>NZ_JAVDQT010000001.1:0-1544922 GCF_031454375.1 Brucella pseudogrignonensis
CGTTGATAGGCCGGGTGTGGAAGTGCGGCAACGCATGTAGCTTACCGGTACTAATAGCTCGATCGACTTGATCATTCTCATTTACAATATCCATCGAACAAAGTTCGATGATGATAAAAGCACGAAAGACAACAGCTTCTCATATTTGTGTTCTTCGCCGACCTGGTGGTTATGGCGGAGCGGCTGCACCCGATCCCATTCCGAACTCGGCCGTGAAACGCTCCAGCGCCAATGGTACTTTGTCTTAAGACACGGGAGAGTAGGTCGCTGCCAGGTCTGCTAAGCACACAAATAATCAACATCTTCTCAAATCAATACAAAACAGACATTCAACGCAATAAGCGCGAAAAATACCGAATATATGACTACGTGAGAGTGGCGCGGAGCAGCCCGTTCGGTCTAAAATCGATAATCAATCGATTTTTAAACGACCTCACCTCATCAGGCCCATTCCTTGAAAAAAGGGCCTGACCTCGCTCCCGGGCCGCAATGGTTCGTACTTAATAACGCGGGGTGGAGCAGCCCGGTAGCTCGTCAGGCTCATAACCTGAAGGCCGCAGGTTCAAATCCTGCCCCCGCAACCAAATCTAACAAAAACTATATAATCCGATAAATAAAAGCTCGTACGCAAAACAACCAATATCTAAAGCCCGCAACATGCGGGCTTTTTGCTTTAGGAAATAAAATCCTGAATTTGATCTCTGTGCATTCTGGAAAACATGAAAACTACGGCATGGACTTTTTAAGAAAGTAATCGACATTGGACTATGCAAAATAGCGTTTAATTGGCCTGGAAACGTTGGTGACGATCGTCTTTAATCAACCTATTAATCGGCACGAAATATAGGCGCCAAAAAAATCTATCAAGAGATTAGATAAGAATTAAAAATATTATTTATACTTGATGCGTCAACCCAATCTGTATTTACTCACGAATTGTAACGGGTTTAAATCTTATTGGGAAGGGCAAGTCGATGACAGATATTGTGCAGCCGATACGTGGCACAAAGGGTGCGGATATTGTGGGGCCGCGTAATCTGGAAGTGGAAGCGCAGAACCCCGATATTCTGCTGCCCCCTGAAACAGATCATGGCGGCATTCCAAATCTGAAATTTCCTTTTGCTATGGCTCATAACCGGCTTGAAGACGGTGGTTGGGCACGAGAAGTTACCCAGCGTGAAATGGGCAGCATGAAAGAGTTGGCAATTGTCAACATGCGCCTTCCTGCTGGCGTCGTTCGCGAGATGCATTGGCATAAAGAAGCCGAGTGGGCTTATGTTCTGAAGGGGAAGGTTCGCTTCTATTTGGTGGATGACAAGCGTCAGACATTGGTTGAAGATCTTGAGCCGGGTGACCTTTGGCTTGCGCCTGCCGGTTTCCCACATGCAATTCAGGGGCTTGAAGAGGGCACGGAGTTCGTACTTGTCTTTAACGACGGTAATTTCTCTGAAAATCAGACTTTGCTTGTGACAGAGCTATTTGCACATACCCCACGCGAAGTTCTAGCGAAGAATTTTGGTGTACCGGAAAGTGCTTTTGACGGTATTCCTTCCGAAGAAAAATATATTTTCCGTCAGCCAGTACCCGCGTCGCTTGAAGAGGTCCGTCGTGATCTCGGTGCTGTGAGCTTCACGGACAAATATGTGTTCCGCGCATCCAAGCAGCAGAAGAACCATTTCGAAGGTGGTGCTACGCAGGTTGTCGATAACAAGACGTTTGAGGTTACCAATCTTGCGGCGCTGTTTATCGATCTGGAACCGGGTGGCATGCGTGAAATTCATTGGCATCCTGATGCTGATGAAATCCAGTATTATATCAGCGGCCAGGCCCGCATGACGGTTTTTGATGCCGTCAACAACGCGCGTACCTTCGATTTCGTTGCTGGTGATGTGGGCTATGTACCCAAGACATTAGCGCATTACATTGAAAATACCGGCAATGAGCCTGTCCGTGTTCTGAACGTCTTTCACACCGGTGAATATAAGGACGTATCTCTCAACAACTGGCTTGCATTGACGCCGAAAGAGCTGGTGAAGGGGCATCTTGATATTGGTGATCCGCTGATGGGAGCACTGCGTCAGAAATACCAGACGATCGTCAAAGGCTGACGCTTCGCTGAGATCTAAGGAGTTCGTTCTGATGAACGAACTCCCTTATTTTCCGTACGATACTATGTGCAATTTTGGGTGCCATGGGCTGTTGATCGCGTCGGACTAATCCTTTGGCGTTTGAGGCGGCAGCTATGTCAAGGGGAATGATCATGGAAGAATTCATGTCGAAGATGCTGGTCTCTGACCTCATCCCGATCTTTGTTGTTATGATCTTAGGCTATGTCAGCGGTAAGAAAAACATCTTCGCAGAAGATCAGGCAAAAGTTTTCAATAAACTGGTGCTTGATTTCGCGCTTCCCGCGGCTCTGTTTGTTTCCATCGTTCGCGCGGACCGCGCGATGTTGTTCGAAAATGCGACGTTGACGATCATCTCTTTTGTCGGCCTTGTTGCACTTTTTATGCTTTCCTATTTCACCATGCAGTGGTTCTTCAAGCGAAGCAAAGCGGAAGCTGCCGTTTGCGCCTTGATCGCGGGCTCACCAACTATCGGATTTCTAGGCTACGCTATCCTTGATCCTCTTTACGGCACAGGCGTTGAGACCGGTCTTGTCATCGCTATTGTGGCGATCGTTGTTAACGCCGTTACCATCCCAATTGGGCTTTATCTCTTGAACGCAGGCGGTGGCGGCGACAAATCGGCAGCCGGAGCACCCAAAGACAACGCCTTGATTTCTGCATTGAAAGAGCCTGTGGTGTGGGCGCCTGTACTGGCTGTTGTTCTCGTTCTTATCGGCATTAAAGTGCCTGCTCAGTTTGATCCAACTTTCAAGCTATTGGCACAGGCAAACTCTAGCGTTGCGGTCTTTGCAGCGGGTCTGACACTTGCAGCCTACAAAATCGAACTCGACAAAGAAGTTGCTTATAATACAGCTTTCAAGCTTATTCTGATGCCTGGTGTATTCCTGATTGCCGGCTGGCTCTGCGGTCTTAGCCCGTTTGTTCTGCAAATGCTGGTTCTCAGTGTTGCCCTTCCGCCGGCATTCTCGGGCATTATAATTTCCAGCCGCTTTCAGGTTTATACCCGAACAGGAACATCGTCACTTGCAGTCAGCGTACTGGGTTTTGTGATCGCTGCTCCAGTCTGGGTATATCTCGCAAAAATTCTTGGAAGTTAGATAATCAGCTGGGGTTGTTATGGCGCGGATACTCATCGCTATTTCTAGTAATTTTGGTGCAAATCTTATGCTTGCCCGGCTTCTTTCTCCCGTTCTTGAGGGTTTCGGGGCGAGTGTCAGAATACGGCGTGTGGAAGTTCATGCACCAAGCGCCGAGTTGTCGGAACTGGAATATGCTTCGGGGATTGATCTTGAGTGGGCGGACGGTTTTGTATTCTCGTCGCCCTCCCATACCGGATTAATGTCATCGGCAATGAAGGCATTTATTGATGCGAATCACGAGGCCGCCGTTAACGGTAAATATCTCAATAAGACATTTGCCGGAATGGCGACTTCTGGCTTTGCCCATGCAGGGCAAGAGCGTGTGGTTGATGATTTGAATGCGGTCGCTGCAGCATGGGGGTGCTTGGTCGTTACGCCAAGCACCGCAAATCCCGACTTAAACAGGCTGAATGGCAATCCATTTGGTTTGAGCTTTGTGCTTCAACATGGAAGAATTGCCGATGTTGACGTTGTCACGCAGGTTCTGAAAACGCACTTCAAACGCTTCGTAGCCGTAACGGAGGCTCTCGCTTCTTTGAAAGAATGAGTTCTCCCAACAAACTCTTAGAGCGCATGTCAAAAGTTTTTCGTATTTTTCTGGATGCGCTCTAAGTTTGTCCTGGAAACTGCATTAATCCTCATCCACCACGCGCAGGCGCATTTGGGTGGGCGCGTTATCCGACTGTCGCGTCGGGCGTTGCGGCTCTTCAGCCGGTGCGGGGCCAAATTCCAGTGCTTCGATCTTCGCACCGCGCTTGGTGACTTTGTTTGAAGACACCAGAATGTCGTCAATGTCCTTGTTGGCCTGCAAAAAATGGGTTTGCAGCTTGCGCACACGCTCATCAAGGCGGCCGACATCTTCCATCAGACGGATCACTTCACCCTGAATAACATGTGCCTGTTCGCGCATACGGGCGTCTTTCAGGATTGCCTGAATAACCTGAATGGACAGCATCAGGAGCGATGGCGAAACAATAACGATCCGCGCCCGGTGCGCGCGTTGGATCAGCGCTTCAAAATGCTCATGAATATCGGCAAAAATAGATTCCGATGGCACGAACAGGAAAGCCGTATCCTGTGTTTCACTGGGTATCAGATATTTATCGGAAACATCCTTGATATGCACTTCCATATCGCGGCGGAACTGCGCAACGGCTGCCTTGCGTGCTTCCGGCGCTTCAGTTTCGCGCATGGAGTTCCATGCTTCGAGCGGGAACTTCGCGTCGATGACCAGTGAAGGTGCGTTGTTTGGCATTTTAACAAGGCAATCGGGGCGTGTGCCGTTGGAAAGTGTCGCCTGAAACTCGTAAGCGCCCTGCGGTAGACCATCGGCAATGATCGCTTCCATGCGTGACTGGCCAAAGGCACCGCGCGTTTGCTTGTTGGCAAGGATCGCCTGTAACTGCACGACCTGACCGGCAAGCGACTGGATATTGTTCTGCGCTGTGTCGATGACCGCAAGACGCTCCTGCAATTTTGCGAGATTTTCATGTGTCGAACGGGTCTGCTCGGTCATGGTCTGGCCGATGCGATGCGTCATGCCGTCGAGCCGTTCGCGGATCGATTGGTTGAGCTCTGCCTGCCGTGAACCGAAGACTTCGGCCATGGTTTGCATGCGGCCCTGCATTTCGGATTGTGCTTTCAGAATCTCCGCCATGCGATATTCCGCATCACGCGCACGGTCTTCGGCCTGTGCTTCCGCAACCGCTCTTAGACGTGCTGAACGCGCTGCCGCAATGAGGAAAATTGCAAGGCAAACAACCAGCACGACTATGCCCGCAAGGAGGATATCTCCCAGCGTGAAAGAGGTTGCACCAAGCTGCAAAAGCGGTTCGTTCAAGAGATTCTGGTTTTCCATGGATTAAGCTTAGCTGATTCGTGTCGTCTTGATGAGATCAAAACAAGAACATTTTGCAAGTTACAATTGACGATTCTCGCGCAAGCGATTACGTGAAACGCATGTCTATTAAACCGCTTATCATTCTTCCAGATCCTCTTCTGCGTGAACTGTCCAAGCCAGTTGAACGCTTTGACGATCAATTGCGCAAATTTGCCGGCGACATGTTTGACACCATGTATGATGCCCCGGGCATTGGCCTTGCCGCCATTCAGGTGGGCGAGCCTCTGCGGATGCTGGTGATTGATCTCGCCAAGGAAGACGCTCCGAAGGAGCCGCACGTCTTCATCAATCCGGAGATTGTCGCCTCATCGGACGAACGCAGCGTCTATGAAGAAGGCTGCCTTTCGATCCCGGATTATTATGCCGAAGTCGAGCGGCCTGCGACCATCAAGGTCAATTATTTCGATGCGGACGGCAAAGAAAAGTCGATGGAAGCCGATGGGCTGATGGCGACCTGCCTGCAGCATGAAATCGACCATCTGAATGGTGTGCTGTTTATCGATCATATCTCCAAGCTCAAGCGGGACATGGTCATCAAGAAGTTCAAGAAGCTCGCCAGTCAGCGTGCATCAAACAGGGCTTTGTAATGCGGATTGTCTTTATGGGGACGCCGGATTTCTCCGTGCCAATCCTTACAGCCATCATCGGACAGGGCTATGAAGTCGTTGCGGTCTATTCGCAGCCACCGCGTCCGGCTGGCCGCCGCGGACTGGAACTGACCAAGTCGCCGGTGCATGAAAAGGCTGAGGAATTCGGCATTCCGGTTTTCACGCCGAAAAGCCTGAAAGGCACCGAAGATCAGGACGTCTTTGCGAGCCTTGAAGCGGATGTGGCAATCGTTGTGGCCTATGGCCTGCTGCTGCCACAGGCCATTCTCGATGCGCCGCGCCTTGGATGTTACAACGGTCATGCGTCGCTTCTGCCGCGCTGGCGCGGTGCGGCACCTATTCAACGGGCCATTATGTCTGGCGATACAGAAACCGGCATGATGATTATGAAAATGGATGCGGGGCTGGATACTGGCCCTGTTGCCATGGCTGAGAAAGTTGCGATTACGCCGGACATGACCGCAGGTGAACTGCATGATCGGTTGAGTCTTATCGGTGCTGACCTGATGGTGCGTGCACTGGGTGCGCTTGAGCGTGAGAGTCTCACACTTCAGTCACAGGACGAAGAGGGTGTCACTTACGCCGCCAAGATCGACAAAGCGGAAGCGCGTATCGACTGGTCGAAGCCTGCGAAGGATGTTCACAATACGATCCGTGGCATCTCACCATTTCCGGGTGCCTGGTGCGAGATGGAAATCAACGGTGTCGTTGAACGTGTCAAACTCCAGCGCTCCACATTGGGCGAGGGAAGCGGTGCGCCAGGAACGGTGCTTGACGATCGTTTGACGATTGCTTGTGGAGAGGGTGCTGTGCGGCTCCTAACGTTACAACGTTCCGGTGGCAAGCCATTGCCTGCGCAGGAGTTTCTGCGTGGTGCGTCTGTGACGAAGGTTCTCTGAGCCGTGCCTCGTTATAAAATCACGGTTGAATATGACGGCACGCCCTATGTCGGGTGGCAGCGGCAGGAAAATGGCTATGCTGTGCAGAACGCCATTGAAAAGGCATTTAAAAAATTCTGTGGCGAAGACCTGACGCTTAGTGCAGCGGGTCGTACCGATACGGGTGTTCATGCTTGCGCTCAGATCATTCATGTCGATCTGACTAAGGATTGGGGTGCTGCCAAGGTTCGCGATGCGTTGAATGCGCACCTGGTGATGGCTAACGAGCGCATCAGCATCCTCAATGTAGAAAAGACAACAGATGCTTTTGATGCGCGGTTTTCGGCGCGTGGACGGCATTATCTTTATCGCATTCACAATCGCCGTGCGCCTTTGGCGATTGATTATCAGCGCGTGTGGTGGGTGCAGAAGCGCCTTGATCACGAAGCGATGCATGAAGCTGCAAAGCGCTTGCTTGGTGAGCATGATTTTACGACATTTCGCGCAACGCAATGTCAGGCGAAAAGCCCGATCAAGACGCTCGACCGGCTCGATATTACGCGTACGGGCGATTATGTTGAAATGCGGGTCTCGGCGCGTTCGTTCTTGCACAATCAGGTGCGTTCTTTTGCAGGAAGCCTGATGGAAGTGGGCGTTGGCCGCTGGACTGCTGATGATTTGCAAGCCGCTTTAGAAGCGAAAGACCGCAAGGCTTGTGGTCAGGTTGCACCACCTTACGGTCTTTATCTGGTGGGCGTCGACTACCCGTTTCCTTTTTAGAGCGCCTTTCGATCTGATTAAATCAGATCGGTGCTCTAATTCTTTGTTTGGGCGCGCATCTTGTCCGAAAACCGTTTCAAACTTTTCGGGATGCGCTTTAAAAGCTTTCAGCGCCGATTCCGATCCCGAAAAGCTGTTGCAGGAACACTGTGATAAACAGTGAGCCGAAAAATACGCAGGCATAAAACGGTGCGACATAGGCGTGTGGGCGTTGCAGCACGATGAATGTCAGTCGGTAGCTCAGGATAATTGAGATGCCGAAGAGCACAAAAGCGAACAGCGTCGCAAAATCCAGCGCTCCCGGAAAGAAAAGTTGTATCAATGTTATGGGCGCGAAAAGCCAAGCCAGCAACGCGCTGCCCCAATTGGTCGCGATGACGTAAGGCGCGTAACGCTTTGAGATACCAATGCGGCGGGCGAGTAGACCGATAATGATGAGCGGAATTATCCATGCCGCAGTATCGACGAAAGCTGCACGGATAACGATTGCAAGGCGGAGACCGGCTTCGTCTCGCCCTGCTGTCAGATCCGCTGCATAGGCAACCCATGTTGCAAGAAGCGGCGGCAGGGCCACGATAATCGCATAGAACGATGCCCAGAAATCTTCTGCTGAGATGTCCAGATATGCGAGGCCGTCTTTGCGGCCAAGCATCATCTTCCAGACGCCCGTGAAATATCTGAAAATATCATCCAGACTGGGCATGTCGTTCCCTTATCCGAAGAAATCAGCGATGAAGCGTTCGTATATCTGTGTCAGGCCTTCAAGGTCGGCAAGGGCTACGCGCTCGTCAACCATATGCATGGTCTGTCCGACAAGGCCGAACTCGACGACCGGGCAGTAATCCTTGATGAAACGCGCATCTGACGTGCCGCCCGATGTGGAAAGCTTGGGGCGTTTGCCGGTGACGGCCTCTACAGAAGATGTGAGCGTGCCGATCAGCTTCTCATCGCGTGTCAGGAACACATGGCTAGGATGTTCGCGCCATGTCAGCTCATAATTGATTGGTGTTTCGCGGCCCGGACGAAGGCGGTCATTGCGCGAAGCCTTTTCAAGACGCGAAATGATTTCGGCCTTCAGGCTGTCTGCTGTCCAGGTATCGTTGAAACGGATATTGAAGGACGCTACCGCCTTGTTGGCAATGACATTGGTGGCCTTGTTGCCAACATCGATGGTGGTGACTTCCAGATTGCTGGCCTGAAAATCTTCAGTGCCTTCATCAAAAGCTGGATAGAGCAGGCTATCGACAAGGGTTGTGATGCCACGCACGGGATTTTCCGCAAGGTGCGGATAGGCGGCATGGCCCTGCACACCGTGAACTGTGATCGTGCCGGAGATTGAGCCGCGACGCCCGATCTTGATCATGTCGCCAAGCGTATCGGGATTGGTTGGCTCGCCAACAAGCGATGCGTCCCATGTTTCACCACGCTCTTTGGCCCATTGCAGCAGCTTTTCCGTACCATTGATTGCTGGGCCTTCTTCGTCGCCTGTGATGAGGAAGGAGACGCTGCCCTTGAGGCTGCCTTGTTTTTCGATATGACGCGCCACGGCTGCCACAAAGCAGGCGATGCCACCCTTCATATCGACTGCACCACGGCCATACATGATGCCGTCTTCAATTGCAGCGGAAAAAGGAGGGTGCTTCCAGTCGCTTTCATTGCCGGGAGGCACCACATCTGTATGGCCCGCAAACATCAGATGCGCCCCATTGCCAGATTTGCGCGCATAGAGGTTTTCGATGTCCGGCGTATCTTCGTCGGTGAAGACAGGACGCTGGATTGAAAAGCCCATGGGCTCAAGCATTGCTTCCAATGCGGTCAGCGCGCCGCCTTCGGCGGGTGTTACCGACGGGCAACGAATGAGTGCAGCGAGGTTTTCAGCGGGATTGGTAGGCAGGCTCATGATGTGAAAGCTTTGTTCTGAGAATCGTGTGGGCTTGAGATTAGATCGGGAAGCCCCCAGATGAAACAACAATCCCTCGTTAGCGTAAACAAGATGCAGTGTGCAGAGGTTTTACAAAACGGGGGTTCGGCGAACGAAAGCTCTTTTAATCGCGGCTTTTCTCAGAATGTCGCAAATCGGGAATGAAATTTCCTTGACCAGAGGGCCACTGTCATCGTTAGTTAAAAAAAGGTTGATAGCGAGACCCGGGAAACGGGCCGGTCAACGGGAACAGTTTCTACAAAATGCTTTTCGGGGCATTTTAAAAATGGGAATCCGCTATGCGTTCAATGATCACAGCAGCATTAGGTTTCATCGCATTGTCTGGCGCAGCTATTGCTCCGGCAAAGGCTGGTCAGTGGAGTGAAGCGGGCGGTTTGACCAGCATTCCTTACGGTCATCTGGATTACTGCAAGCGCACACCGCGTGATTGCAGTTCACACCGCGCTCTTGCGCCGATGAAGCTTACGCCAGATCGGATGAAGCTGCTGCAAAGCGTCAATGCTTCGGTCAATGCCGCGATTAAGCCGGTATCGGATCAGGATAATTACGGTAAGCGTGATTACTGGACCATTCCGAGGAATGGCAAAGGTGACTGCGAGGATTATGTGCTGCTGAAGCGTGCCAAGCTAATGGCGCGCGGGATCAGCCCGTCGCAGCTTTTGATTACCATGGTGCAGGGAAGCGAGGCACATATCGTGCTGACTGTCCGTACAGATCGTGGTGATTACATTCTCGACAATATGCGATCAGAGGTGTTGCCGGTTGAGAAGACCTCTTATCGCTATATTAAAATGCAGTCACCGTCGCATTCTGGGCAGTGGGTTTCAATTGCAGGCCGCTCTGTAAACGTCGCCAGCAATTAATTTAATCACTATGAGCGAGAGCTGTCAGGCAGAAGGGGGCGCATAGCGCGATCCCTTTTTCATTTGCGCGATTGGCAGACCCAGACTCAGTGTATTTTTTAAGATTACAGATGAAATCGTTAGCCGCGCAATTGTGATTAACACCATTCATTGTTCGATATTGTTACACAATAAAAGGCGACACAGTGTTCGCAAAAAGTGAACAAAAATGACATGATAACAAATTGGTTACTGCTGATATATGATTCAACATATTGTAAAAAATATATAATTCTAATTTTTGCATGCTTGTTAGAAGAAGTTGGGCGCACGAATGTGTGATTAAGAAAACATTTTCGTGACTGGAACTTTTCATCACTGTCACCCATTTGAGGCTCATGAGGACGACGCACAGAACGTCGCCCAAATGACTAAGGAGATAGAAAATGAATAAGTTTGTTCTTGCTGCTGCTGCCCTTGCTCTTAGCGCCGGTGCTGCTTTTGCTGAAAATCCTCATGTAGGTGAACCTGCAGATCTTTATGCAAATGATCGCACTCCTGTTGCTTCGCAGCGCGTAGACAACACTGCGACTGCAACTATTGGCCAGACGGTTAATATGGATGGTTCCGCTCACCGTTTTGGTGATGCATCGCCATCGAGCTACCAGAACTAAGAATACGATTATGACATTGGTTGTTACAGTTTAATTTTAAATTGTAGCGACAGGGATTGCGGGTTGTAAGTGCGGCCTCCCAAGGTTCTTACAACCCGATATTTGAAAATGATCAATTTAACGAATCTCCCCGGAGGATGGTTGTTTGCCATCCCGGAGTCCCCGGAGGGATAGGCAAATTGCCATCCGATGGGGTGATAGAAGGATTATGAAGATGAAAAAGTTTGTTCTTGCTACCGTTGCTGTTGCTCTTACTGCCGGTGCTGCGTTTGCTGGAAACCCGCATGTTGGTGAACCAGCTGATCTGTACGCAAATGATCGTACACCAGTCGCTGCACAGCGTGTTGATCACACTGCAACTGCATCGATCCCAACGAACACATACTCAGATGGTTCTGCACATCGTTTCGGTGATGCTTCGCCTTCGAGCTACCAGAAATAAGTTTTCTGGCAGTGATTGCAAAAAAGGCGAAGCTTTCGGGCTTCGCCTTTTTTCTTTGTTTATGCCGGTAAATTAATCGCGCAGCAATTCATTGATAGAAGTCTTCGAGCGGGTCTTTTCATCGACACGCTTGACGATTACAGCGCAATAAAGACTTGGGCCCCAGTTTTCGCCAGGTACATTTTTGCCCGGCATCGTGCCAGCAACAACGACTGAATATGGTGGTACTTCGCCATAGAAGATTTCGCCGGTTGCGCGATCAACAATCTTGGTCGATTTGCCGATGAACACGCCCATGCCAAGCACGGCACCTTCACGAACGATACAGCCTTCAACGACTTCCGAACGCGCACCGATAAAGCAATTGTCTTCGATGATGGTCGGGCCAGCCTGCATTGGCTCCAGAACGCCGCCGATGCCAACGCCGCCCGAAAGATGCACGTTCTTGCCGATCTGTGCACAGGAGCCAACAGTGGCCCATGCATCGACCATCGTACCTTCATCAACATAAGCGCCGAGATTGACGAAAGAAGGCATCAGGATCGCGTTTGGCGCGATGTAAGCGGAATAGCGAACGACTGAATTTGGAACCGCGCGAATACCAGCTTTTTCAAACTCATTGGCTGTCCAGCCGTCGAACTTGGAAGGAACCTTGTCCCACCAGGAAGCTTCGCCGGGGCCGCCCTTGATAATCTGCATTGGGTTGAGGCGGAACGAAAGCAATACTGCTTTCTTAAGCCACTGATTAACCTGCCAGTTGCCGTCCACCTGTTTTTCTGCCACACGCGCTTCACCGCGATCGAGCAAAAGAAGCGACTGCTCAACAGCATCGCGAACTTCGCCGCGGGTTGCTGTGCTGATGCCATCGCGTTCGTCAAAAGCCTTTTCGATGACCTTTTCAAGGGAGGCGAAATCTGGCTTGGTCATATGGCGGTCTCCATAAACTGGCAGGATAAGCGGCTGCCGTCTTTTTGGCCGGCAGTTGTCAGCCAAGTGATTAAGCGAAGGCAGGATATGGGTCAATCGCGTTATTGTGCGAAATAACTCAACGCAATTGCGCCAGATTAAGAATTTAACGCTGAAAATAATGCTAAGGCAACAAAACGCATTGAAATTGAAGGAGCAGGCAAGCATGAACCCGATGGAGAAGACTGGCTGGACGCCTTTCCCGAATTCTGAGGAAGCCGTTAAACAGGCGCGGACCGTGCCAAAGACCCCTCAGACTGAGGCTGACGCCTATCGGCTTGCCTTCATGGATGATGACTTCATGACGCGACGCGATATGCGTCCGATCCGGCTTCAGCTTGAGCTTTTGAAACCAGAACTGATCCTTGCCGATCGTGGTATCAAGTCAACCGTCGTTATGTTTGGTGGTGCACGTATTCCAGAGCCGGGCGGCGATGCTTGGGCGGCGAAAAACGAAGTTCAGAAAAAGAACCTTGAGGCTAATTCCCGCTATTATGAAGAAGCGCGCAAGTTTGCCCGTACCTGCTCTGAATATTCGGCGACGACCTATTATCGTGAGTTCATCGTGGTTACGGGCGGTGGTCCGGGCGTGATGGAGGCTGGTAATCGTGGTGCGGCTGATGTTGGTGCACCGACTATTGGCCTTAATATCGTGCTGCCGCATGAGCAGGCACCAAACGCTTATGTGACGCCTGATCTTTGCTTCAACTTTCATTACTTCGCGCTGCGCAAAATGCACTTCCTCATGCGCGCTAAGGCTATTTGCGTGTTCCCCGGCGGCTTCGGCACGATGGATGAGTTGTTTGAAGCCATGACGCTGATTCAGACCGACCGCATGGAACGCATGCCACTCATTCTGTTTGGCAAGGAGTTCTGGAGCAAGGCCATCAATATCGAGTTTCTGGCAGAACAGGGCACAATTTCGCCTGCGGATATTGAATTGCTGACCTTCGTCGACACAGCCGATGAGGCTTGGGACGAGATCAAGAGTTTCTATAAGCTTTGATCTCTTCGATCTGAGCTTCCAGCGCGCCCGGTTTGTTACGACCGGGCGTTTTCGTTTTCTGAATATTCGCGTGGACGGTGAACGAATGTCACCAGCACAACGGAAATAATCATGAGCAGATACCAAGAGCCAAGCTTGCTGAGAGAAACCAGTTCCCAGCCATTTCGCTGGTTTGGATAAAGCCAGACTTTAGACCATGTTCCAATATTCTCGGCAAACCAGATAAACAAAGATGTTAGCAGAAACGCAATCAACAGTGGCATCTTATGCCGAAAGCGAAACACGCGATAATGCATCGTTGTACGCCAGTAGAGCGCGAAGGTGGCTGCAAAAAGCACCCAGCGCATATCCCAGATGAAGTGGTGGGCGAAGAAATTGATATAGATCGCAGCCGCCAGCACGATCGTCGTCCAAAGCGGCGGATAAGTATTGAGCCTTATGTCGAAGATGCGATTGATACGCGCCATATAGGAGCCGACGGCTGCATACATGAAGCCGGAAAAGAGCGGTACACCGCCAATGCGGAAGAAGTTTTCCTCTGGATAAATCCACGAACCAGCATGGGTTTTGAATATTTCCATCGCTGTTCCGACGATATGGAAAATAACGATGACCTTGGCTTCTTCCCAAGCTTCCAGCTTGAAAACGAGCATACCAAGCTGAATCACAACGGCGGACAGAAACAGGAAATCGTAGCGGGTAATAAATCCCGCACCACCTTCTGGCCAGAACCAGCGTGTAAGGATGATGAGGCCTAGTATCGCGCCGCCAAACAGGCAGGCCCATGCCTGTTTTAATCCGAAAACCAGAAACTCAATCAGCGCATCGCTGATGCGATGACGTGGCAAGCTGTCGAGAAGGCGATGAGCCGCCTTATCAATACGTTTTTCAAGGCTGGTAAATTGCCTATCGGTCTGCATTTACGGTTTGCAGAAACTGCGTCAGATTGTCGGTGACGTAATCGACTTGATCGGTGAATGCGGGATCGCTCTCCCAAATCTCGGAGAATGTCGGCTCAAAATTATTCGGCACGACCAGCACGGTTTTCATGCCGAGTGTCTTTGGCACAACGAGATTGCGCGCCAGATCCTCGAACATCACAGCCTTTTGCGCATCAATTCCGAAAGCGCCGAGAAAACGATCATAAGTGACACGTTCAGGCTTTGGCGTTAGGCCAGCGGCAACAATGTCGAAAATATCATCGAAATCATCGAGAATGCCGAGCTGACGGGCGGCGCGCTCTGCATGACCGCGATCACCATTGGTGAAGATGAATCGACGACCGGGCAGGGCGCGGATTGCTGCTCCCAGTGCCGGATCGGGTGTCAGCCATGTGTAATCGATGTCATGGACGTGCTTGAGAAAATCGTCCGGGTCGATTTCGTGGCATTCCATCAGGCCTTTAAGCGTGGTGCCATATTCCAGATAAAACTGCTTTTGAATCTTGCGTGCTTCGTCGCGTGGCAGATTGAGCAGTTTTTCGACATAGTTCGTCATCCGCACGTCTATCTGCGAAAACAGATCGGCGGCGTGCGGATAGAGCGTGTTGTCGAGGTCAAATACCCAGTCGGTGACGTGAGCAAAGGCCGAGGCTTCGGGTTGATTAGTCATGTTGTTAAGGCACGATCAGTGTGCCAGCACCATGTTCTGTGAACAGTTCAAGCAGAACCGAATGCGGTGTCTTGCCGTTGAGAATGACAACGCCTTCAACGCCGCGACGGATTGCATCGATACAGGTTTCGACCTTTGGAATCATGCCGCCGGAGATCGTGCCGTCTTTAATGAGCGCCTGCGCATCGGCAACTGAGAGTTCCTTGATGAGGTTTTTGTCCTTGTCGAGAACACCGGGAACATCGGTAAGGAACAGAAGACGTGTTGCAGCCAGTGCGCCAGCAATAGCGCCTGCAAACGTATCGGCATTGATGTTGTAAGTGTGCCCATCACGACCCGGTGCCACAGGCGCAATAACCGGGATCATTTCGGAGCGCGCCAGCAGATCGAGAAGCGTGCGGTCAACTTCTGCCGGTTCGCCGACGAATCCGAGATCAAGCACTTTTTCGATGTTGGAATCAGGATCGATGACGGTCTTGTGCGCCTTACGCGCGAAAACCATGTTGCCGTCTTTGCCGCACAGACCGATAGCCCATTCGCCTTCGGCATTGATGAGGGCGACGATTTCCTTGTTGATGGAACCGGCCAAAACCATTTCCACCACTTCAACCGTCTTTTCGTCGGTGACGCGCAGGCCACCTTCAAAGCGTGATTCAATGCCAAGTTTGGTCAGCATCGCCTGAATCTGTGGGCCACCGCCATGCACAACGATTGGGTTGATGCCTGATTGCTTTAACAGCGCAATATCGCGGGCAAAGGCTTTGCCGAGTTCCGGGTTGCCCATGGCGTGACCGCCATATTTCACCACGACATTCTTATTCTCGTAGCGCTGCATATAGGGCAGGGCTGCGGAAAGGAGTTGCGCTTGCATTTCAGGATTTTCAAGAGTCGTCATCGCGGGCTCCATGGCTGGCGACAGGGCAAGAGAGGCAGGCTTTTCTAAGCAATATGCGCCGCTCTGTAAAACGGTTTTCCGTTTTTTGTTCGCGATTATTTGAACGGCTTGATCGCAACCACCGCATTAAAAGCCATGATGAAGCGCCAACAATCACTTTTTGAATGGAGCATTTCATGCAGCGAATAATTTTCACGGCGCTTATTTCTCTTGTAGGCTTAGGTGTCGCTCAGGCCGCCCCGACGACCGAGACCATTGTTATGGTCAGACATGGTGAAAAGCCGGAGCAGGGGCTGGGGCAGCTCAATTGCCGGGGGCTTAATCGCGCACTCAAATTGCCAGCCGTTGTAGAGGCAGAATTTGGTAAACCCGACGTTATTTTTGCGCCCAACCCTGCCGAGCTGAAGGAGGATAAAGGCGCTCACTATGCCTATAATCGACCGCTCGCAACCGTTGAACCAACGGCGATAAAGTTCGGCATGCCGGTTGATACAAGCTTTGGGTATCAGGACATAGCCAAGTTGCAGAATGCGCTCGAGAAGCCCGAATATAAAGATGCCACCGTTCTGGTCGGCTGGGAGCACAAGCAGATTGTGAAGCTGGCTCGAAATATTCTGAAGGCTGAGGGCGGTGACAAAACCACAGTTCCCAAGTGGGATGGCACTGATTTTGACAGCATCTATGTGGTGCGTATCACGCGTGATGGCTCGAAAACCACCACGCAATTTGAGCAGCTCAATCAGGGGCTAAACAACCAGTCGGATGTCTGCCCTAGCTGATTAGGGCCAGATGCCTATTCTTTTGCTACAAGCGCTATCGCAGCGCGCAATTCATCAAGGCCGAGGCCCTTTTCCGATGACGTCGTGATGATGCCGGGGAAACAGGCCGCACGCTTTTTCGTGAGCGCGTGGGTTTCTTCAAGCAAGCGTGGAATGCCAGCGGCTTTGATCTTGTCGATTTTGGTCAGCACGATCTGATAAGACACGGCGGCCTTGTCGAGCAGGTCGAGTACTTCGGCATCGTTTTTCTTGATGCCATGGCGCGAGTCGATGAGGAGATAGACGCGCTTCAATGTCGTGCGGCCACGCAGATAATCAAACACGAGGCGCGTCCATGCATCCACATGGGCCTTTGGTGCTTCGGCAAAGCCATAGCCCGGCATGTCGACGAGTGCGAGCGGCGGCAGATCACCATTCTCGCCGGAATAGCCATCGGGAACAAAGTAGTTGAGTTCCTGTGTGCGGCCCGGCGTGTTGGATGTACGCGCCAATGCCTTTTTGCCGACAATCGCATTGATCAGCGATGACTTGCCGACATTGGAACGTCCGGCAAAGGCAATCTCAACAGGGCCTTCCAGTGGAAGAAACTTCATGGAAGGCACGCCACGGATGAAGATCCACGACTTCTTGAACAGCAGGCGGCCTTCTTCGACCAAGGCTGCGTGCGCTGCGCGGGTCGCATCTGCTGCTAACTGGGCTGCTGCCAGCTTTTTATCCTGATCGCTCAATGTTGTCTTCCTGATCGTGTACTCTAAAGAATACACGCATCAAGGTTACGCGCTGCATTGTCAACCGCTGAGCATGATGCAGCACAAAAAAAGCCCCGCAGAGGCGGGGCTTTTTACGTTTTATTTCTTGGCCTCTTTCGGCTTTCGCTTGAAGAGGTCTTTCAGATTGTCAAACAATTCGATCTTGACGCCCTGACGCTTCATGATGAAGCCCTGCTGGAGGATCGACAGCGTGTTGTTCCATGCCCAGTAGATCACGAGACCGGCTGGGAAAGATGCCAGCATGAACGTGAAGATGATCGGCATCCATGTGAAGATCATCGCCTGTGTTGGATCCGGAGGCGTCGGGTTCATGCGCATTTGCAGGAACATGGTAATGCCCATGATGATTGGCCAGACGCCGATCATGAGGAACGCAGGCACTGCATATGGCAGAAGACCAAACAGGTTGAAGATGGATGTTGGATCTGGTGCCGCAAGGTCATGAATCCAGCCAAAGAACGGCGCATGACGCATTTCGATGGTGACGTAGAGAACCTTGTAGAGCGCGAAGAACACCGGAATCTGAACCAGAACTGGCCAGCAACCTGCAAGCGGGTTGATCTTTTCCTGCTTGTAAAGCTGCATCATTTCCTGCTGCTGCTTCATCTTATCATCCGCATATTTCTCGCGGATTTCCGTCATCTTTGGCTGCACGAGCTTCATGCGGGCCATCGACTTGTAAGACTTGTTAGCAAGCGGGAAGAACAGGCCCTTGAGCAGAACGGTGACAACCAGAATGGCCACGCCGAAGTTACCCGAGAACTTGTAGATCCAGTCGATGAGGTAGAACATCGGCTTGGTGATGAAGTAGAACCAACCCCAGTCGATCAGCAGTTCGAACTGCTTGATGCCGAGCTTTGTTTCGTAGTTCTGGATGTCCTGAACAACCTTCGCACCAGCGAACACGTGGTTCTTGATCGTCTGCGACTGGCCAGCATCGATGGTAACCGGAGCGCTCAGAAGATCAGACTGGTAGCGTGGGCGACCGTCGGTGAAGTGCGAGAAGCGAGCGGTAAACTTTTCAGCCTGTGGCGGAACGAGTGTTGCCGCCCAGTATTTGTCGGTGATGCCGACCCAACCGCCAGTGACGTCCTTGAACGAAATGTCCTTGTCGTCTTCGACCTTGGAATACTTGATTTCCTGCAAGCCGTCCTGACCCATGACGCCGATCAGACCTTCATGGAGAACGTAAGTCGCACTTGCATGCTCTGGCTGGTTGAAGCGGGTAACGCGGCCATAAGATGCAAGCGAGATTGGCGTGCCGGTGTTGTTGGTGATCGTGTCGTCAACGGCGAACATGTAAGCATCGTCAACCGAGATGACGCGCTTGAAAGTCACATTCTTGTCGTTGGTATAGGTCAGCGTAACAGGCGTCGATGAGGTGAGCTTGTTGTTGCCTTCAACCGTCCAGACGGTATTCGGGCCCGGAACCTGTCCGGTCGCGTCGTTGCCGGTAAAGCCGAGCTCTACGAAATAGCCCTGCTTGAGCGCCGATGGAGCAAGCAGCTCGATTTCAGGCGACTTGTCGTCAACGGTCTCATGATACTTCTTGAGATAGAGATCATCGAGGCGTGCGCCGGTCAGATTGATCGAACCGCGCAGCGATACGGTGTCAATGTCCACGCGCTGCGACTGAGCAACAGCGGCTTCGCGGGTCAGAGTGCCGCCTGCGGCTGCACCATCATGCTGGCCGGGAATTGCGCCGGACGTGCCAGGCATCTGTGGAGTATCGCCCTGAGCGCTGCCCTGACCACTTTGAGTGGCTTGCTGGGCCTGGCGCTGCTGTTCCTCAATGCGTGTCTGCTCCCGCTGGGCTTCCGTTTTCGGTCCCAGATAGAATACTTGCCACAGCGTTAATACGAGGATGGACAGGGCAATGGTTATGAAGAAATTACGATTATTTTCCATCGACGGGTCCTGATTCCGGTCTTTCCGTTCGGCGTTTCTTTTCGCCCCGCCGATCATCCTTGGCTTTAATGCGTTTGGAGAGTTCTGCGGTCAGTTGCGAAAAGGGCGCAGTAAGTGCTTGCTCGCGTGCTACGATGACATAGTCGGTCGAGAGCGCCATGTCACTCCCCACGTGACAACGAACCGCTTCTCGCAACCTGCGACGGATACGATTGCGTACAACTGCATTGCCGTTTTTCTTGGTGACAGTGAAGCCTGCGCGGGGCTTTTCGCCGATTTTGGCAGCCGCAGATTCTTCTTCTGTCCGTTCCCGGACTTCTAAAAGAAACAGTGGACCACGCCGTTTTTCACCATTCCTGACAGACAAAAACTCCGCTCTCTTGCGAAGGCGGAGTATTTGTTTCTGCTTTTTCATATCTTTAATCACCGCGCTGGTCGCGCGGGAAAAGATTAAGCGGAAAGCCGCTTGCGACCGCGCGAACGGCGAGCAGCAAGAACTTTACGACCGGCAGCAGTTGCCATACGTGCACGGAAGCCGTGGCGACGCTTGCGGACGAGATTGGATGGCTGGAAAGTACGCTTCATTTATTTAATACCGCGGTGTGCGGCCCTTCTTGGTTCTGTCTTTTCGACGAGCAGGTCGTGTCTGAAATCGATATTCACGTTTCAGGACCAAGCTCTATTGAACAGGAGCGAGTTCTTTTCCCATAAAGAAGGATAGCAAAAACCATCCATTGACCCTTATGGGCGAACGTGGAGCGGCTTATAGGGAAAGGGGTGCAAAGAGTCAATCGCCCGGCAATAATTCTCAATACTATATGCGTCTCAGCCATTGCCAAAGCGGGCGGGTGCTTTCATAAGAACCTGCACCATTTTTACAAGCGGATATATCCGCAGCAGTCATGAGAGGAGTTCACCATGAGCATCCGTCGTATCGAAGTCGGACCACGTATGAGCCAGGCCGTTGTTCACGGCAATACCGTTTATCTTGCTGGCCAGGTTGGTGAGCCAGGCGCAAGCGTAACCGATCAGACCAAGGCAGTTCTGGTTGAAGTTGATCGTCTGCTGGCCGCTGCCGGTTCTGACAAGTCGAAGATCCTTCAGGCGATCATCTGGCTTGCAGACATGAAAGACTTTGCAGAAATGAATGCAGTCTGGGACAGCTGGGTCGATAAGGCCAACACACCAGCACGCGCGACCGGTGAAGCAGCACTTGCAACACCTGACTACAAAGTCGAAATCATCATCACTGCTGCAATCTAATTGATCTCAGTTGCTGATTTGAAACCCCGCGCAAGCGGGGTTTTTTTATTGGCGAATGCGCTCCGAATAGCCTTCGCGATCCCCTGCCTGTGCTTTCGCATCAATAGATGCACGCTGGCGGGCTTCTTCGGTAGTGCCGTCAACGTTCTTGAGCCATCCATGATCATGGAGGTAGCCGGGCAGATAGCCGGAAAGCAGAATGCGGTAATCGAACGGGATGCCCGGATCGAGAAACCGCGCCATCTGGAAGATAATGGTCGTGCAGTTGGTCGTCACTGTGTTGTAGAATTTGGCCTTTTGAGCGAGCTGGTTGCCTTCTTCAACATAAGACAGAAATAGTTCTCTCGCCGCTGCTGGCGGAAGATCGATTTCATACCGATAGACATCTTCTTTGCGGACATTGGTGCGCAGGAAAATAATGTCGCTTTCTTCGGCTGCGATCATGGCCAGTTCAAACTCACGAAAGAAACCGCCAATTGCCGAGTAGCTTTCGTGATGCTCTTTACGAATTTCGCCAGAGAACACAACATGACGCCCATCTTCAAAGCCGAACGACAGCAATGTGTGGGCAATGGCCGGACCCGTCCAGTAGGACAGATAAAGGTCTACCGACGTTATCTTGTCGATATTATAGGTTTCATCTTTCCAGACAGGTGTGAAGTCGTTGACGGTGCGCCAGTCGAAATCACGCACATTATAGAGCGTAACCTGATTGCCTTCTACTTTGCCCGTCACGGTGCGGGCGACTTCGGGTGCCCAGATTCGGTCGAGTGAAGGGCGGATCGTTGCCCACCAGCCAAGGAAGATCAGCGCAAGCAGACAGAAAAACAGACGCTTGCGGCGGCAATAGAACTGGCGTTCACCAGCAATGACCCAAAGCGAGATCGCCAGCCACGCAACAATGATTGAGCCGCGCATAGCATTGCCAAAGGGCAGCTGAAACCACATTGCAAAGCTGGACCAGATTGCAAAGAGTATAACGAATAAGACGAAGACGAACTTGGCCGTGAAGCGGACGGGTTTGGATTTCAAGATAGATGACATGGATATCCCGTATTCGCTTGCCGTCTCAATTATCAATGACGGGGCGATACTGGCATGATTTGCAGTTCAATGTCATCGCTTATCCTGTGGGAAAGCAGATTTATCTGATAGATTAGAGTTTATTTAAACAAAGCTGCTGCAACTTATTTCTTTAATATTAGTGCAGCTTCACGTGAGCGCTTTGTTTGTTTGCCTGTCTTCCAAAATGGACGCGCCACGCGCCACAGCAAAAGCATTGTGACAATCCCGGCGTAAATAACGGGCTCGGCGGGCCAACTTTTGACTGACATCAAAAAGTGAATCGCACCGCCTGCAATGGCAATATAGACCAGCTTGTGCAGCGTAACCCATCGCCGTCCAAGCTTTCGGATAGACCAGTTGTTCGAGGTAAGCGCCAAAGGCACCAGCAGCACGAGGCTGATCATGCCGATGGTAATGAATGGTCGTTTCACAATATCGGCGATGACGGACGAAATATTCAGCGCCTGATCCAGCACCATGTAGACCGTGAAATGCATCAGCACATAATAGAAGGCTAAAAGGCCAAGCGCACGGCGATAACGCAGCAGGCTTATGCCGGTGCCATCACGGATTGGTGTGACCAATAGGGTCAGAATTAGAAACCGCAGTGCCCATAGTCCAAGCGTATGCTCGAAGCTTTTGATCGGGTCAGCGCCCAGCTGGTCGGTTGCGGCAAGATAAAAAGTCCACACAGCGGGGATCAGTCCGAGAACATAGAGACCCCAGATTTTCAGACCATTAACGCGTGCTGAGCGGGATTTGGCGACCATGTCAGTAGTTTTTCCGCAAATCCATGCCCGCATAAAGCGATGCCACTTCTTCGCCATAGCCGTTGAACGGTAAGGTCGGGCGACGGCTGGCGCTAAAGAAGCTACCTTCGCCAATTCTGCGTTCGGTAGCCTGTGACCAGCGTGGATGATCGACGTCCGGGTTCACATTGGCATAGAAGCCATATTCATTCGCTGCCTGTTGCTGCCATGATGTCGGCGGTTGTTTTTCCACGAAGCTGATCTTCGTGATCGACTTGATACCTTTGAAGCCATATTTCCACGGCACAACAAGACGGATAGGCGCGCCATTGGCGTTTGGTAATGTCTCACCATAGAGACCGACCGATAGAAGAGTCAGCGGGTGCATGGCTTCATCAAGGCGTAGACCTTCGACATAGGGCCAGTTCAGCGCCTGAAACAGACCCTTCTGGCCAGGCATTTCTTCAGGGCGCACAACGCCTGTGAATGCAATATATTTGGCTGAACCGAGTGGCTCGACTTGCGCGAGCAGGCTCGCCAGCGGAAAGCCGATCCACGGAATGACCATCGACCATGCTTCGACGCAACGCATACGATAGATGCGTTCTTCAAGCGGCATCTTGGCGATCAGCTCCTGCATGTCGAATTCTTTTGGCTGTTTGACCAGCCCATCGACTTTCAGACGCCATGGCAACGGTTTGAAATTTCCTGAATTGGCGGCAGGGTCGCTCTTGTCAGTGCCGAACTCATAGAAATTATTATAGGTGGTGACTGACTCCTTTGGCGTGAGTTTCTCATCAACCTTATAGGCCGAAGCGGCTGCCTTCAGTGGATCGGCAAAAGCGCCAGAAGCAAAGCCCGTCGCAGCGATTGCGCCAGCGCCGATGAGAAATTCACGTCGACGCAGATAAAGGCTTTTAGGCGTCACATCGCCTGAATTGAGGCGGGCAGATGAAAAACGGCCAGGCTTGAAGCTGCTCATATCGAAATTTTCTCCGCCAGAATAATTTTTTATAGTTAGGGCAGTTTTCGCTCTAAACACGTCAAAAGAATGATTTTTTTGCCACCCAATTATGCCTCACGCGATGTTGATAGGCAAAATAAGTGTAACAGTAATGTGACAGATTGTAATCTTCCGTGTTTTCGTCACATTCTTGCTAAATCTCTGTTGTTAAGAGCACCGCGTAAATTGAATTGGCACGGGTCTTAATGGGATCCGGGGGGCTGCCTTAAAACCTTCGTTAACATATAAGTGGCAAGTTGAGCTTATGGTAAAGAAGACGTTTATAGCCGCCATAATGATGGCGCTCGCAGCAACAACCACCACTGCTTTCGCAGAGGGTGAGCTCATGCCTGTCAAGGTTGTGAGTAAGTCACAAGGCATGGTGCTAAACGGCATTTCCGCTTCTATGAAAGATGAAACTGGCACTCCCCGGCTGGGTGAGGGCGTAACAATGCGTGACAAGAAAATGGATGTTGAAACGACGCCGGAACAGAATTTCTCGCGCAGCAAGCGGTTCATCTATCGTTTTTATAAGCCTGAAAACGCCTCCAATGAAGTGATTGTTCTGCTGCACGGTTCAGGTGGTAATGAAGCCAGCCTCGTTCCTATGGCATCAAAAATCTGGCCACGTGCTACGCTTCTCGGCGTCCGTGGTCGCGTGCTGCAGGATGGTGGCACGCGCTGGTATAAGCGCATAACACCCGTTAAGTTTGACCAGAAAGATGTAAAACTCGAAGCCAATGCGTTTGTGACCTTCCTCACACGCCTTGCTGATGAGAAAGATCTTGATCTGCCACATGCGACATTCGTTGGTTATTCGAATGGCGCAAATCTGCTGGCAGCAACCATGATGCTGCACCCTGATTTGGTGAAGCGTGCTGTGTTAATGCGCTCAATGCCGGTTCTGGATAATGTATCGGTTGCCAATCTCGGCAAGACACGCGTTCTGACGATTACCGGGCAGGAAGATAAGCTTTATTCGCCTTTCGCCCCGGCTCTTTCAGCGCTGCTGCGCGCTGGTGGCGCAAAGGTTGATGCCCGCATGATTGAGGCAGATCACATGCTTGGTGACAAGGACGCGTCGGCTATCAGCCAATGGGTGGCATCCCTTGGTCCCGATGGTGGTCCAACGGTCACGATGAAAGCGAAGTAATAAAAAAGGCCCCGTTTGGGGCCTTTTTTTATTTGACTATGTTTGTCAGGTGGTTGTCATATCGATGACGCCACAGTCGCCCGTTTCAGAGCCGAAGGCGAGACGTGTTCCGTGATCGTCCCAGCCCATGCTGGTGATTGCATCCTTGCCGGGGCGGCGCAGAAGAACTTCCTTCTGGTCTTCAAAGCGCACGAGAAGCACCATGCCGTCATTATAACCAATGGCGGTGATATCTTCGACTGGGTGGCAGGCGACGGACGTAACCATGCTGTCGCCGCGAAGCCCCAGTTCCAGCGGTGCCTTGCCCATCGGGCCGTCTTTGCCAGCAAATGGCCAGACAATTGCCGCCGGTGCGCCAGAGGTTGCAAGCCACTTGGCTTTCGCGCTCCAAGACCAATCCTTAACCTTGGCCGGATAGCCGGTCATGCGCATGTGCTTGCTGTCTTCCAATCGCCATCCATGCAGCGCATTTTCCTGCATCGATGTGATCAGGAAACGGCCATCGGGCGAGAAGATCGCACCGATATGCGCGCCTTTCCATTCCAGCTCCACAGGTTTTGCTTCAGTGCCTGTCCAGATCAGCGTTGCGCCATTATAGCGCGCAATTGCCAGACGCTGGCCTTTTGGCGCAAAGGCAATGCCTTCAACGCTGCGTTCTTGCGGATATTCCTGCACTTTGCCGTTTGATGTGCGCACCCATGCCGAGCGGCTCGAGGCGAAAGCAACAGTCCCGCTTGGGCCGCTCGCGATCGCCGTCATCCATTTGCGTGGAACTTTGGCAAGCTCTGTGACCGTGCCATCCGATGCAGTTTGGCAGACGCGTCCATCCTCGCCGCCGGTGAGCAGCGACTTGCCGTCAAAAGACAGCGTTGCACTCAGCAAACCGTCATGCGCCTCGCTGGTCTGGTGGCCGTTATCCAGCCGATGGATGGTTCCATCGGCCAGAGCAAAGAAGGGAACGCCTTTGATAAAACGGGCGTAAAGGCAATGACCGTCAAGGTCGAGTGGGGCAACTGTAGGCATCAGTGTCCAATTTTACTTTGCTAATCTTACTGGGCTTGGCAGTTCTCAAAGCCAGCTTTGAGTTCAGCCGCATCCAGTTCACGTCCGATGAAGACCAGACGGCTTTCATGCTTTTCTTCTGGTTTCCATGCGCGCTGGTGATCACCTTCGATGATCATGTGCACGCCCTGAACCACGTAACGGTCCGGGTCGTCCTTAAACGCAATGATGCCTTTGAGGCGCAGAATATTTGGACCCTGTGTCTGGGTGATATTCTGAATCCATGGGAAGAATTTTGCCGGGTCAACTTCACCCAAACGAAGCGAAACCGAAGTTACAGTCACATCATGGATCGGCGATGCGTGGTCATGATGATGGTGGTCGTGCCCATGTTCATGCCCGTGATCGTGTTTGTGATCATGCCCATGGTCATGGTTGCAGTCCGGGCCGCAGGTATGTTCATGATCGTGGTGGTGATGATGATCGTGCCCATGATGATGGTGATGATCATGTCCATGGTCGTGATCACAATCAGGGCCGCAAACGTGATCCGGGTGATCATGGTCGAGGAAGTGCGGATCGTTTTCCAGCGCGCGCTTCAAGTCAAAGGCACCGCGATCAAGCACGCGGTCAAGCGGGATCGAAGAACGTTCGGTGCGATGAATGACTGCATGCGGGTTGATCGCACGAACAGTGGCTTCAACAGCTGCCAGTTCTTCTGGTGTTACAAGATCGGTCTTGTTGATCAGAACGACGTCAGCAAATGCGATCTGGTCTTCGGCTTCGCGGCTGTCTTTCAGGCGCAGCGGAAGGTGCTTGGCATCGACAAGTGCCACAACGGCATCGAGAACCGTTTTTGCGCGCACATCGTCATCCATGAAGAATGTCTGCGCGACAGGAACCGGATCGGCAAGACCGGTGGTTTCGACGATAATCGCATCAAAACGACCCGGGCGGCGCATCAGGCCCTGCACAACGCGAATCAAATCGCCGCGCACGGTGCAGCAAATGCAGCCATTGTTCATTTCGTAGATTTCTTCGTCCGACTCGACGATCAGATCATTGTCGATGCCGATCTCGCCAAATTCGTTGACGATAACCGCATAACGCTTGCCGTGATTTTCGGTAAGAATGCGGTTGAGAAGCGTGGTTTTACCCGAGCCCAGATATCCGGTCAGAACGGTAACGGGAATGCGGGCTGCTTCTGTGGTCAACTTGTCCTCAGTTTGGGCTTCAGCCTGGCTCATTGTTCATGCCTCTTGCGTTGCTGCCTTTTTACGGTCGCGCAAATGCGCACCAGTAAGGCTTCAGATCGGGTATTTCATATAAGGGAAGGTATCCGGGAATGCTATATGCAATGCTATATTATAACATCCACTCCAATCACGTTCTCGCCAACACTTCCGGCGTAAAGCGTGCAAGGTCAAACTGATCCACATCCTGCAAGAGTTCGATGAAGCCTGCAACCGCATGGCCTAGGATTTTCTCGCCCGCTTCGGCAGTTGCAGAACTGGCATTTCCTGCAACGCCTTGTACGTTGAGATCGTGCATTTTCCAGCCAAAAGCATGCGGGCCATAGGCGCGCAAATGTTTGAACTCTTTTGCGAAGTCGGATTGTTTGCTTAAAAAGTTTTGAGCCTTTGACATGTCGACCAGATCGGGCCGCAGTGCCAGCATCACTGATGTTTCAATGAAACCGCCATGAATATCGAGCGCTTTGTCTTCTGGTGCAATTAGTCCTTCTGGCAGGCCGAACCGTGTCCAGCTTGTGGCAACAGCCAGCATATCAAGGCGGGTGCGCAGCTCGGTTGCAACGATTGTCATCAGCGGTGAATTGCCACCATGGGCATTGAGCATGACGAGCTTACGGATGCCGCCTGCATGGAGATTTTCGCCGATACCAATCCATTGATTGACCGCTTCCGAAAAGGCGAGGCTTTGCGTGCCTTCGACATCCATATGTTCAATGGAATAGCCGACTGGCTGTGCGGGCAGGAAGTTGACGTTCAGATTAGCGGGGAGTGCTTCGTTGACACGCGCGACAATGCCTTCAGCAATGATTGTATCTGTTTCAAAGGGCAGGTGAGGACCATGCTGTTCGTGAGCGCCAAGTGGCAGGACGACAATCATGTCGCTGTTCTGGTCGCGCAGGTCGGTCATGTTTTTCTCCGTGCTGAATATTCTTAAACTATCGGGCATCAGCCTAATGTTGATCGATTAAAACAGCAACCATTGGTCAGATTCCGACATTTGCGTTTCGCATGTGTCAAAGACGTGCAATGTTAGCCGCGAAATTTTATTTGCTGCGGCAAAGTTACTTTGCAGCTGCAATGTTTACCTTAACATGTTGCAGGTGCTTGCGGCTTCATATGTCAGACAATATCTTACTATAGATTGCACTTTATTAGTCGGATGACCAAGGGTGAGGTGGCGATGAGCAAGGACAACAAGGCAGTGATGCTCTACCGGATGCAATCGGTAGCACGGCTCACACGGACAGTGCTTGCCACACGTCTTCTCGAATTGGGGCTTTATGCCGGTCAGGATGCAGTAATGCTGCAACTGGCATCCGAAGATGGTTTGCCGCCCGGTGTTCTGGCGCAACGTCTCGGTGTGCGTCCGCCGACCATCACGAAAACCATTACACGGCTGCAAAGTCAGGGTTTTGTCGTCAAGCGGGCGTCTGAGACCGATCAGCGCCAGTCGCATGTCTATCTGACGCCGCAGGGCATCGAGGCCATCAAGATCATCGAGAAGTCGATTAAAAAGACTGAAAAAGACATGCTCAAAGGTCTTGATAAGAAAGAGCGCAAGGCTTTTCTCAAGATGCTTGGCCGCATGGAAAACAACCTCAATGCACGCGGTGCTGTGCGCTTGCCCGACGAGTTGGACAAGGAAGTTGTTGATGATGATGATGTGGAATGAGTGTAAGGCCATAAAGCCGCGCTGAAAAAACTTTCAATTCAATGATTGCAATGGCATAACCAATTGAAATGGGATGTCCGCTTCTCTCTTTGAAATGATCTGAAGCGATTCCCGTTGTGATTGATGCAAGATCATTTCGGGGAGGCGACTTGGCTCAGAAAATCAAGCTATCGACCATCGCAGATGCGCTTGGTGTTTCGACGGCCACCGTTTCGCTGGCATTGCGCGACAGCCCGCTTGTTGCCGACCAAACCCGTGAGAAAATCAAAGAGCATGCCCGCGCCATTGGTTATATTTATAACCGTCGTGCTGCGAGCTTGCGCACTTCACGCTCCGGCATTGTCGGTGTTGTGGTTCATGACATTATGAACCCGTTCTTTGCCGAAATTCTGCGCTCCATCGAAACCGAACTGGATCGCTCGCGCCAGACCTTCATTCTATCCAACCATTATGACCAGTTGGAAAAGCAGCGCACCTTTATGGATACACTGCTGCAACTCGGTGCAGATGGTGTGATTATGTCACCAGCAATTGGCACGCCACCTGAAGATATTCAGTTGGCGGAAGACAATGGTTTGCCTGTTGTGCTGATTGCGCGTGATGTGGATGGCGTTCATGCGCCTGTTTTCCGTGGTGACGATGCTTACGGTATTGGCCTTGCCACCAATCATCTGATTTCACTTGGTCATACGCGCATTGCGATGATCGGTGGTACCGATCAAACCTCGACAGGTCGTGATCGTTATCAGGGCTATTTGCAGGCGATGCAGAAGGCCGGACTGGAAGTGAAGCCGGAATGGCGTATTGCAGGTCCGCGTACCAAGCAGGCTGGTTTTGAAGTAGCGCCACAGTTTTTGGCGCTCAAAGATAAGCCCACAGCAGCGGTATGCTGGAACGATCTTTCTGCCATTGGTTTGATGAATGGTATCGCCCGCGCTGGTCTTGTGCCGGGCGAAGATATTTCCGTGACTGGTTATGACGATCTGGAAGAAGCAGCGATTGCGACGCCAGCATTGACGACTGTCTGGAACGGGCAGCGGGAGGTGGGTCGCCGTGCGGCTCGCGCGCTACTTGATCAATTAAATGGTGTGGAGGTTTCGCATGATCAGGAACTGATCAAGCCGGAACTTCACATCCGGCAATCTACATCGAAGCCTAAAAACCTCTGAACTTTTCTTCAATAAGCGAGCCATTTGCCTGGCTCGCTTTATTTTTGCATGAACATAAGGAAGCTGGCATGACCCAACGTGAAGCGACCATTCTGGTGCTCGGTAATTTTAACGAATATGCCGTGCAGCGGCTGTCGGGTGAGTTCAAGGTCAAACGCATTCCCAAGGGTGATGCTGCGCTGGTTGAAGCAAGCTGGGCTGGTGATGTTAAAGGCATTGCGAGCATGTCGACGGTAAATGCTGGCCTGATTGATGCGCTGCCGAATCTTGAAATCATCGGTAATTTCGGCGTTGGTTATGATGCGGTGGATGCGAAACACGCGGCCACCAAGAGCGTCATGGTCACAAATACGCCTGATGTGCTGACTGACGAAGTGGCCGATACGACCATTGGTCTGCTGATCGATACGGTTCGCGAATTGTCTAAATCGCAGGAGTTTTTACGCTCAGGTGATTGGGTCAAGCAGGGCCGTTATCCGCTCTCAAAACTGTCGCTGCGAGGTCGTAAGGTCGGTATTTTCGGCCTTGGACGTATTGGTAAAGCCGTCGCCCATCGCGTCGAAGCATTTGGCCTGCCGATTTCCTATCACAATCGCCGCAAGTCTGATGATGTCAGCTATGCCTATTATCCAAGCCTGCTTGAATTGGCGAAGGCGGTTGATACGCTTATTCTCGTAGCACCCGGTGGTGCTGAAACTGAGAAGGCGGTCAATGCGGAAGTTCTGAACGCACTTGGCTCGGAAGGTGTTCTCATCAATATTGGCCGTGGCTCGGTCGTGGATGAAGCGGCACTTGCAGAGGCGCTGAAGAACGGCACGATTGCCGCTGCTGGCCTTGATGTTTTTGCCAATGAACCGAACGTGCCGCAGGCGCTTCTTGATGCGCCGAACACGGTGCTGTTGCCGCATATCGGCTCGGCATCCGAAAAAACCCGTCAGGGCATGGCCGATCTTGTGATCGACAATCTGATTTCATGGTTCGACAAGGGCGAAGCACTGACGCCCGTGCCGGAAACGGCTAATCTGAAGAAAGCCTGATAATATAGAGCGCCGATCTGATTGGATCAGATCGGCGCTCTAGACGTTTATTTCAACGCACATCTTATCCGAAAACCGTTTCACCCGTTTCGGGATTCGCCTTAAGCGGTGCGCTGTACCTTGTGTGCGCGCACAGCTTCACCGAATGCTTCAAAAATCTTGCGTGATGGTGCGTCCGTCTGAACCCAATATTCTGGGTGCCACTGAACGCCAACCACAAAGCCCTTTGCATTTTTGACAGAGACGGCTTCAATCGTGCCGTCCTCTGCGATTGCTTCAACCGCCAGGACTGGTGCCAGCTTGTCGATTGCCTGACGGTGAACGGAATTGACCTTCACGCTGTCGGACTTGAGAATCTCGGCAAGGCATGAATCAGGTGCAATTTTGATTGGATGCTGGATTGCAAAGCGCTCTTCCTGAGTGGCGGCTTCTGGCGCACGATGATCCATTCGACCTTCCAGCTCCTGAATTTCGGTCGCCAATGTGCCACCCAGAGCCACGTTCAACTCCTGAATGCCGCGGCAGATGGCCAGAACCGGCACGCCTTTTTCAATCGCGGCACGGATCAACGGCAACGACGTGGCGTCACGCGCATTATCATATGGCTCGAAAGCCGCACTTTGTTCGACGCCATAAAGCTCTGGATTGACGTTGGATTTCGCGCCAGTCACCAGCAGACCATCTACGCCATTTAGAATGGCCTCAATATCGATCTTGTCGCCAAAGCTTGGAACGAGAAGCGGCGTGACTTCTGCAACATCAATCGCTGCCGCAAGATATTGTTCAGGAGCTGAGTGCCAGACGTAGTTTTCGAACGGCTTTACATCGGTGGGGACGGCGATGAGCGGGCGAGGATGTTTTGACATAGTCGAGAGGATTCCAGCGGAGGCTTCTGATTTCGCCATATTTAATGCGCCGAGGAGCGCTGCGCAATCTGCGAATCAATGGGCAATTTGTTGGAGAATGGATCGGACGTGCAAAAAAAACGTCAAACCCTACTTAGTGCGTAGGAGCGGTCTAAAAAATCTATCGAGCAATTCTTACGGATTGCATGTGGGGTGCGCTGGTGTGTGTGAAATTGACTGATACAATCAAGGGTGGTTTTTTCTCATGGATCGAATGGCGCCCAATAACTACTCAGTATTTTTCTTCGTCTGAAAGTTTCACCAAATTAGGGCTTGTAACTAAGGATTCGAGAGATTTTAGCGATAAACGCCGGCGTCGCTAAAAATGAAGCGTTTCTTCTGTTAGAATATGCTGACTTTTTTGAATAGTCTGAACAAGCAGAAATAAATCCTCAGAGTTGTATTACTGCTTAAGTGCCTAAGCGCTGTATTTATCTATATGGATGACAGAATACAGCTGCTGATTGTTACGATGACAGCTTGTGGTTTAGTTCTGCGAAAGGTATTTTTAAGTGATTAGTGGCATAGTAGCCCTTATGAAAGGGGTACGATTAAACAGATGTGGCGAAGCCTTCAACCTGATATGCCCACCGATGTGCGGCTATCTTTTTTGCGATCGCTTTATGGCAATCGAACAACGTTATGGTTTGGCTTGCTCGCCCATGTTGTGGCGTGTGTTGTAATTTATGTAAAAACAGCGGACTGGCGTTTTCTCGGTTTTGCTGGTTTTTTTACGATTGTCGCCATCGGTCGCCTTTATGACATGCACAAATTTGACCAGGCAAAGCTTGGCAACCTTTCTCATGAAGATCTGGACAAATGGGAAGCGCGCTACCTGGTTGGAGCTTCTCTGGTTTGCGCAACACTCGGTATGTTGTGCTTTTTTTCAAGCTATATTTTACGAGACTCCTTCGCAGAGCTTGCCAGCCTGACGATCCTGCTTGCCTCTGTGGTATCGATTGTTGGGCGCAATTATGCTTCGGCGAAAGCTGTGATACTGATGTCAGCATGTACTTTGCTGCCGGTACTTGCAGGCCTTATTCTTGCGGGGACTCCCTTTCACGTTGTGATTGGTTTGCTGCTGATCCCGTATTTTTTGTCCAATATTCAGATGGCGAATGGACTGCGCGAGTTTCTGTTTGCGGCAGTCATGGGCAAGAGGCGCTTATCCGTCGTCGCCAGCCGTTTTGATGCTGCTCTTAATAATATGCCGCAAGGCTTGCTTATGTTTGATGCTCAGCAGCGTATTGCTGTTATCAATCATAAAACTAAGGCACTGCTGAAAATTGCAGAGCACACGAAGCTACGGGGACGCAAGCTAGAGGTTTTGCTGCGTTACTGTTTTCGCCAGGGATTATTTCCACATAACGATCTTAAAAATATCAGTCTGCGTATGCACGACCTTCTAGCAGGTCGTAAGTCGCGCGATATTTTTCAACTTGCTGATAGCCGCTATATTGAGTGTGTTTCAAATCAGACATCAAATGCTGGCGTTGTGCTGATGTTTGAAGATGTGACGCTGCGCGTTGAATCGGAAGTGCGCATTCAGCATATGGCGCGCTTTGACGGATTAACCGGGCTTCCTAATCGAAACTATTTTGAAACGATGGTCCGGTCGCTGCTGGCACACAAAGATAAAGACACGCTGGCCGCGTTGATCGTTATCGATATCAACCATTTCAAGCATGTAAACGACACGCTGGGACATCACGTCGGAGATATGTTTCTCAGGCTTTTTGCTGATCGCTTAAACTCGCTTGATCCGCAGCGCTATGTCGCGTCCCGCTTTGGTGGCGATGAATTCGTCGTTTTTGTTTTTGACCTGAACAGTGAAGATGAAGTTGATCCGGTGATGGAGCATATTGTCTCCATTACAAGCGGTACTTATGATCTGGAAGGTGATCAGGTTCACATCGAAATCAGCGCGGGTATTGCCACTGAAAGCGTTGAAAAATGTGATATTGCCAGCATGCATATGAACGCTGACCTCGCGCTTTATGAAGCAAAGAGCGAAGAGGGCAGGCAGTGGGCGCTGTTTGTTGGTGCGATGGACACCAAATATCGCGGACGTCAGAAGTTAAAAGCTGATCTGAGACAAGCGATTGCGAATGGTGAGATTAAGGTCGTTTATCAGCCGATAGTCAGTGCGCAATCATTGCGCGTGGTTGCTTATGAAGCGCTCGCACGTTGGAATCATGCAGAACTTGGTCCGATCTCACCTGCTGAGTTTATTCCCCTTGCTGAAGAAATTGGAATTATTTCGCAGATTACGAGTTTTATGCTCGATCAGGCATGTCAAGATTGCATGTCGTGGGGTGATCGCGTTGGGGTTTCAGTCAATCTGTCTGCAATCGATCTGAAAAATAGCGATATTACCCGGGTTATCGCGAATGCCTTGCAAAAATCGAGGCTTCCTGCGCGGCAGTTGGAAGTGGAAGTAACCGAAAGCGCGATTATTGCCGACCGCAACCAGACCTCGCTTGTTTTGCAGCGTCTTAAAAATGCAGGCATCAATATCGCGCTTGATGATTTTGGAACAGGATATTCCAGCCTCAGCTATCTGAACAGCCTTCCTTTGACAAAGGTTAAGGTTGATCGTTCTTTTGTGCAGGATATTACCACAGATCGGCGCTCTCTCATGCTGTTACGTGGCGTGACGCAGCTCTCGCATGAGTTGGGCCTAGCCGTTACAGTCGAGGGTGTGGAAACGGAGGAGCAACTGGCGTTGATCCGTGTTGCCGCCGGTGCCGATCTGGTGCAGGGCTATCTCATGGGCAAGCCAATGCCAGCGGATGAAATCCGTTCATCAACTGCGAAAGCTATTGTCCATCACGACACGGGTCGTGTGGCCTAAGTCGGTTCGACTTACAAAATATCTTTGCAAATGCTCTGTCCTGTTACTTTTTATAATTTTTTAAAAATGCACCCCGCAATATATAGTGACTTTCAGCAACCATAGAAGAATGATGATATAAGCGTGTCATTTTCTGAACACGTCTGAATCTGATAGATACTCGTTATTCTTTTTATTTATAAGAGTGGGAACATGAGGCGTTATTTTCGCTATTTATTATATATGTTGATTTTTGTAATTGTCTTGTCGGCTGGAGGAGCTGCGATTTTCTGGAAAAAAATCCACGAATATTGGGCAGTATATCAGTATGCGCAGACGTTTAAGCCTGATGTGATCGACGCTAATTTTCGCAATCTTTATAAGCACTATAGTTCAGTTCAGGTGGCGCATCCGGCGGATGTAAGTACGTTGCCAGTCACCGAGAGGCCTTTACCTGAAACCTATAATTATAAGGGTGAAGCGCGTGATCTTAACGCGTTTCTCAAGAGGACAGACACCACCGGCTTTATCGTTCTCAAAGACGGTAACATCATTCATGAGGAGTATGCCCGCGGCAATACTCAAGCCACGCAATCGATTGCGATGTCTCTGTCAAAGTCTTTTGTTTCGTTTTTGATTGGTAATGCTGTTGCTGATGGCAAAATCAAGCTCGATGAAACTGTTGATCAATATGCCCCCGTGCTCGCGCAGGGTGGTTATAAAGGCGTTACGGTAAAAAACGTGCTCCAGATGTCATCAGGCATTGGATTTAACGAAAACTATGGTGATTTAAATTCAGATATCGTCAGATACATCATTCAGATATTGACGGGCTCGGTGATTGACTTCACCGCGCATCTTAAAAATGAGCGCCCGCAAGGAACGGTCAATCAATATGTCTCAGCGGATACGCAGGTGCTGGGGATGGTGTTGGAAGGTGCCACGGGTGTTCCTCTTCAGAAATATTTCGAAAAGCGGCTTTGGTCGAAGCTCGGAGCTGAAGCAGATGCCTACTGGCTGACTGATTCAACGGGTGAAGTCGTTGCCGCTGGTGGTTTGAATGCTGTTCTTCGTGATTTTGCGCGCTTCGGTCTGGTTTATATGAACGAGGGGCGGAATTATCGCGGTGAGCAAATTGTGCCGACCCAGTGGGTGCATGATTCAGTCACCCCAGATGCTCCCCATCTGATGCCTGGTCGTCCTATGCCCGATGGAAAAGTCGCCTATGGTTACGGTTATCAGTGGTGGATACCAGCCGAGCCGCAGGGCGATTTCGTCGGTGTTGGCATTTATGGCCAGTTTATCTACGTCAATCCGCTCAAGCATGTGGTGATTGTCAAAACGTCAGCCTATGCAAATTACAACGTGGATGGTGCTGCGGTGAAGGATGAAACAATCCATATGTTTCAGTCGCTGGCCAACGAGTTGGAATAGTTCGAATTGCTATTTGGGATGGCCGCTTGTGCGGCCATTTCTCATTTATACAACTGCCGGTAATGCTCGATTGAAGGCTTGACCGAGCCAATGAGAGTTTATGTCATCGACAAGTGATAAAAACTCAATCTTTCACCTTTACACGCTTATAAAGCACCTTATTCTGCGCAGTGATTTGACGGGGTGCGGATGCAATTTGAATGAGTAATGAAGCTGTCTCTGGTGGGCAACCGCCACTATCTAATTTCGCGCGGCAGCTATTGCAGTTTCTGGATCGGGTGGAATATCGACGCGTTGTTCATGCGGAAGATCTCGAAGAGATTGGACGTCTGCGCTATCGGTCCTATCGAACTGCGAATGTAATGCATGAAGCGGCAGTGCCATCGATTGTCGATGATATTGACCGCGATAGCCATGCTTTCGTGTTTGGCATTCATATCGATGGGCAGCTTGTGAGTACGCTGCGTATTCATCACATAACGCCTGACCATCGTCGCGGCACAAGTTATGCGCTTTTTCCCGATATTCTTGACCCGTTGCTCAACAGCGGTATGAGCTTCGTCGATCCGACACGCTTTGCAGCTGACCCGGAATTGTTGAGCGAATATCCGGCAATCCCCTATGTCACGCTACGCATCGCTGCGATGGCTTCTGAATATTTTGAAGCGGATCAATGTCTTGCATCGGTGAAGCCGGAGCATATGGCGTTCTATAAGCGTATTTTCGGCACGACCGTTATGGCGGAAGCTCGCGAGCATGAAGGCTATGGTATCAAGGTCGGGCTAGGTGCAGCGCCTATTCGCAATATCCGCGATGCAGTTGCCGTACGTTTCCCATTTTTCAAATCGCAGCCGCACGAACGCCGTGCCATGTTTAGTAGCATGACCAATGGTGTCGGACCGCTTACGATCATGCCGACAGCAAAATATACCGGGCTGGGTGCCTGATAAGGCACTCACCTCAGATTTATTTATGATAATTTCCTTTTATTATTAAATTCATTTTGAAAGTTTCTTTAAAGAATTAAATCTGGCAATTTTCCAAAATAAAAGCTATCTGGATCGCGGAGCCGCTTGATGCGGAACGAGTGATGACGACAGCCACCGAAGAAGCCGTTGCTCTAAATGGCCTTTGACTGTGATGTAGTGCATTGAAGATTGCGGATATTCTGTCTAGACTTCGACAAAATATCTCAATGGGTGGAACTAAACATGGCAGAACATCATAATACGGCCCCGGCCGAACTTGGCGCGCCAATGGATTATACCGAGCATGATAAAACCTATGCTGGTTTCATGGGCATGTTCAAATGGGGCACAGTAGCGGTTGTCGCACTCCTGGCTTCCATGGCGTTCGGTTTTTTCGCGGGTGGGTTCTTCTCCGCGACCGTTCTGTTTGTTCTGATCTGCGCCGCTGCCTGGTTCCTCCTCTAAGGATTTAAACCAGCAATCATCCGCATGATTTGATCGAATGCCTTGGTATGGGTGCAAGATGCGCTTTGCCGGGGCTTTATGCATGTCGTCTGTTTCAAGATTTTGAGGGGCTTCTTCCCGGAAGCCCTGATTGTGCCCGGCTGTAAGGTCGGATCAGAGCGTATCCCGAAAAGTGTGAAGCGGTTTTCGGAAAAATACGCGAAAAATTAACACGTGTAGCGCCGATCCGATGCCAATTAGATCGGTGCGTCTCAAGCCACGAAAGGGAAACCAGTTGGCCCAGACTATATTCATTCCGAAAGAGAGTGATCCCAACGAGACCCGCGTTGCGGCATCCGCCGAGACGGTGAAGAAATTCATCGCGCTTGGTTTTGATGTCGTGGTGGAAAAAGGCGCAGGCGAAAAATCGCGTATCATCGATACCGAGTTTGTCACTGCTGGTGCGCGCATCGGAACTACGGCGGATGCCAAAGCGGCAGACGTTATCCTGAAAGTGCGCCGTCCGAATGATGCGGAACTCAAAGGGTATAGGTCGGGCGCAATACTTTTCGCGATGCTTGATCCTTATGGTCATGAAGATGCTGTCGCAGCATTGGGCAAGGCTGGTATCTCCGCTTTCACGATGGAATTCATGCCGCGTATTACGCGCGCGCAGGTGATGGATGTTCTCTCGTCGCAGGCCAATCTTGCCGGTTATCAGGCGGTGATTGATGCGTCTGAAACCTATGATCGCGCTATGCCGATGATGATGACGGCGGCTGGCACTGTTCCAGCGGCGCGCGTCTTCGTTATGGGGGCAGGCGTGGCTGGTCTTCAGGCGATTGCGACCGCACGTCGTCTGGGTGCGGTTGTGACGGCAACCGACGTTCGCCCTGCCGCAAAGGAGCAGGTGGCGTCACTGGGTGCGAAGTTCATCGCTGTCGAGGACGAAGAGTTCAAGGCGGCTGAAACCTCCGGCGGTTATGCCAAGGAAATGTCGAAGGAATATCAGGCAAAGCAGGCAACGCTTGTCGCTGATCATATTGCTAAGCAGGATATTGTGATTACGACTGCGCTTATTCCGGGCCGTCCGGCTCCGCGTCTTGTGACGAAGGAAATGGTCGCAGCCATGCGTCCGGGTTCTGTGCTGGTTGATCTCGCAGTTGAGCGCGGCGGTAATGTTGAAGGTGCTGTTGCGGGTCAGATCGCTGAGGTCAATGGCGTGAAGATTGTCGGGCATCTGAATGTGCCGGGACGTATTGCCGCCACCGCTTCGCAGCTTTATGCGCGCAATCTTTATGCATTCCTCGAAACACTGGTCGATAAGGAAGCAAAGCTTCTTAAGCTCGATCCGCAGGAAGAGCTGGTAAAGGCAACGCTTCTGACCCACGAGGGCAAAGTAGTGCATCCGGCTTTTGCCAAGGCCGAAGCAGAAGTCGAAGCAGGGCCAGCGGTTGTGGCTGAGAAGGTCGCTAAGCCAAAAGCAGCTCCGAAAGCTAAAGCTCCTGTCGTCGAGGCAGAGGCAGACAAGCCAGTTCGCAAGGTGACCCGTAAAGCTCCCGCTAAGCCTGCAAAAACTTCCGCTGACGGAGGAGAGGCATAATGTCTGACACAACACTCGAAAAAGCTCTTGAGAGCCTCAATCAGGCGGCAGATGCCGTCAGGCAGGCAGCGGAAAATGCAGGCGGTTTAGGTGATGCAGCAGCTGCTGCCGCTCATGCCGCATCCGGTGGCGTGGTTGATCCGTTTGTCTTCCGTCTTGCGATTTTCGTTCTGTCGATTTTCGTCGGCTATTACGTTGTCTGGCAGGTGACGCCTGCTCTGCATACCCCGCTTATGGCGGTTACCAACGCCATTTCATCGGTGATCGTGGTGGGTGCGCTTCTTGCGGTTGGCCTTTCGCTTTCGGGCTGGGCAACGGGCTTTGGCTTCATCGCACTTATCCTTGCAAGTGTGAATATTTTCGGCGGCTTCCTCGTTACCCAGCGCATGCTTGCCATGTACAAGAAAAAAGAAAAGTGAGGGCTGAGCCATCATGAGCGTTAATCTCGCAGCCTTCCTATATCTGGTCTCCGGTGTCCTGTTCATCATGGCATTGCGCGGCCTCTCGCATCCAACCACCAGCCGTCAGGGTAACACCTATGGTATGGTTGGTATGGGTATCGCTATCGTCACCACGCTGTTGTTGGCACGTCCAAGCTTCGGTGGCCTGGTGCTGATTATTCTCGGTATCGCCATTGGTGGCGGTATTGGTGCAGTGATTGCACGCCGCATTGCGATGACGGCCATGCCGCAGCTTGTGGCAGCCTTCCACTCGCTGATTGGTCTTGCAGCCGTGCTCGTTGCTGCCGCAGCCCTTTACTCACCGCATTCCTTCGGCATTGGCGAAGTGGGGCAGATCCACGGTCAGGCACTGATCGAAATGTCGCTGGGTGTTGCGATTGGTGCCATCACCTTCACCGGCTCGATCATTGCGTTCCTGAAGCTTGATGGCCGTATGTCGGGCAAGCCGATCATGCTGCCGGGACGCCATGTCATCAATGCGGCCCTTGCTGCTGCAATCGTGATCCTGATTGCCGTTCTGACCAATACCGAAAGCCATTTCGTGTTCTGGCTGATCGTCATTTTGGCGCTGGTGTTTGGTGTGCTGATCATCATCCCGATTGGCGGCGCGGATATGCCAGTTGTCGTTTCCATGCTCAATTCCTATTCGGGCTGGGCTGCTGCAGGTATCGGCTTCACGCTTGGCAATCTGGCGCTGATTATTACCGGTGCGCTGGTCGGCTCGTCGGGTGCTATTCTGTCTTACATTATGTGTAAGGGCATGAACCGCTCGTTCATTTCGGTCATTCTTGGCGGCTTTGGTGGCGACACTTCTGCTGCGGGTGGCGGTGAAGTGGAACAGCGTCCGGTTAAGCAGGGTTCGGCTGACGATGCAGCCTTCATCATGAAGAATGCATCCAAGGTCATTATCGTGCCGGGTTATGGTATGGCGGTGGCACAGGCACAGCACGCGCTGCGTGAAATGGCTGACAAGCTGAAAGCCGAAGGTGTGGAAGTGAAATACGCGATCCACCCTGTTGCCGGTCGTATGCCGGGCCATATGAACGTGCTGCTAGCTGAAGCTAACGTGCCTTATGATGAAGTGTTCGAACTCGAAGACATCAATTCGGAATTTGCGACGGCCGATGTTGCCTTCGTGATTGGCGCGAATGACGTGACCAATCCGGCAGCGAAGACCGACCCGCAATCGCCGATTTTTGGTATGCCGATCCTCGATGTCGACAAGGCCGGTACGGTTCTTTTCATCAAGCGCGGCATGGGCTCAGGCTATGCGGGTGTTGAGAACGAATTGTTCTTCCGCGACAACACAATGATGCTCTTCGCAGATGCTAAGAAGATGGTCGAAAACATTGTGAAGGCATTGGACCACTAAAACAAAAAGGGCGGCTTAGAGCCGCCCTTTTTGTTTGAATTCATAAGCTTGTTCAGCCGTAGATCATCTTATCCTGAAGAGCGCGCAGCTCGGCAATCTTGGAGCCGGGCTGTGGTGATGCGTTGGCATAGGTGATGAGTTCACCTTTTTTAATTGGTGCAGTGACGGTGCCATTTTGTAGCAAGCCGCAAGGAATGGCCTTGGCAGCGCGTGCTTCTGGTGTCGTCATAATCCATGAACGATAGCAATATTGACCTATAGCATCGAGATGATCGCCCGGCTGCAAGTCTTTCTTTGCTACCGCGCAGACTTCCGCCACCGGTTTCGGCAGTGGCACCATATCGGATTTGCCGTACAGGACGGCGCGTGCGATGGTCAGCGGCACTTCTAGCGATGTAAGGTGGTATGGCCGATGGAATGTGAAATAGGGGCCTTTGCCGATCTTCAGATCTTCAAGGCGCTCATTTAGGCGAGGGTGGTCCATCTTGGCCACAACGAACACGCCGGGCGAAACGCCTTTACCGATGGAATAATCGACGACGCCGCTCTTGCTGAGAACGCCGCCATCCGCTTGTGGGATAAGCGTACTGCTCAACTGATCGACACTGGCGCGGGGGCCATGCATGCCAGCAATATCCGGAACAAGGCCGGTCGCATTGGCAATCGCTGCCATTTCGACCATGGTTTTTGAACCGTCGATGAATTCGACCAGCAGGCGGACATTCATGTTCCGGCGGTCGGCTTCCTCCTGATAATCATCAGGGACGGCATCAAAATTGAGAGGGTTGTTCTTGCCCTTGCCAGCCGAGACAACTTCATAGCCAAGAGCAGAAACAAACTCGATCAATTCCATGCAGGACGAGGGTTCGTCGCCAGCGCCGAGTGAATAAATCACGCCCTGCTTGTCGGCTTGTGCCTTGAGGTAAGGCCCGATGGTGACATCGGCTTCGACATTCATCATCACAAGATGTTTGCCATGCTCGATGGCCTTGATTCCGGTTTCAGCACCGACTTCCGGAATGCCGGTTGCATCAATAACCACGTCGATCAGCGGATTGGAGAGGATCAAATCGTTATCGCCGGTGACTGCGATTTTGCCGCTTTCGATGGCGTTGGTCATCGCGCTTTCGCTATTGGCTTCGCGCGCATTTTCTTCATCGCCATAGGCGGTGCGGACAGCTTTAAATGTGTTTGGCAGACGACGGGCGGACAGAGCGCCGACTTCAATGCCGGGCATACGCGCCACTTGCGTGACAATATCTGTTCCCATTTCGCCAGCGCCGATAAGGCCGATGCGGATTGGTTTGCCTGTTTCCGCGCGCGCTTGTAAGTCCCGCGCCAGTCCAACCAGTGCCACATTCGTTGTCATAAGGGTCTCCGCGATAATTTTTGTCACGCTTCAATTGTTATAGATGCGTAATCGACGAACAGTCTCTATATCAACAAAGAAACCTGTGCATCTCAAATCATCGCGACAAAATACGCATTCTACCGGAGTTCCCATGAGCAACGCATCCCCCTTCGATCTCGTTATCTTTGATTGTGACGGAGTTCTCGTTGATAGTGAGCCGCTTTCCTGCCGCGCATTTGAGCAGGTCTATGCAAATCATGGCATGCCATTGCGGGAAGGGACCGTTGCTAAAGGCATTGGCATGAAGGTTGCTGACATTGTAACGATGATTGAAGGCATGACCGGGCATCGATTGCCGGAAGGTGCTGCCAATGATTTTTGGCCGATTACGCGCGATTTATTTGCTGAGCACTTGCAACCAGCAACCGGCATTGCAGATTTTCTGAAAGTGCTGCCAAATAGGCGTTGTGTGGCGTCTTCATCGCAGCCTGAGCGCATCGCATTCAGCCTTGAGAAGACCGGAATCAGCCAATATTTTGGTGACGCGGTATATTCATCCAGTATGGTCAAGCGCGGAAAGCCTGCGCCAGATTTGTTCCTCTTTGCTGCCGATAAGATGGGTGTCGATCCTGCGCGCTGCGTGGTGATCGAAGATTCGCCTTTTGGCGTTGAAGGTGCAATTGCGGCAGGCATGACGGCCTTTGGCTATACGGGTGGCGGACATACATATGAAGGTCATGCGGAACGCTTATCATCCAAGGGTGCCCATAAGGTTTTTGACCATTGGGACAACATTGCCCGTGAAATACTGGTTACTGCCTGATTAACGGCCTTGCTGTTGCGTTCTTAATAGATAACAACAGAGTATCAGTTCAGCAGAAAGTTTCATGGAATGAAAGACGCAATTACGCTCGACCAGTTGCGCGAAGCAATCGGTACGGAAATCGGATGTTCCGAGTGGCGCGAAGTCACGCAGTCGATGATCAATCAGTTTGCTGATGCAACAGATGATCATCAGTTCATCCATGTTGACCCAGAGCGTGCAGCCAAGGAAACGCCTTTTGGTGGCACGATTGCGCACGGCTTTTTGACCCTGTCGCTGCTTTCGACACTGGCATTTGAGGCGCTGCCTATGCTTGAAGGTGCAACAATGGGCATCAATTACGGCTTTGACAAAGTGCGTTTCATGTCGCCGGTGAAGACCGGTGCGCGTGTTCGTGCCCGTTTCAAGTTGGCCGATGCCGATATTCGTCCATCGGGCCGCGTCGTCAATCATTACGAAGTGACGCTGGAAGTCGAAAACATGGTAAAGCCAGCGCTGACCGCAACATGGCTTACCATTGCTGTGGTCGAGCCAGTTCGCGGATAACAGTTCTGCTCATTACGAAGCTAAGAGCCGTCCTTCTTCATCAAGAGGGGCGGCTTTGTCTTGATACGCCGTCATCAGGTCGCGGAAGAAAAACGGTCCGTGCAAAAACATACCGAAATCGTAGAAATTCTTTTTCTCGGCCCCGCGCATATAAAGCAGATGCATCAGGAAGAAATTGCCCTTTGAGCGTTTGTAGCGATTCTCGCTATGCACATTCTTGAAGCGGATGCGGTGGATGAGTGGCTGATTTTGCGTCGTGATCTTAAGAGCTTTTGCCGGATCAGAGCCATAAAAATGGATAATATCGGTGAGAACCTGAAATTCTGACCACAGAACCGGGCTGTCTTCCATCACAACACGCACGTCTTCGCGCAAAGCTTTTGCTTTGGGGTGCAGTGCGATCATCAGCAGGCAGGAGCCGATTGCCAACAGTGAAACAGGTTGCTTGCGCAAAAGATCGGGGCGTTCGCGTTGAAGGTCTGCAAGCGCTTCAACCGCGGGAACGGTGCCGAGGCTGTGGCCGACGATAACGACTTCGTCGGCGTCGCTTTCTTCGATTTTCTTCTTCAGCGCTTCTGCGAAAGCTTTGCGGCGCGCTTTCAGCTTATCATTGCGACGATAAATACGGTCATAGGCTGCCGACCAGTCATCAAGCAGATAAGACATAAAGAATCGGTCGCCCGGCCAGCGCACCAGCAAGGTTGCAACCAAAGCCGCGATGGGTAGTGACCAGACGAGATTCCAGATCGGAAAACCTGCAAGTATCGGCGCATAGGTGATAAGCGCTGCGATTGCGATAATCACAATCGACAACAGAAATGGCCACAGGAAGAACATCACAAAGCGCCAGCTTGTCAGCAGATAGCGGAGCAGGGTGCCTGTGAAGAAAATGTTCATGAAAGCACGGAAGCCCGTTAGCATGCGCTTCGGCGTGGAACGTGCTGCGTAATCATCAAAGATGTCTGCGGTGCCAAACTGGCAGAACTCTGTTTCCGTTTGCCAGCCATTACCCTGAGTCGTTGCGGTGAGCGTGCCGCAATCATCCGGTTCGTCTTTCATGAGCGGCAATTTGGTTTTCGCACGCCACAGACGGTCGAAATCCTTCAACGCAAGTGCATGGCGCACGCGGACGGCCTTGGGATGCAGGCCTTCATAGCCTGTGAACTGAATAACGAGTCGTTTGCGAAAAGACATAAATCTCGACAGAAGGAATCAATGATTGGGGATAGGGCGGTGTTTAAGCCGTTTTTTGCTATGATTGAGCAATGAGGCTGAATTGTGCGGAAAGTGGAGGCTCTCTAGCCGATACGGTGTGATTTCGTCACTATAATTTGTCGTGAAGCCATTATTTATGCTCAATACCAGGCAAAGTCTTATCTTGAGGTGGACAAAAGCCGGGCTATCTGGTAATGCCAGCCCCAATTTGCAACGTTTATGTTGCGAAGCTTGGGAGCCTTTGGGCGTATAGACAGTTGACTCTATCAGCTGAACATCGTTAAGAGACGCCCTTAATGCCTCAGGCTAAATCGAAATTCTAACCGATACGGGATTACACGTGCAGGTACTCGTCCGCGATAACAATGTTGATCAGGCTCTCCGCGCTCTTAAGAAAAAGATGCAGCGCGAAGGTATCTTCCGCGAAATGAAGATGCGTGGCCATTATGAAAAGCCATCTGAAAAGCGCGCCCGCGAAAAGGCAGAAGCCGTTCGTCGTTCGCGTAAGCTGGCTCGTAAGCGCGCACAGCGTGAAGGTCTTATCGGCGGCGGTCGTACCGCAGCTCGCTAAGTGACCTGAAATTGGCGCTGCCTGTGTGGCGCCTTTTGCTTGCCGGTGCAGCTTATGGCTTGCGCCGGTTTTTGCATGTCTGAATGTTTTTTGATGCACTTTGAAAGTGCTTCACAAGATAAGACACGCAGATTTTAAGTGTTAGCACGCCGCCATATACTGACCTTTATTGTGGCGTTGAGCTTGATACGTGAGAGAAACATAGCTTCTGGCCAGTTGAGTTGATCGGCGTTTTTCCTGCTGTCTTCTGCTGTGCTATACAATGCAAACATTATGGCTGTTAAAAGCAGCCGGGGACAAAGTTGATGCAAGCTTGGGTACGCTCCCGCGCTTCGCTCATGCAGAAAGGAACGCTGCCGTTGCCAATGCGCTTTAAGGTGATGCACTCGTCCGGCAAATTTGTTGCCCGTAACAGCCTGTTGGCTGCGACAGCTGTTTTGGCTCTTGGTCTTGTCGGTTGCCAAAGCTCCTCGACGCAAACTGCGTTGAGCACAGTTGATCGTGCTCAAGGGTCTACCGAGAACATCGGCTCGCTTACAAGCGTTATCCAGAGCAATCCGCGCGATCCAGAGGCTTATAATGTTCGTGGCTCAGCCTATGGTAAGGCGCGACGCTATAAGGAAGCGCTGCGCGATTTCGATCAGGCGATCGCCCTTAATCCGAATTTCTATCAGGCCTATGCCAACCGTGCATTGATCTACCGTTACATGAATGACAACGGTAAGGCCGCGCAGGACTATAGCCGCGCGATCCAGATCAATCCGCAATATGATGCGGCCTATGTTGGTCGCGGAAATGTGTATCGTCAGGCTGGGCGTCTTGATCAGGCATTGAGTGATTTCAATCAGGCAATTGCTTTGCAGACGACAGATGGCCGCGCCTATCATAATCGTGGTTTGATTTATCAGGCTAAGGGCCAGCATAAGCAGGCGATTGAGGATTTCTCGAAAGCGATTTCGCTGAATTCGACTGCGCCTGAACCGTACAATGGCCGCGGCATTTCTTATGTTGCACTTAACGATTATGACAACGCCTTTGATGATTTCAACACGGCGATCACGCTTGATGGCAACATCGCTGAAAGCTGGTCCAATCAGGCGCTGGTTTATGAACAGCGTGGTGATAAGGCAAAAGCTGCCAACTCATACACACGCGCTATTCAGCTCGATGCAAGCTATCAGCCTGCAAAGGCTGGTCTGGCCCGCACGCGCGGCTGATCATTATCTTTCGCGTAAGAATAAGAGTGGCGCTCTCCAAAGTTGTGAGCGCCACTTTTCTTTATGTAATGCTGGCATATAATAGTCTTTATGTCGCTCTTCGATCATATCGGCTTTCAAAGCAAAGACCTTCGCCGCAGCTTATCTTTCTATGAAAGCTGCATGCCTAAGCTCGGCCTTACCATTATTGCGCATTCAGATAGCGGCTTCTTTGTCAGTGGCGGAGAGAGGGCACCAGTGCCGTTTCTTTGGATACACAAAGCGCAGAAAACAGTCGCGGACGAGCCTGATGGAAAACCGGGCAACCATCTGCATCTGATGTTCAATGCGGGCAGTCGTGAAGATGTGGAAGCTTTTTTTCGTGCAGCTGTTCAGGGCGGCGGCAAAGAGAGTGGACCACCGGCCTATCAGGGTCCTGAAGAGATGGGCTATTACGCAGCTCTCGTCTTTGATCCCGATGGCAACACGCTGGAAGCAGGTTTTCGAAAGAGGGTGCGATAAACACCCTCCTGTCTGATCAGATACTAGCTACGTGAACGCAGGTTGCGCTTGTCGAGGCGATTGACGAGATAATCGCCGATCAGCTGAATTCCGCACACCATGATGATCAGAATAATCACCACAGCAACCATGATCTGCGTTTCAAAGCGCTGATAACCGTAACGAATTGCCAGATCGCCAAGACCGCCTGCACCGATGGCCCCAGCCATGGCAGACGCGCCAATGAGTGTGATGATGGTCACGGTGAAGCCTGCGATAATGCCCGGCAGGGCTTCCGGCACCAGCACTTCACGCACGATTGTCCAGCGGTTTGCGCCCATAGAACGCGCAGCTTCGACGAGACCATTATCCACTTCGCGCAGTGAGACTTCGGCGATGCGCGCATAATAGGGAATGGCAGCAATCGACAATGGCACGATGGATGCCCATGTGCCGATTGATGTGCCGACGACAAAACGCGTCACCGGGATGAGTGCCACAAGCAAAATGATGAAAGGCACGGAACGGAAGCCATTGATGATGGCACCGAGGATGGCGTTGATTGTCAGGTTTTGCGCAAGGCCACCACGTTCGGTCAGAATCATGATGAGTGCCAGCGGCAGACCGACGACGAGCGAAATCAGGCTCGAGAACCCGGTCATAATGATGGTCTCCCAGAAGGAGCGCCAGAGAAGATCAAGCATTGCCTGAGACATAGCCGAGAACCTCCGTGGCGTCTGCATGGGTGTTGAGATAGGCGATTGCGGCGTTTAATTTTGCTTGGTCCTGCGCGGGCAGGCCAATGAACATGGTTCCAACCGGCTCGCCCTGAATGGTATCCATGCCACCATGGATCAGTTGTAGTGCAATGCCAGTCGCAAGCGTTGCTTCGCTGAAAAATGCGCCTTTGGCAGCGGCACCTGAAAGCTTGACTTTGAGAATGGCGAGATCGCCGGTCTTCTCAAGACGCTCGCGCCACACAGCTGGCAGTTCCGGCTCCAACACCTGCAACATGCTTTGCGTGATGGGCGACTGCGGATTGGCAAAGACTTTCCAGACCGGACCTTCTTCAGCAATGACGCCGTGATCCAGCACGATCACCCGGTCGGCGATGCGGCGGATAACTTCCATCTCATGGGTAATGAGCAGGATGGTCAGGCCAAGCTTGGTATTGATATCTTTGAGCAGCGCCAGAATTGACTGGGTTGTCTCAGGATCGAGCGCCGAGGTGGCTTCGTCAGAAAGCAGAACAGCGGGTTCGGCAGCAAGTGCGCGCGCAATGCCAACGCGCTGCTTCTGGCCACCGGAAAGCTGTGCCGGATATTGTTTCGCCTTATCGGAGAGGCCGACGAGATCCAGCAGTTCGGCTACGCGCTTGATGCGTTTTGCTTTCGGCATGCCTGCAATTTTAAGCGGCAGTGCAACGTTCTGCGCGACGGTCTTGGCCGACATGAGATTGAAGTGCTGAAACACCATGCCGATGCGGCGGCGCACAGGGCGTAGCGCGTCTTCACCAAGGCCGGTGATTTCGCGACCTTCAATCAGGATTGAGCCGCTGTCGGGTTTTTCGAGGCCGTTGACGCAGCGGATCAGCGTCGATTTACCCGCGCCGCTGCGACCGATAATGCCGAGAATTTCGCCGCGTGCGACGGAAAGAGAGACGCCATTGATTGCCGGTGTCTCACCGAACATTCGACGCACGTCTTTCATGGCGACGATGGGCGCTAATGCGGCAGGTGGCTGTTCAATGGTCACGGTCGTTTCTTCTATTTTTTATCTCGCAGCAGCGAGGCTGCGAATGAATAGTTTGATGAGGCTTCAAGGAAAATGACGCCAAAGGGCATAGGCGGCTTTTCATAAGCACGCGCGGATGCTTTTGGGCAATTTTTTCGCTTACGTCAATAAAAGCCGCGCCGGAAATGCTTTTCCGGCGCGGTCTTTCAGTCGTAGAGAGCAATTAGTTCCAGGCTGGAATACCTGTGCCCTTGTAAACCCGGTCGATTTCAGCCTTCACGGTATCGTTCTGGAAAGAAGCCACAAGGTTCTTTACCCAATCAGCATTTGCATCTTCGGTGCGGACCGCGATGAAGTTGTTGTATGGGTTGTTTTCCTTGGATTCCCAGCCGATCGCCTCTTCCTTCTTGAGACCTGCTTTGCCTGCCCAGTCGTTGTTCACGATGGCGACATCGAGATCATCAATCGAGCGACCGACAACACCGGCGTCGAGTTCCTTGATTTCGATTTTCTTAGGATTTTCAACAATGTCGATTGGCGTTGCGAGAATACCTGCTTCAGGCTTCAGCTTGATAAGGCCGCTTGCTTCGAGAACGCGCAGAGCACGACCTTCATTCGATGGATCGTTAGGCACGCCGACAACTGCACCTTCCTTGATTTCATCAAGGCTCTTGATCTTGCGCGAATAGATGCCGATTGGCCAGACAGCGGTGTAACCGGCAACGTCAATCTTATAGCCATGCTGCTTGATCTGTTCGTCGAGGTACGGCTTGTGCTGGAACGCGTTTGCGTCGATTTCTTTGCGCTCAAGCGCTTCATTTGGCTGGTTGTAATCGTTGAAGGTTACGCGCTCGATGATGAGGCCGTGCTTCTTGCCTTCTTCTGCAACAACTTTCCAGACGTCTTCGTCTTCGCCGCCCATGATGCCGACCTTGATGGTCTTATCTTCTGCGTGGCTTGGCGCGGCTGCAAAGCCAACAGTGAGGGCTGCAACAGTGAAAAGGGCGGCTTTCAGACCAGCGCGGCGGGTCAGCGAATAGCGGGAAAGGACTGACGACATTCTTATTTTCCTTGTCTAAAGTTTTTTGGAGAGCCGGTCCCGGAAAGCGATCAAATTAGATGATCTTTCTCCCCCTGCCCACCTTGATGCCGATAATTCCCGTTTATTAGACAAGAAACAAGAAAAATTATTTCAGCTGCACGAGATTCAGCGATTGTGAAATTGCGTTCACAGTCGCGTGAGCGGATTGTCTTTTCAGTTTGCGCGGGTCTCAGGAATCTCGTTCTAGATCGGTTCCGTAAATATGCCATCGTTGGAACCGATCTATAGATATTTCTTAAGCATTTCCGAACGCAAAACCGGTTCCCACTTTTGCTGGAAATGCTTTAGTAATTATCCGAAATAATCATCTGCGCGGCCTTCTCCGCAATCATCAAAGTGGGTGAATTCGTGTTGCCGGAGGTGATTCCCGGCATGACCGATGCATCGGCTACGCGAAGCCCTCGAATGCCGTTGAGTTTCAGGCGCGGATCGACAATCGCGTCTGCATCTGCCCCCATGCGACACGTGCCGACCGGATGGAAAATCGTTGTGCCGATATCGCCCGCTGCTTTTTCCAGCTGCTCCTGCGTTTCATAGCTAGGTCCGGGTTTGAATTCTTCCGGGCGATATTTCTGCAAAGGCGCCTGCGCCACGATATGGCGGGTGAGGCGGATTGCGTCGGCTGCAACGCGGCGGTCACTTTCGGTGGCGAGGTAGTTCGGTCTGATTGCTGGTTGCGTGCGGTGATCCGGCGACTTGATGTGGATTGAGCCGCGACTGTCGGGTCGCAGATTACAGACGGATGCGGTAAAGGCCGGGAAGGGGTGAACGGCATCGCCAAATTTCTCAAGGCTCAAGGGCTGCACGTGATATTGCAGATTGGCCGTTTCATATGAAGGGTCTGAGCGTGTGAAAACGCCAAGCTGGCTTGGTGCCATTGACATGGGACCAGAGCGCCGCAGCAAATATTCCAGCCCGATCATGGCTTTGCCAGTAAGCTTGCTGGCCTTTTCATTCAGCGTTGGAATACCGCTCACCTTATAAGCGCAACGCAGTTGCAGATGATCCTGCAGGTTTTCGCCAAGCTGTTTGCGTTCGAGCTTTACCGGAATGCCCGCTTGTTGAAGAATGTCGCCGCGCCCGATGCCAGAAAGCTCCAGTATTTGTGGTGAGCCAACAGAGCCCGCTGCGAGTATCACTTCGCGTTTTGCTTTGATGGTGCGGGTTATGCCGTTCTGATCGAAGGTGACGCCGGTTGCCCGCAGCTCTTCGATCTCGATGCGGCGGACATGTGCGCCGGTTTCAACGCGCAGGTTGGGGCGATTAAGAGCCGGGCGCAGAAAAGCCTTGGCTGTGTTCCAGCGAATGCCGCGCTTCTGGTTGACCTTGAAATAGGACACACCTTCATTGTCACCGCGATTGAAATCGTCGGTTGCTGGAATTCCGGCAGCAACCGCTGCATCACGAAAAGCATCCAGAATATCCCAATGCAGACGGGCGTTTTCGACGCGCCATTCGCCACCTGCGCCATGCAGATCATCTGCGCCTGCGAAATTGTCTTCTGATTTTTTGAAGAAGGGCAACACGTCGTCCCAGCCCCAGCCGTCGCAACCGGCCTGTCGCCACAGATCATAATCGCGTGCCTGTCCGCGCATATAGATCATGCCATTGATGGAGGAGCAGCCCCCAAGCACTTTGCCGCGTGGATAGCCGAGCGAGCGTCCATTCAGGCCTGCTTCCGCTTCTGTGGTAAAACACCAATCTGTGCGCGGATTGCCGATGCAATAAAGATAGCCGACGGGGATATGAATCCACGCGTAATTGTCTTTGCCGCCTGCTTCGAGCAGCAGGACAGAGCGGTTCTTATCTGCGGAAAGGCGGTTCGCAAGGGCGCAGCCAGCCGTACCCGCGCCAACCACGATGTAATCGTAGGTGTCGGTCATGATTTCATATCCAGTAAAAAGGTGGAGCCGCTATCTGATGAACATGCGGCTCCGAAAATATCGGTTATCCGAACAATTTCTTTCCAAGCCGCGATGCATAGAATTCACCGACGATACCTTTACGGAAGAGCAGGACGCATGCCATGAAGATGACACCAGTGACGATTGTAACGGGGAAGTCCGAGGTCGCGAGATAGTTCTGAAGAGCGACCACGAAGGCTGCACCGACGATTGGGCCGATCAGCGTTCCAATGCCGCCAAGCAGCGTCATCAGGATCACTTCGCCCGACATCTGCCAGCCCACATCGGTGAGTGTGGCAAACTGGAAGACAAGTGCCTTCATGCCGCCTGCAAGGCCTGCAAGTGCTGCCGACATGACAAAGGCTGCGAGCTTGTAGTGATTGACGGAATAGCCCAGCGATACGGCGCGGCTTTCGTTTTCGCGCACGGATTTGAGGATCATTCCGAAAGGCGAATTGATGATGCGCCAGATCGCAAAGACCCCGATCACAAACACCGCCAGCACAAAATAATACATGTTCATCGGCTGGTTGAGGTCGATGAAGCCAAGCAGATAGCCGCGCGGCACACCCTGAAGACCATCTTCGCCGTGTGTAAAGGCTGCCTGCAGACAGAAGAAGAAGAACATCTGCGCAAGCGCCAGTGTAATCATCGTTGAATAGATACCCTGACGGCGGATGGCGAGATAGCCGATCACAAGGCCGAGAACGGCCGCAGCCACCACGCCAAGCAGGATGCCGATTTCGGGCGTTACACCCCATACTTTGACGGCATGTGCTGTGACATAGGCAGCACCGCCGAAGAAGGCTGCATGGCCAAAGGACAGAATGCCGGTATAGCCGAGCAACAGATTGAAGGCTGAGGCAAAGAGCGCAAAGCACAGCATCTTCATCAGGAAGATCGGGTAGACCATGAAGGGTGCTACGATCAGTCCAGCCACGGCAATAGCCAGAATGATGGCAGACAGACTGTTGAGGTTTGGCGCTTTGGCCTGCTGATGTGCCGTCGTTGCTTTAAGAACAGTATCAGTCATATCAGGCCTCCTTCCCGAACAGTCCGGCGGGTCGCACCAGAAGGACGATAGCCATAATAACGAAGATGACGATGCTGGAAGCTTCCGGGTAGAACACCTTGGTCAGACCTTCCGCCAGCCCCAGCACATAGCCGGTGATGATAGCGCCAAGGATCGAACCCATTCCGCCGACCACGACTACGGCAAACACCACAATGATGATATTGGACCCCATCAGCGGGCTGACCTGATAGATGGGGGCTGCGAGGATACCGGCAAAGCCAGCAAGGGCAGCACCCAACGCATAGGTGAAAGTGAGCAGCAATGGCACATTGATGCCAAAGGCTTTGACCAGTGTGGGGTTTTCGGTTGCAGCACGCAGGTAAGCGCCAAGCTTGGTCTTTTCGATCAGCAGCCATGTGCCGATACAGATCACGAGTGATGCCACCACCACCCATGCGCGATAGTTGGGCAGGAACATGAAGCCAAGATTATTGCCGCCTGCAAGTGATGGTGGAACGGCATAGGGTTGACCGGCAGCACCATAATAATAGCGGAAAGTGCCTTCTATCACGAGTGCTAAGCCAAAGGTGAACAGCAGGCCATAGAGCGGATCGAGATTATAGAGCCTTGAAAGTGCAACACGCTCGATGATGGCGCCGCCCAGACCCACGATCAGTGGAGCGAGAATAAGCGCTGGCCAATAGCCGATGCCAAGGCCGCTTAACAGCAGATAGCCGACAAATGCGCCGAGCATATATTGTGCGCCATGGGCAAAATTGATGATGCGCAAAAGCCCGAAGATGATGGCGAGGCCAAGGCTCAGCATGGCGTAGAAAGAGCCATTGATGAGGCCGACGAGCAATTGCCCAAGAAGCGCTTGCAAAGGTATTCCAAAAATCATTGTCATTGGTTCAAACCCCCAAAGCTTGCGTGAGCGATGCCATCCGCGCTGGCAGCTCGGCGGTTGGGAAGTTTTCCGTCACCACGCCATGATCCATCAGATAAAAGCGGTCCGCGACTTTTGCGGCAAAGCGGAAGTTCTGCTCGACCAGCAACACAGTCATGCCGCGTTTTTTGAGTTCTACCAGTACATCACCGATGCGCTGGATGATGACAGGCGCAAGTCCTTCGGTCGGCTCATCAAGCAGCAGAACTTTGACGCCGGTGCGCAGGATGCGGGCAATCGCCAGCATCTGCTGTTCACCACCCGAAAGCTTGGTGCCGGGGCTGTTGCGGCGCTCATAGAGATTGGGGAAGAGCTCGTAAATCTCGTCGAGTGACATGGCTCCGCTGCCCTTGCCGACGACGGGCGGCAGCAGCAGATTTTCATGTACGTTCAGCGTTGCGAATATCCCGCGCTCTTCCGGCACAAAGCCAAGGCCAGTGCGGGCAATGCGATGCAGCGGCACGCGCAGAATGTCTTTGCCATCAAGCGTGATGGTGCCGGTACGCTTGCGGATGATGCCCATGATGGCGCGCAGCGTTGTGGTTTTGCCGACACCATTGCGGCCCAGAAGCGTGATGGTTTCGCCGGGCCAGATGTCGAGATCGACGCCGTGCAGCGCATGGCTTTCGCCATACCAGGCATTGAGCCCGCGCACGGAAAGCAGGGGTTGGCCTCTATTCATGTTCGGTTCCCATATAAGCGGTGCGGACGCGCTCGTCTTTAGAGACGGTGGCATAATTGCCCGATGCGAGGATTTCGCCGCGTTGCAGCACCGTGACGTGATGGGCGATGTCGGCCACCACTTTGAGATTGTGTTCGACCATCAGCACCGCACGATCTTTTGCTACATCGGTGATGAGGGCGGCAATGATGTGCACGTCTTCGTGCCCCATGCCTGCCATTGGCTCATCAAGCAGCAGCACTTTCGGATCGAGTGCCAGTGTGGTGGCGATTTCAAGCGCACGCTTGCGGCCATAGGAAAGATCGGCGGCCAGCGCATGACGCGCATCGGCCAAACCCACGCGCTCCAGCAGATCAATTGCTTTTGGATTAAGCTGATCTAGCGTCGACAACGAGCGCCAGAACTGCGTTGCCAGACCGCTCGGGCGTTGAAGCGCGACCTTCACGTTTTCCAGCACCGTCAGATGCGGGAAGGTTGCGGAAATCTGAAACGAGCGCACCAGACCCATCCGCGCCACCTTGGCGGGATCGGTCTTGGTGATGCTGTCTCCAAGAAGTGTAATCTCGCCGCTTGTCGGCTGAAGAAACTTGGTGAGCAGGTTGAAGACGGTCGTCTTGCCTGCACCATTCGGCCCGATCAGCGCATGAACGCGGGCGTGCTCTACATCAAGATCGACATTCTTCACCGCATGAAAACCGCCAAACGACTTGCCCAAACCACGTGCAGAAAGAACAATTCTCGACGGCTCTGCTTCTCGCAGAGCCGTATTATTTTGAGTTGCTGTGTTCATGCCATCAGCCTCTTACTGCGTGACCAGAGTACAGCCGCTTTCTTCAGGCTTCAAATAAGCCTGATCGCCGGGGATCGTTGCCAGCACTTTATAGTAATCCCATGGGGCCTTACTTTCGTCAGGCTTTTTCACTTCCATGAGATACATGTCATAGATCATACGGCCATTTGGCCCGACCTTACCGTTGCGGGCGAAAACGTCATTGACCGGCAGTTCATGAAGCTTTTTGGCGACGGCTTCGGTCTCGTCGGTTCCTGCTTCCTTGATGGCTTTGAGATATTGAAGCACGGCGGAATACGTGCCTGCCTGAATCATATTCGGCATACGACCAGTACGGTCGAAGAAGCGCTTGCTGAACTCACGTGATTCATCGTCGCGGTCCCAATAGAAGCCTTCAGTGAGCGTCAGGCCTTGTGCTGCATCAAGGCCCAAGCCGTGCACTTCTGCAATAGTGAAGAGCAGTGCTGCAAGGCGCTGCCCGCCGGCAACGATGCCAAATTCGGCTGCTTGTTTGATCGCGTTGGATGTATCAAGACCCGCATTGGCAAGGCCGACCACTTTTGCTCCCGAAGCCTGTGCCTGCAAAAGGAACGATGAATAGTCTGTCGTGCTCAAAGGATGGCGCACGGAGCCAAGAACTTTACCGCCTTTTGACGTGACGAATTTCGAGGTTTGGTCTTCCAGCGAATAGCCGAAGGCATAATCAGCGGTCAGAAAATACCATGTATCGCCGCCCTGTTCGACGAGCGAGCCACCGGTGCCAACGGCCAGCGCGTGGGTGTCATAGGCCCAATGGAAACCATAAGGTGAGCACTGCTTGCCGGTGAGTTCCGATGTCGCGGCACCTGTATTGATGGTGATTTTCTTTTTGTCTTTGGAAAGAGCCTGAACCGCAAGGCCGACTGACGAGCTGGTCAGCTCCATAATGGCGTCAACTTGTTCAGTATCATACCACTGGCGGGCAATATTTGCGGCAACATCGGGCTTGTTTTGATGGTCTGCCGTGATGATTTCAATCGGTGCGTCCAGCACTGTGCCGCCGAAATCTTCTGCGGCCATTTTTGCAGCTTCATAAGACCACTTGCCGCCAAAGTCAGCATAAACGCCCGACTGGTCGTTCAGAATGCCGATCTTGACTTTGCCGTCTGATATTTCTGCTGCGGATGAAATTGCGGTTGCAGCAAAAAGTGCAGCCGTCGCCAGTGCAAAAAGTTTCATTCAGTGCTCCTCCCAAAAACTCCATATCCGTCGCGAAAAAGCAGACGGAAACCTCCTGTGAAGCAGTCCTTTCAGATCAGAATGCAAACCTCCTCATGGTCATACACTCTTCTGCTTCGGCCCGAACTGTTCCTCCTGTCGGGCTATTTGTCAGAACGGTAGCATTGACAAATGCGTACAAGAATAACAATTTTTGAACATCATCTGTTCGAAATTGTACAGATAATGAAAGGGAGGACGTGGTGCGCCAGTTTGCATGGGATGATCTGCAATATTTTCTTGCCGTCGCACGCACCGGCCAGCTTTCAGCCGCCGCCCGGCAGTTGCGCACCAGTCACGTTACGGTTTTGCGCCGGATTGATCGTCTGGAGCAGTCGCTCGCGACCAAGCTTTTTGAACGTAATCCGCGCGGCTATCTGCTGACTCCGATGGGAGAGCGGTTTGTAGAGCCAGCAGAAGTGATGGAACGTGAGGCACTGAAATTCCAAACCGAAGCGACGGGAAGTTTCTCTGCACTGTCAGGCGTGGTGCGGCTTTCAACCCTTGAGGGCTTCGGCAATTTTTTTCTGGCCGATCGCTTGCCAGTGCTTGCGCAGTCTTATCCGAGTCTTTCCGTGGAAGTGGTGACGATCCAACAGATCATGTCGCTGTCACGGCGTGAGGCGGAACTGTCCATTACGCTGCATATGCCGCGCACAGGGCCCTATCACAGCGAGCGGATCACGCCTTACCGGCTGTTTATCTATGGGCATCGGGATTATCTGAACTGCCACCCGCCGATCAGAACGCGTGAAGATCTGACACGGCATCCGTTCATCGGTTACATTGATGACATGGTGTTTACGCCCGGCCTTGATTATATGCGCGAGATTTTGCCCGGGCAGCGTTGTAATTATCAAAGCTCAAGCATTCATGCCCAGCTTACAGCGACACTTACTGGTTATGGTCTTTGTGTGCTGCCTTATTTCATTGCCTGCCAGTATTCAGACCTAGCGCCTGTGTTGCCGAAAGAACTGCATCTTGAGCGCGAATACTGGATGAATTGCCATGTCGACGTCATGGCCGCGCCGCGTATCCGTGTAATCAGCGATTTTATGATTGGTGCTGTGCGCGAAGCCTCAGCCAGCTTTTTAGGCGAAAGACTGCTTTGATCCTTGGATTAAATGAGGCCACCACCGATAGCGTAAATGCAGGTGATGATAAGCGCGCTAAATCCAAAGCCGATAATAAACAAATTAAGTGTACGCAATTTGATCCCCCCGATTCAATTCGGGGGTTATCTGCGACTTGGGTGTAAATGTCTACTTTAAATTGTACTCACTCATACGAAAGTTGTATGTTTGCATATAAGCAGTTTTTGCGAAATCTTTATCTGAGAATGGGTAATCTTCTAGTGAATATCCCGGCTATAGTTCTTCAAGGAAGTCGCCAAAGGTTTCAATATCTCTGAGTCGTTTGCGGCCGTTTGCACCGGCCTTCTCAATTGCTCTTGTGGTGAGCAGATGGCAAAGCGCCATAACAGAAACGTGGTTGAAAATGGGACCGGGTGCCAGAGTCTGACATTGGAAATGCCATCTTGCCGATGCTCTAAATGGTGCACCTTCATCTGTAATATAAAGAAGTTTAGCACCACGTTTTTCAATCGTTGATAGAATATCGTCCATCTTAGCGATGCGGCGGCGCAGACCAAACACAATCACTAAATCGTCGGACTTTATGCTCGCCATATATTCGCCCATGGTTTGACCCGGGCCGGGCACGGCGGCAATATTGTCTAACACCTGCATCATTTGCCATTGCAGATAAGCGGCAAAGGGATGACTGCTTCGAAAACCGATCACCCAGGTCTTCCGCGCGGTCAGCATTGTTTCGACTACGGCGTCGATCTGCATTTCGCGAATGGCAAGAAATGTTGTTTCGAGATTGGCGATTCCTTGAGAGATGTGCGAACTCAAGGACTGACCTGCCGCATTTGCTGTCACGCTCGAGAGAAACAGTCTGGAGCCCGTTTGTTTTTCTTCGCGCGCATGACGGCGCGATTCTTCATAGGATTCGTAACCCAATCGCCGCACAAAACGGGTAACAGTCGCATTGGATACATGCGCAAGTGCGGCCAGCTCGGAAGCGGAGTAACTCGCCAGTTCACCTGGGAAATCGCAGATAAATTCACCAAGCCGTTTTTCAGCAGGGGGGAGGTCGTCCAACACGTCTCTGACGCGCGCGAGAAAGGATCGTTCTGCTGGGTTCATGGGCGTTTTATGAAATCCAATTTTCAGGTTGCATTAAGTTTTAGCAGCTTTTCGCGAAGGATGCATCCTTTTTGCTTAAAATTTGTGCAAACTAAGTATTTGAAATTAAACGATAAAATTTCTCTTGTCAAAATCAATTTTCTCAGGCTAGATTATGAAAAAATAATTTCATGCCGGTAATAAAAAAGGGGTTATACCGATATGGCAGGGGAACAAATGATGCGGGTCGACAATTCGTCGGCGAAAAATAGGCAAATGGAACAGGCGCTGGGGAGTATCGGCGTTACCAATGCACACAAGCAAATATTGGCGCTTGTACTGATTGGTTGTCTGTTCGATTCGTTCGAACAGAACACGATTGGTCTGGTTGGCCCAATCCTGCGCGAACAATGGGGCCTGACAGGAACGGATATTGGCTTCCTGAATACGATCACTTTTGCAAGTGCTGCGATCGGACGGCTTCTGTCTGGAATTCTGGGTGACCGCTACGGTCGCCGTATTATGCTGACCTTTAACCTTTTGCTTTTCACACTCGGCTCGGCACTCTGTGCTCTGGCACCAAGTTTTGGCTGGTTGTGTCTGGCGCGTGCAATTGTTGGTTTCGGCGTTGGCGGTGAAATCTCGACGGCTGTGACGATGCTTGCCGAGTTTTGTTCACCGAAATTCCGTGGAACCGCCGCTGGTCTTGTGAATGTGGGTGCGGGTGGTTTTGGTAACTTCCTTGCACCAGCATTTGGTTTGCTGGTCTTCACGATCTTCCCGGGTGAAAATAACTGGCGCTGGTTGTTTGGTGTGTTGGCTATCCCGGCATTGCTGGTTGTCTTTTTCCGCATGTATGTGCCAGAAACGCCACGTTTCCTTGCATCACAAGGAAAAACGGATGAGGCGAACAAGGTTCTTTCAATTCTTGCATCCGGAAAGCTTCGGCCCAAAAATCTACAAGTCACGGAATATCTGACGAAGACTGACGAAGCTGAGAAAACCGTTGTGAAGTCGAGCTGGAGGGAGCTTTTCAAGCCGCCTTTCATTGGCCGAACCATCCCTGTAGCTATCGCAATTCTTATGAGTTATGGCGCACAGCTTTCCGTGCTGACCCTGATGCCAATGATCTTCATATCGATGGGTTATACGCTTTCGGGCAGCTTGCTCTATACAATGATCATTCAGAGCGGCAGCGTTCTCGGAGCTATTGCAGCATCGGCTTTTGGTTATTACTTCCCACGTAAAAGAGTTCTGACCATTGGTTCGGTTTGCGCCTGTGCAGCTGCATTGGCCATCGTTTATCTCGGAACAAGCCTCTATCTCGTCCTGTTCTTTGGCGCGGTGTTCCAGTTCTTTGTATTGTTGCTCAACACATCGATCTGGATTTACGCACCAGAGCTTTATCCAACCCGCATTCGTGGTTTCGGTGTTGCGCTCATCCTTGCAAGTGGTTCAGCCGCTGGTTCGTTTGTTCCGATTATCGCAGGTGCTTTGTTTGACGGCTACGGCATGATTGGCGTCTTTGCCTTGGCAGCATCAATGTACGCGATTTTCGCCTTCTGCATCCAGATGGGACCGGAAACATTTGGTCGTGACATGGAAGACCTGACTCAGCCTGCTCATGCACATGGTGTTGTGGCAGACCTCACCAAAGCTGCACCGCAGAAAGCATAAACTGAATACGAAACGACTAAAGGCGCGTTTTCAAAAAATAAAGGAGTGTCATCTGTTCTCAGAATGGTTGGCACTCCAAAAAAACCAGGGAGAAAATGTCTGAATGTCAGCAACAGCACCTCATATTGTGCTTATCAATCCAAATAGCTCCGAAGCGACGAGTGGAATGATGCGTGAGATTGCTCAGCGGACGGCTGGAGAACGGCTTTTTCTGAGCACTGAAACGGCGACCCGTAATCCAATGATGATCGTCAATGGTGAGCAACTCAGTGCTTCAGAAGCGCAGGTGATCGAGATCGGTCGCTCGAGAAAAGATAGCTGTGCGGGTATTATCATCAGTGCTTATGGCGATCCCGGCGTCGACTACTTGCGGGATGATCTGAATATACCCGTTATTGGGATTTGCGAAGCTTCAATGATCATGGCGGCGCAAGGTGGACGTAAATATGGTGTCGCAACTGTTACGCCCGATCTCGCAGAACAAATAGAACGTCGTGCTGCTTATCTTGGCTTGTCTCATCTTTACACGGGTATCCGCTGTACGCCCGGAGATCCAAAGGAAATAGCCGGCCAACCACAGCGTCTGCAGGAAGAACTCGCATTGGCCGTCAAGCTTTGCTTGAAAGATGGCGCTGAGGCCGTGGTGATCGGTGGTGGCCCGCTAGGAGAAGCAGCCGTCCAGCTCCAGGCTATGTTTGACGTGCCGATCATCGCCCCGATTTCATCAGCAGTGGAGTTGATGGTCAAAGCATTGAACGAAAGCAGCATTCAAATGAAAACTGCACTCTGAAATTATACAGGTCTGGCATTTGGAGACGATTTTGGATGCAGTTAAGAGTCTCGCGGGGGCATTCTCTTCTCATTCAGAACGTTTCAAATGCCTAAAGCGCGGCTCTCTCTTCAATGAGAGGGCCGCGTTTATTTTTAGCCACTTGAAGCCAGTTCATCGCTGCTTTGCTAAACCCTGTTCGCGCATTTGGCTTAGCGTCATTTTTGGCGAAAGCGCTTCCGGATCGATGCGGATTTCAATGAGGCCTGGCTTGCCTGATTGCTCGCACCGCTTGAAGGCCTCCGCAAACTCGGCGGTTTTTTCCACCGTTTCTCCATGCAGGCCATAGGCGCGGGCAAGCGCTGCAAAATCAGGATTTGCAAGGCCAGTACCGGAAACGCGACCCGGATAGGTACGTTCCTGATGCATGCGGATCGTGCCATACATGCCGTTATTGACGACGATGAAAATCGCATTGGCACCATATTGAGCAGCCGTTGCGAGTTCCTGCCCGTTCATCAGAAAACAGCCGTCACCAGCGAAACAGACGACGGTTCGCTCTGGTGCTGTCAACTTGGCAGAAACTGCTGCTGGCACGCCATAGCCCATGGAACCATTGGTTGGCGCCAATTGGCTGCGATAGGTGCGATACTGATAGAAGCGGTGCGGCCATGCCGAATAATTGCCAGCGCCATTGGTGATGATCGCGTCTTCAGCTAAATGCGCGCGTAGCCATTCCATTATCTCGCCCATCTGAACGTCACCGGGAATTGTCGGTGCCTTCAGATTGTCGCGATAGTCAGCATTGGCGCTTTCAGCCCATGCTTTCCAGCTTGGATTGGCAATAGGTTCAAGTTTGGAGGCCGCATCGGTGAAGGCCGCCATGCTGGCATTGATCGGAATATTAGCATGATAAACACGGCCAAGTTCTTCCGCACCCGGATGGACATGAATGAGCTTCTGCTTTGGCACCGGAATGTTGATCAGCTCATAACCCTGCGTGGTCATCTCGCCAAGGCGTGCGCCGACGACCAGCAACAAGTCCGAATCCTTAACGCGGGCTGCCAGTTTCGGGCTGATCGATGTTCCCATTTCACCGGCATAAAGCGGGTGATGATTGTCGAACATATCCTGACATCGGAAGGATGCAGCCACCGGTAGTAACATGTTTTCAGCAAATGTTTGCACATCGCGGACCGCTTGCGCATTCCAGCCCCCGCCACCGACGATCATCAGTGGCCGCTCGGCTTTTTCAAGAAGCGATTTCATGTCCTGCAACTGATCGTTGCCCGGATGCATCTCGACCTGCTTGTAAGCCGGCGCATCGCTTACGGTTGCGTGTGATGTCAGCATATCTTCGGGCAGGGCGATGACCACAGGGCCGGGGCGCCCGTTGACTGCGCGATGGAAGGCCTGACTGACCAATTCCGGGATACGGGCGGGATCATCGATCTGCACCACCCATTTGGCCATCTGGCCGAACATGCGGCGATAATCAACTTCCTGAAATGCCTCACGTTCCACCTGATCGCTTGCGACCTGGCCGATGAACAGAAGCATCGGTGTGGAATCCTGAAAGGCGGTATGAACGCCGACGGAGGCATTCGTCGCACCGGGGCCGCGCGTGACAAAACATATGCCGGGCTTGCCGGTGAGCTTCCCATAGGCTTCTGCCATATAAGCAGCACCGCCTTCCTGACGGCAAACAATCAAATCAATCTTGTCGCTTACGTCATGAAAAGCATCCAGTGCTGCAAGGTAACTTTCGCCGGGCACGCAGAAAACGCGGTCAACGCCATGAATGCCGAGTGCATCCACCAAGATCTGACCGCCATTGCGTGTGTTGGAGTTGGTTGTGGATTTATGCATTTCCTAACCCTCAAAATATCTGAAAAGCTTTGGCGCGTATGCGCTCTATTTCGGAGGCATACGCAGCGCACCATCGAGCCGAATGGTTTCGCCGTTGAGCATGCTGTTTTCGATAATATGCAGCGCGAGTGCCGCATATTCGTCTGGCCGACCCAGACGCGGGGGGAAAGGAACCATCTGGCCCAGCGCATCCTGTGCAGGTTGCGGCAGGCCTTTGAGCATGGGAGTTTCAAAAATACCGGGTGCGATGGCGCATACCCGAATGCCAAGCGGCGCTAATTCACGCGCAGCAGGCAGGGTCAGGCCAACGATACCGCCTTTAGACGCTGCATAGGCTGTCTGGCCGATCTGGCCGTCAAAGGCTGCAACCGAGGCTGTGTTGATGACCACGCCGCGCTCGCCCGTTGGCAGGGCTTCGCTTTTGGATGCGACATCGGCAAAAAGCCGCAGCAGATTGAACGAACCGATCAGGTTGATTTCAACAGCGCGACGGAAATCATCAAGCGGCATGACGCTGCCATCACGCGCCAGCATTTTCTTTGCTGGTGCCACGCCCGCGCAATTGACCAGAATATGCGGTGATCCGAGCTTTTCGCCGATTGCCTTGAAGGCAGCTTCTGCGCTCGCTGCGTCTGATACGTCGCATTGAATGGCGATGCCGCCAATCGCGGCTGCCACCGTATTTGCACCGTCAATGTTGAAGTCGAGGATTGCAACTTTTGCACCCTCGGCCGCTAGAGCCTGAGCAGTTGCAGCTCCCAGACCCGATGCACCACCGCTGACGATGGCGATTTTTCCTTCAATATCCATGAGTTCCCCCGCTTAAAGCGCTTCCAGTGCAATGGCAGTTGCCTCGCCGCCACCGATACAGACAGAAGCCATTCCACGCTTAAGATCGTTCTGCTTCATGGCATGAAGCAGAGTAACGATGATGCGTGCGCCAGAGCAGCCAATCGGATGGCCCATAGCGCAGGCACCGCCATGGATATTCACCTTGTCGGCGGGGAGGTCGAGTTCCTGCATTGCAGCCATAACAACAACGGCGAAAGCTTCATTGATTTCAAACAAATCAACGTCGCGTACATTCCAGCCGGTTTTGTCGAAGAGTTTCCGCATCGCAAAAATCGGGGCCGTGGTGAAAAGGGCAGGCTGTTGTGCATGGCTTGCGTGGCCGCGAATAATGGCAAGTGGTTCTACACCAAGCTTTTCAGCTTTGGACAAGCGCATCAGGGTGAGGGATGCTGCACCATCTGAAATCGATGAGGAATTGGCGGCTGTGATTGTGCCGCCTTCGCGGAAGGCAGGCTTGAGGTTTGGTATTTTTTCAGGCTTTGCGCGAGTTGGCTGCTCATCGCGGTCAAGCTCTGCAACATTGACCAACTCTTTCGCGAAAGAACCCGCTTCGGTGGCTTTGAGTGCGCGCGAGAGCGAGCGCAGGGAAAACTCGTCCTGCTGCTGACGCGTGAACTGGTATTGGTCGGCGGTTTCTTCCGCGAATGTTCCCATGGCGCGACCTTTGTCATAGGCGTCTTCGAGGCCGTCGAGGAACATGTGATCGTAGATTTTGCCGTGGCCCATACGATAGCCACCGCGCGCCTTTTCAAGCAGATAAGGTGCATTGGTCATGCTTTCCATGCCGCCAGCAACCACAATTTCCGCACTGCCTGCGGAAATGAGATCGGCGCCCAGCATGACGGTCTTCATGCCCGATCCGCAAACCTTGTTGATGGTGGAGCAGGGTGTGTGTTGAGAAAGGCCAGCATGAATCGCGGCCTGACGTCCGGGTGCCTGTCCCAGTCCTGCCGGCAACACACAGCCCATAAGCACTTCGTCGATCTGATCAGGGCTTAGCTTAGCCCGATGGGCCGCTTCCTTGATTGTGACTGCGCCCAGTGCTGTTGCACTCTCCCCTTTGAGCGCGCCTTGAAAACTTCCGATCGGTGTTCGTACCGCACTGGTGATTACGATCGGATCTTTTAGGTCTGACATTTGTTTCCTCCTCACAAACGCATTAGAGATAACAACATAGCGGAGGCCGTGAAAACAGCCTAAATATCATGAGCAACACTCATGAACTCATGTTGTGGAGGTATGGATAAAATGCGTGAGACAAATTCAGGCAAAATCCGCGTGGGTATTGGCGGTTGGGCTTTTGAGGAGTGGGACGAGAGTTTCTATCCGGAAAAGCTCTCCAAAAAACGACAGCTCGAATATGCTTCGAGCAAGCTGACCTCCGTCGAAATCAACAGCACCTATTATGGTCCGCAAAAGCCTGCGACCTTTGCCAAGTGGCATGACGAGACGCCGGATGACTTCGTTTTTTCGCTCAAAGCACCGCGCTTTTCGACCAATCGACGGGTGCTGGCTGAAGCAGGTGAGGCAATCGAGAAATTTGTGACCGGTGGCCTGCTTGAGCTGAAGGTCAAGCTCGGCGTCATCAACTGGCAGTTCATGGGCACTAAAAAATTCGATCCAGTTGATTTTGAAGCTTTCCTCAAACTTCTGCCAAAACGCGTCGATGGGCGCGATCTGCGCCATGCTGTCGAAGTGCGTCATGACAGTTTCAATTCACCGGATTTCATCGCGTTGCTGCGGGAATATGGCGTTGCGGTGGTGATTGCGGGCGACAGCAAATTCGTGGAAATTGCCGACATGACCGCGCCTTTTGCCTATCTGCGCATCATGGGTACACAGGAAGACAAGAAGCTTGGTTACAGTGAGGGCGAGCTCGACCATTGGGCAGAGCGGGCCAAAGCAATAGCGGTTGGTCATGTGCCGGATAGTCTTAAAACCATCACACCACCGCTTGCCGACAATGTGGCGCGTGATGTCTATCTTTACGTTATCAGCGGCCATAAGGCGCATAACCCGCATGCTGCCATGGCCTTGATTGATCGTTTGAAATGATGGTTCTTAAAACGCATTGAATTATGTGAGTCCTGAGTCGATCATGTCCAAGTTTGATACGTCTGCCCTTGAAGCCTTTGTTCGTCACATTCCCCAAAATTACAAAGGTCCGGGCGGCGTCGTTGCCGTCTTGAAGGACGGCGAGGTCGTGTTGCAGCACGCCTGGGGTTTTGCAGATCTTCGCACCCGCAAGCCGATGACGGTCGAAACGCGGATGCCGATCTGTTCGGTTAGCAAGCAGTTTACCTGTGGTGTGCTGCTTGATGCGGTGGGCGAGCCGGAACTGCTCGATGATGCGCTTGAAGCCTATCTCGACAAATTTAAAGATGAGCGCCCCGCCGTTCGCGATCTTTGCAACAACCAGTCCGGTCTGCGCGATTATTGGGCGCTGAGTGTTCTCTGTGGTGCCGATCCGGAAGGTGTGTTTGTACCTGAGCAGGCGCAAGGCCTGTTGCGCCGCCTGAAGACCACACATTTTAAACCGGGTTCGCATTACTCTTATTGCAACGGCAATTTCCGCATTCTTGCAGACCTCATCGAAGCGCATACCGGGCGCACGCTGGTCGAGCTACTGTCTGAGCGGATATTCAAGCCTGCTGGCATGAAGCGTGCCGAGCTTATCCCCGACACGGCACTGTTTGACGAATGTACGGGTTATGAAGGCGATACGGTTCGGGGCTTTCTGCCTGCAACCAATCGCATTCAATGGATGGGCGATGCAGGCATTTGCGCATCGCTCAATGACATGATCGCATGGGAGCAGTTCATTGATGCAACGCGTGACGATGAAAAAGGGCTTTATCGTCGGTTGAGCGGACCGCAAACTTTCAAAGACGGTGCCGCGGCACCTTATGGCTTTGGTCTTAACTTGCACGAAACCGGCGGTAAGCGTTTGACAGGACATGGTGGCGCCTTGCGCGGCTGGCGCTGCCAGCGCTGGCATTGCGCGGATGAACGTCTTTCAACCATCGCTATGTTCAATTTTGAAGGCGGAGCTTCCGAGGTAGCCTTTAAGCTGATGAATATTGCTCTGGGAATATCGTCATCTGAAGTGTCGCGGGCGGAGGCTGATGCGGCATGGTTGGGCTCGTGGCTGGATGAAGAAACCGGGCTTGTGCTCAGCCTTGAGGATGCTGGCCTTGGTCGCATGCGAGCACGTTTTGGCACCAGCCCGGAAATCATGGATGTCGTGAGCGCAAGTGAAGCGCGTTCAGCCATGACAACGATCTGCCGTGATGGCGAGACAATTGAACTTGTGCGGGCCTGTGAAAATCTGCGCTTGAGCATGAAGCGCGTTAAAGGCGAAGCCAAACACGATATTATTGGCCGCTATCACAGCGATGAACTTGATGCCGATCTGTTGCTCGTTTCCGAAGGCGGCGCGATCTATGGCGCTTTTGAAGGCTTCCTTGGCAAGAGCGACATGTATCCGCTTTATAGTGTCGGTGCTGATGTCTGGCTGATGCCTGTTCAACGCTCGATGGATGCACCATCGCCGGGCGAGTGGAAGCTTGTCTTTCACCGTGACGAAAATGGCGCAATCAAAGATTTGAGTGTCGGCTGCTGGCTTGCACGCGGAGTTGAATACAGGAGAGTTCAGCCATGAGTGAACTGAAAGTCAGAACCCGCGAAACCGGAGCGGTCGCGGAGATGCCACATGGCAAACTGCCGACGATCACAACGCCGACAGGCGGTACGGTTGATATTGTAACAAGCGTCAGCCTGCCGGGTTTTAATCCGCTTGATCTGATTTATGCATCGGTTGCTGCCTGTATGGCGCTGAGTGCGCGCATCGCTGCCACCAAGCTCGAATTGCGTGAAAAGCTTACCGATGTTCGGGTGGAAGTGAAAGGCGATAAAGCCCATGAAGGTCCGTCACGCATCGAACGATTCGATATAACATTCCATTTTGATGGTGATCTCAGCGACGATGAAAAGCATCGTCTTGCGGAAATGGCCGAGGAGATCTGCACTGTGAGCAATACGCTGCGTGGTGATCCGCAGTTCGACCTCAAAGTATCTTAAAGTCAGATTTCTTCACGAATGCGTTCAACGCCAAGTGTGATGACGCTTTCCATCGCAGCGCGGGCTTTCTGACGGTCGCGCGATGCAATCGCATGGGCAATGCGCAAGTGATTGGCCGCACACTCGGCGATACCTTCCGGTGAGCTTGCAGGTGAAGAGAGCTGAAATGAAATAGCAAGGGCTGCTTCGATCAGGCTACTGACTGAACGCATGAATGGGTTGCCCGACATGCGGGCAATCGCGAGATGAAACTCCAGATCGACCTTAGCAATGGATTCCGGCGTATGCTTGGGGTCATCAAACTTGGCGGCAAGCGCATAGAGTTCAACGAGTTCTTCGCTGGTTGCGTTTTTTGCGGCCGCTGCAGCTGCCGCTGGTTCCAGCGCCATACGCATCTCGGCCAGATGATCGACAAACACTTCATCAAAGCCTGCTTCAAACCGCCATGTCAGCACGTCAGGATCAAAGAAGTTCCACGAGCTTGCGCCTAAAACACGGGTTCCGACTTTGGCCTTTGGTTCGATCAGGCGTTTTGCGGAAAGGGTTTTCATAGCCTCGCGCAGAACAGTACGGGAAACGCCAAAGCGCAACGACAATTCGTTATCGCCCGGAAGTATGGAGCCTTCGGGAATGGTGCCCGCGACAATGCCGCGACCGAGTTCCCCTACGACAACGGCGTGGCTGTTATGCCGCTTGCGTCCGGTTATGGCCGTTTCCAGTAATCCCAATTCAGGCCTCCTTCATGCGTTGTTTGGCAATCCTTAGATCGGAAAACCATACAAGTCCTCGCTGTAGCGCAATGAACAGGAACAGCAAGATACCAATCGCTATTTTTGTCCACCACGAAGACAGCGTTCCATCGAAAACGATATAGGTCTGTATCAGCCCCTGTATCATAATGCCGACAAAAGTGCCTGCCACCAGACCTGCGCCGCCGGTCAGAAGCGTTCCGCCGATGACAACCGACGCAATTGCGTCGAGTTCAACGCCCACCGTTGCCAGCGAATAGCCTGACGATGTGTAGAGCGTATAGACGATGCCCGCGAGACCGGAAAGCACACCTGACATTGTATAGATGCCGATTGTTGTGCGGCCAATCGGAACGCCCATCAGTTCTGCCGATTGTGCATTGCCGCCAAGCGCATAGATATTGGCGCCAAAGCGTGTGCGATGCGCGATAATGCCAGCAATGATGAAAACTGCCAGCATTAGCATAGCGATGAAGGTCAGTCGTCCGCCACCGGGAAGCCGGAAGTAAAAGCCTTGTAGCGTATCGATGAACGGGTGCGAAATTGGCACTGACTGGGTTGAAATCAGGAATGCCGCGCCGCGTGCCAGAAACATGCCCGCAAGTGTCGCCACAAAGGGCGGGATGCCGAGGAAATGGATCATCATTCCCATCCATGCGCCAAACATTGCTGCGATCACCAGAACAAGGCCAAAAGCAATAAGCGGATGCACGCCAAGCTGTCCGACGAGCACGGCCACAAAAACACTGGTAAAGGCGATGACCGATCCGACCGAGAGGTCAATGCCGCCGGAGATGATCACAAAAGTCATACCGACGGCAGCGATACCGAGAAACGCATTATCGGTCAGAAGATTGCCGAGTACCCGCGTTGAAAGCATGTTCGGAAACTGGATGACGCAGATCGCATAGGCGAGCAGGAAAATCGCGACTGTTGTGACGAAAGGCAGATTGCGAAGCACTCTCATTGCCGTGCTCCTTGGTGCGTTGGCTTTGCGGCGTTATTTTTGCGTTCAGCACGCAGAAAGGTGAAAAAGCTGACGATTGCAGGCGACTGGAAGGTCAGCACGATCACGATAATGCCCGCCTTGATGATGAGGTTGAATTCTGGCGGGAAGCCAGCCATCAGAATGCCGGTATTGATCGACTGAATGATCAGCGCGCCGAGCAGCGACGCCATGATCGAGAAGCGTCCGCCATTCAGCGATGTGCCGCCGATGACGACCGCCAGAATGGCGTCAAGCTCAAGCCAGAGACCGGCATTGTTGGCATCAGCGCCGCGAATATCAGCGGTGGCGATTAGTCCGGCCAGAGCAGCACAAAGGCCAGAAACTGCATAGACACTGAACAGGAGAAAGCGGGCTTTAACTCCTGCCAGCATGGCTGCACGGCGATTGATGCCGGTTGCTTCAATCAGAAAGCCGAGCGCTGTCGAGCGCACGACGAGACCGACTGCAAGCCCTGCAACAATCCAGATCAGAACCGGGATCGGCACACCAAGGAATGAGCCGGAACCCAGCGCTGCAAAGGAATCATTGTTGAAGGTGAGGATGGCACCTTCGGTGATAAGCTGCGCAATACCGCGCCCCGCCACCATCAATATCAGCGTTGCGATGATGGGCTGGATATCGAAAACAGCGACAAGAAAGCCATTCCACAAACCGCAGACCAGGCCAACGCTGAGTGCTACGGGAATGACAATCGCCAGCGGATAGCCTGCAACGATAAGCGAAGCAGCCGTTGCGCCGCTGATTGCCATGACCGCGCCGACTGAAAGATCAATGCCGCGTGTGGCGATCACCAGCGTCATGCCAACTGCGAGAATGGCGACAGGTGCAGCGCGCACCAGAATATCGATCAGGCTTCCGTAGAGGCGTCCGTTCTGAAATGAAATGCCGAGAAAGCCTGGCGCGATGATGGTGTTTGCCGCCAGAATAAGCGCGAGGGCTGCCAGCTGGGGGCTTAGTCTTTTAAGTTTCTTGGCCATGCGAGCGATCATGCTGCGGCTTCCTTATCGCTTCCGGTCTCAGCAATCGCACGCACGATATTGTCGGCGGTGATTTCTTCGCCCTTGAGTTCCGCCACATGGCGGCGGTCGGAGAGCACGACAACGCGGTTTGCCACGGCTGCAAGTTCTTCAAATTCCGAAGAGATGATTACCAGAGACATGCCTTCGGTGCAGAGTTCGCCGATAAGCTTGAGGATTTCTGCATGTGCGCCGATGTCGATGCCGCGGGTTGGTTCATCAAGGATCAGCAGGCGTGGATCGGTGGCTAGCCAGCGCGCCAGAATGGCTTTCTGCTGGTTGCCGCCCGATAAAAACTTGATTGGCTTATCTGGATCAGGCGGGCGGATATCCAGTGCTTTGATATAGCGTTGGGCGAGAGCCGCCTTTTCGCGCGACGAAATAGGCTTTGACCAGCCACGCTTGGCCTGAACGGCGAGCGCGATATTCTCGGCTACCGAAAAATCCCCTATAATGCCGTCGGTCTTACGCTCTTCGGGGCAGAAGGCGAAGCGTTCGGCAATGGCGGCAACAGGTGATGGCAGCTTTGTTTCCTTGCTGTCGATCGTAAGCGCGCCGCTGTCCGCCTGATCGACGCCGAACATGAGGAGTGCGGTTTCCGTGCGGCCTGATCCAAGTAATCCCGCAATGCCGACAGCTTCGCCCGGCTTGATGGCGAGGTCAAAGGGCGCAACGCTACCTTTCTTGCCAAAGCCTGAAAAGCGGATGGGAGCAGTTGCGTTGTCGCTGACTTCCTCGGTGAGTTGGCGTCGCACGGTTTCCTGCAACTGATGTCCGAGCATCATTGAAATCAGATCGGTGCGTGGCAGGTCGGACAGATTGCGACTGCCAACCAGACGGCCATTGCGCAGAACAGTTGCGCAATCAGCAATATCATAGACCTGATCCAGAAAATGCGTGATGATGATGATGCCGAGACCTTCGGCCTTCAAATGGCGCAAAACGCCAAACAGCATCTCGACTTCATGTGCGTCGAGACTTGCAGTCGGTTCATCCAGCACCAGCACTTTGCCGGAAACATCAACAGCCCGGGCGATTGCGATGATCTGCCGGATGGCCACTGAATAGGCTGACAAAGGTGCGCCGACATCAATTGTGAGGCCGTATCGGGCGAGAAGAGTTGCTGCATCTTTTTCCATGCGGCGACGGTCGATGAAACCGAAACGTCGCGGCTGGCGACCGAGAAACAGATTTTCGGCTACCGTTAGGTTTTCAAGAAGATTGACCTCCTGATAGACCGTGCCGATGCCGAGCGTCTGTGCCTGCATGACCGAAGCGGGCGCTATTAATTGGCCTTCAAGTAAGATTGAGCCGTCAAAGCCATGATAGGCGCCGGTCAATATTTTGATGAGCGTTGATTTTCCTGCGCCGTTTTCGCCAAGCAGCGCGTGGATTTCACCACGATTGAGCGCGAAATCGACGTGATCAAGTGCAGTCACACCGAGAAAAGATTTGGTTATTGAGCGCGCTTCAAGAAGCGGCGTTGCTGGCGTCTCGCGCACAGCGATGTCGGGGCGAGCCATAGCAGTCTTCCGTTTGCGAATTGCAAAACTTGCTCCGGGCCGCAGTTAGTGCGGCCCGAAAACATGAAGTTCAATCAGAAGATCAGTAGCCGAGGCCCTTCTTGGCTTCGTAAACGCCCTTTGGATCATCAGCCTGCGTGAAAAGCTTGGATTCGGTCTGTATCCACTTTGGTGGAACAGTGCCCTTTTCCTTGAAGGCTTCGATCGCGTCAAAAGCTGGACCTGCCATATTTGGCGTCAGTTCAACCGTCGCATTGGCTTCACCATTGGCCATTGCCTGGAAAATATCAGGAACGGCATCAATCGAGACGACCTTAATGTCGGTTCCCGGCTTCAGGCCAGCTTCCTTGATTGCCTGAATGGCGCCGACTGCCATGTCGTCATTGTGCGCGTAAACGGCGCAGATGTCCTTGCCGCCACCTTCGGCCTTGATGAAGCTTTCCATGACTTCCTTGCCCTTGGTGCGGGTGAAGTCGCCGGTCTGCGAACGGGAAATCTTGATGTTGTCGTGGCCCGCAAGCGCTTCTTCAAAGCCCTTCTTGCGGTTGATTGCCGGTGAAGAACCGGTGGTGCCCTGAAGTTCGACAACCGAGCAAGGCTTGTCGCCCACTTCCTTGACCAGCCAGTCGCCTGCGACCTTGCCTTCATGGACCTGATCGGACGTAACGGCAGTAAGATAAAGGTCTTCCGGTGCATCGATCTGGCGGTCGAGAAGCACGACAGGAATTTCTGCTTCCTTGGCTTCCTTTAGAACCGCATCCCAACCTGTCGCAACAACCGGCGCGATCAGGATCGCGTCAACGCCCTGTGCGATGAAGCCGCGAACGGCCTTGATCTGGTTTTCCTGCTTCTGCTGAGCGTCGGCAAATTTGAGTGCGTGGCCGCGCTTTTCAGCTTCCTGCTTGGTGACGCTGGTTTCGGCAGCGCGCCAGCCCGATTCCGAGCCGATCTGCGAAAAGCCGACCGTCAACGAGGCGGCGGATGCGCTTGAAATAAGAGCAAGCGACGATGCTGCGACCAGAGCGGCCGTCAGGGCCGTCAGAGTGCGTTTCATATTAGTTCCTCCCAATAAAAGGCTCTCCCAGCCTTCTCGTTTATCAAGCATATAATATTACTTTATGGCAAGCATATTTCTTTCAAACAATCGAAATCTGGGGTGCGACAAACGTGCATAGGGTCTAATTATATAGTTAAAACAATATTTTAACTGCTGTTTTGGGTTGGTAGTCCACACAAGGCGCGCAGAGGGTGCTTTCACTTGCTTGACAAAATGCTGTTTTGCGAAATAGTCATATTAATAAGAAGGAGCCGCCTTTTTGCAGAAGGATGCATTGAAGCGGTCGGGAAGAATGTTCCGCAAGTGTTTTGCGGAAAATGGGAGGTTTAATGTTACGTCTGGTACAGTTCCGCGATGCGAGCGGAGAAACACGTGTGGCTGCTTGCGATGATGAGGGCGCGGCACATGTCGTCAATGGCGTAACGACGACCTATGAACTGGCGTGGGCTGCGATTTCTGCGGGCATCAGTCTGAGCGAACAGGTTGAACGCAGTGGCAAGGGTGAATCAGTCGATATTGATGCAGCACTTGCTGCTGGTCGTGTTGGCCTGCCAATTACCCATGAAGACCCGGCGCATCTGATCGTTGCAGGCACGGGCCTCACACATCTTGGTTCTGCGGATGGTCGCGACAAGATGCACAAAGCAGCACAGGCTGCCGAAAAGCCGACCGATTCTATGCGCATGTTCCTGATGGGTGTTGAAGGCGGCAAGCCAAAGCCTGGTGAAACTGGCGTACAGCCGGAATGGTTTTATAAGGGTGATGGTTCGGCGCTGGTCGAAACGGGTGGTGATCTCGTCTCGCCAGCTTTTGCCGAAGATGGTGGCGAAGAGCCGGAACTCGCAGGTATTTATCTGATCGGCCCGGACGGTACGCCGTTCCGCCTCGGCTTCTGCCTTGCCAATGAATTTTCCGATCATGTGACGGAAAAGCAGAATTATCTCTGGCTCGCGCATTCCAAGCTGCGTCAGGCTTCGCTCGGGCCGGAGCTTTATGTTGGCGCGCTGCCGAATCATGTCGAAGGCGTTTCGCGCATTAAGCGCGGCGATCAGGTGATCTTTGAAAAGCCGTTCCTTTCGGGCGAAGCGAACATGTCGCACACAATTGCCAATCTGGAGCATCATCATTTCAAATATGAACTGTTCCGTCGTCCGGGCGACATTCATGTGCATTTCTTCGGCACTGCGACACTGTCTTTCTCGGAAGGCGTGAAGACGGAAAATGGCGACCAGTTCGAAATTTCGGCAAAGCCTTTCCGTTATCCGCTCGTCAATAGACTGGCACAGGCGAAAGTCGACGATGTTGCTGTGAAGGCGCTCTGAAATGGCGGCCGCATCCAATATCAATCTGGCAATTGTGGGTCTCGGCAAAATTGCCCGCGACCAGCATCTGCCATCGATTGAAGCCGTTGATGGTATCGAGCTGAAAGCCATTGCCAGCCGCAATGCCGGCCTTGATGGTTTGCCATCTTTTCATGATATTGATCAACTGCTTGCCAGCGATGTTGCCATTGATGCGGTGTCGCTTTGCACGCCGCCGCAGGGACGTTTCAATCAGGCTTATGCAGCACTGAAAGCACGCAAGCATGTGATGCTGGAGAAGCCTCCGGGTGCGACGATTTCGGAAGTGCAAGCGCTGACGCGTTTTGCTGAAAGGCAGGGCGTTACGCTTTATGCCACATGGCATTCACGCGAAGCCGCAGCGGTTGAGTCTGCACGCGAATTTCTGAAAGGTGCCGCAATCAAATCCGTTGCGGTGGCGTGGAAAGAAGACGTGCGCCATTGGCATCCCGGTCAGCAGTGGATCTGGGAGCCGGGTGGTCTTGGTGTGTTCGATCCGGGCATCAATGCGCTGTCAATCGTCACGCATATTTTGCCAGAACGGTTTTTCCTGACAAAATCCGATCTCTACTTCCCTGAAAATCGTGCGGCACCGATTGCAGCTGATCTCGCGTTTGAGACGGAAAGCGGTGTTCCGGTTTCCTTTGAACTCGACTGGCGCCAGACGGGTCCGCAGACATGGGATATTCGTGTCGAGACAGATAAAGGAACGCTGCTTCTCAGCCATGGCGGTAGTCGGTTGACCATCGCAGGCACGGAGAAAATGGCCGAGCCTGATCGTGAATATCAGCGCCTTTACCAGAATTTCGTGAAGCTGGTTGGTGCCGGGCAGAGCGATGTTGACCTTTCGCCGCTCACGCATGTGGCCGATGCTTTCCTTTTAGGCCAGCGCCACATCGTTGAAACTTTTGAAGATTAGGAAATGAGGCCGCGCTGCGGTCTCTTACCCACGCAGGACAATGAAATGAATAAGCCCGTCGATCCGAAAGCACCACGATTCCGTTCACGCGCATGGTTCGATAATCCGGACAATGTGGACATGACCGCGCTCTATCTTGAGCGCTACATGAATTACGGCCTCAGTCAGGAAGAGCTGCAATCCGGTCGCCCGATTATCGGCATTGCGCAGACGGGTTCGGACCTTTCTCCATGTAACCGTCATCATCTCGAACTCGCTAACCGCGTGCGTGAAGGTGTGCGCGAAGCGGGCGGTATTGTGATCGAGTTCCCCGTTCATCCAATTCAGGAAACAGGTAAGCGTCCGACTGCGGGCCTCGATCGTAACCTCGCATATCTCGGCCTTGTCGAGGTGCTTTATGGCTATCCGCTCGATGGTGTTGTGCTGACTATTGGTTGCGACAAGACCACGCCTGCCTGTCTTATGGCGGCTGCAACCGTCAATATTCCGGCAATTGCGCTCTCGGTTGGTCCGATGCTCAATGGCTGGTTCCGTGGTGAACGCACAGGTTCAGGCACCATCGTCTGGAAGGCGCGCGAGCTGCTCGCCAAGGGCGAGATCGATTATGCAGGCTTTATCAAGCTGGTTGCTTCGTCGGCACCTTCAACCGGCTATTGCAACACGATGGGCACGGCGACGACCATGAATTCGCTGGCCGAAGCGCTTGGTATGCAGTTGCCGGGTTCGGCGGCAATTCCAGCGCCTTATCGTGATCGTCAGGAAGTCTCCTATCTGACCGGCCGCCGTATTGTGGAAATGGTTTATGAAGATCTGAAGCCAACAGACATCATGACCAAAGAAGCCTTCATCAATGCAATCCGCGTTAATTCGGCAATTGGTGGTTCGACCAATGCGCCGATCCATCTGAATGCGCTGGCCCGTCACGTTGGCGTCGATCTGACGATTGACGACTGGCAGAAATATGGTGAGGAAATTCCGCTTCTGGTCAATCTTCAGCCAGCGGGTGAATATCTCGGCGAAGATTATTACCATGCGGGCGGTGTGCCAGCGGTTGTCAATCAGCTGATGGGGCAGGGCCTTATTCATGAAGATGCGCTGACTGTTAATGGCAAAACCATTGGTGAAAACTGCAAGAATGCCACGATTGAAGACAGCAATGTCATCAAGACCTATGATCAGCCATTGAAGAGCCATGCCGGTTTCCGCGTACTGCGCGGCAATCTGTTCTCGTCGGCTATCATGAAGCTGAGCGTTATTTCGGAAGAGTTCCGCAATCGTTATCTGACCGATGAGAAAGACCCGAATGCCTTTGAAGGCAAGGCCATCGTGTTTGACGGCCCGGAAGATTATCATCACCGTATCGACGATCCGTCGCTGGAAATTGATGAGCGTTCGGTGCTGTTCATGCGTGGTGCAGGGCCAATTGGCTATCCGGGTGCGGCGGAAGTCGTGAATATGCGCGCGCCGGATTATCTTCTCAAGAAGGGCATCAGCTCGCTGCCTTGCATTGGCGATGGCCGTCAGTCGGGCACGTCGGGTTCGCCATCAATCCTGAACGCATCGCCGGAAGCAGCAGCTGGCGGTGGTCTTGCGCTGCTCAGAATGGGTGATCGTGTGCGTATCGATCTTGGTCGTGGCACTGCCGATATTCTGATTTCCGATGAAGAACTTGCAGAGCGCCGCAAGGCTCTGGAAGCCGCTGGCGGATATAAGTATCCCGAAAGCCAGACGCCGTGGCAGGAAATCCAGCGCGCGGTTGTTGGCCAGATGGAAACAGGTGCGGTTCTCGAAAACGCGGTTAAGTATCAGGACATTGCGCATACGCGTGGCCTACCGCGAGATAACCACTAAATGTCCGGCGCAAAAACACCATTTGCGGCAGTGGCGGATTGGGGAACAACCCGGTTCCGCCTCTGGACGCTGGATGCCGACGGAAATGTGCTGAATGAAAGCCGTGGTGACGACGGGTTGCTGCATGCCAAAGAAGCCGGTTTCGAGGTAACGCTCGAACGGCATCTGGCTCAGGTTGATGCGCCGGATAACCTGCCGGTGATGATCTGCGGTATGGCCGGTTCACGCACGGGCTGGATCGAAGCGCCTTATATGAGCCTGCCTGCAGGACTGGAAGGCATCGTTGCCGCTTCGGTTCGTGTGCCTGCAAAACGGCATGTCATCATGCTGCCGGGCGTTGCGCGACGCAGCGAGGATGCGCCGGATGTGATGCGTGGCGAAGAAACAAAGCTGCTTGGTCTCGTGCATCGCGGCACGCGTGATGCCGTGGTGGTGATGCCCGGCACGCATGCCAAATGGGTGCATATTGCAGACGGCAAGCTTAACGATTACCGCTCTTTCATGACAGGTGAATTGTTCGCGCTTCTCAAAGACAAATCGGTTCTGACTGGTGCGCTTGAAGGAGCTGGGCCGGTTGATCCGACGAGCGCTGCCTTTGCTAAAGGCGTGGAAGCGTCTCTTGCAACACCGGAGCTTATCGCCAATGCGCTCTTTACTGTGCGTGCTGGCTGGCTGGTGCATGACTATAAGCCGACAGATCAGCTTGCAAGTCTGTCGGGTCTGCTCATCGGGTTAGAAGTTGCCGGTGGCCGCACATTGTTTGGTGAACCAAGCGAGGTTCTGCTTCTTTCCGACGGCATGATGGGTGCGCTTTATGCTTCTGCACTTGAGATTGCTGGTGTGAAAGTGAACCGCATCGAAGCCGATGAGCTGGTGCGCGATGGGCTGTGTATGGCGGCAAAACACGCATTTGCGGGAGGCGCGCAATGAGCGAACGTATCGCATGGCCAAAGCTTCGCTATCCGCTGGTGGCTATCCTGCGCGGCATTCGGCCAGAAGAAACGGAAGCGATTGTTTCTGCACTGATTGAAACAGGCTTTGAGGCAATCGAAATTCCGCTCAATTCGCCGGAGCCGTTTGTATCCATTGAAAAGGCCGCCAAGCTTGCGCCCGCCAACGTGCTGATTGGTGCAGGTACTGTGCTGTCGGTCGAGAATGTGGATCGGCTCAATGATGTTGGTGGCAGGCTTTTGGTTAGCCCCAATGTCGAGCCTAATGTCATTCGCCGCGCATCGCATCATGGCATGGTGACAATGCCGGGTGTGTTCACACCGACTGAGGCCTTTGCCGCCATTCATGCAGGTGCATCCGCGCTTAAATTCTTCCCGGCAAATGTTCTGGGTGCAGAAGGTATCAAGGCCATTTGCGCGGTTTTGCCGAAGGATACTCCGGTGGGTGCCGTGGGCGGCGTATCGGAGAATGATTTTGCAACCTATAGGGCAGCGGGAGTGAGCTGCTTCGGTCTGGGTTCCAGTCTTTACAAGGCCGGATTGACTGCCGCCGAGGTGCGCGAACGTGCGCAGCGGACGGTTTCGGCATGGGACAACATCGCAGGCTAATTTCTGCTTGCGATGTGTTCGGAGGAATTCCGCAGGGCCTATGGCGGGGGCGGAAATTTGGGAGAATGGCAGGCTCAAAGAGCCTGTTCTATTATGGGAGTGAGACAATGGCAGGCATGAAATCATTCACACTGGCAGCGGCGCTTGCCGCCTTTGCCTTTACTGGCTTTGCACATGCTGAGGACAAGGGCCTCGTCGGCGTTGCAATGCCAACCAAGTCTTCGGCACGCTGGATTGCCGATGGCGACAACATGGTGAAAGTGCTTCAGGAGCGCGGTTACAAGACCGATCTTCAATATGCGGAAGACGATGTGCCGAACCAGTTGGCGCAGATCGAAAACATGGTCACCAAGGGTGCCAAGGTTCTCGTCGTTGCATCGATTGACGGCACCACACTGTCTGATGTTCTGGCCAAGGCCAATGATGCAGGCATCAAGGTTATCGCCTATGACCGCCTGATCCGCGACACGCCAAATGTTTCTTATTACGCAACCTTCGACAATTTCCAGGTTGGCGTATTGCAGGCGCAGTCGATTGAAAAGGCGCTTGATCTGAAGAACAAAGAAGGCCCGTTCTATATCGAGCTGTTCGGTGGCTCGCCAGACGATAACAATGCCTATTTCTTCTACAATGGCGCGATGTCGGTTCTTCAGCCTTACATTGATAGCGGCAAAGTCATCGTTGGCAGCGGCCAGACTGGCATGGACAAGGTAGCAACGCTCCGCTGGGATGGTGCAACCGCTCAGGCACGTATGGATTCGATCCTTTCGGCCTTCTATGCCGACAAGAAGCTTGATGCTGTGCTTTCGCCTTATGACGGCATTTCCATCGGTATTCTGTCGTCGCTCAAGGGCGTCGGCTATGGCAGCGGCGACATGCCAATGCCTGCCGTTTCCGGTCAGGATGCCGAAGTGCCTTCGGTTAAGTCGATCCTCGCTGGCGAACAAAATTCGACCATCTTCAAGGACACGCGCGAACTCGCGAAAGTCACCGTTGATATGGTTGACGCTGCGATGAGCGGCAAAGAGCCAGAAGTGAACGACACCAAGACCTATGACAATGGCGTCAAGGTTGTGCCGTCTTATCTGCTCAAGCCTGTAATCGTCGATAAGTCGAACTGGAAGGAAGTTCTGGTCGATAGCGGTTACTACAAAGAAGACCAGATCAAGTAATTTTATGCCCGGACGCACCATAATTGGTGCGTCCGCAATACCTGCTTCACTGCCATCATCCCCACTGCCCAGTTTTCGAACTGGGTTAGGCTGAAAGATTGACAGCGTTGTCTTTTTTTCAGCGCGAACGTGCATTCAGAATGATGGCAGTGCAGCTGTGTTATGGGAGCGAGCGAATGAATGTAGCCAATCCTGTCCCGCATGAGACAGGCAGCGAAGGTCCACATCTGAGTGGCCAACCGCTGCTTGAAATGCGTGGTATCAGCAAATCCTTCGGTGTTGTGAAGGCTCTGAGTGACGTCAATTTCACGGTGATGCCGGGAGAGATTCACGCATTTGTCGGTGAAAATGGCGCTGGAAAATCCACGCTGATGAAAGTGCTGTCGGGGGTCTATCCTTCCGGTAGCTATGACGGCTCGATTGTCTTTGATGGCGAAGAGCGGCACTTCCGCGACATCAATGATTCCGAAGCGCTTGGGATTGTCATCATCCATCAGGAGCTCGCCCTTGTGCCGTTGATGTCGATTGCCGAGAATATCTTTCTCGTCAATCCGCCCGGCACTTATGGGGTGATTGATCGCAGCGAAGTCTATCAGCGCACGAAAGTGCTGTTGAAGAAAGTTGGCCTCACGGAATCGCCGGATACGCTGGTGACCGATATCGGCGTTGGCAAACAGCAGCTTGTCGAAATCGCCAAAGCACTTTCCAAGCGTGTGCGGCTGCTGATCCTTGATGAGCCAACAGCGAGCTTGAACGAGACCGACAGCGCGGCGCTTCTGGCATTGCTGAAAGAGTTTCGTGCGCAGGGCATCACGTCGATCCTGATTTCGCACAAGCTCAATGAAATTCGTGAAGTGGCCGATAAGATCACCGTGCTGCGCGATGGTCGCGCGGTTGCGACGCTGGATTGCCATGAGGGCGAAGTCGAGGAAGACGACATCATCCGCAAGATGGTCGATCGTGATCTCGAAAGTCGTTATCCAAAGCGCGAGCCAAAGATTGGCGAGGTGATTTTCGAGGCTGAAAACTGGTCGGTCTATCATCCGCTGCACCCAGAGCGGCACTCGGTTAAAAATGTCTCGTTCAATGTGCGTGCCGGTGAAATTGTTGGCATTGCAGGCTTGATGGGTGCTGGCCGCACCGAGTTCGCCATGAGTCTGTTTGGGCGTTCATGGGGAACCAATATTACCGGCGAAGCGCGGATGAATGGCAAGGCGGTCGATATTTCGACGGTTGCCCGCGCTATCAAATCCGGGCTCGCCTATGTGACCGAGGACCGCAAAAAGCTGGGTCTCGTTCTTGGTGAAAATATCTCACGCAATATATCGCTGGCGCATTTGCGCGGCGTCAGCCCCAAAGGTGTGATCGACAGCATCCGCGAAATGAAAGTTGCCAACGACTATCGCAGCCAAATGAGCATTCGCTGCCACAATGTTTATCAGGAAACGGGCACGCTTTCCGGCGGCAACCAGCAGAAGGTGGTGCTGTCTAAATGGCTCTTCACCGGGCCGGATGTGCTGATCCTGGATGAGCCAACACGCGGCATCGATGTCGGCGCGAAATACGACATTTACACAATCATCAATTCACTGGCCGAAAGCGGCAAGGGCGTGGTCGTCATTTCATCCGAAATGCCAGAGCTGATCGGGATCTGCGACCGCATTGTCGTCATGCATGAGGGAGCCTTCGTTGGCGAAGTGGCTGGCGAAGAGGCAACGCAGGAAAACATCATGCGTGCGATCATGCGCAATAAGGGAAAACAATCATGAGCGAGAACGTAGTTCAAAGCGGTCAGAAAGCGCCAAGTGGTATCGGGCGTTATCTCAAAAATAATCTGCGTGAATCGGGAATGTTGCTCTCGCTTATCGCGATCATGATCTTTTTCCAGATCGTCACTGGTGGCGTGCTGATGAAGCCGCTCAACCTCACTAACCTTGTGTTACAAAACAGTTATATCGTCATCATGGCACTCGGCATGCTGCTGATTATCGTGACCGGGCATATCGATTTGTCGGTCGGATCAGTCTGCGGATTTATCGGAGCACTAGCCGCTGTGATGATGGTGCGGTGGGGAATTCCGTTCCCGATTGCAGCCATTCTGTGTCTGATTGCCGGTGGCATTATCGGCGCGATGCAAGGGTTCTGGGTCGCCTATTTTAATATCCCGTCCTTTATCGTCACCCTTGCAGGCATGTTGGTTTTCAAGGGTTTGATGCTTGCGGTTCTCGGTGGACAGTCGGTCGGTCCATTCCCTCCGATGTTTCAGAAACTATCGTCGGGCTTCATTCCTGAGTTTATTGGTGCAACGGGTGGCGTCTACCTGACCTCGCTGATCCTCGGTCTGGTGCTGGCTGGTTTCATCGTTTGGCAGAACTCAAGATCGCGTGCGCGTCACATTGCGCATGAGGTGGAGACAGAGCCGTTCGCCTTCTTCGTGATCAAGAATATCGTGCTTTTTGCCGGTATCGCTTATCTCGCACTGCTGATTTCATCGCATCGCGGAATGCCTAATGTGTTGATTATTATGGCAGTTCTGATTGCGGCCTATGCGTTTCTCACCACGCGCACGGTGATTGGTCGCCAGATTTATGCAGTCGGGGGAAACCGTCATGCGGCGAAGCTTTCGGGTGTGAAAACTGAACGCCTGACCTTCCTTGCATTCGTCAATATGGGTGTGCTGGCAGCACTTGCCGGTCTGGTTTTCGCGGCACGCCTTAATACAGCAACGCCAAAGGCAGGTCTTGGTTTTGAGCTTGATGTGATTGCCGCCTGCTTCATCGGCGGTGCGTCGGCTTATGGCGGCGTGGGACGTGTAACGGGTGCCGTTATCGGCGCGCTGATCATGGGTGTGATGAACAACGGCATGTCAATTTTGGGTATTGGCATCGACTATCAGCAGGTCATCAAAGGGATCGTTCTGCTGGGTGCGGTGTGTATCGACGTCTATAACCAGCGCCGCTGAAGTGGCGATATTTCGGCTCTGGCGGCCTGCAAATGGCCTCTTTCTCGCTTCCGGTGCTCACGTACCAAAAAGTACGCTGCGCGCCGGTTCTCGAAAGACACCATTTTCGGCACACCAGACCCAAAATCTCATCCGCATCAGATGTTTGGTCGTTGAGAGTGAATGCTTAAGATTGGCGTGTTTTAGCGCATTTGCTCCGCTCTTTTGGGAGAGGGAGGCGTGAGCAAACCGGGCCGGAACTGAGTTCCGGCCCGATCTGTTTTTAGCCTGATCTATTATTCTCAGATTGCTGTGCGGCGCGCGTGGTCGAGATAAATTTCGCGCAGTTTGAGTGCGACCGGACCCGGTTTGCCGCCACCGATAGGCTTGTCGTCGATAAACGAAATCGGCGTCACGAAAGTGCCCGCGCTGGTCATGAAAGCTTCTTTCGCAGCATAGGCTTCATCAATCGTGAAAGCGCGCTCTTCAAGCTTCATGCCGGTTTCAGCAATCAGCTGCAACAGCGACAAACGTGTACAACCCGGCAGGACCGCATTGCTGTTCGGGCGGGTGACGATTACATCATCCTGAGTGACGATATAGCCGGTCGAAGATGCGCCTTCGGTGACATAGCCGTCCTCTAACATCCAGGCCTCGCTGCAACCGGCATTCTGGGCGATTTCCTTGGCAAGCGCCTGTGGCAGAAGGCAAACGGTTTTGATGTCGCGGCGTTTCCAGCGCAGATCATCGAGGGAAAGCACGCGGATGCCTGTTGCAACTTCCGGCCTGTTGGCGAGGGCTTTGACCTGCGTGAACAGAACCACTGATGGCTTCAAACCTTTGGCGACAAAATCACGGTCGCGACCATCGCCGCGCGTCACTTGCAGATAAACCAGACCTTCGGTGAGATTGTTGCGGCGGATCAGTTCGCGCTCGATCTCGACAATCTCATCTTCGCTCATCGGCATCGGAATGCCAATTTCGCCGGTTGAGCGACGCAGGCGTTTCATATGCGGGTCGCTATCGACCAGCTTACCGTCAAGCACGGCGGTTACTTCGTAAATTCCGTCACCAAAGAGAAAACCACGATCAAAGATCGAGATTTTTGCATCGCGGGCGCTCACATATTCGCCATTCACATAAACGATGCGGTCTTCAAGTTCTGCTGAAACGGCCATGGTGGGAAGTCCTGAAAAAAGCGCATAACCCAAGCGCTAAAAAGAAAAGGCTGCGAAGAACATCGCAGCCTTTTCTTAAGATACCATCTCATCAGAAGGAACAATAATTTTCAGGCAGCCTGTTTTGCTGCTGTAATTGCTTCGCTGCGGATTTCCTCAGTGAGCTTGAGGCGCAGTTCCGAGAATTCCGGGCTGGCTTTGACCTGATAAGAACGCGGATGCTCAATATTGACCGGCGTGATCGATTTGATCTTGCCGGGGCGGGCTGTCATCGTAACCACGCGGGTCGCCATAAAGATCGATTCTTCAATATCGTGGGTGACGAAGATCACGGTCTTCTGCTCACGTTCCCAGATGCCGAGCAGGAGTTCCTGCATCAGTCCGCGCGTCTGGTTGTCGAGCGCGCCGAAAGGTTCGTCGAGCAGCAGAATCTTTGGGTCATTGGCAAGTGCACGGGCGATTGCCGTGCGCTGCTGCATCCCACCCGAAAGCTGCTTCGGCCAGTGATTTTCAAACCCGTGCAGGCCGACCTTGTCGATATAGCTATCGATGATTTCGCGGGCTTGTTTTTCCGGCATACCTTTTTCGCGCAGACCGAAGCCGACATTCTGCCGAACCGTCAGCCATGGAAACAGCGTATAAGACTGGAACACCATGCCGCGATCAGCACCCGGTCCTGTGACCGGCTGGCCTTCCAGCGTCACGGTGCCAGTGGTCGGCTTGTCGAGACCGGCAATAATACGCAGAAGCGTGGACTTTCCACAGCCTGAAGGGCCGAGAATGGTTACGAAATCATTCTTCGGAATGATGAGATCAGTTGATTGCAGAGCGAGTGTCGGCTTGCCGCCATGAACACCCGGAAACGTGCGGCTCACGCCTTTGACGACGAGTTCCTGTTCGGTTGTCGTAACCATTACGCAAACCTCCACGCAAAGAGCCAGCGGTTGATGTATTTAAAGGCCAGATCGGAAATCAGACCGATAACGCCGATCACGATGATGCCGAAAATGATCTGTCCGGTGGCCATCAGCGCTTGCGAATTGATGATCATGTAACCAATGCCCGACGATGCGCCGATCAGCTCCGCCACGATCACATAAGTCCATGCCCAGCCCAGCACGAGGCGCAGCGTTTCAGCAATATCGGGAGCGCTTGAAGGCACAAGCACACGGCGAATAACGCCACGGTCTTTGGCGCCCAGTGTATAGGCAGCTTCGACCAGATCGCGGCGTGTGCCGGAAACGGTAACTGCGATCATCAGAATGAGCTGGAACACTGCGCCAATGAAGATAACGAGCAGCTTCTGTGTTTCGCCAATGCCTGACCAGAGAATGAGGAGCGGCACGAAGGCCGATGCTGGCAAATAGCGCGCGAAGGAAACGAAGGGTTCGAGCAGCGCTTCAATCGGCTTATAGGCACCCATAGCAATACCTAGCGGGATGGCAACGATGCTTGCCATGATGAAGCCGCCCAACACACGCCAGACAGTCATGCCGATATCCGACATAAAGCCCTGATTGGCAATGAGATCATATCCATCCTTCACCATGGTAATCGGATCGGCGAGGAAGGTGGGCGAAACAAAGCCTCCGAGCGTTGCAACGCCCCAGAAAGCAAAGAAAAGCACGAAGAACAGAATTCCCAGAAGAATCCGGGCTCCATTTCCGATTGGTTGCATAGGCTGCATAAGCGTATCCGTTAAGTCCGATCATTGCCCCTCATCAAAGGGGCCGAAATGAAACAGACCCGGAGTGAACTCCGAGTCTGCGTTGCGATGTCATTTACTTGATAAAGCTGGTGTCGACAATCTCATCGAGATTTGGTTTGTTCTTGATGACGCCAGCGTCGAGCAGGAGCTTTGCCGCTTCTTCCGAGAATTCCTTGAATTCGCCTTCAAAGAACTTCTGGTTAGCGGCCTTGTCCTGCCAGCGCAGATAGGCCGCTGACTTACCAAACTCTTCGCCCGACTGCTTCACGTCCTTGCCCATGATTTCATAGGATTTGGCCGGATCAGCAGCGATCATTTCGAGTGCTTCAAAATAGCTGGTGGCGAGTGCCTTTGCGGCTTCCGGGTTCTTTTCAAGGAAGTCCGGTGTGCAGCCAACCGTATCCATCACCGCTGGATATTCCAGCGTGGTCGCGAGGATCTTGCCCTTGTCTGGTGCTGCGCGCACTGTCGAGAGATATGGCTCATAGGTCATGGCCGCATCGTTTTGTCCGGCAACGAAAGCCTGTGCTGCTGGTCCTGGCTCCATATTGACTATCTTCACATCCTTAGTGGTCATGCCGTTTTTTGCGAGCATGAAGGCCAGAAAGAAGTAAGGCGACGTGCCGGGAGCGGAAGCTGCAACCGTCTTGCCTTTGAGGTCGGCAAAGGAATTGACGTCACCGCGCACGGCGATGCCATCAGCACCATAGGATTTGTCCATCTGGAAAATCTGCTTCGACTTAACGCCTGCCGAATTCCAGATGATCCATGTCTCAACGGTGGTCGCGGCACACTGAATATCACCGGAAGCGAGCGCTAGATGGCGGCTTGCCTGCGGAATTTTATTGAGCGTGACGTCGAGGCCGTTCTTTTTGAAGATGCCTGCTTCTTTCGCGAGCGTCAGCGGACCAAATCCGGTCCAGCCGGAAAAGCCGATTGCGACTTTTGTTTCTGCCTGCGCGCTCGAAGCGAAGGTGAGCGCTGCAAGTGCGGCACCTGCCAACCAAGATTTTTTCATATGTGAACCCCTTTTTTGTTTTAAGCATATACATATTCTTGCAGACAAATTAGCAGGACCGCGATTTCTGTCCAGAGAGACAAGCAAAGAAACCTTTGCTTGGTCGTCTCGTGGAATACCAAATAAGCCTTTGATTATATTTCTATAATCGTAATCTTATAGGCGATACCCTTACCAATAAGTTCTACAGAAAACTGCTCGTCTCCCGACAGGATCAGGCAGTCATGCTGGTCGAGATGCGCGATTCTGCTGTCGCTTTTTAGCTCGAAATTTCCTTCTGCACAGAAAACAAGCACGGTGCCGCTTTCTGCTTCAAGTCTAGCCGAATCATTTGTGACAATGCGTTCGACCTGATGCGCGAAGTTTCCACGTCGCGTCATGACGTTGAGATCAGTGATTGGACCGTCGATCAGGCAAGCACATGAGCTTGCATCAGCTGCAAAAGCAAAGGGTGCTGTCTCGCGGGTGAGGGTGGTTTTGCCCCCTTCAACATCGAGAACAATGCCGTTGCCTTCCAGCACCGACAAGGTGCGATCAATTTCGGGGAAGATCGAAAATGGGCCATCACTGGCAACGGTCGCAGTGGAAATGCGCCAGTCGAAATTATCGACTGACGCATTGATCGGATGGATTGCAATTTCGACCGTGACACCGCCGCCGTTTTTCCACGGCATGCGTTTGTGATCGGCACTGCGCAGCACTCTCATCATTTTTCCTCCGCATGGACCTTATCGGATCGAAATGGGAGTAAAAATCAGTCCAGTGGACTGATTTTCCCATGTAGGCGGTTCCCACTTTTCCGGGCCATGCGTATTAGTTCCCAAGGATAGCGGGCAGACGCAGACCCTGCTGCTTGGCCCAGTCGAGCGCTTCTTCATAGCCTGCATCGGCATGGCGCATAACGCCGGTTGCCGGATCGTTCCACAGCACGCGGCTGATGCGCTGATCGGCATCTTCCGTGCCGTCACAGCAAATGACCATGCCTGAATGCTGGGAGAAGCCCATGCCGACGCCACCACCATGATGGAGCGATACCCATGTCGCGCCCGATGCAGTGTTGAGCAGCGCATTGAGCAACGGCCAGTCGGATACGGCGTCCGAGCCGTCCTTCATGGATTCTGTTTCACGGTTTGGCGAAGCAACCGAGCCACTATCAAGATGATCGCGGCCAATGACGATCGGTGCTTTCAATTCGCCGTTGCGGACCATTTCGTTGAAGGCGAGGCCGAGGCGGTGACGATCGCCAAGACCAACCCAGCAGATGCGCGCTGGCAGACCCTGAAACGCAATGCGTTCCTTCGCCATGTCGAGCCAGTTGTGCAGGTGCTTGTTGTCCGGCAACAGCTCCTTCACCTTGGCATCGGTCTTTGCAATATCTTCCGGATCGCCGGAAAGGGCTGCCCAGCGGAAAGGTCCGATGCCGCGGCAGAACAGTGGGCGGATATAGGCAGGTACGAAGCCGGGGAAAGCAAATGCGTCTTCCAGACCTTCTTCCAGCGCCATCTGGCGGATATTGTTGCCGTAATCGACCGTTGGAATGCCAGCATTCCAGAAATCGAGCATGGCCTTAACCTGCACCTTCATCGAAGCACGGGCGGCTTTTGCAACGCCTTTCGGATCGCTTTCCTGCTTGGCGCGCCATTCAGCAACGCTCCAGCCGATTGGCAGATAGCCATGCACCGGATCATGTGCCGAGGTCTGGTCGGTCACAATGTCAGGGCGCACGCCGCGCTTGACGAGTTCCGGGAAAACATTAGCTGTATTGCCGATGAGTGCAATGGATTTGGCTTCACCTGCCTTGGTCCATTCGTCGATCTTGGCGAGGGCTTCATCGAGGCTGTGGGTCTTTTCATCGACATAACGAGTGCGCAGGCGGAAATCGGCGCGGGTTTCGTCGCATTCAACGGCCAAGCAGCAAGCGCCAGCCATGACGGCTGCAAGTGGCTGAGCGCCGCCCATGCCGCCAAGACCGCCGGTCAGAATCCATTTGCCTTTGAGGTTGCCATCATAATGCTGGCGACCGGCTTCCACAAAGGTTTCATAGGTGCCCTGAACGATGCCCTGCGCGCCGATGTAAATCCACGAACCGGCGGTCATCTGGCCATACATGGCGAGACCCTTCTTATCCAGTTCATTGAAATGATCCCATGTTGCCCAATGCGGCACGAGATTGGAATTGGCGATCAGAACGCGCGGCGCATCCTTGTGGGTGCGGAATACGCCGACCGGTTTGCCCGACTGCACCAGCAGGGTTTCGTCGTCGTTGAGTGTTTTCAGCGTTGCAACGATACGGTCGAAATCGTCCCATGTACGGGCTGCGCGACCAATGCCGCCATAGACAACCAGCTCATGCGGGCGCTCGGCAACATCCGGGTCGAGATTGTTCATCAACATGCGCAGAGGGGCTTCTGTGAGCCAGCTCTTGGCGTTGAGTTCAGTGCCGCGTGGTGCGCGGATTTCGCGCTCATTATGACGTGGGTTGGACATGATGTTCTCCTCAGAGTTTCAGTTCGGCGGCAATGTTTTCGAGTCGCTCAAGAATTGTTTTGAGATGCACACGGAGCTTTTCAGCCTTGGCATTGTCGTAGTCGAAGGGCAGGGCCTCGGTTGCGAGATGCGTTGATTGCGCTAGTTCCATTTGGATGGCGTGGACGCCGGTTTCCGGGTGTCCGTAATGACGTGTCGTCCAGCCACCTTTGAAACGACCATTGAGAACAGCGGTATAGCCAGTGGCGTTTTGGGTCACGCTTACGGTTGCCGCTTCGATCTTTGGATCGCAGGTCTTGCCCATATCGGTGCCAACATTGAAGTCCGGCAGCTTGCCTTCAAACAGGAACGGGATATGCGAGCGGATCGAATGGCAATCATACAGGATCGCCACGCCATGGATCGCCTTCACGCGCTCGATTTCTGCCGCAAGCGCATCGTGATAAGGCTTGTGAAAGCGGGCGATACGGTCGGCAATGTCTGCCTCTTTCGGTGCTTCGCCGTCTTTCCAGATGGCAATGCCATCGAAATCAGTGGTCGGAATAAGACCCGTGGTATTCTGGCCCGGATAGAGGCTGGAACCATTCGGATCGCGATTGGCATCGATGCAATAGCGATGAAATGTGGCGCGGACGGTCGTGACATTGTCCAGCAGCCCGTCATAGAGCTGATGGATGTGCCAGTCGGTGTCGGCAAGAATGCGGCCATTGTCATTGAGCCGTGCCCAGATGTCTTCCGGCACGTCTGTCCCGGTGTGGGGCAGGCCGAGAATGACGGGTGATGAGCCTTGATGGAGTTCAAAGGCGCTCATATCAGGCCTCCAGTGCAGGCAGGATATTTGCGCTGATGCTGCCAGTGAACGAGCCGTCGGCGATGATTTTGCTTGCGGCTGAAAGGTCGTTGGCCATGTAGCGATCAACCTCCAGTGTCGGCACTTTAGAGCGCAGAACTGCGACGGCAGCTTTCAGTTCAGGGCTGGTTTCAAGCGGGCCGCGCAGCTCGACGCCGAGCGCGCCCGTCAGTGCTTCAATGCCGATGATTGCGTTGAGATTTTCGGTCATCTGCAACAGGCGGCGTGCGCCATGGCAGGCCATGGAAACATGATCTTCCTGATTGGCGGAGGTTGGTGTTGAATCAACCGATGCCGGATGCGCCATTTGCTTGTTTTCGCTCATCAGTGCTGCCGAAGTGACTTCAGCAATCATAAGACCGGAATTGAGGCCGGGCTTCTTTGCAAGGAAAGCTGGCAGGCCAAAGGAAAGTGCCGGATCGACCAGAAGCGCGATGCGGCGCTGGGCAATCGCGCCGATTTCGCACACAGCAAGCGCGATCTGGTCGGCTGCGAATGCAACGGGTTCGGCATGGAAGTTGCCGCCTGAAACCACACTGTCATCGGAGAGGACGAGCGGGTTATCTGTGACGGCATTGGCTTCGATTTCAAGTGTGCGTGCAGCTTGGCGCAGAATGTCGAGACAGGCACCATCGACCTGTGGCTGACAGCGGATGCAATAAGGATCCTGCACGCGCTGGTCGCCTTCAAGATGGCTTTCACGAATAACCGAACCAGACAGGAGATTGCGCAGTGCTGCAGCCGTATCGATCTGGCCCTGATGTCCGCGCAGGGTGTGAATATCCGGATGGAACGGTGCGGTGGAACCCATTGCCGCATCGGTCGAAAGCGCGCCGGTGATAAGGGCTGCCTGCAATGCACTATGCGCGCGGAACAGGCCGGCCAGTGCCAGTGCAGTCGAGGTCTGTGTACCGTTGATGAGGGCGAGACCTTCCTTCGCAGCCAGAACGACGGGCTTGAGGCCTGCTTTCTTCAGTGCTTCAGCAGATGGTAGGCGTTCGCCCTGATAGAAGGCTTCACCTTCGCCGATCATGGCCGCTGCCATATGAGCAAGCGGTGCGAGATCGCCAGAAGCGCCAACCGAACCCTTGGCCGGGATCATCGGGATCACGCCTTTTTCCAGCATGGCTTCGATGAGGGTGATGAGTTCGAGCCGTACGCCTGATGCCCCACGGCCAAGCGAAATGAGCTTCAGCGCCATTATGAGGCGCACGATGTCTTCGCTCAGCGGTTCACCTACACCACAGCAATGCGACAGGATCAAATTACGCTGAAGTGTTGCCACGTCTTCGGGCGCGATGCGGATAGAGGCGAGCTTACCAAAGCCGGTATTGATGCCATAAACCGGTGCATCGCCTGCGGCGATTTCGGCGATGCGTGCCGCTGCCTTTTCAACGCCAGCATGGAATGACGGATCAATGCGAACGGCGAGGTTTTCGCGATAGATTTGTTCAAGGTTTGCGAGCGGAACACTGCCGGGATGAAGAACGAGGGACATGGAAAACTCCATTGAAAATTACTGATAGCGGCCTTTGAAAACCCTCTTCCAGAGCGGGTTGAAGCCAATGCGGTAAACAAGCTCTGCTGGACGCTCGACGCTCCAGATGGCGAGATCAGCATCCTTGCCGACTTCAAGCGTGCCGGTTTTGTCAAGCACGCCAAGGGCACGGGCTGCTTCGCGGGTGACGCCTGCAATGCACTCATCGACCGTCATGCGGAACAGGGTTGCGCCCATGTTCATGGTGAGCAGAAGCGAGGTCAGCGGCGAAGTGCCGGGATTGTTGTCGGTTGCCAGCGCCATCTTTGTGCCAGCCGCACGGAAAAGACCGACGGGGGGCTTTTGCGTTTCGCGGATGAAATAATAAGCGCCGGGAAGCAGAACCGCGACAGTTCCGGCCTTTGCCATAGCGGCTGCACCTTCCGCATCGGTATATTCAAGATGGTCGGCAGAAAGCGCATTATAGGAAGCAGCAAGAGCTGCGCCATGCAGATTGGAAAGCTGGTCTGCGTGGAGTTTGACCTGAAGGCCGTGCGCCTTTGCAGCTTTGAAAACGCGTGCAATTTCATCCGGCAGGAAGGCGATGCCTTCGCAGAATCCGTCCACCGCATCGGCGAGATTTTCGCTCGCAATAGCAGGCAGCATTTCGTCGACAATCTTGTCGATGAAAGCCGCTTTATCGCCATTCATTTCCGGCGGCAGAGCGTGTGCGCCCAGAAAGGTGGTGCGAATAGCAACATCGCGTTCATGCCCAAGACGGCGAGCCGCACGCAATGACTTTGCTTCGCTGTCCGTGTCGAGGCCATAACCTGATTTGACTTCAACCGTCGTCACGCCTTCAGCAATCAGCGCATCGAGGCGGGGCAGGGCTTCACGGACCAGATCATCTTCGCTGGCCGCACGCAGGTTTTTAACGGAGGAAACAATGCCGCCGCCCGCGCGCGCAACTTCTTCGTAAGTGGCGCCATTCAGGCGCAGCTCAAATTCATGCGCGCGATTGCCTGCATGGATCAGATGCGTGTGACAGTCGATCAGACCGGGCGTGATCAGGCGACCTTCGCAGTCAATCTTCTCAAATGAGGCATATTCAGCGGGAAGATCAATTTCTGCACCGACATAAGCGATTTTGCCATCCTTGACGGCAATTGCAGCAGCTTCGATCAAGCCAACTCCATCTGCCTTTTCCGATAGAGTGGCGATGCGTGCCTGCGTTAAAACGAAGTTCGATTTCTGTGTCATGAGCGTTTTCTCGCTTCCCCTGGTTTTCAATAATGTATATACATATTAACGGAACCGCCAAGAGAAAAAATGCATCCAATCGCGATCTGTTGAAAAACGGGTGTGCAAATTGGGCGGAATGAGGAGCTTCATCGAATGTCAGCCGCAGTCCCAACAACGCAATTTATCCATGCTGGTCAGGCGCTTTTGCAGACGGGCTGGGCAGAGGATGTGCGGCTTGGTTTAGCTCAGGGAAAAATTGCTTCTGTGGAGATTGGCGTTGAAGCCAAACCGGGAGACGAGCGCTATAAGGTGATCGTAGCGGGGATGCCAAACCTGCACAGCCACGCGTTTCAATATGGCATGGCTGGCCTTGCTGAACGGCGCGGCCCATCGGCTGACAGTTTCTGGAGCTGGCGCGAGATCATGTATAAGTTCGCGCTGACCATGACGCCGGAACAGGCGGAAGTAGTCGCATTGCGGCTTTATGTCGATATGCTGGAAGCCGGTTTTACACGCGTTGGCGAGTTTCATTATCTGCATCATGATCACGACGGCACGCCTTACAGCAATATCTCGGAAATGGCGGATCGCATTGTCTCGGCAGCGAAAACTGCTGGCATCGGGCTGACCCTGTTGCCGGTGCTTTATGCGCATTCGAGTTTTGGCGGTGCTGCACCCAATGAAGGCCAGCGTCGATTTATCAATGATGAAACAAGTTTTGCGCGTCTGATTGAAGGCTGTCAGAAAGCCCTTTCGGGTATCGATGGTGCTGTGCTTGGCGTGGCCCCGCACAGTTTGCGTGCTGTCACCCCGGATGAATTGACATTTGCAGCATCGCTTTTGCCCGATGCACCCGTGCATATTCACATTGCCGAGCAGGTTAAGGAGGTGGAGGATTGCATTGTGTGGTCCGGACAGCGACCTGTTGAATGGCTGCTTGACCATCAGGAATTGTCGTCGCGCTGGTGTCTTATCCACGCAACGCACATGAGTGACACGGAAACGGTTCGCATGGCTCAGGCTGGTGCGATTGCCGGTCTTTGTCCGGTTACGGAAGCCAATCTCGGCGATGGCACGTTCAATGCCACCGTGTTCGATGCCAATGGTGGCCGTTTCGGCGTTGGGTCCGATTCCAATGTGCTGATCGGCATTGGCGATGAGTTGCGGCAGTATGAATATTCGCAGCGTTTGCTGCATCGAGCGCGCAATGTGCTGGCGAAAAACGAAGGCTCGACCGGACGAGCCTTGTTTGATGGTGCATTGGCGGGCGGCAATATTGCTATGGGTCGCGAAGGCGATGGTTTGAAACAAGGTGCATCAGCAGATTTTGTATCGCTTGATGTTGAGCGTCTGCCCCATGCAAAGGGGGATGCGGTTCTCGATGGCTGGATTTTTGCCGGTCGTGCGCGTGCCTCTGATGTGTGGGTGCGCGGCGTGAAACAGGTGGAGGGCGGACATCATCGCTTGCGCGATGCGGCAGAGCGTGCTTTCCAGAATGCAATCGGCGAATTGCTGAACTAAACAAAGGGAACAAAGTGCAGGATATTTCATCCAGACAAAGCGAAGCTACGATATCGCTGCATCAGCGTATTCTGGATGATATTGAAACGCGCATTATTTCTGGTGAATGGCAGCCCGGTCATCGCATCCCGTTCGAGCACGAGCTGACCGAGTATTATAATTGCTCGCGCATGACCGTGAACAAGGCGCTGACGCAGCTGGCAAAAGCCGGTCTGATTGAGCGAAAGCGCCGTTCGGGCAGCTTTGTTTCCTTCCCGCAGTCGCAAGCCGCGATTCTCGAAATCCATGATATTCGCGATGAGGTTGCAGCGCTTGGGCAGCCTTATCTTTTTGAGCTGCTGAAACGAAATGAGCGGTTGAGCGGCCCGGCCGATGCGCGTCATATCGACATGCCGCAACACACGCCGCTGGTCGAACTTGTTTGCCGTCATTATGCAGGGAAGCGGGTCTTTGCGCTGGAAGAACGCATTATCAGCCTTGATGCCGTGCCGAGCGCGGCAGAAACCGATTTTGCAGAGCAATCACCCGGTCCGTGGCTTGTTTCCTGCGTGCCGTGGAGCAATGCGCAGCATTCCATCCGCGCGGTTGTCTCAACCGAGGAAAACGCTGCGACGCTTGGCGTGCCGGCCGGTTCGCCTTGTCTTGTCGTTGAACGTCAGACATGGAATGCCGATCAGCCGGTGACACACGTGCGCTTCACTTATCCGGGCGATAGTCATGCGCTTGTGGCAAAATTTACGCCGTCGCAGGGCTGAGTTTAGCGATGTAATGTAACGTTATTACGCTTTTGGTGGCTTCGCGCATAGTGGCCGCTAAAATGATAATGTGCAGAATCCTTTGCGTGGCACTTCATAGAATTTGATTCATAAATGAAAAAAGCCGCCGCAGGGGAAAGCGGCGGCCAAGTTGCGGCGTTAATGGGTGGTAATTACGCCGCGCGTTTGAGTGCATCTCCGATAACGGAAACGATGGTGTCGATCTGTTCTTTTTCCACGATGAGCGGTGGCGAAAGCGCGATCACATCGCCGGTCACACGGATCAGAAGGCCCTTCTTGAAGCAATCCGTGAACACGTCATAAGCGCGTGCGCCGACAGCGCCTTCGCGGGACGAAAGTTCGATTGCGCCAACGAGGCCGAGGTTACGGATGTCAATGACGTTTGGTGCGCCTTTGAGCGAATGCAGCGCATTCTCCCAATGTTCAGCCAGTTCTGCGCCGCGGGTCAGAAGACCTTCTTCGGCGTAGATTTCAAGCGTGGCAAGACCGGCAGCACAGGCAACCGGATGGCCGGAATAGGTGTAGCCGTGGAAGAGCTCGATGGCGTTTTCCGGGCCGGTCATCAGCGCATCATGCACCGTGCGGCTTGCAAAGACTGCGCCCATCGGGATTGCGCCGTTGGTCAGGCCCTTGGCGGTCGTGACGAGATCAGGCTTAACGCCGAAATAATCAACCGCAAATGGTGTGCCGAGGCGTCCGAAGCCGGTGATGACTTCGTCATAGATCACCAGAATGCCGTGCTTGTCAGCGGTCGCGCGGATGCGTTCGAGATAGCCCTTTGGCGGAAGTACAACACCGGCGGAACCGGACATTGGCTCAACAATGACGGCGGCAATCTTTTCTGCGCCGTGAAGTTGAACCAGACGTTCCAGATCGTCAGCGAGTTCGATACCGTGTGCTGGCAAGCCCTTGGAGAATGCATTGCGGCCGATATCGAGCGTATGACGCATATGATCGGCAGGAATCTGCGGGAAGACGCGGCGGTTATTGACGAGGCCGCCGACAGAAATGCCGCCGAAGCCAACGCCGTGATAGCCTTTTTCGCGACCGATCACGAGGGTACGGGTGCCCTGACCAATGGCACGCTGATAAGCGATAGCGATCTTCAGTGCGGTATCGACCGATTCCGAGCCGGAATTGGTGAAGAACACGCGATCAAGCTTGGCATCCGGGCCGCCGGGCGCAATGGCTGCGAGCTTTTCGGCAAAGTCGAAAGCAATGTTGTGGCCCATCTGGAAAGTTGGGGCGAAGTCCATGGTCGAGATCTGGCGCTCAACGGCCTGGGTGATCTGCTTGCGGCCATGACCGGCATTGCAGCACCAGAGGCCTGCGGTGCCGTCCAGAACCTGATTGCCGTCGACATCGGTGTAATACATGCCCGAAGCGCTTGCGAGCAGGCGTGGGGCAGCCTTGAACTGGCGGTTTGCCGTGAACGGCATCCAGAAGTTATCAAGACTTGGCGCGTTGGTATTATTAAGCATTAGAACCTCCTATTTGCGACCAACAGGACATGCTTTATCGAAGGCAACAAGTCCTTTTCTCATAAAATTTAAATCATTGAAATTACGTGCTTTGATACAAAAGTTTGTGATATATCGAACATCATAAACAGTAAGGGGACGTGTCGATGAGCATCGATATTGGGGGCAGGCTTCGTTATGTGCGCATGCGGCAGAATCTGTCTCAGCGCGAGCTTGCAAAACGGGCTGGTGTGACCAATTCCACCATATCGCTGATCGAGGCTAATCAGTCCAATCCGTCAGTGGGTGCATTAAAGCGCATTCTGGATGGAATTCCTATCGGAATGGCCGAGTTTTTTGCGCTTGAGCCGGATGCACCGCACAAAGTGTTCTATCAGGCTGATGAGCTGGTGGAGATCGGCAAGGGACCGATTTCTTATCGGCAGGTGGGAGATCACCTGTTTTCGCGTTCGCTGCAAATCCTTAAGGAACGCTACGAGCCGGGATCAGATACCGGAAAGGTTTTGCTCATGCATGAGGGCGAGGAGGGGGGCATTGTGATTTCTGGCCGTATTGAGGTGACGGTCGGCAGCGAGCGCCGGATATTGGGGCCGGGCGATGCCTATTATTTTTCTAGCAAGCTGCCACATCGGTTCAAATGCGTGGGGCCGGTGGCCTGCGAGGTGGTGAGCGCCTGCACACCACCGAGTTTCTAATATTCTTCCCTATTCAAAGGGCTGAATAAAATCGCTGCGGATTTGATTCAGGAAACATTATGCGTAACGCGAAATGCCTAAATCATCGGCCTGAATGTCTGGCTTGTTGCCGGAAATGAGATCGGCGAGCAGCTTGCCCGAACCCGGACCCATGGTCCATCCAAGCGTTCCGTGGCCCGCATTGATAAACACATTCTCATAGCGGGTTGCACCGATGATCGGTGTTGAATCCGGTGTCATTGGGCGCAGGCCCGACCAGAAGGTCGCAGCCTTGAGATCGCCGCCCGGGAACAGATCGCTCACCGACAGATCAAGTGTTGCACGGCGAGCAGCCGGCAGGTCTTTGGTGAAGCCAGAAACTTCGGCCATGCCGCCGACACGGATGCGGTCGCCAAGGCGGGTGATGGCAATCTTGAAGCTTTCATCCAGCACGGTCGAGACCGGAGCCAGCTCTTCATTGATGATTGGAGCGGTGATTGAATAGCCTTTGACCGGATAGATCGGCGCATTGAGGCCGAGCGATTTAACCAGTGCAGGCGTGTAGCTGCCAAGTGCCACGACGTAGCGGTCAGCCGTTAGAATGCCTTCGGAAGTTTCGACACCAGAAACCTTACCGCCGGACATCAACAACGATTTGATATCGACGCCAAAACGGAATTTTACGCCAAGACCTTCAGCGATTTTTGCCAGTTCATTGGTGAATTTGAAGCAGTCGCCGGTTTCGTCATTTGGCAGGCGCAGACCGCCGACGAACTTATCGCGGGCGCGAGCCAGAGCTGGTTCAACACGCACGCAATCTTCGCGGTCCAGCACTTCAAACGGCACGCCGTCCTGACGCAGAACTTCAATATCCTTGCCAATGCCGTCGAGCTGATACTGCTCGCGGAACAGCTGCAAAGTGCCTTGTGTGCGCTGGTCATACTGAATGCCGGTTTCATCGCGCAGTGCCATAAGGCAATCGCGGCTATATTCGGCGACACGAACCATGCGGCTTTTATTGACCTTGTAACGGCTCTCGGTGCAGTTCGCGAGCATCTGCAACAGCCAGCTATATTGCTTCGGGTCAGAGGTCAGGCGCAGAATCAGCGGTGCATGTTTCTGAAACAGCCATTTGGCGGCCTTCAATGGAATACCGGGAGCAGCCCATGGTGATGCGTAGCCCGGCGAAACCTGTCCGGCATTGGCGAAGCTGGTTTCCAGCGCAGGACCTTCTTCGCGATCAACGACGGTGACTTCATGGCCCTGTTTGGCCAGATAATATGCCGTGGTGACGCCGATGACGCCGCTGCCGAGAATGATGATCTGCATGTTCGCCTCTTATACTTATGCTTTTGTGTTTGCCGCGTCGCTATCCACGTAAACGCGGGCATAGCGGTGGCCTAACGAAGTCAGGATTTCATAGGGAATGGTGTCGCAATCACGCGCCACATCTTCTAGCCGTTGATGCGGGCCGACGAGTTCGACCATGCTGCCGAGTGTGAGCGTGCCTTCTGGCAGCGCCGTGACGTCAAGCGTGATGGAGTCCATCGAAACGCGACCGACAATCGGCAGACGCGTATCGCCAAAAAAGGCCGAGCCCTTATTGCTCAAAGCACGGAACCAGCCATCGGCATAGCCGACCGCGATTGTGGCAATTCGCATGGGCTTGTCGGCGATGAATGTGCCGCCATAACCAACTTCTGCACCTTTATCGATATCGCGCACCTGAATGACACGTGCGGACAATTCGAGAACTGGCTTAATGGGATTTTCGCCTGCGGCAGGTCCAACGCCATAGAGCGCTACACCCGGACGGGCGAGATTGAAGTGATAAGTATTTTCGAGGAAACAGCCGCCAGAGTTTGAGAATGCAACGGGCATTTTTGGCAAACGGGCAAGCGCTGCCGACATAGCTGCTAGCTGGCGCGCATTGGCTGGGTTTTCCGGTTCGTCACCACTTGCCAGATGGCTGATGACGTATTTCACATCGATGTGGTCCAGAAGATGCTGGTCATCGACAAGCTGATCGAGTTCTTTGGCGGACAGGCCAAGGCGCGACATGCCAGTATCAATTTGCAAAAGCGCGGGCAGCTTTTCATTGAGGCTTGCTGCAAGTGCTGACCAGTTTGCAATCTGCTCAAGCGAGTTGAGAACGGGCAGGATTTTCTCCCGTGCGCAGGCGGCCTCCGTGCCGGGCTGAAGCCCGTTCAGCACATAAAGCGTCGTATCAGGATTGAGAAAAGGACGGAGCGAAATTGCTTCGCCAAGATGGGCAACAAAGAAATCGCGGCAGCCTGCTTCATAAAAAGCCGGTGCGACGCGATCCGCGCCCAAGCCATAGGAATCTGCTTTAACCACTGCTGCCGCACGAGTTGGCGCGATGCGCTTTGCAATGGTCGAATAATTGTGGCGGAGAGCAGCCAGGTCGATAGTGAGCACGCCACCAGCGGCGAGGTCTCGTTCCGTTTGAGAAAAATGCATCGACATAGGGCTCATTTCCAGTGCACTCAATTTGTTGGTGGGATGACTGGAATTTAATCCGCTTCCTCCCAAAAGCACATCGCTCTGATGGTTCGGATCACAATTCCTTGCCCCCAAAGCGATAGGTTTCATGATAATCGAAGACTATTCGAATGTTTTTGCTATTTGTCGTACATTATGCGAATTTTAGCATGATTTACGCACTTATTAGCTTTTAGATTGAAGATTCTGCATGGCGACACTCGATAGCATCGACCGTAATATCATCCGCTGCCTTCGTCGTGAGGGGCGTATGACCAATAGCCAGCTTGCAGCCGAAGTTGGGCTTTCGCAGTCCGCTTGTCTGCGGCGTGTGCAGATTCTCGAAGAAAGTGGTGTTATCCGCGGATATACGGCGATTGTTGGTTCATCGGGCGGTGATGAACGACTGGTGGCGATTGTGCGCATTACGCTGGACCGGCAGACAGAGGAATATCTCAACCGTTTTGAGGAAGCTGTGCGTCGGCATCCGGAAGTGCAGGAATGCTATCTGATGACCGGGGATGCCGATTATATTTTACGCGTTGAAGCCGATAATGCTGCCGCTTATGAAATCATTCACAAGGAAATTCTGTCGCGATTGCCGGGCGTTGCGCGTATCCATTCGAGCTTTGCAATCCGCACAGTGCTTTTGTCAAAAGCGCCTGTCACGAGGGCATAAAAAAACCCGGCATCTGCCGGGTTTTTTCTGATTATTTTTCAGATCTTAGTTGAATTCGTAGCGAAGACCAGCGCGGACCGTGTGGATATTGAAGCCGTTGTCGCGACCTTGTGCGCCTGAAGCTCCAACGCCATGACCATAACCAGTATCTTCTGCACGATCATACTTGTCATAACCATACGCATTACCGCCATTAATGCGCAGATAACGATAGCCGACATCAAGTTTCAACTGGTTGGTCAAGTCGTAGCTTACGCCAGCCATAAGTGCCATTGCAAAACGCCAGGTGTCGATACCATTTTTATCGAATTGCTGTGCGCAATCCGCTGGAAAGTTATTGGCACATACCTGCTTGTCGGTCCAGTTGCCGTACTTCACGTAAGCAGCACCAAGCCCCGCGCCGAGATAGGGGGTTACAACTCCAACTTTAGGCAAATCCACATATGCGTTTGCCATAGCAGTCCATATATTTGCGGTTGATGAATCTTCATATTTACAATTATCATCAACGAGATTCAGTGGCGGGTTCATGCCCATCTTGACCAAGCTTGGGCATCTTGTGCGTCCATTTATACCGGCACGAAAGAAATCTAATGTGGCGTCAGTGCGAAGCATTTCATTGAAACGATAGCCAACACCAACACCGTATGAGGCGCCGGCTTTTAGCTTGAGGCTGTCATATCTCAAGGTGTCGTCCACACCGCGATTTTCCTCAGCATATTGATTCCAGAAATCCCAGTGGCCGTCGGTCTTGTTTTTAAAATTATAGCCAATGTCGCCGCGAATGTACCAGTTAGAGGCTGCTGGCGGCGCTACTACTACTGGCGGTTCTTCAAAAACAATATCAGCGGCTTTCGCGCCGTTTGTAGCTGTCAGCACACCAAATGATATGAGCGCTATTGCAGAAACATATCTCATTAATCCAACTCCAACCGAAAATAGTACGGTTCCCGCACCGTTAGCTGAACATGGTAAATGAATATGCTTAAGCGATAGTTACTTCTTATTAGTGGGCACTAAACTTAATGGTGTATTTGATTGGCGCGGCCCAATTTCCGCATCGTAGGCGAGAACCCGGCCGTAGCCGGGAAATCGATTTTAGCGGAAGTCTGCTGACTTGATGATCGATTGATCAATGTCGTTGATGTTGCGTTTTCCGCAAAGCGCCATTGTCACGTCGAGTTCTTTACGGATGATGTCGAGTGCCAGCGTTACGCCTTCTTTACCCATTGCGCCTAGACCGTAAAGGAATGGACGGCCAATAAAGACGCCTTGCGCGCCAAGTGCACGAGCCTTCAACACATCCTGACCGGAGCGAACGCCGCCGTCCATATGCACTTCGATCTTGTCGCCAACAGCGTCGACGATTGGTTTGAGCATCGAGATTGAGGAAACGGCGCCATCCAACTGACGGCCACCGTGATTGGAAACGATGATAGCATCGGCGCCGGTCTTTGCTGCCATCAAAGCATCTTCTTCGTCGAGGATACCCTTGAGAATCAGTTTGCCGCCCCATTGTTCTTTGATCCAGGCAACATCGTTCCAGCTCAACTGTGGGTCGAACTGTTCGGCCGTCCAGGATGAAAGGGAGGAAAGATCAGTCACGTTTTGGGCGTGTCCGGCAATGTTGCGGAAGGTGCGCCGCTGCGTACCCATCATGCCCAGACACCAGCCGGGGCGGGTGGCCATCTGCCAGATATGCTTTGGCGTGAATTTTGGCGGGGCAGACAGGCCATTGCGCAAATCTTTGTGACGTTGGCCGAGAATTTGCAGATCAAGGGTGAGCACCAGAGCCGAACAGCCAGCTGCTTTGGCACGGCTGATCAGGTTCTTTACGAACTCGCGATCTTTCATGACATAAAGCTGAAACCAGAATGGCTTCTTTGTAACCGATGCAACATCTTCGATGGAGCAAATGCTCATAGTTGACAGGGTGAAAGGAACGCCAGCGGCTTCGGCAGCCTGTGCAGCCAGCATTTCGCCATCCGCATGTTGCATGCCGGTCAAACCCGTTGGGGCGAGGGCGACAGGCATCGAAACCTTTTCACCGATCATCGTCGTTTCAAGCGAGCGATTAGTCATATCGACCAATACGCGCTGGCGAAGCTTGATCTTCGAGAAATCGCTTTCATTGGCGCGATAGGTCGATTCCGTCCATGCGCCAGAGTCTGCATAATCGAAGAACATCTTCGGGACACGGCGCTTTGCCAATCGCTTCAGGTCAGCGATTTCAACGATTTTGGGCATTCTCCACCCCTTGTGGTCAGTTTTGTTTACCAGTCGAATGACCGATTGCGTTGCTGAAATCAAGGAAAACAATCATCACAGTTTCAATTGCTCGCGGTTATTTGATGCCACAACTCTTCGGACTATACTATCTGGTGGCTTTTGTGACTGAGATGTTGATGCCATATGGTATAAAGTAAAGATAACTTTGAGACAGTTAGCGGCTAGTTTTGACGCATATTGAAGGTCAAGAGGCGCAAAAACTTAGATAATCGGGCATGAAGCGTTGTGCAGTCGAGGATAGCAAAATGAGCAAAACTCACGACACTGGATTTATCGGCAAAAAGTCGAGTGCTGCTGGTGGGTGGGGTGCGTTAAAAAGTTGCGGCAAGCAATTGCTGGCCAGCGGTGCGCCTTTGACAGGTGCGCGGGCACTGCTCAAAGCCAATCAGCCCGACGGTTTTGATTGCCCCGGCTGTGCATGGGGCGATCCGGAACATGGTTCGTCGTTTGAATTTTGCGAAAATGGTGTGAAGGCTGTCGCTTGGGAGGCTACCGAGCGGCGCACCACACCTAAGTTTTTCACCGATAATACGGTGTCCGAACTGCGCTCGTGGACGGATTATGCGCTGGAGAACACCGGGCGCTTGACGCATCCGATGCGCTATAATGCGGCGAGCGATAAGTATGAAGCGGTCGAATGGGACGAGGCTTTTGCGACTATTGGCAGTATTTTAAAGAGCTTTGATACGCCGGATCGCGTTGAGTTTTATACATCGGGCCGTGCCTCCAATGAGGCCGCATTTCTCTATCAGCTGTTTGTGCGTTCCTATGGCACCAATAATTTTCCTGATTGCTCGAATATGTGTCACGAGGCGAGCGGTGTCGCGCTGACACAGGCTATCGGCGTTGGCAAAGGCACTGTACTGCTTGAGGATTTCGAGCATGCCGATGCGATTTTTGTCGTTGGCCAGAATCCCGGCACCAATCATCCGCGCATGTTGGGCGATTTACGGCGCGCAGCCGAACGCGGTGCGAAGATTGTGGTTTTCAATCCTGTGCGCGAGCGCGGACTGGAACGTTTTTCCGACCCGCAGGATAAGCTCGAAATGATGCGCGGCGGCAGCGAAGCGATTGCCAGCGATTATTATCAGCCGCGTCTCGGTGGTGATATGGCGGCTTTCCGTGGCATGGCCAAGGCGGTGTTTGCGGCTGATGATGCAGCTCTCGCTAAGGGGAAGCCGTCGGTTCTTGATCGGGAATTTTTGGCGCAGCATACGGCCGAGTTTGAAGCCTATCGCAAGGCTGTTGACGCAACGACGTGGGAAGAAATCGAAGATCAGTCTGGTTTGTTGCGACAGTCGCTTGAACATGCAGCACGTATTTATATGCAGGCCGGCAAGGTGATCTGCACGTGGGCGATGGGTGTTACGCAGCATCGACATTCGGTCATCACCATTCGCGAGATTACCAATTTCATGTTGCTGCGCGGCAATATTGGTAAAACGGGTGCTGGTCTGTGTCCTGTGCGTGGTCATTCCAATGTGCAGGGCGACCGCACCGTTGGCATTAACGAAAAGCCGTCAGCGGCGTTTTTGGATGCGCTGGAGAAAGAGTTCGGTTTCAAGGTTCCGCGTGCGCCGGGACATAATGTGCTTGCTGCAATCGGCGCTATGCTGGATGGAACGGCGAAGGCCTTCATCGGGCTTGGTGGTAATTTTGCCCGCGCCACGCCGGATAGCCCGATCATTTCTAAAGCGCTGTCTTCACAACGACTGACAGTGCATATCGCCACCAAGCTCAATCATTCGCATCTGGTGCCGGGACAGGATTCGTTCATTCTCCCGTGCCTTGGGCGCACTGAGATTGATCTCAACTCCAAAGGTGTTGCGCAGATTGTGACGGTCGAGGATTCCATGAGCATGGTGCATGGGTCCGGTGGCATCAATAAACCAGCATCGCCTTTGTTGCGTTCGGAAATCGGCATTATTGCGGGAATGGCGAATGCCACGCTTGGAGCAAAGCCCGTCAACTGGCTGGCGCTGGCTGATGATTATGACTTGATCCGCAATCACATTGCGAAGGTACTGCCTGATTTCTACGATTTTAATGTGCGGGTTCGGGTGCCGCGAGGCTTCCATCTGCGCAATTCTGCACGGGAACTCGAATGGCGTACGCCAAAAGGCAAAGCGACGTTTTGGAGCGGAACATTGCCGGAAGCGGTCGAGCATCAGCAGGCGCGCGGTAAGCCGGGGCGTTACGTTCTGCAAACCTTCCGCAGTCATGACCAGTACAACACGACGATTTACGGCATGGATGATCGTTATCGCGGTGTTTATGGCGAGCGCCAGGTGGTGTTCATGAACCCTGCCGATATGTCGGATATTGGTGTTGAAGCGGGTGATCGTGCCGATATTGTTGGCGATTTCAACGATGGTGTTGAGCGCGTTGCGCGTGATTTCCGCTTTGTGCCTTATGACATCCCGCGTGGATGTATTGCTGGTTACTACCCTGAAATGAACGTGCTGGTGCCGCTTGGCAGCGCCGGTGAGGGTAGCGATACGCCGACATCAAAGTCGGTTATCGTGTCATTTCGGCCCGTGCAGGCTGTGAATGCGTGACCGACGCCACTGATTATATGGCGCTGGTCGATGCACTTGAAGTGCAATCTGGCAAAATCTCACGGCTGGGTGCGGGTATTCTTGCGGCAGCGGCACTTGAGATTGCATCGGACAGCCGCAGTTTTGCGCGAATATTGGGGGTGGCGCATGCGCTCGTGTTGCGCGAAATTGCAGCATTGAGTGCAGAGGGTGGTTATATTTCTATTCGTCAACGCGATGAGCGGACGCAGCGCACAAAGTACGCGTTAAATGCTGCTGGTGTTCGACTTATTGAGGATACACGCAGATAATTTATTCTGCTTCTTGTTTTGTCCGGAGGGTGTGCCGATATTCCGGACAATTCATAATTGGCAGTTAATGATGTTTAGAAGGCGTGCTTTCCTTAGCACTCATTTAATAGCATTGTTCGCGCCGTAGAAACAGGCGAGAACCGTTCAAATGGCTAGTGAAACTCCTCCGCTTATGCAGATAAGAAAGGTTCGTCTTCGAGCTATTGCTATGGTTCTTTTGACAAGCAGCGTTGTCGGCGGTTTTGGCTATGTTGCATATGCTGAAATGAGCGGGACAATCCCCGTTGCTGTGGTTGAAAGCACACTTGTTGATTATCAGCCGCAATTGACTTTATCGGGTGCTATTGCTGCCCGCTCGCTGGTCAATGTTTCTTTCCGCGTCAATGGACAAGTTGTCGAACGCCTTGTCGAAATCGGTCAGCATGTCGATAAGGGCGAAGTTCTCGCGCGCATCGATAATGCTGAGCAGCAAGCCAATATGCGGGTGGCACAAGCCTCGCAAGACGCAGCGCGTGCGCAGCTCGTGCAGGCCGAGGCAAGCTTCAAGCGGCAGCAGGCTTTGCTGGGGCAGGGGTTTACGACGCGCAGCCAGTTTGATCAGACACAACAGGTTCTACGCACCGCGCAAAGCACAGTATCCAACGCGGAAAGCCAGTTGAGCAATGCACGCGATGAGCTGTCTTATACTGAGCTGCGCGCCCCCGTTTCAGGTGTTGTAACGGCGCGTAACGTCGAGAGCGGGCAGGTGGTGCAGGCTGCACAGACCGCGTTTTCGATTGCTGAAGACGGCGCGCGCGATGCGATTTTCGACGTGCAGGAAACATTGGTCAATCATGCCAAGATTGGCATGGGCGTGACGCTGGGTTTGCTTTCGGATGAAGAGGTTAAGACCGAAGGCAGCATCCGCGAAATTTCCCCGGTAGTCGATGCGCAAACCGGCACTGTGCGCGTGAAGGTTGGAATTTCGGAAGTGCCTGAGCAAATGGCGCTTGGAGCAATCGTCACCGGCACCGTGCATATGGATGGGCGGGAAGTATTTATTCTGCCGTGGAGCGCGGTCACATCGGATGCCGGAAATACAGCTGTGTGGCGGATCGCTAAAGATACGAAGCTTGCAGCGCTGGTTCCTGTGCAGGTGCTTGCTTTTGAAAAAGAGCGGGTGATTGTTGCATCCGGTCTGAATGAAGGTGATCTCGTTGTGACCAAGGGTGCGCAGATGTTGCGCGCGGGTGCCCAGACAGAGATTATTCAGGGTCTTGAAGGGGCAGCAGCGCAATGAAGCCGTCTATGAAAATCTTTGGCTCTCTTGCCTTGGCGGGAACGCTTGTTGCGCTGGCAGCCTGTGGCAAGGAGGATGATAAGTCCGCAGAAGCCGCTCCTGTTCGTCCGGTGCTTTACACGATTGCTACGCCAAAGCCTGCGATACAAACCAGTTTTGCCGGTACAATCGAGCCGCGCTATTCGACGGATCTCGCTTTTCGGGTATTGGGGCGATTGATTGCGCGTCCTGTCATTGTTGGTGATCTCGTCAAGAAAGGCGAGACAGTCGCTATGCTTGATCCTACGGCACTTGATCTTTCTGTGCAGTCGGCAAAGGCCGACCTAGCAAGTGCGCAAGCACAATATGCCAATGCAGCCGCAAGTGAGGGGCGTCTTAATATTCTGCTTAAAGGCAGTAATATTTCTCAAGCGGATTATGATGCCGCAAAGCAGGCGCGTGACAGTGCGCAGGCGGGGCTTGAAAAAGCACAGGCCGGTTTGCGCAAGGCGGAAGACCAGCGTGATTATGCCGTTTTAAGTCCGGATTTTGATGGCGTAATTTCAGCCACCAATGCGGAAGTTGGACAGGTGGTTGCAGCGGGCCAAGCTGTGATGACGGTGGCGCGCCCGGATATTCGCGAAGCCGTGCTTGATATACCCGATAATATGACCGAGTTTTTTGTGGCGGGAACGCCGTTTCATGTTCAGCTTCAGGCTGATGGAAGCGTGACGGGACAGGGGACGGTTCGTGAAGTTGCACCGCAAGCGGATGCACAAACACGCACACGTCGCGTTCGCATTGCACTTGAAAATCCACCCGAAGGTTTCCGGCTTGGCGCGACCATTCGTGCAGGCCGCACACGGTCGCAGAAAGATCATGTCATCTTGCCGATACAGGCACTGGTGGAAAAAGACGGTAAAACCGCAATCTGGGTCGTTGATCCCAAAACGCAGACCGTAAGTCTCCATGATATTCAGGTTGTGGAGCGTGAGCGCGATAGTTTTATGGCCAATAATGTTGAAGCGGGTAGCTACGTGGCAACGGCTGGTGTGAACCAGCTTGAAGAAGGACAAAAAGTCCGACTGGATGCGAAGGGGAGCGGCCTGTGAAAAAAGGTTTTAATCTTTCTGACTGGGCTTTGAACCATCGTTCGCTGGTCTGGTACTTCATGCTGGTTTTTCTGGTTGCAGGCTTCGTCTCCTATCTTGATCTGGGACGCGCGGAAGATCCGGAATTTACCGTCAAGACGATGGTTGTTCAGGCAAGCTGGCCGGGTGCATCTATTGATGAGACGATGAACCAGGTCACCGACCGGCTAGAAAAGAAGCTCGAAGAGCTTGATACGCTGGATTATACGCGCAGCGTGACGACACCCGGCAAGTCGGTGGTGTTTGTGTTCTTGAAAGACACCGTGCGGAAGGAGCAAGTGACCAAGGCTTGGTCTGATGTTCGGCACATGCTGGATGACATTAAGCCGAACCTGCCGGACGGCGTTTACGGTCCTTACTACAACGATAAGTTTGGCGATGTGTTTGGCAATATTTATGCTTTTACATCGGATGGGCTATCGATGCGTCAGCTCCGCGATTATGCGGAAGATGTACGCACCAAAATTCTGACTATTCCAAGCGCTGGCAAGGTTGAGTTGATTGGCGCGCAGGATGAGGCTATCTATCTTGAGTTTTCGACGCGTCAGGTGGCAGCCCTTGGTCTCGATCAGCAGGCTATTCTGAAAGCGCTTCAGGATCAGAATGCGATTACGCCTTCGGGCGTCGTGCAAGCCGGGCCTGAACGTATCAGCGTGCGGGTGAGCGGTCAGTTTAACTCCGAAGATGATCTGCGTGCCGTCAATCTGCGCGTCAATGATCGCTTCTTCCGCCTCTCGGACGTTGCCACGATCACGCGCGGCTATGTCGATCCGCCAACAGCGATTTTCCGCGTTAATGGCGAAGATGCCATCGGTATTGCGGTTGGTATGAAGCCGAACGGTAATCTGCTGGAGTTTGGCGAAAAACTCGATGCCATGATGGATAAGGTGAAGGCCGATCTGCCGGTCGGCATCAATGTTTCCAAAGTTGCAGACCAGCCAGAAGTGGTTCAGGATGCGGTCTCAGGCTTTACCACGGCGCTGTTTGAAGCGGTGGTGATTGTTCTGGCAGTGAGCTTCATCAGCCTTGGTCTGCGTGCCGGTTTCGTGGTGTCGCTCTCAATCCCGCTGGTGCTGGCCATTACCTTCCTTGTCATGTCGCTGATGGATATTTCGCTGCAACGCGTGTCACTTGGTGCGCTGATTATCTCGCTCGGACTGTTGGTCGATGACGCAATGATTGCCGTGGAAATGATGGTGGCGCGGCTCGAGCGCGGCGATCCCATCCATAAGGCCGCGACTTACGTTTATTCGCATACAGCCTTCCCGATGCTCACAGGTACGCTTGTGACTATTGCGGGCTTCATTCCGATTGGTCTTAATTCCAGTCAGGCGGGTGAATATACTTATACGCTGTTTGTGGTGATTGCGGTTTCGCTGATCGTTTCATGGATTGTGGCGGTGTTATTTGCGCCGCTTCTCGGCGTGACGATATTGCCGAAAAAGATGAAGCATCATGAGCATAAGCCCAGCCGCTTTTTTCAAGCTTTCTCAAAAACACTGCTGCTGGCAATGCGCCATAAGTGGATCACCATTGTCTCAACGATAGCTTTGTTTGTCGTCTCGGTTTTCGGAATGGGCTTTATCGAACGCCAGTTCTTCCCGGAATCGGATCGCCCTGAACTGGTGATCGACTGGACGTTGCCGCAGAACAGTTCAATCGCCGACACCAAAGCGCAGATGGAGCGCTTTGAGGAGACGATGCTCAAGGACAATCCAGATATTGAGCATTGGAGCACCTATGTCGGACAGAGTGCAATCCGCTTCATCCTGTCGTTCGATGTGCAACCTGCCAATCCCTATTTCGGGCAGATGGTGGTGGTCGCTAAAGACGTGGAAGCACGTGATCGCTTGAAGGCGAAATTCGATGAAGTGCTGCGCAAGGATTATGTTGGAACCGACACGTTCGTGAAATTCCTCGAACTCGGACCGCCGGTCGGGCGTCCGGTGCAGTACCGTATTTCCGGGCCTGATATTCAGGAGCTGCGTGGCATCGCGCAGGATTTTGCGGGCGTCATGAGTGCGGACAAGCGCTTGGGGGTTGTCAGCTATAACTGGAATGAACCGGGTCGGGTTATTCGTGTCGATGTGATGCAGGATAAGGCACGTAAGCTTGGCATTTCATCCAAAGATATTGCAACGACCTTAAATAGCGTGGTGGGCGGTATTCCGGTCACACAAGTGCGCGATTCGATCTATCTTATTGATGTGATCGTGCGGGCGCAGAAGCATGAACGTGATTCCATCGACACATTGCAGAGCTTACAAATCGCAACGGGCAATGGCAGTTCTGTCCCGCTCGCAGCCATTGCAAATTTCCGATACGAGCTTGAGCAGCCGGTGGTTTATCGTCGCTCGCGCATTCCAACCATCACCGTTGCAGCTGGCATTAACGATAACACCATGCCGGATACAATTGTCAGCGAGTTGCAGCCTTCGGTGAATGGCTTCATCGAAAAACTGCCAGCGGGTTATTCGATTGTGACGGCGGGTACAGTTGAGGAAAGTGGCAAGAGTCAGGGACCAATTGCAGCTGTTGTGCCGCTGATGCTGTTCGTGATGGCAACGGTGCTGATGATCCAATTGCAGAGTTTTCAGCGCCTGTTCCTCGTGGTCGCCGTTGCGCCTCTTGGATTGATTGGTGTGGTCGCAGCGCTGTTGCCAAGCGGCAAACCGCTTGGCTTCGTGGCAATCCTTGGCGTGCTGGCGCTGATCGGAATTCTAATCCGCAACTCGGTTATTCTGATCGTGCAGGTCGAGGAGCATATAAGTGAGGGTATGCACCCATGGGATGCGGTTGTTGATGCAAGCCAGCATCGTATGCGACCGATTGCGCTGACCGCTGCTGCGGCAAGCCTGGCGTTGATCCCGATTGCGCGTGAAGTGTTTTGGGGACCGATGGCCTACGCCATGATGGGCGGCATCATCGCCGGAACAGCGATCACGCTTCTGTTCCTGCCAGCGCTTTATGTTGCATGGTTCCGCATCAAGGAGCCGGATGCAAAAGCGAATGAAACAGCGGTGGAGCCGCAGCCACAACATTGATATGGAGAAGGCCTGCTTTAAGTGGGCCTTTTTATTTTCGAAGAATGCTCCCACAATTTTACTCTTCACGCATTATCGACTTGATAGCGCAATCCGGTCAGTGCATTACGCATTCTGGCATGGCTGGCGCTTTATCGTGCAGTAGAAATGATGATGTAGTTACGCCTGCGTAATAAAGGAACTCCGATGCATAACTTTGTCCTGACCGTAACCTGTAAGTCCACCCGCGGTATTGTTGCCGCCATATCGGGTTATCTTTCGGGCAAGGGGTGCAATATCATTGACAGTGCCCAGTTTGACGATCTCGATACGGGTCGCTTCTTTATGCGCGTCAGCTTTATTTCCGAAGAAGGCGTGGCGCTTGATGTCTTGCGTGATGGCTTTGTGCCGATAGCTGCGCCGTTCGAGATGGACTTCGATTTCCACGACAATGCTCATCGTACGAAGACATTGCTAATGGTGTCGCGTTTTGGTCATTGCCTGAATGATCTTCTCTATCGCTGGAAAATCGGCGCGCTGCCAATTGATATTGTCGGCGTTGTGTCGAACCACTTCGATTATCAGAAGGTTGTCGTCAATCACGACATTCCGTTCCATCATGTCGCTGTGACCAAGGCCAATAAGCCGGAAGCTGAACAGCGCCTGCTGGATATTGTCGAGAATACGGGCACCGAGCTGGTGGTTCTTGCACGTTACATGCAGGTTCTGTCCGATCAGCTTTGCCAGAAGATGTCGGGCAAGATCATCAACATCCACCACTCTTTCCTGCCGTCGTTTAAGGGTGCAAACCCTTACAAGCAGGCCTATGAGCGCGGTGTGAAGCTGATTGGTGCCACGGCGCATTATGTAACCGCCGATCTTGATGAAGGTCCGATCATCGAGCAGGATGTCGCCCGTATCACGCACGCGCAGAGTGCCGCCGATTATGTGTCGATTGGCCGTGATGTTGAAGCGCAGGTTCTGGCACGCGCAGTTCACGCGCATATTCATCATCGTTCATTCCTCAACGGCAACCGTACTGTCGTATTCCCGGCTTCGCCCGGTTCCTTCGCCTCCGAACGTATGGGCTGATATTGCCGCTCTGACGGCCTGCAAATCGCGTCTTTTTGCGCTTCCGGTGCTCACGTACTCAAGTACGCTGCGCGCCGGTTCTCAAAAGCCACGATTTTCGGCACGTCATAACGACAATCTCGCTAATCTCGAATGTTGAGATAATAAAAAACCCCGCCAAAAGCGGGGTTTTCTTTTGATCTATCGTGAGACCAATTAGTCGATGTCGAAGGAAACGCCCTGTGCGAGCGGCAGAGCCTTCGAGTAGTTGATGGTGTTGGTTGCGCGGCGCATATAGCCCTTCCACGCATCCGAACCCGATTCACGACCACCACCGGTTTCCTTTTCGCCGCCGAATGCGCCGCCGATTTCAGCACCCGAAGTGCCGATATTGACGTTTGCAATGCCGCAATCCGAACCTTCAACCGAAAGGAAGCGTTCTGCTTCCTGTAGGTTCAGCGTGAAGATCGACGAGGACAGGCCTGCGCCAACTTCATTGTGACTCGCCAGCACGTCGTCGAAGTCGGAATACTTCATGACGTAAAGAATTGGTGCGAAGGTTTCTTCGAGAACCGGACCCTGCTGCTTTGGCATTTCGACGATAGCTGGGCGCACGTAGTAAGCGTTTTCATGGCCAGCGTCGACGCGTTCGCCGCCCTGTACCTTGCCGCCGTGAGCGGCTGCTTCCTTGAGTGCCTTCTGCATGTTGTCGAAAGCAACCTTGTCGATCAATGGACCAACCAGAGCTGTGGTTTCGAGTGGCGAACCAACGGTAACGCTGGCATATGCCTTCTGCAGACGTGGAACGAGAGCGTCGTAAACGCTTTCATGCACGAACAGACGACGGAGCGTGGTGCAACGCTGACCAGCAGTGCCCATTGCACCAAAAGCGATTGCGCGCAGCGCCATGTCGAGATCTGCCGATGGGCAGACGATACCGGCATTGTTGCCGCCGAGTTCGAGGATTGCACGCGCAAAACGCTTTGCAAGGCGTGGACCAACTTCGCGGCCCATGCGGGTCGAACCGGTTGCCGAAAGAACAGGAACCTTCGGGCTGTCAACGAGAACTTCACCAACAGTACGGTCGCCGAGTACAACTTCAGCCAGACCTTCTGGAGCATCGCCAAAACGCTTGATGGCGCGCTTCAGGATTGCGTCACATGCAATAGCGGTGAGCAGGGTCTTTTCCGATGGCTTCCAGACAACCGAGTTGCCGCAAACGATAGCGAGAGCGGAGTTCCATGCCCAGACAGCAACAGGGAAGTTGAAGGCCGAGATAACGCCGACAACGCCAAGCGGATGCCAGGTTTCCATCATGCGATGGCCAGCGCGTTCGGTTGCGATGGTGAGACCGTAAAGCTGACGCGACAGACCGACTGCGAAATCGCAGATGTCGATCATTTCCTGTACTTCGCCGAGGCCTTCCGAAGGAATCTTGCCAGCTTCGAGCGAAACGAGACGGCCGAGATCTTCTTTGGAAGCGCGGAGTTCTTCACCCAGAAGGCGGATCAGTTCGCCACGCTTTGGAGCTGGAACAGTGCGCCAAGCGCGGAAAGCTTCGTCAGCCTTGTCGATGATCTTGACTGCATCTTCTTTGCTGTGAGTTTTGATCGAAGCGATCTGTTCACCGGAGACCGGGCTGAAGCCAGCGAGGTCGCCCGACGTGTAAATGGCTGCGTCAACGCCAAGCTTTGAAAGCAGATCAGCGGCTTCTTTTTTCACGTCGAGTTTTTTAACAGCGGTGTTCATATTTATCCTCTTAACCTGTCTGATTATTCTGCTGCTTCAAGACCGCTCAGGCGGGCCTGTACAGCTTCGATGGATTCGCGTTCGATACGGGCATAATGCTCGAATTCATTAAGAACTTTGGCGCCAAGGTCTTCCTCGAAACGCTTCTGGTTCGGGCTTTCCACAAAATCCTGCGCGTCGTCGTCGCCCAGATTGGACTGGAAGATACCAGCGGCACTGACCGGCAGGAAGTCTTCATAGATGATCGGATCGAACTGGACTGCGCCGCCTTCGATCAGAGTTTCAATATCGGTATCAGGCTTGAATGCTGCAAGACGTGCGGCATCCTTGACCGAATAGGCGAAATAGCCAAGCGCTTCTTCACGCACGCCAGCCCATGTGTCAGGGAAAGCAGCAAAGGTGTCGCTCAGTGCCTGCACATATTCAGCCGAGTTTGAACCATCTGGCGCTGGGCGCGCAACTGCGCGGGTGTCGTTGAGCAGCTTGTCGTAAAGCGCGCGACCCTTTGGCGTTAATGCTACGCCACGCTGTTCGATTTCACCGAAACGGGCAGTGTGGGAGCCTGGTGTCCAGGTGCCGTCTGCGCTGACAAACGAAACTTCTTCTTCCAGTGCCTTGAACGAGGTCTGGCGCAGAAGGATCGGGCATTTGCGGGTTGGCGGACCTTCGACAACTGCCTTCGGGTTGATGCCGCGATCTGGCATCTGAACCTGCACGGCGTCAATGTCGAGCGTGCGTGGTGTCAGGTGGTTGATGTGCGGACCCTTGAAGGAAACAACGTCGGCGATCAGGCGATGCGCATCGTGGAGGCGATGGTAAAGCTCGGCGCTGACATTGGCATGATCGTGCCAGCGGAACGTTTCGAGCACTTCTGCAACGAAAACTTTTGCATCAGCGTCATCAAGGCCACCATTGGCTTCTGCCTTTTCGACAAGCGCAATCGCACCCGGCGTGAAGATTTGGCGCTTCGCAAGCACTTCTTCCGATTCTGCGCGCAGCTTTTCGTCTGAAATCAGATCAAGACGCAGCAACGAGGTGAAAACACGGAACGGATTGTGCTTGAGTGCTGCATCGTCGATCGGGCGGAAGGCAGTGGAATGCACTGGCACGCCAGCAGCGCTCAAATCGTAGTAGCCAACCGGGAACATGCCCATGACCGAGAAGGCGCGACGCATCATCGACAGCTCAGCGGCAGTGCCCAAACGAATTGCACCGTGACGTTCTTCGGAAATGCGTTCGAGCGAATCTGTTTCCGTCAGACGCTCATGCAGATGTGTGTCGTCTGCCAGAACCTTTGCGTTCACATCGGAGACGAGTTCCATCAATGTGCCATAAGCAGGCACTTCTTCCTTATACATGGCCGACATGGCTGCCGAAAAGGCGGAGCGAATGGCGTCCGGTGAAACGAATTTCTGCGCGTTCATTGCAAGAGCTTCCGTAGAAGTTGGATCGTCTGCTTGGGAGGTATGTTAGAAAATAAAAAACATACCGCGATTATGATGAAAATGTATCATATCAGCCGTTTTGCCGTTATGATCGCGACGAACGCAACTATGTTAATGCGAGATTGGAATGAAGCTTAGCAGGAGACTGATCCCCGACATTGCCACGCTGCAAGCGTTTGAATGTGCGGCCCGACATGGCAGTTTCACGCAGGCCGCCAACGAATTGAACCTCACGCAGAGTGCTGTCAGCCGTCAGATCAAGGATCTGGAAAGCCAGCTCGGTGTATTGCTGTTTGAGCGCATCCGCCAGCGTATTCTTTTGTCTGATGCAGGGCGCAAGTTCCTGCCGGAAGTGCGGCGTCTGCTCAATCAGACCGAGGACACGATGCTGCGCGCCATGGCGTCGGCGCAGTCGACCTCTTCATTCAGTGTAGCAACGCTGCCGACTTTTGGCACGCGCTGGCTGATGCCGCGTATTCCGGATTTCGTTGAAAAACATCCCGGCATTGCAATCAATGTAGCTTCGCGTTCCGGCGTTTTCGACTTTGAAGAACAGCCCTTCGATCTTGCCATTCATTATGGCCAGCCGGTCTGGGCACATGCGACCTGCACCTTCCTGTGTTCAGAGGTGATTGTGCCTGTTGCAAGTCCGAGCCTTCTTAAAGCGCGCCATCCGGCAACCCCGGAAGAGCTGGAAAACGAGCCGCTGCTGCATCTCGCGACACGGCCTAAAATGTGGGCGCAATGGTTTGAAAGCTGTGGCGTTGAAGGCAAGTCCGCTTATCGTGGTCACCGTTTCGACCAGTTTTCGATGGTGATCGGGGCGGCACTTGCGGGCCTTGGCTTCGCACTGTTGCCGCTTTATCTGATTGAACAGGAATTGCGTAACGGCGAACTGGTCATGCTTTTCGAGCAGCCGATGCGAACCGAGAATGACTATTATCTGGTGGTTCCGGAAGGCAAGCTTGAGAACCCGCTGACACAGGTCTTCTGTCAGTGGATCGCAGGACAGGTGGGGAACGTCGTTCTTTAGTATAGTATGGCGAACCCGAAATTCGTATCACTTTGAAGCAGTTCTCGGAGCGAATTTCGGGTTCTAAGCCATACGAGTTAAATTTTGAATCTAGTGTGGTTTACGGATTTGAAGTTCCTAAACGTGAATGCAACACAAATGATAGGAACTTCAAATCCACCACACTAGGTCATTCCCAACCGGCATGAAATGTTGCAGAAATATTGCTGTCCTTGCGACTTCCACAGCGTGAAATAGCGTGAGCGGTAAAAGCCGCCTGTTTTTCATTATACGAAATGGTAGCTTTCAATGTTGAACGATCCTCGCTCGCATGGTCTTTGGGAGAAGACCGCTCCAGCCGCACCGAAGACCACATCGCTGAAAGGCGATCTGTCTGCCGATGTGGTGATTGTGGGCGGCGGATTTACCGGCCTTTCGACGGCTTTGCATCTGGCTGAAAAAGGTACCAGTGCCATTGTGCTGGAAGGCATTGAAATCGGCTATGGCGGTTCGGGCCGCAATGTGGGCCTCGTCAATGCGGGCATGTGGGTCATGCCGGATGATCTGCCGGGCGTGCTTGGGAACCAATATGGCGACCGTCTGCTTGATGTGCTTGGCAATGCGCCGAAGCTGGTGTTTGAAATCATCGAGAAACACAAGATTGCCTGCGAAGTTGAAAAACAGGGCACGCTGCATTGCGCTGTTGGCAAGAAGGGTCTCAAGGAACTTGAAGACCGCTATGAACAGTGGGCGCGACGCGGTGCCAATGTGAAGCTGCTCAACGCGCAGGAAACCGAAGCTAAGGTCGGCACCAAGGCCTATTCCGGGTCTCTGCTTGATCTGCGCGCCGGTACAATTCAGCCGCTTGCCTATGTGCGTGGACTTGCACATGCAGCCGTTGCTGCGGGCGCTCAGATTTTTACGGGAAGCCCTGTGACCGGTGCCAGCGAACAAAACGGCAAATGGGTGGTCAAGACTGCTTCCGGCACGGTTACGGCTGACTGGATCGTGGTTGCAACCAACGCCTATACTAATGTGCCATGGCCGGAAGTGCGCGCCGAGCTTGTGCACCTTCCATATTTCAACATGGCCACTAAGCCTCTCTCGGACAATATTAAGCGTTCCATTTTGCCGGAGCGTCAGGGCGCATGGGACACCAAGGAAGTTTTGTCGTCTTTCCGCTTTGACCAGCAGGGCCGTCTTGTGTTTGGCAGCGTCGGTGCGCTGCGCAATACGGGTGCGAGTGTGCACAAGGCTTGGGCGAAGAAGTCGCTCAAGCGTCTATTCCCGCAGATTGGTGAAGTGGAATTTGAATCGGAATGGTATGGCAAGATTGGTATGACCAATGACAGCCTGCCGAAGTTCCATCGCCTCGCACGCAATGTTGTGGGCTTCTCCGGTTATAATGGTCGTGGCATTGCGCCGGGAACCGTTTTTGGCAAGCATCTTGCGAAGCTGGTTTCAGGCGAGATCGGGGAGGCTGATCTGCCGCTGCCGGTTAGCGATCCGAAGGAGCAGAGTTTCCGCGGCCTGCGCGAAGCTTATTATGAAGCAGGCGCTCAGGTAGCACACGCGGCTGAGATAATTATCTGAAGCAAAGCATGTCTCCCAAAAGTGGGAACCGCCTTCACAGGGAAATCAGTCCACTGGACTGATTTCTGATCCTGCTGCGATGGGATAAAGACATGCGTTAATGCCTAAAGCTGTCATATAATTGAAGTCTAAGTCCTTTATGGCATCCGCATCGCTTCCGGAGTGGAAGAGATGCGGAAGGTAAAATGATCATTGGATCAATGCCCTTCTGCGGATCAAAATCTGCCGGAGGGCATTTTGCTTTCTGAAATCAGTTCCGATTTTCTGGCAGATGTTTTAGAGATTTGTTTGACAGGTGAGTCATGAACAGGAATGATCGCGCTTCTCGATATGACAGTATCTGCGCCATTTCAGCTCGTATGCAGCGTAATCACGCTGGAGCAGCGGCACATGCTGCTGAAAACCACACAGAAATTCGAGGAAAGAACGCCATGACCAAGATGCTGAAGCGCGCTACGGCAATTCCTGCTCTTCTTGCTCTGTCTATTGTTGTTGCGCAGGCTGATACATTGACGCTTTATACGTCACAGCCAGAAGCTGATGCGACCAAGACGGTCGAAGCTTTCCGCAAAGCCAATCCGGACACGGATGTGCAGATTTTCCGTTCGGGAACGAGCGAACTCCTCACCAAGCTTGCTGCCGAATTTTCGGCTGGCGCGCCTCAGCCTGACGTTCTGCTGATCGCCGATGCCGTGACGATGGAAGGTCTCAAGAAGGACAAGCGCCTTCTTCCTTACACCGACGCCAAGGTCGATGGCTTTTCTGCTGATAGCTACGACGCTGACAAGACTTATTTCGGCTCCAAGCTGATCACCACCGGCATTGCGTACAATACTGGCGCTGCGCAAAAGCCTGAACATTGGGCCGATCTCGCAAAGGCCGACTATAAGGGCCAGGTTGTTATGCCAAGCCCGCTTTATTCGGGTGCTGCGGCCTATCTCCTGAGCGGTTTCACGCTCGATAAGGATCTTGGCTGGGATTATTTCAACAACCTCAAGACCAATGAACTTGCAAGCGTCAAGGGCAATGGCGCGGTTCTGAAATCGGTTGCCAGCGGTGAAAAGCCATATGGCATTCTCGTGGACTTCATGGCGCTCAATGCCAAGGCCAAGGGCTCGCCGATTGAGTTCGTCTTCCCGTCGGAAGGTGTTCCAGCCGTAACTGAGCCAGTTGCGATCATGGCAACTGCCAAGAACGTCGATGGTGCCAAGAAGTTTGTTGATTTCATTCTGTCGGATGATGGTCAGAAGCTGGCGCTTGAGCAGGGCTATTTGCCTGCTAAGGAAAGCGTTGGCCGTCCTGCATGGTTGCCGGAAGGCACCAAGATCAACATCATGACGATTGATACCCAGAAGGTTCTCAATCAGACCGATGCCGACAAGAAGCAGTTCTCCGAGCTGTTTGGCGGATAATTAGCTAATATGCGCATGTTTCGAGATCTTCAGGGCCGTGATGCGGCCCTGATTGTTGGTGTAACGCTGATTGTTGCGGTGCTGTCGCTTTTGCCGTTGGCGCGTCTGGTCGTCGAACTTGTTGCACCACAGGGACAATTTTCGACATCGGTACTCACTGAAACGCTCAGCAGCCGCTCGACATGGATTGCCACTTGGCATTCGCTGCAGATCGGGATTGGCGGCACGCTGCTGGCGTTGGTGTTTGGCATTGTTGCGGCGTTGCTCGTCGGCCTCACAGACATGCGCGGGCGCAATGTCTTTGTGCTATTTTATGTGACCCCGCTGCTGATCGCCCCGCAGGTAACAGCTCTGGCGTGGCTCCAGCTTTTCGGGCCTTCCAGCCAGTTCCTCAAGATCATTGGCATGGCGCCACCGCTTGGCAGCCGCAATCCGCTGTATTCGGTCTGGGGCATTATCTTTTTGCTGGGCGTGCAATATGGACCGCTGGTCTTTCTGATTGTGCGCGCTGGTCTGCGCAAGCTTCCACGCGAGCTGGTGGAAGCGGGTCTGAGTGCCGGTGCGAGCAAATGGACTGTTTTGCGCACCATCATTCTGCCGCTGATGACACCATCGATCATTGGTGCTACGGCGCTGGCGTTTGTGTCGTGTGTTGGCAATTTCGGCATCCCGGCGTTTCTGGGGATTCCGTCGAATTACCTCGTTTTGCCAACACTGATTTATCAGCGCCTTGCGGGTGGTGGGCCAGCGGTGCTCTCCAGCGTCGCGGTGCTTTCTGTGCTGATCGGTCTGATCGCCATGGCAGGGATCGCAGCACAGGATTATGCCTCGCGCCGTCGTGATTTCCGCATTGTTTCAACGTCGCTTCCAGCTGCACCTTTTGCGCTTGGCGTATGGCGTATTTGGGCGGAACTGGCTGCGTGGCTGTTGATCGTGATCGTGCTGTTTCTGCCGCTGATTGGTTTGACGCTTTCAGCACTGGTTCCGGCCTATGGCGTGCCGCTTACATTTGCGACAGCAACGCTTGAAAATTTCCGCTTTGTCATGCTCGAACACAGCGGTTCAGCCCGGGCTTTTGGCAATAGCCTGATGCTGTCCTTTGCGGCGGCGGTGTTCGCGGTGCTGGTCGCGGTTCCGCTTGCTTATATGTTGGCATGGCGCAAACGGCGCTGGACGCCGATCCTTAATTTTGCAGCCGAGATGCCCTATGCGTTACCGGGTGTCGTGCTGGCTATTGCTTGCCTGCTGATGTTCTTAAAGCCGCTGCCGGTGGTGGGTGTCAGCCTTTACAACACGCTCTGGATCATCCTGTTTGCCTATCTTGCGCGCTTCTTCGTGCTGGCGCTGCGGCCAACGGTTGCTGGCCTTCACCAGATTGACCGTGCGCTGGAAGAAGCCGCGCGAATTGCAGGCGCCGGTCTTTTCTATCGCCTCAGGACCATTATATTTCCTCTTGTCGCACCAGCGACGCTTGCAGGCGGTGTGCTCATTTTCATGACCGCTTTCTGTGAGCTGACGGTTTCAGCGCTTCTCTGGGCGTCGGGATCGGAAACGCTGGGCGTGGTGATGTTTTCTTTTGAACAGGCGGGCGATTCCGCCTATGCGGCTGCCATATCCATTTTGGCCGTTGCGGTGACATTCATGCTGATGCTTGCAACAAATCTGTTTGCGCGGCGTCTTCCAAACGGGGTGCTGCCATGGCGCGACTGAAAATCGCTTCTGTTTCCAAGGCCTTCAACGAGTTTCAGGCCCTGTCTGAAGTGTCGCTCGATGTGAAGGACGGCGAGTTCGTTGCCATTCTCGGACCATCGGGCTGCGGTAAGACCACGCTTCTGCGGATGATTGCTGGTTTTGAAGAGGTTGACGGCGGCGAAATCCATATTGGAGACAGCCGCGTTTCCCATGTTGACGGTAACGTGCCACCGGAAAAGCGGCAGGTTGGCATCGTCTTCCAGAATTATGCGCTTTGGCCGCACATGACGGTCGCTGAGAATGTCGGCTATAGTCTGCGAGTGGCAAAGGTTGCCAAAGCCGAGCGCGAGGACCGCGTTCGCCAAGCGCTGGCGTTGGTCGATCTGGACGGGTTTGGTGATCGCCGCCCGGCCAATCTTTCGGGTGGTCAGCGGCAGCGTGTGGCTTTGGCGCGGTGTCTCGTGGCAGCACCTTCGCTGGTGCTGTTTGACGAACCACTTGCCAATCTCGATGTACATTTGCGTGCTTCGATGGAAGACGAGTTTGCGGCTTTCCACAAGCGCACCGGTACGACGATTATTTACATCACGCATGACCAGGCTGAAGCCATGGCGCTTGCTGACCGGATTGCGGTGCTTGATCATGGCAAGCTTCAGCAGTTCGATACACCACGTAAGCTTTACGAAGAACCGGCCAGCGAAATGGTCGCGTCCTTCATCGCGCATGGCATGGTTCTGCCTGCGGAGGTCGTGTCCTTTGCGCAAGCGGGACATTGCGAGGCGCTGGTGCTGGGAAGCCGTGCTGAGGTGCGTTGTTCCGGCATTGAAATGCCGCGTGCCAATGCGCAGCTCTGCGTTCGCGCAGAAGATCTGGCATTGACCGAAACCGGCGGCATCCCTGTGCGGGTCAAACGTTCAGTCTATCGCGGTGGCGGTTCGCGCATCGAGGCGCATCCGCTCACCAAGCCAGATATTCACCTGCATTTTGAAGTACGCGATCCGGTGAGACTGGAAGAAGGCGATGAGGTTCGCATCGCTATTCGCGGTGGCTGGATTATTCCCACCGATGAAATGCCGGTGAGAAAAGTCTCAACCGGCTTTCCAATCGGCAACAAGATCTGAATGTGAAAAGGGCGGCTTTTGTAGCCGCCCTTTTTCTTATTTTTTCTTCATCGCTTCCAGAAGGGCTGCACCGAAACCGCCGGTTGACGGCTGTTCCTGTTTGCGCGGGGTGAAGTTTTGCTTCTGTGCAGGTTTCGTGTCGCGCTGCGCATTGTTGCGTGGGGCAGGGGCTTGGCCACCGTCTTTGCGCCCGGTGGCTTCGCCACCATCTTTACGCATTGTGAGGCCAATGCGTTTGCGTGGCACATCCACTTCCGTCACGCGCACCTTCACCACATCGCCAGCCTTGACCACTTCATGCGGGTCTTTGACAAACTTATCAGCGAGCTGCGAAACATGGACAAGTCCGTCCTGATGCACACCGATATCGACAAAGGCACCAAAGGCCGCAACGTTTGTGACGGTGCCTTCCAGCATCATGCCGGGTTTCAGGTCCTTAATGTCATCGATGCCATCGGCAAAGGTCGCGGTTTTGAATTCAGGACGGGGATCGCGGCCCGGCTTATCAAGCTCGGCGATAATGTCACGCACGGTTGGCAGACCAAAACGCTCATCGACAAAGACGCGCGGATCGAGGCTTTTAAGTGCTGCGCTATCACCCATGAGGCTGCGCACATCGCGGCCGCAGGCGGAAACGATCTTTTTGGCAACGCCATAGGCTTCCGGGTGAACGGAGGACGCATCAAGCGGCTCGGTGCCGTTGGCGATACGCAGGAAGCCTGCGCATTGTTCAAAAGCGCGGTTGCCGAGGCGGGCGACTTTCAGAAGTTCCTTGCGGTTCTTGAAGGCGCCGGCGTCATCGCGATGCGCAACAATTGCTTCGGCGAGCGACTTTCCCAGACCCGATACACGCGCCAGCAGTGAGGCAGATGCCGTGTTGAGATCAACGCCGACAGCGTTCACCGCATCTTCGACCACTGCATCGAGCGAACGCGCCAGACGGGACTGATCGACATCATGTTGATATTGGCCAACACCGATGGATTTTGGCTCGATCTTGACGAGCTCCGCCAGTGGGTCTTGCAGGCGGCGGGCGATGGAAACGGCACCACGCAGCGATACGTCGAGCTGCGGAAATTCGTTCGCTGCTGCCTCTGACGCCGAATAGACTGATGCACCTGCTTCCGACACGATGACTTTGAGCGGTTTTGGCGCTGGCAGGTCGTTGAGCATATCCACGACAAGACGTTCGGTTTCGCGACTGCCTGTGCCGTTGCCAATCGCAATCAGCTCGATCTTGTGTTTGCGGATCAGGCTTGCAAGCTCGGCTTGTGCGCCGCGCACATCGTTCTTTGGCGGAAACGGATAGACCGTGGTTGTGTCGAGCAGTTTGCCAGTGCCATCGACGATTGCGACTTTGACGCCGGTGCGGATACCCGGATCAAGGCCCATGGTGGCACGCGAACCGGCAGGGGCTGCGAGCAGCAGGTCTTTGAGGTTGCGGGCGAAAACGTTGATGGCTTCTTCCTCGGCGCGTTCACGCAGGTCGCGCATGAGGTCGAGTGACAAGGAGAGCGAGAGCTTGACGCGCCATGCCCAGCCTGCAACTTCCATCAGCCAGCGGTCGCCGGGCAGGGTTGCGCCGATATTATAGGCGGCTGCAATTTTGCGTTCGACCGGCTTTACGGGCGAGGTGTCGTCGGCGTCGATTTCAATGTCGAGCGACAGAAAATCCTCGTTGCGACCGCGCAGCATCGCCAGAGCGCGGTGGCCTGCAACATTTGCCCAGCGTTCAAAATGATCGAAATAATCGGAGAACTTAGCGCCTGCGTCCTGTTTTCCATCCACAACGCGGGAGCGCAGAACAGCGCGTTCTTTGAGATAATTACGCAGATTGCCGATCAGTTCAGCATTCTCGGTGAAGCCTTCAGCGATGATGTCGCGCGCGCCTTCAAGGGCTGCTTTGACATCGGCAACGTCGCCCGTAACATACTGCGCGGCAATATCCGCTGGAACCAGCCTGCGGTCACTCAGAACAGCTTCGGCAAGCGGGCCAAGACCACGTTCGCGGGCGATTTCCGCTTTGGTGCGACGCTTCGGCTTATAGGGAAGATACAGGTCTTCTAGCTCGGCCTTGGTCTGGACGCCTGCGATTTTCAGCTCCAGTTCCGGCGTCAGCTTTTCCTGCCCGCGGATCGATTCCAGAATGGAAGTGCGCCGTGCTTCAAGCTCACGCAGATAAGAAAGTCGCTCATCCAGCGTGCGCAATTGCGTGTCGTCAAGTCCGCCGGTGACTTCCTTGCGGTAACGGGCGACGAACGGCACAGTCGAGCCTTCATCGAGAAGACCAATGGCTGCTATGGCCTGTTCGGGCTTTGCGTTGATCTCCGCTGCAATGATTGCGGCAATGCGCTTAATATCGTTGGCCATATTCATTCCAATCTCAAATCTTTACGCGAACATAGTCGGATAGGTTTTTGACGCAATCACGACCGCCATAATGGTCCACAGGAAAGCATGTATATTCTTTGTTCACGCGCCTGTGAACGCGTAGGGTCTTTTAAAATCGGAATTGAGCGATACATATATCGTGAAATGACGATATGAATGAAGATCAGCGAGGTGACCATGATGTCGGACATTCAATCTGTAGCAACGGCTATGCCGTTGGACGAGATACTCAAGGCACTTGGCCATCCAGTTCGTCTCGACATTTTAAGCTGGCTTAAGCAGCCCGAGAAGCACTTCTCCGCTCAGCACATGTCTTTGGAGATGGGCGTGTGCGCCGGTCAGTTTGAACGGTGTGGCCTGTCGCAATCCACCGTTTCTGCTCATTTGTCCGTGCTGACGAAAGCGGGGCTGATTACGCCCCACCGCGTTGGCCAATGGACCTTCTACAAACGCGATGAGGAGGCGATTGCCGCCTTGCTCAAATCACTGTCCGATCTTTAATCCCATTTGCCCAATCGTTCCCACTTGAAGGAAATGTATCTATGGCCACATTGTTCGATCCCGTTACCGTCGGCGATCTCAAACTTGCCAACCGTATCGTTATGGCACCGCTGACGCGCAATCGCTCGCCCCGCGCTGTGCCAAACGACCTCAACGTCACCTATTATGAACAGCGCGCAAGTGCTGGTCTCATCATCACCGAGGCAACGCCGATCAGCCATCAGGGGCAGGGCTATGCGGATGTGCCGGGCCTTTATTCGGACGAGCAGCTTGCAGGCTGGAAGCGCGTCACGGACGCTGTTCACAGCGCAGGCGGCAAGATCGTCGTGCAGATGTGGCATGTGGGTCGTATTTCGCACGACAGCCTGCAGCCAAATGGCGGCAAGCCGGTAGCGCCTTCGGCCATCACGGCCAAGTCGAAGACCTATCTCGTGCATCCTGACGGCACTGGCGAATTTGCACCAACCTCAGAGCCACGCGCGCTTGAAAAGAGCGAGCTTCCAGAAATCGTTGCGACCTATGCCAAGGCTGCAAAGGATGCGGTTGAAGTGGCTGGTTTTGACGGTGTCGAAATCCACGCTGCAAACGGCTATCTGATCGACCAGTTCCTGCGTTCGGACAGCAATCACCGTACCGACGAATATGGCGGCTCCATCGAAAACCGCGCACGCTTCCTGTTTGAAGTGGTCGACGCAATCACCAAGTCGGTTGCGCCGGGCAAGGTTGGCATTCGTCTTTCGCCAGTAACGCCTGCCAATGACGCATCGGATTCCGATCCACAGCCGCTGTTTGACTATGTGCTCGAAAAGCTTGCCTCTTACGGTCTTGCCTATATTCACATCATCGAAGGTGCGACCGGCGGTCCACGCGATTTCCAGCAGGGTCCGCAACCATTCGATTATGCGCGCCTTAAGCAGGTTTATCGCGATGCCGGTGGTGAAGCTGCCTGGATGGTCAATAATGGCTATGATCGCGAACTGGCTGAACAGGAAATCGAAAGCGGTCGCGCTGATGTGGTTGCCTTTGGCAAGCCGTTCATCTCGAACCCTGATCTTGTGCGCCGCTTAAAGGACAATGCTCCGCTCAATGAGCTGGATCAGCAGAATATGTATGGCGGTGGTGCTAAGGGATATACGGATTATCCAGTCCTCGCCTAATAGAAGTGAAAAAAGCCGCCATGCCGGTCTGCAAATGGCAATTTGTCTGCGTTCCGATGCTCATGTACTAAAAGTACACTCCGCTTCGGTACTCGAAGATCACTATTTTCGCCACGGTCTGCCGCTTTTTAACTCAGACATTTATTCATAAAATAAAAAGCCCGGCGAATTGCCGGGCTTTTTATTTTCAAAGTCTCGCGCGCGTCGAGCGCGGTGTCGCCAACAAAAGATTGGTTTCGCTGGCCTTGATCCCCGGCACCAGCCGGATACGACGCAAAACGGCATCGAAATCCGCCAACGTTGCAGCGCCCAATTCCACAACCAGATCAAAACGACCATTGGTGGTGTGGATGGCGGAAATTTCCGAGAAGCCACCAAGTGATTTCACCACGCGGTCGGCCACATGGCCTTCGATTTCGATCATCATGATACCGCGAACGGGAAGATCAACAGCGTCGGAGCGCAGGATCACCGTATAGCCGATAATGTCACCAGACTGCTCCAGCTTTTCCATTCGCGCGCGAACCGTGGCGCGTGAAACGCCCAGATCAATAGCGACATCGGAAATGCTGCGGCGGCCATTATGACGTAAAAGCGTGATGAGCTTTTCATCCAGATCGTCCATGTTTTCTCCATTTTGAAAAGCCAATCCGACATTCTGATAAACCAAACCGTTAAAATTGCCAATCCGGTTGCTTCACATCGCCAAGCTTAAATGGTGAATTTCAGATAGAAAAAAGAAGGATTCCTACTTTATGCATTGCAAGATATTGGGATTGCCTGTTCAGGAAGGCACTGGACGGTTGGGCTGCAACATGGGCCCCGACGGTTATCGCGCTGCCGGTATTGCGAAAGCCATTGAAGAACTCGGCCACGAATACACGGATCTCGGCAATCTGGTCCCAGCAGAACAGCGCGCGTTCGATCATCCGAACAAGGCGCTCAAAGCGCTCCCACATGCAGTTGCATGGATAGAAGCGATCAGCGAAGCTGCTTATCGCGAAAGCGAAGAAGGTTTTCCGATTTTCCTCGGCGGCGATCATTTGCTTGCAGCAGGAACTGTTCCGGGTATCGCGCGCCGTGCTGCCGAAAAAGGCCGTACGCAATTTGTGCTTTGGCTTGATGCGCATACGGATTTCCATACGCTGGAAACCACCACGAGCGGAAACCTGCATGGCACGCCGGTTGCGTATTATACTGGCCAGAAAGGATTTGAAGGTTACTTCCCTGATCTTGCCGCCGCCGTTGATCCCAAGAATGTTTGCATGATGGGTATTCGTAGTGTTGATCCTGCAGAACGCGAAGCCATTCAGAAGACCAAGGTTTCGGTTTTCGATATGCGTTTGATCGACGAGCATGGCGTTGCGGCACTTCTTCGCCGTTTCCTTGATCGCGTGAAAAGCGAAAACGGTCTGCTGCATGTCAGCCTTGATGTTGATTTCCTTGATCCGGCGATTGCACCTGCTGTTGGCACGACTGTGCCGGGTGGCGCGACGTTCCGCGAAGCGCATCTCATTATGGAAATGCTGCATGATAGTGGGTTGGTGACAAGTCTGGATCTGGTTGAACTCAACCCGTTCCTCGATGAGCGCGGACGCACAGCAACCGTCATGGTTGACCTGATGGCGAGCCTTCTGGGTCGCAGTGTCATGGACCGCCCAACCATCAATTATTGATTTCAGAAACCGCATTCGTGGCTGGCGAGCCAATAGAGTTTGCCGCCGAATGGTAAGGAGCTAGAATGACCCAACCGAACCTCAATATCGTGCCTTTCGTCAGTGTTGATCACATGATGAAGCTGGTTTTGTCTGTCGGCGTAGAGACCTTTCTCAAGGAACTTGCTGATTATGTTGAAGAAGATTTCCGTCGTTGGGAAAGCTTTGACAAGACGCCACGCGTTGCATCACACTCCGATGAAGGCGTGATTGAACTGATGCCGACAAGCGACGGCACACTTTACGGCTTCAAATATGTGAACGGTCACCCGAAGAACACGCGTGATGGTTTGCAGACCGTGACGGCTTTTGGCGTTTTGTCAGATGTCGGCAATGGCTATCCGATGCTGTTGACTGAAATGACCATCCTGACAGCGCTTCGCACGGCAGCAACTTCGGCCGTTGCAGCCAAGCATCTTGCACCAAAGAATGCACGCACCATGGCGATCATTGGTAATGGCGCGCAGAGCGAGTTTCAGGCCTTAGCGTTCAAGGCAATTCTCGGTATCGATAAGCTGCGTCTTTTCGATATTGACCGCAGCGCTTCCGAAAAATGCGCGCGTAATCTTGCAGGTTCAGGCATTGAAATTGTGATCTGCAAAGACGTTGAGGAAGTGGTTGAGGGTGCAGATATCATCACGACCGTTACCGCTGATAAGCTCAACGCAACAATCCTGACCGACAACATGGTTGGCGCGGGCGTGCATATCAACGCAGTTGGTGGTGACTGCCCCGGCAAGACCGAGCTCCATGGTGATATTCTGCGTCGCTCGGATATTTTTGTCGAATATCCACCGCAGACGCGCATTGAAGGCGAAATCCAGCAATTGCCAGAGGATTATCCGGTCAAGGAACTCTGGGAAGTGATTACTGGCGAAATTGAAGGCCGCACCGATGCGCGCCAGATCACGCTGTTCGATTCAGTTGGCTTTGCGACGGAAGATTTTTCGGCGCTGCGTTATGTTCGCGACAAGCTGAAAGACACGGGTTTCTACGTACAGCTTGATCTTTTGGCGGATCCAGATGAGCCACGTGATCTGTTCGGTATGTTGCTTCGCCATGAGAAGCAGCTTTTGGCAGAAAAGACCAAGCCTGCCGCATAAAATTAAAACGCCCGCCGCTCAAACAAAGCGGCGGGCATTTTTTATAATGGCTTGCGTGAATGGCGAGGCGTTGCAAACGTTCCGCCATGTGTGGCTATCGCCATCTCGAAACTATCAGCGATCCGCCGCGCACGGTCGATGAAAATGACGGCTCCCTCAGGCGGGAAGACTTCACGCGCTGTTTGCTCAAACAGCGCCAGCCAGCGGTCAAAATGATCGCCTTGCAAACCCAACCGCAAATGTGGCGGCATGGGGCGTCCTTCATAAGTGCCAGTCTTAAGAATGACAGATGACCAGAACTCCGCGATTTGTGCGAGATGATGATCCCAGTCAGCGACGGCTTTTGCGAAGATTGGGCCGAGCAATTCATCCTCGCGCGCACGACCATAAAATGTGTCGACCAGCTGTTTAATGGAAGCTTTATCGATGGATGGGTGAGGCTGGTTAATCAAAGAGGTCATAGCAATTAATCATCTGTAGTCGCAAAGTATCACCTGTGACGTTTGTTATTCAACGCATGGCGTGCAACGAGATAAATAAGAACAATGAACGCCACGACAGCGAAGATGCTGGACGTGTAGAGCATTACGATTGCGTCGCCGATGCGTTCGTTTGCCATCAACCAGCTTGCCAGTGACAGGCCACACGCGACGCCGAAAATCCATGTGATGAGTAGGATCAATGATTTCATTTTTGCCCCGCTATGTTGATTTGTCTGCGAAGACGAGCTTGGCATATCTGAGCGGCAATTTATAGCGACATAAGATTCTGAACGATGTTTAGGACGTAGACTGCGGCCTGCGCTAAAGCAGCAATAGCAGCAGCAGTTGCTGCGGCTTTATTATACTGCGTTGCCTTTACCCAGCCCTTGTGATGCGAATCGAGGTTTGACGCGACTTGGTTGACCCACTCGCCAGACAATGAGCCATCATCTTTGCGCAGTTTTTTCGACGGTTTAATCGCAGGAACATCAACGCCTGCGGACCGCATCCAGAGGATGCCTGCAGCTACGCCGGTCACAACCGAAACCAGATGAAGCACCAGAAAAGCGAGATCTAGAAATATCATACCACCAACTCTTAATGCGTGTCGCAACTTATTCGTATTCAATCGATACGCATTATCTATGTGTTTTTACGCATGTCTTTATCCCAAAACCGGTTCCCACTTTTGGGCGACATGCTCTAGTTTTCGCTGAGGGTTATAATAGTTCTATTGTTTTGTTGAGAGGAAATTTTGCCCGAAGCGGCAAGAGTTCGTTGGGAGGGGTGTTGGTAGCGAAGGACGGATTCGAACCGCCGACACAAGGATTATGATTCCTCTGCTCTAACCTACTGAGCTACTCCGCCATACCATTTGCAAAACACATTCTACACCGTTTCCAGCGTCTCAAGCGAATGTTTTCACAAGGAATGGCGGCGGTATATGTGGGTAATGGGACCCTGTCAAGCACTCTTAGCATAGCTTTCGTCTTGTTTTCCACGTTTTGCGTAGATAAGTAACTATCGGAAAGCAAAGGCATAGTTATATGGCACCTCGTATTGCGGTTTTGGGTTGTGGCTATTGGGGCGGCAATCATATTCGTACCTTGAAGGGGCTCGGTGTCCTTCATGGTGTTTCTGATGCGAACCCACAGAATGCGGAACGATTCGCTTCTGAATTTGGTGTTCCGAATATTCCGGTTGATGAACTCTTTACCCATCCCGATATTGACGGCATCGTCATGGCGTTGCCTGCGCAGTTTCATGCGCGATATGCGATAGAAGCGGTCAAGAACGGCAAAGACGTTCTGGTTGAAAAGCCAATTGCGCTTGAAGTCGCCGATGCCGAGGCAGAAGTCGCTGCTGCGCGCGAAAACAATCGCGTGTTCATGGTTGGGCATATTCTGCGTTTCCATCCAGCTTTTGAGAAGCTGCTGGACATGGTGAAAGACGGCGACATCGGCGATGTCCGCTATGTACATTCGCACCGTGTCGGTTTCGGTAAGTTCCATGACAAATTTGATGCGCTGTGGGATCTTGCTCCGCACGATCTGTCGATGATTCTCGCGATCACTGGCGAAGAGCCTTCAGCTGTTCGTGGTGAAGGTACTGCGGTTATCGACAAGATCAGCGACTTTGCGCATGTGCATCTCGAATTCCCAAGCGGTATTCGCGGGCACCTATTTGCATCGCGTTTGAACTCCTACCGTGAGCGTCGTTTGAGCGTGACCGGAACCAAGGGCATGTTGGTCTTTGACGATGCTGAGCCTTGGGATCGCAAGCTTGCATTCTACAAGCATGAAGTATGGCGCGAGAATGATCAGTGGGCTTTCAAATCGGTCGAGCCAGAATATGTGGCTGTCGAAGAAGGCATGCCTCTGACACGCGAATTGCAGCATTTCCTGCATTGCATCGAAACGCGCGAAACGCCGCGTACCGATGGGCAGGAAGCAATTAATGTCTTGCGTATTCTGACCGAAGGTTCGGTCAATCATTCCAGATAACCAGCTTTTGACAGAAATTTCTGTCAACTGGTGTTACGAAATTCGCAAAACTTTGAACGCTCCCCCCATGGCAGGGAGGGGCGTGAAGGAATAAGAGAATTGTCGCGGATTCGCTTCTGATGGGGCGGACCAGATAAATTGGAGCCAACATGCAGTTCATTGATCTTGGAGCGCAACGCGCGCGTATCGAAGACCGTCTCAATGCCGCCGTTACCAAGGTTGTTGCGGAAGGTCGTTATATTCTCGGTCCTGAAGTTGCGGAGTTCGAAAAAAAGCTCGGTGAATATCTGGGCGTTGAGCATGTGATTGCCTGTGCCAACGGTACTGATGCTTTGCAGATGCCTTTGATGGCGCGCGGCATTGGTCCGGGCCATGCGGTATTCGTGCCGTCGTTCACCTTTGCTGCGACAGCTGAAGTTGTTGCGCTTGTTGGTGCAGAGCCAGTGTTCGTTGATGTCGATGCCGACAGCTACAACATGAATGTTGAGCAGCTTGAAGCGGCGATTGCGGCTATCCGCAAGGAAGGTCGCCTTGAGCCAAAGGCGATTATCCCTGTCGACCTGTTCGGGCTTGCTGCTGACTACAACCGCATCACTGCGATTGCGGAGCGCGAAGGTCTGTTCATCATTGAAGATGCGGCGCAGTCGGTTGGTGGCAAGCGTGACAATGTCATGTGTGGCGCTTTCGGCCATGTTGGTGCGACAAGTTTCTATCCGGCCAAGCCGCTTGGCTGCTATGGCGATGGCGGTGCAATGTTCACCAATGATGCTGAACTTGCTGACACGCTACGCTCTGTGCTTTTCCACGGCAAGGGCGAAACGCAGTATGACAATGTTCGCATTGGTCTTAACTCGCGTCTCGATACTATTCAGGCGGCTATTCTTCTGGAGAAGCTGGCGATCCTTGAAGACGAAATGGAAGCGCGTGACCGTATTGCCAAGCGCTACAATGAATTGCTCAAGGATGTGGTCAAGGTTCCGGGTTTGCCTGCTGGCAATCGTTCGGCCTGGGCGCAGTATTCGATCGAAAGCGAAAACCGCGATGGTCTGAAGGCACATCTTCAGGCGGCTGGTGTTCCATCGGTTATCTACTACGTGAAGCCTTTGCATCAGCAGACGGCTTACAAGCATTATCCGATTGCGCCGGGTGGTTTGCCTGTTTCGGAAGCGTTGCCTGCACGCATTCTGAGCCTGCCAATGCATCCGTATCTTTCGGAAGAAGATCAGGACAAGATTATCGGCGCGATCCGTGGTTTCCACGGCAAATAAGCCTGATAATCATTGATTGAGAAAAGCCCGGCGAAAGCCGGGTTTTTTATTGTTGCCGTTTCGCGATACGTGAGGCGACGAAACGGGCGATTGCCGGACCAGCGAGCAGCACGATGAAAAAGCGGCTCGTTTGCATCGCGATGATGAATGGCAGATCGACATGGCTTGATGCTGCGATAATCGCCACCGTGTCGGCGCCGCCGGGACTTGTGGCGAGATAAGCGGTGAGGGGATCAAGACCGAGCACATGGCCGAGCGCCATGCCAAATAATCCGCAGACGGCAATCAGAATGAGCGTTGATCCAAGCACTGCCGGAAAGGCGCGGGCCGCATGTGCAATGATGCCACGCGTAAAGCCAAGACCAATGCGCCAGCCGATGAAAATATAGCTGCCTGCCAGCAACCATGGCGGCAGATCGATGGTCATCAGACCAATATCTTGCAGCAATGCGCCCAAAGCGAGCGGCACAAGCATGGCGCCTGTTGGAATGCGTGATAATTGGCCGAGATAAGCACCGCAGACGATCAAAGCGAGTGTTGGGCCAAGTGTGTGCCAGTTTATCGCTGGAAACCATTCTATGGCCGCTGGAGCAGCTATTTGAATGTCTGTGGTAAACATCACGACGAGCGAGGCAGCGGTCGCAACGAGAACAACACGCAGATATTGCATGAAGGCGATCAGTCGAGCGTCTGCACCGAAAGATTCGGCCATCAGGACGATTGCCGTGGCCGCTCCCGGTGAGACGCCCCAGACGGCAGTTGTTCCCGGTAAAACGCGAAACCTTGCGAGAAGATAGCCGACCGTCGTGCTGGCGAGTAGCGTGAAGCCGGTCGACAGCAGGATGATCGGCAGATGCTGCCCCATATTGCTGAAAAATTCCTGCGTCATGGCACGCGCGATAAGCAAGCCAACGATTGCCTGTGCGAGCAGTGAGAAATGGGTGTGAACCTTAATCGCGCTTTCGCGTGATGCCAGAACAATCGCGCCGAGCATCGCTCCCAAGAGGAATGCGGCTGGTAGCCCAAGTCGCTCGCCGATATAGATGAAAATCGCAGACGCGACCAACAGCAAGCCCCATTGGACTGGCTTTGGTTTGTGGCTGATCGTGAATCTATCGCGGGCCTTTTCTTGCCCGGGGAGGACGGGTTTCTGCATCGCGCGCAATTCCTACTACTAGCTGTAGCAGGAATGCAAACGTGAATTAGCATATGCCGCGAGATAAGCGCATCACGCGGCATGATCGGGTCAGAGGATCGTGCCGAACTCCATGCTGATTGGCTCAATCAGTGCCAGAAATGCGTCACAGTCTGAGTTGCCTTGCCAGCTTGCGCAGATTTCGGTGGCGGTTGTTTCGTTCTCGGCAAAGGCAAGATCAACGAAAGTGCCGTCTGCAAGTTTAACCAGATGCTGTCTTTGCCAGCCCGGCTGATGCGAGAGGTGCTTACTTATCATCGCGGCATAGGCTTCGCGCATGGCTTGTTCGCTTGCGCCAGATTTCAAGCGAAAGCGGCCAATCTCGATGCCCTTGCCTGATGTGGCAGGAAGTTGTGGCTTTGCCGGTGCTGTGTAATGGCCTATCGATACCATTTGTTTCAGGGTTGCCTTGAAAGTTGCAAATTCGGGCGCTGTGCCAACGCGCTTTGCTGCGTCGAGTGCATGATCTAGTGAGGCCCATGCAACAAGATCGGCACGATCCTCAGCATCATTGGCTCCGGTGAATGGAACCCATGAGAGAAAACCGGGCAGTGCGCTGATGAGTTTAACTGCGCTGTCGCGTTCTTTGTCGGCACTTAGGGCATCGTTGATTTTGTAAACGACGATTTCGTAGTAAGGGATAGACATGAGGTACTCCTTTTCATCTGGAGTGTCGCAAATACATCTTCCCCCTGACAGTTTTTGTCAGGGATGTGGTATAGACCTTTCCTATGAAAACTCTGCGACTTTTTTCTTTGCTTGATAGGCTTCGTTCCGCGTCCGGGCCTGTTTCGGCGGAGGTGCTTGCGGAGATCATGGAGGTTTCGCCTCGCACGATTTATCGCGATATGGTGACTTTGCAGGCTATGGGTGCGCCGATCAGAGGCGAGTCGGGCTTAGGGTATCAGCTCGAAAAAGGGTATTTTCTGCCGCCGCTGCATTTCGATGCCGATGAGCTTGAAGCGATTATGCTTGGTGTCAGGCTGGTGGTGGCAAGGGGTGATGAAGAATTATCCGCCGCAGCGCAGCGTGTATCGGGGAAGCTCAGCGCTACGATGCAGTCGGGTGCAGGGGATCGATATAAAAATCTTCCGCTCAGAGCTGTGTCAAAAATGACTGAGGAACACAGCAAGGCCAATCTGCATCTATCATTTCTGAGGCGGGCAGTGCGAGATCGCGTCATCGTAAAAATCGAATATCTGGATCTCCGAGACAAAGTCACCGAACGCAGCGTTAGGCCGCTTGGGCTGACAATGTTTGATGCCGTGTGGCTACTGACCGGCTGGTGTGAAAATCGCAATGATTTCCGCAACTTCCGACTTGATCGCATCACCAACATTGTGAGCGATGGACAAGTATTCCGTCATCAGAAAGGCCAGCGTTTCGAGGACTATCTGCTGACGCTTTAAAAATAGAAAAGGCCCGGCGTCCTCTCGGATACCGTGCCTTTTTCAATAAAAATCGACTGTTTTAGCCGATCATCGCGCGACGCTGGTTGAGCGGGCGCTCAACGATTTCGCGCGGTGCTTTGACGCCGTCGCGCTCTTCCAGCGCTTCTGCTTTCGCAAGATCCGCTTCGGCGACAACGAGTTCAGCTTCGGCGGCTTCTTTCTGCTGCATCAGATCGCGAATCGAACCAAACAGATTGTCGCGACGCTGGCGTGCAGCTTTCGCAAAGGTCGGATAAGCGAAATGATTGATGTCAGTGATGCCTGCCTTCTTCTCTTCCGATAGAATCTGGGCGTCGAGTTCTCCGGCCATCCGTTCGAACTCACCCATCATCAGGTCCAGTTGACCCAGCTGACGGCGCTTTTCCTTCACCTGGAACAATTTCAGCCTGACGAGGCTTTCACGTGGCTTCATACGCAATACTCCTTGAACACCAACCAGCTTTCTACACGTTGGGGCGTTCCCCCCGACTTTATTAACAGGCATATAAGGGAGCCGTTTTCCCGCAATATGCCGCCTAAACCATTGCAAAGCTTTGCTTTTCAGGGCTTTCGCTAAGCGGACAGTGTTAAGAGTGGTTAATTTTAGCGAAACGAAAAGTTAATATTCCGCCCTTTTGGTAACCATTTCTTTACCTGCAACGTTAATCATACGCGTTAGGAATTAAGGCTCGGTAAATACGGTGTGCTTTTTGAGTAACAGGTGAAAGCTAGAGTCAATTGAATCACTTAAGAGATTTTCTTAATGTGGTTTATGAGTATCGAGTGGACGAGAAAATTGCTTATGATTCAGGTGGATGCGCTTTTTTTCTAATAGTTAAAGAAATAGGCTTGCCAACCAGAATCATATTTTGTTAACCATTTGCAGGCACCTTCATACTAAGGCAACGACATTTCCGTCAGCTGCCGTGAGGGAAAACTGGTCAGCGGCGGAAAGGGGATAAGTATGCGCGTCCTTTTGATTGAAGACGACAGTGCTATCGCACAAAGCATTGAACTGATGCTTAAGTCCGAGAGCTTCAATGTTTACACCACCGATCTGGGTGAAGAAGGCATCGATCTCGGCAAGCTTTATGATTATGACATCATTCTGCTCGACCTGAACTTGCCGGACATGTCCGGTTATGAAGTTCTGCGTACTCTGCGCCTTTCGAAGGTTAAGACGCCAATCCTCATCCTCTCCGGCATGGCTGGCATTGAGGACAAGGTTCGTGGTCTCGGCTTCGGTGCAGACGATTACATGACGAAGCCGTTCCATAAGGACGAGCTGATTGCCCGTATTCATGCGATTGTTCGTCGTTCCAAGGGCCATGCCCAGTCGGTCATCACCACTGGCGATCTGATTGTTAACCTCGACGCAAAGACCGTCGAAGTTGGTGGTCAGCGCGTTCATCTGACCGGCAAAGAATATCAGATGCTCGAGCTGCTCTCGCTCCGTAAGGGCACGACGCTCACTAAGGAAATGTTCCTCAACCACCTTTATGGCGGTATGGACGAGCCTGAGCTGAAGATCATCGACGTATTTATCTGCAAGCTGCGTAAGAAGCTGGATGCCGTTTCCGGTAGCCAGAGCTTCATCGAAACCGTCTGGGGCCGTGGCTATGTGCTGCGCGAGCCAGATGGCACAGAGCTGCGCGAAATCGCATAAGCGCTTTATCAAGGCTGAAATGAATAAGGCCCCGCTTTAGCGGGGCCTTTTCTTTTAGCTGCATTAAACAAAAAAGCGCAGGTTTGACCCTGCGCTTTTCATAAACAGTTGCCATTTATTCGGCAGAGAAAACGATATCTTCTGCTGTGGCGTGAATAGATATCGTCATGCCTGCTTCTTCAGCGAGCAACAGCGTATAATATGGCTGAACCGAATGCGCATCGATTGGCTCTTCCGGTTCTCCACCCGAATGAAGTTCAAGGAACTTTGGCGGAACGCGCAGCATACGGCCCTTTACCGTAATGACGAAACGCGGGTCGGTATCACCGTTTTCAAGACGCACTGCCAGCGAGCCACCACGCGGAATAGCTGCGTTTCCGATCAGCAGCATGTTGAGCAGCAGCTTGACCTTGTTTTTTGGCAGCAGGACGCGTGCGCCTTCCCATGTCAGTTCCGGCTTTTCATTCGCGAAATATTGTGTGGCGACATGCTGCGCATCGCCGGTGTCGATTTGTACGCCTGCGGAACCGGCAGCACCAAATGCGATGCGGGCGAACTGAAGTCGGGCAGAGGCATTGCGCGCGCTCGACTTAATGAGCGCCATCGCGTCTTCATCCGCGCCGCCTTCTTCCAGCAGTTCAAGACCATTGTTGATCGCGCCTACCGGCGAAATGATGTCATGACAGATACGGCTGCACAAAAGCGCACCAAGATCGAGTGCGGACAGGGTAACAGGCAATGGCATGGTGGTTTCTCCAGGCGCGGACCGTCTCTGATGATCGACTTTTAGTCCGATGTCAGGCGGCAATCAGTTGATGAGCATAAATCCCGACGAATCATCATCGGGAACCTTAAGAATCTGGATACACGCCACATTGGGTTGCCGCAAGAAAGCTGTTTTTTCTGCCATTCTAAAGCCAATTTCAGCGCATAAAGATTTAGACAAGAATTTAGCGGTTAGAATAAGCGCGATTCGGCGAAAGCGTTCATAAGAGACGTATGCCAAGGCTTTTAACAGGGCGTCAGACAGAGAAGCTGGTAGGCAAAAGGAATTTATAAATGGCCATACCGTCCCTGTCGCAGATCAGGTTCCGCAACGCGGCGTATAGTTTAGCGTTTATTGCGGCTTTCATGATCTCCATCATCGCGGTGCCGCACAATGCGCTGGCACAGAGCAGCAACACATATTCGTCTCAGGAAATTGTTGATTCCGGACACAGATTTTTTGGTTCTACATCGGGCGGCATTGCCAGCGCCGTTGAAAAAGCCTTCCAGAGCTTTGGCCTGCCCAATGGCTACATTCTAGGTGAAGAAGGCTCCGGCGCTTTCATTGGCGGCCTGACCTATGGAGAAGGCACGCTTTACACAAAGAATGCGGGCGATCACCGCACATTCTGGCAGGGCCCGTCGCTCGGCTGGGATTTCGGCGGACAAGGCTCGCGCGTTATGATGCTCGTCTATAACCTCGACGACATCCAGAGCCTGTACGGTCGTTATGCCGGTGTCGCTGGTTCAGCTTATGTTATCGCAGGCGTTGGTTTCAACGTACTCAAGCGTCAGAACATCATGCTGGTGCCGATCCGCACAGGCGTTGGTGCGCGGTTGGGTGTCAATATTGGTTATCTGAAATTGTCGGGTGCGCCGACATGGAATCCCTTCTGATTCTTATCATGAACAGCCGCCAGTTATCCATATGGCTGGCGGCTCCTGTCTTTTAAACGCGTATCCCGAAAACCGTTTCACAATTTCGAGATGCGCCCTGATGTGAAAAGCCGTGATCCAGTCAGCGCTTATTTTCATACTTGGCGTTCTTGTGGCGGTTTTCGTCGTGGTTCTGCTTGGACCCTCCGTCTGGCGTCGCGCATTCTTTTTGGCACGACGGCAAATTCATGCTGAACTCCCAGTCACTCTTGCAGAAATTCGCGCGGACCGTGATGGCTTACGTGCAGAACATGCGGTTATCGCCAGCAAGCTGGAGCAGCAGCTTAAGCTGGAACGCGAAAAATCAGCCCAACAACTTATTCAGGTCGGTCAGCAACACGATGAACTCAAGCGTTTTGCGGCGCTTGAATCTGACATGGTTGAGCTTCGCGAAACGCTTATCGCGCGCGAAAAGCAAATAGCAGAGATCACCATTGAACGTGATAATGCGGCTGAAGAAGCAGAAATTGTTGAAGCCGAAGTGCAGCGACTGCAAAAACACCTTTCATCTCTTGAAGAACTAACCGATACGCTGCGTATAGAGGTTAGCGCCAAAGAGGCCGATTATGGTCGTTTGGCAAATGAGATGAGCGAAATGCGTCGGGAACGAAAAGATGCATCTGCACGCTATAACGAGGTTTCGACGCAATTGACTGCCGCACAGACTGAACTGAAAAGCGAAAAACGCCGCAATACAGAATTGCAGCAGAAGCTCGATAAACTGATTGCTGATTTTTCTGATGCGCAGGAGCGGCTTGAACGTCATGCGCGTAATGGAGCATCAGCGACAGCCGCACCGGCAGATATTCTGAAAGAGAATGCCGCATTGCGCGAAGAAATGGCCGTTCTGGCAGCAAAAATGGTCGCCGCTACAGCCGACAAAGAAGGTGCTGCTTCGCCAATCAACAATCTGCTTGAAGCTGAAAAAGCAGAGAACAGCACCTCTCGCCCCAAAAGCCTTGCAAGCCGCATCCGCGACCTGCGCTAAGTGTTAGAGCGCGTTTGTTCCAAGAATCGTTTCACACTTTTCGGGGTGCGCTCTAGCCTTCCGCAACAACATCGGCCCAATCCGTATGGCGCTTCACTTGCGCCTGCATGAAGCTGCATATTGGAATGATCTTCCAGCCCGTTTTGCGCGCGTCTTCAACAGCGTGGAGTGCAAGCGCCTGCGCAACGCCTTTGCCGCGCATCGAATCGGGCACGAATGTGTGATCGATTGAAATGAGCGTCGGACTTCGTTTCGTATAGGTCATCTCCGCTTCATCGCCATCAATGTTGACGACATAGCGACCGCTATTAGCGGCGTCGCTCTTTTTGATCTCTATATTCCCAGCCATGAACCTACCCTTCGAGAGCATATATCTTTCAAGCTCATATAGTCGCGTCGACCAAAAGAAAAACCCCGGCCAGTGAACCGGCCGAGGTTTGATTTTGATCTTCCCGTTTCAAAGAAACAGCAAGAGCTTAGTGTCGATATTGCTGGATGCGGGTCGTCCTGAGACCGGCGAGACCATGCTCGTCGATTGAGGATTGCCAGCCCAGAAATTCCTCCACCGTCAATGTATAACGCTGGCATGCCTCCTCAAGGCTGAGAAGCCCACCGCGAACAGCGGCGACGACTTCAGCCTTACGGCGGATGACCCAGCGCCTTGTCGAGGCGGGGGGGAGGTCAGCGATGGTCAGCGGACTGCCATCGGGACCGATAACATACTTTATACGCGGTCTTGTCAGATCGGCCATTGTACTCTCTACACAACACTCAAGGACCTAATCGAGACTGAGACTACCCCTATAGCTTTTAATATTTACCTAAACTGCCGGTAACTATCTGGTAACACTTGCAAAAAAATGCCTTATTTGGCGAGAAAGTCATAAAAAAACCCGGATCGCGGGTAATTTTTCTTAAAGTCTCACGCGAAATTGTGGCGTAATTGCTGCAAAATAAGCGATGTTTTTGCTGCGACATCTTGGCAAATGCCCATCATGTGACCTATATAGGGCGCAAATCTAAACTTTGAGAAGCAGGGCCTATGCCCGGAAGCTGGATTCAATCATGAGCCTGAACAGCCTCGATCTGCCGGGAAAGCCGGAAGACACGCGCGTTGTCGTCGCCATGTCGGGTGGCGTCGATTCTTCTGTTGTGGCCGGCATCCTCAAACGTGAAGGCTATGATGTTGTTGGCGTAACGCTACAGCTTTATGATCATGGCGCGGCTGTGCATCGCGCTGGTTCATGCTGTGCCGGTCAGGACATTGAAGATGCCCGTCGCGTTTCGGAAAGTCTCGGCATTCCTCATTACGTTCTCGATTATGAAGCGCGTTTCCGCGAAGCTGTGATCGATACGTTTGCAAATTCCTATGTCAGCGGTGAAACACCGATTCCTTGCGTGTCGTGTAACCAGACGGTCAAGTTTGCCGATCTTTTGCAGACCGCGCGTGAGCTTGGTGCGGATGCGTTGGCAACGGGCCATTATATCCGCAGCGGTTTGAATGGCGAACACCGTGCGATGTTCCGTCCGGAAGATTCTGATCGCGATCAGAGCTACTTTCTGTTCGCAACCACGCAGGATCAGGTTGATTATCTGCGCTTCCCTCTTGGCCATCTGCCAAAGGCCCGTGTGCGTGAGATTGCTGAAGAAATGGGTCTGACTGTTGCGAAGAAGCAGGACAGTCAGGACATCTGTTTTGTTCCGCAGGGTAAATATACCGACATCATTTCCAAGCTGAAGCCAGAAGCGGCAACACCGGGCGATATTGTTCATATCGATGGTCGTGTGCTTGGACGTCATGACGGCATTGTACACTATACCGTTGGTCAGCGCCGCGGCATCGGTGTTGCTACGGGTGACCCGCTTTATGTGGTGCATCTTGATGCTGCCAGTACGCGGGTCATTGTTGGTCCACGCGAAGCGCTCGAAACACACAAGGTGTTTCTGCGTGACGTGAACTGGCTCGGCGACCAAGCACTTGATGCGCTGCCAGAAGGCGGCATGGAAGTGTTCGCCAAGGTCCGCTCGACACGTCCACCACGCCCTGCTGTTCTGCATCATGCAGATGGCAAGACATGGGTAGAACTGGTTGACGGTGAAAGCGGCATTGCACCCGGACAGGCTTGCGTACTTTATTCGGACGATAGCAATACCGCACGGGTATTTGGTGGTGGGTTCATCGCGCGTTCGGAGCGTGAACCACGCGCCGAGGAAATGCTTCGTCGCCTTGTTACTGGTGCTGCCAGCGCTTCTGCAGCCTAAGAGCAATTTTTAAAACAGCATAAAAAAGCCTCCGGCACTTGCGGGAGGCTTTTTTATGCTCAGTTAAATTTGCTGAAGCGGGAGAGGGCAATTCCTGAAGCCGTCGCCACGTTAAGGCTGTCAAATTGTGATGACATGGGAATGCGCGCGCCCGTGAGCTGCCGCAAAAGATGCGATGGAAGCCCTTCGCCTTCAGTGCCTAATAACAGCGCCTGACGATTGTTGCTTGGTGCCTGATAGATATTCAACGCTGATGAAGGGCTGAGCGCCAATATATTGAATTTGGCGTCCTGTAGCGTCGCCACAATCATTTCGATGTTAGTGCCGTGAAAATATGGAACCTTCAATGTCGCGCCAACCGAAACGCGTATGGCTTTTCGGTATAGGGGATCGCAGCAGGTCTCGTCCATTAAAACGCAATCGGCTTCAAAAGCAGCTGCATTGCGGAAGATCGATCCGACATTATCGTGGTTGGAAATGCCGCACAAAACGACGACGAGCGCAGTTTCGGGCAACTGACTGACCATATCCTTCAGTTCGGGTTGTGGCTTACGACGCCCGACTGCAAGAATGCCGCGATGGACATGAAATCCTGCCACCTCGTCAATGACGGCTTGCGGTACGGAATAGACCTCTACGCCCGCTGGCAGTTGTGCAAGCTGATCCTGTAGGCCATTCAGACGGTTTTCGAGAATAAGAAGGGATTCTGTGTCAAAGCGCGCAGATTCTGAAAAGAGAACATTGAGTACGACCTTACCTTCAGCGATAAAACGCTGTTGGCGACCGACCAGATCTTTTTCCCGGATGTTTTTATAGGCTGCGAGCCTTGCATCATCGACGTCAGTTATCTCGACGACAAAGTCGTGCGATCCGGCTTGTGTTTCCTTCATCGCACGACTTATGCCTCATGAGATTGTAATTATTGATGTAGCACAGCTGCCATTTCGCGTCGGCGCGGAGATGGACTCATATAGAGACTCGATAGCGTCGACAACATCAGTTCGATATGCGGTGACGAAACGATGTAATAAATCGTTTGTGCATCGCGGCGCGTCGATACGAGATTGAGAGCACGTAACTTCGCGAGGTGCTGAGAAAGCGCTGACTGACTGAGGTCAATAGCTTTTGCCAGAGCGCCTACCGACATTTCATTATGTAATAGTTTGCATAAAATTAGCAGCCTCTTATTATTAGCTAGTGCTGATAAGAAATCAGCGACCTGGTCTGCATTGTCTACTAAATCAATAAATTTATTATCTATGGTCATTCGCGGTCATACCCCCGTAAGACTGCATATGGTTAACAAAGTTGCCAGCAATTTTATATGGCTGACGTTCCGAAAATAATACTATATGACGAAATTGAAAAGCCGTTGCTTATATTAATAGACAAAAAAATTATAGAGATTTGTCCCAAAATTATAAGCGTTCTATCTCATGTTCTGCCTCGTAGCTGGGGTGATAATCCGTTCGAGAATAGTGCAAAAAAAGCCGTAAACTCGTAAAATGTGCACCTTGGACCGGGTGAAATGGATAAAATCGGACCCGATGGAGCCCATTTTGAACAGTTTTAGATTTATAGCACTGTCGAAAAACCTTAATTTAAAAGCTCTAATATTTGAATATAATTTATTATTAAATTTATTGAGCACTTATGTCTCATCTCATCCTATATTGGCAGACCCCGGTAGATTGCTAATCAAATTATCGTGGTTTGGCTCTGGGGGTATCCGCCCGCATCCAGATGGCCCTCTTCGTTATGTTTCGCGGTAAGGAAATTTAGGCGCTAATTGACTTGTGGAAATTCTGGTCTGTTGGTGGCAAACTTATGTGATGCTGTTGGCGTTTGTGTGTTCACAAATCACGCCTCCCACGAGGCGAATAAATATTATAAATCAGCTCCGCTTAGCGCAATTTTCTAAAAAGCGGTATGCTTAAGAAATATGAATCTAATTTATTTGGCTAAAATCGGTTGAGAATGCGACAAGATTCTAAAATTATCGCTTGCATTGTGGGGTTGTACACGTTTCGATAAGCGCCACTTGCGTGCTTAGGGTGCGCGCAATAATATTTCCGTGGAGGCGGGCACTAAATGAAATTTTATAAAACACTTCTGGCGGCAACGGCAGTTGTCGCTCTGATGAGCGGCGCAGCATCGGCAAAGACCTTTGTCTATTGCTCGCCAGCTTCGCCTGAAGGCTTCGATCCTGCTGCCTACACTGGTGGTGACACGTTTGATGCGTCGGCGCATCCGGTCTATAACCGCCTTGCAGAGTTTGAAAATGGCACAACTGAAGTTGTTCCAGGCCTGGCAGAAAGCTGGACTGTTTCGGACGATGGTAAGGAATATACCTTTAAGCTTCGCGAAGGCGTCAAGTTCCACTCGAGCGACAATTTCACGCCAACCCGCAATTTCAACGCTGATGACGTGATCTTCTCGTTCGACCGTATGGGCAACAAGGAAAATCCTTGGCACGAATATACGTCCGGCGTTTCGTACGAATATTTCGATTCCATGGAAATGGGTTCGCTGATCAAGGAAATTCAGAAGATTGACGACAACACCGTCAAGTTCATTCTGACCCGTCCGGAAGCTGCTTTCCTCGCAAATATCTCGATGCCTTTTGCGTCGATTATTTCGAAGGAATACACAGATAAGCTCGCAGCCGATGGCAAGCAGAGCGATCTCAACCAGTTCCCCGTTGGCACTGGTCCTTTCCAGTTTGTCGCTTATCAGAAAGACGCAGTCGTTCGCTTCAAGGCTAACCCGGATTACTGGGGTGCAAAGCCGAAGATCGACGATCTCGTTTTCGCAATCACCACTGACCCTGCTGTTCGTGCACAGAAGCTCAAGGCCGGCGAATGCCACCTGATGTCTTATCCGGCACCAGCCGACATTAAGGGTCTTCAGGGCGATTCGAACCTTAAGGTTGATGAGCAGGCTGGCCTGAACGTCGCTTACTTCGCTTACAACACCACTGTTGCTCCATTTGATAAGCCAGAAGTGCGTAAGGCACTCAATCAGGCTGTCAACAAGCAGGCAATCGTTGATGGTGTTTATGAAGGTCAGGGGCAGGTTGCCAAGAACCCAATTCCACCGACAATGTGGAGCTACAACGACAAGATCGAAGACGACAAGTACGATCCGGAAGCCGCTAAGAAGGCTCTCGAAGCTGCTGGCGTCAAGGATCTGAAGATGAAGCTGTGGGCAATGCCTGTCAGCCGTCCTTACATGCCAAACGCACGTCGTACTGCTGAACTGATGCAGGCCGATTTTGCCAAGGTTGGCGTTGATGCGGAAATCGTTTCGATGGAATGGGGTGAATACCTCAAGAAGTCCGGCGAAAAAGACCGTGATGGCGCTGTTATCCTCGGCTGGACCGGTGACAATGGTGATCCGGACAACTTCCTCGGCACGCTTCTGGGCTGCGCAGGCGTTGGCTCGAACAACCGCGCTCAGTGGTGCTACCAGCCGTTCGAAGACCTGATCCAGAAGGCCAAGGTTTCGACAAGTCACGATGAACGCGTGAAGCTTTATGAAGACGCTCAGGTGATCTTCAAGGAGCAGGCCCCTTGGAACACAATCGCGCATTCGACTGTATTCGTGCCGATGTCAGCCAAGGTTACCGGCTTTAAGCAGAGCCCGCTTGGTGATTATCGCTTCGAAGAAGTCGATATCACAGAGTAAAATCCTGACAACACCAGCGGCCGGGTGTGGAGGTTTCCTCCGCACCCGGTCGGAGTTTTTGTATGTTTCGTTTCATATTTAACAAACTTCTATATCTGATACCGACTTTCATCGGCATCACGATTGTTGCTTTCGCTTTCGTACGTGTGCTGCCGGGAGATCCAGTTCTTCTGATGGCGGGCGAGCGCGGCGTCAGTCCTGAGCGTCATGCGCAATTGCTGGCTCAGCTCGGATTTGACCGGCCATTGTGGGAGCAGTATCTCCATTATGTCGGTAATCTCCTGCATGGTGATTTCGGTCAGTCGCTGGTGACGAAAAAGCCAGTTATCGATGAATTTTTTGCGCTGTTCCCGGCAACGGTCGAACTGGCATTCTGTGCAATCATTCTGGCTATTCTTGTCGGCATCCCGGCAGGTGTCATCGCTGCTGTAAAGCGCGGTTCGTGGTTTGATCAGGGATTGATGGGCATTTCACTGGTCGGCTATTCAATGCCGATTTTCTGGTGGGCTTTGCTGCTGATCATTCTCTTCTCGGGTGTTTTACAGCTGACGCCTGTTTCAGGCCGTATCTCGCTGCTTTACTACTTCCCGCCGGTAACAGGTTTCATGCTGATTGACAGTCTTCTGTCTGGTCAAAAAGGTGCGTTCACGTCTGCCGTATCGCATTTGATCCTGCCGACGATCGTTCTTGCGACGATTCCGCTTGCGGTTATTGCGCGTCAGACACGTTCGGCGATGCTGGAAGTGCTTGGTGAGGATTATGTCCGCACGGCACGCGCCAAGGGCCTGCCACTTCGTCGCGTCATTGGTCTTCATGCGCTGCGCAATGCGATGATCCCTGTCATCACAACAATCGGCCTTCAGGTCGGTGTGTTGATGGCCGGTGCGATCCTGACCGAGACCATCTTCTCGTGGCCGGGCATTGGTAAGTGGATGCTCGATTCGATTTCGCGACGCGACTATCCGGTCGTCCAGAGCGGATTGCTGATCATTGCGTTCATTATCATGGTCGTTAATCTGATCGTTGATCTGCTTTACGGGCTGATCAATCCGCGTATCCGGCACAAGTGAGGGTATCATGACACACCCAACAAATCAGCCGGCAGCTATTCAGCCGGAGGCGACAAAAGAAGTCGGGAAACTCCGGGCTTTGAAAGATTTCTGGTTCTATTTCAGCGTCAATCGTGGCGCTGTGATCGGTCTTTTTGTATTTCTCGCAATCATTCTGGTGGCAGTTTTTGCACCGTTGATTGCGCCGCATAATCCGGTCGAACAATATCGTGAGTTCGTGAAGGTGCCTCCGTTCTGGGAGCAGGGCGGCAGCACACAGTTCCTTCTGGGAACGGATGCGGTTGGCCGTGATATTCTGTCCCGTCTGATCTATGGCGCGCAATACTCGCTGCTCGTGGGCTTTGTCATCGTTATTATCTCGATGTGCCTTGGCATCACGATCGGCGTTGTTTCGGGCTATTTTGGTGGCGGCATTGATACGGTTTTCATGCGTATCATGGACGTTATTCTGGCTTTCCCTTCGCTGCTGCTGGCTCTGGTTCTGGTGGCTATTCTCGGACCCGGCCTGATCAACGCGGTGCTTGCGATTACGCTGGTTCTGCTTCCGCACTTTTCGCGTCTGACGCGTGCGGCAGTTATGGCAGAAAAAGAGCGTGAATATGTAACGGCCTCAAGGCTCGCAGGTGCGAGCAAGTTCCGTTTGATGTTCAAGACAATTCTGCCAAACTGCCTTGCGCCGCTGGTTGTTCAGGCGACGATGTCGTTTTCGAACGCTATTCTCGACGTTGCGGCACTTGGCTTCCTTGGTATGGGTGCACAACCGCCGACACCGGAATGGGGCACGATGCTCGCGGAAGCACGTGAGTTCATTCTGAGCGCGTGGTGGATTGTTACTTTCCCTGGCCTTGCTATCCTGATTACTGTTCTTGCGATCAATCTGGTCGGCGATGGTCTGCGCGATGCGCTTGATCCGAAACTGAAGAGGAGCTGATCGATGGCTTTGCTTGAAATCAAGAACCTTACGGTTTCGTTTGATACCTCGACTGGCCCATTCAAGGCGGTCGATGGTATTGATATTTCGGTCGATAAGGGCGAAGTGCTGGCGATTGTTGGCGAGTCCGGTTCTGGTAAATCGGTTGGTATGCTTGCGGTTATGGGTCTTCTGCCTAAAACTGCGACGGTGACTGCCGACAGCATGACGTTTGAAGGCCGCGACCTCAAAGGCATGTCGGACAAGGAACGCCGCAAGATTATCGGACGTGATATTTCGATGATCTTTCAGGAGCCTGTTGCAAGCCTCAATCCGTGTTTCACGGTTGGTTATCAGCTTGAGGAAGTGCTAAAGCGCCATCTGGGGCTTAAGGGGTCTGCAAGCCGTGCACGCGCCATTGAGCTGCTTGAACTGGTGGGTATTCGTGATGCAGCTGAACGCTTGTCGAGCTTCCCGCATCAGATGTCGGGTGGTCAGTGCCAGCGCGTGATGATCGCGATTGCGATTGCGTGTAATCCAAAGCTGTTGATTGCCGATGAGCCGACAACGGCGCTTGATGTGACGATCCAGAAGCAGATTCTTGATCTGCTGATGCGTCTTCAGGTCGAACACGGCATGGGCCTCATCATGATCACTCATGATATGGGCGTTGTTGCTGAAACTGCGGATCGTGTGATCGTGCAGTATAAGGGGCATAAGATGGAAGACTCCGACGTGTTGTCGTTGTTCACCGAGCCTAAGCATCCTTATACGCGCGCGCTGCTTTCGGCTCTGCCGGAAAATGCGACGGGTGATCGTCTGCCGACGGTTTCCGATTTTGTATTTAACACCAATGCCGCAGGAGAAGCGTGATGAGCGAGATTGTTCTCGAAGCGCGCGACATCAAGCGCGATTACCATGTTGGTGGCGGTCTTTTTGGCAAGCCGAAGGTTGTTCATGCTGTTAAAGGCGTGAGCTTCAAGCTTGAAAAGGGCAAGACGCTGGCAATCGTCGGTGAATCAGGCTGCGGCAAGTCTACACTTGCCCGTATCCTGACCATGATCGACCCACAAACATCTGGCGATCTGATGATCGGCGGCAAGGATGTGAACATTGCCCGTGACGGCCTGACACCTGAAATGCGCCAGAAGGTGCAGATTGTGTTTCAGAACCCCTATGGCTCGCTCAATCCGCGCCAGAAGATCGGTGATGTGCTGGCTGAGCCTTTGCTGCTCAACACCAATATGTCGGCTGCCGAACGTCGTGAAAAATCGATGGAAATGCTGCAAAAGGTTGGCCTTGGCAAAGAGCATTTCAATCGTTACCCGCACATGTTTTCGGGTGGTCAGCGTCAGCGTATCGCCATTGCACGTGCATTGATGCTCAATCCGAAGCTGCTCATTCTGGATGAGCCAGTTTCGGCACTCGATCTTTCTGTGCAGGCACAGGTGCTTAATATTCTTGCTGATCTTCAGGAAGAGTTTGGCCTGACTTACGTGTTCATCAGCCATGATCTGTCGGTGGTTCGTTACATTGCGGACGATGTGATGGTGATGTATTTCGGTGAAGTTGTCGAATACGGTTCGCGTGACGATGTGTTCAACAACCCGCAGCATGACTACACCAAGAAGCTGTTCGCGGCGACGCCACGTGCGGATGTTGATGCAATCCGTGCTCGCGTTGAAGCGCGTACGGCTGCACGTCAGGCCGCACAAGCGTAAAGCTCTTTAAATTGAAAATGAAAACGCCGCCTTTTTAAGGCGGCGTTTTTGTTTTGAAAACGGGCTCTAATGCTGTCCGCGTTGCTGATGCCAGGAGAGCGCCCGAACAATGTCATCGGCGTTGATTTTGCCGATAATAGCGCCGTTCTCCACAATGCCGACATCGCCGCTGCTATCAGCAACTGATTTCATCAGTTCACGAACGAGAGTTTCTTTTCGTGTGGTTGCTGCAAATGGGCGAGGGGCTGCATTGCGGTCAAAAGGGGTCATGATGTCGCCCGCTTGCAGGACGCCAAGCGGGTTCATATGGGCAACAAAGTCTGCAACATATCGATCAGCTGGGTTGAGCAAAATGTCTTGCGGTGTCCCGCATTGCACAATACGCCCGCCTTCCATGATCGCGATGCGATTGCCGATCTTCATAGCTTCATCGAGATCGTGGCTAACGAACACAATCGTTTTCTTAAGCCGTGATTGGAAAGCCAGAAGTTCATCCTGCAAGCGTGTGCGGATCAGTGGATCAAGTGCCGAGAACGGCTCATCCATCAGCAAAATTGGTGCGCCGGTGGCAAATGCACGGGCAAGGCCAACGCGTTGCTGCATGCCGCCGGAAAGTTCGCCAACCTTGCGTTTGGCCCAGTCTTGCAGGCCAACCAGTTCTAGCTGGTCGCGTGCGTGGTTGAGCCGCTCTTGCTTGCTCATGCCGGAAATTTCGAGGCCGAAGGCAACGTTTTCTTCAACCGTGCGCCATGGCAACAGACCGAATTGCTGAAACACCATCGAGACGAGTTCGGTCCTCAGGTGCCGCAGTGTTTTGCGGTCGGCATTGCCGACATCAATCGTGCGTTCGCCATCGCGTATTAGAACGCGACCACGCGAAATCGGATTGAGCCGATTAATAGCGCGCAACAGCGTCGATTTGCCAGAACCGGACAGCCCCATCAGGACAAGAATCTCGCCTTCCTGAATATTGAGCGAGCAGTCGTGCACGCCGAGAACCAGATCGGTTTCGGCCTGAATTTCCGAGCGCGAAGCGCCACGATCTGCCAGTTCCAGCGCGCTATCGGCATTCTTGCCGAATATGATGCTGACGTCTTCTACAGAAATGATCGTCATAACCGGCTCTCCTATTTGTCCCGTGCAGCCCGGAAGATGCGATCAAGCACGATGGCGACCACGACGATAACGAAGCCCGACTCAAAGCCCAGCGATGTATTGACCGAGTTGAGCGCACGAACCACCGGCACGCCAAGGCCGTCTGCACCGACAAGGGCTGCAATCACCACCATCGATAGTGACAGCATGATAGTCTGTGTCAGGCCTGCCAGAATCTGCGGCATAGCGTAGGGCAGTTCGATTTTCCAGAGAAGTTGACGGCGGGATGCGCCGAAAGCTTCACCTGCTTCGATCAGTGATGACGGCGTTGATGAGATACCAAGATGCGTCAGCCGCACGGGGGCAGGTAGCACGAAGATCGCCGTAGCAAGGAGCCCCGGCACCATGCCGATACCGAAAAAGACAATTGCCGGGATCAGATAGACGAAGGTTGGCAGCGTCTGCATCAGGTCGAGAATGGGGCGCATGACAGCATAGAGCTTTGGGCGATGCGCCGCAGCAATGCCGAGCGGAACGCCGATAGCCATGCAGAGAAAGCAGGCTGAAAGCACGAGTGTCAGCGTCTTGAGCGTTGCATCCCAATAGCCCTGATTGATGATGAACAAAAAGCCGATAATCGTGAGGATTACAACGGAAATGCGGCGCTGTATGAACCATGCGATAACAGCAAAAATCGCGATGAGGATCAACGGATGGGGAAGCTGCAATAGAAACAGCAAGCCATCGATAAGCCACTGCATCACAGCCGCCAACGCATCGAAAAAGCCGCTCATATTATCGGTAAGCCAGTCGACCACTGATTTTGCGGTCGGTCCAACTGGGATTTTATAGTCCGTCAGCCAGTTCAACGATTCTGTCTCCTGCTGCGTGCTTTTTCGTTTTCATGTTTGCAAAGGTACAGGCCGCGGTTGACCGCGGCCCTGAATATGAAGATTACAAGCCGAGTTCTGCCTTGACAGCTGGCAGACCTTCCTTGCCGTCGAACGTGGTAACGCCGTCAAGCCACTTGTCGAGCACGGCAGGATTTGCCTTGAGCCAAGCGGTTGCAGCTTTTGCTGGTTCTTCGCCGTCATCCAAGATCTTGCCCATGATCTCGTTTTCCATTTCAAGCTGGAATTCAAGATTGGTCAGGAACTTGCCGACATTTGGGCATTCCTGCGTATAGCCAGCGCGGATATTCGTTTCGACTGTCGCACCACCGAGGTTCGGGCCAAAGAAATCATCGCCGCCGGTGAGATAAGCGATTTCAAAGCGCTTGTTCATCGGATGCGGCTCCCATGCGAGGAACACAACCGGATCTTTGCTCTTAATGCTGCGCGCGACCTGCGCCAGCATGCCCTGTTCCGACGATTCAGCCAGTTCAAAAGATTTGAGGCCAAAGGCATCCTTGGTGATCATGTCGAGGATCAGGCGGTTGCCGTCGTTGCCCGGCTCAATGCCGTAAATCTTGCCGCCCAGCTTATCTTTGAAAGCTGCAATGTCTTTGAAGTCTTTGAGGCCTTCATCATAGGCATATTTTGGCACGGCGAGCGTGTATTTCGCGCCTGTTAGATTGGTGCGCAGCGTTTCAACGCTCTTATCATCCAGATAAGGCTTGAGATCGGCACTCATCGACGGGTTCCAGTAGCCAAGGAAAACATCAATGTCTTTCTTACTCAGCGACGCGTAAGTCACGGGCACAGAGAGAACCTTGATGTCGGTCTTATAGCCAAGGCCCTTGAGAACCTCAGTTGCTACAGCCGTGGTCGAGGTGATGTCGGTCCAGCCCACATCGGAGAAGCGAACGGTCGAGCAGCTTTCCGCCTCGGCAGCGCTGGCGGCTGCTGGAATGGCAAAGATGGCTGTGGTAACCGCCAGCATATTCAATACGCGTTTCATTGAAGGCGTTGATGTGGACTTCATTTCTCTCTCCATTAACCGGGCCGTTTTAACGGTTGCTTGTTTTTCCGGTTCCAGCTTTTAGCAAACACCAAAGATTTCGCCGATCAAGTACCATTGCGGCGAAAATATTTCTGATTGCGACTTTCGGGGGTGTTGTACTCGTTTTTCTGGACCGTCAGGCAAAAAGTTCGGCACATAAAGCAGTCTGGCCGAAGCAGGGCGAAGTGCCGCCATGTTACCCAGCGCTTGTTTCGTTTCAACCCTTGCTACAGGAAAAGCTTCGATAATTGCTATGAGGGGCTGCTCGATGGTTGTCGAAAAGCCAGCCACACTCTATTTGAAGATCAGGACAAGAGTTCGTGTTTACTGGCTGGTCATATGTTGCATTTGATATGCGATGTTGCTGGTTGGATAAAAGTGCCAGAGAGCCTGCAATTGCGGGTAAAAGGAAGGATTTTATACAGTGTGGAATGCAGTTCGGGGCGTTTTCTCCTTCCTTGGCCGGTTTATCGCAGCACTGGCACGTGTGATTGCCGTGCCGCTTGGCGCGTTGTGGGGGCTTTTTCTGAGGCTCGGAAATTTGTGGAAAGTCGCTGTTGCGGTTTTCGTTATCGGATTTGGCGGCCTGTATGTCTATTTTATCTGGCAAACGCAGGTCTGGACGAACTTTGATCCCGACTATCCGGCCAAATATAGCTACCAAACGGCTGTGACGCCGGGTGAAGAGTTGCAAACCACGCCCGCACCACTCGTATCAACGCCCGCACCTTCGACAAGCACGCCAAGTGGCACCGATACCACGCCGACCACTGGCGATAGCGAGACGACAACCGAAACTGAAACGAAATCTGAAAATCCGGTCGACACGCAGCCGATGCAAGCAGCGCAGATTCCATCGACTGCGCGCAAGTGTTCGCCATCCGCCATTGCCGAAGTGGCCGCTGATCTCACTGATTTCAATGTGAATCAGAATGCGTGGATTTCCTCCATGCTGCTTTACAAGCTTGGTTTCTTTGGCATTGACTGGGACCGCACACCATTCCTTGATAATAAGGCTTCATTCCAGCGTGGCATCAATGCTGCGGTGCGTCGTACGGCTATTGAGCTCGTGGACAATATTGGTCGTCTGCGTGGCACCTCGCAAATTGATAGCGATCTGCAGAAGGCACGTGGAAATCTGCAGTTTGCCGAAGATTCCTGGTATTTTGGCTTGAGCCCATTTGGCCCTAAGACACCAACACCAAGCTATTACCGTTCTGCGATTAAGGATCTGCGTTCATTCAACACGCGTTTGCAAACCTGTCAGGTTACATTTGATGCACGCGCCGACAATCTCATCCAGCTTGTCGACCGTATTGCGAGTGATCTGGGCTCGACCTCGGCAATCCTTAAGGATCGCGCCGAAAATTATCATGCTGGTTGGTTTGATACGCGGGCCGATGATCGCTTCTGGTTCGCCTATGGCCAGCTCTATGCTTATTACGGCATCCTGCGTGCAGCACATTCGGATTTCCGTGGCGTATTGGCTGAAAAGCATCTCGATGGTGTGTGGGACGAAATGGAGCGGCAGTTGCGCTCGGCACTCGATATGCAGCCATTCATTGTTTCCAACGGCAGCCCGGATGCATGGTTTACGCCATCGCATCTGACGACTATGGGCTTTTATATTCTGCGTGTGCGTTCCAATCTGGTCGACGTGAAGCAGGTTCTGGAGCGCTAAACCTTAATGGAACTACCATCACTCTTGCGACAGGCCGTAGATGCTGCGCTCGAAGGTGTGGCTCTGGCCGACCTTAAGCGTGCATCTGATGTGCTGTCGCGGCGCTATCGTGCGGAAACGCGCGATGGGCGTTTGCATATTTCTGATGATCTGGCGGCCAAGGCCTATCTGGCTGCACGCCTCCCTGCGACTTATGCCGCGGTGCGTGCAAGCTTAGAGAGCGTTGCGGAAGTCTGCCCCGATTTTGTTCCGCAGACGATGCTTGATGTGGGCTGTGGGCCGGGAACGGCCCTTTGGGCTGCACGTGATTGCTGGCCTGATTTGCAGTCTGCTACGATGATCGAAGCAAGCCCGGCAATCCGCGCTGTGGGAAGCAAGCTTGCGACAGATATCGGGCTTCAGACCGAATGGCGGGCGGCAGATCTGATTAAAGAAAAGCTGGATTTGCCGCAGGCTGATCTGGTGACAATTGCTTATGTGCTGGATGAATTGGCACCGCTTGACCGCAAGGCACTGGTTGAAAAGCTCTGGGCTTCTGCGCAACATTTGTTTGTGATTGTGGAACCGGGAACACCGGCTGGCTGGCAGCGTATTCTCGATGCACGTGCGGTGCTGTTAGAACAGGGCGCGCATATTGCAGCCCCTTGCACCCATCAGCTGGATTGTCCGATAGCGGCACCGGATTGGTGTCATTTTTCGCGTCGTGTTGCGCGGTCGCGGATTCATCGTTTGACTAAGGATGCCGAAGTTCCGTGGGAAGATGAGAAATTCATCTATCTGGCAGCGACACGTGATCCATCGCTTGCGGCGTCAGCGCGGGTTATCGCGCCAACACGTGTTGGAGGCGGCAAGGTGACCATCAAGCTTTGCAAGGATGATGGCTCTGCGGAAGAGGGGCTTTTGACCAAGCGGGATGGCGAGCTTTTCCGTTGGGCGCGTCGTGCTGATTGGGGTGATGCGTTGTTGCGCGATTAAGCGCAGGGATGGCGAAGATGAAAATCAGTCTGGTTCAATTGCGTTTGTTGGAAGCAGTGGCCGAAACTGGCAGCGTGGGTGCTGCCGGTCGTCGGTTGCGGTTAACGCAATCAGGAGCCAGTCAGGCGATCGCAACGCTAGAAAAGATACTCGGAATTGCCGTGCTGGCGCGCAAGCGCGATGGCGCGGTTTTGACGGCCTTTGGACAATCTATCCTCGATGATGCACGCGCAGCACTTTCCGCTGTTGAGCGTATCGAAAGTCAGGCGCGGAGCAAGACAAGTGGCGGACAAGAGCGCTTGCGCATAGCGGCCATTCCAAGTCAGCTTGAGCATGTGTTGCCGGAGTTGCGCAAAGCATTTTCCCGGCTTTATCCCTCGGTCGAGTTCAGTGCCTTTGAAGGCGGACATGATGACGTGAGCCAATGGGTCAAAGACGGCATTGCTGATCTTGGCATCACATCATTACCGATTGAAGAATTGCAGGCGCAAGCCATTGGTGAAGAAGAGCTTGTTGTCATAGGGCGGCGTGATGATCCTCTTATGCAGCAGGCAACCCTCGCCCCGGCCCAGCTTCGTGACAGAAAATTACTCGCCGCTGCGGGATGCGAGTTGATTATCGACCGCGTTATTCATGAGAATAGTGGCGCGCGCAGTGAGCAGGTTAAAACGCGTGACATTGCGACTGTTCTTGAAATGGTGCGGCATGGCATTGGTTTGACATTGATTTCAGAGATCAGTTTGCCGGGCGCTGATCTGCATGATCTGCGCATTTGTCGTTTTGATCCACCAGCTTTTCGCACGGTTTCTATCGTGTCGCGGGCGGATAGTCCCGTTCGCTTACTGATTGACAGCTTTTGCGATCTCGCGCTCAAGCGAAGGCAAAAGGCGGCATAAGAAAAACTAATATCTCATATCTGATTTATCCGTGGTGCTGACACGGCTGTTTTCTGCAATGGTCGTCATACAGTTTATGAATCAGAGTTCAACGCACATGGTCGCCACAAGCGAAACGATAAATTCAGCAGCTAAGTCCGATACAATCAGAGGGCTGATCTGGGGGCTTTCGGGCGTCCTCGTCTGGTCCGGTTCGTTTGTCTTAACGCGCTTTGGGTTTCAAACAGCGTTGTTGCCGTCGGATATTATTGCATTGCGGTTTGGTGTTGCGGGGCTTGTTCTTCTGCCGGTTGTGCTGGCGAAAGGTTTTGGCTTTCGGCAATTGGGCGCGCTGGGCTTTGTGCTTTTGGTTGCAGGCGCTGGCTTTCCCTATGCGTTGTTGACGGCCTTTGGGCTGCAATATGCGCCAGCGTCCCATGCGGCAGCGCTTATTCCGGGATTGATGACTGCAATGGTTGCGATCTTCGGCGTGTTTCTACTTCACGAACGACTGGTGCCTGTGCGCTGGGCAGGCGTTGGCTTGATCCTGGTGGGCAGTGCATTGATTGCAGGCTTCTCGCAATTTGGTGGCGCGGAGATGATGGGGCATCTCGCGTTTTTTGCCGCTGCTCTCGTCTGGTCGCTTTATGTGATGGTGTTTCGCAAAAAGAACATGGATGGCCTGCATGCGGCTGCGATTTCTTCGGTCGCATCAGCGATTGTATTTTTGCCGATCTACGTGCTTTTTCTGCAAAAGGGGATTGGTGAAACCTCGTGGAACGACATTGTTCTGCAAGGTTTTTATCAGGGCGTTTTGACGTCGGCCTTTGGCATCTTTGCCTTCAACCGCGCCGTGGTTCTATTGGGCACGGCTGCGGGTGCTGCACTGTCGGCCCTTATTCCGGTCGTTACACTGGTGCTTGGGCTTTTGTTGTTGGGCGAAGTGCCCGGTCTGACTGATACTCTTGCGGCCCTTCTGATCAGCGTCGGTGTTCTGGCACTGAACAAAAAGGGCCGCAAGGCAACATCATGATGCTTGAAACGCTGCCTGTAACTTTGGACGATTGATCAGGAACACCATTGCAGCGGCTGCAAAACACATGGCTCCCGCCAAAATAAGCGCAGGTGTGTAGCTGTCGTAGTCTGTGCGAACAAAACCTGCAAAGGCTGCTGCGGCTGCAGCTCCCACCTGATGGCCGGTGAAGACCCAGCCAAACACCATGCCGGCTTTTTCGGGGCCGAATTTCTCTGCTGCAAGTTTCACTGTTGGAGGAACGGTTGCAACCCAATCAAGACCATAGAAGACGGCGAAAAGCGCCAGTTCATAGATCGAGAAATCGGTGAAGGTCAGATAGATGAGTGACAAGCCGCGTAGCGCGTAGAACCAGAATAGGAGCCAGCGATTGTCGTAGCGGTCGGTAAGCCAGCCAGACGCAATCGTGCCGATCAGATCAAATGCGCCGATCACGGCGAGAATCCCAGCTGCGCCCACAGGTACAATGCCGTAGTCGCCACAAAGCGCAATCCAGTGTGTCTGGATCAGGCCGTTGGTGGAAAAGCCACAGACGAAGAATGTGAGAAACAAGACCCAGAACGTGGTTGTCGAGGATGCTTCACGCAATGTTACCAGAGGCGACAGCATCATGTCGCCAAACTGCTTCTTTGGTTCTGGTGCGGGCATTGGGGCTGTGCGGCCATAGGGCTTGAGGCCGATGTCTGAAGGCTTGTCGCGCATCAACATCAGCACCAGCAAAAGTGCCGCCAGCAGGAATGAGATGACAATGACCAGTGATGAACGCCAGCCGATATTCTGGCTGACACTTGCCAGAATTGGCATGAATATCAGCTGACCTGTTGCATTGCTGGCAGTCATCATGCCGACGACCAGACCGCGACGCTTCTCAAACCAGCGCGCAGCAACCGTAGCGCCAAGGACAAGTGCAGTCATGCCCGTGCCGAGGCCGATTATGACACCCCAGAGCCCTACCATTTGCCATTGCTCAGTCATGAAGATTGAGCCCACAAGCCCAAATGAGATCATGATGAGCGCTGCCATGACCACACGGCGCAGGCCAAACTGGTTCATGAAAGCGGCAGCAAATGGTCCCATCAATCCAAACAGCACAAGCCGCAATGCCATTGCGAAAGAGATATTCGCATTGGTCCAGCCAAACTCACTTTGGAGCGGTTCGATCAATATGCCAGCCGAGCCCATGGCGGCGGCAGTCGCCAGCATGGTCAGAAAGGTGACACCAGCGACAACCCATCCATAATGGATGTTTCGTTGCGCTAGAAAACTGGCTAGGCGAGCTGAGATCATCTTCGGAACTCTCTGTTTCGGCTGGATTTCGACCAGCCACATATTGGAGGACGAAGCCGCCGGTTATTTAAAATCCGTGCGGGCTTCAGTCATTGTTTTCAGTCAAACCGCATTCACTCGTTCAACGCGCATCTTGTTCCGAAAATCGTTTCACACTTTTCGGTATGCGCTAGATCCGCTACAAAGCACCTAGAAGCGCCAGCAATTGCTCGACACCCTTGTGACCTAGTCGCGCTTCGATTTCATTTTGGGCCTGATCCCACAATGGTCCGCCCAACTCGACCAGTCTGTGTCCTTCGCTGGTGAGAGCGACGCTCGTTTCGCGATGGTCATTGCTGGAGGCGGGTTCGATCAACCCCATTTTCTGCAGCACTTTTGCATTCCGCCCCATGGTCGAACGGTCCAGTTCGGCAATGCGTGCCAGTTCGGTGAGTGAGATCGCAGACGCGCGTGAGATTTTTCGCAGCAGGCTGAACTGCGCCACGCTGATGCCAAGCGGAGCCAATGCTTCATCATAAATGGCTGAAGTCTTTCGGGCTGCCAGACGCAGATCTATGCAAATACAGGAATGAGACATAATGCGGGTATATACCCGCATTATGTCTTTGGCAATATGTCGAAATGAATTTTAAATATTGTGGCTCGTGTTCAGCAAAAAGAAGATGGAATTAAACTGCGATATGCGATGTTTCCTTGACCTCTTCCATCACAGCATAGGTGTGGGATTCACGCACGCCGGGAAGGGAAAGCAGGGCTTCTGACAAAAAGCGCCGGTAGTGGTCCATATCCGTGACACGGGCTTTGATCAGATAATCGAAGCCGCCTGCAACCATATGGCATTCCAGAATGTCGGGATTACTGCGTGTGAATGTGGAGAAGGTTTCAAACACTTCCGGCGTGGTACGGTCGAGTTTGATTTCAATGAAAACCAGCATCGAGCGATCAAGCATTTTTGGCGATAGATGCGCCGAGTAGCCCAGAATATAGCCTTCGCGGGTCAAGCGTTTGACGCGCTCAGCTGTCGCTGTTTGCGAAAGATTGATACGATCAGAAAGTTCAGTGTTGGTCAGTCGGCCGTTTTCCTGAAGCGCAGACAGAATGCTTCTGTCCATCACATCGAGATTCTTCATTGATGTCCCCATTTGACCGCCTGCAAGAACGGTTCTTTTTGTTTGTTTGCAAATGATCTGCGAACGAAATGAATCCGAAATCGGCGACGGGCGCAAGACGAAAATGCTTAATCGTTCATACAAAATTCCTGATACATCATACTTTTGCATATCTCTGGTTGAGCACTGATAAGGCTGGCAGCTTGAGATATGGGTGAGTAGTGTCTCATATGAATCTATTGATTAACCAAAAGTACACTTTATAGTTGTAATTATTATTCAACCTGTGGTAATTGTTCCGCATACTAAAAGTCATATTATACTTATACATTTGGCATTTTGGGCGGTGCCCGTTTAGGCTTGGTGGAAGGAGCCTGCTAACTTCCATCATAGTTGTCCTTATTAAGGGCAAAGGGAAAATCCGGATCGCTTCACTGGGTCCGGATTTTCTTTGTGCATTACGTCGTACGCTTGGTGTTAAGAGAGCGACCAAGGTATGAATTTTCCAGTTGCAAGCGATGCAAGGGAAGGCTAACAGTATCGCCATGAACATTTCGCGCATTGAAACAAAAATCTGGTGGTGGGCTCGCTAAAAGCGGCCACGCAGGCGTTTGTGCATTTGCGTTTAGAAACAGGCCGCTGGGATTATCCGGGCGGCCTTTTTGTTTGGCTGTTTGAATAAGACCGGGTCTTGGAAGTGCTCGATAACGAATAACACTTGGGAATTGCCAGTCATGAATGCGAAGATTGCGGATAGCGAGATATTCACGCACGAAACAGCGGGCGGCATTGTTGTCGAACGTGTGCGCCATCTGACTGCTTATAAGGGAGCCATCGAGACTTATATCGATGCTCTCAATGAGCGGCGTGGTGCGGTGTTTTCTTCCAATTACGAATATCCAGGCCGCTATACGCGATGGGACACGGCAATTGTTGATCCGCCGGTGGTGATCACGTCCCGCGCGCGTCAGATGCGCATTGAAGCGCTGAATAAGCGCGGTGTTATCCTGCTGCGTCCGATCTTAAAGACGGTGCAGTCACTTGCCGAAGTGAAGGTCGATAAGGCCGATGAAGATTGTATCGAGCTGACGATTGCTGAACCCACTGGGACATTCACCGAGGAAGAGCGTTCGCGTATACCTTCGGTTTTCACCGTATTGCGGGCGATTGTGGGCCTTTTCTTCTCCGAAGAAGATGCAAATCTCGGTCTTTACGGTGCGTTTGGCTATGATCTCGCATTCCAGTTTGACGCGATCCAGTACAAGTTGAAGCGCCCGGATGATCAGCGTGATCTGGTGTTGTTCATTCCTGATGAAATATTTGTGGCGGATCACTACTCCGCACGCGCATGGGTGGATCGCTATGAGTTCAGCTGTGGCGGTTCATCCACGCATGACCTTGCACGCGCGACGCCGGTACAGGCTTTCAAACCTGCCGAACGTGATCTGCCGCGTGGCGATCATAATCCGGGCGAATATGCCAAGCTGGTTGAACGCGCCAAGGATAGCTTCAAGCGTGGCGATCTTTTTGAAGTCGTGCCGGGGCAGACTTTCTATGAGCGTTGCCACACAGCTCCTTCGGAAATCTTCCGTCGCCTGAAGTCGATTAATCCATCGCCTTACTCGTTCTTCATCAATCTGGGTGAAAACGAGTATCTGGTGGGCGCTTCGCCGGAAATGTTTGTGCGCGTCAATGGTCGCCGCATTGAGACCTGCCCGATTTCCGGCACCATTAAGCGCGGTGAAGACGCGATTTCGGATTCAGAGCAAATTCTGAAGCTGCTCAATTCGAAGAAAGATGAGTCCGAGCTGACCATGTGTTCGGACGTGGATCGCAACGATAAAAGCCGTGTTTGCGAACCGGGCTCGGTACGCGTGATCGGGCGTCGTCAGATTGAAATGTATTCGCGTCTGATCCATACGGTTGACCATATTGAAGGCCGATTGCGTGACGGTATGGATGCGTTTGACGGCTTCCTCAGCCATGCATGGGCTGTGACTGTGACCGGTGCGCCAAAGCTTTGGGCCATGCGTTTCCTTGAAGAAAACGAGCGTAGCCCGCGTGCATGGTATGGCGGTGCTGTCGGTATGATGCATTTCAACGGTGATATGAATACCGGCCTCACGTTGCGCACAATCCGCATCAAGGAAGGTGTGGCCGAGATTCGTGCCGGTGCAACGCTGCTGTTTGATTCCAATCCAGAAGAGGAAGAAGCGGAAACCGAACTGAAAGCTTCGGCAATGATTGCTGCTGTGCGTGAAGCGCAGAAGAGCAATCAGGTTGCGGAAGAACGCGTGGCGGCAAAGGTTGGCGAGGGGATTTCGATCTTGCTGGTCGATCACGAAGATTCCTTCGTGCACACGCTCGCCAATTATTTCCGCCAGACGGGTGCCACGGTTTCGACGGTACGCTCGCCGGTAGCCGAGGAAGTGTTCGACCGCATCAATCCTGATCTTGTCGTGCTTTCGCCTGGACCAGGAACACCGCAGGACTTCGATTGCAAAGCGACTATTGAAAAGGCGCGTAAGCGTGAGCTGCCGATCTTCGGCGTCTGTCTTGGGCTTCAGGCACTCGCAGAAGCCTATGGTGGCACGCTGCGTCAGCTTCGCATTCCGATGCATGGCAAGCCATCGCGCATCCGGATTTCGAAGCCAGAGCGTATTTTCTCAGGACTGCCAAAGGAAATAACGGTTGGTCGTTACCATTCGATCTTTGCTGATCCTGAACGTCTCTCCGATGATTTTCTGGTTACGGCAGAAACCGAAGACGGTGTCATCATGGCCTTTGAACATAAGAAAGAGCCAGTGGCGGCAGTGCAGTTCCACCCCGAATCCATCATGACATTGGGTCATAATGCGGGGATGCGCATGATCGAAAATATCGTTGTGCATTTTGCAGCGAAGCATAAAGCGCGCCGCAGCAACTATTAAACTCGATTTCACGTGACAATCAAACGACCGGCCGTGGTGAAAACTGCGGCCGGTTTTTTCGTTTATGGTCTTATAAAATCATGATTTTTCAGAGCTGCTTTAGCGAACCATTTGCAACTGTAATGCATTGCATTCGCAAGAGAAAATTAAGTTGCTGAAGTAAAAATGAGGGGTTCGATTATCGGAATTTCTGGGCTATAGAACGCCTATCGAAATGCGGCTGACTGGCTTGGCCAGAGTGAATGCGCAGTGAGCTTAAATTTAAGCTCAAACCCGCTTGTCGGGATAAGAATTTAAAGAATTAGGGTTTGTGATGGACGCGAGTGTGAAAGTTCGGCGCCTTGCCGCTTGGTCGATTCCTGTTGCGCTGGGCGTAATGGGTTTGAAATATTTGGCCTATGCACTGACTGGCTCCGTTGCACTCTATTCGGATGCTCTGGAATCCATCGTCAATGTGATCGCGGCTTTCGGCGCCTGGTGGGCAATTAGCGTTAGCTACAAGCCAGCCGATGAAAACCATCCGTTTGGGCATCATAAGGCAGAGTACATTTCGGCGGTTGTCGAAGGGGTGCTGATTACCATTGCGGCGCTTCTGATTGCCAAAGAAGCTTGGTCGGCACTTCAGACGCCGCACCAGATGGAAGAGCCTTGGCTGGGTCTTGCAATCAATACCGTCGCGGCAGCAATCAATTGTTTCTGGGCATTACTGCTCATTCGCACGGGCCGCAGCGCGCGTTCGCCAGCACTGGAAGCCGATGGTCAGCACATCATGACTGATGTGTTTACGTCTGTGGGTGTTCTGTTTGGTCTCGTTGGCGCGGTTGTTACCGGATGGGCGATCCTCGATCCGCTGCTCGCTATTCTGGTTGCGATCAACATTCTCTGGCAGGGCTGGGGTGTTATCAATAAATCCGTACAGGGCTTGATGGATATTGGTGTTGAACCTTCCGAGGAAATGCGCATTCGCGATGTGATTTCGGCCAATGCCGGTGGCGCGATTGAGGTTCATGATCTCAAGACGCGCATTGCAGGCCGTGTAACTTTCATCGAGTTTCATCTGGTTGTGGCTGCGGAAATGAGCGTGGGCGACGCGCATATCATCTGTGACCGAATCGAAGATGCCTTGAAAGCGCAGATCGAAAGTGCGCGCGTCGTGATCCATGTCGAGCCGGAAGATGAGGCAAAACTGCCGATTGGCACGAGTTCCGTACCATTCGCCTAGAGCGCATTTCGATCTGATTTTATCAGATCAGCACTCTAGTCCTCATATTTGACGCGCATCTTATCTGAAAACCGCTACACACTTTTCGGGATGCGCGTGATACAAATACCGTCTTGCGCGTTTGAAACCCCGCGTGTAAAAGCATCGACATGGTTATGAAGAACGCAACATCTTTGGAACATTCTGCCGCCGCTTCCAGCGCGCGCGTGAACGTTTGCGTTCTAAACTCGCTTCTTACCCTCGGCCTTAGCGGCGATCGCCGGGCTCGTTGAAAGGAGCGTCCGGCGGTCGATGACAGTCCCGCTGACGCATGCTCCTTTCTCAAAATCCGAATTAGAATTTTAAGACGAGATATCCGTGTCGTTACGACAGTGCAGAACTGATCAGTACGCCGGGAGGATGAGATAACCATGAATGAGAACGTAAACACGCCAGATTCCGCCGCCAAGCATAAAGGTATGCCAGACGCGGCTGTGAAATATACGCCATTCCCGTTCCCGAAGCTCGATGATCGCACATGGCCTGCAAAGCGCATCGAAAAAGCACCGATCTGGTGTTCGGTTGATTTGCGCGATGGCAATCAGGCACTGATCGATCCAATGGGCCACGACCGCAAGGAACGCATGTTCCGCTTGCTGGTTGATATGGGTTTCCCGGAAATCGAAATTGGCTTTCCTTCGGCGTCACAGACCGATTTTGACTTCTGCCGCTGGGCAATTGAGCAGGGCGATACGCCTGACGAAGTCGATTTGCAGGTGCTGGTGCAGTGCCGCCCGGAATTGATTACGCGTACGTTTGAAGCGCTGGAAGGTGCAAAGACGCCAATCATCCACTTCTACAATTCGACCAGTGAATTGCAGCGCCGTGTGGTGTTCAACAAAGACGTTAAAGGCATCAAGCAGATTGCGACCGATGCCGCCAAGATGATCATGGATATGGCTGCGAAAGCAGGCGGCGGTTATCGCTTCCAGTATTCGCCAGAAAGCTTCACTGGCACTGAGCTGGATGTGGCACTGGAAATCTGCAATGCGGTGACGGAAATCGTCAAGCCGACTGCCGAAAACAAGCTGATTTTGAACTTGCCATCGACTGTCGAAATGAACACGCCAAATGTTTATGCAGACCAGATTGAATGGATGTGCCGTAACCTCGATAATCGTGAAAACCTGATCATTTCGCTGCATCCGCACAATGACCGCGGAACGGGCATCGCTGCGACCGAGCTGGGCTTGATGGCTGGCGCTGATCGCGTTGAAGGCACTTTGTTTGGCAATGGCGAACGCACCGGCAATGTCGATGTCGTGACGCTGGCGCTCAACATGTACACGCAAGGCATCGACCCTGAGCTGGATTGCCGTGACATCAATCGTATGAAGGATGTCTATGAATACTCAAACCAGCTGAAGATTGCAGAGCGTCATCCTTACGTGGGCGAGCTGGTCTACACCGCTTTCTCCGGTTCGCATCAGGATGCGATCAACAAGGGTATGAAGGTTCGCAAGACGGCCAATTCGCCTGTTTGGGAAGTGCCTTATCTGCCAATCGATCCGCAGGACGTTGGCCGTTCTTACGAGGCGATTATCCGCATCAATTCGCAGTCGGGTAAGGGTGGTATCGCCTATATCCTGCAGGCGGATTATGGCTTGAACCTGCCCCGCAATTTACAGGTTGAGTTCCGCGAAATCATCCAGAACATCACGGATGATGAAGGCAAGGAACTGCCATCCAAGCGCATTCATGAAGAGTTCCAGAAGCTATATGTGGAACAGGCAGAAGGCCGCATCAAGTTCGTGGATCACCACACCTATCCTGATCCTGATCAGAAGGGTCGTCGTATTCTGACCGCTGAAATCACCGATAACGGCGTGACCAAGAATATTGAAGGCAAAGGTACTGGCCCGATTGATGGCTTCATCGATGCGCTGTCGAAATATCTCGGCGTGAAGATGTCGGTTATCGATTACTCCGAGCATTCGCTCAAGCAAGGTTCGGACGCTGCGGCAATTTCCTATGTTGAAGTCGCTTATCCAGACGGCAAATTGTTCGGGGCTGGTATCAACGACAACATCGTGAGCGCCTCGCTCGAAGCAATTGTTTCGGCGGCCAACCGGGTGGTTGCAAAGTAATAAAACAAAAAAGGCGGCAGAGATGCCGCCTTTTGCATTTATAGTATTAGAGCGACATTTTGTGGCCCCGATTAGGCCCACAGCGCTCTAATAAAGCTTCTGCTCTGAAATTTTGATGATGCGTTCGCTCTCATCTTCAATGCCGTGTTGTTCCCAGTTGCACGACCAACCGCCTTCTGGCTTCCGGTCAATATCAAAGACGTTATAACGTGCAGGTGGCTTATGCCCGCCAAAGTTCTGACTGGCCGACGGCACACAGATGACCGGCACTTTGCCGTTTAGCCCATCAATGTCGTAGCGCGTTGCAAGATGCGTGTGGCCATGGATGACCAGTTCGGCACCATGCTTGTGAATGACTTTCTGAAAGCGTCTGATGCCATAGAGCCGTTTGTGCGCAGGTGTTGCACCGTGGATTGGCGGATGATGGATCATCACAACGCGGAACAACCCGCGTGCGCCCGCTTCATCCAGTGCAAGGGCCAGACGTTTCGCCTGTGCCGAGCGAAAATCGCCGCTCGCCATGAAAGGTGCGGTCGCGCGCGCGGATGACACACCGATCATCGCCACGGGTCCGCGTTCACGCATATAGGGAAACAGAGGTCGCTGGCCGTGGTTATCCACGCCATCGCCACGCATCCATGGTTCCCATTTGCGGCAGGATTTATCCAGCGCACCGGGTACATAGGCATCATGATTGCCGGGGACGACCGAAACATTGTTTGGGTCTCCGAGTTTCAGCAGCCAGTCATGTGCAATATCAATTTCGAGATTGAGTGCCAGATTGACCAGATCGCCGGTTACGGCAATATGGTCAGGGTTCTGGGCCAACATATCGGCAATCAAAGTGTCCAGCACTGTCCCACGCATCGCGCCTTTGCGATTTCGCATCCAGTTGATGTAGCCGGTGATGCGCTTTGACGCCAGCTCGCGATAGCGAATGCGGGGCAGCGGCGACAGGTGGATGTCTGAAATATGGGTGAGGCGAAACATAGTTTCGGTGTACTGTATTATTTTTTAAATCGAAACCGTATTTAGCGACTTTTTGTTGATGTCTTTGTAGCAATGATGCGTGCAGGACATTTGCTCAGGATTGACGGTATGCGCTTCCGCCATTTTATATTTCATACTTATTTTCTGCTGCGGCGCCCAATGACGCTTGGTGTCAGGGCAATTGTCTTTGATGAAAAGAAAAATTCCGTTTTTCTAGTGAAGCATACTTATGTTCCGGGCTGGCAATTACCTGGCGGCGGTGTTGATAGCGGTGAAACATTCGGGCAGGCGCTGGAGAAAGAACTGCGTGAGGAGGGCAATATTCGCCTGACCGGACGTCCTGAGCTTTTCGCGCTTTACAAGAATGCGCATGCGTCAAAACGGGATCATGTGGCGCTTTATGTCTGCCGGGCTTTCGAGCAGACTGAACCAAAGCAGCGTGACAGGGAAATAGCCGAAGCTGGCTTCTTCCCGCTTGATAACCTGCCGGAAGGAACGACGCCTTCCACCAAACGCCGCTTGCAAGAGGCGCTGCATGATCTGGAGCCACTTGCGAACTGGTAAAGAAAAGGGCGCTTTCGCGCCCTTATCGATGATTAGAAGCGGTAGGTGATACCTGTACCGATCAGCCAGGGGTTGAGCTTAGCCTTGCCGCTAACCTGCGTGCCGCCAGCCAGTGTTGCGTCGAACTTTGGTTCAAGGAACAGCTTCTTCACGTCGAAGTTGATACCCCAATGCTCATCGAGCATATAGTCAAAGCCGACCTGAAGCGCGCCGCCAAAGGTGTTCTTCACTTTCAGATAATCGACGCCTGCTGCATCCTGATTATAGAAAATCGTATAGTTCACGCCTGCGCCAACATAAGGCTTGAAAGCGCCGAAGTTGGTGAAGTGGTACTGCATGGTCAGCGTTGGCGGCAGCATCCAGACTTTACCGACTTTGCCGAGGCCTTCGATTGAGCCGGTGCCATTGATATTGGCATAGGTGGTGCCGAGGATGAGTTCAGCAGCTAGATTGTCGGTGAAGTAGTAGGTGATGTCGAGTTCGGGCGTGATCGACTTCGAGTAATCGAGACCGGAACCATCAACGCCGTTCACGTAGCCCTTGTTTTCAGCGACGACGCCGAGTGCGCGCACGCGGATCTGCCATGGTGACAGCGCCTGCGGAGCGGCAACGATTTCGGTCGCGGGCTGGGCGACAATCGCGTCAGCAGCGTAAGCTGCGGGTGCTGCAAATGTCAGTGCTGTTGCGGCGAGAAGCCCTTTTGCAAAACGGTTCATCAGTCTCTCCTAAAATTCTTAGTCCGTAAGTCTTGATCCCGGTAGTCTGGGGTAGTGATGCGCGCACTCTGAACCGCACAGCAAAGCACCCCATTGATCAGGATCAAAGAGGCGCTCAAGATTTTAGAAAACAAAGATGTTCTGAAAGGACTGTTGCAGAAAAGGCTCAGTTAGCGAACCTGTCCCGGTCATGCGGTGCTGCAAAGTCAATCTCAGGCCCGAGCGGAACCACACCTGTCGGGTTGATCGTCTTATGGCTGCGGTAATAATGGCCCTTGATGTGCTCCATATTCACGGTCTCAGCTACACCAGGAACCTGATACAGTTCTCGCGTGTAGTTCGAGAGATTTGGATAATCGGCGATCCGCCGCAAATTGCATTTGAAATGCCCGACATAGACGGGATCAAAGCGAACAAGTGTTGTGAATAGACGCCAATCGGCCTCGGTAAGCTTTGAGCCTGTCAGAAATCGCTTCTTTGACAGCGTCTCTTCCAATGTGTCCAGCGCGCTGAATACCTGCCCGAAGGCTTCCTCATAAGCGTCCTGTGCAGTGGCGAAACCTGCGCGATAAACACCATTGTTGATGTTTGGATAGATGAAGTCGTTGAGGGCATCGATTTCGCTGTGCAGATATTCCGGATAGAAATCGAGCGATGCATCGCCGAATTGGTCAAAAGCACTGTTCAACATGCGAATGATTTCAGACGACTCATTTGAAACGATGGTTTCTTGCTGCTTGTCCCAAAGAACAGGAACTGTCACGCGACCCGAATAATGTGGATCAGCTTTCGTGTAAATTTCGTGCAGGCGTTTCGCGCCGAAAAGCGCATCGCCTGTGCTGCCGGTGGTGCCATAGAAGGTCCAGCCTTCTTCAACCATCAGTGCATCGACCACTGAGACCGAAATGACCTCTTCAAGCTTTTTCAAAGCGCGGAAAATCAGGGTTCTGTGCGCCCATGGGCAGGCATAGGAGACGTAAAGATGGTAGCGCCCAGCTTCGGCTTTAAAGCCGCCTTCGCCGCTTGGGCCTGTGCTTCCATCGGCTGTGACCCAGTTTCTGAACTGCGATTTCGAACGTTCGAAACGGCCTTTGGTGGCTTTCGTGTCATACCAGACATCCTGCCATTTGCCGTCAACCAGAAGTCCCATGTGATTTCTCCTTTTGATAAGGAAAATAGCCTTAAAACTGCCGTTTGACAGCCTATCAAGGCGTGAACAGTGCGTAACGGTGCCAAAAAGCTAAATTTAAACCGCCATTTTGAAAGATTTCGTTTTACCTCTGATCAATTTGGTGTTAGTCAACTGTCAAATTGCGGTATCGTCCAATCACGCCGCACTGGAGAGAACAATGACCGGAATGCGCTTCATCCGACGATGAAAGTTAGAACTGCGCTCAAACTGCGCAGATTGCATTCCATTGGGCTTTTATGGCCGCCAGCTCTCTTTTCAGGCAAATCCACAATGCAGCAACTTGAACTGACCTACGCACAGGAAAACCCGGCGCACGACATTGAGATCGAAGCGATCAATGCCGAGGCTTTTGGTCCAGCACGTTTTACCAAAGCGGCACATTTCATTCGTGAAGGTGGCCCACATGACCTCGACATGTCATTTGTCGCGCTGATGGGCGGTATCGTTGTTGGGTCCGTTCGTCAGACGCCAGTTGTGGTTGGCAAGACACCAGCCTTGCTGCTTGGACCACTCGCTGTGCGGCCTGAGTGGAAGAAGCGGGGCATTGGCGGTAAGCTGATGCGCATGTCGATTGAGGCGGCCGAAAAAGCCGGTTACAAGTTGATCGTTCTGGTGGGTGACGAGCCTTATTATGCACCGTTTGGCTTTAAAATGGTGCAGCCGGGTTCGATGATTATGCCAGCGCCCGTTGATCCGCGGCGGATGCTTGCCTGCGAGATTGTGCCAAATGCGCTTAATGGCGCAAGTGGTGTTGTTCAGCATGCAAATAGAGCTTGAGAATTAAAAAGAGGGGAAAGCGAGGGATCGGTTTACCGTCCCTCGCGATACCACATTCCGCCAAAGATAAAGAGCAGGGCGGCCATCGCAAACAATCCTGAAAATAGTGGCAGACGATTGACGCTTTTAAGCTGTGTGTCCGATGTTTCGCGCAATCCAATCCAGCCGCTGCCGCTTGCCGCGCGGCCTGCCGCAACAGCTGTGATCGCTGGCACCCGAACGGAACTTTCCGCACTGTCATGTACGCGATGGACCGAGCCGCCGGTGGCATCAGCCAGTGGTTGCAGGCGTTCAGTGGTCGATATGCTGTCTGAAAATTCAGGCGCATCGACTGGTCCCACATGGGCAAGTGTTTCCAGATCGCCATTCTTCACGCGGAAAATGCCGATCTCATCGGTCTGCAAGGTGCCATCGAACAGGCCGGGTTTGCCCTGTGTGAGAGGAACCTGCAATTGCTTGCCGGATGGTGTGGTGACAGTGGCCTCACCGGGATTATCGCCCATGGTCTGACGGTGGATTGCGAGCGTGCGGCCATTGCCGCCAGCGGTCAGCGCTTCTTCTTCCAGTTCTGGTTCCTGCATCAGCCAGTGTGCGATGCGGCGATAAAGCGAGGCATAGGGACCACCGCCTTCGAAGCCACGTGCCCAGAGCCAGCCCTGATCAGACAGGAACATGCCAACGCGGCCTTTGCCGACGCGGTCGAGCACCAGAAGCGGCTTACCGTCCGCGCCGTTCATGACGGTTTCGCCACGCGGTTGGTCAATATCGATGGTGCGGAACCAGCGGCTCCAATGCGGTGGTTCCTGATCGCTGCCATCAAGGCCGCGTGTGACCGGGTGACGTTTGCCGAGATCGGTCAGGCGCGGATAGAAAGCCTTTTCCGTTATAGTTCCGGTCGGCATGGCGGGCAGGGCGCTGTAAAGCGGGGTGCGGGCGATTGACATATCACTCGCATATTCCGGTCCAGCTGCTACCAGCAGCGCGCCGCCATTTTCAACATATTGCGCGATGTAATCATAATAGAGCAGCGGCAGCACATCGCGGTGCTGGTAGCGGTCCAGAATGATCAGATCGAACTCATTGACCTTATCGACGAAAAGCTCGCGTGTTGGGAAAGCAATCAGCGACAATTCGTTGATCGGTGTGCCGTCTTGCTTTTCAGGTGGGCGCAAAATCGTGAAGTGGACAAGGTCCACAGCGGCATCGGATTTCAGCAGATTGCGCCATGTGCGCTCGCCATTATGCGGCTCGCCCGAAACCAGCAGCACGCGCAGATTTTCGCGAATGCCATCGATTGTTGCGACCGCGCGGTTATTGGCATCGGTGACTTCGCCGGGAAGTGTTGGGGTGGTGATCTCGACGATATTGACGCCAGCACGCGGCAGTTCAATCGTGACAGGCGTTTCCTGCCCGACTCGCGCTTGCTCTTCGCTTACCTTTTCGCCATTGACGCGGATTTCGACGGGTGCGGATTGCCCTAGGCTTCTGCCTTCATCAATAACCGTGAAAGACATTTCCAGCGGCTTGCCGCTGATGCCATAACGCGGTGCTTTGTTGAATTTGATGCGACGGTCGAACTCATCCGGTTTGCCGGTGATGAGCGCATGAACAGGCGCGTCAAAGCCGAGAGCGTTTGCGCCGGCGGGTATATCATGCACCTGACCATCGGTGATCATAATGGCGCCTGCAACGCGCGATGGCGGAACATCCAATAATGTGCGTGCAAGCGAACCGAATAGCCGCGTTGCATAGCCATCATCGTTCTCGCCGGGCTCGGCAGCTTCCACCACGCGCGTTTCAAATTGCGGTCTGGAAGCGAGCTGGTCCTGCACGGCTTTCAGGGCTGTATCTGTATCGGCGCGACGTTCGCCCAGTTGCTGGCTCTGGCTGCGATCAACCACAAGTGCCACAACGCTTTTCAGTGGCTCACGTTCCTCGCTGACGATGACAGGGTTGAGGAGTGCCAGCGCGAGAGCAATGGCCGCAAGGCCACGGATAAGTCCGCCGCGCATGCGCAGCGCTATTGTCGCCAGAACGAGTAGCGCCAGCGGTGCCAGAATGCCGATCAGCCACGGCAGAGACAAAAACGGTTCAAATTCTACATTCATATTAATTCCCCAACCGCTCTAGGAGATCGGGAACATGGACCTGATCAGATTTGTAATTGCCGGTGAGCATATACATGACAATATTCACGCCGCCACGAATGGCATAGATGCGCTGCATCGGATCATTGGGCACGGTCGGCAACATCGGGTTGCCCTGTTCATCCACCGCCCAAGCGCCAGCGAAATCATTGGCGGTTATCATAATGGGCGAGACACCATCACCGGTGCGCACTGGCCGGTCGCGTGTCGCATCGGGTGATGCCGTTGCCTCAACCCAGAGCGGACTGCCTTCATAGCGACCGGGAAAATCCGGCATGATGAAGAAAGACTTGGTCAGCACATGATCGTCGGGAACTGGCTCAAGCGGCGGTACATTCATGCCGTCGAGAATTGTACGCAAGCGCTGATTGGCGGGGGAGGCCGATGCATCAAGGCTCGTACCCGCCTGCAGCTGGTCACGCGTATCAAAAAGCACGGTTCCGCCTTGCTGCATATAGGCGTCAACCTTGGCGATTGCTTCAGGTGTCGGCATTGGCGCATCAGGATCAATCGGCCAATAGATCAACGGATAGAAGGCCAGTTCGTCTTTGGCCGGATCAACGCCAATCGGATCACCCGGCTCTAACGCCGTTTTATCGCTAAGCGCAAAAGTCAGTCCGCGCAGACCAGCTTTGCTGATGTCATCCGTCGCGGCATTGCCGGTGATGATATAGGCAAGGTGGGTTTGCGAAACTGAGTTTATAATGGTTTCATCGCCGGGTTTGCTATCGTTGTGCACCTGTTGCGCCTGGGCGTAAGGGACAGAGATAGGCACTAAGCATACGGCGGACGCAGCTGCGATCAGAATAGCGATGCCTGCAATTTTCGAGCGGATTTTCATGCGACGACGGAATGCGCCACGCAGCCAAAGCATCAGCAATGTATCAAGCGCCAGAAGCATGGCGGCAAGTGCGAAGAACGGACCGCGCAACGAAATGGATTGATCTGCACCATAAAACGCAGGTGTTAGTCCAACCGAGAGAGCAGGAGGGGTCATTGGCAGCAGTTTGATGTTGCTTCCCTCAAAAATGTTGAGTGCCTTCAAACCGTCCTCATTGCCATAAAAGCCGGGCGGTGTGTTGATGCTGACATCGGGCAGTTGCTCTTGTTCTACCACAATAGGCTTTGCTTCCGGTGAAGGAGGTATCAGCGCTCCTGAAGCTGAAAGAAGCTGGAAAGGCGGTAGGGAAATGGCTTCATGACTGCCCTGCGTATTGGTGCGCTGCGAGAGCGATACGATGCGGCGCAGCATTTCGACAAATGAGCCGGAAATCGGCAGGCTTGACCATGTGGCATCGGGTGAACTGTGGAAGAGAACCACATTGCCGCGGCCACGGCTTTCGCCTGTCACAAGCGGCGTACCATCGGCAAGCGTTGCATAGGCTTTGTCGTTGAGATCAAAAGATGGCTCGGCCAGAACCTGTCGTGTAACGGTTACATCGTCTGGGACGGTCAAACCCGCAAACGGACCTTTGTCGGAAAATGAACGCAGTTTTTGCGGTTCTGACCATGATAGTGTCCCGCCCAAAGCACGTTCACCTTTGCGCAGACGCACAGGCAGAAGCGGATCGTTTTCGCCAGCACCGGCAAGGCGAGGTCCGGCAAAACGTACCAGTGTGCCACCATCTTCAACCCATTTGGAAAGCTGCTCCTCAACTGGCTTTGGCAAAGTGCCAATATCGGCCATGATGAGGACGGAAGGCTTCGCATCAAGCAGTTCCGGCACAGTTTTCATGAGGTCTGCGGAACGTGGTTCGATCAGATTTGCATAAGGCGAAAGCGCACGCGAAATATAATGCAGCGGCGACAAAAGCGGCTGTGCGAGATCACCATCGCCACTTGCTAGAAGACCAATGGTGCGGCGCTCTGATCCTGCATCGATAAGACGTGTGGCTCCCGCTTGCTGGATGCCATCAATGCGGATGACGCGGAAATCATTACGCAATTCCACCGGCAGATTAAATCGCGCGGTTGCTTCTGTGCTGCCCACGGCGAAAGAGAGTGGCGCTTCTGCAATGCGACGGCCTTTGTCATCAAAGGCAGAGGCGGTCAGCGTGCGCGGCATGGTTATGCCTTCAGGGCGGATTGCCTTTGCCTCTAGGCTGTCGACTTTGTTGTCGATGCTGGTTAGCGCCACAACGCGGTCGAGATCAGCCGCATACCAGAGAACTGAGGCTAGACGACCATCCTGATCAAGCTTTGCAAAAATGTCCTTGTCGGTGGCATTAGCTAGCCCGTCATTCATGAAAGCAAGCCGGATTTTTTCGCCTTGCGGCACGGTTGATGCCAGGCGATCCAGTGCTGTCTTGCGATCAACGGGGATCGGGCGTGGCTGCAAGGCTTGCAAGCGTTCCAATGCGCGGCTGGCATCATAAGGGCCAATCTCGGCATTGGCTGGCTCTGCGGTGCCAAGCACGTAAATCTGTGCGTTGGTGCCTTCCGCATCCGCAATCAGTTTTTCAGCGGCAGTCACGCGCTGCGTCCAGTCTTCCGCGGAAGCCCAGCCATTATCAATGACGATAGCCAGCGGTTCATCGCCGGAAAGGGCGAGGGGACGCGGATTCCAGATGGGTGAAGCAAGTGCGAGAATGACGAGCGCTGCGATCAGCAAACGCAGCAGCGTCATCCACCATGGGCTTTTGGAAGGCACTTCTTCTCGTTTGAAAACCTGTGCCAGAATGCGCAATGGCGGGAAGGTTTCTTCCTGCGGGCGCGGCGGTGTCATGCGTAGCAGCCACCAAATGACCGGCAGCGCGACAAGGCCTGCGAGAATGAGCGGTGAGCCGAAAGCAAGGGGTAAGAAATTCATCCGAGCGCACTCCCGGATGATACGCTTAGAGCATCATGCAATCGCGACAGAGCCTGCGTTGCGGGTGTGTCGGTGCGATGCGTGGTAAAGCTCCAGCCGAGGCGGCGGCAAAAATCGGCCAGTGTATCGCGGCGCGCTATATAGAGACGGCGATAATCTTCCGCGTATGTTTCGGCTCGGCCTGCGACAAGCGTGGTTCCGGTTTCGGGGTCGCGAAACTCCGTACGACCGGAATAGGGGAAGGTCTCTTCTGCAGGATCGGCGACTTCCACCAGATGCGCGCGAACACCACGGCGTGCCAGATCGTCAAGCAAAGTTGTCAACTCATCAAGCGGTTGCAGGAAGTCTGAAACCAGCACCACTTCCGAAAAGCGGCGGATCTGGTCAATATCTGGTAGTGGGCGTGATGTGGTTTCATGCATCAATGCGCTTGCTAAGCGTTCCGCACCATTGCGCGCCGAAAAGGGCTGCAACAGCGATGGGAAAGCAATGCGCTCACCCGAACGCGAAAGAAGTTCGGCCAGTGCAAGGGTCAGCACCAGTGAACGGGCTTCTTTGGAAACGGATGAAAGCTGCGAGCGGTAAAGCATCGAGGGTGAGAAATCGCACCACAGCCAGACAGTGTGGGCGGATTCCCATTCACGGTCGCGCACATAGGTATGATCGTCACGCGCTGAGCGTCGCCAGTCGATATGGGCCAGCGTTTCGCCTTGCACATAGGGCCGGAACTGCCAGAAGTTTTCGCCGGGGCCGCGTTTGCGACGGCCATGCCAACCATTCATCACAGTGTTGACGACACGTTGCGCTTCGACCAGCAGGTCGGGGATACTGGCTGCGCGCGCTCGTGCACGCGCCAAAGTATCTTTGCGATCTGCCGATGAAACTTTTGCGCCGATCACCATTAGGCGGCAGCCTTCACCAGATTGGCGATGACATCACGCACATGCATACCATCGGCACGCGCTGCGAAATTAAGCGCCATACGATGTTGCAAAACCGGCTCGGCCAATGCTTTCACATCATCGACGGATGGGGCGAGACGACCTTCATAAAGAGCGCGTGCGCGTGCGCAGAGCATTAGTGCCTGACTGGCGCGTGGACCCGGACCCCATGCAATATGCTTTTTCGCATGTTCATTGTCGGCATCGGGACGCGCAGAACGCACGAGTTTCAGAATAGCGTCAACGACGCTTTCCGAAACTGGCATACGGCGCACTAGCGCCTGCATCTGGCGCAGACGTTCAGCATCGAGAACCGCATGCGGCTTTGCCTCAGTAACGCCTGTGGTTTCGAGCAGAATGCGGCGCTCGGCATCGAGTTCCGGATAGAGAATGTCGATCTGCATCAAAAAGCGATCGAGCTGGGCTTCGGGCAGCGGATAGGTGCCTTCCTGCTCCAGTGGATTTTGCGTTGCGAGCACATGAAACGGTGCGGGCAGATCATAGCGCTGACCGGCGACTGTGACGTGATATTCCTGCATCGCCTGCAAAAGGGCTGACTGCGTGCGTGGCGAGGCGCGGTTGATTTCGTCGGCCATTAGAAGCTGTGTGAAAATCGGGCCTTTGAGATACCGGAACGAGCGGCGTCCATCGGCATCCTGCTCCATCACTTCCGAGCCGGTAATATCGGATGGCATCAGATCAGGGGTGAACTGAATGCGTTGACCTGAAAGCCCAAGCACTGTTCCAAGTGTTTCGACAAGTTTGGTTTTAGCAAGGCCCGGAACACCGACGAGCAGCGCATGACCACCAGCGAGAATCGCGACGAGCGTGCGTTCGATAACGCTTTCCTGCCCGAAGATAACCGTTCCGACATTTTCCTTAATGCGAGCGATGTCGGCGAGCGCTGCTTCTGCTTCGGCAACAATCTGGTCGGGATTGGCGATTTCGGGGCTAACAACTACGCTCATAAGGACCTCGCAAAAATATCCGCACCTGCAATATAATGTTCAAAACACTATATATGCTGACAAGCCGTGAAACGGTGACTATTTCATGACTTTAAGAGTTAAATTCACATTCGGACAGGGATAACCGAGTCGGATGATAAAAATCACCCCCGAAGGCAACGAAACGCCGCAAAGCGTAAAGCGCGATGCTGACAATATGGGCGGACTGGAAGCACTGATTGCGCGCGCCCATGCTGATGCAACCAGCGGACCCGCTACGAAAGAGCGTGCGATTCCGCCGGTCGAGCGCTGGAATCCAGACTTTTGCGGTGATTTGGATATGGAAATCCGGGCCAATGGAACATGGTTCTATATGGGCACACCGATTGGCCGCCCGCAGCTTGTGCGCCTGTTTTCGACGGTGTTGCGTAAGGATGACGACGGCAAAACCTATCTTGTAACGCCGGTGGAAAAAATTGGCATTCGGGTTGAGGATGCGCATTTCATTGCTGTTGAAATGCAGGTCTCGGGCGAGGGTGAGGCACAGAAACTGACTTTCCGCACCAATGTTGGTGATGTGGTGGAGGTGGATGCTGAGCATCCGTTGCGCTTTGTTATCGATGATGAAAGCGGCGGTCTTAAACCTTATATCAATGTGCGTGGACGGCTTGAAGCGCTGGTCGGGCGTGCTGTCATGTATGATTTGGTGGCATTGGGCGAAGAGATTGAGGTTGATGGCGTGACGATGTTTGCGGTCCGATCGAATGGTGTGGTTTTCCCGATTATGCCTTCGGATGCGCTGGAGGCCGTATTGCATGAATGAGCGTGTGCAAAATTTGTTTTCGGCGAATGATTTTGCGCAGCGTGTGCGTCACTGGCAGCCGGATCATGATGATCTGACAGGCGATCATCTGCTCAATCCGGAATTCACGCAATCGATGGTAACGGCAAAAATGCGCGATGCGGCTGTGCTGGTGCCGGTGGTGGATCGCGGGTCGGAGGCAACTTTGCTTCTCACGCGGCGAACGGAAAAGCTGCGCAAACATTCCGGCCAGATTGCTTTTCCCGGCGGTGCTATCGATCCGGAGGACGGAACGGCGGAAAAAGCCGCGCTGCGCGAAGCCAATGAGGAAATCGGGCTGGTTTCTGATCGGGCCGAGATTATCGGGCATATGCCGCGCTATCTCACGGGCAGTGGGTTTTCCATCACGCCAGTTCTGGCGGTGGTCAATACGCCTTTTGATGTGTGTCCGAACCCGGACGAGGTCGCAGATATTTTTGAGGTGCCACTTTCTTTCTTGATGAATCCAGCCAATCACCGGCGCGAAAGCCGGTTGTTTAATGGTCAGGAACGCTTTTACTACGCAATGCCATATCACGAACGATTCATCTGGGGCGTGACTGCAGGCATCATTCGCGGACTTTATGAAAGGCTCTACCGTTGAGCGATACAATGAATATTTCTGACAAGGCCAGCTGGCTTCATGCAAAGCCTTTGCAGGCGCTTTTTTCCGCTTTTAATCGCGATGGCGGCGAAGTGCGTGTGGTGGGCGGTGCTGTGCGCAATACGCTGCTTGGAACAGCTGTCAGTGATATTGATCTTGCAACGACACATCTGCCGGAAGAGACAGTGCGAATGGCCAAGGAAGCTGGTTTCAAGCCAGTGCCGACCGGCATTGAGCATGGCACTGTAACGGTGGTTGTTCATGGTCAGCCATTTGAAGTCACGACCTTGCGTAAGGACGTTGAGACCGACGGTCGTCATGCCAAAGTTGCCTTTGGCACCGATTGGAAAATCGATGCCGAGCGGCGTGATTTTACCATCAATGCGCTTTATGCGACGGCCAATGGTGATGTGATCGATTATGTTGGTGGTCTTGCGGATATTGAAACCAAAACCCTGCGCTTCATTGGTGATGCGGAGGCGCGTATCCGTGAAGATTATCTGCGTATTCTTCGCTTTTTCCGCTTCTTTGCCTGGTACGGAACAGGGCGTCCCGAAACAGAAGGTCTGCGTGCCAGTGCGCGGCTGAAAGACGGCCTCGATCAGCTGTCGGCTGAACGTGTCTGGTCGGAACTGAAGAAGCTTCTGGCCGCACCTGATCCGTCGCGTTCGTTGCTCTGGATGCGTCAGTCAGGTGTGTTGAACGCCATTTTGCCCGAAAGTGAAAAATGGGGCATTGATGCCATTCATGGCCTAGTGCGCACCGAAGCCGATCTTGGCTGGCCGGTTGATGCGCTTTTGCGGCTTGAAAGCATTGTGCCGCCGGATGCGGCACGGATGACGGAACTGGGCAAGCGACTGAAAATGTCGAATGCCGAGCGTGCGCGGCTTGAAGCATGGGCGAGGGCAGAGGCTGTTAAGTCTGAGACTTCTGAGCAGGCTTTGAAGAAACTTATTTATCGCGGCAGCTCGCAAGCGATACAGGATCGCATCCGGCTGGCTTATGCATCGGCGCGTCAGGAAGCGGCCACCAGCGATGAAGCGATGATCCGTGCTGGCGGCTATTCGCGGCTGCTTGATATGACGGAAAAATATGAGCCGCTCGTTTTTCCGGTGACGGGTAGCGACCTTCTGGAACTTGGCATTGAAAAAGGCCCGGGACTTGGTGAAGTGCTGCGCAATCTCGAAACTTTATGGATTGACTCCGGTTTTAGTCTTGACCGCGAAACGCTTCTGGACAAACTTGATCGCAATAAAATGAACGGCTGATGACTTGTAAAATTCAGCAATGGTTTCATTAGATTACGGCTGAGTGTTTTTTAGTTTTGTTTTGAAAGTGTCTTGGCATGTCCAATCCTGATACATCGACTTCGCAGAATGCTTCTTCTGATCCCAAGCAGAATTTTGGCACGCAAGGCATTGCGCCAATGGAGCGTCCGGGTGCGGTAACGCGTTTCTTCATGGGCATTGTTGCATGGGCGGAGCGGCTTAATCTGAAATATGCCAAGCTCGGCAATCCGCCTGTTTATGACAATGCGACATTCCCATGGGCAGCAGAGGTCGAGAAGGCCTATCCGGCCATCCGGGCAGAGCTTGAAAAGGTGTTGTTGCGTCAGAGCGAACTGCCATCGTTTCAGGATATTTCGTCAGATGTGAAGACGATCTCGACCGACAACCACTGGAAGACTTTCTTCCTGTTGGGCTTTGGCGTGAAGTCGGAGCAGAATGTCAAAGCATGTCCGAACACATGGAATGCTGTGCAGAATATTCCGGGTTTGACGACTGCTATGTTCTCGATTTTCGAGCCGGGCAAGCATCTGCCGCCGCATCGCGGTCCATATAACGGCGTGCTACGTCTGCATATGGGTATGATCGTTCCGGAGCCCGCCGATAAGCTTGCTATCCGCGTCGATAAGCAGATTTGTCATTGGCAGGAAGGCAAGGTTCTGATTTTCGACGATGCCTATGAGCATGAAGCATGGAACCACACCGAGCATACGCGCGTGGTGCTGTTTGTGGACTTCGTGAAGCCGCTGAAGTTCCCGGCGCGTTTCGTCAACTGGGCGCTGATGAATTTGGCGATCTTCACCCCTTTCATCAAAGAAGGGCTGGATAACCACAATGAGTGGGAAAAGAAGTTTTATGCGCAGGCTGAAAAGCTTCGCAATCAGCCAAAAGCATAAATAAAAAAGGCCGGATAATCCGGCCTTTTTTATTGGAGTATTACGGCCACTTCACGACTGGCGGCATGGACGATAGAATCGAATTCACATTGCCACCTGTCTTCAGACCAAAGATCGTGCCACGATCATAAAGCAGGTTGAATTCGACATAACGTCCGCGACGGATAAGCTGTTCTTCGCGATCCTGCGGTGTCCAGTCCTTGTTGAAATTCTGGCGCACCAGATGCGGATAGACTACCGAGAAGCCACGGCCCACGTCACGGGTGAAGGCGAAGTCCTTATCCCAGCCGCCTTGCTCATCAGATGAATGCAGCCAGTCATAGAAGATGCCGCCAATGCCGCGTGCTTCATCGCGATGCGGCAGGAAGAAATATTCATCGCACCATTCTTTCAAACGCTGGTAATCGACAATGTCTTTATGCTTTTCGCAGATGAAGCGAAAAGCTTTGTGGAAGGCCAGCGTATCCGGGTCTTCCTGCGTGCGACGACGGTCAAGAACAGGGGTGAGGTCAGCGCCACCACCAAACCACTGGCGTGAGGTCACAACCATGCGCGTGTTCATATGCACGGCTGGCACATTCGGGTTCTGCGGATGCGCGATCAGCGAAATGCCGCTGGCCCAATAGCGCGGGTCTTCTTCGGCACCCGGTATCTGCTTGCGAAATTCCGGGGTGAATTCGCCATGCACCGTGGATACATGCACACCGACTTTTTCAAATACGCGCCCATGCATGATCGACATGACGCCACCGCCGCCGTTGCCTTCATCTTTCTGCCATGGGGTGCGGACGAAGCGGCCTGGTTCCTGATCGGAAAGCTGGCCCTGCAAGTCGTCTTCCAACTGCTCGAAGCTCGCGCAGATACGATCGCGCAGTTCTTCAAACCAGTTTTGAGCAGCTAGTTTTTTCTCTTCGATATCTTGCGGGATGATTGCCGGAATTTCGTCGCGCTGCATTTTTGTATCCTCTCACGCAATGTATCGTCATCGTTTTATAGAAAAGAGACTTAGCAAAGTCCTGTGCGCTGGCATAGCGCGAAGACAAGATGAGTGGCAGGGGCAATTTCCTCTCCCCAAGAAAAGACTCGTCATCAGCGTGTTGCTTGCCTATCTTAAGTCCTCACGGGGTCACAAAGTCCCTAACAGGGAGGCAATTGCATGAACGCATCACCGCCCAAACCGCCGCTTGAAGGCTTGCGCAAGCAGCTTGAAAAAGGCCGTGCGAATAAAAGCCGGCTCCCACGTGATGGCTTTGTCCGCGAGACATTTGCCCTGCCGCGACAGGCCGCACGCGACAAAGCACGCGAATGGTTCGAGAGTTTTCCGAAAGCGGCCTATTGGACGGAAATTGAGAGCTGGTGCGAACGGCCTGATGATATGATCGAATTCACCATGCGCCGCTTGCCAACGTCTGATTAGAAAACTGATTCAACCCGACAGACTAAGCTCTTGAATTGAGATTCAAATTAGCCATTTTGCTATAACGCGCATCTCTATCCGAAAACCGCTTCACACTTTTCGGGATGCGCTCCAAAAAAAAGCGCCTTCCGATACGATCAGAAGGCGCTTTGATTTTTGAGTCGTTATAGCATTACAGATTTACTTGGCGTCAGTCTGCGGTGCCTGTTCCCAAGACTTCCAATCATTGATGATGCTGTCAGCATAGGTCTTGCCAACGCGGTAGGCATTGGTTGTGGCCAGCGGGAAACCGCCTGACTTTGCAGCGAGCGACTCTGATGCAGTCTGGTCCTTGCCCTGACGATCAAAGTTGGAAGAGGTGCGCAGAAGCGCGACGCGATTGAAGTCGAGCTTGCCTGCGTCGGCTGCGCGCTTGAGAGCGGTCAGTGTGGCGTTGTCTTCCATCTGCGAGGTGCAGTATTCGCCCTTGCCGTCTGTCAGCAGCTTGGTCCACTGTTCGGTTGCCTCGCCAAGCTTGGTGCCGTGCCAGTAGGTGTCAGCCGATGCGGTGTCGCAGATCGTGACTTTTGGTGCACTCTTGGCAGCTTCCTGCGTGTAATGCTTGCGATACTCCTTCGCATCATCGCTGTCGAGAAGCTCAACGCCTTTGGTCGTTGCCAGTGCATAATCGGCAAGCTTGCCGTTGAGTTCAAAGACTTCTGTGCCAGCTGCCCATTTTGGTTTTTCACCCGGCTTTGATGCGCCAAGTCCGAAGAAGTCTGTTGGCCAGCCTTCAGGAGCTTCGCGAATATCAATGCGGTGGTTCAAGTTGGCATCGACGGCATATTTCGCCCAATGCGCAGAACCAAGCGTGCCGTGCTTTGGATCAACGCCTGCAATGCCAGCGATCAGGAAATAGGTATGCTTGAGGTCAAGTTTGTCGCTCAGTGCCATGGCAGCAACTGCACTTGCGGCATTGGCAAAGCCCATGGCAGTGGTCATGTGGCAGAGGCCCTCTGCCGTGCAATCGATATCAGGATATTCAGGGCTTAGACCTGGAAACTTGATCTTCTGCGTGAACTTTTCACCTTCCAGCCATGGCTTTGCTTCTTCACCAAACATGGTGATGACCATGACCTTTGGCGCAATGGTCTCGGAAGCCTGCGCGAATGCTGGTGCAGCGAGTGCGGTCGCAAGAAGCGATGCTGAAAGAATGGAAGTACGGAACGATGGTTTCATTGGAGATAGAACCTTTCTGGCCGGATATTGGAAATGTTTATTCTGTGCTGCCGGCAAGATTGCGGCGCATTCAAATCTGCTTCGGGAACTGATTCCGCTTCATCTCTTATGGGATTGAAAAAGAATCGCTTTCGAGATTTCGCTGGCGCATAGCTTCGCCTGCTGTGAGCGCAACAGAAACCGCAAGATTGAGGGAGCGTGCACCCGGTACCATTGGGATGATCAGCCGCGCATCGGCGAGGTCCTGAATGCTATCAGGAACTCCGGCAGACTCCCGCCCAAACAGCAGGATGTCATTCTCCTGAAACCGATAAGTCGTATAGGGAACAGCTGCCTTAGTGGAAAGCAGCACCAGTCGCTTGCCTGCCTGAAGACGCCAGTCATTGAACTGCTGCCAGTTGGCATGGCGTGTGAGGGCTGCCTGTTCGAGATAATCCATTCCGGCGCGTTTCAAAGAACGGTCGGAGACGTCGAAGCCAGCAGGCTCAATCAGGTCTACCGCGAAGCCGAGACATGCGGCCATGCGCAGAATGGTTCCGGTGTTGCCGGGAATGTCAGGCTGGTAAAGAGCGATGCGCAGATCCATACAAGCCGGGTAGCCCACAAATACGACGCCTGCAAGAGTAGAGCGTGGCCGAAACGCGTGCATCAACACATCTCTGCTGAGCAACGTGTTGCGAATTTGGCTTATTCACACATCACAAAAATATTCCCTTTTTGTTCCTGTCTTTGTCTTCCAAATTTTATAGCGTGCAAGTAAAAGAGGCACCATGTTTACATGGTTTGAAAAACGACTCGACGCTTATCCCGAAGAACCGCCGCGAGAGCCTCCGCGTGGGCTGGTGGCCTTCTGCATGTATTATACCCGTGGCTCATGGCCATGGATTATCGGCATGGCGATTTTTACGACGCTGATTGCGATTATCGAAGTGTCGCTGTTTGCCTTCATGGGCAATATTGTCGACTGGCTTTCGCATCAGTCGCGCGAGACATTTCTGAGCAATGAAGGCTGGCGGCTGTCGCTGATTGCAGGCGTGGTGCTGGTTATTCTGCCCGGCGTTGTGCTGATCCATTCGCTGCTTATTCATCAGACATTGCTTGGCAATTATCCGATGCGCGTGCGCTGGCTGATGCATCGCTATCTGATCCGTCAGTCAATGTCGTTTTTTCAGGACGAGTTCGCCGGGCGTATCTCGACTAAGCTAATGCAGACTGCTCTTGCCGTTCGTGAAACGGTGATGAAGCTGCTGGACGTGCTCAATTACGTGATCGTCTATTTCGCGGGTACGCTGTTTATCGCGGCCTCTGCGGATATTGTGCTAATGATCCCGTTTGCCGTCTGGCTAGTGGTCTATCTAATCTTGCTTCGTTATTTCATTCCGCGCTTACGGGTGATTTCGGAGCAGCAGGCCGATGCGCGGTCGTCCATGACCGGACGTATTGTTGATAGCTATACCAACATAGCGACCGTAAAGCTGTTCTCGCATTCAAGTCGCGAAGAATCGTATGTCAAAGAAAGCCTCGATGGCTTTTTGGGTACTGTGCATCGCCAGATGCGCATGATCACGATGTTCCACTTCACGCTTTATTTGTCGAATTGCATTCTGCTGTTCGCGGTGGGTTTGATTGGCATCAATCTTTGGATGAACGCCTCAATCTCTGTTGGTGCTGTGGCTGTTGGTATTGGCCTTGTGTTGCGTCTCAACGGCATGTCGCAGTGGATCATGTGGGAAATGTCGGCGCTGTTTGAGAACATTGGCACAGTCGAAGATGGCATCACAACGATTTCGCGCGCGCATGAAGTTGTAGATGTTCCGAATGCACCTGTTTTGAAGGTCAGCCAGGGTGCGCTCGATTTCGACAAGATCGGCTTTCATTACGGCAAGGGCAAAGGCGTTATCGAAGGCTTGTCACTTGATATTAAACCCGGGCAAAAAATTGGTCTTGTCGGGCGTTCAGGTGCGGGTAAATCTACGCTGGTCAATCTGCTGCTGCGTTTCTACGATCTGGAGAAAGGCCGCATTCTGATTGACGGGCAGGATATATCCAAAGTCAAACAGGATTCGTTGCGTGCAAGTATCGGTATGGTTACGCAGGATACTTCACTGCTGCATCGCTCAGTGCGTGAGAACATTATGTATGGACGCCCGGATGCGACGGACGAAATGGTCGAGCGGGCTATTCGTCTCGCGCAGGCTGATCAGTTCATTCCATTGCTGACCGATGCCAAAGGTCGACGCGGACTGGATGCGCATGTCGGTGAGCGTGGTGTCAAGCTTTCCGGTGGCCAGCGCCAGCGTATCGCGATTGCGCGTGTGATGCTCAAAGATGCGCCGATCCTTATTCTGGACGAGGCAACCTCTGCGCTCGACTCGGAAGTGGAAGCAGCCATTCAGGACAGCCTCAACACGCTGATGGAAGGCAAGACCGTTATCGCGATTGCGCATCGTCTTTCGACCATCGCAGCTCTTGATCGTCTTGTGGTGATGGATAAGGGCCAAATTGTTGAAGATGGCACGCATGAGGAACTTGTAGCGCTCGGTGGCATTTATGCTGGACTATGGGCGCGTCAGTCGGGCGGCTTCCTTGGCTTTGACGAGCAGGGCGAAGCTGAACTGACACAGTAAGGAATACGCAATTGATGAAAGCGGTTTACAGCCTGTTCGAGCTCTGGGTTAATCCCTTCCGCGAACCGGACAAGCTGAGACCGCCTTCAACAACGCTCGCGTTTCTGTGGCATTATGCGCGTCAGGCCAAATGGCCGCTTGCAGCCGCACTTGCTGTGGGCGGTCTTGCGCCTTTGGTTGAGGCGGGGTTGTTTTATTTCACCGGCAGGCTGGTCGATATTCTTGATCAGGCGGGCCGTTCGGGTGTCGAGCGCAGCTGGTCAGAACTGTTTCAAGCCGCTGGCCCGGAACTGCTGTTCATGGCGATTACGGTTCTCTTTATCCGCTTTTTGGTGACTGCGCTCACGACAATGCTCGAAGGCCAAACACTGTCTCCGGGCTTTTATAATATGATCCGTTGGCAGGCGAATTCTTATGTCCAGCGGCAGTCCTATGCCTTCTTCCAGAATGATTTTGCCGGACGTATTGCCACCAAGGTCTGGCAGGCAGGTCAGGCGGCAGGTGATCTGATTGAAAGCCTCATTCAGGTCGTCTGGTTCATGGCGATCTATAGCATCACGACTCTTGTTTTGGTCGGGCAGCTCGACTGGCGCCTGGCTGCGGCAGTCATTGTCTGGATTGTAGCCTTTGGCCTGATCGCAAAGCACTATCTGCCACGCATCCGCAAGAATGCAGAGGCGTCAGCTGAAGCAGGCTCGATGATTAACGGGCGCATCGTTGACAGCTATTCCAATATCCAGACGATCAAGCTTAACACCGTTGATGATGACGAGCGCTATATGCGTGATGGCTTTAAGCGCTATCTCGCGGCAGTCTTCCCATTCATGCGCTCATTGACAGGTGTGCGGCTTGCCATGACAGCCCTTTCGGGCGTGATGATTGTGGTCATTGCAGGCATCACCATTGATTTGTGGACGAAAGACGCGATTACCGTCGGGCAGGTGTCCTTCACGCTGGGTTTGATCCTGCGTCTCAATATGCTGCTTGGCCGCCTAATGATGCAGTTGAACGGCATGCTGCGGCAGCTTGGCCTGATCGAGAACTCGATGAAACTACTGTCTGCACCGCTTGGTCTGGAAGACAAGCGCGATGCAAAGTCATTGCTCATTACCGATGCGCGTATCGACATAAAAGATGTCACGTTCCATTATGGCAAAGCTGCTGGCGTTTTGGATAAGATCAATTTCTCCATTAAAGGCGGCGAGCGTATCGGGCTGGTTGGTCACTCTGGTGCCGGTAAGTCTACACTCGTTAATCTTATCCTACGGCTTTACGACGTTGAGAAGGGTGCTATCCTTGTTGATGGGCAGGATGTGCGCGATGTAACGCAAGCCTCGCTGCGACGCGCTTTTGCGGTCGTCAGTCAGGAGACTGCGCTTCTGCATCGTTCGCTGCGCGATAACATTATGCTGGCACGTGATGATGCGACCGACGATGATCTTACGGAGGCCGCACGGCAGGCAGAAGCGGATGAGTTCATTGCAAGGCTTGAAGACTTCAATGGACGCAAATCGTTTGATGCTTTTGTGGGTGAGCGTGGTGTTAAGCTTTCCGGCGGCCAGCGACAGCGTATTGCGATTGCGCGTGCAATTCTCAAAGATGCGCCGATCCTTATTCTGGATGAAGCCACATCAGCGCTCGACTCAGAGGTTGAAGCGTCCATTCAGGAGAACCTGCGTCAGCTGATGGATGGCAAGACGGTGATAGCTATCGCGCATCGGCTTTCAACCATCGCAGCGCTGGATCGTCTTATTGTTATGGATAAGGGGCGTATTGCTGAAGAAGGCACGCATGATGAGCTTATCGCGCAAGGCGGTATTTATGCGGGTCTGTGGGCGCGGCAATCCGGCGGTTTTCTGGGCGTAGATAACTAATTTAGAGCTATTTTCTGCATCATAAAAACCTCCGCGCATAGTGAGATTGGCGCGGAGGTTTTTGTTTGGCAACATTTTAAACTTTGCAAAAAGGCTCCCTGCGACATGGTGCCGTCCCTTGGGCTTGGCGTCTGGACAAGGCTTTTCAACCTGCCTACACCTTAATGTTGAGATGGAGGGAATTTCGTTCTGCAAGCACTTGTAGAACTGCAATTTGCGTGTGAGCGCAAAGTGCGGGACCGCTTTTGCGCAGGTGCACGACGGACGAGGGGAGTTATCAATTGAATATCCAGGTTAAAAAGGAATTGGCACGTGAGCGCACACGACACGGCTGAGCCGACACGACGTGATTTTTTGTATATTGCGACGGGAATGGCCGGTGTCGTTGCTGTCGGTGGACTGGCATGGCCGTTTATCGACCAGATGCGTCCCGACGCTTCGACACTCGCAGCAGCGTCTATTGAAGTCGATGTATCTTCGCTTGAAGAAGGCGCATCCATGACTGTCAAATGGCGCGGCAAGCCAATTTTCATTCGCAATCGTACTGCTAAGGAAATTGAAGACGCCAAGGTGACAGCCTTGACCGATCTCAAAGACATTGCAGCGCGCAATGCCAATCTTCCTTTGGATGCAGAAGCGACGGACGTCGCGCGTTCGGCAGGTGAAGGCAAGGAAAACTGGATCGTCATGGTTGGCGTTTGTACGCACCTTGGCTGTGTGCCGCTTGGTGAATCTGGTTCATTTGGTGGTTGGTTCTGCCCATGCCACGGTTCGACCTATGATACCGCCGGTCGTATCCGCAGCGGTCCAGCGCCGGAAAACATGTACATTCCAGAATATGCATTCACTTCCGATACGGTCATCAGGATCGGCTAAGACAGATCTTGGGGAGATAAAATATGAGTGGTCATCACTCCACATATACGCCCTCGACCGGCATCGAAAAATGGGTCGACGAGCGGCTGCCTTTGCCGCGTCTTGTCTATGATTCATTTGTTGCCTATCCGACGCCGCGTAACCTGAATTACATGTATACGTTCGGCGGCATTCTGAGCTTCATGCTCATTGCCCAGATTATTACCGGCATTGTGCTGGCCATGCATTATGCGGCTGAAACGACCATTGCGTTCAATTCGGTCGAAAAGATCATGCGCGATGTCAATTCCGGCTGGCTGCTGCGCTATATGCATGCGAACGGCGCTTCCTTCTTCTTCATCGCGGTTTATTTGCATATTGCCCGCGGTCTCTACTATGGTTCCTATAAAGCGCCACGCGAGCTTTTGTGGATTCTCGGCGTGGTTATCTTCCTCCTGATGATGGCTACTGCCTTCATGGGCTATGTGCTGCCATGGGGCCAGATGTCCTTCTGGGGTGCAACAGTTATCACGGGCTTCTTTACCGCCTTTCCGGTGATAGGCGAACCGATCCAGCAATTGCTGCTTGGTGGCTTCGCGGTTGATAATCCAACGCTGAACCGTTTCTTCTCGCTCCATTATTTGCTGCCGTTTATGATTGTGGGCGTGGTTATTCTGCACGTTTGGGCACTGCATGTGACAGGCCAGACCAATCCGACGGGTATTGAAGTTAAGTCAAAGACCGATACGCTGCCGTTCACGCCTTATGCGACGATCAAGGACGCTTTCGGTGCGCTCGTCTTCTTTATCTTCTTCGCCTATTTCGTCTTCTATATGCCGAACTTCCTCGGTCACCCGGATAACTACATTCAGGCTGACTCACTGAAGACACCGGCGCATATCGTTCCTGAATGGTACTTCCTGCCGTTCTACGCGATGCTGCGTGCGATCACCTTCAACATTGGCCCGATCGACTCCAAGCTTGGTGGTGTTCTGGTGATGTTTGGTTCGATTGCGATCCTGTTCGTCGTGCCATGGCTCGATACATCTAAGGTACGCTCGGCTGTTTATCGCCCTTGGTTCAAGCTGTTCTTCTGGCTGTTCGTGATCAACGCCATCTTCCTTGGCTGGTTGGGTTCGCGTCCTGCGGAAGGCGTTTACACGCTGATGGCGCAGTTTGGCACGCTTTACTACTTCGCATTCTTCATCGTCATCATGCCGATCCTTGGATTGGTTGAAAAGCCGAAGCGCTTGCCGAACTCGATTACCGAGGCAGTGCTTGAGAAGAGCGAAGGCAAGGCTGAGATTACCCCAGTGGAAATCAAAGGCTGAAGTGCGAGATGAAGGACGTAACAATGAAAAACATCCTCAAGAGTTTCGCTGCTTTCGGTATTGCTCCGCTGGTGGCACTCGGTGTGACGATGGGCGGTGCCTTTGCTGCCGGTGGCGGCGAAGGGGAACCTGAGCATTATCCTATCCATCATCCGAAGCAGGAAAGCTGGAGCTTCTCAGGCCCGTTCGGCACTTATGATAAGGGACAGCTTCAGCGCGGTCTCAAGGTCTATAAGGAAGTATGTGCAGCGTGCCACTCGATGAACCTCGTGGCTTTCCGCAATCTGGAAGCGCTTGGTTATTCGCCCGAGCAGGTGAAGGCTTTTGCTGCGGAATATGAAGTCACAGACGGTCCCAATGCAGATGGTGAAATGTTCACCCGCAAGGCTATTGCGACAGATCATTTTCCGTCGCCATTTCCGAATGTGAATGCTGCTGCTGCCGCCAATAATGGTGCTGCGCCGCCAGACTTCTCACTGATTGCCAAGGCGCGTGCTGTTGAACGTGGCTTCCCGACCTTTATCTTCGACATATTCACGCAATATGCCGAAGCTGGACCGGATTACATCCACGCGCTTCTCACCGGCTATGATGAGCAGCCGCCAGCAGGTATGCAGGTTGCTGAAGGCACGCATTATAACCCTTACTTCATCGCGGGTAAGTCGCTTGCCATGGCCAAGCCGCTGAGCGACGATCAGGTGACTTATGATGATGGTTCGCCACAGACAGTGGATCAGTATGCGCATGACGTTTCGGCATTCCTGATGTGGGCTGCTGAGCCGCATCTGGAACAGCGTAAGAAGACCGGCTTTAAGGTCATCATCTTCCTGGTGCTGTTTGCGGGCCTTGTTTACATTGCCAAGCGGTCGATCTGGTCGAATGTGAAGCATTGATTGTCTCATCAGACTGTTGAAAAGGGCGCCGCGAGGCGCCCTTTTTGTTGGATGAGTATCACAAATTGCTCAAAAGCATGGGAAGTCGCTTGGCGCGCTGTGCATATCGTGGTTGAAGGGTGATCAATATAATTGATCGGGCCGAAGCCATAAGCTTCTCCTCTGAAAGGACTGAAAATGGAATCGACGCTCAAAGCCACTTTGAAAGACGCGATCAGAACAATTCCTGATTATCCGAAGCCGGGCGTCCAGTTCCGTGATGTCACAACGTTGATGGGTGACGCGCAGGCTTTCCGTCGTGCTGTCGATGAGCTGGTCTATCCTTTTGCTGGTAACAAGGTCGATAAGGTTGCCGGTATTGAAGCGCGTGGCTTTATTCTCGGCGGCGCAATTGCGCACCAGCTTTCGGCTGGCTTTGTACCGATCCGCAAAAAGGGCAAACTGCCGCGCGATACCGTGCGGATTGCCTATAGTCTTGAGTATGGCATCGATGAAATGGAAATGCATCGCGACGCCATCGAAAAGGGCGAGAGGATTATTCTGGTCGATGATCTGATTGCAACTGGCGGTACGGCAGAAGCTGCAGCCAAGCTGCTTCTACAGATGGGTGCCAATATTGTCGCGGCCTGCTTCATCATTGATCTGCCAGACCTTGGCGGTCGCAAAAAGCTCGAAGCTCTCGGCGTTCCGGTTCGCACACTTGTCGAATTTGAAGGTGATTGATTCACCCCACCCTCAGAAGAAAAGGCCCGGAGTTTTCCGGGCCTTTTTCGTTAAGCGGGCAGCTTCACCATTGCGGCATTATCGAAGGATAGGACCTTGTCGCCATTCTGGTTGTAGGCGGTGCTGCTCATGTTGAGCATCGACCAGCCGGGGCGCGAGCCAAGCGGGCGTACAGAATGGACCGTTCGCTTATAGGTGATCGTGTCGCCTGCATAGACCGGACGTAGCCATTTGAGGTTTTCAAAGCCGGGTGAAGGGCCGAATGTCGGCGGGATTTCGCCGCGCTTCATCGCATCTTTTGTTGCCTCAACAATGGATGCCACGTTCAGCTTCATGAAGACTGCTGTGGTATGCCAGCCTGACGCACAAAGGCCGCCCAGCACGCTTTTCTTGGCTGCTTCCGCATCCAGATGAAACGGCTGCGGGTCGAACTTTGAAGCGAAGTGGATGATTTCTTCTGCGGTGAATTTATAGCTGCCGATGGTCAGCTCTTCACCAAGATGCTCTTCGATAAAGCTCATGCCGCATCTCCTTCGATCTCAGGATTGCGAAGGCCGACCATGGCAGTGTGTTGCAACTCGCAAACGACCTCGCCACGCTGATTGACGATCTCGTTATGGACGGTCAGGAAGCCGACATGCGGCATGGATTTAGAGCGGCGGCGATCAAGCACGGTCGAGAAGCCGCTCAGTGTGTCGCCTGCAAGCACTGGTCGCTTCCAGCGGTTGAACTCTATGCCGGGACTGCCTTGCGAGGTCGAATCTTTAAGATAGGCATCCCAGACCATGCGCATGAAAAGCGACACGGTATGCCAGCCCGAAGCAGCGAGGCCTCCAAGGACGCTTGCCTTGCCTGCGTCTTCATCAAGGTGAAAAGGCTGTGGATCGAATTCACGAGCGAATTCGATAATCTCTTCTTTGGTGATAGTGCGCGGTCCGAAGGGTAGCTTCAATCCTTGCGTGAAATCTTCATAGGCATATTTGGGCGTCTTATCAGTCAATCCGGTCTCCTCCCACCAGAGCGGCTTTGCCGCTCTGTTTTTTGCCTGCGCATGTCTATAACCCCAAAACCGGTTCCCACTTTTGGGAGACATGCGTAGAAAAAAGGCCGCTATTTTGTAGCGGCCTTCGTTTTATCAGGTATTGAAGCGGAACAGCATCACATCGCCGTCATGGACGATGTATTCCTTGCCTTCGTCCCGCGCTTTGCCTGCTTCCTTGGCGCCGACTTCACCATTGAACTTGATGTAGTCTTCATAGGCGATGGTCTGTGCACGAATGAAGCCGCGCTCAAAATCCGTATGGATGACACCAGCAGCGCCCGGAGCTTTGGTGCCGCGACGGATAGTCCATGCGCGGGTTTCCTTTGGCCCTGCCGTGAAGTAGGTGATCAGGTCAAGAAGCTTGTAGCCTGCACGAATAAGGCGATCGAGGCCCGGCTCCTCTAAGCCCATGGCGTCGAGATATTCCTTGGCTTCTTCGTCTGCAAGCTGCGCCACTTCTGCTTCAATCGCTGCCGAAATGATAACGCTCTGTGCGCCCTGTTCAGCAGCCATTTTGGCGACGGCTTCACTGTGTTCATTGCCGTTTGCAGCGTCGCCTTCGGCAACATTGCAGACATAAAGCACTGGCTTGGACGTCAGCAGGTTCAGGCCCTTGAGGATTAGTAGATCATCTGGTGCAATGTCTTTAAGCATCAGACGAACCGGCTTGCCGTTCTGCAGCAGCTCAAGTGCCTGTTCCATCACTGGCAGAACGGTGGTTGCTTCCTTGTCCTTGGACGAAGCGCGCTTGCGGATCTGAACGATGCGGCGCTCAATGCTTTCAAGGTCCGATAGCATCAGTTCCGTTTCAACGGTTTCTGCGTCCGACACAGGATCGATACGGCCTTCGACATGGGTGATGTCGTCATCTTCAAAGCAGCGCAGAACATGCACGATAGCATCGACTTCACGGATATTGGCGAGGAACTGGTTGCCCAGACCTTCACCCTTGGATGCGCCGCGCACGAGACCTGCAATATCAACGAAGTTGATGCGGGTTGGGATAATTTCTTTTGAGCCTGCGATCTTGGCAATGCCATTCTGGCGCGGATCCGGAACAGCCACTTCACCGGTATTCGGTTCAATGGTGCAGAATGGATAGTTTGCAGCCTGTGCTGCCGCAGTCTTGGTCAGCGCGTTAAAAAGCGTGGACTTGCCGACATTAGGCAGGCCGACGATGCCGCATTTGAAACCCATGATATTCGTCCCTTATCGCTTGACGCGGTAAATTGAGCGCACGGCGCCATTATGAAGCGCCTTGGCGGATTGCAGGTCCAGCCAGTGGCGTGATGATTTTTTGAAAGCCGGTTTGCCGCTTCCCAGTATGACCGGAATAGTTCCTATATCGATGATGTCAAGCAGTCCGGCATCGAGAAATTGCCGCGCCAGATCGCCGCCGCCCATGAGCCATATGCGGCCATCCGCTCCCATGGCTTTTAACACCGCAAGCAGTTCATCCGGTGTGCCAGCCATTGTCGTGGTATTTGCTGGGAGGCTGTCGAATTTCTGATGCGTTGCAACCACGACTGGCAGTGAGCCATATGGCCATTCCGGCACCGAGCGGACAACGTCAAATGTCTCGCGCCCCATGATTATCCCAGTGATGCCGCCCATAAACTCTTCAAAGCCGAAACCGTCATCCGGAGGAAACTGTTCAAGCCAGTCAAAACTGCCATCATCATTGGCAATGAAGCCATCAAGACTCATGGCGAACATGTAAACGACTTCGCTCATGGTCTAGTCCTTCTTGCCAAGCAGCTTTTTCAGCATTTCAGCCATTGGACCACTTGCCGGAATATTTGGCTTGGCAGCGTTCTGACGCGCCTGCCGAATATGGCTCTGTGCCTTTGGCGGCGCTTTTGCTGCCTGTGCAGGATCAGCCTTGAATCCACTGGGACGCTGATTGCCGTCGCCCATGGCAACTGCCACACGATTCATGAAGCTGTTGTCTTCTTTTTTAGCGAGTAAGCTGATGTTGTCGGAAATGGCGCCGAACAACTTATCCAGCCATTCACTATCGACCTTAGCTAAGTCGCCAAGGACGTAATTGTGCACCAGTTCCTTCGCGCCGGGATGCCCGATGCCAAGACGCATGCGGCGATAGTCTTTGCCACCGTCGAACGTCTGCACATGGGCGTCGATGGATTTGATACCGTTATGGCCGCCAGAACCGCCGCCTGTCTTGATGCGCAGCTTTGCAGGCGCAAGATCAAGCTCGTCGTAAATCACTACGAGATCAGCAGAGGTCAGCTTGTAGAAGCGCATCGCTTCGCCAATCGACTGGCCGGAGAGGTTCATGAAGGTCATTGGCTTGATGAGAAGCACTTTTTCGCCGTCAATCACGCCATCGGCGATTTCGGCTTTGAACTTCTTCTGCCAGTTGGAAAATCTATGGCGGCGGAATATTTCATCCACCGCCATAAAACCGATATTGTGTCGGTTACGCGCATATTGAGGGCCGGGATTGCCAAGTCCTGCGATGAGCAGCATGGTTTTCTGACCCTCTTATGCGGAAAGCGATTATTCGCCGTCCGTTGCTTCGCCTTCTGCATTTTCTTCCGACTTGAGGCCGGCAGGTGCAGCAATGGTAGCAATCGTGAAGTCGCGGTCCTGAATGGCAGCAGTTGCACCCTTCGGCAGCTTGATAGCCGAAATGTGAACCGAGTCGCCGATTTCGAGACCGGTCAGGTCGAATTCCAGAGCTTCTGGAATTGCGTTTGCTGGAACGATCAGTTCAACGTCGTGACGAACGATGTTCAGAACGCCGCCGCGCTTGATGCCCGGTGCTGCTTCTTCGTTCTTGAAGTGAACAGGAACGTTGACATGGACAACCGACTTCGCGGAAACGCGGAGGAAGTCAACATGCTGTGGGAAGTCACGAACTGGATCCAGCTGGTAGTCCTTAGGGAGAACCTGAATCTTCTTGCCGTCTACTTCGATCGTAGCAACAGTGGTTTTGAAGCCGCCGCCGTGAATCTTGTAGAAGATTTCCTTATAGGAAACAGCAATCGAGATTGGCTCCTGCTTGTCGCCATAGATGACTGCAGGAATTAGGCCGTTGCGGCGAAGTTCGCGGGAGGACCCCTTACCAACCCGGCTGCGCAGATCGGCCTTGAGCACGTAAGTATCGCTCATGGCATTACCTTTCAAAGTTACTGGAGTGTCGTTTTTGATTTGATTCAGCAAACGACATGAAACAGCCCGTAACGCCTTCCACAAGGTGAAAGACCGGACCGATCCATTCCGCGTTGCCTCCAAGGGTGTCTACGCGGATGGCGGTGCTATAGAACAAAGGGGCTTTTCATGCAACCCGTTCCACAGCTTCTGTGGGCTTTTGTCTTAACGGGTGGCATTGGTCGCGTCAAAAATGTTAAGCGGATGCCCGACTGATCGTAGGTTATCTGCCGAGTCGTCGCAAGATTCACAAAATAAAGGAAACGAGATGCAGGTCGGTATCGACATGGGTTCTGTTGCTGGAAGCGGTTCTGCCTCGGCAGCGGCGCTTGGTGGTGGCAAGCAGGCCATGCTTGATCTTGAAGAGCTTCTCGCAACCCGTCTTCTGGTGCAGGGCAATTCAGGGTCCGGCAAGTCGCATCTTTTGCGCCGCCTGCTCGAGCAGAGCGCGCAATGGGTGCAGCAATGCATCATCGATCCGGAAGGCGATTTCGTAACGCTTGCTGATCTTCATGGCCATGTGGTTGTCGATGCTGCCCGCTCGGAAGCCGAACTCACCCGTATTGCAAGCCGTATTCGTCAACATCGTGTATCGGTTGTGCTGAACCTTGAAGGTCTGGATGTCGAGCAGCAGATGCGTGCCGCCGCAGCTTTCCTTGGTGGTCTGTTCGATGCCGAGCGCGATTACTGGTATCCGATGCTGGTTGTGGTCGATGAAGCGCAGCTTTTTGCGCCTGCCGCTGCCGGTGAAGTGTCTGACGAAGCGCGCAAGCTCTCGCTCGGTGCTATGACAAACCTCATGTGTCGTGGTCGTAAGCGTGGCCTTGCCGGTGTGATTGCCACACAGCGCCTTGCAAAGCTTGCCAAGAATGTGGCTGCGGAAGCGTCGAACTTCCTGATGGGCCGTACCTTCCTTGACATTGATATGGCGCGTGCGTCTGATCTTCTTGGTATGGAACGCAAGCAGGCTGAGCAGTTCCGCGATTTGCAACGCGGTCATTTCATTGCGCTCGGACCTGCTTTGTCGCGCCGTCCGTTGCCAATCAAGATCGGCAAGGTCGAAACCTCTGCGCGTTCGTCGTCGCCAAAGCTGATGCCTTTGCCAGATGCACCGGAAGATGCGCGCGATCTGATTTTTACGCCTGCGCCGGAAGAAATCCGTACGGTTGTACGTCGCACACCGCCGCCGCCTCCGCCGCCATCGACGGCAGAAATTCTGGCACAGGTGGCAAAGCCCAAGCCGGAAGCGGAGCCGGTTGAAGCGCCACTTTTTCCCGGAATCGTGGAAGCCGAGCGTGACAGCCTGCTTGAGAAGGTGATGCGCGAGATCGTTGATGATCCCGAAGCGTCCTTCCGTTCGGTTGCGGTGCTTTATCAGGATTTTCTTGTGCGCTGCCGCATTCACCGCGTTCCGGGTGAACCGCTTGCTTTACCAGCCTTCCGTCGTCGTCTTGCCGTTGCACAAGCGAGCATTGAGAGCGATGTAGCGACTGGCGAGACATGGCAGAAGGCGCTGGCTCTTTCCGAAAGCCTCACAGATGACGTGCAAGGCGTGTTTCTGATTGTCGCACAGGCAGCGGTGACAGGCGCGATTTGCCCGTCGGATGCGGCGCTTGCGCGTGCCTATGGTACGCATTCTTTGAGCCGTGCGCGTCGCTTGCTGACCTATTTCGAAGAGCGTGGTCTGTTGGTTGTACGCAATGATTTCAAAGGTTTGCGTATCGTCAACTTTCCTGATCTCCAATGCGAGACGGCTCCTGGCGATCCAAATGCTCCCGATGATCAGGCGGAGGAGGCAACCGCTGCTGAATAAAGCGGTTCTGTGCAAACTGTCATGAGCCTGTAATGATCCTCGGCAACTGCTGGGAGGATTTTACAGAGAGCAAGAATGACGACAGAGCCGCAGCCTGATTTCAGAGAGTTATTTATCACTTTTGGCAAAGTTGGGCTTTTGTCATTCGGTGGACCTGCCGCGCAGATTGCCATGTTGCAACGTGTTTTGGTCGATGAAAAGCGCTGGATGGATCAGGAGCGACTGATCCATGCGCTGAACTTCTGCATGTTGTTACCGGGGCCGGAGGCCATGCAGCTCGCGACCTATGCAGGCTGGGTGGTGAAAGGCTGGCGCGGCGGATTGCTGGCCGGTCTTTTGTTTGTTCTGCCCGGTGCTGTGGTTATGCTGGCTTTGTCAGCACTTTATGTCGCCTTTGGCCATGTTGATATTGTTGCGGGACTTCTTTTCGGCCTGAAAGCTGCTGTGCTGGCGATTGTGTTCGAAGCACTCTACCGGATGGCCAAGCGCACATTGGCTTCTGGCTTTTCCTATGCGGTAGCAATTGCCGCTTTTGTTGCGATTGCATTTCTGAAATTTCCTTTTCCAATTGTCGTGGTAATTGCAGCGCTTGCAGGTGGTTTGCGCCATTTGCTGCGAGGTGGAGCAGCGAGCATTAGTGTCGCGCATGCTGCGCCCAATGCATTTCGCGAACTCTCGCTGCAAACCCTGATCTGGGGCGGATTGTGGCTTGTGCCACTCGTTGCACTTTATCTGATCTTTGGCGGGCAGCATGTGTTTACAGCGGAAGCAGCATTTTTTTCAAAGCTTGCGGCCGTGACATTCGGTGGAGCCTATGCAGCGCTTTCCTATACCGCGCAGCAGGCGGTGGATTACTTTGGCTGGATGCAGCCCGGCGAGATGCTGACGGGGCTAGGGCTTGCTGAAACCACGCCGGGGCCGCTGATCCTCGTGTTGGTGTTTGTCGGCTTTGTGGGCGCTGCCAATCTGTCCGGCCTGCCGCCGCTGTTGGGCGGTTTATTCGGAGGGCTGATTGCGCTGTGGTTTACCTTTGTGCCGTGCTTTCTCTGGATACTGGCAGGCGCGCCGTTTGTGGAGCGCTTGCGTCAATTGCGCTGGCTATCCGCTATGCTTGGCGGGATCACGGCTGCGGTTGTTGGCGTAATCGCCAATCTGGCGCTCTGGTTTTCGCTGCATGTGCTGTTTGGCAAAGTAGTCGATCATCAGGTCGGCTTTTTCAGTCTGCCGCTGCCAGATGTCAGCACAATAGATAATGCCGCCGTCCTGATTGCAGGCGCGGCGGCATTATTGCTTATCGTTTTGAAGCTTAACATGCCGCTGGTGCTACTGCTTGCGGCATGTCTCGGCATTCTAATTAGATTAATCGAACAGGCTTGAAACCGACTCTTCAGCCGCGGTGCGCGCAATCGCTTCACCAATCAGGCTGGAGATCGACAGAACGCGAATATTCGGTGCATCGTTGATCGCGGTCGTTGGCTGGATCGAGTCGGTGATGACCAGTTCCTTGAGCTTCGACGAAGCGATACGGGCAACCGCGCCACCCGACAGAACACCGTGGGTGATGTAAGCGGTAACGCTTTTCGCACCCTTGGAAAGCAAAGCTTCGGCTGCGTTGCAGAGCGTACCGCCGGAATCAACGATGTCGTCGAACAGCAGACAATCTTTGCCGGTCACGTCACCGATAACGTTCATGACTTCCGATTCACCCGGACGCTCACGACGCTTATCAACGATTGCGAGCTGTGCATCGATGCGTTTTGCCAGCGAACGGGCGCGAACCACACCGCCGACGTCTGGCGAAACAACCATGCAATTGCCGGTCGGGTAGTTGGCCTTAACATCGCGTGCGATAACCGGAACCGCATAGAGGTTGTCGGTTGGAATATCGAAGAAGCCCTGAATCTGACCTGCGTGCAGGTCGAGTGTTAGAACGCGGTTTGCACCGGCTTCGGTGATGAGGTTAGCAACCAGCTTTGCCGAGATTGGCGTGCGTGGGCCTGGCTTACGATCCTGACGGGCATAGCCGAAATAAGGCAGAACGGCTGTGATGCGGCGTGCTGATGAACGACGGAAGGCGTCGATCATGATCAGCAGTTCCATCAGATTGTCGTTTGCTGGGTAGGAGGTCGATTGCAGAACGAATACGTCTTCGCCGCGCACGTTTTCCTGAATCTCTACGAAGATTTCCTGATCAGCGAAGCGGCGCACAGTGGCCTTGCCAAGCGGAATGTCGAGATGTTTAGCAACGGATTCAGCAAGAACCCGGTTGGAATTGCCTGCGAAAAGTTTCATTCTTTTTGCCTCTGAAGCCGGAGCAGTTTCGTTCTGTCGCAAAAAGTCCGTGAAACGGACGTGATCTCTGATTTCAAGCGAAACGGAAACAGGTCCGACTTCGCTGTATCATCCTTTAAAAACTTTAAAGCCGCGTACTTTTTCACAACGTGTCAAGTGCCGCAGCTTTCAAGGTTTTCTCGAATGAGCGGCCTATTGCAAAGAGTCACCGTCATTGCAAGTCCTGTGAGGTCACAATTGCAGTAAAAAGGCACGTCACAGTGCTTTCCCACAGGACTGCACCCATGATTCAGCGAAAGATTTCAGTCTTTTGCCGCACAACTGATTTTTCATGCGCGATTTGCCGCAAGCCAGCTCGAATATTCCTGCATGGTCTTATCGGCGATGGATTGCATGGCAGAAGGAGGGACAACGCTCCATGAGTCTGCTGCCGCACCCGGTACTTTTTCCTGCCCCTGAATACGATGGAGACGATTGCCGGAGGCATCCATGACGTCCCAGACATAGAGAATAGTGGTTTGGTTGTCTTCGGAGAGAACCGAGAAGTAGCCCTTCATGACATAGGCCGCATCGGCTCCGCCATTGCCCGCAAGCTCAACACCTTTGGCGCGCGCATCGTCATTAATGCGGTGGGTGAGAGGCGTCACGACATTGACCGGCGCGCCGATGATTGGAGCAATGTAAAGCTTGCCTGGCTTGAGAGACGCTGTGCGTGCCGGTGGGGTGGTCGGCGTTGTTGTCTGTGCTGGCGTCGTCGCTGCTGGCTGGGCAGGTGTTGGCGTCGTTGTATTTTGGGTGGTTTGTGCGGGTTGCTGATTGGAACCCTGCACGTTCAATGCGGATTCCGTGCTGTTGCACGCGGTTAGAAATCCAGTCAGCAACAGCAATATTGAAATATGAGCCTTGTTCATGTTCAGCTTCATGCTCCAGAAAGTGCAGACCACTCCTGCACTATGAATGGAGTTTATCGCTCATCCCGGCTCACTTGACAATCAGGTCGAGCGAATGCCGTGAAAGCGGTACGGATGCACCATTCGTCGTCAGGTAAGTCTGGCCTAGTGTCATGGCGGCTTGTGTGTCTGAATCCATGATGATCATATGGGCAAACAGCGTCATATCCGGTTGGATGCTTTCAGGATTGCCGGAATAGAACATTTGCGGGTCCATCCATGATGGCGTGAAGCGCGCACCGACCGAGTAGCCACAAGCATTCAGGCGATGGCGGGTGAGGCCGTGGGCTTCCATGACGCGAGAATGCGCGTCAAACACGTCGCCAAAGGTGGAGGCTGGTGTCATGGCCTGTTCAACGGCTTCCAGCGCTTCGCGTGCTGCACCATAGAGTTGATGGTGTTCCGGCTTCGGCTCGCCGATAATGACGGTGCGCATCATCGGCGCATGGTAGTGGCGGAAAACACCGGACCATTCGAGCGTCAACTGGTCATTGGCGGAAAGTGTGCGACGTCCGGATTTATAACGGCACAGAAGAGCGTCTGCGCCGGAGCCAATGATATATTCATTGGCTGGATAGTCGCCATCGCCTGCAAAGTTGGCGCTCATCATGGCAGCGAGAATATCGGCTTCGCTGGCGCCAGCTTTGGTAAGTTTTAAGGCTGCATCCAGTGCGTCATCGCTCAGTTCTGCTGCGCGTTTGACGAGGGCGATTTCAGCCGGGCTTTTTAAGAGACGTAGCCGGTCCACCATGCCGGATGCGTCGTAAAGCTTGGCGAAACTCTGCAACTGTTCGTCGAGCTTGCGGGCATTGGCGCCCGTCAGGCCATGTGTCTGATATTCAATACCGATGCGCGTGCCGAGCAGATCAAGCTCGGTGAGAATATTGCGCAGATCAATTGCCGGGTTTGCGTTGTCGCGATCCGTCCATACTACGATATTCTCGATGTTCGATGTGTGACGCGCTTGTCTCAGATCGGCAGAGCGCGTCATCAAAACGGTGGAGCCATCGGCCTTAACCACGAGACACTGGAAGAAGCAAAAGCCGAATGTGTCGTAGCCTGTGAGCCAGTACATGCTTTCCTGTGCAAACAGCAGGATTGCATCCAGCTTTTCTTCCTCCATCTTCAGGATCAGGCGGTCGCGACGTGCGGCAAATTCTTCCGGCTCGAAGTGAAGGGCCATACAGATCTCCTAATCGTTGATGATGGCGATTGCCGCAATCTGGCGACCATAATCCGGCTCAGAGCGATGCGTTGTGCGCCGGTAGGAATAAAACTGGTCTTCATCGGCATAGGTACACTGAAGCAGCGCATCTGCCTTCACGCCTGCGGCAGTCAGGCGGTCGGTGATGAAGGTCCAGAGATCGAAAAGCTTGTGATCTTCCTTGTCGGAAGGCTGAAAATACTTGGCAAAAGATGCGTCTTTACCGGTGAATTCTGCATAGAATTCCGGTCCGACTTCATAATTATCAGGGCCGATTGTCGGCCCAAGCACAGCAATGATGTTCTCACGCTTTGCGCCAAGTTCAATCATCGCTTCAATGGTGTTTTCGAGAACGCCGGTGAAAGCGCCGCGCCAACCGGCATGGGCGGAACCGATAACACCTGCTTCATGATCGGCAAACAGAACCGGGCCGCAGTCAGCCGACAAAGCACCAATTGCAATGCCCGGAATATTCGTCACCATGGCATCGGCCTTTGGACGTGGAGTGCCTAATGGCTCGGTGACATAGATCACATCAGGCGAGTGAACCTGATGCACTGTCATCAGGTGGTCAGATGCAACACCCAGCGTTTCAGCAACGCGCCGACGATTCTCTGTGACCAGTTCCGGCACGTCATTGGAGCCGCTGCCGACATTCAAACCTGCATAAATGCCATCTGACACGCCGCCTTTGCGTGTGAAAAACCCATGCGCAATGCGCTTGCCGTTTGTTCCGGCAGGGCCATCCAGCAGGGGGGAGCGAAGCGGTTGCGGCTTATCGGTCATGGGTTTTCTCTTTTCAAAACGGCTGGATGGTGGGGGAGGCTGGTTGGCTTGTCAATCGCAGCTTTTTGACGGTGGCCTTTGTCAGGACTCATCGAATGGAAAGATGGGCGTCTTTGGATCGCTGATGGCTAGCACTTTGAACAGAGTTCCCATCTGGTCGGGAGAAGCCAGTCGCTCGACATCATTGCGGATTTTATCTTGAAAGGCAGCATCGCGTCCTGCGCCCAAGCGACCGGCGCGGTCGACGAGGCCCATGGCGAGCAGAAAATCGCCTTGCGTCATGGTTGCGGTTTTGCAGCCGCAATTGCGTGCAGTTTTTTCCAGCATGTCGAAATCAACATGGCTGGTCAGGTCTGCCTCACCGGGGTGCGCGAAGACGTCATCATAGGTATGTTTCAGCATGGCTTGCAGCGTGTCGCCAAAGCCCGATTGCAGATGGCCGTAATCGATGGAGAGCGCTGCACCACGTGTTGCAGCAATGCGTTGTGCAATCTCCTGCATCAGCGCGGTGCGCGCGGGAGCTGCTTCAAAAATGGCGCCTTCGGGTGCTGTTTGATGTCCTGTGGGCAGGAGTGCTGCGTCAATGCCAGCAGCGCCGCTGACGAACTGAAACTCGTCTTGTTCGTTGAGTGCGATCAGCCGTTCGACAAAGCGACCATTGGCTTTCACAAACTGCCGGAATGGAATTGCGTCAAACAGTTCGTTAGAAACGAGGATAAGCGGGCCGTTTGGAACATCCGCGAAGCGCTCGAACCATTCGATGGCAGCATTAAGAGGCGCGAGCTTCTCTTTCTGCTTTTCGATAAGACGCGGACTGGTTTCGACCATGGCAACACGAAGAGACGCTGCCATTTGTGGCGCAAGCTTTGTAATCGTGCGCAGCATGTCGCTCATCAATGTACCGCGGCCGGGACCAATTTCGCAGAGGACTGCATCGGTTGGGCGTCCGAGAGCATCCCACACGCCGACGCACCAGATGCCGATAAGTTCGCCGAACATCTGGCTGACTTCCGGGGCCGTGATGAAATCACCATCGCGCCCGAAGGGTTCGCGCGTCGTGTAATAGCCCTGTTCCCGGTCGCCAAGGCAGGCCGCCATATAGTCGGCCACGCTGATCGGCCCTGTGGTGCCGATCAGCCGTTTCAGCCGGTCTTTCAGTGTTGCCTCAGGCATGTTTTGCTGCGGCTCTGTTGGCGCGCCACATGGCCCAAAGACCGATGAGCACCATTGGCAGCGACAGGATCATGCCCATGGTAAGCCATCCACCGAATAGATAACCAAGCTGCGCATCGGGTTCGCGGAAGAACTCGACAATGATACGGCTGAGACCATAGCCCAGAACAAATGTGCCTGCGATAAAGCCCGGCGCTTTCAGCTTCTTGCCGACCCATACGAGCAGGAACAGAATAAAGAACAGAACTAAGCCTTCAAGGAATGCTTCATAGAGCTGGCTTGGGTGACGTGGCAGACCGCCACCATTTGGAAAACGCACTGCCCATGCCACGTCGCTGACACGGCCCCAGAGTTCGTCATTGATGAAGTTCGCCACGCGCACGACGCCAAGGCCAACAGGTACGCCAGCGGCCACGACATCGAACATGCTCCAGACCTTGATCCCGCGTGAGCGCGCAAACCAGATCATTGCAATCGTGGTGCCTAAGATGCCGCCGTGGAACGACATACCGCCGTCCCACACAGCTGGAATGGCCAGCGGATTGGAGAAGTAATAAGCGGGATTGTAGAACAGCACATAGCCAAGGCGTCCACCGATGACCACGCCCAGCGCTGCCCAAATGACAAAGTCATCCAGCGCTTCTGGCTTCATCGGCGGCTGGTTGTTGGCCCACAGGCGATGGTTACGAAGCAGCTTCTTGCCATACCACCACGCGAACATGATGCCGATGACATAGCCTAGCCCATACCAGTGCACGGCAAACGGGCCGATCGAAAAGATTATCGGATCGATATTCGGAAAGGCGAGGCCAGAGGCAGACTGCAAAGTCTCCATAATTCAATAACTCCATTTTCCGGCGGACCATGCGCGACGATATCTGAGTGGTCAAGTCATCACGTTTATACAGCTTCACTTGCATCAGAACCGAGACGGCCCTATTTCAAATTGAGGTTTTCAACAAGACCGTATCGAAATAGGGAATAAAGCTATGACCAGCGGATCGAACCGGGTTCTCGATGAACTCGCAAAGCTTGTGACGGATGCGGCAGGCGCTGCGCAAGGTGTGCGCCGCGAAGTCGAGACTGCTTTGCGCTCGCAGAGCGAACGCGTGCTCAACACACTTGATGTTGTGCAGCGCGAAGACTTCGAAGCAGTGCGTGAAATGGCGATTAAAGCACGCGCCGAAAACGCCGCTTTGCTTGTCAAAATCGAAGCACTTGAAGCGCGTCTTGCTAAATTTGAAGTTGATTCGACTGCAAAAACGGCAAAAACCTCTGCTGCAGCAGCGAAATCCAAAGATAATTCATAATTTTTTATTAACAGGCCGTAAGTGCCAAAAACCCTTGTCTTAGAGTCGCTTAAGGCAGGGGTTCCGACCTGTCCTTCTCATATTTCCACATGCTTTAATGCCTCTTTCGACAAAAGGGGCTGGCGTTCAGATTCAGCATCAATAGACTGAAAACACTACATGATTCGTAATGTGGTCATGTAGGCAGCGGCGAGGGGCTGTAGTTTTAGTTTTCGCGTCTTCAGGCTGCTTTCCAGTATCAGTTGCGTATGTGCGTGTGCCATTGAGGCGTTGCATGTTTTTAAAGCATGTCGATTCCTCGACCGATCAATTCGTGTCTTTTTTCTGCACTTGGTCTTGTGCGGGGCGAGGCGCGGGCGAGCAGTGACTTGCGCGCCGGGAATTTGGAAGTGCCTTTCGAGGCGCTTCGCAGAACAGGAAACGGACATGAGCCTTCTTGAGCTTGAATTTGCACGCGACGCGCATCCGGTGGATGTGATAGAGCATGTTGCGAATTCAAACGACTGGACGTTCGAGCGGACTGGCGACGACGAAATTGCAATTTCGGTAGCGGGTAACTGGACTGACTATCATATCTCTTTCTCCTGGATGGAGGACTTTGAAGCGCTGCATCTGGCCTGTGCCTTTGACATCAAGGTTGCTGAACCTCGCGTCAATGAAGTGATGCGGTTGCTGTCGCTCATCAATGAAAAGCTTCTGATGGGCCATTTCGATCTCTGGCAGCAGGAAGGTGCGATTATGTATCGTCAGTCGCTTCTGCTTGCTGGTGGTGCTGAACCGACAAGCCGTCAGGTTGAAGTGCTGCTTTCTGCGGCACTGGAAGCATGCGAAACCTATTTTCAGGCGTTTCAGTTTGTCGTCTGGTCTGGTGTAAGTGCGCGTGAATCGCTGGAAAGCGTTCTGTTCGAAACCGTCGGACGCGCATGATGAATTATGATCCCGGCTCAATTGCCGGGATTTTTCTGAGTGGGGAGATTGGATATGAGTGCAACTGAAACGATTACCTGGGCCGATTTCGAGCAGGTCGATATTCGCACTGGAACAATCGTTGAAGCGGTGCCATTTCCCGAAGCGCGCAAGCCAGCTTTCAAGCTGAAGATCGATTTTGGTGACAAGATCGGTATTAAGAAGTCGTCTGCGCAAATTACCAAGCACTATCAGCCGGAGGACCTGATCGGTCGGCAAATCATGGCTGTAGTCAATTTTCCGCCGCGTCAGATTGGGCCATTTATGTCCGAAGTGCTCACACTTGGCTTCCCCGATGAAAATGGCGAGGTCGTTCTCGCTGCAATCGATAAAAAAGTTCAAGACGGCGTCAAATTATTCTGATCTTTTAGGTGCAGTCTCAACGCACTTAACATCATTGGAATATGCAGATGCAGGGAACGATTGTTGTCGCTATTGGCGGTGCGCTTGGAAGCGTGTTGCGCTATTGGTTTTCGCTGTGGTTGGCACCGATCAGCCGCGATCTGCCTTGGAGCACCATTGTCGTCAATATCATTGGCTCTTTTGCCATCGCGTTTTTCGGTGCAATGACGATTGCTTCTAGCCGCTTTGAACTGCCAGAAATCTGGCGTGTTGCTTTCCTCGTCGGCGTTTGTGGTGGCTTCACCACCTTTTCCTCATTCAGTATGCAAACCGTTGATTTGCTGCGTTCGGGGATGCCGGGACGTGCTTTGCTGAATGTTGGTATTTCGCTTGCTGCATGTTTTGCAGCAACAGCACTGGGTTATGTTGCGGCACAGGCGCTAAACAAGGTTTAACACTTTTTGCCGCGCATCTTATCCGAAAATCGGTCCCCACTTTTCGGGATGCGCTAGGCAGGAATACGAATAATCGCTCTCAAGCCACCCTTGGGAGCATTTTCCAGTTCAATGTCGCCGCCATGGCTTCTGGCAATGTCGCGTGCGATGGCCAGGCCAAGCCCGCCTGTTCCGCCTGAATCCTGCGTGCGTGCTTCATCAAGGCGCACAAAGGGTTTGAACACGTCTTCGCGGCGATCTTCGGGTATGCCCGGCCCATCATCATCCACGACGATTTTCAGCCAGCCATCGTCATGCGTGACAGCGAGCTCAACATTCTGCGCGTGACGGAAAGCGTTTGAGACCAGATTACTGACAAGGCGCGAAAACGCGTTGGGACGCACATTGACTTCGCTGTCGCCCTCAATCGAATACTGGAAACCGCGCTCGCGCAGCCGTGCTTCATTGGCAAGCTTATCACAGAGCAGACGGACGTCATAAGTCGCTGCTTCTTCCGATCCTTCACCACGCGCAAAGGCCAGATAGCCTTCGAGCATGGTCTGCATGTCGGCAATGTCCTGATTTAGTGGCTCGGTATCAATGGCATTGCCCGTAAGCGCTAATTGCAGTTTAAAGCGCGTCAAAATGGTTCGCAGATCGTGGCTGACGCCTGAAAGCATGGCGGTGCGCTGTTCGATCTGCCGTTCAATGCGTGAGCGCATTTGAATGAAGGCTATACCTGCGCGGCGAACTTCTTCCGCGCCATGCGGTCGGAAACCGTCCGGCATGGGGCGTCCCTTACCAAAGCTCTCTGCTGCTTGTGAAAGCTGCTGGATGGGTTTGATTTGATTACGCAGGAAAGCGATAGAGATAATTAGCAATACAAGAGCGGTGCCGATCATCCATGTCAGGAAGATGCCGGTATTGGATGCATAGGCCTGACTGCGGCGAGCAAAGACGCGCAGCACCTTGTCTTCAAGCTTGATGCGGATTTCGATCAGGTCAGAATCGCCAACGGTATCTACCCAGAAAGGTCTATTGATCTGGCGGGTGATTTCTTCGCTTAGGAAGTAATCGAGAATGGCGAAGAAAGGCTTCGGCCCCGGCGGCGGCAGCGGGTCCGGAGGCAGGATCGAGATATTAAGCCCCAGACGCTGCTGCGAAATACGGATGAGATTGTCGTAGCCGGGTTCCTGCGGATAGGTTTCCAGCGTGTCGATGATCGCAGAAATATCGCGCACAACAGCTGTTGAGAGCCGCTCCGTTACCATTTGCCAATGACGTTCCATGAACACATAGGCAATGATCGCCTGAAGCAACACCATCGGTGCGATGATGATGATGAGCGAGCGCGCATACAGCCCTTTGGGCATACGGCGCGCAAACCAACGCGAAAGGGTTTTCCAGAGGGACGTCATCGTCTCAGAATACTCCAGACGCTTCTGCTAATTTATGTTTTCGGTCACGCTCTGAAATTTGCGACGCTCCGCTCTATTCAATACTCAGTTTGTAGCCGATGCCGCGAACGGTTTGCAGCCAGACCGGGTTTGCCGGATCTTGCTCAATCTTACGACGCAGACGGTTAATCTGAACGTCAATGGTACGTTCACCGACATCCCCATCTGTTCCCGTCAGTTCATGGCGTGGAATAGTATCGCCAGCGCGTTCAGCGAAAATCGCCATGATGTCCTGTTCGCGATCGGTCAGCTTGATTGTCTCGCTGCCCTTCTTCAATTCGCGACGCGGTATGAAGAACGTGTATGGACCAAAAACGATCTGCTCGATCTTTGGTTGCGCTGGAGCTGCGCCGCGACGCAGAATATTATTGATGCGCAGGATCAGTTCGCGTGGATCAAATGGCTTTGGCAGATAGTCATCCGCACCTGCGGACAGGCCATCAATGCGGCTGTCGGTTTCAGACAGCGCAGTCAGCATCAGGATTGGCACGCTTTTCTGTTCACGCAGCGAACGGGTCAGCGAGACGCCGGTTTCTCCCGGCATCATCACATCAAGAATCAGCAGATCGAAATCGATGCCTTCGAGCTTGCGGCGCGCTTCAGCTGCGCTGGCTGCCATGGTGACCCGGAAGCCGCTTGTCGTCAGATATTGCGACAGAAGGCTACGAATACGGGTGTCATCATCGACAACAAGAAGATGAGGCGCGTCGTCTGAAAGGTTCTTTTCTTCTAGAGCCATGGCGTCGTTAGATCCCATCCTGTTCCACGTCTCCCTACGCGTTTAATCGTGTGGGCGTGGCAATAATTCCAAGCAACTCTTTATCAGGTGAACCAGTTTTGGTTTTCCTGACAGAATATGCCGACATGCTACATCTTAACGACAGGAAAGTGGCGCGTCTATGTGAGCGTTTCCACAGCTGCTTCGGCTGCTGCAAAGTCATCGATCTGAACACGCCGTTCAGGATTGACCATGTTGTAAAGAAAGCGCTCAATTACTTTCCGGTCGTCAGGCTGACTTCCCTCCAATGCCCGCGCGATACGGCGCGACTGTGGCAGAGTGATAGAGAGAGCAAGCTGTCGGCCACTTTTCGTTGGATAAAGTTTACGATGACGGCGATCATCGAGGCCTGTTTCCTGAACGACATGGCCTGTATCGATGAGTTGCTTGAGAACGCGTGACAGGCTTTGTTTGGTAATACGCAGAACATCCAGAAGCTCTGCAACCGTCATGCCCGGCTTACGATTGATAAAATACAGCACACGGTGATGGGCGCGGCCAAATCCGATCTTTTCAAGGATCAAGTCCGGATCGGCAGTGAAATCGCGATAAGAGAAGAACAGCAGTTCAATGACGTTGAGATCGTCAGCCTCCCGACACGTCAGAGGATCGCTGATATAGTTCACGTCGTTGGTCGAATTCACATCTAGGCTCCATCCTGTTGCGATAAATATGTCAGCATTGTTGACATAACTCAATCGCCAAGATAATTTTTGGTAAGTGCAGGCCGGTTTTTTTGGAATAAAGTTTGCGCTGAGGCATGTTGGAGGAGAGATAATTACGCAGTTTGCTGTGACATACTGTCCAATAAGGACGGTAATGCATAATAGCGAGCGTTATTTTCCGTAATTACCGGAAATATCTTTGTTTTACATGCTTTATCTGGCTGATTTCAGCACAATTGATTGCGTTGAAAGCAGTGTATCTGGTCGTAAAATACCAGTCTATTTGAAGAAAAACACATCTTGCTTGCCAGTTAATCGATTTAACTGACTGAATTTGACTAGGGAAAGGCCCAATCGGGCCAAACGGGCTGACAGGAAAACAAAGCCCAACTTTGAGGATGCTAAAATGGCTGCGATTCCATTCGATCAACGCGACGGATTTATCTGGCAGGACGGCGAATTTGTCGCCTGGAAGGATGCAAAGGTGCATGTGCTGACCCATGGTCTGCATTATGCGAGTGCAGTGTTTGAAGGTGAGCGCGCTTATGGCGGCGAGATTTTCAAGCTGACCGAGCACACTGAGCGTCTGCATGAATCGGCCCGAATTCTTGGCTTTGAGATTCCTTACAGCGTTGAAGAAATCGACAATGCCTGCCGTGAACTGCTGAAAAAGCAGGGGTTTGAAGATGCTTATGTGCGCCCGATTGCATGGCGCGGTTCGGAGTCGCTCGGCGTTTCCGCACAGAACAATCGCATTCATCTGGCAATTGCGATCTGGCAGTGGCCAAGTTATTTCTCGCCTGAAGAAAAGATGAAGGGCATTCGCCTCGATATCGCAGAATATTGCCGCCCGGACCCGCGCACAGCGCCTTCGCGCTCGAAGGCTGCCGGTCTTTATATGATCTGCACCATTTCCAAGCATGCAGCCGAAGCCAAGGGCTATGCGGATGCACTTATGCTCGACTGGCGCGGTCAGGTGGCAGAAGCTACAGGTGCCAATGTCTTTTTCGTGAAAGACGGCGCTTTGCATACGCCGAAGCCTGATTGCTTCCTCGATGGTATTACGCGCCGCACGATCATTGATCTTGCCAAGCGTCGTGGTCTCGAAGTTGTTGAGCGCATCATTATGCCAGAAGAACTGGCAGATTTCAGCGAATGCTTCCTATGTGGTACGGCTGCGGAAGTGACGCCGGTTTCCGAAATTGGAAAATATCACTTTACGCCCGGTGAAATTACGAGCTTGCTTATGCAGGACTATGTAAATGAAGTTCAGCCAAAGCGAATAGCGGCAGAATAACATTGTTTTAAACAGAAAAAGCGGCTTTTAGGGCCGCTTTTTTGTTATTTGGATGCTTATTGTTTGACATTGTCAAGTTTCAGTTCAAGATTCTGCCAGTCGGACTCGCGTTATTCCGGCATTTAACTCAGATGGGGTGACGATTATGGAATCTCTACTGCCTATCATTCTTCAGCTTGTTTCGGGTGCGGTCGGTGGCAATATTGCTGGCGCCGTTAAAAACCTGAGCCTCGGTACTGCTGGCAATACAGTCGTCGGTGGTATTGGTGGTGTTATTCTTGGCCAGCTTCTGCCGATGTTATCCGGCGGCGGTCTGGATTCTGTTCTTAATGGTGTGATTGGTCAGGTAGCGGGTGGTGGTGTGGGCGGTCTCGTTCTCACAGCAATCGTCGGTCTGATCAAAAACTCGCTGGCAAGCAAAGCCTGACTGAATAACGCGGTTGTGGGGACAACAACCGATTGATTTCCTGCGAGAGGGGAAACGGGCGGCTTTGGTCGCCCGTTTTATTTTATGCCTTTGAAAGCGTGATCTGCTGCATTATCTCATGAGCGACGGTAATTTTTGAACATACTGACTGAATGGAGTTTTTGATGGGACAATTGCAGGCAATCATCGTTCCGGTGACGCCATTTCAGCAGAACTGCACGATCCTTTTCGACGGTGATACCAAAAAAGGCGTCGTGATTGATCCGGGCGGCGATCTTGAGCGCATCAAAGAAGCCATCGCATCGCAGGATGTCAAAGTCGAAGCGATCTGGATTACGCATGGCCATATTGATCATGCGGGTGGCGCATCAGAATTGAGAGATGAGCTTGGTGTGGATGTTATCGGTCCGCATAAAGACGACGCGTTCTTGCTCGATAATCTGGTGACAACTGGCCTGAAATACGGCCTGACCGAGGGCGTGCGGAACATCACGCCAGATCGCTGGTTGGATGAAGGTGATAAAGTCACCGTGGCAGGCCATGTGTTTGACGTTCTGCATTGTCCGGGGCATGCGCCGGGTCATGTCGTCTTTTATAATCCAGAAGCGCATTTTGCGATTGTTGGCGATGTTTTGTTCAATGGATCAGTCGGACGTACTGACTTGCCGGGTGGCGATCATGCGTCACTTATTCATTCGATCAAAGAAAAGCTTTTGCCGCTTGGCGACGATATTGGCTTTCTGTGCGGTCATGGCCCGGGTGGTCGGTTTGGCGAAGAGCGCCGTAACAATCCGTTCCTGAATGATATTGGATATGCCTGATCTGCTTCAGGTATTAAAAAAGCCGCCTTTTGAGGCGGCTTTTTTGTTTCGTTTATCCGATTAGTTCGCGGAACAGAAATGATCCCGGCCATCATAGCCGCGATAGGTTCCGGTGTTTGCATTGAACGAGCGGTACCGGTTGGAGCAATACTGGTACCAGCCACGGCTCCATGGCTCATAACCTGCACGATACTGCACGCTGCGTGCTGGCGGCGCTGGATAATAGGCCGGTGGTGGTGGCGGTGGTGCGTAAACTGGTGCTGGCTGCACATAGGTTGGCTGCGGCTGGCTCAGCGCGCTGCCGATGAGTGCGCCAGCTGCAAGGCCGATGACGCCAGCTGCGAGTGCATCGCCGCCACGGTCACGATGACGATAGGGGCGGCGATCCCAGCCGCCACGGTCCCATCCACCACGATTGTAACCGCGACCATCCCATCCGCGACGCTCCCAACCGCCACGACCCCATGAGTCTGCCGAAGCAGATGCGAGCGGTGCTGAGACTGCTGCTATAGAGGCAACTGCCAGAATAGCTGTTTTAAGTAACTTTTTCATTGTCCGCTCCTTCAGAAGCACAACTTCAATCTCTTTGATGTGCAGGGCCGGATCGGCACACTGCTTCAATCATGAATAACAAGTTAATAGTTTGGAGATGAATGGAGGCTGAACAATGGTGAAGGCACCTTGGAAAGCGCTATAACCCGGTAAATTAAAAGCAGCGCCGGTAATAATTCGCGCTTTAATCTGACTTGCGATAACGAGCTTTAGCCGGGCTTTCCGCTTATTAAAGCTGGAGAAAATCGGGTTGCGTACAATAAAAAACCCCGGCGTTAGCCGGGGATCAAATTCTTTATCAGTAAAATATCGGTTTTAGTCAGTGACCGAAATATTTACGGCCTTAGGACCCTTACCGCGACGATCCGGTTCAGTTTCGTAAGAAACCTTCTGGTTGTCAGCAAGTCCTGCCAGACCTGAAGCCTGTACAGCAGAGATATGCACGAAGATGTCTGCGCCACCATCATCAGGCTTGATAAATCCGAAACCTTTTTCGGAGTTGAAGAATTTGACCTGTCCGGTCTGTGCCATGGGATCCGTTCCTTTTCCTTGGCGCCACCGCTTTATTAGAGACGGTGGAATTACAACTTCTGCCGAACGCACCACACACCCGGCAGAGGGTTATGCAGGCAGTTATCGACTTAGGAAAGGAACCGATCATTGCCGGAGATTAAATCTCCAACCCGGAACTTCTAGCGGTTCCGGCACGCCGTTCTTCCAGTCTTCCGTTGTACTCAAATTGCCCGGACACATGAAGACTGATCTAAGATGCGTGGTTTGGCAAGCAAATTTTTCACCAAATATGAGATTGGTTATCTTTGAAACGGTATCGTTGTTATTTTGTATAAAAATTACCAGAATATTGCTAATTTTATACCAAAAAAGAACAAGCTTAAGGCAATATATCGCTTCATACTACGGTATAGTATGCTCAAATGCTTATTTATTACGCAAAACTATGCATGCGCCGCCCGCTGCGCGCAGTTTAGTGCAGATGTTATCCGCTTCGCCACGACTGTCGGCCCCAATGCGCACGGCATAGATGCCTCGGCGTGCAATTGGCGTGCGCACACGGCTGATCACCGGGTTGTGTCCGGCCAGCACGGAGCTGAATTGTTTGCGCAGTCGGTTCCATTGATTAACTGCGGCGCTGCGTCGGAAATTGCCTGCAACCTGAATGCCCCATGGCTTTGGCTTGATCCGCGACATTGGAATTGTCGCTGTGCGGACGATGGGCAGGCGTTTGCAGGCCTCGCTAAAGCTTAGCTTCGCATCAAGCGGTCTATTGGTGATCTCCTGACCAGCTGCAAAATTATCGGCAGGTGCGCCGGTCAGGTCCAGAACATAGTCTTCGGTTTCGAGCGGCAGAAAGCCACCTGAACGCATCCAGTTGCCCACACGACCCGGCCCCGCATTATAGGCTGCTGCTGCCAAGCCCCAGTTTCCGAAAGCGCCTTTTAGTTCGCTCAAAAAGCCTGCCGAGGCTGGAATTGCCTGTTCGATATCGAAAGGGTCGGCTAGTCCGCGCTCTTTGGCCGTATAGGGCATAAACTGCGCAATGCCCTGCGCACCAACCGGACTGACGGCGCGATGATCAAAGCGGCTTTCTTTCCAGATAAGACGCGCGAAAAAATCTTTTGGAATGCCGCGTTTTTCTGCGCTTTCTTCAATGAGTTCGCAGATGCGCGTGACAGTGGGCTCCGCTTTTTTCGGCGGCATCGGCGGACCGTAGACTTCCGCTGCAGCTTCGGTTTGAGCGAATGCGGATTTAATTGCGTCTGGCCAGCAAAAAAGCTGAAAAAGCGTAATCACTGCGATAGCCAGATGCGAATGCGTCATGCAGTTTTTCCGCTCGTAAACCCCAAAATCCTTGAGTGCAGAGTAAAGCAAGTTTTTGACATGTCGATATGGTTCATGGATGAAAATGGAATATCCGCTGATATATCCTTGCTCTTCCTGTCTGCTGTGCCATTTAGCAATAAATGAAGAGGGAGAGAGCCATGCTGCTAAATAAGATCAGTCGTTTGAGCGTGTTGGCGGGTGTCATGTTTTTGGCGGGTTGCGTGGCAGAAGGTGGGCCGGATTATCGGCCACCAGTCAGGCCGGGCCCATCGCAGCCGCAAATGTGTCCGATGATTTATGCGCCGGTTTGTGGCGAGCGCGGTTCGTCGCGCAAGACTTTCGGCAATGCATGCCAAGCGCGTGCTGATGGTTATCGGATTGTTGGAAACGGCCAGTGCAGTTCAAGACCTATTACAGGTCCGGGTTCCGGCTGGGGAGGTGACCGTCCGGGGCGTCCGCCGCATCAGGGTAACAGACCAGGTCGTCCGGGCGCTGGTGCTTGCACGCGCGAATTTATGCCGGTCTGCGCAAGAAGAGGGAACGCTACACAGACATTCTCCAACCGCTGTGAAGCTGAACGCGCCGGCTACCGCATTACGAATGGCGGGCAGTGCAGATAAGTAAACTAAGCAATAGAAGGAGCGGCCTTTAACGGCCGCTCCTTCTAGACGGCGGTTTTAGCAGGCTGTTGCTTGCCGAAGCGGTCGATATTGGTGTCTCCCCAATCTTTCAAAGCAAGCAGAATAGGCTCTATGCTGCGCCCCAGCGGCGACAGACTATATTCCACCTTTGGCGGAACCTGTGCATAAACCTTGCGATCAATCAGTCCGTCCTCTTCAAGCTCGCGCAGCTGATTTGTCAGCATACGTTGCGTCACGCCCGGTATCTGGCGTCGCAATTCATTAAACCGCAGCGTTCCATCCAGCAGATGAAATAGCACAACACTTTTCCATTTGCCGTCGATGAGACCGATCGCTGCCTCAACGGAGCAGCCGGGGCTGCAATCAAAACGGGAATGCTTAACCTTGGTTATTAAGTATCCTATATATACTAAGTACAAAAAACGGCACTATGTGCGATTTTTGTGCGTATTTTCATTTTCTGATCGTAGTCTAATATTTGTTCCATAGCAAATGGAGCAAAGACTATGAAAGCTGTTGCCTATCAAACCGCCGGCAAACTGGATCGTGCAGATTCACTACTGGATGTCGAACTGGAGAAGCCTGTTGCAAAAGGCCGCGATCTGTTGGTGCAGGTCGAAGCCATTGCGGTTAATCCGGTTGATTATAAAATCCGCAAAGGAGTTTCGGCAGAGCCAGGCCAGTGGAAAGTGCTGGGCTGGGATGCGGTTGGGACCGTGGTTGAAACCGGTGAAGCGGTAGAGAATTTTAAGATTGGCGATAAAGTCTGGTATGCGGGCTCGTATATTCGACAGGGCGCGAATAGCGAGTTTGGTCTGGTCGATGAACGTATTGCGGGAACGCCGCCTGCGTCGATTTCCAACAGTCAGGCTGCTGGGTTGCCGCTGACATCCATTACCGCGTGGGAAATGCTTTTTGACAGGCTCGACATTCGTAAGCCAGTGCCCGGTGCTGCCAATGCCGTTCTTATTATTGGCGGAGCAGGCGGTGTTGGCTCAATAGCCATTCAGCTTATCCGCGCTTTGACAGATTTGACGGTGATTGTCACAGCCTCACGTCCTGAAACACAGGATTGGGTGAAAAAACTCGGCGCACATCATGTCATTGACCATAGCAAGCCTCTCGCGCAACAGGTCGAGGCTTTGGGGATTGGTGCGCCGGCTTTTGTTTTCTCCACCACGCAGACGATGGATCACTTCAATGAGATTGTGTCATTGATCGCGCCACAGGGGCGGTTTGGCTTGATTGACGATTTCGATACTTTTGATGTTGCGCCGTTGAAACGCAAGTCGGTCTCAATCCATTGGGAGATGATGTTTACACGTCCGGTTTTTGAAACGGCGGATATGAATGAACAGGGCAAACTTCTGAATGAGGTCGCACGGCTGATTGATGCAGGTAAAATCAAAACGACGGTGACGGAAGTTTTGTCGCCAATCAATGCTGCTAATCTTAAAGCAGCGCATGGGGTGCTGGAAAGCGGCAAGGCCAAAGGCAAGATCGTGCTTGAAGGCTGGTAAACAGCCCTCAAGCTCAGTCATTTTATCGCCCCGGTCGGCCAGTCTTGCCGGGGCGGCGCTTTTTGCGGGCAGTTTCTGCCGGGTCTTCATAAGAGCCGACACCAGCGCGTTCACGACGGATGATCGCATCATCCGCACCCGCTGGCTTTTCCGTGCGCTTAACGGTCATTTCATCCAGCGTGTTCTTGCGGAACAACGGTTTGGCCATATCCGTGCCCGGCCCCATATTCTCGAGCGAAGGCTTGGCAAAGAGCGATTTCTTCGGCTCGTCATCGACCGTGCGGTGAACCTTCCGGCCAGCATTGTGACGGCCCTTGGTACGGCCTGTGACCGGGCTTTCCAGTTCCACTTCACGCGCCATCGGATCATCGGCAATCGCCAGTTCCATCTCACGCAGGCGCTTGACCTCATCACGTAGTCTCGCAGCCTTCTCGAAGTCGAGATCGGCAGCCGCATCGCGCATCTGCTTTTCAAGATGTTCAAGATGGGCGGCAAGATTGTTGCCCATCATCGAACCTTCTTCGGCAAAGCCCGAAATATCGGCGCGGACGTGATCTTGCTCGTAAACAGAGTTGAGAATGTCCGATATATTCTTCTTCACAGAGGCAGGCGTGATACCATGCTCAAGATTGTAGGCTTCCTGCTTTTCGCGACGGCGGCTGGTTTCATCCATCGCGCGCTGCATCGAGCCGGTGATGTTGTCGGCGTAAAGAATGACCTTGCCGTCAACGTTACGCGCCGCGCGACCAATCGTCTGCACCAGAGAGGTTTCCGAACGCAGGAAACCTTCCTTGTCGGCATCCAAAATGGCGACGAATCCGCATTCCGGAATATCCAGACCTTCACGAAGCAGGTTTATGCCCACGAGCACGTCGAATGCGCCAAGGCGCAGATCGCGGATGATTTCGATACGTTCCAACGTGTCGATGTCCGAGTGCATATAACGCACACGAACGCCCTGTTCGTGGAGATATTCGGTCAGGTCTTCCGCCATGCGCTTGGTCAGCACCGTACAAAGCGTGCGATAGCCCTTGCGCGCAGTTTCGCGGATTTCGCCCAGCACATCATCAACCTGATTTTTTGCAGGGCGGACTTCAACCGGCGGATCGATCAGGCCGGTCGGGCGGATGACCTGTTCGGCGAACACACCGCCAGCTTCTTCCATTTCCCATTTGCCCGGCGTTGCCGATACCGCAATGGTCTGCGGACGCATGGCGTCCCATTCCTCAAAACGCAGCGGACGGTTATCCATGCAAGATGGCAGGCGGAAGCCATATTCGGCCAGCGTCGCTTTGCGCCTAAAGTCGCCGCGATACATGCCGCCAATCTGTGGAACAGTCACGTGGCTTTCGTCGAGGAAAACCAGCGCATTGTCTGGAATATATTCGAATAGCGTCGGCGGCGGTTCACCCGGCTGACGCCCCGTCAGATAGCGCGAATAGTTTTCGATGCCGTTGCAGACACCCGTTGCTTCAAGCATTTCAAGATCGAAATTGGTGCGCTGTTCAAGACGCTGTGCTTCGAGCAAACGGCCCGCGCGGTTGAGTTCTGCTAGGCGATGCTGCAACTCTTCCTGAATGGACTTGATCGCCTGATTAAGCGTTGGGCGCGGCGTCACATAGTGCGAATTCGCGTAGATCTTGACTGATTGCAGATCGCCGGTCTTTTGAGCGGTCAGTGGGTCAAATTCGGCGATGGTTTCAATCTCATCGCCAAACAGCGAGATACGCCATGCGCGGTCTTCCAAGTGGGCCGGGAAGATTTCAATCGTATCGCCACGCACGCGGAACGAGCCGCGGACGAAGTTGATATCCTGCCGCTTATATTGCTGTGCCACGAGATCGGCGAGAAGCTGACGCTGGTCGAGCCGGTCGCCAATCTTCATCTCAAACGTCATGGCCGTATAGGTTTCGACCGAACCGATACCGTAAATGCACGAAACAGAGGCAACGATGATGACGTCATCACGCTCAATCAGCGCACGCGTTGCTGCGTGGCGCATCCGGTCGATCTGTTCGTTTACTGTCGATTCCTTTTCAATATAGGTATCCGACCGTGCCACATAGGCTTCGGGCTGGTAGTAGTCGTAATAGGAAACGAAATATTCGACGGCATTGTTCGGGAAGAAGTTTTTAAACTCCCCGTAAAGCTGCGCTGCAAGCGTCTTGTTCGGCGCAAGAATGAGCGCAGGGCGCTGCGTTTCCTGGATGACCTTCGCCATGGTAAAGGTCTTACCGGAGCCGGTGACGCCGAGCAGAACCTGTGTGCGGTCCTGATCATCAAGGCCGCTGACCAGATCGCGAATAGCGGTTGGCTGATCGCCGGATGGCTCGAAGCTCGATTCCATCTGGATCGCAATGCCGCCTTCCGACTTGGGTGGCCGGGCAGGGCGGTGCGGTGTCCAGAGTTCGCCGTTCTTGAACAGCGGATTGCCGGATTCAATCAGATCGGACAGTGCCTTGACGGTCGCTGTCGCGCCGGTTGGGTTCAGCGCGGTTGCGTCTTCAAGGCTGATGTCGAGACCGGAAACCGGGTTAAGGCCCGCGGCAGCGCGTTCTTTTGCGGAAGCTGCGCCACCCATTGAAGTACCGCGTGCGCTACGTGAAGATTCTTTGCTGCGCTCAGGCACTTTTTTGGGTGCCTTTGGTGCTTTGGCTTTCGGCTGAGGCTTGTCGGCCTCTTCGCCAATGTCTTTGGCCCAATCAGAGATCGAGCCTGAGAATGGTGTGCCTGACAAATCGCGCTGTGGCACTTCGCCAAAGCCGCGTGTTTCGTCATGCGAATCCTGAGTGTATTTGTCTTTTGAGGAGGCCATGGACACAATATGGAATTTCGCAGCACAAATGAAAAGGGTGCAGCGATTAAAACCGCCGCACCGCATATCAGATTTGTGTGGCTCCTGACATCAGGCTGTCAGGAGGTGTCACTTACCATCGTCCTCTTGGGCGCCAGCGATCGCCCGGACCGTAGAAATTGGGGTGGTATCCGGGGTGGTCACGCCAGCCGGGGCGATCACCCCAATGTGGTCTTGGTTGTCCCCATTGACCGGGGCCGCGCCAACCCGGACCCGGACGAAAAGGTCCTGGACCCCAACCAGGCCCCCAGCCGGTATTGTATGGGCGTCGTCCCCAACCCCATCCCGGGCCGTCATCCCAGCGATTGTTATTGTTGATCGTCGATCCAATTACGAGGCCTGCAATAAGTGGAATGCCAATCGCAGCAGCAGTCGGGCCGAAATTATCATTGGTGGTATAGCCGCCGCCCGTTTGCACGGCGATGTAGCGGGATGACGCCCAGCCATCAAGACCGCGATAATTGACGCGGCACCAACCATATCCGTTGGTGCAGCCTGCTACATTGAGTACGACGCCATTTGGAATGCGTCCCATAGATTGATATTGAGTGCCGGGGCCGGTACGAAGATTTATAGTAGCTGTCGCTAAGCCGCTGGCCGCCTCGGCATTGCTTGCAAATAAAAGTCCTAATGCAACAATAGAAGATGTTATTATTGTTTTCATTTGAATATCCTTATATTTGTATATAAATCTAAGATATTATCTTTTTATTATTTTTACTTTAACGGATCAAACTTGTTCTACTTTGATGATTAATAATTGTAATTTTACTAGATTTTTAAATGATGGATTTTATCGCATGGCTGTAGTGCGCATGTCGCACTTTTCCTCGTTCACGGCTTACCGCATACTCCGCCCGACTCTGTTCAGGTGATTGAAGGAAACATTGATGATTGATTTGAACGCGCCAAAGGGCATGTTAACCGTGCGTACACAGGCCATGCCGAATGATACCAACGCAGCGGGCGATATTTTCGGCGGTTGGGTTATGGCACAGATGGATATTGCAAGCGCTATTCGCGCTTCAGAACGAGCCAGGGGGCGCGTTGTAACGGCGGCTGTGCGCGAAATGTCGTTCGCGAAGCCAGTCAAGATTGGCGATGTACTTTGTGTTTACACTGAGATTACGCGTGTTGGTCGCACGTCGATCACGCTGCGCGTGGAGGCGTGGGCACAGCGTTATCTCGCAGAAGAGATGGATCTGGTGACGCATGGCGAGTTCGTTATGGTTGCGCTTGACAAGAGCGGACAGCCAACGCCGGTTCCTGCGGAATAATAATGTAAAGCCTGGATATGTCCGGGCTTTTTGCTATTTGCAGGCGCGATAACCGCTGCGGCGCTGCATCAGATCGAAGTGAAAATGATCTGCGTGTTCGCGGTTATAGCCGGGTCCGAGGACGGTCGTGAAATAAGAGCAGGCATCGGAGCGCACGCTGTTGAGCAGACCTTTTTCGCGGAAGGCGAAGAAGCCGGGTTCGCGAACGGTGATGCTCTTGCCGTTGTTCAGAACGATTTTCGTAACATCGATGGCATTGCCGCTGGAATGCTCCGACATTTTCGCCCCGCGACGGTGGTTCATCGTGCGACAGGAATAGCCGCCCGCATTGTGGATCGTGTTGATGCCTGAGAGGTAACGCAAACGCGCTGACGGTTGCAGGTCGCCCTTGATCCAGCGTGCGAAGGCTTCGGTCACCTCGCAATTCAATGTTGCTGCTGGCTTGAAAGCGATGTTGCCGCTGTTGAAACCGCGCACTTCAATCGGGTTGTCGATGCGACAGCTTCCACCCTGATTGATCGGCGATTTTTCGGTGAAGACCACACCAAGGCGCTTTAAGCGCGTTCGGCAGGCGGCTTCGGAATTCGACATCGCATAGATGTTTTCAACCGTGCTGACAGGATTTTGCACTGGCGTGGCAAAGCCATAGTCGCCCGCGTAATGTGGCTGTGTTTGCGTTGTCATCTCATTTGCGTTGTTTTCGATTTCCTCAGCGAGACCAACCACACGCGGTTCCCGTGGCGCTTCTGGCGGCACAACGATATCCGCATTGGCAATGTCTGCCTGCGGTCGCGGCGGACGATCACCCGAACAACTGGCTAAGAGTGTCAAAAGCGCAAGACCTGTTGGCAATGCATAACGATGAAAGCGGTTGGACAACGCAAAACTCATGTCCCTGCCTTTCATTCTGGAAACGGTTCTGCACGCATATTAGCCCATAAGCGTAAACGAACAGTCAGTGCTGCTGTTAAAGCCTATGGCGATAATCGGGCAGACCGTGGTCATAAGATTGGCGAAATCTCCACGGCACTCTGCTAACACTATCTTGCGGTTGAGGGCCAGACCGCGACATGATCCTTCCGGTCCCCAAAGTTCTTCCCATGTCAGCACTCATTTCGCCAAGCGTATTGCCGATTCTGCTTCTCATCGGCTCAAACGTATTCATGACCTTCGCCTGGTACGGGCACCTGAAATTCACCAGCACGCCGCTGATAACGGTGATTTTCATCAGCTGGGGTATCGCGCTGTTTGAATATTTTCTGGCAGTACCCGCCAATCGTATCGGGCACGAAGTCTATTCAGCAGCACAGCTCAAGACGATACAGGAAGTTATCACGCTGGTGATTTTCAGCCTGTTCTCGATCTTTTACCTCAAAGAAGCTTTCACTTGGAATCACGTGATGGGCTTTGCGCTGATTGCTGGTGGAGCAGCGCTGATTTTTCGCGGGTAGTTTTTTCGCAGTTTTGCTGGAAATGCGGGGTTATTCAGCCGCTACTGGGATTGGTTCCGCTCTGCGTTTCCAGAACATCGGAACCAATTCCACTGCCATCATTGCGATAAATAACAGTCCGCAACCGATAAAGCCGATAAATGTCAGGCGGTCGCCGAGGAAGATTGCACCAAACATTGCGGCAAAGATTGCTTCGGATGAGAGGAAAATCGCCGCTTGCGCTGACGTTGTATAACGCTGGCCAATGGCTTGCAGCGTAAATGCGACGCCTGATGAAAAGACGCCTGTAAACAGCAGCTCTTTCCACGTCAATGCAATGAAATTCCAATTGATGTCTTCAACGACAACAGCAATGGCCAGTCCGGCAACAGCGGCGGTGGCAAACTGTACGCAGCTTAGCGTTATGGGTCGGCCTGCACGATTGGCACGGCTGATCAGCAAAACCTGCATGGCCCAGAACACTGCGCCGATGATGACGAGCCAGTCACCTTGTTTGAGTGCGCTTAAAGTACTGCCAGACAGCAGAAATATCCCTGCAAGACAGGCAACGGCGCTTGGCCAGACAATCGGGTGCGGCCAGTTTCGAAACACAATGACACCCAGCACGGGCACCATCACAACATAAAGGCCGGTGAGAAAGCCTGCATTGGTAACGGATGTGGTGATGAGGCCGATCTGTTGCAGGACAAGGCCGGTGAACAGCATCGAACCCACAAGCATGAAATACAGATAGTTCGAACGTTGCAGTCTATGGGGTGATCGTCTGCCTTCGGCAATCGACCATGGCAGCACAGTGATTGCGGCAATAGCCGAGCGGACACCGATAAACAGAAATGGTCCGATGCTGGCCATCGCGGTTGATTGCGCGACAAAGCCCATCCCCCAAATGACACCCGCCAGAAGAAGGAGTAAATTTGCCTGAACGCGTGTCATCATTGCCTCATAAATGCGGGATCAGGTTAGCGGCTTGGCGCGTCATCCCTTCGCGGCTATGCTATAGGCAATAGTCGATAACGGCGGCAAGGGATTTCCTTGCGCGGCGTATTTGGGGATGCTTTTTCGGGAGGGGCTACATGTTTTCTTTTCTCACTAGAAACAAAGTAATTCTGGCAGGAGCTGCGCTTGCGGCAGTTTTGGCCAATGCTGGGCCCGCCAATGCGGCTTTCAAGCAAATTCGCGATAGCTGGGTTCAGTGCGATTTCGCATCCAATTGTACGCTTGCGCTTAAAAGCACGGATAATGGTCCGATATCATTCAGTCTCTATCGCAGCAGTGCGGTCAATTCGCAGCCTTCGTTGCGTCTGTCCGGCTTTGATCAAAGCGCTAAGGCTGGCAAGATCGCTGTTGCGGTTGATGGCAAGCAGGTGATTTCTTTCGACCTCTCGGCGATGAAGCTCGATGATGGTCAAGGCTATTATGAAAATGCAGCAGACGTAAAAAAGCTGCTTGATGCCATGAAAGCCGGTCAGAAGCTGACGCTGCAATATAATGGCAAAACATATAGCTATTCGCTCTCAGGCTTCGTTGGCGGGTTGATTTACATGGATGAGCAACAGTCGCTGAACGGCACTGTTGCGGCTTTACAGGCCAAGGGCAATAAGGCGGCTCCACCCGCTCCAGACGTGTCGCAAATTACAACGATCAATGAACTGCCAGAGTCTATTCGTAAAGATTTCAGTGGCGAGGATTCGGTTTGTGGCACTGACGACGGAGACCCTTTTCAGAATGGCGGCGGATTCAATGCAAAAATAGCCAATGGAACGAACCTCATTGGCGTGCCATGTGGTTCTCCGGGTGCATATAATCAGCCCTATGCTTTTTATAGTCAGTCAGATGACAAAGTGGTTCCGATCTCCTTGCCGACTATCTCGGATGATGGCCCGAGCACTGTTGATCAAGCTTGGAACATCGACTGGTCGCAATCCTCCAAGACATTGACTGCCTTTTTCAAAGGTCGTGGTATTGGTGATTGCGGAACCTATGATGTCTGGAAGGCGACCGACGACGTGGATGGCAAAGTGCGCTTCGTTCTTCTTGAAGAGCGCTCTAAAGGCGATTGTGACGGCAACTATGCCGGTGGTCCCGAAAAATGGCCTGCAAGCTGGCCTGTCTCGAAAAAATAGCGCGATTTACGCGCATAATTAACAGGCTGAAATTTTTGTTCGTGAAATGATCTTTTAAAATGCTATAGTTTCACCAACATCTCTTTGAACGGTTCCGAAGCGATTGCTTCGGGGACCGTTTTCTTTTTGTGTGCCGCCGGGTGATTTCACCTGTCGGACGGTGATTTTGGTTCCATTGTGAAGCGAAATCAGGCGGGCAATCAAACTGCCGCTGCACTTAAATCCCGAAGGGAAGTGTAGCGGGCGATGGAAAGGACTGGACTGGGTATGGAAAAGTTCCCGATGACCCCTAGCGGTTTTGAAAACCTCAAGGAAGAACTGCGCACGCGTCAGCAAGTTGAACGGCCAAATATTATTGAGGCAATTGCTGAAGCACGTGCGCATGGCGATCTTTCCGAAAATGCGGAATATCACGCAGCGAAAGAAGCGCAGAGCCTCAATGAAGGTCGCATTAACGAGCTGGAAGATCTCGTTGGTCGCGCCGAAGTTATCGATGTCACCAAGCTTTCCGGCGACAAAATCAAGTTTGGCGCCACCGTTACGCTGATCGATGAAGATAGCGAAGAAGAAAAAGTCTATCAGATCGTTGGCGATCAGGAAGCCAATGTGAAGCAAGGCCGTATTTCGATTTCTTCGCCAATCGCACGCGCACTTATCGGCAAAGGCGAAGGCGACACGATTGAAGTCAATGCACCGGGCGGTTCGCGTTCGTACGAGATCATCGGCTTCAAGTTTATCTGATGTCTGATGTGACGGTTCCTGTCGATGAGGTTGAGGTCGTTGCGCCGAATTTCAAGCACCGCCTTTCTGGTGTAACTTCAACCATCGTGCAGCTCATCCCTTTGCAACGCGCAAAGGGATTGGGCATCGCAACAATGGGACCGGGACTGCCTGAGAGCCTTCCGCATCTTGGCTGGTCGGCTCTTTTCTCCTTCTGGAAAAGGCCCGCAAAGCGACGCTTTCGCATTTGGCATGCGCGTCGCAACATTGAAATGCTGGCCGGAATTTTCATGCGTGATGTCTTGCGCATGAAAATGCGGCTGGTGTTTACTTCCGCTGCACAGCGTCATCACAAACCCTTCACGAAATGGCTGATCCGCCGCATGAACGCGGTGATTGCGACCAGTGGCCGCTCGGGAAGCTTTCTTGAAGTGCCGCATGACGTGATTATGCATGGCGTTGATCTTGAACGGTTTCATCCGCCAGTGGGCGAGGATGATCAGTTCAGTGCATCAGGCTTGCCGGGCAAATATGCCATTGGTTGTTTTGGGCGTGTGCGTCATTCCAAAGGCACAGACCTGTTTGTCGATGCGATGATTGCGCTTTTGCCGAAATATCCGGATTGGACAGCGATCATAACTGGCCGCACGACGTCTGAGCATCAGGCATTTGAAGATGATCTTAAAGCGCGTATTGCTGCGGCAGGCTTGCAAGATCGTATTCGTATTCTTGGCGAAGTGCCGGATGTGCGCATCTGGTATCGGCGCTTGACGCTCTATGTTGCCCCGTCACGCAATGAGGGCTTTGGCCTGACACCGCTTGAGGCGATGGCTTCAAAAACCGCTGTCGTTGCAAGTGATGCTGGCGCTTATTCGGAAATGATCGTTGAAGGCACGGGTAGTTTTGTTGCAGCCGGTGACGGCAACGCTTTGCGTGATGCAATTGAGTCTTATCTGGCAGATCCGGCAATGGCTGAGCGTCATGGTGAAACCGCGCTAACATATGTGCGCGAAGCGTTTCCGCTCGAAAAAGAAGCTGCTGCAATCAGCGCAGTTTACGAGCGCGTATTTAACAGCTGAGTTATTGTCCAAATAAAAAAGCGACTGCGCAGGACGCAATCGCTTTTTCTTGGAATTTTGTCTGATCAGAGAATCATCAGCGGTTCGTCCTTAACCGGACGAATGGTTAGTGCTGTGCGGACCGAATCCACATTGGGCGCTGCTGTCAGTTCTTCGATGACGAAAGTCTGGAACGTGTTGAGGTCGCGGGCAACGCAATGCAGCAGGAAGTCAGATTCGCCTGAAACCATCCATGCGCGGCGTACTAGCGGCCACTGCTTTGTCTTCTCAGCAAAAGCCTTCAAATCGGCATCTGCCTGGCGATGCAAACCAACGGAACAGAAGGCTACCAGATCCTGACCAAGTGCGTTGCCATTAAGGATTGCACGATAGCCACGAATAACGCCGCTTTCCTCAAGTTTGCGCACACGACGCAAGCAAGGAGGGGCGGAAATTCCGACCCGTTCGGCGAGTTCGACATTAGTGATGCGCCCGTCATTCTGGAGCTCCCGAAGGATTTTCCAATCGATGTCGTCCAGATCAGCCTTAATAGGCATATAAAACTCCGCGCAAGGAAATTTCAGTCAATTGTAATTTTAAAACACTCAGCGCCATTATAGCGCAATACTATCTTGCTCATACCAAAAGAAGCGAGTGGATGTAAACCGCTTAAAGCGTCGTTAAAGCGCGTTGTGCTCAATCTTATCGGCAGAGCATGCTTTAACTTTTTTACGCATGTCTTTACCCCAAAACCGGTTCCCACTTTTGGGAGACATGCTCTATCGCATCCAGAAAGTGCGTGTGAAGAGGATAAAGATTGTGATGAGCTCAAGACGGCCAACCAGCATCAGAAATGAAAGCACCCAGAGTGCTGGATCATGGATGGTGGAGAAGTTGCCGACCGGACCGATGACATCGCCAAATCCCGGTCCAACATTGGACAGCGCCGTCAGTGCCCCTGTGAAGGCCGAGACGAAATCGAGGCCGAGAGAAGCCAGCAGAACTGCGCCGATAACCAGTGATGCAATGTAGAGAAACAGATAGAGCAGGACGTTTTGCGCGATCTCGCCTGACACTTCAGAAGAGCCGTACCGGATTTTGATGACCGCGTGCGGCATCACAAGGCGAGCGAGATTAGCGCGTGTCAGGCTCCACAGGATGATCAAACGGTTCATTTTAATGCCGCCGGAGGTCGAGCCTGCGCAGCCGCCAAGGAAACAGGCGAGAAAGAAGATACCGATGGCTGGTGGACCCCACAGCGAATAATCTTCTGTGGTGAAGCCAGTCGTCGTGATGACCGAGACAAAATGGAACGATGCGGCAATCAGCGCATCGCCAAACGGAATATGTGTGCCAAGCCGCAGGACGATTGCAAGAATGAAGCTGAAACCAATCACGATGGTGAAAAAGAGCTTCACCTGAGGGTCTTTTAAAAGCTCCGTGCGTCGGGGCATGAAAGCTTTGATATACAAAATGAAGGGCAGGGCGGACAGCACCATGAAGACGGTTGAAACCACCAGCAGCATCCGGTTGCCTTCATAATAAGCAAACGAGTTGTCGTGGGTGGAGAAGCCCGCCGTTGCCACCGTTGCCAGACCATGATTGACAGCATCAAAGATGCTCATGCCAACTGCAAAATAAGCAATCATGCAGGCAGCTGTGAGGCTGAGATAGGCGATGATGATGCCAAGCGCGATCTGGTTCATGCGCGGCAAAATCTTCTCAGACTTGTCTGAGTTTTCCATATGGAAAAGCGCCAGGCCACCAGCGCGCAGCGATGGCAGCATCAAAAGCGCCAAGCCGATGAAGCCGACACCCCCGATCCAGCATAAAAGCGAACGCCACAGCAAAATACCGCGCTGCATGTCATCAAGGCCGGTCAGAGCGGTCGCGCCCGTTGAGGTGACGCCCGACATGGCTTCAAAAAATGCCGTCGCATAACTGATCGGCAGATGAGAGAAATAAAGCGGTATCGAGCCGAGAAAACTTGCTGTAAGCCATAAAGAAGCTGTCAGCAAAAAGCCAAGACGGGGCGTAAAGCGCGTATTCTGGTTTTGTGTGGCGAGCAGAATCAGTAGCGATAATGCGCCGGTTGCCGCAGCCGAGCGGATAAAGATCAGCCAATCGTCACTGCCGTCGCGCAGGTCGATAGCCGCAGGCAGCAGCATTGCAACAGCCATAACGAGGCCGAAACGCGCACAGATATTGGCGACTGTCTTATAAATGGCGGTCGGCTCCAGCGTTTTTTGAAAGCGCCCAGCGTCTTTTATAAACGCAATGTATTCTGTGTCTTTAACGCGGGAATTTGCCCGCTGCAATGCACCTGTGACTTATAGCCTTGCTGAAAGGCCACAAGCTGTGGGCGAAGGCCGACAAACGCCGCTCAAACCTTGCAATGGCGGGTTTGTGAACCTACCTTGTCAAACAATATCAGGATATTGGCAAAGCAGGGTGCAGGAACGTTTTTCTCACTTGCCGAAAATGGCCTGAAACGATTTTTGGACCGGAGAACTCCCTATGTCACAGCGTCACGCGCCCGTTATCATCATCGGCTCAGGTCCGGCGGGTTATACCGCCGCAATCTATGCAGCGCGTGCGATGCTTAAACCGATTATCATCACGGGTTTGCAGCAGGGTGGTCAGCTGATGATCACCACCGATGTTGAAAACTATCCGGGCTATGCGGAACCTGTTCAGGGTCCATGGATGATGGAACAGATGGCGACGCAGGCTGAGAAAGTTGGCGCGGAAATTCTTTATGACATCATCACTGAAGTTGACACTCAATCGCGTCCCTTCCGCCTGATTGGCGATGGTGGCACGGTTTATACCTGCGATGCGCTGATTATCGCAACTGGTGCACAGGCCAAGTGGCTTGGCCTTGAAAGCGAACAGACCTTTATGGGTGGCGGCGTTTCGGCTTGTGCGACCTGTGACGGTTTCTTCTATCGCGGCAAGGATGTTGTGGTTGTTGGTGGCGGTAATACCGCTGTCGAAGAAGCGCTGTATCTTTCGCATATTGCAAAGAGCGTGACTGTAGTTCATCGCCGCGAAGGCTTCCGCGCTGAGAAGATTATGCAGGACCGTCTGCTGTCGCGTGATAACGTTAAGGTCGTTTGGAACAGCGTGATCGACGAAATCGTCGGTACGGAAGCAAAGCCACCAGTGGGTGCGACCGTGACTGGCGTGCGTCTTAAGAATATTGTCACCGGCGAAACGCATGTTCACGATGCACATGGCGTTTTCATCGCCATTGGTCATGCTCCTGCCGTTTCTTTGTTTGAAGGCAAGCTCAAGCAGAAGCCAAACGGCTATCTGTGGACTGCGCCTGATTCGACGGCAACCGATGTTCCGGGCATTTTTGCTGCTGGTGACGTCACCGATGATATTTACCGGCAGGCAGTTACTGCCGCTGGTATGGGCTGCATGGCGGCGCTTGAATCCGAGCGCTATCTGGCTGCACAGGAACCGCTGCACGAAGCTGCGGAGTAATGAGAGGGGGAGAAGGTGGTCGCACCACTCGACTGGGATAAACTGCGCATATTTCATGCCGCCGCAGAAGCGGGGTCGTTTACCCATGCCGCACAGACATTGCATCTGTCGCAGTCAGCTATTTCGCGCCAGGTTAGCGCGTTGGAACAGGATGTGGGAGTGCCCTTGTTCCATCGCCATGCACGTGGCCTTATTCTGACGGAACAGGGTGAAACGCTCTATCGCACAGCGCATGACGTGCTGATGAAGCTCGAAAATGTGCGTTCCAAGCTTGCAGAGAGCAAGGAAAAGCCGACGGGTCGCCTGCGTGTGACCACGACGGTTGGTCTTGGTTCTGGCTGGCTGATTGAGCGCATTCAGGAGTTCGTCGAGCTTTACCCGGATATTCAGTTGCAGCTTATTCTCGACAATGAAGAACTGGATCTGACCATGCGTCACGCGGATTGCGCAATTCGTTTGCGTCAGCCGCAGCAGCCGGACCTGATCCAGCGTCGCCTGTTCACCGTGCATATGCACGTCTATGCATCGGCGGGTTATGTTTCCAAACATGGAAAGCTCAATTCCATTGACGAAATTGACCAGCATCGCGTGGTGACGTTCGGTGAGCCTGCGCCAAGCTATCTGACAGGGTTGAACTGGTTGGAAGTCGCAGGTCGTACGGACGGAAGCTCACGTATTCCTGTCTTGCAGGTCAATAATCTTCTGTCGGTGCGTCGTGCTGTGCAGCGCGGCGTCGGCATGGCGGTTCTGCCTGATTATATGGCCGACAAGGAATCCGGCCTCGTGCAGTTGTTGCCTGATCTTGAGGAAATTCCGTCCTTCGATACGTTCTTCTGTTACCCGGAAGCGTTGAAGAATTCGGCAAAGCTTCATGCTTTCCGCGACTTCCTGTTTTCAAAGGCGCGTAACTGGACCTATTGATCTGTCCCAAAGTTTTTAAGAAGGCCGCGTAGCATTCCTTACGCGGCCTTTTTCTTGGATATTGTTAAGCCGGTAGGTTCTCTTGAGGCTTTAGCTTTTCCCGGTTCAGATTACTCGGATAAACCTCATGCATGACATCATCAATGACGTGATGTGTCAGTGTTTCGATATCGACGATTTTGCTTGTGGCTTTGTCATCAAGATCATGAATGACCGCACCGACAATCCGGTCTCCGGGAAGTTCACGATCTATCGCCTGCGCAACAAAACCCGCTGACGGTGCCCAGACATAGCTTATTCCTGCCGCTTCACCCAACCATGCCCGATGAAGGTGGCCGCTTGCGTGAAGCTGCACGTTATGGCGTGCAAAAAGCTCCATCAAACGCTGGCGTGGAACAGGTGGAATACCCCAGAGCCCGGTTTCGCCTTCATCCGGGCTGTCAATGAACAGCGGCTTGTGGGCGAAAACAGCAACAGGGCGGCCTTCGCTATGGTTGAGCTGTTGTTCGAGCCAGCAAAATTGCTCTTCTTCCAGCGCTGAGCCATCACCCATAATCAGACTGTTGAGGCCGATAAGCAGCCATTGTCCGAAATTCAACGTCCAATATTCAGGACCAAAATGGTCGCGCCAGCGTTCTAAGCGTTCGGCATTAACCGGTTGCCGGCTTGCCGGTAAATGGCCAATGTCATGATTGCCCGGCAGACAGAGCATCGGAGCGGGAAGGTCTGCCATTAGTTCACGACAGAAGATCAGATCGTCTTCCACATCTGCGCCATCAATCGTGAAGTCGCCGGTATGGATAATGAGGTCTGGTTTCTGATCAGCCATCCAGTCGATAAGCGGCGACCAGTTGCCGTTGAAGTGCGGCTTGGTTGGGCTGAGATGCGTGTCGGTAATCTGGATGATCCGCAAGATAGGCTCCGGCGCAGCGCGATGGGGAGAGAGGCTGCGAATTTTAAACGGTATCTAGGAGTGTCTCATGACAGATAGGTTGCAGTTGGATGATTGTTTGATGACAGACATCAGATGGTCTGATTTGCTTGTCCGTGTGATGTCTTGCCATTTTATGAGGCATGCATAATGGCTGTGTGCCTTTCGTTTAGGCGGCTCATTAATGCAGTATGAAGAAACATGATTGGTTGGTTAATGTGCAAGCTATTGATTTTAATTGATAATATTGAATGATGTAGCTATGCAAAAAATGCATGGCTGCATTGTGTTAAAGTTGAGTTGCAAAAACAATAATCACAAGGCATATAAGAGTCATCTCAGCGCTGCGTTTCCTCCTCCCATTTGCGCGCGCTGAGTGTTCCCCTCTGGAGGTTTGCCTCAATGGCACCTTCAAAACTCAAAGCCAGACACTTGTCTGGCTTTTTTTTTGGCTTTGCGCCGGGGCAGATGGTTTTGCTAGAAATACCGATACGAAAAAGGGGCCTTTCGGCCCCTTCGTCGTTCTATATCTTAGGAGTTTAGCGCAGGCTTGCGCAGAAGCGCTGAATGCGTGAGCAGGCTTCTTCGAGCAGCTCATCCGAAGTCGCGTATGAAATACGAAAGTTTGGTCCAAGGCCGAAAGCCGAACCGTGAACAACGGCAACGCCTTCTGCTTCGAGCAGTTCCGTTACGAAGTCTTCGTCGGTTTCGATAACTTTGCCAGCTTCCGTCTTCTTGCCGATCAGGCCAGCGCAGGATGGGTAAACGTAGAACGCGCCTTCAGGTGTTGGGCAATGAATGCCAGTTGCCTGATTGAGCATGGAAACAACCAGATCGCGACGCGCCTGGAAGATTTCCTTGTTCTTCGGAATGAAGTCCTGCGTGCCGTTCAGTGCTTCAACAGCTGCCCACTGAGCGATGGAACAAGCGCCGGAAGTCTGCTGACCCTGCACCATGTCCATAGCCTTGATAAGCTGCAGCGGACCTGCTGCGTAACCAATGCGCCAGCCGGTCATTGCATAGGCTTTCGACACGCCGTTCATGGTGAGCGTGCGGTCATAAAGCGATGGCTCAACCTGCGCAGGCGTCGTGAAGACGAAATCGCCATAGACGAGATGTTCATACATGTCGTCGGTGAGGATCCAGACCTGCGGATGACGCACGAGAACGTCGGTCAGCGCCTTCAGTTCGGCTTCGGTGTATGCCGAGCCGGTTGGGTTCGATGGCGAGTTGAAGATCAGCCACTTGGTCTTTGGCGTGATTGCCTTTTCGAGATCAGCAGCGGTCAGCTTGAAATTGTCTTCGATCTTCGTGTTGACGAAAACCGGGGTGCCGCCGTTGATCGCAACCATTTCCGGGTAGCTTACCCAGTATGGCGCAGGAACGATGACTTCATCACCTGGGTTCAGCGTCGCCATGAAAGCGTTGAACAGGATCTGCTTGCCGCCGGTGCCGACGATGACCTGTTCTGGCTTATAGTCGAGGCCGTTTTCGCGCTTGAACTTAGCAACGATGGCCTGACGCAGCTCAGGAATGCCAGCAACTGGGGTATACTTTGTTTCGCCGCGATTGATCGCGTCGATAGCAGCCTGCTTGATATTGTCTGGTGTATCGAAATCGGGTTCACCCGCTCCGAGACCAATCACGTCCTTGCCCTTGGCTTTCAGTTCACGTGCTTTCTGGCTGACCGCGATGGTCGCAGATGGTTTTACACGGGAAAGGGCGTCGGCGAGAAATGCCATGATAGATCTCCATAGATGGCAGGATCAGATAACCGGCACCGGGCGTGGTCCGGTCTTGCGGGCTTTCTATGTCGCATTGCCGCACGAATCGCAACAAAAGCTTTGCAGTTTCGCAACAAATTCCGCGGTCTCGCGCAATTGTGTTGCTTAAAAGTTCTGATCCATCAGCGATCCGCGCATATTCGTTCAACGAAACTGATTGGACAGCTTGCAACGGGATCGACATCTTATAGCGATACAGGAGAAGCAGATGCTCACGATCTACTCACAGCCAGATTCTGGAAATTGTTATAAGCCGCGGCTTTTGCTCGCGAAACTTGGCAAACCTTTTAAGCACGTCACTGTTTCCGCGCTTGATGGTTCGACCCGAACGCCGGAATATCTGGCCAAAAATCCAAATGGCAAGGTTCCGTTGCTCGAACTTGAAGATGGGCGCTTCATTGCCGAATCAAATGCAATTCTTCTCCATCTCGCAGAGGGCACAGCCTATCTGCCAAAAGATGCTTATGAGCGTGCGCTTGTCTATCAGTGGCTGTTCTTCGAGCAATATAGCCATGAGCCTTATGTTGCGGTGCGCCGGGCTTTGATGGTTTATCCGGAGCGCGCACGTGATGCGACGCCTGAACAATTGGCATCAACGCTCTTTGGGGGCGACAAGGCGCTCAGCGTGATGGAAACGCAGCTCAAGAAAACGCCGTTTCTGGCAGGCAATACTGTAAGCATCGCCGATATTGCACTCTATGCTTATACGCATGAGGCCCATCGCGGTGGATTCAATATGAATCAATATCCAGCTGTTCAGGCGTGGCTTGCGCGTGTGGCTGCCGATAAAGGCCATGTTCCAATGGATTGGCTGCCCTGAATTCTAATAAAGAAAAAGGCGGGGTGTTACCCCGCCTTTTTCTTTGCTTTATGGGCAAAACTTATACTGCGACGAGGTTGTCTGCAGACGAACGGCCCGAACGACGGTCTTCAACGATTTCGAAAGAAATCTTCTGACCTTCGTCAAGCGTGGTCAGACCAGCGCGCTGAACAGCAGAGATGTGGACGAAAATGTCCGTGCTGCCCTGATCAGGCTGAATGAAGCCGAAGCCCTTGGTCGTGTTAAACCACTTAACTGTTCCCGTAGCCATGGGAAATTCCTTTGTAACATTAGTAGTCGTTAGTCCGTATGCTTCGCACACGTCCCTGTGGATCGAATTTATGGACAGGAGATCGTCAGGAAGCACGGCAGGCCGGGCGGGTCGCAAAGTCACTTGACCGAAAAATCGATTGCCGAACTATATGCGACAAATTTGACCAGCACAAGACAGGCTTTGCACTCTCTAAAGGCCTATTTTCGTAATGCTTTTTCTCATTTCCTCGGTTCTGCGGGGAAAGGCTTTTGTGAGAAGAGTTGTGGTCACTCCATGTTTTTCAGAAGGTTTTTAGAGTGTCTCGCCCTATCCTCGCGTGAAAGTTACATCTTATATGTACTCAAGACCGCGCGAGTTGTTGAAAACAACAGGATTCCGTCTGGTTTTGGTCACTATATTTCGTCAGTAATAGCGGCAACGTGAAATCGTACATGCGATGAGGAAAGACGTGGTATCCCAGTCAAAGCAGGATGAGCCGCAAGGCGTTGATCGTCGCCTCATGAAGCCGCAAGCTGAAGTGCTACCGGACGGCAACGATCTTTTCTCTCAAGTCCGAATGATGATGAGTGCATTCTGGGTCTCTCCAGTGCGCAATCAGCTGATTGCTCTGGGAGCTGGCATATTTGCGCTGATTGTTCTAATTGCTGTTGGGCAGGTGGCGATCAATCGCTGGAATGTGCCTTTCTATAATGCGTTGTCTGATCGCAATCTGAGTGCCTTCTTCCATCAGCTGCTGATTTTTTTCGCGATTGCAGGCACGGTTCTCGTTCTCAATGTGTCGCAGACTTGGCTGAACCAGATGTTCAAGCTGAAATTGCGTGATGGGTTGGCCCGCGATCTCGTTGGTCAATGGTTGCAACCGGGCAGGGCGTTTCGTCTGGCAAAGGCGGGCGAGATTGGCATTAATCCCGATCAGCGTTTGCAGGAGGATGCGCGGCATCTCGCGGAAACAACCAGCGATCTGGGCATCAATCTGCTGCAATCGACGGTCATTCTTGTAAGCTTCGTCGGCGTGCTGTGGTCGCTTTCGAGCGGCTTTGTGTTTCACGTTTGGGGCTATAGTTTTTCTATTCCCGGTTACATGGTTTGGGCGGCTGTGTTTTATGCAGGTTCTGCTTCGCTGCTGTCTTGGTTTGTCGGCCGTAGCCTCGTTAATCACAATGCAGACCGCTATGCGCGTGAGGCTGATTTCCGCTTTTCGCTGATGCGCGTGAATGAGCATATTGATGCGGTGACGCTGGCGCGTGGTGAGGCCGATGAGCGCCGCAGACTGGATCGCGATCTTGATGCGGTGTTGCTTGCCATAAAGCGCATCGTTATTGCTACGACTAATCTCACATGGGTTACGGCAGGCTATGGCTGGTTTACCATCGTCGCGCCGATCCTTGTCGCTGCCCCTGTTTATTTCTCAGGTGGGCTGACATTTGGTGGCTTGATGATGGCGGTTGGCGCCTTCACACAGGTGCATAATTCGCTGCGCTGGTTTGTCGATAATTTTGGTGCGATCGCTGACTGGCGGGCAACGCTTCTGCGTGTCGCGAGCTTCCGGCAGGCGATTTTGCGTATGGATGAGATCGGCAATCTTGATCGACAGATTGCCGTAGAGACCAATACGGACGAGCAATTGACGATTGACAATCTGTCGATTGCAGCGCCAGACGGTTGTCTCAATCTTGTTGAGAAAAATGTGGTCATCAATCCCGGTGATCGTCTGCTCGTAACGGGTGCCACCGAATCCGAGCGTAGTATGCTCTTCCGCGCACTCGGAGGCCTATGGCCTTGGGGCAGTGGGCGGATTGGATTGCCTGCGGGTGATCGCGTGGTTTTCATTCCGCATGCGCCGTATATCCCGCCCGGTAATTTGCATGATGCGGTTGTCTATCCTCTCAACGCTGCCGACTTTTCAAAAAATCAGGTTGCTGAGGTTTTGGGATTAGCCGGGCTTGAACGACTGGTGCCGCAGATTGATCGTGTTGTGCGTTGGGATCGGACATTGACGGCTGACGAGCAACAAAGCCTCGCTTTGGCGCGGTTGGTGCTGCAAAATCCAAGCTGGATTGTCATTGATGGCACACTGGATGGCATGGACGAAGATGCACGCAAGCGCGCTTATGATATTCTGGAAGGGCCGCTGAAAGCCGCATCCGTGATCCATATTGGCAAGGGATTGGGCCATAATGGCTTATTTCCGACCAAGCTGCATCTTGAGATTGATTTAGACGCTACGCCACTGCGCTTGCCGCATCAATCCTAAGCAAGAGCTTAAAAATAAAAAGGCCGCAGATATTCATCTGCGGCCTTTTTTAAATTGCTCATGTAAAGCTTATGCGCGGAAGTAATCCTGAAGCGGACGAACTTCCATTGAACCAGCCTTGAGTGCTGCAATGGCTTCTGCGGCAGCTTCGGCACCAGCCATGGTGGTGTAGTAAGGCAGTTTCTGCATCAAGGTTGCGCGGCGGATCGATTTGCTATCCGAAACAGCGCTGGCACTGTCGGTCGTGTTGAAGACCAGATGGATCTGACGATTACGGATCGCATCTTCAACATGCGGACGGCCTTCGATGACCTTGTTGATCTTGACCGCTTCAATGCCATTTTCTTCAAGGAACTTCTGCGTGCCGCCGGTTGCCATGACCTTGAAACCAATGCTTGCCAGCTTACGCACCGGGCCGAGCACGCGTTCTTTGTCTTCGTCACGTACCGACACAAACACCGTGCCTTCACGAGGAAGCTCTACACCTGCGCCTAGCTGCGCCTTGGCGAATGCCAGTGCGTAGTCGTAGTCGAGGCCCATAACTTCGCCGGTTGAGCGCATTTCTGGTCCGAGCAGCGTATCGACGCCGGGGAAGCGTGCAAACGGGAACACAGCTTCCTTGACGGCGATGTGTGGACGCGCACTTGGCTGTGGCTTGCCGCCATAGGCATTGAGTGCTTCTTCAAGGCTTTCGCCAGCCATGATGCGGGCTGCAACCTTGGCAATTGGCGTGCCAATAGTCTTTGCGACGAATGGAACGGTACGCGATGCGCGTGGGTTCACTTCAAGAATGAAGATTTCATCATCCTTGATGGCGAACTGCACGTTCATCAGGCCGCCGACGTTGAGTGCCTTGGCGAGCAATGCTGTCTGGCGTTCCAGTTCAGCGACGATTGTTGGCGAAAGCGTATGCACTGGCAGCGAGCAGGCGCTGTCGCCGGAGTGAATACCAGCTTCTTCGATATGCTCCATAATGCCGGAAACATAGCTGGCCTTGCCATCGCAAAGGCAATCAACGTCCACTTCGATAGCCTGTGTCAGGTAGGTATCGAACAGAAGCGGGTTCTTGCCGAGAAGCGTGTTGATCTGGCCAGTCTTGTCGTTCGGATACTTAGCCTTGATGTCTTCTGGCACCAGTTCAGGAACGGTGTCGAGAAGATAGGTCTGCAAGCCGCGTTCATCGTGGATGATCTGCATGGCACGGCCACCCAGAACATAAGACGGACGAACAACCAGCGGGAAGCCGAGGTCAGCAACAATCAGGCGGGCCTGTTCAACCGAATAGGCAATGCCGTTCTTTGGCTGGTTGAGACCGAGCTTGATCAGGAGCTTCTGGAAGCGGTCGCGGTCTTCTGCAAGATCGATTGCATCTGGCGACGTGCCAAGGATCGGAATGCCAGCCTTTTCCAGTGCATTTGCAAGCTTGAGCGGTGTCTGGCCGCCGAACTGAACGATCACGCCATGGAGCGTGCCTTTTTCCTGCTCAACGCGCAGGATTTCCAGCACGTCTTCAGCTGTTAGTGGCTCAAAGTAGAGACGATCTGATGTGTCGTAATCGGTGGAAACGGTTTCCGGATTACAGTTGATCATGATGGCTTCGTAATCGGCATCATTAAGCGCGAAGGCCGCATGGCAGCAGCAATAATCGAACTCGATGCCCTGACCGATACGGTTTGGACCGCCGCCGAGAATGACAACCTTCTTGCGGTCCGAAACTTCTGCTTCCGAACGCGGCTGACCAACGAAAGGTGTTTCGTAGGTCGAGTACATGTAAGCGGTTGGCGATGCAAATTCCGCAGCGCATGTGTCAATGCGCTTATAGACTGGATGAACGTCCAGCTCGTTACGCAGCTTTGCAACATCTTCAGCATCTTTACCGATCAGGCTTGCAAGGCGTGCATCAGAGAAGCCCATGGCTTTGAGCATACGCAGGTTTTCTGCGTCCTGCGGCAGACCGTGTTCGCGAACGCGGGCTTCCGTCAGAACGATCTCTTCCATCTGTTCAAGGAACCATGGATCGATTTTCGATACATCGTGGATCTGTTCCGTGGTCAGGCCAAGGCGCATTGCCTGTGCAACCATACGCAGACGGTCCGGTGTTGGCGTGCCAATGGCAGCGCGAATTGCGTTCTTTTCGTCGCCTTCTTCAATGTTCGGAATGGCGATTTCATCAAGACCGGTGAGGCCGGTTTCAAGACCGCGCAGTGCTTTCTGCAAGCTTTCCTGAAAAGTACGGCCGATGGCCATAACTTCACCAACCGATTTCATGGCGGTGGTCAGAATTGGCGAAGAGCCCGGGAATTTTTCAAAGGCAAAACGCGGGATCTTGGTGACGACGTAGTCAATCGACGGTTCAAACGAAGCAGGTGTCGCGCCGCCGGTGATGTCGTTGTCCAACTCGTCCAGCGTGTAACCAACGGCAAGTTTGGCTGCGACCTTGGCAATCGGGAAGCCGGTTGCCTTGGAAGCGAGTGCCGAAGAGCGCGACACACGTGGGTTCATTTCGATGACGATCATGCGGCCATTGGCCGGGTTGATCGCGAACTGAACGTTTGAACCGCCGGTTTCGACGCCGATCTCGCGCAATACCGCAATCGAGGCGTTACGCATGATCTGGTATTCTTTGTCGGTCAGTGTCAGCGCAGGAGCGACGGTAATCGAGTCGCCCGTATGCACGCCCATTGGATCGAGGTTTTCGATCGAGCAAATGATGATGCAGTTGTCCGCCTTGTCGCGAACGACTTCCATTTCATATTCCTTCCAGCCGAGAACCGATTCTTCGATCAGCACTTCGGTGGTTGGCGACGCATCAAGACCACGCTCGATGATCTCGAAGAATTCCTGACGATTATAGGCAATGCCGCCGCCGGTGCCGCCGAGCGTGAAGCTCGGGCGGATGATCGCTGGGAGGCCAACGTAATCCATCGCCTGCGCAGCCTTTGCAAGCGCATGGCTCATATAGCGCTGCTTACGTTCGACTTCGCCGAGCTGCCATTCGGTTTCGAGCTTGTCGAGCGCCTTGTCGAGGTCGTCGCCCGAATATTGCGACTTCACTTCGTTGCGCTTGGCTTCGTGACGCTTGCGGTCTTCGTCTTTGATTTCGGTCGCGTTGGCGAGCATCGAATTCGGCGTGTCGAGGCCGATTTTGTCCATGGCTTCGCGGAAAAGGGCGCGGTCTTCGGCTTTGTCGATGGCTTCTGCGTGCGCGCCGATCATCTCAACATTGTAGCGCTCAAGAACGCCCATACGGCGGAGCGACAATGCAGTGTTGAGCGCGGTCTGGCCGCCCATGGTTGGGAGGAGCGCGTCCGGGCGTTCCTTGGCGATGATTTTAGCAACAACTTCCGGGGTGATTGGCTCGATATAAGTCGCATCTGCCAGATCCGGGTCGGTCATGATCGTGGCCGGATTGGAGTTGACGAGGATGATGCGGTAGCCTTCCTCTTTCAGCGCTTTACAAGCCTGTGTGCCCGAGTAATCGAACTCGCAAGCCTGACCGATAACAATTGGGCCCGCGCCGATGATCAGGATGGACTTGATATCTGTACGTTTCGGCATGGGGGCGTATCCTTGTTCTTAGCCTGCCAGAAAAGCCCGCGCGGATTTCCGGCGGGTTGGCAGAAGTATATTCTTTGGGCTAAGTGGGCCTTATAGGCAATGATGAGCCAAAGCGGAACCCCACAAATGCCCTTATTTCAAAGAAAATGCGGGCATTCACCAAAACTTATGGGCAAGCTTGGTTGTAATGCTGGTTTGTAGACGCATTTGTTGCAAATCCGTCTTTGTTTGTGATTCATGCGCATTTACTTTTTGTGTTGCTGTACCAACTGTTTGTGCGACAATTGTAAGCATTAGTTTGGTGCCGCTGTTGACAGGTGGCACGGTGAAGGGGAGTTGGTCCATGCGTTGGCAAGGCCGTAGACAAAGCGATAATGTCGAAGACGTACGTGGACAACAGAGCGGAGGCGGGGGCTTTCGCGGTGGTGGCATGGGCGGTGGTCCCGGTTTTCGCATCATGCGTGGCGGCGGGCTTTCCGGTATTCTCATTCTTGTTGTGATGTTCTTTGTGCTGAAGGCTGTCGGTATTGATCCGCTGCCGTTTTTGTTTGGTGACGGTAGTATTAACCCGACCCAGACTTCGCAGCAGAGCACTGGTGGCAAGGTTGCCAATGATGAGGCAACGCAGTTTGCGCGCACGATTCTGGCGGAAACCGAAGACACATGGAGTGGTATTTTCCAATCGCGCGGACAAACCTATGCACCGCCGACCATGGTTCTGTTTTCCAATGGCGTGCGCTCGGCTTGTGGCATGGCATCCTCTGCTTCGGGACCATTCTACTGCCCCGGCGATAAAAAACTTTATATTGACCTGACATTCTTCAACGAGCTTGCAACCAAGTTTGGCGCATCGGGTGACTTCGCCAATGCTTACGTGATTGCGCATGAGGTCGGGCACCACGTGCAGAACCTGCTCGGGATTCTGCCGCGCTTCAATCAGATGCGTCAGCAGATGAACGAGGCGCAAGCAAATCAGATGTCAGTGCGTGTTGAGTTGCAGGCGGATTGTTTTGCGGGCGTCTGGGGCTATTATACCGATCAGAAGGGTATTCTGGAAGCCGGTGATCTGGAAGAAGCGATCAATGCGGCGCATCAGATTGGTGATGATACGCTGCAGAAGCGTTCTCAGGGTTATGTCGTTCCTGAAAGCTTCAATCACGGTACATCGGCACAGCGCGCAAAATGGTTCCAGCGCGGTTTTGATAGCGGGAAGATCGATTCCTGCGATACATTCAGCGGCGATATTTGATCGCTGAGATAAATATGGACAAAGAAAAAGCCGGGATTTTATCCCGGCTTTTTTGTTTTGAGCTTTATGCAGCTTCTTCGCGTTCTGGAAGAAGCGCTTCGCCCTTGTTTTCGCGGATCAGATTGATGAACCGGCGGAACAGATAGTGGCTGTCCTGTGGGCCGGGCGAAGCTTCCGGGTGATGCTGCACGGAGAAGACTGGCTTGCCGATAACGCGGAGGCCGCAATTGGTGCCGTCAAATAGCGACACATGCGTTTCTTCGACATGGTCTGGCAGGCTGTCGGAATCAACTGCGAAGCCGTGGTTCATCGAAACGATTTCAACCTTACCAGTGGTGTAATCCTTGACCGGATGGTTTGCACCATGATGGCCCTGATGCATCTTTTCGGTTTTTCCGCCGAGTGCGAGAGCCAGAATCTGATGACCAAGGCAGATGCCGAAAACAGGCAATTCGCTATCAACCAGCTTCTGAATGGTTGGCACTGCATATTCGCCAGTTGCAGCTGGATCGCCGGGGCCGTTCGACAGGAAAATGCCGTCTGGATTGTAGGCCAGCACGTCTTCTGCAGTGGCCGTTGCAGGCAGAACGGTGACTTTCGCGCCAAGCCCCGAAAGCAGACGCAGAATGTTGCGCTTTACACCGAAGTCGAGTGCAACGACGTGATACTGGGCGTCGTCCTGTTCGCCGTAGCCTTCGCCGAGCGCCCATGGGGTCTGGTCCCAGGTCTGGTTCTGGCCGATGGTGACGTCTTTTGCGAGGTCAAGGTTTTCAAGGCCGCTCCAGTTCGCAGCGCGAGCCTTGAGTGCCTCAATGTCAAACTTGCCTTCCGGGTCATGCGCGATGACAGCATTCTGTGCGCCACGCTCGCGGATGAGCGAAGTGAGGGCGCGTGTGTCGATGCCGGTCAGTGCGATGACGCCGCGGCTTTTCAGCCATGCGTCCAGATGTTCCGAAGCACGGAAATTGGATGGGCTTGTGATGTCTGCTTTGAAGATCGCGCCGACGGCGCCATGACGGTTGGCCGGTGTCAGGTCTTCAATGTCTTCTGCGTTTGCGCCGACATTGCCGATATGTGGGAAGGTGAAGGTGACGATCTGGCCTGCATAGGAAGGGTCGGTCAGGATTTCTTCATAGCCGGTGAGGGCGGTGTTGAAGACGACTTCCGCCTCAATCGCGCCGGTTGCGCCAACGCCCTGACCCTCGATGACGGTGCCATCTGCCAGCACGAGAACGGCGGTTCGCTTGGCAATTGTCCAGGGTGCTGTCTTCGATGGGGATTCGGTCATGGCTTGCACTCCTGCGTGGTTTCGCGCTGCCGTCTGGCGCGCGTTTTCGGTTTATCAGTCATGCGGCATGTATCCGTGTTTCAGCCGCTCAAGACTGAGCAACTTGAAAACCTATGTTTTCGGGGCCATATATGCGCCAAAAAGCAGCGGGGATTAAACTTCCCGCCGTGAGCACATGCCGATGTCCTGCTAAGCTTTGAGCAATAGAGAAACTTGCACTCCGGGTCAATTGCCTGATTGCAAGCTTTTCATGAAATGTCGGATTTGCGCGTGTGATTGCTTATTCGCCTGCTTTCAGACTAGAAGCAGTTTTAACCGAACAGTTTACAGATATTAGGAGACACCTATGCTGCGCCAAGAGATTTCTGATGCAATGACCGCCGCTATGAAGGCGCAGGATAAGCTTCGCTTGTCCACACTGCGTCTGATCATGGCTGCGGTCAAGGATCGCGATATTGCTAATCGCGGTGCGGGAAAAGATCCGGTTGGTGACGAAGAACTGCTTGGGATTCTTGGCAAGATGGTCAAGCAGCGCGAAGAATCCGCACGCATCTATGAAGAAGGTAACCGCATCGAATTGGCTGAAGGCGAGCGTGCTGAAATTGCGATCATCAGCGATTTTCTGCCAGTTCAGATGAGTGATGATGAAGCTAGGGCGGCTTGTGAAGCGGTCATTACTGATATTGGTGCAAGCGGCTTGCGTGATATGGGTAAGGTTATGGCAGCGCTGAAAGAGCGCTATGCAGGTCAGATGGATTTCACGAAGGCCAGCGCTCTCGTGAAAACGCTTCTTCAGTAACAAATAAAAAGCGCCCTTATCGGGCGCTTTTTTTATGAATTTTGCTTTGCTGTTTTCAAGCGCGTTGTGCCGAGCAATCCTTGTTCTTCAAGAACGGGATAAGCCATTGAAGCCAGCAGTGAGTTAATTTGTTTCAGATCACGGATTGTATCGAGGTGGATGGTGCTGGTTTCGATACTGCGTGTTGAACCATCGCGAAGGCGCGAGAAGTGGCGCATGCTCGTCTGTTTTTCCAGATCGCGCAGATTGTCCTTTTCCTGAACGAGCTGGCGTGCCGTGTGTCCGTCACGCGAAACAATCACGTTAAAGGCCATATGCGCATTGGCAAGCACCATGGCATGAAAATGGCTAAGTTCCTTCCAGCCTTCCTCGGTAAATTCTAGGTTGTGATCCATCTTTTTCTGCACATGCGCGAGCATGTTGCGGACGATGATGTCGCCGACCTGTTCAAGTTTTACGCAAGCGCCCATCAATTCCTGCATGCGCAGTGCCTCAAACTCATCAAGGTTTTTACTGGCGAGTCTGGTCAGATAAAGCTTGATCGCAGCATGCTTTTTGTCCACGCGATCATCAAGTGCTGCAAGTTCGTGGATGCGCGCCTGGTCCGGGTTTTCATAGAGATCGATAATGCGGCGCAGCATTACCTCAATCGTATCGCAGACGCCGACAACTTCACGCGTTGCATTTGCCAGCGCCTGTGAAGGCCGGTCGAGAACGGCGTTATCCAGTGCGCTGTATTCTTCCATCTCAAGCGGCTGGACGGGCGCGTTTTTATCGGAGTTTAAGTGTACCAGCGCTTCTGTTGCACGCAGAACGAGTCCTGAGAGTGGAATGCCCGCGAGCATGATGATCACGTTAAACAGAATATGTGCGTTGACCACCTGCGAGACGGGATCGCCGCCCAGGAACGCAATCGATGGTTTGAATGTCTCAAACAGGATCAGAATGATAAGCGAGCCAGCGCCACGCATCAGCAAATTGCCGAGCGGCACGACGCGCGTTTCTGGCGGTGCCTGACGGGTGAGAATTGGTGCAATGATCGACGAGCCAAGATTGACGCCGAGTACCATGACCACGGCCAGCTCTGGCGTGATTAGTCCGCGTGAAGCAAAGGTAGTGAGCAGAATGACGGCGGCAATGCTTGAGTGAAACAGCCATGTCATCAGCGCTGCCAGAAGATAGGCAGTGACCGGATCATTTGAAAGATAATCGACGATAACTGGCAGAAGCTCGCTCTGGCGGAGCGGTTCAGTTGCATGGCCTGTCATTTCAAGAGACATGATAAGCAATCCGATGCCGACCAGAATGCGACCGATCTGGCGCCAGTCGCGTCGTTCTGTCGTCATGAAAATGGCGGTGCCCGATACAAGACAGAGCGGTACCAGAATAGTCAAATCATAGCTTAAAATTTTGACGACAAGTGCTGACCCAAGCTCGCCACCGCGCACAGCCATAAGGCCAGCGACGCCACCGACAATGCCCGATCCGACAAAGGAGCCGACCAGAAGCGTTACAGCCGTCGAGCTTTGCAGCGCGATTGCAAGCGCAAGACCAAAGGCGATGGAGAGCAGCGGGTTTTGCATCTGGTTGCGCAAACGACGGCGCAAGCGATCACCATAGGCACGCTCCACACCCGTTCGCACCATGCGCGTCGCCCAAAGAAGGAGAGCAACAGCACCAGCAAGATGCAAAAGGACAAGAGAACCGTTCACGGGAACTCCTTTCAGGTTGGAGGCAGGGGAACAAATATTTCAGTTAAGTCTACGCAACAAAAAGAGAAAAAATATGTTCCGGCTAATCATATAATTAAGGGAATATGGGCCTGAAATGCCCGAAAATCAAGTCGTGTAGCTCCAATGTAAAAGTTATATGACAGTTTTATGACAAGTCGGCCGGTTCAAATTGCACCCGGAGCATGTGATTAACGGGGAGCGTTTGGTGCGGGCGATGGACTGCATGCGTGCGCGAGCCTATATAGTCTATAAACTATAGAGTTTGCTGACCTGAAAGAGACAGTCGTAATGCGTTTTCCGCCTTCATTCCTTGATGAGATCAGAGATCGCGTTCCGATCTCGACGCTGATCGGAACGCGCGTTTCATTTGATCGTAAGAAAAGCAATCCACCAAAGGGTGACTTTTGGGGCTGCTGCCCGTTTCATGGCGAGAAGACGCCGAGTTTTCACTGCGAGGACCGCAAGGGCCGTTACCATTGCTTTGGCTGTGGTGTAACGGGCGATCACTTCAAGTTTTTGACGGAACTTGAAGGCGCGAGTTTTCCTGAAGCTGTTGAGCGCGTTGCCGATATGGCAGGTGTGCCGATGCCTGAGCGTGATCCAGAAATGGAAAAGCGCGAGGCGCAGCGTGCAACGCTGTTCGATGTGATGGAGCTTGCGGCGCAGTTTTTTGAAGGTCAGTTGCAGGTTGCAGCTGGTGCCAAGGCGCGAGCCTATTTGCGCGACCGCGGTCTTTCGAGTGCTACGCAGCAGACATTCCGCATTGGGTATGCCCCTGAATCGCGCAATGCGTTGAAAGAGTTTTTGGCGTCCAAAGGCGTTGCAAAAGATCAGATTGAGGCTTGCGGCCTTGTGGTGCATGGCGAAGGCATAGCCGTTTCCTATGATCGCTTCCGCGATCGCATCATGTTTCCGATTGAGGATCTGCGCGGACGGATTATTGCATTTGGTGGCCGTGCGCTTTCTGCCGATGCGCCTGCGAAGTATCTGAACTCGCCAGAGACTGAACTCTTTCACAAGGGCCGCATCCTTTATAACGGCTTGCGTGCAAGAAAAGCTTGCCAGCCACAGGGCGGCGAAGAAGCAAAGCCGATCATCGCGGTTGAAGGCTATATGGATGTGATTGCGCTTGCGCAGGCTGGCATCCATCAGGCCGTCGCTCCATTGGGCACTGCACTCACGGAAGAACAGCTCGAACTCCTTTGGCGCATCAGCCCTGAGCCGATCCTTTGTTTTGATGGTGACGGTGCAGGTGTGCGGGCGGCGCATCGCGCAGCTGATCTTGGACTTCCAACTTTGCAGCCGGGAAAGTCGCTTCGCTTTGCGATGCTACCCGAAGGACAAGACCCTGACGATCTGGTCAAGGCAGAAGGTCCGTCTGCATTTTATGCGGTGTTGCGTGATGCAAAGCCGCTGGTCGATATGGTGTGGACGCGGGAAACGGCGAGCGGTGTTTTTGATACGCCGGAGCGTCGTGCCGAGCTTGAAGCCCGATTACGCGAAATCACCAATCGCATCGCGAATGAGGACATTCGGCGTCATTATAGCCAAGAAATGCGTGACAGAGCGCAGGCATTTTTCGGCCAGCGGCGGCAAAGCAACGGCGGCAATACGTTCAATCGTGATAAAGGCAAAGGACGCGGACCACAACAACAAGGCCGTGGCGGTGCAGCCTTTGGCGGGCGGATGGCGTTTTCCGACAGCTTGACGCGTTCGAATATGGTCAAAGGCCGCAATGCGCCAGCACGTGAAACTGCAATCGTTTTGATGTTGCTCAATCATCCACGTCTTATCGAAGAAGATTTCGAGGCGATGTCGACGCTCGATTTTGAACACGACGCTTTAAGAGTGCTGCATTTCGCCATGCTTGATGTCTTGGCATCCGATCATGTTCAGGACGGCTTTGCGATGCGCAAAGCGCTGGTCGCAGCGGGACATGGTGAAGCGATTGAAACTCTGGAAGCCATGGTTCGGCGCACCCGTGAATGGACTGCCACGGCACAGGCGGCTGAAGACGATGTGCGCGAAGCCTTAAAACAGGCGCTTCACTTGCATCAGCGCGCGCGCACCCTACATAGGGAACTGCGCGCCGTTGAAGCATCGCTTGATACGGACGAAACCGGCGAAGTCTTTGCTCGGCTTATCGACATTCAAAAGCAGATTGCGCAGGCAGAGGCGACCGAAGCTCTCATTGATGGTTTCGGACTTTCATCGGGTCGTGCACCCGGTGCTTCGTAATCTGGAAGCCGGCGAATCACTATAGATCGCCGGAATTTCAGACCGGCTTAGAATGCTCGTTTATAGAAAGTATCATTGCGTAAAAGCCCAGAGAATGGGCCGCGACAATAAATGATTCGCTTTTTAGACCCGAATCAGGTGAGTCGCTCTTGACGTGCGGCACAAATGACGGAATCACGACAGTTCGAGCAAGGATTTAAAGAACTGATATTGATCAATATTCCCTAAGAGGACCTCTGAAACCATCCTGAGCGGGCAAGAATTAAAGAGCGGGCAGGGCCTTCAAGGCGACCAGTGTCCCCGGATCAACCCACAGGATTTTGGAACCAACAGGGCTCGTTAATAACCGCAGGGTTAATTCGGCATTAACGTGAAATCAGCTATTCGCAGAATCAACAGTTAAACGGCGCTCTCGCAAAACCGTTTGGCCACTCTATATATCTTAGAAGCGACTGGTGTCGCCTGGAGACGAGCAATATGGCAACGAAGGCTAAGGAAAACGAAGAAGCCGAAGTCGAGCGCGAAGGTGCGACCGACGGGCCGCTTCTCGACCTTTCTGACGATGCTGTCAAGAAGATGATCAAGGTTGCGAAGAAGCGCGGCTACGTCACTATGGACGAGCTGAATGCTGTGCTTCCTTCCGAAGAAGTGACATCTGAGCAGATCGAAGATACGATGGCTATGCTGTCGGATATGGGCATCAATGTTGTTGAAGACGATGAGCAGGAAGCTGATCGTGACGAAAACAGCAGCGATGACGAGCAGGAAGAAGGCGGCGATCTGGTTGAAGCAACCGGCACCGCCGTTGCTGCCACGACCACCAAGAAAGAGCCGACCGACCGCACCGACGATCCTGTGCGCATGTATTTGCGCGAAATGGGAACGGTTGAGCTTCTGTCGCGCGAAGGCGAAATCGCTATCGCAAAGCGCATTGAAGCGGGTCGCGAAACGATGATCGCCGGGCTTTGCGAAAGCCCGCTGACATTCCAGGCGATTATCATCTGGCGCGAACAGTTGAATGAATCCAACATTCTGCTGCGCGAAATCATCGATCTTGAAACCACGTATGCTGGCCCAGAAGCCAAGCAGGCGCCGATTGTTGAGCGCGTGGAAGAAGAAAAGCCACGTGACGACAAGGCTCCGCGCCGTTCGCGTGACGACGACGACATTACCAATGTTGGCGGCGATATGCCTTCGGAAGAAGAGGAAGAAGACGAGGACGAAGCCAATCTGTCGCTAGCGGCTATGGAAGCCGAGTTGCGCCCACAGGTTATGGAAACGCTCGATCTGATCGCTGACACCTATCGCAAGCTGCGCAAGTTGCAGGACCAGCAGGTCGAAAGCCGCCTGCTGGCTTCCGCTGATCTGTCGTCCAGCCAGGAGCGTCGTTACAAGGAACTGAAAGATCAGCTGATTAAGGCGGTTAAGTCGCTTTCGCTGAACCAGAACCGTATCGAACAGCTCGTTGAACAGCTTTATGACATCAACAAGCGTCTCGTTCAGAACGAAGGCAAGTTGCTGCGTCTCGCTGAATCTTTCGGCGTGCGTCGTGAAGAGTTCCTGAAGGAATATCAAGGCCATGAGCTTGACCCGAACTGGGTAGAGCGCGTCAGCACTCTGTCGGCTCGCGGCTGGAAAGACTTTGCTGCAAAAGAAGAACGCGCGATTGATCGTCTGCGTTCTGAAATTCAGATGCTTGCTACTGAAACCGCGATTTCGATTGGTGAATTCCGCCGCATCGTCAATCAGGTTCAGAAGGGCGAACGCGAAGCGACCATCGCTAAGAAGGAAATGGTGGAAGCCAACCTTCGTCTCGTTATTTCGATTGCCAAGAAGTACACCAATCGTGGCCTTCAGTTTCTTGATCTTATTCAGGAAGGCAATATCGGTCTGATGAAGGCGGTTGATAAGTTCGAATATCGCCGTGGTTACAAGTTCTCGACCTATGCGACATGGTGGATCCGTCAGGCAATCACCCGTTCGATTGCCGATCAGGCACGCACCATCCGTATTCCGGTGCATATGATCGAAACGATCAACAAGATCGTTCGTACCTCGCGCCAGATGCTGCATGAAATTGGTCGTGAACCAACGCCTGAAGAATTGGCTGAAAAGCTGGCCATGCCGCTTGAAAAAGTGCGCAAGGTTCTGAAAATTGCCAAGGAGCCGATTTCGCTTGAAACGCCAGTGGGTGATGAAGAAGATTCACATCTTGGCGACTTCATTGAAGACAAGAATGCTCTGCTGCCGATCGATGCGGCCATTCAGGCAAACCTTCGCGATACGACCACGCGTGTTCTAGCATCGCTGACGCCGCGTGAAGAACGCGTGCTGCGCATGCGTTTCGGTATCGGTATGAACACTGACCATACACTTGAAGAAGTCGGTCAGCAGTTCTCGGTTACGCGTGAACGTATTCGTCAGATTGAAGCGAAAGCACTGCGCAAGCTCAAGCATCCGAGCCGTTCGCGCAAGCTGCGTTCGTTCCTCGACAGCTAAGACCTTTTCGCCCGATGCCGGATATGGTGTCGGGCGATTTTTATGAGAGCGCATCCCGAAAAGTGTGAAACGGTTTTCGGATAAGATGCGCGTCAAAACTAAGACTTAGAGTGCCGATCTGATTACATCAGATCAAATGTGCTCGAAAGAGAGGGAGCGTTATGTCTTTTTTGAAGCGCCTTTTTGGCGGTGGTTCAGCGGAAGAAACGCCAGCAGCGCCAAAAGAAGCCGGACGTCTTGAGCACAAAGATTTTCTGATCGTTGCAACGCCTTACAGTGAAGGCGGCCAGTATCAGGTGTGTGGTGTGATCTCCAAGACAATTGATGGCGAGCTGAAAGAGCATCGCTTTGTGCGGGCGGATCGTTGTCCGGGCATTGAAGATGCTGCCAGCATTTCGCTCAACAAAGGTCGCCAGATTATCGATGAGCAGGGCGAAGCGATTTTTCGTTAATCTGCTTCGATGGATTTGAAAAAGCCGCGCAGTATCCATGCGCGGCTTTCTTTATTAGTGAGGATGGCAGACGAAGCTGACCATTTTGCGGACCATCGGCAGGATCGCCAGCAAGACCGGGAAAGCGATAGCCCATGACAACGCCCACGAGGTCATCCAGCTATAAGCGAGATCGGGATGCGTAAAACCGAGGCTTTTTGCCGTCGCGATCAATGAGACAACGAATGTCATCATGATTGAAAGAATAAGCGGCATCACAACAGATGCATAACGCGCTGGCAGTTTTCTGCGGCGTGAACCGTTCAACTGAGACATGTGTATTCCTGAATATTATGCGGGGAACGCGCAACGAAACATCAAAGCGAATAGCCGTTCCCGGCAGAATTGATGCGTTGCTTAACGTAAGACGCTTACGATCATAAGGATGATGCGTGTTATCTATCGCAGCATGGCTTTCGTTTCAATAGGAAAGGGCGGCGATTTGCCCACGCTATTGAAGGCAAAACCGCTACGCACTTTTGCTGCAAATGCTCTATATGCAGCCCCATGGATAAGAAACCTTTCTGGCAGACCAAATCTCTTGAAGAACTCAACCGACAGGAATGGGAAAGCCTGTGCGATGGTTGTGGTCAATGCTGCCTGCATAAATTGCTCGATGACGATACCGAGGAAGTCTATTGGACGACGGTTGCCTGTACGCTGCTGGACAAGGATAGCTGCAAGTGCAGCGATTATCCGAACCGCCGCAAGACAGTGCCTGATTGCGTGTTTCTGACGCCTGAGATCGTGCATGAGGTCAATTGGCTGCCTGCAACCTGTGCCTATCGTTTGGTTGCTGAGGGTGCCGATCTTTACTGGTGGCATCCGCTGGTGTCGGGCTCGCCAGACACGATCTACGAAGCAGGTGTGTCCATCCGTGGAAAAGTAACGGCTTTTGATCATGAGCTGGCCGATGAAGAAGAATATATCCAGCATATGGTTCCGCTGGACTGAACGGCGTCAGCGTCACATTAATTAAGTTTAATATTGAAGTCTGTCAGCGCCAGTTTACGCGCTGACTTTGAATAAGCCATTGTTTTATATTTAAAATATCAGATTCCTTGACCCGGAATCTTTCGCAGCTCTTATCAAGCTGAACGCGATATGAACGCTGGCTTGGCTTTCCGTTCATCTTTCATGGACTACTTATTGGGTGTCTCAGGTGAGCACCACCTGATAAAAGTTTGAAAGGGTTTCAAGATGTCCGCAATTTCGTTCAAGTCGCTTGTTGTCACTGCTGCAATTGGTCTTGCTGCCGTCTTCTCAGCGGGCGCATCTGCAAATGCTGCATCACCTTCTTCCGCTCCAGCGTTTAGCACATCGGCGCATTCGCCTTTGATCAAGATTGATCATCGTGGCAATCGTCATCATGGCCGCCCAGCTTACCGTGGTCCCGCCTGTTCGGTTGAGAATGCCAAGATGAAAGCGCACCGTATGGGCATTCGTAATGCACGCGTTGCCTATCGTGGGAAATCTGTTCAGGTGCGCGGCTTCCGTCACGGTCATCCAACCGGCGTTGTGTTTGCCAATGCACGCGGTTGCCCGATCATCCGCTAACGGTCGCTTAATATGAATAAAAGCCAGCCTGAATTTCAGACTGGCTTTTTTGTTCGATGATGGAAGAGCGGGGCGCTAAAGCGCCCTTTCTTTATTCTTTGATTTCGAAAACAACGTTGACCGAAACATTGTAGCTATTTTCCCCAGCTGCAACTGGAACTGAATCCTCAGGAGCAGCTGCTGCCATCATCTTGACCTGACGTGCGATTGGCATCGGCATATAACCACGGTTCTGTTCGTTGATTTCAACTACGCGACCAAGGCCAACGCCTGCTGCATCGGCAAGGGTCTTTGCCTTGGCAATCGCATCGGCGACGGCGCGCTTGCGTGCTTCGTTGATTGTCGATGCCGGATCGTCATTAACGAAGGTCAGATCGCCGCCTTGATTCACACCGAGTGTTACGGATTCATCAAGGACATTGCCGACCTTGGCGAGATCGCGCACGCGGACAGCCAGACTGTTCGACACGCTGTAGCCGCTGATCTTTGGCTCTTTCAGGCCATTCTTGTCGTCTGGATAAACATAGCGTGGCTGAATATTGATGCCGCTTGTCTGCAGATCACGCTCTTCAACGCCAGCCTTTTTCATCGCGTCCAGAACTTTGGCCATTGCTTCATTGTTGGCGGTCATGGCTTCGCGCGCCGTTTCTGCATCACGCAAAACGGTGAGATTCAGAATGGCCATGTCAGGCGTAGAGTTCATCTTGCCTTCGCCGGTAACGGCGATGCGTGCGGGCTGCTTCGTCATCTGATTCTCCTGCGCTTTGGCTGGCAGGGCAAGTATGCCTGCAAGCATGATTGCCGAAATTGAAGTGGCAAGAAGAGTAGTAGCGCGGTTTTTCATGAGATCTCCTGTAGAGAATGTTGAGGCAGCTTTTACAAAGCATTCTTTGCGATAGTGCTATTTCTGCTTTGTTGCTCGTGTATTTAAGTTTCCTCTAAAGCAAAACGCCACATTATCTGATCTGAAATGCAGTTGAATTGCAATCAACTGTTTCAAATGAGGTCAGTTGTGACTTGGGTTGCATGAATGGCAATCGAATATGTGCGTATTAGGGCAACTTGTGTAATTGACAGCTTGTGTCCCATGTTTCTTTAAGGTAGTTGCAGTGTTGTGTGGGCCTGTAGCTCAATTGGTCAGAGCCGGCGGCTCATAACCGCTTGGTTGGGGGTTCGAGTCCCTCCGGGCCCACCATTTCCTTAAAAAGCAAAGACTTAGACCTTGGATTTCTCAGGTGGAACATCCAAGGGAGACATGGGTTGTTCAATCCGGCCTATCTAACTAAGTCCAGAAACGGAGTGTTCTACTTCCGTTGGCCGATTCCCAAAGAGCTGCACCCTGCGAGAAAGCCCTCAACGCTGAAGTTGTCGCTATTTACGCGTGAGCCTCGCAAAGCATTGCGCTTATCACGTTACTTGAGCCAAATAGGCGAACGGCTGAATGAGAATGGAATTGCGTATAACATGCGGTACGAGGAACTAAGAACGGTACTAATCGAACATTTCAAGCAATGGCTAACCGAGGCGAAAGCTGAGATGAACGATACTGGTCCGCTTAGTGAACTGGATAGACAGATTTACAAGAGCAGCAAGCTTATCGCCAAGCATGCACGGGATACAGATGCGCCACTCTCTCTTGTACAGTCGGACGATGGTCTGCTTACGCGGTTCATCGAGAAGTACAATCTCGACATCCACAAGGGTACCCCGGAATACAACTGGCTCGGACGAGAAATGAAGCTGTCGTACCATGGCTTTTTGAAAGCGGTTCTTGCTTACGACAAGTCGCTGGGACGGTACAAGTTTGATGAACGACCAATGCCTATCGCTTCTATTTCTACGGTAACGAGTATGCCGGGAATGTCCATTGCCGAAGTTGCCTCCGCCTACAGCAAGGAAAGGCGGCGCGGTAACGCATGGGCAGCAAAGACAGTCATTGAGAAAGCTGACCATATAAAATTGCTAGAAGAAATTCTGGGTAGCGGTACTGATGTACGAACCCTGACAGCTATGGATGGGAAACGGGTCAAAGACACTTTGCTCGCCTATCCGCGTAACCGTTCCAAGAGCCCGGTGACACGAGGTAAGTCGTTAGCGGATGTTCTCGCTCTACCGAATGTTGAAACCATTCAAGTTGCTACGATCAACAAGTACCTGCAAACCTATAATGAAATGTTCGACTGGGCGAAACAGAACCATCATATTAGTGAAAACTTCTTCTCTGGGCTCGCCGTCAAGCAGACAAAGAAGAACAAAGATGGCGACCGAGACGCGTACACAGATGATCAAATTCAGCTCATTCTGCGGACTGTTTTGTACAACGAACAAGGTCTGGTTACGAAACCATATCAAAAGTGGGCAACGCTTATTGGAGTTTATTCAGGTGCCCGCCTTGGTGAAATAGCGCAGCTGCACATCAGGGATATTAGAGAAGAAGATGGAACATGGGTATTTGACATAAACGAGGAGGGCGACCGTAAAAGCCTGAAGACTTCGGCGGCTCGCCGTCTTGTTCCCGTGCACAATAAGCTTATCGAGGCTGGCCTTCTCGATTATGTGCAAGCTATGGCCGATAAACATGCATCTAGGCTATTTCCTGACTTCACGTATGATCCTAAGAACGGTTGGGGAAGACAGCAGAGCCGTTGGTTTAATGACAGACTTCTCGTCCAGCTAGGGCTAAAGAGCAAGACGCGCGTCTTTCACAGCCTGCGGCACACCGTCAATACGCGTCTTTTGCAGGCAGGAGTTGCCGATCCGCTGGTAAAGTCGATCATAGGTCACGAGCAAGACGGTATTACGCATAGGCAATATTTCAAGGAAGGCTTTACGCTACAGCAACGAAATGAAGCAATGCAGAAGCTGGACTACCGCTTGCCGCTACGAGAACCGCAAGTTCCGTTCGGGATTGACACGGATTCCTGAATACGACAAACAAGCCTTGGAGCCGTACGTGCGGCTTCGGGGCGTAGTAACCCCTCAAGACTAGGACTGTACCACTGAACTGGTACCACTCTTCGACCTATGGTCGGGGAGCCTGCGGCGTATGCAACAGGTTCTCTGAACTAAAGGCCGTAGGGCCGTGTCTTGCGGTTACTAACTCCCCGATCACCAAGGATCGAAGGGCTATTCGCGGGGACGTACCGCGCCTATCGCCCTTCCTGTACGGCGGGGATGTGTCGTGGAAATCATCATTTTAGCATTACTGGGCTTTGGTGCGTACAAGCTGTATCAGTTCGCAAATACGAGAACTGGCTTAGAGGCGGTACGAGCATATATGTTTCTTGAAGCTCTAAACAAGGGCGTGACGCCGACAGAAGCTAACAAGGCAATACGACGTGCGGCGTTGGATTTAAATTCGGTTCTCATGCAAAATGCCATAGCCATGTCGGCAATAGAGTACCGCGAAGTTCATGGTGGGAAGATACTTCCAGTTATCGGTCAAGCGTACCGGAAAGGGCTGCAAAGTACGATGCCATTTTGGTATCGCGCTGGTGTGTTGGCTGTACCGCGTACATTATCGGTTGATGTAGCATACGGAACCCAACGCGACGACGCTATCCGTTTGACTTATGGTATAGAATACGAACGGTATCACCGGACATACTTGAATGAAGTTGCTCGCTTGTCTGGCAAGTCAAGCGGTGAAGTCACAATGGCCCATCTCCTTGACGACGAAGTGTGCCGACGTGCTTATCGTGACGGGATGGATGCGTTGGTTCTGGCAACAGCCTTTTGTGAAATGCATTCGATCAATACAGAGGCATACACTGAGTACAGCGCTTACTACGACGTATTCGTACGAGAAGCTAAGCGTCTTTCGGAGCGGTCGAAACATAACGATCTTGATTTGACTAGCATTGATCCAAATCGTGTCCGACACAGTTTTCTTAATGGTTTGCATCCACGACTGGCGGCGGATGGTTTCATCCGAAGTTTGCAGAATGCTTGAGGTCGATTTGCAGCGGCGTAAATAGGCGGTGCGATGAGAGTGGCGGTGGTCTTGCCTATTGAGTTGGGTTGACCAAAGCATTCTTAAATGCCGTTCAAATCGTCATAATTGACCGTAGGAGGCAATTGGCGAGAAAGATGACCTTCTTCCATGAGGAGTGGAGATTTGCGCTATGTTGACGATCCTCGCGGTTTTTCACCTATAGATTTATCTGTGTCCTAATATTATTGCTACCTCCTTGTATTATTACTAATTCAATTGCGTCAATACTGAACAGAAATACGATTTTTACGAGCAGTAGTATTTGACTAATACATGAAATTATGGTATCTATACGGTACTAGTTATCTATACGGTACTAGTTATCTATACGGTACTAGTTATCTATACGGTACTAGTTATCTATACGGTACTAGTTATCTATACGGTACTATCTTCTGTGGTGTATTTATTGTATATATTAGTATTTATGTAATAATCGGTAGGGTGGGTTCGCTTCCGGTTAGACTGATACACCAGCTATAGTCGTTGGGTATCGGTCTATATATCTTATACCGTCCGAATTATATTTTTCCTGTGGGTAACCCAATGGGCGTTACATATTCCACTTAGATAAAACGGCTTCGGCTCCTGCCTGATCGGTCCTGATCCGGAGAATGGTCTGTCGGGTCAAACCAGTTGCCTTGGCAATCTGCGAAGCACCAGTGCCTATCGCTAACATATCCACAACCTGTTGAAAGGTTTTCCTATCATAGCTAGGCTTTTTCCCGGGATAGAGCTTGGGATTGCCCTTCTTCGCCTCTATTCCGGCCCGTTGAGCAGCCTTTGTAACTTCCGCCTGAGCTTGTGCTGATGCGGCCATGAAAGCGATCAGCGCGTCTCTAACGGCTTGCTGCATAGGGTCTGCTGTTGCTCCATCAAAAGTCATATTGTTAATGACAGTCTTGACGATCACACCCTGCCGCATGAAGTGCCTTACGGTGTCAGTTACATCCTGATAGCTGCGGCCTAGGCGGTCCACCCATCGTACTACCAACGTATCGCCATGACGCAGTTTGTCATACAGTCGCTTGCCTTCCGCTCTGTCAAGCAGCTTCGTACTGACGCCTGACACACCATGATCGGCAATGACTTCGTTGATAACAAATCCGGCAGCTTCAGCTTGCGTCTTTTGATGGTCAAGCGTTTGGTCGATGGTCGATACACGAGCGTAGAGCACCGTCTTGGACATAGCTTATTCCTATCCGTTAGGGTTATGTCCATTTAAATGCATGTACGATGATACAAGTCAACCCTTACGTACAGATGTTATTGCAGAGTTTTTGGTGTACGCAGGGGTATACCTTATCGTACGACTTATAGGATGCCTTATGTCTTGATGTTTGTACTAACTCTGTTTCGTGATGTTGCACCTTAAAAACGTTCTGCTTCGCTTCGAATACGGCATGATAACGACCCACATGGGGGAAAATTGGACATTGTAGGGATTAAGGTACCCCTACGAAATTGCAGGTTGGTTTTGAAATTTCAGTTTTGATAGATCACATAGAGAATGTGTGGGTGCGGGCTGTTATGATATGGGCTTGTTCGAAGGGGGGTGCATCATTGTTGGCAAGCATTTATGGGATAATAAAGATGTTTGCGAACGTGAGGTGATTTGCCTTTGATCCGTTATATTTTCTATGCCACTACGATGGTGCCATGACAGAATCTTTAAAAGTCGATAACACTTCACCTGATATGAAGACGGAACTTCTAGCGCGCCTAAAAGAAGCGGTGCCTGAAGTGTTTACGGATGGGAAACTGGACCTTGATCGGCTTCAGGAACTGGCCGGTGATGCAGTTGCAATCGGACCAGAACGTTATGGCCTGACGTGGCCCGGTAAGCGTGACGCCATTTCAATGTTGCAGGCACCATCAAGGGCAACCTTGGTGCCGGATCTCGCCGAAAGCGTGAACTTTGACGATGCGCAGCACATTTTCATTGAAGGTGAGAACCTTGAAGCCCTGAAACTACTTTACAAGTCCTATTTCGGGCGGGTGAAGTTGATTTATATCGACCCACCCTACAATACGGGGAATGATTTCATCTACGATGATGATTTCACCGACCCCTTGGCCACATATTTGAAGCAGACCGGCCAAATGACCGAGGACGGCGATTTGGCAACCAGTGCGCCAGAAAAGGCGGGCAGGTTGCATTCGCGTTGGCTGTCAATGATGTACCCACGTCTTTCCATGGCGCGACAAATGCTCAAGGACGAAGGTATCATCCTAATTAGCATTAATGATGCAGAAGCCGCCAACCTGAAGCAGCTTTGCGATGAAGTGTTCGGGCCAGAAAACTTTATTGCCCAGATGGTGTGGGAAAAGGGCCGGAAGAACGATGCCAAGCTGCTATCGGTCGGCCATGAATATATTTTGATTTATGCGCGGCTCTTATCGTCGCTTAAAGAGGCGAAGACCGTTTGGCGTGAAGAGAAGCCCGGCGCGCGCGAGATTTGGGACGAGTACGTTCAATTACGGGCTAAGTTTGGCGATGACGATAAGACCATAGAAGCCCATCTTCAATTTTGGTACGCGGCATTGCCTAAAGGTCATCCGTCAAAGAAATGGAGCCGCTATAAACGCGTGGACAAACATGGTCCTTGGCGTGATGTAACAATTTCATGGCCCGGGGGAGACGGTCCAACTTACGACGTAATCCACAATGTGACCGGGCAACCGTGTAAAGTCCCTGAAGGTGGTTGGCGCTTCTCCGATCCTAAAACGATGGAAGAGAAAATTAGACTCGGTATTGTTGAGTTCCGTGAAGATCATACCGAACCACCTTTCCGAAAGTCACATCTTCGCCCACCTTCTGAAGAGTTTGAGGAAGAAGGAGATATTGAAGATTCCGAGGATGAGACGGAAGAAATGGAACTTGCCACAATGGTGCGAGGTTCGTATTTCTATAAACAATCTCTTGTTTCAGTTAAGCACCTACAAGATCTAATGGGTGCTAAAGTTTTCGATAACCCAAAGGACCATGAAGAGCTCGCGCGGCTGTTCAAATATACTGTAGCTGGTGAACCGAAGCCAATTATAATGGACTTCTTCGCTGGATCGGGGTCTACCGCGGAAGCTGTGATCCGGCTTGTTGACAGTGGAATAGCGGATGCGAAATTCATTGTGGTTCAATACCCCGAACCGACAAATCCTAAAGAACGTACGGGAAAGGCTGCGTTAGCTAAGGGCTGGAACACAATTTCCCAAGTTACGCGTGAACGTCTCCGACGTGTCTTGAAGCTTCCCGATCTTCAAGCCGTCCCACAGGGCTTCCGCGCCTTCCATCTCACCGAAAGTGGTATTGAGCGATGGAACGGTGCGAACAGCATAGAACCAGAAGAATATCTCAAGCAATTGGAAGCCTTTGCTGACACGCTCAAACCTGGATGGAGCGCCGAAGACGTGATCTGGGAGGTCGTGTTGCGTGAAGGCTTCGCGCTTACCTCTAAGGTCGTGCCCGTTGAAGGCGAAAGGCCCGGAATGTTGTGGCACGTCACCGACGATGAGCAAGACAAGAAATTCACTATCTGCTTGGCGGATGCCATAGACCTAACTGACTTGAAGGCGCTGGGGTTGACCAAAGACGACTTGTTCATTTGTCGGGACACGGCGCTGACCGATACGGTTGCTGCCAACCTTGCGCTGCAATGCCATCTGAAGGTGTTGTGAGCGATGGAATTCAAGTTCGATGCCGCGCAACAGTTTCAGCTTGATGCAATCTCTTCGGTCGTTGGCCTTCTGGATGGGCAAGGTCATATCGGTTCCATGCTAGTTCCGGCGGCAGGAGCGACGGTCGTTCCAAACCGTTTAGATATGACGGACTATCAACTGCTTGCCAATCTAAACCGCGTACAGACCAACAACGGACTGAAAGCTGATACCGCTCTTGCGATGATTGAACAGGACGTAGACTTGTTCGAAGGCAGGGGGAAGGTTTGGTTTCCTAATTTTACGGTTGAAATGGAAACCGGCACGGGCAAGACCTATGTCTACCTACGCACGGCATTGAACCTTGCTCAGCGTTATGGCCTAACCAAGTTCATCATTGTCGTGCCGTCGGTCGCAGTACGTGAAGGCGTGTTGAAGACAATCCGCCAAACGAAGGCGCATTTTTCGACATTACCCGGTCTGCCACCCTTCCATCATTCGGTCTATGCGGCTCAACCAGGACAAATTCGCAGCTTTGCTGCGTCGAATGCCGTTGAACTTATGGTAATGACTATTGATGCGTTTTCGCGAGAACAAAACGTCATTCGCAAGCCGCAAGAAGGCAATCCGCCAGTTATACATCTGCTACAGGCTGTTCGGCCAGTCCTCATCATGGACGAACCTCAGAATATGGAAAGCGAAGGCCGGATCGCTGCTTTAGCAGCGCTCAACCCGCTGTTCGCGCTACGCTACAGTGCGACGCATCGAAACGCTTATAATCCTGTTTACCGGCTGACCCCGTTTGATGCCTATCGACAGGGCTTGGTAAAGCAAATCGAAGTTGGCGCAGCCATTGAAGAAGTTAACGCCAATCTGCCTTACATCCGCGTCGAAAACATTGACACGGCCAACAAGTCGCTGACCGCGCAATTGACAGTCGATGTGCAAGCGAAGTCAGGGAAGATCACGCGGAAAACTATCAAGGTCAAACACGGCGACAAGCTTTGGGAAAAAGCCAATCGTACCGACTACGATGGTTTGGAAATCGCCGAAATCAACTTCCAAGCCGGGTATGTGCGTTTCACTAACAATGCCGAAGTCGCGCTGGGTGGAGAAACCGGTATGCACAGGGACGCTGTCTTGGAAGCGCAAATCCGGTTCACGGTCGAACGGCATTTCCAGAAGCAGAAACGCATTCGCGATTTGGGTTTCAACGTCAAGGTTCTGTCCCTATTCTTCGTGGATAAAGTCGAAAGCTTCCGCGATGAAAGCGGCCTAATACGCAAGCTGTTCATTAAGGCTTTCAACGAAGCCAAGGTCGCGTATCCTGAATGGCGAGACAAAGACCCGAACGACGTTCAGGCTTCATATTTCGCGTCTACAACGAACAAGAAGGGCGTTGTTTCGGTCGTTGAAAAGGAAGTGCCAACGAACGAAAAGGACCGCGCTGCACAAGCCCGCGAATTCGATCTGATTATGCGCCGGAAGGAAGACCTAATCAGCTTCGAAGAGCCGGTTGCGTTCATCTTCTCGCATTCGGCGCTGAAAGAAGGCTGGGACAATCCCAACGTCTTCCAGATTTGTACTCTGCGCGAAGTAGGTAGCGAAACGGAACGTCGTCAACAAGTCGGTCGCGGGGTTCGCTTGCCTGTCGATAGTTTGACCGGTGAGCGAGTACAGGACAACCGCGTCAATATTCTCACTGTTAGCGCAAGCGAAACTTATGAAAGCTTTGTGACCCGCCTGCAAAGCGAAATCGAAAAAGAATACGGCAAAGAAGGCGTACCGCCTCAACCCGGTAATGCTCGCGATAAAGTCATACTTAAGTTACGCAAGGCGCATCTGTTGAAACCAGAGTTTCAAGAGCTTTGGGAGCGCATCAAATACCGGACGCGGTATTCTGTCGAAATCGATAGCGGAAAGCTGGTCTCTGACGTGGCAGCAGAACTTCCGGAAGTGAAGGTCCGTCGCCCGCGGGTCGTGGTTCAGGTGGCCGGAATAAGCGCGAAGACGAGCGAAGACCTGTTTGAAGCAATCCGCCTTGCAGATGCCAGCGTCGCTATCGATCTTGAAGGCCGGTACCCAATACCGAATATCGTTTCCATCATAGAAAATCTCATGGAAGCGACATCACCGCCGATGCGTATTGGTCGGCAGACGATTCTTCAAATCCTGAAGGCCGCACCCGATCCCAAAGCGATGACCGACAATCCTCATGAGTTTGCGGCTGCGTTAGTCGGCATACTTAAGGATAAGCTGGCTGACCAATTGGTTGGGGGCATCAAATACGAACGTGACGGCTCTTGGTACGAACAGACACAATTTGACGAATTGATTGAAACGTTTGCGTCTAACGTCGTGAAGAGCGAGCCGAACGCTTTTGGTGGGGGAACACACATCTATGATGGTGTTGTGGTCGATTCCGATACAATCGAACGGCCTTTCGCTGAAGGTTTGGAACGTGACGCAAGGGTAAAACTATATGTGAAGCTTCCGGGTTGGTTCAAGGTGTCAACGCCGATTACGGCCTATAATCCCGATTGGGCCATTGTCATGGATATGGGCGACGGTAAGGATCGGCTCTATTTGATTCGTGAGACGAAGCCGAAAGACCTTGCAAACCTTCGACCGGACGAGCGGCGCAAGATTGAGTGCGGAAAGAAGCACTTCATTGATACCTTGGGGCAGGACTATAAGGTTATAAGCGATGTAAGCGAGCTTGTTTAGCAGGGACAGCTATGTACGAACTTATTCAAAAGCAGATTGAAACTGATTACTTTCAGCAAAAGTTCCCGAATGACGGGCAACGCTTCCTTGCATGGTATTTGCGCAATATCCTCTTCCGTGACATGAACGAGACTCGCGACGACATTACCGACGGAGCGGACGACAAGCAGATTGACGCGCTTATCGTGGATGACGAAAAGTCGATGGTTCGCATCATCCAAGGCAAGTTCATTCAGGGCGGCACGGTCGATGCAGAACCGTTGCGCGAAGTTCTGTCCTCATGGCTACAGATTAAAGACCTTGCCCGGCTTCAGAAAGTCTCCAACCAGAAGCTTGCCCGCAAGCTTCGTGAACTGGCTAACGCACTGGAAGAAGATTATGAAGTTTCGTTCGAACTTATTGTCACAGGCACACTCACCAAGGCAGCACAGCATGACCTTCAGACCTTTCAAGAGGAATTGACAAAGCTTAGTGAGAACGAAGCCTTCGACGCTACCCTTCACGTTATAGACGCAGAAGAATTAAGACGTCGCTACGACTATGCAATTGAAGCCGACAACCCTACCATCAACTATAAGCTTCCACTGGCTGGTGTGAAGCACATGTACCATGAGATTGCCGGAACACCGGTTCTCATCGCTGCATTGCCCTTGAAGGAATGTGTCAAACTTCCGGGTATTAAGGATGGTACACTGTTTCAGAAGAACGTGCGCCAGAGTCTTGGATCAAGCAATGCCGTAAACAAAGGCATTCGCAGCTCGATTTTGGGTGACAAACGCAGCGATTTCTTCTTTTTTCACAATGGTGTGACTGCACTTTGCAATAAGATGAGCTTGGACGGCGACACACTATCCCTATCGGGGCTTAGTATTGTCAATGGCTGCCAATCGCTGAATACGATCTTGTCGTGTAGCGAAACAGTCAAGAACGTGGATGACGCATTCATTCTGTTCCGCTTCTACGAAATTCCGCAGCGTGATCGGGCCGACAAGATTTCGATCTATACCAACTCGCAAAGCGCGGTGAAGGCACGCGATCTTCGCAGTAACGACAAGCGGGTTCTGGCGATTAAGAAGGCCTATGAGTTGCGTTACCCGACGGGATATTTCATCACCAAGCGCGGAGAAACAGCCCCGGCAGACAAGAATAAGAAGCACGTCGTGGAATTATCGTCCTTTGCCAAGAATCTTGTCGCGTGGCAAACTCTGCGTCCGAATCTATCCTATGGCGAGACGAAGATTTTCGACAAGTACTTTGAAACGCTATTCAAGAACAAGGACACTCCACCTGAGAGCATCTTTGCTCTAAATGCATGGATGAATGAGGTTCAAGCTACGTGGGTACTGGAAAATCCTCTCAGCTTGAACGAGACGCTCCTAGCAATGAAGGCCTATGCTCCATTCCATCATCTGTATGCTGTAGCTATGTGTTTCGCGATATCGAGTAACCAGCCGGATCGTGTGCCAAATGCGAGCAAGTCTTTGGAAGCAGCGCAACGCAACAATATGATGAGCGAGATCGTCAAGGTGGCTGGTTTATGCTTGAATATGGCGCTAGAGACGGCTGCAAATGAGCCTCAAGTCGGCAATCGCGTATTTAGTCCGCAAAACTGGGTTAAGTCTAAAGCTTGTCTAGCGGGTATCAATGGGGCAGTAAGACAATATTTTAAGATGACTTTGCCGATGCTGCCGGATGTGAGGAAAAGGATGGAAGAAGCAACTGTTCTACCCTTAGAGGCATTCGAATACCGGCTATCAGCGGACTAGTTGCTGCTTTCATCAATAAGACCTTCCCATTCTTTAGGTTTTGTTATCAACATGTACGAAAAAGGGGGACATTGTGTCCCCCTTCCCATCCTAAGAAGCCCGGTCTCTAAGGCTTGCAAGCGATGGTGGGCGCTCCCTCCGGGCCCACCATTCTCTCTTAAAGAAATTTAACAAAGGTCTTGTGCTCAACCCTGACGCTTGAGCACAATTTTGTGCATGGAATTTGCGCGTTCAACAAGTTTTTAGGAGTTTGTTAAAGAAATAGTAACGTAATGAAACAATTTTTCATGTCACGTGAATTTAATTTAGGAGGTCTCAGGCAATGACTAGAAAAACAACCGCTGTTGCGTTGGCGCTTGCAGGGTTGGTGGCGAGTTCTCTCGCGGCTTCGGCTAAGACAAGCCATATCGGTGAATTCAGGGATTGGGGTGTTTATCAGAACACGCAATTGCCCGGAAACAAATGCTACGCGCTGACCGTGCCGTCGAGTTTTCTTCCGGCAGGGGTGCAGCATGGTGACAATTTCATAATTATTTCCAAGTCTGGCGGAAGTTTTAGTCCGCAGCTTGTTATGGGCTATCCATTAAAAGCAGATAGCCGCGTTAACGTCATGATCGATGGAGCGCAGTTCCCCTTCTTTAGCGAGGGCAATCGTGCATGGGCCCAGAATGTCGGCGATGAAGCGCGCATTTTAAGTGCGATGCGTTCCGGCAAATCGGTTAATGTTCAGGCCACGTCTGCACGAGGCACGCAGACCCGCTACACATTCTCGCTGATGGGATTGTCTGCTTCGCTTCAGCGCGTTGATCGCTGCTGAGCAAGCATAAAGATAAAGCCCTGCCAAAGGCAGGGCTTTATTATAGGGTAGATGTGATGGCTTTTAAGAAAGCCATTTCTGGTGCTTGTACCAGTCATCAATATCAGACTTTGCGCGGTCCTTAGCGAGGCCGTAGCGCTCCTGAATCTTACCTTCGAGCTGCTCACGGCGACCATCGATCTGGTCGAGATCATCATCAGTGAGTTTACCCCACTGTTCCTTGATCTTGCCTTTAGCCTGCTTCCAATTGCCTTCTACGCGATTCCAGTCCATTGGATTTCCTCCGTTCCGGTTTGTTGTACTAAGACAATGCTTCAGCAGGCGATTGGTTCAGATTTTTCTCCGCGAGCAGATACGAATTTAATTCTAGGTCAGTTAAATTCCTAGGAATTTGAACGGCTTAGCATCCTTAAATTCAGTGTTCACGACACCAGAAAAAATGTTTTTCTGATCTGGTCCGAGATCAAGCTTCTGGACTTTTCCCTTGTCAGCCGAAAAATCGATGGTCTTTAGGTCTACCCAGAAGACGTTTGGCGTGAGTGCGGATTCAAAGAAGTAGAGCTTTTCTTTTTGGTCAGACACAGTGCGCCAGCGCGTCGAGGAAATGTTCGGCTCATCTGGAGTTGTAATGCCAAAAGGAACAGAAGCGTTGCGGATGACGCCAAATACGCTGGCTAGGGCTTCAACAGAATCTTCTGATTTTGGAATGGCGTTGATGTAAAAGGCCGCGCGTGTGAAGCGGTCTGAAGCGCGGTTTGTACCCGGAAGCATCACGGTCCCGCCGATCTGTTCCCAATAGGAGTGCAGCGCCAGCTGCTGATCGAACGTCGGGGAATTGGTCATCACCTGATAGGTCGGGCTATGATGGATGACCTGCTTGCCATTGATATATTCAACAATCGCGCTGTCGCCGCTGGCGTCAGAAATCGAAAGATGAAGTGTGGCCAAGCGGCTTTCGCCCGGCACTGCATCGGTTACGATGGTGTACGGGTTTTTGCTAAGCTCTTGTACGGCTTCATCAACGGTTGCGAAATTATCGAGAACGTATTGCGCCCATGCTGCAATTGAAAGGCCGGGGCCTGTGCCATCGAATTTTGGATATTCAGATTCAACCAGCCAAAGAACATTTGCAACCAGCCCGACTTCGTTCATACCGTCTGTTGTCGAGATGTCGTAGCCGGAAGCGATGACGCTACCATATTTCGAGGTCCACTTGATCGAGTTTGGACCCGTTTCGCCCGTGCGGGCCATGCCGCGTGGGAAAATCCAAAGATTTGTACCAACGTCAACCTTCCAGTCCATCGACCGAGCGGTGATAACATGGTCGTTCGCACCGAGGTAAACCACGCGTGTGCAGGCTTCTGCGACTGGAGCGACCAGCATACTTGTGGTGACAAGCAAGCTTGTGCATGCGGCTGCTAAAGATTTCTTCAGAAATGCCATGAATGGCCCCCTATTGTTGAAACGACAGATAATTGGCTTCAATCAAAAACACTTTCGCCTCGTGGCGAGCATGCTCATTCTTGTCTGAATATGCTTATTGGTAAACTATTTATATGACTGCACAATATAAACTATTTGAACTTCGAAAGAGCATTTACTGAAAATACTTATCTCTCACCATTATATCCACGGCGCTTCCATTCTTTCAAAGGCATAATGTCAGGCGGTCCGCCGCCAGCTTCATACCAGGAATCGACTGCCCATCGCTCGCCGTCGCTAGCAGTCATTACGGCAGTCCAATGGGGATAACGGCCATCGATAAAACTGCCACGCGTGGTTTTTCGCGCGGGCTGATGGTGCTTTAGCCAGCCTTTGTCATGAAGAAAGCGTATAAAGTTATCCGTGTTGGTGGATTCATCAACGCAATCCATCTGTCCTTTGATGCGAGCTTTGCCAAACTGCATTCGCGGCTTATCACGAACACCGATAACGGCAGTGCTACGCTCCTCGAAATAGGCAATGGCGCTTCGGAGCGCTTTGCGTTCGTCTGCAGCTGATTTGCTACCCTTCCGCATCGTGCTATCGATACGGCGCAAATCCTGGGCTGATAAAATCAGCTTGGTTTGATAATAACAATCGTAACCGTGACAGACCCTGAATGTAGCAGCTGTGGCAATGGACGTGCCTGAAAACAGCATGAGCGCGGGAAGGGCTGCAAGTAGCAATCTCATGTCGCGGGTGTTCCATGCTTTTGGCTGGTGAAAAGCAGCGACGGCTCGAGGCGTTCGATGCCTTGGTAGGGGTTTGCGTGTATCGCCAAAATCCAAAGGCAGAAAGCAGCGGTGATCGAGTAGATGATCATTGCTTTAACACCGGCACGCACACGATCTGCATGGGTCGAAGCGATGGTGATGATTGTGAGGATCGTCAAAAAGAAAAGAAGATACCACTTATACATATCGACTGATGTCGACCCGACTGACAGGCGCGTATTGCGTGCATCCTGAAGTTCGTCAAAATCATGAACCAGCTGAGATATGATCGGGGTAGGAATATCCGTTTTCGCGAGATTGACGATTTCACGCCGGATATTCTGCAAGGCGACTTCTACAGCGTGTGCAGGCAAGACATTGCTGTTGCCTAGCCATTCATCTTTTACCACGGCAGAACGATATTCTACCAGCGTTGCGGCGAGTTCGGGGGCATTGAGAATGTCTGGGCTGGCGGAGCCAATGAGACGAGAGATTGATGATCGTTCTTCGCTGGTTGCCTGATCTGCTTTACCATTAGCCGTCCATATATCGGCTGCAACGAACCCTAAGGACAATGCCCAGGCGGTAGCAATGGTGCTTACAAATGCGCCAATAGGAATTGAAAGAATGTCATGTTTGGCATGGTTTGACAAAATATGAAGTGCCAGACGTCCGACATAATAGATGCCGATGCCTAGCACGGCAAAAGTCATGAAAGAAACATAGACCGATAGTTCAAAAATAAATGCCATGACTCGTCCGTTAAACCATAGAGGTTGGCATCTGCTTTTGGGATGAAATATTAGTTAATATAATATTTCCGGCCCCTTTAGATTGCCTGATTTATTTGAGGTTATCTCATTAAATCTTGCAAGCCTAAAATAGGACGTTCTCGTGGTTTGATTAATAGGCCGAAAAGCGCAAAACTCCACAAGGAAATTGAACGCACAAGTTGCTGCTATCAAAGCCACAATCCCTCTGCGTTATCATCGCAGCGGATTGTGGCCTGACAAAGCTATTAGAAAACAATAGAGACGCCAACCACAGGACCGTGCTGGGTAACGTCATATTTGAATCTCTCACGACCTTCTTTGTCATTAAAATCTTGATATAGCGCTCGATAGCCGACGCGCCAGATTGTCGGCAAATCGAATGTCTTTGTACGATAACCGAGATAGATCTGACCATGTGCGCTCAATTTAGTGCCAACGCCAAAGCCACCAATGTCGGCTTCAGCGGATATGTTCCAGCGCTCGCTCACATCGTAAAGCACGCGTGTGCCTACAAATGGATCGGTCCATTCTGCTTTACGTGTTTCGCTGAACGGCCCGACACTGAGTTTTGCCTTGATCTGTGTCCATCGGACACCGGCCGTTGGCTCGATAGCAAAGACGCGCTGCCGTCCGAAATAAGTCAGGCCATCAAGATCCTGCTGGTAAGCTCGATAAAAAACACCACCTGCGAGCGAGGTCGATATTATGTCGAGATCGAGACGCTCGTGGAGGATGTCTTCGCCCTGACTGGTCTTGGTGTACTGACCGTCAAAATAAACGCCGTACTTACCATTCGTAATCTCGATGTTGCCCATTGCACTCATATCGAGATTGCTGAAAATTTCCTTAAATGGGACGTCAACCTTAGATGAATATCCGAGTAATCCTGCATTGCCATTGAGCGATGCGCCCCAGACATAGGGGCTGAATATAACACGCCATTGCTGTTGATCCTGAAACTCTGACTGAGCAGGCGCAGGCGCAACTATGTCTGCGGCAAGAGCAGAAGCTGTTGTTGCTATAAAAAAGGTACTCATTAAAGCAATATTACGCACAGTCTTACCCGCAAAATTCCTGCTATATATGCTTGAATTTAGCTTCATCACGGATCAATCCCCTTGGAGCGTAATTTAGAAAAAATGAAAGTATAACCTCAAAAGGTCTATTCGTATCAATATGTTAATCATGCCCAGAAATAAACCAAAAAATTGGAATTTTGAACGGTTTTACCTCACCCATATCATTCAAGCTGAGAGGGTGCTGATAATATTAGGGGGGGTGAAAATGAGGCCGTCCCGTCTAAATTCACGGAACGTCGTCATAAGCCGGAATGCCGCCTTCGTTTTCCAAGCTGGCAATTCGTTTTGCTTCAGAACGGTTGAATTTTAGCCTTACGCCGAGGCCGCCACCGTTTTCCCAGATAAATTGAGCGCCGACCCTTTCAAGCGTATCCTGTAAAGCCTGTTTTTGCTCGGGGGTCGGTGTACCGATCTTACGCTCAAAGTGTTCGATGACAGCGGCGTCAATGCCCGAGAGTTGTGCAAGTCGATCGCGGGAGAATTCTACGAGCGCTCGAGCGGCGCGGCATTGAGGGCCTGTAAGCATATTATTCTCCGGTTCAATCATGTCTTATGGTTTTAGCGTGCTGTAACGAGCTTATGATCAAACACGATAATTGCCACATATTTTTTGCTTAAGGTGGCAAAGAACATGACCGATCACGTAATCTTGAGTTTTGCGTTTTTTCGTGAACACAATTTTGCCATTGTTTTTCTTGTTCGCGGCAGTGCGGCTTCTTACATAAGATGTGCGCCGCAGGAGTAGCGCCGTTTGTCTGGTGTTTTACCAGATCGATAGTTCGGCCTGCCTCATAAACTTGATAATCAGATGGTTTGTTATGACCACTTTTAGATATTTCATTTGGCCTGTGATTTTCACGGTCATTGGTTTGCTCTGTGCCTTATGGCTGGGATATTCGACAACCGGCACAGTCGGAGGCATGGTCTCTGTTTTCATCATCTGTGCGGTGCTCAGTGTCCTCGAAATCTCGCTTTCGTTTGATAATGCTATCGTCAATGCGCGCATCCTGCGTGACATGACACCCGAATGGCAGCATCGATTCCTGACATGGGGCATTATCATTGCCGTTTTTGGCATGCGGATTATCTTCCCGCTGGCGATCGTTGCGGTTGCCATGTGGACGGACCCTATTTCGGCGCTGAAACTTGCGATCTGGCAGCCCAATGAATATGCGCGGGTGATTGCTGAGGCGCATACGGGTATCGCGGCCTTTGGCGGCACATTCCTGCTGATGGTTGGCATGAAGTACTTCTTCGACGTCGAGAAGGACGTGCACTGGGTCAAAGTTATCGAAAGCCAAATGTCCAAGTTTGCTTCGATTCAGGGTATTGAGATCGGCGTTGCAATCGCTCTGATCCTGTTTTTCTCGTATCAACTTGATGCCGACCACTCGCACACATTCCTTGTGGCGGCGCTGTTTGGCTTGTTGACCTTCCTGGCGGTTGAGGGCTTGGGTGCGGTGCTCGACGCTTCGCAGGAGCAGGTCGATATGGTGCATCGTGGTGGTCTTGGAGCGTTTATCTATCTCGAAGTGCTGGATGCCAGCTTCTCGTTTGATGGCGTTATCGGTGCATTTGCGCTGACGACCAACCTGTTTGTGATTGCAATTGGTCTTGGTATTGGGGCGTTTTATGTCCGGTCGCTGACCATTATGCTGGTCGAGAAAAAGACCCTTGGGCAGTACCGTTATCTTGAGCATGGCGCATTTTATGCGATCCTCGTGTTGGCGGTGATCATGTATGTGCAGACACTGTTCCATATCCCGGAAGTGATCACCGGACTTATTGGTGCGGTGTTGATCGGTCTCTCATTCATGTCGTCGATCCGATATAACAAGCGGAACCCGGAGTGGCAGAACGAGGCTGACGAAGCTGCACTGCACTAAGCCTTGCACTGTTTAACGAAGAGAAAGGCGGCGCTTGCCGCCTTTTTTGTTGACCGAATCGAAAGAGTTCGCAAGCGTTGATCTGCTCGCGACAAGGCCCGTCGGAGCGTATCTTCATATGCTGTCAGTCAGAAACGACTGCGGCTGCGACTTTTTTGGAGAGGGGTTTTCCATGGTCGTTACTCGTTTGAGCAAAACCGCATTTGTTGCGGCAATTGCTTTCTTCGCAACACTTGTCGCGTTCGGCAATATTACCGATTACGGCAGCAATTTCGCATTCGTTCAGCATGTGCTTCTGATGGACACCATTTTCCCAGATGCCACGATCAAATATCGCGCTATTGAGAGCAATACTCTGCACAATGCGGGCTATATTCTGATCATTGCTGCTGAAACACTGACAGCCATTCTCTGCTGGATCGGTGCTTTTGCGATGCTTGGCCGTTTGGGTGGCGATGCAAAGAGCTTCAATCACTCCAAGAAGTGGGGCATAGCTGGTCTTTCGGTCGGTTTTCTCGTCTGGCAGGTTGGTTTCATGTCGATTGGTGGCGAATGGTTCGGCATGTGGATGTCGTCTACATGGAACGGAATTGAATCGGCATTCCGCTTCTTCATCACGATCATTGCCGTGCTGATCTATGTCGTTCTGCCGGATGGCGAAATCGAGAAATAATCAGATGAAATGAGATGCAAGGGCGGGTTCGTTGATAAGTTCAACGCCCGCCTTTTGCATCTGATCAAGCATGGCATTCATTGACCCGCCAATGTCGATGCCGCGACAAGCGTCAAGCCTTACGCGCACCTGAAAACCGTGCGCCATTGCATCAAGCGCGGAATAGGCAACGCAGAAATCGGTGGCCAGTCCCGCGATTGTCAGAGAACCAATTTCGCGGTCACGCAAGTAGCCTGACAGGCCTGTCGGCGTTTTGCGGTCGTTTTCATAAAAAGATGAGTAGCTGTCTACGCCAATGCGAAAGCCTTTGCGGATGACAAGCTGCGCGCGCGTCCACTGCAAATCTGGATGGAAGTCCGCACCATGCGTGCCTTGAACACAGTGGTCAGGCCATAGCGTCTGCTGCCCATAAGCCATCTCCACGCTGTCATATGGCTTTTTCCCTGGGTGACTGGTAGCAAAGCTCAAATGTCCTGCCGGGTGCCAGTCTTGTGTCAGAATGACATGCTCGCTCTCGTCAATCAGACGGTTGATTGCAGGCAGAATCTCATCCCCCTTATCTACGGCCAAGGCGCCACCAGGGCAGAAGTCATTTTGCACATCAACGACGAGAAGGGCATGTCCGATCATAAAACGCTCCTGAATGCTTTACGGCAACTATAGTCAGCGATCAGGGGCGATGCCAGCCATTATCCGTGTTCTGGTATTACATTGTCTTTGGTGCTACCGAGCAGCTTTATTGACACGGATTGGGGATGATTATGAGCGATGAAATCACACGTGACAGCAATGGAACGCAGCTGAATGACGGCGATTCCGTTACGCTTATCAAGGATTTGAAGGTTAAGGGAACCTCGACGACGCTCAAACGCGGTACGCTGGTTAAGGGTATTCGCCTGACGGGGAACCCGGACGAAGTTGATTGCAGCACCAAGCAGGTCAAAGGCCTCGTGCTGCGCACGGAATTTTTGAAAAAGGCCTAATCAGGCATCAATTTCGACACGACCACGCGGACGGCTGCAACAGGCAAGGATGTAGCCTTCCGCGACTTCGTCATCACGAATGCCGCCATTGTGGGTCATTTCGGTTTCACCACCGATACATTTGACTTTGCAGGTGCCGCAAATGCCGAATTCGCAAGCGCTCGGAATTTTTAATCCGCCATTGCGGGCGGTCAGCAGGATTGTGTCATTTTCGGTGCATTCGACTTCGACACCTGAAAGCGTGAAGACGACCGTTGCAGGTAGCACGGCAGGCTTTGCGGGAGCCGCAGGTTTTTCAGCCGTCGCGGCCAGTGTTGATGGCAAGGGTATAGCAGAAATTTCGCTGGCAGGCTGGAAACTTTCCTGATGGTAATTGGCCATATCGAAGCCGGATTGTTCCAGTAGGCCGCGCACGCCATTCATGAACGGCTCAGGACCACAGCAGAATACTTTGCGATGCAGAAAATCCGGTGCCAGCAGTTCAAGCCTTGCGCGGTCGATGCGACCATGCAGGCCCGGCCAGACATGGCGTGCCGATGACTGCTCGACGATGAATGCAAGGCGCATGGCTTCCATGCGGCCCGACAGCAATTCCAGTTCCTTGCGGAAAATAATGTCATCAGGCGAGCGCGCGCAGTTGATGAAGGCGACATCTGTTGCTGGAGCACAATCAAACAGCCAGCGTGTCATCGAAACCATTGGCGTGATGCCAGAACCAGCCGAGATGAACAGATATTTTTCGCTAGGATGATTGGCGAGCGAGAAGTCACCATTGGGGCCATAGGCCTTAATGGTCATCGGCGGGCGCAAGTGATCCAGCATCCAGCGGGTGCCGATGCTGTCCTTCTGCGCTTTGACAGTGACGGAGATATGATAGGGGCGGGAAGGGGTTGATGACAGCGTATAGGTGCGCAGTACCGGTCCCAGTCCATCGGCCCGTTCAATCGGCAGTTCAAGCGTGACGAACTGGCCCGGTGTATAGCGGAACCAGTTGTCCTCCAGCGTTTTGAAGGAGAAGGTCATGACGTCTGGCGCTTCTTCGATGGCCGAGATGCATTGCAGCATCTGCAACCTGTCGTTCCACGGCAGCATCTCATCCAGATATTTCAGAGGCTGCATGGCCTTCTCACTTCTTTAAGTTCATTGCAAATTATGCGACGCGGCTGAGCTTTGCAGTTTCGCCCTTCAGGCGAGGCGTGATGGTGTTGGTGTACCATTCAAGGAACTGCATCACGCCGCCTTCATGCTCGACGGAATAAGGACCGGGCTGGTAGGCGGGTGAGCGAATGCCAATGGCATTTTCTTCCACTATCTGCCGGTCCTGATCGTTGGTCTGTATCCAGACGTGAGTCAGCTCATCGAGGTCGTAATCGACGCCTTCAACTGCATCCTTGTGAACAAGCCATTTGGTTGTGACCATGGTTTCCTCGGCACTGATTGGCATGACGCGGAAGGAAATGGCGTGGTCGACCATTAGATGGTTCCAGGTCGAAGGATAGTTGAAGAGCAGCATCGCGCCGATATTCGTGTTGCCCGATACCTGATCACTCAATGGTTTTTTGACCGCTGGCTTTCCGGACATGGTGTAGCTTACCGCATCGCGCAGAAGTGGAATACGGGTAATGCGATAACGACCGTCTTCCGACATGTTGAATTCGGCAGGCAAGCCGATGGAAGCACAGTTTTTCCAGAGCTGATTGATTTCCGGGTCTTCCATCACACCCTGAACGCCGGTGGCGCTTGGTGCTTCGGGATAGGTGCGGCAAAGTTCCGGGTGGTTGGCAGCGCAGTGATAACATTCGCGGTTGTTTTCCCAAACGAGCTTCCAGTTTCCCTTCTCGATGATCGAGCTTTCAAAGGCGACTTTGGCATCCTTGATGTTGTGCGGTGCGAGGTAAGGCTCGACCAGAGTGCGGAAGCTGTTGAAATCTGGCGCTTCGTCTGCGAGGCAGACGTAGATATAGCCCGCAACAGTCTCGCAATGCACTTGCTTCAAACCATATTCGGCAGGCTTGAAATCTGGTCCGACCTGACGCGCAAACAACAGGCGTCCGTCGAGTTCATAAGTCCACTGATGATAGGGGCAGACAAGCTTAGCAGCGGTGCCTTTTTCAGCCGCGCAGATGCGCGAGCCACGGTGACGGCAGGAATTGTGGAACGCACGGATAGTCCCTTGTGAATCACGCACGATCACAACCGGATATGCGCCCACCTGTACGGTCATGTAAGAGCCGGTCTTGGGCAGTTCGCAATCGTGACCGACAAATAGCCAGTCGCGATAAAAAATGTTTTCCAGATCAAGCTTGTAGAAATCTGGATCGGTATAAAACTTCTGCTCAAGGCTGAAATTTGGGTCGCGCCCGATCAAAAGTCCCAGCATTTCGTTGCGAACGTCCATAGAATCGACCCTTTGCGTCCGTATCAAAGTCGGGCTGGTGCTGTTCTCTCAGCGACGCTTGCTCGACCGAATGTTCCCTTTATCCTCCAGAAGCTGCGCTTTCCCATTATCTCAATGGCTTGTCTGTTCATTGGCTGATGTTCACACTGGCTTCCGTTGTCATGATTCAATCATTGAAATGTTCTAAACGCGCATTGGGATGCGACATGATTTTCGCGTAAAGACGACACGCGCGCATTCGCGCAGTTCTTCGCAAATATGTGTGAGTTGCGCGCGCGGGATTGCCAAGATGGGAGAAAGCCAGTTACCAAGCTGCCTGACACATTCGGTTTCATTCCATGGGAGGCTCGCAGGCCATGAAACGTTCAGAAGTTAATGAGATTATCCGCGAAAGCGATGCTTTCATCCGTTCTTTTGGCTACATCATGCCGCCATTCGCCTATTGGACGCCTGAAGAGCTGAAAAAGCGCACGTCAAGCGATTCAAAGGCTATTCTCGATGGACGTCTTGGCTGGGACATTACTGATTATGGTCAGGGCAAGTTTGCGGATCTTGGTCTGTTTCTGTTCACAACACGCAACGGTAATGTTGAAGACCTCAAGCGCGGCACCGGCATGCTCTATGCCGAAAAGATCATGATCTCGCGTAAAAACCAGATTTCGCCGATGCACCGCCATGCATTGAAGGCTGAAGACATCATCAATCGTGGTGGCGGTACGCTGGTGCTGGAACTGTTTAATTCGCGCGCCGATGGTAGTGTTGAAGAAGAAACTGATGTGACCGTCGCAACGGATGGGCGGCTGGTAACGCAGAAAGCTGGTGCGCATTTGAAGCTAAGCCCAGGTGAAAGTGTCACGCTGCTGCCGGGCAACTGGCATGCCTTTTGGGGCGAGGGCGGCGATGTTTTGATCGGTGAAGTATCGACCGTTAATGACGATCTGACGGACAATATTTTCCGTGAGCCGATCGGCCGCTTTTCCGATATTGAAGAGAACGAAAAGCCATTGCATTTGCTCGTCTCAGACTATGATAAATGGCTCTAAGTTAGATTAAAGGACTGAACATATGAAGCTGGCGATGATCGGAACGGGCTATGTGGGTCTGGTTTCAGGTGTGTGTTTTGCCGAATTTGGCTTTCACGTTACCTGTGTCGACAAAAACCCGTCGATCATCGAACGGCTTGAAGCGGGTAAAGTCACGATTTTCGAGCCAGGGCTTGATGAGCTTATGGGGCGCAACATTCGTGATGGCCGCCTTGAATTCAGTACCGATCTTGCGACCAGCGTTGCTGATGCCGATGTGATCCTGATTGCAGTCGGCACGCCGTCGCGTCGTGGTGATGGTGAAGCGGACCTGCAATATATTGAAGCTGCTGCCGATGAAATCGCGGCAGCGATGAAGCCGGGTGCGGTGGTCGTCATCAAATCGACCGTTGTTGTCGGCACCAATGCGCGCATTCGCGACCGTATAGCGCTTGCGCGTCCGGGCGTTGAGTTTTCGATGGTCTCAAACCCGGAGTTTCTGCGCGAAGGTTCAGCGATTGAAGACTTCATGCGCCCTGATCGTGTGGTGGTGGGTGTTGATGATGAGCGCGGCAAGGCGGCGATGCAGCGGCTTTATCGTCCGCTTTATCTGCGCGAGACGCCAATGGTCGTTACTTCGTTGGAGAACGCTGAAATCATCAAATATGCAGCCAATGCTTTTCTCGCTATGAAAGTGACGTTCATCAATCAGGTGGCTGATCTGTGCGAAAAAACGGGCGGCAATGTGCAGGAGGTTGCGCGCGCTATCGGTATGGATAACCGCATCGGGTCGAAGTTCCTGCATGCAGGACCGGGCTTTGGTGGTTCGTGTTTCCCAAAAGATACCCGTGCATTTGCAGCGACTGGCAAAAAATATGATGCGCCGCAGTCGCTGATCGAAGAAGTAATCGCGGTCAACGAAGCGCGCAAGCTATCGATGGCGGACCGTATTATTGCTGCTGCTCGTGAGAGTGGCACGAAAACAGTTGCTGTGCTGGGTGTTGCTTTCAAGCCGAACACGGATGATATTCGTGAATCGCCTGCGATTGACATTATTGCCGCCATTCAAAAGGCGGGCATTTCTGTTCGTGCGCATGATCCGGAAGCGATGGATGCTGCTAAATCTGTTTTGCCAGAAGTGATCTGGTGCGGTTCCGCTTATGAGGCTGTACAAGGCGCGGGCGTCACGGCGCTTTTGACTGAGTGGAATGCTTATCGTGCGCTTGATTTGAAGCGTGTCGCAAAAGTGATGGATGGCAATGTGCTGATTGATCTGCGCAATGTCTATAAAGCTGACGATGTTGCCGGAACCGGATTGGATTATCGCTCGGTGGGGCGGACGTTAAAGAGCTAAAAACAAAAACGCCGATCTGAGGATTTCAGATCGGCGTTTTTGTTTGGTGAAAAGGATTAATTCGCTGCTTTCAACCGCTTTCTCTCATTGGCAATAAGCCAGAGATTGCGGATATAAACGATCAGGCCAAAGCCCTGACCTGCGATGAAAACAGGGTCTTTGCGCTGGATAGCGTAAACCAAGAGCAGCACGCCACCTATGAGCGAAAAGAACCAAAATGCCACTGGCATAACGCTCTTTTTGGCTTTTTCAGATGCAAGCCACTGCACGACGAAGCGCATGGTAAAACAGGCTTGAGCGACAAAGCCTAGAATAATCCAGCCGTCCCATTGTGCTACGAATACATCGTGTAACCAGCTCGCAAGGCTGCTGAAAATATCAGTCATGGGTAATCTCCGTCACACGCGGCACAACCTTGCGGCGCTTGCGCAGCCACCACACGCCGTAAAGGTCGAGAATGCCGCGCAAGCCGCGGTCGAGAATTCCGTAATTCGATTTGCCGTGGCGGCGTTCGCGGTCGGTGACATCGATATGCACGACATCAAAACCTTCACGCAAAGCGAGCGCAGGCAGATAACGATGCCAGCCATCGAAGAATGGCAGCTCGCGAAAAAGATCGGTGTGCAGTGCTTTGAGGCCGCAACCGGAGTCGCGTGTTTTGTCCTTGAGGATCGCACCGCGCAGATTGTTGGCAAAGCGCGAGGAAAGCTGCTTGAGCTTGGTGTCAGTGCGCTTGAGGCGCTGACCGGCGGCAATGCCAAAAGCAGGGCCGGCATTGATCAGGGCGTCGGCAAGTGCTGGCAGATAGGCAGGATTGTTCTGCCCGTCGCCATCCATTGTCACAACAATCTGGCCACGTGCTGCGAAAACGCCTGAGCGCAAAGCAGCACTCTGGCCGGATGAGCGGTCGTGACGGATATGGCGTAGCGGCTTGCCTGCATGGATGCGGCCAGCCAGCACATCGCTGGTTGAATCTGTCGAGCCATCGTCTACGACAATGACTTCATAGGCGCGGCCCAGCATGGCGCTATCGACTTCATCGAGCAGAAAAGCGAGATTGTCGGCTTCGTTGCGGCAGGGGATGACCACAGAAATCGTCGGTGTTGACAAGCGGAGTTCCTTCATTCCTTGCGCATTTACCGTAAATCAGTGTGCGTAATATCTCAGTACAGGTGCCCTGTAGCGCGCAAGGCGGGCTCCATACCACTGATTGCCGGGCAAACCAAGTGTTTCAAGAAAACGTGAGCCTGACCAGTTTCTCAGAATATTAGCTGCTTTTAGCCGGACTTGTTACCAGACGGAAGAGCTTGCGCGAGCCAATCCAGAAAATTATGCGTCACTTCATCCCGGTTTAGGTCATTGAGACTTTCGTGCCGTGTGTTGGGATAAACTGTGCAGGTTACTTTGCTAAAGCCCATCGCCTGCATTCGGTGTGCGAGTTTTTTGGTGGCTTTGGCATTGTCAGTTGCAGGGTCTTCGCCACCGCCAACGAGATTAAACGGCAGGTCGCGGCGGATATTTGCAAAATTACTGTCAGTCGCACCCGCCTTCATCATGCGGAATACGTCGATCCATAAGGCGACGCTTGCATCAAAGCCACAAAGCGGATCGTTGATATAAGCTTCAACCTCTGAAGCATCGCGCGATAGCCAGTCAAACGCGGTGCGATGGTTGGGGATAGCGTTGCCCCAAGCCCGAAAGGTGAGCTTTGGCAGGATCGAACTTGGAACGTCTGAGCCTTTGAGCATGCGCTCGATTTTCAGAATTGCCATCGCCGCGCTGTTCTCAACGCCTCCGTTGAAGTTGGCGTTCCAGATGGCTGCAGCATCAATTGTTTCAGAGTGAATGAGCGTATAATTGAGCGCGATCAGTCCGCCCATTGAATGTCCGAATAAAACCACCGGCAAGCCAGGGTGTGAGGCATGAATATGGCGGTTTAGGGCAAGAACATCATCAATTGCCACTCTATAGCCGTCTTTTTGCGCGAATATTCCTCTTGGTGCATATGCACCAATATTGGCGCCGTGCCCGCGATGATCGTGCGCATAGACATTATAGCCTGCTGCGTTGAGGGCTATAGCAAACCGCGTATAGCGTGCAGAGTGTTCGGCAAGCCCGTGGCAGATGTGCACAGCAGCCTTTGGTGCAGCAATCAGCGATTGCCGAAATGGCAGTTCGATTCCGCCACTGAGCGGCAAGCGATGGATGTTTTCAAACGACATGAAACCATCTGAATTTATGCTGCGCAAATAGTCAAACGCTCTTTTGGTAGTGTCGCTTAAAAAGGCATCCAGAGGTTGAGTGAATTAATTTTAGGCAAATGCAATTTTTGAGCAAATTCCGCTTGAAAACCGCAGAAACCTAGGCAAATCTATCTTTAACAGGGGATGTCGACGGAGTTTTGAAGGAAATCCAGAGGCGTTGAATTTAGGTATTAAGGCATAACTAGCAGGCCATTCGGTGAAAGGGAGGATACTTTCCCGAGTGGTGGCCAGAGGGGAAACCGGGTGACGGAAATATCCGCGCCCGGTTTCATTTTGTTTATGAGCTTTTCAAGCTGAAGTTTGCGCGATGATATTTGCTTCCGCGCGCTATTTCGCCTACATAGCCCTCAGAAATTTCCCTGCGGTTCAGCGTTATCGCTGATCACGCTCTCTAACTCGTGGAGACGACGCGCTTTATGGCACGCCAATTCATTTATCATATGTCCGGGCTGAACAAGGCCTATGGTGCTAAAAAGGTTATCGAAAACCTTCATCTGTCGTTCTATCCGGATGCTAAGATCGGTATTCTTGGTCCTAACGGTGCCGGTAAATCGACGATCCTCAAGATCATGGCTGGTCTCGACAAGGATTACACCGGCGAAGCCTGGCTCGCTGAAGGTGCGACTTGCGGCTATCTTGCGCAGGAACCGCATCTTGATCCGGAAAAGACAGTTCTTGGCAATGTTATGGAAGGTGTGGCTGACAAGACAGCTATCCTCGACCGTTACAACGAACTGATGATGAACTATTCTGATGAAACCGCTGACGAAGGTGCAGCACTTCAGGACGTCATCGACAGCCAGAATCTTTGGGATCTCGACAGTCAGGTTGAAATGGCGATGGAAGCTCTGCGCTGCCCGCCTGCTGATGCCGATGTTACCAAGCTCTCGGGCGGTGAGCGTCGTCGTGTGGCACTTTGCAAGCTGCTTCTTTCGAAGCCTGATCTGCTGCTGCTTGACGAACCGACCAACCACCTTGACGCTGAAACGACTGCGTGGCTGGAAAAGCATTTGCGTGAATATGAAGGCGCTGTGCTCCTCATCACGCACGATCGCTACTTCCTCGACAATGTCACGGGCTGGATTCTTGAACTCGATCGCGGTCGCGGCATTCCTTATGAAGGCAACTATTCTGCCTATCTGGAAGCCAAGTCCAAGCGCATGATTCAGGAGGGCCGTGAAGACGATTCCCGCCAGAAGGCACTTGAGCGTGAACGCCAGTGGATTGCTGCGAGCCCGAAAGCGCGTCAGTCCAAGTCTAAGGCCCGTATCAAGGCCTATGACCAGCTGGTTGAAGCCGCCAACAATCAGCGTCCGGGCGATGCCCAGATTCTGATCCCGGCTGGTGAGCGTCTTGGTCAGGTGGTTATTGAAGCAGAAGGTCTGACCAAATCGTTTGGCGACCGTATGCTGATCGAAAACCTTACCTTCAAGCTGCCTCCGGGTGGTATCGTTGGTGTTATCGGTCCAAACGGTGCCGGTAAGTCGACGCTCTTCAAGATGATTACCGGTCAGGAAAAACCGGATTCCGGTTCGATCCGCATCGGTGACACCGTTCATCTTGGTTATGTCGATCAGAGCCGCGATCACCTCGACCCAAACAAGAATGTCTGGGAAGAAATTTCTGGCGGCAACGACATCATCAAGCTCGGCAAGTTTGAAATGAACTCCCGCGCTTATTGCGGCGCGTTCAACTTCAAGGGTGGCGATCAGCAGGCCAAGGTCGGCAATCTGTCCGGCGGTCAGCGTAACCGTGTGCATCTTGCCAAGATGTTGCAGGCAGGCGGCAACGTTCTGCTGCTCGACGAACCGACCAACGATCTTGATACGGAAACGCTGGCAGCGCTCGAAGATGCACTTGAAAAATATGCTGGTTGCGCTGTTATCATCTCCCACGATCGTATGTTCCTTGATCGTCTGGCGACACATATTCTGGCATTCGAAGGCGATAGCCATGTTGAATGGTTCGAAGGCAACTTCGAGGATTATGAAGCAGATAAGGTTCGTCGTCTCGGACCTGAAAGCGTCAATCCAAAGCGGGTTACCTACAAGCCGCTGACACGCTAAACAAAATCAAGGCCGGTGCATTGCACCGGCCTTTTTCTTTGAATGGAGTTTGAAATGAAAGACTGGTCCGCACAGCAATATCTGAAGTTTGAGGATGAGCGCAGTCGCCCGGCGGCTGACCTTCTGGCGCAGATCAAGATCGATAATCCGCGTAAGGTGGTCGATATTGGTTGTGGACCGGGGAACTCTACTGAACTTCTGGTTCAGCGCTGGCCTAATGCGAAAACCTCGGGCTTTGATACATCGCCGGATATGATCGAGAAGGCGAAAGTGCGCTTGCCACAAGTGGACTTCGCTCTTGGTGATCTCACCAAATTTGTGCCAGATGCTGAAACGGATGTGCTGTTTTCCAATGCGGTTTTTCAGTGGATTCCCGATCACATAGAACAGATGCAAAGGTTACTGTCCGAGCTTCAGACGGGTGCCTATCTGGCAGTGCAGATGCCGGATAACATGGCTGAACCGACCCATGTCTTGATGCGTGACGTTGCCAAAACAGAGCCATTTAACGCGAAGATTGGCGATAAGGGCAGGGCACCACTGCCACCAGCGACGGAATACTATAACGCTTTGATTGAGCATGCGTCCCATGTCGATATCTGGCATGTGATTTACAATCATCAGCTGGCTGATGTGGACGCTATCATTGAGTGGGTGAAGTCCACTGGGCTGCGCCCGTTTCTTGATCCATTGGATGATGATGAGCAGCGCGAATTTTTGAAAGCCTACAAATCGCGTCTTCTGGAATTCTATCCAACGCTGAATGACGGACGGGTGCTGCTGTGTTTCCCGCGCATTTTCATCGTTGCCAGAAAATAGGCAAACGCTTTAGCGGATTTTCTCTTCTCTGTGACGGAGACCGTCTTTCACAAAGATTTTACCGGGTCTGCAAATTGCGTATCCGGTAAAACAGTTAAATTTCAGGTTCTTATGTGACTGATGAAGAGTTTCTAATCAAATAGTAGTGCATGATAATAGATTGCATACAAACGATATTGCTCCTATGGTTTTGCGATATCGGAGGTAGTTCCAAACATTTTTTGATGCCCGCTGGGATCGCTTGATTGGGAGTGGCGACATCTGTTTTTCAAAGATGTGCGTCTAGGTTAGTTTCAGAGACTGTGCAGCCTTTTGGTTAAACCATGCAGACTTGCAGACTGAAATCTGAGGCCTGAACAGCCTGCCGAATATATTGATTTAGACATCAACGATTACTGGTTTTGCTCTCTCCCAAGCAAGGCGAGTAATCATGCAGTCGTATCCCCTTTTGCGGCTGCTATCGGGAGTTTTAGAATGAGCAATGCAGAAATGCACAGCGATGCAAACGGTGAGATCGAAGAGAAACACGACGCTCACGATACACGCCGAAGGATTTATGCAATCGTTGCGAGCGCCTCCGGCAATCTGGTCGAATGGTACGACTTTTATGTCTATTCTTTCGGCGCGCTTTACTTCGCGTCACAGTTTTTTCCAGCGGAAGATCAAACCAGTCAGTTGTTGAATGCAGCGGCGATTTTCGCAGCCGGTTTTCTTATGCGACCTATCGGTGGCTGGTTGTTCGGCCGTGTGGCTGACCGGCTTGGTCGACGCACTTCTATGCTGATTTCTGTTAGTATGATGTGTCTTGGTTCTTTTGCAATCGCAATCCTGCCAACCTATGAAACGATTGGCCTCTGGGCGCCCCTCTTGCTGTTGCTTGTCCGGTTGTTACAGGGCCTGTCGGTCGGCGGGGAATACGGCACCACTGCCACATATATGAGTGAGGTTGCCCTTGCCGGGCGTCGCGGTTTCTTCTCGTCGTTCCAGTATGTGACGCTCATCGGCGGTCAGCTTCTGGCCGTGCTGGTTCTGGTCATATTGCAGTTTTTCTTAACGTCAGAACAGCTGCATGAATGGGGCTGGCGTATTCCGTTTGCCATTGGCGGCTTGGCTGCAATCGTTGCGCTTTATCTGCGCCGTACACTGCACGAAACCTCCACCGAAGAGTCACGTAACAGCAAGGCTGCGGGTAGTTTTGCGACGATCTGGAAGCATCACCGCAAGGCGTTTTTGGTTGTTGTGGGCTTCACGGCTGGCGGTTCGCTCACCTTCTATACATTCACGACCTATATGCAGAAATATCTGGTCAATACCGCCGGTATGAACAAGGAGACAGCCAGCGAGGTTATGACCGTTGCGCTGTTTGCATTCATGCTCATGCAACCGCTGTTTGGCTATATCTCCGACAAGGTCGGCCGCAAGCCAATGATGATTGCGTTTGGCGGCGTATCGGTGTTGACGACGATTCCTTTGCTCACAGTGCTTGGCTCTGTGCAAAGCCCGACTATAGCGTTTGTCTATATTGCTATCGCATCTGCAATTGTCAGTATGTACACGTCGATTGGCGGCATCGTGAAATCGGAACTGTTTCCGGCTGAAGTGCGGGCTTTGGGTGTTGGCTTTTCCTACGCCATTGCCAATGCAATTTTTGGTGGCACTGCCGAATATGTGGCGCTGTGGTTTAAGAAGGTCGGCTTTGAGAGCGGGTTCTTCTGGTATGTGACCATTATGATGGTGATCGTGTTCATCGTCGGTCTGGTCATGCCTGATCCGCGCAAACACGGTTATTTACAGGGGCACGGAACCCACTGATATCTGAACCAGTTAAACGCCGCCTTCGGGCGGCGTTTACATTTCTACCTTCTCGTCATCGTCCGCGGTGACGAGCCGTGTTGCGCGCCATTCGGTGAGCTTTTTATTGATTGCATCCATTACGAAAAAGCGCGCTGAATCTTTATCATAGCCATCATCACGCAAGGCATCATAGTCGGTATGCGCGTGGCGGACATGCGCAACAGTTGCGAGCCAGACCGCTATAGATGGTGGGAGAGTTTTCATATGCGGTGCAAGTGCCGCTGCACGGATCGGCTCGGAATCGGAATAGGGGACTGCGGGGAGCAAAAGCGTAAGCGATTTTGCAACTGCCTTCTGGCGCTCAGTGCTTGCACCCATGGCTGTCTTCCTTTCCGGCCTTCAGCGAGATTCGCAACAAGCATACTCTGCTTATTAATTCACTCAAACGGGTACCCGAGCTTCATGGCAGTTTTGCTGTGCATGGGTGTGTGAAAATCACTTGCGCGATTTCTACAATTCACATAAACATATCTTTATATGTTTTAGATTGTGGAGGTTGCGAATTGCGGTTGCAGCTCGATCAGATGGTGGATGTTTTAAAAGCGGTGGCTGAACCAAGCCGCTTGCGCATCCTTGCGCTTCTTTCCAGAGGCGATTTGACCGTATCGGACCTGACCACAATTCTTGGCCAGTCGCAGCCGCGCGTGTCGCGGCATCTCAAGCTGCTTGGCGAAGCAGATTTGATTGATCGCTATCAGGAAGGCGCATGGGCGTATTTCCGTCTATCAGATAATGCGGTTTGCGGCGAAGTTGCGCGCAATTTGCTGTCAAAGCTTGATAGTGCCGACACCTTGCTTGAACGGGATATGGAGCGGCTTTCGCAAGTCAAATCCAGTCGTCAGGAAAAGGCCGCAGCCTATTTCAGTGCGAATGCTGGCAGCTGGGATGAAATCCGTAAGCTGCATGTGTCGGAAAATGCTGTTGAGGTCGCTCTTAAGGGCATCATTGGCGAGAAGCCGTTTCAGGCGATGCTCGATGTTGGCACGGGGACTGGCCGCTTGCTGGAGCTGTTCTCACCGCTTTATCTGCGTGGGCTTGGCATTGATATTAATCGTGACATGCTGGCTGTGGCGCGTGCCAATCTTGATTTGGCATCGGTGGCCAATGCGCAAGTGCGTCAGGGTGATGTCTATGCACTGCCTGTTGAGCGCGAGAATTTTGATCTGGTGACAATCCATCAGGTTCTTCATTTTCTTGATGATCCACTGGCCGCAATTCGGGAAGCTGCGCGTGCATTGCGTCCGGGCGGTCGATTGCTGATCGTTGATTTTGCCCCGCACCGGCTTGAGTTTCTGCGCGAAGAGCACGCGCATTTACGGCTTGGTTTCAGTGATGAGCAGATGCTGGGCTGGATGAAAGAGGCAGGGCTGGAACCTGCAAAAACAACTGAGTTGGCGCCAAAGGCTGCAAATGGTGACGATGGACTGACGGTGAAGCTTTGGCTTGCCCATGATCCGCGTTTGCTGATTGCTGATCCGGCCCCGCGCAATGCAAGCATGACGGAGACAGTCTAATGGGCTTTTATGGTCTTTCCCGCCGACCTGATATCGGCCAGACCACCCGGGTATCGTTCGAATTCTTCCCGCCTAAGTCGGAAGAAATGGAACAGCGCCTGTGGGAAACGGTAACGCGGCTTGCGCCGCTCAAGCCTGAGTTTGTCTCTGTGACTTATGGTGCAGGTGGTTCGACGCGTGAGCGCACGATCCGCACTGTTGCGCGTATCTTGAAAGAAACTGATATTCAGCCTGCGGCACATTTGACTTGTGTGGATGCGACGCGTGAGGAAGTGGATCGCGTTGCGCAGGAATTTGCAGCGCTTGGCGTTAATCGCTTTGTGGCGTTGCGTGGCGACCCTGCCAGCGGCATTGGCGAGAAATATGTGCCGACAGAAGGCGGTTATCAGAATGGTGCTGATCTGGTCGGCGGTCTGCGTAAGCTTTCTGATTTTGACATTTCTGTTTCAGCTTACCCGGAAAAGCATCCTGAAAGCCCGGATTTCGCGACCGACATCGATATGCTCAAGCGCAAGGTCGATAATGGTGCAACGCGGGCGATCACACAGTTCTTCTTCGATAACGATCTCTATGAGCGTTATGTCGAGCGTGTGCGTCGTGCAGGCATTTATATCCCAATTGTTCCGGGTGTCTTGCCGGTGCATAATTTCAAGCAGGTCAGCAATTTCTGCGCGCGCTCTGCCACACATATCCCAGCCTGGCTTGCAGAACGCTTTGACGGATTGGATAAAGACCCGCAGACGCACCAGCTTGTTGCTGCGGCCATTGCTGCCGAACAGGTTATGGATCTGATTGAGCGTGGTGTGCAGGATTTCCATTTCTATACGATGAACCGCGCTGACCTGCCATTTGCGATTTGCCATATGATTGGCATTCGGCCTAAAGCCGAGCCTGCGCTTGAAGTTGCATGATATGAAAAAAGCCCGGTTTAAAACCGGGCTTTTCTTTAAGTAAGACACATCAGTTCATCCTCAAAAACTGATGCCGTCTAATGGCTTAGGCTATCCCTCGTTCAGGGAATGACGCCTGCTATCAACGCTGCAACAAATGCAAATGCTGCACAGATCATGAGGACGTTCAAAGATCGTGTAAGTCCCATCGGTCTGTCTCCTTCTATGCACCCGACGAGCCAATGACTGATCGAATGCGCGCTGGTAGAGAACCTGAATCTAAGCGCAAAACGGTTTAAACAAAAGAAGATTTCTTACTGCAATATGGGGTGATTGCGAAAAAAACCTTCTGTTTACCACCTAAGTCTTTGAAATTTTGTCTGTAAAAATTTGTTCACATTTCATGAAAAAGCCATGAAACTGCAAATTTTGAGGGTGGCTTTTGCTGTTTTAGCGGATCAAGGCGAGAAAACCGGAGAGAGTCAGCACTGAAAGAACGGTCGAATAGAGAATGACATTCGACGTGATGGCAGCCTCGCGACGATAGTGTTCAGCCAGCATGAATGGGCCAGTTCCTGCAGGAAGGGCTGCAAGCAATGTGGCGCTTTGCGCGAGATGTGTTGGCAGATTGAAAACGTAAACCGCAAGCAGCCATGTTGCCAACGGCATGACAATGAGTTTGACCGAGACGAGGAAGGCGATGGCGTTGACGCTATCGCGCTCAATCTTACGCGGCTGCGCGAGGAACAGGCCAAGCGCAACCAATGCGCAAGGTGAAGCAGCACCACCCAGCATTTTTAAGAAGGTTTCGGCGGGGGCGGGAATGGTTAGGCCAGTCACAGGCATCAAGGCGCCGAGAAACGGCGCAACCAGTAGCGGATTACGCAACAGCGAGCGCGCAACTTTCCAGATAAGGCGCAGCGGCTTCTTTTCTGTTTGCAGACCGATTTCAATCAGCACAATCGCAAAAGCAAAAGTCACGCAGACGGTGATGATGATGGAGATTGTCGTTGCAGCAAGAACACCAGAGCCGAACGCAATCATCGAAAGCGGGATGCCCATATAGCCTGTATTTGGATAGGCTGCATTCAGACCATCAAGCGCATTATCCGCAAGTGAGAGCTTGCCGCGAAGACGAACAAGAAATGGAAGCACGAAAGCAATCGCGCTGCTGAGCAAAAAGACGCTGATAAAGCCAGGTTGCCAGAGATCGCTGCCATGGGTGTTGGCCATGATATCGAAAAGCAGGGCGGGCAGGGCGAGATAGACAACGAAGCGGTTGAGTTCTGCTATTGCATGCGGACCTAATATTTTTAGCTTGAACGCGAGCCAGCCTGAAAAAATCAGGGCAAATACGGGAAGGACGACGATCAAAGTAGAAAGCATGGCGAGATCAACTTACGAGGGGAATGCAAAAAGGCGCGGAGGTGGTCCGCGCCTTCGAGTTCTTCAATATCAGAGCTTTTCGAGCAGTTCCGGCGTTGGCCAGGAATCAGCAGGCATGCCCAAACGCAATTGTTCGGTGCGAACAGCATCGCGGGTCAGTACGCCGAAGACGCCGTCAATCTTGCCCATGTCGTAGCCACGCGCCTGCAACTTAGTCTGAAGTTCCTTCATTTGTTCCTGAGTCAGGCCTTGATCAGGATTGCCAGCGTTAAAGGCTGGAGCACCTGCAAGACGGGTCGCGAAATAGGCAGCGGTCGTTGCGTAAACAATCGACTTGTTCCATTCAACGAAGATGTCGAAATTTGCATAGGAAAGAAACGCGGGACCTTTGCGACCCAATGGCAGCAACAGCGATGCATCGCCATCATCCGGGCCGAGTGGACCGTTGAGGCCCGTTACACCGTGCTGCGCCCACCACGAATGTGGCTTGCGATTGGTGCGGATAGATTCTTCCCAAGGGAGATCCTGCGTGATGCGCACTTCTTCAAGCCATGGCTCGCCGCGCTTCCAACCGAGCTCGGAAATCATGCGGCCAGCGGTCATCATTGCATCAGGAATGCTATTCTTCAGATCCACCTTGCCGTCGCCGTCGCCATCAACGCCACGTTCAAGATAATCCTTCGGCAAAAGCTGCATCATGCCGATTTCACCAGCCCAAGCGCCGGTTGTGGCCGCATCGACAACGCCTGTGTCGAAAAGCTTAAGCAGAGCAATCAATTGCGGACGGAACAGGTCTGGACGGCGGCAATCGTAAGAAAGCGTTACCAGTGCATTCAGAGTATCGAAATCGCCCTGAATAGCACCGTAATCGGTTTCCAGTCCCCAGAAGGCTGCGAGAACCGGGCCGGGAACGCCATAGGTTTCTTCGACCTTTTTGAAGACATCAGCATGTTTGGCGAGGTTGTTCTGGCCATTTTTCAGGCGCGCTTCGGAGATCAGGCGCTTGGAAAAATCGGTGAAAGTGAGGTTGAAAACCGTCTGCTTGCGGTCGCGATCCAGAACTTTTTGTTCAAGCGTTGCCTTGTGCAGTTCAGCAATACCCTTTTCGCCAACACCTGCTTCGCGCGCTTCTTTGGTCAGATTTTCCATCCACTGACCGTAATCGATTTCGCATTCAGGCTTCGGCTGATTAGCCGTGTCCGTTGCGGCGGTCGGGGCCGGAGAAGCGAGAGCAGGGGAAATTGCAGTTGATGCCAGTAAAGCGGCAGCCATCACTGAAGCGATAAGTTTCATCGAGAGAACTCACAATTAAAGAGGGAAATAACGTCCCCATTTGTTTTTTAAGCTATTGCCTCATCACGTCATGGAAATGAAGCGAAACTTAGTGTGAGCTTCCGTTTATTGCTGAGTTAACGGACCTTGTTGCTTTCCAGCCACTTTTTCCATGCTCCCGCGCTGCCTGCGAAGACATTGATGTCTGCATCACCCTTGATGCCGGGAATGGTGCCGGTGCCGGTATATTGCCAGAATGTCCATGGATGCGGGCCGTATTTCTCCGTCGGATGACCGGCTGTCGAGCGCAACCAGAATGGATAACCGCTCAGCTGGTTGAGGTTGTTCTCATCGAAGAAGTCGACCGTCGTGTAAATGATTGGGCGCTTGCCATAATGCTTTTCGACGGCATCAAGGAAAATCTTCATTTCTTTGCGCACGACGACTTCATTCGGCCTCAGCTTGCACGAGGGCGAATGTGCGTTCCATTCCATGTCGAGTACGGGCGGCAATGCATTTGGATCACGCGGTACATTTTGGATATACCAGCGCGCTTGCTCGATAGCTGGACGGCAGAAATAATAGAAATGATAGGCGCTGCGCGGAATGCCAGCTTGTTTTGCGCCGTTCCAGTGTTCAGTGAAGCGATCGTCGAAGCGGTCGCCACCTTCAGTCGCTTTGATAAAGGCAAAGGAAATGCCGCTGCGCCGCACGGCGTTCCAGTCAACATCGACCTGATATTTTGAAACATCGGTGCCGTGGATTGGATAATGCCACGGCGTGCGGCCAGTCCATTCAAATGGCTTGCGATCACCAAAACGCGGTGCATTAACCGCGCCGGATGGTCGTGCCATTTGCTGCATTGAATTGCCGGATTTTTTAACGTCGGCGAAATCATAATCGACTGTCGTGCAAGCGGACAGAAGAAACGCCCCGAGGGCAAGAAAGCAGCGGCTGGCGGTAGCGTTCATACGATAGTCCCGGTGTCGCGAATCAGTCTTAATTAGGGTTACGCGATCCGGTTGTCTGCGTCACCCGCCGAGGCCGCAAAACTTTGCTTAGTATATATTGTGTCGCAGGTTTAGGGAGCTTTGCGGATAATAGCGATCCATGCAAAGCCGCGACGCAGGACTTTTCGCTCCAGATGAGCGCCTTGTTCTTTTGCAAGCTGCTCTGACACAGCAAACAGGTTTTCGCGCGGAGTGACATGAAACCAGTTAAGCCATGTGAAAAGGGCATTTTTGAAAAAGCTTGGTAGGCGTTGCTGATCGCCAAAATCGACAATATGCATTTCTCCGCCGGGCTTTAAGTGCCGAATGCTTTCCTGAATTGCCGACTGCCATTGCGGTATCATTGAGACGGCATAGGAAATGAAGATGCGTTCGAAGCTACCTACGTTGAAAAGTGAGGTGGGATCAAAATGTGTCGCGTCAGCGCGTTCGAGCTTTATGCGCTCCGCAATTCCGGCACGCTTTGCTGCAGATTTGGCGGTATCGAGCATCTCGGCTGAAATATCGATGCCGTAGAGTTTTGCGCTGGGGTAGGTCTTCGCGGTTTTGATCAGATTGCGTCCCGTACCGCAGCCTATTTCCAAGACGCTGCCACCTTCAGGCACGTTGAGACCTGCAATCATCGTATCGCGCCCTAGAAGGTAATATTTGCGCGTCGCATCGTAGAAGTGTCGCTGGTAGCGATAGACGCGGTCCATAAGACTGGCATGGTCTGCGCTGTTGATGTGTTTTTGATGGACGCTCATATTATGCGTCTTTCAAAACGTAGAGATGAAAGCCGCCATAGATGGAAGAGCGGTCGCGGTCATGCAAAGCACGAGATTGTTCAGCGCGATAATCCCAATGGTCGAGTATTGAGGTGTCAACCCGACCTGGCAGCAGGCTTGGCTCGGCTGCTGTGCGGAAGATAACGCGCGCACCGGGTGCAGCCGTGCGGGTAATCTCGCTCCAGAGCGCGTTGAGCTGTGCGTCGTTCATCCAGTCTTGCGCGTCGAGCAAGATATAGCGATCCACCGATGAAGCAGGCTTTTTGGCGAGAAATTCCGTATAATTGGCATTGCGCACGCTCATGCGATCAACGCGCGTGCGCACAGTGTCGAAGTTCACGCGCGAGAGATAAGGCGGCAGAGGGCCGGTCTCGTCGTCACTGCTATAGCCGCGTCCAAAAGCCTGCCATGCGAAATAGTTTTCGCTGAGAGGGAAGGCGCAGGCGAGTTTCTCAAGCCGAGCGCGGAGCACGAAAGCCATGTCGCCATTTCCAGCTGTTGCCAAGGCATCATATTGCTGTGGCGGAATGCCAAGGCCGAATAGCGATGATTTACGCGCTGTCGCCCAGCGGACCATTCGTTTTTCAAACAATGGTGCTAGGGCAGTATCAAAGAACGTGCGCTGTTCTTCCATGGTGCGTGCTTTGAGAATGTCGCGCGGGTCAATGCCATAAAGACGGGCAACGCGATGGCCCATGCCGATGAAAACGCCAAGCAGGCCATGGCGGTAGAGATCGCGAGAGAAAATCGAAATGCGCTGGCGGCCACTCCATTTGCGCTTTTCCCAATAGGCTCGGCTTTCGCTATCAAGATGCGGTTGGATAAAGCGCTGATAGGCCGCAAGATTGGCCTTGTCATCGGCTTTTCCATAGAAGCGGTAGAATGTTGAGTAGTCCGGCAAGTGTTTGAGCGCCGCGAGCTTCAGCCGATTAAACGCGACATGGGCATTGTTCAGATCGACCGCTTCTACCGAAGCCGGGTCAGCAGTCAGATAAGAAAGTGCGTTGCAGCCGCCCGACGCGATAGTCACTATACGGTGGCCTGTTTCAATGGCAAGCGCTGCCATATCAACTTCCGGGTCCTCCCATATTTGCGGATAAACCAGCCCTTTAAATAGCCAGGCAAATAGTCTTTCGGAAACACCGTCTTTTGAAAGTGCATTGTTTTGAGTGACTGCACGTTTGAGGATTGTATCGTTCGCGCTTCTCTTTTTCATGCCATGTTCCCGGTTATTGCGCTGCCAAATCACTGGTGAATCCAGACTTGTTTGGCAGAGTTAAACATTGTCGGGTAACAGGCGCGTGACGCAGAAAATTATGGTTAGCACTTTGTTATTATGGCGGTTTGTTACCGCTCGTAAGACTATTTGAGAGAACCTTTCCGCATGCTCGCCGTTTTCTAACGTGATGTTGGCGTCGTCAAACACATCGCTTGGAAATAGCTCTGGGGACAAAAGCGTGATGTGACGAATGTCTTTTCGAGGTGATTGGCCGCTAAACCGGTCACGCACAATAAATCAGAAAGCGTTGGCTATATCCCCGCAACGCTTCAATTTAGGGTAAGGAGAGCCACCGTGAAGAAGTTTTTGATTGCTTCAGTTGCTGCCGTATCGTTTTTGGGTCTTGCAGCTTGTAGCGACAATTCAAAAGACACCAGCAATGCTCCGGCTGCACCAGCGCCTGAAGCGCCAGCTGCACCAGCAGCGCCTGCTAATAACACGACAACGACTCCTGCTACACCTGCGCCTTCAACGCCGGGTACAACGGGAACTCCGCCTGCAAACTAGATTGCAGTTACGGTCGCGTGAATGCCCATGGTATTCGCCGGCTTCAGATAGCGGTCCATTTTCGGGCCGCTATTTGCCTCGAAGGGAGCGGAATAGGTGACAAATTCTGCGATTGTTAAAAACAAAGATGAGGTGAGTGCGTTTTCAGAGTTTAAACGTCGTCTTTCTTCAGTTATGGCTTTTGTCATGAGCCGTAATTTCTTGTTTTTGATTTCCGCTGTTGTTCTTGTTGCACTTGCTGCTTGCGGCAAGGGTAGTGACGATACGAACGCAGTATCCGCTGAACCAGAGCAAGAAACCTCTACTCCTGCGCAAGCCTTGCAAGAGCAGGATGGCCCTAATCTCATGAAGGCGCTGGAAGATAATTCCGGTGTGATGACACCAGAGCAGCAGGCTGCAGCCATTGAGCGTGCTCGCAGCAACGCAGAAGCCGCAGCCAAAGCAGTCGGACAAACCGAGCAACAGGCTCAAGCCGCAGGTGAAGCCGCTGCGAGTTCCGCGCAGCGTTCTTTTTCAGAACGTCAGTCCCAATAACTATTTTGTTTATTGCTAAATTATTGTTTTTTCGTCGATTGTCGCGAGTTGATGTTTCCAGCCTTTGCGGAATTCTATAGAAACGATTCATGTCGATCTGGGTTCAAATCGGTGATTTTTTCACCTCTATAACGCTCAGCGCTATTTCTAGCGTGATTGAAGCCGTGCGAACAGTTTTCGAAGGCGATGAAGACACGCGCAGACGTGTTGCTTTTTCCATTGCCATGATCGCACTGTCGGCCAAGATGGCTAAGGCCGATGGGGTCGTAACGCAGGACGAATTTCGCGCGTTTCAGCGGATCTTCTCCGTACCAGAAGAGGAACATGCGCATGTTGTGCGCCTCTATAATCTCGCACAGCAGGATGTCGCCGGTTATGAGAGCTATGCGCGTCAGCTTGCGGGGCTTTGTCGCGAAGGCGATGAGAATTGTCATCTGCTCGAAGATATCCTCGACGGGCTGTTTCATATAGCGACGGCTGATGGCTATGTGCATGAAAAGGAAATGGCGTTCCTATCGAACGTTGCTGAAATCTTTGGCTATGACGAAGAAGGTTTTGACCGCATCGCTTTGCGGCATGTCAGTCGCGGCGAGGGCGATCCCTTCGCCATCCTTGGTTTGAAACGTGGAGTTTCTTTTGAAGAAGCGCGCAAAAAATATCGCGCGCTGGTCAAGGAACATCATCCAGACAGGCTTTTTGCTGAAGGCCTTCCGCTAGAATTCATTAATATCGCAAATGCGCGCCTCGCTGCCATCAACAGTGCTTGGGCCAGTGTCGTGAAGCAACTGGAGGCCGTATGAGTGGTTCAGATATCAAGTCGATAGATGACTTGGCAGCGCTTGCGTTGGAAAAGCCGGATTATCCCACTGCTACTATTGATGCCTCGCCGAATTTCGGACCTCGTAAGGATGGTAAGACGGCGACTTATCTGATCCTGCATTATACGGGTCTGGCAACAGCAGAGGAAGCGCTCGAGGTTCTCAAGTCTCCTGAACGCGAAGTCTCGGCGCATTATCTGGTTCATGAAGATGGGCGCGTTGTGCAGATGGTGTCTGAAAAAGCGCGCGCATGGCATGCGGGAAACAGCTTCTGGAAAGGCGAAACCGATATTAATTCGGCTTCCATCGGTATTGAGATCGTCAATCCGGGTGTTCTCGAAAACTATCCGCCATTCGCTGAACGGCAAATCGCGGCGGTTATCGAACTGTGCCGCAGCATTTGCTCGCGTTATGAAATCCGTCCCGAAAACGTGCTTGCGCATTCAGACATAGCACCGGAGCGTAAGACTGATCCGGGGCACAACTTCCCATGGAAGCAACTGCATGAAGAAGGTATTGGCCATTACATCGAGCCAACGCCGATCCGTGGCGGTCGCTTTCTCGCACGTGGCGAACAAGGCCAGCCAGTCGAGGCTTTGCAATCGATGCTTGCGCTTTACGGATACAAAATTGAGATCAATGGTGCGTTCGATGAGGCCACTGAGATCGTGATTAAGGCCTTTCAGCGGCATTTTCGGACACAAAATGTGGACGGTGTAGCTGATGTATCTACTATAGATACCCTCTACAGGCTTATTTTTTCGCTGCAAAATGTTACCGCGTGAGCATCGCTATTTTTTAGGGTGCTCAGCGGCGAGAGTTTCATATTTCTGTAGTAATTTCATTAAATTAGACCGGAAGTCGCGCTGATTATTGATCTTTTTCCACTCATGCGCGCATCACGAAATGTGACAGCGTTTATTACAACCTGTAAGACTATTTTACTTCCCCTACCAATCTTCGGCTGCATTTCCCCATCACATGATCTGCCATTCCCGGCGGTGATGAGCGTGTGAAATGCTTGTTGAGCGGGATCATAAATAAAACGGCAATGCTGCCCCCAAGACCAGCAAAGCCCCATAAAAACGATCCAAGACGGTAGGTTATGAAGTCAAAATTTGTAGTTGTTTGCGCCCTCATTGGCGCCATGAGTTCTTTTGGTCTAAATTCTGCAATGAGTGCGCCGGTAAACGAGCCCACCAATCTCGCAGACCTTCTGAAAGCCCGTGCACAGAACCAGGCTGTTGAAGCCAACAAGTCAGAAAAGGCTTCGCGTTCCGCCCGCACAGAAACGAAGCAGACGGCTAAGAAGGCTTCGGTCATCACCAAGCGCGCAGCACCAGCAGCAAAAAGCGCAAAGCGTTCCAAGGCACGTGCTGACGCACCAAAGTCTGCACAGGTTAGCGGTAAGGCTTATTCGCAGATCATCAATCGTTATGCGTCAACCTATGGTGTGCCATCTTCATTGGCGCACGCTGTTGTTCGTCATGAGAGCAACTTCCAGCCAAATGTTCGCGGCGCAGCCGGTGAAATTGGTCTGATGCAGATCAAGCTTTCGACCGCTCGCGGTCTCGGCTACACGGGTTCTGCAAAGGGTCTCTACGAGCCTTCAACCAACATCCAGTTTGGCATGAAATATCTGGCGATGGCGCAGAAGCTTGGCGGCGGCAGCACTTGCGGCACCATCCTCAAGTACAATGCCGGTCATGGCGCAAAGCGTATGAACCCAACCTCTGCAAAATATTGCAGCTCGGTTAAGTCCTATATGGCTGGTCTGTAACATCTGAATTCATGTTGTCGGTCGCGTAGAGTTTCAGACTGATGATGTGAAAGAAAAGCCGGTAGCGGTTTCGCTGCCGGCTTTTTTGTTGTGTGGAGATTTTTTCGAAACACGGTTCCCACTTTGTCCGATCATGCTATATACGCGCCGTCAGTCGGTCGGGCAGCCGCGCTTGTCATATGTCGAAAGACGGCAGGTGAGGAAAGTCCGGGCTCCATGGAAATACGATGCCGGGTAACGCCCGGCGGGGGCGACCCCAGGGATAGTGCCACAGAAAGTAAACCGCCCCGTCTTCCGTACCGCTTGTCTAAGCGGCAGGGATGACGGGGTAAGGGTGAAAGGGTGGGGTAAGAGCCCACCGCGCCGGTGGCAACACAGGCGGCACGGTAAACCCCATTGGGAGCAAAACCGAATAGGGACGGCGCGCCGGTTCGCAAGGACCGGCAATCAGTTTCCGGATCAGTCGTCCGGGTGGGTTGCAAGAGGCGGGTGGCGACATCCGTCCCAGATGAATGGCTGCCACGTTGGACGCAAGTCCGGCCATACAAAACCCGGCTTATAGACCGACTGACACTCTATCCATTTGCTAGATCGGTACGCCCGTAAAGAAGTCGTAGATGAGCTTCATGTTTAGAACGACGATGATCACGGCGGTAATAGCAGCAAGGAATGTCACCCAGCGCGGTGCCACCAGTGCGCCCATCTTTTTCTTTTCTGCCGTAAACATTACAAGCGGAATGACGGCGAAAGGCAATTGTAGACTGAGAACAACCTGAGACAGGATCAGAAGCTCGCTGGTTCCCTGTGATCCATACATGATTGTAACGATAGCAGCCGGAACAATCGCGACAAAGCGTGTGATAGCGCGACGCAGCCATGGTTTCAGCTTGATGTCGATGAAGCCTTCCATCACGATCTGACCAGCCATAGTCGCTGTAATCGTCGAGTTAAGACCGCAACATAGCAGAGCTATTGCGAAGAGCGTTGGTGCCAGTGCTGAGCCGAGCAGCGGATTGAGCAAGGCATGGGCTTTGTCGAGGTCTTCGACGCCGGTATTGCCAGTCGCGTGGAAACTTGCGGCAGCGAGGATCAGGATGGAAGCATTGACCAGCAAGGCGAATGTCAGTGCGATGGTGGAATCAAGCGTGGCATAGCGAATTGCCTCGCGCTTTTCCGGCACTGTTTGCCCATAGTCTCGGGTCTGAATGATGCCCGAATGCAGATAGAGATTATGCGGCATGACCGTCGCACCGATGATGCCCAGTGCAATATAAAGCATATCCGGATTGCGCAGGATTTCGGTGGTTGGTGCAAAACCACGGATAACATCACCCCAATTTGGGTCTGCCATCAAAATTTGGATCAGGAAGCAGATTGCAATGACAGCGAGCAGCGCAATGATCAGCGCTTCAACACGACGAAAGCCTTTATTCTGAAGATAGAGAACCAAAAGCACATCGGCGGCGGTGAGGATGACACCAATTTCGAGCGGGATGCCAAACAGCAAATTGAGACCAATTGCCGTGCCGATGACCTCGGCAAGATCGGTGGCGCAGATCGCAAGTTCTGCCAGCAACCATAAAGGCCAGGCAAGAAAACGCGGATAGGCATCGCGGCAGGCTTGAGCAAGATCGCGTCCTGTCGCAACTGCCAGTCGGGTGCATAAAGCTTGCAGAAGAACGGCCATGAGATTTGAAAGCAGCACGACTGAAAGCAGCATATAGCCAAAGCGCGAGCCACTAGCGAGCGATGTTGCCCAGTTGCCGGGATCCATATAGCCAACGGCAACGAGATAGCCGGGGCCGAAGAAAGCCATGGCACGGCGGAGTTTAGAACCCGAGCGACTGACCCGTATCGAGCGATGAACATCTGACATCGACGCTTCGCCGCGATCCCGACGCCAGCCTTCAAAAGTAACGTCTTTCGCCGTGGTCGTCGTTGTATCCTGCGGGGCCATGCTTTGAGGTTCCAAAATGCAATTGCAAATTATTTGCAGTTAATAATCCTGTGCGGTGATTTCGTCAACGGTGGTGGGAAGGGCGCTCTTCATAACTATGTGATCGTGCATGCCGGATATTGGATGAATGAATTGTCGGCCAAACTGGCTCTGATGCAGCGAGGATAAGAGCAAACAAAAGTGCTTTAATTTATTGCGGGGAAAACTTTTCATACAAGACGGATTTATGAAGGTCGCTGCCAAAGGATAACGGTTCATTAAGCTTAATATCCGATAACTGTTTGAACGAATCCGCCAAATCGACACCCGTCTGAAATTGGCCGGAATGATGCGCAAAACACTGGATAGCGGGACGTGATCCCGGGAAAGGATCGTGATGATGGCTAGCCTCGGCGGAGACCAATCTCAAGCCGAAGGGGCTCAGGTCCGTCACGTTCCGGTGCTTATCTCCGAAGTGATTGACGCTCTGAAACCCGAAACCGGCAAAGTAATCGTCGATGGCACCTTTGGTGCTGGCGGTTATACGCGCTGCATTCTTGAGCAGAGCGCGAATGTCATTGCTATTGATCGTGACCCGACTGCGATTGCAGCAGGACAGGTTATGGTGAAAGAGTTTGACGGCAGGCTTGACCTTGTCGAAAGCCGTTTTTCTGCGCTGGATCAAGCGGTTGAACAGGTATTGGGAGCGGATGCCACGGTCGATGGCGTTGTGCTCGATATTGGCGTTTCTTCGATGCAGATTGATGAAGCCGAGCGCGGCTTCTCTTTCCAGAAAGATGGTCCGCTTGATATGCGCATGTCGCGCAAGGGACCAAGCGCTGCCGATGTCGTGAATCGTCTCAAGATGGGCGACCTTGCACGTATTTTTAATTTTCTGGGCGAAGAACGTCACGCTGGCCGTATTGCGCGGATGATCGAAAAGCGCCGTGAAGCACAGCCTTTTACACGCACGCTTGATCTCGCCAATGCTATTGAAGCGCTGGTCGGACGTAATCCAAAGGTGCCAATTCATCCTGCGACGCGTGTGTTTCAGGCGCTGCGTATCTATGTGAATGATGAGTTGGGCGAACTGGCGCGCGCGCTGCTTGCAGCCGAGCGCGTCTTGAAGCCAGGCGGGCGTCTTGTTGTTGTAACCTTCCATTCGCTAGAAGACCGTATGGTCAAGCGCTACTTTGCGGATCGTTCTGGCGGCAGTGCAGGATCACGGCATTTGCCAGCAACGCACGTGCGGCTGCCAAGCTTTACACCTGCGGTGAAGGGCGCTGTTGGCCCAACGGCTGAAGAAGAAGAGCGCAATCCTCGCTCGCGGTCTGCAAAATTGCGTGCAGGTGTGCGAACTGAAAATCCGCCTCTTGAAGATGATTTGACGCTTTTCGGGTTGCCTAAGCTGCCTGAAACGCACGAACTGGCCCGGAGTTGAACGAGTGCTGCGTACTTTTGAGCTCATCATGATTGCGGCGATGCTGGTGGCAGCAACGATCACCTATACCATCAAATATGATGCGGAGAGGCAGATCTCGGTTATTGCTAAACTCCAACGTCAGATTAACTCTGAGAAGGACACAATCACGCTTTTGCGCGCAGACTGGGCATTGATGAACCAGCCGGGACGTTTGCAGAGCCTTGTTGGTGTTTACTCTGAAGAGTTGAAGCTTGAGCCGATTGAAGCGCAGCAGCTGGCCATGGGTGTCGAAGATATTCCTGAGCGTCAGCTCGATGATATTCAGAAACTAATTTCCGGCAGCGACGAACTGGTCGCAAGCGGCGTTCTGGAACCAGACGCAACGACCACCGGAAGCGTTAAAAAGAATGGAGCGAGGCACTGATCATGCGGCTGAAGCTCGGATTTTCCAAGAAGAACAAAAATACGATTGATGACGGTAACATGCCGGCTGGCAATGAAAAGCTGGCTGGCAATATGGCGTTTGTGGGTTCGCGTAAGAAGCACGGCAATCGTGCGCGCAATCGTTTGTGGATGGCCATTGCCTGTTTCGTCGGTATCTATGGCGTTATTGGCGGCAAGCTCGTCTATTTCGGTGTCATTGGTGGCGAAGACGATGACTCCAACGGTCCTGCCGTACATCAGCTCGCTTCGCGTCCTGATATTCTGGACCGCAACGGCGAAATCCTTGCGACAGACATTAAGACCTCGTCGCTGTTTGCTGAACCACGCAAGATCGTTGATCCAGATGAAACCATTGAGCTGCTTTCAACGGTTATTCCTGATCTCGATTGGGAAGCCACCTACCGCCGCTTGAAGGGTGGCGCAGGGTTCGTATGGATTAAGCGCGGCCTCACACCGCGTCAGCAGAGCCAGATCATGGCGCTCGGTGTGCCGGGTATTGGTTTCCGTACGGAAAAGCGCCGTTTCTATCCCGGTGGTCCGACTGCATCGCATATTCTTGGTCTCGTCAATGTCGACAATCAGGGCATTGCCGGTATGGAGAAATATGTCGACAGTCAGGGACTAAGCGATTTGCGCGCGGCTGGCATGGCCACCGCGCAATCACTTGAACCAATCAAGCTGTCGATTGACATTCGCGTCCAGCACATCATGCGCGACGTACTCGTCAAAGCGGTCGAACGCTACCGCGCTATTGCTGCGGGTGCTGTTGTCCTCAACGTGAAGACCGGCGAAGTCATTGCTATGGCGTCCGTGCCGGATTTCGATCCGAACAATCCGGTGAATGCGCTGGATAAGGATCGCCTTAACCGTATGTCGGCGGGCACCTATGAAATGGGTTCGACGATTAAGAGTTTCACCACGGCTATGGCGCTCGACTCGGGCAAGTTCACGCTAAACTCGAAAATTGATGCCTCGCGTCCGTTGGTCATTGGTCGTCAGACCATCCGTGACTTCCACGGCAAGGGCCGTGTGTTGACGCTGCCAGAAGTCTTTATCTTCTCATCCAATATTGGTTCGGGACACGAAGCGAATGTCGTTGGTATTGAAGGCCATCGCGCGTTCTTGAAAAAGCTTGGTCTTCTGGATCGCATGCAGACAGAGCTTCCAGAAGTTGCGCGCCCGGTTGAACCGCGTGTCTGGAAGAAAGTTCATTCGATGACCATTTCGTTTGGTCACGGCATGATGACCACACCTTTGCAGACGGCAGTTGGTGCCGCGGCGCTTATGAATGGCGGCAAGCTGATCGAACCAACTTTCCTTGCGCGTACACAGGCTCAGGCCGATCAGGTTGCACAGCAGGTGATCCATCCGCAAGTCTCTGCCGACATGCGTTATCTCTATCGTCTGAATGCGACAGCACAGGGTGGTTCGGGTAAGCGCGCAACGGTTCAGGGCTATCGCGTCGGTGGAAAAACCGGCACGGCGGAAAAGGTTGTTCATGGCCGCTATTCGAAAGATGTACGCTTTAATGCCTTCCTTGCATCGTTCCCGATGGATGATCCAACCTATGTGGTTTTGACCATTATTGACGAACCGAAGCCGGAAGAAGGCAAGTACAGCGCGACCGCTGGTTTGAATGCTGCACCGATGGTTGCTGATATTATTCGTCGCTCAGCCACTTTTTTGGGGGTTAAGCCCGATTTTAAACAGGAATTTGCGCCAGCAGAGTCAGAAATCGCCGCGGCTGCTGCTGGATATGATTGATTCGTGTAATTGCATGTAGCGCGTGTTACGTCCCTTTATCTGGAATTGGTATGACCATGAAGTTGAAAGACATCGCACTTTTTAAGGATCTTACCTCCGGTTCCGCAGGTGATCTGGAAATTACTGGCGTTACTTCGGATTCCCGCAAAGTGGAGCCGGGCTTTCTGTTCGCAGCTTTGAAAGGCGTGAAGGCGGATGGCTCTGTCTATGCGATTGATGCGGCCAAACGCGGTGCCGTTGCGATTATTGCTGGTAAAAGCGCTGTTTTAGAAAATATCGGTGTGCCTGTCCTTCATGTTGAAGACCCGCGCCATGCGCTCGCGGTTGCGGCAGCTCAATTTTATGGCAAGCAGCCGGAAGTTATGGTTGCAGTAACAGGTACAAGCGGCAAGACTTCCGTGGCATCTTTCACGCGTCAGATTTGGGCCTATGCCGGTTTTCCTGCCGCTAACATTGGAACCACGGGCGTTTTTTCACCAACGCGCAGCGATTATAATTCGTTGACGACACCTGACCCGGTTGAGTTGCAGCGCCTTCTGGCCGAGCTTGCCGATGAAGGTGTGACCCACGCCGCGATGGAGGCTTCGTCGCATGGTCTTGATCAGCGTCGCCTTGACGGTGTGAAGCTTGCCGCTGGCGCTTTCACTAATCTTGGTCGCGATCACATGGATTATCACGCGACGATTGAAGAATATCTGCATGCCAAGATGCGCCTGTTTGATACGCTTTTGCCAAAAGGTGCGCCTGCGATTATTTTTGCAGATGACCAGTTTTCGCCACAGGCTATTGAAGCGGCAAAAGCCGCTGGCTGTGATGTAAAAACCGTTGGTCGTAAGGGTGATTTCATCACCATTAAGCGCGTTGAACATGAGCGTTTCCGCCAGCATGTTGAAGTGCGCATTGCTGACGAAATCTTCGAAATTGAACTGCCGTTGGCTGGTGACTTTCAGGTTGCGAATGCGCTGGTGTCGGCTGGTCTTGCAATGGTTACGGGTGTTCCTGCTGCTGCGGCAATGCGTGCACTTGAGCGTCTCAAAGGCGCTCCGGGTCGTCTTGATCTCGTTGGTGCTACAGAAGAGGGCGCTCCTGCCTATGTGGATTATGCCCATAAGCCGGAAGCGCTTGAAAATGTGCTGACGTCTGTGCGTCCGTTTACAACGGGCCGCGTGATCGTGGTATTTGGCTGTGGTGGGGATCGTGATAAGGGCAAGCGCCCGATCATGGGCGAAATCGCAGCGCGTCTTGCTGATGTGGCAATCGTCACCGATGACAATCCACGTTCAGAAGTGCCTGCGCAAATCCGCGCCGAAATCATGGCTGCGGCACCAGGCGCGACCGAAATCGGTGATCGTCGCGAGGCGATTTTCACAGCGGTTTCGATGATGATGCCGGGCGACACATTGGTTGTTGCGGGCAAAGGACATGAAGAAGGTCAGATCGTTGGTAATATTACATTGCCATTCTCTGATCATACGGAAGTGGCGGCAGCACTTGGCGCGCGCCTTGAGGAGCATAAGGGATGAGTGACTGGCTTTGGACATCTGCCGATATGGTGGAGGCCATGGAAGGTCGGCCTTTCGGTACGTTGCCTGCAGGAATTACCGGAATTTCCATCGATAGCCGCACGTTGAAAGAAGGCGAAGCTTTCTTCGCAATCAAGGGCGATTTGTTCGATGGGCATGATTTTGCAACGGCTGCCATGGCCGCTGGCGCAGGTCTGCTGGTGGTGAACGAATCTCGCCTTCCTGCGCTTGGTCATCTCAAAGTGCCGATGATTGTCGTTGAAGACGTGCTTGAATCTTTAACCAAGCTCGGGCTTGCCTCGCGTGATCGCTCCAAAGCGCAGATCATCGCTGTCACAGGCTCTGTCGGTAAGACGACGACCAAAGAGGCGCTGCGTCACGTGCTGGTAGATAGTGGTAAAGTTCATGCGTCGGTTGCCTCATTCAACAATCACTGGGGCGTGCCGCTGACGCTTGCCCGTATGCCAGCTGATACTGATTACGGTGTGTTTGAAATCGGTATGAACCATCATGACGAAATTCGTCCGCTGGTGAAGATGGTACGTCCGCATGTGGCGCTGATTACACTGATCGCGCCTGCGCATCTTGGCCATTTTGCCAATTTGGAAGAAATTGCAGTAGCGAAAGCTGAGATTTTTGAAGGCGTTGTTCCGGGCGGCTATGCGCTGCTCAATCGCGACGACAAGCGCTTCAAGCAGCTTGAAGAACTGGCTGAAAAGGCCGGCGTCGAGCACATCGTCACCTTCGGTGAAAATGCCCGTTCGGACTATCGTCTGCGCGAAGTCAAAATGCATCCAACCTGTTCATGTATGACCGTTAAAATCGGCAATGAAGAAGCTGTCGTCAAAGTCAGCATGCCGGGACGCCATATTGTGCAGAACATGCTTGCGGTTCTGGGTGCTGCTCATCTCGTTGGTGCGGACATGGCAAAGGTTGCCATTGCTATGGCAACGTTGAGCGCTGAAGGCGGTCGTGGTGCGCGTCATGTGCTGGAACATCCAGATGGCGGTTCTTTCACACTGATCGATGAGAGCTATAATGCCAATCCGACGTCTATGCGTGCATCGCTTTCGCTTTTGCAGGCAACGCCGCCGGAAGGTCCACGCGGTCGCCGTATCGCAATTTTGGGCGATATGCTGGAGCTGGGCCGTCAGTCTGGCAAGCTTCATGCTGACCTCGCGCGCCCGATTGTCGATGCCGAAGTGAACGTGCTTTATATCGGTGGCCGTGAAATGTCGGTGCTGAAAAATGCCTTGCCGGTTGAAATTCACGTCGAATACAGGCAGAGCACCGAGGAATTATTGCCATTGGTGATGAAAGCAGTCCGCCCCGGCGATGTGGTCATGGTGAAATCCTCCAAAGGGATCGGTTTCGCTAAGATCGTCAAGGCGCTGACAAACCAGTTTCCACCGGTGGTGCCTGCCGAATAGGCGTGTTTGAGGGATTTTTCTCCGTATGTTGATGCTTCTTGCAGTTTTTGCCGATCATGTGACACCGTTCAACGTGTTTCGCTACATCACGTTCCGCACCGGCGGTGCGATGATCACATCGGCACTGATCGTTTTCTTGTTTGGTCCTGCGATCATCAATTCGTTGCGTGCGCGACAGGGAAAAGGCCAGCCGATCCGTGCTGACGGACCTCAGACCCACTTCAAGAAAGCCGGTACGCCAACCATGGGCGGCCTGATGATTATGACCGGTATTCTCGTGTCATGTTTCTTCTGGGCAAATCTCTCCAGCGTTTATGTCTGGGTTGTGTTGATGGTCACGGTCGGCTTTGGCGCAATCGGCTTTTATGACGACTACCTCAAGGTCACCAAGCAGTCGGATAAAGGCTTTTCCGGCAAGTCGCGTCTTGGCATTGAATTTCTGATTGCCGCTGTTGCAGCTTTCATCATAATGCGAGCAGGGCAAGAGCCGTTCTCGTCGTCGCTGACATTTCCGTTTGTGAAGCAGTTCGTTCTTAATCTCGGTTGGTTCTTCATTCCTTTTGCAGCCTTCGTGATGGTTGGCGCAGGCAATGCGGTGAACCTGACCGATGGTCTTGATGGTCTCGCAATCGTTCCAGTGATGGTTGCTGCTGCTTCTTTTGGTTTTATTGCCTATCTGTCGGGTAATGCGATCTTTGCGGATTACCTGCAAATCCACTTTGTTCCGGGTACGGGTGAACTGGCTGTGGTTCTTGGTGCCGTGATTGGAGCGGGGCTTGGCTTCCTCTGGTTCAATGCGCCACCGGCAGCAATTTTCATGGGTGACACCGGTTCGCTTGCCCTTGGCGGTATGCTCGGAACTGTTGCTGTTGCCACCAAGCACGAGATCGTTCTTGCAATCATTGGCGGTCTCTTCGTTATGGAAGCGCTTTCGGTGATTATTCAGGTTGGTTCGTTCAAGCTTACTGGCAAGCGCGTGTTCCTGATGGCACCTATTCATCATCATTTTGAAAAGAAGGGCTGGACGGAAAGTCAGGTCGTGATCCGTTTCTGGATCGTGGCGATTATCCTTGCCATGATCGGCCTTTCCACACTGAAGCTGAGATAAGGCAGACGAATGATCCCGATCACCGCCCTTAAAGATAAGACTGTTGCCCTCTTCGGACTGGGCGGGTCGGGCATCGCAACGGCCAAGGCTATTGTGGCCGGTGGCGCAAAGATCATTGCCTGGGATGATAATCCCGACAGTGTGGCCCGCGCCCAAAGCGCAGGCATTGCAACAGGTGATCTGAGGCAGGCGGACTGGTCACAGTTCGCTGCCTTTGTGCTTTCGCCGGGTGTTCCGCTGACCCATCCAAAACCACACTGGACGGTGGATCTGGCACGCGCAGCTGATGTTGAGATTATCGGCGATGTTGAGCTTTTTGTGCGCGAGCGCAATCATATTGCACCCGATTGTCCGTTTATTGCCATTACTGGCACCAATGGCAAATCGACGACGACCGCGCTGATTGCGCATATCATCAAGGCATCAGGCCGCGATATGCAGCTTGGCGGTAATATCGGCACAGCGATCCTCACACTGGAAGCACCAGCGCCGAACCGTTTTTACGTCGTTGAGTGTTCGTCTTATCAGATTGATCTTGCGCCATCGCTTAATCCGACTGCTGGTATTCTGCTCAACCTGACGCCTGATCATCTTGATCGTCATGGTTCGATGGAAAACTATGCTGCAATCAAAGAGCGGCTGGTTGCGAAAAGCGGCGTGGCAATCATTGGCGTCGATGACGACTATTGCCTCAGCATTGCAGATCGCCTCGAAAACACTGGCGTAAAAGTCGCGAGAATTTCGAAGGACAAGCGCCTTGAGAATGGTGCTTTTGCGGACGGTGCAAAGCTGTATTCTGCTAAAGCTGGCAGCGTTGAAGAGCTTGCTTCGCTTGAAGGTATTGGTTCGCTGCGCGGCGCGCATAATGCGCAGAATGCGCTTGCTGCTATCACTGCCTGTCTTGCCGCTGGTCTGTCGATCGAAGAAATTCGTGCGGGCCTGAAAAGCTTTCCGGGCCTTGCGCATCGCATGGAGCAAGTGGGGCATCGCGGCAAGGTTCTGTTCGTGAATGATTCCAAGGCGACCAATGCGGAAGCAACAGCCCCTGCATTGTCGTCCTTTGCCAATCATATTTACTGGATCGCTGGCGGCGTGCCCAAGGCGGGCGGGATTGCCTCGCTTTCTGGTTTCTTCCCGCGTATCACCAAAGCCTATTTGATCGGTGAAGCTGCGGCGCAATTTGCTGCCACGCTTGGCGATGCGGTGTCGTTTGAGATTTCCGACACTTTGGCTGCGGCTGTTGAACATGCGGCGCGCGATGCTGGCAATGATGGCTCAAGCGAACCTGTTGTTTTGCTTTCGCCTGCCTGTGCGAGCTTTGACCAGTTTCAGAATTTTGAAAAACGCGGCGATGCATTCCGCAGCGCCGTTCTTGCGCTCCCGGGTATTGAGCCAATCGGAGGGAAAAGCTGATGGTAAGTCGCGTTGACCGTGGTGCTGTCGCCAATTGGTGGTGGACAATCGACCGTTACTTTCTGGCTGCATGTCTGGCGCTGATGGGCCTTGGTGTGCTGCTTTCCTTTGCGGCCAGTCCTGCTGTTGCACAGCGTATTGGCCTCGATAGCTTCCATTTTGTCGAGCGTCAGACGCTGTTCATGATTCCAGCTGTAGGCGTGATGATTGGCGTGTCGTTTCTCTCGCCACGCCAGATCAGACGTTTTGCATTGCTGCTGTTGGGCGCATCGCTGTTCCTGATGCTTGCGGCGCTGTTCATCGGCATTGAGATCAAAGGTGCGCGCCGCTGGGTTAGCCTTGCGGGTGTCTCCATTCAGCCGTCCGAGTTTATGAAACCCGCTTTCGTGGTGATTTGTGCGTGGCTTTTCTCGGAGCGCGAGCGCGGTGGCCATATGCCTGGCTATTTTCTGGCAATGGCACTGTTCTGTGTCACGGCTGGACTGCTGATGTTGCAGCCGGACTTCGGGCAGACAATGCTAACCACTGGCACATGGGGTGCGATGTTCTTTCTCGCTGGCCTGCCAATGTTCTGGATTCTGGTTCTTGGTGGTATCGCGGTTGTTGGTGCTTTCGGGGCTTACATGACGCTGGATCACGTTGCGGGCCGTGTGAACCGATTTATGACGGGTGAGGGCGATACGTTTCAGGTGGATGCAGGCCGCGAAGCCATTTTGCGTGGCGGCTGGTTCGGTCAGGGACCGGGCGAAGGCACGGTCAAGCGCATCATTCCAGACAGCCATACCGACTTTATCTTCTCGGTAGCCGCCGAAGAATATGGCATTATTCTTTGCATGATCATCATGGCACTGTTTGCGTTTATCGTGATCCGTGGCTTGTCGATTGCGCTTCGTGAGCGCGATGCTTTCACGCGTCTTGCTGTTTCCGGCATCGTGATCCTGTTCGGTTTCCAGTCGATCATTAACATGGCGGTTAATCTGCATCTGATGCCTGCAAAGGGTATGACGCTGCCATTCATTTCCTATGGTGGTTCATCGCTTGTAGCGATTGCGATCACGATGGGCATTTTGCTGGCGCTGACACGTCGTCGTCCGGAAGCGCGTATGACGCATACGGTCAGCATGGGTGAGCGCATTCCGGTTTTGTGAGGGGACTATGGGCAAAGGCGTAATCGTACTGGCTGCCGGGGGGACTGGCGGCCATCTGTTTCCAGCCGAAGCATTGGCGCATGAGTTGAAGTCTCGTGGCTGGGATGTGCATCTGGCAACCGATGCGCGCGCGCAGCGCTTTGCCGGGGCATTTGCAGAAGATCATGTGCATGTGATCCGTTCCGCTACCATTGCTGGGCGCAATCCGATTGCGCTGGCACGCACGCTCTGGTCGTTGTGGCAGGGCAATCTCGACAGCCGCAAACTGTTCCGTCGCTTGAAACCGAAACTGGTTGCTGGCTTCGGTGGTTATCCAACGCTGCCGCCGCTTTACGCTGCAAGCAATATGGGCATCCCGACGATGGTGCATGAGCAGAATGCTGTCATGGGCCGTGCCAATAAGGGTTTGGCATCGCGCGTGAAGGCAATTGCTGGCGGCTTCCTGCCAGAAACTGCCGGTACTTTTGCCGATAAGATTATTTCGACGGGCAATCCGGTTCGTCCGCCTGTGCTTGCGGCTGCCAAAACATCCTATCGACCAGCCAAAGAAGGTCAGCGTTTTCGCCTGCTGGTATTTGGTGGCAGTCAGGGTGCGCAGTTTTTCTCACAAGCTATTCCTGAAGCAATTGCGCTTTTGCCAGAGAGTGAACGTGCAAGGCTGCTGATTACCCAGCAAGCCCGCAAAGAAGACGAGGCGGCAGTTCGCGCCGCTTATCAGAATCTGCGTATTCTTGCGGATGTTGCGCCGTTCTTCAACGATATGCCAGCACGCATTGCCGATGCGCATTTTGTCATTTCACGTTCGGGGGCTTCGACTGTTTCGGAAATAGCAGCAATTGGCCGTCCGGCGATACTGGTGCCTTTCCCGCATGCGCTTGATCATGATCAGGCAGCGAATGCGGCAGCCCTTGCGAGTGCTGGCGGTTGCGAAGTCGTCCGACAGTCAGAACTGACGCCGCAGCGACTGGCTGACATCATCAGTGCAGCGATTAACGAGCCAGAAAGGCTTGAACAACAAGCTAAAGCTGCAAAAAGCGTTGGTAAGCCTGATGCCGCGCAGTTGCTTGCTGATCTTGCAGAGGCTATTGCAGCAGGACAATCAGTTCAGGAATTTAAAGAAGGAACTCGGCCATGAAAATGCCGCTCAACATCGGGCTTGTCCATTTTATCGGGATCGGCGGTATTGGCATGAGCGGCATTGCAGAGGTGCTGCACAATCTTGGCTATAAAGTTCAGGGCTCGGATCAGTCGGACAGCGCCAATGTGCAGCGTCTGCGCGAGAAGGGCATTGAAGTCTTTGTCGGCCATAAGGCTGAGAACCTCGGTGATGCGGAAGTGATTGTTGTCTCCACAGCAATCAAGAAGACCAATCCGGAACTGGCCGCTGCGCGCGAAAAGCTTCTGCCGATTGTTCGCCGCGCTGAAATGCTGGCTGAACTGATGCGCTTCCGTCGCGCGGTTGCCATTGGCGGCACGCATGGCAAGACCACCACCACATCAATGGTCGCAGCGCTGCTTGATGCCGGTCATCTTGACCCGACGGTTATCAATGGCGGCATCATCAATGCCTATGGCACCAACGCCCGCATGGGTGACGGTGACTGGATGGTTGTCGAAGCCGATGAAAGCGACGGCACGTTCCTTAAACTGCCAGCTGATATTGCGGTTGTAACCAATATTGATCCTGAGCATCTCGATCACTACGGTAACTTTGACAATGTGCGTGCAGCTTTCGCACAGTTCGTTGAGAATGTGCCGTTTTATGGTTTTGGCGTTATGTGCCTCGATCATCCCGAAGTGCAGGCTCTGGTGAGCCGCATTGAGGATCGTCGCATCGTGACCTACGGCCAAAATCCGCAGGCAGATGTGCGCTTCGTCAATCATCGCATGGAAGGTGCTGTCAGCGTATTTGATGTGCTGATTCGTTCGCGCAAGGGTGAGACGACCGAGATCAAGGATCTGCGCCTGCCGATGCCGGGTCTGCACAATGTTTCCAACGCAACGGCAGCCATTGCCGTAGCGCATGAGCTGGGCATTTCAGCCGATGATATTCGTCGTGGCCTTGGCGCGTTTGGCGGTGTGAAGCGTCGCTTTACGCATACAGGCTCGTGGAATGGCGTTGAGATTTTCGATGATTATGGACACCATCCGGTTGAAATTCGCGCGGTGCTGAAAGCCGCACGCGAAGCAACCAAGGGTCGTGTTGTTGGTATCGTTCAGCCGCATCGCTATACGCGTCTGCACAGCCTGTTTGATGAGTTTGCAGCGTGCTTCAATGATGCGGATACCGTCATTGTAGCTCCGGTTTACACTGCTGGCGAAGACCCGATTGAAGGCGTAAATTCGGAAACGCTCGTTTCGCGCATTAAGACCGCGGGTCATCGTGATGCACGTTATGCCAGTGGTCCAGAAACATTGGCACCGCTTGTTGCATCTGTTGCTGAACCCGGCGATTTCGTGGTTTTCCTCGGTGCGGGCAATATCACGCAATGGGCTTATGCACTTCCGAAAGAACTGGCTGAACAGGGTAAAAAGTAATGGAAAGCGGCGAAGCGCTTCTCAAAAAGCTCGACGGCAGGCTGTCTGGTCTTCGTGGGCGCATGATGCCGGACGCTGGCATGGACAAGATCACTTGGTTCCGTGCCGGTGGTCCTGCACAGGTCCTGTTTCAGCCCGCAGACGAAGAAGATTTGTCCGAGTTTCTGAAAGCTGTACCGGAAGAAATTCCGCTTCTGGTTGTAGGGGTTGGTTCCAACCTGCTTGCGCGTGACGGTGGTATTCCGGGCTTTGTGGTGCGTTTGTCAGCCAAAGGCTTCGGCAGTGTCGAGCAGGTGTCGGAAACGCAGTTGAGGGCAGGGACCGCAACGCCAGATAAGCGTGTAGCAGCGGCAGCCCTTGAGGCTGGTCTTGCAGGCTTCCATTTCTATCACGGCATTCCTGGTGCCATTGGCGGCGCTTTGCGGATGAATGCTGGTGCTAATGGTGTGGAAACCCGCGAGCGCGTGGTGGAAGTGCGCGCACTTGATCGCAAGGGCGAGCTGCACATTCTGTCCAATGCCGATATGGGCTATGCCTATCGTCATTCCTCAGCATCGCCTGATCTGATTTTCACCTCAGCTCTCTTTGAAGGTGTTCCGGGCGACCGTGACGACATTCAGAAGGCGATGGACGAGGTGCAAAACCACCGCGAAACGGTGCAGCCTGTGCGCGAGAAAACTGGCGGCTCAACCTTCAAGAACCCTGAAGGGTCTTCTGCTTGGAAGGAAATCGACAAGGCTGGCTGTCGTGGCTTGCGTGTTGGTGGCGCACAGATGTCTGAGATGCACTGCAATTTCATGATCAATACGGGTGACGCCACCGGATATGATCTCGAAATGCTAGGCGAGACAGTTCGCGCTAAAGTTTATGAGGCTTCCGGCATTCGCCTTCATTGGGAGATCAAGCGGCTCGGCTTGTTCCGCGAAGGGCAGGAAGTTAAAGAATTCGTATAAAAATTAATATTTTAAGAAGCCCGGATTTCCTACTGAAATTCCGGGCTTTTTTCTGCTTATTGAGTCGTTCGTAAGTTGCTCCCCTTTTGATAGGGGCTTGCCACGGAATCAACTCTCTGATTCTTTATGGTTAACCGTACAGTGATTTGATTCGTCAGAGTTTTCTGACTTGGGTGTCTGCTGCGTAGTGTAGCCGGGCTATCCTGATTCTATTTTTGATTCGAGCGCAGGGGATGCGCAGAGGGGATGACTAACGTGGCTGGACAGAAGGCTGTAAAGCATGTTGCCGTTTTGATGGGCGGTTTCTCTTCAGAGCGTTCTGTCAGTCTGTCGTCCGGTGCTGCTTGTGCAACTGCTCTCGAAGATCGCGGCTACCGCGTTACGCGTGTTGATGTTGATCGCAATATTGCCAGTGTTCTCGCTGAGTTGAAGCCTGATGTGGCGTTTAATGCGCTGCACGGCCCGTTTGGTGAAGATGGCACCATTCAGGGTATCCTTGAATATCTCCAAATTCCTTACACGCATTCCGGTGTGCTGGCTTCGGCGCTTGCCATGGATAAGGATCGCGCCAAGACGGTAGCGGCTGCAGCCGGCGTATCGGTTGCGCCTTCGCGCCTGATGAACCGTTTTGAAATCGGCAATGAGCATCCGATGCAGCCGCCTTATGTGGTGAAGCCTGTACGCGAAGGTTCAAGCTTCGGTGTTGTCATCGTTCAGGAAGATCAGACTCATCCTCCGCAAATCATCAGCTCAGCCGAGTGGAATTATGGTGCGGACGTTCTGGTCGAAAAATACATTCCGGGCCGTGAACTGACCTGCGCCGTGATGGGTGATCGCGCGATGGATGTCTGCGAGATCATTCCGGTGGGGCATCAGTTCTACGATTTTGATTCAAAATATGTGCCTGGAGCATCAACTCACGTATGTCCGGCAAAAATTTTACCAAATATTTACCAAAAAATACAAACAATGGCACTCACGGCGCATCGGGCAATCGGGTGTCGGGGCGTAAGCAGATCAGACTTCCGTTTCGATGACCGTTTTTCCGAAGAAGGCGAAGTTATTTGGCTGGAAGTTAACACCCAGCCGGGAATGACTCCTACCTCGCTCGTACCTGATATCGCGAAAGCGGCGGGTATCTCTTTTGGTGAATTGTTGAGTTGGTTGGTGGAGGACGCGTCTTGTTTGCGTTAAACGGCAGATCACATGAATACAGGCGTTCTGGCGCGATGCGTGATGCATCGGGTGCAGCCTTTGTTCTGCCGCGCTTTCTGCGCAAGCCCTTCCGCTTTGCTGTTCGTTTGTTTCAGGGCAACATCAATGTTCCGCGCTATGCTGGCACGATTGGTATGCTTGGCTTTCTCGGTGCAACCGGCGTTTACGGTATGGTTCTTGGTGGCCATTCCGAAAATATGGTCAAGGCAACTGCCTCGACTCTCGGTTTTGCAATCGAAGACGTGAAAGTCGTTGGTAACAACGAGACCTCCGATATTGATATTCTCGGTCAGCTTGAGCTGGATGGTGAAACATCGCTCGTTGGCTTGAGTGCTGAGGCTGCGCGTCAGGCGATTGCGAAGCTTCCTTGGGTTGAAAGCGCAGAAGTGCGCAAGGTTTATCCGGGCACGCTGCTGGTGTCGCTTGAAGAGCGTAAAGCTTTCGCGGTCTGGCAGAATGGTCAGGAGCTTTCGCTGATTGATTCTGCGGGTGATACAATCGTTCCGTTCCGTCCGGGTCGTTACAACGCTCTCCCGCTCGTGGTCGGTGAAGGTGCTGAAAAGCGCGTTAAGGGCTTCGTAGACGAGGTTGCCGCCTATCCTGCGCTGGCGGGCAAGGTTCGTGCTTATATTCGAGTTGCTGATCGTCGTTGGGACATTCTGCTGGAAAACGGCGTTCGCATCATGCTGCCGGAAAATGATCCGATGAAGGCTCTTGCCGAAGTCGAAAAGATGGATAGCGAAAAGCATCTGCTGTCGCGCGACATTGCTGCGGTCGATATGCGTCTTGATGATCGGGTGACGGTGCAGCTGACGGCGAGTGGCATGGAGCAACGCGAGAAGTTCCTGGTAGATCGTAAAAAAGAATTAGCCCGCACGGGGAAACGCGTATGAGTATTCTTGGCGGAAAAGGTTCATCACAAACTGGAACTGCAGGGCGCAAGGTGCGCCTGCTGACAGTTTTGGATGTTGGTTCAAGCAAGGTTTCTTGCGTGATTGCGCGTCTGCGTCCGCATGAAGCTGGTGCGCTGCTTCCGGGCCGCACGCATCGCATGGAAGTGCTTGGCATTGGCCACCAGCGTTCGCGCGGTGTGAAGTCTGGTGTCATCATCGATCTTGATGCGGCTGAACAGTCAATCCGCCTCGCAGTCGATGCTGCTGAGCGAATGGCTGGCCTGACAGTTGATAGTTTGATCGTCAACATTTCTGCGGGTCGTTTGAAGAGCGAGACGTTTACTGCGAGCGTTAATCTCGGCGGTCATGACGTTGAGCAGACGGATATCCGTCGCGTACTGGCCGCTGGTGCCAAGCAGGCATTGGCTGCGGAACGTCACCTCGTTCACTCGCTGCCTGTTGGTTACACGCTTGATGGCGAACGCGGCATTCGTGATCCACTCGGTATGCTGGGCGATAGCCTTGGCGTCGATATGCATGTGCTAACGGCTGATGCGGCACCGCTTCGTAATCTCGAATTGTGTATCAATCGTTGCCACCTTTCGGTCGAGGCAATCGTTGCGACGCCTTATGCGAGCGGCCTTGCAGCGCTCGTTGGCGACGAAGCTGAAATGGGTGCTGCCTGCATCGATATGGGCGGCGGCACGACCACAATTTCCGTCTTCTCTGAAGGCAAGTTCATTCACGCTGATGCGGTTGCTATCGGCGGTTCGCACGTCACCATGGATGTGGCACGCGGCTTCTCCACGCGGATGGAAGATGCTGAACGCCTTAAGGTTATGTATGGCTCGGCGCTGCCAAGTGCAGCTGACGACCGCGACCTCATCTCGGTTCCGCCAATTGGCGATGACGAGCGTGATGTACCCAATCAATATCCGCGTTCGGTTTTGACGCGGATCATCCGTGCACGTGTGGAAGAAACGCTTGAACTGGTTCGCGACAGGCTGAACCAGTCGGGCCTCGGACATATCGTTGGCAAGCGTGTGGTGCTGACAGGTGGTGCAAGCCAACTGCCGGGCATGCCAGAAGCAGCCAGACGGATACTTGCAAGGAATGTGCGTATCGGGCGTCCGCTAGGAATAGCGGGATTGCCTGAAGCGGCTAAGGGTGCGGCTTTCTCCGCGACTGTTGGACTTCTGATCTACCCACAAGTGGCAGGCATTGAAGAGCGGTCGGTGAAAGCAGCTTCCTCCGGTCTTATGACTGGTACGGGCGGGCGAATTCAGCGTGTCGGCCAATGGCTGAGAGAGAGTTTTTGAGTACACTGAGTGATTTCATTGCGTGATGTGGGCGTAACCATCAGCGTAATAACCAATTAGCACCGCGGCGGCGAAGCGGTGAGAGGCTTTAAGAGGAACGAGAACCATGACAATTAATCTGCAAAAGCCGGACATTACCGAGCTGAAGCCTCGTATCACCGTGTTCGGTGTCGGTGGCGGCGGCGGCAACGCGGTCAACAACATGATCAATGCCGGTTTGCGCGGTGTAGATTTTGTTGTGGCAAACACTGACGCGCAGGCTTTGACGATGTCGAAGTCAGAACGCATGATCCAGCTCGGCGCAGCTGTCACCGAAGGTCTCGGTGCTGGTTCGCAGCCTGAAGTTGGTCGCGCAGCCGCTGAAGAATGCATCGACGAAATCGTCGATCACCTCAATGGCACGCATATGTGCTTCGTCACTGCCGGTATGGGCGGCGGCACCGGTACGGGTGCGGCTCCTGTTGTGGCACGTGCTGCACGCGAACGCGGTATCCTCACCGTTGGCGTCGTCACAAAGCCTTTCCATTTTGAAGGTGCTCGCCGCATGAAGACGGCTGAGCTCGGCATCGAAGAACTGCAGAAGAACGTCGATACGCTTATCGTCATTCCAAACCAGAACCTCTTCCGCATTGCCAACGACAAGACCACCTTCGCTGATGCTTTCGCAATGGCGGATCAGGTGCTCTATTCTGGTGTTGCCTGCATCACCGATCTGATGGTCAAGGAAGGCCTCATCAACCTCGACTTTGCTGACGTTCGCTCGGTTATGCGCGAAATGGGCAAGGCAATGATGGGCACTGGCGAAGCTTCGGGCGAAGGCCGTGCAATGGCTGCTGCTGAAGCTGCGATTGCTAACCCGCTGCTCGATGAAACCTCGATGCGCGGTGCAAAGGGTCTTCTCATCTCGATCACCGGTGGTCGCGATATGACTCTGTTTGAAGTTGATGAAGCTGCAACACGTATCCGTGAAGAAGTTGATCCTGAAGCCAACATTATCCTTGGCGCTACTTTTGATGAAGGCTTGGAAGGCGTTATTCGCGTCTCTGTTGTTGCCACTGGCATCGACAAGAAGATCGGAGACGCGGCGCCTGCGCCGCTGGAATTTCGCCAGCCGGTAAAACCAGTTGCCCAGCAGGCAAAGCCAATGGCTCCACATGGCATTCTTCGTCCTCCAGTAGCTGAACAGCCACGTCAGGTTGAACAGCCTGCGCCAGTTGCTCAGTCGATCGAAACTGAAATTCCAGTTGCACCAGTAGCGCCTGCCGCTTCTGCTGCTCCTGAGTTCCGTCCGCAGAGCCGCATTTTCCAGGCGCCTGCTGCTGAAAGCTTTGAACGCGCACCTGTTGCCCGTCCAGTCGCTCCACAGCCGCAGATGCATCACAATCAGGCAACTGCTCAGGCTATGCAGCCACAGGCTTATCAGCAGCCACAGCAGATGCACGCAGAACCGGCTCCTCAGCCACGTCCTGCTCCGCGTATGCCAGCTGTTTCGGATTTCCCACCTGTTGCACAGGCTGAAATCAATGCACGTCGTGCAGCGCCTCAGCAGCCTGTTCAGGAAGAACGCGGCCCAATGGGTCTGCTTTCCCGCCTGACACGTGGTCTGACCCGTCGTGAAGAAGAGCAGCCAGCAGCTCGCCTTGAGCCAGCTCAGCAGCGCGAACCTGCGATGCGTCAGCCAGAGCAGCGCCGTCCAATGCAGCAGGATGCTTCGATCTATGCACCGCGTCGCGGCCAGCTTGACGATCAGGGCCGTCCACAGCCACGTGCTGCTTCGGAAGAAGATCAGCTCGAAATTCCAGCGTTCCTGCGCCGTCAGTCAAACTGATAAGCAAGCGCTGTTAGAAATAAAAAGCCGCAGGGAATTCCCTGCGGCTTTTTTCATTGGCGCTTCGTTATATTTTGTAAGAAAGCGTGATTTTGATCGCTTCCCGGCAACTACTATTTGTAGCTAATGCTTACATATCTGTGGGCGATGTTTCTGCGTAGTGGTAGCTCATTTTTGCCATATCTCTTTTATTTAAGGGGCATGAAGAAAGCTTCGTTACGTTGATTGGTCAGCTGAAAAGACTTTGGCCGGACGCTACTTCGCGCTTTGATACAAGATAGATTGGACCCCGTTTTGAGCGTTTATCAAAAGACAATTGGCCGTGTTTTCACGTTGTCGGGCGTAGGTGTCCATGGTGGTACGAGTGCGTCGGCCACGTTTTTGCCAGCAGATGCTAATACGGGAATTATCTTCCGCCGTTCTGATGTTAAGGGTGCGCCGGATACGCGTGCGCATGCCTCCGAGATAGGTGCAACCGATCTCTGTACGGCTCTTGGACCGCAGGAAGCGCGAATCAATACAGTTGAGCATCTTATGGCTGCGATTGCCGCTCTGGGCATCGACAATCTTATTGTCGAAGTTGAAGGGCCGGAAGTTCCCATTCTGGATGGCACCTCTGCGCGTTTTATCGATGCATTTGATGAAGCTGGTATTGTGACGCAAGACGCCAAGCGTCGGTTCATTCGCATTCTCAAAACTGTGCGCGTGGAAGCTGGCGGATCGTGGGGTGAGTTTCAGCCCTATTCAGGTACGCGTTATGAAGTCGAAATCGATTTTGAATGCCCGCTGATTGGCCGTCAGAAATACGCGAATGACATCAATGAAGAGGCCTTCCGTAAAGACATCTCCACTGCACGTACTTTTGGCTTCATGAAAGATGTTGAACGGCTGTGGGCTGCTGGTTTGGCGCTTGGCTCTTCGCTTGATAACTCGCTTGTCATTGGCGACGATAATTCGGTGATCAACCCTGGTGGCCTGCGTTTTAAAGATGAGTTTGTGCGCCATAAGACACTGGATGCCGTGGGTGATCTGGCGCTCGCTGGGCTTCCATTCATTGGCTGCTTCCGGTCCTATCGCGGAGGTCACAGATTGAATGCTGAAACAGTAAAAGCGCTTCTTGCTGACAAATCGAATTACGATATTGTTGAAGCAAGTGGCGTTCGCCGCAATTCCGATAATTCAGATCTCGTGACCGTGCGCCCAAATATTTCGGCACCGTGGGCACTTTAACGGTGTGATACGAAGGACTTAGATTTTATGGCCATAATTGGGCCGTGATCGCCGGGTCATGTCTGCTATGAGTCGGTGTGTCGTATGTGAAGTGATAGCCAGACCTCTCCATTGGATGAGGATGTAGCAATTGTTTGCAAAGATAATGCCCTAGGCCGTTCTGAATATGCCATTTTCTGACGTTTGATCAGCTAGACGATTGCCGATTACGCCAGCATGTGGTTTATGAACGGCCAAAACAGCCTTGGCTATGTTTACCTTTGTGCTGATGCTGATGTATTGAGTTGGATGGAAATAAGCACAGATACGTCTGTTTGCTTACGCCCTTACTGAAAAGACGTTGCCAGATGGCCGGAGACCGCATGACGAGTTCGAATTTCCCGGTGAAGACGAAAACCGCGCTGATGGTCAGCGCTCTTGCCGTTTTTGTTCCGCTTGCGGGATGTGCCAGCAAAAACGACGATATCGATCTGACCAAATATGTTGAGACGATCGATCCGGCGGATAAGCTTTACAACGAAGGTCTTGCGAACCTTGATGCTGGTCGTCTGGGCGAAGCTGCGAAGAAGTTTGCTGCGGTAGACCGTCAGCACCCTTACACCGAATGGGCTCGCAAGTCGCTCGTCATGGCAGCCTTTACCAATTATCGTCAGGGCAATTACGAAGAAGCGATCAATATGGCGAAGCGTTACAATACGCTTTACCCAACATCGCCTGAATCGGCCTATGCCTACTACATCATCGGTCTGAGCTATTTCCGTCAGATTCCTGACGTGACCCGCGATCAGGCTGCAAGCCGCCGCGCTATTGCTGCGATGCAGGAAGTCGTCGATCGCTTCCCGAATTCCGAATATGTTGACGATGCCAAGACCAAAATCCGCGTTGCGCGCGACCAGCTCGCCGGCAAGGAAATGCAGGTTGGCCGTTACTATCTTGAGCGCAAGGAATATCTTGCAGCGATCAAGCGTTTCCGCCTGGTTGTAGAGCAATATTCCAACACCCGTCAGGTTGAAGAAGCACTGGCGCGTCTGGTCGAAGCCTATTATGCGCTTGGTCTGACGTCTGAAGCGCAGATGGCTGCATCGGTATTGGGCAAGAACTACCCGGATAGCCGCTGGTATAAGGATAGCTACAAGCTTCTGCAGAGCGGTGGTCTGGAGCCACGTGAAAACGGTGGTTCGTGGCTGGCCAAGGCTTCGTCGCTCATAACGGGCGGCAACTAAGCCGATACCTGCATGCTGTCGCACCTGTCGATCCGCGATATTGTTCTGATTGAAAGGCTCGACATCGAGTTCAAGACCGGCTTGTCCGTGCTTACGGGCGAGACAGGTGCCGGTAAATCCATCTTGCTTGATTCGTTGTCGCTCGCACTTGGTGCGCGCGGCGATGCTTCGCTGGTTCGTCATGGTGCGGATCAGGGGCAGGTCACTGCGGTGTTCGACGTGCCCGGTGGCCATCCGGCGCGTAAATTCTTAAGCGAAAATGGTTTTGATGATGACGGCGACGTCATCCTGCGCCGTCTCCAAATGGGTGACGGGCGCACTCGTGTTTTTATCAATGATCAGGCGGCAAGCGTTGCGTTGCTGCGCGAGCTTGGCAAGCGCCTCGTTGAAATTCACGGTCAGCATGATGATCGTGCGCTGATCGACACTGATCTTCATCGTACATTGCTGGATGCTTTTGGCGCTCTTGATACTGAGGCTCAGACTGTTCGCGAGCGCTATAAAGCATGGCGCGACGCTGAAAGCGCATTGTCGAAGCATCGTGCGCGTGTTGAACAGGCCGAGCGCGAAGGTGATTATCTGCGCTCGTCAGTCGAAGAACTGACCAAGCTTGATCCACAGCCGGGCGAAGAAGACGAACTCGCTGAACGCCGTGCGATCATGATGAAGTCGGAAAAGATCGCCGGTGATGTGAACGAAGCCGGTGAGCTTTTGTCAGGCAATGGTTCGCCTGTGCCGACGCTTGCAAGCCTCGTGCGTCGTCTTGAGCGTAAAATCCCGGAAGCACCGCATCTTCTTGAGCCTGTTTGTAAGGCAATTGATGAAGCACTCAATCACTTAGCACTCGCGCAGGATGGTATTGATCATGCGATGCGTGAGATCGATTTTGATCCACGAGTGCTTGAGCAAGTCGAAGAGCGCTTGTTTGCTCTCAGAGCCGCGGCGCGCAAATATTCTGTTGCTGTTGAAGGCCTGCCAGCTTTGCGCGACAAGATGGATGCCGACCTTGCTGATCTCGATGCGGGTGCAGAAAAGCTCATCAAGCTCGAAGCTCAAGCTACTGAAACACGCGTTTCTTATGATGCCGCTGCCAAGGTTCTGTCTGAACGCCGTACGGATACAGCTGAGCATCTTAAAGTCGCTGTTATGGCCGAACTTCCGGCGCTGAAGCTGGAGCGCGCTGAGTTCATCGTCGAAATGACGACGGATACCAATGCTCGCGCTGCTGAAGGTATTGATACAGTTGAATATTGGGTTCGGACCAATCCGGGTACGCGTGCTGGTCCGATGATGAAGGTTGCATCGGGTGGTGAACTTTCACGTTTTCTTTTGGCCCTGAAGGTGGCACTTGCTGATCGCGGTTCAGCCCCGACGCTTGTGTTCGATGAAATTGATACGGGTGTGGGCGGTGCGGTTGCTGACGCGATTGGTCAACGTCTTGCGCGCCTTTCGTCGCGTGTGCAGGTGCTTTCGGTGACGCATGCGCCGCAGGTGGCCGCGCGCGCATCAACGCATTTCCTGATTGCGAAATCTGCGACCAATGAAGATCGCATGTCCACGTCGATCCGTTCGATTGGTGTCGATGAGCGGCAAGAAGAAATCGCACGTATGTTGGCCGGTGCCAGCATAACCGATGAAGCACGTAAAGCGGCTGAGCGTTTGCTGGCTGAGAACAGCGCGCTCGTCTCCTGACAGAACGCTGTCAGTGTGACCATGTGTTCGTAACTGCGCGCGGCTGTATGCGCAGCCTCATTTCTTAGCTATGTTGAGCAAAATTGAATCAGCAGGTTTTGCCACGCATATGTCCGATATTTCCGTCGAAAAACTGACCGACCTTGAAGCCACCGCAGAATTGGAGCGGCTGGCGCGTGAAATTGCGCATCATGATGAGCTTTACCACGCCAATGATCGGCCTGAGATTTCGGATGCTGACTATGATGCGCTGAAGCGGCGCAATGATGCGATTGAAGAGCGGTTTCCGCATCTCGTTCGGCCTGACAGCTCGTCCTTGCGTGTTGGCACGGCACCTGTTTCCAAGTTCGCTCAGATTACGCATGCACGACCGATGTTGTCGCTTGGCAATGCGTTTTCAGATGAAGACGTGCAGGATTTTGTCGGTAGCGTGTATCGTTTTCTAGGCCAAATGCCGGATAATTCCATTGCGTTCACGGCAGAGCCGAAGATCGACGGGCTTTCCATGTCGATCCGCTATGAGAATGGCGTTCTGGTGAGTGCGGCCACGCGTGGTGATGGCACGACCGGCGAAAATGTGACGGCTAATATCCGCACCATTGGTGAAATTCCGAATAAGCTTCCGGCGGGTGTTCCAGCCATCGTTGAAGTGCGCGGCGAAGTTTACATGGCCAAGAGCGACTTTCTCGCGCTCAACGAGCAGATGGTGGCAGAAGGTAAGCAAACCTATGTCAACCCGCGCAACACGGCAGCAGGCTCACTGCGCCAGCTTGATGCGAAAGTAACCGCCAGTCGTAAGCTGAGGTTCTTCGCCTATGCCTGGGGTGAAATGTCTGAAATGCCTGCTGATACGCAGCATGGAATGGTCGAGGTGTTCCGCGAATGGGGGTTCCCGGTCAATCCGCTGACCAAGCGTTTGCAAAGTGCAGATGAATTGATCGCACATTATCGCGCCATTGGTCTTGAGCGTGCCAAGCTCGACTATGACATTGACGGCGTTGTCTACAAAGTGGATCGGCTTGATTTGCAAACGCGGCTTGGATTCCGCTCGCGTAGCCCGCGCTGGGCCATTGCGCACAAGTTCCCGGCTGAACAAGCAACGACCATTCTGCGCGGCATTGATATTCAGGTTGGACGTACGGGTGCGCTGACGCCGGTGGCGCGTCTTGAACCGATTACTGTTGGCGGCGTGGTTGTCACCAATGCAACGCTGCACAATGAAGATTACATTAAGGGCATTGGCCTGAAGGGTGAACGTATCCGCGAGGACGATCATGACATTCGTATCGGTGATACGGTGATCGTGCAGCGTGCCGGTGACGTTATTCCGCAGATTGTCGATGTTGTGCTGGAAAAGCGTCCTGCTGATGCTGTGTCTTTCAACTTCCCGCACGAGTGCCCGGTTTGTGGCAGCCATGCCGTGCGTGAAGAAGGCGAGGCGGTCTATCGTTGCACGGGCGGTCTGACCTGTGCTGCACAAGCGGTTGAGCGCATTCGCCATTTCGTTTCGCGCAACGCTTTCGACATTGAAGGTCTGGGCGAAAAGCAGGTCGAGTTTTTCTTCCATGCCGAAGATGACAGTCTGAAAATCAAATCACCTGCGGATATTTTTACGCTGCAAAAGCGACAGGAAGCATCGCTCTTCAAGAAGCTTGAAAACATCGACGGCTTTGGCGCGACTTCGGTAAAGAAGCTTTATGATGCGATTAATGACCGGCGTGAGATTGCGCTGCATCGCTTTCTGTTTGGTCTTGGTATCCGCCATGTCGGTGAAGTGAATGCCAAGCGCTTTGCCAAGGCTTATCTGACCTACGACAAGTTTGCTGAAGCGGCAACAACAGCTGTTTCGCCAAAAGAAGGCGACCGTACCGATAAGGGCAATGAAGCCTGGCAGGAACTGATTGCCGTTGAAGGCATTGGTGGGATTGTTGCGGAAGCCGTTGTCGATTTTTATGCCGAGCCGCATAATCAGGAAGTGCTGAACGCACTTTTGGCTGAGGTAAAGCCGCTGAATGAAGTGGCACGCGTGGCAACAGGGTCGCCCGTTGAAGGTAAGACTGTGGTGTTCACTGGTAGCCTTGAACGCATGTCGCGAGATGAGGCGAAAGCCATGGCTGAGCGTCACGGTGCCAAGACTGCGGGTTCGGTTTCCAAGAAGACCGATCTTGTGGTGGCTGGCCCGGGTGCTGGGTCGAAGCTTGCGAAGGCATCAGAGCTTGGCATCGAAGTGATCGATGAAGATACGTGGCTTGCACTCGTTGGAGAAGGCTGATGGCTCCGTTCAAAGGTTTTGGCGATAAGGCTATTCCGTTTCTCAAAGCGCTTGATTTTCATCAGAACCGCGAGTGGTTTGTCGAAAACAAAGACCTGTATGAAGAGCATCTGAAAGAGCCACTTGGCGATCTGATTGAGGAACTGACGGCGCGCTTCGAAAAAGCTGGATTGCCGTTCAAGGGTGATCGGGTGAAATCGCAGTTCCGCATAAAGCGGGACACGCGGTTTTCTCATGACAAAGCGCCTTATAATCGGCATTTGTCGGCGCTTCTCTCAAACTCAGGTGCGAAGTGGGACGAGAGCGGCTGCTTTTATGTCTGCATCGGTCTGCCGGGCATTCGCGATTGTTATGCCGGTGTGGCGTGGTGGGGGCCGAAGAAAGAGCTGCTGCAAGCTATCCGCGAGGCAATTACCGAAAAGCCAGACGAATATCGTGCGGTCGTGGCAAAGCTCAAGAAAAGTGGTTTGCAGATCAGCGATCACGAGCGACTGAAGCGGACCCCACGCGGTTTTGAAACCGTGACAGATGCTGATCTTCTTGAGGGCATTCGCAACCGACATTTTGCTGTGCGGATGGAACTTGACCCGGAGAGCATCACGCGCCCTGATCTTGCTGATCGGCTGGTCAAGTTTGCTGAGCAGTCCCGCCCGCTGATTGATTGGATCAAGAAGATTGAGGGCACGGTTCCGCAAGCATCAGAATAATTCATTTCAGTATCACTCGTTTTTATCAGTGATGCTGAAATGCTGCGCGTATATTCTAATAGTATGATTTTTATCGAAAATTGATTTCAACTTGGCCCGAAATTCTCTAAGCACTCCATGAGTGAGGAGTGCTAATCGTGGATCAGGGTTTTCGGCCAGCACCTGCGTCAGCAGGCAGCGAGTTCTGGGGTGGTGTTAAACGTGGCTTGCCTATCGTTGCAGCTGGTGCGCCGTTCGGTTTGTTGTTTGGTGCTGTTGCAATAGACAACGGATTTACCATTGCTGAAGCCATTTTTATGAGCGGAATGATCTACGCAGGCGCCAGTCAGATGGTAGGGCTGGATCTTTTCGGCCAGAATATAGCGCCATGGATGATTGTGCTGTCGATCTTTGCGGTCAATTTCCGGCATGTGCTTTATTCGGCAACCGTTGGGCGGCGTATCCGCCATTTCACATTCATGCAGAAGGCACTTGCGTTCTTTTTGCTGGTCGATCCGCAATATGCTGAAGTTGAAATTCGCGCAGAGGCGGGCCGCAAAATCAGCTTCGCATGGTATATGGGGCTTGGCCTCACGATCTATATCTGCTGGCTGATCGAGACGCTTATTGGTGCGCTGTTTGGCAATCTGATTTCCGATCCTTATGCGCTTGGGATCGACTTTCTGCTGCCAATCTATTTCCTAGGCATGGTGATGAGTTTTCGTCATCGCGAACACTGGTGGCCGGTTGTCATCGTCAGTGCTGTTTGTGCAGTGGCGGCTTACAAGTTTGTCGGTTCGCCTTGGCACGTGACGCTCGGCGCAATGGGTGGGGTTGTGTTGGCCGCTGTTCTCGCAAAACCGCAAAAAGGGGAGGCATAGACCATGTCCACGACGATCTGGATCATTCTTGCAGGTGCGCTGTGCACTTATCTTACCCGCTTTGGCGGACACCTGATTTTATCGCGTTTTGAGCGTGTGCATTATCGCGTTGAAGCAGCGCTGAATGCTGTGCCTGCGGCCGTTCTGACCGCAATTGTTGCAGCACCTGCGTCGGATCATGGCTGGCGCGAATTGCTGGTACTGGTCTTCTGCGTGTTGTTATCATTGCGGGTTAGCATGATGACGATGTTTTTTGCAGGCGCAGCGCTTTTGATCGCGCTGCGCCATTTCTTTCCGGTTTAAAGCGCAGCGGTTGCTGCTTCGAGCCACTTAGCCTGCGCCTCATCCAGGTGCGTGATAAGCTTATCACGCACGCTTGCATGATAGGCATTCAGCCAGTCCAGCTCTTCCTGCGTGAGCAGTGATTTGTCGATCAGGCGGCGGTCGATCGGGCAGAAGGTAAGCGTTTCAAAGCTCATCATCGGAAGCTCTCCGCCTGCTGGCACTTCTGCTTCTTTCACGATGATCAGGTTTTCAATGCGGATGCCGTAAGCGCCCGGCTTGTAATAGCCCGGTTCGTTGGAAAGGATCATGCCAGGCAAAAGCTCCTGCACGCCTTTCTTGGAAATGCTCTGCGGGCCTTCATGCACCGACAAATAGCTGCCGACGCCGTGGCCGGTGCCATGCGCATAGTCGAAACCTTGTTTCCACAACGCGATGCGTGCCAGCACATCAATGTCCTGTCCGCGTGTGCCTTTGGGGAAGCGTGCGGTGGTGATCGCGATCATGCCCTTCAGCACAAGCGTGAAAGAGCGGATGGTTTCAGGCGTGATGGTGCCGACTGCAACTGTGCGCGTGATATCCGTCGTGCCATCGCGATACTGAGCGCCGGAATCGATCAGATAAAGCTCGCCATCGTTAAGCTTGCGGTTTGTATCGGTGTTGACGCGATAATGGATGATTGCGCCGTCCGGGCCTGCGCCGGAGATCGAATCAAACGAAATGTCTTCAAGCGGCATCTGGAAATCGTGGCCAGCCTTGTCGCGGCTTTGTTCCAGCTTTTGCGCTGCTGAGATTTCATCAACTGTGCCGGGCTTTTCGCCATCAAGCCATGACAGGAAATTGACCATGGCGACGCCATCACGTTCATGTGCTGCGCGGGAACCGTCAAGCTCTGCCTTGTTTTTGATGGCGCGAGGCAAGCGGGCAGGGTCTTTGCCATGAATGACGTGACCGCCAGCGGCTTCTACCGCCAGACGAATCTTTTCCGCAGCTAGCGCTGGATCGAGCAGAATGGTTTCGCCTTCTGCTGCGCGCGCACTCAAATGACCTTCAAGCTTTGCGGGTTCACAGAGTTTCGCAAGCTGCGTGAGGTAGGCGCGGGGTTCTATGGCAAGCTTGCGCTCGTCGATGAACAGTTCCGGCTCACCCTCTGCCGGGATGATGGCAAAGCTCAGGGGCAGAGGCGTGTTGGAGACATCCTTGCCACGAATATTGAACACCCAGGCAACCGATGAAGGGTCGGTCAGTACGGTTGCGCTTGCACCTGTTGCTGCTACGGCCTTTTGTATTTCCTTGATCTTGTCTTCAGCCTCGTGGCCCGAGAAACGGGCTGGCTGAATTGTGACCGGCGCAAGTGGCGCTTCCGGCTGATCATCCCAGATGAGATCAACCAGATTATGTGCAACCGGCACCAGCTTTCCGCCCTGATTTTCCAAAGCGTCGCGCAGGGCGGATGCTTCGGAAATCGTATGCAGCCACGGATCAAAGCCAATTGTCAGGCCTTTACCATTTTCGGCGAGCCAGCTTGCAGGCGGATTGGTGACGAGGCTTTCATAAGAAAACACATTACCATCCGTCTGATTGCGAACCTGCAACTCATAGCGGCCATCGATGAAGACGAAAGCCTTATCCTTGAGGACCAGTGCTGCACCCGCCGAACCGGTAAAACCTGTGAGCCAGCCAAGGCGCTGTGCACGTGGCGGCACATATTCGCCCTGATGCTCATCAGCACGCGGAACGAGAAAGCCGTCGAGCCCCTGTTCGGCAAGCTTCTCGCGCAGTTTGGCAACGCGTGGTGCACCATTGGCCGGATCGGTGGTTACATCAAAAGTCTGAAAAGCCATGAGCGTAACTCGCAATAAATAATGGAAAGCTATTACTTCAGGTGAATCGTGACCCAGCCTTCGCGGTGGAAGGTTTTCTGATGGGTTAGCCCCTGTGCCTGATAAGCGGCAAGCACCATGTCATGCTGGCTGTCGAGAATGCCGGAAAGGATGATTGAGCCGCTCGGTGCCAGATGTGATTTCAGTGCCGGTGCAAGTTCCATCAGCGGATTCGCGAGAATATTGGCGACGATCAGATCAAACGGTGTGTAGGAACGGAAGATCGCATGATCAAAGCCTTCGGCAGTTGCCGTGACGACATGTTCACTTACACCGTTAAGGACGGTGTTTTCAGCGGCAACCGTAACGGCGATTGGATCGATATCAGTAGCGAGAACCGGGATTGGCGCAAGCTTGGCAATGGCAATGGCCAGAACAGCTGAGCCGGTACCGAGATCAAGCGCATTGGTTGGATGCTCGCGCTCGACAACTTCCTCGATCATTTCGAGGCAACCCGAAGTGGTGCCATGATGGCCGGTGCCGAAAGCAAGGCCAGCATCAATCAAAATCGGAATATCATCGGCTTGCAGCTTGTCGCTATCATGCGAGCCATGCACGAAAAAGCGCCCGGCACGAACAGGTTTCAGGACTGAGAGCGAGTGTGTGACCCAGTCGATGTCTGGCAGCTCTTCAGTTTCAAATTTGCCAGCACCCACCAGAGCGTCGATACGCGCTGCAAGTTCCTCGGCTCCATCTTCGGTATAGACGGAAACTTCGAAAATCTGACGGTCTTCATCGATTTCGGTAATCGCAATCGGGAAGGCCTCATCCTCGAATGCTTGCTCGATGATGTCATAGATTCGTTCGGCTTCCGTCTTGTCAGCCGAAAAGAAGAGTCGTGATTGGGGCATGGATAATAAGCTCTCAAATCGAATTGGAAGCTTTGTTTACCCGTTTGTGCGGCCTTTGGCCAGATTCTTCAACTTTTCCATAGCAGTATCTGGGTTCTCCTGATAGGCGATGGTCCCACGGAAGCGGCCGCCCTTGTCGAGAAGGAAAACTGAAGCCGTGTGATCCATTGTATATTCGCCGTCTTCGGTCAGAACCTTCTTGGCGTAGATGTGGTAGGACTTCACCATGTCCGCAACGTTTTCAGGTGTTCCGGTCACGCCGATGATGCGGTCCGACACGTTGCTTACATAGGTTTTCATGATTTCCTGTGTGTCGCGTTCTGGGTCCACAGAAATGAAATAAGCTTTAATATCAGATGCTTCTGGTCCAAGCTGTTTGAAGTAGCCGTCCAGTTCGTAAAGCGTGGTGGGGCACACATCAGGGCAATGGGTGAAACCAAAGAAAACCACGGAAGGTGTGTCGCGCAGTTCTTTTTCAGTGAAAGGCTTGCCATCCATGGACACGAGATTGAACGGACCGCCGAAAGGCTGATCGGCGGAATTACGATCACGGATCATATTGAAGCCCGCAGCGCCAACTATCACAATGATGAAGGCGAAGATAAAGATGGGCAGGAATTTTTTCATGTCCGGTCAGCCTTGAATTTTGTTTTGCATTTATCGCAGATAAGCGCGCTATTTAGTGTTTACATCGTTATGCAATAGGAAAGCGCTTATTTAACGAGCGCATCTTATGTTGAAACGATAGATCCAGTCTAGCAGAGTACAAAGATTTCAGAAAGTTTTGAAATGACGCAGGGCGAAGACCTTCGTTTCCAGAATAGTGAACCGCGCATTCATTCGACCGCACAGCTGAAAAGCTCCAAGTTGGGACGCTATGCCGATATTGGTGAGCGTGTAATCCTGCGCGAAGTGACGGTCGGTGATTTCACCTATTTAGAGCGCAACAGTGAAGGCATTTACGCTGAGATTGGTAAGTTCTGCTCGATTGCTTCCAATGTGCGGATCAATGCACTTGAGCATCCGATGGAACGGCTGACGACCCATAAGGTGGGCTATCGTCCGAATGAATATTTTCGCTATCTGGGCGTGGACGGTGCGTTCCGTGAAAGGCGACAGGCCAAACGCGTGACAATCGGTAATGATGTCTGGATTGGCCATGGCGCTGTAATTACGCCCGGCGTCAATATTGGTCATGGCGCCGTGATCGGCGCGAATGCTGTGGTGACCAAAGATGTTGCGCCCTATCATGTTGTCGGCGGTGTGCCAGCTCGTATTATCCGCAAGCGCTTTGATGATGCCATCATAGATCGATTGCTGGCTCTATGCTGGTGGGACTGGCCGGTAGAAAAGCTTTATGATGCAATTCCTGATATTCAGACGCTTGAAATCGACGCGTTTTTGGAAAAATGGGGCGGTTGAGGCTTGTTCTCTTGCAATGCCTGATTTGCTACTCCACCTTTCAGACAGAAGTTGCTGGAGAGATCGAATGTCAAAGATGAACAGGTTCGTGGGATTGCTTGTCGCGCCAATGTTGCTGCTCGGCGCTTCTGCCGCTGTATCGGCAGAAGAAGTTGGCAAGGTCGGTGTTGACTGGCTCGGCAATGATATTGCGATTGATGCGGTTCAGGATCCGAAGGTGCAGGGCGTGACCTGCTATCTGGCATCTTTTTCGCGCGGAGTTATCGACCGTTTGCAGAAGGGCAACTGGTTTGAAAACCCGTCCAACGCATCGATTTCCTGCGAGCAGTCCGGGCCCATTACCATTGGCGACATTAAGCTTGGTAAGGGTGGTGAGCGGGTCTTCGCTGAGCGCACCAGTCTGATCTGGAAGAAGCTGGTTATCACCCGCATCTATGACCAGAAGAACAATACGCTTCTTTATCTCGCCCATGCGACACAGGTTCAGGATGGCTCGGCTAAGACATCACTATCGACCATTCCGCTCTTCAAAGGCGATGTGACCTGGGAAAAAGGAAAGCCGGAGTAAACTCCGGCTTTTTATCTTAAAAAATCAAGCGCGCTGGACGAAACTATCGAGAACGCGTTTTTGTCCGGCCTTGTCGAAGTCGATGGTCAGCTTATTGCCATCGATAGTCGAGATTGTTCCATTGCCGAATTTGATGTGGAATACACGGTCGCCGACGAAATAGGCGGATGGCTTATCGGTTGTCGATTTTGCAACCAGTTCGCCGTCAATCGTGCGCCCTTTTATCGAGCCGCGACCCGCACCAAAGCCGGAATCAGTTTCGCCATAGCCGACGCGTTCGACATTTGCACCGGAGCGTGAGCCCCAATTGTTACGCGTTGCATCGGAGCGGTTTTGTTGCGCGCGCTGCCAGCCGGGCGTTGCATAGGAGTTTTCAAACGGGTCAGCCTTGTCGAAGCGCGATTGTCCGTAACCGCTATTGCCATAGCCGCCGTAATTGCCTTCCATTTCCGCCACTTCGACATGCGTTTCTGGAAGCTCTTCCAGAAAGCGTGAAGGAATGGTCGACTGCCACATGCCATGGATGCGGCGGTTGGAAACAAACCAGATATGCAGGTTCTTTTTCGCACGCGTCACGCCGACATAAGCGAGGCGGCGTTCTTCTTCGAGACCGGAGCGACCACCTTCATCAAGTGCACGCTGATGCGGAAACAGGCCTTCTTCCCAGCCGGGCAAGAAGACGGTTTCAAACTCAAGCCCCTTCGCAGAATGGAGCGTCATAATGTTGACCGCATCCATATCGGTATTTTGCTCAGCATCCATGACGAGCGCGATGTGCTCGAGGAAGCTGCGTAGGCTCTCATAGTCCTCCATGGAACGGATCAGTTCCTTGAGGTTTTCAAGGCGTCCCGGTGCTTCTGCCGATTTGTCGTTCTGCCACATGGAAGTGTAGCCCGACTCATCAAGAATGGTTTCTGCGAGTTCTGTATGTGGGGTGTTGTCGAGAAGCGTTTGCCAGCGACGGAAGTTATTGACCACTTCGCGCAGCGCTGAACGTGGTTTTGGTTTCAGCTCTTCGGTTTCCACCAGATCACAAGCGGCTGCGAACATCGAGATGTCGCGCGCGCGTGCATAGTCGTGGATCAGGCGAATTGCCGCTTCACCAAGGCCACGCTTTGGCGTGTTGATGATGCGCTCTAACGCCAGATCGTCTGCAGGCTGGGCCACAACACGCAAATAGGCCATGGCATCGCGGATTTCGAGGCGTTCATAGAAGCGTGGTCCGCCGATAACCCGATAGTTGAGGCCAAGCGTCACAAAGCGATCTTCAAACTCGCGCATCTGGAAAGAAGCGCGCACGAGGATCGCCATATTGTTGAGCATATGCCCTTGGCGCTGCGCCTGTTCGATTGCTTCGCCAACGGCACGGGCTTCTTCTTCCGAATCCCATGCCGCATGGATTTTGACTTTTGGATCGTCAGGATTCGGCGCTTCGGTGAAAAGCGTTTTGCCGAGACGACCTTCGTTGTGGGCAATCAGATGTGCTGCCGTGCCAAGAATATGCGCTGTCGAACGATAATTACGCTCAAGCTTGATCACAACTGCGCCCGGAAAATCCTTGTCGAAGCGGAGGATATTGTCCACTTCCGCACCGCGCCAGCCATAGATCGACTGATCGTCATCGCCCACGCAGCACAAGTTAACTTTATTGTCGCTCACGCCTGCTGAAGTCTGCCGACCATCGGCCGGGACTGGAGCCGTGCTTTTCGATTGTGGCCTTTGAGCAAGCAGGCGTAGCCACATATATTGGGCCGTATTGGTGTCTTGATACTCGTCCACCAAGATATAACGGAACTTCGCGTGGTATTCGCGCAGAATGTCTGGGTTGTTGCGGAAGATACGGATCGGGTGCAGCAGAAGGTCGCCGAAGTCGCAGGCGTTCAACGTGCGCAAGCGTTCCTGATAGGCCTGATAAAGCTCGCGGCCCTTGCCGTTGCCAAACGAACGCGCGTCACCTTCGGGGATATCAGCCGGGCCAAAGCCCTTGTTTTTCCAGCCATCAATCATGTTCGCAAAAGTGCGAGGCGGCCAGCGCTTGTCGTCGAGACCTTCAGCCTGAATAAGCTGCTTGATGAGACGGATGACGTCATCTGTATCAAGAATGGTGAAATCAGACGTGAGATGCACCAGTTCTGCATGTTTGCGCAGCAGTTTCACGCCAATTGAGTGGAACGTGCCAAGCCAAGGCATGCCCTCAACAGCACCGCCGACCAGATGGCCTATACGTTCTTTCATTTCGCGCGCGGCCTTGTTGGTAAAGGTCACAGCGAGAATTTGGCTTGGATAGGCGAGGCCGGTCGTTACAATATGCGCGATGCGGGTGGTAAGAACACGGGTCTTGCCGGTGCCCGCACCTGCAAGAACCAATACCGGGCCTTCGGTGGTCAAAACGGCCTGACGCTGCTCAGGGTTGAGGCCTTTTAAATAATCGGGTTCGCCACGCTGCTGGTTGCGTGCTGCCATGGCGCGTGCGGCAATTCCGCCAGTCGCAGCAGGTGCGCGGTCGGCAGGAGTTTCATTGCCGAAGAACGGCATATCATCGGGAAAATCAGACATTGCTACCGAATGTAGTGATTCGTTGATCAAAAACCAGCGAAAGCGTTAAATTACTCAAGCTGTGAGATGCGACGGTCGGTGAAATTGAGCCGTTGCGAAGCAAGTGCTTCGACAAGGCCGCGCATTTCCGGCTCTCGTTGCAGCAGCTCATCAAGCTCTGTCATCTGGTTCATGGCGATCAGGCGCAGAATATCGTCGCGGATCGTGTCATCTTCCCGGCGCGGCAAATGCGCAACCGGCTGGATGAGTTCAAGCTTTGTGCCCTTAAGACGCGCACGCAGGCTTTTTTCGTCTGCATCTGCAGTTTCAACGAAGGCATAGAGGCCGACGCCTTTGGCGGGCAGTGAATAAAGCGCGAGCGCTACGTCTTTCACACGCGGGTCTGATTTCAGCGCAGCCATGATGGCCGGGCCTTCATTGTCGATACGGTCGCCCGTACCTTCACCATCGGACCAGCTGAAAATGCCACGGGTGATGAAGTTATAAACCTTCTTGCCCGTAGCGAGCCAAATGCGTGACGGCAGCGAACGACGCGCCAGAATACGCTTTTCCGTCGGTGTCATCAGATCGGGCGCAAAGGCGCGCTTTTGCTTGATGAGGTGGCGGAAATCTTCATAGGCGAGCAAGCGATAAAATCCGCCACGACGGCGATGCACACTTGCCAGCTGAAAATCGATAACCGCTGCTTCGCCTTCCGGCGTCATCAGCCAGTTTTGTGGCTTGGCCAGATCGTTGTGGGTAACGCCCATGCGACGCATATCACGCAGAATGCGATGCGCGGTGCGATACCATTTGAGCTGCGCCGGACGCGCAAGATGCAGCGGTGTGCCTTCCGTCCATGAACGATAGAGGCCGTCTTTGTCGGTATAGAGAAGCTGTGGAACACCTTCGATGCCGCGCACGGTTTTCAGGCCGCGAATTTCGCGTCGCGCCAGAATCCATGCCAGAGGCTTCGACCACCAAGGGGCTGCACTCACCACGCGGCGGATAATTCTTGTCTCGGGATCGCCCGCAAAATAGCCTGCGCGTGTTTCGGAAAAAACATCGCGTTTGAAAACTGCGGTCTCCACAAATTGCGGTATGCGGTCGCCTTGTGCGGGTACATCAATATTTGGGTTCTGAGCCATGCAGTTCCACTAGCCGCTTGCGCTCAATCAATCAAGTTTGATGGTGGTGTTCAACGGTTGCAATCATGTGAATGAGGGCGCAAAAGAACACAATAATTGTTTTGGGAATAGTTTTGGGGAGAAAGCGGATCATGGCGCAAAGCGACGATATCAAGCAGATAATCCGACAGGAACAGGCGCTTATTTTCACAAACTTTACGGAGAATGATGCGTTTTCCCTCGGTCATCGGCTACGCGATATTGCGGTGAAACAGAAGCTGGCGGTTGCGATTGATATTTCGCTCTGGGATCGCCGTTTGTTTTTTGCAGCCACGGCTGGAACGACCGCTGACAATACCGAATGGCTGCGGCGTAAGTTTAATGTCGTGCGTCGCTTTCACGCTTCGAGCTATCGCCTTGTTCTGGAACAAAACCGCGAAGATAAAATGTTTGCGGAACATAAGGCGCTTGATGTTGCCGATTATGCTTTGGCGGGTGGTGGATTTCCGATCCATGTCGCAGGTGCCGGTGTAATTGGAACGGCGATTGTTTCGGGCCTTCCGCAGCGTGAAGATCATAACCTTGTCGTGCGTGCCATTGCCGAACATTTGGGCCAGGATCCTGTCGCGCTGGCCTTAGCCGCAGCATAATTTGAAATACGGAGAATAAACGATGTCGCTTCAGAATGTGGTTGCCCTTCAGCGTAATGAAGAGGGCATTGCAGCCGCAGTTGCACTCCTCAAGCAGCGGTTTGGTGAACGCGCGCAGACCGGACAGGCAATCCGCGAGCAACATGGTCACACGACGACTTATGTGCCGACGCAGGCGCCCGACATTGTTATTTTTGCGCAAACGACTGACGATGTGCAGGATGTGGTCCGTATCTGTGCCGAGCATAAGGTGCCGGTGATAGCTTTTGGCGCGGGTTCCTCGCTGGAGGGGCAGGTGAATGCACCAGCGGGCGGCGTGTCGATTGATCTCACACAGATGAACCGTGTGCTGGCAGTTCATGCAGAAGACCTTGATTGTGTGATTGAGCCGGGAATTACGCGGCGCGAATTGAACGAATATTTGCGCGATACCGGGCTGTTTTTCCCAATCGATCCGGGTGCGAATGCGACCCTTGGCGGCATGGCCTCAACGCGAGCGTCTGGCACCAATGCCGTGCGCTATGGGACAATGCGCGAGAATGTTTTGGCGCTGAAAGCTATCATGCCCGACGGTCGCCTGATCGAGACGTCCAAACGTGTGAAGAAGACAGCCGCTGGCTATGATTTGACACGGTTGCTGATCGGTTCTGAAGGCACGCTTGGTATCATCACTGAGCTGACTTTAAAATTGCAGGGTATCCCGCAAGCTGTATCGGGTGGGATTTGCCCCTTCCCGGATGTTGAATCGGCCTGTCGTGCGGTGATTGAAACCATCCAGATGGGCATACCCGTTGCGCGTATTGAGCTTGTGAACAAGCTTCAGATGGAAGCGCTGATCCTGCATTCGAAGTTGCCTTATGAGGCGCAGCCTTATCTGTTTGTCGAGTTCCATGGCACCGAAACCGGCGTTGCCGAGCAGGCGGAAATCTTTGGCGAGATCGCTGCGGAAAATGGTGGCGGCGAGTTCCGCTGGACCAATGATCCGGAAGAACGCGACCGCTTGTGGCGTGCGCGGCATGATGCATATCTGGCATCCTTCCTTTTGCGTCCCGGTGCGAAGGGTGTTTCGACTGATGTTTGCGTGCCGATTTCACGGCTTGCTGATTGCATTTCGGAGACTGAAAAAGACCTAGCTGAAAGCGGGTTGATTGCTCCTGTCGTTGGCCATGTCGGAGACGGTAATTTCCATTTGCTGCTTTTGCTCGATACGGACAACACATCGGAAATGGAGCGCGCCGAAGAGTTTATGGATCGACTGGTAAAGCGTGCGCTTGCCATGGAAGGCACCTGTACAGGCGAACATGGTATCGGGCAGGGCAAGATGAAATATCTCGCCATGGAGCTTGGCGACGCGACCGACTACATGCGGATGATCAAGAAAGCGATCGATCCAGATAACATCATGAATCCGGGAAAAATCCTGATTTCCTGATTCAAATCAGTCTTTTGAATCGTCTTTTTAAGAAGGCGATTCAATGTCGCGGGTGAATCAGCGATTGCGCAGGCAATTTGCCTTGTTATCGCCGGATCGATCCCGCTATGTTGCACCGATAAAAATCGCGTGATTCAAGATTTGCATCACGCTCTGCATATTATCGGAGTTTCGCTTGGGCCGCATATTCGTCATCGTGGGTGGGTTGCTGGTGCTGCTTTTGACCGCAGCGCTGGTCGTTCCGCCATTTGTCGACTGGAGTGGCTATCGTGCCGAGTTCGAGCGCGAGGCAAGCCAGATTCTCGGGCGTCCGGTTCATGTGACAGGTGATGTCAGCGCCAGGCTTTTGCCGTTTCCATCTGTGACATTTTCTGATGTGCGGGTTGGTGCAGACAATGCAAATCCGGTGATGACCGTCGACAGGTTTTCGATGGATGCGGAACTGATGCCGTTTTTGCGCGGCCAGTTGCTGATTTTTGATATGCGCGTTGAGCGCCCCAATACGATTATTTCGCTCGACAAGAATGGCAAGGTTGATTGGGCCATTCGTCCCTCCACTCCACTTGATCCAGCACAGATCAAAGTCGAGCGTCTCTCAATTACGGATGGCACGGCGACCCTCATCGATGAAGCGAGCGGACGTGTTCATAATGCCAGCGATATAGATGCGGTTCTTTCTGCTAATAGTCTTGCAGGGCCGTGGATTGCCAACGGTACTTTGGAAGTTGAAGGACAGAAGCTGGCGCTTGATCTTACGAGCGGCGAAGCCAAGCCGGACGGTTCTCTGCGCCTTCGTGTGCGCATATCGCCCGAAGCTGTGCCTGCGTCGTTTGAGACCGATGGTGATATTACGCTTGATGATGGTCGCCTGAACTATGCTGGCAGCTTTTCACTCCGTTCTGCTGATGCGATTGCATCGGTTGCCAAGAACCAGAAAACACCCATTGAGAAGCCATTTTTCAGCGACCTCCGTGTCAGTGGCAAGTTTTCGGCAAACAAAAGCCATTTCGATGCCAGCGAGTTTCGCATGGAGCAGGGGCCAGCCGACAATCCCTATGTGGTGAACGGCAAGGCACTCATTGATTACGGAGATAAGCCACATTTTGAAATCAGCGCTGATGGCCAACAGATTTTCTGGGGTCCGGTAGAGACGACACAGGATCAGCAGCCAGCACCCGTCGCCGACGGCGAACGCCTTGAGACGTTACGGCGTATGCTTGAGCAATTGCCGATCCCCGGAATGCCCGGCAATGTTGATTTGCGGCTGCCTGCGGTAATAGCCGGTGGCACAACTATTCGTTCCGTGACGATCAGTGCGGAGCCTGATGGCAATGGCTGGAATATCGGTCAGTTTGAAGCCGATCTGCCGGGCCGTACAAAGATTGAGGCCAAAGGCAGGCTTTCGGTCGGGCGAGATTTCGGCTTTGAAGGCGATATGCTGGTTGCGTCACGCCAGCCATCCGGGCTTGCAGCATGGCTGAACGAGACTGTCGATGAATCCATTCGTAAACTCGATAGCGTGGGCTTTTCAGGCAAGGTGAATTTGCGTGAAGGCATGCAGAGTATTGATAATCTTGAAGTCGGGATGGGCCAAACGACGCTGAAAGGTACATTCCTGCGGCAAGTCGCTGGTTCTGCCGAACCAGCGATTACGTTGCGGTTGCAGGGTGGATCAGTTGATAGCAACGCGCTCCGCGCATTTACCGGCTTTTTCTCAGGTGGTCATGGCATTGCTTCACTTGATGGACAGGCGCTTGATATTGGTTTCACCGCTGGCCCTGTTCAATATGAAGATATGGAAGCGGCAAGTGTTGATCTTGCTGTTCGTATTCATAATGGCCGTTTTGATTTTGACCGTTTGATGGTCAATGATGTTGCAGGCACGACGCTGACCGCAACAGGTACCTATGAGCCTTTTGCTGCAACGCCGTCAGGCAAGCTTGATGCGACTTTGCTTTCCGCTGATCTGTCGCATTTTCTGACACTCGCTGCGCATAGGCATCCGCAAGTTCCATTTTTCCGTTCGCTTTCAGCGCGAGCAGATAATTATCCCGGTCTATTTGAGGATACGGAGATAAATATCATTGCTAATGCCGTAGCACCTACCGGCAATGGTGTAGTTGCTGCGCCGGTTGCGGGAAGTACCAAAGGATCACGCGCTAAGGAAGTGCCCACAAAAACACCTGCAAAGGGTGGCGAGGCATCGTTTAGTGTGACGGGCAAAGCAGGCGGTATGAAGCTTGACCTGTCCGGCACGACCAGCGGCGGAAGCGCTGAAAACGATCCCATGCAAATGCAGCTCAATGGAACTGCGTCTTCCACCAATGGCGAGACGGTTCTGGCTTTGTTGGGTGTTCCGACATTGCCGCTGGGACTTGCTGGTGAATTGACGGCTGATCTTACCATGCAGGGCGCGCCGAGTGCTGGTATGCGAACGCAACTCAGGCTGACTGCGCCTGACGGTACGGCTGTTGCGGATGGTATTTTGTCGATGGTTGGCGGTGATATTGCTGCGAGCGGCAAGGCTCAGGTGAAATCTGCTGATCTGCAACCGTTTATCGCGACAGCGGGTTATACGCTTCCGGGATTTGGCGAAGGACTGTCTGCTGATTTGTCGAGTGATTTCCAGTTTGCCAAAGGTTTGCTTCGATTCCCGAATTTCGCGGGTAAGCTTGGTGGCGAAGATATCTCCGCCCGTCTTGAAGCGAACTTCTCAGACAGTGGACTTCCTCAGTTCAAAGGTGAGGCAAAGCTGAACTCTGTTGAACTTGGCAGCCTTGCAGCGATCATGCTTGGTCAGGATGCACTTGAGCCGTCTTCGCCGCGTAAGGCTTCTATTTGGCCAAGTACACCATTTGCAACACGCCCATCTTTGCCCCTGCTGATGGATATGAAGCTGACAGCATCGCAAGCACATATGGATGGCTTTGGAACCGTAAGTGATTTTTCCACGCGCGTTCAGAAGAATATGGACGGGCTGGCGCTCAATGAGCTAACCGGAAACTGGGCTGGCGGGTATCTGGTTGGCAATGTTTCTCTACGCAACAACGATAAAACTGCGCTGCTGTCTTCTGATCTTAAATGGAGTGGTGCGCGACTTGAAGATTTCTATCATTCTTCGACGGGCAGCAGCCCATTGAACGGACCGATCAAAGCTGCTCTGACTTTGAATGGTAGCGGCTCGAATGTCGCCGAACTGGTTGCGTCTCTTGCGGGTTCAGGCAGCGTTGATGTTGAGAATCTCGTCATTAATGGCCTCGATCAGACGGCCTTTCCGGCAATGTTGACTGAGGCTGATGGCCTGGGCGATCAGCCCGCGGGTGCCACGCAGCTGGATGCGAAGGCGTTTGGCGCATTGACCGATAAAGCAATTGGTCAGGGTCGGTTTGCGGTTGGTAATCCGCGTTTTGATTTCACGGTTGCAGGGGGCATTGCACGACTTTCGCCAATCAGTCTTGCAACGGGAGACGCAACATTGAGCGGCGATATGCAGCTTAATCTGTCTACGTTGGGTCTCAGTGGTGAGGGCAGTTTCGCATATGAGCAAGCGGATGATGCGCAGCCTTCTACGACACCAAGCCTTCGTTACACTATCGGCGGAACTTATGACGATCCCACGGTTCAATTTGATAGGCAGCCGCTGGTTCAGTTTCTGACGCAGCGCGCATTGGAGCGTGAGCAGGAACGGGTCGAAGCGATGCAGGCGAGCATAATGGAAAAGCAGCGGCTGAGACGCCAGCTGGACCTGCTGGCTTCTGATGCCAAAGAGCGAGAGCGTGTGCGTCTTGAGGAAGAGGCTCGCAAAAAAGCAGGGGCTGAGGCTCGTGAACAGGCTGCCAGAAATGCATTGGAAGCACAGAAGCCAGCCGAGGGAAGCAATCCACCTGCGCAATTAAATGGGCAGGGCGGTCAGTCACTCAATGAGTTTTTGAAAGATCTGGAGCAGGCGCCAAATGTTGTGCCGAATTCTCAGCCTTGAGACTGAATTTTCGATTTTAGCCAGTCGAGGATATAGAGCCTGAGAGCGGAAGAGAGATTGACGCTGCGTTCGCGCTGTCCGTCAATCTCTGTTACGAGCGATGCGACAGACACTTGCCGCGTGTTTGCTATCTCTTCAAGCAACTCGAAAAAAGGGTCTTCAAGCGTATAGCTTGTTGCATGACCACGAATACTCACAGAGCGCTTTTTGAGCCGTCCTGTAATGCTGACGGAGCCGCTCACTCTTCAGCCTTCGGCTTGTTAATTGGCTCAAGCTTATTGTTTTTGAGAAAACTATTGGCTTTACGCGTTTCTTCTTTTGCGAAGCTTCTTTCGGCTTTTGTCCTGCCAAACAGAATGCGGTTCTGATCAGCTTGTTCTTCCCGCGAGGCACGCGCCTTGTTTTTTTTGAACTGGCGCAGATTGATAATTTCACTCATGAATGCCTGCCATGAATATCAGTGGGCGTGGTGTTATTTGTTCGGTGATTTTGGATTGGTCATCCACCAGATGATCAGCGAAAGTACCACGAGCAGCAATAGTCCGAAAGTCATTTGCCACATCGGAAAGTTTGGTGTGTCTTTAGCGACGAAGAAACCGGCAATAATACCGCTAAACCAAAGAACGATCTGAGCAATAATTCGCAACATGGTGGGCCTGTCCTGTGATGCGTTGTTTGTGAACCCAGTTTTACAGAGCATTTGTTGAGATGCTTTGATCGAAGTCAAGAGCAGCACGACTGCTATAAAAAAACACCGGCGGAATGCTCAGCCGGTGTTTGCTATCTCTAATGAAGACGGTGCTTATTTTTTACGGAAAGAATCAAGCGACACCACATCTGCCGATGGTTTGGCTTCAGCTTCGTCATCCTCAGATGCGGGCTCGTCCTTTGCAGCGGTTTCACCCTTTTCAGCAGCAGGTTTGCGCGATTTGGATTTAGGCTTTGCCTTTTCAGGTGTGTCTTCGGACGAGATCAATTCGATAGACGAGACATTACCACCTTCGTCGTTATCGCTTGTTGGCTGGACAACCGATACATCGAACTCAAGTTCAAAGTTGACCGATGGATCGTAGAAGCCACGAATGGCGGAGAATGGAATTGTCAGTTTTTCCGGCACATCACCGAAAGACAAGCCGATTTCAAACAGCTGATCGGTGACAACCATGTCCCAGTACTGGTGTTGCAACACCACTGTCATCTGCTCAGGATATTTTTCCTTAAGCCGAGACGAAATGCGTACACCGGGCGCTCCAGTAAGGAACGTGATGAAGAAGTGATGATTGCCAGGCAAGCCAGTCGCTGCCACTTCCGCAAGAACCTTGCGAATGACGCCACGGAGGGCTTCCTGAGCGAGAATATCGTAACGGATGAGATCCTGAACCATAGATTGCTTATCCCACGGATTCGCAGGTTGATGTCAAGTTTGTTCTCTGACGAATCTAAAATATATCAAGAAAAAAGTGAGGCCGGTGAGGTGCGGAAATGCTTACGCGCGCGCACCAAAGGCCATCAAAAAGGTGCGAACACCGTTGATCGCGCTTTTTTCAATGATGGAATCATCAACAGCCTGACCAGTTAGCAAGTGGTAATGAATATCCGCATTGATGAGCGCCAGATAATGTCGTGCTGCCAAATCAGGGTCTTCAATGACCAGATCTCCAGCCAGAGCTAAACGCGCAAGATGTGCGGCAATAGCTGGAACGGCCTGTGCCGGGCCTTTATTGCTGCAAACATTGCCATGCAGTGGCAGAGCATCCTCATCGGACTGAAACAGTTTGCGCAAAAACACGGTTGAAGAATCATGCACGCAATTGCGGCTCATCCTGATCGAGAAGGCGACCAGATTTTCTTCAAGGTTTTCACCGGACTGAGGAAAGGTAGCTAGTACAGCAAACAGACCAGACGACATTCTATCGAAGGCGTCGTCAACGACAGCTGCCAGCAGCGCTTCTTTGTCCTTATAGTGATTGTAAATGGTCTGACGCGATACGCCTGCTTCGCTGGCAATCAGATCGATGCTGGCGCCCTGAAACCCATCCCGATAAAAAACGCGTGCCGCCGCGCAAAGAATGAAGTCGCGCTTCATACATTGACCGGGTTTTAATCCCGATTTTGCGGACGCAGAATTTGCCCCTTCAGAAAGGAGAGGGCGTCTGTCTGCCAGAACGGCATTATCGAGCATGTCAGTAGGTTTCATATCCATAACATAATGCGGCTTGACGGTTTGGACAATAGTGTCTAATTTTACAGTAGTGTCAAAACAGTTATTAAAACTCGTCCATTATGGGGATGGCTACACGCTTTTGAGAGATTACGATACCCGGTTGGGGGCTGGGAATATCGCAAATGTCGCGAAATTATGTAGCATAAACATGTGGATAGTTGCCTAGTTGCGATATTTGGTCCCGGCTTAGCCATGCTCCCAAGCGATGTGCGGGAACCAAACTCGTAACGGGCGACTCACGAAACATTGATGAAAGTACGCCCCCAATGAGTTCAGGCTCTCCCACTTCAGGTCTCGTGCGCAACGCGATTATCCTTGGCCTTCTTTCGGCAATCGGCCCATTTGCCATTGATATGTATCTGCCTGCATTGCCAACCATCGCGACCGATCTCCATGCGGAGACGGGTGCGGTGCAAATGAGTCTTTTGGCATTCTTCATTGCTTTGGCGCTTGCGCAGCTTTTTGTTGGTCCCCTGTCGGACATGGTGGGGCGCAAGCTCCCGCTTTACGGCGGACTGGCGCTGTTTGCTGTCGGTAGTATCGGTTCAGCACTTGCGACCAATATCGATATTTTGGTCTTGTTCCGCTTCATTCAAGGGTTGGGTGCAGCGGCAAGCTCGGTCATCCCGCGTGCCATTGTGCGTGATCTTCACACAGGTGTTGATGCAGCAAGGCTGATGTCGCTGCTTATGCTCGTCTTTTCAATTTCGCCCATTCTCGCACCGTTGAGTGGATCGGTTCTTATCGATTTTTTCGGCTGGCGCGGTGTTTTCTGGGCTGTGTTCGTGGCGGCCATTGTAGGCGTTGTGTTGATAGCAACCGCGCTTAAAGAGACGAGGGGTAGCGAAGCGCGGCTTGATAGCAATATCAGCAGCGCGCTTGCGGGTTATGGTCGGTTGCTCAAGGATCGCTACTTTATGGGGCTGGCCTGTATTGGCGGCTTCGGCATCGCATCATTCTTTGTCTATTTGGCTAACTCATCGTTTATTCTGATTGATCATTACGGCCTCAGCCCAAGCCAGTATGCAATTGCGTTTTCCATCAATGCCGTTTCGTTCTTCAGCGTTTCACAGCTCAATGGTGTCTTGGGTGCACGTTTTGGATTGCGTCGTGTGATGCAGGTCGCTGTTTCAGGCTTTGCAGCTGTTATGCTTGCTATGTTTGCGGCAGTCTTGATGGGGCATACCGGCCTCTGGCTGATCGCTGGCTTTCTTTTCGTTGGCTACGGTTTTCTGGGGCTTGTCATTCCAACGACCGCTGTGCTGGCTCTCGAAGATCACGGCGCTATTGCTGGAACAGCATCGGCGCTGCTTGGAACGTTGCATTTCGTCATTGGTGGCATTGCGATTGGTGTAACCGGCGCATTCTTTGACGGTTCTGCCAAACCGATGATCGGCGGTATTGCGATCTGTTCACTGATCGCATTTCTGCTCAGCCTCGTTGTGTTTGCACGCAAAACACAGCCAGAAGCGGAAGTGGCAACAATCTAAAGATGGGAAAAGTGGAGGCTTCTGTTGCCAGGTGCCTCCGAACCCCGCCTCAAGGTGCTAACCAGAAGGACTTAGGTTGGGTTTCCCGCACCGCGATTAAGCAGCGAGAGCGTAACCCTGAGCTTTGTTGTCATTTGCAACTACTCAATTGACCCGATAACGGTGGTATCATGCCGAGCAAAAGAGCGATCTTTACACCCTTGTCGATCCTATTTCGCCCCCGCCACAGCGCAACTCGCGTTTACTGCTTCTTGCGTTCTGGTGGAGGCGCCGGGTACCGCCCCCGGGTCCAATAGGTTTATTACATCGTCCGTTTATCACCATAGTCAGCTTGCGCTGACACGACGTATATAGGCGTCCTTCTCCACGATTGGAAGAGGGGAGTTGTGATTTAACAGGTTGTTGGCGCTCGTTTGTCTGCGCTTTTTGCGTTCATTTTTCATTGACAGCAATCGCAGGCTGGTCAATCCTGACAAGACTATCGGTGCATGCCGGATTGGGATTGTCATTGTCCGGCTGTAGCGGAGGTTTAACCGGGGCTAAAGCCAATCGAAGGAGAGTGAATCTATGAGTGACTATCTCGCGGATGTCCGTCGTTATGATGCCGCTGCTGATGAAGCCGTTGTCGAGAAGATCGTAAAGCATCTTGGCATTGCGCTGCGTAATCGCGATTCCTCTCTTGTCTCTGCAACTGATCCTGAAGAACTTAAGCGCGTCCGTGACAGCTGGGTTCACAAGAAGCTTGGCGTAGCGGATGAAGCCAAGGCCGTCGAAGTCGTTAATCATGTTGCAGAAGTTATGAAGGGCGATCGTAACAAGGGTCGCGTCACCTTCTATTATCTGGTTGCGAAGCAGCTTGGTAAGCTCGGCGATCTTTAATCGTCGTCCACAGTCCAAACTAAAGACCCCGGTGTCATAAGCCGGGGTTTTTCTTATATTGGGTTAATACGAATCGACCCGGAAAGTACCCCTATGCGCACCTATCTCGATCTTCTCCAGCATGTGCTCGACAATGGCTCAGACCGTGGTGACCGCACCGGGACAGGCACGCGTTCGGTTTTCGGCTATCAGATGCGCTATAATCTGGCTGAAGGGTTTCCGGTTCTCACCACCAAGAAGCTGCATCTGCGTTCAATCATCCATGAACTTCTGTGGTTCCTGAAAGGCGATACCAATATCGCTTATCTCAAGGAAAACGGCGTTTCGATCTGGGATGAATGGGCCGATGAGAATGGCGATCTTGGCCCGGTCTATGGTTATCAGTGGCGCTCATGGCCAGCGCCTGATGGTCGCCATATCGACCAGATTGCGAATCTTCTCAAGATGTTGCGCGAAAACCCTAACTCACGACGTTTGATCGTATCTGCATGGAATCCGGCGCTGGTCGATGAAATGGCTTTACCACCGTGCCATTGCCTGTTTCAGTTTTATGTCTCGGACGGCAAATTGTCTTGCCAGCTCTATCAGCGCTCGGCGGATATCTTCTTAGGCGTTCCGTTCAATATTGCATCTTATGCGCTGCTGACCATGATGATTGCGCAGGTTGCAGGCCTTGAGCCGGGTGATTTTGTGCATACGCTGGGCGACGCACATATTTATTCCAATCATTTTGAGCAAGCGCGTTTGCAGTTGACCCGCACGCCGAAAGCTTTGCCAACCATGCGCATCAATCCGGATGTGAAAGATCTTTTTGCTTTCCGTTACGAGGACTTTGAGCTGGTGGGCTATGAAGCCGATCCATCGATCAAAGCACCGATTGCGGTGTAAGATATGACCATAAGCAAAGCCGTTCTTTCGATTGTTGTTGCCGCGTCCGAAAACAATGTCATCGGTCGCGACAATGATATGCCGTGGAAGCTTTCGACCGACCTCAAGCGGTTTAAGGCGCTGACGCTCGGAAAGCCCGTCATAATGGGGCGCAAGACATGGGAATCCATTGGTCGCCCGCTGCCGGGCCGTCCCAATCTTGTTGTGACGCGTGATGCAGGTTTCAAAGCCGACGGAGCGACCATTGTCAGCTCGCTCGAAGACGCGATTGAGCTGGGGCGCAAGTTTGCGACGGAGCTTGGCGTGGATGAGGTCTGCATCATCGGTGGCGGCAAGATTTATGCGCAAGCATTGCCTTTTGTGGATCGAGTGCATCTGACGCGCGTTCTCGCGACCATTGATGGTGACACGTTTTTTCCGGCACTCGATTCGAAAATCTGGAAAGAGATCAGCTCGGAAGATGTGCCTGTGGGCGAGAAAGATAGTCATCCGACACGCTATATTCGGTACGACCGACACGTTATGTAAATTATAACGCAGGAAATTTGCCGCTTCACGTTGAAAGCGGCCCTCGCGATGCCTATAAAACGGTAACATTAGTTGATGACGGGAAATTGAATAGGATTTTCCGTCTCCCGGACGAGAGGTGAGGATGCCCTGGAGTAATCAGAATGGCGGCGGCGGTGGCCCATGGGGTGGCGGCGGCGACAACAATAATAATGGCGGCAATGGCGGTAACGGTGGCCCTTGGGGTCAGGGTCCGAAAGGTCCACGCAATGGCGGTCAGAACACGCCTCCTGATCTCGAGGATATTCTTCGCAAAGGGCAGGATCGTCTGAAAAAAGTTTTCCCGGGTGGCAGCGGCGGCAAAGGCGGCAGCAATCGCGGTGTATTTTTCCTCATAGGTGCTGCAGTGCTTGGCCTCTGGCTTTACCAGTCGGTCTACACCGTGCAGCCAGATGAACTCGCTGTTGAACTCGTTTTTGGTAAGCCAAAGGCTGAAGTTTCCGAGCCGGGCCTGCATTTCCTTTTCTGGCCTGTTGAGACCGTTGAAAAGGCTCAGATCGTCGAAAAGCAGATCAATATCGGTGGTCAGGGTTCACGGACTGCGACGCAGGGCCTGATGCTGACTGGTGATCAGAACATCGTCAATGTTCAGTTCTCGGTTCTTTATCGCGTTTCCAATCCGCGTGATTATCTTTTCAACGTAGAGAATCCGGATGCCATGGTGCAGCAGGTTTCTGAGAGTGCGATTCGTGAAATCGTTGGTCGTCGTCCTGCACAGGATGTCTTCCGTGATAATCGTGCTGAAATTGCGCAGAGTGTACGTGACATTATTCAGGCTACGCTTGATCGTTACAATACCGGTATTCAGGTGAATGCAGTTTCCATCGAGGATGCATCCCCGCCGCGTGAAGTAGCCGATGCGTTTGATGAAGTGCAGCGCGCTGAACAGGATGAAGACCGCTTCGTCGAAGAGTCCAATCAGTATTCTAACCAGCGTCTTGGTCAGGCACGCGGTCAGGCAGCACAGCTGCGTGAAGAAGCTGCGGCTTACAAAAACAGTGTTGTTCAGGATGCGACAGGTGAAGCACAGCGCTTTAGCTCGGTTGTCGATCAATACAAAAATGCACCAGAAGTAACCCGCAACCGCTTGTTCCTCGAAACCATGGAAGAAGTGCTTGCTGGCACCAAGAAGGTTATCGTGGAAGCTGGTAAGGATGTCGTGCCTTACCTGCCATTGAGTGAACTTATGCGCCAGCAGCCGCGTCCGGGTGCCGCTGATGCAACGACGAATAGCGGAGGTAACTAATCATGGCCAATAACAGGCTTCCGTTTATTTTTGGCATTATCGCCATCGTTGCTTTCGCACTTTATTCGTCTGTATTCATTGTTAATGAACGCCAGCAGGCAATCGTTCTGCGCTTTGGTCAGATCGTTGATGTGAAAACCGAACCGGGCATCTATTTCAAAATGCCGTTCGGCTTCCTTGACGCGGATACGGTTCAGCTGATCGATGATCGTCTGCTGCGCTTTGACCTTGACGATATTCGCGTTCAGGTTTCCGGTGGTAAGTTCTACGACGTGGATGCATTCCTCGTTTATCGCATCACAGATCCGCGCAAGTTCCGTGAAACCGTATCGGGTAGCGTTATGCTTGCAGAACAGCGTCTGCGTACACGTCTTGATGCTGCATTGCGTGGTGTTTACGGTCAGCGCGGCTTTGAAGCTGCTCTTTCCGAAGAACGTGGCGATATGATGCGTGAAGTTGCAAATCAGCTTCGCCCTGATGCGACATCGCTTGGCATCACCATTGAAGACGTTCGTATTCGTCGTACGGATTTGACGGCTGAAGTATCACAGCAGACCTATGAGCGTATGAAGGCAGAGCGTCTTGCCGAAGCAGAACGTCTGCGTGCGCGTGGCCGTGAAGCAGCGCAGCGTATTCGCGCTATTGCCGATCGTCAGGTTGTAGAAACTGTTGCTGAAGCGCGTAAGGACTCGGAAATCCTTCGCGGTGAAGGCGATGCAGAACGTAGTGCGATCTTTGCTGAATCCGCATCGAAAGACCCGGATTTCTATGCCTTCTATCGTTCGATGGCAGCTTATCGTAAGGCACTTGAAACGCCTGATACAACACTGGTCATTTCGCCAGATTCGGAGTTCTTCAAGTTCTTCCGTGATGCTGGTGGACAGTTGCCTGCGACAGCGCCTGCAACAGTGCCAGCGCAGTAAGAGAGATTATCGCAAATGAGCGATTTTCTAGCCGCCGTAGGACTTCTCTTCGTATTCGAGGGGCTGCTCTACGGCGGCTTTCCTTTGATTGCCAAAAAGCTGGCGCGTGACGCATCTCATGCGCCGGAAGGCATGTTGAGGATTGCCGGGCTTTGCGCCTTGGCTATTGGTGTCTTTATTGTCTGGCTTGTCAGGGGATAAGCCACTCCATCCGTGATATTTCTGCTCTCCACTCTATGCGGGGCCGTAAACAGGCCGTATTTTGCAGCGATCTAATCTTTTCGCTTTTTCATGCAGACAGAAACGGAGCGGAGCTTCATGGCAATTGCATCCAAGGCGGGATTTGGCCGCACCCTTTTAGCAACCGTTGCTCTCGGAGCGATGAGTTTTACAGGGACAGTTGCAATTGGCATATCTCCCTCTTTCGCTCAGCAAACTGCTCCGATCAGGCAGGGCCCCGGCTCCGTTGCCGATTTGGCTGAAGGTTTGCTTGACGCGGTCGTGAATATTTCGACATCGCAGACAGTTAAAGAAGACGGCGAAGAAGACAGCGGCGTGCCGATGCCCCAAGTGCCGGAAGGTTCACCGTTTCAGGAGTTCTTCAACGATTTTTTCAATGAAAAAGGCGGCGATAAAAAGGGCGATTCGCGCAAAGTGCAGTCGCTGGGTTCTGGTTTTGTGATTGATGCCGAAAAGGGTTTCATCGTCACCAATAACCACGTTATCGCTGATGCCGACGAGATTGAAGTCAATTTTGTCGACGGTTCCAAGCTGAAAGCGGAGCTTGTCGGAAAGGACACCAAGACCGATCTTGCCGTGCTGAAGGTTGATCCGACCAAGCATAAGCTCAAGGCTGTTGAGTTCGGCAATTCCGACAAAGCGCGTATTGGTGACTGGGTGCTGGCAATCGGCAATCCGTTTGGCCTTGGCGGCACGGTGACTGCGGGCATTATTTCCGCGCGTAAGCGCGATATTCAGTCCGGCCCTTATGATGATTTCATTCAGACCGATGCCGCGATTAACCGTGGCAATTCCGGTGGTCCGCTGTTCGACATGGACGGTAAGGTGATCGGCATCAATACCGCTATTTATTCGCCGTCGGGTGGTTCAATCGGCATTGGCTTTGCCATCCCCGCGGAAATGGCTGTTGGCGTTATCGATCAGCTCAAGGAATTTGGCGAAGTGCGTCGTGGCTGGCTTGGTGTTCGCATTCAGCCTGTTACCGATGATATTGCGCAGAGCCTTGGCCTGAAAGATGCTAAGGGCGCGCTTATCGCCGGTCTCATAGAGAACTCAGGCGTTGATAATAAAGCGATCAAGGCGGGCGATGTTGTTATCCGCTATGACGGAAAACCTGTCGAACGTGCGCGTGATCTGCCGCGTCTTGTGGCCGAGAGCGCCGTGGGCGATGAGGTTGAAGTTGTTGTCGTGCGCGATGGCAAGGAGCAGTCCGTCAAGGTTAAGCTCGGCCGTTTGATCGAAGACGATAAAAGCACAGACGAAGCCGTTGAAGATCAGGCTCCTCCGCCAGATATGGAAGAAGGTGAGGAGGGACAGGAGCTTCCGGATGCCCCAAAACCTGATACCAAGAAAAAAGAGCATAAGGAGCAGGCAGCCGCAACGGTGCTGGGCATGAAGCTATCGGAACTCAATGAAGATGTGCGCGGCGAATTTGGCATTGCCGAAGATGTCGAGGGCGTTGCAGTTCTTCATGTTGTGCCGGGTTCTGCTTCCGCTGAAAAGCGTATCGAAACGGGCGATGTAATCGTGGATATTGGTCAGGTTACGGTTAAGACGCCAGCCGATGTTAAGAAGCGCATTGATGCACTGCGCCGCGAGGGTCGCAAGAACGCGCTTCTGATGCTGGCTTCGCGCTCTGGCGAGTTGCGGTTCGTGACGATCCGTATCGACTAGCTTTTTCGTAAACTGGAAATGCAAAAGGCGTCGCAACTGTTGCGACGCCTTTTTTGTTTGTGTTTAGAATCCCTTGCCGGAATAGGTTCGGAATGTGATTCAGTTTTTCGATGGGTTTGCTGCGGAATAAACGACGTGACGTTTGAGGTGGGGCATGTCGTCGGGCACCTTGGGGTGGTCGAAGTCGCGGGCTTCATCCCGCACCATTCCGATGCGTTGCATAACCGATGTCGAACGGTCGTTATTGAAGACAGCAAATGAGACAACTTCAGGAAGTTCAAGCTTATCGAAGGCGTAAGCCAGCAGTGCTTTTCCTGCCTCGGTCATGTAGCCTTTTCCCCAGAAGGGTGGTGTAAGTCGCCAGCCGATTTCCACCGTGCCGTCAGGGAGGCACGGTTCGAGATCTGTGAGGGCGAGGCCAGCAAAGCCGATTGATTGTCCGCTTTGTTTTTCCTCAATAGCGTAAAAGCCATACCCTGTTTCTGTGATCATTTTTTGCAGACGCTCAAACAATGCGTCTGATTCTGTGCGAGAAAGCCGAGATGGGAAGAAACGCATTACCTCAGCATCTGAGTTAATTTCGTGAAGCAATTCGCGATCCCGGTTTTCCCAGTTGCGAATAACGAGGCGAGGCGTTTCCAGAATAATCATTCGACAAAATCCGATTTACGATAGCCTTGAATATAAAGAAGGGCGGTCAGATCGCCATGATCGATACGCACTTTGGCCTGTGCCGCGACCGCCGGTTTTGCATGTAGCGCGACGCCGGTTCCGGCAAGCTGAATCATGCCAAGATCGTTTGCGCCGTCACCCACGGCGATTGCGTCCTGTGGTGTGAGGCCAAGACGCTCTGCGATTTCAACGAGCTTTTCGACCTTGGCTTCGCGACCGAGGATCGGGTCGGAAACGGTGCCGCTTAGATGCGCGCCATCATGTAAAAGCGTGTTAGCGCGATCTTCATTGAAGCCAATCATTTCTGCAACGCGCTTTGTGAATGAGGTGAAGCCGCCGGATACGAGCGCTGTATATGCGCCGTGCTTGCGCATGGTGCGAACCAGTTCGACACCGCCGGGCATCAGCGAAATACGGGTAGAGATAACCTTGTCGATAACCGAAAGCGGCAGACCCTTGAGAAGTGCTACGCGTTCACGCAGAGCGGGTTCGAACTCGATTTCGCCGTTCATGGCGCGTGCAGTGATGAGCGAGACCTGTTCACGCAGACCTGCTTCTTCAGCCAGTTCATCGATGCATTCTTGCTGGATCATGGTGGAATCCATGTCGGCAATCAGAATTTTCTTGCGTCGGCTGTCCTGTTCCTGCACCACGACATCAACTGGCGCGCCATCAAGGGCGGCTCGCAGAGTTTGCTCAGCCTCGTCTGAGGTGATGGTTGATGGAAGTGGTATGTCGCAAGCAATGCCATCTGCCAGCCAGTAAAGTCCGGTTGCATTCACTGCTGCCGAGGCTTTAATCCCCAGCGAAGGAATAAGCTGTGCTTTGGCTGGATTGGCAATCAGTGTAGCAATAAGAGAAGCGGATCGGGACATGAGGAGCATTTCCTGCGATGAGTGAAGCGGCGAAGGATGCAATCCTGATAGCTGGCCCGACGGCCAGCGGCAAGTCGGCTCTTGCCCTTCATCTGGCAAAGAAGACCGGCGGCTTCATTGTAAACACCGATTCCATGCAGGTTTATGATGTACTTGATCTGTTGAGTGCACGTCCGCAGCCCGATGAGTTGCGTGAAGCTGAACATTATCTTTATGGGCATGTTGCTCCATCTGTTTCCTATTCAACCGGCAAATGGTTTTCTGACGTTGAGGCGCTGTTGTCGCGCAGCGACCTTAAAGGCCGCACGCCAATCTTTGTTGGGGGGACGGGGCTCTATTTCCGTGCTTTGCTTGGCGGGCTTTCGCAGATGCCGGAGGTGCCTGCCGATGTGCGTGAGTATTGGCGCAACAAAATGAGCGAGGATGGAGCGGAAAGGCTTCATATGATGCTCGCGGAACGCGACCCGGAAATCGCTGCCACGTTAAGGCCGACCGACAGTCAGCGTATTGTGCGTGCACTTGAAGTGTTTGAAGGAACCGGAAAGTCGCTGCTGCACTGGCAGAAAAACACAGGAACGGCGCTTGTCGACGATACGAGTGCGCGCAAGATCATTTTGTTGCCAGATCGTCAATGGTTGGGCGAGCGGATTGCACAGCGGTTCAATCTGATGTGGGATCATGGTGCACTTGAAGAGGTGCGTGCATTAATGGCGTTGGAACTTGATCCGGCATTGCCAGCTTTAAAAGCTATCGGTGTGCGCGAGATTTCGGCTTTTTTTGCCGGTGAGATGTCTCGGGAAGAAGCCATTGAGCTTTCGGTTATCGCGACCCGCCAATATGCCAAACGGCAATCGACTTGGTTCAGAAATCAGCTCGATGATAGCTGGAAAAGATATATTTCGGGGCAAGAAGCACTGCTAAGGCAATAATCTTATCAAGAATGCTCTTTTTATATAAGAAAATATCACGTTTTATGCATTTTCGCGTTGACGGCGCGATTTTCGCTGATTAGTCTCGCCGCCATGAACAGAACAGCTCTTATTCTTGTGGTACGTACGCGCATGGGCAGGATGGTGTAACCATCCGGCGAAAGCTCCCATGCGCGAAAGACAGGCTCCCTCGGGGGCCTTTTTTGTTATCTAAACACCAACGAAATTGAATATGTAAAGCAGACGGGAAGTGACGACGATGACGGCAGCAAAAAGCGAGGCGGCAACGATCTCCGCAGGACAACGCGAAATGACCGGCGCGGAAATGGTGGTTCAGGCTATGATCGATCATGGCGTGGAGCATCTTTTCGGCTATCCGGGCGGTGCCGTGCTGCCGATCTATGACGAACTTTTCCAGCAGGACAAGGTTGAACATATTCTCGTTCGCCACGAGCAGGGCGCTGGCCATGCCGCTGAAGGCTATGCACGTGCAACCGGCAAGGTTGGCGTTATGCTGGTGACGTCTGGTCCGGGTGCGACCAATGCGGTTACGCCTTTGCAGGACGCTTTGATGGACTCAATCCCGCTGGTTTGCATTTCCGGTCAGGTTCCAACATCGCTGATTGGTTCTGACGGTTTTCAGGAGGCGGATACCGTTGGCATTACGCGCCCATGCACCAAGCACAACTGGCTGGTTCGCGATGTAAATGACCTGTCGCGCGTTCTCCACGAAGCGTTCCATATCGCCTCAACCGGTCGTCCGGGTCCGGTTCTCGTTGATATTCCGAAGGACATTCAGTTTGCGACCGGCATTTATACGCCACCGCAGACATCGCCGCGCACAAGCTATCGCCCGACTATTGAAGGCGACAAGACTGCAATTGCTCAGGCGGTTGAATTGCTGTTGAGCGCCAAGAAGCCAGTCATTTATTCGGGTGGCGGCGTTATCAATTCCGGTCCAGCAGCCACCAAACTGCTGCGCGAACTGGTTGAGATCAGCAATTTCCCGATCACATCGACACTGATGGGCCTGGGTGCTTATCCTGCGTCGGGTAAGAACTGGCTCGGTATGCTTGGCATGCACGGTACATACGAAGCCAATATGACTATGCATGATTGCGATGTCATGCTGTGCGTTGGTGCACGTTTTGACGATCGTATCACTGGCCGTCTCAATGCGTTTGCACCGCATTCGCGCAAAATCCATATCGATATTGATCCATCCTCGATCAACAAAAATGTCCGCGTTGATGTTCCGATCATTGGTGACGTTGCGCATGTTCTGGAAGACATTGTTCGCCAGTTCCGTGCGGCTTCTAAAAAGCCGGATGCAAACGCGATTGGCGCATGGTGGGAGCAGATCAATCGCTGGCGTGCGCGCAAGTCATTGGCTTACACACCAAACAAAGACGTCATCATGCCGCAATATGCCTTGCAGCGTTTGAACGAACTGACGAAAGATCGTGATACCTATATCACGACCGAAGTTGGTCAGCATCAGATGTGGGCAGCGCAGTTCATGGATTTTGAAGCGCCGAACCGCTGGATGACATCGGGTGGTCTCGGTACCATGGGGTATGGCTTGCCTGCGGCTCTCGGCGTTCAGATCGCGCATCCAGATGCGCTGGTTATTGATATTGCTGGCGATGCATCAATCCAGATGTGTATTCAGGAAATGTCGGCGGCCATTCAGTACAATGCGCCAATCAAGATTTTCATTCTGAACAATCAATATATGGGCATGGTTCGTCAGTGGCAGCAGCTGCTGCATGGCAACCGCTTGTCGCATTCTTATACCGAAGCAATGCCTGATTTCGTGAAGCTTGCAGAAGCTTACGGTGCCCATGGCATTCGTTGTGACAAGCCAGCTTTGCTTGATGATGCAATCATGGAAATGATTGAAATCAAAAAGCCGGTTATCTTCGATTGCCGCGTTGCAAATCTGGCCAACTGCTTCCCGATGATCCCGTCTGGCAAGGCGCATAATGAAATGCTGTTGCCAGATGAAGCGACTGACGAAGCTGTTGCCAATGCTATTGACGCCAAGGGCCGTTCCCTAGTCTGATCTGGAGTAAAGAACATGAATGCACAAAATCTAGCATCCGGCTCGGCATATTTCATTGCAGCGGATACCCAGACACCAGAAACACATACGCTTTCGGTTCTCGTTGATAACGAGCCGGGTGTTCTAGCCCGCGTCATCGGCCTGTTTTCAGGTCGAGGCTACAATATTGAAAGCCTGACGGTTTCTGAAACCGAGCATGAGCAGCACCTGTCGCGCATTACGATTGTAACGCGCGGCACGCCCAATGTGCTTGATCAAATCCGCCATCAGCTGGAACGTATTGTTCCGGTGCATCGCGTGGTAGATATGACCCATCGCGCTGTTGAACTCGGCCATGAGCGCCCGATTGAGCGTGAATTGGCGCTGATCAAGGTTGCAGGCAAGGGCGAGGCGCGTGCCGAAACTCTGCGTCTGACCGATGCTTTCAATGCAAAGATCGTTGATGCAACGACCGAGCATTTCATCGTCGAGATTACCGGCAAGACCGCTAAGATCGATCAGTTCATTTCGCTGATGAAGCCGCTTGGTTTGGTGGAGATTTGCCGCACTGGTGTGGCTGCAATGAACCGGGGTCCGCAAGGTCTCTAAGCTTACTCAGCACCGATACAATATCCTTTGAAACCGGCACAATGTTTTGATTGTGCCGGTTTTTTATTGGGCTAACTTCTTCTCATCCGAAGCTGCCGATTGCTCAAAAGGTGAATGATGTCTGTGCTTCCGACTTATGATGATGTGGTATCTGCTGCTCGATTGATTGAAGGCCATGCGCATAGAACGCCAGTCTTCACGTCATCGACCATTGACGCCCAAACGGGTGCAGAGTTCTTTTTCAAATGCGAGAATTTTCAGCGCATTGGGGCGTTCAAGTTTCGTGGTGCTTACAATGCTTTGGCGCGCTTTACGGATGAGCAGAAGAAGCGCGGTGTGCTTGCGTTTTCGTCTGGTAATCATGCGCAGGCGATTGCCCTTTCGGCAAAGCTTCTTGGTATTAGTGCAACGATTATCATGCCTGAAGACGCACCGGCTGCAAAACTAGACGCCACACGCGGCTACGGTGCAAAGGTCGTCACTTACAATCGCTATACCGAAGATCGTGACGCGCTTTCTAAGAAGCTTGCGGACGAGGGCGGTCTAACGCTCATTCCGCCATTCAATCATCCTGATATTATTGCAGGGCAAGGCACAGCAACCAAGGAGCTGATCGAAGAGGTTGGGCCACTGGATGCATTGTTCGTCTGTCTCGGAGGTGGTGGCCTGCTGGCAGGATCAGCATTGGCTGCGAAAGCGCTTGCGCCCTCATGCGATGTTTATGGTGTTGAGCCAGAAGCCGGCAATGATGGCCAGCAGTCGTTTCGCTCTGGCCAAATCGTGCATATTGATGTGCCAAAAACCTTGGCCGATGGCGCGCAGACGCAGGCGCTCGGCGATATGACTTTTGCGGTCATTCAGAAAACTGTTCGGGATATTTTGGCAGTTAGCGATGATGAACTGGTGCAAGGTATGAAATTCTTTGCCAGTCGCATGAAGATGGTGGTCGAACCGACGGGTTGCCTTGGCTTCGCTGGGGCTATGCAAATGGCACCTCAACTTAAAGGCAAACGTGTTGGCGTGATCGTCAGCGGTGGCAATGTTGATCTCGAGAGATTTGCGGCGCTCGTTAGAGCGTGACGCGCTTATTCGTACCCACAGCGCTCGCTCTAACTCCTTATTCTTATGCATGTCGTTATCGGTAAACCGGTTCCCACTTTTCCGCGACATGCTTTAGCTAAAACATCTGATCACGGTTTGATCTTGTTTTTGAATGCCGAATCCTGTCTGAACAGGGGATGCAGTTTTCACCAGAACAGGATCAGGCTTTAAAAGCCGTTGGGAAATGGCTGAAGGAAGGGCGTTCGCCTATCTTCAGGCTGTTTGGTTATGCCGGAACAGGTAAAACCACACTTGCGCGCTATTTTGCCGAGCATGTTGATGGTGAAGTGCAGTTTGCAGCATTTACCGGTAAGGCGGCGCAGGTTCTGCGCTCCAAGGGTGCAAATAATGCCCGCACGCTGCATTCGCTGATTTATCGTCCGCGTGGTGAAGAAGCCGTTGAAGACGAAACGACTGGCAAGACATCGATTGCGCCGACGTTTTCGCTCAATCGTCAAAGCCCGGTAGCTAAGGCAGCCCTCATCGTTGTGGACGAATGTTCGATGGTCGATGAGCAGCTTGGCCGCGATCTGATGACCTTTGGCACGCCTATTCTCGTGCTGGGTGATCCGGGGCAGTTGCCGCCCATTTCGGGTGGTGGATTCTTTACTGAACATGAGCCGGACTATCTGCTCACCGAAATTCATCGTCAGGCACGCGACAACCCGATTATTCGTATGGCGCTCGATGTGCGTGAAGGCCGAGAGCTCAACTATTGCGATGAAGGTCGGGCAAAGATTATTTCCAAATCTGAGGTCAATCAGGATCTGGTTCTTTCCGCCGATCAGGTGCTTGTGGGGACCAACCGCACACGCAAGCGCTATAATCAGCGACTGCGCGAGCTGAAAGGCTTTAGCGCTGAATATCCGCAGGCAGGTGATAAGCTTGTTTGCCTGCGTAATGATCCGGCCAAGGGCCTGCTGAATGGTTCACTTTGGAAAGTCATGACATCTTCTAAGGAAACTGTGAAGCCGGGTATTAATCTGCTTGTTTCGCCAGAAGATGAAGATCGCGGCGTTGCCAAGATCAAGCTGCTAAAAGCCCAGTTTGAAGACCCGGATGCTGAAATTCCATGGCAGACGAAGAAGCGCTTCGATGATTTCGATTATGGCTATGCCCTAACGGTGCATAAGGCGCAGGGTTCACAGTGGGACAACGTCGTCTTGTTTGACGAGAGCTATGCGTTTCGTGACACGCGTGAGCGCTGGCTTTACACAGCTATAACCCGCGCGGCAGAGCAGCTTACAATCGTCAAATAGTTACTGGTCAGCGGGTTCGGCGTTTAGCCATGCCCATGCTTTTGGTTCATCTTCCGCTTCAAAAGTTTTCATTTCGATGGAGAGGAATGGCTGCATCAGCGTTACGCTGGCTTGTATCCATAAAGGTCCGCCAACAATCGCATAGCGACGCAGGTGACGGAGCGACTTGGCTCGCATCGACAGCATGCTTTCAGAAAAAGCAGAGCCCCAATCGACACCTTCATATCCGGTCAGACGAATGAGAAGATCGATTTCTTCGTGCCCTTCATAGGCCGCGTCGAGCAAGCCATAGAGATTTTCGAGGGCTGCGTCATCAAGATGTCCTTCGATTGCAAAGGCAAACACATCTTCACGATTGGTTTGAATGCGACGGACGACTGGAATGTCTTCATTACGCATAAGGACCTCCATTTGTAGAACAGTGCTTTTTGAAAACGTCATGTATTTTGTTGGCCTTAACGTTTTTGATGGGGCAAAAGTTGCGTTCAGACAGATAAAATTTGAGTAATGTATTTCTTGACGATTCATTGTGGGGTGCGACCGGAAAGCACTGACATTTTTTACCAGCGCGGGATATAAAGCCATATCCTTATCTGTGGGAGCTATGCTCTATGCCTGCAAAATTGTCCGTCAATCTCAATGCTATAGCGATGTTGCGCAATCGCCGCGATTTGCCATGGCCAAGCGTTACAGGCCTTGGGCGAGCAGCGCTTGCAGCCGGTGCCGCCGGTCTGACGGTGCACCCACGTCCCGATCAGCGCCATATTCGTTTTTCCGATCTGGGTGACATTCGTGCGCTCATTGATGATGAGTATCCGCAGGCTGAGTTCAACATTGAAGGCTTTCCGACAGAGGCATTTCTTGATCTGGTTGATAGACACCAGCCGGAACAAGTGACGCTGGTTCCTGATGATCCGATGCAGGCTACGTCCGATCATGGTTGGGATTTTGAAACCAAATCTGATTTCTTGGCTCCAATTGTTCAGCGCCTCAAGGCAAACGGTATGCGTGTGTCGCTGTTTGCTGACCCTGATCCACTTGGCTATGATAAGGCTAAAGCGATTGGTGCTGATCGTATCGAGCTTTACACTGGCCCTTATGGCGCGACCTATGACGATTCCTCGGCTGCAACGCGGGAGCTTGTCCGTATCGGTAAGGCAGCTGATGCTGCCACGAAGCTGGGGCTCGCAATCAATGCCGGGCACGATTTGACAGTTGAAAATCTGCCTGCACTGGTCAAACGTGTACCGCAGTTGAGCGAAGTTTCTATCGGTCATGGCCTGACGGCAGATGCTTTGATGTATGGTATGCCGGTTACGGTCAGTCGCTATATTGCAGCGCTGGCGGGATAGGTGGTGCGTAAAACGCATGGCTGCTAAACAAGCTGTGCGAAATCTGCATTTGTGCGCGGACGTAACAAGTTATAGACCGCGCGCCTGATGTTTATGTGCTGGGGGCATGCAGGATCAATTAAGGGAAGCATAAATGAAGTTTTCCGCAGTCCAAGATTTGTACCCCGGCGATTGCTTAAGTTATCCGAAGTTTGTTTTCGTCGAACTGTTGAGTTGTTAGCGGACTGAACGAGGAACTTTTACGTCTGGCCAGAGTTTTTTCTGACGAAGATTTTCCTCTTTTTCTTTTTTCCTGCAGGTTTACAAATTACGGCCTTGTGAGGTGTCTGCATATGAGCAGCGAGAATACCGATAAGAACCAGCCAGTTGCCGATGAAGCGCAGGCCGGTTCTCAAAACACGCTGCCTGTTGGCGTTATTCCTGAAAACGGTACAGTTTCCGAAGAGAACGATCACTCGCAAGACAGTATGAAAATGCTTGTGCTTGGGGCATTGGGCGTTGTTTATGGCGATATTGGAACCAGTCCGATCTATGCGTTTCGCGAAGCGTTGCACGCCGCGACATCGGATGGCTTCCTTTCACGAAGCGATATTCTTGGCGTCGTTTCGTTGATCTTCTGGGCGCTTCTGCTCGTTGTGACCATCAAATATGTGATCTTCGTGCTCCGCGCCGACAATAATGGCGAAGGCGGTATTCTCTCTCTGATGGCTTTGGTACGGGCTGCCTTGAAAGGGCGGCCCGATGTCATTCTGGCAGCGGGCATCTGTGGTGCGGCGTTGTTTTTTGGTGACGCGGTGATCACGCCAGCGATCTCTGTGCTTTCAGCCGTGGAGGGTGTGCAGATCGTTGCGCCCCACATGACGCCCTTTGTGGTGCCCATTACGGTGGTTATCCTTGTCGTTCTGTTTTCGATTCAGAAATATGGAACGGGCAAGGTCGCGATTGTTTTTGGGCCGATTATGGCTGTGTGGTTTCTGGCGCTCGGCGCTTCGGGGCTCTGGCACATCTTTGATGACCCGACCGTTATGGCGGCACTCAATCCATATTATGCGCTGCGTTTCCTCGTGGTTAGCCCGGGTGTGGCATTCATCACCGTCGGCGCAGTGTTCCTTGCGATGACAGGTGCTGAGGCACTCTATGCTGATCTTGGTCATTTTGGCCGCAAGCCGATTGTTCGCGCTTGGCTTTGGATCGTGTTCCCATGCCTGTTGCTCAACTATTTCGGGCAGGCGGCATTCGTGCTTTCGCATGGCGAGGCGGCTGCATTGCCATTCTTCGAGATGATGCCGGAATTTGCACTCTGGCCGATGGTGTTGTTGGCGACTGCTGCAACAGTGATTGCCAGTCAGGCGGTTATCAGTGGTGCGTTTTCAGTGGCGCGTCAGGCGGTGCAGCTTAATATTCTGCCGCGTCTGGAGATACAGCATACGTCGGAAAAGCTGCATGGGCAGATCTATATTCCGCGCGTCAATCTCCTGCTTGGTCTGACTGTCATCATACTGGTGCTTGGCTTCGAGAAGTCGAACAATCTTGCTTCCGCTTACGGTATCGCCGTGACGGGCAATATGCTGGTGACGACCGGGCTTCTTTATTTCGTCATGACGCGCATCTGGAACTGGCGTGTCAGCCGCGCACTACCAATTATTGTTGGGTTTCTGATCATCGACTTGCTGTTTTTCAGTGCGAACATCATCAAAGTGCATGATGGTGGTTGGGCGTCGATCCTGTTTGCTGCCATTCTCGTGGTCATCATGTGGACGTGGGTGCGCGGTACGCGTCATTTGTTCCAGAAAACGCGTAAGGCGGAAGTACCGCTTGATCTCATCGTAGAGCAGATGAACAAGCGTCCGCCCACGATTGTGCCCGGCACAGCTGTGTTCCTGACAGGCGATCCCAAGAGTGCTCCAACTGCGCTGATGCACAGTCTCAAACATTACAAAGTGCTCCATCATAACAATGTGATTTTGACTGTAGTAACCGCATCTAAGCCTTGGGTTTCGAGTGCAGACCGTGTGCGTGTCTCGCAATATAATGAGCGTTTCATGCAGGTGACGTTGACGTTTGGCTACATGCAGCAGCCGAATATCCCGCGAGCCTTGGGGCTTTGCCGCAGGCTTGGCTGGAAGTTTGATATCATGACGACGTCGTTCTTCTTGTCGCGCCGCTGGCTGAAAGCGTCAGCGCATTCCGGCATGCCGCTCTGGCAGGATAAGCTGTTTATCTTGCTCGCGCGCACGGCATCGGATGCGACGGAATATTTCCAGATTCCAACGGGCCGTGTTGTAGAAATTGGAACACAGGTGAATATCTGAGGTTTCAGCGATAAAATCTCTAAGGGCGTCTTCTCAGGAATTGATTCCAGAAGGCGCCCTTTCTTTTTGAATTCGCTAGCTTCTTTTTGTTGTCAGACACAGTGTTCGGATCACAATTCTAAAATCTGCATTCGCTTTAAAAAATCCTGCTTGACGGTGGCCATATCTCAGACTAATAAACGGAACCGTACCGTACGGTACAAGTTGGAGGGATCAACCGGTGACTGATAAAAGCGAAGAATTGCAGGCTCAGAAGCAGCCGTCTTTCTCGCCGCGTCAGAACGAAGTTCTGGAGCAGGCGTTGCGCCTTCTTGTTGAAGGCGGGGACCGCGCTTTGACAACGGCAAGCATTGCGCGCGCTGCCAATTGCTCCAAAGAAAGCCTCTATAAATGGTTTGGTGATCGCGATGGTTTGCTGACTGCGATGGTCCGCTGGCAGGCATCGAAGGTTCGCGTTGTGCCTGTGGCACGCGAGAAGCTGGATGCTGAATCGCTTTTCTCCAGCCTTGAACATTTTGCTCGTGACTGGTTGCTGGTTTTGTCGGGACGCACATCCGTTGCGTTGAACCGTCTGGCCGTCAGCCACTCTGCCTCTGGTAAGTCCGCATTGGGTGACATCGTTCTCTCAAATGGTCCGGTTGCCATGGCCAAGCGTCTTAAGCCGATCCTTGAAATGGGACAGGAAGCAAAGCTTCTGGCTTTCGACGATATTGATGAAGCTTTTCGTGCGTTTTTCGGGCTTGTCGTCCGGGATATGCAGATCCGGTTGCTGCTCGGTGACCGGTTGGAATTGACTGACGAAGTGGTAATCCGGGACGCCCGGCGCGCTACAAAGCAGTTTTTCGCTCTATACGGAGCTTAGTTTTCTGCGGATACGAGGATGCCGCAGAATAATCTGAATGAAGGGAATATCGAAATGCGCGTTTATTACGATCGTGATGCAGACGTTAACCTGATCAAGTCGAAGAAGGTCGTTATCGTCGGCTACGGCAGCCAGGGTCGCGCTCATGCGCTGAACCTCAAGGACTCCGGCGCTGCCAATGTGCGCATCGCTCTTCGTGAAGGTTCGGCAACTGCAAAGAAGGCAGAAGCTGACGGCTTCGAAGTGATGAATGTTGCTGATGCATCCAAGTGGGCTGACCTGTTGATGATGGCAACCCCTGATGAACTTCAGGCTGACATCTACAAGGATCACATTCAGGACAACATCCGTGACGGCGCAGCGATTGCTTTCGCACACGGCCTCAATGTTCACTTCGGCCTTATTGAGCCAAAGAAGACCGTTGACGTTGTCATGATCGCACCAAAGGGCCCAGGCCACACGGTTCGCGGCGAATACCAGAAGGGCGGCGGCGTTCCTTGCCTTATCGCTATCCATCAGGATGCTTCAGGCAACGCACATGACCTCGCTCTATCCTACGCTTCGGGCGTTGGTGGCGGCCGTTCGGGCGTTATCGAAACCACCTTTAAGGAAGAGTGCGAAACCGATCTGTTCGGCGAACAGGCTGTTCTTTGCGGCGGCGTTGTTGAACTCATCCGTACAGGTTTTGAAGTTCTGGTCGAAGCTGGTTACGCACCAGAAATGGCTTACTTCGAGTGCTTGCACGAAATGAAGCTCATCGTAGATCTGATCTACGAAGGCGGCATTGCCAACATGAACTACTCGATCTCCAACACTGCTGAGTGGGGCGAATACGTCACTGGTCCACGCATCATCACTGCAGAAACCAAGGAAGAAATGAAGCGCGTTCTGAAGGACATTCAGACCGGCAAGTTCACTTCCGATTGGATGCAGGAATATCGTGCAGGCGCAGCGCGCTTCAAGGGTATCCGTCGCAACAACGACAGCCACCAGATCGAAGAAGTTGGCGAAAAGCTCCGCGGCATGATGCCATGGATCGCAGCGAACAAGCTCGTCGACAAGGCACGCAACTAAAAATCTGCGGTATTCAGACTCTGGCCGTCTGCAAATGGCATTTTGTTTCACTTCCGGTGCTCACGTACTTTATGTACGCTCCGCTCCGGTTCTCACAAAACACCATTTTCGGGTAGAGCGCCGTGGGCCCGATAGGGCGCACAAAGGTCGCTCTAATTTTCAGATAGACGCATCGATCTATCCAAAAATCGAAAACGATTTTTGGGCCGATGCCTCGGCCAGAGTCAGAATTTCATCAGATTTTGCAGTGCTCTACCATCAGAGAAAAAGAGGGGCGTTTCTTACGCCCCTTTCATGCATAAGGCTTTAGTCGTGTGAAACGTAGCGCACGAAAAGATCGCCAAACGCTGTTTGAATTTATGTTTTGTGCTTTGTTCAGCCAAAACAATTCAGAATATCTTTATTCCGTCTGAGCATGGAAGAAAGTGTTCTCGTTAGCAAAAAATTGCGCTATCGCTAGAACTTTATCTGGCGAGTTTGAGGAGGCTTTGCCTCCATCGTATTGAGGAGATTTCCGGTGCTGGACTGGGAAACTGTATTTGCAACGCGTTCGAAGCGTATGCGCGCTTCCGAAATCCGTGAACTTCTGAAATTGCTGGAGCGTCCGGATATTATTTCCTTTGCTGGTGGTATTCCGGATCCGGCATTGTTCCCACATGCTGAATTTCAGAGCGCTTATCAGGATATTTTTGGTGGTCCTGAAGCCAATGCAGCTTTGCAATATTCGGTATCCGAAGGCTATAAGCCGCTGCGCACATGGCTGGTAAGCGAGCTCGCTAAGATCGGCATTCCATGCACCGAAGATAATGTCTTCATTACCTCCGGCTCGCAGCAGGCGCTCGATTATCTCGGTAAGCTTTTCATTTCGCCCAATGATACGGCACTTGTGACGGCGCCGACCTATCTTGGCGCGTTGCAGGCATTCAATGCCTATGAGCCGACCTATGACATTCTCTCGCTCAATGGAAACCGCACGCCGGCTTCTTATAAGCAGCATGCGGGAGATGCTGGCGGTCAGGTCAAGTTTGCGTATCTCTCGGCAGATTTCAGCAATCCAACCGGCGAAACCGTTGATCTCGCAGGCCGTAAGAAGCTTATGGCCGATGCGGATGAGCTTGATATTCCGATCATCGAAGATGCTGCCTATCAGTATCTGCGTTATAATGGCGAAGCCATTGCGCCGATCTTGTCGCTTGATATAGCGCGTAACGGCGGTGACATCGAAAAAACCCGCACGATCTATTGCGGATCGTTCTCGAAAACACTCGCGCCCGGTTTGCGTGTTGGCTATGTCGTTGCTTCGCAGTCGGTTATCCGCAAGCTCGTTCTGATGAAGCAGGCTGCTGATCTTCATTCTTCGACCATCAACCAGATCGCCATTCATCGTGTTGCCTCGACCGGTTTTGATAAACAGGTTGCCAAGCTGCATGGTGTTTATAAGCACCGTCGTGACAAGATGCTGGAAGCGTTGGCCAAGTATATGCCGGAAGGTACAGACTGGACCAAACCTGAAGGCGGCATGTTCATCTGGGTTACACTGCCAAAGGGCATGGATGGCGCGGCACTTCTTGCCGCTTCTATCGAAAGCGAGAAGGTTGCATTCGTCCCGGGCAAGGCGTTTTTTGCCGATGGCACAGGCGCTAACACGCTGCGTCTCAGCTATTCATGCGCCAATGATGAAATGATTGATGAAGGTATCATGCGGCTTGGTCGCTTGATCCGCACCCATTCCAAATCGGAAGCTGCATAAAATCAGAAGCCGGGCATTGCCCGGCTTTTTATTTATTGGAATGGTGAATTGCAGCCCGTGCGCGGCCCCGCCAACGGCTGATAGGTGTTATCCGACGTGCGATAGCTGCGGTAATGGTTTGAACACCATGAAATATGGTTGCTGCTTGGACCAAAAGTTTTGACAGCAGTGCGATCAGCGGGGCGAACCTGAAGCGGATCGCCATTTTTGTAGATAGGAATACCTTCGCGCGAGATGTAATTGCCGCTGTCGCGGCAACCCGCGCCATAGCATTTCGGCGATCCGGCTTGTGGCTGATAGGGGCGTGGCAAAGCGCCAGCGATAGGCGGCGTGCTTGGGCGCAAGGACGGCACATAAGGCGTATTCAAATCAACAGCCGCAGCGCTGCCGACGAGGCTTGCCGCAAACAGACCTGTGCAAATTGCGATGCGTCCTATCTTTCCAAGCATTTCGTTATCCCGATTTATAATATTATATGGTGACTTTTCAGAGCAAAACCAGCGTGGCTTTAAAATCCTGAAAAGAACCACTTGCTAATCATAGCGCAAGTCGCGAGATTGCGCAGGCATGTTTACGATAGCCACATTTAATGTTGAAAATCTGATGCGCCGGTTTGATTTTTCCGGTTTTCGCAATGAATTGCATCAGGACCGCTCGCTTAAGCTCTTTGAGATCAGCGATGAACAGCAATACCGTCTGCTTGAGCAGGCGCGGGCCGTTGCCCATACCGACGACACGCGGCAGATGACGGCTCTGGCCATCGCTGAAACGCGCGCCGACGTGCTTTGCCTGCAAGAGGTCGATAATCTCGCAGCACTTAATGCCTTTGAATATGGCTATCTTTTCAAGATGGTCGGGCAGGGTTATCGCAACAAATATCTAATCGATGGCAATGATAGTCGTGGCATTGATGTGGCCGTCATGGCGCGGGATACGACGCGCGATGGTCAGCGTATTGAAGTGCTTGAAGTCACCAGCCATGCCCATGTGACCTATAAGGAACTCGACCTGTATCAGCCGGTGTTGGCTGAGCTGGGACTAGAGCCGCATGACCGCATTTTCAAACGCGATTGCCTTTGTCTCGATATGCGTATCGACGGTAAGCTGCTAACATTGTTTGTCGTTCACCTGAAATCAATGGGCGGTTCCCGCAACGGACTGGATGGGCGCACCGCCTCATTGCCAGTTCGGCAAGCTGAAACGCGTGCGATCCGCCATATCATTGAAGAGAAATTTGGCGTGAACAATACGGCAGATAAGCGCTGGCTCATTTGCGGCGACTTCAACGATTATCGCGAACGGATCATCATCGAGGGTGATGAGTGGAACGGCTATCAGTTCACGCCGGTCAAAGAAGCGGCAAGCGCGCTTGATACTCTGTTGAGCGATGGCTTTGCGATCAATCTTGTGGAACGTCGCCCAGAGATGGATCGTTGGACGCTTTATCATACACGTGGGCCGCAGGAGCGCCATCTTTGCCAGCTTGATTACATCCTTGCGTCGCCAGCACTGGCAGACAAAAACGGTGGTGCGATCCCGCAGATTATCCGCCGTGGTCAGCCATGGCGCACGGTTTTTCCGCCGGGACAGGAAGTGGATCGCTATCCACGGACTGGATGGGATCGTCCGAAAGCCAGCGACCATTGCCCGGTGGCTGTGACGCTGAACATCGTTTGAGAATGAGTCGCCTGATGCAGAATGTAAAAGAAAACACGGTTTATGAAATTGACCATGTGAATGTGCAGATTTTGCCGGGGCCGCTCGATTATGCGCAGGTGAACGAGGCAGCCATTGCCGAAAATTGGCAGCGCGAGCGTCAGGCCAATCCGACATTGTTTGATGGCGAAATTTATCTGGCACCTGAAGCACGGCTTGAAGGCCGATCATTCACCGCTGGTTTTCATCGCACCAGCTTTGCAACGCTTATGTATTGGCGCAAAGATATGCAGAATGTGCGTCCATGGCACATTTTTGGTGTGGGAGTGATGGTATCATCTGAAGGCCATCTTATTGCAGCTCGCATGAGTTCACACAACGCGGTTGCTGGGCGCGTTTATTTTCCGGCAGGCTCTATTGATGACAATGATGTTGTCAATGGACATGCGGATTATGAAGCCAATATGGCGCGTGAAGTCTTTGAGGAAACGGGCCTAAAGCTTAGCGATGCCAAGGTGGAAGCAAAGACGCATCTGGTTACGGCTGACGGGAGCATCGCGCTTTTTCGCCGATATTACTTTGAACTTTCGACGGCTGAATTGTTGAAACAAATTGAGGCCAATCTGGCGCTACAGGCTGAACCGGAGCTTTCAGAAATCATTCCGGTCACACAGGCGGGCGTAATGGGGCAGGCGACGCCGTCTTATGTACGGGCTTTTGCCGACTGGCATTTTGATAATCAACAGTAACGATTGGTTCTTACAGATGACAGCGCCGAGAAATTGGCTATGCTCGCAGCTTAAGGCTATTCGCCGACTGTGATCTGAGGGAGACGTGAACGATGACCGAAGCTGCCAGTACCGGCCGGTATTATGAGGTTTTTGATGTTTTTGCCGATAAGGCATTGGCTGGAAACCCGCTGGCTGTCGTTCATGACTGCGAAGGTTTGACCGATGCGCGCATGCAGGCGATAGCGCGGGAGTTTAATCTATCTGAGACGGTGTTCATTTTCCCGCCAGAAAATCCAGTGCACGAAGCGGCGGTTCGTATTTTTACACCGGATTACGAACTGCCTTTTGCCGGGCACCCGACTGTTGGTGCTGCCGTATCACTGGCACGACATCGCAGAACTGGTGATGAGTCGGACCGGATTGTTACGCTTGAAGAAAAAGTCGGCGTTGTGCGTTGCGGGGTCATTCTGGGCGAGAACAGTGCGTTTGCCGAATTTGATCTGCCACGCTTGCCAGAAAAGATCGATATTAAGATCGAGAAAGAAGAAGCGGCTGCCGCTATCGGGCTTGGCACGCATGAAATTGGCTTTGAAAACCATATTCCTGCGATCTGGAGCGCTGGTACGCCCTATCTTCTGGTGCCCGTGCATAATCTGATTGCGGCTGCAAAAGTCTCTATCGACCCCGTCTATGTTAGCGAAAGCCTGCCGCATGTCGGCGACCGGCCATTGCCAATATATGTTTATTGTCGTGAGACAATTCTGTTCGATAGCAACTATCATGCACGTATGTTTGTGACCGGATCGAATGTCTATGAAGACCCGGCAACAGGATCTGCGGCAGCTGCTTTTGCGGGCATGATCCTCGCCAAAGACAAGCCGGTAGATAGCAGTTCGCAATGGTGGATTGAACAGGGCATGGAAATGGGCCGCCCATCGCGTATTCGTCTTGAGCTTGATGTTTCCAAACAGGTACTCACCGGCGCGCGTATTGGCGGGACGGCTGTGAAGATTGCTGAAGGGCGCTTGTTCGTTTGATTTTCATGTTTTGATTGCAGTCAAAGCATAATCATTGCTCCATAGTAATCTATTGTTAGGTTTGATGAACAAGGGATGCTGGATATGTTAATCAAAGAAATGTCTGAAATTGATGTCCGCGATATGATCCAGCATACCGAGATCGGGCGGCTTGGTTATGTGCTTGATAATCGACCCTATGTCGTACCGCTTGGGTTTAAGTTCAGCGGCGGCGCGCTCTATTCGTTTACTACAGACGGTCAGAAAACTGAGGCTATGCGGAAGAACAGTGCTGTCTGTATTTTATTCGATCAGATCGTATCAAAGACGCAATGGCGTAGCGTTGTCGTGAATGGCCATTATCGCGAAATTACGCGGGATCAGGAAAAGGCCGCCATCGTGAATATGCTCTCAAATGAGCCAACTTGGTGGGAACCAGCCTATACCAAGACGATTACCAGTGGCGGCACACAACGCAAACTGGAGCCAGTTTTCTTCCGCGTTGATATTGAAAGCGCCACTGGACACCAGACAGCTTAATTCTCTCTTTCGCGTATGATCCCACACAAAACCGCTTCGCACTTTGTTGGAAATGTTTTAGCGAACCACCAGCACTGGAACCTTGCTGTGCGTCACGACTTCATAAGTCTGGCTACCCAGCAACATGCCCTTGAGGCCGCGGCGACCGTGTGACGCCATGACAATCAGGTCGTTGCGCAGTTCTTTTGCGGTCTCGATAATCGATGTCGCCGGGTGCTGCGCTACGACGTGCAATGTGTGGATTTCAACACCTGCTTCATTTGCCAATTCACGGGCGCGAGCGAGAGCCGCGTCGGCATAGTCGTTCCATTCTTCTTCGTAACGTTCGATGAAAGCCGGACTATCAGTAAATCCACCCGGAAGGCCGGTGAGCGAATAGGGGGCAGTCACTATGAGGACGGTTGCTTTGCTGCCCATGGATTTTGCCGTATCAAACCCGTGAATAAGGCCGCGTTCGGCAAATTCTGAACCATCGGTGGTTATCAGTATATTCTTGTACATCGTGCCCTCGCTTTGACTTTTTACAAGTTTAAAGTAGTTACTCAGCCGACCATATCAAACCGTATATGTCGTTGATATAAAATAGAATAGGGCCTCGATAATCCATGCCACTTGATTGCGATACATTTCATGCGAGCTGGGTTGCGACTGTTCTTAATCTGGATTGGCCATCAAGAGCTTCTACACAGATTGAAAATGACTCCGAGCGGGTAAAGCTTCAGAAGCAAGAACTGGTGCGCATGTTTGATGAGGCAACCGAACATGGCATCAATGCCGTGATTTTTCAGGTTTCGCCTGCTGCGGACGCCTTTTATAAATCAGATTATCTGCCGTGGTCGTCTTATCTCACCGGCACGCTCGGAAAAGATCCGGGCTTTGACCCGCTGCGCTTTGCAATTGCCGAAGCCCATAAGCGAGGCATTGAGCTTCATGCTTGGCTTAATCCTTACCGGGTATCGATGGATGTGCGGCCCGCTACACGCAAAGAGCTGAAGAGTTCTTCCAATGATTCTCCGCCGAGCGTCTATAAGACCAATCCGGAATGGGTGGGTATTTCAGCCGATCGTTATGTCCTTGATCCAGGCATTCCAGCTGTGCGCCAATGGGTAAGTAATATCACTGCTGAAGTGGTTCAGAAATATGATGTCGATGGTATCCAGTTCGACGACTATTTCTATTACGAAACTCAAGGCTCGCCGCTCAAGGATGATAAAACCTACAAGCGTTTTGGGACAAAGTTCGCCAGTAAATATGACTGGCGACGCTATAATACCTATACGCTGGTGCAAGAAATTTCAGACCGTATCAAAGCGATTAAACCGCATGTTCGCTTTGGTATTAGCCCGGGCGGTGTTTGGCGCAATCAGGCGGATGATCCGCGTGGTTCCGCGACGCGTGCAGGCAAAACCAATTATGATGGCGACTTTGCTGATACGCGTGCTTGGGTCAAGGACGGTTTGATCGACTATATCGCGCCGCAGGTTTACTGGTCGTCGGGTCGCAAAGATGTGCCCTATGGCCCAATTGTCCGCTGGTGGGCTGATACTGTGCGCGGTACGAAGACTGATCTCTATATCGGTATGGCGCTCTATCGTGCTGGTAGTTCTTCTAAGTCTGAACCAGAGTGGCTTGAGGGAAATGGCGTCGATGAAATCAAGCGCCAGCTTGATCTCAATGACTCCATACCAGAGGTAAAAGGCAGCATTCTTTTCCGCCAAGGATTTCTGTCTGACCCCAAACTTAAAAGCGTTTCTGCATATTTGAAAAAGACCTGGGGTAGCTGCCGCCCGAAAAAATAGCGGGTGAGATCGCAGATATTTATTATCTAATTGATTTAAATCAAAGAAAGCATCTGTGCGCTGGTGCTAGTGATTGATCGTTGTCAGGTTCCACCAGAACTGACGGCCCGGGATGTCGAGGCCCAACCTAAAGCGGCATCCCGGCTAAGAATTTCTCATTCAAGGATCTGTCGAGCGCACCAGCGCGATCTTTTTTTGCAGTGTTGCCCTGATCGACAGTCAGCGGGTGCTGTCAACATTGCCCTCCATCTCTCTCAATCAGCACCCGCGAAAACTCCTTTTCAAAACGCGTGATGATTCAATTGCTTCTGAATGTTTGCTGCCAATGTGATTCAGAGGGGCATTATGTTGCAGTTGATAATCTGCGATCCGCTTGCTATCGCTCGCCCTAGGATACGGTTCTGCCCGCAAGGGTGGATGAAAAGGGAACACGGTGAGGCTTGTTTGAAGAGCTGAGACCGGGACTGCCCCCGCAACTGTGACCGGAGAGTCGTTCTCCCATGATCATTATCGCGATCATAGCCACTGAACATTCGTGTCCGGGAAGGCGGAGGATTGATGAAGACCCGGAAGTCAGGAGACCTGCCGCATCCAGTCACCCATGGCTGACACGAGGGGTGTTCAGTCGCGGCCGTCCGTAGCGGTGACATTGTGAAATGTTGCCGTGGGACAAAGACGGGGCGCTAGCGCCCTGATTTCTGACACCTGCGGTGAAGCAAAGCTCGCGCGCAGGAAGTAGACTAATGCATATTCTCAGACTATCGGCCTATCTCGCATCAACCATTTTGGTTGCTATGCCGCTTGACGCATTCGCCCAGACGAACGCGAATTCTCAAGATGGTCTTGTGCTTGATACGATTGTTGTCACACCGCTTCGTCGCGCAACGTCGTTGCAGCGCTCCACATCCTCCGTCACGGTGATTGATCGCCAAGAGATAAGCCGCTCTGCCGCGCCTGATCTGCAATCGCTCCTGCAATATTATCCGGGTATCTCGATCACCACCAATGGCGGGCAGGGTTCATCTTCCAATCTCTATATTCGTGGCATGTCGTCAAAACAGACAGTTGTTTTAGTCAATGGCGTGCGAACTGCATCGGTCACGACTGGCGCAACATCGCTTGCCAATATTCCACTTAGTTCAATTGATCGTATTGAAATCGCTAAAGGCGCGCATTCCTCGCAATATGGTGCGGATGCGATGGGCGGCGTGATTAATATCATCACCAAGCAGGGCGGAGCCTGCGGTGAGCGTTCTTTCTGTGGCAGTGTTACGACCGGCGTTACCCATCCATGGGGCGGTTATGCGTCTGCGTCTCTGCAAGGCCAAAGCAAAGACGGCATTGATTATGCTTTTGGTGCGGCGGTAACAGGCACGCAAGGTTATAATTTCAAACAGCCGGGGACATTCGGTTATGAACCGGATCGTGACGGATTCCTGCAAGGCTCGTTCAATTTCTCCCTCGCAAAGGATTTCGACTGGGGGAAGATGTATACAGACGGACTTCTAAGCCGCGGCCGCAATCAATTTGATGCCGCACCCCGTTTTCCGAACGAAGCTTACACAACTGCGTTTAGTGGCAAACTGGGTGTACGTATCGATCACACCGCAGATTGGTCTTCGACGATTGAGCTGAGTTCGGGGCTGGATCACAGCCGAAACTTCCGCAAGGGCGTGAGCGAGTCTGATCTGTTCGAAACCAAGCGCTATGGCATTTTTACTTCGACTGAGAAGCGGTTTGAAACGGGTAGCGTTTCTCATGCGGTGACGGGAGGTGTCGAAGCCTATCGCGAGGAGGTCAATGCCACGACTGTCTATGCGGAAACCAGCCGTGATTTGGCGGCGGTGTTCGGGCAATATTCGCTGGAATATGATGCGCTGCGCTTTGACGGCGGCATGCGTTACGATCACAACGAGCAATTTAGAGATGTTGTGACTTACAATGCCGGAGCCAGTTATGAGGTTTTGCCTGATCTGGTTTTGCGTTCTTCATTTGGCACAGGCTTTCGAGCGCCCACTTTCAATGAGCTTTATTATCCCGGTTATGCAAATCCTGATCTGCAACCAGAAAAATCCCGGTCTTATGAAGTTGGTCTCAACTGGCAGGCAACAGATAAAACGAGCCTGGATATGGCTTTTTACCAAACGTGGTTGCGTGATGCGATCATAAGCACAGCGCCTTCTTATCTGCCCTATAATGTTGCGCGAGCAAAGATCACAGGTTTTGAAGTCACGCTGTCTCATCGCTTTAATGAGAACTGGGGCGTGAAAGGCTCTATTGATCTGAAACGCCCGATTGATGAAGACAGTGATAATGATCTGGCTTATCGTGAAAGGGTCAAAGCAACGGCAGAAGTTAGCTACAAGCCAGTCGATAAGCTCGATCTGACTGCACGGTTGCTCTATGGTGGTTCACGCTTCACGAATGCGGCCAACACCAACAAGCTTGATCCCTATGTGACGGCAGATTTCATCGCGCTTTATGACGTTGATGCACAGTCGCAATTCAAGCTCTCGGTAGAGAATATTTTCGATAAGGATTATCAGACGACGTCAGGTTACATAGCTCCAGGACGCACCATAAATATTGGGCTAACGCGGAATTTCTGATTGCAGATGATGTGGGCGCGTAGACAGACAGTTAGGAGGAATATCGGACTTTGTCTTATGGCAGGTCTGTTTCTCTTTGGCTTTCGTTCTGCATTCGCAGAAGATCGGCCTCAACGCGTCGTGTCGATCAATGTCTGCACGGATCAGCTTGCGATGTTGCTGGCTGATCCCGCGCAATTGCAATCGGTGTCCTATCTCTCGCGTGATCCGCTTTTATCGGTGATGAGTGAGAAGGCAAAGGGATTGCCAGTCAATCATGGGCAAGCCGAGGAAGTCTTCCTGATGAAGCCTGATCTGGTGCTGGCGGGTACATTTTCTTCGCGTGCAACAGTTGGGCTCTTGCGTGATTTGGGTGTGCGGGTTGAGGAGTTTGCGCCAGCACGATCATTTCAAGATATCAAAGCACATATGAAGCGGCTGGGAGAGTTGTTGGGGCGTGAAGAAGAAGCCGAGCGTCAAATCGCGGCTATGGATACGAATTTGTTGGCAATCAGAAAACCTGATCGCAAGCAAACTGTGGCGCTTTATTATGCCAATAGCTATACGGCGGGGCGCGGTACGCTGATTGATGAAGCGATCCGTCTGGCAGGGCTTGATAATATTGCGAACAAGGCAGGCGTTCGCGGCTCAGCCATGCTGCCGCTGGAGATGCTGGTAATGGAGAGACCTGATATCTTGGTTCGCGGTTCGCGCGGGCGACCGCCTGCACTGGCCTTTGAGAATTTCGAGCATCCGGCATTGCGTGCTCTTGAAGGCCATACGCGGATGGTAGCACTCAACGATAATCTGACAGTGTGCGGCGGGCCATTCAGTGTTGAGGCTGTCGCAAAGCTCGCGGAGGCTGCGCGTGACTGAAACTGGCCGTTTTTATCTCCTGCTTGTTGCTCTGGGTTTGCTGGTTCTCGCGCTCTTTGCGCTTTCGCTGCTGGTTGGTCCGGCATCGATAAGTGTTGGTGAGAGTATCCGAGCACTTTTTGCCGGGCAGGGCGATGTGATTGCGCTGGTTATGCGTGAGATACGCCTGCCACGTGCAATCCTTGCCTTGCTGATCGGTGCTTCGCTCGGGCTTTCAGGCGCGGCCCTCCAGGGCTATTTGCGCAATCCTTTGGCAGAGCCGGGATTGCTTGGGGTGAGTTCCTCGGCATCCCTTGGTGCAGTGATCGCAATCTATACCGGGCTTTCACAGGTCTTTCCGCTCGCTCTGCCATTGTTGGCGTTGGTCGGTGCGTTTCTGTCAGTCTTTCTGGTAAAGGCTCTCGCAGGCCGTCATGCCGGAACGTTGACGGTTATTCTTGCAGGCGTTGCCGTAACCAGTCTCGCCGGGGCGATGACGGCGCTTGCGCTTAATCTGTCGCCTAATCCATTTGCGGCCATGGAAATTGTGTTCTGGATGCTGGGCTCGCTCGCTGATCGTTCAATGACGCATGTGTGGCTTGCAGCGCCATTTATCTTGATTGGCTGGGTGATGTTATTTTCGCTCGGACGCGCGCTCGATAGTCTCACATTGGGATCGGATGCTGCCGCCAGTATGGGCGTTAATCTTTCCCGCGTTCAGGTCATGGCGGTTCTTGGCACTGCGGCCAGTGTCGGGGCCTCGACTGCCGTGGCGGGTGCAATCGGTTTCGTTGGACTGGTGGTGCCGCATTTGTTGCGTCCGCTGGTTGGATCAAGACCATCGCGACTGCTCGTTTCCAGTGCCTTTGGTGGGGCGGCGCTTCTTTTGGCTGCCGATGTTCTTGTGAGAGTGATCATGCCGGGACGCGAATTGAAGCTTGGTGTGTTGACCGCAATCATTGGCGCTCCGTTCTTCCTGTGGCTGGTGTTCAAATATCGGAGGCGGTTGGTATGACTATGCTCTCCGTTAAAAACCTTGATGTGTCGCTCGGTCACAAAGTCGTTCTTGAAGCTGTCAGTTTTGAGGTGGGTGAAGGCGAATTTATCGGTCTGATTGGGCCGAATGGTGCCGGTAAGACAACGCTTTTGCGTGCGCTTCTCGGGCTTACGCCTTCAGCTGGCACCATTTCACTTAACGGTTCGGACTTGAGACGCATGCACGTCGCTGACCGTGCCAAAGCAATCGCCTATCTGCCGCAGGAGCGTGATGTTGCCTGGCCGGTCACGGTTCGGATGTTGGTATCGCTCGGACGCTCGGCGTTGAAGCCGGTTTTTGCCGGTTTGGACGGTGGCGATGAAATCGCAATTGAAACAGCAATGCAGCGTATGGGTGTGGCTGAGTTTGCGTCGCGCCCTGCCAATGAATTATCGGGCGGTGAAAGAGCGCGCGCTTTGATCGCGCGTGTTTTGGCGCAGGATACACCTATCATCTTGGCAGACGAGCCGGTCGCCGGACTGGACCCCGCGCATCAGCTAGAACTGATGGAAGTGTTTGCGGGACTAACCGCCGAGAAAAAGACAGTGATCGCCTCGCTGCATGATCTTGGTTTGGCAGCAAAATATTGCACGCGGTTGATCGTTCTTGATCAGGGAAAACTCGTTGCCGATGGCATATCGGAAGAGGTTCTTACTCCTCAATTGCTCAACGAGGTTTATGGAATCGATGGGCAGTTGTTGAAAATCGATGATGATTTTGTTCTGCATACGCGCAAACGACTACGGTAGATTTTTACAGTTTCCATGGAATAAATTTGCAAAATTGCGAGCATTTTTCCACCGGATGGTCAAAAATCCCAAATTTCGGCCAATCCTGCTTGCTCTTACAATTTCTTGTGATTAACCAATCATCTATCAGATACCGTTGAAATTGCGCTGAAAGGATGAGAAATCGTGGAGCAGGCAACGAGCGGAAAACGCAAAGGCGGACGCAAGGCGCTTTGGGCAGCAGTAGCAGTCATCGCCATCGCCGCTGCAGGTGCAGTCGGATACAAGATTACACTTGAAAAGACCATCAATGCCCAGCTTGAACGGCGCGGCGGTAAAGCTGCTTCGGTTTCGGCTGACTTCCTTGGTCATATCAAGCTGACCGATGTGGTCCTTCCTCTTAAAGACGGCACCGACATTACGATTGGTTCGATTGAAGGTCGTCCAAAAATCCTGTTCCTGAATGGCATGCTGGACGCCAAAGACATCAAAACAGAAGTCGCGCAGTTCAAAATTGCACTGCCGAGTGTTCTTATTGATGACGCCAATTTCGACATTGGCATGCTGCGCGATACTTTTGGGAATGGCGAACTGAGCCTTGCCGAGCGCGTTGGTCGTTTTTCTGCAAAGCGCATGTCTATTCCAGAAATCAATGTCGTTCAGATGCTGAACGACAAGGAACAGAAGACGTCTTACAAGGATGTCACGCTTGAAGATATCGTGCATGGTCACGTGGCGCGCTATACCTCGTCTGGAGCGACCTTTGATCTTGATCTGACATTGCCAAATGAGTCAGGCAAGATTGAAGAAGAACGCATGGCCGGTACGATCGGCGTTTCAGAAGGTAAAGATATCGACGGTGTTTTCATCGCGCGTCTTTATACCGAAGCTGCGGGTCCAAATGATACCGAAGCCAAGCCGGTTTATGGGCCATTCTCTGCAAAAGACATCGTGATCAAAAGCACGAAATCGAATTTCAGCTATGCTGAAATCCGTAGCAATGGCTTCACGATGCGCTTGCCAGCGGAGCCTTTGACGGAGACTTTGCAGAAACTTGAAGCCGCTCAGGATATTGATGCGCTTCCGCCTGAAGAGCGTAAAGAGTTCTTTGTCCGTCTGATCGGTCTTTTTGATACGATTGGTAAGGGCGATGTCGAATTGCTTGGCATGAAGATCCAGCCTGGCGATCCTGAAAAGGGTCAGGGCAGCATCGAAAAAATGTCGATGGCGTTTGATAATAAGAAGTTTGATATGTCGCTCAACGGTTTCACAGCTGGTAGCGGCAAGGATTATGTCAAGTTAGACGAGTTTTCGCTTAAGGGCTTCAATTGGGCGCCTTCCGTGGAAGCAATAACGAAGTTTGCCGCTCTGAACGAAGAGGAAATGGAGAATTTTCCGTTCACGACGATGCTGCCAGAGTTTGGGACAATCGTTGTTAAAGGCATCGAAGCCGATGTTCCTTACGACAACAACGCCAACGACGATATTGATGTTGAGGATGAAGACGGCAATCCAGCACCAAAGCCGGATGGCCTGCCGCATCGCTTGAAAATTGGCGTTAAAAGCTATGAAGTCGCGCTGAACAAGCCAGTGAATGGCATTCCGTCCGATATTCGTATTGCGTATGAAGATATGTCTTTGCCTGTTCCAGCTGATAGCAGCGAAGAAATCTATCAGCAGCTTCGTAAGCTTGGTTATGAGCGCGTCACGATTTCTTCAAACGTGGAAGCGAACTGGGACGAGCCGACGCAGAGCCTCATCATTAAGGACATTTCTGTAAGCGGCAAGGATATGGGTAAGATTTCCATGTCTGGCCTGATGGGTGGCTTTACCAAGGAGTTTTTCTCTGGTGACAAGGTGCTTGCTCAGGTTGCTCTTCTCGGACTTAAAGCGCGTGAAGTGAAGCTGAAAGTTGAGAATGAAGGTCTCGCTGAAAAGGGACTGAAGCTCTATGCAGACGAAAACGACATGTCTGTTGAAGAAGCGCGCAGCACACTCACGCTTATCGCGAGTGCAGTCTTGCAGGAACTTGCTGCAGACCAGCCACAGCTTGAAGGCGTAATCTCGGCGTTCAATACGTTTTTGGCTAAGCCGAAGACCTTTGAAGTGACTGCAAAGTCCAAGTCTGAACGCGGTATCGGTGCATTGGAAATGATTGCGGTTTCGCAAGATCCGATGTCGATCCTCGATAAGATCAATATCGAAGCAACTGCCGACTAATACGAGCGTTCTTTAATAGCTGAACAAAAGCGCCGGCTCATGTAGCCGGCGTTTGCATTCTGAGCTGAATTTCAGATAGGGTGCGCAAATTCAAGTTCATCATTCGGAATTCATCAATGCTCAAAAACATAAATCCACTGCTGACCGGTTCCCTTCTCGAAGTGCTTGCGGATATGGGGCATGGCGACGATCTGGTTATCGTTGACGCCAATTACCCTGCACAGGCTTCTGGCGTACAGGTGATCGATTTGCCGGGCATCAGCGCAACTGACGTCGCAGAGGCTGTTCTGTCGCTTTTGCCGCTTGATGACTTTGTCGATCTGCCTGCGGCTGTCATGGAGTGCCCTAGCGAGACGCCTGCGATTTTTGGTGAGTTTGAAGCGATCATTGAGAAGGCAGAAGGTCGCAAAATAGCGGTTGATCCGATTGATCGCTTTGCTTTCTATGACCGTGCAAGTGCTTCTTATGCTGTCATCCGTTCGGGTGAAAAGCGCCTTTATGGCAATATCATTTTCAAGAAGGGCGTTATTCGCTCGTAATTGAAACTGAAAAAGCCCCGCCATGCGGGGCTTTTTTTTAATGCTGTTTTACTGCTGAGGCTTTGGGTGATGATGTTCCATCTTGCCCTTGCCACCGTGATGCGGACCCTTTGGGCCGTGGTGGAGTTTCTTGGCCGCGCGCAGTTCATGACGATCAAGCTGACCATCTTCGTTGCGGTCAAGTGCTGCGAATTCCTTCTGGCGCTGCTTCTCAATAGCTTCCAGTGTGATTTTACCGTCACCCTTAACGTCAAGGCGGCGTTCTAAGCGATCTGCTGCACGGCTTACCATGCGCTTGAGGGCAAGCGCTTCGATTTCATCGCGAGACAGAACGCCGTCACCATTGGTATCTGCGGCTTTTAGTTCATCCATGCGGGAGAACTTTTCCAGATCAATTGGTCCGCGCTTGCCTTTGGTTCCATCAGTCTGCGTAATGGAAGTATCCGTCGCCGATTTTCCTGTATTTTCGGTTGCTTTTTCCTGCGCAAAGGCCGCGGTAGAAAGCAATGCTGAGGCGATAACTGCAACATACAAGGTCTTCGATTTCATGGTTCTATAACTCCATCACTCTATACAAGGGCGCCATTGATTGGCGTGTGAGTAATGTCTGCCATTTTAGGTGAACCTGATATGAACAAGCCAATTAATAATTGGTAATGTTAAGCTGCCCGTTTTGCGCGCAATCTTTCTCTGAACATTGAGAAGAGGCCAGCTGCCACAACAATGCTTGCGCCTGTCAGGACGTTCCAGGTTAGCTGTTCGTGGAAGACCAGCACTGCAATCAAAGCGCCCACAACCAGCTGTAGATATGTTAGCGGCTGCACTTCAACGGCTTCAAGAATGTCGTAAGCGCGAATGAGGCAATAGTGGCTCGCAATACCAGTCACGCAGAGCGCCGCCATCCATGGCCAATCGTGTAGAGCGATAGACTCTACATGGAATAGGCCGATCATGGTGAGTACAGCCGCGCCACCAATGCCGGTATAGAAGAAGCTGGTCATTGAAGTGTCGGTTTTGCTGACTGCGCGCGTTGCAATGGCATAAAATGCAAATATGACGGTGGCGCTAATCGGAAACAGCAGTGCCCAGTCAAACTGGACATGGGTCGGGTCGATAATCAGCAGGACGCCAAATAAACCCACGAAAATCGCCACCCAGCGACGCCAGCCAACCTTTTCGCCAAGCAGCGGCACTGAAAGCATTGTGATCAGCAGCGGGGCTGCCTGAAAGATTGACTGCGTCATGGCCATACCGACACGGCTGAGACCGTAAACCAATATGACGATTTCAGCTGCGAGAAGTATTCCGCGCAGAACCTGCAAGACTGGACGTTGTGTCGAAGCTGCGCGCGCAATTCCCCCTGAGCGCGTTGCTACAAGAATCACAAAGGCTGCAAAAACCCAGTAACGCACCATCGTTATAAAGATGGGCGAATAATGTGAACCGAGATACTTCGAAATGCCGTCCTGTGTGGCGAAAATTGTGACAGCGAGAAGTGTGAATGTGTAGCCAAGGCTTTTGGGGGTCATGGGGCACTCATAGTACCACTGCACCAGTTTCGCTATGTCTATTTGTAAGGAATCATTCTTTTAAGCGAACAAAAAATCGACAAAGAATAGGTAGGAATTTTTCGAAAGAGTTTATCCGTTGCCCTTGCTCGGGCATTCGGTAATCAGCGGTAACTCTTTGTAAGAAAGAAGAAAATGGTGGGTGATGTAGGGATCGAACCTACGACCCGCTGATTAAGAGTCAGCTGCTCTACCAACTGAGCTAATCACCCACTCGCTTCTCCGAGGCAGCGGCCCCGGTGAGGTGAGCGGTTCTATAAAGGCCGCTTTTCTTTGTGTCTAGCCTTCAATTGAAAAAAAACGAAAAAAAGTTGAATGAATTTCAAAAGGCCCAGAAATGCTGGGTTTTTCTAAATTACCATTTACGCGTATATCGGGCATATCTGTGATCTGCGCCTTGTGATTGCTGCTTTGATACCGAATCCAAGGAATCAATTTGTTCATGATTCTGTTTTTGAAACATTTTTTCAGTGTGTGGTTGCAACGAAGCGCCTGAATTTCCATATGCATGGAGCTCAAATCACATGCTTTTGTGTATCGTGATGAGGATCGCTTTCGGCTTTTCATGAGCGCGCCGCAAATGTCGCAGTCATGTCATCAATTTTTGATGCTTGTCTGAGATGCTTCGGCATATAAAAGACTTGATAGGCGAATATGATTTTTGCCATTGAGAAGATGCTGCAAGCGTTTGTTACGCGCAGGCAGGCGAGGGGTTCACGCACCGGATTGTCCTCGTTTAAGAAAACCCGAAGCCGCAACCCGTGTTGGGATGCGTTTTCATAATCCGGTTCGCGGCATTTTGAGGACGGAATGGAAAGCATAATCAGCGACCTCGGACAGTTCATCTCCGATCATCGGGCATGGGCCGCTCCTATCGTGGGCGTAATCGCCTTCGGCGAGTCCCTCGCTATTATTGGTATGCTTATTCCAGCGACGCCGATCATGCTCGCGATTGGTGGCCTTGTTGGTGCTGGTATCGTTGAGCCATGGCCAATTATCATTGGTGCGATTATCGGTGCCGTTATCGGTGATATCGTTTCCTATTTGCTTGGCTGGTGGCTTGGTCGCAGCATTATTCACAAATGGCCGCTCAACAAACACCGCACGGGAATCGCGCGCGCACGCTTGCTGTTTCGCCGTTATGGTTTTTCGGCTGTCTTCCTCGGACGCTTCTTTGGTCCGGTGCGCTGCACGGTGCCGATGGTTGCAGGCATGATGTCGATGGATCAGAGGCGATTCCAGACGGCAAACGTTCTTTCTGCTATGGTCTGGGCACCCGTTATGTTTCTGCCGGGCTGGCTCGCTGGTCGTGGAATCGGTGTTTTTGCCAAGATGGATGGCGATCACATGTTCTGGGCCGTCGTCGGAATCACTCTTGTGACGATTGTTGCAACCTTGGTTGGTATGCGCTTTTTCAAGGGCCGTCCGCGTCGTGAGCGTAAGCGCGGCGTTCATGTTTCTCCAGCAGAATAGCATATGGTCTTGCGCGTGAGCCGCGCGTCTGCATAATGCAGCAATCTTTTGCTTATTTAACAACATGGCATTTGAGGGTGAGCAAGCCGCTCCCTTTGTGTCTTTTATAAAGGTTCATCGCGCTTTATGCCCGACGACAGTTCTGACGACCCGTCTTCACGAAGTCCCGCTCCCTTTCAGGGAGCGTCGGACTTAAAAGGCTTTGAGCTTACTCACGCCGTTTGCAATTTCTTCTCGCCGATCCGTGTTTCTACGGTTCGGGAAGAAAACGCATGCGGCGTTTTTACTGTTTCTTCTTCTTTTTGATTTTATAGGAGCCGACACATCATGGATTGGTCCATGGACTGGATTGCCGACCCCAATGCCTGGATAGGTCTGGTAACATTGGTGGTGCTTGAGATCGTTCTCGGCATCGACAATCTCGTTTTTATCGCAATTCTCGCCGATAAACTTCCGCCGCATCAGCGTAATCGCGCGCGTATAATTGGTCTTACACTGGCCTTGGTCATGCGCCTTGCGCTGTTGGCGTCGATCTCATGGATCGTGACGCTGCGCGAACCGCTGATTAGCGTCATGGAGATATCGTTCTCTGGTCGCGACCTTATCATGCTGGTCGGTGGTCTGTTCTTGCTCGCAAAGGGTACAATGGAGTTGCATGAGCGCCTTGAAGGCGCCCATGGCCCAAAGAACTCGCGCGTTGTTCATGCTGTTTTCTGGCAGGTTATTGTTCAGATCGTTGTTCTTGATGCGGTATTCTCGCTCGACAGTGTGATTACAGCTGTTGGCATGGTGCAGCATCTTCCTGTGATGATGATCGCAGTTATCATTGCTGTTGGCGTTATGATGCTTGCATCGCGTCCGCTGATGGACTTTGTGAATAAGCATCCAACGGTTGTTATTCTCTGCCTTGGCTTCCTGATGATGATCGGCTTCAGTCTGGTTGTCGAAGGTTTTGGCTTCCACATTCCGAAGGGCTATCTCTATGCCGCGATCGGCTTCTCGGTATTGATCGAGGCTGCCAACCAGATGGCGCGTAAGAATCGTGAGAAGCTGGTGACAACCAACGATCTGCGTGAGCGCACCGCAGGAGCCGTCTTGCGGCTCCTCGGAGGTCAGCGCGACGACAATCCGCTCTCCGATACAGTTGACGTGATTGCGCAGCAGACGGCATCCAACGACATCTTCCTTCCAGAAGAAAAAGAGATGATCCGTGGCGTTCTCGATCTTGCAGATCGCCCTGTGCGCACCATCATGTCGCCGCGCAATGAGATCGAATGGCTTGATCTCGATGAAGACGAAGCGGAATTGCATCAGGCAATTCGGGAGCTCTCGCATTCGCGTGTCGTTGTGGCGCGCCGTCAGGTTGATGAATTTGTTGGTGTGGCGCTGGTCAAAGACTTGTTGCTTGATATGAGCGATAAGAAGCCAATTGACTGGGACAAAGTGGTCAAGCAGCCGCTCGTGGTTCATGAAAATGCGAATGTCCTGCGTGTCATGGAGCAGTTGCGTGTTTCACCAGTACAGCTTGCTGTCGTGATTGATGAGCATGGCTCGTTTGAAGGTGTGGTTACCCCGACGGACGTGCTTGAAGCCATTGCCGGTGAATTTCCGGACGAAGACGAAGAAGCATCTGTCGCAGAATCAGATGGAAAGGGCGGCTATCTGGTTGATGGCTTCACCGACATTCGTCGTATGAGCAGCATCCTTCAACGCGATCTCGTGGATGACAGTGATCGTTACACGACGCTTGCCGGTTATGTCATTTGGCACCTCGGGCACTTGCCGCTGGGTGGCGAGAGCTTCATTGCTGATGGGTACGAGTTTACGATCCATTCGATGAACGGTCGCCACGTCGAAAAGGTTCATATTCGGCCGGTTGACGATTACGAGGTGTAAAATGGAATAATTTTGCGAGCAACTGAACGGTTGCTCGCAAAATATTTCACCCTGTTAATTCCTATAGAATAAGTGGGATATTGACTTTCTGAGCGAAGCCTTCAAAATTAACACATCGTTCAATGTTGTGGCGAAAACACGGCTTTGAAAAGATGTGCGAATAGGAGGCTCTTATGAACCGCAAATTTCTATTGCTGACTAAAAGCCTGAAAAGCGGCGTACAGGCAGTCATGGCTTCTTTGGAGCAGCCATGGCGCGGTATGAAGCTGAATGCCGAGGAAATTGCGCGGCGACGCCGTAATCGTGTTGAACGCGGCGAGCAAAATTTTCTCTGGTGCTGGCAGCATCGCGGGTTCTGGTAGGTATTAATAGCCGGGAAAAGTTTCGAAAGCCGGAAGCAAAAGCTTCCGGCTTTCTTGTTTTTGTTGCGCGTTTTAAAGACTCTTTGGAAAATTATTCTCCAGCGGATTTTGCTGTTAGGCGGGGTTTCCAAGAATGGTTCTGAAAGTAGTTTATATATTTAAATCAATGATTTAGATTGATTCTTGTCTATCTCTCTGTAGATTTGTTTCCCAATGAAAGTCGATTTATGGGCGCTTTGCGCAAGCAAAGTGAGAAGGGTGCGATCTATGAAGAAAATTATTCTATATGCGGCGGTGGCTCTTGGTTTGGGCGCGGTCCCAGTGCAGGCGCAGCAGCCGACAGAAATTCTCAACGTTTCCTACGACATTGCGCGTGAGCTTTACGAGCAGGTCAACAAGGCATTCGTCGCTGATTGGAAAGCTAAGAACGGCGAAGACCTCACCGTCAATCAGTCTCATGCCGGTTCCTCCAAGCAGGCCCGTTCTATCCTCGAAGGCTTGGAAGCTGATGTTGTAACCTTCAATCAGGTAACAGATGTTCAGGTTCTGCATGACAAGGGTGATCTGATCCCGGCTGACTGGCAGAAGCGTTTGCCGAATAATTCATCGCCATATTATTCGTTCCCGGCTTTCCTTGTGCGTGAAGGCAATCCAAAGGGCATCAAGAATTGGGACGATTTGGCGCGTGAAGACGTGAAGGTTGTGTTCCCGAACCCTAAGACTTCGGGCAATGCACGCTATACTTATCTTGCAGCGACTGCCTACGCGAATGAAGCCTTCAAGGGCGACCAGGACAAGGTTCACGAATTTATCGGCAAGATTTTCAAGAACGTTCCAGTGTTTGACACCGGCGGTCGTGGTGCAACGACAACCTTTGCTGAACGCGGCATCGGTGATGTTCTTGTGACGTTTGAAGCGGAAACCCGTGGAACTGAAAAGGTTCTTGGCGCCGACAAATATGATGTCGTGGTTCCTGAAGTGAGCTTGCTCGCGGAGTTTCCGGTAACGGTTGTTGATAAGGTCGTCGACAAGCGTGGTTCGCGCAAGATTGCTGAAGCTTATCTGGATTATCTTTATTCGCCGGAAGGTCAGGAAATTCTCGCGCAGAATTTCAACCGTGTTCACGACAAGGATGTGATTGCGAAGCACAAGGATATCTATCCTGATGTTCGTCTTGTGACTGTTGAAGATGCTTTTGGTGGTTGGGACAAGGTGCAGAAAGATCATTTCGCCGAAGGTGGCGTGCTTGATAAGCTGTTCACTGCTAAGTAAACAAAACTACCCGGCGGGGACATTCGATCCCCGCCTTTCTTTTGGAAAATCTAAAGTGCATCCCGAAAAGTGTGAAACGGTTTTCGGAGTAAGATGCGCGTAAAACTAGATAGAGCATTTCAAATGCCTCAAACTATATTGGAAATGCTCTCGTGTCGCTTCTGAGCATGAAACGCAATTCGGTGCTGCCGGGGTTCGGGCTGACCCTCGGCTGCACTTTGCTTTATCTGGCGGTGATTGTTGCCTTGCCGCTACTGGCAATGATCCTGAAAACTGCAAGCCTTGGCTGGAGTGATTTTTGGCGTATCGTCACCTCAGAACGCGCTTTGGCAACATTTCGCATTACGATTAGTGCAGCAGCGGTAGCTACCGTCTTCAATGGTCTGTTTGGTTTGCTGTTGGCATGGGTTTTGTCGCGTTATCAGTTTCCGGGCAAGCGGCTGATCGATGCCGCTGTTGATTTGCCATTTGCACTGCCGACAGCAATTGCGGGTCTGGCACTGGTGACGCTGTTTGCGCCCAATGGCTGGTTTGGAAGATATCTTGAGCCGATTGGTATCAAGGTTGCCTATGCACCTATCGGCATCATGGTTGCGATGTTTTTCACCAGCATTCCCTTTGTCATTCGCACGGTGCAGCCGGTGTTGGAAGATATGAGCGCTGATGTTGAAGAGGCTGCACGCAGCCTTGGTGCAAAGCCGTGGCAGATTTTCTCGCACATCATCTGGCCGACGATCTTTCCAGCATTCCTTGCGGGTGCTTCGCTATCTTTCGCACGTAGTCTTGGCGAGTTTGGCTCGATTGTTTTCATTTCCGGCAATCTGCCTTTTGAAACGGAAGTGACCTCGCTTTTGGTCTTCATCCGGCTCGATGAATATGATTATCCGGCAGCGGCTGCTTTGGCTTTTGTCATGCTGTTGATGGCTTTCTTCATGCTTCTTGTGACCAATCTTATTCAGGCAAGGCAGCTTCGTTATGCAGAGCGCTAGTGTTCAGGCGCGCAATGCGCCCGGTCCCGTCCGTAATCTGCTGATTGGCCTTGCAGCTATTCTTTCCGCGATCTGTATTGGCGCGCCGCTGGCAATTATCTTCTCCTATGCGTTCAGCAAAGGCGTCGGTGTCTTCTTCAGCGAAATCCTGAAGCCCGATACTCTGCATGCGGTCTGGCTCACGATCATGACGGCGATTGTCGTTGTGCCAATCAATATGGCCTTCGGCGTTTGTGTGGCATGGCTTGTTACGAAGTTTCGTTTTCCGGGACGCAGGCTTCTGATTACCTTTGTCGAAATTCCATTCTCGGTGTCACCGATTGTAGCGGGTGTTACCTATCTCTTCTTATATGGCTCTCAGGGACTGCTCGGCCCGTTGCTTGAGAGTTATGACATCAAGATCATGTTCACGGTTCCGGCGATCTTTCTGGTGAGTCTGTTCGTGACATCACCCTTTGTCGCGCGCGAGCTTATTCCGCTGATGGAAGTGCAGGGCAGCGATGAGGAAGAGGCTGCTCTGACGCTTGGAGCGAATGCCTGGCAGACGTTTTTCTATGTCACACTGCCAAACATCAAATGGGCGCTGCTTTACGGTGCTGTGCTTTGTAATGCGCGTGTGATGGGTGAGTTTGGAGCTGTATCTGTCGTATCGGGCGCTATTCGTGGAAAAACCAATACGCTGCCTTTGCAGGTCGAGCTGCTGTTTAATGATTATAACGTAGCAGGCGCATTTGCTGCCGCTTCGACTTTGGCTGGCATTGCGCTTTTGACACTGGTCTTAAAAATCTGGCTTGAGCGCAAACAGCATAGCTAAAGCGCATCCCGAAAAGTGTTAAGCGGTTTTCGGCGAAGATGCGCTTATGAAAAATGAAACCGCCCGGCTTCAAGAAAGCGGGCGGTTCGCGGTCACGCTGCTTGGGAGAGCGTGTGTGTTATTGGTTCTCTTTGTAGCGACGAGGCGAGGATCACGCCTTCCGGCCAATGCGTGAAGCCACTGGCCACATTGATATGTCCAGCATGGCCAATATCAACAAAGCCAGAACCCCAGACATTGGCGATAGCTTCGGCCTTGGCGAAGCTCATATATTCGTCATCGCGGCTGGCGACGACAATCGACGGAAACGCCAGTTCATGACGTGGTAAAGGTGCGAAGCTCGCAAAACGACTGTCGCGGCGCGACATGGTTTCAACGTCTGCCGGAGCGACCAGAAGCGCGCCAGCAACGTGTGCCGCAGCTGGACGGCTTGGGAGATGCGAAACAAGAATACAACCAAGACTATGGGCAACCAGAACTGCACCGGGATTTTCGGCGAGTTTGGCTTCAAGCGCGTGCATCCAGTCGGATAGCACCGGATAGTGCCAGTCGTCTTGTTCGACGAGCACTGCTGACGGATCGTCATGCAACCATTGGCGCTGCCAGTGGCCTGCTTCCGATCCCTTATAACCGGGGATGATCAATGTCGCAGGCATGCGTTAGTTCCTCTTGGAAAATGCCTTGGGAGGCTGTTTTTGCTCTGCATTGGGAGGTTATGCGAAGCAATTTCCAAGATAAGGGCTATTTCATATCATTTTAAGGAAAATAAATTCAATTAGAGGCGGGAGTGTAAAAAATAATCCCACCTCTGCAATCCTATTTCTTTTGCTTATCGTTCCAGCGAAGCACGAATTGCGATTTTTCGAAAACGAGTACGACAATCAACGACATTGCAAATGGAATGAGAAGATAGAGCAGACGGAAAACGATGAGAGCCGCCAGAACATCGGCTGGGTTCATATCCGGCAAGCCAGTGAGGAACACGAGTTCAAGTACACCGAGGCCGCCCGGCGCGTGTGAAATAAGCGCGGCTGAGAATGATACCAGAAAGATGCCAAGAATGATCAGGAAGCCCGGATTTCCGGCTTCCGGGAGTGCGAAATAGATAATTCCAGCCGCACCAATTAGCTCCAGTGGAGCGACGATAAGCTGCTGTGTGACCACAGGCAGACGCGGATATTCCAGACGAAACTTGCCGATCTGCAAAGGTCGAAGCTGTAGCCAGCTGCCAAAGACATAAAGCAAGACAAACGCCAGCATAACCAACGCGATAATGATCGAAATGGTCGGTGTCAGTTCTTCATTGAAGCGCATCAGAATATGCGGCTCCAGTAGCAGAACGATACTAGAAGTGATGATCACGCCCAGAATGAATGTGAAGGAGCAGAAGGCAATCAGGACAGCGATTTCACTGCCCGGCATGCCCTGTGAGGAATAGGCGCGGTAACGAACCACAGCACCCGATACGACCGATGCGCCGATATTGTGCGACAAGGCGTAGGTTGTGAACGAGCAAAGGGCGATGAAGAGCCAGGATATTTTGCGACGCAGGTGAAGAAGTGCGATGCGATCATATCCAGCGAGCGAGCTATAAGCGAGAAGGGCAGCTGCTGCAGACAGAAGCCAGTGATGCGCGCGAATTGCGTAAAGACTATCCAGAACGTCGTCGAGAGAAATGCTACGCAGTTCCCGATAAAGAAGCCAAACAGATATAGCGACTGCACAAAGGCCAATGATTGGCCAGATATAATCCTTGAACTTCATTAACTGGCCACCGCACGTTCAATTCGCATTAAATTCCCCTTTGACATCCGCCCCGGACTTTGCGTGTATCGTGGAAACGCTCGTAATCCGTTCTTCCTTGTTTATCGCCTTTTCCATTGCTGCGGCGATTTCTGCTTCGCCGAGAATGACAGAGTCTGCACCGAGATCGTGCAGATATTGAGCTTCAGCTTGCGAACAGGCACGCACAACAATACGCACATTTGGATTCGCCTGCCTTGCAAGACTTGTGATGCGTCCTGCCTCAAAAGCGTTCGGAATTGCAATCACAACATTTTGGGCAAAAGATGGATTCGCCGTATCCCATATTTCAGCATCCGAGCCATTGCCCGCAATAGCTTCAATGCCGATTTCTTTCAATCTGAAATAAATCTTTGGCGAATCTTCGACAACAAGGAACGGAATGTGATTTTCCTGAAGACTTGCTGCCACGCGACGGCCAATCTGACCATATCCGACAATCACCGTATGATCCCTGAGCTTGCTTTGCGGTAGTCGTGCAGGTTCAGAAATCCTGACGTCTGCCTCCGTGCTATCGCTATCGGATGGCTGAATGCCGAGGCGTTTTTCGATCCGTGGTCGCAGACGTTCTGCTACAATGAACATAACTGGATTGAGGAAGATCGACAGGATAGCGCCAGCAAGGATCAGGTCGCGTCCCTCTGGTGGCAGAAGATTAAGCCCAACGCCGAGCCCTGCAAGAATGAACGAAAATTCGCCTATCTGCGCTAGGCTTGCGGAAATGGTGAGCGCTGTTCCGACAGGACGTTTGAATGCGCGAACGATAAAGAATGCGGCAACCGACTTGCCCACGAGTATGATGGCAAGCGTTGCAATGAGGGGCAGGGGATCACTGATGAGGCTCATCGGATCAAACAACATGCCCACGGATATGAAGAAGAGCACTGCGAAAGCATCGCGTAGTGGCAGAGATTCTTCTGCTGCGCGATGGCTGAGTTCAGATTCACTCATCACCATGCCAGCGAAGAACGCACCGAGCGCGAAGGATACGCCAAACAGATGCGCTGCGCCAAAGGCGACGCCGAGTGCAATCGCCAAAACGCCTAAGCGGAACAATTCGCGCGAGCCGGTTTGAACGATGACGTTCAAAAGCCATGGGATCACTTTGCGTCCCACAACCAGCATGAGCGCTATGAAGACGACAACTTTGGCAATCGTCAGCAGAATAATGCCGCCAATGCCAAGGCCCAGCCATTGAGCGATGGGGTCGCTTGTCGCGGCATGACCAGCTTCACTGCCAATACTTGCAAGGGCTGGCAGAAGCACCAGCGCCATGACCATGGCGAGATCTTCCACAATCAGCCAGCCGATCGCAATGCGACCGCGCTCTGTATCGATGAGGCGCATATCCTGCATTGCGCGCAGGAGGACGACGGTACTTGCCGTTGAAAGTGCGAGACCAAAAACCAGACCGGCTTTTACATCCCAGCCGAGCGCTAAGCCAAGCGCGGTGCCGAGTGCTGCAGCTGTCGCAATCTGCGCCAGCGCGCCGGGAACGGCGATAGCTTTAACGGAAAGAAGGTCTTTGAGAGAGAAGTGCAGGCCGACGCCGAACATCAGCAGAATAACACCGATTTCGGCCAGCTGCAGGATCAGGTCCTGATCAGCAACGAAACCCGGTGTATGCGGGCCAGCAATGACGCCTGCGAGAAGATAGCCAACGAGAGGAGAGATTTTTAGTCGGGTGGCGATAGTGCCGAAGATGAATGCCAGACACAGACCGATGACGATTGTCGCAATCAGAGGCGTGTCATGGGGCATAGCGGGGCCTTCCCGATTTCAATCATGCAAAGTTTTATGGAAGAAGCCGGGCATGGCGAAAACCATGCCCGGCAATGAGTTTACTTCTGTGTTGAAGTGCCGTTTTCAAGAACAGCCTGATGTGCTTCCTGACGGTGCTGCCACCAGTTGCCAAGCAGAAGCAGGATCGGTGCTGCAATGAAGATCGACGAGGTTGTTGCGATAAAGATACCGAACAGCATTGGCACGGCAAAATTATGCACAGCACTTCCGCCCCAGATTGCCATTGGCAGCAAGCAGAGGAACGTCGTCACAGAGGTGTAGATACAGCGGATAAGAACCTGATTGATACTCATATCCACGATCTCACGCAGCGGCTTTGATTTATAAAGACGCATGTTTTCGCGCATGCGGTCATAAACCACGACCTTATCGTTTACCGAGTAACCGATAGCGGTCAGAAGTGCTGCAATGGCCGTCAGGTTGAAGTCGAGCTGTAGCAGCGCGAAGAAACCAACCATCTTGGTGGTATCGAGAATGAGTGTGATGATCGCGCCAACCGCGAAGAACCACTCAAATCGCCACCAAAGATAGATGAGCATACCAAGTGCTGAAAGTACGACGGCGATGAAGCCAGAGCGCGCGAGTTCGCCCGAGACTTTTGGTCCAACGACTTCAACACGTTCGATCTTTGCGCCAGCGTCGATTGCGGCAATCGATTCACGCATCTTGTTAACGGCAACGGTTTGCGCTTCTTCGCCACCATCCTGACGCTGAATGCGGATCAGAACATCATTTGGACCGCCAGCGGACTGAAGAGCGACTTCACCAAGTCCAAGAGCGCCAAGCTTTTCACGCAATTGCGCGAGATCGGCTGGCTGTGACGTGGTGACTTCTGCCTGAATACCGCCCTTGAAGTCGATGCCGTAATTCAGGCCCGGCTTGAAGAACAGGCCAATCGAAGCAAGCGACAGCACGATGGACACGGCAATACCAAGGAAGCGTGCATTCATGAAGCGGAAGTTTGGATTTTCCGGTGCGATCTTCATGAAAGGCTTGATGATAAGCACCTTGAGCTTACGCGTGCGGACATACCAAGCCATCGCCATGCGAACGAGTGTTACGTCAGTAAACATCGAAATGACGATACCGAGCATCATGGCGACAGCAAAGCCGCGTACAGGGCCAGTGCCGAACATGAAGAGAAGAAGAGTCGAAATCAGCGAGGTGACGTTCGAGTCAACAATGGTTGCAAAGGCTGCATGGAAGCCTTTATCGAGCGCTGCCATAGCGCCAAGGCCTTTGCGGGTTTCTTCTCGAATACGTTCGTTGATCAGAATATTCGCGTCAACCGCGATACCAATACCCAGAATAATACCTGCAATACCGGGCAATGTCAGTGTTGCTCCGATAAGACTGAGGGCTGAGAAGGTGAGGACGGTATGTAGCAGAAGCGCTACGTTGGCAATAAGACCCCAAACGCCATAAAGTAGCTGGATAAAGACCGCGACGAGGATAAACCCTGCAATACCGGTGACCAGACCCATCTTAATAGCGTCGCCGCCAAGGTCAGGTCCAACAGTACGTTCTTCAATCACGGTCAGCGGAGCAGGCAAGGCACCAGCGCGGAGCAGTGCAGAAAGTACAACACTGTCCTGAACTGTAAAGCTGCCGGTGATCTGGCCAGAACCGCCTGTAATCGGTTCATTGATACGTGGCGCGGTCAGCACTTTGCCGTCGAGGACGATAGCGAAGGGACGGCCTGTATTTTTGGTCGTAATATCTGCAAACTGACGTGCACCAAGGCTATCGAAACGGAACGAAACGATTGGCTCATTGGTGCGCTGATCAAATCCTGCACGCGCATCGGTCAGGCGTTCACCCGAAAGAGCAATCTGATCTTCAACCGGATATTTGATGTTTGGATCTTTAGAATCCGGCAGGATGCTGACACCCGGAGGCGGTGCGTCATTTGGATTGGCATCAGCTACCATGTGGAAGCTCATCTTCGCGGTGCTGCCCAGAAGCTGGCGAAGATGTGCTGGGTCTTGAAGACCTGGAAGCTGAACAACGATGCGGTCAGAGCCAACACGCTGGATTGATGGTTCGGCAACACCGACCTGATCAACGCGCTGACGAATGATTTCAAGGCTCTGTTGAAGGGCTGCATCAAGGCGGTATGTAAAGCCAGCTTGTGTCAGCGTCAGACGAATCTGATTGTCACTGCTGGTTACATCAATGTCGTTGATCGCCGTGCCGAAGCCAGTCGTGTTAACCTGAGAGATCAGGGTTTTAAGCGCTGTATCGGCTTTCGCGCGCTGATCGGCATCCGGGATCGTTACAATAACGGAGTCGCCAACTGCTCGGATAGACTGAGGCTGAATGCGTTCAGCACGCAGTTTTCCACGCGCATCATCAAGCAGCGCGCGCATACGGTCACTCTTGAGGCTCGTTGCATCCACTTCGAGAACGAGGTAGGAGCCGCCACTCAGATCAAGACCTAGTGTAACCTGTCGTTTTGGGAACCACGAAGGCATTGCTTCGAGTTGCGTTTTTGTAAAGAAATTGGGCAAGGCAATGATGATACCGATCAGAACGATCAGTCCATAAAGCACAGCGACCCATTTAGAAGTACGCATGAGTTGAAATTCCGGCTATTGAGTGCTTATAAGTTTGCAATAAAAACAAACGCTTATCGCACATTTTTTCGTAATTGATTCAGGGTTGGCCGAAGCCGCCTTTAAAAGAAGGTTTCACGCCATCGCTGGCGGTGCGCGTGCAGAAACAAAACTGCTTTGCGAAAGCCGCAAAAAATGTGGGCTTGTGGCGGTTTCGACAGGTTGCCCATCGTAAACGACAATCTCGCTGGCGAGAGTTGCGATCCCATCGCCATTCCCGTGAGGATAAGCTGCCTTGATTTTAGCTGCAATCGCATCTGTCAGGACAGCACGCATCGGCTGGGTTGCCGGTGTGGATTGCTGACGGGGGGGAAGTGCAGGTGCGTTATCGACCTGCTGCGCAGCCATTTTTCCGGGGAGCGAACGGTTCACTTCGCCGCCAAGTGCAGAAAGGTCAATCGCGAACAGAAAGGCGGCGAACGACAGAACGCACGTCACAACCAGCATGAAACCATGCTGATGATAACGATCAGTGCGCTGATCTGCGTTGTTCATGCCTTTAATCAAAACGCCCGAACTTTCTTCGACAGTCTTTCCGTAGAAATAAGCCAGTTTCAGAATGATTTTGCCTATAGCTAAACCGTTCTGTTTATTCGATTTTATGCAATGCCCGATTCAAAAACATCGTATTTTTACCGGGGCTTAGCGATGACACCTACAGCATCGATTCAAAAAAGGGAATCGTTTTCTGTATGGAGCTGGTCATGCATTGAAATCACTGAATAAAATCAAAAGCCCATTTTGGTATCGAGTTCGCCATAGTATTGCTTCTGTTATCATGCGCTTTATGTTCAAAAGCAGATCGAGAAACCGGCAGAGTTGAAATTGACATATTTATCGACGTTCCGCGCAGTTGCATTTGCAATGACAACTTTGGCTTTTTCGCTTGGCGCGATTGGTCACTCGAATGCGCAAGATCCGAAAGTGTCGAAGCCGCAGGCTCCAGTGGCCGCTGAGCAGTCTGTTCCAGAAGAAAAAGCTGTTGTTGAAAATAGCGCACCTGTCTCAGGCGTCGTGCAACAGCAGAAGCCAGTTATCAACGATCTTAAGCAGCAGACGAAAACGATCAGTGATCAGTTGCAGAAATCTGTAACGAACGATGAATCCCTAGCGAATTTCAAGTTGCAGCTCGATGGTCTTTCCAAGAAGCTGCTCGATGCTGGCGTTGCGTTTCGTCCGCGACTGACGGAAATCAATACCCGACTTGAACAGTTGGGCGCGGCGCCTTCTGGTGATCAGGCAGCGGAGCCAGCAATTGTTGCTGAAGAGCGCGCGCGGTTAATCGCTGAAAAAGCCGAAATCAATGCGGTTATTGGCGAAACAGAAGATGCATCACTTGCCGTCAATCAGATGTCGGCAAAAATTGGCAATATGCGCCGTGACCTCTTCGCGCAGACATTGTCTCAGCGTGTGAACCTTGATCTGACGCTTGGTTCAGAGGTGACTGCCGCCGCTGGCAATCAGATGGTTTCACTGTGGAGCATCGTGAAATCATGGTGGCGTTTCGTTTTCACCTTCAAGCTGAACTCATTTCTGGCTGCAGCTTTCTTTGCCGTTATTGCCGCGTTGGTTATTCAGCTCGGCGCGCGGCGGGTTCTGGGATCGCTTTACGAGCGTGATGTCACCAACGACGCGCCTTCCTATCTCAGCCGTTTGTCGGTTGCCTTCTGGTCTACCGCGATCCCTTCGGGCGCAGTCGCTGTTTTTCTCGCCACGACCTATTTCTGCCTTGATTACTTTAATGTGCTTAGGCCGGACATTGGGACGCTGCTGCAATCGCTCTTTATTGTCCTCGGCATTGTCTTCTTTATCAGCCGGTTGGCCTTTGCCTGTATCAGTCCTTACACGCCCGCTTGGCGATTAGTGCCTATTGCACCGCGTCCGGGCAGGGCGCTGGTTTGGCTGATTACAGGTATGGCGCTGATTAACGGGTTGGATTCGTTCTTCAGTAAGGTCAATCAGGTTTTGTCCTCACCACTGTCTTTGACAATGGCCAAAAGCCTGTTGTCGACTGTTGTGATTGGCGTTCTCATCCTCATAATAGCGCTTGTCAAACCAATTGAGAGAAATGTTGGAGAGGCAGTTCGCCCTTGGCCGAAAGCCTTCCGTGTATTTCTCATTCTGCTTGGTCTTATCCCGATTGTTGCAGCCTGCTTCGGCTTCATTGGTCTTGCGCGCTTTATGGCGCAGCAGATCGTTGTTACCGGCGCATTCCTCGTGACGATGTATCTCGGCTTTTTGACGGGACGTGCGATTTCTGAAGAACAGGCCTTTGCGTCCAGTCCGATTGGCCGGGTGATGCGTGATCGCTTCCATTTTGACGAAGCAAAGCTGGATCAGCTTGGGCTTGTTGTTGGTATTCTTATCAATCTCGCAGTTGCCTTAGTCGGCATACCGCTGGTGTTGATGCAGTTCGGCTTCCAATGGGTCGAACTCAAAAACACGTTCTATCATTTGATGACAGGCTTCCAGGTTGGCAGCATTTCCATATCGCTGATGGGAATTCTGACTGGCGTGGGCCTGTTTATCATCGTCTATTTGCTGACGCATTGGTTCCAAAACTGGCTGGATAGCAAGGTTCTTGCGCGTGGTCGTGTTGATTCAGGCGTTCGCAATTCTATCCGCACTGTTATCGGTTATGTTGGGCTGGTGCTCGCCGGATTGGTTGCAGTATCTGCCGCTGGCTTCAATCTATCCAGTCTTGCGCTGATCGCTGGTGGTCTTTCGCTTGGTATTGGTTTTGGTCTTCAGAATATCGTCCAGAATTTTGTCTCTGGTCTTATTTTGCTGGCAGAGCGCCCGTTCAAAGTCGGAGATTGGGTGGAAGCCGGAACTGTCAGCGGTATTGTCAAAAAGATCAGCGTCCGTGCGACCGAAGTTGAAACCTTCCAGAAACAATCGATTGTCGTTCCGAACTCGACGCTGATTAACGGAAATGTCGGTAACTGGACGCTGCGGAATAAGCTGGGGCGTATCGATATTAACGTGCAGGCCGCCTATACCGATGAACCGCGCCGTGTTCACAGCTTGCTGCTGGAAATCATTCGCGGTCATCCATCGATTTTGAAAAATCCGGAGCCATTTGTTGCGCTGCAGAGCATGACGGATTCACTGCTCGTATTTGATGTCTATGCGCATGTCGCAGATATTACATCGACCGGTGGTATCAAGAATGAGCTGCGGTTCCAGATTGTTGAGCGGTTCCATGCGGAAGGCATTCAGCTGGCGTCTTCTTCAACGGATCTGGTTCTAGGGATGCCGGAAATTGAAAAGCTTTCGGACCTGATGAATAGGGAAGTACCCCGCGCTGCAAAGCCGCGAAAGGAAAAGGCTGTGGAAGCAGACAAGCCAGAACATGATGACAAGGTATGAACGGCCTGTTCAGTTGCGGTTCAGTTTTGAAGTCTTATAAGTAATACAGAATGAGAGCAGGGGACTGCTTAAACGAGTGGGGCCGATTTTCGGCTTGTAGCGGGAGCGGCGGTAACGCCGAAAAGATATGAATAAAGTTCAGGTCCATTTTGCTGGCAAAGTCGCACTCGGCGCAGTGCTTGCACTCTCTTTTTCTGTGCCAAGCCTCTATGCTGCGAGTGTTTCCAATAACGATGCAGCTGAACAGACGATTGTTGTGACCGAAGGCGCATCAAAGCGCGAGATGCTGATTGCTGCGGGTGAGACCGTCGAATTCTGTGATGGTGGTTGCTTCGTGACTTTTCCAAATGGTGATCGTGAAGCGCTGAAAGGCGATGAAAAGATTGTCATTTCCGGCGGCAAGGCATCTTTTCAGTAAGCATAGTTTTTGAATGAAGAGCCGGGGTTTTGCCCCGGCTTTGCTTTTTTCGCGACATGCATCAGCTTCGCGGCTTAAGATTTTCCGGGTCATAAAGCGGTTTATAGCCAATCGATACGACTTCGACCGGATAGGTCTCGCCAAAATATTCCACATTCAGCTTGCGCCCTTCCTGACAATAGGACCATGGCAGATAGGCAAGAGCGATATTTTTGCCGATGGTTGGGCCATAGGCGATGGACGACGTGAATGAGCGGCGTCCGAGTTCATCGACAAGAGTTTCACCTGTTTCAGGATCGAGCACCGGCAAAATACCGACCGGATAACGTGCAACGCCTTTGGAATCGACGTTCTCGCTCATAACCAATGTGCAAAGCATTGCTGGTTGATGTTCGCGAGCTTTATATTCGAGGTGCTTTGCTTTGCCGCAAAAGTCTGCTTCCTTGATCTTCGGGCGGGCGAGATCCGCTTCCAGCAGGTTATATTCGGTGAGCAGGTCTGCATTCTGAAGACGCAGACTTTTTTCCATACGGCGTGTATTGGCATAGGTTTCAACGCCAACAGCAATGGCACCCGTCGAACGCAGCGCATCCCAGACGGCAAGACCGTCTTCGTATTTCATGTGCAGTTCCCAGCCCTGTTCGCCGACATAGGAAATGCGGAACGCAGTAACGTCTTTACCTGCAATACGGATCGGCTTGATGGCGGCAAAGGCGAAGTTTTCGAGATCAAGACCATCCGGGTCTTCGACAACCTTTTTAAGACTATCGCGGGCATTCGGTCCCCAAATGCCAATGGTGACGTATTTTTCCGTCACATCGGTGATGGTGACATCAAAGCCTTTATCCTCAGCCACCCGGCGCATGTAATGGAAATCGCGGGGACCAGCATCTGCACCGTTGATCATACGAATCCGGTCGGCCATGCGGATTGCGGTGAAATCGGCGCGCACCATCCCTTCATTGTCCAAAAAGTGCGTGTAAATGCCTTTGCCGATATTGGCGTCACCGCCCATCTTCGCAGCACAGAGCCATTCCATCAGGTCGACATGGTCCGGGCCTTCAATGTCATACATTGCGAAATGCGAGAGATTGATGATGCCGCAATCTTCACTTAGTGCGAGATGTTCGGCATTGGAGACACGCCAGAAATGGCGATTATCCCATTCGTTTTCGCGGACCGGAATGCGATCACCATATTTTTCCAGCAGATACTCATTAGCCGCATAGCCATGCGCACGCTCCCAGCCGCCCAACTCCATGAAGTAGCCGCCAAGTTCTTTCTCTCGCTCATAAAATGGCGAGCGTCGAATATTGCGGCGTTTGGAGAATGGCTCACGCGGATGCACTGCCGGATTATAGACCTTCATCGCGGTTTCGGTGCAGCGATCCCAGATGAACTGCTCCGTCATTTGATGCGGATAAAAGCGCGAATAGTCGATAGCGTGATGATCAATTGATGTCCGACCATCGGTCATCCAGTCGGCGATAAGCTTGCCCATGCCCGGGCCATCCTTGACCCAAATCGCAACTGCGTACCAGAGGCCGCGCACCTTTTGGCTTTCGCCCATCGATGGGCCGCCATCGGTTGTTACCTGCAGGAAGCCGTTGAAGGAATGGCTCTCATTGTAGCCCAGTTCGCCCAGGATAGGGGTCAATTCAATGGCGCGTTCGAGCGGTTCGAGCACCTGTTCCATGTCAAGATCGCGCTGCGATGGTGATAGACGTGCTTCATGCTTTTCCAGCAAATCGCGTGGGTGGCAAAGGCGCGGATTGGTTTCCTCGTAATAGCCCCATTCGATCTGGCCGCCTTCGGCAGTCTTTGGGTCGCCCGTGTCACGCATATAGGCCGAATTGCCCTGATCGCGCAGAAGCGGCCAGCCGATTTCCTTGCCGGTGCCTGCAAACTCATTATAGGGACCGAAGAAGGTCAGCGGATGGTCGATCGGCATGACGGGCAGGTCTTCGCCAACCATTTCTGCAATCAGACGGCCCCAAAGTCCGGCACAAATAACGACATAATCCGCTTCAATTGTGCCGCGATGCGTGACAACGCCCTTAATGCGACCGTTTTCAATGACAAGCGATTGGGCCGGAGTATTGGCGAAGCTTTGCAGCTTGCCAGCAGCTTCCGCCTGATCGATCAACTTGCCAGCAACGGTTTGTGAACGTGGAATAACAAGGCCTGCATCTGGATCCCAAAGACCGCCTTGAATAAGGCTTTCTTCAATAAGTGGGAACTTCTCTTTGACTTCGGAAGGCTCCATCAGTCGAGCGCGAGTGCCAAAGGCTTTGCCAGATGCGACCTTGCGTTTTAGCTCTTCCATACGGGAATCGTCACCGACGCGAGCTACTTCGATGCCACCGACGCGGGCGTAATGCCCCATCTTTTCGTAGAAATCGATGGAGTAAAGCGTGGTCCAACACGATAGGAAGTCGTGACTGGTGGCATAGCAGAAGTCAGAAGCGTGGGCTGTGGAGCCGATATCGGTCGGGATGCCGGATTTATCGATGCCGACAATGTCGTCCCATCCGCGCTCAATCAGATGATGGACGACCGATGCACCGACGATGCCGCCAAGTCCAACAATGACGACTTTTGCCTTCTTAGGAAACTCTGCCATTTTATGCGATCCCATTTATAATTTGATGGAATCATAGTGATTGGTGTGAGCCAACAATAGTCATTCTACGACATAATCAGAGCGTCCGGCGACCGAAGTTAAATGTGTATTTGATTGAGCTGTTATGTTGATTCTCATAGGCGTGCGATATTGAAAGTTTGATTCATGGTGCGTGGCTATCACACTGATTTAAAATAAAAAGCCACGCTTTGTAGCGTGGCTTTTAAAACGATCAGGCTGCTATAAGCATTTTACGATCTGCTCGTTCCTGTTGCGGTGAACGACCATAAAGTTCGCGATAACACTTGGAAAAATGCGACGCGGAAACAAAGCCACATGCAACAGCCACTTCCACCACCGGCATAGAGGATTGCAACAGAAGATGTCGCGCCCGATCAAGGCGGATTTCGAGATAATATCTGGCTGGTGAGCGGCCCATTTCCTGCCGGAACAGCCGCTCAACCTGACGGCGCGACAAGCCAATACTATGCGCGACATCAATGAGAGTTTCCGGCTCGGAAAGATTGGCTTCCATCATTTCGATGATGGTCAGAATTTTTGAGTTCTGAATGCCAAGACGTGCGCGCAATGGTAAGCGCTGACGATCATGCGGATTGCGGACGCGGTCGGTGAGTGCCTGTTCGCAGATACGGTTGACCAGATTGTCATCGAAATCATCGCCAATCAGTTTCAGCATCATGTCGAGTGCTGCTGTGCCACCAGCGCATGTGTAAATATTGCCGTCCACCTCAAAAAGGTCGGCATAGACCTCTGCTTTAGGAAACGCTTCGGAGAACCCTGGCAAGTTTTCCCAGTGTATCGCGCAACGTTTACCAGAGAGGAGACCTGCGGCCGCTAGAATATGCGCGCCCGTACAAAGGCCGCCAACCGCGACGCCGCGGTTATATTCCTCACGCAGCCAGGCAAAGACAGACTTGTTGCGGAACTCTTCAACGTAAACGCCTGAGCAAACGAACACCATGGATGGGCGTTGCTCACGCTGAAGGAAACGACGTTCGTCTTCCAGTGAAGCGTTGACCGCACATTCCACGCCGTTCGATGCTTTGACCGGCTTGCCATCACTTGATGTGAGCCGCCAGCGATAGGCTTCATAGCCCAGCATGCGATTGGCAATGCGCAGCGGTTCAATCGCTGTCGCAAATGCGATCATCGAAAAGTCCGGCACCAGAAAAAAAACAATAGATCTCTTAACCGATGAAGCTTCAATCATAGCCTGACCGTTCCCATTCTTAAAAGCCTTGTTGCGGTTCCCGACGCAATTCAGGCCTTGTGCCTCCGTCATGACACCGGAATTTTACCGGTCTTGTCATCCGGTCGTTTTTTGACCGGTCATCCTGTTGCGATAGCCTTGTTTTATAAGGGGGTGGCTATGGCGCAAACAGAACAGACATATTGAGACATAGAACGTTCAGATTGAATAGTGCGGCTAAATGCCTGCCGTAAATTGGTGCCTAGATGTCGCTAAATTGAAGGCATGGAATATCCTGCCCTCAATTTGCAATATTACTAACGTCTTTCGGCTTTTAGCGTTGGAGCAGGCAGCCGATCATCAACACAAGGCCAGCCGATATCGTGCAGAATGTGTTCCGGCAAAGCCTCCAGTGCCCTGCGGCTCCTTTTAACGCGTCGCTGGTATCTCCAGTTGGAGTAAAGTGCGCTGAATGTTGCTAAGCTTGCCTTGAGCCAGCTTGGGATCAAAGACGAGCGTGACCCACATTCGTTTTGTAGTGCTTCACATTGAATGCTCATTTTCGTTCTCCAGACAAAATTGAGATCACGTGTTGGGAGGTGTTTGATCTCTATGCACAAAGCTTGCGGCCATCTTGACGTTCAATCAAACGAAATATACAAAGCCATAAGATCAGAAAAATTGAACTAGCGAAAAGCTATGGAGTTCAACATGACAGCGCCGGTTCAGCATCCAATGCCCATGCTCGACATTGATGTGTTGCGTACATTTGCGGCTATCGCAGACACGGGCAGTTTTTCTGCCGCCGCGAATGTCGTGTTTCGCACACCTTCTGCCGTCTCCATGCAAATCAAGAAGCTTGAAGAGCAAATAGGCGTTGTTGTGTTTGATCGCGACGCGCGGTCTGTGACATTGACCAGCGATGGCGAGATGCTTCTCGGCTATGCACGGCGGTTGCTGGCTCTCAACCGCGAAGCTGTTGCGAAGTTTCTGGCGCCCACGATCACTGGCGTTGTTCGTCTGGGGTCGCCTGATGATATTGGTGAGTGCGTTCTGCCGCTGGTGTTGAAACGATTTGCCGAGACACATCCGGGCGTCACGGTTGATGTGGTGATTGATCAAAGCACCAATCTGCGTAAGCGTCTGGACGAGCGGCGTTTGGACGTCACACTCGTTAACCTCTCTCATACTGTTCCAAGCAAAGGCGACATTGAAGTTTTGCTTGATGAGGAGCTCGTCTGGGCGGGTGCGAAATGTGGAACGGCCTATCGTCGCGATCCTTTGCCGCTTTCAATATGGGAAGAGGGCTGTGCATGGCGCGGCAATGCGTTGGAAGCACTCGAGAGTTCGGGCAGGCAGTATCGCATCGCCTACATGAGTTCGCACTCAACGGGGCAGCGTGCGGCAATACAAGCGGATCTTGCGATTGCGCCTTTTGGTAAGACGCTGCTTGGTGAAGGCATTGTCGCCCTTGGCCCTGAGCATGGCTTGCCGGAATTGGGACGCTATCAGCTCGGAATGATCATTCGTCCTGATGCAAGGCAGCATATTCAGGTTGTGGCGGATCATCTTCGCAATGTCTTTGAATCTTATCGCCGCAGCGGTCGCTTTGAAACATTGCGTTCAGGTTGGGGCAGCGTCGCAGTTGCGTGTGGTTGAGCCGCGCTCTTGTCGAGAAAAAATGCTGCGCTAGATGTCTAATATGACAGCTGTAAGAACAGCTTCACCACCAGAATTCCGAGCAGGGCGGGCCGGTTTTTTAGGAGGTTTACTCGTTACACTGCGACCTCAATGGAGAGCCCCTATGAAGCTATCTCGTATCGTTCCTGTTGCTATTGTACTTTGCGCTTTCACGCTAGCTTCCTGTGCCAATACGGTTCGCGGTGTGGGGCGCGACGTAAAAAGCACGGCACATGCTGTTCAAGAAACAGTTGAGTAAATAAAAAAGGTCCGGGTTTCCCCGGACCTTTTTTACTTTTGCAGAAAATAACTAACCGTGAGGTGTTTATCTGGTCGCGTTCGATAAATAACGGTTGTCGTGTTTACGCCGTTCTCCGGTATTGTGATTTTTGCTTGATTTATGAGGTTGGTTACGCGCTCATTCGGTGATGCATCGCCAAACCACATTATAAGCGCAGGTCTTTCAGCGTTAAACGCTCCATTTGGTGTTTCAGGATGGATCACTTGAATGGATGGTTCAAAGATTCTGAAATTTCCGGCGATTTGCGCATTGTCAGTCAGAATTGTTTTGAAGTCTCCATCGTGACGCATTTCCTGATAAAGACTCTGGTAATCCAGCTGACCATATGGCGGATTGCCCGATCCATAGATGAGATAATACGCAAGTACCGGCGGTACGATCAGCGCAAAGACAATGCTAACGGCTGAAAACTGTAAAAGTGCGCGTGAATGGCGACGGTATTCTGAAAATAAGCAGGCTATCACTGCTGGTGTGAGAAAAAGTACAGGTTGCAGCCAGCGATCTTTGATGTTGCTGACGCCCGCAACGATTACTCCAAGCAATACGATTGAGATTCCCACGATGAGAATACGCCGCATGAAAGTTTCACCCACCGTAATCGGTTGGCTTGGTACTGTGCGCTTGGCAGAATGAATGCGCGCTACGATAAAAGCTATACTGATGACCAGAACGGAGAAAAGAAATGTAGCTTCAATGAAGCTGCCAACGCCGTGTAGTCGATCAAAAAACAGATTACCAGACGCACCAATCTGAAGCTTTTCCGATCGTGCAACTACACTTGATTTATGCGCGAGCATCCAATTTGCAGTTGGGGCAAAGCAGATTGCAAATGCACCTACCGTTAGAAGAGTTATCTTCGATAGTAGCACTTTTCTGTATTCAGTTACTGAAAGTCCGGTAACGATTAGCATTAATATAAATATAGACGCATTAAATTTACCCAGGACGGCGGCAGCCATTGTAACGCCAAGCGCAACTGCAGCTAACATGCTTTTATCTCGCATATACCAAGCGAAGGTGAGAAAAGCCCAGCCGCACCCTGCTGTCCCGGCAATGGAATGTGTCAGTGCTCGCTGAGATTCCCAGCCTATTTGCGGAACGAGAAATAGTCCCAGCATTGATGCCGAAGCGACAGTTCGCGAGAAGCCTAAAAGCCGCATTGCGCCAAATACGCTTAAGAATAGGCTTGCGAGCATGCTGAACTTGACGATTTGAAGCGTCAGCATTGATGTGCCAAGTACGGACGCTGCAATATTCGTTATCCAAGTATAAAGAGGTGGCTGTGAGCCGCCATATCCCCAGTCGAGATAGCCGATATTAGCGAGTTGCTCTGCGTCGTCCAAGCCTGCGCCGTTAGAGACGAATGTCACAAGGATAGCCTGAAAGGCAAAATAGCAAATTACGAAGACAACTGCCATTGGGAAGCCAAAGAAGGATTTATCTGCGCTTTCCGCAGTTGTCGCTTTCAGGGTGGTCAAATTACTATTCCAAGATTTGATCGTACTCAGAAAATACGATGCTTAATTCGCTCATAATTGGCGCATTCGTTTGTTTCGCTTGGCGAAACGCTGCTCCAATAAAATATCTGTCACAGGATTATGGCTTGATTTCAATCTTATAACTAAAAACTGAAAGTATCATCACGTATAATTTATAAGCGGGAAAAAATGGCAAAAAACCGCGCTGCCTCGTCAGGTGCACGGTCTTGCCAAATACGCATGGCGCTTCCACCAAACAATACGCGGTGGAAGAGACTGAAGCTCCGGTACGCAGTACCAAATCCGGAGCCAGAGAAGAACTCAATCGTCTCTGGCTCCTTTTTAGCGCAACATCGTTACCGGACAGTTATCAGATACTTAAGCAAATCTAAACAACGTCAGTTTTTTGCTATTTATAGAATAAATTACTGACTTTACGCTTTTGCCGAACGTAAAAAATTGATGATTCCGGAAAAGTCTTCTCCACCATGTCCATCATTACCGAAGCGTTCGTAGATCTCCTCTGCATGAGCACCCAATGGGGTGGCTGCGCCTGTACTTTTTGCAGCTTCTTGTGAAAGCTTGAGGTCTTTGTGCATGAGTGCCGCTGCAAATCCGGGCTGGTAATCACGGTTGGCAGGCGATGTTGGCACTGGGCCGGGCACCGGGCAATAGGTTGTCAGCGACCAGCATTGACCAGAAGAAGTGGAAGCCACATCAAATAGTGCCTGATGCGACAGGCCGAGTTTTTCTGCCAGCACAAATGCTTCGCTCACGCCGATCATCGAAATGCCGAGAATCATGTTGTTGCAAATTTTTGCAGCCTGTCCTGCGCCATCACCACCGCAATGCACGATCTTACCAGCCATTGGCTGAAGAAGTGGTTCAGCCTTTACAAAGGCATTATCGCTGCCACCCGCCATAAAGGTGAGGGTGCCAGCTGTCGCGCCCCCAGTGCCGCCTGAGACTGGCGCATCGACTGAGAGGTGACCGTGATGGGCCGCGATCTCGTGTGCTTTGCGTGCCGAATCCACATCAATGGTTGAGCTATCAATGAAAAGTGAGTCTTTACGAGCCTTAGGAGCGATGTCCTCATAAACAGAAAGAACATGCTTGCCCGCAGGCAGCATGGTAATTATCGCATCGACATTGCTTGCAGCTTCTGCAGCACTTGCCGCGATTTCAAGCCCGTTGGCTTTCGCTTCTTCGAGATGTGCAGGCAGCAGATCAAAGCCTATGACCTTGTGCCCGGCCTTCACCAGATTGGCGGCCATTGGCCCGCCCATATTGCCGAGGCCGATAAAAGCGATAGTGGCCATGGTTTCCTCCCATTTTATAAATGTATCAGCGTCCGATCAGTTGGCGGGCAATGATGACGCGCATGATTTCATTAGTGCCTTCAAGAATCTGGTGAACGCGCAGATCGCGGACAAGTTTCTCGATGCCGTAATCATGAAGATAGCCATAGCCGCCCAAGAGCTGCAGCGCATCATTGGTGACGTCAAAACCGGTATCTGTCACAAAACGCTTGGCCATGGCCGACCATTTGCCTGAATCATGCGTTTTGCGGTCAAGCTTGCTCGCAGCAGTGTAAAGAAGCTGTCTTGCTGCCGAGAGCTCGGTCTCCATATCTGCGAGACGGAACTGCAAAGCCTGAAACTGATCGATTGTCTTGCCGAAAGCTTTACGCTGCCCCGTATATTCAAGCGCTTTATTGAGTGCAGATTGTGCGCCACCCAGCGAGCAGGCGGCAATATTCAGCCGTCCACCGTCAAGACCTGCCATTGCGATTTTAAAGCCAGCGCCTTCTTCTCCCAAGCGATTAGCAATTGGCACGCGGCAATTGTCGAAAATCACTGTTCGGGTGGGCTGCATATTCCAGCCCATTTTGTGCTCATTGGCGCCAAACGACAGGCCGGGCGCATCTTTAGGCACAACGATGGTAGAAATTCCTTTCGGACCGTCCTCGCCGGTACGCACCATTGTTACATAAAGATCGGTGGCGCCCGCACCGGAAATAAATTGCTTGGTGCCGTTGAGTATATAATGGTCGCCATCGCGCTCTGCGCGGGTGCGAAGTGCGGCGGCATCCGAGCCTGATCCGGGTTCGGTCAGGCAATAGCTGGCAAGCCATTCCATCGACGCGAGTTTAGGCAAAAATGTCTGACGCTGGCTTTCATCGCCAAACGTATCGATCATCCATGCTGCCATATTGTGAATGGATATAAACGCCGAAAAAGCTGGGCAAGCCTCGGCCAATGCCTCGAAAATAAGGACGGCATCTGACCGTTTGAGTGCGGATCCGCCAACGTCTTCGCGAACATAAATACCGCCCATACCGAGCGGTCCTGTTTGTTTAATGACGTCTATAGGAAAATGCTTGTCGTGATCCCATTGCAGGGCATAAGGCGCAACAAAATCCGATGCGAAGCCACGCGCCATATCTTGAATGGCGAGTTGATCTTCATTGAGTTCAAACTGGTTCTGGTCGGCAGTATCCATGGTTTCCTCCCTATGAGCACCGCGCCTCCTGATGAGACTAGATCACAATGGCGCGTAGCTGCCAACGCTCCATCGGAATAATGTTGCTTACTTTTGTAATAAACTGATGCGCATTTTTACATATAAGGTTGCCGCAACCGCTGGCGATTGCCAGTCACATGAAGTTGGGATAGGCAAGCTCGCATGACACGCGCAATCATGTTTCAGGGGACGGGTTCAGATGTCGGCAAAAGTGTTCTTGTTGCCGGACTTTGTCGCGTTGCACGCAATCGCGGACTAATAGTTCGTCCATTCAAGCCGCAAAATATGTCTAATAATGCAGCCGTTAGCGATGATGGTGGCGAGATCGGGCGCGCGCAATGGCTTCAAGCTTTGGCTTGTGGCGTGCCATCATCGGTGCATATGAATCCGGTTTTGCTAAAACCGCAAACCGATATGGGCAGTCAGGTCGTTGTTCAGGGGAAAGTGCGTGGCGAGGCGCGTGGTCGATACTATCAGCAGTTGAAGCCGCAACTGATGGCAGCGGTGATGGAATCCTTTGATATTGTCAGTGAAGGCGCCGATCTGGTGTTGATCGAAGGTGCCGGGTCGCCTGCAGAAATCAATCTGCGCACTGGCGATATCGCCAATATGGGTTTTGCCACACAGGCTAATGTTCCTGTCGTATTGGTCGGAGATATTGATCGCGGTGGGGTGATTGCTTCACTGGTCGGCACGCACACGATCTTGTCCGATGAAGATCGTGCTATGGTGCGTGGCTTCCTGATCAATAAGTTTCGCGGCGATGTTTCGCTGTTCGATGACGGGCTGGAGGCGATAACCCGCTTCACGGGCTGGCGATCATTCGGTGTTGTGCCTTGGCTGAAAGCCGTGTCGCGATTGCCTGCGGAAGATTCGGTTGTTCTGGAACGCGCTACGCGCGGCGATGCCAAAGCCTTAAAAGTAGCAGTGCCAATGCTACCGCGCATCGCAAATTTTGATGATCTCGATCCGTTGAAGGCCGAAGATCAGGTGGAAGTTGTGATGGTTCCGCCCGGACGGCCTTTGCCGCATGATGCTGGTCTTGTGGTTATACCGGGAACCAAATCCACAATCGCCGATTTGATTGCCTTCCGAGACAATGGTTGGGAGCGCGATTTGCACGCGCATGTGCGACGTGGTGGGCATGTCCTTGGGATATGCGGCGGGTTTCAAATGCTCGGAAATCGCATCAGTGATCCTCATGGCATTGAAGGGCAGGTGCGTGAGATCGATGGCTTGGGCCTACTTGATGTCGAGACTATTATGGAGCCCGAAAAAATCGTCCGCAATGTCGATGCTCATTCGCAACTCTATGATGCAGCACTTGATGGATACGAGATCCATATAGGGCGAACATATGGTCCCGACGCTATCCGCTCATTCTCGCGGATCGGCGATCACGATGACGGGGCAGTCTCGGCGAACGGTCGGGTGATGGGCACCTACCTGCATGGTGTTTTTGGTGCGGATGAGTTCCGTCGGCATTTTCTTGCAACGCTCGGCGTGAGCAGTTCAGGCGAGAATTATCGTGCTGGCATTGAAATGGCACTTGATGAGCTGGCTGACGGCTTAGAACGCTGTCTGAATATCGATGCGTTATTCGCACTCGATTGACGCCGCATTGGCGAAAGCCTAGTGTCAATTTACACAACAGGTTTTGCCGGGACGAATCCCGGCGATACCAAAAGGGAATGCGACGGACGGACCCAATCCGGGCGTCTTTATCGCAGCCGACCCCGCGACTGTAGAGCGGAGAGGGATGAGGCAAGCTGGATAACCGGCAGCCACTGGAAACTAAGCGTTTCTGGGAAGGCGCTTCAAACCCTACGACCCGTGAGCCAGGAGACCTGCCTGTAGTGTGAAGGGCATTTTGTCCGCACCCCATGGGAGGTTTTCCCTGCTGCCTACACGGAGGTTGTCATGGCTGCGCGTACCCAAAATTCTGTTCCCGACACTTTAGCTATGCCGCTCGCAACGCGTCTTGCGACTGCGGTCGTTTCGCTGCTTCTTGGTGCATTTCTGATTTACGGCGTGGGTCTCGCCCATTCCGATACGCTGCACGATTCAGCGCACGATACCCGTCATTCATATGGGTTTCCCTGCCACTAAGCCGATTAGCTTTTTGAAATAGGAAATGAGCAACGCTTGATGGTGGACGGCCATCTGCGAATAATTGCTGTTGAGGGAATAAAATGTTGATCCGTTATCTTCTGGCCACGCTTGCTGCTGGCCTGTTGGCAGGGCTTCTCGTGACGCCTGCTATGTATTTTAAAACCGTGCCGTTGATCATTCAAGCGGAAACTTATGAAGACGCTGGTGGCGGTCATAGTCATGGTGATGCAGCCGAAGCGTCTGCACCGCACGACCATGCCGCAGTTGCGGCCAGTGAAGGTGAAGAAGAGGAAGGCGCTGAGCTACCTTTTGGTCGTCTTGGCAATACATTGCTTGCCAATCTCGTAGCCGGTGCAGGCTTTGCTTTGCTTTTAGGTGGTGTTGCTCTGTTGCTCGGCCGTCGTATTACGCCGCAGAACGGCATTTTCTGGGGTGTGGCCGGTTTCTTTGCGGTCGCATTCCTGCCAGCTCTGGGGCTTTCGCCGGAACTGCCTGCGATGCCTGCCGCTGATCTGGCACAGCGTCAGCTTTGGTGGATTTCGACCGTGGTGTTAAGCGGCGTTGGCATTTATCTGCTGGTTTTGCGTGGTGAGATTATCTCAAAGATCCTTGGACTTGTGCTTATTATCGCACCACACCTTTATGGGGCGCCGCACCCTGAAGATATTGCATCGCCAATTCCGTCGCTGCTTGCCTCGCAATATGCTGTCGCATCGCTTGCAACAAATCTGTTCATGTGGGCCGTCATTGGTCTTGCGCTGGGCTGGTTCATTCAGGCTTATGCGAAGTCAGATATTGAAGGCTGATAGGCATGGCTCTGCCCCGAAATGAAAATGCAAAAATCACGTTCGTTCTTGGCGGAGCCCGCTCTGGTAAGTCGTCTTATGCAGAAAAGCTGGTTGAGGACTTAGGACTTCAGCCAGTTTATCTCGCTACCGGTCGCGCATTCGACACAGAAATGGAAAACCGTATTTCCATTCATCGCGACCGTCGCGGGAGTGAATGGCAGACGGTGGAAGAGCCGCTCGATCTTGTAGGAGCGCTTCAAAAACACGTGGGGCATGACCGTTTCGTGCTGGTCGATTGCCTGACGCTCTGGATCACCAATCTGATGATGGCAGAGCAGAATATCGCTACTGAAACTGCGACACTGATAGCGGCGCTGCGTCAGCTTTCAGGTCCGGTTGTTTTCGTTTCCAACGAAGTTGGCTTGGGCATTGTGCCGGAAAATCGGATGGCGCGGGAGTTTCGCGATCATGCCGGTTTTTTGCATCAGGCCGTAGCATCCGTGGCGGATGAAGTTTATTTCATGGCGGCAGGTCTGCCGCTCAAAATGAAAGGTTAATTTTATGCAGGGACAGAAAATTCCAGCAACGGTAATCACCGGTTTCTTAGGTTCCGGCAAAACGACGTTGATCCGCAATCTGCTGGAAAACGCCAATGGCAAGCGTATCGCGCTCATCATCAATGAGTTTGGCGATCTGGGCGTCGATGGCGGAATTCTTAAAGGCTGCGGTATTGAAAGCTGCCGTGAGGAAGACGTGATCGAACTCAACAATGGCTGCATTTGCTGCACCGTTGCCGATGATTTCATTCCGACGATGACCAAGCTTCTGGACCGTGCGGATCGTCCTGATCATATCGTGATCGAGACTTCAGGACTGGCGCTGCCACAGCCGCTGGTCGCCGCGTTCAACTGGCCTGAAATCAAGACGCAGGTAACAGTCGATGGTGTAGTGACGGTTATCGATGCCGCCGCCGTTGCTGAAGGCCGTTTTGCTGACGACCACGACAAAGTGGATGCTCAGCGCGCAGCGGATGAATCTCTTGATCATGAAAGCCCTTTAGAGGAACTTTTTGAAGATCAGATTCATGCAGCTGACCTTATTGTTTTGAACAAGGCCGATCTCATTGATCCATCGAAACTCGATGGCGTGAAGACCGATGTGGCTGCACGCTCAACGCGTCGCGTCAACATGGTGCCAGCAAGCTTTGGCAAGCTTGGTGCGGATGTCCTGCTCGGTCTTGGTGTGGGTACGGAAGATGATATTGCCAACCGCAAATCGCATCATGAAATTCATCACGCTGATGGCCACGAGCATGATCACGATGAGTTTGAAAGCTTTGTAGTGGAAGCAGGCTCGGTTGCTGATCCAAAGGCATTTACCGAGAAGCTCAAGGCTGTGATCGCGGAACATGACGTTCTGCGTCTCAAAGGCTTTGTTGATGTGCCGGGCAAGCCGATGCGTCTGGTTGTGCAGGCCGTTGGTCCGCGTATTGAGCATTATTTCGATCGCCCATGGGGCAAGGATGAAGTGCGCAATACGCGTCTTGTTGTCATTGGTCTGCATGAGATCGATGAGCAGGCAATCACCAAAGCCGTGAAAGACGCTGTCTCGTAATGCATCTTTTACTTGCCCAGAAAGGAACGATAAGCGACGGCAATGAGGCCGTCGATCTCGGCCAGACGCCGGGCGATATATTGTTCCTTTCCGCTGCCGATACGGAGCTGGCAAGCCTTGCTCAAGCACGTAAGCTTGGGCAAAGCGGGCCAAGCCTCCGACACAGTGTGCGACTGGCCAACTTTCTAAACCTCACACATCCCATGTCGGTCGATGCTTATATCGAGCGTACGGCAAAGCATGCGAAGCTTATTGTCGTGCGGATTATTGGTGGCGAGACCTATTGGCCTTATGGGCTTGAGGCGCTTAATGCCTGTGCGGTTTCACACGGCATCAAGATCGCTGTGCTGCCGGGTGATGATAAGCCCGATTATGGGCTGACAAGGTTTTCAACCGTGTCAGCGCAAGAGCGGGATGCTCTCTGGCAATATCTGATTGAGGGCGGGGCTGCCAATACGTCTCGCTTTCTCGATTATTGTTGCGCATTGATTGATGACAGCGAAAAGCCGGAAGAGGCTGCACCGCTTCTAAAAGCTGGGCTATGGTGGCCCAATATGGCCGCGCCTTCTCTTGATCTCATTCGCCAGCAATGGAAGGTCGCTGATGCGCCAGCTGCCGCAATCATTTTTTATCGTGCGCTGGTGCAGAGCGGACAGACGCAGCCAGTAGAAGCACTGATCAGTGCATTGCAGGCCAAGGGCTTGAACCCGGTTCCGGTTTTTGTTTCCAGCCTCAAGGATCGGCTTTCGGCGGCGGTTGTTGATGGCCTGTTTGAAGACTGTCAGCCGGATATCGTTCTCAATGCAACTGGCTTTGCGATTTCGTCGCCGGGTGCCGAGCGTAAACCTACTGTGCTTGATAAGCGCGGCAATATGGTTTTGCAGGTGATCTTTTCCGGTACGCCAAAAGCGACATGGCAGGCATCACAGCAGGGGCTGCTGGCGCGTGATCTTGCGATGAATGTGGCGCTGCCCGAAGTGGACGGTCGTGTGCTGTCGCGTGCGGTATCGTTCAAATCGGCAAAGCAGTTCGATAGCACCGTTGAAGCCAACATCGTTACCCACGAACCGGATGCCGGTCGCGTGGCTTTTGTCGCGGAACTGGCGGCAAACTGGGTGCGCTTGAAGCGTAAGAAGCCAGAAGAACGCCGCATTGCGTTGATCCTCGCCAATTATCCGAACCGCGATGGCAGGCTGGGTAATGGCGTTGGGCTTGATACGCCAGCCGGAACTGTGGAAGTGCTGCGGGCTATGAAAGGCGAGGGCTATCAGGTCGGCGATGTGCCTGCCGATAGTGAGGCCTTCATGCAGCTTTTGATGGCGGGTCCGACCAATGCTGCGAATGATGGGCGCGAAGTCCGCGAAGTCATTTCTCTGAATCAATACAAGACGTTTTTCAAAAAACTTCCCAATGTGATTCAGCAGGAAATTGAAACGCGCTGGGGTAGTCCGGAGAATGACCCATTCTTCGATAGTGAGCTTGAAGGTTTTGCTCTACCGCTGATGAAGCTTGGCGAAACCATTGCCGGTATTCAGCCAGCACGCGGCTATAATATCGATCCGAAAGAAACCTATCACTCACCTGATCTGGTTCCGCCGCATGGCTATATCGCGTTCTACGCTTATTTGCGTGACGTGGCCAAAATCGATGCCATCGTGCATATGGGCAAGCATGGCAATCTGGAATGGTTGCCCGGTAAAGCCTTAGCGCTATCGGAAAATTGCTATCCCGAAGCAGTCTTCGGCCCTACGCCGCATGTCTATCCGTTTATCGTCAATGATCCGGGTGAAGGCACGCAAGCGAAGCGCCGCGCGGGTGCCGTGATCATCGATCATCTTACACCTCCGCTGACGCGCGCCGAAAGCTATGGCCCGCTCAAGGATCTGGAGGCGCTGGTTGATGAATATTACGAAGCATCGGGCGTCGATCCGCGTCGCCTGTTGCGGTTGAAAGCACAGATTCTTGATCTTGTGCGCGACATTGGGCTTGATCGTGATGCGGGCATTCACGACCATGATGATGAAGATATGGCGCTGCAAAAGCTTGATGCCTATCTCTGCGATCTCAAGGAAATGCAGATCCGCGATGGGCTGCATATTTTTGGTCTAGCCCCTGAAGGGCGTTTGCTTACCGATTTGCTGGTAGCACTGGCACGCGTTCCGCGCGGCATTCCTGTTGCGCTGGGTGGTTTGTCGGGCGAACAAAGCCTGCAACGTGCTATCACAAAAGACGCAGGCCTTGGCGAAGGATTTGATCCGCTCGATTGTGCGATGGCCGATCCATGGACCGGGCCGAAGCCTGCACTGCTGGTGGCTGCAAGCCCTGCAAGCTGGCGTATTGCTGGCGATACAGTTGAGCGTATCGAATTGCTTGCCGCACAGTTTGTTGAGGGCGAAGTCGAGCTCCCTGCAGATTGGACGCAGACCAATGCTGTATTGCAATCGATCAACGATCATTTGCGCCCTATGGTGACATCCTGCGGACCTTCGGAGATTGAAGGCTTTCTGTCAGCTATTTCAGGGCGTTTTGTGCCGCCGGGACCATCGGGTGCGCCGACGCGTGGACGGCCAGACGTCTTGCCGACCGGGCGCAACTTCTTTTCATCTGACAGCCGTGCTGTGCCGACACCTGCGGCATGGGAACTGGGTCGCAAGTCGGCAGAACTGCTGATCACGCGCTATACGCAGGATCATGGCGAGTGGCCGACCTCGTTTGGTCTCACCGCATGGGGAACCTCCAACATGCGCACCGGCGGCGATGATATTGCGCAGGCTTTGGCGCTGATCGGTGTGAAGCCGGTCTGGGATATGGCTTCGCGCCGTGTCACCGGCTACGAGATCGTACCGATTGCCAAGCTTGGACGCCCGCGCGTTGATGTGACTTTGCGTATTTCTGGCTTCTTCCGTGATGCTTTCCCCGAACAGATTGCACTGTTTGACAAGGCTGTGCGTGCTGTGGCTGCGCTTGATGAAGAGGCGGAAGACAATCCAATTGCTAACCGCATTAAAGTTGAACAGGCACGGCTTATCGCAACAGGCGCTGATGCAAAGACTGCCGAACGTCGCGCGGGCTATCGTGTGTTTGGATCAAAACCCGGCGCATATGGTGCTGGATTGCAGGCGCTGATTGACGAGAATGGCTGGGCCGGTCGCAACGATCTGGCGGAAGCTTGGCTCGTCTGGGGTGGTTATGCCTATGGTGCAGGCGAAGAGGGGCAGGCAGAACGCGGGCTTCTTGAAGAGCGGCTTCGTTCTGTGCAGGCAGTGGTGCAAAATCAGGATAACCGCGAGCACGATTTGCTCGACAGCGATGATTACTACCAGTTCGAAGGTGGTATGGCCGCTACGGTTGAAAATCTGACTGGCGCGATGCCGACCGTCTATCACAATGATCATTCACGGCCCGAAAAGCCGGTTATCCGCACACTCGAAGAAGAGCTGGCGCGGGTTGTGCGCGGCCGTGCGGCGAATCCTAAGTGGATCGCTGGTGTGATGCGCCATGGCTATAAGGGCGCTGCCGAAATTGCAGCCACTGTTGATTATCTTTTCGCTTTTGCAGCAACGACTGGCAAAGTTGGCAATCATCACTTCGAGGCAGTTTATCAGGCCTATATCGCTGATAGAGCCGTGCATGATTTCATGCTTGAAAAGAACCCGGCTGCACTAAGTGAAACCGCTTCAAAGCTCAACGATGCAATTGAACGTGGCTTCTGGGTGCCACGTTCAAATTCAGCACGCTTTGAGCTCGAAAACCTTATGAAATTGAATTCCGGCGCTTGATCCCGAAAAGTTGCAGACTTTTCGGATAAGATCACGCGTTAAAAAGGAGGCATTAAATGGCTGAGAAATCTGCGAAACTTCTTTCGATGACGGAAGAGGAATTGAATGCCCGTCATGCGGATAAGATGCGCAAGAAGAAAGCCGCGCGTGACAAGATTCAGGCCACCAAGACCGACGAGAAAGGCCTTGTGATTGTCCATACGGGTAAGGGCAAGGGTAAGTCGAGCGCCGGCTTCGGTATGGTTTTCCGCGCACTTGGTCATGGTATGAAAATTGGCGTTGTTCAGTTTGTCAAAGGCTCATGGGATACTGGCGAGCGCTGGGTTCTCGAGAAGTTTCCGGAGCAGGTGACGATCTCGGCCCTTGGTGAAGGCTTTACATGGGAGACGCAGGATCGCGTGCGCGATATTGAAATGGCGCGTGATGCATGGGAACAGGCGAAGGCCCTGATCCTCGATGAAAGCTACGATATGGTTCTATGCGATGAGCTCAACATCGTGCTGCGTTATGACTATCTGCCGGTCGAGGAAATCATCGAAGTGCTTGCCGCCAAGCCTGAGATGAAACACGTCATCATAACTGGCCGCAATGCTAAGGATGAGCTGATTGAGTTTGCTGATCTTGTCACCGAGATGGAAATGATCAAACATCCCTTCCGTTCGGGCGTGAAGGCGCAAAAAGGAATCGAGTTCTGATCATGGTAGCGAGCTGGCAATTCTGGGCGTTGATGTCGGCAGTTTTCGCTGCGTTGACGGCGATATTCGCCAAGGTCGGCATCCAAGGCATCAATTCTGACTTTGCCACGTTGGTTCGTACGCTGGTGATCATCGGCGCGCTGTGTCTGTTTCTGACAGTGACGGGCCAATGGCAGAAGCCCGGTGAAATTTCTGCAAAGTCGTGGGTGTTTCTTGTGCTTTCCGGCCTTGCGACTGGCGCGTCATGGCTTGCCTATTTCCGCGCGCTGCAAATTGGCGACGCGTCACGCGTCGCCCCTGTCGATAAATTGTCAGTCGTATTGGTTGCGCTTTTCGGCGCAGCATTCCTTGGCGAGCGTATGTCTACGATCAACTGGCTTGGAATTGCACTGATCGGCTGTGGCGTCGTGCTGGTAGCGTTACGCGTTTAAAACCCGATCATCTGCCGGATAGGGTTGCTTGGCTCCAGCAGCAGCCGCACGGCAAGCGCGAGGCTCACGACAATCAGCAGGGGCTTGATGATGCGTGAGCCAATTTTCATGGCAAGGCTTGCGCCAATCTGAGCGCCGATAAACTGCGCTATTCCCATGCAGATGCCGAGTTTCCAGTTGATCGTGCCAACAAGAGCGAAAGTGGCGAAGCCGCCGATATTGGAGGCGCAATTGAGCAGCTTGGTATGAGCGGTCGCTTTCAGTACACCGTAGCCTGCAAGCGCGACGAATGCCAGCATGAAGAATGAGCCGGTGCCGGGGCCGAAAAGTCCGTCATAAAAGCCAATCAGTGGAACCAGTGTGACGCCAAATAGGAATGGTCCTATCCGCCGTGCGCGATCCACGTCGCCAAGGCTTGGCTTCACCGCAAAGTAAATGGCAATCGCGATCAGCAAAATTGGCAGAGCGGCCCGCATGATATCGACAGGCAGGACGGTTGCGAGAAGCGCACCGAGAACGGAACCGACCAGCGATGCAATGGCTTCGGGCCATTGTTCCTTGATGTTCACATGGCCTTTGCGCGCATAAGCAATTGTTGCAGAGGAAGAGCCGAACAGGCCTTGCAACTTGTTTGTGCCAAGCGCTTCGACAGGTGGCACACCTGCCAGAAGCAAGGCGGGAATTGTAATCATACCGCCTCCGCCTGCGATAGAATCGATAATGCCCGCAATGAAAGCGGCCATGGTCAGCAGAAGCGTTAATGTATCGAAAAATTCAAGCATGGAGGGGTCCGGCAAAAGTTGATGCAACATAAAGCAGACAATCGCATTGCGCCAGACGGCTATTTGCGGAACCTTATTAAGGCTGACGTTGTTTTTCGGTTCGTGCACCATTATCAATGCAGGTCTGTTCGGTATCAGGAGACAGTCATTCATGAGCGAAAGCTTTTTCGAACGTATTACTGCGTTTCTCAGCAAAAAGAGTGCTGTGCAGCGTGTTGCCGAAGACCCGGCACTCGCCTCGGAACTGCTTCTTCTGCTTCATGTGGTTTTTGCCGATGGTGATCGTCATCCAGCAGAAATTGCTGCGTTCAGGCAGATCGTTTCCGAGAATTTTGGAATTTCGGCGGAAGAGTTGCCGGAAGTGACGGAATATCTCAAAGACTTTGGTTATGAGACGACCACCAAGCAGGCGGCTTCGATGCTGGCTGAAATGGCACCTGAACGCCGTGCTTCACTGCTGCGCGATCTGGTTCGGATCGCGCGTGCGGACGATCATGTTGATCAGTCGGAAACAGCGATGATCAAGCGTATTGCAGATATTCTCGGTGTCACATCAGAAGACATCAGAGAAGCGCAGCAACCGGCGCCTCGTGCTGTCTAACTGTAATTTTGTTGCTCTTGGAATCGGCTGCTCCTCAGGCGTAAGTCTTAAGGAGCTTATTTTGCTGGCTGATAAAGTGCTGGCAAGTGCCGGAGTGGAGCGACCTGCGGTCATATCAACGATTATTACCAAGCAAGGTGACCCGGTCTGGGGTCAACTCTCTCAGCATTATGATTGCGAGCTGCGCTTCTTTGATGCTGCTCGGCTTGAACAGGAAACGCCAAATCTAAAGCACCCGTCGGACGTGGTTTTCGCTTCAGTTGGCTGCCATGGCGTTGCAGAATCTGCGGCTCTTGCGGCGGCTGGCGTTGGTGCGGAATTGGTGGTGGGAAAGACGACCGGTGAACGCGCCACCGCAGCAATTGCGGTGACGCGAAGCATATGAGCTAAGCGATCTTCACTTTGCGACGTTGCACGATATAGGTTGCAACAGTGGCAATGATCAGGAGGATTGCTGCTGCAACAATGACCGCCACATAGGCATTTTCGAATGCCTGTGATGCGAGGCTAATCAAGGCATTGGCATCAGCTGCGGGCATCGATTGTGCAGCAAGAAGTGCTTCATCAAGACTGTCGCGCACAATAGGCGGAATGTTTGAACCGGCAGGCAGGACAAAACTGGCTGTGTAGAATGCCGACAAAATGCTGCCGAAGATTGTTACACCCAGCGCATTGCCAAGCTCGAATGAAACCTCTTCGACCGAAGCGGCCATGCCAGCCTTCTCAATTGGTGCGTTGCCCATGATCGCGGAGGATGCTGCTGTCATGACTGCGCCAACGCCAAAGCCGAGAATTGTCAGGCCCGTGATGTAGAACATCGGTTCTTTTTTATAGGTCAGACTATAAATGATAATACCAGCTGCCGTAATACCCAGCGATGTCCAGAGGACCTTGCCCGCACCAAGACGTGGCAGCTGAATACCGGCAAGCGGGCCAGCCACGAAAGCTGCCAGAGGAATTGGCAGAATCATCAATCCTGCCTGTAAGGGTGATAAACCCTCGATTAATTGCAGGCGCTGACTGAAAACCAGTTCCATACCCGTTAGTGAGCCTGATGCGACCAGAGCCGCAAATACGCCGGTCGAGAATAGTCTGTTGTTAAACAGCGAAAAGTCGATCAACGGTTCATTGCTCGCAAATTGGCGTCGCACGAAGATGGTCGTTGCAATGAGACCTATAATCAGGGCTCCGGCAAAGACAGTCATTGATGCATCGCGCTTGGCCAGTTCTTTGACTGCATAGGTTAGCGCGATCAGGCCAATCATGATCTGGATCGAGCCGACCAGATCCCATTTGCGCTTAGAGCCAAGCGGACGGTTTTCGAGGTTAAAGGCTGAAAGTGCCAACGCCACCAGAACAACGGGCACGTTGATCAGGAAGACCGATCCCCACCAGAAATATTCGAGCAAAACGCCGCCCGCGACAGGGCCGATGGCAGCGCCACCCGAAGCAATTGCTGCCCAGATGCCAATGGCAAGCGAGCGTTCCTTTTCATCCGTGAAGGTCAGCCGAATGATCGACAATGTGGCAGGCATCATCATCGCTGCACCGCAAGCGAGGAGTGCGCGCGCTGCGATCAGCACTTCAGGATTTGGCGAATAGGCTGCGCACAGCGATGCAACACCAAACACCACCAGGCCATTCATGAACATGCGCTTGTGGCCGAGCTTGTCGCCCAGCGTGCCAAGACCCGGAAGAAGACCTGCCACCACCAGCGGGTAGATATTCATGATCCAGAGCTTCTCGGAAGCACTCGCCGCCAGATCATGGGTGAGGCGCGGCAGCGCTGTGTAAAGCACTGTCATATCCACAACGATCAGAAACAACGCGCTGGAAACAATTGCGAGAACGAGCCAGCGATTTTGCGGCAACATCGGATCACACCTTTTCAATACGAGCGTATTCAAACTTGTCAGGGTGGCTGACATAATATAAATCCGTCCGTATGGAAAGTAAGAAATTGCAGAAAACTGGTCGTCCACGCTCAATCGACCGTGACCATGTGCTCGACATGGCCGAGAAACTGGTTGCCGAGGGTGGTATCCTTGCGTTGACGATGGATGCGGTCGCGCAGGCCTCTGGCGTCACCAAGGGTGGCGTTCAATATTGCTTTGTTAATAAAGACGGGCTGATGAAAGCCATGATTGAGCGATGGGGCGACCGCTTCGACGATCTTGTGACGGCACGCAAACAGCATAGGCAGGATGCGATTTCGCATATTGCAGCGCATATCGCTGTCACGCGTGAGAGCGATGCCGAAGATGATTCTCGATTTGCTGCGATGATGGCGAGCCTTATTCCCAACTCGCATTATTTGGATGAAACCCGGGCCTGGTATCGCAAGCAGTGGGATGGTCTTGATGTTTCGACGCCTGAAGGCAGGCGCGCTCGGCTGGCGTTTATTGCCAATGAGGGCGCATTTCTGCTCAGAAGCTTTAACTTCTTCGAGCTGACACCGGAAGAGTGGCAGTCGATCTTCAACGATATTGAAGCGCTCTTGCCTGAAAAAGATTGACTCTTCTGCCACCTGACAGGCATTCGAAACGCCTGAACAGAGGAAGAAAACGTGACAGTTCATTTTATTGGCGCTGGTCCCGGTGCGGCCGATCTTATCACTGTGCGCGGTTTGCGACTGATCGAGAGCTGTCCTGTCTGTATTTACGCAGGATCACTGGTGCCGAAAGAAGTCGTTGCGTCTGCACCAGAAAATGCGCTGCTGATTGATAGCTCCTCGCTCACGCTTGATGAAATCATTGCGGCGATTGAGGCTGCTCATGCCAAAGGGTATGATGTTGCGCGGGTGCATTCAGGCGATCCGTCGATTTATGGCGCGATGGCCGAGCAGATGCGCAGGCTTGATGCGCTCAATATTGCTTATGATGTGACGCCAGGGGTTCCGGCTTTTGTTGCTGCTGCGGCTGCGATGAAGCAGGAGCTGACCATCCCAGAGGTTAATCAGAGCATTGTTCTGACGCGCACTTCGGTCAAATCTTCTGCCATGCCGGAAGGCGAAGAGCTTACAACCTTTGCAAAGTCGGGGGCGACGCTGGTCATCCATCTTTCCATTCGCAATCTTGCGAAGATCGAGGCAGAGCTGACGCCATTTTATGGTGCTGATTGTCCTGTGGTTGTTGCCTATCGCGTCGGCTGGCCAGATGAGCAGATTTTGCGTGGAACACTGTCTGATATTGCGGAGAAAATCGAACTTTCAGGTGTTAAACGAACTGCGATGATCTTTGTCGGGCGTGGCCTTGATCCGAAGAACTTTCGTGACTCAGCGCTTTATCATGAAGCGCACAGCCATGTTGCGCGCTCAAAATCTTAAAACGGAACGCGCATATTCGATTGCTTCGTCCACTGTAGCGACAATCGTTTTGGCCGAAACTTGCGGGCGGCTGATCATCATGACCGGGATGCCAAGATCACGGGCCGCTTTGATCTTGGCATAAGAGATGCTGCCGCCGGAATTACGGCTGACGATCAACCCGATTTTGCGTCCGCTTAGGAACTGCTTTTCGGCGTCATAATTGCCGGGCTTTGCCAAGACGATCTCGCAATCGTGCGGGAGGCTTACTTCCGGCGGGTCGATCATCCGCATAAAGAAATGCACATCGTTACGTTCGGCAAAGGGCGCAATGTGCTGTCGTCCTAGTGCGAGCAAGACGCGTTCACAGGCGGGGATAAGGTTCGCGGCTTGCGCTTCACTCACGACATCAATCCAGTTGTCGCCATTTTCCTTTTCCCATGCTGGGCGTTCAAGTCTAAGCAGAGGGATATTTGTGATTTCAGATGCTTGCACAGCATTTTGCGAAATGCGTGTTGCATAGGGATGTGTCGCGTCGATCAGGAGATCAATCTTCTCATGCGCCAGATACGTAGCAAGACCGTCTGCGCCACCAAAGCCACCTGTTCGGATTTTACCGCTGATTGACGTCGGGTTTGCCGTCCGGCCTGCAAGTGAGGTGATAGATTCAACGGGCAGGGGGACGAATGCAGAAGCAAGTTTTGCTGCTTCTGCTGTGCCGCCGAGAATGAGTATTTTAGAGACGTGCAAGGATATTGCCTTTGCGATCCGTGACGATGATTTCGACGTCAACGGGCGCGCCGCGCAAGGTTGCAAGTGCTGTTTCTTTTGCCTTTTGCGCAATGGGCGTTGCCATGTCGATGCCAAGGCCTTGAGTCAATTCAAGCACTTCGAGCGCAGTGTTCGCAAAAAGAATCCGGTCCTTAATGTCGCTTGGCGCGCCAGCTTTTTCGGCGATTTTCCAGAGGAAGCTTTTGTCGACCTGCGAGCGTGCTGAGTGGAGATCGAGTTCCCCTTGTGCAAGCTTTGTCAGTTTAGCAAAACCGCCGGCAATTGTGAGCTTGTCGATTGGATGCTCGCGAAGATATTTGAGAACGCCGCCTGCAAAGTCGCCCATATCGAGAATGGCAAAGTCCGGAAGATCATAAATGGCCTGAGCCGCATCTTCGGACGTTGAACCGGTGGCGGCGAGTACATGTTTTTGCTTTTCAGCACGTGCCACATCGATGCCGCGATGGATCGAATGAATCCATGCTGAGCAGGAGAAGGGATGCACAACGCCTGTCGTGCCTAAGATGGAAATGCCGCCGACGATGCCAAGGCGCGGGTTCCATGTTTTCTGTGCAATTTCTTCGCCACCCGGAACCGAGATCGTAATCACCAGATCAGCAGGCAGTCCATATTCAGCGCAAATCTGCTCGCAGATTTCTGTCATCATGCGACGCGGTGTTGGATTGATTGCCGCTTCGCCCGGCTGAATTTGCAGGCCGGGTCGGGTTACTGTGCCGACACCTTCACCAGCCTGAAACACAATGCCTGTGCCGGGAGGGGCCGGGAAAACCGTTGAGATGATTGTCGCGCCATGCGTTACGTCAGGGTCGTCGCCTGCATCCTTGACGATACCGGCCATTGCATAGCCTTCACCCAGTCCTTCATATTCAAGCTGAAAATAAGGAACTTCACCTTTGGGCAGGATGATGCCGACCGGATCGGGAAACTCGCCGGTAATGAGCGCAGTCAGGGCAGCCTTGGTTGCGGCGGTAGCACAGGCACCTGTCGTCCAGCCGCGACGCAACGGTTCTTGCCCGCCAATTTGCGTTTTTTCCTTGCGGGGCGTGGTTTCGTCGTTCATGGATGCCTGCGGATTTATCTGGTGACACATTACAAAATGACTGAAAATACTCAACCGAACATTACCCCATCTGGTGCTGACAGGATAGCTTTGCCTGCAATAGAGCCCGGGCATGTCTGGTTGGTTGGCGCCGGTCCCGGCGATCCGGGTTTGCTGACGCTTCATGCGGCCAATGCCTTAGGTCAAGCCGATGTGATTGTCTATGATGCTCTGGTCGATGAATCCTGCCTTTCTCTGAGAAATGCCACAGCCGTGTTGGAATATGCCGGTAAGCGCGGTGGCAAGCCTTCGCCAAAGCAGCGCGATATTTCGCTGCGTCTGGTTGAACTTGCAAAGCAGGGCAAAAAGGTTCTGCGCCTTAAAGGCGGCGATCCTTTCGTGTTCGGGCGCGGAGCCGAGGAAGCGCTGACGCTCGTAGAACATGGTGTGCCGTTTCGTATCGTACCGGGCATTACAGCGGGCATTGGTGGCCTTGCCTATGCGGGTATTGCGGCCACGCATCGCGATATCAACCAATCGGTCACATTCCTCACAGGCCATGATGCAACCGGGCTGATGCCAGATCGTATTAATTGGGAGGCGATTGCACAGTTTTCTCCGGTTATAGTGATGTATATGGCGATGAAACATATCGACCTCATCACAGAGCGCCTGATAGCTGCGGGGCGGTCACCAGATGAGCCTGTGGCGTTTGTCTGTAATGCCAGCTTGCCTGAACAGGTGGTTTTGGAGACCACGCTGTCACGTGCGGTTGCCGATGTCGAAGCATCGGGTCTTAAGCCACCGGCAATTGTGGTTGTGGGAGATGTCGTGAAGCTGCGTTCCGGGCTTGATTGGCTTGGTGCGTCTCAGGGACGTAAGCTGACAAGTGATCCGCTTCATCTCAACAAGGAGAAGCGCGCATGAATGGCTTCATGATTGCAGCACCTGCCTCCGGTTCGGGAAAGACAACTTTAACGCTTGGATTGCTGCGCGCTCTAAAGCGGCGTGGCGAGGCACTGGCACCGGCAAAAGCTGGCCCCGATTACATCGATCCTGCCTACCATAAGGCTGCGAGCGGTGTGGATTGCTTCAATCTTGATCCATGGGCCATGCGGCCAGAGCTTATAAGTGCTATTTCATCCCGTATGACTGAGGGCAACAAGCTGCTTGTTGTTGAAGGCATGATGGGGCTTTTCGACGGAGCGCTTGATGGAAAGGGTTCGTCGGCAGATTTGGCGCGTATGTTGGATCTGCCAGTCGTTCTGGTGGTCGATTGCGCCCGCCAATCCCATTCCATTGCCGCACTTATTTCAGGTTTCAGCCAGTTTCGCAAAGATGTGCTGATTGCCGGGGTCATCCTTAACCGGGTTGGTAGCGGCAGGCATGAGGCCATGCTGCGCGAAGCGATCAAGCCGCTCGGTATTGCCGTTTTGGGCGTAATTCCGCGGGATGAAGCGCTGGTTTTGCCTTCAAGGCATTTGGGTCTCGTACAGGCGGGTGAACATGCCGATCTGGAGCGTTTCCTTGAGCACGCTGCGGATGTGGTTGATGCGCATATTGATTTAAGCGCATTAGAGCATATCTGGTCGCGGCCAAAGCATCATGAGGCTATGGCGAATGTTCCTCGCCTCACGCCGCTTGGAAACCGCATTGCAGTCGCGCGAGACGATGCCTTTGCCTTTGCCTATGCGCATCTGCTCGCAGGCTGGCGCAGGCGTGGTGCGGAGTTTTCATTCTTTTCACCGCTTGCTGATGAAGCGCCCGATGAAAGCGCTGACGCCATTTATCTGCCGGGCGGTTATCCTGAGCTTTATGCCGGAAAACTGAGGCAAGCGAAGCATTTCCAGCAGGGCATGAGACGCGCTGCGGATCGTGGCGTACGCATTTACGGCGAGTGTGGCGGCTATATGGTGCTGGGTGAGACGCTGGAAGATTCGTCTGGTGTGAAGCATCCTATGCTTGGATTGCTTCCGCTTGAAACAAGCTTTGCCAAACGCAAAATGCACCTTGGCTATCGCAAACTGGAACCTTTGTCGGGTTCGCCATGGTCGTTGCCGCTTTCGGCACATGAGTTTCACTATGCCAGTATTGTGCGCGAAGGGGATGCCGAGCGCCTGTTCCGCGTCCGTGATGCGTTGAGTGAGGAGCTGGGAGAAGCGGGGCTGCGCGTCGGTTCAGTTGCTGGCTCCTTCATGCATGTGATTGATTTTTCCGGAGAGAATGCCTGAACATGACTATTGAGCATGGCGGAGGGCTGGATAAAGCTATTGCGCGCTTTGGCGGCAAGGCCGAAGACTGGCTTGATCTTTCAACGGGTATTAATCCCGAACATTTTCCTCTGCCAGAACTGGCTGCGCCCTTGTGGAACCGTTTGCCGGATGAGGGGCTATTGTTACGGGTTCTGACTGCGGCGCGTTCGTATTACGAAGCAGGTCAGAATGCGCCAATCGTTGCCAGCCCGGGCACGCAGGCGCTTATTCAGCTTATTCCGACAATGCTTGAACCTGCGACGGTCGCCATTTTGGGCCCGACCTATCAGGAACATGCGGCAGCTTTTGAAGCGGCAAACTGGAATGTGATCGAATGTGCGACGCTCGACGACATCCCAGAGGATGCGCTGGTGGTCACAATCGTCAATCCGAACAACCCGGATGGGCGGGTTGTTGCGCGGCCCGATTTGCTGGGGCTTGCGCGAAAGCTCGGCGAGCGCGGTGGTTTTCTGGTTGTGGATGAGGCTTTTTCTGATCCGCATCCGGAGGTGAGCATTGCAAGACATGCTGCAAATGCGCCGCTGGTCGTGTTGAAATCCTTTGGCAAGTTCTTTGGCCTTGCAGGAGTTCGGCTTGGATTCCTGCTTGCAAATGATGCGCTTGTGAAGCGCGTTGCAGACAGGCTCGGTCCATGGGCCGTGGCGGGGCCAACGCTCGCGATTGCACTCCATGCTTTTGAAAGCGGTGTTGAGCTTGAGGCATTTCATAGCCGCATTGATACAAGACGGGCAGAACTTGCCGCGACGCTCGCGCGGTGTCAGCTCGTGGAAGTCGGTGGCACAGCTCTGTTTTCGCTGGTGGAACAAGAAAATGCTCATCCAATTTACGATGCACTTTGTGAGCGGCATATTCTTGTCCGAAAGTTTGCCTATGCACCAAGCTGGCTGCGCATTGGACTAGCGCCTGATCAGGCGGCCCTTATGCGATTGGAACAGGCACTGCGGGATATTCTCCGCTTAAAAAAGTGATTCAGGAAAGCGCATCAAGTCCATGGAAATAAAGCTGATTATTCTTGCTTTAGCGCTTATTCTGGACCGTCTGGTGGGTGATCCGCCCCAGCTCTGGCAGAAAGTTCCGCATCCGGTGGTTCTGTTTGGCAAGGCAATCAGCTGGGGTGAAAAGCGTCTCAACGATCACAGTCTTTCCGTCAAAGCACTGCGCAGCAATGGCATGTGGCTGATAATCGGGCTGGTGATTTCCTGTGTTGTGGTGGGGTTGGCGCTAGACTATTTGCTGCCCTATCTGGGTACAGCAGGTGCGCTGGTCGAGATCGTCATCGTTGCGGTGTTTCTTGCACAGAAAAGCCTTGCTGATCATGTGCAGGCGGTGGCCTCTGGATTGCGTGAAGACGGTATTGAAGGCGGTCGCAAAGCGGTTTCGATGATTGTCGGACGTAACCCGGATCAGCTCGATGAAGGCGGGGTCAGTCGTGCGGCGATTGAAAGCCTTTCCGAGAATGCATCGGATGGCATTATTGCACCAGCATTCTGGTTTCTTGTGGGCGGATTGCCGGGGCTATTCGCCTATAAGCTCATCAATACTGCCGACTCAATGATCGGTCATCTCAATGACAGCTATCGTCATTTCGGACGCTTTGCGGCTCGTCTTGATGATGTCGCCAACTATATCCCTGCTCGATTGACCGGATTGTTCACAGCAATTGCTGCTGCATTCACGGTCGACAAAAAAGCCGGGAAAAGAACACTCAGAGTGATGTGGCGCGATGCGCCATTGCATCGTTCGCCCAATGCTGGCTGGCCGGAAGCAGCCTTTGCGGGTGCGCTTCAACTCGCACTTGCCGGACCGCGTCAGTATGGAACTGAAAAAGTGGAAGCGCCGCTGTTTTATGGCGAGGGTAAGCGCGAAGCTGATGTCACCGATATTGACGCGGCACTTTCGCTGTTCTGGTCAATGATGAGCGTGATGACAGGGCTGGTTATTGTGGCAAGTCTCATTGGACTTATCCATCGGCTGGTATGAAACTCGTGCCATCATAACGTTGCAGGCGGTTCGGATTGTCTGTTCGATTGCCATTGCCATCAAATTTCAGCGTGCCAATTGCAGTTTCAAACGAATTATTTCGTAAGATATCAATGACGGACAGCTGTTGTTCCTGCGCTTGTTTTATCGCCTTAGCTGCGAGTTCAACTGTAGCAAAGCCCATGACGGCATAGGCTTCCGGTAAAATGCCCGCCTTGCTGATGGCGTCTGTTGCAGGCTTTGCCGTTGAAAGATCCTGTGCCCTTAGCGGAGCAACCATAAGGGTTCCATCGCTTAGCTTTTGTGGGCCGGGAGCAGCATTCAGGACGCTGCCGCCTGCGATAGTCAGCGGATATTTAAGCGCCAGAGCACTCGCTCCAATGGCGGCAATATCATCACGTTCGCCGCCAACATAAACATGGGTTGCACCGGCGCGACGCAAACGAGAAACAAGTGCATTCTGGTTTTCGAGCCCGGGCCGGTAGGTATCGGTAAAGACGGGCTGCAATTGCTGATCTTTGAGACTGTTCAACACATGCGCCGCACGCTCGCGACCTTCAATGGTGCCGTCATCGATAATAGCGAAGGGCTGCGCGCGCCACAGACTGCCAAGAAAACTGCCTGTCGCTCGCGTTTCCTTGTCGAGCGACGTTGTCAGACGAAAAACAGCCATTGTTGGTAATGCGCGTTTTTCGGTCAGTGTGGGTTCGCTTACGCCTGAGGTGATGACAGGAATATTGTTTTGGGCGAGCAGAGGCAGCGCTGCTTCAAGCGCTTCGGAGCACAAAAAACCAGCAGCTATCTGCACTTTTTCCTGAATAAAACTTTCGGCTGCTTGCTTGCCGCCTTCTGCATCACAGCGATCATCTGCGATTATAAGCTGTGCATTTGCCGTTGTAGCAGCCACATTCGCGCCATCACGAAGCTGATTGCCCAATGCTGCAAAGTTGCCGCTCAAGGGTGCAGCAAAGCCGATACGTATATCGTTTGTATTGTCCTGTGCTTTGGCGCTTGCATCAAGCATTGTGCAAGCCGACAGAGCGATCAGCAGCAGCTTTAGATGCTTACGCCCATGCAGTCCGTTGCGGAAAACCGCTGTATATTTTTCTGGAAACTGCTTTGGCGTGATCACAGAGGCGGTCTTCTTCAAACATTTCATGACAAATTCAACGAAAAGTGGGTAGCGGTTTCCTCGCCTTTGTGCAATGCCCGTAAGCAGATACAGGTAAACGGAGAGACATCTGCGCTAACCTGACAGTCAATACGGATAGTTGCTCACGTGCAAATGCAAAATAATGCTTCCCCCGATGCTGTTTCTGTTGAGCCAAAGACTTATCGCGATGCGATGAGCCATTATGCTGGCGCAGTTCAGCTTGTCACGACTGCTGGTTCGGCTGGCCGCCGTGGTCTTACATTGACCGCTGCTTGCTCGGTTTCGGATAATCCGCCGACTGTGCTGGTCTGCTTGCAGAAGTCGCATCCGGAAAATCATCTTTTCATTGAAAATGGTGTTTTTGCCGTCAATACTCTCGCGGGAATCCATGAACAGCTGGCCGATGCTTTTTCCGGTCGCTTGGGGATGACGCAGGATGAGCGTTTTGAGCTTGCAGAGTGGGACGTGCTTGGAACGGGCGCACCAACATTAATTAACGCACTTGCGGTTTTTGATTGCCGCGTAACCAGCGTTCAGGAACATTCAACCCATCATGTGCTCTTTGGCGAAGTGGTCGGCTTGCGTTCAAATGCCGATGAAGAAGCGCTGATTTATCTCAATCGTCGCTATCATAAGCTGGAACTCTGAACGTGTTTGGGGGAGGGAAAATGATTAGGCACGGTGGATTGGTTGCAAGTTTGTTGCTGTTGACTGCAACATCTGCTTTCGCCCAAGGACCGATTCCTCCCTTCAAAGATGACTATTTTGCTTATCCAGGCGTGCTTAGCAGTGCCGATAATGGCGATTATAAAATCATCGATTACAATGAAATGCGCGATATTAATGGCCGCGATGCCGTACCGGAAAAGCGCGCCAAGGATGCCTATGTTTCGTTAAAAGCGCGGGCCTATCAAAAAGATATAGTCTTTCAGACTGCAGCGGGGCCAGTAAAGGCTATGGCTGCGGGCAAGCAGAAAGACGCTTCGTTCATTGTTATTTATTTGCATGGACGCGGCGGCAATCGCCTGCAGGGGATGAATGATTTTACATTCGGCGGTAACTTTAACCGCGTCAAAAATCTGGCAGCTCTTAATGGGGGGCTTTATCTGACGCCGGATTTTAAGGATTTTGCCGCAACTGGCGAAGAACAGATTGCTGGGCTCATTGAAGCTGCGAAGGCAACGTCGCCATCCGCACCACTTATTTTGGCTTGCGGGTCGCAGGGTGGGGCGCTTTGCTGGCGCATCGCCTCCAATGTAAAAGCTGGCAATCAGCTTGCAGGTCTGATCCTGATGGGTTCACTGTGGGACGAAGGTTTTTTCAAATCTCCAGCGTTTAAGAAGCGTGTGCCGGTGTTCTTTGGCCATGGCAGTCGGGATCCGGTTTTCGCAATTGATAAGCAGGAGGGCTTCTATCGGGAAATCCGCAAGCGTTCGCCCGGTTATCCTGTTCAGTTCCGTCGTTTTGAAAGTGGCAACCATGGGACGCCGATCAGAATGAGCGACTGGCGCGAGATGTTGAACTGGATATTCACGAAACAATGATGACGTCGTTGGGGATGCTCAACGAAAAACCGGCATTGTGGCCTTCCTGCCACTCGACAATCCGTCAAAAGCGAATAGTTATCTCAGTTAAAATTTTACCTAATCAGCAGATCGTAAGAGGTTGATCATGTCCGGACGCACCCGCAACGGAGCCCGTTTGTTTGTTATTGCTATGCTGGCTCCACTGGCTGCCGCTTGTACGACAACCACGCAAAATGCGACGGTTCCCGGCAAGTCGGAAGCGCCTGTTGCAGCTTCCAGCGTATCATTTCCACGTTTCGTTCCGACCTATTCGGTCGATTCATCGCTTGCGCAGCCTTGTATAACGGCTGCTGCCAACAAGTATTTCTTGCCAGAGCGTGCAATCACGGCGGTTAATTCGCGTCCGGGTGCGGGCGGCGGTACTGATGTTGATCTGAAGGTTGATCTGCGCACCGCTGTTTGTCAGCTTTCTGCAGGTGGTTCAGTTCGTTCAGTTATCGATACATCGCCTAAGAGTGCCGATCAGGTTGCAGCGGAAGCCGCTGCAGCTCAGACTGCTTCGGCTGCTCCAGCGCCGAAGAAGGCCAAGAAGAAGTGATTCAATAAAACTTCATAACTTACTAAAAAGGCAGGGATTTCCCTGCCTTTTTGTTTTTTATTTATCGGGCTTTTCGCCATACCAGCGCGGCGTGTAAACCCACTCTCCGCCTTCCGCGCGTGGAAAGCGGAGAGTGTGCGAAGAGCCGACAATCACCACAGTACGCATGTCGACATCGTCAGGTGTGAGTTGCCCGAGCGAAACAACGCGGGTTGTTTCGGCAGGCCTACCAATATCGCGACCAAGCACGACCGGCGTTTCAGCATCGCGATACTGCCGGAGGATTTCTAGTGCTCGACCAAGCTGATGCGGGCGGGCTTTGGAAATCGGATTATAGAAAGCCATGGCAAGATCGGCTTGCGCTGCCAGTGCGAGACGCTTCTCGATCACATCCCAAGGCTTGAGATTGTCCGAAAGCGAGATGATGCAGAAATCGTGCCCAAGCGGTGCACCGATGCGGGACGCCGCTGCCATTGCCGCCGAAATTCCGGGCTGGATAACCAGTTGAACGCCGTGCCACGCCACATCAGATGATTCATGCAGAGCTTCGACTATGGCTGCAGCCATGGCAAAGACACCAGGATCGCCGGAAGATACCATCACGACATTGCGGCCAGAGGCTGCAAGTTCAAAAGCATGGCGTGCGCGCTGCATTTCTTCGCGATTGTCGGTCATGTGAATGATCTGATCGTCGCGGAAGGGGCCTGCCATACGGACATAGGTTTCATAGCCGAGTACGTCTTCGGCCTGTTCCAGATCACGCTGCACGGCTGGCGTCATCAGATCGCGGGAACCGGGGCCAAGTCCAATAACCGTGAGCTTGCCACGCTTGCGACCGATAAAAAGAACATCGGCAGGTGTTGCTGCAACAGCCAGCGTTAGGTTTTCAGTCGCTATGTGTTGAACAGGGTTTTCGACAGACGCTGCTGCAAGATCGGCATCGCTTGCAACAAAGCGCAATGGCACTTTCAGTGCTTTTGCGGCCTTATGGATATGCGGTGAAGCGCAATCTTTCGCGTGAGCCAGAAGCAAAGCAAGTGAGTCTATCGAGAGGCCGGCATCGTCAAAGGCTTTCCCGATGAGGCTTGCCAGTTCTTCGGTCGGCTTTTCGATAGATACGGCAACTATCCGCGGATGATAAATCAGCTCATTTGCCTGTGGCGTGCGGGTTTCGGGCGTGATGCTGATTGTGAGCTGCCCATCGTCGGCAAATGGCAGCTTTGATGCCGTAAGCCAGCGAGAATTGCCTTTGATTTGCAGTGTCTGGCCTGCCAGCAGGTCGGACATGAAAGTCTTGGCGTTGTCCTGATTGGCGAGTGTCAGTTCTGCCGGAGGATGAAGCAGGTTGATGCCAAAGCGCAACTCGCCAGTCGTGGTGATTGCGGGCGCGACCTCCAATGCATGAGCTATTTTTCTCGCGAGATCGTTGACACCCGACAGACCGCCAAGCAATGGCACGACCGCGCTGCCATCTTCCGCGACAGCCAGAACTGGTGGTTCGATGCGCTTGTTTTGCAAAAGGGGTGCAAGGGCGCGGATGATGATGCCTGAAGCGCACAAGGCGATCACAGGCCGACCTTCTTCATAAAGTGCGCGTATAGCGTCGCCAAAATGAGCAAAGCTTTTGTCGGCGCTTTGAACGCGGTTTTCCAGTCCCAGCACTTCCGAATTTCCAAGTGCTGATTGCACTTTCCGCGCTGTGGAAATTGCAGCTTCGCTCAAGATCAGAATGGCAGGCTTCATGCGCCGTTCCATTTGCTGCCCGGAACGAGAATGATCGAGAAATATGGGCAATCGCTACCACTGACCTCGGCCACTGGCGCAATACGCTGGTTCTGCATGGTTGCACGCTCGATATAAAGCGCACGATCCATCAGCCCAAGCTCGTTGAGCACATCGCGCACCTTGTCGAGATTTTTGCCGAGTTTCATGATGGCTGCGGCCTCGGTACCAGCGAGACGTGTTTTGAGGTCTTCCGCACTCATCACGCCTGAAAGGATCGACAGGGTCTGGTTGCGGTAGACCAAAGGTGCGCCGAGTATGGCAGCAGCGCCCAGAACAGAGCAAACGCCAGGCACGACTTCCGTTTCGTATCTTTCGGCCAGTCGGTCATGGATATACATGAACGAGCCATAGAAGAACGGATCACCTTCCGCGATCACGGCCACATCGCGGCCTGAATCAAGATGGCTTGCAATCGTCGTGGTAATCTCAGCATAGAAATCGCTGACGATCTGCTCATAGTCCATGTGATCGGGCAGTTTTTCCGTTGTTACCGGATAGATGAGCGGAACCAAAGTCTGATCTGAAGACAGATAGGTTTCGATGATCGTCAGTGCGTTGCCCTTTTTGCCCTTGGCTGCGTGGTAGGCAACAACGGGAGCGGATTTGAGCAGTCGAAGCGCTTTGAGTGTGATGAGTTCGGGGTCGCCGGGGCCGACACCCAGGCCATAGAGCTTGCCTTTGAGGGCCATTATTCGCGCTCCGAAGCAAGTGCATTGACGGCAGCTGCGGTCATAGCGCTACCACCACGACGTCCACGCACAATGACGAAAGGCACGCCACGGCTGTTCCCAGCTAGCTCGTCCTTGGATTCTGCAGCACCAACAAAGCCGACCGGCATGCCGATGATAAGCGCAGGTTTGGGTGCGCCATTGTCCAGCATTTCAAATAGGCGGAAGAGGGCGGTTGGCGCGTTGCCGATGGCAACGATGCTGCCTTCAAGGTGTGGAAGCCAGAGGTCGAGGGCCGCGGCAGAGCGTGTATTGCCGATCTTTTTCGCCAGCTCCGGAACCGATGGATCGTTGAGTGTGCAGATAACATCATTATTGGCTGGGAGTCGCGAACGGGTAATGCCTTCTGCAACCATGCGTGCATCGCAAAGGATCGGTGCACCTTTGAGTAAAGCATCACGTCCGGCCTGTCCCGCGCCTTCTGAGAAGACGATGTCTTCAACGATATCAACCATGCCAGATGCGTGAGCCACGCGTACGGCGAGCTTTTCAAGATCCGCAGGTATGCGGCTCAGATCGGCCTCGGCGCGGATGATGGCGAAGGAGCGGTCATAAATGGCCTGCCCATCGCGGATGTAATCTGTCATGGCGTCCGCTTTTGCTATTTGTTCAGCAGCTTTGCTGCCTCATCAATGGTGATGTTTGACGCCAATAACCGCCCAAAGCGCGATGGTCCAGCTTTGTCTTGTAAAAATAGGTCGTAATGCATTGGGGAGCGGGCGAGAAGCGTGTGCGGCAAGGGAGAAAGTGCGGCGCAGGATTTGGTGCAGCCTGTGATGTGAATCTGTTTGGTGTCGCTTTTTAGCTTAAGAGCAAGCTTTTCACTGTCGGCCTGTGTGTCTGCAAGCGCTGAGGCACAGCCTTTCGAGCCGGAACAGGCACGAAGGCGAGTGGCAGGCGAGGCAAGCTCGGTGGAGAGGCCCAAGGTATGCAGCGCACTGATGATGCTCTTGCTATCTGTTTCCGCAATATGCGGGATCAGAATGCCTTGCCATGGGGTGAGGCGCAGTTCGCTTTTTGCAAGACCGGCGAGTTCACGCAGTTGCTGCGGTGTCAGGCGACCAAGCAGCGGCATGGCGCCGACATAAAAGTTACCATCGAGTTGGTGATTTAAGCCGAGATGGGCGTGAGCGATGGGGGCTTTGCGCTGCCAGCTTGCCGGTGCATCAAATGCGAATGGAAGTGTTTGCAGAAAATCTGCGACTGGCATCACCTCGAAGAGGTGCTTCATCCGGGCAATGCCTTTTTGGCTCGCGCCAAGGAAATGTTGCAGCAGCGCTTCGATAAAAGGCAGGGCGTGTTCGCTTGAAACTGCACCAAGCGCCTGTTTGTCGGGCGAGGAAGCCAATCCAAACGCATAGGCTTTGCCACCATCAATGGCTGAGAGCCAGATGTCGCCGGGATGCGAAATCATAGCACAATCTTCGCCACCGTCGATCTGGAGCGAGAATTTAGGCGACAGCGCGTGATAAGTTTCATTGTCCTGCAAAACGGAAAGCAGATTGCCAGCGAGGGCAGTCACATCGCTGATCTGACCATGATCGATACCAGCTGTCGGGCTGACCATGACATTACGAACATCATCAGCTGCCTTGTTTTGCGCGCCAAGCCCGGCGTCGTGAAGGGCTTCGATCACATCCGGCCAGACGTCGGGATGAATGCCGCGAAGCTGAATATTGGAGCGAATCGACAATTCAATTGCGCCCGTTTCAAATCGTTCGGCGATATCTGCGATGGCTTGAGCCTGTGCCACGCTGAGCCTTCCGAGCCGGAGCTTGATGCGGGCGATTGCGCCATCCTTGCTCATCACCATGCGCGAAAGTCCCGGACAGGCACTACGCCGGTCGGGTCTGATAGCAATGGTCTGGCTATTTTGCTGGCTCAACATATTGGTCTTATACGCCTTCGCGCTTGCACTTGCTACTGCGCCGCCATACGAACAAAGAAAAGGAGCAATGCTTATGAGCTGCTGGCTGACGGTTATCGGAATTGGTGAGGATGGGCTGGCGGGTCTTGGAAAGAACGCTCGCGACGTACTCAACCGTGCTGATGTGATTTTCGGCGGCAAGCGGCATCTAGCCTTGCTCAATCCTGACGTTCAAGCCGAGCAGATTTCATGGCCGTCACCGTTCGATAATGCATTTCCTATGATTGAAGCCCAACGCGGCAGGCAGGTGGTTGTGCTGGCAAGCGGTGATCCGATGTTCTTTGGCATGGGCGCATCTCTGAGCCGTTATTTTTCGACACAGGACATGCAGATCATCCCGTTTCCATCGTCCTTGTCGCTGGCTGCAAGCCGAATGGCGTGGCCTTTGCAGGAGGTACGTACGGTTAGCGTGCATGGTCGCCCGTTTGAACTGCTGTCACCGCATATCCTGCCGGGCGAGAAGATCCTCGTATTGAGCAATGATGGTACGACGCCTGCGAAAGTCGCAACCCTACTCAAAGCTAAAGGCTTTGGCCAAAGTCGTTTGACGGTGCTTGAACATCTCGGTGGAACAAAGGAAAAATCGATCAGTGGCAGTGCTGATAGCTGGTCACATGAAAACTGTGCCGATCTCAATGTTTTGGCAATTGAATGCATTGCGGCGCCAGATGCGGCTGTTTTTTCGCCTGTTAGCGGATTGCCAGACCATGCTTTTGAAAATGACGGTCAGCTTACGAAGCGCGATGTACGCGCAGTGACACTGTCACGGTTGCAGCCGCTGCCGCATGAGCTATTATGGGATGTGGGTGCAGGTTGCGGCTCGATTGGTATCGAATGGATGCGTGTTCATCCTTTTTGTCGGGCTATCGCAGTCGAAGCTGATGAAACGCGGCAAGCTATCATTGAGCGCAATGCGCGTGCTTTGGGCGTGCCCGGTTTGCAGCTTGTGAAAGGTGAAGCGCCGGAGGCGTTGAGTGGTCTCGAAGCACCGGATGCGATTTTCATTGGCGGTGGCGTTACGGATTCGGGCGTGATCGAAGCTTGCTGGAAAGCCCTAAAGCCCGGAGGGCGCTTGGTTGCCAACGCCGTCACGTTGCAAAGCGAAATGCAGCTTTTCAACTGGCGTAAGCAGCATGGCGGCGAGCTAACAAAGTTGCAAGTTGCACAGGCAGGCGCGCTTGGTTCCTTCGATGCATGGCGTCAGGCACTACCCGTCACAATTTATTGCGGTATCAAAACAAAATGATGACTTGAATAGTCATATTATGTTCGGTTAAGGCTTGATCGTTATTTCTGATGAGGAGACAGGCATGTCCGAATTGAGCCTGAACGCTAACGCCCGTATTGCACTCGATAACCCTGATCGTATCGTTAATCAGCTGCTGGATCATTTTGATGAGCATGGCGATGTTGAGCGGAACGAAAGCAGTGCAAAGCTGGTGCTAAGTTTCGGTCAGGCCGATGTGCGCTGGAATGACGAAGCTGTCGATGTCGATGTGCGCAGCGACGATGATACCGGCCTCGCCTATATGAAGCTGTCGATTACTTCGCACATTTTAGAGTTTTTGGACAAAGACGAAACGGCACCTAAAATACGCTGGATTGGTGATGGTGCAGCGGGAGAGTTGCTGCCTTATTTCCGCGAGATGAAAGTCGTTTCGGTTTCTGATGTCACGCCCCATATGCGCCGCGTGCGTTTGCAGGGCAATGATCTCAAACGTTTTTCGCAGCATGGTTTGCATATCCGGCTACTTTTCCCGCAGAAGGCACTGGCTCAACCGCAATGGCCTGTCATGGGTGAAGATGGTCGTCCGGTATGGCCTGAAGGTGACGCGCAGATCGTTGCGCGTGTTTACACTATTCGCCAGCTGGATGCTGACGCAGGCTGGGTAGATATCGACATGGTCATCCACGGCGATGATTGCGATGCCCCGGGTTCTGGCTGGGCTATGAGCGTGAAGCCGGGTGATATTGTCGGTATGACTGGCCCGGGCGGCGGCGATGCTGCACAAGACGCAAAGTGGTATTTGCTGGCAGGCGACGAAACAGCACTGCCCGCAATCGGTCGTATTTTGGAGCGTCTCCCAGAGGGGGCGAAAGCTGTCGTTCGTGTTGAGATTGACAGTGCGGCAGAAGAACAGATCATTCAGACCAAAGCTGATGTTGATCTTCGATGGCTGCATCGGAATGGGCAGGAAGCTGGTACGACCACGCTTTTACAAGATGCTGTTAAGGCAGTCGAGTTGCCTGAAAACGAAGAGAATATTTACGTCTGGGCAGGATGTGAGTTCAATGCGTTTCGCGCCATCCGCACTTATATGCGCAAAGAGCGCAATGTGCCTAAGGACAAGCAACTGATTGTTGCCTATTGGCGGCGTGGTAAGGACGGGGATAATGCCCGTCGCGGATCAGATGACTAAACAGATAAGGGCCTTATGGTCCTTATTTTTTGCACTATTTTTGAATTTACTCTTTAGATAAAAAACAAAGGGCCGCATATGATGCGGCCCTTTGTACAAACATTATTGGCAGAGTTTAGAAGCGATAATTCACGCCTGCCTTAATGGAATGATTCTTGAGGTTGTTGGTCTGGCTAACGCCGTTCACCTTGGATTTTACGTCACCGAAGCGCTGGAAGTCATATTCTGCTTTTACGGAGATCGGGCCAGAAATTGCCTGTTCAACGCCAGCGCCGATCAATGCGCCACCTTCCCAGCCAGGTGCTGAGGTGGTTGCATCCTTAGCCTTAAACTTGGTTACGCCGTAACCAGCAGTGCCGTAAACGAGGGTTTTGTCAAAAGCATAACCCACTTTGCCCTTGGCATTTGCGTTCCATGATTGCTGGAGGCTGCCGCCGTGGCCAATGCGGTGTTCAGCTTCAGCAAAATTGCCTTCCAACTCACCACCAAAAACGATGTTGCCGCTCTGCATGTTTTTGCCAACAACTGCGCCACCGAGAAAGCCTGTGCGATTGGTGAATGGGCCAGGAACTTTCGATGAAGAAGCACCAATCTGTGCACCAACATAGTTGCCCGACCAGTCATGTGGACCGGATGCGACAGGTTCGTTGTACGTGTAGTCGTTGTTGTCCATCATATCAGCAGCGATGGATGGGCCAGCAAAGGCAACGAGTGCGGCACCGAACGCCGCGGCGATGTAGGAACGCTTCAACATTTTTACTCCAGTTTTCCCGCCTAAAACGCTGACGGAAAATATGCGTGATCTATTCTGAAGGGCCGATTCCGGTTGTCTTCAATCTGAATATGTCCTCGCTTGTGATTGTGTCCAAATTTAAGAAAATTCGAGCTAAATCGAGGAGGAGGCGCCTTGTTTCAGGTGCTATGCTTAATGAAGGGTGAACGCGCTACTCATTCGATTTAGATGAGTTTGAGGCCACGCATACTGGCATGTCCATGTTTTCCAACGATGATATGGTCGTGGACTGAAATGCCTAAAGCCTTCGCAGCCTCGACCAAAAGCTTCGTCATGTCGATGTCGGCACGAGACGGTGTTGGATCACCTGATGGATGATTGTGGACGAGAATAATTGCTGTCGCCGAAAGCTCCAGTGCGCGCCGTACTACTTCGCGCGGATAGACAGGCGTGTGATCGACCGTTCCCTGTTGTTGCACCTCGTCTGCAATGAGGCGGTTCTTTTTATCAAGGAAAAGAATGCGGAATTGCTCCCGCGTTTCATAAGCCATTGCAGTGGTGCAGTAAGCGATGACTTGGCTCCAAGAACCAAGAACTTCGCGCTCCATCACTGTGCTGCGTGCGGAGCGCTTTGAAATTGCCTCAACGATTTTTAGTTCGAGCGCGATTGAGGGGCCGATGCCGGGTGTTTCCGCTAAAAGCTTTTCAGGCGCGCCTAATACTTCCGCAACGCTCCCAAAGCGGCTTAACAACGACTTTGCAAGCGGCTTTGTATCCGCTCGCTGGATAACTCTGAATAGCAAAAGCTCGAGGAGTTCATAATCGGCGAGTGCATCCGGTGCGGTCTTGAAGCGCAGTCGTAACCGATCTCTGTGGCCCAGGTGATGTGGCTTTTCGAGGGAAGCCTGAACACGTATGCCCTCGTTGAAGCCGGGAAAGTCGAAACTTCCCGGACTTTTGTTTTTTGGTGCCATTCTGTTTAAACCCCCGCAGAAACAGTCGACAATTTTAAGTTAGCTTACCGCATGGATGGCGGACCGAAAACGTTTTTCGGTGAAAGCGTAAAGATTTCGCAGCCGTCTTTGGTGACGCCAACGGTATGCTCATATTGTGCAGTCAATGAACGGTCGCGTGTAACGGCCGTCCAGCCATCCGAAAGAACCTTAACGCCGGGCTTGCCAAGATTAATCATCGGCTCAATCGTGAAGATCATGCCTTCTTTAATCTCAACGCCTTCGTTGACTGTACCGTAATGAAGAATATTTGGTGCATCGTGGAAAAGCTGACCAACGCCATGACCGCAGAAATCGCGTACCACTGAGCAGCGTTCGCCTTCTGCATAGGTCTGAATGGCAGCACCAATGGCACCTGTTTTCACGCCGGGCTTTACAACTTCAATGCCACGCAACAAGCTTTCATAGGTCACTTCAAGCAAGCGCTCGGCTGCGCGCTTGATTTCGCCAACAGCATACATGCGGCTTGAATCGCCATGCCAGCCATCGAGCAAATAGGTCACGTCGATATTGACAATATCGCCGTCACGCAGAGGCTTGTCATCTGGAATACCGTGGCAAACGACGTGGTTGATCGATGTGCAGGTGGACTTTGTGTAGCCGCGATAGTTTAGCGTCGCTGGAAAAGCGCCATTATCCATGCCGAATTCAAAAACGAACCGGTCGATTTCATTGGTGGTGACGCCAGGCTTTACAATGTCATTCAACGCATCAAGGCAACGAGCGGTAAGATTGCAGACTTTGCGCATGCCCTCAAAGGCGTCTGGGCCATAAAGCCTGATCTGCCCGGTATATTTCATCGGTGCGCTCGTTGCTTCGATATAAGTCACCATCTCGGTCCGTCTTTCTAATATTCTATAGGCACGACTGTTTCAGCACTGATGCCGTTTTCTGTTATGTGGCATCGAATAGCCCAAGCCTCAACCCCGGCTGCGCGTGCGCGGTCAAATGCGCGCGCATAAGTCGGATCAAGATCGCCTGAGATGCTGAATCTGTCGCAATCGTTTCGCTGGATAATAAACACCATCACGCCCCGATAGCCAGCAGATACGACATCGATTAACTCATCAAGGTGTTTCGCGCCGCGGGCAGTCACTGTGTCGGGAAATTCTGCAAGTGAAGGGGTGCGGATGAAATGAACGTTTTTGACTTCCACATAGGCACGTGGCTTTTCACCTTCATCAAGCAATATGTCGATGCGTGAGTTTTTACCGTATTTTTGTTCGCGCTTGAGAAGACCGTAATTCTTCAAGTCTGGAATCATGCCTGCAAGAATGGCTTCTTCGGCGATTCTATTTGGCAGGCCCGTATTGACTCCGACCAGTGTATTGTCTGCTTCAACAATTTGCAGAGTGTGCCGATATTTCCGGTGAGGGGCATCCGAAACGCTCAACCAAACGCGAGACCCCGGCGTTGTGAGGCCGAGCATTGATCCTGTGTTGGGAACGGAAGCCGTTATAAACTGTCCGTCGTCGAGCGTAACATCGGCCAAAAAGCGTTTATAACGGCGCTCGAGGCGACCTGTCACAAGAGGAGGGTTGAAAAGCATGGTTCGATTTAGGCGGATGTATGCTCTGATGCAAGCTTCTGTGACTTTAGAAGAGCGCTGCGAAGACTTCTGCCCAACGCATATCAGCACTCAGTACGAGCATAGCTGCGATAAGGCCAGCGCCGAGTAGGGTGAGTGTTGTTTTAGTTTCGCTGGTAATCACGGTCGCCACCATATTGCTTATGAACTGGTGGAAACTTCACGCTTAATTTAGCCCGCAATATGATGCGAAAATGTTTATTCGCGGCATTTTGCGGGCAAATTGTGAGGGCCAATAAGGGTTATTCTTTTACCCAGTTGAAAGCCAATTCCTCACGGAATGCAAATCGAATGATGTGGCTTGCGACAACGTCTTCCATCTGTGACAGAGCCTCTTGCGGAGCTTCAACGATTGCGGTGAGTTTTTCCGAATCTGCATCAAGAGTAACGATGCGATTCTCACCGAGATCAATTCGCCCGTGTTCCGGGGTGAATTCGATGGAAAATTTATGGGCCCAGTGTTTGCAGAGCTGCTGCAAATAACGGCTGGCGTGGGCAGTTGGTACGATAGCGGTCGTTTTAGCCATAATCTTGCTGTCCAATCTCAAGTTTTATGGACAGTGCCTAGCATTGCTATCTGAGGAATGTCACTCAGCAAGATATCAATTTTTCGGGAGAATAAAAAAACCAGCAAGTGGTACGCCCAAGGGGAATCGAACCCCTGTCTGCGCCGTGAAAGGGCGCTGTCCTAACCGCTAGACGATGGGCGCCTGTTGCTGGTGTGAGTGGGCTTATATGCAGGAAATTTCCGATGCGCAAGTCCTTTTTAGAAAAAATCCAAGAAAATTTTATTTGGAGATTTTTATGCGCGGGGCTTTTGAAAACAATGAGATAGAGCGGCAAGCTGAAGTCATGCTTGCGCAGCAAAACGTGCTTGCAACAAGACGCTTTGAGTAGATCGATCACTTGTCTGGAAAAAGAAAAACCAGCAAGTGGTACGCCCAAGGGGAATCGAACCCCTGTCTGCGCCGTGAAAGGGCGCTGTCCTAACCGCTAGACGATGGGCGCCTGTTGCTGGTGTGAGTGGGCTTATATGCAGGAAGATTGTGACTCGCAAGCCCTTAATTCGACTTTTTCATAAAAATATCATTCAAGGCTAATTTTCGGGGTTTGAGCCTTGTGGATAAAAGAGCTATCTGACTGAAATGCAAAGAAAAAGCCGGGCAATTCGGCCCGGCTTTTATCTTGTTTATCGCTTGCAGCTCCAGTTCCAGTCGCGCTCCGGACCGATATCCACATGCACTGAGGTTGTATGGCAATACGTACCAACACCGCCGCGATTGGACATGTTGCGAGCGTAGCGTGCGATTTCATGTTTCGACACGCCGTCGATTTGAATGTCAGCCGCAGCGCAAATCATATGCAGTGATTTGCGGGCGCCATTCACTTTGCGATTGTATGACGGGCTACGGTAGCCAGAAGTGACCATGACTGGCTTGCGGAAGTGCCGTTCCATAGTCTTGAGCATGGAAACAAGCTGAGGCTTCAGGCAGGCGACATCCACAGTCTCGCGCTGAACTTTCAGGCCATTGGGCGCAAGGCGCGCTAGACCAGGCGCGGACGCAAGCTGTACGGATGCGTAATCATCATATTCGTTCGCATCAATGTCGCTGTCATCATAAATGCTTTTGCGGTGCTTGATTTCAAAGCCGCCATTGGCGCGCACACCGGGAAGGGCATAATTATATTCTTGCGTTGATTTTTTTGTTGGGCGCACAACAGCAAGTTTCTTGTTTTCTGCTTTGCTTTGCCCATTAGCATTGTCTTCGTTGAAGAGACGAGCAATGCTTCCCTGACCAGTTGTCGCTGGGCGCTGTGGAGCGACATAAGCATTAACGTTCTTCGCTGACCCAAAAAGCGACGTAACCTGTGTTGGTTTTTCCGGCTCAACGGGTTTTGCAGCTTCAGTTGCCGGAGCTGCTTCCGGTTCAGGCTTTGATTGAGGTGCCGCTGTCGTGGTTTGTTCTTCAGGCTTTTGAGTGTCCGCCGCTTGCTCTGGTGCTTCAGGAGCTGCTTCAACTGGCTTTTTGCCAAACATACCAAACAATGAACTGGATTTTGTCTCTGAGGCGAGGGCTGCAACCTGAACAGGGGCTTCCTGTTTCGGTGCGCCTTCTGCAGATGCAGTCGCTGTTGGATTTGTTTTTGTGTTTTCGGTGGGAACTGTTTTTTCAGCCGCCGCTGGCTTTGTTGATTCTTTGGCGGTTTCAGCTGCTACCGTTTGGTCAGCTGCGCTTTGAAGAGTTTCAGCAATGACGGAACCATCCGGGTCATTGGTCATTTGTAATGGTGAGGTGCCATTACTGGTCGATGTGCAAGATGTAAGAACGAGCGCGAGCAAGGCTACGCTACCAGAAAGTAGTCTTCTTGTTGTCGTGTGCGTTGCTACTGCGAATTTCAATATCTGCTCCAGCTCGATGTCCCAAACATATGGGTTTGACCATTTTAACGAGCCGGAAAAATCCTGATCTCGTTTGGTTTGGGGAGATCGGCTTCCCCATGTGAGTCGCGCTAAAGCATTTTCAAGCAGCTTTACTCACAAAAACCGGCAATGAAGGCCAGCTTAGATAGTTCAATTTTTTCAGTGCTTTATTACAAATGCATCGTGAATGCAGTTGGCCTAAAGCATGAGTAGACAAATTATCGAATGATAAGTTGTAACCAATTTTTAGGGTTTTTAACTGCCAAACGCAACTATTGAAAGCGATCAGTGTTTGAATAAATCGCATTTTAATTTTGTTTTACGTAAAAATAACGCAATATTACTAATTGTAACTTTTGGTTATACTTATTGTATGGGTGCGCTTTTGAAGTGGCCGGATTGTGCCGGATCGCAACTCGGTTGTTGACATGACGTAGCGAGTTGGTGCTATCCACTTTCCGATATATTATCTGCGTCGGGCGAGTTATAGATTTCGCAAGAACAGACATTAGTGCAGAACATCAGGATTGGAACCCGACATATGACCAAGAGCACGCGGACGTTTGCCAATATCATGCTGGCAGCAACAGCCGTGGCGCTTCTCGCGGGTTGTGCTGGCGGTCCTGAATTTCAGGGTACGCCGCAGGAAGGTGCGAAGCGCACCGATACCTATCCGACCTTTGGACGTATGCCGAAAGCCGCCACAGTCCAGATTACGCCGGAAGAAAAGGCGCAGATGATGTCTGGCCTTGATTCTGATCGCACACGACTGGCGGCCACACGCTCGTCCGCAAGTACGCTCACTCCTGCTCAAGCTGCCGCATTGCGTAAGCAAGCGCAGGATGAAGCTGCCGCTACACTGAAGCAGATCGAAGCCGGGGAATAAGAGGCTTTTCGTCAATAAAAGCTTCGTCGCAGAACTGTAACAAGTCTCGACCCGATTCGATAACAGGTGTATAGCTCCAAACGCGGCGCATGCGCGCCGTTTCATTCAACTCCCTTCTGGAACAGGATCATGTCGGAAGAATTTCATAAAGTCCGTCGTTTGCCACCTTATGTCTTTGAACAGGTTAACCGCCTGAAGGCATCGGCGCGAGCGGGCGGAGCCGACATCATTGATCTCGGAATGGGTAATCCTGATCTGCCAACACCGAAGAACATTGTCGATAAGCTTTGCGAAGCAGTGCAGGACCCGCGCGCGCATCGCTATTCGTCGTCAAAGGGTATTCCCGGTCTTCGTCGTGCGCAGGCACAATATTATGCGCGCCGTTTCGGCGTGAAGCTCAACCCGGATACGCAGGTTGTGGCTACGCTTGGCTCCAAGGAAGGCTTTGCCAATATGGCGCAGGCAATCACTGCGCCCGGCGATGTTGTGCTTTGCCCGGATCCAACCTATCCAATTCATTCGTTCGGCTTCATCATGTCGGGTGGTGTGATCCGTTCGATCCCTGCAAAGCCGGATGAAGAATTCATTCGCGCACTGGATCGTGCGGTGAAGCATTCGATTCCAAAGCCGCTTGCGCTTATTCTTAACTTCCCGTCGAACCCGACTGCCTATGTCGCGACCCTTGATTTCTATAAGGATGTGGTCGATTTCGCGCGTAAGAATGATCTGATCATTCTTTCTGATCTGGCCTATTCGGAAATTTACTTCGACGATAACAACCCTCCGCCATCGGTTCTTGAAGTGCCGGGTGCTATGGATGTTGCTGTTGAATTCACCTCGATGTCGAAGACATTCTCGATGCCGGGTTGGCGTATGGGCTTTGCGGTCGGCAATGAACGTCTGATTGCAGCACTGACGCGCGTTAAATCCTATCTGGACTACGGTGCGTTCACGCCTATTCAGGTTGCAGCAACCGCAGCGCTCAATGGCGATGGCTCGGACATTGCTTATGTCCGTAACGTTTATAAGCAGCGTCGCGATGTACTGGTCGACAGCTTTGGTCGTGCGGGCTGGGATGTTCCTCCGCCAGCGGCGACCATGTTTGCATGGGTTCCGATTCCAGAGCGTTTCCGCGCGCTGGGTTCGCTTGAATTTTCCAAGCTGCTGGTTGAAATGGCCGACGTGGCTGTTGCTCCGGGCGTAGGCTTTGGCGAACATGGCGATGACTATGTTCGTATCGCACTGGTTGAAAACGAGCATCGCATTCGTCAGGCTGCTCGCAACATCAAGCGCTTCCTGTCCGCTAAGGATGAGAATGTGCAGAACATCATTCCGCTTGAAGGTCGCCGTTAACAGCCTTTAAGATAAAGCGAGGGCCGTCTTCTGGTCGGCCCTTGTTTCCCACCACATACAAATTCAACAATTCAGAAAGACAGAACAATGAGTGATGCATTGCGGATCGGCGTTGCCGGACTGGGCACCGTTGGTGCTTCGGTGTTGCGTATTCTACGTGACAAGGCCGAAATGCTCACTCGTCAATGCGGCAAGCAGGTTGTTGTCACAGCGGTGAGCGCTCGTGACCGCTCGCGCGATCGCGGTGTCGATCTTTCTGGTATTGAATGGTTTGATGATTCAGTCGAACTCGCGAAAAGCGCCAATATCGATGTTTTTGTTGAACTGATTGGCGGCGACGAAGGCCCGGCCAGATCGGCTGTTGAAGCTGCATTGCGTGCAGGTCATCATGTGGTGACTGCCAATAAGGCGCTTCTTGCCAAGCACGGCGTTTCGCTTGCCAAGATTGCCGAAGAAAAAGGTGTGCTTCTTAACTTTGAAGCAGCCGTTGCAGGCGGTATTCCAGTCATTAAGGCAATGCGTGAATCATTGACCGGCAACACGGTTTCGCGCGTTTACGGCATTATGAACGGCACTTGTAACTATATCCTCACCCGGATGTGGGAAGAGGGTATTTCGTTTGAGGATTGTCTCGCGGATGCACAGCGCCTTGGATATGCCGAAGCTGATCCGACTTTTGATATTGAAGGCAATGACACGGCGCACAAGCTTGCGCTGCTGACAAGCCTTGCATTCGGCACCCAGATTGCCGCCGATGATATTTACCTCGAAGGCATCAGCAATATTTCGCTTGCCGATATTCGTGCAGCGGATGAGCTAGGTTATCGCATCAAGTTGCTCGGCGTTGCACAGAAGACCGATACTGGCATTGAACAGCGCGTGCATCCGACCATGGTGCCGACATCTTCGGTCATCGCACAGGTGCATGGTGTGACCAATGCGGTTGCAATCGAAACCGATCTTTTGGGTGAGTTGCTACTTTCTGGCCCTGGTGCTGGCGGTAATGCCACTGCTTCGGCGGTGATTGGCGATATTGCTGATATTGCGAAAAGCCGTCCCGGCTTCCAGCATGGCCCTGTTTTCGGCACACCTGCTAAAGCCTTGCAGCCATATAAGCGGGCTAAAATGCGCAAGCATGCTGGCGGCTACTTCATCCGCCTGACGGTTTATGATCGAATTGGTGCCTTTGCCGCTATCGCTAAGCGCATGGCCGAAAATGACATTTCGCTTGAGTCGATTGTTCAGCGCCCGCTGATGGATAGCGATGTCAGCGACGGTATCAAGACAGTCATTCTTGTTACCCATGAAACGACCGAATCTGCTGTTAAAAAAGCGCTTGAGGCGATTCTCAAGGATGATCATCTGGTCAACAAGCCGCAGATGATCCGCATCGAACGGGCTGGCTGATTGCTGGCTAAGGCTGCCGCTCTTGATGGGCGGCAGCGTTTTTGCTAAGAAGACTGCATCGGAATAGTCCGATAGAGAGACACAATGGAAAAGGAGGGCTGTAATATGGATGTGACGCGTCACGACCGTCATCGTCAGTATGGCCCTGATTTTGCCCTGCAACAGTAAATTGTGCAGGGCCGATTAAGACTTAAACAACAGTCTTTTTCTGCCTTTTCTGAAGGCGCAGCTTTATTTGCTGTAGCCGAAAATTTGCAAGCACATTGATTGAAGCTGTTTGAGAACTGCTCGTCAGTGCTTGGCCAAATTGGGCCTATTGCCATGTCTCTTATATCTGTTCAGAATCTTTCGCTTACCCTTCATCAGACCTTGTTCGCTAACCTCGATTTTGTCGTGGGTGAGGGCGAACGTTTGGGTATTGTTGCCGCTAATGGTCGTGGAAAGACCAGCCTTTTACGATTGATTGTCGGAGAGGGTGAGCCGACCAGCGGTGTGATTACCCGCTCGCGTGGGCTGAAAATTGGTTATGTCAGCCAGTATGTTTCCGCTGATCTGATGGACCTCTCTTTTTACGATCTGGTTCTTAGTGGACTGGATGATGATGCGCGCGACTATGAAAGCTGGCGCGCAGACATAGTGCTTGATGATCTGAATGTTCCGGCAGAACTGCGTGGCCTCGCTGTTCGGCAATTAAGCGGCGGCTGGCAACGGCTTGCGCTTCTGGCGCGTACATGGGTTTCTGAACCTGATATGCTTCTATTGGACGAGCCGACCAATCACCTTGATCTTGAAAAAGTGCGCTTGCTGGAAAAATGGCTTGATGCACTGCCGCGTTCGGTGGCCGTTGTCGTTTGCAGCCATGATCGTGCTTTTCTCGATGTGGTGACGAAACGCACACTCTTCCTGCGTGCAGAAAAGTCGTTCGTCTTTGCGTTGCCCTATAGCCAAGCGCGTGTGGCGCTTGAAGAGATTGACGCGGCTGATGCGCGCCAGTTTGAAAAGGACATGAAAACTGTCCAGCAATTGCGCAGACAGGCCGCGAAGCTCAACAATATTGGAATCAATTCGGGCAGTGATTTGTTGGTGGTGAAAACCAAGCAATTGCGTGCACGTGCCGAGAAAATTGAGGAAAGCGCGAAAGCAGCGCATGTTGAGCGCTCTGCTGGCAAGATCAAGCTTGATGGGCGAGGTAGTCATGCCAAAGCGCTGATCGTGATTGATCCGGCCGAGATTGCGACGCCTGACGGTCGGGCGCTCTATAAAACCGGTCAGTTTTGGATAAATCCGGGTGATAGAATCGTACTGCTTGGCGCGAACGGAACCGGCAAGACACGGCTTCTTACACTGGTTCGGGAAGCTATAGTTCAACCGGAACAATCGCTTGCGGGCATTAAAGCGACACCGTCGCTTGTGCTGGGCTATAGCGATCAGGCTTTGTCTGAGTTGAATGGTGACTGGACGCCGTTTGAAACGATCATGAAGCGTTTTGACGTTGGCGATCAACGCGCACGGTCATTGTTGGCTGGTGCTGGCATGACGCTGGATATGCAGGCGAAGCCCTTGTCGCGGCTTTCGGGCGGACAAAAGTCACGCCTTGCTATGTTGGTTCTGCGACTGACAAAGCCAAACTTCTACATTCTTGATGAGCCGACCAATCATCTCGACATTGACGGGCAGGAAGCGCTGGAAGCAGAGCTGCTAAGCGATGAAACCGCGAGCCTGATTGTTTCACATGATCGCAGTTTTGTGCGCAATATTGGCAATCGTTTCTGGGTTATTGATCGAAAAAAGCTGATCGAAGTGGAAAGTCCCGAAGCTTTCTTCGACGGTGCGACAGGCTGAAATATCGGGCCTTTTGCGCTAAATCGATTAAGAGTTAGAGCGGAAAATGTTTTTGCCGCTCTTTCCCTTGCAGGTAGGCAGGGACTTTGACAAAACATTTGCACAATGTCGCTATAGATGGCGAAACACACATTTCATATGAATTCAGGACTTTGTTCACATGGCCAAGACTTCAGAACAGCAACAGCAACGACCAGCGCAGGGACTTGATCGTATTCTGACGCTTGAGCTGGTTCGCGTTGCCGAACGGGCAGCGGTTGCGGCGGCGCGTCTGCGTGGACGTGGCGATGAAATGGCCGCTGATCAGGCGGCTGTTGATGCCATGCGTCAGGAACTCAATCGTTTGCCAATTGCCGGAACAGTCGTGATTGGCGAAGGCGAACGCGATGAGGCGCCGATGCTGTATATCGGCGAAGAAGTTGGCACTAAGCAGGGACCGGATGTCGATATTGCGCTAGATCCGCTGGAAGGCACCACGATCTGCGCCAAGAATCTGCCGAACTCGTTGGCGGTGATCGCTATCGCGGAGAAGGGCAATCTGCTCTATGCGCCCGACGTTTACATGGAAAAGATTGCTGTAGGACCGGGCTATCCGAAAGGCGTTGTCGATCTTGACGCGACAGCCACTGATAACATCCACGCTATTGCGAAAGCAAAAGGTGTGCAGCCGCATGAAATCACAGCTTGCATTATGGACCGTCCGCGTCATGCGCGCCTGATCGAAGAAGTACGGGCAACAGGAGCTTCCATTCGTTTGATCGGCGATGGTGACGTTGCGGGTGTGATGCACACGACGAACCCGGACGAAACCGGCATTGATATTTATATCGGTATCGGTGGTGCGCCGGAGGGTGTGTTGGCTGCGGCGGCTCTGCGCTGCATTGGTGGTCAGATGCAGGGACGTTTGCAGCTTAACTCCGATGAAAAGATCGCACGCGCCGCCAAGATGGGTATTTCGGACCCTAAGAAAATCTACACCATGGAAGAGATGGCAAAGGGCGACGTGCTGTTTGCTGCAACCGGCGTGACCGATGGCAATATGCTTTCAGGCGTTAAGTTCGCCCGTGATTATATCCAGACTCACACAATCGTCATGCGTTCAAGCTCACAAACGGTTCGTGAAATTAAGGCGAGACATCAGGATCTGTCGAAGTTCTGACATAACTAACCTCGGGTTGTTTAAAAGGCGGCATTGCAAAAATGCCGCCTTTTGTGTCTTTAAGAAACCATGACAACAGAACGCTTTTTTCTTGGTATCCGCAAATCTGTCACCGGCCAAAAATGGATGGACCGGCTCGGCCCGCGTGAGGCCAATACAGCGCTTGCAATCGCGCAGCATCACGGCATTTCCGATCTGGTTTCGCGGGTGCTGGCAGGGCGCGGCGTGAGCGTTGAAGGTGCGCCAGAATTTATTGATCCGAGCCTGCGTAATCTTATGCCCGATCCGGCGATGTTGACCGATATGGATAAAGCCGCAAACCGGATTGCAGATGCCATTATGCGTCGCGAAACCGTTGCGATTTTCGGCGACTATGATGTGGATGGTGCATGTTCGTCTGCATTGATGGCACGATTTTTGAAGCACTATGGCATTACCCATTCGATCTATATTCCGGATCGCATTTTTGAGGGCTATGGTCCGAACCCTGATGCCATGCGTGAACTGGTTGCAAAGGGCGCATCGCTTATCGTGACAGTGGATTGCGGCACTAACAGCGCCCCATCGATTACCGCTGCCAAAGAAGCAGGTGCTGATGTTGTTGTGCTGGATCACCATCAGGTCGGCGGCGATCTGCCTGACGATGCTGTGGCAATCGTCAATCCGAATCGCGAAGATGATATTTCACAGCAGGAGCATCTGTGTGCGGCGGGCGTTGTTTTTCTGACGCTTGTTCAGGTGACAAAAGTTCTGCGTGAGCGGGGCAAAGGCGCAGGGCCTGATTTGCTTTCGCTGCTCGATCTGGTCGCACTTGCAACTGTTTGCGACGTGGTACCGCTCAAAGGCGTAAATCGCGCCTTTGTGGTCAAAGGCTTGCTGGTTGCGCGTAGCCAGAGCAATGCCGGACTTGCAGCACTGGGGCGCGTCGCACGCATTGGCGAACCGTTGAATGTCTTCCACCTCGGTTATCTGATTGGTCCGCGTATCAATGCCGGTGGGCGCATTGGTGATGCGGGCTTGGGTGCTCGCTTGCTGACACTGGATGATTCCACTGCCGCGGATCCTATTGCGGTTGAGCTTGACCGGCTCAATCAGGAGCGGCAGGCAATGGAAGCTGAAATGCTGATTGAAGCAGAAGCAGAAGCGTCGCTGGAGCTTTCGGGTGGAGCTGGCGCCTCTGTCATTGTGACGGCAAGTGATCGCTGGCATCCCGGTATTGTCGGGCTTCTGGCCTCACGGCTCAAAGAAAAAGCACGTCGTCCAGCCTTTGCAATTTCGTTCAACGCCAATGGTATTGGCTCCGGCTCGGGACGCTCCATTTCCGGGCTTGATCTTGGCAAGCTTGTGCGCGGGGCGACGGAACGCGGATTGTTGGTAAAAGGTGGCGGTCATGCGATGGCGGCTGGCATCACAATTGAGCGTGCTAAGCTTGGCGCGCTGCGGGCATATCTTGAAGAAGAATCGGCTGATACGGTCGCAAGACTTCGTGAAAATCAGAGCCTTTCGATTGATGGTGCGGTGGCTGCATCGGGTGCAACCGTTTCGCTCTACGAATCTTTGCAGAAGGCCGGGCCTTTTGGCTCTGCGCATCCGCAGCCGGTGCTGGCACTTCCGCATCACGTTCTCGCGGATGTACGAACGGTCGGGCGTGATCATGTCCGCGTTGTCTTACGTGGTGCCGATGGAAAGCGTGTGAATGCGATTGCGTTTCGTGTTGCTGAAGGCGATCTGGGGCGATTTTTGTTCAATAATATCGGCCAGAGCGTGCATATTGTTGGCAATCTGTCGCTTAATCACTGGAACGGTTCTGTCACACCTCAGATACAGATTCTGGATGCGGCTGTGCCTGTTTGAATTTTCTCAACTTTTTTGTCTTCACGCTCTTGTGAAAGTGGGGGGTGAATTCCCATATGATCACGGAATAAAATAATCTGTGATGACTCTATTGGGAGATACTTATGCCGGGTTCCGGAAACCGCCTGACCAAACTGACCGCTGCAATGGTCCTTGGGCTTATCGCCTCTTTTGCCGCTGTCGATTTCGCCGAGGCTCGCCGTGCAGGCGGGGGCGGTTTTGGTAGCCGTGGTGCGCGTACTTATCAGGCGCCAGCACCAACACGGACTGCGCCGAATAATGCGGCGCCTGTTGAGCGTTCGATGACGCCAAATACAGGTGCACAACAGACCAATCGTCCGGGTGCTGCTGCTGGCACGCAAAATGCAGCCGCACGTTCGGGTGGAATGTTCGGCAATTTTGGTCGTTCGATGCTCGGTGGCCTTCTCGTTGGTGGTCTGATTGGCATGCTGCTGGGTAACGGCCTTGGCGGTATGGCTGGCATGTTCGGCCTCCTCTTGCAGGTTGCGGTCATCGCTCTGATTGCAATGTTCGTTATGCGCATGATTGCAAACCGTCGTCAGACGGCAGCAGCGGGCGCAGGCAATGCAGGTGCTCAACCCTTTAATGCTTCGCAGGTCTTTGGTTCTGCAAAGACTGCCGCACCGCAGTCAAACACAGCAAGCCGTACGCCTTCGGTTAATCCATTTGCCAACAAGCAGGCAGAAGCTCCAGCTGCGCCTGTTGTTGAAGAAGAGCCAATGGATGTAGGTCAGGAAGAGCTTGATCGTTTTGAGCAGATGCTTTCTGAAATCCAGACCGCTTACGGCCGTGAGGATTATGCAGCGCTGCGTAAGCTCGCAACACCGGAAGCCATGTCCTATCTCGCAGAAGAGCTTGGCGAAATCGCTTCGAGCGGCATGCGCAATGAAGTGAAGGACGTGAAGCTGCTTCAGGGTGACGTTTCCGAAGCATGGCGCGAAGGCAATGTAGACTATGCGACTGTGGCTATTCGCTACTCGGCAATCGACGTGATGCTTGATCGCAACACGGGTGCTGTTGTTGAAGGCAACCCGGATGAGCCAGTAGAAAGCGTCGAAGTCTGGACGTTTACCCGCGTCGATGGCGGTGATTGGTTGCTTGCAGCCATTCAGGGCACTGAATAATAAAATAAAGCCCGGTCGTGAGACCGGGCTTTATTTTTACCAGCTGCCGATATTTTCGGCGGAAGCCCAAGGCTCTTGGGGAGCAAGACGTTCACCTTTCTGGATCAATTCAATCGAAATGCCATCTGGTGATTTGATAAATGCCATGTGACCATCGCGTGGCGGACGGTTGATGGTGACACCTGCTTCTTTCAGCTTCTGGCAGGTTTCGTAGATATTATCGACCGCATAGGCGAGATGACCGAAATTACGTCCACCCGTATAGGTTTCCGGATCCCAGTTATAGGTTAGTTCCAGTTCGGGAGCGCGTTCTGCCTTGGCCTTATCCTTGTCCGCTGGGGCCGCAAGGAAGATCAGCGTGAAGCGGCCTTTTTCATTTTCAGTGCGGCGAATCTCTTCGAGGCCGAACTTGTTCACATAAAAGTCCAGCGATTCATCAATATCGCGAACGCGAACCATGGTGTGCAGATAGCGCATCGTCTTCTCCTGTTTTGCAGATAGGCGGGACACGAACTCAACGCTTTCCCGAAAGAATGGTTCAGTACGTTTCTCGTGCCCGCTTGAAAGAACTGTTAACGTGGATAAGTGGCCCGCATAAAAACGCAAGTAACAAGTTGTCGAACGCCCACGCTGCCTTATGTTTTCGGCAGGCCGTTTTTGTTTGAGAAATTTAGGAATTAACGATCAGCGCATAAAGCCTGTGGTCATCTTCAATTGAACAAAAGATAGGGCTTGCCGCCTACGGTTAAGGAAGTGTTATTCTTTGGGCAAGAATCACGTCAGAATCGCAACGGAACAAAAGAGGAGGGACGAGCGCATGGCAGACAAATCTGTGTCAAATGACCAGTTTCGCAGTCAGGCCTCCTCAGAAGAGATTGGCGAACTCGTTGAACTCTCGGGCCATATCAAATGGTTCGACGTTGCAAAAGGTTACGGCTTTATCGTTCCTGATCAGCCGGGCTTTACTGATATTCTGCTTCACGTCACAACACTGCGCCGCGACGGTTTCCAGACGGCGCTTGAAGGCGCACGGATCGTCTGTGAAGTGCGCAATGGTGATCGTGGTATGCAATGCTTCCGCGTTCTTTCCATGGATACATCGACAGCGGTGCACCCCGCACAGATGCCGCCGCAGCGCACGCATGTGACTGTGACGCCATCGAGTGGTTTGGAGCGTGTGATCGTTAAGTGGTTCAACCGCACCAAAGGCTTTGGCTTTTTGACGCGCGGCGAGGGCACCGAAGATATTTTCATCCATATGGAAACGCTGCGTCGTTTCGGAATGATGGAATTGCGTCCCGGTCAGGTCGTCCTGATCCGCTTTGGCGACGGTGACAAAGGCCTGATGGCTGCCGAAATCCATCCGGATATTGGAACAGCGATTCCTTTCTCGCACTGATCTTACAGCATCTCATGATGTAACAAGGCTGTGAGTGGCTCTTGTGATGCCACCACCTCATTGATATTGTCCCCAGCTCAATTCCATCATTGTTCATTTCCTGACATTCGGGGATGAGCGCCAAGATGCAGGGCAAGAGCACTTCATGGGCCGCATTCTTTTCGCATTCGCTTTTCTGTTCTTTGCGGTTTCTGCACAGGCGCAGGAAACCAAACCCATGCTGCTGCCTTTGGATAAAGAGCCACTGACTTTCGTCACCTCAGGCGGTGAAGCATCTTTTGCATTGGAAATTGCTGACACTGATGAAGCGCGTATGCGTGGATTAATGTGGCGCACTGATTTCCCAAAAGATCGGGCAATGCTTTTTGTTTTTGGCCAGATGCGCGATGTGATGATGTGGATGCAGAATACGCCATCGCCACTTGATATGGTGTTTCTCGATGATAGCGGCCATGTGTCAGCGATCCACGAAAACGCTGTTCCTTTTTCGGAAGATATTATTTCTTCTCAGGGTCCGGCGGCCTATGTGGTTGAACTTCTGGCCGGGACTGTTAAACGGACCGGTATCAAGCGTGGTGACAGAGCAGTCCACAAAGCGATCTGCGGCGACTGCCGTAGTTAGAGCGCCCGCTCCAACTATTTATTTTTAACATGTCGTTATCGGAAAACCGGTTCCCACTTTTCCGCGACATGTTTTAGCTCTCTCATAAAACCCGCATCTGAAATTCAAAAGGAATAAAAAATTGAGCGCGCTCGACATCGAATATTTCGAACATGATGGTTTGCGTCTGGCTTATCGTCAGGATGGCGAGGGTGATCCGATCCTGCTTATTCATGGTTTTGCTTCGTCAAGTCTGGTCAACTGGGTGTCGCCGGGTTGGTTTCGCACGCTAACCGAGGCTGGTTATCGCGTGATAGCGATTGATAATCGTGGCCACGGCTTTTCTGCCAAGAGCCATGATGCCGCTGATTATACGCCAAGCGCTATGGCAGGTGATGCGGCTGCTCTGCTTGATCATCTTGGCATCGAAAAAGCGCATGTCATGGGGTATTCGATGGGTGCGCGGATCACCGCGTTTTTAGCCGTTGAGCATCCTGAGCGTGTGCATAGCGCTGTTTTCGGTGGCCTCGGTATAGGCATGGTTACGGGTGCTGGCGATTGGGAACCAATTGGTGAAGCGCTTCTTGCGGAAGATCCATCAACCATCACGCATCCGCGTGGATTGATGTTCCGTAAGTTTGCTGATCAGACCAAAAGTGATCGTATTGCGCTTGCAGCTTGTGTCATTACCTCGAAGGAACTGGTTTCCGCCGAGGCAATTGCGCGCATCATGCAGCCTGTTCTTGTCGCCGTGGGTACGACTGACGATATAGCCGGCAGTGCGCAGGAACTGGCCGATATGTTACCAAATGGACAGGCGCTTGACATACCTGATCGTGATCACATGTTGGCGGTAGGCGATAAGGTCTATAAGAAAGGCGTTCTGGCGTTTCTGGAAGAGAACCCTCTATAAGTTTCGACCAAAGCATCAACGAGATTTACGCAGTGTCAACGCGCAGCATTTTGAGATATGTTAACGGCTGAACGCGCATTGCGGTGCAAGTATAGAGCAACGGGAATGCTCAGTGCTTGCGATAAGCAAAATTGGAGTATGCATAATGTCCGTTCGTTCGAACGCAAAATTGTCCCCTTCGCTGGGGCAGGTAGATCCGATCTGGCATTCCATTCGCGCTGAAGCGGAGGAAGCTGCCAAGAATGATCCCGTGCTTGGAACGTTTCTTTACGCGACGATACTCAACCAGACGACGTTGGAAGATGCGGTTATGCATCGCATCGCGGAGCGTCTTGGACATGCTGACTTAAGCGCTGATATTTTGCGTCAGACATTTGACGCGATGTTTGAGGCCACTCCCGATTGGTCTCATATCGTGCGGGTTGATATTCAGGCTTTCTATGATCGCGATCCGGCTTATAGCCGTTTCATGGATTCCATTCTTTATTTGAAGGGATTCCACGCCATCCAGACGCATCGTTTGGCGCATTGGCTTTATAAGGAAGGCCGAAAAGACTTTGCTTATTATCTGCAAAGCCGCTCATCATCGATTTTCCAGACCGACATTCATCCTGCCGCACAATTTGGTAGTGGTCTTTTCCTGGATCATGCGACCGGGCTTGTGGTTGGCGAAACAGCTGTCATCGAAGACAATGTGTCGATTCTGCATGGAGTAACACTCGGTGGTACCGGTAAGGCCAGCGGTGATCGTCATCCAAAGATTCGCCATGGCGTGCTGATTGGCGCGGGCGCGAAGATTCTCGGTAATATCGAAGTTGGTCATTGCTCCAAGATTGCCGCCGGTTCTGTGGTACTCAAGCCAGTGCCGAACAATGCGACGGTAGCTGGTGTTCCTGCAAAGGTTGTCGGCGAGAGTGGGTGTTCTGAGCCATCTCGCGTCATGGACCAGATGCTCAGCGAAGCTGCGTTTGGCGAACATATGTATGGCGAAGGCATATAGGCTTAATCGTTCCGGAATATCATAAAACTGACTGCTTCTGGCTTTTTAACCAGAGCGGACTATATGTCTGAAAAGCTATTCCAACTAACGGTGCATGCGTTCATTCGCGCGTGCGTTAGTGCTTTACATCAAACAATGCCGGGTGCATTACACCGGCCTTAATTCAATATCAGGAGAAGCCGGTTGAAACCCGAAGAACTCAAGAAACTCGACGCATATTTCAAGCGGACTTTTAACAATCCTGGCCTTCAGATTAAGGCACGTCCACGTAAGGACGATTCCGCTGAAGTCTATCTGGATGATGAGTTCCTGGGTCTTGTCTATAAGGATGAAGACGAAGGCGAACTCTCTTATAATTTCTCGATGGCTATTCTCGACGTCGATCTCTGAGATTTTTTGCAATTAGATTAGACGCCCTTTCTGCCTTGCAGAGAGGGCGTTTTTTATTGAAATTCGCATTCCGTTCTTGGGATAAATAGCGCATTCTGCTGCGAAATATCGCAATGGAGGGAAGCTGATGCCAATCTACGTGTATAACGGCCACAAGCCAGAGTTTGCAGACCGTGCGAGTAATTGGATTGCGCCGGACGCGACGCTGATTGGTAAGGTTCTCGTTGGTGAGAATGCTGGCTTCTGGTTTGGTTCCGTTCTGCGCGGCGACAATGAGCCGATTACCGTGGGCGCGAATACCAATGTGCAGGAACATACCATTATGCACACCGATATTGGATTTCCTCTGAGCATTGGAGAAGGCTGCACAATTGGCCATCGTGCGATTCTGCACGGTTGTACGATTGGCAATAATACACTGATCGGGATGGGGGCGATTATTCTGAACGGTGCGAAGATTGGCAATAATTGCCTTATCGGTGCGGGAGCGCTTGTGACCGAAGGCAAGGAGTTTCCAGATAACTCGCTGATTGTTGGCTCGCCAGCACGCGTTATTCGGGAGCTTGATTTTGCGGCGGTGGAAAAACTGAAGCTATCTGCAAAGCATTATGTTGAAAAAGGCCAGTCTTTTATGCGTGGTCTGGAACCGGCATAAAAAAGGAAGGGGAATGACACCCTTCCATTTTTCACAGGGGTATTTCAGCAGGATTAGTTGCGAATGCTGCTGACGAAAGTATCGCCACCATCTTTAATCGACACCCATACGCCGGTGTTCGTTGTCGACTGGCGTTTGAGGTAGGTATAGTCGGTGTCATTCCAGATTCGCACCCGCTGATCGAGATTATCGAGAATGAAGTCACCGCGATCCGTGCGAATCGTCAGAACCGCATGGCCTTCACCATTTGGCTGGCGCACAACTGTCATGAGTAATGTGTTAGCCGGAATACCGAGCGCAATCAGTTCGCGGCGCTTGAGCAGCATATAGTCATCGCAATCACCGGCAGTCGTTGGGTATTCCCAATATTCTTCGTGGCCCCAGACTTCCATGTCAGTGCGCGGAGCGATTCGTTCATTGATGCTGGCGTTGATCGTGACGATCCCCTGCCAAACCTTCTGATTGAGCGTCAGTGGCGCGCTAGTCTTATTCAATATGCTGCATTCAGCAGGATGACGCTCACAAAATTCATAGTGGCCAATCGGCTGCGACGTGCGCTCGCCGGTTGGCATCCAATGCGATTTAGACGCGGGGTTGGCTGCTTGTGCAAAGGCAGTTCCCAGCATCAGCATCAGGACTGCGATGATTGTCTGCTTTGTCATTCTTTTGTCTCCCTGTTGGAAACAAGAATGCGTGCAAGACTTTGAGAGTGGGAAAATTCAGACGCGAAAATGCGAATCTAATTTGAATAAAACTGAACTGAACGCAGCAAGGTTTTGTTCAGAAATAGCGTATTTCAGCTAATATTAGCATGATTTATGGCCTTTTGATGCTCAAAAGGGCCTGAAGTGCTCTTTGCGAATCCGTAACCTTAGTGCGCGTTTACCTTTTGATTTGCGCCAATTCAGGCTTTGCCGCCGGTGATGACGCGTAGCTGCGGCATATCACGGCTGGGCACAGGCGCTGCCCAGCGTTGCCGTCCGTTGGTCGCCGTCATCGTAATGGCAGAGGACTTACGCTCCTCTTGTGCAACAAGCAAATCAGGAGCCAGCGGTTCGATTCGGTTGAGATTGCCGAGCACGATTGGATCCGTACCGGCCCATGCGATATCATTCAGCACGGAGATGCTGCCAAGCAGGTTCAATCTGCCATCATCGCTGATTGAAAGCGGCGCCAGCAGCATTTCAAATGACAGACTGCGCCCCAAAAGACTAATGCCGTCATTGTGGCTTAATGCTGGAACGAGAAATTCATTGATGTTTCTCGTCAACTCATGAAGGGCAGGGCGATTACGCTCCGGCCAGAGAGCTAAAAAACGGGTCGTTTTAAGCTCGCGCCCGAACAGAGTGCAGATTCGGGTGCCCGCGAGGCGAAAGATCAGCTGCCCTGTTTCATCTTCTTCCAGAAAGAATAGATCAGACAAATGCCGTCCGAGTTTGCGCGGCTGAATAGATTCGCGCGAGGGCGCTTGAAGGCTACCGCTCTGGCTGAGTGCCAGTCGCTGCCATTCGCTGAAAATTGCGATCGTGCTGCGGTTTTTCATCTTGCGCTGCTTATTGCTCGTCTGGGTTTGCGGGCTTTGCCCATCGCTCAGCGCATTAAAATAGTATTAACAGCAGGGACGCCAGCTTAACCCTTTCTTCATCCACGAGGGATGTCTGTTAAGGTTAACAGGAAGTAATAGTTGCAAAGATCCTATGATAGCGCTTTGATGGGCTATCAGAAGAAGCCATTGTCTTGGTTGGCTTTTTCCTGATCTCCAGATTCCGTCTCGCAATGCTTCAACATTTGCGACAAGGCTGTACGGTTCAATCCGGCGGCCTTTATTTTTAACGAATTGTCACTTATCTAGAATCATTATTCGGAAGATTTTTAGCTGGAAAGCGGCGGTTCATGAGCATACCTCAGCCTGATATGCGGGAAAATTCGCACTCCTCTCGTGGAGGAGAGCCGATATTCAACATACCGGGCGTCGTGTTGGCATTGATGGCCATTTGCGCCGGCGTTTATATTTATCAGAACTACATTATCAGCGAGCAGCAGAACTATGCCTTCATGCTGAACTTCGCACTGATTCCCGCGCGGTTCTCTCTCGCGGGTGGTTTCACTGATCCAGCAGCCCTGTTCACGCTCATCAGCTATTCTTTTATGCACGGCGGATTGGCGCATATAGCAGTGAATATGATCTGGTTTGCAGCTTTCGGTTCTCCGCTTGCAGGCCGTATCGGCACCGGACGGATGATTATCTTTTGGATTCTTACTTCTGTGGTCGCTGGATTGACCCATTATGCGATTTACCCTGAGAGCGTGACCCCGCTCGTCGGTGCCTCTGGTGCGATTTCGGGCATGATGGGTGCTGCTGCGCGTTACGGCTTTCGCCGAGTAGGTCATGGACGCAAATCTGAATTTGCAGGGCCCGTCTTACCGATTGGTCTCACTTTGACTTTGAAGCCCGTGCTGACTTTTGTTGGCGTTTGGTTCCTGATCAATATTGTCACGGGGCTTTATTCGACAGGCGGTGCGGATCTCTCGGGAATCGCATGGGAAGCGCATATCGGCGGATTCGTTGCAGGCTTTTTCGGCATTGCCTTGCTGGATAAGCCACGCAGTTACGACGCAGTTATCAGACGCAGAGGTTAACTCTCCCTATTTCGCACGCTTGCAAAGCGGAGCATCAAAGCGCACCATTATGGGAACGCAGCTGGAGGAGCTGCGTTAGAATCATGCAGCAATGCTGCTGATTGGATTGCTGAACCTTGGGAGGGACTTTGGCATGACTGTTAGATCGATTCTTGAAACCAAGGGCAGGGAAGTCGTTGTCATCAGGCCAGATGATACGCTTGCACACGCCATTGCCATTCTTGCCCAATATAAAATCGGCGCGATTGTTGCCTGCGACGCCGAAGGCCATATCAAAGGCATTCTTTCTGAGCGTGACGTTGTTCGTGCAATGGCGACGATGGATGCGGAAATATGGAATCGTCCAGTTTCGGACTTTATGACGGCACAAGTGCAGGTATGCCGCGAGCATCACACGATCAATCAGGTGATGGAAATTATGACGAATAACCGCTTCCGCCATATGCCGGTTGAAGAAAACGGTAAACTTGCGGGAATCATTTCAATCGGTGACGTTGTGAAGCGGCGTATCGAGGATGTTGAGCAAGAAGCAGAAGATATCCGCAGCTATATCGCAACCGCCTAAATCAAAATCTGGAGCGTGAAAAACGCTCCAGATATTAGATTTTGTAGATTCGTCAGGCAGAGCGACGGGTGCGCAGGTAGCGCTCGGCTGCATAAAGCGAAATTGCAGCGGCATTCGAGACGTTGAGCGATTTGATTTCGCCCGGCATGTCGAGACGTGCCAGTGCTGTAACGGTTTCGCGGGTTTTCTGGCGAAGGCCTTTACCTTCTGCGCCGAGAACAAGCGCCACACGATCACTGTTCAGCGTCGCTTCCATTTCATTTGGTCCTTCAGAATCAAGACCAATGGTCATGAAGCCAAGGGAATGAAGCTCTTCGATTGCATCTGCGAGATTACGTACTTCGATATGCGGAATAATTTCCAGTGCACCGGATGCCGCTTTCGCTAAAACGCCGCTTTCTTGCGGGCTGTGGCGGCTTGTCGTGATGATTGCACCTGCACCAAACGCCACAGCGGAACGGATGATTGCGCCAACATTGTGTGGATCGGTAACCTGATCAAGCACCAGAAGAAGTGGGCTGTCTTTCAGTTCAGAGAGCTTTTTATGACGAAGCGGTTCTGCTTCAATCATAACGCCCTGATGCACGGCATCTGAACCTGTTTCCTTGTCGATCTCTTTTGGTTCGACGATTTCAACAGGGAAGGACTGGTTTTCAGCTTCGCCAATTTCGAGGCGAGCGAAGCCATTGCGTGTGGCGCGCATGCGCAAAATCTTACGCGCGGGATTCTCTACTGCTGCGCGTACAGTATGCAGGCCGTAAAGACGGACTGTACCATCGCTCACGCGACCAGCAGGGATTGGTGCGCGCTGCGGTCTGTGTGGTGCTTTGCCTTCAGATACAGCTTTCTGGTCGCGATGTTCGCGACGCAGGCGTGCATAGTGAGAATCTTTTGGGGTGTGGGAAGAGTTTTTATCGTTCATGAGGCGCTTATATCCTGTCCACAACAGGGAAGATAGCATGTGCGATTTTATTTAAGGCAAGAAATAATTGTTCGCTAAGGGCGTGAAATCCCGGTTTCGTGCGGTTCTGGGCCATCTTCTATCTATGGATATGTGCAAGCTGTGGAAAGTTCTGCATTCTTTTCACTTTTACCCTGTTGACAGGAGCGACGCATATCGGCATAAGCCCCCTCGCAGAACGACGGTACGGCCCAAACGGGCAGCCAGACATTCTGCACAAAATGCCTAGTTACTCGACTCTGCTGATAGTGATATTAGGAGGAATGCCCGAGCGGTTAAAGGGGACGGACTGTAAATCCGTTGGCTAAGCCTACGTTGGTTCAAATCCAACTTCCTCCACCACTGTCGGATTAGAGTTTAGAGTATGCGGGTATAGCTCAATGGTAGAGCAGCAGCCTTCCAAGCTGAATACACGGGTTCGATTCCCGTTACCCGCTCCAGTTTTTGTGAGCGGATAGGCGTAAGGTATCATCGACGGGCGGTTCGCCGTTCCGTTTTAGCATAAATGTCGGCCTGGTGGTCTGTAAGGCTTTCAGGCGGGCGCTCGAGCGGTTCTAGGATAAAGAGAACAACGGCGATGGCAAAAAGCAAGTTTGAACGTAATAAACCACACGTAAACATCGGCACCATTGGTCACGTTGACCATGGCAAGACCTCGCTGACCGCAGCGATCACCAAGTTCTTTGGTGAATTCAAGGCATACGACCAGATCGATGCTGCGCCAGAAGAACGCGCTCGTGGTATCACCATTTCGACGGCACACGTTGAATACGAAACCCCTGCACGTCACTACGCACACGTCGACTGCCCAGGCCACGCTGACTATGTTAAGAATATGATCACCGGTGCTGCTCAGATGGACGGCGCGATCCTCGTTGTTTCGGCAGCTGATGGTCCAATGCCACAGACCCGTGAGCACATCCTGCTCGCTCGTCAGGTTGGCGTTCCTGCGATCGTTGTGTTCCTGAACAAGTGCGATCAGGTTGACGATGCTGAACTTCTCGAACTCGTAGAACTCGAAGTTCGTGAACTTCTCTCGAAGTACGACTTCCCAGGCGACGAAGTGCCAATCATCAAGGGTTCGGCTCTTGCAGCTCTCGAAGATTCCTCGAAGGAACTCGGCGAAGACGCAATTCGCAACCTGATGGACGCTGTTGACACCTACATCCCAACTCCAGAACGTCCAGTTGACCAGCCATTCCTGATGCCAATCGAAGACGTTTTCTCGATCTCGGGTCGTGGTACTGTTGTTACCGGTCGCGTTGAGCGCGGTATCATTAAGGTTGGCGAAGAAGTCGAAATCGTCGGCATCAAGGCAACTGGCAAGACGACTGTTACCGGCGTTGAAATGTTCCGCAAGCTGCTCGATCAGGGCCAGGCTGGCGACAACATCGGCGCACTGGTTCGCGGCGTTGGTCGTGAAGACGTTGAGCGTGGTCAGGTTCTCTGCAAGCCAGGTTCGGTTAAGCCACACACCAAGTTCAAGGCAGAAGCATACATTCTGACCAAGGACGAAGGTGGCCGTCATACACCATTCTTCACCAACTACCGTCCACAGTTCTACTTCCGTACAACTGACGTTACCGGTGTTGTTACCCTGCCAGAAGGCGTGGAAATGGTTATGCCAGGCGACAACGTAACTGTTGACGTAACGCTGATCGTACCGATTGCGATGGAAGACAAGCTTCGCTTCGCTATCCGTGAAGGTGGCCGTACCGTTGGTGCAGGCATCGTCGCTTCGATCATCGAGTAAAGAATTTGACTGGCGGTTCTGCCGCCAGTCTGGCACACTTAGTGCCAAATAGGGGTATAGCTCAGTTGGTAGAGCGACGGTCTCCAAAACCGTAGGCCGCGGGTTCGAGCCCTGCTGCCCCTGCCATTTAAAACGAGTACTCATGGCTTGACTATGAGTGCTCGTTTTTTGTATTTTAACGCAGCGTTTTCGCTGACTGATCTGATGGGCGCTTTTTGCTTATAGCTGCTAAGTCAGATATCGATAACTTTCCGCCGACTTGATGATCGGGCAGGGGAGGTCGCTGTGGTACGATTGAATGGTGCTGCAAGCGATGTTCGTATGGATCGGATTTCCGATAAGCCTGTATGGTATTCTTTTAACTATTGGGCTTGTTTTTTTGGGGAATCGATTCTATGTAACGTCAACAGACACGCGGTGCGTGGGGCTGAATCTTCAGCTTTGCGTACCGTATACGCGTGGGTTCCTGTTTTTGATTCGTTTTTCGCTTCAAAGATGGTGGTTCACCAAGCAAGTAGAGTGACAGATGGCATCTAAGACGAATCCGATCACCTTTTTCCAGCAGGTTCGCGCCGAAACGGCGAAAGTAACCTGGCCGACACGGCGTGAAACGATCATCTCCACAATCATGGTTGTGGTTATGGCCTTTTTGGCTGCTACTTTCTTTTTTCTTGCCGATCAGCTTATGGCCTATGGCGTAGAACTTATTCTTGGCCTTGGCCGCTAAGCAGGATTGGGGAGTTTTGAGATGACAGCGCGCTGGTACATCGTTCACGCCTATTCCAACTTCGAAAAGAAGGTGGCTGAAGATATCGAGCTGAAAGCTGCTCAGAAGGGTCTTTCTGGACTTATCGAGCAGATCGTTGTTCCGACCGAGAAGGTTGTTGAAGTTCGCCGCGGCCGTAAGGTTGATGCTGAGCGCAAATTCTTCCCGGGTTACGTTCTGGTTCAGGCGACGCTGACTGATGCTGTGTTTTCGCTGATTAAGAATACGCCGCGTGTTACGGGTTTCCTCGGTGATTCAAAGCCGGTTCCTGTTTCGCAGAAGGAAGTCGATCTTATCTTGAACCAGGTTCAGGATGGTGCAGAGCGTCCAAAGACCTCTATCACTTTCGAGATCGGCGAAAATGTTCGCGTTTCCGATGGTCCGTTTGCTTCGTTTAACGGTATCGTTCAGGAAGTTGACGAAGAGCGCGCGCGCCTCAAGGTTGAAGTTTCCATCTTCGGGCGTGCGACGCCTGTGGATCTTGAATACAGTCAGGTCGATAAGGTCTGATTGTTACCCGAAAGGGTTTTCGTCGTAAGTGACGAGAAATGGTGGGAGGATAGGCGGCTTAGCCGGTTGCCGATTTCGCACCACCGAACTGCCAGTCAGTTTAACTGACGTCAGTCGAGAGCCGGGTTTCCGGCATTAATCGAGAACGCTGGGTCTCCAGCATTTATATGAAGGCAGAATGCAATGGCTAAGAAAATTGCAGGCCAGTTGAAGCTGCAGGTTGCAGCGGCTTCGGCCACCCCATCGCCTCCGATTGGTCCAGCTTTGGGTCAGCGCGGCATCAACATCATGGAATTCTGTAAGGCATTTAATGCTGCCACACAGGAAATGGAAAAAGGTTCGCCTGTTCCAGTCGTGATCACATATTACCAGGATAAGTCTTTCACTTTTGTGATGAAGACGCCTCCTGTGTCTTATTTCCTTAAGAAGGCTGCGAACCTTAAGTCTGGTTCGAAGGCTCCTGGCAAGGAAAAGGCCGGCACGATTGCGCGCGACAAGGTTCGCGAAATCGCTTTGGCTAAGATGAAAGATCTGAACGCATCTGACGTTGAAGCAGCTATGCGTATGATCGAAGGTTCTGCCCGTTCGATGGGCCTGGAAGTGGTGGGCTAAGACGATGGCAAAGATTTCCAAGCGTGTAGCTAAAATCCGCGAAGGCGTTGACGTCAACAAGCTTTACGACCTGTCCGATGCAATCGGCCTGGTTAAGGAACGCGCTGTTGCAAAGTTCGACGAAACCATCGAAATCGCAATGAACCTCGGCGTTGACCCACGTCATGCTGACCAGATGGTTCGTGGCGTTGTCAACCTTCCAAACGGCACTGGCCGTACCGTTCGCGTTGCAGTTTTTGCACGTGGCGACAAGGCTGAAGAAGCTAAGAAGGCTGGCGCTGATATCGTTGGTGCAGAAGACCTGTTTGAAATCGTCAATGGCGGCAAGATTGAATTCGATCGCTGCATTGCGACACCAGACATGATGCCACTCGTTGGTCGTCTTGGTAAGGTTCTCGGCCCACGCGGCATGATGCCAAACCCTAAGGTTGGTACTGTGACCGTTGACGTTGCAGCTGCTGTTACCGCTTCTAAGGGCGGCGCAGTTGAGTTCCGCGTCGAAAAGGCTGGTATCATCCACGCTGGCATTGGCAAGGTTTCGTTCGACAATCAGAAGCTTGAAGAGAACATCAAAGCTTTTGCTGATGCGGTCATCAAGGCAAAGCCTTCAGCTGCAAAGGGCGAATACGTTAAGCGCGTATCCATCTCTTCGAGCATGGGCGTTGGCGTTAAGGTCGACCCGGCAACAGTTAAGGTCGTTGCTTAATTTCTGGGCTCCGGTTCGCCGGAGCCTGTACCTCTCGTGAGGGGAGGTTGGTCGCGCTACCGGACTGTGAAAGCAGTCGAATGTGCACAAATTCCGGATCGCAAGATCCGGATAGCCGGACGAAAGTCCGGTTATCCTGTCCGAGATTGCAGGCGGATATTCATCTTCTGATGATTGTCCTTAAACATATAGCCTGCATGAGACGTGGAATAACCCTGTTTCGCACGAAAGTGCATGCGAGGTTTGAACCGTAGTTGCCTTTGAGTGTAGTCCGCTTTGCGGGTGAAGCTGAAGGGGACAGGATCCTCGAACGTCAGATGCGCCGCAAGGCAAGTCTGGCAAAGGCAACCCGACAGGGCCAAACTGGTCCTGTCTACTGGAGAGACACAGTGGATAGAGCGGAAAAACGCGAATTTGTCGCGTGGCTGAACGGCGCTTTCAAAGAGTCCGGTTCGGTCGTCGTGGCCCACTATACCGGTCTCACCGTTGCGCAGATGAGCGATCTTCGTTCCAAGATGCGTGACGCTGGTGGCACCGTTAAAGTCGCGAAAAACCGCCTTGCCAAAATCGCTCTTCAGGGCACGGAATCGGAAGGCATTTCAGACCTATTCGTAGGTCAGACGGTCGTTGCATATGCAGACGATCCGATTGCTGCACCGAAAGTAGCCGTCGAGTTCGCTAAGACTAACGACAAGCTCGTTATTCTTGGTGGTTCAATGGGCGCAACAACACTTAACGCCGATGGCGTAAAGTCGCTTGCTTCGCTCCCATCGCTCGACGAACTGCGCGCAAAGCTGGTTGGAATGATCCAAACCCCAGCTCAGCGTCTTGCAGTACTTACCAGCGCTCCAGCGGGCCAGATCGCTCGCGTTATTGGTGCGCACGCCCGGAAGAACGAGGCGGCTTAAGGCCGTTTCTCATTTCAAACAGTTCAAACCTTAAACTAAGGAAATACCAAAATGGCTGATCTCGCAAAGATCGTTGAAGACCTTTCGGCTCTGACAGTTCTCGAAGCTGCTGAGCTTTCGAAGCTTCTCGAAGAAAAGTGGGGCGTTTCTGCTGCTGCTCCTGTAGCTGTTGCTGCTGCTGCTGGTGCACCAGCTGCTGCTGCTGAAGAAAAGACCGAGTTTGACGTTGTTCTCGCAGACGGCGGCGCAAACAAGATCAACGTGATCAAGGAAGTTCGCGCGATCACCGGTCTCGGCCTCAAGGAAGCTAAGGACCTCGTTGAAGCAGCTCCTAAGGCTGTCAAGGAAGGCGCTTCCAAGGACGAAGCTGAAAAGATCAAGGCACAGCTCGAAGCAGCTGGCGCTAAGGTTGAACTTAAGTAAGTTCTTTATTCTGGCGGACGGAAACGTCCGCCAGTTTAATCCTTATTAAACTCTGGGCTTGCATCTGGAGTAAATGCATGAAAAGAAACGAAAAGCGCGGAAATAGGTTCTCTTTATGCAAATCATAGTCGGAGCGATTTTAGTTACTACGTTCTGATCTTTTTGAACCCTTTTTCTGATGGTCTCGGCTGAGGCTTTCAGGAAACGGGTTTAGCCCGTTAGAAGGACCGCCGAAAGGCGGCGCACGATAAAGGCCGCAAGGCGTGAGCAAGCCGCAAGGCTATAGAACGAGGAGCGACGATGGCTCAGACCCATTCTTTCAATGGTCGCAAGCGCGTACGCAAATTTTTCGGTAAGATTCCCGAGGTCGCGGAAATGCCTAACCTCATTGAGGTTCAGAAGGCATCCTACGATCAGTTTCTCATGGTTGAGGAACCAGCTGGTGGGCGTTCTGACGAGGGTTTGCAGGCCGTTTTCAAGTCTGTTTTCCCTATTCAGGATTTCTCCGGCTCTTCAATGCTCGAATTCGTTCGCTACGAATTCGACGCACCAAAATTCGACGTTGACGAATGCCGTCAGCGCGATTTGACGTATTCGGCACCTCTTAAGGTGACGCTGCGTCTGATCGTGTTCGATATTGATGAAGATACCGGCGCGAAGTCCATCAAGGACATCAAGGAGCAGGACGTTTACATGGGCGATATGCCGCTCATGACAGACAACGGCACCTTCATCGTCAATGGTACGGAGCGTGTTATCGTTTCGCAGATGCACCGTTCGCCGGGCGTATTCTTCGATCACGACAAGGGTAAGACGCATTCCTCGGGCAAGCTTCTGTTTGCTGCTCGCGTTATTCCTTATCGCGGTTCGTGGCTTGACATCGAATTCGATGCTAAGGACGTAGTCTATGCGCGTATCGATCGTCGCCGTAAGCTTCCAGCTACGACGCTTTTGATGGCGCTTGGCATGGACGGTGAAGAAATTCTGTCGACGTTCTATAACACTGTCACCTATTCGCGTGACGGTGATAACTGGCGCATTCCTTATTCGGTCGAACGCTTCAAGGGCATGAAGGTCATTTCTGATCTTATCGATGCTGACACAGGTGAAGTTGTTCTCGAAGCAGGTAAGAAGCTGACCGCTCGCTCTGCGAAGCAGCTTGCTGAAAAGGGCCTGAAGTTCATCAAGGCAACTGAAGACGATCTCTTTGGTGCGTACCTTGCTGAAGATACCGTCAATTACGCTACCGGTGAGATTTATCTCGAAGCCGGTGACGAAATTGATGAGAAGGTTCTCAAGACTCTTCTCGACACAGGTGCAAACGAGATCAACGTTCTCGATATCGATCATATCAATATCGGTGCGTATATCCGTAACACGCTGTCGGTCGATAAGAACGAAAGCCGTCAGGAAGCACTGTTCGACATCTATCGCGTTATGCGTCCAGGTGAACCACCGACAATGGACTCGGCAGAGGCCATGTTCAACTCGCTGTTCTTCGATTCGGAACGCTACGACCTTTCCGCTGTTGGTCGCGTGAAGATGAACATGCGTCTTGATCTCGATGCAGAAGACACCGTGCGCGTTCTGCGCAAGGAAGACATTCTTGCTGTCGTCAAGATGCTGGTAGAACTGCGTGATGGTCGCGGCGAAATCGATGATATCGATAACCTCGGTAACCGTCGTGTGCGTTCGGTCGGCGAACTGATGGAAAATCAGTACCGCGTCGGTCTTCTGCGTATGGAACGTGCGATCAAGGAACGTATGTCCTCGATCGAAATCGACACGGTCATGCCGCAGGATCTGATCAACGCTAAGCCTGCTGCTGCAGCTGTGCGTGAATTCTTCGGCTCCTCGCAGCTGTCGCAGTTCATGGATCAGACCAACCCGCTTTCGGAAATCACCCACAAGCGCCGTCTTTCGGCTCTTGGACCTGGCGGTTTGACCCGTGAGCGCGCTGGCTTCGAAGTCCGCGACGTGCATCCAACGCATTATGGCCGTATCTGCCCGATTGAAACGCCGGAAGGTCCGAATATCGGTCTGATCAACTCGCTCGCAACCTTTGCTCGCGTCAACAAGTACGGCTTCATCGAAAGCCCGTATCGTAAAGTTGTCGATGGCAAGGTAACGCTCGACGTCGTCTATCTTTCGGCCATGGAAGAAGCAAAGCACTCGGTTGCTCAGGCAAACGTAGAGCTCGATGCAAATGGCAGCTTCGTTGACGAATTCGTCATCTGCCGTCATGCAGGCGAAGTGATGATGACCCCGCGTGAAAACGTGGATCTGATGGACGTTTCGCCAAAGCAGCTCGTTTCGGTTGCAGCAGCGCTTATTCCATTCCTTGAAAACGACGATGCGAACCGCGCTCTCATGGGCTCGAACATGCAGCGTCAGGCTGTTCCACTCGTCCGTGCAGAAGCACCGTTCGTTGGAACAGGTATGGAAGCAGTTGTTGCGCGTGACTCCGGTGCCGCTATTGCCGCTCGTCGCGGTGGTATCGTCGATCAGGTTGACGCAACACGTATCGTTATCCGCGCTACCGAAGACCTCGATCCATCGAAATCTGGCGTTGATATCTATCGTCTGCAGAAGTTCCAGCGTTCGAACCAGTCGACCTGTATCAATCAGCGTCCGCTTGTACGCGTTGGTGATCCAATCGGTAAGGGCGACATCATTGCTGATGGTCCGTCAACTGATCTTGGTGATCTGGCTCTTGGACGTAACGTGCTCGTCGCGTTCATGCCTTGGAATGGCTACAACTACGAAGATTCGATCCTTCTTTCTGAAAAGATCGTTTCGGAAGACGTCTTCACTTCGATCCATATCGAAGAATTTGAAGTAGCTGCTCGCGATACCAAGCTTGGACCTGAGGAAATCACCCGCGATATTCCGAATGTTTCGGAAGAAGCGCTGAAGAACCTCGACGAAGCTGGTATTGTCTACATCGGTGCGGAAGTGCATCCTGGCGACATTCTTGTCGGCAAGATCACACCGAAGGGCGAAAGCCCAATGACGCCGGAAGAAAAGCTTCTGCGCGCCATCTTCGGTGAAAAGGCTTCTGACGTCCGTGACACCTCGATGCGTATGCCTCCGGGAACATACGGTACCATTGTTGAAGTTCGTGTATTCAACCGCCACGGCGTTGAAAAAGACGAACGTGCAATGGCGATTGAGCGTGAAGAAATCGAACGTCTTGCGAAGGACCGTGACGACGAACAAGCTATTCTCGACCGTAACGTTTACGGCCGTCTCGTTGATATGATCGACGGTAAGGTTGCTGCTGCAGGCCCTAAGGGCTTCAAGAAGGGCACAACTATTACCCGTGATCTGATCACTGAGTATCCGCGTTCGCAGTGGTGGCAGTTTGCTGTCGAAGACGAAAAGCATCAGGGCGAACTCGAAGCTCTGCGTGGCCAGTACGACGAATCCAAGAAGCTGCTCGAAGCTCGCTTCATGGATAAGGTCGAAAAGGTACAGCGCGGCGACGAGATGCCTCCAGGCGTCATGAAGATGGTTAAGGTCTTTGTTGCTGTGAAGCGCAAGATCCAGCCAGGCGACAAGATGGCTGGCCGTCACGGCAACAAGGGTGTGGTTTCCCGCATTCTGCCTGTCGAAGACATGCCATTCCTCGAAGACGGTACGCATGCTGATATCGTGTTGAACCCGCTTGGTGTTCCAAGCCGTATGAATGTGGGCCAGATTCTGGAAACACATCTTGGTTGGGCATGCGCAGGCATGGGTAAGAAGATCGGTGAGCTGATCGACGTTTATCGCAAGACGGCAAATATTCAGCCGCTGCGCGATACTCTGGAGCACATCTATCCGGACAATGACCGCAATGAACCTGTCCGTTCGTATGACGACGATTCCGTCCTCATGCTGGCAAATCAGGTGAAGCGCGGCGTATCGATCGCAACGCCGGTATTCGACGGTGCGGTTGAAGCTGACATCAATGCGATGTTGACAGATGCAGGTCTTGCGACCTCGGGTCAGTCGACACTGTATGATGGACGTACGGGTGAGCCGTTCGACCGTCAGGTGACCATGGGCTACATTTACATGCTCAAGCTTCACCATCTGGTTGACGACAAGATCCACGCTCGTTCTATCGGACCTTACTCGCTCGTCACCCAGCAGCCGCTTGGTGGTAAGGCGCAGTTCGGTGGTCAGCGCTTCGGTGAAATGGAGGTCTGGGCTCTGGAAGCATACGGTGCGGCTTACACGCTGCAGGAAATGCTTACAGTCAAGTCCGACGACGTTGCAGGCCGTACCAAGGTCTACGAAGCCATCGTTCGTGGCGACGATACGTTTGAAGCCGGTATTCCGGAAAGCTTCAACGTTCTCGTTAAGGAAATGCGTTCGCTCGGTCTCAATGTTGAGCTGGACGATACACGTGACGAGCAGCCGGCACTTCCGGACGCGGCGGAATAAAAAGCATCAAGGCGCGCCATGGTTCTGCCGTGGCGCGCCCGTAAGGTGTTTCCAGCAAAAGCGTAAAGCGATTTGTGTGAACGAAATGCCAAACGGAATGCGCAGTTAACACTGCGAAATACCGCGATTTCTTTTCAAGACGGCAGGGACTTTCAGCCTGTTGTCGACGACACACAGGGCGGCGGATCGCCCTCAAGGAGAACGGCATGAACCAAGAGGTCATGAATCTTTTCAATCCTCAGGCTCCGGCACAGACGTTCGATTCCATTAGAATCTCGATTGCCAGCCCTGAGAAGATTCTGTCCTGGTCATACGGCGAGATCAAGAAGCCAGAGACCATCAACTATCGTACGTTCAAGCCTGAACGCGATGGTCTTTTCTGCGCGCGTATCTTTGGCCCGATCAAGGATTATGAATGCTTGTGCGGCAAGTACAAGCGTATGAAATACAAAGGCATCATCTGCGAAAAGTGCGGCGTTGAAGTTACGCTGTCACGCGTTCGTCGTGAGCGCATGGGCCATATCGAGCTCGCAGCACCTGTTGCCCATATCTGGTTCTTGAAGTCGCTGCCATCGCGCATCGGTACGCTTCTCGACATGACGCTCAAGGATATTGAGCGCGTTCTGTATTTCGAAAACTACATCGTTACCGAACCAGGTCTGACTTCCCTGAAGGAGCATCAGCTTCTTTCGGAAGAAGAATATATGATTGCCGTCGATGAATTCGGCGAAGATCAGTTCACGGCCCTGATTGGTGCAGAAGCTATCTTTGAACTTCTGGCTTCGATGGATCTTCCGAACATCGCTGCAGACCTGCGCGTTGATCTGGCAGAAACCACATCGGAACTGAAGACCAAGAAGCTGATGAAGCGTCTCAAGATCGTTGAGAACTTCATGGAATCTGGCAACCGTCCTGAGTGGATGATCATGAAGATCGTTCCGGTTATTCCACCGGATCTGCGTCCTCTGGTTCCTCTCGATGGCGGTCGTTTTGCTACGTCCGATCTTAACGACCTTTACCGTCGTGTGATCAACCGTAACAACCGCCTTAAGCGTCTGATTGAACTGCGCGCTCCTGGCATCATTATCCGTAACGAAAAGCGTATGTTGCAGGAAGCTGTTGACGCGCTGTTCGATAACGGCCGTCGTGGCCGCGTCATCACCGGTGCTAACAAGCGTCCGCTGAAGTCGCTCTCCGACATGCTCAAGGGTAAGCAGGGTCGTTTCCGTCAGAACCTTCTCGGTAAGCGCGTCGACTATTCGGGTCGTTCGGTTATCGTGACTGGTCCTGAATTGAAGCTTCACCAGTGCGGCCTGCCAAAGAAGATGGCGCTCGAACTGTTCAAGCCATTCATTTATGCACGTCTTGATGCGAAGGGTTATTCCTCGACCGTTAAGCAGGCGAAGAAGCTGGTTGAAAAGGAACGTCCAGAAGTTTGGGATATCCTTGACGAAGTGATCCGTGAGCATCCGGTTCTTCTGAACCGTGCGCCTACGCTGCACCGTCTTGGCATTCAGGCATTCGAACCCACGCTGATCGAAGGCAAGGCCATTCAGCTGCATCCGCTCGTCTGTACAGCGTTCAACGCTGACTTTGACGGCGATCAGATGGCTGTTCACGTTCCGCTGTCGCTTGAAGCTCAGCTTGAAGCACGCGTGCTGATGATGTCGACTAACAACATCCTGCACCCAGCAAACGGCGCGCCGATCATCGTTCCTTCGCAGGACATGGTTCTTGGCCTCTATTATCTGTCGATTGTGGCAGACAAAGAGCCGGGCGAGGGCATGATTTTTGCCGATATGGGCGAACTTCAGCATGCGCTTGAAAACAAGGTTGTCACGCTTCACACGAAGATCAAGGGCCGTTTCAAGACTGTCGATGAAAATGGAAACCCAGTTTCCAAGGTTTACGACACGACGCCTGGCCGTATGATTACGGGTGAACTGCTTCCGAAGAATGCAAACGTATCTTTCGATATCTGCAATCAGGAAATGACGAAGAAGAACATCTCCAAGATGATCGATCACGTCTATCGCCATTGCGGTCAGAAAGAGACGGTCATTTTCTGCGATCGCATCATGCAGCTTGGCTTTGCCCATGCATGTCGCGCCGGTATTTCGTTCGGTAAGGATGACATGGTCATTCCTGATGCGAAGGTAAAGATCGTTGCAGAAACTGAAGCACTGACCACAGAATATGAACAGCAGTACAATGACGGCCTGATCACTCAGGGCGAAAAGTACAACAAGGTTGTTGATGCCTGGGGTAAGGCGACTGACAAGATCACCGAAGAAATGATGGCCCGCATTAAGGCTGTCGAGTTCGATCCGGTGACTGGCCGTCAGAAGCAGATGAACTCGGTTTACATGATGTCGCATTCGGGTGCCCGTGGTTCGGTCAACCAGATGCGTCAGCTTGGCGGTATGCGCGGTCTTATGGCCAAGCCGTCGGGTGAAATCATCGAAACCCCGATCATCTCGAACTTTAAAGAAGGTCTGACCGTTAACGAGTACTTCAACTCGACACACGGTGCCCGTAAGGGTCTTGCTGATACTGCTTTGAAGACCGCTAACTCGGGTTACCTGACACGCCGTCTCGTTGACGTTGCACAGGACGCGATCATTTCGGAAGTCGATTGCGGCGCCGAAATTGGTCTCACCATGCAGCCAATCGTCGATGCTGGTCAGATCGTTGCACCAATTGGTCAGCGCGTTCTGGGTCGTACGGCTCTTGATCCGATCATCAACCCAGCAACCGGCGATGTCATCGTTGAAGCTGGCCGCATGATCGATGAAAAGGACGTCGAAGTTATCGAGAAGGTTGGCATTCAGTCGATCCGCATTCGTTCGGCTCTGACATGTCAAACCCGTAACGGCGTTTGCGCCAAGTGCTATGGTCGTGACCTTGCACGTGGTACGCCAGTTAACCAGGGTGAAGCTGTTGGCGTTATCGCTGCGCAGTCGATCGGTGAGCCGGGCACTCAGCTGACCATGCGTACGTTCCACCTTGGTGGTACGGCTCAGGTTGTTGATAGCTCGTATCTCGAAGCATCGTATGAAGGCACCGTTAAGCTGCGTAACCGCAATGTGGTTCGCAACACTGATGGCAACCTCGTTGTCATGGGCCGTAACATGGCGGTTCTGATTGTTGATGCGACTGGCAAGGAACGTGCCGTTCACCGTGTAACTTACGGTTCGCGTCTGTTCGTTGACGAAGGCGATACAGTGAAGCGCGGTCAGCGTATTGCTGAATGGGATCCGTACACCCGTCCAATCCTTACGGAAGTGGAAGGCTACGTCGAGTTCGAAGATCTCGTCGATGGTCTCTCGGTTTCGGAAACAGCGGACGAGTCGACCGGTATCACCAAGCGCGTGATCATCGACTGGCGTTCGACACCACGCGGTGCCGATCTCAAGCCTGCTATGGTCATCAAGGATAAGAGCGGCAAGATCCAGAAGCTGTCGAAGGGTGGCGAAGCTCGCTTCCTGCTGTCAGTTGAAACGATCCTTTCGTTCGAGCCGGGTGCTCATGTGAATGCTGGTGACGTTATTGCGCGTCTGCCGATGGAAAGTGCGAAGACCAAGGATATTACCGGTGGTCTGCCGCGCGTTGCGGAACTGTTCGAAGCTCGTCGTCCGAAGGACCATGCCGTCATCGCAGAGATCGATGGTACCGTCCGCTTCGGTCGCGATTACAAGAACAAGCGTCGCATCATCATCGAGCCAAACGACGATACGATCGAGCCTGTTGAGTATCTGATCCCTAAGGGCAAGCCGTTCCATCTTCAGGACGGTGACGTTATCGAAAAGGGTGAATACATCCTCGACGGTAATCCAGCTCCGCACGACATTCTGGCGATCAAGGGCGTTGAAGCACTTGCTTCTTACCTCGTGAACGAAATCCAGGAAGTCTATCGTCTTCAGGGCGTTTTGATCAACGACAAGCACATCGAAGTGATTGTTCGTCAGATGCTCCAGAAGATCGAGATCACGGAGTCGGGTGACACAGGTTATCTCGTTGGTGACCATGTCGACCGTATCGAACTTGATGAAGTCAACGATCGTCTGATCGAAGAAGGTAAGAAGCCAGGTTCGGGTAATCCGGTTCTGCTTGGTATTACCAAGGCTTCGTTGCAGACACCGTCGTTCATTTCGGCAGCGTCGTTCCAGGAAACCACTCGCGTTCTCACCGAAGCCGCAGTTGCCGGCAAGATGGATACGCTACAGGGTCTCAAGGAAAACGTTATCGTCGGTCGTCTCATCCCGGCTGGTACGGGTGGCATGACCAACCAGATCCGTCGCATTGCAACAGCGCGCGACGATCTGATTATCGACGAGCGCCGCAAGTCGACTGGTTCGTCGGACGCAAATGCGATGCTGGCAGACATGACCAACAGCGCAGCCGAATAAGGCATGTTGTTAGAGAAATAAAAAAGGCCGCCTTTCGAGGCGGCCTTTTTAGTTTTATTGAAGCATTTACGAGATAATTTTGTGTAGTGATAACTAGCCACGAGACACTAGAGGTAGGTATTCATTCAAATCGTCTTCAGTTGGTGCGACTATTTGGTACCACTTAAACGCAAAGACTTTCTCTCTTGCGGAGTTCATATCCTCGAGTTGAAATCCTTCCCCGGGAATTCCGGTTTTTGTGTTTACGACAATGCTCGTAAGAGGAGGAAGATTATTGTGTTCGCACCAGTGGAGGAGCAAACCTAACTGGCGATCTAAGACACCCGCACCTCTGTAGCCGATCAAGTTAGCCACTATTTTATATGTCAGTATTTGTCTATTATGCGCTGCTACAACAAGTATCGTATAAATTTGTATGGAACGTCTTGTAAGGTTCGGAAGATCTTCGTATTTGTATATGGTCATTATTCCCCACCCGTTTATATATTTGTAGACTGCCGTTATTTGAATGAAAATGGGCGGCAGGTATGAATACCTATCGCCCAATAATTTTACTCGTCTTCTTCTTCACCATCAAATTCGATCAGCGCAACTTCGCCGGTGAGGGCAGTGTGCCATGCACTTTTGTGCGGCTCTTCTTCAGGCTCTTCAGTGATAGTGCCCATCTCAACCAATTCAGCTTCATTATAGCCTTCTTCAGCAAGGATCGCGAGAACGGTCTGAACTAGATCTTCGTCTTCGTTCGACTTGAGAAGAATATGAACTTCGATAGATTCTTCTTCGCCTTCATTCCAGACATCAGCGATGACCAGATGTACCAGCGGCGAATCATTTTCTGTGGATGGGGTGGTGGATGACATTAAGAATCCCTTAAAATGGCGTTGCTTTTCGACTCAGATGTGCTTCAATAAACTCTGTTGATGTCAGATGCTATGCTGACACAAGAAAATGACAGTTTTGTCTCCCAAATATTTGAGATATGCCGATTGAATTGGCCCAACTGACTGTCAACGGTGCTCCAAAACCCCGTTTGCGGCCCGTCCAAAAGAAACTTACCCCGTTGCCCTTGACGAAACGCCTGTTAACGCGTATCAGCAGCCTATCTGAGCCGATGTGAGGCTGGTCTTTTCGGAGCGACACGCTCTGGAGTTCGCCTCAAACAGGGTTCGTTTTACGATCGAAATGCAACTTGCCGTTCGCATGAAGCTTATGCTTCCTCTGCTTTTGTTCGGGTTGGCCGCTGATGGAGTGGCTCATCCCGAATTTGTGCATGTTCACTCCGGTGGAACGGCCCTTATTGGGCTCTGTTACGAGATTTTTTATAGAGGAAGGTTCAATGCCTACCGTAAACCAGTTGATCCGCAAGCCGCGCATTGCGCCGGTAAAGCGTAATAAGGTTCCTGCTCTGCAGGCAAACCCACAGAAGCGCGGCGTTTGCACCCGCGTTTATACGACAACCCCTAAGAAGCCTAACTCGGCTCTTCGTAAGGTTGCCAAGGTTCGTCTCACCAATGGCTTTGAAGTCATCGGTTATATCCCTGGTGAAGGTCACAACCTTCAGGAGCACTCCGTGGTTATGATCCGCGGCGGCCGCGTCAAGGATTTGCCAGGTGTGCGTTACCACATCATCCGTGGTGTACTCGATACACAGGGTGTTAAGAACCGTAAGCAGCGTCGTTCGAAGTACGGTGCGAAGCGTCCTAAGTAAGAATTTTCCGGGGATACCGGCCGCCATAATGGCGAGTTGAGCCCGATGTAATTGAAAGTTGAGACGAAATGTCCAGACGCCATAAAGCTGAAAAGCGTGAGATTAATCCGGATCCAAAGTTCGGTGATCTCGTAATCACCAAGTTCATGAATGCAGTTATGCTTCATGGCAAGAAGTCGGTTGCAGAAAGCATCGTTTACGGTGCGTTGTCGGCAATCGAAGCCAAGGCAAAGTCAGAGCCGGTCGCGCTGTTCCATCAGGCGCTCGACAATGTTGCTCCGCACGTTGAAGTCCGTTCGCGCCGCGTTGGTGGTGCAACCTATCAGGTTCCGGTCGATGTGCGTTCAGAACGCCGCCAGGCACTTGCCATTCGTTGGTTGATCAACGCCGCTCGCGGTCGTAATGAAACCACAATGATTGATCGCCTTTCCGGTGAATTGCTTGATGCTGCAAACAACCGTGGTTCTGCTGTGAAGAAGCGTGAAGACACGCACCGCATGGCTGAAGCCAACCGCGCATTCTCGCATTACCGCTGGTAATCGTCGAACCCTATTCAAAGAGCAAAAACATGGCCCGCGAATATAAAATCGAAGACTACCGCAATTTCGGTATTATGGCTCACATCGACGCCGGTAAGACGACGATGACCGAGCGTATTCTGTTCTACACCGGTAAGAACCACAAGATTGGTGAAACCCATGATGGCGCGTCCACCATGGACTGGATGGAGCAGGAACAGGAACGCGGTATCACCATCACGTCCGCTGCTACGACCACGTTCTGGCAGGGTCAGGATGGCAAGAAGCGTCGCTTCAACATCATCGACACCCCGGGCCACGTTGACTTCACGATCGAAGTTGAGCGTTCGCTCCGCGTTCTCGATGGCGCAATCGCTCTTCTCGATGCGAATGCTGGTGTTGAGCCGCAGACTGAAACCGTTTGGCGTCAGGCTGAGAAGTACCACGTTCCACGTATGGTCTTCGTCAACAAGATGGACAAGATCGGTGCTGACTTCTACCGTTGCGTAGAAATGGTTGGCTCGCGTCTTGGTGCAATCGCTCTTCCAGTTCAGCTGCCAATCGGCGCTGAAAACGAGTTCGAGGGCGTTATCGACCTGATCGAAATGAAGGCCCTGACCTGGGACGGCACAATCGGCGCAGCTGCGACCGTTGGTGAAATTCCTGCAGACCTTAAGGATAAGGCTGAAGAGTACCGCGAAAAGCTCATCGAGCTGGCAGTGGAAATCGACGAAGCTGCAATGGAAGCTTATCTTGAAGGCAACATGCCTTCGAATGAACAGCTTCGCGCATTGATCCGTAAGGGTACGATTGCTGTTAAGTTCCATCCAATCCTTTGCGGTACAGCATTCAAGAACCGTGGCGTTCAGCCGCTTCTCGACGCTGTTGTGGAATTCCTCCCATCCCCAGTCGAAGTTCCTGCAATTAAGGGCATCGACGTTAAGACGGAAACCGAAACCACCCGTGAATCTTCGGATGAAGCACCGCTTTCGATGCTCGCATTCAAGATCATGAACGATCCGTTCGTTGGTTCGCTTACATTCGCTCGTATTTACTCGGGCAAGCTGACCAAGGGCATTTCGCTCGAAAACACCGTTAAGGGCAAGCGTGAGCGTATCGGCCGTATGTTGCAGATGCACTCCAACAGCCGTGAAGACATCGAAGAAGCTTTCGCAGGCGACATCGTTGCTCTGGCTGGCCTCAAGGAAACCACAACAGGTGATACGCTTTGCGATCCACTGAAGCCGGTTATTCTTGAACGCATGGAATTCCCAGATCCGGTTATCGAAATCGCGATTGAACCAAAGACCAAGGCTGACCAGGAAAAGATGGGCCTCGCGCTCAACCGTCTGGCTGCTGAAGATCCTTCGTTCCGCGTTAAGTCTGATGAAGAATCCGGCCAGACAATTATCGCTGGTATGGGTGAACTTCATCTCGACATTCTCGTCGACCGTATGAAGCGCGAATTCAAGGTTGAAGCAAACGTCGGCGCGCCGCAGGTTGCTTACCGTGAAACGATTACACGTGCCGCTGAAATCGATTACACCCACAAGAAGCAGTCGGGTGGTTCGGGTCAGTTTGCTCGCGTCAAGATCGTTTTCGAACCACATGAAGGCGATGATTTCATCTTCGAATCCAAGATCGTTGGTGGTGCTGTTCCTAAGGAATACATCCCAGGCGTTCAGAAGGGTATCGAAAGCGTCATGGGCGCGGGTCCACTTGCTGGCTTCCCAATGCTCGGCGTGAAAGCCACCCTGATCGACGGCGCATACCATGACGTTGACTCGTCTGTTCTCGCCTTCGAAATCGCTGCTCGCGCTGCATTCCGTGAAGGCGCGCAGAAGACCGGTGCTCAGCTCCTCGAGCCGATCATGAAGGTCGAAGTCGTAACTCCGGAAGATTACGTCGGTGACGTAATTGGCGATCTGAACTCGCGTCGTGGTCAGATTTCCGGTACGGAAGCTCGTGGCATTGCTACGGTCGTCAACGCAAACGTTCCACTCGCCAACATGTTTGGTTACGTGAACAACCTGCGTTCGATGTCTCAGGGCCGTGCGCAGTACACCATGCAGTTCGACCACTATGAGCCGGTTCCGACCGCGGTCGCACAGGAAATTCAGAAGAAGTTCGCGTAATTTCTGATTACGCCAAACAGTAAAAAGCCTGAGCAGGCTGTAATTTTAGGAGAGCTCAGATGGCAAAGAGCAAATTTGAACGTAATAAGCCACACGTAAACATCGGCACCATTGGTCACGTTGACCATGGCAAGACCTCGCTGACCGCAGCGATCACCAAGTTCTTTGGTGAATTCAAGGCATACGACCAGATCGATGCTGCGCCAGAAGAACGCGCTCGTGGTATCACCATTTCGACGGCACACGTTGAATATGAAACCCCTGCACGTCACTACGCACACGTCGACTGCCCAGGCCACGCTGACTATGTTAAGAACATGATCACCGGTGCTGCTCAGATGGACGGCGCGATCCTCGTTGTTTCGGCAGCTGACGGCCCAATGCCACAGACCCGTGAGCACATCCTGCTCGCTCGTCAGGTTGGCGTTCCTGCGATCGTTGTGTTCCTGAACAAGTGCGATCAGGTTGACGATGCTGAACTTCTCGAACTCGTAGAACTCGAAGTTCGTGAACTTCTCTCGAAGTACGACTTCCCAGGCGACGAAGTGCCAATCATCAAGGGTTCGGCTCTTGCAGCTCTCGAAGATTCCTCGAAGGAACTCGGCGAAGACGCAATTCGCAACCTGATGGACGCTGTTGACACCTACATCCCAACTCCAGAACGTCCAGTTGACCAGCCATTCCTGATGCCAATCGAAGACGTTTTCTCGATCTCGGGTCGTGGTACTGTTGTTACCGGTCGCGTTGAGCGCGGTATCATTAAGGTTGGTGAAGAAGTCGAAATCGTCGGCATCAAGGCAACTGGCAAGACGACTGTTACCGGCGTTGAAATGTTCCGCAAGCTGCTCGATCAGGGCCAGGCTGGCGACAACATCGGCGCACTGGTTCGCGGCGTTGGTCGTGAAGACGTTGAGCGTGGTCAGGTTCTCTGCAAGCCAGGTTCGGTTAAGCCACACACCAAGTTCAAGGCAGAAGCATACATTCTGACCAAGGACGAAGGTGGCCGTCATACACCATTCTTCACCAACTACCGTCCACAGTTCTACTTCCGTACAACTGACGTTACCGGTGTTGTTACCCTGCCAGAAGGCGTGGAAATGGTTATGCCAGGCGACAACGTAACCGTTGACGTAACGCTGATCGTACCGATTGCGATGGAAGACAAGCTTCGCTTCGCTATCCGTGAAGGTGGCCGTACCGTTGGTGCAGGCATCGTCGCTTCGATCATCGAGTAATTAGATTTGTACAGGAGCGTTTCTCCGGAAACGCTCCGCGTAACAAGGAACAGATCAAATGAACGGTCAAAACATCCGCATTCGCCTTAAGGCGTTTGATCATCGGATCCTTGACGCTTCGACGCGCGAAATCGTGTCGACTGCTAAGCGTACCGGTGCAAATGTACGCGGACCGATCCCACTTCCAACACGGATCGAAAAGTTCACAGTAAACCGGTCGCCGCACATCGATAAGAAGAGCCGCGAACAGTTCGAGATGCGCACGCACAAGCGTCTTCTCGATATCGTTGACCCAACCCCGCAGACTGTAGACGCGCTGATGAAGCTCGATCTGTCCGCCGGTGTTGATGTCGAGATCAAGCTTTAATCGGCTTGAGGACGGAAGGAACGAACCCGATGCGTTCAGGTGTTATTGCACAAAAGCTGGGCATGACCCGCGTCTATAACGACGCCGGCGAACATGTACCAGTAACAGTTCTCCGTATGGAAGACTGCCACGTGGTAGCTCAGCGTACAGTTGAAAAGAATGGTTACACGGCTGTTCAGCTTGGCGTTGGACTTGCCAAGGTAAAGAACACAACTAAAGCTCTGCGCGGTCACTTCGCGAAGGCTGAAGTTGAGCCTAAGGCGAAAGTTGCGGAATTCCGCGTTTCTCCTGACAATCTGCTCGAAGTCGGCGTGGAAATCACAGCCGAACATTTCGTCGCCGGCCAGAAGGTCGATGTGACGGGTACTTCGATCGGTAAGGGCTTTGCCGGTGTTATGAAGCGTCATAACTTTGCTGGTCATCGTGCTTCGCACGGTAACTCAGTTACCCACCGCGCTCACGGCTCGACCGGTCAGCGTCAGGACCCAGGTAAAGTATTTAAAGGCAAGAAGATGGCCGGTCACATGGGTCAGACCCGTGTAACCACGCAGAATATCGAAGTTGTTTCGACAGACCTCGATCGCGGCCTTATCCTTGTTCGCGGTGCGGTTCCTGGTTCAAAGGGTGCATGGATCTACGTTCGCGACGCCGTAAAGGTATCGCTGCCAGATAATGCTCCCAAGCCAGCTGGTCTGCGCCAAGCAGCACAGGCCAAGGTAGAAGCTGCTGTAGTTTCTGAAACTGCAGCGACTGAGGGAGCCGAATAATGGATCTCACAATTACAACACTTGAAGGCAAGGATGCCGGCCAGGTCAAGCTCAACGAAGAAATCTTCGGTCTCGACCCACGCGACGACATTCTCCAGCGCGTTGTGCGCTGGCAGCTGGCTCGCCGCCAGCAGGGCTCTCATGATGCCAAGGGCCGTAGCGACATCAGCCGCACCGGTTCGAAGATGTACAAGCAGAAGGGTACGGGTCGCGCTCGTCACCATTCGGCACGTGCACCGCAGTTCCGCGGCGGTGGTCAGGCACACGGACCAGTTGTTCGTAGCCACGATCACGATCTGCCAAAGAAGGTTCGCGCTCTCGGCTTGCGTCACGCTCTGTCGGCTAAGGCAAAGGCATCTGACCTGATCATCATCGATGATCTGGCAGCTTCCGAAGCCAAGACAAAGCAGCTTGTGTCGCAGTTCGCAAAGCTCGGTCTCGAAAATGCACTGCTCATTGGCGGCGCAGAAATCGACGTGAACTTCCAGCGCGCTGCTTCGAACATCCCGAACATCGATGTTCTGCCAGTACAGGGCATCAATGTTTACGACATTCTGCGTCGTGGCAAGCTCGTGCTTTCCAAGGCAGCTGTCGAAGCACTCGAGGAGCGTTTTAAATGACCGATCTTCGCCATTATGACGTGATCGTCAGCCCAGTCATCACCGAAAAGTCGACCCTTGTTTCCGAACATAACCAGGTCGTCTTTAACGTAGCTCGCAAAGCGACGAAGCCGGAAATCAAGGCTGCAATCGAAGCGCTTTTCGGCGTCAAGGTTAAGGCTGTAAACACCACTGTGCGCAAAGGCAAAGTGAAGCGGTTCCGCGGCATTGTCGGGCGCCAGAGCGATGTCAAGAAAGCGATCGTAACTTTGGCTGAAGGCCAGAGCATCGACGTTTCGACAGGTCTCTGAGAGGCCACGGAGTAAAGACAATGGCACTCAAGCACTTTAATCCGATCACGCCAGGCCAGCGTCAGCTGGTCATCGTGGACCGTTCGGAACTCTACAAGGGCAAGCCAGTCAAGTCATTGACTGAAGGTCTGTCCAAGAAGGGTGGCCGTAACAACACAGGTCGTATCACTGTTCGCTTTCAGGGCGGCGGTCACAAGCGTTCCTACCGTTTTGTAGACTTCAAGCGTCGTAAGCACGACGTTGTCGCTACGGTAGAACGTCTGGAATACGATCCTAACCGTACAGCGTTTATCGCGCTGATCCGTTACGAAGACGGTGAACTGAGCTACATCCTGGCTCCACAGCGTCTGACAGCTGGCGACAAGGTTATCGCCGGTCAATCCGTTGACGTTAAGCCAGGCAACGCAATGCCGCTTTCGTCGATGCCAGTTGGTACCATTATCCACAACGTGGAAATGAAGCCAGGCAAGGGCGGTCAGATTGCTCGTTCGGCTGGTGCATATGCACAGCTCGTGGGTCGCGATCAGGGTATGGCTATCCTGCGTCTGAACTCGGGCGAACAGCGTCTGGTTTCGGGTGCATGCTTTGCAACGGTTGGTGCAGTATCCAATCCAGAGCACAGCAACATCAATGACGGTAAGGCCGGTCGTTCGGTTTGGCGCGGTAAGCGTCCACACGTTCGCGGCGTTGCTATGAACCCAGTTGACCACCCGCATGGTGGTGGTGAAGGCCGTACTTCTGGTGGTCGTCACCCGGTTACCCCTTGGGGTAAGCCTACGAAGGGCAAAAAGACCCGTTCGAACAAGGCAACCGACAAGTTCATCATGCGTTCGCGTCATCAGCGCAAGAAGTAAGAGAGGTAGTCTGAAGTGGCTCGTTCAGTTTGGAAAGGTCCGTTCGTCGATGGCTATCTTCTCACGAAAGCTGAGAAGGTACGCGAGGGCGGTCGTAATGAAGTTATCAAGATGTGGAGCCGTCGCTCCACGATCTTGCCGCAGTTCGTTGGCCTGACCTTCGGTGTTTATAACGGCAACAAGCATGTGCCGGTATCGATCTCCGAAGAAATGGTTGGACATAAGTTCGGTGAATTCGCGCCGACACGGACCTATTACGGTCACGGCGCGGACAAGAAGTCAAAGAGGAAGTAACAGATGGGCAAGGCCAAGGCTCCCCGCCAGCTTAAGGATAACGAGGCGAAAGCCGTCGCCCGTACGCTTCGCGTCAGCCCGCAGAAGCTTAACCTTGTCGCGGCACTTATCCGCGGCAAGAAAGTAAATGCGGCACTTGCTGATCTCACTTTCTCGCGCAAGCGGATCGCTGAAACAGTGAAAAAGACGCTCGAATCGGCTATCGCCAACGCAGAGAACAATCATGATCTCGACGTTGACGCGCTGATCGTTGCTGAAGCTTATGTCGGCAAATCTATTGTCATGAAGCGTTTCCACGTTCGTGGACGTGGTAAGGCAAGCCGCATCGAAAAGCCGTTTTCGCATCTCACCATTGTTGTCCGCGAAGTTGCGGAAAAAGGGGAGGCCGCATAATGGGCCAGAAGATTAATCCGATCGGTTTTCGCCTCGGCATCAACCGCACCTGGGATTCGCGTTGGTACGCGAATACCGGCGAATACGGTAAGCTGCTGCATGAAGACGTTAAGATCCGTGAGTATCTTAAGAACGAACTCAAGCAGGCTGCGATTGCTAAGATCGTAATCGAGCGCCCACACAAGAAGTGCCGCGTGACCATTCACGCTGCACGTCCGGGCATCATCATCGGCAAGAAGGGCGCGGACATCGAAAAGCTCCGCAAGAAGCTTTCCGAGATGACGAATTCCGATACGTCGCTCAACATTGTTGAAGTACGTAAGCCGGAAATCGACGCTACGCTGATCGCTCAGTCGATCGCACAGCAGCTCGAACGCCGTGTGGCATTCCGTCGCGCCATGAAGCGTTCCGTTCAGTCGGCAATGCGTCTCGGTGCCGAAGGAATTCGTATCAACTGCTCCGGTCGTTTGGGCGGCGCTGAAATCGCACGTATGGAATGGTACCGCGAAGGTCGCGTTCCTCTTCACACGCTGCGCGCCGATATCGACTACGGTACGGCTGAAGCGAAGACTGCTTACGGCATCTGCGGCGTAAAGGTCTGGGTATTCAAGGGCGAAATCCTTGAGCATGACCCAATGGCTTCTGAGCGTCGTGCGGTTGAGGGTGACAATCAGGGTTCCCATCAGAACCGCCGCCGCGAAAACGCTTAAAAAGCGGGCCGCCGGCGAGAAAATTGGAGTAAAGAACAATGATGCAGCCTAAGCGCACCAAGTTCCGTAAGCAGTTCAAGGGCCGTATTCACGGCAACTCGAAGGGCGGTACGGATCTTAATTTCGGTGCATTCGGTTTGAAGGCAGTAGAGCCTGACCGCGTCACAGCACGACAGATCGAAGCGGCCCGCCGCGCGATCACCCGTCACATGAAACGTGCCGGTCGTGTATGGATCCGAATCTTCCCGGATCTGCCAGTAACATCGAAGCCAACCGAAGTCCGTATGGGTAAAGGTAAGGGTTCCGTTGACTACTGGGCAGCACGTGTTGCACCAGGTCGTATAATGTTTGAGCTTGACGGCGTACCCGAAGATGTGGCACGCGAAGCCTTAAGACTCGGCGCTGCAAAGTTGTCGGTCAAGACGCGCTTCATTCAGCGCATCGCAGAGTAAGAGGGCAGTCATGAAAGCCGCAGACGTTCGGGCGAAAAGCCTCGATCAGATTAACGATGAGTTGGGTTCCCTGAAGAAAGAGCAGTTCAACCTGCGCTTTCAGAAGGCAACCGGCCAGCTCGAAAAAACCGCGCGCGTGAAGCAAGTTCGTCGCGACATTGCGCGTATCAAGACCATCGCCCGCCAGAAGGCGGCCGAAAGCAAGGCATAAGGAACAAGTATAATGCCTAAACGCGTTCTGCAGGGCGTTGTCGTCAGCGACAAGAATGATAAGACTGTTGTAGTTAAGGTTGAGCGCCGCTATTCGCATCCGCTCCTCCAGAAGACTATTCGTCAGTCTAAGAAATACAAAGCGCATGACGAAAACAACCAGTTCAAGATTGGTGATCAGGTTTCTATTGAAGAATCCAAGCCAATTTCGAAGGACAAATGCTGGGTCGTTCTTTCGAACGTAACAGCAGGCTAAATTACAAACACGCAGCTTAGGTAGGGCAGGAGCCCTTAACCAGCTGAAGGAAAAGAAGGCGGCCAGTCATGATTCAGATGCAAACAAACCTCGACGTGGCGGATAACTCCGGCGCACGTCGTGTCATGTGCATCAAGGTGCTGGGCGGTTCCAAGCGGCGTTATGCTTCCGTGGGCGACATCATTGTGGTGTCGATCAAGGAAGCTATTCCGCGCGGCCGCGTCAAAAAAGGCGACGTGATGAAGGCAGTGGTCGTACGGACCGCTAAGGACATCCGTCGCGCAGACGGCAGCGTTATTCGTTTCGATAACAACGCAGCTGTTCTCATCGATAACAAGAAAGAGCCTATCGGTACGCGTATCTTCGGACCGGTTCCACGCGAACTTCGCGCTAAGAACCACATGAAGATCATCTCGTTGGCTCCGGAAGTTCTGTAAGGAAGCAAGACGATGCAAAAGATTCGCAAAGGCGACAGCGTTGTCGTGCTGTCCGGTAAGGACAAAGGCCGTAAGGGCGAAGTTCTCCAGGTTATGCCTAAGGACGACAAAGCGCTTGTTCGCGGTATTAATACTGTAAAGCGTCACCAGCGCCAGACACAGACTCAGGAAGCCGGCATTATCACTAAAGAAGCGCCGATCCATTTGTCTAACCTGGCAATTGCTGATCCTAAAGACGGTAAGCCAACCCGCGTTGGTTTCCGCATTGAAGATGGCAAGAAGGTCCGCGTTGCAAAGCGTTCGGGAGCGGTTATCTGATGGCTGAAGTTAAGGAACTTCCACGCTTCAAGAAGATTTACAACGAAACAATTCGTAAATCTCTCCTTGAAGAATTCAAGTACGACAATGAGATGCAGATTCCACGCATCACCAAAGTTGTCCTGAACATGGGTGTAGGCGAAGCAACTGGCGACTCGAAGAAGCCATCTGTTGCTGCAGCAGATCTGGCCTTGATTGCCGGTCAAAAGCCTGTCATTACTCGCGCCCGTAATTCGATCGCAACTTTCAAGTTGCGTGAAGACATGCCAATCGGTACGAAGGTTACTCTTCGTTCAGACCGCATGTACGAATTCCTTGATCGCCTGATCACGATTGCGCTTCCGCGCGTTCGAGATTTCCGTGGTCTGAATCCGAAGAGCTTTGACGGTCGTGGCAACTTTGCCATGGGTGTTAAGGAACACATCGTGTTTCCAGAAATCAACTACGATAAAGTTGATCAGATCTGGGGCATGGACATCATCGTTTGCACGACCGCTAAGACGGATGATGAAGCCCGCGCTCTTCTGCGCGCCTTCAACTTCCCATTCCGGCAGTAACGGCAAGCGTAGCGAGGTATAATAATATGGCCAAGACTAGCGCAGTCGAAAACAATAAGCGCCGCGAAAAGTTGGTTAAGCGTCATGCTGACAAGCGTGCACGTCTGAAGGCGATCGTAATGGATCAGAGCCTTCCGTTGGATGAGCGTTTTCGCGCTACTATCCAGCTCGCCGAACTGCCGCGCAATTCCGCTAAGGTCCGTATTCGCAACCGTTGCGAAGTTTCGGGTCGCCCGCGTGGTTATTACCGTAAACTGAAGATGTCGCGTATTGCGCTTCGCCAGTTGGGTTCGCTTGGACAGATTCCAGGCATAGTTAAGTCGAGCTGGTAAGGAGTAGCATATGTCTGTGTCAGATCCTATCGGCGATATGCTGACCCGTATCCGCAACGCAGTAGGCCGCAAGAAGACCAAGGTTTCGACCCCGGCTTCTAAGCTCCGCGCTCGCGTTCTGGATGTTCTTCAGTCTGAAGGTTACATCCGCGGATACACGCAGAGTGAATTCGTGAACGGCAAAGCCGAGATCGAAATCGAACTGAAGTATTATGAAGGCGTTCCAGTCATTCGTGAACTGACCCGCGTTTCGAAGCCTGGCCGTCGCGTTTACGTGTCGGTTAAGTCGATCCCGCAGGTCGCGAATGGTCTTGGCATCTCGATCCTGTCCACTCCTAAGGGTGTGATGGCTGATCATGAAGCTCGTGAACAAAACGTTGGTGGTGAGCTGCTCTGCCGCATCTTCTGATGCGGCTGACAGTGAACAGATAGAAGACAGGTATAAAAATGTCTCGTATCGGTAAAAAACCCGTGCCGGTCCCGGCAGGCGTAACTGCCAGCGTTGAAGGTCAGACCGTCAAGGCTAAGGGCGCGAAGGGCGAATTGTCTTTCGTTGTGCACGAAGAAGTACTGGTTAAGCTCGAAGACGGCGCTGTAAGCGTCGATCCTCGTGATCAGTCTAAAGAAGCTCGCTCCAAGTGGGGCATGTCGCGTTCGATGATCGTAAACATCTTCGAAGGCGTCGAAAAGGGCTTTGAAAAGAAGCTTGAGATCAGCGGCGTTGGTTACCGCGCTGCTATGCAGGGCAAGAATGTTCAGCTTTCGCTCGGCTTCTCTCACGAAGTTATCTATGACGTGCCAGCTGGCATCACTGTTGCTGTTCCAAAGCCAACGGAAATCGTTGTCTCTGGTATCGACAAGCAGCAGGTCGGTCAGGTCGCGGCTGAGATTCGTGAATATCGCGGCCCCGAGCCTTACAAGGGCAAGGGCGTCAAGTATGCTGGCGAGAAGATCGTCCGCAAAGAAGGCAAGAAGAAGTAAGGGAAGCGCGTCATGGCATCGCCAAAAGAAACTTTGCAGCGTCGCGCTGCTCGTGTACGCCGTCAGGTCAAGGCTGTCGCAAACGGCCGTCCACGTCTCAGCGTACACCGCTCTTCCAAGAACATCTACGTTCAGGTTATCGACGACGTTCGCGGTGTTACCATCGCAGCTGCTTCGACCCTGGATGGCGACCTGAAGGGCAAGCTCAAGACTGGCGCCGACTCCGCAGCAGCAGCTGCAGTTGGCAAGCTGGTTGCAGAGCGTGCTAAGAAAGCAGGCGTCAGTGAAGTAGTGTTTGATCGTGGTGCATTCATTTACCACGGTCGCGTGAAGGCTCTCGCCGAAGCTGCCCGCGAAGGCGGTCTGAGCTTCTAATATTTTGTGCTTCCGGAAAAAAATAAAGGAATAGGATATGGCACAGAGAGAACGTAACCGCGAAGATCGCGGTCGTGAGGAGCGCGACAGCGAATTCGTTGACAAGCTCGTTCACATTAATCGCGTCGCCAAGGTTGTTAAGGGTGGCCGTCGTTTTGGTTTCGCTGCGCTCGTCGTAGTTGGCGACCAGAAGGGCCGCGTTGGCTTCGGTCATGGTAAGGCACGTGAAGTGCCTGAAGCGATCCGTAAGGCTACTGAAGCTGCTAAGCGCGACATGATTTTCGTTCCGCTTCGTTCGGGCCGTACTCTGCATCACGATGTGCAGGGCCGTCACGGCGCTGGTAAGGTCCTCCTCCGTGCAGCTCCTGCCGGTAAGGGTATCATTGCTGGTGGTCCAATGCGTGCAGTGTTCGAAACGCTTGGCGTTCAGGACGTTGTTGCTAAGTCGCTCGGCTCCTCGAACCCTTACAACATGGTTCGTGCAACCTTTGACGCTCTGAAGCATCAGATGCATCCAAAGGACATCGCTGCACAGCGCGGTATCAAGTACTCGACCCTTCAGGCTCGCCGCCATGATGTGGTCGGTTCGGAAGAATAGCCGATAGTTTGTGCCAGTCCGGTGCGCGAGCACCGGATACGCCATAGACAAGGGATTTGAGTGATGGCTGAGAAGAAGGGTAAGACGGTTACGGTCGAACAGATCGGAAGCCCTATCCGTCGTCCAGCCGAACAGCGTGCAACGCTGATCGGTCTGGGACTTAACAAAATGCACCGCCGCCGCACACTGGAGGATACTCCTTCAGTTCGTGGTATGATCGCCAAGGTTCAGCATCTCGTCCGCGTTGTGGACGAGGTCTGATAACGCAGGGGATAGAGACATGAAACTCAACGATCTGCGTGACAAGCCAGGTTCAGTAAAAGCGCGTAAGCGCGTCGGCCGTGGTATCGGCTCCGGCACCGGCAAGACCGCTGGCCGCGGCGTCAAGGGACAGAAGTCCCGTTCTGGCGTAGCGATCAACGGCTTTGAAGGCGGCCAGATGCCAATCTACCGTCGTCTGCCAAAGCGCGGCTTCACCAACATCTTTGCAAAGAGCTTTAACGTTGTATCGCTCGGCCGTGTTCAGGCTGCGATTGATGCAGGCAAGCTGGATGCAAAGGCTGTTGTGAACATTGAAGCCCTCAAGGCTGCTGGCGTGATTCGCCGTGCGCTTGATGGTGTTCGCGTTCTTGCTGACGGTGAACTGACTGCTAAGGTAGCTTTTGATGTTGCTGGTGCTTCCAAGGCCGCGATCGAAAAGATCGAAAAGGCTGGCGGTAGCGTAAAGCTTCCTGAAGCAGCTGCTGAATAAAGCATCGACATAAAAATAAAAGCGGCGGCCTTAGTGCCGCCGCTTGCACATTTATGCCAATGCGCATATCTGGGTAGAGTCTTTTGTCCGAGGGCATGCGGATTTTTAATGCGTGTCGTTGGAGTAGGGGGCCCGATACTTTTCACCGGAGTAATTTAATGGCATCGGCTGCTGAACAGCTAGTTTCCAATCTTAATTTTTCTGCTTTCTCGAAAGCTGAGGAACTTAAGAAGCGTATCTGGTTCACACTGGGCGCTTTGCTCGTGTACCGTTTTGGTACCTACATCCCTCTACCCGGCATCAATCCTGATGCGCTTGCGCAGGCTTTCCAGCAGCATAGCCAGGGTGTGCTTGGACTCTTCAACATGTTTGCCGGTGGTGCTGTTGGTCGTATGGCCATTTTTGCGCTCGGCATTATGCCTTACATTTCTGCCTCCATTATCGTGCAGCTTATGACGTCGGTTGTTCCAACGCTTGAAGCGCTGAAAAAGGAAGGCGAATCGGGCCGTAAGATCATCAACCAGTACACACGTTATGGTACTGTGCTTTTGGCGATCGTTCAGGCCTATGCAATTTCCGTTGGTTTGCAGGCGGGTAACGGTATCGTTACGAACCCTGGACCAATGTTCCTTGTTTCGTCAGTCATCACGCTTGTTGGCGGTACGATGTTCCTGATGTGGCTTGGTGAACAGATCACTGCGCGCGGTATCGGTAACGGTATTTCGCTGATCATCTTCGCAGGTATCGTTGCAAACCTTCCGCACGCTATTTCCGGCACACTGGAACTGGGCCGCACAGGCGCTCTGTCGACTGGTCTGATCCTTGGTGTTATCGTTCTTGCAGTCGCGCTGATTGCGATCATTGTGTTTGTTGAACGCGCTCAGCGTCGTCTTCTCATCCAGTATCCGAAGCGTCAGGTTGGCAACCGCATGTTCCAGGGCGACACTTCGCACCTGCCGCTTAAGCTGAACACTGCTGGTGTTATTCCTCCGATCTTCGCTTCGTCGCTTCTGCTTTTGCCTGCGACTGTTGCTGGTTTTGCGAATACGGCTGAAATGCCTGCTTGGGGTACGACTATTCTCAACGCCCTAGGTCATGGTCAGCCGCTTTATATGCTGTTCTATGCTGCGTTGATGGCATTCTTCTGCTTCTTCTATACGGCGATTGTGTTCAATCCCAAGGACACTGCTGACCAGCTTAAGAAGCACTCCGGCTTTATTCCGGGCATCCGTCCGGGCGAGCGTACAGCCGAGTACATAGACTATGTGTTGACCCGCATTACGGTTGTCGGCGCTATCTACATCGTGCTTGTCTGCCTTCTGCCGGAATTTCTGATTTCTGCGACCGGTGTACCTTTCTATCTTGGCGGTACGTCGCTGCTGATCGTGGTCAGCGTTACGCTCGATACGGTTGCGCAAATTCAGGGACACCTTGTCGCCCATCAGTATGAAGGGTTGATCAAGAAGTCCAAACTCAGAGGTGGGAAACGCAGTAAATGAGACTAATACTTCTTGGGCCGCCCGGAGCAGGTAAGGGGACGCAGGCTGGACTTCTTACCAAGAAGCATGGAATACCTCAGCTTTCGACTGGCGACATGCTGCGTGCAGCAGTCGCTCAGCAAAGCGAAATCGGTAAGCGCGCCAAGGCCGTCATGGATGCTGGTCAGCTCGTTTCTGATGAGATCGTAAACCAGATCGTTTCGGAGCGCATTGATGCTCCGGATTGTGCAAGTGGTTTCATTCTTGATGGATACCCACGTACGGTTCCACAAGCGCAAGCGCTTGGTGAAATGCTTCGTGGTAAAGGCTTGAAGCTTGATGCGGTCATCGAGCTGAAGGTTGATGAGAACGCACTGGTCAACCGGATGGAGAGCCGTGTGGCCGAGACGATTGCTAAAGGTGGTCAGGTTCGTTCTGACGATAATCCTGAAGCTTTCCGTAAGCGTCTGGTTGAATATCGTGAAAAGACATCGCCGCTCTCGGACTATTATGCTGGAACTGGTGAACTGCGCGTTTTGAACGGTATGGCACCTGTCGAAGACGTTACTGCTGAAATCGAGAGAATTCTCGTTCCTGCGTGAGCGGGTAAGCATTAGGTTCAAATGAGCCTTCAAGAATTACGGGCAGAGAAGCATTTTGTGTTTTTCTGCCCGTTTGTCGCTTCCAAAAGTTGCTTTTAATGTCTGCAAGGTTGCTACGGTGACTTTACGGACAGTTAAGAGTTGACTTTTTCGGGCGATTCCGTCAAAGACTGCGCCACTTCAATTTGTTTTGAATGGTCGGTTCTGGCGGAAATAGTAAGAGGCCGGGACCGGTCAAACAATGCTGTCTGGTTGATCGCATCTGCCAGATGGATTTTTATATAACCAAGGAGAACAGACGTGGCACGTATAGCTGGCGTCAACATCCCAACGAACAAGCGCGTTATCATTGCGCTTCAGTACATTCATGGGATTGGACCAAAATTTGCTCGTCAGATCGTAACGAAAGTTGGGATTGCTGACGACCGTCGTGTAAATCAGCTTTCGGATGCTGAAGTCCTTCAGATCCGTGAAGCAATCGATGCTGATTACCGCGTTGAAGGTGATCTGCGTCGTGAAGTTTCCATGAACATCAAGCGTTTGATGGATCTTGGCTGCTACCGCGGTCTGCGTCATCGTCGTTCGCTGCCAGTTCGTGGTCAGCGTACGCATACCAATGCACGTACCCGTAAGGGTCCTGCAAAGGCTATCGCAGGTAAGAAGAAGTAATTTTCGGCAGAACCATTCGTTCTGCCGGGCTTACCCTTGATTGGGTGGGTTCGGTGCTGGTCCTTATCAAAGGGCTGGTGGAGCCGCTGGAATTACGGCGGTGTCGAGATCGAGTTTTGAAAGGACTATCATGGCTAAGGAAGCCCAGCGTATTCGCCGTCGCGAGCGCAAAAACATCTCGTCGGGCGTTGCCCACGTAAATTCGACGTTCAACAACACCATGATCACCATCACGGATGCACAGGGCAATGCGATTGCCTGGTCGTCTGCAGGTGCTCAGGGTTTCAAGGGTTCGCGTAAGTCGACCCCGTTTGCCGCACAGATCGCTGCTGAAGATTGCGCCAAGAAGGCTCAGGAACATGGCATGCGCTCCCTCGAAGTCGAGGTTTGCGGACCGGGTTCTGGCCGTGAATCCGCGCTGCGCGCCCTTCAGGCTGCTGGCTTTGTGATCACGTCGATCCGCGATGTTACGCCGATCCCGCACAACGGTTGCCGTCCGCGCAAGAAGCGCCGGGTCTAATTTCTTTTATATGCTGCATGAACCCCGAGGGTGACTTCGGGGTTCCTCTGCGGTTCTTCACAGGATCGCTACGATTGGATAGTAGCGACAGTTGATAGAGGAAAAATACATGATCCAGAAAAACTGGCAGGAACTCATTAAGCCGAACAAAGTGGACTTCATCACCAACGGCTCCCGCACGCGTGCAACCGTTGTTGCTGAGCCGCTTGAACGCGGTTTCGGTCTGACACTCGGCAATGCTCTGCGTCGCGTGCTTCTGTCGTCGCTTCGCGGTGCAGCAGTTACCGCTGTCCAGATCGACGGCGTTCTGCATGAGTTCTCTTCTATTCCGGGCGTCCGCGAAGACACCACGGATATTGTTCTGAACGTCAAGGAAATCGCCATCCGTATGGAAGGCGAAGGCCCGAAGCGCATGGTTGTCCGCAAGGAAGGCCCGGGCGTTGTTACGGCTGGTGACATTCAGACTGTTGGCGATGTCGAGATCCTTAACCCGGAACACGTCATCTGCACACTGGATGAAGGCGCTGAAATCCGCATGGAATTCACCGTTAACACCGGTAAGGGCTATGTGCCTGCCGACCGTAATCGTGCGGAAGATGCTCCAATCGGCCTTATTCCGGTTGATAGCCTTTATTCGCCGATCCGCAAGGTATCGTACAAGATTGAGAACACCCGTGAAGGTCAGGTTCTTGATTATGACAAGCTGACGCTCAACATCGAAACCAATGGTTCGGTGAGCGGTGAAGATGCAGTTGCTTATGCAGCACGTATTCTTCAGGACCAGCTGGCTGTCTTCGTTAACTTCGAAGAGCCACAGAAGGAAGCTCCGCAGGAACAAGTTGCGGAACTCGCTTTCAATCCGGCTCTGCTCAAGAAGGTCGACGAACTCGAGCTGTCAGTACGTTCGGCAAACTGCCTGAAGAACGACAACATCGTCTATATCGGCGATCTGATCCAGAAGACGGAAGCCGAGATGTTGCGGACTCCGAATTTCGGCCGCAAGTCGCTCAACGAGATCAAGGAAGTTCTGGCGTCGATGGGTCTCCATCTTGGTATGGAAATCCCAGCCTGGCCGCCTGAAAATATCGAAGATCTCGCCAAGCGCTACGAAGACCAATATTAAGACCGGACAATTCCGGCTGAACTGAATTAAAGGAGAAGGCCATGCGCCACGGTAATGGACAGCGTAAGCTGAACCGCACTGCCTCGCATCGCAAGGCAATGTTCGCCAACATGGCGGCTTCGCTCATCGAGCATGAACAGATTGTGACCACACTTCCTAAAGCTAAGGAAATCCGTCCAATCGTAGAAAAGCTTGTCACACTCGGCAAGCGCGGTGATTTGCATGCACGTCGTCAGGCGATTTCCGCCATCCGCGACGTACAGCTGGTTGCTAAGCTGTTCGACACACTTGCTACACGTTACGCAACCCGTAACGGCGGCTACATCCGCATCATGAAGGCAGGCTTCCGCACCGGTGACAATGCACCGATGGCAGTTGTCGAATTCGTTGAACGCGATGTCGACGCAAAGGGCAAAGCTGATCGCGCACGCGTTGAAGCTGAAGCCGCTGCTGAAGCAGACGCAGCGTAATTCACGCTTCGTAATGATTAAAAAGGGTCGCCTCGTGCGGCCCTTTTTGTTTTTGCGCTTTGCTCACACCAAGCATTACAAAGCTGTAATGCTGTTTGCCACAATACAGCCCTTTATCCTTGGCCTTGTTGCCTCCATATTGTTCTCAACCTGATGAATCGGGTTTCAGAAGGAAAGCTGGAGTGAGCGGATGAATTTGCGGCGTTTGGGAATTACGGGTGTTGTTCTAGCTTCAGTCAGTATGATGGTGTTACCGACATTTGCGCAGGACAATCCTGCGCCGGTTCAGGGAAAACATATCCCGCTGAGCCGTGGCGACATGCAGCTGTCTTTTGCGCCGCTCGTTAAAGAGACCGCACCGGCTGTGGTGAATGTCTATGCCGCGCGGCAAGTACAGCAACGCCCATCACCTTTTGCGGGTGACCCATTTTTCGAGCAGTTTTTCGGCAAACAATTTGGCGGTACTGGCAAGCCACGCACGGAACAATCGCTCGGTTCGGGTGTGATCGTCGATTCATCGGGTATCGTCGTGACCAACAATCACGTCATCAAGGATGCAGACGAGATCAAAGTCGCTCTGTCTGATGGTCGCCAGCTTGAGAGCAAGGTTTTGCTTCGCGACGAGACCACCGATCTTGCGGTTCTTAAGATTGAAGCAAAAGAGAAATTCCCAGTCGTTTCACTGGGTAACTCTGACGATGTTGAAGTTGGCGATCTGGTTCTGGCTATCGGCAATCCATTTGCTGTCGGACAGACTGTTACAAGCGGTATCGTCTCAGCGCAGTCCCGTACGCAGGTTGGTGTCTCTGATTTCGACTTCTTCATTCAGACAGACGCAGCGATCAATCCCGGTAATTCAGGCGGCGGTCTGATCGATATGCGAGGTCGCCTTATCGGTATCAACACAGCTATTTATTCACGCTCTGGCGGTTCGGTGGGTATCGGTTTTGCAATTCCATCGAATATGGTTCGCGCCGTTGTCGATGCCGCGTTGAGCGGCAGCACCAGTTTTGAACGTCCTTTCATTGGTGCGACTTTCCAGAACATCACACCAGATGTCGCTGAAAGTCTTGGTATGGATAAGTCGTTTGGTGTGCTGGTAACGGCTGTTACCAAGGGCGGACCAGCAGAGCAGGCGGGCTTGAAAGTCGGTGACGTTGTTCTTTCCGTCCAGGATGTGCGCGCCGATAACATCGATGTGCTCGGCTATCGCCTCTCGACCGCAGGCATTGGCAATACTGTTACGCTCGATATTGTGCGTAATGGCAAGGACAGCAAGCTGCCGGTAAAACTGGCAAAAGAGCCAGAAGCCAAGCCACAGCAGAAGCAAACAATCAAAGGCGATAATCCGTTTGAAGGCGCAGTCGTTGAGGAAATCACGCCTGCAATGGCCTCTAAGATGCGGCTGCGTGAGGGATCGCGCGGTGTGATTGTCACCGATGTTATTGTTAATTCACAAGCAGCTCAGCTTGGTTTGCGCCAGCGCGATATTATCCGCGGAATCAATGGTAATCCGATCCGTACGATCAATGATTTGACCACGGCGCTTAATGGCGGACGTGGTCTGGCTTGGCGGCTTGAAGTCGAGCGCAATGGTGCGTTGATCCGCCAGTTCGTTCGCTGACCTCATCGCTAAGCATTTAAAGTTGCATGTCGTTTCAGGCGGGACTATGCCTGAAACGACATTTGTTTTTATGGCGTTGAGCGAAGCGAAATGAGCGATCTATTTTCCACTGCGGCTGATCCAAATGCCGACCGTAACAGGCCGCTTGCCGATCGCCTTCGTCCGCGTCAACTATCGGAAGTTACTGGGCAGGAACACCTGACCGGGCCGGAAGGCATTCTTACGCGGATGATCGCTTCTGGTTCGCTTGGGTCCATGATTTTCTGGGGCCCTCCGGGAACAGGCAAAACAACGGTTGCACGATTGCTCGCAGGCGAAACCGAACTTGCCTTCGAGCAGATTTCAGCGATTTTTTCCGGTGTGGCTGATCTTAAGAAAGTCTTTGAGGCTGCACGTGCGCGCCGCATGTCGGGTCGCCAGACTCTGTTATTTGTGGACGAGATTCATCGTTTCAATCGTGCGCAACAGGATAGCTTTCTTCCTGTGATGGAAGATGGGACTGTCATTCTGATTGGTGCGACGACAGAAAACCCATCCTTTGAACTTAATGCCGCTTTGCTGTCGCGGGCGAGGGTGCTGACTTTTCATCCACATGACGCAACGAGCATTGCGACACTTCTGACACGCGCTGAAGAGCAGGAAGAGCGTCCCTTACCGCTTGATGAAGAAGCACGCGCTAGCCTTATTCGCATGGCGGATGGCGATGGCCGCGCATCATTGACGCTTGCAGAGGAAGTCTGGCGGGCTGCCCGACCGGGCGAGATATTTGACGCCGAAAAGTTGCAGGATGTCGTGCAACGTCGTGCGCCTGTTTATGACAAGGGGCAGGACGGCCACTATAACCTCATTTCCGCACTGCATAAATCGGTGCGTGGATCTGATCCTGATGCAGCACTTTATTATCTCTGTCGCATGTTTGACGCCGGTGAAGATCCGCTTTATCTCGGGCGTCGTCTCGTTCGTATGGCAGCAGAGGACATTGGTCTTGCCGATCCGCAGGCACTTGCAATCTGCAATGCGGCTAAGGATGCTTATGATTATCTCGGCTCTCCGGAAGGGGAGCTGGCCTTGGCACAGGCCTGCGTTTATCTGGCAACGGCTCCAAAATCCAACGCTGTTTATATGGCTTACAAAGCCTCGATGCGCGCGGCTAAGGAGAATGGTTCTCTCTTACCGCCGAAGCACATTCTCAATGCGCCGACCAAGCTTATGAAGAGTGAAGGCTATGGTGATGGTTATGCTTATGATCATGACCAGCCAGACGCTTTCTCGGGGCAGGACTATTTCCCGGAGGCTATGGGCCGACAGGTTTTCTACGATCCACCGGAGCGTGGCTTTGAGCGTGAAATTCGTAAGCGACTAGATTACTGGTCGCGTTTACGTGCCGAGCGTCAGAGTCGTAGATGAACGCTGACTGCTCTATTTAAAGCTATTCATGAGGCCTTATAGTCACATTTCGGCCTTCATCTATCAGCTTAGAGCGAAGAAAATTGCAACCTATGGATTTAGTCCACAGGTGGCGTCATTTATTTATTCTCTAATAAATACAATGGTGCGGCAACCCAAAGCGGTATGCTTAAACAATCTGGTAACCATATACAGATCAGGCACTTAGCTTAAGTTGTACTTAATGTTTAAAATTCATCAAATTTTATAATTTCTACGAGGTTTGTCCATGACGCGCGTATTGATGCTCGTTGCGCTCGTTATTCTTGGTGGTTGTGCAACTGCGCCTCGGCAGGTCAGCAATGTTTGCGCTGTTTTTGACCAGCGCGATGGCTGGATCAATAATTGGCAATCGGATGCAACGCGGGTTTCGCGTGAGTTTGGCGTACCGGTGCATGTGCTGATGGCAACGATCTATACCGAATCTGGGTTCCGTCCATATGCACGTCCTCCACGCACGAAGCTACTCGGCTTCATTCCATGGAAACGCGCTTCCACTGCCTATGGCTATTCTCAAGCGCTCAATGGAACGTGGGATCGCTACAAGCGTGAAACCGGTCGCTGGACAGCATCGCGCAGTAATTTCGGTGACGCTATTCATTTCATTGGCTGGTATCATAATGAAAGCAGCCGCAGAAATGGCATCAACCGTAACGATGCTTATAGCCTCTATCTCGCCTATTATTCGGGCCATGGCGGTTATGCCCGCGGTGTCTGGCGCAATAACTCGACAGCCCTGAACGGAGCTAAGCGCGCTCAGAACATGGCCAGCCGCTATGCAACCCAGCTGCGTTCTTGTGGGCGTATGGGCTAAAATGCCTTGGAATGTGCTGTAAAATTGGCGATAAAGGGATTTAAGGCCACCATCCAGCCGTATTCGAAGTTATCATTCGCGGCGAATCGAACATTGAGGATGACGTTTTTTATGCTGAAGAAACTTGGAATTGTCTTTATCGGGGCCACATTTCTGGCAGGCTGTACATCGACTGACCCATATACGGGCCAGGAAAAGATGTCGAATACCGCAGGTGGTGCCGCGATCGGCGCAGCCGTTGGTGCGCTCGGCGGTCTGATGGTCGGTGGTTCGAGCCGCGCACAGCGTAATGCTGTTCTTATCGGTGCCGGTATTGGTGCGCTTGGTGGCGGTGCTATCGGTAATTACATGGATCGTCAGGAATCTGAACTCCGCAATCAGCTGCAGGGAACCGGCGTTTCCGTCACCCGTAATGGCGATCAGATTATCCTCAACATGCCTTCGGCAATTACATTTGATACCGATCAGGATCAGGTGAAGAGCCAGTTCTATTCGACGCTGAACTCAGTTGCGATCGTTCTGCGCAAATTCAATCAGACACTGGTTGATGTGTATGGCTTTACCGACTCTACGGGTAGCGCGAGCTACAATCAGGGGCTTTCGCAGCGTCGTGCAGCTTCCGTTGCAAGCTATCTTGGCTCGCAGGGCATTGATCCACGCCGCTTTGCAGTTATCGGCTATGGCGCAAGTCAGCCAGTTGCCAGCAATGCAACACCGGAAGGTCGTGCACAGAACCGTCGTGTGGAAATTCAGATTTCTCCGCTGCGCGGCGCGCAGTAATAATTCGCCTTCATTATTTTCAAGCAATTTGGCGCAGTCCCTCGAAAGAAGGGCTGCGTTTTCAATTGTGAGCAGCGAATCAAGCGGAAAATTTCCATGCTTTTTGCAACTAAAGCGTGGACAGTTTTAAAGATTATAGTTTTCTAATATAGAAGAACAATAAAAGAACAAAAAATCTTAATTGTTTAAAAACAATAACTTGTTCTTATTGCAAAATGAGAACAAAACAGATACAAATAGATATTGGCGATAAGCCCTATGGGCTTCTAGCGAGGCAAGAGGATGGTGTAAGATGTCTCAGAAATCATTGCGACTCGTTGAGGATAATTCAGTGGATAAGACTAAGGCTCTGGATGCGGCGTTGTCGCAAATTGAACGTGCGTTCGGCAAGGGCTCTATCATGCGGCTCGGTCAGAACGAAGTCGTTGATATTGAGACTGTGCCAACCGGCTCGCTTTCTTTGGATATTGCATTGGGCGTCGGCGGTCTGCCCAAGGGACGTATCGTAGAAATTTATGGCCCTGAAAGCTCGGGTAAGACGACACTAGCACTGCATACGATTGCAGAAGCACAGAAAAAAGGTGGCATCTGCGCATTCGTTGACGCGGAACATGCACTTGATCCTGTCTATGCACGCAAGCTTGGCGTTGATCTTGAAAACCTTCTGATTTCGCAGCCAGATACGGGTGAGCAGGCGCTCGAAATCACCGATACGCTTGTGCGTTCCGGTGCGATTGACGTTCTCGTTGTCGACTCGGTTGCGGCTCTTACACCACGCGCTGAAATTGAAGGCGAAATGGGTGATTCTCTGCCAGGTCTTCAGGCTCGCCTGATGAGTCAGGCGCTGCGCAAGCTCACGGCTTCGATCTCGCGTTCGAATTGCATGGTCATCTTCATCAACCAGATTCGTATGAAGATCGGCGTGATGTTTGGATCGCCTGAAACAACAACAGGCGGTAATGCGCTCAAGTTTTATGCGTCGGTTCGTCTTGATATTCGCCGTATTGGCTCGATCAAGGAGCGCGATGAAGTCGTCGGCAACCAGACCCGCGTGAAGGTGGTCAAGAACAAGCTTGCTCCTCCGTTCAAGCAGGTTGAGTTTGACATCATGTATGGTGCTGGTGTTTCCAAGACAGGCGAATTGGTCGATCTGGGTGTGAAGGCTGGTATTGTCGAAAAATCGGGTGCTTGGTTCTCTTATAATTCGCAGCGTCTGGGGCAGGGCCGTGAGAACGCCAAGCAGTACCTGAAAGACAATCCGGAAGTCGCAAAAGAGATTGAAACGACACTTCGTCAGAATGCGGGTCTCATCGCTGAGAAATTCATCGAAGATGGTGGCCCGGAAGCTGACGACGGTCCGGATGCAGCTGAAGCATAAGCTTCATGTTGATATGAAATAAAGAAAGCCCTGCATGAAAGTGTGGGGCTTTTGGCTTTTTAAGCCCAATACTGTTGCATAGTTGCCGTTTTCTGCGTTTGCGGCAGAAATTGCTTTTATAGCGCACACTGCTTATCTGGACAGAAAAGCAGTGCCCCGTTAAAAGCGGACAACCGAAATTCCACCTCAAGGACTTTCCATTATCGGGCAGTCGAAGCGTGGCGGCAGATTAAGCCGTTAAATGCCGCATTCCTGCGGGTGGAGATTATATAATTGATGCGTTTTCAATTGCGCATCTCATGCAGGGCAGAAAATGTCCAAGGGTGAATTATGGCTGGCGTCAACGAGATAAGGTCCACATTCCTCGACTATTTCCGTAAGAACGGACATGAAGTCGTTTCATCAAGTCCACTCGTTCCTCGTAACGACCCGACGCTGATGTTCACCAATGCGGGCATGGTGCAGTTCAAGAATGTTTTCACTGGTCTTGAACAGCGTCCTTACAGCCGCGCAACCACGTCACAGAAATGCGTGCGTGCCGGCGGTAAGCATAACGATCTGGACAATGTAGGCTATACAGCGCGTCACCACACATTCTTTGAAATGCTGGGTAACTTTTCCTTCGGCGATTACTTCAAGGAAGAGGCGATCACGCATGCATGGAATCTGATCACTAAGGAGTTTGGCCTTAACAAGGACAAGCTGCTGGTCACAGTTTATCATACCGATGATGACGCTGCGAACTTCTGGAAGAAGATTGCCGGTCTTTCTGGTGATCGTATCATCCGCATTGCGACGAATGATAATTTCTGGGCAATGGGTGATACGGGTCCTTGCGGTCCTTGCTCGGAAATTTTCTACGATCATGGCGATCACATCTGGGGTGGACCTCCAGGATCCGTAGATGAAGACGGCGATCGTTTCATCGAAATCTGGAATCTCGTCTTCATGCAGTTTGAGCAGGTTACACCTGATCAGCGCATTGATTTGCCACGTCCGTCGATTGATACGGGCATGGGCCTTGAGCGTGTTGCAGCTGTGCTTCAGGGCGTGCATGACAATTACGATATCGATCTCTTCAAGGCACTGATCCGCGCTTCGGAAGAAGCGACAGGCGTTAAGGCTGAAGGCGATTTCCGCGCCAGCCATCGCGTGATTGCCGATCATCTGCGTGCATCAAGCTTCCTGATTGCTGATGGCGTTTTGCCGTCGAATGAAGGCCGCGGTTATGTGCTGCGCCGCATCATGCGCCGCGCTATGCGTCATGCACAGTTGCTCGGTGCCAGCCAGCCATTGATGTGGCGTCTGCTGCCAGCGCTGATCCGTGAGATGGGTCAGGCTTATCCGGAACTCATCCGCGCAGAAGCGCTGATTTCAGAAACGCTTCAGCTGGAAGAAACCCGTTTCCGCAAGACATTGGAACGCGGCCTTGGCTTGCTCTCTGATGCTTCGGAAAATCTGGTTGAAGGTGACCGTCTTGATGGCGAAACCGCGTTCAAGCTTTATGACACCTATGGTTTCCCGCTTGATCTGACGCAGGACGCTCTGCGACAGCGCGGTGTCACCGTTGACACTGACGGTTTCAACACAGCAATGCAGCGCCAGAAGGCCGAAGCACGTGCCAACTGGACGGGTTCGGGCGAAGCTGCAACTGAAACCATCTGGTTCGGCATAAAGGATAAGGTTGGCGCGACCGAGTTCCTCGGTTATGAAACCGAAAGTGCTGAAGGCGTTATTTCTGCTCTCGTGCGCGATGGTGCAGAAGTATCATCGGCTGCGGAAGGCGAAACTGTATCCGTCGTTGTCAACCAGACGCCATTCTATGGCGAATCCGGTGGCCAGCAGGGCGATACGGGCACGATCTCCGGCGAAGGCTTTGTCATTACTGTTCGCGAAACGCTCAAAAAAGGCGAAGGCCTTTTTGTCCATATTGGCGAAGTCACCAAGGGATCGGCTAAGGTCGGCGATGCGGTTGAGCTGAAGGTTGACGGTGAGCGCCGTACACGCATTCGCTCCAACCACTCGGCAACGCATCTGCTGCATGAAGCGCTGCGTGAAACACTCGGTTCGCATGTTGCACAGAAGGGTTCGCTTGTTGCACCTGATCGTTTGCGTTTCGACTTCTCGCATCCAAAGCCGATTTCGGCTGAGGAGCTGACGGCTGTTGAAAATCTCGCCAATGAAATCATCCTGCAGAATGCGCAAGTCACCACGCGTTTGATGGCGGTGGATGATGCAATTGCTGAAGGTGCTATGGCGCTGTTCGGCGAAAAATACGGCGATGAAGTGCGTGTTGTTTCGATGGGCACAGCAAAGCACGGCGAAAAGGCTGGCAAGGCTTACTCGGTTGAGCTTTGCGGCGGTACACATGTTCGTCAGACCGGAGATATTGGTCTTGTCCGCATTCTGTCCGACAGCGGCGTTGCTGCCGGTGTTCGTCGTATGGAAGCGCTGACGGGTGAGGCGGCTCGCCTTTACCTTGAAGAACAGGACGAGCGCGTCAAGGCAATCGCCGGTGTGTTGAAAACTTCGCCATCGGAAGCTCTGGAGCGCGTGAATGCACTTGTTGACGAGCGCAAGAAATTGGAACGCGAACTTACCGAAGCACGCAGACAGCTTGCGCTAAGTGGTGGCTCGTCGGATGGTGGGAGCGCTGTTGAAACAGTCAACGGTGTCAACTTCCTTGGCAAGGTTGTAACTGGCGTTTCGCCGCGTGATCTCAAGCCACTTGCCGACGAAGGCAAGAAGCAGGTTGGCTCTGGTGTTGTTCTCTTCGTTGGTGTTGGTGAAGACGGCAAGGCAAGTGCTGTTGCTGCTGTGACCGAAGATCTGATTGGCCGGTTTAGTGCGGTTGATCTGGTGCGTGCGGCGTCGAGCGCTCTTGGTGGTGCAGGTGGCGGCGGTCGTCCGGATATGGCACAGGCCGGTGGTCCCGATGGCACCAAGGCAAATGATGCAGTCGCAGCGGTTAAAGCGCTTATCGTCTGATAAATTACATATAAGAAAAAAAAGGCCGGGATCTTCCCGGCCTTTTTTATGCTGCATGCATCTTGCGGCTATCGTCAGGTGCTTCTTCACGTTGATCGAGCCCGTAATCGCGAGCGACATTCGCAACACGCAGTCGGTAGTTTTCAAAAACACCACCGCGTCCTTTCGTCTGTGCTATTCGATGAGTTGGAAGATTGCGCCACTGTTTCACGGCCTCTTCGTCACGCCAGAAGGAGAGAGACAGTAGCTTTTCTGGCTCAACCAGACTTTGAAAACGTTCTATGGATATGAAGCCATCAATTTGTGCCAGATCAGCGCGCAGGCTTAAAGCAATATCGAGATATTGGTCGCGCCTTTCATCATCTGCCGGCCAGACTTCAAATATGACAGCGATCATGGCTTGATAAACTCCGCATGTGGAGCTGATTGCAGCTTGAGAAAGATGCGTTCTTCGGAGCGGATAAACTGTTCGCGTTTTGCGAATTCATAGTTAGCCCGGCCGATTGGGTCGGCAGCTAGACGCGCGCGAAACTGTTCGTAGGCGGCGAGATTTTCGACGGAGTAGACACCATAAGCCGTCGTGGTCGAGCCTTCATACGGACCGAAATAGCCAATGAGGTTTGCGCCGCAACGTGGGCTTGCTTGTCCCCAATTTCGAGCATATTCAGCGAAGGCATCGGCTTTGAACGGGTCGATTTGATAGCGGATGAAGCAGGTAATCATTTTATCTCCTAATTTTTGAAGTTTCTGGAGATCCTTTTAGCTTATTGAATGTTGTTCATGCTTCGGTTAGCATCGAAGTATGAAAGACGGACCAATCATAGCTTCTGTTGCTGCCCTATTAGGCGATCCAGCGCGCGCAAATATGTTGACGGCGCTGATGGATGGGCGCGCTTTGACGGTAAGCGAACTCGCCGCTGCGGCTGGTGTTACGATCCAGACTGCGAGCGGACATCTCTCAAAACTTGATGCTGCCAATTTGCTCGTCGCTGAAAAGCAGGGCAGGCATCGGTATTTCAGGCTATCAGGTACGGATGTGGCGCAGGTGCTAGAAGGGCTGATGGGGCTTGCACAGCGCACCGGCGCCGTGCGTGTTCGCACAGGTCCGAAAGATCATGCACTGCGTAAGGCGCGTATTTGTTATGATCACTTGGCAGGTGAGCGTGGCGTGGAAATGCTGGACGCTTCATACAGGCTTGGTCTGATCGATGATGCCAGCGAGCCTGCGCTGACCGATGAGGGGAAGACATTCTTCTCGTGCCTCGGCATTGATGTCGATGCGCTGCAAAAGGGCAAACGACCGCTTTGCCGTCATTGTCTAGACTGGAGCGAGAGACGTAACCACTTAGGTGGTGCACTTGGTGCCGCACTCCTGAAGAACTTCATCGATAAAAGTTGGGCGCGACGGGAAGAGGGCCGGGTTATCGCCTTCTCGCCCAGTGGCGCGCAGGCTTTTGCAAAGGCTTTTCAGCTTTGATGTGACGGCCTCTCTCCGTTAAAGCGCTTTTCGATATTGGATGAAGCCGGATGCCTGTGCGATGTTGTCGTATAGACGACGTGCGGTGGCGTTGCTTTCATGGGTGAGCCAATAGAGGCGACCTGCACCTTCCGCGCGAGCGAGATCAGCAGCAGCTTCGATCAGCGCAGCGCCTGTACCTTTTCCGCGCTGACTGTTTTCAACATAGAGGTCTTGCAGATAGCAGGTCCATTTTGGCAGCCAGCACGAGCGATGAAAAATCACATGCACAATACCAACGAGGTTTCCGTCGTCATCGAAGGCGCCCAAAGCGTGCATGGGTTCTGATGCATCGTGGAAGCGTTGCCATGTAATGTCGGTGGTCTCAGCAGGAATATCGACTTCGTAAAAGACCTGATAGGCTTTCCATAAGGGTTCCCATGTAGCGCGGTCTTTCGGCGTTAATGCCCGAATTGTCGACATATCAATCTTCCCTGTTTCTGTAACAACAGACTATCGAGGACTAATTGTGCTTGCGAGGGATAAATTGTGGCGCGCAAATAAAAAAGCGGCGGGAAATTCCCGCCGCTTTTTTGTTCATTCAGGCCTGCTTAAGCAGCCATTGCCTTCTGAAGGTTTTCATCGATCTTGTCGAGGAAGCCCGTAGTCGAGAGCCATGGCTGATCTGGACCGATAAGCAGCGCCAGATCCTTGGTCATGTAGCCGCTTTCGACAGTGTCTACGCAGACCTTTTCCAGCGTGTCAGCAAAGCGCTTCAGTTCTGCATTATCGTCAAGCTTTGCACGATGTGCGAGGCCACGGGTCCATGCGAAGATCGAAGCGATTGAATTGGTCGAGGTTTCCTCGCCCTTCTGATGCTGGCGATAGTGACGGGTCACCGTGCCGTGTGCAGCTTCTGCTTCAACGGTCTTGCCATCTGGCGTCATCAGAACCGAGGTCATCAGGCCGAGTGAGCCGAAGCCCTGTGCCACGATGTCGGACTGCACGTCGCCGTCGTAGTTCTTACAAGCCCAGACATAACCGCCCGACCACTTGAGAGCCGATGCAACCATGTCGTCGATCAGGCGATGTTCGTACCAGATCTTCGCTTCTTTGAACTTTTCAGCAAATTCGGTCTGATAGACTTCTTCAAAGATGTCCTTGAAGCGACCGTCATAAGCCTTGAGAATGGTGTTCTTGGTCGAGAGATAGACCGGATAGTTGCGCTGCAAGCCGTAGTTCAGCGAAGCGCGCGCAAATTCACGGATCGATTCGTCGAGGTTGTACATGGCCATTGCTACGCCAGCAGCTGGAGCCTGATAGACTTCGTGCTCGATGGTTTCGCCGTCTTCACCTACGAACTTGATCGAAAGTGTGCCTTTGCCCGGGAATTTAAAATCGGTCGCACGGTACTGGTCACCGAAAGCGTGACGGCCGACGATGATTGGCTGTGTCCAGCCTGGAACCAGGCGAGGGACGTTTTTGCAAATGATTGGTTCGCGGAAAATAACGCCACCGAGGATGTTGCGGATGGTGCCGTTTGGCGACTTCCACATCTTCTTGAGCTTGAATTCTTCAACGCGGGCTTCGTCCGGCGTGATGGTTGCGCACTTTACGCCAACGCCGTGTTCCTTGATGGCGTTTGCTGCGTCAATGGTGACCTGATCGTTGGTCGCATCGCGGTGCTCGACCGAAAGATCGTAATATTTCAGATCGATGTCGAGGTAAGGATGGATCAGCTTGTCCTTGATGAACTGCCAGATGATGCGGGTCATCTCGTCGCCGTCAAGTTCAACGACCGGGTTTGCAACCTTGATTTTTGCCATTGATAATGCCTCTCATTGAATGCGTCGCGCCCGTATAGCATCGGTAAGCGCTGAGGCAAAGTGTCAGAGGCTTATTCTTTGGCCTATAGGCGATTTTTCAGGCCGCATGATGTGCAGGTTTTTGCCACGTGGAGTGCGGATCACGATAAGTTTCTTTTTCGCGCCGCAAGATTTCTTCTGCATCAAGTGTGGAGATTGCAGTTTTCCTGTCGGACGGGATCAATCCATTGACCTGAAGCGCAAGATACCGACCGCAGCATACGCGCAGAAATGATGCGAAATTATCGAGGTCGTGACCTTCTGCGCGTGATTCCTCATAGAGTTTGCCGAGCAGACGGCTGACGCTCATGTCATCGCGTCCGGCAATATCCTCGAGCGCCGACCAGAAAAAGTTCTCCAGCCGCACACTTGTCACGACGCCATCAATACGCAGTGAACGTGTTACGCTTTGCCAGAGTTGCTGCTCTGCGCCTATGAACAATCTGCACATGACTTCCTCCCGTTTTTCCCCAAGGTCAGTGTCGCGCAGATTGCTGTTGGCCGCAACTTACTTGATTGGTTGAACCGTATAAGTGATGCTTCCGGCTGCCACTTCATCAATATTCAAGGTGAGGTCGCGGATTGTTACCTGCCGTTGATCAGAGGGGAACTCTATGGTCTGGCCACTCGCTGGAAAATCCAAGCTATCAATTGAATAGCCTCTGATTTCAAATTGCATCTTGCCTGCTTCAATACCGGCAAAGACAACATCATAGATGCGCCCGCTTTCATTGGACTGGTAGTCGTCTTTGGACGGAAGCATAGTTCCTTTGCTGTAGTCACGCGGAGGAACAACTGGATTGCCCGACAAAACGAACTGCGTCTGGCCGAAGGTGTCTGGCGACGGCGCCGGATATTGTTCGGAAATGACTGCCACTTCCGCGCCAGCAGCTTCCTGCGCATTGGCGAGATTTGCTGGACCGAAGAGAATTGCGCTGATGCTTACGGCAAACGAGAAAGCAATGGCTTTGGCGGGTTTCATGTGGTCTTCCATCTCATTTCAAGAAAGCCTTTCCGGCAGATTTGCCAGAAAGGCTCTGATTTGGCATTTTTAGCGAAATGCCATGCATGATGAAAGCCGCAGTTTAAGCGTTTACTCAGCTATGCGTGATTTTTGTGCCGAGAACGGCGAGGAACTGCGAAAGCCATGCAGGATGGGCAGGCCATGCAGGAGCCGTCACAAGGTTTCCGTCAGTCACGGCCTGATCGACTGGAATATCGGCGTAGGTTCCGCCTGCAAGTTCGACCTCTGGACGGCAGGCCGGATAAGCGGAGCAGGTACGGCCTTCAAGCACACGCGCGGCGGCGAGTAGTTGTGCGCCATGGCAGACAGCTGCAACCGGTTTGTTGGCTTCAAAGAAATGCTCAACGATGGCAATAACTTTTTCATCAAGGCGCAGATATTCTGGTCCACGTCCGCCCGGAATAACGAGCGCGTCGTAGCTTTCGGCCTTCACATCGGCGAATGTCGCATTGAGTGTGAAATTATGACCGGGTTTCTCGGTGTAAGTCTGATGTCCTTCGAAGTCGTGAATAGCGGTCGCGATAGCGTCGCCCGCTTTTTTACCGGGGCAAACCGCATGGACTTTGTGTCCAACGGCGAGAAGCGTCTGAAACGGAACCATAGTTTCGTAATCTTCGCAGAAATCACCGCAGATCATGAGAATCTTTTTGCCGGACATGATTTTCCTCCCTGTTAACTCGATGTCGGTTGGCGCAGTCTGCCATGGAAGGGCCGAAGACTGGTGTTATTCCGCTACTACACGCGATTTTTGACAATGTTTGTAAGGGGAATCTTTGCGATTCTCTGTCAAACATGTCAGGGAAGCGCCGTGTTGATACAGTAGTGACGGAAATTATCATGGCAGGTACAGACAAACAGCGCCCTTTGATCACCGAAGGTCCGGCGATCATTCTGGTTAATCCGCAATTGCCGGAGAATATCGGCATGGTGGCGCGCGCCATGGCAAATTTTGGCCTTGCCGAATTGCGTCTTGTGCAGCCGCGTGAAGAGTTTCCAAGCGAGAAAGCGCGCGCTGCTGCAAGCAAGGCGGATCATATCATTGATAATGCGGTGGTTTACGATGATCTCCCATCAGCGCTTGCAGATCTCAATTTCGTTTATGCCACCACGGCACGCGAGCGTGACGGCTTTAAGCAGGTGCGCAGCCCGGTCGAAGCCAATGGCGAATTGCGCCACCGCTTCAGGGCTGGTGAGAAGACTGGCATCATGTTCGGGCGCGAGCGTTTTGGTCTTAGCAATGAAGAAGTTGGTCTTGCGGATGAACTGGTGACATTCCCGGTTAATCCGGCCTTTGCATCGCTTAATATCGCGCAGGCCGTATTGCTCATGTCTTATGAGTGGATGAAGTCGGGCCTTGAGAGCGAGACGGATACGGTTTTCCGTGGACCAGAAATGGAAGCAGCGCCTAAGCAGGAATTGCAGAGTCTTTTCAATCATCTGGAAGAGGCGCTTGATATTCGGGGTTATTTCCGCCCTGAGGCCAAAAAAGAAATCATGGTCAATAATCTGCGCTCGGTTCTGACGCGCGCAGGTTTTGCATCGGCAGAACTCAAGCTTCTACGCGGCGTGATCACATCGCTTGATGTGTTTACACCCAAGAAGCCGCGTGGTTCAGGTGCACCAGAAAGCCGTGCACGTAAGCCCGCAACAGAGGACAAGGCTGAATGAAACCAGCACCCGCAGCAGAGAATTTCGGCGCGTCTTCTATCGCGATTGAAAGGCCAGTTCTGGTTTTCGACAGCGGTATCGGCGGTCTGACGGTTTTGCGCGAGTTGCGGGTTATGATGCCGGATCGGCGATTTATTTATATCGCCGATGATGCCGGCTTTCCCTATGGGGACTGGGAAGAAGAAGCGCTGCGCGCGCGTATTGTCGAACTTTTTGGCAAGTTTATCGCTGAGCATGATCCCGAAATTGCGGTGATCGCGTGCAACACAGCCTCAACGCTGGTGCTGGATGATCTGCGCCGTGCTTATCCGTCAGTGCCTTTTGTGGGAACGGTTCCGGCGATCAAGCCTGCTGCCGAACGCACTTCGTCGGGGCTTGTCTCCGTGCTTGCAACGCCCGGTACGGTCAAGCGTGCCTATACACGTGATCTCATCCAGTCTTTTGGCTCACAATGCCATGTGCGGCTTGTCGGAGCCGATCGGCTTGCAGGTGTCGCAGAAGCCCATATTCGCGGTGAGAAGATCGATGAAGCGCTGGTCGTTGAGCAGATCACGCCATGCTTTGTTGAAAAGGACGGTGAACGCACGGATATTGTCGTACTGGCCTGCACGCATTATCCGTTTCTGGCCAATGTTTTCCGACGGCTGGCACCGTGGCCGGTCGATTGGCTCGACCCCGCCGAGGCGATTGCACGACGCACCGTTTCACTTTTGCAACCACGCGAGATTGATGAGGCGCTGCATCATCACGATGATCTGGCGGTGTTCACATCGAATAAGCCGGATTATGCCATTCGTCGCTTGATGCAGGGCTTTGGATTACATTTCTGAGAATGAAATTTATAAACCTATTGAATAATACAGCATTTTAAATAATTGTTTTTAAATAAAAATCACCCGAAAATGAAATTCATCTCCGGGTGATGGCACTGGATAATTAGCTCGCGGCTTCCTGTCGGGCATCGCGTTTAGCTTGAGCTACGCTGGCGGCTTTTTTCAAACGTCCACGCTCCATTGGCCGGATGAGGCTGTCTGCTTTTTCATTGGGAATATTGCGCATGCCATGACGCGCGTGCCGCGTGTTAAACGTCGTTTCGTTCTTTTCGCTGGCTTTCTTGGTTGCCAGAGCCTTCTTCGCATTCGCGATAAGGTCGTTGCTTGTCGACATGCTGCGGCGGCGATCAACTTCTGCGTTGATGCGGCGCATAGCCATGGCAAGAACAGAAACTTTCAGATGTGAGCCTTCGTCAGCCTTTGATGCCGATGCACCGCGTGCTGCAGCTTTTCCGCGCATTTCGCGGCGGCGTTGATGGGCCTGATCGCGGGCTTTGCTGCGGCGGTCGCGCAAAAGCTTTGCAAGCTGCGAGAGTTCAGAGTCGGGAACTTCCTGAAGAAGTGGGTGGTGGGATTTTTCTACCAGTTCGCGTTCTTCTGCATTCAACGCGCGGGCTTCTTCCTTTCGTGTGATGGCCATGAGATGTCCTTTCTGGTTGTAATAAATGCAGGTGCATTTTTGATATAGGCATCAGAAGTTGCAGGGAAAGGTGAGTGCCGCAGTTTTTGAGGGAACAATCCACGCGACGCTCCGTTTTCATTGCAGATAAATGCGGAGGTGAAATCATGGATATTGTTGAAACTCGTGTGAGTTCGCTTGGTGGATTTGCAACCTATCTGGTTGAGTTTGTGACCGAGGGTGAGGAGCGTATTTCGGTCAAGGTCGAGAATGAAACCGGAGCTGAGCTTCGACGCGATGCGGTGATACGCAAGGCAGCCATCAAGCTCGGTGAGGCGCTCGGCGTGGCATGTCTTGAATGCGGCATTGAGCCAGCAACCCAGATTACGCTACCAAGTGCTCGCCGCGCCGGTGATCGTACTGAGCTTGAACGACAGCTGGATGAGGGGTTGGAAGATAGTTTTCCGGCCAGTGATCCTGTTTCGGTAACATCGTCCACCATTGCCGGGTTTGCAGGGCCAAAGAACTGACTGGTCTCGAAACAATAAAGCCGGACAGTTCGTCCGGCTTCTCAAGTTGTTGATAAAAAGAGTCTCATTTGCACCGTATCCATCTGATCTTATTCAGAGATTACGACGTTTTCCTTCCATGAGATCAAGTACTGCTCGTGCGCAATCAAGCACATTTGTTCCAGGGCCGAAGACTGCCGAGACACCGTGATCAAACAGATACTGGTGGTCCTGACGTGGAACCACCCCGCCGCAAACGACAATGATATTCTCAGCGCCTTTTTTGCGCAGAGTTTCGACAAGCTGCGGCAGAAGAGTTTTATGCCCGGCTGCGAGCGATGACACGCCCAGCACATGAACCTTTGCCTTGATCGCCATATCAGCCGCTTCATCGGGTGTCTGAAACAAAGGCCCGGCCAAGACTTCAAAGCCGATGTCACCAAAGGCAGATGCAATTATTTTGGCACCGCGGTCGTGTCCATCCTGACCGAGCTTGGCAACCATGAGACGCGGCTTGTCGCCCGTGTTTTTGGAGAATTCTTCGAGGCGCTCCACAAGGGTCAAATATTCCGGCTCATTTTCATAGGCTGTGCCGTAGACGTCTTTGACGACTTTTGGCACTGCCGCATGATCGCCGAAAGCGCTGCGCATCGCATCGGAAATTTCGCCGACGGTGGCGCGTGCACGCGAGGCCTCCACCGCTGCCGCCAAGATATTGCCTTCGCCAGTCTTTGCGACCTTTTCCAGTTCTGAAAGGGCTGCTTCGACGTTAGCCTTGTTGCGGGTTTCTTTGATGCGATTGAGGCGGGCAATCTGCGAATTGCGGACGGCGGTGTTATCGATTTCGAGAATGTCGATATTGTCTTCCTGCTCCAGACGGAACTTGTTGACGCCGACGATGACCTCTTCGCCCTTATCGACCGCAGCCTGCCTACGGGTGGCTGCTTCTTCGATCAGACGCTTAGGCAGTCCGCTTTCAACGGCTTTGGTCATGCCGCCAAGACCTTCGACCTCTTCAATCAGCGCCCATGCTTTTTCGGCCAGCTCATTGGTCAGGCTCTCAATGTAATAGGAGCCTGCGAGCGGATCGACGACCTTGGTAACGCCGGTTTCGTTTTGCAGAATAAGCTGTGTGTTGCGGGCAATGCGGGCAGAAAATTCTGTCGGCAAAGCAATGGCCTCATCGAAAGAATTGGTGTGCAGCGATTGCGTGCCGCCAAGCGCTGCCGACATAGCCTCAAAGGCCGTTCGTACGATGTTATTGTAAGGGTCTTGTTCCTGCAACGACACGCCTGATGTCTGGCAATGAGTGCGCAGCATCAGCGAGCCGGGCTTCTTCGGCTCGAATTCCTTCATAATGCGTGACCAGAGCAGGCGGGCTGCGCGCAGCTTGGCGATTTCCATGAAGAAGTTCATGCCAATGGCGAAAAAAAATGACAGACGCCCTGCAAATTCATCGACATTGAGGCCTTTGTTGAGTGCAGCGCGGACATATTCGCGCCCATCGGCCAGCGTGAAAGCCAGTTCCTGAACCAGCGTCGCACCTGCCTCCTGCATGTGATAGCCGGAGATGGAAATCGAGTTGAATTTCGGCATTTCAGTTGCGGTATAGGCGATGATATCCGCAATAATCCGCATGGAGGGTTCCGGCGGATAGATATAGGTGTTGCGGACCATGAACTCTTTGAGAATATCATTCTGAATAGTGCCGGACAGCAGATCGCGCGAAACGCCTTGTTCTTCGCCTGCAACGATGAAATTGGCGAGGATCGGGATCACAGCTCCATTCATCGTCATGGAGACGGAAATCTTTTCAAGCGGAATGCCATCAAAGAGGATTTTCATGTCCTCGACAGAATCAATCGCCACGCCTGCCTTGCCCACATCGCCTTCGACGCGCGGATGATCGCTGTCATAGCCGCGATGCGTCGCAAGATCAAAAGCAACCGATACGCCTTGCTGACCGGCTGCAAGCGCTTTGCGGTAGAAATTGTTCGATTCTTCGGCGGTCGAAAAGCCTGCATATTGCCGGATGGTCCATGGGCGCCCGGCATACATGGTTGCACGTGGCCCGCGAAGGAACGGTTCAAAGCCGGGCAGGGTGTCGAGATGCTTAATGGGAGCTAAATCGTCAGCCGTGTAAAGCGGCTTCACGTCAATGCCTTCGGGTGTGTGCCATACAAGGCTATCGGCAGGGCGCTTCAGTTCCTTTTCGGCCAGCTTCGACCAATCGCTTTTTGTGGGGCGCTCGCTCATATCCGTCCTCACTCAAATTCCATGATAAGCTCATCAACCGCGAGGCTTGCGCCTTCTTCCGCAGCGATGCGCTTAACGGTCGAACGACGCTCGGCGCGGAGCACATTTTCCATCTTCATGGCTTCTACGGTTGCCAGCGGCTGACCGGCCTCGACCGTATCACCGTCTTTGACGAGAACAGAGGTAATCACGCCGGGCATCGGGCAGAGCAGCATTTTTGATGTGTCCGGCGGCAGCTTGACCGGCATGAGCTTTGCCAGTTCTGCAACACGCGGTTTGCGGACATGGGCGATTGTATCAATCCCGCGCCAGCGCAGTCGCCAGCCTGTCCTTGAGCGCAGAACCTTGACGGCGATTGACTTGCCGTCAACCGTAAAGGCGCCAAGCTGATTGCCGGGATGCCAGTCGCTGGCAACAGGGAGGCTCTGGCCATTGTCAAAGTTGATGACTGTGCCGCCTTCGCCTTCAGATATGTGAATGGTCAGGCTATGGCCGCCAAGTGTTACTACCCAGTCGGTTGCAACCGACTGATCCTGCGGCGAAAGCCTGCCGGAAATCTGGCTGTTGCGCCGTTCGACACCCAGGTTGATCTGCGCAGCGACGGTGGCGAGCACATGCGCATCATCTTCCGATACCGCCACACCTGCAAAACCATCGGGATATTCTTCTGCGATGAAAGCAGTGGTCAATGCGCCTGCCCGAAAACGCGGATGCTCCATAACGGCGGACAGAAATGGTAGGTTGTGACCGATGCCTTCGACTTCAAATGCATCGAGAGCTCCGCTCATAGCAACAATTGCGCTGGTCCGATCCTGTCCCCATGTGCACAATTTTGCAATCATGGGATCATAATACATTGAAATCTCGCCGCCCTCAAAAACGCCGGTGTCATTGCGGATGACGGTGCCGTTTGGGTTGCATCCCTCGACGGGCGGACGATAGCGCGTCAGCCTGCCAATAGAAGGCAGGAAGTTGCGATAAGGGTCTTCGGCATAAAGGCGGCTTTCGATCGCCCAGCCGTTGAGTTTCACATCGGCCTGACTAAGGCGCAGCTTTTCACCAGAAGCAACGCGGATCATTTCCTCAACCAGATCAATGCCGGTGATGAGTTCCGTTACCGGATGCTCGACCTGCAACCGCGTGTTCATTTCTAGGAAATAGAAATTGCGATCACCGTCGACGATGAATTCGACTGTGCCTGCGGAGAAATAGCCAACTGCTTTGGAAAGCGCGACCGCCTGTTCGCCCATGGCTCTGCGCGTTGCTTCATCCAGAAACGGCGAGGGCGCTTCTTCAATCACTTTCTGGTTGCGGCGCTGAATGGAACATTCGCGCTCGCCCAGATAAATGACATTGCCGTGCTGATCGCCCAGAACCTGAATTTCGATATGGCGCGGCTGAGTGACGAACTTTTCGATGAAGATGCGGTCATCGCCAAAGGAGGATTTCGCCTCATTGCGGGAAAGCTGGAAGCCTTCGCGCGCTTCGTCGTCATTCCATGCGATCCGCATTCCCTTGCCGCCGCCGCCAGCGGAAGCCTTGATCATCACCGGATAGCCGATAGATGTCGAAATGCGGACTGCCTCGTCTGCATTCTCGATTAGCCCCATGTGGCCGGGAACGGTCGAGACACCAGCTTCGGCTGCCAGCTTCTTAGAGGTGATCTTGTCGCCCATGGCTTCAATGGCATTCACTGGCGGACCAATGAACGTTACATTTGCGGCTTTCAGCGCTTCGGCAAAGCGTGGGTTCTCTGATAGAAAGCCATAGCCCGGATGCACCGCATCTGCGCCAGTCTCTTTGATTGCTGCAAGAATTTTATCAATGACGATATAAGACTGGTTCGAGGGCGCTGGTCCGATATGCACTGCTTCGTCAGCCATTTTAACATGCAGCGCATTGCGGTCTGCATCGGAATAGACGGCGACGGTTGCAATGCCCATTTTCTTGGCGGTTTTGATAACCCGGCATGCGATTTCGCCGCGATTGGCAATGAGGATTTTCTTGATCATTTGAATCGTACCCGTAGCAATCTTACAGCGGAATGGTGTCGTGTTTCTTCCATGGCGTGTTCTGGCTCTTGTTTCGAAGCGCAGAGAACGCACGGGCGATACGGCGGCGGGAAGAATGCGGCATGATCACTTCGTCGATGAAGCCACGCTCGGCAGCAACGAATGGATTGGCGAAGCGCTCTTCATATTCTTTGGTGCGAGCGGCGATTTTTTCCGCGTCGCCTAGTTCTGAGCGGTAGAGGATTTCGGTCGCTCCCTTGGCGCCCATGACAGCGATTTCAGCCGTCGGCCATGCATAGTTTATGTCGGCACCAATGTGCTTTGATGCCATCACGTCATAAGCGCCGCCATAGGCTTTGCGAGTGATCAGCGTCACCATCGGGACTGTTGCCTGACTATAGGCAAAGAGAAGCTTGGCACCGTGTTTGATCACACCACCATATTCCTGTGCTGTCCCTGGCAGAAAGCCCGGTACATCAACCAATGTTAGGATCGGAATACTGAACGCGTCGCAGAAGCGAACAAAGCGCGCTGCCTTACGCGACGAGTCTATATCGAGGCAACCGGCGAGCACCATCGGCTGATTGGCGACCACGCCAATTGTCTGGCCTTCCATGCGGATGAATCCGGTGATGATGTTTTTGGCAAAAGCTTCCTGAATTTCAAAGAAGTCGCCTTCATCCGCCAGAGCGAGAATCAGCTCCTTCATGTCGTAAGGCTTGTTGGCACTGTCCGGGATAAGCGTATCAAGCCGCATTTCAAGGCGAGCCGGGTCGTCATGGAACGGGCGGGTCGGCGCTTTCTCACGATTGTTCAGCGGTAGAAAGTCGAACAGCATGCGAACTTGTTCAAGCGTTTCGATATCGTTTTCATATGCGCCATCGGCGACAGATGATTTCTTGGTATGAGTCGACGCGCCACCGAGTTCTTCCGCTGTAACAATTTCATTGGTAACGGTTTTCACCACGTCAGGGCCGGTTACGAACATGTAGGAACTGTCGCGAACCATAAAGATGAAATCGGTCATGGCTGGCGAATAGACCGCGCCGCCCGCGCATGGGCCCATAATGACGGAAATTTGCGGAATGACGCCCGATGCATCGGCATTGCGTTTGAAAACATCGGCATAGCCTGCAAGGGACGCTACGCCTTCCTGAATGCGTGCGCCGCCAGAATCATTGAGCCCAATGACTGGCGCGCCATTCTGCATTGCCATATCCATGATCTTGCAGATTTTTTGCGCGTGGGTTTCAGAAAGCGAGCCGCCAAGAACGGTAAAGTCCTGACTAAACACATAGACCTGCCGACCATTGATGGTGCCCCAGCCCGTCACCACGCCATCGCCTGCGATCTTCTGCTTTTCCATGCCGAAGTCGGTGCATCGATGGGTGACATACATATCGAACTCTTCGAACGATCCCTCGTCGAGAAGCACGTCTAATCTTTCGCGGGCGGTGAGCTTGCCTTTGCCGTGTTGCGCATCTATGCGCTTCTGTCCGCCGCCAAGACGGGCTTCGGCACGACGGGCTTCAAGCTGTTCGAGAAGTTCCTGCATTCGCTATGACCTTGGAAAGCTAAGAAATTACGGAATTATTGTCTCAATGCTTAGAGCCAGTATGCCGCATTCTGAAAGCTTGAAAAGGTGCGATTGTGTAATTTATAAATTTGCAAATAGCGAAATGCAAATTTGCAAATATGGCACCCTGTTATGGCACCCAAAAAACTCTATGTTGGCAGGAAGATTCGCGACATACGCGAGCAGCACAAGGCCACCCAGTCTGGTTTTGCTGAACGCTTAGGTATTTCAACGAGTTATCTCAATCAGATTGAAAACAATCAGCGGCCTGTATCTGCCGCTGTGCTGCTGGCACTGGCTGAAAATTATCAGATTGATATTGGTGCCATTTCGCTGGGCGATGATGATCGGTTGTTATCGGCTGTATCGGAAGCGTTGGCCGATCCGGTGTTCGATAATTACAAGCCGAATTTGCAGGAATTAAAGCTGATCACGCAGAACGCCCCGGGACTGGCTCATGCGCTGATTGCTTGTCATCAGGCTTATCGACGCAACAGCGAGCAGCTTGCAAGCCTCGATCACCAGCTTGGGCGTGCGCCGTCCGTTGCAGAACCAGCGCCTTATGAAGAAGTACGCGACTTTTTTCATTTCATTGATAACTACGTGCACGAGCTTGATATTGCGGCTGAAAAACTTGCAGACGAGTTGAGAATTCCATTCCGCGACATCGGCGTAGCACTGCCGCAATATATGGAAGAGCGTTATCGTGTCCGCGTGGCACGCGCAGATCCCGATGAAGCCATTTTGCGGCGATTCGATCCCGTTGCACGGGTGCTCTATCTCAATCCATATTCGCCAGCCTCGACGCGCAATTTCCAGATTGCGTTTCAGATTGCCGAACTGGAAATGGAGGAGCTCGTCACAGCAATTGCAAAGCGTGCCGATTTTCGCTCAGCGGAGGCCGTAGAGATTTGCAAAATCGGCCTGCGCAACTATTTCGCTGGTGCGCTGGTCTTGCCCTATCAGACGTTTCTGTCGGCTGCCAAAGAGTTGCGGCATGATCTGGAATTGCTGGCATCGCGCTTTGGGGCAAGTCTGGAGCAGGTCGCGCATCGTCTGAGTACATTACAGCGCTCTGGTCAGCGCGGTGTGCCGGTGTTTTTTGCGCGTATTGATCGTGCTGGGAATATCACCAAGCGGCACAGTGCCGCTAAGCTGCAATTTGCGCGTTATGGTGCTGCCTGTCCGTTGTGGAATGTGCATCAGGCGTTTGAGACGCCGGGACGGATTATCCGACAACTTGCCGAAACGCCCGATGGTGCGCGCTATCTCTGCGTTGCAATGGAACTGACCAAGAGCGAGGGCGGCTTTCACGCGCCGCAGCGCCGCTATGCCATTGCTCTGGGATGTGAAGTCACGCATGCGCAGGATTTTGTTTATGCGGATGGGCTTGATATTGCCACACGCTCAGCATTCGACCCAATTGGTGTTTCCTGCCGAATTTGTGAGCGGGCGGAATGTGTCCAGCGTGCCGTGCCGCCGCTGAAAAGCAGGTTGGCGGTCGATCACGACCGCCGTGGAATCCTGCCTTACAGGCTGCTTTAAAGGTCAGAAGCCGGAATGTTCTTTGAGGAATTCGGCTTCTTCCGCTGTTGTTTCGTGACCCAGAACCTTGTTGCGGTGTGGGAAGCGGCCAAAACGCTCAACAATATCGTGGTGCTGTCTGGCAAAGCCTAATGAAAACTCGTTGCCGAGCTTTTCATAAAGATCAAGGCAGCGCTTCTGATCGCTCAGATTTTCGCTGTGCATGAAAGGCAGGTAGAAAAACTGGCGCTCATCAGCAGACAGATTGCGATCAAAATCGTGGTCCAGCGCTCGCGTTGCCACATCACGGGCAAGACCGTCGCTTTCAAATGAACGTGGCGAGCCGCGGAACATGTTGCGCGGAAACTGGTCAAACAGAATCGTCAGTGCGAGTGCGGTTTCTGGCTGCTGCTTCCAATCTTCAAATTTGTCGGCACGCGCATCTTCATAGGCTGCCAGAAACTTGTCGCGAATTTCCGCATCAATTTCATCGCTCTTGGTGAACCAGTTTTCGCGCATTTTTGCTGAAAACCAGAAATCAAGGACGTCTTTTGGTTGAATGGTCATAGCGGCTCGCTTTGTTTATGGGGTCTGGTTCTGATTGTCTGGCGAAGAGCAGGGCGTTTCGCCTTTTAAGTTGCGGGACATGCAGCCAAATCGGTCGAAGCCTTTGCCTGCATCCATCGCCGCTTTGCCTGCTCCGCAACCCGAAAGAATGGCCAGCGATATAAGTAGGATAACGTTATTCATCTGGGTTTCCTGTTGGGTGTGTGGTTTGGATATAGGCAATGTGATTTGTGCGGCAATAGATACAGGTTTTTGTCATCAGCCGCGACCGCGATAATTGGGTACAGACTGTTCAGGGATCCAGACATTTTTGGGCGTTTCACCTGTCTGGTAAAACACATCAATCGGAATGCCGCCGCGCGGATACCAATAGCCGCCAATACGTAGCCATTCCGGCTCAAGCAGTGCAACAAGCCGCTTAGCGATTTTGACTGTGCAATCTTCATGGAATGCGCCATGATTGCGGAACGAAAACAGGAACAGCTTGAGCGACTTGCTTTCAACAAGCCATTTGCCCGGCACATAATCGATCATCAGATGAGCGAAATCCGGCTGTCCGGTCATCGGGCAGAGAGAAGTGAATTCCGGTGCGGTGAAGCGAACGCAGTAAGGCGTTCCTACTTGTGGGTTTTCCACCCTCTCAAGAACTGCCTCTTCAGGAGATTGGGGGGCGGCAGTGTTTGAACCGAGTTGTTTAAGATCAGAATATATCGTCTTTTCAGACATTTGCGTGCCTTTACTTAAAGCCACGGTGCAGTCTTAACGCTTAACGATTAAGCGCTTGTCCTTGTTTTGACCGGGTAGGCTGCGACCGGTGGCAGATTGCCAATGGCTCCGAGTAGCAGTCTTGGACAATTAGGTAAAGGCAATAGAAAAACCCGCGCTGGGAGGGCGCGGGCTTTTCGTAACGCTAAAAGTGTTTAGCGGCGGTCGGACAATACGCAGCCAATTGCTACGCCAATCGCAATGCCGATAAGACCGGCTGTGCCAAACAGAGTGGTGGCTGTGCCAGGATTCTCTTTTACGGTCTCTGCGACGGCCTGTCCGCGCTCGCGAACGACCTGTGCCGCATGACGGAAACGACCCGATGCATCATCAAATGCATCTTCCGCACTATCGCGCAGATCGTTTGAGCGGGAAGCCAAAGACTTAGACAGGCGCTTCAACTCACCGCGCAAATCAGCAACCTGCTGTTCCAAAGCCTGCTGAACGTCATTAGCTGTCTTGTTATCGGCCATTTCAAACCTCCATTGGAATTGATGAACATAAAACGATCATTCAACCTTTTGGTTCCGTTGGAGGAAAAGTTTTTATTTCGATTTTTCTGAAAAGATCGGAAGCAAGCTGAGGCCGCGACCAATACACACGCCAGCCATCGCGCCAACTGCTTTGAAGACAAAATCGGCAAATTCGCCATGCCGTCCGGGTGCCAGCCGTTGCATCAATTCAAACATGCCGGCGCATCCGATTGTAAGCAGCAGCACAGCGATCCAGTGGCGGGGATAAGCAAGTGCGAATAGAAAACCCACGAGGAAGAAGGCTGCAAAGCGCTCAAGATCGGCGGGTTCTCCCGTTATGGGGCGAAACTGAATTGGGCTGATGGTCACGATGAGGATGAAAGCTAATGCCAGCCATGCGGCAAGGCGAAAAAGTCGTTTCATTCGGTATGGCCTTTTATTCTGCCGTATAGTTGCCGACAGGTTCATCCTGAGCCGGATCGCCACAACGAGAATACATCTGGTCGGTTATCGACTTTTTGAGTGCATTGCCAAATGGCAATTCATAATTTGCGATAACATCGACACCCATGCACCATTTCACATTGTCTGGAGAGAGGCCGTAATTGGTTTCGAGGAAGCCAATCGCATAAGTTATGCCTTCTTCGCAATCATCCGTTGTGCAGAAATTGCCATCTTTCGCCAATTGGAGGATCGAACCTTCGCCGATCTTTTTAACAATGGGCTCAATCGCAAAAGGTGTAGCACCGCCAAGTGCAATAATGACCAGTCCGATGATCGTAAATTTAATGGAACGCCGCATGAATCGCTGTCAATTATTGATACTGTTATCATTTTATAACGCATGAGCGGCACGATAATGGCAAGTGCATCACCAAATGTACCTGCAACTTATAATCATTATGACTAATTGTGACGGTTTAATATTGACTTTTACGTAAGTCCGGCTGCACAACAATCGCCTGCATACTGCAAGGCAGGGATATAGTTGTGCGCGAATATTATACGATCACAGAGCTGACACGGGAATTCGGGATTTCTACCCGGACTTTGCGTTTCTACGAGGATGAGGGTTTGATTGCGCCTGTAAGGCGTGGTCGTACACGCTTGTTCAGGCCTTCCGATAGGCATCTCCTCAAGCAAATCATGCGTGGCAAGCGCCTTGGTTTCTCAATCGCAGAAATCCATGAGATCGTGCAGATGTATCGTGAGCCGCCGGGTGAAACCGGACAGCTCAAGCTCTTGATGAAGCGCGTCGAAGAAAAGCGCGCCGATCTTCGTCAGAAGCGCCGGGATATTGACGAAACGCTCACCGAGCTTGATCAGGTGGAAGAAGCTTGTATCGAACGCCTTGCAGAGCTTGGCGTTTCTACCTGATTTTACTGATTATCCGGTACGGGTGAGCACATCTGCGCGATTTGCTGAACCGTACTGTTGTTGTTCTGATCAGCCTTACCGCTAAAGACATCATCGAACAGTTTGGCTTTATCGAGCTCACTGACCACGCAACGGCAGAATGCCTTGCACAGCGTCTCGCTGCCGCTTGGCAGGCATGATGCGACGCAGGATTGTGTGAAAGCAGGGCGCTGGTCGGGTGGCGAGATTTGCGCAAAGCAATAAACAAGCGCGATTAGCACAGGTTGGTGAATCAGATAGAACGCGAGACTGTGGCGACCAATGAAGGTCAACGGCTTTTGCAGCAGACGCGGTTGAACGCCGCCTGAGAGTATTGGTAGCCAGTTGAACCGCTCAAAGATGCGGGCCGTTGCAATGCCAATGAGTACCGCACCAAACCACGGAAAAAGCGGCACATAATCATTGGAACGTGGCGGGATTGTAGAAAGCCCAACCCATGCAAGCCACATCTGATTGAAAAAATCGGCCTGTGCATAGAACGGCGCGGTGATGACGAATGCTGCAACGATCAGCGTTATCACTGGCGGGGTGCGCAGGAATAGAAGACCGAGCAAGCTCGCCAGTGCGATCTGATGCAGAATGCCAAAGAAGATGAAGTTATCCGGCGACATGTAATAGGTGACGGCGGAAATGGCAGCAGCGGCAGCTGCTATCTGTAGAAAGCGTTTTCCGACTGCATTCCAGCGAATAGCACGACCATGCGCCAGAACAAGACTGAAACCGACGAGAAACAGGAAGCTCGATGCTATGCAGCGCGCAAAAAGCTTCCAGCCGCCGTGGCTGGTGGTGCCCGCTGCCATGTAGCCAAAAAACTCGAGATCCCAGCCGAAATGATAAATCGCCATGGCGACCAACGCCAAACCGCGCGCTATGTCGATGCGTTCGAGGCGCGGGCGGCTTGGTGGCGTCAGATTAATTTCGGCGTTGGTCTGCATAATGCGTCCTAGGCTTTGACAGTAAGAGTCGCGAAGATTCTTATCACATGCCATTGCATGGCTATAGTATGTCACAGAGCCGGATTCGTTCGGTCTGTGTGAAATCGACAGCCCTTCTTGGAGATCAGTTTGTTTTTCAGTGTTTCAAAACTTTTCTGGCTGTTTTTTCAGCCGCTGACGATCATCTTTGTATTTCTGCTACTCGCACTGATATTGGTATGGACTGGTTTCCGAAAGCTTGGTCTTACCGCGATGATAAGCGGTGCGATTGTTCTATTTTTCAGTGCTTATACAACACTTGGAAGCTTGCTTCTGGTGCCGCTGGAAGATCGCTTTCCGAAACAGGCGGAACTGCCGTCCCACGTCCACGGTATTGTGGTGCTGGGCGGCTATATGAATGGCGATATTAATGCGGGAAGGCCGGGCTTTGAGTTAAACAGCGCCGCTGATCGTATCTTTGAGACAATGCGGCTTGCTAAGCTTTATCCCGACGCGAAAGTGATTGTATCCGGCGGTGATGGTGCGTTTTTTGAAGAAGCTGTACCGGAAGCTGAGAGCACACGCATGATGCTCGCTGATCTCGGCTTTTCCGGTGATCGCTTCATTTTTGAAAGTAAGTCGCGCAACACGGTTGAAAATGCGGAGTTTTCGAAAGAACTGGCTCAACCGAAACCGGGTGAGACGTGGCTGCTTGTCACCTCAGCTTATCATATGCCGCGTTCGATTGGCTGTTTCCGCAAAGCCGGTTTCGATGTTGTAGCGTGGCCGGTTGATTACAAAACGCCAGCCAAACAGAGTTTCTCACTTTATTTTGAAGCGCCTAATGAGGGCTTGTCACGCTTTAGCGTCGCCATGCGGGAATGGGTTGGGCTTACAGCTTACTGGTTGACGGGCAAGACAGATATGCTCCTTCCACAACCCTGATGCCCCAATTCTGCCGTGACTTTAAAGCTTTTGTTAAACATATGCCTTTTTAACGTTTTGATACTAAATGGATTTTTGAAACGTGCTGCGACGGGGTGGATTTAAGTGCCGTATTTCTGCCATTTTTCACAGTTGCGTTTCATATGTGTCAGGGCTATATCTCAGGTAACAGCGTTGTGAAGGACGCTGCTTATAAGAGTTGCACAACAAGGTTGTAAAAAATCTCCATGGACGAAACCGTTCAAAAATCCTGCTGGGGCGTTACGCTCTGGGCAGTCGTTGGCCTCGCTACAATCATTCTTATGGCTTATCTCTTCTCGGTCTGATGCCGAAAGGGATGCGTAAAGCGGAAACTTGATGCCGCATTTCGGCAATCTGTTTGCGTTGTTCCGCACTTAAACTATCTATAATGGTGTAATATCATTTTGCTGCCTGCTTTGCGTGGTTGGCATATGGAGTTGCACAGCCCGATTTGGGTTGGATAGGTGTAGAATGTTTCTGTCGGTATTCGATCTTTATAAAATTGGCATTGGTCCTTCGAGTTCACACACGATGGGCCCGATGACTGCCGCGCATATGTTCCTCAAGGAACTTATTGGTGGCGATTGGCCAAAGCCTGCCAATGCTAAAGTTTATCGACTGAAGGCAAGCCTTCATGGCTCGCTGGCCTATACCGGTGTAGGGCACGCCACAGATCGCGCTGTGATTCTCGGCCTTTGCGGCTTCACACCTGATTCGATTGATCCTGATATCATGGATTCTGAAGTCGAAAAGGTTTCTCGCGCAAGAACCGTGCAGCCCGCGGGTCATCCTGCCTATCAATTTGATCCAAAAACCGATCTGGTTCTGGATCGCAAGACGCCATTGCCGGGCCACGCCAATGGTATGGCGTTTGAAGCTTACGATAAAAGTGATCGGCTGTTGCTGCGTCGTGTTTATTTCTCGATTGGCGGCGGTTTCGTCGTCACTGCTGAAGAACTAAGCCGCGTGCAGACAAGCGGTGGCAAGCGCGAGGAAAAGGCTGATGTGCCTTATCCGTTCAACAATGCTGCCGAAATGCTGACAATGGCCCGAAAAAGCGGCCTCTCGATTGCCGATATGAAACGCGCCAACGAAGAATGTCATATGTCGTGCCTTGATCTCGATGAAGGTCTGGATCGCATCTGGGGTGCTATGCGTGGCTGTATCGACCGTGGTTTGAGCCGCGATGGTATTATGCCGGGTGGCCTGAAAGTGCGTCGTCGTGCTCGTCAGCTTTTTGAGCGACTTGAAGATGATTGGCGTAACAACAAGATTAACCCGCTGCTCGCCAATGATTGGCTGTCAGTCTATGCAATGGCGGTCAATGAAGAAAATGCGTCGGGTGGACGCGTCGTAACTGCCCCGACCAATGGTGCGGCGGGCGTCGTGCCTGCCGTTTTGCGCTATTATCTGCACTTCCATGATGATGCAGATGCGAAGGGTATTCGCGATTTTCTGCTCACCTCTGCCGCTATTGGCGGCGTGATCAAACACAATGCCTCAATTTCAGGTGCCGAAGTTGGCTGTCAGGGTGAGGTCGGTTCGGCTTCTGCTATGGCTGCTGCGGGTCTCGCAGCTGTCATGGGCGGTACACCTGAGCAGATCGAAAATGCAGCCGAAATAGCACTTGAGCATCATCTTGGCATGACATGCGATCCTGTTGCCGGTCTTGTGCAGGTGCCATGTATTGAGCGCAATGCGCTGGGTGCGGTTAAGGCCGTCACCGCTGCGTCGCTTGCCGTTAAGGGCGATGGGCAGCATTTTGTGCCGCTTGATGCGTGTATCGAAACCATGCGTCAGACGGGACACGATATGAGCGAGCGTTACAAGGAAACCAGTCAGGGTGGCTTGGCCGTGAATGTGGTCGCCTGCTGAAGATAAAATTCTTATGACTTGAAGACTGCATTCGGCTTGGCTAAATCATCGCCATGGCACTCAATCTCGTAAAACTTTGCGTCGGTTGCGACAGTATTGAAGATCTCGCAGCCTGGATCGATTTCCGGCTTGCGGAGCAGCGTGCTGCCGGGCTGGTCCCGGAACAGTTTCACACGACACGCATGGTTCCCAAGCGCGCCGAAGAGTTGCTCGACGGCGGTTCGCTCTATTGGGTTATCAAAGGCAATGTACAATGCCGCCAGCGTCTTCTGGATATCAGACCGTTTACGGATGAGCAGGGCATCAATCGCTGTCATCTGGTGCTGGAACCTAAAATCCATCCGACGGATTGGCAGCCGCGCCGCGCTTTTCAGGGCTGGCGCTACCTTAACGAAAATGAAGTTCCGCTCGATGAAGCGATAGGTAAGTCGGGAAGGGCTGCTTTGCCATCCGAATTGCGACAAGAACTAGCGGCCTTGGGTTTGCTCTGACCAAATAAAAAAAGCCTGCCGGACCGGCAGGCTTTTTTGATGAAAAACTTTTAAATCAATTTTCGATGGTGAGGCGAACCGCGACTTTATCAGCCGTCACGGGTAAGGTCATGCGCATCATCGTGCGTGGCTTAACCATGCGGCGGTTGCGGGCGGCGTGGCTAACCAGTACGCCCACCAGATCACGCGTATGAAACGTCTTGCCATGGCGCACGTCGGCAATTCGAAGTGCAGCTTGCTTCAAGGCTTGCACTGAAAACAGCGATCCGAGTGCGGACGGGCGGTGTGCCTCATCTGTCCACAGGTTGGGTGCCAAAGCATGTTGTGTCAGTGTCTCGTTCATATTCGACATCTCGAAACCCTCTACGCAATACAAATTTCGGGTTTAAAGCTATGCGGGAGAGCGAACTCACCCGCGTTTATTAGTTTGCGACTGCGTAGCAGCCAAAGTTCTTCTTTTTCAGTGATGCGCATGCATCCCATGCTGCTTGCTTTGAAGAAAAGCCAACAAAACGAGCACGGTAGAAAGTCGAGTTACCCTTCACAAAAGTCTCGGTGTAGGGCGATGCCGAACGCAGAGGAGCGCCGACAGAAGATGAAACCTTGGTCAGCATATCGCGGGCCTGACCTTCGCTTGGCAGCGATCCGACCTGAATAGCCCAGCCACCAGATGCTGCTGGTGCGGATGCTGTTGTTACCGGATCAATTTCATGTGTCACTGGCGCGGTAGGAACAACTGCCTTTGGCGTTGGGCGAACTGCTGCCTGTGCAGCCATTGCTGCTGGGCGCTGGGTAGGAGCTGCAAGCGCCAGTACCTGTGGCTGCTCAACGTCGCCTTCGCCGGTTTCATTGTTGATGACGTCTTCAACAGCGACAACCTGACGAGCAACTGGAACCGGTGCGTTGCGAGCCTTTGGCAATGCTGCAGAGGCGACGACCTGAGGCACTTCACTACGCATTGCAATGAGCGGTTCAGATGCACGGCCACGCGTTGCTGCTGGCAGATATTGCTTGATAAGCTGTGCCATATGCGCATCGCGGCTTGCACCAGTATTGCCGCCCATAACGACTGCTACGATACGGCGACCATCGAGATTGACTGACGAAGCCAGGTTGTAGCCCGATGCATTGGTGTAACCGGTCTTGATTCCGTCAACGCCTTCAATGCGGCCGAGAAGACGGTTGTGACCGCGAATGGTCTGACCGCGATAATCAAAGCTGCTGCGCGAGAAATACGCAAAGTCGCGCGGGAAATGCTGACGAAGTGCGATGCTGAGAATCGCCATGTCACGCGCAGTTGTGACCTGCTGCATGTTTGGAAGGCCGGAAGCATTGCGGAATGTAGTGTTGCTCATGCCAAGGCGACGGGCTTTTGCAGTCATCATCTGGGCAAAGCGCTCTTCAGAGCCACCGAGGAATTCGCCGGATGCTGCTGCAACGTCATTGGCAGACTTTGTCACCATTGCAAGAATTGCATCTTCAACGCGGATCGACTGGCCTTTTTTGAAGCCGATCTTTGTCGGCGGGCGAGCCGCTGCATAGGCTGAGACTGGAATACGGGTGTCTTTGTTGATGCGACCGGTCTGAATTGCTTCAAGCAGCATATAGATAGTCATCATTTTCGTTAGCGACGCAGGGTAGCGTTTCGCATCCGCGCTTGAGGCAAACAGCGTTTTACCCGTGTTGGCATCGACAACAATGGCAGCATATCTGTCATTGGCAACAGCTGGAACGGTAGTCGAGGCCGTAGAGCAGCCTGTTACAACAGCGAGAAGAAGGGTGGCTTGCGCCGCTCTTTTCAAGGCATATGCTACGTTACTGAATGCTATACGCACGATAATGACCTGCCTGTATCCCGGTTTTTTGAGCTGCGGCACAAAGGGCACACAGCAATCTAATTCGGGAACCTTACTGTCATCAGCGTTACCAATCCGTTTATGGTAACCGCATTATTCATAATTTCTAAAAAAAGTTGATGGGCAAGCTGTGAAGTTGTGCGCAAGAAATACGTAATTCAGTGAGCAAGGCCTTATGTAAGCGGGGCTTCAAATTTTCGTTATTATGACGAAGAAGCCCAGATAATTGTGTCAATGCGCTAACTTGCAAGAAGTCTCGGTTGCAAGTGGCAAGGAAGGGCTTAAAATCACCGTATGACGCCCTACATAAAGGGCAAGCAGGCCATAGAGTTGGGCATCGGGTGATAGGTTACATGCGGCATTTAAATCCAGTCATGCAAAGCAAGGCAAATGGCGGGAACGGACCAGATAATGGTACCGTTGTGGTTACGCGCACGCAGACCAAAACCAAGAAGCCAAGTCTCTATCGTGTTCTGCTTCTCAATGATGACTATACTCCCATGGAGTTTGTCATTCATGTCCTGCAACGTTTTTTCCAAAAAGACATGGACGACGCGACGCGTATCATGTTGCATGTCCATAATCATGGTGTCGGCGAGTGTGGCGTGTTCACATACGAGGTTGCCGAAACCAAGGTTAGTCAGGTCATGGATTTTGCCCGCCAAAACCAGCATCCATTACAATGTGTAATGGAGAAAAAGTGAGGTCATATGCCATCGTTTTCTCCCAGCCTTGAAAGGGCGCTGCATCAGGCGCTTACCATCGCGAACGAGCGGCATCACGAATATGCCACGCTCGAACATCTTTTACTTGCCCTGATCGACGATCAGGATGCGGGCGCAGTGATGCGCGCTTGTAACGTCGATCTTGAGCATCTGAAAAAGATCGTTACCGATTATATTGACCGTGAACTGGACAACCTCGTCACTGGCTATGATGAAGATTCGAAGCCGACGGCGGCTTTCCAGCGCGTGATCCAGCGCGCTGTCATCCACGTTCAGTCGTCAAACCGCGAAGAAGTGACTGGTGCAAATGTGCTGGTTGCCATCTTTGCTGAACGCGAAAGCCATGCTGCCTACTTCCTGCAAGAGCAGCAGATGACGCGTTATGATGCTGTGAATTATATTTCGCATGGCATTTCCAAGCGCACGCAGGGCAGTGAACCGCGCACGCCGCGTGGTGCTGAAAGCGCGAGCGAAGAGCGCACAAGCGTGGAGCCGGAAGAAGGCGCAAAGAAAAAGCAGGATGCACTGACTGCTTACTGCGTCAATCTGAATGAAAAAGCCAAAGCGGGTCGTATTGATCCGTTGATCGGACGTGACACTGAGATCAGCCGCACGATTCAGGTTCTTTGCCGTCGCTCCAAGAACAACCCGCTTTATGTGGGTGATCCGGGCGTTGGTAAAACCGCGATTGCGGAAGGTCTGGCAAAGCGTATCGTTGAAGGCGATGTGCCGGAAGCGCTTGCTGATGCCACGATCTTCTCACTCGACATGGGTACGCTGCTTGCAGGCACCCGATATCGGGGTGATTTTGAAGAACGCCTGAAGCAGGTTGTGAAAGAGCTCGAAGAATATCCGGGTGCGGTTCTGTTCATCGACGAAATTCATACTGTCATCGGTGCCGGTGCGACTTCGGGTGGTGCGATGGATGCATCGAACCTCTTGAAGCCAGCGCTTTCCTCGGGTGCGATCCGTTGCATCGGTTCGACGACCTATAAGGAATATCGTCAGTTCTTTGAGAAGGACCGCGCTCTGGTGCGTCGTTTCCAGAAGATCGATGTCAATGAGCCATCGATCCCGGATGCGATTGAGATCATGAAAGGTCTGAAGCCGTATTTTGAAGACTTCCATAAAGTCAAATATACGGTTGATGCCATCAAGTCGGCTGTAGAGCTTTCCGCACGCTATATCTCTGACCGCAAGTTACCTGACAAAGCCATCGACGTGATCGATGAAACTGGCGCAAGCCAGATGCTTTTACCGGAGAACAAGCGCAAGAAGACCATTGGCGTCAAGGAAATCGAAGCAACCATCGCCACCATGGCACGGATTCCGCCTAAGTCTGTCTCGAAAGATGACGAGCAGGTGCTTGCACATCTTGATGCCGAGTTGAAGCGTGTCGTCTATGGTCAGGACTTGGCGATTGAAGCGCTTTCCTCTGCAATCAAGCTTGCCCGTGCAGGTCTTCGCGAAGCAGACAAGCCAATCGGCTCCTATCTGTTTTCCGGACCAACAGGCGTCGGTAAGACGGAAGTTGCCAAGCAGCTAGCTTCTTCGCTGGGTGTCGAACTGCTTCGTTTCGATATGTCGGAATATATGGAGCGCCACACCGTATCGCGTTTGATCGGTGCCCCTCCAGGATATGTCGGCTTCGATCAGGGTGGCCTTCTGACCGATGGCGTCGATCAGCATCCGCATTGCGTGCTGTTGCTCGACGAAATCGAAAAGGCGCATCCAGACCTCTACAACATTCTGTTGCAGGTTATGGATCATGGCTCGCTCACCGATCACAACGGCAAGAAGATCGACTTCCGCAACGTGATTCTGATCATGACCACCAATGCCGGTGCCGCCGATATGGCTAAGGCTGCGATTGGTTTCGGTTCGACGCGGCGCGAAGGCGACGATATGGAAGCGATCAACCGGCTGTTCACGCCGGAATTCCGCAACCGTCTCGACGCAATCGTTCCATTCGGACCGCTGCCGGTTCCTGTCATTCATCAGGTCGTTCAGAAGTTTGTGCTTCAGCTCGAAGCGCAGCTTGCAGAACGTGGCGTGACATTCGAACTGACCGAGCCTGCTATCGCATGGCTTGCTGACAAGGGTTACGACGAGCGCATGGGCGCGCGTCCGCTGGCTCGTGTCATTCAGGAGCATATCAAGAAGCCATTGGCCAATGAAGTGTTGTTTGGCAAGCTCAAGCACGGCGGTACAGTTCGCGTCGATGTGATTACGAAGGACGACGGCAAGACCGATCTTGCTCTTGAGACTGTTTCCGACAAGCCGGTTACGCCTAAGAAGGACATTCCGGCTGAGAAGAAGCAGCCCGTGCGCAAGAAGGCAGCACCGAAGAAAGCTGAAAAGGAAAAGGTTCTGGCTGGCAAGGACGAGGCCGCACCAAAACCTGCCGCTAAGGCTTCGACGGCGAAATCGTCGGTTCCTAAAGTGCCGCGTAAGAAATAAGAACTACAAAAAGGCCCTTCGCAAGAAGGGCCTTTTTCATGGTGCAAGTTTGCGTGCAAATGGCCTAATCTCAATCATGTCTTCGAGTCGCTCATCCATTTCCGGTTCATCATCGCCTGAACAGTCTGGTCATTTTGGCTGGTTTTTGCGTGGTACACGCCGGATCATGAGTGTCCCTGCCATTCTGCTGATGAGTTCATTCATCGGCTTTTCCGGACTGGCGATCGAGAGCGGCATAACGGTTGGACAGGCTGTTTTCATGACGCTGACCATCTGGGCGCTGCCTGCGAAAGTGGTGCTCATTGGCGCGATTAGTGCTGGGGCGTCAATCCCCGCAGCGGCCTTGGCTGTTGGATTATCGTCTGTTCGTCTGATGCCGATGGTGGTGGCGCTTTTGCCCGAATTAAAAGGCCCAAACACACGCAAGCTGACACTTGCTGCCCTTTGTCATTTTGTGGCGGTGACGGCATGGGTCATGGCAATGGAAGAGCTGCGTAATGTGCCGCGCAATATGCGGACCAGCTATTTTGCAGGTATTGGCACAGTGCTTGTCGGTACGAACGCGCTTGTGGTCGCTTTGGTATATACGCTGTCGGCGTCATTTCCGCCGGTGGTGTTTGCGGCACTTTTCATGCTCACGCCGATGTATTTTCTCACTTCACTTTGGCGTTCGGCGCGTGAGCGCGCAGGGCAGATTGCCATGGTTTCGGGCATCGTGCTTTTCCCAATCTTCCACCAGTTTGCCCCCGGCTATGATCTTCTGATGACCGGAATTGTTGGTGGCGTAATCTCTTTTGTCTTTCATCGTGCACGCAAGTCAAAGGAGCCCGTTTTATGAATTGGGATAGTTATTCCGATTGGTGGTGGCCGCTTCTTTTCATCCTGCTTGCCGGCGCGCTTCCGACATATCTCTTCCGCGTCATGGGCGTGATTGTCGGCGGCAGGGTCCGCGAAGATTCTGAAGCGCTGGTATTCGTGCGCTGTGTCGCTACGGCACTTGTTGCTGGCGTTATCGCGCAACTCATTCTTTATCCGAACGGGGAGCTTGCCAACTCGCCCATGTGGCTGCGGGTAGGGTCGGCTGCAGCGGGCTTCATTGCTTATCTGATTGCCGGAAAGCGTTTGCTTGTTGGTATTGTCGTGACGGAAGCCCTGCTCGTCGCAGGGCTTCTAAGCTTATAAAGCGGATTCTTATCAAAGTGCTGCGCGGATTTTCTCAGCATTTGCTGTAAGAACCGCGGCGTCTTCCATTTTTCCGGTATGTGGTTTCAGTTCTACACCTTCAAAACGCGGAATGACATGGAAGTGCAGGTGATAAACTGTCTGGCCTGCTGCCGGTTCATTGAACTGAATGACAGTGACGCCATCCGCGTCAAAAGCTTTCTTCACGGCATTTGCGATCTTCTGCACGGCTTTGATGGCTTCGGCAAGCGCTTCCGGCTTGGCGTCAAGCAAATTGCGTGACGGTGCTTTTGGAACAACCAGCGTGTGGCCGGTTCCCTGCGGCATGACATCCATGAATGCCACAACATCATCCGTTTCATAGACGCGCGTTGACGGGATCTCGCCGCGCAGGATTTTTGCGAAGGTGTTGTTGTCATCATAGGTGGCGGACATGCTGTTCTCCATTTCAATCAATTATCAGGGTATTCATGTGTGTTTGAAGGGCGAATGCTCTTCGAGTGCTGCGTGGATTTGATCAACTTCTCGCCGCTCGCGTTCCAGATAGTCACTGACAGCGCGGCGGAAACCTCCATGGGCAATGTAATGCGCGGAATGGGTCGTAACAGGCACATAGCCGCGCGCAAGTTTGTGTTCACCTTGCGCTCCGGCTTCGACAACGCGCAGTTTGCGATCAATCGCAAAATCGATTGCCTGATGATAGCAAACTTCAAAATGCAGATAGGGGTGGTCCTCGATGCAGCCCCAGTGACGACCGTAAAGCGTGTCGCTGCCAATGAAGTTGATCGCGCCTGCAATATAGCGTCCATCGCGTTTTGCCATGACCAGCAGAATATCGTCGGCCATGCTCTCGCCAATTAGCGAGAAAAACTTACGGTTGAGATAGGGGCGGCCCCACTTGCGGCTACCTGTATCAATATAAAATTCGTAAAAGTCATCCCAAACCGATTCCGTCAGCTCCTGGCCGGTCAACCAGTCGATTTGAATGCCTTCTGAAACCGCTTCGCGGCGTTCTTTCTTGAGAGCTTTCCGTTTTCTCGACACAAGCTCATTTAGAAAATCATCATAATTACAAAAGTCATTGTTTATAAAATGAAACTGCTGATCCGTTCGATGCAGAAAACCGGCTGCTTCGAGCGATGAAATCTCGGCTCGGGGCGCGAATGTAACGTGAGCAGAAGAAGCGCCTGTCTGATCAGTGAGTTGCCGCAGCCCCGTCGCGAGCGCAACCTGAATAGCTTCCGGCTCAAATTCTCGATGATGAAGCAGGCGCGGGCCGGTTGCGGGGGTGAACGGAACTGAGGCTTGAAACTTGGGGTAGTACCTTCCACCCGCCCGTTCAAAGGCATCTGCCCAGCCATGATCGAAGACATATTCGCCCTGACTATGGCCCTTTAAGTAATTGGGAACAGTGCCGATCAAATAGCCGTCATGATCTTCCAACCGCAGAAAGTGAGGCAGCCAGCCAGCTTGTTGTGACACAGAACCTGATTGTTCCAGCGCCAGAAGAAATGCGCGGGAAATAAAGGGATTGTAATTTTCGCCTTGCGGGGAAGTTCCCGCAAGGCGGTTCCATTCGTCTTCAGAAAAATCGCCAACGCTTTCGACAACCCGGAGAGCGAAGCTTTGTTCAGTCTGCCTTTCGTCGTCATTCATGGCGAAGTATCCTGCTAGGCGACCAATGTGCGTGGATCAAAGCCTTCGAAGGTGATTTGATCCACGTTCTGATCGCTATGCGTTTTCATTTCCGGATTGCGTACCGTCCAGCTGATGACCGGAAGGTCAAGTTTCTCGCGCACGAAACTAACAAACGGGTTTGGCAGGTGATGCACATTATAGGATACGAATGCAATCTGATGCGCGAGCATCGAGAAATGCGCTTCGAAGTGCTTCATCTGCGTGCCTTCGGCAGTGAGCCCGCCCGGAATACCAGGAGCATCGCTTGCAAACAGTCGAACCAGATGATGGTCGAATGACATGATTGCAGCTTCGCCCTTGTAACCGGTTAGCTCTTTGGCAACTGCCGCAACGAGACCGTCATCGCGGCCCTCGATACCTTTTAGCTCGATCACCACCGGAACACGACCGGCAACCAGATCAAGCATCTCGCGCAAAGATGGAGCGTGGTCGTTTGTACCGCCGATTTTCAGAGCGGTTGCTTCTTCAAGCGTCAGGTCGCTGACGCGGCCCTTCTGACCTGTGAGGCGCTCGAGGTCGTCATCGTGGAAAACGATCACGCCGCCGTCTTTGGTCAGGTGTACATCACACTCAATGGCAAAGCCTGCTTTTGCAGCTGCGTCGAAAGCTGCAAGCGTATTTTCCCAGCGCGTGTTATTGAGGTCGTGGAGGCCGCGATGTGCAATCGGCTGTTTCTTCAGCCATTCTGGAGATGACATTATGCAACCTCGATGATGGCTTCTATCTCAACCGGCGCATTGAGTGGTAAGCTTGCGACGCCGACAGCCGAACGTGCGTGCTTGCCAGCATCACCAAGAACGGCAACGAGCAGGTCAGATGCACCATTGGCAACCAGATGCTGCTCAACGAAATCGGTGGTCGAGGCAACGAATACGGTAATTTTCACAATACGCTTGATCTTGTTCAGATCACCAAGCGCTGCTCTCGCTTGTGCGAGAATGTTGACTGCGCAGGCACGTGCCGCAGCCTGACCATGGGCGACCGTAAGCGCATCACCGATCTGGCCGGTATGAACGAGCTTGCCATTTTCCAATGGAAGCTGACCTGAAGTCAGCAGCAGCGAGCCTGTTTGTGCGAAAGGTACGTAGTTCGCAGCCGGTGCCGCAGCTTCTGGCAAAGTTATACCCAAATTTTGCAGGCGGCTGTCGATGGTGTCGGTCATTCCATTAATCCTTGCTAACTTAGTGCCGTAATAGATAGAATCGGTGAAGCTTTTGGGAAAGGTGCGTTTTTTGCCTCGCTTCCGCCACGAGTTTTTTTATCATGCTGCTCAACAGTTCGGGAGATTCTTATATGCATTTTTTGAGAATGGCGTTTGCGGCGAGTGGAGCGGCAGTTTGTGTTTGGGGTGGCGTTGCCAATGCTGCTTCGACGGTGTCGCTGATTCCGCATCGCGCCGTTTATGATCTCACATTGGATCGTGCCGATGAGAAGTCCGGTATTAGTGGACTGACAGGGCGCATGGTCTATGAGTTCAATGGTTCTGCTTGTGAAGGCTATACAACGAATTTCCGTTTTGTAACGCGCATCGACATGGATGAGCAGCCACAGCGTGTGACCGATCAGCAGACAACGAGCTTTGAGAGTGCTGATGGAAAAGATTTCCGTTTTGCCAATAAGACCTTTGTTGACAAAGAGCTGGTTAAGGAAGTGCGTGGTGATGCTAAGGTTGAAGACGGAAAAACCGTTGTTGCATTGTCTAAGCCCAAAGAAAACAAGCTTGATCTAAAACCCACGCAGTTTCCTACAACCCATATGGAAGAGTTGATCGCGAAAGCGGCGGCTGGCGAAAAATTCTATCAGACGACACTCTATGATGCTTCAGAGGATGCGGATCGCGTTGTTGCGACAACTGTTGTCGTTGGCAAAGAGCAGGAAGCCAAGAACGACGAAACCAAGGCAATGGGCAAGTTCACAAAGGACAATGTCTGGCCGGTGACGATTTCTTATTTCGATGACAAGGAAAAGCAGGATGGCCTGCCGATCTATCGCATCAACTTCAAGCTTTACAAAAATGGCATCACCCGCGACCTGACCATGGACTATGGCGATTTCTCGATGCGCGGCAAGTTGGTTAAGCTCGATTTGTATGATGACAAGGCCGCAAATGCAGACTGCAAGTGAGGCATGAACCGAAGCCTTATGCGTTATAATTAGCGAAAGACTTGCATTTATCGGCGTGTTGGTTTAACAGCGCGCCTATTCCACACACGGGATTGGGCTTTTGCCGGGAGAAATCCGGCCTCAGCCTCCGGTGGCGAGTAATCGCCTCAGCCCGTGGAGGTTAAACCGGAAAAGGAAAATACAGATGGCATTGCCTGAATTCAGCATGCGTCAGCTTCTTGAAGCTGGTGTACACTTCGGTCACCAGACTCACCGCTGGAACCCAAAGATGGCTCCATACATCTATGGCGACCGCAACAATATCCACATTCTCGATCTGTCGCAGACCGTTCCTCTGCTGCACAATGCTCTGAAGCTCGTTTCAGACACTGTTGCTCGCGGCGGTCGCGTTCTGTTCGTTGGCACGAAGCGTCAGGCTTCTGACATCATTGCTGATGCTGCAACACGTTCGGCTCAGTATTATGTCAATGCACGCTGGCTCGGCGGCATGATGACCAACTGGAAGACGATTTCGAACTCGATCCAGCGTCTGCGCAAGCTCGACGAAATCCTCGCTGGCGATGCTCAGGGTTACTCGAAGAAGGAACGCCTGAACCTCGAACGCGAACGCGAAAAGCTTGACCGTGCTCTCGGCGGCATCAAGGACATGGGTTCTGTTCCTGATCTTATGTTCATCGTTGATACCAACAAGGAAGCAATTGCTATCCAGGAAGCCAAGCGTCTTGGCATTCCAGTTGTTGCGATCATCGACTCGAACTGTAACCCAGACCAGATCGATTACCCAATTCCAGGCAACGACGATGCTGCTCGCGCTATTTCGCTTTATTGTGATCTGATCGCTCGTGCTGCTCTTGACGGTATTGCACGTCAGCAGGGCGCTATGGGTATCGACGTTGGTGCGCAGGTTGAAGCTCCTGTTGAGCCAGCTCTCGAAGCTCCGGCTGCAAGCGCATAATCAGCGCTTATGATTTTCATCCATCCGTCACATGACGGGTGGATAACTTCATTCATTCCGATGCAATCAGCGTCGGTTAAAAGTTGGCACACCCATCCGGTGTGCCTTCGCTTTCATGAAAGGCGACACAATGAGCATTTCCGCATCACAGGTTAAAGAACTCCGCGAACTCACCGGCGCAGGCATGATGGACTGCAAGGCAGCGCTTGCTGAAACCAATGGCGACATCGAAGCCGCTGTTGATTACCTGCGCGCTAAGGGCATGGCTAAGGCTGACAAGAAGGCTGGCCGTACGGCTGCTGAAGGTCTGGTTGGCGTTGTCGCTTCCGGCAACAAAGCTGTTGTTGTTGAAGTCAACTCCGAAACCGACTTCGTTGCACGTAACGACGCTTTCCAGGAACTCGTTCGTCAGATCGCAAACGCAGCAGTTACCACCGATGGTTCGTCTGAAGCAGTTGCTGAAGCAAACATCGACGGCAAGACTGTTACGCAGGCTGCAAAAGACGCAGTTGCAACCATTGGTGAAAACATCAGCTTCCGTCGTTCGGCAGCTCTTGAAGTTTCCAAGGGTGCAGTTGCTACTTATGTTCATAACGGCGTTGCAGACGGCCTCGGCAAGCTTGGCGTTCTCGTTGCTATCGAAACCGACGGTGACGCAGAAGCTGCAAGCTCATTCGGCCGTCAGGTTGCAATGCACGTTGCTGCTATCAACCCGCTCGCTTTGACTGCTGCTGACGTTGATCCAGCTGCTGCAGAACGCGAAAAGGCGATCTTCATCGAGCAGGCTCGTGAATCGGGCAAGCCAGATGCAATCATCGAAAAGATGATCGAAGGCCGTATGCGCAAGTTCTACGAAGAAGTTGTTCTTCTTTCGCAGGCTTTCGTTATCAACCCTGATCTGACCGTTGAAGCTGCTCTTAAGGAAGCTGAAAAGTCGATCGGCGCACCTGCAAAGATCACTGGCTTTGCACGTATCGCTCTCGGTGAAGGCATCGAAAAAGAAGAAAGCGACTTCGCTGCTGAAGTTGCTGCTGCTGCCAAGGGCTAATAATCTTTCAGCGTGTCCTTTTCAGAATGCGCTTTAAGATTTATCTGCCGCATTATCCTGCGTAAAAGTCGAAATTACTTTTGCTGGAAATGCTTAAAAGGCTTTTGATTATGAAGGGCATCGCGTGACAACGCGGTGCCCTTCGTGTATCGCAACGTCTATTATTCATTGATCACTATCTGCGGAGAACTCTCCATGTCCGTTAAGTCCGCCTATAAACGCGTTCTGCTGAAAGCCTCAGGTGAGGCATTGATGGGCAATCAGGGGTTTGGCATTGACGTCTCCGTTGCCGATCGCATTGCCAATGATATCAAGCAGGCGCGCGCGCTGGGTGTTGAAGTCGGTGTTGTCATCGGTGGCGGCAATATTTTCCGCGGTGTAGCTGTGGCGTCCAAGGGTGGCGATCGCGTGACCGGCGACCATATGGGCATGCTCGCAACGGTCATCAATTCGCTGGCGCTGCGTACCTCATTGCACAAGATTGGCGTGGACGCTGTTGTTCTCTCCGCCATAGCAATGCCAGAAATCTGCGAGAGCTTCTCCCAGCGGCAGGCAACTGCCTATATGGATGAGGGCAAGGTTGTGATCTTTGCAGGTGGCACGGGCAATCCGTTCTTTACGACCGATTCTGCTGCTGCACTGCGTGCGGCGGAAGTTGGCGCGGATGCGCTGTTGAAGGGTACACAGGTTGACGGTATTTACACTGCCGATCCGAAGAAGGACCCGACAGCGACGCGTTTCGATGCGCTTACCCATAAGGAAGTTTTGGATCGCGGACTGGCTGTCATGGATACCACGGCAGTTGCTCTTGCGCGTGAGAACAACATTCCGATAATAGTCTATTCTATCCATGAAAGCGGCGGTTTGGCCGAAATTCTGCAAGGCAAAGGACGCTGCACGATCGTTTCCGATAAATGATCGTTGTTTTTGCCAAGCACTGAAGGAGAATCTGCATGAGCGATGTTTTTGACATCAACGACCTGAAGCGACGCATGGAAGGCGCGATCAATTCCCTTAAGCACGACCTTGGTGGTCTGCGTACGGGCCGCGCTTCTGCAAGCTTGCTCGAACCAATCACGATTACGGCCTATGGTTCGGAAATGCCGATCAATCAGGTTGCGAATATTACTGTGCCTGAATCGCGCATGTTGTCGGTCTCTGTATGGGACAAGACAATGGTTGGTGCGGTTGAACGTGCGATTCGTGATTCCGGTCTCGGTCTTAATCCAATTACCGATGGCATGACGCTGCGCATTCCGCTTCCAGAACTGAACGAACAGCGCCGTAAAGAGCTGGTCAAGATTGCTCATCAATATGCAGAGCAGGGCCGTATTTCTGCGCGTCACGTTCGCCGTGACGGTATGGATACGTTAAAGAAGCTCGAAAAAGACGGCGACATCAGCCAGGATGACAGCCGTGGATTCTCAGAAAAAGTACAGAAGCTGACTGACGATACCATTGCAGAAATGGACAAGATCGTTTCGGTCAAAGAAGGAGAAATCATGCAGGTTTAGGCCTGACATGATTTTCCATCAAGGGGAGCTTCGACATGTCTGATCCGCGCCACATAGCCATTATCATGGATGGTAATGGCCGTTGGGCTAAGGCGCGTGGTTTGCCGCGTAGCGCTGGCCATAGGGCTGGCGTCGAAGCTTTGCGTGAGACGGTGAGGGGCGCGGGTGATCGCGGTCTTGGCTATCTCACTCTCTTTGCATTCTCGTCCGAAAATTGGTCACGCCCCAGCGGTGAAGTTGGCGATCTCATGGGATTGCTCAAGCTCTTCATCCGGCGCGACCTTGCTGAGCTTCATCGCAACAATGTCCGTGTGCGGATTATTGGTGAGCGCGAAGGATTGGCGGCAGATATTTGCGGTTTGCTGGGCGAAGCAGAGTCACTCACGCGACAGAATACCGGGCTTAATCTGATCATTGCCTTTAATTACGGCTCGCGTGATGAGATTACTCGTGCGGTTAAAAGTCTGGCGCGCGATGTCGCTGCGGGACTGCTCGATCCATCGTCTATTTCTGCTGAATTGATTTCTGCCAATCTTGATACGGTCGGCATTCCCGATCCCGACTTGATCATTCGCACAAGCGGCGAAATGCGGTTGTCGAATTTTCTTCTCTGGCAGGCGGCTTATGCCGAGTTCCTCTTTGTGCCGGGACATTGGCCGGATTTCAGGCCAGCTGATCTTGATGCGGCCTATGAGGTCTTTCGCCAGCGCGAACGCCGTTTTGGTGGCGTAGACGTTCTTGAACAATCCGAAGAATATGCATGCCCTTCGACCAATGGTGCAGCTGTGTGATGCGGCTCGCCCGCTTTATCGAAAGGTATCAATGTCAAATCTGCAAACTCGTATTCTGACCGCGATCGTTCTTGGAGCCGTTGCTCTTTGGCTAACTTGGGTTGGTGGGCTTGGCTTCACGCTTTTCGCAATCGCTATTGGCCTTGCGATGTTTTACGAGTGGACGGAGCTGAGTGCGACCAAGCAGACGTCATTTTCCCGCCTGTTTGGCTGGGGCTGGTTAATCCTTACGTCTATTCTTCTGATTCTTGATCGCGGTGCCTTATTTACCATTGGCGTGCTGGCCGTGGGTACGATTGTTCTCTTGATTACACAGTGGAAGAATGGTCGCGGATGGCCTGCAACCGGTCTTTTCTACGCTGGCTTTTCTGCAATTTCGCTTTCGCTGCTGCGTGGCGATGAGCCGTTTGGCTTTACAGCTATCTGTTTTCTTTTCGCCGTGGTCTGGTCAACGGACATTGCAGCCTATTTCAATGGGCGCGCTTTGGGTGGTCCTAAGCTTGCACCACGCTTTTCGCCGAATAAAACATGGTCAGGTGCGCTTGGCGGAGCGGCTGCGGCGGTTGCCGGTGGTATTCTCGTTGCATCGCTTGTTGCCGCGCCGGGTAGTTGGATTGTGCCATTATTGGCATTGTTGTTGTCCATCATTTCTCAGATCGGCGATCTGGCAGAATCATGGGTAAAGCGACAGTTTGGTGCAAAAGATTCGGGCCGTCTCCTGCCGGGACATGGCGGAGTGCTGGATCGCGTTGATGGGCTGGTTGCAGCAGCAGCTCTTTTATACCTGTTCGGTGCAGTTATGGCTGAACCTGACGTGCCATCAGCCATCTTCTTTAGTTTCTGACCGCAAGTAAATTTGTAGGAGTGGTAATTTGCAGGAGGCTCTCGCCTTTTTTATCGGCAGCGAAAGTCTGCTTGTGGGAACCATAATTCCATTTCTGTTTGTACTGACGGTCGTCGTTTTTGTGCATGAAATGGGGCATTATCTCGTCGGTCGCTGGTGCGGCATTGGCGCGAGTGCATTTTCCATTGGCTTTGGCCCCGAACTTATAGGCTTTACTGATAAGCATGGCACGCGCTGGAAGCTTTCCGCGATTCCTCTCGGTGGCTACGTCAAATTCATCGGAGATGAAGACGCCACGAGCTCGCCGGTTGGTGTTGATATTTCCAATCTTTCCGCTGAAGAGCAGAGTAGAGCGTTCCCCGGGCAGCCCGTCTGGAAGCGTGCCGCGACTGTTTTTGCGGGCCCTGCATTCAACATTATTCTGACCGTTGTCATCTTCAGCGTGTTCTTCGCGATATATGGCCGACAGATTGCTGACCCACTTGTCGCGGGCGTGCAGCCAAACAGTCCTGCGGCTGCGGCAGGTTTTGAACCGGGCGACCGTTTTATCAGCGTCGAAGGACAGAAAGTTACGACTTTTTCGGACGTGCAGCGGATTGTGTCTGGTCGCTCTGGTGACGAGCTGGACTTTACCGTTGAACGCGGCGGTAAGATGGTAGACCTGAAAGCAACACCTGCGCTCGTCGAACGTACAGACCCGCTTGGCAACAATGTTAAGATGGGCGCTATCGGCGTTGAAACCACGCAAGCGGTCGGTAATTTTCGCCGGATTGAATATGGCCCGCTCGAATCAGTCGGACAGGCTATTGTAGAAACTGGTCATATTATCAGCCGCACGGGTGAGTTTTTTCAGCGCTTCGCTGTTGGCCGTGAAGACAAGTGCCAGCTTGGTGGTCCGGTAAAGATTGCTAATATGGCGGGTAAGGCTGCAAGTCAGGGATTTGACTGGCTTATCCAGCTGACAGCGATGCTTTCCATTGGTATCGGGCTTTTGAACCTGTTTCCACTGCCGCCGCTCGATGGTGGGCATCTGGTTTTCTATGCTGTGGAAGCGATTAAGGGCAGTCCGGTGTCGGTTCGCGCACAGGAACTTTTTTATCGCGTAGGCTTCCTCGTAGTTATGGGTTTTATGGGTTTCGTACTTTTCAACGACCTCTTTGCCTGCTAGATCACTTCCCGGATATTTGACGGGAAACTGGGTCTCGCCATGAATTTGGTGAGGCTCTCTACCGCATAAGCACCTCTCTGGCCAAAAGCTGTGTAGAGGTGTTAATCAGAAATGAAGTTTTGGAGTGAGGACTGGAAAAGCGTAGTGTTTTGTTTACCATAAGTATTAAATCGCGTGGCACGGATGCCACGCTGGTTGCTTAAGTAAACAGATTTTAACCGCGACGCTTGCTTGTATAGAAAAACCGGCTATTACGGTTGTATCTGTACGTGCATTTCTGGGAAATTCGCCCCGGGGACAGAAAAAACGAAGGTTCGGAAAGCCCATGACGGCAAGTTCTAAATTCTTTGGTGCCGCTTCAGCGCTCGCCATGTCAGTTGCTCTGGTAGCTTCAGGTTCGGCTGCGCTTTCTCTTGCATCGGTCACTGCTGCTCATGCTGCTGTTGTCAATCGCATTGAAGTGCGCGGCAACGCGCGTGTTGATGCGCAGACGGTCCGTGATAATATCGGCATTCAGCCGGGCAAAGCTTTCAACGCTAATGACATTGATGAAGCTGTAAAGCGTCTTTACGCTATGGGCCTGTTCTCTGATGTTCGCATCAACCAGTCTGGCAGCACGCTCGTTGTTCATGTTGATGAGCGCTCGGTCGTCAATAACGTCCTGTTCCAGGGCAACAAGAAGATTAAAGATCCTGATCTGGCACGTGCTGTTCAGCTCAAGGCGCGTTCGCCTTATGATGCTGCAACCATGGAAGCCGATAAGGAAGCCATCAAGGGTGCCTACGCGCATATCGGACGCAGCGATGCGATCGTAAATGCTCGTACCGTTGATCTCGGTCAGGGCCGTGTCAATGTGGTCTATGAGATCACGGAAGGTGGCCGTACCAAGATCGCTGACATTAATTTTGTCGGTAACAATGCTTACGGTTCGCGCCGTCTGCGCGATGTCATCTCCACCAAGCGTTCGAACCCGCTGTCGTGGTTGACCCGTAATGACGTTTACGATGAAGGCCGTTTGCAGGCTGACGAAGAAGCGCTGCGTCGTTTCTACTACAACCGTGGTTATGCAGATTTCCGCGTCTTGTCTTCAAACGCGACGCTTGATCCTTCGACCAATGAATACACGATCACCATCAATGTTGATGAAGGTAATCGCTATAACTTCGGTGATGTTTCTGTTGAAAGCACCGTTGAAGGTGTTGATACGCAGGCGCTCAATGGCCTCGTAAAGACCCGCTCGGGCAAGGCTTACAGCGCCAAGGAAGTTGAAGACTCGGTTACTGCGATCACCGAAAACGTCGCTGGTAGCGGTTATGCGTTTGCGAAGGTCGAGCCACGCGGTGATCGTAACTTCGAAAACAACACAATCTCGGTTGTTTATAGCGTTGATCAGGGTCCACGCGCTTATGTTGAGCGCATTGAAATCCGTGGCAACGACAAGACCCGCGATTACGTCATCCGTCGCGAATTCGACATGAACGAAGGCGATGCCTTCAATCAGGTCATGGTTCAGCGCGCAAAGCGTCGTCTTGAAGCGCTTGATTTCTTCCAGACGGTCAATGTTTCAACCGCTCCGGGTGCAGAGCCTGATCAGGTTGTTCTGATTGTTGATGTTGTCGAAAAGTCGACCGGTGAATTCTCCATCGGTGGTGGTTACACAACAGGTGGTGATTCTCCGGGCGCGCAGGTTGAAGCTGCGATCACCGAGCGTAACTTCCTCGGTCGTGGTCAGTTCGTTCGTATCAGCGCGGGTGCTGGTCAGGATGAAATGCGTAACTACGCGCTTTCGTTTACTGAGCCTTATTTCCTCGGTTATCGCATGTCGGCCGGTTTCGACGTATTCCGTCGTTCATACCGCGTCAGCAGTGGTGGTCGTTACGATGTTGAGCAGACAGGTGGAACGATTCGTTTCGGCCTGCCGATCACCGATAACTTCTCGGCTGGTCTTGCTTACAACCTCGTGCAGGAAAAGTATAAGCTTTACACGGATAACGACGGTAACGTTCTAAGTGATTACTATGCGCCAGCACTGATTGAAGCTGCTGATCATAGCCCTTGGATTCGTTCTTCAATTAGCTACTCGCTGACCTATAATTCCATCGATGACATGAAGAATCCGCATGATGGCATTTATGCGAAGTTCAATCAGGAATTTGCTGGTCTCGGTGGCGACGCGAAGTACATCAAGACAACTTTCAAGGGTAACTACTACCAGACTCTTGCTCAGGAAGCCGATATCGTCGGTATGCTGGGTGTAGGTGGCGGTTATATCCACGAATTTGGCAATGATGGTGTCCGTATCTTTGATTTGTTCAAGAACAACTCTGATATGATCCGCGGCTTTAAGTTCAACGGCATTGGCCCTTATCAGGATGCTAACGGAACTAACGGCAACCGTTATTGGCTTGGTGGTACGACGTACTTCAATGCGACAGCTGAAGTGCAGTTCCCAATGCCACTCGTTCCAGATAGCCTTGGCATCCGTGGTGCATTCTTTGCAGACGCCGCAACGCTTTATGGTAACAACACGCCAGATATTTCGGGCGACGACAAGAAGATCCGTTCTTCTGTCGGTGTCAGCCTGATGTGGGCTTCGCCATTTGGTCCTCTGCGCTTCGACTATGCGCTTCCTGTTTCGAAGGCTGATTCCGATAAGGTTCAGAATTTCAACTTCGGCGTTTCGACCAAGTTCTAATAGATTTGCCTTTTCCCGGGGCAGACATGCCCCGGGCAAGAAAGTGCTTAGATGGCAGATCCAAATTTCTTCAAGCCTTCTCGTGAACTCACGATCGGCGATATAGCAGATTTCACCGGTGCAAGCCTTCGCAACCCGAAGCTTGCACCGCGTTCTGTTGCGCGTTTGTCATCAGTCAATGATGCGAGTGCTGATGCACTTGTTTTCGTTGATGGGAAAAAGAACGCCGCGACGTTGGCCGGTAAAAAAGCTGCCGCTGTTTTATGCTCGGAAGATGTCGCGGATAGCGTTCCTTCTGATGTTGCTGTTCTCGTAACACGATATCCTCAGCGTGATTTCTCATCCGTTGGCCGGATGCTGTTTCCTATTTCGGTGCGTCCGCAAAGCTGGCTTGGTGAAACGGGTGTTTCACCCGCTGCTTTCATTCATCCGACAGCTAAGATTGAAGATGGTGCTACCATCGAAGCAGGCGCTTCGATTGGTAAAGATGTAACCATCGGCTCTGGCACGCTGATCGCGGCAACTGCTGTTATTGGTGCCGGCTGTCAGATTGGTCGCGATAGCTATATAGCGCCAGGCGTAACCGTTCAGTTTGCCTTGATCGGAAATCGCGTGTCTTTGCACCCGGGTGTTCGCATTGGGCAGGATGGATTTGGCTATGTGCCGGGTCCGCGTGGTCTTGAAAAAGTACCGCAGCTTGGCCGTGTTATTCTTCAGGATGATGTCGAGATTGGTGCGAACACAACGATTGATCGCGGCGCTTTAAGCGACACTTTCATCGGTGAGGGCACTAAGATCGATAATCTTGTGCAGATCGCACATAACGTGCGCTTTGGCCGCTTTTGCGTTGTAGCCGCACTTTGTGGCATTTCAGGAAGTGTTGTTATTGGTGATCAGACGATGATCGGTGGTAGCGTTGGGCTTGCCGATCATGTGGTTATCGGTTCTCGCGTGCAGATTGCTGCTGGAAGCGGCGTAATGAATGACATACCCGATGGCGAGCGTTGGGGGGGCGTCCCAGCTCGACCTATTAAACAATGGTTCCGCGATATCGCGAATATCCGGAGCATCGGGAAACCAAGAAAGGAGCAATCCTCTGATGAGTGAAGCTAATCAGAAGCTGGAAACCGCAGACATTCAGGCTGTTTTGCGTGCGCTCCCGCATCGTTATCCGTTTTTGTTGATCGACCGCATCATTAATATTGATGGTGATCAATCAGCTACTGGCATTAAGAACGTTACGATCAACGAACCGCATTTTACCGGTCATTTCCCGGAAAAGCCGATTATGCCGGGCGTTCTGATCATTGAAGCCATGGCACAGACTGCCGGTGCCATCACCGTTCTTAACAAAGGTTCTGACGCACCGAGCCTTGTTTATTTCATGACAATCGACAAAGCCAAGTTCCGCCGTCCAGTGGTTCCAGGCGATCAGCTTCACCTTCACGTGAAGAAGGTTAAACAGCGCGGAAATATTTCTAAATATGAATGCGTGGCGGAAGTTGATGGCGTAAAGGTAGCCGAGGCTGAAGTCGCCGCGATGGTTGGCGTAGCCGAAGAAAAGGCGTGAGTACCTCAATGAAGGAAACTTTTATCCACCCTACCGCTCTTGTGGAGCAGGGTGTGGAACTTGGACAGGGCGTTTCCGTCGGTCCTTTTTGTCATGTTCAGTCTGGCGCCGTCATTGGCGATAATTCTGAGCTGATGAGCCATGTTGTGATCAGCGATGCTGTGCGCCTTGGTGCAAATGCCAAGATCTATCCGCATGCGGTTCTGGGGTGTGATCCGCAGAACGGCAAGCACAAGGGTGGTCCGACCACGCTTATTGTTGGTGATAATTGCCTCGTGCGCGAGGGCGTTACCATGCATCGCGGCTCCGATAGCAGCCGTGGTTTCACAAGCGTTGGCAATAATTGCCAGTTTCTTGCTTATGCGCATGTCGCACATGATTGCGATGTGGGCGATCACGTTACCTTTGCAAACAACGTCATGATCGGCGGTCACGTCGAAATCGGTCACCATGCTATTCTGGGTGGCGGTTCCGCTGTTCACCAGTTCACGCGTGTTGGCCATCATGCTTTTGTTGGCGGAATGGCAGCTCTTGCCCACGATCTTATTCCTTACGGAAGTGCAATCGGAAATCACGCTTATCTTGGCGGCCTGAATATTATCGGCATGAAACGTTCCGGTATGCAGCGCAAAGATATCCATAATCTGCGCCATGCTGTGCATATGCTGTTTGATCGTAGCAAGCCGGTTCGTGAGCGCGCGCAGGATGTGCTGGACGCATTTCCGGGTTCGGATGGTGTGGCTGATCTTATTTCGTTCATCATGGTGGAAAATAAGCGCGCTTATTGCACGCCACCGCTTGGTTCATCCGTAGGCGGAGCGATGAATGACGGTGACGACGATTGATAGCGGGGCTGGTCCGATAACGAGCAAGCGCACTGCCATCATTGCTGGTAACGGTCTTTTGCCAATCAAAGTGGCCGAAGCTTTAAAGGCGGATGGAAATCCGCCTTTTGTGCTTCCATTGCGGGGCGAAGCGGATGCTTCGCTTTACGAGTACGAACATCAGGAAATCGCGGCGATTGATTTTGGCATGTTGATTCGTGCCATGCGTGCCGCTGGCGTTAGCCAGGTTGTTCTTGCCGGTGGGCTTCGCAACCGCCCGCATCTTAGTGATTTGAAGCTTAATCTTCCGACTTTGAGGGCCGCGCGCTACGTTCTGACCGCACTGGGGCAGGGTGATGATGCGCTGTTGCGCGCTTTCATGCGGCTGCTTGAACGCTATGGTTTTAGGATGGTTGGCGCACACGAAGTTGTGCCGGAATTATTATCGCCAATACCACCACGTAATATCACGCGTATGGTGCCTGATGCTCGCGAGCGGCGAAATATAGCGCTTGCAATGGAAGCAGCGCTTCGTCTTGGAGAGCTTGATGTCGGGCAGGGCGCAATCGCTGCCGGTGGACGCGTTGTGGCTCTTGAAGGTGCCGAAGGTACCGATCAGATGATTGAGCGTGTTTACGATCTTCGTCAGGCGGGTCGCATATCCAAACGTGGCGGCGTGCTTGTTAAAATGGCGAAGCCACGGCAAGATGAGCGTGCTGATTTGCCGGCTATCGGTGTATCAACGGTTGAGAATGCAGCGCGAGCAGGACTTTCGGGAATTGTGATCGAAGCGGGCCGAACTTTCATTCTGGGTCTTGGTGAAACCATGGCCGCAGCCAATGAAAAGGGCCTCTTCATTGAAACAATAAGTCGAAGCACAAAGGATACGACAGGGTGAGCAAAACCAGCCGGCCATTGAAAATAGCAATCGTGGCCGGTGAAGAGTCCGGCGATCTTCTTGGCGCTGATCTGATTGATGCTCTTCGTGGTCAGACAGAGCGGCTTGTCGACATTATAGGCGTCGGCGGTGAGCATCTAAGTGAGCGTGGGCTGAAGACCTTTTTCGACCCCCATGAGATTGCCCTTATGGGCCTTGGTGCAATTTTAAAAAACCTTCCCGGCCTGATTTTACGTATTCGACAGACGGCAAAGCGCATTGTTGCTGAGAAGCCGGATTGCGTTTTGCTGATTGATAGTCCTGAATTTACACATCGCGTTGCGAAGAAAATTCGCGCAGCTGATCCATCGATTCCAATCGTAAAATACATCGCGCCGAGTGTATGGGCATGGCGTCCACAGCGTGCCAAAGCCATGCGTGCTTATGTTGATCATGTCTTGACGGTATTGCCGTTTGAAGTTGAGGTGATGCAGCGATTGAATGGTCCGCAATCCACCTATGTTGGTCATCGGTTGAGCAGTTATGAGCCGATATTAAAGGTTCAAGAGGCGCAACGTGCGCTTGAGTTGACACGCTGGAGTGATGATTCACGTTGTTTGCTGGTGATGCCTGGTTCGCGCCGCGGCGAAATCGAAATGCTCATGGAGCCATTTGGCAAAGCCGTTGCCGAGCTTTCCACGCGGTTTGAAAAACTCGAAATTATTCTGCCCACTTTGCCACGTATCGAGGAAATGGTCCGTGAGCTTTCTAAGGATTGGGCTGTTAAACCGCTTATCGTAACGGGCGATGAAGCCAAATGGGATGCTTTTGCGCGCGCGGATGCAGCCTTGGCTGCTTCGGGTACTGTTTCGCTGGAACTGGCCTTGTCGCATATTCCAACGGTTCTTTCTTATAAGGCTGACTGGTTCGCACGTCAGTTTCTGATTTCCAGAATTACGATCTGGAGCGCAGCTCTACCGAATATTATTGCAGATCAGCCCGTAGTGCCGGAGTTCTTCAATGAATCGGTGCGGCCCGGCAATCTGGCGCGTTATATCGAACAGCTTATGCTGAAGAGTGCATCACGACAGGCTCAGATTGATGGCTTTGATAAGGTAACGTCGATTATGGCGACCGATCGGCCTTCTGGTGAAATCGGTGCGAAAGTGCTGCTTGATCTTGCTGAGAATGGCAGGAAACGCTGATTTTTAGAAAATTTAGAAAAACAAAAACCCCGGCGATTTGCCGGGGTTTTCTTTTATTCAGTGATTACTTGCGCTTTGCAGTTGGTACGTAATCACGTTCCGCAGCACCTGTATAAAGCTGACGCGGACGGCCGATCTTCTGCTGAGGATCTTCGATCATTTCCTTCCACTGTGCTACCCAGCCGACGGTGCGTGCGAGTGCGAACAGAACTGTGAACATTTCGGTTGGGAAGCCGAGAGCCTTCAGCGTAATGCCCGAGTAGAAGTCGATGTTTGGATAGAGCTTCTTCTCGATGAAATACTCATCGGTCAGAGCAATGCGTTCCAGTTCCAGTGCAACATCGAGAAGCGGATCGTCCTTGATGCCGAGTTCGCCGAGAACTTCATGGCAGGTCTTCTGCATGATCTTCGCGCGTGGATCGTAGTTTTTGTAAACGCGATGACCAAAGCCCATCAGGCGGAATGGATCATTCTTGTCCTTAGCGCGTGCGATGAATTCTGGAATGCGGTCAACAGAGCCGATTTCAGCAAGCATATTGAGCGCTGCTTCATTCGCACCGCCATGCGCAGGGCCCCAAAGGCAAGCAACGCCAGCAGCAATACATGCAAATGGATTTGCACCCGATGAACCAGCAAGACGAACGGTCGAAGTCGAAGCGTTCTGTTCGTGGTCGGCATGCAGGATAAAGATGCGGTCCATAGCGCGAGCGAGAACAGGATTGACCTTGTAATCTTCGCAAGGAACGCCGAAGCACATGTGCAGGAAGTTCGACGCAAAATCGAGATCGTTCTTCGGGTACATGAATGGTTGGCCGATATGATACTTATAGGCCATTGCAGCAAGGGTTGGCACCTTTGCGATCAGGCGGATCGAAGCAACCATGCGCTGATGCGGATCGGTAATATCGGTCGAGTCGTGGTAAAAAGCCGACATAGCGCCTACGCAGCCCACGATAACCGCCATTGGATGCGCGTCACGGCGGAAGCCGCTAAAGAACTTTGTCATCTGCTCGTGGATCATGGTGTGACGTGTCACGCGATAATCAAAGTCAGCTTTCTGGGTCGCTGTTGGCAGCTCACCGTAAAGAAGCAGATAGCAAGTTTCGAGAAAGTCGCCATGTTCAGCAAGCTGATCAATCGGATAGCCACGATAAAGCAGCACGCCTTCATCACCATCGATGTAGGTGATCTTGGATTCGCACGAAGCGGTCGAAGTGAATCCAGGGTCATATGTGAAAGCATGGGCATTTTTGTAAAGTGGACCGATGTCGACAACGTCCGGCCCGACAGTGCCTTGTCGTACAGGCAGGTCGAACGTTTTGCCGTCGAGGGTAAAGCTAGCTGTCTTATCTGACATCGTGTTTCCTTTCGTGTCCACTTTTGCTGCCCATGGCAGCTGAAATTTTAATCGTCTCTATAACTTGTCTTCTCAACTTCTACAGGTTTCGCACTTTCGCGCGAAACCGATTTTTCAACGCATTATCCAAACGATTTCGACCGCCAAACTATCCCAATGATTTCGCGATGCAATGCGTATTTTGGTCTAATTAAGCCAGTTTTGTCACGTCAGCGTGAATGCTAACAGTTCAAACGATTTGATCTTTTACCCGTGCAAGCGACTCTTCGCGACCAAGCACGAACAGAACATCGAATACACCCGGTGATGTCGCACGGCCTGTGAGTGCTGCGCGCAATGGTTGTGCAACCTTCCCAAGTTTGAGCCCAATCGTTTCCGCGTGCGCGCGAACTGCCGCATCAAGTGCGTCAACAGTCCATTCACCAGCTGATTCTAGATGCGGCAAAACACCTTTAAGGATTTCGCGGCCTTCATCACTGAGCAGGGAAGCTGCTTTTTCATCAAAAGCGAGCGGACGTTTGGCGAAAATAAACTTCGCACCATCAGCAAGCTCAACCAATGTTTTCGCGCGATCTTTCAGGCCTGGCATTGCTGTCAGAAGCTGCCCACGTCCCTTTTCGTCAAGCGACGCTTCCAGTTCTTTACCGCCTTCGATTTCCGGCAATACGGCGATCAATGCGTCAAACAGAGCCTTATCATCGCTGGCGCGCATATAAACGCCGTTGATGGCTTCCAGTTTCTGGAAGTCAAAACGTGCTGCACCCTTGTTGATGTCGGTCACGTCAAACCATTCAACCATCTGCTCGGTCGACATGATTTCATCGTCGCCGTGGCTCCAGCCAAGGCGAACGAGGTAGTTGCGCAGTGCTTCTGGCAGATAGCCCATTGCGCGATAAGCATCGACGCCAAGCGCACCATGACGCTTCGAAAGCTTGGCGCCATCGGCACCATGAATGAGCGGAATGTGCGACATCTGCGGAACTTCCCAGCCCATTCCGTCATAAATAACGGTCTGGCGGGCAGCATTTGTCAGGTGGTCATCGCCGCGGATGATGTGTGTAACGCCCATATCGTGATCGTCAACGACAACTGCGTGCATATAGGTTGGGTTGCCATCGGAACGAAGAATGATGAAATCATCCAGATCCTTGTTCGGAAAGCGAACATCTCCCTGCACAGCATCTCGAACGACGGTTTCACCATCGCGCGGGGCTTTAATGCGGATAACAGGCTTCACGCCTGCAGGTGCTTCGGATGGATCACGATCGCGCCAGCGGCCATCATAACGTGGCGGACGGCCTTCAGCGCGTGCTTTTTCGCGCATTTCTTCGAGTTCTTCAGGTGTTGCGTAGCAATAATAAGCTTTGCCGATCGCAACGAGTTCTTCTGCTACTTCCCGGTGACGCGGTGCGCGTTCGAACTGCGAAATCGGTTCACCGTCCCAATCGAGGCCAAGCCAGGTCAGGCCATCAAGAATGGCGGCCGTTGCAGCTTCGGAAGAACGCTCACGGTCTGTATCTTCGATGCGCAGCAGCATCTTGCCGCCCGTATGCTTCGCATAAAGCCAGTTGAAAAGAGCCGTGCGGGCTCCGCCAATATGCAGATAACCCGTGGGCGAAGGGGCAAAACGGGTTACGACCGGTTTCGACATAACAGCTCCACTGTGTCAGAGCCTCGTTGAGTTGCGGCAGGAAGCCGAGCGCGAGGCAGAATTTTGAATATGTAGTGCCCGTTTTCTCACAGTCCACGGGCGATAAGGACTCTCATTGCGAGAACCCTCTCGATTTTGACTGTGGTTCATGTAGCATAGGCAGCACGGTGTGCAAGCGTTTCCCAATTCTTTCGCACCGTTGGGACGTGCTTCTTTAGATGAGGTGCGGGCACTTTTGCAGTCAGGCGGGGGCATGACGGGCATAAGGAAAAAACAAGAGGTCAGTGAGCGGGCATTTGTCAAAGACATGCCTGAAGGTCTTGCTCGTGCCTTGCTTCCTGAACCGTGGTTACCAAAAGAACGAGCTGATATTCAGCCCGTCGCTTTACCGGAAAGGAAACTGACACCTTCCGGGCGTGCGCGGGAACTGCTGAGTGGTTCACAGCGGCTTTTGATTGCAGCGCTCAATCGTGAAATAGGGCGCGGGATATTTTTCCTGCTTTTTCCCGTTTTTATGGGTTTGGGAGCCGTTGTCTATTTCACGCTTTCTTATGAACCTGAATGGTTGCCCATTCTATCTGCTGTTGTAGCTGTTTGTTTAATACGGTTTTTATTCCGAAAATATTTCCTCATATCACAAGCAGTGACACTCGTGTTGGCGGTGTTATTGGGCATAGTTGCGGGAAAGTTCGAGACTGAACGACGAAGCACGCAATTGTTAGGTTCTGAGGTCGCAACGCGTATCACTGGCAGAGTTGTTGGCTTAGAATACCGCGATAATGGCAGTTGGCGTGTAACGCTTGATTTGCTTGAAACGCAAAGACCCAAGCTGCGCTATTCGCCGCAACGCATCCGGATTACAGCGCGCGATATACCAGCCAAAACAGAGATTGGCAGCGGCTTGACTGGTTTTGCGCGCTTACGTGTGCCTTCTGGCCCTGTTCGACCGGGAAACTACGACTTTGCCTTTCATGCCTATTTCGGGGGTATAGGTGCAAATGGCTTTTTCTTGGGAACTCCAAAAATCGCTGATGTGCCTGCACCGAATGAAATCCTTGCTAAAATTTCGGGCGCTATCGCTCAGTTACGGGTGCATGTTTCCGAGCGTATTGCTGAAGTGCTTTCCGGTGAGGATGGGAGTGTCGCAGCCGCACTTATCGCTGGAGAACGAGCGGGAATAAGTGAAGAAACAAATGAGGATCTGCGGAAAGCGGGTCTCGCGCATATCTTGTCTATTTCTGGTTTGCACATGGTGTTGGCTGCGGGCGTTGTGATGATGTCACTGCGATCCTTATTCGCACTCGCGCCTTCGTTTAGTGCCAGATATCCGGTCAAAAAAATCGCTGCTTTTCTCTCGCTTCTAAGCTGCACGTTCTATCTGGCAATGTCAGGTGCTGACGTCGCTGCACAACGAAGCTATGTGATGATTGTTGTAATGCTCTGTGCATTGTTGGCCGATCGCGCTGCGATCAGTATGCGCAATCTCGCAATAGCCTCAGTGGCAATGATTGCGATTTCCCCGCATGAAATTCTCGGGCCAAGCTTTCAAATGTCTTTTTCGGCAACTGCTGGTTTGATTACCGCATTTGCTTGGTGGAGCGATAGGAAATCGAGAGCGCAAACAGCGATTGAAAATCGTCGCGCTGCGCCGCGTGGCATGGTTTCAAAAATGCTTATACCAGCGGTCGCGACGGGAGCTACGTCTCTTGTCGCAGGTGTGGCCAGCGGGATTTTTGCGGCTTATCATTTCAATAATACGGCTCCGTTTGGTCTTGTTGGAAACGTATTGGCGCTACCCGTTATTTCTATATTGGTTATGCCCTTCGCCGTGCTGAGTCTGTTATTAATGCCGCTGCATCTCGATTGGTTGCCATTGCAGATTATGGGCTTCGGCGTTTTACTCGTCAGACATATTGCAAGCTTTGTCGCCAGCTTTTCGCCAGATGGCAATCCCGGGGTAATGCCAGCAATCACGCTTATTCTTTGGACAGTAGCGCTTGTTATAGCGGTTGTGTTTACAACACGAATGCGATGGCTGGCACTACCCTTCGTAATTATCGGGCTTGCCGTTTTTATAAAAACACCGCTGCCTGATATTCTTGTGAGTGAAGATGCGAAATTCGTCGCTGTGCGGCTTCCCGACGGAAATTTCGCCGTTAATCGCAGCAGGCCTCCAAAATTTACCGCGCAGAACTGGCAGACAGCCTATCTGATCAATGAGTTTATTCCGCCGCAGGTGGTAAAAAAACAGAGACCAGTATCAGCTGAGGAAGCCTTTGTTTGCGAAGAGGGGGTGTGTACGATCCCGCTACGAGACGGGCGGATGCTGTCCTACACGGCAGATGAAGAGATGAAAGACGCAGCCTGCAATATTGGCGACATTGTCATTCTCGCTATAGCTGGCAAAGAATTGAGCTGTAAGCGTTCTAGCGTCCTGATGATTGACCGACAGGAACTAGCCTTAAAAGGGACTCTTGAACTTAGACTGGGGCATAAGCTGCCAAGCGCAAGCGCTTCTGTAACCAAGTCAGACGAAGTTGGTATTGCGCAAGAGAGTAAAATTTTCCGTTTCGCACCAAGCAAAACGACCAACTTAGCCGACTACACAGATCAACTGACCTTTTCAGTCGATGCGCCAACGCGCCCATGGCATTTGCATCGTCTCTACTCGCGAGCGGCGAGGGGGCTTCCTGATCGCGAATATCAGAAGAAAGCTAGCACCGATAAAAACAGAGCCTTCGAGGCGACACAAAACCCTAGGGAATTCTCAGAGCCGCTTTGACCTATTGCACTGCTTAAGAGGAAACAAAGTCAGGTGCATGTTTCCTCAATATGCAGCTATTTTAATAGCGTCGGATGAGGCCGATCAACTTACCCTGAACGCGCACACGATCTGGCCCGAAAATACGGGTTTCATAGGCAGGGTTTGCTGCTTCAAGCGCAATCGATGCACCTTTACGGCGGAAGCGTTTCAGAGTTGCTTCTTCGTCATCGACGAGTGCAACAACGATTTCGCCGGGATTGGCTGTCTCACCACGTTTAATGATGACGGTATCACCATCAAAAATTCCGGCCTCGATCATCGAGTCGCCTTTGACTTCGAGCGCATAATGCTCGCCAGCGCCGAGCATTTCCGGTGGCAGGCTAATCGAATGCGTCTGATTCTGAATTGCTGAAATTGGTACACCAGCTGCGATACGTCCCATCATCGGCACGGAAACAGTCGCTGGAGAATCATCATTTGCCGTAACAGGCGCAGGTCGTGCTGGTGGAGGCGGTGGCGGCGCTTTGCCAAGGCTACCTTCGATGACGCTTGGAGCGAACTTCTTTTGCGAGTTCAAGCCAGGTGCAATGGAATCAGGTAAACGAAGAACTTCCAGCGCACGTGCACGATTGGGAAGCCTGCGAATAAAACCGCGTTCTTCCAGAGCTGTGATGAGGCGATGAATGCCCGATTTTGAAGCCAAATCGAGGGCTTCTTTCATCTCGTCAAATGACGGAGGGATGCCCGTCTCTTTAAGGCGTTCATGAATGAACAGCAAAAGCTCGTGCTGTTTACGGGTCAACATGCGCTATACCCTCCGGACCAGAATCAAATAAAAACAAAACCAGAACGAACACTATATGTTCCATTCTTGTTCCGCAATGGTTTTAAAATGATTAATGATCGAGAGAAGGGGCTGACTTGTTTATAGCATCAACACCGTATAAGCGTCACCCGCGGAGGCAGCAGGGGCATTTTCATCTCTAATTAGCAAAGCCTGAGATCGAACCAGCGCTGAAAGCATTGATGAGTCTTGAACCGGGAAGGGTGTTGCGATCAGTGTGCCGTCAGATGCTTGAGTGACAGTCGAGCGTACATAGTCGCGTCGGTGGTCATTGGCTTTCATAGCTTCACCAAGCTTGGCTGGGCGAATATCTGCATTCAACTCTGTGCCAGACAGTTTCGCGACAAGCGGGCGCAGAAAAATAAGACTGCATACGAGACTTGAAACCGGGTTACCCGGCAGGCCAATGACGTGAATAGTTTTGCCAGAAATTGTTTTGCGTCCATACATCAGCGGTTTACCCGGGCGCATGGCGATTTTCCAGAAGTCCAGATCAACGCCACAATTCTGCAACGCACCGTGAACGTAATCGCGATCTCCAACGGATGCGCCACCAATCGTCACCAGAATGTCGATACCATCTGAAAAAGCGTCGCTGATTGCTGTTTCTATTTTTTCCGGATCATCAGTGATGATGCCTAGATCTTCCGGCTTGCCGCCCGCGCGACGGACGATCTCGGCAATGCCAACACTGTTGGAGGCGACGATCTGGTCAGGCCCGGGAATGATTCCAGGCGGCACAAGTTCGTCGCCCGTAGCGAGTATCGCGACGTGCGGCTTCCGGAATACTGAAATTGTTGCATTGCCGCTCGCTGCCGCAAGCGAAAGCGCAGGCGCATCAAGAGAACGACCAATTGGCAGCACAACATCGCCGGGCGCGAAATCGAGCCCTGCACGCCGGATATGGCGACCCTTGTCTAATCCGTTGAGGATGGTGAGTGTTTCAGCCGAGCGTTCCGTATCTTCCTGAATGACAATGCTATCGGCACCATCGGGCATTGGTGCTCCGGTGAAAATGCGTACGGCTTCGCCTTGTTTGAGCTGACCCTCGAAGCGTTTTCCAGCAACTGATTCGCCAATGACAGTGAAATCGAGAGGATAGTTAATGCTGGCAGAGGCAATCAGCGCATAGCCATCCATAGCCGAGCAATCAAAAGGAGGTTGTTGCAGTTTGGCCTGAACAGGTTCTGCAACGACACGACCGCCTGCTTCAAAAAGCGAGATTGTCTCTGTACCATGCGGTTGCGCACTATTCAGAATACGCGCAAGTGCTTCATCGACAGGCAACAGGGACATGGGTTTTCCTCTCGTTTGAAAACTTAGGCTTTCCAATTGCCTGACTTGCCGCCGCTTTTTGCCGAAACACGAATATCGGTGATTTCCATATGGCGATCGACAGCTTTAGCCATGTCATAAATCGTCAGGCAGGTGACCGAGACGGCAGTCAGCGCTTCCATTTCAACGCCGGTGCGGCCTTTGAGTTTTGCGGTTGCCGAAATACGCAGGCCGGGAAGCGCTTGGTCAGGTTCAATCTCGACGGACACTTTGGTCAGCATCAGCGGATGACAAAGCGGAATAAGTTCTGCCGTCTTTTTCGCCGCCATAATGCCAGCGAGCCGCGCTGTACCAATAACATCGCCCTTCGCGGCATTGCCTTCCAGAATGAGTGCCAGCGTTTCTGGCTTCATCCTGACCGCGCCTTCAGCGGTCGCCACGCGGTCTGTTTCGGCCTTGTCGCCGACATCGACCATATGGGCGGAACCTGTCTGGTCGATATGGGTCAGCTTGGCCGTCATGGCTCACACCTTGCCGGTCAGAAGTTCGCGGGTAGCGCTTGCCACATCATTCTTGCGCATCAGGCTTTCGCCAATCAGGAATGTGCCAATATCGGATTTCTCAAGACGCAAGCAGTCATCATGGGTGAAGATGCCACTCTCGCCCACCAGAAGGCGGTCTGACGGCACCATTTTTGCGAGGCGCTCGGAAACGGCAAGATCAACGTCAAAGGTACGCAGGTTACGATTGTTAACGCCGATGAGCCGCGACGAAAGTTTCAACGCGCGTTCTGTTTCTTCTTCATCATGCACTTCGATCAGCGCATCCATACCAAGCTCAAAAGCAGTTTCTTCGAGTGCTTTTGCCAGATCATCATCGACGCTTGCCATAATGATCAGAATGCAATCTGCACCCCAGCTGCGGGCTTCATAGACCTGATAGGTGTCGAAGAGGAAATCCTTGCGTAGCGCAGGTAGTGAGCATGCATTGCGTGCAGCAGTCAAAAACTCTGGTGCGCCCTGAAAGGATGGCGTATCGGTCAGAACCGAAAGGCAGGCTGCACCACCATCTTCATAGGCTTTCGCCAATGCTGGAGGATCGAAATCCGGGCGGATAAGACCTTTGGATGGACTCGCCTTTTTGATCTCGGCAATGAGAGCAAACTTGTTTGCAGCGCGCTTCGCTTCGAGCGCTTTGAGAAAACCGCGCGTTGCTGACTGATCTTTGGCCAGTGCCTTGACTTCGTTGAGAGGTCGGCTTGCCTTTGCAGCAGCGATTTCTTCGCGCTTATAAGCTTCAATTTTCCGCAGAATGTCGGTGGACATAATGTGATCCTTTCCGTCAGAGCGGCTTGTCGTTTGATACAGCGATAACTTTTTGCAAAACGGCCAGCGCTGCACCGCTATCGATTGATTGCGCGGCGAGCGCGATGCCGTCTTTAATGTCTTTTGCCTTACCGGAAATCACCAGAGCTGCACCGGAATTCAGCAGTACAATGTCACGATAGGCATTGTGAGCGCCTTCAAGCACTGCAAGCAGTGCTTTGGCATTAACTTCTGCATCGCCACCTTTAAGTTCAGACATATCGACGCGACGAAGGCCAACGTCTTCCGGCTGAATTTCAAATGTGCGGATGGTGCCGTTTTCGAGCGCTGCAACTTTGGTGGTGCCGGAAGTGGTCATTTCATCAAGGCCGTCGCCATAGACGACCCACGCGGTTTCCGACCCAAGAGTTTTAAGAACTTCCGCTAATGGCTCTACCCATTCGGCTGAGAAAACGCCGACGAGCTGACGCTTGACGCCAGCCGGGTTTGAAAGTGGTCCGAGAAGGTTGAAGATTGTTCGGGTGCCAAGTTCGACGCGTGACGGGCCCACATGGCGCATTGCCGAATGGTGCATCGGCGCGAACATGAAGCCAAGACCAGCTTCAGTGATGCTACGCCCAATTGTGTTGGCATCGGCCTCGATGTTCACACCAAGCGCTGCCAAAGCGTCAGCAGCGCCCGATTTTGACGAGAGCGCGCGATTGCCGTGTTTTGCAACCGGCACGCCTGCACCAGCAACGACAATGGCAGAACAGGTTGAGACATTGTAGGAGCCGGACTGGTCGCCGCCGGTGCCAACAATATCGACCGCATCTTCTGATCCTGAAACAGGCAGCATGCGGGAACGCATGGAAGCAACAGCACCAGCAATCTCCGGCACTGTTTCTCCACGAACACGCAGAGCCATCAGGAAGCCACCGATCTGCGAAGGGGTGGCCTGACCGGACATCATAATGTCGAAGGCTGCTTTAGAATCCTCGAACGACAGTGGTGTGCCGGTGGCAGCCTTGGCGATATAGGGTTTTAAGTCAGCCATTCTCTTATGTCCGCCGCTTATCAGAATGCCAGTGCGTTGTTGATGGCAGTCTGGTTAATCTTGACCGGGTACTGCTTCTGCAACTCGCCGACCAGCTGTTCAAGCACGTCATCGGTGAGTGTTGATGCGAGATAGGTCTGCTGCTGCTCTGGAATAGCTTCCGGACCAGTGGCAGTTGGCTCGGTCACTTCAATTACTTTGAAGAGGAGCTGTCCGTCATTGGAAACAGCGCCAGCTGTGCCGGTGTGGTTAAGCGGGCCGCGGAATATCTGTGCAGTTGCGGCAGAGCCGAAATCTGCATCATTGGTGTTGCGGGTGATGCCACGCTTGGTCTGCTTTTCGACGCCTGCACTTGCTGCGATTGCGTCGAGTGTTTCACCGCCATCAAGACGCTTTTTCAGCTCAGCCATGCGATCATTGAGACGCTTGACTGCTTCTTCGCCCTTCCATGCCGCTGTAACCTTATCCTTGACTTCATCAAGTGTGCGATCACGCGCCGGTGTCGTTCCATCAACCTGATACCAGAGATAGCCAGAGTTTCCGAGTGTCAGCGCATCATTGTCAAAGCCTTGATCGGCCTGAAATACAGCAGCAAGAAGTGCTTCCGAGTTTGGCAACTCAAGGGCTTTGCCAGCTGGATCATTGCCTTCATCGTCAACAGCTTCGATCGACACAGCCTTGAGGCTCAAACCTTTGGCAACGTCTGCCATGCTGCCACCTTCGGAACGCTGCTGTTCGTAGGAGTCGTGAATGCCGTTAATGCTGCTGATCGCGATATTGGTCGCTACGGTGTCGCGAATTTCTTTTTCGACTTCCGAAAGTTCTTTGACGCTTGCAGGATTAACCGTCGTAACGCGCAGAATAACAGGGCCGAATGCTCCCTTTACAACGTCACTAACGCCACCTTCGTTGAGTGCAAATGCTGCATCCGCAATGACGGAATCAGGAAGAGCAGTCTTTTCAAAAGTGCCGAGAACGAGATCGTTTTCGCTCTTGCCCTGTTCCTTGCCAATATCGACAAAGCTGGTGCCAGCAGCGATTTTTTCGTGCGCGGCCTTTGCGGCAGCTTCATCAGCAAAGTTAAGCTGTTCGATTGTGCGGGTTTCAGTGGTGCTGAAACGGCTTTTGTTCTTTTCGTAATAGTCTTTAATTTCGTCCTGTGTGACAGCGGCTGGGTCGGCAATGTCCGAAGGCTCAAGCTTCACATAGGTAATCTTGCGGTATTCTGGTGCTTTATATTCGTCTTTGTGCGCATCAAAATAAGTTTTGAGCGCTTCATCTGAAGGGGCAGGGACCGCATCAGCTTTTTCAGCTGGAATTGTAATGTAATCGGCGCTGCGGCTTTCGCCCTGATAAAGAGCCAAGGCTTTCAGCATCGTCGCAGGCATTTTCAGACCATCGGTTGATGCTTCAACGATTTGCTGGCGACGCGCAACTTTTGCACGATTATCGAGGTAATCCTGTGGGCGGATGTTTGACTGGCGCAGAACGGCATCAAACTGGGCGCGGCTAAAATTGCCGCTTGCATCCTGAAATGATGGGTCTTCGCCGGTCAGACGCGCAATGCCATCCTTGGAAAGACCAAGCTGCATGTTGCGGGCCTGTTCATCGAGAACCACACCGGCTGCAAGCTGTGCCAGAACCTGCTGATCAACACCGAGCTGCTGGGCCTGTTCACGATTGAGCCGCTGGCGGAACTGCTGCGAAAGGCGCATCAGCTGTTGTTCATAGGCAAAACGATAGTCAGTCGTGCTGACTTTTGAACTGCCGGCGCTAATGGCTGAATCAACTTCCATTTCGCCCTGGAAAGCATCCGTAATACCCCAAGCCGCAAAGCTGAGGACGAGCAGGCTAAGAAGAAGCTTAGCAACCCAGGATTTGGCGGCATCACGCATACTGTCGAGCATTGGAAACCCTTTAAGAACAAAACAAAGCCCGGCTATCTGTAAAGATAAGCCTTGTGAGGGGATAACCTTAACAAAGGTTCCGATGCAAGTTCTCATTGTGCGCAGAGCACCAAGAACGTTGCATTGCTGTGCGAATACGCTTAGTCAGTGGCAAAATTTGGCGCTGCTTGCATATTGTTGAGCGGTTTGCTGTCGTTCAAGGCGAGGAGAATGACATGACTCCGGGAATCCGTCCGCTGGTTGCTGGCAACTGGAAAATGAATGGTACGGGAGAATCTCTAACCGAACTGCGCGCAATTGCTGCGGGTTTGAGTTCTGATCTTGGTCGTAAACTTGATGCCGTCATCTGCGTTCCGGCAACATTGCTTTCACGTGCGGCTGAAACGCTGGAAGGTGAGACTGTCGGTCTTGGCGGACAGGATTGTCATCCAAAAGTATCCGGCGCGCACACAGGCGATGTTTCGGCACAAATGCTCAAAGAAGCTGGTGCAAGCCATGTCATTCTTGGTCATTCTGAGCGTCGCACCGATCATCGTGAAATGAGCGAACTGGTGCGCAGCAAAACGGAAGCCGCATGGGCAGCCGGTCTTGTTGCGATTGTCTGCGTTGGTGAAACGGCTGATGAGCGCAAAGCAGAGCGGACCCTTGATATTATCGGTGAACAGTTGGCAGCGTCTCTTCCTGAAGGTGTTAAGGCTGAAAACACCATTGTTGCCTATGAGCCTGTCTGGGCTATCGGCACGGGTTTGACGCCTACTGTTCAGGATGTTCGGACAGCTCATGCATTCATGCGTGAAAAGCTGACTGAGCGTTTTGGTGCCAATGGCGCGCATCTCCGTCTTCTTTATGGCGGTTCGGTGAAAGCATCGAATGCAATGGAATTGCTTAGCGTCCCGGATGTGGACGGAGCTTTGGTTGGCGGTGCCAGCTTGAAAGCAACAGACTTCCTCGCCATATGCGAAACCTATCGCAATTTGTGACAAGTGATTGCGTCCTTTAATCAATATCGGGCGCGGGGCTTGGTTTATGACGCAATAGCGTGTAAAGAGCCGCTCTATCTATTTGTATCATCGCTAACCGGGCGCATGTTTTAGTGCTGTTTCGGTTGAGCATAAGTCCAGAGATATAAAGACCTTAACCTATGCAGACCATAGTCATTGTCATTCATTTGTTGATCGTTTTGGCGCTTGTTGGCGTTGTGCTCATCCAGCGTTCCGAAGGCGGTGGCCTTGGTATCGGCGGTGGTTCGGGCTTTATGACGGCTCGCGGCGCGGCGAATGCGCTGACCCGTACAACAGCTATTCTCGCGATTGGCTTTTTCATTACTTCGCTGGCTCTCGGAATCATGGCGCGTTATGGCGAAAAGCCGACCGACATTCTCAACCGTATCCCGGCCGCTGGTAGCACGCAAAATGCACCTGCTGGTGGAACTGGTACAGGCGGCGGCATCCTTAATCAGCTCGGTGGCGAATCTTCGCGCACCAACGAAGCTGAAACACCTGCTTCGGGTGAGGCTCCAGCTCCTGCACAGCCAGAAAGCACGCAGCCACAGGCACCGCAGGTTCCAAGCTCACAGTAAGATTATCTGATTTTTCGGATTTTTAGCAAAGGCCGGTCTGTTATTCAGACCGGCCTTTTTAATTCGTCATGAACATCAAAAGTGTTGCACACGGGCAATAGCGATCATCGAATCGTGATGTATTGACCTTCCGGATAATTGAGTAATTCTGCTGATTAACGTATTGAGTTGCAAAACCTGAACGCAATGTTGCGACGGGTATTTTCCGCTTACGTCTGGTTTCGGGAACTGATCATGTCTTCACGTTTTATTTTGATGGCTGGCATTGCAAGCCTCTGCATCGGTCTTTCAGGCCAGAGCTTTGCCGCTGGTGCTGCTGGTGCAGAAGCTGAGCTTGACGCTGCCGCGACTGCTGTTCAGCAGGTGGCAGTGGCAAGCGATACAACCGCAAAGCCTGCCAAGAAGAAAAAGAAAAGCGCTTCTAATGCAGGTGCTGCGAAGAAGGTTGGCCTTAATCGCTACAACATCGATCCACGTTATCAGGCTCAGACCGTTTCGTTCACTGGCTACGAGCCAGGAACAATCGTGATCGATCCGTCGAAATATTTCCTGTACCTCGTTGAAAGCTCGGGCAGCGCACGCCGCTACGGTATCGCCGTTGGTAAAGTCGGTCTTGAATTCAAGGGAACGGCTACTGTCAACGCCAAGCGCGAATGGCCACGCTGGATCCCGACCAAGGAAATGATCGAGCGCAATCCAGCACAGTATGGTCGTTATAAGAACGGCATGGATGGCGGTCCGGGCAACCCACTGGGTTCGCGCGCCATGTACCTGTTTCAGGGTAACAAAGACACATACATCCGCATTCACGGCACGACTCAGCCATGGACAATCGGAAGCCCTGCTTCCAACGGTTGTTTCCGCATGACCAACGAAGACGTCATGGATCTCTATGACCGCGTTGGTATGGGCGCAAAAGTCGTCGTTCTCTGATTTTGCTATAAACTACCCGAAAGGCCGGGATTTTCCCGGCCTTTTTTCGTGCGCATGTAACAATTCAAGCTACATGCTACAAACAGAAGTAACTTGGTGGAAGCGTCCGATTTTCTCGCATGCAATGCAGTTCGGGCGTGATTTTGATGGAAAAAACATTGATTCCCATTTTTTTAGTGGCGGAATCAATCAGAAGGGTCTAACGACATAAGCCCATGGCGCGATATGTATTCATCACAGGCGGCGTGGTTTCTTCCCTCGGAAAAGGCATTGCCGCAGCAGCATTGGCTGCACTCCTTCAGGCACGTGGTTACCGCGTGCGTATCCGTAAACTCGACCCTTATCTGAACGTCGACCCCGGCACGATGTCGCCTTACCAGCATGGTGAGGTGTTCGTCACTGACGATGGTGCCGAAACAGACCTTGATCTGGGCCATTACGAGCGGTTCACCGGTCGTCCTGCAAATCAGCGGGATAACATCACCACCGGTCGTATCTACCGCAACATAATCGAAAAAGAACGCCGCGGCGATTATCTCGGTGCGACGGTACAGGTCATTCCTCACGTTACGGATGAAATCAAAAACTTCATCCTTGAAGGCAATGACGACTATGATTTCGTGTTGTGCGAAATCGGCGGCACGGTTGGCGATATCGAAGCTATGCCGTTCCTCGAAGCGATTCGCCAGCTCGGCAACGAACTGCCACGCAACAGCGCGGTCTATATCCATTTGACATTGATGCCGTATATTCCTGCGGCAGGTGAACTTAAGACCAAGCCCACACAGCATTCGGTCAAGGAACTGCGCTCAATCGGTATTGCTCCGGATATTCTTCTGGTGCGTGCGGATCGTGAGATCCCGCCTTCTGAACGCCGCAAGCTTTCGCTGTTCTGTAATGTGCGTGAAAGTGCAGTTATTCAGGCGCTCGACGTCTCGACCATTTATGATGTGCCGATTGCCTATCATAAAGAAGGTCTCGACAACGAAGTGCTTGCAGCATTCGGCATTGAACCTGCACCGAAGCCACGTATGGAGCGCTGGGAAGGCATTTCTGACCTTCTTCACAATCCTGAAGGCGAAGTTACGATTGCCGTTGTCGGCAAATATACTGAGCTGAAAGACGCCTATAAGTCGCTGATCGAAGCGCTTCAGCATGGCGGCATCGCCAACAAGGTGAAGGTCAATCTCGACTGGATCGAAGCGGAAGTCTTTGAAAGCGAGGATCCTTCGCCATATCTCGAAAAGGTTCATGGCATTCTGGTGCCGGGCGGCTTTGGTGAGCGCGGTGCGGAAGGCAAGATTCTTGCGGCTAAGTTCGCTCGCGAACATAAGGTACCTTATTTCGGCATTTGCTTCGGCATGCAGATGGCATGTCTTGAAGCTGCGCGTAATCTCGCTGGTATCGAGAATGCATCTTCGACCGAGTTTGGTCCGACCAAGGAACCAGTTGTTGGTCTGATGACTGAGTGGCTTAAGGGCAATATGCTCGAAAAGCGCACCAAGTCTGGTGATCTCGGCGGAACGATGCGTCTTGGTGCATATGATTCCACGCTTAAGGCTGGAACGCGTATTGCTGACATTTACGGTTCGACTGAGATTTCCGAACGTCATCGTCACCGTTATGAGGTGAATGTTGACTATAAGGATCGTCTGGAAGAAAGCGGTCTGATCTTCTCAGGCATGTCGCCGGACGGTGTTCTGCCGGAAACAGTCGAATATGCCGATCATCCTTGGTTCATCGGCGTTCAGTACCATCCGGAACTGAAATCGCGCCCATTTGAACCGCACCCACTCTTCGCCTCCTTCATCGCAGCTGCGATGGAGCAGGGAAGACTGGTTTAAAACTCTTACGCGCCCTTCTGGGGCGCGTTTTACTTTACGCGAGGTACGCCTTTGTTTTTGGCATGTCTTTATCCAAAAACCGGTTCCCACTTTTTGTAGACATGCTTGTTGGGGCGCGTTTCATTTCTGCGCCAATTACCCACGCCTTGTTTTCGTTCAATTCGCACGCCAGATAAGATGCCTCTGAGGCACTTGTAATATTTGAAGGTTCCAAATCATGACGACCGCCAATCCTGCCGTAAAAATCGGTAATGTAACGTTCTCAAACACTGCGCCGCTGGCATTGATTGCCGGTCCCTGCCAGATGGAAACACGGGAACATGCTTTTGAGATGGCTGGCCGTCTGGTTGAAATTACCAGCAAGCTTGGCATCGGCCTTGTTTATAAGTCGAGCTTTGACAAGGCTAACCGCACGTCGCTCAGCGCACAGCGCGGCATTGGTTTGGAAAAGGCCTTGGAAGTCTTTTCGGACCTAAAGAAAGAATTTGGCTTTCCGGTGCTGACAGACATTCACAATGAACATCAGTGTGCGGAAGTTGCTGAAGTTGTCGACGTTCTGCAAATTCCGGCATTTCTTTGCCGTCAGACTGATCTTCTGGTTGCAGCTGCCAAGACTGGCCGCGCGATCAACGTGAAGAAGGGCCAGTTTCTGGCACCTTGGGACATGAAGAACGTGCTGGCGAAGATCACCGAAAATGGCAATCCAAATGTCATGGCTACAGAGCGCGGTGCATCCTTTGGCTACAACACGCTTGTTTCTGACATGCGTTCGCTGCCGATCATGGCTGGTTTCGGTTCGCCAGTGATTTTTGATGCGACTCACTCTGTGCAGCAGCCGGGCGGGCAGGGTGGCTCTTCGGGTGGTCAGCGCGAGTTTGTTGAAACCCTTGCAAGCGCTGCCGTGGCTGTTGGTGTGGCTGGTGTGTTCATTGAAACCCATCAGGATCCCGACAATGCACCGTCCGATGGCCCGAACATGGTGCCTATCGATAAAATGCCTGCACTGCTTGAGAAGCTCATGGCATTCGATAAGATTGCTAAATCGATTTAAAATTCATCAAGAATTCACAGGCGGGGGATTTTCCTCCGCCTTAAATGTCTGTAATGAAGACCTGAAATTGAAATTCTTCAATGTGCCTTGCAACAAAGCTGGGCTACCTACAGGGAAGGACTTGCCCCTATGACTGCAATCATCGACATCGTTGGTCGCGAAATTCTCGACAGCCGCGGTAACCCAACCGTCGAAGTCGACGTTTACCTCGAAGACGGCTCTTTTGGCCGCGCCGCTGTTCCATCGGGCGCATCGACTGGCGCGCATGAAGCTGTAGAGCTTCGCGACGGCGGCAGCCGCTATCTCGGCAAGGGCGTTGAAAAGGCTGTTGAAGCAGTCAATGGCAAGATTTTTGATGCAATCGCTGGTCTTGATGCTGAAAACCAGCTGCTCATCGATCAGACTCTGATCGAACTTGACGGCACACCAAACAAAGGCAACCTTGGCGCCAACGCAATTCTCGGCGTTTCGCTTGCTGTTGCCAAGGCTGCGGCACAGGCTGCTGGCCTGCCACTCTACCGCTATGTTGGCGGTGCTAATGCCCATGTTCTGCCAGTTCCAATGATGAACATCATCAATGGCGGCGCACATGCTGACAATCCAATCGATTTTCAGGAATTCATGATCATTCCGGTCGGCGCTCCGTCGTTCCGCGAAGCAGTTCGTTATGGTGCGGAAGTTTTCCACACGCTCAAGAAGCGTTTGAAAGATGCTGGCCACAACACCAATGTTGGTGATGAAGGTGGCTTTGCGCCAAATCTGCTGAGTGCAGAAGCAGCGCTCGATTTCGTTGTTGAATCGATCGAAAAAGCTGGCTTCAAGCCAGGTGTAGACATTGCAATCGGTCTTGATTGCGCGGCAACTGAATTCTTCAAGGACGGTAACTACGTCTATGAAGGCGAAAACAAGACCCGCGATCCAAAGGCGCAGGCTGAGTATCTCGCAAAGCTGGCTGCTGATTACCCAATCGTGTCGATTGAAGACGGTATGGCTGAAGACGACTGGGAAGGCTGGAAATACCTGACCGACCTTATAGGCGACAAGTGCCAGCTCGTTGGTGACGATCTGTTCGTAACCAACTCGGCACGTCTGCGCGATGGTATCAAGATGGGCGTTGCCAACTCGATCCTCGTCAAGGTCAACCAGATTGGTTCGCTCAGCGAAACGCTCGATGCTGTCGAAACTGCTCATAAGGCTGGTTATACTTCTGTCATGTCGCACCGTTCGGGCGAAACAGAAGATTCGACCATTGCCGATCTCGCAGTTGCAACCAACTGCGGTCAGATCAAGACCGGTTCGTTGGCGCGCTCGGACCGTACTGCAAAGTACAACCAGCTCATCCGCATCGAAGAAGAACTTGGCAAGCAGGCTCGCTATGCAGGCCGCAGCGCTCTGAAGTTCCTCTAAGACTTCTGATGCGGCTATTTAAATGAAAGACGGCGGCTTAAAGGCCGCCGTTTTTTATTGCCTTCATGCTTCCTCTTTGTGAAGTATTAAAATCACAACGGCCATCATGCTCGGTAGAGCGTATAGTAGGGCCCCTAATTGGGTATTGAGCGGGTTTTCCTTGGCTTGCCATGCCATGAACCAATCACCTGCAACGACCATGAAGCCAAGCCCCCAGACTGCGATAGCGCACAGGGCCCCGAGCATCGCCCATGCTTTGCCGTTGGAGAAAGCAGTGTAGTCTTTTCCGATGTTTGTGATCATCTTGATCACGCCGATTGTGGCGAGGATACCTGCCAGCGTTTCCATCGCTGTAATTCCAGCAAGCCCGACGTAAGGCGCCCAACTTACTGTAATGGCGCGCCAGGTTAAAGCCGGGTTTCCGTATGTGTCAGTCATTGACAAAAGTGGTGCGACCGCGTGTTGCGCAGTGCCTGAGAAATCCGCAGTATTATTCAAAAAACTGAATAAACCCCACAAAGCAGGGAATAATGCCATAACAATGCATGCTATTCTTTTTACTATTTTCTCATTCATGATTTATGGACCTATGTAATTATTAGAAATATTTCATTTTTACTGAGTTATTGTTGATTTTTATTTAAAATATAAATTGGCCATTTTGAATATTGGTGGGGGTCTGATGGCGCTATTGCTTTCGCTCACTCGCAACCTATTTCTAATTTCCTGTGCCTCAGGCGAATAATAAGAAAAATATTATCACTTGGTGGAGGGCAAACAATTGGGAGAGAAAAATGGCTTACATAGAAGGATTTGTCGTTGCGGTTCCGAAGGCCAATAAAGAGGTCTATCGGCAACATGCGGCTAAGGCTGCGGGATTGTTCAAAGAGTTTGGCGTAACGCGCATGGTCGAAGCCTGGGGTGATGACGTGCCCGATGGCAAGGTCACGGATTTTCGTCATGCTGTTCAGGCGAAAGACGATGAAGAGGTGGTCTTCTCGTGGTTTGAATATCCTGACAAAGCAACACGTGATGCAGCCAATGAGAAAATGATGAGCGACCCACGCATGAAGGACATGGGTGAAACCATGCCCTTTGACGGTAAGCGTATGATTATGGGCGGGTTTTCGACGATTGTTGATGTCTGATCGGTGCAAAGTTTAATTATGGGATGGCGGCTCTCGTCGCCATTCCTATCACTTCGCGGGACGGATTCAAAAAATCTATCGCTGGAGCCTCTGTCATCGCGTTGCGGTAAAGCTCTGTTAAGCAGAATTATGTTTTATGGTGGAAATCGGATTGACGGCTTCAAATCAGCATCGAAGCCCTCGTGAGTGTCCGGGAAGGAAGCCGAAATGTGGACCAAGCAGAAACGTAAATCTATTCGTGGCCGTTTTGTGCTGCCTGTTTTGACAGCTGCGTTTCTGAGCTATTTCGGTTTTCACGCTTATCATGGCGAATTTGGTCTTTATTCTCGTCTCCAGCTGGAACAGCAGAAAAGCCTGCTGACCGAACAGCTTGCACAAGTGACTGCCGACAGAGCCGCACTTGAGAAGCGAGTCACGCTTCTGCGCGATGGTTCGATTGAAAAGGACATGCTTGACGAGCAGGCTCGCAGGGCGCTTAATCTCTCCCATTCCGACGAAATGACGATAATCATTTCTCGCGAAGATCGGTCTAATTAACCAAATTCAGGTTAATTGTCTTTTTGTGATATGTTTTTAAAGGCTTGGCGGCATAGCAGCTATGCTTTGCGTGCATATTGTATCTTGTAAATTGCCCGTATAACGTCACAATAGAACGACAATCGTAGAGCGCCGCGCGTCCTTCGTGTGCGTGAAAGGTGCTCTGATAATTTGAATCGTCGCATGTTGCTTTCAAAATCACCTCTGATTTTGGGTGCATGCTATAGGGAGCGAGATATGGCACCGAGGGCTAATAAGGCGCCTGCTGGAAAAACGCAGACGTCTTCTGTCACCACCCCCAAGACGCCAGCGCCTGCAAAGTTTAATAAAGAGCAGGAACTGAGTGCTTACCGTGAAATGCTTTTGATCCGCCGTTTCGAAGAAAAGGCCGGACAGCTTTACGGTATGGGCTTCATCGGTGGCTTCTGTCACCTTTATATCGGTCAGGAAGCTGTTGTCGTCGGTATGCAGACAGCGCTCAAGGAAGGTGATCAGATCATCACTTCCTATCGTGACCATGGTCACATGCTGGCAACCGGCATGGAAGCACGTGGCGTTATGGCTGAACTTACCGGCCGCCGTGGAGGTTACTCCAAGGGCAAGGGCGGTTCCATGCACATGTTCTCGAAGGAAAAGGGCTTTTACGGCGGTCATGGTATCGTCGGCGCTCAGGTTCCTCTCGGCACTGGTCTCGCCTTTGCGAACAAATATCGCGGCAATGACAATATCTCTGTCACCTATTTCGGTGACGGCGCTGCCAATCAGGGCCAGGTCTATGAAGCTTTCAACATGGCATCGCTGTGGAAGCTTCCGGTGATCTACGTGATCGAAAACAACCGCTATGCAATGGGTACATCGGTTTCGCGTTCTTCCGCTGAAACAGATTTCTCCAAGCGCGGTGTTTCGTTCAACGTTCCGGGCATCAAGGTTGACGGCATGGATGTTCGTGCTGTCGCGGCTGCTGCTGAATTTGCTGCCGATTGGGCACGTTCGGGCAAGGGTCCATTGATTCTCGAAATGGAAACCTATCGTTATCGCGGTCACTCCATGTCCGATCCTGCGAAGTATCGCTCGAAGGACGAAGTGCAGAAGATGCGCTCCGAGCACGACCCGATTGAACAGGTCAAACTGCGCCTGATCGAAAATAACTGGGCCACTGAAGAAGAGCTGAAAGAAATCGACAAGGAAGTCCGCGACATCGTCGCTGATTCGGCCGATTTTGCTCAAAACGATCCAGAGCCGGATGTTTCCGAGCTTTACACGGATATTCTGCTCTAATTCAGGAAAGGTATTTTCATGCCCGTAGAAATTCTCATGCCTGCCCTTTCCCCGACGATGGAAGAAGGCAAACTGTCCAAGTGGCTGAAAAAAGAAGGCGACAAGGTTACGTCTGGTGACGTGATCGCTGAAATCGAAACCGATAAGGCGACGATGGAAGTTGAAGCCGTCGATGAAGGCACAATCGGCAAGCTGTTGATCGAAGAAGGTTCGGAAGGCGTAAAAGTAAATACGCCAATCGCAATCCTGCTCGGTGACGGCGAAAGCGCGTCCGACATCGGTTCTGCTCCTGCTGCAAAAGCTGAAGCACCGAAAGAAGAAGCAAAAGAAGCGCCAAAGGCTGAAGAAAAGAAGGCGGATAGCGTGCCTGCTGCTCCGAAAGTTGAAGTTGCTTCCGATCCAGACATTCCAGCCGGTACAGAAATGGTTTCGATGACGGTGCGTGAAGCACTGCGCGATGCCATGGCTGAAGAAATGCGCCGCGACGACAATGTCTTCATCATGGGTGAAGAAGTTGCCGAATATCAGGGTGCTTACAAGATCACGCAGGGTCTTCTGGACGAATTCGGCCCGCGCCGCGTTGTCGACACCCCGATCACCGAGCATGGTTTTGCCGGTGTTGGCGTTGGTGCTGCTATGGCTGGCCTGAAGCCAATCGTCGAATTCATGACGTTTAACTTCGCCATGCAGGCGATTGACCAGATTATCAATTCGGCTGCAAAAACACTTTACATGTCGGGTGGCCAGATGGGCGCGCCGATGGTGTTCCGTGGTCCTTCCGGCGCTGCTGCTCGCGTTGCTGCTCAGCACTCCCAGTGCTATGCTGCATGGTACAGCCAGATTCCTGGCCTCAAGGTCGTCATGCCTTACTCGGCTGCCGATGCGAAGGGTCTTCTCAAGGCTGCTATCCGCGATCCAAATCCGGTCATCTTCCTTGAAAACGAAATTCTTTACGGTCATCATTTCGATGTGCCGAAGCTTGACGATTTCGTTCTGCCAATCGGCAAGGCCCGCATTCACAAGCAGGGCAAGGATGCGACTATCGTTTCGTTCGGTATCGGCATGACCTATGCGGTCAAGGCTGCGGAGGAACTGGCTGCACAGGGCATCGATGTCGAAATCATCGATCTGCGCACCATCCGCCCAATGGATATTCCAACGGTCGTTGAATCGGTCAAGAAGACTGGCCGCCTCGTCACCGTTGAAGAAGGCTATCCACAGTCTTCCGTTGGTACTGAAATTGCCACCCGCGTCATGCAGCAGGCCTTCGATTATCTCGATGCGCCGATCCTGACGATCGCTGGCAAGGACGTGCCGATGCCATATGCGGCCAACCTCGAAAAGCTGGCTCTGCCGACTGTAGCTGAAGTGGTGGAAGCGGTGAAAGCCGTGACCTACACCGCCTGAGGAGTTACTGGACATGCCGATTAAAATCACCATGCCAGCACTTTCACCAACCATGGAAGAAGGCAATCTTTCCAAGTGGCTGGTTAAAGAAGGCGACAAGGTTACATCCGGCGATGTGATCGCTGAGATCGAAACCGACAAAGCGACGATGGAAGTCGAAGCTGTCGATGAAGGTGTTGTTGCCAAGCTCGTCGTTCCTGCCGGAACCGAAGGCGTCAAGGTCAACGCGCTGATCGCAATCCTCGCCGAAGACGGCGAGGATGTCGCAGAAGCAGCTAAAGGCGGCGACGCTGCTCCTGCACCAAAGGCGGAAGCCAAGGCTGAAACGCCTAAGGAAGAGCCAAAGAAGGAAGCTGCACCCGCAGCAGCCCCGGCTCCTGTAAAGGCTGAAGCTCCAGCGGCTGCTCCTGCTGCTAATAGTGGCGCCGAGAACAAGGGAGATCGCGTTTTCGCGTCACCACTTGCTCGTCGCATCGCTAAGGATGCGGGCGTTGATGTTTCCGCTGTAAAAGGCACAGGTCCTCATGGCCGTGTCGTTCAGCGTGACGTTGAAGCTGCAATCAAGTCGGGCGGTACAAAAGCAGCAGCGGCTGCACCACAGGCAGCTGTATCGGCTCCGAAGCCTCAGTCGGATGATGCCATCCTCAAGCTCTTTGAAGAAGGCACATACGAAATCGTTCCTCACGACGGTATGCGCAAGACCATTGCCCGCCGTCTGGTTGAATCGAAGCAGACTGTTCCGCATTTCTATCTGACGATCGATTGCGAACTCGATGCGCTTCTGGCTCTGCGTTCGCAGATCAATTCGGCTGCACCACTGACAAAGACAGAGAAGGGCGAGGTTCCGGCCTACAAGCTTTCTGTCAACGATCTGGTGATCAAGGCTGTTGCTCTTGCGCTGCGTGACATTCCTGAAGCCAATGTCTCCTGGACAGAAGGCGGCATGGTCAAGCACAAGCGTGCGGATGTCGGCGTTGCTGTCTCCATCCCGGGCGGTCTGATTACGCCAATCGTGCGTCAGTCGGAATCGAAAACGCTGTCCGCCATCTCCAATGAAATGAAGGATCTTGCCAAGCGTGCGCGTGATCGCAAGCTCAAGCCTGATGAATATCAGGGTGGTTCGACCTCCGTGTCCAACCTTGGCATGTTCGGCGTGAAGGACTTTGCAGCGATCATCAACCCGCCACATGCGACGATCTTCGCAATTGGTGCCGGTGAACAGCGTGCAGTGGTCAAGAACGGTGAAGTGAAAGTTGCGACGGTTATGTCTGTCACGCTCTCCACTGATCACCGCGCTGTCGATGGTGCGCTGGCCGCTGAACTTGCACAGGCCTTCAAGCGTCACATCGAAAACCCGATGGGTATGCTGGTCTGATATGGTTATACGCCGCGTGTGGAGAACACATGCGGCGTTTCCTATTTGTAAGCCGACAGAAAGTCGGCAATTCGGGAATGCGCGCCGCAAGAAAATGCGTAAGATGCCGTTTCCCGTATTTGCGATGTTTTAAGGGCAGGAAACTATGGCCGACATCTACGACGTTATTATCATCGGATCGGGACCGGGCGGTTATGTCACCGCTATCCGCGCAGCGCAGCTTGGTCTTAAGACCGCGATTGTCGAGCGCGAGCATCTGGGCGGTATTTGCCTCAACTGGGGTTGTATTCCCACCAAGGCGCTGCTGCGTTCGGCGGAAGTGCTGCATCTGGGCGAACATGCCAAGGATTACGGCCTCAAGCTTGAAGGCTCGATCACAGCTGATGTGGATGCGGTTGTTGCGCGTTCGCGTGGTGTGTCGGCACGCCTTAATGGCGGCGTTGCCTACCTGATGAAGAAGAACAAGATCGACGTGATCTGGGGCGAAGCCAAGCTCGTTAAAGGCGCTTCCGGCAACACGCCAGCTGAGATTTCGGTCGGTAAATCATCGAAGCAGCCAATGTTGCCGCAAAACCCAGTGCCGAAGGGCGTTCTGGGTGAGGGCAGCTACAAGGCCAAGCATGTGATCGTTGCGACCGGCGCACGTCCGCGTTCGCTGCCGGGCATTGAGCCGGATGGTAAGCTGATTTGGACCTATTTCGAAGCCATGGTTCCACAGGCGCTGCCAAAGTCGATGGTTGTCATGGGCTCCGGTGCTATAGGTATTGAATTTGCATCCTTCTACAATGCCATGGGCGTTGACGTGACGGTTGTTGAACTGATGCCAAACATCATGCCAGTTGAAGACGTGGAAATTTCCACTTTCGCACGCAAGCGTCTGGAAAAGCTCGGCCTCAAGATCATCACTGAAGCCAAGGTTACCAAGGTTGAGAAGGGCACGGACTCTGTCACTGCTCACATTGAAACCAAGGACGGCAAGGTTGAAAAGCTGACCGTTGATCGCCTGATTTCGGCGGTTGGCGTTCAGGGCAACATTGAAAACCTTGGGCTTGAAGCGCTTGGCGTGAAGACAGACCGTGGCTGCGTTGTAATCGACGGCTATGGCAAGACCAATGTTGAAGGCATTTATGCTATCGGTGACGTTGCTGGTCCTCCGATGCTTGCCCACAAGGCTGAGCATGAAGGCACGATCTGCGTTGAAAAGATCGCCGGTCTGCCAAATGTCCATTCGCTCGATAAGGGGATGATCCCGGGCTGCACCTATTGCAATCCACAGGTTGCTTCTGTCGGCCTGACTGAAGCTAAGGCTAAGGAACAGGGCTTTGACATTCGTGTCGGTCGTTATTCCTTCTCGGCAAATGGCAAGGCCATTGCGCTTGGTGAAGATCAGGGTCTGGTCAAGACGATCTTTGACAAGAAGACCGGACAGTTGCTCGGTGCACACATGGTTGGCGCAGAAGTTACCGAACTTATTCAGGGCTTTGTCGTTGCGATGAACCTTGAAACGACTGAAGAAGAACTGATGCATTCGGTCTTCCCGCATCCGACCCTTTCCGAAATGATGAAGGAAAGCGTTCTTGATGCCTATGGCCGTGTGTTGAACGCTTAAACTAGGAGTAGCGACATTCCGCTGATCGATAATGGAGGGCCATGGCGGCGTGCCGCATGGCCCATGATTAAATGGTGTACCGTCGGCGGTCTTGCGCTCGGCTTTATGGCCGGAAGCTTGAGCCTGATCGGCGGAAACACCATATCGGTCAATGGAATGGCGATTGCTGGCTGGTATGGCGTCTGGACACTGGCTTTTGCCCTTGGATTAGGCGGGCTATTGTTTGGCCTTATCTGGGCACTGGTTTTCAGGGCATTAGGAATGGCGGCGAGACGGTAAGCCGCAGCATATTGACGTTGTCTTTGGGCGTGCCAAGTTGACAGAGTACAGGCCAAAGACTACGAACCGGACCCAATTTAGAAGTGTTTCAAGTTTGTGAAAACTTCGGATAGGCAGGAAACAGCATGGTTACAGTTCTCGACACGGTGAACCAGAGACGTCTTCGTCATCCGGAGAAGGCACATCGTCCGGATAATGAAATCCTGAAAAAGCCGGAGTGGATCCGCGTTAAGGCTCCCGTTTCGCGTGGCTATAATGAAACGCGTGAGATCGTCCGCTCGAACAAGCTCGTTACCGTTTGCGAAGAAGCTGGCTGCCCGAATATTGGCGAGTGCTGGGAAAAGAAGCACGCGACATTCATGATCATGGGTGAAATCTGCACCCGTGCTTGTGCTTTCTGCAACGTTTCGACCGGTATTCCGAAAGCTCTCGATCCGAATGAACCGGAAAGTGTTGCACGTGCGATCAAGCAGATGGGCCTGACCCACGTCGTTATCACCTCAGTTGATCGTGATGATCTCGCTGATGGCGGCGCACAGCATTTTGCTGACGTTATTCGCGCTATCCGTCAGGCAACGCCAAAGACGACGATTGAAATTCTGACGCCAGACTTCCTTCGCAAGGAAGGCGCGCTAGAGATCGTTGTTAAGGCGCGTCCTGATGTGTTCAATCACAATCTGGAAACCGTTCCGTCGAAATATCTCAAGGTTCGTCCGGGTGCGCGCTATTTCCATTCCATCCGCCTGCTGCAGCGCGTGAAGGAACTTGATCCGACGATCTTTACAAAATCCGGCATCATGGTCGGCTTTGGTGAAGAGCGGAATGAAATTTTGCAGCTTATGGACGATCTTCGTTCGGCTGACGTGGATTTCATGACCATCGGTCAATATCTCCAGCCAACCCGCAAACACCATCCAGTTGTCCGTTTTGTCACGCCTGACGAATTCAAGTCGTTTGAGACAATCGGTCGTACGAAGGGCTTTGCTCTGGTTGCATCCAGCCCGCTGACGCGTTCATCGCACCATGCCGGTGATGATTTTGCAAAGCTCAAGGCTGCGCGTGAAGCGCAGGTCGCAGCACAGGCTTAAACTCGCATGCCGCAATTTACTAATGTCAGACGCGTTCATCACAGGGCAGACCAGATGTTTGCCCTGGTGTCGGACGTGGAAAAATATCCACAATTCCTGCCGATGTGCGAAGCACTATCGATACGCTCGCGCAAAGAACGGGACGGCAAGACACTGCTAGTCGCTGACATGACGGTTGGCTATAAGTTGATCCGCGAGACATTCACCAGTCAGGTGCTTCTGAAGCCAGAAGAAAACGTCATCGACGTGAAATATGTCGATGGCCCATTCCGCTATCTCGACAATCGCTGGACTTTTAAGCCGGTTAACGATGGTTATGAATGCGATGTCGAGTTTTTCATCGATTATGAATTCAAGAGCAAAATGCTTGGAATGCTGATGGGGTCGATGTTTGATCTGGCTTTCCGTAAGTTCTCGGAAGCCTTTGAAAAGCGCTCCGACGATATTTATGGCATTGCTTAATCGGGGCTAAGCGCTTCAAGAACCAGTGCTAACGCTGAAAGCACGGTCTCATGGCGTATATTGTCGCGTGATTTTTCACCAAAGCGGCATTCTTTGTGCATCGTGGCAAAACCTTTGCGCGCACTGGCGATATGCACAAGGCCGACTGGCTTTTCAGCCGATCCGCCGCCCGGACCGGCAATGCCGGTTACGGCAATGCTGATGGCTGCGCGTGAGTTGGCAAGTGCACCTTCTGCCATGGCTATCGCCACTTCTTTGGACACTGCACCCACTTGGATGATCAGTTCCATCGGAACGCCGATCATCTCATTCTTGGCTTCGTTGGAATAGGTGACAAAGCCGCGATCCACCACATCCGAGGAACCAGCAATATCGGTGAGTGCTGCCGCGATCAGCCCACCTGTGCAGGATTCTGCCGTCACAATCATGATGCTGTGTTGGCGACATGCATTCAGGACGTTGATGGCTTGAGCTTCGGCAACGAGTGTCATTCAGGAACCTCACCGGGATAGATCACGGTTGCAGTCACAATAGCAGCAATGCCTTCGCCACGACCGACAAAGCCCATTCTTTCGTTGGTGGTGGCTTTGACTGACACGCGGTCTTGCGAAATGCCGATCATATTGGCCATGGCTTCCGTCATTGCCGGACGATGCGGCCCGATCTTAGGTTCCTCCGCAATGATCGTCACATCCGCATTGGCGATACGACCACCGGCTTCGCGCACTATCTTGACCGCATGTTCAACGAAGATATGCGATGCAGCACCCTTCCACTGGGGATCGGATGGCGGGAAATGTGTGCCAATATCTCCTGCGCCGCGTGTGGCAAGCAGGGCATCGGTCAGTGCGTGGAGGGCCACGTCAGCATCGGAATGACCGTTAAGCTTTTTATTGTGCGGAATGGCGACGCCGCAAAGTGTGACGTGATCGCCTGGCTCAAAGCTGTGAACGTCATACCCATTGCCGGTGCGAATATCTGGAAAAGAAGTCATGCCATGCCTCAAACGTTTGTCGGCCATTTCGATATCTTTGGCCCATGTCAGTTTGGTATTGTCTGCTGAACCCTCGATGATTTGCACCGCCAGTCCATAGGCTTCTGCAATCGATGCATCGTCGGTAAAATCCGAACGGCCGCTGAGATATGCTTTTTCGTGTGCATCGAGGATTGGTGCGAAAGGAAAAGCCTGCGGTGTTTGCGCTGCAAAAAGACCTGCGCGCGGAACCGTCATTTTGACTGTACCGTCACTGGCTGACTGTTTCAGCGTGTCGGACACGGCAAGGGCGGGCAGCACGCCTTCCTGCGGTGTCAGATTGTCGAATATACGGGCAAGCAAATCCTGTTCGATGAATGGGCGTACACCATCATGGATAAGCACGTAGTCAGGAGCGTCTGTGTTAAGCGCCAGCAATCCAAGTCGGGTGGATTCCTGCCGTGTCGGACCGCCGGTGACGACGTGCACATTTTCATAATGGTCGGTAATAGCTTTATCATACAAAGCTGTATCATCGGCATGGATGACAACGATAATCTCAACAATCTCAGGACACTGCGCAAAAGCTCTCAGCGTGCGTGAAAGCACAGCTTCGCCGCCGATCCGCCGATATTGCTTCGGACCTTCGGTGCTTTGTCCTGCACGTTCACCACGTCCCGCGGCTACGATGACTGCTGCTGCCCGTAAAATATCGGTTGCCTTTGTCAGAGATTCAAATTGCTATTTGCCGAATAACGCCTTGCGCAAATAATTGCCATACCGCAATCAATTTATCATTATCCGCACGCGCTTTTCCTTGCGTTCAATGCATCAAATGATTAAACTGTGTGCTAATTGCATCATGCACATCAAATGAGCATATTTTGGTCGCCAATCTTGAACAGCCTTTAAGCATACGTAACGTGGTGGTTCCAAACCGCGTTTTTCTAGCTCCTATGTCAGGTGTTTCCGACCTTCCATTTCGCAAGCGCGCTGCCGAAGCTGGTGCTGGCATGGTTGTTTCGGAAATGGTGGCGAGTGCCGAGCTTTGCAATCGTCATAAGGAAAGCATGTTGCGACTGTCCGGTGAAGGGCTTGGCACGCATGTCGTGCAGCTTGCAGGCCGCGAAGCGCATTGGATGGGCGAAGCAGCCATCATCGCCGAAAGCGAGGGCGCTGATATTATCGATATCAACATGGGCTGTCCTGCCAAGAAGGTGACGGGCGGCTATTCTGGTTCAGCGCTGATGCGCGATCTCGATCATGCGATGACGTTGGTTGAGGCAACGGTAAATGCTGTCAAAGTGCCGGTTACGCTTAAAATGCGTCTTGGCTGGGATGAGAATAGCATCAACGCGCCTGAATTAGCTAAACGCGCCGAAGATGCCGGCATTGCGATGGTGACGGTACATGGCCGCACGCGCTGCCAGTTTTATGAAGGCACAGCCGACTGGGATGCCATTCATGCGGTGCGTGATGTCGTGAAGATTCCATTGGTTGCCAATGGGGATGTGTCGTCACGCGAGGATGCGGAAGAATTGTTGCGCCGCTCTGGTGCTGACGCCGTGATGGTTGGTCGTGCTTCCTATGGTCAGCCGTGGCTTGCAGGCCTGATCGCAGGCAGTGATTTCGCACCGCGTACAGCTGATGGCATTCTTTCTTATATTATAAGACATTACGAAGGTATGCTCGACCACTATGGCAGCAAGACAGGTATCCGCCACTCGAGAAAACATCTCGGCTGGTATCTGGATCGTCATACGGGTGAAGCATTCTCGCAGGCAGATAAGGCTGAAATCATGACACTCACTGATCCCGAAGCGGTTATCGCGGCGCTAACCCGCGTTTTTCTGCGTGATGCAGACAGAAAGGTCGCATGATGGGCGTTAGAAGTGAAGCGAGCGGCATTCCAGCAATCATTCTGGATGCCATCAATCAGCCTGTGATTATGGTGAGTGCCGATAATCACATAGTTTATGCCAATATGGATGCGGAGCAGTTTTTCCGATCTGGCTCGTCTATTCTGGCGCGCAATCGTCTTGAATCGTTTCTGCCTTTTGGCAGTCCATTGCTGGCTCTGGTCGATCAGGTTCGCACGGCTCAGGTTCCGGTCAATGAATATCGCGTCGATATTTCGTCGCCGAAACTTGGTGCCGAACGCATTGTCGATCTCTATGTAGCACCGGTTATCGAAACGCCGGGTGCTGTGGTTATTCTGTTTAAAGAAAAGACCATGGCGGAGAAGATCGACCGCCAGATGACCCATCGTGGCGCTGCGCGTTCGGTGACGGGCTTGGCTTCTATGCTTGCGCATGAAATCAAGAATCCGCTTTCCGGTATTCGCGGTGCCGCACAATTGCTTGAACAGGTTGTTGGCGATGAAGATCGCGCATTGGCACGGCTGATCACTGATGAAACTGATCGGATTGTGAAGCTTGTTGATCGGATGGAAGTGTTTTCGGATGAGCGTCCGATTGAACGTACGGCAGTCAATATTTATTCGGTACTGGATCATGTGAAGACATTGGCGCGCAATGGTTTTGCGCGGAATATCCGCTTTGTAGAAGAATACGACCCATCGCTGCCGCCTGTTTATGCCAATCGCGATCAGCTTGTTCAGGTTTTCCTTAATCTGGTGAAGAATGCTGCAGAAGCAATCGGTGACCGTGAGGGTGCTGAAATCACGCTCTCAACTGCTTATCGTCCGGGTATCCGCCTACAGGTTCCGGGTGCAAGCGACCGCGTAGCATTGCCGCTGGAATTCTGCGTGCATGATAATGGTCCGGGCGTGCCCGAAGATATGCTGCCGCATTTGTTCGATCCGTTTGTTACAACCAAGACCAATGGGTCAGGTCTTGGACTGGCACTGGTTGCCAAGATTATTGGTGATCATGGCGGCGTAATCGAGTGCGACAGCCATCCATCGCGTACCACATTCCGCATTTTGATGCCGCAGTGGAAGAGTTCAGCTGAAAATATGTCTGCAAAGACAGGAGATAACGCATGATTGCCGGACGTCCGACAGGTACGATTCTCGTTGCCGATGATGATGCTGCAATTCGCACTGTGCTTAATCAGGCATTGTCGCGTGCAGGCTATGATGTGCGTGTTACATCGAATGGCGCATCACTTTGGCGTTGGATTGCTGCTGGTGATGGTGATCTGGTGATTACAGACGTTAATATGCCGGACGAGAATGCATTTGATCTGCTTCCGCGCATCAAGAAGATGCGTCCTGATCTGCCGATTGTGGTGATGAGCGCGCAAAATACGTTTATGACCGCGATCCGCGCTTCGGAAGCCGGTGCTTATGAATATCTGCCAAAGCCGTTTGATCTCACAGAACTGATCAATATTGTTGGTCGTGCCCTGTCTGAACCAAAGCATAAGCCCGCTGCGGTTTTGCCGGATGAGCAGGCTGAAAACATGCCACTGGTCGGCCGCTCGCCAGCAATGCAGGAAATCTATCGTGTGCTGGCCCGCATGATGCAGACAGACCTCACCATGATGGTGACGGGTGAGTCTGGCACGGGTAAGGAACTCGTTGCGCGCGCATTGCATGAATATGGCCGCCGCCGCAAAGGACCGTTTGTCGCCATCAATATGGCCGCTATTCCGCGTGACCTAATCGAATCTGAATTGTTTGGCCACGAAAAGGGTGCCTTTACCGGCGCACAGAACCGTTCAAGCGGGCGTTTCGAGCAGGCCAATGGCGGAACACTGTTTCTCGACGAAATCGGCGATATGCCGATGGAGGCACAAACACGTTTGCTTCGCGTGTTGCAGCAGGGCGAATATATGACTGTTGGTGGTCGTACACCGATCAAGACAGATGTGCGTATTGTGGCTGCAACCAATAAAGATTTGCGCCAGCTCATCGCGCAGGGTCTGTTCCGCGAAGATCTTTACTATCGCCTGAATGTCGTGCCACTGCGTCTGCCGCCACTGCGCGAACGCAGCGAAGACGTACCGGATCTGGTTCGTCACTTTTTCAAGCGCGCTGCGGAAGAAGGTCTGCCTGAAAAACGTATCACGGCCACCGGCTTTGATATGATGCGTCGCTATCCATGGCCGGGCAATGTGCGCGAGCTCGAAAATCTTGTGCGCCGGCTTTCGGCACTTTACCCCCAAGATGAGATTTCTCCTGAGATCATCGAAGCCGAGCTGAAATCTGAGCTTTCAAAGCCCGATGCCCCTGTGGTTGTGACGGGTGACCTCGAAAACATCACCATTTCGCAGGTGGTAGAGCAAAACATGCAGCGTTATTTCGGCTCGTTCGGTTCTGATCTTCCGCCGCCCGGCCTTTATCACCGCGTTCTTGCCGAACTGGAATATCCACTCATCCTCGCATGTTTGACTGCTACGCGCGGCAATCAAATTAAGGCCGCAGAAATTTTGGGTCTTAACCGTAATACGCTGCGTAAGAAGATCAGAGAACTCGGTGTGAATATCTATCGGGGCGCCAAGCAGTAGAAAATGAGCAAAAAGCCGCTCACAGTTTCGCGAAACCCTATTTAAGCTGTAAACAATCGTTGCATTTTCGCCACAATGCGTTGCATAGATGCAACGCTATTGGGTAACATGGTTAACATGAATACAGCGAATCTGACGACGGATATGGATAAGGCAGAGCGACCATCGCGCGGCGGTGAGGGGCGCAGGCTTCTTGCGTTGCCGGGTATCATCACTGTTGTTCTGGCGCTGATTACTGCTTCGCTGTCTTTTTGCATTCTCATTGGTATAACGCCGATCACGCCTGACCGAGCAGTGACGCTTACGCTGGTCATTATCAATGTCGCGCTTATTGTTTTTCTTATCCTGCTCATTTGCCGTGAGATTTATCGCATTATATCGGCGCGCAGATCTGGAAAAGCTGCATCGCGCCTACATGTGCGTATCGTTGCGCTGTTCTCACTGATCGCTGCAGTGCCTGCGATTGTGGTGGCTATTGTCGCGTCAGTCACACTCAATCTCGGGCTAGATCGCTGGTTTGATACCAACACACGCGATATTGTGAGTTCTTCACAGAGTTTGACCACTGCCTACATTAAAGAGACAGCGCTTAATCTGCAAAGCACATCGTTTTCGATGCTTCAGGAACTGGATGCGCAGCGCACTGTTTACAGTCTCGATAGGGGTGGCTTTATTCGCTACATGACGCTTCAGGCTGGCGGTCGCGGTTTGTTGGGCGCATTTCTGGTGCGTGAAAATGGCGATGTGGTTGTTAAAAGCGAAACGGGTGTTGAAACGCGTCTTCCTCCACCAACCGAAGATGCCTTAAGAACAGCTGTTGATGGAAGGCCAGTTATTATACCTCCGGGCAATAGTAACTTTGTTGGCGCAGTCATCAAAATGCGTGAGATACCTGACCTTTATCTTTACACCGTACGGCAGGTTGATCCGCAGATTTTGGAATCAATGCGCCTGATGGAGGCCAATACACAGCGCTATCAGGAGATGGATGCGAACCGCATACCAACCCAGATTGCGTTTGCACTGCTCTATTTCGGTCTGACGTTGATTGTTCTTCTGTCTGCCATTTGGACCGGTATAGCAGTGGCTGACCGTCTTGTTCGCCCAATCCGACTTTTGATTGGCGCAGCTGACGATGTTGCTGCCGGTAATCTCAATATTTCTGTACCTGTACGCGCGTCTGACGGCGACGTTGGCGCATTGTCGGATACGTTCAACAACATGGTTGCTGAATTGAATAGTCAGCGCAACGAGCTCTTGTCAGCGAAAGATCAGATTGATGAACGTCGCCGCTTTTCTGAGGCGGTTCTTTCTGGCGTCAATGCGGGTGTTATCGGCATTGAGACCGATGGCTCAATTACGATCCTCAATCGCTCGGCTGAACATATGTTCGGCGTTAGTTCACACGATGCAATCGGTAAAAGCTTGAGCAGCATTGCGCCAGAAATTGGACAAGCGTTTGAAGTGGCGCGAACAACGGATCGTGCGATGTACCGTGAGCAGGTCAGCATGACACGGGGTGGTGTTGCGCGAACTTTTAATGTTCAGGTGACCGTCGAAGATTCAGAATCTGATGATCATTCCTATGTCGTTACTGTTGATGACATTACTGATCTGGTTCAGGCGCAGCGTTCTTCGGCGTGGGCGGATGTTGCGCGTCGTATTGCGCATGAAATCAAAAACCCGCTGACCCCAATCCAGCTTTCTGCTGAACGCATTCGCCGTCGCTACGGCAAGGTGATCGTTGAAGATCGTGAAGTGTTCGACCAGTGTACCGATACAATCATCCGTCAAGTCGGTGATATTGGCCGTATGGTCGATGAGTTCTCAGCCTTTGCACGTATGCCTAAGCCGGAGATGAAGGCGATGGATATGCGTGAAGCGCTGCGTGAAGCTTCATTCCTCATTGAAGTGAGCCGACAGGATATAAAGTTTACCAATGAACATGGTTCGGAAAAGCTGATCGGTTCTTTCGATAGTCGTCTGCTCGGTCAGGCTTTTGGCAATATCATCAAAAATGCCAGCGAGGCGATCGATGCCGTACCAAAGGAAGACCGTGGTGATGGGCATATCCTTGTTCGCGCCCGCAAAGACGACGGACATCTCGTGGTGGAAGTGATTGATAACGGCAAAGGCTTGCCGGGCGATGATCGTCAGAAGCTCTTGGAGCCTTATATGACAACGCGCGAAAAAGGCACTGGCCTTGGCCTCGCGATAGTCCGCAAAATCGTGGAAGACCACGGCGGACAGTTGGAATTGCATGATGCGCCAGCAGATTTCCACGGTGGACGTGGCGCAATGATACGTATGATCTTTCCTGAGGTTTCCACCGGCGATGCTGGTGCGGAAGAGGGAAATCCCGGAAACGAGATAGTTGGACAGGTGAACTGATATGGCAGCCGATATTCTTGTTGTTGATGACGAAGTGGATATCCGGGAACTTGTTGCAGGTATCCTGAGCGACGAAGGGTATGAGACGCGTACGGCCTTTGATGCTGATAGCGCGCTTGCCGCGATTGATGATCGCGTGCCACGCCTTGTATTTCTTGATATCTGGTTGCAGGGCAGCCGACTTGATGGTCTTGCACTGCTTGATGAAATCAAGAAGCAGCATCCTGATCTGCCCGTTGTGATGATCTCAGGTCACGGCAATGTTGAAACGGCTGTTTCGGCAATCCGTCGCGGTGCCTATGATTTTATCGAAAAGCCATTCAAGGCAGATCGTCTGATTTTGGTTGCTGAACGTGCTCTGGAAACATCCAAGCTGAAACGCGAAGTTTCCAATCTGCGCAAGCGCGGTGGCAACAGCATGGAACTGATTGGCGCTTCGCTCGCAATCAACCAGCTTCGTCAGACGATTGAGCGTGTTGCGCCAACTAACAGCCGTATCATGATTACCGGACCTTCAGGTGCGGGTAAGGAACTGGCAGCGCGTGCTATCCATGCACAGTCAGGCCGGGCCAATGGTCCATTCGTTACGGTCAATGCTGCAACCATTACGCCTGAGCGTATGGAGATCGAGCTTTTCGGCACGGAAATGGATGGTGGTGAGCGCAAGGTTGGTGCGCTGGAAGAAGCGCATGGCGGCATCCTTTATCTTGATGAAATTGCGGATATGCCGCGTGAAACGCAGAACAAGATTTTGCGTGTGCTGGTTGATCAGCAGTTCGAACGTGTGGGTGGAACCAAGCGTGTGAAGGTAGATGTTCGCATTATCTCTTCGACTGCACAGAACCTTGAAGGCATGATTGCCGAAGGTACGTTCCGCGAAGACCTTTTCCATCGCCTGTCTGTTGTGCCGGTGCACGTTCCAGCGCTTGCCTCACGTCGTGAGGATATTCCATCGCTGGTCGAATATTTCATGACGCAGATTGCCGAGCAGGCGGGTATCAAGCCGCGCAAAATCGGTTCTGATGCAATGGCTGTTTTGCAGTCGCATAGCTGGCCGGGAAATATCCGTCAGCTGCGAAACAATGTGGAACGCCTGATGATTCTGGCGCGCGGCGACGATCCGGATGCGCCAGTGACTGCCGATCTTTTGCCAGCAGAAATTGGCGACACGCTGCCACGCGCGCCGACCGAATCCGATCAGCACATCATGGCGCTTCCTTTGCGTGAAGCACGTGAGCGGTTCGAGAAAGAATATCTGATTGCGCAGATCAATCGCTTTGGTGGTAATATCTCGCGCACAGCTGAATTTGTTGGCATGGAACGTTCGGCATTGCATCGCAAGCTAAAGTCGCTTGGCGTATAATAGTTAAACAAGTTCAGGGCAGGCGGGACGATCATGCGCGTAATCGTGTGCGGAGCAGGGCAGGTTGGCTACGGTATTGCCGAGCGGCTTGCTGCCGAAGAAAACGATGTCTCCGTCATTGATACATCTGCGCGTCACATTGAGATCGTGCGCGATACTCTGGATGTGCGCGGGTTCGTTGGTCATGGTTCGCAGCCGGATGTTCTGGCTGCTGCTGGTGCTAACGAAGCCGACATGATTATTGCGGTGACGCTATCTGACGAAGTCAATATGGTGGCTTGTCAGGTTGCCCATTCGGTTTTCAATGTGCCGACCAAGATCGCCCGCATTCGCGCGCAGTCTTATCTGAAAGCTGAATATCAGGACTTGTTCCTGCGTGAAAACCTGCCGATTGACGTGATTATTTCACCGGAGCTTGAAGTCGGGGAGGTGGTTTTGCGGCGTATTGCCTTGCAGGGCGCGACGGATGTGCTGCGGTTTGCTGATGATAAGATTATCGGTCTTGCCATTGAGTGTCTGGAAGAGTGCCCGGTTATCAATACACCATTGAAACAGCTCTCTGACCTGTTTCCTGATCTTGCGGCAACTGTTGTCGGCGTTGTGCGTAATGGCAGTCTGTTTATTCCTCGCTCGACCGATCAACTCAACGCTGGTGATCTCGCTTATGTTGTGACAACCCGCGAGCAGGTTCGCAGAACACTGTCGTTGTTTGGCCACGAAAAGCCAGAGGCGCATCGCATTGTCATCGCGGGTGGTGGCAATATCGGCCTCTATGTTGCGAAAGCCATTGAAGAGCGCAAATGGCAGACGCGCATAAAGATGATCGAAAGTGAGCATGAGCGCGCTTTCATGATCGCTGACCAGCTGAAGCGTACGATGGTTCTGCATGGCAGCGCTTTGGATCAGGCGCTTTTGCAGGAAGCTGATATTGAGGATGCTGATCTTTTTGTCGCTCTCACCAATCAGGATCAGGTGAATATTCTCTCTAGCATCATGGCCAAGCGGCTTGGGTGTAAGGCCAATATGGCGCTGATCAACACGACCGGCTATCAGGATTTTACACACATGGTCGGGATCGATGCCTATATTGATCCGAAGGCTGTGACGGTTTCGAAAATACTGCAGCATGTGCGGCGTGGTCGTATCCGTGCCGTCTACAGCGTCTATCGTGATATGGCTGAGATTATTGAAGCGGAAGCGCTTGAGACGTCATCGCTGGTCGGCGCGCCTTTGCGTGATCTTGATTTGCCGGAAGGCTTGCGTATCGGTGCGATTTATCGTGCAGGGCAGGTTATTCAGCCAAATGGTGACGTGCGCATTAAGCCGAAAGATCGTGTTGTAATATTCGCAACTGCTGATGCTATTAAGCACGTGGAACAGATGTTCCGCGTTAGCCTCGAATTTTTCTGAGTTTTTGAAAATGCCAACCTCTGTTATCCGGTATCTCTGATGGATATCTGCACTTTCTGGTATGGTCCGAGCCTACGGGACGTCGACCGCATATGCCTTGCATCCATGGTGATGACTGGCCAACGCGTGAAGCTGTTTTCATACGCGCCAATCGATAATGTCCCTGAGGGCGTCGAAATGCACGATGCCAGCACTATTCTGTCTGAGCAGGTATTTAAGCGTCTCGATCCCAATTATCCGATCTTGCGCAGTCGAACGACGATAGTTCAGTTCAGTGATATTTTCCGTATCATGCTGATGAAGCATAAGCAGGGCGTATGGCTTGATACGGATGTCTATTTGCTAAAGCAATTTCATCCCGATCCAACGAAGCCATACTTGGCACGAGAGAATCGTTTTCGCGTCGGCGTCTCGGCTCTTTATCTACCGCATGACCACCCGATCATTCGCGAATTTGAGGATTATGTCGCGTCCAGCGACCCGCTGCCGCGCTGGCTTGGAGTGCGACGTGGCAAGCTGCGGCCATTATACTATCGTCTTACGGGCAAAGAAGTTACGCCTGCCGCTATCGGGATTACAATTTTCGGAAATGACGGCATATCGCGGCTCGCGCGCAAGTACGGCATCTTTAAAAATGCCGCACCACAGGAGAACTTCTATTATTGGGTCGGGAAAGAGGCGACTCGCATTTACGACCCTGCTTATGGGTTAGAGCCAATACAGCACCCAGATTTTATCGGCTTCCATATACATAAGAAGCACAAGGAGGTTGTCTCTTTGCAACCGGGTAGCTTTTATGTATGGGCTATTGAACGCGTACAGGCTTTCTTGAAAGAGCCATCACACGCAACCGTTATTGCTGCTGAATAAGTGTTTTGTCTATAATCCCTTCAAGTTATTGAAGTTGGCAGTCAATTTTTCAATCTGTAAGATTTGCTTATCTGTTTTTGAATTTGTTGGTTGCGGAAAGATTCCCATCCTGTTAACCGAAGATTAAGAGCGAAGCAGTTGTCTTTCCACAGCAATTGCATTTAGCGACTGGTTTTGCGCAACCCGGGAGCTTGATTTATGTGTGTGCGCGTGTTCGTCTGGCATAAACGAACAAACTGCTGATCGATTAAAGGAATAAAAACAATGGCTGAACGATCGCAAAATCTTCAAGACCTTTTTCTCAATTCTGTACGCAAGCAGAAAATTTCACTGACCATTTTTCTTATCAATGGTGTGAAGCTCACAGGTATTGTGACGTCATTTGACAATTTCTGTGTGTTGCTGCGTCGCGATGGTCATTCGCAGCTTGTTTACAAGCATGCAATTTCGACCATCATGCCGAGCCAGCCGGTACAGATGTTTGAGGGTGAGGAAGTCTGACGCTTCTCAGTTTATAACTGACCAGTTTTATGCTGGAGCGTGGTGATCTCTTGAAATTGTCACTCTGCTCCAGCTTTTTCGATTCTAATCCCACAGGTCGGGTTTTCAGGATCATGATTTGATTGGCCGGGGCGTCTTCTATTTGAAACCGCTTATGCGAAGACCTATCTGCTGAAGCAGTTGGGTGCCGTATCCCGGAGTAAGTTTATTTGTCGAAATTCAAAGACGCGAATATTTCGCCTGCCGATGAAAAAAAGGGTTTTGGCCTGTCTGAGCCAGAACCGACGAGGGCGGCGGTAATCGTTCCGATTCTGCCGGAACGTTATAATACCAGTACAGCAAGTGAAGAAGGTGAACGGACGCAGTTTCAGCGTTCCAACGAAGCACGGCTGGAAGAAGCAATTGGTCTTGCCCGCGCGATTAATCTTGAAATTGCCCATGCTGAAAATGTGACTGTCAGCCAACCGCGACCCGCGACACTGCTGGGTACAGGTAAAATTGAGGCAATCGCCGAAATTCTTGAAGAGAAGTCGATTGGTCTCGTGATCGTTGATCACGCCTTGACGCCAGTGCAGCAGCGTAATCTCGAAAGAGAATTGCACGTTAAGGTCATCGACCGCACCGGGCTTATTCTGGAAATCTTTGGTGAAAGAGCGCGTACCAAGGAAGGTGCGCTGCAAGTCGAGCTCGCGCATCTGAATTATCAGAAGGGTCGTCTCGTTCGAAGCTGGACGCACTTGGAACGTCAGCGCGGTGGCGGTGGCTTCCTTGGTGGTCCGGGTGAAACGCAGATTGAAGCTGACAGGCGTATGCTTCAGGAAAAAATCCTGAAGATCAAGCGCGAGCTGGAAACGGTTGTCCGTACCCGCACGTTGCATCGTCAGAAGCGCCGCAAAGTCCCGCATCCTGTCATCGCATTGGTTGGCTATACCAATGCGGGCAAATCGACGTTGTTTAATCGCATGACAGGTGCCGATGTGCTGGCCGAAGACATGCTGTTCGCAACGCTTGATCCGACATTGCGCCGCATTCGCCTGCCGCATGGTGAAACGGTTATCCTTTCAGATACTGTGGGCTTCATTTCGAACCTTCCGCATCATCTCGTTGCGGCATTCCGCGCGACGCTTGAAGAAGTGGTCGAAGCTGATCTGATTCTGCACGTGCGCGACATTTCCGATCCGGATAATGCGGCGCAAGCTGAAGACGTCGAAAGCATTCTGACTGGTCTTGATGTCGATCCCCATGATCATAAGCGTGTGATCCAGATTTGGAACAAGATCGATAATCTGGACGAAGCTGGCCGTGAGGCAGCCCTGCGTCTGGCTGCGGCTGGCGGTGACGAAGGTCGACCAATTCCGCTTTCAGCATGGACGGGTGAAGGCGTTGAGAGGTTGCTGTCGCTAATCGAAAGCCGCATCGCTGGTGCGCTTGGCTCGGTGGATGTGGTGCTTCCGCCGTCAGAGCTTCGTATTCTTGACTGGATTTACCAGCATGGCAGCGATGTGAAGCGTGAAGACCTTGAGGACGGGTCGGTTCGCATTCAGGCTCGACTGACAGAAACAGCACGCAAAATGCTTGACGAGAAACGCGGCATTAAGCCTGTCGAGCAGGATTCCGATTGGGATTGATCGGCATCTTGCGGAACAGGGCTGCAAAGCCCTATGTATGGAACATCCATACGATTCATATTCGTTATAAATATGCAGAGGCCCATAATGAGAGATCCAATTGAAACCGTCATGAACCTCGTGCCGATGGTTGTCGAGCAGACCAACCGTGGCGAGCGGGCCTATGATATTTTTTCACGTTTGCTGAAAGAACGTATCATCTTCGTCAACGGTCCTGTCGAAGACGGCATGTCGATGCTGATCTGCGCGCAGTTGCTCTTTCTCGAGTCTGAGAACCCGAAGAAAGAGATCAACATGTATATTAATTCGCCCGGCGGCGTTGTTACGTCCGGCATGGCGATTTATGACACGATGCAGTTCATCAAGCCGCCAGTCTCGACGCTTTGTATGGGACAGGCTGCTTCGATGGGTTCGTTGCTGCTAACGGCCGGTGCAACCGGTCAACGTTATGCGTTGCCAAATGCGCGCATCATGGTTCACCAGCCTTCGGGTGGTTTCCAGGGGCAGGCGTCCGACATTGAACGTCATGCGCAGGACATCATCAAGATGAAGCGCCGTCTGAATGAGATCTACGTCAAGCATACAGGTCGCGATTACGAGACTATTGAACGTACGCTTGATCGCGATCACTTCATGACAGCGCAGGAAGCTCTTGAGTTCGGTTTGATCGATAAGGTCATCGAATCGCGCGAAGTGGCTGTTGAAGAAACCAAGTAATGCGGGGAGGCAGTTCGTCTGCCTCTTCATATTTTAGCGTCTTTTGCCACAAAAGCGGCTTATTTCGTGGTCCTACGTAAAGGTTAACGCATCGCGTTAAGCATCTGTTGGGGTTCACGGCGTTAAAATAGTTCAGATTATGCCGAATCTCGCTGGGGAACATGATTTTTCAATTGTTCCCCGCTTTAGGTTCTGCAAAAGTCGCCACTTAAGGCTTATTCGGTCGGAAAGCCTTCGGTACGCGAGATCCAAAATGACTGGCAGTGCGTAAAAACTGCCGATGGAGCCGGAAAGAAGCGTTGTTTTGCTTCTTCAAAGGGTCCGAACCGGAAGAAACGATCGAGATGGACACAGACGGCTGCTGTTCATTTCGGTTTATTGAAAGGAAACTGCAATGAGCAAAGTCAGCAACAGCGGCGGCGATTCAAAGAATACGCTTTATTGCTCGTTCTGTGGCAAAAGCCAGCATGAAGTACGTAAGCTGATTGCAGGCCCGACCGTATTTATCTGCGACGAGTGCGTCGAACTTTGCATGGACATCATTCGCGAGGAAAACAAAACCTCGATGGTGAAGTCGCGCGAAGGTGTGCCTACGCCGCAGGAAATTAAAGACGTACTCGATGACTATGTCATCGGTCAGAAAGACGCCAAGCGCGTTCTCTCGGTTGCGGTACACAATCACTACAAGCGTCTTGCTCATCAGTCGAAGAGCAACGACATTGAACTTGCGAAGTCCAACATTCTGCTGGTTGGTCCAACGGGTTGCGGCAAGACCTATCTTGCCCAGACACTCGCGCGCATCATCGATGTTCCGTTCACAATGGCTGATGCAACGACGCTCACAGAAGCCGGCTATGTCGGTGAAGACGTCGAAAACATCATTTTGAAGTTGCTCCAGTCGGCTGATTACAATGTTGAACGCGCACAGCGCGGCATCGTATACATCGACGAAGTTGATAAAATCAGCCGCAAGTCGGACAATCCTTCGATCACCCGTGACGTATCGGGCGAAGGCGTTCAGCAGGCGCTTCTGAAGATCATGGAAGGCACTGTTGCTTCCGTGCCGCCGCAGGGTGGCCGTAAGCATCCGCAGCAGGAATTCTTGCAGGTCGATACAACGAACATTCTGTTCATCTGTGGCGGTGCGTTTGCGGGTCTCGATAAGATCATTTCTGCACGTGGTGAAAAGACCTCGATTGGTTTTGGCGCCAATGTGAAGTCCGCTGAAGATCGTCGTATCGGTGAAGTGTTCCGTGAACTGGAACCAGAGGATTTGCTGAAATTCGGTCTTATTCCGGAATTCGTTGGTCGTCTGCCTGTGATCGCCACTTTGGAAGATCTGGACGTTGACGCACTGGTGCAGATTTTGACCGAGCCAAAGAATGCGCTCGTGAAGCAGTATCAGCGTCTGTTCGACATGGAAAATGTTGAACTTAGCTTCCACGACGACGCTCTGCGCGCGATTGCCAATAAGGCAGTTGAACGTAAGACCGGTGCGCGTGGTCTGCGTTCGATCATGGAAAAGATCCTGCTCGACACGATGTTCGAGCTGCCAACGCTTGAAGGCGTTCAGGAAGTGGTCATTTCCGGTGATGTTGTGGATGGCAGTGCCCGTCCGCTCTACATCTATGCCGAACGTCAGGACGAAAAAGGTAATGCCTCAGCTTAATGGCTGTTGAAGAAAAAGAGATAAGGCCGCGAAAGCGGCCTTTTTCTTGTCTATGTGTGAGAGCAGTCTGGATACATCGCGTAGTTGTTATTGTACAAATTTCTGTGACGGCGCAGGATAGATGACGATTCTATGAATGCTGCCATTAAAGCAGCTTGAATTTAGGAGTTCGACACTCCAATTATGGACCGAAGCATTGGTTGTGGACTGCCTCATCATGAAAGGGGCCACAACCTTTGGCAGTCGGGTCGAATGACCTGAGAAAGGACTGACATGACGGATATTGAACAGAAGACGGAAGCGGGTGGCGAAGACGGGCTGTATGCCGTTCTGCCGTTGCGCGATATTGTAGTCTTCCCCCATATGATCGTTCCGCTGTTTGTTGGACGTGAAAAGTCGATCAAAGCACTTGAAGAAGTGATGGGTGTTGATAAGCAGATTCTGCTCGCAACGCAGAAGAATGCAGCAGACGATGATCCGGCACCTGATGCGATTTATGAAATCGGCACGATCGCAAATGTGCTACAGCTTCTCAAGCTGCCAGATGGCACCGTAAAGGTTCTCGTCGAAGGCACTGCGCGCGCCAAGGTTTCCAAGTTTACCGATCGCGAAGATTATCACGAAGCATTTGCTACGGTTCTTCCCGAACCTGAAGAAGATGCCGTTGAAGTCGAAGCGCTTGCTCGCTCTGTGGTCTCTGACTTCGAAAACTACGTCAAGCTGAACAAGAAGATTTCGCCGGAAGTGGTTGGTGCAGCCACCCAGATCGAAGACTATTCCAAGCTTGCTGATACGGTTGCTTCGCATCTCGCGATCAAGATTCCTGAAAAGCAGGAAATGCTGTCGATTCTCTCGGTGCGTGAGCGTCTTGAGAAGGCGCTTGCCTTCATGGAATCCGAGATTTCTGTTTTGCAGGTAGAAAAGCGCATCCGTGGCCGCGTCAAGCGCCAGATGGAAAAGACGCAGCGCGAATATTACCTCAACGAGCAGATGAAGGCGATCCAGAAGGAGCTTGGTGATGGAGAGGACGGTCGTGACGAAACGGCTGAACTTGAAGAACGCATCAACAAGACCAAGCTTTCTAAGGAAGCACGCGAAAAGGCACAGGCTGAGCTGAAAAAGCTGCGCAGCATGAGCCCAATGTCGGCAGAAGCGACGGTCGTCCGCAATTATCTCGACTGGCTGCTTTCAATTCCTTGGGGCAAGAAGTCTAAGGTCAAGCAGGATCTGAACTTTGCCGAGGAGGTGCTTGATGATGAGCATTTCGGCCTCGACAAGGTTAAGGAACGCATTGTCGAGTATCTCGCAGTGCAGGCTCGCTCGACCAAGATTAAAGGCCCGATCCTTTGCCTCGTTGGACCTCCCGGCGTTGGTAAGACCTCGCTTGCCCGTTCGATTGCCAAGGCTACCGGCCGTGAATATGTCCGTATGTCGCTCGGCGGCGTGCGTGACGAGGCTGAAATCCGCGGTCACCGCCGCACTTATATTGGCTCGATGCCCGGTAAGGTCATCCAGTCGATGAAGAAGGCAAAGAAGTCCAACCCGCTCTTCCTGCTCGATGAAATCGACAAGATGGGTCAGGACTTCCGTGGCGATCCATCGTCGGCAATGCTTGAAGTGTTGGATCCAGAACAGAACTCGACCTTCATGGATCATTACCTTGAGGTTGAATATGATCTGTCGAACGTCATGTTCGTGACGACTGCTAATACGCTGAACATTCCGGGTCCGCTTCTGGATCGCATGGAAGTTATTCGTATTGCTGGCTACACCGAAGATGAAAAGCTCGAGATTGCCAAGCGGCATTTGCTGCCAAAGGCGATCAAGGACCATGCTTTGCAGCCGAAAGAGTTTTCGGTCACAGACGATGCGCTGCGCAACGTCATCCGTCTTTACACACGTGAAGCCGGTGTTCGTAGCCTCGAACGTGAAATGATGACACTGGCACGTAAGGCCGTAACCGAGATTTTGAAGGCGAAGAAGAAGTCGGTGAAGATCACCGATAAAAACCTCTCCGATTATCTTGGCGTTGAGCGTTATCGTTTTGGTCAGATCGACGGTGAAGATCAGGTCGGTGTTGTCACAGGTCTTGCGTGGACTGAAGTGGGCGGCGAGCTGCTGACCATCGAAGGCGTCATGATGCCCGGCAAGGGCCGCATGACTGTTACGGGTAACCTCCGTGATGTGATGAAGGAATCGATTTCTGCGGCGGCATCTTATGTTCGCTCGCGTGCGGTTGATTTCGGCATTGAACCTCCGTTGTTCGATAAGCGCGACATCCACGTGCACGTACCGGAAGGTGCGACGCCAAAGGATGGTCCGTCGGCTGGTATCGCTATGGTTACGGCAATCGTTTCTGTTATGACCGGTATTCCGGTTCGTAAGGACGTTGCAATGACTGGTGAAGTGACGCTGCGTGGCCGTGTTCTGCCTATCGGTGGTCTTAAGGAAAAGCTGCTTGCTGCATTGCGTGGCGGCATCAAGAAAGTTCTGATCCCAGAAGAAAACGCCAAGGATCTGGCGGATATTCCGGACAATGTGAAGAACAATCTTGAGATCGTTCCAGTGTCGCGCGTCGGTGAAGTCCTGAGACATGCACTGGTTCGTGAGCCACAACCGATTGAATGGACAGAGCCTGAAACACCTGTCGCGTCGACTAAGGTCGACGACGATGCGGGCGTCTCGACGGCCCATTGATCATCGCTGGGTGCTAATAAGCTGACAATGCCGGGCCAAAAGCCCGGCATTTCTGTGTTTAACCCCGGTTTTCTGGGCTTTTTTCGTGTTGACAGGCTTGGTTTGTCAATCAATTTGAATAAACTGCACGCAATCCGTTCGCGTAAATCGCGCCGGTAGATAAAGAAAGGAAATGCCTATGAACAAGAACGAATTGGTCGCCGCAGTTGCGGAAAAGGGCGGTTTGACAAAGGCCGACGCAGGAACTGCAGTTGACGCAGTACTCGCAGCTGTCACCGGTGCACTTCAGGCTGGCGAAGAAGTACGTCTGCCAGGCTTTGGTGTTTTCTCCGTATCGCATCGTGCAGCTTCGACAGGCCGTAACCCGTCGACTGGCGCAGAAGTTGCAATTCCAGCCCGCAACGTGCCGAAGTTCTCGGCTGGTAAGGGCCTCAAGGATGCCGTAAACGGCTAATTGTCAGAGCGCTGTGTGTCACAGTTGGCGCACGAGGCACGCTTTGACTTCTGGCTTGAGCATCATGCTTTCTAAAATCGATTTTCGATTTGTGGGTTGGTGCTATAACTGTCGCGATAGTCGCGGACAGTGCTACAAGAAGGCCCGGTCTAGCCGGGCTTTTTTATTTTTTTTGGGAGAGGTTTGCTTTGCGCTCGTGTAAATTGATGATCGCACTCGCAGCTTTAGGCTTTACCGGTCTTTATTTTACAACGCCGCCAGCACGAGCTGAGGCATGTGAACAGCAGATTTTTCAGGATACGAAATTCATTGTTTGCACGGTGAAGAACAAAGAGAATCTGCAGCTATTCTGGAAGAACGCAGATGGTGAGCCGTATCGCAATTTCTCAAGAGTAGCGGATTCAGTAGATGGAGACGGCAAAAAATTATCATTTGCCTTGAATGCCGGTATGTATCAGGTCGATTTTACGCCAATGGGCCTATATGTCGAGAATGGGCAGGAACTTGTACCTGCCGATACAAAAGCGCCTCAGCGCATCACGGGTCCGATTCCCAATTTTTATAAAAAGCCGAATGGCATTTTCTATTTTGACAATAACAACGCGGGTATTGTCTCGGCTGACAAGTTCTTGAAGCTTAAACTCCGACCGAGCTTTGCAACCCAATCTGGGCCAATGCTGGTTATTAATAACAAGCTCAATCCCATTCTGATTAAAGGATCAACAGACCGCACTCGTAGAAGTGGCGTTGGTGTTTGTTCTGATAAATCGATCCAATTTGCGATCAGCGAAGACGCTGTGAATTTCTATGACTTCGCAATGCTTTTCCGCAACGAGTTGAAATGTCCGAATGCAATATTTTTTGATGGTGGAGGCGGTGCCGGATTTTATAATCCTGCCATGGGTCGCAATGATATTTCATGGCATGGTGGATATGGACCGGTTGTTGGTTTTGTTGAATAAAAAAGCCGGGCATTGCCCGGCTTTATAATTATTCAGCAGCTTCTGCTTTACGTCTTGGACGGCGTTCAAGCAGTTCCTTGAGGAACTGGCCTGTATAGGAGCGTTTTTCCTTGGCGATATCTTCAGGACGACCAACAGCAACGATTTCTCCGCCGCCATCACCGCCTTCAGGGCCAAGATCGATTACCCAGTCAGCAGTCTTGATGACTTCGAGATTATGCTCGATCACTACAACCGTATTTCCCTGCTCGACCAGTTCGTGTAGCACTTCGAGAAGCTTTGCGACGTCATGGAAATGCAGGCCTGTGGTTGGTTCATCAAGAATATAGAGCGTGCGGCCTGTGGCTTTACGCGACAGTTCCTTGGCGAGCTTCACGCGTTGCGCTTCGCCGCCTGAAAGCGTTGTAGCTTGCTGGCCGACTTTCACATAGCCAAGACCGACTTTGACAAGCGTTTCGAGCTTGTCACGTACAGCGGGAACGGCTGTGAAGAATTCCGCACCTTCTTCGACTGTCATATCCAGTACGTCGGCAATAGATTTGCCTTTAAAATGCACTTCAAGTGTTTCGCGGTTGTAGCGTTTGCCGTGGCAGACATCGCAAGTCACATAAACATCTGGCAGGAAGTGCATTTCGATCTTGATGACGCCATCGCCCTGACAAGCTTCACAGCGACCACCTTTCACGTTGAACGAGAAACGTCCAGCCTGATAACCGCGTGCCTTGGCTTCCGGCAGACCTGCGAACCAGTCGCGGATCGGCGTAAAAGCGCCGGTATAGGTTGCCGGATTGGAGCGCGGGGTGCGGCCAATTGGTGATTGGTCAATGTCGATCACTTTGTCGAGAAACTCGAGGCCGTCGATACGGTCATGCTCCGCAGGATGCTCGCGGGAGCCCATGATGCGGCGCGATGCTGCCTTGAACAGTGTTTCGATCAGGAAGGTGGACTTGCCGCCACCCGATACACCGGTAACGGCTGTAAATGTGCCAAGCGGAATATCCGCCGAAACATTTTTCAGATTGTTGCCGCGCGCGCCCACAACTTTGATGCGCTTTGCCTTGGAGATTTCGCGACGCTCGGCAGGAACGGCAACTTCAAGAGCACCTGATAGATATTTGCCGGTCAGCGAGTTTGCGTTCGACATCACGTCATCCGGTGAGCCTTGCGCGATAATATGACCGCCATGAATGCCCGCTGCAGGACCAATGTCGACTACATAGTCAGCCGTAAGGATTGCATCTTCATCGTGCTCAACTACGATGACTGTATTACCGAGATCGCGCAGATGACGCAGCGTATCCAGAAGGCGAGCATTGTCGCGCTGATGCAAGCCGATCGATGGCTCGTCCAGCACGTAAAGGACGCCGGTCAGCCCGGAACCGATCTGCGAAGCGAGGCGAATACGCTGGCTTTCACCACCTGAAAGCGTGCCGGAATTACGCGCGAGCGTCAGGTAGTCGAGACCGACATCATTGAGGAAGTCCAGACGCTCACGAATTTCCTTGAGAATACGAGCTGCAATTTCGCGTTGCTTTTCGTTGAATGTACTATCGACATCGCGGAACCATTGGTCGGCATTGCGGATCGACATACCGGTGATTTCACCGATATGTTTCATGCCAACTTTGACGGCCAGTGCTTCAGGCTTCAAACGATAGCCGCGGCATGCCGGGCAGGGCGTTGACGACATGAAGCGTTCAATTTCTTCGCGCGACCAGGCTGAATCAGTTTCTTTCCAGCGGCGTTCGAGGTTTGGAATAACGCCTTCAAATGCCTTGGTGGTCTGATAAGCGCGTAAGCCATCATCATAATTAAAGGCAATTTCCTTGCCCTTTGTGCCGTGAAGAATGGCTTGCTGGGATTCATCTGAAAGATCTGCCCACTTAGCGCTTACCTTAAAGCCATAGGCTTTTCCGAGCGCTTCGAGTGTCTGATTATAATAAGGAGAAGACGAACGTGCCCATGGCGCGACCGCACCGTCTTTGAGTGAGACAGATGCATCGGGAATGATTAGATTGGGATCGATTGCCTGTTGTGTGCCGAGGCCATCACAGGTGGGGCAGGCACCGAAAGGATTGTTGAACGAGAACAAACGCGGCTCGATTTCAGGAATCGTAAAACCCGAAACAGGACAGGCAAATTTTTCCGAGAACATCACGCGTTCATGCGTTTCATTCGCCGATTTATTCGCTGCCCCCCCAGATGCTGTTTCTTCTGCTGGCAAAGGCTTGTCGGCAAATTCGGCAATTGCCAGGCCTTCGGCCAGTTTGAGACAGGTTTCAAGACTGTCAGCCAAACGGGTGGCAAGATCACCACGCACCACAACACGGTCCACGACCACATCAATGTCGTGCTTGTATTTTTTGTCGAGGGCAGGGACATCAGCGATTTCGTAGAAGGTGCCATCGACCTTCACGCGTTGAAAACCCTTCTTCTGAAGTTCTGCCAGTTCCTTTTTATATTCGCCCTTACGACCACGAACGATCGGTGCCAGAATATAAAGACGGGTGCCTTCTTCAAATGCCAGAATGCGATCAACCATCTGGCTGACGGTCTGGCTTTCAATCGGCAGGCCCGTCGCAGGTGAATAAGGCACACCCACGCGTGCGAAAAGCAGGCGCATATAATCGTAGATTTCGGTCACAGTACCGACGGTCGAGCGCGGATTGCGGCTCGTTGTCTTCTGCTCAATGGAAATAGCAGGGGAAAGACCATCAATCTGATCCACATCCGGCTTTTGCATCATTTCCAGAAACTGGCGGGCATAGGCCGAAAGGCTTTCGACGTAGCGACGCTGGCCCTCTGCATAAATTGTATCAAATGCCAGCGATGATTTACCGGAACCTGAAAGGCCGGTCATTACGATCAGCTTGTCGCGTGGCAGATCAAGGTCAACATTTTTCAGATTGTGTTCACGCGCGCCACGTATGGAAATGAATTTCTGATCGCTCATTCCGCGTCCTGCCTGTTTGGTCCTGTCATGGAGTGTTGGGCGTCGAGCTTAATGTCACGCCGCTCCATAATATGTGTATGGACCCCTTCCAAGGAAAGGGGCGTCCGATCATTTACAGCTTAAATATCACCAGAACAAAGATCGAACAACTAGACCTCTGATATGCGATACGAAATGTGAACGCAAGAGCGTTGACTGTTACTCCTGACAGGCGCAGACTGTGATTACTCGCTGGATGGAGAGATATCGGGATGGTTACTTGATATCGACAAGAGGTCCAGATAGGCGAGTCAATGCAACAGGAGGAAATGGAGCATGAGTCCACCTGACTAAGTTGCCCCGCTTTCAAAGTTGTGAAAGCACAATCACTTCACGTCATTCTGCATTGTCTTTTGGGATCAACGCATAATTGTTCGTGTTAGTTGATTGCAGACAATCTGGAATATGCGCGGAGATCTTCCGCTTTTATGCAGTAGGTTTCCGAAAACATTTATCGGCGAAGCATTGTCGATATAAGAGCATTGCTCAAATCCAAGCCCTGCGCGCCTAAGAAACAGTGAGCGGCAGGGCTTAACTTTGCGATCACGTATCAAATCATAAGAGTGCTATATAGCCTTGGAATATCACTTTTAAATGCGTCAACGCGCTCATAATTTACGAATATTGATTGCATTTTGAACAAAACAAGAACATAATCATCTGTGGAACATTCTTAAAATAACCTCTGCAATCAGCGCGCTTCGAGAATGACTGTTGTAGTGTGTGTTCAGAGTTTTATGTGATGGCGCATATTTGCGCCTGATCTTTATTGTGGAAAGCACGTCTTGCCAGATTAGTCCGATCCAATTCGGATGAAACTGTAAGTTAGGCTGTGCTTGCGAGACCCGGAGTAAGTTTTCGATGGCTGGTAGCGTCAACAAAGTCATTCTGGTCGGCAATCTTGGTGCCGATCCTGAAATTCGTCGCCTCAATTCGGGTGACCAGATTGCCAATCTGCGTATTGCCACCTCGGAAAGCTGGCGTGACCGTCAGAGCGGAGAACGCAAGGATCGCACCGAATGGCACAGCGTTGTCATTTTCAATGAAAATCTCGCCAAGGTTGCCGAACAGTACCTGAAGAAGGGGTCTAAGGTTTATATCGAAGGCGCGCTTCAAACACGCAAATGGCAGGATCAGAACGGCAACGACCGCTACAGCACCGAAATCGTGTTGCAGAAGTTCCGTGGTGAACTTCAGATGCTCGATAGCCGTGGTGAAGGCGGCGGTGAAGGTCGCTCCTTTGGCGGCGGCGGCGGTGGAAATCGCAACCAGATGTCAGATTACTCCGGCGGCGGTAATGATTTTGGTTCGTCTGGCCCATCCAGTCAGGGCGGCGGTGGTGGCGGCGGTTTCTCCCGCGATCTCGACGACGAAATTCCATTTTGATGAAAAAAAGCGGGCGCATTAAGCGCCCGCTTTTTTAGTTAAATTGAATAATTTATACTTAGAAATAATTATTTGTTTTAATTGACTTTTTATAGATTTTAATATGTCAATTTATCGCTCTATTTTCGGCTAGCTGCTTGAGCTTTAAAGCGCTTTTGTTTTCAAAAGTGCTCATATTCTATTGAATTGAAACGCGTTCACTTTCGTTGCTTCGTGCCTGTTATCCAAATGTACGTTTTTTGAAAAAGCTGACTTTTACGGGTCTGAGACATATAATTCATATATCTGTTCGTTGATCTTCATATCCGCAAAGCTTATGAAGTTCATGCGAGTGAGCGAACGTATGAAGCATGAGGAGCCGATGGCGAAGTGGCTCATCTGCTGCGTCCCTTTTGGTACATCGTTTTGAAATGCATTGAGTGCAGATATGAGTGATGTTAGTCGGAGTTTGGTGCCGAAAGGTTGCTTTGTGGCGGTTGTTGGCCCCAGCGGCGCCGGCAAAGATACAATCATGGACGTCGCGCGTGCCGCACTCGCTGATGATCATCGATTTCATTTCGTTCGCCGCATAATCACTCGTCCACAAATGCCCGGAACGGAAGATCATGACAGCCTGACTGAAGATGCTTTTGCAAGGGCCACCAGCGATGGTGCTTTTGCTCTGCATTGGCAGGCACATGGGTTAAGCTATGGTCTGCCAAAATCGCTAAACGAGGAAATTGCAAAAGGTTCGGTCGTAATTGCCAATGTTTCGCGCCGCGTGCTGGGTGAAATACGCAGCCTTTATGTCTCGCGGTCTATAGTCGTCATTTCCGCAAAGCCAGAGGTATTGGCAGAGCGATTGGCTGCGCGCGGTCGCGAGAGCCGGGAAGAAATTATCAGACGGCTTTCCCGTGAAGTCTATTTTGATGATGGTGCTGAAGATGTTTTCATCATTGATAATTCTGGAGACGTCGCCACTTCTACGGATATTTTTCTAAAAAAATTGAAAAAATATAGTTAGGTCAATTGTTTAAATAGTACTCTTTGCAAAGTAGTTTGCCTTTTCTCAGCCCGTTCGTGATATATTTAATAACGAACTGAGTGCTTTTACGGCCTAGCCACTAATCAGCGACCTTACACCGTCTGCTACGAACTGAACTGCAAGTGCCGCAAGGATGACACCGAGAAGACGGGTCAGAATGGAACGACCTGTTTCGCCAAGAAACCGGTCGACGCGTTCTGCAAGCAGCAACACGACATAGGTAATCAGCAAACAGACGGCTATGACGCCGAGAAGGGCGGCACGGGGACCGATGCCATCAAAGGAGTCCGATGTCAGTACGATAGCCGAAATAGCTCCCGGACCTGCGATCAGTGGAATTGCCAGCGGGAAGGCGGCTATATTACGGATATGGTCCTTGGTAATGGCAACCTCGGCGCTTTTTTCCTTGCGCTCTGTTCGTTTCTCGAAAATCATCTCGAAAGCGATCCAGAAGAGAAGCAGGCCACCTGCGACGCGGAAAGCACCGATGCTGATACCGAACATGCCGAGAATCTGTGCGCCAGCAATCGCAAACAGCGCCATGACAATGAAACCGATGATGGATGCGCGCAGCGCAACCTGTCCACGATGGCTGCGATCCATGCCGGGTGTGAGTGCCAGAAATAGCGGAGCCAGACCGGGCGGGTCGATGGTCACGAGCAGGGTGACGAAGGCGCTAAAAACCGTATCGTAGAACCCCATGCTAATCGCGCCCCTTTTATTGGCAATTCTTGCTTGATTTGTGAAACGGATTGTAGCCAATCAATGACGTATGGTCGACGCAAAGCGTACTCTCACACAACATCATTGCGCGATGTTTATGTGAATATCTTTCAAGGTATTGATAAGGCGATGGAATTTCGCCCCGCGAAATGGTCGCTAAATTGGCGTTTTGTGCTGTTTTGTTCTATAAAGTGACTTTATCGATTCTGTTGAGAAAGATATCTGAATAGTGTCAGATCTAACGCCACCACCCGGTTCCGAAGATATGAATGGCGGCCCGAGCGGCCCTACAGGTATCGAGCCGATCTCTATTATTGAGGAGATGCAGCGCTCCTATCTCGATTACGCGATGAGCGTTATCGTTAGCCGTGCGCTGCCTGATGTGCGCGATGGCTTGAAGCCGGTACATCGTCGTATTCTCCACGCCATGAACGAGATGAACCTCGCTTACAATCGCCCCTACCGTAAATCGGCAGGTGTGATCGGTGAAGTGATGGGTAAATACCATCCGCATGGCGATGCATCTATTTATGACGCCCTCGTGCGTATGGCGCAGGACTTCTCGTTGCGCGACCCTCTCGTCGACGGGCAGGGGAATTTCGGTTCCATCGATGGCGATCCGCCAGCGGCAATGCGTTATACCGAGTGCCGTCTGGAAAAAGTCACTGAATCCCTTCTGTCGGATATCGATAAGGATACGGTTGATTTTCAAGACAACTATGATGGCCGCGAGCGCGAGCCAATGGTTTTGCCTGCGCGCTTTCCAAATCTTCTCGTCAATGGTTCGGGCGGTATTGCGGTCGGTATGGCCACCAATATTCCTCCGCACAACCTTGGTGAAGTCATTGACGGTTGCGTAGCGCTGATTGAAAATCCAGCCATTGAGCTGGAAGAAATCATGGAAATTATCCCCGGTCCGGATTTCCCGACCGGCGGCATCATCCTTGGACGCGCAGGCATCAACTCGGCTTATAGCACGGGTCGTGGTTCTGTCATTATGCGTGGTCGCGTGGCGATAGAGCCAATGCGCGGCGACCGTGAAGCCATTGTTATCACCGAGATTCCTTATCAGGTGAATAAGGCCTCGATGATCGAGAAAATGGCTGAACTGGTGCGCGACAAGCGTATCGAAGGCATTTCTGATCTGCGCGACGAATCTGACCGTGATGGTTATCGCGTCGTGGTCGAGCTTAAGCGCGATGCGGTTGCCGATGTCGTGCTGAACCAGCTTTATCGCTACACGCCTTTGCAGACCTCGTTCGGTTGCAACATGGTAGCGCTGAATGGCGGCAAGCCAGAGCAGATGGTTCTGCTCGATATGCTGCGCGCATTCGTGGCCTTCCGTGAGGAAGTCGTCACGCGCCGCACCAAGTTCCTTCTCAACAAAGCACGCGACCGCGCGCATGTGTTGGTTGGTTTGGCCATTGCCGTTGCCAATATTGACGAGATCATTGCTCTCATTCGTCGTGCGCCAGATCCGGCAACGGCTCGTGAACAGTTGATGGAACGTCGCTGGCCTGCAGCCGATGTTGCGCCACTTATTCGCCTGATCGATGATCCGCGTCATGCGATCAATGCAGACAATACCTATAATCTGTCTGAAGAGCAGGCACGTGCGATTCTTGAATTGCGCTTGCAGCGTTTGACTGCACTTGGTCGTGATGAAGTTGCGGATGAGCTGAACAAAATCGGCGAAGAAATCCGCGATTATCTGGACATTCTTGGCTCGCGTATCCGCGTGATGACAATCGTCAAAGAAGAGATGATTGCCGTTCGCGACGAGTTCGCCACGCCGCGCCGCACCGAGTTTGGTCTTGGCGGCGCTGAAATGGACGATGAAGACCTCATCGCTCGCGAAGACATGGTCGTCACCGTCAGCCATGCTGGTTACATCAAGCGTGTGCCGCTCGCGACCTATCGTGCGCAGCGTCGTGGCGGCAAGGGCCGCTCCGGCATGGCAACGAAGGACGAGGATTTCGTAACCCGTCTGTTTGTTGCCAATACGCATACGCCGGTGCTGTTCTTCTCCTCACGCGGTATCGTCTACAAGGAAAAAGTCTGGCGTCTGCCAGTCGGTAATCCGCAGTCGCGCGGCAAGGCACTCATTAATATGCTGCCGTTGCAGCAGGGTGAGCGCATTACCACGATCATGCCATTGCCGGAGGATGAAGAATCCTGGGCAAACCTCGACGTCATGTTCTCGACAACGCGCGGTACGGTGCGCCGTAACAAGCTGTCGGACTTCGTTCAGGTCAATCGTAATGGCAAGATCGCGATGAAGCTGGAAGACGAGGGCGATGAAATCCTCTCGGTCGATACCTGTACCGAATTCGACGACGTGCTTCTGACTTGCGCCGGTGGCCAGTGCATTCGCTTCCCTGTCACTGATGTTCGCATCTTTGCTGGTCGTAACTCGATTGGTGTGCGCGGTATCAACCTCGCGGATGGCGACAAGGTTATTTCGATGGCAATTCTGCATCACGTCGATGCGGATGCTCCTGAACGTGCAGCCTATCTCAAGCGTTCGATTGCAGAGCGTCGCGCGCAGGGTGCCGACGATGCGGATGACATTGTTGTTGTTGGCGAAGACGTCGAAAACGAAGCTGAACTCAATGATGAACGCTATCAGGAACTGAAAGCGCGTGAGCAGACCGTTCTGACCGTTAGTGAATATGGTTACGGCAAGCGTTCTTCGTCTTATGAGTTCCGCGTTTCGGGTCGTGGCGGTAAGGGCATTCGTGCAACGGATACCTCGAAGACCGACGAAATTGGCGAACTGGTAGCTCTGTTCCCAGTCGAAGCAAGCGATCAGATTTTGCTTGTTTCCGACAAAGGTCAGCTGATCCGCGTGCCGGTCGGCGGTATTCGCATTGCCGGACGTTCGACCAAGGGCGTTACCATCTTCAATACGGCTGACGGCGAAAAGGTCGTTTCGGTCGAGCGCATTTCGGAAACCGAAAGCGATGAAGAGAATGGCGCTGTGGAAGCTGAGGGTTCAGCTTCGGAAGGTGAAGCGCCTGTAGCAGGTGGCGAAGAATAAGAAACAGTCTCGATGAGGGACATTCCTTCAATAGAAAAGGCCGGTGGCGGAAGCCATCGGCCTTTTTGAGATGTATCCGCATAATTTTTTAAGCCGATATCGGCTTAATATAAAATTATGCAAGATTTTCAGTTGTTAGAGCGACCTTTGTGCGCCTGAAGGGCGCACGGCGCTCTAATACTGGAGGGAACTGACGATCTTTAAAATAAGCAATTAATGTGAACGCAATTTACGCATGGTACTCAAGCTGAATGCTGCGGGACGAACTCGGTTACGCTTTGCTTCATTCTCTTCCAGAAGCAGAATAATCGCCGATGCAGCCATTGCTACCATCATGGATAATGCCAGAAGAAATATCATCATCGCTGTATCCTTTCATTATAGATACGCTTGAGAAGCAAAAAGGTTGCACCGAACCTGCGCCCATGCTGGTAAACTGGTTGTGAATCCCGTGTGAAATCGTGTTTCATTGCTCATTCAATTTGTTTTCTTGGTTTCTGATTTCTTTCAATTGTGGTTGTTGTTGAAAATCTGATGAGAAAAGGCTAGCTGGAAGAAATGACGATCGCGATTTATGCGGGTTCTTTCGACCCGGTCACAAACGGCCATATGGATGTGCTCAAAGGCGCGCTTCGCCTTGCCGACAAGGTTATTGTCGCGATTGGCGTTCATCCTGGTAAAAAGCCGCTGTTCAGCTTTGACGAGCGCGTCGCGCTTATCAATGCCAGTGCGGAGGCTTTGCTGGGCAAGGATGCAAAGCGCGTTTCGGTAATTTCGTTTGATGCGCTTGTGATTGATGCCGCGCGCAAACATGGCGCCAAGCTGATGGTTCGTGGTCTGCGGGATGGTACTGATCTCGACTATGAAATGCAGATGGCAGGCATGAACGGAACCATGGCGCCGGAATTGCAAACCGTCTTTCTGCCCGCCGATCCGGCTGTGCGCACAATTACTGCCACATTGGTTCGCCAGATTGCCTCAATGGGTGGCGATATAATGCCCTTCGTTCCCGCCTCTGTTGCTTCCGCTCTGGCAGCAAAATTCAAATCCTGATTCAGGGAGTTTCTTGATTATGTCCTTTATTCGTTCGGCTTTCGCCGCAGCCACCATTGTTGCGCTTTCGCAGGGTGTAGCCTTTGCTGCTGATACTCTCAATTTGCAGCTTAAAGACGGAAATGTTGCTATTGAGCTCGCACCGAACCTTGCGCCAAAGCATGTTGCGCAGATTGAAAAGCTGGTGAAAGAAGGCGCTTATGATGGCGTTGCATTCCATCGCGTGATTCCGGGCTTCATGGCGCAGACCGGCGATGTGAAGTTCGGCAATGTCGATAAGGGCTATAATGCATCGCGCGTTGGAACCGGCGGTTCGGACATGCCCAACATTCCGGCTGAGTTTTCTAAGGAACCATTCGTGCGCGGTACGGTTGGTATGGCGCGCAGTCAATCACCAGATTCGGCCAATTCGCAGTTCTTCATTATGTTCAATGATGGTGCATTCCTGAACGGTCAGTACACTGTCGTTGGCAAGGTTGTCAGTGGAATGGACGTGGTTGATAAGATCAAAAAGGGTAGCGAATCTGACAATGGTTCGGTTGAAAGCCCTGACAAGATCGTCAAAGCCACGATCACCAAGTAAAAATAGATTCAACGCGTATCCCTGTCCCAAAAATCATTTAAACTTTTGCGGATACGCTCAATAGGAGAGGCCCGATGGCTTATAAAGACCCGGAAAACACACTCGTTCTTGAAACCACCAAGGGCAATGTTGTTATCGAACTCTTTAACGAACTGGCTCCTGGCCATGTTGAACGCATCAAGGAACTGGCACGTGAAGGCGCTTATGACGGCGTTGTGTTCCACCGCGTTATCGACGGCTTCATGGCACAAACCGGTGACGTAAAGTTCGGTAAAACCGGCGGCGCACATTTCAACGGCTCGCGCGCTGGCATGGGCGGTTCTGATAAGCCTGATCTGAAGGCTGAGTTCTCGAACGTTTCGCACAAGCGCGGTACAGCGTCTATGGCGCGTGCGCAGAACCCGAACTCGGCTAACTCCCAGTTCTTCATCTGCTTTGGCGATGCATCATTCCTCGATCGCCAGTACTCCGTTTGGGGTCAGGTTATCGAAGGCATGGAAAATGTTGACCAGATTAAGCGCGGCGAACCTGTTACCGATCCAGACATGATCGTCACTGCACGCATCGCTGCTGACATTTAATTCTGTCGTTTCTATAGAAATATAGCGGCTCCGGTTTTGCCGGGGCCGCTCTTGCTTTGATGCATTTCCGAAAGTGGAAGTGCTTTAACGAGGTTTACAATGCGTGTTGATCTTTTCGATTTCGATTTGCCGGATGAGAGCATTGCTTTGCGTCCAGCAGAGCCGCGTGATCATGCCAAGCTGTTGCGCGTGCGTCCCGGCCAGCCGTTCGAAGATCGACAGGTGTTTGAACTGCCTGATCTGTTGCAGCCGGGCGATGCGCTCGTTTTCAACGATACAAAGGTTATTCCCGCACAGCTAGAAGGCATGCGAGAGCGTGAAGGCAATATTTCTCAAGTGAGTGCGACGCTTCACATGCGCACCGGCCCTGATCGTTGGAAGGCATTTCTGCGTCCTGCCAAGCGCGTGAAGGAAGGCGACCGCATCCGTTTCGGTCATTCTGGTTCAAGCTGCTTTATGGGCACGCTTGATGCAACTCTTGCCGAAAAAGGCGATGCAGGCGAAGTGCTGCTGGTGTTCGATCTTTCTGGCGCAGCTCTTGATGAAGCCATTGCCGCCGTAGGCCATATTCCTTTGCCGCCTTATATTGCATCCAAACGCGCGGAAGATGAGCGCGACCGCAGCGATTATCAGACCGTCTATGCGCGCGAAGAGGGTGCTGTTGCGGCCCCAACAGCTGGTCTGCACTTCACGCCGGAACTGCTCGCAAAAATCCGCGAACGCGGCATCGAAGAGCATTTCGTGACGCTGCATGTGGGGGCAGGCACCTTTTTGCCGGTCAAAGCCGATGATACAACAGACCACAAGATGCATTCAGAAATCGGCTATGTTTCGCAAGAAGCCGCTGATGCGCTCAATGCCATTCATGCGCGCGGTGGCCGCGTGATTTGCGTCGGTACAACTTCGCTGCGCCTCATTGAGAGTGCTGCCGGTGAAGATGGTATTATCCGACCATGGGCAGGCCCGACCGATATTTTCATCACGCCGGGCTATAAGTTCCGGGCGGTTGATTTGCTGATGACCAATTTCCATCTTCCGCGCTCGACGCTTTTCATGCTGGTGTCAGCCTTCAGTGGTTTTGAAACCATGCATGAAGCTTACAAGCGCGCAATCGAGACAGGCTATCGCTTCTATTCTTATGGCGATTCAAGCTTGCTCGAACGAGGTTAGCCGAAACGGTTTCCTTTTCAGTCAAAATTATTTAGAGACACGGCATGACCAGCGAAAATTTTGAATTCAAAGTGCTTGCGCGTGATGGCGCAGCCCGTCAGGGCGAAATCTCCATGCCTCGCGGCGTGGTGCGTACGCCTGCCTTCATGCCGGTTGGCACAGCCGGAACCGTCAAAGCCATGTATATGGATCAGGTGAAGGATCTGGGCGCGGATATTATCCTCGGCAACACCTATCATCTGATGCTGCGTCCGGGTGCGGAACGCGTGGCGCGTCTTGGTGGTTTGCATGAATTTGGTGGCTGGAAAGGCCCGATCCTCACAGATTCTGGCGGCTTTCAGGTTATGTCGCTCGCGCAACTGCGTAAGATCGATGAAACAGGCGTGACTTTCCGTTCGCATATCGACGGCAAACCTTATGAAATGACGCCGGAGCGTTCCATCGAAATTCAGGGGCTTCTGGATAGTGATATTCAGATGCAGCTTGATGAGTGCGTGGCGCTGCCATCACCTGAAAAGAACACCGAGCGCGCCATGGAAATGTCGTTGCGCTGGGCTGAACGCTGCAAGGTTGCCTTCGGAACACAGCCGGGTAAGGCGATGTTTGGCATCGTGCAGGGCGGTGACAATGCGCGTCTGCGTGAACGCTCGGCAGAAGCGCTGAAAGCCATGGACCTCAAGGGGTATTCGGTTGGTGGTCTGGCCGTTGGTGAGCCGCAGAGCGTCATGCTCGATATGCTGGAAGTCGTTTGCCCGATTCTGCCAGTGGAAAAGCCACGCTATCTGATGGGCGTTGGTACGCCAGATGATATTCTGAAATCGGTTGCTCGTGGCATCGACATGTTTGATTGCGTGATGCCAACGCGTGCCGGTCGTCATGGTCTGGCGTTCACACGCTTTGGTAAGGTGAATTTGCGCAATGCGCGCCATGCTGATGATCATCGTCCACTGGATCCAGAATCAAACTGCCCGGCAACGCGTGATTACAGCCGCGCTTATTTGCATCATCTGGTCAAATCCGGTGAAGCGCTTGGCGGCATGCTTCTGACTTGGAACAATCTGGCCTATTACCAGTATCTCATGCAGGGCATTCGTGCAGCGATTGCAGAAGGCCGTTTTGAGGATTTCGCGGCTGAAACGACAGCTGGATGGGAGAGGGGCGATATCCCCGCTCTCTAAAACAATTAAAACGCGCCTCAAAGGGCGCGTTTTTCATATGCAGCGATTAGCCAGCTTCGAGCAGCGTTTCTAATCGACAAATTAAAGAGTGTCGCTCTTCGTCACTGACAATATCACAATCAAGCAATCGACCACATTCGAGGCCGGAAACTGCTAGATAGGTAATCAGCACGAGATTTCGATCCGATGCATCTTCGAGCATTCGGTCGAGCAACGCGCGGTGGTAATGTCTGACCGGGATCATGAAGTCCGGGTTTTCTACCAGAGCAGCCAGAATGCCGCTTGCTGGTGGCTCATCATCTGCCTGGACGCGAAAAACATCGAAAAAAGCACGCGCAACCTGATTCTTACCGCCACTTTGAAGCTTCTCCTGAACCTCCATCGCGTGTTCATGCACCTTCATATATTCTTCGACCACGCCTTCCAAAAGTTTGGCTTTGGTCGGAAAAGAATAGAGCAATCCACCTTTTGAAAGCCCCGCACGTGCGGCCACTGCGTCGAGTGAAATATGCGCGGGACCGACTTCCTGAGCGAGTTCAACAGCTGCTTTAAGGATACGTTCGCGCGAAGAGACCTTCTTTTTTGTCGTCAATTCTGTGGGTCTCCTGACAGTTCAATAGTTGACAATACCGTCCAGACGGTACAGTTATTTGATCCAAACATTCAAGTAAAATACGCGCGATTTTTTGCCGAGGCAGAAACGCGCTTGAGCCGCCCTGGAGTGCAGCCGCAATGATCAAACGCCTTATTCTGGCAATAATCTTTCTCGTGATCGTCGTGGGGGGGCTCGTCGGTTTTAACCTGTTCAGAACGCAGGCGATTAAGGACTTCTTCGCCAATATGCAGCAACCGGCTAAGACGGTTTCTACAATCACCCTTGAACCGACGACGTGGACGCCAGGCATTGAAGCGATTGGTTCGGCCAACGCGCTCAATGGTGTTGATCTGACAGTTCAGGTCAACGGTATTGTTGATAAAATCGACTTTAAAGCCAATCAGGAAGTGAAGCAGGGCACAGTTCTGCTCCAGCTTGAAAACAGCATTGAGACGGCTGATCTGGTTGCAGCGAAAGCCGAAGCCGTGCTTGCAGACCAAAATTTGAAGCGTGCTGAAACGCTGCGCACACGTGGCGTAGGCGCGGTTTCCGACGTTGATACAACAGCTGCGGCGGCAAGCGCCAAGCAAGCCGCTGTTGCCAAGATGCAGGCTGTTCTTGATCAGAAGACTGTAACAGCGCCTTTCACCGGCGTTATTGGTATTCCTAAGGTTGATCTTGGGCAATATCTGACGCCAGGCACGATTATCGGAACCCTGCAGGAAACCGATAAGATGCGTATCGATTTCACGGTGCCAGAGCAGTCGCTTCCGTTGCTTAAGCTCGGTCAGCCGGTGAAGGTTGGTCCAAGCATGGAACAGCTCAATTATAGCGGCACCATCGTCGGTATCGATCCAAAAATCGACCCTTCGAGCCGTCTGGTTTCGGTGCGCGCTGAAGTTCAGAATGATGAACCACGCCTCACACCGGGACAGTTCGTTCAGGTCCGCGTTGAGCTGCCAAAAGAAGACAATGTATTGGCACTGCCGATGACGTCTGTCGTTCGCAGCCTTTACGGTGATTATGTTTACGCAGTTCGTCCCACACAGCCAAAAGAAGGCGACAAGGCTCCTGAAGGTGAAGCTGCAAAGCAGGTCGCACAGCAGGTTTTCGTGAAGATTGGACGCAGTTATGGCGGTGTTGTGCAGATTAACGATGGCCTCAAGGCTGGAGATGTTGTGATCACGGCGGGCCAAAACCGGCTTTCAGCGGGGACAACAGTAACGATTGACAACACAGTCAATCCTATCCCTGCAGCTGACAAGTAATAGGCGAGCGAGATGAGTTTTTCCGATATTTTCATCCGGCGACCCGTACTTGCTACAGTGGTCGCCCTCATGATCATTCTCCTCGGCCTTCAGGGTATCGCACAGCTTTCTGTGCGCGAATATCCGAAAGTCGATGAAACTGTTATCACTGTCTCGACCGCTTATGCGGGTGCGAGTGCCGAGCTTATTCAGGGCTTTATCACGTCACCGATTGCTGAATCGGTGGCAACCACCGAAAACATCGATTACGTCACGTCGTCCAGCCGCCCATCGTCGAGCACGGTAACGGTTCAGATGAAGCTTGGCGCCAATCCTGATGCGGCGCTCACCGAGGTGATTGCCAAGGTCAATCAGGTTCGCGGTAATTTGCCAACGCAATCTGATGACCCGGTGATCGTCAAGGGAACGGGGCAAAGCTTTGCGACCATGTATCTGGCCGCGCAGAACCCCAACATGACCAGCGAACAGATCACTGAATATCTGGAACGCGTCATGCAGCCGCGTATTTCCACTGTTCAGGGCGTGGCGAAGGCTGAAATTCTGGGTGGTCAGGTCTATTCGATGCGCGTTTGGATCGATCCGATCCAGCTTGCAGCGCGACAGGTGACGGCTGCAGAAGTGCTCAACGCGATCAATGCGTCGAACTTCTTGTCCGCGCCGGGCCAGACGAAAAACGAGTATGTTGCATCTTCGATCACGCTTGAATCGACATTGCAGACGCCAGAAGCGTTTGGCGCAATGCCAATCAAGTCGACGGGCGATCAGATTGTTCGTCTGCGCGATGTTGCTAAGGTAGAACTTGCGGCGAAGAGCACAGATACGATTGTTTCGTTCAACGGTTCTGCCGGTACATTCCTTGCAATTTACCCAACGCCGTCAGCCAACCCAATCGATGTTGCAACTGCGTTTAAGAAAGAATTGCCAGCTATTCAGGCATCTCTGCCTGAAGGTATGACGCTTGATCTCGTTTATGACGCGACCGAGCAGATCAGCTCGTCGATCAGTGAAGTTTTCACCACCATCGGTGAAGCTGTCGCAATCGTTATTCTGGTTATCATCGTCTTCCTCGGCTCGTTCCGCTCGGTTCTTATTCCGATTGTGACGATCCCGATTTCGCTGATTGGCGTTTGCTTCTTTCTTTATATCCTCGGCTTTTCCATCAACCTCCTGTCGCTGCTTGCGATGGTGTTGGCGATTGGTCTGGTGGTCGATGACGCGATTGTGGTTCTGGAGAATATTCACCGACATATCGAAGAAGGATTGCGTCCTATGGATGCGGCCTTCAAGGGTATGAAGGAAATTACCGGCTCCATTATCGCGATGACGATTACGTTGGCTGCTGTGTTCGCACCTCTTGGCTTTACCGGTGGTTTGACCGGATCGCTGTTCCGCGAGTTCGCCTTCACGCTTGCGGGCGCGGTTATCATATCCGGTGTCGCCGCTTTGACGATCTCGCCGATGATGTGCGCACGCATGCTCAAGCATGGCGAAGCGTCGCGGTTCCAGCAATTCATCGACCGGAATTTCAAGAAGCTCGAAAAGTGGTATCATGGCATGGTATCGGGCTCGCTGAACTACCGCCCGATTACACTGATGATCGTTATTGCTCTTGTTGGTCTGACAGGCTTCCTGTTTGTCAACACGTCGAGCGAACTGGCTCCTGAAGAAGATTCAGGCGCGCTGTTCTCGATGTTTCAGGCTCCGCAATATGCGACCTCTGCTTACACCAACCTCTATGCAGAACAGATCGACAGTCTGACCAAGGACCTGCCTGAACTGGATACTCGTTTCCAGATCGTTGGCATGGATGGCGGTACAACGTCCGGTATTGCGCTTTGGGTTCTGAAGGACTGGTCCGAACGGACACGCTCGCAAAAGCAAATTCAGGAAGACCTGACTGCGAAACTGACAAAGGTTGCTGGCGTAGACGCATTCATTTTTGCGCCTCCGTCACTGCCGGGTGCTGGTGGTGGTCTGCCGATCTCGATTGCACTTCAGTCAACCGGACCATCCAGTCAGGTGTTTGAACTGGCCGAAGAAATCAAGAACGAAGCACAAGCATCGGGTCAGTTCATCATCGTTCAGAACTCGATGTCTTATAATGCACCCCAAACGACGATCACCATTGATCGTGACCGTGCTGCGACGCTTGGTGTTCAGGTCAGCGATATCGGTTCGACGCTTGGTCTTTTGACGGGCGGTGCAAAAATTGCGCAGTTCGACCGTGATTCCAACAGCTATGACGTCATCACTCAGGTGCCCGATGCTTATCGCTCGACACCGGAAAAACTCGGCGAATTCTTTGTTCGCAGTGTTTCTGGCGAAATGGTTCCGCTGTCGTCGGTCATTGAAATCAAGCAGAATGCTTCGCCTGCCGCTATTGAGCAGTTCAACCAGCTCAACTCGGCGACGATTTCTGCTTTGCCAATGCCGAGCGTCACAACAGGTCAGGGCCTGCAAACGCTCGTGAATCTGGCGCAGCAGAAGATGCCGGAAGGCTTCTTCCTCGATTATTCCGGACAGTCGCGTCTGGAAGTCGAGCAGGGTAACACGATTATGATCGCCTTCGGCCTTGCCGTTATCGTGATTTATCTGGTGCTTGCGGCGCAGTTCGAAAGCTTCCGCGATCCGTTCATCATCATGATGTCGGTTCCGCTTTCGATCTTCGGCGCGATTGTTCCGCTGAACCTTGGTCTTGGAACGCTCAACATCTACACGCAGGTCGGTCTGATTACACTTGTGGGGCTGATAACCAAGCACGGTATTCTGATGGTGGAATTCGCCAATCAGCAGCGTCGTCTGCATGGTCATTCGCGTCGTGAGGCGATCATTCTTTCCGCAGAAACACGCCTGCGTCCGATTCTCATGACTACGGCTGCAATGGCGCTGGGTGTTGTGCCGCTGATCATGGCAAGCGGCGCGGGTGCGGCAGCACGTTACTCGATGGGCTTGGTGATCTTCACTGGCATCACCATCGGTACGATCTTCACGCTGTTCGTGGTGCCGATGTTCTATACGTTCATCGCCAAGAAGGATGTGGAAGGCGAGTATTTGCCATCGCAGGAAGATGGCAAAGAGCCGGCGACTGCATCCCATCACTGAAACTTGTATTGAATAATAAGATTAAGGGCGGCCACATGTGGGCCGCCCTTTTTGTTGGGATCAATTTGCATTCCAACTGTTCCACACCATATGAGCTAGCATGATACCTTTATCCGTACTCGATCTTTCACCCGTCCCTGAAGGCAGCGATGCAGGACAGTCTCTGCGCAACACGCTAGAGCTTGCGCAACAGGCTGAAAAGCTTGGCTTCACACGCTATTGGCTGGCCGAGCATCACAACATGCCCGGTATTGCCAGTGCGGCTACCTCGGTCGTCATCGGCCATGTAGCAGCGGGCACGTCCACCATTCGCGTTGGTGCAGGCGGCATCATGTTGCCGAACCATTCGCCATTGGTAATCGCCGAACAGTTCGGCACGCTGGCTTCGCTGTTTCCGGGTCGTATCGATTTGGGCCTTGGGCGTGCGCCAGGCACGGATCAGCTGACGGCACATGCGCTTCGCCGGAATCTTGAAAGCAGCGCCAATGACTTTCCGCGCGATGTCGTGGAACTTCTCAATTATTTCAAGCCAGCCGATCCCGCCCAGCGCGTTCAGGCCGTGCCGGGCGCGGGGCTTAATGTCCCGGTCTGGATCCTCGGTTCGAGTCTGTTTGGCGCGCAATTGGCTGCGATGCTGGGACTGCCTTATGGCTTCGCCTCCCATTTTGCACCGGCTGACATGGAACGCGCTGTAGAGCTTTATCGCGAACGATTTGAGCCGTCCGAATATCTGCAGAAGCCTTATGTCATGCTTGGGCTTAATGTCATTGCAGCGGATACCGATGAAGAAGCACATCATCTGTTCACGTCGCAATTGCAGGCATTTGTGAACTTGCGCAGCGGCCGTCCGGGCAAGTTGCCTGCGCCTGTCGCAGGTTATCAGGAGCAGCTCGATCCGTCAGCGCAGGCACTGGTTCGCCAGATGCTCTCATGTCGTGTCGTGGGTGGTCCTGAAACAGTCGACAAGGGCATTCGTGAATTTGCCGAACGCACTGGTGCGGATGAATTGATGGTGACGGGCATGATCTATGACCATCAGAAGCGTCTTCGTTCTTATGAGATTGTCAGCAACTCGATGGCGTGAGGATCGAACTCGCGATTGACCTCAGTAAGAAGCCAATCGCGGAAAGCTTTGACTGCAGGCGTATTTGCACGCGCCTGCGGTGTCACAAAGTAATAGCTGCTCGGACTTTTGACTGTGTGCTGATAAGCCACCACAAGCTGCCCGCTTTCAATTTCGGCACTGATCAAAAATAGCGGCATCAGTGCAATCCCAAGACCTGCGACGCAAGCCTGAGAAACATTTGAGAACTGCTCGAAGCGCATTCCGCTTGCTACGGGCGCCGCAATATTAAGGCTTTTGAACCAGTGGCTCCATGCGCCGGGGCGTGATGCCATGTTGAAAAGTGGCAGGCGCAACAGGTCATTCGGCTCGGTGATGGCGTGCTGTTTCAGAAAAGCTGGACTGCAAACAGGCGCAACCGTTTCCTCCATCAAAAATGTACAATCGGCATTCGGCCAGTCCGGTTGGCCAATATGGATTGCCGCATCAAGGCCCTCGCGTTCAAAGTCGAACTGGCCAATGCGGGTGGCAAAATTCAAAATAATATCCGGATATTGCGCGACAAAACGCGGGATTCTCGGGATCAGCCAACGGGTGCCAAAGGTCGGCAGAAATGCAAGATTGAGCGTTGTCCCACGCATTTGTGACATGACCTGCAATGAGGCTGCACGAATAGAGGCAAGGGCAGGACTTATTGCATGAAGATAGGCGCGTCCGGCGTCTGTCAGCATGACATGGCGGCTGGTGCGATCAAACAGCACGGCGCCAAGCTGTTCTTCCAGCAAAGCGATCTGACGACTAACTGCACCTTGCGTTAAAGACAGCTCTTCCGCAGCGCTCGAAAAGCTCTCGTGTCGCGCCACTGCATCAAAGGCTGCAAGCGCGCTCGTGGATGGAAGCAGGCGTCTCGAAAGTGAAATCATCATCTATTACTAAATGGAATAGATCGATGAGTAAACGTAAATTGCATGTCGGATAATGCTGCGCCATAGTCTCGCTAACCGAATTTGAGGAGATTATTGATGTCGCGTGCCGCATTTAACTGGGAAGATCCGTTTCTGCTTGATGAGCAGCTGACCGAAGACGAGCGGATGATCCGCGACTCGGCGCAGGCTTTCGCGAGCGATGTTCTGTTGCCGCGCATTGAAAAAGCTTATCTTGATGAAACGACAGATCCGGATCTGTTTCGTCTGATGGGGCATGCTGGCCTTCTTGGTGTAACGCTTCCCGAGGAATACGGCGCGGCCAATGCTGGTTATGTTTCCTATGGTCTGGTGGCACGCGAAGTTGAGCGAATCGATTCCGGTTATCGTTCGATGATGAGTGTTCAGTCGTCGCTCGTCATGTATCCGATCTATGCTTATGGCTCCGACGAACAGCGCAAAAAATATCTGCCGGGTCTGGTTTCCGGCGAATTGATCGGCTGCTTTGGTCTGACTGAGCCTGATGCCGGTTCTGATCCTGCTGGCATGAAAACCCGCGCCGATAAGATTGATGGCGGCTATCGCATCAGCGGTTCAAAAATGTGGATTTCCAATTCGCCGATTGCCGACGTTTTCGTGGTCTGGGCCAAGTCGACTGCCCATGACGGTGCGATCCGTGGTTTTGTGCTTGAAAAGGGCATGAAGGGTCTTTCTGCCCCCAAGATTGGTGGAAAGCTTTCGTTGCGTGCGTCGATCACTGGCGAAATCGTTATGGATGGCGTGGAAGTATCGGAAGATGCATTGTTGCCGAATGTATCGGGCCTTAAGGGTCCGTTCGGCTGTCTCAACCGTGCACGCTATGGCATTTCATGGGGTGTGCTGGGCGCGGCAGAAGATTGCTGGTTCCGCGCACGTCAGTATGGTCTTGATCGCAAGCAGTTCGACAAGCCGCTGGCCGGCACGCAGCTTTATCAGAAGAAGCTTGCCGATATGCAGACAGAAATCACGCTTGGCTTGCAGGCGTCGCTTCGTGTTGGTCGTCTGTTTGACGAAGGCAAAATGGCACCTGAGATGATTTCCATTGTTAAGCGCAACAATTGCGGCAAGGCGCTCGATATTGCGCGCCAGGCTCGCGACATGCATGGCGGCAACGGTATTCAGATCGAATATCACGTCATGCGCCACGCGCAAAATCTTGAAACCGTCAACACCTATGAGGGTACGCATGATGTTCATGCGCTGATTCTCGGACGTGCGCAGACCGGAATTCAGGCGTTCTTCTAAAGCATGTCTCCCAAAAGTGGGAACCGGTTTGGGATAAAGACATGCTTCAAAACAAAGGAATAGAGCGAGCGTGGTGGCTACAATTAAGCGCAACACGCTCTGATCGCTCGAAAAGGTTTTGAGAAATGCAAAATACACCGCTTGCGGGTCTTAAAGTCATTGAGCTGGCCCGCATTTTGGCAGGTCCATGGGTCGGACAGACACTGTCCGACCTTGGTGCCGACGTCATCAAGGTCGAAAGCCCTGAAGGTGACGACACCCGCACATGGGGGCCGCCATTTATCGAGGTTGAAGGCGAAAAATCGGCAGCCTATTTCCACGCCTGTAATCGTGGCAAGCAATCGATTATTGCTGATTTTCGCTCTGATGAGGGCAGGGAGCTTGTGCGCAAGCTGGTTGCCGATGCGGATGTGGTAATTGAGAATTTCAAGCTCGGCGGTCTTGATAAATACGGCCTCGACTATGAAAGCCTGAAAGCAATCAATCCGAGGTTGATCTATTGCTCAATCACGGGTTTTGGCCACACCGGGCCTTATGCAGAACGTGCAGGTTATGATTTCATGATCCAGGGCATGGGGGGCATCATGGATTTGACTGGCGAGCCGGATGGGCAACCGCAGAAGATTGGGGTGGCTTTCGCAGACATTTTCACTGGGCTTTACAGCATCATCGCTATCCAGTCGGCACTCATCATGCGTGAGCGCACAGGTAAGGGGCAGCATATCGATATGGCGCTGTTTGATTGCATGTCGGCGGTTCTTGCCAATCAGGCGATGAATTATCTGGCGTCCGGCGTTTCGCCCAAGCGTATGGGCAATGCGCATCCAAATATCGCGCCTTATCAGACGCTGCCTGTATCGGACGGTTATTTCATTATCGCCTGCGGCAATGACGGGCAGTTTGCAAAACTGACGGCTTTGCTGGGAATCGGTGAAATCGCCCGCGATTCCCGCTTCCTCACCAATGCATTGCGCGTCGCCAATCGCGATGCACTGACAGCAATGCTTGAAGAGCGTACAACGCAATGGTTACGGGATGATCTTCTGGCAACGCTTGCTAAGGCAGGGGTGCCCGCCGGGCCGATCAACACGGTTGAAGATGTGTTTGCCGATCCACAATTCATCGCGCGGCAGATGAGAATCGATCCCGATGGTGTGCCGGGCTTGCGTACGCCAATTCGATTCTCGGACGCCGAACTGAAGCTCGACAGGCGATCACCGAAACTGGGCGAGCATAAGAATAATATATAATAAAAAACCCGCTTAATGCGGGTTTTTTATTGAATTAGTCGTCGGTGGCGACCATCACATCTGACGCTTTGACGACGGCATAGGCGGTTTTACCGACCTTGAGATCAAGCTCATCAACGGCTTCATTGGTGATTGACGAGGTAACAACGACACCATTTCCAATATCAATACGGATATGCGCCGTGGTTGCACCCTTGGTGACATCGACGATTGTGCCTTTGAGGCGATTGCGTGCGCTGATTTTCATTGTTTCTTCCCATCGTTGATTGGCGTCTGCATGATGCAATAAAGCATTTTAGCAGGTTGGATAACATCTCAAATTCGAGAAACTATTCATTGCTGCAGCGCAAAAAATCTAATTTGTCTCAGGGAAGAGAATGGTGCGGTCGAGAAGACTCGAACTTCCACGGGTTGCCCCACAGCGACCTCAACGCTGCGCGTCTACCAATTCCGCCACGACCGCACTGTGTGGTAGAAGCTGAACAATGTCAGCGAGAGGGCATTTAGCAAAACAATTTCGACTGCACAAGGCCATTCTTCAAGTTCATAACAATTGAATGAAATTAATTTATCAAACTCTTAAATACATGATTTAAAATACAAAAAAGCTTCGCATCATCTGGAGTAAACCAGATAGCAAAGCTTCGATACAAACAGATCAATATATTTTGGGAAAGAATGGTGCGGTCGAGAAGACTCGAACTTCCACGGGTTGCCCCACAGCGACCTCAACGCTGCGCGTCTACCAATTCCGCCACGACCGCACTGTGTGGTAGAAGCTGAACAATGTCAGCGAGGAGCCATCTAGCAAATCGATCCGACAGGCACAAGCCTATTCTTTAGCGAGTTTCAATCTTTTTTGAAATATCGGTGAAATATCGAATTATTAAGCACTTATGCTCTGTAGGCGCCTGATATCTTCCAATCGTTTCACTGTTTCCGCATAACCAATGTCTATTGCTTCAGAGGCGCGGTGAAAGTCTGCAAGGCCGATTTGCCCAACAGTTGGCATCAAGGAGACATCAGGCGGATCACCAGCCATACGAGCGCGGGAAATGCGGTCCTGAATGATGTTGAAGGCTTCCATCATAACGCCGGTAATACCAAGGCGGCCTTCATTTCCGCCATGAATCATCTCGCTTAACGTGTCGGGATGTGATTGTGCGTGTTTGATAACAGCGGCACGTCCGAACTGATCGTAATGCAAATTCACAGCTAGCACTAAGCGCTGTTCATAAGCGCGACAGACAGATACCGGCACGGGATTGACGAGGGTTCCATCAACGAGAACGCGTTCCTGCCAGCGAACCGGCTCGAATATGCCGGGCAGGGCATAGGATGCACGCATGGCCTCAACCAGAGGCCCCGTTGAGAGCCAGATTTCATGACCTGTGCGCAATTCTGTGCATACGGCCACAAAAGGTCGGTCAAGATCTTCGAGACGCAGACCATCAAGGTGTTCGCGCATTCGGCTATCAAGCTTCATGCCACCGAAAAGGCCGCTGCCGCGCAAGGTTATGTCCAGGAGGTTGAACATGCGTCGTCGTGTTAAGCTACGTGCAAACTCTTCCAGCTGATCGAGCTTCCCTGCAAGATAGCAACCGCCGACCAGTGCGCCGATTGATGTGCCGGCGATCATTTCGATTTCGATACCCGCTTCATCAAGAGCGCGAAGTACGCCGATATGAGCCCAGCCGCGTGCTGCGCCGCCGCCTAATGCGAGTGCGATTCGTCGTGGCTCAGGTCGGGCTTGAGGCTTGGCGATTTCGGCACCTTCGATGTTCAAAGGCTGCGAACTGGCTGCTTTACGCTTTTGACCCCAAGGGAACATATCGATCAACACCTCTTGTTTCGGTGAGTTTATCAAAACACTGTAGCGAAACAATAAATGTTAAAAATAACGGTTCGGAAAAATTGAAGCGCATCACGAAAGGTGCGAAGTGGTTTTCTGGGCGCGCTCTAGTGATCGTGATCGCAGGAGCCTTCAATCGAAAGGCTAACCTGACCATTTTCGGACTGAACCTGTCGGTAAAAACACGAGCGGCGTCCTGTGTGGCAGGTTGGACCATCACCAGCAACGCGAACTTTCAGCCACAGCGCGTCCTGATCGCAATCGGTGCGCAGTTCTATCACGCTTTGCAGATTACCGGAGGTCTCGCCTTTTCTCCAAAGCTTGGATCGCGAGCGCGACCAGTAATGAGCGATTCCGGTTTCAAGCGTCAGGCGCAACGCTTCGTCATTCATATGCGCAACCATCAACAACTCGCCATCCTGTGCGTCAGTGACGACTGCAGTGATAAGGCCGGAAGCGTCAAAGCGCGGCATGAAAACCGCACCTTCTTCAATTGCCTTCTTGTCGGAAGGCTGTGCTGGAAAACTGCTCATTTTTGCGCCTGATAATATAGTTACTTACGAATAAGGGACATGAAACGAACCTGTTCGTTCACGTCTGTCTTATAGTCGCCGGTAAAGGTCGTGGTGATTGTGCTTGCACCTTGCTTGCGGATGCCACGCATCGCCATGCACATATGCTCAGCATCAATCAATACCGCAACGCCGCGTGGCTTCAAAATGCGTTGAATGCTGTCAGCGATTTGCGCCGTTATGCTTTCCTGCGTTTGCAGGCGACGGGCAAAAATATCAACAACACGTGCGATTTTGGACAGACCAAGCACTTTTCCATTCGGCAGATAAGCGACATGCGCCTTGCCGATGATCGGTACCATATGATGTTCGCAATGCGAGAAGAACGAAATATCCTTAACCAGCACCATATCGTCATAGCCGGATACTTCTTCAAAGGTGGTGCCAAGCACCTCTTCAGGGCTTTCGGCATAACCGCCAAAAAGCTCGCTATAGGACTTCACTACTCGCTTCGGTGTATCAAGCAGACCTTCGCGATCCGGATTATCTCCTGCCCAGAGAAGGAGGGTGCGCACCGCGGCCTCTGCTTCAGCCTGCGTTGGCTTTTGCAATTGTGTTGATGCAATAGATTCGTCACGGATTTTTTTGATGCGCGCGTCCATCGTTATTCTCCAGTAGTCTCCTTCAAAGAGGAGACGAGTTAAACGGACAATACAACGATGCGCTCAGTCATGAGAGGTCCGAGCGTGCGGTGTATTGATCCGACAACACCAAGCTGCCGGACAGGAAATTCTGCGACTTCATAACCATGTGATAATCTGACCATGGCGCAGTCGCGACTTGCCTATTATATAGAGCGCAAAATGCAACTTCAAACCGTAACCGGGCGACAATTTTACGTATTTATCCGGCAAGGCAGAAGGTTTGTCTCAATGATCGACGATGTTTATAATAAACGTATCCTTGAATTTGCAGGGAATATTGAAAAGCTTGGCCGCATTGCGGACCCGGATGCGGTGGCAACCGTTCACTCAAAATTGTGCGGTTCCACCCTCACAGTCTATCTTAAGATGCATGATGGTGTGGTTACGGGCTTTGCACATGAGGTAAAAGCCTGCGCATTGGGGCAGGCGTCATCGTCGGTTATGGCACGGTATGTAATCGGTTGTACGTCTGAAGAGTTAAGGGCAGTGCGCGATTCAATGTATGCGATGCTGAAGGAAAACGGTCCTGCTCCGGAAGGCCGATTTGAGGATTTAAAATATTTTGAGCCGGTACGCGAGTACAAGGCGCGTCACGCTTCGACACTTCTGACGTTTGATGCTGTTGTCGATTGCATTCGCCAAATCGAAGAAAAGGTGCAAGCCGCCTGATGTGTGGTTGCGGGAAACATCACACGGGTGATGCCGATACACGAAAAAAACGTCAGACCCGCAACTTCAGCGATCCGTGGCGCAAAACGCCGGGCAGGGTGCTGGGTACAAGTTTGATACGATTATATCAGCTCACACTTTCTTCCTTCATAGGTAATTCGTGCCGCCATATGCCAACCTGTTCCGAATATACCTACGAATCTGTGGCTCGATATGGTCTGTGGAATGGCAGTTGGATGGGGCTTTTGCGGATCATGCGTTGTGGCCCGATGGGTACCCACGGCTTTGATCCAGTGCCGAGAGAATTATCTAACCATTATCGTTGGTATTTGCCGTGGCGCTATTGGCGCGTTTCGTCACCGAAAAATTAAATTCTTTTGTAAAATCTGTTGATGAATTTTGCGCTGATTAGAATTCGTTAATGATAATTCTGTTTTATCGGGAAACGCAAACCAGTTTTAACCAACGTCTTTTTGACGCCGCATTTCAGCTGCATTTGCATCGTGTTTTCTAGTCTTGCGAGCCATCATGCATAAATCGTCCTCCCGCATCGCCCAGCTTATTGCCGGTGTTGCGCTTTCTGCCAGTGTTTTCTGTGCAACCAGCGCCATGGCCAATGTTTCTTGGGTCGTATTTGATGCGGATACGGGCGTCGTGGTGGGGCAGGACGGAGCAACTGAGCAACACGCGCCAGCATCGCTGGCAAAAATGATGACGCTCTATTTGGCATTTGAAGCATTGAAGACTGGTCGTATCCATTGGGATGACGAAATGCCGGTGACAAAAAATGCTTCGGCGAAAGTCCGCATGAAGCTTTATCTCAAACCCGGCGAGACGATTTCTGTACGTGACGCTATCAATGGCATGATTATTGTATCGGCCAATGATGCTGCGACAGTTATGGGTGAGTATCTCGGCGGTTCGGAAGCAGGTTTCGGACGCCTTATGACGCAAAAAGCCCGAAACCTTGGCATGAAGAGCACTTATTTCGTCAACCCATCGGGTTTGACAGGGCATTTGCCACAGCTGACAACGGCGCGCGATATGGCGGTGCTTGGAATGTCGCTGCGTCGCGACTTTCCGCAGGAATATGCGCTTTTTTCGCAGCGTTCGTTTGAATATAAAGGTCGCCTATTTAACGGCCATAACAATCTGATGTATCGTTATCAGGGCGTTGACGGCATTAAGACCGGATATACTGACGTCTCTGGCTATAATCTGGTTTCATCTGCAATCATCAATAACAAGCATCTTGTTGGTGTCGTTCTCGGAGCCGGATCCTCACGTGAGCGTGATGATCGCATGTCGAAGCTCCTGACGCGTTTTGGCACAGAAGGTGCCGGATTTGCAGGGCGTGAGTTAACTGCCTTTGCTGCGCCGATTGAAAACGCTTTACCAATCGTCACACAGATTAAGACGCCTGAGCCAAAAGAAGATGCCGTCTCGGATATGATCGATGATTCCAAGATAGAGCAGGGCGATGGTGGTTTTCTGGTCAATCCTGCAGCGTCGCCATGGCGTGTTCAGGTCGGCATGACTCCATCGCGCAAAGGTGCGGACGAGTTGCAGGCGAAATATTTGCCAGTTGTAGATCGATTGGTGCCGGGCACCAAAGCTGAGATTTCGACCGCACCGCGTGGTCGCAAGCTTTATCGCGTTCGCTTTACCGGCTTTAAAGATTCCGATGCTGCGCAAAAAACCTGCACCCAGCTTAAATTGCAGGGCGTTCCGTGTTTGGCTATTCGCAACTGATTTCAGCCAGATTTAAGACGTCCTGAAAGCACCGTGATGCAGTTTGCCACGGTGCTTTTGCTTTACGTAATGGCCAAAAAAGATTATTAGCCGGTCTTCATTTCCTGTTGTGTAAGCAACATATAGATGGTTCTGCCAATTCAAAGCAGGATCGTTTCATGACTAACCACCCGCAATCGTTGGCGGGACTGGATAAGGACAATACGATGTCGAATGTTTCCATGCAGTTTCCTGATGGATCGGTGCGCGAATATGATGCCGCAACAACCGGTTTCGAGTTAGCTGAATCAATCTCCAAATCACTCGCAAAAAAAGCCGTGGCTTACGCCGTAGATGGCACCGTGCGCGATCTGTCTGATCCGCTTGGCGCTTCCGGTGCAATTGAAATTCTGACCCGCGAAGACCCGCGCGCGCTCGAACTGATCCGTCATGATACGGCACACGTTCTTGCAGAAGCCGTGCAGGAGCTTTTCCCGGGCACACAGGTTACGATTGGTCCGGTTATCGAGAATGGTTTTTATTACGACTTTGCGCGTAATGAACCTTTCACGCCCGATGATCTGCCGGTGATTGAAAAGAAAATGCGCGAAATCATTCAGCGCAACAAGCCGTTTACCAAGCAGATCTGGTCGCGCGAAAAGGCTAAGCAGGTTTTTGCCGATAAGGGCGAGAGCTATAAGGTTGAACTCGTCGATGCGATTGCTGAAGGTCAGGATCTCAAGATCTACAATCAGGGCGAATGGTTCGATCTTTGCCGTGGCCCGCATATGGCGTCCACAGGCCAAATCGGCAACTCTTTCAAGCTGATGAAAGTTGCTGGTGCTTACTGGCGCGGCGATTCAAACAATCCAATGCTGACCCGCATTTACGGAACAGCATTTGCCAATGACGCCGATCTCAACGCTTATCTTCATATGCTTGAAGAAGCCGAAAAACGCGATCACCGCCGTCTTGGCCGCGAAATGGATCTGTTCCATTTCCAGGAAGAAGGTCCGGGCGTTGTCTTCTGGCACGCCAAAGGCTGGCGCATGTTCCAGACGCTTGTGGCCTATATGCGTCGTCGTCTCGACAGCCATGGCTATCAGGAAGTGAACGCACCGCAGGTGCTGGATAAGTCACTTTGGGAAACTTCCGGTCACTGGGGCTGGTATCGTGACAACATGTTCAAGGTCACAGTTGCCGGTGATGACACCGACGATGACCGCGTGTTTGCGTTGAAGCCAATGAACTGCCCGGGTCACGTACAGATATTTAAGCATGGTCTTAAGTCTTACCGCGATCTGCCTATAAAGCTTGCAGAGTTCGGCAATGTGCACCGCTACGAACCTTCGGGTGCTTTGCATGGTCTGATGCGCGTTCGCGGCTTCACACAGGACGACGCGCATGTGTTCTGCACTGAAGAACAGATGGCTGCCGAATGCTTGCGTATCAATGATCTTATCTTGTCGGTCTATAAGGATTTTGGCTTCAAGGAGATCACGATCAAGCTTTCAACACGCCCTGAAAAACGCGTCGGTTCTGACGAATTATGGGATCGCGCCGAAAGCGTGATGATGACGGTTCTTGAGCAGATCAAGGAACAGTCGGATGACATCAAGACCGGCATTCTGCCGGGTGAAGGTGCCTTCTACGGTCCAAAGTTCGAATATACGCTGAAAGATGCGATCGGTCGCGAATGGCAGTGCGGAACGACACAGGTTGACTTCAACCTGCCAGAACGGTTCGGCGCATTCTACATCGACAGCAACTCGGAAAAGACCCAGCCGGTTATGATCCATCGCGCGATCTGCGGTTCGATGGAGCGTTTCCTCGGCATTTTGATCGAAAACTTCGCTGGTCACATGCCACTATGGTTCGCGCCAATTCAGGTCGTTGTAGCAACCATCACATCCGAAGCTGACGGTTATGCTGCTGAAGTTGCAGCTAAGCTTAAGGCTGCTGGCCTGCAGGTTGTGACTGACGTTCGCAACGAGAAGATCAACTACAAGGTCCGTGAACATTCGGTTCAGAAGGTTCCGGTCATTCTCGTTTGCGGTATGCGTGAAGCGGAAGAAAAGACGGTCAATATGCGCCGTCTGGGTTCGCGCGATCAGGAATCGATGACACTGGATGAGGCGATTGCGCGTCTCACAGAAGAAGCAACGCCTCCAGATTTGCTGCGTCTACGCAATGCATAATAGCAAAAGGCCCGCTTAAAGCGGGCCTTTTCATTTCAGATATAATTTCATTAGTCTTGCGCGGCATCATCGTCCGTGAGTGCTTCGGATTCGCGGTTTGCGACCACCTCAACTTCTTCATTGGCACCAGAAGTCACTTTGAAATCACGCTGATAAATACGATCCTTGTTTTTTGCGACGGCAACATAGTCGCCCTCGATCAAAACCATGGACGAGTAAGCACCAGCACTTTCACGAACAACGTCGCCAGAGGCATTTAGGATCGACCATGAAGTGTCGGCGAGGGCTTCGCCGCCTTTTTTCGCCACCAGCTTGAGCAAGACTTCCGCTGCGCGATGCTGAACCGTTGCTTCTGTGAGCTTGCCCGCTTCCACGCGAATATCTGCGCGGATAATGGCATTCGCTGTGCCGTAGTTGGAAACGACGTGATAGGTGCCGCTATTCAACCGGATGATCGTGTCTGGCTTTACATCTGGCACGATGAGTGAACGGTCGCTGTTGTCTTCATCGGCATAAATTGAGAAGCGCACGAGATCGCTTTTGATTTTGCCCTGATCGGGCAAAACGGCGCTCAGTTTCATTCCGCCAGCATCAAGCGTCATAACTTCATGACGTGCATTTTTGTTCAGTGTAATACGCTTAGTTGCTCCAGCGCGCCCATAAGCAGCATGAACGAGATAACTGCCTTCCGGAAGGTTGAAAACTGTGCTGCCACCTTTGGCTGATGCAATCAGAGCCAGCTGTCCGTCTACGCCAACCTCTGGCGCAAATACGCGCCAAACGATTCCCGAAGAAATATCCGGTCCATCCTGCTTGAGGCGCGCCTTCAGATCGAGCTCGCTCGTTTTAATCAGCGGATTATTCTCTGGACTTGTCGGGTCGGCATAGGGACTGATTGATGGCAAATTCAGTTGTGGATCTGGGATATTTGGCAATCCAATCCCATTGTTAGACTGCGTTGGTCCAGTGTTTCCTGAAGGGGATTGCATTGCTGGTGCTGCTGCCGGTGCGGGTAATTCGAGCTGAAAGCTCGGTAATTTGAAACCACTGCCACCGGGACCACCTTGCGGCCCACCACCAAATCCGCCGCCGGGTCCACCCGGTCCACCGCCAGGACCACCTGGGCCTTGCGCTAAAGCAGACGATGCGATCAGGACAAACGAAAGTGTCGCTGCAAGTTTCTTGCGGCGCGATGATTTTGCACTGTTTGCCCGAAACGGACCCAGACTATCTGACATGATGTTGTTTTGAACCGAAGCGGGTGGCGAATTCAAGGCTAAATTGCCGGACACCTCCGCAAATTTACGTTTATGCAAAAACACCATCATAGATTTTTGACTTTACACCCCGATCCTATCGGGCGAGAAGGAACCGCCTCCACATTAAACTGGAGTGACATATACAGATTTCAGCGATGAGGTTTCCCCCGTGACGCATCCGGTTTTTGAGTTTCTGACACAGCGCAGCTCCACACCAATTTCCGCAATTTCAGAACCAGCTCCGCAAGGTGCTGAGTTGGATGAGTTGCTGAAAGTGGCTGCGCGCGTGCCTGATCATGGCCGTCTGACGCCATGGCGCTTCATTCTCTATCGCGGTGATGTGCGTCATAAGGTTGGTGAATATCTTGCCAAGCGCGCGGAGGAGCGGGAAGGACCGCTGAATGAAAGCCGTAAAGATCAGGAAAAGGCGCGTTTTGCGCGTGCACCACTGGTCATAGGCGTTGTTTCTTCGCCAGTAGATCATGAACGCATCCCCGAATGGGAGCAGTTTTTGTCGGCGGGTGCTGTCGCCATGAACCTCTGCACCGCTGCCAATGCGCTTGGTTATGCAACCAACTGGATTACCAACTGGTATTCCGATGATGCGCCAGCTCGCGCCTATCTCGGCCTTGCACCAGAAGAGCGTGTTGCCGGATTTATCCACATCGGCACGGCTGCAAACAAAATGCCAGAGCGTCCGCGGGCGGACATGGATAAGATTGTTTCTGATTACAGCGGGCCATGGATATCTTAATCGTTCTCCTCTAAAATTAGATATAAGTGACGGAAAACGCTGATGTTTTATGAACCTTCATCTGGTCATAATCTTCCTCATAATCCATTCAAGGCAATCGTTGCACCGCGCCCAATCGGTTGGATCGGTACGCGGTCGAAAGACGGTGCGGTGAACCTTTCACCATACTCATTCTTCAATGTGGTCAGCGACACACCGCCGATGATTATGTTTTCGTCCAGCGGTTTCAAGGACAGCGTTTCATTTATCGAAGAGACGGGTGAGTTTACCGCCAGTCTGGTCAGTGATCATCTCAAAGAGCAGATGAATGCGTCTTCAGTAAATGCGCCGCGCGGCGTGAGTGAATTCGACTATGCCGGTTTGACTGTTGCGCATAGCAAACTGATTGCAGCACCTTTTGTCAAAGAGGCTTATGCGGCACTGGAATGCGTTCTGGTCGAGATCAAGCGCTTACAGGACAAGGAGGGCAGGCCGACTGACAATTACATGGTGATTGGCGAAGTCGTCGGCGTTCACATCGATGAAAGCGTGCTGACCGATGGGCTGTTTGATATCAAAAAAGCCAAGCCGGTGACCCGCCTTGGCTATATGGACTTTGCGACAACAGATGATGTTTATCAGATGTTCCGTCCGAAATGGGACGATAAGATTTGAGGGAAGGGGCTGATTACAGCCCCTTTTTCTTTGCCTCGCCCCAGATCGCTTCCATGTCGTCGAGTTGGGCCGCTTCAAGGCTGCTGCCCGATTCCTTCAATGATGTTTCAATGAAGTCGAAGCGACGTTTGAACTTGTCATTCGCCGCAATAAGTGCAGTTTCTGCATCAATTTCGAGGTGCCGGCCAAGATTGACCATCGCGAAAAGCAGATCGCCATATTCTTCTGTGATATGCGCCTTGTCCTGCGATGCCATCGCTTCTTTAAGTTCAGCTGTTTCTTCAGCAATCTTATCAAAGATTGGGGCTGCCTCTGACCAGTCGAATCCTACCTTGGCGGCCTTTTGCTGGAGTTTAAGAGCACGGAGAAGGGCAGGGAAAGCATTTGGAATATCGTCCAGATAACGCGTTTTCTCGACCGTCTCCAAACCGAGCTTCGCACGGCGCTCTGCACGCTCGGCTTTTTCCTCTGCCTTGATGCGGTTCCAAGATCCCTTTGCCATTCCAGCATTTCTGGCTTCTGCATCACCGAAGACATGCGGGTGGCGGCGGATCATTTTGCGAGTAATGGCCTCCACAACATCGCCGAAACCGAATTTGCCGTCTTCTTCTGCCATACGTGCATGGAAAACGACCTGTAACAGCAGATCGCCCAGTTCTTCGCGAAAATCATCCATATCGTCGCGCTCAATGGCATCAAGCACTTCGTAGACTTCTTCGAGCGTATAGGGTGCAATAGATTGTGATGTCTGCTCTACATCCCAAGGGCAGCCTGTTTTCGGATCACGCAGCGCAACCATGATTTCGAGAAGACGGTCGATATTTTGCGAGGGTTCCATCTTCACTCCGTAAGAATTGATGTCGCATTGTTGGTACAAGCTGCAAGAATCAAATGGTTTGGGTTGCAGTCGGTCGCGGTATTTGCATAGTCAGCTCGCAATCGGGATCGCACATCAAGGCGATATGTTCAACAAGCAGGTATTTAAACAATGACGATTCTTGTGACAGGTGGTGCCGGATATATTGGTTCGCATACATGCGTTCAGTTGATTGAGGCCGGTCATGAAGTTGTTGTTGTCGACAATTTCGAGAACAGTAGCCCTGAATCGCTTCATCGGGTTGAGAAAATCACTGGACGCGCGCCGATCCGCGAGCCGGGAGATATCCGTGATCGTGCCTTGCTGGAAAAGATTATCACACGGCACAAATGCTCAGCTGTCATCCATTTTGCTGGGTTGAAGGCTGTTGGTGAGTCGGGTGAAAAGCCACTGCATTATTACGACTGCAATGTGCTAGGCACGTTGCGTCTGTTGCAGGCAATGGAATCCACCGGCGTCAAGACTCTTGTTTTCAGCTCTTCCGCCACCGTTTATGGTGACCCGCAAAAGCTGCCGATCACCGAAGATCAGTCACTTTCTGCGACCAATCCTTATGGTCGGACGAAGCTTGTAGTCGAAGATATGCTGCGCGATCTCTATAACAGCGACAACAGCTGGAAAATCGCGATTTTGCGTTATTTCAATCCGGTTGGTGCGCATGAAAGTGGTCTGATTGGCGAAGACCCAAAGGGTATTCCCAACAATCTGATGCCAATTATTGCGCAAGTGGCTACCGGGCGCCGCGAAAAACTCAATGTCTGGGGCAACGATTATGCTACGCCAGACGGAACAGGTGTTCGTGATTATATCCATGTCGTTGATCTTGCGGCCGGTCATCTCAAAGCACTGAAAAAGCTTGATCAACCACAGTGCTTCTCAGTTAATTTGGGAACCGGGCAGGGCTATAGCGTGTTCGATGTGGTCAAGGCTTTTGAGCATGTCTCTAACCGAGAAATCAAATATGAAATTGCCCCTCGTCGCCCGGGCGATGTGGCCGAATGCTATGCCGATCCGGCATTTGCACGCGATTTTCTAGGCTGGACTGCGCAGAAGGATTTGCGCGAAATGTGTAGGGATATGTGGAACTGGCAGTCCAAAAATCCGAATGGATACGAACCAGACTGACGATGCTCACCTTCCCGCAAATGTGAACTGATCAGCTGCTTAGCCTATCCTTTAGTATTGTACCAAAGTCTGATTGGACTATTACAAAAGGGAAAAGAGCTGATCAGCTTGCGGCCTGAAGGTTCTACGCGAGCTTATTAAGGACTATCGAGATAATGCGTTTTCTACCGGACAAATTCACCTCAATGTTGATTGCAACCATTGTGCTTGCGTCATTTCTTCCAGTGCAGGGTGATTTCGCCGAGTGGTTTGGCATAGCGACCAAAATCGCTGTTGGGCTCCTGTTCTTCTTGCATGGTGCGCGTCTATCGCGTGAAGCTGTCGTTGCTGGCGTCACGCATTGGCGTCTGCATCTGGCCGTCGCAAGCTCTACATTTATTCTGTTTCCTATACTCGGCTTGGTTGCTGGCTGGACCATTCCGGGATTGTCGCAATCGCCATTCTATCTCGGTATTCTCTATCTCTGCGTTCTGCCTTCGACTGTGCAATCGTCGATTGCTTTCACGTCGATGGCTGGTGGCAATGTATCAGCGGCGATTGTATCAGCATCCGCATCCAACATTTTCGGCATGTTTTTAACGCCTTTGCTCGTGGGGTTATTGTTTGCTGTTAAGGGCGGTGGCGGGATTTCCGTCGATGCACTTGAATCTATCCTACTGCAATTGCTCGCGCCGTTTGTGCTTGGCCAGATTCTTCAGCCATGGATCGGCAATTTTATGCGTCGTCATGGCAAATCATTGGGCCTTGTTGATCGCGGTTCAATCCTGATGGTGGTCTATCTAGCGTTTAGTGAAGCGGTTGTTGAAGGCTTGTGGCACAAGGTTTCTTGGAACGATCTGAGTGTGATGATCGGCGTCAATATCCTGCTTCTGGTGATCGTCATGCTGGCCACGTGGTATGGAAGTAAATGGCTTGGATTTAATCGCGCCGACCGGATTACGATCATGTTCTGCGGCTCCAAGAAAAGCCTTGCCAGTGGTGCGCCGATGGCGAGCGCTATTTTCATCGGCGCTGATGTCGGCAGCATCGTATTGCCGCTAATGCTATTTCACCAAATACAGCTTATGGCTTGTGCCGTTATAGCGCGAAAACTTGCTGATCATAAACCCGCATCCAACACGGTAACGTCGGCAGCGGAATAGAACTGTTCTTGCTGTTAAGGCGTTATAAGGTTAGGAGGGCAGGAGGTCTCAAGAAAAGGCAATGCATATGTCCGAGCAGAACGGCAAATCCACCGATACCGAGTCATTTGATCAGGAAGCTTTAGCAGAAGCTTACAATCAGGCACTTGCGCTGGAAAAAGCTGGCGATTTGGATGCTGCCGCGCTGGCCTATCAGGCCGTTCTTGAAATCGATCCCGAGGATCATGGTGGCGCTGCTGTGCGTCTCGCCAGCATGGGACGTGGCGCTGTTCCACCAAAAGCACCAGATGCCTATGTATCGACGTTGTTTGATCAGCATGCTGAAATGTTTGATACAATTCTAGTAGATCAGCTAGGCTATGATGTGCCTTTGCAGTTGCGTGAAATGCTTCTCGAAATGGATGAAGAATTTCAGGCTGAGAGAATGCTTGATCTCGGATGCGGAACCGGACTTTCAGCCGACGCGCTGGATGATATGGCTGACCACAAAACCGGCGTTGATATCTCCGAAAATATGATCGAAGTTGCCTATGAAAAAGGTGATTATGATGCGCTGTTTGTGGGTGAAGCGGTGCGCTTTCTTGAAGATACCAAGGAGGACGCCTGGGATTTGATCGTCGCCACCGATGTGTTGCCTTACATGGGTAATCTTGAGCAGTTCTTCGCTGGCGTGGCTGCGCATTTGACATCTGGCGGCTACTTCAGTTTCTCAAGCGAAACACAGCCTGACGAGCGATTTGCCGGACGTGATTTCATGGTTGGCGATTATCAGCGCTTTGCACATGCTCAGACATATGTACGTTCGCTTCTATTTAAGCATGGTATGGAATGTATCCGCTGCGAAGACATTACAGTGCGTAGTGAGCAAGGTTCGCCAGTGCCAGGGCATCTTTATATCGCCAAACGCAACTGATCGTAGAACGGTTAGCATATTTCGGTTCCATAAGATAGATTATGCGATCAACGTTTGTAGCCGGGGTGGATTATAGTTTAAACTGCGACTTGCAAATGATAACAATGAGTTATCCAATGCAAGGAACCTGTCAAGGACCGTACCTATTCCATATTGGTCTGGATGGACGCCGCAGAATAGCGCTTTGCTGCACAACTCTGCGTCCAATAAACAAAACCGGATGAGCGTTGCTCAACCGGTTTTGTTCTCTCTTAGATTTTCTGCCCTACATCGATGCGATTTCCATCCGGGTCTTCAAAAACAAAGGCCCGCAATCCATAGTCCTTATCCTGTAAGCCTTTTATGATCCGTAATCCGCTTTGCTTGCATATTGTGTGCAGAGCGTCGACATTATCCACCAGCATATGAGCGATGTTGAAATTTGCAGCCTTATGCTCTTTTTGCAACGATAAATGCAATTCGCCGTTCTCACGGCGCAGGATCATGAAACCCACCGGATTTCCGTTCTCAAAGACTTTTTCAAAGCCCAGTACGTTCATGTAAAAGCTACAGGCCCGGTCCATATCTTTAACGGGAATCATAACTGCAATTCGTCCGAAACCGACATTCTGATTAGCGACATTATTCATCGCGTAACCTCTGTTTGCGAAGGCCTTGCCTTCAGGCAGACGGTGCTGCTGAAAGAAATGCGCTTCATTGTTGTTATGAGAAGGACGGTGCCAACGCCCTATTCCTACTTTGTTTTCATTCCATTGGGAACTCGTTCGTGTTGATTAAAATCATTTTTCGGCTGGTGTATTTTGATATAGCTGCTGAGAGTTGATCTAAGACGAAAGCATGCGTGTAATAGCTGACTGCTTAGGCTATTACCTCTATGCGCCGACTCCGAATGCCAGTGTGAACATCCCTGCACGGAGAGCGTTGTTTCCAGCCTTCTGGGCTGGTCTGCAAGGAAGGTAAATTACATGTTGGAAGCTCGTATCAGGAACACATCTCTGCGTGATAAGATCATCACTGCGGAAGAAGCAGCAAGCCTGATAAAAGATGGCATGATTGTCGGCATGAGCGGTTTTACCCGCGCAGGTGACGCGAAGGCCGTCCCCCTCGCAATGGCAGCGCGTGCGAAGGATGACCCGTTTCAGATCACTCTGATCACCGGCGCTTCGCTTGGTCACGATGTCGACAAGCTGCTGACAGAGGCTCATGTTCTTGCACGCCGTATGCCGTTTCAGGTCGACCGGACTTTGCGTTCAGCCATCAATCGCGGTGAAGTCATGTTCATCGACCAGCACCTGTCCGAAACCGTAGAGCAACTGCGTTCCAACCAGATTGGCCCAATTGATTATGCCGTTGTTGAGGCGCTGGCGATTACCGAGAACGGCGGAATTATCCCGACGACTTCCATCGGCAATTCTGCAAGTTTTGCAATCCTCGCTGAGAAAGTGATTGTCGAAGTCAATCTCAATCAGCCATTGGCGCTTGAAGGGCTGCACGATGTGTATATTCCGACGAAGCGCCCTTCCCGCGACCCTATCCCTGTGACTGCTTGCGATAGCCGTGTTGGTTTGCCCTATATTCCAATTTCGCCTGAAAAAATTGCTGGCATCGTTATTACGCATGAGAATGATAGCGCATCTACGGTTGAGCCTGCCGATGGTGAGACAGTAGCTATTGCTTCGCATCTCATCAAATTTCTTCTCGATGAAGTTGAAGCCGGTCGTCTTGATCTGACGCTTAATCCTTTGCAGGCCGGTATTGGGACAATTGCCAATGCAGTTCTGAATGGTTTTGCTGAAAGCCCATTCCATAACCTGCGCATGTATAGTGAGGTGTTACAGGATAGCACTTTTGACCTGTTTGATGCGGGCAAACTTGATTATGCATCTGGCTCATCAATTACGCTAAGTCCAGCCTGTGGCGAGCGAGTATTTAACAATATTGATCGTTATCGCGATAAGCTGATCCTGCGCCCGCAGGAAATCAGCAATCATCCGGAAGTTATTCGTCGCCTTGGTATTATCGGTATCAACACGGCACTTGAGTTTGATATTTACGGCAATGTTAATTCCACGCATGTGGATGGAACGCATATGATGAATGGCATTGGCGGTTCCGGTGACTTTGCGCGTAACGCGTACATTTCAATTTTTGTTAGCAAGTCAGAAGCCAAGAACGGCGCTATATCGTCTATTGTTCCGATGGTCACCCATGTTGACCATACTGAGCATGACGTTGATATTCTTGTCACCGAACAAGGGCTGGCGGATTTGCGTGGTTTAGCACCGCGTGAGCGTGCAAGGCTCATCATTAATAATTGTGCTCATCCCGATTATCGCGGTCAGCTAAATGATTATTTTGAACGCGCATGCCAACGCGGCGGGCATACCCCTCACCTACTTGAGGAAGCATTCAGCTGGCATAGCCGCCGCAAACAGACTGGCTCAATGCAGGTCTAGCAAAGGCTGCTACAAGAGCTAAGGTTGGGCGACTAAAAGTGCGATCCACGCTTTGAAAATTATTTGGATCGGCGGCGTAAGTCGCCGATTTTGTGGAACCTTATTCTGATTGGAACGTTAACCGGCATATCATCTCTGCATCTGGGATGATGGAGATCGGGGACAGTTTCAGGCTCTTACATGAGCCGCGCTTCCCATATTATATGCACTTTCGGCATCGCGATGGAACGGCCGTCGAAAGTGTTAATAAACCGCCGTTCCGGGAAGGGTTCGACTGCCTATGTCTATCCTCATTAGCCTTCTGATAACAGTTCTTGTTATCTTTCTCGTCCTGTATCTCATCAATATGCTGCCCCTTGATGGCAAGGTGAAACAGATTGCTCAAGTAATCGTTATTATCATCGGTATAATATCGCTTTTGAAATATTTGGCAGTCTTCTAAAAATCGTGTTCCCTTTTTGTTATTGTAGAGGGGCGTCTTATGGCGCCCCTTTTTTGCGTTAATTATAGTCACATAAATTAGAAACATGTTAAAAATTACATTTCGTGTAATTTTTATTAAATACTGTTGCCGTGCGAATAATGTTTATGTAATATAATTTTCACCACCTGAGATTGCACTAATAGAGATACAAATTTATCAATAATTGCATATGGGCGGGGATATAACTTTCAGTATCAGTGCTCTTCTCCTATAAGCCCCCTGACGATTAGGTCTGTTCATAGAGGGTTCAGAAACAGGCACATAAGTATCTTCGGCGGGTTTGGGGAGTTGTTAGGCATGAAGACGGCTTTATGGAAAGCAGCGTTGATAACGTTGTATGTTGTTCTATTTTCCGTCGGAGTGAGCTTTCTCGTTGGATTAATTTCTGGATCTATGCCTGGCCGCGTTGCAATTGCTCTCAGCACGGGCATTCCGTTGGTGACGGCGTTTCCATCGCTTGCTTACATTTTCATTCAGCATAGCAAGCTCGGTGAAGCGTACTCACAGCTCGAAAAGGCGCATAGCGAGCTACAGGCGCGCTCGCGCGTCGATCACATGACCGGGTTGCTCAACCGCGAAGCATTGTTTGATGCGATGAAGATAAGCCGCTCGCGCATCGAAAGTGGAACCTTGCTGGTTATCGATGCAGACCACTTCAAAGCGATTAATGATACATTCGGACATAGCGTTGGTGATCGCGCCCTCAAGCTGATTGCTTTTGCACTGCAGAATGTGACGCGTAAAGGCGATCTCGTGGGGCGTATTGGCGGCGAAGAGTTTTGCGTCTTCCTTCCGGGCGCCACAGGCGAAACTGGCGTACGCGTGGCGCAGAGAATCCGCGCAGAAGTGGAAAACACACCATTTCACGCTACTGAATATCAGATATATCCGCTGACGATCAGCATCGGTGTCGCGTCGGCCCCAAAGAACGAAACCAATTCTCAAGTGTTAAGCCGCGCCGATCGCTGCCTTTATATGGCCAAGCAGCGCGGTCGCAATTGTGTTGTTTTCGATGAAGAAAGCGGTCGCATTACGGGCGCATCCGTCGTTTCGATCACCAACGGACGCGAAATCGCACGCGGTTAGTTTATTCCCACGGTGTGACTTCTTCTTCGGACCAGCCGACGGGCACAAATCCCATTCTCTGATAAAGCTGTAATGCACGCGGGCTATCAAGCGTATTCGTATGAATAGCCACTTTATGCGGTCCGTGCGACCATGCGGTCGAAATGGCTTCATTCAGGAAAAACTTGCCAAGTCCCCGCCCCTGATAGTCCGGCATGAGACCAAAATAGAGGATTTCAGCTGTTTCTGGCAGAGCCGACAAATCAAGCTCTAAAAGCCCTGCCGGGTTACCATCGACATAGAGAACATGAATATCGGTCGTTTCTGCATGGATTGCCGCCGCCACTTCTGCGTCGCTTTGCACGCGGCGCATCATCCAATGATGCTGGCGTCCGACCTGCTCATAAAGGTAGCGATAGAAATGCACCGGCGTTTGTGTCGAACGCATCAGTGCAAGGCGCAGGCCAGATGGCACTGGAGCCGACAACGCCGGACGCGCTGTCATTTCCAGATGGGTCACTCTGGCAATTAGTTTTTCAGCCATACTTAATCTGCTTCACCGGTCACCACAGGCGTATCCTGCCTGCTGCCCCATTCGCTCCATGAGCCATCATAAAGCCGATTGTCTTCATGGCCCAATGAGGTCAATGCGAGTGTGATGACCGCCGCAGTCACGCCGGAGCCGCAACTGGTGACGACCGGCTTATTGAGATCAACACCCGCATCAGCAAAGATTTCACGCAAGCTATCAAGGCTTTTCAGTTCGCCATTTTCAGACAGCGTACCAACGGGAACGTTTCGTGCGCCCGGCATATGGCCTGAACGCATGCCTTCACGCGGTTCTGCGTCGCGACCTGTGAAGCGGCCCGCAGCGCGCGCATCGGCTATTTGCGAACTATGGTCTTCGACGACTCTGCTCATCTCTTTGAAGCTAACGACTTTGGCTTCGTTGAATGTTGGTGTGAAAAGCGTTGCTGCGATTTTTGTAACTTCATCGGTGACGGGAAATCCTGCCGCCTTCCAGCCATCTAAACCGCCATCAAGCACCAAAACGTTCTTCACGCCCATCACGCGGAACATCCACCAGACACGCGGCGCGGAAAACATACCGGGGCCATCATAGACAACAACGGTTTCATCCGCCGTAATTCCCATTGAACCGACATGGCGTGCAAAAAGCTCTGGCGATGGCAAAGTGTGCGGGAGACCCGAATCCTTGTCTGCAATCAGATCCTGATCAAAGAAGACCGCGCCCGGAATGTGCGCTGCATCATATTCATCGCGCCCGTTGCGACCAGCTGCGGGCAAATACCAGGATGCATCCACGATTGCGAGACCCGGCTCGCCCAGACGAGCTTTCAGATCATCGCGGGAGATAACAAATGCGCTTTTATCGGACATGATTGCTCCTGAACTTAAACTAATGGTGCATTGCCAAATCGAATGCGGAAGCGGCGGTTTTCCTTGCCCTTCTTTTCGATTTTGCCGATGTGGATTTCGCCCACTTCCTGCGTGGTAGAAACGTGTGTTCCGCCGCAAGGTTGCGAATCCACCGAACCATTTTCACCAATAACCACAAGACGAAGACGCCCTGCGCCAACGGGCGGGCGTACATTCTTTGATTTCACAATATCCGGATTTGCCAGAAACTCTTCGTCGGTAATCCAGTGCAGCGTGACGGGATCATTGGCCTTCACCATCTCCATCAGCTTTTCAGTGACGAATTCCTTGGTGTAGCTCGCGTCCGGCAGATCAAAATCTACGCGGCTTTCCTCTTCACCAACGGCAGCACCCGTGATCGGAAATGGACAGGCTACAGAAAGCAGATGACAGGCCGTGTGCATGCGCATCAGCTTGAGACGACGATCCCAGTTGATATGCAGAGCAAGCTTCTCGCCGATCTCGGGAGACGCCTGCCCTTCGGCTGGCACATGGATGATTTCGCTTTTGTTCTCGCCGGTAACGGTCGCAGCAATCTCAATACGCGATCCATCAGCACGTTCAAAAAAGCCAGTATCTCCCGGCTGTCCGCCGGAAGTAGCATAAAAATTGGTCTGATCGAGAATAATGCCGCCGGTGTCTGTCACAGCTAAGACAGAGCCCTCCGCGCTTTTAAGATATGCATCTTCGCGGAACAAAGCTTCAGTCTCATATGCCATGGTCAGTCCTCGTAGGGGATGTCAATTTCAGTCTTCGTTTCCAGCCAACCCGGCACTGGCAGGTTTTTGCCGCGCAGGAAGGCCGGATTAAACAGCTTGGACTGGTAACGATTACCATAGTCGCAAAGCACAGTCACAATGGTGTGCCCCGGCCCGAGATCTTTTGCAAGGCGGATCGCACCGGCAATGTTTATGCCTGATGAACCACCCAAGCAGAGACCTTCTTCCTGCACTAGATCAAACACAATATCCAACGCGTCCGCATCGCCAACACGGTAGGAAAAATCGGGGGTAAAGCCTTCGAGATTAGCCGTAATACGCCCTTGCCCGATGCCTTCGGTGATGGAATCGCCTTCAGATTTCAGCTCGCCTGTCGTGTAGAAGGAATGAAGCGCTGCACCATGCGGATCAGCAAGTGCGATCTTGATGTCCGCATTCTTATCTTTCAGACCAAACGCCGTGCCTGCGAGTGTGCCACCTGAGCCTACAGCCGAGACAAAGCCATCAACCTTGCCATTGGTGTCGCGCCAGATTTCCTGCGCGGTGGTTTCAATATGTGCGATGCGATTGGCGACATTATCGAATTGATTGGCCCAGATTGCACCGTTCGGCTCGGTTTTGGCTAGTTGCTCGGCCAAACGCCCGGACAGACGTACGTAATTATTTGGATTACGATAAGGCGCGGCTGGAACCTCAATCAGCTCAGCACCTAGCAGACGCAGCGCGTCCTTCTTTTCCTGACTTTGCGTTTCGGGGATAACGATCACAGTGCGATAGCCAAGCGCCTTCGCAACAAATGTGAGGCCGATGCCGGTATTTCCAGCTGTACCTTCAACAATGACGCCACCGGGCTTTAGCAGCCCGCGCTTTTCAGCATCACGGATAATATAGAGTGCTGCGCGGTCCTTAACCGACTGGCCGGGATTGAGAAACTCGGCCTTGCCGTAGATTTCGCAACCTGTGATTTCAGAAGCCTTTTTCAAGCGGATCAGTGGGGTGTTGCCGATAGCATCGAGTGCAGAATTGAGCATGGCTTCTGTTCCTTCTGTTGAGAGGAAACTATGTTGAAGCATGACTTTCTTCAAGCAAGCGCGAAATAATTTTCCGTGTTAAAGCGCAATTGCGAACTGGTTAGTATCAATGAAACGAAAAAACCGCCCTGTTGAGGGCGGTTTAAAGGAAATGTCATTCTGGCAGATTAAGCAGCGCGCTGACCGCCACCGCCGCCACCTGTGCGGCGCTTGCGATGGAATGGACGCTTTGGCTTCGCAGCGCCTTCACTACCCGCAGGCTTTGAACCCTGGGAACCCTGACCCGAACGATGTTCGCCAGACTTTGCCATCTTGTTTGCAGGACGGCGATGCTTCTGCGGCACCGAGTGCGAACCAGGCTTGCGGTCCGAACGTGGCTTGTCTTCTCCATCACCGAACTTTGCGACTGGTGCAGGTGCCAGCTTAACAGGCGCTTCCTTGATGGTCAGCTTGTTACGCGTCACACGCTCAACGGCGCGTAGCTTTGTATCTTCCGTTGCTGCATCGTAAAGGGTGATCGAAGCGCCGCTTGCACCGTTACGACCGGTACGGCCAATACGATGCACATAGGTTTCAGGCTCATCTGGCAGGTCGTAATTGACGACATGGCTGATGCCAGGAACGTCAATGCCGCGTGCAGCAATGTCGGTCGCAACCAGAATGCGCAATGTACCATCGCGGAAACCGTTCAACGCGCGCTGGCGGGCGTTCTGCGACTTGTTGCCGTGAATTGCAGCAACATCAAAACCATCGCGTTCGAGATGACGAACGACCGCATCCGCGCCATGCTTGGTGCGCGTGAAGACGATAACCGACTTCATCGCTTTATCGCCAAGAAGACCGGAGAGCAGACGACGCTTATCTCTGGTTGGAACCGGATGCACAACCTGTGTGATTTCAGCGGCAGTTGTACCCTGCGGTGCAACTTCAACGCGTACTGGGGTGCGTAGCAGGCTCTGTGCGAGTTCTGCGATTTCCTTTGGCATTGTTGCCGAGAAAAGCGCTGTCTGGCGGTTCTTATGTGTGCCCTTGGCGATGCGCTTCACATCATTGATGAAGCCCATGTCGAGCATACGGTCAGCTTCATCGAGAACCAGCCAGCGGGTTTCCGACAGATCAACGCAATTTTCGCGGACCAGATCGGTCAGACGACCCGGTGTTGCGATCAGAACGTCCACGCCACCCTGCATGCGCTTGATCTGGCTCAGGCGCGACACACCACCGAGAATAAGCGCGGTGGAGATATGGGCCTGCTTGGCAACAGTGCGAATTGTTTCTTCGATCTGCACAGCCAGTTCGCGGGTTGGTGCGAGGATCAGCGCACGTGCAGTCTTGCCCTTACGCTTGTCGCCAAGTGCAATGATTTTCTGAAGGATCGGCAGGCTGAATGCAGCCGTCTTGCCGGAACCTGTCTGAGCGATGCCCAGAATGTCGCGGCCTTCCAGCTGATGCGGAATGGCCTGCGTCTGGATTGGCTTTGGCTCGGTCATACCAGCAGCTTCAACGCCCTTAAGCAGAACGCCGGTAATACCCAGAGCGGCAAAGCCGCTGGTGCTTTCAGCAATATTTTCAGTCGTCAATTTAAACTCTTTCGGCGGCACCGCAAAGTTGCGGTCCGCTTTAAAACTTCGGACAAGCGCAACTTGCCGAACGGGAATTTCATGGATGTACGACGGGACGCCGGAACAATCCGGTCGACTTGCGCTGCCGTGCCCGAAACCAGCCGGGTCTCCCCTGCTATCAGACCATTCTGACTGCAAGAGGCGAGACGCAACAAGTCCGATTCCGGGAAGGCTGAAACTGTTCAGCCCATGCGCCTGAGCCGCCATATGGGGTATTATGCCCCAAAAAGCAAATGAATTTTGTGTTTAGCTCTATCAGATGATGAAATCTGCAAGCACCTGATTGTCTGTAATATCCTGATAAGCCCAGCCCGCTTCCGCAAACTTCTTTTCAAGAATTTTGAAATTTCCAGCGTTCTTAGTTTCAATGCCAATCAGCACAGAACCAAAATTACGGGCAGACTTCTTCAGATATTCAAAGCGGGCAACGTCGTCTTCTGGTCCAAGCAGGTCGAGGAACGAGCGCAGCGCACCAGGACGCTGCGGGAAGCGGAAGATGAAATATTTCTTGAGACCTTCATAGCGAAGCGCGCGTTCTTTCACGTCCGGCAGGCGTTCAAAATCGAAATTGCCGCCAGAGACAACGATAACAATACGCTTGCCCTTAAGCTCGCTTTTCTTGAAATCCTTGAGTGCATCAATGCCGAGCGCGCCAGCGGGTTCAAGCACAACGCCTTCAATATTCAGCATTTCAACCATTGTGGAGCACAGGCGGTTTTCTGGAACCGTGATCACAGCGCTCTTGTCGAAGCCTTTGAGAAGCTTGAAGTTTTCTTTTCCAATTTCAGCAACCGCAGCGCCGTCGACAAAATTATCAACTTGCGAAAGCTTAATCCGCTTTCCTGCTTCAAGGCTACCTTTAAGGCTTGCAGCACCTCGTGGTTCAACAAAGCGATAAGACGCTTTCCAGCCGATACCATCGAAATACTGTGTCACACCCGCAGACAAGCCACCACCGCCAACTGGCAGAAATACGAAATCTGGCTTTTTGCCATCTGGTAACTGACGTTCGATTTCGAGCGCGACAGTTGCCTGCCCTTCGATGATGCCCTGATGATCAAATGGCGGCACCATAACGCCGCTGTTTTCTGCTGCATATTCCTGTGAAGCGGCATAGCAGACGTCGAAAATATCGCCGATGAGTTTGATTTCAATAAATTCCGCACCAAAAGCGCGGGTCTTGTCGATTTTCTGCTGCGGAGTCGTTACAGGCATGAACACAACGCCCTTGCGGCCAAAATGGCGGCAGGCGAAGGCGAAGCCTTGTGCGTGATTGCCAGCGGATGCGCAGACGAAAACTGCATTTTCATCCGTTGTCTTCACTGCGCGCGAAATGAAGTTGAAAGCGCCGCGTATTTTATACGAACGAACGGGCGTCAGATCTTCACGCTTGAGCCAAATCTCTGCGCCGTATTTCCGTGAAAGATAGTCATTGAGCTGCAATGGTGTCTCTGGAAAGAGCGCACGCATGGCAGTTTCAGCTTGAACTACGGCTTTAACGAAGGCGTTCATCGGTCGGCTTTCTGCATCCATAACAATATTCGCGCATGGCTACATGGCTTTCACGCCGCAAACAAGCGTGAAACGCAAAACATGAGTAAAATTGTTATGTTTTACCGATGAAGACAGGTGGTGCGGTCGGCGGGACTTGAACCCGCAAGCCTAAAAGGCGACGGATTTTAAGTCCGTTGCGTATACCAATTTCGCCACGACCGCAGCTGAGACTTTCTATGTCATGATTTGTGAAGCAAATTCAAGCGGTTTTGAGCAGTTGTAACAACTGGTTTTGATGACAGTGGAAAAAATTTAAAAAATAGCTCGCAACGTTTTCGTTGAATAAAAGTTATATTGATAACAATCAGCCGCATGCGGGGTCTCCAGCTTGAAAAACACAGAAAATCAGTTGCAGCTTTCATCTGCCGGGGATTAACTGTGCATATACAGAATGGAGTCTGGGCATGACGAATACCCCGCAGCAGGCCGTAACGGCTGCAATGCTTGCTATTGGCGATGAACTTCTCTCAGGACGCACCAAAGATAAGAATATTGGCCATTTGGCCGACGTAATGACGGCCGCCGGAATCGATCTCAAAGAGGTTCGCATCGTTCCTGATGATGAAGACGCCATCGTTACAGCGCTCAATGCTTTACGCCCCGGTTATGACTATGTTTTCACCTCGGGCGGAATTGGACCGACCCATGACGATATTACTGCCGATGCTGTATCCCGCGCTTTTGAAGTACCTTGTATCTATGACGAAAAGGCTATGAAGCTGCTGGCGGATAATTATGCCAAGCGCGAACTTGAATTCACGGATTCGCGTAAGCGCATGGCGCGGATGCCACAGGGATCAGAGCATATCGATAACCCAATATCAGCCGCACCCGGCTTTCATATCGGCAATGTTTACGTGATGGCAGGTGTGCCGTCAGTGTTTCAGGCGATGCTCGACAATGTTTTGCCCACGCTAAAAACGGGTCGTAAGCTTTTATCAAAAGCTGTGCGCTGTCCATTTGGTGAAGGTGTGATCGGCGCACCGCTGACGGCAATTCAGAAAGAAAACCCGGAAACAATAATCGGATCATATCCGAAATTTGAAAATGGTCGGTTCAGCACTGAACTCGTGGTCCGTGGCAGTGATGAAGCAAAAATCGACGTGGCAGTTGCTGCAATCGAAGGAATGATTGCAACACTGCAAGAACAAGGTGCAGCGTAAAGGCTCAAACTTTACCTAAGCTTAAAGTGCGCCATATGTTAAAAAGAGAGTATAGCCGGAAGGAGATCTGATATGTCCTACAAAACGGTCGTGGCCTATTCCCGCAGCGAGGCAGAACTGAAGCGGGTGTTGTCCGCAGTTGCTCTTCTGACACGCAGAACGCCTGATATCCATGTTATTGGCCTTTACTCTGTTCCCTCGCCCATCGTTTATGCCGACCCAAATGGTTTTATTGATCCGGGCATGTTTGAGCTGCATGATAAGCAGCACAAAGAAATATCTGAGCATCTGAAAGCGCAGTTTGAAGAAGAAATGCGGCGTCAGGGAATCAATCATGAATTCCGCATCACACGTTCTGAAACCGGAACCGCTGCCGATGGTGTATTAACGTCATGTCTCGGCGCTGAATTGCTCGTTGCAGGTCAGCCTGATCCAGACGATTCAGCGACCAACGATGAAACCGCCGATACGCTGGTGTTTAATTCGAGCTGTCCCGTTCTGTTGGTGCCTCATGCGCCCGTGGTTGCGATGGAAGCCATTGATCGCATCGTAGTCGCATTCAACGGCAAGCGTGAAGCATCACGCGCTGCTTTCGATGCTTTGCCTTTAATGAAACATGCGAGCCGAACGGAATTGGTTTGGATTGATCCACCGGAGCGCGAAGGTGAAGATGAAGCTCTTGCAGGCAGTGAACTGGCTGAAGCCTTGTCGCGTCACGGGGTGGATGTCAGCCTTACACCGCTTGCATCCAATAGCCGCAATGCGCAAGACGTGCTTCGGGAGCATATTATCGCGCACCGCACCGATCTTTTGGTGATGGGTGCATATAGCCATTCGCGATTGCGCGAACTGGTTTTTGGTGGTGTTACCCGTTCAATGTTGAACGACCTTCCCATCCTAACGCTGTTCTCACGCTAAAAATATCCATAGCGCCGGGCTGTTTCATGCAGTCTGGCGCTATATTTTTGGTGTTGAGAGAACGTGCGATCTCACGCCGCTCTTGCGCAAAAGGTGATTTTGCGGTTATCAGCATCACCCGGCGCTGACTGTGCCGGGCGGAGAGCCTTTCCTTCTTGGGCAGCATGCATATGAAATGCTGTGCGCGCATCAGGGAAAGCAGCAGATCCAGACAGTTCAGCGCGAGTGACACCCGTCATCGCGCATTTTTGGTTTGACAGATCCGGAGTGAAACTCGCGGATTTTCCATGGAGCGTTCCGATGTCGTTGCCTGATAAAGCCTTTCCCGTTTCCTGGGATCAGTTCCACCGTGATGCCCGTGCACTCGCCTGGCGTATTGCCGATATGAATCAGGAATGGCGGGCTATCGTCGCCATTACCCGCGGCGGTTTGGTTCCAGCAGCTATTGTTTGCCGCGAACTCGGCATTCGTCTGATCGAAACGGTTTGTGTTGCGTCATATCACGATTACACATCGCAGGGTGAAATGGAGATTCTCAAAGGCATCAGTGCTCCGCTTCTCGAAAATGGCGGTGAAGGCGTGATTGTCGTTGACGACCTGACAGACACCGGCAAAACCGCCGCTATCGTACGCGAAATGATGCCGAAGGCACATTTTGCGACCGTCTATGCAAAGCCGAAAGGCCGCCCGCTGGTCGATACTTTCGTAACGGAAGTCTCGCAGGATACGTGGATTTATTTCCCATGGGATATGGGCTTCACCTATCAGGAACCAATTGCTGGCGCAAAACGCGGCTAAACGAAAATAAATGAAAGTCGATTGCGGTGGTAAAGCTGCCGCAATCGCACTATATTGAAAGTCTGCCGAAATTATATGGAGGCGTAACATCAGGCTTTATAGCTAAAGCGTTGCGTTTACTAATTTAAGCAAGGCCTTAAAAATAAAAGCATTTTAAGCTTCTTATCTCGAGACCCTGTCAAACAAATCCATTGTTATTTTGGCGAATCAATCCATTCTGTTTTGAAAATGGTGGGACTTTCGCGGTGAAAACACAGGCTAAAAAATTTGTTGCAACGGAGAAGCGTATTTTGACGCCTTCTGGCCGTTTGCAGCAAGTTGCGGCTCTTGTTTACCGTTACGAGGCTGAAGAACGACAGGTTCTCGTCATCACCAGTCGCGGAACAGGCCGTTGGGTCATCCCTAAAGGCTGGCCGCAAATCGGTCGTACCCTTGCTGAGACGGCTGCGCGTGAAGCTTATGAAGAGGCTGGCGTGCGCGGAGAGATTTCATCTCATCCGATTGGCAGCTTTGACTATTGTAAAAACGATCTTCCGCCTGAATGCATCAATCAGTTTACCGTGGCAGTTTATGCTTTGCACTTCGTTGAACGTGCGAAGGACTGGCCGGAGCGTGAGCAGCGTATCTGTGAGTGGGTTTCCCCTCGTCAGGCAGCGGAACGTGTGGATGAAGTTGACCTGAAGCGCATTCTTTTGGGCTTTGATGGTTCGCTCACGGCTATTGCTGCGGAATGACAGCCGTATCCGCGTGATAAGTCGCTGTTTTGTCTGATAATCCCTCAATACAATGACCGGTGTTGCTGATTGGCATGTGTCACAGCATTATTTGAGCTGACCTTCATATATCTGTCATTCTCCCCGTTATCCACATTTACCCCCAAGGCTTGATCACAATATCTAGCGGCGGGAGCCATATGGTAAACCAAAGCTTGACGCTCATGTCCGAGTCGTTTTTTATGAGAATGTCGTTGCATACGTAGCGTGGCCGAGCGTAAAATTATGTCGGTCTTTTCTTCAATTTAGTCGGTCGAGTAACGGGCGTAGCGTTGAAAATACGTTTATCGCACGAGATTTTTTGCGTCTAAATTTCAAATGCTTAGCTTGGCGGAAAGATTTCGGTTTATTGGTGTCGATGTCGGATTAATACTAGATTTAGTATTTTTAATCATGATAACATACCAGATAAGCAAAGTCTTATCCGTGAGCATGTATGAATGGCTCTAAAACTGGCCCCATGGCTGGAACGTTCATCATGCCCTGTTTGAGGCATTTGATCGAAAGAATTCTTGAGGAGCTTGCTCCTCGATATGATTGCCCTCCCGCATTGGGGGGACGTTCGAAACGGATTTGCAAGACGCCGGTTGTGGCTGGCGTGCCAAGGCTGAACCGGGGCTGAAATCGATCAGCCCGGTTACTATATATAGAACGTTTGGATGGGACAGATGAAGATCGAACGCCGTTTTACGAAAGAAAACCAGTCAGCTTATGCGGAGATCGAATTTCGCACAGCGACGAGCGAGATCAAGAATCCAGATGGTTCGGTGGTGTTTCGCCTTGAAGGCATCAATGTTCCGGCACAGTTCAGCCAGGTAGCAGCCGATATTCTCGCGCAGAAATATTTCCGCAAAGCCGGTGTCCCTGCTTGCTTGAAAAAAGTTGAAGAGAACGATGTCCCATCGTGGCTCTGGCGTTCGATCCCAGATGAAGATGCTCTTGCAAAGCTTCCCGAAGAAGATCGCTTTGGTTCCGAAATGGACGGCTGCCAGGTTTTTGATCGCCTCGCCGGAACATGGACTTATTGGGGCTGGAAAGGCGGCTATTTCAATTCAGAAGAAGATGCACGCGCTTTCCGCGATGAACTGGCTTATATGCTGGCGACACAACGTGTGGCGCCGAACAGCCCGCAATGGTTCAACACGGGTCTTCATTGGGCTTACGGCATTGATGGTCCGGGTCAGGGGCACTTCTATGTTGACTGGCAGACCGGCAAACTGACCAAATCCAAGTCGGCTTACGAACATCCGCAGCCACATGCCTGTTTCATTCAGTCGGTTGGCGACGATCTGGTAAACGAAGGCGGCATCATGGACCTTTGGGTTCGCGAAGCACGTTTGTTCAAATATGGTTCCGGCACTGGCTCCAACTTCTCGCATCTGCGTGGTGCTGGCGAAAAATTGTCTGGCGGCGGCAAGTCTTCCGGCCTGATGAGCTTCCTCAAGATTGGCGACCGTGCAGCGGGCGCGATCAAGTCAGGCGGTACGACACGTCGCGCAGCCAAGATGGTGGTGGTTGATGTCGATCACCCCGATATTGAAGAATACATCGACTGGAAAGTGAAAGAAGAGCAGAAGGTTGCTGCCCTCGTCACCGGTTCCAAGATCGTAAAGCAGCATCTGACTGCAATAATGAAGGCTTGCGTGAACTGCGAAGCCGATAATGACGATTGTTTTGATGCGTCGAAGAACCCTGTTCTCAAGCGCGAAATCAAGGCTGCTAAGAAGAACCAGGTCCCTGAAAACTACGTCAAGCGCGTCATTCAGTTTGCGCGTCAGGGTTATACGGACATTGAGTTCAAGACCTATGACACCGACTGGGATTCAGAAGCTTATCTGACTGTTTCCGGTCAGAACTCCAACAACTCCGTGTCGCTCAAGGATGAATTCCTGCGCGCTGTTGAAAATGACGGCGACTGGAATCTGACTGCGCGCCGTGACGGCCGCGTGATGAAGACGCTCAAAGCCCGTGATCTTTGGGAAAAGATCGGTTATGCGGCATGGGCTTCGGCTGATCCGGGTCTCCACTTCAACACCACAATGAATGATTGGCACACCTGCCCTGCGGCTGGCCCAATTCGCGCATCCAATCCGTGCTCGGAATATATGTTCCTTGATGACACGGCTTGTAATCTGGCGTCGATCAACCTGCTGACCTATCGAAACAAGGACGGCTCGTTCGACATCGAAGCTTATGAGCACACAGCACGTCTCTGGACGATGGTTCTCGAAATCTCGGTGATGATGGCGCAGTTCCCGTCCAAGGAAATCGCCCGCCTCTCCTATGAATATCGTACGCTTGGTTTGGGCTTCGCCAATATTGGCGGCCTGCTGATGACGTCCGGCATTCCATATGACTCAGACGAAGGTCGTGCGATCTGCGGTGCGTTGACTGCAATCATGACCGGCGTTTCCTATGCGACATCTGCGGAAATGGCCAAGGAACTTGGCGCATTCCCAAGCTATGAGCCAAATGCTCAGAGCATGCTGCGCGTTATCCGCAATCATCGCCGCGCCGCTTATGGTGAGAATGATGGTTATGAAGGTCTGGCCGTTAATCCGGTTGGTCTGATTGCTGAAGATTGCCCTGATCAGAACATGATCATCCGCGCACGTGCTGTATGGGACAAGGCGCTGGAACTTGGTGAAAAACACGGCTACCGCAATGCACAGGCGACTGTTATCGCGCCAACCGGAACGATTGGCCTCGTCATGGATTGCGATACAACTGGTATTGAGCCTGACTTTGCGCTGGTAAAGTTCAAGAAGCTTGCTGGTGGCGGTTATTTCAAGATCATCAACCGCGCCGTTCCTGAAGCACTGCGCACCCTCGGCTATTCTGAAAGCCAGATTGCTGAAATCGAAGCTTATGCAGTCGGTCATGGCAATCTCAATCAGGCACCGGGCGTCAATCCTTCGACACTGAAAGCTAAGGGCTTTACAGATGAGAAGATTGAAGCACTGAATGCTGCGCTCAAGAGCGCTTTCGACATCAAGTTTGCTTTCAACAAATGGACGCTGGGCGAAGATTTCTGCAAAGACGTCTTGAAGCTGACCGATGAGCAGCTCAACGACTTCTCGTTTGAAATGCTGCCAGCAATTGGCTTTGGCAAAAAGGAAATCGAAGCAGCAAATGTTCATGTTTGCGGTGCGATGACCCTTGAAGGTGCTCCTTTCCTCAAAGAAGAGCATTACGCCGTATTTGATTGCGCCAATCCGTGCGGCAAAATCGGCAAGCGTTATCTTTCGGTCGAAAGCCACATCTGGATGATGGCAGCGGCACAGCCGTTCATTTCGGGTGCAATCTCGAAGACCATCAACATGCCAAATGAAGCAACGGTTGAAGATTGTAAGAGTGCCTACTTGCTTTCATGGAAGTTGGCTCTCAAGGCCAATGCGCTTTATCGCGACGGCTCCAAGCTTTCGCAGCCGCTCAATGCATCGCTGATCTCGGATGATGAAGACGAAGATGATGCCGTTGAAGCGCTGATCGAAGCGCCTGCTGCTGCACGCGCTGTTCAGATCACAGAACGCGTTGTTGAAAAGGTCATCGAAAAGATCGTTCATGAGCGTGAAAAGCTGCCGAACCGTCGTCAGGGTTACACCCAAAAGGCAGTCGTCGGCGGTCACAAGGTTTACCTGCGTACAGGTGAATTTGGGAATGGTCGCCTCGGTGAAATCTTCATCGATATGCACAAAGAAGGCGCCGCCTTCCGTGCAATGATGAACAACTTCGCCATCGCTGTATCGCTTGGTCTGCAATATGGCGTGCCGCTCGAAGAATATGTTGAGGCATTCACCTTCACGAAGTTCGAGCCTGCTGGCATGGTCATCGGCAACGATGCGATCAAGACAGCTACGTCGATTATTGATTATGTGTTCCGTGAACTGGCTGTGTCCTATCTTGGCCGCAATGACCTTGCGCATGTCGATACCAGCGACTTCTCGAACACCGCACTTGGCAAGGGCATTCAGGAAGGCAAGACCAATCTCGTTTCGACCGGCTGGACACGCGGCTACAAGCCAACGCTCGTGTCGAACACACAGGCCGGTACTGAATCAAAGGGTTCGGTCACATCGGCACCGCAAGGTTCCAATGTTACCACGCTGAAAGCGTCTGCGACACGCGCGGCAACTGTTGGTCTGGCAACGGATGGGGCAACTGCGCTGAAGCGTGAGTTTGAACAACAGCCAACGACTGCACCGCAGCAGGATAATGTCGCGGCAACGGAATTGTTTTCCGACAAGGCAGCGGCTGATGCAGCATCTGCGCGAGCTGAGACAAACAGTGCGGCTAAGAAGCTTGAGGCCGACCGTCGTATCAAGTCGATGATGCAGGGTTATACGGGAGATAGCTGCTCCGAATGTCAGAACTTCACCATGGTTCGCAATGGCACTTGCCTGAAATGCGACACCTGTGGCTCCACGAGCGGTTGCAGTTAATCTGAAGTTTAATTGAATATAAAAAACAGGCCGGATAATTCCGGCCTGTTTTGTTTTGGTACATCTGAATTCTTTTTCTTAAGCACCAGACTTCAGAAAAAAATCATATTAAAAATTGGAACCCTATTCGCATCTCTACGTTCAACTAATGGAACAAGATGAACAAAGGAGATGATTATGCTTAGAACAACACTGCTGACAACGACATGTGCGCTGCTGATTAGTGGTTCGGCTTTTGCCCAGACAGCGTCTCCCGCACCGACTGAAGCTGCGCCTGCGCCTGCTGCCGCAGAGCTTCCAGTCTCTTCGCAGAACATGTTTGGTAGCCCGCCAGCCGCAGAATCCGAAAAGATTGGTTTTGTGGAAGCGAAAGATGGACAGCTGCTCGTTTCGAGCTTCATCGGACAGACAGTCTATGAAAGTGATGCAGCCGATGCAGCCTCTGTCGGTAATCTCAATGATTTGATCGTTAGCCCCGACGGTGAAGTGCAGGCCGCAGTGATCGGCGTTGGCGGTTTCTTGGGCGTTGGCCAGAAGGATGTGGCCGTAAGCCCTGACCAGTTGCAGCTTGCAACACGGAGTGACGGTAAGAAATGGTTGGTGATCAAGGCTACTAAGGATCAGCTAACCGAGGCACCTGCCTTTGATCGTTCAGTGCTGTTTGTTGATGGTGTAGCCGACCCAGCCGCAGCGGGCGCAACAAATGCACCAGCGGCTGATCCTGCTCCGGCAGCACCTGCTGCGCCAGCGCAGTAAAGAAAAATACCCATTATATCGCGATAAAAATCCCGGCCACTGGTCGGGATTTTCTTTGAAACGAGGCCGAAAGGTTGATTTCAGAAGTTCACACACGTAGGACTCGTGAAAATCACCAAGCTATACGGGAAAATATATTGTCGGAATTTTTTATTGCCCACCCATGGGCGCAGACGCTTGCAGCCCTTACAGGTCTTTTCCTTGCAGCCTTTGTGACAAATTTTCTCATCAAAGCGATATTGCTGAAAGTTCTCGACCGAATTGTCCAGAAGACTGCTTTTGGTCAGGATGAAGAACTCAAACAGCACGGTGTGATTGCGCATTTGGCTAACATTGTGCCGGCACTGATCATTGCAACGGGCATTGTGGCTGTGCCTGAACTTCCGCAGACTGTATTAAAAGTCATCAGCAATGTTGCTATTGCCTTCATTATTTTAACGCTAGCCTTTACCGTCAGTGCGGCTCTGAGCGTTGTCGACACACTCTATAGCCGCCGTGAAGAATCCAAAGATCGTCCGATCAAGGGCTACGTACAGGTCAGCAAACTGGTGATTTACCTCGTCGCGGTGGTGCTGATCATCGCGACGCTTCTGGATCGTTCGCCTGTGATCCTGCTGTCAGGTGTTGGTGCCATGGCTGCGGTGCTTATTCTGGTTTTTCAGGATACGCTGCTTTCGCTTGTCGCCAGTATGCAGATTGCCTCATCAAATATGGTGCGCGTCGGCGACTGGATCGAGATGAAAAATCTTGATGCCAATGGCGACGTGGTGGAAATTGCGCTTTATACTGTCAAAGTTCAGAATTTCGATAAAACGATCACTACAATTCCAATTCGCAAGCTCATCACCGAGCCGATGAAAAACTATCGCGGAATGCAGCAATCGGGTGGCCGTCGCATTAAGCGTGCGCTTTTCATCGATCAGGCGACAATCCGCTTTTTGAGCGAAGATGAGCTTCATAGTCTGGCTTCTATCGATCAACTGACGGGCTATCTGTCGAAGAAGGAAAAGGAAATCGCTGACTGGAATGCCAAGCTTGGCGATAAGGCAAAGAACCCGGTCAATACGCGTCGCTTCACCAATATTGGCACGTTCCGCGCCTATGTCGAAACCTATCTGCGGAATCATCCCAACGTTCACAAGGGCATGACGCTGCTTGTACGCCAGATGGACCCGACGCCGGATGGTTTGCCGCTTGAAGTCTATTGCTTCACCAACACGACCGTCTGGGCATCTTACGAGCAGATCCAGTCTGATATTTTTGATCATCTCTATGCGGTTATGCCTGAATTTGGCCTCTATCCATTCCAGAACCCAAGCGGCGGCGATTTCCGGAAGCTCAATCTTGTGGACCTCACTCCATCTTCTGCAAAGCCTGAATGATAGCAGCCTGAAGTTCAGGAACCTTATATCCAGTGCGTGATGGCGTGAGGCCAAGGCGAACAATGGCGAGGTTCATGGATGGTACGATGATCAGGCTTTGACCATCGTGACCCGACATCCAGAAGGCATCCGCCGGAATGCCTTCTGTACCGGCTTTAACGCCCGCAGTTTGCAGCCAGGTCTGCGCTGATCCGTAGCGACCATCAGAGGCCTTGGATGGCTCCTGCATCAGTTGAATGAAATCTTCGCTTAGAAGCTGTTTGTCGCCCACTTTGCCTTTATCGAGCAGCAGGCGGGCGATGGAAAGCCAATCATGGGCATTGGCATAAAGATAAGATGAACCAACAGGAACGCCGCTGGCATCAGCTTCGAGTGTGGCGCTCGCAATGCCCAATGGCTCAAAAAGTGTGGTTTGCGCATAGGTCAGCGCCTGTTCGGGTGTATCAAAGCTTTCCATGTAAAGCCTTGATAAAATGTTGGCCGTACCGCTGGAATAGTTGAATTTGGTGCCGGGCTGTGCTTCGAGCGGAAGTGAGGCCGCTAATCCGGTCATATTGTTTTCGAGGAACAGCATACGCGTTACGTCGGTGACGTTGCCATAATCCTCATCAAATTTGAGGCCGCTTTCCATTGCCAGCAAATCTGCAAGCCTGATCTTAGATCGGTCGCCGCCTTCCCATTCCGGCAAAAGATGATCGCGCTGCAAATCCATTTTGCCTTCAGCAATGCGCATGCCAATCAGTGTTGCCATAACAGATTTTGTCATCGACCAGCCAAGCAGCGGTGTGTTGGCATCAAAGCCCGGCCCGTAGGTTTCAGCGATGATCTGGCCGTCTTTCAACACGGCAATCGCACGCATCCCCGACCCGGCCAATGCTGGATTTTCAATAATGTTTTGTATTGCCGGATTGATATTCACATCGGCAATGAGCGCTGCCGCATCCATAGGCTGATTCAATGAAGGACGCAGATCGGCGTCGTGCACATTGGCGCAGCCAAATCCCGGGCGATAAACGGCCTTGCTCGGTGCAAAGAAACCGAAAATATGGGAGGTAACTGTCTCGCTGGTATGATCGACTGAAACATCGACAAATTTCAGTAAAGGGTGACCGGGAGCCTGCACATCAAGAGCCAGCACTTCTTGCGGATCACGATTGGCCAGAAAGACATTCGAGCAGACGATTTTGGCAGCATAGCCGGTGCCAACTTTAAGAAGCTCGGGCGGGCGAAAACCAAGCCATAAGACAACAGCCAGAATAACAAGAAGGAGAATGGAACCGGTAACTTTCAAAAAGCGCATCGCATTTCCTCTTTGATACTAAAATGACTAACTGCCTTTCGTGAGCCAGTTATCTATGCCGTTCGCCGCCGCTAAGCCCGTTGCAAAACATGCGGTCAGAAGATAGCCGCCAGTCGGCGCTTCCCAGTCAATCATCTCGCCAGCGACAAACGTGCCCGGCAATTTGGTGAGCATGTAATGCTCGTCGATCTCACTCCATTCTATGCCACCAGCCGAGGATATAGCTTCCTCAATCGGGCGCGTACGAACGAGCGGAATTGCAAGTGCCTTAATGGACTGCGCAAGCTTGCCCGGGGCTTTGTCGCGCTGAAATTCAAGCACGAGGGCTGCTTTAACGCCCGTAAGTCCCGCACCTTTTCGCAATAGATTACTGATACTTAGCTTCTTATCCTGACGCGATAGATCATGCGTTAGGCGTTCAAGTGTGCGACCCGGCGCAAGATCGAGAATAAGGCCTGCATGACCGTCACATTGCAACGCATCACGTAAAGCACTTGAATGCGCATAGACAAGACTGCCTTCCACACCGCCGCGTGTGATCACAAACTCACCCTGAGTAACAGCTGCCTCGCTGGTGATGGTCACAGACTTAACCGGCTCACCTTCGAAACGCTCGGCAAAAAAATCGCTCCAGTTTACATCAAAGCCGCAATTGGCAGGGCGCATTGGAGCGGACAGAATGCCCTGCTTCGTAAATGGTTCAACCCATGCACCATTCGAGCCAAGTTTTGGCCAACTCGCACCGCCAAAGGCAAAGAGTGCTGCGTCACAGCTTATGGCCTCTGTACCTGTCGACGTTTCGATGACTGGCTTTCCATTCTCAAAACCTGTCCACTTATGGCGGGTGAGAATTTTGACGCCTTGTTCTTCCAGTCGCTTTATCCATGCGCGCAATAGCGGCGATGCTTTCATGGCTTTTGGAAAGACACGACCGGATGAACCAACAAAGGTTTCCGCACCCAGCGCATCTGCCCAGTCGCGCAAATTCTGCGGCGTGAACTTTTCCAAAGCAGACCGGAGGCGCTCATTGCTCGCACCATAGCGTTGCACAAATTGAGCGAAATCTTCCGAATGGGTGATATTGAGGCCGGACTTTCCAGCGAGCAGAAACTTGCGCCCGACGGTTGGCATCTGCTCATAAACACTAACGGAATACCCAAGCTCGGACAAATGTTCGGCGGCAAAAAGCCCTGCTGGCCCGCCGCCGAAAATTGCAATCACGCGCTTACGCATCGCTGTCTGCACCGCGTTCAGGCATTAATCTTCTTTCTCCAGCATCTCTTTAACAGCAGTTGCTAACTGCTTGAGAGAGAATGGCTTTGGCAAGAAACCAAACTTGGCATCCGCTGGCAGATTGCGCGCAAATGCGTCTTCTGCATAACCAGAAACGAAGATGAACTTGATGTCTGGATGGGTCTTGCGCAATTCTCGCAGCAGCGTTGGTCCATCCATTTCTGGCATCACAACGTCTGAAACAACAATGTCCACCTCGCCGTTGAGTTCTTCCAGAACCTCAAGCGCTTCAACACCGGATGCTGCTTCGTGCACGGTATAGCCACGCGATTGCAGCGCACGCACGCCGCCCATACGCACAGCATCTTCGTCTTCAACAAGAAGCACGGTGGCAGAGCCGGAAAGATCGGCCGCCTTTTCGACCTTCTTTTCCTTGACTGCGACAGGCGCATTGTCTGCGCCCTTTTCTTCGATATGGCGCGGCAGGAAGATTTTGAAGGTTGTGCCTTTGCCGACTTCTGAATCGCAATAGATGAAGCCGCCGGTCTGCTTGATGATGCCATAGACCATCGAAAGGCCAAGGCCCGTGCCCTTGCCTACTTCCTTGGTGGTGAAGAACGGCTCGAAGATTTTTTCGAGCACATCGGCCGGAATGCCGGTGCCGCTGTCTTCCACTTCAAAAACAACATAATCGGCTTCAGGCAGTTCGCGATAGTTGAGCTTTGCCGATTCCGAGGCTGTGACATTGCGCGTGCGTAGCGTGATTTCGCCACCCTCTGGCATTGCGTCACGCGCGTTAACAGCCAGATTGACCGCAACCTGCTCAAACTGGCCAAGATCAGCCTTCACCGGCCAAACATCGCGTCCATGCTCAATCTTGAGTGCAATATCCTTGCCCACCAGACGGGCCAGCAGCATACGCAGATCAGCCAGAACATCGGTGAGGTCAAGAACCTCTGGACGCAGCGTCTGGCGACGTGAGAACGCCAGCAACTGCCGTACGAGCGAAGCTGCACGGTTGGCATTCTGCTTGATGTTCATGACGTCAGGGAAGGACGGATCAGACGCGCGATAATTGCTCAACAGCAGATCTGACGACATGATGATCGCAGTCAACACGTTGTTGAAATCGTGCGCGATACCGCCAGCCAATTGGCCGACTGCCTGCATCTTCTGGCTTTGTGCCATCTGATTTTCGAGCGCTTTCTGCTCGGTGGTTTCCACGGCAGATATAATCGCTGCTTCTTCGCTGGTTTCGCCAAGATCGGTAACAGCGCTGAGGTAGAAGCGGATGTGACGATCTTCATTGCCCGGAAGCACCGTATCAACGGGCGAAATACTTGCCTGCCCTGCGAAAGCCGCCGCAAGCGCCTTGTTGAAGGTTTCGCGGTCACGCTCATGCACAACATTTTCAAGCTTCACACGGTTATCGACCGCATCACGATCAACCACTGGCGCAAAAATATCGAGGAAACGCGCATTGGTGCGCAGCGTATGGCCTTCGGCATCAACCGCAGCAATTGCCATCGGAGCTGAATTGAAGAAGCGCGTGAAGCGCACTTCGGCAGAACGCAGTGCGGCGGATGAATCTTCGCCCTCTGCACGATCCAGAACAATTGTGCGGCTTGTGCCGCGCGTGCCATCGCGCGCAGCCTGAACGCGGTGATAAAACCGAACCGCAAGGCTCTGACCATTGCGCTTGATAAGATCAAGATCAATCACGGTGTTGCGGCTGGTGCCCGGCTCTGCCTTGACGGCCTTGATGAGCGCCATGCCACTGCCCGCAACAATGTCTTTCAACGTAAGCGAACCCGGCGTGAATTGCGTCAGGTCAACGCCAAGCCATTCGGCAAGTGTTGCATTGAGATAAATTATCCGGCCCGAAGGATCAGCCGAGAAAAAGCCTGCAGGTGCATGATCGAGATGATTGATAGCTTCCTGCAATTCCTGAAAGAAGCGCTCCTGTTCGGCGCGTTCGTCTGAAATGTCGGCAATCTGCCAGGCGACGAGCTGACCTTTATAGTCCTGTCCGCCATCAACCGGGCGTGCTTTGATGCGATACCAGACCGGCGATGCGGAGCTTTGACCATCCCGCGAAAGACCACCAGAAATGCGCACTTCTTCTTGCGCAGAAAGCCCATCGCGCACCGCATTTGTCAGGCGATAGATTGCGTCAGACGCTGCCGGTTCACTTGTCAGAATATTATCAAGCGAGCGCACGCCATCAGCTGCCGCTACACCGGTCATTCCAGCATAAGCGTTGTTTGCATAGACGATCTGGCCACGCGCATCGGAAATAACGGTACCTTCCGGCATCGTATCCATAAAACGATGCTCAAGATCCCGCTCGCCATGGCGTTGGCCGAACTCGATCAATCCAGTTGCAGCGCCAAAAAGATAGAACACGCCGATCATCGACAGAATGCCCATCAAAACGATAGCAAATCCATCGCCAAGCTGATCGCGAAACACGAAATAGACGAGTGCTGCAACTGTCAGCACAATGCCGATGATCAGCAGCCGCAAAGCTGAACTTGAGCCACGCTTCGGCATGACGAGCGGTTTCGGATAATTATTGTCCGTCGGTCGCGACATCAGGCCCACTGCCCTTTCATGCTGTTTAGCTGAACTACAAGGGCCGCAAATCGTCCCGCTGCTGTTTGTTTCAGCTTAAGCGCTATCTTATTCATCAAGCAAAACCAATCACGTTCCCTGCTTCGTTTTCCAGCTTTATATCTTGTGCCAGATTTTGACGCATATTGCAGGGTATATACGATTCGCAGAATGCGTTAATCGCCCGGCAGCACAAGCTTGCAGACCTTAAATCAGCGTGGAATGGCGCGTTTTGCACTGTTTTGGCTGGGGATCATATGTTTCAGCCAAATGGATGGAACATTCCCAAGTGAGACAAATTGAATTAGTGTTGCATAAGAAATGCGTTGTCCGTGATTTGTGGCTTGGGGATTGAGGCGCGGGGAATGGTAGTTTCCGTCACGGACATTGTTGGTTTTAGTATGAGAGGGTTACCCGCATGAAAGAATGGCTCAGCGGTCTTGTTGGGGAAAGTGCTGCAAATATTATCGGCTTTATTCTCATTTTTGCGATCATTCTCGGCGGAATTTTCGTTGTTCTGAGCATTATCCGTCGGTTCAGTGGCAATAGTTTTTCCACGAATGGTCGAACAGGCCGTCAGCCAAGGCTTTCAGTCATGGATGCAGCAGCTGTTGATGGGCGCCGCAAGCTGGTTCTGATCCGCCGCGATGATGTCGAACACCTTCTGCTGATCGGTGGCCCTACTGATGTTGTCGTTGAGCAAAACATCGTCATGGAAGCCCGCGCTAATCCGCGTTTGCAGCCTTCGCGTATCGAGCCGGAACACATTGAGCGCTTCCGTCAGCATGAAGCCAGCGTGACATCGGAGGTTGCAGAGCGTCCAGCACTTGCTCAACCTGTTGCTCAAGTGGTTGAAAAAGACGAAGCCATTCAGCTCAATTCTCCAATTGAGCCAGTTGCACAGCGCAAACCTGAACCAGTTCAGCAGATTGCTCCTGAAGCCCAGCAATTTCGTGCACCTCCGCGCCCTCCGGTAGCGCCGCCTGTAACCCCAGTTGCCCTACAGGCTCCGAAAAAGGTTGAAGCACCAGTGGTCGCTGTTCCAGCGCGTCCACAGCCGCCTCGCCCAGCTCCTAATTATCCGCCGCAGCCGCGCACTGTTCTTCCAGCCGCGCATCCGTCTGAGCAGCCGCAATCGCCGCGTCTGCATCCAGCCTATCCACTAAGTCAGGTTTCCCGCGGCGTTTTGAGTTCAACGTCCGCAGCCAGTGCTGCCGCTGCTGCGAGCGTTGCAGCTGCCAATCTTGGCAATGTCACGCCAGCCAATGAACAGACGACGAGCCCACAGGTTACTGCACCTGAGGTTAGCCCGGCTGCAACAGTTGTGCCGACGTTCAGATCAGAACCAGAGCCGATCGTCTCAACAGTTAAAGAAGAACCAGTTGTCGTCATTGCTTCAGAGCCAGAACCGCAGTTTGAAGACGATCTGGGTGATATTGGCGGCGCGCTGCACGATGCTATCATGGCTGATCTTGCGGCAGATGGCGGCGATATTGCAGGTAACAAAGAACCTGAAATGCTCGAAATCGATATTTTCGAGGAAGAGCTGCTTGGCTCGCTCGACATTTCTCCAAATGGCCGCAAGCCGGATGACAGTATTGAGGACGAAATGGAAAAACTGCTCGGTGAACTCACCAGCGATGAAACCCGTAAGTTCTGATTAAATACGTGATCTGAAAAAGGGCGTCGGCAGAAATGCTGACGCCCTTTGCGTTTGACTGAGAAGCCAAAGAAAAAAGGCTGCGAAAACGCAGCCTTAAAAATTTCTGTTCGACTGAAATAAATCAATCGTCGCGATAAACCTTTTCGCGGCGCTCGTGGCGCTCTTGTGCTTCAATGGAAAGCGTTGCGATTGGTCGTGCATCCAGCCGTTTCAAACTGATTGGATCGCCGGTCTCCTCACAAAAACCGTAAGTCCCCTCGTCAATACGGCCTATGGCTGAATCGATTTTGGAAATCAGTTTGCGCTGTCTGTCACGTGCGCGAAGTTCAATGGCCCGATCCGTTTCGGAGGATGCCCTATCCGCCAGGTCCGGGTGGTTTGCATTTTCCTGCTGTAACGCGTCGAGAGTTTCGCGCGCTTCGCGCAGAATATCATTCCTCCATGCAATAAGCTTTCCACGGAAGTAAGACTTCTGCCGTTCATTCATGAACGGCTCGTCTTCAGTGGGCCTATAGTCAAGGTCGATCAATTCACTCATTCTGAATTACCCCACATCTAGGAGACGCGTGCGGTATATAAGTCGATCACAGCGATGACACAACATTAAACACACGCTGCATGCTATTTTTTAATTCATCAAAATTATGTGATTATGATGAATTTATAAGCAACTAAAATTGAAAATATAAATAATTCGATTTTATTTTGATAAAACGCTTGAAATCAGCAGTCTTAGAACTCTTTACGAAACATAATTACCGGATCAGGACAATCCTTGATCGATCTTATGCCCAATATTCAAGCAAAACTACCTGTGCATATTTATTCTTTTCGTAGATAAATTGGCTGAAATGGGAAACCCTATCCCTATTTTGAAGCAATTGTGGCATGAAATGTGTTCGTTTCTCCTCAAAATTTGCCCAGGAGTCCATGATGAGTCGCCTCTTTCTTCTTCGCCATGCAAAAGCAATCTGGCCAAAACCAGCCATGAAGGACTTTGACAGATCGTTGGATGAAGAGGGCATAGCTTCACTGGATGGACTGGCAAATGTGATGAAATCATCTGGCGCGCTTCCAGACAGGATTGTTTTGTCCGCTTCTTCCAGAACCCGCGAAACGGCGTTTGGATTAGTCGAGCGACTTGGTATCGATGTTGAGACGGTCATCGATCAGACCTTTTATAGCGGCGGCGCTGGTGAATATTTGCAGGCTATAAAGAACAATTCGAGCTCCGAGCAGTTAATGCTGGTCGGGCATAATCCGAGTATAGAAGATCTCGCACTGGCGCTTACAGGTGATGGTGATCAGCAAAGCATAGCACGGCTTGAGGCAGGTTTTCCCACGGCTGCACTCGCAACATTCACATTTGATGGCCCCTTGTCGCAGATTGCGCAGAAGCAAGGATTTCTGGAAAGTTTTGTTGTTCCGCGCTGATTGCGCAAACCAATGATATTGCTGACACCTTGTTGATATGCCTCACAAGTTCCTATCTATGGCTTTGACAGGACGTAATTTCTACGAGGGCACAATTGGTAAAACTGACCAGTTTCGGCGATGAAGTACGGATCGCACTCGACACATTGACCGATAGGGCAACCGGCCTGATGTCTCCTTCGCTAAGGCTTGGTGTCACTGGCCTGTCTCGCGCGGGCAAAACCGTTTTCATCACTGCTCTCGTGCATAATATGGTGCATGGCGGTCGTCTGCCGCTGTTTGAAGCCTATAAGTCTGGCCGCATATCGCGCTCGCAGCTTGAGCCGCAGCCAGATGATGCAGTTCCGCGCTTTCAGTATGAAGAACATCTTTCAGCGCTGCTTGATGATCGCATCTGGCCGGATTCAACGCGCGCCATATCGCAGCTTCGCCTGACAATTGAATATGAAACCGCATCTGCATGGGGACGCTGGCTTTCACCGGGGCGACTTTCCGTTGATATTGTCGATTATCCGGGTGAGTGGCTGCTCGACCTGCCCTTGCTTGGCAAGACCTATCGTGAGTTCAGTGCCGATTCCTTTGCGCTTGCTCATGAACCAACGCATAAGGATTTGGCTCAGAATTGGATCACTGAAGCCCACACCGTCACGCCTTCCAATAATGCCGATGAACTGACTGCGCAGCGCCTTGCGAAGAGTTTTACTGCCTATTTGCGTGCCGGTAAGGCTGATGAGCGTGCATTATCGACGCTGCCACCCGGTCGATTCCTGATGCCCGGTGATCTGGATGGCTCACCTGCCCTCACATTTGCGCCATTGCCTGATCTGAAGCCAGAAGATTTCAAAACCGGCAGTCTGGCTGCAATGATGGAGCGCCGTTACGAAGCCTATAAAACGCATGTCGTAAAGCCGTTTTTCCGCGAGCATATTGCAAGGCTTGATCGTCAGATTATCCTGATTGACGCAATGCAGGCCATGAATGCCGGTGGCGCTGTGGTTGCCGATCTGGAACGCGCACTGACCGACATTATGTCCTGCTTCCGTCCCGGTCGTGCCAATCTGCTGACAGGGCTTATCCAGCGCCGCATTGGCCGCATTCTCGTTGCCGCCACCAAGGCGGATCATCTGCATCACGAAAGCCATGACCGCCTGCAAGCCATTGTTCGCCGCCTTGTCGAACGCGCTATTGAGCGAGCAGATTTTTCCGAAGCGGACATCGAAGTTCTGGCTATGGCTGCCGTTCGCGCCACCCGCGAAGCAACGGTTAAAGAAGGCAAAGATACGCTGCCCGTTATCATCGGAACGCCGCTAAAAGGTGAGCGGATCGACGGTGAAATCTTTGATGGTGAAACAGAAACTGCTATATTTCCCGGTGATTTACCAAAAAATCCTAATATAATATTCGAACCATCGCTTTCGAATGATGATCCCGCTATTCGTTTTGTTCGTTTTCGTCCGCCGCGCCTTGAACGCACGGCAGAAGGTATCACGCTTTCGCTACCACATATTCGGCTTGATCGTGCATTGCAGTTTCTGATTGGAGATCGTCTGGCATGAGTGAGCAACCTCCACGCAAACCAGCGGCCTTTAGTGTTCAGCAACCTGCGGAAAAGGTTGCAGCGGCAGAAACACCGCGCCGCCCACGCGCCGTTACCGATCTTGAAAAAGTCGTACCAGACGTTGATGTTTTTGCACTGAGTGAAGAAGAAGCTGCAGAGCTTGAGATTCTGGATCCGGCTTTTGAAGCGCCACCGCGTAGTCGCTGGTCTTTGAGCAAGGTCTTGTTTGGTGCTCTGGGGGTTCTCGCGTCCTTTGCCATTGGTATCTGGATTGAAGATCTGATTCAGGCGCTGTTCTCACGCGCTGACTGGCTTGGTTGGACAGCGCTTGGCGTGGCGATGATTGCCCTTGCGGCATTTGCGGCAATTATTGCCCGTGAGCTGATGGCTCTTCGACGGCTGGCTTCTGTTCAGCATTTACGAAAACACGCGGCAGATGCGGCTGATCGCGATGATATGGCGGCAGCGCGCAAAGCGGTTGATGAGTTGCGCGGCATCGCGGCAAGCCTGCCGGAAACCGCACGCGGACGGCAGATGCTGGATGGTCTGACTCATGAGATCATTGATGGTCGTAATCTCATTCGCCTTGCCGAGACTGAAATCCTGCGCCCGCTGGACCGTGAAGCACGTGCATTGATCCTCAATGCGTCGAAGCGTGTTTCGATTGTCACGGCTATCAGCCCGCGTGCGCTTGTTGATATTGGCTATGTGATCTTTGAATCGGCGCGTCTCATCCGTCGGCTTTCACAGCTCTATGGTGGACGGCCCGGAACGCTTGGCTTTCTCAAGCTGGCACGCCGCGTTGTGGCGCATCTGGCCGTCACCGGCACGATTGCCATGGGTGATAGTGTCATTCAACAACTGATCGGTCATGGGCTTGCATCGCGCCTCTCGGCAAAGCTCGGCGAAGGTGTCGTTAATGGCTTGATGACTGCCCGCATCGGGATTGCGGCGATGGATGTGGTTCGGCCCTTCCCGTTTAATTCGGAAAAACGCCCCGGTGTTGGCGACTTCATTGGCGATATCGCTCGCTTAAATGGCGACAAGGCTGTAAAGCCAAAGGATCGGGGTTAAAAAGCTCTTTATTCTCGCTAAACTTGCCAGCTTTAATAGCGATGACAATAAAGCATTAACCATTCACGACGATTATAAGACATGAATTTAGGGTGCTCGAATCTTTGATCCTTGCACCATAAAACACTCTGCCCTTCGGTTGCGGCGTGTTTACAAATAATCTATTGGAAGCGTGCCCTTCAGGCCAAAATTCCGGGACAGAGCTGACTATGAAAAACACCATCGCTGCATGCCTCACGCTCCTGCCCGCATCGCTTTTCGTTGTGCCGTCTCTGGCCGCAGATAAGGATGAACAGTTTTTCCAGACAATCGAAGGCCAGTGGTCAGGCCCGGGTGAAATTGTTGCCGGTAAATACAAAGGCACGAAATTCGTCTGCAATCTCGCTGGTACAACGCCTGATGCCGCAGTCGGCATGACACTTGATGGCACATGCCGCGTAGGTGTTTTCTCGCAAGCGATGAAAGCGACAATTACACGTGATGGTTCAACCTATTCCGGTAAGTTTAATGATGGTGCAGAAGGCAAAGGCCTGAACGTCACTTCCGGCACTGTTTCCGGCAACAAAGTCGTTCTCGGGCTTAACCGCAAAGAACTGAATGGCGCCATGCTCGCACGCGTTGCGGATAAGAACACGATGAATGTCACTGTATCTGTGCGCGTTGAGAAGGAACTGGTTCCAGTAATCGGCATGAGCCTAAAGCGCGTTGACAATATCGCTGTCGGCAGCATCGCTAAGAACTAAAGCTCTCTATTCTTCAAGCCACCAGCCCGCATTCGTGCGGGCTTTTTCTATTTCAGAATTCGCGCAGATAGCATTCCATTCGGAAACACTTTTGCCTGCAATATTAAGTTCTGGTGCAATATCATTGAGTGGAACCAGCACGAAGGCCCGCTCCTGAATGCGCGGATGCGGCAGTTCTAGCGTTTCATCATTCATGATGATCGCCTCTCCCGCTTTTGTTTGCATCGCAAGAATATCAATATCAATGATGCGCGGTCCCCAGCGCTCAAGGCGAACGCGCTTAAGCGAACGCTCAACATCAAGACAGGTCTGGATCAATTGAAGCGGTGTAAGCGCGGTTTCAATTTCAGCGCAAGCATTGTGAAACCAAGCCTGATCCGTTTTGCCCCAAGGTGGCGTGCGATAGACCTTCGATACTGAGACGACTTTTGTGTCGTCCCGGGCATCAAGCAGCCTTAAGGCTTTTGCCATAGACGCAATAGGATCATCAATATTGCCGCCAAGCCCAAGCCAGGCGCGATAAGGCAATTCATTGCTCATCAGCGCGGATAAACCACCGTGACTTCAACATGGTCAAGCACACCCGGAACCGGTGCATTTGGCTTACGAATGGTGATTTCGGCGCGTTTAATCTGCGGGAAACGTTCAGTCAGCGCCTTACCGACGTCCAGCGCAAGCGTTTCGATCAGATAACGCTGACGACCAGTGATAATGTCCTGAATAACGGCAAAGGCGATACCATAATGAACCGTGCCTTCAATATCGTCATTTTCCAAGGATGAACCGGCATCGACATCAAGTATTGCATCGACATAGAAACGCTGTCCGAGCTTATTCTCTTCGTCAAAGACGCCGTGATGCGCAAAGAACGCGCAATTCATAATGCGGATGGTGTACACGGCTCTTTTCCTATTGTGAACTTGCTCTGCTTTGCAGGATAGCATCAGCAACTGCAAGGGCGTCTCTGTTAAACGCGACATTATGAACGCGGAAAATGTCGGCTCCTACCAAGCGTAGCGCTACCGATGTGGCAGCCGTTCCTGCATCACGCTGCAAAGGCTCAGCCTGTCCGGTCATGGCACCGATAAAGCGCTTCCTTGAAGTCCCGACCAACAGAGGATAGCCGAAACGCTGCAATTCTTCCATACGCGCCATCAGTGCGATGTCCTCATCCTGACTTTTGCCAAAGCCGAAACCCGGATCAAGCGTGATATTCGAAGCATTGATGCCTGCCCTGCCCGCAATTTCAAGCGACTTGTTCAGAAATGCAAACTGATCAGCGATCACGTCTGCATCGGTCTCCCGGTCGCGGCTTGTATGCATAATGACAAGGCCCGCACCCGTCTCTTTCGCAACTTGTGCAATTTCTGGCTCTTTTTGCAGCCCCCACACGTCATTGACGATATGTGCACCCGCTTCCACCGCAAGCCGTGCGGTTGAAGCACGATAGGTATCAATCGAAATGATGCAGCCAAAATTCTCGGTCAGCGCACGAATGATTGGCACAACGCGCGCAGCTTCGGTCTCTGCGTCGACTTTGGCCGCACCCGGACGGGTTGATTCACCGCCCACGTCGATTATCGTAGCACCCTCGTCGAGCATTGTTTTGGCCGCAGCCAGCGCATTATCGAGCTCAATATGCTTGCCGCCGTCGGAAAAAGAATCTGGCGTAACGTTCAAAATACCCATGATGACCGATTTTGAACCCAATTGGAGGCTACGGCCATGAGCTAGCTGCCATTGTTTGATCATTCAATGATATTCCAATTGTTTATTAACGCTGCTGACACAACTCTCTAACGAGAGTGCCATTTTATGAATGCGTTATAGTTCTCTTGACGATTGCATGCCATGTTGCTCATCAATGAATTTGCAATTTTCTTTCTGGTTGATGAAGAGGTGCCGGAACATGTCTTTGAAAAAACGAGTTCTGGCATTGGGACTAGCTATTGCCGTCATTGCACCACAGGCGCAGGCTGCCTCGATTTTCCGTACCTTCAGCTATTATAATGTGAACGGAAAGACTGCGGAAGATCTCGATAAAGCATTATCGCGCAGCGGACCTTTTCTGAAAAAGACCGGCCAGCATCATCCGGGTGCCGCCGAGATTCGGTTTGATGCGAAAGTTCGTTATGGCCGCGCCACAGGTCAGCAAGCCTGTAAGGTGCAGGATGTTTATGTGAACGTTCACGCTAAGGTCATGCTACCGCGCTGGAAACAGCGCCGCAAAGCTGAACCAGAAATCGCATTGATCTGGGATACGCTATATCAGGATATTCGCCGTCACGAAGAGAGTCATATCGTGATTGCCCGTAGCCACGCGAGCGAAATGGAACGTCAAATACGGTCTCTACGTAGTCGCAAAGATTGCGCCTCGCTCCGCTCTGACATTGATAAAGTAACGGAAAAGCTGATGGCAGCACATGATAAAGCGCAGGAACGCTTTGATCGTGTTGAAACGATCAATTTCGAGCGCCGCTTTGAACGCTTGCTGACATACAAGCTCGAAAAGATGGTTCAGTAGACGAAAATTACAAATGCCGCTGAGGTGCATCAACACATTTCAGCGGCATCTTTATATAATGTGTTCTTAGTTCTGGCGTTCTGGCACCCTGATCACAACACCGTTGAGCTCGTCGCTCACACGGACCTGGCAGGAAAGACGCGAGTTGGGTTGCGGCTCGTAAGCGAAATCCAGCATGTCTTCTTCCATAGCGTCCGGTCCGCCGACAACTTCAGTCCATTCATCGTCAATATAGACGTGACAGGTTGCGCAGGCACAAGCACCGCCGCATTCGGCATCGATCCCCGGCACACCATTGCGAACAGCCGCTTCCATCACACTTGATCCGTTATCAGCCTCAACTTCAATGCGTGAAGCACCATCGGCAGATACGAAGATAATCTTTGTCATTTTAAGTTCCTGAACACGCGTGTTCTGCGTGTTTGATAAGCTCATGCGATGCAAAGTTATCGCTGTGAGTTCTATTAATATCTTGCAGACGCAAATACGGCCTTATTCAAAGAGTTTCAACCGCCATAATCCGCTGTTTAAGCCAACTGCGCCAATATGCCGTTATGATCACAGGTTCTGACTTAACCCGCCTTTTCTTGCATCTATGTGTGCGCAGCTTTCCCGAGCCATGCGGTACAGATGAATCAACCTATCAATAGTGCAATATTGCCAGTTCACTTTTTACGTGTAATTTTGTTAACGAATTGATGTATCGGTATTATGGTTGTAGGATGCGTGAGACCGATTTCCACAGAATGATCGTTAACCAAAAAACGCCGCATTTCCGGGATTTTCTGCAAGCTCTCTCCTGTTTGTTAACCTTGTATTTAAAGTTTTACATATCCTGCCCGGGTGCCTATTTCCTTAACAAGCCCGAGCCGATACGATGAAAAATGGCGGAGTAAGTTTTGTAACGGCTCTCAGTTGATCCGGCCGTCGCAGTAAAGAGTACGAGGTAGGCAAGGCTATGGCTTCTAAATCCAAGGCGCAAAAGCTCGACCACGAGGTTGAACAGGCACTTGAACATGCACTCGACATCGAATTCGGTGACGACTTTGACATCGATATGGATCTGAGTGCACTTGACGAAGAGTTCTCTGTCGATGACCTCGAAGAGCAGATTTCGCGTGCAGCCGAAGAACTTGTTGCTGAGCAGAACACTAAAGTGGTCGATGCTGCGACTGTCTCTCCTGTAGACATTACCACTGACGGAACAGCGAAGGCTGAAACGATTGCTACCGTTTCCGTCATTGCAAGCCCTGCCGCGCCGCCAATGCCGCCAGTTGTTAATGCTGCCTTCCCAGCTGCTAAGCCTGAAGCTGCCAATGTTGCGCCAAAGTCAGCCAACAAAGCAAAACCTGCCGCTCAGGAAGCAGCGCCGAAGCCCGCCGCTTCGCCAGCGCCTGTTGTTGCTGCCACGCCTGCTGCAGCTCTTACACCGGCCAATGACGATTCGCGTAGCAGCCGTACAATCACTGCTGCGCCTCGCCGCGTAACGGAACGCTCTTCCAAGCTTTACTGGACGACAACCGCCATGAGCGTCCTTTGGGCTGCCGGTGGTGTTGCGATCAGCAAAGCAATCAGCCCTGACGTGTTTTCGAGCCTTCAGGCGACCACGAATTTCTTTACCTCGCCTGCCGGTATCGGTGTGATGGCTGGTGTCGCACTTCCAGTCGCGATGTTCTGGGGCTTTGCGCACATCGTTAAGCGTGCGCAGGAAATGCATATTGCTGCACGCAGCATGTCAGAAGCAGCACTCAAGCTCTTGCAGCCTGAAGCAGCAGCTGGGGATCGCGTATCGACGCTCAGCCAGGCAGTTCGTCGCGAAGTTGCTGCGATGAATGAAGGAATTGAACGCACACTTGCACGCGCTGTTGAGCTTGAAACGCTTGTTCAGTCTGAGGTCAATCAGCTTGAGCGTGCTTATACAGATAACGAAGTTCGTATTCGTTCGCTCGTGAGTGATCTTGGCAATGAACGCGAAGCCGTGGTCAGCCATGCGGAGCGCGTACGCTCGTCCATTACGGGTGCGCATGAGCAGCTTAAGGAAGAATTGTCGAGCGCTGCCAATATCATACGTGATAATGTTGCATCAGCATCTGAACAGCTCAGCTCGCTCTTGGGCGATTCCGGTGAGCGTCTGATCAGCAGCATTAATGAAAGCGGCGGTGCAATTGCTGATGCAATTGAAACGCGTACCGGCGACATTGCTACCCGCATCACGACTTCTGGCGAAGCTTTCTCAAGCCAGCTCGACTCTCGCATTACGACACTCGACCAGCAGTCGCGTGAAATTTCGGAACGGGTCAGCGCGGCACTTGATGAGCGTACTGCTGGCATTGCAACGTTGCTCGGCGGTGCCACACAGTCGATGGTCAGTGAGTTTGATGCACGTCTGACACAGCTCGACACAACGCTTAATGAACGTGGTCGCTCGCTTCTCACAGAGTTTGAAACGCGTGCTCATGCGCTTGATAGCAGTACAGAAAAGCTTAACGCGGCTCTTGAAACCCGCTCGCGCCAGATCAATGAAAACCTCATTGCACGTACCCGTGAAATTGCTGAAACCTTCTCTGGTGGCCGCAATGCACTGAGCACGATGATTGATGAGACAAAGGCCAAGATCAGCGATGATCTGACCTCGATCAGCGTCAGCGTTGGCAATGTTCTCAATGAAAATGCAGCAGCATTTGCCGGTAAGCTTTCAGAAAGCCGTGATGTTCTTGCAGCGTCGCTTGAAGGTGAGACCGAGCGGGTTTCCGCTGTCATTCGCGGTCATGCCGATACACTTGCTGCCCGCACGAACGACATTGAAAATGCAATTAATAACAGCGCTTCGGCACTCAACTCGGCTGCCGAACATCATGCCGCTATTCTTGCTGACAGAACGAACGTTCTTCAGGAAGAAATGGCAAACAACGCTTCGCGTCTTGATGCGACATTTGCTGATCATGCCCGTTCGCTGGATGAACGCGCCGCTTCACTTAGCGGTGTGATTGCCGGCAATCAGGCTATGCTTGCTCAGCTGATGGATGAGCGCACCACGGCACTGCGCGATAACTTCAATGAAAATCGCGAAGTTCTGGCACGCACTTTCGATGAACGCGTTGCCTCGCTAGAAGCGCTTATTGCTGGAAATCAGCAGGAACTGGCTCGTGTATTCGACGAGCGTTCGCATGAAATCAGCGAAACAATTGGTGCCAGCCGCGATGCATTCGAGGCGACATTTACCGATCATGTACAGCGCGTCGAAGAACGCACAAGCGGTCTTCGTTCTGTCCTGAACGACCACAATAGCGCCCTTGCCCAGATTCTTGATGGTCATGAACAGACCATTGAAGGTCGCACGGCTGCAATTCGTGAAACACTGACCGAAAGCACAGCATCGCTGAGCCAAACGCTACAGGATCACGGCGATATTCTTTCGCAGCGTACAGCCAACCTGCACAATGCGATTGAAAACAGCAGCGATAGCATCAGCCGCGCCTTTGAAGGTCAGACTGGCATTATCGAAGAACGCACCCAGACGATGGAAAAGGCGCTTACGATCGGCGTCGACAATGTTCGTCGTGCGCTTGAACAGAGTGCTGGCGCGGTTGCAGGTTCGCTGCGTGACAAGATCACAGAAGCAGCAAGCATTCTCTCCGCAGAAGCTGCAAAAGCTGGTCAGTCGCTTGATGGATTTGGTCAGACCTTCAGTGCCGATCTCAGCAGCAACCTTGCGGCTACGGAACAACGCCTCAGCGAACGTGCCAATGCCATTGCATCGCGCATGTCTGAGATTGAATACAGCATTGCAGACACCGCGGCCAAAACCAGTGAAACACTCGCTGGTCATGGTGAAGCTTTCGCTGCAAGCGTTGCTGAAAATCTCGCAGGCACAGAAGCTCGCTTGAATGAGCGTGCAAGTACGATTGCTGGTGGCCTTGAAGCTATTGAAAGCCGCCTCACCGGCGAACTTTCGGCGATTGAAGCGCGTATCGCTGATACTGCAAGCAAGACCAGTGAAACACTGGCTGGCCACAGCGAAGCCTTCTCGTCGAGCGTTGCTGACAATCTGGCTGGCACGGAAGCGCGTCTTAACGAACGTGCAAGCGCAATTGCGGGTGGCCTCGAAGCTATTGAAAGCCGCCTCACCGGCGAACTTTCGGCGATTGAAGCACGCATTGCTGATACTGCAACCAAGACCAGTGAAACGCTCGCTGGCCATAGCGAAGCGTTCTCAACAAGCGTTACAGAAAATCTATCGGGTACCGAAGCCCGTCTTACAGAGCGTGCGGATGCTATTGCGACACGCCTTGGAGACATTGGTTCGCGTATCACGATGGAACTGGGTTCTGTTGAAGCACGTATCGCACAGGTTACGGACACAACTGCTGTTACGCTTGAAGAACGGACCCGTGAACTCAATGCAGTTCTCTCCGCTCGTTCGCAGGAAATCACGCAGATCCTCAACGATACTGCCGAACCACTTGTGCAGCGTTTGGCTGATAGCGGTCGCGGCCTTGCAGAACAGCTTGAACAGGCAACCCATGCAGCAACTGATCGTCTGCGTGCTGAAAATGCTGCTCTCGTCAATGCACTGGCAAACCGTACAGCTGAAACCATTGCTGCGGTTCAGCAAGCCAAATCCGGTCTTTCGGAAAATGTCAGTGAACTGATTGAACGCCTCTCGGCGTCGAATGGCGAACTTGGCAAGTTGATCGATGCGGCTGCAAACAATCTTAATAGCATTGATGGTCGCCTCGTTGAAACCACAAGCAGCTTTGTTGAGAATGCAAACCGTGCAGCGCAGATGTTCCAGGCTTCAACTGGTCTCATCGATACGAATATTGGTACGTTGCGCGCACTGTCCGACGGAACACTGTCGCAGATTGCAGATATTGCCGAGCGCTTTGAAGATCATGGAAAGGTTCTCTCGACCGCTTCCGATATGATCAATTCAGCACAGAACGGTCTTGCTGGTACTCTTGAAGATCGTCATCTGGCGCTCGACAAGCTGGCTGCTGGTCTGGTTGAAAAGTCGGAAGGCATCGAAAAGTTGATGCAGTCGTTTGAAGCTGTCGTCACGCTCGCATTCCAGCGTGCCGAAGGCCAGACACGTACATCGGCTGAAAAGATGCGCGAAAGCGTCGCTGAGATCGTTGAACAGGCTTCGCAGAAGTTCTCTGCTGCTACCGATGACATTCGTCGCACGGCAACGGAAATCCGCAGCGAACTCGACACGACCCGAGGCGAACTCAAGCGTGGCGTTCTCGATATGCCAGCGGAAGCCAAGGAAACGACGAGCGCAATGCGCAAGGCAGTTGGCGAGCAGATCAATGCTCTGAAAGAACTGGCTGAAATCGTCAATAAGTCGGGCCGTCTGGTCGATGTTGGCGAAAGCCGTGCAGACCGTACAGTTTCACGTCCGGTACAGACACAGCGCGCAGCACCTGCTCCGGTTCAGGCACCTGTAGCAGCGCCACGCCCGCAGCAGGCAGACGTTGCAGTTCGCAGCCGTGCTGTTGAGGCTCCAAAGGTTACGCAGCCAGCGCAGCCTTCAGAAAAGCCACGCGGCTGGGTTTCTGACCTTCTGGCACGCGCATCGCGTGAGGATGAAGTTGCTGCTCCTTCTCAGGCACAGCCAACACAGACGCCACGTTCGCCAAGCCACGTTGTCGAATCTCTCAACTCGCTCTCGGTGGACATCACACGCGCAATTGATCATGAAGCATCGGTTGAGTTGTGGGATCGTTACCGCCGCGGTGAGCGCAATGTCTTCACGCGTCGTCTTTATACCCTCAAGGGTCAGCAGACGTTCGATGACATCAAGCGGAAGTATCAGACCGATGGTGAGTTCCGCCGCGCCGTTGATCGCTACATGGACGACTTCCAGCGCCTTCTTGAAGACGTTGCACGTAACGACCGCGACAACATGGTGACACAGACTTACCTGACGTCGGACACCGGCAAAGTTTACACGATGCTGGCTCACGCAAGTGGACGCCTTCGCTAATCAAAGCGAGCATAAATCAGAAAAACGCAGCCAAATGGCTGCGTTTTTTTATGTTTATTTTAATGATGGTTACGGGTTTTTAGCGTCAACTTTATGCCAAACTAACGGCCACGCTCAAATTTAAGAAATCAGGCCAACAAAAAAGCAGCTCGTTTTACCGGGCTGCCTTGAATATTTTAGTGTTTCAGAGGATCAGAGTGAAGAGATTGTCCAGCTGACAATTTCACTGGCGACCTGATCAAACGCCTTGTCCAGCGCGCGCACATATTCGCTGTTTGTCGTGCCATGAACAGGCGTAGAGGCGCGGAAAACACGTGTCGAGCGCACTTCGCCATTCTTGTCGTTCATCAGCCTTACAGCGATCTCTACGACCGCGGCTCGCTGAGAGCCATAGGCTTGAATGCTGAATACCCGCAGATCGCTCAGGATCTGGTAGTTGATTGCAAGACCATCTCCTGGACGGCCTACGCCACCGAATACGCCAGCGTTTTCATAGGCCTGCACAAGACGAGACTGAACGAGATTTGGCAATCGATCGCCCCATTGTGCACCTTTGAGGTACTCAATCGCACCGGGCGCAGTGTTGACAACGATATTTTCGCTATCGAGCGCCTTCAGCGCATTGGGCGATGGCACGAGTATCTGGAGGTTCTTACGGCTAACCGATGTGCCTTGCACCTGTTGCGGCGCTGACAGGCTGAATGTATCGAGTGGCGTCGTGGTTCCGCAACCGGCAAGCATGGTTGTCAAAAGAAGCGGAACGATCAGCTTACGATGGGATTTTGTCACGATAGAACCTGTAATGGACATTAATGACGCGTCCTTCCGTTATACTGCGGTACACTGCCGGAACCACCAAAGATCAAACGCTGTGGGTTACGTTCTAGTTCTGTAATCGCCTGCTCTACGCGCTGTACAGCGCGACGGCTGTCACCGATCAATGCCTGAACATCGCTCAGACCTGAACCGGAGAACCGCTCAAGATTGCTGGCAATCGGCGTAATGCGCTTATCGAGATTGTTCGATAACTGACGGATCGATTCAAGTGTGGACTTAGCCTGTGCAACAAGACCATCCTTATCATCACTCGAAAGCAGCTGGTCTGCCTTAGCAATAACGTTTTCAACACGTGCAGACGCAGCGTTCAAACGCTCCATCATCTGCTTCGCTTCCGAAACGATCTGATTGATGTTGCCCGCGTTGGAGCCAAGCTCATCTATCACGTCGGCATTCTTAGCCAAAGCATCTGTAAAGGTCTTTGTATTGTTGATCGTATCGATCAGCGGGCCGCGTGCTTCTTTAGCAAAGCCTTCGAGTTCACCCAGCACCGAGTTTGCGCGTCCGAAAATGTCCTGCGCGGTTGCAAGCAGATTGTTGATTGATGAAGGATCAGCATCAATACGCGCAATCGTATCTTCTTTGGCTGCTTCAGTAAGCAGATTAGGCTCTTCGAGACTGCCACCATTCAGTTCAATATAAGCCTGACCAGTCAATCCCTGAAAGCCGAGTGAAGCCTTTGTCGAGCGTGTAATCGGTGTCGTCGCATTTACGCGCGTCTGCACAATAACCATGCTGGGATTGGATTCATCCAAATGCAAACGACGAACGTCGCCGACCTTGATACCGTTGAACAGAACCTGACTTCCGATGCCAAGGCCGGTCACAGAACCCGGAATGCGAACATCAAGACCAACAGAATCCCGTGCCTCGCCGTAACGCGCAATCCAATACACGAAACCGAAAGCCAGCAGGCTGACGATCAGCGTGAAAACTCCCACCACAACGTAATTGGCCTTCGTTTCCATATCTTATCCCGTCTGCATTTGGCTGTTAGGCCGACGTCTGCTCGGCGCGGAAGTGTCAATCTGACGTGCGCGCTTTCCTCGAAAATAGGATTTAACCCATGGATCATCTACAGTCAGCATGTCTTCAATGGAACCGCTCACCAAGATTTTTTTATTACCTAACACGGCAATACGGTCGCAAATCGCAAAAAGACTATCGAGATCATGCGTTACCATAAAGACCGTCAGGCCCATTGTATCGCGCAGATTGGCAATCAATTCATCAAAGTCCGCAGCACCAATAGGATCAAGCCCAGATGTAGGCTCATCCAGAAACACGATGTCGGGATCGAGAGCCAGCGCTCGCGCCAATGCTGCACGCTTAATCATGCCGCCTGATAACTCAGAAGGGAATTTTTCCGCCGCATCAGGGCTGAGACCAACCAGATCGATTTTAAGGCGTGCCAGTTCATCCATCAATTTGGGCGGAAGATCCAGATATTCACGCATCGGAACCTGGATATTCTCAAGGACGCTAAGGGCTGAGAACAAAGCGCCGTGCTGAAACAGCACGCCCATACGCATGTCGATAGCCATTTTCTCAACATCGGTCAGCTTATCGATATTATTTCCTAATATCTCAATCTGTCCTGCCTGCTTTTTATTCAAGCCCAGAATGGTTCGGGTCAGCACGGATTTACCTGAGCCAGAAGGCCCGATAAAGCCGAGAACCTCACCTTTATAAATATCGAGTGAAAGATTATCGAGCACAGGCGCACGACCGCCAAAACCAACGGTGACATCCCGCACAGAAATGATCGGTACAGGCTGATCGTTGTTGCCAACGTCCTGCAATTGCGGCTGATTATCTATACTCGTCTCCATGAATATTCTTTATCCGAGCTTATTGCGAGACTGAACCGCGAGAAACGGCTTTCTTCAGTTTTATCCCTTATTGTGTCCGAAAGACCCCATAAAGTTGCAAAACTATAAGGTTAGAAGTCAATTGCGGCATAGAACATCGCAAACATGCCGTCTACGACAATGACAACGAAGATCGATTTGACGACCGAAGCTGTCACGCGGCTACCCAGTGATTCTGCACTTCCGCCGACTTTCATTCCTTCAACAGAAGCAAGTATGCCGATGATGAGTGCCATGAAAGGAGCTTTGATCAAACCCGCGAAATACGTGTTCAGTGCAACGGCATCATGCAAGCGACTGATGAAAGCTTCCGGCGAAATATTTGAGTAAAAGTAAGTAACTGCTGCTGCACCGACCAATGCTGACAAATCAGCGATAATCGTCAGAAGCGGCAGAATCACCACCAAGGCGACAAGCCTTGGAAAGACAAGGACGCCCACAGGATTAAGCCCTATTACTGTGAGTGCGTCGGTTTCCTCCCGCATCTTCATCGAGCCAATTTCAGCTGTGATCGCACTGCCCGAACGACCGGCGATCATAATTGCAGTCAAAAGCACGCCCAACTCACGCAGAACGAGAATACCAACTAGGTCGACGACAAATATTTCCGCGCCGAAGTAGCGCAACTGAAAAGCGCCCTGCTGTGCAATGATTGCACCAACAATCGTTGACATGAGGACGATGATCGGGATTGCACCGACCCCCATCCGATCAATCTGCTTTACAATCGCCGGAAATGGGATGCCACTGCCGCGCCCGGCTTTAAGCTGTGCGCCACGAATGGTTGCCCCCAGAATGTGCATCGCCATCAGGAAATCTTCGTAAACCGAGGCGACGCCTCGTCCGATAGAGTCCAGCATTTTGATGAGAAAAAACGGCTTTTTCTCTGGCTTTACATCAAGGGTACGCTCAACCGAATTACCTACCTCCTCAACGAGCGGTAGCCATGCAGGTCTGACACCTTCAAGATGAACATCGATATTCTGAGACACCAGCCTCTGGCGCAGGCGTTCAATCAACCAAGCGCCAGCAGTATCAAGTCCCGCAACATTCGTTGCATCGATAATAATTGAATGCGAGCCGCCAACATTTTCCAGCTCACGCATCTTCTTGTCGACAATGCCAATAGTTTGCGAAACCCAGCGTCCGCTAAGATTTACGAGGCGCGCGCCTTCATGCTCGGCCAAATCAATCTTTGGCGCGACATCAGAAGCAGCACTTGCTTTGTCGGCAGTGTCGGTCAACATGGCCTAACCTCTTATACGAGTCGGTTCACGACCGAAATACTGCGTCCTAAAGGGCATATCCATGCACAATAGTTTGAAAATCATCCAAGAATGCTATCCCATTGCCGGAAAATTCACAATCTCTCGCGGCTCAAAGACCGAAGCTTTGGTCATAGTTTGTGAAATAAGCCACAATGGAAAATTGGGGCGCGGTGAATGTGTACCTTATGCACGATATGGAGAATCAATCGAGAGCGTCAGTGAACAGATTGAAGCGGTGCGGAGTGCGATAGAAAGCGGTGCGGATCGTCTGACTATTCAAACGCTCATGCCCGCAGGCGCAGCAAGAAATGCCGTTGATTGTGCTTTTTGGGATCTGGAAGCAAAGCTATCGGGCAAGCGTGTTGCGGACACGCTTGGCACCCTACCCCATCCTCTTGAAACTGCGATCACCGTATCGCTTGGTACACCTGAAGAGATGGCGGAATCGACCGCTAAAGTTGCTCATTATCCATTGATTAAAGTAAAAATGGGCGGCGACAATGATATTGAGCGCATTCATGCCGTTGCAAATGCTGCTCCAAACAGCCGAATAATCATTGATGCCAATGAAGGCTGGACTGACGATAACATCGAAGAAAACATGGCTGCGGCAGCTAAAGCTGGCGTAGTTTTGATTGAACAGCCTTTGCCTGCAGGCAAAGACGAAATTTTAAGCCGCATAGATCGACCAGTGATTATCTGCGCAGATGAGAGCGTGCATACATCTGTTGGACTGGAAGACTTGGCGACCCGTTATGGTGCGGTCAACATCAAGCTCGATAAGGCGGGCGGGCTCACCGAAGGACTGGTTATGCGTGAGAAGGCCATATCGCTTGGTTTAAAAGTGATGGTTGGTTGTATGGTCGGCACGTCGCTTGGAATGGCGCCGGCAGTTTTGCTCGCGCAGAAGGCCGATGTTGTCGATCTTGATGGACCATTGCTTCTTGCGAAGGACCGTGCTCCGGGCCTTAAATATGAAGGTGCACTTGTTTATCCGCCGGAAGCCACGCTCTGGGGCTGATCATATAAGTTGTTTGATCGCTGATTGACACTGTTGGTTGCTGCAAGCACATTTTCGAAAATATCCGCGCAGGCATCCCATGTGAAAGGTTTGAGCACCTCAGCAGGATCGAATGCAGGCATCTCAAGCGCCGCCAGACAAGCGGCGTGCAGGTCCTCAGATAAAACTCCAGCGCCGGTGGCTCCGACAACATCAGAAGACCCCGGAACTGGAAAAGCAGCAACAGGTAAACCCGATGAAATCGCTTCAAGCAGAACCAGACCAAATGTGTCGGTTCTGCTAGGAAACACAAATACGTCGGCTGATGCATAAGCTTTAGCCAATTCATCGCCTTCTTTTTTGCCAATGAATACGGCATTCGGAAAACGAGCTTTAAGGTCTTCAAGCGCCGGTCCGTCTCCGACAATGAGCTTGGTCCCGGGCAAATCTAGTTCAAGGAATGCTGGCAGGTTTTTTTCAGTTGCCACGCGACCCACACAGATAAATACGGGCTGCGGCAAATCTTTCGTTACATCGTTTTGCGAATGAAACAGACGACGATCCACGCCCCGCGTCCATAATTCAAGTCCCGTAAACCCACGCGAATGCAAGTCATTGAGAATAGACTGTGTTGGGACAAGTGTATGGGATGCGGCATTATGGAATTTACGTAAAAACGAATAGGTCCAGCTCAGCGGAATTGGAAACCGATCTCTGACATATTCCGCAAAGCGGGTATGAAAGCTGGTGGTAAAGCTCCAGCCCATCTTAATACATGCACGCCGCGCCATAATTCCAAGCGGACCTTCGGTTGCGATATGCACATAATCGGGCTGCAAGCCGACCAATTTTTGCCGAAGCGCCGATGGTGTTGTCATTGCCAACCGGATTTCAGGATAGGTCGGGCATGGAAAAGAGCGATAGTCCTGCGGTGAGATAACGATAACTTCGTAACCGCGCTCAGTCATCAGTTCACAGCATTTGGTCAGTGTCCTCACAACGCCATTTACCTGTGGGTGCCAAGCGTCCGAAACGATCACCAGCTTCTTCATTTGCTGCCGTTCGCTGTTTTTCGCGCTACGCGCGGCAACCTAATCACCTTATTGCCGTCTTGAGCGGAAGGAAGCGATGATCGCTGGCCGAGACGGTCGGTCCATTCCAACAACTCCATACGACCATCAAAATGTTCAACGACAGCGGTGCAGCTTTCAACCCAGTCGCCCGTGTTGATATATTCAACACCATTCATCTTGCTGATGGTTGCGTGATGGATGTGACCGCAAATAACGCCGTCAACGCCGATGCGTTGCGCTTCTTCAGAAACCACGTCTTCAAAATTTCCGATGAAGTTAACGGCCTTCTTAACGCGAAACTTTGCCCATGCGGAAAATGACCAATAACGCAATCCAAACTTGGCGCGCACCCGGCTCATCACTGTATTAATCCAGATTGCCGTGTCGTAGGCCCAATCACCAAGATAGGCGATAAAACGCGCATTACGCACAACAACATCAAACTGGTCGCCATGGATGACAAGAAACTTGCGTCCATCCGCGGTTTCATGGATCGCGCGGTTCATCACCTCGATACCGCCAAAATGCGTACCCTGAAAATTTCTCAGAAACTCATCATGATTGCCGGCAATGTATATAATTGATGTACCTTTGCGGCTCTTGCGCAAAAGCTTCTGAACAACATCATTATGCTCCTGCGGCCAGTGCCAATTGCGTCGCAGACGCCAACCATCAACAATATCGCCAACCAGATAAATGGTTTCTGCTTCGTGAGTGCGCAGAAAATCAAGCAATAGCTCGGCTTGAGCTGCTTTCGAACCAAGATGCACGTCTGAAATAAATAAAGTGCGATATTTTTTTGGTTCGATCTGTTCTTCGCTCATGTGGTTGTCCTTCCATCTGGCAACCCGAAACTGAGCAGACAAAACCCGATTCATGTCACAGACATATGACGAGCATTGTGAATTGAAAGTTGTGATGTAAATGAGCTACCTGAGCGGTGGACATTTCCGCGCGTCAACCAGAATCTGGTTGATTGCGGGTGTCTGCTGGTGGCATGTCTGACGAAATAATAGGCTGTTTGGCTGAGAAACCCCGCGATTGCGGAATAACTGCTTCTCGAAAACATGCCTGTAGTGATTTGATAGTTTGAGATAAGAACGATATTGGCTCAACAGACGCAAATAAGCGTCATTGTGTGGTTCCCCCTTCAGCCGCGCGTACGAACCGGAAAGCGATGCGATCATGACGAATAAAAAGACACCCTCCACTTCCACGCGTTCGGATTTTGATGAAGCGGCACTGTTCTTTCACCGCTATCCGAAACCCGGTAAGCTCGAAATTCAAGCGACTAAGCCGCTCGGCAATCAGCGCGATCTAGCGCTTGCTTATTCGCCGGGCGTTGCAGCACCCTGCCTTGCAATCCACGAAGATCCATCCACCGCTGCCGAATATACGGCGCGCGGTAATCTGGTAGCTGTTGTTTCAAACGGCACTGCGGTTCTCGGTCTCGGTAATATCGGCGCGCTTGCATCCAAGCCAGTGATGGAAGGCAAGGCTGTTCTTTTCAAGAAATTCGCTGACATCGATGTTTTCGACATTGAAATCGATGCACTGGAAATCGACCGTATGGTCGATGTAGTTTCTGCGCTTGAGCCAACTTTTGGCGGTATTAATCTCGAAGACATCAAAGCACCTGAATGTTTCGAGGTTGAAGAACAGCTGCGCGCAAAGATGAATATTCCGGTATTCCATGACGATCAGCATGGAACCGCGATTATTGTTGCGGCAGCCGTTCTGAATGGTCTGGAACTGGCAGGAAAAGATATTACGAGCGCCAAGATTGTGACGTCTGGCGCGGGTGCTGCGGCTCTCGCCTGCCTTAACCTGCTCGTTAAACTTGGTGCAAAGCGCGAAAACATTTTCGTCTGCGATCTTGAAGGCGTGGTCTATGAAGGTCGTCCGGTGCTTATGGACCGCTGGAAGGACGTTTACGCGCAGAAGACCGACGCGCGTGTTCTGGCCGATGTTATTGGCGGCGCAGATGTGTTCCTCGGTCTTTCCGCTGCGGGCGTTCTAAAGCCTGAACTTCTCAAGCAGATGGCTGAAAAGCCGCTGATTATGGCACTGGCCAATCCAAACCCTGAAATCATGCCTGAAGCTGCACGCGAAGCGCGTTCCGATGCCATGATCTGCACCGGCCGTTCTGACTATCCGAACCAGGTGAACAACGTTCTCTGCTTCCCTTATATTTTCCGTGGTGCACTTGATGTTGGCGCAACGGCAATCAACGAGGAAATGAAGCTCGCTGCAGTGCGCGCTATTGCGTCGCTTGCCCGTGAAGAGCCTTCAGACGTTGCGGCCCGCGCGTATTCTGGAGACACACCGACATTCGGTCCAAACTATATCATTCCATCGCCGTTTGATCAGCGTCTGATCCTGCGTATCGCACCTGCTGTTGCAAAGGCTGCAATGGATAGTGGTGTTGCAACCCGCCCGATCGAAGACTGGGAAGCTTATACGGATCGCCTGACACGTTTTGTTTTCCGTTCTGGCCTTATTATGAAGCCGGTCTTCGCGGCAGCACGCGCGCAGAGCAAGCCAATGCGCGTGATCTATGCCGATGGTGAAGATGAACGCGTATTGCGCGCTGCCCAAGTTGTCATTGAAGAGCGCATCGCTTCGCCTATTCTCGTCGGTCGTCCAAGTGTTATTGAAGCACGCTTAAATCGCTATGGTCTTAAAATCCGTGCGGGTACAGATTTCGACCTGATTAACCCGGAAGATGATCCGCGTTACCGTGACTATGTTGATCTCTATCTGTCTTACACAGGTCGTCAGGGTGTAACACCAGAAGCGGCACGTACAATCGTTCGCACGAACTCGACTGCCATTGCTGCTCTTGCTGTGATGCGTGATGAAGCGGATGCGATGATCTGTGGCCTTGAAGGCCGTTTTGAGCGCCATACCCGCGTTGTAAAACAGATCATTGGCAAGCTGCCGGGCATCAGTGATTATTCGGCATTGAGCCTGTTGATCTCACAGCGTGGTGCATTGTTCCTGACCGATACTTACGTAACCGTGGAGCCTGAAGCCGAAGAAATTGCTGAAATGGCAATTCTGGCTGCGAAAGAAATCCGCCGCTTTGGCATTGAGCCAAAGGCTGCGCTGGTTTCGCATTCCAATTTCGGTTCAAAGGAATCGGCAAGTGCCGAGAAAATGCGTCGCGCCGCCGCAATCCTTGCTGAAAAAGCGCCGGAGCTTGAATCGGATGGTGAAATGCATGGCGATTCCGCGCTCTCGCAGGCATTACGTGATCGCGTGTTCCCAAATTCGCGACTAAAGGGTGAAGCAAATCTGCTGGTCTTCCCTAATCTTGATGCGGCAAACATCACGCTGAACGTCGTGAAGACAGTAACGGACGCGTTGCATGTTGGCCCAATTCTACTTGGTGCTGCGCGCCCTGCTCATATCTTGACGCCATCGGTTACTTCCCGAGGTGTAGTCAACATGACCGCACTCGCTGTAGTTGAAGCACTTCAGCGCACTGGCGATAATATCAAGAAAAAGTGATTAATAATAAAATCAAAAAGCAAAAATAGATAAATCCATAAACGCCAAGTATACAAATAATACTTGGCGTTTATGTTTTTTTTACTTAAAAGGAGCACATTCAGCCATACGAACAATCAGGACGGGCTTGTTCTATGAAAATCTCAAACCGATATTTGATGCGTTTTATAACTCCATCAATTCTTTTAACAGCTTCTGTGCTTATTTCAGGATGTACGACTATCCAACCGGCGCAGCAATGTACGCCGGCTGAAAAGGTTAGATTAACAAGTAATGTTAAAACGACTAAAGCTAAGCTGGAGCAAACAAAATCCCAGTTAGCGCGGACACAGACTCAGATGTCCAGGCAAAGCTGCTTGAGCGGAAGCAACTCAGCCGCCTGCATTCGAATTAAAAACCGAGCAGATAAGCTCAAGTCAGATATTAAGATTCTGGAACTGCAGCTTGCGGAGCTAAATGCAACAATTGCTGGCAAATCTCACGCTGGGAAGTTTGTTCAAGCTTGTACTGCAACATGGATACCAGTCCGAAAGCAGCAAAAGACAGCCCCTAAAAAAGCGGCCGTTAACAAATCGGCGAAGAACAACGGTGAACCGGCAACTTATGTTGTTACGGATCCGGTAGAGGACGTTGTGGTTCCGGGCTATCAAGAGATGCCGAAGCCAACTTACACGTCGATTTCACACGAGCCATTGAAACAGACTGATTATCGCAGTCCAGCGTCAATTAGTCCGGCATCAAGCACTCCAGCATCAAACGCTCCATCGGCGGCAGCTTCGCAGTCTGCAACGACAGCGCCGGTAGAGCGAGATTATTCGCAAAGCTCAAAGGTTAGAGTTGTCGGTTCTTCGTTCCTTGAGGACCAATCAAAACCAGTAGGTCCGCAAGCTCCGGACCGTGAAGCTGCCCAGTAAGTGCAAGGCGCAGGGGCATGAACAGTGTCTTGCCCTTGCGTCCCGTTGCTGCCTTCACAGCATCGGTCCATATCTTCCAGGTCTGTTTGTCCCACGGTTCTGCGGGAAGCAATGTGAAGGCTTCATTCACAAAAGCCTGATCCTCTTTAGATAGTTCAGGCTTTTCGGGCAAGTCGCCGGTAATGATCTGCCACCAATGGGCAACATCATTGAAGCGTTCAAGATTGCCGCGCACAGTCATCCAGAATGGCTCTGCCTTTTCACCCGAAATACCCATTGCTTCGAGACGATCTTTCGCCTTATCAAATGGCATTTCATGCAGCAGTGCACGGTTGAGCGTATCCAGTTCGGCCGGGTCAAACTTTGCCGATGACTTTGAAATTGCAGCCAGGTCAAATCGCTCTGCCAGCGCATCCATATCGGACGCAGCTGACACAGATTCCGAAGTACCAATTAGGATTGCGAGAGACGCAACCGACATCGGTTCATAACCGCCTTCGCGCAAGCTACCGACTGACAATGCACCGGAGCGCTTGGAAAGTCCCTCGCCCGAAACCGTGGTCAGCAAGTTGTGATGGCCAAAGATCGGCGGCTCTGCGCCAAGCGCTTTGAAGATGGCAATCTGCACGCCGGAATTGGTTACATGGTCATCGCCACGAATAATATGCGTGATGCCGAGATCGATATCATCGACAACAGACGGCAGCGTGTAGAGATATGTTCCGTCTTCACGAACCAGCACTGGATCAGACATCGAAGCCAGATCAACGGTCTGTGGTCCACGAACCAGATCATCCCAATGCACTTCAGTGCGTGTGGTGTTGAAAGGATCGCTTTCAAAGTTCGGTAGGAGAAAACGCCAATGCGGCTTGCGGCCTTCCGCTTCAAAGACTGCTTTCTCTTCATCCGTCAGCCTTAGTGCTTCACGACCGTAAACTGGTGGAAGCTTACGGGCCAAACGGAGCCTGCGACGGCGCTCCAGATCTTCTGCTGTTTCATAGCACGCATAGAGAAGCCCCCCCGCTTTCAGCTTTTCGACGGCCTTGGCATAAACGTCAAAGCGCTTTGACTGATATTCGACACGGTCAGGTGTGACACCGAGCCATGCGAGATCGACAGCAATTGCGTCTGCATATTCCTGCTTAGAACGTTCAACGTCGGTATCATCATAACGCAGGATGAAATTGCCGCCATTCTTCTTGGCGTAAAGCCAATTTGAAAGCGCGGTGCGTGTATTGCCAATATGAATATAGCCCGTCGGGGACGGCGCAAAACGAACAGTTACGGTCATGACTAAATCTTTCAGCGGTCGCGGAAGCGGTTCGTTATTGGATAACGACGATCACGTCCGAAATTCTTCTTGGTAATTTTAACACCGGGTGCCGATTGTCGGCGCTTGTATTCAGCCAGATTGAGCAGGTGCTCGATCCGTTGCACTGTCTCAAGCGGATGACCACGCGCAACAATCTCGGCATTGCTCATCTCGTTTTCAACGAGGCATTCAAGAATGTCATCCAACACCGGATAAGGCGGAAGACTATCCTGATCAGTCTGGTTTTCGCGCAATTCGGCCGATGGCGCCTTCGTAATAATGTTGGTCGGGATGACTTCACCGGATGGGCCAAGGCTTCCCACCGGAACATTGTTGTTGCGCCATTCAGACAGCGCGAACACCTGCATCTTATAGACGTCCTTGATGGGGTTGAAGCCGCCATTCATATCGCCATAAAGCGTTGCATAGCCGACTGACATTTCCGATTTGTTGCCAGTGGTCACAACCATTGAGCCAAACTTGTTGGAGATGGCCATAAGAATAGTGCCACGTGCACGGCTTTGCAGATTTTCTTCGGTAACGCCGCTTTCCGTGCCTTCAAACATTGGCTTGAGCGCAGAAAGAAAACCTTCGACCGGCTCTGCAATCGGCACAATATCGTAACGCACGCCGAGTGCCTTTGCGCAATCGGCAGCGTCTTTCAGCGATTCTTCCGATGTGTAGCGATAAGGCAGCATGACGCAACGCACGCGATCTTTACCCAGTGCATCAACCCCAAGAGCAGCACAGATTGCCGAGTCGATACCGCCCGACAAGCCAAGCACAACATCCTTGAAGCCGTTCTTATTCACATAATCACGCAGGCCCAACATACAGGCCGCATAATCGGCTTCAAGACCTTCCGGCAGTTTTGCCTTTTCAGCATCTTCACAGCGCCAGCCGTCAGCTTCGCGCTTCCAGACAGTCAGAGTGATGGCTTCTGCGAACTGCGGCATTTGCAGGCAAAGACTCTTATCAGTATTGAAGGCAAACGAGCCGCCGTCGAACACCAGTTCGTCCTGCCCGCCCATCTGGTTGGCATAGAGCATGGGCAATTCGGTTTCGATAACCTGCTTCAGTACAACCTGATAGCGGCGCTCGATCTTAGCGCGGTGATAAGGCGAACCATTTGGCACCAGCAGCAGTTCTGCGCCGCTCTCGGCAAGCGTTTCAGCAACACCCAACTCGCCCCAGATGTCCTCGCAGATTGGAATACCGATGCGTACACCACGGAAATTGACTGGTCCCGGCATCGGGCCGGGCTGGAAAACGCGCTTTTCATCAAACTCGCCATAGTTCGGCAGATCGACTTTAAAACGCTCAGCGATGATTTCGCCGCCGTCCAAAACTGCAATCGAATTGTGCAAACCACTATCGCGCTGCAAAGGCGTGCCGATAATTACACCCGGCCCGCCGTCTGCTGTGTCTTTAGCCAGTTCTTTCACTGCTTTTTCGCAGGCTGCAACAAAAGCAGTTTTGAGAACCAGATCTTCCGGCGGATAGCCCGCAATGAACAGCTCCGTGAACATCACAAGATCAGCGTTCATTTGGGCGGCTTGCGCGCGTGCTGTGCGCGCCTTCGCAAGATTTCCGGCGATGTCGCCCATTACAGGATTGAGCTGTGCAACGGCAATACGAAGCATATCGAGATTCTCGCTAACGCTGGTCATGCGCAAGCTTTAGCGCGCTTGTGCATTTAATTGCAACGGATTGCGTGGAAGAACGACAGTTCTTTGTCAGATCAGATAGGTTGTAACGATAATGTAGACCCATGTAACGGCTACAAAAATGACGGCGATCAGAACGGCCAGCGAACCACAATCTTTGGCAATCTGAATTTCCTTATGGAAATCGCGCGAAACGGCATCGCAGGTCGCTTCGATTCCGGTGTTGAGCACTTCGACCAGAATTAGAAACAGGATCGATCCTGTCATCAGCAGAAATGTCAGCCACGTTGGGGCAACAAAGAACGCGATTGGGAGCGACAGAAGAAAAAGTACCAGCTCCTGCTGAACTGCTTTCTCGTGCTTCGCCAAGTGCCTGAGAGCACGCATTGAATTTAGAAACGCCAGAAAAATCCGCTTCATGGATGCCCCCTAAAGGTTTTGCAAAGATCAATAAGCGTCTTCAACTGAAAAGCAACAGGGCGGAGAATGAATTCTCCGCCCTGCCATTATTTCAAAGTGACTTTACCCAATCAGGCGTTAACAGCCTGCTTTTCTGTCCCTGCATCGCGTTCCTTCTTGAGCAGTTCTGCCAGAAGGAAAGCCAGCTCAAGTGCCTGATCGGCGTTGAGGCGTGGATCGCAATGCGTGTGGTAACGATCATGCAGATCTTCCGCCGAAATAGCGCGAGCGCCGCCCGTGCATTCGGTAACATTCTTGCCAGTCATTTCGACATGGATACCACCCGGATGCGAACCTTCGGCACGATGGATTGCGAAGAAGGATTCTACTTCCTTGAGGATACGGTCGAACGGACGCGTCTTGTAGCCGCCAGCGGTGATCGTGTTGCCGTGCATCGGATCACAAGACCAGACGACCTTGCGGCCTTCACGTTCAACAGCACGGATGAGCTGTGGCAGATGATCGCCGACCTTATCGTAGCCGAAACGAGCGATGAGCGTCAGACGACCAGCTTCGTTTTCAGGGTTGAGAAGATCAATCAGACGGATGAGATCATCCGGCTGCAACGACGGGCCACATTTCAGACCGAGCGGGTTCTTGATGCCACGGCAATATTCGATATGCGCATGATCGGCCTGACGTGTACGGTCGCCAATCCAGATCATGTGACCTGAAGTGCCGTACCAGTCGCCAGAGGTCGAATCGACGCGTGTAAGCGCTTCTTCATAGCCAAGCAGCAAAGCTTCATGGCTGGTGTAGAAATCGGTTTCACGCAACGAATGATTGCTATCGGAAGTAATCCCGATGGCGCGCATGAAGTTCATCGTTTCCGAAATACGCTGCGCGAGAGCGGCATAGCGCTCTGCCTGCGGGCTTTTGCCAACAAAGCCGAGCATCCACTGATGCACGTTCTCAAGGTTTGCGTAGCCGCCCTGTGCGAAGGCTCGCAGCAGGTTCAGCGTCGCAGCAGACTGGCGGTAAGCCATGTCCTGACGCTGCGGATCAGGGATACGCGAAGCCTCATCGAAATCGATGCCGTTGATGATGTCGCCGCGATATGAAGGCAGCTCAACACCGTTGAGCGTTTCCATATCGGACGAACGCGGCTTTGCGAACTGACCAGCAATACGGCCAACCTTAACAACTGGCTTGGAAGCACCAAAAGTCAGTACAACGGCCATCTGCAAAAAGACGCGGAAAAAGTCGCGAATATTATCCGCGCCATGTTCTGCGAAACTCTCCGCACAATCGCCGCCCTGAAGCAGAAATGCTTTTCCTTCGGCAACGGCCGCAAGCTGTGTTTTCAGCTTGCGTGCCTCGCCGGCAAAAACGAGCGGTGGATAGGTACGAAGGCGAGCCTCAACATCGGTCAAAGCCTGTGCGTCTGGATAAAACGGCACTTGCTTGATCGGTTTGTCTCTCCAGGAATTCGGGGTCCAGTTCTTCGTCATTTCACACCTGTTTAATTATCCGCGCGATTTCTCTCGGATTTTGTCCTCCTTGCACGAAAGCTGGAATGCGCTTGAGCAAGACAATTTAATGTCTTTGCACGCAAACCAGCACGCGTGATCGCGTTGATATAATGCAGACGCTCACTTTATACCAGCGAGAATCGTTAACAGGATTGGAAGGATACGAAAGTTCAGTTTTCGACCTTCTTGCCGTTCACGACACTGTAGGTCGGCTTATACATTGTGACCAGCTCTTCCGCTGCTGTCGGATGCACGGCCATGGTGCGGTCGAAGTCATCCTTGGTTGCACCAGCCTTCAATGAAATGCCGAGCAATTGCGCCATTTCACCCGCATCTGGCCCCATGATGTGCGCACCGACAACCTTGCGGCTTTCGGCATCAACGATGAGCTTCATCAGCATCTTTTCATTGCGCCCCGAAAGCGTGTTCTTCATCGGGCGGAAAAGCGCGCGATAGATTTCCAGTTCAGCATATTTCTTTGCAGCTTCATCTTCCGGCAAGCCAACAGTGCCGATTTCAGGCTGCGAGAACACTGCTGTAGCAATCAAATCATGATCTGGCTTGGTTGGATTGTCCTTGAACGCTGTTTCAAGGAAGCACATGGCTTCATGGATGGCCACTGGGGTCAGCTGAACGCGATTGATCACGTCACCCACGGCCCAGATGTTCGACGTGCTGGTGCGTGAATAGTCATCCACTTCGATTGCGCCGAGCGCGTCTGTTTTAACGCCAGCTTTTTCGAGGCCTAGACCCTTTGTGTTGGGTTTGCGGCCGATTGCCATCATCACCTGACCGACATTCAGCGTTTCACCATTGGTCAGCGAAACTTTCAGCTCGCCATCAGCCTGTTTTTCAACCTTCTCGAAAACCGCCCCGCATATGATGCGGATACCTTTGGCTTCCATAGTTTCATGCAGCAGATGACGCAGATCATGATCAAAGCGCGACAGGATTTCTTTGCCGCGATAGACAATCGTGGTTTCAACGCCAAGACCATGGAAAATATTGGCAAACTCAACAGCAATATAGCCGCCGCCAGCAATGACGATGGCCTTTGGCAGTTTTTCGAGATGAAAGGCCTCATTGGAGGTGATGCAATATTCTGCGCCCGGCAGGGATTCATGCACACTGGCATGACCACCAGTTGCAATCAGAATCTGATCTGCAGTCACACGACGGCCATCAGCTTTCAGTTCAATCGTATGAGCATCAATCAGCTCTGCACGGCTTGCGAAAATCTCGACTTTCGAATTTTCCAGACCTTTGCGGTAAAGGCCTTCAAGCCGGTCAATTTCTTTGTCTTTGGCTTCAATAAGCTTCGTCCACTCAAAGCTTGATTTGCCAACGTCCCAGCCATAGCCAGCTGCATCTTCAAAATGCTCTGGAAATTGCGAAGCATAGACAAACAGCTTTTTAGGAACACAGCCGCGAATGACGCAGGTTCCGCCCATGCGATATTCTTCGGCCAGACCAACCTTTTTGCCCATAGCACCGGCAAGTCGCCCTGCCCGTACACCACCGGAGCCACCGCCGATAACAAAAAGATCATAATCATAACCGGCCATGGGACTCTCCATTCAAATCTGTTTCTTCGACTTATGTAAGCAAAAGAAAAAGCCCGGCCAAGTCGCCGGGCTTTTAAATTCTACGTGACTATCGCAAAATATTACTGAGCTGGCTGTTCAGGAACAGCGGCTGCACCAGCCTGTGCTGCGAGAACTTCTGCAACAGAGGTCGCGAGATCGCGCGCAATGCCGTTCTGCCAGATATTTGCAGCTTTCACGACTTCACGGGTTACGATTGGGCCTTCTGCAAGAAGCTTCTTGCCTGCATCCGATGTGTAGAACGCAGCGATTGCCTTGAGTTCGTCTTCACTGAACGCATTGGCATAAGCGCGGGCAGATTCGGTTTCGAGATCAGCGCGGCGTGCAGCCAAAGCAATAGCCTTGTCATCAACGGTCTTGGTGATGAGGGCTTCAAGGTTTGGATCCTTCTGGATCAGCTCACCCTTGAGTGCGCGTGCTGCGCTTGGCAGAATTTCATCGAACTGTTCAGTTGCCTGAATCGAAGCGATTGCCGCGCGGGCAGCATCGAGATGCGATGCGGAAATTTCCTGCGCAGATGCCGCATGGATGCCTGACATCAGGACAAGTGCGGAAAACGGTGCAATCAGACGGCGGAAGCCAGTTGCCGGGATCATATGGTCGGTACTCCGTTCAAACAATTCGTATCGGCCCCTCAAGGCCGGTTCATGGTTCGGATACCGTCAGCGCCAGCGATGATTGCGGCGCGTGCCAGTCCGATAAAAAGTCCGTGCTCAACAACACCCGGTATGGCGAAGAGAGCGTCAGAGAGAATCTTTGGATCGGGAATGCGGCCAAAAGATGCATCCACGATATAATGTCCACCATCCGTTACAAATGGCGCGCCATCTTTTAACCGCAGGACGAGTGGACCTGCAAGACCACATTGCGATGCAGCGGCCTCAATACCGAGCAAAGTCGCTTTAAGGCCAAAGCGATTGACTTCGATTGGCAAAGGAAAACGGCCGAGTGTTTCAACAACTTTCGATCCATCGGCAATAACGATCATCGAATCAGACGCAGTTGCTACGATCTTCTCACGAAGCAAAGCGCCACCGCCGCCCTTGATAACCGACAGATTGGGATCAACTTCATCAGCGCCGTCAATTGTCAGATCAAGATGTGGCGTTTCTTCAAGCGTTGTCAGCGCAATGCCAAGTTCAGCACAGAGCTCTGCGGTGCGCTCCGATGTCGGCACGCCGATAACCTTGAAACCGCTCTTCACCTTTTCAGCCAGCAGACGCACAAATTCTTCTGCGGTAGAGCCAGTCCCAATTCCAAGACGCATTCCGTCTTTGACGTGCGTCAATGCCTCGGCAGCGGCGGCGATTTTCAGCTTGCGTGCTTCATCCATGCTCAGAATTCCTGTCTTCCCAGCGGATTCTCATCCTTCTCCGGCAACGCCTCTAGCATGCGTGGGCAAAGCAACAAAGCTCTCAATACAATTTATCGTTATTTTTGCGATGAACTCTTGTTTCAGCTTTGTCTTGAGAAGACACAAACTTGAGCCTATCTGAAAGATCAGCTAGCAATGGGAAGATCAATTCCAGAAGGAAACATTATGTCCGCTGCCAATTCCAAACCAATCATTGTGTTCGATCTCGACGGAACATTGGTTGAAACCGCACCGGACCTTCTGGATAGCTTAAATCATTGCCTTTCGATTTCCGGTTTAAAGACAGCAGATAATGACGCGCTTCGCCGCTTTGTCGGCCAAGGTGGACGCGTTATGATTGAACGCGCCTTTGCGGCACAGCAAAAGCAGGTAGATGACGCGAAGCTCGATGAGTTGGTTGAAGAATTTCGCGAGCATTATAGTACGCACATGCCAGGACATTCATCATTCTATCCGGGTGTGCTTGAAGCCATGGATCGATTCACGGCCAATGGCTATACGCTCGCAGTTTGCACCAATAAGTTTGAAGCGCTGGCAGTAAAGCTGTTGAAGGCAATGGGTGAAGCGCATCGTTTCGCTGCCATTTGCGGCGCGGATACATTTGCATTCCGCAAGCCTGACCCTCGTCATTTGACGGAAACCATCGCTCTTGCAGGCGGCAATCGCGACCTCGCTATTATGGTTGGTGATAGCCGTACCGATATTGATACTGCGAAAGCCGCAGGCATTCCTGTCGTGGCGGTCGATTTTGGATATACTGATTTGCCAGTTCAGCATTATGAACCGAGCCGCGTCATTTCGCACTATGATGAGTTCACGCTCGAAATGGCAGATCAGCTTTTAGAGGCCGTCGCAGATAAGGTGTAAGGGAGTATGATTATGAATAAAATACTTATGCTTACGGCTGTTTTCTCGACAACAATATCAGCATTTGCTTTTGCAAATGAACCGACACCAACTGGCCTACCCGGAGTGAAACCGCAAACGCCAATCGTATCAGCGCCACCGCCTGCGCCTGAACCAGACAATCAGCAAGGCGGAACATGGAAAAACTTCCGTGTCGGTAATACTGATGTGTCGGTTTCTGGTAGCATCACAGTTGACGTTGGCAGCGGAAACAGCCGCATTTCAGGACGTTGATCGTTCGAGAGCTGACCAGACGGCAGGCAGTTGTAGCGGTAAATCATCGGCAATAAGGCCATGACCGAAACGACGTGCAGCATCGGCATGCATCCATACGGCAGCGCTTGCGGCTTCAAATGCTGGCATTCCTTGTGAGAGCAATCCGCAGATGATGCCAGCAAGCACATCGCCCGATCCGGCTGTCGCTAAGAGTGGCGTGCCATTGGCATTGATAGCCGCACGCCCATCAGGTGCTGCAATGACCGTATCTGGTCCCTTGTAAATCACCACAGCGTTGGACAGTTTGGCTGCTTGACGTGCTTTATCTGGCTTTGATGTTTCGTTATCGGCAGCAATATCGGGAAATAAACGTCGAAACTCACCTTCATGCGGAGTGAGTACGAGCGCCGTGTGATCACTGCGTTTTGCACTGAAAAGTTGTTCTGGCTTTTCCTCGAAGGCGGTTAAGCCGTCCGCATCAAGTACCAATCCCTTTAAATGTTCCGCGCGATTATTCGCTGCTGACAGAAGCATCAGAGCGTGGTCGCGCGCAAACTTGGCACTGCCATAGCCCGGGCCGAGAACACAGGCCGCAACCTTACGATCAATCAAAAATGCTTCTACATCTCTGATACTCCGCGTCTCGCGCACCATTATGCTCGTCAGATGAGTGGCATTTGTTGCAACCGCGTCAGGTGGCGATAGAAGGGTAACAGCCCCTGCACCACTTCGTGCAGCAGCCATTGCGGACAGTCGCGCTGCGCCTGTTGAATGTGCCGGACCAGAAAAGACAACGGCATGACCGCGACTATATTTATGCGCGTTGATTGACAATGCGGGTAGCTGATCGTGCCAAAGTTCCGGCGCGTTTTCGAATGTATTTGGCGCAATCTTTACAAGCACATTATCCAAGATGCCAATGTCTGCAACATGAAGCACACCGCAATGCGTGCGAGCCGGTTGCAAAAGATGCCCCGGCTTTTTGCGAAAAAAGGTTACGGTTGCGCGTGCTTTGATGGCGTTGCCAAGCACCTGTCCGTTTAAACCCGAAATACCGCTTGGCAAATCAATGGCAAGCACCGGAACATCTGATGTGTTGACGCTTTCGATAACACGCGCCTCAACGCCATCGACCGGACGTGACAAGCCCGCACCATAGAGCGCATCTATAATGCCAACGAAGTCGGCCGGTACCATCGCGCTTAAGCGACGAACTTCGCCCTTGTAAAAATCCAGTGCTCGCATTGCATCGCTGCCTTCATGCGGCTGTTTGGTTCCAAAACAAATGACTTCGCGTCCCGCCTCGATAAGAAACTGCGCTGCCACATAGCCGTCACCGCCGTTGTTCCCCGGCCCGCATAGAATTGCGATTGGTCCTTGTGTAGGAAACATATTCCGCGCCACTTCAGCAACTGCATGGCCAGCAGCAAGCATGAGAGAAAAACCGTCGCGCGTACCGCTTTCAATTGTCATCGCATCTGCACGCGACATTTGCTCCGGGGTCAGCAGTTCAAACATGGGCGGCACCTTCCTCTGCAATGAACGTGATTAATTACGCGGCAGACAACTTTACGCAAGCCTGATGAAGTTTATTGCATTATGGCTATTTTTTAATCACAGCTAACAAGATTGAAACCTTGTTAAAAATCTTTCACGCAGGGCAGCTTGTGCTGATGCCAATAATAATGCCAGTCTGTGGCAAAGAACTTGAACTTTTGAAATTTTAAAAAATGCGCTAGCCTCGACAAGAACGTCATTTGCCATGGTGAAGCTGCAGATATTTTGGGAAAAATCACCCAAAATGAATAAAAAATTGAAAAATCGACCAACATCTATCAAGTTGGCACAGTTCATGCTTCTATTTTAGGGAAGCGGGCACGATGCCCATTTCCGAACACGAGCGGAGACCATTCTCTGATGAAAAAGATCGAAGCCATTATTAAGCCTTTCAAACTCGACGAAGTGAAGGAAGCTCTTCAGGAAGTTGGTCTGCAGGGTATTACGGTCATTGAAGCCAAGGGCTTTGGCCGTCAGAAGGGCCACACCGAGCTTTATCGCGGTGCGGAATATGTCGTCGATTTTCTTCCCAAGGTGAAAGTCGAAGTCATCGTCGCCGACGAAACAGTTGACGGCGCTATTGAAGCTATTCGCAAAGCGGCCCAGACAGGCCGCATTGGTGACGGTAAGATTTTCGTTTCCAATATCGAAGAAGTTATCCGTATCCGTACCGGCGAGTCCGGTGTGGACGCGATTTAACGCAATCACGCCAAAAGACATCCGCCTACCGAACATCGCCGTGCAAACAGGATATTAAAATGACGACTGCCAATGACATTCTGAAACAGATCAAAGACAACGACGTTAAGTTTGTTGACCTTCGCTTCACCGACCCAAAGGGCAAGCTGCATCACGTCACGATGGATGTTGGCCTCGTTGACGAAGAAATGTTTGAAGACGGCGTTATGTTCGACGGCTCTTCGATTGGCGGCTGGAAGGCTATCAACGAATCCGACATGGTTCTGAAGCCAGATCCAGAAACAGCCCACATTGATCCATTCTTCGCGCAGTCCACGCTGGTTATTCTCTGCGACATTCTTGATCCGATTTCGGGTGAAGCTTATGGCCGCGATCCACGCGGGACTGCAAAGAAGGCTGAATCCTACATGAAGTCGCTCAACATCGGCGACACCGTTTATGTTGGCCCAGAAGCTGAATTCTTCGTCTTCGACGATGTGAAGTTCAAGGTTGATCCATTCAACACCGGCTTCAAGCTCGACTCGACCGAACTGCCGTCCAACGACGATACCGATTACGAAACTGGCAATATGGGTCATCGCCCACGCGTTAAGGGCGGCTATTTCCCGGTTCCACCAGTGGACAGCCTTCAGGATATGCGCTCCGAAATGCTCACCGTTCTGACGGAAATGGGCGTAACCGTTGAAAAGCATCACCACGAAGTCGCATCTGCACAGCACGAACTGGGCACGAAATTCGATACGCTGGTACGCAATGCCGACAAGATGCAGATCCAGAAATATGTCGTGCATCAGGTCGCTAATGCCTATGGCAAAACTGCAACCTTCATGCCAAAGCCAGTTTTCGGTGATAACGGCTCGGGTATGCACGTCCACTTCTCGATCTGGAAAGATGGCAAGCCTACTTTCGCTGGCAATGAATATGCTGGTCTGTCGGAAAACTGCCTGTTCTTCATCGGCGGCGTTATCAAGCACGCTAAGGCTGTAAACGCATTCACCAACCCATCAACCAACTCCTACAAGCGTCTGGTTCCGGGTTATGAAGCTCCAGTTTTGCTGGCTTACTCGGCTCGTAACCGTTCGGCTTCCTGCCGTATTCCTTTCGGCTCGTCGCCGAAGTCGAAGCGTCTTGAAGTTCGCTTCCCGGATCCATCAGCAAATCCATATCTTTGCTTCTCGGCGCTGCTGATGGCTGGTCTTGATGGTATCAAGAACAAGATTCATCCAGGACAGGCGATGGACAAGGATCTTTACGATCTGCCCGCAAAGGAACTCAAGAAGATCCCAACGGTTTGCGGTTCGCTTCGTGAAGCTCTGCAGGCACTCGACAAGGATCGCGAGTTCCTCAAAGCTGGCGGCGTGTTTGAAGACGATCAGATCGATAGCTTCATCGAACTTAAGATGGCTGAAGTGCTGCGTTATGAAACAACGCCGCATCCAGTCGAGTTCGACATGTACTACTCGGTTTAACCACTATTGCGGGTCGGAAACGGCCCGCATCGGTTAAGACAGTTACCGAGGGGAACGACGTGCAGAATGCACGCGAAAGAAAACCCGGCGAAAGCCGGGTTTTCTATTTGTATCAATATATTACGCGTATTAGCTAAATAACAACTAGAGCGCCTGCAACACGCGGGCTGCAACCAGCATTTCGCCGTGACGGGTCTTGCGGCGCGCTTGCGCTTCAGCATCTTCACCCCAATGCTCAACTGTCCAGTCTTCGTCAAGATGCGCACGCTTCCAGCCATCTTCTACAGACACTTCGCCCTTGGCAATTGCCAATGCGACGAGTGCGGAGCCCGTCAGTGTGGTCATGGTATGGAGCGAAGCCAGCGCAATCGGATTTTTGAATTCTGTCAGATGAACGCCGAAAGCTGCAATCGCTTCGCGGGACTGTTCAACATGCATAACGCCTTCGGCCAGCGCAAAACGTGCGCCAAGGCCTTCAGCCCAATCGATCAGCGGATCCCATTGTTCGGTCTGGCGAGCAACCAGTTCTTTTGGGCTTGCGGCGCGATAGCAAATCATATCTGTGCCAGCAAAGCGCAAAATATCTTCGAAAACTGCCTGCGGGTCTTGTGCAATGCCGTCAATGGCTGTGTTCACCAAACGCGTTGCAGGCATTTTGGAAGGGTCGATAACTTCCACCTGTGCGCGAAACTCTTCCGCAATAATTTCAGCCGCTTGCGCTGTTGGCAAAAGCAAAACTGCACGCGCAGGCGTTTTAACCGGGCGACCATCCAGATGCACCGTGAAACCGCCCTCGGTTTCAGCTACTTCCGCCTTTTCATAAAAGCGCTTCGGCAAAGGTGTGCGCATCAGTTCCTGTGAGCGCTTTACCGGGTCGGTTTGCGAAATCGGCATTTCAGCTTGTGGATCGCTCAGAGTGTCGCGCATAATACTATCCAATTGTTGTCGGTCAGGATGCCAAAGCATCCATTTCATGCAAAATTGCATGGAGTTCTTCAGGCTTGTTCATGACGTGGTGGGCGCCTGCATCTTTCAGTGCGTCAGGCTCATGATAGCCCCACGAAACACCAGCGGCACGCGCACCCGCTGAACGGGCCATTTGCATATCGTAAATCGCATCACCGATCACGATTGTTCGCTCTGGTTCTATCCCCATTTCGGCACAGGATTCAAGCACCATGGCCGGATGCGGTTTGGACGGGCAATCATCAGCAGTACGAACAGTCACGAAATGATGTCCAATGCCGTGTCGTTCAAAAATCGAACGCACGCCACGTTGCGACTTGCCGGTGACAATACCGAGCAACAGATCATCGCGGCTACCAAGCTCAGTTAGAAGCGGTAAAATACCGTCATAAAGCGGCTCTGCGAAATCAGGGTTTTGACGGTACTTTACAAAGTTTTCCTTGTAACGCTGCGTGAGCCAATGTGCCTGTTCGTCAACTTCGCGGCCAAGCAATTGCGCAATAGCAATGGGCAATGAAAGGCCAATGATCGAATGGGTCTGCTCAATTTCCGGCGGCGTCAATCCGGCATCTTTAAAACTAGCCGTCATGCAATGGTGGATAGTGTCACCACTATCAACAAGTGTGCCGTCGCAATCAAAGAGGACGAGTTTCATGAAGTTGCTCCGGCTTTTCCGCGTCGGTTGATAATAATGAGGCCAAGTCCGATCAGAGCCAGTGCCGCAAAGATTTTCCAGCCAAGTGTTTCATTGAGTAGCAGTCCGCTCAACAACACGCCAAACGCAGGCGTCAGAAACGCGAAGTTTGACAATTTGGAAGCGGGATAACGACTTATCATCCAGAACCACAGCGGATAGGTAACGGCCACCACGAACATCGACTGAAACAGAAATGAAAGCACCGAAAGCAAATCAGGTTCACGGATCAAGGGGCCGCTTAGAAACATGAATGGCAGCGGCACGATTGCGGCGACGGCCAGCTGATAAAGCAAGGTCTTTTCTGGTGCAGCGCTTGCAAGCTTCGAACGTTTGATAACAATCGTCGTCATGCCCCATAACATACCAGATATCAATGCCAGAATATCACCATAGAGCGCGTAAGGTCCGGGCCTGCTGCTATTGTCGGCGAAGACGATCACGACACCGAAGAATGCGACACACATGCCGATAAAAGCGCGCATCGACATGCGTTCGCCCAACAGAAAATGACTGCCGATTGCCACCCAGAACGGCATGACATTCATCAATAGGGCGACACGGCCAACGCTTGTCAGTTCCATTGCCAGAAAGATCAGAACGAATTCAACACCGAACAGAAGCCCAGCCAGAATGCCGGGTTTTAATGTTCCGTCGCGCCTGAAAAGCGGAATATGCTTCCAATAACACCAAAGGAAGACACAAACTCCGCCCAATGCAGAACGCCCGGCGGCCATAAGCATGGGATTAAAACCGCGATTGCCGATCTTGATGGCAACCTGATTAAGCCCCCATGTGAACATGATAAACATGACAAGCGCTATTGCCAGCCCGTCAAATGCCGCCTTGCCCGGAACTGTACCCGCTGCCGATCCCCCTCCAGCACCCGACATGATTACTCTTCCGTGTCTGCCTCGTCAAAGCCCAGCAAGTTCCACGACTGCACCATATGCGGTGGCAGTGGAGCCGTGACGTCGATCATGCCGCCAGATGGGTTTGGAATGCGAATACGTCGTGCATGAAGATGGAGTTTCTTCTGAATGCCGCCGGGGAATTCCCAGTTTTGGTCAGCTTCAAAGTATTTAGGGTCGCCGATGATCGGATGACCAATATGGGCGGCGTGAACGCGCAGCTGATGGGTACGGCCTGTATAAGGCTCCATCTCCAGCCAGGTCAGGTTATTACCGACCTTTTCGATAATCCGATAATAAGACACCGCATGATCAGAATCCGGCTCGCCATGCTGGCAAACTCGCATCTTGTCGCCATCGGGCGTCTGCTCTTTCACAAGCCACGTCGAAATCTTGTCTTCGCGCTTGCGCGGAACGCCCTTCACTAAAGCCCAATAGGTTTTCTTGGTATCACGCTCACGGAAAGCGGCAGTCAGTGCCTGTGCAGCACCACGTGTTTTTGCAACAACAAGGCAGCCTGACGTATCACGGTCGATACGATGCACGAGGCGAGGCTTTTCGCCTTTTTTATTGCGCCACGCTTCCAGCATGCCATCGACATGGCGAACAAGACCCGAACCGCCCTGCACTGCCAGACCCGCAGGTTTGTTGAAAACATAGACCTTCGGATCTTCGTAAATCAGCATTTGCTTCAGAACATCGCCATCATCCTGTGACCGGATAGTACGCGCCGTCACTGGACCAGTTGGCGTTTCATCGCCACCAATTGGCGGAATGCGGACGGACTGGCCAGCCTGCAAACGTGTGTCTGACTTTGCGCGCCCACCATCAACGCGAACCTGACCAGAGCGCAGCAGCTTTTGCAGGTGGCCAAAGCCGAGCCCCGGAAAATGGACCTTGAACCAGCGATCAAGGCGCATACCCGCCTCGTCTGTAGCCACAGTTTTTTGTTCAACGCCTGCCATGGAAAAACCCGATCAATACTTCTTTGGGGCACAAGCCTTGCGTGCCGCTCTTTTATGACTGTCAATAGACGTGCAAAGGGCAGATTGCTAGGCATAAAAGCAATAGAGCGCGTTTCGATCTGATTGAATCAGATCGGCGCTCTACACTTTTTTCAACGCGCATCTCATCCGAAAACCGTTTCCCACTTTTCTGGATGCGCTCTCAGTGTTGTCACAAAAGCGCCCTGTAATCTTCACGCTCGGTTACATCTGTTTTTAATTTATGGTCAACCTTGTCACCTATTCGCCACTTCTTGCCATCATTGCATATTGATAGAATAGGGCGACTGCACCATGTAGTCCTCTGAAATAGAACGAGCGGGAGTGCTAAGGTGTCATTGCTCAAAATCTACTGGCGAGCCATGGAATATCTTGCGGCGGAGAAAGCTGCAACGATCACCATGTGTATTGCAAGCGTATTGGTTGCCCTTGTCATGCTGGCAGAACCGATCCTTTTCGGTCAGGTCATTCAGGCTATCTCCGATAAGGGCGATATTTTTACGCAGCTCGCCATGTGGGCCGCACTTGGTGCATTTAACATCATCGCAGCCGTGTTTGTGGCGCGCGGGGCTGACCGCCTCGCCCATCGCCGCCGTCTTGGTGTGATGATCGACTCCTATGAACGCATCATCACCATGCCTCTGTCATGGCATCAGAAGCGCGGCACATCAAATGCCTTGCACACGCTGATCCGTGCAACTGACTCCCTTTTCACGCTCTGGCTTGAATTTATGCGCCAGCACCTGACCACTGTCGTGGCTCTGGTAGCACTGGTTCCTGTCGCGATGACCATGGATATGCGCATGTCCATGGTGCTGATCGTGCTTGGTGTCATCTATGTGATGATCGGCCAGCTCGTCATGCGCAAGACCAAGGATGGCCAGGCAGCGGTTGAAAAGCATCATCACAAGCTGTTCGAGCATGTGAGCGATACAATCAGTAACGTTTCGGTTGTGCAGAGCTATAACCGCATTTCTTCGGAAACGAAATCGCTGCGCGAATATGCGAAGAACCTCGAAAACGTGCAGTTTCCAGTTCTTAACTGGTGGGCGCTTGCCAGCGGTTTGAACCGCATGGCTTCGACACTGTCGATGGTGATTGTGCTGCTGCTCGGTGCATATTTCGTGACCAAGGGTCAGATGCGCGTTGGTGACGTGATTGCCTTTATCGGCTTCGCACAGCTGATGATCGGTCGTCTTGACCAGATCAGCGCCTTCATCAACCAAACTGTAACAGCACGTGCCAAGCTTGAAGAATTCTTCGAGATGGAAGACGCGACTGCCGACCGTCAGGAACCACAGGGCGCGACTGATCTTGAAAACGTCAAGGGCGACATTGTTTTCGACAATGTTACCTTCGAATTTCCGAATTCGGGTCAGGGCGTCTATGACGTATCGTTTGAAGTAAAGCCCGGTCAGACAGTCGCTATCGTTGGTCCAACCGGTGCCGGCAAGACTACGCTGATCAATATTCTTCAGCGCGTGTTTGATCCTGCTGCTGGTCGCATTCTGATCGATGGTACCGATACGCGTACCGTTAGCCGTCGTTCGCTGCGTCATGCGATTGCGACTGTGTTTCAGGATGCTGGTCTATTCAACCGTTCGGTGGAAGAAAACATCCGCGTCGGTAATGAAAATGCTTCTGCTGATATGGTTCATGCCGCTGCCAAGGCTGCTGCTGCGCATGATTTCATTCTCGCCAAGGGCAATGGTTATGACACGGTCGTCGGCGAACGCGGCTCGCAGCTTTCGGGTGGCGAACGTCAGCGTCTGGCTATTGCCCGCGCTATCCTGAAGGATTCACCGATCCTCGTTCTTGACGAAGCGACCAGTGCGCTTGACGTTGAGACTGAAGAAAAGGTCAAGCAGGCTGTTGATGATCTGAGCCAGAACCGCACGACCTTTATTATTGCGCACCGTCTCTCGACTGTCCGCTCTGCCGATATTGTTCTGTTCATGGACAAGGGACATCTGGTCGAGCGCGGCAGTTTCGATGAACTGGCTGCGCGCGGTGGCCGCTTCTCTGATCTGCTTCGTGCCGGTGGCTTGCAGCTTGAAGACAAGTCAGCGAAAGCCGAGGAGGAAGAAGCTGAAGTGAGCAATGTCATGCAATTCCCGGTTAAGGGTTCGGTTGCCTGATAAAGTAAAAACATCAAAGAAAAAGGCCCTCAACGGGCCTTTTTTTATGTCATTGGAACTTCAAAGCTTAACCCGTCATAGCCGGGTTCGACGTGATCCGGCGTTTCTCGCATGACCGTGTCATAATCGAGCGGCACATGCATGTGCGTCAGGATTGCGCGTTTCGGACCGAAAAACTCAATCCATTCCAGTGCCTGTTCCAACGAGAAATGGCTTGGATGCTGGCGATATTGCAGCGCACCGATAATCAGCACATCGGCATGGCGGATATATTTCAGGCTCTCATCCGGGAATGCGCTGACATCCGTACAGTAAGCGACATTGCCAATACGAAAGCCTAGCGATTCTATATCGCCATGCACTTGGCGGAACGGTTCAAAGCGGATCGCCCCACCTGCTCCGGTAATTGAGAAAGGCGTTTTAGCCATAATGTCATGCATCGATAAGATCGGCGGATAGCTCGATCCCACCGGCGTCTCAAAACAATAGCCGAAGGCTTCAAACAGGCGGTTTCGTGTCAGCCGGTTGGCATAGACATCCATCAGCCGCCGGTTTTCAACGACATAGGTTCTGAGATCATCAATGCCATGAATATGGTCGGCATGTGGATGCGTATAGATGGCAGCATCGAGCGAAGCCACCTTGGCATCAATCATCTGGTCGCGAAAGTCCGGGCCAGTGTCGATAACAACGACCGTGCTTTGCCCCTCCGCATTGAAGCGTTCAACGAGTAAAGCAGCGCGCCGGCGCTTATTCTTTGGATTCAGAGGATCGCAATTACCCCAATCGCCATTGATACGCGGCACACCGGGAGACGAACCGCACCCGAGAATTGTGAAACGCAGACAATTGCGAGGCGATACCACGATAACTATTCCCCGGCAGGCTTTGGCATTTTGGAGAAAAGCCTGAAGACATTTTCGCTGGTAATGTCAGCGATTTCATCGCGGCTTACGCCAATGGTTTCAGCCAAAACGGATGCTGTGTGCTGCACGAAGGATGGTTCATTGCGGCTTCCGCGATGCGGCATCGGCGCGAGATAAGGTGCATCTGTCTCAACCAGCAGACGATCACGCGGAACGATCTGCGCTATTTCGCGAATATCGGCTGAGTTCTTGAAGGTCAGAATGCCGGAGAACGACACATAGCCGCCCAGCTCAACGCCTTTTTCAGCCAAAGCTTTGCCTGATGAGAAGCAATGCAGGATGAAAGGAAATGCACCCTTAGCCGTCTCAGCCTCCAGAATATCAGCCATATCCTGGTCCGCACTGCGCGCATGAATCACAAGCGGCAACTGTGTGCGGCGGGCAGCTTCGATATGCACGAGAAAGCCCTGACGCTGGGCTTCCTGAGGTGCATAATCATAATGATAATCAAGGCCCGCCTCGCCTATGGCGACGACTTTCGGGTGCTCTGCCAGCTTCACGAGATCGTCAGCTGTGACGTCAAGCTCTTCATGCGCATTGTTCGGATGAGTGCCAACCGAACAATAGACGCTTTCGTATTTCTCGGTGAGCGCGAGGATCGTATCGAACTTGCGCACACGCGTTGAAATCGTGACCATGCGTTTGATGCCAGCATCAAGCGCGCGTTGCACAATCGCATCGCGCTCCGGCTCGAAGTCCGCAAAATCGAGATGGCAGTGACTATCGACAAGCATATTCGGCTCAGTTCTGCTCTTCTGGTTCCACATAGCGCGGGAAAACCGGCTGTGGTGCTGGCAGTTCTGCGCCGCCGACAAGCGGATGCGCGCTTACGTCAGAGAACTGACGCTGATCTGCCGGGATTGCCAGAATATCGAGCAGCTTTTCTGCTGACTGCGGAATGAACGGCTGCACCATGATACCAACGCGGCGGATCACTTCTGCCGTAACATAAAGCACCGTGCCCATGCGTTCCAGATCGGTCTTGCGCAGCGCCCAAGGCTCCTGCCCTGCAAAGTAACGGTTTGCTTCGGCAACCACCGCAAAAATGCTGCCCAGTGCGATATGCAATGCCTGATCACCAACAGCCTTGCGCGCTGTTTCCAGCGCCGCATCAGCCTGATCGAGAATGGCCTTATCCGCCTCCGAGAACGCACCCGGAACCGGAATCTTGCCTTCGCAGTTCTTTGCAATCATCGACAGCGAACGCTGTGCGAGGTTGCCAAGATCATTGGCGAGATCAGCATTCGTGCGGTTGACGATCGCGTCGTGGCTGTAGCTGCCATCCTGACCAAATGGCACTTCGCGCATCAGGAAGTAGCGCAACTGATCAAGACCATAGCGCTCGACCAGTTCAAACGGATCGATGACGTTGCCGAGTGACTTCGACATTTTTTCACCGCGGTTGAACAGGAACCCATGTGCAAAGACGCGCTTTGGCAGCGGAATGCCTGCCGACATCAGGAATGCTGGCCAGTAAACTGCGTGGAAACGCGAGATATCCTTGCCGATGATATGTGCATCAGCAGGCCAGTAAGCCCATTTCTCGTCAGTCGTATCCGGATAGCCAAGCGCAGTAATATAGTTGGTCAGCGCATCGACCCAGACATACATGACGTGCTTTTCATCACCCGGAACCGGAATACCCCAGTCAAAAGTCGTTCGCGAAATCGACAAATCTTTCAGGCCGGACTTCACGAAGCTGACGATCTCGTTGCGACGCTCCGCTGGCATGATGAAGCCGGGATTGTTTTCATAAAGTTCAAGCAACCTGTCCTGATAATCCGACAGGCGGAAGAAATAGCTTTCTTCCTCAACCCATTCGACCGGCGTGCCCTGTGGACCGTAGCGAACATTGTCTGCTCGGACTTCGGTTTCTTCTTCACCGTAATAGGCTTCGTCGCGCACCGAATACCAGCCCGCATAACCGCCCTTATAAATGTCGCCACTGGCCGACATCGCCTGCCAGATTGCCTGACTGGCCTTGTAATGGCGCTCTTCCGAGGTGCGGATATAATCGTCGTGCGAGCTGTTCAGAAACTCGCCCATGCGCTGAAAAGCAGCTGTGTTGCGATCTGCGAGTTCGCGAGGCGTGATGCCTTCCTTGCGCGCGCTCTGCAACATCTTAATACCGTGTTCGTCCGAGCCAGTCAGGAAGTGAACATCCTTGCCATCCAGACGCTGAAAACGCGCCATAGCATCGGTCGCAATCAACTCATAAGCATGACCGATATGCGGCTTGCCATTCGGGTAAGCAATCGCAGTGGTGATATAGAATTTTTCGCGGCTCATCTAAAATCCGGCTTCTTCAAGTGTGATGTTCAAAAAACGTTAGCGGTGACATAACGCAGTTATAGCGGCATGTCACGTAAGCGGAGGCACGCCAGATCGAAAAGCGCGATGCGTTTTTTCCAAAAGGATCATAACGGCCTGCTTGCGGTCGAGATTATAGGTCTCAGCATTGGTAATTTCGCGGGTCAATTCGCTCCAGTAGCGTGACCACTGATCGGCTTCACGCGTTTGCCCCGAATCTGCATAGCGGCGCGCTTCATCAGCGATCAGGCTCATCAGGTAATCGCGAAACAGTTCATACTGGATCTCGGCCTCACGGCCATTGAGAACATTTGAAAGCGCCTGCGCTTTCGGTAGATCGAACGCCTGCCCCCCCAAGATCGCATCGACCGTGTCCGAAATTTCCAGACCACCATGCGCCACGAGCAGCAACGCTTTGCGAACACTGCCTTCTGATCGCGTGAGCAATGCTGGTGTGATATTGCCCGCATCAAGGCCAACGCTTGGCCCGATATGCGTCAAGGCATCAGTCAGAGGCTCATACGCCAGCGGCTTGAACTGGATGCTCTGGCAGCGCGACCGGATCGTCGGCAAAAGCCTGCCCGACGAATGCGAGATCAGAATAAACATTGCCCGCGCCGGTGGTTCTTCCAGTGTTTTAAGCAGCGCATTGGCCGCATTGCGGTTCATGTCATCTGCCGGATCTACAACGACAATACGCCATGCGCCATCAGATGCCGTGCGGGTCAAAAAATGAGTAACACGGCGAATTTCCTCAACGGGAATGCCTGTTTTGAACTTACCCGTCTTTTGGTCGAAAGGTCGGTTGATATGCAGCACCGCCGGATGCATACCGCCCGCGATCTGTCGCCAGAGCGGTTTGCTGAAATCAGGCGTTTCAATGATTTCAGGCGCAGATGAATGGTCACCATGCGCAAGCATGTGGCCTGCCAGATGGAATGCCAGTGTCGCCTTGCCGACGCCCTGCTCGCCCTCAAACAGAAGCGCATGATGCATGCGCCCTTCGCGATAGGCTTGTGCAAGAAACGAAGTAATTTCATCGTGACCAGTCAGATAATCGCTGGCAGATGGTTCAGCCACACCTTCGATTGAATCATGGGCTTTGGGGACGTCGAGTTCTTCGATCACAGAAGTCCCCTTTTCTTCAGAATTTCATCAGTAACGCCGATTATATCGGCAGAAATCGCATCTTGATCGCGGTCAGCATTGATTACTTTGCAACGATCAGGCTCGGCTTTGGCGATAGCGAGAAATGCCTGTCTGCGCGCTTCATGCACGGCAATCGCCTCTTTCTCGAAACGATCTGCCGCACCACTCCCACGCCGTTTATTGGCACGTGACAGACCATGTTCGGCAGGAATATCGAGAATAATTGTGAGATCAGGCATTGCGCCATCAATCGCAATGCGTTCAATCGCTGCCATGTAAGTGGCGTCAAGATTGCCGGTCACGCCCTGATAGGCGCGGCTCGAATCGATAAATCGGTCGCAAAGCACAATGCGGCTTTCAGCAAGCGCCGGACGGATCAGCTGATCAACATGATCGGCGCGGGCAGCAGCGAACAGCAATGCTTCCATCGCGGGGCCATAGCTCTCGGCGTTACCGCTTAGAATCACATGGCGAACAGCTTCGGCACCCGCAGAACCACCCGGTTCACGCGTTATCAGAGGATCTAGACCAAGAGTGCGCAGATGCTCTGCCAGCAAGGCAATCTGGGTCGATTTCCCCGCACCTTCCCCACCCTCGAATGTAATAAACAATCCGGTCACACTGACTTCCGCAAAATCGAGTTTCTCTCAAAACAAGTCTGATCTTGTTTAATGAGGTTTCACTGTCAGGTCGAGCGTTTAGAGATACTTACGCAGCCAACCAGTGGAAAGTTCGAGTGCTGCGCCCATTGCGCGCTGAGAAAGTGTGCCGACAGGCACCGCTTGCGCGGTGTAAACCGGTATTTGCTGAACCACATTGCCGTTCAGTTCAAATGCAATTGTCCCGATCTGCGTATCCGCTGTAATCGGCGCGTTGAGCGGCCCTTCATAAGAAACGCGTGCTTTAAGCTTATCACGGCCTTCTTTTGGCAGCAGTAATTCGACAGCATCTTTGACTTTGAGCGGAACGCTTGAAGCTGCACCGCCAAACACCTGTGCCGTGCTTACCTCTTCATTAGCCGCATAAAGATTGACGGCATCAAAAGACGTCATGCCCCATTGAATAAGCTTTTTGGCTTCCTCTTCGCGTTCTTTGATGCTGGTGAGACCACTCATCGCAAGAAAAAGCCTTCGGCCATTCTGCTCCGCAGAGCCAACAAGCGCATAACCAGATGCTTCAGTATAGCCAGTGCCCATGCCGTCCGCGCCAATGTCGAGCCGCAGCAGCGGGTTTCGGTTACGCTGGAAAATCTTGTTCCAAGTGAAAGCGTCCTGCGCATAATACCGATAAGGCTCTGGATGCGCGCTGTGGATGTGCCGTGCAAGCTTTATAAGGTCAGACAAGGTCACAGTCTGGCCATCTGCTGGCAATCCAGTGGCATTCACGAAACGGGAGCTGGTCAGCCCCAGTTCTTTAGCACGAGCATTCATTTTCTCTGCAAATGCAGGTTCGCTGCCGGAAAGTCCTTCAGCCAGAATAATGGCACCGTCATTTGCAGCCTGCACGATCATGCCTTGCAGAAGATCAGCGACAGTTGGCGTCGACTTCAAGGCCGCAAACATTGTTGATGTGCCAGAAGGCGCGCCACCCGTGCGCCATGCGTATTCCGTTACCGGATAGGTCGCCTCAAGCGTTGTTTCGCCTTTTTGAAGCGCCTCGAAAACCACCTCTGCCGTCATCAGCTTAGCAAGTGACGCAGGCGGAATTTTCAGGTCTGGATTCTTAGAAAGGAGAACCGTGCCGCTTTTATCGTCGAGTAACAGAACTTGTGGGGCTTTGGTTGCAAATGTCGTTTCAACAGGCTGCGCATAGCCCGAATAAGACAAGGCAAGAGCGACAGTCGTCGCCATTGCAAACTTTATGCCGATCGAAGAGCGCCCCATGATACACCTGTCATGCTTTGACAAGCTCGCGTCGCAGCTTTTGCTCGTTTCAGTCAGCACGAACGACAAAGGCGTCGGCCGCTCCAGCCTTCCAAGCAGCGCGAAGCAGATCGTCATTGTTGCCTTTTTGCGAGAAGGCCGTCAGCTCATACATATCGCCATTTTCCGTCGGCGTTTTCATGCGTGTAACGCGTGCGGAACGCGGCAGCGATTTTTCAAGCTTTATGACGTCTTCAAGCGAGCCAAACATGCCCAACTCAACATATTCGCGCTGCTCTTCCGAATTTCTGCGCTTCCAAGCATCAGAAACAGCGCTAGCCGTCAGAATGCTGCCATATGTCTTTTCTTCCGCGTATGCAGAAACGGTCATACGGTCAGACGCATAGCCCAAAGTTCCAAGCTGCGATGCATTGGCGACACCAAAACCAATGGCTGGTTTTGGTGATGGGATTGGAACACTGGCCGGTAACACAGGCGCTTCGCCGTCACCATATGCAGGATTTACTTCAAACGGTGATGATTGCGGAACTGGCATAGCGGCGATACCAGCAGGCGTCGGCGTTGGCGCATTCATCGCCATCATAACGCCTGTTGCAGGTTGTCCAATCGGATCAGCATCACCCGAACGGTATGAGGCTAGCAGATAAGCATCATCCTGCCCATCCAGCGGTGCACGACCTACGTACTCGACCTTCACATCAGCCGTGCCGTGATGCTGATAATCCAGCATTTCGGCAGCCTTCTGCGACAGATCAATCACGCGATCCCGCTCAAACGGTCCGCGGTCGTTCACGCGCACAATAACGGAACTGCCATTATACATATTGGTAACGCGTGCGTAACTTGGAAGCGGCATCGTCGGATGTGCCGCCGTCAAATGCGTCATATCGTAAATCTCGCCATTGGCGGTCAAACGGCCATGAAATGCACTGCCATACCAGGAGGCGCGACCCCGCGAAGCATAGTTCTTGTTTTCTTTCGGATAATACCAGCGGCCTTTGACTTGATAAGGCTTACCAGTCTGATCACGACCACCACCACGCGGCAAAGGTTTTCCCTGCACATTCGTCACGCGCGGGCTGGCTTTGACACCATATTTGGATTCCGCAAAATATTCTTTGGGGTGTTTTTTCTTCGATGACTTCGGCTGCGGAGCGCTTGCACAGCCTGCCAAAGCGAGAGCTAACGCCACGAATGTCAACATTGCAGTCGATCCGCGTTTTTCACGCTTAATCGCTAGCCTTACGCTTCCATCGCGGTTTTGCCACCCGTTCGAACTCATACGCCACACACCCGCAACTCTTTACACAACCCGAGAGGTCAAAAATATCTTTGAGCAAATAGTGATGTCATTGAATTATTGACGGATCATTAAAGAATTTGCAAATCGGGCACTTGAGTCGATGAAGGTTAACAAAATTTCATCACATCTATCAGGGAACCAAAACGCCTCTACCACGTTGTTTTTCCAACACGAAGGAGAGAAAAAATGTTCCGTGCACTTATCCTATGGCTTCTCGGCGTACCTTTTATTGCAGTGCTGTTTATCTGGTACTTTTTCTTCTGATTAAGGAACAATCAAGGAGTTCAGCCGTTACTTATACGGCTCTTATGACCTCCGAGCCAATCACCTAACGTCATGATTTAGGCCCGTTCTTGTTAGAGCGGGCCATTTTTTATGCGGGCCTGAATGCATTGATCGCTTTGCGATGCAGCTTGAAATGCGCAGGCGTCCACGTTGAAAGCTCGCCATCTGTATTCACAGGACGCGGCTTTTTGGTGCGTATAATCACTTCAGTCGTTGGAAACGCACGTACATCATCCCATTTCGATTGCGTGCCCTGGCGTAAGCTTGGCAACAGGCGCAAAAGCTTCCACCAGTGATCAACTTCCAGACTGTAGAAATCCAGTTTACCATCATCAATGGTCGCATCTTTTTCGACAGCCATTCCGCCACCGTAAAACTTGCCATTTCCAACCGATACCTGAAGCGTTTTTATCTGCTCAGTTATTCCGTCATGTTCGAGATAGGCCGTAAAAAGCTCCGAACGCGCCAAAATTCTGGCAGCTGCAATCGCATAGCCTAGCTTGCCCCACTTTTTCTTAGCATCGGCACTGAGTTTCTGGGCCAATTCAGCACTAAAACCAATGCTTGCCACATTGAAATAAAGGTGACCATTCACCTCCCCCAGATCGATGGGGAGTTGCTGATAGGTAAGCAATTGCCGCGTCGCTTCTGTTGGATCCGCCGGAATGCCAATTGTGCGCGCAAAGTCATTTGCGGTTCCGAGCGGCAGGATGGCCAATGGCAACTTCGTTTCCATAAGCCCCTGGGCTGCTGCATTCAGTGTGCCGTCGCCGCCGCCAACGATGACCAAATCAACATCACTATTGCTGCGTATGACATCGGAGATCGACTCGTCTCCCTTGGCCGTTTTTTCTACAAGAGATATGCCACCGCGCTCGAGTGTCGCGCGCATGCCTGCATTAAACCCTTTACCATTCCGGGCTTTCGGATTGACGATTAGCAGTGCTCGGCGCTGTGGGGCTATGGCCATCAATTATCCATTGGCTATTCAAGTTTATCCAATATCGGAAATGGCGATCGATTTTACGATATCAATGGGACTCGTGATGAACTCTTCTTACGGTTTTTAATGATTGAACAGCGTTGAGCGGCGGGAAGAAAAGCCTGCGTCCGATTTCACTATCTTATCGCACGATCGTGATGATACCTTTGCAAGGCAACAGGCGGGCTCTATTTTTCCGCCCGTTTAACTTTATTGAATATTCTATTTGATGGAGATCAGTATGGTTCGTCTGGCAATCATATTTGGCACTGTTTCACTATTTGTTGTTGCAAGCGCTGCCGAGGCTGCACTGGCCCCAAATTATCAACGCGCAAAAGAACTCAATGCCGTTATTGAAGCAGCCGCCCAAGCTGTGCCTCAATACCCAATAGACAAGGTAATCTATCAAAACGACGACAAGTACCAGGTGATTGCTGGTCCCTGCTCTCTTAGAGCAACAATCGTCTCAAAGCCGATGAAAAACGGAATGGTTGGTCCACGTCAGTTTGATGTGAAACTCGGACAAACACGTTGCCGCTGACATTCAGCGGCATTTTTCATTAGCAAATGCTTGCATTTATGGCTGTTTTTGGCTTCATGGATTTATTGACTTTAAATCTCATGTTTGGAGAAACTCGTGGCAGAAAACAGCTCGCTCAATAAATACCAGCCTTACGCAATCGGCATTCTTCGTATCGTGACTGCGCTTCTCTATTTTGAGCATGGCACACAGAAAGCTTTCAGCTTTCCGATTGCTGGCCCTGATAGTCTCTCAGCGTTACAGCTTGCCTCGGCCTTACTGGAAATCATTGGCGGCGCGCTCATTTTCTTTGGCTGGTTTACAAGACCCGTTGCCTTCATCCTATCGGGCCACATGGCATTCGCCTATTTCATGGCGCACGCCCCAAAAAGCTTCTTCCCAGTCGCAAACGGCGGCGATGCATCCATTCTGTTCTGCTTTGTATTCCTCACCCTCGTAGCAACAGGAGCCGGTGCGTTTTCTGTCGACAATCGTAACCGTTGATCGAAATCATTTCCTTTCATTGATCGACCTGACAATTTCAGATCACATACAGTTTTCTTGTATGTGATCTGAACAATGCGGATGATCATATAATGAAAATACTCTTGATCGCCCTCGCCATATTGGCATTCCTTGTGTTCGGCTGCTTTGTGCAGACACATTTTGGCTCGTGGCAATAAGGTATCTGGCGATGCCACTCCTTGATTAGACGTTTTGCAGCCTTACCTACAGGCTGTAACAATCAAAGGAGTTCTACATGCGCACCATGATCGCCGCCATTCTTCTTACGGCAACATCCGCATCAGCTTTTGCAGCCGCTCCCGAAGGCGCAAAACTCTCTGAAATTATTTCCAAGATCGAGCAGCAAGCGGATGTTCAATATATCGATGAAGTCGATTGGAATGATCGCGGCTATTATGAAATCGAATATTTCATGAAAAATGGCGCAAAGGTTGAGATTAAGATTGATCCAAAGACCGGCGAAACTGTTCGCTAAACGAATCTCTGAAGGGAGCGGCGCTCATATTTGAGCTGCCGCTTTCTATTTATAATTCTTATATTGCCCTAGTTTTCCCTTTTCACGAGCAAAAAAACATATGTTTATCCACAAGGGCGGGCTTAAATTCAAATTATCTCATTTTTTTATGGTCTTACGCATAGAAACGATTGACGCTGGCTGCGTTCCCGCATACATGAGCATCGTTCCCAAGCGAAAGCATCGGAACAATGCGCGGGTGTAGCTCAGTTGGTTAGAGTGCCGGCCTGTCACGCCGGAGGTCGCGGGTTCGAGCCCCGTCACTCGCGCCATTCCTTTCAAAGGAATGATTAGTAAAAAGACATCGTGATCTTTAGTGACAATCACGATATTGGGCTGAAAATCGTCCGGAACTTTTCCAAAAAAAACTATAAGTAGTAATTTTCTAACGTAATTACGTGAACGTTTGCTGTGAGAAATCGACAAAACGCCTTTTAAACAATACGCTAAATGCGAAAGTCTTTCTTATCGAGAGATCAAGGCATTTTGATTTTTGACTTGCCTAACCGAGTCTCCCCCTCTTTCATTCAATACAGAAAAGCCACGCAGAACTATTCTGTCAGCCCCCCCCCCCCAAAAAAAAGCTATGTGAAAGCTTAAAAAGGCAGGATTCTCCTGCCTTTTCGATTTTGTAGGAGCTTAGCGGTAAACTATGCCGCCATCGGTCAAAATAGCCTGACCTGTGATGTAGTCTGAATCTGGGCTGGACAAGAAAGATACCAGCGAAGCAACGTCTTCAGGCGTTTGAGCGCGACCAAGCGCAATGCCTTCGACGTATTTCTTGTATGTCTCACCTTTTGGTGCACCCGTGATTTCCGAGAATCGCTCGTCGATCTCAACCCACATATCCGTGCCGACAATACCAGGGCAGTATGCATTAACGGTGATGCCAGCGCTTGCATATTCTTTGGCAGCAGCTTGCGTCAGCGCACGCACGGCGAATTTCGTCGCAGAATAAACACCGAGCATCGCAAAGCCATCATGGCCAGCAATAGAGGACGCATTAATGATTTTACCCTTGTGTCCGCGCGCTTTGAACTTGGCTGCGGCTGCCTGAATGCCCCACAAAACACCCTCAATGTTGATCTTAAGGATGCGATCAACCTCTTCTGGTTTCACATCAGAAATTGGCTGCACCTGCGCAATGCCAGCATTGTTGACGATAACATCAAAACCGCCGAGTTCTTTTTCCGCATGATCAATTGCAGCATAGACATCATCACGCTTGCTGACGTCAGCGGAGAAGGTTGAAGCCTTGCGGCCGAGCGCCTCAACTTCCTTTTTCACGGCTTCAAGCTTGTCCGCCTTCAGATCGACCAGTGCAATATCAAAACCATCTTTTGCAAGACGCAAAGCAATACCGCGACCAATACCCTGTGCTGCGCCCGTGACTAAGGCGACCTTAGCTGTGTTTGACATGATGTCTCCTTTTCTGCTTTTAGACTGACAAAAGTTTGAGGAACTAACGGCTGAAAATGTTGCATCCGCAGATGACATGCTCAAGACTGTAATCTCTCGAAATAGAGGCTCATTGATCACAATCAAGTGCGTGCTAAATTATTGATGCGCCATGCAGAAACTGTTTCTTATTTGCATGCAAGTGTATATAGTAGATCAAAATACTCAACTTTTAAAAGTTATCATGGCGGCCGATATGAGCAAGCAAATATCATCAAATAAAATTAATTCGCGTCGGCGCTTTTTTTCAATTTCTGCACTTTTTCTCGCGGCAGGATTAATGCCAGCAATGCTTCATGCTGAAGAGCGACAATCGTTACGCGTCGCACTCGCGACCAGTGTTTCTAATCAGGCTGCTGAAGTTGCGGCTACAGAAGCCAAAGAGCACGGGCTAGATGTCGAGTTAATCGAATTTAGCGATTGGAATACGCCCAACACAGCAGTCGCGGACAAAACTGCCGACGCGAATCTCTTCCAGCACATTCCTTATTTGAATTATACAAATGCCAATACCGGGAATGGGCTTGTGCCGGTTGCGCCTGCATTCAGTACGCCTTTTGCTCTCTACTCGAAGAAATATTCGAAGCTGGAAGATATTCCAGACAATGCGCAGATCGCGTTTTCAGGCGATGTTATCAACACCGCACGCTCATTATTGCTTTTGCAGCAAGCTGGCTTTCTTGAATTGAAGCCAGGCATCGGCCAACGTGCCAGCCTTGAAGATGTTGTGACATGGAAAAAGCCGCTGAAAATCGTACAGCTTGATGGACCGCAAATTGCGCGTTCACTAGATGACGTCGATGCTGCTGCCACCTACCCTACATTTGCCAAGCTTGCAGGATTGGATGCGTCATCCGGTCTGACTTTCGAGAACGAGCCAATTTATGCATTTCAGTTTGTTACTCGTCCTGAATTGCGAGACGATGCACGGTTGAAAAAATTCATCGAAATTTACCAGAACTCTCCAGCTGTTAAAGCGAAGCTGCGGGAGCTGTATGGGGATATGGTTTCTTTTCCGCGATGATGGGATGAGGAATTTCTACGTCTATTTTACCAAATTGCTGTCTGTTGTTTAAATAGGGCATTGAAGCTGGGACGTGGTTCAGCTAGAAACGCCTCAATTGAGGCATTTGTGCCTCCCGGCGATGCACCCGTAGCTCAGCTGGATAGAGTGCTGCCCTCCGAAGGCAGAGGTCACTGGTTCGAATCCAGTCGGGTGCGCCAACGATTTCAATCACTTACAAGCGTTTCAGGCAGTGACCAAAGGTTCAAATGAACCTAAACATGCCTTTTCAACATGGTGAATAGATGTTTACTCGTTCTAGAATCACATGGGTTGACTAACAAACTAAATTAGAACATAACAGGAACATTGGCAGGCGGTAATCAAACTATGGAGAACGCCATGAATGCAGTTTTAAATAACTACGACGCCGAAATTGACCTGGTATTGGCTTATCATAAAGGCGATGTGCGAGCTTCCATCGAAGCGCTTTTGAAAGACCGAGACTTCCTTGCGCGTGAGATTGAGCTGTCTCAGATTGCACTCGCCCACAATCAGCGTACCAACTCTTTTAAGAGGGCTGCGTGATGAAAACTTTCCAAGTCGCCCTTCCTGAAGCATACGCACTAAAATGCGCTCGACGTGAAGTTCATAGAGATGCCGGCCGCCTTGGTGCTCGCCTTCCTCATCGCATGGCGCGCAAATCTGGAATCGACTTTTGCGTGTTCAGTTTTCCATCCGAAAGGCGCATGAGCGTTTTCATGAGTCGGCATGGCGGCAAACCTTTTGGTGATGGCGTTTGGGAACGAACCGTCGTTCGGTAGACCACATGGCAAGGCCACCTTCGCATGAAAAAATTGACATCTTTACACGGATTGCCGACCTCGAGCCATGGGCCGTTCTTTGCGGCCTCTGCACAAGGTGCGGACACGTTAGCAATGTGAACACAAAACAAGCCGTACGAAAGATCGGTAAGAACGAGCCTTTGCGTCCACACCAATGGAAACTCAGGTGTGGCTCCTGCACAGCGAAGGGGCAAAGCAAATTTGTTGTTTATCGCGAACCCAGATAACTGAAGCCAATTTGAGACGCATTGGAACCTTACAAGGCCTTTTAAGTTAGTCTCAGAGCCAATGTAAGGAAAACTGATGTTCAAAAAATCTTGGATACTCGCTTTAAGTTTTGCTGTCGCTGCGACTTCATTTACGCCGGCAGTCGCCTCCCCGGTCAGACAGACCTCTGATTTGAGTTTGAGTGAATCTCAAATCCAGCAAGTTCAGCATAGACGATACAGAGACGACAGACGTGGAAACTGGAAACGTTCTCATCGTGACGGTTGGCATAATGGACATCGTGGCTATCGTGAACATCGCAGAGGTTATAAGCGACACTCCGACGGTTGGTGGTATCCTTTAGCGGCATTTGGAGCCGGCGCAGTTCTTGGCGGCGCGTTAAATAACCAACGTCCTGCGGCACGAGGGTATAGCAATCGTCATTATCAGTGGTGCTCTTCGCGTTATCGCACCTACCGCGCTTCTGACAATACTTACGTTCCAAGTGCGGGACGCCGTGCAATCTGCAACTCGCCATACAATTAAGTCGAATAGTGCCTCACGTAAAAATCGTGAGGCACTTTTTAATGCATAGCATTTGACCTGAACCTAGAAGTAGCGCCCTATTCTCTTCTTAGCAGGAGGATCGCATGTGCAATCTTTATAATCTCACCACATCACACGAGGCCATGCGCCGATTGTTTCCAAAATTCGGAGACGTGACAAACCGTGTTGATCCTCAATTGGACGTATACCCAGATTATCCGGCTCCTGTTTTGCGCAATCTCACTGACGGCGAACATGAACTTGCACACCTTCGATGGGGGATGCCGACACCACCTATATATGTAAAGGGCGAAGCAGATACAGGCGTCACGAACATTCGCAACCTCACCTCTCCTCACTGGCGGCGCTGGCAAGGCGTTGAAAGCCGGTGCGTCGTACCCGCCACGTCATTCTCTGAATACGGTCAAACGCCGGATCCAAAAACAAAGCGTAAGCCGCTGCACTGGTTCGCTCTCAGCGAAGATAAGCCGCTATTCGCTTTCACTGGCATCTGGACGACATGGAAAGGTGTGCGAAAGAAAAAAGAAGGGCCGGTTGAAGTCGATATATTCGGCTTTCTGACCACTGAGCCTAACGCAGTCGTTAAGCCAGTTCACCCCAAGGCTATGCCCGTCATTCTTCGCACGACAGAGGAAATAGAAATCTGGCTTCGCGCTCCATGGGATGAGGCAAAGGAAATGCAGAAGCCATTAGGGGATGACGAGTTGATCGATTTGACACCGAGCAATGACAATGAGGGACAGGCCAGTTTGTTTTGAGGAGAGGATCTGCGCGTAAGATAATTCGATGGAACTGAACGGAGACTGAGACCGTTGTCCAAAGCAACACAAGTCGAAAGTCACCCCAATGCCAAATAAGCGAGGCTTTATTGAATCTGCAAATAAGGCGATAATACCAAAGAAAACTAAGCTTAGCCCTTCTAACCGGGCCATTGCCGAAGGGTTTAAGCGGCAGATTGCTAAAACCACTGTGAATGATCGTGACGCAATGTTTGAAAATTTGTTGGATAGACTCAATGATGTAGAGACTGAAGCTAATAAAGCCGATGAAAACTAGAGCTATAAATATTCGAGAATATCCCGCTTATAATTCGTGAACGAACTGCCCTGTCATTTTTAATCATATCGGATATTGTTAACCCTTTATTAAGGGAGGTTGCAATGCCCACAATACATAATAGCATTGATGTTTTTAGCTCTATCGAAATTAATTTCATGCGTAAATGCGTCGAAGTTTCGACTGACCGTTTAGTGGTAAATAAGAAAAGTTACGATTCAGACCACTTGCTTTCGACTGTTTTCAGTCTTTACAGAAATGGGATCAGGGACCAAAAGTACCTAATTTCGTTGGCTATGCAGATTGTCAGCGCTGAGAAAAGTGCTCCTCGAACTAGTCGTATGTTGCATCCGGCTAATAACAATTAACGGTTCAGTACAATGAGCAAGCCGCCCCGAAGGGCGGCTTTTAAATTAGGCGACGAGGATATTATCGATCTGCGCATGGAGACTGGTAACGCAGCCGCTATTGGCGATCACGATGTCGGGGTCGAAGTCTAGCTTCTCAGACGAATGGCTGCTGTTTATGCCACCACGCCCTTCCAACCTCACTACAATTCCACCGACTGACCTTACCGCATCGGCCTCGTTTGCAAACCTACAGTCGTCAGTGACTGCGGTAGCCCCAGCGACGCGCTCGCGCCAGATGTTAATCCAGAAATCCTCACCCATGCACTTGCGGCCCCATTCTGTGCCAAGCGTTTGCATTGCGTGGCGCGGAGTCTGACCGGATGCATCGGTAACCTCTTTGAGGTCACCCTCAATCTGTCGCTGACTGTATCCGATAGCGCGCAGCATATCCTTCAACGGATCTGCGAATTTAACCAGCTTGTAGCCACGCCCGATCACGTACTTAGCAGCGGTCGATTTCCCACTGCCAGCCTTGCCAGTAAATGCAATCACCTTTGGCCAGTTGTCGTTTGCAGGCGTATAGCGTTCCAGCGGGCCGAACGTCTCTAGCGCGAGGTCGGGATTGCCTCGGAAGTATGAATTGGCTGCATCTTCAATGGTGTAATTCATAATCCCCATCACAAATCCTCCGGCGGCGCGGGCGGCAGCATCCAATGAGTTGGTACTGGTGGCATTCCACCGTCAAAGCGCTTGTCGAACCAGCCTTTTTCACCCACTGGCGTGCCATTCAACCAATGATGGTGAGTGAATGCGCAATCGGTCATGCGGCCAAAATTCGTCCACAGATCGACTTTAGTCCCATCTAAGGGCGCAGATTCCATTCGCTGCCAGCTACTCACACTTCCTCCCTCACCTTACGCTTTGGCTCTTCGAATCTCTCTGTCAGAGGCCCGCCAGCAAGCAATCCGCGCAACGCTGACAGCTTATCTTCCACAAGCGGCCGGAATCGCCTCGCTGCAAAAGGCGGGTTTTCATAACCAAACTGCGGGCAAGTTCCGCGATCAACGCCTTTGAGACGAACGCCGATGTACGAGCCGTGAATATAATGCTCGAAAGGTCCGATCCACTCGATCTCGTAAATCTCGCCTTCCTTCACTTCAAGATACTGCTCAAAGCCGACAGCGCTATCGATGCAGACCACTTTCTGGCCAACGTGGAATTGGTTCATGGGGCCTCCCCGAGCATTTCGAGCGCTTTTGTATATCGAGCGCGCCTGTCGGCATCGTCGTTGGATGCGCGAAGATTGTCTCGTAGATCCGCAATTTTTACCGGCCGTGCGATAGGGTTAGAACAAGCACGCTTCACATAGACAAAGTAATCCTCGTCATCTCGACGTGTAATTGCATTCAAGGCCAGCACGATGTCGTCGTCGAAACCAAATGAGTAAACGTCGTTCAGCGACGTGTCTGTGTCCTCAATCATGTCGTGCATAACGCCGACAATCTGCGTTTCTGCCGTGGTCTGAGCCAGCATCACCCGAATGGGGTGCAAAATGTATGGCTCGCCGTTCTTATCAACTTGGCCCATGTGAGCCGCAGATGCCACGGCGATCGCTGTTTCAATGTTGCTCATGTGCTTCTCCTGCTGGCCATGGTTTCTTTTCTAGCCACCGATACTCAACTGCCACATCGTGCAGTCCGGCTCGATCGATGCCCATCTTCATTCCGCCGCTGATACCACGATCAGAGTAAACAACGCATTTCGTTGCCACGCGATACCAAGCAAGGCCTGCCTCAATCCCTAAAGTGCGTTCGTCAGGCTGCATATCGTCCAGCACTTGCGTGTGCAGCAAATGGCTGGCAATCGGTGCCTCGCCTCGCCGCGGGCTGTCTAAAAGGCACGCGCGTGCGTATGCGGTATTGGCCTCCACATCTCCGCTGTAAGGCGTTTCGATGATGACGAGGTCGGCAAACGGCTTCACAGGCGCGAGATTTATTACCCACCCTGTGTCTTTCCAGACGCCATCCTCATCTCTAGTGCTTAGCGCGATGCCGTTCTTATTGAATGTTATCCGCGTAGCTCGCTCTGCTATGGGCCGCCCTTCAACAGCCGCGCGTGCGGCTTTGTCTTCGGGCACCTCAATCCAGTCGTCGCCCTGTCGATTAACGCCGTATAATTGGTGCAATTCCATATTCTCTCCTCGTGTTGAGGTGAAACGCCGCTTGGTGGGCGGCAGATGATCTTGTGTGAATGCTGTTCGCCGGCCTACACTGAGAAACAAACAGGGAGGCCTATATGCAAATATTAGATGCCAAGTACGTTGGGAACTCAGCATCCATCACTGTGCAGTTCTCCGGAGAGAAGGTGGTCGTGGAGTATGGTCCGATAGCACCGCCGTTGGGCGGCGGTCGCATCAATTCCCCATTCATCGATAATGTAGATCTGGCCATCAAAGAAATTTTGGCACAAACCAATCAACTTGAGACTGAAATTCGAGCGGCCGTTGCAGACTATCTAGCGTCCCAAAAGGGATGACGGTTAAGCGGCCCTCCTCTCACTCACTGAATTGTCGTTCGCAGCCGCGTATTTCCCCGCGACCATCTCTGGCCGGAGAATATCGCGACCGACTTCACCGAACTGCTTGCTATAGGTTATCCGTTTAGCTGATCGACCTGACAGCCAGCCGCCCCCAGCGGCATAGGCATCTGGCGCAGCGAGCGTTTCATGCTGCTCGACATACATCAGCGTGCCTTTTCTGGCGTCATCGCTGTGTCTGTGTCCGATATGCACGTAGGCTTGTTGCGAGCGGCCAAACATGCTGCGGAACATTCCGGCAATCGTGCCCTCGATATTTGCGACACCACGCTTATGCCCATGATGATAGGCAAGCATCGTGCTACCCCACTCGAAGGCGTAATAGAGGCTGGGTGAATTATCGACGGTGATGCGAGGCTCGTTCTCGTACATAACGGCGAGCATTTCGCGCAGCCATGCTGATGAGGCTGGGTCGTGGTTGCCCGAAGCCATAACAACATGAACGCGCTCATGCTTCTGCAACAGCATGTCAATAATGCGGCGGATCGTGCGGATCACAATGCGAATGACTTTCTGAAGTCTGCTATCCGCATCCAGAACATGCTTGTGGGCAGGTGTGACGCTTTCAAGCGCATCGTGGTGCATCAGGTCGCCGAGCTGCGCCAGAATGGCCGTGTGAGCGTCGGGGGCCTGCGCCACGGCAGCAGAGAACCAATCGAGCAATAGCTGCTCGGCAATCCGCAGATCGTAATCGCTGCCAGTCTCTTCGTGCCACGACATCATGCCGAAATGGTTGTCAGTGATCGTGAACTGATTAAGCAAATCCGCGCGACAGCCCTGTGGCGCCGGCATGATAGATACGCGGGGCAGGTCTTCTTTAAGCGCTTCAACCATTGCTGTGATTGCTGCACGCTGTTGGTCGGCGTCCGCACGCTCCATGATGTGCTGAGTGACGATGCGGCCTTCGCTGTTAACGAGCGTCGTCTTGCCTTTAACCGCCAGACCAGCAGTGGCTTCATAAACAGGGCCAGCCTCTTTCGTCTGGCGCATGTATGTGCCGTTAGGCGTCTCGGTCAGGCTTTTGATTGCATAGCCGGGTAGTGTTTCCTTCGGACCCATCAGGCCCAGTTCAGCCGCGCGCTTAATGCTGTCGTGAAATGCAGACTTCTTGACGCCGCAAGCTACAGCAGCCTTCGTTATCGTGCCGTGCTGCTGATACGCAGCAACACGACGGGCTAGTTCTTGTTTTGAAAGCATTTAGTGTCCTCGAAGCCCATAGATCGAAGGGCCTTTGATTTCTATCGTTGAAACCGGACCGCCTGCCTTGCTGTCGTCGAACACGCCGATCACGAGACGGCCGGTATACCAAGCGAAGGTGTCGAGGTCGGTGCGTCCTGCAAACAGCAACGGGCCATCCTCAAACTGATGATGGCCATGAACAACGTGCCGCTCGCTGTGTCCGCCTGCATACCCATCCGGATACAGCATCCATTGCATGGTCTGCGGCGTCTGCTCATCAAGCGGGATTGCCTCGTCAACACCAGCATGAACGAATACGCGATGCTCATCGACGTGGATGAGAGGCAAGGATTTGAGCCAGTCGATGTGCGCCTGTGGAACAAGCGTGAGCGCATCGGAGATAGATCCGCCGTCCTTTGCTCCATACGACAGAAGCGTCGCACCGCCACCGTTCGGCATCCAATATGAAACTGCAAGTCCAGTAGCGAGAAGGCAAGTCAACATGATTTCTTCGTGATTGCCCTGCAAGCATACCCACTTCCAGCGCTGTGGATCATCCGGGCCCTTCATCAGCCGTTCAATGATCTGCGCGCTTTGTGGCCCACGGTCAACGTAATCGCCTGTAAAGACAATGGTGCCGCCGGAGTGGCTGCTTTGCTCGATGCGCTCGATTGCTGCCAACAACAAGTCATAGCGTCCATGAAGGTCAGCTACTGCAAAAGTCTTGCTCATGCGGCACCTCTGGCCTTGGCTAGGGCGGCACGGCACAGTGTCAAAAGATGCCTATTATCACGTAAATATTTTTCAGCGCTGACTTCATTCAATGCATATTCCAAAGCTTCATAAAGCTCTGGAGCTGCGGCTGCGAGGCAAGCGTTTGCATTCTGAATGGCAATTGCTTCATCTTCCTTAAGGCCAAGCCCACCATGGCCAGTCCCGGTCAAATAACCCCAGCCACGCACATCAAATAGCTTTGTATATCCGCCTGTCTTGGCGTTATCCTTCACGCCGACATCATAATGGTTGTATCCTACGGCCCACGGCCCCGGTGTAAAAATTGGCGCACCCGCGCGCTGTGCCTGTTCAGACATACAGTCTCCTCGTGTTGGATGGTTTGCTGGTTGGTGGCCCACAATTTGTCATTGTGGTGGAAGTGAAAGGTGCGTCAATAGATTTGCGCCAAAATAGTGCCAGAAACTCCCTAGTTCGCGGACTGAAAAAGCATGTCGGCTGGCTGACCGTTTTAAAGGTTCTGGTGTTATAATTATCAAAATAATTCTCAAAAAAATATCTGTAAAAACGATATCAAGAGTTTCGATTTTAAGTACAAAAATAAAAATAATTTGACAAAAATAATAAAACTGTTTATGAATTATTAATCGATATTTTCTTGATGAGTTTTGCTTATTGCACTTTTAGCACCGTGCGCTGATCGAACCCCCTTTTTAAAATTCGTATCACTTTTCGTCACGCGCTAGCGTGTCGTTATTATTAATTCGACGAAAGGGTTCATCATGAACACCGGAACAGTTAAATGGTTTAACTCCACAAAAGGCTTTGGCTTCATTCAGCCTGATAATGGCGGACCAGATACATTCGTTCATATCTCAGCTGTTGAGCGTTCAGGTTTATTTTCCCTTAATGAAGGGCAAAAATTAACCTACGATCTCGAACAGGACCGGAAGTCGGGCAAAACGTCGGCTTGTAATCTTCAGGCTGCATAATGCTGCGTTTTTCTATTCGTCGACCACGGATGTACTGGCGATGAATGAGATGAATGCTCTTGAAAGGTCGAGTGCACGCTCGGCCTTTTTTAATTCGATTTTTTAATACGGAGTTTTTCTAAGGAGAGAGTTTTGGAAACCGGAAACGACAACTCCACAAATAGTAACACGTCTGGCCGCGAAGATCTGAATTCTTTAGCAGTTGCTCCACACTTGCATAATCTCCCCAAATCCTTGCCCAAAGAGTGGTCAAAGCTGTCAAATGTATTGCGACGGAGCGGTGGCGGCTGCTCAACTAGCCGTGCACGATAGATTAGCTTTAATTACGAGAGAGTAACGATGATTAAAGAGCACACTAAAGATACACTTTTCAAGCCAACTCTTTCGCGAATGGAAGTCCAGAAGGCCGCAACAGATCGAAGCGCGAAGGCGATCCTTAGCCACGAGCAGAGTTTAAAAAATGAAAAAACCCTCCGATTGAGGGCGGCTCGCATTGCACGCGATCAAAATGCTTAAAATTAAGGGAGATCCAATTGCAAGTTCTTGTCAGAGATAACAACATTGATCAGGCGCTCCGCGTTCTCAAAAAGAAAATGCAGCGCGAAGGCATATTCCGGGAATTGAAAGCCCGTCGGTCATTCGAAAAGCCATCTGAGCGGCGTATTAGAGAGAAAGAAGCAGCAATCGGCAGAGCGAAAAAGGATGCTAAAAAGAAAGCACAACGCGAAGGATTACTGCCTAAACCTAAGAAAAAGCCATTCTCAAAGCCTAATAGATCGCCCGCTCATAGCGATAGTGCTTCAGCCGCGGCTTAGAAATGATTAAGAGCGGCCCGAAGACCGCTCTAAAACTACCAAATATGATAAAATAACTAGAGATCGACAGGCTTGCCAGATTCTTCTTCTTCCAGTGTAACGGCAACATCTGCATTCGCAGAAAGTCGAACCTGCTTATCGCTTTCAATATCAGCAACAAATCCAATATCGATATAATGGTGATGATCTTTATGGGACGCCGAGTTATCGGTTTTCTTAAGCTTGATACGGTCACCTTCAAGATGATCAACCGTTCCAATGTGGACGCCGTCAGCGCCGATTACTTCCATATTCTCGTGAATTCTATGTTGCATGATGTATCTCCCAGAACACCAATCGGTTCTAGGAGAAGATGTAGGGCCTAAAGTCCTGGAGGCTATGGCTTAAAGCTAACTATTACGACCTCGCCCGCGTAGTCTTCTGCTCAAACACACGATCCATGCGCTCGGTGAGTCCATCGATGCGGTTTGCAACGCTTTCGATGGCGCGCATGATCTGTGAGGTCTGTTCCTGCATCCCGGCCTTTGTGGCGAATGTTTCGGCCGCCCGCAGCTTATAATCTGACAACTCCTGCCGCGTCAGTGCGGCAAGCGCTGTGGCTGCTTCGGCTTTGGCTCCGCATTCCGAGCGCACAGTCTTGATATGGCCTTCGATGTATTTCCAAAGGCCAAACAAAAAGCCAAACAGCATCACGATGAAGCCGACAACGCCCATGATTTCAGTGCCAGTCATTTATCATTACCCATCAATTCGTTCATTTCAGCATCCCTCACGGCCGTACCCGGCACAGCTTTTCCATTTTCTCATTCTCGGCCAGGATCTGGCGCTTTGTTTCTGACGTGTCGTCGTGGCTGGCATAGATCGCTCGCGCCACATCGCAATAATTACCGCTTGTCGCGCATCCACTTAGCAAGCCGAGCGTCAACAGCGCTGTCATCAAGACGGCTGACTTCATTTTCTATCTTCCGTGCTTTGGTTGCGGATTGTGCGTCGCGCGCGGTCTGAGCCGTTTTGCTGTCAGATCGGCCTTTCATATATGCACTGACAAGGACGGCCAGCGCCGCAGCGATTGCCACGGCGTAGCCTGTCATGCGTGCCTTTATGGTTGCAAACCAAGTCACGCCGCCACCCTCTTCAGCTCAAGCCTGCCTGTATGCCAGAGCCAGAACCCGCCACCGATGGCGACGAGCACAAGCGCAACAGTCAGGAATGCCCACGGATTCGAAACGGCGCTGATAAGGCCGGTCAGGAACGTTCCTCCACCAGCTGCGACAATGGTCTGCACAGTTTTATCCTTGAGCAGAGGCACGTCGTCAGGCTTAGCGTCATCAGGAGCAGCGGCCTTCATTTCGCGCGCAGCAATCAGACTGTCGAGGAAGTTGCGATAATAACCAGCGATCAGCGTGGCCTTGTCGGTGCCGTTGACGATGACACGCGCGCCTTCAGGATCTGCTTTGCCCTTGCCAAAATAATCCGTGAGCTTACGGCCCGTGAACTTGCCCAGCACCATGCCTTCAAAGAGGATGCGGATAGCAGTAGCCAGCTCCAGCGCCTTCTCTGGCACGTCAGCAATGCCGAACTTCTTATAGTTTTCCTCGCCAGTAATCTGAGGCAAGCCTCGTCCGCGATAGGTCCAGCCGTCGTTAACGCTGTCGTTACCCATCCGGCCGCCGTAGACCTTATTTGCAAGCTTTTGAGGCTGGCGAACGTATGGTTGTGCGCTGGCAACAGTTGGGAACCGCGTTGGCCAAACCTGCCTGATGCGCGCAGCAGACGAATAGTTAAGATCCTCAACAACCGGCTGCATCTTGCCGCCCGTCTCATGAAAGACAGTCGCGAGGATATACGCGATCTGTTCGTCGGGCAGATTACGGCGCTCGGCTTCGGCCAAGATAGCCGACGTGCCATCGACCTGAGCCTGGCTCAAGCGGCCGCCAAAAGGCGCGCGCCTCGCATACGCGAAGAACGTTGTTTTGTTCATTTGATTGTCCTTAAATTAGATAAGCGAAAGCCCCGCCGCGTTGATGCGTCGTGCCATTGTGTTTTGCTACTTTTTGATTGTCAGTATCTTGAAATCCGTAGGATGGTTACTAAATCGAAGCCGTCATTCCAACATTTAACGTTCGATCAAATGGAGGTTTCGATGAGCGACCGTTTGTTTGACAGTCCTGTTTTTGTGAAGGACGGCCCCTACCTTGTTCGGGAAATTGCAAGCGTCGGAGACGCGTTAGATTTTCTTTATGATTGGCCGGAATACGACCGTTGCCTCATATACGAAACTGTCTGGAAAGCGTGCTGCGACAGTCACGACGGCATTAAACCAGTGGAAGTAGCTGAAAGCGCTATTCGTGGCTTTGCGAAAAAAAAGGGAATTCTCGAAGAACCAGTAGTGGCACTACCTTGGATGAAGGGCAAGAAATCAGGGGGCGGCCTAGTTCAGGCTTGAAGGCGCATCATGATTTGGTTTCTGATATTTGAAGCAGGCATCCTTGCTACGTTCTCATGCGTGATAGTTAAGCTAGGCTGGAAAGAGATAAGGTATTACATGAACCACCGACGTATTTTACAGCGCTAAACTACAGCCCCGGCCCCATCGCCGGGGTTTTCGTTTGTGATTTCCTATTTTTGTGAGATAGTAGATGAGAGCAAATGAAGCCCCCGTTTCAGAAAAGCTCGGCCCGGTAGCGTCCGCAAGCGCCCGGGGCTTTATTTTGGTGACTATCTGTGTTTCAATTTTCTGGCGCAGGTGAGGTGTGACAATCCTAGCGGCATAGCCCCGGCACATATCGACCACCAGTCGCCCGGGGCTTTTCTTTTCAGGATACTCGGCTAGATTGCAGAGGCGCCAGACATGCTACAATCCTTGTCCGCGCGCAGCCTTGTCATGGTGGGGGCTATGACAAGGCTTTTCTTTTTCGTGTACCACACTAGTTTTCTGGTTGCGTGGGTATGTTGTGCGAATGTCTTCACGCAGCCTCGGATGTGACACCCCTCCATCCGGGGCTTTCCATTTTTGGGACCGTTCGGTAATAGAACTGACGCATTCAAAGTCGTCCAAAAAAAGCTTTGGTGCCGCCCTAGCTTGATCCCTCTCGCTGGGGCTTTTCTTTTTTAGCATCTTCTGTAATACATAAGACGCACTTAAGGCCGCCCGTCATAGTTGCCTTGGTGCAAAACCCCGGAGTGCACCCGCACCTTTCCGGGGTTTTCTATTTTAAGAAGCAAATTGAACCTTTTTTTCCCGCTAGCGCGTTTAGTACGTGGAGGAAATGCTATGGGTTGGTTCATTGGATTTATGACAACCGCATTGCTTGCGCTGATTGGCTTTATGATCTGGTCGGAGCACAATCACAGATGACAGTTTTCAATTTCACGTTTTCAGATCATGGATTGCTCATTGCAGTGGCTGTACTGGCAAAGGCTCTCGCATGCACTCTTCTTTGGTGGTTACCAAAGTGATTATTCTACATTGCGGGTCAACCTTAACGACGCAACTGGAAGACTCGCATAACCCCGGCTCATCCACCCCTGAGTCGGGGTTTTCTTTTTAGATTGCATAGCTATAAATGCAATGTGGCTTTGCGATGAGCTTACTCATCGCTTTGCTATAGCCCCGACGAGAGGGGAATATTTCGTTGGGGCAAATTTCAACACGGGGTGGCATGGCGCAGTTAGTACAGTTCTTTTCTACACACATGGGCGAATACGTTGTTGGCGTAGCAGTACCCATCATCGCTACGTTATTGTTGCTTTATTTTGCGCCAAGACGACGTCGCTGGTAAGCAGCACTCGTCAAGAACGTTGGACAGAGACACGTCCTGCCCTCTTTTGCTGGGCTTTTCTTTTTCAACTTTTGCGCTAGCTCACTTTGAGCGTGAAGACAGCCCGCAACTCTGTCCAAACGCAGCCCCAGAACAGCCCGTCAGCGTCTGGGGTTTTTTGTTGCCTTGTCATTTCCTTTAATCGCCCTAACTGCTTCAACAAGCATTGCTGAGGTGTTCCCTCCCCTTACCAGCGATGCACCCGACGCTCACTGGGCGGGCGTCTATAGCGTCGGGAGAGTTTTTTTAGGGAGATGCGGGGCTTAAATGTATCATCCTTACTTGGAAGATTTAGAAGCTATCGCGTTGGGCGTGAGCTTACTTGTGATCGTCGGATTGGTGGTAATTGGATCAATCACCCGAGGAAGCCTCTAATCTTCTTTTTCGGCATGAAAAACCGCCTCAAGGGCGGTGCGGTCGGTCAGGTTTTATGTGCGATTAAGCCGAAGCCCACCACATCCAAACATCGTCAAGCTGCTCAGGCGTAATTCCCATGACGCTCGACATCATGACGACGCTCTCATAAGTGCGATGAAACTCGGTAGCCTCCTCAATTTCAATGAGGATTTCCGGGTCGTCAGTATTTGCTTTTACATCATCTTTCGACATGCCGAGGCTGTGAGCACCTAACCAAATCTGACGGCGGGACAGTGGCGGCATCTGTGCTCGTAGTTCTTCCGGGGTGAGCGGATCAGGAGTTGGCGGCGTGTATTCAACTACCTTTGAGCCATCCCATTTACGATAACCAGCATTATTAATGAACACACGCCAATCGTCGTCGGAAATTTCAATTGCATCGAAGGGTATCAAGCAATCTGGGTTGTCCTTTTCACCGATAATAGGCAGATCATAGTTGGGATTGTCGTCTGAAGGTTCCGAAGCTTCGCCATAAACAGGCAATGTCCGCGATCCATGCACGTCCTCGGCATAGAAAGCCAATGGAAATCCCTCTAAATCAAAAACAGCGAACTTTTTCATCTGTTATCTTCCTATCGCATACCATGAGACAACGCAGTCACCGGAAGCAGCCACCGTTCCACCGTTTGATACGTTTCTCACTCTGACAATTATGTTGTTCAAATTTGTTGCACTATCGACAGTGACAACTAGAGTTGAGCTTCCTGTGAAAGCCAATTCAGCGGTTGCCCCCTTAGCGTATGCAGCATTAGGAAAAGTCATTGGGAGAGGTATTGATCTATCGGATGTTCCGTAGTTTCTTCCCCATTGGATAATAAGACCGTTCGGGAAACGATGGTACCCGTTTTCACCCAAGGATTGTGTTGCACCCAACGTCGCATATACGGCTGCGCCGGTAGTGTCGTCTAGGAACGACCGGGCAAATGCCGTCAAAGGCGTCAACCCAGCCGCAGATGCTCCTGTTAGATAGGGCATCTGATCTGCACCAGCTGTTCCAATAAGATTTAGAAGTGTACGAGCTGCTGCCGTAAAATCCGAGAGAGAAGCCGCTGTAGTGCTTGATAGATAAGGAAGCTTGTTTGCAGCGGCGGCTCCAGAGAGATTTAAGAGAGCAATTGCCGCGGCACCAAGATCGCTTAAGGCCAGATCACCATTCGCATCTGTGCGCAAAAACTTGTTTGCCACCAATGCCAGCGTCTTAAGCGCGCCATTCTCGTCCGTCTGCAATATCTGCCGAGCCGCCAACGTAAGCGCCGCCAGCTTTGCCAGACTGTCGTTCGGATCTTGGATGCCGATTTCATCCTCTGCTACAGCCTCATATTGACCCGCAGCATTACCGCGCAGCAGCTTCCCTTCTTCAACAGGTATGTCAGCTATGTTCGTAAGAACACCGTTGCCGAGAAGATCAATGATGGTTGCGGCCTGTGTAGGATACCGGGAAATATCGCCCAGCTGTCGAGCACGATATGGCCCGTCAACGATGGTCGCTCCTGTCCACGGCTCTGTGAGTGTCAACGAAGTATCGCTGTCCACGCTCGCGATTACTGCGGTCAGGTTTTGGATTTGAAGCGTGTCGCCTTCACGAAAGCGGGTGACTTCGAAAAGCGTACCTGTACCGGTTACCGTAACCGAACCCTGCGCAAGCGAAATCGTTCCGCTCGTATAATCCGAGAGGACTGCCATGGTTATTCTCCGAAGTTTGGAAAGTTAGAGCGTTGCTGCTATTAGTGAAATTTCACTTAGGGACGCCCAGAATGTAATACCTGATGCCGGTTGGGCCATTCAGCGCCGATCCGTCATTCTCTGCTCTAGTGGTGTTGACGGTGGCATCAACGTACCCGTTCTGAATCGATGTTAAGCAGCTTTGAATGCTTCGATCTTTCACGGTAATCTGGACGCCACTGACAGTGACCGATCGCAAGTATCCGAAGTCCATTCCCGAACGTCTGATGTTGCCAAAATCAGTGATAATTTTGGGAAATATGAACATCGAACCGTTTCTATCGTCATACGGTATTCGATGCGTGTTGCCGTGTGAAAAGCTGGAAAGAGGAACCCAAGCCTCATCCAAGATCTGAACCGTTGGGATACGCGTATCCAGAAGTATATCGTTATAATTCGGAGCTACATCGCTTGATCCCGGTCTTTTAAACTGAATGTGACCATTAGGCAGTTCACGCATTACACGGCTTCCGCCAGTGGTGTAATCATCGGGTCCAGCGCTATAAAGCATGTATCGAAGTGCAAACCCAAAGGTACCGTTACACCTTAATCTAATTCCGCCCGGTTCAACCTTGTAATCAACCTGACAATTTGCGCTTGTTCCAATTTCACGCGCATAGTTCGGCGGTCTTTGGAAAACACCCTGATTGTCTGACTTAAAAAAGGCATCCAACAACATATTCTCATTTAATGGAAAATCTGTCGTATTCGGTATGAACAGTTCAGTTCCGGGATTGATGTTTCCTGTCTCTCCAAACATCACACACTTAACTGGCGACCAGTCACTGTCAAAGATCATATGACGCTGATCATTGCTGGAGACTTTACAGGTCTTTCTAGCCAATACCGCGCGCGTGTTCGAGATATCCATGGCCACATCACCAGTGACAGCGCCCCCGTTTGGTGATGACATTGGTTCAGGCCCGCTCGGCAAGTCCCAAATCATTGTAACCACGCGACTTGTATCGGGTGGCAGATCATCAGATGCCGGGCCGGAACCAGATCCTAACCTTATAGCCCAACCCGAATAATTAAAATTCGTGCTGATCTGATTTACGGTCATCAAATGTGGTGCACCAGTGTAGCCTGACACCTGCGCTAAAAAATCACCGCTGACCATCGAAAAAGACACGGCCCCTTGCGAGAGATTTTGTGGCGCAGAAAGTCTTACAAGTCGCGACCATCCGTCATCGTTAATGTAACGGCTATCGGAGAACGGAACATAAGGCCCATTAAAAAAACGTCCAATTAAACCAATTGGCTCCAAAAATCTGTTATTGTTCGTTATCTGCCATGACTGAATGCCCCACTTGCAATTATTAAGGCTTGTTCCTTCCAGAATATAAGTGTTCTTGTTTCCGCTAGTTGACGGTGGATAATTGGCAAAAGTTACGTTTGTGAAAAACCAATCATCCCAAATGTATGAAAGTTTGTCGTTCTCACTGTTGAAGAAAAACTTTTCATATTGATTGTTTGGAACAGTGAGAAAGTCGTCAGAGTTGTTCTTCATGACTTTCATTATCGGCCCTTTACCGCCGACCCAGCCATAGACGAGATAGACCATTAGACAAAAATCCTGATGAACGAATTATTCCCATCTCCTCGAAGTTCGAGCTTGTCATTGTTGGACAATAGACGGTCGAACCTCAAAGTGCCGAGGCGAACACTCTGCATGTAAACTTCATCATTCTGGGTGACGAATGGGTAAGTGTATCCTCCTTGTCCATTAGGCCGAGCGATTGCAAATTGATTGGAAACAACGACAAACTGGCTATCTGTCGGCGTGACGTTGACGAACCAGCCAGCTTCTTTCCAACCATCACCGCTACCTAAACGGGCAAAAGCAGAAATCTTGACTGACGACCCACCACTGCCAGCCGTTGCCGTCATGCGCCAAGTGGCATTAGCGACCTCTCCATCAACCGATGCGTTGACCTCTGTCAAAGCATTGGAAATAGCGGTCATATCGCCTTCAACACCATCAACTCGGCTCTGCAATAACGTGACAGTGCTCGCATCGGCTTTTGTGCCAAGGCTTACATTGATCTGCGTAAGCTGTTGGCCAATCGCGCTATTCGGGCCTGTGGCAACGAAAATGTCTTCTTTCCACGAGGCTCTGGCATTCCCGAACGTGCTGGTGAGTTCACGACGCACCGCCTGCACATTTGCATATGCCCCAAACAGGCCATTAGCGGACGCCAGAGCGTTCTCTTGTCCTTGGCGGATAAGTTCACGCTTATCTTCTGTCATGTAATTGACGAGGCCTTTCAAGCCGTCATCCAACTGCCCGTAATCGACCGGGCTGTCATCACCTGACGTTTCTTGTGTGAGAACCAGAACGGGCGACGACCAATTAACAGGCCGCGTTCCTGCCGCCACTCTGATGCGATAACGAACGTTCCATTCTGATTTGCTGGTTAGTCCGTTGACGATCTGGAAAACAGTCACATCACGCGGCACATAAGCCGTGAATATCTGCAACGGGTCATTCTCCGGCCAATACTGGATTTCGACGCCTTCAATGGTCGTATCAGTGATTTCGTCCCAGAACAGACGAATGCCGGGGTGTTCCTGACCATCATCTCCAATGACCTTATTCGGGATGGCGTTGAAGTTTGAGAGTTGCGCCTGATACTCCGGTTGACCGTTTGGGATCGGAATTGGTGGATTTGTTTCGTAAGCCGTGGGGTCAAAGATGCCGTCTCCCACTTCCTGCCACGAGATCGAAACATCGCGAACGCTGTCACTGCCCATCGCGCCGAGAGACTTGGACTGGATCTGAAACTTGACCGTGCGGTTATAGCGATCAGACTGCCATTGCACCCACTGCCCGACCTGAAGCGAAAGGAATTTCGGATGAATTGTGAAGCTGCCATTGGCCTGATAGCGCGATGCACGAATAGCAATATCCGCAAGACGGTCACCAACGCGATGATCAGTAACAGCAGTATAATCCACCTTGGATGCAAGGCGTTCACGATCCTGCGCAAGCGCCAGCGCATCAATGCGGGTTGTCAGTGACGTGGTCTCATAAAACAGATCGGGGCTTACATATGAAGCCGCGACCGTGTTCACCAACTCCGTGCGGGTGCGTGAGAACGAAAGCTGGAAAGACTTTTCCCAAGCAATGTCATCGTCAGTGATTGTCGCAACAATAGCCTGATTTGCACCAACGAGCGGGTATTCACCTGATACGGCTTCAATCCACGAACCGGCGCACGCTTCACGCAAAGGCGTCATATTGGTTTCGTGGGTAACGCCATCACCAGATGACGCAATCAGAGCAGCCGTATAACGCTTGCTGCCGTCTGGCATGGTTTCATCGCAGATATTCATCGCGGTGAACCATTCAGACAAAGGCAGAAGGCTTGCAGCCACTCCGCGACCGATAATCTTTTCAGTGCCGTTAAACAAGCCGCGTTCCAGATTATACATCATCACGGCATTGTTGTTGCTGAACTCCCACGTGCTTTGGTCATTCCAACGATGTGAACCAAAGCCGCCGACCGAGCTATCTTTACGCGGATCATATAGCGGTGCGCCACGCACTTCGAACATGAGGCTCGGAACAGATGTAAGATTATCCACGTCCGTCATCGTCGTGACAATTGCATAGCACATGCCAGCGCCACGATGCGCTGAAGTCCAACGACCTGCCGGATTGGCATAGGCAATCAATGCAGGATCAGCAGTCTGATCGAGCGTACCCTGATAAAAGCGCACAAAGCACTGACCGCCGTCCTTCACGCCAAGAATACGCTGACCGTAGATGCGGCCCTCGTCGCCTTGCTGATCTGGTGAAAGAGATTTCCACTCGCCGTCCATCTGAACGCGCAGAAGCTCAAGACAACGGAAGTCAGACAGCTTGAATACGTCCTGGACAATGTGATTGCCCTTGTCGAACGCATTTCGATAGACGTGATGGCCCATCGTCCCGAATACGCCCAGACCGACCTCACGCACGAGGTTTTCGCCGTATTTAACTTCGGTCGCAGATGCTTGTGATTTTGGCTTCTGCTGGAAGATTGTGCCCAAGGCATACTTAGCTGCGACCGCCAATCCGCCCAGAACAATGTTCGCAAGAACCGTACCGCCAAACAGCCAGGAGCCAAAGCCAACAATGCCTGTCACAATAGAAACAGGGTCCGCCGCCGCTGGCGAAGCCAGAAGCGCGAATAAAATCGCCAGAATGTAAAGCATCAGGAAACCTTGAAAGCTCGCTCAGCCATCATGCGTGGCAGGAAGCGCAAACCGTCCTCACCTTTCACAGCGAAGCCGTATTCACAGAAGTAACCGACCGTGTTCTGGTAAATGCCAACATCACCACGTCCAGCCATTGCGACCGGGATTTCTGCGAACCGATCAGCCAGCACCGCACCAAGGCTGTCATAGCCACGCTGTTTAATCAGGCGATAAGCACCGGCCTTGCTCTTGTACTTCCCGCGAATATCCGCAGCTGGATCAATGCTAGTCATGGATTCTATCGCGTCACAGGCGGTCAGGAGACAGTCAGACTTCCCCCAAACCAGAGGCGTGTTTATGTGCGCCTCCGTGACAGCCACGAGGCGTTTTTCCCATTGCTGGTGCATGGCGGTCCTTACTGTCAGGAGTGCTTATTGATAAGGCGTGATGTAGAAGTTCTCACGCTTCACGGTCGAGGCGTATTCAAAGAACTTGTCGCCCGGTGAGATAAGCTGCTGATCTTCGTGTGAGGCAGTGCGATAGCCGTCTCGGTGGTTTTCCAGTGCTGACGTTTCCACATTGGCTTTGAGAACCATTTCGCCGCCGTCAATGACGTGATCAACCGTGTCGATATATCCCCGATACATCGGCTCGACATGAAGAAGTTCACGGGTATCAGGATCGAAATATGCATCGTACAGAATGACCGTGCGTCCCTTATAATCAATGCTTTCGATCTGAGCGAGCTTATCAGGCGTTACACCGTAATCCGCCGCTGTCGGCATGGTTATAGTGATCGGCAAAGCTTCCGCACCCATCTGGTACGGCGGTTCCTCAATCGAGAGAAGCTGGTTCGGGATATAGGTATTGCCGTTCCATGTGAGATTAGAAGACCCGTTCCACATGTACCAGAAGCCGGTTCCGAAGTGGAAATCACCAAGGGAGCGCACAACAATGCGCCCCTCCTCCAGCAATTGCTGTAGACGAGTTGGGAAAGCCATGAAGCCTATTCTTTCTGCAACAAATGATTAAAGTGCGTCGAACGCGAAGAACTTTAGGGGGTATTCAATGAAGCGATTAACCAGTCTTATCGCCTTAACTATCGCCGTCATCCCAAACGCCGTGCTTGCAAATCAAAAGCCAAGCCATGAGGAACAGTGGTCACTCGCCCAGCAAGTGAAAAGATGCTTTCGATTGCCACTCAATGAGTCCGGTGAAGCCGTCATCCAGTTTCGATTACTTGAAGGTGGGAAAGTAGGCGATGTTGAGCTGGTAAAAACTGGAACCCTGACGAATTATGTAATCGGTCTGGCAGGCATGCGCGCAGTCAAAACATGCCAGCCTTATAAAACCTCGATTACCGGGAAAATTCGCGTTCCATTCATTTTTAAAGCTACAAAACCAGCTACTTCGGCACCTCAATAAGCTGGAAGGTCGCGGTAGGTCGCGGCCCTTTCGTCATCTGGAAGCTGTCTTTAACCAACCGCGTGTTCATTTCCGGCTGTTTGAACCGTGCCGTTGCTCCAGTTGCGATGTAAGACGCGATCGGCTGATCGACCTTCACAGCCATCTGAGTGCTAACAGCTATTGCGCCGCCGCCAAAAGCTATCTGCAAGAACTGCCGATAGTCACCGCTCTTGAGCGAGAACATATCGCCATCCATCAATTGCAAGCCGGGAACGACACCGGTCAATTGAACCGTATAGCCACCTGTCACCGTCCCGCGTGATGCGGTACCGGTGATGCGCGGGTTGTTGGGATCGCCCCAATAAGCGCGAGGAATGCAGATATGTTTCGGACGATAGACAATCGTTTCCATTCCGCCCTGTGCAGCTGCGATGAATGCTTGAAGCTGAACGGCCTCACTGGCCTTCATCGGCAGTGTTTCCATGTCCACGGTGCGATACCGATCAGCATATTCAACGGTCGAGAGAACTCGACCGCCGAACTTTGTCTGACTGGTTGGAATAATCAGCTGCGGATATGACGGGACAAATCGGACCGTTGAGAGGAGATCGATCATCGCACCAACCCTCTCCGGTTCGCCTGTTTACTATCCCGCGCAAAGCGCATCGGGCCTGATTTGTCGTATGCTTTAACAGTGCGCGAACTTGTGCTTTGAGACACGTTCTCAACATACGAATGGAAGTTGCCGTCATTTTCGAACCGTGTCACAACATCCACACGCATTGGTACAGCTGCGCTTGTTCTTTGCGGTGTCTGCAAAGTCGGCATTGAAGGTGCTCGTAAACTCGGTGTACCATTGGCAAATGCAGGCAAATTATCTTTATTGATGGCTTCCAGAAGCCCGCGATACTTGGCTGTTGAACGAGCGTTAGTGATGAACTCTCGGTTCGATACTCTCGCAAGGATGCTGTCGCTTCTGCCGGTACCACGCCCCCGAATGAGGCCGGGACCTGGTCGCGATGGTGTTCCGTTGGCAAACTTTGGCAGCCCACCATCTTTGAACCCCATAAATCCACCAAACAGACTGCCCGACTTGCCGAACAGACCGTCAAACAAGTTGTTCAACGTCATGTCCAGCAACTTATCGATCAGCTTTTGAACAGCATCGGTCAGGGCTTCAACAGCGTCTTTTCCAGATGACAGGTCAGTAACAAGCCCCTTGAACGCGTCCAGCTCCGTGCTTCGCCATTCTTGAGACTTTTGCCTTAGCTCGCCCTGTGCTTCGTTGAGCTTATTCGCTTCGGCAGTTGCGAGCGCCCACTGCTGAGCAGTCTGAGCAATCTGCGAACGAAGCTCTGGAGTTATGGCAATGCCAGCCTTTTGAGCCGCGTTTAACAGTTCCTGCTCGGTGCGTGCCTTCTCAGCTGCAAAGCCGTAATCATCAATTAGCGGGTTGATCTGGCGAAGCGCTTCTGTTTCGGCGACGAGTGCTGCGGTGCGGTCGTTAGCATCCTGAACTGTTGTGTCGAATTTATCAGCCGGTGTCTTTTTTTCTTTCTTCGGCTTTTTGCCTTCCGCTGTTCGGCTTTCCTGTGCTGCAAGGTTGGCTTTCGCGATGCGGTCGATAGCTTCTTCTGTTAACTTCGTTCCATCCTTGATCGCATCATTCCGAACGCGAATACGCTCCATTTCCAGAGCGTGTTCTTTCTTGTTCAAGGATGCCTTGCGGAGAGCTTCTTTTTCGTAGTTCGCCGCTGAAATTGCATTCAAATCAACTCGGACAACATCATCTTTTGCTGATCGGCCCATGTCAGCGCGCGTGTCCGCCAACCTCGCCTGTAACAGGCGGGCGGCTTTCTCTGCTTCAACCAGCTTACCAACGAAAAGCTCCACGGAACTTGTGAAAGATTCCCAAGCAGGGTTTGCGCGTGTGATGCCGTCAAGCTCTGATGCTAACTTTTGCGCAGTAATTGCACCTGAACGGAACTGTTCGCCAAGTAATCTTACCTTATCGACTTCATCTTGCGGAACGCCTTCAAAGCTAACATTTCGAAGATTATCGAACTGATCTATAACGGTTTGAGTGGCTTGTGCTATTTCCTCCAACGAAAAAGCGATGCCGCCCTCAAGCTTCTCAGGGAGTCCGCGGGCGACCTTTCCGCCTGCTTCTTCGACTGCATCGCCCGTGTCTTTTGCTGCGTCCTGAACTTCTTTCAGAGCTGCGGCATAAACTTCTGATGCTTCACTGGCCTTCCCCACGGTGTTATTGTAGAGGATCAGAGACGAAACAACCGCGCCACCAATAATCATACCGACAGGCCCGGCGGCTGCGCCTAAACCACCAAATGCAGTTGCCAAACCTCCCATTGTCTGGGCCGCAGCAAGTGCTTTTCTGAGTTGGCCAAGAGCCGTTATTCCAAGCCCCAGTGTATGGATCATACCAAGTAATGATCGCCCAACCAGTGCACCAGCTATAACTCCAGCAAGTCTTAATCCGTTGTCGGCTACCTTGTCGAAGTTGTCAGCAATCATGACCAGAGCTTCTGAAATTTTCGCCGAGACGCCAGCAGCACTGTCTGCATTTCCAACGTATTGCAGCAAAGCATTATTCAGAAGTGTAAAGCCGTCGCCGATGGTAGCGGGCATGTCAGCTGCTTCCTGCCGCAGTTTCTCCATCTGGCTCGATAGGCCACGCACGATGTCTTGGCCTGTAATTTTACCTTCCGCGCCGAGCTTGCGTAACCCACCAACAGTTGTTCCAAGACCAGCGGCCAGCGCTTCTGCGGCTCGCCCGCCTGAATCAATAACCGTGTTGAGGTTGTCGCCTTGAAGTTTTCCAAGCGCCATAGCTTTAGCAAGAGCGTCAATCACTCGTGCGGCGCGATCTCCTTTGGCACCGGACACAACGAGAGCGTTATTTAAAGCCTCGGTGTAGTTCAGAGATTCATCAGTATTGTAACCGAGCTCACGAAGAGCGGTCGCATTAGAAAGGTAGCTTTCAGCAGTCTGTGAAAGGTCGGAATAGGTACGGCGAGCCATCTCACCGAGACGCCCCATCACCTCCGTGCCTTTATCGATTGAACCTGCGGCAAGATTGACGCGGGACGTCATATCCGTCCACGTATCGGTCATCTTGCGAAGCTGATCGACACCCAGAGCAGCGCCAAGTCCGGCAAGCGGTGCAGTTAAGCCGCTGAATGATCGCGTGAAGATGCCGTCCAGATTCTTATTCATCTGGCGAGCACGACGCTCAATCGCATTAAACTGACGGTTTGAAACATCGTTGGCACGCGCCAAGCTTTTTTCAAACGACTTGAAGTCAGCAGAAAGCTGAACAACCAGACTTTCAAGGTCGGTTCTTGCCATGGTCAACGATGTCCTGATAAGAAAAAAGCCCGCACGAATGCGAGCTTGGGGAAGCTGATGAAATTATTGATTGGTGCAGCCTGCATCGCGATTATCGCGTTTGTTGGCTACTATTTTTGGAATGCGCAAAAAGATGAACGACAGCAGTTCGCTGCCAATTGTCATTCAATTGCCCTGAACGGCCCACCAGATGAGACGCCAAGCGACAAGCGCTTAGCATCAAAAAGAATTCAAGATTGCGTTGATTTTCTCAAAACTGGCAAACTGCCTACAAAGCACTAACCCGACGCTACCAATAATCCACGCCTCCCAGCGAACACATTGAAGCTATTCATCCGGCATTAAACCTAGAATAAACTAGACAACCCCAAATTGTTTTTGCATGTCTAATGCATCACGTATTCGGGGGATATTATGCTTTGGTTTTTAGTTGGCGTTGGCGTTTTAATTGGCATCGTGTGGGGTTTAGCAAAAAGCAGTAAAGACGACGACGGTCTACCCGCTCTTTCGGGTAACATTACAGTTTCAGGCGACGGTGAGTATGACTTTAATGTTGTAGGGGAATCTCACTATCAACGCGCGCTTGAAGACATCGCTGGAAGAAGCGACGAATCTGCTGAATATTACTGCACAGCGAAGCTAATTCCTGAACCTACTAATGAATACGATAAGCGAGCTATCCGTGTAGATATAGATAGTCGCCCCGTAGGTTATATTCCCAGAGATGTAACATCTGATTTTCACAATATCCTAAATGGAAGATCCGCGGCAGTAGACGCAGTCATTTTGGGAGGATGGGAAAGAGGACGGCGCGGCGACGGACACTTCGGGGTCAAACTTGATGTGGCGTATCCTTTACGAGTGCAATAGGCGATCGCCACATGACACGGCAAGTCAGGCCCGTCGAAACGGGGCTTTAAATTAAGTTTGGATTCAGCGCCTAAAGTTCCTATTTATTCAAGATGCCTGAACTACTTGGGAGCAGAATGAAAAACTTAAAAAGATTATTAGTGGCACCGTTTGTCATACTCCCGACATTCGCAATGGCCTCTGATGCGGAAACAGTTATTGGCTTGGCTACAAAGTGCTGGAAGATACCCGAAGATACTGACTATAGTCGTGCTTCTGCAACTTTTGAAGTTTCTTACGACGGTGAAGGTGAGCTCACTCAGATTTTAACGGTCGAGTTCCAACCCGTACGTAAGGCTGGAGAAATATTCGCCGTTTCTGCGCAAGACGCTATCGTAACTTGCGCGAGCAAGACGTCAGTTCGTTCAAGAACGGTCCGGGTCGTAATGAGGTATACTGAACAAAAGTCAGATGGACCTCTCATTATGAAACGCCCGCTTCGTTAATCACCCAGCCTTAATCCAATCCCAAAGATCGTCTTTCTCGGATTCCGAAAGCTTACTAGGTTCGTCTGGCGTGTTTGCTTTGATGTAACCGTCAAGCGCTGCCATGTACTGCCACACCGACATTCGTCGAACGTCTTGCGGTGTATAACCTAAAACTGCACCGTTTCCGTAGATTGCGGCAAATCTGATTTTTCCATCGGGAAGGCTGTCGATGCGCTCTCCGTCTGACTTGCCGCTCCCTGCTCCCCCACTGGCTCCTCCGGCACGCCTTGAATACCAGCCTGTAATATCGCGATAGCAAACAAAAGGTTCTCGGCAGGAGGGCGCTTTTCGACATAACGCTGCACCAGCTTTGTTGCATCAGTCGGCTTCATATCGCCGCCAATCAGGCCTTGCCGAATGACATTTGCGATATCGCCGACGAAACACTGCTTCGATATCAGGCGTTCAAGGATAATCCAGGGGCCTGAATTGCAGGCCTCCTGGAGTGCTTCGAGTTCGCCCCATCCAAGGCGGAAGGTGTAATCACCATCCGCCCAGGTTAGCTCGATCGACGCGTCGCGCATTATGGCGTAGCCGGTGTAGAAGTACGAACCATGACACCGTCAGACTGCAAGCTGACATTGAGCGTCGCGCGCTGGCCATTGGTTGCGCCCGCCTCAATGCTTTCAACATGCATGAAGCCGGTCCAAGTAATGGTTTTTGCAGGAAATTCCCACTCTACCTTCACTGGAATGGATTCGAGACTGTCGACCGCATCTAGCCAAACATCGACGCTTTCAGCGGCAAGTACGCCTTCACCACTGATACTCATCGAAAGGCTGGTTGCATCGCGACCGACCCAATCGACTTTGTCAGTATCGGTACAGTCAGGAACATTTACCTCTTCGAGGCCCTTGTTGATTGTAATAGACCGCTGCGTGAAGCCGCATGGGTTTTCGTATACAATTGGATCGGCATCGTTGCCGATAAGGACGCGGAATTTGCCGCCCTTGATAGTCGTTGCTTGAGCCAATTCGGCCTCCAACAAAAAAGGCCGCCCATGGCGACCTTATAAGAGAATAAGTGGTGAAATCCGGCTGTGCGGGCTACGGCGTCTCAATGACGGCCGTGTATTGGATCGAAGCCTGATTGATGCCGGGAGCGCGGATATAGTCAGTCCGCCAATAATCGAAGGTGACGAGAGCGTTCACCGCTAGTGGCGGCTCCCATCGCTTCAGCGCCTTCGTGACAGCGTCAGCGATTTGCCGAACCTGTTTCTGACTCGGCAACGACGACCAGCAATTAATCTGGAATGTGACGTCAACCGCATCAACGCAATCGGCGCTGTCATCCGAGGATGAGGCGCTGCCAAATGAAACATACGGATAGGTAGCGGCCGGTATATTGCCATTGGGATCGGCGGGAGGATTGTCATAAACCTTGTCGACGCCGATTAGCGTTGTCAGCGCAGCATTCTGCGATAACCGCGCATAGATCGCGGTTTGAAGTTCCCATACCGGGTCCATCCATCAGCCTCCTGCGGCTACTGTTTTCGCTGCTTTGGTGATGGCTCGACGAATACGCCGCTTCGTCTCTTTGTCTTTTGCCCGCCAAGTAACGTAGAAGAAGGGCTGTTTTCCCTGACCGGGATTCTTCGTACCGGGAAACACGCCTTTGTTGGCAAAGCCTACTGTACCGAATTCAATCCAGCGCGCGTAATAAGCTTCTTTATTGCCTGCATAGATCGTGATCGTCCAGTCAGCTGCAAGGCTGGCTTCGACGGTTGCGATAACCATGCTGCCCTTTGGCGCTTTACCCCAAGTCCAACCGATACTTTTCCTTAGTGCGCCGTCGTCTTCAGCAACACGACGTTTCATCATATCGACGATATCGTCAGCGCCCTGCTCCATCGCACCACGAACCATGTCGCGAGCGACTTTCGGCAAGCGTTTGAATTTCTGTTCGAGTTTAGCAAGCCCCAGAATTCGAGCGCCGATAGCCATCAGCCACCGCCCTGCACGACAGCGCGCATTTCGATGTACTGATTAACCTCGTCGGGGTTCGCACAAGACTGGATCTCGTAAACAATGCCAGTTCGCTTGTTTCTCGCGCGCCATGACGGCGTAACGCCTCGTGTTTGCGGTTCACTGCGAACAACAAGCGTATAAGGCTGGATACCTTGCGTACGAGCGGCGATGTCCGTTTCGGAGCCGAGGCGGGGCTGCAAACGAGCGGCCGTTTCGAACTTGTCGACCCAATCCTGGCTAGTGCCGCCGCCCTCGTCCCTCACCGCTTCACGCTGCTGAAAGACGACGATGTTGTTGAGCGCGCCTGCGCCTTTACGTGTCGCCATCCTTCTCACCTTTTCTCGGAGTTTTCAGGCGAACAGCCTTGTTTCGTTCGATTGCAGCAGTTGCGCAAGGCGAAGTCACAAGGCCAGACCAGCCAGCCTTATAAGCAATCGTGACTTGCGGGAGCGGCTTCCAATCAAAGTCTTCTGAGAAGCGGACGTGGGGCATATTTCCCTCCTTCGCTCGACACTCACGAGCGAGTCTGATCATATGGCGACAAAGACTGGAGAAGCGCGGTTAGAGCAGAATTTAAACGCCAATCAGCCGCGCGCGTGTATCGATGATTGCAGAACAGAACGAAATTTTTGATGAGTTTCAAATTTCCCTGCTTGTCAGAAAACATGGATGGTCAAATCTTGTACTGAGCTTACCGAACAACACGCATACTTCAGTAGTGACCGATGTATTTTCCGACATCGTCAACAATATTCTTACGTGCTGCGAAGCAGTCATCGACAATCATCAACATACTCAGCCGTTTTATGATGATCCGGGTGGATCAGTCTGGAGACTGAATCCAGATCCAATCATGAGGCATCTTGTACGCGTCAGGATTTTTGATCTGCCGAACAAAGCCGGCCAATTCGCGGAATCCGATCTAAATAAGCCGGTCGTCGATTTGCTCACTAAAAGGAAGCATTTGCTTCTCAACTTCATGATGGAGCTATTGAGAACCAAGCTCCTGTATGCGGATGCGTCATTTTACAAAGACCGGCAGGCCTTTCCGCATGATCGGTTTGAGTGTGTTTGGAACAAATGGGCAAAAGCCAATATTGGTTGCCCATTCTCTCTGCCGAGCTAAATATTCATTCCCGCCAAACCCGGTACGCCGACAGCAGAGCACGAACGTGTCTTGGCAGCACTGCGTCTCCGCTAGATGCCGTGTCAGGCTCGCGATTTTCGTAAAGGTCTGCACCGACGAGCAAGATTGCAGCTGAAACAGCGTCATTAACGACGATGCCATCAGGTAGTGATGGCGTTTGACCAGCCGCCACGACCTCTCGATCGAGGTATTCAGTGACCACAGTTTCCGCGGCCACCAGATAAAGAGTCAGCTCGTCGTCTTCGTCGTCGTGAAAAACGCGTAGGTGGCGCTTGAATACAGCAAGATCAATCAGAGCCATCACCACCACCTTCAGGTGGCACTTCCGGCTCCGGTTCGGGCTGAGGATTTGGAATAACGACCCCGGCGCCGATGTAGCTGGCTACCCGCCTCTTACGCGTCTTTGTCGATACTGCCATCTGATTTCGCCTTCCGCTTGGGCTTTGTGCTATTATCTAGCGCGACGCCGTCCGCTTCCTTAATCACGTCAGTCTTGCCGTCCAGCGAGACAAGTCCCTGCGCTTCCAACTGTCGAGCTTCGCCCGCTTCAACTTTGAAAGATGGGCTCTTGCGGGTTTTCAGCTCTTTGCCGAGAGCAAAGGTCTTCAGGGCTTTGACTTCTAGAAAATCGGTCATGTTCTCTCCAATCTGGAAAAGGGGAGCCGAAGCTCCCCACCCCAATTAAGCGCCTTCGACGTCGCCGGTTACGAACGACTCTGGACGATAGACGGCGAACGCCAGTCGCTCTTCCGCGCGGATCGTGAACATATTCTTTTCGAAGTCATCCACGTTCTCGCTCGACAGCAGCACTTCGATATCGAGGCGATCGAATATCTGTGCAGCGAAGCTGAAAGCACCAGTGAGGAATTCACCTGCGGCCATAGCCTGTGTGGAAACCACTGGCAGGTTCCAGAGAGTTGGAGTTAGCGAACCCTGCGGATTACCGATGATGTAATTTCCACCAAGATCCTTGGTCAGCTCGATCTTCGCCCAATCGATCGGATTGAGAACAAATGCCGTTGCCGGATACTCGGCGAGTACGACCTGAAGGATGGCCAGACGCAGTCGGTCAATGCCGGTTTCATTCTCCGCGGCGAAGGCCGGATTGAATGCGGTCGCCTGCGGAACCAGACCGTGAATGTTCTGACCAGTGCCAGAGCCATTAAGCAGCTGATTTTCTTCCGCGAAGCGCAGACCGTAACGAGCGCGGCCATCGATATAGGAGCGAAGTGCCGGTGCATCATCGAGGATCTGGCGCGAAGCCTTGAACAGATGCGCAATCGTGCGAACCGGCGCAGAAGTCATGTCGAACGTCAGGTCCGAATATGGCTTCGCAGTCGTTTCAGCGACAGGAGCCGCATTGTTCGTGTAACCAGTTTCCTTCACATACTCGATTGAGCTCGAAGAAGTCTGGCCCGGAAGCACAAGATCGCGGATGGTCAGAGTCCGCTCTGGCAGACCAAAGATACCCGGCACGCGTGCACCCGGTACGAGAGACGTACCCTGACTGCGTCCAGCGCCCACTGTAGTGTTGGCCGAAGTGATTGCAGCGCGATCTGCCGTCACCTTGATTGAACCGCGAGACGAACCTGTCAGCATACCCGCCTTATAATCTGCAGAGTCGATAACCAGATCGCCAAGCGACTTCTGTTCGTTCGCGCCTTCTTCCTTTTCGCGGGCGGCACGCTTTTCAAGGTCGCCAAGGCGTGTGGTCATGTCGCCGAGTTCAGACAGAGCCTTATCGGTCTTTTCCTTGAGCTCGGCAGAAACCTCTCCGTTTGCAGCAAGTTTCGACGTAAAGTCTACCGCGAGATTGCCGACCTGTTCCTTGATGGAGGCAAGCGAAGTACCAAGCTCGCCGATCTTATCGGCAAGTACATTATCAGCCATGTGTGGCTCCTTAGATTTTGATGAGTGGTGTGTTTGCTTCGGCCAAAAGCCGGTTTAGGGCTGCCAAAGCAGCAGCATCCGTCTCGACGTCAGGAGCCCCCTGACCTTCCTTGAGGTAGAGCCGAGCGGCCCGCTCTGCCTCAGAATTCGACAGGTTTAGAAGACCCTTCAAACCATTCTCGAATTCGCGTTTGGTAATCTGTTCGCCTGTTGCCATTTTCGAGGCAAGAAGCGTGGCTGCATCTGCCTTTGCGGCATTAGATGCTTTCACCCGGCGCACATATGTTGGTTCGGTATCGGCACCAAAGCGGGCCAATGTCTCATCAAGCGTTGCGACACGATCGGCCATACCCAGCTCAATGAGCTTTTCAGAGTAGAAAACCCGCCCCTGACCGAAGTCGGCTTCGACGCGCGCTTTGGTGATGCCGCGACCTTCGGCAACGCTCGTTAGGAAGCGTTCATACGAGCGATTCACGCTTTCCTGAATATAAGCCAGCGTTTCCTTGCCAAGCGGCTCAGTTTCGTTGCCTTCAACCTTATGCTTGCCAGCGGAAATATACGTCCGCTTGACGCCCGCCTTATCCAATGCAGCGGAAATATCGTCATGCGCTGTGTAGACACCGATTGAACCTGCTCTGCCGGAAGGCGTCACAACGATTTCGTCAGCGGATGAAGCCAACCAGTATGCGGCACTTGCAGCGAGACTGTTGACCTGCGCGATGATCGGCTTGTCGCCTCCGCGTAGCTTGCGGATCTCCGTTGCCAATTCATCCGTACCGGGAACGGAACCGCCAGGGCTATCAACATCGAGCACCACGGCCTTCACATCGTCATTAGACAGCGCCTTGTGAAGCTGCCGCTTGATGCCAGCGTATGAAGTGCCGCCGCTCATCGCAGAAAACATGTCCATACGGTCAGAAAGCACCCCATAGACAGGGATCACAGCGACCTTACCGTCGGTTTCAGCGATCTCTTTCGCCCGAGCATCAGAAACAGCAGCAGCAAATTCAGACGTCACGAACTTATCACCGGCAGCACGAGCTGCGATAACATCCGCAAGAACTGCCAGTTTTTCGCGCTGAATCGCCCACGGCTCAGCCTCAAAGGCTGACAAAATTTGTTCGAATTTCATAAAGTATCCTTAAGCAGCGCGCGTTTCGGGCGCGTCATCAAGCGATGGTCCGCCGTTGTGGCCGATGCCGTGCAAAGGTTGCATTGTTCCGTTGACGATGAGTTCGTCACCGCCCGGCTTCGACGCTTTGTTTTCGTAACTTCTGGCCTCATTCGGCGTATAAATGCCGTTTTGAACCATCCGTTGAAGGAATTCAGCGCGCGCCTGGCTATCGCCTCTTAACAGGCCTTCCATGTTGAACTTCACGACAGTCGTTTTGCGCGTCTTTGCGTCCAGCAAATCGCGATAGACTGCCGATTCAATGCTTCTTAGCAACGGAGTTAAGCAGGTCTTGGTGAACTGGAGGATCAGTTGCTCAATGCCGCTACCCCAGGTCGTCGTCCCGTTTGACGCATGTCCGATCATGACAGGAGGCACGCCGAAGATGCGGCAGATCTGCTCAACGCTGAACTGGCGTGTTTCGAGCATCTGTGCGTCTTGCGGATTGATTGTCAGCTGCTGGTATTTAAGCCCAGCTTCTAGAACAGCAATCTTACCGGCCTTATCAGACCCAGCAAACTGACCAAGCACCTCACCGAGCTGTTTGCGCTGTTCGGGTTTTAGGATCTGGTCAGATGAAAGAACGCCCGCAACCTGCATGCCGTTGGCAAACATTTTGCCAGCCGTCTTTTCACCCGCAAGCGCGTTCCCGACAGTGTTCCTGACAACGCCAATTGGCGAAAGACCTCGATCACAGCCGGGAATTACCATGCCGCGAACGTGGAACATCTTGTCTTCGCTGATACGTCGGATCGTGCCGGACTTGCCCTTGGCGGTTTCAGTCACTTCGTAATAGCGGTTATTCCTGTCGTCGCGGCAAACCTTGACTGCGAGAGGATGAAACGGGTTCAAAGCAGTAAGCCTGCCCCCGTTCATCTTCTTTTCGGCGAAAAAGTTTCCATCCAGACAAAGGCACATCGCAACCATGGCCCAAAAATCAGACGCCGTGTCATCAAGATTGGGCATATCGTGAAGCAGCTCATAGAGAACGTTTTCACGATCGATTGTGACGCCATCGTCTTTGAACACGTTGCATGGCAGCGTTTTCACAGAATTGGATACGAGATTTACGCACGCCCATACGGCATCAAGCTCAAGAGCTTTTTCATAAGTAACTTTTTCACCTGACGTCGTTCCAAGGCCGAAGAAACCGCGCCAGAACTCGCCGTCGGTGAGCTTGATGGGCTTTCCGACCCATCTATCAATGAAGCCCATATTCGCTCCGTCGTGAGTTAGGCGATGACCACCATGTTATTGATGAAGTCATCTAGGTTTTCTTCAGGCTCAATCGGAGTGTCCATCGCAGCACCAATAGCCATTGCGAGCGCGACAGCCGCGTCGATGCGCACCGAAGCTTTCGTTTTGACAAACCATCGGTTTTCTTGCGGATCGTGATCGAACGTGGCGCCCATGAGCGCAGTCATCAACACCGGGTTTCGCCTCATGCGAATGCGCCCGTCGATGATCATGTCTTCTAGCGCCAGCACCGAACCCGGCATCCACAAGCCTTGCGGCGGTGGCAGGCCAGCGGCTTTTGCGGCTTCAACCTTAGCTGGCTCAGGTTTAGCCCTGACCTTGCCGCCCTGCGGATGTGCAACATGGTCGACTTCAATGCCGAGCGCGTCGACCTCTTCGCGGAATTTGTCGTATGCGTAGCGGTCGTAAGCGATGGCTTTGACTTCGAACTGCTGATCCAACTGCTGAAGTCGTGCTGCAACGAAGTCATATCGGACACGTTTGCCGGGAGTGGCATTGAGCCAGCCTTGCTGCACCCATAACTCATATGGCGCTTTGTCGGCCTGCGCTCGGGCTTGCAGCGTTTCCTGTGGCGTCCAAGCCTCCACCCACGCATCAAAGGTCGGTAGACTGACTGTAGCTCCGTCATCGCGTTCCATTTCCATGAAACCCGTAGGAACCACGCAGGCAAGAACAGTCATATCCTTACTGCCCGAAAGGTCGACACCCATGAAAACCGGCTTGTCAGCGTGTTCCTCTTCGGGGTCGAAGTCATCCATGACGCTTTCGACAGTCTCACGCGGCATCCACGCCTTATCGGCATCTGTCCAGCAGCAAAAGTGCAGACGCAGAATGCCGTTCAGCTTGCCCGGCATTTGTTTGGCCTGAGCAACAACGCCAGCAAGATATTCCTGTGTCAGAATCACACCGAGAAGTGGATTAGCTTTCTTCCAGCAAGAAGGATCATTCAGAGGGTCGTCGCCCTTATCGAGTGCACAAACCCATGCAAACGTCGTGTCGTCGATGACTTCACCGACGTAGTTAAACACCTCGTCTGGCGTCTGCGTCCCGGCTGCAACCCGAACTGCGTGCTCGTGTTCTTCCCAGCAAATGCTGTTCTTGTCGCTGCCAGAGTTCGTAATCATCAAAAGCAGTGGCTGGCGACGAAACTTGAAGCCACGCTCCAACATTTCCATCGTCGATCGGTCTGGATGCTCATGCACCTCATCGCAAAGCGCGAAGTGTGGACGAGGACCAGAACCCGACTTTCCCGAATCCTTTGAGATCGGACGGAAAAACGATTGCGATTTGTGGTGCGCTATATTGAACTCACGCCCTATACCGCCGCTGAATTTCACACGATGCATCAAAGCGGGTGCAGCTCGGGCCATTTTCACAGCGTCCTGGAAAAGAATGCCGGCCTGTTCTTTCTTTGCAGCGGCAGCGTAAATCTGCGCGCCAGCTTCCTTGTCGGCGATCAATCCGAACAAGCCGACTCCGCCAGCGAATGGCGATTTGCCGTTACCCTTGCCTTCTTCGATGTACGCACGACGAAAACGGCGGGAACCGTCCTCACGCTTCCAACCGAACAACGAACCGAGCTTGAATGCTTGCGATGCGTGTAGCTTAAAGGGCTTGCCTTCAAACTGGCCTTCTGAGAGCTTCAGGCGCTCTTCGAAGAAGCGGAACACACGATCCGCTTCTTCGTCGTCAAACCAGAGCCCGCGCTCATGTCCTGTCGCCAGATCGTCGAAATGACGCTGGCATGCGTTCCGAACGTGCGGGCCTGCAATCTCAGTGCCGTCAAGGACAGCTTGCGCGTAAGCGCTCACACGCTCCAGCGCAGGCATATCAGTCAAGCAGATCGTCCTTCTCATCGCCGTCGTCGCCAGTCGCAACTTTCGATGCGTCCGCAGGCGTTGCGCCCATCTGGCCAAGCATCTGACGCAGCAAGTTCATCGCTTGCACGCCAACTTCTTGCCCAGCCATGATGCGGCCCTGAATATTGGCCGCCATTCCGACTAGCGTGCGGTGTGACTGGTTCAGCCATGGAAGTTCTTTTTCAAACAGCTTCCATGCCGCCTTGGCTTTGAGCTCCGGCGTATCCTTCAACCATGCTGGAGGATTGCCGAGTGGGCCATCGGCCTTGGCATCGATTCGGTTTTTAAAGCGCTGCGGGTTTTTCTTATCGCTTGCCTCGACTGCCGCCTTGGCGCGAGGCGTTCTTGGCCTCGCCATGGCATAAATCCTTCACAGGGGTCATATTTTGAATTGTGGATGCGTGCGCTGTGGACCCTCGCCGTTCCGGCGCTTTCGGCCTTCGTCGACTTTTTGATGCCCCCCTGGGGTCAAACCGGCCACCCGTCGGCCCCGAAGGTCACGATGTCCTGACCTCGCTCCAAACGCTGCTTTGTTCGGTCGTGACACGTCTTGCAAAGTGACTGGAGGTTGCCTGCATCCCAGAAAAGGAACTCGTCTCCCTTATGAGCGATGACATGATCACAAACCGTCGCCGGTTCGACGTCACCTACCCGTAAGCAGAACACGCACAGCGGTTGCTCGGTCAGCTGTCGTTCGCGCATTCGCTGCCATCGGGCAGTTTTATAGAGGCGGATCCACGTGCGCTGTGTCATGGGCCGGCCTCCGAGAAAGCAACCAACTTGGGTGCGCGTAAGACAGAGGCGTCGCTGGTCTTGTTTGGTTGCGGCAGGTCGGATTCGAACCGACGATCTTCTGGTTATGAACCAGACGAGCTGACCACTTCTCCACTCCGCATTCAATTGGTCAGGGAACCGACAACGAAAATCGACGTTCCTTTCACAGGAGGAACGATCATGTCAGTTAGATTTCAAATCGCAGCTATGCTGAGTATCGTTGTGAATGCTGTTGTGTTCGGCGTTGGCGCCATAACCGTTCTATCGGTTCCCGCACTCGCTGATAACGCAGCGATGCTGCTTCCGATTGCTGTGGCCATCAGCTTAATTGCCAGCCCACCTATCGCATGGTGGCTCGCACCACGTTTACGTAATCGCTACTGGCAACAGCGCAAGCTCGCTAATTGATCGGCGGGGAGCCCTTTAAATAAGCTCAACCCGCCGTATCCCGTCTGCCGGAGGAGATACGGCGCCGGGGATTTGAATGGATTGGCAAGCGCAATGCAGGCGTGCACTGCCTATGTCTGCGAGCCAATGACTGCAGGGGATTGCGCTTGCTTTTCAGATTGACGACAGCGCAGGTGACGCATGGCAAAGCCAGTGGGGTCGGCATGCTTTCTACTGTCGTCGGGTAGTTACCCGAAGCTCAGAGACTGCACCTGACTGCAGCATGTCTTCGGGTCCGTCGCCATTGCGCACGGAACAGTGCGGGGCAACCGCTATGCGGTTGAACCCCTTCACTATACTCTCCGTGAGATCGTATAATCGGAACTTACGCTGCATACTTTTTAATTGCTGCTGCCAGATTATCGTTTGCGGCTAACAATTCCCGACGTCCTCGCTTCCGTGCGCCGCGATCACTTCCACCGGGCGACACACTGGTAAAGTTCTTCGCTGTCATCGCAGCGTCAAGGATGTCTCGATCCCTATCTTTCAAATCCTGCAATGCATCAAACCAAACGTTGCGCTCGATCATTGCTGACAGCGTATCTTCCCAAGCCTCTCCTCCGCCTCCTGCACAGGTTGTCTTTCGCATACCAAGGAAGCTATCGGCTATCTTTGGCGATCCACACGGCAACCCCTTCGGATATCGGGTGTAGGTTACCTTCGACATGTCAGTGTTCGCGTAAGCTTCAGCTAATGTCTGCGCTGACTGTTCTGCTGTGAAACTCTGACCATTGCGACGCTTCTTCGAAGGAATGTAACGGGATGGTTGAGTATCCAGAGTAGCTGCGAAATAGTGATTGCTGTCCACTATGTGCCTTGGGTCAGCGCCACCACCTGACTGAACGTCCGTTTTGTCACGAGATCCAAGCATTGAACCTGTCGGCATCCGGATGTCTGCCTGAATGACGTCGCCGTCGATTCCTAGCACATAACCGACCTCTGTCTGGTTGCCGTCGCTGAATCGTAGTCGTCCAATCCTTACTATCTGGTCACGGTCGTTTGTTTTCACTTCACCGGTTGCAACACTATCCATGATGGCTTGCACCGATGGAGTGACGAGCCGTTTACGCTCGAACCCCATGTCAGCGACTTCTTCAGGATCATTGTCATTCGCAGCCGGTGTAACAGACCAGTTAGTCTGCAGCGGCTCGAATTCTTCTTCAGGACGATTGCGGTAGGCCATAAGCGCTTTGAGTTGTTCAGCAATAGATCCGTGACGCGTTGTCTTGCTCATGCTTCACCTCGTGCTTTGGCTAGGGCTGATTCCGCTTTGTGCATCATCTCGCGGTGTGCGGCAGGCGCATCTCCATCCACATCCATTCCATATTTCTTCATTGCGGCGGTCAGTTCTTCAACCGCCTCATAAAGCTCTGGTGCTGCGGCGATTAGATGGGCGTTGGCGTCAGATACGCCATTGATCGTGTCATTCACCGCTTGATCAGTAGGAACATACCCTTCAGCGATTGCAGCATTCATTCCGAGCTTCCAGATGTGCCTGATCACTTCGAAAGACCACGGCCCCGGCGTAAACTTTGTATCGGCCATCACGCGGCCTCCCTTTGTTCGCTAGCTTCCAGCAGCCAGCCTTTAACCAGCCTCACTGCCTGCTCTGCTGCATCGTCCTCGGTGACTGCCCTGACGACCACAACAGGAAAGCCAAGAGCATCAAGCAACGGATGGCGGGTTATCTGGCTTGGTTCGAGCTTGGCCTTGCCGACCTTGTTTTCAATCTGCCGCAGCACACCACCGTAGAGATAGATCCGGACGTCTGCTTCTCCCGGTGTCAGACCTGCTGCTAACGCTTCAGCTCTCGCCGTAGGGCCGCGCTTGGCTGCGTTCTGATCTCCGGCCAGTGTGAATGTTCCCGGTCGAACGTCCCGCGCTGTGTGTACGTATTCTGGCAGTTTACGCAGGCTGCGGACTTGTGCAGCTTGCAGTTCCCATTCCAGAGGCAGGGCTGCTTTTGTCGTCACCTTGCCATCACGTGTCGTAATGATCGTTCTGATGCCATTAATGCGGACGGTTTGCTTTGTGGCTTTTGGCTTCGCTGCAGGTTGGGAATTGAGCTTGCTTGGTTCAGGCTTGCTGGATGACGCGCCTTTCAGCGCACGCCTTCGTGTCATGGTCTCTCCTCGTGTTCATGGTGCGTCAGCTTGGTGGGCTGACAATTCACATCATGGTGGGAGTGACACGTCGGTCAAGCGTCGACCGGCATAATTTCAACCGACCTCAAATCAGGTTGCATTTTTCAATCAGGAAATTTTCTAAAAAGTGCGTAGTTCTCAAACGCATAGAACTACGCGCTGCGCGCTTTGTGCGTAAGTTTCTATATAAGAACTCTTACGCACTAAAAGCAGCGTGCTTTTGCGCAAGTCTTTTTAGGTTTTTTGAGACTTACGCAACAAGACTTACGCGTTACCTATGGTTGTAATTCGATTGTGACAGTGGGTTGTATCAAAGGCCGTATTTAAAAGTCTTGAATCGTGCGAAGCATATTTAAAACAGGATCTAATTTGAGCGCGACAATCTTCTCTCCGCCCAAAACCGTTTCGATGAGATCTGCCAACCTTCTAAGTATTGCAATCTCATCGCGCGATATTACCGTAAGGAGGGCTTCGCCAGATTCAGTTAAAAGAAAGATGGGCAAGCATGGTATATCATCAAACTTTACTAGCACTCTCGAATTCGAATAGTCCGGCACGCAGTTTGCATTAAACCCTATCGCATAGTCACCAAACGTCACAACCCAAAGGTCTGGTCCTGTTCCATTAGATATTTTTGTGAACTTGCGGATTTGCTCGGTATGATCCACTGTCAAACCAAAATTAGCCAACTTCAAACGCTCAGAATAATGAATTTCGCGAAGGCACCCTAATATAATACAGCTACCAATACCTGCAGAACTAACTTCTTCAAACAATTTTGCTACATAACTATCCAGTTCATCGACAGCCCGCATGACCTTCCTGCTAAATGTTCCAGGTTTACGGATCTCTCCTGCCAGAACTCTGCCCCATCGATGTTGCAAGTCTTCCGTGCTTGCGTCTCCAGCCATCTTTTCAAAACGATCTAAAAATTCTTCGCTGAGCACGTCAGGCCCGGAATGATCGTCTGGTTGTTCACTCTGTTCTTTCAAATCAATTATTGCTTCGCGAACAACTGCATCCTTGTTTGCCTGCGCACGCAGAACCTTATCATAATGCTGTGCAATTGCCCTGTCTTGAAGAGATTCATCACAAGACAATCTCTCAATACCAAGTTTGGCGACTTGTTTAATTAGCGCAACTTCACCCTCTGTCTGCGCTCTTCGTCTTTCTGCTATTCCTTCGAAATAAGAAGCACCTAAATCCGCGACACTTCCGCAAAGACGATCAATACCCGATGCAAGTCTGCTTCTAACGGACGCTTTTACACCAGTCTCGGTTATTTGCCCTGAAAAGGTAATATCTTTATCAAGATGATCTTTCTTTGACATATCGCCACCTCCGCATAACAGGAAACTGGAGCGATTCTCCACAAGATATCAATATTAAGTGTAAGCGGTGGTTGATCCTTCGAATGATTCTAAACCTACATTTGGATTCGAGTAACAAAAAAGCGCCCCGTAGGGCGCTCTCTTCACATCGCTCGCACAAACGTCGTCGCCCTGCGCTGAACAGGGTCCCGGTCTTCCACCTTCATTAAGAAGCCCTCCGCGAACAGCGCCTTGGTGATCATCCCGACACGCTTCTTGTCTGTCTCTTCGTCGACGTCCAGCTGCAACGCATACGCAACGGCACGCCCTACCCAATCTTTGGCCTGCGGCGCCGGCTTATACATGCCACCGTTCACAACACCACGGATTGCGTCGCGTTCGTCCTCGGTCAATGTCTCAGCCACTTCCTCGCTTGTCGGCCATGCCCATGACGTGACGACCGGCGCATGATCTTGAGGCTTGGTCAGGCCCTGCCCGTTCCCCAGCGCGACACTTTCCAATTTTCGCCAGTCAGCCTTGTGCGACAGTGCCGACAAGTTCGATTTGCCATAGACCACGCTGAAATATGAAAATCGCGCTTCGTGTGTAAGGCCGGCCTCACTCGCCTGAGCTTCCGACATGCGGTTGAGCACACGAACAGAGCGCGCGGCCCCGATCAGGGATACAGCACCGCGTGCATCTTCAACGGTCGCCTCACGATCGCTCACCTTTCGCAGATGGTGCACGATATCGATTGAGCAGTTCGTCCGGTCAGCGACCTGCGCCCAAAGCTTGGCCACCTTGTCGATTGCGCCGTTGTCGTTTTCATTGACCTGGTGCGTCGACACGAACGGGTCAACAATCATCACGTCGATACCAAGCTCCGAAATCGTTTCAACAACAGCTTCAACGACGGGCTCCTGAATCCGCACGCCTTTCTTGTCGTCGATCGCAATGACCAATTCCTGTTCGCGTCCTGTGTCTAGGAACAGATGCCCATCGATATCAGCTGGCTTCAGATTGAAATGAATACAGGCGGCCATGATGCGACGCTCGAGTTCGTCACGCGGATCTTCGGCATTGAAAAGCCAGACCTTGAGACGCTTCGGAGGTTTCGTGCCATTGAGCGCTTTACCCGACGCCATGGCGAGTGCTTCGACGATGCTGTTCGCAGTTTTGCCTAGACCACCCGGCGCAACTGTCACCGAAACATACTTGCGGATGAAGTGCTTACCGAATGCAAACTCGCGCCGTGGCAGTGTCGCCGGGTCTTTCCAAACAAACGGCGTTGCGATAATCGCACGTTTATTTTCAGTTGTTTGTTCGCCATTGCTAATATTCTCATCGAAGTTAGCAACTGACTCTGCAATAACGTCCGTGCGCGCCTCTGCTTTCGCCAATCCATTCGCAATCATGCGGCTGATATCCACCAGACGTGTGTTGTCGTTATCATTCTGCGGCACGCTGCGTGGGCTGCGTGCACCAGCAGCAAGGCCGTTGTCGATCGTCTTAACGCAGCGCGGCCAATCACGCCCCCAGCCCCGGGCTACGTCCTGCAGCAGAGCGCGCGCTTCGGACTCAGCCAGAGCACCTGCCCCGACAAATGTACCCAAACGAAACGAGGCGTCGTTCAAACGGTTGTTGCGGTTGCCCATCGGTTCAAGCGCAAGATCGTCCAGCTCGGATTGAACTGCACGCTCGACATAGCGGTCGTTGATCTTGCCACTCACAGATGGCGATGCTGTGTATGTGCTCTCATATGAGCGGGGCAACACAAGCTCAAGCAACCAGTCTGGCGCGTCGACCGGCTCTTGCTCCGCGCCCCAGCGATAAGGCAAGCCAATCTCCGGCACGCTACCGGCTGCAATGACATAACCTCCGTCACCGCGCACATCGACGCCGGAGCCAAGCGCGCCGCGGTTGCGAACACCCTGACGATGACGAAAGAAGTAGTGACGGCCGCCGCTCGTGGTTTCTGCGGTCAGTGTTGCAGGCAGCGCGCCGTGTGCGGCCTCCAGCGCTGCAAGTGTTTCGTCGCCACCGTGTTTCGGATCGATGTCAAGAACCCATGCGCCAATAGGTGCACCTGTCGGCACCCCGATCATAGCGGATGGATTGCGGCGCCAGTATTCGCGAACGATGCGCTCATTCAGCGTCGCTCCACGGAACCCGTTTGATGTCAAAGGCGTTTTAGTAGCGAGGATTTCAATACAACCGTCCTGATCGACATATTCATCGTCGCGATGGCGGCAAGGAAACACTGGCCAGTTTTGCGCCTGATACGACAGGGCGACGTCTAGCATTGGGTCGGTATCTGCAATTGCAGGCTGCATCTGTAAATGGTGCATGTGAACTCCTGAAGGAGGAAACTATGGCTGAGAATGGGTATGCAGCACGACACGAGGCCGACGGCAGCTGGTCAGTGATCGATGTGTTCAAAGGAGAACCCATCACATTCAAAGGCCATCTTCAGACAAATCTGTCCGAAGAAGAGGCCAATGAAGCGATTGTTCAACTTTGTCGAAAATACATGGAACGACACCACGAAGGTGGCAGTGGTCGACTGCCTTAAGCGGCTTTGGCAAACGGGCTGTTGTCGTTGACGGCCACTAACTCGGTTTCGAGATACGCTTCGATGAAGGCTTGCGCGGCTGGCGCAACGATTGCATTGCCGTAACCGCGCAGGCGTCCCACTCGGGCGGCAGACCCATGAGCCAGCGGGAATGTGCCGGGTTCAACTGGCCGCCACTTTCCATCCCGGCAGTGGAGCCAGTCAGCATCTGTCCAGAGGCCGTTAGTCGGGCCGGGCCTGCCATTGCCACCATTTGAGGCAAGCTGCTGCCCGTCATGTTTGCCGTTATTCCCGTTCCCGCTCGCGATCCGTCCGATGCTGAGGCTGTTGTCCATCCTGCCATTGCTGCAAAATCCTGCAGACGCTGCTGGTTCTTCGTGCCGTTCTCGCGTTTCATTACCACGGGACGTGCTTCGCGGTCGTTGCTGCAGCTCGTCGTCGGCCAGCCTGATGTCGACGCTGCATCCGCCAAGTTCAGGCCGAAACCCTTCGCCTGCCGCACTTCCGGCGCCTCCCCTTTGCCGTTGTTCGATACTGTTGGCGTCGGCCAGCCGGTCAGCATCGCGAAGTCGTTCAGATCGTTCGATCTGTCCGGGTTCATAGCCCTCGCTGCCTGACCGCCGCCCGACCCGTCGGATGCCTGGGCTGTAGGCCACCCAGTAGAGTCGCTGTCTGATGTGCGGCGCACCGAAGCCCGCAGCGCAGGTATCGACCGCCCCGCTGGCGTAGCCCGATCCTTCCAGGTCAGCTTGTACAAGGTCGAGCCAGCCGAGTCCGTCCTTGCTCGCAACCTGTTCACCAAAGACGACTGCAGGTCGGCAGTTTTGAATAAGCCAGTGGAAGTGCGGCCATAAGTGCCGCTCGTCAGCAAACCCATCTCCTTTGCCTGCTGCGCTGAAAGGCTGGCAGGGGCAGGAACCTGTCCAGACAGGACGGTCGTCGGGCCACCCTGCTCGGCGCAATGCGTAGGACCAGACGCCGATCCCGGCAAAGAAGTGGCATTGTGTGTATCCGACGAGGTCGGCAGGTCGAATATCGACAATTGAACGCTCATCAACATCTCCCGGGGCTATGTGTCCTGCCTTGATTAGCTCCCGCAGCCAAGCGGCAGCTTTCGGATCGAATTCGTTGTAGTAGGCGGTCAAAACGGCGCCTCCTTCAAAGCTTCCCGCATCCCTCGCCCGCAGCCTTCCCATGCGGCTTTCACCAGCATGCGCGCTTCGAGCTCGTCACAGTCAGCAAGGTCGGTTTTGCCTATGGAGCCAAGGAAGGCCCCGACTGACTCAACGCCGGTATCAAGAGCGCGCAGTTCGTAAGGGTCCAGCCTGCGGCGGGATCGGATATGCTCGGCAATATCTGCGCATTCCTTGCATAGCCAGCGGATCGGTTCTTTGTGTTCCTGCACGCCGAGACCAACGGCGTGGCGGGAGCAGATGTGGCAGATGTCGTCAGGCTGCATTTGCAGCCCCAACGTTGTCGTTATCTCCAAAGAGGCTCGGCACTTCACCGACCGCCGCGGCATCACCTAGATTTTTCACTGCCTGTTTGAAGTAGTTGGGATTTAATTCTGTGCCGAGAAAGCGGCGGTTGTTTTGCAGAGAAACGTATCCCTCAGATCCAATGCCCATAAACGGCGAAAAGACGGTGTCACCTGCATTGGACCACATTCGCAGTGCGCGCTTTGTGATGTTTAGAGGCATGGGGCAAAGGTGTTTTTCGTCCTTGTCTGATCGAGCTACCTTAACGTTCAGAACATCAGTCTCGGGCAAATCTTGCTTGCTAAAGTTCCATACTGGCGACGCATGATCCTGCCAGTCTGTAACTGGAAAACTCTCTTTGGTGTGGGTGACGGGCTTAACTTCTTCGCCATCCTTCGCCCACTTCCGAAAAACCAGCAGATACTCAGGCATACCCATGCGACTAAACGTGCTGTCAGCTCGAAGTGTCTTCCAGAGAAGCCCATGCGCTTTAGTTTTTTGCATTTCCCGCACTGGATCGCGCCAGATTGTAATACGCGAATGAAAATCCCAACCTTCCTCAATATGAAGGCGGGTACAGTCATCTGAAAAAGGACGCAAACCTGCTGTGCCACGTTCACTGCTATTCTGGTAATAGACCAGATCTTTGACGTGGATTGCGGTTAGGCGCCCCGGCCGTGTCACACGGAGCTTTTCACGCACCAAGTAACGGTACTGCTCAAAGAACTCGTCGTCAGTCGCACAGTTTCCCATGTCTGCCACGCTCTCCGAATAGATGTAGAGCGAAGAGAACGGCGGGGAGTAAACACTGAAATCTACCGACGCATCAGGCAAACCCTGCGTGAATGGCACGCAGTCTGCATTGTAAGCCGCCCATTTATCGCCGGCTGCTTGGTCTAGAACATAGGTCATGCTAAAGCTCCCTTCACCCAATCGGGCAAGTTTACAGGCGTGGTTGGCTGATAGTTGATCTTAACTTGGCGTTTCTGGTGAACTCGACGCATCGCTGCGTACATCTCGCGCTTCATTTGCTCGTGATCGCCGCTCTTGCGATTGATTGTGTCCCAGATCGCTCGCTCGGTATCTGCTAGCGCAATGTGCACATGAACTGGTCGTTTCTGCCCAAATCTGTAGCAGCGACGCACAGCCTGGTAATATGCCTCGTAGCTGAACGACAGTCCGACAAATGCCATTCGAGCGCAGTGCTGCCAATTTAAGCCAAAACCAGCGATTGACGGTTTACTGACGATTACGCGGATATTTCCTTCGCTAAAACCAACCAATCGATCTTCTTTTACCTTGTCGGTCATCGATCCCCGAACCTCGACAGCATCGGGAATACGGCTAGTCAAAGCATCAGCTTCATAATCAGTGTCGCACCACACAACCCAAGGCTCGGAGCGCTCTGAATTCACCTGCTCAGCTATTGCCTCAGCTCTGGCGTTGGCGGTTAGGCGCTTTTCTTTATGAATGGCTGCTGCGCTCGTATCGGGAATGCGAAACAGCAATTCCCCCGCGTCGACACTCAGGTCGGCCCTGATTTCGTGTCGAAATGTCTCCAAAGGCGGCAATCCGAAACCATCGTCGGAATAACCAAGATCTGACGGCTTAGAAATGCATCTGGCCCAGCTCGCAACCCAACTCCAGTATGGTTTTACGGCGTGTCCCTTGAGACGATATCGGCCCATATTCGTTTGATCGGCGATAAACCATCGAGTTAACATCTCGTTTGAATTCATCACGCCCAAGAATTGCGAATGCTGGCCTAACTCCATGTGGTCATTTGGAGCGGGCGTTGCGGTACATGCCAAACGAAATGGCGTGTCTTTCCACATCGCAATCATTTTGCGGGTTGTTTGGCCGGTGAAATTCTTGATGACGCTGGACTCATCAAGCACCACACCAGCAAACTCGCTTGGGTCAAAATGATCTATTTTTGCGTAATTCGTGACGTTGATGCCCGGTCCAACATCATCTTGAGAGCGAACAACGCGCGCGTCTTCGTATCCGAATTTCTGCGCTTCTCGAACATGCTGCGGTGCAACGGCGAGCGGCGCGAGCATCAAAACAGGCTTTCCGACCTGCTCCGAGACGACTCTCGCCCATTCTAATGCGACAAAGCTTTTCCCAAGCCCTGTATCAAGGAACGCGGCACCTCCGCCTACACCGAGTAGAAACTCGGTTACGTCACGCTGATAAGCAAACATGCCTTCGTGTAGCGACGGAATAGACGAAAGCCCGCGCAGTGGCGCGTCGGCGCTTTTACGCGCCAACAACTCTGCGTAAGACATATTCTCTCCTCGTGTGTGGTAACCCGCCAGTTGGTGGCTGGCGGGAGTTGATGGTTTTACCAGTTGCGTCCGAATACCAGCAGTCGAGCGCAGTGCCATGAAAAGGCGAAAGATATAGTCGCGCAAATAACAAACAGGATCGGAAATGGAACTCCTTTTTCTGTAAGGAAAATACCCACATACAGAAGCACTACCGGCAAGGAAAACAACGCTATAGCGTAAGTAATTACCTTCACGATACTGCCCTTTCTTCTTTGCCTCGCTGCCGGTCAGCAATCATGTCTGGAAACCAGTCGCTGTAGGCGGCGACGTTCATCCGTCCATCTGCGGCCGAATTCCAGCCGCAGGCGCATTCGTATTCGTCATCGATGTACAGTCCGACACCTACATCAACGCATTCGGCCTCGGCGGTGCCGCCACATTCTAGGCACCTCATGAATTGGTCGCCGTAGTTGGTCATCTTGCACCATCGAAAAAGTGGAGAACCAAACCGCCGCCTCCCAAGATTGCGGTAGAAATATAGGATGCCCGCGACTTATTAGGGGCTGGATTGCCAGTCCCGACAACGAATAACTTCCGTGATACTTTTGGAGCGTCTGGACAACAGCGATACCAGACTTGCAGAGATTTACTGTCTTTGAACTGCTCAGCTACAGTCAATATTTCAGAACCTGAAGGGAGCGAGAGGTCAACTGAATCATCGTCACGAATTTCAGAGAGATGAAACGTTTTTTTGAAGACGGTTGTAGCCATCACCTCGCCACCCTCTCTTCCCTTACCGTAAAGCCAGGCACCTGACGCATACCGGCGCGCACGGTTTCTTCCGCCATTGCCTGCACAACAGCTTTGAAACGCTCTGGCGAACGGCCATATGCCCAATCAAGCGCGACGCCCTCGTCAACCAGATCGCAATGCCAGACTGAACGAAGGCCTGTGCCAGTAGTAGCTGCCTTATCTTCTCGCTTCGCCCAACGGTCAGCTCGTTTGGCTTCCTTGACCAGTTCTTCTGCCTGCTCACGGGCTTCCAGATTGCCAGCGCTAGCCTGCATGGCTTCCTGCGCCTCGCGGATTACGCGGTCGGCTTCCTCTCGCGCCGCAAGTGCTGCGGCTTCCTTTTCGGCGGCAACCTTATTGCGCCATGGTGTCAGAAGACCTTGCAGCACTTCCTTGCCGAGAACGACCTTGCCCTTGCCTGATGTCTTGGTGTTGCCGATCAGCTTGTTGTAGCGCGTCTGGATTTCAGCCTTGGCATCATCATGCGGTTTGGCTTCGTCTTTGCGAACCTCATCGGCACGCTTTCCAGCATCATTCAACTTGTCGTGCAGTTCGGTCACGGCGTCAGCAAGCGCCTGATTGTCGATGGCTTCGCCGTCCGCGAAATTTTTCGCCTCATCGAACAGGTCTTCGATTTCCTGCTTGATCTCTTCATATGCAGAGGTCGGCGGGTTGTTGTCGCCCATCCCTCTTGCAGTGTACGGATCGTATGTTTCTGTGTCTGGATTTTTCATTTTTGCTCCTCGTGTGGTTGGCTGGTAAGGCCGGGTAATGGTCATTGTGGTCGGGTCGTCAGTCGGTGCAACAGCTATTCTGCAAAAAAATTCACGTCCCTCCAACTTTTAGCAAGCACATTTATAATCATACAAATCTTGTTGGTTTATGTACTTTGCGGTACTTATTGCTTTACTAAACCAATACTGCTAAACGGTCCTCGTCTGGGAGGATAAGACCGCCTGCGCGCGCTTCGGCGCTGCCGGGCGGTTTTCCATTTTTAGGGCCATGCATTCGATGCATAACTGATGTGCGACATTGCCCATTGTAATCATCACACCAGTTACCTATCTTCGGGTTGTTCGGTCTCACTCCTCCTCCCAGAGACTGAACCCGAAGCGTGGCACTCCTCCTCCCTTTAGCCGCGCTTTCAAGATCAGCCCGCTTCGCACTCCTCCTCCCAGCGAAGCGGGCTTTCTTGTTTTTGGAGCTAGAACGGAATCTCGTCGTCTAGAAGCTCCGATAGCCCAACTGACACATTGTCATTTGCAGGCTCTGGAACGTTGTCGTTATCTGCTACGTCTCCAGCCCGCACGTCTTTCACATTCCAATATTTGCCGTTCGGTACGACGCTGATTTCGTCGGTTGTTAGCAACTCGCGCTGGCGTTCGAGCCATTCCATAACCGTCTTTGGAAACGGCCGCTGGCCTCCGTGCTGCGTCCACCATCGATGCGCCTTGGTTTGTGCAAAACCAGTATGCTGCGGGCAAAGCCATTCATTGATCTGCGTAAAACCTGCGATGTAGCTGCACTTGACCGAAGGCGGCTTGTCTCCCTTGCCTTCGTGAAAGTGAAACGTTCTGCCCGTCACCTTGCGCCATTCAGCTTCGGCGGTGCTGACAATCGGAACGTCGGCGGCTTGCCGAGTAAGCTTCTCATCCTCATTAGGAGGGAAGTCATATCCGCAGCATGGGCATTTCATCAGCGAGATATGCACCTTCTCACCGCAACCGACCGTCCCGTTATCGTCTGGCACTGTCGGGCAGATCTTGATTGGCGGCTCGCCATTGCCAGCACTTGGAGCTTTTGGCTCCACCATGTCGACAGGGCCGTGCCGATCAACGAGCTTCGCGAAGTCCAGAACGAGGCAATTACGTTTAGGGCCTGCCGCGATAGCTGTCAGACGCTCCTCTACCGTATCCAGCGGCGCACCTGCTCTATAAAGCGGGCGAGTGCCACGGCCAGCCATTTGGACATATAAACTCAAAGACAAAGTCGGGCGCATAAATGCAATTAAATCAACACCCTTATGATTGAATCCTGTTGTAAGAACTGAATTGTTCGTAACGCACTGGATGCGGTATGCTTTGAAGTCCTCAAGGATGCGGCGGCGTTCTTCCTTCGGTGTATCGCCTGTTACGGCTTCGCACGTAATGCCGCGGGATCTGAACACGTCACGCACGTCCATGGCAGCTTTCACGCCGGCACAGAAGCAAAGCCACGAACGACGATCGGCACCCTTAGCAATGATCTCAGAAACTACCGCGTCATTAAGGTCAGTACGATTGATTGCTTCTTCCAGTGCTCGCTGCTTGTAGTCGCCCCCAAGCCGCCCGACGCCTTTGACGTCATATTCTGTAGCCGTTGGCTTGCTCGTCAGCGGAGCAAGGAAGCCGTCGCGGATACCATCAGCAACGCCGTAGGTGTAGACGATCTGATCAAACAGACGATCTGCGCCCTCATCCAAACGACCGCTGTCGAGACGGTAAGGCGTGGCAGTCAGGCCGAGGATTTTCATGTCCGGATTGATCTCGAGCAGAGCATCGATGAACTTGCGATACATCGTGTTGCTGTTGATCGGAATCAGGTGGCACTCGTCGACCATAAGGACGTCGACATGTCCGATTTGCTGAGCCTTATTGTGAACCGTCTGAATGCCTGCAAACACAATCTGACTGCGCGCGTCACGACGGCCAAGACCAGCCGAATAGATACCTGCAGGCGCAAATGGCCATACGCCCAGCAATTCCAGATAATTCTGCTCTATAAGCTCTGCGACGTGCGTAACGACCATCACGCGCATATCAGGCCAGCCTTCAACGAGGCGCTGGATCAAAGACGCCATAACCAAAGACTTGCCGCAGCCGGTCGCAAGATCAACAAGCGGATTGCCTGCCTCCTCTTGCCAATAGTCGAATACGGCGTCTATTGCTTCTGACTGGTATGCGCGTAGCTGGAGCATTATGCTGCCTTTTCAATGCTTTCGTTAGGTTTGTTGTCGTTCGCAGCTGTAAAACGGGCGTCATATTGTTGAATTGCCCATTGGATGGCGTAGCAGCACCAAGTGAAATGATAGCTGTAGTCGTCGACCCGGTGTTCCCAGAAATCTTGAAACGAATTCTCTGATACTGGGCAGGTCCAATCCATGGCAGACTGAATGGCATCTTGAGCGTTGCTGCTGCGGTCAGTTAGACCATCACAATCATCGGTTATCGCATCCCATGCCTTTGCCCGGTCGTCTTCGCTTTCAAAGTACCAACCTTCAAAATCGCTCTTCAGAGCTTCAACGAACAGATCTTCACTATATGACGTGTGACCGCCGTGTTTCTCATGAGCTGTAAGCTTTTCAGACCAGTACCCAAGGTTGATATGTTCACCGCGAAAAAACTCAAACATATCTGGAAGTCGCGAGAACATAAACGAACCCATATCGCCAGATGTCGCCAAGTAGCCGGGCCATGTTGTGATGTGAAACTTATATACTGACGAACCATCGTTAGAGAATGTCAGGTGTCTATGCGTGCCGCTATTACACCGCACCTCCATTGTGTGGCTGGCGATATTCTCCAGAAAACGTTCCTTGGTTGGTTTTTGCATCAAGCTGCCTCCGCGATATTCTCAATTGCTCTGATTTCGTCCGCATCACGATTCCACATGGTCCCATCAGTTGGATCGATGACATTGAAATAGGTGACGCCCGGTTCATCTTTCACTTTCCAGAACCAGGCTTCTGCAACGATGCCGATGAATGCTTGCTTGTCGCCAACCTTACGGACACTTACGGTCTGACCGACTAGGTCATGATTGATTTTTACGCTCACGCCGCCTTCCTTCCCTCTCCGTCGGTCCAAACCTCTCCCGACTTCATCCTGTAAGTGATCGTCTCGGCGTCCTCGTCCACGTCGATCTGCTCACCATTCACCATGCCCGGCAGATACAAATGCGTTGGGCAGCCGTCGCGCTGTTCGTCGATCGACAACGGCTTTGCCCATCGTGCGCATGAGATATGGCAATCACCGCCGCTTTCAGGCTGAGCATGAAGGCAAGTTCGGCAGTTCACTCGCGGCTGCGCATCGTGGTGACAGACCGCTTTGTGCTTGCAGAACATGCATCCAAAGAACTCCGGGTTTTCGCTAATCCTGCTCGGAGGCATGTCCGAAAACACGATGCGTTCGCAGCGGGCGACAAGCCGTAAGCAGAACTCCAGATCGTATTCGATGCGCTCGGAATGTAGACTGTCGCTGTCCTTGCATGAGACGAGGTATAAGCACCGGCTCAAACCGAAGGCATGCATTCCAAGCTGGCACTGCGCATAGTGCAACGGTTTTGCTTTCTGGCATCCATCCTTAACAATTAGCGCGAAGCCCTTGGCATTGCTCGATTTAAACTCTAACAGGTGTTCTGTCTTCGACGCTTCAGGCACATTCATTGCCTTACCGTCGCACTTGCCGCGCACGAAGCCAGACACGAGCCGGATCTTGTCTTGCTGCCCGTAGACGTCGACGCCGATGCTCTCGAGATCTGCAACAAGCCGGTCTTCTTCGATGTTACCCGTTTCAAACAAGCGCAGCTGACGGCCGCTATGCACCTCGTGGGCCGATGCCCACCTGAAAGCGTACCAAAGCGCCCTGTCGCATTCTGTGCCAGCCTCGCCCACGCTGATGCCCCACGAGTCCCAGGATTTCGCCTGGGCCTCGTAAGCAGCGTAGATCGCGCCGACGGTTGTAGATTGAGGTTTGGGGAGAGCAACCATTAAGCCGAACCGGTTTCTAACTGAGCCACCCAACCTTGAGCCGTATCGATCGTGGAGAACGCGCCAGAGCAGATGCGCGAACGCATCCCCTCCGATGTTAGGTAAGTTTCAATGATCCGAAATGGCCGGTCTGTTTCGGGTGAAACCTGCTTGAATATCGCAAAGGTGCTTTTCATCGGCCTAAACCCGCATCGGCATAAGCACGCAACTGTATCCCGGCCTGCTCGCCGACGTGATCAGCGCAGGTGAACCAGAGTCAGCCATCGACATGGTGATTTCATCAGCGCCAAACGCCGCCATAAGGTCCGTGACATACTGACCGTTAAAGCCGATCGTCAGAGGTTCGCTGCTGAAGTTGACCTCCATTTCCTCAGTTGCATCGCCGCGATCCGGATTAGCGACGTTCAGCGTGAGAGCATCCGAAGCAAACGAGAAGCGCACAGCGCGCCCACGCTCGCTGGCGATAACTGACGTGCGGCCGACAGCTTCGCGCAGTGCTTTAGCCGACAGGGTAGCGACACGCTCCGATGGCTTTGGAATGACTCGCTCGTAATCTGGATATGTGCCGTCGACGAGTTTCGACACAATGACAGTCGAACCGCTCTCAACCATGACCTTGTTTGACGACAGCGAAACTGACACGACGCCTGTCGGCAGCAATGACAGTAGCTTGTTCGGCAAAATAACGGGAGCAAACGTGGCTTCCTGCTCAATGCGTGTCGATGCGAGACGATGCCCGTCTGTCGCCGTGGCAACGATATGGCCGTCCTTGGCTTCTAGAAAGACACCGCAGAGATAATAGCGGGTTTCTTCGGTGCTGACAGCAAACTGCACCTCTTGCACGAGTGAAGCGAGATCAATATCGATCGTGGTGTCAAAGCTTCCGTGATTGAAGGACGGGAAGTCAGCAGCTGGCAGCGTATCCAGCTTGAAACGACTCTTGCCAGATTTAACGACCAGATGACTGCCGTCTGCTTCCAAGTTAACGTCGCCGGTTGCCTTCTTGGCAATGTCCGCAAGCAGCTTACCTGCAACTGTAACACTGCCGTCCTGGCTATCCAGAACCGGCAAGCTGGTGCTGATTTCCAGATCAAGATTTGTACCGGTGATGCTCAGCTGTCCTTTGTCCGCGGACAAGAGCACGTTGCCAAGAATGGGAATTGTCGTTCTGGCTTCAACTGCCTTCGTGACGGTCGACAAGGCGTGCGCCAGCTGCGCTCGGTCAAGCGTTACCCGCATGGGTTTCTCCTCGTGTTGGTGGTAGGCGCGGCTGGTGACCGCGCCGTGGTTGGTTTTCCTCGTCGTTTAGGGACGTATTTCGTAAAATAACGCCAAGAATAGACGGGAAACCGATTCCAAGTCGTCGTGTTCATCCGACTTCGACATGACTTTGTAACCCTCCGCGCGCAGGAGTTCTATTTCCTTATTAATGTCGCGAAGAAGTCGATAAAATCGCTGTGGATCAGCAATCATGCCTTCTCCTTCCGCGCCTTCAATGCTTCATCAGCAAGCAGACAAAGCGCCATTGCCATATCGGTGTCGACTTGAACCTTCTGCTGTAGGTTCTGCCGCGCAATATCAGTCAACCCGATAACTTCGCCTATTCCGCCGGTCGACAGGTATTCTGTAGCTTCTTCAACGTTGTATTCGTAATTCATTCTTCCCTCACTCTTGCGGAGCCACCGGCGCGAAAGCACTGGCAGCTTGTTGGTGCTTACTTAGACCAAGGACGGCTGCCAGCGGCTTTTGCAGGCTGCGCTGGCTTGTTGTTATTTGCCGCTGCAGGACGATTGTCATTGGCTGGTCGCTGCGCTGCCGCCGCAGGCTGCTGAGCGTCAATGCTCGGCTCAGGCACGTTGTTTTCGTCGGGGAAAAAGTACTTCTTGATCTCAGCGCGCGCCGGATACTGGCCGTCCTTTGAAGGCTTGCCGAGCGCAACGCGAACCGTGAACGACTTGAAAAGCAGATCGTCGGTGTCTTCGACGGAAGACATTTCGAGTGCGCGGCAAAGGCTGGCGAACTGACGCTGGCCGATCTCCTGCGCCTGCGGATTCTTGTTCTCGATGTTGTAGTTGTTGAACAGCTTTCGATCAGCGTATTCCGCAGGCTCTAGCACCTTGAGCGTTGTTTTCAGGATGGTGCCGCTGCCGGTCGAAGTCGGCACCACGTCGGCCGCTTCGATTTCCATCTTGTATGTACCGTTCGGCAGCTCGGAGTAATCCGACTGCGTCGTGTCGTGTTGGGTGGCGTCAAACGCCGTTCCAAGTCTCGCCATGTCTTAGTTCCTCGTGTTGGTGGTGTGGTTAGGATGGGATACCGATTGCATGACGCCACCCTTCGGTGCCGAAGGCATCGTCTCCGTCGCGGTCATCAAGAAAATTTTCCAGAGCGTCCAAATGCTCAAACACCTTCAGGATCTCCTGTGATGTTGCGTGTCCGACAAGAACTTTGCCTCGAACGGTATTTAGAAATTTCTCAGATTGAACACCCATCATGCAGCCTCCTGCAGCGTGACCGGCCAGTATTTCGCCAGCTCGGTGAAGCCCTGCCCTTTACGGTATGGAACGGCGTCGGGCATCGAATACCGGTTCTTGGCGTTGAAGCCCGCACCTTCATTCAGATGAATCTGGCGCTCTTTGCCACCCTCTGCGTGGGCGACCTTTGTCTGGCGCGCGACTTCCTTTTCCTTGATCGAAACGCGATAATTCATGAATGCCACAACGTCAGACTTTTCGCGAACAAGTGCATTTGCGCGCTTGTGCAGTTTCGGCTGGTACCTCGAATAAGGGTCTGTCGTCGGGCTGTCGAAGCGGACAATCTCGGGATGGGCGAGTATAACCACATAAATGCCAGCTTGAGAGAGCGCCGACAGTGCCGACATAAGCTCATTCCATTCGGTGTCAGCTTCCACGTAGCCTTTACCGAACCCCGCCTCCTCAATGCTGTTGATGCCGAGGCGGGCACAGGTTGCCGCCCAGACAAGCGGTTCGAGGCCGTCCGCGCTATCGATAATGACGGTGCGCCGATCGTGCTCAACGGTCAGCAGTTCGCCAATAATGTTGAGCAAGTCGTCAAAGCTTTCAATTGTGCCTGGCGTTGCCATTTCAACGTCAGACGGTGGGCGCTCGCCTTGTGTGGCGAGATAGATCGGATCTGGAAACTCAGCAGCAAGGCTGGTCTTGCCGATGCCGTCGACGCCATACAATAGCATGACTGGCGGGTCGTTTCTCTTAGTCGATTTGAGGCTTGATAGGCTGATAGCCATAAGTGACTCCTCGTGTGTGGTTGGTCGGTGGTGGTGTGGCGGAGCGAACCCCGCCAAGTTTTCTTATCGGAGCTGCAGCATCGGCACTGAGCCGCCCGGCAGCATCGTGGTTGGCAACTGGCCATTCCACTTTTCAGCTTGCGTCAGAGCCACAAGGCCGGGATTTTCGCGAAGTGCATCGCCGCGTGCCTTGATCGAAGTCGCTTCTGCATCACCCTTAATCCGGATTGCTTCGGCTTCTGCATTCGCTTTTGCACGTACCGCGTCAGCGTTGGCCTTTGCCTGTGTGACCGTGATTTCTGCTTGGACCTTTTCACGTTCCGCGTTCTGGCGGAGCTTCTGCACCTCTACCTCGGCAAGCATTCGTTGCTCGATGCTGGCCTCGTAAGCATCTGAGAAGTCGATATTTTCAATCTGCACGCTATCGATGATGACGGGGCCTTTCACCGAACTCTGAATCGCAGAAGCGACTTCAAGATTAAGGCGGGAGCGGTCCTGAATAGCGGCTACTGCTGTGAACTGGCCGAATACGGTTTTGAGGTCTTCATTCACTCGTCGGTCGACAAGCCGAGACAAGAGACCATCCTCGCCGCCGTAGACGCTGTAGACTTCAGTCACCTTGTCGGCGGGAATTCGATAATTGACCGACAGGGAAAGAACCGCTGATTGCTGGTCTTTCGAGTAGGCCGGCACTTCCTTGTAGAGCTGGGCTCGCGACTGGACTGAGACCTTCACCACTTCTTCGATCCAAGGTGTTTTGAAACCGAGACCAGGTTGAGCAGTGCCCACGAGAGCGCCGTTGCGCAGCAGAACCCCTCGTTCGCCTTGGTCAATTGTGTACCAGGAGCCGAAAACAACTGTCAGCGTGATGATGAATGCAAAAAATCCGAAAATAGCTGCGAGAATACGCATTATCTTCTCCTCGTGGTTGGTTTGGTGGTGGTTTTGATGATGATCTGAGCAACGCCGACCGCAATGATGCCGCACAAGACCAGGCCGCCGATTAGAGCTAATGCGTTCATGCGAGCCTCAATCCGACCATCATGGCTAGCAGGATGAGCGATCCAATCAGCCAAACTGGCGCCGATGTGGCCAGCGTGGGGAACCATGGGTAGGTCACGACAGCACCCATGAGTAAAAGCCGATGGCTAGAGCTAAAGCCGCGACCACTGCCAGTCCCATGACGAAGCGATCACCAAGGCCCAGCGTCGTTTCGCTGGACAAGATGCGGTCGTATTCGACGACGTAGTCTTTGAAGGGGATCATAGGCTGGCCTCCATCTCGTCAATGTATTTACGAGCGCCGTCGAACGACAACCGCTTAGATATTTTAATGGTTGCAAGGCAGAGCATCCCGATAATGGCGCCGACCCATTGCAACGCTACGCTCTGCAATAGTAACCCGATGCCAATCAACCCGAGAAACAATGCAAACGTGCTTGCATCACGCAGCCAAGATTGGAGCACTGTTTCGTGAAGGATGATGATTTGTGGTTTGGTCTCAGCGGTTTTATTTCCGCCGCCCTCATTACCAGATCTGAGCATAATACCTCCTCATTCCCCGCCGGGATTTCAGCGGGGCTGGTTGGTTTATCTGTGGGATTTTCTGGTTAGGCGGCGATGCGCGAGTACGGCTCGTCGTGAGCGATCCAGTGTTCGACGGCGTCCTTTGCCGCCCTCAATCCGAGGCCAGTTACAGATCGAAGCTCTTTGATCGCTGAAACCCTCTCGCCCTTAGCAGCGAACCGTTGCCATTCGTGCTTATAGGATGGTGCAGCCTCACTCACTTTCTGCGTCAGCACGTAAACGCCAAACTCCTTGCCTTTATGGATACCGGCGAGACGCGCGGCTTCCTTTGCGGCGAACGTTTCATTTGCATGAACATATGGAGCTGTTGACGGCTTTGGCTGGCCGTTTTCAATCAGCGCAACGATGGCGGGTTTTGCAATAGGCGCGACCGTGAATTCAAGATTCCGTAGAATGAACGGGAACGGTGCAGTTGCTTTGACAGGCTCGTCGATCCATTCGGCGATGAGGTCGAGATTTGGCTCATTGCCTATCCATCGTGAGCCGTGAACACCGTCTTTCTGAAAGATGCGGATCCCAATATCACCGGCGATATCAGCAGCAAATGCATATGAATGATTATTTCGTGCCATCATTGGCCCAACCTTACGGCCGTCACGCGTGCGGTAGTATTTGCCTGCTTCGATTTTGAAAGGGGCCGGTTCGATGCGCTTCCAAGGGTCGATGGCGAGTTGGCTAATCACCCCATCAGTTTCATGATGTAAATCAAAACGCACTGAATCCTCAGTTGACATCGTCACAAAGCCAATGTCACCGACGCGCGTTCCCTGTCGAAATAGATCGGTTTTGATCACGCGCACCCGATCACCGACCTTAAACGTCTGCGCAGCAACGGGCAGAATTTCAAACTCATCTGACGTCAAGTAAAACTCGTCGCCAATGTCATCGATGACCCAAACGTTAGCATCATCGACGGCCTTCACCTCGTAAAGTCCGCCTGCGCGAACGTCGATCTGCGTCACAAGGCTTCTAACCTTATCTCCAACTTTAAATTTACCCATCAAGCTACTCCTCGTGTTTTGGTGTTTTTGGTCAGCTTCACGCCCTTGGTGAAATCGACTGGAATGACATTGTCTTCTTCTGTTCCGACCTCAGCGCCGCCACCGTCGTCGCCATCACTGGCCGGTGGTTCAACTTCGAAGCGCGAAACCTCGATCGTCCCAAGGCCAGTGCCTGGTATCCAGAACCGCACCGTGAGGAACATGCATCCGTCTCGGTCGCCGATGATGATGCCCTTCCAGCCTGTCAGCTTGTGGGTCACAATTGAGCCGGGCAGATCCCAGCAGTCGCCGCAGTCGCAAGTCACGCTGCACCCCGCTTCGTTCTGCTTAACGACGCAGGTGCGTTAGAAACATACCGACCGTCTTTAAGGACGGCTGTGTCGCGGGCATGCAGCTTCTGCGCGGCCGATCGATAAGGCTTGCGGTTCGTCCTGTCCCGCTCACCAGTTCGCGTGAATTTTGTTTGGTAAGCCTTGTGGGGCTCACGCAAGTTATGGGATTTCATTGATATTCCTCCTGTCAGGAGGTTGATCTGTGGCCGGCACATGCGGGCCATCGTGGCTCAGGCTGCGATTGCGCCCGGCTGTTCGAAGTTGTCGTTCGCGGCTTCCAGCGCACGGATGCGTGGCATAGCGATATAACTGACGCAGTGATTGGCCGTGGACCATCCACCGTTCGAAACACACCGCACAACGATGCGGTCTGCAGTAGATTTAGGAATTGGTCGACGCAGAATTGACGCTACGGTCGATCTGGGTAGGCTAAGCGCATTTCCGATTTCAGTCGGATTAGCGCCCACCTCGTGCATACGATGCACTTCTTCTATGGTTTCATAGTCTTTCATGAGCTCCTCGTGTGTGGTGTTGGTTGACAAATGGCCTTGGTGAAGCCATCTGTTGTCCTGCGCGGGGTGGTACTCGCGAAGGAACCCCCGGTGTAGAAGTGGCGCAAGCCCTCCTCGTGTAAGCCGGGGTATTACGAGGACGGCGGAGCAGCGGGTGGTGCCGGCTCACAACGCCGTCCTATAAATCTCTCGACATATAGTAATGCCGAAAGCGCCACTGACCCTATTCAGGTCAGCAGCGTCCCTATTGATCCTACGGCGGCACTTCAATGAGAGCCGGTTCGCTTCTGTCGGCGGTATTGGTCATTTGCTCTCTCCTCAGTTTCAATTGCGCGTCAGCGCGGCTTCTATCTATTGAGTGCCGATATCCTTGGGAGGATGTTCTCTGGCATCATGAAGTAGACCCTCCTTCGAACTGCCCAGCGTCTTTTGCGCCGGTTGATGACACCTATATATGACAGATTCGCATCTATGTCAACATGTGGTGACATTTTCGCACGTTACATTTTCACAACAATATGCGAAAAGCACATCATGGACAAAGATTTCGCGCAGCGCCTTCGTTCGGCGCGTGACCTTAAAGGAATGAGTCAGGCTGACCTTGCGGCTCTTATTGGGCGCGACAAGTCGTCGATTAGTCTTTTGGAAGGCGGGAAACGCGGCGCGAGCGTTGAGTTTGTCGCCCGTTTGGCTCGCGCGCTGGATCTGAATGAAGATTGGCTTGCCTTTGGTAATGGCGAGATGGCCGCGACATCAGCTAAGCCTATTGCTGATACGTTTACACCGGCGCCTATCCCCGGCGATCAGCTTGTAAGCCAAGAACGCGGCCTGCCTGTTTACGCCGCAGCGAAAGGCGGTGATGGACACGTCATCATCACCTTTGATCCAATCAGCTATATGAAAATGCCTGCGGTCCTGCAGGGCGTTAAGGGTGGTTACGGCCTTCTATTGTCCGGGGAATCGATGGTTCCTGCCTATCGTCCGGGCGAAACAGCGCTCGTAAATCCTAATTTGCCGCCAGTTCGCGATGAAGACGTAATTCTTTATCACACAAGCGCAATGGACGAGAACGAAGCGATCATTAAGCGACTCGTCGGCTTCAATGACCGAGAATGGATGTTGGAACAGTACAACCCGCATAAGGAATTCAAGGAATTTCGAGCGGATTGGCCCGTCTGTCATCGCGTCGTTGGCAAGTACAACACCCGTTAAACACTAGCCATTAACTACAGCCTCAAGCGCGCTATCAGGTACACGGCCGATAGCTGCAATGATCTGCGTCTCATTATTCCATCGATATAAAGCAAGGACGGCCGGCTTTTCGCACGACAAGCGATGAGCCAGCCTCAAAGCGTGATCTTCCGTATCAACCTGGATCGGAGCGTCGGGAATCACACCCCACCTGCACGCAGTAAATCCTTGAACGACAAACAGCGGATCCATGACACCTCACACCCTTAACACTGGAATTATGATTCCATCATACTGAGAACATTTCAAGAACATTATTCATACTTGGTTAACCCTGTGAATTTCATTGATGTGTTTTTGTCATCGTTCATGTTGACATGTGGTGACTGATAAGCATATAAAGGTGACAGAACAGCACGAAGACAGCCTCACCAGCTTGATCTGCTGAACCAACCAAACACGAGGAGTACCAATTATGACGTCAGTTTCACCGAGAAGAAGAAGATCGCCAGCACCTCGCAAGAACGAAGTAATCGGCGGCGGATTCTTTGTATTCCGCCGCGGCAAACTAACCGGCCGCGTCAGTGTAGCCACTACCCTGCCTTATGAGCACGGCTCGTTTGAGCAAGCACTGGCTGAGGCAACGCGCCTCGCCAAGCTCTGCCCGGGTGAAACTTTTGAAGTCTTCCAGACGAGTGGCGCAATTGCTTCGTCTAACCATGATGTCTTTCTCGCCGAACTCCGCGAGGCCGGTGCCAGCGTTGAGGCTGTCACGAGCGGAGACCCCGAGCTGGCGGAGGCTGCGTAGTATGTCCAGCCCATCCATTGCTCTGCAGGATGCACCCCTTCCAAGAGGGCAGCGAGCCATCGTGGAAGCCCTTGCTTCCGTTCACCCCCGCCGTATGTTTATCAACGACCTGGTCGATAATGTTTACCAGCTTGACCCGAACGGCGGGCCAGAGAACGCGCACCAGACCGTACTTGTCCAGATTCATTATCTCCGCAAGGTTTTGCCTATTTACGGCTGGACGATTCCAAAACGTCAGCGCGGTGTTGAACCGCAAGGATATTATCGCCTTGCGCCGGTCGCCAATGACAATGTCGAGCCTCAAAGGAGCGCAGCATGAACCGCGCCTTGCTGGAAATGCTCACCGATATGGAACCTGAACTTCACACTGAAGCTGCGCGCGCAGGCAGCGATGAGCCGATGCGGCGCCCGGATTACCGCGCAAAAAAGCACGCTCGCCCCATGCCTTGGATACGATACGCAGCGCGCGAAGCCGTTGAGATGACGGTTGTCATTGGTTTCTTTGTGACGGTTGGCGCTGTGGGTCTCGGCGTCACATGATTTATCGCGAAAGATAGCGACGGGGCGGAGCGCCCCAGGATTTCCCAATCATCGACGATCCGCGCGTTTTCACGCCACGGGTCGTCACGCTTACCAAAACCACACGAGGAGCACTTATTCATGTCTAACAGACACACGCATATCCTTACCGCTGACGAGTTCATTGCTCAGGGCACCACAGCAGCAGCAATCCTTTCGATTGCCCGTTGGTATCGCGTGAGCGACCCGGCGACTGCCGCAAAGATCAAAGACATTGCATATGACGTGTCGCGCAAAACGGGCGAGAAGATCCGTATGCGCCGCATGCGTCCGGCTAACGACAATCGCCGTCCTCTCCAGCGGAGGGCGGCGTGATGGACACACGCTCCCCAGACAGACAGGGCAGTAGCATTGACGCTGCATACCTCAACGCGTTGCGGCTAGGCCCGCAGCGCATAGGCCGGACTTCCCTTGGAAGTGCTGGAATTCCCCTGCCCGTTGCTGGCCGTCTGGCGGCAACAGGTCGGGCCGTCGTAGTGGGTGATGAGGTGCGTTATGTTGGTCAGTGAACAGGCGCCAACCTCAGACCTCACGAAAGCTCTATCGAGGCTTGCAGGAAACCGCCACAGTGACGGCGTGTCGTCTATAGTAAGTGCCGATGATCGAAACATTATCATCAACGGCTGTTACGACATGATGGTTGCTCTGAATGAACCATCCCCGCGTGCGCAGGCGTTGGAGGAAGCGGCTATCGCCAAGCTTTGCGATGGCGCTATTGACTACGAACTGAAGATTGCTGAACGGGATGTTTCGCTGCAAGCCCTCGAAACCCAACTCGCGGCAGCAAGAGAGGCATTGGAAAGTATAGCCAATAAATGCGCCACCTTTGAAAATATAAACCTAGTTGGGAAAAACTCAACGAAGGCAAAAAGAGGCGGAACAATGCGAAATGTTATGATTATTGCCCGTGCCGCCTTGGAGGCCAAGCCATGAAGTGGTTCGCTCTCTGGATGAATATCGTCTTTTACCCGCAGTACAACCGGCTTGTTATTATGGGCAACGGAAAATGGAAGTGGGAGCCTTTGCCATGACCATCATTGACAGACTATCCAAGCTGGACGGGGCTGATAGGGAGGTGGATCGTCAGATACACGCCTATTTCGGATTACCGTTTAGCGAAGTTCTTTGCGACAAGCCATTTCTCTACAACGCCTACACCGCCTCTGTAGACGCGGCTATCGCGCTGGCTGAGAGGGTGTTGCCGGGGTGGGATTGGGGCAAAGACGACAACGGTTTCATGTACCTATACCAACCTGACACAGATGATTGCATCAGCGTGCAGGCGGCATCACCAGCCATCGCCCTCTGCATCGCCATCTTGCGCGCAAAGGAGGGCAGCAAGCTATGAAGAACAAAATCACAAACTATGCGCTCATTGCGTTCATCATCGCTGCCGTCTGTATCGGTCTGTACCGGCTCTTTCCAGAGGCAACCACTCCTTACGTGAACTACTTCGTAGATCACTATTATGAGGGCTTGGGCCATGGCGAATAAGGAACTGAAAACACAGCAGGCCAAGGCTTTTGTGATGATAGCTCCCGGCAATTGGCCCATTGTTCCAAGCGCTCGGTCCCGGCGACGGGAAGTTACTGCTTGGGCTGACGAACATATGCGGACAGGCGGATGGGAAACATTGCGCAAACGTGGTTATCGGATCGAGAAAATGCTTCTCGTGCCACTAGGGGAGCAGAGCGAATGAAGCTGACAGCGGCACAAAAGCGAGCGTTGACAGCGGCGGATCGGTCAGGCGGAGTTCTAGGTTTCGGGCAGCATTATCGAACCGTCGAAATATTGCGGAGCAACGGACTGCTATCAGATCGCAAGGATAAATTGGGCTATTACACGATCACGGAAGCCGGTCGCCAAGCCCTGAAAGGCGGGGAGTGATGACATCACAACATTCAAATGATAATATCGCATTCACTCCAGAAACGTTGGCATTAAGGTGGCAATGCAGTCCGCAGCACATACGAGACTTGGTCAATAAGAACCGACTGCCGTCATTCCGTGTCGGCAGGCTTTATCGCGTCCCTTATGAAGCTGTATTGGAATACGAATGCCCCAAGATATCCGACAAAAACTGTTCCGCGGGAAATGGTACGCCGTCTGGTATGACGGAAAATCAACCCAACGCCGCAGCCTCCGCACCTCTGATTGTGATGAGGCCGAACGTCGCCTAGCAGACTTCAAGCGAGACTTTACAGCGCCGCCGGGATCTCTCGTCGGCGACATAGTCGCTGCATACATCGATGCAAAGGATGGGAAAATCGCCGATCCTGACCGGCTTAGGTTCGCTTGGAAGCAAGCTGAAGAACAGTTCGCACATCTCAGGCCCGATCAAATCACCGAAGATATTTGTTCGGAATACGCGCAAGCTCGCTATTTGGCAGGTCGAAAAGAGGCGACTGTGCTCAAAGAGATAAACGTCATTCGGCAAGCCTTGAATTGGCGCGGCGTAACCGGCGCGCGGTTCGAAGCTCCTTCGGCTCCGCCTCCCCGAGACAGGTATCTCACCAAGCCTGAATTTAAGCAGCTGTTAGCTGGCTGCGCTTCGCCTCACATGCATTTGTTCTGCGTGTTGGCTCTCACGACCGCCGCTCGCAAGACGGCAATTCTACAGCTTACGTGGGATCGGGTGGATTTTGATCGTAAGCTGATCAAGCTTGGAATTGTCGGCGACAAGAATCGCAAAGGACGTGCAGTGGTCCCTATGACGGATATCTCACTGGAAGCGTTACGAACTGCATACAAGGCGAGGCAGTCGCCATATGTCGTGGAATATGGCGGTGAACGTGTACTGGATATCAAAAAAGGATTCGCCGGAGCTGTGCATCGAGCTGGTTTGAAAGATGTTGTGCCTCACGATTTGCGGCATAGTGCGGCCGTATGGATGGCCGAAGCCGGCGTATCAATGGACGAAATTGCGCAATACTTGGGTCATTCATCCACAGCGGTAACATTCAAGGTATATGCACGCTTCTCGCCAGACTATTTACGCAAAGCGGCATCAGCGTTAGACTTCTGAATCAGACAGTGACCAGTGGTTCACTTGCACCTAAAAACATGAACTTAACGAGAACATACAGGGTATTTTGAGTGCAATTCATTAGAAAATATTATTAAAAATCAATAATTTGAGATGGGTACCCTGCCCTCCGAAGGCAGAGGTCACTGGTTCGAATCCAGTCGGGTGCGCCAAAACTCATCATAAAAAACCTTCACATCATCTGGATTTATAAAATCCAAGACCGGTAATTTGTGAAAATGATTAGAAGCATCATGTTATTAATTGTCGGCGTGGGTGCCTTTGTTCAGGGCGCATTTCGTCTTGGGAAACCAGCGCAAGCCGTTGAGCATTCTGGCTGGCTCTACCAACAATTTGGTGATCAGGGCATCGCGTGGGGTATGATTGCTCTCGGCGTGGTAGCCTTTATCATTGGAGCAGTCATGTTCAACAACACATGGGTTCGTTTGATCAAACAACGCCTGTCGCGTTGATCAGACTATCAATCGGCAGAAATTGATAACACCGCACAAAACCGACCTCGAAACCGCGCTTATTTGAGGTCGCTCAATCTATCCGCTTTCATTCGTGCATTTGATACTATTTCAAAATCATCGCAAATTACTATCGCTGAGCAATTAGTTTCAACTAGCTGCAAGTTTTTAGTAGTATTTCATTGACAGCTGGCAATCTGCCCTTAACTAGCTCATCATTGTTGATCGGCAACATAAAGGGACGGAAAATGCGTAAAATTGGAATTTGCCTGATTGCTTTGATGGCTATCTCGGGATGTACTTCAACTGAAAAAGACGTCAGCATTGGCACAGTAGCAGGTGCTGCAATTGGCGGAATTGCCGGTGGTGGCCGCGGCGCACTTATCGGCGCTGGTGCCGGTGCTGTAGGCGGCTTGCTGGTGCGCAACCTTCGCAATGGAAATTGCCAGTACCGCAATAGCAAGGGCCACATTTACACGGCTCGCTGCCGGTAAATTTAGTCAGGCGGGCATTTAGCCCGCCTTTCTCTTATCCAACATGCAGACCCGGTGCTTCCTGCCCGGTGCTTTCAACATATTCTGTATAGCCACCACCATATTGGTGAATGCCATCGGGCGTGAGTTCGAGCACACGGTTGGAAAGTGCGGACAAAAAGCGGCGATCATGCGATACAAAAAGCATGGTGCCTTCATAAGCTGAAAGCGCCTTGATAAGCATTTCCTTGGTGTCGAGATCCAGATGGTTCGTCGGCTCATCAAGTACGAGGAAGTTTGGCGGATCAAACAGCATAGCCGCCATCACCAGACGGGCTTTTTCACCACCGGAAAGAACGCGGCATTTCTTTTCAATATCATCGCCAGAAAAACCAAAGCAGCCAGCAAGTGCACGCAAAGGCGCTTGGCCGGCTTTCGGGAAACGCTGTTCCAGCCATTCGAGAATGGTGCTGTCACCATCCAGAATATCCATGGCGTGCTGCGCGAAATAGCCAAGTTTTACGCTGGCACCAAGATTGACGACACCCTGATCAGGCTCCGTCGTACCAGTAACCAGCTTAAGAAGCGTTGACTTGCCAGCGCCGTTGACGCCCATGATGCACCAGCGCTCACGGCGGCGGACCATAAAGTCCAATCCGTCATAAATCGTGCGGCTGCCATAAGACTTGTTCACACCCTTGAGGCTGACAACATCTTCGCCGGATCGTGGCGCAGGCAAAAAGTCGAAAGCTACCGTCTGGCGACGACGTGGCGGCTCCACGCGGTCGATTTTCTCAAGCTTTTTCACACGGCTCTGCACCTGCGATGCATGGGATGCGCGTGCTTTGAAGCGTTCGATGAATTTGATTTCCTTGGCAAGCATAGCCTGCTGGCGTTCAAACTGCGCCTGCTGCTGCTTTTCATTGAGCGCGCGCTGACCTTCATAGAATGCATAATCGCCGGAGTAGCTTGTGAGCGAACCGCCGTCGATTTCAATAATTTTAGTCACGATACGGTTCATGAACTCGCGATCATGCGAGGTCATCAGCAATGCGCCATCATAGTTCTTGAGAAAGGATTCGAGCCAGATCAGGCTTTCGAGATCAAGGTGGTTGCTTGGTTCGTCGAGCAGCATAACATCAGGGCGCATCAGAAGAATGCGGGCAAGCGCCACACGCATTTTCCAGCCGCCGGACAGTTTTCCGACATCACCGTCCATCATTTCCTGACTAAAACTAAGACCAGCAAGCACTTCACGCGCACGGCCGTCCAAACCATAGCCGTCAAGTTCTTCATAACGCGCTTGCACCTCGCCATAGCGCTCGATGATTGCATCCATCTCATCGAGACGATCAGGATCACACATAGCACTTTCGAGTTCGCGCAGTTCGGCTGCAACGGCACTGACTGGCCCTGCCCCGTCCATAACTTCGGCAACAGCAGAACGTCCGCCCATTTCACCAACATTCTGGTTGAAATAGCCGATTGTCACGCCTTTTTCGACATTGACCTGGCCTTCGTCGGGCAGCTCCTCGCCGGTAACCATACGGAAAAGCGTGGTTTTACCCGCACCATTTGGCCCAACGAGACCAATCTTCTCGCCGCGATTCAACGCAGCAGAAGATTCGATGAAGAGAATACGATGGCTGTTAGACTTGCTGATATTATCGATGCGGATCATGGTCGAGGGAGGCCTTGTGAAAACTTGGCCTCCCTATGACACGGCTTGCCCGCGCTGTCACGGACACAATGGCAATTAGATCCATTACGGAATATGGTGCAGCCATTCTTTGGTTGCGAATTTTTCTTCAACAAGCTTTTCTGCGGCAACAAGCTCCTCGGGAGTGATCGCTCCGCTTACACCACCGTTCAGCGATACAAACATATCCTTCATGCGGTCAATAACCTCACGGCGCGGCAAGCCAGTCTGGCTGCGAACTGGATCAACGCGCTTGGCTGCACTGGCAGTCCCTTTGTCTGAAAGCTTCTCGCGGCCGATGCGCAGCACTTTGAGCATCTTCTCCGCATCCATGTCATAAGCCATTGTGACATGATGCAGGACGGTCCCGCCTGAGTAGCGCTTTTGTGCGGCTCCACCAATCTTGCCTTTTGAGCTCGAAATATCATTGAGCGGTTTATAGAATGCGTCAATGCCCAGAGAATTAAGCGCTTTCAGCACCCATTCATCCAGAAATGCGTAAGAGTCGGCAAAGCTCATATCACGGACCAGTTCACCCGGCGCATAAAGCGAATACGTAATCGAGTTGCCCGGCTCGACAAACATGGCACCGCCGCCCGTGACACGGCGTACTGTCTCGACGCCCATTTCTTTAGTCGCTTCCATGTCGACTTCGTTACGCAGCGACTGGAAAGCACCGATGATAATCGAAGGGCGTTCCCATTCCCAGAAACGCAAAGTGGGTGCACGACGTCCGGCAGCAACTTCACGCGCCAGAACTTCATCGACAGCCAGATGCATTGTCGGCGTCAGCGGCGGAATATCGATAATCTGCCATTCATAGTCGCGCCATGTTCGTGCAACACCAAGCGCACGACGAACTGCAATCGCAACAGCTTCAGGACTAAAGCCGATCATGAAAGCATCAGGACGCAGTCCTTTGCGCACAGCATCAGCGATTTCTTCGGCAGATGCGGTTGCTGGCAATCCGTTCAAAGCATTACGAATATCGTCAAGTGCTTCTGCCGGTTCTAAGAAAAAGTCGCCTGCGACCTGGACCTGGCTCAGTTTTTCATCCTGAACCTCCAGATCAATAACAACCAGCTTGCCACCGTGGACTTTATATTCACCATGCATTTTCATACGACCTTGCTGACGAGAAACATCAGAGCGCACTCTTGCGGATTCACTGGAAAAAGGAAACTGCGACACCGCTAATTTATGAGCTTTCCGCTCAAATAAACGACAAATGCATCACATTAAGATCATTAAAGACGTGGAACGCCGTTCATTCTATATTCAATGTCTGAGGCTTATAGAATTATCATATTAACGCTCAAACAATGGTGTTCACCATGACAGCTTTTCTGTCTAACAAACTCAGCCTGATTGCTGGCGCTTCAGCATTCTTAGCATCCATGTATATGTTTGCTCCAGCGCCCGCAGAAGCAGCGCGTTTGCAGCGCTGCGCTTCGGAAAAGGGTATTTGCCAATTACCTTACCCCACTGAAGTAGTTTATGGTGCTAATGGGCAAGCCACTTCAATGTTTGTAGACCGACCAGAAGTTCGTTGCTCGAATCAAGTTTTTGGCGATCCTGCACCCGGCAAAAGTAAAACATGCTCTTTTGTTGTCCGTGAACGCTATGAAGACAGGCGGGACGACCGCCGCGATGACCGCCGGAACGACTGGCGCGACGACCGTCGTGATGATAGGCGCGGTGACTGGCAGCGATGCGCAAAAGAAAACGGTTTCTGTGATTTTTATGGCCGCAAAACCGTGCGTTACGGTACGAAAGGTCGTTTTGTAGAACGCGTAGTCCGTGATGGCGTGCGATGCGACAACCGCACATTCGGTGATCCAGCACGCGGTCAAGATAAAGCGTGTTACATTCAGAACTAAACCAAAAGGCGGGCAAAATGCCCGCCTTTTTTTATAAATCGCATAGCATGCAAAACTATTTAAAGCGCGGCCAATCGCGCTTCGGCGGTTTTGTCAGATGCCTTCTGCATTCCTGAATCGCGATCATAAACGTCGTTATAAAACCGTACCTTGCCGCCCGCATCCGGCCAGGCGGTGAAATAAGCGATGTAGACCGGCACGGGATTGGCAACTTTGATGCCACGCTCATCCTTGCCGAAATATTTGCCAAGTTCATCAACCTGCTTACCGAGCACGGCAGCTGCCATATCACGCGGGCGTTCAAGGCGAATACAGCCATGGCTCAGCGCACGCATGTCACGGCTGAAATAAGCCTTCGCCGGTGTGTCATGCATATAAATGTCATGCGCATTCGGGAACAGGATTTTCAATTCGCCCAAAGCATTGTCGAGGCTTGGCTTCTGGCGGATGCCGACATGCGCCTTACCTGCGGCAACAGCATTCCAGTTAACCGCGCTCGCCGAAACCTTCTTGCCGCCGACATAGACTTCATAGCCATTGCGGTCGAGATAGCTGGTATCACGCATGACCTTTGGCAGCATTTCATTCAGAATAATTGAACGCGGCACACCCCATGAAGGATTGAAAACAACGGTCTGAACTTTGTTATAAAAGAAATAGGTCTGATGTGTTGGCGAACCGATCACAACATTCATCGCCAGTTTTTCTTTGCCGTCTTCAAAGTATTCGGCACGATACGACGGCTGATTGACCATCACATAGCGCGAACCAAAATCATGTGGCAGCCAGCGAAGGCGCTCCATCGAATACAAAATACGATCACGCTTCACCGAACTCTGCTCACCCTGAAGGGCAGCAATCGTGTTCTTGCCAATGATGCCATCCGGCGTGCTGCCGGATAGTTTCTGATAGTCCTTGATGGCTGCTGCAAGTTCAGGATCATAGATGCTTGCATCGGCATGCGCCTGCAACACATCACGATGCTCGTTCATGTATTTTTCAGGTGCGTGACGCGTAATAAGAGCCACGACTTTACCAAGCTCATCATTAGTATCACCGGGACGAATAGCCTTATCGAGCGAAATTCGGATTGGCTCTCTGGATGGCGCTTGTGTGTTGGCAAGTTCACGCTTTAACGTGGCATAAGCTTCGTTATTTGGCTGGAAGCTCTTTAGATAAGCGACAGGGTCGCTTTCGGCGGCAAGTTTTTCAAGAACGGCTTTTGGATCAACACGGTTTCGCGGAAGATCATAAAAGCCACTCAGCCTGTCGGCAACAATTCGCCCTTCACCTGCATCGATTGCATAACGTAAAGCGCGCGCCGACATTTTTATTTCAAAATCAGCAAGCTTCTGCTGACGTTCTGCAAGCTGCACCGCGTCGAAATGATCGCCGGGAATAGCAACTGCATATTCTTCCGGATTGAGACCATCTTCATCAGACTGGGCGAAGAAAGCGGCAACATCACGCGCTTTATCAAGTGCCTTGCTATCAGCAGACCAGATAAAACTACGCTGCTGCGAATAAAAGCTGACAATCGCGTCTGCAATCTGCTTTTCAGCCTGAACATCCGTCGTCTTGAGATAATCAGAAGCTGCATCGAAAGCCAATTCGCCCTGCGTTTCGTCAGCTCCCTTAACCGGGCCAATTGGTGACATGCCCAATGTCAACGGATCGACCGACGAAGGTTCTACAGCAGCGGTTACCTGCATATCCAAAGCGCTGAAATCAACTTTGATCAGTGCATCCGGCTTGTAATTGTAAATCTGCGGACCCTTTACGGTCACACGCTGCGCTGGTGGCACGACTGAGCGCGGCACCGAAACGGTCTTTGTGCTGTTCTGCACAGGCGCCACAGGCACGGCCTGAACAGGGGGCTGAACTGGCTGAGCCTGTTGTTGACGACGCTGTTGGAAAAGCTCCAGCAAAGAATTTGCGGCCTGTGCCTGTGTGGTCGAGAAGAGTGTCGACGCTGCCAACACGACCGCCAATGCACTGCGAACATAAGGACCGCTTGTGCGATGATTATTCGTGTCGCGATAAAACTCTCTGGAGAACTGCATTCCAACCGCCAATTCAGTGCGACTGCTTTTGAGCGAGGCCGCGTCAATCTTTGCCCATAGAATTGATGAATCTCGTATAGAATCTTTTAACGTTAACGTAATCTCCCAATTTTTTTTGGCTGACGCTATCAAATTTTCTTGAAAAGCGATTTCTCGAATACAGTTTCGGACGTTGCTTTCTGCCAAGCTGCGCAAAGTGCCGCAGTGGATTTCATCCCGCATCGCGTTAAAAGCCCGACAGTTTATCTACGGGCAAGCAAGCGAGGTACCACAATGGCAGAAGCAAGCGCCGCCGATCTTTTCCCGATGGGCGAAGACAAGACCCCTTATCGCAAACTGACCTCCGACTATGTTTCAGTTGATACATTTAAGGGACAGGAAATTCTGAGCGTTGACGCGGAAGGCCTGCGCATTCTGTCGGAAGCTGCCTTTGCAGACATTAATCACCTGCTGCGTCCTGGTCATTTGCAACAGCTTGCAAATATCACGAAAGACCCTGAAGCCACTGATAACGACCGCTTCGTCGCTTATGATCTTCTGAAGAACGCCAATATTGCGGCTGGTGGCGTGCTGCCTATGTGTCAGGATACCGGCACAGCGATCATTATGGGCAAAAAGGGCCGTCGCGTCTGGACCGAAGGTGGCGATGCTGATGCGCTCGGCGCTGGCGTTCTTGATGCTTATAACAAGAAAAACCTGCGCTATTCGCAGCTCGCACCTCTGTCGATGTTCGAGGAAAAAAATACCAAGAACAATTTGCCTGCTCAGATCGACATCTATGAAGAAGGCGAAGACGCTTACAAATTCCTGTTTGTTGCCAAAGGTGGCGGTTCGGCAAATAAGACGTTTCTGTTTCAGGGAACACCTTCACTGCTGACACATGATCGGCTGATCGAGTTTCTGAAAGATAAAATCCTTAGCCTCGGCACAGCCGCCTGCCCGCCTTATCATCTGGCAATCGTTATCGGCGGCACATCTGCCGAAATGAACCTTAAGACCGTCAAGCTCGCGTCTACGCGCTATCTTGATGAACTCCCCACCGAGGGGTCGGAAACCGGCCATGCGTTCCGTGACCTTGAAATGGAAGCGGAAATTCACAAGCTGACGCAGTCGCTCGGTGTAGGCGCGCAGTTTGGCGGCAAATATTTCTGCCATGACGTGCGCGTTATCCGCCTGCCCCGTCATGGTGCGTCCCTGCCTATCGGCCTTGGCGTTTCCTGCTCAGCCGATCGTCAAGCGAAGGGCAAGATCACCAAAGACGGTATTTTCCTTGAGCAGCTCGAAACCAATCCAGCCCAATACATGCCAGAGATTGACGAGGAAAAACTGTCATCGCATGTGGTCAAAATCGACCTCAATCAGCCGATGGAAGATATTCTGAAGGAACTGTCGAAACATCCGGTCAAAACCCAGCTTTCGCTGACAGGGTCGATTATCGTCGCACGCGATCTGGCGCATGCGAAAATTCGCGAACGTCTAGAAAATGGCGAATCCATGCCGGATTATTTCAAGAACCATCCTATCTATTATGCTGGACCGGCCAAAACGCCGACCGGATATGCATCAGGTTCGTTCGGCCCAACAACGGCTGGCCGTATGGATTCTTATGTCGATCAGTTCCAGTCATTCGGCGGGTCAATGGTAATGCTGGCAAAAGGCAATCGCTCGCGACAAGTTCGCGAAGCTTGCGGCAAGCATGGTGGCTTTTATCTGGGTTCCATTGGCGGACCAGCCGCCCGTCTTGCTCAGGATTGTATCAAAAAAGTTGAAGTCGTTGAATATCCAGAGCTCGGCATGGAAGCCATCTGGCGCATTGAAGTGGTTGATTTCCCTGCCTTCATCGTCATTGACGACAAGGGCAATGACTTCTTCAAAGAACTCAATCTAGGCTAAAAACAAAGGGCGATCTGATCAAGATCGCCCTTCTCTTTATCGTGGATCGCGTTTCAGGCCTTTTTCGGCCAGCTCATCCAGATAGGTCTGCCAGAGCGTTTCTTTCTCTGTGCCAAGCTTATGGAGATAATTCCACGAGAACAGGCCTGTATCGTGCATGTCGTCAAAGGTGATGCGGACGGCATAATTGCCCACAGGGTCCATGCGCATGATTTCGACATTGCGTTTGCCGCCAACGGTCACGCGTTGTTCCGGCGAATGGCCCTGCACTTCTGCAGAAGGCGACAAAACGCGCAACAATTCTGCCGTCAGTTCAAAGCGTTCGTTACCTTCAAAAGCCACCGTCAAAAGCTTACGATCCTTTGAGACACGCAGTTCAGTGGGCCAGACATCGCTCATAATCATTCTCCGTCGCTTCGAAAGCGTATGTTTCTTCAATAAACATACCGTCCATTAGCGTCTATTCTTATTATTCGCATTTTGTTGAAGGTGGTTTGATTGAACACAAACTGGACAAAGTGGACGAGGAAAACTATCTCTATTCATAAATAGCGAGCAAACTTCGCGAAACATGGGAACATATGGCAAATATTACGCAACGGCTATTTCAACTGCCTGATGTTTCTCCGAATGGACCGATGATCGATCCGTTTGGACGAGCTGTAACTTATTTGCGTGTTTCTGTTACCGATCGTTGCGATTTCCGCTGCACATATTGCATGGCAGAGCATATGACTTTTCTGCCGAAGAAAGACCTGCTCACACTCGAGGAACTTGACCGCATTTGTAGCGCTTTTATTGCTAAGGGCGTGCGCAAGTTGCGTCTGACTGGCGGTGAGCCGCTGGTCCGCAAAAATATCATGCACCTCATTCGCGGTCTTTCGAGGCATTTGGAAACTGGCGCATTGGATGAGCTGACACTCACCACCAATGGTTCGCAGCTTGCCCGCTATGCAGAGGAACTGGCTGATTGCGGTGTGAAGCGCATTAATGTTTCTATTGATACGCTTGATCCGGATAAGTTTCGCACCATCACCCGCTGGGGCGATGTTAATCGGGTTATCGAAGGAATTGATGCGGCGCAAAAAGCCGGTATCCGTGTAAAAATCAATGCGGTTGCACTCAAAGAATTCAATGAGTTTGAAATACCAGAGCTGATCCGCTGGGCGCATGACCGAGACATGGATATGACGCTTATTGAAACGATGCCCATGGGCGAAATCGAAGTTGACCGGACAGATCAATATCTTCCGCTGTCAAAGCTTCGTGCTGACCTAAGCCAGCAATTCACGCTAACCGATATTCCATATCGAACTGGTGGACCTGCCCGTTATGTCACGATTAGGGAAACGGGTGGTCGTCTGGGCTTCATTACTCCGCTGACGCATAATTTCTGTGAGAGTTGCAATCGCGTGCGTCTTACCTGCACGGGCATGCTTTATATGTGTCTCGGTCAGAATGATGAGGCTGATCTGCGTGCGGCGGTGCGTGCGAGCGAAAGCGACGGCGTGCTCAATGATGCGATTGATGAGGCAATCTCACGCAAGCCCAAAGGCCATGATTTCATTATTGATCGCGACCACAACCGGCCAGCAGTTGCGCGTCATATGAGCCTTACTGGCGGATAAATAATTTGAATAAGTTCACAACAAGTATCGATTGGACCGAATCCAAACGATAAGCTAGCGATATGGAACCATAAACCGGATTTCATATTGTGCCGCAGTCAGCAAACTTTCGTGCAAGCATGTTTATGCTTCTCGCCATGGGTACGTTTACCATCGGCGATTCCATAACTAAATATTTGCTCGTCCATATGAACAGCGGTCAGTATATGTTTCTTCGTGGAATATTTGCCACGATAGCCATCGGCTTGCTGGCATGGCGCAACGGAGCGTTTCGCAACCTCTCACTCGATCCAATGACGATGCTTCGTGTGCTGGGCGAGGTTTTGGCGACAATCACTTATATCTACTCACTCGGCCACCTTTCTCAGGCATTCTGTTCAGCAGTTTTTCAGGTAACGCCGCTCGTTGTGACGCTCGGCGCAGTGCTATTTCTAAATGAAAAAGTCGGCTGGCAGCGATGGATGTGTATCTCGATAGGGCTTATCGGAGTCATCATTATTATCCGCCCCGGTGCAGACAGCGCTACAAATCTTGCAGTGGTTGGCGTTCTCTTATCCAGCGTATGCTTCACAGCCATGCGCGATATTGCAACGCGGCGGATTCCAGCCAATATCCCAACGCTTTATCTCTCGACACTCACCGCCGGATCCATAATGATTACGGGCGGCGCGCTGATAGAGCCAATGGGCGGTTGGCAACCTGTTAGTGCCGGACCTGTGCTTCTGATGGCTTTAGCGGCGGGGCTTTTGCTGGTTGGCTATCACTTCATCATCATGGCCATGCGGGAAGGTGAAATCTCATTTGTATCGCCATTCCGTTATTCGAGCCTGCTGTGGGCGATAATGCTGAGCACCGTCGTTTTCAATCAGGCACCAGATTCCTATACAATCGCCGGATCGGTTCTTGTGGTAGGAAGTGGAATTTACATGGTCTATCGCGAAAACATCCGTAAAAAACGCGAACAGAAATTACGCAAGCTGGGAACTATTTAATGCCTAAAGCAATGCACATCGCAGGCGCTATTATTGCGGGAGGACAATCCAGCCGCATGCGTGCAGATGGCATTGCTGGTGATAAATTCCTTCAATTTCTTGGCTCAAAGTCAATTCTGGAGCAGGTGGCCGCTCGGCTTTCACCACAGGTCGATCACCTGTTTATCAATACAAACACCGACAAGAGTGACCTTCCTGACTTGAGCTTACCGATAATTGCCGATGTTCAATCGCATTATGGCGGCCCGCTTATTGGCCTTAAGACTGCATTCGAGTACGCGCGCGTATTTTCATTCGTGCTTAGTGTTACCGGCGACTGCCCTTTCATTCCGTCCGACCTGATGGACCGTCTTTATGAACGCCAACAAAAAACCGGCGCACGCATTGTGATGGCAAGTTCCAAGGGCCAGATTCATCCAATTTTCGGCCTTTGGAAGCCAAATCTCCTGCAGCCATTAAACGCGTGGCTGGAACATACTGAAAAGGCTAGCGTACTGGCTTTTGCACGAACCATCGGATTTGAGACAGTTGATTTCCCGCTTCAGGCATTGCCGAAAACTACCGAAACCTACGATGCATTTTTCAACATCAACACAGCCGAAGACCTGAAAAACGCAAGAAAGCTCTATGAGGCGCTGCAATGACCGAAGCAAACATTGGTACCAAAAAAATATTCGGCATTACAGGTTGGAAAAACTCAGGTAAAACGACGCTCACTGAAAAGCTTGTGCAAGAATTTACCGAGCGCGGCTTCAAGATTTCAACCGTGAAACACGCGCACCACAACTTCGACATTGATCACGTCGGCACGGATTCGTGGCGCCACAGAAACGCTGGTGCGGGTGAAGTGGCAATCGTCTCATCTGCGCGTTATGCGATCATGCATGAAAATCTGGGTGAAGAAGAGCCTTCACTGGAAGAGATTGTCGCAAAACTCTCGCCTTGCGATCTGATTCTCGTAGAAGGCTATAAACGCGAATCTCATTACAAAATTGAGCTGCGACGCACGGGTGGACACACTGGGCCGGCCCTTTCGGACGACGACCCAACCATCGTTGCTATCGCCAGCGATCACATCAACCACGACGCGAAATTACCCGTGTTTAATTTGGACGCGATTGCCGATATTGCAGACTTCGTTCAGCAAGTCATGAAGATGTGAGGATTTCTCTTATTTTTTCACATTTCGCAGTGCTAAAATTGGAATTACCACCATACAACGCAAAATTCCCTTTTAAATAGCTATATTGCATGCACAATTAAATTACGCGGACCATCTTGCAATCCACCCGGAATTGGTGGGAATATCAGCTTCTGGGTAGATGATTGGGCATGTTCAAGAAAAAATATTGCGCGTTGTTGTGTCCAGCATCTATGTGTAGTGAATGAGGGATCACTGTCAGACTTGCTAATGATAAAACATGTCAACAGCATCCTTTAAGCGGCTGAACCAGAAAAAGAATCAGGGAACCAGCCACAACGAAACGAGAGGACTAAGAATGCGCGTTATTCAGCGTATCGCTGCAGCAACATCCGTAGCAGCACTTGCAATCACACTCGGCAGCATGACCGCCGGTATCGCCAATGCTCAGGAACCCCTGAAGCTTAAAATCGGTACGGAAGGTGCTTACCCTCCATTCAACTTCATCAAGCCAGATGGCACACTTTCCGGCTTTGACGTTGATATCGCCAAGGCGCTTTGCGACGAAATGAAAGCCGAATGTGAATTCGTTACGCAAGAGTGGGACGGCGCGATCCCTGCCCTTCAGTCCGGCAAGTTCGATGCCTTCATCGCATCCATGTCGATTACTGACGAACGCAAGAAGCAGGTCGATTTCTCGAACAAATATTACAACACACCTCCCGGTGTTGCTGCTCCTAAGGACACTGATATCAAAGGCGTGACCAAGGAAGATCTCGCAGGCAAGACAGTTGGCGTACAGGTTTCGACCACGCATTCCAACTATTCTGAAAAGACCTTCACCGACAGCACGATCAAAGCCTATCCGACTGCTGAAGAATATCGTCTTGATCTGGCAAACGGTCGTCTTGATGCCGTCAATGACGACAGCGTGACCTTGGCTGAATGGCTCAAGTCGCCAGATGGCGCTTGCTGTAAGATGGTTGGCACCTTCCCGCCTGTGATTGAAATTCACGGTCCGGGTGCAGGCGTTGCTTTCAAGAAGGGCCGCCCTGAGCTTATCGAAAAGTTCAACGAGGCAATCAAGGCAATCCGTACCAACGGCAAGTACAAAGAAATCAACGACAAATACTTTGATTTCGATGCCTATGGTGCAGAAAACTAAGATAATTTAACTTTTATGCGCCGGTTTACTCCCAAGTAAACCGGCGCGACTATTTGGACTGTTCATAAATTTCAAGATCTGTAAAAGGCGCGAAGCCGCGACTTTAAAACAGGCGTAGCAAACAGATCCAAGGGAAGAGATTAGGCGCATGGAACATTACGCCACCTTATTGAGCTTTGGTCCAGAAGGATGGGGCCGAAGCATCGCCTGGGGACTTCTCGTCACCATTTCGCTTGCTCTGGCTACATTACCGCTAGGATTAATTCTGGGATTTCTGGTCGCGATCGGAAAGCAATCCTCAGAACCGTCCATGCGACTTGCAAGCAATATTTACACAACCATTTTTCGTGGACTGCCCGAACTTCTCACACTGTTTCTGGTCTATTTCGGTGCATCGCTGTTGCTGCAGCAGGCACTCGCATTTTTTGAAATCAGTGCGAAAATCGAGATTAATGCCTTTGTCGCCGGCATGATCGCGTTGGGTTTTGTTTTCTCATCCTATTCGAGTGAAGTCTTCCTCTCGGCCTTCCGTGCCATTCCGCGTGGACAATATGAAGGCGGCTATGCGGTTGGTCTTTCGCATTGGCAGACCATGCGCAAGGTCATCCTGCCGCAGCTCATCAAGATCGCTTTGCCGGGTCTGGCCAATCTCTGGCTCGTACTGTTGAAAGACACATCACTGGTCTCGGTCATTACGCTCTCTGACATTCTGCGTCAGACCTCAATTGCGGCGCGTGTCACGAAAGAACCATTCCTATTTTTTGGCGTCGCATGTCTGCTCTATCTGGTTCTTGCGATCATCTCCTCCTACTTCATCAACCGTATCGCTCGCTGGGCGGATGCTGGTAACAACGCGTCGCGAGGAGCCTGATTATGAGTGAAACCATTTCAGAGGTTCTTGCTCCGCCGCCAGTTGAACGCAAGTGGACGCGTCTCAGAATAGCCGGACATATCATTGTTGCGGTATGGGCGTTGCTCTTTGCGGGTCTTGCCATCTATCTCTACAATACGTGGCGTGTTGATCTGTTTGAAACCTATGGGCCGCGTTACTGGTCCGGCCTTCTGGTCACACTGCAACTGGTTGCAATTTCTATCGTGATCGGTGCGATCCTGTCGCTCCCAATCACTGCCGCGCGAATGTCTAAGAACCGCTTCCTGCGCGGTCTGGCATTTGGTTATGTCTACTTCTTCCGTGGCACACCGCTTCTGGCTCAAACCTTCCTGATCTATTACGGTTTTGGTACGTTCAGACCTTTCCTCGAAAGCATCGGTCTATGGGTGTTTTTCCGTGATGCTTGGAACTGTGCTATCCTTGCCTTCTCGCTCAACACGGCTGCTTATCAGGCAGAAATCCTGCGTGGCGCTATTCAAAGTGTGGCACTCGGACAGTGGGAAGGTGCTGCAGCCCTTGGCATTTCAAAGCGTGTCACCTTCTGGAAAGTCATTCTTCCACAAGCTTTGATTGTTGCACTTCGCCCTTACGGTAATGAAATCATTCTGATGATCAAGGGATCGGCAATCGTTGCAATCATCACGGTTCTCGACCTGATGGGCGAAACACGCCGCGCTTATTCACGAACCTTCGACTTCCAGACCTATATCTGGGCAGCGGTTATCTACTTGCTCATCGTCGAGTGTTTGCGACACATCTGGGATTTCCTCGAAAGACGATTAACCAGACATTTGGTCCGCTAAATTAAAGAATAAAAGAAAACTAATCGCCCCCGGTAGCCTTGCAGCCACCGGGGGCGATCTGCTTTAAATGCACGCCTGATCTAAAGCATGTCGCGGAAAAGTGGGAACCGGTTTTCCGATAACGACATGCGTAAAAACAAAGAGATAAAGCGTGTCGATTGAATACGATAAGTTGCGACATGCTTTAAAGCGTTATGAACGCAGTTCCGTAATAAGATGACAGGCCAAAAATGCTAAAAATCTGGGGTCGAATTAATTCAACCAACGTAAAAAAGGCGCTTTGGGCAGCCGAAGAACTTGGTCTCGCATATGAACAGATCGACGTCGGCGGGCAGTTTGGCGGGTTGCAGAATACCGATTTTCTATCCCGCAATCCCAATGGTCTCATTCCGCTTTTGGAGGATGGTGAAACCACACTCTGGGAATCAAACGTCATCGTGCGTTATCTGGCGGCAAGCAACCCCAATGGTGGGTTATGGATCGAAAACCCTGCGCAGCGAGCCCAAGCCGAAAAGTGGATGGATTGGGCTTCAACGACGCTTTACAACGATTTTCGTGACATCATCATGCATCTGATCCGCTTGCCTGAAGACAAGCGTGATCCGGCGATTTTGCAGCGCGGCATTGATGGGCTTACACGCTCGTTCCAAATTGCGGAAGAAACGCTTTCCACTCAACCGTGGCTCTCAGGCGAGGCTTTTGGCATCGGTGATATACCGCTTGGCTGCTATGCCTATGCATGGTTCGAATTTCCGATGACGCGCCCTTCTTTGCCCCATTTTGAAGAATGGTATCAGCGCCTGACGCAACGCGATGCTTATCGCAAAGCCGTCATGACACCCCTCACCTAGTGATGACGCCACATTACGTGTTTCTAGGCATTCAAAAATTCCCTCTGGAGGTATCCGACAATGACAGCAATTAAAGTGGCTTTTCTCGGCCTCGGCGTGATGGGCTATCCAATGGCTGGCCATCTGAAAGTAAAAGGTGGCTATGATGTCACCGTCTTCAATCGCACAATTGCGAAAGCTGTCAAATGGGCTGAACAATTCGGTGGCAATCATGCTGCGACACCGGCAGAAGCTGCGCGTGATGCTGACTTTATCTTCTGCTGCGTAGGCAATGACGATGACCTGCGGCAGGTGACAACGGGGCAGGATGGCGCTTTCTCAACGATGAAAAGAGATGCCATATTCATCGATAACACAACTGCTTCAGCAGAAGTTGCACGTGAGCTCGATGCCGAAGCTGAAAAGCGTGGTTTTCATTTCATTGATGCCCCGGTTTCGGGCGGACAAGCCGGCGCTGAAAATGGTGTGCTCACAGTTATGGTTGGTGCAAACGAAGACGTTTTTGAACGCGCAAAGCCAATCATTGAAGCTTACGCCCGTTCAGTCGGCCTGATGGGGCCTGTTGGTTCGGGTCAGCTTGCAAAAATGGTCAACCAAATCTGCATCGCCGGTCTGGTACAGGGACTTTCTGAAGGCATTCATTTTGGCAAGAAAGCTGGCCTAGATATCGAAAAGCTGATCGGTGTTATTTCCAAGGGCGCTGCAGGCTCATGGCAGATGGAAAATCGCCACGGCACTATGAATGAAAGCAAATATGAGTTCGGCTTTGCCGTCGACTGGATGCGCAAGGACCTCGGTATCTGCCTCGATGAAGCCAATAGAAACGGCGCATCATTGCCCGTGACGGCTCTTGTCGACCAGTTTTATAAGGAAGTTCAGAAGCTTGGCGGCGGTCGATGGGACACGTCATCCCTGCTGGCTCGCCTTGAAAAGTAGTTTGCTTTCAAAACAAAAAAGCCCGGCAATGCCGGGCTTTTCTTTTACAATGCAGAGATCAAAATTTGACTTTAGCAGTTAGAGACAATGCGCCAATGAAGTCATTGCCAAAGTCGCCTTTAGAACCACTAGGATTTGCCACACCATTGATAACCGTGTCATCCATTTCGCCAGACGTCAGCCAACCTGCCGCACCAGCCAGGCGAACTTCGAAATTATCGGTCGCCTTATAATTGGTACCGAGGCCAAACAGCCAGATATCGGTTTGTGATGTAAGACCTGTGGTGGTGCCACGATCCCAAGTCACGGTTCCCGCCGCCGACCATTGCTCGTTGAACTTGTGACCAATACCGCCACTCACTGTCCAGCCGTCCTGATAGTACATATTCAAATTGGTAATGTTTGCTCCCTTGGGAACCACCCTACCTGGTACAACTTGAACATTGGTGGAAGCATTGAATGAAACACGTTCAATACTCGACCAGTCCGTCCATTTAATCGAACCAAAAGCCAGCCAATCAGGCGCTATGCCTGTCTGGAGCTTAAGCTCTACAGATTGCGGTGTCGCGACATCACTTTCAACCGGAATGGAAATAGCCTGATTGGTAAAAGGATTTACGGCGAGGTTGTCGATAGAGCCCGACAAATTGTATTTTACTTCTGACTGGTAAACTAAACTCGCTCGAATTGCATATTCAGGGAGTTCATAGGCAGCACCAAGGCGCCAGCCGACAGCTTTGTCTTCTACATCAAGTGAAGCAATGCGACGCTCGCCAGGAAATGGGAAGTTAGTCGGGTTATTAAGCGGACTGATCCCGGGAATCATACGCGTCTGTTCACCCTTCAATTCCTGATAGCTCACACCACCAAGAATTCGAAAGAAGCCTTTTTCACCCGCTGAAAAACGGTATGAACAGTTCAAACCATAATCGTTTGATGAAATTTTCTGCTCAATCGCCGTGTACATTCGAACTGTATCAGTACCGACGTCCGTATGAATGCCCCACGGTTGACGATATTGGGCGGAGCATGCCAAATCATCGGTCAGATCGACTTTAGCCGAAAACTTGGGCACCCAATAACCTTTAGCCTCATCGACTTCTGTCGAATATGGCTGGTTCGTAACTGGATTTATACCACCAGTTCCATAAGGTGCGGGTAACGTTCCCACCGCGGAACCACGTATATTCTTCAATTTACGCTGCGGCGATACAAATGTGCCTGTCGTATCAATGACAGTACCCTGCTCAAACAGAATATCAAAATCCTGCGAACTGCGCTCGAAGCCACCCGCATGTGCGCTGACCGCACTCCCCAGCAAAGCGGTAGCGATTCCCGCGACTTTCAGGCTCTTAACCTTCATAAAATGTCCTCCCAAACACAATGTAGCGATCCCGATAATTTTTACTTTGACGCAAACGTAAATCAGGAATGTTTAAACCCGCAAGGTGCATTAATTTATGTGTGATTGGGTAGCGAAACATGGATATGACGAAAATCCCAAATTGATAGGTACAATTTCTAAAACTTCTAAACTTCTAAGCTGACTTCACAAAATTTAAGCCGTTTTTCGCCGTTTTTCGGCCCAATTATCGTCTTGTTGCCAAAGCGCAACAACGTCAAAAAACAATCGAAACGCTGGTTCGATGAGCGCTAAAGTCTAAAAAACGCGATCCGAATACAACTCCAATAAATAAAGCATCCGCCGATGAAACCAGCGGATGCTTATGATTCGCGCAAAACCTGAAGCCGTTTTTAATTATCCAGCTTCACGAATACGTGCTTCAGCGGTCGCTACACGGGCGGCTGCTTCTTTCAGTTCGGCCAGACGCTCACGATCAGCCTGAACGACCTCTTCTTTCGCATTCGCTACGAACTTCTCATTTGAAAGCTTCTTATCGATCTTTTCCATTTCAGCAGCAATTTTGCCTGCTTCCTTGGCCATACGAGCAGCTTCAGCTTTGAGGTCAATCAAGCTGCCAAGAGGCAAGCAAATGGTTGCTTCGCCATGGACCAGCTGAGCAGAGCCCTTTGGTGCCTCTTCAGCAAAGGAAACCGACTCCACACGCGCCAGACGCTTAATTGCAGCATCGTGGCGCGTAAAGCGGTCAAGCGTTGCAGTATTGGCTTCGAGAACGACGATAGGAGCCACAGCACCGGCTGGAACATTCATTTCCGCACGAACAGAACGAACGCCCATGACGAGATCAACCAGCCAATTAATGTCAGTCGCAGATTCTTCGTCTTCGAACGACAATTGCGGCCACTCTGCCAGCGCCAGAACGCTATCGCGCTTTGTACCCTCACCTGCGGTCAGCGTCCAAAGCTCTTCGGTCATGAATGGCATGAATGGATGAAGCATCTTGTAGATCTCATCCAGACAATAAGCCGCCGCTGCCTGTGCTTCCGCCTTTGCCGCCTCGTCTTCACCCATAAAGATTGGCTTGAGCAGTTCCAGATACCAATCGCAGAACTGGTTCCAGACAAAGCGATAGGCTGAACCTGCCGCTTCGTTGAAGCGGTAGTTCGCAATACCATCAGTCACTGCGCGGGTTGCCTTGGTCAGTTCCGTGAGAATCCAGCGATTGACCGTAAGCTTGGCATCATCCGGCTTGAAGTTCGGATCAAGCTTAACGCCATTCATCTGGGCAAAGCGTGTCGCGTTCCAAAGCTTGGTTCCGAAGTTACGATAGCCAGCAATACGTGCAGGATCGAGCTTCACGTCGCGACCCTGAGCAGCCATGATGGCAAGCGTAAAGCGCAACGCATCCGCGCCATACTCATCCATCAGCTCCAGCGGATCGATAACGTTGCCCTTGGATTTGGACATTTTCGCACCGTGCTTATCGCGCACGAGCGCATGGAGATAAACCGTATGGAACGGAATCTCTTCCATAAAATGCATGCCCATCATCATCATACGGGCAACCCAGAAGAACAGGATGTCAAAGCCCGTAACGAGAACGCTGGTTGGGTAATAGGCTGCGAGTTCTGGTGTCTTGTCTGGCCAGCCCAGCGTTGAGAACGGCCAAAGACCCGACGAGAACCAAGTATCCAGAACGTCGGTATCGCGTTCCAGAGCAACCTCTTCGCCGTAATGCGCAAGAGCGGCATCTTTTGCTTCTTCTTCGCTCTTCTCAACAAACCACTTGCCGTCAGGTCCATACCATGCCGGAATCTGGTGCCCCCACCAGAGCTGACGCGAAACGCACCACGGCTGAATGTTTTCCATCCAGTCGAAATAGGTCTTTTCCCAGTTCTTTGGCACGATCTGTGTGCGACCATCACGAACCGCAGCCATGGCTGGCTTCGCGAGTTCTGCAGCATTCACATACCACTGATCGGTCAAATATGGCTCAATCGGCACGCCGCCGCGATCACCATGCGGAACCGCATGTGTGTGATCTTCGATCTTTTCCAGATAGCCCTGCTCTTCAAGCGTCTCGATAAGACGCTTGCGAGCTGCGAAACGATCCAGTCCTTCAAACTCTTTGATGAGCGCAGTGAGCTCGTGTGTGAGTTCCAGACCTTCAAGGAAATCAACGTTGTTTTTCAGCGTGATCGCCGCTTCAGGGGTAAGGATATTGATTACACGCAGATCGTTGCGCTTACCGACTTCAAAATCATTGAAGTCATGCGCAGGCGTGATTTTAACCGCACCCGAACCTGCTTCTGGATCAGCATAATCATCGGCAACAATCGGAATACGGCGGCCAACAAGCGGCAGCACGATATTGTTGCCAATGGATGCGTGATAACGCTCATCCTTCGGATTAACCGCAACGCCGGTATCACCCAGCATCGTTTCAGGACGCGTTGTAGCGACAACGATAAAGGTATGCGGGTTCTCAGGGTCAAAAGGCACGTTTTCCAGCGGATAACGCAGATGCCAAAGATGCCCCTTGATCTCACGGGATTCGACTTCAATGTCCGAAATCGCAGTCAGCAGCTTTGGATCCCAGTTGACCAGACGCTTGTCGCGATAAATCAAACCCTGCTTATAAAGCGACACAAAGACTTCGAGAACCGCCCGCGACAGACCTTCATCCATGGTGAAGCGCTCACGCGACCAGTCGCACGATGCACCAAGGCGACGAAGCTGATTAGAGATCAAGCCACCCGATTCCGACTTCCACTGCCAGATGCGCTCAATGAACTTTTCGCGGCCCATAGCGTGACGGTTTGGTTCCTGACGCTCCGCAAGCTGACGTTCAACAACCATCTGCGTCGCAATACCTGCATGGTCCATGCCCGGCTGCCAAAGAACATTCTTGCCGCGCATACGCTCAAAACGGACCATAATGTCCTGAATCGTATTGTTGAGCGCGTGGCCCATATGCAGCGATCCGGTCACGTTCGGCGGAGGAATGACAACGGCGAATGGATCAGCGCCAGGCTTTGCACCTGCACCCGCTTTAAATGCGCCAGCCTCTTCCCAGCGTTCAGCGATTTTCGGCTCAACAGCCGCGGCGTCATAAGTCTTTTCAAGCATGGAACTATCCGGTCTGAATACGGAATGAATTGATTGACGGCTGAATAGCAACTAACCGCCAACAAATCACCCTAAAAGTGAAAACCCGCCTGCGAGACAGACGGGTCAAATGGTCCAATCTGGTATTTGTCTATCAGCGTTCGCCACGCACCACGCGTTCGATTTCTTCACGAACAAGCCGTTCGACGAGTGGCGGCAAATTGGTATCAAGCCAATTTTGCAGCATGGGACGGAGAATCTCAGAAGCAATATCATCGAAAGAACGACGCGGTTCTAAGTGAACAGCGTGGTTTAAGTCCTGAAACGCAGCTGACACCTTGCGCTCTGTACCCTCAGACAAAATATGATCTGTGCTACTTGGTTTCAAGTTAACAGGCTCTTCCTTCGCAATAGCCGGTGCTTCTGCTGGCAAGACAGTAACTTGCTCAGTCTGCGCTATATTCAACTCGCTGGCAATCTGCGTTTCAAGCGATGGAGCATTGTCTAATTCAGCGACAGTTTCCGAAACTTCGCTGAAATTATCATCGTTCTGCGCATTCAGAACGAAAAAATCTTCATCGTCTTCTTCAATTTCCGCATCTGCAACCGGCACATCAAGAGCTGGCTCAGAGACGGCTCCGCGCAACACTGGTTCTTCCTTGAAGACAACGGGCTTCAAAGCGGGCTTTTCTTCTGCTTTTGGAGTTGCATCCTGAATATGTGTAGGTGTCCGGAACTTAGCTACATCACCACGCGCTGGAAAAGCAGACGCCGCAGGCATCGGATGACGCGACACATCGCTGTCTTCAATAATCCGACGAATGGAGGCGAGTATCTCTTCCATTGACGGTTCGCGTGCTGCGCTCGATGTTTGTGCCATAGCTGTCCGTCTTTCCCTTATTGCCAATTACATACTCAGGCAGAGAATCATTGGATCAAGGGTATCGGACATGCGGCACTTTGAGAATCCCTGCACAGGCAAGTGTATTCCAAACCCACAGCTTTATCATTTTGTTAAGAATTAATACATGGCGCACGAATCAAACAAAAACGGCGCCAATGGCGCCGTTTAAAAACTCTAAGCCGGTCAATTAGCGACCATCTGGCGTACGAAGACCAAACCACTTGTCCTTGACGGCATTGTAATGCTCTTCAGGCTTATACTGCGCGACCTGCAACTGCATATCCTGTGCCGTCATACGGCCGCTTGCAGCAAGAAGCGCATAACTTGCGACGATTGAGTTGGCTTCCGCCTGAACAAGCGCAATCTGAATATCGACAAGACTGTTCTGCGCATTCAACACATCAAGCGTTGTACGCTGACCGACTTTACGTTCTTCAATCACACCATCCAGCGCCAACTGCGATGCGGAGATACCATCACGATTTGCCTTAACAGAAGCACGAGCAGATTCGAGCTGCGACCATGCAGAACCGATTGCCTGACGCACCTGATCCTGAATGACATCCACTTCGATACGTGCCTGGCCAAGCTGTTCTTTAGCCTGACGGACCTGAGCCGAAGAACGACCACCCGTGTAAATCGGAATGCTTACGCCAAGACCGACAGAAGCCGAATTGCCATCACCGGCATTCGTACCCGCATATGTATCGAGGTGGCTCGCGCTTGCGGTCAAGCCAACAGTCGGCAACAAAGCACCTTCTTTGGCCTTAACGTTATAGCCCTGCGCGTTAACTGCATATTGTGTTGCCAGAATGCCCGGATGGATATTCAACGCGTTCGCATAGGCTGAATCTGGGCTCTTTGGCAGGTTTTTAGCGGCAGGCGCGACAGCAAGACGATCCGGTTGCGTGCCAACAACCTGAACGAATGAAGCTTCCGCTGACTTTACATCAGCGCGCGCAGAATTGAGTGCTGCGATTGCTGTTGAGCGCTGTGCTTCAGACTGCGCAACGTCAGTACGTGTGCCTTCACCAACATCAAGCCGAGCACGTGAAGCACGCACCTGCTCATTCATAGCAGCAAGGTTCTTTTCACGCAGAACAGCGATCTGCCTGAACTGATATACATTCATATAAGCTTGGACAGCCTGAAAAAGCGTATTCTGCTCGGTGTTGCGCAGATTCTCGCGCTGCGCAAAAACGGTTGTTTCAGCGGCTGCTACATTGTTCTTCGTCTGAAAACCATCAAACAGCATCTGATTGAGTTCGATGCCATAGGTACCAGTCGTACGATAACCCGATGTTGGCGACTTGCTACGCGCAACATTGTAATTACCCGTGACTTGTGGACGATAGCCCGATTTTGCGATCGCAACGTTTTCGTCCTGTACGCGCACACCTGCACGCGAGGAATTCAAGGTTGAATTATTCTTATAGGCTTTGATGAGCGCGCCGTTAAGCGTTTCCGACAAAGCAGCCTGACCCGATAAAACGGTGCCAGACAGGAGTATTGCCGCCGCCATAAGTCCTTTGCACGCTTTGAACACCGTATACCTCATATAAGAACAAACGAATCTTTAATCGAACCGATCAGTTCGGAAGGACTTAATAACCTGTAAATTTTGTTATTTCCATCTTTCCGCAGCCACTATCACAAACAATTTTAGGAGGGTTGCAGAATTGCCCCACGCACCAAATCAGAATTCGAACTGTTCAATACGCTCAAAACCAGGAAGCGGACGTACTGCCGTATTAAAAACGCTGCGACCCGAAGCCGTACCATTTTCCTTTACGTAAAGTCGCGCAACTCCGGCATTTCCACGCCCTTCAACGACAACCAGACGGCCGCCTTCTTTGAGCTGATTGAAAAGTACTTCGGGCACAAAATCAACTGCGCCTTCGATGAAAATCACATCGTAAGGTGCTTCCGAGGCATAACCTGCATTCAAATTGCCTGATACGATCACAACATTGTCATGGCCAAGCTCCTGCAAACGAGCAGTTGCAACAGCCGCTAATGCGGAATCACTCTCAAGGCCAATGACTGATCCTGCGAGTTCCGAAAAAATTGCAGACGAATAGCCAGTAGCGCAACCAATATCGAGAACGACATCGCTCTTCTTCACCTTTGCAAGCTGCACGAGCTTTGCAAAAGGAGATGGCTCCATGATGTAGCGTGGCGCGGTGCCTTCGCTCTCAAGCAGCTGATCTTCATCAATATAAGCAAGAACCTGACGGTTTGCCGGAACAAAAGCTTCGCGCGGGACTGCCAGAAAAGCGTCAATAACGCTCAAGTCTGTTACATCCGTCGTACGGATCTGATTGTCGACCATCTTTGTGCGAAGATCTTGATAATCGGCTGACATAGCCATGCCCTACATCCTTCTATATCGCGCCTACGCGATTATTATGCTTTCGGCATCCTAGAAAACAAGAACCATGACTATACGACAAAGCCGTGACAATCGTGGTCCACTGCCATTTCAGGCACCATAAACGAGATTTGCCGCTGATGTGGCAAAAATCGACCTTACAGTCAATCAGACACAGGAATTGCGAGCCCAACTGCAACACTTGGTCGCCTCTGCATACGAGCATCATCTTATGTAAACACAAAAAATGCCGGACGCATTCGCATCCGGCAACTAAGCTCTCAAAAAACATCTTGCAAGGCAACCGCCCATCACAAGACCGCACAGCCTGTTCACATTACTGAGCGACAGTTGCAGGATAGCCCGCCGCTGCCAGAGCATTAAGCGCGTCGGCCTGCGAAGCAGAGCTGTCAAACTTGACCTCTTTTTTATCGAGATCGATATCTACAGCGGCGGTATCATCAATCTTGTGCAGTGCATTCGTAACACTCTGAGCACAACCGCCGCATTTCATCTTCGGAACTGAAAAAGTAACCATTGAACCACTCCTTATCTAAAATCTGCCAAGACCTTACAGCTTCCCATCGTGGTAAGGTCAAGCAGGATTCGCATTACGGAGCATCGCAGCTTTCCGGCACGCTTTTCTCGATATCCAAAGGCGACTTTGTCAGAGAACCCGTCATAATCTCGATGGGCTTATAGGGCGGCACTTCCTGCATAGCCGGGTTAGTGAGTCTCAGCGTATAACAGCCGGTATAGACTTGCGTTTTGCCATCATTATCTTCTGATTCAATAGCAATCGGCAAACTCCAGTAAATCTGCCCTGCCCCCGGATCAGGTTCAGTCTTGCGTACCGCCACCTTCACACTCTTGGTCCCGTCATAACCCTTGGCAAAAGTCTTGAAATCGGGCTCGCGCCCCTCTTCCGAGTAATAGCCATAAGCGCGGGCATATTCCTTGCGGTTAATGGCGTTGTAATAGGATTCAATCAGCGCCTGCGGTGTCGACCGATCATCGCGATAATCAGGAACAATCACACCGTCAGCAGCATCCTGTGTCTGCTCTGCGGGTTTTGTTTCCTCTACGGGCTTTGTCTCTTCTTGTGTTGTCGCCGCCTTCTTCGGAGCGTCTTGCGCACCGGCGGCAGAAATCAAAACCATTGTACTGAATAGACCAGCAACACCGGCAAGCATCAAAGGCTTCATGCGCTCAATCGACATTCGCATCTCCTCTTCCAGCAATTCTTTTTTGCAAAACCTAGAAATCTGCACCGCACCTTTGGATGCGCTCTCGATTTGGTGTCTTGCAGTAATGATGTTACAACACTAACTATAGTAAAAACGTGGCAATCCCGCAGAAAAAGCGATTGCTTTGAGCAGACTGAATGATTCTTCAGTCTCTGACCAGCAGAACACCGGAAGAGATGAAAATGGGCCGTTTCTCAGTCTTGACGCTTACCGATGCAGCCGCAGCGCGTGTGAGTGAAATCATGGCATCCAGAGAAGGTGCGCTCGGCATTCGTGTTGGCGTAAAAAAAGGCGGCTGCGCAGGGATGGAATATACCATTGACCTCGTAACCGAGCCTAAAGCTGGCGATGATTGCGTCGAAAAAGAAGGCGCTAAGGTTTATATTGCGCCAGAAGCAGTTCTGTTTCTGCTCGGCACGCAGATGGACTTTGAAGTCACGACACTGCGCACAGGTTTTGTTTTCAACAATCCTAATCAGACATCCGCTTGCGGTTGCGGTGAATCGGTCGAACTGACACCTGTCTCACCTGAGAGCCTCCGCCAGATGCAAGGCGCCGCTTAACCAAGTGGCTTTCAGCAATGGATGACGAGACCCTACGAGAATTATTTGCGGGCTTAGGTGCGATTAGCATTCGCCGCATGTTCGGCGGCAAAGGTATCTATCATCAGGGCTTGATAATAGCGCTCATCGTTGGAGATGAGTTGCTTTTGAAAGCTGACGCGCAAAGTGCGCCCGCTTTTATTGACGCTGGTTCGCGCCAATGGGCCTATGACAGCAAGAAGAGCGGAAAACCGGTTGCCATGCCCTATTGGAGTTTACCGGATGATGCTTTTGATGATCCTGATATCATGACAGACTGGGCAAAGCTGGCATTTGCTGCAAGTCTGCGCTCTGGTGCAAAAAACTAAAAAGCCGGTCTGAATAATCAGACCGGCTTTTTTATTGCTATGCCAGAACCCCTGTTGGGATCAGCATAAATGCTGGGATTTCGCTACCGAAACCGACTGGTGCCGGACCATCATCATCATCGCGATCACGACGACGCTTATGATGATCGTGCTGCGGCTTGTTGCGACGCTCATCATTTGATGTGCGGATCGCATCACGGCGCTCTCTGATTTCGTGAATAATTGGCTGCGGTTCATCGGCCTGAACAATCACAGGTGCCTCGACCTTCTGTTTATCTTTCGATTTACCCTTGGCATCTTTGCCTTTGCCTCGGGCATTTCTGCCCTTACGCGACGTATCTTCAGATTCGTCAGCTGCTGGCAAGGTTGAAAGATCACCGTCATGCCATTCAATCTTTTCGCCGATCATGGATTCAATCGCGGTCAGATATTTTGTGTCGCCGGTTGTCACCAGCGTGAATGCCTTGCCGGACCGGCCCGCACGACCAGTACGACCGATACGATGCACATAATCTTCAGAATGAATCGGAATATCGTAATTGAAAACGTGGCTGACGTCAGGAATATCAAGACCGCGCGCTGCAACATCGGAGGCAACCAGCAACTGCAGTTTGCCTTCCTTGAAATTGGACAGCATCATCATGCGTGCACGCTGGTCCATGTCACCATGCAAAGCGCCCGCATTGAATTCGTGGCGTGTCAGCGAGCGGAAAAGCTCCGAAACATCCTTTTTGCGATTACAGAAAATAATCGCATTTTTAATTGCATCACCTTCAGAACGGATCAAATCACGCAAAGCCGCGCGCTTGTCCCAATCCTTGCGGCCCGACTTGACCAGACGCTGCGTCACGGTCTTTGCAGTCGAAGATGCCTTCGCCACTTCAATACGGGTTGGCGAATGCAGGAACTGCTCTGTCAATTTGGTGATTTCCGGCGGCATAGTTGCCGAGAAAAACAGCGTTTGACGTGTGAAGGGGATCAGCTTGCAGATACGCTCAATATCGGGAATGAAACCCATGTCGAGCATACGATCAGCTTCATCGATAACCAGAATTTCCACACCGGTTAGAAGCAGCTTGCCACGTTCAAAATGATCGAGAAGACGGCCAGGCGTCGCGATCAGCACATCCGCGCCGCGCTCCAGCTTCCGTTCCTGCTCATCAAACGAGACGCCGCCGATGAGTAGCGCAACGTTGAGACGCTGATTAACGCCATATTTTACGAAATTCTCTTCGACCTGCGCAGCGAGTTCGCGCGTTGGTTCGAGAATAAGTGTGCGCGGCATACGTGCACGTGCACGACCTTTTTCCAGAAGATGCAGCATCGGCAGAACGAAGGATGCAGTCTTACCCGTGCCGGTCTGAGCGATACCGAGCACATCCTTGCGCTCAAGCGCAGGAGGAATAGCTCCCGCCTGAATAGGCGTAGGTGCTGTATATCCCGCAGCTTCAACGGCGGCGAGCACTTTCGGGGAAAGACCGAGTTCGGCAAATGTTGTCAATGGAGGCGCAGCTCTCTGTTTGGAAATGAATTCCACCCATCCTGTCATTGCCGCCACGTCATCAGGCGCAGGAACCAAGGCAGAAAAGGCGTCTGCAACGCAAAAAGCGTTTTCTTGCAGCATCGCCTACGTCTACAACGAACAAAAGTCAACTAAAATACGATTGCCAGATATAAAAACGCCTATTTATTTGTATTTTATTATCTTTCACATCTGTCTTACGTGAGTATTTACTAAAAGCAAAGCCAACTAATGTCTGAATTGTTCTGTCAAAATTCGTTCATCCCAAGAATGATTTTGATCAAATAAGATGGCAACCTGACTATCGACGGCCTCACGCACCGTCACTGCCCGAACAGATTTCACCTCATTATTGTCTGCAACAGCGTTCACAGGCCGCTTCTCAATCTCAAGCAAATCCATGCGCACGGTTACATGCTTTGGCAAAAGAGCCCCACCCCATCGCCTTGGGCGAAACGGGCTCACGGGGGTCAGCGCCAATAATGGCGCTTCTAAAGGCAAAATCGGTCCTTGCGCTGAGAGATTATAGGCTGTTGACCCGGCGGGTGTTGCTACCATCAAACCATCACAGACCAGCTCTTCCAGCCGCACCTTGCCATCAATAGTGATACGAACCTTGGCCGCTTGATAAGATTGCCTGAAAAGCGACACTTCATTGATCGCAAGCGCTTTAAAGGGGGCCATGTGTTCTGTTTCAGCAATCATCTCAAGCGGACGGATTACTTCTTTTTGTGCAGCACGAATTCTTGCAGGCAAATCATCAAGGTTAAATTCATTCATAAGGAAGCCAACCGAACCACGGTTCATTCCATAAACCGGGACGCCGCTGTTCATGAAATCCCGCAGCGCTTGCAACATCGTCCCATCACCACCGAGTGATACGACAACGTCCGCATCTTCGGCTGCCACGTGACCATAACGCTTCACCAACTCTTTCTGAGCTGCGAGTGATTCCTCTGTTCCAGAAGAAAGGAAGTGAATCGCCAGGGATTTATCGTCCATATTATTCCATTCCAATGTGCCAGCCGGTGCAGTTTCCACAGGCAAAATGGCTATCATATGCAAAACTTGCTTACCATTGCCGTTTTATGTGAATTTTCGCTTTACACAGCTGAAAAATATGCTAATTCCACGCCTGTGCTGCCCTTATAGCTCAGTTGGTAGAGCACCTGATTTGTAATCAGGGGGTCGGGAGTTCGAGTCTCTCTGGGGGCACCACTATTTATTTTGGTGCACGGCACGAAAAACAATCCTTATTAAAATAAAAGCAAACTTATTTTAGAGGTGCGACCTAGGTTGCATTTAATCACTCACCACAACTATTGTCTTCATAATTATTAAATAATAAGCTTGCATAATATATTAGATATATTTCTGGGCGCAATCTATCATGTCTCAACGGCGAATCTGCATTTCAGTTGCTACACGCAACAGACCAAACATGCTTTGCATGTTGTTCTCGTCGCTTGCGACGATTAAAAAACCCAATAATGCTGATATTTCATTTTTGGTTGTCGAGAATAACGCTTCTCCAACACTTGAAACAACTATCAGCCAGTTCCGTTCAAATATGCCAAACGATGATATCGAATATGTTGTCGAGGAGGTATTGGGAATATCATCGGCGCGTAATCGTGCGCTGAACCATTCAATTGAGCACGGCTTTGATTTTCTGGTTTATGTCGATGATGATGAATTCGTTGAGCAGGATTGGCTGGTCAATCTGTTGGCGGAACGAGATCGTCTTGATCTTGATATTGTTGGATCGCCAGTCAGACCAAAGCCTTTTGACGAGAATCTGACGCTCCTGCAAAAGCTAGTTTGGTCAGGTATTGAGCGTAGTGGCTATAAGTCAGAGCGCAAGTGTCGATTAAAATGCGAGGCGGGACGTAGCGATTCTATTAAAGTTGCCACCGGTAGCTGGATGGGGAAACTCGATTTCTTCCGCACCACTGGTTTACGCTTTGATTCCCAGTTTGGACTAACAGGCGGCGAAGACTGGAACCTTTGGGCAAAGGCGAAATCACTCGGCGCCAAAACAGGCTGGGCTTGCGATGCTATCGTCTATGAAACAGTGCCATCATCTCGCCTGACACTCAGTTATCATTATCGCCGCAACCGTGATCATAACATCACGGAATTTGGTGCCCGTTATCGGGAGAACCCGAACAAAACTTTGAAAAAGCTACCTGTAAAGATTGCAGGACGTGCGGTTAAATTTATCGGTGCAAGTCTTTCCATTCCATTTCGTGGCGGTCAGGGCCTTGTTTCCTCCGCAACAGCACTCGGCGGATTGGTTGGTCTTTTACAAGGCTGCTTTGGCAAAAATTCCATGCATTATGCCAATACCACCGGCCACTAAAATAAAAGCCCCGCAATGCGGGGCTTTTATTTTAGTACCAGCCGACGGCAACCTGTGCCTCTTCCGACATACGGTCAGCTGACCATGGCGGATCAAATGTCATCGTCACTTCGACCATCGAAACGCCTTCAACTGCACCGACAGCATTCTCGACCCAACCCGGCATTTCGCCAGCGACCGGACAACCCGGCGCGGTCAGTGTCATTTCGATTTTGACGGTGCGATCATCTTCGATGTCGATCTTGTAGATCAGGCCAAGCTCGTAAATATCCGCTGGAATTTCGGGATCATAAACTGTCTTCAGTGCGCTGATGATGTCATCAGTCAGCCGAAGCAATTCTTCCTGCGGAATAGCAGAGGCGGAGAAAACAGACTTATCCCCTGCCGATGCAGCTGCATCGTCCGTTTTGGTTTCAGCCTGTTCCTGAACTTTTTGTTCGATCTCGGTCATCCGAAAAACTTCCTTGCCTTTTCCAAGGCTTCTGCCAATGCATCGACTTCAGCGCGTGTATTATATAGTGCGAATGAAGCACGGCATGTAGAGGTGACGCCAAAACGTTTCAAGAGCGGTTGTGCGCAATGCGTGCCTGCACGCACCGCAACCCCTGCCCGGTCAATCACCATCGAAACGTCATGCGCGTGAATGCCTTCTAACGCAAACGAAATAATAGCGCCCTTGTCCGGTGCATTGCCATAAATGCGCAAGCTATTGATCTTGCCCAATTGTTCATGCGCATAGTCGCGCAAGTCTTCTTCATGCGCTGCAATCGCGTGACGGCCGATTTTTTCCATATATTCAAGAGCCGCACCAAGCCCAATCGCCTGAACTATTGGCGGTGTTCCAGCCTCAAAACGGTGCGGCGGATGATTGTAGGTGACGTTTTCTTCCGTCACTTCCTCGATCATTTCGCCACCGCCCTGAAATGGGCGCATCTTTTCGAGCATTTCTGCGCGACCGTAAAGAACACCGATGCCTGATGGACCATAGACCTTGTGCCCAGTAAAGACATACCAGTCGCAACCCAGATCCTGCACATCGACAGGCATATGCACTGCACCTTGACTGCCATCAACGAGAACCGGAATGCCGCGCGCATGGGCGAGTTCCACGATCTTTTTGATCGGTGTTACTGTGCCAAGCGCGTTGGACATATGGGTGATGGCGACAAGCTTAGTACGTTCGGTCAGGCGCTTTTCGAATTCCTCAATATGGAACACGCCTTCATCATCGACTGGTGTGAAGACGAGCTTTGCGCCCTGACGTTCACGGATGAAATGCCAAGGCACGATATTGGAGTGATGTTCCATAATCGACAGAAGGATCTCATCACCCTCGCCGATATTCGGCATGCCATAGCCGTAAGCGACTGTATTGATCGCTTCGGTCGCGTTTTTGGTGAAGACGATTTCGTCCACCGAACCGGCGTTCAGAAAGCGGCGGACTGTTTCGCGCGATTTTTCGTAAGCGTCGGTCGCAGCATTGGAGAGAAAATGCAGACCGCGATGCACATTCGCATATTCATTTGAATATGCATGGGTGATCGCATCAATGACGCTTTGCGGCTTTTGCGCGGACGCGCCATTATCAAGATAAACAAGCGGCTTGCCATGAACCTGTCGCGACAGGATGGGGAAATCTCTGCGGATCGCCTCGACGTCATAGCGCGCTATAAGCGGATTCTTTTGATCCATGATCGTTCCTTCTACCATTGAGGCAGAAAAGGCGGAGTAAATCTTACTCCGCCTTGTTCAATCAAGCGTGGGCTGAAAGCCAGTTTGAGAGCACTTCTTCCAGTGCCTCGACCAGAGCTTCATTTTCCAGCTCTTCAATGATCTCGGCAATGAAAGCCTTGATCAGCAGGCCGCGGGCTTCGTTTTCAGGAACGCCGCGTGCCATCAGGTAGAAGAGATAGTCTTTGGAAAGCTCTGTCACTGTTGCACCGTGGCCGCAAGCCACGTCATCTGCGAAGATTTCAAGCTCTGGCTTCGCATCAAACTCGCCATCATCAGACAGCAACAGCGTGTTGCAGGCCATGCGCGCATCGGTTTTCTGAGCGATCTGTGCAACACGGATCATGCCCTGGAAAACGCCGCGTGCGCGATCCTTCACCACGTTGCGGATGATCTGGGTCGAACGTGTGTTCTCAACCAAATGGGCAACCGTCATGGTGATGTCGGTGTGGGAATCGTCAGCCAACAAATTGAGGCCACGGAGTTCAAAATCCGAATCCTCACCTGCAACAGTCAGATGCACTTCCTGACGGATCAGCTTGCCGCCGGCATTGACGATGTAAAGCGTGAGCTTCGAACCTGCGCCAATCGTTGCATTGAACTGCGCAAGCTGCGTCGAGTGACCGAAATCGCGCAGGATAACCCAGATGACATCGGCACCATCGCCGACAGTCACATGGCTGACAGAGGTCGAGAAGGCATCGCCCTCACCACCGGTCTGACGCTCAATGATCGTTGCCTTGGCATTCGAGCCAATTTCGACCGAAAAGCGTGTATGACCCTGTCCCGACTTCTGGATGTTCTGAATCTCAAGCGGCGCTTCAAGTTCAACATCATCAGCAATCGAAACAGCCCAACCGTCGCTGACGTAAGCAGCATTGATCTGGCCAATCGTGTCGTCAGTGCCGCGAACGCTAAGCTGCGGAACCAGCGATCCATCAGCAAGCGCATCACGCACAGCCGTCAGCGTAACGCCTTCAGGCGCCTTCGCAGCAAGTGCAGCGCCGTTGCTGGCAGCAAGAAGGGTCGAGCCTGCAAGCAATGTTGGAAGCGCGTTCGTTCCGGCAGTCGGATTGAAATCCGGCACGTTTTTCAGCAGCGTGCGGAAATCCGTGTAATGCCAGCTTTCGATGCGACGCGACGGAAGACCATTGATTTTCAGTTCTTCCAGCGCATTGTCACGCGCAATGACAACATCACCATTGCCCGGAAGCTCGCCCATGCGGGTTGCGAAGCTTTCGATCAACGCGCTTTCAGCGGGTGTCCTTGGTTTTGAGGTCTGGATGTTCATAATCCGCTCCTCAGGCTACTTCGCCGATAATGTCAGCATAGCCGTTTTCTTCAAGGTGATTTGCGAGTGTCTTGTCGCCCGACTTGATGACCTGTCCCTTGTAAAGAACATGCACGCTGTCTGGAACGATATAATCAAGCAGACGCTGATAGTGAGTGATCACGATCACGGCGCGATCTGGCGAACGCAGAGCATTCACGCCATCGGAAACGATCTTCAGCGCATCAATATCGAGGCCGGAATCGGTTTCGTCGAGAACGCAAAGGCTTGGTTCCAGAAGCTGCATCTGAAGAATTTCAGCACGCTTCTTTTCGCCGCCCGAAAAGCCCACATTCAGCGGACGCTTCAGCATATTCATATCAATGTTCAGGCCGCCAGCAGCGTCCTTAACACGCTTGATGAATTCCGGAATCTTCAGTTCCGCTTCACCGCGCGCCTTGCGCTGGCTGTTCATCGCAACCTTCAGGAACTCCATAGTGGCAACGCCTGGGATTTCCATCGGATACTGGAACGCGAGGAAAATGCCCTTGGCAGCGCGTTCAGCCGGGTCGAGTTCGAGGATCGACTCGCCATTGTAAAGAATGTCGCCTTCAGTCACTTCGTAATCGTCACGACCTGCGAGGATATAAGACAATGTCGATTTGCCAGAGCCGTTCGGCCCCATGATGGCGGCAACTTCGCCCTTGTTCACAGTGAGGTTCAGTCCACGGATGATTTCTGTATCCGTGTCAGCGATCTTTGCATGAAGGTTGATGATCTCAAGCATGGGTATAAACCTTGTCTCTCAGCGCAGCCTCAGCGAGGGACTGCTTATGCCAGTTAAAGAGCTGGCCAGAAAATCGGATGCGGTAAGGCAGTAAAGCGCGTCGGATTAACCGACGCTGCCTTCTAGCGAAATACCAATGAGCTTCTGTGCTTCGACAGCGAACTCCATTGGCAGTTCTTGAATGACTTCCTTCACAAAACCATTGACGATGAGGGCGATAGCCTCCTCTTCCGGGATACCGCGCTGCATAACGTAGAACAGCTGGTCTTCGGAAATCTTGGAGGTGGTTGCCTCGTGCTCAAACTGTGCCGTGGCGTTTTTCGCCTCGATATAGGGCACAGTATGCGCGCCGCAATCGTTGCCGATCAGGAGCGAGTCGCACTGGGTGAAGTTACGGGCATTCTCGGCCTTACGATGCGCAGAAACCTGTCCGCGATAGGTATTGTTGGAGTTGCCTGCCGAAATACCCTTGGAGATGATGCGGCTCGACGTGTTCTTGCCAAGGTGGATCATCTTGGTGCCACTGTCGATCTGCTGATAACCGTTGGAAACGGCAATCGAGTAGAACTCGCCACGCGAATTATCACCACGCAAAATGCAGGACGGATATTTCCATGTTACCGCAGAGCCGGTTTCAACCTGCGTCCACGAAATCTTGGAGTTATCGCCACGGCAATCGCCACGCTTGGTAACGAAGTTATAGATGCCGCCCTTGCCGTTACTGTCGCCTGGATACCAGTTCTGAACAGTCGAGTACTTGATCTCGGCATTTTCAAGCGCAACCAGTTCAACAACAGCTGCATGAAGCTGATTTTCATCACGCTGTGGTGCAGTGCAGCCCTCGAGATAGGAGACGTAAGCGCCTTCTTCCGCGATGATCAGCGTGCGTTCGAACTGGCCCGTATTCTTTTCGTTGATACGGAAATAGGTCGAAAGCTCCATTGGGCAGCGAACGCCCTTTGGCACGTAAACAAACGAACCATCGGTGAAGACAGCCGAATTCAGCGTCGCATAATAGTTATCCGAAACCGGAACCACCGAAGCGAGATACTTCTGAACCAGCTCAGGATGCTCGCGAATAGCTTCCGAGATCGAGCAGAAAATCACGCCAGCTTTGGCAAGCTCTGCCTTAAAGGTCGTGACAACGGAAACACTGTCGAACACAGCATCAACAGCCACGCGGCCCGATGCATAGACATTGTCCGAAGGGTTGCCGTCGATTTCGCTTGGATCGCCCTGCTTGCGCACGCCAGCAAGGATTTCCTGCTCGCGCAAAGGAATACCGAGCTTTTCATAGGTGCGGAGCAGTTCGGGATCGACTTCATCAAGCGACTTCGGGCCGCTCTGATTCTTCGGTGCCGCGTAATAATAAAGATCCTGAAAGTCGATCTTTGGATATTCGACACGTGCCCATGTTGGCTCTTCCATGGTGAGCCAGCGTTCATAGGCCTTGAGACGCCACTCCAGCATCCATTCCGGCTCGTCTTTTTTAGCAGAAATGAAGCGAATGATGTCTTCGTTCAGACCCTTCGGGGCCTTCTCGGATTCGATAGTTGTCTCAAATCCGTATTTATACTGGTCCACGTCCAAGCCGCGAACCTGATCAATGGTCTCCTGCACTGCAGGCATTGGCGTTCTCCATCCTCGTCGAATTCAAGGTCCGACAGTTGCAAACGTCAGGGCGATGATAGCCGTTATCGTCGCCACAATATAGTGTGCGTGACGCTTCTTTAAAACCTTTCTAAACTCAATTTCAAGCCCAGCTTTAAGTTTGCTGATAAAATTATGAGGAAATTGGGAATCTTTATCGCCCCAGCACGGATTGTCACCATAATTGCACCGAATACGCAGGTTTTTGACATTATTTTTGGCTGTCAAACAGCCCATACTCACATTCATACCAACTGTGAGTAGCACTTACATAAGTATCCATTGCAAACTTAGCTCAAAGTCAGTATCTGCCATTTTTGTGATGAGCATCGATATTAAGGCACCTTAATATAAGCCGAGACAAAATTATTATCGTTGATCAAAGATCAAGATATAAATGAGGCTGGAGGATTCAATTGAGCTGCCCGACTATAGCAACACTCTCGTCCATACCTTCACGGTTTAATTTGCTTCAGCCAACACTCAAATCACTTTTGCGGCAAAGCCTGAAGCTTTCAGAGGTTAGGCTATACATTCCGACAAGCTATCGACGATTTCCTGATTGGGACGGCAAGCTTCCTGAGGTGCCAGAGGGCGTGACAATTCACCGTTGCGATAAGGACTATGGCCCTGCAACAAAGGTACTCCCTGCAGCACAAGACCTTAAAGGCCAAAACGTCGACATTTTGTTTTGCGACGATGATAAAATATATGATCGCGAATGGCACCATCGATTCAAAACTGAAGCTTCCCTCAAACCAAATACATGCATTATTGAAGTTGGAGAAACTTTTCCGGATATCTCGGATAGTTGTCGTCCAAAAGACAGGTTGCCGCGAAGCCGTTGGAAAAACAAAGATTTAAGCTATCGAATGAAGCGGATTCTGAGCCTTTTTTTGACAAAACCTAATCTTACTTCAAGCGGATATGCTGATCAGATTTCCGGTTTTGCCGGCGTTTTGGTACGTCCGGAATGGTTTGACGATCTGTTCTATGACATCCCTGACGTTATGTGGACCGTCGATGACCCTTGGATATCAGGTCATCTGGAGCGCGTGGGGATTGCGATATGGAACACCGGAAAGCGAAAAAATCTTCCTGAAAATGAAGGAAGTTCCGTCGACGCACTTTTGAACCTCGTTCAGGAAGGCCATGATCGAGTAGAGGCTGATTTGCTTGTGATCGATTACTTTCGTGAAAAATATAATATTTGGACCAAGTGCGGTCCGGTTGATCCGCAGACCTGTTTAAGAACGACTTCTATGCGAGAAATGCTCAGACGACATCAAGTGGAGTTGAGCTCGTTAAAGTAGCTGAATTCCCCGGCCTAATCCGGGGTCTTCAAAATCATAAATGGCCATCAATTGTTTTTAGTGCGCTCATGGCGGGCGACAATTTTGCGCAACACGTCCAGAAACTGATCAACAGATTCTGCCGATGCTTCTGGCTCAAGTGACACGCGGATCGCGCCGGGACCATCTTCATGCCCCATAGCGGCCAGTACGTGGCTCGGTCCCACTTTGCCTGAAGAACAAGCCGATCCCGCGGACAATGCTATGCCGCCAAGGTCAAATGCGATCTGGACTGTCTCAGCCTTTTGCCCGTCGAGCGAGAAGAACGTCGTGTTTGGCAGACGGTCAACGGCTTTACCGTGGATTGTGGCATCAGGTGCTATTTCCATAAGCCCCGCTTCCAGCCTGTCACGCGATTGCGAAGACCAGCCATCGCCATTCAATCGTTCTGCCGCAATGTCAGCTGCTTTCCCAAAGCCTGCAATAAGTGGCAGCGCCTCGGTGCCAGCCCGATGGCCTTTTTCCTGACCGCCACCGCGCACCAGTGCTTTTGGCATCATCAGATCAGAAATTGCGATAACCGCACCCACACCCTTCGGCCCACCAATCTTGTGTGATGAGATTATTAGGTAATCACCGCAATTATGTGTAATATTTAATTTAATACGTCCTGCTGCCTGCACAGCATCAACGACGAATACACCACCCGACGCTTTGACAATTGCTGCAATATCGCGGATCGGTTGGATCACGCCAGTTTCGTTATTAGCCGCCTGAACGGCAACAAGCGGCAAACCAGCGCTTTTATCATGCGCTTTGAGTGCCTGTTCCAAAGCTTCAAGACGCAGGATACCGTTTTCATCAACGGGAATAACAGAGATGTTTTCCGGCAAGAACTGCCCACCGGCCAACATGCAAGGATGCTCGGTCGCGCTTATATAGAGATGCGAGAGACGCACCGGGGATCGGCCCATCATGTAAACTGGTGTCAGGAGTGTGGATGCGGCTTCTGTCGCGCCCGATGTGAAAAATACATGGTCCGACTTAGCATTTACAAGCGCTGCCACGCTGCGCCGCGCCGATTCGACCAGTGCACGGGCAGCCCTGCCTTCACGATGCACGGATGATGGGTTGCCGGTAATGCCTAATGCCTCGATGACCGCATTGCGTGCTTCATCAAGCAATGGCGCACTGGCATTATAGTCCAGATAGAGCCTCTTGCCGGTTCCGATCACCGATACTATCTCCTAAGCGAAGCCTTTAAGTGGCGATAAGCGCAATTTTCTTGAATTTTCAGTCAGGAAAAGCCTATTAAGCCACATCAGGTACTGAACTATGGTCCAGTCTAACGAAATTTCAAATTGGTTCTAGAAGCGGCGCACTGCCACGTCAAGTTCGCCACTTGAGAGCCGATCTTCCGATCACCAGCGGAGTACACATGCCAGAAGTCATTTTCAACGGCCCAGCCGGACGCCTTGAAGGCCGTTATCAGCCTTCGCGCGAAAAGAACGCACCAATCGCGCTTATCCTGCATCCGCACCCGCAGTTCGGTGGAACCATGAACAACAAGATCGTCTATGATCTGTTCTACATGTTCCAGCAGCGCGGTTTTACCACGCTTCGCTTCAACTTCCGTGGCATTGGCCGCAGTCAGGGCGAGTTTGACCACGGTGCAGGCGAGCTGTCAGATGCGGCAAGCGCGCTCGACTGGGTTCAGGCTTTGCATCCAGATTCCAAGAATTGCTGGGTTGCCGGTTATTCGTTTGGTTCATGGATCGGTATGCAGCTTCTGATGCGTCGCCCCGAAATCGAAGGCTTCATCTCAGTCGCTCCACAGCCAAATACCTATGACTTCGCGTTTCTCGCACCTTGCCCTTCATCGGGTCTGATCATTCATGGTGATCAGGACAAGGTTGCACCGCCAAAAGACGTGCAGGTGCTTGTCGACAAGCTTAAGACACAGAAGGGTATCACGATTACCCAGAACACAATGCCGGGTGCGAACCACTTCTTCACCGGCCAGGGTGATCTTCTGATCGATGAGTGCTCAGAATATCTGGATCGTCGCCTTGCTGGCGAACTGGTTGAAGTTCGCCAGAAGCGTCTGCGTTAAACGCTCTTAAATTTGACTTTATGAAAGCCCGGTGTGTTTGATCGCCGGGCTTTTATTTTGGTGGAAGCACCAGAACCCCTCCTGACACAGGTTTATCGCAACCCGTTGTCGTGGGGTATGTCAGTGTAAGCCCGCGCATAGAACGCACAGCCAGATAGGCCCATGCTTCCGCCTCCATTGCGTCACCATCGATACCAACATTGTCGGCGTCAACGACACGAGCGCCTTCACGTTCAGCAAGCGCACTCAGTTCAGCCATGATCGCCGCATTCTTACGACCACCACCACTCACCACATAGGTGCGAGGCTGCGACGGCAAATGCGATGCCGAACGCAGAATGGAGGCTGCACTCACATAAGCGAGTGTTCGCGCACCTGTGGCTAAATCCACAGTATCTTTTGCCGGAACGACGAAATCGCCACGATCAAGCGACCGACGATGATTCCCTTTGAAAAACTCATGATCAAGATAACGAGCGGCCAGAGCGTCATCAACAACACCGCTCATTGCTGTAATACCACCCGGGTCAAAGCTGCCCTGTCCATGCAGTTCCATCCATTGATCAATCAGCATGTTGCCCGGCCCACTGTCATAGGCCATAAGCGCACCGCCTTCACCAACATATGTGAGGTTGGATATGCCGCCGATATTGACGAAGACCACCGGCCCTTCGAGACCTGAAGGCAAGTTGGTAGCAAGCGCCGCATGATAAGCCGGGATCAACGGGGCGCCCTCACCACCATGACGCATATCCTCGGCACGCATATCGTAAACGACTGGAATGCCGGTTTCTGCAGCAAGCAATGCTCCATCGCCAATCTGAACCGTGAGTGCCTCGCGCGGGCGATGCAGCACGGTCTGACCGTGAAACCCGATCACATCGATCTCTTCCGGCTTTAACGAATGCTCATAGAGAAAATCCTGAACGGCAATCGCATGAAGAAGAGTTTGATCATGTTCGAGTTGTTTGAGAATGCCCGGACGCTCGTTGCGATCAATGATACCACGCGCATCAATAAGTGCTGCCTTCAACCGCGCACGAAATCCATCGGAATAAGAAACAGCACTTGATGGTCCGCGTTTGACCAAATTCTCGCCATCGGTGCTCACAAGTGCAATATCGATACCGTCCATCGACGTGCCGCTCATCAACCCAATTGCGCGTTTCAAATCGGCCATACCGGAGTTTCCTTGTTATTCCCGCTTGAATGATGCTAAAGGCAAATTATCATAAGGCGGTAAGCACTTACTTACCGTTATTTTCATTCTCGCTTTAGAGCGTTTTAATATCGCGCATCCCGAAAACCGTTAAACACTTTTCGGGATGCGCTTTGACCAGTCAGGAAAAGGGCATGTCCGGTTTTAAATCCGATTTTCTTCGCACGCTTTCCGAGCGCGGCTTTATTCATCAAATGTCTGATGAGAGCGGCCTCGATGAATTGTTGGTCAAGGAAACCGTGACGGCCTATATTGGCTTCGATCCGACAGCGCCGAGCCTTCACGCTGGCGGTCTGATCCAGATCATGATGCTGCACTGGTTCCAGCAGACTGGCCATCGCGCTGTTGCACTTATGGGCGGCGGTACCGGCATGGTTGGTGATCCATCCTTCAAGGATGAAGCACGCAAGCTGATGACCGAAGACACCATTGCCGATAATATCGCCGGCATCAAGCGCGTCTTCGCAAACTACCTGACTTTCGGCGAAGGTCCGAAAGACGCGCTTATGGTCAATAATGCTGACTGGCTGCGCGATATTAATTATCTCGAATTCCTGCGCGATGTTGGCCGCCATTTCTCAGTCAACCGTATGTTGTCGTTTGATTCGGTAAAAACGCGCCTTGATCGTGAACAGTCGCTTTCGTTCCTCGAATTCAACTACATGATCTTGCAGGCCTACGATTTCGTAGAACTCAACAAGCGCTATGACATGCGCTTGCAGATGGGCGGCTCGGATCAGTGGGGCAATATCATCAACGGTATCGATCTCGGTCACCGTATGGGTACGCCGCAGCTCTACGCCCTCACCTCGCCTTTGCTCACAACGGCTTCAGGCCAGAAGATGGGCAAATCGCTGGGCGGCGCGATTTGGCTTAACGCAGATATGCTCAGTGCCTATGACTTCTGGCAATACTGGCGCAATACAGAAGATGCTGACGTAGAACGCTTCCTGAAGCTCTACACAACGCTGCCACTCGATGAGATTGCGAAGCTGGCAGCTCTCGGCGGTTCAGAAATCAACGAAGCGAAGAAAATTCTCGCAACCGAGATCACCGCAATTCTGCATGGTCGCGATACAGCCGAAGAAGCTGCGGATACCGCTCGCAAGACTTTTGAAGACGGTGAACTTTCGGAAAATCTTCCAACCGTTGGCGTACACAAAGCGACGCTCAACGATGGCATCGGTGTGCTTGCATTAATGGTGCTTGCAGAACTTTGCGCAACCAATGGCGAAGCACGCCGCCACATTGAAGGTGGTGCGGTTCGTATTAATGATGAAGTCGTGACCGACCCACGATTGAGCATCAATGCATCAGCGCTTAACGATCAAGGCGTTATCAAGGTATCGCTTGGCAAGAAGCGCCACGTGCTGATCCGCCCTGCTTGATGCAGCAAAACCGTAATGAAAAAGCCCGGCTAAGCCGGGCTTTTTTACTATCCATCAAAACTCGAAGATCGAACGGAAAATACCGGGCGCAATGATTGAAATCGGGTTGACGATCACTTGTGGTGCTTTAGCTGTTCCTTCAAGCTTGAAGGTAATACCTAAAAGACCACGATCACGTCCGTTACCCAAAAGCGCGCCAAAGATCGGTACTTCACCAAAGATCCGGTTCACACCATAAGCAGGCATGAATGTGCCGGTCATCGACATATTGCCCTGCGGATCATAAAGCGTGCCCTGAAAAGTTGCTCCGACAGTTGGCGACCGAAGCACGCCCTTCGAAAGCTTCAGATATCCTGTGCCTTTTTCTATCAAAGAGAAGCCGCGCTCCACATCAACACGGGATACGTCGATATCACGTTTAACGGCCTGATTGAGGCTTGTGCCACCTGCTGATGGCGAAGAAGAAACAATTTTTGCAAGGCGCGGCTCGTTGATGATCGAAAAGTTTCTGGCATCAATCTGACCGCTCAACGGACCATTGCCCTGCCCCGCCAAGCCAACGGTAATTTTTCCGCCGCGCATTTTATCGTAGAAATCGAAGAAGCGCAGGATTGCACCAGCATCATTGGACTGTAACGAAACAGAACGCGCATCGCCCTGTTCATTATTAGTTGCGACAAATGACTCCCCGGAAGACGTCTGGGCGTTTACGGACACACCAGAGATTTTGCTTCCTGCACTTTCATAAGAAACGGCAACATTGCGCAGGGTCTCGTCATTAAACCCTGTAACCTGATCAATCTGCGCACTCACAACAACGCGCGTAGTGTCTCCTTTGGAGCCACCAGTTTTCTTGCCAACATCAGAAAACTGCTTGATCAGCGAACGTGCATCAAACTTTGAACCGCTGACATTAACGCGGTATCCACCCGTCCCCTTAGTGGCTTTTATGGCAAGTCGATCAGAACGATTAAGCCGTACATCAGTTAAATCTGCCGACTGGAGGTCACCACCGGAGATCGACAGGCTGCCTTTTGCTCCGAATGCATCGCCAGTCAGTACGAGGTTGCGAATGTCGATCTTGCCATCACTGCCAGTGCTTTTAACAAGGTCAAACTCCGCTTTTGAGGCAATACCGCTGCCTTTGCGCCAACCAAGCCACGGTAAATCAACCTGAGTCTTATCAAGGTTCGCTACAACATGCCGTTTGCCATTTTCTTCCATTCCAAGATCAATCGAAATTGGTCCTGAGAAGACGTCCTTCAAGCCGGGTAGCACTTTATCACGCGACTTGTCGTCGATTTCCAATCGAACTTGCTGGTCGCGCTTTGCGGGCCCTGAACGATCAACTGGTTCCGTCATTACAATTTTGGCAGGAATGCCATCAAGCTTCGCATCAGCAGTAATTATTGCGGCGGTCTGGTCAACTTTTATATTGCCATCCGCATCTGTAACCTTTGAGCCGCCAACAGGCTTATCGATAGAAAGATTTTTGAAGCCAATATCAGCTTCCCACTTCAGGGTTCCGGGTGGTGGATCTTTCGACACTGCAAAACTGACTTTAACGCGCGATTTTACGTCGCCAGTGACATCCTGTGGCAGGAAAGGCACGTTTTTAAGAACATCAATCGGCTTTTTTCCAGCAATTTCCGCAATAGCTGCCGCTTGTCCTGACACAAGAAGATCAAGAGTTGCAATAACCGGACGTTGTGGGCCCCAAGGAATAATCAGCGTGCCTTCGGAAACATCTGCCTTTCTGTTATCGGGCGTGTAAGCAACGCCCTTATCAAGCTTGATAGTTGTATGGGCACCGCGAACGCTCACAGTTCCATTGACATCGCGTACAGGTGGCAATTCACCAATCACATCAAAACGCGTCTGTTCGACATTAAAATCAGCTTTTATTTCTTCGCCCGTTAGCGGTGGAGGAAGTCCGGGCCCATTAAAACGACCACCTGCTAAAGAAATGTCGATGCGGCTATCTTTCAAGCGGCCACCATACAAATTCTTCAATACCCAGGCACGTGCACCGTCAGCAACGTCGATAGGCCAAAGATGCTTTGCATCGGCGACAGGCATATCCGGAATGCGCAGCATGAAAATCATTTCGGGCGAACCGCTGCCAAAGCCAATACTTCCCTGACCGTAGAGTTCACCATTTTCGGTTTGAACATCGAGATTTGAGAACTGGATCCGTTGCTGTTTCGAAAAGAAACTTCCAGCAATACGCACACCAAACGAAAGCTGTGGGTCGTTCGATTCGGCTGGCATACTCGTCGCTGAAGTGGTCAGTATTTCAAAACGATAGCTCGGGTCCGAAGCTGCATTTTCAGCCTGAAAATCTGGGCCGAAAGCGCCATTGAACTGAGCCTGCAATCCACCCAACTGAACGCGCGACGGCAACACTTCAATCTTTTGACTGCCAACGGAGTGTTCCAGCCTCAGCACAGCCGAGCCACGAATATCCTCAACACGTCCAAGCTGCATGTCGATGCCATTAACGGCTAACTCTGCACCGATTGTATCTGGTTCCTCAGCATGTGCCGTTTTCCCAGAGAGCGAAAGATTGGCATTGCCCTTGAGTTCAAAATGCGCGGGATTAACCCGATTGCCATCAATTATTGGCGCAACGGCAGCAGACGAACCCAGATCGAGAGGAATATTGCTGATATTGACCTTGAACGCATCAAGTTCATTATCTTGGCCCTTACGATCGATGTTACCATCAAGAGCAATTATCTTGCCGTTCCATACAACAGCGCCATCCAGTTTAATGCGGCCTGCATCTTCAACCAGTCGCAGCTTTCTGATTTCGATGCTCTGCTGATCATCTCCAGCCTTAAACCGCACCGTTGTATTCATCAGGCTCAAAGCCTGTGTATTCTGATCATGTAACAGTTCAAGATTTCGGCGCATCGCGGAAAAAAGATCATCGGAAAGTGCGTCAAAATCTACAAAACCGCGCTTGTCATAGGGTAGAGACTTCCAGAATCCTGCGCCTTCCTGTTCTGGCAAATCAAAAGCTGCGCCATCAATTTCCAATTCCGCAACCCGCACATTGCCGGTCAAAAGCGGAAGCGGTGCAAGCCCAAGGCGTACAGACCTAATATTCTGGATTTCAATGCGCTGCTTGGGATCAGAAATTGAGACGTCACGCGCCTCTAAGGCCACCAGACTATTCTGATCAAGCGAAAGTCCAGCACTTCCAATTGAAGCAGATGCTTGATCACCGAGTACACGGGTCAAAGTTTTCTGAGCTTCTTCACGCAACATATTGCTGGTGACGCCGCCACGCAAAACAACAAAACCGACGCCGCCGATCAGAACAAGCACTATACACAGTGACAGAAATGCATGAGAGCACAACGAAACGAATGAGCGTTTGCGACGTCCAATTACGAACACGCCTCCATCATCTCCGTCAGCTGCCAGACGCTCGATTCTCTTCATCTCGCGCTTGGAAAAGCGTATTTTGTGCTCTTTCTCAGTCAATATTCCAGCCGACCACCTGATTTCTCTATTTAAAACCTCTCATAAAATGAATCATGAGAACTCAATAATATACTGTTTTTATTAACCTATATTCGATCAGTAAACCGGTCTTGTGCTTCTTTAGCCTCTCCCAGAAGATAGACAGGTCGCTGCCTTAGTTTCGCTACGTTGCACAAGACTGATGCGAGTGCGATAGCTTTAAGTGTAACAGGCAGTTTACCCGTATATCTACAAAAGAAAGGCTTAGATATGGCTCGTCCCCAAATTGGAGATCTGGCACCGGACTTCACTTTGCCATCAGATAATGACAGCATTAATCTGTCATCTCTCAAAGGCAATCCAGTCGTTCTTTATTTCTATCCAAAGGACGATACTTCTGGTTGCACAAAAGAAGCCATAGCCTTCTCTCAGCTTAAACCTGAGTTCGACAAGTTGAATGTACGTGTCATTGGTCTCTCGCCGGATAGCGCGGAAAAGCATGCTAAATTTCGCAAAAAGCACGAGTTGACCGTCGATCTGGCGGCAGATGAAGACAAGACCGTGCTTGAAGCATATGGTGTCTGGCTCGAAAAGAGCATGTATGGCCGCAAATATATGGGCGTCGAGAGAACGACGTTTCTTATCGATGCAGAGGGTCGTATTGCGAAAATCTGGGAAAAAGTAAAAGTCGATGGCCATGCGCAAGCTGTATTAGAGGCTGCACGCGCACTTTGATCGAACAATGAGGGCAATACCGGTCATGCGATTGCCCTTTTTCATTCCCGTTTAAGCAGGCATTGCGAAAGCTTCGGAAAAGCTTTGTTAACCATGATAAGGTGCAATAGAATCAAATATCTGGGATGCAAAGACGACCAGCATGATAAAAAAGTGGAACAAGCCAGGGAACGACGGATGTAACGGGCATCTGAACGATCCGGCCGCTCGGCACTGGTCCACGAAATGGGTACGAACGTCAGTTTTTGGTGCTATAGCTTTCGTTCTGGCTGTGGGTGGCGGCGTTTATACGACGTTTGAAAACCTCACTGAAAAATCACAACAATCAAATAGCAAGCTCGCATCGCTTTTTAAAAAGCCACTGGTAATGCAACCACTGCCTGAGATGCCATCGGAATCACCGCCCGGCATGTCCGTTCAGCCAGAGCGTTTATCACCGCAAGATGCGCTGACCATTCAAAAGGTCGATCCGATCATCACTGGCCCACGCACACACAAGCCACGCCCCATTGTAGAGCGCGCAGCGTCAAAAGACTCGTAAGTGATCCAAGAATAGGTTGCATAAAAAACCCGGCATATAGCCGGGTTTTTAGCATCTTTATCAACACGAAGATCAATCGATATCTTCGATTAACTCTGCGCCACCGTGAATGCGGTGAGCAAGAGCCGCTTCCATGAATGGAGTAACAGCGCCATCAAGCACTTCCTGCGGATTGGTGCTTTCAACACCTGTACGCAGATCTTTGACGAGCTGATAAGGCTGAAGAACGTAAGAACGGATCTGATGTCCCCAACCAATGTCAGTCTTGCTTGCATTGGCAGCGTCAGTCGCTTCTTCGCGCTTCTTCAGCTCTTCCTCGTAAAGACGGGCACGGAGCATAGACCAGGCTTTTTCGCGGTTTTTGTGCTGCGAACGTTCAGCCTGACATTGCACGACGATGCCAGAAGCGATGTGCGTAATACGCACCGCCGAGTCAGTCGTGTTGACGTGCTGACCACCCGCACCGGAGGCGCGATAGGTATCGATGCGAACATCGGCTTCTGTTACCTGCACATCGATATTGTCATCGATAACCGGATAAACCCAGATACTTGCGAAAGACGTGTGACGACGCGCATTCGAATCGTAAGGCGAAATACGGACCAGACGATGAACGCCGGATTCGGTCTTTGCCATACCATAGGAATTATGGCCCTTAATGAGGATCGACGCCGACTTGATGCCTGCTTCTTCGCCGTAATGAACTTCCATTACTTCGACCTTGCGTCCGCTGCGCTCTGCCCAACGCGTATACATACGCAAAAGCATTGAAGCCCAATCCTGACTTTCCGTGCCGCCTGCGCCAGCATGGACTTCAAGATAGGTATCGTTCGCATCGACCTCGCCCGAAAGCAGCATGTCGATCTGTCGACTATCGACTTCTTTCTTCAGATCGCGAATGGTGTTTTCAGCATCAGCTATGATTGACTTATCGCCTTCCTCTTCGCCCATGGCGATGAGTTCGATACTGTCATTGAGTGTCTGTCTGAGCGTATTGATGCCGTTGATGCTATCTTCCAGCTGCTGGCGCTCACGCATCAGCTTCTGGGCTTCCTGTGCATCATTCCAAAGGGTTGGATCTTCAGCTCTCTGGTTCAGATAGCCCAGACGTTTGATTGCCTGATCCCAGTCAAAGATGCCTCCTCAGCAGGCTTATGGCCTGCTGGATTTCGTCAACCAGCGTCTCGATTTCCGCGCGCATGGGCAAATCGTTCCTTCAATTATTCTGCATATATGTGGAGAGAACATATGCTCTATCAGAGCAAGCCTCACACTTTTAAAAGGAGTAGCAAACAGCCATCCAAGCGCCGCGGACCATAGTTAGCACGCGACGCAGTGTAAAGAGGGGAAGGTCAGTAAAGTCCGCCTGAACCCGAATTGATAGCACGGGTCGCTTGTGGCGATTGTGGCTGAACGGGCGAACCTTCGCGGAACTGATCCATACCAATGACTGAGTATGTGTCAGATGGTCCCGTTCCTGGCTTAAACGCTTCCATAATCAGGTTTGGATCACCCTTATTGGTGCGCATACCAGTCTTACGGTTAATCGCGATCAGAGTCATTCCTTCTGGTACGCGGAAGTCGACCTTTGGAGTACCGGCCAGAGCTTGTGTCATAAAGTCTTTGAACACGGGAGCAGCCAAACCGCCGCCTGTACCACCGCGACCCAGCGGTGTCGGCGTGTCATAGCCCATGAAGACGCCAACCACGAGGTCAGGTGTAAATCCTACAAACCAGGCATCTTTTTCGTCATTCGTAGTACCAGTTTTGCCAGCCAGCGGACGATCAAGGCTCTTAAGAATCTGAGCTGTACCGCGTTGAACAACGCCTTCCATCATCGACGTGATCTGATAAGCAGTCATCGGATCAAGAACTTGATCGCGATTATCGATCAGTGTTGGTTCTTCCTGATTAGACCATTGCTGCGTATTGCAGCCCTCGCACTGACGTCCGTCGTGCTTAAACACGGTCTTGCCATAACGATCCTGAACGCGGTCAATCATTGATGGCGTAATGCTCTGCCCGCCATTGGCCATTACAGAATAAGCTGTGACCATACGCAGAACTGTCGTTTCACCAGCACCAAGTGACATCGAAAGAACAGGTAGCATCTTGTCATAGACACCAAAACGTTCTGCATATTCAGCAACGGTCTTCATGCCCATGTCCTGTGCAAGACGCACGGTCATGACGTTACGCGATTGCTCAATACCATAACGCAGTGTCGAAGGACCGGAGAACTTGCCAGAGTAATTCTTTGGTGCCCATACGCCAAGCGAACCGCCCTGATTGACCTCCAGAGGACCATCCAAAACGACGGAGGCTGGTGTGTAGCCATTGTCGAGAGCCGCAGCATAAACAAAAGGTTTGAATGACGAACCCGGCTGACGATAAGCCTGCGTTGCACGGTTAAACTCTGATTGCCCGTAGGAGAAACCGCCAACCATCGCAAGAACGCGGCCAGTATGCGGATCCATAGCAACCATTGCACCTTGAAGCTTCGGAGGCTGTTGCAGACGGAAACGCGATTCACCGTCTCCAGCTTTGGACACATAGACAATATCTCCGGCTTTCAAGACACCTTCCGGCGACTTGGCGCTACCGCGCTTACCGTCGATATTCGTAACGCGCATTGCCCACTTCATGTCATCAGCAGCAATAAACGCCCGCGTGCGCTCTTTTCCACGGAAACCAGAACCGTCAATAGCAGGCTGCAAACCAATGTCTGCGCCAGCACCGGAGACATTCAGAACAACAGCCAACTGCCATTCTGGTACATCTTCAAATGACTGCATATCGCCAAATGCCGCCGCCCAGTCACTGCCAAGCTCAGTATGTTTCAAAGGACCGCGCCAGCCACGAGCTTCATCGTAGCGCAAAAGAGCCGTTTGCAGCGACTTACGTGCTTCAGTCTGCATCGTCGGATTTAGCGTCGTGCGAACGGACAGGCCGCCTTCATAAAGTGCGTCAACGCCGTATTTCTGGATAATCTGACGACGTACCTCTTCACTGAAATATTCAGATGCAAAGAGATAATGGGTCGCCGTCCGTGTGTTCACACCAAGTGGCTGCTTCTTGGCTTCTTCAGCTTCCTGCGTCGTAATATAGCCGTTCTCAGCCATACGATCGATAACCCAGTTGCGGCGTTCCATCGCGCGATCCGGGTAACGGAATGGATGATAATTGTTCGGACCCTTTGGCAAAGCCGCCAGATAAGCTGCATCCGCAATGCTCAACTCACCGACTGACTTATCGAAATAGGTTAGTGCAGCACTGGCAATACCGTATGAACCGAGACCAAAGAAAATTTCGTTGAGGTAAAGCTCAAGAATGCGGTCTTTCGAGTAAGCCTGCTCGATACGCATCGCAAGAATTGCTTCTTTAATCTTACGATCATAAGTCTGATTTGACGAAAGAAGGAAGTTCTTTGCAACCTGCTGCGTGATCGTCGAAGCACCAACCGGGCGACGACCAGATCCCAGATTTTTCACATTGGTAAGAACCGCACGGGCGAGACCACCAAAGTCAAGACCGTGATGCTCGTAGAAGGTTTTATCTTCAGCAGAAATAAACGCTGCCTTCACGCGGTTTGGCACCGCCTGAATTGGCAAATACATGCGGCGTTCCCGCGCATATTCCGCCATCAGACTACCGTCAGACGCGTGAACGCGTGTCATGACAGGAGGCTCGTATTTTGCGAGCACTTCGTAGTCAGGCAACTCCTTAGTCACGCCTCCGATATAAACGGCCACTCCGCCGGCTACGATGAGCGCGAAAACTGTACCTATACCGAAGAAATATCCGATAAGCCTTACCATGAATCCGGATTCCCGCCTTCAGATCATTCGAAAAACTAAAGAGCCACTAAAATTGTGCTCATCAATCTGTGCCGTGTTGGCAATAACTGGTTTAGTGACCAGCAAATGCGTCAAAGGCAAGATCGTTTCCATGTTTTTACCGATTTAAAGTCATACAAACACGTACCGACCATAAAAATACGTAAAACTGTTGCATGCATGCATCTTATAAGCGGGGAGAAATATCAACCCCTACTAAACATTACATTATTTTAACCTCGGGACAAAGCCCCAGGATGTTTTTGCATTTCAAAAGCCTTTATTGCCGTTGCAATACGATCCGCCAATTTACGGCGCCATTGCGGATTACTGATGAGCTTCTCATCTTCCGCGTTGGAAAGATAACCGATTTCGATCAACACTGACGGCACATCCGGCGCGCGCAGCACTTGAAAACCCGCGAACCGATGCGGATTGTTGATCAGGTTAACTTCACCTTGCAAAGCTCCGATCACTTTTTCAGCAAAACTCAGCGAAAACGTATGCGTTTCGCGGCGCGTGAGATCGAGCAGAATATCCGCAACTTCAGGGAGCTCTTCAGGCGCAGCACCGCCGATGCTATCCGACTTATTTTCACGCTCAGCCATCGCGCGTGCAACAGAGTCAGACGCTTTGTCAGAGATTGTATAAACAGTCGCGCCCCGAATATCACCCTGATTGATCGTATCTGCGTGGATAGAAATGAAGAGGTCGGCTGAATATTGGCGCGCAAGGCGCACTCGCTCCGACAAGCGCAGGAAAGTGTCGTCGTCGCGGGTCATCAAAACCTTGATGTTGCTTTCCTTAGCAAGACGATCGCGCAACTCCTGACCGAATGCGAGTGTCAAATCCTTTTCTTTAATACCGCTCAGGCTTTCAGCGCCGCTATCAATGCCGCCATGCCCCGGATCAATCATCACAATAAAAGGACGTGTTTCATTGTCTGTCGCAGGCGATGCAGCTTTCACGCCAGTCGATCCAGTCACATCGTGTGGCGCCGCAAGCTTCGCCTCAAACTGCTGGTCAGACGTCGCAACAATGTCTGCAACAAGACGATACCCTGAAGTCGTTTCGTTTTTAATCACCTGAACGTTTTCGACATCAAACGGACCGCGCAATGTCAAAATGAGGCGCGAGCGATTCTTGCCAACAGAGCCATAACGCACACGCGAGACAATACCCCTCGCCGCAAGGCTGTTTTCATCAAAGCCGAAACGCGTTTCAGGCAGCTCGAATATCAGACGATGAGGATTAGCTAAAAGGAGTGTCGAAAACTTCGGCTCCTGATCAAACATCACAACAACGCGCATACGCAGATCATCGCCAGCCATACGATACGTCAATGCGGACAGCGGCGCATCACTTGCAGCCTTTGCCGGACCGATGTGAAAGAAAGCAGCACAGAGCATCACAAGAAGCACGAACATATTCCGCGCGTTCATTTTATTTCTAGCAATATTTTGCAGGCTCAGACAATGCATAGGTGTTCGCGATCTAAACATTATGAATTCATCGAAAGTTGACCGTTTGGGCCAAAGCATATGGATGCGTACATTTGATCAATCAAACCGTATCGAATTATGGTTAACAAAGGCTTTGATCCCCGCTTTTGACCGGCAGCACAGGCCATTGCCCTTTCTATAATCACCTTTCGGCAAAATTGCGATCACGGTGTCAACTGATATTCATACTTGTCATAGCGCGAACGACGCCATAAAAGCTTAAATAGGCTTTGGAATAGCTGTCAGAATCGTTTGCCGGTTTTCAATACGGATCGCGACGAAAGATAGCTAAAACAGTGGTGTATGGTATTCACTACCCCCTGGCCCGCACAGAATTCAGCGGAACACGGCATCCCCGCCGCCTCCGTTTTTTAATCGGCCGACTGCGCATGGATACGCGCTGTCGCCAGCGCTCTGAAAAGAGCAAACAGGTCGGCCCGGCTTTTTCGGGCCATATATGAGGTCGTTTCGAACGGAACAGCTATGGGTCAAGCAAGACTGACCATTGCAAGCCTGAAGACCGTGATCGCCAATTGGCCATCGCGCGCAGACACAGCAGCTTTTGTTCCGACGAACCCATTATCATCCGGCAGATGCTCCCCAGCCAGGACGACAGCCTTCAGGGTTTCGTCCGGCGCACGCGGCTTGCGTCTTAGCGCCGGTAAGAAAGACAATTATGTCCAACAAAATGCTTATCGATGCCTCCCACCCGGAGGAGACGCGCGTTATCGTGACGCGCGGAAACAAAATTGAAGAATTCGACTTTGAGTCGGAACATAAGAAGCAACTGAAGGGAAATATCTATCTCGCACGCGTTACCCGCGTCGAACCATCCCTTCAGGCTGCATTTGTGGAATATGGCGGCAATCGCCATGGCTTCCTTGCATTCTCTGAAATCCATCCTGATTATTATCAGATCCCAGTTGCTGATCGTCTTGCTCTTCTCGAAGCAGAAGCCAAAGCTGCGCGCGCCGAAGATGAAGACGAAGACGACGAGCCAAAGGCGAAGAACAATGACCGTTCACGCCGTCATCGTCGTCGCGGCCGTCGCGATGGCCAGCATGGTGGACAGCAGGGTAACCTCGCTAAAAACGGACTGCCTGCTGCAGAGCCAGTTGGTCCAGCATTCGTAAATTACGTCGCTGGTACACCTGCCATTGCTTTGATGAAGCAGGCTGGTGATGTTGTTTCGGAAGCTATAGAAGCCAATGATAGCGACGATGATGACGATAACGAAGTCGAAAACGAAGAAGACATGGTTGAATCGGTTGGTTCCGAAGATGCCATGGAAGAGCTTCCATCGCATGTTCGCACCAATCGTCGTCAGTACAACATTCAGGAAGTGATTAAGCGCCGCCAGATCATCCTGGTTCAGGTGGTTAAGGAAGAGCGCGGCAATAAGGGCGCAGCTCTTACGACCTATCTGTCACTTGCTGGTCGTTACTCGGTATTGATGCCAAACACTGCACGCGGTGGTGGCATTTCGCGCAAAATCACCAATATTCAGGATCGCAAGCGTCTTAAGGATATTGTCAAAGAACTCGAAGTGCCGCAGGGCATGGGCGTGATCTTGCGTACCGCTGGTGCCAATCGCACAAAGCAGGAAGTCAAGCGCGACTACGAATACCTGATGCGTATGTGGGAAAATGTCCGCACGCTGACACTGCAATCAACGGCTCCTTCGCTCGTTTATGAAGAAGGCAGTCTGATCAAGCGCTCGATCCGTGATCTCTACAACAAGGAAATCTCGGAAATTCTCGTTGCGGGTGAGACCGGCTATCGCGAAGCAAAAGAGTTCATGCGTATGCTGATGCCAACGCATGCGAAGGTCGTTCAGCCTTACCGCGAACAGGTTCCGGTTTTCACGCGCTATGGTTTGGAAGCACAGCTTGATCGCATGCTTGTGCCGCAGGTTACGCTGAAATCTGGCGGTTATCTGATTATAAATCAGACCGAAGCTCTGGTCGCAATTGACGTCAACTCGGGTCGTTCGACCCGTGAGCATTCGATTGAAGATACCGCACTTCAGACAAATCTGGAAGCGGCTGAAGAAGTCGCGCGTCAGCTTCGCCTGCGCGATCTTGCCGGTCTGATCGTCGTCGACTTCATCGACATGGAAGAAAAGCGCAACAACCGCGCTGTCGAAAAGAAGATGAAGGATTGCCTGAAAGACGATCGCGCCCGCATTCAGGTTGGCCGTATTTCGCATTTCGGCCTTCTCGAAATGTCGCGTCAGCGCATTCGTGCATCAGTGCTCGAAAGCACGATGCAGGTGTGCCAGCATTGCGGCGGAACGGGTCATGTTCGCTCCGACTCGTCCATGGCGCTGCATATCATTCGTGGCATTGAAGATTATCTTCTGCGCCATTCAGGCTATGACATCACTGTTCGCACTCCGGTTGCTTCAGCGCTTTACGTACTGAACAATAAGCGCGAATTGCTGGCAGAGCTTGAAGGCCGTTTCGGCGCTGCAATCAGCGTTGATGCCGACGATAGCGTTGGTCACCAGCATTTTGTCATCGACAAGGGTGCGCCATCGACGCGTCCAATCACAATTCATCCTGCTGCTCCAATCGTCTATGAAGATGATCTGAACGATCCTGATATTCCGCTGGACGAGGATGAGGCCGAAGAAGAAATCGCCGCTGAGGCACCTGCTCGCGAAGATAGCAGCGAAGAAGGTGATCGCAAGCGCCGTAAGCGTCGCCGTCGTCGTGGTGGTCGCGATCGTGAAGGTGGCGAGCAGTCAGCGCAGGCAGATTCCGGTTCGGAAGCGTCGGACGACGATGATGATGAAGACAAATCATCGACAAGCAATGGTTCGCTGAGCGAAGAAGATCGTCGCAAGAAGCGTCGTCGTGGTCGCCGCGGAGGTCGCAAAAATCGTCGTGAGGATGACTTTCACGCTAAGAAAGTTCCTGATCCAGAGTTTGTTGGCTATACGCCAGTCGTTCCTTCACGGGTTGAAGAAAAGGCTGCTGAAGTCGTTGTCAACGAAGTGGTGGCGGTCGAAGCCGTGACGGTTGAAACGCCAGTTGCAGTTGAACCAACTGCTGTTGTTGAAGCAGACGAAAAGGCAGCAAAGCCGGCACGCAAGCCGCGTGGTCGCAAGGCTGCAAAGAGCGAAGAAGCTGCGAATGACGATGTTGTTGCGGCGGATCCGGTCGAAGAGCCAGCCAAGCCAGCGCGCAAGACACGTGGTCGTAAGAAGGCCGCTGAAGAGGACCTAGCGGCAGAAGCCGCAGTCGCTACGGAAGAGGTCGAGGCCGCAAAGCCGAAGCGCCGTACCCGCAAAGTGGCTGCTAAGACAGAAGCCGAAGACGTGTCAGTTGAAGCGGAAGTCGCAGTTGTTGAGGAACCAAAGAAGGTTGCAGAACCTGAAAAGGTCACTGAGCCTGTGGTCACATCCAGTGAAACAGAGGAACAGAAGCCGAAGCGCGGCGGCTGGTGGCAGAAAAAGGGCTTTTTCTAAGCCTGGCCAAACTCTAATGTAGAATATAAGAAAACCGGCGGAAGCGCCGGTTTTCTTTTTAGTTTAGAGCGCATCGCAAAAGTATGAAGCACTCTGGTTTTTACGTTCAGGCCTTTTGATGTGGCAACCAAGCTTCAAGGCGACGAACCACTTCCTCTATTTCCTCAATGCTGCCCGCATAGGAAAAGCGCATGGTCCGATGACCATCAATTGGATCAAAATCGCGACCCGGCGTAGCAGCAATATTGGTTTCGGCAATCATCCGGCGTGCAAATTCCATACTGTCATTGGTGAAGCGGGAAACATCACAATAGGCGTAGAATGCGCCATCCATTGGCGCTGCAAGGCTCAATCCCATTGTTGGAAGGTGATCGAGCAGGATTTTGCGGTTCTGTCGGTAGCGATCTTTCACCCGCTCCAGTTCCGCAGTCGCATTAAATGCTTCGATTGCAGCGCGCTGCGAAAGTTCAGGTGCCGAAATATATAGGCTCTGACCGAGGCACTCGATTGCCCGCACATCAGCTTCCGGCAACACCATCCAGCCAATGCGCCAACCAGTCATGCAATAATATTTTGAGAACGAGTTGATGATCGTCACATCATCTGAAATCTGCAAGGCAGTTACATCTTCCGCTTCATAAGAAAGGCGGTGATAAATTTCATCCGAAATAACGCGAATGCCGAGTTCCTGCGCTGTTTCGATGATTGCCTTGAGTTCTGGTTTGTCGATCACGGCACCCGTTGGGTTGGCCGGGCTTGCAAAAAGCACGCCCTTCAACGGCTTTTCCGCATGAGCAGCTGCCAATGCCTGAGCGGTTAGCGCGCCTGACGCGCCGCCTTCATTGGCGATTTCAACCACTTCAAGGCCAAGCGCCGTCAGAATGTTGCGATAGGCCGGATAGCCCGGACGCGTGATTGCAACTCGGTCCCCGGGATCGAAATAGACCAGAAATGCCAGATTAAACGCAGCCGAAGAGCCTGTGGTAATCGCAATGCGCTGGGGCGAAACGGATACGCCATAGCTCTGTTCATAATGCGCAGCAATCGCCTCACGCAGTTCGATGAGACCAAGTGCATCGGTGTAACCGATGCGACCATCTTTCAGGGCGCGTTCCGCAGCCAGCCGCACGGTTTGCGGCGCAGGGTCTGCTGGCTGGCCTACTGCCATCGAAATTATCGGATGGCCCGCCGCACGACGACGATTGGCCTCCGCCAGAACATCCATGGCGTGAAACGGTTCGACCGCGCTTCGGTTTGAAAGAGTATTCAACTTAGTCTCCAAGATGCAGGGAATGCAATGTTACTCCCTCGCCCTATAATCGCCGGATTGGTAAAGCAACAGCGGCTTTGGTAAAAACAGCGATGAAGATTGAGATAAAGCCCTTAAAGTAGATTTGACCTTTAAGATTCGCATCATTTTCTTTTAAGCAGGATGAGAGGCATAATGGGGAGCATGTCTGCAACTTTTCCGATGGAAGCGTTTTCTTTCCGCCGCGTTATGCGCCGTTCCGTAGCCGCTTTTGCGGCTCTTGCTATCGGCGTTACGGGCGTACTGCCTGCACAGGCTCAGTCACGTGGTGGTGGCGTTCCGATTGTGCGCGATGCTGAAATTGAAGCGCTTGTTGCGGATTATGCTGGCCCAATCCTTAAAGCAGCTAATCTGGGTGGACGCGGCGTCCGCGTCATCCTCGTCAATTCCCAAAGCTTCAATGCTTTTGTTGATGGACGCCGTATTTTCATCAATACCGGCGCAGTCATGCAGTCGGAAACGCCCAATGAAATTATCGGCGTAATTGCGCATGAAGCTGGCCACATCGCTGGTGGCCATCAGGATCGTTTGCGTGAACAGTTAAGCCGTGCCCGCACGATGGCCGTCATCGGCATGTTGCTTGGCGTTGGCGTTGGCGTTGCGGGCGCTGCATCAGGCAGCAGCGGCGCTGCGGGTGCTGGCGGTGGCATTGCCATGGGCAGCAACGAAATGGCAATGCGCAGCCTGTTGAGCTATCAGCGCACCGAAGAAATCACTGCAGACCGTCTGGCGGTGAATTATCTTAATGCAACCGGCCAGTCCACCAAAGGAATGCTCGATACATTCCAGCGGTTTGCTTCTGCACTTTCGCTTTCCGGCACGCAGATTGATCAATATCGCATCAGCCATCCCTTGCCGCGTGAACGCATAGCCAATCTGGAAGAACTCGCAAAAAAGAGTCCAAACTATAACAAGACAGACTCAGCAGCACTCCAGCTCAGGCATGATATGGCGCGTGCTAAGATCGCTGCCTATTCCAACAATATGGGCGCACTGCAACGCATGTTCAAAGCCAATCCCGGTGGCTTGCCAGCGCGTTACGGCAGTGCAATCACGACTTACCTGAACGGCTCGGCACGTTCCGCAATCCCAAAATTTGAAGCGCTGATTAAAGAACAGCCAAAAAATCCGTATTTCCATGAAATGATGGGCGAAGTACTGATCAAGGCCAATGACGCGCAAGGCGCTGCAAAAGCATTCCAGCGCGCCGTTGCGTTGGATACGCGCAAGTCACCATTGCTGCGGATGAGCTATGGTCGTGCTTTAATGCTGACCGGCACCAAAGCTAATATGCCGAATGCAATCAAGGAGCTAAAAGCAGGGATTGCAGCCGACCCCGAATTTCCGGGAGGATATGGTTATCTCGCACAGGCTTATGGCCAGTCTGGCGATATGGCGCGTGCTGATCTTGCAACGGCAGACATGAACTACTATTCCGGCAACCTACAGCAGGCCCAGATTTTTGCTATTCGCGCTCAAAAGCAGATGAAACGGGGAACGCCCGACTGGCTGCGCGCGCAAGACATCATCAACGCCAAAGCGAAGAAAAAATAATCCTAAGACATTCCAATAGAGAATTGTCTGAGCGGTTTTTCAGAACGTAAGAAAGTGATCGATATGAAGAACGTAATTTTAGGCGGATTGGCAGGCGGCGTCATTGGTGCCGGAGCCCTCGCACTCGGCTATTATGCAGGAACTGAGAAGCATCAAGCGCCAGTTGCCCCGATTGAGGCGGCTACAGCACCTGCGATGACCCAGCAGGCTGTCGAAAGCATTGTGCGCAATTATCTGCTGCAGAACCCGGAAATTATGGTCGAAGTGCAGACCGCACTTGAAACCAAGCAGGCAGAAGCTGCTCAGGAACAAGTGAAGCAGGTTCTGGCTTCCAGCAAGGATCAGCTTTTCAATCCTGCACATGACGCAGTGTTCGGTAATCCAGACGGTGACGTCACGGTTTATGAGTTTTTCGATTATAATTGCGGCTATTGCAAACGCGCCCTGCCCGATATGGAAGCGATCCTCAAAAACGATAAGAATGTTCGCTTCGTGATGAAAGAATTTCCGATCCTCGGACCAGACTCAATGCGCGCACATGTCGTAGCGCAGGCTTTCAAAGCTTTGATGCCGGAAAAATATGTCGAGTATCATGAAATTCTTTTAGGCGCACAGGAACGCGCAACGGAAGCTTCAGCTATCGCTGACGCAGTCAAGCTTGGTGCTGATGAAGCCCAACTTCGTGAGAAGATGAAAGACCCTGCGATCACAAAAGCTTTTCAGGAAACCTATCAGCTCGCACAAAAGCTCAACATCACCGGAACACCGTCTTACATCATCGGAAACGATCTGGTTCCGGGTGCAATCGGTGCCGAAGGCCTGATCGAAAGAATCGCCGCTGCACGTACAGCTGATAAAAGCTGAGCGGATTGAGAGCGTGCCCTGCAGTTTTTCTTCAGGGCGCGATCCACTCGCCAAAACAAATAAGTGACTATTTTTGCCACAAATTGCGTTCATTCCACAAAGAATAGCGGGAAAAACGCTGTGGTGTAACATTAGCATTAATTTAGAGGGTTTCAGCTTGCGTCTAACCTCTCTATATGGAATGCGAAGTGTAATCGAAATTTCGTAATAGGCCCGTAATCCATAACGGATGAACATGGTAAAAACGGTTTTTGTTCTGAACGGCCCCAATCTCAATCTTCTTGGGAAGCGCGAGCCGGGCATCTACGGTGTGGCAACGCTCGATGATATCGAAGCGAGCTGCAAACGCGAATCTGAACAACTGGGCCTTACTGTCGATTTTCGTCAGACGAATTATGAAGGTGATCTGGTCAGCTGGATCCAGGAAGCAGGCGATAAAAACGCCTATGTCCTGATCAACCCGGCTGCTTACAGTCATACTTCGGTTGCTATTCACGATGCCATCCGCTCGGCCAAGGTAACGGTTGTTGAGGTGCATCTGTCGAATATTCATGCGCGTGAAGCGTTCCGGCATCATTCCTATGTCTCCGCAGTCGCCAAGGGCGTTATCTGCGGCTTTGGCGCGGAAGGATACCTGCTCGGCCTGCGCGCACTCGCGGCAATTGCCAAAGAAGAAGAAAACAACGGGTAAGCGTAAAGGGGCCTGATATGTCCAGCAAAACTTCCGTCATCGATAAAGATACAATCCGCGATCTCGCGAACATTCTCAATGAAACCGACCTCACCGATATCGAAGTCGAACATGGTGAACTCCGCATTCGCGTTTCGCGCAATGTAACGGTTCAGGCTGCGGCCACCGTTATGCAGACTGCACCTGTTGCAGTTGCAGCGCCTGTTGCCGCCGTTGCAGCAGAACCAACCAAAGCAGAACTCAGCAAGAATGCTGTTCCTTCGCCAATGGTAGGTACCGCCTATCTCGCCCCTGCTCCTGGCGCACGCAACTTCATCGAAGTTGGAACACAGATTAAGGAAGGTCAGACTCTTCTCATCATCGAAGCTATGAAGACCATGAACCAGATCGCCGCTCCACGCGCCGGTACGGTTAAGGCAATTCTGGTTGAAGATGCAGCGCCTGTTGAATTCGGCGAACCGCTTGTCGTCATTGAATAAGACGACCCTTTGGTCAGTAGAATTCAGGCTTATTCAATGAACGGGCAGCAAAGCGCAATGTTTCAAAAGATACTCATAGCCAATCGTGGCGAAATCGCTCTTCGTGTGCTCAGGGCTTGTAAAGAACTGGGCATCAAGACGGTCGCAGTCCATTCCACGGCAGACGCCGATGCGATGCATGTTCGCCTTGCGGACGAAAGCGTTTGCATTGGACCGCCTCCATCACGCGACAGCTATCTGAATATTCATCAAATCGTTGCCGCTTGTGAGATCACTGGCGCGGATGCAATCCATCCGGGCTACGGCTTCCTGTCGGAAAATGCCAAGTTTGCTGAAATTCTTGAAGCACACGGCATTACCTTCATCGGACCAACCTCCGCACATATCCGCACCATGGGCGACAAGATAGAAGCCAAGCGCACTGCAAAGCGCCTTGGCATTCCGGTCGTTCCAGGTTCGGATGGCGGCGTAACCGACGAAGGCGAAGCCAAGCGCATCGCAAAAGAAATCGGCTATCCAGTCATCATCAAGGCATCAGCCGGTGGTGGTGGCCGCGGCATGAAGGTCGCGCGCACTGAAGATGATCTGGCAGTAGCACTTGCTACAGCGCGTACCGAAGCTGGTGCAGCTTTTGGTGATGATGCCGTCTACATCGAGAAGTATCTCGAAAAACCGCGTCACATCGAAGTGCAGGTCATGGGCGATGGCGCAGGCAATGCAATCCATCTGGGCGAACGCGACTGCTCCTTGCAGCGTCGTCATCAGAAGGTCTGGGAAGAAGCCAATTCGCCAGCACTGAACGCGGAAGCACGCGACAAGATCGGCATGATCTGTGCCAATGCTGTAGCCGATATGGGCTATCGCGGTGCAGGTACGATTGAGTTCCTGTATGAAAACGGCGAGTTCTATTTCATCGAAATGAACACCCGTCTTCAGGTGGAGCATCCGGTCACTGAAGCCATTACCGGCATCGATCTCGTTCACGAGCAGATCCGTGTGGCAGCTGGTCTCGGTCTTTCCGTCAAGCAGAGCGATGTTCGCTTCCATGGCCATGCCATTGAATGCCGCATCAATGCGGAAGATCCGCGCAACTTCACGCCTTCACCGGGCCTGATCACCCATTATCACACGCCGGGTGGCCTTGGCATCCGTGTGGATTCGGGCGTTTATTCCGGCTACCGCATTCCGCCATATTATGACAGCCTCATCGGTAAGCTGATCGTACATGGTCGCAACCGTGTTGAATGCATGATGCGTCTGCGTCGCGCGCTCGATGAGTTTGTTGTCGATGGCGTCAAGACTACCCTGCCCCTGTTCCAAGACCTGATTTCCAATCAGGACATTGCCAATGGTGATTATGACATCCATTGGCTTGAAAAGTATCTGGCTCAGCAATCAGAAACATCAGGTGCATAAATAAATTGACCGCAGGAGCTTCCCCGGACGACTATTCAATCGACCCGGAATTGCTCCTGCGGGCCTATGCCACCGGGGTTTTCCCAATGGCAGAAGAAGCGGACGATCCCGAGATTTTCTGGGTACGTCCCGATAAGCGCGGTATCATCCCGCTTGATGGCTTTCACGTTCCGAAAAGCCTGCAAAAAACCATCCGACAAGCTATTTTTGAAATTAAGCTCGATAGTGATTTCGAGGGCGTTATCGACGGCTGCGCTAGTGGCTCTGGTGAGCGCGCGCGAACATGGATCAACGCTCCAATCCGTGAGGCTTATGGTAAGCTTTTTGAGGCTGGTCATTGCCACACGGTCGAAGCATGGCATGACGGTCAGCTCGTTGGCGGGCTATATGGTGTAACGCTCGGCCGCGCTTTCTTCGGTGAAAGCATGTTCACACGCAAACGCGACGCATCAAAGGTCTGCCTTGCTTATCTCGTTGAGCATCTGAAAAAACAGGGATTTGTGCTGCTGGATACGCAGTTTACCACAGCCCATCTTGAGCGCTTTGGCGCAATCGAAGTGAAGCGCAAAAAATATGAAGCGCTTCTTGATGAAGCGCTTCAAGGCAATGCCATTTTTTAAATCTAACGATTACTTGCGCTGATCCGGCGGTGGAACATCAGACTTCTGTTTGCAGTCTTTCAGCCATACGTCATAGATCGGATGCTCAACGGCATTCAGACCCGGACTATCAGCAAACATCCAGCCGGTGAAGATGCGGCGAATTTTACGATCAAGCGTAATTTCATCGACTTCGACAAAACTATCGGTACGCGGAGTTTCACTCTCGGTACGCGAATAGCAAACCTTCGGCGTTACCTGAAGCGCACCAAACTGCACAGTCTCATTAATATAAACGTCAAAGCTGGTAATACGGCCTGTGATCTTATCCAGCCCCGAAAACTCTGCAACGGGATTAGAAATACGCTCGGCATGAGCTGCATTGAAGCTGAACGAACCAACCAACAGCGCGAGCAAAGCAGCCTTTGATGCCTGCTTGAACCAGTTTTTACCGTTTATAGCCGTGCCGGGAGAATACTTCGTCAAAACGGATATCCGTATTAATCTGGTTAATTATAGCGCGAGGATAATTCCTAGGGATCAAATGTGACGATTCGTTGCCCAGTCGCAAGCAACAATGCCGTATCGTCGCACAGCAGAGGCATATATCCTCAGCCCTTTTAAGCAAACCACGCGCAATAAAAAACGGCATGAATGTTCATGCCGTTTTTTCTGCTTATTTAGTTACCCGGTGTCCAGGCGTCATATTCGCCCGTAACGCGCGGGCGTTCACCCGGTGTCGTTCCCGGAATAGCAATCGAGCCCTTTGGACGATAAGCCAGTGGCGAACCTGTAAGGTTCTGCAAATGTGGCTTCTGCCAGTCACGTGGCTTGTAGTCTTCCTTGCTTGGCGGCGTATCAACGCGGTGATGCATCCAGCCATGCCAGCCCGGAGGAATCGCGCTTGCTTCTGCATAACCGTTGAAAATTACCCAACGACGGGTACGACCTTCAGAGTCTTTACCACCCTGATAGTAGATATTACCAAACTCATCTTCGCCAACCCGTTCGCCTTTGCGCCAGGTATGAAGGCGGGTGCCAAGCGTCTGGCTATTCCACCATGTGAAGACTTGCGTAATAAATGTTTTCATGACCTATCCAGATCCGTTTTGCCACAGGCAGAATAACTGCCGGGTTTTGAACGCTTATGGCCCTATCAAAGGCACAAGGCAAGGGGCAAGTTGCCGCTGTCACAAGAGTATGATGCAGCAGCAAAGAGTTGCTACATGCTCCAGCCTTCAAGAGACTTTTCCATAATCAGCACAGGCTCTTTGCAATTGGGATCGCCCCAATCTTCGCTGCGGCCAACCTGCGCATAGCCTTTACGCTCGTAGAAACGAACAGATTTTGCATTGCGCTCGATGACTTCAAGACGCATCGTATTAACGCCGGGAAAAGCCATTTCAATTTCGGCCAGAAGCATCGTACCGATGCCCTGAACCTGCGTCTCGGGCCGAACGTAGAGCTGATGAAGCGAAGCCTTTCCTTCTCCGGTCTGGCTTGCAAAAGCCATCCCGTCGATACCGCCCTCGCCGTTGTCTGCAACGATGAATTCGGAATATGGCTTCTTCAGATTGACCTTGAGTGCTGCAACAGAATGCCACTGGCCAGTGACGGCATTCACCGTCTCCTGACCAAGAATATCATCGAAAGTCGCATGCCAGGTCGAAACCAGCAGCTCGTGCACGGCCTTCAGATCGGCTTCACTGGCGCTGCGAACCCACATTATTCTTCAATCCCAAGCTTGGACTTAACCAGATCATTAACGGCCTGCGGGTTGGCCTTGCCGCCCGTAGCCTTCATCACCTGACCAACAAACCAGCCAGCCATGCTTGGCTTTTCCTTCGCCTGCTGCGCCTTTTCCGGGTTGGCTGCAATGATGTCGTCAACAGCCTTTTCAATCGCGCCGGTATCGGTCACCTGCTTCATGCCGCGATCTTCGACAATCTGCTTCGGTTCGCCACCTTCATTCCAGACGATTTCAAACAGTTCCTTGGCGATCTTGCCGGAAATTGTACCATCTTTGATCAGATCAATGATCGCACCGAGCTGTGCAGGCGTAACAGGCGATTCTTCAATGTCCTTGCCCGCCTTGTTTAGCGCGCCAAGAAGATCATTGATGACCCAGTTTGCCGCCAGTTTGCCATCACGACCATCACAAACGACTTCGTAATAGTCGGCAATCGCCTTTTCACTAACCAGAATCGACGCATCATAAACCGAGATGCCGAGCTTTTCGACAAACCGGTCTTTCTTGACGTCTGGCAGTTCCGGCAGATCAGCAGCAAGCGCATCAACAAATGCCTGATCAAATTCAAGCGGTAGCAAGTCTGGGTCTGGGAAATAACGATAGTCATGCGCCTCTTCCTTGGAGCGCATCGAACGGGTTTCACCCTTCACCGGATCAAACAGACGCGTTTCCTGATCGATGGAACCGCCGTCTTCCAGAATAGCAATCTGGCGACGTGCTTCATATTCAATCGCTTGACCAACAAAGCGGATCGAGTTGACGTTCTTGATTTCGCAGCGTGTTCCGAACTCACCGCCCGGGCGACGAACAGAAACATTCACGTCGGCACGCATCGAACCTTCATCCATGTTGCCGTCGCAAGTACCAAGGTAACGCACAATCGTGCGCAGCTTTGTGAGATAAGCGCGCGCTTCATCCGACGAACGCAGATCGGGCTTGGAAACGATTTCCATCAGTGCCACGCCAGAGCGGTTCAGATCGACATAGGACATGGTCGGATGCTGATCATGGATCGACTTGCCGGCATCCTGTTCCAGATGCAGACGCTCAATACCAATCTCAACGTCTTCAAACTGGCCCTTATTGTCGGGGCCGACCGAAATCATGATCTGGCCTTCGCCAATAATCGGCTGCTTGAACTGCGAGATCTGATAACCCTGCGGAAGATCAGGATAGAAATAGTTCTTGCGATCAAAAACCGACTTCAGATTGACCTGTGCGTTGAGGCCAATGCCAGTACGCACAGCCTGCTTGACGCATTCAATATTGATCACCGGCAACATGCCCGGCATCGCAGCATCGACCAAAGACACATTGGCATTCGGCTCCGCGCCGAACGCTGTGGACGAACCGGAGAAGAGCTTCGATTCGGAGGTGACCTGTGCGTGGACTTCCATGCCAATGACGACTTCCCAGTCGCCGGTGGCGCCAGAGATGAAGCGTTTCGGTTCTGGTGTGCGCGTATCAATAAGGGTCATGCTGGCTCGCAAATATTCGGATTGAGCTAAAAACTGATTGATTACTGGCTAGAGCAAACCCCCATGGGATGCAAGCTTTTCGGCTAGTCAATCAGTCGTGGTCAAACAGAAAAGGCCGCGCAATGCGCGGCCAATTCCATATTCATATCAGAGAAAGAATTAAGCCTCGTCGGACTTTTCTTCTGCCTTCATCTTAGGAGCGGCCTTCTTCTTGGCTGCTGCCTTCTTAGCAGGCTTTGCTTCCGAACCGTCTTCATCTTCTGCAGTCAGCTCTTCCTTCGAGACCTTCTTATCGGTCACGTTGATGTTTGCGAGCAGATGGTCAACGACCTTTTCTTCGAAGATCGGTGCGCGAAGGTTAGCAACTGCATCCGGCGTCTTGCGCAGGAATTCGTAGATTTCCTTTTCCTGACCTGGGTAGCGACGTACCTGATCGTAAACTGCGCGCTGCAGTTCTTCTTCAGTTACTTCTACGCCAGCCTTTTCGCCGATTTCGGAGAGAACCAGACCGAGACGAACGCGGCGTTCAGCAAGCTTGCGATATTCTTCGCGAGCAGCTTCTTCCGTGGTTTCTTCGTCTTCAAACGTGCGGCCAGCCTGCTGCAGGTCGAAGTTGATCTGCTGCCAGATGTTGTTGAATTCGGCTTCAACCAGCTTTTCAGGTGTTTCGAAAGCGTAATCGCCATCGAGCGCGTCGAGAATCTGACGCTTTACCTTCTGACGGGTAATCTGGCCGTACTGGCTTTCGATCTGCTCACGAACAACCTGACGCAGACGCTCAAGCGACTCAATGCCGAGCTTCTTTGCAGTTTCGTCGTCGAGAACGAGTTCGCCAGCCTTTTCAACACCCTTAACGGTGATGTCGAAGGTTGCGTCTTTGCCAGCAAGATGTGCTGCACCGTATTCAGCAGGGAAAGTTACGTTGATAACCTTCTCATCGCCAGCCTTCAGACCAACGAGCTGCTCTTCAAAGCCTGGAATGAACTGGTTCGAACCAAGAACGAGCTGAGCGTCGGTGTCTGCGCCGCCTTCAAAGGCTTCGCCATCGAGCTTGCCGAGATAGTCGATCGTTACGCGATCTTCGTTTTCAGCTTTGCCCTTCTTCGCTTCATAAGTGCGGGTCGAGGAAGCAATGCGCTTAACCTGTTCGTCAACTTCTTCTTCCGAGATGTCGACAACTTCACGGGTGACAGCAATCTTGCTGAAATCCTTGACTTCGATCTTTGGCAGAACTTCGTAAGTCAGCGAGAAAACGAAATCGGCCTTGCCGTCGAGAACCTTTTCAGCTTCTTTTTCGTCTTCCGACATCGAAACGACTGGCTGAGTTGCCGACTTTTCGTTGCGGTCAGCAAGAATCGAACGCGACGAATCGTTGAGGATTTCGTTCACGATCTCAGCCATGAAGGACTTGCCGTAGGTCTTGCGCAGGTGTGCCGTTGGCACCTTGCCTGGGCGGAAACCGTTGATCTTAGCGCGGCCACGCGCAGTATCGAGGCGCTCAGAGAGCTTCGCTTCGAGATCTCCGGCAGGAACCACGACTTTAATCTCGCGCTTCAGCCCTTCATTAAGCGTTTCGGTAACCTGCATGTTCAAACCTTCACTTCTATCATTGTCCCGCCGTTGCCGGCGCTTTTGCCTTGTCGCGGGAGAGAAATTCTTTGCCTTGAGGCAGTTGGTGCGGATAGAGGGACTCGAACCCCCACGGTCTCCCGCCAGAACCTAAATCTGGTGCGTCTACCAATTTCGCCATATCCGCTTCTGAACCGAAGTGTATTCCACCGAATACACAGTATCGTCTCAGATATTGAACCGCCTCTCGAAAGCGCGCGTCTCTATAACACTCAATTTTCCCGGTTCAAAGGAAAAAAGCCGTTTTGCAAGATTGATTTTCAGCTCTTTCAAGCCGAAGCGCTTTCGTGCTTTCCGCCCCTATATAGCGATCTTCTCGCCTTAGCCAAGCTCTTTTTATTTAAAGCCTGATTAATAGAGCGGCTCTTGGTAAAGTTGCGTACCTTTATCGCGCAAAGCCTTGATTACAGCGGTTCCGGCATCATTAATGGCAACTACCGCGGTAATTTCCAAATCACGCTGGCTATCCTCAATCACACGCCCCTCACCTTCAGGCACATAATAGCGCTCTATCCCGTAACGCATAGTGAGCGTGGCATCCGGATAATCTGCAATCGCATAGGTCGATTCCCCGCGAATCTGCACTTCATCCGTAGCGAGGTCCGTGAAGGGTATGAAAGATGCACGCGCAACACGCCAAATACCGCCATCACCGGGTTTTAAAGATACATAAACAGTGCGGGAACCTTCAACAGGCGACCCATTGATCAACTTGCGGTCAATCGACGTTATATCATAGCCAAGGACCACATAATCACCACGCATCAAATCGCGAGGATCAACAGGGCGCGTTTGAAGCACAACCTCATGGCCAGAACGCAGCACAGAGGCGCGTTCCTCAATACTTGCGTAAAGGATGCCTGTCTGAAGCGCTGCGGCAATCACAGCACCGGCATAAAGCCACTTACTCTTTAATAAGCTCATAGCTTCAACTCCCCTTGGCGCTTTCGTCCGAACCTGTTTTCCATACGACGCACGAAGGCCGCCAGAAGAAGAACCAGAACGCCTGCGATCAGGAAGAAGCCCGATGTGCCGATCATTGAGCCCACGGTTGTAAAGGCCAGATAAAGCACTTCAAATGAAAAAGCCGCATAGGCAATCGAACGTAAGCTGCCATTATCTCGCCCGCATAGTGCAAGCGCGCCGACTGCAAGCGCCAGAATGATAATGCCAAAGACAACATCTTGCGTCACGTCTTTGTCGAAGATCGTTGAAAGCATGGTGTCGAGCTGGAGAATGCCCAATGCCAGCAATGCAAGCAGTAGGCCGTAGGATGCAAGCGGATGCGCGAACCGCGTCAATTTCTGAAGTGGATCATGTGCGAAAGCATCCGCAAGCATAAAGCCAGTACCCACAATCAACATCATACCGAGAATGAAACGGCTCTCATTTTCGGAATAAAGAAGCGCAGCCCATCCCAAAACGAACAGGCACAAGATATGCGCCGCATGTCGGGATTGTGTGAAGCGTGCAGCAATAGCTCCCACCAGAACCAACAATGGCCCGATCCAGCGATAGCTAAGACTGCCATAATCATTGTCGAAAAAGTAGGTTGAGAGATAAAAGCAAGCAACTGCCGCGCCAAAAGCCGTGAGTACGGAGGAGCGAAGCAGGAAAGCCGAGGCAAAAACGCCAACCGCCCAGATGACGGCAGCAGAGTGCACATCACCCGACATATGATACATCTGCCCTACGAGCGCGATACCGGCACCGAACGATGCGGCGGCAATTATATAGAGAGCCTGCGGCAACACGGTGTCGCCACGGGTCTGCCGCCATGCGCCACCGACATAGCAAACCCATATCAATGCGAAGATCAAGCCGATACGCGCCATGCGCGGCATATCCTGCCAGTTCGCTGCCACCAGCATGATGACGGCTGCCCCTAGCAAAAGCCCGCCGAGTGTTGCCAAAACCGAACCAAGGCTGAACCGGGGTCCACGTTTTTCGAGGTCAGCGTTCAGCCGTGATGCAGTCTCTGCATCGATAAGGCCTTCCTGCTGCCAGCGCGCGACAAGGCGCTCTACTGAAACTGAAAACGACAAAACAACTCCCGAAGAATCTATCCGTTGACGGTATCAACCTACCAAGTGGCTGAGAACATATAGGAAACTCACCAGCCGGCAAACAATTACCTTCTGGCGCTTTACGGCAATTTTGTGCCTTACCAGTCTAATCGATTTAGAGCGTCTTGCGGAACCCGCAAAGCAGCTATGCAAACTTGGGTCTGCAAGTAGCGAAAACAATGCGTTATATCATGAGCGACGAACAAGATGAATTGATAATCAGTTCCTCAACGATGAAGGAATACCACCATGAACCTTATCCGCTCTTACAGCAATTGGCGCCGTTACCGCGATACAGTCAACGAGCTTAACCAGCTTTCGACTCGCGAACTCAATGATCTTGGCATTTCCCGCGCAGACATCCCATATGTAGCGCGTCAGTCCAAGGGTCGTTAAGTCTAACGGACTTTAAAACGAATTCAAATTTGCTGGGCTTGAATCCTCCTCCCATCAGGCCCGGTTCGTCGCAAAGCACTCCTCCTCCCAAGCTTTGCGATACTATAGGACCGGACTCTCCTCCTCCCAATTCCGGTCTGACAATAATGGCATCCATCGCACCTCCTCCCGCGATGGATGCCATTAGTTTTTCTGGCACCTGTTTACACTCTCGCGACGCTCTTCTCCCATTGAAGGCGGCATGCAAAGGAGGTATGGGATTTGCCATGTCAAAAGATACAAATCTCTCCCCCGTACATGTCATCGGCGGCGGCCTCGCTGGCTCAGAAGCCGCATGGCAGCTTGCGCAAGCTGGCGTGCCAGTTATTCTGCACGAAATGCGCCCCGTTCGCGGCACCGATGCGCACAAGACAGATCATCTTGCAGAACTGGTTTGTTCCAACTCTTTCCGCTCGGACGATGCTGAGACCAATGCTGTTGGCGTGCTTCACGCAGAAATGCGCCTTGCGGGATCGCTGATCATGGCTTGTGCCGACGCCAATCAGGTTCCGGCAGGTGGTGCGCTGGCGGTTGATCGCGATGGCTTTTCGCAGGCTGTGACAGCAAAGCTTGAGGCGCATCCGCTCATTACCATTGAGCGCGAAGAAGTCACCGGCTTGCCGCCCCAGGAATGGGGCACGACAATTGTTGCAACTGGTCCACTGACCGCGCCATCATTGGCTGAGTCAATTCAGGAACAAACCGGTGCGAATGCTTTGGCATTCTTCGACGCCATCGCGCCGATCGTGCATTTTGATTCGATCAATATGGATGTCTGCTGGTTCCAGTCGCGCTACGACAAGGTTGGCCCCGGCGGCACCGGAAAGGATTACATCAACTGCCCTATGGACAAGGAGCAGTATGAGGCTTTCGTTGCGGCCCTCATCGAAGGCGACACGACAGATTTCAAGGAATGGGAAGGCACGCCCTATTTCGACGGATGTCTGCCAATCGAAGTCATGGCAGAACGTGGTGCTGAAACCTTGCGTCACGGCCCGATGAAGCCAATGGGACTCACCAATGAGCACAATCCGACGGTCAAGGCCTATGCAGTCGTGCAGCTTCGTCAGGATAATGCGCTTGGCACACTCTACAACATGGTCGGTTTCCAAACGAAGCTGAAATATGGTTCACAGACTGGCATCTTCAAGATGATCCCCGGTCTTGAGAATGCAGAATTTGCCCGTCTGGGCGGTTTGCACCGTAACACCTATCTCAATTCGCCAGTGCTGCTTGATAATGTGCTGCGTCTCAAATCACGCGAGAGCGTGCGCTTTGCGGGCCAGATCACGGGCTGCGAGGGCTATGTCGAATCATCAGCAATTGGTCTTCTAGCTGGACGCTTCACAGCAGCTGAAAAGCTTGGCAAAATACCTGTTGCGCCTCCGCTCACCACTGCATTTGGTGCGCTGCTCGGACATATCACTGGCGGTCATATCGTTGCTGATGATGCAGAGCCGGGCAAGCGTTCGTTCCAGCCGATGAATGTGAATTTCGGCCTGTTCCCGCCGATTGAAGTCCCAAAGACCGAAGGCAAACGCCTTCGTGGCAAAGAAAAGACCGTTGCGAAAAAGCGCGCCTTGTCTGCGCGGGCACTGGCTGACTTTCAGGAATGGCTGAGCAACAACGCTTAGTTTTAAGAATGTTATAAAACAAACACATAAGGCGGTTTTCTTATTTAGAAAACCGCCTTATTTTTTAGAACCCGGCTCTAAACATCAGCCATTGTTTTCGTATAGCCGAAAGGTCTGCGACCTGATCAGCGGCCTTGCGGCCCAATCGCTCAATGGCATTAAGATAGGCCGGAACAAGCGCCATAGGCAGAAATGCCGGACCGAGGCTTTTCGGCAAGTCTTTCTTTGCCTTATCGAAAATCGCCAAATGTTCGCGTGCAAGCGCGATCATCACACTGACAACCCGTTCATGAGCAGATTTGTCGTCATTGGCCAGAAATGCTTCACGCGACACGCCAACTGCCTGCAACATATCCGCAGGCACATAAAGCTGTCCGCGACGACGATGGATCGGAAGAAGACGCAGCAGGCCAGTGACCGCCTGCGCAACACCTGCATGGCCAATCGTTTCGGTGTGCGACTGTGCCGCATCGCGATCCAGAATAATTGTGCCAAGCTGAATCAAAGCAGAAGCGGTTTCCCCGCAATAGCCTTCCAGATCGTTCCGGCTTGGCATCGTATCGTCATAGAGATCGAAAATACGCGCTTCGCAATAATTGTCGAAAGCTACGCGCGGCAGATCATATTTGTTTATTGTGTCGATCAGCGCCGCTGCTAATGGATGTGCCTCCGCACTTCCTCGCGCTTCACCATTGATGAGATCGCGCCACCATTGCAGACGAACTTCTCCGGGCAATGGTTCATGAACCAGATCGCGAATGCGAGCGATTTCGGTGTTAAACGCGTAAATGGCAGCCAATGCACCACGTTTATCTTCCGGCGCATAAAGCACTGAAAGATAACGATCCCGGTCAGCCTCACGCAAAAGCGCCAGGCAATGTTCTTCATTCTGGTTCATTAGTTCAGTCTACCGCAAGCAGCGCCGCTGCAACCGCGCGATCTTCCGCAAGCAAAACATTATAGGTGCGCACCGCAGCGCCTGTGCTCATCGGGTCGGACGAAATACGATGTTCGCGCAACATAGCCCGCACATCCTCCGGGATTCGGCGCAAATCCATGCCCGTTCCAACAAGCAGAATTTCGATATCATTCGCCTGTTCAAGAATAGCGCCCAGATCTTTGACCGAAATAATGGGCGGTGTCTGCGGCTTCCAACCATGAATACCTGATGGCAGGCAAAGGATTGATCCGATATGCGACATATCAGCAAAGCGGAAACCGCCATTGCCATAGGCATCAATCGGTGCGCGGCCCGGAAAATGGGCTTCGCGAATTTCTATACCCTTAGCCATGTCAGAGCATTTCCAGTTCAGATTGAGTCATTAGAAATGCTCTGTCCATTTTTGCGCACATCTTGTTCCGAAAACCGGTTCCCACTTTTCGGGATGTGCTCTAATTATCCAAATTGAGCGACTGCTCAAGATCATCACTCATTGCATCTTTATCTGCTTCACGTGGCTTAAGGCCGAACTGAACCAGCAAAGGTGCTGCGATAAAGATCGAAGAGTATGTCGCAACGATAATACCCACGCTCAGCGCCAGTGCGAACATTCGAATATCCGCACCACCGAACATATAGAGCGGAATATGCGCAATGAAAGTCACAAAAGCCGTCGGCAAGGTACGCGACAAGGTCTGATTGATCGAGGCATCGATAATCGCGGGCAATGGTGCACTGCTGTAACGGCGCAGATTTTCACGCACACGGTCATAGATCACGATGGTATCGTTAAGCGAGTAACCGATGATCGTCAGAACCGCAGCCACACTCCAAAGATTGAATTCCATGCGAAAGACGATGAACACGCCCGCCAGAATAATCACGTCGTGAAGTGTTGAAAGAACCGCACCGAGCGCCAGCTGCCAGCGGAATCTCACCCAGACATAGACAAAGATACCGGCAAGCGACAAGAACAGTGCCAGAAGCCCTGCCTGTGAAAGCTGCTCGGATACTGTCGGGCCAACCACTTCGACGCGCTGGAACGAATAGTCCTGTTCGAATTCGCCGCGCAGTTTCACTGCAACGGTCTGCTCGGCATCATCGCCCACTTCCTGACTGCCGATGATGACAAGAGCTGAGCGCGGCGACTTTGCGGGCAGCACACGCGCGCTGTCGATATTCAGCTCGCTCATGCGCTCTTCAATGTCAGGCAGATCTGCATCACCGCTGCGCGCCTGCAATTCGACCATTGAACCGCCACGGAAGTCGATGCCGTAGTTGAAACCAATATTGACGAAGAGAGCGACAACGATTGCCGAAGCCAGCACGGAAATCGCAAGCGTTACGAACTGGAGACGCATAAACGGAATATGCGTTACCGTCGGCACAAGCTTCAGACGACGCTTTGGAATCTCTTTCGGCTTTGCAGTGCGCACCCATTGAGCGATCAGCAGACGCGTGAAGGTCAGCGTCGTAAACAGTGTCGTCAGAATGCCAATTGTAACGGTGAGCGCAAAACCATGGACCGGACCGGAGCCCATCAGGAACAGCACAAGTGCTGCAATCATCGTGGTCAAATTGGCGTCAACAATCGTTGAAAGCGCGCGGTAGAAGCCCGATTCCATTGCCTGAACAACGGAATAGCCCTTGCGTCGATCTTCGCGAACACGTTCATAAATCAGAATATTGGCGTCAACCGCCATACCGATAATCAGCACGATACCTGCAACGCTCGCAAGCGTAATGGACGCCCCAATCAGTGATATGACCGCAACGAGAATGACCATATTGACGACGAGCGCCACCATGGCAATCACGCCAAGCACGCCATAGGACAGGATCATAAACAGGCCGACGAGCAACATTGCAAGCAATGCTGCAGAAACCGCAGCACTCGCATAATCGTCACCTAGCGCGGATGCGATTGTGCGTTCTTCAAGAACCGTAACAGCCTTAGGCAGAGCACCGGAACGCAGAACGACCGACATATTGTTGGCCGATTGCAGATCGAATGCACCAGAAATCTGCAATTCATCGGTATCAAGTGGCTCATCAACGACAGGTGCTGAAACAACCTGATTATCAACGACGATGGCAAAAGTCTTGTCTGTTACCTGAGCGGTCGCGGCTGCAAGAGCACTGCGCCCCTTCTCATCCAGTGTCAGAGTGATGACAGGTTCATTGTCATCGCCACCAAGCGTCGCTTTTGCATCGACTACATCCGCTCCAGTGAAGATAGGCTGTTTTTTAACGAGATATCCAACAGGCGGATCGTCAGAAGAATAAATAATCGAGCTATCCGTCGGCGAAGCGCCACCGCGGATAACATCATCGGGCGATATGCTGTCATCGACAGCAAGGAATGAAAGTTCGCCACGAATGCTGAGAATATCTTTTAGAAGCTGAGCGTCGTAGAGGCCCGGAACTTCAACGCGAATACGATTGCGGCCTTCCTCATCAACAATCGGGTTGCCATAGCCCAATTCCTCAAGGCGCTGGCGCATAACGTCTTTTGTGCGGTCAACATCACCTCGGCCAGGATTCTGTACCTGAAGCACAAGGCGTGAACCACCCGACAGATCAAGCCCGAGTGCGACCTGTTTGGTCGGCAGAAAGCCCGGCAGATTAGCCAGAGTTTCACGCGAGAAAAAATTAGGCGATGCAATGATGAAGCTGGCGATAATTGCCAACCAGATCAGAGCCGATTTCCAACGTGAAAAATATAGCATCGGGCAGCAATTCCGTTTCGGCTGGAAGAACTTAAACCGGATGCATAATGCAGCCGGTTTTGTGGGAAGCGTTCGCTTAACGCAGGCCTCACAATAATGAACAGGCCCCGGTTAGGGAATCCTTACCGGGGCCTGTTCAAATCAAAAATTACTTATTCTTGTTATCAGCGACTGGTTCGCCCTTAACGCGCACTTCCGAAAGAGCGCTGCGCAGAACGCGAATCTTCACGCCTTCAGCGATTTCAACGTCAAGTTCACCATCGTCGTGGACCTTCTGGACCTTACCGACAATGCCGCCACCAGTTACAACTGTATCACCGCGACGAACGGCTGCGAGCATTTCCTGACGCTTCTTCATCTGCGTACGCTGAGGACGGATGATGAGGAAATACATGATAACGAAAATCAGGACGAAAGGCAGAATGCTCATGAGCATATCTGGCCCCATAGCGCCACCGGAAGCCTGAGCATAAGCTGGTGTTACGAACATTAGTTACTCCTCTGGAAGTCTCAAAAGACAAATTCTTAATGGCATTACAATGGTTAGTGCGCCAATTGCAACCGACGATGGCTTCACGCAGCCATAGCCACACACTTTTCCTGCAGGTTGTTGCATGTTAAGCCATCATCCTCATCATCTGAGGGCATGGAATGACGACCGAAAATATACTAAGCCAGAAACTCGACCGCCTGATCGCGGCCTTGGAACGCATTGCGCCACCGCAGCCAGCAACACCTGATCTTGAATCTGCTGACTGTTTTGTCTGGGCGCCTGAGCGTCTGACGCTTGATGCGGTGAAGCGTGTCAATCGCGTCGATATTGGACTTATCCGTGGCGTCGATCTCGTGCGTGATCAGCTTGTCGATAATACGCGCCGCTTTGCAAAAGGTTATCCGGCTAACAACGTGCTTCTTTGGGGCGCGCGCGGCATGGGCAAATCATCGCTCGTCAAGGCAGCACAGGCCAGCGTCAATGCGGAACAGGCCGACAAGCTTCCGCTGAAACTCGTTGAAATTCATCGTGAAGATATCGACAGCCTCCCTGCCCTGATGAACCTCATTAAGGAAACGCCCTATCGCTTCATTCTGTTCTGCGATGATCTGTCATTCGACCACGATGATACGTCTTATAAATCGCTGAAAGCCGCACTTGAAGGCGGCGTCGAAGGTCGGCCGGACAACGTCATTTTCTATGCGACTTCAAATCGTCGTCACCTGATGCCGCGTGACATGATCGACAATGAACGCTCTACGGCCGTTAATCCATCGGAAGCGATTGAAGAAAAAGTGTCATTGTCTGATCGCTTCGGCCTGTGGCTTGGCTTCCACAAATGCAATCAGGAAGATTATCTGGCTATGGTAGATGGCTATGCTGCCAATTACCAGTTGGATTACGATCCAAAGCTACTGCATGCAGAAGCGTTGACATGGTCAACCACACGCGGCAATCGCTCTGGCCGTGTTGCCTGGCAATATATTCAGGATCTGGCTGGCCGACTTGGTAAAGCGATATAAAGCGCATCCCGAAAAGTGTGAAACAGTTTTCGGTCAAGATGCGCTTTAAGAAAAGCCCAAAGAAAGAGGCGGGTCGCAGACCCGCCTTTCTTAATTCTTTGATCGAATTCCGCTTATGATTCCAGATATTTGGAAGGATTGACCGGCGACGAGTTCTTGCGCACTTCAAAGTGCAGCTTTGGTGACTTCGCGTTGCCGCTCATGCCCGACTTTGCAATATCCTCACCGCGACGAACCTTCTGGCCGCGCTGTACGAGGATCTGGCTGTTGTGCCCGTAAACAGTCACAAGGCCATTATCGTGGCGGATCAACACCGTCTGTCCAAATTCCTTCAAGCCATCGCCTGAATAGATAACGACGCCGTTTTCAGCAGCTTTTACAGGAGTGCCTTCCGGCACCATAATGTCGATACCGTCGTTAACCGAAGTGCCGTCACGCTGGCCGAAGCTTGCGAGAACGCGACCGCGAACCGGCCAGCGCATCTGCGAAATGCCGGTCGAAGATGGTGCTGCGGACTGATCCTTTTCAGCATCTTCGATAACCTTATTGCTCGCTGATGGCGGCGTATAAGGCTTGACGTTTGAAGCTTCATTCGGCGCGACCGAAGCCGTCTGCACAGGTGCGGCGACGGCAGGCTTAACTGGCTGCGGTGATACGGCTGCTACCTGTGTCGCAGCACCCGCTGCAGCGGATGGAATAACAAGATTCTGGCCTACACGGATTGCACCATTTGAAAGGCCATTCGCCTGCTTCAACTGTTCAACTGGTACATTGTGCTTCTGCGCAATCGAGAAAAGCGAATCACCTGATTTGACGGCATAGCCACCCGCAGCTGCTGCAGCGACAGGTGCTGCAACATGACCGGCAGCAGGAATTGGCGCGCCATTCGCTGTTGCTGGCAACTGACCAAGAACATTCGACTTCGCATTAGCTGCTGCATTATTTGCAGCACCGGCAGCGCTAGCTACCTGCGTTCCGGCATTGTTGACATGGCTCGTCGCCACGTCACGCGTCTGGTTCACCTGATTTTGTGCCTGCGTTGCAGCAGCAACGACAGGTGCCGAAGACACTGGCGGCAGACTGTTGCGCTGAACCGAACCACTTGAAACAGGTGGTGCCGCTGCTATCGGTGCAGATGCGTAAACATCATTAGCCGGCTGCTGCTGAACAACACGCTGATTAGGTGTAGAACCGGTAAACATGCCATCGGTAAAGCGCATTGTGTCGGCGCTACACCCTGCACCAAATCCGGCAATCAGAACGATCGCTGCATTTCGCAGGAGACGTTCAGACGTATGCTGCAATATTGGAAAACGCATGATCAACTCGCCCAACTCTAGAACTCACTTGGACTCATTAAAACGCGTTAATGTTACTCGCTGGTTAAGAATGGACATTTCTTATAAAAAATATTCACCAATTAGACACCATACGTGCACAAAAACACCACAACGCATGGCGCCATAGGCTGCAAAAGCTGAATTTTGCCCGGATTAAGTAGCGAGCAATTTCCTTACAAAACCGAGGAAATGCCTTCAATAAATGGCTGATAGCGAACAGGCATAATATTGGCCTGCTCAAAACGGCTACCAACTTTCGCAATGCGCGTAACCATCTGTACGTCGTCACCCGGGCCGACTGGTGCCACCAGAACGCCATGCGTTGCCAGAAGCTCCACAAAATGACGCGGAATATCTTCGCACGCTAACCAGATTATGATTCGATCAAACGGTCCACCCGGCATACCATGGCGACCGTCCGCATGTTTGACCATGATGTTTTCACGCTTAAGCGTCACAAACTGCTGCAAGGCACGGTCGCAAAGCTTGCGATAACGCTCAACCGTTGTCACACGGCCAGACAACATCGACATGACCGCTGCAGTGAAACCAGACCCCGTACCGATTTCCAGAACACGATGTCCCGGTTCAAGATCAAGCGCCGCGATCACGCGTGCCTGATCATCGATGCCTTCAATATATTCGCCACAATCAAGCGGCGCTGTACGCTGGCTGTAAGCAAGATGCGACCACGCAGAGCCCATAAAGCTCTGGCGTGGCGTTGCTTCAATTGCACCAAAGAGGCGGGCATCATTGATGCCGCGCGCCCTCATGCGCATAACGAAGGATGCAAATCCTTCCCTGTCCGAAAGCTGCGGGCGTTCAGACACAGCCTGATTCATGCTTCGACCCCCAGTGCTTCAACACCAAGTGCTTTGCTTAAATCTGCACGAACCTTCTGCGCAGTGAGATCAAGTTGGAGCGGTGTTACGGAAATAAAATCACCCTTGATCGCAGCAACATCACTGTCCACCGCAACTTCGGCTTTCGTCCGACCAAATTGCAGCCAGAAATAAGGGAAGCCGCGACCATCGCGGCGCTCATCAAGGCGCGCATCATGGCTGAGTTTGCCCTGTGCGGTGACGCGTGTGCCTTTGACTGCATCAGGCGCGCAATTCGGGAAATTCAAATTGATCAGAACACCTTCAGGCCAGCCAGCTTCAACCAGTTTTTTGATCAGCTCAGGCGCATGCGTTTCTGCGGTCTCCCAAGGCAAAACGCGACGGCCATCATCGTAATCATATTCCTGCGAGAGCGCGATTGCCTTCACGCCGAGAAGTGTACCTTCCATAGCACCTGCAACAGTGCCGGAGTAAGTCACATCATCAGCCATATTAGCACCGGAATTAACACCCGAGAGGATCAGGTCAGGCACTTCCGGCAGAACATGACGCACGCCCATAATAACGCAATCAGTCGGTGTGCCGCGCAATGCGAAATGACGTTCATCAATCTGGCGCAGACGAAGCGGCTCTGACAGTGTGAGCGAATGCGCAAGACCGCTCTGATCTGTTTCAGGAGCAACAACCCAGACATCATCTGAGAGCTTGCGTGCGATACGCTCCAGAACTGCGAGGCCTTCAGCATGGATACCATCATCGTTCGTCAGCAAAATTCGCACGTCGTCACTCCTTCATTCAGATCATAAGATTTAACTACGCGGCTTTCTCAATGCGCGTAAGGCCGCCCATGTATGGCTGTAATGCTTCAGGAATATGAATGCTGCCATCTTCCTGCTGATAATTTTCCATCACAGCAATCAATGCACGGCCTACAGCAACGCCAGAACCGTTGAGCGTGTGCACAAAGCGTGTCGATTTTTCCGCTTCCGGACGATAGCGTGCATTCATGCGACGGCCCTGGAAGTCACCGCAAACCGAGCAGCTCGAGATTTCGCGGTAAGCATTCTGGCCCGGCATCCACACTTCAATGTCGTAGGTTTTCTGCGCGCCAAAGCCCATATCGCCGGTACAAAGCACAACTGTACGGAAAGGCAGGCCAAGACGTTTCAACACTTCCTCGGCACAAGCAGTCATGCGTTCATGTTCCGCAGCCGAGCTGTCTGCATCAGTAATCGACACCATTTCCACCTTAAGGAACTGATGCTGGCGCAGCATGCCGCGCGTATCGCGACCGGCAGAACCCGCTTCCGAGCGGAAACATGGTGTCAACGCTGTGTAGCGCTGCGGCAAGGTTTTCACGTCAACGATTTCATCAGCAACCAGATTGGTCAGCGGAACTTCTGCCGTTGGAATGAGCCATCGACCGTCCGTCGTACGGAAAAGATCTTCAGTGAATTTTGGCAACTGGCCCGTGCCATAAACAGCTTCGTCACGCACCATCAGCGGCGGCATGGTTTCCATGTAACCGTGCTCAGTGGTGTGCAGATCAAGCATGAACTGACCAAGTGCACGCTCAAGACGCGCAAGCGGGCCTTTGAGAACCGTAAAGCGCGAACCTGCGATTTTTGCAGCACGTTCAAAATCCATGAAGCCAAGCGCTTCGCCAAGCTCATAATGCTCTTTTGGTTCAAACGAGAAATTGCGCTGATTTCCGATGCGACGGATTTCGACGTTACCTGCCTCGTCTTCGCCAAGCGGCACATCATCCGCAGGAACATTCGGAAGCGTGGAAAGCGCGTCATTGAGTTCTTTGATCAGACGACGTTCGGTCTCTTCCGCTTCCGTCAAAAAGGCCTTCAGCTCGCCAACTTCCGCTTTCAGTCTATCAGCGGTTTCAGCGTCTTTTTCGGCCATAGCCTTGCCGATTTCCTTGGAAGCCGCGTTGCGGCGTTCCTGAGCAGCCTGAACCTTTCCGACATGCTCACGGCGCTTTTCATCCAGCGCGATCAGTTCGGACGAGCGCGACTCTGATCCGCGCTTGGCAAGCGCTTTATCAAGAGCTTCAGGGTTTTCGCGAATCCATTTGATGTCGAGCATGGGAAAAGCCGTTTCGTGTAATTTAACAAGAGAGAGGCTGCGATCATGCAGCCTCTGTTTAACATAAGTCCAGATCAGGAAGTTGGGGCGCTGTCCTCGGCGTCAGCCTCGTCTTTCGCTTCTTTCCGCTGCTTCTCGATCATTCGGGCCAATATGATAGAAATCTCGTAGAGAAGGATCGTTGGTATGGCAAGACCGATCTGGCTTGCCGGGTCTGGCGGCGTCAAAACCGCGGCAACCACAAAGGCAATCACAATCGCATATTTGCGCTTGTCTCTCAGTCCTTCAGATGTCAGCAAACCTGCCCGCGTCAGAAGACTTGTGACGACTGGCAACTGGAAAACCAGACCAAAGGCAAAAATGAGCGTCATGATAAGGCTCAGATATTCAGAAACCTTTGGCAGAAGCGAAATCTGTACTTCACCGTTTCCACCCGACTGCTGCATGGCGAGGAAGAACCACATCACCATTGGCGTGAAGAAGAAATAGACCAGTGCGCCACCAATCAGAAACAGAATCGGCGAAGCAATGAGGAATGGCAAAAATGCCATGCGCTCATGCTTATAAAGACCAGGAGCGACGAACTTATAAATCTGCGCCGCGATGATCGGGAATGCCAGCACAATGCCGCCAAACATGGCGACCTTCACCTGTGTGAAGAAAAATTCCTGTGGTGCTGTATAGATCAATTCCGCTTTCGAGCGATCCATACCTGCCCAGTCGATTGCCCATTGATAGGGCACGACGAGCAAGTTGAAGAGATGCTTCGCGAAGGCGAAACAGAAAACAAAAGCGACAAAGAATGCCAAAATCGCCCAGATCAGGCGGCGGCGCAGTTCGATCAGATGTTCGAGCAGAGGTGCGGCGCTCTGTTCAATTTCGGCCTCATCCCGTTTCACGCTTTGCTTCCTGTCTTGTCAGTCGTCTTTTTCGTGGTCTTTTTAGCAGGAGCGGCAACCTTTGTGGTCGTAGCTTTTGCCACAGCTGGTTTCTTCGCGGCGGCGACCTTCGCGGGTTTGGGCGCAGCAGGCTTTGCAACTGTCTCGGATTTAGCAACAGCCTTCGGTTTAGCTGCTCTTGGCTTTGCCTTAACCGGCGTTTCTGCAACAGGCGTTTCTACTGCCGCAGCTGGAGCAGCCTTCTTGCGTGGTGCCTTTGGCTTAGCAACCGGCTTTTCAACCGGAGCTTCAACAGGAACCGTCGCACCGTTCGGCTCAACAGGTGTTGTAACTTCTGCGAATTTTGCTGGCTCAGCGGGTGACATAGACGTCGTAGATTGGAGACCAGCCCGAATATCCTCACCAGCACTGCGAATCGGGTCAAAAACCTGCGTAAGCTTTGAGCGCGGATCAAGCTTGCGCGCCTCATCGACAATGTTCTTTACATCTTCAAGTTCAGCTTCTTTCAAAGCTTCATTGAACTGATTGCGAAACTCATTGGCGGTGCTACGCATCCGTGCCGTTGCTTTACCGAAAGCCCTGAGCATCTTCGGCAAATCCTTAGGCCCAACCACCACGATCATCACGATCGCGATAATCAGCAGTTCAGACCAACCGATATCGAACATATTTGATACTCCGCGCTTTTGCGCGCGCCCCGTATTTCGGCGGAAAACCGCATTTCAGATCACAAATTGACCTCTATGGAGGCCGCTTGCAATCAGCTTGGATTGTTATTCATGCTGCGCACCCTATTGCACGCAGCCCGAACCAGATCACATCAGGACTTTGTCGTCTTCTTGACATCCTTGACGGTATCGTCAGCACGCGCATCAATTGTTCGTGCGTCAGCCTTAGCGTCTTCCTTCGCAGCGTCTTCTTCAGACATGCCCTGCTTGAAGTTCTTGATGCCCTTGGCAACATCGCCCATCAATTCAGGAATTTTGCCACGACCAAACAGAAGCAGCACAACTGCGAGAACGATCAGCCAGTGCCAGATAGAAAAGCTACCCATTTTATTCCTCTCAATGCCGTGAACCACGGCTTATTCCTGTATTGCTGATTACGATTTAAGCGTTTTCAACAAATCTTTCAAACAGAAGTGTGACCGTGAACGAAGATACACCAATTTTATTTGTCGTATCTTGCTTTAAATCAATCACCACGCGGTGCCAGCAGCCCCAATCCTTCAAGATCGATGTCTTCCAGCGGTTCTTCGTCGGCTGTCAATTCGTCGGGGTCAACATTGGGCACCGGAACCGAAAAACCGGATGGAATGCGCGCTGACAAAAGCCCTGCCCCGCGCAATTCTTCCAAGCCCGGAAGATCACGAATCTCTGGCAGGCCAAACTGGTCGAGGAATGCGTCTGTCGTGCCATAAGTCACCGGCCGACCCGGTGTACGGCGGCGACCACGCAGCTTGATCCAGCCTGTTTCCATCAGCACATCAAGCGTACCCTTGGATGTTTCGACGCCGCGAATATCTTCCAGTTCCGCGCGGGTCACAGGCTGATGATAGGCAATGATTGCCAGCACTTCCATCGCGGCACGCGATAGTTTTCGCTGCTGAACCGTTTCACGGCTTAGAAGAAATCCGAGGTCAGGTGCTGTGCGAAAAGCCCATGCCGTGCCAACCTGAACGAGATTGACGCCCCTGCCCTCATAGATTTTTTGCAGATGATTGAGCACAGCGGCTAAATCGGCATTGCCCGGCAGACGCTCTGACAAGGCACGTTCCGTCACTGGTTCTGCGGAGGCAAAAATAATTGCCTCTGCGATCCGGCTGAACTCAGCAAGTGTCATTGATGATTCTGGAGTTTCAGCATTGTCGTCAAAGTCATCAATATCGATTTCTGTCTCAGACATCCGCGTCCTCATCCAGTTCATTCATTCCAGCCTGAGCACGCATATAAATAGGCTCAAAAGGCGCATTCTGGCGAACTTCCAGCTTACCTTCACGCACAAGCTCTAAACTTGCAGCAAAAGAGCTTGCCAAGGCCGATGCACGTTCTTGCGGCGTTAATGCATAATTGATCAAAAAGCGGTCGAGCGAAATCCAGTCCTCACTTATTCCCATGAGTCGCACAAGCGCGCTGCGTGCTTCTTTCAAAGACCAGACGGCACGTTTTTCGATCTGAACATGTGTGACGCTCTGGCGTTGGCGTTGCGATGTATAAGCTGTCAGCAACTCATAAAGCGTAGCGGAAAACTGGCTTGAGCGATCAACGACAACCAGTTCTGGCATTCCACGCGCAAAAACGTCTCGTCCGAGACGCTTGCGATTAACGAGATTCGCCGCAGCATCCCGCATGGCTTCAAGACGCTTCAGGCGGAATTGCAGCGTGGCGATTAGCTCTTCGCCTGTGGCTTCGTCATCGCCCTTTTGTTTGGGAATCAGAAGCTTGGACTTCAAATAAGCAAGCCATGCTGCCATCACGAGATAATCAGCAGCCAGTTCGAGCTTGAGAGCCTGCGCCTGCTCTACAAAGCCCAAATATTGTTCCGCAAGCGCCAGAACAGAAATGCGGGAGAGATCAACACGCTGCGTTCGCGCAAGATGCAGAAGCAAATCCAGCGGACCTTCAAAGCCCTGCACATCGACTAACAGTGAGGGTTCATCATTGTCGATGTCAGATTCGTTTTGCCACAGAGCATCCATCGGCACATTTGCACCGTCTTTGCTGCTTGTGTTGGTTTCTGATCCGGCCACCCGCTTGTCCTGTCGTCCTGATGGTCAATGCATAAACCCCACTGACCTTTTGAGGACATCTTATCCTAAGAATCGCCTGTTAAGCTATTGCTTGAAACAGTTGTCCAAACTCTTCGCGCAGTTCAGCTTCATCCGACAAATCAGGTTCACCGGCATAGACTTCTGCCAGCTCTGCGCGTCTGAGCGATTTGCCCTCCAAGATTGGAACACGAGGCGCAACCTTTTTAAGTTCTTCCATCACGCCCGCGCAATAAAGAACAATATCGCAACCCGCATTGGTGATGCCTTCCGCAATATCACCAAGGTCGCCGGAAAGCGCTTTCATCGAAATATCATCGCTGATGATCAGACCGTCGAACTGGATGACGTCACGAATGACAGTGTTGATCACCGTTGGCGAAAGCGTTGACGGGTTCTTTGGATCAAGGCTGTCAAAGATCACATGCGCAGTCATTGCCATTGGCAAATCATTGAGTGCTTTGAATGGCACGAAATCATGCGCGACCAGCTCAGACAAAGGAACACCAACCCGCGCCAGTTCCTTATGGGTATCGCTGAATGCGCGACCGTGTCCCGGCATATGCTTGATAACCGGCAAGACGCCACCCGCAAGCAAGCCCTCAGCGGCGGCACGCCCCATCAGCGCCACTTCTTGCGGATTTTTAGAATAAGCGCGTGCACCGATCACATCATGCGCACCTTCAATCGGCACATCCAGAACGGGCAGACAATCGGCATTGACCCCAACTTTAAGCAGGTCGAATGCATGCAACCGCGCATGAAGCCATGCGGCGCGCAGACCTGCTTCACGGTCACGGTTATAGATCGCGCCAATTTCCGCAGCTGCGGGATAATTTGGAACCAATGGCGGACGAAGGCGCTGCACGCGCCCACCTTCCTGATCGATAAACACCGGCATTTGCGGGCGATCTGTCACATCGCGCAATTGTGCGGTCAGATCAGCAACCTGCTCAAGGCTTTCGACATTGCGTGCGAAGAGAATAAAGCCCCAAGGCTTTTCATCACGGAAGAAGGCTATCTCATCTGGCGTCAGCTCTGTACCGGCTACACCTGCAATCCACGCCTTGCATTCGCTCATGCGATATTCCTTCGATTCATTTGCACTCAAAATCAGTGATTATGACTTAACCGAAAAACATTCAGCTTGGTAGTCTCACGAAAAAGGGCGGCCAAAGCCGCCCTCTTCAAACTCATTAATCCGATTGCTTACTGCGTTACGAAGCAGCTGCCGCCCGCCGTCTTAAAGCGACCGCAAAGCGCATTCGCTTCTTCTTTCGAACCAGCCTGAACACGAACACGGTAATAAGTGCCCTTGTTCGGAATATCGGCGCGCTTGATATCAACCGCGCGACCACCGATCACGCTGCCATAACGCTGCGCCATATTGGCATAGGACTTCTGCGCCAGCTCAGCAGATGGCTGTGAAGCGATCTGGATGAAATAGCCACCACCAGCAGCAGATGCGACCTGTGGAGCAGCCGCAGGAGCTGCCTGTGTTGGCGTCTGCGTGCGCTGTGGAACGTTACCAACAATCGTGGTTGGCTGTTCAGCAGGGCGTGAAGGAATCACAGGAGCGCGAACAGGTGCTGCTGGAGTCTGTGTTGCCGGCTGTGCAGTCTGCGTATTGGTAACTGGGGCTTGAAATTCACCGGCAGCAGCAAGCGCTCCGATTTCATCAGTTTCAGCTGGTGGTGCAATCGGCGCATCATTGTTGGTCGCAGCCACTGGAGCAGTCGGCTGTGGTGCCGTTTGCGCAGGCTGCTGTGCCTGAACGATCGAACCATCTGGACGCACGATCATTGTTTCCACTTCGCGTGGCTGGATCAATGGCGCATCCTGTCCAGAATGAGACGCGGCTGCTGTGTTTGGTTCTGGACCATCATCCATACCAACATCGTTATCCTGAGCGCCAAGATCGACAGGCTCTTCACCCGCAGAAATAAGCGACTTCTGTTCAGGATTATTCGGCAATGTGCCTGCAACACGGTCGTAAACAGCCTTATCCTGATTAGGAACAGTCGCACCGCCCGGATTTTCCGGCTGCATCTTGATTGGCTGGTTGTCCGCGCGAATCACAACAGGTTCGCCGGAGCCGCTGCCACCAAGGAAGTGATAGCCAATGCCACCGATGAGAACAGCCAGACCCGCGACACTCGCAAGGATCAAACCACGACGTCCACGAACCGGACGATTGCGATAGGCCTCGGCAGCGACACCAAGATCGTCTTCCGGCTGCATACCACCGGCACGCGTGCCGAATTCGCCGCTTTCCATAGTCTGCGCGCCCTGTGCAGCCCAATGATTGTAGAAGTCGTCACTGTTTGCAGCGGCATTTTGTGGCGTTGCTGACGGAATTGTTGGGTTGGCGCGGCCATAAGCAACGGTAGCCGCAGCAGCGCCAAGACCAAGGGCTGCACCAGCCGCAACACCACCACTTGGCATGTAAGACGATGCGCTTTCGCGGAAGATGTCCTCGAAAGCCTTGTCAGCTTCGCTCTGGACTTTGACCTTCGCAGCTGATTCATCGACATCGATGGTGCTGAACACTTCAGCAAATTCAGCTTCCAGATCATTCAGCGATGCGCCAGTGTCTTCATCGCCATAGCTGACTTCTGGCAAATCAAGCGAATGGGTTTGATCAACCTTGCCTTCAGAGACGCTTAGTGTTTCGATTTCAGGCGCAGGCGCTGCAAAAATCGAACGCTGGTCTGCGTAATTTGCAAATGATGGTGCTGACGGATGGCGATCTTCGTCGCTATAGGTTGCATGCGCATAAGCAGGCTGACTGACTGGCTCTTCGTCTTCATCCGGCGACAGATCAAAATCTTCATCTGTGAAGAAATCTTCTTCGGTAAAGGCAGCCGAGGCATCAGCAGGCGCAGCAGAAGCTGCGTCCCCTGAAGGCTCAAAACCAAAGTCGTCTTCACTGAACGAAATTTCTTCCAGACCAGACTGATGGTCGTCGGTTGATTCTGAAACAGCACGAGCAAAATCTGGCTCATCTGAGAGCGAGAAGTCGTCGCCAAACGAAAAGTCGTCTTCGAGTTCAGACTGTTCTGATTCGAAAACGGGTGCAGCATGTTGCACAGGCTCTGAAGACAAAACGCCAGCAGTCGCGGCACCGGCTGCAAAATTGCTCAGCGTGTAATGCGGATAAGCAGGAGCCTCTGCTCGCGACGCTGTTTGCGGCGCGTAGCTTTCGGGAGCGTAACTGGTCGCAGGCTCGACAGGAGCGAAGGCTTGCGGGTCTTCCAGCGAGAAGTCGTCAAATGCTGGTTCTTCGTAAGCTGGTTCTTCAGCAACATTGCTCTCAACACGAGGCGCATAGTTTTCAAACGGCTGCGGCTCATCTCGATAGGCTGGCTGATAAACTGATTCTGGCGCAGAGGAAGCCTGTGGCTCCTCACCAAACAGCAAGCTTTCCAGCTCGTCTTCAAGCGATAGCGCCTGATGTGCAGGCTCTACAGGCTGGGAGGCTTCAAACGGTGCGGCGGATGGGATTTCCCATTCATTGCTGATGCTCTGGCTGCTTGTTGCATATCCGGCAGGCTCACCCGCATAGGGATCAGCAAATTGCGATTCCGGTTCATGAAATTCAGGTGAGCTGTAGTTTGAATAGCTCTGGTCTAAAGGGGCAGCAGCTGCTGCTGCAGCATAGGCATCTGGATGAATGTCCTCGTATGCTGTGCGCGCTTCGGAATAATCATTGTAGTCAAACTGCGGCACGGGCTCCGCACGATCAGCTTCTACAAACTCAAAAGACTGCGCAGGCGCGACCGGCTGAGCGGCTGGTTCATGCGCATCCATCTGAAGATCAAATTCTTCTTCAAGAGCAGACGCCAGATGGTCCTCATGCAGAACCGGCGCTTCATCCTGATAAGAATTAGACGAAAACGGCACCGTATATTGCTGTGGCTCCGGCTCATCGCCAAAATCACCAAGCAATTCACGCTCGAGATCAAACGAAAGCTCGCTGTCACCAGAATCAAAATTTGGCTCAGGCCGGTAGTCGCCCCGGTAGTCATTTTGGGCGGCATTGGTATCAGCAGACGCGCCGAAGTCCATGATCCTTGATAGTTCCATCAGCGGATCGTCTTCGTGCAGCGGACGCTCGCCGTAATTACGGGGATTAGCACTGCTGTCCGTCATGGTGTGTTCCTAACTCAAACCCTGGACGTCGCAAGACGTCTCGATACATCACATTTTAGCGAGGCAATGTGGGCAAAAGTTGACGGAAGTTACTTGCGCCTTATGGAAGGCCGACGACTTAACCCGCCGCCGATCTTCCATCTTTTTGACTTACCACCACCCACTCAACACTGGCGTTGAACTTGCGAGTGATCAGTTCGTCTTAGCGCATTTCCGTTGGAGCATCCGCACCGATAATCATCAAACCAGAAGTCAGAACATCGGAAACGACCTGCACCAGCCCTAGCCTTGCTAGTGACAATTCTGGATCGTTAACCTTAATAAAACGTAAGTCTGGGTTTTCTGTACCCTTATTCCATTGCGAATGTAGCGCGCTGGCAAGGTCATAAAGGTAAAAAGCGAGACGATGAGGCTCCTGATGGGTGGCTGCAGCGTCGATCAGACGTGGATATTCAGCAAGCTTGCGGATAAGTGCGATTTCGCTCTCATCAGTCAGCTTGTGAAGGTGTGCACCAAGCGAAACGCGATCCAGATCGGTAAGCCCAAGCTGATCAACAGCCTGACGGAACACCGAATGGCAACGCGCTGACGCGTATTGCACGTAGAACACCGGATTGTCCTTCGACTGCTCCGTTACTTTCGCAAAATCGAAATCAAGCGGCGCATCGTTCTTCCGGTAAAGCATCATGAAACGGACCGGATCGCGACCAACCTCATCCACCACTTCGCGCAGCGTGATGAATTCGCCCGATCGCTTCGACATGCGCACGGGTTCACCGTCGCGGAACAGCTTGACGAGCTGGCAAAGCAGAACTGTCAGCTTGGCCTTGCCGTCAGAAACAGCACGTGCAACAGCTTCAAGACGCTTTACATAGCCGCCATGGTCTGCGCCAAGCACATAGACCATCTCATTGAAACCACGGTCATATTTGTCTTTGAAGTAAGCGACGTCAGCCGCAAAATAGGTGAAAGCGCCGTCTGACTTCATCAGCGGACGGTCAATGTCATCACCGACTTCAGTCGAGCGGAACAAGGTCTGTTCGCGATCTTCCCACTCCTCTGGCAACTGGCCCTTTGGCGGCGGAAGCTTGCCCTTATAGACATGGCCCTTGAGCGTCAGATCATTGATTGCAGCGCGGATGGCGCGCGCATGATCTGCATGAAGCGTGCGCTCGGAATAGAACACGTCATGATGAACATTCAGCGCATCAAGATCTGCGCGAATCATTGCCATCATTGCGTTGATGGTACGTTCTTTCACGAGAACGAGCGCTTCCTCTTCCGGCATTTCCAGAAGCGTCTTGCCAAATTCCTTGGCAAGCGCCTCGCCGACTGGCACCAGATAGTCGCCCGGATAAAGACCGGCAGGAATTTCACCGATATTTTCGCCGAGTGCTTCGCGATAACGCAGCATCGCAGAATTGGCCAGCACATCGATCTGTGCGCCCGCATCATTGATGTAATATTCTTTTGTGACGTCAAAGCCTGCAAATTTCAGCAGGTTTGCAAGCACATCGCCGACAACGGCGCCGCGGCAATGGCCAACATGCATCGGGCCGGTCGGATTTGCTGACACATATTCAACATTGACTTTTTTGCCAGCGCCAAGCTTTGAGCGCCCAAAATCGGTCGCTTCATTGAGCATGCCCTGCAACTCGCGCTGCCAATAAGCGTCCTTCAAACGCAGATTAATGAAGCCCGGACCTGCAACATCGACACTTGCAACGTCTTCATCGCTTTTCAAAGCATCGGCAATTGCCGTTGCAAGCTCACGCGGATTCTGGCCAACAGCTTTGGAAAGCACCATGGCAGCATTGGTTGCAATGTCACCATGCGATGCATCGCGAGGTGGCTCAACGCTGATGCGCGACAGATCAAGCTCGCTGCCATCTTTTGTTTTCAGATCAATCTCTTGCAACGTTTTTTTGATACGTGCGTCGAAATCTGCGAAGATATTCATGGTTCGTCCTGTCAGGCTTCAGTCCGGCTATATTTGTGTCTTCCGGCCTTGGCTCGTCATAAAAATAGCAGCCATACCAACGCGTTTTAGCGCCAGCATCCGCTTCGTTAAGCTCCGATTAAGCTAAATCGGGTGTGTGGTCAAACAATCGTCGGTGTTCGCGCACGGCATAATTGTCAGTCATACCCGCAAGATAGTCGGCGACACGGCGTGCCCGACCTGCTTGATCAAGCATTTCCCAGTCTGCTTGCCACTCGGCTGGCATAATGGATGGCTTCTCAAATGAAATATCGAATAGGTCTTGAACAATCTTATCCGCAGCATGCCTGCGAACCACGACGCTTTGATGAAAATAGAGGTTCTTGAACAAAAAGCGTTTCAGCGTTTTTTCTTCATCGCGCATCGTATCCGAAAAGCCTACCAGCGCGCGTGGCTGCGCATGCACATCCTCAACGCTTTGCGGATTGGCCTTCGTGATACGGCGTTGTGATTCCGCAATCACGTCTTCGACCATGATGGTGATTTGACGACGCACTAGCTCATGCCCGGTGCGCACGGCATCAAGTGCCGGGTAACGCGTTCTAACAATATCCAGCAGCCGCTTTGTCAGAGGCACTTCATCGAGCCCCTCAAGCGTCAGCAGGCCGGAGCGAAGACCATCATCGATGTCATGCGCATTATAGGCAATGTCGTCAGCGATTGCCGCACATTGTGCCTCAAGGCTCGCAAAGCGTGACAGTTCGAGATCGTAGCGCTCGTTAAAGTCGAGGATAGGCTGTGGAACCGGCTCGTCGGCGTGAGATGCAAAGGAGCCAATCAGCGGACCATTGTGCTTTACCAGCCCTTCAAGGGTTTCCCATGAGAGGTTCAAACCGTCAAAATCTGCATAACGATGCTCAAGCTTCGTCACGATACGCAAAGACTGAGCATTATGATCAAAGCCGCCATAAGGTTTCATCCGCTCATTAAGCGCGTCTTCGCCAGTATGTCCAAACGGCGTATGGCCAAAATCATGCACGAGTGCCACCGCTTCCGCGAGGTCTTCGTCCAAACGCAAGGCACGCGCCAATGCACGGGCAATCTGCGCCACTTCGATCGTATGGGTCAGGCGCGTGCGGTAATGATCACCCTCATGGGCGATAAACACCTGTGTCTTATGTTTGAGGCGGCGGAAAGCAGTTGAATGAATGATTCGGTCGCGGTCGCGCTGAAAAGGAGTTCGCGTGGCGCTTTCCGGCTCAGACACCAACCGCCCACGGCTCAAAGCTGGATTGCAAGCATAGGGCGCGCGTTCACGATAGCCAAAGCCGATGCCTTCGAGTGACCCAATTTCCTGGCCGGACATTGCGATGCGTTCCTCACTGTAATATGATTACGTAAATGACAGGTGGACATTGACTTCCACGCACTGCGTTCATAGCTATCAGCTAAACATGATGGCAAGTATGCGTTGATTGTGAATTTCGTAATTCCACTTCGTTATACGCAATTGTAAGCGGAACAAGGCAGATGACAGACATTACCGTTTCTGAATCCGCAGCCAAGCGGATTGCAAAGATTATCAGTTCTGAACCCGGCAAGACCGCGCTTCGCGTGTCTGTCGAAGGCGGCGGTTGTTCCGGCTTTTCCTACAAATATGATCTGGTTGATGATCAGTCCGATGATGACATTGTCATCGAAAAGCTCGGTGCTAGGGTACTGATCGATTCCATCTCCGTGCCCTACATGGACGGCTCACAGATCGATTTCGTTGATGACCTGATGGGACAGTCGTTTCAAATCCGCAACCCAAATGCCACAGCATCATGCGGTTGCGGTACAAGCTTCGCGATCTGATGGAGTTTACTACCCCAAAGAAAAACCGGCTTTAAATTAAAGCCGGTTTTATTTTATCAGGCTTTAACGGATGAAACAGTCGCATCAATATGATCGACCAGCGCATCTGGCAAACCAAGACGACCGGCCAACATATCGAGATAACCGCGTTCTGCACGGCTGTCTGGATCGATTGTTAGGCGCGAAGCCGTATAAAGCTCTACCTTCTGCTCTTCCGTCTGAGCAGCTGCAACCAACGCATCAATATCAATCGGGTCTGCCAGTTCTTTCTCAAAAAACGCTTCGGCCTCATTATCGAGGCCTGAAATCTGCACTTTTTCCATAATCAGTGCGCGTTCACTCGCATCGATATGACCATCAGCCTTCGCAGCCGCAATCATCGCCTGAATAAGTGTCAGCGCGAAACTATTGCTCATTGAAGATGATTGCGGATGAAAGGGTGAGTCTGCTGGCGGCGGTGGGAGCAGTTCAGGCTCGGCTGCCGCTGGTTGGGGGGCGGTTTGTGGCTGCTGGCCGGATTTGTAGTTCTTATACGCGAGATAACCAAGACCAGCGATTGCAGCCAAACCGCCTGCGGTTGCGACATTACCAGCAAGTTTACGGCCCGTCTTCGTGCCAAAGATTGCCGCAGCAATTGCGCCAGTCGCCAATGGATTCTTCTTGGCGAGATCGGTGGCCTGCCCTGCCTTATCGCGAACGCTTCCTGACATGCCCGGTATTTGCGATCCCAGAAACTGATCGAGAAGCTTTTTGGCGTCGAACATACAAATCTCCTGTTTGGCTACATTTTATGGAGATAGGAACGCAAATGCGCCAATACAAATGGCCAATGCATATTTATACGAAAGAGCGGAAATTCTGTGATGGAATGCGTGCGGCGCTTGCCCTCACCACATCTTACGCCTAATCATTTCAGCATGAAAATCGCGACATGGAACATAAACGGCGTCAAAGCGCGCATCGAAAACCTCCAGCATTGGCTGAAGGAATCATCGCCCGACATCGCCTGCCTTCAGGAAATCAAGTCAGTGGACGAGCTGTTCCCACGGCTGGAAATCGAAGCGCTCGGCTATCACGTCGAAACGCACGGACAAAAAGGCTTTAACGGCGTCGCGATTCTTTCAAAGAAATCTCCAGATGAGGTCATTCGTGGCCTTCCCGGTGATGACAGCGACGAACAAGCTCGTTTCATCGAGGCCGTTTTCTCGACCGATAAGGGCGTTCTGCGTGTCGTGTCGCTCTATCTGCCAAACGGCAACCCGATTGATACGGAAAAGTTTCCTTATAAGCTTTCCTGGATGCAGCGACTTGAGGCGTGGGCCAAAAGCAGACTTGAACTGGAAGAGCCGCTTGTGCTTGCAGGCGACTATAATGTCATTCCTGAGCCTTATGATGCGAAGAATCCGCAACAATGGCTTGGTGATGCGCTGTTTCAGCCGCAATCACGTCAGGCATTTCGTCGTTTAGAAAATTTGGGCTTCACTGAAGTGGTCAGAGCTGCCACGGACGATGAAGGTGTTTATACGTTCTGGGATTATCAGGCCGGTGCGTGGCAGAAGAACAATGGCATTCGCATCGACCATCTGATGTTATCACCAGAAGCGGCAAACCATTTCGTTTCGACTGATATCGAAAAGCATGTGAGAGCATGGGAAAAGCCGTCAGACCATGTGCCTGTAACGGTGACATTATCCGTCTGATTGTTCAGGCGGATTTAAATTATCAGAAATCGCCCTTGGTAGTCAGATTGCTGGAAAGTGCCACCGCATTGCGGCGGTCTGCTTCACCCGCAATAGAGAAAGCCTGTTCCTGCATATCGCGTATCCAGGTGCAGTCTTCTGTTGGGCAACGCTCAAAGGCTGCGGTCAGCATGGCTAAGCCACGCACGGTCTTGCCAGCCTGAAACAGCATATTGCCGAGCATAGCTTGCGCGCTTGCATTGCCCTTCTTGGCAGAAAGCTGGAACCAGCGTGCGGCCTGCATTGGGTTAGGCTCTCCACCCTCACCATCAAGAAGCATTTTGCCAAGTTCAAACTGAGCTGCGGGATCACCGAAATTCGATGCAGCCTGCACATAGAGATTACGAGCGAACTTAGGATTGGCGTTGACCGGCGAACCCGGAATACCGCGCTTCACATAACCGGCGAGCGCGACCAGCGCATCAGCAACATAAGGTTCATTTTCCGAACCCGGCTCTGCACCATCACGAACGATCTTTTCAAAAATCTGATAGGCTTCGTAGTCATTCTCTGCAACGCCGTCGCCATCGGCATACATGCGTGCGAGCTTCCACTTGGCGCCCTGATGTCCACGATCGGCAGCATAACGCAGCGCCTTGATCGCCTCATCCTTGTGGCCGCTCTTATAGGCAGAAAAACCAAACTTGAAGAGTTCAAACGGGCTACGCGATTTCTCGGAGTCATCGTTTAAATCAAAAGCCGAAGCACTGTTGCAGACAATGGCCAAGCCAAGTGCGGCAGCGATAAGGGGATATGAAAAACTGCGGATACGCATCACAACGCTGGTCTTTCACACTGATTGGAAGTTAACGACATAAGTAACAGAGTGCATTGAATTTTCGTCAACACTGAGACCCGATTTTGGCGGAAAAAAGCTCGTTCTTCATTAGGACGAAAAAACAAAGGTCGAATGGCTTTTTCGCCTTCCGAAAACGGATCGTTGTGAAACAATGCGTCCTTCTTCATTTTTTTCCTGTCCTGAGGGAACCAATGCTTCCCAATTCTGTTAATCGCTTTCGCCTTTCCCTAGCGGTGACGCCCCTTTGTGGCGGGAAATGGGCAAAATGCGCCTCCCTTCTTTTAGCCTAAAGCAATAATAAAGACTGTTGCTGAATCATCACAAAACCACCTGTTATTGATCCCAATAAATTGCTGAAGACTTTTCATTCAAAAACCAGAGATTTTGAAAAGCTCTATACTGAGATATGATGTTTACCTGTGCTGGGGGCATCCTGAATGAGTAATAAACGACGCGATTACACCCGTCGGCATCAGTCGCGAAGGCAGAAAAGTCGTGGAGCTTTAAGCAGTATCCTCTTAACTTTTCTTATCTTTTTTGTACTCATCGCGATTATTGTATCACTGCCTGATAACCGCCAGCGGGCAGGATCGCTAACGGGCAGTGTCTATGTGATTGATGGCGACACGGTCGTTCTCGAAAAGGTCCATATCCGCCTGCTTGGAATAGACGCCCCTGAAATAGCGCAAAACTGTCAGATCGCAGGGCGTGACTATCTTTGCGGCAGAGATGCACGAAATGCGCTGCGCAACAGAATCAATGGCCAGTCGATTCGGTGCGAAATCTCCGGCATCGACAAATATGGCCGCGACCTAGGGCGATGCTATCTGGACGAGACTGATCTCAACCAATGGATGGTGGAACAAGGCTGGGCGGTTGCCTATGGCGATTATCGCAGCGAAGAGGCCACCGCGCGTCGCGAGAAGCGAGGCATATGGGCTGGCAGTTTTGAGGTGCCGTATCAGTGGCGCAAAGACCATCAACATCCAAATGCCGATGCTGAAACCGGCCATACAACACGATCATCCGATGTAATCAGCGATATAATTCATTATATCAAAGGCCAAGTCGTTAAACTGCTTAACGCAATCTGATCTGGAGAATTACAGAAAGAATGGAAAATCTGGACGAGCTCAGACACTCGATCCAGGCGTGCCGCGTTTGTCGTGACACGCCCCAATATCTGCCACCTTTACCGCACGAGCCTAATCCGGTTTGCATTATTTCAAGTACAGCACGCATTGCGATCTGCGGACAGGCACCCGGCATTCGCGTGCATAATACATCCCTACCCTTTAACGATCCGTCCGGTGATCGGCTACGACAATGGCTCGGCACAACCCGCGAAGAGTTTTACGATCCTTCACTTTTCGCAATCGTACCGATGGGTTTTTGCTTTCCCGGCTATGACAAAAATGGTGGCGATCTTCCGCCACGTCGTGAATGCCGTGCCACATGGCATGACCGCGTTTTTGCATCCATGCCGCAACTCGAATTCATTCTTGTTGTCGGGCAATATTCGCTTGCCTACCATCTGCCAGAGTGGCGCAAGACAAGTCTAACCGAAACTGTTGAGAACTGGCGGAGCTTCATGGAAACGCCGAATGCTGCGGGGCGAACCGTTTTGCCCTTGCCACATCCATCGTGGCGTAACAGTGGCTGGCTAAAACGTAATCCATGGTTTGACGCAGACGTCGTGCCCGCTTTACAGCAAAAAATACGAAAACTGATTGGCCCCAGAAAATAATTTTTAGAACCATCATTCTCAACAGAATATTTTTCCTGTAAATTCCGGCCAAGGCAAACGATAAGGTATTAAGTTTCACACATCCATAGGGTCCGGGAAACAGTTTCTAATATCAGGATAAAAATCGCATGGACAGGCTAGACAGAAAAATACTGCGTTTATTGCAGGAAGACGCAACACTGGCGGTAGCCGATGTCGCTAAGAAGGTTGGCCTATCCACAACCCCTTGCTGGCGCCGCATCCAGAAGCTTGAGGAAGACGGCGTTATCAAGCGCCGTGTTGCTATCCTCGATCCTGTGCGCATCAATGCACGGGTAACGGTATTTGTATCCGTGCGCACCAGTTCGCACAGCAATGAATGGCTCAAACGCTTTTCGGAAGTTGTTCAGGAGTTTCCAGAGGTCATCGAGTTTTACCGCATGAGCGGTGATGTCGATTACTTGCTGCGCGTGGCAGTGCCAGACATTGGTGCTTATGACGCGTTCTATAAGCGCCTGATTAGCAAGATCGAAATTCGTGACGTGTCTTCATCTTTCGCGATGGAGCAGATCAAGTACACGACAGAGCTGCCACTCGACTACATGGTGCTCGACAAAGAAAGCAATTAATAAGTATTGCCAGAAAAAAGCCCGGAAAACTCCGGGCTTTTTTGTACTCATTTTGTAGAACTTGTAACGCCAGCTTGTTCAAATGTTGCCATTCCACTATGGCAAAGCGCTGCCGCTTTAACGATACCAGCGGCGAGTGCTGCACCCGTTCCCTCGCCAAGACGCATCCCAAGATCGAGAAGTGGCTTCTTGCCCATCTTTTCAAGCAGCAAACGATGACCCGGCTCAGCTGACACATGGCCAAACAAGCAATGATCAAGTGATGTCGGATTTGCTGCGTAAAGAACTGCGGCGGCGGCGCTGGCGACAAAGCCATCAACGATGACTGGAATTTTTTCCATGCGTGCTGCAAGGATTGCGCCTGCCATTGCAGCCAATTCACGTCCGCCGAGGCGACGCAGAACTTCCAGCGGGTCTTTGAGGTGATCTTGATGAAGTGTCACCGCCGCGCGAACTGCGGCAAGCTTGCGATGCAGCAACTCACCCGTCGAACCAGTACCCGGACCAACCCAGTCTTCAGCCGCACCACCAAAAAGCGCCATAGCAATGGCTGCGGCAATCGTGGTGTTACCAATGCCCATTTCGCCGATGCATAGAAGATCAGTACCACCCGCAATCCCCTCCATGCCAAAGGCCATGGTGGCCGCACAAGTGCGCTCGTCCATGGCTGCCTCTTCAGTGATGTCACCCGTTGGATGTTCAAGCGCCAGATCGAAAACCTTGAGGCCCAGATCATGTGCAATGCAAAGCTGATTGATCGCCGCGCCACCTGCGGCAAAGTTCTCGACCATCTGCGCAGTGACGCTTGAAGGGAATGGCGTGATGTTCTTAGCGGTCACGCCGTGATTGCCAGCAAAGACTGCGACCAGCGGACGATTGATCTGCGGAATGGATTTGCCAGTCCATGCAGCCAGCCATGCGACGATTTCTTCAAGCTGTCCGAGTGAACCTGCTGGCTTGGTCAGTGTCGCTTCCCGCGCACGCACAGCCGCTTCCGCACCAAGATCTGGTCCCGGCAGATTACGGATGAGTTCACGGAAATCGTCAAAAGGAAGGCCACTGGCACTCATATCGTCTGGTCCAATCAATCAATGGAGGATGCAAAACTATTTTGCTCGTCCTATAAGCACTTACGCAAATTTTCAAATCACCTCTTTGCGCCAAGGCTTTTTGGCTGCAATTATTCCTTCTGATGCCATGTCGTTCTTAAAGCGGAGCAAGCACTTGCAGCGAAATAGCTTCATTGGAGATACAATTCGTTCTCTGGGGTTTTTGAGCCGCCTACCATTACGAGCCGTTTGGCTTGAGGGTTCCAGCGATTCGCTCAAGACAAGTGTGCAGGCTTTTCCGCTCGCCGGTGCTGTGCTTGGGCTGCTTGCAGGGATAGCACTGTTCATATCCGACTATCTGAACCTGCCTGCACTTGTTTCCAGCTTCATCGCAATCGGTGCGCTCGCTGCCATGACAGGCGCATTGCACGAAGATGGCCTTGGTGACAGCGCAGACGGCTTTTTCGGAGCTTCAACACCTCAACGTCGCCTCGAAATTATGAAGGACTCGCGTATTGGCACTTTCGCTGCGCTGATACTCATCATCTGGACAGGCCTTAAAGTTGTACTTCTGGCAGCACTTATCGAGAGAGTTGGCCCTTGTTACGCCGCGCTCGCGCTCATTGGCGCAGAATCTGCAAGCCGTGCGGCTATGCTTGCTCTCTGGTATGGTCTTCCATCAGCACGTCCCGGTGGCCTTGCTGATAATCTGGGACAGCCAAGCTGGGAAACGCTTGTCTGCGGCAGTTTGATTGGTCTTGGCATTCTGGCCGTAACCAGCATTCCTGTGGCGGGATTAGCAGGCTTCATAAAGGCTCTGCTTGTCAGCATTGTCCTGGTCTTTGGTTTTGCAAGGCTCTGTATAGCCAAAATTGGCGGACAAACCGGAGATACGCTGGGAGCAGCACAACAGATTTGTACGCTTGCGGTTTTGCTTGGTCTTGTCAGCGCGCTTTGATGAAACCACATTGATTTCATGAATACCGCAGCAATCGAATCGCCATGCATTCTGGTGTGCGTGATAGACAGCCAAACAGGGTTTTGTCTGGGTTGCGCTCGGACGCTTGATGAAATTGCCGGTTGGTCAAACATGGATAATGATCAACGGCGCGCAGTCATGGCGCTTTTACCTCAGCGACATGAAAGACTGGAAAAGAGAGAAAACTAATGGGGCGTTTGTTCTGGATCGTAATTGCGGCCATTGCAGTTGTTATTTTGCTGCTGATGGCAAACGATGACAGCGGCACAACGCTTGGAATGGCCAATGACGCTTTTGGCCAAGCGGCTTATATGGGCATATGGGGTGTGGTGCTGGCGGCAGGCATTTTAGGCTCCGGTATCAAACTCAGCGATTTCGCCCGGAACATGGCTGTCTGGGCAGTCATTATTCTGGCGCTCGTTGCAGGATACCAATATCGCTATGAGCTTCAGGATGTAGGAAGCCGCATCACGGCTGGCCTCATTCCTGGCAGTCCGATTTCAGGACGAGCCTCAGATGGTTCACTCACGGTCACTCTTGCAAAATCGGCCAATGGTCATTTTGAAGTAAACGGCCGTGTGAATGGTGCGCGCGTACATTTCCTTGTCGATACAGGTGCTTCTTCGGTTGTACTTTCAAAGGAAGATGCTGAACGCGCAGGCATCGACACATCGTCTCTTGCCTATAATGTGCCAATCAGCACTGCCAATGGCAGAGCAACAGCCGCAAGCATCACCATCGCAAACTTGCAGATTGGCGATATTGAGCGGCAGAATATTCGTGCCATGGTCACGCAGGAAGGTCTGATGACCGGCAGTCTGCTCGGCATGAATTTCCTGCAAACGCTGGGTGGTTTTAGCGTTCGCGGTGATCAGCTGATTATGATGGATTAGTGAGGGCGCATCCCTAAAAGTGTGAAACGGTTTTGGGAAAAGATGCGCCCACGATTAAGCTGCTTCAGCGCTGGCTTCCATGACGGACGCGTAGGCCTGACGCAGCAAATTACTATTCGCATCGGGCTTTGATGCATCGGTCGAGAGCATCTGACGCCAGCGACGTGCGCCAGGCTGCCCCGTGAACAAACCAATCATATGTCGGCTGATATGCGAAAGCCTGCCACCATCGGCAATATGCCTGTCGACATATTCGCACATTGCCTCGATAATCTGAGCCATATCGACGCGCTTGTCGTCTTCGCCATAAATCAGATGATCGACATCGGCTAAAATTGCCGGATTGTGATATACGACGCGGCCCAGCATAACACCATCTGTATGATCAAGATGCGCAACGGCTTCTTCCAAAGTCCCGATACCACCATTAATACCCACGAAGGGCGCTCCAAGTCGTTGTTTCAGGCGATAAACACGATCATAGTCAAGCGGCGGAATATCACGATTTTCCTTGGGCGAAAGACCTTTCAGCCAAGCTTTACGGGCATGGACCCAAAGCGCATCAGCTCCAGCGTTAAGAACCTGATCGGCAACAACATCGAGTGCGACTTCCGGGTCCTGATCGTCAACGCCAATCCGACATTTGACGGTAACAGGCACCGAAACAGCCTCTTTCATTGCTGCTACACAGCGGGCAACCACATCGGGCGTCTGCATGAGACACGCGCCGAATGTACCCGACTGCACACGATCAGACGGGCAACCGACGTTGAGATTGATCTCATCATAGCCAAAGCCCGCGCCAATCCGCGCAGCTTCCTGCAATTTGACCGGATCCGAACCGCCAAGCTGCAAAGCAATTGGGTGTTCTGCCGCATCAAAACCCATCAAGCGTTCGCGTGGGCCGTGGATGGCAGCATCGGCGACAACCATCTCCGTGTAGAGCAGTGCGTGCTTTGAAAACAACCTATGAAAATATCTGCAATGCCTATCAGACCAATCCAGCATCGGTGCCACAGAGAACCGATGGTCGGGATAATTGCTATTTTTATTTTTTATTTCAGTCATTTAAACAATTATCCTGAGAATGCGATTCATCTGAGCATGAAAGCTTAAGATTGAAAGCCGTGCTGTAAGTGGCGCAAAAAGCCACAAACAATGCAAATGATCAAGTTTTCGGGTCGCGAAGGCGATCAAATCATCGAATAATGTGACTTCCGCGCTTATTACGAATTAAGATCATGATACGCGATTCTTAATACCAAAACTTGAGGACCATATTTTGACCGACCTGTCCCCCTTCAATAAGTCGTTCGATGCTTTTCTGTTTGATATGGACGGCACAGTTCTGAGTTCCATTGCTGCGACCGAACGCGTCTGGGGACAATGGGCCACGCGCCACGGTATTGATCCGGTGACGTTCGTTCCAACGATTCACGGTGTGCGTGCGGTGGATACAGTGCGCAGGCTTGGTCTTCCGCACCTCGACCCGGATACAGAAGCCAAGATACTGCTTGATGCGGAAATGGCCGATCTGGATGGAATTGAAGCCATTGAAGGTGCAATCGACTTCCTCAAATCGTTGCCAGAAGATCGTTGGGCTATTGTCACTTCAGCGCCCATCGAACTGGCACGTCGTCGCCTTGCCGCCGCCGGTATTGCGCTGCCAAAGGTCATTGTTTCGGCGGAAGACGTGGAGCGTGGAAAGCCTAGCCCTGAATGCTTCCAGCTGGGTGCAAAGCGACTTGGTTTTGATCCGCATAATTGTCTGGTCTTTGAAGATGCACCCGCTGGTATTGTTGCAGGTGAAACCGCTGGTGCGCATGTCGTTGTGGTGACGGCAACACATCCGCATTCGCCGGAAACTGCTCATAAGAGCATTAATAGCTACAAAGAATTGAAACTATCGGTCGATGCCGAAACTGGCATCCTGTCGCTGACCGACGCTTCAATCTGATACTAATATGAAAGGCGCGTGTTAAATCACGCGCCGCCCTTCTCGCCAGACCGTGCGAATAATCGGCACATGATCGGCAATCTGTACCCGCACAAGATCACCTCGTTTGCCAATTGCGATCTCGCCGCGATCGTCAAGGCCGACAGCTTTAGCGGGGTTTGCTGAAACAAACCGCATTGCCTGCGGCAAGGTGATTTCGTCCATCACATCGGCCATGAAAAATGCAGCCTGCATCATGCTTGCCGGGATATAGTCCGACGAAATAATATCGAGATGACCAGCCTCCGCCAGCTCACGCGCAGAGACATTGCCGGAATGCGAGCCACCGCGCACCACATTAGGCGCGCCCATCAAAACCGACATGCCTGACTCTTTTGAAGTCTTCGCAGCCAGATGTGTGGTCGGAAACTCAGCAACGCGAATACCCTGCGTTTTTGCCTCTGCGACATGGTCAGCGGTTGCATCATCATGGCTCGCAAGCACAATTCCACGTTCATTACAGGCATCTGAGATTGCAGTTCGGTTTAATGCCGAGTGCTGCTGAGACTGGCCCATGCGCTTTTCGCAATAGCGGATGAACTCTTCTTCCGAGACCTTAAGCTTGCTCATGTAATAAAGCTTATAGGTCTCAATATCGGTAAACTGACGCTGACCGGGCGCGTGGTCCATCAGAGAGACCAGTTTGACCAGTGGGTGCACACCAAAGCGTTCAAATGCGCTCAGGCAATCAGGAGCCGAAACCTCGCAACGCAAATGCAGATAATGATCCGCGCGCAGCCGTCCCGCTTCGCGGCCTTCTGCAATGGCAGAGGAAAGCTTGCGCATATCTTCAACGCCAGTGGCAGCCTCTTCGTCAAAGCCAATACGCAAGGCATCAAATACGGTTGTAATGCCAGAAGCGGCAATCTGCGCATCGTGCGCCTGCACGGCAGCAATCGGATTCCAGCGCACCTTCGGGCGAGGCGCATAATGGCCTTCAAGATGATCGGTGTGTAATTCCACCAAGCCCGGCGTCAGATAATCGCCTTCCATATCTTTGCCGGAAGTGGATGTGCCTGACGCGATATCAGCGATCATACCATCTGTGATTTTAACCGTTCCGTGGATTACTTCATCGGGCAGAATAATATTGGCATTTTTTAAAATGAGTTCAGTCGTCATTCCTTATGGCCTCCCCACAGCCCTTGAGGACCGTTTGGGCACCTTATCACCACCTGTCATTGGATGAAGCGAATGAATCTCGAATGGCGCACCTTTCTCGCGTTCAATGAATAGCGCCAGATTGGTCACTTCGACCGGCTCATCGAGAACCGGTGCGAAAAACTCATCCAGTGTACGTTCAACCTGTGGGCGCTGTTTTTCATCAACAGGCCCAGTCAGGGTCATATGAAACCGAAACTCATCAAACACATAAGGATAACCCCAGCGATCCAGATTCATCCGCTGTGCTTCGCTCAAACGTTCTGGGCGGCGCTTTGCAATTTCAGCATCGCGCAGAGGCGCACGAAACCGATCAAATGATACAACAACGTCATTGGCCAGTTGGTTAAGTTCAGCAACAGGTTCTTCAGGAACAAGTGCGAAGAACGGACCAATGCCCTGCACTTTCAGGCGCGGAATAGCGAACGGAGCGGTTGATGACGCAAAGTACATCAGTGCGGACAGCAAATCGCTTTCCTGAAACCCATCCTCAAGCCTGAACGGTGCTTTCAGTGTTCCATGAAAACCATAACGGCGCGGTTCTTCCGTGAGTGCAGCGATATCTTCTGCCGCAAGTGTACGAATCGCTGGAAGTTTCACCGCCTCGCCACTAAACGCACTGCGCCCCAACCAATTTGCAGCAACTTTCAAAAGCGCATCGCCCGAAGGCGGCGTGAAATAAATCGCGTAACGCATAGTGATTCCTCTTTTGCCGGGATCGTTACACGAGGAATGTGGCAAGTCGATAAAGGCTGGCTAAATCAGGATTTTACATCGAGGGAAATTCGTATAGGCGTATGTCCCAATAGCTATGAGGAGATAACTATGGGTGGTTTCGCGTCGATTGGTGAATGCATGATCGAACTATCAGGAGGCGATAGTGATCAATGGCGCATGGGCTATGCCGGAGACACCCTAAATACCGCCTGGTACATGCGCGCGCTGACCGATACATCATTTCCAGTCGATTATGTCAGCGCATTTGGCGAAGACGACTTCTCGCAGAAACAACGCGCCTTTCTTAATGCCAATGGCATCGGCACAGCACACAGCCCTGTCATCAAAGGCGTTCATCCGGGGCTTTATGCGATTACACTCAATGGCGCTGAACGCTCATTCACCTATTGGCGCAGCGATGCAGCGGCAAAGCGGCTTGCAAGCGACAAGAGCGCGCTGAAAGCCAGCCTTTCTGGCCGCGATATGATTTACTTTTCCGGTATCTCGGTAGGCATCGTGTTTCCTGAGCATCGCGAAACCCTTTTCGAGGTTTTACGCGAATGCCGTGCCAATGGCGCACTTATCGCGTTTGATCCGAATTTCCGCCATCAGCTCTGGCCAGATCGCGAAGTTGCCAAAAAGATCATCAGCGAAGCAATGCAGATCGCCGATATAGCTTTGCCAACCTTTCCCGATGAACAAGCTTTGTTTGGCGACGAAACTGCTTCAGCTTGTGCGGAGCGACTGATCGGACTTGGCGTCAAAGAAATTGTGGTAAAAGACGGCACCGAACCCGCGCTGGTTATCGCAGACGGCCAAAAAAGCCTCGTGCCTTCTGTGAAAGCCAATCCTGTTGATACAACAGGTGCAGGCGATAGCTTTAATGGCGGCTATCTTGCAGCCCGGCTCAAAGGTTTGTCACCGGTTGAAGCCGCAGAGAAAGCGCATGCTGTTGCTGCCCGCGTTGTCGAAATTCGCGGCGCGCTGGCCCCGATGGAAACCGCACGCGCCGCCTATTCTTAAGGCTCAGTCCTTTGTAAAGGTAAAGTGGCTTGTCTGGGCGTAAACTTCGCCCGGACGCAGGATTGATTGCGGAACATAAGAATATTCCAGCGACCCCGGCCAGAGCTGCGGCTCAAGACAGAAACCAGCATGTTTGCCATAAGGCTTGCCCGTCAGCCCGATGCAATCATTGGCCATCGTATTGCCGGCATAGAACTGAACGCCGGGTTCTGTCGTCAATATATCCAGACGAATGCCCGAACGTGCTCCCATTACGGATGCACAAGGACGCAATGGGCCACGCGCAGCAGTCAGGCATAAATTGCTGTCATATTCGAGTTGGTTGCTGTTTTCATCATAGCGGATTGGCCGGAAGTCGCGGAAATCATAAGCCGTATCTTTGACAGGCAAAATGCGACCATCGGGAATCAGCGCTTCATCGACTGGCATATAGGCTTCGGCTTCAATTTTGAGCTGATGGTCGAGAATATCGCCCTCGCCGCCATCATCGAGGTTGAAATAGCTATGATGCAGCAGGCTGCAAGGCGTTGCCTTATCCGTTACGGCTTCAAGATGCACGACCAGCGTACCATCATTCTTCAGCGTATAGGTGCAACTGACGTTCAGGTTTCCGGGGAATCCCATTTCACCGTCCTTGGACATTATCTTGAGAGTTACAAAATCCGCACCTGTTTCAACAATATCCCAGACCCGGTTTCCCAACCCTTGGCTACCGCCATGAAGATTGTGAATGCCCTGAAAATTTGGTTCTACATTGTAGGTCTTGCCATCGAGCTCAAAACGGGCATTGCGAATGCGGTTTGAAAAGCGGCCAGCAATTGCACCCAGGTGCGGCGAATGGGCCGGATAGTCATTAAAATCACGATAGCCAATAACAAGCGGTGCATCATGGCCTTCGAGACGCAAATCCTGAATGGCTGCGCCCCATGTGATTATCTTTGCCTCAAGCGGACCATTGGCGATGGTCAACCGATGAACCGCCTGCCCGTCCGGTGCATATCCAAATATTTCTGCTGTCAATTTATCCACCCATTTTTATGTCGTTACAAAGCGATATCAAGCAGCATCGACGCTTGCTACGCAAGAGCCAAATACCGCAATCTGCTCGCCGCCTTCATGTTAAGATTTAAGAATAAAAATCGATATTATTTCGTCAATAGATGCGTTAACATTCAATATATTTAAAAATTATCTTAATTCAGAATATAAAAATCGAGGTTTTTATTTATGAAAGCCAATTTCAAAAAAACTATAGAGTATATTTTTAGCGAAGAAGGTGGTTTTGTTGACAATCCTCGTGACCCGGGCGGCGCAACCAATATGGGAATTACGCTCAATACATTATCTGCATGGCGGGGCCATCGAGTATCACCACAAGATGTCAGAGAACTTACAGAGACCGAAGCATCAAAAATTTATCAGCAACAATTCTGGAATAAAATTGATGGCGACAACCTACCCTCCGGTGTCGATTACGCTGTTTTCGATTTTGCGGTTAATTCCGGGCCAGGTCGTGCGGCAAAAATACTGCAAGGTACCGTCAACCAGCATGAAGATGGCGTCATCGGCGCTCAAACAATTGCAGCTATCTCCACTCGGTCACCCGTGGAGATTATCAACGCGCTTTGTGATGCACGGGCCTCTTGGCTCAAAGGCCTGTCTACGGCATCAACATTCGGAAAAGGCTGGCTAGCCCGTGTAGAACGTGTGCGATCACGAGCGCTGGCACTGGCTTTGTCTCTACCGCTCATCGAACCCATAGAGCCCAAAATCCAGGGGCTTCCAAAAGCGCGGCAACAAGACACTGCTGTGACGACAGCTCTTAAACATCCTCCCGCGCTTAGCGCCTTAGCAAGTGTAACATCAGGCCTTGCAGCCATCGTGTCAGGCGACCATTTTGTGCGATATGCGCTGGCGATTGTGATGATTGGGTTTTGTATAATTGGACTTTGGCATTTGATTCAGAGGATAAGAAGCGAACCCTAGCCGAAGCAACTTTGCTACCATTTCAAAAAATTGTAATCCGCTTTATGTTGCGCTTCGCATAGCAGACACCTTATATGCGCCGTTAACGCTCTGGTTATTGTGAAAGCAATATGACTTTCCCTATCGCCGGAAACACGCTAGATACGCGCAGATACTCAGACGCATGCCTGTTGAGGCATCGCCAAGAATAAAGGAATCGAAACTTGTCCTCTACTTTTGACAAAGTCGCCGACATCATCGCAGAAACCAGCGAAATCGACCGTGATACCATCACGCCGGATAGCCACACTATTGATGATCTTGGCATCGACAGCCTCGACTTCCTCGACATCGTATTTGCGATCGACAAAGAATTCGGCATCAAGATTCCGCTTGAACAGTGGACGCAGGAAGTGAACGAAGGCAAGGCTCCGACGGAGGAATACTTCGTTCTGAAGAACCTCTGCGCCAAGATCGACGAGCTGGTTGCAGCCAAAAAAGGCTAAACAGCCACGAAAGCTGACGGTATGAGAGGGTGAACATCCGTGTTCGCCCTGATTCCGTTTCTGGATCAGCATTTACGGGTAGACCGAACCATGCAGAGCAATAAAGTCGTCATCACTGGCATTGGCATCATCTCATCGCTAGGCGAAGGACTGGATGCGCATTGGAGCGCTTTTTCAAAGGCAGGTTCTGAACCGCGCCTCGAAAAGGAAGCCTTTGCGCCTTACACAGTTCATCCGCTGGGTGAAGTCGATTGGGGTTTACAGATCCCCAAGCGTGGCGACCAGCGCCAGATGGAGACATGGCAGCGGCTTGGCACCTATGCGGCAGGTCTCGCGCTTGACGATGCTGGCATGAAGGACGACGAAGCACTCTGCGCCAGCATGGATATGATTGTGGGCGCTGGTGGTGGCGAACGCGATATCACCGTCGATATGCAGATTCTTGAAGAAGGTCGCACCAGCAACAATCGTGGTGTGATGCTCAACGAGAAACTCTCCACCGAGTTGCGCCCTACTCTGTTTCTGGCCCAGCTTTCCAATCTGCTGGCTGGCAATATTTCCATCGTTCATAAAGTAACCGGTTCATCACGTACTTTTATGGGCGAAGAAGGTTCGGGCATTTCGGCGATTGAAACTGCGGCAGCGCGTATTCGCTCGGGTCAGAGCACGCATGCACTGGTTGGCGGATCATATAATTCCGAACATTTCGACATGATTCTAGGTCACGAGCTTGGCGGCTTGCTCAAGCATGACGGCTGGGCATCGCTCTGGGACCGCGAAGGCAGCGCTGGCGGCGGTATGATCTCCGGTTCTGGCGGTGTGTTTCTAGTGCTTGAAAGTGCAGATCATGCGCAAAAGCGTGGTGCCCGCGCCTATGCAGAGATCGCGAATATCGAAAGCGCACAGGTTCGCCGCGATGCAGCCGATCTCGCAAAGACAGTTCGCGAACTGGTTCTCGCTGCCAATGGCGGCAAAGAGCCTGCATATGTGGTTTCTGGCGCTTCTGGTGCGCATGAAGCGACGGCTGCCGAAAAAATTGCTCTTGAAGCTATTTCCGCAGCCTATCGCGGCATTTCCGGTCTGACCGGCCATCTGCGTGAAGCGCAGTTTCCGCTCGCACTCGCACTCGCAGCAATCTCCGTCTGGAAAGGCGAAGCTTTCGCGCCGTGCAGCGCCTCGGAAAAGGCTGTTGACGGGACTGTTAGCGAAGCCATTGTCACAACCATCGGCGCAACACGCGCTGAAGGTGCAGCAAAGCTGGTGAGAGCATAAGATGACCAAATATACAGACCATCTCGGCCGTCCGATTGTTGCCATCACAGGTGCTGGCGTTGTTTCTTCGCTCGGACAGGGCAAGCAGGACAACTGGGAAGCGCTGACCAGCGGACGTTCTGGCATTCATGAAATCACCCGTTTTCCAACGGATAGCCTGAAAACACGCTTCTCTGGCACAGTCGATTTTCTGCCTGAAAGCAATGTCGGCTCTTCGGCTCTGTCTGAGGCACTTGCGCGTCTTGCTGGCGAAGAAGCGCTTGCGCAGTCTGGCCTTTCGGTCAGCGATTTCGGCGGTCCGCTTTTCCTCGCAGCCCCTCCGGTTGAACTCGACTGGAAAAGCCGCTTTGCGCTTGATGCAAGCATCAAGGATGAAGGTCCGGCCAGCTATCAGCTTCTTCTCGAAGCATGCCGTCGTGCACGTCAGGAAGAACTCTTCAATACAACGCAGTTTGGCTATATCGCCGAGCGCCTGTCGGAAGCTTTTGGCACACGCGGCCTGCCCGTAACGCTGTCAACGGCCTGCGCCTCGGGAGCAACGGCAATACAGCTTGGCGTTGAAGCTATTCGCCGTGGCGAAAGCGACCGCGTGCTCTCGATTGGTACGGACGGTTCTGTATCGGCGGAATCGCTCATTCGTTTCTCGCTGCTCTCAGCGCTTTCCACGCAGAACGACAAGCCGGAAAAGGCTTCCAAGCCTTTCTCAAAAGATCGCGATGGTTTTGCGATGGCTGAGGGTTCAGGCGCGCTGGTTATGGAATCGCTTGAAAGCGCCATCGCACGCGGTGCAAAGGTGCTCGGCATTCTCGCCGGTTGTGGCGAAAAGGCTGACGACTTCCACCGCACCCGTTCCAAGCCAGACGCCTCGCCTGCGATTGGCACTGTGCGCGCAGCGCTTGCCGATGCGGGCCTGACCGAAGATCAGCTTTCCTATGTCAATGCTCATGGCACTTCGACGCCTGAAAATGACAAGATGGAATATCTTGCGCTTTCGACCGTATTTGGCGAGCAGCTTTCTTCAATCCCGGTTTCATCCAACAAGTCGATGATTGGTCACACACTGACCGCGGCTGGCGCGATTGAAGCCGTGTTCTCGCTGCTGACGATTGAAACTGGCACTCTGCCTCCGACAATCAATTACGATCATGCGGACCCGGCAATTCCGCTGGATGTTGTGCCGAATGTGAAGCGCGATGCGCAGGTTTCTACCGTAATTTCCAACTCGTTTGGTTTTGGTGGACAGAACACAAGTCTTGTATTGACGGCAAATCCGAATTAATCGGTCTAAAAATTACATATTCTCGGTAATCCCGGAAAGCCGACTGCTCTCCGGGATTATGTCTTGAAAAGGATAAATTCATGCGCGCCTTGCAGCTTCTCGACGATCGCCGTCTTGAAATGACCGATATTGCTCCGCCACCTGCTCCCGGCAATGGCGAAGTGACAGTCCGGATCAAGGCTGTTGCACTCAACCATATCGACGTTTGGGGATGGCGCGGCATGGCATTTGCCAAGCGCAAAATGCCGCTGGTGATTGGTGCAGAAGCTTCCGGCGTTGTCGATGCAATCGGCCCCGGCGTATCCAATGTTCTGCCGGGTCAGCTCGTTTCGATCTATGGTGCGCGCACCTGTGGTCTTTGCAAAGCCTGCCGCGAAGGTCGCGACAATCTTTGTGAGCATGTCGGCGGCGTTCATGGCTTCCATCTTGATGGTTTTGCCTGTGAAGCCGTCAATCTGCCAGCACGTCTGCTGGTTCCGGCACCTCCCGGTGTTGACGCAATTGGTGCAGCGGTTGCTCCTGTTACTTTCGGTACAGTCGAGCACATGCTGTTTGACAATGCGAAGCTCCAGCCGGGCGAAACTGTTCTGGTACAGGCTGGTGGTTCAGGCATTGGTACGGCTGCTATCCAGCTTGCAAAGAAAATGGGCTGCACGGTCATCACCACGGTTGGCTCCGACGACAAGATCGAAAAGGCCAAAGCGCTCGGTGCTGATCACGTCATCAATTACCGCGTTGACCGTTTTGAAGGTGTTGTGCGTAAGCTCACCAAAAAGAAGGGCGTTGACGTTGTGTTTGAGCATGTTGGTGCCGACACATGGGCAGGCTCAATGCTTTGCATGAAGCGCGGCGCGCGTCTCGTCACCTGTGGTTCGACCTCCGGCGTTTCAACCAACATGAATCTGATGCAGCTTTTCCAGCAGCAGCTTAAAATCCTCGGCTCTTTCGGTTGCCGCATGGAAAACATGGCTGATGCGATGCAGAAAATGGCACAGGGCGTTGTGCATCCGGTCATCGATACTATCGTCGGCTTTGATGACATCGGCACTGCGTTAAAACGCATGGAAGGCCGCGACGTCTTCGGCAAGATCGTATTGCAGATCGACTAAGCATTTGATGTTCAAGTTCAAGCTTCTTCTCTTCAAATGGTCACGTAAGCTCAAGCAATTTAACTACTGGCTTTGGGCGCAGGCCGTGTTTGTGACGCTGGCACTGCTGCGTCTGCTGCCTGCTAAAAGCGCGATCCGCTTTTCGGCATGGTTTGCGCGTAAAGTCGGGCCATTTACACCACGACATAAGGTTGCAACCAGCAATCTGCGTCATGCCTATCCAGAGAAGAGTGACGCTGAAATTGAAAAGATCGCCGTCGAAATGTGGGATTCGATGGCGCGTCTTTTCGCGGAATATATCTTCCTTGATGCGATCTTCGATTTTGATCCCCATGCAACGGAACCAGGCCTGATCGAAGTTGACGGCATTCCGATTTTCGAGCGCCTGCGTGATGAAACGAAGCCACATATTTTCTTCACTGCGCATACCGGCAATTTCGAGCTTCTGCCGATTTGTGCAGGTACGTTCGGTCTTGATGTAACAGCCCTCTTCCGCCCGCCGAACAATCCTTATATCGCGAAAACCGTTCTCAAAGCACGCAAGACCAATATGGGGCATTTGGTGCCTTCGAAGGCCGGAGCTGCATGGTCGCTGGCGCGCGTTCTGGATAATGGCGGCAATGTCGGGATGCTGGTGGATCAGAAGTTCCAGCGCGGCGTACCTTCAACCTTCTTCAACCGTCCGGTAAAGACCAATCCGCTGCTCGCCAAGCTTGCGCGTCAGTATGATTGCGATGTTTATCCGGCGCGCTGTATCCGCCTGCCCGGTGGCCGTTATCGGCTTGAGCTGAAAGAGCGCATGGAATTGCCGCGTGACGAAAAAGGCGAGATCGATATTGCCGCAACCGCGCAGCTTCTCAACGATACCGTTGAGGAATGGGTGCGCGAATATCCGGGCCAGTGGATGTGGTTCCACAAGCGCTGGGGTTAAACTCAATATCTGCGTTCGGTCAAAACTGGCCGGACGCATTTTTATTTTATGATGTGAAAACATCCTGCCAGGGAGACAACCATGCGTCCTATCGCAATCGCCCCATCCATTCTGTCCGCAGACTTTGCGCGTCTGGGTGAAGAAGTCGATGCCGTGCTCGAAGCCGGTGCTGACTGGATTCATATCGACGTTATGGACGGCCATTTCGTGCCAAACATCACGTTTGGCCCACAGGTCGTCAAAGCCATTCGTCCACGCACTCAGGCTTTCTTCGATACCCATTTGATGATTGCACCATGCGATCTTTATCTGGAAGCTTTCGCCGATGCAGGCTGTGACCTGATCACGGTTCATGCAGAAGCTGGCGCACACACGCACCGTTCACTCCAGAACATTCGCGCACTCGGCAAAAAATCCGGCCTCGCGCTTAATCCGGCGACACCTGTTGAAGCGCTGACCAACGTGATTGATGATGTTGATCTCGTGCTCGTCATGACAGTGAACCCGGGCTTTGGCGGTCAGAAGTTTATCGCGCCAATGCTTGATAAGATCAAACGCGTGCGCGAGATGATTGGCGACCGCCCGATTGATATCGAAGTGGATGGTGGCATTACGCCAGAAACCGCAGGTCTCGTTGTCGCCGCCGGTGCCAATATTCTCGTTGCGGGTTCTGCTGTTTACAAAGGCAACTCGGTTGAGAGCTATGCCGCCAACATCAAAGCCATTCGCGAAGCAGCAGAAGCTGCGCGATAATAGACTTTTCTGGGGTTATGTGCGTTGAGCGGAGCCTCAGGCTCTGCTAAACACCGCGCATTCCCTTTACCCAAGACCTGCAGCCCGGCAGACGGGCCGCCAAAACAGGATATGCCCATGATCCCGCGCTATTCCCGACCTGAAATGGTCGCCATCTGGTCTCCCGAAACCAAATTCCGCATCTGGTTTGAAATTGAGGCCTATGCATGTGAGGCGCTTGCCGAACTCGGCGTAATCCCCAAGGAAGCCGCAAAGACCATTTGGGAAAAGGGCGATGCTGCGAAATTCGACGTCGCACGCATCGATGAAATCGAAGCTGTTACCAAGCATGACGTCATCGCGTTCCTGACACATCTTGCCGAGTTTATCGGTCCTGACAGCCGTTTCGTGCATCAGGGTATGACCTCGTCTGACGTACTCGACACAACGCTCAATGTGCAGCTCGTTCGCGCCGCTGATCTGCTTCTTGCCGGTTTGGACCGCGTGCTTGCAGCGCTTAAAAACCGTGCATTTGAACACAAAGACACCGTTCGCATCGGCCGCAGCCACGGCATCCATGCTGAACCGACCACAATGGGCCTGACATTCGCTCGTTTCTACGCCGAAATGCTGCGCAACCGCGCACGTCTCGTTGCAGCACGTGCAGAAATTGCGACGGGTGCCGTATCAGGCGCTGTTGGAACATTCGCCAATATCGACCCACGCGTTGAAGAATATGTCTGCGAAAAGCTCGGTCTCGAAGCAGAGCCAGTTTCAACGCAGGTTATTCCGCGCGACCGTCACGCCATGTTCTTTGCAACGCTCGGCGTCATCGCTTCGTCGATTGAGAACGTAGCTATCGAAATTCGCCACATGCAGCGCACGGAAGTTCTGGAAGCAGAAGAGTTCTTCTCGCCCGGCCAGAAAGGCTCGTCGGCGATGCCGCACAAGCGTAACCCTGTTCTGACTGAAAACCTGACCGGCCTCGCCCGTCTGGTTCGTATGTCGGTTGTGCCTGCGATGGAAAACGTCGCTCTCTGGCATGAACGCGATATTTCGCATTCGAGCGTTGAACGCGCAATTGGCCCAGACACCACCATCACGCTCGACTTTGCGCTGAACCGTCTGGCTGGCGTTGTCGAAAAGCTGGTGATCTACCCGGAAAACATGCTTAAAAACATGAACAAGTTCCGTGGTCTTGTGCATTCGCAGCGCGTTCTGCTCGCACTCACACAGGCTGGCGTTTCGCGTGAAGATTCCTACCGCCTCGTGCAGCGCAATGCCATGAAGGTCTGGGAACAGGGTGCAGACTTCCTCGAAGAACTGCTTGCCGATCAGGAAGTTCGTGCTGCACTCTCAGAAGATCAGATCCGCGAAAAGTTCGACCTCGCCTATCATACAAAACACGTCGATACGATTTTCAAACGTGTTTTTGGCTAAATATTAGCCTTCATAAATTGAGTCCGAAAAAAGCCCCATGTTTCTGTAAACATGGGGCTTTTTGGTATTTAGGATTAAGCGCTCTTTTTGATCGTGTTGATCACGTTACCCCATGGGTCTTCAAAGACGTGGTTGTTGCCGCCACGCGTGTCTTCCATTTCAACCCATGCAAGGCCAGTCCGGTCCTTGTCACGCAAGCCAGCGCCTGAGCTCTGCCATGCATTGGCACCGATATGGTGGTGATAGCCGCCGGTCGATAAGAATACGGCCTTATCGCCATAGGTCTGCACGGTATTGAAGCCCAGTTCCTTGTTCCAGAAAGCTTCCGCATCTTTGGCATTGCCAACACGCAAGTGAACATGACCGACAACCGTATTCTGCGGTGCCCCAGTCCATTCACCACCTTCACGTTTTCCGGTTTCGAGCAGATCGCCGACATCAAGTGCTTCTGTGCCCATGACCACGCGATCACCATTCCACTGCCATGACTCATGTGGGCGGTCGGAATAGATTTCGATGCCATTGCCTTCAGGGTCGGTCAGATAGATCGCTTCGCTGACATTATGATCAGACGCACCAGCAACGGGCAGCTGCTTATCGATAGCGCGGCGTGACCAGCGTGCCAGATCACCACGTGTTGGCAGCAAGAAAGCCGTGTGATAAAGACCAGCGCTGCGCGGATCATCTGCTTTAGCGGCGGAAAACTGCTCGATTTCCATCAGCTCCCGATCACCAGCGCCAAGCACAATCGAAGCACCACGGCGCGTCATTTCACGCAGACCCACGACATCGCGATAATACTCAGCCAGAGTTTCAGCATCACGCGCCTTCAAACCAATGCGCGCCACCCGAACGGGCGTCGTCATTGCAAATGGTAAAGGAGCATTCGAAGCCACTTTCTGATTGGCTATTTTGTTTTCAGTTTCAATCATTTCATTCTCCTTCGACGGCGTTTCCGCACGTGCGGAAAGAATATTGCCCATGACGGCAGCACCCGCAGTTCCAAGTACCGTTCTTCTGCTGATGGCCATAGCCGCAAAATCCTCTCTGGTGTTATCTTCCCGCTAAAGATCACAATTTAGAGAGCGTTTCACAAGATAGCGATCTGCGAACAAGCTGTTCATCATTTGCATCATCTGCGTCCACACACCAGCGCTATAGCCCAGCTTGAAGATGCGGTGAAACGGCTCTAAATAGGGATCATGAAAGTTAAAGATTCAGATATTCTCATCATTCCCGGCTACACCAATTCCGGCCCTGATCACTGGCAGACCCGCTGGGAGAGCAAACTCTCGACGGCGCGACGCGTCGAACAAGCCGAATGGTCAAAGCCCGTCAAAGAGGATTGGGTAGCGGAGCTGGTCAAAGCCGCGAATGAAGCGACAAAGCCAATCGTGCTTGTTGCTCATTCGCTTGGCGTTGCAACGGCTCTTCATGCCATTCCGCAAATTCAGCATAAGGTTGCGGGTGCATTCTTTGTTGCCCCTCCTGACGTCTCGAATGACAAGATCAGACCCAAGCACCTGATGACATTCGGGCCTTACCCGCGTGAGCGTCTGCCGTTTCCAACCATTGCCGTTGTGAGCCGCAATGATCCGTTCTCAAGCTTTGAAGCCGCAGAAGAAGTGGTGAAGGATTGGGGGGCATTGCTGATTGATGCTGGTGATGCGGGGCATATCAACTCAGAATCAGGTCATGGACCATGGCCAGAAGGCTCCATGGTATTTGCTGAGTTTATGACCAATCTTCAGCCGCCAAAGTCGCATTAAATCAGAGTGTTATATAGTTTTCTGATGAAATAGATTCAGACCAGCTTGCGGAGCGGCAGATGAAAAATCTGCCGCTTTATTTTTTAAGCGCGAATTGCGTCAACGAGTGTTTGGGCGCCAAGGCGCATATAGCCGCCGTCACTGGTGAGCGTTAAAAACTGAAAGCCGAGCGGGATATAACGTCGTGCAAACTCAGCTGATGGCGAATAAATGCCTGCAAATTTACCAGCCGCAGCTGCCTTGCGTGCAATCGTAGAGATCGGCTCGATGATGGCATCAGAGTCCGGGTTGGCTTCGCGACCATTGCTCCATGCAATCGAAAAATCAGCAGGGCCAACGAAAACGCCATCAATGCCACGCACATCGAGAATCGCATCCAGCGCATCATAGGCATCGCGTGTTTCAATCATCGCGAAAGCAAGCGTGTCCTGATTTGCAGTAACGAGATAATCATTGGAGCCAGGCGTGCCATAATCGGCATTGGCTCGGAACACGCCCCATGAACGCTCGCCAATCGGCGGATATTTCATTGAGGCTGCAAATTTGCGCGCATCTTCGACCGAGTTGATCATGGGTGCGATAACAGCCTGTGCGCCGAAATCGAGTGCCCGGCTTGCCATATCGAAACGCCCAACGGGAATGCGTACCACAGGCGGTTTGCCTGCATTCAGGATAAGCCCAAGGCTACGCAGCACACTTTGCTCATCATGTCCGCCATGCTGCATATCGAGCGTTACAGCGTCAAAAGCGCTATGCGCCAGAACCTCGACAGTAAGTGCTTCCGGCAATGATGACCAAGCCGATAAAATAGTTTCTCCGGCACGAAGACGCGAAGACAAAGACATGCTTATTCCCCTGCATTACAAAAATTTTGGGCGGAAACGCTGTCTGTTTATTTTAACGCGCATCTTATCCCGAAAACCGGTTCCCACTTTTCGGGACGCGCTATCAGCATTTCCGCCCTTTATTACCAGTTAGTCTTTCTGAACTTGCTGGATCGCTTCTTCAAGAAAAGCGAACATTTTTTCGCGAATGGTCTCGTCCGTGACGCTCACGCTGGCTGCATCAAAATCAGCACGCAACTTGCGGAAAACGTCTTCATCGCCTGCTTCTTCAAAGTCAGCAGCAACAACTTCACGCGCATAGGCGTCGGCATCCGCATCGTGCTTACCGAGAAGCTCTGCTGCCCAAAGGCCAAGAATCTTGTTGCGGCGGGCTTCAGCTTTAAAGCGCAGTTCGGCATCGAGTGCGAATTTGCTTTCAAAAGCGTTGCGGCGATCGTCCATGCCAGTGGCCATTCATAGAACTCCCAAGCTGTTAACTTATATGAGATCGTCAACCGTTCTCTTGCCTAAAGCTGGCAAGGGGCGCAAGATTATACAAGAGCCAAAAGTCACTTTCTTGATTTATCTGGCTCTGAAACGCTTAAAACGGGGGAACGGGTACAAAGCAGGATTGTTAAAAGCCCACAATTGCTATACGTAGCCCGCGAGAATAGCGGCAAATGCCGATCATCACATTTTTGGAAATCCGAGAAAAGCCATGAACCGTCGCCGCCGTATTTACGAGGGCAAGGCCAAGATTCTTTATGAAGGCCCTGAACCCGGTACTCTTGTCCAGTTCTTCAAAGATGACGCAACCGCGTTCAACGCGAAGAAGCATGAAGTTGTTGACGGAAAAGGCGTGTTGAACAACCGCATTTCTGAGCACATTTTCACGCAGCTCAACCGCATTGGTATTCCGACTCACTTTATCCGCCGCCTCAACATGCGTGAGCAGCTGATCAAAGAAGTTGAAATCATTCCGCTTGAAGTCGTTGTCCGTAATGTTGCAGCAGGTTCGCTGTCCACACGCCTCGGCATCGAAGAAGGCACTGTCCTGCCACGCTCGATTATCGAGTTCTATTACAAGGCAGATGCTCTCAACGACCCAATGGTCACGGAAGAACATATCACTGCTTTTGGCTGGGCAAGCCCTGCGGAAATCGACGACATTATGGCTCTCGCCATTCGCGTCAACGACTTCCTTACAGGCCTGTTCCTCGGCATCGGCATCCAGCTTGTTGATTTCAAGATGGAATGCGGACGTCTGTTTGAAGGCGACATGATGCGTATCGTTGTCGCTGACGAAATTTCGCCAGACTCAGCGCGTCTTTGGGATATCAACACCAATGACAAGCTCGATAAGGACCGCTTCCGCCGCGATATGGGCGGACTGGTTGAGGCCTATCAGGAAGTGGCACGTCGTCTCGGCATCATGAACGAGAACGAAACGCCCCGTCCTTCCGGCCCTACGCTTGTGAAATAAAATCCGCACAGCCCGGAACGAAAGTTACCGGGCTGTTTTCATTTGGCTAAGTAAATCAGGAACTACTCAGTGATTAAGGCACGCGTCACCGTTACACTTAAAAACGGCGTTCTCGACCCGCAGGGCAAAGCTATTGTCGGCGCGCTCGGCAGCCTGAATTTCGAAGGCGTCAACTCTGTCCGTCAGGGCAAGGTCTTCGATCTCGAAGTCGAAGGCTCGGACAAGGCTAAAGCTGAAGCCGAAATCAAAGCCATGTGCGAGAAGCTGCTCGCCAACACGGTTATTGAAGACTACGCAATCGTCATCGCCTGACGCACTGCGCTCAGCAGGTATTTTTTGCGCGCTTTCAGATCGCACGATGCGCTCTGAAGCCCTCAGATTCAAAGAGACATAAAACGCCATGAAAGCAGCAGTCGTTCTTCTCCCCGGCCTCAACCGTGACCGCGACATGATTGCAGCCGTCACCAAGATTTCCGGTCGGGCACCAATCACCGTCTGGCAGACAGATACATCCATCCCTGATGATGTTGATCTTATTCTGATCCCTGGCGGCTTCTCCTATGGTGACTATCTGCGTTGCGGTGCGATTGCAGCACGTATGCCAATTATGCAGGCTATTCGTGAGAAAGCCGACAAGGGCGTGATGGTTATCGGCGTCTGCAACGGCTTCCAGATTCTCGTCGAAGCAGGAATGTTGCCGGGCGCGCTGATGCGCAATACCTCGCTCAAATTCGTCTGCCGTGAAGTGAAGCTCGAAGTGAGCAACGCCAATACGTCCTTCACCCGCAGCTACCAGCCGGGCCAGATTATTCGTTGCCCGGTTGCGCACCATGATGGCAATTACTTTGCCGATGCGGAAACATTGAAGCGCATCGAAGGTGAAGGTCAGGTTGTATTCCGCTATGCGGAAGGCACCAATCCGAACGGCTCGGTCAATGATATTGCTGGTATCGTTAATGCACGCGGCAATGTTCTTGGCATGATGCCGCATCCTGAAAACCTGATTGAAGGTGCGCATGGCGGCAATGATGGCCGTGCACTTTTTGCAGGCGCATTGGGAATTGCTGCTTAAAAAGGCATACCCAAAGTAAAGTTTCAAAACGGCCTTCGTCTCAAACGGAGGCCGTTTTTTATTGTATCGATATTGGCTGATTCAAGTCATGCCTCGAACGCAATCGACTGGCGCAACCGGTAATTTCGTGGCAGCTTGAGCATTGCATACTTCCTGCGGCAACCGAATCGGGGAACTATAACGATGCAATTATATTCACGCCCACTCTCCCCCTATTCCGCTTTTGTACGTGGTGTTCTTTATCTCAAAGAACTTCCGTTCAAACCGATTAGCCTTCCTTATCCGTTTCCGGCGGATTTCAGCCATGTGACGCCGCTCAAGCGCGTTCCTGTGCTTATCACTGGTTCCGGCGAAACGCTGTTTGAAGCAGCGGTCATTGCGGAATATCTGGAAGATCATTTCCCAGAAACACCAATCCTACCCGGAACCCCGCGCGAGCGCGCTTTGATCCGGCTCTTGGCTCGCGTGGCTGAACTCGACGTACTCGGACCAGCCATGAAGCTGATGATTCTTCTGAGCAAGCCTGAAAGAGATGCAGCGTCTATTGATCGCCTCTTTGCCAAGCTGCACACAGGCTTGAGCGTTGTGGAATCACGTCTGACGGATCATGATTTTGCGCTCTCGGATGCGCCAACCCTCGCCGACGCTTGGCTTGTACCAATTCGTTTTCTGATGGAGCCGCTCAAGAAGCTTTCAGGCAAGAGCGATTTGCTGGATGCTTACCCTAAATTCGACACATATGCGGTGAAAGCAAACCAGGATCCGGTCTTCGAGCTTGTCACAAATGAGATGAGTGACGGGCTAAAGGCATTCATGCCTCAACTCGCCTGAGTTAAAAAATTCAAAAAGCGTATCCTTATCGGATACGCTTTTAACATTCTTTCTATACGTTTTGAGCAAGATGCGCATTAGCTATCATCGTCAAAGCGTCCCCATGGAGTCCTCCTTGAAGAATAAGACCATCGCGCTTGCAGCACTGTCCGCGCTTGCATTTCTTGCGGCTTGCGCACCGAAGCCTTCGCCTCGCCCGGCTTCAGCAAATGTCAGCAAAGCAGCCCTTGCAACAATGGAGCGCATTGCTGTGGGGGCCAATAATTGTTGGTTTAAATCCAAGGACAAAGACTTCCGCGGCTATGCTTTTGCGCCGGAACTAAACTCTTTCACCGGACGCCCACGCATGTTGGTGGTGCCTGCACGCAATCTCGCAGGACGCCCACTGCTCGTTGTGCAGGCAGAAGGCAATCCAGCGCGGATTGAAGCTTTTGGACCAATGATGCAGCAGGCGCATAGCAGCCGTATCAGTGCAGACATCAATCGCTGGGCATCCGGCCAGAAAGACTGCGGATAAGCCTGGTTATCGAATATGGAAGCGTACTTTGCGCGCTTCCATATCGGCAGCACTGCGAGAAAGCCCAATATCCTTGAGCTGCTCGTCGGTCAGATCCATCAACTCGATACGGCTGCGACGCAACATTGTGCGATGTGAAAACCACGCCACAAATCTCTGCCAAATAGAGCGCGTGCTCACCGGGATTTCACGCTCAGCAGCCCGCATTGTATCAATTGTATCGATTTCATCGTACTTAATCGGGACGAATGTCATCGCAGAACGCCTCTTAGCTGCGTATACTTTTAACTTTGCATCAATTCGATGCGCTAACGCGTAAATACAATTGACTCAAATATCGATACAATGCTTATATTGTGACCATGACAAATTGGCTTCCCGACCTTTCCGGCAAATCTGGCCCGCTTTATCTTCAGCTCGCTGACGCTATTGAAGACGCGATTGCAAACAATTCATTGCCAGCGGGGGAAAAACTGCCGCCGCAGCGCAATCTCGCTTTCGATCTAAAGGTGACAATTGGTACAATCGGCCGAGCTTATGCGCTTGCGCACGAGCGTGGGCTGGTGACAGGTGAAGTCGGTCGCGGGACATATGTGCTTGGCAAGACTGACGGCCAAACTGCACCAACTCCCTATTCAAGCGACGGCATAGCTGGCACGCGTATTCAGGATGCTCCGGCAGACAAAGGGCGCTTTGACACCACAGCTGCGCCGGATGTCGGACAAAATGCTGTCCTTGAACCGCTGATCGCATCGGTTATTCGCAAGTATCCGCATGAGGTCGTCAACTACACGCGACATTTCCCGCAACATTGGCTTGAGGCCGGTCGGCAATGGCTTAATCAGGAAAATGCTCCTGCCGATGCCAGCAATATTGTCATCACCAATGGCGCACATGCCGGTGCAGTCGCTGCAATCACAGCCTTCACCTCGCCCGGCGACCGGATTGTTTTTGAAGAACTGACTTACACACAAATAAGCCGGTCCGTGAAAATTGCCGGACGTCGCGTGGCAATTGCCGCGAGTGACGAATATGGCATGATCCCGGATGAATTCGAGCGGATCTGCAACCAGCAGCACCCGACTATGGCATTCCTCATGCCGAGCATTCACAATCCAACGCTTGCAACCATGCCTTATGAGCGCCGCGTGGCAATCGCGAATATAGCGGCACGTCACAATGTCTGGCTTATTGAAGACGACACCTATGGGGTTATGACGCGGTCAAATATCCCCAAAATTGCTGATATTGCGCCCGAACGCACATTTCTTTTGGGCAGTCTTTCAAAGGCTGTAACAGCTGGCTTGCGTTGCGGATGGGCCGCCTGTCCGCCGCATTGCGCACAGCGTTTACGCGTAACGCATAAACTCATGACTGGCGGCGTATCATTTTTGCTAGCAGAAACAACGGCGCAGATGGTGCTTTCCGGTCAGGCAAGCGCTCTACTGGACAAATGTTCCGCAGAAGTTGAATGGCGCGAGAAACTGGCCCGCAAAATCTTTGCAGGGTATGACTTTGTATCGTCACCACACGTTCCAATCCTCTGGCTGAAACTGCCAGAGCCGTGGCTTGCCAGCACATTTAAAGCAGCCGCCTATGAAAACGGCTTGCTGATTGATGATGAAGACGAGTTCAAAGCTGGACGGATTGAGCGCAATTATCACCGCGTTCGCATTGCTTTTTCCTCGCCGACAGACCGCAACGACATCGAAAATGGCTTCACAACTTTGCGCCAATTGCTGGAAAATGGTCAGGTCGGCTATGAAGGCAGCATTTGAGCCGGGAAATCGGCATTTTCCTGTCGCGCTTCGGGCAGAGTTAGGTTAAAGAGGCCCCTTGAAACCTTAGGTGTCCGCCCTTCGGCAGAAGTTTCCGGGTACCGCAGCCTGCGACGGGGTCCCTCATCTCGATGACTATTTCCAATAAGCGCGATATCACGCCTGAACTTATCCAAGCTCACGGCCTGAAGCCCGACGAATATCAGCGAATTCTCGACCTGATCGGGCGCGAACCAAGCTTCACCGAACTTGGCATTTTTTCGGCCATGTGGAACGAACATTGTTCCTACAAGTCGTCAAAGAAGTGGCTGCGTACACTTCCAACCACAGGCGCACGCGTCATTCAGGGGCCGGGCGAAAATGCTGGCGTTGTGGACATTGGCGATGGCGATTGCGTCGTCTTCAAGATGGAAAGCCACAACCACCCGTCTTACATCGAGCCTTATCAGGGCGCTGCAACTGGTGTTGGTGGCATTCTGCGTGACGTATTCACGATGGGCGCGCGTCCAATCGCAGCTATGAATGCACTGCGCTTTGGTGAACCTGACCATCCCAAAACCCGTCACCTCGTTTCCGGTGTTGTTTCCGGCGTTGGTGGCTATGGCAATGCTTTCGGCGTTCCAACCGTTGGCGGCGAAGTGAACTTCGACAAGCGCTATAACGGCAATATTCTCGTCAATGCGTTCGCAGCTGGCCTTGCCAAGCATGACGGCATCTTCCTGTCTGAAGCCAAGGGCGTTGGCCTGCCAGTTGTTTATCTCGGTGCCAAAACGGGCCGTGATGGCGTTGGCGGTGCAACGATGGCATCGGCTGAATTTGACGAATCGATTGAAGAAAAGCGTCCTACCGTTCAGGTTGGCGATCCATTTACTGAAAAGTGCCTTCTGGAAGCCTGCCTTGAGTTGATGGCTTCAGGTGCAGTTATCGCCATTCAGGACATGGGTGCAGCCGGTCTTACCTGTTCTGCCGTTGAAATGGGTGCCAAGGGCGACCTTGGTATCGAACTAATTCTCGACCATGTTCCGGTTCGCGAAGTGAACATGACAGCCTATGAAATGATGCTGTCGGAAAGCCAGGAGCGTATGCTCATGGTTCTCAAGCCTGAAATGGAAGAAGAAGCACAGGCAATCTTCCGCAAGTGGGGTCTCGATTTCGCAATCGTTGGTAAGACCACCGATGATCTGCGCTTCCGCGTCATCCATCAGGGCGAAGAAGTTGCTAATCTGCCGATCAAGGAACTCGGTGACGAGGCTCCTGAATATGATCGTCCATGGATGGAACCAGGCAAGCACGCGCCGCTGCCAGCAGCCAATGTGCCGCAGGTTGAAGATTATTCGGATGCGCTGCTCAAGCTTATCGGTTCACCAGATGGCTCATCGCGCCGGTGGGTTTATGAACAGTATGATACGCTCATTCAGGGCAATTCATTGCAGCTTCCGGGCGGTGATGCTGGTGTTGTCCGCGTCGAAGGCCATGCAACTAAGGCACTCGCCTTCTCTTCTGACGTTACGCCACGCTATTGCGAAGCGGATCCGTTTGAAGGTGGCAAGCAGGCGGTTGCCGAATGCTGGCGCAATATTACTGCGACCGGTGCTGAGCCACTTGCTTCGACCGATAACCTGAACTTCGGCAATCCTGAAAAGCCGGAAATTATGGGTCAGCTGGTCAAGGCTATCGAAGGCATCGGCGAAGCCTGCCGCGCGCTCGATTTCCCAATCGTTTCGGGCAACGTGTCGCTTTACAACGAAACCAATGGTCAGGCGATCTTGCCAACTCCTACCATTGCAGGCGTGGGCCTCATCCCTGACTGGTCGCAGATGGCAAAAATCGGCGGCATGCAGGACGGCGACACGCTGGTTCTGCTTGGTGGCGATGGCTCACATCTTGGCCAGTCGGTCTATCTGCGCGATCTGTTTGACCGTGCTGACGGCCCTGCCCCAACGGTTGATCTTGCGCTTGAAAAGCGTAACGGCGAGTTCGTTCGTTCGGCGATCCGCAATGGTCAGGTAACAGCTTGTCACGATCTGTCCGATGGTGGCCTTGCTGTTGCGGTTGCTGAAATGGCAATCAAGTCCGGCAAGGGTGCAACGCTTGATGCAGGCGATGGCCTGCCGCATGCAGTGCTGTTTGGTGAAGATCAGGCGCGTTACCTGGTTGCTGCGACGCCAGAAATGGCAAACCTGATTGCCTTGAATGCAGAGGGCGCAGGCATCGCTTTCCGCAAACTGGGAACAGTTGGCGGTGATCGTCTGAAATTCGGTGCTATTGTTGATGTTGCAGTCAGCGATCTCAACAACGCTTTTGAAGGCTGGTTCCCGGGCTTCATGAGCGGCGAGACTGCCGTCGACAACTAATCGTTATCGGTTAGAACGACTATCAAATGACGCCCGGACAGTAATCCTGCTTCGGGCGTTTGCTTGTCAGCGATTTAAAAGTTAGACAGTTGAAGATTGACGTATCAGGATGATGCGTTACGATTCTATAATATTAAAAAGCCTAAAAACGGCAGGAGACTTTGCATGGCTATGGACGCTCATGAGATCGAAAAACTGATACGCGAAGGTATTCCCGGCGCAAAGGTTACGATCCGCGACCTTGCCGGAGACGGAGATCATTATGCTGCCGAAGTGGTTGCGGAAAGCTTCCGCGGCAAGTCGCGCGTGCAGCAGCACCAGATGGTTTATGATGCACTGAAGGGCAACATGGGCGGCGTACTTCATGCGCTGGCACTCCAGACCAGCGTGCCTGAATAAATAAACAATGCAGCCTGTGTTTTTGTGACTTGCTTAAAGACAGGCTGCGGCAAGATGCTACCCCCGATATAGCGCGGTCTCTCGCTATTTTGTCTTGATTTCACCTTGAGAGGGTGATTACCAAAGCTCAGCTTACAATATTGGGGCAGAACCTCTCCCTACGCGGGCCGGGATTTGAACCGGCATCCTGAAAGGAATTGAAATGACCGGAATCAACGATTTCATCGACAATGAAGTAAAGACCAACGACGTCGTGCTTTTCATGAAAGGCACACCAGGTTTCCCACAGTGTGGTTTCTCCGGTCAGGTCGTGCAGATTCTCGATTATCTTGGCGTGGATTATAAGGGCGTCAATGTTCTGGCTTCCGATGAAATCCGTCAGGGCATCAAGGATTATTCAAACTGGCCAACCGTTCCTCAGCTTTACGTAAAGGGTGAGTTCATTGGCGGTTGCGATATCGTGCGCGAAATGTTCCAGTCGAGCGAACTTCAAACACTTTTTACCGATAAAGGTATTGCAACCAAAGCTGCGTGAGGATTAATTATCCCTCATCTGGCTTTTGCCCTTTTGAAAGGCGCCGCTACGTGGCGCCTTTTTATATTGCCTATTCATTAGTGCATCGCCTCAAGCTCTTGCCTTGGGACTTCTGTTTTCTAAATTCTGTTGCCTGCGTCGTGTCTTTGGAAACGTCGCATTGCTCTATCAAGGACTGCCTTAATGCCGATCGACATCCAAAAAGGTTCGCCGGACCCAAAAACACCTATGCGTCCGCGTGGCGAATTTATTGCGCTGATCGCAGCAATCATGGCGATCAATGCGCTTGCCGTCGACATTATGTTGCCCGGTTTGCCGCAAATCGGTGCGAGCCTTGGTGTTCTTTCCGAAAATCATGCGCAATATGTGATTACCGCATATTTGCTCGGCTTTGGTGTGTCTCAGCTATTCTACGGCCCATTGAGCGACCGTTTTGGCCGCCGCGCTCCACTTTTTGTCGGCTTGACGATTTACATCCTGGCGGCAATCGGCGCTGCTTTTGTTACTGATTTTACAACGCTGATCATCCTGCGCGTGCTGCAAGGTCTGGGTGCGGCAGCGACGCGCGTAATTGCCGTATCGGTTGTACGTGATCGCTTTGCAGGTCGCCAAATGGCAGAAGTCATGTCGCTCGTCATGATGATTTTCATGATCCTGCCGGTGATCGCGCCTGCCACGGGTCAGCTAATCATGCTGTTTGGCGAGTGGCACCTGATCTTCCTATCAATGGCGATTATGGCGGCGGTTGTTGCAGTGTGGGCTTATATCCGCTTGCCAGAAACCCTGCCCGTTGATCACCGGCGTCCATTGACCGTGAAAAGCATCATCGGTGGTTTCGGTATCGTCTTGTCTAACCGCGTTGCCCTTTTCTACATGCTCGGAACATCGTTCATTCTCGGCGCTCTCTTTGGCTACATCAATTCAGCGCAACAGATTTTTGTCGATATTTATAAGCTGGGTACGATGTTCCCGCTGGCTTTCGCTGCGGTTGCGATGACACTCGCACTCGCATCATTCCTTAATTCGCGTCTTGTCGGTCGCTATGGGATGCGCCGTATTTCGCAGACAATGCTGTTGGTGTTTGTGAGCTTCAGCCTGCTTTGGGTTGTATTGTCGCTTAGCTTTACCGGCCCTGTACCATTCTGGTTGCTCATGATGATCTATATGACGATCATGTTCTCGTTCAGCTTGGTAACATCAAACTTCAATGCGCTGGCCATGGAGCCACTCGGAGAAGTCGCAGGCACTGCATCGTCTGTTCTTGGCTTTGCACAGACAGTTATCGGCGCAGCATTGGGTGCTGCAATTGGTCAGGCCTTTGACGGAACAACAACACCCGTTGCAGCAGGTTACTGCGTGTTAGGGTTCATTTCCTTCATCTGCGTGATTATCGCCGAGCGCGGTAAATTATTCAAACCACACAACAAGCCAGTCTGATAAAAAAACCCGCAAAAAAGCCGCATTATAAAATGCGGCATTTTTTAATTTTTCTTTTCAGCATGTCATTATCGGATCGAAGCGGGATCAGAAATCAGTCCAGTGGACTGATTTCCCCGCGAAGGCGGCTCCCACTTTTCCGCGACATGCTTTAGCGGGCTTTTCTTTATTCTGCAAAAAGCGTTTGGTGAATTACTTTCCAGCTTTCTTTGTCGGGAGCTACCAGCAAACCGCCGCCTATATGCGAAGGCAGATACGGGCTTTCATCCCAGCGGGCGAGATAGCCACCAGCTTCCTGATGAATGAGTGCACCTGGGAGATGATCCCAAGGCATCAGCTTATTGTAGCAAGCGAAATGCGCGCCGCCAGTCGCAATGATGCGATATTCATGCGCCGCACAGCGATAGCCGATCTGCGACAGAAATTTCGTGTGATTGCGTGCGAGGCGCGAGCGGATTGGCTCCTGCGTATATTGCCATGACACAGAACCCGTCATCTGCGAAATATCCGCCGGTGCTGCAACCTTCACAGGACTTGTCGAGCCATTAGCATAGCGAATGTGCGCGCCGCCGCCCTTAGAAGCAAGTATCCAGTCTTTACCCACCGGATCATAGATAATACCGGCAACAGTCTCGCCTTTTACGACAACCGCCAGCATCACGCCAAAAAGTGGAACGCCAGATGCAAAATTGAAGGTGCCATCAACCGGATCGATGGTGAATGCGAGGTCTGCTTCGCCCAAACCGTTGAGCAAAGTTTCATCATCGGAACAGGCTTCTTCGCCGACGATCAGCGCAGTGGGAAAACGTTCTTTAAGACGCGCAGTGATGAAGCGCTCTGCATTCACATCGGCTTCGGTAACCAGATCAGCAGCGGAAGTCTTTTGACGAATATCGCCCTGCCCCAATTGCCGAAAGCGTGGCATGATTTCCGCGTTGGCAGCTTCTGCCAAAAGTCCAGCCAGCCAATCAATCTGCTTTTCATCAAAATGCACGATCAGTCTCCACCTCAGAATTGGTCATCAAACCAGCAAAATCAAACAAATTACGATCAAGCAGATGGCTTGGGCGCACATTGGTCATGGCGCGGATCATCGTATCTTTACGACCCGGCATCCGCTTTTCAATGTCGGAAAGCATCGCCTTCATTGCGTTGCGCTGAAGCCCTTCCTGACTGCCGCAGAGATCGCACGGAATGATCGGAAATTGCATGGCGTTTGCGAATTTTTCCATATCGTCCTCCGCTACATAGGCAAGCGGGCGGAAAAGCATGAGATCGCCTTCATCATTAAGAAGCTTTGGCGGCATGGCAGCCAAACGGCCGCCATGGAACAGGTTCATGAAGAAGGTTTCGAGAATATCTTCGCGGTGATGGCCAAGTACGATTGCCGAGCAGCCTTCCTCACGCGCGATCCGGTAAAGGTTACCTCGACGCAAACGTGAACAGAGCGAGCAGTATGTGCTGTTCTCAGGAAGCTTTTCAGTGACGATCGAATAGGTGTCCTTATATTCGATGCGATGCTCGATCCCATAGCGGCTCAGGAATTCCGGCAAAATATGCTTCGGGAAATTCGGCTGCCCCTGATCGAGATTGACGGCCAGCAATTCCACCGGCAGCAGACCGCGCCACTTGAGATCAAGCAGCAGTGCCAGAAGCCCATAAGAATCTTTGCCACCAGACAAGCACACCATCCAGCGCTCCCGAGACAAACCTTCATTGGGCTTCACCATGGCGAAATCGTCTATCACCTGACGTGTCAGTCGCAGCAAGCGCTTGCGCAGCTTATTGAACTCGACAGTTGCCGGAACGTCGCGGAAAAGCGGATGGCAACCATCGAGACTTGTATCTTCTGCGATATTGAGATCGAGAGCGTTCATGGTGTTTTTCCGCGAACATGAGAGAAATTGAGATTTAGAGTATTTCCTGTTTAGATTGAATCGTGGAAAATACTCTATCTCTTTGTTTTTACGCGCATCTTATTCCGAAAACCGCTTTTGCACTTTTCAGGATGCGCTCTACATACAAAAAAGCCGCCCTTGGGGGAACCAAGGGCGGCCATTTATTTGTCGTTCGTGAGCCAGAAGCTCAGAATTAACGCGAGTAATATTCGACGACGAGGTTTGGTTCCATCTGAACAGCGTATGGAACGTCGCCGAGAACTGGAACGCGTGCGAAGGTCGCAACCATCTTGTTGTGATCAACTTCAACGTAGTCAGGAACATCGCGTTCTGCGAGCGCTACAGCTTCGAGAACGATCACGAGCTGCTTCGACTTTTCGCGAACTTCAACAACGTCACCAGCCTTGAGGCGGAACGACTGAATGTTAACGCGACGGCCGTTTACGTTGACGTGACCGTGGTTGATGAACTGGCGTGCAGCGAAGATCGTTGGAACGAACTTTGCACGGTACACAACAGCATCCAGACGCGATTCGAGCAGGCCGATGAGGTTTTCACCGGTATCGCCCTTGCGGCGAGCTGCTTCGTCATAGGTCTTACGGAACTGCTTTTCCGAGATATCGCCGTAGAAACCCTTGAGCTTCTGCTTTGCACGGAGCTGTACACCGAAGTCGGAAAGCTTGCCCTTACGGCGCTGACCGTGCTGGCCTGGGCCATATTCACGACGGTTTACAGGGGACTTTGGGCGACCCCAGATGTTTTCGCCAAGACGGCGGTCGATTTTGTACTTGGAAGATTCGCGCTTGCTCATCACATTTCCTAAAGAGTTAAAGCGCCTTGCGGCGCAGACAGGAAACGCGCCCTCCTCTGCCCCTGATTTCAGGGACTGACAGAATGAAGCGCGCAGCTGCGATCTTCATTCACGGGACACGTCAAATAAAACGCCGGAACGATTAAGCTCCAGCGATGGCGGCTTTTAGTCATTGGAGTGTCATCTTGTCAAGGCTAAAGCCCGCTTTTTGAGCCATTTGGCTATATATAACGCTGTGCCATCAAGCGTGAAGGAACGGCAAGCGATGCTTAGACATTAGACAAGGCAGCTCGCTGACAAAAGAGGTTAATATGGCCATTTCCTTCGCTTTCCCTCAAAGGGTGTACATTATTGGAGCTCTTGTCGCGGCGGTTATACTGTTACCCGGCGAAAGTTTCAGGCAGGCGCAAGCTCAAAACTTCATTGGAAGAGTTTTGAGCGGGAATGCCAAACAGACACATGTACAAAAACGCTCCACGAAAAAACGTACGGCCCGAAAGGCTCAGCCCAACCCCCCTCCGATAATAAGCGCTGTTCCGATTCCCACTCCCTCGCCCCGTCGGGAAGAAGGAAAAGAACCGGTTGAGGCAAAGCCTGCGCCTTCGCAAACTGAAACTGCGCCTCTGCCAGAAAACAAACCGGAAAAGCCAGTCGAGATAACCAAGCCAGAGATTGCTAAACCTGAGCCCAAAAAGCCTGAACGCGTCTATCAAGTGTCGTGTCCAGCACTGATGACCGGAGATGTGGAAGGGAAACTTTTACCGCCTATTGAGGATGGATCGCAATGCAGTGCACGCTCGCCGCTTTCACTCACAGCAATTGGTAAAGTTGAGCCTCTGAAATTTGCGAATGCTATTACGACCAACTGCGCCATGGCGGTCACACTGGCTCAATGGGCTGGTGACGTCAAAGATGCTGCTAAAAACGTCTATGGAAATGACGTAAAAATTACAGAAATCGGAACCGGGTCAGATTATCAGTGCCGCAACGTCAATGGCGCATCGGAAGGTCGCGTTTCAGAACATGCTTTCGCCAATGCACTTGATATTATGTCGTTCAAATTTTCCGACGGCTCTAAAACCGAACTCGAAAGTGGGTGGAACGGATCGGAAAAAGACAAGAAATTCTGGCGTGCTGTGCATGGCGCAAGCTGCAAGCTTTTCATGACGGTTATCGGCCCGGATGGTGATGCCGCTCACCTCACCAACATGCATCTTGATCAGGGTTGTCACGGCAAATCTTGCCTTGCTCGAATCTGTCAGTGAGATATTCTGTACCTACAACCATAAGACATAATTCGTCCCAACGACATTTCTAATAGTATTGCCATTATCGATTTTGCTCATCGCATTTTGCGCAGAGCCTTTCAAAGGAACGATCCATGAAATCGACCAGAATCATACTTTTTGCAATTTTAACACTTGGCATCACAGGTGCTGCCTGTGCTGATGCAGTGCCGAAGCGCTCTAAAGACTTCACCGGTAATTATCAAACACTGGTGAAAGACCAGCAGGCATCACCCCAAATTGCAGGCTGCATCGCATCTGCATATGACTATGTGAAAAACAGTAAAAAATATGATCGTCTCGGCTTCACGAAAGACGATATTTCCAACGCTACGACCAATCAAAAATCATCGAAATTCAGTGCGAAAGACGGGCGGAAAGTATCAGCCGTTATTTCAGTACCAGGTGAAGCGCGCAACAAAGCTGGCGGCTGGGACGGTATTTCAGTTCGTTGCGGCATTACTTCCGGCAAACTGAAAGCAATCGAGATTGTCGCGACAAAAGCAGCACAATAAAGCTGTTGCTGAGCGATCGGCTTTTTATCCGTCGCTCTTCTTATCGTCCACATGCTCTGGAAGACCTTTGTGCTTCGTCTCTGCAAAGTCTTCCAGTTCCTTTTCGGTCATGGATTCATACATTTCTTTAGAAGCGCCGACTAACTCGCTCTTTTTGATTTCACCGCGTTTGGCGGAAAGTGCTGCACCGGCGGCCTTTTGCTGAGCTTTCGATTTTGCTGGCATGTCCGTTCTCCTCTTTCAGCGAGAAGAACGAAAAATCGTCTTATCTGGTTCCTTATCAGTCGGTAGCTTTGTCAAAGCGTGAGCGAGCATCGCGCATCTGCTCACGATTTCTCACGGCCCACTGCCCCAACACATCTATCGGCACCGCCAGCGAATGGCCGAGTTCGGTCAGCGAATACTCGACTTCCGGCGGCGATGTTGGACGGACGTGACGCGCCACAAGCCCGTCACGTTCAAGCGAACGCAAAGTGACAGTAAGCATCCTTTGAGAAATGCCTTCAATCGAGCGTCGCAAGGCATTGAAACGCATTGACCCCGCCTGCAAATTGAAAACTACCAGAATGCTCCACGTGTCTCCAACGCGGTCCAGCACTTCGCGGATGGGGCATGGCCCTTCGCCATCTGAATCAGGCCGAAAGGCGTCTGTAGACGATAATAACGGCGCGATGGCATTTGGTTCGTTTGTATTCTTCATTTTGATCTTCAGCTAAAGCGCAATGCTTTTTCTCTTGGCGGTCCTTGCCCAAAGCGCGGTTACTTCCATGTACCCTGAACATGAATAAGTGCGTTCTTCACAAGACTTTTCAATTCGGCTACCTAGTTACCATAAAGAACCTGATTATGAAATATCACTTTTACGGTTACAATTGAAAGGAACATATCATGTCTAAAATCGCATTGATCGGCGCAACAGGTTTTGTAGGCGCTGCAGTCCTCAAAGAAGCTATTTCGCGCGGTCACAGCGTCACTGCGCTTGTCCGCAACACTGACAAGGTTGCAAAACTCGACAATGTTATAGCCGTGAAAACTGATGTATTCGACACCGATGCTCTTGCGAGCCAGCTGGCTGGTCATGACATTGTCATTTCAGCGTATAATCCAGGTTGGACAGATACCAATATTCGCGAAAACCATATTAAGGGTAGCCGTTCTATCAATGCCGCAGCAAAGAAAGCTGGCGTTAAGCGTCTGATTGCAGTCGGCGGTGCTGGTAGCCTCGAAATCAACGGCCAACAGCTTGTAGATTCGCCAGATTTCCCGGCGGATTGGAAAGAAGGCGCACTGGGCGCCCGTCAGGCGCTCAACGAACTGCGCGAAGAAAATGACCTCGAATGGACCTTCGTTTCGCCAGCTATCATGCTGGAGCCGGGTGAACGAACTGGCCAATATCGCCTTGGCGCAGATCAGCCTGTCTTTGACGAAAAAGGCGAAAGTAAAATTTCTGTCGATGATCTGGCGGTCGCAATTATCGACGAAGCCGAACAGGGCAAGCATATCGGCAAGCGTTTTACTGCTGCTTATTAAGATCAACGCATACCGGGTGGGCGACTGCCCGGTATCCTCAAGGTAACCCGATCACCTTTCAGTGCGTTCTTAACAAGAGGCATGAAGCAGCTTAACTAAGCTTCAACTGCCAACAGATTGATGGAACGCCATGGAACTCGGTATTTACACATTCGGCGATATTGGGCCCGATCCTGAAACCAATCGCCCCCTTTCGCCACAGCAACGGCTTAATAATCTTATTGAAGAGATTGAACTTGCCGATCAGGTTGGCCTTGATGTGTTCGGAGTCGGTGAGCATCATCGCCCGGACTATGCAGTTTCCGCGCCACCAATCGTGCTGGCTGCAGCAGCCACACGCACAAAGAATATCAAGCTAACGAGTGCCGTGACGGTTCTTTCGTCTGACGATCCGGTGCGGGTCTATCAGCAATTTTCGACGTTAGATCTTCTCTCCAATGGTCGTGCAGAAATCATGGCGGGGCGCGGTTCGTTCATCGAGTCATTCCCGCTCTTCGGCTATGATCTCGATGATTATGATACGCTCTTTGCCGAGAAGCTCGATCTTCTTCTCAACATTCGTGAAAATGAGCAGGTGAGCTGGACAGGAAAGACGCGTGCGCCGATTGAAGGGCGTGGTGTCTATCCCCGCGCTCTGCCAGATTCATTGCCTATATGGCTAGCAGTTGGTGGAACGCCGGCATCCGTTGGACGTGCGGCACTTCTCGGTCTGCCTCTGGCCATCGCCATCATCGGCGGTTATCCGGAGCGCTTTTCACAACTGACAGATTTCTATCGTGAAGCTGGCCTAAAAGCTGGACACGCGCCAGAAAAGCTCAAAGTCGGAATCAACTCGCACGGCTATATTGCTGAAAACTCTCAACAAGCGGGCGATGAGTTCTACACGTCATATGCATATGTGATGAGCAAACTCGGACGTGAGCGCGGTTGGCCGCCAACCACCCGTGAACAATTTGACACGATGTGCCGGCCACGAGGATCTTTGCTGGTCGGAAGTCCGCAGCAGGTTATCGACAAAATCCTCGATCAACACAGCTATTTTAAACATGATCGATTTTTGTTGCAGACGGCTTTGGGCAATCTGTCTCACAAACATACGATGAAATCGATTGAGCTGTTTGGCACCAAGGTTGCACCAGAGGTTCGCAAAGCACTGAACCAGAAACCATCCGCATAAGTAAAAAGGCCGACCAATCAAAATTGGTCGGACTTTTTATTCGATCGCCTTCGATCTGATTGGATCAGATCAGCTCTCTCATTCTTTGCATTAACGTGCATCTTTACCCGAAAACCGTTTCACACTTTTCGGGATGCACTCTAAACCAGTTCAACATCCACGACACCTGGAATGGCTTTCATAGCGCTCGCAATCTGTGGACTGACCCGATAGCGGTGCGGCAGTTCGATCTCGACCTCACGCTGTCCGTCTTCCTTGATCACGATAAAGCTCACTTCACCGTCGCCGCGCGTATTGAAATGCGGAATAATCGATTTCAGCGATTGAGCTGAACGAAGGTATAGCCGAAGCGCCTTCTGCATCGCACAGGCACGATCTTCCAGCGATTGCACAGTCTGAATGCGCAGGCCAATGCCTTCTGGACGGTTTTCAGCAGAAACTGTGATCACTACAGATTTACCGCTCTCCAGCAGATCACGATATTGGGCAAGGCCCTCTGAGAAAAGCACCGCTTCAAACTGGCCACTGGCATCGGACAATTGGACAATGCCCATCTTGTTGCCAGTACGCGTCTTACGTTCCTGTCGGGTTGTTACCGTTCCAGCAAGACGACCCGCATTCGCACCGCGCTTCACAGCTGCCGAAAAATCGGCCCAGCTTTGCACACGCATGCGATCAAGCACCTGACGATATTCATCGAGCGGATGCGCAGAAAGATAGAAACCGACCGCCTGAAATTCGCGATGCAGTTTCTCTGATGGCAACCATGGTGCAGCCTGCGGCAGGATTAATTGCTCTTTCGGTGCGCCGGAAAGACCAAAAATATCGGACTGGCCACTTGCCGCATTTTCCTGCGTGCGCTGCGCAAAGCCCATGATGCGATCCATGCCAGCACTCATCGCAGCGCGATCCCGACCGAAACAATCAAGCGCACCTGCATTAATCAGGCTGTCCAACACACGGCGGTTGACGATTTTCGGATCAATCCGCTCGCAGAAATCTTCCAGATTTTCAAACGGCTTTTCTGCGCGAACGTCGACTATATGATCAACCGCGGCTTCACCCACGCCCTTGATGGCTGCCAGCGAATAGAAAATTTTCTTCTCACCAACTTCAAACGGACGGAAAGATGTCATGACCGAAGGCGTCACAACGTCAATTGCCAAACGATTTGCATCACGTCGGAAATCATTGAGCTTATCGGCGTTCGACATATCATAGGTCATCGACGCGGCAAGGAATTCGACCGGGTAATGCGCCTTCATATAGGCTGTCTGATAAGACACGATCGCATAGGCGGCAGCGTGCGATTTATTGAAGCCATAATCAGCGAACTTTGCCAGCAGGTCGAAAATCATATTCGCCTGCGCTTTATCGACACCACCCTTTATTGCACCATCAACAAAACGGACACGCTGTTTGTCCATTTCTTCGCGGATTTTCTTACCCATTGCACGGCGCAGAAGATCAGCTTCACCGAGCGAATAGCCGGAAAGCACCTGCGCGATCTGCATCACCTGTTCCTGATAAACGATAACGCCCTGCGTTTCTTTGATCAGGTCATCGATTTTCGGGTGAATGGAAGCAATCTCTTCCTCACCGTTCTTGCGCGCATTGTAGGTCGGGATGTTCTCCATCGGACCCGGGCGATAAAGCGCGACGAGCGCGATAATGTCCTCAATGCGATCCGGACGCATGCCGAGCAGCGCCTTGCGCATGCCCGCACTTTCCACCTGAAACACGCCAACGGTTTCGCCGCGTGAAAGCATCTCATAGGTCAATTCATCATCAAGCGGGAGACGCGACAAATCGATGTCGATGCCTTTACGGGCAACAAGCTTCACGGCTGTTTCGAGAACCGTAAGTGTTTTCAGACCCAGAAAGTCGAACTTGACCAGCCCCGCCTGCTCAACCCATTTCATGTTAAACTGTGTGACCGGCATATCGGAACGCGGATCACGATACATCGGAACGAGTTCTGAGAGCGGTCGGTCACCGATGACTATACCGGCAGCGTGTGTGGAGGCGTGACGGTAAAGCCCCTCGAGCTTGAGCGCCATATCGAGCAGACGGCCGACAACTGGCTCTTTCTCACGCTCTTCATTGATCTTGGGCTCCGTCTCGATAGCCTGGGCGAGTGAAACCGGATTGGCAGGATTCTGCGGAACCAGCTTACAGAGACGATCCACCTGCCCATAAGGCATTTCGAGAACTCGGCCCACATCGCGCAACACAGCGCGTGCCTGAAGCGTTCCGAAAGTGATGATCTGCGCGACCTGATCGCGACCATACTTTCCCTGCACATAGCGAATAACTTCTTCGCGACGATCCTGACAAAAATCGATATCGAAATCGGGCATCGATACGCGGTCGGGATTGAGGAAGCGTTCGAATAGCAGCGAAAAGCGCAACGGATCAACGTCGGTGATCGTCAACGTATAAGCAACAAGCGAACCCGCACCGGAACCACGGCCCGGACCTACCGGAATGCCCTGCTGCTTCGCCCATTTGATAAAGTCCGCAACGATCAGGAAGTAACCCGGGAACTTCATGCGGGTGATAATGCCGATCTCGTAATCGAGACGCTCTGCATATTGTTCTTCGGTATAGCCTTCAGCAAGACCGGCTGTTTCCAACCGCATCTTCAGGCCTTCACGCGCCTGACGAGCAAGCTCATTGGCTTCTGCCTCAAGGCCTTTTTCGGGATCGTCGGACTCGCCTGTAAAGCGCGGCAGAATAGGGTTGCGGGTTTGTGTAAACCAGCTGCACCGCTCGGCAATTTCAATCGTATTTTCGAGTGCTTCCGGCAAATCCTCAAAAAGCACGGCCATTTCGGCACGGCTTCTCAAATAATGATCTGGCGTCAAACGACGACGATCATCATTGGAAAGGATTTGGCCTTCGGCAATGGCCAGAAGTGCATCGTGAGCCTCAAAATCTTCAGCTTTGAGGAAGAAGGCTTCATTGGTCGCGACTAGGGGCAGTTCCATTGCATAGGCAAGTTCAACGGTCTTCGCTTCAAGCGCACGGTCGTAACCAGACTGACGCTGCAACTCGACATACAGACGGTCGCCAAATGCATCTTTTAGGAAAGCCAGACGGCTTTCTGCGCGATCAGCACGGTCGGCAGCAAATGCACGACCAATTGGGCCAAGCGGACCACCGGAAAGAACAATGACGTCCTCTGAAAGATCAGACAGCCAGCTTGCGTGGACATGGACAGGATCACCCGAAGGCGTATCCATAAATGCGCGGCTAACGAGCCTGACGATATTTGCGTAGCCTTCCTCGGTAGAAGCGAGAAAAACCAAAGGTGCCAAATCAAGAACAAGCCTGCGGTTTACGCTGCGACTGTTGTCATTATGGTCGCCGAAAGCGACATCCAGCTGGCAGCCAATAATCGGCTGCAAACCATCTTTTGAAGCTTTTTGAGCAAATTCCAGAGCGCCAAAGAGGTTGTTGCTGTCCGTTATCGCGATGGCCGGTGCTTCATCGGCAATCGCCTGTTTAATGATCTTGCCGACAGGCAATGCGCCTTCCAGCAAGGAATAGGCAGAGTGTACCCGCAGATGAACGAAACGAGGTGACGACTTACCCTCGCCCGCGCCAATGCTTGCTGTATCACTCATACTTTTCCCCGATCTTTGCATGCCGATGCAATTGCAACACGATCATAGCGAAATCATGTTTTTAGCACCAGCCAAGTGCAGCCCATGTTTAAGACTGACATACGGTAACGGGCGACTCTTATCGCCCATCAGAGCAGTTTCGGGGAATACGGTAACGATGTCCAGAGTTAGCTTCGTTACTACCAATCAGGTTCACAGAAGAACCCGTTTCACATTTTCAGATTGCGCTCACCCAAATGGCGAAAGTGGCGACGAACAGGCTGACGGAGACGAAAGATAAAACGTCGTAGACGAGATCGGTCATGTGGATAACTCCTCTTTGTTCACGTATGTTTATTTTTTGTTCTATTTTTGTTCTAAAGTCAACACCGTTATTGAGGCCAACTGGTATTTAAGGTTTATGAAATATAAACAACAAACGCCGGTGGAATGACCACCGGCGTTGAATAAATAAGAGCAGGCAAAGCTTTCGGCCGTATCACGGCACCGATAACAAGTGCCTCATGATATGACGCTTAAAGGTCTACGACCTTACCGTCTTTCAAGGTTACACGCCGGTCCATGCGACGAGCCAGCTCATGATTATGCGTTGCAATCATCGCGGCCAATCCAGACTGACGAACCAGCGCTTCAAGCGCACCGAAAACATACGACGATGTTGTCGGATCGAGATTGCCTGTCGGCTCATCGGCCAACAACACGAGCGGCGCATTAGCAACGGCACGCGCAATAGCCACGCGCTGTTGCTCACCACCCGAAAGCTCTGACGGGCGGTGCGAAGCTCGCTTGCCGATCTTCATGTAATCAAGCAATTGCTGTGCGCGAACAGTTGCGGCCTTCTGTGCCAGGCCACGGATCATCTGCGGCATCATCACGTTTTCCAAAGCGGAAAACTCCGGCAGAAGATGGTGAAACTGATAGACAAAGCCGACATCATTGCGACGAACAGCCGTGCGCTCATCTTCTGACAAGGATCCGCATGAACGGCCATCGAGAATGACATCACCACTGTCCGGGCGCTCAAGCAAACCAGCAGTATGAAGCAATGTCGACTTACCCGCGCCCGATGGGGCGACGAGCGCCACCATTTCACCGCGACGCAGTGTGAAGTTCGCCTCTTTCAGAATAACGAGTTCACGATCAGCTTCTTTATAGGCACGGCTGACATTTTCCAGACGCAGAATGACTTCAGCCGCCATTATTCATACCTCAGTGCTTCGACCGGATCGAGCTTAGCAGCGCGCCATGCTGGCAAAATGGTGGCGATGAAAGAAAGAACCAATGCCATTGCAATGACAGATAGTGTTTCGCCAACATCCATTTTCGCGGGCAGCGTGCTCAGGAAATAAAGTTCCGGATTGAACAGGGTTGTTCCCGAAAGCCACGAGAAGAACTGGCGAATGCGCTCAACATTGAGGCACACGACAACACCCAGAACAACACCAGCCAATGTACCAGTCACGCCAATAGCAGCGCCTGTCATGAGGAATATGCGCATCACTGCACCGCGTGTCGCACCCATCGTTCGGAGGATCGCGATATCGCGGCCCTTGTCCTTCACCAGCATGATGAGGCCCGAAATGATATTGAGTGCTGCCACAAGCACGATCAGCGTCAGGATCATAAACATGACATTGCGCTCGACCTGCAAGGCAGAGAAGAATGTCTGGTTACGCTGGCGCCAATCGACCATGGAGATTTGACGAGCTGCGACTTCCTCCACAGGCGCGCGCATCGCGTCGACCTTGTCAGGGTTATCGACAAAGATTTCCAACGACTGCACCTTGTCTTCCTGATTGAAGAAAAGCTGCGCTTCGGTCAGCGGCATCATAACGATAGATGCATCATATTCCGACATGCCGATCTCAAAGATCGCAACAATCGGATAGGCCTTTACGCGCGGATTAACACCAAAGGGCGTCACGTCACCATCGGGGGAGATAACGCGCAGCGTATCGCCGATGGAAAGGCCAAGATTTTCAGCCATACGCGTACCAATGGCCACGCCACCGCTCTGATCAAACCCCTGCAGGGTGCCTTGCTTGATATTATCAGAAACCAGCTTAAGCTTAGCAAGATCTTCCTCGCGAAGACCGCGAACCAATGCGCCCGTTCCAGCGCCAATATTGCCCTGCACCAGAGCCTGACCTTCCACCACTGGAATGGCGAATTTCACACCCGAAATGCCGTCGATGCGCGTGATCAGGCTTGCATAATCATCCAGCGGCCGATCAATCGGCTGCATAATGAGATGACCGTTGATCCCAAGAATTCTGTTCAGAAGCTCAGCGCGAAAACCGTTCATCACCGCCATAACGATGATGAGCGTAGCCACGCCAAGCATGATTCCGGTGAAGGAAAAACCAGCAATAACCGAAATAAACGTTTCGCGGCGGCGCGCACGCAGATAGCGCCATGCGATCATCCGCTCATAAGCTGAAAATGGGCCCGATGAAGGCGCTTTGTTGGGCGCCTTCTGCTTGCCGTCAGATTTTACTGCCGCCGCACTGCTCATATTTAAGCCGTCAACAGGTTGATTGCTGCTTCGATGGTAAGGTTCTGGCGTTCACCAGTCTTGCGATCTTTAACTTCAACTTCACCAGCAGCAACGCCACGTGGACCGACGATCACCTGATAAGGCAAACCAATCAGATCCATGGTCGCAAATTTGGAACCAGCACGGTTGTCTGTATCGTCCAGAAGCGGATCAAGGCCAGCATTGGTGAAAGCCGTGTAAAGCTGTTCGCTCACGCCATCACAAGCTTCATCGCCTGCCTTCATATTGATAATGCCCACACCGAATGGCGCAATCGACTTTGGCCAGATGATGCCAGCTTCATCATGGAAAGCTTCAATCGCCGCTGCAACAAGACGCGAAGGCCCAATGCCATAAGAGCCCATCGAAACGAAATGGTCTTTGCCATCCGGCCCCTGCACCTTCGCACCCATAGCTTCCGAATATTTGGTGCCAAAATGGAAGATGTGACCAACTTCGATGCCACGCGCCGAAACCTGATCATCAGCTTTCACCGCCGACCATTCGGTTTCGTCGTGCATTTCGTCGGTTGCCGCATAAGGCGTCGTCCAGCGATTGACGATGTCCGTAAGCTGCTCATCATTGCGGAAATCGGTGTCTGCGCCCGGGACTGCCAGATTGAGATAGGCCTTATCACAATAGACCTGGCTTTCGCCGGTTTCAGCGAGAATGATGAATTCGTGCGAAAGATCGCCGCCGATTGGGCCAGTATCAGCGCGCATCGGGATCGCCTGCAAACCAACGCGGGCGAAGGTGCGCAGATAAGACACGAACATGCGGTAATAAGCCATCTTCGCGCCCTCATAGTCGAGGTCGAAGGAATAGGCATCTTTCATCAAAAATTCACGCGAACGCATCACGCCAAAACGTGGACGCACTTCGTCACGGAACTTCCACTGAATATGGTAGAGGTTGAGCGGCAAATCTTTGTAAGAACGCACATAGGAACGGAAAATATCCGTGACCATTTCTTCATTGGTCGGTCCGAAGAGCATTTCGCGCTCCTGACGGTCCTGAATGCGTAGCATTTCCTTGCCATATGCATCATAGCGACCGCTTTCGCGCCACAGTTCGGCGGACTGGATCGTTGGCATAAGAATTTCATTTGCGCCAGCGCGGTTCTGCTCTTCACGAATGATGTCACAGACCTTGTTGAGCACTTTCAGACCAAGCGGAAGCCATGAATAGATGCCTGCCGACTGCTGACGGATCATGCCCGCGCGCAGCATCAACCTGTGAGAGACAATTTCAGCCTCTTTTGGGTTTTCCTTCAGAATGGGCAAAAAATACTGCGACAGACGCATCGTGACCACCGATCAAGAGAGAAATTACCTGAGCAAAAACCAAATGCATGGAGAATCAGGCAAAAATTAAGCAAATCTGTCGGTTTCATAACGGGTTATACCGCGGTTGAAAACCCGCCCCTTTACTGTTTGCTAACCAACATTTTTATGGCCCACAACAATCATCAACAGAGCCACGATAGATGTGCTGAAATGCCAAGTTTTAGATTTGTATTAAAATTCAATGTTTTATGTAGCTGGCATATCATTCGAACAAAAATTGCGAAGGAAATATGACGTATTGAAAGATTTTTGGTGACAAAAGCTGTGCAGTCCGCTATTTTTTTCATCAATAAGCCTGACAACGGAAATAACCGTTGTTTAACGCGGTCAAAGTCTTGGGAGGATGGATCCAGGCGCGATATTCGCTGCCGCCGGTAAAATGGAAACGGGTCGAACGCGTATTCGACTAGCAAGGCGAAAGCCTTGCTTTTTTTTTGGCTTTACTAATAGCAAGCGACAACTTCCAAACAGTTCATTGATATTATTATATTTTTTGATTGTGCCTATTGTTGCAATGATCGTACCAGCATTGCATTAAAGACGTAAAACAGCACTCCGAATTTCCCACCGAAACCCGATATATCGCATCTCTAATTTTACATAGATTCAAATAGTTATACTGAATTGATCAGTTTTAGATTCACGCGAAATCAAACATTTTTCTAACGAGTTGATCCCGATTAATCTCACGCCTAAAAATTAGGCATGAGATTAGCATTCTCTAAAATGAAGGAGGATGTTTCTGCTTTTATTTCAGATCGGGAAAAAAATGCGGAATATCATCGAGGCCAAAGCCCTGCACCTGCGTCAGATAATAATAGAGGCCAAAAATGGCAGACGCTACGACAGTTGTGCGAAGAAAAGCGCGTCCAATGCGTGGTTTTGCTGGTGCACTGGCAACGGTGCCCAATGTCACATCATTTTCCTCAGCTTGTGTGCGCAGCCCCACGGGCAACAGCGCAAACAATGTAACCCACCAGAATATAAAATACATCGCGATGCCGGAAACGATGGTCATCTCACGCCTCCTCAAGCTCGATCAATGTTCCGTTGAAATCCTTAGGGTGCAGAAAAAGGACCGGCTTTCCATGCGCGCCGATCTTTGGCTCGCCATTTCCAAGAATACGAGCACCTTCCGCCTTCAGATGATCACGCGCGGCAATAATATCTGAGACCTCGTAGCAAAGATGATGCATCCCGCCCGAAGGGTTCTTTTCAAGGAAGCTTGCAATGGGCGACCCCTCGCCCAATGGTTCCAGCAGTTCGATCTTCGTGTTGCCAACATCGATAAAAACCACCGTAACGCCATGTTCCGGCAGAGCCTCGGGTGCTGTAACTTTTGCACCCAGTTGGCCGCTGTAAAGAGCAGAAGCGGCCCGAATATCAGGAACCGCAATTGCCACATGGTTCAGGCGTTCAAGCATCTATTTCCTCCTCCAGAAAACAGATTTACTTTATCCGGTTGATGAACACCGTCACTACCGGCTTTTTGCCCCATGCTTCATTTGTCGCAGCGCGAACTGCACGACGAACCGATTCACGGACCACTTCAAGGTCTTTGCGACGCGCGCGCGGAATGCTGTCGATGGCCTCAATAGCGGCATCAAGCAGAATATCTTCCATGAGATCACCCTGCCCGTCTTCTTCCGGCAAACCGAAAGCGACCAGATCAGGTTCATCCATGATCTTGAAATCACGATCGAGCAGCACGGAAACCGCGACATGTCCCACATAGGCAAGCTTGCGACGCTCAACCATGCCGATTTCGTCTTCGTCGCCAATCAGCTTGCCGTCCTTGTAGATACGACCAACCGGAGCTTCATCGATAATTTCAGCCTTGCCGGGAGCCAGACGCAGCATATCGCCATCGCGAACCTGTGCGATCTCTTCGATGCCTTCCATAGCGCCAAGAGAACCCTGTGCCACAAGATGCGCTGCTTCGCCATGAACAGGCACGAGAATGCGCGGACGCACCCATGAATACATTCGCTTCAATTCACTGCGGCGCGGATGGCCCGACACATGCACAAGCGCATCATCATCGCTGATCAGCTTGATTCCCTGATCGATCAGTTTGTTCTTGATGTCTAGAATGGCCTTCTCATTGCCCGGAATTGGACGCGATGAGAAAATGACCGTATCGCCAGCCGATAGAGCAATACTGCGCATTTCGTCTCGCGCCAGTTTCGCGAGTGCGGCTCGCGGTTCACCCTGACTGCCAGTGAGGATCATCACGACGTTTTCACGCGGAATATAGCCGTAATCATCTTCGCTCAAGAATTCTGGCAGGCCTTCCATATAGCCAAGCTCAGCTGCAACGGCGATTGTGCGCTTCATCGAGCGACCAACCACCAGCACCTGACGTCCGGCATCGCGTGCTGCTTCGGTGATTGAGCGAATACGGCCAACATTCGACGAAAAGGTTGTAATCGCAACGCGACCGCGTGCGTTCTCGATCAACTCGCGCAGACTTTCGCCCACTTCGCGCTCGGAAGGCGATTCACCTTCGCGCATCGCATTGGTAGAGTCGCAGACGAGCGCCAGAACACCCTGATCGCCAAGCGCGCGAAACCGTGCTTCGTCAATCAATGGACCCATTGATGGATCCGGGTCCATCTTCCAATCGCCTGTATGAACAACTGTCCCAAGCGGTGTGGTAATCGCCAGCGAAACGGGTTCGGGGATCGAGTGCGTAACCGCAATTGCCTCAAGCTTGAAAGGACCAACTTCGAAAGTCTCGCCCGCCTTGAAAACCGTAATCGGAATTTCAGGGGCGCGAATTTCTGAATGGCGCTTGGCTTCCAGCAAGCCAGCAGTGAATGGCGTCGCATAGACCGGCGCTTTAAGGCGCGGCCAAAGATCAAGCAGCGCGCCGTAATGGTCTTCATGCGCATGTGTAATAATAATGCCGCGCAGATTGTGCTTTTCAGCTTCCAAAAAGCGAATGTCCGGCAGGATAAGATCAGCGCCGGGATGTTCAGGACCAGCAAAGCTCACGCCCATATCAACCACGATCCATTCGCGATTGTTTTCCGGACCATAGCCATACATGGCGAGGTTCATGCCGATTTCGCCGACACCACCCAATGGCAGGAAGACAAATTGCGTCTGTGTTGAGCGGGGCATAATGCCTCCCTGTTATTTAAAGCGCATCTTAATCTGACGCGATCAGATCGGCGCTCCAAAAGGTTTTTCAACACGCATCTTATCCGAAAACCGTTTCACACTTTTCGGGATGCGCTCCAATTAGAATTTATTATGCCCCTGTTGGACCCACTACAGATAGTTTGCAAGCCCGTAACAGCAGATTGAAAGGCCGATTGTTCACATATATTCGATCAGGAACCAGCTTTGACCGATGCGGCGGTTCCAAAATAGACATCGCCCGCTGTCACCGGCACGCGTGTTCCATCGTCCTCGCGGATCACCAGACGGCAATCCGAATCGATAGTTTCAAACACGCCTTCGACGATCCGGCCATTCAGCTGCATAGCAACCGCGTGGCCGAGACCATGGGCACGTTTTAACCAAAACTCGCGGATCGTATTGAGGCCTCGCCCCTGATCCCAGATACGGTGATAGTGGCACCATGCATCGGACAGCGCCAGAAACAGAGTGGCCGCATCCGTGTTTCCGCCCAATCCATTGATGGAGGCTGCGGCATAAGGCAGGCCTTCGGGTGCTGCGACAACATTGGTGCCCATTCCGACCGCTATTCCAAAGCGCCCATCTGGCAGCAGTGTGGATTCGAGAAGAATGCCAGAAAGCTTTGCGCCATCGACCAGCACATCGTTTGGCCATTTAAGAGCAACATTCACTTTTGAGGCAACGGCTGGCGGCAAAACCGCGTCAACAGCGTCAGCAAGTGCGAGACCTGCGACAAAACCTAAAGTAGCGGCAATTTTGGGATCAAAACGATCAACCAGCAGCAGGGTTGCTGCGAGATTGCCTTCGGGCGCGGTCCATGTACGGCCACGGCGCCCTCGTCCGCTCTCCTGTTTCGGAGAAGCGAACCAGAGGCGCCCCGCGTCACCGGCATTAGCCTGCGCAAGCGCCTCTGCATTGGTAGAACCGACGACTGGAAAAAACTCAAGTCGGTATCCGTCTGCTAAAGCCGCAGGTGCCAGCGTGAAACCCATGCCATCACCTGCGGCCTTATTCATTGTCATGCTCAGAAGAATGTCTTGGCTGCAGTTTCAGCCAAACCACCGAGCCAGCCGCCGATCAGTCCATAGAATAGAACGAAGGCACCCGAAACGAGCAATACGAGACGCAGTTCAATTGCCGCTGGAACGAATGTCGTTACCGGCTCATCGAACCACATGATCTTGATCATGCGCAGGTAATAGAACGCACCCACAACTGATGCCACGATACCAATGATTGCCAGCGGATAAAGACCCACTTCAACGGCTGCAACGAAGGTGTACCACTTACCGAAGAAGCCAGCGAGCGGCGGAATACCAGCAAGCGAGAACAACATGATCGTCATGATAACGGCCATAACCGGATTGCTGCGCGACAGGCCTGCGAGATCTTCGATCTTCTCGACATTGCCTTCCTTGGTCCGCATGGACAGGATGAAAGCAAAGCTACCAAGCGTCATGACGAGATAGATCGCCATATAAAGAGCAACGCCCTTAACACCGACAACCGTACCGGCAGCCAGACCGACAAGGGCATAGCCCATGTGGCTGATCGACGAGTAAGCCATCAGGCGCTTGATGTTGCGCTGACCAATAGCGGCAAAGGCACCCAGCACCATCGAAGCGATTGCAACGAAAGTGATGATCTGCTGCCAGTCCTGGGTGACAGGAGCGAATGCGCCTTCAACAACACGAACGATCAGGGCCATCGCAGCCATCTTAGGAGCGGCAGCAAAAAACGCAGTTACAGGTGTTGGCGAACCTTCATAAACATCTGGCGTCCACATATGGAATGGAACAGCAGAAATTTTGAAGCAGAGGCCTGCAAGAATGAACACCAGACCGAACACCAGACCAAGCTGACGCTCACCACCGGAAACGGCAGTTGCGATTTCGGCAAAACCGATATGGCCGGTGTAACCGTAAACAAGGCTGATACCATAGAGCAGCATACCCGACGACAGTGCGCCGAGAACGAAGTACTTAAGGCCAGCTTCTGTCGAACGAACGCTGTCACGATTGAAGGCGGCAAGCACGTAGAGTGCCAGCGATTGCAATTCGAGGCCCATATAGAGTGTCAGCATGTTCGATGCCGACACCATGATGAGCATGCCGAGCGTGGACAATACGATCAGCACAGGGAATTCGAACTTGTCGAATTTCTCTTCACGCGCAAAGCCAACCGACATGATCAGCGCCACGATGGAGCCAATCAATGTCAGCACCTTCATGAAGCGTGCAAAAGCGTCGTTGACAAAGGCACCACCAAAGGCGCTGCCATTGTGCGGGAAGATAACGATCAGTGCGAGTGCTGCAATCAGAACAGCAACAGCAAAGCCATTGACGAGGGTTGAGGCGCGCTCTCCGGAGAACACGCCGATCATGAGCAATGCCAGTCCGCTCAGCGCGAGGAGAACCTCGGGAGCTGCGAGAGACAGGGAAGCAATCAGGTCGGTTTGCATCAAGCCTACGCCTTTACTTACTGCGCCAGCGTAGCGCTAGCGGCATTTGCCAGCGCTGCGTCATAATTGGTAACCAGTGCATGCACGGCGCTCGCGGTCGCATCGAAGACCGGAACCGGATACACACCGAAGAAGATGGTGAGAGCCACAAGCGGATACAGGATCACCTTCTCACGCGGGGTGAGATCAAGAATGCTCTTGAGGCTTTCCTTGGTCAGCGCACCAAACACCACGTTGCGATAGAGCCAGAGCGCATAGGCTGCCGACAGGATCACACCCGATGTTGCGAACAGCGCTACCCACGTATTGACGCGGAAGACACCGAACAGCGTGAGGAATTCACCGATAAAGCCCGACGTACCCGGAAGACCGACATTCGCCATCGTCAGGATGAGGAAGGCAACTGCGTATTTCGGCATCCGGTTTACGAGACCGCCAAAGGCCGAAATTTCACGGGTATGCATACGATCATAGATCACGCCGACGCAAAGGAAGAGTGCGCCCGAAACAATACCATGCGAGAGCATCTGGAAGATTGCACCCTGCACGCCCTGTTCGTTGGCGGCAAAAATACCCATGGTCACATAGCCCATGTGCGCAACCGACGAATAAGCGATCAGCTTCTTGATGTCTTCCTGCACAAGAGCAACAAGCGAGGTGTAGACGATAGCAATTGCTGAGAGTGCAAAAACGAACGGAGCGAAATCGGCAGATGCCAGCGGGAACATCGGCAGCGAGAAGCGCAGGAAGCCGTAGCCACCGAGCTTCAGAAGGATACCGGCCAGAATGACCGAGCCTGCCGTCGGCGCTTCAACGTGCGCGTCCGGCAACCATGTATGCACTGGCCACATTGGCATCTTAACGGCAAAGGACGCGAAGAAGGCCAGCCATAGCCACGTTTGCATACCTGCCGGGAAGTCGTATTTCAGCAGTTCGACGATGTTAAGCGTACCGGCCTGCCAGTACATTGCCATGATCGCGATCAGCATCAGCACGGAGCCGAGCAGCGTATAAAGGAAGAACTTGAAGCTCGCATAAACGCGGCGCTTGCCACCCCATACGCCGATGATGATGAACATCGGAATAAGGCTTGCTTCAAAGAACACGTAGAACAGGAAAAGATCCAGCGCGCAGAACACGCCGATCATGAGCGTTTCCAGAATAAGGAACGCGATCATGTATTCCTTAACGCGCTTCTCGATAGCCAGCCAGCTTGCCAGCACGCAGAATGGCATCAGGAAAGCAGACAGAACGACAAACAGCATGGAAATGCCGTCAACGCCCATGTGGTAGGAAATGCCACCACCGAGCCAGCCGACCTGTTCGACCATCTGGAAGCCCGGATTTGAATTATCAAACCCGGCCCAGATAACCAGTGACAGAATGAAAACGAAAACCGTGGTCAGCAACGCAACATTCTTGATGTTGCGACGCGAGGCTTCGCTGTCATCCTTGATGAGAAGGATCAACAAGGCGCCGACGAGCGGCAGGAATGTGACCGTAGAAAGAATTGGCCAATCGGTCATCAGAAAGAGCTCCCGAGCATCATCCAGGTGACGAGCGCGGCGACGCCGATAAGCATCGCGAATGCGTAATGATAAAGGTAACCCGACTGCATCTTCACAACGCGATCTGTAACATCGAGAACGCGTGCAGCGACACCATTAGGACCGTAACCGTCGATAATCTTGCCGTCGCCAACCTTCCAGAAGAAGCGGCCGAGCCAACGTGCAGGGCGAACGAAGATCAAGTCGTAAAGTTCGTCGAAGTACCACTTGTTGAGAAGGAACTGGTACAGACCACGATGACGCTCTGCGAGTGCCTTCGGGATGTGTGGTGCACGGATATAGAAGATCCATGCCGTTACCAGACCGATCAGCATAGCGATGAACGGCGACAACTTAACCCACAGCGGAACATGGTGATAATGTTCCAGGATTTCGTTGCTTGGCAACGTGAAGAGCGCGCCCTTCCAGAATTCAGCATATTCGTGGCCGAAGAAATATTCCTTGAACACGACACCTGCAAACAGTGCGCCGACAGCAAGGATCAGCAACGGCACGAGCATAACCGGAGGAGATTCATGAACGTGATGCATAACTTCAGCGGAAGCGCGTGGCTTGCCATAGAAGGTCATGAAAATCAGACGCCATGAGTAGAAGCTGGTGAACAGAGCCGCAACCACCAGAAGCGTGAAGGCATAACCCGAGGCAAGGCTGTGCGATGCAAAGACCGACTCGATGATGGCATCTTTCGAGAAGAAGCCAGCAGTACCGATGATCGTGCCCGGAACGCCGAGACCCGTAATCGCTACAGTACCGATCATCATCATCCAGTAGGTGATCGGGATCAGCTTACGCAGGCCACCCATGCGACGCATATCCTGTTCGTCAGAAACGGCATGGATAACCGAACCTGCGCAAAGGAACAGAAGCGCCTTGAAGAAAGCGTGCGTGAAGAGGTGGAATACAGCAGCACCGTAAGCGCCAACACCCAGAGCCGCAAACATGTATCCAAGCTGCGAACAGGTCGAGTAAGCGATAACGCGCTTGATGTCGTTCTGCACAAGCGCAACGGTTGCAGCAAAGAATGCCGTCGTTGCGCCGATGATCGTCACGATAAGAAGTGCGGTGTGCGAGAGTTCAAAAATTGGCGACATGCGCGCAACCAGGAACACACCCGCGGTCACCATCGTTGCCGCATGAATAAGTGCGGAAACAGGTGTCGGGCCTTCCATAGCATCAGGCAACCAAGTGTGCAGCAGGAACTGAGCCGACTTACCCATCGCGCCCATGAACAAGAGCAGACAGACAACCGTCAGAGCAGTTTCTTTGTGCAGTTCATAGCCGAGGAAGTTAAGAACGACCGTGCCTGTATCGGCAGCGCCTTCTGCTGGCAGGTAGTTTGCTGCAGCTGCAAAAAGCGTGTTGTAATCAACCGTCTGGAACAGCGCAAACAGACCAAAGATACCGAGCAGGAAGCCAAAGTCACCAACGCGGTTGACAACGAAAGCCTTCATTGCAGCGGCATTTGCCGATGGTTTCTGGAACCAGAAGCCGATCAGAAGGTAAGAAGCGAGACCAACGCCTTCCCAGCCGAAGAACATCTGGATCAGGTTGTCCGACGTAACCAGCATTAGCATGGCAAAGGTGAAGAGCGAAAGATAAGCGAAGAAGCGCGGACGATGTGGATCGTGATGCATGTATCCAATCGAATAGATATGCACCAAAGCCGACACCGAGTTGACCACGACAAGCATAACACCAGTCAGCGTATCAACGCGTAAAGCCCAATCAAACGACAGCGAACCCGACGTTACCCAGTGAAGTACAGGGATACGAACCGTTTCGGCATCGTGGCCGAGCGGGATTTTGAAGAACACGACCCATGACAGGATCGCAACGATCACCATCAGGCCAGAAGTCACATATTCACTCGCCTTGGCGCCAATCTTATTGCCGAAAAGTCCGGCAATAAGAAAGCCAATAAGCGGAAGGAAGACGATCGCGTTATAGAGCATTTGCCCGTCAACCTTTCATAACATTGACGTCTTCCACCGCGATGGAACCGCGATTACGGAAGAAAACAACGAGGATTGCGAGACCGATAGCTGCCTCAGCAGCCGCAACAGTCAGAACGAACAGCGCGAAAACCTGCCCGACCATATCGCCAAGCACAGAAGAAAACGCCACAAAATTGAGATTGACCGAGAGAAGGATCAATTCGACAGACATCAGGATAACGATGACGTTCTTACGGTTTAAGAAGATACCGAAAACGCCAAGGGTGAACAGGATGGCTGATACGGTCAGATAATGAGAAATACCGATTTCCATATTCTTTTCCTCAGATGCCCTTGCCTGTTTCGACCTGCTTGATCTCGATCGCCGTTTCAGGCGTACGAGCAACCTGATCCGAAATCGACTGGCGCTTAACATTCGGCTTGTGCCGCAGCGTCAGAACAATTGCACCGATCATAGCGACCAGAAGGACCAATCCAGCAATCTGGAAGTGGAAGACAAAGTCAGTGTAAAGAATGTCGCCAAGGGCAGCAGTGTTGGTGCGTTCCGCAACGTCAGGGATTGGAACCGCGCCCTGCCCCAGCTTTGGCGTGAACATCGAACCCGCGAAAACAACAATCAGCTCGCCCAGCAGGATCAGACCAACCAGAGCACCGACCGGCGCATATTGCAGCGCACCGCGCTTCAATTCGGAGAAGTCAACATCCAGCATCATGACGACGAAGAGGAAGAGAACCGCCACAGCACCGACATAAACGACGAGCAGGATCATGGCGAGGAACTCGGCCCCCGTCAGCAGGAACAGCGCCGCTGCATTGAAGAAAGCGAGGATGAGAAACAGTACCGAATGCACGGGGTTGCGTGCCGCAATTACCATGAACGCACTGGCGATCATGATAAAGGCGAACAGATAGAAGAACGCTGCCGCAATACCTGTCAGCATGGGGATCCCCCAACACCTTTCCGTGGACAAAGCCTGATTGCTTCATCCGCTTTAGTCTTTGTTTGCCGCGAATAATCGCGAAACTTAAATTCCAGCAACAAGACGGGCCGCCCCTTCTTGTTGCCGCTTTTCAAACCGGATGCTGAAACCACGTTTCAGCAAAACCAATCAGCGATATGGCGCATCCATTGCGATGTTGCGCGCAATTTCGCGTTCCCAGCGATCGCCATTGGCAAGGAGCTTGTCCTTGTCATAGTAAAGCTCTTCGCGGGTTTCGGTCGCAAACTCGAAGTTCGGACCTTCAACGATTGCATCCACCGGACAGGCTTCCTGACAGAAACCGCAATAGATGCACTTCACCATATCAATGTCGTAACGAACCGTGCGGCGCGTACCGTCATTGCGGCGTGGACCCGCCTCAATGGTGATAGCCTGTGCCGGGCAGATCGCTTCGCAAAGCTTACAAGCGATGCAGCGTTCTTCGCCGTTTGGGTAACGGCGCAGCGCATGCTCACCACGAAAACGAGGCGAAATCGGACCCTTTTCATGCGGGTAGTTCAGCGTCGCTTTTGGCGCGAAGAACTGGCGCATGGAGAGGAAGAAAGCCGCAACGAATTCCTTGAGAAGGAGGGATTTCGCGGCCTGTGCGAATGAAGCCATTTATCTTTCTCCTTACACCAGATCGAAGACTTTGATGACGGTTGCGGTAAGAACAACCATACCGAGCGAAATTGGCAGGAACACTTTCCAACCCAGACGCATCAGCTGGTCATAACGGTAACGCGGTACAAAAGCCTTCACCATCGCGAACAGGAAGAAGCAGAAGCAGAGCTTGAGCATGAACCAGATGATGCCCGGAACCCAGTTGAGGAACCATACGTCAACCGGAGGCAACCAGCCGCCAAGGAAGAGTGTGGTCATCAGGGCGCACATCAGCGTGATCGCCACATATTCGCCGAGGAAGAACAGAAGGAACGGCGTGGACGAATATTCGATCATATGACCGGCCACGAGTTCGGATTCAGCTTCGACAAGATCGAATGGCGGACGGTTCGTTTCAGCAAGCGCCGAAATGAAGAAGATCACGAACATCGGGAACAAAACCAGCCAGTTCCAGTCGAGGAACGAAGCAGGCAAACCAAGCGATGTGCCAAGACCTGTATTCTGCGAAAGCACGATGTCAGTCATGTTGAGCGAGCCAACGGTGAGCAGAACTGTAACGATCACGAAACCAATCGACACTTCATAAGAGACCATCTGCGCTGCCGAACGAAGTGCACCCAGGAATGGATACTTCGAGTTCGAAGCCCAGCCGCCCATGATCACGCCATAAACTTCAAGCGAAGAAATAGCAAAGATGTAGAGAATGCCGACATTGATGTTTGCAATCGCCCAGCCTTCATTGACCGGGATGACTGCCCATGTTGCCATTGCCAGAACCGCCGAAATGAAAGGTGCGAGAAGAAACACACCCTTGTTCGCGCCCGAAGGAATGATCGGCTCTTTAACGACGAACTTCAAAAGATCGGCGAAAGCCTGAAACAGACCCCAAGGACCAACAACGTTTGGTCCACGGCGAAGCTGCACGGCTGCCCAGATCTTACGATCCGCATAAAGCAGGTAAGCCACGACGATCAGCAATACGACAAGCAGAACGACCGACTTCAGCGCTATGATCAGCGCAGGCAAGACGTAAGCTGCAAAAATTCCGTCCATTATTCCGTCTCTCTCTCGCTTACTCAGCTGCCTGTTGGAAGCTGCCGGCCGCAAGCGCCGAGCACTCGGCCATGACAGCGGAAGCACGCGCGATTGGGTTCGTCAGATAGAAATCCTTGACCGGCGAAACGAACGCAGCGCCGCCAGGAAGGGTAGATGCTTTTGCTGCAAGCGCTGACAGATCGTCTGCATTTGCAGGTGCAATCGTGTCAATCGCCATCATATGCGGGAAGTCTGCATAGAGCTTGGCGCGAAGCTGTGCGAGGCTATCAAACGGCAGACGCTTGCCGAGCGTGTCGGAAAGAGCGCGCAAGATTGCCCAATCTTCCTTTGCTTCGCCCGGAGCAAAGCCAGCACGGTTGCCAAGCTGTACGCGGCCTTCAGTGTTGAGCCATGTGCCCGACTTTTCGGTATAGGCTGCACCCGGAAGAATAACGTCAGCGGCATGTGCACCGGCATCGCCATGTGTACCGATATAAACAACGAAGCTTGATGCTTTCTTGGTCATGTCGAGTTCGTCTGCACCAAGCAGGAACACAACATCAAGATTGCCGAGCATGTCGTTTGCAGCCTTGCCGCCCTCACCCGGAACAACACCGAGATCAAGAGCACCAACGCGGGAAGCTGCAGTGTGCAGAACCGAGAAACCGTTCCACTCAGCGCTGATCGCGCCAACATCCTGAGCAAGCTTTGCAGCAGATGCGAGAACAGCTGCACCGTTTTCGCCAGTCAATGCACCCTGACCAACGATGATCAGCGGACGTTCGGCTTTAGCCAATACGTCCCGGAATGCGTTCTTGCCGGCAGAAACAGCGGCCAGTGTATCTGCGCCAGCGCCCAGATATTCGTAGTCGTAACGCAGTTCAGCCTTTTCACCGATCAGAGCAATCGGGAAATGACCGATACGCTGACGCTTGCGAATGCGCGCATTCAGAACAGCAGCTTCAACACGTGGGTTGGAGCCAATGATCAGAAGAGCGTCAGCATTTTCAATGCCTTCGATCGTTGCGTTAAAGAGATAGCTTGAACGGCCCAGAGCTGGATCAAGAGCTGCGCCATCCTGACGGCTATCGATATTCTTCGAGCCGAGCGATGCGATCAGGTTCTTGAGTGCGTAAAGTTCTTCAACAGAAGCCAGATCGCCAGCAACTGCGCCGATCTTGTCAGCTGAAGTCGAAGAAACCTTTGCAGCGATTGTTGCAAAAGCTTCTGGCCACGTGACAGCAACCAGACGGCCACCCTTGCGCACATATGGGCGATCAAGGCGCTGGGTGCGCAGACCATCCCAGATGAAGCGGGTCTTGTCGGAAATCCACTCTTCGTTCACCTGCTCATTGACGCGCGGCATGATACGCATCACTTCGCGGCCACGGGTATCAACGCGGATGTTAGAACCAACAGCATCCATCACATCGATGGTTTCTGTCTTGTTCAGTTCCCACGGACGCGCCTGGAATTCATATGGACGCGAAGTCAGAGCACCAACCGGGCAAAGATCGATAACATTGCCCTGCAGTTCCGAGGTCATTGCGCGTTCAAGATAGGTGGTGATTTCAGCATCTTCACCGCGACCAATCAGGCCGAGTTCAGAAATGCCAGCCACTTCAGTCGTGAAACGAACGCAGCGTGTGCAGTGAATGCAGCGCGTCATGACCGTCTTGACGAGTGGGCCAATATACTTGTTCTCGACCGCACGCTTGTTTTCGCGATAGCGCGAGCCATCGGTACCAAACGCCATGGCCTGATCCTGCAGATCGCACTCACCAGCCTGATCGCAAATCGGGCAATCAAGCGGATGGTTGATGAGCAGGAATTCCATCACGCCTTCGCGGGCCTTTTTGACCATAGGCGTATTGGTGAAAATTTCAGGTGCTTCGCCGTTCGGGCCCGGACGCAAATCGCGAACGCCCATAGCGCAGGATGCGGCCGGCTTTGGCGGCCCGCCCTTCACTTCAACAAGGCACATGCGGCAGTTTCCAGCGATGGAAAGCCGTTCGTGGAAACAAAAACGCGGGACTTCAGCCCCCGCGGCTTCGGCAGCCTGAAGGAGCGTATAGTGATCGGGTACTTCGATCTCTGTGCCGTCAACCTTAATATTTGCCATCGCTTATCCAAACCTGCGGCTCTTGCCGCATCTTCCAGATGTCAAACTCACTTGCAGCCCATGGGAGGTGGGCTGCACTCACACAATGCCTAAGCCCTATTCCGCTGCTTCCAGACGGATATTGCGGCTCTGAACGGCGTTGCGTGTATAATCATCAATGCGCTTTTCAATTTCCGGACGGAAATTGCGGATCAAGCCCTGAATAGGCCATGCAGCAGCATCACCAAGCGCGCAGATCGTGTGACCTTCAATCTGCTTGGTAACGTCGAGAAGCATGTCGATTTCGCGCTTCTGCGCGTTACCCTTGACCATGCGTTCCATGACGCGCCACATCCAGCCGGTGCCTTCGCGGCAAGGTGTGCACTGGCCGCAGCTTTCATGCTTGAAGAAAGCTGACAGACGGGCAATTGCCTTGATAACGTCGGTGGACTTGTCCATGACAATCACGCCGCCGGTGCCGAACGAAGATTTCTTTTCGCGCATACCGTCAAAGTCCATGATGGCATCCATCATGTCTTCGCCCTTGATAATCGGGCAGGAAGCGCCGCCGGGAATAACGCCAAGCAGATTGTCCCAGCCACCACGGATACCGCCAGCGTGCTTTTCGATCAGCTCGCGGAAGGTGATGCCGAGGCTTTCTTCAACGGTGCACGGCGTGTTCACATGACCAGAAATCTGGAACAGCTTGGTGCCGACATTGTTCGGACGGCCAATCGACGAGAACCATGCGCCGCCACGACGCAGAATGGTCGGAGCAACCGCAATCGATTCAACGTTGTTGACAGTCGTCGGGCAGCCATAAAGACCCATATTCGCAGGGAAAGGAGGCTTCAGACGCGGCTGACCCTTCTTACCTTCAAGGCTTTCCAATAGAGCGGTTTCTTCGCCGCAGATATAAGCGCCAGCGCCGTGATGAAGGAATATATCCATATCCCAGCCGCACTTATTGTTCTTGCCCAGAAGGCCAGCGTCATAGCACTCATCAATCGCAGCCTGCAGCGCTTCACGCTCACGCATGAATTCGCCGCGCAGATAGATGTAAGCAGTGTGCGCACTCATTGCACAACCGGCGATCACGCAGCCTTCGATCAGCGTATGCGGATCGTGGCGCAGAATTTCGCGGTCCTTACAGGTGCCTGGCTCGGATTCATCGGCATTCACGACGAGGTAATGCGGACGATCCGTCACTTCCTTCGGCATGAACGACCATTTCAGGCCAGTCGGGAAGCCTGCACCACCACGTCCACGAAGGTTCGACGCCTTCATTTCGTTGATAATCCAGTCGCGGCCCTTTTCGATGAAGCCTTTGGTGTTATCCCAATGGCCACGAGACATGGCGCCTTTCAGCGACTGGTCCTTAAAGCCATAGATATTGGTGAAGATGCGATCTTTATCAGCCAGCATGTCTCACCTGCTTCCGTCTTTGGTTGCGGCTTCTGCTTCAGCCTTTGCCTTTGCTTCGGCTTCCGCCTTGGCTTTAGCAACAGCGGCATCAGATGCCTTACGGGTTTCCAGACCAACCTGTTTATAGTCGAGATCTTCGGTCAGAGCCGTCAGTCCGCCCATAGGTTCAGACGTGATACGGCCATCCTGTGGACCCGGCTTAACAGTGTCGCCCTTGCCTGCTTCAAACGTATCGATGATTTCAGCAAGACGTTCAGGCGTCAGGTCTTCATAAGCATCCTTGAAGATCATGACCATCGGCGCATTGACGCAAGCGCCCTGACACTCAACTTCTTCCCACGACAGCGTGCCTTCGGCATTTAGCTCGAAAGGATCGTGGTGAATTTTATGACGGCAAACATCCATCAATGCTTCCGAACCACGCAACATGCATGGCGTGGTGCCGCAAACCTGAATGTGCGCGCGCGTGCCAACAGGCTTCAACTGGAACTGTGTATAGAAAGTCGCAACTTCCAGAACACGGATCAGAGGCATGTCGAGCATGGTTGCTACATGTTCGATAGCGGCTTTTGTGACCCAGCCATCCTGCTCCTGCGCACGCATGAGCAATGGAATAACAGCCGACTGCTGACGGCCTTCCGGGTATTTTGCGATCGTCTTGTGCGCCCAGGCCTGGTTATCCGCGTTGAAAGCGAAACCAGCCGGCTGGACGGCATCATCTGCGAGACGGCGAACGGACATCAGCGGTCAACCTCACCAAACACGATATCGAGCGAGCCAAGGATTGCCGACACGTCAGCCAGCATGTGGCCGCGGCACAGGAAATCCATAGCCTGAAGATGGGCAAAGCCCGGCGCGCGCAGCTTGCAGCGGTATGGCTTGTTCGAGCCATCCGATACGAGGAAGACACCAAATTCACCTTTTGGCGCTTCGACTGCTGCGTAAACTTCACCGGCAGGCACATGGTAGCCTTCCGTGTAAAGCTTGAAGTGATGGATGAGCGCTTCCATCGAGCGCTTCATCTCGCCGCGCTTTGGCGGCACAATCTTGTTGTCGGTGTGCGAAACAGGACCAACGCGTTCTTTACCGAGCAGAAGATCAACGCACTGGCGCATAATGCGAGCCGACTGGCGCATTTCTTCCATACGGATCAGGTAACGGTCATAGCAGTCGCCGTTCTTGCCGATTGGAATATCGAATTCCATTTCGTTGTAGCATTCATAAGGCTGTGACTTACGCAGATCCGATGCTGCACCCGAACCGCGAACCATGACACCCGAGAAACCCCAAGCCCATGCATCTTCGAGCGAAACAACGCCGATATCGACGTTACGCTGCTTGAAAATGCGGTTTGGCGTAATCAGATTGTCGAGGTTCGTCAGTGTCGTTGCAAGAAACGGATCAATCCATTTGCCGATGTCTTCAACGAGCTGGTCAGGAATATCCTGATGAACACCACCCGGACGGAAGTAAGCAGCATGCATACGTGCGCCACAAGCGCGCTCGTAGAACACCATCAGCTTTTCGCGCTCTTCAAAGCCCCAGAGTGGCGGCGTCAGCGCACCAACGTCCATAGCCTGTGTGGTTACGTTCAGAAGATGGTTCAGAATACGACCAATTTCCGAGAAAAGAACGCGGATCAACTGACCACGCTTCGGCACAGTGATGCCGAGCAGACGCTCGACAGCCAAAGCATAGGCGTGTTCCTGATTCATCGGCGCCACGTAGTCGAGGCGGTCGAGATAAGGCAAAGCCTGAAGATAGGTCTTCGTTTCCATCAGCTTTTCGGTGCCGCGATGCAGCAGACCAATATGCGGATCAACGCGTTCCACGACTTCGCCGTCGAGTTCAAGAACAAGACGCAAAACGCCGTGCGCAGCAGGGTGCTGCGGACCAAAATTAATATTAAAGTTGCGGACCTGAGTCTCAGCCATGTTTAGCTTCCTGTCGCTCAGTTCGTCTTGGCTTTTTCATCGCCCGGCAGGACGTAATCCGTCCCTTCCCATGGCGAGAGAAAGTCAAAATTGCGGAATTCCTGTCGCAGCATGACAGGCTCATAAATGACGCGCTTGGCTTCATCGCTGTAACGAACTTCAACGAAACCAGTGGTCGGGAAATCTTTGCGCAGCGGGTGACCTTCAAAACCGTAATCGGTCAGAATGCGACGCAGATCAGGGTGACCGGAGAACAGAATGCCATACATGTCGTAGGCTTCGCGCTCAAACCACTCAGCGCCGACGAAAACCGACACAGCAGAAGGAACCAGCATATCTTCATCAGCCTGAACCTTCACGCGAATGCGTAGGTTCTGGCGTGGTGAAAGGAACTGATAAACAACGTCAAAACGCTTGGCGCGCTGTGGATAATCAACGCCGGAAATATCCGTCAAATTAATGAACTGGCACTGCACGTCATCGCGCAGGAATGTCAGAACAGTAATCAGGCTTTCAACCGGAACAGACAGCGTCAGCTCGCCATAGGCCAGCTTCGCCTCTTCGATCGCATCGCCGAGACGTTCTTTGATATAGCCGGAAAGTTCACCAAGAGCTTCTTCGCTCATATCTCTAACTTCCTTTTTTAGACCCCGATCCATCCTTGGGAAAACAGATCGAGTTCTAACAAACCTTCTTGCACCATTGAGACCAAAAGGTCCGCTTAGCGCTCGATCGTACCTGTGCGGCGGATCTTCTTCTGAAGCATAAGAATGCCATAAAGCAGCGCCTCAGCCGTCGGAGGACAGCCCGGCACATAGATATCGACCGGAACAACACGGTCACAGCCACGCACTACAGAATAAGAGTAGTGATAGTAGCCGCCGCCATTTGCGCACGAACCCATCGAAATGACATAGCGTGGCTCTGGCATCTGGTCATAGACTTTGCGCAGAGCCGGAGCCATCTTGTTGGTCAGCGTGCCTGCAACGATCATCACGTCAGACTGACGCGGAGACGCACGCGGCGCGATACCAAAGCGCTCAGCATCATAACGCGGCATGGAAATATGCATCATTTCCACAGCGCAGCATGCGAGACCAAAGGTCATCCACATCAGCGAGCCAGTACGCGCCCAGGTTACAAGAGCGTCAGCAGAAGTGACGATGAAACCCTTATCGGACAGTTCACTGTTCAGATCGTTGAAAAATGCATCATCGGAACCGACTGGCTTGCCCGTGCGCGGGTCAAGAATGCCTTTTGGCTGCGGAGCAATGAGTGTCGATCCAGACGCTTGATTTGTGCCGGTCAATCCCATTCGAGGGCTCCCTTCTTCCATTCATAGATGAAGCCGATGGTCAGAACGCCAAGGAAAAGCATCATCGACAGGAAACCGAACCAACCGATTTCACCAAAGGACACAGCCCATGGGAACAGGAAGGCGACTTCGAGATCGAAGATGATGAAGAGAATCGACACCAGATAGAAACGGATGTCGAATTTCATGCGAGCGTCATCAAAGGCATTGAAGCCGCACTCGTAAGCTGAAAGCTTTTCCGGGTCTGGCTGTCTGTACGCGACAAGAAACGGCGCAACCAGAAGGGCTACACCGATAACCATTGCGATGCCGAGAAAGATGACAATCGGCAAATAGGAACTTAAAAGCTCGTCCATGATCCTTAATCCGGCTTGAATAACGAGGCTGCGCCGCCTGTAATAAGCTTTTTAGCGCTTACCACCATGCGACACATTGCATCTCTTGCGACCTCGTCGCCTCAAGCAGCTTCAAGGGCATGCCGTGCGAACCTAAGTATTTGGCCGGACGGTTAGCGCAGCATGCACGCGAGCGCAAGCCCTCCAGCGCGATCAAGCGGGTATAGTGTGCTCAAGATGCTTAATAAGCACCATCCGCAAGCCCATATATGCTACCCAAATTTGATATAGCATGAAATCATCATAATTTCGTGAGGAAATAGAGATGAACGATCTTTCGCCATTTTAAGGCGAATAGAATCAATCGATTTAAAATCGACTGACCTCGTTAAATAGATATTTTGGATGGCGCGTCCCAGAAACCAGCGTCGGCACCTCTGATTCATATCCAGCATTAGCCGCCGTTGGTAATGCGTCAGACTTGGCGTGGCTTCTGATAAATAACGCAGTAAAACACTCTTTATATATAGGGCGCTATTTGCACTTATATATAGAGTGTAAAACCCCACCATTCCGTCGTCGCAATGCGATGATGTGATCAGGAGAAAAATCCCGTCGCCATCGGTAAGATTCTTAAAATAAATTAGCCCTAGAGATTCGCGGTCAGGATTCAATTGCCTTCAGCAATTCGACAGCAGCTTTTAGGATTGTGCTTCAGACATAATCGCGTTCTGCGGGGGCATTTGGAATCAAACCCTGAATATGCCGTCAGCGCAGAATAACAAAGAACACAGGCACAAAATCCCGGGAGGGCGATATGAGCACATATTTGCTCACCAGCGGCGACATTCTAGTCATTCTGGCAGGGATATTCTCTGTGGCTTATCTTTCCTGGAAGCGGAAGACGAAATAGCCCTGCCCCACACAAGCGACTATGAAGCCGAAAGCGAGAGCGCTTATTAAGCGCCACAGCGCCCGATCCAACTCTTTTTCACGCATGCCGTTATCGGAAAAGCGATTCACACGTTTCAACGACAAGCTTTTAATCGTGCACGCATTAAAGATGCCCGACGTATAAGCGCTGCTTTTCAAGCACGAGGGCGCATCAGAAAGCGTTTATATAGTGAGGAGATAAATTCGCGAGGTGCGCCATTTTCTTCAGAAATGTAAGATTTGTTTTCTGAATGAAAATGGCGCGAGTGACGGGGCTCGAACCCGCGACCTCCGGCGTGACAGGCCGGCACTCTAACCAACTGAGCTACACCCGCGCATTTCATTTTCAGCCATTTGGCTGGGTAGTCACCGACGTTTCCGTTCGGTGTGAGCGGTCGTTTAAGGTGTTCTCTCACCAGTGTCAAGCGAGTGATCTGAAGAAAAAAGAAGAATTTTGATTTTATTCTAAAAGAGCCGATTTTACGTGCCTCTTATATAGGGGGCCTGATCCACAACTCAGTTTATTTAATCGGAAGGCATTCAAATTAAACAGAAAAAGGAATCGCATTTTTTGATGTTACCTACGAGTCACCCCATTTCAGGCTCGCAAAATTATCGCTTTCATAGGAGTTATCCCCAGAGAGCTCATATTTTTTAGCCGGAGAACTAAAAAAATGCATTTTTCTAATTTTTACGCTTGCACTATCCAAACGAACAGCCTAAACGGCTCTCACAGCGGCTGACAAGTTAGCCGGGCGATTAGCTCAGTTGGTAGAGCGCTTCGTTTACACCGAAGATGTCGGGAGTTCGAGTCTCTCATCGCCCACCATATTTTCCAATCACTTAGACGAAAATATAAAGCTCCCTTTGGGTTCAATGAACCTAGTGGCCTTTCTTCTGCGCTGCTTCCATTTTCTGCAAAATTTCCATTACAAGACGCATGTTGCTACCCGGATGAGTGAGTGTGTCCTGAATTTTACTCACCGCTTGAGACGTGTTGCCCACCAGCAGTCCAGTGGGCATATCTACACGCTCGCTAAAGCCGGATCACATAATCCTTACGGGTCGTTTCTATGACTTCCCATGTTCCCCTGAAGCCAGGACGAATAACGAAGCGGTCACCAGCGACAACTTCGCGGCTCTTACCGCCCTCCTCCGTCAAAATTGAGCGGCCAGACAGGATATAGCAATATTCCCATTCGTCATATTCGATGCGCCATTTTCCCGGCGTGCTTTCCCATATGCCTGCGAATAGCTTGCCGTCGGCGCTTTCTTCAAAATTCCATGTCAGGAATCGCGGGTCGCCTGAAAGAACGCGCTCCGGTAACGGAGCGCTTTCTTCGGGTTTCACGCCATTGATCTCAAAGCTGAGAAATTGGCTCATCCGATCAAACCTTGGCGAGTGCCTGTTCGATGTCAGCGATAATATCATCGGCATCTTCAATACCGATAGAAAGACGCACAACATCAGGTCCAGCGCCCGCCGCCACCTTCTGCTCATCGGTCAACTGACGATGGGTGGTCGAGGCCGGGTGAATCACGAGCGAACGGGTGTCGCCAATATTTGCCAGCAACGAGAAAAGTTCGAGACTATCGACAAATTTAACGCCAGCTTCATAACCGCTCTTGAGACCGAAGGTGAAAACAGAACCAGCACCCTTCGGCGAATATTTCTGCTGAAGTGCATGATATTTATCGTGTGGCAGGCCAGCATAATTAACCCACGACACTTTTTCATGGCCATGCAGCCATGTAGCGACCTTCAAAGCATTATCCACATGACGCTGCATACGCAGCGGCAATGTTTCAACGCCCGTAAGAATCTGGAACGCGTTGAACGGCGAAATAGACGGTCCGAAATCACGTAGGCCAAGTACACGCGCAGCAATGGCAAAAGAGATATTGCCAAAGGTTTTGTGCAGCTCGAGGCCTGCATAATCAGGCCGTGCTTCTGTCAGAAGCGGATAGTTGCCGGACTTGGCCCAATCGAATGTGCCAGCATCAACCAGAATACCGCCCATCGAATTGCCATGACCGCCAATGAATTTTGTCAGCGAGTGCACAACAATATCGGCGCCATGCTCAATCGGGCGCACAAGATAAGGCGATGCCAGCGTGTTATCGACAATTAATGGCAAGCCGTGTTTATGTGCGATTTCGGCAATGGCTTCTATATCAATGACAATGCCGCCCGGATTGGCGAAGCTTTCAATGAAGATTGCGCGCGTCTTGCTGTCAATCTGTTTAGCAAAATCGGTTGGGTTGGTTGCGTCCGCCCAGCGAACCTGCCAGCCAAATGATTTAAACGACTGACCAAACTGGTTGATTGAACCGCCGTAAAGCTGGCGTGCAGCGATGAAGTTATCACCCGGTTGCAGCAGTGTGTGAAACACCAGCAACTGCGCTGCATGGCCCGAAGCCGTTGCGACCGCTGCCGTGCCGCCTTCAAGTGCTGCAATACGCTCTTCCAAAACGGCAGTGGTTGGGTTTGTGATACGCGTATAAATATTGCCAAAGGCCTGAAGGCCAAACAAAGACGCAGCATGGTCGGCATCATCAAACACAAACGAGGTCGTTTGATAGATTGGCGTGGCACGCGCGCCCGTTGTCGGATCCGGCTTTGCGCCAGCGTGAATTGCCAAAGTTTCGATACCGGGTGAGCGCTTAGACATGAGTTCCTCCTGACAGCCTATGCCATATGATATGACCGGACGTTAGGCTCTGGCTGCAAGAAAGCAAAGGAGGATTTTGCGCGATAATCTCAAATCACAGAAATTAATTCTACAATTTTAACTTACCCTATGAGGCGCGGATATTCGATAGCCGGACAGCGGTCCATGACAACTTTGATACCTTCACTTTCGGCTCTTTTGGCAGCGTCCGGATGTATGACATCAAGCTGCGTCCATAAAACTGAAGGTCGTTTCCTCAAAGCGAGAATCTCATCAACAATGCCCGGAAGCGCATCAGAAGCGCGAAATACATCGACCATATCAATCGGCTCATCAATATCGGCAAGCTGCCCTACCACGCGCTGTCCGTGAATGGTCTTTCCCACCTGCCCCGGATTAACCGGGATAACATGATAACCATGATCAAGCAGAAACTTCATCACGCCATTGCTGGGGCGCTCCGGCTTTGGCGAAGCACCAAGCAATGCAATCGTTTTGACAGTGCGAAGAATATCGCGAATTTCATTATCCGAAGATGTCTGCATGTCTGTTCTCCAAAGGCGGCTTTGCCAAATTGGATGTAAACATACCGCACGACTGACTTGCAAGGTCGGCCTCATTCCCCCTATTCCTTGTAATAAGGGAGAGAAAATGAATATCACAGCCGAACACCGCACAAGCCTAAGCCCGGTCATGAGCCTTGAAGATTTGCGAACTTTCATGAAGCGTGAGTTTCCGCAACTTGATGAGAGTTTTGAAATCGTCTCGATTGATGCGGGATCAGCCACAATGCACCTACACGCAGATGATCAGCATCTGCGGCCCGGCGGTACAGTTTCCGGTCCCTCAGTGTTTGCGCTTGCTGATGTCGCTGCCTATGCAGCAATTCTCGGCCATATCGGACCTGTGGCGCTGGCAGTGACGACTAATCTCAATATCAATTTTCTGCGCAAGGCCAATCCCGGCACAGTGAAAGCTATTGCAAGGATTCTGAAGCTTGGAAAGCGCCTCGCGGTGCTGGACATAAGCATGACAAGCAGCGAAACCGGTGAACTTATTGCTCATGCGACCGCAACTTATTCCATTCCACCACGTTAAAAACTACGGTATTATAATACCAATATTGCAAGTCATTGTTTTTATTGTATTTTTAAAAGATTGATATAAAAACAACGCTTGACGGCTTATGTTAGTTTGTGTATCGACCCGCCCAGACCATATGAAAGCTCGCTTTCGTGTGTTCTCACGGTCGGCTGTTATCAAGACAGGCAGAACCAAACAAGCAACAAGAAAAGCCCGGATCGTAAGGTCAGGGATTAGTCAAGGAAGACTTCAATGGCAACTTTTTCTCAGAAGCCAGCCGAAGTGGTGAAGAAGTGGATTCTGATCGACGCAGAAGGTCTCGTCGTCGGTCGTCTCGCATCACTCGTCGCCAATCGCCTGCGCGGTAAGCACAAAGCAACTTTCACTCCACACGTTGACGATGGCGACAATGTCATCATCATCAATGCTGACAAGGTTGTTCTTACCGGTAAGAAGTACACCGACAAGGTTTACTACTGGCACACTGGTCACCCAGGTGGCATCAAGGAACGTACTGCTCGCCAGATTCTCGAAGGCCGTTTCCCAGAACGCGTTCTTGAAAAGGCTATCGAGCGCATGATCCCACGCGGTCCTCTTGGCCGTCGCCAGATGAAGAACCTGCGCGTTTATGCAGGTGCAGAACATCAGCATGAAGCTCAGCAGCCAGAAGTTCTGGACGTTGCAGCGCTGAACCGCAAGAACAAAGGGAATGCATAATCATGGCTGAGCAGCTCAACTCGCTCGAAGAACTCGGCAGCGTAGCGTCGGCCTCCGCCGCAGCTCCAGTTCATGTCCAGAAGATCGACGCTCAGGGCCGCGCTTATGCGACCGGCAAGCGTAAAGACGCGATTGCTCGCGTTTGGGTCAAGCCAGGTTCCGGCAAGATCACTGTAAACGGCAAAGAATTTGCTGCGTATTTCGCACGTCCGGTTCTGCAGATGATCCTGCAGCAGCCGATCATTGCGTCGAACCGCGCTGGTCAGTTCGATGTTGTTGCTACCGTTGTTGGTGGCGGTCTTTCCGGCCAGGCCGGTGCTGTTCGTCACGGCATCTCCAAGGCACTCACCTACTACGAACCAGGCCTTCGCACGGTTCTTAAGAAGGGTGGCTTCCTTACCCGTGACAGCCGCGTTGTTGAACGTAAGAAGTACGGTAAGGCCAAGGCTCGCCGTTCGTTCCAGTTCTCGAAGCGCTAATATTTATCGCTTTGGAATTACAGAAAAGCGGGCCTTCGGGTCCGCTTTTTTGTTATGAGCTGTCTTAGAAAAAGCCGGAATTAGTCAATGACATCACAATACTTCGCCCAAACACCACAACCACCCTACTTCGTTGTCTCATTTTCGTCGCAACGCTTGGGCGATGATGACGGCTATGGTGAAATGGCAGACCGCATGGCAGAACTTGCTGCAAAACAGCCCGGCTATATCGGTGTTGAGAGCGCACGCGATGCAGAAGGCTTTGGCATCACCAATTCGTTCTGGGCGGATGAAGACAGCATCCGCGCATGGAAACGCGATGTCGATCATCTTTTGGCGCAAAAGCTTGGTCGTCAGCAATGGTATGAAACTTATTGCGTTCGCATTGCGCGTGTAGAACGTGCTTACGGTTTTGATGCGAAAACTGCATAAAGCAATCTCCCATTTTGCTTCATGAAGCGCTATGAGAGTTGTAACGCCATCCGGGAGACGGCAATGCCCTCAAAAACGATTGACCATGCTTTCACCGCTCGCAGCCTGACAAGTGCTGCAACTGACCCCACCCATGCAGGTGTGTTGTCATTCATGCGGCGTGTTTACAGCAAGTCGCTAAAAGGTGCTGAAGCTGTCGTATGGGGTATTCCGTTCGATGCAGCGGTGTCCAATCGTCCGGGCGCACGGTTTGGTCCGCAGGCCATTCGGCGTGCATCGGCAATTTTTGACAATGATCCGCAATATCCATTCGAGCGCGATCTGTTCGAAGACCTTGCTGTTATCGACTATGGCGACTGTCTGCTTGACTATGGCAATCATTATAAGACGCCAGCGACGATCGAGCGGGAAGCCGCGAAAATCCTCAAATCCGACGCGTTTCTGCTAACGCTTGGCGGCGATCATTTTGTGACGTGGCCCCTGCTCAAAGCACATGCTGCGAAATACGGACCGCTGGCGCTCGTTCAGTTCGATGCACATCAGGATACGTGGTTTGATGATGGCAAGCGCATCGATCACGGCTCATTTGTGGCGCGTGCGGTTCGCGACGGGATTATCGACCCGGATCAATCGATCCAGATCGGCATTCGGACGCACGCACCGGAAGACTGCGGCATCAAGATCATCTATGGTCACGAAGTCGAGGATATGTCGGCGCAAGCGATTGCTGAAGAAATTCTCAAGCGCACCGTTGGCAAAAAGACCTATCTGACCTTCGATATTGATTGTCTTGACCCAGCTTTCGCGCCGGGGACAGGAACACCCGTCGCTGGCGGTCCTTCGTCTGCAAAAATGCTGTCCGTGCTTCGCAAGCTGACGGAACTTGACTTCGTCGGTGCGGATGTCGTCGAGGTTGCACCGGCTTATGATCATGCTGATATAACAGCCATCGCGGGAGCTACAATCGCAATGTATTATCTCGGACTGCTGGCCGAGCAAAAAGCACGACGACGATAGGCCCCGCTCATAAACTGATTCAAGCAGCTGAAAAATCGATTCCGAATATTGATGTAACTTTCTGAAATTAAAGGCAAAGCGCATGAAACCGAAAATCTTCATCGACGGCGAACACGGCACAACTGGTCTGCAAATTCGCAGCCGCCTTGCCGAACGCGACGATCTTGAAGTGATTTCAATCCCGGAAGCCGAGCGCCGCAACAAGGATCTGCGCGCCGATTATCTGCGCGCCGCCGACATCGCAATTCTCTGCCTGCCAGATGATGCGTCTAAAGAATCCGTCGCGCTGCTTGAAGGCCACAACGCGACGCGGATTATCGATACATCGACTGCGCATCGTATTCATTCCGACTGGGCCTATGGCTTTGCCGAGCTTGCCAAAGGCCAGCGTGAGCGGATTGCGGAAGCACGTCTCGTTGCCAATCCCGGCTGCTATCCGACAGGTGCCATCGCATTGGTGCGCCCATTGCGTGATGCTGGTCTGCTGGCAGCAGATTATCCGATCAGTGTTAATGCCGTTTCGGGCTATACCGGCGGCGGCAAGCAGATGATCGCGCAGATGGAAGATAAAAACCATCCTGAGCATCTGGCATCAAACAATTTCCTCTACGGTCTGCCGCTGCATCACAAGCATGTGCCGGAGCTGCAATTGCATGGCCGTTTGGATCGTCGCCCGATCTTTGCTCCAAGCGTGGGCCGTTTCCCGCAGGGCATGATCGTTCAGGTGCCACTGTTTGTGACTGAGCTTGAAGGCACGCCGTCTCTCAAAGACGTTCATGCTGCGCTGACCGCCCATTATGCCGGTCAGGATATTGTGGAAGTGGTTTCGCTTGAAGAAAGCAGCAAACTTTCCCGCATCGATGCGGAAGAGCTTGCAGGCAAGGATGGCATGAAGCTGTTCGTGTTTGGCACCGAGGGCGACAATCAGGTCAATCTCGTCGCGCTGCTCGACAATCTTGGCAAAGGCGCATCGGGTGCCGCTGTTCAGAACATGAACCTGATGCTTGGCAAATAAGCTAACTTTGAAATGAAAAGCCCGGCTTGAAGCCGGGCTTTTTTTATTCCTGATAAGCGCCCTTGGTTGCGCGCCAGTGGGCTACGGCAAAGGCAAGCACCAAAAGCGCTACGAACTGATGCGTCAGACCCAAATCAATCGGCACACTTAACAATAGCGTCACGATACCAATGACAGCCTGAACGAGTATCAGACCGAGCAGGACGATTGTGCGGCGCGCATGGGTCGTTCCTGCCGCATGTTTCCAGACCTGCACCAAATGCAAGATGGCCAAAACAACGACCGTATAAGCAAACATGCGATGCACAAATTGCACGGTTTTCGGGTTTTCAAACAGATTGATCCACCAAGGCGACTGAATGAGCAAATCGGATGGGATGATCGCTCCATCCATCAATGGCCATGTATTAAAGGTCAGACCAGCGTGAAGACCGGCAACCAGACCGCCGAGATAAATCTGTATCAGTACCGCAAATACCAACCAGCCTGCAAAACGCTGAATCGCGCGCTCTGCAGGTCGTTCGGTATATTTCACCAGACCGCGCGCAATATAAAACACAGCGGTAATAATTAGGCAGGCAGTCGTCAAATGGATTGCAAGGCGATACTGGCTAACGCTCGTGCGCTCGCTCAAGCCCGACGCCACCATCCACCAGCCGATTGCGCCCTGAAAACCGCCCAACGCAAGCAGTCCGAGCATACGATATTTCAATGTGGTGTTGAGACGACCGGTCAGCCAGAAAAAGGCGAGCGGAACGGCAACCAGAAAGCCCACAAAACGGGCGAGCATACGGTGCGCCCATTCCCACCAGAATATCGACTGGAAAGCTTCCAACGACATGCCTTTGTTGATCTGCTGATATTGTGGAATCTGACGATATTTATCGAATTCTTCCATCCACTCCGCATGATTGAGCGGCGGAATAACGCCATGGATGGGTTTCCATTCGGTAATCGACAGGCCAGAACCCGTCATGCGGGTTGCACCACCAACCATCACAATCGCAATCAGCACGACAAAAACTGCGTAGAGCCAATAGCGGATCAGCCGACGATTGCTATCTTCTGCCGATCGCGTTGCACCCTGCCCTTCTTGTCGAACCGAAACCGCCGCCATGCCATTTTATCCTTCAATATCATATAGAGGGATACATGCCGCATAGGTGGGGCAGTTACAAGACAAGTTCACGCGACAAGCCGACGCGTTTTCGCTTCCTTTGCTTGTCCTCACGCGTTAGTGAGAAGTGGAAAGAGGGAGAAAGTCATGCCCGTTCGGCTGAAAAAACTCATAGGCACATTTTTACTTGTTGCCCTTGTGATCATCTATGCAGTTTTTGCGACGATAATCGCTGTTGCACAGCTGGCAGAGTCACCGGCATGGGTGCATCTGCTCTATTTCTTATTAACCGGACTGCTTTGGGTTTTGCCTGCCATGGCAATCATCTGGTGGATGGCGCAGCCGCCACGCCAGAAGCGTCATTGATGAGCAGATAAGCATCAAAGATTCTCTGAATTAGATTCAATTAAATCATCGAACATGCTGATTATAAAATAAAATCAGGCTGCCGTTTGCGGTATTCCGTTTTTCAATTCAGATGAACGTTTCAAATTATCCATAACGATAATCACATCTTCATAGCCGCTTTGATCCATGTCCATTGCAGCTGTAATCACTCGATCATCATTCGGATCGACAATATTCATAATTACGACAGCAGAACGGTCGAAAATACACGCTATTTGCTGAGCGGTTGAAGGACCGCATTCAACAACGACGAAATCATAGACGGTTTCAAGTGCATCCAAAATGTGTGGTAGCCGTTCAGCGGAGCGCATCGCTGTTGCTGGAACGACTTTTCCAAGTGGCATAATATGAGCTTGAGAGTAGTGATCGGTATGTATGGTGTCACCAAAACGGCGCTCTCCAGCAAGCAGATCTGTAATGCCAGAGCGATTACCTCCGTCAAGCATCGCGCGCCCTAAAGTACCTATAGCGGTCATATCGACAAGAATAACACGGTTTCCCCGATCAGCCAGCTCACGCACGAATTTCACCGTAACGATTGAAGCATCGTCACCTTCCGGTGAAACCGCAATAATGCGCTTAGATTTTAAAGCAATGAGGCCATCGGCAACAGCTTTTACACTGTTCGGGTTTTCCGACATATCGATTAGGCTTTCTTTCGTAGCAATTGTCTCTTGAAACCTGAGAGGCGATGTCCAGCGCCTGTTCTTAAGCCCGCTAATTGTTACAGCGGATGCAGAGTCAATGTCGCCAGCTGCGCCTATAGCCGGCATTTTAATCTCTTCTGCAACTACAAAATTCTCATCCACTCCAATTATCCGGGAGCGGCGCTTGAACATTTCACGAAGTAGCACCGAAACCGCTAACAAAAGCAGGCTTAACAAAAATGTTGTTATGATAACTGGCAGTGTTTTTGGAAAATATGGCTTAGTCGGCACTTCCGCACGGGTAAATATTTCTGAAACAACTGCCATAGCACTGGGATTTGCGAGTGCTTTAAGCTCAGCATAGCGCTTTTGATAGCTTTCTAAAAGCTCGCGCTGCGCAGACGCCTCTCGCTCCAGAGCCTGAACTTCTAATTGCGGTGCTCGAGCGTGTGCAAGTTCCGCATTCAGTCGATCCAACTCTCGATTGAGGTCATTTTCACGTGTTTGGGCGATCTGGGTCGCGCTGTTAAGACTTGTGAGAAGTTTACGCCCCTCAGCGTTGATCTGCCTGTTTAAATCAACAAGCTGCGATCTCAGGGACTTAATACGCGGATGCCCATCGAGCAGCGTAACAGACAGGCTGGCAATTTCTGAATTGAGCCCAAGACGCAACTCTATAAGCCGCTGCATAGTGCCTTGTGCCATTCCATCAGGCAGGTTTCCCGTTATGTTGCCGGATGCCAGCGCCTGACTAACTATATCAGCGCTTGCTTCAGATGCAGAACGCTCTGCGCGTAATCGGGATATTTCTGCCAAAACCTCTGAGTGTTTTGTGGCTATGTCGTCAGTGTCGGGCTGGCTACTTCTAAGCCGATTAGCCGCCTGATGATCAGATAATCTTTTCTCAGTATCCCCTAACTTGTCATGCAAATCAGCGATTTCTGACGCAAGCCAAGCGGCCATACTATCGCTATTGTTATTATTCTGCGCATTTTCCATCGCAATATAGGAATCTGCGACAGCATTAGCCACTTCTGCGGCTGTATGCGCGTTGGGAGAACTATATTGTACCGCAATCAGACGCGTTCCACGAACATTGTAAACGTGCAGTCCATTACGAAGATTTTGAAGCACGCGCTCATCGGGTTTTGAGTCAACCGAGCCGCTTCGCAGACCAAAATAAAACAGCGCCCTCGCCCAAATGCTCCTCTTGTTCGGGTTGAACTCCGTATTCTCTGTGAGATTAAGATTCTCAGAAACATCATTCAGCAATTCGCCAGAGGTCAAAAACTCTATCTGAGCCTTCATTCCATCCAACGATAGTTGCCGACCTTCTGGAGCTTCATAATTTGCAGACGCTGGAGAGATTATTTTGGGCTGAAGCGAAATACGAGACTCAGCCTGAAAATCAAGGGTAATAAACTGGCAGATTGTCCATGCACACATAGACAACACAACCGCACCACCGATGATCCAAAGACTATTCTGGCGCAACGTTGCGAGAGAAGACGTGACACTTATATCTTGCAACGAGCTATCGGCCTGCGACATTCCCATATTCCGCTGATCTGACCCTCAGATAACCATTTTATCCACTTTGGGGAGCGGGCCAGATGGTTAGCAAAAAGTAAATCAACAAGGTAACCAGACCGTTAATTTTCATAAGCGGAAGCATGAAAGATGTTTGCGCAAAGTTTTTTCATCAAAGATTACATTCTTTACCAGCCATTAACCTTAATCAATCGATAACATCACTTAACAGTATCTGGATATTTGAATCTGGACACTCCAACACGGCAAGGCTTTTCGGAAGAGACCGGCGCGAAAATGACAATGCGGAAAAATCATAACAAGCACAAAAGCCTGACGGCTCTTGCAGTGCTTAGCCTAACGGCGATGATGCTTTCAGCATGTTCGAGCTATCGCCCTGCCCCACCTGCTTTTCATGCAGGCCTGAATGAACCCTATTTGTTAAGTGCTGGCGACCGTGTGCGCATAACAGTGTTCGAGCAGGCAAACCTTACAAACAATTATAACATCGACCAGTCCGGATACATTGCATTTCCATTGATAGGCAGTGTTCCCGCCAATGGAAAAACCGTGAAGCAACTTGAGGGTATAATTGCCTCTAAGCTGCGCGGCGGATATTTGCGCGAACCTGACGTCAGCGTAGAGGTTGATCGCTATCGTCCTATCTTCATTATGGGTGAAGTTGGCGGAGCAGGACAATACTCATATGTTCCCGGCATGACTGTACAAAAGGCTATCGCTGCTGCCGGAGGTTTTTCACCCCGTGCTAACCAGGAAAATGTCGATATAACACGAACAATCAACGACGAGGTTTCAACTGGTCGCGTACTAATATCTGACCCAATTCTGCCAGGGGATACGGTTTATGTGCGCGAGCGTCTTTTCTGATGGATTTTTCGTCGTGTAGTTATCTTGGCGCTATGCTTATTCAGTGTTCAAGCAAAGCGACAAGCAGACAATTACGGGGCGTTAAATCCAATCTATCTTCTTCAAATTATAGCTAATCATTATGAATGCGAACGCTGCTGAAAGCACGCTGCCGCTCTCTTGTTTGGCTCACTCATACGGGTTTTTAAAGTCTCGCGTAGCCCGTACCCTATACCGCTTGGCAGCATGTGAAGTTGCCAGGATTTTGATATTGGCCGTAATCCAGCGTCGATACCGCGCATTGGATGCAAGATTTTATAGAATAAATTTACCGTGAAACGCATTCGCCACGATCTTGCAAACGCGCTAGGTTTTTAATCAGCTTTTTCTAAGGATTTGCGTTTAAAGATAACTCAGCGTTTAAGGTTGTTAGGAGCTGAGCCGTGCGGCAAAATAATACGCCCCCTCCAGTTACCCCCGAGGAAAATAATGCCAGTGGCCCGCATCGTTCAAAGATGAAAGAGCAAATAGAGTTAAACCCGATGGCGCGCCAGATGGCTGCGCAGTATGCACGCGATACACTATCGCCGAGTATGTTTAGCGGAGTGATACGGCTTGTTGAGCTCGGAATTGTTCTGATAACGGGATTATTAAGTTTCTCTTATTATGTGAGTTTCAATACTCCGCATATTTTCTATTATTTTCTTATAATGTTCCTGAGTGGCGCGCTTTTCGTTCTGATCATGGAAATGAACAATGGCTACCAGATCAACATTCTGCGTCGCCCCAGCCGGTACCTGAAGCGAGTTTTCATGGCTTGGGCCACTGTGCTCGGGCTGATCGCGGTCACTGGCTTCTTACTCAAAGTATCCTCTGACTTTTCTCGCGCATGGTTTCTTATTTGGGCAATCAGTGGCCTTGTCATCCTCATCACATCCCGTCTCTTCGTTTCATGGAAACTCCAACGCTGGGCGCGAAATGGCATTATGGAGCGACGGGCGGTCATCGTCGGCGGGGGCCCAAGCGCGGAAGCATTAATTCGTTCTTTGGAGCAACAATCAGAGAACGATATTCGAATTTGCGGAATATTCGACGACCGCGATGACAAACGCTCTCCTCCCGTTGTTGCGGGCTATCCTAAGCTTGGCAACATCAAGGAATTGATCGAATTTGCACGCATTGCGCATATCGATATGCTGATCGTATCGCTGCCAATAAGTGCCGAAGAACGCATCTTAAAAATTCTGAATAAGCTGTGGGTTTTACCTGTCGACATACGACTATCCGCCGTCAACAGTCATTTGCGGTTTCGTCCACGTGCCTATTCCTATATCGGCACAGTTCCCATGCTTGATATTTTTGACAAGCCAATCAACGACTGGGATTCGGTTGCAAAGCGAATCTTCGATATTGTTTTCAGCTTGCTGGGTATTGTCTTTCTTTCCCCCATCATGCTGACAACGGCAATAGCCATTAAGCTCGATAGCAAAGGGCCAATTCTCTTCAAACAGAAGCGCCATGGGTTTAACAACGAGGTCATAAATGTTTGGAAATTTCGCTCTATGTATACCGAGCAAAATGATCCAGCAGCACGAAATGTCGTAACGAAAAATGATCCTCGCGTGACCCGCGTTGGACGTTTCATTCGCAAGGCCTCAATCGACGAGTTACCACAATTCTTTAATTCACTGACCGGATCGCTTTCTCTCGTTGGGCCTCGACCTCACGCAATTGCTGCACACTCGCACAATGTCCTTTTTAATGAAGTCGTAGAGGGTTACTTCGCACGTCATCGCGTCAAACCCGGTGTAACCGGATGGGCGCAAATAAATGGCTGGCGTGGCGAAATCGATAACGAAGATAAAATAATGATGCGAACGGAATACGACCTTTACTACATTGAAAACTGGTCACTTTGGTTTGATCTGAAAATCCTTTTCCTCACCCCTATCAAACTTCTTAACACCGAAAACGCGTATTAGACGCACATCGAAAACTATGAACCCCGCGAGCGGATTTCATTGACAGTTTTTCAAACGCAAATTGATGACGATGAGGACAAAGCGTGCAACTCTTAATTTATACAGCAGCGGCACTGTTTGAGATTGCAGGTTGTTTTGCCTTTTGGGCATGGCTCAAACTTGACAAGTCGCCATTGTGGCTTGTTCCGGGTTTGATATGCCTTGCCGCTTTTGCATATCTGCTTACGCTTATTGAAAGCGAAGCTGCCGGGCGCGCTTATGCAGCTTATGGCGGCATTTACATCATAGCTTCCATCATATGGATATGGCTCGTTGAAGGCATGCGTCCCGACCGCTGGGACATTACAGGCGCCGCAATCGCATTTTGCGGCGCTTGCATTATTCTTTTCATGCCTCGCTCATAAATTATGAAAGCTTGCTGAATTCAACAACGAACTCGCGAATACCCGAGGCCAAAAACTGCACTGCAACGCACGTTAATAGAAAACCCATAATTTTCGTCACGGCTTGCATGCCATGGTCGCCGAGCACTTTCTCGATCCAGTTCGCAGAAGATAAGCCGATATAGGCAATTACAACCATAATAGCGATGCCAATGGCGATGACGCCATGACCTAGAATGGTGTGGTCGGCAGGTATTTGGGACGTAAACCCCATCACGACAGCAATTGACCCGGGGCCTGCCAAGCTCGGCATCGCCAAGGGTGAGAACGAATAATCAAGTTGAGCTTTTTTAATATCAGCTGGCTCTGCGTCTACTTGCGATGAAGTATCCTCACCCGAAAAAATCATGCGAAGTGCCAAGATCATAATGATGATGCCGCCTGCAACACGAATACCAGGCATTGAGATACTAAATAGCGAAATTATACCGTTCCCTAGCAGCATAAAAACAATCAGAATCGCAAATGCGTAAATGCAGGTCTTGCGCGCTTGAGAGCGTTTGTCCTCTGCACTCATTCTCTTCGTCAAAGCCATATATAGGGGAATGGTCGTAAGAGGATTCATGATTGGCAGAAGACCAATCACCACGATCGATACATATTTCACAACCTCAGCGAACAGTCCCATCTAAGCCCCCAAAAGCAAAACTAAAAGCTCGCCAAATTTACACTGAATTAGCAATAATTCTCTATCTGTTTATTAGGCTCCGCACTGCTTCTCTAAAGCCATAAAGATGGGACGTCTCCAGAAACTCTACGAGATTAACACGTAGTGAAATACTGGAGCTTATGTATTTTTAGAACTCACCCGCATCAATCTTTAAAATTAATTGCGATCAAAAAATTGCGCTTGATGACATTTATAGAAAGAGTTCTACTGTCATTGTTTCGATACGAGATTATTTTATTCGTAAAACTTTGATATATTTATTTTGATTAAGGTCGTCGCCCCCAATTTTCACTAGGCCCTCATTGATGTTCAATAAATTCTAATACCCCTGTTTCGACAGGGGTATTTTTTTAATACAAAAAACGAAACCGCATATCGGAATAAATGTCTTAAAGTTTTTTGAAAAATGGTCGGAGCGGCGGGATTCGAACCCACGACCCCTTGACCCCCAGTGTCATGCCGTCATTTCACCCTGATTACCTCCCGTTTCAAAAACTGCAACTATTCAGTTGAAAGCGTTAGATAAAATATGCACTGATAGCTTTGTAGTTATATCGAGTTGTCGCTACAGAAACCCACTATCTGTTACCCGACCGTTACCCGAAGCGATTTTCATGTCAAAAGCAGTGCTTACAATTAAATTCATCGAGGCCGTCAAACCAAATCCAAAGGGTCGGGTTGAAATACCTGACGCGGGATTGCCGGGCATGTATTTAATTGTCCAGTCGAGCGGCGCGAAGGCTTGGGCCTATCGCTATCGTTATGATGGGAAGCCAAAGAAACTAACCGTCGGGTCTGTCCTCATGAAGCGAGAGGCCGGAGAGGTCGACGGCGATCTCCCTTTCGGTATTCCCATGACACTAGCCGAAGCGCGCCGGGCAACACGTCGAGCAATGCAGATGGTTGCCGAGGGGTTGGACCCGTCGGCGAATAAGAAACAAACCAAAGACCGACAAAAGGCAGAGCCGCAAGACGAAACGAATACCGTCGAATATCACGGAAAAGAGTTTATCAAGCGGTACGCAAAACCGAACAATCGCAGTTGGGCCGAAAAAGAACGTCAATTCACGGCCGAGATAAATCCGGTTTGGGGCAGTAAAGACGTATCTACAATCTCGAAAAGAAACGTAATCGAATTGATGGACGCGATTGTTGATCGCGGCTCTCCTGTCACGGCAAACCGAGTGCTTGCAACTTTGAAAACTTTCTTTGGCTGGCTGGTTGAACGAGACATTATTCCAGCATCCCCGACGGTCAGCATAAAGAAGCCTTCGGCCGAAAAGTCGCGTGATCGGATATTAACAGATGAAGAGCTTCGCCGGGTATGGAACGAGGCCGCGAAGTTTGAATATCCTTTCGGGTCATTTTGGCAAATTCTGCTTTTGACCGGACAGCGCCGTAACGAAGTCGCTGGAATGCAGGCTGACGAACTCACCCTCGACGGATTGAAACCAGAGTGGATAATTCCAGCGGATCGCACAAAGAACGGCAAGCCGCACGTTGTCGCCTTATCAAACTCGGTTGTCGAGATAATAAAATCCCTGCCAGAAACGGGCAAGAGTGGACTTCTGTTTTCGACAACCGGCGAGACTTCAATCTCCGGGTTTAGCCGGTCAAAGGGCCGATTAGACGATGCTCTTACAGCTAAAATGAAGAAGGAAGTCATCGAGGCGGGTGGCGATCCCGAAAGCGTTGCACTCACCCCTTGGACACTGCATGATTTGCGTCGCACAATGGCGTCAGGAATGGCCCGGATCGGAATATCTCTCCCGGTAATCGAACGCTGTTTAAATCACGTTTCTGGAAGCTTCGGCGGAATTGTCGGTGTTTATCAGCGCCACGAATACAGAGACGAAACGCGAGCGGCCTTCGACGCTTGGGCGAACCTCGTCGACAACATAGTCCACGAGCGCGGCGGGGCGAATGTTATCCCGATGAAGAAACCAAATTAAAAAAAGCGGCCTTTGCGGGCCGCTTATTCGTTGCAGACGGGACAAGGAAGCCCGCGTCTTATTTCCGTCGGCGTAAGGTTAAACTGCCAGCCTGCATCATGACCGCATTTGCAAACAAAATGCCCGCCTTGCGCAGAATGCCAGCCCGGCATTAAGCCGGGCGCTTCCCCATGATCAATTGCGTGCATTCTTTTCACGCGGGGATTGCGAGGAACAGGACCGAATAAGTCCAATCGTGTCATTCTGGCAGCCCTGCCAATTTGCGAAGCTCTCGGCCCTTCGCTTCGGTTATCCCGAAGTTTGAGGGGAAGTCGTGAGCCTCGGTTCCATCGAGGACGTACAAAAGAGCCTCGCGCAATTCCTTAGACGATTGCCCGGCCATTTCGATTAGCTTTGTCGTTGGCTCGTGCGGCGGAAGATTTACGCCCTTCGCTTTTGCAAGCTCTGTGAGCGCTCGTCGGTAATCCTCAGGCGTAAGGCAGTCTTTAAGCGCCCTCATGAGATCGGAAGGAAATCCGCCGGGAAAGCTTGCGGCTCTGATCCAAAAACGAAAAAGGATGCCGTCGCGGCTATCATCATCGAAGTTCATGCGGCCCTCTCAATCTGATCAATGTTTCCGAGGATCGGACGGAACGTGTAAGCGGCAACCCACGGATTTTTATCCCATGCGCCGGGGCCATTAATGTCGTCCCATAAGTTCGCGTAAGCATCGACGGCCGAACGAGTGGTTGCACTGTCCCATTCAGCCTCCGGAACTCCGTAAAATCGACCGATCTTTGCTATGCCTTCTGCGTATGCGTCGGCCTCGCTGCATTCCTGCAATCTCTCCACCTTGACGCCCGTCACTTCGAGCGTGATCCGAGAGGCCCATCGCGGCATATGCATCGCTTGTCGGTTTTTCCCGAACTCTGGGATAACGTCGGCGTCGTATGTGATGGGGCAATTGATCGGCAGAACAGGCTTGCCATTGTGTGACTTTGCAGGCGAATACCCGTCATATTCACGCTCGGCCCTCCAAGCTTCCCGAACATAGAGGCGATCTCCAACCGAATAGCGAAAGCGTTTCCATCCGGTATCAGTGGAATAAGCGCCTAGGCCGTTGTTTAGCGGCTTTCTGCCGTTGAGCAGGTTAGGCTGCGGGTTGAGTGCCCGTCTCGTTTGCGTCTTGCCCTCGCCCGGCGTCGCGATCTCCCGGAGGAGAGCGCGAACCATAGGGCCGGAGAATAAAATTGGTTTGTCAGCCATTGTTACGCCTCCCTAAGAGGAATGTAGCTCCCGCCAATTTCGCGAGAGCATTAAAACGCGAGCGGCTTAAAGGCCGTTTTCCCGATAACGGCATTAGAAGCCTTGTAAGCTTTTGTTGCCATTCGGTTGCGCTTTCACGCCTCGGAGCGAGTTCACGCTTATAAACTGCGCCTTCGAATTCAACTTCGTAGACGTTACACATTGCTAGGCAATCTGCGCACGGCGCTTGATCCGTGCATGCAGGATCATCATCGCCGCAATAACTACAGAAGAATAAAACCTCTCGTTTAGCCATTGGATCGCTCCGCGTCATGCCCCGCCTTTATAAGCTGCAAGCCAAAATCAAGAGCGCCTTGAGCGGCGATCGTAAAGTCCACCTTCCCGCGAACTGTCTCGATCTCGACCGTTACGTCGCCTTTTGCGGCGGCCGTTCTAAGATAGACTTGCTTGTCCTCTTTTTGGGTTTCAGCCATTACTCAATCCCTCTCGCGGCGGGCCGGACGAGAAGATCGCCAGACCAGTAAAACTTTCCGTCGCCCTCGTGATGCGGACCGACGATCCCGGAGAGATCGAGAGACGGGTCATGAATTATTGCCCCGTTCCGAGCAATAACTACGTGGTTCGTATCGTTCGCGCTCCGGCCTATCAGCATGAAAGGCATATCGCCAAACCACCCGGCCGTTATCGAGAGGAAGCCGTCAAGGTCCATTCCGTCGGCTTTAAAGCACGTAGAAATGGTATGAATGCCCCGCAGATCGAGGAACTCTTTCATTGCCGCGTGGGCTTCCTTCGAGCTTACGCCCTTGTCAAAAACGTGCGGGACGTTCTCGACAGGGAGGCGTAAAATACAGGCGACACAGGTACGCCAGCAATCGCCCCACGTACCGGCGGCGGGATCGTGCTTGAATTTTTGTTTGTGGAATAGAATGTCCTGCAAATCACCCTCCTCTTAAAACGGGATTTCGTCGTCAATATCTCCGGAGAAACCTCCGCCGTATCCGCTGGATGACTGGTTGCGATCGGTGCCGGAGTTGCGACCGGACGATCTTGATCCTCGATCGTCGTCTCGGCTGCGCGATCCGCGATCGCCGCCGCCGTTGTCGTCCTTGTTACCGAGGAGATAGAGAGAGCCGCCGAACGCGCCGACGACGACTTTTGTCGCCTGTCGCTTTTGGCCGTCCTTCTCCCATTCCTCGTTATCAAGCTCGCCCTCGATACCGATAAGCGCCCCCTTGTTGACGTATGGACGGATGACGTTCTCGATCAGGGAGTTATTCAACACCTTGATTTTGTGCCATGTCGTTTTCGACTTGCGCTCGCCGGTGTTCTTGTCCCGCCATTCCTTTGACGTGGCGAGCGAGAACTCGGCTACTTGGTCGCCGCTGTTGAACCGTCTGACTTCGGGGTCTTGCCCTACGCGGCCAACGAGAATGGTTTTGTTAATGCCAGCCATGATTATTCTTTGCCTTCTAGTCGCGATGGACCTTGCGGGAGGGCCATAAAATGTGTCGGGGAATAGGCTTTGACTTCTTCGTCATGCCAAGAGGCGACGGCGTCGTCAGTCCAAGCGCCGACGGTTTCGCTCTCGTCCTTGTCATCGTTCCACGTTCTATGGTGTTCTTTGACCCACCAAGCTCGACGAGTTTCCCAATGCCCGGCTTCATCAAACCAGCCGATAAGACGCGGAGTTTCGTCCTTGACGGCGCTCTCGATCGGCAACCAGCCATCTTGACGAAGTTCTTCGGCCATAGCCTGAAAGCCGCAAGCCAGAACAAAAGCAAAGTCGAGTGCGGCAGAGCTTCCGCGATTATGGGCCTCGGTTATCGCGGAGTTCCAAACCGCATCAAATGCCGTAGCTAGGCTTTCATTTGTGAGAACGGTCATTGAACCACCGTCACTTTCTCGGCCGCGCGAGTGATCGCGGTGTAAAGCCAGCGCTCCGGCTCCGGGAAAATTCCGCCCTCGTCAAAGATCATGACGTTGTCCCACTGGCTGCCCTGCGCTTTGTGGCAGGTCAGAGCATAGGCATAATCGAAGGGCTGGAAGCGTCGCGCGGCCTTCCAATCAAGGTCGCGCTCTTGGCCGCGCGTCCAAGCGTGGTGAGTTACCACTTCGACAGGCTGTTTCGTCATGCCGCTATCAAGCGGCGAAACGTGCATCGTCGAAATGTCGCTTGACTGACGTAGGACTTTATCGACGTTCCATATCCCGCCATTTAGCAGGCCCATTTCGCGATTGTTCTTCAAGCAAACAACACGGTCGTTAACTTGGAAATTGCCTGTAATTCCTTTCAAATCTCGAATGCGTCGATTGTATCGGCGGCGAGTGTCGTTCTTCCCGACGAGGATTTGATCGGCATCAAGAACTTGAGATTGCTCCAACTGGTCGCGTCGAATGATCCGGCTATTGCCAAAAGAACCAAAATCCAGCGTTTCGCCGAGACGAACTTTCATAGACATGGCGATGATCGGATTATCGGCGGCTTGCCGGTGAACTTCCGTAAGCATGAAATCCGGATCGCCAGCGGTAAAGAAACCCTCGCCTTTGACCGGCGGTAGCTGCGCGGGATCGCCGAGAACAAGAACGCGTGTCCCAAACGATAGAAGATCGCGGCCAAGCTCCTCGCCAACCATAGAAACCTCGTCGACGATTACGAGATCAGCGACCGCCGCCTCGCTATCCGGATTTTTGACAAACCGTGGAATTGGGCTGTTCGGGTTCTCGATCTTATAAATCAAGCTGTGCAGCGTGCGAGCATCGTCACAGCCTTTAGACCGAAGAACGAGCGCTGCCTTGCCGGTGAATGCACCAAAACAAACGTGACGAATATCTTGAGCGAGACGGCGGGCGAGCGTCGTCTTGCCGGTGCCAGCGTAGCCCGCAAGATAGAATGTCTGTTTTCCGCTCGGGTCTTTTAGCCAGGCGGAAACGGCCTTAATGGCCGTGTCCTGTTGAGGAGAAAGGTTCATTCGATACCCGCCTCCTCGTGCATTTGCTCACCCGTCAAAATGGACGAAGTCGTTTCAAGTTTCCGGGCGATAAGCACAAGCTGCGAAGCGGTTGCGGACGTGCGACCGGCCTCGATACGCGTGATCGTGTTCTTTTTCGCGCCGATCACGACAGCGAGATCATCGGTGGAAATTTTGCGAAGGATGCGGAAGGCGCGAATACGGCTTCCGATCCGAATATCCAATTCGGCCATGTTCATTAGAGTTCTCCCCGATTTCTCAGGAAAGCGCGCGCGGTATGAACGAGGTCCGGTTTGTCGGTTATCGTTCGTACAATCCAATGAAGATACTTGCTCGGCACCTCTTTAAATGGCTTGCCCTTGTGTTCGCCGAACGGCATCGCCTTCAACATGCGCAGCGGCTTTTCGCCTTGTGTCCAATCGATCAGAGTGTCGACCTCGACGCCGTGACCGAGAATGAACTTCAACAAATGCGCAGTAACGTGACTGTCAGGACCGGCCCTATGCGTCATCTCCGCGATCTCACGATCGACCGGCAGATTATGCAGATAGCGCAAAAACTGGTTTTGATGCTTTTCAGCATCGGGCCAAAGATGAAGTGCAGCCTTAAACGTGCAAATCATCGGCTTGCCGCCGCCGGTAAAGAACTGGCTATCAAACTCAATGTTGTGGGCGGCGAAAGCATCCGCGTCTTTTGACAGGGTCCGGAAGGCAACTTCCGGAGCCGGAGCGCCAATAAGATCGACCTTTTGAATGTGGTGCGTCGACAAAGCGCCGATCGACATTTCTAGTTGAGGTGCGGCATCAAAAGGATTGACGAGCATCGAAGTCGTTTCGCCAACTTCGACGATATTTCCATCGACAATAACGTCAGTCCAACCGGCCTCAATTACGGCCGCGCCCGGCGGGAAGCCGGTCGTTTCAAAGTCAAATACTCGGATAAGCATCTTATTCCCTTTAAAGTGGTGGGTTAGGGATCAAGGGGAAGTCAGCGGCGGCTATTGCAGTAGCCACCGCGAGAGGGTCTATTTTTTAGGCGGAGCCGGGTAGCCGTTTGATGTTGGTGCCGGTTCTTCAAAGCTCGTCGGTGTGAGATAGGCCGCCCCGGCTTCATGCAGGAAAGCTTCGCGCGCATGATCCCGCTCATCATTGGCTTGCTTGAGAGCAAGTCGTACTATGGTCGCGAAGCCAGAACCGCTCATCGTATCGTTGATCATACGCTCGGCCTGCGAGGCGACTACTTGATCCGGATGCTCAACCTTAATCTTGAGCCTATGAGTGCCGCCTGTCTTCGAGAACTGGTTGAAAAGTTCCGCAATCGCTTCCTTTTCACGCCATTTCGTCATGAGGTTTTCGTAATGAGTGCGGTCGCTCATGAATTTCTTGCCCCCGCTTCGTCTTGGGCTGCGCTATCGAAGCCCTCAAGCCAAGCGTCACGCTCCTGCTCGCGCCCGCGAGCGTTAAACTCGCGAGGACAGGTTTCGCGGGGCATTCCGCTATGAAATGCGTCATGCCCCTTGTCCCGGGCAATTTCGAGATCATCGGTGGTCGGTGGGTTTAAAGCCGTTTCTTCATTTACTCTGGGTTGCTGTTGACCAGCTTCTTTTTTGTCAGATGCTGGCTTTGAGCCTTGCTCTGCCTGCGTGGTTTCAGGCTTGGCCTTTTCCTTTTTCTTGGAATTGTCCGAGCCGTCACCGTTGGCGAAGTCGGCCATTTTTTGGCCCGTCGATTTCTTCTCGCCTTCAACCTTTGACTGATTTCCGAACATTTCTTCGACGGTCGCCTCGCCACTTTTTAGAGCCGACCGCATGCCAGTGAGCGTTGGAATATGCTCAAGGGAAATATCATCCTCGCCCGCTATGCCGAGAGAGGCGAAAAGCTGTTCCGGCTTTACGCCAAATGCTGCAAATGCCTTGAAAATAGTTGTCCGGCGTTCGACGAGCGTTTTGACGTCGCCCTTTACGACCTTTTCCGCCTCGGCATACGCTTTGCGCCAAACGGCCTTTGGAACGCCGCCCAAAATTGCATTACGCTTTGCAATAGAGCATGCGGCGTTACCAGTGACGATAATCATATCGTCCTTGTATAAGTTCCCATATCTATCGCTAATACTCCGACGAACGCGGGCTGTGGTTGCAGTATTGGTTTCGAGATCGTGGAATATGCCTTCGGCCTCCACGAACCTCTCAACCCGATCAACATGCACCACGCGAGCGCCTACTCGGCAATTGCCCCACTGACCTGCAATAATTTCCGCGAGGCGGATACTTGGACCGACAATAGCCTTTCCACCGCGAGGCAACGCATAACTACATTCTTCGGCCGATTGCTCGTCGATCGTCACAAGAGAAAGAATGTTTTGAGTGACGCGGCTCACAAGACGCGGATAAGCGCGGGCCGTGGTAATCTGTTGATCAATTTCGGCTTTGGTCAAGCCAATCGCGAGGCTCATTTGCTCCGAAGACGTGGGAGCCGAGATAATCTCTCCCTCGGCCGTAATAATATCTTGTCCTGACATGGGACACTCCTTCTTGTGGTGGTTTGGGAGTTGGCCGGGCATTCGCTGCGACACGGTGATCCGCTGCTACTGACCCGGCCCCGGAACTCGGGCCGGATTAAAAGCTGCCGGTAAAATCAGGGGTCTTTTTCCGGCTGCGCGTTTTCGGAAGCTTTTCCGCTGGCTTTTCTTTTGCGTAATGCACGGCAGGGGTAGGAAGTTCGCCGAGTTTAAGAAGCTCACGCATGACAATGAGCGCGCCTTCGGCATCGTTCATAGCCTTGTGGGCGTCCTTCAACTCATGACCGAAATAGGCCAATGCTTCGCCGAGGTTCGGGAACTTGAAGCCGCCCCGATTTGCATATGTAATTTTGCAAAGTGCAGTCATTGGACGCATGACGCAAACGTTTAGAGTTTGCTCAAAAAGGTCCGGCTTCCCTGCCCGGCGGAGTTCCCCGCGCATTACCTTTAAGTCGTATTGAGCATTGAAGGCGACGACGACCAATCCCCGGCGAACTTCTTCGAGATACTGATCGAGTACGTCGTTTATGTCAGCGCCGTTTGCCTGCAAAAACTCGTCGGTCAATCCGTTAACCGCGCCAGCCGAACCCGGCCCTTGCGGCATCGACCAGCCATTAGGCCGGACATAAAGGTCTTGACGATCAAGCTCTTTTCCTTCCGCGTCAGCCCAAATCATAGCCAGATGCGCAAGGCGTGGCTGTCCCTCGGCATCAGCAGGAAGCTTGAAATTGAAAAGGCCCGTTGTTTCGGTATCGATTACTAAAAATTTCATTGTGATCTCTGTCCGGCCGAGCCGGTAAATGAGTGAACCGGCGATTAGCGGAAGGTGGCTTTGACGTCCTCGAAGACGTCAACGCCTTCGATTTTCGCGTTACCCTTGTGGATTGCCACCTTGGAACGGATCGCCTTCTCAATGTCTTCAACCCGGAAAAAGTCGCGGAGGCTGTTGAGATCGATCGCGGCTAAGTCGACTATGCGGAAAGCCCACTTTGTTTTTGCCGAAGCCGTAACGCCGTTATCCGTTCGCACTTTGGTCAACTCTGCCGCGCTCGCATCGGCTCGACGATCAGCATCCGCAGCCTGACTATTTAGATCGGCTGCCTCGTCTTTTTTTCTTTCAACAGTGCTATCGCGCTTCGCTGTTTCGGCCTCGCGCAGTTTCCGATCTTCCTCAGCGCGCAGCTTCGCAGCTTCATCGGCCGCGCGTCGACGCTCGGCCTCGGCTTTCGCTCGTTGATACTTCGTGGCCTCATTTTCAAAAACATCGACGATACGATCGAGACGATCAGTCAGGGGATGAAAGAATTGATCGACTTCTTTGCCACCTTTAACGAAAGGGTCTTTTTCAGTCTTTCTTGCCGCTTCGATGCGCTTCGACAAAGCCTTTGCATCGAGCACGATTTCGCCAAGTGGACCGAGATCGTCGTCGCTCTCAATCTTTCTCGGATGCGCATTTGCACGTTCCGCGATTGGATCGATCAAGCTGACCAATTCTTTATATTGATCCGCAAGAGCTTCTTTTATAGGGGGATTATTCCCGCCGATAACGGCGCGTTCATTCGTTTCAGCTACCATAGCGAATGGTGCCTCCTGTTCCGTGGTGGGTTCGGGTGTGCATCAGGACCGGCGGCTTAGGGTTGCAGCCTTACCGCCGGTCCGCCTTCACGCGTCTAACGAGGGGATACGTAAGACGCGGAACTCTTTAGGCGGGGCAAAGTACCCGGCCCGTTTCTGTGTCAACCAAGTGATCTTTTTACCGCCTGCTAGATGGGCGATCGAAGCACCTTGCAGCTTGTGCTTAATCTCCGCATCAATGGCAGTGACCTTGCCGTCAGCTTCTACGGCCTCGGCCTTAAGCCGCTTCCGTAAATCGATCAGGTCGTAAATCTGGTTGTCGCGAGTGAGGTCTATCTCCTCGCCTTTGTCCTGCGCATACATGCGTTCAATGAGATCAGCGTCGAGGCTGTAATCAGGAACAAGTTCCTCACCACTTTCAATCTGATCCCAAAAGGTGGCCGACTGCGCGCGAATACGCTCAACTGCCCCGTCCATTATTGGAATGTCGATAACCGGCATTTCGACCCCATGCCCCACAACAATAGGGGCTACGGCCGCCCATGCACTGCCCGTCAAATAAGCCTCAACGACGGCCTGCATTGCGATCCAAAATGGAGGCTCCGGCACGTCGCTGCCCGCTAACCACTTACGGCGATAGACACTCTGCTCAACTGATTTAATTTGAACAATGCCCTGCCCTCGCTTGGGATCGATCGCAATCACATCAGGAGTTGCGCCGAGGCGGACTTCACTATCACGCCAGTAATCGCCCGGGTTTGTGTTGTGCTTAATCTTCCATTTCGGTTTAAGGCTCTTAAGCAGCTTGACTGCTACAGGCTCTAACAGGTGGCCGCGAAGCATGGCCGGAGTTTCTTCCGGGTCCGCTTTTGCGCGGCCCGACTTATACGCCCACAATGCATAGGGCGTTACGAATTCATGAACCCCAAACAATGCCCCGACGACCGACGCTGTGACGTCCCGCGTTCTGCGAGCGTGCCATTCCGCACTTGTCTTAACGTTGATCCGCTCGATGATCATTTTGCCCCAACTGCCCCTGTTTCTTCCAACGCGGTCAACGACACTTCTGCCGCGAGCGCTTCGATTGCTGGTTTTCCAAAATTGGCTTTTGCCAGCACGTTACGCACGCCCTCTTGATTGGCAGGGTCTACGCCGCTTTCGATGACTGTTTCGATCATTTGGCGCTTGATGATGTTGACGAGTGAAAGTCGTGTTGCGCCGGTTGCCTGAATAATATTTGTCATGTTGATGCCCGCTTTCGTTAACCCTACGAAAGGAAGTCAGCTTCCCTTAATTAACGGTTTGCCATGACTGCGGGAGGGTGAGGATAACTTTCCTATTTTCTAAAATAGGCAACGCTAAGTCTATGTATTCCCTCAAGCGGTCTGGTTGCTCCGCCGAACTAAATTTCGGCGGCCGCATAGGCGCAAAAGCTAAACGTCGTAAACGGCTCGTTTAATTCGGCTGTAAGAAATTCCGGCGGTTGAGAGATATTTCATAATTGGCATGACGTTTCCTGAAAGTTGGTAACCATTCATTTACCGAGATAGAAATAATCTAACTTTTCAAATCTGACAATATCAAAAGTTTGATTTTATCTAACTTTATGTCAGTAGGATAATTTAATTTGGGAAACCAATTAGTTAGATTGTGAATTAATAAAATAATGGGACAGAGGGTATAAACCCTCTGTCCCTAATAATAATATATATAAATATACACGCACGCGCGAAGGGATCAGAAAACGACCACAGCTTGCAACACCAGCCCTAAAGCAACAACTTTGTCCGAGGCATACAAAGGCTCGATCGAACCTTCGTCAGGACTGGCGTCAAATCGCAACCCCGTCGCATCAAATGCTACTTTGCGGATAGTAATTTCTGCCTTGTCCTCAACCGCCAGCCTAGAAACCACCACGACGTCACCGGCGCTCAATTCCTTGCCTAGCGTCTTCAACGCGTCAATTTTGGCCGTAAGCACGAACGCCTCACTCGGAATACTCAAACCGACTGCATGCCCGCCGCGCACTTGGAAAACTTCTTGAATTTCGTCGGGATAGCGCGGATCAGGCTCAACCACAGCCGCAACGCCTTTTGGAATACCACTGCCCGGCGCGCGCAATGCGCCAGCCTCGGCAATTCCCGTAAGCTTCATTCCGTCGGGAATACCGCCACGCCTCGGAGTTCTTTGCTCAAGAGTTAGATATTCTGGATCGCAATCGAGCGCCAACGCTGCGGCGTCCAAGTGCTTCAAGTTGAAACGATCTTTTTTGAACTTTCCGTTTTCCTTCCGAAATAACTCGTAAAAGAAATTCCTAGTTAAACCACCACGTTTCGCGGCCTCAAAGGCGTTTATGCCAAGCGCATCTAAACGACCTTGAACCCGCTTTCTCAGAACATCACTCATGAACCCCTACTCCGCCACCGATCCGCAGATCGTAGAAAACTGCACTTTTCTTTCGCGTAATTAGACAAATAAAACTTTCTGATTAGAAATCAACTAATTTTTTCATACTGACATTTTCCACAAGCAAAACTATTGCAGTTAGATATTTTCTAACTTAACAATTGGTTGATGACATACCTCAACCTTTTCCGAACCAACATCAGGGCAACCATGGATGCATACCGGGCAGCGACCGGATGCACACAGACACGCCTTGACGAGATTGTCTCCGGCTATCGCACGTTTTCGCAGTCAATGGACCGCGCCGACATGAGAGCCGGGACTTACGACAAGATCATGTCGCGGTTCTCCGCGATTTGGCCAGATGACGCGGAATGGCCTGCGGGCATTGATCGCCCCGAGCCTGCCGTCCTTGATGAAAACACCCTCAAACTTGTCTCCGAAGCGGTGCGGCCGATGGCTAAATCGTTCGCAGGCATTCACCCCGAATGGCCCCCCGATAAGCCTTGGCCTTCGGACATTCCCAAGCCCTCCGCCGCAAATCAAACGGTATAATCCGGAGAAATCACATGGCAAAACGCGCAAAGAAAGCTGACGTCACTTCGTCGAAGTCGTCAATCACGGCCGAAGAACTCCGCCGCGTAGTCAGTAACTACATGACCGAAACCGCCGAAGCTTCCGAGCATAACGGTGCGGCCGGTTCAATCGTCAAGACTGCTCTTGACCGCCACGGCATCGACCGAAAGGCGTTCCGCTTTATTCTCGGCCTTGCAAAGGCGGAAACCACCAAGCGCCAAGCCACTATTCGCGGCGTGATCGAGCTTGCCGAAAAGATGGGATATTTCGAGGACGTCGATATGTTCGACGACATTATCTCGACCATGTCGAACATCGTCGAAGGCAAGCGCTCTTCCGAAGCAAGCGCACCCAAAAAACCAGCCCGAAGCGCTCCAACGCTCGCCACCGTGAACTAGCGAATGATTGTGCGCGCCCCTGCAACGGGCAGCGCACATCAAGGCCGGTGGCTCCGCAATTACCTCCCTGCGTAGCAGTCACCGGCCGCCAATAGCGGGCCGGGCATTGTTTGCCCGGCCCTTTGCATACCCGAACCCACCACAAGGAAAACATTATGCCGATACAGCGTCTTTCCATTACGACGGTCGTTCCCTCGCGCCGTGATCCCTACAAATACATATCCCTCACATTTGAAGTCGAAGCCGAAGACTTCGACGACGTCTTTGAGCAGCTTGCCGAAGACGGCTGCATTCGCGGCTATCGAATTGAAACCAAAACGCTGCCAGATAGCACCCGTGTAGCGACAGAACGTGTTCCCCATATCGTAGGACTTCAAGGGATCGCGATCCTCTGCCCGGTTCATTTCGACTATGTCTATTCGCAGGAGATTGCAGTCGATGAATAATCTCCCGCAAAGAATGATACTTTTTCTCGACGTCGCCACTAACACGGGCTGGTGTGCAGGAAGGCCAGGCGAAACGCCGGAGTATGGATCGAAGCGCCTCGCCCCCGAAGAAGCCCCGCCGGTAGCGATCGTCGCTCACTCTCAGTTGTTTATTCGAGACCTGATCGAGCGCTTTCGCCCAAATGTCATTATTGCGGAAACGCCAGTTTTTGCGGGCGCAATGGCAGGCAAGACCAACCATAAGACGACGCGCCTTTTGCAGTGTTTGCCGTGGGCTATGGCCGCTGCCGCTTACGAGGAAAAAATCTTCGACTATCGAGAGAAGGCGCAAGCTTCAATTCGTAAGTTCGTTCTCGGCCGTAAACCAACCACCGGCAAGGCGAAGATCGAAGTCATGAAAGCGGTGCAAGACCTCGGCTTCCAACCGCAGGACGACAACGCGTCCGATGCTATCGCGGGCTGGCTTTTCTCGTGCGCAGAGATCGCGCCGGGCATAAACCCGGCTCACTCGACGCCGCTTTTTTCCCAAAGACAGGCAACGACAACGGGGGATTTGTTTTAATGGAACCGAAACTCCGTATTCTTTCCCTCGGGGCTGGCGTTCAGTCCACAACACTCGCGCTGATGGCAGCACGAAAAGAACTCCCCCACCGTCCAGACTTTGCAATCTTCGCTGATACGGGCTGGGAGCCGGAAGAGGTATATAAGCACCTCAATTGGCTGGAGACGTTATTGCCTTTCCCCGTCCTTCGCGTTCGCCGTGAAGGAAAGGACCTCGGCGAGCATGCTATTGCTATAGCAAATAGTCCGGTAACCCGGACAGCGTCGCCGCCTTGGTTCACAGAAGGCCCGCGAGGCATGCTGCCTCGGCAATGCTCAAAAGAGTTCAAGGTCAGAGTTATTCAGAAAGAAGTGCGCCGGTTGCTCGGTCTCGCTCCGGGCGAGCGGGCAAATTTACCGCCACGGTCGGTCGAACAATGGATCGGTATATCTCTTGATGAAATGCAGAGGATGAAGCGTAGCGAGCTAGGCTATGTTGAGAATGTTTTCCCTCTCGTCGATCTTAGAATGAAGCGCCGCGATTGCTTAACTTGGATGCAAGAACGGCAATATCCAACCCCTCCAAAGTCTGCATGTATTTTTTGCCCTTATCACGGCGATAAGCAATGGCGCGACATGAGGGATGGTTCACCCGACGATTGGAAACGAGCGGTCCATTTCGACGCGTCCATTCGTTCGGGGTTTTACGGGATGGATGGTCAAGCTTACGTCCATCGGCAGCGAGTTCCACTCGATTTAGTCGACCTCGATACACCCGCAGATAAAGGCCAAGTCGAGTTTGGTTTTCTTCAAGAGTGCGAAGGAATATGCGGGGTATGAACCGAAAGCGCGCCGGTCTTTGGACCATGTTGCAGACGGCATCAAGCGAAGCTCATCGGATCAACGGCGTTCAGGACGCGCTTGTCAGAAACGGAATGCGTGACAAGCCCTGCCCTAACCAGATCGCGAAAGCGAACGTCTTTACGGACATAGCCGATCTCATATCGAGCATTATTCCCGTCAAAGAAGACGTCGCCAAAGTTCTCGCACCCGTCGCCCAAGCAAGAGCGAAATCCGGTCAAGCCGGGTTCGCCGACCAGCAATCAAATCATCAAGACGATAATTCAGAACAATAGGGGCGGCTTTCTATGGCTGACAATGGCGATAAGTTTTCAGGCTTTGCCGGAGAGGTAGCCCGCGAACTTCTTGGCGAGCCGAACAAGCACCTTTCATCATCGAGCGAACTTCGCTTCGGGAACAAGGGGTCGATCTCGATCGATCTAGCTAAAGGAACTTGGTTCGACCACGGCGAAAACATTGGCGGGGGTGTCCTCGCCTTTATTGAACGGCAGACGGGCCGCAAGGGGCGTGATGCGGTTGAATGGCTTCGGGAAAGAGGCTTCGACGTAGGAGAAAGCTCCTCGTCGAGCAACCGCGATTATGCGCCGGATAATGAGCCTTCACGTCGCAATGATGAAAACATGCGGCCCGTCAAATCTTGGGATTATGTCGACGAGAACGGAGCAATGCTTTTCCAAGTCGTCCGGCTTGAGAATGGCGAGATCGGGAATGATGGGAAGCCTGCTAAATCCTACAGGCAGCGCCAGCCAGACGCTTCTAAGGCCGGAGGCTGGAACTGGTCGACGAAAGGCGTTCGGCAAGTGCCTTACCGCTTGCCAGACCTTTTGAAAGCTCTCGAAAAGAAACACATGGTTTTCATCGTCGAGGGTGAGAAAGCCGCTGATAAGCTTCTCGACCTCGGCGTCCCTGCTACAACGAACGCTCGTGGTGCCGGTAAATGGCTGCCGGAATTGAGCGACTTTTTCAAAGGTGCGCGCGTTGTGGTGCTTGCGGACGATGATCCGCAAGCCCGGCATCAAAAAACAAAAGAACTCCTTTACCACGAAGACGGTCGGCCGAAGTTTGTAGGGCTGGATCACGCGAACAGTGTTGCCGCTTCTATGATCGGCAAGGCGTCCGACATTCGCGTCGTTCAATTAACGGACAGGAAGAACAAAGAAGACGTCGTCGACTGGCTGGATGAAGGCAATACGGTCGAGGCGCTTTATCAGATCGCATCAAAGGCAGCAAAATTCGTGCCTCCTGCGTTCCGGTCAAAGTTCAACGCCGTACCTTGGGACGCTTTTGATGCGCCAGCTCAAGAGCATGAATATTTGATCAAGGGCATTCTCACCCGAGCGGAAGTTTCTATCGCGTCCGGAGCATCCAAAAGCGGAAAGACGTTTCTAATCCTTGACGCGGCAATGGCTGTTGCACGCGGCGTCAGTTGGATGGGGCGCAAGGTTCGCAAGGGCGGTGTGATCTATCAGGCAGGGGAAGGACAAAAAGGGCTACGCAAGCGCATTAAGGCTTATCGTCAATGGAACGGGCTAGTTTCCTCGGACAATCTGCCTTTTGTTTTCATGCCTGCCCGGCTCAATCTCTATCAGAATGATGACCAGACAAACGAGTTTATCGAGGAAGCGAAGCATTGGGCTTCAACCTTCGACGTTCCTCTTGAATTGGTCGTCATCGACACTTGGGCGACTGCAACAGTTGGTGCGAATGAAAACGACGGGAAGGACGTCGGGTCCGTTTTGGAACGCGGTCGGCGCATATCCGAAGCGTTGAACTGCCATGTTCTCTTTGTCCACCATATGAACGCAGACGGTACGAAGGTTCGAGGTCATAGCTCGCTTATCGCCAATCTTGAGAATGCGCTCATTATCCGATTGGCCGAAGGGCTGCGCGACGAAGACGGCCGACAAATCCGCGAAGTGTTTTTGCAGAAGAACAAAGAAGGCGAAGACGGGATCACGTTCCGATTTGCTCTTTCACAAGTAACGATCGGTCGAGACGAGGAGGACGATCCTATTACTTCGTGCGTCGTGGTGACGCCACGCGGCGAAGGATCAGACGAAGCTCCCGAAAAGCGTCCAGCGATAACCGACAAAGAAAATGTTTTGCTGACCGCAATCGAGAACGCAATCAGCGACCACGGCGTCGAAGCTCCTCCGTCTATGAACCTTCCCCGCGACGTGCGGGTCGTCCATTGGCAAAAGGTAATCGACGCATTCGATAAGCTCGACTTTGAATATGCCGTTTCGGACGAGGACGACGAAGATGCGCGCAAACGTAAACTCGACGCCCGTAGGAAAGAACTCGGCCGACGAGGTGAAAGGCTTTTCGCTAAGAGGCTGATCGCGCGCGAAAATCCGAATGTTTGGCTGACGCCAAAAGCAAAGCGACGGTTCTCCCGGCCGGAAGAACATCGCGTTCGATCTCAGCCAGACCAGCCAACCGATGTGAATATGACCGTGATCGACGAGGCGTCGGCATTATGGGGGAATGATTGATGCATTATGATGATGTTTGGACCCCTAAGCTTGTGGGGGAAATTCTTGTCGATGCCGCCATGTGGTCAATAGCCAGCGCCGGGCCAACTGGCCCGGCCGATGATCGAAACGGCATTCTTGAGAAACTTGATCCCGAGAACGTTCCGCCGCCTCGCAAACGATCTTTGTCTCCTGCTCGCGTTTCGCTTCTCGAAAAGGCGATCCACTGGCCGACGATCTATCTCAAGGAAAACGACGGAGCGGCTCGCGTGCTGCAATTGTGGGTCCGCTGCAAATGCACTCGCTGCCGGTTTAGCCATGCGGTTGACGACAAGGGATGGAGCCGGGCAACTGCTTATCGAGCGAGAGACAGAGCGCTTTCCCTCATATCGCAGGGACTTGACCGAGATCGTATTGAGGTGCCGCGTCGATGACAAAGCCAAACCTCATTTTTATTCGTCGACCGAAGAAAGCAAACTGCCCCGTCCGCGTCTTTCAAAAGCGACCTTATGCCAAGGCCGCAGCCATAGGCATGCATCGAGCCGGGGTAAAGCAGCGGGACATTTGCCGGAGACTGGAAATCAGTCAGGAGCATCTAACTTCTTTTCTGACGCCTTTCTCATGGTTTCGCCTTTAAAAGATGAAGCCGATTAACCACGAAAGAAATGCGGTGCTGTTTTAGCACCGCATCTTTATTGACCACCCTCGGAGCATGTGAGCTATATCGGCTAACTCGGGGGGTGTGGAATGTCAGAAATTAACTGGTGGCTTGAAATCTTAAAGTTGTTTCCCGCGACTGCGGTCGGAGCAAGCGTTGTTTTTATAGCTTATCTTCAATGGAAGACAGCGCACACCAAAGTAATGGTTGATCTTTTTGACAAACGTCTCGCAGTGTATGAAAGCGTCCTCGAAGCCATAACGCTTTCGAATATTGATGAAGGGGCCGGAATAGAAACAAAAAATGCACTGTTACGCCTTTATCGTGCGCGTTCAGATGCAACCTTTCTATTTGGCGACGATCTCACGAAAATAATTCAAGAGATTATCGATTGTGTGAGTTCTCAAAGACTGAACGAGCGCCGCTTAAACAACCCCAATATTTCAGTAGAAGATCGCCATAGGTATGCAGAAGGCGCGGAGCAAGCGGGAAACTTAAAGGGGCGTCTAGGTCGGCAGTTTCAAGAAGCGTCAATCCCTTATTTGCGGATTGATTTAAAGCAGGGCAAGATTTCATTCCCGCTCAAGCGTGCATTCGTAGCGATCATTCTATTTATTTGCATTTTGCTAATTTTATAATTGCACATTAATTAGCTATATGCTAATTTCTAGTCATGAAACAGATCAGCTACTCCCGCGAAGCAACAAAGACCTTGATTAAGATGCCTGCCAACACGGCGAAGCTGATCCGGTCGAAAATCGAGCAATATGCCGTTGAACCGGCAAGCCTCTCAAACAATGTTAAATCGTTAAAGGGCGGCGAAGGATTGCTCCGCCTGCGGGTTGGCGACTGGCGTGTTATCTTCACCGAAGACGGCCAAATCCTAGAGATCATAAAGATTGCGCCGCGTGGCGGCGCATACGAATAAGGAGAACGGAAATGAACGTTCAAATCATAACGACGCCACAGGGGGAGGAAATGGCAGTTCTCCCCAAGGCCGATTACGACAAGTTAATTGAAGCCTTTGAAGATCGCGAAGACGTTGAAGCTAGTCGCAAATTCCGGGCAAAACTCTCCGCTGGCGAAGAAGAATTGATCCCAGCCGAGTACGTTAACCGCATGATCGACGGCGAGAACAAAATAAAGGTATGGCGTGACTTTCGCGGCATGAGCGCCAAGGCGCTCGCCGATGCTGCCGGGATCAGCGCACCCTATCTTTCGCAGATTGAAAGCGGCGCGCGTGAAGGTTCGCTCGATGCGATGAAAAAGATCGCGGAAGCACTAAAGCTTACGATTGATGATTTGGTTTGATCGGGCGACCAATGGCGAAGGAAGCTATATCCGATTGGTCTGACGTTAAAAAGGTGGCTGCGCGCGGGTTCAAAGATGCGGTCGAAGCGCAGTCATTGGCAAGCATATTAGAAAGATCAAATCGCCCTACGGTCGTTGGCGGATTGAATTCACAAGGCGCAGGGCGGGCCGCGACGCTTCTCGTTCACGCCATGATAGCGCGATTGGTTTTGTTCGCTACTCGCGATATTGCCCCGTCTCGAAAAAAGAGCGACCTCACATTCGATGCTCTTTATCGCTTCTTAAATAGGTATGATTTTTCGGAATATTTGCCCGTTCCAGAGGACGCAGCAGACGTTCGCTTAGCCTTAGAATTGTTTAGCGAATATAAGAATGATCCAATCGCAAAGAAGCTTGTCCACTATAGAAACAAGTTCGTCGCGCATATTGCAATCCCGGAAATGGACGCGCCAATATTCCATGAATTATTTGATTGTGTTGATCGTGCGTCGTTGATTTGGGAGAAGCTTGCCAACGGAACCGGCGTATTCACAATGCTTGTATCCGATCAAGTCAAAGCCTACGAGGAAAGCGCCGATAAGCTATGGTCGCCGTGGGAGCAACGCCAAGCTAACGACTAGTCAATCTCTAATTCTGCACTAACTCACTTCCATAAAGGGAGACTGCGTTATGAGCACAATAAGAGACAAAATTTCAAAGCCAAGACATGACGGGAAATACCCAGATCGGAACATTGATTGCCAAGAAGCCGTTGCCGCAGGGGTTGTCGACTTAATCGAAGCTGCCGAAAATGCGGGCTGGTCGACGACAGAGGCGGCACGAGCAGTTAACGAAGTGTCGCACGGATTAATACAACAGGCTACGGGGCGCATTCCCGACGAATGAATGCCTAATGATCACGTTTGATCCAAGGCAGCCTAAAGCCATACGCTTTGGCTGCCTTTTTGTTAGCCTGCAAAAATTCTTCTGCGGTCCAACCGGCTTTCGAAAGTTTCGCTAGTGCTAAACCTGCATTCGACGTCTGTTTATCTTTTAGTTCTATTTTCATTTGATGCACCACGGCTCTCGCTTGCCCCGCCAAGGACGGGCCAGTTCTTCATTGATCAAGATTGAACCGACGTCAATCCCATCGACATAAATCGTCGCCAGCGTGCGGCCGTAACGATCTTTCATCCTGCCGGACTTCGGATCGCCTCTTTCCATTTCAAAGCCCGGCGACGAGAGTAATTCTTGCAATCGCCGCTTTGCAACTTCGCCGAGGCGGCGCTCGGCGTCGCACTTGGCGCTTTTTGTCTCCGGCGCATCGATGTTTGCAATTCTAACGCGTTCACTGCCTATATCAAACGTGTCGCCGTCAACAGCCTGCGGCGCGCTGGTCGCGATTGCTGCGGCTAAAAATATCTCAATCATGAAATCCCCCGATTAATATCCCCTAGCGGACTTAGCCAGCGGGGCGCCAACAGCCCCCGCCCCTGAATTGCTTGGCAGATCGAAAAGCAAACGAACTCGCCTCGATCCGCATTGAGGGCAGCGCATGCGCTCTTGCAAAAACGTGATCGGCATATCTCGCCCCCGCGTGCAGACGAGCGTTTGAACGTCAAGCTCCGTGCTAAACAAGCATTCGCGAACCGACTTCATTGCGTCTCTTTTACCCCACGCGCACCGCATTTTGATGCGGACGCTATGCGTGTAGGCGTCTCCTAATGTCTCAATCTGCATGAGAACATCATGAGAACAAAAATCGCTACCCTGTCAAGCGAGGCTTTATTAGAAATATGTGAATGCGCGCTCTCGAAAGTAGAGACTTAGAACGGATTACTTAATGTTTTATCGAGGTTAGCGGGATACATGACGCCGCGAAGAATTGTTCCGCCTTCCCCAAATTTTTTATAAGCCTCTCGGCAGTCCCAAGTTTTCCCGAAATCATCGTTTATCTGCTCGGCCGCTTGATTATATGCATCGAGATCAGCCTCATTCTGATTAATTGGAGCTCCCGCCTTAAGCTGGTAGACGTCCCAAACCAGATCAAAAGTTGTGTGACGCATGAAAAACTCCCGACCACAATGTACTTGAATTGGCGTCGCCCAAGCCAGAATATCGGTTGCGATGTGCCTTGGAGAGAAAATCATTAGCGACTTACTCTGTGCCGGGGTTACAGCAAGCAAAGAGATTGCTACGATCGAGAACGCTTTTAATTTCATTATTCCGCCCACCATTTAATCCATGGCAAGCATGTTTGAGCAGTTATGCGCAAAACGTCAAGTTGATCTCGATTTACGTACCCGCTTAGGCTTGGCCGTCTGCTGTCCTACGTATTTTGCCGCGTTGAGATAAACACCCACGTCGAGAGCGTCGGATTGCGCCGGGCGCTCTGCGACAGGCCTCCCGTCGAACCACCCCTCGATCTCGGCCGTCTGTTTGTATCGGTACTTTGCACCGAACTCCTCCCGCGTCAGGAAGGCGCGCGGCTGGTAGGGGTCATATGCCCGAACCGGCTCAAGCGCCCGTTGCTGATCCTTGCTCGCCTTAGAATAAGGACGGCTGTTTTTCACTGCCTTCGCTCCTCGTTTCTTCCTTGGTATCCGTCGCGTCGATTAAGCAATCCGGGACCAGATATGACGATCCGTTTACATCGATCAGCGACGAGTAAGCGTTGCGCTCGACAATCTTCCCGGTTTTAGGATTGCTGCCGTAGCAATCCCGGAAACTTACGGTCTGGCCGACTTGATAGGACATATCAGGAAGCCGCCAGATTGAGGGAGTAGATGCTTGCGGCACAAAACGCCGCAAACACGATTGCAATAACGTGATAGCTCACGAACATATTGAGCGCGTCGCTTACGCGCCGGGCGTAATAAACCCGCTCGAGCGCATGTCTCATTCTCTTGCGCGGGAAGTGCGTCCACCAAAAGCAAAAGACGAGGAAGCTCAACTCGGCGAGGAGGATCAAAGAAATATATTTCATTCCTTGACCTCAATGGCTGCGCGCGCGAATTGGCAAAGAATGGTTATTTTATGATTGTCGGAAACCACGCGTGGGTGACTGAGCAGTTTTGATAAATTCGGATGATCCTGTCGCCATTTTTCGGCACCTTGATCACAGTAGCCGGCTATCGCATCCAAAGCCTTTTCAGTCGCCGCGAGTTGAGTTTCCAGAGCTTCATTTTTCTGGTCGGTGTTCTTCATATGGCGAAAGTATTTTTGAGCAAATCCGTCCACGCGCTCAACTAATTCCTCCAATTCCTTAACCCGCGCAGTCAGCGCCGCGTTGTCGGCTTCGAGATTGGCATCGCGCAAACGATTTGCCGCAACTTCTACAGCGTGCCAGTCGCGACGGCTGATTGCAGCATGTAAATCTTGGATCATTGTCATTTGCCGAACCCCTCAAGCGCTTTACGTGCAATGTCAGATGGGTGTTCGCACCCTTCTCGGATCATCATCAAAGCGATACCGTAGGCGTCTGTTTGCGCCCGTTCCGCCGCAATGATGGCCTCGGACTGTGAGAAAAGTACGTAATCTCCTTCACTATTCGGCTCCATTTCGTCGTGCCAGTTCATCCCGTACCGATCCAATTCAGCAATCCGGTTAACTTCAGGCATCTGCATCGCTGCCTCCTGTCGGGCGGGTGGCCGACGCTCCCGGTGAGGCTGCGAGGCCGAGGAAAGTGAGAATGCGTTTAGCGTTTTCGCGTGCGTAAGCCTGCACGTCACTTGGCTGCAAGCGGACAAATCCGCCTTCGCGCTTGCCCTCGTCGTTCTCGTGTTCCGGCCATGATGCGCCATGAACAGGGTTTAGATCGAAATCAAATTCGTCGCATAGGTACGCGGCAAGTTCGTCAACGGTCTTGCGCCGACCCGCTACAGGCTGAGACGAGAGGGCGCGGACCTGATCTTGAAGCCACGACATGGTGTTTCCAAGTGCGCAAAGGTCTTTGTAAATCGCCGCTTTACATTCGGTGTCTTCGGTTGCGTCAAGCTCGTCAGCCAAAAACGCGGACCCGGTCCACTCAAAACACTTGTGCTGTGCGTCAACAAGCTCGCTGATGACTTCCTCCAACGCCTGCGCGCGTGGGGATGGGGCTGGGTAGCCGAAGTCCTTGAGAGCAAAATCGCGGTTCGCCTGCTTTTCGTGGTCGAATGCAGTCAATAGCCATTGCGGTTCCGGGTGCCATTCTGTCGATCCATACCAAGGCTTGATCGGCGTGATAGTACGGATCGAGTTTTCACCACGGTAGTTCGTATAGGAAATTTTGATCGGCTCTATAGCGAGATCAGCCGTCACGATCTCCGACCAATCTCCCCGGCCCGTTTCGCTATCTACGAAATCAGCGAGGGCGTCACACAGGCGCACGAAAGAAACTTCAATTTTCTCGCCCGGCATTCCCGGCCAAAATCCGTGCTTTGCGATAAACCAGTCCTTAAAGCCTTTCATAGCCTTGCCTCCGATGCCGTCGAATTGTTGCGATAGTCTTGTGCGCGCGGGCGGCCTGCAAACGTGTATCCAAAGCCTGCACCGCCGGGGATGCGCCACCCTTGAAGACGTAAGAATTTAATATCCCGATAGATCGTTCGCGGCGTTACCTGCAAAAGTTCTGCAAGGTCGTCGGAGGTATGGCGTCCCCCGTCCTCAATGGCTCCAACGAGCTTCAAAAGACGTTCGCATTTCCGCAAAGCTCGGCCGTCAGATTGAGCTAAACTGTTCAATTGAACTCTCCTAAAAATGGAATGTTTCGCTATCAAGCAAGTCGGCGCGCGTGAGGCCGTCCGTCCCGGCGATCGGGGCGTCGATGGAAACATTTTTGAATTGGTCAAACTGCCGGTTGTAGGCTGCAACGCACTTCTTCACGGCGTCTTTGAGCTTGTTAAACGCGACCTTATTTTGTAGGGCTAATTCGACAACGGCCGCGATAACGTCCATCTTTGCAGACGGTTGCAGATAGCCGGGGACTAAAGGACGAATAGCCGCTTTGAGATCATTCGGCTTCTCTTGCGCCATTGTCTTAGTCTTCACGCGCCAATATCGCAGACGTGCAGCCGCCCGGTTGCCTTCAACCGATCTTGGTTTTGACTGAAACCCCGTCTTCTCGCCCCACTCTTTTCTATATTTGGCGCGGTAAGCTCGACGAGCGGGATCGGCGTTTATATTGGCCCTCTCTCGGGCGCGTGCCGCCAAGTGCTTTTTGCGGTTTTTCTTTTTCCACTTAACTTGACTGGCATACGCCTTTTCTTTGTTCGCAGCGCGCCATTCCCGGCGCTTCGCCTTGTGCTGCTCGTAAAGTCGAGCAATCTCGGCTCCCGCATCTTCGGGGTCCAATAAGCGAAGTTCTTCGATTTTCTTTTTCGACAACCTAAGCAATGTCGCGGCCCTCCGCTTTTGCAATTGCCTCTTTCATCGTGTCGAGGTGTTTCTTAACTGCACCGGCCTTGTAAGCCGGGTCATCCAAGGCATCTTCGACAAAGGGCAGCGCTGCATAAACAGCTTCGAGAAGATCGGGCGCAGCCGAGCCGAGCTTCGCATCTTCCGGACGCTCAAACACCGCGACTAACTTGCGGCCGCGCCCCTCGTCTTTCGCCCGGAAATTCGAGAAAACGCGCAGACTTTCATCCGCCTGCACTTGCTCGCGCACTTCCTTCGACCAGCGCCGTGTTGTTGCAGTAGAAAGCAATACGCCTTGGGACCACGGCCCCGGAGTTGCTGACGATCCGCTCATCCTACCGCCCTCACCGGCAAATCATCCAAGCGCGCAAAGCCGTCGACGTAACGAAGAACAGCACCATTGCGCAGGAAGATTGCGAACTCGTCGCGGTTATCAGACCAGCGGAAACCCTCAACTTGCGGATGACCACATGCAACGATTGCGGCTTCGTCCGCCTGCATAAATGCAAGCCTTGAGTATGCCTGTTCGGCCGTCTCATGATTGTTGAGTTCTTCGACCAGAAGCCGACGCACTGCCTCGACTTCGGCTTCAATGCCCTTCGCGGCCATGTAATTGAGCAACCGGGCGTGAAGATCGATCGGCAGATTATAAACGCGCCGAATGGTTGAGCCGCCTCGCGCTTGAAGGTGGTCGCTTACGGTTGAGACAAGACTATCCATTTCAAGCCCCCTTCGTTGAAACGATTGCGCGCTGACGATTGTCGAAAGCGTCCAATTCTTCGGGGTGCCAAAAATTACGCCGGCGGATATTGAGGGGTTTCGGGAAGCCGAGAGTTTCATCGCGCGACCACTTGATAAGTGTCTGCGCTGTCACGCCGTAGCGTTTCCTCACATCGGGGCCGGTCAAGTATCGCACTTGTGCCATTTCAGATTTCCTTTAGGCAAAGCTTCGCCGTGGCGCTGGATGCGCAATAAATCGACGGCGATGTTTCAGAGAGTGAGTGCCTGGCCTATTCGGCGGGCGTATAGATTTGGTGCTGCCAGCTTTCTTGCCAGAACGCGACGACCTCGTCGCCGATCAGAAGGCCGACGCGAATATCAAGGCGACTGCCGTAGGAATGAGCGTAGCAATTGCCCGGCTCAAAGTTCCGGATAGCTACCGGAGAGACTTCAAGAACGACATGCGGAACGCCCTTATTGTCATAGATCGATGTTGGCTTCGGGGTGACAATGTCCCCTGCCTTGAACTTGCAGCGATCCTGATAAGCTGCGCTCGCCTCGCGAAGCGTTGCGATTTGGGCTTCTGGCAAAGGACGCTTTAGCGCCTGCCTGCGCTGATCTCGGCCGCTAATATCAACTTCAAAAACTTGCATTGTGATTGCCTCGTGGTGGTTAAGCATTCGGGAGGCCGACCTAAGTCGGAAGGCTCACCTAATGGCTTCTGCCTCGTTGATAGATTTCTGGAGTTTTACCAATGCCGCATTTTGTAGGGGGGATTGTCCAAGCGCCGTGACAGCCATTTGCCAATCGACAAGCAACTCTTTCGCGGCCAAGAGAAGACGCTCATTAATGCTTTCAGGAACCACGGGCGCAGGGAACGCAGCCTCTAACGTTTCGAGAATTAGGGCGTTGGAAGATAGATTTCGTGCTTTGGCGTGCCCCTTAATACGATCTCGTAATCCATCAGGCATCCGAACATTAAACTTGTCGGTGGCTTGGGCGCCTTTTTCGTAGATTTTTATCATGTTGCTATCTCTCATCTAAGCATTTGAAAAACCCGCCCCTGACTGGAGGGAAAGAGACGGGAAACTGAAAGGCTCAAGCGTTTCGAGCCGCCTCATAGAGAGGGTGACCGGGCATTAAGCGGATGCTGTCAGCCTCGAAATAGTCCTCGCGCATATCGCTATTGTTTTCGATTTTGAGCGCTTCTGTCATGCACTCGGGAAAGCGCGACCGGCCACGAGGACGCAGCTTGATTAACTCGGCTGGCACACCCGCTACCCATGGACCTTTACAAATGCTGATCCCGGCGCGTGTTCCAGCGACAGTCAAGAAACGACCGTTTGAACTGATTTTCATTTGCTTATTCTCTCTAACTGGATCGGCATAAAATCAACTGGTGTGATTGTTAAAATACAGATTATTTCTAACTACACAATAGCAAAGTTAGATTTTTTCTTACTTTTTTAACAAGGCAAATCACCTGCAAATCAGTCAGCTAGAAATGCCTATCCAATCTCAAGAGGCAGCGAGGCCACGTGAGGCTAACCGGACACAAACGACAACCAGCCGGACAAATCAGGCTCTCAACCGGACAAAAACACATATCTAAGCGGACATTAGAATGTCCGGCAGTCCATATACCTATTTAAAAACAATCGTTTAATACAATGTCCGGCAACAATCGCTCAATCCACAGCCGGACAATCGAGGCGGACAAATTTATTTTCATATGTCCGGCAAATCGAAAAGCACCTAATCCGACAAACACTTAGCCGCGTTACAGTATGTCCGGCATCGTGTCCGGTTAGCACAAGTGCGAAAATATCTACTTGACGAGTGAGACAATTTTGCTGTTTCTCTCGCGTTAACACGATGGACGGCGTCGCGCGGATCGTAGAGAACAGACGAGAGCGAGACGACGAGAGGCAACAAGCCTCTCGGAGAGACGAGCGATCTAGTAAGTTTATTATTGATCACTCATTCCAATGTGGAATTTGAATAATTGAGTTTTGATAACGTATGCGAGCGCGCGAATTGCCTGACGGCAACGCGCGTTTTTTCATGCTGTCTTGGCGGGTGGTCGAATGTCAAAAATCATCATCACGGCAGACGGCGCATATAAAAGATTTGGTAAGGCACTGGAAGCGATTGGCAACCGCGATGCCAGACGGGTATTTTCCCGCGCACTGAACCGTGGTGGTGATCAAGGTCGAACGCAAGTTAAGCGCTCTCTCGTTTCGCAGACCGGCATCAAATACGGCATGATCAACAAGGCCGTTAAAACTGTCCGCTCTCACCCGAACAAACTTGAATACTCGCTGATCGCTGACGGCACCGAAACTAACCTGAACTTATTCGGCGCTCGCCAAGGCAAGAAAGGTGTCAGCGCTGCACCTTGGAAAAAGCGCAGGGTTTTTAAATCGACCTTCATCGTGCCCGGGTATGAGGGGCGAGTGTTCAAACGTGTAGGCAATGAGCGCGGACCACTCGAACCCCTGTTCGGACCGAACATCGCTCGAGAGATCGTCAAGGATAAGACCAAGGATGCGTGGCAGGCAGTAGCCCCCTTCGTCATGAGCCGCGTCGAACATGAACTCATGCGTCTGTTCAAGTTCACCTAAGCCGAAAGCACGAAAACCCTCAAATTTGACTCAGGACGAGCGATAACGCTCGGACGTCAAATCGATATGTCGATGCTATCGAACGCATCAGGCGACCCCTCTATGAGGGCAGGCACCCCCACCCCGATAGGGACCGTACCCCTAGGGCAAGCCATGCGATGCCGCCGCAGCCCCAAATTCGAGCGTTTTTCAGATTTTGAAAATCGCAGTTTGCTTTGCATTTTGAGGACAATCCCAAATGGCAAAAAAGGCCACTCCAAAAGCCCTAACGCCCGCAGTTCTCGGCCTCACGGGCGAAGAATTGCTTTCGACGAGTGGGGCTTCCTCATTGTTGGGAGTTACAGCGCAATGGCTTCGTCAACTATCGGCGAATGGCTACGTTCCTACAGCCGTCAAAGGCAAATACCCACTGGTCGCTGTTGTTCAAGGATATATCCGCTCACTCAAAGACGAGGAGCGGCGATCAACAAAATCGGCCGCTGATAACGGCCTGAAAGCCGCGCGACAGCGAGAAGTAGAACTCCGCATCGCCAAAGAGGAAGGCCGTCTCGTCGACATGGACGACGTCGAGGCCGTGATTTCCAGCATCTTAGCAACACTCCGCGCAGAACTTGCCGGACTTCCTGCGTCAGTCACGCGTGATGTGAAGCTTCGCGAGGAGATTGAGAAGGGTCTAAATGGCGCGTTTGCTCGATCACAAAGCAAGTTCCAAGAGGCAAGCGAGGCTTTACAGTCTGGCGGCGATCCTTTGGGAACCGACGGAGAGGACGACACCTGATCGTTGGGGCGCAGAAAACCGCGTCTATCCACCTACGACCGGCAAGCCGGGTCCGCGCGATCCCATGCTTACGCCATACATTATCGATTTTGAACGCGGGTTTGATGATCATCGATACAAACGGAACGTTCTTGTAATCGGCGCGCAGTCCGGCAAAACAGAAAGCTTTCTCGATGTAATCGGATCACGATGCGACACGCGTCCCGTTCCGATCCTTTATGTCGGCCCATCACGCGAATTTCTAACTGACCAGTTTGAACCTCGCTTGATGGGCCTGTTTGACGAGGCACCAAAGCTCAAGAAAAAGCTCGCTCGTGGAAAGCGGATGAAGAAAACGCTTAAACGAGTGGCGGGCGTAACCGTCCGCCTTGCACACGCTGGCTCGTCAACCGCGCTCAAATCTGATCCGGCGGGCCTCGCCCTCGTCGATGAATACGACGAAATGCTTTCAAACATCAAAGGACAAGGCGATCCACTCGGCCTCGTAGAAGCTCGCGGCATCACATATGCGGACTTCATGACCGGGATAACGTCTACGCCGTCTAAAGGAATGGTTGAAACCGAAATGGACCCGGACAGTGGCCTTGAGTTTTGGGGCGTTGCTCCTTCCGAAGACGTGGCGTCACCGATTTGGAGGCTTTGGCAAGAAGGCACTCGGCACCATTGGTCTTGGCGTTGTCCGCATTGCCAAGAATGGTTTGTCCCGAGGTTTAAGTGCTTATCGTGGCCCAAGACTGCCACGCCCGCGCAAGCGCGGCGCGACGCTATTCTCGAATGCCCGCGAAACGGATGCGTTATCGAAAATAGCGACAAAGAGGAAATGAACGCGCATGGCGTGTTCGTTGCGCCGGGTCAGACGATCGACGAGAATGGAAACGTTGTCGGTGATCCGCCCGATACAACGACGCTCTCGTTTTGGGTTTCGGGCCTAGCCTCCCCGTTCGTCTCTTTTGGCGAACGGGCGGAAGCGTACTTGAAAGCTCTTGCGTCGGGGGAAACTGATAAGGTCCAAACCGCAATTAATGCCGGGTTCGGTGAGGTTTATACACCCGGCGGCGGCGATGTTCCGGAATGGGAAGAAGTTGCAAAACTAAAAGCACCTTACCTGCCCCGGACTTTGCCGGAGCAAGCCGTTTTCTTGACGGCCGGTGTGGACGTGCAGAAAAATCGGTTGCCTTTCGTAATTCGAGCATGGGGACCGCGCGCAACTTCTTGGCTCGTTGATAGCGGCGATTTATGGGGTGAAACTTCCCAACCGGAAGTGTGGAACGATCTTGCCGACCTCTTAACCGATCCTATCGACGGCCTGCCGATAAGGCTGGCATTCGTGGACAGTGGTTTTCGTCCGGGAAAGAAATTCTCTGTCCCGGAAAATCGGGTCTATGAATTCGCTCGCCGTTTTCCGCGCTTTGTTTTTCCAACCAAGGGACGGAGAACGCAGTCGAAGCCGATCATTCAGTCGAAAATCGAGGTTAAGACCGACGGTAAAGCTGCGAAGTACGGTTTAACGCTGCATTTGCTCGACACCGATCATTGGAAAAGTTGGGTTCACGAACGATTGCGCTATCCACACTTTACTGGAGACGGACGTCCAGCGCTCGGCGCTTGGCATCTGCATAGCAAAACCGATGATGCTTACTGTCAGCAAATCGTGAGCGAGGCCCGGACGACTTCGCCGTCTGGTACGCCAGTATGGGTTCCCCGGTCTCGTGAAAATCACTTTCTCGACTGTGAAGCATTGGCTTCCGCCGCTGCTTATCAACTCAACGCGCACAGACTAGGCCCAAATGCTCGACGCAGGGACGAAACAGATGGGCCGCAAATCGCGGTTCCCGATGCAAACGGAAAGCCGCAGGAAACGAAAGGGTCGAAGTTCGACCGCATCGCTTCAATTGCGGCTCGATTTAACGGGCTGTGATGATGAACGCACAAACAAAACCGCGTATTCGCGTCGGAACGGACGGGACAATAATAGGCGCTGTTCCGCAGACGTCACCCCAGCATTCGGCGGAATATTTTCGTTCCCCGGGCAGTGGTGGCGCTGCGGCACTGTTTGCTTGGCGTCCCGCACTTCGTGACGCGCGGGACGACGTTGCGAAATCCTACTTAGAGGCCGCAGCTCGTGCGATTGATGCCCTTCATAATTCCGGCTGGATTGCCGGAGCAATTGAACAGGCTGTCGCAAGCACAATAGGAACAGGGCTTAGACTTTCGCCTCGACCGGATCGTATTGCCCTCGGGTGGGACGAGAAACAGGCGAACGAATGGACAAGCCATGTCGAACGCCGCTGGATATTGTGGAGCGATAACCCGGTCGAATGCGACGCCGCAGGCAAGCACACGATGGGCGAGCTTACGGCGATGGAGCTTAAGACGTGGTACGCTTATGGCGAAACGACGGGTTTGCTCCCGTCCATTCGCCGAAGCCTTTCGCAGTCCAGAACAAAGGTTCAATTGGTTCTCCCGCACCGACTGGTGCAGGACACAGAACCGTTGTCTAAGCTCTATCAGGGGGTGAAAACGGACGACTTCGGTTTTCCGCTCTCATACCGCTTCATGCGCGACGGGGTATTCCGGCACACTGTCGATATTGCCGCGCGTGATGGAATGGGGCGACCGCAGGTTTTTCATATCTACCAAGGCGCACCGGGACAAATTCGCGGCATAACGCCGTTCGCTCCGATCCTCCGCGTTCTTCGTCAGTATGATCAGCTTGCAGATGCGACCCTAACCGCAGCGCTTATCCAGTCAATATTTGCGGCCACGGTTGAAAGTGAAGCGCCCACCGAAGCACTTTTGCAGGCTTTGCAAGACCCGACAGAGCAGGACGGAGCCGCTGGAAGTCCTGCCGAGAGCTTATTTGGTTTTAAGCAAGCTTGGTACAACCAGACAAAAATTGACCTCGGGGTCGGCGGGCGTATCGCCCATCTGTTCCCGGGTGAAAAACTTACGATGAACCGCTCGGAGCATCCTAACGACACGTACGAGGCTTTCACCAAGTTTCTTCTGCGAGAAATAGCGGCCTGCCTCGGCATGACTGTGGAAACTCTCACAGGAGATTACACCGGAGCAACGTATTCGTCAGTTCGTATGTCTACAGCAGAAAAATGGCCCATCACTCTTTCGCGCCGAGCCAATATCTGCGGTCGCTTTTTGCAGCATGTATATGAGGCATGGCTTGAAGAAGAAATCGAGCGTGGGACAATCCCTTTTCCCGGCGGATCACGAGCGTTTAGGGCGCAGCGTGCGGAAGCCTGTTCGGCCGACTGGAGAGGCCCTCCTAAACCACAAGCTGACGACCTTAAATCAGCTAAAGCTCAGGAGATTTACAAGCGAATTGGCGTCGCCTCCGACGAAATGATTTGCAACGACCTCGGGGTAGATTGGGAGGACGTCTACGATCAAAGGGCAAGAGAGGCTGCGAAACGTGCGCAACTTGGTCTCCCTGACGGCGACACAATGACACCAGACCCGGTCGGCGACGCTCTTATAACTCAGGATGAAAAGTAATGACGGACGTTATCGGGCTTCCAGAAAGCATAGATTGGGACAACCCTTGCGCCCGGGCCAAAGCATTGAAAGATGCTTATTACGATCGTCTAGCGGGCGGAACGGCGCAGCGCGTCCGCTTCCGTCATGGGGAAAATGAACAGGAAGTGCAAACTTCTGTTCTTCAAGGCAACCTCTCAATCCTTCGGCGAGAAATGCAAGACGCAGAAGACGAGTGCCGCAAGCTTAACGGCCTTCCGCCGATAAACCGCCGGTTCGCAATCGTCGGCGGCACGCGTCGCCGTTAAATCAAAAGGAACATCACCATGCCAGCAACGCGCGCCCTCCGGGCGGCGCTTGCGGAGCCATGGGCGATCACAGCCGAAGGGCTTGAACTCGTCCTCTCCGTTGCCGCACGCGAAAACGACGTGTCGATAGAGGCTCTTGAAGCTTATCGCGCCGAGCATGTCCCGACCGCTGAACGTCTCACTCGTCGCGGAGGGGTGGCCGTTCTTGACGTTCGTGGACCACTGGTCAGCCGCGCAAATCTTTTTACAGCCATATCCGGAGCAACGTCCTACGACGTTTTGCGGCGTGACCTTCAAGCATCGCTTGATGATCCGTCGATCCGGGCGATTGTAATGTCTTACGACACTCCCGGCGGCTCGGTCACAAATGTTGACGAGTTAGCGAAAGCCGTTCGTGCTGGAAAGGCGATTAAGCCGATTGTCGCGTATGTCGGCGGTTCGGCAGCGTCAGCAGGATACTGGCTTGCGTCTCAGTCATCGGAAATCGTGATCGCCGATACAGCCATACTCGGTTCAATCGGCGTCCGCGCAGCGTTGCAGGACACCAGCAAAAAAGACGCCGAGGCCGGTCGTATCGAGTTCATTTCTTCGCAATCACCGGGGAAGCGAACGGACCTTTCAACCGATGAAGGGCGAGCACGTATTCAGCGAACGATTGACGCTCTCGCCGAAGTATTCATCGCCACGGTCGCAGACGGCCGAGGCGTAAAGCCCGACGACGTGATCGCCGAATTTGGCGGCGGCGACGTGCTTATAGGATCGGCCGCAGTAGCGGCCGGAATGGCTGATCGTATCGGCAGTTTCGAGGCGGTCATCAAAGAAATGGACGGGCGATCCCCCTCCTCAACCTCCCACTTCAGGAGCAATGCTATGAATGAAACAATGATCGCTCGCGCGGACCATGATGCCGCCGTAGCAACGGCCCGAACAGAAGGCCAGACAATCGGAGAAAAGGCGGGAGCGACCGCTGAACGCGCCCGCATTCAGGCTATTTTAACCATGCCGGAAGCCAAGGGGCGCGAAGCATCCGCGATGCACCTTGCCTTTACGACCGATCTTTCAGCCGAAACCGCAAAAGGCGTGCTGACCGGACTTGTGGCCTCGAAGTCAGAGCCGGAAAACGATCCGGACGATGAAAGCCAGCCGCAAGGACAGCGCTCGCAGGACGCTCCCGGCGGCCTCGTTCTATTCGACCCGCAAGGCGATCGCCCGCAGACGGGAGCCGAGAAAGCTAAAAGCATGTGGAGCAAGACCATCGAAAAGGTCAACGCTCGTTCTGGATTTTAATTCAGGCGGGCCGACTTAGTCCCTCGCCTCCATAAATCAACGGAGAATTGAACAATGAAAGTGTTCAACGAAGGCCGCCACGCGGCCGAATTTGTTTTGACCGAAGCAAATGGCAACTTTTCACGCGACAACGTGACCGTTGCGCCGGGGCAGCTTTTCGAAGCTGGTACGCTCCTCGCTTTACTCGCCGTTTCTGCCAGCATAACAGCGGCCGTCGTTGCAACTGCCGGTAATGCAGGCAACGGCACCCTTACAGTGGCCACTCCTGCAACAAACTCGAAGGTCAAGAACGGGGCGTATCGTATTGTCGCAACGTCGGAGACGGTTTTCTCGGTTGAAGACCCTAATGGCGTCGGTATTGGTAACGCGACCGCCGGTACGGCTTTCAATAAGGAAGTCAAGTTTACGATTGCCGCAGGCTCTAATGCGTTCGCAGTTGGTGATAGCTTCGAACTTTTGATCGGCGCAGAAACGCCAGGCGATTTTCAAGCTGTGGCTTTCGATCCAGAAGGCGACGACGGCAGCGAAATCCCGGCAGTAATCGCCTTGTATTCCGCAGCAACAGACGTGGATGAAACTGTCGGCATCTCTGTAATTTCTCGCGCATCCGAAGTTAACGGCCATTGCCTTTCGTGGCCGGAAAACATCACCGCCGCCACAAAGGCCGCTGCGATCTCTTCTCTCGCACAAAAAGGCATCATCGTTCGCTGACGTTCTGCCGTCGCTACGAAGTAATCCTGACAATCTGGAGACAACTTAAATGTTGGACATTTTTAACGACGCGGCCTTCTCGACCACGAGCTTGACTGACGCGATCAATGATCTCAAGTTCAAGCCCGGCCGAATTAGCGCTATGGGGCTTTTCGAAGAAGTCAGCGTCGACACCACATCGATCGCTATCGAAAAGAAGGGCGATATCTTGATAATCGTGCCGCCTACACCTCGCGGCGGCCCGGGCGTTACACTTGATAAAGAAAAGCGCGACTTGCGCTCCCTTATCGTCCCGCACTTCGAAATCAATGACGCTATTATGGCGGAAGAAGTCCAGAACATTCGCCAGTTTGGCAAAGTGCAAGCGCTTGAAACGGTAATGGCTAAAGTTGCGCAGCGACAGGTTACTCATGTGACAAGCCACACTGTGACCGAAGAAGTGGCCCGACTTGGTGCCGTTCAAGGCATAATCACCTATTCGGACGGCTCGTCGCTCAACCTGTTCAATGAATTTGGTGTAACGCAGGCTCCGGAAATCAATTTTGATCTTGGCGGCGCTGTCGACGGCGCTTTCCGAGAAGCCTGCACGAAAGTAACACGCAAAGTCGAAGACATTCTCGACGGGGTGCCATTTGATGGCATTCACGCTTTTTGTGGCGATGACTTCTTTGATGCTGTTTTGAAGAACGCCGAGGTTCGAGAAACTTATAAGGGTTGGGATGAAGCGAAAATTCTTCGTGAAGCGTATGTCGGCCCCCGTGCGAAAAACTCCCGAATTTTTGAGTTCGGCGGCATCATTTGGGAAAATTATCGCGGTGCGAAAAATTCTCCGACTGCGATCAACAAGGATAAATCATCCCTTTTCCCTGTCGGTGTTCCCGGATTGTTTAAAACCGCTCGCGCTCCGGCTGACTATGTCGACACTGTCAACACCATGGGCGAGCGGCTGTATATGCAGCAATACCTTATGCAGAACAAAAAAGGCGTGCATCTTGATAGCCAGATGAATGCTTTGCAGTACTGCACGCGGCCTGCCTCGCTGCTAAAGGCTCGCCGAGCCTAGTCTTTATGCGCCTCAACAGCATTGCAGCGCGCACCGCCTTCCGGGCGGTGCAACGCGAATTTGGCGAGGTTGTTCGGATAAAGCCGCAAAAATCTAGCGACTATACCGAACCCCTCCCCGATCCTGACCGTCCGCAAGTCGATGTTTATGTCGTCGTTTCGCTTACGCCAACGACGGACAATCTCGACGGATCGCGGCAGGGAACGAAGATCAACACCACGACGCGATTTACACAAAGGGGCGCAGCCTTATGGCTTCGCCCGGAAGTGTATGCGGCTATCGGTTACGAGCTTCGGGAAGGTGATCGGGTTGACCTTATTCAGCGGCCTAGCGAGCCGCCTTACAAAGTATCTCGCGCGCCGGAAAGCTCCGACCGTGGCGATGTTGTCGTCCCTATTGTTCTGGATGGAAACCTATGAGCCTTACAGCCCTCGCCGTTCGTATCGCCACAATTCACGCTCTCAAAGGCCGGACGTTCGCCGAGGATCGGGTTTTCGACAGCAAGATTAACCCGGTAAATCTCGTGGCAAAAAGCGAGGCAAGGCCGGTTATCATCGTCACAACGGATGACGACAATGTCGACATTACGGGTAAAGACTTGCGCGCGGGCGACCACAAGCTTGAGCTTGTTATCGAGGTCGCGGTTACACAAAATATCTCGGTAGAGGTCGCGAAAGACCAGACGACGGAAGTCTTGACGATCCCGGCGACGGATGCCGGACTTGAGGCGACCGTCGGTTTGCTCGGCTGGCAGATCGCGAAGGCGCTCTCGGCCGACGGCGGAGAATGGGGCGACCTTTGGCGAGTAATCGTTACCAATGTCCACACAGTTTCAAGCCGACGCGGAGCCGACGACGAGAACGGCGTCCGCTACGCAGCGCGACAGTATATTTATTCTCTCGACCATATTCACGAACCGACGCCGGGCGAGCCTATCGATCCGGGAAGCGGATGGGGTCGAGTAATCGCAATGTTCAAGGCTGATCCGGAGCTTGCGAACCTCGGAAAGTTGATCGAGGCGGAGATTACCAAGGGCGAATATCTGCCGTGGGAAATCGCTCGCGGGCAGCTTGGCGTTGCGAACGACGCGGCCGAAATCATCGGCACTACTCCGATCGGGATTGAGGAAATTGTCCCGCTCGCTTCGGTCGAGCTAACCGACGGGTTCGTCTTAGATCAAGCGACGGCCGACGAAGCGGGAGGCCCGGAAAATGAGACTTGACCAATTCCTCGCTGACCTCCTGCGCCGGACTGCGGAGATCGAGCGCCGTCAAGATGGGATGATCAAGCAAGGCACTGTTGCCGAGGTCGATCCGAAAGCCGGTACGGTGCGGATAAATCTCGGCGGCACTGATGATAAGCCTTTTCTCTCACCTCCTATCCCATACGCGCAAACGGCCGGAGCTTTGAAGGTTCATGCCCCGCCTTCGGTCGGGCAGCAAATGACGGTTTTGAGCGGGTCGGGCGACTTCCGGCAGGGCTTGGCGGTTCCAATGACTTGGAGCGACAAAAACGCGTCTCCGAGCGAAAAGGGCGACGAGAACGTCCTAACGTACGGCCCCGTCAAGATTACGATAACCGCGACCGGCCTTATGGCCTCGGTCGGGGGAACGAGTATCACTTTATCCGAGGCCGGGATTACTTTCGTCGCCCCGGATTTTGATTTTACGCAGGGGTAAATCATGCCGGGAATAGCACTTGTCGGAGTTGATACGGCCGGGGGAGTGCAGCTTGGCTTGCAAGTCCCTTGGTTTCGCGTCAACGGGCATCCGGTCGCGGTTAAGGGTGATAGCGTGGCCGGTCACGGCCTTGTGCCTCACGATAGCCCGACAATGGCCGAAGGCTCCCCGACGTTCCGCGTCGGCGGCATTCCTGTTTGCCGTGAGGGGCATCTTGCAACTTGCGGACATGCGACGACGGGCCAAAGCGGTTTTCGCATCCCTTAGAAAGAGGACACTATGAAAAGAATTTATCTCCTTACGGACAAGGCCGGTTTGTGGGTCGCTGGCTTCTACGTCCCCGCACTGCCGGAACGAAAGCTTGAGCTTTCGGATCGCGCGGCCGCCTATGAGCTATCCTTGGGAACGATTGAGCTTGCTCCCTTTGACGCGGCACCGAAAGAGGAGCCGGAGCAAAAGAAAACCCGGCGCAAGGCCGATAAAGCCCCGGAGGCTACGCAATGGAACGGAACGCAGCCCTTGGCATCGACCTCGACCGAGTGACCGGCGAAGTAATCGTCGGATGGGCGCACGTTGAACAATGTATCGGTGACTTTCTGACGACATTTTTCGGCGAGCGCGTAATGCGCGAATGGTACGGCTCCATTGTGCCAAAGCTGATGGGCGAAAACCTGACGACCGAAACGATCGTCACTTTTTTTGCCGCTGTCACCTCTGCAATTGATCAATGGGAGCCGAGGTACAAGATTGCCAAAATTACGCCGCTTTCGGTTGACCGAAGCGGCGAGTTTCAAGTGCGAATTGAGGGCGACTACCGACCTTTAGCTTTGATTGGCAATTTCACGTCGGGCAGTCCGAAGCATTTAATCATAAGTGGCGCGGTTGGCCGGGGGCTAGTTTTGATATGACAATTAATCTTGAAAACTACCCTTCCCCAAATGTGATCGAGCCTATTTCATTCGAACAGATTTTGTCTGAAATGCAGACCGAATTAATTCGTTTGTTCCCTGCTATAGAGCCTACCCTTGCTCTCGAAAGCGCTCTCGCGAACAAGCTTTTGCAAGTCGCCGACTACAGAGAAATGCTTGTTCGCGCGCGTATTAACGATGCAGCAAAGGCAAATTTGCTCGCGTTCGCATTGGGTGCCGATCTCGATCATTTAGCCACGTTTTACGGTGTTGAGCGGCTTGACACAGAAGGGGATGAAGACTTCCGCGCTCGGCTTCTCGTAGAAATCAAAGGACGTTCGACGGGTGGCTCATCCTATTGGTATCAGGCCGCGGCGCTTCGTGCTGACGTTCGCATCAAGGCTGCGGTTGTTTATCGCGAAGCTCTCTATCCTGTTATTCACATTGCTATTCTCTCAAAAGAGAATGGCGGCATCCCCGATAAAGCAATGTTAGATGCTGTGACCGCCAGCGTCATGAGTGAACGGGTGCGCTTGGTGAACGACACGATCATTGTCGAGGCTGCGGTAAATGCATCAACCAACGTCGAGGCTGATATTTGGCTTTTGCCGAATTCCTCTACAGCGATCGTCGAAATACTGCCGGACGTGCTTCGTGGGGCTTGGGCCTTAGAGGCAAGCGTCGGTTTTGACCTTGAGCCGTCTTGGATTGAAGCCCGGCTTCATGTTGCAGGTGTCAAAAAAGTCAATTGTTTGCTGCCAGTGCAAGCCGTCATCGCGGACCCCGGCGTTGCTATCGCTTTGGGTGATATTAAGCTCAACTTCAAGGGATATGACTACTGATGTCAAACCGGCAAGCATTGCTCCCCAGCAATGCGACGGCGCTGGAAACAGCTTTCTCAGAAGCTTTGGACAGGACGCCGGAACTATCGCCCGGCATCGTCGCATTACGTGGTTTTAAGTTCAACCCGAACAGTTCGATCATCCCGTATCTCATTCTTGAATATGGTTTGGAAGAGATCGAGGAGTTCTTCACCGTTCGTCGTGAGGTGATTTTCGAGGGTGTCGATTGGCGTCGGCTGGTTGGTACGCCAACCGCAGTTCATAAGGCTCTAAGCTGGATAGGATACGAAGCCGCTATTGAGGAAGAGTGGTTTGGGCGGCGCAAGTGGAACACGTTTCAACTACGATTTCCGTCTCTTCCTGCTCAAGACTTTCCAGACCTGCCCCACATCGAAAAGATCGCAGAGATTTCAACACCATTGCGCTCCCGGTTTCGCCGGGGCGTACACCTTTATGATGCGGGCGCTCTGATCGCTGATTGCAGCCGTCTTGATGACAGCATGCTGGAGCGGGAAAGCGGCGTAGACGTGACTGGAACTGGTGCGATCTGGTCATTTGGTCGGACGCATGAGATCGATCACACGCTTAGTCGGGCAGAAGGTCTTTCTCTTGGCAACTGGATTGATCCGGAAATTGAAAACACAGTTCGATGGTTGGATTTGATTTATCCATGGCAAGCGGCTGTGTTTCCATGGTCCGCACAGCCTGACGAACAACGCCGCGCTTTGATGGCAGCTTGGTTTGTCGGAAAGTTAGTTCATATCTGCCTTCGTAATCTTGAAGGTGACGTTATCGGATATCGCAGGTGTCGTGCCGTCCATACCGTAGAAGCGATCGCATCCGGTGCATATCGTTTCGGCAGCAAAACCTTTGGGCCTTTGGTCGGGGGGCAACAACTTTATGTCGAGGCTATGACCGACTTTGTTACTCCATCGAGAGATGAGGTTTCCGAAGTGTCTATTGTTGTGGGCGGCCTGCACGCACAAGGCGTTAAAGCCGGGGCTTTGTGGCTCAATCGCGGCCAACTGGTTGGTGGCGTTGAGGTCGCGAACGAACCCGTATCGTTCCAAATGCGAAAAACCGTTCGCGAACAAATCAAATACCTTGTGAGGTTCTAATGGCTTTTGAACACGAAAGCGGATTGCCGTACGCCTATGATCGCGCTGCGGGAAAGCCCGACGTTAAAGGTGTCGTCTTTCACGGCGAAAGACCATTCGTGCAAGGCGCAGAACTCAACGAAATGCAGACCACCATGCGCGGCGTTCATGACAGGGTTTCGCGCCTTGTCGCTAAGGATGGTGATCGTATTGAGCGAGCCAGCGCTATTGTAGATCGTGATGCCAAGTCTGTGACATTGACCGAAGGCAGCATCTATGTTTCGGGCGATGTTTATCCGGTGGGTGACGCAGTTCTAAACGACGTGCCGATGACCGGACGGCTGGAAATCGGTGTCCGCCTCAATAAAGGCTGGCTGACACATGAGGATGATCCGACGCTCGTCGGCCTCATCCCCGGTTCATTGGCAGAAGGCGAACCGGGTGCTGCGCGACGTGTCGAAACCATATCTTGGGCGTTGGCCTCGGATGGTAAGCCCGGTGCTTTCTTTGCTGTTTACACGTTGCAAGACGGTACGATCTTGGATCAGACCGGACCTTCGATGCTTGAACCGGTCATGCAGCAGCTTGCTATTTATGATCGTCCGAACGGTCATTATGTCGTTGCAGGCTGCCGCGTTACTGGTCTTGGTGCCAATGCAGGCGAGCAGCATTTTTCGATTGAACAGGGCGAAGCCAATATTTCGGGTTTCAAACGCACTCGTCTCGCAGCATTGCGTTTGGCAGAGAAAGAAGAGTGGGACGAAGGCGCTATCCCCGGTGAAACGCATATTTATCCGGGCGGCGCTTCCTTTACCCTTAAGGTCGACCAATCACCTATTGGCGTTATTAATTCGATTCTTTTGACCAAAGAAAAAACAGTCACAATTACCCGTGGTTCAATTTCCAAAGGTCAAGACGGATTGCCGGATACTTCGGTGATTGACATCATTGAGATACCGGGTTTCGTAAAAAATACCGACTACTTCCGAAACGGAAACACGGTCGATTGGGGTGTTCTTGGTGGCGACGAGCCTACAGCCGGTTCAAGTTATCAGGTAACGTATCGCTATCGTGCATCCGTAGTCGAAGATGCGCACACAACTGACGAAATCACGGTGTCCGGTGGCGCGACAGGTGGCGATATAATCGTTTCCTACACCACGCGTTTGCCTCGGATTGATCGCATCGGCCTCTTTGAAGATGGCTCGCCAGCTTACATCAAAGGGGTTTCTGCTCGTTCTAATCCAGTCGCGCCGATTGTCCCGTCCGATGTTTTGGCTTTGGCGACGGTTACAAACAATTGGGTTGATCGTCCTGTGGTCGTTAATGACGCGGTGCGCTCACTGCCATATTCGGAAATGTGGCGCTTCTTTAACAGGATCGTCGATCATGATCGGCTCATTCAGTTAGAGCGGATCAAGAGCGGAATTGATGCTCGTGAGCCTGTCGCGAAAAAAGGAATGTTTGTCGACGGTTTTGCCGATGACACATACCGCGATGCGGGTATCGAACAGAATGCAGCAATTGGAAACGGTATGTTTCAGTTGGCAATCACGCCAACCGTTCACACCGTCAATCTCGCCGCTCCTGTAATGCTGAATTATTCGGAAGAAGTTATTTCAGCGCAAGAGCTTCGGACCGGCTGCGTCAAGATCAACCCTTACGCAAACTTCACGGTTCTACCGGGAAGCTTGTCGCTCAACCCTGCGGTTGATTTCTGGACTGTGCAGCAAACCGAATGGCTGTCTGCCCAAACGATCAATCTGAATATGGGAACGACGCGATCTGGTCCACTCAATGTCACGACGCAGAATACTCAACTTGTTGATCAACGAAACGAACAGGCTGAATTTCTTCGTCAAATACCGGTTAGCTTTGAGATCGAGGGCTTCGGGGCTGGCGAAATTCTAAAAGCGATGAGCTTCGATGATGTTTCGGTAATGCCAGTCGGTGAAGTGCGAGCCGATGCGAATGGAAAGGTGACGGGTTCTTTTGTCATTCCAGCCAACGTAACGGCAGGAACAAAAACCGTCACCGTTGAGGGGCAAGGCGGATCAAATGCCAGTGCCATGTTTACCGGACAAGGTACGATACAGACTGATGTTATGCGCCGAGTTACGACGGTGCAAAGCTGGAGTTTGGAAGCTATTCGATCCAGCATTGTATCAGGCGGCAGCACAGGGGGAAGCCGTGGCGGTGATGGCGGTGGACGCGGTGGCGGTGCTGATCCACAAGCGCAGCTATTTGTACCTTCGGAGGTGCGGCAAGTGCTCGGGGTGGATTTCCATGTTTGTCATATTGGAGATCGCAATAAGCATCTGCTCGTAGAACAGGTGGAAACGGACAACGGTTATCCAACTACGTCGGTACAGGCACAAAGGATCGTTAGCATGATCGGGGCGAATGCGGGCTGGAAAGCGGCTCGTTTCCCTCTTCCAGTCACGACGCTCCCTGATCGGCATTCAGCGTTTGTGATCAAGACTGATGACAATGAGCATTCTGTCTCGATTGCAAAGCTTGGCGACTTTGACGCAATTAACCAGAAATGGATTTCGTCACATCCTTATGTGATTGGCCCACGGTTTGACAGTGTGAACGCTTCGACATGGACTGCTCATCAGGATGAAGCGCTTGCCTTCCGTATCGTCGCGGCAAGGTTTACCGCGAACACGAAAGTCGTTGACCTCGGCACCCTTGCTTTGGTTCGTTGTTCTGATCTTCAAATCAGGGCAACCGTTGAACTGCCGTCAACTGCATGCTCTGTGGTGTTTGAGATTGAGCGTAGCAATGGCACGATATACCGGCTATTGCCCTATCAGCTGCTTGAATTGAACGAATACCTTACCGAAACCGTACGCGTGCGTGCGGTGCTTACGGGAACAGCGAAGTTATCGCCGATCCTTTTTGCGCCGGTAGAAATCATTTCAGGCGAGATCGCTACGGAGGCTACTTATGTATCGCGTGCCATGGCGCTCGGTACAGGCGTTCGCTTAGCATCCTATCTCAAGGCTTACCTGCCTGCGGGCGCAACCGTCGAGATGGAATACTCGATTGACGGTGGCGATTTCACTGACCTGCCTCTTTCTGAAACTGAACAGCTTTCGTTCCCGCTCTGGTCGGAACGCAAGTTTCAGGCAACGGGCCTTTCCGGTCAAAATATTCGATTGAAAATCAAAGCGACTGGCGGACCTGCATCTCGTCTGGTCGCCGGTGATTTTGGGACAGGTGTCTTCTGATGGCCGTAGAAAAAACACAGCATTACGAAATTGGGAAGCCGGTTCCGGCTAACAACATCTCGGAGGACGTTTCCGTCCTTCGAGGAGCCTTCGATCTGATCGACTTCATTCTTTTTACGCTCGCGCAAGCGTTGCTGGAAAAGATGGATAAAACTGCAACGTTCGAAATGTCTGCCGTTTCTGGTCTTGTGGAAGCGCTGGCACAAAAAATGCCAGCCAATAGAACCTTCAAGCTGACAGAGCTTACGGATATTTCGGGCGCTGCCAGTGCAATCGACAACTATATCCTGACGAAGAGCGAAGCGGGTTTTGTTTTTCGATCCGCGCTGGCTGTGCTTGGTCGGCACCTTCATAATATTGATGATGTTGAGGGGCTTCAAAATATTTTGAATACCCTCGTGTCCGGTGCCGCAGCATCCATAGACGGCGAGATTGTTGTCTTCGAAGGAAGCACGGGCAAGCACACCAAAAGGTCGGGTGAAACCCTTTCTTCTCTTATGAGCAATGTTGCTACGAGGGACTTTGTTGCGAACGCTATCGCCACGTCTGGCGGTGGCGGCGGTGGTGGTGGGGGCAAATATTTTGACACCAAGGCTCAAGCTGACGCTGCTATAGCCAGTATACCCATTGATACCGGCGTTAATGTTATTGTCGATGGTGCGAACAACGGTTTCTACGTCAATCAAGGCGGCGTCCTCGTTAAGAAAAGCAACGCTACAATTCGCCAGATGACCGATATTGACGACCTCGTTCGCAACACGCTCGTCAAAATGGTCATCTCTCAGGACGCCTTTACCTTTGTCGATAAGTTTAAAGGTTTGCTAGGGAGCATTCTCTTGGATGGAACCTTAAAATTCCGAGGGCTTGATATAAAGCACTCTGGCGCTTTGTCTGAAATCAAAACATCGAAAGACATTGTTGAAGTTTTAGGCGTTCCTATTGAGCGTGGCTCCGCAGAAGGTCGGATTTTTACAATCCTCGATAAAAAAGGAAATGTAATTCTGCACGCTGGTCCGAAAGGTGTTTACTTCTTTGGAGATCGTGTTCAGGCAATAGATTTTACTGCTGGCAAGGAAGGCGCAAACACTCCTATCGTGGTGAAAGGTTCTAAGCTTTCCATCAAAGGGACTTCTGTTCTGGAGATGGATGGCAATGGAATTGGTGTTGTCGACAAGTACGGGTTTTTTACCCTGTATTCAGGTATATACGGTAATTATCTTTTTACTGAAAAAGACAAAGACCAGAGTTCACCATCACCATCAGCAGAGAATGTTTTTTCTCCGTCGTCTGTTCTTGGGTTTCAAACCAACACGGACATTAAGGGATGCATAGATGATGGCCAATCCCTTAGCCGAGGCGCGCAGGCTCTTCCGACAATCAGCACTGTTCAGCCTTATTTAAACATCACATTGGTTGGTGGTAATAAGGCTCGGTTTGGTGCCGATAGCCGTTACAACGCTACCTCGTTTATCCCTCTCGTCGAAGAAACTCTTTCGAGTGAGGGAGAAACCCCTCTTTCCGGTTGTTTAAACGGTGTCGTACGTCGTGCAATTGCAGATGGCGCACAGGCAAGTGACTATGTTTTCTTTGGTGCGGCGACAGGTGCGGGTGGGAGAACAGTTTACCAGCTTTCTCAAGACGACCCGGATAGCTGGTTCAGTAGAAAAATCAAACTTATCACTGATGCAAATGCACTGGCCGTAAGTCAGGGAAAAACTTTTTCTATATGGTCTGTTCTTTGGTATCAGGGTGAGAATGATTATTCTGCTTCATCACTGGATACACAGCCGAACCACTACCAAGCTCGTTTTTTAACGGCTCTTTGGTATCCGCTTGTTTCCCATATCAAAAAAACTACGGGACAAAAATTCGACCCTTATGTTTTTTCTTATCAAGTAGCGGCCCACAGACGGTATAACCGGGATCATATGCAGATCGCGCTTGCACAGTGGCGTATGTCTCGCAGCCTTCCATTCTTCTGCATGGTCGCTCCTTGTTATATTTTTCCTGTCGCTGCTGATAACTTGCACCTTACCAACACCGGCTCTTGGCTGATGGGTGAATACACCGCTCGAGCCAAGTTCCAAACAATGGTGCGTCGATCTGGGAAATACCGGCCGCTCGAGCCTGAGCGTGTGGAATGGTCAGGCAATAGCGTGAAAATAAAATACCACGTTCCGCAAGGCGCAATAAGCTTTGATAGCTCGTGGGTTAGTCAAGCTGACAATCAAGGATTTGGCATTCGCGGCCCGGCTGATGAGTATATCTCAAACGCAATTACAGGTGTCGCGATCACGGGAAGTGATGAAGTCACAATCTCTTTGCGTGCAGGGCTTCCGGTTAACCTTACCTTGACCTATGGTCGAGGAAAGCCCGGCGACCCGGCGCACTCTGGCCCGATTACTGGCGCTCGTGGCAATCTACGGGATAACGCTGGTGAATATGACCGCGTTTATCACCCGGTCACAGGGGAGGAGTTTAAGCTTCATAACTACTCCTTGATGTTTCAGCACAATCAAATCAACGGTTTTTAAGGAGAAGTCGCATGGCAATGGTGCTGCGATCTGATGCCGATGCGTCTGCTTATTCAAAGAAGATGCTATCGTCTCAACAACCTGGGCTCATTCTGCTAGGTGTTTTTGACACTTCAGAAGGAAAGGCTACAAATAACTTCTCACTTTCTGGCGCAGACGAAACATGGGAAGTTGTTGGCACGCCAACAATTGGTCTTACCGGCACTGAGTTTAAAGCTCGAAGTAATTTCCTTCAAACTGAAGTGCAAGAGCCAGCCGGTGATTTAACTGTAATGTGTGTAGGGCGCGCTCTTCACACTAGAGACGAAATTCTAGCGGGTGGTGGCGCATTCCAACCGCTGATGGTTGGAAGTTATGCAGCAGTGTCCGGCCAATATTCAGGTATTGCTGCTGGGTTTAGTGCTTCTACCGGCAATTTCTCCGTAGCTCGAGCAATAAGAAGAACTGATGGCTCAACGGTTATGCTTACCGCTAACATGGGCAACACAATTAATTACACAACATGGCATCTTTTCGCTATGCGCTTCAATACTGCAACAAGAACGGTCGTGATGGATGCGATCACTCACGGTGTAAAAACCACAAATGTTGAGTCAGATACTGGTGCGGTAGCCGTGCGGGGTACGGACCCTCGTATCCGTATCGGATCAGGATATACTTCTCAATCGGGTCCGTCGGCTATTTCCCAAGTTCGCATGTGGAATAGGTACCTAAGTGACGCAGCGCTTGCGGAAGTCGCGGCTGAAATGCGGCTTTACGAATTGGAGCATAACGGGCGAACCGTTTAAAATGCTCGGATAATCGAAACCTAGTTCTCACCGTCAACATTTTCTCAAGCCCGGCTTTTTAGCCGGGCTTTTTTTCTGTTTTCGGAATTTTCTCAGAGGAGTTTTACAATGAGTGATCCAACTTTCGGCCTCTCGATTATTCCTATCGATAACGAGCCTCGTCCGGCGATCGTTACCGACATGTCTATCGTGGGCCTCGTATTTACGGCTCCGGCAGCCGATGTGAATGTCTTCCCGCTTAATACTCCGGTTCGCTTCTATTCGAGCGATACGGAAACCCTCGCGAAGATGGGTGAAACCGGGACCGGCTACACGGCCGTAAATCTCATTAATCAGCAGCTTGGCGAATTTCAGTCGTCGGCAACAATCGTCGGCGTTCGCGTTGAAGCTGGCGCTAATAATGCGGAGACAATCGCTAACCTCGTTGGAAGTGTTAACGAGCGTACCGGCATGTATACCCTACTAAACGCTGGCGCTCTACTTGGTATTACACCTCGCCTGATTTGCGTACCCGGATTTACTTCGCAAGTTTCCGAGGGCGCGACTGCGAACGGAGTAATTGCGGGACTACCGACCCTCCTCGATCGTCTACTCGCGGTCGCTGTTGTTGACGGACCGGCAACGAATGAAACCGAGGAAAACGCATGGCGCGCGACAATTCAGTCAAAGCGCATCATCCCGGTAGGAGTTGCCGTCAAAGTTCTCGATGATGACGGGGCCGTGGTGGTAACCCCCGCGTCTCCCGCAATTATCGGGATCGCGGTTCGCCGAGATCATGAGTTCCAAGGTCGGCCGTTCCATTCATGGGCTAACCAGCCGGTTTACGGGATTGTCGGGCCGTCTCGCCCGATTGAGTTCTCGATCCTTGACGGCGCAACCGAGGGCCAGCAGCTTCTTTCGAAGAATATCGGAATTATCGTCCGAGGCGAAAGCACAGACGGCGCACTCGCAGACGGTGGGTTCGTATTCGTAGGAACCGATACTTGTTCCGAAGACCCGCTATGGACCTTCTATAATCAGGTGCGTGGCCGCGATTATATCCATTTGATGTTTATCAAAACGCTCCGTTATTTCCTTGGCCGTCGCAATATCGACCGGGGGACTATCGAGGATATTCTCGCGACGATGACAGGCGGACTGCGCGACATTCAGGCGGCCAACGACCTTCTCGGCTTCCGCGTCAACTTCGCTCGCTCTGTCAACAGTCCGGAGCAACTACGTCTCGGCCGGTTTACCGTTTCCTTCAAGGCGGAGGAACCTCCGGTCTTGCGTTATATCGGCATCCAGTCAGCGCGCTATCGCCCGGCTCTCGATGACTTGTTGAATGACCTTCTGACAAGCTTTGACGCTTAACCCGGTTCGCGGGGCGGCTTCGGCCGCCTCCTTCCTCTTTCGATTTTCAGGGAAAAATCGCCATGTCAAATATCTACCTGATGGAAGCCGCAAACCTTTTCGTCGGCGACCACGACCCGAAAAATTCCAAATTCCTGACGTTGGAAGAATTGAAGCTTCCGGACTTGCAGGAAACGCAGGTCGATCATACTCCGGGCGGCGCAAAAGCTGGCGTTGAATTTGGTATGAACGTCGTTGAAAAGCTAGAGCCGACTTTCAAGCTCAAAGGTTGGGACGTTCCGCTCATGCGGAATTTCGGCCTCGGTTCTAAAGAGCGAAAGAATTTCACGGCCTACGGCGTGATCCGTGACAAGAAAACTGGAAAAGCTCTTGAAGCTAAGGCAATAATTGAAGGCCGTCTCGGGAGAGTTTCTCCTGACGCTTTTACTCGCGGCGAAGCAATGGGCCACGAATACGGCATCAATGAAGTTTTGCATTACGAGCTTTTCTTCAATGGTTCGGAAGAACTTTATTGGGATTTCTTCACGAATACCCTCCGCATCGGTGGCGTCGATCCCGATCCTGACTTCAATAATATTCTTCGCATCAGCAACGGCACTTAAGCCGCTTCACTGAAGACCTATATGCCCGCCATTTCGGCGGGCTTTTTTTCTAAGGTAAGGCCATGAACAAGAAAACCCATACACTGAAATATCCGATTGACGTCAACGGCTCGACTATCTCATCGGTATCTATTCGCCGCCCAACCGGCGGAGACATGGTTGCTATTGGCGATCAGGTCGCTGACCTGATGACGTTCTATTCGTCAAATGCCGAAGTGGCAAAACAGATCGCATTTGCCGAAGCGGCGGCAAAAGTCACAGGGACCGAGCCAGAGCTTGACGCAATCGGGGCCAAAATCACTCCGCCGGGCAGTAACGTTTTCTCGGCAATGATCGCGATCGCTGCCTGTTTGGCGGGTCTTGGTGACAATGCCGGATTACTCGATGTTGAAGACCTTCAAGAGATCGCAAGTAAGGCTCTTTCGACGGGGGAAGCTCGGGGGCGTGGCGAGGAGCAGACTGGCGGCGAGTAATTGCTCTCGCGGCCAATGCTACCGGTACGCCCCTAACATTCTTTCTCGATCTCACAATCGAGGAGCTTGTCGACTGGCTTGAGACAGCATCAAAACTTCCGCAGAGGCGTATTTAAATGGCTAACCTGACATCAGTTTTAACGGTGCGCTTGATCGACGCCGTTACCGCACCCGCGCGCGCCGCTGCAAACTCGATCCGTGGCATAGGAAACGCGGTCGATAGTACAAACGCCCGCCGTCTAGCAATCGGCGGCGCGGTTAACACAATGGTTACTGACGTCGGGAAAGCGTCGTCTCGTCTGCGCAAAGACATTAACGGTATGACAACCGGGCTTTCAATGCCCGCCGGTTTCCTCGCGTTCTTCGGCGGACGTGCGGTTTATGATTTCGAGAAAACGTCGAATGCCTTGCAGGCTGTTACCGATGTTACCGACGTCCAGCGCAAGACGATCCAGAATTACGCAAAAGAACTCAATGAACTTTTCCCGGCGACAAATTCCGAGATTATGAAAGGCGCTTACGAACTCGGCCGCGCCGGGTTCAAGTACGATCAGATCATGGGTTCCATGAAAGGAATGCTTAATCTGTCCCTTGCGGGCGATATTGCGATCAAGGAAAGCGCAGACATTGCCACCAACATTCTGACGGCAATGCGCTTGCCTATGAAGACGGTTGAGCAGGCAAATGAAAGTTTGACGCGGGTAAACGATGCCCTCGCCTACTCCTCATCGAACTCAAATACTGACGTTCGTATGATGGGCGAGACTTTTAAGTATGTCGGCCCTATGGCTGCCGCTGCGGGTATGTCGATCGAAGAAGTTGCGGCCGCATCGATGGTTATGGCTCGAAACGGTATCCGTGCCAGCGAGGCAGGCGTCGCCATGCGATCCGCCCTTGTCCGGATGGTTCGGCCTACAAAGCCGATGATCGCGGCCCTTTCGCGGATGAATATCGATATTACAAAGTTCGTGAAGGGCGGACGACAGATTAGCGCGATGGACGTTGTTTCATCCCTTGCCGTCGATGGCATCGACGCGAGTTCTTATGCAAAGCAAATCGAGCAGGTATTAAACGACAAGAAAGTAAACGGTTCCCTCGCGAAGCTAACCGAGCGTCTCACTTCGATTATTGGTGGGGACGGCTCCGCAGTCGATAAATCCAAACTCGCCGAAACGATAACAGACGTTTTGACGGCCGCAGGGTCCGAAGTCGATTTCTTCGGTTTTATTCGCGCGCTTCGGGAAAAGGGTGCGGACCTTGGCGATATTGCCCGAATATTCGACGCGCGGCAGGGCGCGCGATTAATAACGCTTCTCGCGGGCGATCTCGATAAGGCGCTTACAGACGTCGAAAACGGTGCCAAAGGCGCAACCGATCGCATGGCAAAAACCATGATGAAAGGGATTGTCGGCGATTGGGCGGAAATGGAGGCTTCTCTCGAAAACCTCTTTGTCGCCATTGCGGAGGCAGGCGTCCTTAAAACGGCTTCGGAAGCCTTCAAATGGGCTGCGGACGGATTAAAGTCTCTGGCCGAGAGCAGTCCGAAGATGCTCGAGTTTGGAACCTATGCCCTCCTGATTGCTGGCGCTCTCGGCCCGATTGCTATCGTGGGCGGTGGCGTTCTCTCATTCTTTCTTTCGCTCGTCGGGATTATGCGCCTTGCTGTAGCCCTAGGGAAAGGAACGCTCGGCGTTGCAGCCGCTGCGATGGGGGTCGGAGGAGCCGCAGCCGCTGGCGGGGCCGCAGCGGCTACCGGAGGAGCAAGTTCGGCGGCAGCCGGGGCAGCGGCTGGCGCTGCAACGAGTGGCGGTCGTGGTGTTGGAGCTTTGGGGGTCTTGGGCCGTGGTTTGCTCGGCGGCTATCTTGCATATGAAGCCGTCTCGGCAATCCCGACCGACGAAAAAGAGTTTAAAGCTTTTGTCGAAGCCAACTCGAAACGTTCAGACGGCTGGAATGAATGGCTTGAGAAAAATATCGGAACGCCCCGCTCGTGGCTTGGCCTCGATAATGAAAAGACAGGCGCGAGCGGCACTAGTTCGTCGGCTGCCACGGCGGGCGAACTGGCTTACGTTCTTGAGCGCCAAGCGGCAATAGATGCTCGGCTTGAGCAGATAAGCAAAAACACGCATCCGGCTATGCGTGATATGCCAAACCCGGAAAGAGACGCTTTGCAAACGCAGAGAGCAATGCTCGAAGCCGATGCGAAAGCTCTTGCTCCTCAAGGCGATCCATCGGTCGGCGCTTCGGCCGCAAATGAAACAATGGGCGGCTTCAACTCTGCCTTTGCGCAGCAAGCCATTGAAGCAAAGGCGAAGGCCGCTCAACTCGTCGCCGATCTTCAAGCGATACTCTCGACAACCCTTACGCCGACGATCAAGCCTCGTCTCGATATGTCCGCAATCTCCGGCGTGCATGCTGACATAGGAGTTGAATAATGTTGATGGTTTTCGGAGCGTTACGGTTTGAGGTTTGGCCCTTCAACCCGGTAGGCACTGGAAGCGAGAGCGGCGGCGATTACGTTGAAAAACCCGTTATGGGACGTCGCCCTCCTCTCGAATTTGTCGGCGAGGCGGCCGAAAACTTTACAATTTCTGTAAAGCTCTTTCCGGCAAAACTCGGCGGCCTTAACTCGCTTGAACAGCTTCAAACAATCCGTCGCAGCGGCATTCCACAATATCTCATGCGCGGCGACGGAACTCCGCTCGGCTGGTTTGTCGTTAGCAACGTTGGCGCGACAAGCGGCTATCTCAACGCTCAAGGTGTGGGCCAGACTATTGACGTCGAGATTTCGCTACAGAGAGCGGACGCTCCGCAAGATGCGGATTTCTTTGCCACGGTTATAGGTATGCTCGGATGACAAACCAAAACAGCATTGAAACCATTATTGTTAAGGGCGAGGCAATAACCCTTTCTTTGCTTATTTGGCGAAGGTTCAAAAAGCAGAGTAGCGGATTTATTGAGCGCGTCCTTGATCTCAATCCGGGGCTTGCTGACCTTGGCGTATTCATTCCGGTTGGGACCGCGATCCGCTTCCCGATAGATGCGCCAGAGCTTCAAAAGAAAGAGCGCAATATCGTTCATCTTTGGGATTAAGCCATGAATGCAATTGTTAAAAAAACGACTTGCATCGTCATGGTTGACGGGCAGGATATTTCGAGTGCGCTCCTCCCTCGTCTCACAAATTTAAGCATCACTGACAAAGCCGGGGCTTCAAGCGATACGTGTCGGATTGATCTCGACGATAGCGACGGCGTTATTCTTCTCCCGTCAGAAGGTGCGGTAATCTCGATCTCGCTCGGGTCTAACGATACGGGTGCGGCCGTTGCCTTTCGCGGCGTTGTGGATGAAGTCCGCTCGACCGGCTCCCGGTCGGGCGGCCGAATGCTTTCGATTTCCGGAAAAGGCTTTGACGCACAAGGCAAAGCGAAAGAGCAGAAGCAAAAGCATTGGGATAACAAAAAGCTCGGAGACGTTTTCGGAGAGGCCGCAAAGTTGGCCGGTATTGAGACGGTTCGTGTCGATAAAGAGCTTGCGGAAATATCTCGTCCTTATTGGGCGATGCAGGGTGAAAGCTTTATCCACTTCGGAGAGCGGCTCGCGCGCGAAACCGGGGCTACGTTCAAAATATCAAATGACGTTGCAATTTTTGCCAAGCGCAACGGCGGCCGATCCGCCGGAGGAAAAGAGCTTGCTACTGTCCGGGCGACTTACGGCGACAATCTAATCTCGTGGGACATTGCTCCGGTAACGGGGCGGCCTCGGTATTCAAAGGCAAAGACCCGCTATTACGATACGAAAACGGGTACTTGGAAAACCGAAGAAGTTGAGATTGAGGATGACAACGCCGACGCCGAGTTTACCAGCCGTTACCCGGCCGGAGATCAGGACGAAGCGAAGCGGGCGTCGGAAAGCCGAAAGACTGATAGCGAACGCGGCAAAGGCGAAGGATCGATAACGATCGACGGCAACTCCGACGCGCAGCCGGAGGGTTCGGTTATCCTCGAAGGCTCAAGGCCAGGCATCGACGGAACCTATCGAATTGATACCGTTCAACAAGATTTCTCTCGCTCGACAGGGTGGGTAACGCGGCTCGATCTCAAACAGCCTCAAGGCGAAGCCGGGAAAGACAGTCGTAAGAAGTCGAACAAAAGCCGAAAGGGGAAACGTTCAAAATCAAAATCGCCACCCATGCCGGACATGGGAGGTGGCGGCGGCTGGAATGCCGCCCCGTAAATCAATCTCACACAACGTTTCAAAGGGTCGCTTTCGCGGCCCTTTTTTTGTTTGGAGCGGAAATGACCACGTTAAAAGAAATCCAAGTTCGGCTTAACTCGCTCGGGTTTAGTGCCGGGATTGCGGACGGAAAGATCGGACCTAAAACAATCGGGGCAATGAGTAGCGCGCTAGACGCGCTCTCCGCTGCAAATCAGCCCGAGGGCGCGCCTTCCGGAACCTCGGGAACGATCCCCGCATCATGGCTTCCAAGCGCATCAATGGCCCGCATTATCCTTCACTGGACCGCCGGGGCAAACAAGGCGACGGACTTCGATAGAACTCACTATCACATTCTCGTCGAAAGTGACGGTTCACTCATTCGCGGCGTACCTTCGATCGATCTCAACCAGTCGCCGGTTAAGCCCGGATATGCGGCCCATACACTGAATTGCAACTCCGGCTCGATAGGCGTTTCCCTTTGCGGAATGGCGGGGGCGATCGAGCGGCCGTTCAATGCGGGCAAATACCCGATAACAGCAAAGCAGTTTGACGCAGCTGCAAAAGCTGTTGCGCAACTATGTCGGCGTTACTCAATCGCAGTTACCCCGGAAACGGTTCTCTCCCATGCGGAAGTGCAAGGAACTCTCGGCATAACGCAGCGAGGAAAATGGGACATTGCGATCCTCCCTTTCGACCCGGCCCTCAACACTGCTCGGAAAGTTGGCGACGCCTTCCGCGCTCTTGTCAAATCGTACCTGTGAGGCAGTCATGAACAAGACAAAACAACTTCTTGTAGCGTTCATATCGCTTTTTACATTGTCGCTGATTGCAACATTTGTTGCTGTGTCAGGTGCTTCGGCTAATGGCGTCGATCCCTACGTCGAGCAGGCGTTCGATAGTATAAGCCCGATTATCTTCGATATTATTGCGACGGCAATCGCTATCGCTCTCGGCTTTTTATTAAAGAAAGTGACGGAGTGGACGGGGATCGCGATCGAAGCAAAGCACCGTGACGCTTTACAATCTGCTCTTGAAAATGCCGCCCGCCTCGCTCTTGCGAGAGGTGGCGGCAGGCAGACCGCAATTCGATACGTTCGCTCGTCGGTTCCCGATGCGGTGAAGTTCTTCAAGCTAACAGACGATCGGATTACCGATCTCGTCGAACCGAGGCTCTCCGCAGGCGGTGAGCAATGAGCAGCTTTTTATTGTGGCTATTTAGCGGGGCGGCCGTAGCAATCGCCGCAGCGCTTAAATTCTTCTCGATGGGAAAAAAGGCCCAAAAAGCAGAAGATTTAGAGGGGAAGGTCAAAGGCTATGAGCGCAATATTGAAACAGTCGGCAAGGCTTCCAGCGCTCGTTCTGATGCTGAACGCGATGCTCGTAGCGGGATGCTCGATGACGAGTGGACAAGGGACTAACTCAAATGTGGCGGAAAAGTCGGTTTGCCCGGTCTGGCTGCCGATCTCGTCAAGCCAGAATGACACGACACAAACGCGCATCGAGATACGCGGAAACAATGCCGCACGAAAGGCGTGGTGCAATGAGCCTGCATGATTTTCTTTCAAACCTCGGCTTAAATCCGAACTTCATAATTGCGGGAACGGCAGGCGGCTTTCTGCGAGCGCTTTCACGAAAGCAATTCAAGCTACGCGAGGTTTTTATATCCCCAATCTGCGGAGCACTCGCCGCAGCTTATCTGACAACGCCGATTATGCATTACGCGCATCACTTCAATTTTCCGGTCCCTTCCGGTCCGGAAAGTGTCGCCGTGCATAATGCAACGGCGTTTATGGTCGGCGTAATAGCAATGTGGATTTCCGACATTGTCTTCGGCGTGATTGCGCGCAAGCTCAAAGTTAAAGAAGAATAGAAAAGCCCCGTCCGGTTAATCGCCGGGCGGGGCTTTTTTTTGTTTTTAACAGATTATTTCAAACGGGCTGGGTAGGATTTATTCGTTACCCCACCAGTTACCCCGAGAGAGGAAAACCAGAACAGGCAAGACTAAAAACCGATCTAACCCGTTGATTTGTTTGGTCGGAGCGACAGGATTTGAACCTGCGCCCCCTTGACCCCCAGTCAAGTGCGCTACCGGGCTGCGCTACGCTCCGGACCATGAAAAAGCCCTATGATATAAAGGCTTGTGGTGCAAGGTCTATTTTGATGATTATCCAAAACGAATGCCCGCGCACCACTCGCTGAGCGTCTTATGTGGTTCGAATTTGATAAGTTTCAGGCACATAACGATAGCCTTCACCATCGCGTTGCAAATATGCAAGCGATGGAAACGGCATGTGATAGCCAATAAATGGAAGCTTATCCGTCGCAATCATATCGAACATGCGCTTACGGGTTTCAGCCGCCATTTCCTTGTCGATATCAAAGGAAACATGCCAGTCTGGACGCTGCAGGGTGATGACCGAGTGATTTGCTGTATCGGAAATAAGCATTAACGACTTTCCACCTGATTCAACGCGGAAAGCCAGATGCCCCGGCGTGTGACCGTAAGCTCCGACAGCCTGAATGCCCGACAAAACATCCTTGCCATCATCGATAAAGGTTATCTTTTCGGCCAGAGGCTTCACGTTCTTATCGACCAGTTGGGCGACACCTTTTGCTGGCGTTTCAAGCCGTGCTGGATCTGTCCAGAAGTCATATTCTTTCTGACCAGCCGCGTAACGCGCATTGGCAAAAGCTGGTTTACCGTCTTCAATCAGCCCGCCAATATGATCAGGGTGGAAATGGCTGAGTACAACGAGCGATACATCATCCGCCTTATAGCCCGAAGCCTCAAGTGCGCTGATAAGCTTGCCCTGCCCTGCCTCACGAGCGCCTGCCCCCATCCCGGTATCGAACAAAACAAGTTCTTTGCCTGTATTGATCAGAACCGGAGTGAAGCTGTTTACAAAGCGATCTGTCGGCAGAAGATTTTCTTCGAGCAGCGCTGCAACATCCTTTGGATCTTGGTTTATGGCATAAGTCTTCTCAGGTGCCTCGCCTGCCCGTCGCCCGTCTGACAGCGTCGTTATTTCAAAATCACCAAACTGGAAGCGATGAAAACCTGGGTTCTCAATTTTGGACAACGCAGTTTCTGCTTTCGCTTCATCACTTTTGAAGGGGGCCAAAGCCATTCCACCGCTTGCGGCGGAAGCAGCGACAATAAAATTTCGTCGTGAAAGTGCCATTGGTCAGTCTCCAAATTGTTAGGTGTCCGTTAGAATAGCGTAAATGGCGGGTCGATCCAGTGCAGCTTAATCAAGTTTTCGTAGATCGGAGATGACACCACACTTGTCAGCCGCAAAAAACATAGCTATCTGAAACGTGCGCGGGACGACCCGCGTCTGTGTTCGCATAGGGGACGGCCCCATTAAGGGGTGTTCCGTGGCTGGACCTATAGAACAATTCGCGATCAAACCTATTGTCGAGCTTGGCACACTAGGCGGCCAGCAGATCGCTTTCACAAATTCTGCACTCTATATGCTGCTGACTGTCACGATTGCCGCAGGTTTTTTGTTTATTGCTTCACGCCGCAGTAAAGTTGTACCGGGACGTCTGCAATCTTCAGCCGAAATGCTTTACGAATTTGTTTCGCAGACAATTCGCGAGAATGCCGGACAGCATGGGATGAAGTTTTTCCCATTGGTATTCTCGCTTTTCATGTTCATTCTGGCCGCAAACCTGATCGGCATGTTTCCTTACGCATTTACAGTCACAAGTCAGCTCATCGTGACATTTGCACTGGCAATGCTGGTGTTTCTAACGGTGACGATTTACGGCTTATTTAAACACGGCTTCAAGTTCTTCAGACTGTTTATGCCAGCGGGAGTCCCCGCAATTCTTGCGCCGATCATCGTGCCAATTGAACTGATGTCCTATATTTCACGACCAATCAGTCATTCCGTGCGGTTGTTTGCAGTTATGTTGGCGGGACACATCACGCTGAAAGTGTTTGCAGGCTTCGTCGTTGGCTTAGGCAGTCTGGGAACAATGGGCTTGCTGTCTTCAATTCTGCCTCTCGCGATGACTGTTGCGCTGACAGCACTTGAACTGTTGATGGCAGTGATCCAAGCTTATGTCTTCACAATGCTGAGCTGCATGTATCTCAATGATGCTCTGCATCCTTCACATTAAAATGGATTTTTATCTCGAAAGGACGACCTTTCGATATTTCAATCATGGGACGGCCCATATCCAAGGAGCAAAATAAAATGGCATGGATTTATCTGGCAATAGCTGGAGGCCTTGAAGTCATATGGGCCTATTTCATGAAAAAATCTGAGGGATTTTCGGTCCTCACCCCCAGCGTCATAACTATTGTGACGATGATAGGCAGCTTCGCACTGCTTTCTATTGCAATGCGAACCCTTCCATTAGGCACTGCTTATGCCATCTGGACCGGGATTGGTGCTGTTGGTGCGTTTTTGGTGGGAATTTTCATTCTCGGTGAAGCGGCGAGCTTTTTCCGTATCGCCAGCGTAATGCTTATCCTTGCAGGTATAATCGGACTAAAGCTGTCGTCGACCTAAAACATAAAAAGGGAGGCAAATGCCTCCCTTTTTATCCGATATCAGCGAACCTGATCCAAAAGTCGCTTGCATTCAAGAAGGTCAAATAGCGCTTCCTGCAAAAGACTTCTATTGTCCTTGGATGCTCGTTTACCGTCAGCACCAATCGGGCCGTCTTCTTCGCCCTTCAAGAGGCCAAATAGCTTGCGCGCTGGCTGCGGTGCCTTAATGCCGTTCGGCAATGCCATTTCGTTATCAGCAGCATTTTCCATTGCCTGCTTTTCAGCGGCTGCCTGCTTCTGGCGTGTAATAGCATCGATAGCCTGCACATCGCCATTACCGAGCGCAATTATGAATTGCGCATTATTTTCGCGCAGAAGGCGCTGCACGCCTTTGATCGTATAACCCTGATCATAAAGCAGATGCCGAATACCTTTAAGCAATTCAACATCGAGCGGGCGATAATAGCGTCGCCCACCGCCACGCTTCATAGGCTTAATCTGGGTAAAACGCGTTTCCCAAAAACGCAGAACATGCTGCGGAAGATCAAGATCCTCTGCAACTTCGCTAATCGTCCTGAATGCGTCAGGGCTTTTATCCATCTGCTTGCCTTTCCAGTGGTTTGGTGAGCCTCAAAGCCTCCCCTGCCAGTCCAGATAGTTCAAATGGCAATCAGTACTTCAATCAGTACGTGCCATAATATCACAATAATCCAACGGCGTTTATCATAAAAAAAACCGACGAAAAGCCCCAATTTCTCGGCGTCTCATATTAGCGACCCGACTCAGCCTTAATAAGGAATATATAATATCAGGAACTGATAAGCACCTCTTCAGAATAACAGGAAATACGCAATTAGATTGTTGATAGTAGAAAGTCTCACCTCGCTTCAATGGTGAAATAAAAAAGCCGCCCATCGAAACGGGCGGCTGAACTCATGAAACTGCTCTAGTGCAAACTAATCTGAATTTTTACTTAGCGCTTTTTGCGCTGCGCTTCTGATGTTCTTGCAAAATGCGCTGCTTCAGAACGTTGGAAGCCTTGAATGTCATCACGCGGCGCGGAAGAATTGGAACTTCTTCACCCGTCTTCGGATTACGGCCGATACGTTCATTCTTGTCACGGACCTGAAATGTCGCAAAGGACGACAGTTTCACGGTTTCCCCGTTTACGATAGCGTCACAGACCTCATCGAGGATCATCTCGACCAGAGCCGCCGATTCTGTTCTGGACAGGCCTACCTTACGATAAACAGCCTCTGCCAGATCAGCACGTGTGACCGTCTTACCTCCCATAACCGAACCTGCCTGGTTAGTGTTTGAACAGATAATATCCTTAAGTGACAGGAGGTTACACAAATAAAAGTGGTTCGGTCAAGCCGCGAGTTTCCTCGCGGCCTATCAATTTTCTAATTACCAGCGCAATAGAACTGCGCCCCATGTAAATCCGCCGCCCATAGCTTCCAAAAGAACGAGGTCGCCCTTCTTAATCCGCCCGTCCGCAACAGCCGTTGCAAGCGCCAGCGGAACCGAGGCTGCGGAGGTATTTCCGTGGCGATCCACGGTGATAACCACCTTTTCCTCGGCGATATTCAGTTTTTTAGCGGATGCGTCGATGATACGCTTGTTGGCCTGATGCGGCACAAACCAATCAATATCCTCAGCTGTCAGTCCGGTTTCTGCAAAAGAAGCCTCAATCACATCCGTGATCATGCCCACAGCATGCTTGAAAACTTCACGGCCTTCCATTCGCAGATGGCCAACAGTTTGCGTGGTCGATGGTCCGCCATCAACAAAAAGCTTTTCTTTGTGATTGCCATCCGAACGGAGATTCGCTGTCAGAATACCGCGATCAGACGTCAGGCCTTTGCCCTCTGCCGACTCAAGCACGAGTGCACCCGCACCATCACCAAACAGCACGCAGGTTGTGCGATCATTCCAATCGAGAATACGCGAGAATGTTTCTGCGCCGATAACCAGAACACGCTTCGCCAGACCGCCGCGGATATAAAGATCCGCCGTAGTTATGGCGTAAATGAAACCACTGCAAACGGCCTGCAGATCAAACGCGAAGCCTGTGGTAATTCCCAGCTCCCGCTGAATTTCAACAGCACTGGCTGGAAATGTATGGTTCGGCGTCGATGTTGCCACGAGCACGAGATCAATATCAGACGCCTCGATACCGGCATTTTCAAGTGCGGCGCGCGCTGCTGCGGCACCGAGCGATACAGTTGTTTCGCCCTCGCCCGCAATGTGACGCTGACGAATACCTGTGCGCTGAACAATCCATTCGTCGGAGGTTTCAATCACGCCCGCGAAGTCGGAGTTCTTCATGATCCGCTCAGGCAATGCCGAACCAATACCTCTTACGACAGATCTTATCATCGTTATTTTTCCTGTCCTGCGTGACCGTAGCAGGCTTTTCTGCCGGTCAGAATTCGTGCCCCCTAGCGAGGCCTATTATTATTTTGTGCTTTCACTACCATCATTCGACGCAGTTTGCGGATGACTGTGGTGGAAATGCGCTAGATCGACTTCGATTTTTTCGAGCAGCTTGTTGCGAACCATGTCATAGCCAACTTCGATCGCTGAACAGAAACCTTCGGCAGTCGCGCTCCCATGGCTTTTGATAACAACGCCGCTCATGCCAAGCAATACGCCGCCATTGACCTTATTCGGATCCATTTTTTCGCGGATGCGATCAAATGCGCCCTTAGCAAAGATATAGCCGATTTTTGAAAGCAGTGTGCGGCTCATGGCCTGACGCAGCAATGTACCCATTTGCCGAGCAGTGCCTTCAGCGGTCTTGAGCGCAATATTGCCCGTAAAACCTTCTGTCACCACCACATCCACGGCACCATTGCCAATGTCATTTCCTTCGACAAAACCCTTATACTGCAAGCCATCAAGCGGCATATCGCGCAGAATCTGCGCTGCTTGCTTTACTTCGTCGAGGCCTTTGACTTCTTCGGTGCCGACATTCAGAAGCCCAACAGTCGGCTTGCGAATTTCAAAGAGTGCCCGCGCCATGCCAGCACCCATCACTGCATAGTCCACCAATTGACGTGCATCCGCACCAATGGTCGCGCCGACGTCCAGCACAATGCATTCGCCCTTCAAGGTCGGCCAAATCGCAGCAATGGCAGGTCGCTCAACATCGGAGAGCATACGCAGGCAGAATTTCGACATAGCCATCAGCGCGCCGGTATTGCCCGCAGACACACACACATCTGCATCGCCGGTTTTTACGGCTTCGATAGCCTGCCACATCGACGACTTGCCACGACCAGCGCGCAACGCCTGACTAGGCTTGTCATCCATTTTGACGGCCACTTCACTGGCGCGGAACTCGGATACGGCCTGAAGTTTCGGATAACGTGCCAATACAGGCTCGACCTGTCCGGCCAAACCAAAGAAAATAAACCGGATATCAGGATGACGCTCAAGCGCCTTCGCCGCACCTGGGATGACCACTTCAGGGCCAAAATCACCGCCCATGGCGTCAATCGAAATTTTTATCACTCTTGATTAATCCTGTGCGATCCCTTGCCCCAAATCTGCATTTTAAAAACAGAGAGCTTTTCCGCGAAAATAGTGTTTTTCCGGTCATGCACAACCAGATTCTATCAAGCACCCGTTAAATCACGGCTTCTTAGACCAGTCTGATAGCTTTGCGAAAGGCGAATCAGGCTTATCTTCCTCATCCACATCACCAAAAATCACTGGCTCCGCCTCATCTGGCAGTCCCGGTTTGCGCGGGTAAGGATCAAGGGCCAGCTCAAAAAACTCTTCCGCGACAGCGCCCAAATCAATTTTATCGCCAACAAATGTCTCTGGAATATCTGCGCCTTCCGCATCGAGCAGCAATTCACCACTCTCATCAAGCTGGATTTTAGCGAGGCGGGAATCCTCAGGCACAAAAATCGTATCGACCTGCTCGTCAATAATTGCATCCAGTGGTTCAAGCGTTGCCACACATGACTGCACTACGTCTGCTTTGATCGTTCCGCGAATGCGGATGCCACGCTTTTTCCAAGGCGTCAGCAAGAATTCGGCATCAAAAGATTTAACCGACACAAGGCCGTGCTCATCAGCCAATGCCACTCTTTCCTTTTCATTCGTCCCTATCTTCACCGTCAAACCCTTGTGGGGGAGATGCAGAACCGGAACGGGATAAGTCAGTGCCGGTTTATCAGTCATTATTCTCAGCCTTTTTCTTCGTATCAGTTGGCGATAGCGCCATGTCGTCGACATTCATAAAGGAAACATCACCTGCTGCCAAAACGCTGTCATCGGTTTTTGCAAGCAAATCCCGGCACGCGAACACATACGCACTCAAATGGTGAGAATGCGGCCATAATTCGAGATCAGGCTGAATATTTCTTGTCAGAGCCGCTGCCAATGCCTCTTCGTCATTATTATCCAGTGCCGTTCCGTAAGAACTGACGCGGCCGTAAAACATCCGAGCGAGCTTCTTCATCCGCTTCGGAACGCCCTGATCACCGATTCCCAATTCTCGCAAGGAATGGTCGACATCCTTGAAAAACTCGTCCGCGATGTCCTGTGCAAGCGGCATCAGCGCCGAATTTTCGCCCTTCATACGATGAAGGACTAGAAAAATATGAACTGAAAGCATTTCATAGCGCCCCAATGGTGTATCAGGCACCTGAAATTGTGAATAAAATCGCTTTTGCCGCGCCGCCGCCACGATCGTCTCGTAAACGCGAAGCACAACTGTCTCATTTGCTTTGTTTTTGCGGCGAAAAAGTCGAAGAATCATTCGTATACGACCGTACTTGTTGCATCCAGAAGCAAGGTGGTTTACCGAAGTTCTCCTGACGGCGAAAGTGCCGCGCTGATATAGAATGTATGGAGAGGTCTTTGTTGCAGCGAATTTTCCCAAGCGCACGCAAACAGCGTGCCCTTCTCGCAGGCACAGCAATTCTCTTTTCGGCGGCTCTTGCCGGATGCAACACTGCATCCACGCTAAACCCGTCGGAAACGATCACAGAGGGTTACGTGCTTGATCAGGATGCGCTCGATTCGGTTCCGGTTGGTTCCAGCCGTGAGCAAGTGCTTCTGGCTCTCGGAACGCCATCGACGACGGCAACCTTCGACAACGAAGTGTTCTATTACATTTCGCAGAAGCGCTACCGTGCAGCCCAGTTCATGAAGCCGAAAATTGTCGATCGCAATATCCTTGCGGTTTACTTCGATAAGGACGGCAAGGTTCATCATATCGCCAATTACGGTCTTCAGGATGGCAAGGTCTTTGATTTTGTGTCCCGTACGACGCCGACCGGCGGTAAGGATCAGACATTCATTGGCCAGATCATTCAGGGTGTTGCCAAGGCTCCAACGTCGCTTCCGGGCGGCATGACAGCTGGCGGAAACAACTAATTCTGCAAAACGATCACAAAAAACCCGCCTTACGGCGGGTTTTTTATTGGCTTTATATCAAGCGGAATGCGCAAGCACTGCGAGCAGCAAAAGTGCCACAATGTTGGTGATCTTAATTGCGGGATTAACGGCAGGACCAGCGGTATCCTTATAAGGGTCACCCACGGTATCGCCTGTTACGGAAGCCTTGTGTGCTTCAGAACCTTTGAGATGCTTAACGCCATCGGCGTCTGTGAAGCCATCTTCAAAGCTTTTCTTGGCATTATCCCATGCGCCACCACCCGATGTCATGGATATGGCCACAAACAATCCGTTGATGATAACGCCCAAAAGCGACGCGCCGAGCGCTGCAAAAGCCGCAGCTTTGGAGCCTGAGATGAGCAGAACACCAAAATAGACGACAATTGGAGCCAGAACCGGAAGCAGCGACGGAATAATCATTTCCCGGATAGCCGCTTTGGTGAGCAGATCGACTGCACGCGCATAATCCGGGCGATCTTTGCCAGTCATAATGCCCGGCTTTTCGCGAAACTGACGGCGTACTTCCTGCACAACGGCACCGCCTGCACGTCCAACAGCTGTCATTGCCATACCGCCAAAAAGGTATGGAATAAGGCCACCAAAAATCAGACCTGCCACGACATATGGATTGGACAGCTCAAACGATACCGGCCCCATATCTGCGAAATAGGGATAGGTTTGTCCATTGGCGGCGAAATAGGACAGATCATTGGAATAGGCAGCAAACAGCACCAATGCACCTAGGCCGGCAGAGCCAATCGCATAGCCCTTCGTAACCGCCTTCGTCGTGTTGCCCACGGCATCCAACGCATCAGTGGATTTGCGCACTTCCGGATCAAGGCCTGCCATTTCGGCAATGCCGCCCGCATTATCCGTCACCGGACCAAAAGCATCGAGAGCTACAATCATACCAGCAATACCAAGCATAGCTGTAACGGCAATTGCGGTGCCGAACAGTCCAGCAAGCTGATACGTGCCTATGATACCACCAACAATCACAATGGCAGGCAAGGCCGTTGATTCCAGCGACACGGCCAAGCCCTGAATGACATTGGTGCCATGGCCCGTCACAGACGCCTGCGCAATCGAATTGACCGGGCGTTTGTTGGTGCCGGTATAATATTCAGTAATCACGACGATCAGGCCGGTAACGATCAAACCGATGATGCCACAGATAAACAGGTTGGCGCCGGTGATTGTTTGGCCTGCAACAGTGCCGACCTCTCCCCAGCCAACAGTCAGTGTATTGGCGACGGCCAGGCCTGCAATAGACAGCAATCCGGTAGCGATCAGCCCTTTATAAAGCGCGCCCATGATCGAGCCATTCACACCAAGCTTGACGAAAAACGTCCCGGCTATCGATGTAAGGATGGAAACGCCACAGATGGCCAGCGGATAAAGCATCACGCTTGAAAGCACATCGGAACCGGCGAAGAAGATTGCGGCCAGAACCATCGTGGCGACAACCGTCACCGCGTAAGTTTCAAACAAATCCGCAGCCATGCCCGCGCAGTCACCGACATTATCGCCGACATTATCAGCAATGGTTGCCGGATTGCGTGGATCATCTTCCGGAATGCCTGCCTCGACCTTACCGACAAGATCGCCACCGACATCAGCGCCCTTTGTAAAGATACCGCCGCCTAAGCGCGCGAAAATAGAAATCAGCGACGCACCAAAACCGAGCGCCACAAGCGCATCGATGACTGTACGATCAGACGGCGCATAACCCAGCCAGACAGTCAGAATTAAATAATAAACCGACACGCCCAACAGTGCCAAACCAGCAACGAGCATTCCGGTGATTGCGCCAGACTTGAAAGCTATTTCCAGGCCACCGGCGAGGCTGAGGGAGGCGGCTTGCGCGGTTCGTACATTCGCACGAACAGAAACATGCATCCCGATAAAGCCCGTCAAACCGGACAGGACTGCACCGATGAGGAAGCCAATAGCGGCCGAAATAGAGAGCAGATACCAGACTGCAAGAAAGACAACGATGCCGACCAGCCCAATCGTCGTATACTGTCGCGCGAGATAGGCTGCGGCACCTTCACGAATTGCAGCAGCAATTTCCTGCATACGCGCTGTACCCTGATCTGCGGCGAGGACCGAACGCGTTGCCCATATTGCAAACAGAACGGAAAATACACCGCAGGCTATGACGAGAAGAAGAACTCCGATTCCCATTTAGGCCAACTCCCATTGAGCGCGCACCAGGTTGAGATAGATCGCTCACAATCACGGAGCGATTATCTGCACACATCGGCGCATGAAAGGCCCGAAAACCCCTCCCCGGGCCAGAGATAGCGGCATGGAAGTGCCTGAAACCGTCCATTCACCGGGTTTCATCGGCTTGATTTTTACGTTTGAAGCATCTGCTTACAATCGAAGAGTTTGCAGATGTTTCTGCATTCGCGCATTCTCAATGCCGCAGGCTCAACATGCGGAAGACGTGTTGAAACGTCAAGTCGTAGTTTATTGAATTACCAAAGCAAAAAGGCTGCGATTTCTCACAGCCTTTTTCATCTAAATAGGAATGTCTGTTACTTGCCGCGCGGCTTTGTTCCACGGCTTTCGCCACGAAGCTCGAAAGCGATACGGTCGAGCACGGCATTGACGAGCTTCGGCTCTTCTTCGGTGTAAAAAGCCTTGGCGATATCCACATATTCCGAGACGATAACCGCAGTTGGCACATCTTTACGGGTTTTCAATTCCCACGCACCGGCGCGCAAAATCGCACGCAGTGTTGAATCAAGACGGGAAAGCGGCCAATCTTCAGTCAATGCCTGATGGATCATCGGATCCAGTGCAAGCTGTGTTTCCACAACACCTGCCACAATGCCACGGAACCATTGCGGGTCGGCATCGAGATACTGCATGCCGTCCACTTCCTTGCCAAGGCGATGGGCTTCATATTCAGCAACGACTTCCATGACGCCTGTACCGGCAACATCCATCTGATAGAGCGCCTGAACGGCTGCGAGACGCGCGACGCCACGCTTATTGGCGGCTCTTGGTGCATTCGGGCTGGTGCGGCCTTCAGAAGAAGCGGTCATCGTATCAGGCTCCGAATTTCTTACGTAGGTCAATCATAGTCAGGGCTGCGCGGGCTGCAAAGCCGCCCTTATCCTTGTCTTCACGACGCGCACGCACCCAAGCCTGCTCATCGTTCTCAACAGTCAGAATACCATTGCCGATGGCGAGGCTTTCTTCAACTGCAAGATCGGTCAAAGCGCGGCAGGATTCATTGGCAACAATATCAAAATGATAGGTTTCACCGCGAATGACAGTGCCGAGAGCAACAAAGCCATCATAATTCGTGCCGCCATTTTCAGCGCCATCAAGCGCGAAAGAAATCGTCGCTGGTACTTCAAGCGCCCCAGGAACCGTCACAACATCATAGGTCGCGCCAGCAGCATCCAGAGCAGCTTTTGCGCCGTCAAGAAGCGCATCAGACAGTTCTTCGTAGAAACGCGCTTCAACAATGAGCAAATGCGGCGCGTGCGCCTCGTGCTTCGACATGAGAGACTCCATGACAGAAATCGCGGACCGCAAATCCTGCGGTCAACGCTAAATTCAAAAAAACAGCTTAGGGTTCTTAGGCTCTAAGCTTATTTCTTATATTGCGCAAGCCTTGCTGCGTAACGGGCCAGCTGATCAATCTCAATATTGATCTTGTCACCTGCTTTACGGTCGCCCCACGTCGTCACTTCAAGCGAATGACGAATGAGCAGAACGTCAAACTCGTTGCCATTGACGCCGTTGACCGTCAGCGATGTGCCATCCAGTGCGACAGAGCCTTTCTGGGCGATAAAAGGTGCAAGTTCTTCCGGCGCACGCAGAGTGAAGCGGACAGCATCGCCCTCTTCCTTGCGCTCAACAATTTCCGCCTGTCCATCAATGTGACCGGAAACGAGGTGGCCACCCATTTCGTCACCTAGCTTGAGCGAACGCTCAAGATTGATGCGGGTGCCATTTTCCCATTTTGAAATGGTCGTGAGGCGCAATGCCTCTTCCCAGGCTTCCACTTCAAACCAGCGGGCATTGGTGCCTTTTTCTGGCAGCGCCACGACGGTCAGGCAAACACCAGAACAGGCTATCGAAGCACCAAGTTCGATGGTTTCAGGATCGTAAGCTGTTTCGATCCGCAGCAGCACACCTTCATTAAGCGGCTTAATACGTTCAACCTTGCCAATGTCCGTGACAATACCTGTAAACATCAAGTCTTCCTTACATATTCCGCATAAGCATCGTCGCCATATCGCGCCTCGCGCACAATTGCGAATTCATTAGCGATATGGGATTGCAGATCGGTGACAGCAACCCCGTTCGTGGCACCGATTTCAACAGCTGAGCGAAAAAGCACGACGCGATCGACCAGATTTTCTTTTAAAAAGCTGCTCGCAACGCTTGCTCCGCCTTCGACCAGAACGGAAGAAATACCCTGTGCAGCAAGGTCATCCATCAATTCTGGTAAAGCGATGCGACCTTCATCACTTTCCGCCGCGATGATGCGACACCCTGCCGCCTGCATCTCATAACGTCGCTCAGGCGCCACATGTTCACAGCAAGCAAGCCACAAAGGAATAGCGTCTGAGCTACGAATAAGCTTTGAATCAAGCGGCAATTTTAATCCGCTGTCCAAAACAAGGCGAACTGGCGAGCGTTGCTCCAACCCCGGCAGCCGACAATTTAAAATAGGGTCATCAGCGATGGCCGTTTCGACACCAACAAGAATTACGTCCGTCTGCGAACGCAAAATATGCGACTGCGCACGCGCAATTGGACCCGTGATTGCGACCTGCCCCTCACCTTTTTTGCCGATGTAACCATCGGCAGAAAGTGCAAGTTTCAGAATCACTTCCGGACGTTTTTTAGAAGATCGATTCAGATAGCCCGCGAGGTCATCAGCAGCCTTATCTGACAGAATGCCCGGCACGACTTCAATGCCCGCGTCATGCAGGATCGCAAAGCCTTTGCCGCTTACTCTTTCGTCAGGATCGGTCGCAGCAACAAACACGCGCGCTACATCGGCCTGAACAAGAGCTTCCGCACATGGTGGTGTGCGACCATGATGTGCACATGGTTCGAGCGTCACATAAGCCGTAGCGCCCCGCGCCGCCTCTCCCGCATCGGCCAGTGCCTGCGGCTCTGAATGAGGGCGTCCGCCAATGGCCGTGACACCACGTCCGACGATTATACCGTCCTTGACGATGACGGTGCCTACTGATGGATTTGTGCCTGTCAGCCCTTTGTTGCGCCGTGCAAGACGAATAGCAGCTTCCATAAAGCGCAAATCGTCCGGCGTCGCATTTGCATGCGGGAATTCCACTTGGCTCATTTTATGCGTCCGGATCGCGTTCAGTTTCGGTCGTCGTCAACTCATCAATGACGTTGTGGAAATCGACGGCTTTACTGAAATTGCGATAAACAGAAGCAAAGCGGATATAGGCAATGTCATCGACGCCCTTGAGAGCATCCATCGCTAAACGACCAATTTCGTCTGACGTAACTTCCGCTTCGCCGGAGCTTTCGAGCTGGCGCACGATACCAGAAATTGCGCGTTCGATACGCTCTTCATCAATATCACGCTTGCGCAAAGCTACATCAATGGAACGAGACAGTTTTTCGCGATCAAATGGCACGCGACGACCGCTCTTCTTCACGACCATAAGATCGCGCAATTGCACGCGCTCAAAAGTTGTGAAGCGTCCGCCACAAACCGAACAGACACGACGTCTGCGAATAACCGCTCCGTCTTCCGCCGGGCGGGAATCCTTCACCTGCGTATCTTCAGACTGGCAATAGGGACAACGCATGACACACTTTCAACTGGATAGATGATTCCATTGAATGATACTCCATCAGGCGAATGCTGCCTAATTGAGACAGATATGAAAAAGCCCCGCTCAACAAGGTTGAGCGGGGCTTCATCAAAATTTGAAGGGTTTTAGCCCTGGTAGCCGTACATCGGGAAGCGATCGGTCAGCGCAATGACCTTGGCCTTAACCGCTGCTTCAACGGAAGCATTGCCTTCGTCGGAGTTGGCAACTTTCAGACCATCGAGCACTTCTGCGATCAGCGAGCCGATTTCCTTAAATTCAGCCTTGCCGAAACCGCGTGTTGTACCAGCAGGCGTACCAAGACGAACACCGGAGGTTACGAATGGCTTTTCAGGGTCGAAAGGAATGCCGTTCTTGTTACAGGTGACGTTCGCACGGCCAAGCGCTGCTTCAGCGCGCTTACCAGTTGCATTCTTCGGACGCAGATCAACCAGCATCAGGTGGTTGTCAGTGCCGCCGGAAACAATATCCAAGCCCTGCGACTTCAGTTCGTCCGAAAGCGCACGCGCATTATCAACAACGTTCTGAGCGTAGATTTTGAATTCTGGCTTCAGAGCTTCTGCGAAAGCGACGGCCTTACCGGCAATCACGTGCATCAGAGGTCCGCCCTGCAAGCCCGGGAAGACAGCCGAATTGAACTTCTTCGCCAGATCAGGATCGTTGGTGAGGATCATACCGCCGCGTGGACCACGGAGCGACTTGTGAGTCGTCGTGGTGCAAACATGCGCATGTGGAACTGGCGATGGGTGTACACCACCGGCAACCAGACCAGCGATGTGAGCCATATCAACCATCAGATATGCGCCAACTTCGTCAGCGATTTCACGGAAACGCTTCCAGTCCCAGATACGCGAATAAGCGGTACCGCCAGCGAGAATGAGCTTTGGCTTATGTTCGCGTGCAAGGCGCGCGATTTCTTCCATATCGAGAAGATGATCGTCTTCACGAACGCCATAGGAAACAACGTTGAACCACTTGCCCGACATGTTCACAGGCGAACCGTGTGTCAGGTGACCACCGGAATTGAGGTCAAGGCCCATGAAAGTGTCGCCCGGCTGCAAAAGCGCAAGGAACACAGCCTGATTCATCTGGCTGCCGGAGTTTGGCTGCACGTTTGCAAACTCTGCACCGAACAGCTTCTTGGCGCGTTCGATTGCCAGCTCTTCTACAACGTCAACATACTGGCAGCCGCCATAATAGCGCTTGCCCGGATAACCTTCAGCGTATTTGTTGGTGAGGATCGAACCCTGTGCTTCAAGCACCGCACGCGAAACAATGTTTTCTGAGGCGATCAGCTCAATTTCATGGCGCTGACGACCAAGTTCGTTGCGGATCGCACCGAAAATATCGGCGTCAATCTCTTCAAGAGTTGCGTTGAAAAAAGCGGTATTGGCTTGTGTCATGTTTCACACCCTCCGGGTTAGCCGGCCGTAGCACTAAGAGATGAGGCGCAGTATCACACTTCGAATGGCAAGGCCAATGGCCGCAAAGCGAAAAGCATGTTCCAAAATGCGGCATGATGGTGCCAAAGGCATAAAGAGAAACAAAAAAGCCACCCGAAACGCATTGGGGCGGCTTTTTACTAGATGTTTCAGATCAGATATCGGTACCAAGCGCCAGTGCTGTCGCACCGTCCATCTTGTAGATATCGTCGCGGAACTGCACCACACCGTCACCAGTTGACCACGCAGTGATATAAACGAAGTGCAGCGGCACAGGATCGGCAACCTGAATTGGCGTATTCACACCTGAAGCAATCGTACCTTCGATATTCTGACGATCCCAGCCAGCCGTGTTCTTCAACAGCCATACATCCAGATCGCGAACGTTCTGCACGCGGACGCAACCTGACGAATCAAAGCGCATCAACTTGTTAAAATAGCTCTTCTGCGGTGTGTCATGCATGTAAACGGCATGCGTGTTGTGGAAGTTGATCTTCGTCGAGGACATGGCGTTGATCTTGCCCGGATCCTGACGGAACATCAGCTTCACCGCATCATCGGTGTTCCAGTCAACGCTTTCCGGCGGAACTTCCTGACCCTGCGCATTGTAGAGACGGATCTTGTTGTTCGCCAGATATTGCGGGTTTTTCCGCATCAGTGGAATAATATCTTTCTGGATGATCGACTTCGGAGCCGTCCAGTAAGGATTGAGAATAACTTCGTGAATCTTGGAATCAAGAATTGGCGTCTGACGATCAATCTTGCCAACAACCGCTGTATGGCGCTGTGAAACGCTGCCATTTTCCACGGCCTCAATACGAGCAGCCGGAATATTGACCATAACAAAGCGCTGCTCTGTCTGGCTTGCTGGCGTCATGCCGGAAAGGCGCTGAAGATTTGTCTGCAGCTGGCCGAAGCGTGTATTCGCATCAACATTCATGGCGGCATAGGTGAACTGGCCCATGACGCCGTCGGCAGGCAAGCCGTGACGCGACTGGAAACGCTTAACGGCTGCATCAACATAAGTGTCATAAGCGCTCGAAACGCCAGCTTCGCGTGGCAAATCGCCCGAAACGATCAAGCGCTGACGCAGAGCCTGAACTGAAGGATCATTGACGCCAAGCTGCAGCTTTGCACTGCCCGGAACCTGCGGCCAGCCACCACGAGCGGCAATATCGCCATATTGAGCAATTGCCGACTGAAGATTTCCGACCGTCTGCTGGCTGATAACCGGCTGATTGGTTGCAACCTTCTGGCCACCCGTTGCACGCGCATCAAACTGGTCGTCCCAGTTGCCGCGGCGTGGCGCCGAAAGAATATCATTCAATGCCTGTTGCTGCTGGGCAAATGCCGCAGGAGCAATTGCAGATGCGGCAGCGGCCAAACCAGCAGTTGCAGCACCACGCAGAAAGCTGCGACGGCCCACATTCATAGCCAGCATATTCTTGTCGGTTTTGGTCATTGTTTTGGTCCCAAAGGCTAACCCGTTGCGTCCGAATGCAAAGCACTCAGAAATAGCTCACGATTATGCACTGTATTAAACCGGATAAGTCGGTTTTTATGGCTTATTCATGTCGTGCCGCCAAGAATTCAAGGCAGCGACTGCTTAAATAGCTCACAATCATAAAGTTTAACGTATTAACCGGCGCAATTGTGACCGTTCTGCAACAAAATACTACAGTCGATACGCTATGCTATCATTCCAGAAGCGATCAAGGCGCTGCAACGACCGGTTCATTGCTGTAAACTCTTCCACCTGAATACCGCCAACTTGCTCAATAGAAGCAATATGACGCTGGTAAAGAGACTGTACCTGATCCGCAATCTCATTGCCTTTATCGCTCAAACTAACCCGTACTGAGCGACGATCTGTGCTTGAACGTTCATGGTTGATAAAGCCCATATCAACAAGCTTTTTCAGATTGTAAGAGACGTTTGAGCCCAGATAATAGCCACGCGAACGCAACTCACCTGCGGTTAGCTCAGAATTACCGATATTGAACAGAAGCAACGCTTGCGTCGCATTAATGTCGCTTCGACCAGCACGGTCGAACTCATCCTTGATGACGTCGAGCAGACGGCGGTGCAGACGCTCAACGAGCTGTAGTGCTTCGAGATAAAGTGTGCGGAGCGCTGCTTCGGGATTCAAAAGCGGAGCAGATGCATCCATTCTGTGCTGTGCATTGATCATGTCTTTTGCCTCTCTGTCGGAGCAACCTTACGTGAGGTCGCTCTCTTTCCTGTTCAGCCGGTGTTTTCACCGTGTCTGGATAGGAATTTAGACGAGATGCATAAAATTGGACTTAAAAGTCAGCCTTAACAGTAGCTTACCAAGCGAAATGCAATTTCAGGCTTAATGTTTTGTTACCAGCACATCAATTCAGACGGCGAGACCGACGCGTGACAGCCGTCGCTTTTCCAGAAACAGCATGATGCGGAAGACCACATAAATGAGGATGCAGGTCGCATTAAATCCGACAATCAGTGGTCGATATTCGAAGTGCCGAGCGAAGACGGAATAGATCGCGATCTCGCCGAGCGCTGCCACGACCCACAAAACCGGTCCCCATGGCGCGCGCATCCAAAGGCCGGTCGCCGCAACGGGCATTAAGAGCGCCAGCGCGACACAGGCTGTTTGCCACTGCCATGGCATCAAATCAAAGCGCCACAACAAGCCGGGCTGCACCCCAATCAGCTTAATCCAGTAATAAACACCGCTCGCAAGCGCAGCCAAAGCGATCAAACGCATAAACCATACGAAAGACCATTCGGTTCCACTGGGTTGGATATGCTGGTGCAACTCATCCTGACGCATCAAAAGCTCAGTTCCCTCTCGCCAAGATTAGCAAAATACGCGTTGACCGTTTCCGGCTTCACTTCATCAATCGACGCAGGCTGCCAGACTGGCGCCCCGTCCTTATCGATCAAAACCGCCCGAACGCCTTCATAAAAATCGTGCCCCGCCAACATGCGTGATGCAATGCGATATTCCATGCGCATACAATCATCGAGATCAAGCGCCCGACCATCAGCAATCTGACGGAATGTCACCGCTACACTGGTTGGCGACCGCGTAGCAAGAACAGTCAAAATATCCGTTGCTGGCTTGCTGCCATTTGCAGCAGCCTTTTCCAGTGCTTCGACGCATTCAGAAAGCGTTGCATGTTCAAAACTCTCCGCAATCACAGCGCGGGCCTCGGGAGAGGTTTCAAAATCCGGATATTGTGCGCGTGCCAGAGCCGCATCAATATCGGCCTTTGCAATCAGATCGTCGCGCAGATCATCCAGATCGCTGCTTGATATGGCATGAGTAGCGATGCCGCTTTGCAAGCAATCGCCCCAGCGGATCCGATTGCCGGTCAGGGCGAGATAATAGCCAAAATTATCATGCAGATGCGGCAGGAACGCACTTCCGCCCACATCAGGGAAAAAGCCAATGCCAGTTTCTGGCATGGCGAAAAGCGTATTTTCGGTGACGATCCGGTGCGAGCCATGAATGGAGATGCCTGCGCCACCGCCCATAACAATGCCATTCAACAAAGAGACATATGGCTTTGGGAACCGTCCGATGCGCGCATTGAGACGATATTCATCGCGGAAGAAGTCAAATGCAGGCGTTCCTTCCTGGCCAGCCTTATAAGCGGCCACAACATCACCACCCGCACAAAACGCACGGCCTTCACCTTCGACAATAACGACAGCGACATCGTCGTCCGATTCCCATGCTTGTAAAGCACGGTCGAGCGCAAGAATCATTTTATGGGTAAGAGCGTTAAGCGCAGAAGTGCGTGTAAGCCTGACAAGGCCAGCCTTACCCTTACGTTCAAAGCTGATTTCGCTGCCGCCACCGAAGTCAATCTGCATGTCGCTTTCTCCCGTTATATGAAATGCGTAGAAACTGAGACGCCCCGCGTCAATCCTGCACAGGCTATTGTGCTTGGTTTAGCCACTTTTCCCATGATAAACCGTCTGCAACACACACTAAGCTTCCGAACCGGTAGATTCCCAAGCTTTCTTCTCTCGGGAACATTTATATGACTGATCGTCTGAACAACATTTCTCCTGCTAACATTTCGGGCCACGTCGATGATGTGACCGGAGGTCGTCGTTTAAGGCGCATGCGCAAGGCCGACTGGTCACGCAGATTGGTTCAGGAAACACATCTCACGGTAGACGATCTGATCCTGCCATTCTTTTTGACCTACGGAACGGGTGTAACCGAAGCTGTCGATGCGATGCCCGGCGTGGAACGCTATTCGGTCGATATGGCTGTGCGTATGGCAGAGAAAGCCGCAAAGCTTGGTATTACCGCGATTGCGCCCTTCCCGCGCGAAAAGGCAGAGGTAAAGACCGAGGACGGTGCTTATGTTGCAAGCCCCGACAATCTGATTAATCGCGCCGTTCGCGCGATTAAAAAAGAAGTGCCCGAAATTGGCATCATTACGGATGCAGCGCTCGACCCATTCACGACACACGGTCATGACGGCATTTTGCGCAATGGCGAGATCATCAATGATGAATCGGTCGCCATGGTTGTTCGTGGCGCACTGTCACAGGCTGAAGCAGGCGCAGATGTGATTGCACCTTCCGACATGATGGACGGTCGTATCGGCGCTATTCGTCAGGCACTGGATGCGCATGGCTTCAACCATGTGCCGATCATGTCTTATGCGACCAAATTCGCATCCGCCTTCTATGGCCCGTATCGTGATGCGATCGGCACAGCTGGTCTGTTGAAGGGTGACAAGAAGACGTATTATATCGATCCTGCGAACCCTGACGAAGCTGTGCGAGAAGCCGAACAGGACGTAGCGGAAGGCGCTGACATGCTGATGGTGAAACCCGGCATGCCTTATCTCGACATCATCCATCGTCTGAAGAACACGTTCCGCCTGCCGACTTATGCCTATCAGGTGTCAGGCGAATATTCGATGATCAAAGCCGCTGGTATGAATGGCTGGATTGACGAAGAAAAGGTCATGATGGAGAGCCTGCTCGCCTTCAAACGCGCAGGCTGCGACGGCATTCTGACTTACTTTGCACTGGATGTGGCGGAAAAGCTGAAAAGCCAACGCTAATTTCCAAAACGCTGTTTCCTTGAAATAGCCTGTTTCATGCACCACCTTGAGACTGTTCCGCAACATGCGGAGCAGCGGACGGTTTATTTCCCGCACGCTTTTCGTATTAACGACTGGAAGGGACAATGTCCGATCATATTCTACACGGCGAAGTTATGGGGCCGCGTTACGAAAGCCGCGCATTTTTTGAAGGCGTGCGCACGCGTCGTATCATGGCGTTCCTCATCGACTATCTCATCGTGTTTCTATTGTGCATTCCGGCTGCCATAGTAATTTTCATTCTTGGCATCATCACACTGTCGCTTGGCTGGGCGCTTTATGCGATCATGTTTCCGGTCGTCGCTCTATTCTACGTTTCGCGCACGCTGGGCGGGCCACAGCAGGCCACTAAAGGCATGCAGATGATGAACATCAAAATCGTTCGTCTTGAAGGTGGCACAGTCGACCCGATGCTGGCTGTAGTTCACACAGTTCTGTTCTGGGGCCTCAATGTGGTGCTGACCCCACTGATCTTGCTGGCCACGCTGGTTATTGACCGTAAGCGTGCCGTGCATGACCTTTTGCTTGGAACTGCCGTTATCCGTTCGGATCGATAATCAAGCATCAAAAAAATTCAGGGCCGGCTGCACAAAATGTCTATTGACGTTTTGTGCAGCCGGCTCAATCTTTAAAGCATGTCTCCCGAAAGTGGAAACCTGCTTTGGGATCAAGACAAGCATATAAAAAATCTCAAAGAGATGGTTCGGTATTGCCGTTTCGTGGATATTGAATGACCCATCAACCGCAACAGTCTCCGCAGTTTTTCCTAACGGCTCCATCGCCCTGCCCTTATCTTGACGGGCAAATGGAACGTAAGGTTTTTACGCATCTCGTTGGAGACAAAGCCAGCGAGATCAATGATCTGCTAACGCAAGGTGGTTTTCGTCGTTCTCAGAATATTGCCTATAGACCTGCATGTGAGATGTGCCGCGCCTGTGTTTCGGTACGAATCCTGACGGGTGAGTTTGAGATGAACAAAAGCATGCGCCGGGTGTGGGATCGCAATCGCGATCTGATTGGCCGGCCGCACAAGGCACAACCAAGCACCGAACAATATGCGCTGTTTCGCGATTATCTGGATGCGCGGCACCATTCGGGTGGCATGTCCGATATGACAGTGCTCGATTATGCGATGATGGTCGAAGACACCCACGTCAACACGCAGATTATCGAATATCGCCGACGTGGGCCCGATAGTTTCATCAGCGCCAAGGGTGACGGCGAACTGATTGCGGTAGCCCTTACCGACGTGATGGCTGACGGCCTATCAATGGTCTATTCGTTCTTCTCACCGCATATGCATGAGCGGTCCATTGGAACCTACATGATCCTCGACCATATCCAGCGCGCACATGCTGCTGGCTTGCCCCATGTCTATCTCGGCTATTGGGTCGAAGGCTCACGGAAGATGCAGTATAAGACGCGCTTCAAGCCGCAAGAGCATCTTGGTCCGCGCGGATGGCAGAAATTTGAGGGATAAGAAAAAGGCGGCTTCAAAGCCGCCTTTGTTTTAGAATTTTCCCGAACGCGGGAAACCCTTTGGCACAGTGCGACCGGCAGAGGCGCGAGCCGCAATCCACTCAACAAGCTCTTCCTTGTTGCGATTGAACGTGCGGTCGGCTGAATCCTGCCACGACAAGCCGTCAGCAATTGCAAAAGTACGAATGTCGGAAATGCCGCCATCCTTATACTTCTGCAGTCGAACGCCCTTACCGCGTGTCATTTCCGGAATTTCTGCAAGCGGGAAGACGACCATCTTGCGGTTTTCACCAACTACCGCGATGTGATCACCCGAAATACGCTGGCAAAGCTTGGCTTCGTCCGGTGCCTTCACGTTCATCACCTGCTTACCCTTGCGGGTATTGGCGACGGCTTCATTCTCAGACACAATGAAACCATTGCCTTCATGTGAGACGAGCAAAAGCTTCGCCTGCGGATCATGGACAAAAGCGGTGAGAATATCCTGATCGTTTTCCATATCGACCAGAATGCGGATTGGTTCACCATGGCCACGACCACCGGGAAGCGTATTCGCGCCGATGGTGAAGAACTTGCCGCCCGTCGTGAAGAACAGAATCTTATCCGTTGTCTCAGCGTGGAAAGCCAGCTTGAGCTTGTCGCCTTCCTTGAAAGCCAGCGTCGAGAAGTCAGCCATATGGCCCTTCATCGCACGCAACCAGCCCTTTTCAGACACAACAATCGTGACCGGCTCACGCTCGATCATCGCCTGATGAATATCTTCAAGATCGTGGGTTGGCGCTTCCGCAAAGGTGCTGCGACGCTTGCCTAGTTTGGTCGCTGGGCCAAACTTTTCACGGACAGCTTTGATTTCCGTGCTGATCTTCTTCCACTGGCGGGTGCCAGAGGCAAGTAAGCCTTCCAGATCAGATTTCTCGGCGGTCAAGCCGTCGAACTCTTTGCGGATTTCAAACTCTTCAAGCTTGCGCAACGAACGCAGGCGCATGTTGAGAATGGCTTCGGCCTGATTATCTGTCAGATCGAAGAACCGCATCAATTCCTGCTTCGGTTCATCCTCTTCACGAATGATGCGGATGACTTCATCAAGATTGAGATAGGCCTTCAGGAAACCGCCAAGGATTTCCAATCGCTTCTCAATTTCAGCGAGGCGATATTCAGACCGGCGAACAAGCACTTCCTTGCGATGTTCGAGCCATTCTTTGAGTACACCGCCGAGCGACAGAACATTTGGCACTTTGCCATGAGAAAGCACGTTCATATTGAGCGAAACGCGGTTCTCAAGCTCAGTCAGCTTGAACAACGATTCCATCAATAGTTCAGGATCGACTGTGCGGTTTTTCGGCTCAAGCACAATGCGGATGTCTTCAGCCGACTCGTCGCGAATATCATCAAGCAGCGGCAGTTTCTTCGCCAGAAGAAGCTCAGCAATCTTTTCAATCAGGCGCGATTTCTGAACCTGATACGGAATTTCGGTGACAACAATCACCCAGGTTCCGCGGTTGCCCTCTTCTTTTTCCCAACGTGCGCGTGCGCGGAACGAGCCGCGCCCCGTGCGGTAGGCTTCAACGATATTGGCATGATCTTCGACCAGAATACCGCCAGTCGGGAAATCAGGACCGCGTACTTTACATTTTAGAAGTGCCGTTGGATCGCTCTCCGCTTCCTTCTTCAATTCTTCCCATTGCGCAGGCGAAGTAATGAGTTCTTCGACGCCCGCATCGGGATGGTTGATGAGGTACAGCGCAGATGAGCAAAGCTCTGCCACGTTATGCGGCGGAATATTGGTGGCCATGCCGACCGCAATACCGGCCGAGCCATTTGCAAGCAGGTTCGGGAAGGCACCCGGAAGGACGATGGGTTCTTCGTCTTCCTCATTGTAAGTCGGGCGAAAGTCGATAGCGTTTTCTGTGATACCTTCGAGCAGCAGCGTTGACACTTCGGTCATTCGCGCTTCGGTGTAACGCATGGCAGCCGCATTATCGCCGTCGATATTGCCAAAATTGCCCTGCCCGTCCACGAGCGGATAACGCACGGCAAAATCCTGTGCGAGACGCACGAGAGCATCATAAATTGAGGCGTCGCCGTGCGGATGGAATTTACCCATCACATCACCAACGATACGCGCGCATTTTGCATAGGCCTGATCAGGATTAAGACGCAGCAGACGCATCGCATGAACGATACGGCGATGAACCGGCTTCAAACCGTCGCGTACATCCGGCAGCGCACGATGCATGATCGTGGACAGCGCATAAGCGAGGTAACGCTCCTCAAGCGCGGACTTGAGATCGACCCGTTCGATGTGTTCTTCGCCGTCGCCCGGCGGAATCAGACTTTTACCCATAATTCTCAGTACCAATTGCGCGATTCGTCAGCAAGTAGTGATGAGAACCAATCCAGTACATTCGTCGCAAATATGCCGTCATTGCTGCTGTATAGAGAAAATAACGTGGTTTTCTCCACAACGAACATGGGAAAAGCGAAACGGGCTTTTTTTCCTTTCGTAAAAGCTTATGTAGACATTTGAATTTTTTACCAAATGATCAGGAGCCAATAAATGCAGGTTTTCGTTCTTAGTAAGCAGGCCGCGCGCGTTTTTGCAGCAAGCACGGCGCTCTCGTTGGTATTTGGCAGCGCAGCCATGGCCGCAGATGCCAATGCCGTCGCTGAACGCCTCAAGGCAATGTATGCCAAGCAGGGCGGAGAACTGAGCTTTGCCAATGTCAAAGCTGATGGCTCCGACATTGTGCTTGAAGGCACGAAGATCAAGCTTGCAACGGTTTCCGACAAGGAAACAGCCATCGGTGACATCACCCTCGAAAACGTTGAGGATGCATCTGACGGCGGTTACAGCATTGAAAAAATAACTGTTCCTGACATCGAAGTTCCTGCGGGCGAAGCAAACAAGAATGACAAAGTGTCCATCAAGGACATTTCGATGGAAAACGTCCAGATTCCATCGGAGAAGGCTGAAGGCGCGCTCAATCAGATCGTTTTCTATGACAAGATGAAGATCGGTCAGATGGAGTTCGGAACGCCCGGTAAGGATGGCGCAACGGTTAAAGACTTGGAAGTGTCGCTGAACGCAGCTGACCGCTCTGAGAAAATCGACTACGCGCTGACCATTGCTGACATTGACGCTACCTTCGAGAAGGATGGCAAGAACCCACTTGCTCCGCTCGACATGAACACCTTCAACGGCGCCGTGACATCAAAGGGCACATGGCTGCCAAAGTCTGGCGACGCATCACTCGACCAGTTCGAGATCAGTGCAAAAGAACTCGGCAAAATCGACATCACCGGCGCGCTTGCCGGTTATGACATTGCTTTCCTTGAAGCTGTGCAGAAAACCCAGCAGAACATGACCAAGGCAGATGCCGACAAGGACGCTGCTGGTCTGGCTATCCTCGGCCTTGCTGAACAGCTTAGCCTTAAGAACCTGACAATCCGCTTTGACAATGAAACTCTCACGCAGAAGCTGCTGGATTATTACGGCAAGCAGCAGGGCGCAGACGGCAAGCAGCTTGGTGAACAGCTGAAAATGATGGTTCCGCTGATGGCAACACAGCTAAAGAACCCTGAATTTGCTCAGCAGTTGAAGACTGCGGCTGAAAAGTATTTCGACGATCCAAAGTCGCTGACGATTTCGGCTACGCCTGACCAGTCGGTTAGCTTTGCATCGATCGTTGCAACAGCATCGCTTGATCCAACAAAGATCATTCCACTGCTAAAGATCGCAGTCGAAGCCAATAACTGATTGATCTGATATTAGTCCAATGAACCCGGTGCGTTCTGCTCACCGGGTTTTATTTTGCCCGCTTACCCGGCCAAAGAAAAAGCCCGATCTCACGATCGGGCTTTTTTAATTTCATACCTGAACCGATCAGCTCTTCTGCGTCGGTGCCAGACGAATATGCAGATCGCGCAGCTGTGCTGGCGAAACTTCCGAAGGTGCGTTCATCAGAAGATCGAGCGCCTGCTGGTTCATCGGGAACAGCGAGATCTCGCGCAGGTTCTTTGCACCAACAAGCAGCATGATCACACGATCAACACCGGCAGCCATGCCGCCATGTGGAGGCGCGCCGTACTGGAACGCACGGTAGAGACCGCCGAAGCGCTCTTCCACGTCCTGCTGGCTGAGGCCAACCAGTTCGAACGCCTTAACCATGACGTCTGGCAGCTGGTTACGGATCGAACCGGAAGCGATTTCAAAGCCGTTACAAACCAGATCGTACTGATAAGCCTTCAGCGACAATGGATCCTGCGTTTGCAGTGCTTCCATGCCACCCTGCGGCATCGAGAACGGGTTGTGTGCGAAGTCGAGCTTCTTGTTGTCTTCGTCCCATTCGTAGAACGGGAAGTCGATGATCCAAGCAAGTTCAAAGCGCTCACGATCAACGAGGTTCAGTTCTTCGCCAGCGCGCGTGCGGGCGTCACCTGCAAATTTATAGAACTTCGATGGCTGACCAGCCACGAAGAAGCAAGCATCGCCATCACCAAGACCAAGCTGCTCGCGAAGCGCTTCTGTGCGTTCTTCACCAATGTTCTTGGCAATCGGGCCTGCACCTTCAAGCTTATCGCCTTCTTTGCGCCAGAAGATGTAGCCAAGACCCGGCTGACCTTCGCCCTGCGCCCATGAGTTCATGCGATCACAGAATGCACGGCTACCGCCGGTCTTGGCCGGAATTGCCCATACTTCGACCTTCGGGTCGTTTGCGATCATGTTCGCAAAGACCTTGAAGCCGGAACCAGCAAAATGCTCGGTCACTGCCTGCATTTCAATCGGGTTACGCAGGTCTGGCTTGTCTGAACCATAGGTGCGGATCGCATCGTCATAAGCGATGCGGCGGAATTGCTGCGTGACAGGCTTGCCTTCGGCAAACTCTTCAAAGATGCCGCGCATGACAGGTTCCATCGTTTCCCAGATTTCTTCCTGGGTAACGAAGCTCATTTCAAGGTCGAGCTGATAGAATTCGCCCGGCAGACGGTCTGCACGCGGATCTTCATCGCGGAAGCAAGGTGCAATCTGGAAGTAGCGGTCGAAACCAGCAACCATCAGAAGCTGCTTGTACTGCTGTGGAGCCTGCGGCAGCGCGTAGAACTTGCCTTCATGAATACGGCTTGGCACGAGGAAGTCACGCGCACCTTCCGGCGACGAAGCCGTCAGGATTGGCGTCGAGAATTCGTTAAAGCCGATTTCGGTCATGCGGCGACGCATCGCTGCAATGATCTTTGTACGGCTCATGATGTTCTTGTGCAGCGTTTCACGACGCAGGTCGAGGAAGCGGTACTTGAGGCGAATGTCTTCCGGATAATCCGGCTCGCCGAATACTGGCAGCGGCAATTCTTTGGCTGCGGCCAGAACTTCGATCTCGGTTGCGAAGATTTCCACATCGCCGGTCGGCAGGTTGGCATTCACCGCTTCATCGGCGCGAGCCTTCACTTCACCATCGACGCGGATGACCCACTCGCCGCGAACAGTTTCAGCAATCTTGAACGCTGGCGAATCAGGATCAGCAACAACCTGAGTGAGGCCATAATGATCGCGAATGTCGATGAAGAGGATGCCACCATGGTCACGGACGCGATGAACCCAGCCAGACAGACGGACTTTCGAACCAACATCCGATTTGCGAAGGGCTGCGCAGGTATGGCTGCGATAACGGTGCATGATTTCTGCCTTTTGGAACTTTATAAATCTTGTGCAAGCAAAGCGCTGCAATTCGGGCGGAAAAGCGCATTTTGATCACGCTTTGTCAAGCCGACACTACGTGTGTTAAACTAGCTTGACAGAATATGTCGACAAAAATCACTATTTACGTGTTATCTCATAGCAATATCGCTCTTGCGGCGCAACAAGCGGCCCGCGCTTCAATATTTTGTTTAAACGCGCAACTTAATCGAAAATTGCTTCACAGTTTTCGGGATGCGCTCTAAAAGAAGAATATGCAGCTCATCACGACCACAGAGGCCCTTGAAGAGGCCGTATCCGCCTTAGCCAAATCCGACTTTGTGACAGTCGACACCGAATTCATTCGGGAAACGACTTTCTGGCCGGAGCTTTGTCTCATTCAAATGGCCTCGCCTGATCATACTGCTTTGGTAGATGCTTTGGCACCCGGTCTCGATCTTGCGCCTTTCTTCCGCCTGATGGCCGATGAGAAAGTGGTCAAGGTGTTCCACGCCGCGCGTCAGGACATCGAAATCGTCTTCCACTTGGGCGATCTGATCCCTGCCCCGATTTTTGACAGTCAGGTTGCCGCGATGGTTTGCGGCTTTGGCGATGCCATTTCCTATGATGCGCTGGTTCAAAAAGTCACCGGCAAACATCTCGACAAATCCTCACGCTTTACCGACTGGCGCCGCCGTCCGCTGTCCGACAAGCAGCTCGATTACGCGTTGGCTGACGTTACCTATCTGCGCGACATCTATCTCTATCTGAAAGATGAGCTTCAGAAAGAAGGTCGCAGCGAGTGGGTTAATGAGGAAATGGCCGTGCTAAGCGCACGTGAGACCTATGATCTGCACCCAGACGATGCATGGAAGCGTGTAAAGACGCGTATGCGCAAGCCGATTGAACTGGCAATTGTGCAGTCGGTTGCAGCGTGGCGCGAACGTGAAGCACGCGAACGTAATGTTCCGCGTGGCCGTGTCATAAAAGACGATACGATTGCAGAAATCGCACAGCAGCAGCCGAAAGACGCGGAAGCGCTCGGTCGTTTGCGTTCAATCCCGAAAGGTTGGGAACGTTCGGCTCAGGCTGCGGGTCTTGTGACTGCGGTTCAGGCTGCACTGGCTATTCCAAAAGAGGATCTGCCAAAATTGCCGAAGCAATCGCATTCTCCTGAAGGCAGTGCTGCCGCTGGAGACATTCTCAAAGTCTTGCTCAAGCTTGTGACCGAAGAACATGGCGTTGCGGCCAAGATCGTCGCGAGCTCCGATGACATCGACAAGATTGCAGCTGAAGGTGAAAAGGCCAATGTGCCTGCGTTGCAAGGCTGGCGCCGCGAAGTCTTCGGCCAGAAAGCACTTGATCTCATCGAAGGCAAAATCGGTATCAAGTTTGAAAACCGACGCATTCGGGCGGTTGAATTAAACTAAACAAAAAGGCCGGCGGAGAACATTCCCGCCGGCCTTTTGATTTGTCGACCAAGCAATTTTAATGATGGTCGTTTGCTTCAATCGCACTGTCGCCAACTGCAAAGAAAAGGTTCTTACCTGCCAGCTTTGAAAGCTGCTGCAAGCGACCTTCCGGCCGATCCGAAATTAAATCGGCAATATCTCCCGGCACGACCAGCGCGATTCCATTCTCTTCCTCACGCCAATAAAGGCGCGGAATAACCCCCGGCATTGAAGCGGAGAGCAGATAGACCACCCGCAACAACGCACCCAATAGCCTTGCACGTTCGCGCAAACGCGGCGTGGCAAGTTTCAGGATTTCAGGCGCAATCTCATCTTCAACCAACCCTTCATGACGATAATAATTCGCCAGGGCCATGAAAGAGCGACCGGGATGATCAATACCGCCAAAAGAGCCATGCGCGATGATATTAAGCGCCTGAGAACCACGATAGTCGGGATGCGCCCGCCAGCTGATGTCAGCCACCAGACATGCAGCCTGACGATAACGACCCTCGTCTTCGGTTTCATCAAACCCAAGCACCGGCAGCGAGAGCGTGGTCCATGTAGCCAATTCACGCGCATGACGCGGCGAACGCGAACGCAGAATAGCCAGTTCCTCTGCCGAAGCCAAAAGCGGGTCTAACCGCTGTTCATTCTTAGGCAGCAGTGAATAAAGATAGCCTTCACGCACACCAAGCGCGGAAAAGACAATCTTTGATGGCTTCATGCGGCGAATGGTTTCGAGAAGAACCGTCGCGCCATAGGCAAGCAGCTGACGACGGTTTTTGGAAACCGCTTCAATGCCGCGCATCGTATCAATATTGCCTTTGGCAACACGCGTGAGGAAGCTTTTGGCTTCCACCGGATCCATTTCATAGCCGTGCATGACATGCAGCGGGTAATGCTTGGCCGTCATGTGCAGCTTAGCGAGATTTCGCCATGTACCGCCGACAGCATAGAAAACCTGTCCTTGGTGTTCTTCGAGAAGTGTTGCACGCTCGAGTTCGGTACGGGTAATTTTAGCCGCTTCCGGTAGCTGCTCGTTGGACATGTCCTGCAAACGCAGACCACCGAGCGGCAACGTGATTCCCTCACCCACATCGTGGTCATTCACATCGACCAGTTCGAGACTGCCACCACCGAGATCACCAGCGATGCCTTGTGGCTTATAGAAGCCCGAAATGATGCCAAGTGCCGAATAATAGGCTTCTTCTTTACCGGACAGAACTTCAATGTGCCGTCCAAGAATAGCCTCGGCCTGAGAAATAAAATCAGGTCCGTTCTTGGCTTCGCGTGCAGCCGCTGTTGCCAGTGCATGAATGGAAATCGCGCCGGCTTGTTCAGCCAGCACGCGAAAACGCTTCAATGCGCGAAGAGCAATATCAACGGATTTCTCATTGAGCTTCCCAGTCTTGGCCAAACCTTTGCCAAGACCGCAGAGAAGCTTTTCATTGAAAAGCACTGTCGGCGAGCGGACAATGCCTTCATAAACAACGACACGGATCGAGTTTGATCCAATATCGATAACCGCGACGGGCTTGAGGCCCTTCAATCGGCCTTGTGCTATTGCTGGACTCATGAAGTCGTTTTTCTTTCCGCCTGTGCACGTCTGCGATGTGCAGTCAGGCGTGGGGCAGATGATTTCGGTGACTTTCCGCGACCAGACAAGCTTGGATTTGTCATGAAATATTCCTGCGCGTTGAAGGCTTCTTCTCCGTCCGCTTTTTCTATCCGGCGAGAGGTGCCATCCGCAAGTAGCTGATAGCTTTGTTGGTTATCAATTATGTTGGCAAACATAATTTGCGACAGAATTTGCTGATGCACAGTGGCATTTGTCACCGGCACCAAAGTCTCGACACGGCGATCAAGATTGCGCGGCATCATGTCGGCTGAACCGATATAGACGATTGCCTTGTCAGACGGCAGATCATACCCATTTCCAAAGCAGAAAACGCGGCTATGCTCGAGAAAACGTCCGACAATCGACTTGGCACGAATGTTATCCGAGAGGCCCGGAACACCCGGGCGCAGACAGCAAATACCACGTACAATCAATTCCACATCGACGCCAGCCTGACTGGCTTTATAAAGCGCATCAATAATCTGTGGATCAACCAGCGAGTTCATCTTCATCCAGATGGCAGCAGGCTTACCAGCCTTCGCATTGCTGATCTCATCTTCAATGTGCTTGAGGATTCGCGCACGCAGCGTCAGCGGAGAAATAGCGATCTTCATTTCCTCGGCTGGCTGCGCATAGCCTGTGATGAAATTGAAGATATGCGCCACGTCACGCGCAATATCGGCGTCTGACGTAAAGAACGACAAGTCAGTGTAAATACGCGCTGTGATCGGGTGGTAATTTCCTGTGCCCAAATGGACATAGGTGCGAAGCTTCTGGTCTTCTCGGCGCACAACCAGCGACATTTTCGCGTGTGTTTTCAGTTCAAGAAAACCAAACACAACCTGAACACCGGCGCGTTCGAGATCGCGTGCCCAACGAATATTTGCTTCTTCATCGAAACGCGCCTTCAGTTCGACCAGCGCAGTTACCGACTTGCCGGCTTCCGCGGCATCGACCAGCGCACGAACGATCGGGCTGTCATTAGAAGTCCGGTAAAGCGTCTGCTTGATCGCCAACACATCAGGATCAGCCGCCGCCTGACGCAGGAACTGCACCACAACGTCAAATGATTCATAAGGATGGTGAACAACGATGTCCTTTTCGCGAATCGCTGCAAAGCAATCGCCACCGTGCTCGCGGATACGCTCCGGGAAGCGCGGATTATAGGAAACGAATTTCAGATCATCGCGCGGAACCGAAACAACTTCCGAAATCATGTTCAGCGCCAAAAGGCCTTCCAGAACACTGATACGATTTTCTGAAACGCCGAGTTCCGTTGCAACGAACACGCGCAAGGCTTCTGGGATTTCTGCATCAAATTCTATACGGATCACCTGCCCACGGCGGCGACGCTTCAATGCGGTCTCAAACAGACGAACGAGATCTTCGGCTTCTTCTTCCACTTCAATATCGCTATCGCGAATAATGCGGAATGTGCCTGCGCCGCGCACTTCATAGCCCGGGAACAGACGACCTATGAACAAGCTCACCGCATCTTCAATCGTGATGAAACGGAACGCATTCGTTTGTTCGTTCGGCAACTGAATGAAACGCTTGAGAGCAACAGGAATGCGCAGCAGCGCCGTCATCGGATGACTATCGAGGCGGCGTGCCAATTGCAGCGCCATAGAGAACCCAAGATTGGGAATAAATGGGAACGGATGTGCAGGATCGATGGAAAGCGGCGTCAGAACAGGGAAAATGGTTTCAAGGAAGTGGTTTTCCAGCCATTCTTTTTCGTCTTTAGACAAAGCCGCCGGGCGAACGATCTCGATATTTTCTTTTTCGAGCTCTTCGCGAAGTGTACGCAGACGGTCCTGCTGGCCTTCCTGAAGACGGCTGACTTCTTCGAGAACGAAATCAAGCTGTTCCTGCGGCGTGCGACCATCCGCACTACGCATGGCAACACCTGCGCGAACCTGCGCGGCAAGCCCTGCAATACGCACCATGAAGAATTCATCAAGGTTGCCCGCCGAGATCGACAAAAAGCGCAAACGTTCAAGCAATGGCTGACGGGTATTGCCTGCCTCTTCGAGGACGCGGCGGTTGAACTGCAACCACGAAAACTCGCGATTAACAAAGCGTTCTGAGCTTTGCATCAGTTCAGAAATCCTGTCATCAATCAAAGCTTCGTGAGCATTCTGATCTTTTCCAAGATTCTTGTCCGTTGAAAGATCATTGGCTGGCTGAATGGTCAGATCAGTCGTATTTGGTGCCATAATGCTGTTTTCGTTCATTTTTCCTGTCCCGGCTTTTACCGGAAGATCCCGGTGCGACCATAAGCCTATGGCTGTCATATGACAGTTTGATAGCAAACCGCTTGAATTGTCTCCAGAATTGATGAAAACGCTTCCAGAAACAAGTCGTACGCGGTAAATGCTTGAAAATTAGCTATCTAAAATTTGATGCCGCGACCCACAAGCTCCGGAGCATATCATGTCCGATCACATCATCCCGCACTTCCAGAACGACGCTGGACACAACTCCATCGAAATCGGCGTAAAGGAATTCATGTGCGTCGGCGCTAATCCGCCTTTCGATCATCCGCATGTTTTCCTCGACATGGGACATGATAGCGAAGTTGTCTGCCCTTATTGCTCGACGCTCTATCGCTACAATCCGCAGCTTCATGCAGATGAAACACTGCCTGCTGGCTGCGTCTATGATGCGCCTGCCGATAAAGCTGCCTGAAGATAACAAGCGGTATTGCTGCCGCTAAAACTATGAGCAAGCTGGATACAAAACGCATAGTCTTTGCCGGGGCCGGCGTTGCCGGTTTAAGCGCTGCGCTTGAGTGCGCAGCTCGCGGATGGTCTGTTCAGCTTTTTGAAAAAGCGCATGCCTTGTCGGAAGTCGGCGCAGGCTTGCAGCTTGCTCCCAATGCAATGCGCCATCTTGAGCGCCTCGGCGTTGCGGATCGATTATCCTCACAAGCAGTCACACCCGAAGCGCTCTATCTCATGGATGGGCGCAAAGCTCGTCCTTTGCTCGCGATGCAGCTCGGTAACAAGGCGTTAGAGCGTTGGCGCCATCCCTATGTCGTGTGTCATCGCGCCGATCTGCAATCCGCTCTGCTTGATGCCTGCAACGATAATCCAAATATCGAAATTAATCTTGGTGCGGAAATTCTAAGCCACACGGCTGACAGCAGCGGAATCAAGGCGATTGTTAGACGTGGCACCAGTGAAGAAACAATTCAGGCAGCCTATCTGATTGCATGCGATGGTGTGTGGTCGATGCAGCGCGCCAAAGCTGGCTATGACAAAGCGCGTTTCAGCGGCCACATCGCATGGCGCACAACAGTCGCAGTCGATGACTTGCCTGCGAGCTTCACGTCAGCCATTCCGGAAAAGAAATCTGTTTCTGCCTGGCTCGGCAAGAAAGCACATTTCATTGCCTATCCAGTCAAAGGCGGAGAGTTCTTTAACTTTGTTGCCATTACGACGGGTGAAAATCCGGGTGAGGTTTGGTCGAAGACTGGTGAGCGTTCACGGCTGCAATCCATCTATGAAGACTGGAGTAAGCCCGTTCATGATGTTCTGAACGTTGCAGATGAATGGACTTATTGGCCGCTGTTTGAAATGCCCGACGCACAGTTTGCTGGCCCCGACAGAACGATTTTTCTTGGCGATGCCTCTCATGCCGTCACGCCCTTTGCAGCCCAAGGTGCAGCTATGGCCATCGAGGATGCTGCAGCTCTCGCAGAAGCATTGGATAACGAGGATCAACAATCAGCGTTGAAGCGGTTTGATTCTGTACGCAAAGAGCGGATTGCAGCAGTCGCCAAACGCGGCCAGATGAACCGCTTTGCATATCATGCAACAGGTGCTTTCGCGCTCGGTCGCAATATGCTTTTCGCCATGCGCAGCCCAGATAGTTTTTTGAAAGATCTGGACTGGCTGTATGGCTATGACGCCGTCTCAGCGCTTAATTCTCACTAGCGTCACTCATCAGCATCACGGGCCGCTTCAAGCGTTGCGATGTCGAGCTTGACCATTGTCATCATCGCATTTGCAACACGCTGCCTCACTTCTGGTGAGCCATTTTGCAAAATATCGAGCATGAATTCGGGCACGATCTGCCATGCAAAGCCATATTTATCGGTCAGCCAGCTACACTCAAAAGGCGCGCCACCTTCTAATAATCGATCCCAGAATGCGTCAAGCTCTGCCTGATCCTTGCATTTGAGTACAAGAGATGTTGCGGGATTGAACTTGAACTCAGGCCCGCCATTCAGTGCGCACATAGCTTGCCCATCAAGCGTGAAATTTGCCGCCACAACATCCACGCCATTCGGTTGATGGCTATGTTTAAAGCGGATCAAACCATCAAGCGATGCGGACCTTCCCAGATCACGGAATATCGAAACATAATAGTTAGCGGCTTCTTCAGCCTGCTTATCGAACCAGAGGCAAACAGTTAGACCAGACATGGTTTTCTCCTCCCTTATGTCCTGCCCCCGTTTGGTTAGCTCATAGCTTTAGAAGCGGCTTCCATATCCATCCACATGACTTCCCAAATGTGGCCGTCGAGATCCTCGAAACTGCGGCCATACATAAAACCATAATCCTGCTTTTGAGCTGGATCGGCGCGCCCACCTGCCTTGGCAGCTTTATCAATAGTATCGTCAACTTCCGCCTTGCTGTCAGCCGAAACGCAAATCAACACCTCACTTGCACTATGGGCATCAGCAATTTTCTTAGGTGTAAATTGGCTGAACTTCTCATGGCTTAAGACCATGACGTGAATAGTATCAGAGAACACCATGCAGGATGCTGTTTCATCCGAAAACATTGGGTTTTTGGTTGCCCCAACCGACTCGTAAAAGCTCGTCGAACGAGCGACATCTTTGACGGGTAAATTTACAAAAATCATCTTTGCCATAACAGTTCCTCCTCACTGTAACGAATGACATAATATATAACTCCGACGCTTCCCAAAGGATGCATAGCGCTTACATTATCAAGAGGGAGATCCCGAATGACGATCCAGTTTGAACAAACCTGCCCTATCTTTCGGATTTTCGACATTGAAAAAGCCAAAGATTTCTATGTTGGGTTTCTCGGCTTTACGCTCGATTGGGAACATCGCTTTGCGGCAGGGATGCCGCTTTACATGCAGGTTTCACGCGCGGGTCTTACCTTGCATTTGAGCGAGCATCATGGAGATGGCAGCCCCGGCGCCAATATCTTTGTGCGCATGCAGGGCGTGGATGCGTTTCAGAAGGAAGTGAATTCACGTGGCTATCGCTATATGCGACCCGGTATCGAGGATCAGCCCTGGGGACGCGTGATGGCGGTTATTGATCCATTCGGAAACCGCATTCAGTTTTGCGAAGGTCCGCACGACGAATGAAACAAAACACCCGCCGTTATTCGCGGCGGGTGTTTTTATAAAGCGGTCACATTGTTTAGTGCAGAATTTGGCTCAAGAAGAGCTTTGTGCGTTCATGCTGCGGATTGTCGAAGAACTCAGCTGGTGAGTTCTGCTCAACGATTTGACCCTGATCCATAAAGATGACGCGATTTGCAACCTGACGGGCAAAGCCCATTTCATGCGTCACGCAGATCATGGTCATGCCTTCATCAGCAAGGCTGACCATTGTATCGAGCACTTCCTTGACCATTTCCGGATCAAGCGCCGATGTCGGCTCATCAAACAGCATAACTTTTGGATTCATGCAGAGCGCACGGGCAATTGCCACACGCTGCTGCTGACCGCCCGAAAGCTGGCCCGGATATTTATTGGCCTGTTCCGGAATTTTCACGCGCTTCAAATAATGCATAGCCACTTCTTCAGCCTGCTTCTTTGGCATTTTACGCACCCAGATTGGTGCCAGCGTGCAGTTTTCCAGAATAGTCAGATGCGGGAAGAGATTGAAGTGCTGGAACACCATGCCGACTTCGCGGCGCACTTCATCGATCTTCTTGAGATCGTTGGTGAGTTCGATACCATCAACGATGATCTGGCCCTTCTGGTGTTCTTCCAGACGGTTCACGCAGCGGATCATAGTTGATTTGCCGGAGCCTGAAGGACCAGCAACAACAATGCGTTCACCACGCATGACTTTCAGGTTGATGTCACGCAGCACGTGGAACTCACCATACCACTTGTGCATGTTCTTAATCTCAATCGCCACTTCGGTCTTCGAGACTTCCAATTTTGAACGGTCGATGTCGACACCAAGCTCAGATTGCGGGAGGGCGCTTTGTGCACTCATTTGAATTATTCCCTTTATTCTTATCGTTTATGACCCGTGTCGAGCCGTCGTTCCATGAATATAGAGTATCGCGACATGGCGAAACAGAAAATCCAGAAAACGAAGCCCGCAAAGACCAATCCAGTTGCAGGTGTCTGTGGAGAAGCCCAGTTTGCATCGGAAAAATTCTGTCGGACAATACCGAGCAGATCGAACATGCCAATGATGTAAACAAGGCTGGTGTCTTTAAACAGACCAATAAATGTGTTCACGATGCCGGGTATCACCAGCTTCAACGCTTGTGGCAAGATAATAAGGTTGGTCTTCTGCCAATAGCCCAGCCCAAGAGCGTCCGCACCCTCGTATTGTCCACGCGGAATAGCTTGCAACCCGCCGCGAACAACTTCCGCCATATAGGCCGAGGCAAACAATGCCACACCAATCAGCGCACGCATCAGTTTGTCAAAAGTGACGCCCGGCGGCAGGAAGAGCGGCAGCATCACACTGGCCATGAACAGGACCGTCACCAATGGAACGCCACGGACCGTTTCGATGAAGATAATCGACATCGTTTTGATCACAGGCAGTTTTGAACGCCGTCCCAAGGCGAGAACAATACCCAAAGGCAGAGAAACCGCGATACCCACGAACGACAGAACCAGCGTTACAAGAAGGCCACCCCAAAGCGATGTTTCAACATAACGCAGGCCAAACGAACCGCCGACTAGCAAGAAATAGGCGATAATCGGAAAGGCAAAGAAGAACAGAATGGCGTTGATGATCTTGTGCGGAATCTTCGGGATCAGCAACGGAACGAGCAAAATCACGAACAATGCCGCTGTTAAGTCAACCCGCCAGCGCTCTTCCAATGGATAGCGACCGTAAATGAACTGCTGATATTTCGCATTCACGAACGCCCAGCAAGCACCTGACCAGCCCTCAGGTTGAACACCACCCTGCACGACCGTTAGACATGCTGTACGATCAGCGCCCGTCCATGCCGCATTGATAAACAGCCACTGGATCATGGGTGGCAAGAACCATGCAACGATCGCCAGACCAAAAATCGTCAGTGCTGCATCTGTTGGCGTGGCAAAAAGATTGACGCGCAGCCAATGCGAGAAGCCTTGCACCGAACTGGGCGGCTTTTCCCCCTCGACCATTTGTGTTCGGACATAATGGAGATTTGTATTTTCCATGCTCATCTCTCCACCAATGCCATTTTCGCATTAAACCAGTTCATCAGACCGGAAACGACCAGGCTGATGCTGAGATAGATCACCATCCAGATGGCAACGACTTCAACAGCCTGGCCCGTCTGGTTAAGGATCGTGCCGCCAACTGCAACCAGATCAGGATAACCAATTGCAATGGCAAGCGATGAGTTCTTGATCAGGTTGAGATACTGGCTCGAAAGCGGTGGAATGATAATGCGCAAAGCCTGTGGCACAACAATCAGGCGCATGGTCTGACCGGGTCGCAAACCGACTGCATAAGCCGCTTCGGTCTGGCCTTTGTTTACGCCCAGCACACCTGCGCGAACGGTTTCCGCAATAAATGAGGCGGTATAAAAAGACAAAGCGAGCAAGAGCGCCAGAAATTCTGGCTTAACCTGCGCGCCGCCAGTCAGATTAAACGTCCCAAGCTTTGGAAGGTCAAACGTAACCGGAAATCCTGTCACGATCAGTGCGAGGATCGGCAAGCCAATAATCAGAGCCGCAGAAACACGTACCGTATGGAACGGCTGGCCTGTTGCCATTTGCCGACGCTTCGCCCAACGCGCCACGAAAAACGAAACGACGATGCCGAGAAGCAATGCCACAGGCAGCAGCCATGCGCCCTCACCCCAAATAGGTGACGGCATGAAAAACCCGCGATTGTTGAGATAGGTCCCAAGTGGCAAAGAGAGGCTGTCACGCGCCTGCGGCAAAACCGAAAGAACGCCGAAATACCAAAAGAAGATAACGAGCAGCGGCGGAATATTACGGAAAACTTCCACATAGACCGTGCAAATTTTGCGGATCAGCCAATTACGCGAAAGTCTTCCAATGCCGACTAGAAAGCCAATGATTGACGCCAGAACCACACCCAAACCCGCAACATAAAGCGTATTGAGAAGGCCAACCAGAATTGCCCGACCATAAGTCGAATCGCTGTTGTAAGGAATAAGCGTCTGGCTGATATCAAAGCCCGCACGCCCATTTAAAAAGCCGAAACCGGAAGCGATATTGGCGCGCTGAAGATTTGTGATCGTGTTTCCTACGATCCAGTAGATCGAACCGATAACGACAACGAACACCACAACCTGATAAAAAATGCCGCGCACCCGCGGGTCATAAAGGAGTGATGTGCCACTGTCGCTTCGGCGTTTGTAAGTTGCAGAATAGGAAGCCATATGTTCCCTGTTTTCTCTCGGCCACTGTATCCGCTTTGAAAATAGCTAACGATCCCGCCCCCATCGGAAAACCATTTCAGAGCCGTCGCAGAGATTGCCGAAGATTGCGGCTCTGATCGTCCGATACAGAGCGCTTATTAAATTATCCGATACAAGCAATTGGCATGACTTCCGCACCTAGACGTTGCTGTTAATGCAAAAAATCAGTGACCAATCTTAGAGCCGACAAATCCGGCGGGTGCATTTCTGCCCCGCCAAATGTCGTGCGACTAAGCGCTATTTTAACGGATTGGCATACCGTATTGCAGGCCGCCTTTGTTCCACTCGGCATTCAGGCCACGCGCGATCTTGAGCGGACTACCCGCACCAAGATTACGTTCGAACAACTCACCGTAGTTACCAACACCCTTGATGATGTTTACAACCCAGTCATTGGTCAGGCCGAGATCCGTACCGATCTTGGTATCAGCTTCGGTGCCAAGAAGACGCTTGATTTCTGGATTATCGGAATTCTTCATCTCTTCGACATTTGCCTTCGTGATGCCGAATTCTTCACCATTCAGCAATGCGTAATGGGTCCAGCGAACAACGTCAGCCCACTTCGAATCGCCCTGACGCACAGCTGGTCCAAGCGGCTCCTTGGAAATGATTTCCGGCAGAACTACATGGTCATCTGGATTGGCCAATGTCAGACGGATTGAATAAAGGCCAGATTGGTCTGTCGTATAGGCATCGCAACGACCAGAATCATAGGCAGCGTTTGCTTCTTCAACTTTTTCGAAAACAACCGGATTATATTCCATCTTATTGGCACGGAAATAATCCGCCATGTTCAATTCGGTTGTCGTACCGGCCTGAACGCAGATGGAAGCGCCGGACAGCTGAAGGGCAGAATTAATGCCAGTAAGCTTCTTTGAATTAATCATAAAGCCCTGACCATCGTAGTAATTGATGCCAGGGAAATCGAGACCAAGCGATGTATCGCGGCTGATTGTTGCTGTGGTGTTACGAACCAGAACATCAACTTCGCCCGATTGCAGCGCAGTGAAACGTTCTTTCGCATTCAGCGGTGTAAATTTTACCTTCGTCGGATCACCAAAAATCGCGGATGCGATTGCGCGGCAGTAGTCGACGTCAAAACCAGACCACTCACCCTTGTCATCTGGCGATGCGAAGCCGAGCAGGCCGGTGTTTACACCACACTGCAGGAAGCCCTTATTTTTTACATCGGAAAGTGTATCGGCCGATGCTCCCGAAGCTGCGCCAACCAGCGCCGCCACACCCAATACCCCTGTCAAAACCGTCTTTTTCATCTGGCCTGCAACCTTTTTTATGTTCCCTGAGATCGCCAGAAAATATTCCGAGCGTCTCTGTTGCTTTATTTTTAGCAATAAGTTGAAAAATAAGAGCTTAGCTCCTCCCCCCAACCTATGCATTACGCAGACTGTCGCTCACCCGAAGCCGTTATCGGCTTTCTATATTTTATAGGTCAGCGATACCTGTCGCCTTCACGGCCCTATCGAAGGCGAAATTTTGGCTTTGGTCAAGGGATTAACGTTGAGGAAAAAGTCGGAACAGCAAAAATAACCTGTTCTAACATGCGCGTTTTTACATGATTTCCCAATTTTCGGCTAATGCTGTTCAATAAGATGAACAGCATTAGCGATAACACCAATTCTCATAAATTACATATATATATCAATATATTATCTGTAGATTGATCTTGTGTCATTCAGGCCAAAAACTACATTTCCAGCTATTTCAAACGCGTGGCATCAACTTATCATCCTCAAGCGAAAAAATAATATTTCGCGTCGCCATAAAGCGGGCAACCCACCATGTCGCGATAAAGCCAATTGACAGTCCGGCAACGACATCTGTCGGATAATGAGCACCTGCAGCAAGCCTGCTGATAACAAAAAGCAGACAAACGGGGACAGTTAAAAAACGCCAGCGCGGGAGGAAAATCCATAGCGATACGAGCATGATACCCGCCATCATAGAATGTCCCGACGGAAAGCTTTCATAGGAATGTTCACCGCGAAAAGGCGCGAAATATGCAGAACCTAAGTCATCCAGCAGCAGCGGTCGGGCACGCCCAATGACCAATTTGCCAATTTCAGTCGGAAAGCTGCCAACAACGATAGAGGCCAAGACCAGTGTAGCCCAGCTATGAAAACGAACAAGCTTCTCGTGCACGACCAAACGCATGGACGGGGAAAGCAGAAAAACGGTTACCAACCAGACAACCATTGCCACGCCGAGCCATACAATAGTGCGAATCAAATCGGTGATCACCCGCAGAATTTCCATGACGAAGAAATCGCTGTTCATTGCCGATCGAATGATCTGAGCATCCCAAATATGAAGCACCAGAAGCACAAATGGCATCAGCACCACGATTGCTGTCATTTCCATTGTCCAGCTCGACGGCGCTCCGGCATATGCCGGTTTCAGGAGTGCTTTTATAAGTTCTAATGCCGCGCGGACCGGATAGAAAATCGTGCTTGTGGCCTTACGCTCATTCAAATCAGGCATACCGGAATTACACTTCCTCTGGTTTACATTATCACTGTAACAAAGCTGCATATTGCATCCGCAACATACGGGCCTTATCCAATTAATTAGGATCATCCATCAGCACGGACACGAAACCTGTTTTTGCAAATTTGATCAGCAAACTTGCAGAAATCTCCGAAAGAGATTTGATGGATCAGCATGCAACATGGCCTGGAGGCAATTTCGTGACTAACAAACAGGACAAAACAGAAAAGCTGGGCATAAACACGCGATTGACGCGCGATGGTTATAATCCACGCGATTATCACGGCTTTATCAATCCACCCGTTGTGCGCGCTTCTACAGTGCTTTTCCCGGACGCCCAGACCATGGCAACCGGCAATCAGAAATATACTTATGGCACGCGTGGAACACCGACCAGTGAAGCGCTATGCAAAGCGACTGATGCACTCGAAGGTTCAGCAGGAACTGTATGCGTGCCATCCGGTCTTGCGGCTGTCACAATTCCACTTCTGGGCTTTTTGTCGCCCGGCGATCACGCGTTGTTTGTCGACTCAATCTATAATCCGACCCGTCATTTTGCTGATACAATTCTCAAACGCATGGGGATTGAAGTCGAATATTATGATCCTGAAATCGGTGCGGGCATAGCAGCACTTATGCGCCCCAACACAAAAGTCGTGTTCACAGAATCGCCTGCTTCCAACACGTTCGAAATTCAGGATATTCCAGCCATTGTTGAAGCGGCGCACAAAGCTGGCGCTATTGTCATGATGGACAACACATGGGCGACACCGCTTTACTTTAAGCCGTTGGATTTTGGCGTCGACATCAGCATTCATGCCTCCACGAAGTATCCTTCGGGTCATGCAGATATTTTGTTCGGTACGATTTCTGCCAATGAAAAATGCTGGCCACAACTGCTGGAAACACATGGCACTCTCGGGCTATGTGCCGCTCCTGATGATGCATATCAAATCCTGCGTGGTTTGCGCACGATGGGCGTTCGTCTTGAACATCACCGTAAAAGCGCGCTTGAAGTTGCGCATTGGCTCGAAAGCCACCCCGCAGTTGACCGCGTTCTGCACCCTGCCCTTGAGAGTCATCCAGGACATGAACTCTGGAAACGTGATTTCAAAGGCTCATCAGGTGTCTTCGCTTTCGTGTTGAAGACCGGTTCACGCGCGCAAGCACATGCATTTTTGAATGCGCTTGAAATATTCGGCCTTGGCTATTCATGGGGCGGATATGAAAGCCTTGCAAATGAAGTTGGGCTGAAAGACCGCACCGTCGCTAAGGGCGATTATCCCGGTCCGGTTATTCGCTTGCAGATCGGCCTTGAAGATGTGCCAGACCTGATTGCCGATCTCGAAAAAGGCTTTGCAGCAATCTGAGTTAGATCTGCACTTCGATGACACCAAACCCATCGCAATCCATAGTGGTTGCGATGGGTTTTTATTAGATATTACTTGATATTAAATGGTAATTTGCGGGCAACGATAGCGCTTTATCGGCTTCCCTCACCGCCCGAAACATTTATACTTGCCGCTATCGGCAACGGAAAACGGCTTGGGTCAGTGCTATCTTGTAACTTCATCAGAAATCATTTCAGCTCTTTTCTGAAAGCTATCCTTGCTTTTTTGGTCCTGACTGTTTCACTGATCCCCGCGAGTGCACAGGATGCACCACTTCGACAGGTAAAAGTGGGCGTCTATGTCAGCGAACCTTTCGTCATCAAAGAAGGTGACACCTATAACGGTATGGCGGTTGATCTCTGGCGCGACATTGGCACGCGTCTTGGATTGGTTTCACAATTTGTCGAATATCCGAATTACACAGAACTGGTGAAGGCGGTTTCTGAAAATCAAGTCGATGCGGCCGTAACCAATCTCACAATCACAGAAAGCCGTGCGGAAGTCGTGGATTTCACGCATCCCTGGTTTGATGCCGGGCTACGTATTTTGATTCACACCGAAGCCGGAAACGGATGGGACGACCTCATCGGCGGGCTTGAGAATGCCGGGCACTTGGCAACTTACGCGTGGATAGGCATCGTGATTTTGATCGCCACAATCGCTCTCACTCTTTTTGACAGGCGATTTGATGAGCACTTTCCACGCCGTTGGGTAGAGGGCCTAGCCGAAAGCTTTTATCATGTCGTTTCACTCGCAACGTCAGGGAAAAGTTCGCGTAAAAACCTATTTGGCTGGGCAGGTCGAATATGGCAGGCATTCTGGCTCGTCTTCGGTATTGCCGTGGTGGCCTATGTCACTTCATCGGTCACAAGCGTGATGACCGTCACGCATATCAACACCAAAATCAATAATCTGGCAGACCTTCAAAACAAGACTGTTGGCGTGCGTACGGGCAGTATTGCGCAACAGCTACTTACATCCCGTTCTATTTCTACAGTGACTTTTGATCACCTGCCAGAAGCTGTTTCTGCACTCACAAATGATGAGATTTCAGCGATTGTTGGCGACAGTCCCGTGCTGGAATATTACGCGCATAAGAATCCGAATGAACCCGTCGAGATGGTTGGCAACACGTTCAGCCCTGACAAATATGGCTTCGCTTTTCCACGCCACAGTGATCTCGTAAAACCTGCCTCCGTGGCGATCATCAGCCTTCAGGAAAATGAAACTTTGCATGCTTTGAAAGTGAAATATTTCGGGCCAGAAGAGTGAACGAACACGTGAAGTGTAACGCCTTCACTTGTCCATTTCGCTTGCGCGTGAAATGCGATAAAGAACCATTCAGCGAATTACATTCTGACTTCAGGTGCGTTTTGCACCAAAGGAAACTGCTATGATGAACTGGGTTTTTGTATTGCAAGGCTTCATTGCTATTGGCCTCGCTGGGCTCGCTATTGCTGTTATTCTGCGTCATCGCAAATCCAAATAGATTTCATAAACAACGGAACTTACTTCCCCTGTTCATCGTTTATTAACCAATGAAGTTGTTCAGGAGAACTCGGATGAAACTTACGTTCAAAGCGGCACTTATAGCCTTGGGTGTATTCTCCGCAGGCGCCGCTCAAGCAGCAAACGCGATTGTCACAACAAGCCTCAATGTACGAACTGGTCCGGGAACAGGTTATGCCTCGCTAGGCAGTATTCCAAGCCGCGCACCTGTAAACGTGCAGGGCTGCACTTCGGGCTACGGGTGGTGCCAAGTCAGCTATGGCGGTCTTTCTGGCTGGGCATCTTCGCGTTATCTGGCAATGCGGGAGGGCGGTAGCAATGCGTCGTCTGATGATTTTAGTCGCAACGCAGCGCTCATCGGCATTCCTCTTATCGCGGGCCTAGCGATCGGCGCAGCTGTCAATGATCGAAATGACCGTTGGGATCGCCGCGATTACAACCGCCGCCATTGGGATCGGGGGGATCGCGGACGCTGGGATCGACCTTATCGTGACCGTGGTCAAAGATGGAGATCAAATTCCAGCGATCGTGGCAATGGACCACGAGGACAATAAATACCCGAAAAACAAAACGCCGCAGATTATGCGGCGTTTTTCAATTCTGAATTATGTCGCTTTGATAAGAGTAATTCGCGAAAGCGCAGTCACTTTTGAAACAACTCAACAGCGCTCTTTGAACTCTAAAAATTATGAGTTGGAATTTTTGAATATTAATGACGCTAAGTCATTGTTTTGATGGCGATCCCGACTGGATTCGAACCAGTGACCTACGGCTTAGAAGGCCGGTGCTCTATCCAGCTGAGCTACGGGACCTCACCATCAGAAACCGGCCATAGCACAAAGCATAAGGCCGGTGAAAGCTGTTAATGCGTCCAAGGCTGTGGACGATAGAAGCTAAAATTATCCGAATAGGATACTTTGCGACGTGTCACTTCATGCGGTTCGATCACGCGATAAGCAATACCATTGCGGGTAGCATATTCAATCGCATCTTCGCGGCTATCGAAAGACAGGCGAATCTGGCTCTTCATATCACCCGAAGAGGTGTAGCCCATAAGCGGCTCGACCTTGCGAGCGCTTTCTGGTTCATATTCCAGAAGCCAGTTATCCGTTTTGGCTTTACCAGACTGCATCGCTGTCTTAGCTGGACGGTAAATACGCGCAACCATTTGAAGAACCTTGATCTATATTCTTAAACCCAGTGACGGGCAGTAATTTCAACAAGGGAATAGTTCACGCGTCATACCATGTCAACGCGATAAAGGCGCACGTCACAGCATACGACTGCGACATTGTTACTTGATAAATTGTCTTGAAAAATGGTCGGAGTGGAGAGATTCGAACTCCCGACCCTCTGGTCCCAAACCAGATGCGCTACCAGACTGCGCTACACTCCGATGCTTTGTAAGCGGCTCTTCCCTAGATAATCAGCGAACATAAAGCAAGTGCTAAAAGGAAAATCATAGATCTTTATTCACACACAGTTCGTTACGGGGCTTTGTTAACATTTCAGCATGCGTCAGGAACCAACAATTCGCTCAAGCGTTTTAAAGGCATCGTTAGAATTTCAGGAGTTCCAGAGTGAATCGCAACGGTCTTTATCTTATTATTGGTGCTCTTATTGTCGTCGTGGCGGGTTTTGCCGTTTACACCTATCAGGAGGAAACCAAGCCCTCCGGAATTGAAATGAAAATCGGTGAAGGCGGCGTTTCCATTCAGGAAAACTAATCCTTTAGAATGAGAAAGATGCGTCAACGTGGCGGAAAGTTGTGAGTCTAAATCGGTTGTAAACATATAAACCGATTAAGATTTCAAATGCTTACGGTTTGTGATGCAACGATTCTTTGCACTCCATGTTATTTGCCTGCCAAGCCAATGGAGGATCGAATGGACATCCAGACTTCAGATGCACTTTATCGTCGCCACGAAAATGAGTGGGCTGCAATCCGCAATGCGTTGCAGCAAAAAGAAGCCAGTGAGAAACGCGTCGCTTCTGCTTCGGGCGTAAGTTTTTCGACGGAAAAGCCATCCGTACAGGAATAGACTGATTTAACACTTTCATTCAAAAACGCCGCGATTGCGGCGTTTTTTATTGGCCGAACAGCGCCATGAAATCTTAAATTCAAGAAAATTCATTTGGGATTTTAATAGCGTCCGCTACTTTCTCCATATTGAAACAATTTCATCACCTTAGGATCAGGAAATGTCAGAGAAAAAAGTAGCAATCATCACAGCAGGCGGCAGCGGTATGGGCGCGGCCTCAGCCCGGCGTCTGGCCGCAGACGGCTTTGTTGTCGCCATTCTTTCATCGTCGGGTAAAGGTGAAGCCTTGGCCAAAGAGCTTGGTGGCATTGGTGTAACGGGCTCTAATCAGTCGGTTGATGATCTCAAAAAGCTCGTCGATCTGACAATCGAAAAATGGGGGCGCATTGATACGCTCGTTAACAGCGCGGGCCACGGACCCCGCGCACCGATTCTCGATATTACCGACGAGGACTGGCACAAAGGTCTCGACACCTATTTCCTGAATGTCGTTCGTCCGAGCCGTCTCGTAGTGCCATACATGCAAAAGCAGAAATCCGGCACAATCATCAACATCTCGTCTGCATGGGCATTTGAGCCAAGCTCGATGTTCCCGACATCAGCCGTATTCCGTGCTGGCCTTGCTTCGTTCACCAAGGTATTTGCGGATACCTATGCTGCGGACAACATCCGTATGAACAACGTGCTTCCAGGCTGGATCGACAGCCTGCCCGCAACTGAAGAACGCCGCGACAGCGTGCCCTTACAGCGCTATGGCAAAAGCGAAGAAATAGCAGCAACCGTCGCGTTTCTTGCGTCAGAAGGTGCTGCCTATATCACAGGCCAGAATCTGCGCGTGGATGGCGGCCTCACTCGCTCTGTCTGAAGTTAAACCCCGGTAACCAAATGCCAAGGAAGACATATTAGTGTCTTCCTGTAGCGATTCGGACAGGGGACAAGACATATGGCAACACGGAAACGGAGTTCCCGCCCTGCAAAACGCTCTACCGGGCGTTCGACCAGAGGCAAGGGTAATTCAGGTTCATCCGCGCCAATTCTGGCACTTGGCGCCATTCTTGCGTTGGGTGCATTCAGCCTGTGGACCACGGCACAGCACAAGAGTCCGCAAGCTGCTTTCACTGCGCTTTTTCAGCGACCTGCTCCGAAAGCCACTCCATCTGCTCCGGCCAGAACCGAAGCCAGACAACCTGTCGATAAAAAAACTCCCGCTAAAGATTATGCTGGTGCTGTTGGACCTGTTCCGCGCCCTGCAGTTGCTGTTGCGCCCACGCAGTCTAAGCCTGTTCAGCAAGCCGCTATCCAAGCTCCAAAGCCACCCATGCCGACGCAAAAAATAGCGCCTCCACCGCCACCTCCGGCGTCTGCTCGTGCATTGCCAATGCCACCGCGCGGCACAAATACACCAGCGCATTCGCCGTCTGTGATCTACGCCCGCACAAAACTCACCATTCACAAGAATGCATGGGATAAATCACCCGCTATCGGTACGGTCGAAAGCGGACGCGAAATGCGCTCCTATGGCAAGACAGGCAAGTGGCATCGCGTCGTCGTTCCATCAACCAATATGATTGGCTGGGTGCATGAAGACGAGTTGCGCGGTGGCCGTAATAAGCCAGACACTGCGCAAATGATGACGACAGGTTCAGTTACAAAGAAGCCAGAACCGGCAAAACCTGCGCAGGTTCTGACCCAGAAGGCTCGCATCCAGCCGCCAATGGCCGTGGGACAGAAAAACTAATTCTTTCTGGTGGCCTTTGCCATGGCAGCAATTTGCGCGTCACCCGGCAGATAGTCGAATCCAATCGCAATCAGTGACGACGTATCGGCGACCATGTCGCCAAACAATTGCTCATAGAGCGTTTTTCTGCCGACCAGCGTCAGTAATGTTTTCATCATGAAGGCTGGCACAGAGATCAGTCTTGGGGGACGGTCCAGCGCTTCGCGGGCTTTTGAAACCAGTTCGCGTGTTGAACGTGGTTCCGGCTCTGCAAGATGAAAGATTTTACCTGAGACCTGCTCTGATTGCGCGGTGGTAAGAAATACGAGCGCGCGAGCAACATTCTCAAGCGACACAAAGCTGCGCCGATTATTGGCCGCTCCAAATGGCAGCGGCAAAGCTGTGTCGCAGAGCTTCATCAACGCCCGAAGATTGGCACGCGCATCTGGTCCATACACAAGCACAGGTCGCGCGATAACGACTTCGATTCCGTGCATTGTAAGCAGCGCAGATTCAGCCTTGGCTTTGGCACGGCCATAATCATCGCGCGGTGATAATGGCATATCCGGCGTCAGCGGTGATGGATTGCCTGCAATTGTGTAGATTGTCGATACGAAGATAAAACGACGGACACCGCATTGCTTTGCTCTTTCTGCAAGCGCAACGGTCAGGCGGTGGTTGACGGCATCAAATTCATCCGCCTGCGGGCGTTCGGCACCAGTTCGATGGGCAAGAGCAGCACAATGAATAACGGTATCAACATCCGTGAAATCGGGCTCAGACAAATCATGGCGCGAAAGCGCGACAACCTGATGCCCCTCGCCGATCAACTGCTCAACAACAGCGCCACCGATGAATCCACTGGCTCCGGTGACAGCTACCTTCATGCCTTATCGTGACCAGTTTCTGATAAAACCTGTGCGGCAAGAGTGCGCGTGATACGGGTCTTTTGCTCCATCGCTGCACGATCAAGGCGATCGACAATCTGGATCGCAGACAAAAGCGAGCGCTCAATGCGGCTAACCAGATAGCTCACCACATGCGGCTCGACACTGATCTGTCGATCAGCGAAAAGCTTGTGAATGACACCGCCAAGCAACATATCGTCCGGCTCTGCAATTTCTACAACCGTTGCTGCCTTGAGGCGCGACGCAAGATCGGGAAGTTTGACTTTCCAATTGGCTGGCAAAAGACGAGATGTCATCAGCAGCGATGGTCCCGGACCAAGCGCTGCATTCTGCCGAACACTATTGATGAGATGAAACAGGCCCGTTTCATCAAAACGTGCACCACCGATATTATCAATAAGTACAGGATATTCGGCAGCACCGTGCACCACGGTCTCACTGATGGACTTTGGATCCGCTAACAGCGCGCCTGTCGCCGCACGCCAGACTTCCGCGAGATGTGTTTTGCCTGCTCCCGTCGGGCCAGCCAAAATGACCACCGGCGAAACCCAGTTCGGCCAGCGATCAATAAGGTCTACCGCCGCGCGATTTGACCCCGTGACCATAATGTCTTCACGGTGATAACCGGGCTGATGCTCAAGAGCGAGCGGAATCTGACGCGGTGCGTCACTCATCGCTTTCTCCTGAAAATCTCACCCGGTTACGTTCTAATTTCATTTCTCTTTGCCTGCATTGTCGCCAGCTTCGATCAGCAGCCCCTCATCGGGTTCAGAGCGCTTATAAACCGGATCATACATCGGAGAATGGAGATAGCGATTCAACGCAAAACGCACAAGCACCCCAACTGCCGCCGCGGCAGGCACAGCAACCAGCATTCCGGTGAAGCCAAACAGAGAACCGAAGGCGAACAGAGCAAACATCAGCCAGACCGGATGCAGCCCTACGGAGGAGCCAACAAGCTTCGGCTGAAGGATATTTCCTTCCACAAATTGCCCCAGGAAAAACACGCCTGCGACAGCCACAATCATGATCCAATCTGGCCAAAACTGCACCAGTGCAACACCGATTGCGAGCGCCAGTCCGACGAAGGAACCAATATAGGGAATAAAGCTGATTAGACCTGCAAAAAAGCCGATCAACAGGCCGAAATTAAGTCCGGTCAAGGTCAGGCCAATGGCATAATAAGTGCCGAGGATGAGGCACAAAGTACCCTGCCCGCGAACGAAGCCGGCAACTGCTGCATCCATGTCACGCGCGATGCCGCGAACGGTGTAAAGCTGCTTGCGCGGCACCCATGAATCGATGCGGTCAACCATGCGATCCCAGTCGAGAAGCATGTAGAACGCGACCACTGGCGTAACGATGAAAAGACCCGCAATATCAATCAGAGATTTCCCCGAATTCCACAGGGACTGAAGCAATGTGGATAGAAAACCAGCCCCTTGCTGAAGCAGTGCGCTGAGGTTTTCCTGAATGACGGAACTGTCAATGCCGATGTAGCGCTTCAGCCATTGCGAGTTTTCATTCGCCATAAGCGCCTGGAGCTGGGAGATGTAATCCGGCAGTTTGGAGATGAAATCGACAAGCTGCGTCGCAAGGATCGGAATGATGATCATCAGCCCAACGACGAGGATCATCAGGAACAGCAACAAAATAAGAATGGTTGCAGCTAAACGCGAAAGCCCCAGTTTCTCTAGCCGGTCAGCAACCGGGTCAAGGAAGTAGGCGAGCGCCATACCAGCCACGAAAGGAAGCAAAACCGGGCTGAAAACGACCAGAAACAACAGGAAAATGATAAGCGTTCCGGTCCAGAACATCGCCTGACGACGCACGCCAGATCCTGTGAAGCCACCGACTTCGACATTGACGTGAATATCGCCATCACGCGCCACAGCTTCGGACTGCTGTATCGATTTGCTCGCTGTATCGCTCGTTTTCGCGCTTAGGGCCGCGGGTTTCTTGACCATGTTAATCCATTCTCTGCAAAGACAGGCCGGTAGCACTATTTGATCATATAGCTATATTACTATTTTTGAACGATGGCTGAGAAAGATAGTCGGTCCAACGCACAAACAATGCAATGCACATGCAAGAGACAAGTTCCAGTGCAAACGGGTTGGTGACTATAAATCCTCACGCTGGCAATTTTCCGCAGATTCCTGCGCTGTTTTGCGCTTTTCCGGCTCTGTGGCCTTGCAGGATAAGCCATCTCATGTCATTGCGCCCTTAAATATCCACTCCCAGTTTCAGGAGCAGGTCATGACCGTTGAAAATAACTCCACCCCAAAAAATGGACTGACCTATGCGGAGGCCGGTGTCGATATTGATGCGGGCAACCTGATGGTCGACAAGATCAAGCCGCTTGTTCGCTCCACACGCCGTCCCGGCGCTGATGGCGAAATTGGCGGCTTTGGTGGTTTGTTTGATTTGAAAGCTGCAGGCTTTACCGATCCTGTTCTGGTTGCGGCAAATGACGGTGTCGGCACCAAGCTCAAAATCGCTATCGACGCAGATAAGCACGACACCGTTGGTATCGACCTCGTCGCCATGTGCGTGAATGATCTTGTCGTTCAGGGCGCAGAACCACTTTTCTTTCTCGACTATTTTGCAACCGGCAAGCTGTCACCTGATCAGGGTGTCGCTATTGTTTCCGGAATTGCGGAAGGTTGCTTACAAGCTGGTTGCGCGCTGATTGGTGGCGAAACCGCTGAAATGCCGGGCATGTATCGTGATGGCGATTATGATCTTGCAGGTTTTGCTGTTGGCGCAGCTGAGCGCAATCGTCTGCTCCCACAGGGTGATGTTGCAGAAGGCGACGTTATTCTTGGTCTTTCGTCATCCGGCGTTCACTCCAACGGTTTCTCGCTCGTGCGCCGCATCGTTGAAATTTCTGGCCTTGGCTGGAAATCCGATGCGCCGTTCGCAGAAGGCAAGACACTCGGCGAAGCGCTGCTGACCCCTACCCGTATTTATGTGAAGCCGCTGCTTGCTGCAATCAAAGCATCAGATGGCATCAAGGCGCTTGCACATATCACTGGCGGCGGTTTCCCAGACAATATCCCACGCGTTCTGCCGGAAGGCTTGGCTGCTGAAATCAACCTCGATGCAATCGATGTTCCAGCCGTGTTCTCCTGGCTTGCCAAGACCGGCGGCGTTGAGCCACTTGAAATGCTGCGCACTTTCAATTGCGGCATTGGCATGATCGCCGTTGTCTCGCCAGACAAGGTTGATGAAGTCGTTGCAGCACTCGCAGCTGAAGGCGAAAACGTTGTCACGCTCGGCCGCATGGTCAAGCGCGAAGGCGAAGGCGTTGTTTATCAAGGCACGCTTGCACTATGAACCGCAAACGGGTTGTCATTTTCATCTCGGGCGGCGGCTCCAATATGGAGGCGCTGATCCGCGCTGCTCAGGCACCCGATTTTCCGGCTGAGATCGTCTCAGTCTTCTCTGATAAGTCAGATGCAGGTGGCCTTGCGAAAGCGCAGGCCGCTGGCATCGCAACACGTGTTTTCAGCCGCAAAGATTATGCCTCCAAGGATGCACATGAAGATGCAATTCTTGAGGCGCTTGCAGCATTGAACCCGGATATTATCTGCCTAGCAGGTTATATGCGACTGTTGTCAGCTAAGTTTATTGCGCCTTATGAGGGCCGCATACTCAATATCCACCCTTCTCTGCTGCCGCTTTTTGCCGGGCTGCACACGCATCAGCGTGCGCTTGATGCTGGCATGAAACTCGCTGGCTGCACCGTGCATCTGGTGACTGAAGGCATGGATGAAGGCCCTATTCTAGCGCAGGCCGCTGTCCCCATTATCGACGGCGACACCGAAAGCGCGCTTGCCGCGCGCGTCTTGAAGGCAGAGCATAAGATTTACGCGCTTGCGCTCAGCAAGTTTGCCAGTGGTGATGCAGAAACTGGCTTGTCGCAGGATGCGATGGTTATCAGTGCTTAGCTTATCGGCATAAATAAGCGGCAATTTCATCACACCCTAATTTTTTTGTTAACAAAACTTTAATTCTCGCGAAAATGCCCTAATTGAGGTTCGTAAGGGAAGCTGCTTCGGCAGCCCTTGAGATTCGCATAAGCGTCTCTTCCAGTATGTGTTTATTTTTAGAGGACAACATCATGTCTCTCCGTTTTTCGACTTCCTTCCTGTCAGCCATGGCTGTTGGTTCAGCTATCGCAATGACTGCTCCTGCTATTGCTGCGGATTATGTTGCGTCGCCTTCATCGGCTCGCACACAGCCGCGCTCCGAAGTCGGTACACTGTCTTGCGAGCTTTCACCTGCGATCGGTGTGATCATTGGTAGCCAGCAAGATGTTGATTGCGTGTTCAAGCCAATTCGCGGTCAGGGACCAGTAGAACGCTATACCGGCAACATCACCAAGCTCGGCGTCGATGTCGGCTTTGTAAATGGCGGCCAGCTTGCATGGGCTGTTTGGGCTCCAACCGTTCGCCCAGAAGGCGCGTTGAAGGGCCGTTATGTCGGCGCATCAGCTAACGCAGCCATCGGCATTGGTGCTGGCACCAACGTTCTGACTGGCGGTTCGTGGAAGACAATTTCGCTTCAGCCGATCTCGTTGCAGGGCCAGAAGGGTCTTAATGCAGCTGTTGGCTTTTCGAAGCTTAAGCTGAACTACGCAGGCTAATTCAGCTCTGTAAATTCAAAGCCCGCGCCGAACATAAATTCGGCGCGGGCTTTGTTGTAGATATTTAACGCGCATCCCGAAAATCGATTCTCACTTTTCGGGATGCGCTTCAAGCGACTTTTCTCACCCAGATTTTCGTGTCGTGAACTGCCAAGCCCCCATAAGGGGCGGCAGGCTCAGCACCGATCAGCGTATTGATCCCCTCTCCGCGCTCAAATGTCGAATTTGGGAAAATACCCTCGGACACAACAACACCGCGTTTTTGACCAGCGCGCAGCACGGCATGAAGAACCACTTCGCCGCGATGATTGCCAATTTCGATCCGTTCACCGTCCGCAATATCAAGTTGAGCTGCGTCATCCGGGTGAATGAGAAGCTCTGGCCTAATCTCCTTGGCAAGCGACGTTGCGGTTTCGGCAAAGGTCGAGTTCAGGAAATTATGCGCCGGAGACGTTGCAAGGCGGAATGGATGCTCAGCATCCACAGCCTCGATCACATTCCAGTGGTCCGGAAACTCGGGCATGTTGTGATGTGGACCTTGCAGACCCATCACTTCCGGCGGCTTATTGGGTGACGGGCTACCCGTCCAATCCGGCTTGAAACGGAACTTGCCATCAGGCCATTTGAAACCATTGATGTAATGCGCCTCTTCAAAAGGCGGCTGCAAATCCACAAAACGCTTTTCTTTGAGTTCGTCGAAATGCGGCAGATCGCTGTTGGCGTTCATATTGTCGATCAGCGTGCGCTCGTCGACATGAAAGCCGGGTAGATGCGCGACGCCCAATCGATCAGCCAATTCGTTAATGACAAAAATATTCGGACGCGCTTCGGCGAGCGGTTCGATCAGCTTTGGACCGAGAACCACATGCTGCTGTCCGCCACCGCGATAAATATCATTATGTTCGAGAAACGTTGTCGCTGGCAGCACAACATCAGCCATTTTAGCCGTATCCGTCATGAACTGCTCATGCACGGCGACGAACAGGTCTTCTCGTGCAAAGCCTTTGCGCACAAGGCGCTGTTCCGGCGTTACGTTCATCGGATTGGTGTTTTGGATCAGCATCGCCATGACAGGCGGGCCGCCATAAAGTGCTTCACTATCGCCTGTCAGAATGCGACCGATCTTCGACTGATCAAGAAAGCGCAGGCTCTTATCCTGCATCGCCTGACCTTCGATCTCGCGCTTATCCATCTTGAAGATGCCGGAGTTCGAGTGAAACGCTCCGCCGCCTTCGTGCAAAAACGCGCCTGTCACACAGGCGATAGACGCCGCGGCATGCATACTCACCGCACCATTGCGCTGGCGTGTGAAACCGTAGCCGAGACGGAAATAAGTGCGCTTGGTTGAGCCAACCAGATGCGCAAAAGCTTCGATTTCCTCGACGCTCAAGCCGGTAATCTCCGCAGCCCATTCCGGCGTGCGGGTGGCAAGATGCGCTTCCAGTCCTTTTGGATCGTCCGTATAGCGATTGAGATAATCCCAATCGGCAAGACCATCGCGAAACAGCACATGCATGACGGCACAAGCAAAAGCGCCATCTGTGCCGGGTTTCAGCACAATGCCCATATCTGCCTGCCGCACTGTCGCATTGGCGTAAATATCGATGACAACGATCTTCGCACCGCGATCTTTGCGCGCTCGCACGGCATGGGTCATCACATTGACCTGTGTCGCGGCCGCATTCGTCCCCCAGATGACGACGACGTCAGCCTTTGCCATCTCGCGCGGATCTGGGCCGGTCAGACTGCCGGTTCCCGCAAAATAGCCAGTCCATGCCATATTGGTACAGAAACTGTCGAACTGGTTGGAATAGCGCTTGGCATAACGCAGACGGTTAATGGAATCGCGCTGCACCAGCCCCATGGTTCCAGCGTAATAATATGGCCACACGCTCTCGCTGCCATATTGCTCTTCAGCCTTGATGAAACGCTCGACGATCAGATCAAGCGCCGCTTCCCATGATGCCTGTTTCCACTCACCATCACCCTTTCGTCCGGCGCGAATGAGTGGATGCTTCAAACGATCGGGATGATGAACGCGCTCGGCATAGCGCGCAACCTTGGCGCAGATAACGCCAGCGGTGTAGCTGTTGTCTTTCGCACCGCGTACACGACCAATGGTGCGTTCATCCAGCAGCTCAATATCAAGCGCGCAGGTAGATGGGCAATCATGCGGACAGGCGGAATGTCCAATGGTGATATTTGATTTGGGGGACGTCTGGCTCATAATGCTTTTTTAGCGCAAGCGAAGTTCGGCAGAAACGAATTTCTGATGATTTGACCCGCCTGCGACGAAATAGATTTTTATGAAAGCCGCAAAGTAATTGCGCCCAGTACGATCAATCCAGCTGCCAAAACACGCGGCAAGCCAACCCTCTCTTTGAGAATGAACGCGGAAATCAGAATACCAAACAATATTGCCGTCTCTCTGAGAGCTGCAACAACAGCAATTGGCGCCATGGTCATCGCCCAAAGAGCAAGACCATAAGACAGCAAAGTGCCTATACCGCCGATCAGGGATGGGCGCCAATGATTGCGAATATATTGGATGAAGCGGTCTGGCTCACGATACAGCGCCCAGAATCCGAGCGGAAAGGCGTTTATCAAAAACAGCCAAAGCGTGTAGGATAAAGTATGGCCCGATGCCCGGACTCCGACACCATCGATAATGGTGTAAGCTGCAATGAAACCAGCATTGGCGAGCGCCAATAGTGCCGTTTTGCTCGATGTACCGCCATTACGTCGACGGGCTTCAAGCGCCATGGCAAGCACGCCTGCGCAAATCAGAACGATACCAAGCCAGCTACCCCACCCCATCGCCTCGCCGATAAGCGGAAAACTGACAATTGCCACCAGCAAAGGCGGTGTTCCGCGCATAATCGGATAGGCTTCGCTCATGTCACCCGATTTATAAGCGGCAGCAACCAGCGACATGTAGAATATCTGCGTGATCGTCGACAGCCCGATAAATTTCCAGCTTGATGGATGTGGCAGCGGCAAAAACGGCAGGAAAAACAGCGCTATAAGTCCTGCAAATCCGACCACGCAGGCGGCGGCAAAGAATTTATCACTGCCTCCCTTAACGATAGCGTTCCAGCTCGCATGAAAAAATGCGCCACAAAGGACAATCAGCAGAACAGTACCGGACATAGAGGACACGACTCAAGCAAGAGCAGATGATGAAACTTATATGTCATATTTGATGAAGCGGGGATATTGCCGAAAGCGACAAGGCATGAAAGAAGCGCAGACATGAATTATCGCCACGCCTACCACGCCGGAAACTTCGCTGACGTCGTCAAACACGTCATCCTTTCCCGCATCGTCGAATATCTCAAGCGCAAGGATCAGGCTTTCCGCGTGATCGATACCCATGCGGGGATCGGTCTTTATGATCTGCGCGGTATTGAAGCGGAAAAGACAGACGAATGGAGCGGCGGTATCCGCCGCATATTCGACGCGTTAGACAAAGGCGAAATCCCAACACAGGCGATCGAACTGCTTCAGCCCTATCTCGAAGCTGTGCGCGCAGTTAATCCAAAAGGTGGACTGCGGCATTATCCCGGATCACCGCTCCTCACGCGTCATCTGTTGCGCAAGCAGGATCGTCTTTCGGCTATAGAACTGCATCCGCAAGATGCAAAAAAGCTGTCCAAGCTGTTTGATGGTGACTACCAGGCGCGTGTGATTGAGCTTGATGGCTGGCTCTCGCTTGGCGCACATATGCCACCCAAGGAAAAACGCGGACTGGTTCTGGTTGATCCGCCATTTGAGATCGCGGGAGAATTTGATCGTCTCGTCGATGGTTTGGTTAAGGCCTATAAGCGCTTTCCCGGCGGAACCTATGCTTTCTGGTATCCGGTCAAGGATCGCAAGGAAATTGAGCGTTTTGCAAGAAGCCTTCGCGAAACAGAGATTCCCAAGATCATGCGGATTGAACTTTCGATTCGCGCGCCTTCATTAGAACCAAGGCTTGATGGAACTGGAATGATTGTCGTCAATCCGCCCTACACACTCGAAAGTGAGATGCAAATTCTGCTTCCCTGCCTTACCAAATTGCTTAGCGAAGAAAAGGGAGGCAATTTCAGCATGCAATGGATACGTGGTGAAGCGGATCGCACTTGACCGTCGCCCCTTGCTGAATGAAACTGCACCTCAGCCAATTTAATGAAACGAGCCTCGCGCTCGAATTGTGAGACAGGATAAACACATGCAACGCAAGTTGGATCGCATCGGACAGTTTTCTCGAGCAGCACTTCTGGCTGCATCGGTTCTTCCTCTGACGTTCGCTTCTATGCCAGCAAGCGCTGCCGATTATCTGAGAACTGCACCAGTGGCAGTTGGCGATGCAGGCCTTTGCAATCAGCAGAGCGTTTTGCGTCGCGTGGTTTCTGATTTTGGATATCAGGTTCGTCATGTTCCACACCTGCCGCAGGTTGGAATCTCAGCGATGAGCGATGTTCGCCTCACCCGTTATGAACCGAAGAACAATTCAGCTCAGATTGAACGTACTTATTGTAAGGCAACAGCTGTACTCAGCGATGGTCAGTACCGTCCGGTCTGGTACATGGTCGAAGAAGGTCAGGGCTTTGCCGGTGTTGGCAGCAATGTCGAATTCTGCGTCGATGGTTTCGACCGCTGGTATGTGTTTGACGCAAGCTGCCGCGTTCTGCGTTGATAGCCCCGATGTTGCGTAAACTGGCGGTGACTTCAGCCGCCATTCTTACAGCTTCTTTCGCAGCGCTACCTGCAATGGCGCAAGATCGGGGCGATAGCCGCCCCGGAAATTTTGATTTCTATGTGTTATCGCTGTCGTGGTCACCCAGCTATTGTGCTTTGGAAGGACCGCGCGCGAACAAACAACAATGTGGCACGTCCCGACCATATGGTTTCGTTGTTCACGGTCTTTGGCCACAAAATGAATGGGGTTATCCCGCCAATTGTCAGTTTGACAATGCACGCAGCCGAGGCAGCTTTGTCCCTCGTCCAATCGTCTCAAGCGTTTCAGACATTATGCCGTCAACTGGTTTGGTTGCGCACCAATGGCGCAAACATGGAAGCTGCTCTGGCCTGTCCCAAAACGATTATTTCGCAACAGTCCGCCAGGGCTATGAGCGCGTAAATATTCCGCCAAGCCTGCGTAATCTGACTTCCAGCAGACGCGTCGATCCGATGCTGGTGGAAAAAGCGTTTGTTACAGCGAATCCTGGAATGAAGCCTGACGGCATATCGGTTTCCTGCAAGAGCAACTATCTTCAGGAAGTTCGAATCTGTATGACAAAGGATCTCAAATTCCGCGCGTGTGAGCAGATCAATGCGAATGCGTGCCGCAGCCGTTCGGTTATGCTGCCAGCAACAAGATAATCTTAAACCTCAGGAATAATGATGACCCAGATTCTTTATTCGCCCGCCTCGCCCTATAGCGCCAAGGTGCGCATGGCTGCGGCCTACGCAGACATACCATTTGAAAGCGTGGTCGTGACCACATCGGCTGAGCCGGAGAATTTGGTCAATGCCAATCCGCTCGGCAAAATACCAACATTGATTACCGACGATGGTAAATCGGTTTTCGACAGCCGCGCGATCATGCAGTATCTCAATCGTGTTTCCGGAAATAAAATTTTCCCACGCAATGCTGAAAAGCGTACCGACGCAGAGCGCTATGAAGCGATAGCTGATGGTCTGGCTGATGTTTTGCTTGCCCATGTTTATGAACGTCGCGCACGCCCGGAAGAAAAAGTGCACCAACCATGGCTTGACCTGCAATGGCGCAAGGCAGAGCGGGCACTTGACCTTCTGAATGAATCTCCGCCACGTCTTGTTGGCAAACTTCACGGTGGCCATCTGGCCGTAGCTGCAACGCTTAGCTATCTCACTCTACGCTTTGGAGATAAGTGGGAACGCGGTCGCCCAAAGCTCAAGCGTTGGATGAAGCGGTTCGAAGAACTACATCCAGAGTTGGTTAAGCTTTTACCGCAAGGCTAAAAAATCAAACAATAAAAAAACCGGGCAGTTTCCTGCCCGGTTTTTTAGTTCAATTACGAAGTAATTAGAACTTGTAGCCGATACCGACGCGGATGTCCTGCGTGTCCAGCTTGTCACGAACAGTCGTGCCACCAAGATCGTAGTTCTTGTTGCCAAACTGGGTGTAGCGGTATTCTACGCGACCGAGAATGTTGTCGGTCAGCTTAGCTTCCATACCAACGCCTGCAGTCCAACCAACGCGGAACTTGCTTTCGTCATCGTTGTTGCCCGAAAGCTTAACCTGCGAACCAGCAACACCTGCGGTGATGTATGGCAGAACTGGGTTCATGTCGTAACCAAGACGGCCACGGAGCGAGCCTTCAAAGCCCTGCTTAACCTGAAGACCGTCACGGGACTTCTTCGCTGCAGAGTAACCTGCGTCACCTTCAACACCGTATACGAACTGGTCCTGCTGGAAGTTCCAGCCAGCGTAAGCGCCACCCTTCCAGTCGTCAGGCTTAACAGTGATGTTGCCGCCAGGAAGTTCGTTCTTCGACTTGTTCCAACCGTAGCCGAGGTACAGACCGGTGTAACCACCAGCCCAGCTTGCCTGAGGAGCAACTTCAACTGGAGCTGGAACAGGAGGCTGTTCCATGATTGCGTCAGCTGCGAAAGCAGTTGCAGAGAACGGCAGCAGCGCAGCCGAGGCGATTACGAGAGACTTAAGAGTGCGCATTGCATTCTCCTTCATTAAATTACCTTTAGCGCGGTCCCTTATCGGGCGGGCAGCAACTTGGGGAGTAATTGACCCATGCCGCGCTGACAGGAAGACATATCGGGGATAATTGCGGCACGATCTGCTCCGTGGTGTGGAGAGAACCTGTCGAGAACATGGCAAAATTGCGATGTTGCATTCTGGCAACGCTCTTATGCCGCCCCTATATAAATGGGGAGGCTTAAGATAATTAGAAATTTACAGGATAGTCGCCAACTGAAACCACTGAATTTGCTAGTCTTTTGTCAGCAGTCTGTGTGAGCCCCACTATTTTCCGCTACTTTTTTCCGGCAAAATGGCATGAATAACGACAATGAATCACGATAAGGAAGTGTTTACCCTGTTGGAAACTCCGCAAACCATTTCGCTTGCAAACTGCCCTGTTCTTGTGACCGGCGGTGCGCGACGCATCGGAAAAGCGATCGTCCAGGATTTAGCAGCGCATGGCTTTCCAGTGGCGATTCACTGCAATCGCTCCGTTCAAGACGGCGAACAACTTGCAGCGGAGATTCTGGCGAATGGCGGGAAAGCCTGTGTTGTGACTGCTGATTTAGCCAACGAAGGCGACGTACGCGGATTGGTGCAACAGGCATCAAAGCAGCTTGGACCGATTCGTCTGCTTATTAATAACGCATCACTCTTTGAAGACGACCGTGTTGGCACTCTTGATATGTCATTGTGGGATCGCCACTTTGCTATTCATCTTAAAACACCCGTTGTGCTCGCTGAGGAAATGGCAAAAGCACTGCCGGAAAATCTGGATGGGCTTGTTATAAACGTCATCGACCAACGCGTGTGGAAACTGAACCCGCAGTTCTTCTCTTATACACTTTCAAAGACTGCGCTTTGGAACGCGACAAAAACACTCGCACAGGCACTTGCACCGCGTATCCGTGTCAATGCTATTGCCCCCGGCCCCACTTTGCCGAGTGAACGCCAAAATGTGGAAGACTTTGAATTACAGGTCAGCCGTTTACCGCTGCAACGTGCGCCGGACCTGTCGGAATTTGGACGCACTATTCGCTATTTCTGGGAAAGCCGCTCCGTAACAGGCCAGATGATCGCTCTTGACGGCGGTCAACATCTGGCATGGGAGACCCCCGATATAGCAGGAATTAGAGAATGACCGCACCACGCAAATTCAATGATGATGCTTCTTCGCACCTGCTTTCGGATAGTGAGCAGGATGTGACAGATATTGTCATGGATGATGCGGATATCGACGATGACGATTCTTTAGATGAGACGCCCGCTGTCGCTTCAGCCGCTGATTCCATTCAATGGGATTCATCAGACGGTTTGCCTGATACAACTGGTCTGAGTGGCGCAGATATCATCAGCGCTTTCGTTAAGCACCTGCCGAACAATCCAGGCGTTTACCGGATGTTCAACAGCGCCGGTGACGTGCTCTATGTCGGCAAGGCCCGCAGCCTGAAAAAACGCGTTTCAAATTATGCCCGCGGTGTAGGACATTCGAACCGCATTACCCGCATGATCGGCGAAACCGTGACAATGGAGTTTGTTGTCACGCGAACTGAAACGGAAGCGCTGCTTCTCGAAGCGAATCTCATCAAACGCTTGCGGCCGCGCTTTAATGTTTTGCTGCGTGATGACAAATCGTTTCCTTATATCTTGCTGACTGGCGGCCACCGTGCGCCGGGCATTTTTAAGCATCGCGGCGCACGCACACGCAAGGGTGAGTTTTTTGGGCCATTTGCGTCCGGCGGAGCCGTCACACGAACCATTAACGCGCTTCAACGCGCCTTCCTGTTGCGGACTTGTACAGATTCGGTTTTTGAAACCCGCACCCGTCCCTGCCTGCTTTATCAAATCAAGCGTTGCTCTGGTCCATGTACGCATGAGGTCAGCGACGAGGACTACGCAGAGTTGGTCGATGAAGCGAAAGCCTTTCTTTCTGGTAAGAGCCAGAAGGTGAAAGACCACCTCGCGGCGGCAATGCAAGCAGCATCAGCCGATCTCGATTTCGAACATGCGGCTGTTTATCGGGATCGCCTTGCCGCACTTTCGCATGTTCAGTCACATCAGGGTATCAATCCCCAAACCGTTGAGGAAGCAGACGTCTTTGCCATTTATCAGGATGGTGGCATGACCTGCATTCAGGTCTTCTTCTTTCGCACGGGTCAGAACTGGGGCAATCGCGCTTATTTTCCAAAAGCCGACAGTTCGCTTAGCGCTGCCGAAGTGCTTGGTGCATTCCTGTCCCAGTTTTACGATGACAAACCTTGTCCAAAACTCATTCTTCTATCGGAAACTATCGAAGATCAGGAGTTGCTCGGAGAAGCGCTTTCATCGCGGGCGGGCTATCGCGTGCATGTCAATGTTCCACAGCGCGGAGAGAAGAAAGAACTCACCGATCATGCTTTGACCAACGCGCGCGAAGCACTTGGTCGCCGCTTAGCGGAAACATCGTCGCAAACACGCTTGCTCAAGGGGCTGGCCGAAGCTTTCGAATTGCCAACAGTTCCACGCCGCATCGAAGTTTATGATAACTCGCATATCATGGGCACCAATGCCGTGGGCGGCATGATCGTGGCCGGGCCGGAAGGCTTCGTCAAAAACCAGTATCGCAAGTTCAATATCAAATCGACGGACATCACGCCGGGCGATGATTTTGGCATGATGCGGGAAGTCATTGAGCGGCGTTTTTCGAGACTGGTCAAGGAGCATGGCGAACCAGAGCCTGTAAGCGATGTCGAAAGCAACGATGCTTTCCCAGCATGGCCTGACCTCATTCTGATTGATGGTGGTCAAGGACAAGTCGGTACTGTCAGGCAGATTTTAAGCGAACTCGGCATCGGCCACCTTGTTACGGCCATCGGCATTGCAAAAGGCGTGGACCGTGAAGCTGGGCGCGAGCGTTTCTTTATTGAAGGTAAGCCGCCATTCACATTGCCGCCACGCGATCCGGTACTCTATTTCATCCAGCGCATGCGCGACGAAGCACACCGATTTGCAATCGGTACGCATCGTGCAAAGCGAAAGAAGGATTTTGTCGCCAATCCGCTTGATGAGATTTCGGGAATCGGTCCGTCGCGCAAGCGTGCTTTGCTTCATCATTTTGGGACCGCAAAAGCGGTATCCAGAGCAGCCATTGAAGATCTCATGCAGATTGAAGGTATTTCAGAGGCTATGGCAAAGACCATTCACGATCATTTTCATGATCGATGACGTAATTTTGTCTGGGTTTGGGCGAGTAATTCTCCACAGGCGTCATTACGTCCATAAAGAACACATGAGCAGGTGTTGATTTTCTCAGTCATCCCTGATGTTGTGCATCTGCAACGAATACGGCGGTACAATGCGGAAAAATCACACTCTCTCCCTACCAAACATACTGACTTACGCACGGATTATTGCCGTGCCGCTTGTCGTTTTGTGTTTCTTCGTAGAGGGACGACTTCAATCGAGTGATAATTCGCGTTGGGCCGCATTGGCAATTTTTGCTATCGCCAGCATTACAGACTTTTTCGATGGCTATCTCGCACGTATCTGGCAGCAGACCTCAACGATTGGCCGTATGCTTGATCCGATCGCCGATAAGCTTCTGGTTTCGGCCTGCCTTCTGTTGCTGGCAGCTGATGGCACCATCGCCGGATGGACGCTCTGGGCCGCGATTATCATTCTTTGCCGTGAAGTACTGGTCTCTGGTCTGCGTGAATACCTCGCCGAATTGAAAGTCAGCGTTCCTGTCTCGCGATTGGCAAAGTGGAAGACCGCAGCACAAATGGTTGCGTTGTCCTTCCTGCTCGCTGGTCCAGCTGGTGAAAAAATTCTGCCCTTCACAACTGAAATTGGGATCGTGCTTCTTTGGATTTCCGCAATCCTAACGCTTTACACCGGCTGGGACTATTTCCGCGCTGGCCTCAAGCACGTCATGGACTAACATCATGCGCGTAAACCTCGTCTATTTTGCTTGGGTTCGTGAACAAATCGGCAGGGGCGAAGAAGTTATCGAGCTTCCACACCAGACGATCAGCGTGAGCGACCTTATTGCTCATCTGAAAACGCTTGGTGAAGAATATGAAGCAGCATTCGAGCATGAAAACGTCATTCGTGCTGCTATCAATCAAGAACATGCCGAACATGATGAACTCATTCGAGATGGCAATGAGGTAGCGCTTTTCCCGCCTATGACGGGCGGCTGATATGACGAGAAGCGACAACTGCCCCCTCTTCATTAGCGTACAGAGTACCGACTTCGATATTGCCGAGGAAATCAACAAACTTGGCGAAGGTCGCAAGGACATCGGCGCGATTGTCAGCTTCACTGGCCTGTGCCGCGATGAAGGCGGCAAGCTATCTGCGCTTGAACTTGAACACTACCCAGGCATGGCCGAAACCGCAATTCGACGCATTGCTGATGAAGCGATCAAGCGGTGGCCTTTGTCCGGCGTTTCGATCATTCATCGCTATGGATTGATAAAACCCGGAGAAAATATCGTCCTTGTAGTGACCGCATCGTCTCATCGACAGGCCGCCTTCGAAGCAGCCTCATTCCTTATGGACTTCATGAAAACCGATGCGCCGTTCTGGAAACGGGAACATTTACTCGACGGCAACAAGGGTAATTGGGTCGAATCAAAGGTGGCGGACGACCACAGCCGTGAGCGCTGGCAGAAGCGCTGAATGCAGCATTTGTTTCAACACGATGCCGCAGATAAAATTCTTTTTCGCATACAAAGAGTTTCTCGGTTCTAATTTAATGGCGAATTAACTATTTAACCCCCTAAAATATAGGCTAATTTGTAAGGTGTGTGACTACGCTGCCACAATTTTCACATGATGCCGCGCTTATTGTTTGCGCAGTGACTGTTGATGCTTTTGAGTGAGCGAATATGACAATCGACAGATTGTCCCAGCAGCTAAAAGTATGAAACAAAAAAGTTTGGGGGAACGAAAGTTTCGAATTGGCAATGCTAAAAGGACTGACGAAAACTCTTTCAATCGTGGCAGCGCTCACTGCCGGGCTAGGTGCATTCGGTGCAGCTGCCATGTTTGTGACAACCTCCATGCCAACGGCAAGTGTTGCCGCTGAAAAGACAATCAGTGGCAAGGTGATGTATCGTGAGCGCATTGCACTGCCTCCTGAAGCGCACCTGATCGTGCAGCTCACAGATGTTTCCCTTGCTGATGCGCCGTCAAAGATTATTGCCGAAACAACGGTTAATACACTGCAGGGCGTACCTATCCCTTTCGCAATCAGCTTTGACACAGATGAGATTGAACCGAGCCATAGTTACGCTTTGCAGGCGCGCATCGTCGCTGGCGATACATTGTGGTTTGTGAATGATGAGCGATATTCTATCGACCCAAAGAAGCCTGATGATTCCATCGAACTGAAAGTTGTGATGGTTCGCAAAAGCTCCGATGAATCAACCGCTATTGGGATTGAAGGCAAGGACTGGCTCGCTGAAGATATTCAAGGTGGCGGCGTTGTTGATACTGCGCAGACCACACTTCTGGTCGACTCGGATGGCACTGTGAGCGGTTCAGGCGGATGCAACCGCTTTATGAGCAAAGCGACAATCTCCGGCAGCAATATCTCCTTTGCCGAGATTGGTTCCACTTATATGCAATGCCCGCCTGCCCTGATGAATCAGGAGCGCAAATTCCTCGATATTCTCGAAAAGACGCGTTCCTATAAGATGGATGCTGGAAAACTCGTCCTGATTGATGAAGGTGGCGACGAGTTGGCAAGGCTTGCTCAAAGCCTTTAAGCTCAGAAATATCGCATACAAAAAAAAGCCCGGTCTCGCGACCGGGCTTTTTCATTCAATCTATCAGCAATTAGCCGACGATTTCGGTACCGGAGAACCAGTAAGCGATTTCTTCAGCAGCGGTTTCAGGGGCATCCGAACCGTGAACCGAGTTTTCGCCGATCGACAGAGCAAATTCCTTACGGATTGTACCAGCGTCTGCGTTTGCAGGGTTGGTTGCGCCCATAACTTCGCGGTTCTTGAGAATGGCGTTTTCGCCTTCGAGAACCTGAACGATTGTTGGGCCGGACGACATGGATTCAACCAGTTCACCAAAGAAAGGACGTTCTTTGTGAACAGCGTAGAAGCCTTCAGCTTCGCGGGTGCTCATCCAAACGCGCTTGGAAGCAACAACACGCAGACCAGCTTCTTCAAGCTTGGTGGTGATCGCGCCGGTGAGGTTGCGGCGAGTTGCGTCAGGCTTGATCATGGAGAAAGTACGTTCGATTGCCATTATGACACCTTGTATGATGGAAAATTCGGAAAGTGAGGCTCTATAGCGTTGATAGGCCCGATTGCCAAGGGGCAGCGCCCTTGGGTATGTCGCTTATCAGCTTGAGACGACAGAAAATTGACTGCATAGATGGATAATTCGATTCCAATGCGGGGACTCATGGAACAGCACTTTCAAATGTTTGCCTATTACAATCGCTGGGCCAATGAGTTGCTCTATTCCGCAGCAGCTGATTTAAGCGATGTAGATTACCGGCTCGACCTCGGCCTGTTTTTCGGATCGATCCATCGAACCTTTAATCATCTTCTCGTTACAGACCGTATCTGGATGAAGCGCTTCACCGGCGAAGGCGATCATCCGAACCAGCTTGATGCCATTATTACGGATGACTTCATCAAACTACGCGACCTGCGAAAAGCTGAAGATCAGCGTATCTGCAAATATATTGAAAGCATGAATGCCGAACGGCTTGCGGGCCGGTTTACGTATATGACAGCGACCAATGTGCGAACCATCAGCCAGCGGGTCGCGCCAGCACTGGGTCATTTGTTCAATCATCAGACGCACCATCGCGGACAAATTCATGCGGCACTCACCCGTTTGAGTGCGGATGCACCTTCGCTTGATCTTATTCAGTTCCAGCGTAGCGAAGCGGGACGCCGCTTCGCCTGATATTCAATCAGTTGATACTTGCGCAAATATTGGAAGCCGTGCAAAAGCCTTCTCACCATGCTTATTCTTGACGATATCTCTGTACGCATCGCCGGGCGCCTTCTGATCGACCACGCCAGTGTCACACTGCCAGCGGGATCGAAGACGGGTTTTGTTGGCCGTAACGGCACCGGAAAATCCACACTTTTCCGCGTGATCACCGGTGATCTTGCATCGGAGAGCGGCAGCATATCGCTGCCGAAGAATACGCGTATCGGTCAGGTGGCACAGGAAGCTCCGGGCACTGAAGATGCGCTGATTGAAATCGTCATGAAGGCGGACAACGAGCGCGCAGCACTTCTTGAAGAGGCAGAAACTGCGACCGATCCGCATCGTATTGCCGAAATTCATACACGTCTTGCTGATATCAACGCCCATTCCGCAGAAGCGCGCGCAGGCGCGATCCTTTCAGGTCTGGGTTTTGATGCCGAAGCACAACGCCGTCCGGCATCCGCCTTCTCCGGCGGCTGGCGTATGCGTGTGGCGCTCGCCGCTGTTCTTTTCTCCGAGCCCGACCTGTTGCTGCTCGACGAACCGACCAACTATCTCGATCTTGAAGGCGTTTTGTGGCTTGTCGATTATGTGAAGCGCTATCCGCATACTGTCATCATCATCAGCCATGATCGTGACCTGCTGAACTCGGCCACCTCCTCAATCATGCATCTCGATCAGAAGAAAATCAGCTTCTGGCGTGGTAATTATGATCAGTTCGAGCGGCAGCGCCATGAAATGCTTGAGCTTCAGCAAAAGGCTCATGCCAAACAGGAAGCGCATCGCAAGCATATGGAATCCTTCGTTGAGCGGTTCCGCGCGAAGGCGACCAAGGCCCGTCAGGCGCAGTCGCGCATGAAAGCTCTGGAAAAGCTCAAGCCTATTGAGCTTTACGTCGAAAGCAACGTGCAGCCGTTCCGCTTTCCTGACGCTGACAAAAAGACCGCGTCGCCCGTCATCGCGCTCGATAACGCAGATGTCGGCTATGTGCCGGGAAAGCCGGTTCTGCGCAACGTCACGCTTCGTATCGACAATGATGATCGCATTGCGCTACTTGGTTCCAACGGTAACGGTAAATCGACGCTGGCAAAACTTATCGCGGGACGTTTACAGCCCGAAAAAGGCTCGCTAACGCTTTCGCCAAGCCTCAAAGTCGCATTCTTTGCGCAGCATCAGATGGATGATCTGATCCCGGAAGACAACGCCATTGAGCATGTGCGTAAGCTCATGCCGGGTGAACTGGAAGCGAAGGTTCGTGCGCGCGTCGCCCAAATGGGACTGTCGACCGAGAAGATGCTGACACCTGCCAGAGACCTCTCAGGTGGCGAAAAAGCGCGACTTCTGATGGGGCTAGCGACTTTCCACGGCCCTAACCTGCTGATCCTCGACGAACCGACCAACCACCTTGATATTGATAGCCGCGAAGAACTGGTTCACGCGCTCAATGCTTTCAATGGTGCCGTGATCCTGATTGCGCATGATCGCCACTTGATCGAAGCCACGATGGAGCGATTGTGGTTGGTCCGCGAAGGCGGCGTGAAAGCCTTCGACGGTGATCTTGATGAATATCGTCAGATTGTGCTCGCCGATGCTAAGGGCGATCAGGTCTCGGAACGTGAGGAAGGTCCGAAGGTCAACAAGGCAGAGCAGCGCAAACTCGCTGCTCAAAAACGTGAAACATTCGCGCCTTTGCTGAAAAAAATCAAGGAAACCGAGAGCTTGATGCAGAAACTGCAGAAACAGATTCAGGCATCAATGACGCAGCTGGAAGACCCTGCTCTGTATGAAAAGGAACCGCAAAAAGCGATCCGGATTAATAAAGAAATGAGCGATGCAAAATCAACGCTCGCCGAAGCAGAAGACAAATGGCTGGAAATGTCTTCCGAATATGAAGAGGCAATGGCTGAATAATACCCTAGAGCGCACTTCGATCTGATTTTATCAGATCGGCGCTCTCAATGTTTGTTTTGACGCACATCTTGGTCCGAAAACCGCTTCACACTTTTCGGGATGTGCTCTAATCAACCCGGCGGCGAATGCGTGTTCGCATCAATGCGTAAACACCAAGCACACCGAGAATGAGACCTATCGTTGTATAGGTCTCGTCTGCCTCTTCCGCGCCACGCCGCAGCACAAGATCAACCTTTGACAGTTGAAGACCATCCGTGTTGCCTTGAACGGCACGGAATGAATAGGTGCCAGACAAAACAGGGTCAATATCCCCAGCGCTCTGGCGCAAAACGCTGCCATCCTGTGGGCGATCCGTATTGATCGAGCTGCTGTTGGAAGCGAAATCCATCCCCTGCGAAAGAACGGGAAACCCATTGCGGCTGACAGCGAGTGTTATCGCTGAACGACGTTCTGCTGGCACATAGCCCGGCAATGGCGTTGCATCGAGAAAGATGCGAACGGGCGCATCGCTTGCTTCAAGTTTGATTTCTTGCGTAATAAATCCAGCCTGACGGCTTTCAAGGATTGGCCAGCGACCAATCTCATCACCGGTGAAATGGCGCATATACCAAGGATAGCCCAACGCAATGCTGAACCCTGCGATAATCATTGCAACGAATAGAGCGCGCATCAAGCTTTACGCTCCCAACGACGATCTGGTGTCTGTTGCCAGTAGGTCAAATCGTGGTTCTCCGTCTTAAACGACTTCCACTGCGCCCGCGCATGTTCGAGTTGTTCCTGATTGTGCCCATCAAACATCACAACCAAACGCTCATAAGCAGCAACCTGATCAAGTGAAGCGCCCTCAACGAGAAAACGGACAGTGGCACTGTTTGGGTTTTCCTGCGTGGTAGTCAGCAAAACCGGCTGCTGTTCAGGATATGGCTCCTGGTCGGTCCCATGCGCGACAAATGACGTATCGGAGAACGTCCAGAGCAGACTGTCCAGCGAATCGCGCCTCTCGTCCGTAACTGCCTGAATAGTCACGCGCCAGCCGCGCGTCAGAGAACGCTCAACGAGCCCCGGCAGAGCTTCATCGAGCGTTGATTCAGTCAGGTGATAAAAGAGGATCTCAGCCATGCGCTCTCTTTAGATCATTCATCGTGGCGAAGAAAGTGATTCACATCTTCGCCACAACGCATTGTTTCTGAATCAAATTCAGCTTTCGAAATTATCGCGAACCAGACGATCAAGAAGACGAACGCCATAACCAGACGCCCATGTCTGGCTATATTCATTGGTAGGCGAGCCCATTGCCGTACCGGCAACATCAAGATGCGCCCACGGCGTGTCGCCGACAAACCGCTTAAGGAACTGCGCGGCTGTAATCGAGCCTGCATGGCGACCAGCGCTGTTCTTCATGTCGGCAAATTTGGAATCGATCATCTTGTCATATTCCTTGCCCATCGGCATGCGCCACAGCTTTTCACCTGTTGCCTGACCAGCATCGTAAAGCTGGTCTGCCAATTCATCATCATTGGAGAAAAGGCCTGCATGATGTGTACCAAGAGCCACGAGAATAGCACCCGTTAGCGTGGCCAGATTGATAATGAACTGCGGCTTGAAGCGGTCATTGGTGTAATAAAGCGCATCAGCGAGTACGAGACGGCCTTCGGCATCGGTGTTGATAACTTCAATTGTCTGGCCAGACATTGATGTAACAATATCGCCCGGACGCTGCGCATTGCCGTCTGGCATGTTTTCGACAAGGCCGATCACACCAATGGCGTTGACCTTTGCCTTACGTCCCGCAAGTGCACGCATCAAACCGGTGACTGCAGCAGCACCGCCCATGTCACCCTTCATTTCTTCCATGCCGCCTGCTGGCTTAATCGAGATGCCACCCGTGTCGAAAGTCACGCCTTTACCAACGAAAGCTACTGGCTTTTCTTTAGCCTTCGCGCCCTGCCATTCCATTACAACGAGGCGTGGTGGACGCGGCGATCCCTGCGCAACCCCCAGAAGCGAGCCCATACCGAGCTTCTTCATTTCCTTTTCGCCAAGAACTTCAACCTTAACGCCCAGCTTTTCAAGCTTTTCGGCTTCTTCCGCAAATTCCACAGGGCCAAGGACATTGGCTGGCTCATTCACGAGATCGCGGGCTTTCAGAACACCATCCGCGACCGCCTCAGCAACTTCGAGCGCCTTCTTCGCGCTGTGTGTGTCGGCCACATGAATATGAACCTTGGCAGCATGCTTTGGTTCACCATTTTCTTCATTCTTGCGGGTTTTGTAGCGATTAAATTCGTAGGAGCGCAGGATCATTCCAAGCGCGACGTCGGCTGCTTCATCACCGGCAATTGTCGTTTCAGGCAGAGCCAGTGTCACCGTAGCGCGCTCAGATTTACCGATTCGCGAAAATGCTGCGCCACCGATTTTAATCCAGTCGTCATTGCCAAGCTCGCCCGGTTCACCGGCACCAACCAGCACGATCTTATCGATACCGCCTTCAGAAATTTCGATTGCCTCTGCAGTTTTGCCTAAAGCGCCCGAAAAGCCCGACACTTCAATGATACGCGTAATCTTCTCAGAGCCACCGACGGCTTGCCCCGCCTCTTCCGCAAAGCTTCCGCCTTTGGCAACCAAAACGATGCTCACGCCTTTTTGCGGTGCTGAAAATTCATTGAAGGAAAATGAAGGGCGTTTCGACATAACAACTCCAAATAAGTCAGATTATGAGATGACACGATTGTGTCGCGACTTTTCCTCACTCATGTGAGACGAATATGGCGAAACAGCAAGGGTATTGCGTTATCAAAATCAGTTTTACGTTAACTCCGTTGAAAACGTGCAGATTTCAACTCTGGAACTATCTGTCTCATGGCCAAACTATTCAGCTTTAATTATTAAGTCCGCAAATCAGCCTAGCGCTGGCATCCGCCAGAAATCTTTAGTAATCTGTTAACCAAATTTCTTCGGCTAATTTTAGCCAAGTGCTATTACGCTAGATTTTAATTACGAGCATTGTTTCTATTGGGACAGGCTCCTTCAACGGAACCGGGATGTAAACTCCGCCTATGAAATTGATTGAGTTGTACATCCTGCGCCGCGTAGCGGTTATGTTCTTCGCGGTACTGGGTGCTGCGGTGGGCATTACGTGGACAGTTCAGGTGCTGCAACGCGTCGACTTCTTAACGACGAGCGGCCAGTCTATCCAAACTATCATTCAATTCAGTTCGCTTCTTATTCCATCTGCAATTCCACTGGTAATGCCATTTGCGCTGATTATTGCGATCACGCAGACACTTTCGACGATGAATCAGGATTCTGAACTCGTCGTCATCAATGCATCAGGTGCGCCACGCAGTGCGGTCATGCGACCAATCTTATTGCTCGCAGCGATTATCTCACTCGTTTCATTTATCGTTGCGAACTATGTCGATCCCTATGCGCGCATGAATATGCGTGCAATGATTGCCAATGCGAGCGCAGACATGCTCAATGTCGTGGTGCAGGAAGGTAATTTCCGCAAACTCTCTGATAATCTCTATATTCAGATTGCTGAACGTCGCGCAGATGGAAGCATCGGCGGCCTTTTTATTGCAGATTCCCGCGACCCTAATCTCGACCTGATTTATTATGCATCGGACGGTAACATTGCCAGCACACCGTCAGGCGACATGCTGCTGATGAAGGACGGCGAAGTCCAGCGGCGCGATGTTTCAGACGGCACTGTTTCGATAATCAAGTTCAATTCATACGCATTTGATCTTAGCCAGTTTACGTCCGCAGGCGACGACTTTGTGATTTATGCAAAGGATCGCCCCCTCTCCTACCTGCTTAATCCCGATCCAAACGATCCGATCTTACAAACGAGACCGCTACGCTACAAAGCCGAATTGCATCGCCGTTTGTCAGAATGGCTGTACCCAATTGTTTTTGCGATGATTGCACTCGCTTTCGCGGGAGATTCGCGTTCTCACCGTGAAGCACGAGTATCTGCATCGTTCTCTGCAATCAGCACTGCTTTGCTCGTCTATTGGGCAGGCTATTTCTCTGCTGACCGTGCAGATAAGGACGAAACCTACATTATAATTATGTATCTGGTGCCTATCGGCGTTATCCTCATGACCGGCTTTGCCCTCATTACTGGTCGGCGCATAGGCATTCCAGATAAATGGAATGATCGCATTCTTGATGGCGCAGCGCTCATAAGAAATCAGATCGTGAACGCATATAATCGTGTTCTTGGGCGGTTTCGCGGAGATGCAGGAGGTCACGCATGATTGGCTGGACACTCGGGCGCTATTTCTTCGTGCGCTATGTGCAGATTACGTTCTATTTTCTACTCGGTATGTTTGCGCTGGCTCTGCTGCTCGATTTTACCGAAAACGCTAGCAAACTTGCGAATCTCCCCGGCTATTCGGTTTGGATGGCGCTCGGCATCTCTGCGATGCGCGTTCCTTTTGTAATGCAACAGATGATTCCATTTGTGGCTTTGTTTTCTGCGATGGCGACACTGATATCGCTCAACCGGAAATACGAGCTGGTTGTTGCGCGCTCTGTTGGCGTATCCGCATGGCAATTCCTTCTGCCTGCCTGTTTCGGCGCACTGCTTTTTGGTTTAGCGACGATATTCATTCTCAATCCGTTTGCAGCCTATGGTTTCTCAAAAGCTGATGAAATCGCCTCAACCTGGAAGAATGGCAAAGTCACCGACGTATCGGCGCTTCGCGATCCGTGGTTTCGTCAAAAGACGGATGAAGGCGAAACGATCATTGGTGCAAAAAACATTCTTGATCGCGGTGCAACGCTTGTCGATGCAACATTCATACAATTTGATGAAAAGAAGAAAATCAAAGACCGCTATGATGCGCGCACTGCGAAACTTATGAATGGTTATTGGGAGCTGACAGACGTCACTCAATTCTCGCGCGGTGCTGAACCGCGTAAATTGGAGACCAGTCAAATCCCAACCCAACTGCGTCCGGAATATGTAGAAGAGAAGCTTGCCTCCCCTGACACAATTCCTTTTACACAGCTCCGTCATAAGATCGAAGTTGCCCGCTCTTTCGGTTATTCGGCAAACGCTTTTGACATGCAATACCAGTCACTTCTGGCGTTGCCAGCACTGCTGATGGCAATGACACTCATTGCAGCGACAGTGTCGTTAAAATTTGTGCGATTTGGTCAGTCAGGAGCGATGATTCTGGGTGGCGTTGTTGCTGGCTTCATGCTTTATGTCGTTTCGGTCTTGGTGAAGGCATTCGGGAATGCGGGATTCGTTCCGCCCTTCGTTGCCGCATGGGTTCCAGTTGTTATTGCAACATTTTTTGGTATCTCCTTTTTGTTGCATAAGGAGGATGGTTAGTGGGTTTGAGTAACGCCCGCATGGTTCTGCCCCACACGTTCACGCGTCTTGCACGCGGGACAGCCTTGGCGTGCGCCCTTGCTATACCTTTTAGTTCAGTTGCAATCTTCCCTTCGCAGGTTCAGGCGCAGGATGCTTTGGGAGCAAATTACCAGAGCGATCCGAACGCGCGTATGCTCATGCAAGCGGATGAACTCGTTTATGATCGCGATGCAAACGTCGTTACCGCTCAGGGCAAAGTTCGCATTGAGTATGACGGCAATCGCCTTGTTGCAGATCAGGTGACATATAATCAGCAGACCCGCCGCATGACTGCGACCGGGAATGTTGAAATTGTCGAACGTGACGGCAATAAGATTTATTCCGATCATCTCGACGTAACAGACAGTTTCCGTGATGGCTTTGTGAATGGCCTTCGCGTTGAGACAACCGACAATACACGCTTCGCTGCTGAAAGCGCTGAGCGTAGCAATGGTGAGATCACCACATTTAACAATGGTGTCTACACCGCTTGTCAAGCTTGTGAAAAAGATCCTGACAAGCCTGTGCTCTGGCAGATTAAAGCTCGTAAAATCATCTGGAACAGTGCGACCAAAACCGTGCGCTTTGAGCGCGGTAAGTTCGAGCTTTTCGGGATGCCGCTGGCTTATTTCCCATCTTTCGAGATGGCTGACCCAACAGTTAAGCGCAAAAGCGGTTTTCTGTTTCCGGGCTTTGCCTACAAGGATGATCTTGGTTTTGGTATCAAGAACTCGTACTTCTGGGCGCTTGCACCGAATTACGATCTGACGCTTTCAACCACTGCTTACACAAAGCAGGGTTTCCTCACGCAAGCTGAATGGCGTCACCGCCTCGAAAACGGTACATACAATCTTCAGATCGCAGGCATTCATCAGATGAAGCCCGGCGAGTTCGATGCTAATACCATTGACCGCGATGAAAAAAATCGCGGCATGATTGCGTCGAAAGGCGATTTTGACATCAATGCGCGCTGGCAGGCTGGCTGGAATATTATGGCCCAGACTGACCGCAACTTCAGCCGCACTTACGGCCTGACAGATTATGCTGCGCAAACGCAGGTATCCAATATCTATCTGCGTGGCGTTAATAATCGCAATTACTTCGATCTCAATTTCTATCGCTTCAATGTGCAGGAATCATACCTACCGGGCGATGAAAATGAAATGCACTCGAGGCAGCCTTGGGTTTTCCCAAGTCTTGACTACTCTTACACTGCACCTGAATCCGTTTATGGCGGCGAGCTGAATTTCACCGCTAACCTACAGGCGCTTTATCGTAAGAATGCCAATTATGCATATACTTATGGTGAATTACCTGACGGCTCCTGGGGTAAAGTGACGCCTCGATACCCCCGCATTCCCGGCTTTAGCGGCACTAACACACGTCTGACAGGTGAAGTTGAGTGGAAGCGCACAATCATTACAGATGCAGGTCTGGTGATTACGCCTTTGCTCGCACTTCGCGCTGATGCGATCAGTGTAAACACTAATTTTGACCCAGCAGTTGCTGGCTTTACGGATGCGGTTGTCAAATCCGAAGCGCTACGCGCTATGGCGACAGCTGGCCTTGAATTGCGTTGGCCGATCTTGTTCTCAAGCACAAGTTCAACGCATATTCTCGAACCGATCGCACAGATATATGCACGCAACAACGAACGCTATGCAGGCCAGCTTCCAAACGAAGATGCGCAAAGCTTCGTCTTTGATGCGACCAATCTCTTTTCGCGCGACAAGTTTTCCGGCTATGATCGCGTTGAAGGTGGTACTCGCGCCAACTTTGGACTTCGTTATTCCGGCAGTTTCGACCGCAGTGACTGGAATCTCTACGCGCTTGGCGGACAGTCCATTCAGCTCGGCGGCGTAAACTCTTATGGCACAAGTGACTTCGTCAATGTCGGCGAAGATTCTGGCTTGGAAGATGCTCGTTCCGACTATGTCGGCATGATCGGCACATCAAACTCAACCGGATTTGCACTTGCTGCGCGCGGTCGCTTCGATAAAGACGATCTGAACATTAAGCGCGGCGAACTCGAAGCACAGCAAAACTGGTCTCGTGTTGGCGTTTCTGCACGTTACGCCTACATTGCACCGCAGCCTGCTTACGGCTACTCGGAGCTTCGTCAGGAAGTTGGCGGAACTGCTACGCTTAAGATCAACGAAAACTGGCGTACTTTCGGTTCAGGCACCTATGATCTCGTTTCCGACACGCTGGTTCGTGGTTCTGCCGGTCTTGCATATGATGACGAGTGTTTCACTTACTCTATGGCGTATGTGCAGACGCGAAATCCCGGCGAAAGCAAAGCATCGCATAGCGTAGGCTTTAATATATCGTTCCGCACGTTAGGCGATATTGGCAGCGGGTCGCAGTCATTCTAAACAAAAGTAAAACCGGAATTGATTAAATCATTTCCGGTTTTTTTATATTTTGATTGCCCGCCATTTACTCGCATACGACCAATTTTAATCAATTTTATTGCGTTAATAGTCGCGCTATTGGCCGTAAAATGCGTGAGGGTCATTGTTTCGCCGTACTGCCTCATTTATACAGTCATCATAATGTGATTGGCTTTTGATTGAGACTGTCTGAGCAAGACAGAACCTTTGAAGCATACCACTATGGCACATCCGGCGAGCTATGCATTGCCGACCTGAAGGAAATCGGGAAAGACAGATGATGTTTGCAAAACCTCTTTTCGCTACCATGATGGGCGCCGCTGTTTGTTTGACGGCGCTTGGAACGGCTGCGAGTCTGAGTCCGGCACTCGCCGCATCAAACTCGGCTGAGGCTAAAGTCATTGTATCCGGTAATGCGATTACCAATGGCGACATTCAACGTCGTGCGAACTTCCTGAAGTTGCAGCGTAAGGGCGGCAATCTTAATCAGACAGCCCGCCAAGAGCTGACTGATGAAATGCTTAAGCGCATTGAGATGAAAACACGCGGCATCAACATTTCTGACAAAGAAGTTGATGAAGCCTATGCGGGTTTTGCAACGCGTAACAATATGAGCGTTGCCCAGCTTAATCAGGTTATGAATCAGGCTGGCATCACCCCTGATCACTTCAAAAAATACATTATGGTTCAGATGGGCTGGGGTCGCCTCGTCAGCGCTCGCTTCCGTGCGACCGGCATGGTAAGTGAGCAGGACGCAGTGCAGCGCATGCTGAAAGATGGCGGAAAGAAACCAAGCGCAACCGAATATCAGTTGCAGCAAGTTATTTTTGTTGTGCCCAATGCAAAGCGCTCACCGGCTCTGCTTGCCAAGCGCCGTCAGGAAGCCAATGCACTCCGCTCACGCATTCAGAGTTGCGACACGACACGTCAGTTGACCAAAGGCATGATCGACGTAACGGTGCGCGACCTTGGACGTATCATCGAGCAGCAGCTTCCAGGTGAATGGGCAAAGGATGTAAAAGCAACCAGCCCTAATCGTGCAACGCCGCCACGCGACACCGAAAAAGGCGTCGAAATCCTCACAGTTTGCGGAACGCGTAAAGTTTCAGATGATCGCGTAGCTCAGCTTGTTTTCTCAATGGAAGGCACTGATTCTGCGGCTGGTCAGGAAAAGAAGGCCGACGAGTTGAGCAAGAAGTATGTTGAAGAGCTTCGTGCGAAAGCCAGCATCGTCAATCGCTAAGCTACAATGTAGCTCTTTTCTCAGCGAGAGCTGAGCGCTTAATTCGAGGGGGCTTTCGCCCCCTTATTTCATCAACTGAGATAGAAGATATGACCGCGCAATCAGTTGCTCCGCTCGCCATCAGCATTGGCGATCCCTCTGGTGTTGGAGCTGACGTTGCTCTTAACGCATGGTTGCAGCGTAGAGAGCTTGCTCTGCCACCGTTCTTATTGATTGCCGATCCGGAACAACTCTCCGCCCGCGCGCAATATCTTGGTTTGCACGTGCCATTGGCTGAAATCAACAGCCCAGCAGAAGCTTTCGATATTTTTGATACGAACCTTCCTGTGCTGCCCCTTGAAAACAAGCACACAGAAAGTCCGGGTAAGCCTCTGCCAGAAAATGCAGCTGGCGTTATTGAAGCAATAGAACGTGCAGTTGAACTGACGTTAAAAGGCGAGACATCAGCTGTAGTCACCTGCCCGATTGCCAAGAAGCCACTCTATGATGCTGGTTTCAAACATCCCGGACACACAGAATTTCTCGCCGAACTTGCAAGCAAACATCTTGGACGCACTGTGATCCCAGTGATGATGCTGGCCGGTCCTGAACTGCGTGCAGTCCCCGTCACGATTCATATTCCGCTTGCCGATGTGCCGCGATTGCTGACCAAGGATGATATTCTGGAAGTGGCTTATATCACCGCACAGGAATTGACGGATCGCTTCGGTATTAGCGCCCCTCGCCTTGCGATTTCCGGCCTCAACCCTCATGCGGGTGAAGGCGGAGCACTGGGCAAGGAAGACGACGCAATTATTCGGCCAGCGGTCGAGGAACTACAACGCGAAGGCATCAATGCATGGGGGCCGCTGCCAGCTGATACAATGTTTCATGCGCCTGCACGCGTAACTTATGACGTTGCGATTTGTATGTATCATGATCAGGCACTCATCCCGGCCAAAGCGCTTGCCTTTGATGAGACAGTCAATGTTACGCTTGGGCTTCCATTCATCCGAACATCGCCAGATCATGGGACAGCCTTTGACATTGCAGGAAAGGGCATCGCCCGGCCTGATAGCCTCATCGCATCAATCAGACTGGCGCAGGAACTCGCAGAAAACGAAGCAAGGCGGAAATCATGAGCATCGACAATCTCCCGCCACTACGTGAGGTCATCGAACGGCACGATCTGATGCCGAAAAAGTCGCTCGGACAGAACTTTCTATTCGACCTCAATCTGACATCTAAAATCGCGCGCCAAGCAGGTAACCTTGAGGATCAGCCAGTTATCGAAGTTGGCCCTGGTCCGGGTGGCCTGACCCGCGCTCTGCTTGCTCAGGGTGCTATCGTTACCGCGATTGAACGCGATGAACGCTGCCTTGATGCACTTGCCGAGATTGAAGCGCATTATCCGGGGCGGTTACGCATAATCTCCGGCGATGCTCTGGAGCAGGATTTCAAGGCATTATTTCCCGAAGGTCCAAAGCCGCGGATCGTCGCCAACCTACCCTATAATGTTGGCACGCAATTGCTGCTCAACTGGCTTCTGTCTGAGCCATGGCCACCGTTTTACTCTTCAATGACGCTCATGTTCCAGCGTGAAGTCGGCGAGCGCATCGTCGCTGCACCAGGCACCGATCATTATGGACGTCTTGGCGTTCTTGCTGGTTGGCGGGCGCATTCACGAATTGCATTTGATGTACCGCCTCAGGCGTTTACACCGCCGCCAAAAGTCATGTCGTCGGTCGTGCATATTACTCCGCGCGAAGAGCCTTTGCCGTGCCGTGCGGATGCACTAGGGCAGATTACACAAGCCGCTTTTGGCCAGCGCCGCAAAATGCTGCGTCAGAGCCTGAAACCTGTTGGCGGCGCTGAACTGCTCGAGAAGACTGGAATCGACGGTACACGTCGCGCAGAAACGTTGAGCGTTGAAGAGTTTGTCGCGCTGGCAAATGCTTACCGGCCTGTGTGATTCAACCCATTTTTGGCGTCACTTGCCATTGGCGCCAAATTCATCTGCTTGAAAACTTTGTCAACGTGATCCATTTCTGAGCGGAAACTGGACATAGATGAGCCTGTTAGCTTCTCACCCGCATTCAACTGCGCTTTGAGCGGATCAACATATTGATCTCCGACTTTCAGCTCGTAATAGAGATGCGGACCGGTCGAATAGCCTGTTGAGCCGACATAGGCGATTACCTCACCCTGTTTCACATGTTGGCCAGTTTTCAGGCCTTTGGCCTCGCCGGACAGGTGCGCATAGGTGGTGCTATAGCCACCCTGATGTCGAATACGCACATATTTGCCATAGCCCTTTTGTGACGAAATCAGTTCCACAACGCCATCACCCGCGGCAACGATGGGCGAGCCAATAGGCGCATCATAATCAACGCCATTGTGGTGTTTTCTTACATGCAAAACCGGATGAATACGCCAGCCAAATCCATCATTCAGACGGCCATTTGGCAAAGGTTTGTGCATCAAATATTTGGTCATCGAGGAACCATCCTCGTTGAAATAGTCTGCGTTTCCTTCAACCTCATGCCGGTACAGTCGCTTGGCACGACCATTCGTAGTGAATTCAACAAATACCAGTTCGGGATCAGTATCGACACTTTCGCGGAATAGGAGGTCGATCTTATCGACCCCGTTGCTGCCTTTCTGAAGCGACACGTTATTTTCGGCTGCAAGCTTTTTCACATTATCCGCAACAGCACGCGGCGCACCGGCTGCAATCAGTTGTGACTGAACAGATCCATCTACCCGGATTTTGGCTGGCTGGCGTGTTGCAGAAAGCATGGCATCATGTGAAAGGCGTGCGAAGAGCCGCTGATTGTCATTGGCGCGGAAGACACCGTCGTCAGTTCGGCCATAAACGGAATCAGACGCATTGCCATGCCTGAACCGCGCCATTGTGATATGCGCAGGCTTGTCGGCAGACTGATCAAGAAGCAGAACAAGATTATCACCGGGAACGAGATCTTTTCGCCCCAATGCCTGTTCCAGATGTTCAGCATCTTCAGCGGCAACATCTGCTGCCTGCATGAGGACACCCAGTTTCTCACGCGATTGCGGCGCGAGAACAATTTCATGCACTTTTGGATGAGGTATGTCCGCTGGCTTGGCAAAGCTGACATTCAACGGCACGCCATTCTGATTGGCGAGCGCCGAAATTTCATCTGCCGGATCAGCGGCCGTGCCGTTACTCTCTTTGATGTGTGTCGAGGCCAAATTGCGCTGCCCTTGCCCGCCTCGATCATTTTTCAGATCAAGGATGACATGCTGATAGGTGAAGAGTGTTGCCTCACCATCATCCGTGCCTTCAGCAATATCAATGCGCTTAGCAATTCGTTGGTTCTCATCAACGCCGTTTTTCGGAACCAATCGTGCTTCTTTCATAGCCGCATGGCCGTGCACGAGCGAGGCCGGATTAACCATGACCGGTTGCGAAGCATGTCCGTGACGCACAAGACCAGCCGTTATCAGCGTCATTGCACCGCCTGCAAGAAGCGTTGCTGATGCAAGCGCGATGCAGGCGCGCCGGTGTGTGTGAATTGAAAAACGAACGCGTTCTAATGACTTCAGTGCTCGATGAGAAAGAGGCGCAAGTTTGGTATTCTCAGCCAAAGCAGCACTGTGTGCAGCGTCGGACCGAACCATAAGATCCGGCGATACAACAACATGAATCTGCTTATCTCTGCGGGCAGTGCGAAACAGCATGCAGTGAACGGCTCCAAATTCCATCTGAAATGACAAACGGACCAGAGGGCCAGAGCACGGCTAAATTATGGCTCCGGCGGACATAATCCACCGGAGATAAGAGCATGAATGTTCAAGTTATATTTATCAGGCGCTAGCGCGCGCCTTGCGATGTGCCGACAAAGACGACCATGTATAAATAATCAAACCTGTCCAGATCAGCACAAAAGCCACCAACTGCCCAGGCGAGAACGGTTCGTGGAAAATGAAAATCGCGAAAATGAACAGCAGTGTGGGCGTTAAATACTGCATCAGGCCAAGCGTTGTGTAACGAAGCAACTTTGCGCCACCGGCGTAAAGGATCAGAGGAATTGCAGTAAACGGACCAGCCAGCAACAGCAGCGAAACATCGGATGCTGCACCAGAGAAGAAGTGGTCCTGTCCGTTCACCAACAGCCAGATTATGTATCCGATCGCTGGAATAGAAAGAATGACAACTTCGAGCGTGAACCCCTGCAAAGGTGGCATTGGAAGAGATTTGCGGAAAAATCCATAGAGACCAAATGTTACCGGCAAGACCAGCGAAACCCACGGCAGGCCACCCGCATTGAAGGTCAGAACAAGAACCGCTGCAAAAGCAAAACCAACCGCTACATATTGAATTTTGGTCAGACGTTCGCCCAGAAACAGGCCACCCAAAACCACGTTGAACAACGGATTGATATAATAGCCAAGTGCCGCACCGATAATCTGATCATGCGCAACAGCCCAGACATAAACGGACCAGTTGATTGTGATTAGGGATGCAGTAAGTGCCGCCATGGCAAGCATACGTGGCTTGCGAAGCGTATCAAGGATCGCACGGAATTGACCAATGAAGACCAGGAGAATAGCCGCGACTGGTACCGACCAGATCACGCGATGCGCGACAATTTCAAACGCCGGCAAATGCGATAACGCTTTGAGATAGAATGGCAAAATAGCCCAAAGACCATAAGCGCCCATAGCCATCATGAAACCGCGGCTTCCGTCTGAAAGCTGGCCTCCGGATAAGGTCTGCTCGCTCATTTCCATCTCCGCATTAAGAAATCACTCGGAAAAGCGACAGGCTTTTCCGAGGTCGTCGAACTGCTATGCGCCGATCAATCCATAAAATCTATTCAATTAAACTGATCACAGCATCAATCTTCGTGAATGGAGCGAGCTATTCAGCTGCGACCAGACCCGCCAGAGAACGGTTCTTCATCAGTTTATAATTGACCGAATCCATCAGCGCCTGAAACGATGCGTCGATGATGTTGTCAGATACGCCCACCGTGCGCCAACGTGCGCCCGTGGCATCACCGGACTCAATCAGAACCCGGGTGATAGCCGCAGTACCACCATTGAGGATACGCACCTTGAAGTCCACCAGTTCGAGGTCTTCGATCTCATCCTGATAGCGCCCCAAATCCTTGCGCAGCGCAATATCGAGCGCGTTAACCGGGCCATGCCCCTCCGCGACCGACATATGCATTTCGCCATCGACCTCAACTTTTACCACGGCTTCCGAAACGGTTTTCAATGCACCGTTAGAATCGAAGCGACGTTCAACAAGGCAGCGGAAAGAATCCACCTTAAAAAACTCAGGCTGCGGATTGAGCATGGCTCGCGCGAGAAGCTCGAAACTCGCATCAGCACCTTCATAAGCATAGCCTTCGGCTTCACGCTCTTTGACAAGGGAAATCAGCGTATCAAGACGGGCATCGTTTTTTGCGACCATTATGCCGCGACGTTCCAGTTCAGCGATGAAGTTCGACTTACCGCCCTGATCAGACACCATGACGCGACGGCGATTTCCAACTGTTTCAGGAGGAACATGCTCATAGGTCTGCGGATCTTTAAGCAGCGCCGACGCGTGAATGCCCGCTTTGGTCGCAAAGGCGGAAGTGCCGGTGTAAGGTGCCTGTTCCACTGGCGAGCGGTTGAGAATATCATCAAAAGCACGCGAAATGCGGGTAATTGCTTTTAATGCATCCGGCTTAACGCCCAACTCAAAACGATCCGACCAGTAAGGCTTCAATGCCAGTGTCGGGATCAGAGAAACGAGATTTGCATTACCGCAACGCTCGCCAATTCCGTTGAGCGTTCCCTGCACATGCCGCACACCGGCATCAATGGCCGCAAGCGAGACTGCGACTGCCTGCTCAGTATCATTATGTGCATGAATACCAAGGCTTTCACCCGGAACGACAGCTTTGACCGCATTGATGATGTCAGCAACTTCCGATGGCTGCGTGCCACCATTGGTGTCGCAAAGCACAACCCAGCGCGCACCGGCTTCGTAAGCGGCCTTAGCGCAAGCCAATGCATATTCCGGGTTGGCCTTATAACCATCGAAGAAATGTTCGCAATCAACCAGCGCCTCACGACCAGCCATACGAACGGCAGTCACTGATGCGGTAATCGATTCCAAATTTTCTTCATTGGTGCAGCCAAGCGCGATCCGCACATGATAATCCCAGCTCTTCGCAACAAAACAGACTGCATCGCTTGAAGCCTGCAAGAGCGCGGTCAGTCCCGGATCATTGGAAGCTGAGACGCCAGCGCGTTTGGTCATACCAAAGGCAGCAAATTTAGCATGCGACGTCTGCCGCTTTTTGAAGAAGGCCGTATCGGTCGGATTTGCACCCGGATACCCACCTTCGACATAATCCACGCCCAGCTCTTCGAGCAAAATGACAATCGCTTTTTTGTCTTCGACCGAGAAATCAACGCCGGGGGTCTGTTGTCCGTCCCGCAAAGTCGTGTCGTAGATATAGATGCGTTCGCGTGCCATTTTGCCTGCCTGTCGGTGGGTATATGCCGTGATAATTTATGGCTTTTTAGTTTTCAGTGTCGTGGTCAGGGTGTTGGTAAGACACCATTGTTCGTACAAACTCGATACTTTCCTCATCACGCTCGGTTTCAAAACCGGGCAATTTTGCGAGGTCATCGACATAGGGGAGCTTGACCTCAACACCCCATTGCACCGTCGGTTCGATCTCTTCCGGTGCATCGAAAGCACCGATGGACAGCGCCACACCGTCCGGTGCTTCGTATGTGAGCGGGGTTCCGCATTCAGCGCAGAAGCCGCGCTTCACGTGATTGGACGACTGAAAGCGCTTTGGCTCATTGCGGGTCCAGATGAGCTTTGCTCCACCCACCGAGACCAGCGGCGCATAGAAATTGCCAAAGGCTTTCTGACACATGCGGCAATGACAGATAGATGCTGAGCCAAGCGCGCCCTCAACGTGAAAGCGCACCGCACCACACTGGCATCCCCCACTATAAAGCGGCCTGTTATCAAGCGTCATGGTGTCCTCCCTACTCCGCAAGCTTGTTAGCTTATCACATCCCATGTCGTGATGCGTTCGCCGGTGGCAGGATCCTTACCATCCTTCAACTGTACGCCCTGCGCCAAAAGCTCATCGCGAATCCGGTCTGCTTCTGCCCAGTTTTTGTCAGCAATCACCCGCAAACGCTCCGCAATCAGGGCTTCAATTGCAGCCGTATCAACATCTGCTTTTGCAAAGACCGGCACGTCCTGCTCCGCTACGAAATAAGGATCAAACAGGCCCAAAAGCGCCATGCCTTCGCCCAAGGCTGCACTGTCCTTGGCCTTGAACGCCTTGCGCAGTGCCGTGATCGCAAGCCATGTGTTCACATCATCAGACAGTGCGTCTTCAACCTCAGTGACCGCAGAAAGCTTGGATGGCGCTGCAAAGCCTGTATCGCGGAGGAGCTCATACCAGCGACGCAGTTCCTCGGCAGATTCTGCCAGACGCTGCGCTGTCCAGTTGATTGGCTCACGGTAATGCGTTTGCAACATCGAAAGACGGGCTGACAGGCCAACCCAGCGATCGCGCGCATCCTTGTCATCCCAAATCCCAATCTGCGGCAGACCGCCATTCAGCACATCGCGAATGGTGATGAAGTTGCCGAGAGACTTCGACATCTTCTGCCCTTCGACCTGAAGAAAGCCGTTATGCATCCAGATGTTCGCCATGCGCTCGGTGCCAAAAGCACTGCAAGACTGAGCAAGCTCGTTTTCATGATGCGGAAACACGAGATCGATACCGCCACCATGAATGTCGAACTGATTTTTGTACGGATCGTCGCATTTTAAACCACCGCCAAATGGTGCCAGTAGCTTCGCCATAGACATGGCCGAGCACTCGATATGCCAGCCCGGACGACCAAGCGTCTGAATACCTGCAGGTGACGGCCAGCCCGGTTCGCCATTACGCGATGGCTTCCAAAGCACAAAATCCATCTCGTCGCGTTTGTAAGAAGCGACATCGACGCGCGCTCCTGCCAGCATTTCATCGAATGGACGATGAGAAAGTGCCCCATAGCGTGCGCCACCCAAAGCATTCATCGCCGATGGGGAAAACAGCACATGCTCGTCTGCCACATAGGCCACGCCGCGCTCAATGAGCTTCTCGATAATATTGCGCATATCATCAAGGTGTTCGGTTGCACGTGGCTGGCTGGAAGGCTCAAGATTGCCCAAAGCCTTGATGTCGGCCTGAAACTGATTGTTCGTGCCTTCGGTTACGCGGCCAATTGCTTCATTGAGCGGCAGGTCGGGATATTCACTCGCGGCACGTGCATTGATCTTGTCATCAACGTCCGTAATGTTGCGCGCATAGGTGACCTTCTCCGCGCCATAGACATGACGCAGCAGGCGGAACAGCACGTCAAAGACGATAACCGGACGGGCATTACCGATATGGGCAAAGTCATAAACTGTCGGTCCGCAGACATACATGCGCACATTATCCGCATCGATGGGGGTGAAATCCTCCTTCGTGCGGGTTGCAGTATTGTACAGACGTAGTTGCGGCGCATCAGCCATGTTATTTCCCCAAAGGACCTGAAAATACGGGCACGAAAGACCGCAGCCGTCTGGCCGGGGCGTTATCATCCTGTCTTATTTTAGGGGAGACGAAAACGGCCGGGCCAGCAAGCTGCTAGCCAATAATAATCGAACCAGTACAAATGATCGTGGTCGGCGTTTTCATACCGTTACTTATCCTTATCGGATGCGAGGCCGTCAAGAGGTTTAGTCCAAAATCTCTGTGACATTTCTGCAACTTCTCAAGATGCTAATGTATGTTAACCGGAATTCCCCAAAACCGGCCCCAAACAGCCTTCATTCCGTCCCAATCAATCACAAAATAGTGAGAGTAATTTGGAAGAGGATGAACCAATGCCTAAAAATGAACTGCAACCACGACAAGACAAGCTCATTGACCAGTATCGTGAGATCGGACCAGCCGTTCTGGTTGCAGCATTAATGAACAAAAATGCGCGGACAAACGAAACGCGCCGCCCAAGCAACAGCAACTCAATCTTAGCTGTTAAAAAAGCGGACTAACAAGCTCAGACCAATCAGTGTCATAACGACGCCGATGATACAGTCCAGTACGCGCCAGGCAGCCGGTTTTGCGAAAATTGGCTGCAATAGGCGTGCACCATAGCCGAGCGCAAAAAACCACGTAAATGAGGCTATGACTGCGCCGGCACCGTAGGCAGCACGGGCTTGATCGTGATAACGAGCCGAAAGGCTACCGAGCAAAACAACCGTATCCAGATAAACATGCGGGTTGAGAAATGTCAGCGCCAAACAGGTCGCGACTGCCGCTTTGAGGTTGACACTTCCGCTTGATTTTACCTGCATTGCTTCGGGATGAAATGCGCGGCGAAAAGCGACAGACGCGTACCAGAACAGAAAAGCCGCACCCGCAATCGTCACAAACGAAATCAGCATAGGTGACTGGGCAATCAGCGTTCCGAGACCCGCAACACCAGCGGCAATCAAAATTGCATCCGACAGCGCGCAGATAAGGCAGAGAATAAATACATGCTGCCGCAGCAGTCCCTGCCGAAGAATGAATGCGTTTTGTGCTCCTATCGCGATGATGAGAGACGCACCAAGGAAAAAGCCCGAAAAAGCTGCTGAGAACACGTTGTTTTCCTGAAGATAGAATCAGAACATTGACAATTGGCCGTCGGATTTTTCATCCGGGTCAGTCTTCTTCTTACCTGTTTTAGGTACGCGTGCAATGTCCAATACTTCTTCGACGCGGGTTTGGACATCAGGTGACGTATTGGCCACTTTGTTGACCTTATCAGACACCGGAATGGCTTCAAAAAAGTCATCCTGAACGGGTCGCATAATGTCGGCAACATCGCGCGGCAGCAAAGTCTTGCAGTTAAGCCATCGAGCAAAATCTTCAGGCTTCACTACCACAGGCATACGCTCGTGGATTGGACGCAGAAAAGCATTGGCGCTTGTGGTAAGAATGCCTGCGGTATCGATTTGCGAACCGTCTGCACTGCTCCAGGTCTCGACCAGCGCGCCAAAAGCCACGATGCCGCCATTGCGCGGCCTGATCCAATAGGCCTGCGCTTTGTTCTTTCCCTCGCGCCGCCATTCGTAGAATCCGGAAGCGGGAATCAGCGCGCGTCGATGATTGAGCGCTGCGCGGAAAGAATTTTTCTCAGCCGCCGTTTCAGAGCGAATGTTGAAAACAAGATTCCAGTCATTGGGGTCTTTCACCCATGACGGAACAAATCCCCAACGCACCAGCATACCGATCCGGTCGGGCCTGTTGCTTCCCTGCGGCGGTGTTTCACCTGCAAGAATAGACAGGATAGGCTGGGTCGGCGCAATGTTATAGCGCGGCGGAAAGTCTTCATCGATCATTGCGCCAAGCAATGCTTCGACTTCCTCGCGGCTTGCAGTCAGAGAAAAACGTCCACACATGGCGGCCATGTTCAGACTTTTGCCTGATTGGTCAAGTGCGCTTTGCGGTTGCCAAAACAAACTGGTCAGATCATATCTTGCACATGGTCACAGTTCCCGTCATTCCCGCTCCGCTTCGAATTCATGGTGTTTCGCTCATCTGTCGACGTGATGGCCGATTTCTGCTGGTTGAGCGCGGCAAAGAACCATGGAAAGGCTGGCTGGCCTTCCCCGGTGGCAGCATCGAAGCAGGCGAAACGCCCGAACAAGCAGCGCACCGGGAACTAAAAGAGGAAACCGCACTTAGTGCTGGCTCGCTGAGCCATGTGATTACAGTTGACCTGGCGCTTGAGGGCAAAGCCTATGCAAAAAGCTATTTCCTCTCGGTCTATCGCGCATTCGATATTTCAGGGATTGAACAGGCCGGTGACGATGCTGCGGCCATACACTGGCTGACAATTGATGAAATGGCAGAAGCCAACGTCACCGACAGCACAGTGGATGTGGCGCGCTCGGTGGCACAAGCAGAAGATCAATCCGGCTATTGATATGCTCAGGCGTCATGAAGTGGCCGTGTTTGCCAGCAAAAAGGCGATCAGAAGGAAGGGCTTGAGTTTGAGAAGCAACACGCTTTCGCTGATCATGATCAGTTTTTGGCTGGGTATGGCTTCCCCAGCCCTTACTGCGCAGAACACACCTTATGAAGGTAAAATGCAGAGACTCTCAGAAGTGCTTGGTTCACTGCACTATCTGCGCAATCTGTGCGGCGAAACCAGCAATGAGTGGCGCGAACGCATGGATACAATCATCGCCGCTGAGAAGCCCGATGAAACGGAGCGGGTTCGCCTTATTTCAAGCTTCAACCATGGCTATCGCGCCTTCAGCAACAATTATCTACGCTGCACGCCCTCTGCACTTGCGGCGATTGATCGCTACATGAAAGAGGGAGAAAGCTTGTCTAACGAGCTTATCTCGCGCTATGGAAATTAACCAATTCTTCAGTCTTATGCGGATGGACTGCAAATGCCTCATTTAAATCCGCAGTAATCTGTTAACACTGTCTTAAATGATAGGAAGGCCGCACAAGTGTTCGCGCTCCCGATTTCGGTGAGAGGTCATTTGAAGAGCCAGAAGGGCGCAAGCCGGGATGAAGCCAATGGATTATATGCCAGCCGATCTGGACGAGATGATCGCCCGCGAAAAAAAGCTTGTGGCGATTGAATACCAGAATGAGGCGTGGGCGGATGGCATTTCCGAAGGGATCGAGCCTGAGATTCTGGCCGAAGCAGCTTTTACGACAGCGCTTACAGAACTGATGCGTGAAGCAGGTGAAGATGCGGCCCTCGAACTGATTGAGAAGATGCGCGAACAGATTATCGCCGGTACATTCCTGCCGCAGCGGGTGTTGCAGTAACTCGCACGTCGATAGAGCAAGCAGTTGCTCTATCTCATTCCTTTTACGTATGTCGTTACCGGAAAACCGGTTCCCACTTTTCCGCGACATGCTCTGGGCGGGAAATCATAAACCCGCTCCCACACTCTGCGGAACTGTCTTGTCGAGGCAAAGCCCGAGCGTTCCGCAACGCTTTCCATATCCAAAGCAGAATTCTGTAGCATTTCGCGCGCCAGACTTATTTTCAGCCTGTTTGCATAATCCGTGACGCTCATACCTGCATGCTCATTAAATAAGCGCGACAGATTGCGCGGGCTTGCGCCGCTGGCCTCTGCGAGTTTTTCAACCGACCAGCTTTCTGCCGGGTTTCCCGTGATTGCATCCTGCGCACGATGCACCACCGGATGCATGTGATTGCGGCCTTCAAGCCAAGGCGAAAGCTGTGGGTCATTACCACTGCGGCGCAGATAAACCACCAGATAACGTGCCACCGACAATGCAAGTGCATGACCTGCCATCTCAGCCACAATATGCAGCATCAGGTCGATGCCTGCGGTAATTCCGGCACTTGTCAGCCTGTCGCGATCTTCCACAAACAACCGGTTTTGCAACACGCGCGATGTTGGCGCTAATCGGTGCAATTCATCAATAGCCATATGATGCGTTGTGCATTCATAGCCATCGAGCAGCCCCGCACGCGCTGCAAGCAACGCGCCGGAACAGATGGAAACCAGCTTTACACCGGGGCGAATTGTATGGCGCAACCAGCTGACAATCTGCGCTTCCTGAATTGCGTCATCATCGCGGCTGTTGATGGCATCACCCATCGGCACATCGGCAGACCCCGAAATGACGACGAGTGCGTCATCGGGCAATGCGTCTGGCAAAGGGCCGATATTGGCCACCGACAGCCCTATCGAACTCGTCACCGTTTCAGATGGACCGATATAGTGCACATCAAACTGTATGGCGCGCTGCTCGAGGTTAGCCTTGCGCAAAACCTCTATCGGTCCCGCCACATCAAGCAAAAGCGTGCGCGGCGGGATAACGACAAACACTGGAACAGTTTTCAGACTGTCAGCAGATTGTTTCATGCAGCCTTCCGTTCGGAGTTGCCTTCAAGCGCCTGCTCTACAGTTGCGATACGAGCGAAACGGCCTGCAAGAACAAGCTCTGTGCGTGCACGAATTTCCGCCGCACTCCATTCGCGTCCATTCACATCCGTCATTGGAAAGGTCAGCGTTGCTTCGCCTGCAAAATCAACCTCGAAACCAAGGTCTGACGCCTGACGCGTGGTGGTTTCACAGCATTGTTCAGTCCGGATACCCGAAACAATCACCCGCCTGATGCCTTTGGAAATCAGCCAGACATCAAGGCCAGTGCCAACCAGTGCACTGTGACGGCGTTTGCGGAAGGTCACATCAGGTTCATAGGCAATGGGTGCCAACGTTTTAACATAGCCCGACGCTTCCGAAAACGGGCCGCTATCCTCGACGTGGAAAATCTGCACAACCGGGATGCCCTTGCGCTTGGCACCGTCAATCAGCGCCTGTTGCCGCTCGATATAAGCGGCAACGTCTTCATCGCGATAATATGGGCGATGACGGAAAGATTCCTGAACATCGACAACCAGCAGTGCAATATCATTAGCGGACATTTCTCGCTCCTTGTAAAACTATACAAGGAGACGATAGCGCCTGCAATATAAGGTGAAAGCCCCACCTCGGACAAAGATGGGACATTTCACGCCATGAATTATCCGCGTTGCGGTAACGCTTCCAGAAACTCGACCGGCTCACCCTTGTTCGGGTTGACGATTTCCGCTTCCCACATAACCTTGATACCGCGCACAAAAGTACCAACCGGCCAGCCGGTGACAGTCTTGCCATGATACGGCGTCCAGCCAGCTTTCGAGCCTGCCTGCTCATGCGTGATCGTTTCGCGACGCTTCATATCAACGATGGTCAAATCGGCATCATAACCAACTGCGATGCGTCCCTTGCGTGCCATACCGAAAATGCGGTTCGGGCCGTGGCTCGACAGATCGACAAAGCGCTCCAGCGAAAGCTTACCGGCATTGACATGATCGAGCATGATCGGCACCAGCGTCTGAACACCGGTCATGCCGGATGGTGATGCCGGATAAGGCTTCTGCTTTTCTTCAAGCGTATGCGGCGCATGATCAGAGCCGAGTACATCGACGATTCCCTGATCAATCCCCTTCCAGATACCATCACGATGGCGCTTGTCGCGCACAGGTGGGTTCATCTGGATAAGATTGCCAAGCGTTGCATATTCATCTGCTGATAATGTCAAATGATGCGGGGTGGCTTCACAGGTCGCAACATCCTTGTGGCCCTGAAGGAGGTCGATTTCTTCAGCGGTCGAGATATGCAGCACATGGATGCGTGCGCCGGTTTCCCGCGCGATCCGCACCAGACGTTCGGTGCATTGCAGTGCCGCAACTTCATCGCGCCAGACAGGATGGCTCGACGGATCGCCCGCCACACGCAGACCTTCGCGTTCTTTCAAACGAAACTCATCTTCGGAATGAAACGCTGCACGACGACGGGTATTTTTGAGGATCGAGCGCACACCATCATCGTCTTCAACCAGCAGATCGCCAGTGGAAGACCCCATGAAGACCTTGATACCGGCAGCCCCCGGCAGGCGTTCAAGTTCAGCTACGTCTTTTGCATTGTCACGCGTGCCGCCGACCCAGAAGGCAAAATCGCAATGCATACGATGGCGACCACGACGGATCTTGTCTTCCAGCGTTTCAGCAGTGGTTGTCAGCGGCTTGGTATTCGGCATTTCAAAAACCGATGTCACACCACCGAGAACAGCAGCCAGCGAACCAGTTTCCAGATCTTCCTTGTGCTCCAGACCCGGCTCACGGAAATGCACCTGACTATCGACCACACCCGGCAGGATATGCAGGCCGGTACAGTCAATCACTTCTCCCGCAGAATTTGCTGACAGAGAACCAATCGCCTCTATGCGCCCATTACGAATGCCAATGTCGCGCTGACCAGTGCCGTCATGATTGACGATTGTTGCACCTTTCAGGATCGTATCGAACGTATGGGCCATTGTTGTCTCCTGCTGGCTTGATGGGGCTTGCGAGCGTCTTCAATGCGGCTTACGTAACGATGATTATAAAGGCAAGGAAGAAGCGATGGCGACGGTAGCGGAAACGATCAATCTTTCCAACAGAGCACTGGTTCACATCACAGGCGAAGATGCGGAAAAATTCGTGCAGGCTGTGATTACGACCAATCTCGACAAGCTCGGCGCCGATGAACTGAAGCCCGGCGCATTGCTGGCACCGCAGGGCAAGATCCTGTTCGACTTCGTTGTTTCGCGCATAGAAAACGGGCTGCGTTTCGATATGCCTGCGGGCATTGCCGCCGATTTTGTGAAGCGCATGACACTTTATCGCCTGCGTGCCAAAGCTGAAATTACCCAATCGCCAGAATCACTTGTGAGCGTTTGCTGGAGGAATGATTCAGATTCCTCAGAAAGCGATTCAATGAAGCGCGATACGCGGTTTCCGGAAGAACTGCATGTTACCCGCGTTTATGGACAAGCGGGTGAAGTCAGTGACGAAAGTGCATGGATAGCACTTCGTGCCGAATATGGAATTGCCGAAGGTGAAGCCGATTTTGCCTATAATGACTTGTTTCCGCACGATGTTAACTTCGACCAGACAGGCGGCGTGACGTTTCCAAAAGGCTGCTTTATCGGCCAAGAAGTCGTCTCGCGCATGCAGCATCGCGGCACACCGCGGCGACGTGTGCTTGTCGCAAAATCCGACGCGCCACTGCCTACAATGGGCACGCCAGTTACAGTCGGTGGACGTGACATCGGAACGCTGGGTAGCTCCTCCGGCAAGATTGGTTTGGCACTTGTCCGCATTGACCGGGTGAAGGATGCGCTTGATTCCGGCACGCCAATTCTGGCGGGTGAAAGCGAAATCAGGTTAGAGCTGCCACCGCATGTGCGCTTCACATTCCCAACCGCTGATGCGGACAAAGCCTGATGGCTGCGGCTGATCGTTCATCGGGACAGGAGCGTGCATGGCAGCGAATGTTATCGGGACGCAGGCTCGACCTGCTTGATCCCTCACCGCTTGATGTTGAAATTACAGACATTGCACATGGTCTTGCACGTGTCGCCCGCTGGAACGGGCAGACCGTGGGTGAACACGCCTATTCCGTCGCCCAACACTCAATGCTGGTTGAGCAGATTTTTAACCGGCTTGTTCCAGATGCAAGCATTGAATGGCAGATGCTGACCCTACTACATGACGCGCCTGAATATGTGATTGGTGACATGATTTCACCGTTCAAAGCGGTAATGGGCGGCAATTATAAGCTCATTGAAGACCGGCTTGAACGCGCTATTCATGTGCGCTTTTCATTGCCTGCTTCGATCTCTGCATCGCTTAAAAAGCTGATCAAGCGCGCGGACAGGGTCGCGGCCTATTTCGAGGCAACAAGACTTGCAGGGTTTACCGAAGCGGAAGCCACCAAGTATTTTGGCCGTCCGCGTGGGTTTGATCCAGCAGGGCTCGAACTGACGCCACGTCCAACCCAGGATGTGCAGAATGACTTTCTTGCGCGTTTTGCTGTGCTAGAACAGGCGCGAAGAGGATAGGCATTGGCTTACATCGTCGTCAGTCCTCTATCGAAACTTGAAGAGCAGATTGCACTGCATGAGCCAAGTCATATCGTAACGCTCAGCAGCCACGCCTTGCCTGTCCTGCCCGGTGAGGCACAACGGCTCAGTCTGTTATTCAATGACATTACAGAACCGCGCGACGGGCTGACCATGCCCGATGAAAGCCATGTCAAAGCGCTGCTGGAATTTACAATAAAATGGGATCGCGCAAAGCCGCTGCTGATCCATTGCTATGCCGGTGTTTCGCGCTCGATCGCCAGCGCCTACATTGTGGCCTTAGCGCTTGATCCGATGCTTGGTGAGACAGCACTAGCACAAAAGCTGCGGGAACTCTCACCGTCAGCAACGCCAAATATGCGGCTTATCGCACTTGCAGATGATATGCTTGGAAGGGACGGCCGTATGGTTGCCGCGATTAAGGCAATCGGACGCGGGCAGGAAGCCTTTGAAGGCGAAGTGTTCAGCCTGCCTCTTGCAAGTTAGAGCGCTTTTCACTCTGATTGGATCAGATTCGCGCTCTAACAATTTTCTTAACGCGCATCTTGACCGAAAACCGTTTCACACTTTTCGGGATGCGCTCTTACTATCCGCGATATGGCATTGAGAAAGCCGCTGCGTGAATCGGGTGGTGTCTGTGCGCGCGGCTCCCACACATGACGCAGGAAGAAAAAACCGGTCATTCTGAAAGCATCGTTGAGATCGTCATAACAAGATGCGCGTAAAGCCGTGTTGTTGACGAAAGCAGGTAGCGGCAGCATCTTATCCGCCCATGGCGCACCTGCGTCACCGCAGACTGCGCGACCCGATTTAGGCGATACATAAATCAGGTTTTCGCGAACACCTGTCGCAGCGCATTCTTTAAGATCCAGGCCAAAGCCAAGTTCTTCAAGCATCATTACTTCAAAACGCAGCAGCAATTCACCTGAAGCAAGCGGATCGTCAAAGTGCTCGATTATGAGGCGAAGTGTTTCATACAGAACGCCATGTGCGTCCCGCTCAGGCAGCAACCGCAGATGAGAAGCGGCAAGCTGGATACCATAGAGAGCAACCGGCGTTTCAATCAGACGCGCCGCAGCAAAGCCCAGTGGTTCGATAGTGAATGAGCCCATATGCTCGTCCAATCGCGCCCACCATGATAGATCAACGTGATTGCCCGGTTGCAGCAAGGGCTGCATACGGCGAGATCGCCCGCCGCGCACCATCCCCATATGACGGCCGTGTTCACGCGTCATCACTTCGACAATAGCGCTTGTTTCGCCATGTCGCCGTGTGCCGAGAATTATGCCTTCATCACGCCATTCCATGGGTAAATCTTAACCAGACTTCCATTCTGCGCATAATTCTCAGCGAAAATCAGATAACTTTCTGAATTATGCGCGGCTATCACGCCATTTCATGGCTCTTGCTTAACCAGTTAAGTCGGGAAAATGAGGCCCATTTCACGATAGCGCTCAGGATCGTTGCCCCAGTTTTCACGCACTTTCACGAACAGGAAGAGATGTGCATTCTGCTCGAGAATTTCGCTGATCTCTTTACGAGCTGACTGTCCGATTGCCTTGATTGTTTCTCCCTTGTGGCCAAGCACGATTTTCTTCTGACTCTCGCGCTCGACATAAATGACCTGCTCAATACGAACCGAGCCATCCTTACGCTCTTCCCAACGTTCGGTTTCGACAGTCGACGAATATGGCAGTTCTTCATGCAGGCGAAGATAAAGCTTTTCGCGGGTGATTTCCGCGGCAAGCTGGCGCATTGGCATGTCAGAAATCTGATCTTCAGGATAATACCAAGGACCGTTTGGCACGGTTTCCGCCAAATACTTAGCAAGATGCTTGCATCCCGAACCAGTCAACGCGGAGATCATAAATGTCTGATCAAACGCAACGAGTTCGTTGGCAGCTTTTGCGAGTTCCAGCAACTTAGGCGGATCAACACGATCAACTTTGTTTAGAACCAGGACCTTCTTCTGACGCACGTCTTTCATGCTTTCCAGAAGAGCCTCAGCATTCTCGTTCAGACCACCCTGCGCGTCCAAAAGAACGAGAATGATATCGGCATCTTTTGCGCCGCCCCATGCAGTCGTGACCATTGCGCGATCGAGACGGCGCTTCGGACGGAAAATACCGGGCGTATCGACAAGTACTATCTGGGCCTGATCGTGGATGAAGATACCACGTACCAGCGCACGGGTTGTCTGGACCTTATGCGTGACGATGGAAACCTTGGTGCCCACCAGCTGGTTAACCAGCGTGGATTTTCCGGCATTTGGCGCACCGATCAGCGCCACAAAGCCAGAACGGGTCTGCCCGGTTTCATTTTCGCCGTTTGACGGCATCGTCGGAGTGTTCATTTCGTATCCTTTAGGGAGCCTTCTCGCTTAACGTAAATGCAAGAGCCTCAATATTGTTTGCGCAATTCCGAACGGAAACTGGTCCCCACTTTCGTTGGAATTACTCTTCTCATGTTGTTAACAAAACCGGTCTTCGCCCAAACCAGTTTGTCATTGCGACAAGCCCGCCCATGTCGCTGTTAGTCTGATTATAGCTGAATTTTATTCAAATGAATGCTGAATTTCGCATTAGTTGGAGCTGTCACGTTTCCAGACTGCTTCCCTATGAAGCATCGCTTCGGCGGCACTCTGCTCAGCAATACGTTTCGACCGCCCCTCGCCCGTTTCAGGCGCGAAACCTTTAACGGAAACTTCAACGATGAAAGAAGGATCATGATCAGGGCCACTGCGGCTCAGAATCGTGTAACTTGGATGCACGTTGCCCTGCTGATGTGCCCATTCCTGCAATTCAGTCTTTGCATCACGCCTTGCAGCACCGGTCTCTAGAGAGCGTTTCTGCCAATAGCGCTTGATAAAGCTTCGCGCAGCCTCAAGGCCACCATCCATATAAATCGTTGCAATCAAAGCCTCGACGACATCAGCGCGTACATTGAGCAAGCGCTTATCATTGAGTGATTTGATGTCTGAACCCGTATGAATGAGGTCTGCAAGTTTAATCTCATCGGCAATTGCAGCACAGGTCTCAGCATTGACCAACGCATTGAGACGCACAGACATTTCGCCTTCCGGCGCATCGGGGAATGCTTCAAAAAGCATTTCCGCAACCACCAGACCAAGCACGCGGTCACCGAGAAATTCAAGTCGCTCGTAATTGGCACGGGATGGTGCCTGCACACTTGAGTGCGTGAGCGCACGTTCAAGCCGTTTCAGGTTAAGAAAACGGTGTCCTGTGCGCTCTTCAAGAATCGACGCTGCTATATCCGCGGAAACCATCTCAGTTCCCGGTGACAGCAGTGTGCGGCTCGCCACTTACCCATGTGAAAAGACGGCTGAACCGAACGTCAGAAGGCCACTTCCAGATTTCGAGCGGGCTTGCCTTATCGGCAATCGAGAAGAAGATAATATTGGCGCGACCGACCAGATTTTCATAAGGCACGTAGCCAACACCAAATCGGCTGTCGAGCGAGTTATCGCGATTGTCGCCCATCATGAAATAATGACCGGCAGGAACTTCGAATACGCGGGTATCGTCACCAATGGAATTTGGCGCAAGATCAAGCGTATCGTAAGTCACGCCATTTGGCAGTGTTTCGCGATAAACTTCAACCGGACGATTAACTTCCGTAACATCGGGATTATCAATGGTGCCAACGCGCTCACGTTTAACAGCAACATCATTGATATAAAGCACGCCGCCGCGCATCTGCACGCGGTCACCCGGAAGGCCAATCACGCGTTTGATATAATCAATATTGGTGTCGCTTGGCAGCTTGAAAACCACAACGTCGCCGCGCTTGGGTTCTGCACCCCAGATTCGACCGTTGAACAAATCGAGGCCAAAAGGCAGCGAATAGCGCGAATAGCCATAGGCATATTTCGACACAAACAAATAGTCGCCTTCGAGAAGCGTCGGGCGCATCGAGCCAGATGGAATACTGAATGGCTGGAAAAGCAGGCTGCGGATAACCAGCGCCAGCAGTAGCGCCTGGACGATAACGCTGATGGTTTCGCCAATGCCACCCGATTTTTTAGTTTCACTTTTGCTGGACACGCTCATTGTATCTCCGCTTGCCGATGTGCGATCTAATAACGAGTATAATTGCTTGAAGCAATCCGCTCACCATTACCTCGCACGATTATGAGCAGGAGTTTACCTGACACAATCGCAATTGTTTTGGCGTATGCTGCTATCGCGCAACATGCACTATTCAGTTTCTGAAAGGGCTTCGATAATCACGAAGGCCTGAGCGAGAGGAAAATCATCGGTAATTGTCAGATGTATGGCGGCACGCTTGCCTTGAGGCAACATACGTTTCAATTGCTCCGCCGCACCACCAGTCAGTTTCATAGTCGGCTTACCTGAAGGTGTGTTGACCACGCCCATATCCCGCCAGAAAACCCCGTTGGAAAGTCCTGTTCCGAGCGCCTTGGAACAGGCTTCCTTGGCCGCAAAACGCTTGGCGTAAGATGCGGCGCGTTGTTTGCGGGCCTCTGACTTCGCCTGTTCAACCTCTGTAAAAACACGCTGGATAAAACGGTCACCGTGTTTTTCGAGGGTTTTTTCAACGCGGCGAATATCAATCAGATCGCTGCCAATGCCGATAATCATGTTTTCTGCGGCTCCCGCTTGCTGGCCATATTATGTTTTGCGGCAAGCCGCTCTAGCTTGCGCCGACGAAATGCCGTGACCGCAAAGCGTGTGACAAAATAGGCAATCACAGCGAAAATGGCTCCAAGGATTGTCGATCCAAACAGCATAGGCTTGAGCAAAGGCGTCCAGACTTCACCAAACTTCATCGTTTGCAATGCATGGCCGAGATGCAACGGCGGTGCGCTTTCAATATCACCGCTGATCACAAAACGTCCAAGTTCATAAGTGCTGCCCCAAATGAATGGAAGCGTGATGGGGTTGGCAAGCGTGGTGCCAAGTGCTGCGGCAGCAATGTTTCCAGCAAGAAAATAAGCCAAAACAATCGCTATGATGAGATGAAACCCAAAAAACGGCGTGAAAGCCGAAAACACACCAACAGCTAACCCGGCAGCAACGGCATGGGGTGACGCAGTAATGCGCAGCACACGCTTGCCACCATATTTAAACGAGCGAGCAAATGAGCGGCGCGGCCAAACCAGCGTTCTAAGACGCTCGCGGCGGGTCGGAGGATTTCGGCGTTGAAACAACATGGCTTCTCATACTGCGCTCGATGCATCGAGACAATTGTTATTATTCAACCATTGCGGAAGACAGTTTATCACGATCTTCAACAGACGCCGCATGCATACGTGGCAAATAGAACTTCGGCGATACACCCAGCATACGGCGAAACATTGTCGTAAAAGCAGACACGCTGTCATATCCAAGATCAAGCGCCACGGTCGTCACCGCCTCGCCCTCCGTCAGTCTGGGGACGGCTGCAAATAGGCAAGCCTGCTGGCGCCATACCGAAAGGCTAACACCCGTCTCACGCTGAAAATGGCGGGTGAAAGACCGTCTGCTCATCGCCATTTTGTCCGCCCAATCATCGATTGTCGCACGCGCCAGAGGTGCTTTTACAAACTCACGACACAGCTTTTGCAGCCGAACATCCGCCGGAAAGGGCAGCCCAAGCGACCTTTGTGGCAATCTATGCAAATCTCTGAGGATGAGTTCAATCACAAGCGCATCTCTGGTTCCCGGTTCCGGGATACTATCGACCGAAGTTGCATCGATAATCAGACAGCGCATCAGATCCGTCAGGCCAACCACATGGAGATGATCTGGCACACCTGAAATGACATCAACCGCGATGTAGATGGAACGCATAAAGACATCGCCGACAATCTCAACCGAATGCTTTACGCCCGCTGGAATCCACATCGCATGATCGCCGGGGATCATCCAGCGGCCAGCCTCGGTGGTGACAAGAACGACGCCTTGCGAAGCACATAAGAGCTGCGCCCGGCTATGGCTATGCTGCGGTACAAAATAACCATCAGGGTATTTCGTCGGCAAGGCAATGACCGGACCGTCAAGGCTTTCCAGCATATCAATACGCTGCTCGTGAAACTTTTGCAGGTCCTCACTGTTCGGCAATAAAAGCCCTGGCGGCGATTTCGGCTTCATCTGCTTTGGCCCACTCTCGAAAGTAATGGACCAAATCACGAAAGCAGGCGCGAAACAATATGATTATTAGATGGTCAGGTTAGAAATATTCGAAAACATGCGAATTTGTTTTCAGAGCTAACCTCACAACTTTGCGGGAAAAACCCGTTCCAAATTATCTTCGGAGTAGGACTATGAGCACGAGTGCTGCCGAGCAGCCATCAAACAGTGCGGCGAACAATACGGTTCTCGCCATTATTCTGGCCACAAGCATGGGCCACTTCCTCAACGACATGATGCAGTCGCTGCTTCCAGCGATTTATCCGATGTTGAAGGACAATTACAGCCTATCATTCTGGCAGATTGGCTTGCTCACATTTACCTTTCAGGTGACCGCTTCGATCCTACAGCCAATCGTTGGCATTTATACAGATCGTCGTCCGATGCCTTACTCATTGCCTTTTGGCATGGGCTGCACACTGGTTGGTCTGATCCTGCTTGCAACGGCACATCACTATGCGTTCCTGCTGCTTGGCGCCGCATTCATCGGCTTTGGTTCGTCGGTATTTCATCCTGAAGCCGCACGTGTGGCACGTCTTGCATCGGGCGGACGCCATGGTTTCGCGCAGTCAATGTTTCAGGTTGGCGGCAATTTTGGCTCTTCAATTGGACCATTGCTGGCAGCCTTCATCGTGCTGCCCTTCGGTCAATCCAGCGTATCGTGGTTTTCAATCGCCGCACTCATTGGCATGGCGCTGCTTTGGTACGTCGGCAACTGGTACAACCAGCACAATATCGCAAATCGCAGCAAGCCAAAGGCTGACACAACTCTGCCGCTGCCGCGCAAGACTGTGATCATGGCAATCTCCGTGCTCGCCATGCTGATCTTCACCAAATATGTCTATATGGCCAGCCTGACCAGCTATTACACCTTCTATACGATCAGCCATTTTGGTGTGACCGTTCAAGGGTCGCAGTTGCTGTTGTTCTTGTTCCTTGGTGCCGTTGCAGCCGGTACGATTGTTGGTGGCCCTATCGGCGATAAGATCGGTACGCGTACTGTGATCTGGGTATCGATCCTCGGCATTGTGCCTTTCACGCTGGCTCTGCCTTATGCAAACCTCGAAGTAACAGCAGTTCTGACGATCATTATCGGCTTTGTGTTGGCTTCGGCTTTCCCGGCAATCATTGTGTTCGCACAAGAATTGTTGCCCGGACGCGTTGGCATGGTTTCCGGATTGTTCTTCGGGCTGGCATTCGGTGTCGCTGGTATTGCAGCAGCGCTACTTGGGATTGTTGCCGACCGCACGAGCATCGAGTTTGTCTATAAGATCTGCTCGTATCTGCCGCTTCTCGGCCTTTTAACAATCTTCCTGCCGAAAATGCAGAAGGCTCGATAAAACAAAGTATAAAGCATGTCGTCATCGGAAAACCGGTTTCCACTTTTCCGCGACATGCTTCAGAAAAAAGTGGAGCACCGCTCATCCCCCAACGAACGGTGCTCCTGAGCCACTGACCTTTTGACGGCCCGGTGCAGCGGCAGCTCTGAAATAGAAGGTTATCAACTCTATTTCTTTGTTCTGGCGCATGTTGCAGTATTAATCTGCAACATGCGTTTGTTCTTATTCACACGGCGAAACTGAAGCCGTGCATCGTTTCTCTGCGAAACTCATCAAATGTTGCAGCAACGAGCCGGATCAGCGGTTTGCCATCTTCTGTCGCAGTAATGACACCGTTCTGTACTTCCACCAGCCCATCAGCCACCAGCGGACGAAGCAGGGCTAATTCGTCAGAAAACTCAACGCCGGGTGCCGCTGTATTGAGATCAACGCGGAAGTTACACATGAGCGCCGTAATAATTCCGGCACGCTGACGATCACTGTCCCGCATCGTGTAACCACGCACTGTTGCAAAATCCCCCGCCCCAACACGTTTGCTGTATTGCCCCACATCAGAAATATTCTGCGTATATCCCCCCGGATATTGCGAAATGGACGACGGGCCAAAACCAATCAGCGTATTGCAGCGATCTGTCGTGTAGCCCTGAAAATTGCGATGCAGCGTGCCATTTTCAGCCGCAATCGCCAGCGTATCATCTGGCAAAGCAAAGTGGTCGATACCGACAGCCTGATAGCCATGGCTGATAAAGCTTTCAGCGACAGCGCTTGCCTGCGCAAAACGTTCGTCTGCATCTGGCAGAATGCTTTCATCAATCAATCGCTGATTGGCACGACGCTGCGGCAGATGTGCATAGCCGAAGCAGGCAATGCGATCCGGCTTCATTTCCATCACACGTTCACAGGTCTCACGCAGACTGGTGACAGTCTGAAGCGGCAAACCATAAATCAGATCAAAGTTAAGCCTGTTAATGCCAACTTCACGTAAAAGCGCTGCGGCTCTTGCAACAGTTTCAATTGGCTGCACGCGGCCAATAGCTTTCTGCACATCAGCATTAACATCCTGCACGCCAAGGCTTGCCCGATTAACGCCCATCAATGACAAGGTCTTTGCGAGAATTGGATTGACCGTACGCGGATCAAGCTCAATCGCATGCTCCATATCTGGATGGAAATCAAACGCCAGCGCAAGTGCTGCCATGATGCGTTTGAACTGTGTCGCATGCAGAATAGAAGGAGTGCCCCCACCCCAATGTAAATGTACGACCTGCGGCCGAGCCGTCAGACTTGCACTTACAGTTTCGATCTCACTCAAAAGAGCAGTCACGAAACTCTCAATGACATCCTCACGGATGGCCATTTTTGAATGGCAGCCACAATAGTGGCAAATCTCTTTGCAGTACGGAACATGGATATAAAGCGAAACGCTTTCTTCCGGTCCGATCTGGCGCAACCAGCGTTTTGTGCTGTCTGCAGTCGTCGGCGTGAAATCCACAGCCGTTGGAAACGAAGTATAACGGGGAACGGCCAGCGCCGCATAACGTCTTATCGTGTCTTCATGCATGATAATCGCGCTCCCCGCTCCTGACGATCTGGCGAGAGCTTCTCACCTTTACGCTCACTGGACGAAGACGGGCATTCTGCTGGGCAAGCAGACATGATGCGGCAAGGAAGCCCACATGCATGACAGCGGATATTGTAATTGCCAGCCACAACGACACCTGTTCACCTCGTTATCATCAGGCAGCAGTTAAATAAGCCGCCTCAACTTGCACGATCAGATGTAGAGGGCATTCCGGCAACGTTCATTGATTTAAATCAACGAAACTAAAACTAAGAAGTTGTGATCAAATATTTTCCGGATCGATGCCTGCTACCGAAGCGAGCGAACGTCTGGAGAGTATCTCGACGGTATTGGAATCGATCAACTGAATGAGGCCCTGTGTTTTCAGCTTGGTGAAGCTGCGGCTCACTGTTTCAATTGTCAGGCCGAGGTAATCGGCAATGTCGGTACGGTTCATCGACAAATGCACGAGGTTCGTCTTGCCACCGCGCTTTTCGGTACGTGCAGCAAGAACAAGAAGGAAGCTGGCAAGCTTTTCGACAGGTGCTAAACGACCGAGAACGAGTTGATTGTCGCGTGCGGTGCGCAACGCTTCGCGCGTCATTTGATAGAGACGCTCTTTCAGCTTTGGAAACCGATCCATCAAACCATCCATTTCCTTTGTCGAAAATGCACAAAGGACAGATGGAGTGACCGCTTCAGCCGACTGAGAGTAAACCTCATCGTCAGCAAGGCCCAGATAGTCTCCCGGAACGAGGAAACCTGCAATCTGACGGCGACCATCGGGCAGCGATGTATAAATCCGCAACATTCCAGACGTGAGGCTGAAAACGCGGCGTTTCGGATCCCCCTCTTCGACCAGCATCTCATTGGCGTCGAGTTTCTTGGATGTCATGATCGCTTCGAGCGCGCCCAGATCGCCATCATCAAGCGCAGAGCAAACGGCCATGCGGCGTACATCGCAATCAACGCAAACGCCACACGGAGCCCTGTAAGGGGATTTATGATCGAAAATAAGCGGGGCAACAGCCACAACAAGTTCCTAGATAGGGGGATGAGCATATCTGTGCTCGTCCCCCTAAATTAAGGGTGACAAACAAATACCGCAAAGCGCAATTTCGACGCAGGGTGAAAATCACACCAAGCTGCGTCGGAACTACTGTGAATCCAGCTTAAATATTACGGCTGCCGGGCTTTATTGCAGGAATTGCAGCGAGTTCTGGCGGCAGATTATCAGGCGAATAGGCAGGCACTTCATATTCTGCAAGCGCGATAAGCTTCGTTCCGACGTCGGCTTTGCCTGCCGAACGATCAACGATGCAGGCGGCAGCCACCACTTCGATGCCGATATCTTTCATGCAATCGATGGTTTCGCGAATCGACAAGCCGGTTGTGACGATGTCTTCCACAATCACAACACGCGAACCTTTTGGTACGTCGAAGCGACGCAAACGAAAGGTGCCATTCTCACGCTCAACCCAAACAGATGGTACACCGAGATGACGCGAAGTTTCGTATGACGGAATAAGGCCGCCGATCGCCGGACCAACCACATAGTCGATCTGTCCAAGATCGGCTGCCTTGATTTTTTCCGCTAAGGCCTTGCAAAGCTTCTCAGTCTTATCGGCATGCATGAAAACGCGTGCTTTCTGCAAAAACACAGGACTCCGAAGGCCGGATGTCAGGATAAAATGGCCTTCGAGAATTGCTCCCGCTTCGCGGAAAACACCAAGAACGTCTTCAGTTTTCATTTTGCCTATCCATTCACACGTGTTGCGCCGCTGACGCTCGTGCTTTCCTTCAATTGAGAAATGATGCGGTTAAGATGTTTAAGATCCCACACTTCAACGTCAATAATCATTTCGGTAAAGTCAGGTGCTGTGCGCACCATCGAGAGATTATGAATATTGGCATCATTTGCAGCTGCAATTTGTGCAATTTCAGCAAGTGAACCCGGTGAGTTGATTGCCGAGACGCTGATACGTGCTGGGAAGCGTTCATGCATCCCCTCATCAATATCCCAGCGCACGTCGATCCAGCGCTCTGGTTGGTCATCATATGCCGTTAATGCAGGCGACTGGATTGGGTAAATCGTAATACCTGCACCGGGCTGCATGATGCCGACGATACGATCGCCAGGAACCGCGCCTTCCGGCGCAAAGCGCACCGGCAAATCGGAATTTGTACCTCGAATTGGCACAGCCTTGCGTTTTGGCTTCTCACCCGCATCTGCGGCTGTCTCATGTGCACCTTCAGAACCTTCCGGCACTTTGAAAATCATGCCCGCAGCATTCTGAATGTTAAACCAGCCTTTTTCGCCGGTTTTCGCAGGACTATTCTGTGTGGTGACGCGCGTATCCTGATAGTCAGGATATACAGCTTTCACAACATCCGTGGAAGGCAACTCACCACGACCGACTGCGGCCAGAACATCTTCAACTTCTTTGCGTGCCAGTCGTGGCAAACCCGGTTTGAGTATATCTTTGCTAAACGGCTTTCCAGCACGTTCAAAAGCACGTTCCAGAATACGCATACCAAGACCGGAATACTGCTTACGCACTGCCGAGCGCGTTGCACGACGGATAGCCGCACGCGCTTTACCTGTCGCCACAAGCGATTCCCACGCGGCAGGCGGCACCTGAGCCTTCGAGCGAATGATGTCGACTTCATCGCCGTTTTTCAGCTCAGTCATCAGCGGCATGATGCGACCATTAACTTTGGCACCGACGCAACTATCGCCGATATCCGTGTGAACGGCATAGGCAAAATCGATTGGTGTCGCGCCGCGTGGCAAAGCGATAAGCCTGCCCTTCGGCGTGAAGCAAAAGACCTGATCCTGAAACAGTTCCAGTTTGGTATGTTCCAGAAACTCTTCCGGATTGTCACCTTCCGAAAGCTGCTCAATAGTCTGGCGCAACCATGCATAGGCATTGGTTTCGGTCGAGATTTGATGCGGATTGCTTGCGCTCCCACGATCCTTATAGATCGAATGAGCAGCAACACCGAATTCTGCAATTTCATCCATAACACGCGTGCGAATTTGCAATTCGATACGCTGGCGTGACGGACCAATGATAGTTGTATGCAGCGAACGATAATCGTTCTGCTTTGGTGTCGAAATGTAATCTTTGAACCGGCCCGGGACCATCGACCAGGTGGTGTGGATCAAACCAAGCGCGCGGTAGCAATCCTGCGTCGATTCAACCATGACACGGAAACCGAAAATATCGGAAAGCTGCTCAAACGACAGACCTTTGGTTTCCATCTTACGGAAAACCGACCAGGGTTTCTTCTGACGGCTTTTAACGCTCGCTTTGATGCCGTTCTTCTGAAAAATTTCAGATAGATCTTCTTCGATTTTCTGCAGAAGTCCGCGGTTCTTCTCAAGAAGTTCGGCAAGTCTATCAGTAACCGCGCGCCAAGCATCCGGGTTAATATAGCGGAAGGCTAATTCTTCGAGTTCTTCGCGCGTGTCCTGCATACCCATGCGGCCAGCGAGCGGCGCATAAATATCCATCGTTTCTTCGGCAATGCGCAAACGTTTATCTTCACGCATGACGCCAAGCGTACGCATGTTGTGCAAACGATCTGCGAGTTTGACTAGAAGCACGCGCACGTCTTCAGAGATCGCCAGAAGGAGCTTACGCAGATTTTCGGCCTGCACGGCCTTTTTAGAGACTAGATCTAGTTTTTTTAGCTTGGTAAGACCATCAACAAGCTTCCCAATTTCTGGGCCGAAAAGCTGGTCAATTTCCTGTCGTGTGGCTGTCGTATCTTCAATTGTGTCATGGAGAAGAGCAATCGCAATGGTTGCTTCGTCCAAACGCATGTCTGTAAGGATGGCTGCGACTTCAAGCGGATGAGAAAAATACGGGTCGCCTGAAGCTCGCTTCTGACTGCCGTGCTTCTGCATGGCATAAACATATGCCTTATTAAGAAGCGCCTCATTCACGTCAGGCTTGTATCGCTGCACACGCTCCACAAGCTCATATTGGCGCATCATTTACAGAAACTCCTCACATCACACGCATAAAAAGTGGTCACTCTGACCAGAACTCGCTAAAAAATAGAATATTTTGTGAATTTCTGAACCTGCTTTCTGAAAACAGGCTTAATTTTCAAGCGAATTCGTCATTGAAAGCGCTTAGCTGTGACTTAAAAGCCCCAACGTCGCTATCAAAGCAGATAAAAATATGCGCTGCGGCCTTATAAGGCTACAGCGCACAAACCATTGGTGTGAGACAGACGATTAGAAGTCGTCGTTCTTCTCAGGTGCAACAAGACCTTCAATACCAGCAAGAAGCTCTTCTTCCGACATACGGTCGAAAGTGACGACATCGTCTTCACCTGCTTCTGCAATGCCTTCAGCCAGAGCGTCTGAAGCATCAGCCAGAAGAGCAGGTGCTGCAGCTTCGGGTTCGTCAACTTCCACATGCTTCTGAAGCGAATGGATCAGGTCTTCTTTAAGATCATCTGGCGACAGTGTTTCGTCAGCGATTTCACGCAGAGCAACAACAGGATTTTTATCATTATCACGATCGATCGTGATCTGAGCACCCTGGGAGATCTGTCGTGCACGGTGACCGGCCAGAAGAACCAGTTCAAAACGGTTCTCGACCTTATCTACGCAGTCCTCAACGGTGACGCGGGCCATAGGCGGTCCCTTTCATCTCTTAAAACTATAACGAATTTTTCTTCGACATAACGCTTGTGCGCTGAAATTTCAAGCAAAAGCGCATATGGCTTTCTTTTAGATTTAAAACCTAGGTTTTTCGTTGAAAATTCATCAATCTGTCTGACAAATACACAGCATGGCTCAAATCGGAACAATAGTTTTTACGAGTTTCCGAATTGCTATATGAAAATATCTCGCATAGGTAATTGAGTTAGAACAAATAACAACCATTGGTTGCTTGTTTTTCTACAATATCTCCGTAGAACGCAATAAAGGTCATTTGTAAAAATGAATTCATTCGCCGGTTAAGAAACAAATCTGAATACGCGGTCGCACGCCCACTCCCCCAATCGACCGCAGAGTGGATATATTGCACGATGTTCGATTCTCGTGAAAAAATTGCGCTATTTATTGACGGTGCAAATTTATACGCAGCTTCAAAGACACTCGGTTTCGATATTGATTACCGTAAACTTCTGAAGGCGTTCCAGAAACGTGGTTATCTGCTTCGCGCTTATTATTACACCGCTTTGGTTGAGGATCAGGAATATTCGTCGATACGTCCACTTATCGACTGGCTTGATTACAACGGCTATAAAGTCGTCACTAAAGCAGCAAAAGAATTCACAGACTCTGCTGGCCGCCGAAAGGTGAAAGGCAACATGGACATCGAGCTCACCGTCGATGCTATGCAGCTTACTGATACCGTCGATCATTTTGTTATTTTCTCTGGCGATGGTGATTTCCGGTCACTGGCTGAAGCGCTGCAGCGCAAGGGACGTAAAGTTTCAGTTGTCTCGACACTGACCACCCAGCCTGCAATGATTTCTGATGAGCTACGCCGTCAGGCGGATCATTTTATTGATCTCGTATCGCTAAAGGCAGAAATTGGCCGCGACCCATCAGAGCGTCCACAGCAGGCACGTCGTCAGGATGACGATCTCGACGACGACTATTGACGACAATGATTGTACAGTTCATGCAGGGCTATGATTTCTGAACCCTCTCCAAACTGTACAATCTGTCCAAGGCTTCATGCTTTTCTTGAAGAGTGGCGGCGCAAAGAGCCTGAATGGCATAATGCGCCGGTTTCACCGTTTCTCCCACCGCACGATGACGACGTGAAACTTCTCATTGTAGGCTTAGCTCCCGGTTTACGGGGTGCAAACCGTACAGGGCGTCCTTTTACGGGTGATTATGCAGGGGAGCTTCTTTACAGTACATTATGCGAGTTTGGCTTTGCTAACGGTAAATTTGAAGCCAGACCCGATGATAGTCTAAGGCTCGTCGATGCAGGCATTGTGAATGCCGTGCGGTGTGTTCCACCTGAAAACAAGCCAGTCGGCAGTGAAATCAACAATTGCCGTCAGTTTTTCAGTCCCCTGCTCACACACTTTAAGAATTTACGCGCAGTTGTAACTCTCGGCACCATTGCCCACCAGTCAACTGTGCGCGCTATGGGTGCGCCAGTTTCGCGTCATCCTTTTGGACATAACAAAGAAACCGACATTGACGGTCTGCGCATATTCTCGAGTTACCATTGCTCGCGGTACAACACGAACACTGGCAAGCTGACCGACCCCATGTTTAGAGATGTTTTCAGAAATGTCCGTACCTATTTAAATCAAAAAAGCGCCTGACGGCGCTTTTTTTCAAATCAGTTTATCAGCCACGATCTCGTAACAACCGTGACTTTTCGCGATTCCAATCGCGTTGCTTCTCAGTTTCACGCTTGTCGTGATTCTTCTTACCGCGTGCAACACCGATTTCTAGCTTTGCCCGACCACGATCATTAAAGTACAATTTCAGTGGAACAACAGTCATGCCTTCGCGGGACACGGACTGAAAAATCCTCGACATTTCGCGCCGACTGATCAGAAGCTTTCGCAAGCGTCGCGGCTCGTGATTAAACCGATTTCCCTGCGTATATTCAGGAATATATGAATTAATGAGCCAGAACTCGCCATTCTCAAAGCTTGCATAGCTTTCAGCAATATTGGCCTGATTGGCACGCAGCGATTTAACCTCGGTGCCTGTCAAAACCAGACCGGCCTCAAGCGTATCAGTGATCTCAAAATTGTAGCGCGCTTTACGGTTTTCAGCGACCATCTTGCGTGCAGGAGAGTTTTTCGGCTTGTTCATAATGGCACCATATAATGCGCATTGCCGGAAATGAAAACGCTCTCGCACATGCGAGAGCGTAAAAATCAATCAACCGGGCAAAAATATCAGCCTCAATTCACGAGACCAGCGTGTTTCATAGCTTCGTCGATCTTTTGGGCTGTGGCTGCTTCAATTGTTACCATTGGCGAACGTAGGACGTTTTCGATACGGCCAAGGCGCGACAGAGCATATTTCGGACCAGATGGATTAGGCTCGATGAACAGTGCCTTGTGAAGCGGCATAAGACGGTCTTGAAGTTCCAACGCCTTTGCATAATCGCCAGCCTGACAAGCATCCTGAAACTCTGCGCACAGACGTGGAGCAATATTTGATGTCACAGAGATACAGCCAACACCGCCATGCGCGTTAAAGCCAAGTGCAGTCGCATCTTCGCCGGACAACTGGATGAAGTCCTTACCGCAAGTCAAACGCTGCTCAGAAACGCGTTCGATCTTGCCTGTCGCATCCTTCACACCGATGACGTTCTTATGATCGCGCACGAGCGCACCCATTGTCTCTGGCGTCATATCGATGATCGAGCGGCCCGGGATATTATAGATCACGAGCGGGATAGAGATTGAACGCGCAACACGCGAGAAATGCTCATAGAGGCCGCGCTGGTTTGGCTTATTGTAATAAGGTGTCACAACCAGAACAGCATCCGCACCCGCTTTTTCGGCGTGCTGGGCAAGCTCAATCGCTTCGACGGTATTGTTTGATCCTGCGCCTGCAATAACTGGCACACGGCCAGCTGCGACTTCGATGCAAACCTCAATAACGCGCTTATGCTCATCATGAGAAAGCGTTGGGGTTTCGCCAGTGGTGCCAACAGGAACGAGGCCTTTTGTGCCTTCTTCAATCTGCCAGTTCACGAAGTCACGAAAGGCTTTCTCGTCGAACGCTCCTTCACTATCGAATGGCGTGACAAGTGCGGTAATCGAGCCTTTCAGCATCAGTGAACTCCTGAGAAATAAAGACAATCCCCACGGTATAATCCTGACATGAAATAAACCAGAATGGCCGTAAGGCGATGCACCATAGTCTCGGAGTTGAAATCCGGCAAGCGGGGGAGCGGCGCAAATCTGCTTTCAAATGACAGTTTTAAGAAAAAATTTGATAGGCATCGTTTGGACGGATAGCCCCGACGCATCCGAGCACAGCATGACAGGCAATCTGCTATCAAAGTGAAAATATAACTCTTTATTAACCAATGCTTCACGCATCGGGATCATAGTCTTTGCAAGACAAGCCTAGTGGGCAATCAGGCTTATAAAAGCCAGATTCAAACAATAACTTGCTCACACAAACGCATTTTATTCTCGTTAGATCATGTGTAAGAAAAATTTGGATATGTCATTAAAGCAAAGAATGCTGGGCTCAAGCCGATTGATTATTGCTACCTCGCTTTTCGCGGGGCAGCTCGGTGCAGCCTATGCGCAATCATCTTTGCCATCCGATATTCCAACTCCGCTTGCGCGCCCATTCGCCCCAGCAGCTACGCATGAATCCCCGATTAATCTGGTCACACCAAAAGCGCGACCTGCCACGCCGGATCCAGTCATTACTTCGTCGTTCAGTCGCGTAGAGAACCCTGCTGCGATCAGTGGGACCCTAAAAACGGGTCTTGATACGCTCTATTCTCGTGATGTCGTTGGCGCGATTGCCTATCGAAACGGCATGACAAAAGGCTCGCTCGACCGCCAGATTTTGACGTGGTCGATAGCAACTTCCGGCATAAGCGGTGTGCCAAGTGCTGAAATTGCAGCCGCAGCTGCCGAACTTCCTGGCTGGCCCGGAATGAGTGCTTTGCGTCGCAATTCAGAGCGTGCACTTTTCAAAGAAGACGCGCCTGCGTCAACGGTTATCGCTACCTTCGGCAATACGCAGCCGCAAACTACCGAAGGCATGATCGCGCTTGCCCGCGCTTACGTCACCAATGGCAACAAGACGAAAGCGCATCAGCTCTTGGCGCCATGGTGGGCGGAAGAACGCCTGTCTGCTGAAGACGAGGCACGAGTTCTTAAAGAGTTTTCAACCGTTCTGACACGCGAAGATCATCAGCGTCGTCTTTTGCGTTCGCTGTATAATGATCGCTTGCAATCGGCGAAACTTCTGTCCGGTCCAGCTCAGGCGCAGTCGCTTTATAACGCTTTTGCAGCCCTCTCGCAAAAATCTCCGAATACTGCCAAGGCTATCGCTGATGTCGATAAGTCATGGCACTCGAACCCTGTCTATGCATTCTTGCAGATACGCTATCTGCGCCGTGCAGATCGTTTTGATGACGCTACAGCTTTAATGCTAAAGGCTCCCAAAGACGCTTCCTCTCTGGTTGATCCTGATGCCTGGTGGGTTGAACGCCGCATTCTCTCGCGCGAACTTCTGGATATAAACAAGCCTCAGCTCGCTTACAGGCTTGTGGCAGCGCATGCCGCAGAATCACCAACAATGGCTGCGGAAGCAGAGTTTCATGCCGGTTGGTATGCCCTGCGCTCACTCAAACAGCCGAAACTTGCTGCGCCACACTTCGCAAAGATTGCGGAAATTTCCTCGCGACCAATTTCCGCGTCCCGGGCTTATTATTGGCTTGGTCGCGCGGCCGAAGCCGGTGCAGGTGGCGACGCGACTGCATATTACCGTCGTTCGGCACATTTCGGCACGACTTTCTACGGACAGCTATCTGCAGCGCGTTTAAACGAAAAAGCACCAGAGCTGGCCTATCCAAAGCCTTCAGATGCTGAGCGCATACGCTTTTCAGGCCGCCCTGCAGTGCACGCCATCAGGCGTCTCGAGCAGATCGGCTATGGTAATCGTGCGACAGCACTTTACACGCAACTCTCACAAGAGTTGAACAGCGTTGGGGAACTGGCACTCCTCGCGGTGATGGCAGAGAAAAATGAAAACCATTATCTCGCATTGCGCGTCGGCAAGAATGCTGCATTCCGTGGGCTTGATGTCGGAGCGCTGTCGCATCCTGTAGGTGCTATTCCGGCCAATGCCAACATCAGTGGCTCAGGCAAAGCGCTTGCCTATGCAATTGCCCGTCAGGAAAGCGAGTTCAACATCGGTGCGGTGTCCAAAGCTGGCGCACGTGGCCTGCTTCAATTGATGCCAGCAACCGCAAAGAGCGTCGCTACGCGCAATGGAATGACCTATTCAGATCAAAGACTTACAAGTGATGCAGCTTATAATGCAACGCTCGGAGCACATTTCCTAGGCGAACAGCTCGACCGCTTCAACGGCTCTTACGTACTGACCTTTGCAGGCTATAATGCCGGTCCACGCAGGGCGAGTGAATGGATTGAACGATATGGCGATCCGCGTGGAAAATCGATTGAAGAAGTGGTCGACTGGATCGAGCGCATACCCTTCTCTGAAACGCGCAATTATGTTCAGCGCGTTATGGAAAACTATGAAGTTTATAAAGCCCGACTGACAGGCAGCGCTGATATTAAAACTGACCTGATTTCTGGCAGACGATAAAGACAGAGTTTAAAACGTCCATGTTTTTACACAAAGGACGTTTTAAGCCTGGGTCTTTTTTGGCCGGGTAGAAGCTTTTGTTTTTGCTGCTGTTCTCTTCGGCTTCGCACTGCGTTTTGTGGTGCTTGCAGATGCAGCTTCGGCCAGTTTGGCCGCCTGCCCTATCCAGTCTTCACGCGTCACACGGCCTGCAAAGCCAATGTTGCGCTCAATCCAGCCAGCCTGATCCACGTTCCATTGCGCTATTTGCGCGTAATGGAAAATGCCGAGCTTATTTAGCTTAGCTTCGATAGCATTCCCAATGCCGTTGATTGCTGTCAAAGCATCCGGCTTACCGCGCAACGGAGCATCCAATAATTCAGGCTTATCGGCTTCGACAACAACGACAACCGTTTCTTCAACCTGCGCTTCCTCTGGCTCCTCGATAGCGGTTTGAAGCTCAGCTTCCGGCTCATCTATAACAGGTTTGACAGCTACATCGACCGGCTTTGCCTCAGTCTCTTCAACTACAGCTTCTTTCGCTGGTGCTACCGGCCCTGGCTTCTCATCCAATGCAGGCGTCGAGAGCGCAGCCGCGACGACGATGTCTTCTCTAATTTTGTCAGCAGCTTTTCTACCCTTAAGCAGGCGACCCAAAATGCAGCCAATTACAAAAGCAACGGCAATGAGTATCGCCAATTGAACAATCAACATCGGCATTAAGGTTTCCTCTTACTCTACGCATCTGCACTTGGTATCAGCCTGGGCTTCAACCACGGCAATTCATAAAACGCTGCGCAATTCACCCAACGGCAACTCACTTAGAAGCCGTCAGCCACCCAACTGCCAATCCAATCACACCCGACAACAAAAGTACGGGCCAAAACATCTCTGCAAGATAAAGCATTTAAAACTCGCCTGCCAACCGATCCGAAGCACTTTCCTTATATATACAGGAAAGGCACCCAAGCCTCCGCTGTCAATCAGACAATGCGAAGAAACAGGGGATGAAAGCGTTTAATGGCGCAACGCTATCAGAACTTCGTAATATTGGAGCTGGCTAAAGCCAAGCCATAAGGCAATGGCCCATTCAATTCAGCATTCAGGACATTCAGAGTGCTATCGTCGCTAACCTTCCCTTTAACGGAAAGTGCTGCTTCGGAAATCTCTATCTCTGCGTCGGTTAGCTTTTTTGCGAGATCAATTGCGAAAAGAACGCGCTGTTCAAATTCGGGCTGCGCACCACGTGCGAGCGCCATTTGATCATCAACAAGCGTGCCTGAGCCGATTGATTCTGCCGCACTCATAATGGCATCGCGCATTGAATTATCAGGGATATAACCTGAGAGGATAATCCCCTCGCCGCTTTGGGTGAGCTTGAAAACATAAGGGCTGGCGGCTTGGAGAACGGTCGTCAGATCTGAAAAATCACCAATACCGCGAAGCTGCTGTACGGCTTGAACTGCTGCGCGCTGCGATTCAGGGTCGGGCGCCATGCCTTTCAGAACGACATCACGACCATCAACATCGAAACCTGTCCAGACATAAGGCGAAAGCACCTGCGCCGTCCGCGTGCTGATATCGGCTTCGACCCTGTCCGCACCAAACCAGAGCGCCAGGGATGTCAGCGCCGCAGTCCATGTCAAAGCTGGCCAAAACCATTTCAGCATAAATCCATATCTCCGATGCAAAATCACATACGATGTATAGCATCAAAAGAACCGCCTTGCCCGAAAATGCAAGAGCATAAGCAATATTTCAAAACTCAAGACAACAAAAAACCCGACAGCGAAGCTGCCGGGTTTCCTGTAACCAATCCGTTAGGATTAGAACGAACGCTGGAAGCGGACCATACCCTGCCAAGCGTCCTGACCCTTCTGGACAGAATACTTGTCATCCCACTTTGTGTAGGAAACTTCTGGAGTTACGGTGAAGCCTGGAACCAGTTCGTAAGCTACGTTTGCAGTAGCTGCGAAGGTCTTTGCATCTTCGTAAGCGAGCTGAACGTTGAAGGTAGCCTTGTCGGTTGCCTTGAACTTCGCACCACCCCAAACAGCCCAATCGCCGCCCCATGTGCCGTAGAAGCTGTCTACGAGACGGTAGCCATTGCGGTAGTTACCGTTAACGTCAAACTCGCCACCGACGTAGGTGTCGTTGTTCGACTTGTAGCCACCCATTACCCAAACGGAGAACTGGTCGGTTACGTTTACGTCCAAACGAACTTTACCAGCCCATTCTTCGTTAACTGAATCGTAAGCTGCAACACCAACGATCGAACCCCAGCCCTGAGCGTACTTCAGGCCACCAACAACATGTGGTGTGTAGTCATCGATAACTACGTCAACGTCAGAGTCGCCATTGCCACCCTGTTCAAGAGCGATGATAGCCGAGAAGCCATTGCCGCCAGTGAAGGTGTAGCTGATTGCGTTGGTGCGGTAACCACCAGCAAGGATTACGTCGTCGTTGATAACGTCGCCGAGGTAACCAGGGAAGGTTACGAATGCGGATTCGTCAAGACCAACGCGAAGGCCGCCGAGCTGAATGTAGCCATAACGCAGCGTTCCAGTCGAACCGGAGTCAGCACCGTTCTGATACTGGAAACGAGCTTCGGTGTATGTCTTAAGCGTGCCGAGCTCTGTTTCCGAAGCAGTCGAGAAACGAAGCGAGAAACGTGTCAAGAAATCGTAAGTGTCGCGGTTCGAGTTGCGAACAGCGCGAACGCCAACAACTTCACCAAGATCGTTACGAACATTTTCAAGGCTACCGCGACCGTATACGTCGTCGCCGCCCTTGATGTCTGCACGAACGTAGCCGTGGATGCGCAGGCAGGTTTCGGTGCCTGGAATGTAGAAGTAGCCAGCGCCGTATGCATCGCAAACGCGGACGTATTCAACTGCTTCTGGCTCTGGAGCGACGATTGCGTCTGCTGCCTGAGCGCCGGTAGCTGCAACGAGAGCTGCAGCGGAGCCGAGGAGAAGGCTCTTGATGTTCATTTCTGACCTCCAGTCAAAGTTAAAAATGGGTCTGGGCATTCTGATTTGGCTGAAGGACAACCTGTCCCCATCCCCTGATGAAAAAGTCGCCCCGAAGCGCTCCTTCTTCTGGATGTGAAGATACTCGCCAACTTTTTGAGTTCAACACCGAATATCGAGAACCGGCATTAATTGGGAGCTATGCAAGACGGTTGTTGCAGAAATGACACGAAATTGCCCGTATGTAATACAAAAATTAATGCCTTATTAGCGTTTATGAACACCCGTTAACCCGTCTTAACGATTGAAAACACGCATTTTTATAATTTTGGTGATGTCCGATCAACGAATCCATCAATTGAAACGGATTCTGTCTCAAATCAGGCACCCAGTTTATCAACGCGGGCAAAGCTGAGAGATTTGCAGCGAATCCCTGGGCTAAGGTTACGAACTTTCCACGGTCGAAACGCTCAACAGAACACCAAGAAAACGGACTTATTCACAAGCCCCTATAGAGTAATGTATATATTTTCCTGATAAATTTGCACTTAGTAGCTCAAATCACTTGAAAAGATGAAGCGTACCGGCTATCTCGCCCTCATTGGAGAGGTGGCCGAGAGGTCGAAGGCGCTCCCCTGCTAAGGGAGTAGACCCGGAAGGGTCTCGTGGGTTCGAATCCCATCCTCTCCTCCATTATCAAATCAACAAAATATCGAAATTTTTGCTCTTCTGAGTGCTGAACCTAGCTTCTGAGCTTCTTTTCTCGTTGATTTAATTTTTTTGAACTTTTCAGTTTTGAAATACGAGATTCAGTCAAACCATTGAAATAATATCATTTTCTGGATTTCGGTCGATTCTTGACTGGAGGTCAGAAATGAACATCAAGAGCCTTCTCCTCGGCTCCGCTGCAGCTCTCGTTGCAGCTACCGGCGCTCAGGCAGCAGACGCAATCGTCGCTCCAGAGCCAGAAGCAGTTGAATACGTCCGCGTTTGCGATGCATACGGCGCTGGCTACTTCTACATTCCAGGCACAGAAACCTGCCTGCGCATCCACGGCTACGTTCGTGCAGACATCAAGGGCGGCGACGATGTGTATTATCGCGGCGCAGGCCTCAGCCGTAACGCAGACGGTGCTCTGACCTATGCGGCCAAAAATGGCAAAGACCGCGACACTTACGACTTCCTAACTCGCTTCACGCTACGCACGTCGACAGCTTCGGAAACCGAACTCGGTACTTTGAAGACGTATACAGAAACCCGCTTCAACTATAAGAATGGTGGCGATTCCGGCACTTCGCTGAACTTCGCTTACATTCAGCTCGGCGGCCTGCGCGTTGGTCTCGATGAATCCGCGTTCCTAACCTTCACTGGTTACCTCGGCGACGTTATCAACGATGATGTGATTTCCGCTGGCGGCTACCGCACCAACGCAATCAGCTACACCTTCACTGGCGGCAATGGCTTCTCGGCTATCATCGCTCTTGAACAGGGCAACAATGACGACGTCGACTTCGATGGCGTTATTACTGATTACACACCACATATCGTTGGTGGCCTGAAGTATGCTCAAGGCTGGGGCTCGATCGCCGGCGCAGCAGCTTACGACTCGGTTAACGAAGAGTGGATGGGCAAGGTTCGTCTCGACGTAAATGTAACCGAACAGTTCTCCGTATGGGTACAGGGCGCTTACAAGTCGAACAAAGATTACTACGCTCATTATGACGCAAACGGCGATCTTGTTTTTGATGGCGGCAGCTCGACATACCGTGGCGTTCGCGCAATCGATAGCTTCTACGGCACTTGGGGCGGCGATTGGGCTGTTTGGGGTGGCGCGAAGTTTGTAGCAAGCGAAAAGGCTACCTTCAACGTTCAGGCTGCTTGGGAAGATGCAGGCACTTTTGCGGCGACTGCAAACGTAGCTTATCAGCTGGTTCCAGGCTTCACCATTACTCCAGAAGTTTCCTACACCAAGTGGAACGACGACAAGTCGGTTCTCAAGGGTCAGGACGCTTGGCAGGGTATGGTTCGCTTCCAGCGCTCGTTCTAATCAGAGCAAAACTATATGCCTGACGCCGCAGGGGACCTACGGCGTCAGGTTCATTTTAATTGTTCACGAACGTAATCGATATGCTTGCTCAAGATGGGGATTTTGTGTGGGCGCGGCTGAGTGAATACGAGAATAAAAATGGGGGCAAACAGATCTTTTAGAGGATCGTAATATGTCTCCACATAAAATTAGCTTACTTATCTTGTGCTTCTGTAATTATTTAATTATGTGTGTTTCCCATAAAAAATATGGGGGCATGCTATGATCGTCGTTGGGGGAACGAAGATCGATAGCGGTGATACATACACACCAGTTATCGATTATAATCTCGAATATACATCCATCAGAAGCCAGAAGCATAGAATTGTCGAACAATTCACTCTGGCAGAGCTGGCTGGTAAGTATATCAACATTCTCTGGGACGATGGATCACACAAGTATAATGTGAAGTCTTTTCTCGGTGAGATTGATGAAATCTTGAAAGGCATGCGCTTTTCTGGGTTTGATCAAGCGATGCTTGACTCCGTCATTGGTTCGCTTCGTGAGCGCGGTAACAGCAATGCAACCATCAATCGTAAGATGGCTGCGTTAAGTAAGCTGCTGCGGAAGGCGCACAAAATGGGGGATATCTATAGCCTGCCGGAATTTGTTCGGCAGAAAGAGCGAGCAGGACGCATTCGCTTCCTCGAATATGAAGAGGAAAAGCGTCTCTTTGCAGCGGTTAAGTCACGCTGCGAAGATAGTTATCGTCTTTCAATTTTTCTCGTCGATACCGGCTGTCGCCTTGGAGAAGCCATTGGCTTGACCTGGAATGACATTCAGGAACATCGTACCACTTTTTGGCTGACCAAATCCAACCGGAGTCGCACGGTTCCGCTCACGAAGCGAGCCAAAAAAGCAACCGCCATTGCGCATGAACGCCTTAAAGGCCCCTTTTCGATGCTCAATCAAGTTCGTTTCCGCCAAATTTGGAACGAAGCCAAAATCGAAGTTGGCCTCGGTACAGATGATCAGGTTGTCCCGCATATTTTGCGTCATACATGCGCGTCGCGCCTGGTCCGTGGTGGAATTGATATTCGTCGCGTGCAGATGTGGCTCGGTCATCAAACTTTACAGATGACCATGCGCTACGCTCATCTTGCTACACACGATCTTGATTCCTGCGTTAAAGTCCTCGAAGTGCACTGATACAAGCTATTGAATTGAGACGGATTTCGCGAATGTGCGCGAAATCGAAGGTAATCGTGTAAGTGAAACTCTCAGTATCGTGAGAGAACCGCTGCCGATGGCTTATCTGTACTTCGTTAGCGATAGAGACACCCTCGAAAATCGTATAGATTCATCAACCTACGGCATATTGCAGCTTGATCTGCCTACAAATAACTATGCGATGATATTTCCTAGACTGGCAGTATGGTGAAAGATGGCACAAGTTGCTAAGCCTGAGTTATCTTACATCGGGCGCAGATGTGCAAACCTGTTCCAATTAACCGCTTAGGCGGAGCGAGTTTGCCACTTCGGTCCCATCAGACACATTGACCGGAAGCATAATGACATCGCCTCGCCTCACACCACTTGTTGAACGCCTTCCCTCCACCGTTCCTTTTGTCGGCCCGGAAACTTTAGAACTACAGCGTGGAAAACCTTTCACCGCTCGAATCGGTGCGAACGAAAGTAGCTTTGGCCCTGCCCCCTCTGTCATCGAGGCGATGAAGCAGGAAGCGTCCGAAGTATGGAAATATGGCGACCCGGAGAATTATGCTCTTCGCCACGCGATTGCCGCGCATCATGGTGTGAAGCCGGAAAACATTATGCCCGGCGCAGGCGTTGATGCGTTATTGGGTCTGGTTGTCCGCCAATATGTCCAGCAAGGCGACAAAGTAATCAATTCGCTCGGCGGCTATCCGACATTTAACTATCACGTTTCAGGTTTTGGCGGCACTTTGCTGACTGTGCCATATAATCAGGACAAGCCTGATCTCGATGCACTGATCGAGAAAGCAAAGCAGGAAAATCCAGCACTGCTTTATATCGCGAACCCCGATAATCCGATGGGTACGTGGCATGAAGGCTCGGATATTCAGTCATTTATTGAGCGAATACCGGAAACCACAATGCTGATACTTGATGAGGCCTATTGTGAGACCGGCCCTGCTTCCGCATTTCCGCCATTTGAACTGGACCGGTCAAACGTTCTTCGGATGCGTACTTTCTCAAAGGCTTACGGGCTTGCGGGCATTCGCGTTGGTTACGTCGTCGGTAACGAAACCGCAATCAGCGCCTTCAACAAAATCCGCGATCATTTTGCTGTCAACCGGATTGCACAAGCGGCCGCCATCGCGGCACTAAAGGATCAGAATTATCTGAACGACGTTGTGTTTAAAATCCACGCGGGTCGTGAACGCATTGCAACAATCGCGGTCAAACATGGGCTTCAACCAATACCATCGGCCACCAATTTCGTGACAATTGATTGCGGTCACGATGGCGCTTTCGCGACCGCTATCCTGAACGGCCTGATTGAGCGCGATGTTTTCGTCCGCAAGCCCGGCGCACCTGTTCTTGACCGCTGCATTCGGGTGAGTGTCGGCGTAGCTGAGCAATTGGATATGTTTGAAGCAGCTCTTCCAGACGCAATCCACGACGCGCAAAAAAGCCTATAGACAATTTAAAAACATCCTAGCTCGCGTTCTGCCTACTTGCGGAGATAATTATGTCAAACCAACTCAACGCCCAGGTTCGTAATCCGGTGTTTGGTACACTTGCCGGCCTGTGTGGTGCACTGGCTATTGCTGCTTACGCAGGAGCCGCACATGGTGGTGAAAACCACTTGAGTGCAATTGCACCACTCTTACTTGGCCATGCCCCTGCTCTTCTGGTCCTTTCATTGATTGTACCCAATAGCCGCGTGGCAAGTATTGGTGGCGCCATACTGATCGCAGGACTGGCACTGTTTTGCGGAGACCTCTTCATGCGCGACATGGCCGGAAGCAGACTATTTCCAATGGCAGCACCAACAGGCGGCAGCCTGATGATTCTCGGCTGGCTCATTGTTGGAGTTAGCAGCTGGTTCAAACCACGCTGATTACCCAAAAAGCACGCCAACAAAAAAGGCCTTGCAGATTTGCAAGGCCTTTTCTCTAAAACGGTGTAAGTTCAAACCGACTTATAAGCCGTCCCAGATCTGATTTATGAATTGCCTTTCAAGCGTGCATTGCAAAGACTGTAATAGCCGCCGCCCTTCTGAACCCATTTAAGGCCACCAAGCGCATTGGCATCTTTCGCGGCATGATACTGTTCAAGGCAAGTATGCATACGAGCCTTACCCGGTGACTCGCTGGAGAATTTGGCAGAAACAGCAGTCGGGAACTTGATGCCCTTCGGTGCCGCAACAGTAGGAGCAGCAGGCTCTGAGTTACCATCCGTGCTCAGTGCTACAGCGTCAGCACCCGGGCCGCATTCAGCTTTGCGGAAATCATTCCATTTTGCGCCACCATCGGTGCCCGCATCTTTGGCAGCCTGATATTTCGTGCTGCACTGCTTCATTGTCAGGCCTTTGGCGGCATCATCAGCAGACGGAGCGGCAGCATTTTTGGCAGGCGCAGCAGCCTTCTTTGCAGGAGCGGCAGGCGCTGCCGCAGCATCATCTCCGCACTGTGTCTTACGGAAATCGTTCCACTTAACATCACCAAGTGTCCCGGCATCCTTGGCCGACTGATACTTCGCGCTACATTCTTTCATGGTCAGCGCACTGGCCTGCGTTGAAAATGCAAAGGCAGATACGCTCAGAATGAATGCGGTCCCAGCCAAAGCTGTAATGGTACGAATAGACATCTCGTCGCTCCCTGTCGGATACGGACTATTGTTTACGATACGTATTACGCGATTGTCGCTCGATGCGACTATTCAAAACCTCGGGTCTTCCTTGCCCTTCTTCAAAATCTCCGAACGTCATATTCGGCATCAATATTGATACTCGGCAAGTTGACTGTCAATCACGCGATTAATATTACCATTGTCTACAATACAAAAATTCTAAACGTCATTCTTAGCGCGTTACAACCGCTCATCGAATATAAGTAAACCTACAGTAATTATAATTCTTTGTCTCAATATTATTACAACAGAGTTAAAATCAGGGATTCGTCACCATGTTTAAGAGAGTAATGATATTTGGCGGCGCAGGTTCAGGAAAGTCCACTCTGGCCCGTTCTCTCGGAAAAATAAGCGGTCTCCCGGTCGTTCACATCGACACAATTTACTGGCTACCCAATTGGACAATGCGCTCACGCAAAGAGATAGAACGTCTTACCACGGAAGTCGCAAATCAAGATGAATGGATCTTTGAAGGCAACCATAGTGAAACAATGGCTTATCGCGCGGAACGTGCTGATATGCTCATCTTTTTGGATATTTCGACACCGAGACGCCTCTGGCGAATCCTGACCCGAACATTTCGTTATTTCGGAAAGTCGCGCCCAGACATGGCCGAAGGATGCAAAGAGCGCTTTGACTGGGAGTTTCTCAAGTTCGCAGCAAACTATCGCAAAAATGGCCGCATTCGCGCACTCACTTTTATGGAAAAGGCACCGTCGCATCTTTCAAAACACCATTTAAGCAGTCCGGCAGAGGTGAAACAATTTCTTGCCAAAACAGAATACGAAATAATCCAAAATAATTCGAAGACATAAGCGCGATAAAAGCGAAAAACGGAACGTAAAATAACAATATTGCTAGCAGTGCAGCAACATTCGCCAGATGCTATATTGGGAGCGTCTCCCAAGACATGGCGCTGGTCATTGGCATTCTGACGATCAAATCAGCGGAAATATATGCAGATAAATACCGGGGTTCGCTCTGGTCATTTCATCTATTCGTTCGTTTTTTTTCGCAGCTTTGGAGTTGATCGTGTCAAATAGTGTCTCCCCACTTGTCGATACTACCAGCCTAATCACGCCGGATCGTCATCGCCTTTATGAAGATGCGATTGCGATGCTCATTGGCACCTCATTCATCGCATTGGGCATAACGCTTTATAGCCAAGCCACGCTGATGACTGGCAGCACCGCTGGAATCGCGCTCCTTATCCAGTATGCAACCGGCATTGGCTTTGGCGCGCTTTATTTTGTGATCAATTTGCCGTTCTATTATTTTGCAGCGAAACGGATGGGCTGGGCGTTTACAATCAGAACATTCATCGCCGTTGCTCTGATGTCGCTCTTCGCAAAAGTCATACCCATGTGCGTTGATTTCAGCTCAATCAATCCGCTGTTTGCAGCACTGATGGGCGGCACGCTTATGGGGATGGGCGTACTTGCCCTTTTTCGTCATCGATCAGGCGTCGGAGGCGTGAACATTTTGGCGCTTTACTTGCAGGACGCCTATGGCATTCGCGCCGGCTGGTTCCAGCTAGCCCTCGACGTTATTATTATGCTCGGTTCCCTGTTCTTTATTCCTTGGGAAAATATGCTGCTATCGCTGGCCGGTGCCGTCGCTATGAATGTCATTATCGCGATCAATCATAAGCCGGGGCGCTATCTTGGCATCAGTTAAACAAAAGCCGCCTCACAGGGCGGCTCTTGTTTAAACTTTGAACCATCTCAGTGCGCCGTCATCCATTCACGTGCGCTACGCAGGGCTGCAGCAAGTTCTGTCTTACTCATGGTAGCAGCAACCTGATTGCGCATACGCTCAGCCTTCTGATTACCACGAATTGCCGCGATATTAAGCCATTTGTGTGCTTCAACCACATCAATCTCACAGTCCCGGCCAACGGCATATTTCAATCCCATTTCCAGTAGAATACGATCTTGAGAACCTGTTTTGCTCTGCTGTGTGACGCTCTGAAACTGTGTCATTTTCTTTGTCCCTGTTAAATCCCGAGAACCGTCCGCTCTTTGTTTCTGAGACTGGCTTTCACCGCCCCGGAACTGTCGGATCTGTCGTTCCGTTCATGATGCTGAGATTACCCAACAGAGTTAAAATGCGCGTTAAACCAGATGCTTAACAACGCGACAACAAAATCCCAACAAGGAGTAAACTTCGGATTTTGTTAAACATCCAAGCTCAATGAATTGCAGCATTTTTCCAAAATGGCAGATTTTTCATCCACAACACTTAGAAACCAGATGATAACCATGGTGCAGATTGGCTTCGTTTAGAACATGGATGGCAACGAATATAACGGCTTCAATTATACCTCTTTCGCTTCGCTTCAAATTCAATTACGTTTACGTTTGCGTAAGTTTTCTGCAAGGCAACATGCCTTGCCGCATTTTGGGAGGAATGCATGATCCGTAATTTTATGATGGGACTGACTGCTGCCGTTGCTCTCACAGCAACCCTCGCCGTACCCGCTTTTGCTGATGAAGCCATCGTCGGCACGTGGAAGCGGCCGAACGGCACGATCATTAGCTATGCGGCCTGTGGTGGCGGCAAATATTGCGGTACGGTTCAGACCGGCGAATATAAAGGCAAATCGATAGGCTCTATGTCAGGCAAGGATGGCAGCTATAAAGGCGAGGTCAACAAGCTCGATGAAGGCAAGACCTATACGGGCAAAGCCAGCGTCAAAGGCAACACCCTTTCGCTCTCTGGCTGTGTAATGGGTGGATTGATCTGCAAAAGCGAAAGTCTCACCCGGCAGTAAGTCCAGAACTAAAAAGGCGGCTTTTCTGCCGCCTTTTTTAATTATCGTGCTTTCTGGCCAAAGAGCACCTTCTGCTCTTCTTCCTTATTAGCTGAAGCCATTGCGCGTTCGCGCTCTTCTCTTCCAACCACAAGACCACGCTGCACGGCGGGTCTCGCGTTCATGGTTTCATGCCAGCGCTTGAGATTTGGGAAATCCTCTAGGCTCTGATCAAAATTTTTGTAAGCGTTGACCCAACCAATGCTTGCCATATCAGCGATGGAATATTCGCCCGCGATATAGTCTTTACCTTCAAGCTGGCGGTTGAGAACGCCATAAAGACGATTGACCTCATTGGTATAGCGATCAATGCCGTACTGCACTTTTTCTGGCGCATAAATGCGGAAGTGTCCTGCCTGACCCGACATCGGCCCAAGTCCACCCATCTGCCACATCAGCCATTCATCAACAGCAACGCGCTTGCGTTCATCCGACGGATAGAACTTGCCAAATTTGCGTCCGAGATATTGAAGAATTGCACCCGATTCAAAGACCGAAATCGGCTCGCCGCCCGGGCCTTCCGGATCAACAATAGCAGGCATGCGATTGTTCGGTGCGATTTTGAGGAAATCCGGCTGGAACTGATCACCCTTGCCGATATTTACATATTTGACCTCATAAGGAACACCAAGTTCCTCGAGCATGATGCTCACCTTGAAGCCATTCGGTGTCGGCCAATAGTAAAGTTCAATCGGTTTTGTCTGCTCGGCCATGGGTCTTATCTCCCGCTTTGTTGGCTTTGTCGGTCATTCCAATGCGAGCTAACATAAGCGCCGTGAATTGCGACACAAGAGCGAACGGATCAAGTTAATGAGACATCAATATTTTTGAACGCTGCATGAATGCAGCTCTCAGCGCCCGTTCAGCAACTAACCTTACAATAATGCGTTATAATCGAAGATCGACTAACTGGGGGAACTATGCTGCTAAGACGCACAACCATCGTATTCATGATGATCGCTGGCTTTGCGATTGTCGCAGGGCTATTTGTTGATCGGAAACAGCATGTTTATCGCGATCAGCCGATCACCGGAGATGTCACCGTAATGCATTTCGGCAGTAGTCATGCGAAAGCACACATCTGAGTAATGGCTGAAACCTGCGACACAAGTAATCGCATTTAAACAGAGACATGCGCGCGTCATGGAGTTTGCTATACTGAGTCATGACACAACGAATCGAACAGCCATTTCTCACTGAGATTAAAACGCCTCCGTTTATGGAGCCGCAAGTTTTTACCGATGCAAGCGCGGCGGTTGTCGCGCTTCGCAAGCTTTATGATCGCAATACCGCGTTTCTCCGCACAGCCTTTGAACAGTTGGCAAAAGGAGAAGTCCGTCCTCAGCGATACCGTGCTTTTTATCCCGAAATCTGCCTGTCAACATCGAGCTTTGCTCATGTTGATACGCGTCTGGCGTTTGGACATGTAACCATGCCGGGCGATTATTCGGCAACGATCACGCGACCTGATTTATTTGAGCATTATCTCAACGAGCAAATTCGCCTGCTTATGCGCAATCATGGGGTGACAGTCACCGTTCGGGAATCGGCCACGCCAATTCCGATCCATTTTGCCTTCATGGAAGGCACTTATGTTGAGGCATCGGTCGCCAATGCTTTCACCCATCCAATGCGCGATCTCTTCGACGTGCCAGACCTCGCCGCAACCGACGACAAGATCGTCAATGCGGATTTCGACCCTATTCCGGGCGAGCCGATGCCGCTCGCGCCTTTCACGGCACAGCGCGTTGACTATTCGCTGCACAGGCTCGCGCATTACACAGCAACAAGTCCGAAGCATTTCCAAAACTTCGTGCTGTTTACGAACTATCAGTTCTATATGGATGAGTTCTGCGCCTATGCACGCAAGCTGATGGCAGATGGCGGCGGTGGCTATGACAGCTTTGTCGAGCCGGGCAATGCGATCACGCTTGCCGGTGAAACCGCGCCAAGCACCGGCGTTGCATTGCAACGCATGCCGCAAATGCCGGCCTATCATCTGCAACGCAAAGATCATTCTGGCATCACGATGATCAATATCGGCGTTGGCCCTTCCAATGCCAAGACGATTACCGACCATGTTGCCGTGTTACGCCCACATGCATGGCTAATGCTGGGACATTGTGCTGGTTTGCGCAACAGTCAGGAACTTGGTGATTACGTACTTGCTCACGCTTACATGCGTGAAGACCACGTTCTAGATGATGATCTTCCGGTCTGGGTGCCCTTGCCCGCATTGGCAGAAATTCAGGTCGCTCTTGAAGAAGCAGTTGAAGAAGTCACCGGCCTTGAAGGCTATGATCTTAAGCGCATCATGCGAACCGGCACAGTTGCGACGATCGATAACCGTAACTGGGAACTGCGCGACCAGCGCGGCCCTGTTCAACGCCTTTCTCAGGCACGTGCCGTTGCCCTCGACATGGAATCGGCCACGATTGCCGCCAATGGTTTCCGTTTCCGTGTGCCCTACGGCACCCTGCTCTGTGTTTCCGACAAGCCGTTGCACGGCGAGCTGAAACTGCCGGGCATGGCGACCGAGTTCTACAAGCGACAGGTTGCACAGCACTTGCAAATCGGCATCCGGGCAATGGAAAAAATCGCAGCCATGCCAGACGAGCGACTGCATTCCCGCAAGCTTAGAAGTTTCTTCGAAACTGCATTCCAATAAGATAAGGCATGCCGGAAGCCCAGCTTTCGGCATCATCATCACGCCGCAATCAGCCGCTACTCGCCAATCATGTCAAAACGCCGCGAAACTTTTGCCTTTGTTCTGCTGATCATTGCCATTCTGGTATCTGTGCCGCTTGTGCTCGGATTCTTAGGATCTGCACATCCGTCATTCGATTCATTTGCCCATTTCCGCTCCCATCTCGCAATCCTGATGGGATTGCTGGCGCTGCCGATTTTGTTCACAACAATGCGGCGTGAAGGTGCGATGATCCTGCTGTTTGCGATCCTTGCTTTCAGCACAACACTTGGTGCGGCACGCAATCTGCTGGATGGTTCATCAGCAGCGCATGCTAATGTGCCAACGAGCGGTGTACGTTATAGTCTTGTGCAAATCAATCTGCGCTATAACAATCCTGAACCCAAGCGCGTTTTGCAAATGATTGCGCAGGAAAAGCCTGATGTCATCGCTTATCAGGAAGCAGGCTCAGACTGGGCGATGTGGATCGATATTCTCAAAGGCACCTACCCTTATCACTTTGAATGTCGCATCAGCGGCAGCAACATGGGCGTAGGTATTTTATCCCGTCGTCCGTTCAGTGAAGGCGGTGCGCAGACATGCCTTGGCGATAACCGCCTTGCAATGACCTCGATTGATTTCAGCGGCATGCCAGTCAATGTTGCATCCTATCATGCCGTGCTTCCGTGGCCGTATGGTCAGGCGGCAATCATTGATAAGCTTGTGCCGGAATTGCAGAAATTGGACGGTGCTTCCGTTATTGCGGGTGATTTCAACGCGACGCCATGGAGCAATGCAGTTCACCGGACAGAAAAGGCTTCCAGTACAAAAGCAATGACCAGCATTGGCGGTTCCTGGATGCCGCAAAGCCTGCCCGTGACGCTCGCGCCATTTGTGGGGCTGCCAATCGACCAAATTCTCGTCAGTGCTGATATCGTAGCACCAGTTGCAGCGACACGCGACGAAGCGGGTTCTGATCACCTGCCTGTCAGGCTTGAGTTTTCAGTTCCGATGCCTGTTCGGCCCAACACAGAAGAGCCCGAAACTCAGTCTGTGATGCTTCAATAAAAAAGGCGGTTTTAAACCGCCTTTTTTAATCACATCCTTACATAGACCGGATCTTCGCCGACATTTTTCTCTACGGCGGACGAGACGGACACTGTTCCTGTAAACATTACATGTTTACATAAACTGGTCCTTCGCCGCCTTGTGGCGGAACCCAGTTGATATTCTGGTTCGGGTCTTTGATGTCGCAAGTTTTGCAATGTACGCAGTTCTGCGCATTGATCACAAAACGTACATCCTTGGCCTGTGGATCAGCAGCAGAATTGCCGTCTGCATCCACCCATTCATAAACCCCTGCCGGGCAATAGCGTGTCGATGGACCTGCGAAAACATCATGCTCTGATGTCTGTTGCAGCTTCATATCGGCGACCTGTAAATGCACTGGCTCGTTTTCGTCGTGATTGGTGTTCGACAAGAACACCGACGACAGACGATCAAAAGTCAGAACGCCATCTGGCTTCGGATAGTCGATCTTCTTGTGCTTTGCTGCAGGCTCAAGGCTCTGCGCATCGGTCTTACCATGCTTCAGCGTACCAAAGAATGAGAACCCAAACAGCTGATTGGTCCACATATCAAGACCACCAAGCGCGACACCAACAACCGTTCCGAGCTTCGACCACAGCGGCTTAACATTGCGGACCATCTTGAGATCTTTACCAATTGCACTATCGCGCCAGCTGCTTTCGATCTCAATCGGTTCATCATTGGCGCGACCAGCGGCCAATGCTTCTGCAATCTTGTCGGCAGCGAGAATGCCCGACAGAACTGCATTATGGCTGCCTTTGATACGCGGAACATTGACGAAGCCAGCCGAACAGCCGATCAGCGCGCCACCCGGGAATGACAGCTTCGGCACCGACTGGAATCCGCCTTCGGTAATTGCACGTGCGCCATAAGACAAGCGCTTGCCACCTTCAAACGTATCGCGGATAGCCGGATGCGTCTTGAAGCGCTGGAATTCCTCAAATGGCGACAGGTATGGGTTCTTATAGTTGAGGTGCAGCACGAAGCCGACCGCAACCATATTGTCTTCAAGATGATACAGGAATGTGCCACCGCCGGTTTTCATATCCAGCGGCCAGCCGAAAGAATGCTGCACCAGTCCCAGCTTATGCTTGGATGGATCAATCTGCCAGAGTTCCTTGAGGCCAATACCGAACTTGGCCGGTTCGCGGCCCTCATCAAGCTTGAACTTGGCGATCAGTTCCTTAGCAAGTGAGCCACGCGCGCCTTCGCCAATCAGCACATATTTGCCGAGCAAGGCCATGCCCCGCGTATAGTTTGGACCATGCGTACCATCGCGTTCGACGCCCATATCACCAGTCGCAACACCGATGACAGCACCTTCATCATTATAAAGCACTTCGGTCGCAGCAAAGCCCGGATAGATTTCTACGCCAAGCTCTTCAGCCTTTGTGCCAAGCCAGCGGCAGACATTACCAAGCGAGACAATATAATTGCCGTGATTGTTCATCAGCGGTGGCATTGCGAAGTTTGGCAGACGTACCGAACCGGCAGGACCGAGCAGCAGGAAGTGATCCGCCGTCACCGGCGTTTTGAAGGGGTGCCCTTCTTCTTCGCGCCAACCCGGCAGAAGTTGGTCAATACCACTTGGATCTACAACAGCGCCCGACAGAATATGCGCGCCGACTTCCCCGCCCTTTTCAAGAACAACGACCGAAAGCTCCGGATTGATTTGTTTGAAGCGAATAGCCGCAGCAAGGCCAGCAGGGCCTGCGCCGACAATCACAACATCAAATTCCATGCTCTCGCGTTCGGGAAGCTCAACCACTTCAGACATTCGTGCCTCCGTCATATTTAGATTTTCCCCTCACTATTTCAGCGCGGGCAATGCATCCAGTTGTTTTTGCTCATGAACCTATCGCAATTGTCGATAACCACCGACAATGACCGGTCCGTTCCCATATTGGTCCTACCCTCTCGCAGAGTTAGGGACTGTCGCATATGCGTCCAATTGTCCAAAAACCCCGCAAATCCAGCATTATAATATTTACCTTAACGTAAACGTCAAATTTTTTCTCTCTGGAATTTAGAATTGGGCCATTCTGCCGCAACAGGCTTTTTACGTAAAGACGATCACTTTAAAGCGGAAAGCTGTGACACGCTCTTGCATTCAGCGTCAAAATTCGTCACCTCATCTAGTGAGGTACAAGAATGAACAACGATCATGAATTGCTGGATATGGAAGGCTTGCTGCGCTTTTATGCGGAAGCAGGTGTCGACATGCCACTTTCAGAGACACCGATTGATCGTTTTGCTGCACCAGCACCAACCATGGCACGGGTGCAAGACGCGCCTGCACCTGCAGCGCAAAGTTCACGATCAGAGCGCTCACAACAGCCCCGCGCGGCGATAGCCCCCTCCCCATCCAGCCGACCTGTTCAAGCTGCGTCAGATGTTCCGGACAATACACAGATAGAGCTAGCACGAGCTGCCGCATCGCAAGCCAATTCATTGGCAGAACTGCGCGATGCACTCGCCGGTTTTGACGGTTGCAATCTTAAATCAACGGCCAAACATCTTTGTTTTGCAGATGGCGACCCATCGTCAGACATCATGTTCATCGGTGAAGCTCCGGGGCGAGATGATGACATGGAAGGGCTACCTTTCATGGGCAAGCCCGGACAGCTTCTCAATCGCATGATTGAGGCTATCGGCTTTAAACGCGAGAACGTTTACATCGCCAATACAATCGCCTGGAGACCGCCGGGCAATCGCGCGCCGACACCGCTTGAAACAGAACTTTGCCGCCCATTCATTGAGCGACAAATTGAACTTGTTTCGCCGAAACTGCTTGTCACGCTTGGCGGCCCTGCGAGTAAAACGCTGACGGGATCGTCAGAAACCATTTTGCGTCTGCGTGGTAACTGGAACATCCACCGGACCGCTTCGGGTACAGAAATTGCTGTTATGCCAACGCTGCATCCCGAATATCTCTTGCGCATGCCTGCTCAGAAGCGCTTTGCATGGCGCGATTTTTTAGCCGTTAAAATGAAACTGGCAGAGCTGAAAGCTTAGTCTTTTTCCTTATGCGGCCAGCGTTTAGCGACATCTGTCACTAACATGCCGCAAACATACATTATTCCGCCGCTTGCACTATATCTGTCTTCAACAGTGATCGTTACAGTGTCTGGGGGAGTTTGTTATGGCCGGTCAGCTTCTACCGATAGCAGCTTTGCTCGCAAGCACATTTCTAATGCTGCTTGCCGGTGGACTTGCCGGTATTTTGCTGCCTATTCGTGGCGGCCTTGAAGGCTGGTCAACAACGACAATCGGCTGGATGGGCACAAGCTACGCGCTCGCTTTTACCATTGGCTGTATTGTCATTCCTCATTTGGTTAAACGCGTGGGACATGTGCGCGTGTTTTCGGCCCTGCTGACACTGCTTTCCATTGCATTACTGCTGCATTCTTTGATTGTAAGTCCCTACGCATGGATGATTTTTCGCGGTATTGCCGGGTTTTCATTGGCCGGCTCTTACATGATCATCGAGAGCTGGTTAAATGAACGTGTCACCAATGAAACGCGCGGCCGTGTTTTCTCGATCTATATGATCATCACGATGCTGGGCTTGATGTGCGGGCAATATATTCTGCCCTTTGGCGACGCTACAACGCAGACGCTCTTCATTATCTGCGCAATCATCTACGCCAGCGCTTTGCTGCCCACAGCACTGTCCAGTGCACAATCGCCCAATCCACTCACGCAGGTTCAGCTTGACCTCAAAGGCCTTTACCGTCGCTCGCCAGCGGCGGCTGTTGGATCGCTTATTGCTGGTATTGTGGCTGGTACCTGGAGCTTTCTTGCTGCGATTTATGGCGGAATGAACGGGCTTTCGACGTTCGGCATCGCCACGATGTTGGCCTGCGCCATGATCGGCGGTGTTATTTTTCAATATCCGCTGGGGCGCGCCTCGGATGTCGTGGACCGTCGTTATGTGATGGTGATAGCGGGTGCAATCGGCTTCATCATATCGATGATTATGATCCTTATTCACCCGACGTCCGCTTACGCCCTATATGGAATGATGTTCCTATTTGGCTCCGTCATCTATCCGATCTATAGCCTCAATGTTGCTCATGCGAATGACTATGCGGATGCCAGTGAATTTGTGAAGGTCTCGAGCGGGCTGCTTATCATTTACGGTGCGGGCAGCGTTATCGGCCCTGCACTGTCTGGTCCGCTTATGGATCTCTTGGGAGCATCCGGATTTTTTGTAACTATGGCTGTCGCTTACGCGGTCTATGGCCTGCACGCGCTGTGGCGTATCCGTCGATATGAGCGCCCAGCTGTCAGCGATCAGAAAACCGAGTTCAAAATCTATACCCCAGACGGGCAACCCACACCGGAAACTATGCAGCTTGACCCACGTTCAGAAGCAACGCCCGGTCAGGCTTAAAACTCACTGCGTTTGCTGTGGTGTATTGGTCTTATGGGGAGCAATCGCCAGCTGATGTTCGCGATAGATTATGTAGCCACCAGCACTCATCACAATTACGCTGCCTAGCAACATTTCCAGCGTTGGAACATCGCCAAAAAAGAAAAATCCTATCCCAAGGCCAAGCAGCATTGATGTGTATTCAAACGGCGCAATGGTGCTCATGGGAGCATGGCGATAACATTCAGTCAGAAGAATTTGCGCCACGCCTCCGGCAACACCTGCTGCGATCAGCATTGCGAATTGCGGCCCGCTTGGCATAACCCAGCCAAACGGAATACTGGCCAGCGAAATGACGGTTGCCGAGATCGAAAAATAAATAACAACGGTCGACGTTTTTTCGGTCTGAACAAGACGACGCACAAGCATCATTGCAAAGGCCGCCATAATTGCCCCGCCAAGTGCCGCGAGAGCGCCCAATGCCTCATTGCGCCCCACTTGCCCTTCTGCGAACAGCGTCATGCGAGGCCATATGATGATTAGAACACCAAAAAGGCCGATAACCACAGCACTCCAGCGATACATTCTGACAACTTCATGCAAAATGACAGCGCCCAGCACCACTGCAATCAGTGGCGAAGCATAATTGATAGCGATTGCTTCAGGCAAAGGCAGCTTGGTCAGAGCATAGAAACTGAGCGTCATAGCTCCAACGCCCACCATTCCGCGCCAGAAATGGCTAAACCCGTGCCGCGTTTCGAAAATACCTGATACCTGCCCACGCATCGCAAAATAGACAAGGATCGCCAGCACTGCGAAAAATGAGCGAAAAAAGATCAGTTGCCCAAGGGGAATTCCGTCTGCGGCTTTGAGCAGCGTCGACATGCCAACAAACACTGCAACCGAAGCAACTTTGAGGCTAATGCCCAACATTGGATTGTTCTGAAGCAGGTCAGGCTCAGTCGTTGCACTGGACTGAGCATTTGCGGAGGCCGCGTCCGGAAGGGACTTCACAACGCAATTCCTTAAACGGGGGATAGACGAATAGGCGGGATATGAACTTCAACGCATCATCCTTAGGCCTGTTCGCTATAAAGTGCCAGCGAACAAAGTATGTTGCTCATAAAAAATACTCAGCCAATTTGCTTTTCTTGTCGTTTGCTAAAAAGCCGGATACGACTCGTGCATCAGAGTGATCACAAAGAAGAGTTTCGCAATGCGTACTGAAACCGGCCAGACATTCCGCCTCGAAGATTATCGCCCAACCCCTTACGCTATCCCAGAAACGAAACTCGATTTCACGCTTGAGCCAGAAAAGACCATTGTCCGTGCAGAACTCGCTATCGAGCGCCGCGAGGGAACAATTGCAGGCACGCCGCTTATCCTTGATGGTGATGAACTGAAGCTGATCGGTATTCGCCTTGATGGCGAAATTCTCAGCAATAACAGCTATTCGGTGACACCAGACAGATTGGAAATCACCGACCTGCCAGAGGCTGAACGCTTCACGCTGGAAATTGTCACTGAGGTTAACCCGACCACCAATCGTCAGCTTTCAGGTCTTTATCGCTCAAGCAACGTCTATTGCACGCAATGCGAAGCTGAAGGCTTTCGTCGTATTACCTATTATTACGACCGCCCGGATGTGCTCTCCGTCTATACCGTCAGCCTCAACGCAGAAAAAGCAGCAGCACCAATATTGCTGGCAAACGGCAATCCTGTTGACCAAGGAGTGGTTTCAGGCAACCCTGATAGACATTTTGCGATCTGGCATGACCCGCATCCGAAGCCGTCATATCTTTTCGCGCTTGTCGCAGGCTCGCTCGATGTTGTGACAGACCATTTCACGACGCAGTCCGGCCGCGCGGTCGATCTCGCCATCTATGTTGAGCATGGGAAAAAAGGACGCGCACTCTATGCCATGGATGCATTGAAACGTTCGATGCGCTGGGACGAGGAAAAGTTCGGGCGCGAATATGATCTTGATGTTTTCAATATCGTCGCGGTTTCCGATTTCAACATGGGCGCCATGGAAAACAAGGGCCTGAATGTCTTTAACGACAAATATGTGCTGGCCGATCCCGAAACCGCAACAGATGTCGATTATGCAGGGATCGAAGCGGTCATTGCGCATGAATACTTCCATAACTGGACCGGCAATCGCATCACCTGCCGCGACTGGTTCCAGCTTTGTCTTAAGGAAGGCCTGACCGTTTATCGTGACCATGAGTTTTCAGCCGATGAGCGCTCGCGGCCTGTGAAGCGCATCGCGGAGGTGAAAATCCTCAAAGCGCAACAGTTTCCAGAGGACAGCGGCCCACTCTCGCATCCTGTGCGCCCGCGCGAATATAGCGAGATCAATAATTTCTATACGGCAACTGTCTATGAAAAAGGCTCCGAAGTCGTGCGGATGATCCGCACCATCATTGGGCCAGATCTTTTCCGCAAAGGCATGGATCTCTATTTCGAGCGCCACGACGGCGATGCGGCAACGATAGAAGATTTCATCAAAGTCTTTGCCGATGTTTCAGGACAGGACTTTTCGCAGTTCGCACTCTGGTATGATCAGTCGGGCACGCCGAAGGTAGAGACAAGTTTCGATTTTGATGCTGCAAACGAAACTTACACCATCAATTTCACACAAACACTTGCTCCAACTCCCGGTCAGCCCGTGAAAAAGCCAATGCATATCCCTGTGGCCTTTGGTCTTTTGGGGTCTGACGGCGACGATATGGAAGCTTCGTCTGTGGAAGGGGGCGAGGTGCATGACGGCGTCATCCATCTTCATAGCGCAACCGAAACTATAATCTTCAAAGGCATTAAAGAGCGCCCTGTTCCGTCGCTGCTTCGCGGCTTCTCTGCACCAGTTAATCTGGTCTCGCCGCTTACGGCAGAAGATCGTACCTTTCTCGCGCTCAATGACAGTGACCCGGTAGCACGCTGGCAGGCGCTGACTGTCATTTTCACACAGGCGCTGCTTGAAGGTGCAAAACGCATTCGTGGCGGACATGCACCTGAAACGGACGAGAAGATTATTGCGCTTGCTGGTAACATCGCCTCGGACGAGACGCTTGATGCTGCCTTTCGCGCCCTATGCCTGACCTTGCCCACCGAAAGCGACATCGCGCGCGAAATGGGCGAAAATGTTGATCCAGACGCTATCTTTGCAAGCCGTGACTATTTGATTGCGGCAATCGGATCGGCTTATGCAAAGGAATTTGCAGCACTTTATAAGAGCCTGCAACAAGACAGTGCTTTCTCTCCTGATGCTCAGTCAGCAGGCAAGCGTGCTCTGCGCAATGTGCTGCTCGACTATCTCAGCCGTCATGAAAACAGCCCAGCACGCGCAGCACAGCAATTCACGCATAGTGACAACATGACTGACCGGGCCGCGGCACTCAGCGTGCTAGTGCATCGCTTCGGTGACAGCCATGAAGCGCTCGACGCGCTTGCCTCCTTTGAGAAGCGTTTCGGCAAGGACGGTCTGGTCATGGACAAGTGGTTTATCGTGCAGGCAACGCGTCCGGGCGAGAAAGCACTTGAAGCCGTTCGTGCACTGACAAAAGACAAACTGCTCTCGTTCGACAATCCAAACCGCGTGCGTGCATTGATCGGTGCGTTTTCGGCCAGCAATCCAACAGGGTTCAATCGCAAAGATGGCGCTGCTTATGATTTCTTTGCCGATATTGTTCTGGCAATTGATCCTGAGAACCCGCAGCTTGCGGCCCGTCTTCTGACAGCTTTGCGGTCATGGCGATCGCTGGAGGATACACGTCGTGAACATGCACGCGCCGCTCTTGCTCGCATTTCCGGCACGCAAAAGCTTTCAACAGATCTGCGCGACATCGTGGATCGCACGCTGGCTTGATTCGCGAATCAACGAGATAACGCTATGATTCGCCAACCCGGCCTTAAATTAGGCCGGGTTTGAGTATTTTTGACCTATTGAAGCAAAGCCGCATAAATACTGAAAAGGCTTACGGCTTTCATGAGTCTTTTCATGGTGTTAGCTGCGTGGTCTCTCAAACTGATTCCGCTTAACATTTTGAGATTCAATGGAAAATCGGAATGGCAAACGCGGTATTTTACTTCTCATTAACGAATTCACTGGACAGCACGAATCACTTTTGATTCAGTAGCCTTGTTCGGAGATGGCGTATTCCGAAACATTGCGAGTAGAGATTTCAGTTCACACAGTTCCGGGCGGACAGCGCTTCTAGCGTATTCTGGAGCTGTTTCGACACATAAGAGGGGCTTTAGATGGCGAGCACCGACGCGTATAGCGCGACGGCGGAGAGCAAACGCGACTCCGGCGGCAAGCGAAAGAAAGGCAGGCTGTCAGGTCATGCCAAGCTTCTCGCAGGCCCTGCTTATGGAAAATTTATTGCCGTGGAGCCCGCACTGCGCCGCCTTGTTCCTGCTCTCATCGTCATCTTTCTGATTATACTCGGTGTTGCGCGTGTTTTCTCAATGCTATCATGGCGTGAGGACATTGAATTGCAGCACAAAGCTGCTCTGTCTGCTGCGACGGCTAATCTGGCGCAGATGATCGAGCGTGCGGCTAATGGCACTCAGGCTGGCGCACAAATGTCGCCCAAAGATCTTGATAATACGATTGCTGAGTTTCGTTCGCGTGGGCTTTCATCAAGCGGCATGACTGTCGCTCTGGTCAATGACGATTCCGTCATTGTCACCGCATCTGGCCCTGCAACAGATATCGTCGGCAAGCGCGCCGATGATATTTTCAGTGACATTCAACCCCTCTTCATGTTTGCAGAGCGTGCGGGCGTGCTCACAATTGTGATGAATGGCGAGGTTGCTTTCGGCACGGTTTCCAAGCCGATTACCGTTCCCTATGCGATTATTGCAGCAGAACCCGAAAGTACGATATTTGCCGAATGGAAGCGTGCGGTCTCTCTGAACGTGACACTGTTTGCGGGCACCACCGGCGTGATGTTCGCCATTCTCTACGCCTATTTCAGTCAGGCCGCGCGGGCGCGTGAAGCGGACGATCTTTCCGGCCAAATTCAGCGCCGTATCGATATGGCGCTAGCACGTGGTCGTGGCGGTCTTTGGGATTGGGACATGGCACGCGGACGCATTTATTGGTCACGCTCCATGTATGAAATGCTGGGCTATGAAGCGCAGGATGCCGTTCTCGCTTTTGGTGATGTGTCGGCTATCATTAACCCCGAAGACGGCGATCTCTATTCTATTGCAGAACAGGCAGCGGCGGGTGACATCTCCCACGTGGATCGTGTCTTCCGTATGCGTCATGCCGACGGCTCATGGGTCTGGATGCGGGTTCGTGCTGAAATTGCCGCAGAAAATGAACTGCATCTTGTCGGCATCGCTTTTGACGTGAGCGAACAGCATCGCTTCGCACAGCAGACGGCAGAAGCCGATATGCGTATCCGTGAAGCCATCGAAAACATCTCCGAAGCTTTCGTTCTCTGGGATGCCAATAATCGTCTGGTCATGGCGAACTCCAAATTCAGCGAATATGCTGGTCTGCCAGTCTGGACGCTGAAGCCCGGCGTGCCGCGCAATGAAGTAGACGCGCATACCCGCCCATTCAGTTTCGAGCGCCGTATGGCCAATGAGCATAATCGCGCAGGCGGTCAGACCTTTGAACGTCAGCTGAGCGATGGCCGCTGGCTACAGGTCAACGAACGCCGCACGCAAGACGGAGGGCTTGTGTCGATTGCAACCGACATTACGCAGATCAAGCAGCATCAGGAGCGTCTGGTGGATAGTGAACGTCGCCTGATGGCCACCATTCACGATCTGTCTATTGCGCGAAAAGGCGAGCGAGACCGTGTGCGAGAACTTTCAGAACTCGCGCGCAAATATGGTCAGGAAAAAGAGCGTGCGGAAGCTGCAAACCGCTCGAAATCCGAGTTCCTCGCCAACATGTCTCATGAGCTGCGCACGCCACTCAATGCGATCATCGGCTTCTCGGAGATGATTCAGGCTGGCACATTCGGGCCACTCGGTTCGGATCGCTATGAGGAATATATCAACGATATTCACACCAGCGGTAACTTCCTGCTCAACGTTATCAATGACATTCTCGATATGTCGAAGATTGAAGCTGGTCACTTCTCGCTTGACCGCGAAGAAATTGATCTCTGCCCGCTGATCAAAGAAACCGTGCGGATGATCTCGTTACAGGCTGATGAGAAGAACATAACCGTCGAAACGCGGATTGAAGATGCTATGCAGCTCAACGCGGATCGCCGTGCCGTCAAGCAGGTGTTGATCAACCTGCTGTCCAATGCAGTGAAGTTCACTTCGCACAACGGCCATATCACCGTCCGTGCTCGTAAGACCGGGTCGGCGCTATTCATGACCATTCAGGATACCGGCGTCGGCATTCCGAAATCAGCACTCAAGAAAATTGGCCAGCCTTTTGAGCAGGTGGAAAACCAGTTCACCAAGACGCATAGTGGCTCTGGTCTTGGCCTTGCAATCACCCGTTCGCTCGCGGAACTGCATGGTGGCTGGCTGCGTATTCGCTCAACCGAGGGCGTTGGAACAGTTGTCGCGGTCTGTATTCCAGACCGCAAGCAATGGGCAGCAACCATTCCCGGCACAGCGATTCACGCTGCCTGATTAGAGCGCGTCGAGCTTATTCTTATCCATAGCGCTCGCTCTAATTCTTTGTTTTAGGCCTGTCGTTATCGGAAAACCGGCTCCCATTTTTCCGCGACATGCTTTAGCCAATTAGCTTTTCGAAACTGGCCCGGACATTTGCAGCAAGTTCGCTGATATGATGTTCAACGCGCTTAATGTCCGGCAACTCAGCCGCGCGGCAAAGAAGATCAACCATTCCCGGAATGAATTCTTCGCGCGTCGCGTCACTTCCCAGACAAAGCCGGATCGTCTGGCTGAGATTGGTGTAGAAGCGATGCGCTTGTACAAGATCATCGATTGTCTTCGGATCAGCAAATGAAGAATCAAGCCCGGCCAGAACGTCCTCCGTTGCCAAAGGGCGTGGGTGTTTTGAAACTTTTCCGATCAGCACAGCGAACTGCGCAATAAACTCCAGATCAACAATCCCACCAGGTTTGAGCTTGAAATCCCAGTCATCACGCGGCGGCTTTTCCTCATAGATCAGATCGCGCATTTCGCGCACGTCTTTGGCAATCTTTTGCGTGTCGCCCCTGCCCGCTAAGACCTCATCAATTTCATCCCGGATGAAATCACTAAAGTCTGCATCCCCATGAATAGGACGTGCACGCGTCAGCGCCATATGCTCCCATGTCCAAGCTTCGCTACGCTGATATTTGCCAAAGGATTCGATATGAGTCGCAACCGGGCCTTTATTGCCTGATGGGCGTAACCGCATATCAACTTCATAAAGCACACCTTCGGCAGTTGGTGCCGACAAGGCTGCAATCAGACGCTGCGTGAGACGAATATAATATTGGGAAGAAGCGAGCGGCTTTTCACCATCAGAATAATCCGCATCCTGATCATGGTCATACAGCAGGATGAGGTCGACGTCTGATCCAGCAGTCAGCTCGCGACTGCCAAGCTTGCCCATGGCAAGCAAAGCAACCTTCGCGCCCTTGACCTTGCCGTGACGGCGCTGCAGTTCGCTTTCAACGGCCTCAAACGCCTTACCGATCATCAGCTCAGCCAGATCAGAGAAAGCCCGCCCTGCCCGCACGCCATCGATGGCACTGGTCAACAAACGAATGCCAATAAGAAAACGATGCTCGGCTGCGAAAATGCGCAGGCGGTCGAGAACCTCCTCGTAGTCGCTCGCCGATCCCAAAAATGCGCGGAGCCGTTCCTCAAGATAATTGCGCGTTGGCATTTCTGAAAAAATTGCTGGATCAAGCAGACCGTCAAAAACATGCGGATTGCGTGTAATCACCTCGGCCAGCCGGGGGGCCGCACTCATAATCATCACAAGGAGATTGAGCAGACGCGGATTGGATTGAAGCAGGCTAAAAAGCTGAATGCCGGAAGGCAGGCCTTGCAAAAAGCCATCAAAACGCAAAAGCGACTCATCCGCACGTTTGGTTGCGGCAAAGGCTTGCAAAAGGGCTGGCGTCAATTCGGTGAGACGCTCACGTGCTTCGGCGGACTGCGTGGCGCGATAACGGCCAAAATGCCATGTACGGATAACACGGCAAATATCACTGGGTCGCTCATAGCCCATGGAAGCGAGCGTTTCCAATGTCCCCGGATCGTCCACATCGCCGGTGAAAACCAGATTGCCGCTTGATACTCCAAGTTCAGGCGCTTGCTCGAAAAGTGCGGCATAGTGCTTTTCAACGATCTTGAGCGCTGACAGGAATACATCGGAAAACTCTGTCGGGTCGCTATAACCCATCATGTGCGCGACACGGGCAAAGCCTTCATCATCTTCCGGCAAGATATGCGTTTGCTCGTCGGCAATCATCTGGATGCGGTGCTCGACATCGCGCAGGAAATAATACTCCTTGGCGAGTGCATCACGTGCCTTCTCCGTGATCCAGCCGCGTTCAGCAAGCCTTCCGAGCATCGGGACGGTCTGATTGCCGCGCAATTCAGGAAAGCGACCACCTGCAATCAACTGCTGCGTCTGCACGAAAAATTCGATCTCGCGAATGCCGCCACGCCCTAGCTTCACATTATGTCCGCGTACGGCAATATCGCCGTGGCCCTTGTGCGCATGTATCTGTCGCTTGATCGAATGCACATCGGCAATTGCTGCGTAATCCAGATATTTGCGCCAGACATAGGGTGCCAGTTCCGCCAAAACTTGCAGGCCAGATTCACGATCACCCGCCACGGGACGCGCCTTGATCATTGCAGCGCGCTCCCAGTTCTGGCCGCGCCCTTCATAATAATGAAGTGCCGCGCCCACTGGAATTGCCAGCGGGGTCGATCCCGGATCAGGGCGCAAACGCAGATCAACGCGAAAGACATAGCCGTCCGCCGTGCGGTCTTGCAAAATACGTACGAGACGCCGCGTCATGCGAGAGAACGTATCAACGCATTCATAGGGATCGATGATCGCCGGGCGTTCGGAATCGATAAAAACAATGAGATCAATGTCAGAAGAGTAATTCAGCTCGCGGGCACCGAATTTGCCCATACCTAGCACAATCCAGCCGCTGCCATTTTCAGGATTGTCGCGATCCGAAAGCTTAATCTTGCCAGCACTATCTGCTTCTCGAAGCAAAAAGCGGATTGCTGCTCCAGTGCAAACTTCCGCGAGATCAGTCAACCAGCCGGTCGTCGCTTCCGTGTTGAATATCTGTGCCAGATCACAAAGGGCAATCAGCACATGCGCTTCGCGCTTTCGTTGACGCAGGCTGGCCATCAGAGCAGCTTCGGTAACACCTTCTTCTGTGCCGGAATTGGAAATCTCAACAAGAATGTCTGTGAGTGCTGCTTCAGGTGGATTAAATGCTATCCTAGCAAGAATGCCTGGGTGGCGGATCAATGACTCGCGAATAAAGGGCGAAAGATCCAGCACTGCTCCGAGAAAGCTCTGCGCTTTGCCATCGCGCAAAAGCTCGACAATCTGGCTCAGTTCGTCGCTCTGTGCCTGCTCTGATAGATCAGCCAGATACCCACTGGCTCTTTCGGGATCAAGCGGCGCCAGCGCACAAAGGTTACGATCAAAAAAGAGTGCCTTTGTGTCGCCAGCTGCCATGATACCCTCAGCATTCAATGTAAAACTAGGCGTCTTTCGGCAAAGGGAACTCTAATACGGCGCGCAGGCCCGGCCCATTATCTTCAAGACGCAGAGCCCCACCGTGCAATTTCATCACTGCCTTGGCAAGACTTAAACCAAGTCCTGATCCCGGCTGTGTACGGCTTTCTTCAAGACGAACAAAACGTTCCGTTGCCTGTTCGCGTTTCTCCTCCGGGATACCCGGACCATTATCGGCGACAACAATGCGCACCCATTGCGGATCGCGTTCCATCCAAAGTGTTACGGCGGCAGAGTTCTCGCTGCTCAACGCATATTTGATCGCGTTGTCCACGAGATTGGAAACCGTCTGGCCCACGAGTTCACGATTGATGCGCAGCGGCACATCATCAAGCGCTCCCAGTGTCAGCTGAACACCCGCATCTTCTGCAACCGGCTCATACATTTCAGCCACGTCACTGACGATGGGAGCAACCGGCATGTCATCAAGATTTTCCGACGAGTAACCGGCTTCCAGCCGCGAAATCATCAGAATCGCGCTAAAGGTACGGATCAGCTGATCAGATTCCCCAATAATATCTTCCAGTGCCGCACGATACTCCGGCCCGGCTTTCTTGCCAGACAAAGCTTCCTCGGCACGGTTGCGAAGTCGTGTAAGAGGAGTTTTGAGATCATGCGCGATATTGTCGGAGACCTGCTTTAAGCCTTCGTTGAGTTCAAGAATGCGTCCGAGCATAACGTTGAGATTACCAGACAAACGGTCAAACTCATCGCCGGAACCATTGACTGGCAACCGGCCCGTCAAATCACCATCCATAATGCGCTGTGAGGCACGCGACATATCATCAATACGCTTCAGCGCCCGGCGGCCAACAAAGAACCAGATCAGCAGCGCACCAACGCCCATAATGCCAAGCGCCAGCATCAGCGAACTTCTGACAAGATCACGGAAGCGTTCCGGCTCGCCAAGATCACGGCCAACCAGCAAGCGCATGCCATTTGGCAACGCGATCACCACTGCGATGGCACGATGTTCGGTTTCAGTGCCCTGCTCACCATAGCGACGATACTTGAACGCCCGTTCAACGATGCCGTCCGTGTCCAGAACGCCCGGTTCCACGCCCTCGACATTGCCGGAGAGAATGCGTCCTGACTGATCGGCAACCAGATAAAGATAAGCGCCCGGTTGCCGCGAACGATAGTCAATCGTTCGAACAAGTTGAGGTATGCCGCCTCGCGAGTAGGCTTTGCCGATACTTGCAACTTCCTCACCCAACGCTTCCTGCGTCTGACTATTGATGATCGATGCGGACAGATTGGTCATGTAAAAGACCAGAGCAACCGCACCCACAGCAAACAACAGCAGATAAAGCGTGGAGAGGCGCGCGGCCGTTGTACGCATCAGCGCAGAAAAACGGCCCATCATTCAACCTTAGCGCTTGCGGCGGCTTTTGCTTTTGCGGCTTTCAGCATGTAGCCAGCACCGCGTACGGTATGTAGAAGCGGACCGTCAAAGCCCTTCTCAATTTTTGAGCGCAAGCGTGAAATATGCACGTCGATCACATTGGTCTGCGGGTCGAAATGGTAATCCCACACGTTTTCAAGCAGCATCGTACGGGTAACCACCTGCCCCGCATGACGCATCAGATATTCCAAAAGGCGAAACTCACGTGGCTGCAGTGTGATGTCCACATTCTGCCTGCGCGCCGTATGTGCAAGGCGGTCAAGCTCCAGATCGCCTACACGATAAATCGTATCGGCCTCGCGCGGACTTGAGCGACGCTGCAAAACTTCAACACGCGCGAGAAGCTCGGAGAAAGCATAAGGCTTGGTCAGATAATCATCACCACCAGCACGCAGGCCCGTTACGCGGTCGTCCACTTCGCCAAGGGCGGAAAGAATAAGGACCGGCGTCTCCATGCCTTTTGCACGCAAGCCTGCAACCACCGAAAGTCCGTCGCGCTTTGGCAGCATACGGTCAACGACCAGTACGTCATAATTGCCATGTTCCGCAAGGGCGTAGCCAGTTTCTCCATCACCTGCAATGTCGGCAGAATGGCCAGCCTCGCTAAAGGCTTTCTCAAGATAGCGGGCCGCTTCGCGGTCGTCTTCAATAACGAGAATTTTCATGGCTCTACCCCAAAGCAAGCGACAGCGATTGTAAAAACAATATGTTGTCAGGGAAAATGAAGCAATGGCAGGCGGGGTATCCGCCTGCCATTTTGTATCGATACGCTAATCAATCAGAAGTTTCAGGCTTATTCCTGATTGATTGGGAGAGCAACGAAACGGCTCTGATCGTCACGCTGTACCTGCAAGAGCACAGCCTTACGACCGGACTTTTCAGCTTCGGCAACGGCCTTGTCGATGTCCCTTGCACTCTTAACAGTCTGGTTGTTGACTGAAACGATAATATCTCCGGAGCGAATATCACGATCTGCTGCATCGCTATCAGGATCGACATTGGTTACGACAACACCGTCACCCTCTTCAGAAGGCGTGACCGTGAGACCGTAGGAGTCGAGTGTATCGCCCTGATCGTTGCCACCATCATTCTGCTGAGCACCGGCCTTCGCCTGATCCTTAGGCATTGCTGCGATCTTAATATCGATCTCCTCAGCCTTACCATTGCGCCAGACGGTCAGAACCGCCTTTTCGCCCGGAGCAACGTTTGCAACCTTGCGGGCAAGATCACGTGGATCCTTAACAGGATCGCCGTTGACAGCCGTGATCACATCACCAGCCTTAACACCAGCTTTTGCGGCAGGTCCATCAGCCTGCGGCGAGGATACAATTGCACCCTTTTCTTCGGCCAAACCGAGCGATGCAGCAATGTCTTTCGTTACAGGCTGAATCTGAACACCAATCCAGCCGCGCTCTACAGAACCAGTCTTAATAAGCTGGTCCACAACCTGCTTTGCTGTCGATGCTGGGATCGCGAAAGCGATACCGACACTGCCACCGGAAGGCGAGAAGATTGCGGTATTGATACCGATCACTTCGCCTGTCTGATCGAAAGTCGGGCCACCAGAATTGCCTTTATTAACGGCTGCGTCGATCTGGATGAAGTCATCATAAGCGCCTGCACCAATATCGCGACCACGAGCCGAGACGATACCAGATGTTACAGTTCCACCAAGACCAAACGGATTACCAACAGCGACAACCCAGTCACCGATGCGAATCTTGTTGTCATCGCCAAGCTTCACATAAGTGAACTTCTGCTTTGGCTGATCGACTTTCAGAACAGCAAGGTCAGTGCGCGGATCAGTACCAATCAGCTTGGCATCAATTTCTGTGCCGTCATCAAGAACAACAGTGTAGGCGTCGCCGTCTGAAACGACGTGATTGTTCGTGACAACGTAGCCGTCTTCAGAGATGAAGAAGCCGGAACCCTGTGCGAAAGGACGTTCATGACCAGGGCGCGCCTTCGGACCTTTGCCCTGACGACGACCTTCAGGGCGTGCATCGCCACGCGGTTCCATGCCGAAATCACGGAAGAAACGCTTCAGAGGATGACCGTCTGGCAGCTGATCGAAACCGGGAGGGGTTTGCATCTGCTGGCCACGGCTATCGGCTTCCTGCACGTCTTTTTTGACGCGAACACTGACAACTGCCGGACGCACTTTTTCAACAAGGTCTGCAAAGCCAGCCTGCTGTGGTGCATTGACGCTCACTGCATCAGCACGGGCATTTTCCATAACACCCATCGGGCCGGTTGCGACAAACGCACCGGCGAGTGCTGCGGACAGCGCAATTGCTGCAACGCCCTTGCGATACTTGGAAGTAATGATCTTCGACATCTGGCTCTCCTTACAAGAAGCAATCCGGGGCTGGTCCTCTTGGGTGGCACCGACCCTGTTAATCCGTTATGATGTTAAGATAGTCAGCGCTACCTTACCGCTCAATTTCCGGAAAATGAAAGTTTTGTAAGGTTTGGAGCCCAGCCAAATTGCTATTTATCGTCGAGAAGACGGGAAAGCTCGGCTTTTTCGCGATCCGACAACGGCTTTTGCACGTCCGGAACCGCATTTCTCCGGCGGAAAGCAATCGTTAAAGCAATGCCACCGAACAGGAGTACGATCACAGGAAAGCCCCAAAGAATCGCTGTTTGTGCATTGAAGCGTGGCTTTAAAAGAACAAACTCGCCATAGCGATCGACTACAAAATCAACGACCTGCTTATCGGAATCACCAGACGTGAGACGTTCACGCACCAGAATACGCAAATCGCGCGCGAGTTCAGCATTGGAATCATCGATTGATTCGTTCTGGCAGACCATGCAGCGCAACTCTGCCGAAATTTGGCGGGCACGTTTTTCCAGCAGCGGGTCAGATAAGACTTCGTCGGGATTAACCGCAAAAGCGGCCGACATTTGAAACGCCAAAAAAAATGTCAGTAAAGCTGTGACTAGCTTATTGGCTACCTTCATACGACCGCCCCCGCCTCTTTCGAAGAGGTCTTACGTGCTTTCGATGGAGCGCCAACACGCAGGCGACGATCAGCAAGCGAGAAGATTGCACCAATCATCATAACCAGCGCGCCATACCAAATGAGCGTTACATATGGCTTCCACCATACGCGCACAACGATAGAGCCATCACCCGGTTCATCGCCAAGCGCCACATAGACCTGACTAAACCAAAGCGTCTTAATGCCGGACTCGGTCGTTGGCATCTGCCGGGCCGGGAAAAACCGCTTCGACGAATGGACAACACCAAGATCACGATTTGAGGAATCGAAAAGGGTAAAGTCACCTCGATTTTCGGTGAAGTTTGACCCGGTCAGCGGGCGCATGCCTTCAAAACGCAACGAATAAGCAGCAGCCTTCGTCGTGTCGCCCGGACGCATGACCAAGACATTTTCAGTGCCATAGGTTGTCACACTGACAATACCAAGCAGAGTTACGCCAAGACCGATATGCGCAAGAGCTGTGCCGAATACGGAACGGGGAAGACCTTTGAAACGCGACAGTGCTTTAAAGGCCGAAACCTTGCCAATTCCTGCTTTGAGCCAAAGATCGGTAAGGCTGCCAACGATCAGCCAGACAGCGAGGCCAACGCCCATTGCAGCGAGTACAGAATGAGAGTTGCTCTGCCAAAGCACAATGCCAACCGTCATAAGCGCAAGAGCAAAAGCTGTCATCAACCTTTGTGCCACGCCATAAATATCGCCTCGCTTCCACGCAAGCAACGGTCCGAAAGGCACAGCCATAAGCAACGGGATCATCAGCGGACCAAAGGTCATGTTGAAGAAAGGCGCACCAACAGAGATTTTTTCGCCGGTCAGCACCTCGAGCAACAGCGGATAGAGCGTGCCGATGAGGACGGTTGCAGCCGCAGTGGTCAGAAACAGGTTGTTGAAGACCAGCGCACCCTCACGCGAGATTGGCTGAAACAATCCACCCGACGACAAGCTTTGGACGCGCAGCGCGAAGAGTGACAGCGACCCACCGATGAAGATCGCAAGAATGGCAAGGATGAACAGGCCACGACCCGGATCGGTTGCGAAACTGTGTACCGAAGTCAGCACGCCGGAACGCACAAGGAAAGTTCCGAGCAACGAAAGCGAAAACGTCAGGATCGCAAGCAGCACTGTCCAGATTTTTAATGCTGATCGCTTTTCCATAACGATGGCGGAATGCAATAGCGCAGTTCCGACCAGCCATGGCATGAAGGATGCGTTTTCAACCGGATCCCAGAACCACCAGCCGCCCCAGCCCAATTCATAATAGGCCCAATAAGAGCCCATGGCGATGCCGCCAGTGAGGAACATCCACGCGACCAGTGCCCAAGGACGTACCCATCGCGCCCATGCGGCATCAAGGCGACCTTCGATCAAAGCAGCGACAGCGAACGAGAAACAGACCGAAAAACCGACATAACCGAGATAGAGCAATGGCGGATGGATCGCGAGTCCGATGTCTTGCAAGATCGGGTTAAGATCGCCACCTTCCATTGGTGCAGGAATGATGCGTGTGAAAGGATTAGAGGTAAAGATGATAAAGGCCAGAAAGGCGGTTCCGATCCAGCCCTGAACGCCAAGCACATTTGCGCGCAGAGTTTCTGGCAAATTACCGGAAAAGGCTGCAACAAGTGCGCTGAAAAAAGTCAGAATCAGCACCCAAAGCAACATTGAGCCTTCGTGATTGCCCCATACGCCGGTGATCTTATAAAGCATCGGCTTTTGCGAGTGCGAATTTTCGACAACATTCAGCACCGAAAAATCGGAAACAACATAGGCAAATGTCAGAACTGCAAAGGAAAAAGCAACCAGCGCGAAAACCGCAAGCGTTGTTGGAACGGCCACGCCCATGAGTTGCATGTCTCTGCGCTGCGCGCCAACCACCGGCACAATCGACTGAACCACCGACAAAGCCAGTGCCAGAACAAGCGCAAAATGACCAATCTCGATATTCATAGGCGTTTTCCAGTTCCCATTACTGACCTTCCCAAACGCCCTTCTTTTTCAGGCTATCGGCTAGATCTTTAGGGACATAGTTTTCATCATGCTTGGCGAGAACACTGTCCGCGCGAAAAATGCCATCGGGTTCAAAGCGGCCTTCCGCAACAACACCCTGTCCTTCTCTGAAAAGATCAGGAGCAATGCCCTCAAAAACGACTTTGACGGTTTTGATTGTATCGGTGACCGTGAAGCGAAGTTCACTTCCCTCCCGCACGACCGAACCCTCTTCGACAAGACCACCTAGACGGAAACGTGCGCCGGAAGTAATTTCCTGTTCCGTCAGATCGGCAGGTGTTCGGAAAAAGCGAATGTCCTGACTGAAAGCCATGAGCATCAGACCGACGGCAATAGCCAGCACTACCAGAGCGCCACCAATCAGCATCAATCGCTTACGCTTTCTGCGGCTGACAGTGCGGGCCAGATTGCCCGCTGGCTTCATGTTGCGTCCATTGCCTTCTGCGGTCGCACTCATTGTGTTGCGCTCCCTGCTTCCAAACCAAGTCCTGCGGCAAAGTTTTTAAGCTCAGCCTGCTTTTCACCATCCAATGCGGTGGCACCGCGCTTAAGCGCATCCATAGCTGCATCACGACGATCAAGGATCATGTAAGAGCGCACAAGACGCTTCCAGCCGTCGAGATTATCACCATTTTCGCGAAGCGTTTCATCAAGGCGTTGCACCATGCCTTCGACCATCACCTGACGATCTTCGGAATTCATTGAAGCGGCAGCATCGATATCTTCAGCTGTCGGACCATTTGTCGGTGGCTGGGGCGCGAGAGTCTCGCCCTGAATACGCGCAATGGTCTGCTCAACCTGAGCGCGCCAAGGGGCACTTGCGGGTGCTTTATCAAGCAGTGCCTGCAATCGTTTCACCGCAGCCTGCGAATTGCCATCCTGCATTTCACCTTGCGCGAGATAATATTGCGGACGAATATCATCAGGCTGCAATAGTGCTGCTTTGTTGAAAAGCCCTTCCGCTTCTGCTGTGACCGGGCCACCAGAAACAGCGATCAGCGCTTCACCAAGGCCGAGTATCCGGGGGAAGCTTTCGCCTTCAATTCTGATCGCCGAGCGATAGGCATTCACTGCGTCGTTACTGCGACCAATGCGCAAGTAAATTGGTGCCAACACATCCCAGCCACGAGCATCATTCGGATTTTGTGCCAGATGCGCTTCTGCACGGGCGATTAATTCGTCAACGGAGCTGTTTTGCGGGCTATTTTCCAAGCGTGCGGCCAATGGCATCGATGGCATATCAGGCGCACCAAAAATCGGATAAACGCCCCATGCAATCAGAGGAACCGACAGCACCGATACAAAGGCAAGAATACGCCCCGAACGCGCCTTCTTTAAACCCGAAATAGCTTCTGAATTGCTTTTCTCAGCATTGAGAATTCGGCGGGATATTTCAATTCGCGCCTGCTCTGCACTCGCCGCGTCGATCATGCCGCGCGCAGCGTCAGCCTCGACCTCACGCAGCTGGTCGCGATAAACTTCGAGATCATTTTTTTCAGGGGGCAAAAATTCCTGCTTGTTCCGAGTAAGCGGTAACAAAACAATCATTGTAGCTGCAAAAGTCAGCGCGGCGGCAGTCAACCAGAATTCCATGGCTGAGACTTAATCCCGGTCGGCAAAAAAACCAACTCGAACAGTGCCGAATCCGGGTGACTAGGGCAATTCGCCGCAAAGCAATCATCGTAAACTGCGGCTTTTCAAGCATGCCCGTGCATAGAGGAAATAATAGCGATGCGCAGTGCGCATATCTAAGTAAAACGACTCACATCTGTTCAAAAAATTATGTCAGTGGCGTCCAACTTCCATCCGCGTTGCGGCAAGCCGTACCACGCGCACTTTGCGGCGCACCAGCTATTGTGAAACTGTGCGTATATTGGCGGCAATTCTGCGACCCTACCTGATAAGGCTGCGCGGCCGTTACATCACCAGATGTAGAAGCACCACCGCTCCATGAGACGACTTTTCCTGCAGGCGAATATTCAAGTGCACGATATTCTGCTTCAAGCGCTTTTTTACGATCAGCAGCAGTCAATTGCCCAACGGAACTGCCAAGCAGGCCGTTACCTAGCGACGCGAGAAGGTCCGGACGCGTTTCTGTCTTTGAAGAAAGACCGCCAATTGACGTCAGCCCACCGCCCTTGCCGCCGCCAGATGTTCCACAGGCAGAAAGCGTAAGCGCGATAGACGCGATCAAAAGCGGAGCAGAAAACCTAGAAACCATCATCATAATAAACCGGCCTTCATAAAGATGAGCATGCATATTATCGCAAAATGCAGCTGTCATCCTAACCTTGTAGTGAGCCTTGCGGCAAAAACAACTCTCAATCTTCAGTCAGCGGCAACACAACGCGTACTGAAAGACCACCCATACTGCTTTTTGCAAGGTGCAGACTTCCGCCATACTCGCGCACAGTATCTTGGACGATTGCCAAACCAAGGCCGGTACCGGGCTTGGTTTCGTCGACACGATTACCCCGCTTTAATGCCGCCTCTATTTTATCTGACGCAAGGCCCGGACCATCGTCCTCAATCAAAATCTCAAACTGACGTTTAACATCGACCGCTGCTCGGAGCGTAATTTTTATACGCTTACGTCCCCACTTACCCGCATTTTCAAGAAGATTGCCAACAATCTCTTCGAGGTCTTCCTTTTCACCTGCAAAGACTGCACCCGGCAAGGTATTCTTAAAACTGATATTGAAAGACGGATTGAGTTTCACCGTCACCCGCTCCATTCGTTCCAGAACTGGTGTGACTGGCGTTCTAAATACAACGCTATCGCGCTGCGCCGCAATGCGTGCGCGTTGCAGATAATGCTGTATCTGCACCTGCATCGCTTCACTTTGTTCAAGGATAACACGCCCCTGTTCGCCGCCCATGCTTCGCGCTTCATTAGCAAGAACTGAAAGCGGTGTTTTCAGCGAATGCGCAAGATTGCCAACTTGGGTTCGCGAACGCTCGACAATACGACGGTTATTTTCAATTAGTGCATTCATTTCCTTGGCAAGTGGCGCAATTTCGATGGGCAACGACGTATCTAATTTTGCTGAACGCCCTTCGCGAATGTCTGCAAGTGCCTGACGCACCTTATCGAGTGGACGGAGACCAAAAAGAATAATGCCCGCATTGATGAACACGCTACCAAGGCCAAAAATCGCAAGGTAAAAAGCGAGCTTTCTCCGAAAGTCCGAGACTTCACTGATGACTTCACTCAGATTGCCCATCACGCGAAAGCGCGCAACACGATTATCATTATCCAGAACGACTTCGGTTTCGACAATGTAAAGTTCTTCGCCGTTCAACCCCGGCAGAGTGTAGCTGCGCATGAAAGAGCTGTCGAAAGGCACCTGCGATACCGGGATTTCTGGAACGAGGCGCCCAATAGACGATAGGGATTGCAGTTTGCCGCTTACATTTTTCGAGATCGGATCAACAGACCAGTACCAACCAGAAAGCGGGCTGGAATAGCGCAACTCGCCCAGCTCCGGACGCCCCTGAAGGGTTCCGTCTGGCGTTATGCTGACCGCACCTACAAGACTGAACAAGTGAGCCGTCAGCAGTCGCTCAAAATTGTTACGCGCCGCATCACCATACAGTGTACTGATCAGCGTTGCGACGACGACAAGTGCGATAATGACCCACAGCGTCGAAAGCGTGACAACGCGGATAGCCAGCGAACGCAAAGAGGGGAAAACGCGAAGAAGCTTCAGTTCCCGCTCCCTTTCACATCTCCCTGCCCATCAGACCGAATGCGATAGCCCATGCCGCGCACAGTTTCGATCAGGTCAACGCTCATTTTCTTACGAAGGCGACCGACAAAAACTTCGATCGTATTGGAATCGCGGTCGAAGTCCTGATCGTACAAATGCTCAACCAGCTCAGTCCGCGATACTACCTCATCCATATGATGCATGAGATAAGAAAGCAGGCGATATTCATGTGACGTAAGCTTAAGCGCTACGCCGTCCACGCTTGCCTTAGACGTCTTGGTATCAAGATGAAGTACACCGCAGACCAGTTCAGATGAAGCATGTCCTGCTGCGCGCCGGATCAAAGCACGCAATCGCGCCATGACTTCTTCAATATGAAATGGCTTCGCGACATAATCATCAGCACCGGCATCTATACCAGCGACCTTATCGCTCCATCGGTCGCGCGCAGTCAGCATGAGAACTGGCATTGCACGACCATCACGCCGCCAGCGTTCGACGACACTGATGCCATCCATCTGCGGCAGACCTATATCGAGGATCACCGCATCATAAGGCTCGGTATCGCCAAGATGATGACCTTCCTCACCGTCAAAAGCGCTGTCTACGACATAGCCTGCGCTCGCCATCGCATCAGAAAGCTGCCTGTTGAGATCTTTATCGTCTTCAACGATCAGAATACGCAAGCCATTTTCCCTTGCTTAATGCCGTAGCAAAGCCGCTTATTGTGCGGGTACAGCCACTTCAACGCGACGCGGACGTTCGCCGTCACGCCCCGGTATAAGTACCACCACCACACACATGGCTCGGCCATTTTGCGTTGTCGGCGTTGATTTAGCCAGCTGACCGCCCTGCGAGGCAGCCACTTGCTCGCCAACTGCCGCGCAATCAGCAGCAGCAACGGCAAAGACGTTTGACTTCTGAGGCTTCGCAATTGGTAGGGCACCGGCACTGACCGGCAACAGACCAATGCTAACGGCCAGAAGCGCGAAAATTTTGAGAGCAGGGTTCTGTTTCATCATGTCCCTTTTATAGCGCCTGTCAGCTGAACGATGCATGAACGATACACTCCGCCGAATGACACAAAGGAAATTAAGCACATAAAATAGCAAATGCCTCATATTAAGACAGCAACTATTTAAACCATTGTTTTTACACATAAGATCATCCGGAGCATCCGTCAATATTCCGGGATCAAGCATATTCAACAACTCTGCTATCACGGTTTATAAAATTATGAAATGCGCGAAGTTGCCCCTATCCGACCAAAAATGGCGACAAGGCCGGCGATTGCGGTAGCAAGTTGCAGCAATACATCAGTCAGCGCGCCGTGATCCACGGTTTCGCTGACAAGACCAAACGCACCTGCAAGCGACAGAAACAACGCAACAAGTCCGGCCCAGACAGTGCGGGAAAGATACCAGGCTTTATCATCAGTCATGAGATTTCCTCTTATACTAAGAATTGCTCTGAATTTGGATTGAGGCAAACTCGCCAGCCCCAACTCTCGGGCTTAACATCGCAATCCGAATTTCAAATGGACTGGTTCCAACCTCAGCAAGTCGCGCGGCAGTCGGATATATCCACGATGCAGTTGATACTTCTATAGCCCTCACGCGCACTTCTGACTGCCAGACTTCCACATTATAACTCTCGCTATCCTCGCCAAGCGGAATGTCTGCGCCCATCCAGCTATCGGCATCAATCCGCCCACGTCTGATCCAGTTGAGAGACAGATCACCATTGCCAAGCTGTTCAGCCTTGAGATGCACAGGGCTCAGCGGTCTCAATGCCTGCAAGCCACCATTCGCTTTGACCGTATCGAAATATTCATCCGAGAATGACTTGCCTGCCGCGCCTATGCGCCAGTTAAGTTCCAATCCGATTTCAGATGAAGTCAGACCAATGCTCTGAACGCCGCCGTCAAACAATACAAATGGAGTGCCCGCGGGCTTTTCGAGCCATGCTGCCGATTCAGTACCAAGCTGCCCGCGCAAGAGGTTGCTTAACTGCCAGCGATTTTGTCCAACTTCTTCAGCTTCCAAAAACTGAATCACTTCCCATTTTTCATCGGGTGATTTGATCATCGCCATATTTGCCCCATTGAGAATTTGAGCGAGGGGCTTTGATTGCAATTCACCCGAATAGAGTGCCAGTTCAATTGTCTGCGCATCAATGATGCGCCCGCTCGGGCCACCTGCCAGCGGCGCGGTCAGTTCACCCATCACCGCACGCTCCGTGATGAGGCTGCGCTCAGAAAAACCGTCGCCTGTTGGAGACGCATAGGCCACCACCCCTCGCCATGGCTTAGCATGCGCGGCAATGCGGAATTGACCAGCTGGGTCTTCTGCACCCGGCCATAACGGCAAATCAATGAGATGGAAAATCGGCTTCATATCCGAAACCGGCTCACCTGGAGGAAGCTGTGGCGTCTCTCCCCTATCTGCAAAAACAACATTCGGTGCAAGGGCCACAGCTTTTACTGCACGCACCTCGCCATCTTCCAGAGAGGAAACGATGTAGTTACGGCCACCGCCCAGCATATCAAGTCGCACCCGGTCGCCAACATGAAGCGCCGCCTCTGACCATGGCAATGAGAAACTTGCCGTCCGACGCTCGGCATAGCGGCGCGCCATCCAAGCCTCCGCAAGTGCGCTCGCCTGCCCCGTTTCCATGGAACCAGATAAGCTGAGGCTTTCGGTGCCTTGTCCCGTATCGCGCCGCACCGATGCGCCAACCACCTGAAACTCACGCAATGGGTCGTTGCAATAGAGCTCTGCCACCGAAGGCAAGTCGCCCTGATCTTCAAGAACCGCAGTCAGCGCTTCGCCATCGGCCGGTTCAACAAGCGTCGCCGCGACGTCAAGAACAGGAGCCGCGCGACCAATGCTGCGAAACACAAATTGGCCCGCCTGCTCAAATCCATGAATGCCAAACACATTCATCAGCGGTTCCAGTACACCGCGCGCCGTGCTTGGCTCCCCAATAACAAAACCAGTTAGATGACCATCAACGCCCGAGCAGTCGGCAGCGGGCAAACCGAAATCCGCAAGAACGGCAGAGATAAGTTCATCCACCGCAATCCCGCTCAAGCGGCCATTGAGCCAATGGCCTAGCCGCCAATTTGGCGTGTCGCCCCACACGTCACCTTTCAGCGGAAATTCCGGGAACGGTCGCGTGTCCCACGACCAAAGATAGATGCGATCCATATCCAGCATCGGCCCGTCATAGACGGGAGAGACCGGATTATGATCCGGCCAATACTGATAATGCGCTCGCAAAAAGCGATCCATAGCAATGTCCGAGCGTGAACCATTTGAGAAATAAGGCGTCGCATTTTCAGACGATTTCGGATCTGGGAAGACATTCGGCTGGTTTGGTCCTTTATCGACAGCCGGACAACCGAGTTCGGTAAACCAAACGGGCTTGGATTGCGGCACCCATGCCGTTGGTGTCAGAGTCTCGGCGCCATCCACGCGGTTATAATGCGGATTGCTCCACCACGAACGAATGTCCTTGTAACGATAGACCCACGGCTTTCCTTCCAGCCCATCGGTAATGGGCGTGCGTTTACGTTTTTCCCGATCTTCTTGACTTCCATAATACCAGTCAAAGCCTTCACCCGCTTCGATATTATTGCTTAAACCATCAGGGGCATAAGCGCCTTCAAAGCCATCGGGATTGCCACCATCAAGATCACTGTCGCGCCAATCGGCAAGTGGCATATAATTGTCGATACCAATGGCGTCGATTGCCGGATGCGCCCATAACGGGTCGAGATTGAAAAAGAGATCACCCGTGCCGTCCTGCGCCTGATAACCAAAATATTCGGTCCAGTCCGCACCGTAACTGATGCGGCAGCTGGCTCCAAGTTTGGTGCGCATTTCAGCGGCAAGCGCACAAAGATGCGTGACAAACGGAAAACTCTCGCGGCTTTCGCGAATGCTGGTTAGGCCACGGAGTTCAGAGCCAAGCAGAAATGCATCGACCCCACCCGCTTGCACAGCAAGACTTGCACAGTGATTCAGAAAACGCCTGTAACCCCATGTTCCATTGACGAAAGCTGCAACCTGATTGGCGGCTTCCACCGTCTTATCCGGTGAGCCTGCAACACCGATAGCAGGGTGGCAGGTGATACGTCCGCGCCACGGATAGACTGACTGCCCTGTTCCGCCATCTGGGGATAGCAACTGATTATCAGCCGGAATATCCATCATGATGAAAGGATATAATGTTACCTTCAGGCCACGCGATCTCGCATCGCGGATTGAGTCAATCACGCTCTGATCGGATGGCGTACCACCATACGCAGCACCCTCGCCGCTCGTGGAAATCAAATGGGCTCCACTGCGTGTGACGTTTTCAACCTTCCATGTCTGGCTGGACGACAATGCACTCTGATGTGTCACGCCCGGCCTTATCTGACATGATCCGGCACGCAGATCATTGCCAAACCATGGCAGAACAATCGCCACATGTTTAAGTTGCGGACAGAGTGCCTGCAATTCGTCCATCGCGACGGTCCAGTCGCTGTGTCCGCGTTTTGCATTGCGGTTGAGCGTCCGGCGCTCACCCGGAAAAGGCTGATCGGTGACGGGAGATGGTGACAGACCAAATTCTGTCGAGCCGGGAATAAGCGCTATAGCACGCACATCACGCGCTACTTTTCCAATCGGGCGCAGAACCTCAAACTGGAATTGCGGCAGTCTGTTACCATAAACATCAAGCGGGATGCGCTCGAAAACCACATAGGCCGTTCCACGATAGGCGGGAGCATTGCCTGTGCCCTGCTTGGCTTCAATCAGTGGATCTGGCTGCTGTGTATTGGTGCCATGATAAATACGCATTTCGATCTCGGTGAGATCAAGCTCCTGCCCATCAGCCCAAACACGGCGAATACCAGCGATTTCGCCTTCGGCGATCGCATAGGCCATGTTGCCGAAATAGCTATAGGAGGTGACTTTGGGTCCACCCTTGCCACCCTGCCGCTCTGTAGTTTTCTTTTCCTCAAAACGTGTGGCCCAGATCAACGTGCCCGAAAGCCGCGCTGTACCATAGACGAACGGCAAAGCCGCCCCTTCTTCCGCGGTTGCAACGCGGCCGCTATTGAGGCGGGCGCCTTCCATATGACGGGTTGAATTGATGATGGCCGTGTCGATAGCATAGCCACCCATAGCGCCAAGGCCTGCGCCAATGGCAGCACCCACAGGGCCAAAAATGCCGCCAACGGCGGCGCCTACGGCTTGCAGAACAACAGTCGCCATTGCTTAACTTTCTGGTTCAGGGAAAATAAAAATTCCGGCAATACGCTTGCGCCATTGCGGCACCAGTGCCGAAGACATGACGCGATGCCCCTCATAGGCATGGATAAAGCGGTTCTCGCGCGCCATGATGCCAAGGTGCTTCGCAGCAACATCGGAGCGCCAGCGGAAGATAAGCAGATCGCCCGGCTGCGGATCGTCTTTAATCCGTTTCTGCATGTGCCGGGATGCAGCCTCCAACAACGGTTCGCCCATCGCTGCCTCGGCCCAGTCAGGCGCATAGGCAGCGAAGGTCTCTGGCTCAACGCCATAAAGCGCACGCCAGATACCACGCACCAGCCCCAGACAATCACAGCTTATGCCGCGCGTGGAAGCGCCATGCCGGTAAGGTGTACCAATCCAGCGCTCAGTTTCGCTCAAAACTCTGTCAGCAATCATGGGACCAGCGCACTCCCATCATATTCGTTGCCACCGCTGACGTAGGCAAAGGCAGCATCATTTCCGGGGAGATGCGGGAAGCCGCGAAAATTCAATCCATTGGTAAACTTCGCCTTACAGGTGGCAAAGCTTTTGTCGCATCCGGCAACGAGATGAAACGTATCGCCCGGCTTTGCAGCCAGCACCGGTGGCTCTGTAAGGCTCAGATTGTTGCTGCTATGCACTACAACGCGCACCGATGCGCCCTGATTGTCGCCACTTGTCCATGTGAGCCGTCCCTGCGTAAACCAGCCGCTGGCAAAACCTTCAAGACCCGCAACGCTCAGCATAGCACCCTCAGCGCTTGCCACAGAACCATTCGCAACGAAGCGCGGATCGCTGATGTTAACGCCGCAGCGCTTGTCACCCAGCACGGCATCACATTGGCGCAGAACACGCCTGCCGCAGACAGCATCAAAGGCCGCCGCAGCGCCCTTCAGCTCCATCACAAAACGACCAACTGAACGCGTGATCGCACCCACCGTCCAGCGCCGCAAAAGCATATGCTGACCCGGCGCATTCCAATTGGCGAGATAACTCTCGACCACGGCGCCATCGAAGCGTCCCTGCTCAATATCTGTTTCGCTGATACGTGAAGAGGACAACACGCCCTCCACGTCGCCACCGGCGATTGCAAGGCCAAGCGTCGTCGTGGCTTCACTGCTGTTAAGACCAGTCAACGGTTCGCAGGAAACCCTATCGAGATCAAGCGTCTGATCGTGGTCCGTAAAGCCCATGACCACCTGATCGGAACGTCTGATAAGCCATGCAAAGCAATGGCTTGTCACTTCACCCTTCAGATGTGATTCAAGTTGCGCGGGAACAGGGATCATGCCTTGACCTCAATAATCGGAATGGAAGGAATTTCACCCGCCTGAAAGGAGGCAATGCTGGCCGTCAGACGATCTGTGTCGAAGCGCACCGGCACATCGAACAAAAAGCCAGCCGTCACCTGAGCGCCCCCGGAAGGCACATAAGCTGGCGTAAAGACTACGGCTCCCGTGGCATGATCGAGTGTATAAGCCTCACCCGCATTAAGCCTCACACCATCAATGCCAATCAGCACTGACCCCACGACGGGACGTGTGACCGGGCGGCTGTAAGTCTCATATTGTTTGGCAAGCTGAAAGCGCGTTGTGACACCGTCGCCGGTTCCAATGAGCTGATCATCATGTGAGGGTGCAGCAGTTCCATTTGCCGAGGAAAAATCAAACGGGTCGCGGAAGAGGAAGGCATGCAATGATCCACGTCGAGCCTCAAAAAAAGCAAGCACGGTTTTCAGATCATCCAGCGAACGCAAGCCTGTGCCTGCATCGAAATGCCTGCGTGAATGCGCCCAGCGTGCATTGCGTTTTTCCATACCTGATGTGAGCGTGACAATTTCGTTGCGCCATTCGGTTCCAGTTGTAGACCCAAAAGATACACCGAGCGGAAAACGGACATCGTGAAAGGCTTCCATCTCACATCCTCCGTGCGCCGCGACGTACCGCACCGGCAAGCATGGTGGAAAGCTGCGCTTCTGACTTCCGGAAGGAAGATGCGTCAGGCGATGTCATATTGAAGACAACCTGAACTGGCTTAGCCCCACCGCCACCCGTTGCCACGCCCAGCCTGCCATCGGCACCACGCGCCAGCGGAAGGATCGCTTCCGCACCCGCTTCACCCGTCAAGCCCAGCGAGCCGTTACCCATGCCAAAATAAGTGGGGCTTGAGACCACACCACCTTTTGCGAAAGGCATGATGCCCCGGATGCCCCCCAATACACTCGTCATCAACGAAGAGCTGAGACTTTGTAGCGGCTGAAGACCGGCTGACAGCGCCGATCCTGCCAGACTGCTTGCAAGTCCGCGCAGCACATCCTCCAATCCTTTGCCGGAAACGACTGCACTTTTAAGGGCAGTCGTTAGGCTCGTTCCAAAGCTTGACGAGCGCTTTTCAAGATCGGTCAATGCACGATCAAAAGCGCTAGTATCCGCCTCAACGGAAACGGTTACAGTTTCATCTGTCATGTTTAATCACCTGTCGGGAAAGGCATGCATCAGCGCGTCGAGTGTCGCGCGCGAAGGAGCGTTTTTGCTCTGCGATACGGGGCCGAGTACAGCGCCGAGCTCGCGTGGGGTCATGGCCCAAAAGTCTTTTGAGGAAAGCCGCAGCAAACCAAAACCTGCACGCATCACCTCTTCCCACGGAAAAGGCTGACGTGAAGGAGATGATTCAACTGCGGCACTTAAGGGTTTGAAGGAGAATCGCTTTCTGCGGTTCCAAAGGTGGCGGTGAGCAGCGCTGAAACAATGCGCGCATAACCGCTTGCACCACCATCCGCCCGCATTTCGGCCACGTCTTCAAGCGGCACATCATGCCCTCCACCGTGCAGGCCCGCGCAGATAATGCGTTGCATATCGAAGGCCGAAAGTTTGCCGGTGGAAAAGCGTGTAATCAAATCGGAAAGGTTGTCTGCCTCAAAAGCAGACTCAAGCTGTGCCAGCGCACCCAGCGTCAGGCAGAGAGTCCAGTCGCGTCCATCAAGTTTTGCCGCAACCTCGCCGCGATGGCGATTGACCATCATGGCGCTTCCCCAAAGGTGATCAGCCCTGCGGATTCAAGTGCAATTTCAAAGGTTACTTCCGCATCGTGATTGCCGCCATATTCCAGCGCAACTATTTGAAACGCTCCAGTGATCGTTCCAAAATCCGGCAACACAATCTGCCATTCACGAATTTCGCCACTGAAGAAGACGCTACGGATCAGCGCATCCGACACGGCATCCTTGAAGATGCCGGATCCGCTGACGGAAGCGCGCTGAACGCCACTGCCTGCCAGCAATTGCCGCCAGCGACCGGCAGCATCTGCATCAGTCACATCGACGGTCTCAGTGTTGAAAGCGATACGTTTGGTGCGCAGACCAGCGCAGGTTTCAAACTGCCCTGTGCCGTGCGCAATTTTTAGCAAGATATCCTTGCCGCGTTGAGCTGTCATGTTTTGCTCCAGTATTAGTTGGCGGGTTCTGTCACGGCGCGATAGCGCATGGTGCCGAGATAGCTGCCAAACCCGTCTGTGTTGCGCGCCAGAACTTCGGTCAGCATCAGATTAATGACGCGATGACCATCCAAATCGAGCGGTTCTTCGTCGAGCCGTGTCGCGATGCGTCCGGCAATGTCGAGCACACGTTTGCGCCCTGCTTCGCGCGCCCATATCTGGATATTGAGGAAATGCTCGCCGCCTCGTTCGCTTGCCGTGTTCCAGTCCTTGCTAAGCGTTTCACCCAGCGTAATGTAAGGAAAAGCCGTTTTTGGCGGGACGTGATCATAAACATGCTCGCCGCCAAGTGTTTCAATGAGTTCTTCGTCGTTCTTCAAGGCGTCATAAAGTGCTTTCTGCAATGCTGCCGCGCCATTCTTCATTCTGATCCCCGCTTGATTTTTCACGCTCATGTCGGGCGCCCAACCGCCCGAGAGAAATATCTTCCCGCATCGCCGTTTGCTGGAACCGCAAAGCGCGAATGAGACCGTCGAAGGTGAGTTTCATCGTGACATTCATCGCCCCTCCTCGACTGCCAAACAGATGAGATACCGCCCCCGTTCATCCGCATCGTGAACCGCGCGCAGCACAAAAATACGCCCGCTTTTGCGAAAGCGTTTGTCCGAGGAAATGTCGTCTCGATAACGCACGAGAATACGATGAGTTATTTCCGGGCGCGGGCGAATGCCAAAGTCCCGTTGACTGATGGAGACAGGCTCAATGCGCCCCCACACTGTTCCAATTTCGGACCATGTCTCTCGATAACCACCCATGCCATCAGCAACTGGCTGCATGGATTCGAGGGCCAGCTCGGCTGTGAGCTGCCCCGGATCAATAAACAGGACATTGTTCATAGAGATATGCGCCGCCAGCTATCGACCATCTGTCCAACCATGGCTGGCAGTTCTGCTTTTGATTCAGCAAGACCGGCACGGTTTTCGTAGAGATATGCAGTCAGTGTCAGGATCGCTTGCTTGAGCGCATCCGGCACTTCCACCCCGGTTTCACCGAAGCCCGCAATGAAGTCGATCTCCAGACCGCAGAAGGTCTGCGCATCAGGGTATTGTGCCATGTAGACACGCTGCGGACGACGTCCATGCTGGAGCATGAACTCTTCTGGCTCCATGCTGATCGCGCTGCCATCGGGACGATATGCGACAACGGACGTGACCACTTTGACCGGATATTTGAACAGCGCCAGACGACCTGAACGCGGCCACCGATCGACGCGCAGACGCCATGTTTGATCAACCAAAGCTAACCCTGTATCTGCCTCGACCATTTCGCGCGCTGTTTTGATGATACGGCGCAAAACCTCGTCTTCGCTTTCGGTCGAAATTCTTAAAAATGCGCGTGCATCTGCAATCGTCACCGGCTCCAGCGCCGGCGGCGTGACAAGAAACATTGTCATGTATTTTCCCCTTAAATAACTCTCAAATCAGATAGTTACGCATGGCACCCCAGAAAGAGATTCAACGCGTTCGCAAATTGAATCTAGCTGCCAAAACCGGCAGGTAGATCATGTAGCGGCATTGCAAAAAATCAGGCGGCAAACTTCAGAAGCTTGATCGCATCAAAATCCTGCACACCGCCGCCCACGCGCTTGGTGGTGTAGAACAGGACATATGGCTTTGCAGAATATGGATCGCGCAACACGCGTACACCGATGCGATCCACCACCAGATAGCCGCGCTCGAAATCACCAAAAGCAATCGGCGTTCCGTCGGCTGCAATGTCTGGCATGTGTTCGGCTTCCACCAGACCAAAGCCCATCAGCGATGCCTTTTCACCAACAGCCGCTGGCGGCTGCCAGAGGTAATTACCATCGGCATCTTTGAGCTTACGAAGTACGCTCTGGGTCTTGCGGTTCATCACGAAATTGGCGTTCTGGCGATACCCAGCCTTCAACGCATAAATGAGTTCGATAAGCTTATCGGATGGATCGGCAGCAGGTAGCGCTCCCGCAACACCCGTTTCAATATGGCCGATCTTGCCCCACTCCCAGCTTGCATCCTCAACCGTGCTGTAGCTCAAAAAACCCATCGGTTTATTGAGACCATTGCCGGTGATGAATGCAGCACCTTCCTGCTCGGCAAAGGCTGCTTCCACTTCTTCGGCAATCCACTGCTCCACATTCACGGCTGCATCGTCGAGCAGTGAGGCTGTTGCCGCGGGCATGGCGTAGATTTCCATGGTCGGAAACTGGAGTTCCGCGAGCTTTGCTGAAGCTGTCTGTGGACGTGCATCGGTTTCACCGACCCAGCCCGTTGCCGGACCACTCACCGAAAACGGCTTTTTCAGCACCGCACCGGAAACCTGACGGACACTGGAAATGCCACGGATCGGCGAGAGTACGGCCAGACGACGACCAATTTCGGTTTCAAGTTCCGCTGGCACCAGATAGCCACCATCAGGGCCGGATGCATAGGAATGCGCCTTCTGCTCAACGCCGCGCAGAGCCTGTTCGTCGCCACGGCGAACATAGCCGTCAAAAGCCTGTTTATGCTCGACATCAACGATAGCATTACCCTTGCCAAGCTGCGGGCGCGCGCTTTTCAGCACATACTGGTCAAGCGCCTGCTTCTGTTCGTCGAGTGCACGATTGATACGATCAACCTTGTCGCGCAGCAGCACATCGACATCGGCACTTTTTTCGACCTTTTTCAGACGCTCATCATTGGCTTCACGAAAAGCCGAGAAAGCAGTCATGAATTCGTCAAAAGCTTCCGACACATCGCCGTTGTTCCCAAGCGCCTTCGTTTCCACACTCTTGGTTTCGAGCGGGATTGCATGATTTTTTTCCATTTTTGATCCTGATTAGTTAAGTGACATCATCTTGCAGGCGGCGCGCATACGCTGCGCAAGCGCTGCATCATCAGCCCGGAAAGCGTCCCGCCCGTCCTGGCCCTGTAAGGCTGCAAGCGCTGAATAGCCTTTGGCTATAACCAGACGTGCAGCAGAACGGCTCAGCCCCGCATCCCGCGTGAGCCAGCGTTCAAACTCTCTGACTGTCGGCAAATCCGCCTTGAGATTATTGATCCGCGCCTGTGGCAGCATCGGAAACGTGACCACAGAAATTTCCCAAAGGTCGGCCTCGGTTATATGTCGTAGCCCTGTGCGCGCATCATTGCGTGCTTTGATGGTGCGAAAGCCAATCGACAAACCATCCAGTCCACCAGCCCGCATCAGTTCCAGTGCTTCGCGAGCGCGTGCAACACCTTTGGCAAGTCTGCCCTCGACATAAAGACCGCGTGCATCCTCACGAACATCCGTCCAGACGCCAATCGGCTCAGCCGCATCATGCTGCCAGAGCATACGCACTCCAGAAGATTTTCGGGATGCAAGCGACTTTGCAAAAGCGCCTTTTTCGATCACATCATTTCCAAGATCAGCTAAGCCGAACACACTGGCATAGCCTGAAAAACTGCCGTCGATTTCGATCTCTTCGAGCGCCAATGATGCGCGCTTGGTTTCAAGCTTTATCATTCCGGCTCCTTTGCAAAGGTGGGAGACCGGGAAGCGGTGCATGTTTCATGCGTTCGGCAAAACGCTTGAGAATGCCAAGCACCGACCATGCGGCAAGACTTGCAGCGGTTGCGCCCATCAGCATCACCTCGGCACGACCAAGCAGCGGTTCAAGTGACAGTGTTTCGGCAATTTTCACGCCCGCTGCACCGCCAAAAACCATGCCGCAGATAATGCCGACAGCAAAACGAATACCAGCCTCACGCTTGCCATTTGGCAACATATAAGCAAGCGACACGGCAGAACCGGCGACCGCCCCGGCAATCTTCGCGAACCACACCAGTGTAGCATCGGACGTCATCACGGTTTCACTCAGATTACTCATGGCACTCTCCTTTCTGCGCGTGGCTGGTAGCCAACCGCATCGCGTTTTTCATCGTCACTTAAGAATGAGGCATCAGAGACGCGCCGCCATAAAGATTCACGTTCCACCGACAGGCCTTCGATGCGATCCGTGTCATGCTCAAGCCTGAGCTCGCTGCCGAAAATCGGCCCCAACCAGCACCCGAAAGCCTTTGCCGTGCGGTTGATCAGCGGCAGCACAGTCAGGCGATAAAAGGCGCGATTGGCCTCTGCGTAATTGGCGTAAGTATTGTCGCCTGGAATGCCGAGCAGCATCGGCGGCACACCAAATGCCAGTGCAATATCGCGAGCAGCACCATTCTTCGCCTCGATGAAATCCATATCCTGCGGGCTGTAACCCATCGCTTTCCAGTCCAGCCCACCTTCGAGTAGCAGCGGACGTCCGGCACCAGAGGCCCCTGTGTAGCCTTCTTCAAGCTCGGTTTTGAGCCGGTCGAATTGCTCTTCTGTGAGGTTGCCACCATCTTTCGGCGCATAGACCAATGCACCAGAAGGACGCGCAGAATTATCAAGCAAAGCCTTGTTCCAGGCACCAGCCGCATTGTGCAGATCAAGCGCCATTAGGGCTGCTTCAAGGGGCGGAAATCCATAATGATCATCCAGCGGATGAAATAATTTCAGATGTAAACCAGCGGAAGCCGCACCCGCAAGCGAGACAACACGGCTCGTATTGGCTGAGCGATAGACCAGCGATTGCGGCCAACCATCGCTCGATGTTTCAAGCGTCACCCTTTCAGGCCGCAAAAGATGCAACTCGCTGCGTCCGCTCGGAAGATCGACACGCTCCACATAAGCATTGCCCGAAATCAGCAAGTGTCCGTAAAGCCGCTCAAAGAAGCTGCTGCTATCCAACCCACCTTGCGGCTGCGCAATAAGATCGAGCAGCGGGTGTGTTTCATGCTCGGTCGTGCCCTCATAAAGCAGCCACGGCACATTGCTGGCCGCTTCCGCGATCAGGCGCACACAGCGATGCGCAACCGGATTTCGCATGAAGCCCTCACGCGCGAGCGAAGTATAATCCCGGGCAATCCATGACGGCCCACGCTCCATATGCAGGGCGACAAAACCTTGCGCGCTCTTTTTCTCGCGCCCCGCATCAGCATATGAGGGTGCGTTCGCGGCAGCTTTGCGCCACGGCCAGTTCCACGCCATATATCGGCTCTCCAATGATTGTAAAAATTATCCGAAACGCCGGATACGCGGCTTTCGATCGGCACCATGCATCAGTTCTGTCAGCGCCCAGACCATCGCATCAAGACGATCCGGCGAACGGCCCGTCGAAAGACCTTCCGGCGCGAAATCACACATTTCATCTTCAAGTGCTGTAAACCGCCCCGCATGACGAACACGCCCCTGCTCATAAAGGGCGGCCACCGGCTCGGCGCGAAGCCATTTGCCCCGCGATGCATGCCGCATCAGCACGGGAACCGTTGCATCTTCTGCGGCCAGAACCGCCGCAACCATTTCGCCGCCCTGATTAACTTCGGCCAGCACCGCGTCAGCCTCATATTCATGATAAAGCGCAATTGCACGCCGCGCCCATTGATGCGGCTTAGCCATGCTCATGCTTTCATCCGCCAGCACATGCGCAATGCCATTTTCGTCGATACCCGCCACGACAATGCCGCATGCGTCCGATGACTTACCCGATGAGGCAGGCGGATCGATCGCCACGAGGATACGGATCAGCTCAGGAGCAGACTGTTCAAAACATTGCTCAATCCGCTCACGCGACCACAAGGCTCCTGCGCGTTCTTCAATCAATTCGCCGTCGAGTTCCTGTCGTCCGAGCCGCGTACCCGCATAACGCTGATTGATCGTTTCAATAAAGCCGCTGGCGAGGTGCTCGGCATTCTCTGATGTTCGCATATGCGTCATCGCAACCGAATTGTCGGTCATCAATGATTTCAGCAATGGAACCGCGCGAGGGGTTGTCGTCACCACCTGACGCGGAAAGCTCCCCAATCGCAGACCAAACTGCAACATATCCCATGTGGCTTGCGGGTTTTTCCACTTTGCCAGTTCGTCACACCATGCGGCATCAAACTGCGGTCCACGTAACCCGTCTGGATCTTCCGACGTATAAAGTGACGCCACAGCGCCATTATCCCAGAGCAGTCGCCGCCGTGTCGCCTCATAGCGTGGCCGCGACAATCGTGAGACCGACAATATGCCGGAGGGACCATCCACCATGACCTCACGGGCATCGGCAAAAGTTTCGCCCACCAGTGCAATATGCCCGCAATGTCGCGAAGAAAATGGCGCAAGCCCCAATGCCATTCCCGATACCCATTCGGCCCCTGCCCGCGTTTTCCCCGATCCGCGACCACCCAGAATAAGCCATGTCCGCCAGTGGCCAGACGGTGGTAATTGCGCATCACGCGCCTTGAACAACCACTCGCTGTCCAGTGCCATGATCTGATTTTGCGTCAAGTCCGCCGCCCAGGATTTCCCGTGCGCGCCTTTTTGCAAGTTCGTTAATTCTCCTATCTATACGAGCAAGCGCCGCTTTGACCTCAACAAGGCCCACCAGCCCAGTGTCATTACTGGTTTCGACGGCACCCGTTTCAGTCGCAAGCTCACCCACGGTTTTCACGGCCTTGGCCAAAGCCATCAAAGCTTCAGCCTTGCCCTTATCCGGCAATTCCTCAGCATCGATCAGCTTGTTGAGTTCGCTCTGCAATCGTTGCAGAGCGGTGTCAGCGGCTGAGGGTTTGATGAGTGCTTTCTCATCGCGACCAATAACCTTCAGCCACTGAAGATATTGTTTTTCTGTATATCCCATCACCTCGGCAATCTCAGCCGAAACGATGTCGTGTTTCATTTGCAGGCAAAAAGCCAGCCTGACCCGCGCCTCCCGGCGCTCGTCCATTTTTCGCGTTTTCAACGGCAACTTCCGCTAACTTAGTCTTTCTCATGCAAAACCCCGAAAGCATGATGCTTCCGGGGTTTTGCAATAAGGATGAAAGCCGGGGATACTAAAGCTCTCATCCAGATCAGTCACACTTTTCTGACTGTACCTGATTGATAGCAAAGCACCGTTACGCCGTCAAGGACTATTTTCCTATTTAAGATTTTTTTCTTGTGTGACTTTCTGAAATTCGTTTACGAATTAACATGAGTTATGGCTTAATTATCTGATATGATTAAGTGGCAGGTTCTGCTCGTCTCGCAACTTTTACGATTAAAAAGTAGAGTTCATGCGTAACAAGACTGATGAAGATTCTGAAAATAAAGGGCGCAAGCCCTTCAGGGTTTCGCGCCTTATCGGCCTTGATGCATGGATCGATTCCGGCCTTTATAATCTACGCTTTTATGCTCGCGAATGGTGGGAAAACATCACAATTTTCTCACGAAAATTCCGTGTTCGTGGCTTCCGACGTTTCGTTGTCGAAATTCTGGATGAAGGCTTTACGCTGGGCGTCATTGGTTCTGTTCTAATGCTTGCCCTGGCTTTGCCCGCATTTGAAGAAACAAAAAAAGACTGGCGTGCGCAGGACGATTATGCCGTCACCTTTCTTGATCGGTATGGCAATGAACTGGGACAACGCGGTATCCTGCACCGGCAGGCTGTACCGATTGATGAATTGCCGGATCATGTCATCAAGGCCGTTCTTGGCACGGAAGATCGCCGTTTCTTTGATCACTATGGCATCGATTTTTGGGGGCTGAGCCGTGCGCTGAGCCAAAATCTGCGCGCCAATGGCGTGGTTCAGGGCGGCTCTACGCTCACCCAACAGCTTGCCAAAAATCTGTTTCTTTCCAATGAACGCACCATTGAGCGCAAGATCAAAGAAGCGTTTCTTGCGATCTGGCTTGAGAGCAATCTGAGCAAAAAAGAGATACTCCAGCTCTATCTCGATCGCGCCTATATGGGTGGCGGCACATTCGGGATTGCTGCCGCATCGGAGTTTTATTTTGGCAAGAACGTTAAGGATGTGTCGCTGGCAGAAGCCGCTATGCTTGCAGGCCTGTTCAAAGCGCCCGCGAAATTTGCCCCGCATGTCAATCTGCCAGCGGCACGCGCGCGCGCCAATGTTGTACTCTCAAACATGGTTGAAAGCGGCTTCATGAGCGACGGACAGGTTGCCGTTGCGCGCCGCAATCCAGCCAGCATCATCGACCGCGCCAAGAATGAAAGCCCGGACTATTTCCTCGACTTCGCTTTTGATGAAGTGAAGAAAGTTGCGGGGCACCTCCCATATCATACGCTGACCGTGCGCACGACGCTGGATCGGAATCTACAAAAAGCTGCAGAAGAATCGCTCGAATTTTACCTGCGCCAGAATGGCAAAGACTATAATGTTTCTGAAGCTGCCACAGTCGTGATCGCCAATGATGGTTCGGTGCGAGCACTGGTCGGCGGTCGCGACTATGGCGAAAGCCAGTTCAACCGCGCAACCAAAGCACTGCGTCAGGCCGGGTCATCCTTCAAGCCCTATGTCTATGCCGCTGCTATGGAAAAAGGACTGACGCCGAATACCATTGTTTCCGATGCACCCGTCAGCTGGGGCAACTGGGCACCTCGTAATTATGGCCGCAGCTTTGCCGGGCGCGTCGATCTGACCACAGCACTTGTACGATCGCTCAATTCTGTTCCAGTTCGTCTTGCCAAGGATCATCTGACAACTGCGCCCATTGTTGCGCTGGCCAAAGCGATGGGTGTGGAATCAAACATTTCCTCACATAAAACCATGGTACTCGGCACCTCTGAAATGACCGTGATGGATCAGGCGACCGGCTTTAATGTCTTTCCAAATGGCGGGATGGCTGGCAATCGCCATGCCTTCACTCAGATTATTTCGTCGGAAGGCAAAGTCCTGTGGGACTATTCACGCGATGCACCAAAGCCGCACCGGGCATTGTCTGAAAAAGCAGCCTTCGAGATGAATTCGATGCTGGTGCAAGTGCCGGAACGCGGGACAGCGCGACGCGCGGCGTTGCCAATGACACGCGTTGGCGGCAAAACCGGCACGACACAGAACTATCGTGACGCATGGTTTGTTGGCTTTACCGGCAATTTTACGGCTGCTGTCTGGTTTGGTAACGATAATTTCACCCCGATGAAGGAACTGACTGGCGGTGTGCTACCTGCAATGGCGTGGCAGCGGATGATGAATTATGCTCATCAGAACATCGAATTAAAGCCGATCCCCGGTATCACGCCCGCCTTCCCGGCGCCTGCCAAATCAACCGAACCGAAAGTTGCAGCAACAGACAAGCCAGAAGAAACCATGTCGGCAGCTCCACGCGTGCTGTCGCCCGTTGCTACCAAAACGCTTAAAGAACTGAGCGACGCTTTGCGTGATGCACCGCCGGTTCCTGCCCTTGCCGCACGCAGTAAAGTATCGGTACTTTGAGATCAGAATGCTGAAAACAATCCTCAAAGTCATTACGGTACTCGTCATTGCGCTTGGTGGTGGCATATGGGCAACCGATTACGCGCTGGATCATTTTGATGGTTTTGGCGAATTGCAACTTGGCGCGTGGAATGCTTATCCAGCCGCTGGCACCACAGATGCAGACCCTTACTCGAAAGCCCGTGCAGCACGCAAAGCCTATCTCGCGCTAGGCACCGCCGAGGGCCTTCCCTTTTATGCGCGGCGAGATAGTAATGGACGCGAATTGCGCCGGGGATGCAGCTATAGATTGAGCGGTTTCACGCCTTCTGCAAGGTTCTGGACACTCTATCCGGCCAATACCGATCTTGAACCGATAAAACCACGCGTGGGTTTACAACCAGCCTTGCACTCGCGCGAGGTGCTATATGAACACGACGGCAGCGTGAAAATTACCATCAGCCCCGATGCCAGCCCTGACAACTGGTTACCCGTTGAAGGCGCAGGCAATTTTGTGTTGGTCATGACACTCTATGATACGCCTGCCGCCAGTTCTTCCGGTCTGGTTGATCTTGTTATGCCGCGCATCACGCCTCTTGCGAACACGGAGGCGTGCCGTGGCTAAAGTCCTGCGCCTGCTTCTTCTTGGTGTGGTTGGTGCGGCGATTGTGCATATCGCCGTCTTGCTGCTGGTTCCGTTCTATTCGAGCAAAAACGCGTGGTCACATCTTGAAGCGCTTGGTGACGCCTATCGCTTCCATGTTCTTTCCGAAACATCCGGCCTTGTGAGTGATCAGGATCCATTGATGCGGCAGGCCGCGTGCCGGTTTGATTTGACAGATGGACCTGTGCATATCACGACGAAAGGTAACCTGCCCTTCTGGTCACTATCCATTTATGCACCGAATGGCGACAATCTTTACAGTTTGAATGACAGTGTTGCCGGTGACCGTCAGCTTGATCTGATTATTGCTGATCCAATTGGTATTGCTGCGCTGCGCTCAGAAGGCGTTCAGAATGATGGTCGGTCGATCATTATCGAACAGGATATTAGCGAAGGTGCAGTTGTTCTACGCAGCTTCCTTCCTGATGAAAGTTGGAACCAGCAGCTGCAAAGTTTCTTCAATCAAGCGCGTTGTTCAACTTACGAAGGCAGTTAACTGCCTCAAAACAGACACTTTCTCGCGCACGGTTAATGAGTTGCTAAGGCTTCATAATTATTATCCATGATGCCGACATGCGGCAGGCCGCGTTCATAGTTTTAGCCTACCGGAGTACCCTGCGTGACAAACGATCAGTTCCGCGTCCTGGAAGAGATTTCAGGCAATCGGAACCAGTCAAATTCGAGAGCTGATGGCAGCAAAGCGGACGACCTTCTGGTCGCTGCAATAGCTGCGTTCGCCTCACTGACACGCCCCGGAAGACAAGACGCACATCAGCTTGAAGATCTCGCATTCCCGCTTCTTGATCGCGCGACTTTGCGTGGCAAGCGACAAGCAGCCAATGCAATCGCACAAATCGAAGATGCGCCGCGGCGTCTGGTCCTCGCTCTGGCGAATGAGCCTGTCGAAATATCTGCGCCAGTTCTGCTACGCTCAGCAACTCTAAGACCCCAAGACCTTCTCGATATTATCAGCAAAAATGGCCTCGCCCATGCCCGTGCCATCGCACGCAGGCAGTCGGATGACCCTCTGCTCAAAGGTGTGTTGCGAAGCTTCAGTGATGCCGTGATCGACCGTTTGCTTGCTTTACAAGAGAACCTTGCTGGCATTGAAACGGGTAAGTCGGTCAGCTTTTCGGAAGTCGATGAGGATGAACACGCGACCGAAGAAGCGCCACAAGCCTCTTTTTTCAATCCCGGCACACTTGCGACACCGGAACACCTGATCGATACGGCGCTTCTGATTGATGATCAGATTTTCCGCACGGCTCTTGCTGATTCGCTGGATGTATCTTTTGATCGTGCTGACCGCATTATCGGAAAGTGGCCAGATTCGCATTTGCCGATAGCCTTGCGTGCGCTCGGCATGTCCGCATCCGAATGTTTCATGATCATGTCCGCAATCCTCGGACCAGTTGTTGCCGACCGTGACGGATTGCGTGAATTTATTCAGATTTACCGCTCTATCGATCAGGAAAAAGCTGTCATGCTCGTCCGTCGTTGGAAGGCTGACGACATGTCGAAAGCATTGCGCAGCAAATTGCGTGAGATGGTTACAGCTGCGGATGTCGATTCCGCCTCCATTCGAACCAGCCTATAAATCATCCAAAGCGACTGAGAAAAGATTGGTCGGATCGGCTACATCTTCCAACTCAATCAGCCAGAGATCAGGATCAAAACGGGTTTCCCGTTCCATCCGCTCACTGACTTTAAGATCATCGACATCATGAAGAATGCGCAAAAACATGCGTTCACCATCGCTATTTTCTTCATAAGAAGTCTGCGGCGCTGGTGAATAAAGATCACAGGTGCCAAAGCGTGAGCTGATCTTAATGAAAATCGCTCCCGCTTCCTTAGAACCGCGACGCGCCAGATAGGCAAAGCCGCCGTCTCCTTGCACTTTGCGGAGCAGAGCAGAAACCCAGAAATCCGATGTCAGGCGCATAGCTTATCCCGTATCAGCTGATCAGGCCAATTTCGCGCATTTTAGAAATCAAAGCAGCATCAACTTCGCCAGTTACAGGCAATTTGAACAGTTTCTGAAACTCGCGAATTGCATCCTGTGTCGATTTACCCGGAACACCGTCAACGCTGACCATTTCATTGCCAAACGCCTTAAGGCCAGCCTGAACGCGGACAATGTCCTGCGAAGAAATCTTCGCCTGCGGTTGAAATGCGGCCAGTTCGACTGGCTGCTTCTTCGGCTGCGCGGGTTTGCTTTCCAGAGACGCCAGATCAGGCGCACGCTTCGCAGGTGTTTCGACCTTTAAAACTGCGGGCTGAGGCCGTGGTGTCGGCACTGCCGTATCTATAAGCTTCGCAACATCATCTTCTTTCGGTGCCGCAACTGCACCGTTTTGCGCCGGCGCTCCGACCTTTTTCTGCAATGCCTGCCAGCGTTCGATAGCTTCACGCGTCTGCGGGCCTGTAAAGCCGTCAACAGCACCTTGATAGATACCAAGCGTCAGCAATCGTTGTTGCAAACGAGCAATTTCAACATCCGCATTGGGTGCGAGTGCTGGCAGCATTTCATCGATTGAGCCCGTCAGCTGCAAGCGATCCGGCGAAATCTCAGCTGTTTCTGTCTGACTTTGTGTTGGCGTTTCAACAGGTTGAACGTTTTCTGTCGCTTCCTGCTTATGTTCAGGAGCGGTTCCGGGCAAATAGGCGCGCGGCGTCGCCTTGAAGACAAAATCCGTACGCGTTTTGAAGAAGACAGCATTATGCGCTTCAGGCTGATACCAAAGCGCATTGGCCGAAACAAAGCCCATCACGACTGCAAAGGCCGTTGCGCCTCCAGTCAGCACAGGATTGCGCACGATAAAGTTGCCAGCGAACATCGCCAGCGCCGAAGCCGAACTGAAAAAGACCTGAAGCAGACGACGTCCGAGACTAGGCCGTTTTGCGGGCTTGCGCGTCGATCCGCTTCTGGCTCTGTTCACGGTTTTCGTCTTTGTGCCACTCATTGTTCCGTTCTCCCTGGTGACGGTGCATGTCGATGACCGTGCCAAGTTGCTGTTCGTCTTCTTCTCCCAAAGAATCCTGATCAAATAGTTTCTGTGGGCCTGCCACCGGCAGAAGGACAGTCACAACTGTTCCTTCGCCCACACAACTTTTAATATTCATCGAGCCCTGGTGAAGCTCTACCAATCCCCGGACCACCGAAAGGCCAAGGCCTGTTCCCTCTTGCGCGCGCGTATATTGATTATCGGCCCGCACGAATGGCGATCCGATGCGCTGCATATCTTCCGGCTCAATGCCGATTCCTGTATCTGCGACAATGATTTCGAGCTGCGGCCGTCCATCAATCACAACACGCGATGCATCGATGGTGACGCAACCGCCCGACTGCGTAAACTTCACTGCGTTGGCTGCCAGATTGAGCAAAATCTGCTGAACCGCACGGCGATCAGCGACCACATCACCAGTCGTCGCATTCACGCGATGGCAGAAAGCGATGCTCTTCTTTTCGGCCTGTGGCAGCATAACCGACGCGCACAAATCAGCGGCTTCACGGAAAGCAAAGCTCTGCGGTTCAATCCGGTAAGTACCAGTTTCAAGCTTGGAATTATCAAGAACCGAGTTGACCAGTTCCAGCAGATAATGGCCCGACTTATGAATAAGCCCCGCATATTCACGCTGCTTTTCATCCTGCAACTGGCAGCCCATTTCATGCGTAAGCATATCCGAGAAACCGATGATCGAATTGAGCGGCGTACGCAGTTCATGGCTAACGGTTGCCAGCAGACGACCCTTGCCAATGCGTTCTGCTTCAAGCTCAGCTTTCAATGCAGTAATTTCTTCAAGCAGTCGGTGCTCACCTTCCAGCGAACGTCCAACCAGCGTGATGATGCCATTCTTTGCAACACCTTCCATGCGGAATGACAGGAAAACGGTATTGCCATCTTCAACTGTGCGAAGGCGTACATCGGCCGGGCGCGCATTGTGACCAGAGCGCAGATCAGCAAGCAAAGAAACATATTGGACGCGATCGGCGACGTGAACGCGATCAAGCAGTGCAACGCCTTCCAGCGCTGCAGGCTGAACGCCAAGAGATGCCGCGGACTCCATTCCGATTTCAGAAACAACGCCTTCAGCGTCGAGTGTCATCAGAATATCGCCAGCCGCTACAACCGGCTTCTGTGCAATCGGCGGAGCCGAAACCACCACCGTTCGGACCTTTGAACTGCGAGCGATAAGGCTTGTTATATAGACAAGGGAGATGACCAGCGCAGTGGACGACACGCTTGCAACAGCAAGACCGCCCACAGCGAAAATAAGTGCCGCAACACCAACAGCTACGAGTGCTGCAAGCGGTTTACGGCTCACCAGCCATGCTTCTAGTGGAAGGGCTGCCGCCATCACCCAAAGCACTATGCTGCTGCCATTGGTGAGTCCTGCGATTGCGCCAAGACCAGCGCCATACACGGCAAAATTCAGCGTTCCGAGAACCGCAGCATTCACGCCCATCAGGCTCAAAGCGCAGAATATCATCGCAACGCCTGCGAAACTTGCTGCAAGTACGGCAGATGTCGCAAAGTCATTTGCAATACCCGATGCACAGACCGCTACAAACAGCAGCACCGGCAAAAGCATGAACGAACCGACGATGCGAATCGCAGAAGCATCTGAACGATCAGTCCAGCGCTGGCAAAAACGTTCATAAAAACGCGCAAGCGCCTGCACTTTCGTGCCTGCTTTCTCCACTGCGTTCAAAAGAATGGCGCTCAACTTGCCCTACTCACTCAATACTCATTCGGCACATCCATCAGGGATTGGCCTGTTAATGGCAGAATGCAGCCGAGGCTTTAAAGAAACGATAAAACAAACCTACGATGAGCGGATTGATGCAAAATCTGACAGTCTCGAGCCAGAGTTTTCCCACTATGGTAAACAGAAGGTGGATGAAACAAATGCTATGCCGAACCGCTTAGCCAAGTAGTGACACTTGAAACCTTTGATTCTCTCGGTTACGGAATCTTTTCAATTTTAGTGAAGAATGTTTTTGCCAATCCCGGCCAACACATTCGAGAGCAATGATCCGTTTTCTCATCAAATCCGCAATCTGGCTGTCGCTGGCATTTATGATAATGCCGCACTTTTTTCCTGCGGATGAAGAAAACACAACAACTCAGAAACCAGTTGGTGCGACATCCCAGAATGAACCGGGCCAAATAGACCAGCTGCTTTCCAATGGAAAAACCGCGCTGGAACTCGGCAAGCTCTGCGTAAACAATCCTTCACTTTGCGAAAACGGCGCATCTTTTCTGTCCAGTGCCACAAGCGGCGCAGTGGAGCGCACTGGCGGTGTACTTGAATATCTGAGCGACCGTTTTGGCACAAAGCCTCCAAACGGAACGCCAGCCTCACCGGAACCTATGGCTCAGCCAACGCAGCATACGATTTCGAAAATTCCGATTCCTACCCCGCGCGCCGAAGCACTTCGCGCACTTGATCGGTCGACAACCGGCGCAATTCCCTCTCGCAATTGACGGTTTGGGGTGACGTTCGCGCGCTTTGTCCTTATATAGGCAAGCGAACCGTGACCCAATTTGAGCAGATATCATGACCACGACAATCGACAGCATTATTTCCGATTTCGAATTTCTCGACGATTGGGAAGATCGCTATCGCTATGTGATTGATCTAGGGAAAGAACTCCCTGCCTATCCTGACGATGCTCGCGATGCCGCTCACAAAGTACAGGGTTGCGTCAGTCAGGTCTGGCTCAAAACCATTCCTCATGAAGGTTCTGACCCAGTCATCGACTTTCTCGGTGATTCCGACGCGCATATCGTGCGTGGACTGGTTGCCATCGTGCTCGCGTTTTATTCAGGGCGCAAAGCTTCCGAAATCGTGGCATCCGATCCGGAAGAGGTTCTCAAGAAACTGGGGCTGGACGAACATCTGACACCGCAGCGCTCCAATGGACTGCGATCAATGGTGGCGCGTATCCGCCGCGATGCGGAAGCGCTTAAAGCGTCAGCTTAATAGCTTTTCGACAGAAAGTGCGGCGGCGAGCAACTCCTTATCCGAGCCATTGCGCGCCGTTAGCATAAGTCCCACTGGCAGCCCTGTTACAGGCATCGGCAGCGTAACGCTGCAAAGATCGAACTGGTTAGCGATCTGTGTATTGCGCAAGAGTAACCCTTCAACGCGCTCATATTCCACCGCGTCGTCAATAACCGATGCAATGGTCGGTGCAACGATTGGTGTTGTCGGCGTTACCAGAAAATCTATACCTGCAAGCCGCCGATTCATTTCGGCAATCAATGTTTGCCGCGTCTGCATAAGACCCCGATAGTCTTTCGCGGACACTTTAAGACGTTTTGCGAGTGTATGCTTCACACGTTCGTCGACGTCAGCGTCTGGATCTTTCAACCATGTATCCGCATGGATATGGCTCGCTTCAAGGCCCGCAATCGAGCCAATCGAAGCAGCCTTCCGCAATTCAAGAATAAGATCATTCAGCTCGAATGAAACGATCCGAACACCTGCACCCTGAAGCATCTTAAGGCCGCGCTTGAAAGCATCACAAACCTCGGATTCCATATCGGCTAGCAGCATACCTTCAGGCAAGCCAACCGTTAATCTGTCCAAAGCTATTGGCATTGGTAAAACCGGTTCGTCTCCCGCCATAATAGCATCGGCAAGAATACAACCTGAGACAGTTCTGGCAATTGGGCCAATCGAATCAAGCGAAGGCGCCAATGGAAAAGCACCGAGCAGCGGAATTCGACTTGCAGTCGGCTTAAATCCAACCAGTCCATTGAGCGCTGCCGGAATTCGCACCGATCCGCCTGTGTCAGAACCGATAGCGATTTCGCTGGTTCCTTCGGCCACCGACACCGCAGCCCCCGAAGATGAGCCGCCCGGCACACGTAGAGGATCAATCGCATTGGCTGGCACGCCATAATGCGGGTTTAAGCCGACAGCTGTAAACGCGAACTCAGTCATATGCGTTTTGCCGATAATAACTGCGCCCGCAGCCCTTAAACGCTCGACAACTACGGCGTCTTCGCTCGCGACCTCGGCAGTTTTGCGTACAACAGAACCCGCAAGTGTCGGCTCGCCTTTGATATCGAACAGGTCTTTGATCGATATGATCCGACCATCCAGCGGACCGATCAGCCGCCCACTATCACGCCGCTCGTCAGAAGCACTGGCTTCTGTAGTAGCTGTGCCAGCATACATGGTACTGAAAACACGCTCGCTGGCGGTACGTGCATCCAACTTTGATAAAATACTTTTAAGCTTATCGCGAGTACTAGGCATAATTCCCCCGTCAGAATGACTTTGTTATTCAAACTGTTGACGGGGTCAATGTGGTGAAAAAGCATCGCAGCAATCAATTTTGCCGTGGACGTGCTGCCGGGCGATAATCCTCTGCCCCCCAGTGAACAATACCCGTGGAGCGGGATTCCTTGCCTGAATGCGGATTATAATGCCGATGCAGCATCGAAAGCCCCATTTTGAGCAACATTTTTCCGGAACGAACTGGCCATTGGCGCTCGCGTTCCACGAGTTCCAGCCCCTTTAAGAAGCAACACACATCTATAAGCACGCCGCTTAGTTCAGGTCCAACGGCTTCTAAAGCGCGCTCGACACGCATCCGGCTTGCCAGCGCGATATCTGTGAATTCAGCCATACCTCCCGGCCCCGAACGCGTGGAATTACCAACGCCCACATCCCACCGCGCTGAAATCGAAGGCATCATCGCCCCCCGTGTGAAATCTGAACGCAGCCGTTCTCCTGCCCGAAACTCATCCTCAGAAATAAAGCTTATACCTGCACCATTGCGAAGCCTGAAAAGCTTCGCCAATGGCGATTCAGAAGGATTAATTTCAACCTTCTCACCATATTCAAGCTCTATAGTTTCAGTTTTCCGCGCGTTAGCTGGCTTTTTCTCAGCGCTCTTTCGTGCTTGAGACGCAAGTACAAGCCGACCGTCGCTACACAGCAAAACGCCACTTTTTTGCATCACATCAAGTTCATTACGCGTTGCTGCAATTGTACCGTGATCAGCCACAAGCAAAACATGGGTGTCACGCACAGAATCCTGAACTTCACATCCACCCTGTTTCAAAAAACGGATGATTCTTGCTTCGGACGTCGAATACATTTCACTCAAGCTGCAATCCTCCAATCCGAGAATCCAACGTTAACGAGTTTTTCCAATGCGGAAACGACCGCATCGTAATCCGGGTCATCTCGCCGATCTTCAACGAGATGGCACGCATACATGACCGTCGTGCGCTCTCGCGAGAAGCCAACTGCCACTTCACCCATCACCATGCCGAAAGAGGTATGCGCGATATACATGCCCAACTGTCGTACCTGTGCGACGTCCCGTCTGCATCGCATAGGCGAACGCAACTCAGTACCACTAACGCCGAAATAGGCAGACAACATGTCTATCAACGCTTCGCAGATCTCAATATTCTTTTCCTGGCACCTGCGCCCCAGAACCGGACCAGAATTATCCAGTTTCAGTGTTCGTCCGTGTCGCGCTGCAATGACCTTTAAAGCCTCAACAGCTTCTGCGCGGGTATGGATGATATCCGGAGTTTTCAGAGACATTCATCTTTCCTCACCGTTATAGGAATATGTTCTTATAATGAGGAATTTGCAAGCGGGGATAAGTTTATTCATAGCATATTTTCATCAACCATCAGCTCATTACGAAATTATAGGAATTTTATCCACACCTCAAAAGCGTCTGCCATTCTGTCACCAGAAAGAGTGCGACAAGTGGAAGATAGATAATGGAACTCACGCTTCGTAATTCCTGCAAAGAGTTTATTACAAAACGTAATGAAGAACGGATGGGGGCAATGCAGCGCGTTGCGCTACAGATCATAGCGGGTATCGATATGGATACGCTGCTAAACGCTTCAAAAGACGAGAAAAATCGAGCAGAAAATAGACTTACCCGGCTTATAGAACGAGAGCGGCTGAAAGGTGTCAGCGGTCATTGGAGCTATGATCTTAATAGGCATATCGCCTTAAAGCAGGCTCTCGACAGGTTATTGGGCAGAACAGTTATTATGAGATCAAACAGCCAATTAAGACATGCTACTCATTTTCGATAATTCTAAAAAAATAGCTAAGTTCAAATAAAATAGCCCGACACAAGAGCGCCGGGCTATAATCAACTTGTCTTCATAGCAAAAGAAGTATCCGATAAAACTATCGGTAAATTATGCGTCCTTAGGCTTACGGCCCAAACCCATCTTCTTTGCAAGACGCGAACGTGCTGCTGCGTAGTTTGGAGCAACCATTGGATAGTTAGGATCAAGATCCCACTTTTCGCGGTACTGTTCAGGAGACATGCTATAGTGAGTCATCAGGTGACGCTTGAGCGACTTAAACTTCTTACCGTCTTCAAGGCAGATGATGTAATCGTCATGAACCGACTTCTTCGGGTTTACAGCCGGCTTTGGCTTTTCAACGACAACAGGCGCTTCTTCACGAACAACATTGCTCTTGAAAGCAGAATGTACTTCTGAAATCAGGAGAGGCAGTTCACTTGCGCGAATAGAATTATTTCCAACATAAGCGGCAACAACTTCAGCAGTCAGGCTGAGCAGCAATTCTGCGCTCTCGTCGTAGATTTCAGGGTTTTCCATTTTTTTTCCTTTATAGTCGTTCTTTATATCAGGCAAACTACAGCACCCAAAAATCTGGGGCTGGCTTGCTCGAATTCTTTTCCCTGCCCAACATTAGCCCGTGTCGCAAATAACAATGAATAGTGTCATTTGCAATAGAATTGTCAAACCACTTTACATTAAAAGAACGAAATTCTTCTTAAGCAAGCAAATAAAATTCCGATTTATGCGCAATTGAATTTCCAAAAAGACTGTCATCAATAGATGGCGCCCTAATTGGCTTGATGCTGTATTCGTAAAGTTGAGGGAAAGGTGATAGATTGTCTGTAGCGCTTCCTTAGTTTACAAGACAAACATAATCAATCTTTTTTTTCGATAAGCTTTTTAACACTAGCTAAAACAACCATATTAATTGGGGAAAATCATGATCAATGACTAAGGCAACAAAAAGGCGAAATCAGAATATATTCATATCAATAAACTCAATTTCAGTAGCTACATCAAATATATATACAAGTTACCTTTAAAGGCCATCGATCTACACGAAAGTTTTACCTGTACATTGAGTGACGTACATCAAATCTGCAATATATCCATTTTGGAAAAGGTGTTGCTACAGTTTGATCAAACAATTCGCTTGTAGTTTTGTATGATAGGAAGGTGCGGCACCCCTTGTTCCGCCTCATTCAAATGATCATGTAATCATCAAAACTGCTAGGCTCCACTCACAGGAGAAACAAATGTCTAATTCCACTGATCAGACCCGCCACCTGAAAGTCATTAAAACCGATGCAGAATGGCGTGAGCAGCTCACGCCCATTCAGTATCAGATCACTCGCCAGCATGGGACTGAACGCGCCTTCTCCAGCCCGAACTTTGATAGTTCACTCCATGGAATTTATCGCTGCGTGTGCTGCGATAAGCCGCTTTATAAGTCGGAGACGAAGTACGAGTCTGGAACCGGTTGGCCTAGCTTTTACCAACCAATCGAACCCGATGCAGTTTTCGCAGTTGAAGATCATTCCTATGGCATGAACCGCACAGAAATTCGCTGTTCGGATTGCGATGCACATCTGGGACACGTTTTTCCTGATGGTCCGCCGCCAACAGGTCTGCGTTACTGCATGAATGGTAACGCATTGATCTTCGATCAGGACTAATTGTTGTTTTTGACAGTCTGGACCGGTTTAACGGTTCGGACTGATTTCGTTCGCTTTTTAACGGATATTACATGCCCCACGATAAGAGTTTTCCGACCCCGCCCAAAGCACCAAAGCATCCAGCAAGTGATACGCGCCACGGTATTACCCGCACCGATGACTATGCATGGCTGCGCGCTGACAACTGGCAGGAAGTATTCAAAGATCCTTCCGTTTTGGCACCTGAAATTCGTGAACACCTGAATGCTGAAAACGCCTATCAAACGGCCTTGATGCAGGACACAGACGCACTTCAGAAGAAGCTTTTCGCCGAGATGCGCGGACGCATTAAGGAAGACGACTCGTCAGTTCCGTCGAAGGATGGTCCATATGCTTACGGCATGTCCTACCGGACCGGGGGCGAGCAGCCATATTTCATCCGCACACCGCGCGATGGTGGCACGGAAACAATTCTTCTCGACGGCGATAAAGAGGCTGAAGATAAAGCCTATTTCCGTCTCGCATCTGCCGATCACTCACCCGATCATAGTCGTTTGATCTGGGGCTATGACGACAAGGGATCTGAATTTTACAAACTCAGAGTTCGCGATCTCGAAAAGATGTCGGATCTCGAAGATGTCCTTACGGATACCAATGGCGGCGGCAGCTGGGACGCAAACAGCAAAGGCTTTTTCTATACTTTGCTTGATGAAAACCACCGCCCGTCCAAAGTCTTCTATCATCTGATCGGAACCGATCAGTCACAGGACAAGCTGATCTTTGAAGAAAAAGACCCTGGTTTCTTTGTTGGAATCAGCAGTTCTCCACTCGATGATTTCATCTTCATCGACATTCACGACCATGAAACGTCTGAGTCCTGGATGCTGCCCGCAAATGATCCTGTGGCAAAACCGCAGCTCGTTATGGGGCGTAAAGCAGGTGTCGAATACGATATTGCACCCGGTGGTGATGAATTCTTCATTCTGACGAATATCGATGGCGCTAAAGACTTTAAGATCATGCGCGCACCTGCATCCGCACCGCAGCCGGAAAACTGGGAAGAACTTGTCGCCCATGTTCCGGGACGCCTGATCCTGTCACACGGCGCTTATAAAAATCATCTCGTCTGGATGGAACGCGATAACGGCCTGCCGCGTATTGTGATCCGCGACCGCAAAACCGGCGAAGAGCACGCCATTGCGTTTGATGAAGAAGCCTACTCACTCGGTCTGCATGGAAGCGCGGAATACGATACGGATGTGATCCGCTTCTCCTATTCCTCGATGACCACGCCTGAGCAGCTTTTCGATTATAATATGAACACGCGTGAGCGCGTACTGCTTAAAACGCAGGAAGTCCCTTCCGGCCATAACATTTCAGATTATGTCACGCGTCGTGTTCTTGCGCCTGCCAAAGATGGTGAACTGGTTCCAGTATCGCTGATCTATCACAAAGATACGAAGCTCGATGGATCGGCACCGTGCCTGCTTTATGGTTACGGTTCCTATGGCATGAGCATGCCTGCAAGCTTCAGCACATCAAGACTATCTCTGGTTGACCGAGGCTTCGTGTATGCCATCGTACATATTCGCGGCGGCAAGGACAAAGGCTTCGCATGGTATGAAAACGGCAAGCGTGAAAAAAAGACAAACACGTTTACCGATTTTATAGCTGCTGCAAAACACCTCGTTAGCGAGGGCTTCACCAGCCATGATCGTATTGTTGCTCATGGCGGTTCGGCAGGCGGCATGCTGATGGGCGCGATTGCCAATCTGGCACCAGAAGCCTTTGGCGGCATCATCGCTGAAGTACCGTTTGTTGATGTGCTCAATACGATGCTGGATGACACGCTGCCTCTCACGCCACCTGAATGGCCGGAATGGGGCAATCCTATCGCCTCTGAGGCTGATTATCGCACGATCGCGGCTTACTCGCCTTACGACAACGTAACGGCTCAAGCCTATCCGCGCATTCTGGCGGTTGCCGGCCTGACAGATCCTCGCGTCACCTATTGGGAGCCTGCCAAGTGGGTTGCCAAGCTGCGTGAACTGAAAACCGATGATCATCCTGTGCTTTTCCGCATCAATATGGATGCGGGCCATGCCGGTGCATCGGGTCGGTTTTCTCGGCTAGAAGAAGTGGCATACACCTATGCTTTTGCGCTGAAAGCAGTCGGCAAAGCATAATAAAGATATATTTATAATGCTCCCGGCAATTTATTTGCCGGGAGTTTTTATTGGGCTTATATTATTTTAATGAACAGACGCGGAGATCAGATAATGCATCGTGCACTTTTAACCGCTCTTATTGCTTTTCCTTTGTTAGTGCCTGCAACACTCGCGCAGGCACAGGTTCGCAAGAATGTCAGTGAATATGCGGGACAGCGCTGCAACACGCCCCCGCGCGGCAGTGGCGTTATTGTTGGCCAATTCAGCGGTGTGGACGACTCTCCATTCGTCAGCAGTGATGGATTAGTGCCTGTTGATCGCTTCCGCTGTTTTCAGACAATGTCTGAATGCAAAGGCTGGCTCTATACAATGCAAAGCAAATACACCAATGCCGGACTGCCAACTGTCGTTCGCTGCACCAAACGCTAATCAACGACTGGACGGATAGCCGTTCCTATGCGCCGGGATCGCCTTAAGATAGGCTGCAATTGCCTCCCGATCCACATCGCTTATCTGTGCCATGTTGGTCACAACATCGGTCATTGAACCGCCGAGTGAGTCAAAATCTGGCGTAAAACCGCTTTGCAGCGCGTAGGCGATGTCGTTTGCGCTCCAGTCACCAATACCGCCCTCACCTGAGGTGATATTGGGCACAATGCCTTTGCGACCATCGCTACCAGTTTCAGCCGACAGCGCCCCTGCCATCCATTGCTTTGTGTCCAACCCACCAATGGCATTGCGTGGTGTGTGGCACTCTGCGCAATGGCCCAGCGCTTCGGTGAGATATTGACCGCGCTTCACTTGCTCAGACGCATTGGCCAGTTCGACTACGGGCTTATTAGAAAGATAAAGCTGTTTCCAAAGCCCGAGTCCACGACGAATATTGAATGGAAAACCGAGCTTATGCGACTCCGCAACATTGTCCGATTCTGGCAGCGTTTTCATGTAAAAGAACAAATCGGCCACATCCTGCGGCTTCATCTTAGCGTAGGATGTATATGGAAAAGACGGATAAAGATGCTCTCCTGCCCGCCCCGTCCCTTCCAGCATTGCATTGGCGAAGTCGTGTAAGGTCCAGTTACCGATACCCTGCTCTGATGGCGAGATATTGGGTGCAATGAATGTGCCAAAATCCGAAGCCAGTTCATGTCCGCCAGCAAGAACTTTACGTGCATCGCCCGTAGCACCCGGGGCGGCATGACACGATGCACAGCCACCAGCCCAGAAAATCTGCTCGCCATTCGCTGCATCACCCGGCTGCAAAGATGCAATCACCGACTGATCCACCGTCTGAGGAGTTGTTAGCACCCAGAAAGCAGCAGCCCCCAGAATGACAACGGCGCCAGCAATATATGCGAGTTTGCGGACCATAACGTTGCTAATCAGTTCTTCTTTTCACGATAGACCTGATGGCACGAGCCGCAATTGGCAGCGACCTGTTGGAAAACCGGCTTCAGCGCATCGAGGTCCGCAGGCTTTGCAGCGACAGCTGATGCGGCATCCGCGCGGAATTTTTCAACGTGTTTGACGAAATCTTCCTTATTGGCCCAGATTTTTGCCGAAGCTTCCGTGTCGCCCTGATCGGAGCCTGCAGGGAACAAAGTGTCGACGTCAAACTTCTTCGCGTCAGCATCAATCTTTTCAAGCGCCGCGAGAGCCGCTGCCGCATCAAAAGGCTTCTCACCCTTTACCATTGGCGCGAGTTGCCCGACTGAGCGCCCCATATCCTTCATGATGGCCTGACGATCAGCAATAACGTCAGCATGAGCCACACCGGCGACCAACACCGCAACCGAACTCACAGTGAGAAAAAAGGAACGCATGTAATCCTCCACATCCAAAATCGAGCAACACTCATATTGGGTAAAATATCCGATACAATTCGCGCTGAAGCAACCAAATCGACTGAAAATCCCAACAATCAAAAGTAATATGCCGAATTTATAGGAAGTATTACAAATATTACACGATATTGTGAAAAACTTGAATTAAATACTATTGTTTAATTTCTCCAGAATCACATCTTTAAAATCAATAATACTTATCTTGATAACTATACTCATGTTTTAATGTAAATTAAACTGACCGGATCGAATGCATGAGTGTTCACCACTTTGGGGGATAAGCTCTGAACTAACCGCAAAGAAAAACCCCGCTTTCGCGGGGTTCTCTCAGATCACAATGAAACGGCTATTATGCCTTTTCGTAAAGCTCGAGCACGTAATCCCAGTTCACGAGGCTATCAACGAAAGCTTCGAGGTACTTAGGACGCGCATTGCGGTAATCGATGTAGTAGGAGTGTTCCCATACGTCGACGCCGAGAATTGGCGTTGCGCCATGAACCAACGGGCTTTCACCGTTTGCGGTCTTCGAGATTTCGAGCTTGCCGTTCTTAACCGACAGCCATGCCCAGCCCGAACCGAACTGACCAGCGCCAGCTGCGATGAAGTCTTCGCGGAACTTGTCGTAACCGCCGAGATCGGATTCAACAGCCTTTTCAAGCTTGCCTGGCAGCTTCTTGCCGCCGCCGTCTTTCTTCATCCAGTTCCAGAAATGGAGATGGTTGTAGTGCTGACCAGCATTGTTGAAGAGCGCCTGGTTCTTGCCAAAGCTTTCCTTGACGATTTCTTCAAGGCTCTTGCCTTCAAGACCTGAACCTTCGAGCAGCTTGTTACCATTAGTAACATAAGCCTGATGGTGCTTGTCGTGGTGGAATTCGAGCGTTTCGCGCGACATGAACGGAGCAAGTGCGTCATAATCGTACGGAAGGGCGGGCAGTTCAAAAGCCATCGGAACTCTCCTCTTGTGTCTTTCAGCTTAACTTGAGCAGCTGACCATGGGCAGTGCGAACACATGCCCTAAAACTTGCGTGCGCAATCTACATAGGCCGCAACGTCGGATGCGGCAATGGCGCATTTTCTAAATTCACCCACCAAATCAATGAATTTTTATTGAAATTGCATAAGGATAGGGTTCACTTTACTTTTTTTAAGATTGATGCACGATCGGAGAAAATCGGTGCCCCATAGTTCTTATGTTTTCGACGCGTACGGCACATTGTTCGATGTGCATTCCGCTGTGCGCAGACATGAGGATAAAGCGGGGCCGGATGGCGCAGCGTTTTCTTTGCTTTGGCGTACAAAACAGCTCGAATATTCATGGACTCTCAGCCTAATGGGCGAATATCGTGACTTCTGGAAGCTTACAGAAGACGCGCTGGATTTCGCCTTTGCGCGTTATCCGTCAGTCGATACGTCACTGCGCAGCGATCTACTGGAAGCTTATTGGAAGCTCGATTGCTACCCGGAAGTGCCAGCCGCGTTGAAAAGCCTGAAAAGCCGAGGCGCGCGATTGGCTATTCTCTCTAACGGTTCACCCAAAATGCTGGAGGCTGCCGTCAAATCCTCCGCGCTGGATGTGCTGCTTGATGACGTCATCTCCGCTGATAGCGTGAAGCGCTACAAAACATCGCCTTCGGTCTATGAACTGATCACGATGCAGTGGCGGCTTTATCCATCGGCAATCTCATTCCAATCATCCAATCGCTGGGATGTTGCGGGGGCTGCGCGATTCGGTATGCGTGCCGTGTGGATCAACCGATCCCACCAGCCGGACGAATATAAGCAATATCCCCCTGCACTTATTTTACCGAGTCTACAGCTGCTGGATTGAATATCACTAAAACTTGAATATACCGCACGGTGAACAACCGCCTGTTGCGGCTAAAATTGTGTCGCAACGGCAACACGAGCCCCCTTACGGCGCCTTAGCCATGTTTAGGCCTTATTATAAACGGCGAGAGGCCACATTTATCGGGCGTTTTGCCCTCAACTAAATGCATTCGAACTCGTTATCACCGCGAAATTCGCGACTATTACAACGAATAGTCGCACTTCATTAACCCTAACCGTTGTATCTAACACCCCTCCCGTCACCAATCTGGTTTTCATATGCAAACGACCCTTACCCGCCGTTCTTTTTTAACGGCCATGACAGCAACAGCGGCGGCCGGCCTCGCCGGTTGTGCTCAGTTGGGGCAGAATGTTCCAATCGTCGATGTAGACGCCAATGGCAATCCAATTAACCGGACGCCACAAGCCAATGTCGATTCTTCCTATGGAAGCTGGGCATCTATGTATGCAGCTGTTGAAGACAACGGCTATCAGCTCCCTGCTATTCCGATCCAGAAAATGGACAAGCGCTATCTGCGTCAGGTCGTTCAGGATCCAACAGGCGAAATGCCGGGCACCATCGTCGTCGATACGACCAACCGTTTCCTTTATCTGGTACTCGGCAATGGTCAGGCAATGCGCTACGGCGTCGGCATTGGACGCGATGGCTTTGCATGGTCAGGCCGTGCAGTCATTCAGTACAAGCGCGAATGGCCACGCTGGACTCCACCGGATGAGATGGTTGCTCGTCAGCCAGAACTTGAGCCATACAGCTCGCGCAATGGCGGCATGGGCCCGGGCCTCAAGAATCCGCTTGGCGCACGTGCGCTCTACATCTTCAAAGATGGCAAAGACACGATTTATCGCCTGCACGGCAATCCAGAATGGTGGTCAATCGGCAAGGCCGTTTCTTCAGGCTGCGTACGCTTGATGAATCAGGACATCATCGATCTTTACAATCGCGTACCAGCGAAATCGCCTATTCTGGTTATGTAATAAGAGATTAGCGATACAAATAAAAAGCCCCGGAAATCCGGGGCTTTTTCTATTCTAATTACGCTATCTATCAGCGTTTGAAACTTCCTAAAATGCCACGCACCAGCGCGCGGCCCAATGATGTGCTCACCGAACGCACGACAGACTTCATCGCGGTTTCCGCTACCGTCTGACGACCTGAACGGCGTCCCGTTCCGAATGCAGTCCCCATAATTTCACCGAGAATTCCGCCGCCCTGGCCAGATTCCTCTTCTTTGGCGGTTTGCTTTGCATCTGCTGAGGCTTGTGCTTTTCTAGCCAGCATTTCAAAAGCCGAATCCCGATCAACAGCCTGATCATACTGACCGGCAACAGGGCTTGCAGCGATGATTCTCGCACGTGCTTCAGGTGACAGTGGTCCAATCTGCGACGATGGTGGACGGATCAACGTGCGCTGCACCATGGATGGAACGCCCTTCGCCTGCAAAGTCGAAACCAGCGCCTCACCTGTCGAAAGATTGGTAATCGCCTCATAGGTTTTGAAATCAGGGTTTGGGCGGAACGTATCGGCAGCCGTCTTCACGGCATTGGTTTCGCGTGGCGTATAAGCGCGAAGCGCGTGCTGAACGCGATTGCCGAGCTGTGCCAATACCGATTCCGGCACATCAAGCGGGTTCTGTGTTACGAAATAAACGCCAACGCCTTTTGAACGGATCAGGCGAACGACCTGCTCCACACGATCAACAAGCGCTTTTGGCGCTTCATCAAACAGCAAATGCGCTTCATCAAAGAAGAAGACCAGACGCGGCTTATCCGGATCGCCTACTTCGGGCAGTTCCTCAAACAGCTCCGACATCAGCCACAGCAAAAATGTCGAATAAAGACGTGGGCTCATCATCAGTTTGTCAGCTGCGAGCACACTGATCACACCACGACCATCGGTCGTCGTGCGCATCAGATCAGAAATACGCAATGCTGGCTCACCAAAGAACTTGGTGCCACCTTGCTGATCGAGAACCAGCAGCGACCGCTGAATAGCGCCGACGGAAGCCTTGTTGACATTGCCGTATTTCGCAGAAAGCTCAGCCGAACGCTCAGCCATTTCTGCAAGAATGGCCTGCAAGTCCTTCAGGTCCAGCAACAGCAAGCCTTCTTCATCCGCGAGGCGGAATGCAACGTTGAGCACGCCTTCCTGCGCATCAGTCAGGCTCATCAGGCGCGAGAGCAGCAGCGGTCCCATTTCGGAAATAGTCGCGCGAACAGGATGTCCCTTTTCGCCGAAAATATCCCAAAAGATAACAGGCGAAGCACGCAGCTCATAAGGATTAAGTTCAACTTCTTCAGCACGTTTTGTGAGGTTTTCGTTCGCCACGCCGGGGGCGGCAATGCCGGAAAGATCGCTCTTAATATCTGCACAAAAAACCGGAACACCCGCCGCAGAAAAGCTCTCAGCCAACACCTGCAAAGTAACTGTCTTACCCGTGCCCGTTGCGCCGGTGACAAGGCCGTGCCTGTTGCCATATTTCAGAGCCAGATATTCTGGCTGCTGATAGGAATCATCAGGTTTGCGGCTAGCACCAAGAAAAATTGCATCATCGGCGGTCATCAGGCATGTCGCTCCGTAAAAGGTTTGCTTACAATACGATATACCAGCAGCACCGTCGCGCAACAACGATAACGCGAAATTCCGTATCCAGACTTAATTTCCAACTTTTGTTAAAGACAAATTCCGCAGATTTTAGCTCAGGAATACTTGCAAAGCGTCCGCGACAGTGCATATTACGTAAACGTAAGATATTTCGGGAGAGTCTCATGGAAGAACTGATCGCGCGCATCACCTCCAATGTTGGCATTGATGCAGCAACGGCAGAAAAGGCCGTCGGTATGATTTTGGCGTTTCTGCAAAAGGAAGGCCCAGCCGATAAGGTTCAGCAGCTGCTGGCAGCTTTTCCGGGTGCGGAAGAAGCGATTTCGCAGGTTAAAGGCGGCGGTTTTCTCTCCGGCTTGATGGGCGGCGTAATGGGCCTCGGCTCGCAGCTCATGAGCGCAGGCCTTGGCATGGGCGAGATTTCCGGCGTTGCTAAAGAAACCATCCGTTTCGCCAAGGAAAAAGCTGGCGCAGAACCAGTTGATGCTGTTGTGGGATCGATCCCCGGCCTCGGCCAGTTCATCTAAGTTTTTATGATAAACAAAAGCCCCGGAAAACCGGGGCTTTTTTATTAGCCTTGCACGACTTTTACGCCGACATGTTTTGATCGGCCAGCGCCCCAACCATTGATGGCAGCGCCTATTCCAAGCACCGCAAAGAAGATGCCACAGGCTGCAAAACTGCCCGTCGCACTGTGGATCAAGCCAACCACCAGCGGCCCAATGGACGCCAGCGTGTAGCCGATACATTGCGCCATGCCTGATAAATGCGCAGCCGTATGCGAATCGGGCGAACGCAGCACGATGACCATCATCGCAGCAGCGATTAGCCCACCCTGACCAAAGCCCTGAATAATAGCCAGCAGCCAAAAGCTCCATTGCGGCAGATAGAGAAAACCCATCAATGGAAGCGCTGCGCTCAAGCACAGCACAACATTAAGCAGGCTCTGGCTCTTCTGTCGGACCGCAATCGAAGGTATTGCAAGGCAGGTCACGACCTGCACCATGATGGAAAACGAAACCAGCCCGCCTGCCGCCGTTCCGCTTAGGCCCTGTTCACGCAAAATCGGTGCGAGCCAACCAAAGACAATATAGGCCATGGAGGATTGCAGCCCCATGAAAAACGTCACCTGCCATGCAAGCTTGTCTTTCCATAAACCGATAACTTTGAAACCAGAATGCGCAACATTGTGTCTTGCCCGCAAAGCTTGTGGCAACCACAGCGCCAGAACAAGCGCCGCTGGCAACGCCCAGAAGGCCAGCGCCAAATTCCATGACCCGCCCAGCATGTGCTCAATCGGGATGGTGAATCCAGCAGCAGCAGCCGCACCACCACACAGCGCCATTGTGTAAAGGCCGGTCATTATCGCTGCGGTTTTAGGAAAGTCGCGTTTGACGACGCCCGGAAGTAGCACGTTGCCGGTGGCAATTGCCGCACCAGCAAGTGTGGCACCAATATAAAGCGATGCTGAATTGCCAATGCCACGGATCGCTGTGCCAATCGTCAAAACAATCAGCACAAACAGCAGCACTTTTTCTGCACCAAAACGCTGTGCAAGACGCGGCGCAAAGGGTGCAAAAACGCCAAGACAAACAACAGGGAGCGTTGTCAGGATGCCCGCAGCAACGCCCGACATGCCAGTCGCTTCGATGATTTCAGGCAAAAGCACAGATACACTTGAAAACACCGGGCGCAGATTGGCAGCAATCAACACAAGGCTCAGTCCCAACAGAATGCGCAGAGCTTTGCTTTGCTTCGGCGGCAGAGGTGGCTGCGGCACGCTGTCGATTTCAGCATCGACCAGAGCTACATCCGCCGCAGGATTTGTGTGGCTCATATCGCCAACACCTTTCATTCAATCACATCAAGAAACAGCGATGTACTACATCGTACGCATGGAGCAATAGCTTAAACAGTATGATAATTGACCAAATGAAGCCGCTTGCCTCATTCCGTTAACAATTTTAACGCAATGTGGCAGCGGAAATTTCAGACTTCAAAACTGGGTGCCGCATGATCAATCTTTACTGCCTGAATGGAGGTCATCTCGAACGCGTCGAGGTTGAACCGGGCACGCCTTTGCCTGAAAATGTTATCTGGATTGACCTGCTTGCACCCGGCGTCAATGAAGATCACATCGTGGAAGCATGGACTGGGATCTCGATCCCGACCCGCGAAGACATGACGGAAATTGAGGAATCGAGCCGCTTTTATATGGAAAACGGTGCCCAATATCTAACTGTGCCAATTCTTCATGCGGTTGATCTCGATCATCGGGAACTCGCGCCCGTAACCTTTATCATCCATGGCCAGCGTCTTGTAACCGTGCGTTACGCCAATCCGAAATCGGTCAGCATTTATATCACGCGCGCAACGAAGCCCGGCAATGGACTAATCCCCGCCAAATGCTCCGGCCTTTCAATCATGCTTGGCATCACCGAAGCCACGACCAACCGTCTCGCCGATATTCTTGAAGGCGTTGCTGGAAAGATTGATGCAGCGTCGCACTCGATCTATCGCCGCCAACCAAAAGCGCGACCTATGACAACTGAGGATTTCCGGCACATTCTCACGCAGATCGGTGGGCAAGGTACGTTTCTATCGCGCATGCGGGAAAGCCTTGCAGGTGTCAGTCGCATGCTGGTTTATCTGTCCGCAATCAACAGCCCTGTCGCGACCAAAAAAGACACACGCTCATGGATCAAATCACTGGAGCGCGATGCGCAGTCGCTCGTCGCTTATGTGGATTTTCTCTCCAACAAGGTTACATTCCTGCTTGATACGATCGTGGGTCTCATATCCGTTGAGCAGAACGCTATTATCAAGATTTTCTCGGTGGCGGCAGTGGGCTTCATGCCACCGACTTTGGTCGCATCCATCTATGGCATGAATTTCTCATTCATGCCCGAGCTAAACTCGCCGTGGGGCTATCCAATGGCGCTTGGCCTGATGGTTGCCTCGGCTCTGTTGCCACTGTTCTATTTCCGCCGAAAGGGGTGGTTGTAGATCACACCGATAGCGAGACAATCTCCCAGTCTTTGCCATTAATTTTCAGCACGTCACCCGCTGGCTTACCAAACAGCATGATGGCGACCGGCGCCATATGGGAAATTTTGCCCTCCGATGGATTGGCTTCATCTTCACCAACGATAGTCCATGTGCGGGTATTCCCTTCATCGAGGTTTTCAAGCTCTACAGTCATGCCGAACCGCACCACATCACTGTCCGGTTCTGGCACGGATAGTTCGGCGGTTTCGCGCCGCGATGTCCAATAGCGCAGATCACGCGAAAGACGTGCAATGGCTGAACGTTCGCCCGCGACATTGGCCTCAGCCAGTTCGCGTTGCAGACGCGCAAGCTCATCCTCGATCATCTTTAGACCTTCAGGCGTGACGAGATTGCGATGCGGACTAATCGGACGCTCACCGAGATCTGTTAGCGCGTCGTCCTGTTCTTTTGTGAAAGCTCTGCTCATGCTCTGAATGTATGCAGAGCGGCCATTCCCCGCAAGCCCACAAGTTTGAAGTCACCCCACGACAGCCTCAATCCGTGTTTCAAATGCCTTCAGATTTTTTATTGATTGATCAGTCAATCAACGATAAAATTGAAGTCAATTACCTTAACGCGGAAAACGATTATGCCCAAAATCGGGATGGAGCCTCAGCGGCGGCGCGAGCTTATCGATGCGACGATCAGAACAATCGGCCAGCGCGGTTCGCTTGATGTCACAGTCGCGCAGATTGCCCATGAAGCTGGTGTCTCGCCCGCACTTGCACATCATTATTTTGGCGGTAAGGACAAGCTGATCCTCGCCACCATGCGCCACTTACTGCGTGAACTGGGTCACGACCTGCACGAAGCAATCAAACGCACCGAAACGCCACGCGAGCGGATTGCCGCAATTATTGCCGTGAATTTTTCTGCCTCTCAGTTTGCGCAGGAAACCATTGCCGCCTGGCTGACCTTCTATGTTCATGCACAGCAGTCAGAAGATACGCGTCGGCTTTTGCGGGTCTATGCGCGCCGCCTGCACTCAAACTTCGTTTTTGCACTTCAGCAACTCACCACCCACGAACGGGCAAACCGTATTGCCGAAGGTGCAGGCGCACTGATCGACGGGCTTTATATCCGTCACGCCCTTGGCGCTGATGCGCCCAATGCGGCCTCCGCAATTGCACTTGTTGAAGATTATATCGCGGTTCAGCTTTCGGTGGAGCCATGAGCATGGAAGCAGATTTCGTTATCATTGGCTCCGGTTCCGCCGGTTCGGCCATGGCCTATCGTCTGTCAGAAGATGGCAGACATTCGGTGATTGTCATCGAATATGGCGGCCCGGACATCGGCCCGCTAATCCAGATGCCTGCCGCCCTCTCCTTCCCCATGAATATGGAAACCTATGACTGGGGGTTTTCGACCGAACCTGAGCCGCATATTGGAGGTCGCAGTCTCGTCACGCCACGCGGTAAGGTGGTCGGCGGTTCATCGTCCATCAACGGTATGGTCTATGTGCGCGGTCATGCACGCGATTATGACCATTGGTCGGATAGTGGCGCGCGCGGCTGGTCCTATGCCGATGTATTGCCCTACTTCAAGCGGATGGAAAATGCGCACGGCGGACAGGAAGGCTGGCGCGGCACCAATGGTCCGCTGCACGTTCAGCGCGGTCGCCGCGACAATCCGCTGTTCAAAGCTTTTGTCGATGCCGGACATCAAGCAGGTTTTGAAGTCACTGACGATTATAATGGCGAAAAGCAGGAAGGCTTTGGCCCGATGGAGCAGACGATCCATAATGGACGTCGCTGGTCTGCTGCCAATGCCTATCTGAAACCAGCCCTCAAGCGTCCCAATGTAAAGCTCGTCAAAGGCTTGGCACGCAAGGTCGTAATGGAAGGCAAGCGCGCGGTCGGCGTTGAAATCGAAGCGGGCCGTACTTTCTCGACCATCCGCGCACGCCGCGAAGTTATCATTGCCGCATCCTCCATCAATTCGCCAAAGCTGCTGATGCTTTCAGGCATTGGCCCTGCTGCGCAGCTTAAGGAACACGGCATTGAGGTCGTGGCCGACCGCCCGGGTGTGGGCCAAAACCTGCAAGATCATCTGGAAGTCTATATTCAGCAGGAATGCACGCAGCCGATTACGCTTTATTCAAAACTGAACCTGTTCTCGAAGGCCAGAATTGGTGCGGAATGGCTGTTTTTCAAAACTGGCGATGGCGCAACCAACCATTTTGAATCCGCGGCTTTCGTGCGTTCAAAAGCGGGTGCGGAATATCCTGATATTCAATATCACTTCCTGCCCGTCGCAATCCGCTATGACGGCAAAGCGGCGGCAGAATCGCATGGCTTTCAGGCGCATGTCGGGCCAATGCGCTCAAAGTCCCGCGGCAGCGTTACCCTTCGGTCGGCCAATCCTCGAGAAAAGCCTGTTATAAAGTTCAATTACATGTCGCATGAGGATGACTGGGTCGATTTCCGTCATTGTGTACGACTGACACGCGAAATCTTCGGACAGGATGCCTTTGCCGCCTATCGTGGCGACGAAATCCAGCCCGGCGCGAATGTGCAGTCTGATGACGAGATCGACAACTTCCTCCGCGAGCATGTTGAAAGCGCTTTCCATCCTTGCGGAACTTGTAAAATGGGTTCAGTTGACGACCCAATGGCCGTTGTTGACCCGGAATGTCGTGTTATTGGCGTTGAAGGATTGCGTGTCGCGGATTCGTCAATCTTCCCGCGTATAACCAATGGAAACCTTAATGGCCCATCGATCATGACCGGCGAGAAGGCTTCTGACCATATTCTGGGCCGCACGCCGCTGGCGCGATCCAATCAGGAACCATGGATCAATCCACGCTGGGAAATATCTGACCGCTAATTAATTTCGAGGAAAATAAGATGAAAGTACAACCAAAAGCCTCGCACTTCATCGGCGGTGCATTCGTGGAAGACAAGGCTGGCAAACCGCTTCCCGTTATCTATCCAGCGACGGGCGAAGAAATCGCCAAGCTATATTCGGCAACGCCGGATGTGATTGAAGCCGCCTATGCAGCAGCACTGAAAGCGCAAGGCGAATGGGCAGCACTCAAACCAGTGGAACGCGGCCGCATTCTGCGCCGTACTGCCGAAATTCTGCGTGAGAAGAACAAGAAGCTTTCCAAGCTTGAAACACTCGACACAGGTAAGGCGCTACAGGAAACACTGGTCGCAGATGCCGCATCCGCAGCCGATGCGCTTGAGTTTTTCGGCGGTATCATTTCCGGCTTCAATGGCGAGTTCGTTGAGCTTGGCGGCTCGTTTGCCTATACGCGCCGGGAAGCGCTCGGTATATGTGTCGGCATCGGCGCATGGAATTACCCGATCCAGATCGCGGCATGGAAATCCGCCCCTGCACTCGCCATGGGCAATGCTTTTATCTTCAAGCCCTCCGAAAATACGCCGCTTTCAGCATTAGCACTTGCAGAAGCCTATAAGGAAGCAGGCCTTCCCGATGGACTATTCAACATTGTTCAGGGTTTTGGCGATGTGGGCGCAGCGCTCGTTAATCATCGTCTGACCGCCAAGGTTTCGCTCACAGGTTCGGTGCCCACTGGCAAGCGGATCATGTCGCAGGCTGGCGAACATCTCAAGCATGTCACAATGGAGCTGGGCGGCAAGTCGCCAATCATCGTTTTTGATGATGCAGATATCGACAGCGCCATTGGCGGTGCGATGCTCGGCAATTTCTATTCGACAGGTCAGGTCTGCTCGAATGGTACGCGCGTCTTCGTTCATAAGAATGTGCGGGAGACATTTGTTGAGCGGCTGGTTGAACGCACACGGAAAATCCGTATCGGCGACCCGCTGGATGAAGCAACGCAGATGGGCCCGCTTATTAATGCTGCACAACGCGACAAGGTTCTGTCTTATATCGAAAAAGGCAAAGCCGAAGGCGCAACACTCGCCTGCGGCGGTGGCATTCCAAAGCTTCAGGGCTTTGATAAGGGTTGCTTTATCGAGCCTACCATCTTCACCAATGTCACCGACAACATGACAATTGCCCGCGAAGAAATTTTCGGCCCTGTGATGAGCATTCTGGAATTCTCAGACGAGGACGAAGTGATTGCTCGAGCCAACGATACCGAATTCGGTCTGGCCGCCGGAGTGTTCACCGCCGACATTGCCCGCGGACATCGTGTTATCAACCAGATTAAGGCGGGCACATGCTGGATCAACGCCTATAATCTAACGCCCGTTGAGGTGCCATTTGGTGGCTACAAGCAGTCGGGTATTGGTCGTGAAAACGGCATCGCTGCCCTGACCCATTACAGCCAAATCAAGACTGTCTATGTTGAAATGGGTAAGGTCGACAGCCCGTATTAATCTGACAAATGCTATAGATAAGCCCGAAGACGCGAACTCTTCGGGCTTATAGATTCCATTTTGAATATTCCGATTAATTCACTAAAGCGGGCCGAAAACCTCACCAAGCCATTCCTGAATGCACCTCAAATAATATTGCCCCCCGTTCGAAAACTACGCCACGCAATACCATCTGAGTAAGCCATTTGAGCTCCACTACTCGCGTTACTGACAAAGATTATACTGCCCGCGCCAATCTGGGCAGCCGATGGCAATGCCAGAACCGGGTAGGTCGCGAGCCGTATCGGACCATCAACGTGAAGCTTCGTAGTTGGTGAAAGTGTTCCAACAGCCAGGTTACCCGTTGCTCGATCAACCCGCATTGCTACACGCCAATTGCCGGTATCGTCGCCAACCTTGATGCTGAAATTATCGTCTCCGTTAAGCCCCATCTCAGCGCGCCCCGTCCAGCCAGACTGAAACAATAAGCTTGCCGTATCCGTTGATGCGTTCTTATTAACTTTTACCTGATGACCGGCACCGGCATTGTTAAAAAGACTAGCTTGCGAAGAGACTGAAAAACGGTTGATGGCATCAGCCGTTGCCTGAATGCCGAGCATAGAAACAGACAAGTTTTCAGGCAGTGCACCAGCGGTACTTTCCCAGCTTGTGCCATTAAAGACGAACAAGCTATTTTCATCTTCAATATAAGCGAGCCAGCCTTTTGCAACTGCGATAAAAGACCAGCCTCCATCAACAAAAAAGGCGACCATTCCGGCCTTGTTAGCCCAAGTCCCTGTAGCAGGGGCAGCAACAATATAACGGTCACCCGATGCAGGTGTGTCAGGCGCAGCAGTCTGCGATTGAGACCGCACACTTAGATGCACAATTGCATCAAGAAGACGTATTGCCTCGTTGTGCGTGACATGCTTCTGTGCCTGGCTCGGCATTATATAAGGCAGTTTGAGATTTGGGGTCTGATCCATAAAAAGCTCCTCGAAATGGTAATCCGAAGAGCTTAATTGCGTTTAGATCGACGGGGATAAGTCAGCTCCCCCGATATGTCGAATATGACCAGGGGCTAACCAGCAATGGAACATGATAATTGCCGTCTTCATCTGCAATGGAAAAACGGATCGGGATCAGGTCAAGGAATGGGGGATGAGCTACGTCTGCACCGTTCGCCTCAAAATACTCAGCGACATGGAAGTGCAGTTCATAAGTCCCTTCCTGCATTTCGTTTCCGCTCAGTAAAAGCTCATCGGTGCGGCCATCCAGATTAGTCACTGTGCGCTTTATTAGTTCTGTCTTGCCCAAAGCACCCAGCCGATAAAGCTCAAGTCGCATCGCAGCCGCGGGCTTACCATGTGCCGTATCGAGAACATGTGTGGATAGCTTGCCCATAGTAAACCTCAGGTTTTCGTTGCAGGGACCGGAATAGTTTCAATCCGATATGTGACATCCGTAAAGAAATACTCTTCCAGATTATCCTCTTTACCTACGCGGTCCACAATTAGAAAATCTGATGTCTTTTCCAGCGACACAAGCGGATGATGCCATACATTGCGCCAGTAGTTCACCCCCTGATCCCCGTGCGCAAGAAACGCTCGCGGCTTTGCTGGCTTTCCATTGTCATCCTCTGCGACAACAATCAAAAACGGCCTGCCATGCAGCGGGACAAAAGCTTGCGAACCAAAAGGATGGCGTTCCAGCATTGTAATATCAATCGGCGCAGCAAAAGACTGGCCCCGGAAAATATTAATGAGAACGCGTGCCTCAGTGCCTTCTGCTTCAACGCGAGCTAGATCGTGAAAGCGTTGTGTTGTGCCGTTGTTAATAAGGCGCAACTCAGCGCCTTCCGTCTCAATGACATCTCCAAAAGGCGCAAAGCCGACTTTCGTAAGCGGTTCAACCTCAAGCACTTCAGACTTCACGCGATCCTCCCGGTACACTCGATGCATCTGAAATAACAAAGCTTTACAGGCCGCACATTGTCAATCGCGAAGCAGTTTCAACAAAGATACGAAAAAGGCCGGAGCACTTGCCCGGCCTTTCAAATCTACTGATTGCTTAGATTTATCGACGTTTGAAAAGTGCCGTTACTGCTGGAACGCCGCAAGCGGCCAATGCAAGCTTGACCAGATCCCCAACAATGAAAACGCCAAAGCCAAAAGCAATACCTTTTTCAAGACCGAACAGATACGCCATCCAGCCTGCGCCCATGAAAAGCACGATGGCCTCGGCAAGCAACATCACGCCGCCCAGCTTGAGAGGGTTGCGTGCAAGCCCCTTATCGGCAGCGCGCCCAATCATCCATGCAGCTACGAGATAGGAAAGCAAATAGCCGCCGGTCGGGCCAGCCATATAAGCAAGGCCGATGCCTTTCTCAGGCGTGCCGGTAAACACTGGCATACCAAGTGCGCCTTCAAGCAGGTAAAGCGCTACCGTTGCAACCGCCAAACGCGATCCATAGACCGCAGAAATTGCGAAGAGTGCGAAGGTCTGCATCGTCACGTTGACGTAAAGAAGATCGACTTTGATATTGGCCGAAATCGTCAAGATCGCCGTGCCTATCAGCGCAAGCAAGACGAAGTAGAAAGCGCGCGTCAGTTGACGCGTCGGAAGATAGTGAGCTGCAAGCGATGCGGTGGCGACTTTTGCCCGGGATCTGTTCTGCATATTCGTGTCACTCCTTCCGACTGGATATTTCCGGTAACAAGCCAGATAATCCATTTGAAACCCAACACTATAAACTTTAATCCATTTTAACCATAAAACCAAAGAACTATGATTATTCAATGGGGACTATTCAATGGCACTCGATTTCAACGGCAGCTTTCTGCCTGAATATGGAACTCCGGTGCCCCTGAGTAAAGGCCTATTGCGTCTGACCGTTAACAATCCGAGCGCTTTCACCTTTCATGGTACCAACAGCTATATTGTCGGCACCGATACGCTTGCCGTCATTGATCCCGGCCCGGAAGATGAAGCCCATTATCAGGCACTTCTCGCGACTATTGCCGGACGTCCAGTCAGCCATATTTTTGTAAGTCACACCCATCGCGATCACTCGCCGCTTGCGCAGCGACTAAAACACGAAACTGGCGCGCTTGTTGTCGCCGAAGGTCCGCATCGCCCCTCCCGCCCCTATTACAGTGGCGAAGTAAACATGCTTGAAGCGAGTGCAGATACGGATTTTATGCCCGACATAGCGCTAAACGATGGCGCAAAAATCGATGGCGATGGCTGGACGTTGCGTGGCATACACACGCCCGGGCATGCTGCCAACCACATGGCCTTCGGCCTTGAAGGCACCGGAATTCTGTTTTCCGCCGATCACGTTATGGCATGGGCAACATCCATAGTCGCACCGCCCGATGGATCGATGAGCGATTACATGACCTCGCTAGAAAAGCTGCTGGAGCGCGACGACAGCATATATCTGCCCGGCCATGGCGGCGCTGTGACGAAACCGGCAGCCTTCGTGCGTGGTTTACGCGCGCATCGCAAAATGCGTGAGCGGGCGATATTGGAGCGAATTGTTCAGGGTGATCGGACCATTCACGCTATGGTCAAAGCGATTTATCGCGATACAGACCCGCGCCTGCATGGCGCAGCCGCACTTTCTGTTCTCGCTCATCTGGAAGATCTGGTCAGTCGCGGAGAGATCACCACCGATGGTTATCCATCACTCAACAGCATTTATCAGCCACGCTGATTATTCTGCGTCAGCAGGCGCCTTGTTCACTTCACCCTCAAGAGCAGACAAGAAGCTGGTAATAAAGGCAGCATTCAACCCCATATCACGCTCGCTGTACTGCGAGACGGAGCGCATATCGACATAAGTCGTCTCGCCTTCATCAAGCAGGCGGATAACCACATCGCTTTTCAACCCAAGAATGGTGCTGTGAGCAATCACTGCAAAGAGTAAAGCATTCTCCGCAGCCAGTGTCCCACTGGAGCTAATCTGCGTCCAGCCGAAGGCTTTGATTGTGTTTACCACGCCCTGCGACACGCGGTCAGGTGCAGCTTCATAACGCCTCCCCATCACGTCAGGATAGGCAGACATCTGCGCCAGCATATCACCTTGAACCTCGACTGGTAGTGCATTCATACGCGCAAGGCGCGCAGGCATTGTCGAGGGGAATTGCGGTGGTGTCTCAAAATCGGTCGTCAGATCATAGAGCGGTGGCGAGCTATACCAAACTGAAGCAACAAAGCCGATCGGCAACAAAACAGAAAATGCGAAAATACATGCCCAGGATGAACGCGCCCCGCCTTTATCACCATTCACCCATAGATTGCGTAGTCCTTTGGCCGCGAGGATCAGTGCCAAAACCGCGAAGATACCACCTAAAACTGTAAGCAGCTCAAAGTCAGGCGTCTCTATTTTGCCAAATCGGTGCAGGGTAAAACCAATCGCTGACAAAACCATTGCAAACACGCTAAGCCGCAACGCCCATATTGCGGAGTGCGACTGCCGACGCTGATAGCGAAGCTTTTTCATGCGGGTTCCCAACTGCGTTTGGAGCACGTCCATGCATAACAGAGACTATGCGCGCGCAAAAGAAAAAGGCTCACTCTAACCTGTGAATTTAGCCAGTTATAAAAATAGTCGGGAAAAATATAGTGAAATCAATATAAAAGCTATTGCAGCAACTTCTAACGAAAGGCATGATTACATATATGGGGGCTTCTTTAAGAATCGTCGGAGAGGACGACATGGATCGCACCCTTCATAATGGCCATATGCCAGCTACAACCAGCACTGCACAATCAGAGCAGGATGTCATGACGCTGGAAGCTGTCGAGCTTGAATTTGCTCTTGGGGCCATCGACGTTTTCATCGAAGGATTTGATACTGCCCTTGCCAAAGCAGCTGAGCGCGTAGGTGGCGAAGTTCTTTTCAACATGCCGGCACTTGATACCACTCAGGCGCAGCGCATTGGTGCGATTGCCATTGCCGGGCAACCGCACGATCAGGTTGTATTCGTCACACTAGGACACGATGGAACCACGCTTTCGGTGGCTCCACCCACTGGCGAAAACTCTCTATTCGTCAGCCTCGGCCACAATTATGCAGCCGTGATGAAAAGTCTGACGCCGAAGGGCAAAACGACCAATGGCGGTTAAGTAATTCACTCAGCTTCCTGTGGCTTTGCAATTGCCGCAGGCGCTACAGCGTGCAAATTATGTGCGGGCACAGGATTAAGCTCCATACTCGTTTTAACATCGCGCAGCTTCACAAATTTCATACCCTTTGCCTGAAGTGCGAGAATGCCTTTGGCCACGCCCTCACCCGCCGACCGTGATGGCTGATTAATATGTGCGATAATGACATCGCCATCGCGTGCTGCCGCAATACGCTTTGCAACGACCGGTGCCAGCAAAGATGCACCCTGATCGCCATTCAGCGAATAACCGCCGATCTCATAGCCCATGCCTTGCGCGAGCTTAACAGCATCGGTCGAATAGCGTGCAGTCGCGTCGCGATACCATTTTGGTTTGGATGCACCCGCTTTCGCAATTGCATCAGCACCACCATCAATTTCGGAACGAACGGCATCCAACGAACCCGCCGTTTTGATATTATACATCGTGCGCACATTGGTAATGGCTGGCACATGCATGTTGCCATGGTTCTCAATATCAAACAGATCGGGATGGGCATTCATTACCGCAAAGGCTTCGGCATTCTGCTTCAACCAGCGCGCAGTGACAAAAATTGTAGCCGGAATACGGTTCTGTACCAGAACATCGAGAATACGATGATCTGTCTTTCCCATGCAGGCATCAAGCGTGAGTGCTACCTGCGGTGCCGCGGGCCCACCTTTTGCAATATATAGCTTTGGCTCAACAATGCTGACTTTTTCATGCTTTTCAGGCTGCGGCAGCGCATCATAGGCGCTTGCCACATGGCTGAAACAAACAAGTGCGGCCCCTGCCGCGAAAAACTGACGAAACATAGCCACCCCGGCAAATGAAGTTCTGGCAATCAAGCAAAGCGCTTAAACGCCAGAACCATAGCCGAATTGTGGTAACTATTTCTTGCTAATTGCAGCCTGTGCTGCGGCTAATCGTGCAATCGGCACCCGGAATGGCGAACAGGACACGTAATCAAGGCCTGTCTTCTCGCAGAAATTGATTGATGCCGGATCGCCGCCGTGCTCGCCGCAGATACCGAGCTTGAGCTTGTCGCGTGTTTTGCGTCCACGCTCGGCCGCGATCTGGATCAGCTCACCCACGCCATCAAAATCCAATGAAACGAACGGATCCTGTTCGATTACACCACGGCTCTGATAGGTCGAAAGGAATGGTGCAGCATCATCACGCGAAATGCCGAAGGTCGTCTGCGTCAGATCATTGGTGCCAAACGAGAAGAACTCTGCCGTTTCCGCAATTTCAGCAGCCCGCAGCGCCGCACGCGGCAATTCGATCATCGTGCCGACCATATAGTCGATCTGAACACCGGACTCGCCGATCACTTCCTTTGCCACCGCATCGACGCGCGCTTTGACGAAATCAAGCTCCGCTTTGAGGCCGACCAGAGGCACCATCACTTCTGGCACGACGTGCTCACCGGTCTTCTTACCCGCTTCAACAGCTGCTTCAAAGATCGCGCGCGCCTGCATTTCGGCAATTTCAGGATAGGAAATCGCTAAGCGACAACCGCGATGGCCGAGCATAGGGTTAAACTCATGCAGGCTATCGGCACGTTCGCGCAACTTCTCCGCATCCACACCCATGGCGCTGGCTACTTCCGCCACTTCCTCGTCGGTACGCGGCAGGAACTCATGCAAAGGCGGGTCAAGCAAACGGATTGTAACCGGCAAACCCTTCATGATCTCAAACAGCTCTACGAAATCCGAGCGTTGCATCGGCAAAAGCTTGGCCAGAGCAGCACGGCGACCATCTTCCTTATCGGCAAGGATCATCTCGCGCATGGCGATGATGCGTTCGCCTTCAAAGAACATATGTTCAGTGCGGCAAAGGCCGATGCCTTCTGCGCCAAACGAGCGCGCAGTGCGCGCATCCGCTGGCGTTTCGGCATTGGCACGCACTTTCATACTACGCGTCTTATCTGCCCACTCCATCAGCTTACCAAAGTCACCTGAAAGCTCTGGCTGCAACATGGCAACCTTGCCTTTCAGCACCTGCCCATTGCTGCCATCAACGGTGATCACATCACCCTTTTTGAAGGTCTGACCGGCCGCAAGCATGATGCCATTGCGATAATCAACGCGCAGAGAGCCTGCGCCAGACACACAAGGCTTGCCCATACCGCGTGCAACCACTGCCGCATGGCTGGTCATGCCACCGCGCGTCGTCAGAATGCCTTCCGCCGCGTGCATACCGTGAATGTCTTCCGGGCTTGTTTCAACCCGCACCAGAATGACATTGCGGCCTTCAGCCTTGGCCTGTTCGGCATCTTCCGATGAGAATACGATTTCGCCAGTCGCAGCCCCCGGAGAAGCGGGTAAGCCTTGTCCGATGACAATGCGCTCAGCGCGCGGATCGATGGTCGGATGCAAAAGCTGGTCGAGTGCAGCAGGATCAATGCGCAGAACGGCTTCTTCTTGCGTAATCAATCCTTCGGCAGCCATTTCAACGGCCATTTTGAGCGCTGCTTTTGCCGTGCGCTTACCGGAGCGCGTTTGCAGCATCCAAAGCTTGCCGCGCTCGATGGTGAATTCCAGATCCTGCATATCGCGGTAATGCTGTTCAAGCCGGTCTGCCACTTTCAGAAATTCAGCAAAAGCTTCCGGCATGACCTTTTCAAGCGACGGCTTATCAGAGCCCGCTGCAATGCGTGCTTCTTCTGTAATGTTTTGCGGTGTGCGAATACCCGCAACCACATCTTCGCCCTGCGCATTGACCAGAAACTCGCCATAGAGCTTCTTTTCGCCGGTCGATGGATTGCGCGTGAAGGCAACACCCGTCGCAGAGGTTTCGCCCATATTGCCAAACACCATGGCCTGCACATTGACCGCCGTACCCCATTGCGCCGGGATGTTGTGCAGCCGACGATAGGTAATCGCACGCGCATTCATCCAGCTTGAGAAAACGGCACTGATTGCTCCCCAGAGCTGCTGATGCGGGTCTTGTGGGAAAGGCTGGCCCAGTTCTTCCCCCACCTTTTCCTTATAAAGCGAGATCACATCTTTCCAGTCACCCGCGCTCAAAGCCGTATCGACCTCAACGCCGAGATCGGCCTTTTTGTCTTCAAGAATTTCTTCAAAAAAACCGTGATCAACGCCCAACACGACGTCCGAATACATCTGAATGAACCGGCGATAACTGTCATAGGCGAAACGCTCGTCGCCAGCTTCACGCGCGATAGCCTGCACGGTTTCATCGTTAAGACCAAGGTTCAAAACCGTATCCATCATGCCCGGCATGGATGCCCGCGCACCCGAACGAACCGAAACAAGCAGCGGCTTTTCCGCTCCACCAAACACGCGTCCGGTTAGCTTCGCCACCTGATCAAGCGCCGTCTGCACCTGCCGGTCCAGCTCAGCAGGATAAGTGCGCTCATTGTCATAATAGGAGGTGCACAGTTCAGTGGTGATTGTAAAACCGGGCGGCACTGGCAGACCAAGGCTGCTCATTTCAGCCAGGTTCGCTCCTTTTCCGCCCAGAAGGTTGCGATCACTCGCAGCGCCCTCTGCCTTGCCATCACCGAATGCGTACACCCACTTTGCCATTCTGGCCTCCCATGCGCAGGTAACGGTCCGCAATGTCTGTGGTTTTCCACAGGCTTGCAGAAACTCTCTTCGTGCTTATGCGATCAAGTCACTGTCTGCCAATCAAAAAAGACAAAGGCTCGTAATAGAATCGATTAGACGGCTTTTAAGCGGAAGCAACGATTGACTCTTCATGTGTCTTGCGGCAAAAATAAGAACAAATATAGAACACATGGAGTAGACTATGCGCATCACCGGCAAACTCGATTATCTTGAAATGCCTGCGGGCAATGGTTCGCTGGATAGTGCCAAGAGTTTTTATGCGCGCGCGTTCGGCTGGTCTTTCGTTGATTACGGCCCTACTTATTCCGCCTTTGCAGAAGGTCTGGATGGTGGTTTTGATGCAGACCCGGAAGCGACACGCAAGCCTTTGCCTGTACTTTATTCAGCACAGCTCGAGGAGACGCTAAAGGCCGTCACCGAAGCCGGTGGAACGATTGTGAAACCAATCTTCGCCTTTCCTGGCGGTCGTCGTTTTCACTTCACCGACCCTGCCGGCAATGAGCTTGCCGTCTGGAGCGAGAACTAACAACATCATGGTCGCAGGTTGACAGCAGCTATCATATGTAAATGATGCGGCGCATCTTATAAATTCAAATAGAATTTGGTGACATGCGCTTCATTCTTCCAACTGTACTGCTTTCCCTCGCTGCAACCTCTGCTTTTGCCCGAACAGAAGCGCCAGCACCTGAAAATGTGCCACTCAGCCAATGTGAAGAGTTTCTCAAAGGAATGAGCCTTCTCACGCCTGGCAAGGATTATGCCGTCAGAGATATTCCAGATGGTTGCGTTGTTTCGAACAGCATTTATCACACTATGCAGTTGATGGGCTGGACGATCGAGAGAGCCATTCTGGAGGTTGATCACTTTCAGGACTATCTTTCTGACGCACCTGATCTGAACAAAACTGTCCCGGAATGGGGACGCATCGCCGTTGATGGGATGCGTATGACGATACAAAGCGGCAGCAAAGTATCTGACTACATCACCTCAATTCAGCAATGGCCAATTGATTTCAGCGCTTCCTATCGCTTCGACCCCAAAAGCGGTTATCTGCACATTCAAAATGCAGAAATTAACAGCACCAAAATGGGCAAGGCCTCTGTGTCTGCCGAGATCAACCTACCGGTTGATTCAACTGTTGGAAGCCTCACTGCCAATCCGAGCGCCACACTCTCCCACTTGCGCATACGCCTCGATAATCAGGGATTATGGGAAAGCCTCGCTCTTCCCCTTCTTGCCAATTACGCCGCCTTACCAACTGAGACTGGTGAGAGCGACCCAGAAGTCGATATTGCGCGTCTGCGTGACATTGTGAGCAAATCTGTCGAAGCGATGCCGGACAATCAGATTGATGCGTCTTCCCGAAAAGCTCTGCTGCGCTTTGTTCAAGATATGCCGCATCCAAACGGCTTCTTCACACTGGATTTGCATTTCGACAAACCAATGCCAATTGGCCTCAACGATCTGGAACCGGGCAAGCTTGCAGATCATGCATTCACGGGCGCAAAAATGACCGTGACGTATAGAGCGCGTTGATAGACTCTAGCATTTGACCAAACAAGACAGTAACAACAGCCATGTCCACATCTCTGTCATCCCTTGAATCCGCCGCTAAATACCTGTCGCAATCCGACAAGGATCAGTTCTTCAAAATCAAGCGCGAAATGGAAGCATCCGGTGCTTCCAGAGCAAGCATTGAAGAACGTCTTCATGAGTTCATCTGGCAAATCATTGAAGCCGATGATGACGAAGACGAAAGCGACGATGAGGAATAATAAGCTAACTTAGCTGCGAGGATCAGACCGCTTCGCGCAATTGCTCTGCGGTCTGAAGATCAACCGAAACGAGTTGGCTCACGCCCTGCTCGCCCATGGTTACACCGAACAGGCGGTTCATACGCGCCATCGTAATTGGATTATGCGTGATGACCACAAAACGCGTTTCGGTCGAAGCCGCCATCTCATCCATAAGATTGCAATAGCGCTCGACATTATGATCGTCGAGCGGTGCATCCACTTCGTCCAGCACGCAGATCGGTGCCGGATTGGTCAGGAAAACGGCGAAAATCAGCGCCATAGCGGTCAGCGCCTGTTCGCCGCCTGAAAGCAGCGTCATGGTCTGAGGCTTTTTGCCGGGCGGACGTGCTAGAATTTCGAGACCAGCATCCAGCGGATCATCGCTTTCAATCAACTGCAATTCCGCAGTGCCACCACCAAAAAGATGTGTGAACAGGCGCTGGAACTGCGCATTCACCACATCAAATGCGGCCAGCAAGCGTTCACGCCCCTCACGGTTAAGGCTCTGGATCGCCTGGCGCAGTTTCTTGATCGCTTCAATGACGTCCTCGCGCTCAGAAATAATCGCCTCAAGACGCGCAGAAAGTTCCTGGCTTTCCTCTTCAGCACGCAGGTTAACCGCACCAAGACGCTCGCGCTCTATACGCAAGCGGTCAAGCTGGCGTTCAAGCTGATCGGGATCAGGCATACGGTCATCAGGCTTTAAGCCCGTGTGACGGATGGCTTCATGTGGCGCACAGTTCAGTACATCGGCAATACGTGCTTCAGTATCCTTGCGGCGTTCTTCGGCAGCTGTCAGACGCTCTTCCGCACGTGCACGCTGCTCGCGGCTGGTCGCAAGATGCTGAATGGCAAGCGTTGCAGCTTTATCGAGTTCTGCCTGTGCAGCTTCCGTCTGCGCCAGAATGTCGGCCGCGTGTTTGCGGCACTCATCCGCCTCCGAAAGCTCATTGAGTAATGCCCGGCGGCGACTTTCAATCTCTTCAGGCGCTTCGGCAAGCGCTTCCGCCTCATCGGCAGTTTCCGCGCGACGATCATTCAGGGCTGCAATCTGCTGTGCAGCATTTTCTGCGCGCGACGCCCAGTTACGACGCTCAAGCCCGATCATCGCCAGACGACGGGCGCGATTGTCCGCTTCACGTCGCTGCCCTTCATAGGCCGCACGTGCTTCCGCAAGCCTTCCGCGGTCAGACTGCACTTCTGCACTCAGCGCCGTATGTCGCTCCGAAATCGATTGCAGATCCTGCATTTCATTGAGCCGATCTTCCGCCTCAACAACACGAACCTGTGCTTCTTCGAGATTTTCTTCAAGGCGGGACTTGGCCTCTTCGAGACCAGCACGTTTGGTTGCCAGTTGCCCCGCTGCGCGTTCAACGGCTGCCAGCGCTTCACGCGCCTCATCAAGCCTGCGCTGGTTAGCGCGCCATGCATCGCGTGCCACCCGTTCCTGCTCAACAGCTTCACGCACAGCCACTTCAAAGCGTTGCACGGCCTGCTCAGCAGACTGAACTCTTGAGTTGGCATTCACTGCCTCTTGCTCAAGTTCCGCCAAGCGGTTCTTCTGGGCAAGCCGCTGCGCAGCAGGTGTTGGCGCATCAGCACTTGCTGTGTAACCGTCCCAGCGCCACAATGCACCAGCCTTGCTGACCAGTCGCTGACCGGGCCGGAGCATAGCCTGCAACCTCTGACCATCCTGATCCGAGACTACACCTACTTGCGCAAGTCTGCGGCGCAATTGCTGCGGGCCGTCGACCAAGCGATCAAGCGGCACACTGCCTTCTGGCAATGCCGGGTCACTGTGTACTGCCGGATTATAAGCCCAAAAAACAGGCGCATTGGTATCGCTTGCAGCATCGAGATCTTCACCAAGCGCTGCACCAAGGGCGACTTCATAGCCCTTTTCGACCTTTAACTCTTCAACAACCGGCGGAAACTGACCCGTTTCACCCGCATTGAGAATGCGAGCAAGCGTCTGCGCTTCGGTCTCAATGCGGTTAAGTTCAGTGCGCGCTTCATTGAGCGGCTGACGGCTTGCCGCTTCCTGCTCACGCGCAGCACCGACCAGTTCTTCAGCTGCAATGACCATATCTTCAGAGGCTGCCAGCACATCCGTTGCAGCTTCAACAGCCACACGTTTTTCAGCCGGATCAAACAATCCGCCGATCTGTTCAGCAACGGCCGCAATATCGTGTTCGATTGTTTCCATCTGGCTTGCCAAACGGTTACGACGACTTTGCGTTTCCTGCAAAGCGCGCTCGATCTGTGTGCGCTCAGCGGTAGCCTCTGCGCGTTCCGCTGTCACGCGAGCAAGCGCATTTTCGCTGTCCTGCAAACGGATTTCCGATTCCTCAAAGATCGCACGCAATTCTTCATCGCGCTCGCCAGATGCCTCATTAGAAGCAATCAGTTCCTGCTCTTCTTCGTCCAGCCGCTCCAGAATATCTGCGTTTTCACGCACCATCTGTTCTTCACGCGCAATATCTGACGTGAGTTGCTCAAGCCGCTTCATCAGTTCGGCACGGCGCAAACGAATGCGGCCATCCTCTTCGTCAAGCTGCGTCCGAGCAATGGAAAGACGCTGCAAAGCGGCGGCGGCTTTCGCCTCTGCTTCGCGCAATTCAGGCAATTTATGCGCACCAACGCCCTGCTCACGCGCCGCATTCATCTGCGCCTGCGCCATGTCACCGACAACGGTGGTTGCCTGTGCCAATGCACTTTGTGCTTCACCTTCCTGCGCTTTGGCCTGTGACCAGCGCAAGTGCAACAACGATGCCTCAGCGCGCCGCATATCAGCTGATAGTGCCTTGAAGCGATTGGCCTGACGCGCCTGACGTTTCAGGCTTTCAATCTGGCTGCCAAGCTCTCCCACTACATCTTCAAGACGCTCGAGATTGCCTTCCGCAGCACGCAGCCGCAATTCCGCTTCGTGTCGGCGCGTATGAAGACCGGAAATCCCCGCGGCTTCTTCAAGCAATGCGCGCCGTGCCTGCGGCTTGGCCTGAATGAGCTCACCAATCCGACCCTGCCCCACCATCGATGGCGAGCGAGCCCCCGTCGATTGATCCGCAAACAGCAGCTGCACATCCTTGGCGCGCGCTTCTTTGCCATTGATGCGATAGACAGATCCTGCTTCGCGCTCAATACGGCGCGAAACCTGCAATTCATCCTGATCATTATATGCAGCGGGTGCCGTGCGATCAGAATTATCAAGGAAAAGCGTAACTTCCGCCGTGTTGCGCGCGGGGCGCGTGGCAGAACCGGAGAAGATGACATCGTCCATGCCGGAGGCGCGCATGTTCTTGTATGAGTTTTCACCCATCACCCAGCGCAGTGCTTCAACGAGATTGGACTTGCCGCAACCATTTGGCCCGACAACGCCAGTCAGCCCGCCCTCAATGACGAACTCCATCGGTTCGACAAAGGACTTGAAACCAACAAGGCGAAGTTTGGAGAAACGCATTAGTAAGCGCCTCCCTCAGAAACGCAAAAAGCGGACGCAATAAAGCGTCCGCTTTTCATGCCGAAAGGCGGCTTAGAGCAGCTTGTCAATGATTGCCGACATCTCGTCAACCGAAAGGGCTCCAGCATATTTCTGTCCGTTGATGAAGAAAGTTGGCGTGGCGTTCACACCAAATTCCGTCGATCCACGTTCCATGGTTGCTCTCACATCATCGAGAACTTGCTGGTTCGTCAAGCAAGCCTTGAACGACTCCTGTGTAAAACCTGCAAGTTTCGCGATCTGGAGCAGTGCAGCTTCACCGTCAGCTGCACCAGCCCACTGTTGCTGCTGCTTGAAGAACACTTCAACCATAGGGAAATAACGGTCTTCCGGTGCGCAGCGCGCCAGCATGAAAGCAGCGGTTGCGCGCGGATCGAATGGGAACTCGCGGAAGATCAGCTTCGCTTTGCCGGTATCAATGTACTTTTCCTTGATGGTCGGGAAAGTATTGACTGCAAAATCAGCGCAATGCGAACAGGTCAGCGATGCATATTCAACAATGGTAACAGGCGCATCGGCCTTGCCATAAACCATGTCCTTGAGCTTGCCAGCTTCTGCAACCTTGGCAGCATCGACGGACGCTTCAGCACTGCGTGCCTGCGCACTTGCATTACCAGCAAAGGCGAGGCCTGCGGCGGCTGCGCCAGCAAGAGAAATAACATGTCTGCGGTTAAGCGATGCAGGCATCGAATCATCCAGTCCTGTTTCAATGTTGACTTTTAAAGACAATTTAAGGTGGCGCGCGGGCAATCACCAGCCCTCGCGCGATCAAATGAAGTTCAACAACAGCCTTAAATCAAATTTATGGCAAATTATGCTACTTCTTTGTAGCGCGCTTTTCAGCGAGTATGTTTTTGCCTAGTCGGGCAAGAGCCGCACGCAATGCATCATCCTCAATGCCATCTGTCGCGTTATCGATGCGCCGCTCTTCGGACGGTGCCAGAGGCGCAAAACGTTTAGGCTTGCGCCTGAAATCAAGCGCAGGCGGCTTCTGCTCTATCTTGATACGCCCAACCGCAGAAAACCCCAGAAATCCGTTAACACGACTGATGATTTCGCCGGTTTCATGCTGGATTTGCAAAGCTGCAAAACCTTCGCACGCAATGATCAAAGTCGCAGGACTGAAAGGATCATCATCACTCAATCGACGAGGCCATAAAATACGCAAAGGTCGCGAAGAGCTACCTATTGCAGGGCCGACGATATCTTCCCACGACTGCAGTAGCGAAAGGCTGATCCCCGCACGTTTTTGCAACATCGGGTCCATCAGACCAGATGTCATATCAGCAAGCGGGCGAAAGCCTCTTTTTTGTTTGCGTTCGTTCATCGCGTCCCATTATAGCCGCGAAACCAATCAACAAACAAAGGAATACCTTCATCAAGCGTGGTTTTGGGGCTGAAACCGAGGTCACGCGCGGCCAATGTTATATCCGCATAGGTGCGCGGAACATCAGCAGCGGGCATAGGCTCTAGCTTGCGGATGGCTTGCTTGCCACATGCTTTTTCAATCGCAGCAATAAAATCATTCAGCATAACTGGGCGATTGTTGCCGAGGTTATAAACTGGCGCTGTCTCTTCTGGTTTTTCGATAATCCGTTTTACTGCGCCCAAAACGCCACTTACGATATCGTCTACAAATGTGAAATCGCGCTGCATTTCACCATTGTTGAAAACGCGGATCGGCTCGCCTTTGAGAATTGCTGACGTAAACAGCCACGGCGCCATATCGGGGCGTCCAATTGGTCCGTAAACTGTAAAGAAGCGCAAGCCAGTCGAGGGCAGACCATGCACGTGCTTGTAAGAAACCGCCAGAAGCTCGCCGGACCTCTTGGTAGCCGCATAAACCGAGACCGGATGATCAACCGCATCGCTTTCCGAAAACGGGATTTTTTCGTTCGCACCATAGACCGACGATGAACTGGCATAAACAACTGGCGGACGCTTTTCGAGTGTCAACGCCGATTCAAAAACGCTCACCTGCCCCATGACATTGGCTGACACATAGGCGGCAGGGTTCTCGATCGAATAGCGAACACCTGCTTGCGCCGCGAGATGCACGATCACATCAGCATCGCGATCAGCGCCAATCGCCGCGTTGAAAGCTTCCGCATCCGAAATATCCGCCTGTGCAAAGCGGAAACCATCGCGCGTATTCAACTTAGACAGGCGGGTATCTTTGAGATCAACCTGATAATAATCATTGAGGTTATCAACGCCAACGACCTGCCAGCCTTCATCCAGAAGCCGCGCTGCCGTATGGTAGCCGATGAAGCCAGCGGCACCCGTCACGATTGCTTTCATAGATATTATTTCCTGCACATATAGTTGGTAAGACCAGCGCGACGCAGAGCCATAACACGCCTTGAAGCAGCAGCATTTAACGCAGCGATGAAGAACATAGTAGATGCGATTGTAACTTCATGCAGTAGTGGGTTATGCAGCATGCCATAGCTGGCAGATACAAAGGCGAAATAAATCAGCGCACGCCGCATTCCCCAGCTATCAGCAGTTCGCCACAGATAAATGAAGATCGCGATAAAAGCTGCAAACATAAAAAACAGGCCGACAATACCGTCATTCAGCAGTTCATCGAGCACTGTATTGTGCACATGTCGGAAGCCTTCAAGCATCGGTGCCTGTTCACCCGCCTGCTGTCGCACCATATCCATTTTACCATAGGATCCAACGCCTGTGATCGGATGCGCTTTGATAATCACGACTGCGCTTTTCCACATCACCTCACGAATATCGGCAGAAAGTTTATCTTCCCATTTTGAGCTATCGCCGCTGTCGTAATATTCAACCATGCCTGCGAAACGTTTAGAAATTACCTCGCCTAACGGGCCAACAACAATCAGCGCAGCAAGTGCCGCCATGAGCGCGATATATACCGCGCTTTGTTGCTTGAGATTATATTTTCGCAGGAAAAGTACGATTTCAATGGCCGCAAATATCGGTAAAACAACAATCACGGCGCGTGTTTCAGATGTTAGCACAGCCGCAAATCCAAGAACCAGCCAATGTGGCCCATTCGGCAAATAGCGCGGTGCTTTGAAAACGGGAATAACCGCAGAGATTGCCGCAACGCCCGCAACAAAAGCAAACACGGCTTGATTGCCGCCAACGCCAATACGCCCACCCTCGGTCAATAGCAGATAAATAACGGCCAGTATGGTCAGAATAACGCCTGCTCGTGCTCCAAGGACATAATAACGCAACGGATCTTTGATAAGAACCATACCCGCGCCTGCAAAAGCAAAAACGGCGATTAATATTGTATAGCTAATCTGACGATTACCGGAGAATGGCTCTCCACGATAAAGAATAAGCCCAAGAGACCAAACAGCATAAAGAAGAATGAAAATATAGAATTTTTTCGCGAACAGCCGCGTCGTATTGTGTCGGCCAATCGCCAGGTAAATCCCAAGACACGAGAAAAGAAAAAGCACAATCGGCCCCAGCCCCAGCCTTATTGGCATCGCCGCGGAACCAACGGCCAAAGCCCAGCCGTCTATCTTTCTCCGGAGCAGAAACGATTTCTTTAAAAAGCTCATTTCTCTACCCCTACCAATCGCTCTATTTGCAAAGCGTAAGCGATTCTCCTGATATAGTCAGTCGCTCTAAAGAATAGGGTGCTTATCCTTTTATATGCTGGCAAACGTGCCTTAGCGTATGTCTCGCGACTATCTGCTATCGTTGAAAGGGCGACATTGGGAAGCTCTACCAACGGCCGATCTGTGACGAAAATCTCATAGCCCCCTGCCCAGCCACGCTCCAGCGCAACATCATAGGGCAGCGACATTGGCTTTATTGCAGCTAGTAGTTTCCTTGCTCCATCCCGGGTCACTAAATAAGCCGCCGAACTACCAAGTGGTCCATGCAAACAGCGACCAATTGAATGTCGGCCATTCACCAAACCAAACTTTCGAAATGCTGCCGTTCGGTGATTAACGAGTTTAACCACATCCCAACCGCTCATTTTTGATACACTTAAAACAAACGGCAAAAAATCTGATGAAAACCGTACATCATCCTCAACAATAACCGCATGATTTTCGGGTGCTGCAATAATCGTTTCCAACACTTTAATATGACTAAAATAACAACCAATTTCCGCCGGCAGTGCGATCTTGCCATGACGTCGACGAAAACCCGCTACATCAAAGTTTTGGAGTTCGTCCGGCTTTAACAACTTGCCTTCGACGGCATCGACGCGTCGCAGTTCAATCCCAAACTGATCGGCACTCTTCTTAACATCATCCCATCGCTGCGCAGAACGCGCCAGATTAATGACGTAGACAGGAACCGAGTTGCTCACGAATTATCTTTCTTCAACATTTATTTGCCTTGTAACAGCCTTATCTATCATAAAGCGCCATATCAAAAGCACTTGAATTTCAAATCAACTCCCAAAATTTAAGGGTACATAGAAATTACTAGCTGCCCCCCGTGAAAAGCGATCAAACAATATCCATGCTCAAAACAGCTAAATTCGACCGCAGCAAGGCAATTATCAATTGGTACGATCGCTACCATCGCGTTTTGCCTTGGCGTGTGACACCACCAGAACAAGCATGCGGCATCAAGGCTGATCCATATCGCGTATGGTTATCGGAGATTATGCTGCAACAAACAACCGTTGAAGCAGTGAAATCCTATTTCAACAAGTTCGTTACACTCTGGCCGAATGTCGCATCTATGGCAGGTGCAAGTGAAGACGACATTCTTCGTGCCTGGGCTGGCTTGGGCTATTATTCACGCGCGCGCAATCTCAAGAAATGTGCGGATTTGATCGCGGCAAATTATAACGGCAAGTTCCCCTCAACCGCAGTCGGATTAAAAGAATTGCCGGGTATCGGCGATTACACATCGGCAGCAATTGCAGCCATTGCATTCGGAGAACCAGCAGCAGTTGTGGACGGCAATGTCGAACGCGTTATCTCGCGCCTTTATGCCATCGATACGCCCCTGCCTGCCGCGAAAGCTCAAATTCGTCTTCTTATGGGCCAATTGACACCGCATGACCGGCCCGGCGATTTTGCGCAGGCCGTCATGGACTTGGGCGCAACCATCTGCACGCCGCGCCGCCCTGCTTGTGCCATTTGTCCGGTCAATGATGATTGTGAAGCACTCGCGCATCACGATCCGGAAACTTTTCCAGTTAAAGCGCCGAAAGCGGCAAAGCCGGTGCGAACCGGGGCAGCCTTTATCGCAATTGCAGAGGATGGATCGGTGCTGCTGCGAAAGCGCAAGGGCGAAGGCTTGCTAGCTGGCATGACCGAAGTTCCAGGCAGCGCATGGACAGCACGCATTGACGGCGACGCAACGATTGACGCCGCGCCCTTCCCTGCAAGCTGGCAGTCCGCAGGCAGCATCACGCATATCTTCACGCATTTTGAATTACGCCTGTCTGTCTATTCACTCAAAAATACGGCCAAACGCAATGACATTGATGGCTGGTGGTCTGGACCTTCAGAGCTTGAAGGCGAAGCACTTCCAACCGTCATGAAAAAAGCAATCACGGCTGCTATTCCAGAAGCATTCAAAAAGGGAAGGAAGAAACCTTGACCACTCCAGTCAGGCACGTTGTTTTCGATATTGGCAGAGTGCTTCTGCATTACGATCCAGAACTCGCTTATTTGGAAGCAATCCCAGATGCACAGAAACGTCAGTGGTTTCTCGAAAACATCTGCACCAGTGCATGGAATATCGAGCAGGATCGTGGACGCAGCTGGAAGGACGCCGAAGCACTGCTGATCAATGAACATCCTGAGCGCAGTGAGCACATCAAAACATTCCGGCAGAACTGGAACCTGATGGTTCCTCATGCTTATGAAGACAGCGTTGTAATCTTGCGCGGCCTGATTGCGCAGGGCAATGACGTAACGATGCTGACAAATTTTGCATCCGATACGCTGCGCGAAGCACAGGCACGCTTTCCGTTCCTGACCGAAAGCCGTGGCGTGACAGTTTCTGGCGACATTCGCATGTTGAAACCAGACCGCGAAATTTACGAACATCATGTCGCAAGCTTTGATCTCGATCCGGCTGCGACGCTGTTCATAGATGACAGCCCGGCAAATGTTGAAGGTGCGAAAGCTGCGGGCTGGCAGGCCGTACATTTCACCGGCGCAGCAAAGCTGGCCGATGATTTGAAGCGCCTTGGCCTATCTTTCTAGACGAATAAGCCCCAAGAAAAAGACCCTCGAAACAGGTTGTTTCGAGGGTCTTTTCATCAGACTTTGTTGGAGGTCGCCCGATAGTAATCTCTAAAAAAGTTAGCCGCCCGCTGCTGCCATTTCATCGCGGATGACCTTGCGCAGATCATCGATAGGCTTCAACACGCCTGCTTCTTCATAGTGCCAGAAAGTCCAGCCGTTACACGCATCAAAGCCTTGTACTTTCGCACCAATGCGATGAATGGAACCAGCTTCGCCGTTGGCAGCCAGAGTTCCGTCTGCACGGATAATCGCTGCATGGCGACGACGTGCATCTGACAGAACCGTACCCGGACGCAGGAGACCTGATTCAATAATCGAGGTGAAAGCGACACGTGGTTCAGCACGCTTGCCGGTCATGACAGTCAATTCAGCCTTGCCGAGTGGCTCAACCGAAGCGATGCGTGCAGTTGCAGCGTCAATATAAGACTGCTCACGCTCAATACCGACGAAATGACGGCCAAGACGCTTTGCAACAGCGCCCGTCGTGCCCGAGCCGAAGAACGGGTCAAGGATGACATCGCCCGGCTTACTCGACGACATCAGAATGCGTGCGAGCAAAGCTTCCGGCTTCTGGGTCGGATGCACCTTATCGCCGTTCTCGTCTTTTAGGCGTTCGGAGCCAGTGCAGATCGGGAACAACCAGTCAGAGCGCATCTGAACATCGTCGTTCGCCGCTTTCATGGCGTCATAATTGAAGGTGTAGCCTTTGCCCTTTTCGTCGCGCGAAGCCCAGATCAACGTTTCATGCGCATTCTGGAAACGACGGCCACGGAAGTTTGGCATCGGGTTGGTCTTGCGCCAGATCACGTCATTGAGCAGCCAGAAGCCAATATCCTGAAGCTGTGAGCCGACACGGAAAATATTGTGATACGAGCCGATGACCCAGATCGTGCCATTTGGCTTAAGCACACGGCGGCAAGCCATCAGCCATGCACGGGTAAACGCATCATAGGCCTGAAAACTGTCGAACTGGTCCCAATGATCGTCAACAGCATTGACCATGGTCTGGTCCGGGCGATGCAGATCGCCACCGAGCTGGAGATTGTATGGAGGATCAGCAAAAATGACGTCCACCGAATGATCAGGAAGACGCTCCAAAGCGGCAACGCAATCACCCTTGATGATAGAGTCGAGCCAGGCGGTACGTGGGGCCTCAATAGGCAACTCATGTGCAAGACGTACTAGGGACATGGGATACTCGATTACCTGTGAACGCTAAAAACTTGTCCTTATGGTTACTGAACAGGGTAAATATGCGGTTAACGCCAAGTGATTGAAATCGTAAACCTTTTCTTAATTTGGCACAAAAAGCCCGGGTTTCTGGCACTTTTGGCAACCATCAAATTTTGAGAGTTTTCTTCCAGCCTTATTAATGCCGTCAACAAATTGCAGTTCACGAACGAAATTTGGTGCGATCACTAAGGCTTGGTTATTCGTTTTTGCCTATGATCGCGCCGAAACTGATTTGCTTTTCTTGATGTGCGGACCATGAATATCAACGAGCTGCGTCATAACCGGTATTTGCGAGTTCTTTTTGTACCCTTCCGCATGCGTGCGCTTGTGCGTGGTAGCGAAATCGGACTGGTCATCGCGGGCGCAATCATCGGCATAATCTCCGCGCTCGCCGTGGCTGCGATTGCAGGCATTTCGCAATGGATGCATCAGGCACTGTTTGGTCTCGCTGATGGCGAGCGATTGAGTTCAGCATCGCAACTAAGCACCACCGCTTACATTGCACCCGTCGCTGGCGGCATTCTCATGGGCATCGTGATATGGGTGCTTGCACGCTGGCGCAAAAAGCCCATCGTCGATCCCATCGAAGCCAATGCGCTGCATGGTGGCCACCTGTCGTTGACTGACAGTTTTATCCTTGTCGGACAAAACCTTATTTCCAATGGATTTGGTGCATCAGTAGGTCTGGAAGCCGCCTATACGCAGCTTTCGAGTGGCTTTGCATCCCGCATCGGGCGCGCGTTAAAACTGCGCCGGGCTGATTTGCGCACGCTTGTGGGCTGCGGTGCAGCGGCAGCGATTGCGAGTGCATTCAATGCGCCGCTGACCGGCGCATTCTATGCGTTTGAGCTGATTATCGGCGTTTATTCGATCGCTACGCTGGCACCGGTTGTTGTGGCTGCAATCGTTGGAATGCTGGTTACACAAGCCATCGGTGGCGCGCCTCTGGTGATCCATATCGGACAGCTGGATGGCATTGCTGCACGCGATTATCTGCCTGCGCTTGTCCTTGGCTTTCTGGCTGCCGGCATCGCCATTCTGATCATGCGTGGCGTTACTACTGTTGAGCGGGTTGCACGCAAAAGCGTTGTGCCAACTGTCCTTGCGCCCGCCATCGGCGGAGCAGTTGTCGGCATGATCGCCTTTGTTTCTCCGCAGGTTCTGGCGTCCGGCCACGGTGCGCTGCATCTTGATCTGAATGCACATTTGACCATTCCCATGCTTTTGCTGCTAATTTTCAGCAAATCGCTTGCGTCAGCTGTTTCAATCGGTTCCGGGTTTCGCGGTGGTTTGTTCTTTGCATCACTGTTTCTCGGTGCTCTCACAGGAAAGCTGTTTGCAGCACTGACAGGCTACGTCCTCCCACTAACACTTGAGCCGGAGGCCTATGCCGTCATCGGGATGAGTTCCATGGCAGTGGCGATCATCGGCGGTCCACTGACAATGACTTTCCTCGCGCTTGAGCTTACCGGCGATTTTCCGCTGGCAATGCTCGTGTTGGGGGCGGTCGTGTCGTCGTCGATGATGGTTCGCAAAACCTTTGGCTACTCGTTTGCAACATGGCGTTTTCATCTGCGTGGCGAAGCCATTCGTTCAGCGCATGATATTGGCTGGGTTCGCAATCTGACTGTCACGCGCATGATGCGGCATGATGTTAAAACCGTGTTGATCGATACTGACATCGAGACCTTCCGCCATGATTTCCCATTGGGCTCTACCCAGCGTGTTATCGCGGTGGACAGCGAAGGCCATTATGTCGGCATGATCCCAGTACCGGCCGCTTACTCCGAGAGCTTCGACAAAACAGAAGAGGCCCGCAGTATTCGCGAGCTGCTGCGTTATCAGGACGAGTTCCTGTTGCCGCAGATGAACGCGAAAGAAGCTGTCGTGCGCTTTGATCGAGCAGAAGCAGAAGCGCTCGCTGTCATCAACAATGCTCAAGAGCGTAAAGTACTTGGGCTGTTGAGCGAAGCGCACACGCTGCGCCGCTATAGCGAAGAACTGGACCGGCGCAGGCGTGAGGTTTCCGGCGAGGTTTGATTACTGTGAGGTTCCGCTGACGGGTTCGGTGCCGCGGTTTTCCGGTGTCACGCTGTAATAATATGGCGTCGCGATAATGAACAACAGAACGACGACGACAGCGGCAACAAACAGCACAACGGATTTACGCATAGAGTTCTCCTTCATGGAGAAAAGGAACGGCTTCACGCAAACATCGTTCCCATATTTTGCGGAAGCCGCCCCGGCAAAGTTTGACCTGTGGGTCATAAAGTTGTAGCTCATCCGCAATGTTTTGCGGGTGATCCTCGCCCAATATCTCCCAAGTAAAGGCTTTTGACATGGCAGCTCCAGCCCTGATTATTTTTGATTGTGACGGCGTTTTGGTGGACTCTGAAGTCATCGCGGCAGAAGTCGATGCAGCACTTCTGACAGAAGCCGGATATCCGATTGAAGCCGTCGAAGTGGGTGAGCGTTTTGCGGGCCTCACATGGCAGGACATTCTCCTGACCGTAGAGCGCGAAGCTGGCATTCCTATTTCTGCATCGCTTCTCGACAAGGCAGAAAAGCTGCTTGATGAACGTCTGAAAAATGAAGTTCAGGCGATTGAAGACATCGTAGAAGTCGTTGAAGCGCTAAACCTGCCAAAGTGCATCTGCTCAAATTCAACCAGCGTTCGCCTTGATCTCATGCTCAAGCGCGTTGGTCTTTACGATCTGTTTGAACCAAATATTTTTTCGGCGCGCGAAGTCGGCACCAAAAAACCGAAGCCAGCGCCAGATGTTTTCCTGCACGCGGCAAAGCATTTCGGTGTGGATCCGGCAGATGTCATTGTTATCGAAGATTCTGCGCACGGTATTCACGGCGCACGCGCTGCCGGAATGCGCGTTATCGGCTTTACCGGCGGTGCGCATACTTATCCGGGCCATGCTGACAAATTGACGGACGCGGGTGCAGAAACCGTCATCCACCGCCATAAAGATTTGCCAAGCGTTATCGAAGCACTTTCGATCTGGACCGATGCTTAATCTGATCCAGTCTAACTCAGACAATGTCTTTTGCGCGCCTTAGAGCGCATTTCGATCTGATGAAATCAGATCGGCGCTCTAACCATTTTTTAAGCGCATCTTGTCCGAAAACCGCTTCACACTTTTCGGGATGCGCTCTTAACGACGCGCAAAGAATTATCACGCGGCGCTACGCTTGCCTTTGCCTTTTGCCTCAGCATTAAGCGTTGCCAGCAACTCTTCTGACTCGCTCTCGCTCAGGCCGATCATCAATCTGTCACCGATAGATGCAGGCTCATCGGTCGCTAAATCGAAGATCGCCCAGGTATCCGTGGGTTCAAGAACGCGTTCATATTTTGGCTTCATGGCCCTAAGCTCAGAACGGACCTGACTGCCGTTCTGCCCCTGTTGTTTCGTTGCAATTCCACATGAGAGGCTCAACCGGCTAATTTAAGGCACAGCCTTCCCACGAACAGTTTTTCTAAATTAAACTTCTTGCAATTCACTTCACACAAACAAGGTTTTTTAAATAACGCATCAAAGATTACTTCTATAGTTAAATTTCTATTGCTAAAATCAAAGCGTCAAACACCTATTTTGAGCTGGATTCAACCTTGGTCCGCTTCCGTTTTTTGATCGAAAATCCAGCCAGTGATTGAGCTAAACTGGCATTGACTGGCTTGCCGAAAAACCACCCCTGTCCTGAAAGATTGGTGCAAATATCGCGCAAGCAGCGAACTTGCTCTCCAGTTTCAATACCCTCGACCACAATTCCAAGCCCATACTGATGCGCCATAGCGATAATTTGCGGAACGATAGAAACAGTTTCAGCCTCACCGCCAAGTGTCCGTGTGAAGGCCTTATCGATCTTGATGGCATCAACTTGCAACTCACCCAGATAAGCAAGACTTGAATAGCCCGTACCGAAATCATCGATATAGACCTTGTACCCCTTTTCGCGCAGAGCCTTAATACCGCTACTGGCTTTCGCGAAATCCACTGCGGTTCGCTCGGTCAATTCAAGACCGATCTGTTGCGGCTGAATTCCGGCGTCTGACAGGCGAGCTTCAAGCGACTGTATGAAATCCGGGCTTTGCAGATCACCGGAGGTTATATTCACGTTGATATAGAGAGCCCGCTGCTGTCGGAGCAAATCTCCCATTTCTTCAATAACATTATCCAACACATAAGCGGTTATGAGATGGCCTACACCAGCCGCTTCTGCTCGTGCAACAAACAGATCAGGCGGCACAAAATCGCCTTTTGTAATCTCCCACCGAATAAGCGCTTCAAAGCCTATAATCTTCTCATCACCAAGATTGACAACAGGTTGATAGACCAGCGCAAGCTCGTTTGCCTTCAGCGCCTTTTTAAGCAACGAGACAAGTGAGCGGTCACGGTTACGGTAAAACGTCCAGCCAATGGCAACGCCGCCGCCAACAAGTAAGCCAAGGCTTGTGAATACAAACGGTAATAACTCATCTGTATGGTCAGACCAGCTTTCAGACGTTGCAATCGCAACGCAAACGCCTGTTTCATCGTCGCACGCTTTTTGTTGCAAAACGCCATTTGTTACGCCAAACGACCGCATACTATTGGTTGGGATAAAGCTATTGCTAATATTCTCAGGAAACGCATCGGGGTTACTGTAAAGCTTGGCGTACTGCGTCCGATCGCTATTCGTCATAAATATTGCGAAATCATATTGCGGAACATGCACTGCATCAAAAGCCAACGCACTTAAAACGAGATTGCCGGTGTTGCGGCCAAAAATCGGGCCATGACTCCCAGCGGTTATAAGCTCCTGATCCTTATAAACATAAACGCCATCCTTAAGAAGAACATCTTCTTTGCTTCTGGGTTTTGTTGTCACGACATCGCTTAAAAGCGTCGAACATTGCAGCATGTCATGCTCAAGACGACCAATGTCCTTGATGTGATAAGCGGCAAAAAGCAACTCGCGCATATAGCGCTTATCGTCTGACGAGCACAGAGCATAGGGAGACTGATTGACCTTGCTCAGCGTCTCTTTCGCAGAGTTCACTATACGGTTAGCCTGCGTCATGAGCACAGTCATATACGCATCCATGTCCTTTTCTTCATCGAAAAGGCGAAACTGATCCCCGGCCCATTTACCTGCAATGGCGCCAAGCAATAACATGATGCAAATTACATAGGGTACAGGCGAAAAAAATACGCTGCGTTTCAACCCCATAAAAGATCGCCTCGATAAAAATCTACAAAAAGTCCAAATGAAATTACACTTCTCTATAGATGACATTAATTCGAAATTATTGGAAAAGTAAACAGACCGCTTCTTGTTTCAAAACGGCTGTAAAAAGAACAAATAATATACTAGCGCAACATATTTGAAATCGGAAACCCAATACAGCAAAAAGCGGCCAATGGTAAAATCAAAAGCCGCTTTCTAAATTCGATAAATTCTAAGACCCATTACTTCGTATTGTATGGGCCTTCATCAAAACCAACGAAAATCTGCACGCTGCGTGCGCTTTCGGTCGGAATCGAAATTCCCTTGTCGTTGAACACAAACTGCGTTGCACCGCCGCCATTGCTGACACTGACTGTCTGCTTGTGCAGTTTGGAATAGATCACATTGCCATTCTGAACGACGGCCACACGGATCGGCATTGTAATGTTGCCGCTCTTATATTTTGGACCCGGCACAACCTTACCAGCCGCAGCCACGTCAAGCGTAATCGTGCCAGCATTGTGCTGGCAATCCCGCGTCGTGTCCGTCAGCGAGGCTTGGTAAATCACACGGGCGGCATCTTTGTCGCCGCCTTTTTCATAGGTGCTGAAATAGGCTGTGCCTTCACGCAGTGAAACACTTGGGCAAAAGGCCATAAGGTCAGATGCCTTAACGCGCGGCTCTGCGCTATCCGCCGCATTCTGTGTTCCACTGGTGGTACAGCCGGCAAGTGCTGCGAGCAAAACCGTTGCAACGACTGGAAACAATGATGAACGATTCTGTGATGCTTTATGCATAAACCGGGCTTCCCTGCACTGATCGACCTGTTCTACACCGCTATACGATGCATAGCGTGAGGGTGTTTTCCTGTTTTTTGCAGCCAAGAGCAACCCCATCAAGCAAAACATGCATTAATTCTTGCGGCTTTTTTAGGGAAGCTTTATTGCATTCTCGGCTAAAAATCTGCCTTGACCCGAAATGAAGGCCTTTGAGATGAAATATATAAGCACACGCGGCGAAGCCCCAGTTCTGGGATTCAGCGATGCTCTGCTCGCCGGACTTGCCCGTGATGGCGGCCTCTATCTCCCGCAGGAATACCCACAATTCACCGCTGATCAGATCCGTGATCTTCGTGGAAAATCCTATGTGGATATCGCGCTGGCCGTTCTGACACCTTTCGTAAATGGCGAAATTCCGCAGGCAGATTTTGAACGCATGGTGCGTGAAGCCTATGGCTCGTTCCGCCATGATGCAGTTTGCCCGTTGGTGCAGACCGGCGCGAACGAATATGTGCTTGAGCTTTTCCATGGCCCGACGCTTGCTTTCAAAGACGTCGCCATGCAGCTTCTTGCGCGCATGATGGATTATGTTCTCGCGCAACGCGGCGAACGTGCAACGATTGTTGGCGCCACGTCTGGCGACACAGGCGGCGCTGCGATTGAAGCCTTTGGCGGCCGCGACAACACTGATATTTTCATCCTGTTCCCAAATGGTCGCGTGTCTCCGGTGCAGCAGCGCCAGATGACCAGCTCCGGCTTCTCAAACGTTCATGCCCTTTCTATCGAAGGCAACTTCGATGATTGTCAGAATCTGGTCAAAGGCATGTTCAATGACCTCGAATTCCGCGATGCGATTTCGCTTTCTGGCGTGAACTCGATCAACTGGGGACGCATCATGTCTCAGGTTGTTTATTATTTCTCGGCCGCATTGAGCCTCGGCGCACCGGATCGCGCTGTCTCGTTCACAGTCCCAACCGGCAATTTCGGCGATATTTTCGCGGGCTATGTTGCGAAGAAAATGGGCCTGCCGATTGATCAGCTGATTATCGCAACCAATGACAACGACATTCTTGCACGCACGCTTGATAGCGGTGCCTATGAAATGCGTGGCGTCGAACAGACGACTTCGCCTTCAATGGACATCCAGATTTCGTCGAACTTCGAGCGCTTGTTGTTTGAAGCGCATGATCGCGATGCGAGCGCTGTCCGTGGCCTGATGGACAGCATGAAGCAATCGGGTGGCTTTACGATTTCCGAAAAGCCACTGTCTGCCATTCGCAGCGAATTTGCAGCGGGACGCTCAACCGTTGATGAAACAGCCGCAACCATTAAGTCGGTTCTGGATGCGGATGGCTATTTGCTTGATCCACATTCGGCGATTGCAGTTAAAGTCGCTCGCGAAAAAGTGTCCGGCAAGACACCAATGGTTGTACTCGCCACCGCACATCCGGCTAAATTCCCTGATGCAGTAAAAGCTGCAAGTGGTGTGACGCCGGCGCTTCCGGCATGGCTTTCGGACCTTATGGACCGAAAAGAAAGTTTCACAGTTCTTCACAACGACCTGAAAATCGTGGAAGAATACATTCGCCGTCATTCCCGGGCATAAGATTATATCTTGCTCAGGAATTTAAAAACGGGAACCCGAATGGGACAATGGGAGCATTTTGCATATGGGTGTTGAAGTAACGCGTCTTTCCAATGGCCTGACCATTGTAACGGATAACATGCCGCATGTGGAAAGCGTTGCGTTGGGTATCTGGGTAAAAGCAGGCGCGCGAAACGAAGCGCCCGACCGTCACGGAATCGCTCATCTGCTTGAACATATGGCCTTCAAGGGTACGGAGAAGCGTTCGGCCTGGCAGATTGCCTCTGACATCGAAAATGTTGGCGGCGAAATCAATGCTGCAACGAGCGTCGAAACCACCTCATATTATGCACGCGTGCTGCGCAACGACATGCCGCTGGCAATCGATATTCTTGCTGACATCCTGACTGCCTCCAAGTTCGACGAAGCTGAACTTGAGCGTGAGAAGCAGGTCATCATGCAGGAGATCGGGGCAGCCCATGATACGCCTGATGATATCGTTTTCGACCGCTTCACCGAAACAGCCTACCGTCACCAGCCAATCGGGCGCGCCATTCTGGGTGAACCGGATACCGTGATGTCGTTTACGTCCGCTGATCTGCGTCAATATATGGACGAGCAGTACAGCGCTGACCGTATGGTTGTGACGGCTGCTGGTGGCGTTGACCACGATGATTTTGTGAAGGAAGTCGAGAAGCGTTTGGGCGGTTTCCGTGCTCATAACACGGCACCAACCCTTGATCTCGCGACATATGTTGGCGGCGATTTCCGCGAAGATCGCGATTTGATGGATGCACAGGTTTTGATCGGCTTTGAAGGTCGCGCCTATCATGTGCGCGATTTTTACGCTTCGCAGCTTCTGTCAATGATTCTAGGCGGCGGCATGTCATCCCGCCTGTTTCAGGAAGTGCGCGAAAAGCGTGGTCTCTGCTATTCGGTCTATGCCTTTCATTGGGGCTTTTCCGATACGGGCCTTTTCGGCATTCATGCAGCCACTGGCAAGGATGAACTCGTAGAGCTTCTCCCCGTCATTATTGATGAGTTGCATAAGGCTGCAGATTCCATTGGTATCGAAGAAGTTAATCGTGCGCGTGCGCAATATAGCGCGAGCCTTTTGATGTCGCAGGAAAGTGCAGCAAGCCGTGCCGGACAGATCGCACGTCAGTTCCTTCTCTATGGTCGTCCAGTGCCAAACAATGAGCTAATGGACCGCCTGTCGCTCATTACGCCTGAACGCCTGAGCGATCTTGCTGGCCGTATGTTCCTCGACAGCAAGCCTACAATCGCCGGTGTTGGCCCTGTTGGACGTCTGATGAGCTTTGAAGGGCTTACAGACGCTCTTTCGACCAGCGCACATACAAGGAAGATTGCTGTTTAACGGATCGGAGAATAGGCTGTAATTTCATAGAGAAATTATGCAACACTGTTGCATATTCTAAAAACAGCCTATTCGCTTCATCAACAACACGAGAACCAGCATGATCGGCCTGCCATTCCGGCGCAGCAATCCGACACTTCTTCGTGGGCAGCGTGTTTATTTGCGCGAGCCAATGCTAAGTGATTTCGCGACATGGGCCAATGTGCGCGAGCAAAGTCGCGGCTTTCTCACGCCATGGGAACCGACCTGGGCTGATGACGATCTGACGAAAAGCGCATTTCGTCATCGGTTGCGCCGCGTTCAGGAAGAAATGTCCGACGGCACCGGCTATCCCTTTTTTATTTTTGACAGCAAAGACAATCGACTTCTCGGTGGGATAACGCTGGGCAACATAAGACGCGGCGTCGGCCAGAACGGTATGGTTGGCTATTGGAGCAGCATATCAGCGGCTGGCAAAGGGTATATGAGCGAAGCCTTATCATTGGTTATCCCCTTTGCATTCAATGAACTAAGGTTGCACCGGATCGAAGCTGCCTGTATTCCCCATAATGTTCGTTCGATACGGCTTCTCGAAAAAGCCGGATTTCAGAGAGAAGGACTGTTGCGCTCTTATCTCAAGATCAATGGCTTCTGGCAGGACCACCTGTTGTTTGCCCTGATAGAAAGCGATCTACGCATGATCAATGGCAAGGTTGAACGCTCGTGAATGGTATAACAAACAGGTTCGCTTCAGCTTTTCTGCGCTTTATAGCGCTGATCATCATCCTCACCTGTTCAGCAATTCCTTCTCTTGCCGTCGAACCAATAAAAATCTCCAGAGACGACACCGCTCTTGACCTATCGCGCGCTGTAGAGTTGCTGCGCAATCAGGGCGAAAGCGTTCAGGTTTCCACAGCACCGGGCGCTGATGGCATTGTGCGCCGTATTGAGGTGCAGGCTGCGCCAAATTCAAACGCGTCTGGTGACTGGGCGGCTTTTTCCATTGCAAATCCGACAGACGAACAGATTGATCGTCTGCTCGTTGCGCCGCACTTCCGCCTTGTGGGCTCGAACATAATCTGGCCTGATCTTGGGTCAGCGCGTATTTCGTCGATAACGCCTAGTGAGGGCTTTACGCTCGACAGACAGCCAAGCGAAGACGCCGATGTCTTCCGCATCACGCTTAATCCGAAGACAGTTATCACCTTCGTCGCTCAGCTTTCGTCGCATAATCTGCCACAGCTCTATTTGTGGGAACCGGAAGCTTACAAGGATGCGGTCAACTCCTACACGCTTTATCGCGGCATTCTACTCGGCATTTCCGGCCTTTTGGCACTGTTCCTGACAATTCTTTTTGTCGTCAAGGGCACCTCGCTTTTTCCTGCAACCGCAGCACTCGCATGGGCCGTTCTCGCCTATATCTGCGTTGACTTCGGCTTCTGGAACAAGCTGATGGAGATAACGCCCGGAAATGAACAGGTCTGGCGAGCGGGTACCGAAGTCGCACTTGCCGCCTCTCTGGTGATTTTCCTGTTCACCTACCTCAATCTCAATCGCTGGCATGACCATTTCAGCTATGGCGCGGTCACGTGGGTGCTAGGCCTTCTGGCTCTCGCCGGTGTTGCCGTCTTTGATCCGCCTGTTGCTTCCGGCATTGCACGCATGTCGCTGGCACTCACGGTCGTATCGGGCATTTTCATCATCGGCTATCTGGCAATCAAAGGCTATGATCGAGCGGTGATGCTCATACCGGCATGGTTGCTCACGCTGATTTGGCTGCTTGGCGCCTGGATGACGGTGTCGGGACAACTCGATAATGACATCATTCAGCCAGCACTTGGCGGCGGCTTGGTGCTGATTGTTCTGCTCATTGGCTTTACCGTGATGCAGCACGCTTTTTCAGGCGGCGCGCTCCAGCAAGGCTTGCTTTCCGACATGGAACGTCAGGCGCTTGCAGTGATTGGTGCAGGCGACATTGTCTGGGACTGGGACGTTCCACGCGACCGCGTTGTCACCACACCCGACATTGCTAACTATCTCGGCAATACAGCAAGTTCACTGCAAGGCCCGGTGCGTAACTGGTTGCCAGCGATGCATGCGGATGATCGTGATCGTTTCCGCTCGACACTGGATGCCATTCTAGAAAACCGTCGCGGACGCATTGGCCAGATTTTCCGTCTGCGCGCCAATGATGGTCATTATCACTGGTATGCACTGCGCGCCCGCCCTGTCATGGGATCCAATGGTGAAATCGTGCGCTGTGTCGGCACGTTGGTAAACGTGACTGAGCAGAAAAAGGCGGAAGAACGGCTGCTGCATGATGCAGTTCATGACAATCTGACTGGCTTACCCAATCGTGAGCTGTTCCTTGATCGCCTGAGCAACATTATGAACATGGCGCGCGGCGAAAGCAGACTGCATCCGACCGTATTCATAATCGACATTGACCGTTTCAAACAGGTCAATGACAGCCTTGGCATGTCGGCAGGTGACACAATCCTACTTACGATCTCGCGCCGCCTGTCGCGTTTGATGAAGCCGCAGGATACACTTTCGCGCCTGTCCTCCGACCAGTTCGGTCTGCTACTGGCATCTGAAAACGACCCCGGTCGCATTGCAGCCTTTGCTGAAGCCTTACGACAAGCCGTTCGCGCGCCGATTGCCTATGCTAAGCGTGAAATCGTGCTGACAGCGTCGATCGGCCTGATCACATGGACGAAAACGGCCGCGTCAGCCGAAGATTTTGTCAAAGACGCCGAGCTTGCCATGCATCAGGCAAAGCGCTTCGGTGGCGACCGCATCGAGCCATTCCGTCCAGCATTCCGGGCGATTGGCAGCGACAAGCTACAGCTTGAATCCGATCTGCGACGCGCCCTCGAACGCGATGAAATCAGTCTCGTCTACCAGCCGATTGTGCGGCTTGATGAAGGTACAATTGCTGGCTTTGAAGCACTGATGCGTTGGGAGCACCCGCGCCGCGGCGGCATCTCTCCATCAGAGTTCATTCCGATTGCAGAAAGCTCCGGCCTGATCGTGCAGCTTGGTCTGTTTGCCATTCAACGTGCTGCCGAAGATCTCTACGCATGGCAGGAACAGTTCCCGAAGCTCAATCTGTTTGTTTCCGTCAACCTCTCAAGCACGCAGTTGATCCGGCAGGATCTTATCAATGATGTGCGTTCGGTTCTCTCGCGTATTCATCTGAAACCCGGCACGCTCAAGCTGGAACTCACCGAATCTGTATTGATGGAAAACCCAGAGCAATCGGCGCATGTGCTTGCACGGCTCAAAACGATGGGTATCGGCCTATCGCTTGATGATTTCGGAACTGGTTATTCGTCGCTTGCCTATCTGACACGCTTCCCGTTCGACATCATCAAGATCGACCGCTCTTTCGTTAAGGGCGATCAACCACAGAAGGCAACGCTGCTGCGATCCATCGTCAGCATGGCGCATGATCTTGGTCTGGCTGTTGTTACCGAGGGCGTTGATAACGAAAACGACGCGCTGCAATTGCGCCAGATGGGCTGCGAATATGTGCAGAGCTTTATGTTCGGTGAACCCGCAAGCCGCGATGATGCAACACGCATCGTGCGTGAACAGCAAGATGCAGCGGCAGCTTAGACAACTTATTCAGGCATGACCGGCTTCGGAGACGAGCCGTGTCATGTCGATGCCCATCCGGGCCATCAATCGATCGTATTTTCCGGTAATATCGCTGTCGAAAAGCATATCCATCGGCGCTGAACAGGCCAGCCAGCCATTTTCCGCAAACTCCATATCAAGCTGTCCCGGCGCCCATCCCGAATAGCCGAGCGTCAGCAAAGCTTGCGATGGTCCACCGCCGCCATAAATCGCTCGCAAAATATCAACGGTTGCAGTCAGGCATATGTCTTCGGTGACGGGCATTGTCGAGTCGACCATATAGTCATCGCTATGCAGGACAAATCCGCGTGAGCGGTCAACAGGGCCTCCATTGCGCACAACCATATTCTGCGCACGCTTTGGCAGCATAATCAGGTCTTCGTCGTCAACAATCCCGATCTGACGGAGAATATCTGGAAACCCAACCGGCTGAAGCTGATTGATGATGAAGCCCATAGCGCCCTCTTCGGAGTGGGCACAAATATAAATAACCGCGCGGGCGAAACGCTCGTCATTCATTCCGGGCATGGCAAGCAGGAATTGCCCGTTTAAGAAACCCTGCTCCTGGTTTGGCTTCCTGAGAATGGTCATAAAGATCAAGGTAGCAAGACTGTGCCAAATGACAATGAAAATCGCGCAAAGTTTCTTGTCGTGGTAAAGATCACTTGATTTTTGTTCGCACAGTGCAGAAACATTGCCCGCAAGAAATGCAATTATGGATTGAAAAGAATAGTATTTATGCTGATTTATATAATACTGGCTTCAGCCACTATTTTCCTAATTTACTCTATATATGTGCAGACAAAACTGTCTCCACTCATTGATTTCATCAGACAAAGTCCATCAATGACGAAAACAATCGGCGATGTCTCTGATCTCTATTATATTTTCACCATGCCACGCGGCAATTATCGCTTTGCACTTTATCTCTGGCACAACCCAACACCGCCTGAAGAAATCAGCAATCATTTCCCAGATTATACGCAGTTGCGCGTCATCTCCAATATCGCCCTCCTGATGCATATTGCTTTGGGCTCTGTGATTTTTTTGACTGTCGTTTTCAATCTGCTGATGAAAGCCTAAAACGACAATATGCCAGCAAAAACACGGCCTTGATTGAAACATGATTTTCAATCAATGTCGCTGCATGAGATCAGTCAAATTTCTTGCCCTGCCGGTTCTGTTAGGCACTCTTATTAATGCACAGGCTGCAACGTCCGAATGGACGGAAACGCCCGGCGGTAAGGTGCGTGTTATTCTTGAGGACACGAAGTCTGGCGAAGAACAGCGCGGCGCATTGCAGATCACTCTTAATCCCGGCTGGAAAACCTATTGGCGCAACCCGGGCGATGCAGGCGTGCCGCCACAGATCAATATTGAAGGCGACACTCTAGCACGCATTGATTTCCCGACCCCCGTTTATTTTGGCGAGGGCGATGAAGGGGGTATTGGATACAAGCAATCTGTGTCCCTGCCGCTGACATTCACATCAAAGCCCGGTGCAGATCGTCTGAAAGGCAATGTTTTTCTCGGCGTTTGCGATAAGATCTGCATCCCGGTTCAGGCTGAGTTCGACTTCCCATTAAATGAAGCGACAGATCAATCGCCGCAAGCCATCGCGACGCGCACCATTATCGAAACGGCCTTTGACCGCCTCCCCGCGCCTGCTTCTGCCGATTTTGGCATCAAAAGTGCGAAGCGAACGGACAACAAAGCCGTTTTCGAGATCGCAATTCCTGACGTGACCGCACCTGCTGAACTGTTTGTCGGCAGTGAAACGCTTAATCTTTCAGAAGCAAAGCCTGATGGCCCATCCCGCTTTACCGCAATGCTTTATAACGAAGCGAAAGGCGGCGCATTGATTGACTACACGCTTGTGCAGAATGGCAAGGCAGTGTCGGGGCAAGTTAAGCTTGATTAGCTTTGACATCCCGTAATTTGAAATTGTGAAACTCACCGTTATCGGCTTAAGTGTCGTGGCCTTGCTTCGCGCAAAGGCAGATGAAATTCAGCCATTCATACAGGTGGGCCATAACGGCAGAAGCTCACCTTCAGGAGAAAACAATGACGATCAAAGTTGGTGACAAGCTCCCCGCAGCAACCTTCAAGGTAAAAACTGCGGATGGCGTTAAAGAAGTGACGACTGATGAAGTTTTCGCTGGCAAAAAAGTCGTTCTTTTCGCAGTTCCCGGCGCTTTCACACCGACCTGCAATCTCAACCACCTGCCGGGCTATCTCGAAAACCGCGATACCATTCTTTCCAAGGGTGTGGATGCAATCGCTGTTGTTTCGGTCAACGATCCATTCGTCATGGGCGCTTGGGCACAGAGCACTGGTGGCGAAGGTAAGATCACGTTCCTCGCCGACGGCTCCGCAATTTTCACCAAGGAAATCGGCCTTGAGCTTGATGCGACTGCAGGCGGCCTCGGCATTCGCTCGAAGCGTTACTCGGCAATCGTTGAAGACGGCGTCGTCAAGACCCTCAACATCGAAGAACAGGCTGGACAGGCCGTGACTTCAGGTGCTGCAACGCTGATCGAACAACTTTAAACTGAATTACAACGCGCCCTGCTTTTGCAGTGGGGCGCGCATTTCGCGTGTCAGCCATTTTTCAAGCGCAAGCGAATCCGGCTGTCCCGCTCTATGTGGTGCAATCCACAAAAGCATCCGACGCGGCCCCGGCCGGAAGCCAAATGGTGCAACCAATCGGCCCGATGCAATATGCTCGGCCACCAGCATATGCGGAACCACCGCAACGCCCAAGCCGCACAGCACAGCCTGAATCAACAAATAGAAGTGATGGAATGTAGATTTCGGTTCCGGAGCCGGAAAATCTGCACGGGCCGCTTTCTGCCAATCTGCAAAAGCTTCCAGCCGCGTATGGGTCGCGAGCACTGACGCCTGTGCGAGATCAGCAGGATCAATCAGCGGGCATTGCGAGAGATAAGACGGCGCGCAGACAAGGCCTATTTCCTCACGCCCCATATCCCGGATCACAGCATCTGCCGGCGGTTCAATCACGCTGGAGCGAATTGCGATACCGATTTTATCACGCATGAAATCAATCCGGTCATAGTTCATATTGAACTGCAACTCGATATTCGGGTGACTATCGTGAAAGCGACCAATGCGCGGAATGATCCACTCCATCATAATTGACGACGAACAGGACAGCGTCAGCGGCCCCGGTTTCACACGCTCAATGCTGCCCTCAATGATTGAAAATGCGCTGGCCAAACCTTCCGCAAGCCGCGCACCTTCCGGCGTTGGATCGCTCAATCGCGCATTGCGTGTAAGCAACAGGACGCCCAGCGAATCTTCCAGCGATCTGATCTGACGGCTAACTGCTCCATGCGTAACACATAATTCTTCTGCCGCTCGCGTCATCGAACGGTGACGCGCCACAGCCTCAAAAGCTTTAAGCGCATTCAAAGAAGGAAGTGGCCGCATAGAAACCCTCGTTAGCATCTGAGCATACCTGTGAGCTTATATCACAAATCGCTGATAATAAATCGCTTGCGGCGGCATGTCGCAATCATTAGCTATCTGCCTATTTAAAAGCGCAGTTGCCGCCGGAATGTGCAATATCTTTTGATATACACCCCTTCAAGCTCCTTCGCTTCGATTAATATGCTAGCAGGGAGGATCTGCAATGCAGCAAAAATCTCACGTAATGACGCCCGCTGAAAAGTCGGCCATATCGAAAATTTCGATCCGGCTCGTCCCGTTCATCGCGCTGATGTTCTTCATCAACTTCCTGGATCGTACCGCAATTTCATTTGCTGGTCCGAACGGGATGACAACCGACCTCGCGCTCACAGCAGCACAGTTCGGTTTTGCAGCCGGTATCTTCTTTGTCGGCTACATCATTCTTGAAGTTCCAAGCAATCTTGCGTTGCACAAGTTTGGCGCGCGCAAATGGCTTGCCCGCATCATGGTCACATGGGGCATCGTCGCCCTTCTGTTCACATGGGTTTCGAGCGCAACCGAGCTTTATGTTCTGCGCTTCCTGCTGGGTGTTGCAGAAGCCGGCTTCTTCCCGGGCGCTATTCTGTTCCTGTCGACCTGGGTGCCTTCGCGTCACCGCAACAAGATTCTGGCGCTGTTCTATCTTGCACAGCCGCTCACCACTGTGATTGGTGCGCCGCTTGCGGCAGAACTGATCGCTATGCACGGTGCCTTTGGCCTCGAAGGCTGGCGGATCATGTTCTTCGGCGTTGCAGTTCCTGCAATCGTTGTAGGTATCATCACCTTCTTCTATCTGCCTGACACACCAGATGACGCCAAGTGGCTGAACAAGGACGAACGCGATTGGCTGAATGGCGCTCTCGCTCAGGAAGAAAAGATCAAGGAAAAGGCTCCGGGACACCGCAGCGGCCTTGCTCTCACAGACAAGCGCGTCTGGCTTCTGTCGATCGTTTACTTCGGTCTGATCTACGGCCTTTATGCACTGGCCTTCTTCCTGCCGACGATTATTGGCGGCTTTGAACAGCAGTTCAACACCAAGTTCGACGTGTTCGACAAGGGTCTGATCACCGCGATTCCATACCTGCCAGCCGCATTTGCTCTCTATTTCTGGAGCCGCGATGCAGCCAAGCGTGGCGTTCGTCCATGGCACATTGGTATTCCGGCACTGGTTGGTGCATTCGCCATCCCAGCGGCTCTGTTCATGCCGACACCTGCGACCACGATCCTGATGATCACGATCACAGCTTGCGCGATCTTCTCGGCCCTGCCTAACTTCTGGGCTATTCCATCGCGCTTCCTGACGGGTACTGCAGCTGCTGCAGGTATCGCACTGATCAACACGATTGGTAACATTGCAGGCTTTGCAGCACCTTACATCACAGGTCTCGTCAAGGACTGGACTGGTCTTTACGAAATGCCGATGTTCATCGTTGGTGCAGTTATGCTGGTATCTTCGCTGCTCGCATTCTCGCTGACGGGTCGCCTGAAAGACCCATCAGAACTCGAACAGGGCAAGTAACCTGTTTCCAAACACAAAGGCCGCGCTGGTTTCCAGCGCGGCCTTTTCATATTCAAATATCAGAATGTGACTACTTCACTTGAAGCGATTTATAGCCGTTATATTTAAACGGCTCCATACCGGCACGCGCAAGCTCGTCAGCGCGTTCATTCTCCGGGTGGCCTGCATGGCCTTTAACCCAGTGCCACGTCACCTTATGCGGCTTGCGCGCTTCATCCAGCGCCTGCCACAGCTCGGCATTCTTCACAGGCTTCTTGGCTGCTGTTTTCCAGCCATTGCGCTTCCAGCCCTCAATCCAGCCGGAAATGCCATCACGCACGTAGACGCTATCAGTATAAAGATCGACTTCGCATGGTTCTTTGAGCGCATTCAGCGCTGAAATCGCAGCCATCAGCTCCATACGATTGTTGGTGGTGTCGGCTTCGCCACCCTTGAGCTCTTTCACATGGTCATTCCAACGCACGATTGCGCCCCAGCCACCGGGCCCGGGATTGCCGGAACATGCGCCGTCGGTGAAAGCTTCAATATGCTTCACGCGTCAGCCCCGTTCATTTCAAGACCATATTCGCTTGCCGATGTGACCTGACGATGGAAGCGCATACGGCGCACATATTCCATCGGGTCTTTCTTCATGACGAAACTGCCTTCCGGCACATTGATCCAGTCGTAAAGACGAGTCAGCATGAAGCGAACAGCCGCACCCCGCGCCAGCACTGGCAACGCTTCAATTTCCGCCCCTGAAAGCGGGCGCACAGAATTATAACCACGAAGAAGCGCTGCGCCCTTGGTCAGATTGTAGGAGAAATCTTTCTCAAAGCACCATGCATTCAGGCACACGGCCACGTCATAGGCGAGAATATCCGTGCAGGCGAAGTAGAAGTCGATGAAACCCGACAGACGGTCGCCAAGGAAGAACACGTTATCCTGAAACAGATCAGCATGGATGACACCTTCCGGCAAACCTGCTGGCCAGTTCTTTTCAAGATAATCGAGATCGCCTTCCGCTTCTGCAACCAGCCCCGGCTCAACACTGTCCGCACGCTCTTTCGACAGGTTCCACAACGGACGCCAATCGGGCAGCGTCAGGCCATTGCGACGGCGCATATCAAAATCTTCGCCTGCGAGGTGCATCTCAGCCAGTCCCCGACCAACTTCCTCGCAATGCGCAACTGTTGGCTTGCGCATCCACATGCCTTCAAGGAAGGTCACGATTGCGGCGGGGCGTCCCGCAAGTTCGCCAATCATCGCACCATCGCGGCGCACGACAGGCTGCGGACATTCGAGACCGCGCTTTGCAAGATGCTGCATCAGATTGAGGAAAAACGGCAGGTCGTCACGGTTCACGCGCTTCTCATAGAGCGTGAGAATGAATGAGCCGGTGGTGGTGTGCAGGAGATAATTGGTGTTCTCGACACCCTCTGCAATGCCTTTATAGGAGGTCAATGCACCGATGTCATATTGCTCGAGAAAAGCGCCAAGCTCGATTTCGTTAATGTCTGTATAGACGGCCATGCCGCTTATTTCCCCATATTCACCACGCGCATCTTATCCAAAAACCGTTACACACTTTTTGGGATGCGCTCTAATTTAGGTATTCCGACGACCCGGTTTTCGCCGTTGACGAATGCCATATCCTGCACCGTCAGCTCAACATCGCGGATCTCGCGGTTGACCAGGAAGTTTTCCGTTTCAACGGTCGTTTCAGCCAGTTCAATTTTGACCGAGAAACGCGCCTTGAAAGCATCAATAATCTCATCGACGATAATTTCAGGCGCAGAAGCGCCAGCAGAAAGGCCAACAACCGAAATATCGCCAATCTTGTCCCAATCAATCTCAGAAGCGCGCTGCACAAGCAGCGACATGCCTGCGCCCGCCTTTTCTGCCACCTCAACAAGCCGCTTGGAGTTGGAAGAGTTTGGCGCACCCACGATCAGGAAAAGATCGCAACCGGGTGCTGCATGGCGCACAGCTTCCTGACGGTTGGTCGTTGCATAGCAAATCGATTCCGCCGCCGCCGCATGCATATTCGGGAAGCGTTGCTGCAATTCCTCAATAATGCCCGCAGTATCATCCACTGAAAGCGTCGTCTGTGTGACAAAGCCGAGATTATCCGGGTCGGCAAATTCAATCACCCGTGCATCTTCGACCGTTTCAATGAGCGTGACCGTGCCGTCCGGCAACTGCCCCATTGTGCCAATGACTTCCGGGTGGCCGGAATGGCCGATCAGGATCACATGACGCCCAAGACGCTGATGACGCATGGCCTGTTTATGCACTTTTGAAACCAGCGGGCATGTCGCATCAAGATAAAACAGGTTCTTGGCTTCTGCATCCGCTGGCACCGATTTCGGCACGCCATGGGCAGAAAATACCACCGGCTGATCGCGATGCTCTGCCGGGATTTCATCGAGTTCCTCGACAAAGATTGCCCCGCGCGACTGCAAGCCTTCAACGACATAGCGATTATGCACGATTTCGTGGCGCACATAGACCGGCGCGCCATATTTCTTCAACGCCAGCACAACGATCTGGATAGCCCGGTCAACACCTGCGCAAAACCCACGCGGGCCGCAAAGGCGAATTTCCAGAGGGGGGCGGTTATCGGTCATGAAGCGTGCTCGCTGGGTTCGGCGTGAGGCGCAAGTTCTATAAAGCCGGAGTTGGGCTTCAACGAGGCCCTTGTCAAGTCTTTGTAGCCTTTCGATACCGCCAGAACCACGCCACGACAACCCCTAAGAGCGCCAAAGCAAGCCCATACCAGGTCACAGCATATTGAAGATGGTTGTTGGGAAAGTCGATAATCGTTATCCCGCCAATCGGTAAACCGCCGAAATTGGGCTTATTATCAGCATCAATAAAGAACGGCACCGCATCGTCGAGCGACGGAATATCCGCGCTTTCAGCCATGGCCGACCAGTCTTTCCAGTAAAAAATATTCTTGTCCGCATCATTATCCGGCAAGAAATAACCGGGCTTGCTTGTAAGCGGGTCGCGCGCCAGCCCGGTGATTGTCACCGGCCCATCGAGTTGACCATCAAGACGTGTCTGCTGATCTTTCTTTTCATAAGGCACAAAGCCGCGATTGATCAGCACAAAGCGACCGTCTTCGAGCATCAAAGGCGTATAGACGTTAAAGCCCGGCTGACCCTGATAGGTCGCCAGAAAATGCCGCTCGCCCTGATGCATAAAAGTGCCGGACACCGTGACCGGACGATATTCGACAGTGCCTTCGTCGCGATAGATTTTCTCCATCTCGGAAAGGGGCAATGGAGCCTCATGGACACGCTCCTGCGTCGATGCAAGCAGCGCTTCTTTCCAGTGCAGCCGCTCAACCTGCCATGTTCCGAGTGAAACCAGAATCGCGAATGCGATAAGAGATGCGATCAGCACACCCCATGGAAAAGCTTTCGGCTTTTGTGGCTTTTTCATTGACCATCATCCAGACGGCCCTGTGCCGCCTTGTTGCGATATTGCAGATTGATCAAAATACCCTTCATGCTGCGCATAGCAACAAGACTTAAAATAATCGCCAGCGGCACCCACAGCAGAAAATGCACCCAGAGCGGTGATCCATAATTGACCTCCATCCACAAGGCTGCCCCAACAACGATAAAGCCAATAAGCAGGATCACAAAAGCTGCCGGACCATCGCCAGAGTCAGCAAATGCATAATCCAGTCCACAAGCGCTGCAACGCGGAGCAAGCGTTAGAAAACCGTTGAAAAGCTTGCCCTCGCCGCAGCGTGGGCAATGGCCTGTCATTCCGCTCTTCACCGGATCGACCGGCGGATAAAGATGATGGTCCGACATCACACTCTCACACATGAAAAGAATAAAGGGCGGCCAAGTTTCCAAGGCCGCCCCTCACTTCATTCAAGTCACTGATCAGCCGCCATGCATTGGCGCGCCCCAGCTGCCCCACACATAAATGGCGCAGAACAGGAACAGCCAGACCACGTCCACAAAGTGCCAGTACCATGCAGCAGCTTCAAAACCGAAATGGCGTTCCGGCGTGAAATCGCCCTTCATGGCTCGGAACAGGATAACCAGCAGGAAGATCGTACCCACGATGACGTGGAAGCCATGGAAGCCCGTCGCCATGAAGAAGGTTGCGCCATAGATCGAGTCCTTGAACTCAAAAGGTGCATGCGCATATTCAAAGAACTGTACGAAGGAGAACAGGATGCCAAGTGCGACTGTCAGGACCAGACCAATGATCATGCCTGACCGGTCTTTATGCAACAGCGCATGATGCGCCCATGTCAGTGTTGTGCCCGACAAAAGCAGGATAACCGTGTTGTAAAGCGGCAAATGCAGCGGATCGAGAACTTCAAGACCCTTTGGAGGCCACTGACCGCCAGTAAATTCGGCGCGCAGAACCTGATGCACTTCATTTGGAAACAGGCTGACGTCGAAGAATGCCCAGAACCATGCAGCAAAGAACATCACTTCCGAGGCAATGAACATGATCATGCCATAGCGCAGATGCAACGCGACGACGCGCGTATGATGGCCTTCGTGACCTTCTTTGATCGCGTCTGCCCACCAAGCATACATGCAGTAAAGAACGATCGCGAGACCGATGAAGAATAGCCAAGGTGTTGCCAGATTGATGCCAAAGAAAGGCAGATCACCAGCATTGATGTATCGCATCCATGCAATGCCACCAATGGCCAGCACGAAGGCACCAACCGAGCTCAGAAACGGCCAAGGGCTGGGTGCAAGAATATGATAATCGTGATTCTTCTCGTGAACGTCGGCCATGTCTCTCCCCATGCGACCCGTGAGGGCCCTCTCTCATGCATTCCAGCCTGTCCGCCAATGGCACGATCAGACCGTTCCCTTCTTCACACAACATAGAGCTGTGCTGCTTGTTTGTCTTTGCGGCATTATGTGCCGCAAGCATTCTGTTTTGTCAGCTTCCGCTATTAACAGCCGGAGCCAGTTTTGCATTCGCAACAGGCTTCGGCTTATCAATCGGGAAGAACGTATAGGACAACGTGATTGTCTTCACGTCCTTCAAATCTGGATCGTTGACGATTTCAGGATCAACGAAGAACACAACAGGCATTTCCATGCTTTCGCCCGCTTGCAGCGTCGTATCAGTAAAGCAGAAGCATTCCACCTTGTTGAAGTAAGCGCCTGCCCTGCCCGGCGCAACATTGAAGCTTGCGCGGCCATAGGTTGGTTCATCAAACAGGTTGCGGGCATTGTATTTGACCATCTTGGTCTCACCAATGCGAATTTCTATCTCGCGCTGTTCCGGCTTGAAATCCCAAGGCAAGGCATTCGACGTGTTGGCGTCAAAACGTACCTTTACAGTTCGGTCGAGGATTGTATCCGAATACTGATCGACCCGCTGCGTCGTGCCGCCATAGCCCGTCACCTGACAGAAAATGCGATAAAGCGGAACGGAAGCGTAGGCCGCACCAATCATGCAGACGAAAAAAGAAACGCAGGCAATCGCCACCGTCCGGTTGGAGCGGTTCAGCTTCTTCTGTTTTTCGTCACTATCATGCTGTTGAACCATTTTCTCCTCCCGAAAACGAATAACAGTCGATCAGTTGAGGCCGATTAAATCGTCCTCGCAAATATATTGGCACCGAGTTTGGCAACCGTGCCGATATAAACAAGCACTACAAACAACAGCAGGGCAATCGCCAGACCAATCGAGCGATTGCGCTGTGCTTTTTTCTGCGAAGGCGTCGGAACGATCAGTTCCAGTTTTTCTGTCGGCAGGTTCTGCCCTGTCTTTTCAGTCACGACGCTCTCCATTCCATCTCCTCAGAGGATACCAAAGCCGCTCAGTAACTTCATCGTCAAAGCTTCAAACAGCAGAACGGCAAATATCGCTGAAAGATAGATGAGCGAAAAGCGGAACAGTTTGCGCGCTGCAAGAAGCATCTGGGTTTCGCTGTCTGCCATCCACATGCGCCATGCATAATAAACAAAAGCCAGACCGAGCAGTGTCGAAACCACGCCATAAGTGACGCCCGCAAAGCCCATCAGATAAGGCAACACACCGACCGGCGCCATAATGACCGCATAGAACATCGCCTGACGACGCGTGGACAGCTCGCCCTTCACATTTGGCATCATCGGGATGCGGGCAGCTTCATAATCGTTGCTGGAAAACAGCGACAGCGCCCAGAAATGCGGTGGCGTCCAAAGAAAGATGATCATGAACAGGACAACACTATCCCATGTGACTTCGCCAGTGGCCGCAGCCCAGCCGATCATTGGCGGGAAAGCACCGGCAGCGCCACCAATAACAATGTTTTGCGGCGTCGAACGCTTAAGCCACATTGTGTAAACAACGGCATAGAAGAAAATCGTAAATGCCAGCAAAGCTGCCGAAAGCCAGTTGACCATCAGGCCAAGTGTCAGCACCGAGAACGCGGAAAGTGTGAGGCCGAATGCCAAAACCTGGTTGGGTGCGATGACGCCTGCCGGGATGGGGCGCTTTTTTGTGCGCTTCATGATCGCGTCAATATCGGCATCGTACCACATATTGAGCGCACCAGATGCGCCAGCGCCGACTGCGATGCAAAGAATGCTGATCGCTGCCAAAACAGGATTCATGTGACCGGGCGCAAGCACCAGACCGACAAGTCCGGTAAACACCACCAGCGACATAACACGCGGTTTCAGCAGTACAAGGTAATCCCGCGCTGTCGCCTCGGAGAGTGCGAATGCATCATCGGAAACCGTGTTTTTTTCCACCAGAGACATTAACTTTTACAACCTCAAATTCAACCAACCGAAGCTGCGTTCGGCCCTGAACGCACATCGGCAATTCTATAAACAGTACCCTCCCGGAAATGCATTCACTCCTATCGGAATTTCCGTTCCCAGCCGCAAGCCGATGGCATGCGGCACTGAATGCCGCCTGCACATAACATAGTTTTATGCGTGGGCGAACCCCTTTCGGAAATTCGCCCTAAGCAAGTTTACTTGATACGTGGCAGCTGTTCCCACTGGTGATATGGCGGCGGCGAAGAAAGCTGCCATTCCAGTGTTGTCGCACCCGGACCCCATGGGTTTGCGCCTGCTTCGCGCTTCTTCGCAAATGCCTCGAAGACATTGTAGAGGAAGATCAGCACGGCAAAGCCTGAAATGTAGGAACCGTAGGACGACACCATGTTCCAGCCTGCATAGGCATCCGGGTAGTCGATATAACGACGCGGCATACCAGCAAGACCAAGGAAGTGCTGCGGGAAGAAGACGAGATTGACGCCAATGAAGGTGACCCAGAAATGGAGCTTCGCGGTGAATTCGTCATACATATAACCGCTCATCTTCGGGAACCAGTAATACCAGCCTGCGAAGATTGCGAACACAGCACCCAGCGAAAGCACGTAATGGAAGTGTGCAACCACATAATAAGTGTCGTGCAGAGCGCGGTCGAGACCGGCATTGGCAAGCTGCACACCGGTCACACCACCAACGGTGAACAGGAAGATGAAGCCAATAGCCCAGAGCATCGGTGCGCGGAAGGTTATCGAACCACCCCACATGGTCGCGATCCACGAGAAAATCTTAATGCCTGTCGGCACCGCGATAACCATCGTCGCGAATACGAAATAGCGCTGCGTATCAAGTGACAGCCCCACCGTGTACATATGGTGCGCCCAGACCACAAAGCCGACCACGCCGATTGCAACCATAGCATAAGCCATGCCGAGATAGCCGAACACTGGCTTGCGTGAGAAAGTCGAGATGATGTGGCTGACGATACCAAAGCCCGGCAGGATCAGAATGTAAACTTCCGGATGACCGAAGAACCAGAACAGATGCTGGTAGAGAATTGGATCGCCGCCGCCTTCAGGCGCGAAGAATGACGTGCCGAAGTTACGGTCTGTGAGCAGCATCGTAATACCACCAGCCAGAACTGGCAGCGACAGAAGCAGCAGGAATGCTGTTACCAGCACCGACCATGCAAATAGCGGCATCTTATGCAGCGTCATGCCCGGAGCGCGCATGTTGAGGATCGTGGTGATGAAGTTAATCGCACCAAGGATCGACGACACACCTGCGATATGCAGCGCAAGAATTGCAAAGTCGATTGCCGGACCCGGCTGACCACTGGTTGAGAGCGGCGGATACAATGTCCAGCCGCCGCCGACACCCCACGTACCGGGTGAAGCAGGCATGAACAGTGAGATCAACAGCAGCAGCAATGCCGGAGGCAGCAGCCAGAAGGAGATGTTGTTCATGCGTGGGAACGCCATATCTGGCGCGCCGATCATCAGCGGAATCATCCAGTTGGCATAGCCACCGATCAATGCAGGCATAACCATGAAGAAGATCATGATCAGCGCGTGCATAGAGGTAAAAACATTGAACATGTGCTTGCCAGCATCGAGAGCTGCATCGCCCTCAACACCATAAACCATTGCCGCAAGGCCGTGGAAAATCTGAATACCCGGTTCCTGCAATTCCGCGCGCATGGCGATCGACAATGCGCCGCCGATAATGCCTGCCGTGATTGCGAAAATCAGGTACAGCGTACCGATGTCTTTATGATTGGTCGAGTAAACCCACCGCACCCAGCCTTTTGGCTTATGGTCGTCATGGGCTCCATGCTCGTGAGCTGCTGTGCCAGCCATGGAATTCGCTCCCGTCTTTCAACAGTGTTGCGTACAGGGCTTTTAAAAGCTCGCCGCAGCTACTTTATCGTTTGCTTTGTCTTCAAGTTGATCCCGCAGCGCCCGATTGGCACCCGAAAGATCCGACGCTGCAGCACTCAGCCATGTGTTATATTGCTCGTCAGAGACAACACGCACAGCAATTGGCATATAAGCGTGATCCTTGCCACAAAGTTCGGAACATTGGCCATAATAAAGGCCTTCTTTGTCCGCCTTGAACCAGGCCTCATTGATGCGACCCGGAATAGCGTCCATCTTCACACCAAAAGCCGGAATGGTCCATGAGTGGATAACATCCGCAGCGGTTACGAGCAGACGAACAGTCGTCCCGACCGGCACAACGACTTCATTGTCGACCGCCAGAAGGCGCGGATAAACTGCGAGGTTCTCTTTACCTGCGGCAGCCCGTTCGCTCTCCTTAAGAATAAGGGAATCAAAACTGACCGGGTTTTCCGTCTGATATTCGTAGCCCCAATACCACTGATAGCCCGTCGCCTTGACGGTCAGCGTTGGATCCTGCGGCGAATATTGCGCGGTCAGAAGCTGAAACGACGGAACCGCCAGAAACAGCAGGATAATCACCGGACCAACGGTCCAGATCACCTCAATTGCCGTGTTATGGCTGGTTTTGGATGGCTCAGGATTTGCGCTGGCGCGGAATTTCACCACACACCAGATCAGCAGCGCCAGAACAAGCAAGGTGATCGGCACGATGAACCAGAGCGTATAGCGCTCAAACCAATGAATCTGTTCGGCTATTCCCGTAGCCGCAGCTTGAAATGTCATTTCCCACGGACGCGGTTGATCCGCTAAAGCGGCACCGCTTGTCCACAGCAATGCGACAGCACCAACGACGGCACCCCTCGTTGTGGCAACAATTTTATCCACCAGAACTCTCTCCCTTTTTGCTCTTGCGAGCTGGACGCCGGACGTACAGACGGCCGTATCCCCCGTCAGCGTTCAAACCACACCTTAACGCACACCGCAAGGAAGGCGAATATGTTCCTGTGCGGCATTTTTGCGCGCTGCCCTGCGTTAGAAGTTCGCATCTCAGAAGTGCGGTAAACCTGCTTAAAAGCGTCACGAGCCTTCGAAAACTTGGGAAAATACCAAGAATCACATAATGAAGCCATGATTTAGCGGAAGGTTTCCTTTAACGTGCCGCGTGATAATGGATGCAACTGCCGGAGACGCATCGCAGATGCGATGTCGGTAGGACCTCTGCGACAATGGTGCGGAAGCGACAATAGCTTTTCACCGTGTGTTTCAGAGGATAACGTCCCGGTGATTCGATCTGGAGATTTCATGATTTTCCGTCCATCCATCCGCCGCCCGGTTTTCCAGCGCCTCGCCACCCTTGCAACGGGTGCGGCTTTGATTTTTTCGGCTGCGACACTGCCATCACTCGCACAAACGCCAGCACAGCTTCCTGCGCCAACTGCGCAGCAGGAATCCGGTCAGTCGCCTTCTACACCGCAGCAGAGCGGCACATTGAAGTCGCAGCACGGTCCATGGGCGATCCTTTGTGATACGCCAGCCGGTGCAAAGACTGAGCAATGCGCGCTCATTCAGAATGTGGTTGCAGCCAAGCGTCCTGAACTCGGCCTTTCAGTCGTTGTTCTCAAGACAGCTGACAACAAGGCACGCATCTTGCGCGTTCTTGCACCACTCGGCGTATTACTGCCAAACGGTCTGGGCCTGAATGTCGACGGCAAGGATATTGGCCGCGCTTATTTCGTGCGCTGCTTTGAAGACGGCTGCTACGCAGAAGTGATCCTAGAAGACGAGTTGCTCAACACATTCCGCAACGGCAAGTCTGCAACCTTCATCGTCTTCCAGACACCGGAAGAAGGCGTGGGCATTCCGGTTGATCTAACAGCGTTTGGTGAAGGCTTCGACGCCCTACCCTAATAAATTCTGGCGCTGACGGGCTGCAAACCGCATCCCGCTGCGCTTCCGGTGCTCATGTACCTTAAAGTACACTGCGCTCCGGTTCTCGCGGTACACGGTTTTCGCCTCGTCACCACCAGAATCGCGACACTTCTTATTCTCATGGTTGTTCTCAACCGATTTAGCGCTTACATCCTGTGACAAACACATGCCGCAGGATTATTTTTATGAAAAGCCTGATTGATAGCTTCGACGTTAACCGTGACGATATTGAACGCCTTGTTTCGCAGAGCCTGAACGGCAGCGATGACGGCGAACTCTTCATGGAGTATCGCGAGGCGGAAGCACTCGTCTTTGACAATGGCCGCCTCAAGACTGGCTCGTTTAATCAGGATCAGGGTTTTGGCCTGCGCGCGGTGGCGGGTGAAGCTATCGGCTATGCTCATGCAGGCGACATGTCCGTCGCAGCTCTCAAACGCGCATCGGATGCAGTTTCGGCAACGCTCAGCGGCCATAGCGGTAGCTATGCGGCGGCACCTGCTGGCACAAATCGTCATCTTTACACCGACGAGAACCCAATCGGCTCGCCGACTTTTGACGCCAAGGTCCAGCTTCTACAGAAGATTGACGCCTATCTGCGCGCCAAAGACCCGAAAGTCCGACAAGTTTCCGTTTCCATCGCCGGATCATGGCAGCAGGTGGAAATTCTGCGTGCTGATGGTCACTTCGTGCGCGATATTCGCCCGATGGTGCGGCTGAGTGTTTCGGTGGTTGCAGGCAACGGCGATCGGCAGGAATCCGGTTCGCATACGCTTGGCGGACGCAAGGGCTTTGGCGATTTCATCACCACCGAAAGCTGGCAAAGCGTTGCCGATGAAGCGCTTCGTCAGGCACTGGTTAATCTCGAAGCCATTCCAGCGCCCGCCGGAACCTATGATATCGTGCTGGGCAATGGCTGGCCGGGCGTGATGTTGCATGAGGCGGTCGGCCACGGTCTTGAAGGCGATTTCAATCGCAAGAAGACATCAGCCTTTGCGGGGCTCCTCGGCCAACAAGTCGCCTCCAAGGGCGTAACCGTCGTCGATGATGGTACAATCTCGGAGCGTCGCGGCTCACTCACCATCGATGACGAAGGCACGCCGACCAATCGCACGGTGCTGATTGAGGACGGCAAGCTCGTCAATTACATGCAGGACAGGCAGAATGCGCGTCTGATGGGCATGGAAGCCACCGGCAACGGACGCCGTGAATCCTACGCACATGCGCCCATGCCACGCATGACCAACACCTATATGCTCTCTGGCGACAAGTCGCCGGAAGAGATCATCGCCTCCATGAAGAAGGGCATTTATGCCGTTTCTTTCGGTGGCGGTCAGGTGGATATTACGTCGGGCAAGTTCGTGTTCGGCTGCACCGAAGCCTACATGATTGAAGACGGTAAAGTCGGTGCGCCGATCAAGGGCGCAATGCTGATCGGCAATGGCCCGGATGCCATGCAGCGCATTTCGATGATCGGCAACGATATGAAACTCGACACCGGCTCAGGCAATTGTGGCAAAGGCGGACAGTGGGTGCCGGTCGGCGTTGGCCAGCCGCACTTGCGCATGGATCAGGTGACTGTCGGCGGTACAGCGGTTTAAATCCTGCTCATGCAACTGATCGATAAATATCTGCCGGACTATGGTTTCAGCGAAGTGCATGGCTGCGATGTCAGCGCTTCGCCGGAAACCGTCTTGCAGGCAGCAATGAACTACCGGCCCGAAACGGACGCGTTTTTCCGCTGCATGATTGCATTGCGCGAAGTGCCAATGCGCGCGCTCGCAATGCTGCGCGGACGGAAAAGCACGGTCGCCCCACCGTTTGGCCTTCATGAATTTACGTTGCTTGAGCATAAGCCGGGGGAAGCACTGGTTTATGGGCTGGTCGGGAAATTCTGGAAAGCAGATTTCGGCCTTCATAAAATGGAAAGCGCAGAAGACTATCTGGCCTTCAGAATGCCGGGCGTCGCCAAACTCGCACTTGCCTTCACAGTGACTGAACAGGGTGGCAAAACGCGCCTTGTCACGGAAACCCGCGTCTTCTGCCCGGATCGTGGAAGCCATCTGCGTTTCACGCCCTACTGGTATCTGATCCGGCCCGTCAGTGGCATCATCCGGGGTCGCATTCTCAACTCGATCCGAGAAGCCAGCGAAACATCGCCTGCCCGCTATGGAGCGCCTTTGTGAACATCATCGCGCATGTTGAAATTCCAGTGACGAAGCTCGAACGTGCCATCGCATTCTATAGTACGGTTTTTGGCATCAGCTTTGGGGACGTGGTTGAAATCCACGGCAACCGCATGGCTTATTTTCCATTTGAGGAAGGCAAAGACGGCGCAAGCGGTGCACTCGCGGAAGGTGAAGTCTACGTCCCAACCATTCATGGCGCGATCGTCTATCTCAGTGTTGACGACATAGACGAAGTCATCGCAAAGGCGACAGAACAAGGCAGCGAAGTCCTGTTTCCCAAAACTGAGATCGGCGAAAACGGGTTTGTGGCAGAAATCACAGATAGTGAAGGCAATCGTATTGCAATCCAGTCCTTATAAAGTGCAAACTCGCTGCAAAGACCTGACTGGAGGAGACTATGCCTGAAACACCATATGACTGGAGCGGAAAGCAGCCTGAAAAGCGTTCCCGACAAAAGCGTATGATGGTGATAGCCGCCGCAACTATGATCGCTCTGCTCTTCACGCTGGCTGTGGTGGATGCAATCCTTATTCTGGTCGACTGATGTTGCCGGTCTATGAAATCGACTGCACCGGCATAAAATCCCCCAACGAACTCTGGCAACGCTATCTCGACACAGTGCCCGTGCTCGACCCGAAATCCTTTGGCTATACGCTCGATTCATTCTGGGATGGCGTGCAATGGGGCGGCCCCGGATGGCCCGGAGAATGTGAATTGATATTCAGAAATGTGGAAGCTCTGCGCGATTTAACAACGCTCGGCGGCAAGTCATTTCTTGAAGCATTTCGGCAATTGGTGGCAGACACGGATCGAGTGAAGATCAGGCTCGCCTGATCCTGTTCCAAACTTTACCAGTTGATCGGCAAAATCATCAGGCGCTCAGCCCACCCGCAACGGTAATCACCGCGCCAGTTACAAATCCTGATTTGTCAGATGCCAGCCAAAGCGCGGTTTGTGCAATATCTTCCGGCTCGGCGATACGTCCCATCGGTGTCATGGCTGCGATCTTTGCAGGTCGATCCGGGTTTCCATTCATTGAGTGAATGGACGTATTGGTTGTCCCAACACGGATGGCATTTACGCGGATGCCTTCGGGTGCCAGCTCTTTGCCTGCGCCGATGGAAATGGTTTCGACTGCGCCTTTTGATGCAGCGTAATGCACATATTCGCCGGGGCTTCCGAGAACTGCCGCAACCGACGAAATATTGATGATAACGCCACCGCTACCGTCATTTGCCGTGGACATGCGGCGAGCGGCCTCCTGCGTGCAATAGAGCAAGCCAAAGACATTTGTTTTGAATGTTTGTTCGAGTGCTTCTTCGGAAAGTCCCGAGATGCGCGTGCTTTGCCCGATGACACCAGCATTGTTGATGAGGCATTGCGGCGCGCCGAGCACACTGTCACAGGCGGCAAATAGATCCGCAACGTCCTGTCGGTTGGCCACATCGCTTCGCACGGCGATTGTTTTGGCACCGAAGCCTTCGCAGGCTTTGACAGTTTCGTTTGCCGCGTCTGCATCGCTCACGTAGCTAATGCAGACATTATATCCTTCACGTGCAAAGAGAATTGCGGTGGCAGCGCCAATGCCTCTGCCGCCGCCGGTAACGATAACAACTGGCCTCACGTCGCGCCCTCCCCGCGCTTTGAACCATGTCAAATTTCCGGATTCTCCTCCAGAAGACCTTCGACAAATTCAAAAAGTCCGGGACGGCGATCACGGCGCAGACGTTCCGCGATGATAATGCCTTTAATGCCTGCATAAGAGCGCTGAAGGTCTTCATTGATAACGATATAGTCGTATTTCGCCCATTTTTGGATTTCAAAACGCGCATTCTGCAAACGGGTTTCGATCACATCTGCGGTGTCTTCCGCGCGGCGATTAAGACGGTTCTGCAATTCACGCATAGTTGGCGGCAAAATGAAAATCGACACGACATCGGCAGGCATTTTGGCCTGCAATTGCTCGGCACCCTGCCAGTCGATGTCGAACAACATATCCTTGCCGTCGGCCAGCGCTTCTTCAGCAGTCTGGCGCAGCGTGCCGTAGAAATTGCCGTGCACTTCTGCCCATTCAATCAGCTCGTCATTGTCGCGACGGCGCTCAAATTCGCGCTTGGTGATGAAGTGGTAATGCACGCCTTCAATTTCGCTTGGACGGCGTTCACGCGTGGTCACGGAAACGGACAGCGAAAGGTTCATATCCGCATCGCTTAGCAATTGCCGCGCAATTGTCGATTTACCAGCGCCTGATGGTGATGAAATCACCACCATCAGACCGCGGCGTGCAATGCCATGTTCGACCGAAGAGATGGCCATTTTCCGTTACTCCAGATTCTGTACCTGTTCGCGAAACTGATCGACGACCGCTTTCAGCTCGAGGCCGATTGCCGTGATCGATGCCGCATTCGATTTTGAACACAACGTATTCGCTTCGCGATTAAATTCCTGTGAAAGAAAGTCAAGCTTGCGTCCGATTGGGCCACCATCGGACAGCAGCTTGCGAGCAGATGCCACATGGGTTTCCAGCCGGTCCAGCTCTTCCTGAATGTCGGCCTTGGTCGCAAGAAATGCTGCTTCCTGATAAAGCCGCGCCTCGTCAAGATCGCGCCCGGTTTCCATCAGCAGTGCAACCTGTGTGCCAAGCTTTGCACGAATGGCATCGATGCTACGCGATGGATCATTGCGCGCTTCAAGCGTCAGACGCTCAATCGTATCGACATGACCAGACAAAATGTTGAAGAGTGACTTGCCTTCATGCGCGCGCGCTTCGGCAATCGCCTTTAGCGCGCCTTCAAAGGCTGCAACAACAGCCGCGTCAAGGCCAGCGCGTGCATTCTCATCTTCGCTTACCTGTGCCTGATCAATGATGCCACGCAGGGAAAGAATACCGTCAACGCTTGCTGGTGCCAGACCATGACGGGCTTGCAACTCAGCGCCAAGTTTCAGCACTTCATCAAGCATTGCCTGATTGATTGAAAAACCTGCCTGCGCTTCTGCGCGCTCGACACTGAGGCTCGCCTGAAAATTGCCGCGCGAGAAATAGCGCGCCTGAAGAGAGCGAATGGCATGTTCTGCACCCTCTAAGCCCTGTGGCAGGCGCAAACGCAGGTCCAGTCCCTTGCCATTGACCGAGCGCACTTCCCACACGATGCGCGCTTCACTATCGGCAGCACCATACTGTATCGCGTGGCGGGCAAACCCTGTCATACTCTGGAGCGCCATATCTCTTACCCTTTACACGAGATAAACCGCCCATCGCTTGCCAATATCGCTGGGCGGCATCTTATTATTGCTGGCTTCGTCCCTGCTCAACGGCACGCCATTTGCGCACATTGGCATTGTGTTCCTGCAAAGTCTTGGCAAAGACGTGTCCGCCTGTCCCGTCTGCAACGAAGTAGAGATCTTCCGTATCCAGTGGATTGGCAACGGCTTCAAGCGCTGCACGACCCGGATTTGCAATCGGTGTCGGCGGCAGGCCGTTGATCACATAAGTGTTGTATGGTGTTGGCTTCTCGATATCCGACTTAAAGATCGGGCGATCAGACGGCTTACCCGCGCCGCCGAACAGACCATAGATGATGGTCGGATCAGACTGAATACGCATTCCCTTGTTGAGACGATTCACGAAAACCGAAGCCACATGCGGGCGTTCCGATGCAATGCCCGTTTCCTTCTCAACGATAGAAGCAAGCGTAACGAATTCGTTCTTGTCCTTAACTGGCAGATCAGGACGGCGCTTTGCCCATGTATCGTCAATCAGCTTCTGCTGCGAAGCAACCATGCGATTGATGATTTCTTCGCGCGTGGTGCCGCGTGTAAAATTGAGCGTATCTGTGAACAGTCCACCTTCCGCTGGCATTTCCTTCGGCATGTCACCCACGAGCGTCGGATCAGCGGAAATACGATCAAACACTTGTTTGACGGTCAGACCTTCAGGGATAGTCAGCGGATACATGATCGACTTGCCGCTGATGAGAATATTCATCACATCGCGCATGGTCGATCCGGCAGGGAGCGCATATTCGCCAGCCTTCAGATCGTTTTCATGACCGTAGGCACGCATACCATAACGGAAAATACGCGCATCGCTGACGATCTCGCGATTTTCAAGACTGTTGGACACTTCGGAAATACCGGCACCACGCTTCACCAGAAACGTTGTTTCTGCGGTCAGCGGTCCGGGAGAATCAAACTGAAGTTTACCAAAATAAAACAGTGCCGATCCGCCGAGCAAAACCAGCACCAGCAGCGACAACATGAAATTCATGAAGACGACGATTTGGCTGCGCGCATGACGCGAGCGCTTACGCGGCGGCGGCGTACCGGGTTCAGGGCGCAGTGCTTCCGAGGCAGATTTTGGCACAAAGGGCGCAGCGGGCGCGGCCTGTTCCGGCGTCGCAGACGATGGTGTGTTATCCTGCGGCGGCTGTTGGACGGAATTGCTTCCCGCCTTTTCCTCTGACGTCACTCGACTACCTCGTCTTTAGAGCACGTTCCGATCTGATTAAATCAAGTCTGCGCTCTTTTGCTCTGATCCGCCTGAAACGGCATCCAAATCAATTACATTTTGTAGAGCAACACTAAACATAAATGGCAATTTTAAACATGACATAGGGTCATATTTTGACAAAAACGCGGAGAAATCCCCGCGTTTTTAAATAAGCTTAGTTTTCAGCGTGCCGTATTTTACGAATAACGGCGCAGAACCAGCGAAGCATTTGTGCCGCCAAAGCCGAACGAGTTCGACAAGGCAATGTCGATTTTACGTTCACGTGCCTTATGCGGAACCAAATCGATCTTGGTTTCAACGGCTGGATTGTCAAGATTGAGCGTTGGCGGCGCGATATTATCACGAATTGCCAGCGTCGAGAAAATCGCTTCCGCAGCACCAGCAGCACCCAGAAGGTGACCAATGGACGACTTCGTCGAGGACATCGAAATCTTCGAAGCTGCATCACCCACAACGCGCTCGACAGCACCCAGCTCAATCGTATCAGCCATGGTCGAAGTGCCATGTGCATTGATGTAATCGATCTGGTCAGGCGTAATCTCTGCACGCTTCAAGGCTGCAACCATGCAACGCTCTGCACCTTCACCGCTCTCGGTTGGAGCCGTGATGTGGTAGGCATCGCCCGACAGGCCATAGCCAACAACTTCAGCGTAAATCTTGGCACCGCGTGCAAGAGCGTGTTCCAGCTCTTCAAGCACGACAACGCCTGCACCCTCACCCATGACAAAACCGTCGCGGTCATTGTCGTAAGGACGCGAAGCGGCAGTTGGATCGTCATTGCGCTTGGTGGACAGCGCCTTACAGGCGGCGAAGCCGGCCAGCGAAATGCGGCTGACTGGCGATTCTGTACCACCAGCAACCATCACGTCCGCATCGCCAAAAGCGATCAGGCGGGCAGCATCACCAATGGCGTGCGTGCCGGTTGCGCAAGCAGTAACAACCGAATGGTTCGGGCCGCGCAGTCCGTGCTTGATCGAAACATGGCCGGAAGCCAGATTGATCAGACGGCCAGGAATAAAGAATGGAGAAATACGGCGCGGGCCTTTGTCGCGCAGCGTGTAGCCAGCTTCAACAATGCCTTCGATGCCGCCAATGCCGGAACCGATCAGAACGCCGGTGCGAACCTGATCTTCGTCGCTTTCAGGATGCCAGTTTGCATCGTCGAGTGCCTGGTCGGCAGCGCCAACAGCATAAACGATGAACGGATCGACCTTGCGCTGTTCCTTCTGCTCCATATGGAGGTCAGGATTGAAAGTACCATTGGTACCATCGCCAAGAGGGATACGGCATGCGATCTGACAAGCCAGATCGTCAACTTCAAATTCCGTGACGCGGCGAGCACCGCTTTCACCGGCAATCAGACGCTTCCAGGTTTCTTCGACGCCGCTTGCCAGCGGCGACACCAAACCAAGACCGGTGATGACGACACGCCTCATATCCACCCCTTAAATTTGATAAATTTCGTTGGAGACATCCCGCAGGCAATAAACGCCTCATACGGTCGATGCTCAATCTCGTTACCGGCTCGCTATCGGATTGCGATATGCACATGATCATGCGGCCAAGCCGGGGCAGTTCATTATCTTCAAACTGAAGACAAGCAGGGCCGGGATTCGAAAGAATCCCAGCCCCAAAAGCTCAGATTAGGCAGAAGCCTTATCGATGAACTTTACAGCGTCGCCGACCGTGAGGATCGTTTCTGCTGCATCATCAGGAATTTCAACGCCGAACTCTTCTTCGAAAGCCATGACGAGCTCGACGGTGTCGAGGCTGTCTGCACCAAGATCATCGATGAAGCTTGCACCTTCGGTGACCTTGTCGGCATCTACACCCAGATGCTCAACAACGATTTTCTTGACGCGCTCTGCGGTATCGCTCATGTCGGAACCCTCGACCTGTTTGTTTACTTGCTCCGCATTGGTTAGCGGTATGCATGATTGTAATCAAGTTATAAGGCACCTGCCAAGTTACGAGTTTGCTCGCCTGACAGTCACCCTGTGGATATTCCTTGCGGAACAGGATAACGGCATCCCGCGAACGAAATGCCGAAACTCTCGTCGGGCGCATTACCATGCTTCTTGAGCAAGGCAAAGCGCATTTTGGTTTCTACCACCCGACTTTAATAGTTTTTATACCGTAAAATACTGATTTAAGAGCCATCTAACGGCTTTTAAATCATCGCCATACCGCCATTGATGTGCAGTGTCTGACCTGTAACATAGGCTGCTTCATCACTCGCGAGATAGACAACAGCAGCAGCAATCTCGCTGCCAACGCCCATGCGCTTCATCGGAATGCTGCCCATGATTGCGTCTTTTTGCTTATCATTCAGCTTGTCAGTCATAGCCGATTCGATAAAGCCCGGCGCAATGCAGTTGACTGTGACGTTACGGCTTGCGATTTCCTGTGCCAGCGACTTCGAGAAGCCGATCAGACCAGCCTTGGACGCGCAGTAATTCGCCTGACCCGGATTACCCGTTACACCAACAATCGACGTGATGTTGATGATACGACCCTTGCGGCGGCGCATCATTGGATGGGTCAATTCGCGCGTCAGGTTGAACACGGATGTCAGATTGACGTTGAGAACCGCATCCCAATCTTCATCGCTCATACGAACAAACAGGCCATCGCGGGTGATACCAGCATTGTTGACGAGAATGTCGATGCCGCCCATTTCTTCTTCAGCCTTCTGGCCCAAAGCCTTGACGGCTTCGCGATCAGAAAGATTGGCCGGGAAGATGAAAGTGCGGTCGCCCAATTCAGCAGCCAGCTCTTTCAGCTTTTCTTCGCGGGTGCCGTGAAGACCAACAATTGCGCCCTGCGCATGAAGAGCGCGCGCAATTGCTTCGCCTAAGCCGCCGGTCGCACCGGTTACGAGGGCCTTGCGGCCAGTCAGATCAAACATCTGGAATCCCTTAGCTATTCAAGGCAGCAAGCGCTGCTGCAATTTCTTCAGCCGAACCAACGGTCACGCCGGTCACATCCTTGGAGATGCGACGCGCAAGACCCGTCAGAACTTTGCCTGAACCTACTTCATAGAGCGTTGTCACGCCATTGGCTGCAAACCACTCAACAGTTTCGCGCCAGCGGACCTGACCCGTCACCTGTTCAACCAACAGATCAGCGATCTCATTGGCATCGGTGACAGGTGCTGCGCGCACATTGGCAATGAGCGGCACAACCGGATTGTGCTTTTCAACCTGAGCAAGCGCTTCACGCATCGCCTCGGCCGCAGGTGCCATCAATGTCGAATGGAATGGTGCAGAGACAGGCAGCATGATTGCGCGCTTGGCACCTTTATCAGAAGCTAGCGAAGCCGCGAGTTCAACCGCAGCCTTCGAGCCGGAGATTACAAGCTGGCCGCCGCCATTATCATTGGCGATCTGAACCGAGCCGGAAGCTTTGGCTTCTGCGCAGATTGCTTCGACGTCGCTGTGTTCCAGACCGATGATAGCAGCCATTGCGCCTTCACCAACCGGAACAGCTTTCTGCATTGCATTGCCGCGAATGCGCAAAAGACGTGCAGTATCGGCCAGCGAAAATGTGCCCGCCGCGCATAGTGCCGAATATTCGCCGAGCGAATGACCGGCAACATAAACGACCTTATCTTTTAACGAAAAGCCCTGAGCTTCCATGACGCGCAGCGTTGCAATGGAAACAGCCATCAATGCAGGCTGCGCATTGGCTGTCAGCGTCAGAACATCTTCAGGACCTTCAAACATGGTTGCGGAGAGCTTTTCGCCCAACGCTGCGTCCACTTCCTCGAAAACAGCGCGTGCCTCAGCGAATTGTTCAGCAAGGGCTTTACCCATGCCAACTGCCTGGCTACCCTGTCCCGGAAATGTAAATGCTACCGCCATGAATGCCTCTTTTTATAGAACAATTTCATGCGATGTGCCCCAACACAGGTTGAAAAGTCAACCATTTGTGGATTTCAGCGGGCTTTACGGCTTGCAAATCCGGGGAAAAAGACGTAATGAGCGCCCGTTCGTTGCTGGCATTAGCTGGGGGCTGAACGGAGGAGCGACCAGTTCTTCAACACTTTGTTGAGTTGGTCGTGGAAGTCTAAAGTGCTTCTGCCTCCCGTGTCTCCGCTCTCGATTGTCTTAACTTCAAGCGTCCTTTCTTCCCGGTTTTCCGGTCTTAGAGAAGTCGCAGAGGCTTAGCCGTTAGTGTCAGCGTGATGTAACAGAAGAAAGGCAAAGCCAATGGCTCTTTATGAACATGTGCTTCTTGCCCGCCAGGACATTTCCCAGCAGCAGGTCGACGCTCTCGTCGAACAGTACAAGGGTGTCCTCGAAGCTAATGGCGGCAAGGTTGGTAAGGTAGAAAACTGGGGTCTTCGTCCCCTCACCTACCGCATCAAGAAGAATCGCAAGGCGTATTACACGCTCGTAAACATTGACGCACCAGCAGCTGCTGTTGCTGAAATGGAACGCCAGATGCGCATCAACGAAGACGTTCTTCGTTTCATGACCATCCGCGTTGAAGAACACGAAGAAGGCCAGTCGGCTATGCTTTCGCGCCGCGACGATCGTCGTGAACGCGACGGTGATGACCGTGGCCCACGTCGTCCACGCGAAGGCGGTTTCGACCGTGGCGATCGCGGTGATCGCGGACCACGTCGTCCACGTGACAACGAAGCTGGCGAAGGAGCATAATTATGGTTGATATCAATCAGATCCCAACCCGTCGTCCTTTCCACCGTCGTCGCAAGACCTGCCCATTCACCGGTCCAAACGCGCCAAAGATCGACTACAAGGACATCAAGCTCCTGCAGCGTTACATTTCGGAACGCGGCAAGATCGTTCCTTCGCGTATTACAGCTGTTAGCCAGAAGAAGCAGCGCGAACTCGCTCAGGCGATCAAGCGTGCACGTTTCCTCGGCCTGCTTCCATACGTTGTGAAGTAAGACATTCTCGCAAGGCGACATTCGTGTCGCCTTGCGTTTCTTCTAGGATGCGATGGGCGCAACCGGAGCACTCAAAATCCCAAGTTGGGGCGATAGCGAATAATCGCAGCCTCTAACTGCAAAACCGGAACAGCCGGAGCAGGACAGCGAATTTATGAAATTCAACGGAACCATCATTGGAGTCGGCATATTGGCGGGGCTTGCCTCGGCACTGATGTCGTCTGGCGTCATCGCCCAGTCGGGTATGGCGGTGGTTTTGTATTTCCTGACACCATTACCAATTTTTGTCGCCGCTCTTGGCTGGGGTTCGAGCGCAGGGCTTGTCGCTGCTGCTTGCGCCACCATTGCGGTCGGCATCGTTGCTACACCGATTGGCGCTGTTCTGATGGCGCTAACGAGCTATGCACCAGCAGCAATCGGCGCTTATCTTTCAGGCCTCGCCCGTCCTGCATCAGAACTCGGCGGCCCAAAAGACGTGATGGTCTGGTATCCGCTTTCGGATATTGTTTTCCGTCTGGCGCTGATGGTTGCGGCAAGCTTTATTATCATTGGCTACATCATCGGCTTTGGCCCGGATATGGCGCGTGAGCTTTCAAACACATTGATTGATAGTCTCGCAGCTGCCGACCCGCAATTCACCGCAAGCGATGAAATGCGTCAGAGCGTGAGCGCACTTCTGATGGTGGCGCTGCCTGCGATCCAGCCTGCAACATGCCTCGCCATTCTCATCGGCAATCTCTATCTGGCTCTGCGCCTCACAGCGCTTTCTGGTCGCCTGCGTCGCCCGCGTGATGACTGGCCCGCAACCATGCGCATGCCGCGCCCAGCTTTGCTGGTTTTTGCAGTTGCGCTCGCAGTTGCATTTTTGCCGGGTGCTGCTGGCCTCGTCGCAACTGTCGTTGTGGGTGCGTTGAGCTTCGGTTTCATGATCGCCGGTCTTGCAACGTTCCACCAGCGCAGCCGTGGCAAGCCATGGCGTCCAGTCGCTTTGTGGCTCGTCTATGTTGTGATCATTTTGTTCGCACCCGTGCTTTTCGTCTTCATGGTTTTTGGTCTTTTCGATACATCGCGCGGCGCGCCAATCTCGAAAATCCCGGAAGCCGACAACCAATAAATCCATATTTAAATCTCGAAAGGAAACTCAAATGGACGTTATTCTTCTGGAACGCATCGCCCGCCTCGGTCAGATGGGCGACACTGTAAAGGTTAAGGACGGCTTTGCCCGTAACTTCCTTCTGCCACAGGGCAAGGCTCTTCGTGCCAACGAAGCCAACCGCAAGAAGTTCGAAGGCCAGCGCGCACAGCTAGAAGCTCAGAACCTTGAGCGCAAGAACGAAGCTGAAGCAGTTGCAACCAAGCTCAACGGCGAATCGTTCATCGTTGTTCGTTCGGCTGGTGAAACCGGTCAGCTCTACGGTTCGGTTTCGACCCGCGATATCGCTGACATCGTTACTGCAAACGGCTTCAACCTGCACCGCAACCAGGTTGAACTGAAGCAGCCGATCAAGGCAATTGGCATTCATGAAATCGTTATCTCCCTGCATCCTGAAGTCGAAGTTACGGTTTCCGTAAACATCGCTCGTTCGAACGAAGAAGCTGAACGTCAGGCAAAGGGTGAAGACCTGACCTCGATCGAAGCTATCTACGGCATCGAAGAAGCTCCACTTGCTGAAGAAATCTTCGACGAAGACGAAGAAGTAGAAGATCAGGCTTAATTAGCCGTCTTCCAGCCAGTGAATGCCTGCCCTAAACGCAGGCATTCCCATGGTGGTAAACTTTATATGATGATGCCCGGTGGTCTCCGCCGGGCATTTTCTCTTTTCAGATTAGAAAAACTCCCTATTCTGCATATTAGTATTGGATTGGAGAGAGTGCCGACGGAAACGTCCGCGTTTGCTCAGGCGATAAGCAATAGGCCAATTGACCGAATGGAAATTGCCTGAAATCTGATGACAGTGCGGCCGCTAAGGCAACGGGCCGCCTGCCATGCAACCGCATGGATGTTGCACTTGCTTCAGTCCCGCAAAAGGGAGATGGGGCCAATGCATGGAATACTGCGTACTGTTCTTTCGCATATGATTAAAGTCGGCGACCTGACGGTTACCGATTCAACTGGAACTGCCAATCGTTATGGTGACAAGACTGGTGAGCCGGTCCATATGCGGTTCAATACGCTCCATGCGGAACGTGCAGTTGCTCTCGACCCGGAACTAAAACTCGCTGAATGCTTCATGGATGGTGAGATCGATTTTCTGGACGGCGATATTTATAAGCTTCTGAAAATCGTCTTTGAAAACACCGGCCCGACAGCGGCCACCGAGCCTTGGATGAAAGCGGCGGGGAAATTCCGCGTGTTGTTCCGTCGTTTCCAACAGATGAACAACATTGCGCGCTCATCCAGCAACGTCAAAAGCCACTACGATCTTTCCGGTGCGCTTTATGATCTGTTTCTAGATCCCGACAAACAATATTCCTGCGCTTATTTTGAAACACCCAATGCAACGCTTGCAGAAGCGCAGCTTGCTAAAAAGCGGCATATAGCAGCCAAGCTTCTTGTCAAAGAGGATCACAAGGTTCTCGACATTGGTTGTGGCTGGGGCGGTATGGGGCTTTACCTCGCCCGCTTTCTCAAAGCCGATGTGACCGGTGTGACGCTGTCTGAAGAGCAACATGCTATTGCTAATCAGCGTGCATTGGATGAGGGCCTATCCGACCGCGCAAAATTTCAACTCACCGACTATCGAAACATTGACGACCAGTTCGACCGACTGGTTTCGGTTGGTATGTTTGAGCATGTGGGCGTTGGACACTTCGCTGAATATTTCCAGCATGCGGCGCGGCTATTGAAAAAAGACGGCGTTTTTCTGCTCCATGCCATTGGTCGCGCTGATGGACCCGGTGCGACCAATCCATTTATTCGCAAATATATTTTCCCCGGCGGCTATATCCCTGCTCTCTCTGAAGTCTTGCCGCATATCGAAAAGGCTGGGCTATATGTTACCGACATTGAAATCCTGCGGCTTCATTATGCAGAGACACTCAAAGAATGGCGACTGGCTTTCATGGCACGGCGCGACGAAGCAAAAGCGCTATATGATGAACGCTTCTGCCGTATGTGGGAGTTCTATCTGGCCGCCTCAGAAAGCGCATTCCGCTGGCAGAATATGATGGTATTCCACATTCAGATTGCACACCGTCAGGACGCCGTTCCACTGACGCGCAATTATATTGAGACGGAGGAAAAACGCCTAAAGCGGCTCGACAGTGCGCCCAAAGGCGCAAACAGTGAGGCGCAGGTGCCAAAAAGAAGGGTTAAGGCATAAAGACACCCCGTCAAGTCTTCGTGCAAAAGATTAAACCGTGAACTGTGGATGCCTGTGAATCATGGTATAGCTTGTGACTTCCAGTTGGAATCACCTTGAGGCTGCATTGCGTTTGGCCTCACATCAGGGCTAGCTGGAAAAGATCAGGGACAGGAAAAGACGGATATGGCGGAAGCGGCGGTACGCAAACTTGACGATGCGCGTGATCAGAAAGACGCGCTTTATCGTGAAGCACCTCATAATATTGAAGCAGAACAGGCGCTTTTGGGTGCTATTCTGATCAACAATGATGCGTTCTACCGCGTTTCGGATTTTCTCAAGTCGACTCATTTCTTTGAGCCTCTGCATCGTCGCATCTACGAGATTTCGACCGACCTTATTCGCGTTGGCAAAATGGCCAATCCGGTGACGATGAAGACCTTCTTGCCGAACGAAGGCAAGATCGGCGATCTGACCGTATTTCAGTATGTCGCGCGTCTAGCGACAGAAGCCGTGACAATCATCAATGCCGAAGATTATGGCCGTGCGATCTATGATCTAGCGACCCGCCGCGCGCTGATCGGCATTGGCGAAGACATGGTCAATGTAGCCTATGACGCACCAGTCGATAATGCGCCGCAGGAACAGATCGAAGACGCCGAGCGTCGTCTGTTTGAACTCGCTGAAACCGGCCGTTATGACGGTGGTTTTCAGGCGTTTAAAGATGCTGTCACCACCGCAGTAGATATGGCCAACGCCGCATTCATGCGCGATGGTCATTTGTCCGGCGTATCGACTGGCATTCACATGCTTGATGGCAAGATGGGTGGCCTGCAGCCTTCCGACTTGATCGTGCTTGCGGGTCGTCCGGGTATGGGTAAGACCTCGCTTGCAACCAATATCGCTTTCAACATTGCCAACGCCTATGAAGCAGACCAGCAGGCCGATGGTTCGATGAAAGCCAAAAATGGCGGTGTTGTCGGTTTCTTCTCACTCGAAATGTCGGCGGAACAGCTCGCAACGCGTATCATTTCCGAGCAGACCGAAGTGTCATCATCGAAAATCCGCCGTGGTGATATTACCGAATCTGACTTTGAAAAGCTGGTCGCCTGCTCGCAGCATATGCAGAAAATTCCACTCTATATCGATCAGACGGGTGGTATTTCGATTGCACAGTTGGCTGCACGTGCGCGTCGTCTCAAGCGCCAGCGCGGCCTTGATGTTCTGGTAATCGACTATATTCAGCTGATGACGGGTTCTTCTAAAGCATCTGCACAGAACCGTGTTCAGGAAATCACCGAAATCACCACCGGCCTGAAAGCGCTTGGCAAGGAGCTTAATGTTCCGATCATTGCGCTCTCACAGCTCTCGCGTCAGGTGGAAAGCCGCGAAGACAAGCGTCCACAGCTCTCCGATCTTCGTGAATCGGGCTCGATCGAGCAGGACGCCGACGTGGTGCTTTTCGTGTTCCGTGAGGAATATTACGTTAAGAACCTAGAGCCGCGCGATGAATTTGATCCGAAATATGAAGAGTGGAAGCAGCACTTTGAAAAGGTGAAAGGCACGGCTGACGTGATCGTCGCCAAGCAGCGTCACGGACCAACCGGCACTGTTAAACTCGCCTTCCAGTCCGAGTTCACGCGATTTGCAGATTTGGCCGAGGGTTCCTATATCCCGGAACAGTATGAATAAATCCGAATGTTCCTTTTGGTCGCAATTCCGAACGGAAAACCGCTACGCACTTTTCCTGGAATTGCTTGTATCCCGGAGCAATATGAATAGTTCTTCCGATCTCAAGGGGCGCGCCTGATGGCCAAGGCACGCATTCAGTTCATCTGTCAGAATTGCGGCGCGGTGCATACGCGCTGGGCGGGTAAGTGCGACGGTTGTGGCGAGTGGAATACGCTCGTCGAAGAAGGCACCAATAGTGGCATCGGGTCTGGCCCCGGCTCCATGCTTTCCAAGCGCAAAGGCCGCGCTGTCGCCCTCACCTCGCTATCGGGCGAAATCGAAGATGCGCCACGTATCATTTCCGGTATCAGCGAACTTGATCGCGTCACTGGCGGTGGTTTCGTTCGAGGCTCAGCGATACTGATCGGCGGTGATCCCGGCATCGGCAAATCAACGCTCCTGACACAGGCTGCAGCAGCGCTTGCTAATCATGGGCATCGCATTGTCTACGTATCGGGCGAAGAAGCCGTCGCACAGATACGCCTGCGCGCGCAGCGTCTGGGCGTGGCATCGTCTTCCGTGGAACTCGCGGCTGAAACCAATGTCGAAGACATTCTCGCAACCGTATCCGACGGTAAGCGTCCCGATCTGGTCATCATCGATTCGATCCAGACACTCTGGACCGACATGGCAGATTCTGCACCCGGCACAGTCACCCAGGTTCGCTCCTCCGCGCAGGCAATGATCCGCTATGCCAAGCAAACGGGCGCAGCCGTCGTCCTTGTTGGCCACGTCACCAAAGAAGGCCAGATTGCAGGTCCACGTGTGGTCGAACATATGGTCGATGGCGTTCTCTATTTTGAAGGCGAAGGCGGGCATCAATACCGTATCCTGCGCACCGTGAAGAACCGCTTCGGCCCGACCGATGAAATCGGCGTTTTTGAAATGTCGGACGGTGGCCTGCGAGAAGTTTCTAATCCGTCCGAACTGTTCCTCGGCGAGCGCAATGCGAAATCACCGGGTGCAGCTGTTTTTGCAGGAATGGAAGGCACGCGCCCTGTTCTGGTCGAAATACAGGCACTCGTTTCCCCCTCGTCGCTCGGCACACCGCGCCGCGCAGTCGTAGGCTGGGACGGAAGCCGTCTTGCGATGATCCTCGCAGTGCTCGAATCACATTGCGGCGTGCGCTTTGGCCAACACGATGTTTATCTCAATGTGGCGGGCGGCTATCGCATCAGCGAGCCAGCGGCGGACATTGCAGTTGCTGCCGCACTGGTTTCGTCCATTGCAGGTATTGCCCTGCCGGCAGATAGTGTTTATTTCGGCGAAATCAGCCTTTCTGGTGCTGTTCGTGCGGTTTCGCATGCGGTACAGAGACTGAAAGAAGCTGAAAAGCTTGGCTTTCAGCAGGCAGTTGCACCAGGCGGAACCAGTGATCTTTGGAAAGATCGCAACTTCAGTCTCGTGGAAACCACTGCTCTCTCGGACCTCGTTGTGCGCATTGCTGCATCAGGTCCAGCCAAAAAATGACCTTGTTCTGCAATCATCAGGTTGCAGATCATTGAATTTAATGAGATTTAACTGCGGAAGGTTTCGTCAACTTTCCGATGTTAATCTATCAAAAGTATGACTGCCCCGCAGGTGGACACATCCTGCGTATCAATTAAGGACAGCCCAGAATGCCGGTTACGCTACTTGATGGAATTCTACTAGGAATAACACTGGTTTCGGCCATTCTTGCGATGGTTCGCGGCTTCTCGCGCGAAGTGCTTTCGCTGGTTTCATGGGCTGCAGCAGCCGCAGCGGCTTACCTGTTTTACCAACCTGTGCTGCCTTATCTCCAGCCATACATCAACAATGAGACGATCGCGAAGATTGCAGCCGCTGGCGCAGTGTTCCTCGTGGTCCTGATTGTTGTGTCGCTTATCACAATGAAAATCGCCGATTTCATCATCGACAGCCGCATCGGTGCGCTTGATCGCACGCTCGGCTTTCTGTTCGGTGCTGCGCGTGGTGTTCTGCTCGTGGTCGTGGCAATGCTGTTCTTCAACTGGCTGGTTCCAACTGGCCAACCTGCATGGGTCACCAATGCAAAATCCAAGCCAATGCTCGACTCTTTCGGTCAGCAGCTTGTGGAGCTTCTGCCTGCCGACCCTGAATCTGCCATAAAGCAGTTCAAACCCGGACAGGATACACAGACGCCAGCTGGCACCACCACTGAGCAACCCGTGCCGGACGACACACCGGCTGCAAACTGATCCAGAACCAAGAATTATGAAACCGGCAGCATAAAGCTGCCGGTTTCATCTGTTTTTAGCCAAAGTCTTATCCTATATCAGCGGCTGAAACGCGCATCATGCAAGGGATCGCTTTTAAAATGCGGGCTTTTGCTGTAAATGTTGCTTTTAGTAACCGCAATCGAAAGGCCTTGCGGACGATGTCCCAACAATCGCATGACGAAAACTCCTTTATGCTGGACGATGATACGTTGCATGAAGAGTGTGGTGTATTTGGTATTCTCGGCCATGAAGATGCGGCAGCGCTGACAGCGCTTGGTCTGCATGCTCTTCAGCATCGTGGTCAGGAAGCTGCTGGTATCGTTTCCTATCACAACCGCCGTTTCCATTCAGAGCGACACATGGGGCTGGTCGGCGATCACTTCACCGATGCGTCGACGCTTAATCGCCTGCCCGGCGACCGTGCTATCGGTCATGTGCGCTATTCCACAACGGGCGAAACGATCCTACGCAATGTGCAGCCGCTTTTTGCCGAGCTGGAAGTTGGTGGCATCGCGATTGCGCATAACGGCAATTTCACCAATGGCATTACGCTTCGCAAGCAGCTGATTGCATCGGGCGCGATCTTTCAAGCAACATCCGATACCGAAGTCGTGTTGCATATGATTGCGCGTTCGCGCCAGACCTCGTCGAGCGCACGTTTTGTCGATGCGATCCGTCAGGTCGAAGGCGGCTATGCTATGCTCGCTCTAACCCGTACGAAGTTGATTGCGGCACGTGATCCGGTCGGCATTCGCCCCCTCGTCATGGGTGAACTCGACGGCAAGCCAATCTTCTGCTCGGAAACCTGTGCTCTCGACATTATCGGCGCGAAATATATTCGCGACGTGGAAAATGGCGAAGTCATCATCTGTGAAATCCAGAAAGATGGCTCGATCACAACCGATTGCATCAAGGCCGAAAATCCACAACCGGAACGTCTTTGCCTGTTTGAATATGTCTATTTCGCACGTCCTGACTCGGTCGTTGGCGGTCGCAGCGTTTATGTTGCGCGCAAAAACATGGGCATGGAACTGGCAAAAGAATCGCCAATCGAAGCCGATGTTGTTGTCCCTGTGCCAGATGGCGGCACGCCAGCGGCGCTTGGTTTTGCGCAGGCCAGCGGCATTCCGTTTGAATATGGCATCATCCGCAATCACTATGTTGGCCGTACCTTCATTGAGCCAACGCAGCAAATTCGTGCGCTGGGTGTGAAGCTCAAGCATTCGGCAAATCGTGCAATGATCGAAGGCAAGCGTGTTGTTCTGGTGGATGACTCCATCGTGCGCGGCACAACATCGGTCAAGATCGTCCAGATGATCCGCGATGCAGGTGCCAAGGAAGTGCATATCCGCGTCGCAAGTCCGATGATTTTCCATCCGGACTTCTACGGTATCGATACGCCGGACGGCGATAAGCTGCTGGCAAACCAATATGACAGCCTCGACGCGATGTGCCGTTACATCGGCGCGGATTCGCTGGAATTCCTCACCATTGACGGGCTTTATAAGGCCGTTGGCGGTGAAGCTCGTGATCCGAAGGCTCCCGCCTTCACCGATCACTATTTCACGGGTGAATATCCAACCCGTCTTCTCGATCAGGAAGGCGAAAGCAACGTCCACACGTTGTCGCTTCTTGCCTCAAACGGCTGATCGATTATCTTCACGCAGGCGGCTCAACGGGCCGCCTGTTTCATCTCTAAGAAAATTAAACTGGGGGTATAATGAGTATCGACCTTACAGGCCGCGTGGCCTTGGTAACGGGCGCTTCGCGCGGTATTGGTTACTTTCTGTCGCTTGAACTGGCAAAGCGCGGCGCGCATGTGATTGCCGTTGCACGGACCGTTGGCGGTTTGGAAGAACTCGACGATGATATTCGCAAGGTCGGCGGCAGCGCCACGCTCGTTCCGCTCGATATTACCGATATGGAAGCGATTGACCGTCTCGGCGGCTCTATTCATGAGCGTTGGGGCAAACTCGATATTCTGGTCGCAAATGCTGGCATTCTTGGCACGATTTCCCCCATCGGCCACGTTGAAGCTAAAGTTTTTGATCAGGTCATGAATGTCAACGTTACAAGCGTATGGCGTCTCATCCGCACGACAGATACCCTGCTGCGCGCTTCAGATGCTGGACGCGCTATCCTGCTCTCATCCGGCGTTGCACATACTTGCCGTGCATTCTGGGCGCCTTATGCCGCTTCCAAGGCTGCTGTCGAGGTCATGGGACGCAGCTGGGCTGAAGAAACCAAGCAGATGAAGCTTAAAGTCAATTCGGTCAATCCGGGCGCAACCCGCACAGCTATGCGCGCAAAAGCAATGCCGGGTGAAGATCCTGAAACTTTGCCGACACCGCAGTCGGTTGCAGAAAAAATCGTCCAGCTTGCCGATCCGAAGCTCGACGTTACAGGAAAGCTTTACGACGTACGTCAGGATAAATTCCTCGACTATAACATGCCATCCTAATCACTGTTTTTCCGGCCTTACTTAGAGCGCGTTTCGATCTGATTGAATCAGATCGGCGCTCTAAATATCTTTTTGGCGCGCATCTTGGTGCGAAAACCGTTTCACACTTTTCGGGATGCGCGCTAACCCCAAGGCCGGAAGTATCCTTTTTTAAATATTCCGCTCCTGCCGAACCATTCGGCCCTGTTTTAAAGCGGCCCTCTCCCCAAACAATATTACTCTGAAGCTTACTTTTCCCAATTTATTGGAGGAACAATGACTTACGACATACAACGATTTATCGTCATCAGCGGTGGCCCCGGATCAGGCAAAAGCACGCTGATTGATGCACTGGAAAGCCAAGGCTTTGCCCGCAGTATTGAAGCTGGCCGCGCCATTATTCAACATCAGTCAAAGATCGGCGGAAACGCATTGCCATGGGCAGATCGCGCATTATTTGCAGAGCTGATGCTGTCATGGGAGATGCGCTCATACGACCTTGCGCTTGAGCAAAAAGGCCCGGTATTTTTCGACCGGGGCGTGCCAGATGTCATCGGCTATCTCACGCTTTGCAGCCTGCCCGTACCTGAGCATATGCGCCGCGCAGCATCGATGATTCAATATAACAGAACAGTGTTTCTCGCCCCGCCATGGGAGGCAATTTTTGGTCAGGATGCTGAGCGCAAACAGTACTTCGATGAAGCCTTGCGCACATTCAAGGTGATGGAAGAAACATATCGCGGGCTTGGATATGAAATCGCGCTCCTGCCGAAATCATCCGTTCAGGAGCGCGTGAATTTCATCCGGAAAACCTTGCCGTCAGACTTCTTCTGACGGCTCACTTTCAATTGCCGCTTTGCGATCAGCGGCTTCGCGCTTGTTCCATGCGACCAAACTGAATGGCAAAAACGCCAGGTAAGCAAGTGCTGTCAGCGTCAGCGTGTGCCATGTGAAGCTCATGAGAAACGCCACATAGATCACGACCAACAAAATCAGCGGCATGACGAAATCGCGACGAATAAGTCCGCCTGCGGACTTACCATTATAGACCGGCAGACGGCTGACCAGCAGGAAAGCAATTGCTACGGTGAAAACCGCAACCGCGAAAGCAAGCCCTTTTGTTGGCGTAAGCCCAAGAAAGCCAAGATAGACCGGCAGAAGCACCAGCATCGCACCCGCAGGGGCAGGCACGCCGATGAAATAATTGCTCTGCCATGGCGGACGGTTTGGGTCTTCCAGCATGACATTGAAGCGCGCCAAGCGAAGGCAGCAGGCAATTGCATAGAGAAGTGCTGCGATCCAGCCAAATGAACGTGCCTGATCAAGCACATAGACATAAAGCACCAGCGCGGGTGCGACGCCGAAATTGACGATATCAGCGAGTGAATCCATCTGCTCGCCAAACTTCGACGAGCCTTTCATCATGCGTGCAACGCGACCATCCACACCGTCGAGAAATGCCGCAACCAGCACCATCATCACCGCAAGTTCAAAGCGGTGCTCAAACGCCAGACGAATGCCCGTAAGCCCCGCGCAAATTGCAAGAACCGTGATAACATTCGGGACAACGATGCGCAGTGGAATCTGCGACAATCTAGGGCCGCGCGATGAATTCACGCGGCCATTCGGCTCGAAGGGTGGGAATGGTGTTTCCATCGGCTCAGGCGATCCGAACCACTGGTTCAGCGCGCTCACTGCCAAATTCGGCAAGCACTGTTTCACCAGCCACTGCTGTCTGACCAACAGCCACGCGGACCGATGCACCAGCAGGCAGATAAACATCAACGCGTGAGCCGAAACGGATCAGACCGAAGCGTTCGCCGACGCTAAGATTATCGCTTTCGCGCGACCAGCAGACGATACGACGTGCAACGAGACCTGCGATCTGCACAACGCCGACTTTACCGTTTGCGCTGTCGATAAGAACGGAATTGCGTTCATTATCGGTGCTAGCCTTATCAAGCTCTGCATTCAGGAACTTGCCCGGACGGTGGAAAATCTTTTCGATCTTGCCACGTACTGGTGCGCGGTTGATGTGGACCGAAAACACATTCATGAACACGGAAACGCGCATCAGTGGCTCTGTACCGAGTTCCAGTTCTGCTGGTGGCACGGCCGGACCAACAAAAGATACTTTGCCATCAGCCGGGCTGATAACCAGATCATCGGCGATAGGCGTTACGCGCTCAGGGTCACGGTAAAAATAGATGCACCAGATGGTCAGCACCAGACCAACCCAGAAAAGTGGCTCCCATAGCCAGCCCAGAATGAGCGAAACCACGAAAAACGCCGCGATAAACGGATAGCCTTCACGATGGATCGGCACGAAAGTGTTACGGATTGTATCAGACAGGCTCATCGGTTTTCCTTTAGGTTTGGCCGTTTTTACCTCATCCTGTCCAAAATCCAAATCGATTTCGCAAATTATTCACGGCTGTTAGGGCGCGTGATCTTATCGCGCCTTATGGCCAGTAATTTGTATAACGCGTGAAAATGATAAAGAGCGCAAAGAGGATCACCGCTGAGATCACAAAAACACAGGCGACCTTATAGACGCTCCACACCAGCCACAGCGAAAATCTGATCATTTGCTCCCTTTGTGGACATACTGGCTTTTCGACTCATCCGTAAAAATACGCGCAATGAAATTTGCCGTCCACTCGCCGTAATTTCGTAAGGCGTCCCACCTACTTCTATTTCTCTACCCACGAAATCGTCCATATCCAAAGGACATAACTTATTCAAAAATTTGTTTCTATCAGGCGCGAAAGTTGCATTTCACCGGCGTGAACGACAACGGCGCTTTTCAAACCATGCAAGATTTTTCAAATTGGGATTATCAAAATTGCGTCGATCACAACTTGGCACCCGGCGATCTCTGTTCGTCACATATAGAAAGTTTGGAGACACCCAGTCTTTGTAATAGCCATTCCAGTCACCGATCAGTGTATCCCAGGGACCAACCCCTTTCCCGGCTCCATCGTCAGCAAGCGGAATAAGTCTGTTCGTTTCCCCATCGATTAATTGGAGACCAGCAGAGCTACGAACCTTTATATAGCGGTCATCAAAGCACATGCTTGAAATTCGAGTTGCAAGACGCGTTTTACCGTCAAATGCATAGAGGTTGCTCAGACTTTGCCGTATTGAACCGTAAAATTCACGTTTAACGATCATGCCATTGGGCAAGATAAAACTATCGTTCAGATACACAACGAGCAAAAACAAAATGCGCAAGCTTAGGATAGTTACAATCGTAACGCAGAAAAACTCGTAGACCTTCCAGGTCCACCAGAGTGTTTTTTTCCAAAATGTTTTTTGCCGAAATATCTGTGACATTGTCAGCCCCCAGACTGACAATGCCTTAATTCTCGATCTCTGCAAAGAGCCTTACTCGGCTGCGGGAACACCCCGGCTGACGACGCCCATGTCGTCATTCTCGCGAACCTGACGCAGGCGTTCCTCTGCCTCATCCGCTTCGCGCTGACGGCTCCACATCGATGCATAGAGACCATCCTGCAAGAGCAGATCGCGATGCGTACCACGCTCGGCGATCAAACCATCTTTCAGCACGATGATTTCGTCGGCGCTTATCACAGTCGACAGACGGTGTGCAATCACAAGCGTCGTGCGGCCACGGCTGACAATATCAAGCGCAGACTGGATTTCCTGTTCTGTCGCGGTATCGAGCGCCGAAGTTGCCTCATCCAGAATGAGGATTGGCGGTGCTTTCAGGATTGTACGTGCAATCGCAACGCGCTGCTTCTCGCCACCGGAAAGCTTCAGTCCGCGTTCACCCACCATCGCCTGATAGCCTTCCGGCAAATGTTTGATGAACTGAGAAATCTGCGCCATTTCGGCGGCCTTTTCCACTTCCTGATCGCTTGCATCGGTGCGGCCATAACGAATGTTATAGGCAATTGTATCGTTGAAGAGCACCGTATCCTGCGGCACCATTCCGATGACTTTACGCAAGCTTTCCTGTGTCACTTCGCGCACGTCCTGCCCGTCAATCGTAACCGAACCCGACTGGACGTCATAGAAGCGGAACAGCAGACGCGAGATCGTGGATTTGCCCGCACCAGATGGGCCGACAATCGCCACCGTTTTGCCCGCTGGCACTTCAAAGCTCACGCCTTTGAGGATCGGGCGGTTTGCATCATAGGCAAAATGCACATCGTTGAAACGGATCGCACCTTTATCAACGCTGAGAGGCTCGGCAGTTGGCTTGTCCTGCACTTCCTGTTGAACATCGAGCAGGTCAAACATCTGCTCAATGTCGGTCAAACCTTGACGGATTTCACGATAGATGAAGCCAATGAAATTGAGTGGAATCGAAAGCTGCATCAACATCGCGTTGATGAAAACGAAGTCACCCAGCGACTGCGTGCCTGCCTGTACTTCGCGCGCCGACATCACCATGACAATCGCCATACCGACACCGAAGATGACGGCCTGACCGAAATTGAGCCAGCCGAGCGAGGTCCATGTTTTGGTTGCCGCATCTTCATAACGCGCCATCGACGCATCGAAGCGCTTGGCTTCCATGGTCTCGTTGCCAAAATATTTGACCGTCTCGAAGTTGAGCAACGAGTCGATCGCCTTAGTGTTGGCATCGGTGTCGGAGTCGTTCATCTCGCGGCGAATATTGATGCGCCAGTCGCTCGCCTTGATCGTGAACCAAGTATAGGCAACGACCGTAACAGCGACGACCAGCAGATAGGAAAAGCCATAAGCGAAGGCGAAAATCACCGCCGTCAGTGCAAATTCCAGAATGGTCGGCAGCGTGTTGAGGATTGTGAAACGGACAATGGTTTCAATGCCCTTGGTACCGCGTTCAATCACACGCGAAAGCCCGCCCGTGCGCCGCTCCAGATGGAAGCGCAATGAGAGCTGGTGCATATGCACGAAAGTTTTATAGGCAAGCTGGCGCACGGCATATTGCCCAACACTGGCAAACAGCGCATCGCGCAGCTGGTTCAGACCCGCCTGAATGATCTTAGCGGCATTATAAGCCAGCACCAGCATCACCGCGCCGGTTAGAAACAGCGGAATGTAATCAGCTGCATCAAGCTGACCGTTCAGCGCATTCGTCACCCATTTGAAGAAATAGGGAACAAGGATCAGTACGATCTTGGAAATAACCAGATAGAACGTCGCCCATACCACGCGCATACGCAGGTCGGGACGCTCAGACGGCCACATATAGGGCCACAGATTTCGCAGTGTTTTGAACGTTTCGCCGGAATCGGCAGAAACAGTTTTGGGGGAACTCATGGCATTTCTTTCAGATCAGACAGGTTTTTCGCAGCAGCCATTGTTGAAGGCTGCAAGATGCGAACGAATTTTGGTCAACTGCTGCCAGTTGACGCTGTAGCGTGATGTCTGGCGGTCGGGCCGATAGTCAATAAGGCCAGCCTGGACGAGAACCTTGAGATGCTGCGACACGGTGGACTGCGCAAGGTCGAGACGACCAACAATGTCTTTGCAGCAGCAGGCATCTTCAAGAATAAGTTGCCGGAGAATGTGAATGCGAACGGAATGGCCAAGCGCTGCATATATGCGCGCAGCATCCTCATCGTCCATGCCAGAAACAGCATCAGACATTATGTCTAGGGAAATATTCATCGTAAATCGACGATATACGATTATACTATAACTAGCAAGATTACGCAGTGCCCTTTCTAAAGGACACTGCGTTCACGAAATGGAGATAACGCGTTTATATCAGTTTGCGGAATCGTGCAGGCGGCGCTGCACTTCATCATCGCCGAGCGGCTGCTGCGGCATAACAAACACCTGACCCGGCAAAATCAGGTCTGGATTACGGATCTGATCACGATTGGCAAGATAGATCGTGGTGTAGCGTAGGCCATTACCGTACGTGCGCTTCGAGATGGTCCAAAGGTTATCACCCTTGCGGATAATCACCGAGCCATCGACGTTCTGCAACGGCGTGCTATTGGCTGCATCTTCCGTTGTATTGTTCTGGCTTACTGTTCCTGCTGCCACGGCGGAGACGTTCTCACCAGCCTCGCGACGGAACGGCACACGTGCTGTTGCAATCACACGACCACTGCCATCAAGCAAATCAGCGCGGATGATATAATCACCCACCGCGAGCGGCTTCTGGCTTTGTACCAAAAAGCGACCTTCCGCCGAAATCGGGCTTGAGCCAAGCAAAATATCGTTGGCATTCACGACAACGGTGCTGCCGCCCTTCGCCTTGCCTGCAACGAAAACTTTGCTGCCTTCGATTTCCACTGCTTCAATAGCAATAGGCGCATCAACCGGTGCTTGAGCCTTCGGCGCCTCTTCACCTGTCTCGGTCGTTGATGCCGCCTGTTGTGCAGGTGCTTCAGGCTTGGTAATCAGACGGCTGGCCTGACCCGGCTCTTCAACGAGCGCCAGAACCTGACCATTGCTGTTATCAGGCACGGATACGATTGCTGTCTGCGCCGAGGTTGCAACATTGGCACCATCAGCGCCTGCGCGCAGCACAAGCTGATGATCTCCCGGTGGTAACGGCTGATCGAGAACAATAGCAAAGTCGCCATTTTCACCGGCCTTGGCTGTTCCTAGCACTTTTGAACCGGAAATAATTTCAACCGCTGCATTGGCAGCTGCCTGACCCGCGATCACCACCGAGCCATCTGTTTCGACACGAAGAATGTCGAAAACAGGAACCTTGGCTTCTTTTGGCGCTTCAGGGGAAGCTGCAGGCGCGTTCTGTTCAACTGGTTGTTGCGCTGCCGCTTCCGCTGGCTTCTCAGGCTCAGCTACCGCAACAGGATCCTGCGTTTCAGCAGGCTTTGGCGTGCTGCCGGTTTCGGGAGCCTTTGCAGCGATGTCCGAACCCGGTGCTGCGCCCTGCTCTTTCAGCGAATTCCAATAATACGCACCACCGCCCAGAATAAGGACGATGATAATACCGATAATTCCATATCTGTAATTTTGCATTTCGGCCCGAAACCCACATGAGTAAATTAGTCAGTGGGTTTATCGCTTTTTTATGCGTCTCACAAGAAGTTGAGCCGAATTACAAATATTATCGGTACTGATTATAAGAAAACTACTCTTCTTTACAGCTAATTGGCTTTTCCTGATCGGGATCTTCCATCAGATTATAGAGATCAGCGGTATCGCCTTTGGTCCACCAGACGTAAATGCCCCCTGCATATTTCGCACCAGAACCCGCAAGCACATTGGCTGCGATAACCGAAGCATCTTCCATTTCAAGCTGCACAAGCGAGTTTTCACCGGCATTGTAATAAGTGGCAGAAACGTTCTGATCACCGCATTTATAAAGAACCGAGTTTTCCGTGACTTCGACATCATCCGGCAAAGGAATGTTAATTTCTCCGGCCAGCGAACCCGATGCCACAAGCGAAAAACCTGCAGCCAAAACCAACTTCTTCATCATATCAAACTCCCTGCCTCATTGATGCTTCGCGACAGTTATAGCTTGAGACGCTTGACGCTGAAACCGCAAAAGCGCACAAGAAATCATGTCTCAGATTCGATCCATTTGTGTTTATTGCGGCTCTTCAACGGGCTTAAATCCAATCTACCGCGAAGCAGGCCTGACGCTTGGTCGCTCGCTCGCTGAACACGGCATTCGCCTTGTTTATGGCGGCGGAACGCGCGGCATTATGGGCGCGGTTGCGCAGGGCGTGATGGAAGCTGGCGGCGAAGTCACCGGCATTATACCGACCTTCCTGCTCGACAAGGAAGCGAGCCTTGAAAAGGCGCAGGAGCTGACCGAGCTGATCGTGGTTGGCGACATGCACGAGCGTAAGCACCTGATGTTCCAGAAGTCGGACGCTTTTGTCACCCTTCCCGGCGGCATTGGCACGGTTGAAGAAATCGTGGAGATGATGACCTGGGCGCAGCTCGGCAAGCACCGCAAACCGATGGTTTTCGCCAATATCAACAAGTTCTGGCAGCCAATGCTCACCCTGCTTGAGCACATGACCACTGAAGGCTTCATTCATACCGCACATCAGGTAAAGCCACTGGTGATTGATGATGCGAAAGACATTGTGCCTGCGATTATCGCTGCCAATGGCCGTGCACATGAAGGGGATCCGAAAATTATAGAAAAGATGTAATCGCGGCTCTGGACCGATTGCATGACGAATAAAAGGGCGGAGCGATCCGCCCTTAACTCTATCCGGGAGGCTGAGATGAAAACGATTGGACTGATCGGCGGGATGAGCTGGGAGAGCTCGCAGGAATATTACCGCATTATCAACCGCGAAGTCCGCGCAAGACTTGGCGGCACGCATTCGGCCAAAAGCCTGATGTGGTCGATGGATTTTGCAGAAATCGAGCATCTCCAGCATCAGGGCCAATGGGACGCGCTGACAAAGCTGATGATTGAAGCAGCGCAAAACCTTGAAAAAGGCGGCGCGGATTTCATCCTGATCTGCACCAACACCATGCATAAAATGGCAGCCGACATTGAACGCGCCACATCGATCCCGCTCGTGCATATTGCCGATCCGACCGCAGAAAAGATCAAGGCCGCAGGCTTCTCAAAAGTAGGTCTTCTCGGCACCGCGTTCACGATGGAGCAGGATTTCTACAAAGGTCGCCTCGCTGCGAAATATGGGCTGGACGTTCTCACGCCCGACGATGCCGACCGCAAAACCTTGCATGACATCATCTATCAGGAACTGGTGGTGGGCGATGTGCGCGATGCATCCCGCGAAAAATACCGCGCGGTCATCAGTCGCCTCGTTGAGCGCGGCGCAGAAGCAATCATTCTTGGGTGCACGGAAATCATGCTGCTTATTGGTCAAGAAGACAACTCTGTGCCGGTATTCGACACGACACGGATACATGCAGAAGCCGCTGTAGACCGGGCTTTACGGTAAACGAAAGGGCGGAAAATCCGCCCTTTTTTAATGTATTAAACAGCGAGGCGATCATTCACCGCCTTTAACGCAGCTTCACGATCATCCTTGTTGAGGTCGAGACGTTCAAAACCCTCATCCAGAAGAACGGGCAATGATGCCTGCGGATGTATGGCAACGATGCCATAGGTCTCATCATCCACTTGCACATAATGAAGAAACGGGCTTTCCTTTCGCGAAAATCGCGAAACAACGCTCTTCTTTTTATGTGCCTTATCAATCGGATTGTAAGTGATGTTCGTCGCACCGAGACTCTTCTTGCTGGCTGTGATCTTCGCCCACACAAACTGAAGTGTTGCGGCAGATTTCATTGCAGACGCGCTGCCCATGATCTTGAAGAAGCGAACCAGAAACAGCACAGACATTGCGAGCATGATCGCGAAAAGTCCGAGATCAAAGGCCAGACGATTCCAGAACTCATCAATGGCCAGTGTCAGCGTTACATTCTCAGGATCAGACCGCTGCATGACAACGTCTGTTTCGTAATCGCCACCCGCCAAGCTCACGAATGAAAATTCGACCTGTTTGATACGGCGTTCGCCTTCATAGTCATAAACAATGCCTGCCTTGCAGTTAACAGTCATCTTTTTAGACCGGCACTGACCGTCGATGATAGAAGCATCTTCCAAAACGAGCGGATCGTTCATGATCAGGTGGTCTTTATAAAGTCCCGGAAACCAGGCCACAGCAACGCCAACACTCGCAAAAGCAAAGACGATGCTGAGAAACGGATAGAGCAGACGATGCGCTAATCCATGTTTTTTGATTTTGATTTCACGAGCAGGAAAAACGCCGTTGAGGTCCGGCAAAGAGGTATTTTCAGTCATTTTATAATCGTCTATCGCAGGGCGCTATTCACGATTGGGAGGAAGAACCGCGCCGGTGATACGTCTTGCAGCCTGTCGGCAAAAATCTGCACAAAACGCGATATGAACATGGCGGTGCGACGCACAGAAACATCATATGCAAGGCCATGAAATGAAAAGCCTGAATGGGTAAAAAACACCCATTCAGGTTTGCATTTTTTAGCAAAGTCGAATTTTACTGCAATATCCGGCAGCCAGAGGAATCCCGAAAACACCCGTCAGCCAGTAACAATTGCGAACAGCCAGACTCTTAATGTGAGACGCAAATGTTGCTGCGATAAAGCGTTCTACTTCTTCACAAGTGTCGCCACGGCTTCAACATGTGGCGACCAGAGGAACTGGTCAATCGGCGTGACGCGTGTGATGCGGTAGCCACCTTTTACCAAAATTGCGAGATCGCGAGCCAGCGTTACAGGATTGCACGAGATGGCAACCACCTTGCCGACCTTGGATTTGGCCAGTTCCTGTGCCTGCTCTTCGGCACCCGCACGCGGCGGATCAAACACAACCGCATCATAAGGCAGTAATTCCTTCGGCATCAGTGGGCGGCGGAACAAATCACGGCGTTCGACCGAAACAGGCTTTAAGCCCTGCACATGACGTACACCACGATCAAGGGCAGCAAGCGCTGGTGCATCGTTTTCAATCGCGTGGACCGCGCTCTTTTCTGCAATACGCAGCGCAAATGTGCCAACACCACAAAAGAGGTCTGCAACGCGCTTGGCCTTGCCGAGATGCGCCTGAACCAGAGAAACCATCGCTTCTTCGGCCTCAACCGTTGCCTGCAAGAAGCAACCCGGAGGCACCGGAACCGGCACTTTGCCAAAATGGATGATCGGCTTTTTAGGCTCAACGATGATTTCGCCTTCATGCGAAAGGCGGGCAAAGCCCTTTTTCATCATGAGTGCAGTCAGCGCACGGCGTTGCTCATCGCTCAGCTTGCCGCAGCCACTTGCTGCCAGATCAAGCCCGGAGGCGGTTACAGTTGTGGCCAGTTTAAACGGCTTTGAACCCGGCGCAATCAGCGCGCCCACTTCGCGCAAATCATCAAGATGCGCAATGATTTCCGGAACTGTGACGGCGCATTCGACAAGATCGATGATCTCGTGGCTCTGGTGGCGATTGAAGCCGAGCAGCACGCCTTTTTCTGTCTTGCGAGCAGCAAAAACCGCACGGCGGCGTGACTGCGGCTGGCAAGCGACCAGCGGCTCCACCTCGACATCAAGGCCGCGGCCCTTCAAAGCCGAGACAACCAGCTCGCGTTTCCATGCGCGATAGGGTTCGTCCTGCCAATGTTGAAGCGCACAACTGCCGCATTCTTCAAAATGCTGGCAGGCAGGATCCTGACGCTCATTGGAGGTTTCAAGCAGTGCCATAACCGTGCCACGGTTTTTGTCGCGTGCGACATTGGCCACTTCACCCGGCAGCGTGAAAGGCACAAACAGCTGACCATCAGGAAGATTGGCGACGCCATCGCCGCCCGCACCTATCGAGCGGATTGTAATTTGCGTCGTCATTGGTCTTTCTTTCCTGCCAAGAGATATTCACGATTGCCGTCGCCGCCCTCAATGGGTGACGGGCAAAGGCCTAGCGCTCGCCAACCGGGCTGCGTTTCAAGCCATGCTTTCAATTCTTCCGCAATGCGCTCGCCGTCTTTCGGGTCACGCAGAATGCCACCTTTGCCGATGGCTTCGCGCCCGGCTTCAAACTGCGGCTTTACGAGAAGCGCGCAGATAGCATCTTTTTGCGCAAACGCCAATGCCGGAGGCAAAGCGAGTTTCAGCGAGATGAAACTGACATCCGAAACAACACAGCCAATATCGCGCCCATCAAGATGGCTGACATCGAGTGCACGGGCATTGACGCCTTCTTTGTTGGTCACACGCGCATCATTGCGAAGGCTCTCATGCAACTGATCGTGACCAACATCGATTGCGATGACATGACTGGCGCCACGCTCTAAAAGCACTTGCGTAAAACCGCCAGTCGATGCGCCAATATCCAGCGCATTCAGACCCTTAACATCGAGATTGAAGTGATCAAGCGCTGCAATCAGTTTGAGTGCTCCGCGCGAAACATAGGCGCTTGCGGGATCATCGACGCTCAATTCAGCCGTGCGCAGAACATTTTGCCCCGGCTTAGTCACCGTCTTGCCGTCAACCTTCACCGTGCCACGCTGGATCGCATCGCGCGCACGCGAGCGCGTAGCAAACAGGCCGCGATCAACCAGCAACTGGTCAAGACGCGGGCGGTTATCCGTCGATTGCTCGCTCATATTTATGCGCGGAACGGTGCCGCGACTTCTTCGCGGCCCAATGCCGCAAAGACCGTGTGCACGATGCCAGCACGATCAAGACCGGCATTGGCATACATAACTTCCGGTTTGGCGTGATCCTGATAGGTATCCGGCAGGGTAAGCACGCGCACTTTCAGTCCGCGATCCAGCAGACCATCTGTTGCAAGGAATTGCAGCACATGAGCAGCGAAACCACCGGCAGCACCTTCTTCAATGGTTACCAGCACTTCATGCTCACGCGCCAGCCGGCGGATAAGATCATGATCAAGCGGCTTGGCAAAGCGTGCATCGGCGACCGTTGTTGAAAGGCCTGCTGCGGCCAGTTCATCGGCAGCACCCAGACATTCATGCAACCGCGTTCCGAATGAAAGAAGGGCAACCTTAGTGCCTTCACGCACAATACGACCTTTGCCGATTTCAAGCACCGATCCACGTTCTGGCAGTTCCACACCAACACCATCGCCACGCGGATAACGGAAGGAAATCGGGCCTTCGTCATAGTCCGCAGCCGTGCGCACCATATGGCGCAGTTCGGCTTCGTCTGATGCAGCCATCACCACAAAGCCCGGAAGCGCCGCAAGGAAGCCAGTATCGAACGAACCGGCATGGGTCGGGCCATCGGCACCCACCAGACCAGCGCGATCAATCGGGAAACGCACGGGCAGGTTCTGGATCGACACATCATGCACGACTTGATCATAGCCGCGCTGGAGGAAGGTCGAATAAATCGCGCAGAAAGGCTTATAGCCTTCAGAGGCAAGACCAGCCGCGAAAGTGACTGCGTGCTGTTCAGCAATTCCAACGTCAAAAGTGCGCTTTGGAAACACTTCGCCAAACAGATCAAGGCCGGTACCGGTTGGCATAGCCGCTGTTACCGCAACAATCTTGTCATCGTGACGGGCTTCTTCAATAAGGCTGGTGCCGAAAATCTTGGTATAGCTCGGCGCATTTGCTGGCGGCTTTGCCTGCTTGCCAGTGATGACGTCGAACTTGTTGACGCCATGATATTTATCGGCAGCAGCTTCGGCAGGCGCATAGCCTTTGCCCTTCTGCGTCACCATATGAATCAGCACGGGGCCGTCCTGCGTGTCACGCACGTTTTTGAGGATCGGCAGCATATGATCGAGATTATGCCCGTCGATCGGCCCAACATAATAAAAGCCAAGCTCTTCAAACATCGTGCCGCCGGTGAAGAACGCACGCGTAAACTCTTCCGATTTGCGCGCCTTGTCCTGCAAGAATTTTGGTAGTTTCTTGGCAACCTGCTTGGCGGCCTCACGCACGCTGCGATAGGTCTTGCCCGAAACAAGCCGGGCCAGATAGGCGCTCATAGCGCCCGTCGGCGGTGCAATCGACATGTCGTTGTCGTTGAGAATGACGATCAGGCGTGCGTCAAGCGCACCGGCATTGTTCATGGCTTCATAGGCCATGCCAGCCGACATCGAACCATCGCCGATAACGGCAATCACATTGCGCTTTTCGCCCGAAAGATCAGCTGCGACAGCCATACCAAGACCGGCAGAAATCGACGTCGAAGAATGGGCCGCCCCGAACGGATCATATTCGCTCTCAGCGCGCTTGGTGAAACCGGACAGGCCGTTTTCCTGCCTAAGCGTGCGGATACGATCACGGCGTCCCGTCAATATCTTATGCGGATAGGCCTGATGGCCAACATCCCAGATGATACGATCATTAGGCGTATTAAAGACGTGATGCAGCGCGATGGTGAGTTCCACAACACCAAGCCCTGCCCCCAGATGCCCACCTGTAGTCGAAACCGCGTCCACCAGTTCGGCGCGCAGTTCTTCCGCAAGCTTCGGCAAATCCTGCTCCGGCAATGCGCGCAGGGCTTCCGGTGTCGGTGCCTTATCGAGCAATGGGGTAATGGGTCGGGACATTAAAACAGCCTGTTTCTGGTTCGATTTTTATCTGTCGGTATAGCAGCCGCCAGTGCAGATCAAGCTTGTCAAAGCTTTCGTGTAGCCAGCGAGACATCATGTCATGCCTATTTATTCTGGCAAAGGTATGAACTCTTCCTCATCACCCGGCACAATATCAAAACGTCCAGTGCGCCATTCTTCTTTGGCCTGTTCAATGCGCTCTCTGGAAGACGACACGAAATTCCACCAGACATAGCGCTTCGAGCCAAGAGCCGCCCCGCCAAACAGCATGAAATGCGCGCCGTCTGGCCCGGCCTGAACCACAATATCGTCACCCGGACGGAAAGCCAGCAGACGATCTGGCGGAAACGCTTCTCCAGCGATGCCAACATTGCCGCGCAACGTATAAATCGCGCGTTCTTCAGTCGTTGGCGGAATATGAAAACGTCCGCCGGGCAGCACTTCTATATCTGCATAAAGCGTTTCGGCATGCTGGATGACCGGCGATGAGAGGCCATGCATTGAGCCAAGAATCAAACGCCCGTTAAATTCACGGTCTTCCATCAATGGCAGATCAGGCGAATTGGTGTGATAAAAATGCGGATCGATTTCTTCGAATTGCTCAGGCAGCGCGAGCCATGTCTGCACACCTGAAATTGCCAGAGGCCCATCGCGCTCTTCTTCCGGTGAACGTTCGGAATGGACGATACCGCGCCCCGCCGTCATGAGGTTCACATCACCCGGACGGATCACCATTTCGGTGCCAAGGCTGTCGCGATGACGGATATGACCATCGAACAGATAGGTCACTGTCGAAAGACCGATATGCGGATGTGGACGCACATCAAGCGCATCGCCATCATTGAGTACCGCCGGTCCCATGCGGTCAAAGAAAATGAAGGGCCCAACCAGCCGCCGCTTCACGGTTGGCAAAGCACGACGCACTTCCAGCCCGCCAATATCGCTGGTGCGCGGAATGACCAGCGTTTCGATTGCATCAACGGAAGTCTTGTCGCCAAGCACCGGATCAGGACAGGGGAAAAAGCTCATCGGGCAGCCACCAAATAAAAGCGCACCGGCAAACGGCTTGCCGGTGCGTCATCCTCAAAAAGATAGAACTGTGTCAGCGATTGTGCAACAGGCGCGACAATTCGTTCGTGTCCGGCACCTGTCCATTGCTGGTCAATTTATCAACCAGACCCGGAAGCACTTGCGAAAGCTGATTGAGCAGTTCCTGCTGGTCAATGCCTGCATGGGCCGCAATTTCGCTCAATGTCTTATTGCCAAGTGCATCGCCAAGCTGACCCGGCTCGATCTGGTGGTTATTGCCCTGCCCGATCCAAGAATCGACCTTGTCACCAAGGCCAGCCTGCTTGAGCTGATCCAGAAGACCACCCAGACCACCACCTAACGGGCCGGGTGCTGCGGGTGCAGATGAGGCACTGCCACTTGCAAGGGCGCCACCAAGCAGGCCACCAAGGCCACCCAGAATACCGCCAAGCAGTCCGCCACCATTATCCGCCTGCTGCGCCGATTGGTCTGGAATAGGAGCCGGTTGCTCTGGCTCGTCGCTATGGCCTTTCAACATTCTTCCGACCAGCAGCGCGCCGAGCGCAATCAAAACCGGCTTAGCAAGGCTACCGCCGGGGATCGGCGAATTGTTGGAATTGTCATCAGAACTTCCCATCACACGATACTCCCTGTTGGTCGCTGTGGTTTTCTCACACGCGATAAATTAAGGTGAAATAAGTTTTCGCCTTTGACAAGCATTATACCTTGCCAAATCGAAACTATTGTGAAAATTTTCTAACTGTCTGATGCAAAACCTTATTTTCGCAATCGGAGATATTAGATGTCTATAATAAGCTGGATTATCCTAGGACTAATTGCCGGCTTTATCGGCAGTAAAATCGTCAATAAAAGCGGTCAGGGTGTGTTCTTCGACATTGCATTAGGCATTGTCGGGGCGATCGTTGGCGGCGTTCTTTCTTCGACACTGTTTGGTCGCGGCGTCACTGGCGCGTTCGATCCAATGAGCCTGATCATTGCGATTATCGGCTCAATAATTGTGCTGTGGGTCTATCACAAGATTACCGGCAAGCGTTCCATCGGCTAAAAAACACGCTATAGTCCTATGGCTCCGGCTCATACCGGAGCCTTTTTATTGCAATCTTCATGAAAGTGCCAACCGTTGATGGGTTTCATCGATCATTACATCGCAGCTTATGGCGCTTTTGCGATTTTTATCATTGTCTATTTTGAATCTTTTGGCGCACCGCTTCCTGGTGAAAGCGCTTTAATTGCTTGTTCATTGCTTGCATTGAATGGAACGCTACATATTGAGCATGTGTTGCTCGCCGTGTTTATCGGAGCCGTTCTAGGAGATACGACTGGATATATCATAGGGCGCTCTGGCGGACGCGCGCTGATCCTGCGTTATGGCAGCCGCATTAAACTGACGCCTGAAAGACTTGAGCACTTTGAGCGCATCTTCGAAACGAAAGGCATCTATGTCGTCGCGACTGCGCGCTTCGTTGTGTTGCTGCGACAGCTGAACGGCATCATTGCCGGTTCCATGAAAATGCCGCCGCTACACTTCATGGCAGCGAATATTTTCGGTGCAGCAGTTTGGACACTGGTTTGGGGGCTTGGTCCCTATCTGCTGAGCGGTATGCTTGCGCCTTATGTCATTCATTTCAAGCGCATGCTCCATTAGCCAGCTTTGAAACAAACATTTCCAGGCTTCATTTCTGTTGCAAACCAACAACAGCAACCATTTAAATAGCTCAGTTTAATTATTTTTAGACAGTGTTGCCTAGTCATTAAAACTTCACTAATCTGACATGTAATTGATATTGTTTGTTTTTTTAACACCTCTATAAGCGCTCCAGTCACACCTCACTTATGGAGTTTCTTATGAGGGTTAAGCATTTTCTCTGCGCTTCGGCTGCAGTATTTTCGTTCGCATCAGTTGCACAGGCTGCTGACGCGATTGTTGCGCCAGAGCCAGAAGCAGTAGAATATGTTCGCGTTTGCGATGCATACGGCGCTGGCTACTTCTACATTCCAGGCACTGAAACCTGCCTGCGCATCCACGGTTATGTACGCGCTGACATCAAGGGCGGCGACAATGTCTATGCTAAGACCCTTAGCGCTCGTGATCGCGACACCTATGACTACCTGACCCGTTTCTCGCTCCGTTTCTCGACCGCTTCGGAAACAGAACTCGGCACACTGAAGACCTATACTGAAGCCCGCTTCCAGTACCAGAACGGCGCTGACGCAAGCTCGACCGGCACCCTGCGTTATGGCTACATCCAGCTCGGCGGCCTGCGCGTTGGTCTTGATGAGTCCGCTTTCGTTACCTTCACCGGTTACCTCGGCGACGTCATCAACGACGACGTGATCCTCGCTGGCGGCACCCGCACCAACGCAATCAGCTACACCTTCAAGGGCGGCAACGGCTTTTCGGCTATCGTTGCGCTTGAACAGGGCGGCAATGGCGATTCCAACGGCTCCGTCACCATCGACGACTACACACCACACGTTGTTGGTGGTCTGAAGTATGCTCAGGGCTGGGGTTCGATCGCCGGTGTTGCAGCTTACGACGCGCTCAATGAAAAGTGGATGGGCAAGGTTCGCCTCGACGTGAACGTAACCGAACAGTTCTCGATCTGGGGACAGGGCGCTTACAAGTCGAATGACGACCATTACATTGCTGGCGTTCGTCAGATCGACAGCTTCTACGGCACATGGGGTGGCGATTGGGCTGTCTGGGGTGGCGCGAAGTACAAGTTCAACAAGAAGACCGCCTTCAACATTCAGGCAGCTTACGAAGAAGCTGGTCGTTTTGCAGGCACCATGAACGTTGCTTACACCATCGTACCGGGCTTCACCATCACTCCAGAAGTGTCCTACACAAAGTGGAACGACGATCGTTCGGTCCTCAAGGGCAAAGACGCGGTTCAGGGCATGGTTCGCTTCCAACGCTCATTCTAAGCAATATTGCTTAGTTCAAATTTGCGTCGCTGAAGCTTCCCGACCTCCAGTCAGATCGAACGCGACACAAAGGAATAGCGGCTCCCAAAGAGCCGCTATTTTTATATCCAGATAAGAGTGTTAGCTGAACTTATTCAGCGTCGAGAGGCTCGGTGCCCACGGGCTGACCATCGCGACCAACGCGAATCTTCTCGACCTTGTCTTCCGCAGATTTGAGCAGCGTATCGCAATGCTTCTTCAGTGCTTCGCCGCGCTCATAGATGCGGATCGATTCTTCAAGCGGCACATCGCCCCGCTCCAAAGCATCGACGATCTTCTCAAGCTGCTTCAAGGCGTCCTCAAAGCTCATAACTGCAATGTCGGTGTTGGACGGTTCGGTTACCATGGTTTATCCTTTCAACAGCCGCGTAATATGGGAAGACGCGGACTGCGACAAGCCCTCAAGATCATATCCACCTTCAAGCACACTCACCAGCCGATGATTGCAGAAGCGCTCTGCACGTTCCATGAGCTTGCCCGTCGCCCAGTCGAAATCCGCTTCATCGAGATTAATCTCGGAAAGAGGATCGCGGAAATGCGCGTCGAAGCCAGCTGAAATAAGGATCAAATCTGGCCGGAAGTTGTCCAAAGCAGGCAATACACGACTATTAAATGCCTCGCGAAATTCGCGGCTGCCGGTATTTGGCGAAAGCGGCGCATTGACGATATTGCCAACGCCCACTTCATCTTTCCGGCCTGTGCCGGGAAAGAGCGGAAACTGATGTGTCGAGCAAAACAAAACGCTTGGATCGTCTTTGAAAATATCCTGTGTGCCGTTGCCGTGATGCACGTCCCAGTCAACAATCGCAATGCGCTCCGCACCATGATTGCGCTGAGCATAACGTGCGGCGATCGCCACGTTGTTAAACAGGCAAAAGCCCATGGCAGTTGCAAGCTCAGCATGATGACCGGGCGGACGCGAGGCGACAAAGACATTATCTGCCTGCCCTGAAAACACATCATCAACTGCGTTAGTTGCGGCACCAATTGCCAGAAGCGCCGCCTCCCAGCTTTTGGGACTTGCATAAGTATCGACACCAAGCTTGTTGATTGGCTGCGGCGCTTCCTCATCATCAACCGGATCAGGAATCTGCCGACGAATTTCATCGAAATAGCTTTCGGGATGCGCGAGCAGAATGGCATCTTCGGATGCCATTTGCGCTTCCACACGGTCGAGACGGTAAAAATCCGGCCCGTCCAGCTCGCTCATCAACGCACGAATACGGTCTGGCCGCTCGGGATGTCCGGGCGGCACGATATGCTCAAGGTAGGTCGGATGCCAGTAAAGCCGTGTTGTCATTGCGCTCCTCTAGCATCCCTAGCCAACAACTCTGTGTCAGATAATTTCCGTGCGCGTGATGTTGATGCCGAAACCTTCAAGCCCAACATAGTGACGCTCACGCGAAGCCAGCAGCACAATCGACGTAATACCGAGATCTTTCAGAATCTGCGCACCCAGACCAATCTGACGCCATTCTTCTTCACGCGCTACAGCTTCCGCATGGGCTTCCTGCTCGCCAAGCAAAGCTTCACGCGCCCGCGCATCGCGATGATCAGAGCGCACGCCAACCGAATCTTCACGCAGGTAAACCAGAACACCACGGCCTTCTTTGCCCATGCGCTTCATGATCTCATCGAGATTGCTGCCGCCATTGCCGAACACATCGCTCAGCACATCTTCGCGATGCAAGCGCACCGGCACTTCTTCGCCGTCGCGAATATCGCCAAAGACAACGGCCACATGCTGCATTGGCTCCCAAGGAAGCTCATAAGTATAGGCATGGGCTGGACCTGCGCAGGTATTGATGGCGGCATCACCGATACGCTTAACCAATGTTTCTTTGCGCTGACGATAGGCAATAAGATCAGCAACCGTGACGCGATGCAGCTTATGCTGTTCTGCAAAGCTCGTTACGTCAGGTCCGCGCATAACGGTGCCATCATCATTGATCAGTTCGCAGATCACGCCAATTGGCGGCAGGTTAGCGAGCTTGCAAAGATCGACTGCTGCTTCGGTATGACCGGAGCGCATCAGAACGCCGCCTTCGCGTGCGATAAGCGGAAAAATATGGCCCGGACGTACGAAATCCGACGCACCAGCATTCGGGTTCGCAAGGTTGCGCACAGTGAGCGTGCGATCATCAGCAGAAATGCCCGTGGTAGTGCCATGACGATAATCAACCGTGACCGTAAAAGCAGTCGTGTGAGCCGATTCGTTCTCGGCAACCATCGGTGCGAGATTGAGGCGCTTCGCTTCCTCGCGCGGCATCGGCGTGCAAACGATACCCGAAGTATAGCGTACGATGAAGGCCATCTTTTCCGGCGTGCAGTGAACAGCGGCAACGATCAGATCGCCTTCGTTCTCGCGCCCGTCATCATCCATGACCACAACAATTTCGCCACGCTCGAAAGCCCGCAGTGCATCAACGACCTGTTTCTGATTATAGCTCATTTCAGCCTCAATCTTTGTAACTCAGTTTCAGTATCTCGCTTTCACGCATGTCGTTATCGGAAAACCGGTTCCCACTTTTCCGCGACATGCTCAGAACCGGCCCTTGGTCCCTGAAACTTGTCTCTGAATATTTTACACGCGACCCGTCTGTCCACGATGGCGCAGATAGTGATCGGCGATTGCGCAAGCGACCATCGCTTCACCAATCGGCACGGCGCGAATACCCACGCAAGGATCATGACGACCCTTGGTCATCACATCCACTTCCTTGCCCTGCGCATCAATCGACTTGCGCGGCGTGAGGATCGACGATGTCGGCTTCACTGCAAAGCGCGAGACAACCGGCGCACCGGTCGCGATGCCGCCCAAAACACCACCGGCATGATTGGACAGGAATACCGGCTGGCCATCATTGCCGATCCGCATTTCATCGGCATTTTCTTCGCCAGTCAGACGTGCAGCTTCAAAACCGTTGCCGATCTCAACGCCCTTCACGGCATTAATCGACATGAGATAGCTTGCAATGTCCTGATCGAGCTTGCCATAGATTGGCGCACCAATACCGGCAGGAACACCTTCAGCTACGATTTCAATAATCGCGCCAATCGAAGAACCATTCTTGCGGATACCATCGAGATAGTCTGCAAAAACCTCGACCGAACCCGCATCCGGCGTGAAGAACGGATTGTTATCGACCTCATTCCAGTCCCAGCGCGAGCGATCAATGTCATGCACACCCATCGAGACTAGCGCACCACGTACCTGCAAACCCGGAACAACTTTGCGCGCAATGGCACCGGCTGCAACGCGGGCTGCGGTTTCGCGTGCCGAGGAACGACCACCGCCGCGATAATCGCGAATGCCATATTTCACATCATAGGCATAATCGGCATGGCCCGGACGATATTGCCGTGCAATGTCACCATAATCCTTGGAACGCTGATCGGTGTTTTCGATCATCATCGAAATCGGCGTGCCGGTCGTGGTCATGGTCACGCCATCGTCGCCCAGAAGCACACCAGACAACACGCGCACCTGATCCGGCTCGCGGCGCTGTGTCGTGTATTTTGACTGTCCCGGCTTGCGCTTATCGAGATAGGACTGAATTTCGGCCTCGGTAAATGTGATGCCGGGAGGGCAACCATCCACGACACAACCAAGCGCAATACCATGGCTTTCACCCCAGGTTGTTACGCGGAACAGATGACCGAAACTGTTATGAGACATGAGCTAAGCCTGATTACGGAGCGCCTTTTCCGGCAAGATATGGGGCGGTTTTATTGGCCTTTTGAGCAACGGTCAAATTATTGCTGGGCATAGCGCATCAGGATCGCAAAATTTCCATCAGATCATCCACATGCCGCATTCTTTTTGACACATTCCACCAGCTAAAATGCGCCCACAAATGAAGTTGCTTCCCTCGGTTTCAGCTCTTAGTGTTTGCTAAAAAATCCGGGAACAATAGCAAAATGCAATTCGTGTCGAATCAGTCAATGGACGGTCGGGCACCCAAATGGAGGATAGCACCCATGCAGTATATTGTGGGACTGCTCTTTATCATTGCTTCGCTCTTTTCGACTGTCGCAATGGCAGATGATGTCGAAGGCAAGATCACTGGCATCAATCAGGACAAGGAAACAATCACGCTTGATGACGGCAAGACTTACAAGTTGCCGGGCGAGTTTGATTATTCCGCCATTAACAAAGGCATGAAGGTTATCATTCTTTACGATGAATCCGACAATACGCGCTTCATCACAGACATTCAGGAAGCGCCGTAAACCTAGGTCACGGATAGAATTGTGCCCGTGTCGTATTGACGAACGAAATCGACACGGGTTCCGTCCCAATGATAGCTGTAATGCCGTCCCTGAACGGGAATCGGTATAACATTCGGCCAGAAAATTCCGATACAAGAGCCGCCGCGCATCCGCACACTGGGCCATAGAAGCCCATGACTGCCGACAATGCGCAATTCTCTTCCCTCAACATGAGATGCAGCATAATCAACCGGATCAAGAACACCCGGAACCGCGCTCACGTCGTCTAATTCCTTATCCACACTGCCGATAAGCACCCGAAAGTCCGAGGTCCAGCCCGGCTCTTCGCGGGTTGCACGCATGAATTTTTCATGGTGATGAATGGTTTCCGCTACTGCCACGTCTTCGCGATCAGCAGCATAATAAATGCCGTAACTGCCATCGCTGAAACGCCCCGGACGCGTCGTTGAGCAATGCACAAAAGGCGCCATCACATAGGTAGCACCCTGCCCTGCAACACGCCTGTCGGCAGGGACTTTGCCAAGATCACCGATTTCAAACCGAATGCGCGGATTGGTTTTTTCCTCGACCGAGGCCAGTGCCTCCCAGTCGCGCGGGTCGGCAATATCTTCAAACAAGTCAATCGGCGGATGAATGGAGCGGATGATGCGAAATGTCTGCGACCAGTTTACAGCCCGCTTTTGCGCCAGCCCGCTTACCACGCGCCACGCTCCGCATTAAGCCATTCACGAAGTGCTGCGAGATCAGAGATTTCGCCTCGCAACATAAGATCAAGCGCCGAAAGACCGCCGAAAGCGTCATTGGGCTTTCTGATCCATGCATAGCCGCGTGCAGCATCGCGGAACATATAACGCAGCCCTTTATGAATACCCATGAGATGCGCCATGCGCATCCTAAGATCGCGATCAATCCGGCCAATAGTGCCATCTTTCCAGCGCGCCCATGTCCGCGGCGACATATCACCCAACAGCGTGCAAGCTTCTCCATCCGAGAGCTTCCAGACCTTCAACAGATTGACCGTGGTGCGCGCCAAAGCGCCCGCTTCTTCATCGGTAATCGCCTTCGTCAGAGTGCCTGCTGGCGTGATACTGATTGGCTGAAGTTCCATCGCACACCTTCCTTATGGCAGAAAGATAACATAGTTTTGCCAAATGGCAAATCGGGTCATCGCAAAGCACGTCGTTGCTAGACTTTTAGGGGCGAGTCTGTTTGTGTCCGAGAGATGGGGGCCTCCAATAATCCGGTCAGGCCGAGTATTGCATATTGGGGCAAGCATCGATGGATGATCCGATAAAATCACTCGACCGGCCGGGAAACAGATCAGCACAAGCGCGCTATGTATTCTTTGCTGCCCTGACGGGAATATTGACCGGAACTGTCGGATCTTATTTTCATCTCATCATTGATGCGTTGATGACATGGCCGCAAAAGCTCGGCCAATACATCACCGGAACATCGCTTATCGTTGCGGCAGCACTGTTTACAATGTGCTGCACGGTGCTTGCGGCTTTCATTGTTCGTCGTTTTGCGCCCGAAGCTGGCGGCAGTGGCGTTCAGGAAATTGAAGGCGCAATGGAAGGCTTGCGTGAAGTGCGCTGGCGGCGTGTGCTGCCTGTGAAATTTCTCATGGGCATCACATCAATCTCATCCGGCCTCGTTCTGGGGCGCGAAGGCCCAACTATCCACATTGGCGCATCACTTGGTGCTGCCATCACAGATTTTTTCAAAGTCAGCGAAACTGAACGGCGTGGCATTCTGGCGGCTGGTGCGGCTGCGGGTCTCGCCTGCGCTTTTAATGCGCCGCTGGCCGGAGTTCTGTTTATCGTCGAAGAAACCCACAAACAGTTCCCCTATACATTCCGCACCTATATGGGCGTGATCGCGGCTGCACTGCTCGCAACCGTCATGACGCAAATCATCGGCGGCACCGCACCCGATATGTCGATGCCCGAAGTGAAAGCAGCACTGGAACATCTGCCTGCTTTTGTCGTGCTTGGCTGTGTGCTCGGCTTCGTTGGTGTGGCGCTCAATGGTGGCATCATGTGGGCGGTCGACTTTGCAGCGCGTATGCATAATCGCGTACCATATCTGTATCCAGCAATTATCGGGCTCTGCGTAGGCGCTCTGTTTATTGTGCTGCCTTATTCAGTCACCGGCGGCGAGCATATCATTATGGAGCTTGCCCATCAGAAAACCGGACTGGCACTACTGCTTTTGCTGGCTTTTGCGCGTTACTTCACGATGGTCGGAAGTTATTCCACTGGCGTTCCGGGTGGCATTTTTGCGCCGATGCTCACACTAGCGACCTGTATCGGTCTGGCATTTGCTGGCATCATCAGTGTGCTTTTGCCAGATGCCGGCATCATGCCGCTGGCATTTGCGATTGCAGCGATGGGTGGGCTATTTACGGCATCGGTTCGTGCACCAATTGTCGGCGTTGTTCTGACGCTCGAACTCACAGGTGCCTATGGTATGGCAATGCCGCTAATCGCGACATGCCTCACTGCCAATCTCGTTGCACAATGGATTGGTGGTAAACCAATCTATGAACAGCTTCTTGATCGCACGCTGGCACAGGCCGGTATCAAACCGAAAGACAGGCCAGCCGAGTCGCACACGGGGCTGGCTTAAACCCACTCAAGCCTGTTGTTCTCGAATTTCAGTATCTTATCCTGCGGGATCGAGAGATTTGCGGCAGCATGGCCGTCCATATCGCCGTAAAGATAGAACAGCGTGCGAATGCAGCCGCCATGCGTCACGCAGACCGTTGGCCATTCAACCGCTTCGACCCAGCGACCAATGCGCTGTGACAGCCGCATATAGCTTTCGGCTGTCTCGCCCGGTGGTATAAAATTCCACTTGTCCTGGGCACGCGCGTCGAGAAGATCTTCGCGCTCTTTGGCAATGTCTTCCATCATGAAGCCCTGCCAATCGCCGAAATTCACTTCCATCAATTGCGGGTCGGTGCGGAAATCATAAGGATCAAGGCCCATGCGCAGGCGAATGCGCTCCATGGTTTCGCGGGTGCGGCGCAGAGGGCTTGCAACAAAATCGTAACCAGCGCCATCGCCGATCAACGATTTCAGCATATCACCATTTCGATCTGCCTGTGTGCGGCCATGCGCATTGATATCAATATCAAGCTGTCCCTGAATGCGCTGCGCAACATTCCAATCCGTCTCACCATGACGCGAAAAATAGATGATCTCGCGGGCCAAAATCACACCTCTGTCTGCACGTAATTCTATTTTGAATAGCCCCTTCGACGATGAAGAGACAAAGAAAAATCCCGAAAAGTCGGTCAACTTTTCGGGATTTTAGAATGTTCAGATCAGTCTTTGATGACCGAGATGTCCGGCGCGTCAACCGCTTTCATGCCGATGACATGATAGCCGCTGTCGGCGTGGTGGACTTCACCTGTGACCGAACGTGAAAGGTCGGAGAGGAAGTAAAGGCCAACATCGCCCACTTCATCAATCGTAACCGTGCGGCGCAGCGGTGCGTTGTATTCGTTCCACTTGAGAATATAGCGGAAATCACCAATGCCTGAAGCTGCAAGCGTCTTGATCGGGCCTGCCGAAATCGCGTTCACGCGAATCTTCTGCGGTCCAAGATCAACGGCCAGATACTTCACGCTTGCTTCAAGAGCGGCCTTTGCAACGCCCATGACGTTGTAGTTCGGCATAACTTTTTCAGCGCCATAATAGGTCAGCGTGAGAATCGAACCACCATCATTCATCAGCTTTTCCGCACGACGCGAAATCGCAGTTAGCGAATAAACCGAAATCAGCATGGTGTTCTGGAAATTGGCTTCGCTGGTGTCGACATAACGACCAGTCAATTCGTCCTTATCGGAGAAACCAATGGCGTGAACGACGAAGTCAATCTTGCCCCACTTCTTTTCCAATGCTTCAAAAACAGCATCAATGCTTGCACCGTCGGCAACATCGCAATGTCCGGCAACAAAAGCATCCAGTTCTTCGGCCAGCGGCTCGACGCGCTTCTTCAGCGCATCACCCTGATAGGTGAATGCGAGTTCCGCACCAGCTTCACGAGCAGCCTTGGCAATGCCCCAGGCGATAGAACGGTTGTTGGCTACGCCCAGAATCAATCCGCGCTTGCCCTGCAACAAACCTGACTTTGCGGTCATTAAGGGTCCTCATCGAAATATAATCAACTAGATGCCCTATCGCACAGCATTGCACAGGCTTCAAGCAATTGCGCACAAAAAGCCGGGTATTATAAAACCTAAGCGACGGATCGCCGCGCAGTGCAGCGATCCGGTTACAGTTTAACGAGGCTCAATATCAATTATTCGCCTCGGCGTTTCTTTAAAAATTCTTCCAATTCTGCATCGCCACCTTCCGGCAACATGATGCGAACATGAACATAAAGATCGCCATGGCCACCGGCCTTGAGCGGCAGGCCTTTGCCCTTAAGACGCAAAACCTTATCCGAGCTCGACCATGCGGGCACTTTGACTGCAATACGACCGCTCAGCGTTTCGACCTCTGCTTTACCGCCAAGCGCTGCATCTTCAAGTTCAACCGGCAAATCGACATGCACATCGCGGCCTTCAAGCTTGAAACGTGCGCTCGGCTTGAAATGGATCGTCACCAGCGCATCCCCCGGCGTACCGCCGACAACATGCTCGCCCTGACCTTTCAGGCGAATGGTCTGGCCATCTTCAACAAACTGCGGCAGCTTGATTTTCAGGTGTTTGCCATTCGGGAAAACGGCCTCCACCTTGTCAGCACCAGCAGCCTGCTCGAGCGTGATATTGATCGAAGCAGCCAGATCATCGCCTTTGATGGGACCACGCTGACGCGCGCGACCACCGCCGCCGCCAAAAGCGCCACCGAATATATCGTTGAGAATGTCTTCGGCACCGCCGCCGAAACCACCCTGCTGGCCACCGCCACGCTGACGAAAGCCTGCAAACGGATCGCCGCCGCCACCAAATCCAGATTGACCGCCGAAACCACCCTGCCCACCAAAGCCCTGAAAGGCCTGCTTGCCTTCGGCATCGATTTCGCCCCGGTCAAACTGACCGCGTTTGTCTTTATCGCCGACAATCTCATAGGCCTGATTGATTTCGGAAAAGCGCTCCTGCGCCTTTGGATCATTCTGATTCTGATCCGGATGGTATTTCTTGGCCAGCTTGCGGAAAGCCGATTTTATTTCTTCGGGCTTCGCCGTTTTGGCGACGCCCAACACGCTATAGGGATCGCGCATATAGTCCTCATTCGGGAAAATGACTGATTTATCAGCCGTTAGACTCACTTTGCCGTAATATGAGTACTAAGCCAGAAAACTTCCAGATCAATAGCGTAAGGTTTTCTAAAAAGCCTAAAGCGGTGCAAATGAGGTTAATGTCCACTCACCGCCGCGCTGCATACAGGTTTCACCGCGATAGATCGAAACGCCATCGAAAGCTTCGCGCGAGGTTTCGAACTGGCGGCACAGCGTGTCGTTGGATTTTGTCTCGGCGATAGTGGTGATGGCACCCTGACTGCCGGTATCGGGATTAGCCCATGGAACCGGATTCTTACCCCATTGGGTAAAGTTCAGTGCTGACACAATGCTCTTGATTGTAGACTGATCGGAACGCTTGCCATTATCCGTCTCGTCTTTTTCGACGGACTTTATGGAGCCAGTGATGGTCGAAGAATCAGGAACTGCTTTGTCGATACCAACTCCGCCCATCGCACAACCTGCGAGCGAAACCATGACGGCAGCGAGGGCCACATGGCGGATCAGAGCCATGCTTCGATTGCAGGTCACATCATTTTTTTCGCGGCGAGCAAGTCCAGCGGCCAACGGGTCTTCCCTTAAGTACATCCTAAAGATGCAATGAATATGGGGGATATGGAGTTAACAAGCGGTTCGCAGGCAGGGTAAACAAATCACTACCAAAGAACAACGCTCAAAATCTGCTCATCTGCGCAAAACAATAGACAAAATGCGCGATATGGACGAAGTTCGCTTACACACACTTTCATGAAAATATGAAATAGCAGAAAATGACCGACAACAGCGACGACTTCACCCAGAGTTCCGAACCCTTCAAGCTCTTTGCGCAATGGCTGAATGACGCCACCAAAAGCGAAGTGAACGACCCAAACGCTTTGGCGCTGGCCACCGTTGATCGCGACGGCTTGCCAAATGTGCGTATGGTTTTGCTTAAGGATTTCGACGAGCACGGCTTTGTCTTCTACACCAATTACGAAAGCACCAAGGGGCAGGAAATCCTGTCTGCCGAAAAAGCGGCCATGTGCTTTCATTGGAAATCGCTGCGTCGTCAGGTTCGTGTACGCGGCCCTGTTGAGAAGGTTACCGCGGAGGAAGCCGATGCTTATTATGCATCGCGTCCACGTGGCAGCCGCATCGGCGCATGGGCTTCAAAGCAGTCGCGTCCGCTTGAAAGCCGCTTTGCGCTCGAAAAAGCTGTTGCAGAATATACGGCTCGTTATGCGATTGGTGAAATCCCTCGCCCGAAACATTGGTCGGGCTTCCGCATCCGCCCAGTCTCCATCGAGTTCTGGCACGATCGCCCCTTCCGCTTGCATGACCGCGTGTTGTTTACCCGCGACACACCGGAAGGCGACTGGCACAAAGATCGTCTCTATCCATAAATTAAAAAGACCGCTGAAATCAGCGGCCTTTTAGAGCACCGATCTGATTAAATCAGATCGGTGCTCTAAAAGTTTTTTTTGACGCGCATCTTGATCCGAAAACCGCTTCACACTTTTCGGGATGCGCTCTCATTTTATACCATCGGTTTTAATGCGACCCAGAGGCTTCCCAATACGAGGCCTAAGAAAATCAGCCAGCCAACCGTGTTGTTCGACTTAAACAAACGCAGGCACTGATCAGGATTATCGATGTCGAGCACGATGATCTGGCGATAAAGATGAACGCCAGCCGCGAGCAGTCCGGCAAGCGCTGGCATCGGCACCTGTGCAACCGCAAAGGCCGCAGCGAAAAAGCCAATCGCTCCACCATAAAGCACCAGCAGCGCCGTCTTGGTATGTTTACCAAACAGACGCGCCGTCGATCCGACGCCGACCAGCGCATCGTCTTCCTTGTCCTGATGGGCGTAGATCGTGTCATAGCCAATCGTCCAGAGGATCGCGCCAATATAAAGCAATACCGGTGAAAGTGAGAGTGAGCCTTCAACAGCCGCCCAGCCCATCAGCGCGCCCCATGAAAAGGCAAGGCCAAGCACCAGCTGCGGCAGGTTCGTGATGCGCTTCATGAAAGGATAAGCCGCGACGATCACAAGCGATCCAACGCCAAGGCCAATCGTGAACCAGTTAAATTGCAGCACAACGGCTAGCCCGACCAGAGCCTGCAAGACAATGAATATTTTTGCCTGTTTGCGTGTCACCTGACCGGACGGCAGCGGGCGCGAGCGTGTGCGGTCGACCTTATCGTCAATGTCCTGATCGGCCAGATCATTATAAGTGCAGCCAGCGCCGCGCATCGCGACAGAGCCAACGAAAAACAAAATGAGATGCCAGATGGATGGCACGACAGACCATGCATCATCGCCCGGTTGCGCACCTGCACCTGCTACCAGAGCAGCCGACCACAAGCATGGCCAGAGCAGAAGCTGCCAGCCAATTGGACGATCCCAGCGTGCAAGCTGCGCATAGGGCCACAGCGATGGCGGAAGCACCCGATAGACCCAATGGCCGGATGGCGCATCCTTGACACGTCCGCGGCTTTCGCGTGACTGAACATCCGAAGCGGTGCCCATATCGGGCTTTGACTGCTGCATGACTGCTTGCTTTCCTGAAACTATGCCGGTGCGACCGCTTTTTATCCAAAAATCGCGGCACTGCCCTTGCCCGCGCGTGCGTTGGGCAATAGAGACCCGTATAAACAACGTTTACTGATCTCACGCGCAGGGAGCAAGGCATGAAAGTTCTGTTGATCGGTTCGGGTGGACGCGAACACGCATTGGCATGGAAACTTGCAGCATCCGATAAGCTGACAAAGCTCTATTGCGCGCCGGGCAATCCCGGCATTGCTGAATATGCAGAACTGGTAACGCTCGATGTAACCGATCACGCGGCTGTCATTGTTTTTGCCAAGCAGAATGCGATTGATCTGGTTGTTGTTGGCCCGGAAGCACCACTCGTCGCCGGCCTTGCCGACGATCTGCAGGCTGCGAATATTCGCGTCTTCGGCCCTTCCAAGTTGGCCGCCCAGCTTGAAGGCTCAAAGGGCTTCACCAAAGATCTCTGCGCCCGTTTTGATATTCCGACCGGCGCTTATGGCCGCTTCAACAATGCGCCAAAAGCTAAAGCCTATATTCGCGAAATGGGTGCGCCAATCGTCGTCAAAGCCGACGGACTTGCCGCAGGCAAAGGCGTTGTCGTTGCCATGACGCTTGATGAAGCGCTTGATGCCGTCGATATGTGCTTTGAAGGCGCATTTGGCTCTGCCGGTGCAGAAGTCGTCGTTGAAGAGTTTCTTGAAGGCGAAGAAGCAAGCTTCTTCTGCATTTGCGACGGCAAGACCGCCCTATCGCTCGGCTCAGCACAAGACCATAAGCGTGTCGGCGATGGCGACACCGGACCGAACACCGGCGGCATGGGTGCTTATGCCCCTGCCCCTGTAATGACACCAGAAATTGTTGAGCGCACCATGCGCGAACTGATCGAGCCAACCATGCGCGGCATGGCTGAAATCGGGGCACCATTCTCGGGCGCGCTGTTCCTCGGCCTGATGATCGGCAAGGACGGCCCGAAGCTCATTGAATACAACACCCGCTTTGGTGATCCTGAATGTCAGGTGCTGATGATGCGCCTCGAAACTGATCTGCTCGACCTCATCAATGCAGCCGTTGATGGTAAGCTTGATAAAGTTAAGCTCGAATGGAAAGACCAGCCAGCGCTAACCGTTGTTATGGCTGCGGAAGGCTATCCGGCCAACGTGAAAAAGGGCAGCGTCATTCGCGGCCTCGAGAAGCTCGACGGCATTGATGGCCTGAAAGTCTTCCACGCTGGCACAGCGGAAAAAGACGGCAATCTCATCGCCAATGGTGGCCGCGTCCTTAACGTGACAGCCATTGCTGAAACCGTAGCGGAAGCCCAAAGCAAAGCCTATGACGCTGTAAAGCAAGTGAACTGGCCAGAAGGCTTTTATCGCTCCGACATCGGCTGGCGTGCTGTCGAGCGTGAGCGTTCAGGCGAATAATTTACGCTATATGAACCCGGTTTCTAGCCGCTAAGCAATATGGACGCGATTGCGTCCGGCATTCTTCGCATCATAGAGCGCCGAGTCCGCACGGCGCATCGTCTCATAAAGGCTTTCCTCATCGACCTGTTCAGCGACACCAAAACTCGCAGTCGGCCCCCAATCAGGTGCTTTTTCGGCAAAGCGTAGTTTGCTCAAAGATTCGCGAAGGCTTTGTGCGAGGCTTTCAGCAGCCGCCATATCCGCATCCGGGATGAACACCACGAACTCTTCGCCACCCATACGCGCTGCAACGGCTGCTTTAGGAAGTTGCGTTTTGAGCAACTTGCCAAAAGCCGCGATCACGCGGTCACCGCCATCATGACCATAGGTGTCATTAACGCGTTTAAAGAAATCCAGATCGCTCATAATCACCGAATAGCGAATTCGTGCGCCTTTGCGGGCCAGCACGCGCGAAACATGCCGGTCAAAACCACGGCGATTATAAATCTGGGAAAGCTCGTCCACCTCTGATTGCTCGCTCGCCTCGCCCACCATGTGCGAAACCGTGGTTAAAAGCAGCAACAGACCACGCACGACATGCACGAACACACCAATCGATAGTGATACAATCACGTGCAGCGTATTGGCTGGATCATCAGGTCTGATATCTGCACCCGGACCAGAGATTAAAAAAGCTTTCGAGAAGTAATGAAGACAGGCGACAACAGCGAGTGCCATCATCAGCCTATCAACGAGGCGTGGCATTCCAGAACGATAAATGACGCGGATCATTAAAAGCTGCGCGATACAAAGTGGTACCTGATACAGAAAGCGATGCAGAAACGACGTGCGTGGCAGTTCTGAAATCAGCAAATTGCAAAGCATAGCGGCGACGAAAAAGCCACTTATGAGTTTCCAGTCAATTTTCTGGCGGTAAATACTTTGCAGACCGATAATTGCTGCCAGAAACGCGATCATTGAAAGCGCAAATGAAATAAGAACAAGCAGCCTGGTGTCTATCGCAACTGGAATCCAGTAGCCGAATATCGAGACAAGTGCCGCTGCGATCGCCGCCAGCGTGAACCAGCGTGGGGCAGCATAATTGCGCTCCTGCATAGCCACAAAAGCGAATGTCAGAATGAAAACGCACGATACCGTAAGATTAACAGTGAGAAAATACGGGACGAGCGTCATATATCAGCACCTTTCAACATACCCACCGTTTAAAAGCATGCGAAGAAAATTTCATTAAGAACGAGGCTATTCTTTACAGGAAAAACATCAGCCATGCAGCATTTAGACATAAGGCACATCTAAAAAACTACCTTTGTATTACGTTAATCAGTATTATTTGGATCCCTATAATTTTTACTTATCCTAGTAATTTTCTCGATTTTAGAAAAGCGCCTTGTAAAAGTGCGATTTGCCGCATATATAGGTGTCATCGATTTTGTTTTCGAATGTTGCGGCGTGCTTTTCGCCACCCGGTACTTCTTTCAAACTCGTAAAATTCGGCGATGGGTTTTGGCCCATTATATTTCAACCGTGCGATTTGAAAGGAATTCAACATGGCAAACGGAACAGTAAAATTCTTCAACACAACCAAGGGCTTCGGCTTCATTCAGCCTGATGACGGCGGCGTAGACGTGTTCGTTCACATCTCGGCTGTTGAGCGTTCGGGCCTCAGCACCCTCAATGAAGGCCAGAAGGTCAGCTTTGAAGTTGTTGCAGACCGTCGTTCGGGCAAGAATGCAGCAGAAAACCTGCGCGCACTCTAATAATTATTCAAGCGAAGCTATTTGAAGCTTTGCTTGCGTGATTGCGCAAAGAAATTTGTCTCCAATCTTTGACCACGGATGTACTGGCACTGATTGTTGAGACTTATGAAGGTCGGGTCCATGCCCGGCCTTTTTGCTTTTCTAGGGCATGAAAACGTCTAACAAAGCCGCCCCCATTTTTCCGCAACCTGATTGCTCCTTCTGTAGTTCACTATCGCTCTTGCGACCCAACTATAATGAATACAACTTGCTCCAAGAAATATTGACGTTTACGTAATAAGCCGCTAGCACTTAGACACGCCAGCCATAAGGCTGAACGCATCGCTGCCAAAGGGCAGCAATGCGAAGCCTTTTGAGGAGAAGGTTTAGGAGGAAAGATGTATCGCGCGCCGGTTTCTGAAATTTCGCATACGCTGATGAAAGTCGCAGGCCTTGAAAAGGCAATCGCAGACAATCAGTTTCCTGATTTCTCCGCTGATCTGGCAGAAGCTATTCTCGAAGAAGCTGGCAAGTTTGCTGCTGAGCGCGTGGAACCGCTTCGCATAACCGGCGACAAACACGGCGCTAGTGTCAAAGACGGCGTCGTTACAACCGCTCCCGGCTGGAAAGAGCTTTATGCCGACTGGATTGCCGGCGGCTGGAATTCGCTGACTGGCTCGCCTGAATATGGTGGACAGGGTTTGCCAACCATGATGTCGGTGGCCGTTAGCGAAATGTGGAATTCCGGCACACTGGCTTTTGCCATCGCTCCCACACTCACCATGGGCGCGGTCGAAGCGCTGGAAAAACACGCCTCAAAAGAACTCAAAGACATCTATCTTGAAAAGCTCATCTCCGGTGAATGGATGGGCACCATGAACCTGACCGAGCCTCAGGCCGGTTCTGATGTCGGCGCATTGCGCACCCGCGCGGAGCGCAACGATGATGGCTCCTATCGCATCTTTGGTCAAAAGATTTTCATAACTTATGGCGAACACGACCTGACCGAAAACATCGTTCACCTCGTGCTAGCTCGCCTGCCCGATGCGCCTGCTGGCACCAAGGGCATATCACTCTTCCTCGTGCCAAAATTTCTCGTCAATGACGATGGTTCGCTCGGCCGTCGCAATGATCTCTTCTGCTCTGGCCTTGAACACAAGATGGGTATTCACGCCTCCCCAACCTGCACCATGATTTATGGCGATGGCTTTATGAAAGGCGAGGAAACAGGCGCAGTCGGTTATTTAATCGGAGAAGAAAATCGCGGTTTGGCTTGTATGTTCACCATGATGAATAATGCCCGTCTGCTAGTCGGCATTCAGGGCGTAGGCGTCGCAGAAGCCGCCTATCAGCAAGCGTTGAACTATGCAAAGGAACGCAAACAGGGACGCGCCCTTGGTGCTAATCCAAAGGCGGGCATGAGCCCGATCATCGAGCATCCCGATGTGCAGCGTATGCTGCTCACCATGAAAGCGCTCACACAGGTCGCCCGTGCAATCACCTATTCCTGCGCCCATGCGATTGATATGAGCCATGCAACGGAAGGTTCAGACGCGCAATTCTGGTCAGATCGCGCAGGGTTGCTCACACCTTTAGCTAAAAGCTTTGCGACTGACGTCGGCGTGGATGTTGCTTCGCTTGGCGTACAGATCCATGGTGGCATGGGCTTCATTGAGGAAACAGGCGCTGCACAATTGCTGCGCGATGCCCGCATTACCCCGATCTACGAAGGTACAAACGGAATTCAGGCTATCGACCTTGTGCTGCGCAAATTGCCGCTCGGCAATGGTGAGCATATTCAAGGCTTCTTTGCCGAATTGCAGGACGAGGCTGAGAAGGCCACGGCCTCGAACCGCCCTGAACTAGGCGAAACCGGCCCGCGCCTTTCAACAGCAATCAATGAAGTGCGCGAAGCAACTGACTGGCTGCAAAAGGCGGCAGCCGAAGGCCGTACAGAGGAAGCACTAGCAGGAGCTACGCCTTACCAGCGACTGCTGTCACTGACCGCTGGCGGCGCATATCTGGCGCGAGCAGCACTCACAAGCGATGATACAGGCCGCGCTGCTCTTTGCCGCTTCTTTGCAGAAAACATGCTAGCCGAAGTCGCTGCTCTGAAAGACACCGTCATCACCGGCTCATCGAGCCTCGCCGCTGCAAAATCAGCACTGGAGGCGTGACAATGGGCGAACATATTCTGATCGAACGTCAGGGTGCTGTGCAGATCATCCGGTTGAACCGGGCTGACAAGAAAAACGCTATCACCCGCGCCATGTATGCCACAATGGCCAAAGCGCTCATCGATGGTGACGCCGATGATGCCGTGCGGGTGCATGTGTTTCTCGGGGTGCCGGGAGCATTTTCATCTGGCAATGATATGCAGGATTTCATGGCTGCTGCATCCGGCGGCAGTCTTGGCCAGGAGATTCTGGATTTTCTAAATGCGCTCTCAAGTGCGAAAAAGCCGATTGTCTCCGGCGTCGATGGCTTGGCGATTGGTATTGGCACGACGATACACCTCCATTGCGACCTCACATTTGCTACCAGCCACGCGCTTTTTCGCACACCGTTTGTTGATCTCGGCCTTGTGCCGGAAGCAGCCTCCAGCCTGCTCGCTCCACCGCTCATGGGCCATCAGAAGGCATTTGCACTTTTGGCCCTCGGCCATGGCTTCGATGCACAGGCAGCGCTTGAGGCTGGCATTGTGTATAAGATCGTCGAAAGCAGCGGCCTCGAAACAGAAGTATTGAAGGCCGCAGACGAAATCGCGTCTAAGCCACCACAGGCCATGCAGATCGCACGCAGCCTGATGCGGATGCCTGCTGAACCTGTCGTTGACCGCATTCAACGCGAAGCCAAGCATTTTGCCGAACGGCTAACTTCGGATGAAGCGCGGGAGGCCGTAATGGCATTTCTCAGCCGGAAAAAGTAATCAAAAAAATACCCGGATGGGGATACCATCCGGGTGGCTTTGTTGGAGGTCAGCCAATTTGTTGCTCCGACATCGTGGCCTTTAATATCTGGAAAGGTCCTTCATCTTTCCAGACAACCACCAAGCGGCGCGTTATTCCTTAGATAATATAGAAATCAGACGAGAACATGTTCACACGCGAATGTGATCTTTTGTTAGTTTCTTGCAATAATCTCACGACCTTCGATCACCATGCGCACACCCAGCGAACCAGTCTTGCGACGTGCGAGGAACCGAGGACGGCGGCGGCGTGGCTCCTGCCCCTGACGGCGCGCTTGCGGCTCAGCGGTGCGGACCGGGCCAGTGCTTTCGTAAAGCGGGCGCGCAACGCCATCTTCTTCGACCAGCATCATCGGCAGGTTGAAGGTCGCAGCCCATGCGCGCCAGTCAGCGGCAACATCGGTCAGATCATGCGCCACCAGCAGCGGCACCGAAAGCTGCGGGTCTTCATGCATCAGTTCGAGTGTTACGGTGATTTCGCCGTACTCGTCTTCAACAGCGCGGGCAACGACACCGACAAATGCGTTGATCGGCAGCGCAATCGACATCGGCAAACCGCTCGAAGGCAGGATCTGGCGCATAACCGCACCACGTTCGCTGATCGTGAAAGTTACGTCTGCATCACAATCTTCAGCCGGGTAAGTCACGACCTGCGGAAGGTGAAACGGATCAAGCCGAAGTTCCTGACCTGCCCATTCTGGCTTCTTCTGTCCGCTGCTCATCATTTTCGACGCCTCTGTCTATCTCTGCCTGTTTTTTTGAGAGCCAGTTATTCCGGCTTCTCTTTTGAGCATGTTCGCTCTTGTTGATTTAGAGAATAGGCGATGAATATTACCGAGGCGCTTAACGCGTTAGGTTAACTTTTCCCTGCTTTTTCATTTGGTTACTGCTTTACAACCAGCTGTAAGAACTCAGTAATTCTTGCTAATTTTCGTTTACATAAATGAAAAAGCGGACAGTTGCCTGCCCGCCTCGTTTTCGTCATATTTGCTGAAATTACAGCACTTTACCCGGATTCATGATGCCATTCGGATCGAATGATTTCTTAATATGGCGCATCAATTCGAGGGCTACGTCTTGCTTGAAGAAGGCAAGCTCTTCGCGTTTCAGCACGCCAATACCGTGCTCTGCGGAGATCGATCCGGTATAAGAAGCAACAATTGTGTGAATGCGATGATTTAATTCGTGCCAGCGCGCAAGGAATGCTTCCTTATCGGCACCAATCGGCTGCGACACGTTATAGTGCAGATTGCCATCGCCAATATGACCGAAGCAAACGATACGCGAACCCGGAATCATCTCAAGCGTTGCTGCATTGGCTTCTGCAATGAATTCAGGGATTTTCGCGACAGGCACGGAAATGTCGTGCTTGATCGAGCCGCCTTCCGGCTTCTGCGCCCAGGACATTTCCTCACGCATTTTCCAGAACATCTGCGCCTGCGCGACGCTTTCAGCAATGGCTGCATCCTGAATGATGTCGTTCTCGAAAGCTTCCGTTAGAATAGTTTCAAGCGTCGTGCGGGCATCGTCTTCCGAACGAGATGAGGAAATATCAACCAGCACATACCAGTCATGCGGGCTTTCAAGTGGATCGCGAACGCCATCGACATGAGCAATGGTAAACTCGACGCCGACGCGCGGCATCAGTTCAAAACCAGTCAGCGATGGGCCTGCGTGTTCGGTCGAAAGCTGGAACAGACGCAACACATCTTCTGGGCTGCGCAGACCGGCATAGGCCACGCCCTTGCCCTTTGGCTGAGGGTAAATCTTCAGCACTGCTGCGGTGATAACCCCAAGCGTTCCTTCAGAACCGATGAACAGGTCTTTCAGATCGTAGCCGGTATTGTCTTTCTTTACATAGCGCAGATCGTTGAGGATCTCGCCATTCGGTAGAACCACTTCAAGGCCAAGGCAAAGCTCGCGCATATTGCCATAGGCCAGCACTGCGGTGCCGCCTGCATTGGAGCCAAGATTACCACCAACCTGACACGAACCTTCCGCACCCAGCGACAGCGGGAACAGACGACCAACTTTCTGCGCTTCGTCCTGAAGGTTTTTCAGGATCACACCAGCTTCCACCGTCACCAGATTGCCAACCGGATCAACCGCACGCACCTTATTCATGCGACCAAGCGACAGAACGATGGCAGTATTGCTCTGATCCGGCGTCTGACCGCCAACAAGACCGGTATTGCCACCCTGTGGCACAACCGGCGTTTTGGTTTCATTGGCAAGCTTCATGATTGCCGAAACTTCTTCCGTCGAAGCGGGGCGCAGTACCAGCGGCGATTGCCCCTGATAGAGATCGCGCTGCTCAATCATAAATGGCGCAATATCTTCGGGCGCAGTCAGTGCATTCTTTTCGCCAACAATGGCTGCAAAACGTTCGATCAGGGCAGTGTCGAGCATGTGCTTCTCTTGAATGTTTGGGGAACTAGCGCGGGGCCGCCGCGCGTTTAAGACGATCATTGATGGCCTCACCGAGACCATCAAACGGAATGGGTTCAACGGCGATTGTCACAACACCGGTAGCATCAAGCTTGCGCATGAAGTCAAACAGGTTGCTGGCTGCCTCGCGCAGATCGCCGCTTTCGCTAAGATTAAGAATTTGGATAGCTTGCTCGCTGCCTGCAACGCGCTTGGGGCCAAATGCCAGCAGCGCCTCACCGGGCTTCACGCTCTTAACGTCAAGGCGCATCGCGGCATCCGGCGCATAATGCGATTCCATCATGCCGGGCGCCTGAATGGCTGCATTATGCTCAGCGCGGATCAGCTTCACGCCTAGAAACGCTTCAATCTCTTCCGCAGCCAAACCGCCGGGGCGCAGCAGATGCACGCGCTCGCCATCGACTTTGACGATTGTGGATTCAACACCCACGCCGCACGGACCGGCATCAAGGATCAAGTCGATCTTACCGCCAAGATCGTCGGCTACAGCCTGCGCGCTTGTCGGGCTGATACGACCCGATGTATTGGCGCTTGGTGCTGCCACAGGGCTGTCCAGATTCTTTATAACATCACGCACCTGACCATTCGGCATGCGGATGGCGAGCGTATCAAGCCCCGCCGTTACCAGCGGATGGATCGGGCGTGGCGTGCCTTGCTTTGCTTTAAGCGGCAGAACAATCGTCAGTGGTCCCGGCCAGAATTTCTCTGCAAGCCTGCGCGAAATAGCATCAAACGTCACGTAACGCTCGGCCATGGCGACACTATCGACATGCGCAATAAGCGGATTGAATTGCGGGCGACCTTTAGCGGCGAAAATACCGGCCACGCCTTCGCCATGCGCCGCGTCAGCTGCAAGACCATAGACAGTCTCAGTCGGAATCGCGACAAGGCCACCGCGGGCGAGCACTTCTACCGCGCGTGAAACAGCTTTATCGTCAAATTCCAGAATATCGGCCAAGGTCATTCTCCTGCCGCTGTAGCTACACAACACATGGGCTTAGAGCAAGGGACTCGTATACGTAGTTGATGCAAGATAGGAATGAGTTATGAAAAAGGCCGCCTCAGAGGCGGCCTTTTGATCTTATCCGGCGATTTTCGAGAAATCGGCCACTGTGCTTGTGGCATTGCGGATTTGTTCAAGCAGAGCAAGACGGTTAGCGCGGACATTTTCGTCCTCGTCATTGACCAAGACGCTCTCAAAGAATGTATCGACCGGACCGCGCAGCTTGGCGAGTGCCAGCATTGCACCACCGAAATCTTCGCGGGCAATCGCTTCTTCGGCTTCGGTGGATGCAAGGTTTACAGCCGCATAAAGCGCCTTTTCCTCGTCAAGCTTCAACAGAGCCGCATCGACGCTGCCTGCTACCTTCGTGCCCTTCTTTTCTTCCGCAGCCAAAATATTGGCGGCGCGCTTGGTACCGGCCAGAAGGTTCTTGCCGTCTTCTTCATTGATGAAGACGATCAGAGCTTCCAGACGACGGGCAACCAACAGAAGATTGTCGGCATCCGATGTCAGAACTGCGTCAATCGCGTCGTAGCGTGCGCCTTCTTCCTTCAGATGAACCTTGAAGCGGTCATGCAAGAAGGACAGAAGATCAGCCAGCAATGGCTCAGCATTGGCTTCGGTTTCTGCACGCGTCTTAGTTTCAAGATTACGCAGTGCGTTATCGACGTCCTGTTCGCCGTCCACATCGCCAGACTTTTCAGACACAAGCTTCGCCTCAAACTCGCGCAGCTTACGCTGAACCTGACCTTCTTTGAGCGACGCATAAGCCGAGCGCAGAAGTGGCAAAAGCGGGAACTTCCAATCCTGCGACAGGATCAGGCGGATAACACCCAAAGCCGCACGACGCAGCGCAAACGGGTCTTTCGAGCCAGTTGGCTTTTCGTCAATCGCCCAGAAGCCGACCAGCGTGTCGAGCTTATCAGCGAGTGCCACAGCGACTGAAACCGGGTTCTTCGGCACAAAATCAGACGGACCTTGTGGCTTGTAATGCTCTTCGAGAGCGCCCGCCACAGCTTCGTCTTCACCCTGAAGCAGCGCATATTTGCGACCCATTGCACCCTGAAGCTCAGGGAATTCACCCACAACTTCCGTTGTCAGATCAGCTTTTGCCAGAACTGCTGCACGGGCTGCAAGCTTCGGATCAGCACCGACCAGCGGCGCAATCTGACTTGCAAGCTCACGAATACGCTCAACACGTGCGCCTTGCGTGCCGAGCTTAGCATGGAAAGTCACATTGAGGCTATCGAGGCGCGCCATACGCTGATCAAGCGGCTTTTTCAGATCAAGGCCAAACTTCTCACCCGAAGCTGAAAGCTTGTCGAGATCAGGCAGATCATGCTGATCGGTATTCCAGAAATAGAGCGCATCAGACAGGCGTGCGCGCACGACCTTGCCGTTACCATAAGCGATTTCCGTGCCGCCATCGCGCGCTGCGATGTTCGACACCAGAATGAACTTGTTCGACAGCGCTTCCGTTTCGCCCTGCTTGCGGGTGACGAAGCATTTCTGGTTCACGCGGATGGTCAGCTGAATGACTTCCGGCGGGATCGCGAGGAATTCTTCCTCAAACTCGCCCATCAGCACGACCGGCCATTCGACCAGACCGGAAACTTCTTCCAAAAGCCCTGCATCTTCGACCAGCTCCAGACCGGAAGCGAAAGCAAGATTATGCGCGTCCTGCGAGATGATTTCCTTGCGGCGCTCGGCGTCGAGCACAACGAAAGCCTTTTCAAGCTTATCGACGTAATCCTCGAAACGACGCACTTTGATCGCCTGACCATCGCTCAGGAAACGATGCCCATAGGTGACATTGCCCGACTTGATACCATCAACGTCAAATTCAACGACGACTGTTTCTTCTGTTTCTGGGCCAAAAGTGCACAGGATCGATTGCAGCGGACGCACCCAGCGCAACGCACCCGGCTTGGATGACGCCGCACCCCAGCGCATGGATTTTGGCCATGGGAAATTGCGGATCGTCTGCGGCACGAGTTCCGCGATTATTTCTTCGGCAGCGCGGCCCGGCTTCGTCAGATGGGCAACGTAGAAATCGCCCTTCTTTGGATCGGAATGCACATGCGCCTGAGAAACATCCGAGAGACCAGCCTTGCGCAGGAAGCCTGCAATCGCCTGTTCCGGCGCAGTGACGGATGGACCCTTCACGTCTTCATGCACGTCTTTTGAGCGCACAGTGAGGCCGCGAATGTCGAGCGCCAGGCGGCGCGGGGTCCAATAGGCAGTTGTTGCCTCATAGGTGAGACCTGCTTCCACCAGACCATCGGTGATCATCTTCTTGAAATCACCCGCAGCTTTGCGCTGCATACGGGCCGGGATTTCTTCGGAAAAGAGTTCGAGCAACAAATCAGGCATATTACTCGCCCTCACGCTTGAGATTAAAACCACCGGCATCCGTCAACAGGAACGCTTCGCCGCACTGACGCGCTAGATTGCGCACGCGCAGAATATAGCTCTGACGCTCTGTCACCGAGATCACCCCACGCGCATCCATCAGGTTGAAGACATGCGATGCCTTGATGCACTGGTCGTAAGCTGGAAACACACATTTATGCAGCGAGCCTTCGCCTGTGCTACCTGCCTTCAAAATCGCAGCGCATTCGCGCTCAGCATCAATGAAATGCTGATGCAGGATTTCGGTATTGGCCATTTCGAAATTGTAGCGGGAATATTCCTGCTCAGCTTGCAGGAAAACGTCGCCATAGGTGACTTTTTCGTCGCCCTCGAGACCATTGAAGTTGAGGTCATAAACATTGTCCACGCCCTGCACATACATGGCGAGGCGTTCAAGACCATAGGTCAACTCACCCGCAACCGGCGAGCATTCAATGCCGCAGACTTGCTGGAAATAGGTGAACTGCGACACTTCCATGCCGTCACACCAGCACTCCCAACCAAGACCCCATGCACCAAGCGTCGGGCTTTCCCAGTCGTCTTCCACAAAGCGCACGTCATGTAGCGTCGGATCAAGACCGATGGCGCGCAGCGAACCGAGATAAAGATCCTGAAGGTTCGGCGGCGATGGCTTGATGATCACCTGATACTGATAATAATGCTGCAAACGGTTTGGATTTTCACCATAGCGACCATCTTTCGGACGGCGCGATGGCTGCACATAGGCAGCTTTCCACGGCTTCGGCCCGAGCGAACGCAAGGTAGTTGCCGGGTGGAATGTACCCGCCCCCACTTCCATGTCGTAAGGCTGCAAAATAGCGCAACCGTGTTCCGCCCAATAGTTATGGAGCGTCAGGATCAGACCCTGAAAGGAACGGGTGGGGTGCATATGTGCTGGCAACGTACTGGACACAGGGTCAGGCCTTGTTATTGAAATGATTGGCCCGGTCTAATTTGTCCGCCTGCCACGGTCAAGCATGACATTTGATCGCTGAACGCTCGTAAGCAAACATCGACAAATAGAAAGCCCGGAAATCGATAAAACTTCCGGGCTTAAAAACTATTCGGTTTTGCTTTCAGGCGCTTTTGTCGGGGTAAGGCTCTTATCCTGCACACGTGCCTCAGCAGGGTTCGGATCGGCTGGCAATCCCTTTTTCAGCTTTTCTTCGATTTTGACCAGTTCTTCCGGCTCAGGTTTACCAGCAATTGCGTGGTTCCATTGAAACGTCGCTTCCAGCTGACGATCCGTCCGCCAGTAAGCATCCCCAAGGTGGTCATTTATGGTAGGGTCTTCCGGGCGCAGTTTCACAGCCTTTTCAAGCTCAACGACTGCTTCCGGATAACGCCCCAGCTTGTAATAAGCCCATCCAAGCGAATCGACGATGTAGCCATCCTGCGGACGCAAATCGACCGCCTTTTTGATCATGCCGAGCGCCTCATCGAGGTTTTCACCCCGATCAACCCATGAATAGCCAAGATAATTGAGCACCTGTGGCTGATCAGGATAGAGCTCCAGCGCCTTGCGGAAATTAGGCTCCGCCTGATCCCATTCCTTCAGCCGTTCATGTGCGATGCCACGCTGATAGAAAACCGGCCAATCCTTGCGCTCTGGCTTTTCAATCTGCTCAACAGCCGCATCATAGATTTTCGCTGCATCGGCAAAATTCTTGTCCTGCGCATAGACGCCGCCCAGCGCGAGATAAGTGCGGATATCCGTCTTATCGCGCTTTAGCAGCGTTTTAAGCTGTCCGATTGCATCGCCAGTCTTTTCATTCTCAGCGAGATTGAGCGCACGCTGCATCTCGGCATCGCGCCTGTAAGGTGACCATTCCGGCACACGCGCATAATATCGAACAGCCTGTTCTGGCTGGCGTAATTTGGCCGAAATATCACCAAGCTGATAAAGTGTTGCGTCATTATCCGGGCGCAATGGCAGTGACATTTGCAGATAAAGCTTGGCAAAAGCTTCTGCGCCGCCGCGATTGATCGCAGTGCCAAGCGTATAAAGCACTTCGCCAACGCCCTGCTGTGCATTGTTGACCAGACGACGATGTCTCTGGCCGTCCTCAAGCTTTTCACGCAATGCGGTGATTGTTATCCGACCGTTGAGGACTTCTTCCGCGTCTTTGAGAAGCTTTATAGCCCCTGCCCTGTCGCCGCGACGCAGCAAAAACGAGGCATAAGACATGACTACGCGTTCATAAGTATCAGGAGCCGCTGCACCACCCGCGCGATCATCAACAGCCTGCTGATAATAGTTTCGCGCGTCCTGCCTCAGGCCCGCAACATCGGCAATCATTGCGGCATTATAGATGCGGAACAGGTTGTACCATTCCGGCCCTTTGATATTGACGACATCGGAAAGCGCTTCCTGTGCATTTCCCTGCCCGACCTTCACCCATGCGCCAATAAGATTGGTCGCGAGTTCGTCCATGTCGGACTTAACCGATAGCATCAGCAATGGCTCGGTCTTGCGATATTGTTTTTTGGAGAGGGCATCAATCGCCAGCGCGACGCGAGAAAACCGTTCAATCTCCGGCTGATCTTTCAGCTCGTCAGCAATGGGCAATGCTTCTTTGAAACGACCTTCAGTCAACAATGCCAGCAGCAAATTTTGCTTGATAAGATCATTGCTCGGATCAAAAGCCATAGCCTGCCGATAGAAATCGACAGCTGCGGAAATATTGTTATCGGATTCTGCCGTAAGCGCAGCAAGATAAGCACCTGCAAACGAGCCTGCGCGGACTTGTGGAGCCGGATCTATACTTGTTTTAGCCATTGCCGCATTGGACGGCATCGCCACTCCAGCCAAAGCCAGAAGAAGCAATCCGTAAAGCGGACGACGTTTAGATCCCTGCCGCATAAAGCTCAGTCCTCTTTCCGATTCCTTATAAACTCCCCTACTCAGAGGAGCCTCAAGCATGGCCTTTTTGGGGTCCAAGCGCAAGAAAAGCATCCGTGAAGGATGCTTTTCTTTTATTCTATTCAATTAGCTATGCAGCAAATCAGTTCACCCGGCTGATGCAGAAGTCGATGACTTCAATCAGTGCATCCTTTTCAGGGGATGCCTTCAATGTAGCCAAAGCATCGCGGGCCATTTCACCAAAGTCACGTGCGCGCTGAACAGTTTCAGCAATAGCGCCATGCTTCAGCATGAGGTCAATGGCTTTCTCGAGCGATGCATCATCACTCGCACCTTCTTCAATGGCGTGCTTCCAGAAGGCGCGCTCTTCATCCGAGCCATGACGATAGCTCAGGATAACCGGCAACGTAATTTTGCCTTCGCGGAAATCATCGCCTGTGTTCTTGCCAAGATCAGCAGCCGAACCACCGTAATCAAGCGCATCATCAACGAGCTGGAACGCGAGCCCGAGATAAAGGCCATAATCACGAAGGGCTGTACGATCCGACGGTTTTGCATCCGCGATGATCGGACCAACTTCCGCAGCCGCCGAAAACAGCGCTGCGGTCTTGGCTTTGATCACTGCCAGATATTCGTCCTCGGTGGTTTCCATGTTCTTGGCGGCTGCAAGCTGCATCACTTCACCTTCGGCAATGACCGAAGCAGAAGTTGCAAGCACATCGAGAGCGTCAAGCGAGCCGACATCGACCATCATCTTAAACGCCTGACCGAGCAGAAAGTCGCCAACCAGAACGCTTGCCTGATTGCCCCAAATCATGCGGGCGGTGCTTTTGCCGCGACGCAGATCGCTTTCATCGACCACATCATCATGAAGAAGCGTTGCCGTGTGCATGAATTCGACAGCGGTTGCGAGACGAACGTGGCCGTCGCCTTCATAGCCAAACATGCGGGCACTTGCGAGTGTCATCATCGGGCGAAGACGCTTGCCACCGGATGAAATCAGGTGGTTTGCCACTTCCGGGATCATCTCAACATCGGAACCGGCGCGCGACAGGATCAGTTCGTTTACACGACCCATATCAGCCTTTGTCAGATCGACCAGAGGCTGAACCGATCCTTCCCGCTTCGTATTCCCGTCAAGATTCAAAACCACACCCAATGCCGTTACTCCTAGCTGCTGACCACACTATGTGCGTGGATCAGAACGCTCAAGGTGCCTTACAGCCCCTGCAACGCCCAAGCTTTTTTATTCAGAGCCTGTTCACCATTGAAGGAGGCAGTTGTCAATGCGGTCTATTGAATACACAGTGTCGAAATGATCGAACTTATGCGCACAAATGATTCCGTTTTGCTGTCAGTTGCTGAAGCGCTGATGAAAGAAGCAGGCATCGTCTATTTCATCGCTGATACCAATATGAGCATTCTTGAAGGTTCGCTCGGTATAATACCGAGGCGCTTTCTGGTGGAAGAAGACAGGTTGGATGAAGCCAGACGCTACTTGATTGATGCCGGTCTGGAACATGAACTCAAAGACAATGGCAAATAGAGTGCCTGAGCCAATAGAAGAAACAGTGGATGTGTTTCATCGCGGTGCATTTCATCTCGTGCAGCCTGCGATGAAGGGACATCGCTCTGGCGTAGATGCGATGATTCTTGCAAGCAGTGTGCCGAATGACTTCAAAGGTCGTCTCGCCGATCTTGGCAGCGGTGCTGGCGCTGCCGGTCTCGCTGTAGCAGCGCGTTGCAAAGATGCACGCGTAACACTTATCGAACGCTCCGGCTTTATGCTCAGCTTTGCGCACAAAAGCGTGAACCATCCGCTGAATGCTACCTTGCGTGCTCGCATTGATATTCTGGAAGCCGATGTTGCGCTCACCGGCAAAGCGCGCGCGGAAGCGGGACTGATCGATAACAGCTTCGATTACGTCATCATGAACCCGCCGTTTAACGAAGCGAGCGACCGTGCAACGCCCGATCCCGTGAAAGCCGAAGCACATGTCATGCCGGAAGGCATGTTTGACCAATGGCTGCGCACGGCATCGGCTCTGCTCCGCCCCGGCGGCGGCGTTTCCATTATCGCGCGCCCTGCTTCGCTTGCGCCGATATTAGAAGCGTTGGACCGGCGTTTTGGCGGATTGAAAATCATTCCAATCCTGCCGCGCCCTGATGCAGCAGCAATCCGCATTGTAATCACCGGCATTCGCGGCAGCCGAGCTGGTCTTTCACTGATGCCGGCACTCGTTCTGCACGGTGATGCGGGCAATGAGTTTACGCAACGCGCCACAGCGATCAGCAATGGCCAAACATCGTTGCTTTAGGAAAAGCTCGTGAAAAAATGTTTGCAAGCGATGGATCGCGCCGACGCAAAGGCCCGGTTCGAACTGTTTGATCATGGCAATGGACTTTATTCCTTTGAGGAAACAAGAGAGCTTCTCGATGAAGTGCCGGAACTCGGCCCCTATATTTATTGGGGCACGACTTACGCCTCAGGCCTTTACAATGACCCAAGCGAGGCCATGCGGGAAGCCAAAGCGCTGATCCCGTGGCTCGCAAAAATCAGCTAACACTATAATCTGGAAAACTGAAGACATGCTTCTGATCATTGGAACCATTCGCCTGCCTGCCGAAAAACTTGATGAAGCGCGACCAGTTATGCAGAAAATGATCGAAGCAAGCCGCGCAGAAGATGGCTGCATCGATTATACTTATTCTCAGGATATACTTGATGCGAGCCTCATTCATGTGAAAGAGCTCTGGCGTGATCGGGTTTCACTGGACAAACACTTCCTGTCTGACCACATAGGGGACTGGCGCTCTGAATGGCCCAAACTCGGCATAACGGATCGCAACCTCATGCTCTATGAAGTCGGCGCTCCGGTAAAAACCTGAAAAGAAGAAGAATGACAACAAATCCGCAGCCAGCTCGCCCCGTTTCCATCATGCGCCGATTTCTGGACAGCGAATCCGCAGGCGGCATTGTACTTATGGCTGCGGCGGCGCTGGCGCTGATTGTTGCCAATTCGCCTTTCTCCAAAACCTATTTTGACGCCCTGCATTTTTATATTGGTCCGCTCAGCCTGTCGCACTGGATCAATGATGCGCTGATGGCCGTGTTCTTCTTTCTCGTTGGCCTTGAGATCAAACGAGAGTTTCTCGATGGTCAGCTTGCCAGCTGGCCCAATCGCATCCTACCGGGAATTGCCGCTGCCGGTGGCGTTATCGTACCTGCTCTGATTTTTGTAGCGTTCAATTATGGGGACCCGGAAAAAGTGCGCGGCTGGGCCGTGCCTTCCGCCACCGACATCGCTTTTGCGCTTGGTGTTTTATCGCTGCTTGGATCGCGCGTGCCGTCGAGCCTCAAAGTCTTTCTGGCAACGCTTGCAATCCTTGATGACCTCGCAGCCGTTATCATCATCGCGATTTTCTACACTGCCGAAATCTCCATGCCTTATTTGGGTGCAGCCTTCGCAACCGCAGCCGTTCTGTTTGCGATGAACCGCATGGGCGTTTCCCGCCTGCTGCCTTATCTTATCGGCGCAGCCCTGTTGTGGTTTTTGGTATTTAATTCCGGCGTTCATGCTACCGTCGCAGGTGTCGTTGCTGCACTCATGATCCCGCTCAAGCCTGCAAAGGCCAAGCCAGACGATATGAGCTCGCCGCTGCATACGCTGGAACACGCACTGGCGAAGCCTGTCGCTTTCTTCATTGTTCCGGTATTCGGCTTTGCCAATGCGGGCATTTCCTTTACCGGCATGACACCAACCATCATTTTCGACACATTGCCGCTTGGCATCATGCTCGGCCTGTTTGTGGGCAAACAGATAGGCGTATTCGGTGCTGCATGGCTGGCGATTAAAGCCGGTTTTGCACAAAGGCCGATGGGCGCAAGCTGGGCACAGCTTTATGGCGTTGCAATCCTGTGCGGCATCGGCTTCACCATGAGCATCTTCATCGGGCTTCTGTCTTACCCCTCAGAATTGTTGCAGGCCGAGACAAAAATCGGTGTGCTTACTGGGTCTGCGCTATCCGCAATATGCGGTTATGTCCTGCTCCGAATGCTGGCAAAGCCAAAAAAATAACGAATATTCAATGCCCGGAACGAAATTCCGGGCATTTCTCTTTGTGTTTGCAAAATTGCTTCCTACATTCGCTGCAACGTGATTTTTTCAAGTTGGAGTTTAATTTGTCCGGGATTTTGTGCCGTTTCATTCCGCGCCGTTTTCGCAAAAAAGAAATTGAGATTCCTGTTGTGCGTCTGCATGGCGCAATCATGAGCGGCGGCTCCTCGCTGCGCCCATCGCTTTCGCTCGCAAGCGCTTCCGGCGTGCTGGAAAAAGCCTTTGGCGACAAAGAAACGCCAGCCGTTGCCATTTCGATCAATTCGCCCGGCGGATCGCCCGTGCAGTCACGCCTGATCTATCGTCGCATTCGCGACCTAGCGGACGAGCATCAGAAACGTGTTTTCGTGTTTGTTGAAGATGCAGCCGCATCGGGCGGCTACATGATCGCACTCGCTGGCGATGAAATCATTGCCGATCCGTCATCAATTGTCGGCTCCATCGGCGTTGTTTCAGCCTCGTTCGGCTTCCCGGAACTGCTCAAGAAAATCGGCGTCGAGCGCCGCGTTTACACTGCTGGCCAGAACAAAGCCGTGCTTGATCCTTTTCAGCCGGAAAAAGAAGCCGATATTGAGCGCCTCAAGTCGCTTCAGCTTGAAATTCATGCGACCTTTATCGACATGGTCAAAGAGCGTCGTGGCAGCAAGCTGGCAGACAACGACGACCTGTTTACCGGCATGTTCTGGACAGGCACCAAGGGCAAAGAACTCGGTCTCGTTGATGGGCTTGGTGATATGCGCAGCTTCCTGCGCAAGACCTATGGCGACAAGGTAAAGCTCAAGCTCATCGAACCAAAGCGCGGACTGCTCGGGCGCAAAGCCCCCGGCGTCGAAATCGCGCTTGGCGGCATGGATCCGGCATCGATTGCTGCTAATCTCGGTGACGGTCTTCTCTCTGTTGCTGAAGAAAAAGCGCTTTGGGCGCGATATGGTCTTTGAAATTCACCATTTCACCATGATATGATGCATAATCCTACAAATTAGTGTTATGCTTCCTGCAACGAAGTTTCCCTGCGTGATCCCGAAAAGGCATTTCGGGGTCAGGTTTAAGATAGAGCGCCATTCGTCCTTTGGACGAATAAAGGTCGCTCTAATTATTTGAAACACGCATCATGCTTTCCAAAAATCGATTACGATTTTTGGAAAGCATGATGCTAAAGGATTAGAGGCCATGCCCCAGCTTATCTTTCTGCTGCTGATACTCGCTGCCGCTTGGTACGGCTATCGTTCGTTCAAGCGCGAAGCGGTCCGCGTGACCCAGCGCGTGCGTCGGGCAGAAAAAGAAGCGCAGAACCGTGCGCATGGCACTCTGGTTCAAGACCCGAAGACCGGCGAATATTACGTCAAAAAAGACTAGGCCTGACTTACCTTTAAAATGCATAATACAGCTCAGGCCGCGCAAACGGTTCGCTACACTGCTCCGGCCAAGATTAATCTCGCGCTCCATGTGACGGGGCGCAGAGACGACGGTTATCACCTGCTCGACATGCTGGTGGTTTTTGCCAATTTCGGCGATCGCGTCACCGTTCAGGAAGCCAGCGAAGACAATTTCACCATTGACGGACGTTTTTCTGAGGGCATCCCGCTTGATAGCCGCAATCTGGTTATCAAAGCACGCGACGCTTTAAGAGCGCATAAGGGTCGCAAACTTTCACCCGTTTCCATTCATCTTGAAAAGAACCTGCCAGTTGCATCCGGCATCGGCGGCGGCTCAAGTGATGCGGCGGCGACGCTTCTCGCACTCAATGAAATCTGGCAGCTTGGCCTTAACCACAACACGCTGGCCGAACTTGGTCTGAAGCTGGGCGCTGATTTGCCGATGTGCCTGCATGGTGCAGCTTATGGTGCGCCACTTATTGCGCGTGGCATTGGCGAGCAACTGACCGCAGCCCCTCAAATGCCATCGCTGCCTATGCTGCTTGTCAATGACGGGACGGCCATTGCAACGCCTGATGTCTTCCGTGCGTTGACAAAGCGAGACAATGCACCCCTTCCCGCCCCTGCTCACAGCAGCGTCGAAAACATCTGCGCCTATCTCGGCTCGACGCGCAACGACCTTCTGCCCGCAGCGCTCTCCATTGCCCCGCACATCAACGACAAGCTTGCTCTCTTGCGCGCAAGTGGTGCGCTTTTTGCGCAAATGTCTGGATCAGGCGCGACTTGCTTTGCTGTCTTTAAAAACCAACAGAGCGCAGATACCGCCGCATTGCATATCCTTGCGCATAAGCCTGACTGGTTTGTGGCTTCAAGCCATACCGCGCCGTCTGCACAGTAACGAAAACAGCCACTTTCCCGCCTCATACTGTTCACATATACTTGAATAAATAGCTGCCCATAGAACAATCCTCTGGCTTCAAGGGTTCATTGTCTACCAATTAGAATACAATGCGTGAACCAAACGCTGGCTATGCGCAGCCGATTGAAAGGCCTATCTCTTAGTCATCGAAACGACGAACACATCGCCGCTTCACACAAACCAAGGAGATAGAAAATGAAAAAGTTTGTTCTAGCTACTGTTGCTGTTGTTCTGAGCGCTGGCGCTGCTTTCGCTGAAAACCCAAATGTTGGCACCCCTGCTGATCTCTATGCCAATGACCGCACTCCAGTTGCTGCACAGCAGATTGATCGCACTGCAACTGCTTCGATCGGCAAAGCTTCGGTCATGGACGGTTCCGCTCATCGTTTTGGCGACGCATCGCCTTCGAGCTTCCAGAACTAACTCTGAATTAATGAACAATCCCGCCTGACGGACTTATCCAAAAGGCAATCCCAGTTATCTCCCCGGTGGATGGCATTGCTGCCACTCCGGTGCCCCGTAAGCACTGATGCCATCCAAAGGGCGATTATAAAAAGGAATAGAAAAATGAAGAAGTTTGCTCTCGCTGCCGTAGCCGTTGCCCTTAGCGCCGGTGCAGCTTTCGCTGAAAACCCAAATGTTGGCACTCCTGCTGATCTTTATGCCAACGACCGTACACCAGTTGCTTCGCAGCAGGTTGATAACACCGCTACCGCTTCGATTGGCCAGAAGACCTATCAGGATGGCTCAGCTCATCGCTTTGGCGACGCATCGCCTTCAAGCTACCAGAACTAATATCGGCACCCGCCGGTAGGACTGCACAAAAAGGCGAAGCCAGTCAGGCTCCGCCTTTTGTTGTATTTGGAAGTGTAATAACTGGCGATAATCGCACAGGCTTCAACTGACGCGGCAAATCTTCAAGCTCGTCCAAACGCGACGGCAATGGCTTGAGCTTATCGACCTTCACAAGCAATCCCGCATCTAAAGATGGCTTGCGGGTAAATAACTTTCCTAGCAGTCCGAAGCGCGCCTCTTGTGGCAATGTAAAACGCGCCGCAGAATTGCTCGCCGCCAAATGACGGCCAACCGCATCTATCCATTCATCCTGCAATGTCGCTCCAGGCTGCAAAATAAGCAGCCAATGCGTTCGCAAATCCCGAAATGCCTCAGATAAATTTTCTTCATCATAAAGCGCGCAACCCGCACCTTCTGCTACGAGCTTAGTATCATCTGTCGAGCCTTGATCGACAACGACGACACGTCGCAAAAGCCCATCGACAACGGCAGGCACCAGCCCGGCCAGTGTATGTGCCAAAGCTTTTTCAGAATTATTTGTGACGAGCAGAACAGAAAGCATTATTTTCTATATCACAGTTGGTAGCCTTCTAAAGCAGTGCAACACGAATATTCATTCTGTTCTTTAATATTAATTATAAGCTAAAAATAACATATGAAATCAGCAAGCAAAGTGATTTAGTCGATTCTGTTATGAACCCTATATTTTGCGGAGTGAGCTGATGCGGGTAGCTCTTACATCGATTGTTCTGGCAACGGCAATGCTTGCAGCACCTGTTGCACAGGCTGCGAATGCTATAGCGACAACCAATCTGAACGTGCGCACGGGTCCGGGTACGAACTATCCGGTCATTGGTGCAATTCCAAATGGTGCAGGCATTGACGTGCTTGGCTGCACAACTGGCTATAACTGGTGTCAGGTCGATTACGGCGGTCGCCTCGGATGGGCGTCGTCCAATTATCTGGCCTTCTCACAGGGATCGGCCAGAAACTCCAATAATTTTGGAACTGCGGCAGTTGCCATCGGGATCCCGCTGATAGCAGCGGCAATTCTCAGCTCCAACAAACACGGCTGGCATCGTCCGCCACCGCCACGGCCGCCGCATTGGAACAATGGCCCGCACCGTCCCGGCAAGCCTCCGGCAACACATCGTCCGGGTCGTCCTGATAGGCCGCATGCAAACCGTCCCGGTCGTCCGGGCGGCCCAGGCAAACCGCATGAGGTCCGTCCGGGTGGTCCCGGCGGCCCGGGTAAGCCTGGCCATAACCAGGGCCATCCGCCAAAGAAGCAGCCACGCTACTAATATAAGACCCCAGACACCGGCGTGAACGATCACGTCGGTGTTTTATTCTATCGGCTCAAGATTTTGTGTTCTTGCTTTGTTCTATTCTCTGCGATAGGATGAGTATAGAAAACGAAAGAGTCGGTTATGGAAATCATCCAGCAGGCAGATCAGGCAGCATTCGGAGCAGGACGTGCAGATCACGCCAATGCGCTTGTCAGTGAAGCTGGCCTGCGTATTGATCACTCCCGCAGACGCGGACGCGGCGCTGGCATCAATCCGACCGGACGCTTTGAACCCACCACGCGCCATGAATTTGATGACGGCTGGGAAACGCTCGAAGATTTGCCTGCTTTCAAGACTGACGTGCAGGTTGAAAAGCCACGCACGATTATCACGCGCAACGATTCACCCGACATCAGTTTCGACCGTTCGATCAATCCTTATCGCGGTTGCGAACATGGTTGCATCTATTGCTTCGCACGTCCGACACACAGCTATATGGGCTTGTCTGCTGGCCTTGATTTTGAAGCGAAGCTGTTTGCCAAGCCTGATGCTCCGCGTCTGCTTGAGCGCGAGCTGGCGAAGCCGGGCTATCAACCGAAGACCATTGCTATCGGCACCAACACTGATCCCTATCAGCCAATCGAAAAAAAATGGCGCATCATGCGCGAAATTCTTGAAGTGCTGGAAGCAGCCAACCATCCGGTTGGCATTGTTACCAAATCAGCTTTGGTCGTGCGTGACATCGATATTCTGAGCCGTATGGCAGAAAAAGGTCTGGCTAAGGTCGCCCTGTCGGTCACAACCGTAGACGCCACGCTTGCACGCACCATGGAGCCGCGTGCATCAACGCCGACACTGCGTCTGCAAGCCATTCGTAAACTCACCGAGGCTGGCATTCCAACCAGTGTGATGATGGGGCCAATTATTCCCGGCATCAATGATCATGAGATTGAACGCATTCTGGATGCAGCTTACGCACAAGGTGCGCGTGAAGCAGGCTATGTATTGCTGCGCCTGCCGCTTGAAGTCGCACCTTTGTTCAAGGATTGGCTACTGCGCAATTATCCCGACCGTTATCGCCATGTGATGTCGCTTGTACGCTCCATGCGCGACGGCAAGGATTATGATGCGGAATGGGGCAAGCGTATGCGCGGTACTGGCCCTTATGCTTGGCAAATCGGGCGCCGCTTCGAAATTAGCGCACGTAAGCTCGGCTTCAATTCAAAGCGCATTCCCTTGCGTACAGACCTGTTTGAACCCGTCGAAAAAGGCGGAAAGCAGCTTTCGCTTTTCTAAATTCTGGATATCAGAGCGCGATACATCAGCGTTCTGGTTCAGACGATACGCTAAAGTTCAAGTGTGCATGAGTTGTCAGTTGTGCGTTCCATCCCCGTCTGATTTTTTCGGACAGAAGGCCCCTGCTTTTACGCCAATATCCTCGGCAGGGACCTTGCGGAGAATCAGAAGCAATGCGAACATTTCCGCCAAATGAAACGCTTAAGTTCTGATTCTCCGCTCCTCTTTGAAATTCCGCTTGCTCCAGACTTCTCGGAAGAGACGAAATATCTGGCCCGGGGGATAAAACATATTGCTGGCATTGATGAGGCTGGCCGTGGACCGCTCGCAGGTCCTGTTGTTGCGGCCACTGTTGTACTTGATCCCCACGATCTGCCAGAGGGACTGGATGACTCCAAGCGGCTGAAGGCAGCGAAGCGCGATGCGCTTTATGATGTTATTTTGGCCAAAGCAGTGAGCGTTTCCGTTGCAAGCCTGAGTGCGCGCAGTATTGATGCCAGCGACATTCGCAAAGCGGCCCTTGAAGCCATGCGCCGCTCTCTTATGGGACTAACACTTAGCCCCGATCACGCATTGATCGACGGACGCGATGTTCCCCCGGGCCTATCTTGCCCCGGCTCGGCATTGGTAAAAGGCGATCAGCGCTCGATTTCTATTGCCGCTGCATCCATCGTGGCGAAGGTCACACGAGACCGCATGATGATGCGCACCGGTGCCTTGCACCCATCCTACGGCTTTGAGGTTCATGCCGGTTACGGAACACTCAAGCATCGCAATGCTATCGAGACAGCGGGGCCAATTGCGGGCATTCATCGCTATACATTTGCGCCTATCAAAGGGCGCACATTCCCATAGCGAATTAAGACCTAGAAACTTGTTGCTCGATCGTTCAGCAACGCGCGCACAGATGGATGAAGCCGACTGCCCTCTGCCTCTTGTCTCCGTGCAAACGCACGCATGGCATTGGGTGCTATCTGTGCCAGAATTGCATCCTTATAAACCGTATTGAGATTGATGCTGATCTTCTTCTCATCCTGCGTGAATAGAAGTGTGCCGCGCAGCGCTTTCCTTCGTGCATTGTACTGATGAACGACATTGGCATTCGCAAGATCAATCCTCGTCTCGTACGGTCGCAGTTGAAAACAGCCCTTTTCAATGAGAAATCGCCCATCTGTCATGAGATACGTCACGTTTGGAGCGAGCGAAACAATTACCGCCGCTGCGGCGAAAACCAGAGCAACCACACATCCAACAGACCAATAAGCTATCTTCGAGCCAACCCATATGGGTTGTGGCGCAATATCTTGCTGGGCGGGAAAATGACGGGCCAGCAGCTTTTCCTTTAGCAGCGCCATCAAGATTACGAGAGCCAAAGAGCCCAGGCCAATCAAGAAGATTATACCCGGTCGTGTCGTACATGAGAAATCAGACCAGATACGGTCGTCAAGGATAAGCAAGTCAGGCCCCGCGCCATAAACTGCATCTTCAAACGCGTTGTGCGCCCAGAGTGCATTCCATTTTTATTTACAGCCGCAAGAAGACCACTGGCCTTCTGGACCGCATCGATAAAGACCGCCAAAATTTCTCGACAGATGTCAAACGCGTATCCCGACGCATTGAAGCAATATTCTCTTATTAAAAAGAAATGACAGAAACAACAAAAACGCCGCCCTTTTGAGGCGGCGTTTTCAAAACTCTAAAAAGACTGAACTTAGTTCAGGTTAGTCTTAACCTGACCGAGTGCATCCTTGAACAGGGTGCCTGCAACCTTGGCATCGACCTTGTCGGCAACGATTTTGCCAGCAGCGGCGATAGCCAGATCAACAGCTGAAGCGCGCACTGCATTGATTGCATCAGTTTCAGCGGTTGCAATCTTCTGCTCAGCAAGCTTGTTGCGACGAACAACATAGTCTTCTGTCGCCTGCTTGGCGTCTTCGAGAAGAGCCTTTGCTTCGCGCTCTGCAGCAGCGACGATGTCGCCAGCTTCTTTTTCCGCTTCCTTACGCTTGCGATGATATTCAGCAAGAAGCTGCTGGGCTTCTTCGCGCAGGGTACGGGCTTCTTCGAGTTCCTTCTTAATATTTTCGGCGCGCTCATCGAGCGAGCGACCGATCACGCCTGGAACCTTCAGGTAAACAATCAGTGCGATGAAGAGAAGAAGAGCAATAAATGCCCAAAATGTTGAATCCATTTTCGTCTCCTCAGGCGTTTGCGGTTTTAACGGCTGCGGCAACGTCAGCCTTGTCGGCCTTAGTTCCCAGAAGCTGTTCAACAATCGCAGACGTGGTTTCTTCAGCGATCGTACCGACATCGCTCATGGCCTTGGCCTTGATTGCGGCGATACGTTCTTCAGCTTCAGCAAGCTTGCCTTCAAGTGCAGCTTCAGCAGCAGCACGTTCGGCATCAGCTTCGCCTTTGCCCTTTTCACGAGCAGCTTCAGCAATCGAAGCGGCCTTGGTGCGGGCAGAAGCCAGTTCCTGCTCGTAAGCAGCAATCGCGTTGTCTGCATCCTGCTTGAGGCGTGCAGCCTGCTCGAGATCCTGTGCGATACGATCACGACGGTTTTCGATCACGCCGCCAATACGCGGCAGAACCACGCGCGACAGGAACAGATAGAAAAGACCGAAAGAGATCGCCAGCCACAGAAGCTGCGATGCATAATGGGTGGAATCAAACGGCGGGAATACGCCGCTGCCGTGTCCGGCATCGTGCGCGACCCCGGTTTCGGTGTGCACAGCATCGGCTGCGCCGTGCTCGCCAGCAGCTGGTGCCGGTTGCGATTCGGTGGCGGTTTGGGCAAACGCCGTGGACACGAACATCCAGATTTCCCCTTTAATCCAGCATATTCTTTTCCGGGCAGAAGAGCCGGGAAAAACGGAATACGCTCACTCAGACTTCATATGCAAAGGCCAGCCGCGCTGCATTTCAAGATACAGATCGCGGCAGGCCAGTTTCTTGCGACTGTTTATTAAACAGCGAAGAGGAGCAGAAGCGCGATGAGCAGCGAGAAGATGCCCAGAGCTTCCGTCACAGCGAAACCGAATACCAGACGGCCAAACTGGCTGTCAGCAGCGGATGGGTTACGCAGAGCGCCCGAGAGATAGCTACCGAAAATGTTGCCGAGGCCGAGAGCCGTACCGGCCATACCGAAACAGGCGAGACCGGCGCCGATGTACTTTGCTGCTTCCGCTTCCATGTTAAAGCTCCTTCTGGATTGCAAATTAGTGCGGATTTCTGTTCTGGCGGAAACCCGCCGGCGAGAACCTCAAAGCGCATTACTTATAATTTGATGCAAAGCGCTTTAAATCTTTTCATTACGCATGTTGTTTTCGGAAAACCAGTAAACCACTTTTCCGCAACATGCTTTTAGTGACCAGGATGTACTGCGTCGTTGATGTACATGCAGGTAAGAACGGTGAAGACGTAGGCCTGGAGGAATGCAACCAGGAACTCAAGCGCGGTGATCGCGACCGTCATGATCAGAGGCAGAATAGCGCCGCCAACACCCAGTGCACCAAGCGAGCTCAGCGAGACAACGAAGCCTGCGAAAACCTTGAGTGTGATGTGACCTGCCAGCATGTTCGCGAAAAGACGAACTGAAAGGCTGATTGGGCGCGAAAGGAAGGAAATGATTTCAATGGCAACAACCAGCGGTACAATGATGCCCGGTACGCCGCTTGGCACGAAAAGCTTCAGGAAGCCAATGCCATGCTTGTAGAAACCGTAAATGATGACCGTTCCGATAACGAGCAGCGACAGCGCAAATGTTACAATGATCTGGCTGGTGACTGTGTAGAAATAAGGGAACAGACCGATAAAGTTTGCAACCAGAATGAACATGAACAGCGAGAACACAAAGGGGAAGAACTTCATACCCTTTGAACCGGCTGAATCTCTCAGGCTCGATGCAACAAACTCATAAGCCATTTCAGAAACCGACTGAAGGCGGCTTGGAATCAGACCACGGCTTGAAGACGTGAAATAAAGAAAGCCTGACGCAAGAACCACAGTTGCGACCATAAAGGCCGAAACATTGGTAAACGACAGGTCCAAACCACCGACGTCGATAGGAATCAACCGGGAAACCTGGAACTGATGGATCGGATCGTTGGCCAACTTAACCTCGTCTGTCGTTCCTGCCCTAGGGCGTTTCAGTCACGGACCAAAGGTCCGCTTGGGGCGTTTTCGTTACGAACCAAAGGCTCGCTTGTCTTAAAGGTCTATACGCGAACATTTTCGTGATGTCCGCGAAGACTTATTCCTTATCGCTCTTTTCCACGCTAGACTTAATGTTGCCTTGATCGGCGACATAACCTGCGGAACGGAGCACGTTGAGGGTGCCAGCACCGAAGCCGAGAAGGAGAAAGATGATTAACCCCCACGGCGAAGTCCCTGCGTAGCGATCAAGAGCCCAACCAATCAGCGCGCCAACGATAATACCAGCGATAAATTCACTGGAGAGTTTCATGGCTTGCGCGACAGAACTGGATGTTTCTGATCGCTCATCCTCGGAAGCTGGCGGTTTGAGCAAACCTTTTTTGGCCAATTCGACCTCAAGGCGATTCAAACGCTGATCCAACCCCCCGGAAACAGTTTTTGCGTCCTCATTCTTGCGCTCACCGGGTGTTTTTCCCGGCTCAGTGCCGCTCGTCATTGGCAGCTCCTTTTTGCAAGAAATGCGGGCGTTAAAAGCCCATTTCCAAGTTGCGCGCAACATATTGACACACCGCACGCTAGTCAAGGCAATGAAGCACTTGCTCCAAAAGGTTTTTTCTCGTGAAAAGACAATAACTTAGCCATTAGTGCGACTCATTTTCCGCTCAAAGTGGCAGATCGGTCAGCATTTCGGTCCACAAATTGGAATCGAATTGGGCGAAGGTCAGCACATAGATTCATCATTGTGCACGCGTTTCAAGCGCGGTTTCGGACAAATAAATGTGTCCGAAAGTGATCGCTTCGACACGGAACCCTATCAGCTCCAGCCGCCGCCATAGGTCCGGTAAAACACATGAAGACCGATCTTGGTCATTTTCTTCATGGTCGGTGCCCAGAACGGGCTGACATAGGTTGCGTGATAATGTGTTGAAGAACCAACTTCCGGCAGCCAGATGCGGCCGTCGGTTACGGTCTTTGCTACCTGCTGCGCCAGACGCCATTGCGGCATCTCGGTGACGCGATGCTTCTGACCGTCACAGGCAAAGGAAAACTGGCAAGCATTGAGCCAATTCTGGTTCTGATAAACAACGCCGCAAATCGTGCCAGGATAGGCTGGATTGCGTACACGGTTCAGAACGACCTGTGCGACAGCCACCTGCCCTTTAACATTTTCGCCGCGCGCTTCATAGTAAACTGCTTCGGCAAGGCACTTCTGCTCTTTCGAGCCGAATGATTCTGCTGGTAGCGGTGTTGCTGCCCAGGCGTGGTCCTGATCGCTGATCGGTGGCACGAAACGGCCACTGTCAGCTTCCGGTGTCAGGATGCTCTCGAAGGGAGATGTTTTGCCGTAATCAGGCTTAGACGGCGCATAGCCCAACGCGAGAACGTCGGGCTGATCATTGTTGATGAGCTTTGCCAGTTGCACCGGCATATCCGGCTTGGGTTTTGGTGGTTTGACCGCATGAAACGCCATCGCGATCTCAACCTCCTTGCCCTCAACACTGGACTTGGAGAAAGCCATACGCGCATCGATCTTTTCGCGCGGTGCCGTGATCATGCTGATTTTCTCAAACATGCTACCGGCATTAAACGACCGTGCTGGCGCTTTCGGCTTCACAGAGACAAGACGACCCGTCTTGTCAGCGCGATTAATGCGGTTTTCATCAGGATTGGGATCATCGACGCCAAGCTTGGCGGTCTTCTGGCCACCTGAAAGCGCGACACGTCCAATGCCCGGCACTTCGATACCCGTCGCCGAAATACTACCCGTTACGGTCGTCGCATCGACAAAAGGCATTTCTGCCTGGTGCAGCGAGCCAACCGGCGCTTTTGCAACAAAAGCCGTCCAGCGATGACCGGCAATATCGGCGGCTGGCACAAGGCTCGCCATATCCTGAAAAGCAATCGCATTAGAATTGAAGAGATAGGTAATGGCAGCCAGCACAAGCGGCACCAAACGATGTGGTTTGCGCACGACATGACGTGGCTTGGCGCGCACGGCGTAATAGCGACCATCCTCCGGGCAATAGCCCTTCACCGGATAGTGCCATACCGGCTCGGCAGCGGCCTTTGACCGGCCAAACAGCGCTCGTATGGAACCAAAACGCACCGCAAACTCCACTCGCAACGATTACTTAACTATGTGCGATAATGGCTTATTAACCTTGATGGAACGTTAACGGGACTTTGTTTACCCTTTGAAAATATTGATTAATTTTGAATTAACATCGTTTCAGGAGGTTTGTTTTTATTTGCTTTTTTAGCCGTCACAATAGCTAATGTATGAAGGCAACATCCAATGAAGCAGATAAAATTTTTAGGGTATTTATAATGTTTAGCAAAAAGATCATTCAAGCACTGGCGGCAGGGTTGATGCTTCTCCCTTTCTCATTGTCAAATCTTTACGCTGGCAACGCCCCACACACTCTTATTTTGAGTGATACGCCAAAACTCACACGGTGGGCAGTGGTTCATCAGCAACCCGATAGCGCGCACAATGATCCTTATTTTCATCTGGAAGCGTTCGAGCATAAAAAGGGCAACAAGCCATGGGTGTTCAAACGGCTTACCCAGCATATGGTGATCACACCGGAGGCTCTCAATAAAAGCCGCAACGGACAGAAAGCCAAAACCTACGCCTATAAAGATGTCGAGTTCTGGATCACCTATAAGCACTGGCGCGACACCCCAGAGAGCCGCGCCGAGACGCCCGTTTGTGAAACAAGCATCGCCGATTGTTTGCGAGACTAGAGAGACCTACGCATAGGCCGCATCAAAGAATGCTTTCTCAAGCTCGACTGCCCGCTGAAAGAAGCTGCGGGACTGCGTGCCGGCGTCAGGCCCAACCCGATCGAGTTCTGAGCGCAGAAATCCGACAAATTCAGAGAAATATGGATTGTCGTGCAACACAATCCACTCTGAAAAAACGAAGCTTTCAGGAAATTCCTTCGGAGCCTTTTGCGCCCAATCCAGATAAAGCCATTCCGCAACCGTCAAAACAGAGAGACATGCAGCATATGAGCCAGATGTTGCGGCCTCGAGCATCAAAGCCTTAAACGCCGCAGTTGGTTGTGCATCCGGTGCGTCGTAACGCTCAGCATCGCTTACATTCAGGCTGGTGAAAGCGCGCTCGAAATATGAATTTTCATCATTGCTGATCATGCCGATGAAGCGACCAAATGTTAACTTCGCTTCCATAGTGTCGCAATTTATGAGCACGCCGCCGAGAAGCGAAAGGAAACAATCAATAAAGCGATGATCCTGTACGAGATAGCGCTTCATCACTTCAGCCGGTACAGAGCCGCGATAGATTTCCTGCACCAAACGGTGATGAACAGCCTGCGACCAGAACGGTTCGGCACTCTGGCGTAAGTTTTCGGAGAATCGTTCCGATGTTTTTTCAGCAACCATCGACATAAGCGGACTTGGCTCCGTATTTGAGTGATTTCAAATAACTTAGCCACCCCTGCTCTTCATCACAATGAAAAGCATCCACACTTGTGCTTTCACAGCACATCTGGAACAACTGCCTTCAACAAGCCACAGAGCAGAAATAAGCGGGCAATATGATCAAAAAAGTGCTTTTCGCCGTCGTTATTATCGCTGTTGCTCTGTTTGGCTATACCAAAGTCATGGCGCGGATTGGCTCTGGGGAGCCGCCGCAGGCAGCGCCTGCTGAACAGCAAGCCGATAGTATCAAAGTCTATAAAAGTGAGCGCCGGATGACCTTGCTTCGCGGCGATGAGGTCATCGGCACCTATCGCATTGCGCTTGGCGGCAATGGCGATGGCGGGCACAAGGCTCGCGAGGGTGATCAGAAAACGCCGGAAGGCAGTTACGTCATCGACTGGCGCAATCCACGCTCAATGGCACATCTGAGTCTGCATGTTTCCTATCCAAATACGGACGACCAGAATGCCGCCGATGCCGCTGGCTACTCACCCGGCGGCAACATCATGATCCACGGCCTGCCAAATGGCTGGGGCCTGCTTGCGCCCGTGCATCATCTCTGGGACTGGACCGATGGTTGCATTGGTGTAACCAATGCTGAAATGCGAGAAATCTGGTCGAAGGTGCCAAACGGCACCCCCATCACCATCACACCTTAAGCTGCCTTCACCGCCCAGCGTTCAATGTCTGCGCTCTGGCCAATCAGCGCCAGACCATTGGCAATCGAATCAAACTGGTTAGAGCTTGTAACCATCGCGTCCGGGAAGCGCTTTTCGAACGCCGTGCGAATGGCGGGTACGAAAGACGTGCCGCCCGTCAGGAACACGCGATCGATGCCATCAAATGTCAGTCCAGCATTTTCAACGGCCTGCTCGACCGAACGTTCAATATTGGCCACGTCTTCGGCAATCCAGTTGTCGAAATCATTGCGGGTTACGTCAGAGCGAATCTCGAAATCGTCCGCCTTGAAGTGCAGTTCGGCTGCACGCTCTGATGACAAACGCACCTTGAGGTTTGAAACAGCGCGATACACCTCATAGCCGTAATCATTCTCGATCAGATTGATAAAATGCTCCAGTGGTTCTGGATCGACAGCATTCTTGGCGAGATCAGTCAGCGCGCGAATAGTGGCTGGCGAGTTCATCAAGAACAGCGTGTTCCAGCGTGCGAAGTTCGCATAATAATGGCGCGGGATCGGCAGACGCTTGCCAAAAGATTTGTATTCGCCGTTTTTGCCAAGCAGCGGCGACACGGCATTGTCGATGATACGATAATCGAAGGTATCGCCAGCGATGCCGAGACCCGTCTGGCTAAGCGGTGTGAAGCTTAAGCCATCTGCGCCAACCTCAAAGCGCACAATCGAAAAGTCGCTCGTACCGCCGCCAAAGTCGGCGACCAGAACAGTCGATTCAGCCTTCAGTTCCTGTGCGTAGAAATAAGCCGCAGCAACTGGTTCATAGACATAATGAATATCCGTAAAACCAAAAGCGCGAAATGCCTTTTCATAGCGCTCCATAGCCAGCGCCTCATCGGGCGTCGCGCCAGCAAAAATGACCGGGCGACCAATGACCACACGATTGCCCTTTGGCGGCAGACGATCACCAAGGCGTGCTGCGACCGATTGCAGGAATGTCTCGAGAATATCCTCGAACTTGAAGCGTTTGCCATAAACCGGGGTGTCGGTGAAGGATTTCTGCGCTGCGAAGGTTTTGAACGATTGCAGCATACGGGTCGAATGCGGCGCATTCACAAAGGCATCCATCGCCCATGGGCCGCTTTCCGATATGCGCTCGCCGGTTTCGCGATCCTGCCAGAAGCAGAGAATCGAGCGATAGCCGGTGACATCAACGCCATCTTTCGGCACGCTCAGAACTGCCGTCGAACCATCGGGGGAAGCCAGCGACAGAACAGTGTTTGTCGTGCCAAAATCGATGCCCATCGTGACACCGCTGAACTGGCTCTCGCTCACTATCGTCATAATCTGCCTCTGGTATTGGGGAATTTCAGGAGGCGGCGGAGTAGCAGACCGATTAGAGTTTCTCAAGGCAAGAAACTTGAATAAGAGACAATCAGAGTTCGCATAACTCATGATTTGAAGGAGCAACCCATGTCGCGCTTTGAAAACACAACCGCAGTCGTAACTGGTGCTGCACGTGGTTTGGGAGCGGCTCTTGCTTTTTCGCTGGCTGAAGCCGGATGCGACGTGGTGCTTTGCGGACGCAGCATGGGCGCGCTTGAAGCAACAGCGCAGAGCATTGCTGAGCATACCGGACGAAAGGTCGAAACCGTTCAGGTCGATCTGGCTGATACCGCGAGTGTTGCGCTTGCTATCGAAGCTATCAAGGCGAAGCATTCCGCAATCGATATTCTCATCAATAATGGTGCGATGTGGCTTGAAGACAGACAGGAAGACTATTCCGAAGCGGAAGTTGCGGGCGTGATCAATGCTGCCGTCACCGGAACATTCCTGTTCACACAGGGGCTGTTGCCGCTTCTGAACGCTTCACCCCAACCGGATATTGTCACCATCGGCTCGATCAGTGGATTGCCCAACGCACCATTGCAGACAGTCTCGATTCCATTCTATGCGGCAAAGCGCGCGCAAGCAGCACTGGCAGACGGTCTGAGACAGAAGCTTGCTGGAACGCCGGTTCGTTCTATCGTCGTGCATCCACCTTATCTGGAAGATGCCTCGCCGCTGGAAGACAACTGGGAAGCCTCAGCTGAACGGCAAAAAGGCCAAGCTGCCACCAGCCGCGATATCGTCGAATCGGTTGTATTTGCCCTCACCCGCCCGCGCCATGTATCGCTATCGATCACCGTCGATGCCGATGAAGGTGGTGTCTTTGGATAAAACGCGCGATAAATTTCAGCTCCGCCGCGATCAGGCCACTGGGCTTGAAGCTGTTGGCGCGCGGTTTCATAGCCATGCCTATGACATGCACTTTCATGATGAATGGCTGGTCGGCGTAACCCATTATGGCGTTCAGGATTTTTTCTGTCGCGGACAAAGACGCCAAAGTACCACCGGCAAGGTCATGCTGATTGAGCCGGGAGAGTTACATGACGGGCAAGCGATCCGGGATGATGGCTTTACCTATTCCATGCTTTATCTGCCGCAATCGCTGCTCAAGCGGGAGATGGGCGGCAGTGATGCCGCAATTGGCTTTCGCAGCACAGTGACCGACGATCCGCATCTGGCCAATGCAATCGCCCGCACTGCAAGCCTGATACTTGATGCTGCGCCGCGTCTTTCTATCGAAGAAGGGCGCGACGAGATTATTGCACTGCTTTGCAACCATCTGGGTCGGGACACACCTAAACCCCACCTGATCTCATCAGATATCTCCGAGCGTGCTATGGAATATCTTCGCGCACATTTTGAGGAAGAGATCGGGCTTGAACAACTGGTCGAAGCCGTAGGCGCAAGCGACCGCTTCGCACTGTCGCGTAGTTTTCGCCGTCGCTATGGCACATCGCTCCACGCATGCCTCGTACAATTGCGACTTGCTGCTGCACGCCGTCTCTTGCGTGAACAGGAAACGCCTGCACAAGCCGCTATGCTGAGCGGCTTTGCCGATCAGAGCCATATGGGGCGGTGGTTCCGGCGGACCTATGGACTGACCCCGGCACAATATCGCCGAGGACGCACAAACGTTCCAGATTTGGCGCGCTAGTCGCGCTATCCGCTCCTTTTTAATGAGGAACGGATCATGATTTTCGATACAAAAATCGCCATTCTGGTAGAGGGCGATTTGCAGATGTGGCAAAAACTTAATGTCACCGCGTTTCTTGCATCAGGCATTGCCGGTGCCGCTTTCCATGCGATGGGCGAACCATATGTCGATGCAAATGGCCGGTCACATGCACGTCTGCTCGGTCAGCCAATAGTTATCTTTTCAGCGAGTCTCGATATTCTCCAACGGGCATGGCAACAGTCATTGCAGCGGGACCTGACCCGCGCCGCCTATGTCCGGGCAATGTTTGAAACCGGACACGATGTCGCCAATCGCGAAGTTTTCCGCGCAGACAATGCCGATACGCCTGATCTGGTCGGGCTGGCGCTCTATGGCCCAAAGAAAGACATCGACAAAGCGATCAAGGGTGCCCAACTTCACCCTTGATTTATGAGATTATTGTGGCCGCAAGAAACGCGTGATCATCGTGGTCAGCAGCTTGCGGCTTTCCTCAAAGCTTGCATCCGGCACCATCAAAGGCAGCATGGGGGCGGAATCCAGCACCGCAATCAACATCGCACTCGTATGTTCGACATTCAGCGATGGATCGACTTCGCCACGCGCCTGTCCTGCTTTCAATGTATCCGCCAGCATTTTGCGAATGCTGGCTGTGTTGCTTCGCAGAATTTCCTTTACGCGCTCGCTTCGTCCCGCTTCTGACAGAAGCTCAAACAGGATGCGGCAATGATCGACCTCATTCCAGCCGCTCATACCCCAGAGCTCTGACAGCAACACGGTGGCTGTGTCCTGCCCTTCCGGGTGGCTTGCAAAATCTCCATGCAACTTACGCAGATATTCATCTGCCATCTGCTCAACGATTTCCTCCTTGCTGGAGAAATAGTGGTAGAGATGGCCGGGGCTGATTTCCGCCTCCTTACAGATTTTTGCAATGGATGCGCCCTGCAATCCTTCGCGCAGAAAACAGCGATGGGCAGCTTCCAGAATCTCCAGCCGCTTCTCTTCATGTTTTTCCGGATTGACGGTGCGAACCATTCACATCTCCATAAATAGATCAATCATTCTAATTATGCTTGACACTGGATCGAACATAAATAGAGTGAACACTCGAATATAACATTCTGCCTCGGCAGAACCATCTAAAACAGAAGTCCAGACGAAATGTCACGCCCGAAAATCTCAATTCGGGTGATGGGTTTTGTCATGCCCAATCTGAGAATTCGCATCATGAATATCCGCTCCGTCTTCACCACTGGCCTTGCATTCTTGCTGGCTGCATTTTTCGTGTTCGGCGCTTATGGCAATTTCTTGCTTTCACCGCAGAACGCGGCCTCCTATGCCCGCTGGGGCTATCCGGACTGGTTTCATTATATAACCGCTACGCTGGAATTGGCGGCCGCAGCATTGTTAATCAACCCACCTACACGCAAAACCGGCGCTGCAATTGGCGCTTTGGTCATGGTCGCAGCAAGTCTCACAACGCTTTTTCACGCCGAATATGATCACGCGATTGCACCTCTGATCGTGCTCACCGTGTCGCTGCTGGTGCTATTTTTGTCGCAACGAGACGGCTCACAAAACTAATTCAAGCTCTGCATTATGGAGAACTACAATGACTGGACTCTCACACGAGGCCGGAAGCCTCGACACGTCCTCAGCCAGCTGGGCTGATCTCTTTTCAGGCCCGCACCTCGCCGTTGTTTCTGTCATGGCGGGCGGCATTCTGCTCTATGCAATGAACCTTTATTTCACGGCAGCACTGATGCCTTCCATCGTGATGGATATTGGCGGGCAACAGTTTTACGCTTGGGTTACAACAGGTTTTGTCATTGCAGCCATTGTTGCATCGCTTTTCGTCAGCCGCGTACTCGACTGGAAAGGTGCAGCTTCGGCCTATGTCATCGCCTTCACAATATTTACTCTTGGAGCCTTCGGCGCTGCGATCAGCCCGACAATGGAATTGTTGATAGTGGCCCGCATTATTCAGGGGCTGGGAGGCGGCCTGCTGGCCGGTCTTGGCTATGCGGTGATCCGATCTGCCCTGCCTGAAAAGCTCTGGGCGCGGGCGACGGGTATTGTCTCTGCAATGTGGGGGGTTGGCACACTGTTCGGCCCGTCAATAGGTGGCTTGTTTGCAGAATTTGGTTTGTGGCGATGGGCCTATGCTGCACTGGCAGTGGCCGCACTTCTGCTGGCGCTCATTGCCCGCGGGTCATTCAGACAGGCCAAGACAAGCGGCTATCGCGCGCCAATACCTTTTGCTTCGCTTGTCCCACTATTGCTTGCAATTATTACGATCAGCATCAGCTCTGTTCTGCCAATCGGTCTACCGACACTGATTACAATCGGCATTGGAATTATGCTGCTGATCGTCTTCGTTCTGATTGAACGCAGTGCCACAAACACGATCCTGCCACGCATAACCTATCTGCCGGGCAATTCACTCAAATGGACTTATCTGACCGTCGCGGCATTGAGTGCTGGCGTCATGCTCGAAAATTTCATTCCGCTATTCAGTCAGCAACTCGCAGGTCTTAGCCCACTGCTTGCCGGACTATTGGGCGCAGTTCTGTCACTCGCTTGGGTAATTGCACAGCTCTTTGCAGTATCGATCAATTCAAAAACAACCCGCCGCCGTGCCATTCGTCTCGGCCCTTTGTTATTGGCAGTTGGCTTGATTGCCTTTAGCCTGCTCCTCACCGATCAGGCATCAACGCCGACAATTCTGTTGTGGACGCTGGCACTTGGTGTTGCGGGTATCGGCATTGGCATCTCGTGGCCCCTGCTTGGCGTTGCAGCCATGAGCAGTACCAACGATCCGGCTGAGGGCGGCAAAGCGGCAGCCGCAATCACAACCACGCAGCTCATCGCGTTCTCGATCACATCCGCACTCGCCGGGACTTTGATGAGCGCAGGCGATGGCACGGCGCTTAACGCCGCGAGCAACGTATCGCTTGGCATTGCGGCTCTATGTGTGATGGGGGTTGCTTCCGCAGGATTGGCTACACGCAAGCCCAAGTAAGAGAAAAGCCCGGTCTCGCGACCGGGCTTTTGCTTATTTCTTCTTCTTTGCACGACCTGCGAACGGATTTTCCGATGTCGTCAGCGACAAGCGGATCGGCACGCCCGGCATATCGAAAGTTTCACGCAGACCATTGACCATATAGCGCACGTAAGACTGTGGCATCGCATCAGGGCGCGAACAGTTCACGACAAAGCCCGGAGGACGGGTCTTCACCTGCGTCATATATTTGACCTTCAGGCGGCGACCAGAAACAGCCGGTGGTGGCTGGTGTGCAATAACGCCAGCAAGCCAGCGGTTGAGGCGACCCGTCGAAATACGGCGGTTCCAGATCTCATGGGTTTTGACAAGGTTTTCCATAAGCTTGTCGAGACCCTGACCGCGTTCGCCAGAGATAGGCACAGCGCGGATACCACGCACCTGCGGCAGTAGACGTGCGGTCTTTTCATGAAGATCAGCCAGAACCATTTGGCGGTCTTCAATCAGATCCCACTTGTTAAACGCGATGATCGGCGCACGGCCTTCGCGGATAATCAGATCGGCAATCTGCAAATCCTGCTTTTCAAACGGGATCGTCGCATCGAGAACGATGATCACAACTTCAGCAAAGCGAATAGCGCGCAAGCCATCGGCAACCGAAAGCTTCTCAAGCTTTTCCTGAACGCGTGATTTGCGGCGCAGACCAGCGGTATCATAAAGCTTGATCTTGCGGCCGCGCCATTCCCAATCGACCGAAATCGAATCGCGTGTGATGCCAGCTTCCGGACCTGTCAGCAGACGGTCTTCGCCAAGCATCGTATTGATCATCGTCGACTTGCCTGCATTCGGACGTCCGACAATGGCAATACGCAGCGGCTTGGTCGTGTCGTAAGCCGGAATTTCTTCTTCATCCGGGTCTTCGATGTCGTCGCCGATCAGCTCACCAACAGCCTTTGGTGTGAAGACTTCGTCGGCTTCTTCCTCTTCGCGTTCATCCGCGAAAACGCGCTCTTCACCCAAAAGCTCGACAATCGCATCACGCAGATCAGGCATGCCCTGACCATGTTCAGCGGAAATCGCGCAAGGCTCACCCAGACCAAGCTGGAACGCATCGTAAAGACCCGACTGTGCGCCGCGTGCTTCTGATTTGTTTGCCACCAGCACAACTGGACGGTTCGAGCGACGGACCAGTTCTGCAAAGGTTGCGTCAGTCGGCGTTACACCGGCTTTGGCGTCAACGACAAAGAGGATCGCATCGGCTTCCTGAATGGCTGCTTCGGTCTGTGCGCGCATGCGCGCTTCCAGACTGTCATTGGCAGCGTCTTCCAAACCAGCCGTATCGATAACCTGAAACTTCAGATCATAGAGCTTTGCATCATGAATGCGCCGGTCGCGCGTAACGCCCGGCAAGTCATCGACCAGCGCCAGCTTACGGCCGACGAGGCGATTAAACAGTGTGGACTTGCCGACATTGGGACGCCCGACGATGGCGAGAGTGAAACCCATAGGTTCGTATTACTCCGAAATTAGTGTAGCTCAGCCCTGAGCTTCTGGCACAGTGATGCCAGCGCCGCGCATGAGATCAAGCATTGTGTTGGCGCGCTGGCGGATATTCGCCGGGGCCAGTGTATCATTGGCAATCTGCTGATAGAGCTTGGCAGCATCGTCGAAACGCTCTGCCTTCCATGCTGCAAGACCGAGCGTCTCGCGCGCGCTGGAGCGCATTGGATTGCCATCTGCCGAAAGCGTTTCAACGCGCTTTGCGACATCATCATAAGAACCAGAATCAACCAGCAGATAAGCTGCACGCAGGCGCGCTATATCACGCATCGGCGCTGGAATTGCATTATCAGCGGCAACCGCATCAAAGGCTGCAACAGCCGCAGTCGCATCACCCTTTGCAGCCAAGACCGAAGCCGAACGCAGACGTGCCAGCACCGGATAAGAACCGTAGCCGGTCTTTTCCAGATCATCGAGCGCTGCAATTGCCTCATCGTTCTTTCCGGCTGCGGCCAGATCAAGCGCTGCGAGGAACTTGTCACCAGCCGCGTTTGCCTTACCATCAGCCCAGTGCTGATAGCCAACCCAGCCAGCTGTACCGATAACGATTGCAACAGCCGCACCGATAACGATGGGGCCAAAGTTTTTCCAAACTTGCTTCGCCCGTTCCGAACGGAGTTCCTCGTTTACCTCGCGGATGAAACTGTCGTCTGCCATGGACCTGCCACTCTGAGTGGAGCGCATTATGTATAATGCCGCGCTCTTAAAACCGTTGATCTTAATTTGTATGTTCTGGCGCTTTTAATCGGAATTCGCTTGAGATGTAAGACCCGAGAGCGAAATAAGCTGCACCTTAACCGAACAATCTGTATTTGTGTCTGAGCTTTGCCTTATTCAACAGCTAAAGCTTGTGGCGGCTACTCCTATCCACCCACTCGCTTTAGCTATTTTATTTTGCGCATGTCGTTATCGGAAAACCGGTTCCCACTTTTCCGCGACATGCGTTGACGCAACCTTTCCCCCCATACTGGCGTTCATCATCCCATGCGTGTTCTTTCTTCCATTGTCGCCCTTTCAGCATCACTTGCCTTTGTCACAAATCCGGTTCAGGCGGAAACGTCCAAGCCACAATATGTGCTGATTTCGTTTGATGGCGCGCATGACAACAAGCTATGGACCCGCTCGCGGGAACTGGCGAAACGCAACAATGCGCATTTCACCTATTTTCTGTCCTGCGTTTTCCTGATGGAAAAGAAAAGTCGCCGCGATTACCAGCCGCCGCATAAGCGCGCCGGTGCGTCCAATGTCGGCTTTGCTTTGAGCCATGATGAAGTTGTGACGCGGCTTGGCAATATCTGGCAGGCGCATCTCGAAGGCAATGAAATTGCGAGTCATGGCTGCGGCCATTTTGACGGAACCGATTGGTCAACCGCCGACTGGGATAAGGAAATCAAAGAATTTCGCCGCATTACTGCCGATGCCTACAAGAATAACGGCATTGAAGGCGAACCGGAAGGCTGGCAAGAACTGGCACGCCACGGCATTAATGGTTTTCGTGCCCCCTATCTTGCGGCATCAAAACCTGTGCAGGATGCACTGAAATCGGAAGGGTTCCGTTATCAGGCATCATCCATCACGCGCGGGCCCGAACTGCCGCAGATCAGCGGCGCATTTGCTTCCTTTGGTCTGCCGCTTATTCCCGAAGGCCCATCACAGCGGCCTATCGTTGGCATGGATTACAATCTCTATGTTCGCCATTCCAAGGGCAAGGAAGCGCCTGCACAGGCCGCACAGTTTGAAGAACGCACCTATAATGCGTTCCGTGCCGCGTTTGAAAAACAATATGATGGCGAGCGCATCCCGCTCCAGCTTGGTTTCCATTTTGTGCTGATGAATGACGGTGCATACTGGCGTGCAATGGAACGGCTTGTGTCCGAAGTCTGCAACAAGCCAGACGTCAAATGCACAACCTATAATGATTATCTCAACAGCATTGGCGCTCCGGGCGGTAACCCGCCCGAAAGCAACTCCCAGGCATTATGACGTCAGGCCAAGGTTTTCCTGATCGAGCGTCGGCAAAGGCTCATCATAGATCACCGCTTCAAAGCCGCGCAGACGTTTATAGATCGACAGAAGTTCGATAATTGTCGTCCATGAGTTGACCAGGTACTGGAACGAGCCACGCACCTGATCAAACACGTTGAGTATCTGGTTCATCAGACCCAGAGTCAGTTTGCCAGCAACAATGGACGGAACCAGAATAAGCGTCGGGAAAATATTATCGGCCTGTAGATAGAAGATACGGGCGACGTTGAAATAGACGTAGTGGAAGTAAAGCCGGAAATAGTTCTGGCGGACATTGAAGAACAGCTCACCCATGGTCAGCGGATGCGCGCGATCCGTATGATCCTCGCCATAGACCAGCTCTTTACGATAGGCAGCTTCCACACGCTGATTGTTGAATTCCAGTCCCGGCAACTTGATGCCAACCAGCGCCAGAAAGCCCGTGCCAAACAGCGCCCAGATAATCGCAGCCCAAACCAGCGCATGAGGCACCATGCCGATGATCGGCAATTCGCTGACCTTATCGGAGAATGAAAACAGCACGGGAAGGAACGCGATCAGCGTCATGATAGCCTTGATCAGGTTCACCCCAAGCTGCTCAAGCGTAGTAGAAAACCGCATCGTGTCTTCCTGCACACGCTGCGCTGCACCTTCAACCGAGCGCAGTTTTGGCCAATGGCTCATGTAAAAATCATTCATCGCCGTGCGCCAGCGGAAGATATAATGGCTGATGAAAAACGCGCTCAACACGCTGATCGTTACGGCAATAAAGGCGATACCCGCAAAATCCAGCATGCTCCAGTAGAAGTCTGCTGCCTGAACTGCTCCCGGTTTGGCCAGTGCATTCTGCACCATATCGTAGAACGGACCATACCAGGCGTTGACAGCGACACTGACCTGCACACTGAAATAGGTCGTGAACAGGATAAGACCTGAACCCAAAATCGACCAGCGTTGCCAACGATGTGGGGCGAATAAGGACCAGAAAGCGTAAAACGCAAAAACCGCCACCGCGAAATATATATAGAACCACAGAAAAGGTGCTGACCAGAAAACGCTAGCACCAATAATCGGGGCTGCATCAACGGCAGCAGGCGGCAAACCAATCAGATGTCCAAGGTTTGCACCGCCCTGATACCATCCCAGCACCGCCAGAAGGCTCCAGAACAACACAGAAGAGAAGAATAGCTTCGGGCGCGGGAAAAAGGATACGAACATCGGAGTTAATTCCAAAAATCAATGTTTTCGCAATTAACTCCTGCGACCTCATATTTGCCAGTTAAATAATTGTAAGGTTTCCCGTCACTTGGCAGCTTTGCCAGCAGCGAGGCCGATCACGGCTGTTACAACCAATGCAAAGGCCGCAACAAGGCTGGGCAGTGTAAACGAGCCAAAGTGCTGCGCCATAAAGCCTGCGACCAGCGGTCCAGCAATCTGACCGATGCTGAAGCAGACTGTCATGCGCGCCAGAGCACGTTTTGGTGATTGAGGTGCCAGCACACGGGCAGCCTGAAGGCCAAATGCAGTCAGCGCCATAAAAGTTATACCCAACAGCGCGCCACCAATCAGTGGACCCCAAGGTGGAGAAAGCAAAACGCTTGCCGCAACACCCACCGCCTCAATGAGGGCCGTGATTGCAAAGGCTGTAAACAGACCGAATTTGCGGATCGCGGGCGACCACAACCAAATCGATGGTGCAGCACAAAGCCCCGTCAGCACCCACACGCCTGCTTCCATCAATCCACCGCCCTCATTGGCGCGGACAATCGCGATGATGAAAGTTGCCGTGATCACGTAGCCAAAGCCAAAAATGCCATAAGCGAGCGCTATCGCATTGAAAGCAAAGCTATTCGGCAGCGCAGGTTCACGCTTACCATTATTCCCGCCAATCGGGCCTTCTTTAACCAAAAAGACCACGCAAACAGCCAGAACTGCACTTAAAACAGCCGCACCAATCCAGTCGGCGCGCCAGTCGAAGCCGAGAAAACGGACCGCTGCGACCATAATGGCAGACAGCGCGATACCAGCACCCACACCGCCAAAATGCAGTGCTCCAAACCCCGGCCTTTCCGCCTTCGTGATGTGACTCAACACAATTGCAGTGGCTAAAATCATTGTTACAGCGCTGATAAATCCGGCTGCAAAGCGAATGATTGAGAAAAGCCAGACGCCATCGACCATCGCCATGAGCGCACAAAGGACGGCGCTGATAATCAGGCCAGTCAACACACTTGCGCGCTCGATTCCCGCTGACCAGCCATAGCCCGCAACAATCGCTCCGAGCAGATAACCCACGTAATTGGCCGAAGCGATAAAGCCTGCATCAGCAGCATTGAAGCTTACATCTACCATCATACCGGGCAAGATCGGTGTGTAGATGAAACGGCCAATGCCCATCACCGCAATCATGGCAAAAAAGCCGCCAAGGGCATAGCGAAGGGCAGATGTGTGCTTGTATATCTGGGGGATTGTCTTATTCATGACGCGGAAAATACGCTTCGTTTCTTGGCATACAATTGAATTTTTCTGATGGGATCAATCACAGAAATTCAGTTCAACTTTCCGGCATCGGCTTGCGCACCGGAACGCTATCCGGTTGGGCGGAATGCAGAAAGTGCAACAGCGTTTCATTGACCGACTGCAAGCGAAAAGCCGTATCGCGCCAGCTAAAATCAATGTCTTGTGGCACAGGTGGCAAACGCTCCGGCACCTCCCCCTCTTCGAGATTACAATTATGAATAACTGCTTGCAGAGACTGCGCAACCCACTCAGGCGGCTGAGCTTCTTTCTTGCGTAGCGCATTGCCAAGCGCTTCGCCGAACAGCAAGGCGGATGCATACAGACGAATGCCGCGGCGATCATAGCGACCTGCCATTTCGCTGACTTCGCGCGCGACAAGCCGCCCACGCAATGACCAGCGGGCATTGGAACGAGCCAATGCTATGCCGTCGCCTAGCGCATTGACCGCTCGTTGCGCTCGCGTGAACTGATTGATTGCGCTTTGCGCATGCACAACATCACGCTTTTCCAGCGCAGTTGCCGACTGCTTGAGACCTTTCAGGATATTATCGACCAAGCCGCGAACGGCGCGATCAATCAGCCTGACAGGATCGGGCGTCACCAATATCTGGCTGAACAACAGCCCAACACCCGCCCCCACCAGAACATCAATAAGCCGTGTCATTCCAGCGACTTGCGGTCCCATAGCCAGCACAAGAATAGCCGAAACGCCTGATTGAATAGCGATGGCAGGAGCCAGACCAAAAGTCGTTGCAATCACCATAGCGACGCAAGTGGCAATGCTCATATGCAGGACCATGATCGTATCCGGCACGAAGAGAGATAACTCACCGACAATCACACCGGTGGTCACGCCCGCGATGACGCCAATCGCCTGTTTGCCATGATTGGGCAGGTTCGGCGCAAGGCAGATAACCGCCGTCACCATCGCAAAAACAGGGCGCGGCTGGCCAAGCATCCACTGGCAGATAAGCCATGCAACCGCACCACCAATGGAAGCGATCAGCGCATCGCGCCAACTCACCGACCATTGCTGAAAAACTCTGTTAAGCCGTTGATGCATGAATGGCCTGCCCTGTTATCCGTCATATTCAGAGATAGAATTTATGGCAGGCTTTCAATAAGTTAAGCCTTGAAAAAATCTTCGTACTGATCCGGTTTAAAGCCGACCGTCAGCTTGCCGTCCTTATCAAGAACCGGGCGTTTCACCATGGAAGGCTGTGCCAGCATCAACGCGCGCGCCTTAGCAGCATCGACATTCTGGCGCTCTTCTTCTGGCAATTTACGGAAGGTTGTGCCCGCACGATTGAGCAGCTTTTCCCACTCTATGTCCTTGAGAAACCGGTCGATTGTTGCAGCGTCCAGACCTTCTTTCTTGTAGTCGTGAAAGCTGTATTCAATGCCATGATCCTCAAGCCAGCTACGGGCCTTCTTCATCGTGTCACAGGCCTTAATACCGTAGATGGTCACGCTCATTTTCGACTCCTTTGATCTCGTATTGCGATCAAAAGCCATCCGCAAAAACGTTGCAACCCCTTATTGTGCATCATGAAATATAATGCCCAGCGTATGACGCTTGCCTGAACGCAAACGGCTGACGCCGTGCCGCATTTTAACTCTATAATCGCCACGCGTGCCACGGACCGGCCTGTCGTTTACTGCAAAGATCACAGCATCTCCCTGCCTTAAAGGAACGACTTCCGCCCTACTTTGCATACGTGGACGCTGCTCTGTGAGCACAAATTCCCCACCCGTAAAATCTTCACCTGGCTGCGACAAAAGCACCGCTACCTGAAGCGGAAAAGCAAGATCGCCGTAAAGATCCTGATGCAGGCAGTTATAATCGCCCGTCACATATTGCAGGATGAGAGGCGTCGGGCGCGTTTGCGCAGCAGCATGACACCTCGCGAGATATTCCTCATGATTCTCGGGGTATTCCACTCCGTTTCCGAGACGTTCACTCCAGCGATTAGCTATAGGGCTTAGACGCCCATACAACTCCTTGCGGGATTCACCGATGATCTTTGGGAGTGGATAGGCGAAATATTTATACTCACCGCGCCCAAACCCGTGCCTCGCCATTGAAATTGTCGAGCGAAACGCATCAGAATTGTTATAAAAACCGCTGATCTCACTGCACTGCTCTTTGGAAAAGAACTGTTCCAGTGTTGCAGCACCAAACTGATCCAGCTCATCTGCAATTTTCTGCCAGTCGTAAGAGGCCAGTTTCTCTTTCATGACTGACGCTCTTTTTCGAGCAATTCGCGCTTGCGTTCCACCCCCCAGCGATAGCCGGAAATTCCACCGTCATGACGCACCACGCGATGACAGGGAACAGCAACAGCGATCTTATTTGCACCGCAGGCTTGAGCGACCGCGCGTGCCGACTTTGGCAGCCCCATTGTTTCAGCAAGCTCGCTATAACTCACCGTTTTACCCAATGGGATTTCGCGTAAGGCTTGCCAGACGCGCTGCTGAAAGGCTGTGCCTCTTAAATCAAGTGGCAGATGAAAACCGATACCGGGATTTTCGACAAAGCCGATCACTTGCGCGATATGATCTTCGAAGTCACGATCCGCACCGACAAGCTTTGCTTTGGGGAAACGCTTCTCCAGATCGTCAATCAATTCCTGCGGATCATCCCCCATCAGAATAGCGCAAACACCCTTGCCGCTTTCCGCCGCCAGCACCGCGCCAAGAACAGATTGACCAATCGCAAAGCGGATAGTTTCGCTTTCGCCACCAGATTTGAAAGCTTTTGGCTTCATGCCGAGTATCTTGTCTGAGGCCTCATAGAAACGGCTGGAGGAATTATAGCCCGCCTCATAGATTGCATCGGTAACACGACTGGTTTCTTTGAGGACGGCGCGCATTTTGTCGGCGCGGTGCGCATCGGCATATGCTTTGGGCGTGAGGCCGGTAAAGCTTTTAAAAATGCGATGGAAATGCGCCGGACTTGCGCCAACGGCCCGGGCAATGTCTTCAAGCGCCGGGACTTCTTCAGCATTCTCAATGAAACGACAAGCAAGCGAAACCATATCGGCATAACGCGCAGTGTTTTGTGTCTCAAGCGTTGCATCAACATGCGGTTTGCAGCGCATGCAGGGACGAAAACCTGCGTGTTCCGCATCGTCGCAAGCAGCAAAGAACTGGACATTTTCGCGTTTTGCACGTCGCGAAGGACATGACGGGCGGCAATAAACGCCCGTCGTGCGGACGGCATAGACAAACTCACCGTCCGATGCCTTGTCCCGCGCAAGCACTTGTCTCCAGCGGCTGTCATCTGTGCTGTGGGTCAATGTCATCAGGTTCATGTCCGTTTCCCTTCTTACTATGAAGGAAAGCTATTCCCTTACAAGAGAAACAACACTCCGCTGCTTGCTTTCAAATTTTACGACCGCGTTAAGCCTTACGTGCCTCTTTGATCGCATCGATCAGATTTTGCTCTTTCATCACACCGCCGTAAAGACGGGTGCCGATGACGAAAGACGGCGTACCACTGAAATTGAACGCCTCGCCCTGTTCCATGTTGCGCTCAAGAATGCCGTCGATCCGCGCTGCATCGGCCTTATAGTCAGCTTCGAGCTTCTTGGGATCAAGGCCAGCCTTTTTCAAAGCCGCATCGGTCTGGTCTTTTGTCAGACGTCCCGGCGTCTGCATCATGGCTTCCATAGCTTTGACGTAATTTCCCGACTTTTCCGCCGCCAGCACCAGACGCGCCGGATAGGAGGAATTATCGCCGAAGATAATCCAGTCTTTCAGCACCAGCCGAACATTGCCGTCTTTCTCGACAACGCGCATCAATTCAGCATGGCCCTTTTTGCAATAGGGACACTGATAATCGAAATACTCAACGATAGTCACATCGCCTTTCGGATTGCCGAGCACCGGGATTTCGGTGTCATAAAGGACTTCGGCGACGCTCGGTGCGCGCTGGGCGAAGCTCGCGCCGCCAGAAAATGCAAGTGTTGCGGCTCCGGCTACTGTTGTAGCGAGCATCTGGCGGCGGTTCATCATTAGCTTTCTCCTTGACCGGATTGAGACTTGCTCAGGACAACAACGCGACTTCCAGCCGAAACACGCTTGTGAAGATCGAGAATGTCCTGATTGAAAAGACGGATGCAGCCCGACGAAGCGGCCTTGCCGATTGACCAGGGTTCGTTGGTGCCGTGGATGCGATAAAGCGTGTCCTTGCCATCGCGATAAAGATAGAGCGCACGTGCGCCAAGCGGGTTGCGAATGCCGCCTTCCAGACCATTGGCGTATTTTGCATAATGATCGGGATTGCGCTTGATCATGTTTTGCGTTGGTGTCCAGCGTGGCCATTGTGCCTTGTAAGCGACCTGCGCCTCACCGCTGAAAGTCAGCCCTGCGCGGCCCACCCCAACAGAATAGCGCATGGCCTTGCCACCGGGCTGCACGAGATAGAGATAACGCGCATAAGGATCGACGATAATGGTGCCGACCGGATGGCTGGTCTGATAATCAACCTGTTTGCGCAGATTGCGTTCGGCAATTTTACTGAGATCAAGTGCTGCAATGTGATTACCGCCGTCAGTGACAGCACCATACATCACTTCATATTCGCTCTTTGCCGTCTGGATTTCCGGCTCCGGCAAGACAGGTGTAACTGCCACCGGCTCAGGTGCCATGACCACTGGTTCAGGCATGTTAACAACAACAGGCCTGTCTTGTGTTGTGGTGCAGGCCGCAACTGCAAATGGCAGAAGGCTGATAAAAACCAGCCGCGCCAGCGAGCGTGCAGCCTTCTCTTTTTGATAATATGTCGTCAATTTCCCCAACCCTACTTTGCCCAAGCCATATCTAATTAAAAGCGCCGCCCTGCTTCTGCGTGCTATTCAGAAGCCCAACCGAACGCTCAATCGTTGCTGACGAAACATCGCCAACCAATCGTGTACCTTCAGGCTCTCTGCTGGCATTGTTGAAGAAAATCATGGTCGGCGGACCTGCCACTTTGAGCCTCGCCATCAGATCGGCATTGCCCGCATTAAGGTCCGAGACATCGGCTTTGATAAGCTGATATCCGCCAAGCGCTTTCTTCACACCTGCATCCGGCAGGACGCGCCGCTCCACCGCGGAGCAACTGACACACCAGTCTGCCGTAAAATAGACCAGCGTCGGCTTGTCGCCGTGCGCCGCGTCCAGCTTTTCCTGAAGGGCAGAAACCGTTTCAACCGGCGCGAATCGCAACGCGGCTGAATTATGGTTAACATCTCGATTAGCTAATGCTGCCAGCGGTTGCAACGGATCGCGACCGCCAGACGCAACACCCACCATCAGAATAACGCCATAGACAAACGCAGCCGTTCCAATCGTGCGCGCAACAAGGTTGCGGTGCGGGATTTTGATAAAAGCGAAACACGCCACGCCAAACAGCAGCAAAGCCCACAGAACCATATCCACGCCTGATGGCAGCAAAGGTGCAGCCATGAAAATGGCCGTGGCAAGAAAACCAAAGCCAAACACTTGTTTGACCGCCTCCATCCATGCTCCAGCACGTGGAAGCGTGCCAGCACCCAGCGTCGCAAAAGCAATCAGTGGCAGCCCTTTGCCTATGCCAAGCGCAAAGAGCGCGCTGGCTCCAAGCGCAACATTGGCCGTCTGCGCAATATAAAGCAGTGCGCCAGCCAAAGGTGCGGTCACGCAAGGCCCGACAATCAAAACCGAAGAAAAGCCAAGGATTGCAGCAGAGCGCTTGGAGCCGGTGCGCTGGCCGGTTTTAGCCGAGATTGCACTGACCCACGACGATGGGAGCTGAAGCTGGAACAAGCCGAACATTGACAAAGCAAGCAATGTGAAGATGCCAGCCAGTGCAAGCGCCATCCATTTGGATTGCAGCACCATTTGCAAATTCTGGCCCGACCAGCCAGCAATTGCACCGACGACCGCAAAGCCCAAAGCGAGGCTCACCACATAGGTACTGGAAAGAACAAAGCCGCGTTTCGCAGTCAGTTTTTCACCTTCTCGCGCCAGCGTTCCCGCGACAATCGGATAGATTGGAAACACGCAGGGCGTAAAGGCCAGCAGCACACCGAAAGCGAGGAAAGCTGCAATCACCAGTGCAGAACCGCCCTGCTCAAGAAGGTTTTCGATCAGGCCCTTTTCGGGGGCAAGCGCGAAAGCTTTGCTGGCAACCTGTGTCGGCGATGCGGATGCAGGCCCCGCTTGGAAGGGGGAATTTTGCGTCAACGCCTTGCCCATCTGAGAGCTGACGGCGAGCGTCACCGGATCAATGGTGCGGGTTTCAGGCCGATAGCAAATGCCGTCTTCCTGACAGCCCTGATAGGTCAGCTCGATGGGTTCGCTACTCGCTGAAACACTTGCACTCGTGCGTGTGTAATAGACTTCGAGCCGCCCGAAATTCGGATCATCTTTGGCAATACCCGGTTGCGTATCAACGCTGAGTGCTGCGCCTTTCGCATCTTTGGCTTCGATATGATCGCGATAGAGATAATAACCATCTGCTATCTGCCAGTTCAGCAGAAGCCGGTTGTCGCCATCCTTCGCAACACTTAAACGAAAGGCATCATCGACCGGCAGCGGATTTGCAGCCAGTGCTGGTGAAAGAGCGACTAAAATAAAAGCGACGAGTATCGTGAAAAAGCGCATTTGGATAATCTGATTCTCGAAAATGAATTAGGTTGTAAAAAGCAAATGCTGTTGTCAGCTTAAGGCAGCCTTAAGCTGACGAAGCGAGAAGCTCAACTACCAATAAAACAAGGTGAAAGCAGGAACCAACATGCGCATTCTGGTGGTTGAAGACGATCCAATCTTGCTCGACGGGCTATCCGTGGGCCTGGGATTGGCTGGTTTCACCGTCGATGCGGTAGCAAGTTGTGGCGATGCGGATGCCGCGCTTGCTGCGCAAAACTACAATGCCGTTGTGCTTGATCTGATGCTGCCAGACGGCTCTGGTCTCGACATTCTCAAATCCATGCGACAGGCCCGCGATGATACGCCGGTTCTGCTGCTAACCGCGCGTGATCAGGTGCCCGAGCGCATTGCAGGGCTTGATGCGGGCGCGGATGATTATGTCGGCAAACCGTTTGATCTGCATGAATTGGCAGCGCGTGTGCGTGCCATTGCCCGGCGCGGTACAGGGCGCGCAAGCAGCACCCTTGAATGGCGCGGTGTGGAGCTTGATCCTGCTGAAATGTCAGTGCAGTTCAACGGCGAGCCACTGCGCCTGACACGTCGTGAATTTTCAATATTGCGCGCATTGATGGAACGCCCAACCGCCACTGTTTCCAAGTCATCGCTTGAAGAAGCATTGTATGGCTGGCAAGAAGAAGTCGAAAGCAACGCAGTCGAGGTGCATATTCATCATCTGCGATCCAAGCTTGGCGCAGGCTTCATCGAAACTGTGCGCGGTGTCGGCTATAGGCTCGGCGGAGCACAGGCATGAATTCGCTTCGCAATCGTCTCACCGGAATATTAATCGGCATCACCTGTCTTGTCTGGCTTTTCGCTGTGATATGGATTCATGTGAGCACCCAATCAAAGCTCGAAAAAGTGCTGGATGCACGCCTGATGGAAGCGGCGCGCATGGTCAATTCGCTGCTGACCGAGCGGCGTGTTGAGGTCAACCCCGAAGGTGATGGCGGACAGCTCTCATTTAAGCCAATGGATGATTTTCCTCATTATGACCGTCAGCTTTTCTGCCAGATTTGGGCAATTGATGGCAGGCTCGTGGGGCGGTCTGAAAGCGCTCCGGGCGAGCGGCTGACCGATGTTGCTAACGGCTTTTCCGATACGGTTGTCGCGGGCGAACGCTGGCGGGTTTTTGCCGTTGAAAACACCAAGCTTGGGTTGCGTGTAATGGTTGGTGACAGTCTCTCGGTGCGCGAACGACTGGTGCAGAATGTGGTGACGGGCGTGATCCTGCCTGCGCTGTTAATGCTGCCAATTCTGGCCCTGCTGATCTGGCTTTATGTCAGGCGCGGACTTAACCCGCTGAGCAACCTCGCTCGCACTTTGTCCAGACGCGATGCACGGGATTTGCGACCATTACCGCAAGACAATCTGCCATTAGAAATTGCTCCTGCGGTCTCAGCGTTGAATGATCTTTTTCATCGCGTCGAAGAAGCACGTGAGCGCGAGCGCAATTTCGCGATCTTCGCCGCACATGAACTCAAGACCCCGCTTGCTGGTCTGAAGACTCAGGCACAAATCGCCGAGGGTGCCAAAGACGACGCCATGCGTATCAATGCAGTTCGGCAAATTGCAGCGGGTGTTGATCGCACCAGCCGTCTCGTCAATCAGTTGCTGGATCTTGCAGCCCTTGAAACGGGCGATGAAATGGAGCCACCGGCACCAGAACCCGCCTGTCAGCTGTTGGTTTCGATCTCAACCGACATGCGTATGCTTGCAGCGCATCGTGGCGTAAAAATCGAACTGCCAAACAATCTACCGCTTGTGACGATGCAATATCCGCATCTTTTCACGCTCGCCATGCGCAACCTGATCGAGAATGCGGTCAACCATTCACCTGAAGGCGGCTCGGTGCGATGCAGCCTCGAAAAGGCGGGCGATCAGGTCGTTTTCACAGTCGAAGATGACGGTCCCGGCATTCCGCCACAAGATATGGCACACGTAACCGAGCGCTTTTATCGCGGTGCCAACAGAAGTGAAAATGGCAGCGGTCTTGGCCTTGCAATCGTCAAAATGGCCGCAATCAGGATGGGTGGCGAAGTTCAGCTTCAGAATCGCCCGGAAGGTGGCTTGCGCGCCATGGTCATTATCTCCGCGCAGGCCGCGGAATAAGTAGCTGATCGCAGCACAGCAGCCTGTTGGTTTCCCCAAAACTCCCAATTCGTCGCAGGCCCGATTAGCGTTGTTTGATTTAGATCAATGACGCTCGCGCACAAAGAGCCGATAGAGACCCTATCGCTATAGTTGTCTTTTTTGGGACAGCTTCTGACTTTGCTGCGAGGGGATTAGATGAACTACGCCGCTGGAACAGTCCTGTCTGGTCTGGGAGCACTTTTTGCCGTGCTTCTGGCCGGATTTTCTCATGATGAGTTGTTCAGAATCCATATGTGGATTTTGTTCGCCGTACTCGCCATTTTCACCATTCTGCTGATGCGCAATGCAGATTACAGCCTGTCTCCCAAAAAGGTCGACACATCGACCTATATGGACGGGCCAATCCGCTATGGCGTCATTGCAACCGTGTTTTGGGGTGTCGTTGGCTTTCTGGTCGGCGTGTTGATCGCAGCACAGCTCGCCTTCCCTGATTTGAACTTTGAGCCATATCTCAACTTCGGTCGCCTGCGTCCCTTGCACACATCGGGCGTTGTGTTTGCATTTGGCGGAAACATCTTGCTGGCCTCGTCGTTTTACGTCGTGCAGCGCACCTGCCGCGCGCGTCTGTTTGGCGGCGATCTCGCATGGTTTGTGTTCTGGGGCTACAACCTCTTCATCGTGATGGCTGCAACCGGCTACTTGCTCGGCATTACGCAGAGCCGCGAATATGCTGAACCAGAATGGTATGTCGATATCTGGCTGACCATCGTCTGGGTCGCCTATCTTGCCGTGTTCCTTGGCACCGTCCTGCGGCGCAAGGAGCCACATATCTATGTGGCAAACTGGTTCTACCTGTCCTTCATCGTCACCATTGCGATGCTGCACATCATTAACAATCTGGCGATCCCGGTCTCGTTCCTGGGCGTGAAGAGCTATTCGGCTTTCGCAGGCGTTCAGGATGCGGTGACGCAGTGGTGGTATGGTCATAACGCGGTGGCGTTCTTCCTGACCGTGCCGTTCCTCGCCATGATGTACTACTTCGTACCGAAGCAGGCGAACCGTCCGGTTTACTCCTACCGTCTGTCGATCGTGCACTTCTGGTCGATCATCTTTCTCTATATCTGGGCTGGTCCGCACCACCTGCATTATACCGCTGTTCCCGATTGGGCGCAGACACTCGGCATGGTGTTCTCGATCATGCTGTGGATGCCTTCATGGGGTGGCATGATCAACGGTCTGATGACGCTTTCAGGTGCCTGGGACAAGGTTCGTACCGATCCGATCATCCGTCTGATGGTTGCTGCTATCGCCTTCTACGGCATGGCGACCTTTGAAGGTCCGATGCTGTCAATCAAAGCGGTTAACTCGCTGTCACATTACACCGACTGGACCATTGGTCACGTTCATGCGGGTGCGCTTGGCTGGAACGGCATGATCACCTTTGCTGCGGTCTATTACCTGACGCCAAAGCTGTGGAACCGTGAACGTCTCTATTCGATCCGCATGGTCAACTGGCACTTCTGGTTAGCTACACTCGGCATTGTGCTCTACGCCGCCGCTATGTGGGTTGCCGGTATCCAGCAGGGTCTGATGTGGCGCGAATACGACAGCCAGGGCTTCCTCGTTTACTCGTTCGTCGAAACCGTTGCTGCCATGTTCCCTTACTACGTCATTCGTACGCTGGGCGGCGTTCTCTACCTCGCCGGTGGACTGGTTATGGCCTGGAACGTCTATCAGACCATTCGCGGCAATCTGCGCAAGGAAGCCCCTATGGGCGGTGCGCAGCCTGTGGTTGGCGCAGCTGTTCAGCCAGCCGAATAAGGAGTGTGATTTATGTCTTTTCTGAAAAAACACTCCACACTGGAGAAAAACGCAACGCTGTTGCTGATCGCCTCGCTGGCTGTTGTAACCGTTGGCGGTATCGTGGAAATCGCCCCGCTATTCTATCTCGAAAACACCATCGAGAAGGTGGAAGGGATGCGTCCCTATTCACCGCTGGAACTCGCAGGCCGCGACATCTATGTGCGTGAAGGCTGCTACCTCTGCCACAGCCAGATGATCCGTCCGTTCCGCGATGAAGTGGAGCGTTACGGCCATTACTCTCTGGCAGCGGAATCCATGTATGACCATTCGTTCCAGTGGGGATCGAAGCGCACGGGGCCAGACCTCGCGCGCGTCGGTGGCCGCTATTCGAACGAATGGCATGTGCAGCATCTGGTACGCCCGCGTGACGTGGTGCCGGAATCGGTCATGCCGAATTACGGCTTCCTGCTCAACAACCCGCTGAAAATCAGTGATATTTCGGCCAATCTCAAAGCCAATGTTGCTGTTGGCGTGCCTTATAGCCAAGAGATGGTCGATAACGCGCTCGCTGATTTGAAAGCACAGGCCGAGCCAGACGCCGACACGACTGCTCTTCTCGAACGCTACCCCAAGGCGAAAGTTGGCGACTTTGACGGCAACCCGCAGGTCATTTCGGAGATGGATGCATTGATTGCCTATCTCCAGATGCTCGGCACGCTCGTCGACTTCTCGACCTACGACCAGTCCCCCAAAGCACGATAACGCGGAGAATTAGCCATGGATTACAACACCCTGCGCACTTTCGCCGATAGTTGGGGCCTGCTTGCGATGGCTCTGTTCTTTGTCTTCGTGGTGCTTTTTGCTTTCCGTCCTGGAAGCAAAAAGAAAGCCGATGAAGCGAAGGAAATACCGTTCAAGGACGACAAAAATGACTGACAAACAAGTTGATGACGTCAGTGGCGTACCCACAACCGGCCATGAATGGGACGGTATTCAGGAACTCGATAACCCAATGCCACGCTGGTGGCTGTGGACCTTCTATGCGACCATCGTTTGGGCCGCAGCCTATGTGATTGCCTATCCGGCATGGCCGCTGATCTCAAGCTCAACGGCTGGTCTTTATGAATGGTCGAGCCGTGGCGATTTCTGGAAAGAAAACGCACAGATCGCAGCCGATCGTCAGGGCATTATGGACCAGATCAATGCCAAGGATGTGCATGAGATCATCGCGGATGAAAACCTGCGCCAATATGCGATTGCTGGCGGTGCGGCTGCGTTCCGCGTGAACTGTGTGCAGTGCCATGGCACCGGCGCACAAGGCGCTCCGGGTTATCCAAACCTCAACGATGATGACTGGCTGTGGGGTGGTTCGGTTGACGACATTCTCACCACCATCCGTCATGGTGTGCGTTCGCCCGATGATGCGGATACCCGCGTTTCAGAAATGCCAGCCTTTGTCGATGTGCTTGAACCAGAACAGGTTCGCGATGTTGCGGCCTATGTGGTCAGCCTTTCCGGCACCCCGCATAACCCGGACATGATCCCAGCTGGCAAGCAGGTTTTCGCTGAAAACTGTGCTGTCTGCCACGGCCCGGATGCCAAGGGCTTGCGCGAATTCGGCGCTCCGAACCTCACAGATGCGATCTGGTTCTATGGTTCGGGTGAAGACGCAATCGCCAAGCAGGTTGCGCGTCCAAAACATGGCGTGATGCCTGCATGGGAAGCCCGCCTTGGCGATGCAACCGTCAAGCAGCTCGCAATCTTCGTCCACTCGCTCGGCGGTGGTGAATAATACCCAAGCTTCAGCTGGCCCCGGCGTGACGGCAATTCGGGGCCAGCCAAACGAGAAATGCATCAGAACGGACGGCGAATAATCACCCCGCTCTCAATCAAGACAAGTGCGAAACAACCGGCAAGCCAGCTTCTGTCTGTCCGGCGTCACACTTGAGGAGCAAGGCAAATGTCAGACGATGTCGAACGGATAGACGTTCAGGCAGTCAATTCCCCCAAGACCCGTCTCCCCAAAAGTGGGAAGTCGCTCTATGCGGCACGGGTAAAGATTTTTCCGAAGCGTGTGACGGGCAATTTCCGCCGCTTCAAATGGATCATCATGTTCATCACGTTGGGTATTTACTACCTAACACCATTTTTGCGCTGGGATCGCGGCCCCTATGCGCCCGATCAGGCCGTGCTGATCGACCTTGCCAATCGCCGCTTCTATTTCTTCTTTGTCGAAATCTGGCCGCAGGAATTTTATTACGTCGCGGGTCTGCTCATTATGGCGGGCCTTGGCTTGTTTCTGGTGACATCGGCGGCGGGCCGCGCATGGTGTGGCTATACCTGCCCGCAGACTGTATGGGTTGACCTTTATCTCGTTGTCGAGCGCGCCATTGAAGGCGACCGCAACGCCCGCATGAAGCTCGACAAAGCGCCATGGAGCTTCGACAAAGTCTGGAAGCGTGTCACAAAGCATTCAATCTGGTTGCTGATTGGTGTGCTGACGGGTGGCGCGTGGATTTTCTACTTTGCTGATGCGCCCACGCTGCTGGTCGATTTTGTCACCGGCCAAGCAGCCTCTGTCGCCTATATAACTGTCGCTATCCTCACAGCCACAACTTACGTTTTCGGCGGGCTGATGCGCGAGCAGGTCTGCACCTATATGTGCCCATGGCCGCGCATTCAGGCAGCGATGCTTGATGAAAACTCGCTGACTGTAACCTATAATGACTGGCGTGGCGAACCCCGTTCACGCCATTCCAAGAAGGCAATAGCCGCTGGTGAAACAGTCGGCGATTGCGTGGATTGCAATGCCTGCGTTGCCGCCTGCCCAATGGGAATTGATATTCGCGATGGTCAGCAGCTTGAATGCATCACCTGCGCGCTCTGCATCGATGCCTGCGACAATGTGATGGACAAGGTCGGCAAAGAGCGCGGTCTGATCTCCTATGCAACACTTGCCGACTACGACTGGAACATGGCGCTTGCCACCAACAATGGTACAGAACCAATCAACCCGGCGCGGGTTTATGAAGCACCGAACAAGCTATCTTCTACCGTTGAACATCTGTCGTGGAAGAAGATCCTGCGTCCGCGCATCCTGTTCTACTTCATCGTCTGGGCGCTGATTGGCCTCACGCTGGTGATTTCGCTGTCGATGCGTCAGCGCATTGGCATCAATGTGTTGCATGACCGCACACCGCAATATGTGCTGCTGTCGGATGGTTCGATCCGCAACGGCTACACGGTCAAGCTTCTCAACATGATCCCGGTTCCGCGCACTTTCCGTCTTTCGATTGAAGGGCTACCCGGTGCGAAACTGACTGTGCAGGATGAAAACCTCAACGCAGACGGCGATTATGATGTGCCGGTTGAACCGGACAGGCTGAAAACGCTGCGCGTTTTCGTCACCCTGCCGCATGATGCCATTACGGAGCCCCGCTCCGACTATGAAATCGAAGTGCGTGACGCGGACGGCGCGGAACATGCACGCTACAAAGCAACCTTCATGGCTCCAGAAACGATCGGGGAGAAGCGATAATGTCAGTGAAATCAAAGACCACCAATGGCTTCACCGGATGGCACATGCTGGGCATTATGTTCGCCTTCTTCGGTGTCATCATCGCGGTTAACATGACCATGGCTTATAAGGCTGTGAGCAGCTGGAGCGGACTGGTTGTCAAGAACACCTATGTCGCCAGTCAGGAATTCAACGACAAGGCCGAAACCGGCAAAGAGCAGGCAGCCCTTGGCTGGCAGTCGCAGCCAGCGCTCGAAGAAGGTGTCTTCTCATGGCGCCTGAATGATCGCGACGGCAAAGCCGTTGTGATGATTGGCGGCACAGTTGAATTTAAGCGCCCTGTCGGCGATGCACATGACACCAAAGTGGATCTCGCTGTTGCAGAAGACGGCTTGCTCAGCGCTCCGCTGACGCTTGATGAAGGCGCGTGGATCATGGAAGTCAACGCCGTCGCTAGCGACGATTACAAACTTGAAGACCCTTATCGCCACATCATCCGCGTTCTGGTGAAGGACGGGAGGATTTTATGAGTTGCTGCGTTGAAAATGCACAAATAGCCACTGTCATTCAGTCGGTGTCACCGGATGAAATGCAGGTTGCAAGCCGCGCACTCGGCGACGGCCTGCGCCAGCTTGATCTCTCGGTTCCCGGCGTTCATTGCGGGCTTTGCATCAAAACGATTGAAGATGCGCTCGGCAAGATCAGTGGCGTTACCTATGTGCGCGTTAATCTCACGGCACGCCGCGTTACCATTCGCTGGAAGGACGGTGAAACCCCGCCAGATGTCGTCGATCCGCTGCGCCGCCTTGGTTATGAAGCGCATATTTTCGATATGGTGCAGGACAAAGACCCGACCTTCACGCGGCTCTTGATTGCGCTGGGCGTTGCAGCCTTTGCATCGAGCAATGTGATGCTGTTGTCGGTTGCCGTCTGGTCGGGTGCGGATGCTGCCACCCGCGATATGTTTCACTGGATTTCCGGTCTGATCGCTTTACCGACATTGATTTATTCGGGCCGGATTTTCTATGTTTCCGCCTGGAATGCGCTGCGCACGCGCCGCGTCAACATGGATGTGCCGATTGCGCTCGCTATTTCGCTCGCCTTTGGCATGAGCGTTTATGAGACGATGAACCATGGCCAGCACGCCTATTTCGACGCTTCGGTTTCGCTGTTGTTCTTCCTGCTGATTGGCCGCACACTCGACTATTTAATGCGTGCGCGCGCACGTTCTGCGGTGCGCGGTCTCGCGCAACTAAGCCCGCGCGGTGCCGTGGTGATCGGCGAGAATGACGAGCGCAACTATCTGCCAGTCAATGAAATCCGCCCCGGAATGCGCATTATTCTTGCCGCCGGTGAACGCGTGCCGGTGGATGCCAAGGTCGAAGACGGTCGTTCAGAACTTGATTGCGCGATTGCATCGGGCGAAAGTGATGCGGTGCCCGTCGGTCCCGGCTCGGATATTCGCGCGGGAACCATGAACCTCTCCGCACCGCTTGTCATTCGTGCAACCGCTGAAGCAAAGGATTCGTTCCTTGCTGAAATGGTGCGCCTTATGGACGTGGCTGAGGGTGGCCGCGCGTTTTATCGCCGTCTCGCTGATCGCGCATCGGAGCTTTATGTACCGATGGTGCATACGATTGCCTTTGCGGCTTTTGTCGGCTGGATGATTTATACCGGCGGCGACTGGTACCGCTCGATCTATATTGCGATCTGCACACTCATTATCACCTGCCCTTGCGCGCTGGCGCTGGCGGTGCCGATTGTTCAGGTGGTTGCGGCGCGCCGCCTGTTTGAAAACGGTATCATGATCAAGGACGGCTCGGCCATGGAACGCATGGCGGAGGTCGATACTGCCGTCTTCGACAAGACCGGCACACTGACGCTCGGCCAGCCGCGCCTGATTGATCTCGATGCGATTAATCCAAGCCATCTTGAAATTGCATCCGAGCTTTCGCTTTATTCGCGCCATCCGTTGTCACGGGCGCTCGCGCTGTTTTCCGGTGCCAAGCCGATGACTGCCTTCACGCGCATTGAGGAAATTCCGGGCGCTGGTATTGAAGCCGAACTGAACGGCACGATCTATCGGCTTGGCAAGCGCGAATGGGCGGACAGCCATGCAAATGCTGGTCTTTCAGATGGGCCGGAAACCTGCCTGTCCATCGATGGTACGCTTGTTGAAACTTTCCGCTTTGAAGATCAGCCGCGTGAAGATGCAGCCGCCGCGATTGGTACGCTGAAGCGTAATGGTTTGAAGCTTGAGATTATCTCTGGCGATAAACTGCCTGCGGTGAAGAAGCTTGCTGGCTATCTTGGTGTTGACCAATATCGCGGCGAAGTTCTGCCTGCTGACAAATCACAGCTTGTGCAGGGACTGGCCGCTGATGGCCGCAAGGTGCTGATGGTCGGCGATGGGCTCAACGATGCACCAGCGCTTGTGGCGGCCCACGTTTCGATGGCTCCAGCAACGGCAGCCGATATTGGCCGCAACGCTGCCGATTTCGTGTTCCTGCGCGAAAGCCTGTCGGCCGTGCCGCTGGCATTTGCGGTGTCAAAAGAAGCGGGCCGGTTGATCAGCCAGAACTTTGCGCTTTCCATCGGCTATAATATCATTGCTGTGCCGATTGCAATTTTCGGCTATGTCACGCCGCTGGTGGCCGCACTTTCGATGTCGCTGTCATCGATTGTGGTTGTGAGCAACGCCATGCGGCTCAGAGCCGGAAAGCAAAAACAGCCGGTACAAAACACTGTCGCACCTGCTGTTGTTCTTAAGGAAGCGCACAAATGAGCGGACTGCTTTTCCTTATTCCTATTGCGCTTGGCCTGGGTGTTCTGGGCCTTGCGGGCTTTCTATGGTCGCTGAAAAATGGTCAGTATGAAGATCTGGATGGCGCCGCCAACCGCATCCTGATTGATGACGACCGCTTTCCCGCAAAGAAGGATGAATCGTTATAACAGAATCCCGATTGCGGATTCTGAGTCGTTATAACTTAACGCCGCTCCCCTTTGCTTGAGCGCTAAGCGACTATGAGAATAGCTCTGAGATCGTTGACATTGGTGCCGGTCGGCCCCGGCATGAAAAGATCATCGAGTGCATCAAATGCGCTCCATGCATCATTGGCGTTCAGCCGTGCAGCACCATCCTCACCCGCATCGCGCAAACGCGACGCGGTCGTGCCATCGGCAAAGGCACCGGCATTTTCTTCGGAGCCATCAATGCCATCCGTATCCGCAGCCAGCGCGTGAATATTGCTGTAGCCATCAATATCGAGCGCGAAAGCCAGCAGAAACTCGCTGTTGCGACCACCTTTGCCGCCTTTGGCGCGGATGGTGACGGTGGTTTCACCACCTGACAGCAGCACAATCGGTTTTTTGAACGGGCGGTCACGATCCCCAACTTCGCGCGCGATTGCCGCATGAACATGCGCCACTTCGCGTGCTTCACCTTCCATTGAATCGGACAGGATCACCGCCTCGACCCCATGACGCTCGGCTTCCTTTACGGCTGCTTCCAGCGACACGGCGGCTGATGCAATCACCCGCACTTCGTTGTCAGCAAAGACCTTGTCGTCAGGCTTCGGCGCATGAGATTTCTCGCTTTTGATATGCGCAAGCACGGCATCGGGCAGTTCAAGTCTGTATCGTTCAATGATTTTAAGCGCATCATCGCGAGATGTTGCATCAGGCACGGTTGGGCCGGACGCGACAAAGGCCGGGTTGTCGCCGGGAATATCGGAAACCACCAGCGAGAAGACTTTTGCCGGATGTGCGTGCGCTGCCAGCCTGCCGCCTTTAATGGTCGACAGGTGTTTTCGCACAGCATTCATGGCCGAGATCGGCGCACCGGAAGCCAGCAAAGCCTTGTTGACAGCGGTCTCGTCGGCAAGTGTCAGACCGTCTGGCGGCGAAGGCAGCAAAGCCGAGCCACCACCTGAAATAAGTGCAACGACCAGATCATCTTCGGTGAGATTGGACACGGCATCGAACAGCCGTTTTGAGGCCGTAAGCCCGGCATCATCGGGCACCGGATGTGATGCTTCGATGATCTCAATCGTGTTGCAAGGCGCGCCATAACCATAACGCGTGACGACAACACCTTCGATCGGTGCGTCCTCGCCCTCCTGCCGCTCGGCCCATGCACGCTCGAATGCGGCTGCCATCTGCGCCGAACCCTTGCCTGCACCGATCACAATCGTCCGGCCCTTGGGCTTGGCAGGCAGGTTGGCGCGGATAACCAGTTCAGGATCAGCAGCCGCAACCGCTGCATCAAACAGGCTGGTCAGAAACTTCTTCGGATCGGTGATGGCAGTCATGAGATTCCCGATATTGATTATTGTTTCACAACACTATTTCGTGCTGCGCTTATAAAAGCAATGGAGCCAGCCATCTCCCTCCAGATCGCCAGCTCCATCTTCTCCCCTCCAGAGAAATCAAATTCGAGGATTAAGCCACATCGTGATTGGCCATGCGTTCGAGCGCACGCACGAGCCCGGAATGATCGAGACCATCATCGCCGTGTGCAGCGCAGGAGTTGAACAATTCCTGTGCCATTGACGTGTTGGGCAGCGAAACGCCCAGCGCTTTTGCGCCCTGCAAAGCCAGATTCAAATCCTTCTGGTGCAACGCAATGCGGAAACCCGGATTGAATGTTCGCTTGATCATACGCTCGCCGTGCACTTCGAGAATACGCGAGGACGCAAAGCCGCCCATCAGCGCTTCACGCACCTTTGCCGGATCGGCTCCCGCTTTCGATGCGAAGACCAGCGCTTCGGCCACCGCTTCAATATTGAGTGCAACGATGATCTGGTTTGCAACCTTTGTGGTCTGGCCGTCGCCGCAATCGCCCACCAGCGTGATGTTTTTGCCCATCAGCTTTAACAGTGGCAGCGCCTTGTCAAAGGCATCCTGCACACCGCCTGCCATGATGGAAAGGCTGGCATTCTTCGCACCGACTTCGCCGCCCGACACCGGCGCGTCGATATATTCCGCACCCGTCGCGCGAACCTTTTTCGCAAATTCTTTCGTCTCAATCGGGGAAATCGAACTCATATCTATGAGCGTTTTGCCTTTGCCCAAACCTTCGGCAACGCCGCCTTCGCTGAACAGAACATCCGCAACCTGCGGCGTATCCGGCAGCATAAGAATGATGGTTTCGCATTCCGCTGCCACTGCCTTTGGGGTGTCGAGTACGCTCAGCCCAGCATCGAGCAAATCTTTATCGGGTGCTTTCGAGTGTTTAGAGGTAAAAAGCTTATAGCCCGCATTTTGCAAATGCTGCGCCATTGGCTTGCCCATAATGCCAAGCCCGATAAAACCAATATTTGTCATGACCGTTCCCCCTATGCGGTAAGCCGTTCGGCTTCATCCTGTTTGAACCATCCAAGCCCCTCTTCGGTGGTGGTCTTTGGCTTATATTCGCAACCGATCCAGCCCTTGTATCCAGCATTTTTCAGCGCTTCAAACACATATGGATAATTGATTTCGCCCGTTCCAGGCTCGTTACGGCCCGGATTATCGGCAAGCTGAATATGTGCAATCAGCGGCTTGTAGCGCTCATAAGTGGCGATCAGTTCGCCCCGCGTGCGCTGCTGGTGATAAAGATCATATTGGATGAACAGGTTGTTGCTGCCGACTTCATCGATAATCGACACCGCCTGCTCAACCGTGTTGAGATAAAAGCCCGGCATGTCGTAATGGTTGATTGGCTCGATCAGCAGGCGGATGCCATGCTTGCCAAATTCGCGCGCGGCAAGCCGCAAATTGCTGACAAATGTTGCGCGCAATGCGTCCGGGTCGACGCCCTGCGGCGCAAGTCCTGCAAGGCAATTGACCTGCGAACAATTGAGCGCAGTCGCGTAATCAATCGCGTCCGCAACACCACGGCGAAACTCGTCAATCCGACCCGGCAGAACCGCAATACCCCGCTCGCCGACAGCCCAATTGCCTGCGGGAAGATTGTGCAACACCTGTGCCAGATTATGACGGTCAAGTGCTGCCTTCAGCTCGTGACGGTTGAAGTCATATGGAAAGAGATATTCGACCCCTTTAAAACCCGCTTTCGCTGCCAGTGCAAAGCGCTCCATAAACGGCACTTCATTGAAAAGCATAGTCAGATTGGCTGCAAATCTTGGCATTTCCGCCTCCCTCTTAATCTAGTCTAACAATACGGCAATGGCAGTTGGCGCATCTTCGCCACGCTCGGCCAGTTCCTCAAACTCGACAACCTGATCGATGTCAGCTCCCATGGAGATATTGGTGACACGTTCGAGAATGAATTCAAGCACAACCGGCACCTGATGTTCTGCCATCAACGCCTTTGCGTGTTCAAAACTCTCGGCAAACTGGTTCGGGCTTCGCACCCGGATTGCCTTGCAGCCTAAGCCTTCGGCGACCGCGACATGATCGACGCCATAGCCCTTTTCCGCGTCACCCGATGCGTTGATGTTATCAAACGCTAAGCTGACCTCGAAATCCATGTTGAAGCCGCGCTGCGCCTGACGAATGAGGCCGAGATAAGAATTGTTCACGACCACATGAATATAAGGCAGCTTGTGCTGTGCGCCGACCGCCAGTTCCTCAATCATGAACTGGAAATCATAATCGCCGGACAGTGCAACAATCGGGCGATCAGGGTCGGCTGCGCGGACGCCAAGCGCTGCTGGCAATGTCCAGCCCAAGGGACCAGCCTGACCGCAATTAATCCAATTGCGCGGGCGATAGACATGCAGGAACTGCGCACCAGCAATCTGGCTCAGACCAATGGTCGTGACATAGCAAGTATCGCGGCCAAAGGCCCGGTTCATCTCTTCATAAACGCGCTGAGGTTTGAGCGGTGTCTGATCAAAATGGGTCTTGCGCAGCATGGTTTTCTTGCGCTCGGCGCATTCCAGCGCCCAGCTGGACCAGTCGCGCAGCTTACCAGCCGTCTTCCATTCGGTCGCAACATCCAGTAACAGTTTGAGCGCTTTGGCAGCATCTGAAACAATGCCGAAATCGGGTGCGAACACACGGCCAATTTGCGTGGGTTCAATATCGATATGGATGAACTTACGGTCTTTTTTATAGGTTTCGACATTGCCGGTATGACGGTTGGCCCAACGATTGCCGATGCCGATCACCATATCGGAGGCTAACAAAGTGGCATTGCCATAACGATGCGAGGTCTGCAAACCGCACATGCCCGCCATCAGGCGATGATCATCAGGAATAACGCCCCAGCCCATCAGGGTTGGGATAACCGGAATGCCGGTGATTTCAGCAAACTCGACCAGAAGATCAGACGCATCGGCGTTGATGATGCCACCGCCTGCAACGATCAGCGGATGTTCCGCATCGTTCAACATCGCAATTGCCTTTTCGGCCTGCGCGCGGGTGGCTGATGGCTTGTAAGCCTCCATCGGCTGATAAGTATCGATGTCAAACTCGATTTCGGCGAGCTGGACATCGATGGGCAAATCGATCAACACCGGGCCGGGGCGACCCGACTTCATGATGTGAAATGCCTTTTGGAAAACAAAAGGCACCAGTGCAGGCTCCATAACCGTGACCGCCCATTTGGTAACAGGGGCCGCGATCTTGGCGATATCGACTGCCTGAAAGTCCTCTTTGTCGAGACGCGCGCGGGGAGCTTGGCCTGTAACGCAGAGGATTGGAATTGAATCGGCGGATGCCGAATAAAGCCCGGTGATCATATCGGTGCCAGCAGGGCCGGACGTGCCGATGCACAAGCCAATATTGCCGTGCTTTGCGCGCGTATAACCTTCGGCCATATGCGAAGCGCCTTCAACATGACGCGCCAGAATATGACGGATCGAACCCCGTGCCCGCATGGCCGAATAAAACGGATTGATCGCAGCACCCGGCACACCAAAGGCGCAATCGATCCCTTCCTTCTCCAGCACAAGTATGGCTGCATCCACTGCACGCATTCTGGCCATGTTGATCTCCTCCAACGGAAAAATAATCCATATTCAAAAACTATTCTATAAAAATGGAAATGCATACCATTATGCGGAAATAAGGATTTTCAACGAAATGGAGATAATCAGCATGCACTTTCGGATGGAACGTTGATGCGGTAGTGATGAGTGAGCAGGGAATCGGAGGCGGCGTATGGAACAGACAAAAGCAAAGCGGGGTCGCAAGGCTGCGGAAAATGCAGCACCCTCATCTGTTCAGGTTCTGGATCGTAGCCTCAAGCTTCTGGCGCTCATTGCTGAAAATGATGGTTCGACGCTGACCGATCTTGCCGACGCAAGCCAGATGGCACCATCCACGGTGCATAGGCTTCTGACCTCGCTTGCCAATCACGGCATGGTTTCGCACGATCTGGAAAGCGGCGACTGGACCATCGGCGTCAAGGCATTTGAAATCGGCAATGCATTTCGGCGTTTCCGCAAGCTCGGCACACTGGCGCGGCCCTATCTCAAATCATTGATGGAGGCGAGCGGCGAGACCGCCAATATCGGCATCGAAGATGGTGGCGACGTGGTTTTCATCTCGCAGGTCGAAAGCCATGCACCGATGCGCGCTTTCTTTCGTCCGGGTCGTCGCGGACCTATTCACGCATCCGGCATTGGCAAGGCCGTGCTCTCCACATGGTCGGATACTGAGATTGCGCGCACGCTTTCGGGTAAAGTGCTGGAGCATTTTACTGAGCATACGCTCGATACATTGCCTCTACTGCTCAAAGATATTCAGGCAATCCGCACTCGCGGCTGGTCGATTGACGATGAAGAGCACACGCTTAGCATGCGCTGCATTGCAGCGCCTATTTTCAACGAGCATGGCGAAGCAATTGCAGGGATTTCCGTGTCCGGGCCTGCGGTGCGTCTGCCACGGCAAAAACTTGAACAGCTTGGGCCGCTCATTCGTTCAACGGCGGATGATCTGACCCATGCGATGGGCGGCAAACGACCGGAGGAAATGTAACAAAAAAGAAGACCCGCAGCAGATTTCTCCGCCGCAGGTCCTCCCTCTCCCTCCTCCAGAGATTTTTTAGGCCAACTCAGCCTTTAGCGGCTTGCCCGCCACATAGGTTTCGACAATCGCGCGATCATCGCCGAGCGTTTGCAGCAAGAACAATTCCTGCTCAAGATTGGCGCCAGCGGCCATACGCAGGCGCATGGCTGATGTGGCGGATGAATCCAGCACCACAATATCGGCCTCTGTGCCCTCTTCCAACGTGCCGATCTTGTCTTCCATCGACAGCGCACGGGCATTGCCGAGCGTCATCATATAAAATGACTGGAACGGATTGAGACGGTTGCCGCGCAATTGCAGAACCTTGTAACCCTCATCCAGCGTGCGCAGCATCGAGAAGCTGGTGCCGCCGCCGACATCGGTTGCGACTGCCATGCGCACGCCCGATGCTTTGAGGCGATCACGGTCGAACAGGCCGGAACCGAGAAACAGGTTCGAGGTCGGGCAGAAGACCGCGACCGAACCGGTCTCTGTCATTACTTTCACTTCGCGCTCTTCAAGATGAATGGAGTGCCCCAGCAAAGTCTTTTCGCCGAGAAGTCCATAATGCTCATAGATACCAAGATAGTCAGGCGCATTCGGATAGAGCGATTTCGTGAATTCGATCTCTTCGTGATTTTCCGACAGATGCGTCTGGATGAAACATTCAGGATGTTCGCGGGCAAGCGCCTGACTTGCTTCCAGCTGTCCTGGCGTTGACGTGATCGCAAAACGTGGCGTGATCACATAATCAAGGCGGTCCTTGCCGTTCCAGCGGGCAATCAACTGCTTGCTGTCATCATAACCCGATTGTGCCGTATCGCAGAGTGCTGGCGGCGCGTTACGGTCCATCATGACTTTACCGCCAAGCATACGCATGTTGCGATGCTGCGACGCACGGAAATAGGCATCGACGCTCTGTGGATGCACCGAGCAATAGGCGACAGCGGTGGTTGTGCCATGGCGGATTAACTCGTCCAGAAAGCGCTCAGCGATAAATTCCGCGTGCTGCTCATCGGCAAATTTCTGCTCTGCCACGAATGTATAGGTGTTGAGCCACTCAAGAAGATTAGCCGCATAGGACGCGATAACCTGCGTCTGCGGATAGTGAATATGTGTATCGATGAAACCCGGCAAAATAAGATGCGGGCGATGGTCTGCAACCGCAACATCATGCCCCACTTCGGCGCTCACATCTGCATAGTCGCCAAGGCGCGCGATGCGGCCATTTTCAACCAGCACGGCACCATCTTCGATATAGCGATAGGATTGCGCATCATCCAGAGCTTGCGGTTCTTCACGAAAACTCAGCACACGGCCACGGATGAGAAGTTTGGTCATTATTGCTTTGCTCCAGCAGTCGCAGATTCATACCAGGAAGCGAGAAGCTTGCGCTCCTCATTGCTCACGCCAGTCACATTGGCAGGCGGCATGGCATGGGAACGACCAGCCTGCAAATAGATTTCGCGGGCATGGGCCGCGATCTCCCGATCATTTTCAAGCACTACACCCTTGGGTGGCGCGATGATGCCTTCCCAGCCGGGTTCCTTAGCATGACACATTGCGCAACGTCCGAGAACGGTATCCCGCACTTTATCAAAGTGCGGGTCCGAAATGAAACTCTGTTGCAGCGATGAAATCTTCTGCTCTTCCGGTTCACCCGTCAGAATTTTAGGCACAGTGGACAGCCACATGATCACGATGAACAGCAGCACCGTCACAAGCCATGTCCAAGTCGGGTTGCCTTTGCGGGCATGGCGCGTGTTGAACCAGTGGCGGATTGTGACGCCCATCAGGAACACCAGCGAAGCGATGATCCAGTTGAACTCGGTGCCAAATGCCAGCGGGTAATGGTTCGAGAGCATCAGGAACAGAACCGGCAGCGTCAAATAGTTGTTATGCGTTGAGCGCTGTTTGGCGATCTTACCGTATTTCGGATCAGGCTTGCGACCGGCAATCAGATCAGCCACCACGATTTTCTGGTTCGGAATAATGACCATAAACACGTTGGCAGACATGATGGTCGCGGTGAAAGCACCCAAATGCAGGAACGCTGCACGACCCGTGAACAGATGCGTATAGCCCCAGGCCATGAACACCAGAATGACGTAGAGAATGATCATCAGCAGCGTATCGCTCTTGCCGAGCATCAGCTTACAGATGGTGTTATAGGCGATCCAGCCAAAGGCCAGCGACGCAATCGAGATGGCAATCGCAGTGGTTGCAGAGACATCGAGCACATTCGGATCGACCAGATAAAGATCAGCGCCCGCATAATAGACGATGCAGAGAAGCGTGAAGCCCGACAGCCATGTGGCGTAGGATTCCCATTTGAACCATGTCAGGTGTTCAGGCATCTCGGCAGGCGCGACCAGATATTTCTGGATGTGATAGAAGCCACCGCCATGGACCTGCCACTCCTCGCCATGCGCACCGACGGGCAAGCCGGGACGCTGGCGCAGACCGAGGTCGAGCGCGATAAAATAGAAAGACGAGCCGATCCACGCGATTGCAGTGACGACGTGTAGCCACCGCGCAGCGAAGCCCAGCCAGTCCCAGGCCACGGCAAGATCATACATGCGGCACTCCCATTCTTAGTTCCCATATTTTGTTAGTTTAGTATTTGCCAAAGCTTTGCGCCTGTGTGAACGTCGCATCAAGACCATCACTTTCAAAAAAAACTATACAATGGTGGAACGTACGCATGTCTTACCTTGATAATCTGCGTGTATTTGTGCGCGTCGTCGAATTGGGAAATCTATCGGCGGCGGGTCGCGACCAGCGCGCCTCCCCAGCCGTTGCAAGCAATCGAATCAAGGAGTTGGAGAAGCATTTGGGTGTGCGGCTCTTCAACAGAACGACACGCAAATTGACCCCAACCGAGCATGGCCGCATCTTTTATGACGGTGCGATAAAGATCCTTGAAGCGGTCGATGAAGCGGAAGCAGCGGTGGCAGAATTGGCCAAAAATCCGAAGGGATCGATTCGGATTACCGCCCCTCTTGGGCTGGGTCGAAGGCTGATTGCATCGGGGATTCCGGAGTTTCACGACAAATATCCGGATATAGAAGTGCGCCTGCGACTATCTGACCACGACATCGATATTATGAGCGAAAGCGTCGATGTGGCCTTCAAGCTGGGCGTTCTGGAAAACTCAAATCTGCGCATGCGCGGCATTTTAAACTGCGAACGCGTTATCTGCGCTGCCCCCGAATATCTTGCAAAACGCGGCACGCCGCAATCGCCCGATGAGCTTCTCAGCGAGCAACACGATTGCCTGCTTTTACGCTTTCCCGGCTCGAAAGAGTTCTACTGGTCGCTGCAAACAGCCGAGGGCCTGCGGAAGTTTGAGATCACCGGACCTTACGACTCCGATGACGGCGACGTATTGACGCAATGGGCGCTTGGCGGGCGCGGAATCATCAACAAACCGCTGTTTGAGGTGAAGGAATATATCCGAGACGGGCGGCTGGTTCCGATTCTTGAAAGCACACCGCCAGCGTCGATCCAGCTTGCCGCGATCTATCCGCACAAGCGTTTTCAGGACCCGAAAGTGCGTTTGATCATCGACTTTATGACGGAGCGCTGCCAGCGGCAGATCAAGGAATTGCTGGCTTAGACCAATTGCACGACTTTGCTCGACGTCAGCACAGTAGTCAGAACCTCTGCTGCAGCCAGTGCGGCAATAACTTCCGGGCGCTTGTCTTTGACGAGCGCACCGCCAACCGGACAGACGAGCTTTTCAAACAAATCAGCGTCGCCGAATTCGTTTTTCAACCAATTCTTGAAAGTGGCTTTTTTGGTTTTTGAGCCAATCATGCCGACATAGACGGCATCGCGGCGCTGCAAAGCCTCCGCCACGATCAGAAAATCAAGCGCATGGTCGTGGGTCAGCACGATAAATGCGCTTGCCGGTGGAGCGGAACGCACCACATGTTCGGGCATGGCTGCAAGGCAGGTTTCAACGCCCGGCGCATCGACGGCCATAAGCTCCACTTCGCGCGTATCGACCAGAATAACGCGCACAGGTGTAAGCGACAGCGCATAAGCCAAAGCATCGCCGACATGGCCTGCGCCAAAGACATAGACGTGTGGGCGAGTGGCGATTTCTGCATCAACTTTAATGACCAGTTCTTCTGCAAGGCCACGGTTTACGCGTTTGAAGCCCAAAGCCACGCGACCGCCGCAGCATTGGCCAATCTCGGGGCCAAGAGGAACATCCATCGGGGAATCTTTGCCGCCCGCTAAAATCTTCCGGGCATGATCGATTGCCATATATTCGAGCTGCCCGCCGCCAATGGTGCGAAAAATCATATCGCGGGCGACAAGCATCCACGCCCCCGCATCGCGCGGGGCAGAGCCTCGGACATCGGTGACTTCGATCAGAACACTATCGGGCCGCTTATTCAGAAACGCCCTTATGTCGTCCCGCCTGCCCAGCATCGCATCAGCCTTTCTGACTTCGCAGCCGCTCGATAGCCATCAGCACGCGCTCCGGCGTGGCAGGCGCATCAAGGCGCGGACTGATCTTGTAATCGGCAACACTCGCCACTGCATCCGACAGCGCATAAAGCACCGACATGCCGTGTGGCAGCGGCGGCTCACCCACAGCCTTGGAGCGATGGATCGTCGGCTCATAAGCCTCCGACCAGTCGGTCAGTGCTACATTGAAAATCTTGGGGCGGTCCGAGGCCAGAGGGATCTTATAGGTCGATGGTGCATGCGTGCGCAGCCTGCCCTTGTCGTCCCAGACAAGCTCTTCCGTGGTCAGCCAGCCCATGCCCTGCACGAAACCGCCTTCAATCTGGCCGAGATCAATGACGCGGTTGAGCGATCGCCCGGTATCATGAAGAATATCGGTGCGTTCCACCACATATTCGCCTGTCAGCGTATCAACAGAAACTTCCGAGCAGGCAGCACCATAGGCATAATAATAAAAAGCGTGGCCTTTGCCCTTGGCGCGATCCCAATGGATTTTCGGTGTCTTATAATGACCCGATGCGGAAAGCTGCACGCGTCCGATGTAGGCTTGTTTGACTAAATCGTTGAAGCTGACTTCCTGATTGCCGACGCGGATACGGTTTGGCAGGAAGACCACCTGATCTTCCGGCACCTGATATTGCTGCGCTGCAAAATGAATGAGGCGTTTCTTGATCTGACGCGCTGCATCCTGTGCCGCCATACCGTTCAGATCCGCCCCGGATGATGCGGCGGTCGGCGCGGTGTTCGGCACTTTTGCGGTGGTTGTTGCGGTGATTTTTACGCGATCAAGATCAATCTGAAACTCTTCGGCCACAACCTGCGCCACTTTGAGATGAAGCCCCTGCCCCATCTCGGTGCCGCCATGGTTCATATGCACAGAGCCGTCATTATAGACATGTACCAGCGCGCCTGCCTGATTGGATTCCGTCTTGGTGAAGGAGATGCCAAATTTGACCGGCGTCAGTGACATGCCGCGTTTGACATAACGGCTTTTCGCGTTGAATTCGCGGATTGCCTCACGGCGTTTCGCATAATCAGCGCTTTCCTCAAGCTCGGCCACAATGCGCTGAATGATGCAGTCTTCCACCTTCTGGTGATAAGGCGTGACATTGCGCGTGCCGTCTGTTCCCATCGCATCGTAGAAGTTGAGCTTGCGGATTTCGAGCGGATCTTTGCCGACAGCAAAAGCCACCTCCTCAATCACACGCTCAGCACCGACCATGCCCTGCGGACCGCCAAAACCACGAAATGCCGTGTTGGAAACGGTATTGGTGTAAAGCGGCGCGGATTGCGCATGAACGGCGGGAAAGAAATAGGCATTGTCGCAGTGAAACAGCGCGCGGTCGCCAACCGGACCGGACAGATCGGCAGAGAAACCGGCGTTCAGCGCAAAGAGATAATCGACGCCGAGGATATTGCCCTCGTCGTCAAAGCCCACTTCGTAATCGACCACAAAATCATGGCGCTTGCCGGTTGAGGTCATGTCCTCATCGCGGTCGAGCCGGACTTTCACGGCGCGCTTGTGCTTCTTGGCTGCGATTGCGGCCATCGCTGCCCATTGATTGGCCTGGGTTTCCTTGCCGCCAAAACCGCCACCCATGCGCCGCACTTCCACCGTCACCGAATGGCTCGGCACACCAAGAGCATGAGCAACCAGATGCTGTGTTTCGCTTGGCCCTTGTGTGGAGCAATAGATGGTTACGTCTTCATCTTCGCCGGGGATGGCTAGTGAAGCCTGCCCTTCGAGATAGAAATGATCCTGCCCGCCAATTGTCATGCGGGCTTTGACCTTGCGCGGGGCTTCATCAATGGCTTTGCGAGCATCACCACGATTGAGCGTCAGAGGCGTGAAAACCAGCTTATCCTTGTAACCATCGAGATTGGAAATCGAGAACAGGCCCGGCATTTCTTCATATTCGACCTTGGCAAGGCGGGCTGCGCGGCGCGCCTGATCACGAGTGCGGGCGACAACCGCGAAGATCGGCTGACCGTGAAACTGTACGCTATCGACCGCGAAAATCGGATCGTCATGCATGCCCGATGGCGACACATCGTTTTCGCCCGGCACATCCTTATAGGTCAGCACATCGACCACACCGGGGGCCACGCGCACGGCGGACAAATCAATGGCAGTGATTTTGGCATGGGCCACAGTCGAGAAGCCAACGCCGATATGCAGCGTGCCTTCGGATTCCGGAATATCGTCGATATAGACCGCTTCGCCCGTCACGTGCTTATGCGCTGAATCATGCCGCTGATCGGTAGCGACGCCACCTTTAATGCGTGCCGCTTTGATTTCATTTGCAGGATGCTTGTTCATGTCATCCTCCCTATGCAGCTACAACGCGCAACGGCTCGGCTTCGCCTTGGGTTTCAGCATAGAAACGGCGGAGCAAATTCTTCGCAACCAGCAAACGATAATCGGCTGTTGCGCGCATGTCGCTCAAAGGCTGGTAGTCGAGACCATAGGCTTCGAGTACTGCTTCGACAGTTGCTTCATTCCACGGCTTGCCAAGAAGGGCTGCTTCAACATTCAACGCGCGCTTTGGCGTTGCCGCCATACCGCCATAGGCGATGCGGATGGATGCGACATTGCCCTGAGCATCAAGCGTGAGATGGAATGCGCCAAGCGTTGCGGTAATATCTTCCTCGAAACGTTTGGAGATCTTGTGAATGGCGAACTGGCTGCGCTCATCAGGCACTGGCACATGGACGGCTTCCACAAACTCACCGCGCTGACGATCCTGCTTGCCATAGGCGATGAAGAACTCTTGCAGAGGAATGGTGCGACGCTCAGCACCTTTGCGCAGCGTCAGCTTTGCATCGAGCGCGATCAATGGCGGTGGCGTGTCGCCAATCGGCGAACCGTTGGCGATGTTACCGCCGATGGTGCCCATGTTGCGTACCTGCTCGCCGCCAATGCGATTGATCAAGCTTCCCAGCGCCGGAATGCGCTTTGCCAAAAATGAGAAGGCTTCGGTATAGGTGGCGCCCGCACCAATGCTGATAACACCATCTTTTTCGCTAATGGTGCGCAGTTCATTGAGATGGCCGATGAACACCACCGGCGAAATATCGCGCATCATCTTGGTGACCCACAGGCCAACATCAGTTGAACCGGCAACGATGGTCGCCTTGGCTTCGGCTGCATAGATAGTGGCAAAGTCATCAAGGTCGGCAGGTACAACAAGACGGTCTTTGCCGCTGCCGATTTCAACCCGTGCGCCATCGCGCAAGGCGTTAAGTTGGCTGATGACATAGGCGCGTTCGCTTGCGAGCGGATCATCGGTCAACGTGCCGTAATCGGAGATTGCGCGCGCCGCGCGCATGATCGCTTCATAGCCGGTGCAGCGGCAGAGATTGCCTTGCAGCGCCTTCTCAATCTGAGCATCGGCAGGCTTTGGATTGCGCATCCAGAGACCATAAAGCGACATAACGAATCCCGGCGTGCAGAAGCCGCATTGCGAACCGTGGAAGTCGATCATCGCCTTTTGCACCGGATGCAGACCGCCGTCTGATCCGCGCAGATGCTCGATGGTTACGACATGACAACTATCCAGCGAGCCCACGAAGCGGATGCAGGCATTCACGCTTTCATAGACGAGTTCGTCACCAACGATCTTGCCAACCAGTACGGTGCAGGCACCACAATCGCCCTCGCCGCAGCCTTCCTTACTACCGCGCAATTTGCAGGAAAGGCGCAGATAATCGAGCAGGGTTTCGGTTGGCGAAACGCGGTCGAGTTCAACCGTCTCGCCATTCAGCAGAAAGCGGAGTGTGTTTCTGACGGCCTGACCCATATCGCTTAACTCCCGCGATAGGTTGAATAGGAAAATGGCGAAACAAGCAGCGGCACATGATAATGCGCCTTTTCGTCGGAAATGCCAAAGCGCAATGGCACCACATCCAGAAACGGAATGGCGTCAGCGCTCTTGCCAAAATATTCGCCAACGTGAAAAAGCAGCTCGTAAGAACCCTGATGCAGCGCAGCGCCTGTAAGCAGCGGTGCATCACAGCGACCATCTGCATTGGTGCGAATTTCGCGCAAAGTTTCCGTTTGCTGATTCTCAATGCGGCGCAATTCGATGCGCAGATTTGCCGCTGGCTTGCCACTCACCGTATCGAGGACATGCGTCGTTAACCGGCCCTGACCGCTCGTTTCCTGACCCATTTGTACTCCTGCCGCTTGCACGATTCGATCTGCCCACCGTCGCAACCGTTACAAGCCATTGTTTTTATGTGGTTTATTTCGCGTAACATTCAAGCCTTTGCAAACCACACTTGTTCCCGATTGTGAGTATTCACCGAAGCTCTGTCTTGGGAAAGATGATAATCGTTGGATGTCTTTCAAAATTTTGAGGGGGAATAGTCTGCGTAAATCTTTATTATCATAAGAAAAAACCATGAATAATCGAGGGAAGACCATATGAGTTATCCGCGCAATCTGGTTGGCTATGGCCGCAACACACCAGATCCACAATGGCCGGGCGGCGCCAATATCGCCGTGCAGTTTGTCGTCAATTATGAAGAAGGCGGTGAAAGCTGCATTCTCGATGGCGATCCGGCATCTGAAAACCTGCTGTCCGAAATCGTCGGCGCTCAGGCATGGGACGGCCAGCGCAACCTCAATATGGAATCCATTTACGAATATGGTGCCCGCTCCGGCTTCTGGCGATTGTGGCGCGCTTTCACGCGACGCAATATGCCGGTCACCGTCTATGGCGTGACCCTTGCCATGGAGCGCAATCCTGAAGCCATCAGCGCTATGAAGGAAGCCGACTGGGAAATCGCCAGCCACGGCCTGCGCTGGTGGGAATATAAGGATGTGCCTGAGGAGGTCGAACGCGAACATATTCGCGAAGCGGTGCGCCTGCATACGGAAATTACCGGCTCGCGTCCGTTGGGCATCTATCAGGGCAAGCCGTCTGATAACACGCTGAAGCTCGTGATGGAGGAAGGCGGCTTTCTCTATTCCGCCGATTCCTATGCCGATGAACTGCCTTATTGGGTGAAGGGACCAAACGGCCCGCATCTGATCGTGCCTTATACGCTCGACACCAATGATATGCGCTTTGCCACACCGCAGGGCTTTAACTCTGGCGACCAGTTCTACAGCTATCTCAAAGACACATTCGACGTGCTTTATCGCGAGGGTGCAGAAGGCGCACCAAAGATGATGTCGATTGGCCTGCATTGCCGTCTGGTTGGGCGTCCAGGTCGTGTGGCAGCGCTTGAGCGATTCCTTGATTATGTGCAGAGCCATGACAGGGTCTGGGTTGCCAAGCGTGTCGATATTGCGCGGCACTGGCATGAACATCACAAGCCAAAGGCCGTCGATGTGCTGCCATCGCAAGCCAGCAAGGCGGATTTCGTAGCTAGATACGGCAGCATTTTTGAACACTCGCCATGGATTGCCGAACGCGCCTATGACATGGGCCTCACGGAACTGGCGGATTCTGCGTCTGGCCTTCACACGGTTCTGGTTCGCGCATTCCGCGCTGCATCAGACGATGAAAAGCTTGGCGTGCTGCGCGCCCATCCTGATCTTGCAGGAAAGCTTGCAGCTGCGAAGCGGCTGACGCCGGAATCCACATCTGAGCAGGCATCTGCCGGTCTCGATGCATTGACGGATAGCGAGCGCAAGACGTTCACGGAACTTAACAACGCATACACGCAGAAATTCGGCTTTCCCTTCATTATCGCGGTTAAGGGCCGTAACCGGCACGAGATTCTCGATGCGTTCAAACGGCGCGTTGAAAACAGCAAGCAAGCGGAGCTGGAAACCGCATCGGAACAGGTCGAGCGCATCGCGCTGCTGCGGCTGAAAGATATTCTTCCTGAGACACTTTACTAGGATAAGACCATGAGCCGTAATTATTACGCCCCAACCGGGGGCCTGCCGCCACAGACGCAAATTTTGACTGATCGCGCCATGTTCACCGAAGCCTATGCGGTTATTCCGAAGGGCACTTTCAGCGATATTGTCACGAGCTTTCTGCCCTTCTGGGACAAGACGCGGCTATGGATCATCGCCCGCCCGCTATCGGGTTTTGCCGAAACTTTCTCACAATATATCATGGAAGTGCAACCGGGTGGTGGCAGCGACCGCGCAGAACTTGATGATGGCGCGCAGGGCGTGTTGTTTGTGGTTGAAGGCGAAGTGACCGTTACGCTTGCGGGCAAAGATCATGTGCTGACCGAAGGCGGTTATGCCTATCTGCCACCAAAAAGCGGCTGGACGCTTCGCAACAATTCAAGCGCTGTCGCGCGTTTCCATTGGGTGCGCAAGGCTTACGAATATGTCGACGGGCTCGATGTGCCGGAGCCGCTTTTCCTGAATGAGAAGAACATTGCCCCCACACCGATGCCCGACACCAATGGCGCATGGGCGACGACACGTTTTGTCGATCCAAACGATCTGCGCCACGACATGCACGTGACCGTTGTGACGTTTGAACCGGGCGGCGTCATTCCCTTTGCCGAAACCCATGTGATGGAACATGGGCTTTATGTGCTCGAAGGCAAGGCGGTCTATCGGCTCAATCAGGATTGGGTAGAAGTGGAAGCAGGCGACTTCATGTGGCTGCGCGCCTTCTGTCCGCAAGCCTGCTATGCGGGTGGACCCGGACAGTTCCGCTATCTGCTTTATAAGGATGTTAATCGACACATGAAGTTATCGCGATAGAAAACCGGTAAGCCGAAAAGAATGACTGCGGTTCAGTCTTATGTATCCCAGATTGAACCGCAATTCAGCTATGAGTACAAGTTCAACATCAGACTGCTTACATCACTCGGATTAAGCGCCAACCCATAGAAATTAATACTTAAAATATTAGCTATTTATTTTTTTAGGCCACCTGAATTTGCTTAAATACCAATAATATATTGCCTGTTGAATAGCCTCTTATTTTGTGATCAATAGTTGTTTGAGATTTGTAAACTGATTGATCGGCATTACACATCACCAATTTAGATAGAGATTGCATTTATGACAAAATATCGCTCCATCGGCCTTGCAGTTGCATTCACAACCATTTCGGGTCTGTCAGCTTTTGCTGCCCCACTTCCGGGTGGAGCAAGCACATTGCAGGAAACTTATGAGGATTGGACCGTTTCTTGCCAATCACAGAAAGATAAAACTATCTGCGCAGTGCGTCAGGATCAGAATAGCTCGCAAACCGGCCAGCGCGTTCTGACCGCAGAACTGCGCAATGTGGATGGCGGAAAGGTAGAAGGCGTGCTTCTGATGCCATTCGGTCTTGATCTCGCAAAGGGTGCCGCACTCAAGATTGATGAAGCCGCGGGCCCGAATCTGACCTTCTCAACTTGTCTGCCACAGGGATGTCTGGCTCCAGTGAGCTTCGATGCGAAACAGGTTGCAGCCCTGAAGGCAGGCGCCAATCTCAATGTGACCACGACAGCGCTCAGCCCCAGCCAGCCGGTTGCATTCAAGGTTTCGTTGAAGGGCTTTGGCTCTGCACTTGACCGCATTGTTACACTGACAAAGTAAGAAATTTTCCGGTCGAAAATTAAGCCGCTCGCTTTTCAGCGGGCGGCTTTTGATTATACGGCTGCCGAAATATTGCTAATTCGCAAGAGCGACCGCCGCCAGCGCATCGTCATCAACACCGATACAATTGCAAGCCCTGCTGCAAGGCCAAGCCAGACACCAGCGCCACCGAGCTTAAATTGGAACGCTAGCAACGCGCCAAGCGGCAACCCGACGCCCCAATAACCAATCAGCGCCAGATACATGGGTATGCGCGTATCACGCAGGCCGCGCAACATGCCTGCCGCAACCGCTTGTGCGCCATCAACGATCTGAAACAGGGCTGCAAGCGCCAAGAATGTGACCGCAAGTTCGATAACGGCAAAGTTTTCTGGATCTTTGAGGTTGAGAAAAACGCCAATGAACAAGCGCGGGATCAGGATCATCAGCAAGCCCATGATCGCCATAAAGCCAACGCCAAGTGCATAGGCGCTCCAGCCTGCATAAGCCACGGCCTGTGGATCGCCGCGCCCGTAAGCGCGCCCCACGCGGACGGTTGCTACTTGTCCGAAGCCGAGCGGCACCATAAAGCTAAGAGACGCCACCTGAATGGCAACCGCGTGCGCTGCCATGGCAGTCGGCCCGATATAGCCCATCATAATAACGGCAGCGTAGAAGATCGACGTTTCAAATACGAAGGTCAGCGCCATCGGGAAACCGATGCGCCAAAGCTCGACCAGACGTGGCCAGTCAGCGCGCCAGAAGCGACCAAACAAGCGATAGCGGCGGAAACGGCGATGGCGCATCATGATAAATGCCATGCCGAGGAACATCATGATGCTCGACAGCGTGGTAGCGATACCAGCGCCATGCAGTTCCATGCGCGGAAAGCCGAAGTGACCGAAAATCAGTGTCCAACCCGCAAGCGCATTAAAGCCAATGGCAGCAGCAGCGATCAGCAGCGTCCACATTGGCTTTTCCATCGCCGCAAAAAACGAGCGCAGCACGATATAGAAAAGATAGGGCAACAGCGCCCATTGCAATGTGTGCATAAAATCGGTGGAGCGCGCCGCAATATCGGGCTGCTGACCGAGGAAAATGAATATTTCCTCGCAATGCCACAGCACGATCCAGATCGGGATTGAAATGATAATCGCCGACCACATTCCCTGACGCACCGTTCGGCGAACATCCCGCACCGAATGGCGATTTTTGCCGAGTGCTATGGCGATCATCGGCATAACAGCCGAGACCAGCCCCATCGAAAAGATCATCAGCGTATGGTAGAAACTCGTCGCCAGCAGTGCCGAAGCAAGCGTATCCTTGCCCAGACGCCCGATGAAGATCACATCGGTTGCAGTGAGTGCTGCCTGCGAAAGGTTGGTGAGGATCAGCGGCCAACCCAGTTTCAGAGCCACCAGCATTTCCCGCATCCAGCGCTGCACGCTGTTTAAATGTGGCTCGTGAAAGCCCGCATCAACTTTATTGGTCACAAGTCACTCCCCGAATCCTCCGGGGCCGTCAATCCGCCGGACAATCCATAGCTGAAACACGCGCCATGACGTCAGAGACCATGTCAATCTGAGGAATTTAGCATCGTGATACGAATATCGATCGCCCCATGCCGGCTAAGAGCGTTCATCGCTTCAAAAGCGACTTCGCCCCAACTTTTCGGGTTTTTCAATTTCTATTGGGAACGTTGTGTATGTTCCAGAAATTGATCCGGAGCCAGGCGGGCTGCGCATCGATTTGCACAAAATTGGAGCACAATGGATAGCAGACTTGCATAAAGAAGCAACACATCTTGGGAAGTAAATTCTCAGCTGCTGACACATGCGGCAATAAAATTTCATCAATATTGTAACACTAACTTTTCCCGCCACTGTATGCGTTGAATATGTGCATAAGCTACGCGAACAGGTCGGCTTGGATGGGACGGTGTTTCGTGGTCACCCTTTAAGCATTTTTCGTAAAATAACGTAGGTAGATATATGGAAGTCAGCAAACGTGATTGGGCAAGCAGAGACAAGTCTATACGTGACCTCATTAAAGAACTGAAGTCTTTTGAAGATCAGAGCTTGGTAGTCAAGATTTCGATCGATGGAGGCAAGACAGTGAAACCTATTAGCTTGGTCGGCAAGGTAAACGGCGAGTGCGTGTTATTAAGTCTCGAATAGTTGCCTCTACTGCAAATAAAAACCCCGCAAAAAGCGGGGTTTTCTCTAATCAGTACGTCTAGATTTACGCGAAGTCGAGTGCCCGGTCGCCGTCTTCGTCTTTAATGCGCGATGGCAGGCCGATCTGATTCAGGATGTGGAGGAAAGGCTTTGGATTAAGCTCTTCCACATTGACCATCTTCTTCACGTCCCATTCGCCCGAAGCGATCAGGATTGCGGCTGCAACCGGCGGAACGCCTGCGGTGTAGGAAATGCCCTGGCTACCCACTTCGTTATAGGCATCCTTGTGGTCGGCAACGTTATAGATGAAGACTTCCTTCTCTTTGCCGTCCTTAGTGCCTTTGACGAAATCGCCAATGCAGGTCTTGCCGGTGTAATCGGGAGCCAGCGACGATGGATCCGGCAGCACAGCCTTGACCACCTTTAGCGGCACGACTTCCAAACCTTCAGCGGTCTTGACTGGCTGCTCGGACAGAAGACCCAGATTGTTCAGCACGGTGAAGACGTTGATATAGTGATCGCCAAAGCCCATCCAGAAACGCACATCGGCGTTCGGATAGTTCTTTGAGAGCGAATGCACTTCATCATGGCCGGTCATATAGGCCTTGCTTGGGCCAACGACAGGTAGATCAAATGTGTGGCCAACTTCGAACATCTTGTTCGACTGCCACTGACCACCCTGCCACGAGTAAACCGTGCCGGTGAATTCGCGGAAGTTGATTTCAGGGTCGAAATTGGTCGAGAACCAACGGCCATGCGAACCGGCATTGATGTCAACGATGTCGATGGATTTAACCTCATCGAGATAGTCGTCCGCAGCCAAACGCGCATAGGCATTGACCACGCCCGGATCAAAGCCAATACCGAGAATAGCGGTGATGCCCTTCTCTTCGCATTCCTTCAGGTTCTTCCATTCGTAGTTGCCATACCACGGTGGGGTTTCGCAAATTTTCTTCGGGTCTTCATGGATCGCGGTGTCCATGTAAGCCACGCCCGTATCGATACAGGCGCGAAGGACCGACATATTGAGGAAGGCCGAGCCGACATTGATGACGATCTGAACGCCTGTCTTCTCAATCAAAGCCTTGGTGGCTTCAATATCCAGAGCATTCAGCGCATGCGCTTCCAGCTTCACCTCAGTCTTGAGGCTCTTCTTTTCATGCACGCTATCGATAATCTTGCGGCATTTCTCAACCGTGCGGGACGCAATATGGATATCGCCCAAAATGTCAGAGTTTTGCGCACATTTATGTGCAACAACCTGTGCCACGCCCCCGGCGCCGATGATGAGAACGTTCTTCTTCATTTTCTGTCGATGCTTCCTCTTCCAGCGGTTACCCGCCATCTATTTACTGTCCCCGGCTCTCCTGCCTTATGGAACGTGTTGAGTTCGTGCGATTTTTAAGCCGTCACAGGTCTCAGGAGAGAGACCCTTCAAAATCCGCATAATCAAATTCGCGGACAATCTTGACCGTGCCGTCGAGTTCACGCACGGCAATGGCTGGCATTTTCACGCCATTAAACCAGTTCTTTTTGACCATGGTATAACCAGCCGTATCTTCAAATGAGAGACGATCGCCAATAGCCAAAGGCTTGTCGAAATTGAATTCGCCAAAAATATCACCCGCAAGGCAGGATTTGCCGCAGATCATATAGCTGTGCTCGCCATTGTTTGGCGCCATCTTCGCCTTTTCGCGATAGATCAGCAGATCAAGCATATGTGCTTCAATCGAGCTATCGACGACGGCAAGGTTCTTGCCGTTATAAAGCGTATCGAGAACAGTCACTTCCAGCGTCGTGGTCTTGGTGATCGAGGCTTCGCCCGGTTCCAGATAGACCTGCACGCCGAACTTTTCCGAAAATGCCTTCAGGCGTGCGCAGAATTCATCGACCGGATAGTTGTCGCCGGTGAAGTGAATGCCGCCACCAAGGCTCACCCATTCAACGCGATGGAGAAGCGAGCCGAACTTTTCTTCAATATCGGTCAGCATCTTGTCGAAAAGACCAAAGTCAGAATTTTCGCAATTGTTATGGATCATGAAGCCGGTAACGCGGTCCATAACCTTTTCAACCTTCGCGACATCCCATTCGCCAAGGCGGCTGAACGGACGCGCCGGATCGGCGAGATCAAAGCTTGAAGACGAAATGCCCGGATTAAGACGCAGGCCGCGCTTGATATGCGCTGCTTTATCGGCAAAGCGCTCAAACTGGCTGATCGAATTGAAGATGATCTTGTCGGCATGGCTGACAACTTCGTCGATCTCATGATCAGCATAGGCGACGCTATAAGCGTGAGTTTCGCCACCAAAACGCTCATGGCCAAGACGCACTTCATTGAGCGAGGACGAGGTGGTGCCGTCCATATATTCGCTCATCAGATCAAACACCGACCATGTGGCAAAGCATTTTAGTGCCAGCAGAGCTTTTGCGCCGGATTTCTCACGCACATAGGCAACTTTTTCCATGTTGCTTTTAAGCTTGGTCTTGTCGATCAAATAATATGGCGTCTGGATCATAGTCGTTCCGGGTCGTCAGCTAGGGGATATGGCCTGTCCAGTTATCTGGCTGGCACGTTATGCAGCTATATAAGGCTACTAATTAAGAGGCTTATATGAAGCTTGTGACAGAAACACAAATCCGCCACAGACATTTTGAGAAAAATTTCTCAAGAGCAGCGGCGGACTGGATATTTCTGCGCTTGATATAGGGCTTTTCATTTAAAATTGAACCCCTTTTGATTTTTATTCATGCTGTTTTACTTCCTCCCCCATTTCGAAGATCAAAAATCCGATTTATAAGACCCGCACACGCGTGCGGACAACGGGCATCAACCCGTCTCTGAAATGCGGGATAGGACCAGGGAAAGAAATGCAGACCGATAATCCAGCCGCCACTGTAACAGCAGGGGCTACCGCAGGCTGGGGAGAATTGTTTGCGGGCGAAAACGCGATCCGTTCGCTGACGCTCGTGGGCGGCGTAGCACTCCACGCCATTAATGTTTTTATCGCCACAACCATATTGCCAACCGTAGTCGCCGATATTGGCGGCATGGATTATTATGCCTGGAACACAGCGCTGTTTGTGACCGCGTCTATTCTTGGCTCGGCGCTCGTGCCGAAACTTCTGTCGCAAGCTGCACCGCGCAATGCTTATCTGGTGGCAGCGATTATCTTTGCCATTGGCACGCTTGCATGCGGCTTTGCACCGTCCATGCCTGCAATGCTTGGCGGTCGCGTCGTGCAGGGACTTGGCGGCGGCATGTTGCTGGCGCTGTCATATGCGATGATCCGCATCGTCTTCACCGAACGACTGTGGCCGCGTGCCATTGCGCTCGTGTCAGGCATGTGGGGCGTGGCAACGCTGGTTGGCCCTGCCGTTGGCGGTATCTTCGCCGAACTGGGCCAATGGCGCGCCGCCTTCTGGTCGCTGGTGCCGGTAATTGCTATCTTCGCTGTGATGGCGATGATCGTTTTGCCAAAGCAGATCAGCAATGCTGAAAACAAAGACCGCCTGGCATGGCCGCAACTCATTTTGCTCACCATGGCAGTGCTGATTATTTCGGCTGCCAGTATTTCGCCAAGCGCGTTTTGGAATGTGGCAGGCGTTATCATCGCATCTGCCGTGCTGATGCTGCTCGTTTTCGTTGAACATCGATCCACAAAACGCATTCTGCCAAAGGGCACATTCAGCCTGAGCCGCCTTGGTGCGCTTTATCTCACCATGGGTTTTCTCGGTGGGTCGGTCACAAGTTCGGAAGTGTTCGTGCCACTATTCTTTCAGGTTCTGCATAACCAGTCGCCGCTGATTGCTGGCTATCTTGCAGCGCTGATGGGCGGAAGCTGGACGCTTGGCTCTATCGGCTCATCGGGCGTGACAGGAAAAAGCGTCAACCGGGTTATCCTTGCGGCTCCCGTCATGGGCGTTATCGGCATGATAACGCTTGCAATCCTCGTGCCTCCGGGCAGTGAAGGTAATTGGACCAGTCTGCTGCCGATCTGCCTTGCGATGATTGTCATTGGTTTTGGCGTTGGCATGACATGGCCGCATCTTCTGACCCGCATTTTCAAACGCGCTGATGCGGCGGATCAGAATCTGGCCTCGGCATCGCTGACAACAGTGCAACTGTTCACCACGGCCATGGGTGCAGCCCTTGCCGGAATGGTTGCCAATCTCGCAGGGTTGAGCAATCCCGGCGGGGTTGCAGGCACGGCCAATGCAGCGCTCTGGCTGTTCAGCGGTTTTGCCGTGATGTCGGGCGTCGCACTCTTTGCGGCTATCGCGCTGGTGCGCAGTTCACGCTGAAATAGGAAACCGGGCTTTTGGAGGATAACATGCTCCGAAAGTCACCCCGATTAGAATGCGGTTTCTTGAGACCGCGTTTGGATTCGATTTAATTGCGCAGCCAGTAAAACTTGATTAGCCCTTGAAGTACCGGCGCATAAGCATTATTCCGATTTCCGTAGTCGTCGGCCGGACTTGACGTGATTTTACTGATGGACCAGCCAGTCACGAACCGCGGAAGCCACCCTGAAGGCAGCCAGACGCGATCCCCCATGATTGCGATAAATGAAGTTCGCTTGTTTTGAGCGGACACCGTGAAAAGCGAAACAGAGACAGTTCCGACATGAGCAGCAATTTTTATCAGGAAACCGTTCTTGACGTTCACCACTGGACCGACAGGTTGTTTTCCTTCCGCACCACACGCGATCAGGGCCTGCGCTTCCAGAGCGGCCAGTTCATCATGATCGGTCTTGAAGTGAACGGCAAACCGCTGCTGCGCGCTTATTCAATTGCTTCCAGTGTTTATGACGAACAGCTCGAATTTTTCTCGATTAAAGTGCAGGACGGTCCGCTGACCTCGCGCTTGCAGCACCTGAAAGAAGGCGACAAGCTGATCGTTGGCAAAAAGCCAGTTGGCACGCTGCTTTATGACAATCTCATTCCGGGCGACAATTTGTGGCTGCTTTCGACCGGCACCGGCCTTGCGCCGTTCCTGTCAATCATCCGCGATCTTGAAGCCTATGAGCGCTACAAGAAAATTATTCTCGTGCATGGCGTGCGCGAAGTGAACGAGCTGGCTTATGCCGATCTCATCACCAAAGAACTGCCAGAAGACGAATTCCTCGGCGAGATGGTGCGCGAGAAGCTCATCTATTATCCGACTGTGACGCGTGAAGACTTCCGGAACAAGGGTCGCCTCACCGATCTCATCAGCTCCGGCAAGATTTTTGAAGATCTCGGCCTGCCGAAGTTTTCTGAACAAGACGACCGCATGATGCTGTGTGGTAGCCCGGAAATGCTTGCCGACATGCGCGTCATTCTTGAAGGTCTTGGCCTTGAAGAAGGCAGCCAAAGCGAAGCCGGTCACTTCGTGATCGAAAAGGCTTTCGTCGAAAAGTAAGCGCTGATCTATACGACTATGAAAGGGAGGCTCATGCCTCCCTTTGCTGCTTTTGCACCTTGCCTGCTTTGGGATCGCTTTGAAATGCTGTTGAGACTGTTCGCCCTGATCACTGCTCTTGTTTGCCTTGCGCCCATAGCGAGCGCAGAAAGCTTCACCAGCAGCGGCGTCAGGAGGCTGCAAGTGATCGACCCGGTTGATCATCAACCGATGGATGCTGTGGTTTTCTACCCAAGCACGGACAAGGCAACAGTCACAAAAATCGGCCCCTATCAGGTGGCAGCATCGCCCAATGCAGCGATGGCAGAAGGGCAGTTTCCGCTGATCCTGCTGTCGCATGGCACGATGGGCAGCATGTGGGGGCATCACGATCTCGGAGCATCACTTGCGCGCAATGGCTATATCGTTGTGAGCCTGACCCATGCGGGCGATAACTTTGCCGATACCAGCCGGTTGGGGGCTGTCAGTTCAACCTATGGCCGCCCGATGCAGATTTCAGCAGCCCTTTCCACAGCGCTGGACGATGCAGCCCTTGCTCCGCATATCGACAAGAACCGTATCGGCTTTGTCGGGTTTTCGGCGGGCGGGACGACCGGGTTGATCCTTGCAGGCGCAAAGCCGGAGCTGTCGCGCTTTGAGGATTACTGCGCAAAACGCATCGGCGATAACAGCGTCTGCGAGGCAGAGGGCAAGATCAGGCTCGACCGCTCGGACCTCGCACCACATGCCGATCCCCGCATCAGCGCTTATGTCCTGATGGCACCGCTAAGCTTTGTTTTTCCGCCTGAAACGCTCAAATCAGTTACAGCACCCACACTCATCTATGTGGGTGATCAGGACGGCGAATTATCGCCTGAGGAAAATGCCATGGCGCTTGCGCCTGAGCTTCCGAATGCAGAGTTGAGGGTCATCGAGAAGGCCGGGCATTTCACATTCCTCGCACCCTGCTCCGAAGACCTTACAAAACTCGTTGCCGGGTTCTGCATTGATAATCCGGGTATTGTGAGAACCACGCTTCACGAGCGGATCAATGCGGAAATTGCTGCGTTCTTTGGCGAAAAGCTGGAGCAACGGGATTAACACCCACTGCCTTGGCTTTCGTCGTCATGGGCGCTATGCTTGTGCCCATGATAAACTGTTCGAGTACCCCCTGCATCGCGCTCCCGTGATTTGAGCAGTCAATCACCTGGAGCATGAACGCAAGCAAACCGCTGGTTTCTTGCGGGGTTTTCGTTTGCATTTATGCAAGCGGGTCAATGCCAAGCCTTTCGTTTCAAGTGCACGTCATTCTGAAGACTGATTTTCACTTTTCGGGATGTGCATAAGATTGGCACTTATGCAGTGAGTCTTCTCATGAAAAATTACTTCGAAAGCCCATTCAAGGGCATCACTCTCGACAAACAGGTTACAAATCCGAACATCATCGTCGGGCGCTATAGCTATTATTCCGGCTATTATCACGGCCATAGCTTCGACGACTGCGCCCGGTTTCTTTTGCCCGATGAAAGTGCCGACAAGCTGATCATTGGCAGCTTCTGCTCAATCGGATCAGGTGCAGCCTTTATCATGGCAGGCAATCAGGGGCATCGGCACGACTGGATCAGCACCTTTCCGTTCTTCTTCATGTCAGAAGTGGACATATTTGAAGGCAGCGCGAATGGCTATGCCCCATCGGGCGATACGGTCATCGGCAATGATGTCTGGATTGGTTCCGAAGCCATTATCATGCCGGGCGTCAAAGTCGGTCATGGCGCGATTATAGGCACCCGTGCTCTGGTGACGCGTGATGTTGAACCCTATGCGATTGTTGGCGGCAATCCTGCCCGCACCATTCGCTGGCGTTTCGATGAACCGGTCGTCAATATGCTGCTGGAAATGCAATGGTGGGACTGGCCTGACGATCAACTGAAAGCCGCAATGTCCATACTGACAAGCGGCGATATAGAAACACTTTATCGCTACTGGCAAAGCGAAGTGCGCAGCGTTTAATCTGATGCTTAAAAAGTCTGCCCGCGTTGTGCGGGCAGATATTCTGTGGTGCCGCATGATGCGTTCACCACCCTTCGCAGATCACGCAAATTTCAGCAAAAAACATGATTGCTTTATTCATATATCCATGCAAATTATAACTGACTGACTATCAGTCAGTTATAATAAGTACCTGGGAGGCCAGCTAATGTGTGCGTGCTGGCCTTTCAGATTTTCGAGCGCATTGTGAAAAGCGTGAAGCGGTTTTCGGAAAAGATGCGCGTTACTGCAAAACTTAGAGTGCCGATCTCATGCAATCAGATCGAAACGCGCTCTAAGCCCCATAACCACGAGACATCGGTGCTTGCGACCGGGTTGAACTGGCTCAAAACATGCAAACGAGACAATTGTATGCTGGTTAGCCAACAATTTTGGCCGCAGCGAGAGCGAGAATTCATGTTTCACAATACCGAACAGTGGCCTTATGTCGTCACGCTCGCCAAAGGCCCTTCGACAATCGAAGAGCTGCGCGCATTCTGTGAAAGCTGGAATGCATGGCTTGATGATGGAAAGCCTTTCATAGCGATAAGGCGCTTTCTTGATGAAGATGCGCTTCAGCAGCCAGACGGCGGAGCGCGCGAAATCAAGCAATGGTTTCAGCAAAATGCCGAGCGTATCCGCAATCAGGTCATGGGCATGATTAGCATTGTGCCTGAATCCGTGTATGAAGAAGCAAGCCGCATGGATGCGGAAAAGCTGTTTCGCGTACCCGCAGGCACATTCTCGAACATCGACGCCGCGCTGCACTGGCTGGATGAACGGGTCGTTCGACCCAATCAGCTTGCTTTTGACAAGGCAGCAATCCGGGCAAAACTCGAAGCAGCCTGAAAACCGGAGTGAATGACTTGCCAACAGCTACCAAGACAAAGCCCCGCACAAAACCGGCGGAAATTCGCCGAAGCGAGCTTATGTCGGCGGCTGAAACAATCTTTCTTGAAAAAGGTTTTGTGGCCACAAGCGTCGATGAAATCGTGCGTAAAGCTGATGTTGCGAAGGGCACCTTTTATCTGCACTTCCGCAGCAAAGACGACATTCTTGTCGCCTTACGCGAGCGCTTCATTGCCTTTTATTGCGAACGGCTCGACAGCGAAATGAGCACCGTTCCAGCCGATGACTGGAACGGTCGCCTTACAGTCTGGGCAGGCACGGGCATTGCGACCTATCTCGACAATTATCGACTGCACGATCTGGTTTTTCATGATTTTCATCCGCCCATGCGCCATGTCATGCAGGAAAACCCAGCAATCGTGCGGCTTGATCAGCTGCTGAGCGAGGGTAACAATGCAAACGCCTGGTCAATAGAAAACACGCGGCTTCTCGCCACGCTTCTGTTTCATGCGCTGCATGGTGCGGTTGATGATTTCATAATCCGCTCCAACATCACAGAACGCGATGAAATGGTTCGCGGCGTGCAGGATCTGTTTCTAAAAGCTGTCAGGTCGTAAGTGCGCTACTTTTTTACGCCAAAAACGTGTTCCGGCCCTGGAAACGTGCGGGCGCGTACTTCATCCGCATAAGCTTCAGCTGCGTCGGAAATCTGCGGTGCAAGCTCTGTAAAGCGCTTGATGAAACGCGGCGTGAAATCCTGAAACAGGCCCAGCATATCGTCTGAAACCAGAATCTGTCCGTCACAAGCGGGTGACGCGCCAATGCCGATTGTTGGAATCGCCAGATTGTGCGTGATCTCGCGAGCAAGCGGCTCGACCGTGCCTTCAATCACCAGCGCAAACGCACCCGCATCGGCAATAGCCTGTGCATCGCGGCGGATGCGATTGGCTTCAGCATCATCGCGTCCGAGTGAGCGAAAGCCACCAACCGTATTGACCTGCTGCGGCATCAGCCCAACATGGCCAAACACCGGAATGCCGCGTTTGACGAGAAATTCGACCGTCTCGGCCATTTCCTCACCGCCCTCAAGCTTGACACCGTCGCAGCCAGTTTCCTGCATGATGCGGGCGGCGCTGCGGAAGGCCTGCTCTTTGGATTCCTGATAAGTGCCAAAAGGCAAATCGACAGTCACGCAGGCATGATCCACGCCACGCATGACTGCTTTTCCATGCGCAATCATCATGTCGAGCGTCACGCCAAGCGTCGAATCCATGCCATAAAGCACCATGCCAACGGAATCGCCCACCAGAAGCAAATCGCAATGCGGATCAAGCAATCGGGCAATCGGCGTAGTGTAAGCAGTGAGACTGACCACCGGGCGTTCGCCCTTCATCGCCTGAATTGCTTTCGGCGAAAGGCGTTTTTTGTTAACAGTCGCACTCATTTCAGGCGGCCTTTTCCTGCGCTACATGCGCAATCACACGATTATCGAGAAGGCGCGTTGAGCCAAATCGCACGAAAAGTGCAACCAGCACCGGCCTGCCCTGCACCGACGTCAAGCGCTCCAATGTTTCAGGATCGCGAAGTACTACCACTTCGGGGCTGGCAAGCGGCTCTGCTTCGATGAAGGCGCGGATGGCGGCTTCAAGCGCTTCCGGGTCGTCTATGCCAGAACGATAAAGCCGCTCTGCCTCATCAAGTGCCTTTGGCACGACGATGGCAGCAGCACGCTGCTCAGGCGTGAGATAAACATTGCGGGATGAACAGGCGAGATTGTCATCATCGCGCACAGTTTCAACACCCACCACGCGCACAGGGATCGCCATATCCTCCACCATGCGGCGAATGATGACGAGTTGCTGGAAGTCCTTCTCACCGAAATAAGCCGCGTCTGAACCGACGATATTGAAAAGCTTGCTCACAACCGTTGCAACGCCTGCAAAATGGCCGGGACGCGCCTCGCCTTCCATCTGATTGCCGAGCGCTGGCACATCGACAACGGTTTGCATCGGACGTGGATACATATCCGAGACGGCAGGGGCAAACAGGAAATCGACATTCGCGTTGCGCAAGAGATTTGCATCGCGCTCAAGATCGCGTGGATATTTGTCGAGGTCTTCGTTGGCACCAAATTGCAGCGGATTGACGAAGATCGAAACGACGGTGACATCGTTTTCCGCGCGCGAGCGGCGCACAAGCTCCAGATGCCCTTTGTGGAGATAACCCATGGTCGGCACGAGGCCGATTGATTTGCCGCTTTTGCGCGCTACGCCCAGTGCCTGACGCAAATCTTCAATCGTATGGACGATCTGCATGAGGGTCTCCCTGCCAACAACCAGATTTTGCCGTTAGATCATTATGTACGTCTTCAGTGCATGATGATCTGACAAAACAATCCGACCGCAGCCTTACAGCGCTCCCTCAAATATGACAACTGCACATTTGCTAATGCATAAGATGCGGCACGGTTTAGTTGCCGACCGTGCCGCTCACTGTGCTGCCCACTGTTCTGCCAAAGCGATCAATCTGCTCATTGTAGGTCCGGCGGGTATTGGGGTCGAACACAGCAATCGGTGCGCTGACGACCAGCGATGCGGCGGAACCAACGCCCTGAGCAGTACCGAGAGCCACAGCACCCAGACGCTCGCCAAGACCAATATCGGAATCAGTAATGGTCTGGCCTGTCACGAGGCGCTGGCCGATCAGCTGAACCACTTCGGGGCTCGATGCGAATTTACCATGATTGAGGCTATCACCCGCTTTAAGCTGCGTGAGATCGATAACGGTAATGCCAGCCTGCTCCAGCTGAGAACGATAAGGCTCAACTGATGGGTCAATCTGGCCAAGACGGTCAACATTGCCCGAAATAAAGCGCGAAGCACGAAGTGCACGATCATCACGGGAGGTGAACAGCGTGAAGCGCGGATGCTCTTTGCCCATGGCGCGGAACTGCTTGTTGAACACATCCACATCAAGATCAGGGGATGCAAGAATAACGTCTGTGATCTTGCGATCTACGCGCTTGTCACGGATTGCCATCTGGCGCAGTGCTTCCACCGTCAGCCAGCTACCCATGGAATGCGCCATGATCGTTACGTCTTTGACGCGCGGATCGTTGACGAGTTTACGCAGCACCGTTTCCAGCGCATCGCGCGAATAATTGGTGCTTTCCTTGTCGTAATTATAATCAAACACGCTGCCACGTGACGGCCACGTGAAGATTACAGGTGCAACTTCTGCGCCGGAATCATGCACGATCTGCGCAAAGCGGTAGACCGAATCTTCAAATGTGTTGTTGAAGCCATGCACGAAAACCATCACGCGACGTGATTTCGGCAGGCTATGATCAAGCCATTGCCGCGCGCCGGTTTCGGTATTAATCGCCTTCACTTCCACCGTTGCAAATTCTTTGAGCGGGTTCGGTGGCATTTTCTTAGGCCACTGCACTTCGCCAACTTTGCGATTTTTGTCAGGCGGAATGGAAACAACAATCTCAGTGAGATTGATGTCCTGATCACGTTCGCCGGAATAAAGCAGGCCTGGATTATCGGACGGCTTACGAGTCGTGGCGACCATCAGGTCAACCTTTGACGCGCCGGGAACGCTTTCTGTGATGGGGATGAGCACACCGTCAGGTCGACTGGCGCAACCTGCAAGAAGAGCAAGCATGACGAGCAATGCCGGGGCGGTATGACGAAAAATGCTCCGCAAAACTCAACTCTCCCAAAAGGACAAAACCCGAAACGCGCCCAATCGGGCAGATATGAAGGCACTATTCTTCAAGGGAGAGAATAAGCCAAGCGTTAAATATCGGGAGCTGTGGAAAGCCAGAACAATTGCGGCATCTCAGTTACACAAAAAGCACGAAAGGCCGCTATTTGCATAGCGGCCTTTTGGTTTTATCAGAGCTGTTCGGACAGCCAGTCGCGTGTGATCCGAAGATCATCCTTTACAAGCCCATGACCGACACCCGGCAAACGACGACTATCAAGGCTGGCCTTGCCTTCATCTAATGCTTGTTCCAGAGGCCCGGACAAGCCGCTATAGAGATCGTCAGCCCCACTCAACAGCAACACCGACGTATCCGACAAGTCAGCTTTGGGAGCCTGTTCGAGCACCTCAATGCCGCGCAGCAACACTGCCTTACGCACAATGTGCGGGTGAAGCCGCATGAAGGCAGCAATCAGATTGGCACCATTGGAATAGCCAAGGAATGCCATTCGATCCGGGTCAAGACCATAGGATTTCACCGCACCGTGAATGAAAGCTTCGAATGCTTCAGATTCAGAGCGAATGTCATCCTGATCGAACCGATCCATCGTGATACGGCGGAACCAGCGCTGCGTGCCTTCTTCCGTGCTGCGACCACGCACACCTAACAGTGTGGCGCGCGGTGCCACCTCATGAGCAAGTGGCATCAGATCATTTTCATTGCCGCCCGTACCATGCAAAAGCACCAGCGTCGTGCCATCCGGATTTTCCGGCACATGCACACGATGCACGAAAGGCAAATCACGATAGATCACCCGCTCCTCACCCGGCGCCGAGAATTGTGGCATGCGCATACGAATTGCAGCTTCCTGCTGCTCGTTACCCGGAGGCACAAACAGCGTCTTCCCAAGTTCATCAACCGGCTCGTCAATGGTAAAGCCAGGGCCGTCGGTTGCAAGCTCGAACAAAGTGCCGCCCGGTTCGCGAACATAGAGCGAAGCAAAATACTTGCGGTCATGGACATTGGTTTCGCTGGAATTGAGCGAAGCCAATTCCTTCTCCACCCGTTCCACTTCGGCCATATCTGCTGCGCGAAAAGCAACGTGATCAGCGATGCCCGTGCCGGGAATACCCGGCCAGAAGCCCGTTGCATCACGCACATCAATCGCATCGCCTGAATCGGACACCAGACGATCGATATTACCTTCCTTGGCGTGCGCACGGAAACCGAAATAACGCTCAACGAAGCTAACAGTCTGCTCAGGCTTCTCAGACAGGATCGTGGCCGAACGAATGCGGCGAACCGCATGTTCTGCTGGAACTTCGCCCGAAACCCATGCATCATTGGCGGCAAGATCGCTGCCAACAAGCTTGACGATCACGCCATCAGGATCACGCAGTCGCAGCACCGGCTCACCAAACTCCTGCACCGGACCTTCCGACTGTACATGATAGCGCAATGCGCGTTCCAGCCAGAAGCCAACAGAAGCGCGATCAATGGCCAATGCAATTTCGCTGACCTGACCGTGACCGATGCGTCCGCGCGCACCATCTTCCCAGACGAGGAAGGTGATCAGCGAACCGGGCGTACCGGAACGGTCGCCATAAAATAGATGCAACTGTTCAGCGTCTTCGAAGCCGCCTGTCTGCTTGACAATACGCAAGCCAAGAAAGCCCGCATAGAAATCGACATTGGCCTGAACCTTGCGCGTAATCATAGTCAGATGATGAATGCCGCTGGTCATAGTTCTAACTCCCGCATTTCTTGGCGACAATGTCCTGATGGATTGAATTGCCGCAAAACTGATGTTGCAGGAGAGATAGTTCACATTTCTGCTATTGCCTATACGGTGACGCGGCAACGCACTGTCAACAATTTCGGGATCTTTTTTGGGAGGTTTAAAAAAGAAAAAGGCCGCGCGGGAGGAGGATGCGCGGCCTGATCTTGAATACGGCTGGGAGGAGGAGTGCCGTATCCGTCATCGGGTTCTGGGAGGAGGAGTGAACCCGATGGCCAATGTTTACCCTGAGCCTCTTTATTCAACAACGGCCAATAACGCATAACAGTTATGCAAATACGCCGATGCTTAAGTTTGTTGCAAAATTACGAATGTAAAAAACCTGCTCACAGAATGAGCAGGTCGAGAAAATTATTCTGCAAAAACAGTGTTTCAGAGAAGATGCGCGATGAAGGGCGCAGCCAGAACATTGACCAGTCCGACCAGAACCATCACGAGACCGGCAATTGAACCTTCTTCTCTGCCGATCTGATGCGCCTTGGCGACGCCTGCACCATGCGCACCCATGCCAAACAGCGCGCCACGTGCAAGTGTTGAACGAAGGGGCAGCCAATTGAGCATAAGTTCACCCAGTGCTGCGCCAAACACGCCGGTAATAACCACGAAAATCGCAGTCAGATCAGGCGTGCCGCCAATATCGCCGGAAACTGTCATGGCAAAAGGCGTACTCATCGAGCGCGGCATCAGGCTGAGACTGATCGCTTCATTAAGACCAAGCAGATGCGCCAGCCCCCATGCAGAAAGCATGGCTGACGAACTACCCATCACCACACCAACCAGCAAAACCGGCCAATAACGGCGAATGGTTGCCCGCTGCTGATAGATCGGAATGGCGAAAGCCACCGTTGCAGGCCCAAGCAACGCCACAAGCCAGTGCGTTGCGCCAAAGTAACTGCGGTAGTTTTCATTCATGCCAATGAGAAGCGCCATCAGCAATAATGGCGTGACGGCGAGCGGCGTCAGCCACCACATCGGAAAACGACGATAAACGCGCTTTGCCGCCAGATAAAGCAGGATTGTGGCAGCTGACCAGAACAGCATCGCCACATAAGGATTACTTAGCGGCATAACGCACACTCAGGCGGTAGCACATATCAACTGTCAGCGCAGTCACAGTCATGACGGTCAGCGTGCCAACCAGAATAACGGCCATGATCTTCACGCCGAGCATTCCAAGCAGTTCCTGATGCTCAAGAACGGCGAGAACCGCAGGTACAAAGAACAGCAACATTTCTGCCAGAAACCATTCGGCACCACGCTTCATGCTGAACAGGCTGATGCGTCCGCTCAGAAGCAACGCCAGAACCAGCGCCATGCCGACGATACCGCCCGGCAGCGGTAGGCCGACCAGACGGACAAAAGCTTCACCTGCCAGCCAAAAGCCGAACAATGTCGCAATCTGCATCAGGCGGCTGTTATGCAGCGCATAGCGAAAACGGACTGTCAGATTATGGGTGCTCATGGTCATGTTCCAATGCAGGTGATATGAATCCACTATAGGCGCAGCATTGCCATTCCAGAAATGAATTGATTTCATTGCAGCTATTCCATAATAGAATAGCTTATGAACTTACGCGGCTTTCAGGCTTTCGTGGAAGTGGTGCGTCAGGGCGGCTTTTCGGCTGCTGCCCGCACCATCAATGCCACCCAATCCACCGTCAGCAAAACGGTGCGGCAGCTCGAAGAAGAACTCGGGCTGATCCTTCTTGACCGTGAAGTTACCCCTCCCCGGCTGACAAGTGCGGGCGAGATCGTCTATCGGCGCGCGCTCGCCATGCTGACCGAAAAAGACGACATGCTGAGCGAGCTTGGCGAATTGCGCGGCTTGAAGCGCGGCCTTCTGCGGCTGGGCCTTCCACCGATCGGTTCCAGCGTGTTGTTCGCCCCGGTCTTTGCAGCCTTTACCAAGCTTTATCCCGACATCGACATTCAGCTCGTCGAACACGGCAGCAAGCGTCTTGAAGAACTGCTGCTGGCTGGCGACGTCGAATTGGCCGCATCTCTGTTGCCGGTTGAGGAAAGCTTTGAGTGGCAGGCCGTTCGCTGCGAGCCGGTGGTCGCATTGCTTCCAGCCAATCACAGCTTCACCGACGATGGCGGCATTCCCCTGTCTGATATTGCCAGCCTGCCCTTCATTCTTTTTGAAAGCGGCTTCGCGCTCAATCATATCATTCTCGATGCATGTCATCAGCGTGGATTGTTTCCGCACATCGCTGTTCGTTCCAGCCAGATCGATTTTATTGTCGAGCTGGTGGCCGCTGGCATGGGCATTGGCTTCTTGCCGCAAATGATCGCCGAGCAACGCAAAAGCCCCGGCATCCGCATCCATCGTATCAGCGATGTAGAAATGAATTGGGACATGGCGCTGGTCTGGCGCAAGGGTGCGTTTCTCTCGCATGCTGCAAGAGCATGGCTTGCGCTTTGCAAAGGCGAAAACAACGGCGCTCAGACCTGACATCAAGACTTGAAAGCAAGCACCACACGCCTATCTCGATAGAATATACCGACGTCAATGAGCTTTGCTCAGCACGCACCATAAGGCTTTAAGAGGAGGCCATCATGGAAGGTCAGGTCATATTCTACAAAGACGACAGGATCATTTACCGGCATCACGTTGAAGTGCACGACGATGATTATTCAAAGGGCGTCAACGATGCCCTCATCGCATTTCAGCGCAACTATGCCGGTTTTGACCTTGCAGGCGATGACATTCACATCCGCTTCAAGAAGCCAGGTGAGGTTTAACGCCTAGAAACGATCAGGCGAAAGCGGCTTCGTGGGCAACACGGCGAATATCTGCGCGTGACAGACCGAGATCGGACAATTCGCGGTCGGTGCAACCGCTCAGCTCGCGCAGATTTTCGCGATACTGCATCCAACGGGAAAACTGAGTGCGAAGGTGGTTCATAATGGTATCCCCTTATGTTGAGCACCTTTTCAGTGCTGCATTTTTACCTTCCTCCCAAGATGAAGCTTCTTCCTTTTCAATCGGTTTGAGAAGTGCATAAACTGCATGGCTGCGTTGTCAGAACCTAGGCCCTAATGGTAAGCAATCTCACGAAAGCCGTATGAGGACGCGACAAAAGTGATCAGAAAAAATGACCTCAAATGCGTGAGACATAGCTTCAAACGCATAATCGACGTAATTTGATTAAATCTGATTGTCTAAATTAACAGAACAAGATTTCCTAACATATGAATAAGACACTTTTTATTGTCGGGAACGGCCCGGTTGGCCGAGATATGTCGGCAGAAATCGATTCCGCTGACCTTGTTATTCGCTTTAACGAACCACGCGTTTCTCTGGGAATGACAGGCACAAAAACCGACATGCTGATGCTTGCGACATCGAGCAAGCAAATGGAGGAATGGATCAAAAATCCAAACTTCATCAATTCGGAAATTGTTCGCAATACGCCGGAGGTTTTGTTCGCCTTTCACCCAAGCATCATCAAACGGTTTCATCATCACCCGAATTTCCTGTCGCGCCTCAAAGGTCGCCGTGCAGATTGGACGAATGAAGCCATCGATTATTTCGGCCGCGCGGGAAAAAAGATTCGCATCATGCCGTCACAGGACTACTTCTCTGTTTGCGACGAGTTGGGAATTGGCGCTGATCGGATGAAAGAAGTATTTCCGAGCACCGGCTTCTTTGGAATCTGGCTTGCCTTGCGCAAATATTCACTTCCCGACTGGGACATAAAGATCTGCGGCTTTAGCTGGGAAGGCTGGAAGCGCCACGATTGGGCCGCTGAACGCAAATGGATCGAAGAGAAGATCGCCTCGGGAGCCTTGATTAAAGCAGACTAATAAGAGCGACTTGCGCAAATTGAGCGCATAACAGATATAGAGGGCTATTCTAGCTCGCTTTACTTTATGCGCTCAGGTTCAACATGAATATCAAGGCCTTCATCATTCACTTGGCGCGCGCGAGCGATCGCAGGCCGCAAGTCGCAAAACTCGTCCAGGAACTGCCTGTTAAAACAGAAGTCATTGATGCCGTTGATAGCCGCACTTTGCCAGAAGCAGACATAAAGCGCGTTTATAAGCGCAGGCTGCATGCCCCGCGCTATCCGTTTGAACTCAGCAAAAATGAGATCGCCTGTTTCATATCGCATCGCAAAGCGTGGCAAGCGATTGTCGATCAAAAGCTCGATGCGGGCTTTGTGATTGAAGACGACATTGAATTGACAGATGTTTTCAGTGTGGCCTTTCAGGCCGTCACCGATCATTTCGAGCCGGGCAGTTTTGTGCGCTTCACGTTCCGCGACCGCGAACAGGGTCGTGAAGTTTTCCGAAATGATCAACTCCGCATAATTATCCCAAACCCGATTGGGCTTGGCATGGTGGCGCAACTTGTCAGCTTTGATGCCGCTAAGAAACTCTTGGCTGCGACAGAGCAATTTGACCGCCCTGTCGATACCACAGTGCAAATGCGCTGGGTGACCGGATTACAGCCGCTTGCTGTCATTCCGGGCGGCGTCAAAGAAATTTCCGCCGAGCTTGGCGGCACGACAATCCAGCACAAGAAATCCTTCAAAGACAAGCTTGCACGCGAAATACTGCGTCCGATTTACCGGATGCGTGTGCGCAACTTCTCTGCAAAATCGAAGTGAGAAACATGGCTGTTCCTGTTCTTCTTTATCATCAGATTGCGGCCCTCCCGCACAAGAAAATCCCGTTTCGCGGACTTTGGGTGCACCCGGATAAGTTCCGCAGCCAAATGGCATGGCTGAAAAGACTAGGATATCAAGGCCTCTCGCTGCGCGATGCCATGCCCTATATCAAAGGCGAGAAGACCGGCAAGGTTGCAGTTATCACCTTCGATGACGGATTCCTCAACAATTACGAGAATGCCCTGCCCGTGCTTTCGGAGTTCGGCTTTACCGCAACCAATTATTTTGTCGCCAATCAGCTTGGCGGCAGCAATGTCTGGGATAATGCAGTCGGCGTTCCGCTTTCGCCCTGCATGTCAGTTACACAGATGCGCGAATGGGCAGCCCTTGGCCATGAAGTGGGTGCGCATACGCTTGATCACGTCAATCTCGAAAAGACACCCAATGACGAAGCACGCCGTCAAATCGTGGAATGCAAGCTCAAGCTCGAGGACATGCTCGGCTCAGAAGTGAGCAATTTCGCCTATCCTTATGGCGGCAACCTGCCGATCCATCGCGAAATGTGCCGTGAAGCGGGATATGAAACTGCAACAACAACAGTTCATGCACGAGCACGCGCTACGGATGATCCATTTGGCATGCCGCGGGTCTATGTTCGCCGCCGCGATTCAGCGCCAAAATTCATTTATCGTCTGATGACCCGTTAGAGCGGGTCGCATTTTTTCGCACTCACCGCCGCGGCTCCAGTGCGTCTCTTGAAACGCATTTCATTATCAAAAATTAGCTCCCACTTTTTCGTAGTATTCTAAAAAACCCTGCTATTTGTTTGATTTAGATCAATGCAGCTTCACGGAAACGTGGCAAATTGCCCATCATTGCGGCATGGACGCAGAGACACAAAAGCGGTACTAGAGCGATAACAAGGAGCGTATAATGGACTATCGCCGGTTTTTTGAAGAAGCGATCGACCAGCTGCACGCCGAGAAGCGTTACCGCGTTTTTGCCAATCTTGAACGCATTGTTGGACGTTTCCCCCGCGCTACCTGGCGTAATAATGGCACCGCACGTGAGATCACCGTTTGGTGTTCAAACGACTACCTAGGCATGGGGCATCATCCCGATGTCATCAAGGCTATGTGCGACACTGCCAATTCTACAGGTTCTGGCGCAGGTGGCACGCGCAATATTTCGGGCAACAATCACCCGCTCGTTGAGCTTGAAGCCGAACTGGCCGATCTGCATGGCAAAGAAGCAGGTCTCGTCTTCACCTCTGGCTTTGTTTCCAACGAAGCTTCGATCTCGACCATTGCACGATTGCTTCCCAACTGTCTGATCCTTTCTGACGAGTTGAACCACGCTTCGATGATCGAAGGCGTGCGTCGTTCGGGTGCAGAGAAGAAGATTTTCCGTCACAATGACGTTGAGCATCTCGAACAGCTTCTGAAATCTGCGGATCGTTCCCGCGCCAAGCTGATCGTGTTTGAATCCGTCTATTCGATGGATGGCGATATCGCGCCAATCGAAAAGATTGCCGATCTGGCCGATAAGTATAACGCCATGACCTATATTGATGAGGTCCATGCGGTTGGCATGTATGGCGCACGCGGTGGTGGCATAACCGAACGCGACGGCCTTGCAGATCGCATCGACATCATCGAAGGCACACTCGCCAAGGCATTTGGCGCTCTGGGTGGTTACATCACCGGATCACGCGCGATTATCGATGCCGTGCGTTCTTATGCGCCAGGCTTCATCTTCACGACATCGCTGCCGCCAGCAGTTGCGGCTTCCGCGACCGCTGCGATCCGCCATCTGAAGGTTTCGCAGGTTGAGCGTGATGGTCAGCAGCGTCAAGCGCAGCGTGCTAAAGACGTTCTGTCCGGTGCTGGTTTCCCCGTCATGCCTTCGGAAACCCATATCGTGCCAATTCTGGTTGGTGATCCGGAGCTTTGTAAGAAAGCCAGCGACCGCCTACTCGACGTGCATGGCATCTATATTCAGCCGATCAACTATCCGACTGTGCCGCGCGGCACCGAGCGCCTTCGCATCACGCCGTCACCATTGCATGACGATGCGCTGATTGACGGCCTGAAAGACGCGCTGCTCGAAGTCTGGAATACGCTCGGCATTCCATTTGCAGAACCGGAAGCACCGAAGGCTGCCAATTCGGACCGCATCATACCGCTGATGGTTTCCAAAGCGGGCGGCTGATCAGTTCAGCAATGAAGCATTCAAAAAGGCCGGTTTTCACCGGCCTTTTTGCTTTTAAAGATCATTGATCCAGCGAACCAATCTTGCAGCGGCTTCATCGATTTGCTGCGGGTTGCGACAGAAGCAAAGGCGGAAATAACCCTCGCCGCCCACACCAAAGGCGCTGCCGGGTGCAAGGCCAACATTGGCATTATCAACCATATCGATTGCCGCTTTAACCGAATCCGTGACGCCATCGACGCCAAAGAACAGATAGAACGCGCCCTGTGGTGGCGTCAGGCGCACTTTGCCCGTTTCCTGCAAGGTCGCACACAAGCGATCCCGCGTTGAACGTGCGCGATCGACCTGCATGGCAATAAATTCATCACCATGATCAAGAGCCGCGACTGCACCACGCTGCATAAACTGCGCCACGCCGGAATTGGAATATTGGATCATATTCTCAATAGCCGGACCAATGGATGGATGCACATTCATCCAGCCCACGCGCCAGCCTGTCATCGCCCAATTTTTTGAGAACGAATTGACGAAGATAATGCGATCATCCGGCTCCATGATATCCATGAAGGAAGGCGCACGACCACCGCCGTAATAGAAGTGGGTGTAGATCTCGTCTGCAATAATCCAGATGCCCTTTTCGCGCGCGAGATTGAGAATATAGCGCAGGGTTTCAATATCGGCCGTCCAGCCAGTCGGATTGGATGGCGTATTGATGAAAAGAGCACGGGTGCGTGGCGTAATGGCTGCCGCGATCTTTTCAGGATCAAGCACCCAGCCATTCGCGCCAAATTCGAGTTCGACAGGCACTGGAACAGCGCCGGCCAATCCGGCAGCACCAACGAAATTCGGCCATGCTGGTGAGAGATAAATCGCTTCTTCGCCCGCACCTGTGGTCGCGGTCAGCGCCATTTCAATGGCGTGCATGCCTGAGCCGGTGACGTAGAAATTTTCCGTTTTGAACGGCTGCGGAAAATGACGCTCGTGATAGCGAACCAGTGCTTCACGCAGATCGGGGATACCAGCCTGCCACGTATAGAAAGTTTCGCCATCTGCAATGGCCTTCTGTGCAGCTTCACGGATGAAATCAGGCGTCGGCAGATCACCCTCACCAACCCAGAGAGGAATAATTCCCGGCTTGCCCCGGCCATGATTGGCGACAGCAACAATACCACTATCCGGTGCTTCAGCTGCTTCACGACGGAGATCAGTAAAAAGCGTCATTTGTTCCCACATAATTCAATTTTGATTGCTCCTGCTTAGCAAGGAGCAACCATGAAATCATGTGGTATTTTGTGATGATCCAATCATTCAAATTGATGGATCAAATAAAAACGGGGCCATAAAGACCCCGTTCTAAATTAGCTATGTGAAAGCGATTAAGCTTTGCTCTGCTTTGCCAGAAGATCGCGGATTTCTGCAAGCAGAACTTCTTCACGCGGCAACTCTGCAACTGCTTCCGGCTTTGCCTCTTCCTTCTTCTTAAGCTTGTTCATGCCCTTGACGACAAGGAACAGAACCCAGGCAATAATCATGAAGTTGATGAGCAGGGTAACGAAATTACCGTAAGCAATGGTTGCACCAGCTTCACGAGCCGCAGCAAGTGTCGGGCGTGGATCACCAGCAAGCTGGATATACATATTGGAGAAGTCGATACCGCCAGTAATCAAACCGATGACTGGCATGATGATGTCGTTGACAATCGAGTTAACAAGACCACCGAATGCGCCACCGATGATAACACCGATAGCAAGATCAACCATATTGCCCTTAAGAGCAAATTCTCTGAATTCTTTCAACATTAGTCTGTATCCCTCTCAACACGAACTCAAACCGGGCCGTCCTTGCAACGGATGAGATTCGCCAGATAAATTACTTCCCATGAACTTTTGCGATTTGGGAGAACCCCAATTGTTCACGGGCTAATCTGTAGGGGAAAACAAACAAAGAAAAGATGAACGGTGCAAAATGCACCGTTTAACTGGCAGTTTTTTCGTATTTTCTAATATTTGGGCAACTTCTGGCTTTAAAATTGCCGTTATATGCATCGCTTAAGTGGCGAATCGCTTGGTTGCTTCAATAAGCTCATGCGTGATTCCCGGCTCCGTGACGGAATGCCCGCTATCTTCAACAATCTTGAGATCAGCCTCGGGCCACATCTTTTTAAGCTGCCAAGCATTGATGAATGGCGTGCAAATATCGTAGCGGCCATGAACAATCACGCCCGGAATCTGGCGGATACGGTCAACATTACGCAGAAGCTGGTCGTCACTTTCAAGGAAACCGCGGTTTTGGAAATAGTGGCATTCAATACGCGCGAAAGCGACGGCATAGAGGTCTTCACCAAAAGCTTCGACACGCGCTGGATCGGGCTGGACTGACAGCACAGAACCTTCCCACCGCGCCCATAAACGCGCTGCGGCCAGTTGCACCTGCGGATCGCGGTCCGTCAGGCGCTTATAGTAAGCGGCAATCATATCGCCACGTTCTTCTTCCGGGATATGTTCCTGATAGGCCTCGAAATGATCCGGGAAAATGATGCTTGCGCCGTTGGAATACATCCAATCGACTTCAAAGCGGCGCACCATGAAGATGCCGCGCAGGATCATATCCGACACGCGATCCGGGTGCGTTTGGGAATAAGCGAGACCCAGTGTTGAACCCCAGGAGCCGCCAAAGACCTGCCATTTCTCAATGCCTAGATGGGTGCGGATGCGCTCCATATCTGCAACCAGATCCCAAGTGGTGTTCTCGCGCAATTCCGCATGGGGCGTTGAACGGCCACAGCCACGCTGATCGAATAAGATGATGCGATATTTTTCGGGATCGTGCAGACGACGCATAGCGGGCGTGATGCCGCCGCCCGGCCCGCCATGGATCATGATCACGGGTTTGCCATCAGGATTGCCGCATTGCTCAACATAGATGCGATGCAGAGCCGATACTTGCAGCATCTCTTCTTTGAAGGGCACGGTCTCCGGATAAAGCGTATTGCGTGTCATGTAAGGCCTTCTGATTATCACCAAGGTCGCTGTTTCAAACCCAAAATTAGCGTATAATGCGGCCATAAGGGGGCAATGCGACATAAGTTCCGGCTAATTAGTGCTATTTTTAGTTGCGAGAGACGAAAAACGGCATAAAACGAGACAGTTGCATGTCACCATGCATCGCTCGGGGAGGACTTTCAGAATGGCGTGCGAGGCTTATGCAGTTTATCATCGCTGACGATCATCCGCTTTTCAGGGGAGCACTCAGACAGGTTCTGTCGAGCTTGCCGGAAGACGCAACAATCATTGAAGTCGGCGATTTCGATGCTGCAAAAAAGCTGGTCGCTGATGGCGGCGATATTGATCTTTTGTTGCTTGATCTGACGATGCCCGGTGGCACCGGACTGTCTGGTCTGGTCACGCTGAAAGCACTTGAACCAGCACTGCCCATTATTATCGTCTCGGCAACAGATGATGCTGCCACCATTCGCCATGCTATTGAGCTCGGCGCATCGGGCTTCATCTCCAAATCTGCCAGCATGGAAACCATCGGCGAAGCCGTGCATGCTGTCCTTGGTGGCGACATCTGGACACCATCCGATATTGATATTGATGAAGCGCGCGACCCTGAAATTGAAACGCTGATTGCCAAGATTAGGACACTGACCCCGCAGCAAACCCGCGTGCTGACCATGCTTGCGGAAGGTTTGCTCAACAAGCAAATCGCCTATGAACTGAATGTCTCCGAAGCCACCGTCAAAGCGCATGTCTCGGCTGTTCTGCAAAAGCTTGGCGTTGATAGCCGCACGCAGGCAGTCATTCTGCTCTCGCGCATTGGCAGCGACGCTCTGACCATTGAGCCAAGCTAAGAACTTTATTCGGCAGCAGCGGAGCGCTGATGCAATGCGCTCGATAGAAGCGAGCGCAGAGCTGCCGGTCGCAACGGCTTATTGAGCACAGTGACATTCTCTTCTTCAGCACGCCTGCGCACTTCCTTTGAGCGATCAGCAGTCAGAAGAATTGCCGGAACCTCGCTGCCGAAATTCTCGCGTGCAAAGCCGATTAGATCCAGCCCATTTTCATGATCAAGATGATAGTCAGCCACGATAATATCCGGTGGAACCTCGCGCTCAACGCAATAAACCTTCAGGCCTGAGCCGTTACGAAGCGTTGTAAGGTTACAGCCCCAACCACCCAGCAATGTTTCCATGCCGGCCAGAATATTCGCGTCATTGTCAATACAAAGCACATCAAGGCCCGCTAGGCTCGATGCCCGCTTGATGCCCTTCCGGTTAGCTACTTCCTCAACCGGCACGGCTTCATGACTAATCGGAATACGGATAGAAAACACGCTGCCCTTCCCAGATGTAGACGTGAAGGTCAACGGTAGTTCAAGCATACGGGCAATACGATCAACGATGGACAAGCCAAGGCCCAGACCTTCGGCTTCGCGCATGCCTTCATCAAGACGTGTAAACTCGCGGAAAACCAATTTCAGTTTCTGCTGGGGGATGCCAATACCCGTATCCAGCACTTGCAATTCGATGAAATCACCTCTGCGGCGGACGCCGAACAGGATCCCGCCTTTGCGGCTATATTTGATCGCATTGGAAACCAGATTCTGAATGACGCGGCGCAGCATATTACGGTCGGTCTTGACCACGATGCTCGATGGCACGGCGCGAAGTTTAAGCCCTTTCTTGCGTGCCATCGGCGTGAAGTCAGTCGCAATCTGGCTCAAAAGCCGGTCAAGACGGAATACGGTTTCTTCTGGTTTCAGCGCGCCGGTATCGAGGCGCGAAATATCCAGCACCATGCCGAGAATGGCCTCGACCGATTCAAGAGAGCTGTCGATATTGCGTGCAAGCTGGCTTGTTTCGGCACGGCCAAGCTTTTCGGCCAGTGCTGTACTATAAAGCCGTGCCGCATTGAGCGGTTGCAAAATATCATGACCAGCGGCCGCCAGAAAGCGTGTTTTGCCAAGATTGGCTTCTTCAGCAACGCTCTGCGCCTTGGCGAGTTTCTGGTTGACCAGCGTTAGTTCTGCCGTTCGATCCACCACGCGCTGTTCAAGCACTTCTGCCTCGTGCTGGCGCATTTTGTCCGCCTCAACTTCGGCAGTAATGTCGGTATAGGTGGCCACAAGACCACCATCGGGCATGGGATTGGAGTTGATTTCCAGCACCTTGCCGGTTGATTTGAGTGTCAATCGCCATGGTTTGCGCAAGGTTGCCAGCGAACGGATAGCAGCATTTTCTGCACTGGCGCTCAAGTCACCACTGCGCACCAGATGCTCGCCAATTTCGGATACTGGAATACCGACCTGCATGACTTCATCGGGCAGTTCAAGCAGCTTTCTGAATTGACGGTTCCAGCATGTGAGCCGCAAATCTTTATCAAGAACCGTGATGCCCTGATCCATCTGATCGAGCGCAATCTGCAACAGGTCGCGGTTTTGTTGCAAGGCAACCGAAGCATCATCAAGCAATTGCCGGGCATCACGGGCGGATGCGTCATTGCGTTTAAACAGCAATGACAAGACCAGACGGGCCGACGAAGAGCCAACTGCTGTACCAAGCAGTTGCTCGGCATAACGGATCAGCGGCGTATCGACCATCATGCCGGGATCAAGCTTGCGCTGCTCACGCCCTTCAAAGCGGATGAAGGCGCGTTCGACGCGTTCAGCACCCAGATAACGCGACATGGTGGCTTTGAGTTCTGCGACCGTGACAGTTGTGCGCAAGCGTTTGAGGGTTGGTGCTGCAATCGAATAGCGTGGCAGGAAAATACTGGCCTGAATGCGCTCCAGTGGGGTTGAAGCACGCGACAGCGAGCCAAGAATATAGAACAGCGTGTTAGCGGCGAGGCTCCACATCACACCATGGGTCAGTGGCAGAGCATCGCTTCCAAACAGCGCTTCGGGGCGCAGGGCGGTCAGACCGAGGAAGCCCTCACGCAAGATAGCTGCATTTTCCGGCGCGACCGTCGGCAGCAGCAGCGTATATGCCCAGATTAAAAAGCCTGCCGAAAGGCCCAGCATCGCACCGCGTCCATTGGCATTGCGCCAGAACAGCCCGCCAATGAAAGACGGCACAAACTGCGCGATGGCTGCAAAGGATATGAGACCAATAGACGCCAGATGAATATTATTCGACGCCATGCGGTAATAGACAAAGGCCAGCGCCAGAATACCGATAATTGTCAGCCGCCGGGTGTTGAGAATGATCATGGTGAGATCACGCTGCTCGGTCGGGTGCCGCACAGCCAGCGTGCGAATAATCAATGGCAAGACCAGATGGTTGGAGATCATGATCGCCAATGCCACACAGGCAACAATCACCATCGCTGTTGCGGCCGACAGGCCTCCGAGAAACGCGACCAGCGCCAGCCAGTGTGCGCCAGCTGATAGCGGCAAAGCCAGCACATAAAGATCACCACTCACCGTATTTCCGAGCGTCATCACGCCGATCAGCGCAATCGGAAACACGAAGATGTTGATCAGGATCAGATAGATCGGAAACAACCACGATGCTGTGCGCAGTTCTTTTTCACTACGGCTTTCAACGACAGTGACATGGAACTGGCGCGGCAGCATGATGATGGCCGCTGCACTCAACATCGTATGGACAATCCAGGTGCCAATCGACGTTTCATAGTGGAATGCATCAAGGGCCGCTGGCGATTGTGAGATCTTGTCGATTAACTCACCGGGTGAGCCAAACAGGAAAAACGTACAGGCCAGACCAACCGTCAGAAACGCGCAGAGCTTGATGACTGATTCGAGCGCTACGGCCAGAATTAGCCCGTTCTGGTGTTCGGTCGCATCAGTGTGACGCGTGCCAAACAGGATCGCGAACACCGCAAGCACCGCTGCGACGGGCAGCGAAATATCGCCAAACACAAAAGAAGACGGGTCAAAAGCCGAGCCATAATGCTCCATGACCAAACCAACACTGCCCGAAACGGCTTTTAGCTGCAGTGCAATGTATGGAATGGAGCCGACGGCAGCAATTGCCGTGGCAAGGGATGCTACGCCGAAGCTTTTGCCATAGCGGGCCGCCAGAAAGTCGGCAATCGAGGTGATATGCTCGGCTTTAGCGAGCCGCACGATATGGCGCAGCAGGCGGTTTCCGAGCGTGAAAACCAGAATAGGCCCGATATAGATGCCTAGGAACTCAAGCCCGCGTTGCGCAGACAGACCTACGGAGCCAAAGAACGTCCACGAGGTGCAATAGACAGCAAGGCTCAGCGCATAAATATAGGGGCGCGGAGCAATGCTCCAGCGCGACGCACGCCTGTCGCCGATGCTTGCCACAGCAAACAGCATCAGCAGATACAGAAATGCGACGCCTATAATTCCCCAGCCCTGCATTGCCGGACTTTCCTCCCATACCGTTTAACCTCTATTGGAAAAACAGCAAAAGAAGGCAAGCATTTTCAGGCCGTTGGCGCAAGCACTACTAAATGACCATGCGCCTACTGTGGAAGGTTGCCCGCTGGCTTTTCCGGCTCACTGTCGAAGCTTTTGGCCACATCCATAAAACGGCGCATGAAACGTTCCATATAGCCAAGCGACTGTTCAAACTCGGCTTCTGATGGCAGTTTCGACGGCGAGGCCGATGCAGTTCCCGCATCAATCGTCGCAAACTTATCTTCAAGCTTCTTCACACGATCCTGCAAATCGGAAATGTCGTTCTCGTAAGCTTCGCGGTCTTCAGTCGCCATTTTGCAGATAAGCTGGCCCTGCTGCTCGTTACAAACAGAAAGCGCACCTGTTCGCGTATCGAGCCGGACATAGCCGGTTTCTGTGCCTTCAAGGCGATAGCGTCCATTCTCCTGAGCGTAAGCACTGCTTGCAACAAAGCTTAACCCAAGCATTGAAGCGACGGCGATTGCACGAATTCTGTCAGTCATAATCGACCTCCTTTAGAATGCTTTTTTAAGCGCATCTTGTCCGAAAACCGCTTCACACTTTTCGGGATGCGCTTGAGCTCTCCCCATCATATGGGAGCTATGCAAGAAAAACGAGCAAGCCATGCTTTGATTTTCTAATAAATTCGGGCTAGAGAGCCGCCATGACCAAAACGACCATATACAAGATCGCCCCACGCGATCTCTGGGCGCAGGCAGAAGAGGCTGGCAAATTTACCGGGGCACCGGTTGATATTGCCGATGGCTATATCCATTTCTCCACCCATGAACAGGTGCGCGAAACAGCCGCCAAACATTTTGCCGGGCAAGCCGATCTGCTGCTGGTGAGCGTAGATGCTGGTGCTTTAGGCGACGCACTGAAATATGAAGTCTCGCGTGGCGGGGCGTTGTTTCCGCATCTTTATAACGTACTGCCAGTGTCGGCAGTGATAAAAGTCGAGCCATTGCTGCTCGACGACAATGGTCTCCATATCTTCCCGGAGCTTGAGGGTTAATGAGCGGATTTTTTGAAGCAATCGGTCGACGTGCATTGTTTACGCTCGACGCCGAGCAAGCGCATGGTCTGTCCATCGCCGGTCTGAAAACAGGCATCGTCACCTGTAGCCGCCCGCATGACCCGGCGCTGTCGGTGAAGATTGCTGGTTTGCAGTTTCCAAATCCGGTTGGCATGGCCGCTGGCTTTGACAAAAATGCCGAGGTGCCGGATGCGCTTTTGAAAATCGGCTTTGGCTTTACCGAAGTCGGCACCATCACGCCGCGTCCGCAGAGCGGTAATCCACGCCCGCGCATTTTCCGTCTGGTCGATGACCATGCCGTCATCAACCGCCTTGGTTTCAACAATGAAGGCCATGACGCAGCGTTCAAGCGCCTGTCGCAGCGCGCTGGCAAGACCGGCATCGTTGGTGTGAATATCGGCGCTAACAAAGATGCCGAAGACCGTATCGGCGATTATGTTGCTGGCATTCGCAAATTCTATCAGCTGGCGCGCTATTTCACGGTTAATATTTCATCGCCCAACACGCCAGGTCTGCGCAATCTGCAATCACGCGATGCGCTGCGCGAACTTCTCGCGCGTGTGCTTGCTGCGCGTGATGAAGAAGGCAAAATGTGCACGCTGAAGCGTCCGGTTTTCCTGAAAATCGCACCTGATCTTGCAGACGAAGAACTTGATGATATTGCAGCGGAAGCGCTTGAGCAGAAGCTTGACGGTATTATCGTTTCCAACACCACACTGTCGCGCAATGGCCTGAAAAGTGCTGATAATCGCGAAGAAACCGGTGGCCTTTCGGGTGCGCCGCTGTTTGAGCGTTCGACAATCATTCTGGCACGTATGCGTGAGCGCGTTGGTGCCGACATGCCGCTGATCGGTGTTGGTGGTATTGATAGCGCCGAAACAGCGCTTGCAAAAATCAGAGCCGGTGCTGATCTTATTCAGCTCTATACCGGCATGATCTATCGTGGTCCGGGCCTCGCATCCGACATCGTGCGTGGACTTTCCGATGCTGTGAAAGCGGCAGGGGTGGAAAGCATTGCTGATCTGCGCGACCGCGACACAAAGGATTGGGCAGCGCGCCGCTTGTTTGATTAAGGTTTAAAGAACTCAGCTTTATATCTGCGCGGCAACAACGCCAGAAGCGTGATGCCGCGGATCGACAGAAACAGATTGATTGCCAGCCAAAGCCCGTGATTTCCCATCACGGGCTTTACTGCATAAAGCACCGCCAAAAAGAATATCAGCGAGAAGAACATCATGTTGCGCATATCGCGCGACCATGTTGCGCCGATATAAACGCCATCCATATGGAATGCGAGCAGGCCAGTAAGCCCGGTTAATGCCGCCCATGGCAGGTATTTGATCGCCTCATCGCGGACATCGGAAGCCTTCGACAGAAGGCCGATAATCGCATCGCCAAAGACCAGCAAAATAAGTGCAATCGCACTTGCCATAACCAGCCCCCAGACGAAGGTAAGTTTGGCACCGCGCACAAAGGCGGGACTATAGCGCGCACCGACGGATCGACCGATGATCTGTTCGACGGCCGCGGCCATCCCATCAAGGAAAAAGCCGCAGATAAGAAAGAAGTTCAGCAGAACCGCATTTGCTGCGAGCGTTACCGGCCCAAGCTCTGACCCTGCGCGGGTGAAATAAGCAAAGGCTGTGAGCAGAAGGATCGAGCGGATCATAATATCGCGATTAAGCGCGATCATTCGCACAATGCCCGTCTTATCCATAATCTGCTTGATATCAGGATGCCGCCCGGTCTGCTTATGAAAATGTCGCATGACGAGGAATAGGCCGATGACTGCGGCCACCGTTTCACCCGTCACCGTTGCCCAAGCGACACCAGCGACACCCCAGCCGAGTTCCAGCCCGAGAATAATGCAGAGCACGATATTGATGCCATTGATCAGCACCTGAAGGCTGAGGCCCAGAATGCCCTGCCCGCGCCCAAGCAACAGGCCCAGCACCGAATAATTAATCAGCGCCACAGGCGCTGAAAGCATGCGGATCGAAACATAAGTGATCATCGCTTCCTGCGTGGCAGGGGTCGGATGAATGAAGTCCGATGCAATTTTTAAAGTCAGCGGCAGGCTCAGGATCATCAGGATGCCTGCGGCAATGGCAATGACGATTGCCCGCCAGAAGATCGCCTGTTCTTCCGCTTTATCGCCCGCGCCCATCGCCTGTGCGACGAGGCCGGTTGTGCCGGAACGCAGAAAGCTGAACATGGTCAGCAGGAAGTCAAACACCAGCGCACCAATAGCCAGCCCGCCAATTAGCTCCGCCTGCCCCATCTGACCAACCACGCCCATATCGACAAGCCCCAGCAATGGGGTGGTAATGGCAGCGAGCGTCATCGGCACGGCGATCATCATCACCATGCGATTGGTCACTTCAAATGGTCTGGAAACAATGCTCTGCTCGTGCAGCATCTGATCCCCGGCTTTCCCAAAATTCAAACAAGATAAGGGAAAGCTCTATTCTGGAATCATTCAAAACGACAGAGAATTCGGCCACCGCATTGTCGCAGCCCTGACAGCCTTATGTCAGGAGCGATGCGCGTTTAAGATATCTATAGGCCGAGCATCATCGCCCAATACAGGCGGCGCGGATTGTTTTCTGGCGTTGCCCATGCAAGCCCGTAATGGCTAAATGTCGGATCGAGCATGTTTTTGCGATGACCGGGTGATTTCATCCAGGCATCAAACACGGCCTGCGTGTTGGGCTGTCCGGCGGCAACATTTTCAGCCGCGGGGCCACGAATGCCAGCCTGCTTGAGGCGCGACACAAAACCATTGCCCCAACCGACCGAGTGGCCAATCTTGCCATGAGATGCCATACGGCGCGCCTGATAAAGTGCAGCCTTCTCAAGCTTGCTGTCCGTCGCCATAGACGACAGACCATTGGATTTGCGAATCTGATTAAACAGCGCCGTTGGATCAACATCGCCAGCAGCTGCTTCTGCAAAGCTTTTCGGCAAAGCTGCATAGGCCAGCGCGCCACCGGCGAGGATCAGAAAGCCGCGCCGGGAAAGAGTGAAGCCGCTATTCTGCTGCATATTACCAAATCCTAATCTTCTTAATTATTTCCGATAGCTCAGGATTCGGAGCAAAATAAAGACCGGAATGACAACCGCTGCACCGAGGATCAGATAATCCGCAAAACCGGCTATTGCCGAGAAGCCCATATTCCATAGGCGCAGGACAAAATCGCGGATACCATAGAGAATATCATAAGGCGTCCAGTGAAACGCGCTCATCACCACGCCAACCACAAGCGAGATCAGAATAAGCTTGATCAGCACACGCGCTGGCGTATCGCCAAGAAAACGGTTCACACCATCAGACATGCAAATCTCCTGCATTCAGCATCTGCCAAAGCGGCAGGTTCGATGCGGAAAATAAGAGGTCAGTGCAGGATTCGCAAGTAATCTAGAGCGTGTCGCGCCCATTTGCGCTTAATGCGCTCGCTCTAGCTTCTTTTTTCCGCATGTTGTTATCGGATCGAAGCGGGTTAAGAAATCAGTCCAGTGAACTGATTTCCCAGCGAAGGCGGCTCCCACTTTTCCGCAACATGCGCCCGACGTTCAATGTTCTTTGCGATAATCGCGTGGCGGCTTCTGCTTCTGGCGCACAAACGAGCGGTTCATGCTGCGCGTATCCGTAAAGCCGCTTGCAACAGCCACTTCGAGCAATGACAGCCCGGTTTCAGACAGCAGCTCCCGCGCTTTCTTAACCCGCAATTCTTCGCGCACCTCAAATGCTGTGCGGCCAATTGCCATGCGGAAACCGCGCTCCATCTGACGCACGGAAATGCCAAGCTTGCGCGCCACATCGATCATCGGCACCGGCTCTTCCAGCGTTTCTTCGAAAATACGGATTGCCTTGCGGATCATCGGCGAGCGAACACCGTTGAAGCTCAAGGCGGGTTGCTCCGAACGCACAAGCTCATACGGGATCATCAGGATGGACGCGCTTTTGCGTGCCAGTTCTTCCGAGATTTCATTCTGGATAATCGAGAGCGACAGCGACGCAGCACCCAGACCACCCGCGCAGGTGAAATGTCGTCCACTGCGGTGAAACAAGCTCGTGGTATCGGCTGAATAGCCATCGAAAAGATCGAGAAAATCGTCGCGGTGAAACCAGCTTACACAGCAGTTGCGATCATCGAGCAAACCGCCTTCAGCAAGCAAAAAAGCTGCCGTGCAAAGTCCAACCACGGTTTTTCCACGCTTGTCAGCGCGCTTAATGAGATCAATCAGCGCTTGCTGGCGCGGGCGATATTGTCCGAGAATACCGCCAACAACAGCCACATAATCGCAGTCGTCCAACTCGCCGATTGGCGCGGTTGGCTCGATCACCATGCCGGAGCTGGACGTAACCGGATCGCCTGACAGGGTGCAGATCTTCCATGCACATCTGATCTGGCGGCTTTTATCGCGGTCGTCGGCTGCCAGACGAAACGGATCAAGAAACAAGCTGAGTGCAGTCAGCGTAAATCCCGGCAATGCGACAATACCCACGGACAGACGACGCGCTGGCGTGTCTGTCGCGATTTCCCGCACCTCATCTTTCCCGTTTTTCACCAAAGCAATCCTCCACCTATTCCCTATTTTATAGAGACGGAACCGGGAAGAATGCAATCACCTGAAATGCTTGGAGAGCTTGAGCTGCTGCGCCTGATAGTTTGATCCAAGATCAAGGCCATAAAGCGCCTTCGGCCGTTTCAACATATGCTCATAAACAAGACGGCCGACAATCTGACCATGTTCGAGAATGAACGGGACTTCATGACTGCGCACTTCCAGAACCGCACGGCTCCCGGTTCCACCCGCAGCGGTGTGACCGAAGCCCGGATCAAAGAAGCCTGCATAATGCACACGGAATTCACCGACCAGCGGGTCAAAAGGCGTCATTTCGGCGGCATATAGCGGCGGTACATGCACCGCTTCGCGCGATACAAGAATGTAAAACTCATCCGGGTCCAGTACCAATTCGCGTGCACCACGGTCATAAATCGGTTCCCAGAAGTCGAGAACGTCATGCGCTGCACGCTTATCGACATCAACCACCGCTGTGTGGTGCTTGCCGCGATAGCCGATCAGCCTGTCTTCGCCACCCGAAAGATCAACCGAAAGCGCAATGCCGCCGCCGGAAATATTCGGCATTTCGGCTGCCACCAGCGTTTCAGTCTGATGCAGCACTGCAAGTTCTGCTTCAGTCAGCTGTGCGCGGCCTTGACGGAAACGGATTTGCGACAGGCGCGATCCAGTGCGCGCCACAATCGGGAAGGTGCGCGGGCTGACTTCAAGATAAAGCGGACCATTATAGCCAGCCAGAACCTTGTCGAATTCCTGCGCGCCATCGGTGATGACACGGGTAAAAATATCAAGGCGTCCGGTCGAGCTTTTCGGATTGGCAGAAGCCGACAGTTCCGGCGAAAGCGACAGGCTTTCAAGCAGCGGCACAATATAGACGCAGCCGGTTTCAAGAACCGCACCAGCGGTCAGATCGATCTCATGGAGCTTGAGGCGTTCCAGCTTGTCGATGACGGGCGTTCCCGGGCCGGGCATGAAAGAGGCGCGCACACGATAGGCTTTGGCACCCAAACGCAGATCAAGGCTGGCAGGCTGAATCTGATCGGCATCCAGCGGACGCTGAGACTTGAGCAAACCGCTTTCAAACAGCGCGGCAATATCCGCATCTGCCAGAATTCCTGCTTCCCTCTGCGTCATGCCACTCAACTCCGTGAATTACTTAAAATAGGTTTAAGACCATTGACTGCTTGAATGCCGCAAGACCAGCATTTTGAGTCTATTTCCCCAGCTTTCACGCGCTTAAAGGGATGTCAAATTGCTTATTTTCCAGCATGTGCGCATCTTCTGGCATTGACGACCCCGCTCAAGAGGCATAAGGAAAAAGTGTTCCGTGGTGATTTGGCCGGCCGGCTTGCAGCCACGTTAAAGAATTCGCTAAAATAAGGCCGCGGTTCGTAACCGGCCTTTTGTGTATTCGCAAGGCCGGTTTTTTATTGGCCGCCGAGGCAGAAACGCCCCGGCCGACCAGCTTTCGACAGGTTGGATAAAATGACGAATAAGACTACCCGTAAATTACGCCCAGCAACGCAACTCGTTCATGCAGGATCGCTGCGTTCGGGCTTTGCAGAGCTGTCCGAAGCTCTCTATCTGACGCAGGGCTTCCTCTACCCGACCGCAGAAGCTGCTGAAGCACGCTTCACTGGCGAAGACCCGGGTTTCATCTATTCGCGTTATGCCAATCCAACTACCGACATGTTTGAAAAGCGCATGTGCGCGCTCGAAGGCGCGGAAGATGCTCGTGCTTTCACATCCGGCATGTCGGCAGTCGCCGCATCCATTCTCTGTCAAGTACAGGCAGGCGAACATGTCATCTGCGCGCGCGCCGTGTTTGGCTCGTCGCGCTACATTATCGAAACACTGCTGCCACGCTATGGCGTTGAGTTCTCCATCATCGACGGTTCGAAGATTGAAAACTGGAAAGCAGCTGTTCGTCCAAACACCAAAGTCATGCTGCTTGAAAGCCCGTCAAACCCGACGCTTGAGGTTATCGACATTGCAGCCGTTGCAGAGATTGCCAATGAAATCGGCGCAAAGCTGATCGTTGACAATGTGTTTGCAACGCCGCTCTACCAAAAGCCGCTGGAACTCGGCGCGCATATCGTCGTCTATTCGACCACCAAGCATATCGATGGTCAGGGCCGTTGCCTCGGCGGCATTATCCTTTCCGATCAGGAATGGACCGAAGAAGTGCTACAGCCTTACTTCCGTCATACCGGCCCGGGCATGAGCCCATTCAATGCATGGATTATGCTCAAAGGCCTTGAAACACTCGGCGTTCGCGTGCGTCAGCAGACGCAGTCGGCGGCAGCAGTTGCCGATGCGCTTGCTGGTCAGGCAGGTGTGAAGCAGGTCATTTATCCGGGCCGTGCCGATCACCCACAGGCAGACATTATTGCAAAACAGATGACTGGCGGCTCGACACTGATCGCGCTCGAACTCGAAGGCGGCAAGGAAGCAGCGTTCAAGTTTGAAAACGCGTTGCAGGTCTTCAGCATTTCCAACAATCTGGGCGATGCAAAGAGCATCATCACCCATCCAGCTACAACCACGCATCAGAGCCTCACCGATGAAGCGCGCGCAGAACTCGGCATTTCTGACGGTATGCTGCGTATTTCGGTTGGTCTCGAAGATCAGGATGATCTTGTTGAAGACGTGCTGGAAGCGCTTGCCGCTGCTCGCTGATTGATAGTTCCCAATAGAGCAATTGCCGGAACATTCCGGCAATTGCAGCCACAAATCGTTGACCTTACCCGCAAGTTTGGCGATAGAAGACAATGACACGGTAAGATTTGAAGGCGGGTGCGCATGTACAGAGCGGTAACACGGGATATTGAGGTAACGGCTGAGCCGTTTTATCTCGAAGACCAGTCCGAGCCGGACGAAAACCGCTATGTCTGGGGCTACCGGATCACCATCGCCAACAATTCATCGCAGAGTGTCCAGCTCCGCTCGCGCTATTGGCAGATCACCGATGGTAATGGTCGTATTGAAGAAGTGCGCGGCGCTGGTGTGATCGGCGAACAGCCGACGCTTAATCCCGGCGATTCCTATCAGTATTCATCGGGATGCCCGCTGAGCACAACATCGGGCGTCATGGTCGGGCGCTATCAGATGCAATCGCCTGATGGAAATTCATTTGACGTCGATATTCCGGCCTTCTCGCTGGATATTCCAGAAACACGACGCACTCTGAATTAAAAAAGGCGGCTGGTTATTTATTCGCATTATCCTAAGCAAAACCGCTTAGCACTTTTGCTGGAAATGCTTCCAAACCGCCTTTTTCTTAATCTTACTTCGCAAACTGCGCCGGATCGAACTCGTAGGTCGTTGAGCAGAATTCGCATGTCACCGAAATCTTGCCGTCCTTGACGCTGTCCTCAATCTCTTCAGCCGAGAAATTATTGAACACGCCTTCAATCTTCTCGCGCGAGCATGAGCAATTATCCTCAACGCGGATCGATTCATACACACGCACGCCACGCTCATGGAACAGACGATAAAGCAGTCGTTCTGAGCCAACCTGTGGGTCGGTCAGTTCTGAGCTCTCAATCGTTCCAACCAGCGAACGTGCTTCATCCCAGCCATCATCTTCAGGGCCAAGAACGGCGGTGTTTTCATCGCCATCGCCACCCGGAAGATCAGGCATACGAGCGCGCATTTCAGATTCCGGCAGAAACTGAATCATCAGACCGCCAGCACGCCAGCGCTCAATCAGCTTGCCTTCACTGTCGCGTTCGACAAGCTTTGCAACGCTCAGCTTCATATCGGTTGCAATCTGCTCAGACTGGCGGAAATAGGTGCGTGCGATCTCTTCCAGCATCGAACCATCGAGCGCAACAATGCCCTGATAGCGCTGCGTATGCGCACCCTGATCTACGGTGAAAGCGAGTGTTCCGCGACCGAGCAGTTCTTCAGGGCGCGTTTTGCCAGCGCTCACCGCTTCCGCAACGCGCTCTGCATCAAAACGGGCATAAGCACGCACAGACTTCGGCGTGCGGAAATCTACCACCAGCATATCAACCGGACCGTCAGACTGCGTCTGGAAGATAAACTTGCCTTCAAACTTCAATGATGTGCCAAGAAGCGTGGTCAAAACCGTCGCTTCCGCCAGAAGGCGGGCAACATGTTCCGGGTAGTCGTGGCGCTTCAAAATTGCGTCAATGCTTGCGCCCAACTGCACGGCGCGACCACGCACGTCGAGCCCTTCCACCTGGAAAGGCACAACGGCGTCATCACCTGCGAACTCGAAGTTGTTCATATCGATATGAACAACTTCGGCTTCGTTATGCTCTGTGCTGATCTTGTCAGACAAAATATGCTCCCAATCAGCTGCCTTGCAGGCACCACGCCAGAATGGCCTTCTGGGCATGCAGCCTGTTTTCAGCTTCATCGAAGACGACCGATTGTGGGCCGTCGATCACTTCGTTAGTCACTTCCTCACCGCGATGCGCGGGCAGGCAGTGCATGAAAAGCGCCTTCGGGTCAGCATTAGCCATCAGACGTGCATTCACCTGATAGGGCATGAAAACATTGTGGCCACGCGCACGATCTTCCTGCCCCATAGAAACCCACGTGTCAGTGACGATGCAATCCACACCGTCTACTGCCTTGATCGGGTCCGCAGTGGACATGATAGTCGCGCCGTTTGCCTTTGCCCAATCGATGTATTGATGCTTCGGCTCGCTGCCTTCCGGCGTTGCGATATTGACGTTGAAATCAAAACGCGCCGCAGCTTCCACAAGCGAATGAAGAACGTTGTTACCGTCCCCCATCCAGGCAAAGGTCTTGCCTTTGATCGAGCCGCGATGTTCCTCATATGTAAGAACGTCAGCCATAATCTGACAAGGGTGCGTGTCGTCGGTCAGTGCATTAATTACCGGAACGGTCGCATGTTCGGCCAATTCCAGCATGCGATCATGCGATGTTGTACGGATCATGATCGCGTCGACATAGCGCGAGAGCACCTTTGCGGTGTCCGCAATGGTTTCGCTGCGACCGAGCTGCATTTCCGAACCCGTCAGCATAATGGTCTCGCCACCCAGCTGACGCATGCCGACATCGAACGATACGCGGGTACGCGTGGATGGCTTTTCAAAAATCATCGCCAGCACTTTGCCCGCGAATGGCTTTTCGATCTCGCCAGCCTTTGTGCGTGCCTTACGTGCCTTGGCGTCTTCCATGATCGCGCGCAGTTCCGTTGCCGGAACAGCTGAGAGGTCAATGAAGTGCTTTATACCATTATTCGCCATAATCTCACGCCGTCTTGCTGGTCGGATTTGCAACAGAAAGCCGCTCTACAGCTGCTTCAATACGTGCCAATGCTTCACGCGCTTCTTCCGGTGTTGTCACCAGAGGAGGAAGAATACGAACAACATTGTCGCCAGCGCCAACGCTGAGCAGGTGCTCATCACGCAGAGCCTGAATGAGGTTCACGTTTGGCACAACGCATTTGATGCCCATCAGCAGACCACGACCGCGCACTTCCGAAATAATATTTGGATAGCGATCGATAATCGACGCAAGACCCTGCTTCATGGTGAGAGCAGTTTCCTGAACGCTTTCTAGGAAGCCATCAGCCAGCACAACATCAAGCACAGCATTGCCAACAGCCATAGCGAGCGGATTGCCGCCATAGGTGGTGCCATGCACGCCAGCGGTCATGCCCTTGGCAGCTTCAGCTGTTGCAAGACATGCGCCCATTGGGAAGCCGCCGCCGATACCCTTGGCGACTGCCATAATGTCTGGTGTGATACCTGACCATTCATGGGCAAACAATTTGCCCGTACGGCCAACGCCGGTCTGCACTTCATCAAGGATCAGAAGCAGGCCTTTGTCATCGCAGATCTTACGCAGAAGACGCATAAATTCTTCCGGGAAACCGCGCAGACCGCCCTCGCCCTGCACAGGCTCAAGCAGAATTGCAGCCGTTTCATCGGTAATCGCAGCACGCAGCGCTGCTTCATCGCCGAAAGGAACCTGATCGAAACCATCGACCTTCGGGCCAAAGCCTTCGAGATACTTGGCCTGGCCGCCAGCAGCGATCGTGGCCAGCGTACGGCCGTGAAACGCACCTTCAAATGTAATGACACGAAAACGCTCAGGATTACCGTTTACATAATGATAGCGGCGCGCAGTCTTAATCGCACATTCCAGCGCCTCTGCACCGGAATTGGTGAAGAAAACCTTGTCTGCAAAAGTCGCATCGACCAGACGCTGACCCAGCTTTTCCTGACCCGGAACTTCATAGAGGTTCGACAGGTGCCAGAGCTTGTCAGCCTGATCTTTCAATGTATTGACGAGATGTGGATGCGAATGGCCAAGCGAGTTTACCGCAATGCCAGCCGCAAAATCGAGATAACGTTCACCGCTTTCGGTAATCAGCCAGATGCCCTCACCTCGCTCGAAGCGCAGAGCCGCACGATTGTAAGTGTCGTAAAGCGGTTGCACAGTCGTAACGTTGGTCATTGCAGTCAGGCCTCCATTAGCCTTTTTATTGCAGCGCCTCCGGCCAAGCCGGTCAGGCAGCGTTTCCCATATTTAAGCGGAAATAAAAAACCGCCCTCAAGGCGGCATTATTTAATCCCGCGCGTATATTGGCGTTCATAAAAAAAATGTCAATCAAAGCAAGCCCGGATAATCAAGCATCTTTCCGCATGATCCCATGCGAAACGCGGAGGTCTGGCGTTATAGGATATAAGATGGGAGCTATGTCGTCGAAGGGGTGGCATTTTGCAGAATGGGGCGATATAGAGACGCCAGAAGTTCTCCCTGACGGGGCGCACCTCTGAAAAGCTGCTGCAAAATACGCGCAGATGACTCAGAAAAACCGTCTTTAGCACCCAAGTTGGGGAAAACCATAAAAATGGAATCCGCCTGATAAGGCTATCCCTTGTCATGGCGTCGTTCAATAATGTAGTTTATTTTTAAAGTAAAAAACCACATTTTGTACGGCGGACCTAGTCACCCGGATAGATATAGTATTTGCACCCGAAGTAATTCGGGGGCGCTGGTGGATTCCGGATAACGAAGATTGATTGGAGCCCAGGGCAATGAACTGGACAGATGAGCGCGTCGAACTGCTTAAGAAGCTATGGAATGATGGCTTGAGCGCGAGCCAGATCGCAGCGCAGCTTGGTGGCGTCAGCCGCAACGCAGTGATCGGCAAAGTGCACCGTCTGAAATTGTCAGGCCGTGGTAAAACCACGACCGCTGCTCCGCGCAGCAAAAAAGTTAACACCGTTGCAGCGACCCCACGCCCAACGGCTACAGCAACGACCAGCAGCAGCAATGGTGCTAGCCGCCCGCAAGCGACCACCACCATTCGCACTGCAACCGTAACCCAGACTGTCGGTGCAACTGCACTCCAGATGGAATATGTCGAAGATGCTGTCACCGAACGCGTTGTTCGCCCGGCATCCGACGTTGTCGTGCCAATCTCGCGCAAGCTGACACTGTTGCAGTTGAGCGAACGCACCTGCAAATGGCCAATCGGCGATCCGCTCAACGAAGACTTCCACTTCTGCGGCAGTGAATCCGGTGAATCCAGCCCATATTGCGGCTACCACTCGAAGCTGGCTTTCCAGCCAACAGCAGAACGCCGCCGCGCACGCTGATCAATTTCGACAGGGTTTAAATTAAAACCCCGGCAGCGTCTTCGCTCCGGGGTTTTTCTTTGCGTGTCAGAATGTGTCTGGTTTATGCGCGCTTTGGCAAACGCACCATAAAAGTTGAACCTTCGCCGAGCTGCGAGCGCACGACTAGACGTCCGCGGTGACGGGCGAGAATGTGCTTAACAATGGCCAGCCCGAGGCCTGTACCCTTTTGGGCGCGGCTGGTCTCTACATCAATGCGATAGAAGCGCTCCGTCAGACGCGGCAGATGTTCCGCTGCGATGCCCGGTCCAAAATCCTGCACGGACACCACGACTTCAGATACGCCTTGCGATACTTCTTCATTCAGGTTCACGATAATGCGCTTGCCGCCCTGACCGTATTTACAGGCATTTTCGACCAGGTTCTGAAACACCTGAATGAGCTCGTCGCGCGTGCCGGTGACGTTTAGCGGATGATCTGGCAGATGGCGCTCAATGACCACATCCAGACCTTGTGCCAGCGGGCTTAGCGTATCAGCCACATGATTAAGCACGGCTGTCATGTCGACGCATTCAGTCACCGCCAGATGTGCGCGCATTTCAAGCCGGGACAGCGACAGAAGATCATCGATCAAACGCGACATGCGCTCGGCTTGCTTCTGCATAATGCCAAGGAAACGCTCGCGTGCGCCCGCATCATTGCGCGCCGGCCCTTGCAGCGTTTCAATAAACCCAAGCAGCGAAGCCAGCGGCGTGCGCAATTCATGGCTTGCATTGGCGATAAAGTCCGAGCGCATGCGGTCAATACGGCGCGTTTCACTCTGATCGCGAAACAGCAGGACAAACAATTCTGGCTTGCCATCGGCACCCCGAAGCGCCTTCACCATGGCTTTATACCAGCGGTCAATCGGCACGCGCTCGAAATAGTCGATGCTGCGCGGCTCGCCATCGGTGATCACACCCTGAATAAGTGCATGCATCTCCGGTGCGCGGAAGCGCAGATAAAGCCCGGTATCCTTTTCAAGCGACTGAAAAGCATCCCGCGCTGACACATTGGCAAAAAGCACCGTCGCACGATGGTCAAAGACAATCATCGGATCCGTCAACAGGTCCGAAAGACGTTCGCCCGTGACATTGTCCATCTCGCTGACAATGCTCTCACTTTGCGGCTTTTGCTCAACGACATCGTCGGTTGTGGCACTGGCAACCCAGATCGCACCCACGACGATCAGCAGCAGCAGCACAATGCGGAACCACAATGGCAGATCCAGCACCATGACGCAGATGATCACAACAAGGCTTGCAATCAGCACACCTTTAACCCTGAGAAGCGGCGCGAAAAAAGATTCATCCGCATTTGAAACGGCTGCATCCTGACTGTTGTTTTCACTCATTCGTACTTCTCTCAGTTTTATAACGCGCGCTTTACCATGAAGACGCAGATGCGCCAAAAATCAGCATTGCGTCCTTTACGTCCATCACAATCAGCCCATATCATGTAAACAACAGGGATGGGCATGTTTGAAACATGCTTTTGTCTATATAGCAAAGGAGCTTGCGGTGGGTGACAGTTCAAAGACAGCTAACAAAAAGAATGCCGATAAGGGCGACACAAAACCCATCAAGCTGAAAATTAATGGCAAGACGCAGAAGTTCGACATCAACGATCCAAAACTCCCGGATTGGATTGAGGACAATGCGCTGCAATCGGGTGGCTATCCTTATCCCGATAAAATGAAGGTTAAGGATTACGAGGAAATGCTGGAGCGACTTCAAATTGAACTGGTGAAGCTGCAATACTGGCTGCAAGAGACTGGCGGTCGCGTCATCAATGTTTTTGAAGGCCGCGATGCTGCTGGAAAGGGTGGCACGATTTTCACCCTTCGCGAGTTCATGAACCCACGTACTGCGCGCAATGTCGCCTTGCCAAAGCCAACCGAGACAGAGCGCGGACAATGGTATTTTCAGCGCTATACCCAGCATTTTCCAACATCGGGCGAGTTCGTCACCTTCGACCGCTCGTGGTATAATCGTGCAGGTGTTGAGCGCGTCATGCAGTTTTGCACACCAGAACAGCTAGAAACATTCCTGACAGAGACGCCTGACTTTGAGCGTATGGTGGTGACGGAAGGCATTCACCTTTTCAAATTCTGGCTCGATATTGGTCAGGAAATGCAGCTCAAGCGCTTTCATGAGCGCCGTCACAGCCCGCTTAAAAGCTGGAAATTTTCACCGATGGACGTGGCAGGCATCTCGCGCTGGGACGATTATTCAGCTGCACTCCATACCATGCTTGAGCGCACGGATACTGGCTATGCGCCATGGACAATCATCCGCTCCAACGACAAACGGCGCGCCAGACTGGCTGCAATCCGGCGCGTGTTGCTGACATTGCCCTATACGGGCCGTGATCTCGAAGCCATTGGTCCGGAAGATCAATCCATTATTGGTCGTGGTGCTGAATTTCTTGCATCCAGTATGCCAAAACCTTCCTCTTCGGGCACATAGAACAAGCTCGGCTGGTGCGGAGTTTTCTCCCATAAATGGGGTCTCCACACCAGCTGCCAAACGGCGCGCCATGCAGAGAGCGAAATGAGAACCCAATAAACCGGAATTGCCAGAATATAGGCATAGCCGCCAAGCTCTGTTGGCTCCATTGTTTTTGACCCAAGCACATAAAAACTCAGATAGGCCAGCAGGATATTCACCATATCAATGCGCAGGAGCCAGATATTTTCGGCATCAAGCGGTGCAAAAAACAAGCTTCCGAAAAGCAACAGAACGGTCATCAACATAAACGGATGCAAAAGCGCCGAACCGATAATACCCAAGGTATAAATTTGATTGATGGCAAAACGCCACCACCCAAGTTCACGTGATGCGGCATAGGGATTGCGACCGTGAACCAGCCAGGTTTGCATCCAGCCCTTGATCCAGCGGGTGCGCTGCTTGTTCCATACGCTGAAATCTATTGGTGCATCTTCAATCGTTCCCCGACTAATAACATCGATACCGTAGCCAAACCGTGCCAAACGCAGGCCCATATCAGCATCTTCGGTCACATTATAGGCATCCCACCCCCCAACTTCCTCCAGACAGGAACGGCGGAAATGATTGGATGTGCCGCCCAGCGGAACAACCAGCCCTTGCGACGCAAGCCACGGCAAAAGCCCCCGAAACAATGCCGAATATTCAAATGCAAACATCCGCGTCAGCAGATTTTGGCGGAAGTTTCCGATAATCAAAGGAGCCTGAACACAAGCAAGTTTTCTGCCTTCACGCTGAAATGCCTGCCAAGCCTCAAGCAGCTGATCCGGATGCGGGCGATCCTCTGCGTCAAAAACGGCCACAATTTCCCCACGCGCAAACTGCAAGGCATAATTAAGCGCTTTTGGCTTTGTCCGCGGCCCGCCTGATGGAACGAGGATGATTTCATAATTGCTCGGCAGCCTGCAACTGCGAATGGCAGCGATTGTATCGAAGTCATCCTTTTCGCAGACGAGCTTAATGTCGAGTTTACTGCGCGGCCAGTTGATCTGATCTAGCGCTGAAATCAGTTGTCCGACGACAGCTTGCTCGCGATACAGCGGAACGAGCACGGAATAGACCGGCAAGTCACGTTTCTTGAATGGATGAATTTGTGACAAACGCAGCCTTCGACTGGAAACAGCAGCTGATAATCGTATGAGCACGCAGCCCAAAAAGAATAATGTCAGGCTCGTATGCAATACAAATATCGTTTGCATTGGCCAACCGACAATGCAGGCGATAAAGGCGTAAAGGCCCATAGCGATGAGAAATGCCTGCGGTGTTTCAAGCACACGAGCGGCCGAGAATGGCTTAGGCGTCATCAAGTGCGCACGTTGAATCAATTCGTCTTGATGTCGTTGTCGCAATATCTGCTTGAGCAAGGAGTGCGTACATATCCGAATGCGCGCTCGCAGCTCTGGCGAACGACGAAGATGTTCCAGAAGCCGTGCAGTCCGACGCTCATTCGGCGCAAGATAAAGATAACTTGAACCGTCTGGCCCCAAGACCAGGGCTTGCCCGACCTCAACGACGGTTGCCGCTGCTTCCCCAGAAACAAAAACCCGAGACGGCAATATCTCCGATGTAAACGGCAGCTCAAGATAGTCCGCGATAGCCTCGAAAAGCATCGTCTCCGTGACATCTTTCGCATGTTGAATTTCTTCGCAAAAACTCGTTCCGTTAATCAGAGCCCTTTCATATGCATGTTTAAGACACGCCCGCGACACACCTCGTCGCTCCAATCTCGCAGATATGGCTGTGCATACCGCAAGATCGAACCCAATCGACCCCTTACTCATAGCGCCCCCGCACCATTAATAATTATTTTTAATTTTTCTAATATATAATTTGTATTTATGTATATTATACATATCTTTCTAAATTATATATTATGATAATAACCCTCACCATCCATATGTATTTCGTTTTTATTTAAACAGAAACAGAGTAATTTTTGCAATGCCAATTATTGCGACAATATCGAGCCGTATTCACTTGAGATTTTATCTAACGCGCCACATCATAGATCGTTAACGCGAAATTATAGGATCGCATCTATATAAGAAATCGATGAAATGGCACCTCTTCGGCATAGCACTTACTGCTTGTTGGCTTTTTGGCACCCCTTCCACCAACGCGCAGACCACGCTTAAAGCTCCGTCCTTTTTTAACGAGAAGGAACGACTGGCTTTGCCCGCTTTAAACGGGCTGAACAGACTACGCTTCGTCACAACACTTGATTTCCCACCTTTCAACACAGTCAATGATGCCGGGCAGCTTTCAGGTTATAATGTCGATCTCGCGAGAGCGCTCTGCAGCCAAATGAGATTAAGTGACATTTGCCAGATCGAGGCAGTGCCATGGAGTGAACTCGAAGCCAAGCTGGAAAGCGGTGAAGCGGAAGCCATTATCGCGGGCGTGGGCATCAGCGAAACGAACCGCGAAAAATTCCTATTCACCCGCCCATATATGCGCCTGCCTGCACGTTTTATGACGAAGACGGCAAACACATTCGCGGATCCGGCAGCAGTTGCAACCAAAAACAAGAATATTGGCGTCATCGCCAACAGCGCACACGAGCAGCTCCTCAAAGCTTATTTTCCAGCAACCACGGCGCAGACCTATCCCGACAGAGCCAGTCTGCTGACTGGATTAAAAACCGACCAGGTTACCGCCATTTTTGACGATGGAATGGCCCTATCGTCTTGGCTCGAAAGTGAAGAGGCCAATAATTGCTGCTCGTTCACTGATGGGCCTTATCTTGCGCCGCAGTTTCTTGGCCAAGGAATGAGCATAGCCGTTGCACCAAAAGATACGGCTTTGGCCAGCGCATTTAATAATGCACTTCAATCACTGCAACAGCAGGGCAAGCTTACGGAACTTTATCTGCGATATTTTCCAAATAGCTTCTACTAATAGACTCCAGGGTATATTTCCAAAAGGCTCACGCAGCATCAAGCCCGCCATTAATCACGCACGTGGCGTCGTCACGGCGCCAACAATTTTGTGCCATTTTGTCGCACCTAAGTGCGCAACCTCATCTGAATTTTCAGTGATTATTGAAAATACCGATTATTCGATACTTACAGTACATAAGTAAAATTATTTGAAATCAAAATATTGAATGGAGATTCTTTGATTTATACGGGGCTATCAAGCGCATAATTCCGTAAATTCCGTGTCGCTTTTATCATATTTTCTCAATAAATCCAGATATTTATTTGCACTTGCAGATTCTTTCTTTTGATCGATAATAAAAATCAGGGATAAGGAGGAATAATTCATGTACCAAGGCATCAGTACTCATTGGCACAAAGCTCCTGCACAGACACAGCGCTCGCCGAACGAAGCAACTTATGTATTCTTCGGTATCTTTTTGGCTTGCCTGACAGTTCCTGCGGCAATCATTCTTTGGGCAATTGCGCAAAGCGTGATGACGCATTTCTGAGGCGCCACTTGAAGGTGTAAAGCTTTTGCTGGCTTGCATTCTGTTTTATGAAAGCCGCGTGAAAAATTTCACTCGGCTAGAATTTTGGGGCCGATTTAACAATTCATCGCCAACTGAGTGGTTTATCAGCCAATCTGAAGTGACAGGGTTCTCCTAACCGATAGCATTCGATGACTATGGGTGCGGAAGCTGTGGCAAGTGTTATTTAATGTTATGTGCGAACCATATGACATGAACCGCATTTCGAGCGCTGAACGCTATGCCTTGGATTTTGAAATATTTCTTCAATAAAAAAGCCCCGCTGCATAAGCGGGGCTTTTTTGTTCAGGTATCGTCCCGGTGGTGAACTGAGCAGCCCACCGGGATTAGTTTTAATGGGCAGAGCCGCTTCCATCGCCCGGCGCTGCTGGTGCAGGCGCTGGTGCCACAGCCGTATCGTCAGGACGCGTTTTGGGCGGCTTACGAGCAATGAGGCTGTAGAACATTGGAATGAAGAAGGTTGCAATAAAGGTTGCAGCCAACATACCACCGATAACGCCCGTACCAATCGAGTGACGGCTTGCCGAACCCGCACCCGAGCTGATTGCCAGCGGAACCACACCGAGGATGAACGCCAGCGACGTCATCACAATTGGGCGGAAGCGCAGGCGTGCAGCCTCGGCAGCGGCCTCAATGGCCGATTTGCCCTCTTCTCGTTGCAACACGGCAAATTCCACAATCAGAATCGCGTTCTTCGCCGCAAGGCCTATCAGCGTCACCATACCAATCTGGAAGTAAACGTCGTTGGTAAGACCACGCAGATCGGTTGCCAGAAGCGCACCGAAGATAGCGAATGGAACAGCCGTGATAACTGCCAGCGGAAGGCTCCAGCGTTCATACTGGGCAGCAAGGATCAGGAACACCATTATCAGACCGAAGATCATAGCCTGCGTGCCACTGCCGCTTGTCGAGACTTCCTGATAGGCGGAACCCGTCCAGGCAATCTGGAAGCCCTGCGGAAGCACTTCCGTAGCCACAGCCTGCATCGCCTTAATGGCGTCGCCCGATGTGTAACCCGGAGCCGGATTACCCGTAACCTTGGCTGCGTTAAACGCGTTGAAGCGTTCAAGCTGATCAGGACCGACGATACGCTTCACCGTTACCAGCGCGCTCAGCGGGATCATGCTGCCTGAATCGGCGCGCACAAACACATGCTTGAGATCGCTTGGGTCACGGCGGAACTCAGCTTCCGACTGCAAGTTGACCTGATAGTTACGGCCATAGAGAGTGAAGTCGTTGACATAAACGCTACCGAAAGTCGCCTGCATGGCGGTGAACACCGAATTGATCGGCACACCCATCGCCTTGGCCTTCTGACGGTCAAGCTGAATGTCATATTGCGGCACATTCGGATCAAACGTCGTACGAACACCGGCAAGCTCTGGACGCTTGGCAGCGGCCTCGACCAGAAGGTTCGTCGCATCGGTCAGCGACTGAACGCCACCGCCTGTACGATCCTGAACATAAAGCTCAAAACCGCCGGTCGTGCTGAGACCCAGAATTGGTGGCGGATTGAATGCCAGAACCAGACCATCCTGAATACCCGCATTCATGCCCATGATTGCACCGGGAAGATTACGCGCATCGACGTCAGGCGTTGTGCGTTCTTTCCAGTCCTTGAGCATGATAAACATCGTGCCTGCACTGGTTTTCAAACCACCCGAAAGAAGATCGAAGCCAGCGACTTCAAACACGCTTTCGATAGCAGGATGCTTGCGGATATTTTCACTGGCTTCATGCAGAACCGCACTTGTGCGCTCCAGCGATGCAGCCGGCGGCAGGATAGCCACGCTGAAGAGGAACCCCTGATCTTCATCAGGAAGCAGCGAACCCGGCACTTTCTGGAAAAGATAATAGGTGCCGCCCAGAATACCTGCGAAAATCAGCAGACCGATTGCAGCGCGTTTCAGGAAGAAGCGAACGCCAGCGGTATATCCGTTCGTCAACCGATCAAAGAAGCGGTTGAAGATGCGGAATGGCAGCATTGGCTCATGATGGCCAGGCTTGAGGATCAGCGCGCAAAGTGCGGGCGTCAATGTCAAAGCCACGACACCGGAGATCGTCACCGAAATCGCAATCGTAACAGCGAACTGCTTATACATTTCGCCGACCAGACCGCCCATGAAGGCGACCGGAATAAACACGGCGCAAAGCACGAGAACAATCGCGATAACCGGGCCTGTCACTTCGCTCATTGCCTTGATGGCAGCTTCGCGCGGAGGCAGTTTTTCGGTCGTCATGATACGTTCGACGTTTTCCAGCACCACGATGGCGTCATCGACCACGATACCAATCGCCAGAACCAGACCGAACAATGTCAGCAGGTTGATGGAGAAGCCAAGCACATACATGCCCGCGAATGTACCAATGATCGAGATCGGAACCGCGATGACCGGAATAAGCGTTGCACGCCAGTTCTGGAGGAAGATGAAGACCACCAAGACAACGAGGATAATCGCCTCGATGAAAGTGTGGATCACTTCTTCCACCGAGACCTTAATGAACTTGGTGGTGTCGAAAGGAATGGAATAATCAATGCCTTCAGGGAAGCTGGTCTTCAGTTCCGCCATGCGGCTCTGGATCAGTTCCATCGTGTTGAGCGCGTTTGCGCCCGGCTGAAGGTAGATCGCAATCGGAACAGCAGGCGTGCCATTGAGCACACTGTCAACCAGATAGCTTTCTGTGCCGAGTTCCACACGCGCAACGTCTTTCAGAAGAAGCGTCGCCGCATTCTTATCTGAACGAAGGATGATGTTTTCAAACGCCGTCGCATCCGGCAGACGACCCTGTGTGGTCGCCGTATAGGTGAACGGGCCTGCCTGCGGATCAGGCTGATCGCCAAAGCGACCGGCCGCGAACTGCGCGTTCTGTTCCTGAATAGCCGTCTGCACATCTGATGGTGTCAGATTATACTGTGCCAGCTTGTCAGGGCGCAGCCAAACGCGCATCGAATATTCGATATTACCAAGCAACTGAACATCGCCCACGCCGGACAGACGCTTGAGATCGTCAATGACGTTCAGAAGCGCATAGTTACCAACATAGGTACGATCATAACGGTCGGTGGTCGAGAACATCGCCACCATGCCGAGGATGGTGCTGGAACGCTTATCGACGGTGACGCCGAGACGCTGCACTTCCTGCGGCAGAGACGAGGTTGCACGCTGCACACGGTTGTTGACGTTGATCGTAGCCTGATCCGGGTCAGTACCCAGAGCAAAGGTCACGGTCAGCTGCATGGTGCCGCTGCCAAGGCTCGAGGACTGCATATAAAGCATGTTCTCGACGCCATTGATCTGCTGCTCAAGAGGAGCCGCAACGGTCTGTGTTACTGTTTCAGCACTGGCACCCGGATAGGTCGCGCTAACGACAACCTGCGGCGGCGTCAGCTCGGGATACTGCGCGACCGGCAGAATCCGCATGGCAATGAGGCCTGCCAGCACGATGACGATGGAGATGACCGCCGCAAAGACCGGACGATCGACGAAGAACTTATTCATTGCTTGTCTGCCGCCTGTTCTTTACCGGCCTCTGCTCCAGCTGCATTTTCGGCTTTCGCCTCAACCGGCTGCACCGTCTTACCCGGAGCCGCCTTGATCACGCCTTCGGTGATGATGCGGTCGCCGGCCTGTAAGCCTTCGCTGATCAGCCATGCATCGGTGAGCTCGCGCGCGATCTTGATCGGACGAACTTCTGCAACATTGTCCTTGTTGACAACATAGACGAACTGGCCCTGCGGGCTCTGCATCAGGGCTGCTTTTGGAACCAGAATGGCGTCGTCGATGGTAACACCCAGAATAGCCGCACGAACGAACTGGCCCGGGATCAGACGCTGATCCGGATTGTCAACGACAGCGCGAGCACCAAGCGTTCCGGTTTCGGTATCGAGCGAGGAAGACGTAAAGTCGATGGTGCCTTCCTTGTCATAGGCCTGACCGTCACCGAACAGGATTTTGATACGAAGACGATCGGCGTCCTGTCCCGTCGCGCCACGTGCTTCGCGCAGCTTGCGAATTTCAGCAGCTTCCGAATCCGTGAACGAGAAGTTTACGTAAACCGGGTCGATCTGGGTGATCGAGGTTAGCAGGCTCGACGTTGCATCGGTGCCAATCAAGCTGCCTTCGGAAACCTGCTCAAGGCTCGTGATGCCGCTGATCGGTGCCGTAACCTTGGTATAGCTGAGGTTGAGTTCTGCTGTACGCAACGACGCCTTGGCAGCCGCAACAGCGGCCTTGTTGAGGTCGCGGGTTGCCAATGCAGTATCGCGGACTGCCGCGCTCTGCACCTTCTGCTGCACCAGCTGTTCAGCGCGCTCTGCATCGCGGATCGACTGCTGATACGTCGCTTCGGCCTGCGCGACCTGAGCCTGCGCACGCGCAACTTCTGCTTCATAAACTGCCGGATCAATCTCGAACAGCAGGTCGCCAGCTTTGACTTCCGTACCTTCTACGAAATTACGATGCAGAAGAATGCCACCAACACGGGCGCGCACCTGAACATCACGGAATGCGCTGACGCGCGCCGCATATTCATAAGGCACTTCCACATTTTCGACTTTAATCTCGGTGACGGTAACTGGCGGCGGCGGTGGCGTAGCACCTCCCGGTGCCTGCGCGAGAGCAGATTGCCCCGCTAGAATGAAAAATGCGGCACTCGCCGCAAAAATCCGGATGGAACTGGTCATGGTCATAGTGGGAGCTGCCCTTGATGTCGCACGGTGCGGCCGAATAAACATACACGAATGTTTGTAAATACGAATTACCGTGTTATAGTCAATCACCTAATGTTACGTATCACGAATGAGTTACCCTGTTTGTGAACGAAAAATCCGTTTTATCCTGACCTTTGGCTCACGATGGGAATGCTAAGAGAACCGGAATGCGAAGGACGAAGGCCGAGGCCGCAGAAACACGCGATGCTATTCTGAGAGCCGCCGAGCAGGTATTTCTGGACCGCGGACTAACCCAATCGACTCTGATGCAAATCGCATGCCAGGCAGGCGTAACCCGCGGTGCGATCTATTTCCATTTTCAAGATAAACTCGACATATTTCAAGCAATTCTGAACCGCACATGCTTTCCGCATGAAGAAATTATGCGCCATGCTGCGGAATGCGACCACCCTAACCCGCTTTATGTTCTTGAGCAATCAATCCTGACGGCACTTGGGCATTTTATAACCAATGAGCGACAGCAGAATGTTTTCACAATTATTCACCAGCGTTGCGAATATGTTGGCGAAATAGCACCCGTTGTCGATCATCTTCGCGAAGCACGTGGAAATGTATTGTCGCTTTTTTCCGGTCTGCTTGAAGTTGCGGAACGCCGTGACGAGCTTTCCAAAGAGTGGACGGCCATCTCTGCTGCACAAATTTTGCTCGCAGTGCTGGGCGGTTTGCTGAATGAATGGCTTCGCAGCGAGCGAGACTTTGATCTTGTGGGTGATGGCGGAAAAGCGATTAAAACGATGATCCAGTCCATGCGCCGCATCAGCTGACATTTGCCTGCTACACACATCGCTTACTTTCAAGAATGTATGCCTATTCGAAACACGTATCTTGGTCCGAAAACCGCTTCGCACTTTCCGCGATGCGTTATGTATTGAATTTTTAATTTACGCTTACGTCAATGTAACTCTTGCGATTAAGACGAAAGTCGACCACATTCACTATTGAGGAGCACCTGACCTGCATTCAAGGACGGGTCGTATTGGGAGAAGGGTGGCGGCTTGCTGCTCAAACATTGGACGGAGCAATCCGGGGAGAAGGCATGGCAAAAAAAGCGACCGAAGCAAAACCCACGTCGAGCAAGGCAACCAACACTGCGGCTTTACCAGACAAGATCTGGCTGAAATCTTATCCAAAAAGCGTTCCGCATGAGATTGATCTCAGCAAAACCACTTCCATTGGCGACATGATCTCAAATGCGTGCCGCCAGTTTGCCGAGAAGCCAGCCTTTACCTGTATGGGCAAAGACTTGTCCTACAAAGAACTGGATGAAAACTCGCGCGCACTCGCTGCATGGCTGCAATCACGTGGGCTGGTCAAGGGTGACCGCGTTGCGATCATGATGCCGAACATTCTGCAATATCCGGTGGCAATTGCCGCGATCCTGCGTGCTGGATTTGTAGTCGTGAATGTGAACCCGCTCTACACACCGCGCGAGTTGCAGCATCAGTTGAACGATTCAGGCGCGCAGGCTCTCATCGTTTTGGAGAACTTTGCCGCGACTGTGCAGAAATCTCTCGCCTCCATCCATGTGCCGAACATCATTATCGCCTCGATGGGCGATATGCATGGTTTGAAAGGCCACATCATCAATCTGGTGGTACGCAAGGTCAAAAAGCTAGTACCGGAGTGGAATATTCCGGGTCATGTGCGCTTTAAAGATGCGCTATCTCAAGGCCGTGGAAAATCATTCAATCCAGTTCCTGTTGACAGCTCTGATCTCGCTTTTCTGCAATATACTGGCGGCACGACCGGCGTTTCCAAAGGCGCAATGTTGAGCCATAAAAACATTCTGGCCAATGTCGAGCAAATGCAGTTCTGGATGGATGTTGCATTCCAGAACAAAGGCAAACCGAAGGAACTCAACTTCGTCTGCGCCCTGCCGCTGTATCATATTTTCGCGCTTACCGTGAATGCGATGATCGGCCTGAAACTTGGCGCACGCAACATTCTCATTCCAAACCCACGCGATATTCCGGCCTTTGTCAAAGAGCTACAGAAATATCCATTCCATATTTTCCCGGGCCTTAACACGCTGTTCAACGCGCTGATGAACAACGAGGATTTCAAAGCCCTGAACTTCAAGCCACTGGTGCTGACGCTTGGCGGCGGCATGGCCGTGCAGCGACCAATTGCCGAACGCTGGCAGCAAATGACGGGTTGCCACATTACCGAAGGCTACGGCCTCTCCGAAACATCGCCCGTCGCATCTGCCAATGCGCTTGATGCAACGGAGTTTAGCGGCACCATCGGCTTGCCAATGCCTTCAACTGACATTGCTATTCGCGATGACGATGGCAAGGATTTGCCACTCGGCGATGTCGGCGAAATCTGCGTGCGTGGCCCACAGGTCATGATGGGCTACTGGAACCGACCCGATGAAACCGAGCGCGCTATTATGGCCGACGGTTTCTTCCGCACCGGCGATATGGGCTTTATGGATGAAGGTGGCTTCACCAAGATTGTGGACCGCAAGAAGGACATGATCCTTGTTTCCGGCTTTAACGTCTATCCGAATGAAATTGAGGAAGTCGCAGCCGAACATCCGGGCATCGTAGAATCAGCAGCAGTCGGCGTGCCAAATGAACATTCCGGCGAAGTGGTAAAGCTCTACGTCGTACGCCGTGATCCAAACCTGACGGAAGAAGACGTCAAATCCTTCTGTGCACAGCGCCTCACCAATTATAAGCGCCCGCGTGAAGTGGAATTCCGCGACGCCTTGCCGAAAACCAATGTCGGCAAAATCTTGCGCCGTGAGTTGCGTGACTAAAATGGAAAAGGCCCTTTTATCTCTAACAGGGCCTTTTCATTTTACCTGAATAAGTCTGGCAGATCTGCGATGGAATTGAGCACCACATCGGCATGCGGTTCCAGCGCTTCGCGTGGGCTGTTTCCGGACAGAACGCCAACGCCGAGACCGGCTTTTGCAACCTGTGCTGTTTCAAGATCATGCAGATTATCGCCCACCATGGCGATCGCGCCCGGCTCAAGACCGACCTTTTGCGCAAAATAAAGCAGCGGATCAGCATAGGGCTTCGGGCGCGCGGCTGTGTCATAACCGATCACCACATCAAAGAAGTGATCAATGCCCAGCGCCTTTGCAGTCGCGTGCGCGCCTGCCTCGGAATCATTGGTGGCGATACCCAATATAAAACCCATAGCGCGCAGGGTTTCCAATGTTTCCCGCAGACCTTCAATCGCCACCGCAGAACGCGCGCCTTCAGCCACCGTATAGCTATCAAATTCGGCTATTTTGGCTTTGAAGCCCGCCGCATCAATATCCGGGTGCCAGAGTTGCACAATGTCTTCGACCGTTCCGGCAGCAATCACCGAATTGGCGCGAAAGCGCTTTTCCTGCCAGTCATAGCCGCCCGCATCAAGCAGCGAACGCGCGCGATGCTCATCGCCATTGGCGGTGCGCTGCGCAAGGTTCCACGACACGGCAAACCATGTGCGATCGAAATCAATCAGCGTGCCATCCTTGTCGAACAGGATGGCACGGATCGCTTTTAGTTTCTCAGGAGCAGGCAATGCACTCATGCTTCTAACGCGCCGGAACGCTTCTTAACTGCCGATGGCTTTGGGCCCAGCAGTTTAAGCAGATCATCGCCGCGGCGCACATAGCGCAACGTGCGGCGGGTCAGAATACGCCCCGCCTGCGGTGCGGTCAGCGTGATGTCGCCTTCAGGCTCACCCGGCTTGGTGACGACAGTAACAAGCTTTGCACCGGCTTCGACAATGTCGCCCGGAGCGACATGATAAAGCACCATGCCACCTTCCGGCGCACGCAGCATTTCCACATTTTCAAGCGGCGTGATGAGGCCCTTATAATCGAGATCAAGCTTCACGCTTTCATCGCGGATCACACCACGATGAACGAGGAACTTATAAAGACCTTCCGCATCACCCTTGCCCATATCGGCATAGACATCGCTCAAGCCACGGAATTCAACTGTGGTGACGGCACGGCGCTTCATATTGCGCTTGTCGGCAGGCAATTGCAGAACCGGATGCGCGCAGGCTTCTTCGAAAGCTGCGTCTGCTGTCGTGTCCCAAGCGAGGATCGCGGTTGAGCCAAGTGCCACGGCCAGATCCTTCATGTCGTCCACGAATTCCTTAGCGATATAGACGTAGTTTTCGCTTTCATCGTCGCAGTGAAGATCAAGCACGATGTCATTGGCAAGAGCCATCTTCAAAAGCGTAGCCTTCAAGCGCTGTGCAAGTGCAACAGGTGCATCAGGGCCGGGCAATTCAGACGTGTCGAAATCTGGCAGAAGCGGGAAAGCGCGGTTGAAATTGACCGCAGAGAAAAACTCAAAACGACCAAGATGCTGATGTGCCTGCCACTGGTTCGATCCAATCGGATTAGCCTGTGGGATAACGGTGATGTTGCCGAGAATGCGGCCTTCATCGGATGCTTTTTTTAGCATAGGCACGAGAAAATGCAGAGCGGCCTGCCCCGGCAGTTCACCGCCATGCAGTGACGATTGCAGATAGGCGGTTGGCGCATCGCTGTCTTTGCCTGCAAAGCGCAACACACGCAGTTCAATGGCGTTACCCGGTACATCGCCGGCAAACTCGATAATCTCGGTCTTCATTTCTCATCCCAGTTAATGCGCACAAAAAAAGCCGGGCAGAGCGCCCGGCTTGCCTTATTGATTTGCCTTAATATCAGGCTTTGCGGCGTGCATGCAAATGCGCAACGAGACCAACTGTCGAAGCGTCTTTGCCTTCAGCAGATTCGGCACCCGAAACAACCGGCAGAAGCTCGGTTGCGAGTTCCTTGCCAAGCTCCACGCCCCACTGGTCAAACGCATTGATGCCGAAAATCTGCGCTTCAACGAACACGCGATGTTCGTAAAGAGCGATCAGGCGGCCGAATGCAAACGGGTCCAGCTTGTCATGAACCAGTGTCAGCGATGGGCGGTTGCCCGAGAACACGCGATGCGGTGCAATGCGCTCAACTTCGCTTTCAGGCAGATTCTTAGACTGAAGCTGCGCGCGGGCTTCATCCAGTGTGCGGCCCTTCATCAGCGCTTCCGACTGGGCAAGGCAGTTGGCGAGCAGCATTTCATGCTGATGATCGAGGTGCTTTTCATGGCCTTTTGCCGCAACGATGAATTCGAGCGGAATGGTATCGGTGCCCTGATGCAGCAGCTGGAAGAAAGCATGCTGACCATTGGTGCCGGGTTCGCCCCAGACAACTGGACCGGTTGGACCGGACACAGGCTTGCCATCTACCGTCACGCTCTTGCCGTTTGATTCCATATCAAGCTGCTGGAGATAGGCTGGAACGCGCGCCAGACGCTGATCATAAGGAATAACCGCACGGCTGGAATAATCGCAGATTGCGCGGTGCCAATAGCCGATCAGACCGAGCCAGATTGGCAAGTTCTTTTCGAGTGGTGCATCGCGGAAATGCACATCCATTGAATGCGCGCCCGCAAGGAACTTGCGGAAATTATCGGCACCAATCGCGATCATCACTGGCAGGCCAATCGCCGACCAGACCGAATAGCGACCGCCAACCCAATCCCAGAAACCAAAGACGCGCTCTTCGCCGATGCCGAATGCTGCAACCTTATCGAGAGCGGTCGAGACGGCAGCAAAATGTGCACCAACCGCATCTTCGCCCAGCGCATCCGCAATCCATTTGCGCGCGGTCTGCGCGTTGGTCATGGTCTCAATAGTGGTGAAGGTCTTCGACGCAACGATGATGAGCGTGGTTGCCGGATCAAGCGCATTCAGCGTGTCGGCAATATGGGCACCATCAATGTTCGATACATAATGCGCGCGTGGGCCGTCATGGTAAGGCGAAAGCGCAATCGTTGCCATGACCGGGCCGAGATCGGAGCCGCCGATGCCAATATTGACGATGTCGGTGATCTTCTTGCCAGTCGCACCCTTGATGGAACCGGAACGGATGCCATCCGAAAACGCAGCCATACGGTCGAGCACTTCCTTCACGTCTGGCAGGACGTTATGGCCATCGACCAGCACTTCCTTCGACGTGGTGTCACGAAGCGCAACATGAAGCACAGCGCGGTCTTCAGTGTTGTTGATGTGCGCACCTGCAAACATAGCAGCGCGGCGACCTTCAACATCAGCGGCTTGTGCAAGCTCGGTCAGAAGCGCAACTGTCTCATCATTGACGCGGGCTTTCGACCAGTCAAACAGCAGATCGTCAAGCGACAGCGAAAAGCGCTCAAAACGGCCCGGATCGGCTTTAAATGCTGCACGCATGTCTTTTGGTGCAGCGTCCGACCAATGCTTTTTCAGCTTGGCAACCGTTGCTTCAAGCTTCGCCGTATCTCTTGCCATGATGGTACTCCAGTCAATCAAATCGATTTAATTGTCTTCATAGAGCATTTTAGTGGAGAAATGCATCCGTTAAATTACAGAAATTTTCCATTTTGATGCTGTTAGATATAAGCATGGGCATCAATTTAGGTTGATCAGGAGAAGTGTAAAGCATGGACCTCACCGGAGAAGAGAGAATTAGCGCACCCCGGCAGGCCGTGTGGGATGCGCTTAACGACATAGAAACCCTGAAAAACTGCATTCCCGGATGCGAGGATCTGGAACGAATTTCAGACACGGAAATCCGCGCAGCACTCAAAGTCAGCCTTGGTATTATCAAGGTTCGCTTTCATGGAATGCTCGAACTCTCCAACATGAACCCGCCTGCATCCTATACGATTTCCGGACGTGGTGAGGGGTCAATTGCGGGTTTCGCTCATGGCGATACGGATGTGACACTGACCGAAGACGGTCACGAGACAATTCTCAGCTATGCGATCAATGGCGATGCAGGCGGCAAGATCGCGCAGCTCGGCTCGAAACTGCTTGGCTCAGTGGCGCGCAAGATTGCGGATCGCTTTTTTGCTAATATCGGTGCTGCGGCAGCACAAAAAGCGGCAGATAATGCCGCTGCAAAAACGGCATAATTTCATTCCAAGATGGTATGGGAGGAGACGCGAAAGAGGTTTCGCTTTTCACTCCTATCAGATAGTCGGTAATCCAGCAGCATAATGAAGGCCTATCGGCATGAAACCCAGAGACGTCGCCACTTATATTTTTCTTGCTATAGCATGGGGGCTTTCGTTCCTCGTGGTGTTGCGCGTCGTCGAAGCCTTTGGCTGGGTGGGTGCCGTCGCCTTCCGCTCGTTCATCGCAGCGGGAACATTGTTTGCAATCGCCAAGCTCTCCGGACGCAGCCTTGATTTTCATGCGGGCTGGAAGCCGTTTGCGATTGTTGGCGCGACCACCGTTGCGGGCCAGTTGATCGGCCTCTCCTATGGTACGCCACTGATTGGCACTGCAATGGCTGCGATCTGCGTTGCATCTATTCCACTTTTCTCGATGGTTATCAGCCAGTTATGGGGCCTCGAGCGCATCACCTCACGCGGACTGGTTGGACTGCTGCTTGGTGTGACGGGTATCGTGCTTCTGGTCGGCTTCCCTGCTGTGGCCGTAACGCCTGAATTTATCATGGGCTGCATTGCCGTAATGTTCTCATGCTTTTCCGCAGCCTTCGGCAGCAATTACGCAAGCCGCCGTCTGTCAACCACCGGCTCGTGGGAAACCACTATTGGCGCGTTCGTTTTCGGCGGCATTCTGACGCTGCCGCTGATCTTCGCCATTCCTGTACCAACAACACCGGGACTGGTTGATTTCATCTATCTGTTGGTTTCAGCCTGCGTGATGAGCGCACTTACCTATGTGCTTTATTTCAAACTGGTGGGAAATGTCGGACCGACAAAGGCTATCAGCGTCGAATTTGCGGTCACCGTGATTGCGGTTCTGGTGGGTGCTGTATTCCTGAAAGAACAGCTCTCCTTCATCCAGTTTATCGGCGCTGCCGTGATCATTGCAGGCTGCGCACTGGTGCTAAGCTCGCGTCCATCGCTGCCAAAGGAAGCTGAAGCTTTCCCTAGTGCTGAGATAGATGAAACGTCTGACAACAATATTATCAAGTCCGAGACCATCTGATTTTATACTCCCATCAAGTTTCAAAGGCCCGTGCTTCTAAAGCCGGGCCTTTCGCTATTTCTGGTGTCTAAAAGTCATAAATTGACCAGATGATAAAAAATTTGACCTTCCGTGAAAATCTGTCATCCTGTCTGTAACGGGCACCACGCGACGGCAAAGATCGCAGCCCGGAACAGAGTTCAAGGTGCGCAAAGGGAACCCGCGCCTTAACAAGCAAAAATGGGAGATGCGATCGATGAGATCAGCAGAGAATTCGCCTATTGATGCAATTGATAATCCGGGACACGCGAACGGGCCTGATATTCACGGCTCGCGGCTGGAAAAGGCCGACTATGCGCATGTTTTTGATGATCTGCATCCACCGCTGAACAAGCATGAAGCCCTCGTTGAATCCGACCGTTGCTATTATTGCTATGATGCGCCCTGCATGAATGCATGTCCGACGAGCATCGATATTCCGCGTTTCATTCGCCAGATTAATACCGGCAACGCAATCGGTGCGGCCAAGACCATTCTCTCAGAAAATATTCTGGGCGGCATGTGCGCCCGCGTCTGTCCGACCGAAACGCTCTGCGAAGAAGTCTGTGTGCGCGAAACGTCTGAAGGCAAACCCGTCAAGATTGGTGAATTGCAGCGTTATGCGACCGATGTTCTGATGGAAACCGGCAATCATCCATTCAAGCGTGCACCTGAAACCGGCAAGCACATCGCTATTGTTGGCGCGGGTCCAGCGGGTCTTTCTGCGGCGCACCGCCTTGCAATGCATGGACATCAGGTGACAATTTTTGAGGCGCGGTCCAAGGGCGGCGGTCTCAATGAATATGGTATTGCCGCCTACAAGACGGTCAATAATTTCGCACAGCGCGAACTGGAATTCGTGCTGAAAATCAGCGCGATCCATATCGAATATAACCAGACGCTCGGTCAGGACATCACCATTGAAGCCTTAAAAGCGGGCTTTGATGCCGTGTTCCTCGGCATGGGCATGCCGGGTGTCAATGGTCTTGGTCTTTCGGGCGAAGACGCGCCCAATGTGATTGATGCTGTGGACTACATCGCCAATCTACGTCAGGCAAAAGACCTCGCGTCTCTGCCTGTTGGCCGTAATGTTGTGGTTATCGGTGGCGGCATGACCGCAGTGGACGTTGCCATCCAGACCAAGAAGCTCGGTGCTGAAAACGTGACTATCGTTTATCGTCGCGGTCAGGAAAGCATGAATGCCAGCGCCTATGAGCAGGAATTGGCGCAGATTCATGGCGTAGTGATCCGTCACTGGTTGCAGCCACACGCGCTTGAACGAAGCGAAGACGGCACGGTCAACGCCATTGTATTTGAATATACCAATGCCGATAGCGGCAAGCTTTCCGGCACCGGCGAATATCTCATTCTTGAAGCCGATCAGGTTTTCAAGGCAATCGGTCAGAAGTTTGAACCGGAACCCATTTCAGGGGCTGGCATCGGGCTTTCCAAAGGACGCATCAGCGTCGATGACGAGCGTCGCACATCCGTTGAGGGCATATGGGCGGGGGGCGACTGCGTTGCAGGTGGACAGGATCTGACCGTTGCATCTGTGGAAGACGGCAAGGTAGCCGCCGAATCTATCCATGCGACGCTGACGAAACGTCCCGAAGCCGTTGAAGGCTTTGCCGATGCGGTGCTTTCGGGCGGTGCACTTCATGCGCCAACCCCGTCTACTTACCGCGACCGCAGCGTGCCTTTGGGCCAGGAACAGGGCTGAGGAGAGTAAACATGGCTGATCTTTCAACGAACTTCCTCGGCATTAAATCTCCAAACCCATTCTGGCTGGCTTCGGCTCCGCCGACCGACAAGGCGTACAATGTCGAGCGGGCTTTCAAGGCTGGCTGGGGTGGCGTGGTCTGGAAAACGCTGGGTTCCGAAGGCCCGCCGGTGGTCAATGTTAATGGTCCGCGCTATGGCGCGATCCATGGTGCTGACCGGCGCTTGCTTGGTCTTAACAATATCGAGCTTATCACCGACCGTCCGCTCGAAGTGAACTTGCGCGAAATGAAAGAAGTGAAGATGCGTTGGCCCGACCGCGCATTGATCGCTTCGATCATGGTGCCGTGCGAAGAAGAAGCATGGAAAGCCATTCTGCCACTGGTGGAAGAAACCGGCGCTGACGGCATTGAGCTCAACTTTGGCTGTCCGCACGGTATGAGCGAACGTGGCATGGGGGCGGCTGTCGGTCAGGTGCCGGAATATGTCGGCATGGTCGTGAAATGGTGCAAGCAATATAGCCGTATGCCGGTGATCACTAAGCTGACGCCAAACATCACTGACATTCGCAAGCCTGCACGCGGCGCAAAGGCCAATGGCACCGACGCAGTATCGCTGATCAACACGATCAATTCTATTGTGTCTGTCGACTTGGACAGCATGTCGCCGGTTCCATCCATTGATGGACGCGGCAGCCATGGCGGTTACTGCGGTCCCGCAGTGAAGCCGATTGCACTCAACATGGTGGCGGAAATTGCACGCGACCCGGAAACCTATGGTCTGCCGATTTCAGGCATTGGCGGCATCACCACATGGCGCGATGCGGCCGAATTTATCGCGCTTGGTTGTGGCACCGTTCAGGTCTGTACGGCTGCGATGACATATGGCTTTAAGGTCGTTGAGGAAATGATCGACGGTCTTTCCGACTGGATGGACAGTAAGGGCTATCAGACGCTTGATGATTTCCGCGGCATGGCTGTGGGGCATGTCAGCGACTGGCAGTATCTCAACCTCAACTATGTCACCAAAGCGCGGATTGATCAGGATTCCTGCATCAAGTGCGGTCGTTGCCATATTGCCTGTGAAGATACTTCGCATCAGGCAATCACCAATCTTGTGAATGGTGCGCGGCACTTTGAGGTGATCGACGAGGAATGCGTTGGCTGCAATCTTTGCGTCAATGTCTGCCCGGTCGAGGATTGCATCACCATGGAGCAAATCGGCGATTTCGATCCACGCACCAAGGCACCGATCCCGGCGCAATATGCCAACTGGACGACCCATCCGAACAATCCGATGGCCGTGAAAGAGGCTGCGGAATAGAGCGCATCCCGAAAAGTGGGAACCGGTTTTCGGGATGCGCGTAGAAAAAATGTCAAAAACGCCGGGCAAAAGCCCGGCGTTTTTCATTTCAGATAAGCGATTTAGCGGCTGACGCGTTTACCTTTTTCCGGCTCGAACACATGACTGGTTGCCGGATCAATAGCAATGGTCAGCACATCGCCCGGACGCACGGTCAGACGCTCGCGGAACAGGCAGGTAATCGGCTGATCGCCAAGCTTGCCCATCACCATGATTTCCGAACCTGTTGGCTCGACAATATCAACTGTGACCGGAACGCCCTGCTCAGCAATCTTCATATGCTCAGGGCGCATGCCATAAACAGCCTTGCCCGAAAGGCTTGAATAGTCGCCTTCCGGCAGCGCCATGCGGAAGCCACCGTCAGCGACAAACGAGCCTTCTTCGATCTTGCCATTGACGAAATTCATCGATGGCGAACCGATGAAGCCCGCGACAAACATATTGGCCGGACGATCATAAAGATCGAGCGGCGCACCGATCTGCTCCACCAGACCATCGCGCATGACGACGATCTTGTCGGCCATGGTCATGGCTTCGATCTGATCGTGGGTCACGTAGATCGTGGTGGTCTTCAGACGCTGATGCAGACCCTTGATCTCGCCACGCATCTGCACACGGAGTTTAGCATCGAGGTTGGAGAGCGGCTCATCGAACAAAAACACCTGCGGATCGCGGACAATCGCACGACCCATGGCCACACGCTGGCGCTGACCACCGGAAAGCTGACGCGGAAAGCGGTCAAGCAGCTTGTTCAGGCCAAGAATTTCTGCCGCACGATTGACGCGGCTGTCGCGTTCTTCCTTCGGCGCGTTCTTCAGCATGAGCGCGAAGCCCATATTGTCAGCCACCGTCATATGCGGATAAAGCGCATAATTCTGGAACACCATGGCAATATCGCGCTCTTTTGCGCGCAGATCATTGACCACGCGTGGACCGATGGCGATTTCGCCGTCGCTGATTTCCTCAAGCCCTGCGATCATGCGCAAAAGCGTTGACTTGCCGCAACCCGATGGGCCGACCAGCACGACAAACTCGCCGTCCTGAATATCCACTGACACGCCATGCAGAACGCCAACATTGCCATATTTCTTGATTGCATTTCGGATGGATACAGATGCCATCTTAAACCTCAATTCTTATTTGACGGCGCCTGCTGTCAGACCTGCAACGATCTGGCGCTGTGCGAAAACGGTGAGCAACAGGACCGGCAATGTGACCACGAGGGCTGCGGCTGCAAGCGGACCCCAGCTGACCTGTTCAAAGGACAGCATGTTGTAAACTGCGACCGGCAGGGTGCGTGTCTCGCGGCTTGCAAGCACGATGCCGAAAACGAAATTGTTCCACGAGAAGATCACCGCAAGGATGAGCGACACCACAACGCCGGGCTTGGCAATCGGAAGCGCTACCTTCATAAACACCTGCAACGAGGATGCACCATCGATAATAGCGGCCTCTTCAAGCTCCATAGGCGTCGTCTCGAAATAGCCGATCATGATCCAGATCACGATTGGAACAGTCACAACCAGATGGATGATGATCTGCGGCCAGAGCGTACCGAGCAGTCCGAGCGTTTGGAACAGCAGGAACAACGGGATCAGATAGGACAGGCCGGGCGTCATACGCGCAATCATGATGACGATTGCAGACTTGTTGGCGCGCAGACGGGCGATGCCGTACCCCGCCGGAACACCAACCAGCAGTGCCAGCAAAGTGGCGGTTCCGGTGACCAGAATACTGTTCCAGAAATAGAGCAGGAAGTCGTTGGTCTCAAAAATCCCGGTATAGTTCGACCACGCGATGCGGTCGGGGATCAGGATTGGCGGATAAGCGCCGTTGTCGATTTCATATTTCAACGAAAGCGACAGCATCCAGACGAAGAAGAAGATTGCGGGCGACACGATCACAAAAACCATGAGTGCCGTGCCAAGCTTGGAAAGAATTGACTTGCGTGCCATGGTCGGTCCTCACGAGTTCCACTTGGTCCGCTGGCGCAGGGCCAGAAGAACCATCGACATGGCAATAATGACAATGAAGAACACCACGGCAATCGCCGAGCCATAGCCAATGTCGTAATAGGAAAACGCCACGTTATAGAGATAGATATTGATGGTTTCCGATGCAGTTCCGGGACCGCCCTGCGTCATCGCATAGATGATGTCGAAGCTTTTCAGCGCATCAATCGAGCGGATGATAACAGCAACCATGATAAACGGCAGGATCATCGGAAGCGTGATATAGCGGAATTTCTGCCATCCATTGGCGCCGTCAATTTCCGCACTTTCAAACGGATCGCGCGGCATGGAAGCAAGCCCCCCCAGCACAATCAGCATGACGAGCGGCGTCCACTGCCAGGTTTCAACCAGCACCAGCGACGGGATAACCGTGCTCTGATTAAAGATCCACTCTTGTGGCGCAATGCCGATCAGCGAGAGAAGATAATTCAGCACACCCAACTGCGGGTGATACATCATGGTCCAGACAAGGGCGACCGCAACCGGCGTTGCCATCATCGGCATAACGAAAATACCGCGCAACAGGCCGCGCATCGGCAATTTGCTGTCAAAGACCAGTGCTGCAATCGTGCCCAAGATCATCGGAGCCACGACCGAGAGAACCGTATAGACAACCGTGTGCCACATGGATTCCCAGAAGCGCATATCGGCGGCAAGGCGCAGATAATTGTCGAAGCCGACAAAGCTCTGCTCACCGCCGAGCTGCCACTGATTGGCACTCATCCAGAGTGTAAACACCCATGGGAAAACGATCACCGCCCCGACGGTAATCAAGGCTGGAAGAACGAACGGCCAGTAACTTGGCCGCAGGCGACCTGTGACCGGCTTGGTGGCAGGAACAGCTCGCGCTGCTCCTGTTTTTGCACCTATCGGGGCGGCAGATGTCATTTTCCTTCGCTCCGTGCGAGGACCGGACGGAATTCTTCCGTCGCGCGTTTCATTTCAGTTTCTGCGTCAGCACCATTCAACAGATTGGTGAGGCCAACACCGATAATGTCGCGGAATTCCGTGACAGGTACGATGACTGGCAGGCAGAGCTGGCTGATTGGGGCAGACTTCGAGAGCGCCTCCACCCAGCCTTCCGGCATGGTGACGCCCTTGCGGACTTCAGCGTCGTCGATGATCGACTTGCGGAACGGAACGCCTGATCCCGATTGCAGAAGACGCGCGCCCATTTCCTTGGAAATGGCCCACTGGCAATAAAGATATGCGGCTTCCTTGTTTTTCGAAGCTTCGGTCACGCCGATGCCGTCGCCGGTGGTCGGTGCGGCCTGTGCATTCGGGCCTGCTGGCATAACGCCATAGCCAACCTTGCCGACAACACGCGATTTGTTCGGGTCTTCGAGTGGTGGCGCAAAGCCGATGCCGTCGAGCCACATACCAACGCGGCCCTGAAGGAAATTCGACTGACATTCTGCCCAGTTGAAGCCAGCAACACCGGGAGGTGCGGATTTTGTCATCAGGCGCTGATAAAGCTTGGCTGCTTCAATGCCTTCAGGAGAATCCGTCTGGACATTGCCATCGGCATCCACCGACTGCTTGCCATAACCAAGCAGAAGGCTGGTATAGACCGGCGCATTGGCATTTTTCATGCCTCGCGCAACGAAACCATAAGTTCTGGTTGCAGGGTCAGTCAGGGCTTCGGCGGTTGTGACCAGCTCTTCAAAGGTCTTAGGGAATTCAAGACCCTTCTCCGCGAAGAGGTCTTTGTTCCAATAGATGATCCAGTAATCCACCGAGAATGGCAGCGCGCCGAAGCGACCATTGGCATCCTTGGCGAAAGTCAGACCAGCGCTCGCAAAATCATCTTCTGTGAGCGACGCATCGGTCAGCGTCGGGTCTTTCAGGAACGGGGTGAGATCGGCAAGCCAGCCGCCCTTTTCAAACTGACGCTTCTGAACGTGATAGCTGATGTGAATGACGTCGAAGCTCGGACGGCCCGAGGTCAGCTCGATCACTGCCTTCTGGCGCTGCTGCTGTTCCGGCGTCTGCTCAGAATTGACCTTGATGCCGGTCAGATCTTCAAATTCCTTTTGATGCTTCTGAAGGAGTTCACCGCGCGGGCTCTTGATAAGGTTCACTTCAAGCGTCGTGCCGGCATATTTCTTCCAGTCAACATTGGACTGGGCAAATGACGGCGTGAAGCCTGTTATGCCGGTTGCAGCAATTGCTGCGGTTCCCGCCATAAACTGACGGCGTGTCGGACGTAATAAATTCATTGCTTACTCCTCCCCTGTTGTGTGTTTGGTTCGGCGACTCCTCTCGCCAAACCTTCAGAGCGTTTCCTTTTTGATAGAATGATAGGAAACGCTCTAATTTTTTATTTTTCGCATTATCCTACGCAAAACCGCTACGCACTTTTGCTGGAAATGCTTAGTCTCAAATATGCAAAGCCAGCTTCCGTGCGTTGTTGATGTGAACGGCGATAGCATCCATGGCAGTCTGTGGATCGCGGGTTTCGATTGCCGACAACACCGACAAATGTTCCTGCATGACCGGGATCACGCGCCCGGTAATACGAAAACGCTCCTGATTGATCAGACGCATCTTGATCGTATTTGTTTGATAGTTTCGCCAGATGATTTCATTGTCGAGCGAGCCGACAATCGTGTCATGCAGGCTCCAGTCGATATTCTGCGCCTGCTCTTCAAGCTCCGGCGTCTCACCTTCGCTCATGGCACGATTGAGCGTTTCTTCGTGCGCTGCACGAAGCGAACGCAGCAATGTATCGGAAGCCGACTGACAGAAAATCGCAACCGATTCCTTTTCGATAAAAAGGCGAAACTGAAACGCCTCGCGGATCAGGTTCAGATCGATATGGGCGATCTGCAGTCCGCGCTGCGGCACAGTCTTAATCAGACCTTCCGTTTCGAGACGCGGGATTAATTCGCGGATCGCGCCCAGCGGCAGACCCGTCATTGTGACAAGCTGGCGCTGGGAAACGAACTGGCCCGGATGAAAATCACGCGCCAGCAAATGCTCGGTGAAGCTCTGATAAGCCTTATCCCGCAATTTTACTGGTTCGTTGTGATCGTCCGCCAAAGCCATTCCCTTTTTGCTACTAGAGCTTATGCAATGGTCAAGCCGCTTTTGCCATATGCAAACGGTCGAATACACTACCAATTGCATCGAAATCCGCATCATTCAGCGAAATCAACGGTGCGCGCACGCGACGCCATTCCTTGTCACCCGTATGACGCGCAACCATAGCTTTGACCGCAGGCGTGACCGGATAATTAAGCAGCTGGCGCACTGCAGCAACCAGCTCGTTGTCATCCAGACCCTCATTGATCATGCGCAGAAGACGATCCGGGAACAGGTTTGCCATGCCGGAAATCGCACCCTGTCCGCCAAGGCGTACACCGGCTGCAAGATCACGCTCATCGCCGATCAGGATCGCAATATCCTTGTGGGCTGCAAGCAGCTTTTCCGTATAGGACCAGGTGCCGGAAGAGTCCTTCACACCGATGATGATGTCACCGAACGCTGCACGCAGACGGGTGATAAGATCGACCGACAGTTCAACAGCCGTCACCGACGGAATATTGTAAAGGATGATGCTGCGGGCATCGGCGCCCAAACCCTTGAACACAGAAGAGAACCAGTTGAACAGACCTTCATCGGAGAGGTTTTTGAAATAGGACGGTGGCGCGAGAAGGATAGCCTTGCAGCCGCGACGCAGCGCATCAGCAGACTGTGCGGTTGCATCGGCAATCGAGTTTTCCATCACGCCGACGACGATGTTGGAAGCAGCAAATCCCTGAGCGATGAAGGCATCGAGAAGCGCTGCGCGCTCGGCGTCACCAATGGAAGAACCTTCGCCGGTCGTGCCAAACAATGTGACGCTTGAGCAGCCATTATCAAGACGAGCGCGGGCATGCTTCAGTGCGCGGCTGACGTCGATATTGCCATCAGCATCGAACGGTGTCGTGAGTGCTGCAGAGAGGCCGAAGCGCTCCTGCCCAGAATGATTATGTGCCAAAACTGGCTCCTCCCAAGATTGAACTGTAAGTTTGCACATACTAACATGTTAGTAAATAGTCAATTTGATGTTGAAGCTTGAATGTTCAATTTTGAGGGAGGTTTTTAATTATTGTGCGGGAACGATACCCGTTTCGATGAAGGAAAGAACTTCCTTCTGGCTGGGCGAACCAGCGCGACCGCCAAAGCGTGCGCATTTGATGGCGGCGGCGGCATTGGCAAAGCGGATGATGTCGGTCATCGACTTGCCCTCCACAAGACCATGCGCGAAAGCGCCATGGAACACATCGCCCGCAGCCAGCGTATCGACCGCAGCCACCTTAAAACCCGGCACATGCAAAACCCGTTTGCCAGCGCCTTCCGTCCAATAACAACCATCCGCACCGCCGGTTACAGCTGTAAACACGTCGTAACGGTCGGCAAGAATGCGTACACATTCGCGCAAATCCGCGGTGCCTGTCACGCTGATTGCAGCCGGTTCTGACGCAACAATATGGGTTGCAAGCGGAAGCAAGGTTTCAAGCAATTCAACAGTTGCGGTATCCGCATCCAATATTGCCGGAATGCCTGCATCGCGCGCGGCACGCAGCGCAGTTTCCGCCGCCCATGGCCAGCGCACATCGGTCATGACGGCAGCATAACCACCTGCCGCAATTGGCGGCACGGTTTCAGCCGGGCTGGCAAGCGTGCGATCATAAAACGGCACGATGATGCGTTCGCCATTTGCATCGACAAGGATCGAAGAGAAAGCCGTGCGTGTGCCTTCCAGCCGCCTGATATACGAACAATCAATGCCCTCAGTGATAAGCTCTGCGACAGCGCGACCACCCACCGGATCAATCCCGGCAGAAGCCCACAGCGCCACCTCGCCGCCAAGCCGCGCAATGGCAGCGGCGGCACTCGAAGCCATACCGGCTGCGATTTCAACAGCCTCACGCGGCAGATATTTACCTGCCGCATGTGGGAGCGTATCAAGGCGGAGAATGGTGTCCATGGTGAGAGCACCGACACAGAGAATCTTAGTCATCATGATTACGAAATGAGGCCTTCGGAACGTAAGGTCTGCCAGAATTCACCCGGGATCGACTGCTCGAACCAGACGACATTCTGCCTGATCTGTTCTGGCGAACGCACACCGATCAGGATGGAGCTGACGGCCTCATGCCGCAACGGAAACTGCATGGCAGCAGCGGCCAGCGGCACATGATACTCATCGCAAATATCGTGCAGGCGATTGGTGCGCGCAATGATGTCAGCAGGCGCATCGGCATAATCGAACTTCTGTTCGCCGCCGCGCGGCGCTGCGAGAATGCCTGAATTGAACACACCGGCGATCACCAGCGCCATGCCACGCTTTTGCGCCAGTGGCAGGAATTCTTTTTCCGAAACCTGATCGAGCAGCGAATAGCGGCCAGCGAGAAGCGAGCAATCAAGATCAGCTTCTTCCAGCGCATCGCGAATGATCTGCCATTCGTTCACGCCAAGGCCGAAGCCTTTGATGTTGCCTGCTGCGCGCAGTTCGGCCAGTGCGCGAAAACCGCCGCCTTTTGTCAGCGCACTCCAGTGAAAATCGTGCCGGTCGGCATGGGTCACGCTGCCAATATCATGGACATAGAGCAGGTCGATTTCCGGGAAACCGAGACGCTGCTGGCTATCATCGAAGCTGCGCATCACGCCGTCATAGCTATAGTCAAAGACTTCACGAAAATTGAGACCATTGTGCCAACCCGAATCGAGCGGATTTTTCGGCGGCGCTGGGGGTAAAGTACGACCAGCGCGCTCATTGGTCATCAGGCGTCCGACCTTAGTGGACACAACCGCGCGTTCGCTTTTTTCGCGCAGCATATCGCCAAGCAGATGCTCGCAACGGCCATAGCCATACATCGGTGCGCTGTCAAAATAACGGATGCCACTGTCCCAGCCAGCTTCCAGCAAAGCGCCCGCGTCAGCTCGCGAAACTGGCGCATAAAGCCCACCTAGAGGGGCCGTTCCCAGACCAAGAGCTGTTACGCTGAGACCAGTATGTCCAAGTAAACGCTTCTCGGATGCTTTGAATTGCATGGATATCTCCTCCAGAATCTATGCTTTTGCGCCTTAGAGCGCGGAGAGACTGATAAGAGGAAGATAATAAATGCGCAAACGAAAAACTTATTCATCGGCGAGTGGCTTGCGTTCTATCCGTTTATGCAAAGCGGACCTGAATGTTTTGTGAAAGCTGCGCAACCGGACGCGACTGATCGCCTGCAGCAACCCAGATCAGCTCCTCGATCTCGCTGGAAGCGGCAGGCACCTGCCCTTCCCTCAAAGTGAGATGAAACAGCTCAGCCTCGACAATTGAATCTGTTTCATTGGCAGCGGGTGCGGACATGCGTGCGGCATGGCGCAATTGGCTTTCATCGATGCGAATGCCAAGCTCTTCTTCGATCTCGCGGATGAGGGCGATTTCAGGCGCTTCACCCGCATCGATTTTGCCGCCGGGCTGGAAGAAAATATCGCTACCACGCTTGCGCACGAGGAGGAAACGGCCCGCTTCATCACGGACAATGGCTGCTGCAATAAGAATCGTTTTCATAAGGGCGAAACATCGTCACGAACACGCACACCGTCAAGAATAATTGCCGCTATCGATCGTGCGGTCTGCTCATAAAAATCGGGCTGTCCAGCACGGTTGCCAAGAATGGCTGCGACCTGAACAGAGAAGTCGGAATAATGCTGCGTCACCGCCCAGATCGTGAAAATAAGATGATAGGGATCAATCGGTGCGATGCGCTTTTCTTCGATCCAGCGATGAATAACCTGCGCCTTTTCATCGACAAGATCTTTCAAATGACCTTTGAGAAAATCGGTAATGGCCGGAGCGCCATGCAGGATTTCATTGGCAAATAGCCGCGATGCTGCGGGCCGCTTAGCCGATAACTCAAGCTTCTGCGCGATATAGTTTCGCAGCTCTTCAAGCGGATCGCCATCCGGATTGATACTTTCAAACGGACCAAGCCATTCGGTCAGCGTTTCTTCGAGAACAGTCACATAGATATTTTGCTTGCGTGGAAAATAATAAAGCAAATTTGGCTTCGACATGCCTGCCTTTTCGGCAATCTGGTCAACAGTGGTGCCACGAAAGCCATAGGCAGAAAAAACATCAAGCGCTGCATCAAGAATAAGCCTGCGGTTGATCGCCTGAATGCGCGTCGCACCTTCCGCCTTATCGCTCGCACCTGCTTCGGCAGGGGCATTCGCGGGGGCTGTCGCATCTGTGACCATTTAGCACCTTCTCGTGAGGCAAAATTTCTTAAAACCGCTTGACCACTGCCGAACGCTCTTCTAGCCTGCATTTTGACCAACTAGTCAAGTTTTTGCAATCATCCCAACAAGATTGAGGGCAAGAAGATTGAGGCCAAAGAGCCGGGTCGCGGGAACAACATAACATGTGAAACGCTGGCAGCAATGCCACTGTTATTGCATACTTGAAATGTGGAGGCAGAGCATATGGCGCTCAGCAGCAATCTCAAGGTCAATGGCGACAGGCTGTGGGACAGCCTGATGGATATGGCGCAAATTGGCCCCGGCTTGCGCGGTGGCAATAATCGCCAGACGCTGACCGATGAAGACGCCGAAGGCCGTCAGCTTTTCCAAAAATGGTGTGAACAAGCCGGTCTGTCGATGACCGTCGACACCATGGGCAATATGTTTTTCCTTCGCCCCGGCGAAGATGCCGATGCTGATCCGGTCTATATGGGCAGCCATCTCGATACACAGCCGACCGGCGGCAAATATGATGGTGTGCTCGGCGTGCTGGGCGGACTTGAAGTCATGCGCACGCTGAACGACACCAATATCAAGACAAAGCGCCCTATCGTCGTGGTCAACTGGACCAATGAGGAAGGTACGCGTTTTGCACCTGCCATGCTCGCTTCCGGCGTTTCTGCAGGGGTCCATGAGCAGGACTGGGCCTATGCGCGCACCGACGCCAAGGGCAAGAAATTCATCGATGAGCTGGAGCGCATTGGCTGGAAGGGCGACGAGCCAGTGGGCAAGCGCAAAATCCATTCGATGTTTGAGCTTCACATTGAGCAAGGCCCGATTCTCGAGATTGAGAACAAGGATATTGGCGTCGTCACCCATGGTCAGGGACTGTGGTGGTTGCAGGTAACGCTAACTGGCAAGGAAGCGCATACCGGCTCGACGCCGATGAAAATGCGCAAGAATGCAAGTCTGGGTCTCGGCAAGCTGCTGCAGCTCGTCAACGAGATTGCCATGTCGCATCAGCCGGATGCGGTTGGCGGTGTGGGCCATATTGAAGTATCGCCAAACTCACGCAATGTGCTGCCAGGCCAGATCGTTTTTACCGTCGATTTCCGCTCGCCGGATCAGGCAACGCTTGACGCCATGAAAGCGCGCTTTGAAGCCGAGGCGCCAAAGATCGTAAAAGACCTTGAAATCGGCATCGAGATTGAAGTGGTAGGGCATTTTGATCCTGTCACATTCGATGAAGGCTGTGTCACAGCAATCCGCAATGCAGCCGAACGGCTTGGTTACAGCCATCGCAACATTGTTTCCGGTGCTGGTCACGACGCCTGCTGGATCAACCGCGTTGCACCGACCGCCATGGTCATGTGTCCATGCGTGGATGGTCTCAGCCACAACGAAGACGAAGAAATTTCTAAAGAATGGGCATCGGCTGGCGCTGATGTGCTTCTTCATGCCGTATTGGAGACTGCTGAAATTGTGAGTTAATTTCCAGCCCATCCAATACCTGTTCGAAACAAAACCAAAAAGGGGAACGCGAACATGGGTAGTTCTGGGGCAAGTAAGGTCATCAAAGGCGGCACCGTGATTACGGCTGACCGCACCTTCAAAGCCGACGTTCTTATCGAAGGTGAGAAGATTGTTGCCGTGGGCGATAATCTGACCGGCGATGAAACCATCGATGCGACCGGCTGTTACATAATGCCCGGCGGCATTGATCCGCATACGCATTTGCAAATGCCCTTCATGGGCACCTATTCATCCGACGATTTCGACACCGGTACCGCTGCAGCACTTGCTGGCGGCACAACGATGGTTGTCGATTTCGTACTGCCGGGACCGGAAGGCAATCTGCTCGACGCATTGCAGGAATGGTTCCAGAAGGCAGGTAAGGCGCGCACCGATTATTCGTTCCACATGGCGATCACCGGCTGGAGCGAACGTGCCTTCAACGAAATGCCGGAAGTGGTGAAACGCGGCATCAACACCTTCAAGCACTTCATGGCCTATAAGGGCGCATTGATGGTGAATGATGACGAGATGTTCGCATCATTCCAGCGCTGTGCAGAACTCGGTGCCATGCCGCTGGTGCATGCGGAAAACGGCGATATTGTTGCGCAATTGCAGGCAAAACTGCTTGCTGCTGGCAATGACGGACCGGAGGCGCACGCCTATTCACGACCGCCGGAAGTCGAGGGTGAGGCCACCAACCGCGCCATTATGATTGCAGATCAGGCTGGTGTGCCGCTTTATGTGGTGCATACATCCTGCGAGCAGGCGCATGAAGCAATCCGCCGCGCACGCCAGAAAGGCATGCGGGTTTATGGCGAGCCGTTGATCCAGCATCTGACATTGGATGAAAGCGAATATCACAATCGCGACTGGGATTATGCCGCGCGCCGCGTCATGTCGCCGCCGTTCCGCGACAAGGTCAATCAGGACAGCCTCTGGGCCGGGCTTGCCGCCGGAAGCCTGCAAGTGGTGGCGACCGATCATTGTGCCTTCACCACCGAACAGAAGCGCAATGGCATTGGCAATTTCACCAAAATTCCGAACGGTACGGGCGGGCTTGAAGAACGATTGCCCGTGCTCTGGACGCGCGGTGTTCGCACCGGGCGTTTGACGCCAAACGAGTTCGTGGCTGTGACCTCAACCAATATTGCGAAGATCCTCAACATCTATCCGCAGAAGGGTGCAGTCCTGCCGGGTGCCGATGCTGATCTGATTATCTGGGATCCGGAAGCGACCAAGAAGGTCTCCGCCAAGACGCAGCATTCTTCCATTGATTACAACGTCTTTGAAGGCTTTGAGCTGAAGGGCCTGCCCGTCAAAACATTCTCGCGCGGACGTCTCGCCTATGACAATGGCCATGTGACTGCACAGCCGGGCGATGGTCGTTTTGTCGAGCGCGAACCCAATGGGGCCGCCAACAAGGCACTGTCGCAGTGGAAAGAAATCGTCGCACCCCGCAAGGTGGAACGCAGCGCCGAACATATGCCGATAGGGGTCTGAACCATGGCTCTGGCTCAATTTCGGGAAATGCGCATGAATTCAGAAAACAGCGTTGCCCCGGAAAGGGGCCTGAAGACTGCTGAGACAGTCATCGACATTAAAGAACTGTCGCTGGTGTTTGAAACCAATGATGGTCCGGTTCATGCCCTGTCCGAGATCAATCTCGCCATTCAACGTGGCGAGTTTGTTTCTTTCATTGGTCCGTCTGGTTGCGGCAAAACCACCTTGATGCGTGTGGTGGCTGATCTTGAACAACCAACTTCTGGCTCCGTCACCGTTAACGGCAAGACGCCTGAACAGGCGCGGCTAGATCGCTCTTATGGCTATGTGTTTCAAGCGGCAGCGCTTTTCCCATGGCGCACGATCGAAGACAATATCAGCCTGCCGCTTGAGATTATGGGCCATTCAAAAGCCGAGCGAAAAGCCTGTATTGAAAAGAATCTGGCACTTGTGAACCTCACCGGTTTTGGCAAGAAATTTCCGTGGCAGCTTTCCGGTGGAATGCAGCAACGCGCATCGATTGCGCGTGCGCTGTCGTTTGACCCGGACATGCTGCTGATGGATGAGCCTTTTGGCGCGCTTGATGAAATCGTGCGCGACCATCTTAATGAGCAACTTTTGAAACTCTGGGCGGCGACACAGAAAACCGTGATTTTCGTGACCCACTCCATTCCTGAAGCCGTATTCCTTTCGACCAAGATCGTGGTCATGAGTCCACGTCCGGGCCGCATTCATGAAATCATCGACTGCGATCTCGGACCAGACCGAACACTGGACATTCGTGAATCGGAAGCATTTCTGAAAATCGCCCATCGCGTGCGCGAAGGCCTTCGGCTGGGGCACATCCATGATTAAACAGCGGGGGCAACAATCGGGTGAAGGGGGGCGGCAATGACAGCCTTTTTTCGCGAAAAATTTATTCCGGTTGCGACCATTCTCGCGATCATTATTGCGATCTGGTATGCTTTTGCAGTCTATCTGAATGCGCCGTTTGAACGTGATCAGGCGCAACGTGCCGGAACAGAAATCGGGTTTTCAACGCTTGTAGCCAATACAATGCAGCAGGACCGACCGGTGTTGCCTGCTCCACATCAGGTGGCAAATGAACTCTGGAAAACAGTCTTTGCCGTCAAGCCAAGTTCCAAGCGCAGCCTCGTCTATCATGGCTGGGTGACGCTCTCATCAACGCTGCTTGGCTTCGTGCTTGGCTCGGCGCTCGGCGTGCTGTTGGCGGTCGGCATTGTACACTCGACAACGCTTGATAAAAGCCTCATGCCTTGGATCATCACCTCGCAGACCATTCCCATTCTGGCCATCGCACCGATGATCATTGTGGTGCTGAATGCGATTGGCATTTCAGGGCTGTTTCCGAAGGCCGTCATTTCCACCTATCTGTCGTTCTTTCCGGTGGCGGTGGGCATGGTCAAAGGTTTGCGTTCGCCCGATGTGATGCATCTTGATCTGATGCGCACCTATAATGCCTCGAAAAATCAGGTGTTCTGGAAGTTGCGCTGGCCTGCTTCGATGCCGTTTCTGTTCACCTCGATGCAGATTGCAGTTGCGATCAGCCTTGTCGGTGCCATCGTTGGCGAATTGCCGACAGGTGCAGTTGCCGGGCTTGGTGCGCGCTTGCTGGCCGGTTCCTATTACGGGCAGACAGTGCAAATCTGGGCGGCACTGGTGCTTGCGGCCTTCATGGCATCCATCCTTGTCGGTCTGGTCGGCATTGCAGCCACGATGGCCAAACGGCGCATGGGCATCAAGCCGGAAAAGGCGGCATCATGATCATCAACATTGCTATCATCATCGCTCTGATTGCCGTGTCATGGTTTGTCGTGCAGGGGCTGGCAAGCGTTAAAATCCGCAATGCGCAAGGACAAAAGCTGCTCGACATTGCGGTGCCCGCACTGTTTGGCATTGCCATGCTGGCGCTATGGGAAGTCGCTGTGCGGATTTTCGAGGTTCCGTCAGTGCTTTTGCCAGCACCCTCCGTCATATGGGCACGCATAACCAGTTCCGTACCGATCCTCTGGGCCGATTTTCAGCAGACTTTCTTGAAAGCCGTCATCATTGGCTATGTGGCAGGCTGCGGGCTTGGCTTTATTACCGCGATCATTGCAGACCGCATTCCGTTTCTGCGCAAAGGCTTGTTGCCGCTGGGCAATCTTGCCGCCGCCCTTCCTATTGTGGGCGTGGCGCCCATTATGGTGATGTGGTTTGGCTTTGACTGGCAGTCGAAGGCAGCCGTTGTGATCATCATGACCTTCTTTCCAATGCTGGTAAATACGGTTGCGGGGCTTGCTGCCAGCGGTGCTATGGAACGCGATCTCATGCAGAGCTATGGTTCCAATTACTGGCAAACGCTGATCAAGCTGCGCCTGCCTGCTGCCATGCCCTTCATCTTCAATGCGCTGAAAATCAATTCAACATTGGCGCTGATTGGTGCGATTGTGGCTGAATTTTTCGGCACGCCGATTGTCGGCATGGGCTTCCGCATATCGGCTGAAATCGGGCGCATGAATGTAGACATGGTCTGGGCTGAAATCTTTGTAGCCGCTCTTGCGGGGTCGCTCTCTTATGGGCTGATCGCGCTGATCGAGCGCAGAATGACATTCTGGCACCCTTCATACAGGAGGGCATGAGCCTGAATATATGGCATCCGCAAAAATAAGGTGGAGCCTTTAACAAGAGGAGAACTGAAATGAAAAAGGCAATATCTTTATGCCTTGGAACAGCCGCACTGGCGCTTGCACTCATGAGCAGCTCGGCAATGGCAGCGGACAAGCTGACCTTGCAGCTCAAATGGGTGACGCAGGGCCAGTTTGCTGGCTATTACGTCGCCAAGGACAAGGGCTTCTACGAAGAAGAAAATCTCGATGTAGACATTAAGCCGGGTGGCCCGGACGTGGCTCCCCCACAGGTGATTGCCGGTGGCGGCGCCGATGTCGTGGTGGACTGGATGCCATCAGCACTCGCGACTCGCGAAAAGGGTGTTCCGCTCGTCAACATCGCACAGCCGTTTAAGAAATCCGGCATGATGCTGACCTGCCGTAAGGAAACCGGCATTACCAAGCCGGAAGATTTTAAGGGCCGCACGCTCGGCGTCTGGTTCGGCGGCAATGAATATCCGTTCCTGTCATGGATGAGCCATCTGAAAATCCCAACCACAGGCGGCGCAGATGGTGTGACCGTGTTGAAGCAGGGTTTCAACGTCGATCCGCTGATCCAGAAGCAGGCCGACTGCATTTCGACCATGACCTACAATGAATATTGGCAGGTCATTGATGCCGGTCTTCCTGCGGATCAGCTCGTCGTGTTCCCTTATGAAGAACAGGGCGTAGCAACACTTGAAGATGGGCTTTATGTGCTTGATAAGAGCCTTGAAGACCCGGCCATGGTCGATAAACTCGCCCGTTTTGTCCGCGCATCGATGAAGGGTTGGCAATATGCCTCTGAGAACCCTGCGGAAGCTGCCGAGATCATTCTTGAAAATGATGCATCGGGCGCGCAGACACAGGAAGTTCAGGAGCGCATGATCAAGGAAATCGCCAAGTTGATCGATGGTTCGGATGGCACGCTTGATGTGGCAGCAGCCGACCGCACAGTCGATACATTGCTGGGTGGTGGTTCCGATCCGGTCATCACCAAAAAGCCGGAAGGCGCATGGTCGCCTAAGATAACCGATGCTTTGAAGAAATAACAAAGCAAGTAAAAAGCCCGGTCTCGCGACCGGGCTTTTTTCATTTCAGCTTTTCTTCCAGAGCCACAGCTCGGACCAGTTCGCGTTCCAACCGTGCTTCTTCTTCAACCTTTGGCTTGGTGAAGCGTCCAAGCAGAAGATAGGCAACCGGCGTTACGAACAGCGTTGCGATAGTTGCAAGGCCAAGGCCACCGACAATCACCCAGCCGAGCGCAACGCGTGCTTCTGCGCCCGCACCGCTCGCCAACACCAGCGGCACACCGCCGAGAACCGAACAGATCATCGTCATGCAGACCGGACGCAAGCGGATATTGGCCGCTTCTTCAATAGCCTGCCGCACATTCATGCCCTTGTCGCGCAACTGATCAGCAAATTCGACGATCAGAATACCGTTCTTGGCCATGATGCCGACCAACAGCACAAGCCCGATCTGGCTATAAACGTTGAGGCTGGTGCCGGTGAGGATCATCGCAAACACAGCACAGCCGAGACCGAGCGGCACCGTCGCCATCACGATCAGCGCACTGACGAAGCTTTCAAACTGCGCAGCCAGAACCAGCATAATGATGATGATTGCAAAGCCGAACACCAGCGCAATACCCGTTGAGGTTTCGCTCAGTGTCGAGGCTTCCGCCAGCGGAATAATGTGCGCGCCGGGCGGCAACAGCGGGGCCGCGATTTCCAGCGCTGCCGCATAAGCATCACCCAAGGCAAAATCACTGCGCAGATCGGTGGTGATCGCAACCGAGCGCAAACGCTCTTCACGGTTCAACTGCGGTGGAACTGCTTTTTCGACAACCGTCGCAATCGACGACATCGGGACATAACGACCATCAGTCGTCTTGAGGAAGACGTTTTCAAGATCGGTCGGGTCATTGATCGGATTTGTGGTCGAGACAAGCTTCACGTCGAAGCTTCTATCGCCCACATAGACCGAGCCGATTTTACGGCCATCAAGAACCGACTGCACCGCATTGGCGAGCCCGGTAATATCAATGCCCAAATCGGATGCGCGTTCACGGTTGATCTCAACGGAAAGCTGCGGTTGTGTTGGTTCAACCGAGAGACGCGGCTGCACAAAACGCGGATCTTTTTCGAGAGCCGAGACAATGGCATCGGTTGCAGGGCGCAATTTTGCATAATCGCTGCCAAGAACAGCAAACTGCAAACCGTTACCCGCACCACGGATACCAAGACTGTTTGGCTGAGCCGTGAAGATACGCACGGCAGTAATGCCCCGCACTCGCTCGTTAATATCAGCCATAATTTCTTGCTGCGAGCGGGCGCGCTCCTTCCATGGCGCAAGCGTCATTACCACGAAGCCGTTATTGGACGAACCGCCGGAACCGGCAATGGCATAAGTGGTCTCTATTTCACCGCTGTCACGCAGAGGCTGGATAGCCGCTTCAATCTTATCGAGCTGCGACTGAAGGAACTCCACGCTGATGCCCTGCGGTCCGTTGATGCGCAACAATGCAACAGCGCGGTCTTCCGTCGGGGTCAGCTCCTGCCGGAGTGTGCCAAAGCCGACATAGGACGCACCTGCAAACAGTATCGCGACCATCACCACAATGAAGGGAGCGGACAAGCAGGCATGAAGGCTCCTGCGATAGAAACTTGCCAGACCGCCGCCGATGCGTTGCAGGAATTGGGGGCCATGCCCGCCCTCACCGGCCTCGCTGCCCTCTTTGAGAAAGCGCGATGCCAGCATCGGGCAAAGTGTCAGAGCCACGACCGACGACAGCAGAATGGCAATTGCCAACACGAAACCAAATTCGCGGAACAGACCACCCGCCTGCCCCGGTAGAAACGAAATCGGCACAAAAACTGCAACAAGCGTGAGCGTGGTGGCAACCACCGCGAAAAACACTTCCTGCGTGCCAAGGACGGCTGCCGCACGCGGCCCCATGCCCTGATTGCGTCGGCGCACAATGTTTTCGAGCACCACAATCGCATCATCCACCACAAGGCCAGTGGCAAGCACCAGCGCCAGAAGCGTGAGAATATTGACCGAAAAGCCGCTGAGATAAATGGCAGCAATCGTTCCAATCAATGCAACTGGAATAGCCAAAGCGGGAATAAGCGTCGCGCGAATATCCCACAAAAACATGAAGATGATCACGACAACGATGATCACCGAAGCGATCAGTGCGATTTCAACTTCGTGGATCGCGCCTTTGATGAAGTTTGCATCATCACTTGTCACAGTGACGCTGACACCGGCTGGCAATGTATTCTTCAGATTTGCAACGGCGGCGCGAATGCCTTCGGAAATATCGAGTGTGTTCGACTGTGCCTGACGCACAATGCCAAGGCCGATTGCTGTCTTGCCGTTGGAGCGCACGGCAGAGCTTTCAATATCTGGTCCGAGGGTTACTGTTGCGACATCGCGAATTTGGGTGCGGCCTTTGATATAGACGTTTTCAAAGTCCTCGGGCTTTTCCAGATTGGCTGTCGCACGCACGACAATCGATTGATCAGAGCTGCGCAAGGAACCCGCTGGAGCATCCAGCCCCATCGAAGACAGTGCGCTCGAAATATCGGCAATGGTCAGGCCATAGCTCGCAAGCCGCGCCTGATTGATATCGATGCGGAAAATCTTGTCGCGATCACCATTGATCTGTACGTCGGCGACACCCGGAACCGCAGACAAGACGTCTTCGATCTGGTCTTCAACCAGAACCGTCATGTCATCTACCGACATGGTGTCGGACGTAACGGCAAGACGCATCACAGGATCAGCGTTTGAGTCCGCCTTGATGATGCGTGAAGGATCGGCCTCTTCTGGCACATTATTGGCCACACGCGAAATCGCATCGCGCATATCGGCAGCAGCGACATTGAGGTCCACACCGTCGTTAAACTCAACCGTCACACGGCTGCGCTCAAAGGATGACGAAGACGAAATCGACTTCACGCCTGAAACACGCGCAACGGCGTTTTCCAGTACCTGTGTCAGCTGCCGGTCGATGGTTTCTGCGGATGCACCACTGAAATCAGTGCTGATGGTGACAACCGGACGGTCAACATCCGGCAGTTCACGAATATCGACACCGGTAAAGGCTGCAAGGCCTGCGACGATAATCAGAACATTGATAACAAAAGCAAACACTGGACGGCGAATGAAAAGCGCCGTCGATCCGCCTTGATTGCTGGGATTCGAATTAGGATTGCTCACGCTTTATCCTCACCCTGCAACGCGGGCTTTGGCAGCCGGATCGATGCGCGCTGTGCCCTGCTCATCCTGCAAGCGCACAGGTGCATCATCACGCACGGTCTGCACGCCCTGCGTGACGATCATATCACCCTGTTTCACAGGCCCATCAATCAGGATATTGGTGGAATTGCGCTGCACAATACGCGCCGCCACTTTCTTAGCTTTGCCTTCTTCGACGCGCCAGACATAAGAACCATCCGCTCCCCACTGGATCGCCAGCGGATCAACCGAAGGAAAACTGTCGCCGGGGAAAAGAACCGTCACTGAGAAGGACATGCCAGCACGCAGACGGTCTTCGTCATTGTTGACCTCAGCACGCACATGCAGCGTGCGGCTTGCCTCATCAAGCATATTATCCACGGCATTGATTGCACCCTTGTAGCTCACGCCGGGAAAAGCAGTCGATTCTGCGGTCAGTGGCTGACCAACCTTGATCTGCGGTGCAAAACGTTCCGGCACCCAGATATCAATCAGTACTTTCGAGCGATCATCAATGCGCGCAATCGCGGTTTGTGCAGTCACATAGTTACCGGCATTGACCGGAAGAATACCGACGACGCCGGAAATTGGCGCACGCACCGTACGGCGGCTTAATGCCAGCTGCGCGTCATCAAGAGCGAGCTTTGCATTTGCAAGCGCAAGATCAGCTTCCACTTCCTGCACGACGGTTGCCGTGTTGGTGGCACGCAAACGCGCAATGCGCTGACGGGTCGTTTCGGCGTCTTTCAGCGCGATCTGCGCTTTATTGACGGCGATGGTTTCCGTTTCATTGTCAAGAATAGCAATCGGATCACCCGACTTGACGGCATCACCTGCCTTCACAAGCAGCTCATTCATATAGCCGCTCGAATAGGGCGTGACCGAAACCGTGCTCAATGCGCGTGCAGAGCCAATTGCCGTGAGCCGATTGTTGATCGTTTCTTCACCTGCTGGCTCAACCACAACAAGCGGTGCCGAACGACCGCCAGCACCGCCATGCGACTGCTGTGCGGGAGCATTGCCTGAAGCAGTCTGTGTTGAAGAGTCTTTGTTTTTATAGAGATACCAGCCACCCGCGGCAGCTCCGATAATAAGCAGGCACAGAACAATCTGCTTCCAGGACTTCATTCAACTCTCCGACAGAGCGCTATCGAGTGTATCGAAAGGCATCTGATTTAAATATTTGCATTCATGCTGACACTTTCATGCCTGCAAAGAGTATCAAAATGATGATCGCGCCAATAGGTTGCATAATCGTGCACGTGTTGCGTCATCACGGATTTTCCCATTTGCGATTTTGCACGTGGCGATTCCGCACGTCGAGTTAAATTTCGGTAATGCTCGCAATGCTCCAGAACCAGCCAGAACCAGATTGTTTAAACTCAGAACTGCAATTGCCGTTGGAATTATCTTTTGCGGGCATATATAGATGGCAACATTTGTAACTATATTATTTATTCAGAAACTACCCTGATGGAATGTTGCATCTCCTGCGAACAATCCGTCGATATGGATTGTGCGTATGACGGCCATTGAAAAGACCATGGAATCCGGTGGAGTTGCAGCAGAGATTGCTGCGCGAGCACCGGCTATGGCCTCAGCGCAAGACGACAAAGTTTCGCCCACGCATTTCACAAGACTGCCTTGGCGCAACCGTCTATCCAACAAACTTCTCATTCTGACAGCGCTCGCCGTACTCATCGCCGAAGTTCTGATTTTTGTACCCTCCGTCGCCAATATGCGTGTGCGCTGGATGAACTCGCGTCTTGATACAGTGGAAGCGGTCAGCGAAGTGCTCGTTGCCAGCGGCAATATAGATATTCCGCGTGAAGTGCAGGACAAGGTTCTGCTTGCCACCGGCACCAAAGCAATTGCTTTGCGGAGTGCAGGCGCCTCCAATTTGCTTGCTATGAGCGAAATGCCCGGCCCAATCGATCAGGTGATCGATCTTAACAATATCAGCGAAGCGGCTGCCATTTGGGATGCTTTTGGCACTCTGTTTAACGGCGGCAACCGAACTTTGCGAATTTATGGATCTGTTCCACCCAATGATCCATCAGGGCAGATTATTGAAATCGTTACCTCGGACGCACCGCTTCGCCACGCGATGCTTAGCTACGCGATCAACGTCGCTCTGATCTCCTTGCTCATCTCGATTATTGCGGCGAGCCTTATCTATCTCATCATCCATGAGATGCTGCTGCGGCCTGTCCGCCTTATGCATCGCAATATGATTGACTTTGCGTTATCGCCCGACAATCCAACCAAGATTCTGGTGCCAGAAGATCGCAAAGACGAGTTTGGTGTGGCTCAGCGCCAGATCGCGCATATTCAGGCAGACTTGCAACGCACACTCAAAGAACAGAAACATCTTGCTGATTTGGGTCTTGCCGTTTCCAAGATCAACCACGACATGCGCAACATTCTGGCATCGGCACAGCTCATGTCTGACAGGCTTGCCGACACGGAAGACCCCGCAGTCAAACGATTTGCGCCAAAGCTCATTCATACATTAAGCCGTGCGATCAGCTATTCCGAGAGCGTGATGGCTTATGGCCGCTCACAGGAACTGCCGCCTGCCCCGCGCCGCGTCAAGCTGCACACTATCATTGAGGATGTGCGTGAGACACTGAACGTCGACAAAGAAAACGGCATTGAGTTTGAGAATCTGGTTACCGAAGATTTTGAGCTCAATGTCGATTCCGAACAGCTCTTTCGTGTTCTCTGCAACCTATGCCGTAATTCGGTACAGGCCATGGAACGTGACAGACCAAGCGACGTATCAACCGTTAAGCGGCTAACCCTTTCCGCAGGGCGTATTGGGACAACAGCGATCATCGGTGTTGAGGACACCGGCCCCGGCCTACCACAAAAGGCACGCGACAACCTTTTCACTGCGTTCAAGGGATCGACCCGCAGCGATGGGACGGGCCTTGGTCTGGCCATTGCTCAGGAACTGGTTCGCGCGCATGGCGGAACCATCGAATTACGCGAAGATCGGCCTATTGGAGCGCATTTCGAGATTCGTCTGCCTGACTTGTCCAATTGGCATGACAAAAAGCATAGCCGCTCTGAGGCAACTTAGCCTAATTTTGCCTTTCGCCGAAAAAATGCACGTAAAATCATAACGTTGAACCACTGATTCCCATCAGAAATGATAGCTGTGTGAGCATCTGGTGAGGTTTCTTCCATTGCTACCTAGTTTTCCACATTCTAAAGTATGCGGGAAAAGCCCGGAAAACCGGGCTTTGACAAAAAAACTTCACAGAACTTCATTTTTTTCCAAGAAGGCGCTTGCTTTTAGCATTGGGGCCGATTATCAACCGCCCATCGCCGCAGACGACGCGGCACACAGGCAAGCACCCGTAGCTCAGCTGGATAGAGCACCAGACTACGAATCTGGGGGTCAGAGGTTCGAATCCTTTCGGGTGCGCCATTCTTTTCAATAGGTTAAGCAAATAAACAACAGACACCGCTCCAGCGGCCGTCGGTTACTATTCGCTCGGCTTATTGTTTAAAATCACAATCCACATCGAACAAATGACCCATACGATTTTTCGTGGTTGAAACCTGCGCGATTAAAAAAATCAAAAAGCCAGAGTGCTTTTCACACTCCGGCCTCTCAAACTGATTCCGCTTTCACAGATCAGATAATCAATGATGCACCATGTCGTGCGCGATATCTTTGCCGCTTAATGAAGACGGATAATAAGTCGGCCAGTTTGTAACTTCTTTGAGCAGAGCCGCACGATCATTGCCCCAATAGAGATGGTAGTGATCGGCCTTTTCCGGCGCTATGCGGTGATCGCTGAACTGCATATATTCAGGCGCAGAACTATCGCCCTCAACCTTCTTAAAGATGAAACGAACGCCGCGATTTCCCTTGGCATAGGTCAGAACTTCATGGCCATCGCTGGCGTATTTGCCGGTGGACGCTTTATCGCCTTTATAAAATGAAACTTCGTCACCCTTAATGACGATGCGGTCCACATCCGTCCGATAACCAATCTCATAATAGTCGGCATATTCCTTGGCGCTCTTATCGCCATGCTCCGCCTTGTGCGCGAAAACAGCATCAAGCGTTCCGTCTTTCAAATATGGATAAACTGACTGCCAATCACCCGCCCAATCGGAAAGCTGACGGTCCTTGACCTGATTGTCCTCGAAATAACCGTTTGCAGCGTTCTTTTCGTCTTTGTGCGCGTGGTCATGCGAATGCGAATGAGTGTGACTGGACACAGATTTTTCCTTTGTCTCCGCCAGAGCCTGCCCTGCGAAAGCCAGAGCCGCGCACAGACTAACCGAAGTCAGCAATTTTACCATATCTGTTATCTCCTGATATTTAAGTTATGTAATATCGTTACATTTTGGGAGATAGACGTTCACACGACATTTGACAAGAAGAACTATCATCATGGGCAATTTATTAGGTGCCAGCGCGTGAAAAATAGGCGCACTTGCCTCAGCCATATTCACGGCAAGCAAGCGCTCCACGGCGAGCCCTGAGCGCCTGAGGCCATATTGTGAGCATACAGATAAGAGAGCCCGCAACTTGCGGGCTTTGTCTTATTCAGGTTTTAACGTCCTATCAGAGTGACCAAGATCGCGATCAGGCCAGACCAGATCACGCACGCGTTGCTTCAATACCTTGGCTTCCGGAAATCCGCCGTCACGCTTACGCTCCCAGATGAGTTCACCCTCACCATTCTCTAACTGGACGCGGATTTCAAATACACCACCTGTGCCGGGCCGCAATGCCACCTCGCCCAAGTCCTGCCCGAATGTCTGCAGCAACTCCTGCGCCAGCCATGCAGCCCGCAGCATCCAGTTGCATTGCGTGCAGTAGACGATGGAGATGTGGGGGCGATTAGTCATATTTATCCTAGATTAGGAGTAATACCAAGACTCCTCCAAAGCATTGGAGTTACTTTAAAAGCAGCATCTAATCCAATTTGGTTTTCAGCTATATGAGATTCATTTTTATAACAGGCCCGAAAAACATCACCCTTTGAGAGCTTCAACTCCACAGCTCCAACTTTATAAAAGACCGCGAGTAAGCTGGACGCAACATCCCTTAACTTCGATGGATTTTCCCGCCTAGAATAAATCTCGCACTGTCGCTCTACGCTATCCTTTAACTGCCCCTCTTTAGCGGCATCGTCTACCGCCAAACAAACATCCATAATTATTTCTCGAAGAGCTATTGTGCTAACATCATGCTTTCCAGTTCGACCTCGTAAAAATCCTAAGTAGATTTTGAGATGAGGGTGAAGTGTTTCCCATTCCCGACAAAGGGCATCAAATCGCTTTCGGGAATAGTTTGCTTCAGCCTCAGTGACATTTCTAGCAGAAATCGTTGGAGATCCAGCTGATATATCTAATATTGAGTTTAGAAAGGCAATAATATCCCTAGGCCGATACAAAGTTCTCTCAACTATATATTCAAAAGATTCAATTCTTCTAATGTCACTAGGGAAAATATCTGTAAATTTTACCCCCTGCTTTGTATAAGTTCTTTTGAACATAAACTCTATTCTTTTATCTACGACGTTCCTAAGGCTTCTTTCATTCCACCGAATGTCGCAAATCATGCCCTCATATTTTTCTGGCTGAATTCCTTCAACATTATCATCATTTATTGACCGCTCATAAAGGTCTGTTCTAAGAGCGATTATTACTTTAACATTTCGTAACTTCCGTAAAGATTTAGCAGACTCAATAAGAGACCTTATTAAACTATACTTAATGGAACTATCAACCCAATCCAAATCCAGTTCATCAATTATTACGTAATATTGCTTTTGACGGTTATTCATTATTTCATTTAAACTATCAATCGCGCGGGCCAACTCTCTCATCTGCATATCTGAGACAGCCTTCTGTGTACGCGCGATTATTTCTTTCCTCTGCGATGAAGAAAGATTCAGCTCAGATATCATTCCTGATTCTATTTTCGCAAAGTCAGCACCAAGCGTACTACGAAGTTCACTTTCCAATCGACCCGCAAAAGAATCTGAAATTTCTCTAATAGCTACATCATGCTCTATCCAGAACTTATCAGAATAATTCTCTAAGTATGACTTCATACCTGACTTTGCTGGAGATATACTATCCAAGGCAATATCAAAAATATTCCTACTTTCGAAGTATTTTTGAATTACCTTCGTACAAAATACATGCTTCCATAAATGCTGAAACAATAACGAAAGATTACAACCACTATCAAAAAGAAAAGATATAATATTTGAGTTGGCTATATAATCAAATGCAATATCTTTAGGGTCAAGCCTGATGCAATTACGATTAGTTGCCTCTATATTATTTAGAATAGCAGTTTTTCCAGTACCAGTGCGCCCTAACAGAATGCATTTTGGAGAAGCGAAATCTTTTAATTGATCAACGATAGGCAAATCAACAAAGCATTCTGATAAAAACTGACGATCGTCTTCCGCAGCCGGCTCGCCAATGTGAATACCCTGGCGCAGTATAATTTTGCTCATAAGCGACATGTAAGCTCCCCTAACCTATTTCAGGGGAGCATGATGTTATCAATCAGTCAAGCAACGTGATCAATCATCACCCATCTTGAGTGCCTGAATGAAGGCCTCTTGCGGGATTTCCACCTTACCGAACTGGCGCATGCGCTTCTTGCCTTCCTTCTGCTTGTCCAGAAGTTTGCGCTTACGCGAAATATCGCCACCGTAGCACTTGGCCGTTACGTCCTTGCGCAGCGCCGAAATGGTTTCACGCGCCACAATGCGTCCGCCAATGGCTGCCTGAATAGGAATCTTGAACATGTGCTGTGGGATCAGCTCTTTGAGCTTTTCGCAAAGCGCACGGCCACGCTTTTCAGCAGCCGAGCGGTGAACGAGCATCGAAAGCGCGTCCACTGGTTCTTCGTTCACAAGGATCGACATCTTGACCAGATCGCCCTCACGATAATCCGAGAGATTATAATCGAACGAGGCGTAACCCTTCGAGATCGACTTCAGACGATCGTAGAAATCGAACACGACTTCGTTGAGCGGCAGATCATAGGTGATCATCGCGCGCGGACCAACATAGGTCAGATCGATCTGGAGTCCGCGGCGCTCCTGACAGAGTTTCATGATCGCGCCGAGATAATCATCCGGCGTCATGATGGTTGCGCGAATCCATGGTTCTTCAATCGCTTCGATCTTCACAACATCCGGCATATCAGCCGGGTTGTGCAGTTCTTTTTGCGAGCCGTCCTGCATATTCAGGCGATAGACAACCGAAGGTGCCGTCGTGATGAGGTCGAGATCGAACTCGCGCTCAAGGCGTTCCTGAATAATTTCAAGATGTAGAAGCCCCAGGAACCCGCAGCGGAAGCCGAAACCGAGCGCCGCAGAGGTTTCCATTTCAAACGAGAACGACGCATCATTGAGGCGCAGCTTGCCCATGGCAGCACGCAGGTCTTCAAAGTCGGCAGCATCAACCGGGAAAAGTCCGCAGAACACAACCGGCTGCGCTGGCTTAAAGCCCGTCAAAGCCGCTGCTGTCGGGCGACGATCTTCGGTGATGGTATCACCGACGCGGGTATCAGCCACTTCCTTGATGGAAGCGGTGATGAAGCCCAGTTCACCTGGTCCTAGTTCATCCATCTGAACCATTTTAGGCGTGAAAACGCCGGTGCGTTCAACCGGATATTTCGCGCCTGTACCCATCATGCGGATGGTCTGGCCCTTTTTCAGCACACCGTCGATCACACGGACCAGAACGATAACGCCGAGATAACTATCATACCAGCTGTCGACCAGCATAGCCTTCAATGGCGCATTACGGTCGCCCTCTTTGGGAGGCGGCAGCTGCTCAACAATCGCTTCCAGCACATCAGGAATACCGAGGCCCGTCTTGGCCGAGATCATCACAGCCTTGCTTGCATCAATACCGATGACTTCTTCGATCTGGTTCTGAACGCGTTCAGGCTCTGCCGCCGGAAGATCAACCTTGTTCAGCACCACCACGATGTCGTGGTTGTTGTCGATGGCTTGATAGACATTGGCCAGCGTCTGCGCTTCAACGCCCTGTGAAGCATCTACCACCAGAAGCGAACCTTCGCACGCAGCCAGCGAACGCGAGACTTCATAAGCGAAGTCGACGTGTCCGGGGGTGTCGATAAGGTTCAGCACATAGTCCTCGCCGTTCTTCGCCTTATAGGTAAGACGAACGGTCTGGGCTTTGATGGTAATGCCGCGCTCGCGCTCGATATCCATCGAGTCGAGGACCTGGTCCTTCATCTCACGCGTGTCCAGCCCGCCCGTCAATTGAATGAGGCGGTCGGCCAGCGTCGATTTGCCGTGGTCGATATGGGCGACGATCGAAAAATTGCGAATATGGTCAAGTGGTGTGCTCATGCGCGCGATTTACCAGTAAGCCGCGAAATCTCAAAGCGGTATTGCATGTTTAATACGGGAAAAGCGGCCTTTGTCGCAGTCGTGACAACAAGTCCCCTTTGCGTTGTTGCCAAAAGGCGATAAATCAGCGCCAGAAAACATGCCGCAATGATCATGTCCGGCGTAATAATCAGGCTTTCATGCAGGAGTTCAGGATGAAGACCGAACCAAACGAAGTACACAATAAGCCGAAACTGGTCACCGTTTTTGGCGGCTCTGGCTTTGTTGGGCGTGCGGTCGTAGCAGCCCTTACCAAACGTGGTTATCGTGTGCGCGTTGCTGTGCGCAAGCCAGAGGTTGCCTATTATATGGCGCCGCTCGGCAATGTTGGTCAGATCCAGATGCTTCAGGCCAATGTTCGCAATCGCGCATCGGTAGAGCGCGCAATCGTCGGCGCCGATCACGTTATCAACCTTGTCGGCATTCTTTCGGAAAGCGGTAAACAGCGTTTCAACGCTGTTCAGGTTCTGGGTGCAAAGAACATCGCAGAAGCCACCAAAGCTGCAGGCATCAAGCTCACCCATCTTTCATCGCTTGCAGCAGATGCAAATTCTGTATCTGACTATGCCCGCACAAAAGCAGAAGGCGAAAAGGCTGTTCTGAGCGTACTGCCTGATACGGTCATCCTGCGTCCATCGATTATTTTTGGCCATGAAGATCGCTTTTTCAACCGCTTTGCCAATATGGCACGCTTCTCGCCATTCCTGCCGGTTGTCGGTGGCGGCGAAACCAAGCTTCAGCCAGTTTACGTCGGTGATGTTGCCGAAGCTGTTGCACGCGCCGTCGATGGTAATCTGACTGCAGGCACGATTTATGAATTGGGCGGACCAGACGTACAGCCATTCAAGCATTGGATGAAAGATATGCTCGGCGTCATCGCACGCAAGCGGATTATCTTGTCCATGCCGTTCTGGGTTGCTCGCATTCAGGCTTCAGTTCTCGGCCTGCTGCCAAATCCGCTGCTCACCAATGATCAGGTAACGTTGCTCAAGTCCGATAATATTGTCTCGGATCAGGCTACTAAAGAAGGCCGCACATTGCAGGGTATCGGCATTAAGCCTGAAGCCGTCGACGCCGTTCTTCCAGCCTATCTCTGGCGCTACCGTGTTGCCGGTCAATACACCAAGACCGGATTTGCGTGAGATTGCGAGACTAACGAATAAAGGGGCCGAAAGGCCCCTTTTCTTTTGTGCGGGCCGCTCCAGCCCTCCGCTATGGCTTCGGGCGTTCGTCGTTCAAAAAGCCAAATCGTTGGCTTTTTGTCCGCTACGCGGAACGCTCCTCACCCCCAGATGAAAAGTGCAGCCATTCCAAGCGAGCCAACTATCAGACGCCACCATGCGAACAGCTTGAAGCCATGGCGCGAAACATAGTCGAGCAAATGCTTCACAACGAACACGCCCGAAATAAACGCCATGATAAAGCCAACGACGATCAGCGCTGTGTCATTCATCGACAGCGAGCTGTGGCTTTTATAAAGATCATAGGTGAAAGCACCGGCCATTGTTGGCATGGCGAGGAAGAACGAAAACTCTGCCGCCGAACGTTTATCAGCCCCAAGCAAAAGTGCGCCAACAATCGTTGAGCCTGAGCGCGACACGCCGGGGATCATTGCAAGGCACTGCACAAAGCCAATCGCCAGACAAATCGGCAGCGGATAATCCATCACATTATTATAGCGAGGTTTAAGATCGAGCTGATCGACCCAGAGCAGAATAAAACCGCCAAGGATCAGCATAACGCAAACCAGCATCGGCGTTTCAAACAACACGCTTTTGATAAAGCCGTGTGCCATTGCGCCAATCACAGCTGCAGGCAGAAACGCCAACAGAATGCCGAAAACAAAGCGCCGTGTACGGGCATCGCGCGGAAAATCGGTCAGAATTTTGATGAGTTTTGACGAGTAAACCGTCAGGATCGCAAGGATTGCACCAAGCTGAATGAGCACCTCAAAGGTCTTACCATTCGATTCAAAGCCCAGAAAATGGCCGATCAGCAGCAAGTGGCCTGTCGACGAAACAGGGATGAATTCCGTCAAACCTTCGACCAGACCGAGAAAAGCGGCTTCCAGAAGATTATAAATTTCCATGAAGTCAGTACCTTAGAAGGTGGCAGGATAAAAATGGCGCATCTTGACGAGCTGTTAAGCATGAAAGTGCTACAATTAGCGCCTACAGCGATTGCTTGTCTCCATCAAGCTTAGCACCTATAACCTAAACATTCCGTTGAGGTGGCTTAAATCTCCTGACAGCAGAAAAACCTGCTGCCAGTGCAAATGCCAGCCACAATTCCTGAGCGGAATTCAATCAGAGCTTTTTTAGTCGAGAGTACCGCGTCGATTATGCTTACGCTTTTTCATCATCCTATGTCTTCAGGCTCGCGCTATGTGCGGCTTATTCTCGGTGAGTACGATGTTGAAGCGGAAATGATCGAGGAACGTCCGTGGTCGCGCCGCAAAGAGTTTCTTGCGCTCAACCCGGCAGCAACGCTTCCTGTGCTGTTGGCCGAACGTGACCTGCCGGTCGTCGGCGCAACCGTCATTGCAGAATACCTCGATGAAACACGCGGTGCGTTGAAGCGCAGCCGTCGCCTTTTGCCAGAAAGCCCGATGGAACGCGCCGAAGTGCGTCGCCTTGTTGATTGGTTTCTGCTCAAGCTCGAAAATGAAGTCACGCGCCACATCGCCCGCGAGCGCGTGTTCAAGCTGCAAATGGCCGACGAAATGGGCGGCAGTGCACCTGATTCAACCGCCATTCGCGCCGCACGAACCAATATTCGCCAGCACATGCGCTATATCGACTGGCTTGCGGCAACGCGCGACTGGCTTGCTGGTGGTCATCCGAGTTATGCGGATATGGCAGCGGCAGCGTCTATTTCCGTCCTCGACTATCTCGGTGAAATCGAATGGGGCGAGACAAAAGCTGCGCGCGACTGGTATGCTCGCATGAAATCGCGCCCTGCTTTCCGCCCGCTCCTGGCTGATCGTGTGCGCGGACTGGCTCCAGTGGCTCATTATGGCGACCTCGATTTCTGACAATAATCAAGCTGCGGAAAAAGCGCTCAAGCTCAAGCGGTTCCTGATCGAAGAAGCGAAAGCTGTCGGCTTTGATGCCGTGGCTTTCACTGGTCCTGATTCCATCCCGCAAGCGCCCCAGCGTCTTCGGCAATATATTGCTGACGGCCATCATGCCGATATGCTCTGGATGGAAGAAACCGAAGAACGCCGCGGCAATCCGAGCGTTTTATGGCCTGAAGTCCGGTCCATCATGGTGCTCGCCATGAATTACGGCCCGGACAGCAACCCACTCGAAATTCTCAAACACAAAGACCGTGCGGCAATCTCGGTCTATGCACAAAACCGCGATTATCACGACATCATCAAGGGCAAGCTCAAGCATGTAGCGAGCCGTTTTGCTGCGCGTGCGGGGCAAGATGTCAAAGTCTTTGTTGATACGGCTCCCGTGATGGAAAAGCCGCTGGCACAGGCCGCAGGGCTTGGCTGGCAGGGCAAACACACCAATCTGGTCAGCCGCGAACTTGGTTCGTGGCTGTTTCTCGGCTCAATTTTTACCACCGCTGACATCCCACCCGACCAGCCGGATCGCGATCATTGCGGCTCCTGCCGTGCATGTCTCGATGCCTGCCCGACAAAGGCCTTCCCATCGCCTTACAGGATCGATGCTAGGCGCTGCATTTCCTATCTCAGCATTGAGAACAAAGGCCCGATCCCGCTTGAGTTTCGCAAAGCGATGGGCAATCGCATCTATGGTTGCGACGATTGCCTTTCGGTCTGCCCCTGGAACAAGTTTGCGCAAGCGACCAGCGAAATGAAGCTGAAAGCGCGCGATGATCTCAAAGCGCCAAGGCTTGCCGATTTTCTCGCCCTTGATGATCCAAGCTTCCGCACGCTGTTTTCCGGCTCGCCCGTCAAGCGCATCGGACGTGACCGCTTTTTGCGCAATGTGCTGATTGCAACGGGCAATTCGAACGATCAGTCGCTGGTGTCTCAAGTGGAAAGCCTTCTCGAAGATCCCGCTGCTGTTGTGCGTGGAGCGGCTATCTGGGCATTCAAGCAACTGGCAGATGAAGAACATTTCAAAATTCTAAAAAATCGTCTGGCCTCAGCGGAAGAGGATGATACGGTGCGAGCAGAATGGAAATTGGAGGACTGTTAGAATGCGCATTTTTCTGTTTGGAGCCGGTTATTCTGCGAGAGCCTTTTCCCGCCTGATGACCGGAGAGGCAGAACGCATTGACGGCACCACACGTAACGAACAGAATTTCCCGCTCCTCGAAAAATCCGGCATAGCACCGATCATATTCGACGGTGAAACCGCTTCACCGGAACTCATTGACCGTCTCGCAAAATCAACCCACGTTGTTATCTCGATTTCACCGCGCGAGAATGGCGACCCCTCGCTTGCAATCGTTGAAGAAGCACTGTGTCGCCCCGGCAATACTATTCGTTGGATCGGCTATCTTTCAACGGTCGGTGTCTACGGCAATTTTGACGGCAACTGGATTGACGAAGCAGCAAAGCGCCAACCCGGCTCGCGACGTTCGCTTGAACGCGTTGAAGCAGAAGATGCATGGGAAGCGCTGAGTGAGCGCCATGGCACGCCAGTTGCTCTTTTGCGCCTGTCAGGAATTTACGGTCCCGGCCGCAACGCTTTCATCAATCTTGAACGCGGCACCGCACGCCGTGTTATCAAGGAAGATCAGGTCTTCAATCGTATCCATGTGGAAGATATTGCCGGATCATTGCGCTTTCTTGCAGGCACCAACACGGGCGGCGCATTCAACATCACTGACAATGAACCAGCGCCACCGCAGGACGTCGTCACCTATGCAGCAGAACTGATGGGCGTTGCCCCGCCGCCGGAAGTTCCGTTTAACGAAGCTGAGATGACCCCAATGGCGCGCTCATTTTATGGCGAAAACAAACGGGTCTCCAACCAGCGCATCAAAGCGCTGGGTTATGAATTTATCTATCCCGATTACAAAACCGCCTTTAGCATGATGTGGCGGGATGAGAACTGGCGCTAAAGCGTATCGCGTAAAAGTGGGAACCTGATTTGGCTAAAGACACGCGCAAAATAAGTGATTAATTGCCGTTTTAATCAACGCGAAGCATAATCCGCGCTATCCGTTCGAATGATTCGAGCAATATTTATTTGGAAACTGCCCATGGCTAAGAGATTCCTCTCCAAATTCTGGTCGCGTTTCGTCCTTGCAACCTGCCTTACGGCAATGATTGCGCCGGAATTCGCTGCGCAAGCTTTTGCGCAGGATGCACCCGCCAAACAGGCATTCGGTAGCAAAAAACTTCCAGTGGTAGCACAGGAGCCGCAATCCATTGGCTTCTATGCCAAGGGCTGTCTGTCCGGTGGCGTTGCGCTCCCGATTGATGGGCCAAACTGGCAGGTTATGCGCTTGTCGCGCAACCGCAATTGGGGCCACCCGCGCACAATTGGGCTTCTGGAAAAGCTTTCTCGCGACGCCGCAAAAGACGGCTGGCCGGGGCTTCTGGTTGGTGATATTTCGCAGCCGCGCGGCGGTCCGATGCTGACGGGCCATGCCTCGCATCAGGTCGGACTTGATGCCGACATCTGGCTCACACCTATGCCAAAGAAGCGCTTCACAGATGCCGAGCGCGAAAGCGTCTCTGCGGTATCGATGCTGAAAAACGATTCACTTTATGTCGATCCAAAGAAATGGACGCCAGCGCGCACCGCGTTGATCAAGCATGCCGCAAGCTATCCGGAAGTTGAGCGTATTTTCGTTCATCCCGGCATCAAGAAGCAGCTTTGCGACACCGTCACAGGCGATAGAAAGTGGCTTGGAAAAGTGCGTCCTTATTGGGGCCACTTCTATCATTTCCATGTGAGACTGCATTGCCAGCCGGGATCGCCTGATTGCACACCACAGCCGAAAGTCACCGGCGGCGATGGCTGCGATAAGTCGCTTGCATGGTGGTTTACAGACGAGCCGTGGAAGCCAGCAAAGCCATCCAAAGAGCCACCGAAAAAGCCAAAGCCGGTGATGGTTTCAGATCTACCAAAGGCTTGCGCTTCGGTGCTGAACGGCCCCTCACCTGATTCCATCGCAGATGTGATCTATAATGCCAATTAAAGCACGTAATAGAAAACATGCTTTTCACTGGCTTATGGCTTCGCTATAGCTTTCAAACGATTTAACAAGCCAATGACAAGGTTATCATTCCCATGTCCGAACGCCTGCGCATTGCACTGATTGCCCATGATCTGAAAAAGGACGAGATGGTTGCCTTCGCACGCAGCCACGAGAAGGCTTTGGCGCACTACGATATTGTGGCGACCGGCACGACGGGCGGACTTATTCAAGAAGCCTGTCCTTCTCTCAATATTCTGCGTGTCAAAAGCGGTCCATTGGGCGGTGATCAGCAAATCGGCGCAATGATTGCAGAAGGCACTGTGCAGGCATTGTTCTTCTTCATTGACCCGCTTTCACCACTCCCACATGACGTGGACGTGAAAGCGCTGACGCGCCTTGGCAGCGTCTATGACATTCCCATGGCGCTCAACCCTGCAACGGCAGACAGACTTATAAAAGTGCTGGATTAATAAGGCACTCCGGTATCGCCCGCCAATAATAAGAATAAACGAGACAGCAAGGCACATGATGATTAACGCTGACCAGAGTTTTAAGTTTCCCGTCCTTGTCGGCGACATCGGTGGCACCAATGCGCGCTTCGCGCTGCTTGTTGATTCTCACGCCGAACCAAAAGAGTTTCCGGTCGTTCAAACGGCTGACTATGCAACGATTGATGATGCAATCGAGCAAACAGTGCTCAACCACACATCCATTCGCCCACGCTCGGCAATTCTTGCGGTTGCAGGTCCGGTCGATGGCGATGAAATTGACCTCACCAATTGCGATTGGGTTGTGCGTCCAAAGCAGCTGATTGCCAATCTGGGCTTTGAAGACGTGACAGTTCTTAATGATTTTGAGGCACAAGCGCTCGCCGTTGTCTCAATTAATAAAGAATATTTGCATCAGATCGGTGGCAATGACGAAGAGATCGTCGCCACGCGCGTTGTGCTGGGACCAGGCACTGGCCTGGGTGTTGCAGGGCTTGTGCGTACCAGCAAGGCATGGGTACCCGTCCCCGGCGAAGGCGGCCATATAGATATTGGCCCACGCAGCGCCCGCGATTATGAAGTGTTCCCGCATATCGAGACGATTGAAGGCCGTGTTGCAGCCGAACAGATCCTGTGTGGACGCGGTTTGCGCAATCTTTATCTCGCAATCTGTGCTGCCGACAAAGTAACGCCGGTTCTTGATACGCCGCCAGACATTACCGCAGCTGGCCTTGATCGCAGCAATGCACAGGCTGTCGAAACGCTGGAACTTTTCGTTACCTATCTGGGACGCATTGCAGGTGATCTGGCGCTCGTTTTCAAAGCGCATGGCGGTGTCTATCTTTCTGGCGGCATTCCACAGCGCATTTTATCTGCACTTCAGGCCGGATCATTCCGCGCAGCCTTTGAAGACAAGGCACCTCACAGCCATTTCATGCGCGAAATTCCGGTACGCGTCGTGGTCCATCCGCTTGCTGCTTTGAGCGGATTATCCGCATTTGCGCGCGCGCCGACGCGGTTTGAAGTCGCCACCAAAGGCCGTCGCTGGCGCATCGACTGATGGGGCTTTTATTCTCAGGCATGGTCAAGCCACAAAGATAACGCTATAGAAGCGCTGCAAACAGACACCTATTGCGGCCTTTGGCTGCCAGATAAAAAGCACTTTGCCCGTGAGCTTATTCAAAAAGAAAAAGAAGAAGATCGACCCGAGCGAAGCCACGCGCGTCATTCGCCGCATGATGTCGGAGAACGCCAGCCAATATAAAGCAAGCTATGCTATCGCAATTATCGCCTCACTCATCGTAGGGGCGTCTAATGGTGCGCTTGCCTATATGATGAAGCCAATGATCGACAAGATTTTCTACGAACAGAAAATCGGCCTCATTTGGGTTATCTGTGGTGCTATTTTCGGCATTTTCGTTCTGCGCGGTCTTTCAAGCTATATTCAGGCCGTTGAGCTTGCAAAAATCGGTAACAATCTCGTAGCGCGCTACCAGAAGCGTATCTTCGATCATCTGCTGAAACTGGGCCTGGATTTTTACAACGATACGCGATCCGGTCATCTGGCGGCTCAGATAAATCAGAACGTAAATGGCATCCGTGATCTTCTCAACATGACGATCACATCGATAGCGCGCGATTTCGTTGCACTTATCGGCCTGATCGGCATGATGTTTTACACCGACCCGTTCATGTCGACAGTGGTTTTTCTCATCGGCCCACCGCTTGTTCTGGCTGTTGCCTATATTTCGCGCCGTATACGCGCCGTCACCCGCGATCTGGTTCATCTGAATTCACATCTTCTGGGTGCCATGCAGGAAACCGTGCAGGGTGTTGCTATTGTGAAAGCCTTCACAATGGAAAGCCAGCTGCAAAGCAAGATCGGTACACTGATTGATCAGGCTGAGAACCGTAGCAACAAGATTGCCCGAGTATCAGAGCGCACAACGCCTATTGCAGAAATTCTGGCCGGTTGTGCCATTGCTGGCGTGCTGGCCTATAGCGGCTATAATGCAATCCTCAATCAGCAGCCTCCCGGCTCAATGTTCGCTTTCATCACAGCACTGCTTCTGGCTTATGATCCGGCGCGCCGTCTTGCGCGTTTACAGGTCGGCCTTGAACGTGCACTCGTTAATGCACGCATGATCTATGAAGTGCTGGATATTGAGCCTAATCAGGGCGATGCACCTGATGCGGTCGCACTCAACCCCGACAAGGGAGAGATCGATTTCCAGAATGTGCATTTTGCTTACAGCGACGTTGCGCCCGTTCTGCATGGCGTGAACTTCATCGCCAAAGCAGGTCAGACCACCGCAATCGTTGGTGCATCAGGTGCTGGTAAATCAACGCTTATCAACCTTGTGCAGCGGTTCTACGATGTCACCGACGGCAAAATTCTGTTCGACGGACAGGATATTGCCAAAGTCACGAAACACTCGCTTCGCCATTCCGTCGCCTATGTCTCACAGCAGCCTTACCTGTTTGAAGGCACGATTGCCGATAATATTCGCTACGGACGCCCGGATGCGACACAGAACGACATTATCGAGGCAGCTAAGCTTGCCAACGCGCACGAGTTCATTCTGCAACAGCCACAGGGCTACGACACGCCCGTTGGTGAAAACGGCGTAACACTTTCAGGCGGCCAGCGTCAGCGCTTATCGATTGCGCGCGCAATTGTACGTAATGCGCCGGTGCTTCTACTTGATGAGGCCACATCTGCACTCGACAATGAATCAGAGCAGCGCGTCCAACAGGCGCTTGATCACATCATGCATGACCGCACGACCATCGTGATCGCGCACCGTCTTTCCACGGTCGTGAATGCCGACCGCATCATTGTGATGGAAGCAGGATACGTTGTTGAAGAAGGTCGTCATAACGATCTGATTCAAATACCGAACGGCGTCTATGCCCGCTTCTATGAACTTCAAGGCGGTAAAAGCACCGACCTCATCGGAAATGCGGCAACGGAGGAAAAGTCCATTGGCTGAGAATGCTGAAATCGGATTGGTGGTTGTTGGTGCGAATGGCCGTATGGGGCAGGCGCTTATCCGCGCTATCCATGTTATTGATGGGGCTCGCCTTGCGGGGGCCATTGCGCGTACCGGATCGCCATTTCTGGGCAAAGACGCTGGCGAAGTGGCAGGCGTCGGCAATCTCGGTGTCGCAATTACGGATGACCCGCTGCCCGTTTTTGCAAAAGCGCAGGGTGTCCTCGATTTCACCACTCCAGCCACTAGCGTTGATTATGCAGGTCTCGCGGCTCAGGCGCGCATCGCGCATGTCATTGGCACAACGGGCTTTTCAAACGATGACAACGAGAAACTTCTGGCGGCAGCCCGCCACGCAACAATCGTCAAATCCGGCAATATGAGCCTTGGTGTCAATCTTCTGTCCGGCCTTGTGAAAAAGGCTGCTCAAGCGCTTGGCCCTGAAGACTTCGACATCGAAATTCTCGAAATGCATCACAAGCACAAGGTCGATGCGCCATCGGGCACAGCGCTTCTGCTGGGTGAAGCCGCAGCCCTTGGCCGTGCAATCAATCTTGAGCAGAAAAGCGTGCGTGTTCGCGATGGGCATACCGGCCCGCGTGAGCAAGGCACTATCGGTTTTGCAACATTGCGCGGCGGTTCTGTCATTGGCGACCATGACGTCATTCTGGCTGGCGAAGGCGAGCGTATCACGCTTTCCCATCATGCGCAGGACCGTTCAATCTTTGCCCGTGGCGCTGTGAAAGCAGCGCTTTGGGCGCATGGCAAAAAGCCCGGCCTTTATTCCATGCTCGATGTTCTTGGACTTAACGACTAACTTATTTTATCCCAACGGAGTGCTGCGATGTCTCGTACCCTCGTCCTGGTCCGCCACGGCCAAAGCGAATGGAACCTCAAGAACCTGTTTACCGGCTGGCGCGATCCGGGCCTCACCGAACAGGGCCATGCTGAGGCTAAAGCTGCTGGTCAGCGCCTAAAGGCTGCTGGCCTTAAGTTCGACCTCGCTTATACATCGGGCCTTTCGCGCGCGCAGGTCACGTGCCAGCACATCCTCGACGAGCTTGGCCAGTCCGATCTCGAAACCATCCGCGATCAGGCTTTGAACGAACGCGACTATGGCGATCTGTCTGGCCTCAACAAGGACGACGCACGCGAAAAGTGGGGCGAAGAGCAGGTCCATATCTGGCGCCGTTCATATGACGTCCCTCCTCCAGGCGGCGAAAGCCTGAAAGACACGGGCGCACGCGTCTGGCCTTATTACCTGCACACCATCCAGCCACACGTTCTGCGTGGCGAAACCATTCTGGTTGCGGCACACGGCAATTCGCTGCGCGCGCTCATCATGGCGCTTGATGGCCTGACACCGGAAGAAATCCTCAAGCAGGAACTCAATACTGGCGTTCCGATCATCTACAAACTGAATGCCGATTCGACTGTCGCTTCCAAGGAAGTGCTTTCAGCATAAGGTTTTTTCGGGCGCGGAAGCTTCAAAGCCCCGCGCCCGATCTGCGTTTCCCAGCCTTTTTGATTACTTCAATCCGCAATGTGAAAAAAAGCTGATAGAAGTATGAAATCACGATTGACAGAAGCAGGCTGACCCCTTAGATCGGTCCTCGTCGCCCAGATGGCGGAATTGGTAGACGCACCAGCTTCAGGTGCTGGCGCTCGCAAGGGCGTGGAGGTTCGAGTCCTCTTCTGGGCACCATTTCCAAGTCTTCAGACCACTACCAAGGTCCAGAAGCACCCCAAAAAGCCCGCGCAAGCGGGCTTTTTTGTATCTTACGGTTGAATGTGGTTTCTCAAAAATTCAAGACGCAATTACCCGTAAGGGGCGCCGCCACCGCTCTTTCAAGTCAATACCGCGGCTGCAAACAGCCGCCGTATTCCAGCTCAATTTAGTTGTGACGAAAGCAGCGCCTATCTGTTTCACACCGTGCGCGCCGGAGCTTCGGCTTGAGTATTGCCACCCAGTTTTCGCAAGATGAAGTAGGTTAACGTGATCCCCAGCGTAGACAGCACGGTTGCGAGCATAAAGAGGTCAGCATAACCAAACTTGTCTGCCAGATAACCTGCCACTGAAGATCCAATCAGATAGATCAGCAGTTCTGCACAAGCGAGAATCGTAAAGTCTGTTCCGGGCTGATCGGACGAAGCAAACTTCATGAAAAACGAATAAATCGCGACCAGCTCCATATATCGCAGAAAGGTTTGAAAAGCCGAGGCAGCCATTGCAACCTCTACACCGGGCCAGATTTCACCTGCATTGAAGGTAAGCGCCAGAAAGCATACAGTTCGCGCCAATCCAAGAATAATAAGCGTAGAAAAAAGCCCGGTCGAGCGGATCAGGATCGCGGCCATGACGGCACCAACCAGTCCGGCTGTTGCCGCGGATGCACCTGAAAGATAGCCGATCCACGACAGCGGCAAGCCAATATCAACCAGATATGAGCCCTCCATCCCCCTAACCATCCCTTCACTTGCACGATAAGTCAGTGCAAATCCTAAGATATACCAGGCGTTTGGCTGCTTAAAGAAGCGCTTCAAACTGGGACGCGGCGCGGTTTCACTTGTTGTATTGTCTCGTTTCTCATCCATCCCAAACGCAGCAAGCAGTGGTAACAGAGAAAGGGCCGCTACGATCAGGATCGTAGGCCGCCAGCCAATCTTATGGAAGAGCACGAGCGCAAGTGTGCCGCCTATGATAACGCCAAGGGCCACAGCACCTGCCTGAATTGCATTGCCTGTAGCGCGCGTCTGATCATTAAGGCGACGCACCGCATAACCATCCGTCGCAATGTCCTGCAAAGACGACAGGAGCGTAATGCAGAAACAGATTGCAAATAGAGCCCCCGCCTGTTGCGGCTGAACCAGCGCCATACTGGCAATGCCGAGAGAGACAATAATCTGAGTGACAATGACCCAGCTTCTGCGATGCCCCCAGCGCTGAATAAGCGGATGTCGATCCACGAAAGGCGCAATAGCAAACTTGGCAATGAGCGGAATCATCAAAAGATAGAACAGCCCGATTGCGGTACGCGACGCACCCGATTCGCGCATCAATGGCGGAAGAGCGACGAGTAACAGATAGGTCGGTATTCCCTGTGCGAGATAGAGACCACCAAGAACGGCATAAAGGCGCGCATACGCGCCTTTATGCTCCTCAATAGACGGCAGCTGTGGTTCAGTCATCAGAATTTCTTGCTCACAGACAGCGCAAAGGTACGGCCACGACCTTTGTAGTCAAAGATTTCTTCAGGTGCCAGTGCACCATAAAGAGCCTTGGCGCGCGAGCCCCAAACCGTATTATATTCCTTATTGAACAGGTTCAGGACACCGAAATTAAGCGTCGTATCGATTTTCTCAACGCGATAAGAGCCCATCATATCGAACAGGGTGTAGCCTTCGATTTTATACCCGGCATAGTCATCAAGATTGAATACGTGCTGCCCCTGCAAGCGAAGGTTAAGCTGGTCATTGCCCCAACCAATATGGCCACCAAGTTTAGATACGCTGGCACTGCCAATCGTATCTTTGACCCAGTCACCATCATTCTTAACCTCGGTGCGCACCCACTGCCCTAAAGCGCCAATGTCAAAACCATGGCTGAGCTTCATGCCAGCCTTACCTTCAAAGCCATAAACCCTTCGGTCATTATCCTGCAATTCAACGGCAAGCGTGGTACGGTTGAGCACAATCGAACGGTCAGAGGTGGAGTAAAATCCAGCTCCCTCCAGGTTGTAAGTTCCGTCATCAAGGCGATAGCCAATTTCGAAGGAATTGGTTTTGATCGCTTCAAGCGCCGAGTCTGATACATTGACACTGCTAAGCAGGTTGTAATGCCCGCCAGACAGGGCATAAACGCCGACGCCATAATATTTTGCGGGATCGGGAAGCTCAAAGCCCTGACTGAAATTCGCATAGACTTGCTGCGTATCAGTCAAACTGTAAGTAGCACCGGCATTAAACAGGAAAGCGTCATAATCTACGTCTCCGCCTGACATCGAATCTGCCGAAGACGCCAGACCATTCAGAATAGCGATCTGCTGTGCCGCGCCGACGAAATCGCCAACTTTTGTCTTTGTGTACTGATAACGAACGCCGCCGCTGAATGTCAGCTTATCGGTCGCCTTGTAAGAGCCTTCAACAAATCCGGCCAAATTGGTCACATCGATCTTAGGGTAAAGACCTGTAACGCCCATTGTTTCAAAATTCATTGCCCCGGAAGCAAGTGCTGTCCTCATATCGAAGATATTTTGGCTGGATGAAAGCGAGTCTCTGTCGGCATCAATGCCGTAAGTGATGTTGATTTTTTCTGTCGGCTCGGAAATGACAGCAGCTTTCATACCATAATAATCGGTATCCTGAGAGCTGCCATAGAAATAGGTTGAACTCGGGAACGGATGAAAATTCATCTGTTCGCTGCGATAGAACCCTTGCACCAACAACTGCTGACCGAAAAAGTCATTGTCGGTATAGGTTGCATTGACCATAGCGCGACGGGTGCGCGGATTGAAATCCGATGTATAATTATCGCGCGTTTCAATGAGGCTTGGATTACGCAACCCGGCGAGATTCTGGCCGAAGTAAACACTATAATCGGACTTCTGTTCAGAGTTGAAAAGCTGGCCAGTGACTTCAAGCCTGCGATCAGCATCAATCTGGAAGCCAACATTGCCCATAAAATCAATACGCTGATTGAAGGCCGTTGAAGTCTGAGTAATGTCAGGCACAATCATGGTCCCGTCAGCATCATAGAATGCGCCGGTTCGATTGCCTGCTAAAGAAAGACGCGCGTCCCAGGCTTCACTGTTATAAGTGACTGCGGCGCCGCCATTCCGGTCAAAGTCCTGACTGGTCCTGAAACCGCTCTCGATACCAGCAGTAACTTCGGCATGCACACCTTGAGGCGCGTCTTTGCCTTTTTTGGTGATGATATTAATGATACCGCCAGTTGCATTGCCACCGTACAGCGACGTTGCACCGGACAGAACCTCAATTCGCTCAATGTTGAATGGGTCAATTGAATCAAACTGGCGGCTTAAGCCACGAGCGGAATTCATCGATATGCCATCAATCAACACAAGTGCCGTGCGTCCGCGAAGGTTTTGACCATAGGATGTGCGTGCACCCTGACTGGCAGGGTCAAAGCTTGGAATTTCCTGTGCAAGAATTTGCTGAATGGTTTCGCCCGAACGCGCACGCATTTCGATTTGCTGAGCATCTACGACATAGATGGTGCGGGCGGTTTCAGAAATCTGCTGTCCACCACGGCTGCCTGTCACTGCAATCGTGTCCAGAACCATAACGTCACTGGTTTTAGCAGCAGGGTTTTCAGCCTGAACCAATTCCTGCTTTTTGTCCTGCGCCATCGCATTGCCAGCGATGCTTCCAATTGCAATGAGCGTGAAAAGCGAAACGCCGTGATATTTACTGTGCATTATTCTCTCCGAAGAAGCGAAGACGCATTGCCTCGCTTATATGCGCGATTGTCAAACAAGACCATTGCAGTCATATTTAAATAATCTATAGGAACCTTGCTTGGAGAAAAGCGAACCTGAAGGGGACTAAAGTGAACCTCGAAGGCTGTAGAGAGTTGAAATGACAGAAGCGATTATGCCGCAAAAACTCGGAAATATAGCTTCAAGGGTGCCTGATGGTTTGCAACCCTGCCTTCAGATCCTGCGCGATATGATGGGCACCCCCTTGATAAGCCAAGCGAACGGCGATCTTTCATCCGTACGCGGACTATTCTGGAAACACCCTCTGTTGTCTTTGACAACGATCTACTTCCCGCTCAATCGAACCTTTTTGTCCGCACCGGGGTCACGAGAAGCAGGCATTTTAATTTTAAGAGCGATGAGCTGTCCTGTCTCGGTAGAACAAAAGGATAGCCGGATAAATATGGCGCGTGGTGACGTTGTTTTTGTTCCGTCAGACGCTCCGCTTTTGCTAACATTACCGACAGGTGGACGTCTTGATTGCGCATATATGCCGCGAAAGGCAGCGACACATGAGATTCCGGACATTGGTAAACTGTTCGGCAAGCCTCTGCCTTTCACACATCTGCCTTTACAGCTACTGGTGACCTATGCAGGTTATCTGCTGCAAAATGAGCATCAAAACGAACGCGATGCTGCAACAATGGTTCAACATTTTTATCAGCTATTGCCAATGTTGGTTGAGAATCTGCAGGCCATAAATAAGCAGGTTTCACCGATCAGACGCATCGAAACCATTAAAGAACAAATTGAAGAGCAAATTTCCAATAGCGATTTCTCTTTAATACAATTAGCGCAATCCGAGGGCATTACATCTCGCGCTATTCAAAAATTATTCAAGCGAGAAAACACCACCTTCTCGCGCTATCTACTACAACGGCGACTTGAGGTTGCGCGCTCAGTAATTGTGCGTGGCGATCAATCCGGCATTGCTCAGATTGCCTATAATGCGGGCTTCGACGACCCTGCGTATTTTAGCCGGGCATTTCGAAACCAGTATGGTTTTACGCCCTCAGTATTGCGTCAACAAGTCAGCCAGTATTTCAAGAGCAGTGCTTAGCGCTCTCAGGTGACTAAGGCTTAGCGATCAACCCATGTTGATGCAAAACCAGCGCAACTGCACCAAGCACGGTATCGTCATTACGCAGAAACTTGCCAATGATGAAGTTTGGTTTGCGAACATGCGGTGCATGTGTCGGCGGACGCACAGCATGTTTCTCGAAATTCTGCTCGACTAAACGCAGAAAGCTTGGTCCGATGGCCGCAATCTTTCCAGCAATGATAATATCAGGCGGGCTCAATATGGTTGAGGTGATGCCAATCGCCCAGCCAGCCATTTCAGCAGAATCCTGTATTAGCCGATCATAAGGTGAAACACCGGTCTGTGCATGTCTGATAAAGTCATCAAATGTGAGTTTTTCACCTGTAGCCTGCTCTGCCATCTGCATCAGATTGAAGCCACCTGCATAGGTTTCCAGACACCCACGATTGCCGCATTTGCAAAGAGGACCGTGCGGGTTGAGTGAAATATGACCAAACTCTGCAGCATTGCCATAAGCGCCGCGCTGAACAATCCCATCAATGACAATCGCACCGCCAATTCCAAGATCGAATTTATATAGAACGAAATTACTTAGACCAATGGCAGCACCCCAGGTCATTTCAGCCAGCGCGCCACAATGACTTTCGTTTTCGGCAAACAGTGGACACTCGATATGGGCGGAAAAAATTTCCGCAATATCAATGCCACACCAGGTCGGCAGAATAGACCCGTTCAACACGGTCCCCTCGTAAGAAACCGGGGCAGAAATCGCTAAACCGACGCCAAGCAAATCACGAATTGCAATATTAAGTTTCGCACATTCAACAGCCAGCTGGTCTCGAACGCAGATCGCAGCTTCTTGCGGAGTGTAATCTTCACGCATCTCGAACCAGATATCAGCAATAACATTATGGCCCAGATCACAGACCGCGATACGTATTTCCGCGAGCCCGAACAGAACTCCCACACAATAAGCTTGGGATGGGTTGAGCGATATAATTTTGGTAGGGCGACCAAAACCACGGCTTCGCGTTTCTGTTTCCAGAACGGCCTCGTTGATTTTAAGTTCAGTCAGGATTGTTGAGACTGTCGAGCGCGCAAGTCCCGTCTTCTTTACAATATCCGTTGCACTTGCTGAACCAAGGCTGGCGACCGTCCGGAGAATTTTTCCAACGGGAGATTCATGATCATCAAATATCTCTTTAAAGCCAACCATTAGTCCTCCAGCCGTATCCATGACGCGAATTACTCACAGGCGCAACTTATTTCGGCTTCGAATAAATATGCGAAACTAATGCACTTTATAACCTTATAAACCGCCATTTCCATCATACTTTTTTCGTATACGAAATAAGTATTGACAGATTTAAACAGTTTAGCGAAATTAGTTGGGAGGTCAGGCCGATGGAGGAGAACCAAGGAGCACTGATTTCGACATCGAATGTTTGGTGATGTGCAGTTATGGGACGGGTGAAAACCACCTGTTGCGAGGAGAAACCGAGTGCAAAATCTATCCGCAATTCTGAAGTCTATAAGCCTGACCAGCGTACTTGCTCTTGGCGTTGCAACTGCGCCGGCACATGCCGAAAAACTGACGATCTGGACGCTTAATTTTGATAATAACGCTGCTAATGTCGCGCTGAAAAAGGTAGCGACCGATTTTGAAGCGGCAAATCCTGACGTGCAGGTTGAGATTGTTCAGCGTGCCATTGATGAGCACAAAACAGCGCTTCGTGTGGCAGCAGGTTCTAATCGCGGACCTGATATTTATTTCAGCTGGGCGGGTCTCGGACTTGGCGGCGAGTATGTGAAAGCTGGCTTGTCACTGCCGCTCGATAAATATTACACCGAATATAAATGGAAAGACGAGTTGCTACCAGCTTCAGCGGCTTTTGCCGATCTTTATCCGGGTGGCAAACACGGCGTTCCTTTCACCTTTAAGGGTGAGGCAGTTTACTACAATAAGACGTTGTTTGAGAAAGCTGGCATCACAGAAGAGCCGAAGACCTATGACGAACTGCTGGCTGCTGCCCAGAAGCTCAAAGATGCTGGCATTCCCGCATTTACATTTGGTGGATCGGTCAACTGGCATGTTATGCGCCTGATGGACGTCATTCTTGAAACAAAGTGCGGCGCTGAAAAGCATGATGCTTTGAAGGCCATGCAAGCAGACTGGGCTGTCGAGCCTTGTGCAAAGGATGCCTTTGAGGAATTCGGCAAATGGACGAAGGATTATACACTTCAGCCATTCATGGGCATTGATAACAAACAGTCTTACAGCCTCTTCACTGCAGGGCGTGCAGCTATGATGCTTGAGGGCGACTGGCTTGTAAGTCAGTTGAACGGGACCGGCGCGAACCTGGATGACTATGGCATCTTTCCATTCCCGACAGATACAGATCGTCTGTATGGATTTGGTGAATATAATTACATAAGCTCAAAAAGCCCAAATCCAGATATCGCCGCCAAGTTCCTTGACTATTTCTTGTCCACTCAGGTTCAGCAGGATCTTGTTGGGCAATTCAGCGCAGTCTCAGTGAACAAGAATGTAAAATACCAAGATCAAAAACCTCTCGAAGTAGAGTGGCTGGATATTTTTAACAAATACGGCAACGTTTACATGAATGGCGATCAGGCATTCCCGCTGGATGTCACGACCGAATACTTCCGCGTTATCAACAGTGTTGCTGCCGGTGACATGACCTCCGATGACGCCGCAAAACAAATGCAAACATTCATCACGGCCCGAAACTAATCCTCCCCGGATGCGGACTGCCCCAACTTCGTTGTTCAGGCAGTCCGCAAGACCACAATCATCAAGGCGGCTTATTGCTGCCTGGAGGAAAGCATGTCGCTGAAAGCAATCATTCAGACACCGCGTAGCCAAGCGGCCATATTGCTGATCCCAGCATTGGCAATATATGGCGTGTTCGCGCTCTATCCGATGATCGACGTCATTATCATGAGCTTCCAGAAATGGAATGGGCTTGATCCGGAACGTCGGTTTGTTGGCTTTTCCAATTACTCTGCAATCTTTACCGCTGACCCCGTTTTCTGGGTTGCTTTCAAAAATACCATTATCTGGACATTGTTGAGCCTCGTCATTCCCCCCATTGTGGGATTGCTGCTGGCATTGAGCCTCAACCAGAAAATATTCGGTCGAAACAGCCTGCGGGCAATATTCTATCTCCCGGTTATCATCGCACCGATCGCCGTCGCGACGATGTGGAAGTGGATGTACGATCCATTCTTCGGACTGTTTAACCAGTTGCTGACCAATTGGGGATTGCAGTCATGGATTCAGGACTGGCTCGGGAATAAGAGCATCGCGCTTTATTCCGTTTTTGTTGCCTATGTCTGGCAAACGGTTGGTTTCTCAATGGTCTTGTTTTTGGCAGGACTTCAAAATGTGTCACAAACGCTGGTCGAAGCCGCAAGAATAGATGGCGCTGGGCGTTGGGCCATCTTCAAGCATGTAACATTGCCTGCACTTCGCCCGACAATGACCGTCGTACTGGTGCTGTCTATCATTTCGTCACTCAAAGCATTCGATATCGTTTATGGCCTTACCGGTGGCGGACCAGCGCAAGGCACGCAAATGCTGGCACTTTGGGCCTTCACACAAGCTATGCAGATATTCGACTTCGGACGCGGCGCGGCAATTTCCGTCGTCCTGCTTCTCATCACGATGACGATTGTTGTTCCGTACCTGCGCTGGATGCAGAAAAACGAGGAGTTGGAATCGTGACCGCCACTTCGCTCTCTCAAGCTCCGTCTAAGATACAGCGTGACCCGATCCTGATAGGCTTGTGGATCAGCTTGTTGCTGATCGCAATCATCTGGGTCGCCCCCTTCGTCTTCATTGTCTTCACGTCATTGAAAACACCTGCCGCTGTTACGAGTACCGGAGCATTCATGCCACCTGTCGAATGGGCATGGGGTAACTATTCAGGCGCGTGGAACCGTGGCAGCTTTGCCAGTTCGTTCTTCAATAGCGTGATCATCACGGCAATCAAGGTTCCGATTGGACTGCTGGTGTCTGCCATGGCCGCCTATGCCTTGGCCAAGATAAAGCTCCGGTTCAATAAACTATTGCTGCTGATCGTTGTTTTTGGAACAATGATTCCGTTTCAGGTCATGCTCGCTCCGCTGTTCACGCTCGTAAACTCTTTCGGTTTGATTGATACCTATATCGGCGTCATTTTGCCTTACATCGCATTCGGCGTCCCTTATCAGGTCTTCATCCTGCATGGCTTCTTCAAGGGAATTCCAAAGGAGTTGTCCGAAGCAGCTCTGATTGATGGTGCAAGCCACTTTACCATCTTCCGCCGGATTTTTCTTCCTGTTTGCCTGCCTGTTCTCGCAGCGCTCTTCATTCTGGACTTCGTATCAACCTGGAATGAATTTGCGATGGCACTTGTGCTTCTACAAGATCAGGGCATGTGGACGCTTCCACTGGGACTAATGTCATTTCAGGGACAATTCTCCAGCGATTACGGGCAGTTAAATGCGGCAATCGTGATGACCGTCCTGCCCGCTACGATCGTCTATCTGATCTTTCAACGTTATTTCGTTTCTGGCCTGACCTCTGGCGCGGTCAAAGGCTAACGACCATTCAATACATTCTGAGGAGAAAACGCATGTCTGGTGCAACCGTCGAAAAGTGGGGTGTTTTTGAAGCATCCTTTGCCGGACCTTCCGCAGGCAACCCCTATCTCGACGTGGCCTTTGATGCCATTTTCAAACATAAAAGCCGTGAAGTTCGCGTTCCAGGTTTCTATGATGGCGATGGGAACTATCGTCTTCGCTTCATGCCTGACCTTGAAGGCGAATGGACATTCACGACGCGCTCAGCGACAAAAGAACTGAACGGCCATACTGGCTCGCTTCAGGCCGCCCAGCCTTCAGCCAATAATCACGGACCAGTGCGCGTGCGTAACAAGTTCCATTTCGCCTATGCGGATGGAACACCGTTCTTCTCCTTCGGCACGACCTGCTATGCCTGGACGCATCAACCGCTCGACATGCAGGAAGAGACACTGGATACGCTTGCAAAAGCGCGCTTCAACAAAATTCGCATGGGTGTTTTCCCAAAAGACTATCCTTACAATACCAACGAACCTCTGCATGACTGCTTTGCGAGAGAGGCGGACGGCAAAGAGAATTTCGACAAGCCAAATCCCGAGCATTTCAGGCATTTTGAAAAGCAGGTTGCAGCGCTTTGTGAGTTGGGCATTGAAGCCGATATCATCATGTTCCACCCTTATGATCGGTGGGGTTATGCCGACATGAGCGCAGAGCAGGATTATCGCTATGTCGAATATCTCGCTGCACGCCTATCTGCCTATCGCAATGTATGGTGGTCGCTCGCCAATGAATATGACTTCCTGCTCAATACAAAGCCAATGGAACAATGGGATCGATATTTCCAGATTTTGGAAGAGAACGACCCCTATCAGCATCTGCGCTCGATCCACAATGGCGATGTCAATTCAAACTATGACCACCGCAAACCTTGGGTCACGCATATCTGCATTCAGAACCCAGATGTGAAAAAGACACAGGAATGGCGTGACACATACGGCAAGCCAGTCGTGAACGACGAGCCTGAATATGAAGGGGACATTCTAGAATCCTGGGGCAACTTGACCCCACAGGAACTGGTACACCGTTATTGGATTTCAATGGCGCGCGGCGGATATGTCGGCCATGGCGAAACCTATTCCGATGCCAATGATCTTATCTGGTGGGCGAAGGGCGGTAAGCTGCACGGCGAAGCATGGAAACGCATCGGCTTTCTCCGCGACCTGTTGGAAGAAGATGTCGAACATGGGCTGGAGCCGATAGCGCCTGTAAAACAGTGGCCCTGGTCACGCGTTTCAGGTGCACGTGACGGCGACGGTGATTTCAGGCTGATTTACCTTGGTGAACACCAACCTGTTGTGTGGTCATCCGGACTACCAATGGATAGCGACGACTATGAAGTTGATCTGATCGACACATGGGAAATGACGATAGAGCCAGCGAAGAAGATTGCTGCTCCTATCACTCATCCAGTGCGGCACGGTGCAATCGTGCGCGGTGGAAAGCCTGACGCCGCTTTTGGTGTATCGCTGCCCCGCAAGCCCTATCAGGCACTGCGCGTACGGCGTAAGAAATAAATCAGGAAGGCTTGCATATGTCTGAGTTAAGCATTGCGAATGTCAAGAAATCTTATGGGACAGTCGACATCATTCATGGTGTCGATGTCGAGATTAACGATGGCGAGTTTGTCATTCTTGTTGGTCCTTCGGGCTGCGGAAAGTCGACACTGCTGCGCATGATTGCGGGTCTTGAAGACATCACATCAGGAGAGATCAGCATCGGCGGGCGCGTTGTTAATAATCTTCAGCCCAAGGACCGCGACATTGCGATGGTTTTCCAGAACTATGCGCTTTATCCGCAAATGACTGTTGCCCAGAATATGGGCTTTGCGCTGGAGCTTGCGGGCTCCAGCAAACAGGACATAGCCACGAAAGTTAATGAAGCGGCAGAGATTTTGGGGCTTCAGCCGCTTCTTGATCGAAAGCCTGCACAATTGTCAGGTGGACAGCGTCAGCGCGTTGCAATGGGGCGCGCAATCGTGCGCAATCCAAAAGTCTTTTTGTTTGATGAGCCACTGTCGAACCTCGATGCAAAGCTTCGCGTTAAAATGCGTGCCGAAATCAAAGCACTTCATCAGCGGCTAAAAACCACCATTGTCTATGTGACGCATGATCAGATCGAAGCCATGACAATGGCCGATAAAATCGTGGTCCTTAATGCTGGCAAAGTTGAACAAATTGGCTCGCCGCTGGAACTGTATGATCGCCCGAAAAATGTGTTTGTTGCAGGCTTTCTGGGGTCTCCTGCCATGAACTTCTTTAGCGGAACGCTCAAAGATACAAACCAGCTAAACTTGGAAAGCGGCCTGATTATAAATGTCGCTGGTGCACCGTCTGATGCTGTTGGTAAAAAGGTCGTCTTCGGCATCAGACCCGAAGATATTTCAATTGGCGGCGCTGACGACATTGAAGCAGTTGTAAAGGTAGTAGAACCCACCGGATCTGAAACGCACGTTGTCCTGGAGATTCAGGGACAAGAGCTTACTTGGGTCGTACGGGAGCGCATAACATTGGAAGTGGGACAGCAAGTGCATGTTTCATTCTCAACACCGAAATGCCATTTCTTTGACGATGCGACCAAGCAACGACTATAAGAAACTATATACAGTAAATACAAAAAAGGCCGGCAAATTGCCCGGCCTTTTTTCTTTGTCGACAGTGCTGGTACATCCGCAGTCACCGCAACAGTTATGGCCTCATAGTGAAAGCGAATGGTTAATAAAACGTTAACCCGCCAAGCTTTCCTGCATCGCAAAGCTTTGGGCCTTGCCACATGCGCCAACTCCGCGCATCCTGCCTGAAAGTGATTGAAAATTGAGGACCAAATCAGATGGCACAACCCACCTATGATCTTGAGTTTGGCGAGATAATTCGCTGGCTCAAAGAACATGGCCTCATTTTGCAATCCGATCTGGAAGGAAATAGCGAACTCTCGACACGAGCGGAACGCATGGGTCGCAAACGTCGACGTGAGGCAGAGAAGCAAAGCGAGCCGTAAGCCACACAAAAGACCTCAGAAAAACAAGGGAAACGGCCTGACAAAAGCAATGGGGGAGCAAAATGCGACACAAGAAGCTGTTCGATTTTGAGCATCATGCTGTGTTCTTCAAACTGTTTTTTATCTGTGCTGCCTGTGCAATTTTCAGCAGTCTTTTTGGCCAGAACAGTGATGCAATTTTCTGGCGCTGGCTTCATTACCTTACGAAACCCACGGCAACATTGCTGTTGCTCTGCGCTATTCTGGCAGCCCCGCGCCTGATTTCCAAAAGCTACGGATTTACGATTGCCTTTGGCCTTTTATTTGCGGCGGCAGGTGACTTTTTTCTGATGCTGCCCGGCGATTATTTTTTGGCAGGACTCATCTGTTTTCTGATTACCCATTGCATCTATATCTATGCGCTGTGTCGCAATACGAAACTCGCAGGCAACAAGCTTGTCTTTGCAATCTTTGCCGCTATTGCAATTGCAATTATTGTGGGCCTATGGACCAGCCTACCAAATGCAATGAAAATTCCGGTTGTTATCTATGCAATTGCGCTTGCGGTTATGGCAGCGCAGGCTTTCAGCCGCTCAATCTCCATGCCGCCCGAAACCACACCGCGCTACAGCGCATGGCTCGCAGCCGCTGGTGGACTATTTTTCATGGCAAGCGATACTTTGCTGGCCTTTAACCGCTTTCACACGCCAGTCCCGCTGGCTGGCTTTTGGGTGCTCAGCACGTATTATGCAGCACAATTCCTCTTTGCCCGATCAACCGAGAACTTTGCCTATGAGCGCTGATACCCAGCTTCGCACGACCTTTGAGCATTTAAGGCAAAGCTGGCTCGACGACCGTCCCTCCTATGAGCAGCGTGTCGATGATCTGCGGCTTTTGCGTAAACTACTGCATGAACGCCTTGAGGATATGGCAAAGGCGATCAATGCCGATTTTGGCAATCGTTCCGTTCATGAAACACTGCTTGGCGAAGCCAGTATCGTTTTCGCAGAAATCGACCACACGTTGCATCATCTCAAACGCTGGATGAAGCCGCAGCGCCGCAAGGCTGGCTGGAAGCTTTGGCCTGCGAAGGCAGAACTGCGTTTTGTGCCACTCGGTGTTGTCGGTATCATTTCGCCGTGGAATTATCCGGTCAATCTCGCACTTGCACCACTTGTCGCTGCAATCGCCGCAGGGAACCACGTTTTTCTGAAACCGTCCGAGCACACACCGAATACATCCGAGTTTCTGCGCAAGCTTATAGCGGACGTTTTCCCAGAGGATAGGGCAACGGTAATCCTAGGTGATGCAGAATTGTCAGCCGCCTTTTCCGCCCTGCCCTTTGATCACCTGTTCTTCACAGGTTCAACGTCTGTGGGGCGCAAGATCATGAAGGCAGCCGCTGAAAACCTTACGCCGGTCACACTGGAGCTTGGCGGAAAGTCGCCAGCTATCGTCGGCGAAAGCACTAATCTCAAACGCGCTGCGGCATCCATTGCGACAGGCAAATATTTCAACTCTGGCCAAACCTGTATCGCGCCAGATTATGTGCTTATCCATCACAGCAAACGCGATGATTTTGTAAGTTTGCTGCGTGCCGAAACGCAAAAGCGATATAGCGGCGAAACGGCTCAGGCGGACCGCACGACAATCATCAATGATATGCAGCATTCACGTCTTGTTGGATTGCTTGATGATGCAAAAGATAAAAGCGAAGCCGTCATACCTTTATTGGATGAAGAAGCAATAGAGAGCCAGTCTCGGCTTATGACACCGACGCTTATTCTTGAGCCTGCGCCGACCAGCGCAATTATGAATGAAGAAATTTTTGGACCATTGCTGCCCGTCATCAGCTATCGGTCGATTGATGAGGCAATTGCGGTCATATTAAAGCATGAGCGGCCATTGGCGCTTTATTGCTTCAGCGACAACTCAGCGGAAATTGAAACCGTACTTTCGCAAGTCGTGGCCGGTGGCGTATGCATCAATGACACGCTTTATCATTTTGCTTGCGATGATCTGCCTTTTGGCGGTGTCGGACATAGCGGCATGGGGCATTATCACGGGCGCGACGGCTTCCTGACATTCTCTAAAGCTATGCCGGTTCTTACCAAATATACGCCCGCCTCAACGGATATGATCAAGCCGCCCTATACGGGGCTGACTGATCGGATCATCCGCTTCATCACAAGATAGAATATAAATACTGTTCAAACCGCAAAATGCCCTATTTAAGAGTAACAATACTCTTCGGATCATAATACGAGGCAGCAACGCGTGCAGAAGAAGAAAACACCGGGTCGCATTTCCACAAAGATACTGACCGCGATCCGTAACCGGCCCGGATTTCGACCTCATCACCCCGATACGCCGGAAGGTGATATTACGATTGCTTCGTATAATGTGCATAAATGCATTGGCGTTGATAAGGTCTTTGACCCACAGCGCACCGCTGATGTTATCAGCGAAATCGACGCCGATGTGATTGCACTACAAGAAGCCGACAAGCGCTTTGGCGAGCGTTCCGGTCTGCTTGACCTCGGTCTTTTGGAAAAGCGCCATGGTCTCGTTCCGGTGCCGATCACGTCAACCATGCCGAAAGGCCATGGCTGGCACGGAAATATATTGCTATTTCGCGAAGGCGTTGTGCGCAATGTTCGCCAGCTTGCACTGCCCGGCGTTGAGCCACGCGGCGCGCTTGTCGCGGATTTGCAGTTTTCCTCCGGCCCTTTACGCGTGATTGCAGCCCATCTTGGACTTTTAAAGCGCTCACGCCAGCAGCAAGCCGAAAGCATCCTTTCAGCCTTAGAAGAAGCTGACACACTGCCAACTTTGCTGATCGGTGATCTCAATGAATGGCGTATCGGCAAGCGTTCGTCGCTGGCTTCGCTCATGCCGACCTTCGACCATGTCGCGACCGCAGTGCCGAGCTTTCCGTCACGCTTCCCAATCTTCGCGCTGGATCGCGTTCTCGGCACGCCGCATAATCTGGTAACAGCAGTCGAGGTGCACAACACGCCGCTCGCACGCATGGCATCTGATCACTTGCCAATCAAGGCACATCTTGATCTCAGAACCGCTTCACAGCTTTTGGAAGAGTTCAATCCATCGCTGCTGACCAGCAACTCTTCCATTGAGAATTAAAGATACGGGGATCCAAGCCAGATAATCCGGTCAATCAGCCGCTCATGGAATGGGCGGTTTTTAAGCCGCGTAAGGTTAACTTCGCGGCTGGTTTCAATTGCCTTGCCGATGCGTTCTTCCACCTGAAGCGCCACGTCGCGATCCAGAATTTCAAGATCAATCTCAAAGTTCAGCCGAAGCGAACGCGCATCCAGATTGGATGAGCCGACATAAGACCATGCGCCGTCGATGGTCATCAGCTTCGAGTGGTTAAACGCTCCGCCAGCGCGCCAGATGCGGCAGCCGCCTTTGAGCAACTGATCAAACTGCGCACGCATGGCGCGATCCACCAGCTTGAGATTGTTGACGCCCGGAATAACGACATCGACTGAAACGCCACGCCGTGCCGCTGTGACCAGCGCACTGATAAATTCGCGGTCCGGCAGCAGATAGGGCGACATGATCAGGATATGCTCTTGTGCAATCGAAAACGCGCCCATCATCATGCGGTGATTGGTTTCGATATTCTTGTCCGGCCCAGAGCCAACGACGCGGATCAGCTTGCCAGTTCCCGGCGGGTCATTGGGTGCAACGATGGTCCACGCATCGCCTGTCAAAAGCTCGCCCGTTGCAAAGCGCCAGTCTTCAGACGCCACATGAAACAGATCGGCAACTGCCGGGCCTTCGATGTGAAAATGCGTGTCAAACGCTACGTCGTCACCTGCAATCGCCTTAACAAAAGCCCCGCGAATGTTCATACCGCCGGTAAAGGCGAGCTTGCCATCAACGATCAGAATCTTGCGGTGCGTGCGCAGATTGGCATAGGGCAGACGCAGGCCCATAATGATATTACCGTTGAAGACATCAACAATAATACCTTTTTCTTTCAACAACCCGACGATGCTCGGAATAGAATATCGTGCGCCCACAGCATCGACCAGCACGCGCACTTCAACGCCGCGCTTAACTGCTGCTTCCAGAGCATCGGCAAATTTTTGACCAATCGCGTCTCGGTCAAAAATATAGGTTTCGAGCATAATGCTGCGTTCAGCGTTAGCAATGGCTTCCAGCATTTGATCATAGGCTTCATCGCCCGTTTGCAGCATTTGAATGTTGTTGCCGCTGGTGAAATCATAAAGGCTGACAGTGTCGCCGAGGATTTTCATCGCGCCAAACTGTCGGCCAAAGGCTTCACGCACCCGATCATTGGTGGTGTCGAAATGAGACAGATGATAGAGCGCTATATTTCCCAGATTTTCGCGTTGATGACTGAGCGTATTGCGTCTGATCCGGTTAACACCAGCCAGACCATAGACCACGGCTCCAACGATAGGCGACAGCACGATGATGCCGACCCAGCCAAGTGCGGTGCGGACTTCGTCTTTCGTCATTGTGGCGTGAATGGCGGCTATTGCACCAAGAATGATCGACAGGACTGCGAGGATATGCGGCCAATAATGTGAAAGAATATCAAACATAAACCGACCTTATCCTTAAACGCACTGCAACAGCCTAGAGATATAGTGGAAAGCCCGATCCGCCAACACTCATTTACCGAATAAACCAAACTTATAGAGTTCACTGGTCAAATCTGCGATCTACTTTATATTAGCTGCGGGACTTGCAATCAGAGGGACATCTCATGGCAACAACGCAAAGTAATTTTAACCGGTCTAATCTTCCGACAGAAGTCACAACAAAATGGGGCTGGTTTGTCGCTCTTGGCGTGGCGCTACTGATTCTTGGCGGCATTGCGTTCGGCAATCTCGTGCTTGCTACCGTGGTTTCGGTTTACTATGTCGGCATCATGATGCTGGTCGCAGGTATCATCGAAATCATCCACGCCTTCGGCGTGAAGACATGGGGCGGTTTCTTCTTCTGGCTGCTGAGCGGCCTTCTCTATTCGGCCGCTGGTATCGTCGCATTCACCAATCCAATTTTGGCAGCTGGTGTTCTGACCTTCCTTCTCGCAGCAGCCCTTATTGGTGCAGGCATTTTCCGTATCTGGCTTGGTTTTCATTCAAAGCCAGCAGCAGGCTGGGGCTGGATTGTTGCCGCAGGTGTTATCACCGCTCTCGCGGGCCTCGTCATTGCCATGCAGTGGCCAGTCAACAGCCTGTTCATTCTCGGCTTGTTCCTTGCCATCGATCTGATCTTCCAAGGCTGGTCATTCATTGCCTTCGGCCTTGGCATCAAGCGCTAATATAGCCTCTCAAACGACACAAAGCGGCGTTCACACGCCGCTTTTTTCATTTCAACTCGACCTTTTGCCCAATGACTGCTAGATGCAGCGCAACATCTTCGCGGCGCGCGTTTTGCGCAGCCCATCCTTTCGCAATTACGAGTTTCTTTTATGTCCGCTCAAGACCATCCAGTTTCAAAGCGCCGCACCTTCGCGATCATCGCGCATCCGGATGCCGGTAAAACCACACTCACCGAAAAGCTACTGCTGTTCGGCGGCGCTATTCAGCTTGCCGGTGAAGTGAAAGCCAAGAAAGACCGTATCCAGACCCGTTCCGACTGGATGAACATCGAACGCGATCGCGGTATCTCCGTCGTCACTTCGGTGATGACGTTTGAATATAAGGATTGCATCTTCAACCTGCTCGACACACCGGGCCACGAAGACTTTGCGGACGACACCTATCGCACGCTGACAGCAGTGGATTCCGCCGTTATGGTTATCGACGCCGCCAAGGGTATCGAGCCACGCACGCTGAAGCTGTTTGAAGTCTGCCGCATGCGCGATATTCCAATCGTGACCTTCGTCAACAAGATGGACCGCGAAGCCCGCGACCCGCTCGAAATCCTTGATGAGATCGAAGAAAAGCTGGCGCTTGATACTGCCCCTATCACATGGCCAATCGGCTCGGGTAAGAGCTTTGCTGGCACCTATGATCTGCGCAACAATACTGTGCGCCAGAAGGATTCCGAAGAAAAGCCTACCAAAGTGAGCGGACCGGAAGAAGCGGCAAAGCTTCTGCCGGAAAATGAACGTCAGGCATGGATCGACAGTCTGGAACTGGCTCAGGGCGTTTGCCGCCCGTTCGATCTCGAATCCTTCCGCGAAGGCCATATGACGCCAGTTTATTTCGGCTCGGCGCTCAAAAACTACGGCGTGCGCGATCTCATCGAAGCATTCTGTGATTTTGGCCCAAGCCCACGCGACCAAAAGGCAGATAGCCGCATGGTTGGCGCCACCGAAGCCAAAATGACCGGCTTCGTGTTTAAAATTCAGGCCAATATGGACCCGAACCATCGCGACCGTATTGCGTTCCTGCGCGTATGCTCAGGCACACTGTCGCGCGGCATGAAGGCCAAGCTGGTCCGTACCGGCAAGCCGATGAGCTTGTCTGCGCCGCAGTTCTTCTTTGCGCGTTCGCGTCAAATTGCCGATGAAGCTTTTGCGGGTGATGTGGTCGGCATCCCGAACCACGGCACATTGCGCATTGGTGATACGCTGACCGAGGGCGAAGACATTTTGTTTCGCGGTGTGCCAAACTTCGCACCGGAAATCCTGCGCCGTGTCCGCCTCGATGATGCGATGAAAGCCAAGAAGCTGCGTGAAGCGCTTCAGCAGATGGCGGAAGAAGGCGTCGTGCAGCTTTTCGTACCCGATGATGGCTCCCCTGCGATTGTCGGCGTTGTCGGCGCTCTCCAGATCGACGTTCTGACCGAACGTCTCAAGATCGAATATTCGTTGCCGGTCGGCTTTGAAATGTCGCGCTTCTCCGTCTGTCGTTGGATCACCGCAGATGATCCAGCCGAACTTGACCGTTTCATTGCTTCGCACCGCGCTGATATTGCACATGATCTTGACAATGATCCGGTCTTCCTCGCGCAAAACGGCTTCTCGCTCAACTATGAAGCTGAGCGCTGGAAAGCAATCCGCTTCGCCGCGATCAAGGATTATCAGGTCCGCGAAAAGGCCTGATAAAGCAGCTATTTTTTCTTGAATAGATGCGAAGCAGCTTTGCTTACGCATGACGGGTTATCATCTACGATAGATGGGTACTGCGCCAAAAATGCGCGCAGGACCCCATTCGTCCAGCCGAAACCATCCTGCGTTGGGTATTCTCCCGCCTGACTTTTCTCATCCGTTGAGTTCACGTTATATTTTTCGGTCAATTTACCGGTCTTCTGATAATGTTTGACCGCAGCCTGAGACCACCGCGTTGCGATATCTTGTGCCAGCTGTGGATGATCGTAATAGGAAAATCCCTGGGTAGCCAGCCATTGCAATGGTGCCCATGCATTCGGCTCATCCCATTGTTGCCCGGTTTTCAGCGAGGTGGTTGTCACACCATTGCTTTTTAGAAGGATGTCCTTAACAGCGACAGCCGTTCTGTCTCCCTGATTCAGCGTCGCAAGACGGAAATAAAGCGGATAGACGGTTGCAGCGGTCAGCTGACGTGATTGTTTTTGTTCATCCAGCCAATAGTCGACAAAATAACCGTCAACTTCATTCCAAAGATACTCATTAATAGCTCTTTGTCGAGCTTTCGCCCGATCATGCATGTCTTCAGATTTGGTCGTTTCGTAATTAAGGGCATAGACCGTTTGCAGTGTTGTTTCCAATTGGAAAAGCAGCGCATTCAGATCAACTGGTACAATATCAATCGTACGGATCGACGACAGGTCATTCGGATCTTTCAGCCAGCGGGACGAGAAATCCCAGCCACTTTCCGCGCCAGCACGCAAGTTTTTATAGACTTCGTGGGATGCGCGCTGTGATTGCCGCGCCGTGTTGACGTCCTCGAAATAAGATTCTTCACGCGGCGTATCCTTTTCATCCCAATAACGGTTGAGAACGGCTCCATCAGGCATCATGACCACGTTACGATGTCGCTCACCCGGACGCAGACCTTCTGAACCATCCATCCAATAGGCATATTCTGCCTCGAGTGCGGGCAAATACTTTTTATATTCCGCTTTGCCTTTCACAGACACCATAAGTTCGACCATAGCTGCTAAAAACGGCGGCTGTGAACGGCTCAGATAATAGCTGCGGTTGCCATTGGGAACATGCCCATAACGCGTGGCAAGATCAGCGAGATTGCGCAGTAGCGTTTCTGCCAGATCGACCCTGCCACTTGCGATCAGCCCCTGCATCGTGAAATAGCTGTCCCAGTAATAGATCTCACGAAAGCGTCCACCTGGCACGACATAGGGAAACTGAAGCGGTAATAGCGACCCCAAAGCTTCGTCATTCGTGGGTTCGCGTTTCAAATAATCCCAGAGCGTATCAATGTGCTCGCACACATTTTCACCTTCGACACTGGCATAGGCCTTATGTGCATCCTGCGCGAGCGTGAAATGGCTGTTTACAAAAGCGGTGAGGTTAAAACCCGGTAGCTTAGACTGCGCATTATAAAGTGCAACAATCTCCTCTGGCTTACCATTTGGCACTGCATCAGCGAAACTTTTCGAATCTGGAAAGACCCGTTGCAGCTGAACGGCTTCAAACAATGGCCCATAAAGAACATCTGGCGTTTGCGGTGCTGCCATTGCCCCACCCTGTAAGAAAACCAAAAAGGCTGGAACAACAGTATATTTCATCTGATCACCCTCAAATATAATGATGATCAAATGTGATGGAGATTATTTCTTTTCGAAACTCCAACTCTTTGCGAGTAATTTCTACAAAGCCTACTACGATTTATTCAGAGCCAACAAAGCCTCTGCAATTTTTTCTGCAAGCTTTTCAGCAACCTGCTCCTTGCTCATTTCCGGCCATTCTTCAATGCCAGCATGGCTCAGGATGCGCACGCGGTTGCGGTCACCGCCCATCACATCGCCAGATACATCATTGGCGACGATCCAGTCAGCACCTTTCTTGTCGAGCTTGCGGCCTGCATTGGCGAGCACGTCCTGCGTTTCCGCAGCAAAACCCACCACAAGACCGGGACGCTTCTCACTATGACCAACACCGGCCAGAATATCCGGGTTCTCAACCATGCTGAGCGTTGGAGCACCCTCGCCCGGCTGCTTTTTAATCTTCTGATCGGCTGAATTGGCGGTTCGCCAGTCGGCAACGGCTGCAACCATCACAGCGGCATCGGCGGGCAAATGATTTTCAACGGCTGCCTGCATTTCGCGGGCTGTCTCGACATGGATGACGTTAACGCCTTGCGGGTCAGGAATCGTCACCGGACCGGATACAAGATGCACCGTTGCGCCCAGACGTGCCAGCGCGTTTGCAATCGCATGGCCCTGCTTACCCGAGGAACGGTTGGCAATATAGCGCACCGGATCAATCGGCTCATGTGTCGGGCCGGATGTCATGACGATCACTTTGCCTGCAAGCGGCTTTGCCTGTGGCGCAAGCAGGTTTTCAATGGCGGCAACAATGGCAAGCGGCTCGCTCATACGGCCTGTGCCCGCCTCTCCACTTTCCGCCATCTCGCCCTTTTCAGGCCCGATGAAATGCACGCCGTCTTTTTCAAGCGTCAGGCGATTGCGCTTGGTTGCCGGATTATCCCACATAGCAGGGTTCATGGCAGGTGCAATCAGCAACGGAATTTTGCGTGCAAGAAGCACGGCACTCGCCAAATCGTCAGCAATTCCATTGGCCATTTTAGCCATCAGGCCAGCCGTTACAGGTGCGACAACGATAAGATCCGCATCACGCGCAAGGCGGATGTGGCCAACATCCTGTTCGTCTTCGCGCGAGAAAAGATCGGTAAAAACATGATCGGCAGCAACTGCGCCAATCGTCAGCGGCGTCACGAATTGCTGAGCTGCCGCTGTCATCAGCGGACGCACATGCGCGCCGCGTTCGCGCAGACGGCGGATAAGATCCGGTGCTTTATAAGCAGCGATACCACCACTGATGATGAGAAGAATGCGCTTACCCTGCAATGAACCGGAAACAGGCGACGAGACAACGGCTACCGATTTTGCCTCTTCCAGCCCGCCGAGAAGAAGCCGCGCTTCTTCTTCCATCGAGCGCCCGTTTTGAGCGGCTCTTACGCGCAATCGTTCTTTGGCTGCGTCATCAAGGTTACGGATTGTAATACTGGCCATTTGATTGCACCGGATGGTTTCTGGTGCAATCAATGAAATCATTCTTTTATCGAATAATCAACAAATAGATGCGCTAAAGCTCGATATAGAGCTTAATTGCAATCGCAGCCAGTGAAATTGCAATCACTATCTGCGCAATTCGGCCCCAACGCGTATGACGTGCTTCTGCTCTGCCAATCGCTTCTGCAGTCTCTGCATCAAAATGCAAACCCTTGACTGCCATAGCGTCCATCGCAGCCGTGGCACGATCCATTCGCGCAACCATTTCTGGTGTTTTACGGGCGAAACGCAGCAGCGCATAGGCACTGTCTTTTGCATCAAGCAACATGCCCTGCGGCCCGAGATTTTTACGAATCCAACCGCCGACAACCGGCTCTGCAGCTTTCCACATATTGAAATGCGGATCGAGCGTGCGCGATACACCTTCAACCACCACCATCGTCTTCTGAAGCATCAGAAGCTCTGGCCGCGTTTCCATGTCGAACAGTTCGGTCACTTCAAACAGCAGCGTTAGAAGCTTCGCCATCGAAATGGTTTCTGCGGGTTGTCCGTGAATAGGCTCCCCAATGGCGCGGATTGCCTGCGCAAAGCTCGCCACATCATGCGTATGTGGCACGTAACCGGCCTCAAAATGCACTTCCGCCACGCGCAGATAATCGCGTGTGATGAAGCCATAAAGAATTTCTGCGAGAAAGCGCCGCTGATCTTTGTTCAGTCGTCCGGTAATACCGAAATCGACGGCAACAATCACACCCTGCGGATCAACAAACAGATTGCCCGGATGCATATCCGCATGGAAAAAACCATCGCGCAGCGTATGGCGCAGGAAGGATTGGATCAGCGTTTCCGAAAGCTTTTTGAGATCAAAGCCTGCCGCTCTCAAGCCATCGATGTCCGACATTTTAATGCCGTCGATCCATTCAAGCGTCAGAACATCGCGGCCCGTGCGCTCCCAATCCACGTTAGGAACACGGAAGCCCTCATCGTCTTTAATGTTCTCTGCGATTTCAGAAAGCGCTGCCGCTTCAAGCCGCAAGTCCATCTCGATACGTGTGGTCTGATGCAGCGTTTCGACCATCTCGACCGGGCGCAAGCGCCGCGTGAACGGGATGTGTCGCTCCTGCATGCGAGCGACCATAAAGAAGCTTTCAAGATCACGTGCAAAACGCTGGCGCACACCCGGGCGGATAACCTTGACCGCAACCTTATGCGGCGCGCCGTCTTTCATCACATAAGCCGGATGAACCTGCGCCATGGATGCGGCCGCAATTGGCGCGTCAAAGCTCACATAGAGATCATCGATCTTGCGGCCAAGGGAACTCTCAACCGCTGATACAGCTTCATCCTGTGGGAAAAAATCAAGGCGATCCTGCAAAAGCTCCAGATCAGCAGCAACGTCTTTACCAACAATATCAGGACGGGTTGCAAGAAACTGGCCGAGCTTCACGTAAGACGGCCCTAGCTTATTCATCGCCCGCGAAATACGCTCGGAGCGAGGCGCATCTTTCGCGCGTTTGCGTGCAAGAAGCTTCGCAGCCTTGTGTCCCAATGCAGGCAACCCTGCCGCATCATCAACAGGCAGCGAACTCAATACGCCTTCGCGTGCCATGATCCAGCCAGCACGCATCAATCTCAAAGCCGCAGAAATATTGCTCATACTGATCTCAGAGCTTCCAGCCAGAATGAAGGGCTGCAATACCGCCTGTAAAATTGCGATAGCTCACACGCTCAAAACCCGCTTCGCGGATCATGCGCGCAAAATCCTCCTGCTTGGGGAATTTGCGGATCGATTCCACCAGATAGCTGTAGGAATCAGCATCACCCGTGATCATCTTGCCGATCTGCGGAATGGCTTTGAAAGACCACTGGTCATAAATCTTATCAAGCAGCGGCAGTTCAACTTCGGAGAACTCAAGGCACAGGAAACGGCCACCCGGCTTCAACACACGATAGGCTTCGGACAGCGCCTTATCGATATGCGGCACGTTACGGATGCCAAATGAAATCGTGTAAGCATCAAAGCTAGCATCTTCAAAGGGCAGTTCTTCGGCACTGGCTTCAACAAATTCGAGATTGTCAGCCAAGCCCTTCTTGATCGCACGCTCACGACCAACACCCAGCATCGAGCCATTAATGTCAAGAATGGTGACATGCGCCTGACGGTTCGAAGCTTCTACAATACGGAAAGCAATATCGCCTGTGCCACCAGCCACATCGAGCGATTTGAAGCCCGGACGCTTGGACGGTGCCAGCCAGCCGATCATCGCATCTTTCCAGACACGATGCAGGCCACCCGACATGAGATCATTCATCACATCGTAACGCTTGGCGACTTTATGGAAAACGTCGTTGACCAGCCCCTGCTTTTCGCTTTCATCGACCGCCTTGAAGCCGAATGAATGCTCCATGCCACCTTGTGCGCCCACGCGGTCTGCATTGCCGTTGTGCTGGCTCATAACTATCCTGCCGGTTCATGTGCGAAACGAAGCCGATCTCCGTTTTCCGTTTGCTTGATGCATATAAAGCTTGTACCGGACGATACAAGCACAGACCGCAAGCCGATACCCCTTTTGTGATCGCCACTTGCGCATCTGTGCAAAATGTTCAAAGAAATAGAAAACTGTGCGTGCGCGCCTGCCACGCGTTTTCTCCGGCTTAATTAGCCATTACAGTCGATAAAGATAACAAGAAAAGTGGAAACAACATGGGCGTTAATGTCGTCAGCCATCCGCTTGTCCAGCACAAGCTCACCATTATGCGCAAGCGCGAAACCTCAACCGCCAGTTTCCGGCGCTTGCTGAAAGAAATATCGCTGCTGCTTTGCTATGAAGTGACACGCGATCTCGAATTGACCACCATGCATATCGAAACGCCGATGATGCCAATGGAAGCGCCGACGCTTGAAGGCAAGAAGCTGGTTTTCGCTTCGATCCTGCGCGCGGGCAATGGCCTTCTCGAAGGTATGCTGGATCTGGTACCAGCCGCTCGCGTGGCGCATATCGGCCTTTATCGCGATCACGATACGCTTCAGCCAATCGAATATTATTTCAAGGCACCGGAAGATATCGTCAACCGCCTGATTATCGTTGTAGACCCTATGCTGGCCACCGGCCATTCGGCCATCGCAGCGATCGACAAGCTGAAGGAACGCGGCGCAACCAATATCAAGTTCCTGTGCCTGCTGGCAGCACCGGAAGGCATTGAGCGCTTCACAGCGGCTCATCCAGACGTTGATGTCTTCACCGCCTCTATCGATGATAGCCTTGATGAAAAGGGCTATATCGTTCCGGGTCTCGGTGACGCCGGCGACCGCATGTATGGCACGAAGTAAGTTTCAAACCTTACGATAAGCCTTATACCAATCCGCGCTGACCACTCGATAATTGCTATTGAGCGGACAGTGCGGATTTTTTATCTTCCGATGATCGACAAAAATGGAACAGTCCTATGTCCACGGATAACCGCCTGACAGAGCTTGAAATTCGGGTCGCAGAGCAGGAAAAGACGATTGATGAACTTTCATCCGCGCTTGCAGAGCAGTGGAAAACGATTGATCAGCTCAACAAAAAACTGTCCGCGCTGACAGATCGCTTTCTGACACTGGAAGAGCAGACAGCGCCCGAAATCCCTGTCACCAAACCTCCACACTGGTAATTGCATGATTGAAATCATTACCCTCGAACAACGTAAAGATCTCGCAGCCATCTGCGCGAAATGGAACCATGTCGAATGGGGACAAGCAGCGGGCGCAACCGAAGAACAAATCGTCGATGCTCTGAACGAACTGATCCACGCCACCGATGGTCAGGCCGTGCGTGCAGCGCTCTGGAATGGTGAATTGGCAGGCTTTGTTCTGCTCATTCACAATGATCTTGAAAGCCACCCCCATCTCAAGCCATGGGTTGCAAGCCTGCTCGTTGCACCGGAATTCCGTGGGCGCGGTGTTGCCAAAGCGCTCATGACAGCGATTGAAACAGCAGCCCACGAACTCGGCTATAGTGAAGCCTATCTCTATACCGACAAGCCAGATCTTTACCGGAAAATCGCCTGGAGCGATTTTGAAGAACTGAGCGGCGATGATGAAGGCATGTTGATCTTAAATAAGAAAATCGCGCGGGGTTAACCGCGCGTTTTTTTGCTTCTTATGATGCAGCCGGTATTGGGCAACTCACGCCCGTTCCGCGCAAGCCGCAATAGCCGTTCGGATTCTTGGCCAGATATTGCTGGTGATAATCTTCCGCGTAATAGAAAGTCGGAGCATCAGCAATTTCCGTCGTGATCGGACCAAGACCACGCGACGCCAGCGCGGCCTGATAAGCATCTCTGCTCGTTTCAACCGCTTCGCGATCAGCAGCATCAAATGTGTAAATCACTGAACGGTAGGTCGTGCCGATATCATTGCCCTGCCGCATGCCCTGCGTCGGGTCGTGCTCTTCCCAGAAGAGGGTCAGCAATTCGTCAAGGCTCACGACCTTCGGATCATAGACGACCAGCACCACTTCAGCATGACCGGTCAGGCCGGTGCACGTTTCTTCATAGGTCGGGTTGGGCGTAATGCCGCCTGCATAGCCAACAGCCGTCACATAAACGCCTGGTACCTGCCAGAACAGCCGCTCTGCACCCCAGAAACAACCCATGCCGAACATGATTTGTTTCATGCCTTCCGGCCATGGGCCCTTGAGTGGTTTGCCTGAAACATAATGCGACGCTGCCGTCGGAAGTGCCGCAGCACGGCCCGGCAAGGCGTCCTGATGCGAAGGCATTTCAACCTTCTTGCGATAGCTGTCTAGGAAACTCATTCAACACCTCCTGAAGAGCACAGAATATGCGCATGATGCGCAACGCTCTTGGACAAACCAATCTTATGTAACTTTCAGAGCCGCTCCAACCCAAGAAAGATTAAGCAGTGAAGCTGCCAAAGCGCTTTTCGCGACGATAACCCGCCAGATAAAGCAAGAGTGCCAGCACACCGAAAACGAGCCAGCCGGGCTGTTCAAGCAAAGGAACAAACACTCTGTCCCAAGCGACTAAGCCTATATAGTGCGTCACCAACGCTTCTGCATCCCCCAACAGTTCTGGCACACCAACAGCCCACATCTCCAGCAGCGGCTTCACTACGAATTCTTGCGCACCAACTGAACGCGCACCATCCAGAACGGCAAAAACGACTGCCAGTGCCAGACACACCACCGCGAGACTACGCAACACAAAACGAAACACGGTTTTCTATCCTCGAGTTTACAGGCTAGCATTGAACGCGAATATCCACGTTAATTGCTATCGAATATCATCTCAATTCGCCGGCGCAGCGTAACACAAGGCTAATGTAGCGCGTAGCCTAAACCTAAAATCAAATATACCCATAAAAATATCTTTTAAAAACAACTACTTAATTGCCTATAAAAAACTTTCGCATAGCCAGCCACAAATTAACGTAAAAACTGACAAATAGCAGTTGAACATATGTGTATTCTGGCTATATTGCGCGCCGCAGCACCTGTTTTGGCAACTAACCAATGCCTGATTTGAACGGTGTCGTGTTTGCGAGAGTTCTTACCGCACTTGCGGATTTCAAGACAGCAAATGAGTGGAGAGGTGGCCGAGTGGTTGAAGGCGCACGCCTGGAAAGTGTGTATACGGGGAACCGTATCGCGGGTTCGAATCCCGCTCTCTCCGCCAGAACGCTTCCATAAGTATTTAATCTTTTGAGCTCGATGGGGTAAACCCCGTATTTTCTATGCCGACCTTTGGAAAGCCCGCAGCAATCAGCCTGCTAAGTTTGCCGCGCAACCCGTAAAACTATTCGGCACCGCTATTTCAACAAAATACGCAGCATCGCTTCCAATGTTGAATGTCGATAGCGAATATAGATGCGGGGAATGCCAAACGCATCGTCAGTCGAACTGGCGCGTTTACTCACTGTCGTTGTAGCGTTGAGATATCCGGCCTCCCTCACAATCTGTCTGTGGACCGGATCATTTCCACCGTAAGGATAGCAGAAGCTGGTGACTTCCGACCCGAGCACGTCTTCTATTTTGCCTTTACAATCAGTAATTTGACGTTGCGCCTCTTGGTAAGAAATTTGAGGAAGAAGACAATGATCTAATGTGTGCGCGCCGACCTCATGCCCCAACCCCGCCCATTCACGTAATTCACCGGCATTCATACACGGCGATTGAGGTATGCCTTCTTTTGCATCCCAGACATTACTTCCACCAATTTGATTGGCGACGAAATAATTGGTGGCAGTGAAGCCAAATTCCGCCAGTGCGGGAGCTGCATGTTCAAGTGTATTCAAAAATCCATCATCAAAAGTAATGACGACGACTTTACCCTTCTTATCGCCCTGCAAATAAGGCCAAGCATCACGAACGGAGAGCCCTTTATAACCCAATGACTTCAGCCATTTCATTTGAGAACGGAAACTCTCAGGCCGAACGAAAAGTCCTTTATATGGAACTTTAGGATCAGGTAGTCGTGCTATCTGGTGATAAAGAAGAACAGGTACTGACATTATTAATTAGCCTCAGATAAAACACTAATAATTAGGGGGCAATCAATATGCAGTGCTATATTATTAATCTTGACCGTGCACCAGAACGAATGCACCGCATATCTGAGTTGTTGCAATCTTATTCAGCAAACTTCATTCGCCACCCTGCTACTGATGGCGCGCAATTTACAAAAGATGAAATTGCTCTTTACAGAAGCAAACGCACTCAAGGCAAGCCACTCACTACCGGTGAGATCGCTTGCTCTGAATCGCATCTAGCCATTTACCGGCAGATAGTAGCGTCCGCCGATGACTACGCCATTGTTATGGAAGACGACCTGCATTTATCCAATGATACGAGTGATTTCATCAATTCTACAGACTGGATCCCCCAAGGCGCCGAAATTATTAAGCTAGAGACGGTTGATGAACCCACACTCATATCGACGCGAACAATAAAAACCAAAAACAATCGTGAGTTGGGCCAGCTATATTACAAGCATTGGGGGTCTGGAGCTTATGTAATAAGCAAATCAGCCGCTCAGAAAATGCTGGATCAATATATACCGGGTTCGACACCAATCGACGATTATCTTTTTGATCCCAGCGTTGCCCAATTCTCGCTATGGCAGCTCCAACCGGCAATCGCTATTCAAGACGTCATTCTGACGCGATGCAGTACGGCGAATGCCCCCTATTTAACCAGTGAAATTGAGATCGAACGCCAAAAAGAACCGCAGTCCAAGCGCCGGAAAATTGGTTTACGCGCACTTGCAAAAAGAGAAACCATTCGCCTCATACGCAAGAGCAGCAATCGTCTAAAGTTCTTCTGGGGAATTCATATTTCTAAAAATATTGCGAAGAAAAAAATATCCTTCCGATTATGAAAATTGCTCATATGAAATTGGATGATGGACTAAATAACATTTTATAGTTTATATGTATTTGTTTCGAATTACGAAATGGAAATATGAATAAATAATTTCAAATATAATTTTATTAAGTTTTGCGAAAAAATGGATCCTAAAAAGTATATTATATTAGTCGCAAAAAAGCTGCACCAAGCACACTTATCCGTTTTCAGCAACTTTATCATTTGGGTTCTGAACGCTCAGCACGACGTAGTTTTATCAGGCTGAACCCACCCCCGGATAGAACCTAAAATATATTATTCAGCCGTACCGGCAAATCTGCGCACGAATTTACAGTGCAAAGACATCGATACTCAAAAAATACTTTTAAGGAGGCTGTATGGCTCTTAATGACGAGACGACATGCAAAACCAATGAAGCTGGCTGGCGTAAAGCCTTCTTGTCAGTACAGAGCATGCGTATAGGCGTCGTGCCGCTTCCTATATATTTACTCATAGCGCTGCTGATCGTTGGCTTCGCATCGATTGGCAAAGTGCCCACAGATTTGACGATGTCGATCGGCATTCTGTCTGTGGGTGGCTTTCTTTTCATGGAGCTCGGCAAGCGCTTTCGAATTCTGGGACTAATGGGTGGAGCTGCGATTATGGCATTCGTGGTGCCGTCGGCTGCTGTATTCTATGGCGTTATTCCGGCATCTGTTGCGACATCCGTGACGACCTTCAGCAAGCAATCCAACTTCCTCTATCTCTACATTGCAGCAATCATCGTCGGCAGCATAGTGAGTATGGATCGCCGCGTTCTGATAAACGGTTTTTTCCGAATTTTTGTGCCTCTCGCCGCAGGATCAATTGTTGCGTTGATCATGGGAACTCTTGTGGGCATGGCAATGGGACTAACAGCCATACACAGTCTCTTCTTCATCGTTGTGCCTATTATGGCGGGAGGATTAGGAGAAGGCGCAATTCCACTCTCTATGGGATATTCGCTCATTCTTCATCAGCCACAAGATGTTCTATTTGCACAGATTATACCGGTTGTTATGCTCGGTAGTTTTACAGCCGTTTTTCTATGTGGCTTGCTCAACTTGCTAGGAAAGCACTATCCGCATCTCACTGGCGAAGGGCGATTACAGCCAGACGACAAACACATGACACCCCCAGCTGACAGAGCCGTCGAAACTGTCGCAATCACAGATATTGCAGCAGCAGGCGTTACGATTGTCAGCCTGTATTTGCTAGGCGTCTATGTTCAGGATTTAACAGACTTTCCGGCGCCGATATGCATGCTATTCTTGGCTGTTGCAGCCAAAGTTGGCAAACTATTCGAGCCGCGCATCGAAACCGGATGTCATCATGTCTACAAGTTTTTCTCAACTATTGTGACATGGCCGCTACTGTTTGCAATGGGAGTGGCTTATACGCCTTGGGCGAAATTTATTGCGGTATTTAACTTACCCACTGTCGTGACAGTCTTCGCAACGGTTTTCTCTCTGATCACGACAGGTTTCTTTGTTGCCCGGTTTGTTAAACTTTACCCAATCGACACTGCAATTGTGACGGGGTGCCACAGCGGACAAGGTGGGACTGGCGACATTGCAATTTTAACCGCGGCCAACCGTGTGGCTTTGATGCCTTTCGCACAAATAGCGACACGCATTGGCGGAGCAATTACGGTTTCACTCGCGATTATAATATTAAGATATATGATCTAACTTCCAGACCATTAGCGTCGCGAATAATATTGAGAACAATACAGATCGACAGACCTCTCCATCTTTATTGATGAAGCGACATTATGACTGATATTTTTATGAGAGTTAGCGCAATTTGTCGAAGGAACTGGTGCTGCGAGAGAGGATTGAACTCTCGACCTCTCCATTACCAATGGAGTGCTCTACCACTGAGCTACCGCAGCATTCTCTTGAACGCGGCGGACTTCTGACACATCATTACGCAAATCGCAAGCAACCAAATGCAATTATTTTGACATAATGTGGAAATCTCCCACAAGCAGCTACAAAACCCACTTTTCGCGGGCAATGCGCCGTAGTACACAGTCGTCATGAGTGAAAAAGATACCAAAAACAACAAACAGAGCCAGCCTGACCCGCGTGAAAAGCGGCGAGCAGAACAGCTACGGGCGAATCTGATGCGCCGCAAAGTGCAATCACGTTCCCGACGCGCGGGCGATGCAGACGAGCGCAACGACGGCATTACAGCCGGGAAACAAGATCAGGATTGAGATCAGTTGTGCTTGATCAGCATTGGTAACTTTAAAAATTACCTTTTTAGCGAATAAGTATGTTGCAAAGCCTTCCTTGAAGATGGGGAGGAGCTGTTATAAAAGCGCAATAAATCTCTTGCTGGCGTCACCGCACGACTATGATTCGTGATCGACGTAATTTCGCCGCAGGATCAGTCAATTTCATATTGCAGCACTGCGAGTCCCAAGTCCGCAGAGCCTGCAAAATTCGATTACCGGGCAACGGCTTCGGCCCAGAAGGTGAAACAGCATGGATCGCATCAAAATCGTCGGCGGCAATAAGCTTAATGGCGTCATTCCTATCTCTGGTGCGAAAAATGCCGCGCTGCCACTGATGATTGCTTCGCTTCTCACCGACGATACGCTAACACTTGAAAATGTGCCGCACCTCGCCGATGTCGAGCAGCTGATCCGTATTTTGGGCAATCACGGCGTTGATTATTCGGTCAATGGCCGCCGCGAACATCAGGACGGTTCATATTCGCGCACCATCCATTTCACGGCTCGCACGATTGTCGATACCGTTGCTCCTTATGAACTGGTTTCCAAGATGCGTGCGAGCTTCTGGGTTATTGGACCGCTTCTGGCGCGTATGGGCGAAGCGACCGTATCGCTGCCGGGCGGTTGCGCGATTGGTACGCGCCCGGTTGACTTGCTTCTTGAGTGCCTTCAGGCGCTTGGCGCTCAGATCGACATTGAAAACGGTTATGCTAAAGCACGCGCACCCAAGGGTGGTCTTGTTGGCGCACGATATCGTTTCCCGAAAGTTTCGGTTGGTGCAACCCATGTCATGCTGATGGCAGCGGTGCTTGCCAAGGGCGAAACCATTATCGAGAACCCTGCGCGTGAACCGGAAGTCGTCAATCTTGCTGACTGCCTGAACGCCATGGGTGCAAAAATCACGGGTGCAGGCACCGAGACAATCCACATTCAGGGTGTAACCAGCCTGTCGGGTGCTCGCGTTCGCGTTATTCCTGACCGCATCGAAACCGGCACGTATGCCATGGTTGTCGCGATGACCGGCGGCGATGTTGTGCTCGAAGGTGCTGAAGCAAGCCAGTTGACTGCCGCGCTTGATGTCCTGCGCAAGGCCGGCGCGGAAATCACCGAAACCAATAGCGGTCTTCGCGTTGTTCGCAATGGCCATGGTATTCATCCGGTTGATGTTACCACTGATCCATTCCCCGGCTTTCCAACCGATCTTCAGGCACAGTTCATGGGCTTGATGACGATGGCCAAGGGCACATCACACATTACTGAGACGATTTTCGAAAACCGCTTCATGCATGTGCAGGAACTGGCACGTCTTGGCGCGAAAATTTCGCTGTCCGGCCAGACTGCAACCGTTGAAGGCGTCGAGCGCCTCAAGGGTGCGCAGGTTATGGCAACGGATCTGCGCGCTTCGGTTTCGCTGGTAATCGCTGGCCTTGCAGCTGAAGGCGAAACCATTGTCAATCGCGTCTATCACCTTGATCGTGGCTTTGAGCGTCTGGAAGAAAAGCTTTCGCGTTGCGGAGCCAACGTCGAACGCATCAGCGGATAAAAGTTCAAAAGCCGGAGTTGCGCACAGCATTCCGGCTTTTCTTTCACTCCTAAAGCGTGTCGCAATTTATCGTATTCGATCGACACGCTTTATCTCTTTGTTTTTACGCATGTCGTTATCGGATCGTAGCGGGATCAGAAATCAGTCCAGTGGACTGATTTCCCCGCGAAGACGGTTCCCACTTTTCCGAGACATGCTTTAGCTTATTAATCAACAGGCTGAAAAGCCTGTCGATTTTTTTGTGGCTACATGTAAAGTTGCTTCCAACATCATTTTGAGAATAGCAAGGAACGATACCAGATATGGAAATGTTGAAGCTTGTGGCGCTGGATGAGGAAGATTTGCAGGTCCTGTCCGCCCATCTTCAGGATGCGGTTCTGAAAGTATCAGACCTGCAATATCTGGCGGCGGATAAGCGCTTTGTCCTTACGCTCAACCGTTTTGCGTGGGAAGAAGCCAAGCCAAAGCTGTTCCGCAAGCCGCAATATCAACGCCGCCGTACCGCTTTGCATTTTAACCGCGTTACGGCGGTCAAAGGCAGCGGCATCGACCGCCAAAAGACCGAAGAAGTTCTTTCTCTGCTGGCTATCCGCTTTATCGCAGGCGAAGCACCAGCCGGAACTTTGGAACTGACTTTCTCGGCAAATGCCGCTATCCGTCTCGATGTAGAATGCATTGAAGCGCAGCTAACAGATCTTGGTCCAGCATGGGAAACAGCCTCCGTGCCAAAACACGAAGCCTGATTGCCGCTTTGCCCAGACTGAAAATGACTGATAATTAAAGGAATACCAGCGTGGCCACGACGCTCAGACAAAACGATCCTGATTTTGAACAGAAGTTTGCAGCTTTCCTCACAGGCAAGCGCGAAGTTTCGGAAGATGTGGATCGTGCTGCGCGTGAAATCGTTGATCGTGTACGCCGCGAAGGCGATGCTGCACTGATTGAATATTCACAGCGTTTCGACCGTATTGATCTGAACAAGACCGGCATCCGTGTGACGGAAGCTGAAATTGATGCGGCTTTCGATGAAGCGCCAGCTTCGACCATTGAAGCGCTGAAGCTCGCTCATGAGCGCATTGAAAAACATCATGCGCGTCAGTTGCCAAAAGACGACCGCTACACCGATGCACTTGGTGTGGAACTCGGTTCTCGCTGGACGGCAATCGAAGCTGTCGGCCTTTATGTTCCGGGCGGCACGGCAAGCTATCCAAGCTCGGTGCTGATGAATGCCGTGCCTGCAAAGGTTGCAGGCTGCGAGCGCATCGTGATGGTTGTCCCCTCGCCCGATGGCAAGCTCAATCCGCTGGTTTTGGTGGCAGCACGTCTGGCCGGTGTTTCAGAAATCTATCGTGTTGGCGGTGCGCAAGCTGTTGCGGCACTCGCCTATGGCACCGAAACCATTGCACCCGTTGCCAAAATCGTCGGCCCCGGCAATGCATTCGTGGCTGCTGCGAAGCGCATCGTATTTGGCACGGTCGGCATCGACATGATCGCCGGACCATCGGAAGTGCTGGTGATTGCCGACAAGGACAACAATCCAGACTGGCTGGCTGCTGACATTCTGGCACAGGCCGAACATGATACGGCTGCGCAATCGATCCTGATGACCGATAACGAGCCTTTCGCAAAGGCCGTCGAAGAAGCCGTCGAACGCCAGCTCAAAACTTTGCCGCGTGCAGAAACAGCTTCCGCAAGCTGGCGCGATTTTGGTGCGGTCATTCTGGTTGATGATTTTGAAGCTGCCATTCCGCTGGCCAACCGTATTGCTGCTGAACATCTGGAAATCGCGACCGCTGACCCGGAAGCGCTTTTGCCAAAAATCCGCAATGCTGGTTCGGTGTTTATCGGCGCCTACACGCCAGAAGTGATCGGCGATTATGTCGGCGGCTGCAACCACGTTTTGCCGACGGCACGTTCGGCACGATTCTCGTCTGGCCTGTCGGTTCTGGATTACATGAAGCGCACCTCGCTTCTGAAACTCGGCCCAGATCAGTTGCGCGCGCTCGGACCGGCAGCCATTGAAATCGCCCGTGCCGAAGGCCTTGGTGCTCACGCACAATCCGTCGCCATTCGGCTTAATCTATGAGGGATCATGACCGCTGGCGTTCCTAATGCCCGATTGATCGACATCGAGCTGGATGAGTCCATCGGCCGCTCGACGCCTGATGTCGAGCACGAACGCGCGGTCGCGATTTTCGATCTGGTTGAAGAAAACGCATTCTACCCGGTCGGTGACGATGTGGGCGGACCCTACAAGCTCAAATTGTCGCTGATGGAATCACGCCTGATTTTTTTGATCATGCGCGAGAGTGGCGACACTGTTGCGACTCACATTCTATCGCTGACGCCGCTTCGCCGTGTGGTGCGCGATTATTTCATGGTCTGCGAAAGCTATTATGAAGCGATCCGTTCCGCCAGCCCCAGCAAGATCGAAGCCATCGATATGGGGCGGCGCGGCTTGCATAATGAAGGATCGCAAGTTCTGCAAACCCGTTTGAACGGCAAAATCGAAGTCGATTTCACAACCGCACGGCGTCTTTTCACGCTCGTCTGCGTGCTGCACTGGCGGGGCTGATCCTTGATGCCGGTTGAGGACGTGATTGCACCATCAGAAGAAGTTAAAGCCGCCAAACGGCCAACCTCTGTGCTTTTTGTCTGCGGAAAGAACGCGATACGCTCGCCGATTGCCGAACTTCTTGCCAGAAAACTGTTGCCGTCCAATATGTTCATTGCTTCCGCAGGTGTGCAGCGCGGCGAACGTGATCCGTTTGTTGATGCCGTACTTGTCGAAGAAGGTTTATCGCTGGATGATCGGCAACCACGCGGGCTGGAAGAACTGGCAGATGGTTATTTCGACCTGATCATTACACTGACCCCGCTTGCCCATCATACAGTGCTTGAAAAAATGCGCGGATTTTCAGTGAATGTGGAATATTGGCCCACACCAGACCCAACGCTTGTGACAGGCAGTCGCGAGCAGATCATGAATGCTTATCGTGATGTGCGCGACCGCTTAAAGCGCCAAATTACGCAGCGTTTGGCCCCAAATTAACAGCCTCACAGCCTAATCCAATTCCGTTGTTCACAAATGCCGTCTAATCATATAGGTTCCGGCCAAATTTAAAGCTATGGCCCGGTTTCAGGCCAATTTATCGTAGAAAGAAATAGGTATCGTATGCCGAAAGAAGAAGTCCTAGAGTTTCCAGGTGTTGTTACGGAACTGCTGCCAAATGCAATGTTCCGCGTAAAGCTCGAAAACGACCACGAAATTATTGCTCACACTGCTGGCCGTATGCGCAAAAACCGCATCCGCGTTCTCGCAGGCGACAAGGTTCTGGTTGAAATGACCCCTTACGACCTGACCAAGGGCCGTATTACCTACCGCTTCAAGTAAGCCTCACTTCGCTTTTCAGGAAAACTGGTGTCTATGAGCGCGCAACATAAGCTGGTTCTTGCCTCCGGCTCTCCCCGCAGGATTGAGCTTCTGGGGCAAGTCGGCATTGAGCCGGATCATATTCAGCCGGCTGATATTAACGAGACGCCTGAGCGTAGCGAACATCCGCGTTCGCTCGCGCGTCGTCTTGCGCGCGAAAAGGCAAAGGCTGCACAGGAACAATTGCAGGGCGATGAAAAATTCGCCAAAGCTTTTGTGCTGGCAGCTGATACGGTTGTCGCGGTTGGTCGCCGTATTCTGCCCAAAGCAGAAATCACTGACGAAGCGCGGGAATGCCTGCGTCTTTTGTCGGGGCGCACGCATAAGGTTTTTACCGGCGTTTGCGTGATCCTGCCCAACGGCAATTTGCGCCAGACGCTTGTTGAAACGCGCCTGCGCTTTGAACGCCTGACACGCAAACAGATCGACGCCTATCTCGCTTCCGGTGAATGGCGCGGTAAGGCTGGCGGCTATGCCATTCAGGGGCTTGCTGGCAGTTTTGTGGTCAAGCTGGTTGGCTCTTACACCAATGTTGTGGGATTGCCGCTTCAGGAAGTTGTGAGCATGCTGGCTGACGGTGACTATCCGGTTTATGCAAACTGGGAAAGCGGCAAGGTCTGATATTTCTATGAGCGATAAGAAAGACATATCAACGGCACCGGACGCGCGCGTAACACCGTTGCGCCCGACACGCCCCTGCCCTGAGTGCAGCAAGCCGTCGACGCGCGATTCTTATCCGTTCTGTTCGCCACGCTGTAAAAGCATTGATCTCAATCGCTGGCTTTCGGGAAGCTATGTCATTCCGGGAAAAACGATTGAAGAAGAGGAAGAAAACGACAACTGACGTTTTCTTGTATGTGATTTCCACAATCAAAACGGTGCTTTAGCGCGTTTATAAGAAATCTTATAAAAAGTGCGATAGGGTGCTGGACAGCGCGAAATTTAATGCTATAACGCACCCACTTCCGGCGGACACCAACACCGCCACCAAGTGAGAAATCACTGACAGGATGCCCGGATAGCTCAGTTGGTAGAGCAGCGGATTGAAAATCCGCGTGTCGGCGGTTCAAATCCGTCTCCGGGCACCACTCTTACTTTCAAAAGATGACAACAGTGTTTCGCGCAGTTTCGCTATCGCAATGGAAGCCGCCTGCTCTTTAAATCAGCAGTCTATCAACTCCCATCACTAGCTCAGCATCGACCGATTACGCCCGGCATTTTTTGCGGCATATAAAGCTTTATCAGCCGCAACGAGAAAAGCCTTGCGATCCCCACGTTGATACTCGGCAATACCGGCTGAGAACGTCACTTCAATAGACTCGCTGCTCAATCGCCTCTCAGCAAGTTGGCCACGCAATCTTTCAATAACGGCCAAAGCGGCTTGTGCGTTTGTACGCGGCATAATGATCAGAATCTCTTCGCCTCCATAACGAACGGCAGAATCGCCCTCTCTGATTCCATTGATGATCATCTCTGAAATCTCACGCAAAACCTCGTCACCAACCACATGCCCATAAAGATCATTGATCCGTTTGAAATAGTCCACGTCGATAAACGCAACCGACAGAGGCTCAAGCCGCACCTTCGACAAAGCAATCGCTTTTGACACACGATCAAGGCCAGCCCTGCGATTGAGCAGAGCCGTCAACTCATCACGCGTTGCATGAAATTCAAGCTTTCGGTTTGCGCGTAACAACTTGTCTTCAGCAATCTTCTGCTGCGTAATATCGGTCACAAAGGTTGCCTTGTTGCGGCTGCCATCTTTGCCCAGCAGCAGAACCGCATTAGCGATAATGAAGAGTTCATTGCCGTGCCTATCCAGCACAGTCCATTCCATCTGGAGCTCTGTCAGAGATTGGCTATCATCTTCTGAGTAATCATTGATGAACTTGGTGTGCAGTGCAGTAAGCTCATTTTTGTTTGCATCGGGAACCAGAATAGTGAAATCCTGACCAATCAGCTCATCAGCTTCATAGCCATAAAGATTGCAAAACGCTCTGTTGACGAAAATGAAAAGACCCTGCTCGTCAGTAATGCAAACACCCAGAGGGCTTTCCGTGACCAAAGAAAGAATATTATTCGAGGAAACAAAGGGATTCTTCTGATCATGTATGTGCATATATTAGCATCCTCTTCCTGACGTCACATATAACGTCTCAGGATGATTTTCCGCGCACAAACTGAATAAACATTTCTAACAGTGAGCTGAAAATTTTGAAGGCAAATATTCATAAAAATCAAATACTAAGATTTATCGCTCATCTTGTAAATGTTTAATCCATGCAGAAACACTGCGGCGTTTCATATAAGTAGTGTCGTGACTGCTTCACGATGCACCCCAAGTTTTAATGGTTCATAACCAGCATATTTTACGTCTACTGGTTAATCCGAATACAGCCATTGCAACTCGTCATTGCGCATGGATGCCCACATAGCCTCGTCTGACAGATTTGTTAGTTGATTGAAGCAATCCAATTTGCTTAATGAGGCCCATGCTTTTACACGACAAACACCGCCTCGCTGTTCTTTCTTCCTACAACACGATCGAGATGGGCCAGGACCGCACACTGGATGCGCTCTGCAATCTCGTGTTGTCGACGTTTGGCGTGCCAATGGCTGCTGTTTCGCTTGTTGACGAGCACACCACGCATCACATTGGCATGGCGGGATGTGTTTTTGGAGATTTGCCAAACGAGAACACTTTTTGTTCGCATGCAATTGAAGGAACCGATCCGTTCCTCATTGAAGATGCCACCAGTGACAATCGTTTTGCGACCAACCCTTTTGTGAAAGAAGACCCAGGCATCCGTTTCTATCTTGGCGCGCCGCTGATTGCGCCAGATGGATCGACGCTTGGCGCAATCTGCGCTCTCGATACCAAGACCAGACAATGCACACCGGAAGAGAAGATCAAGCTTGCTGGCCTTGCCAGCACAGCTGTCGAGATTCTCAATATGCGCCGCGTCTTGCGCGAAGCACGCAAGTTAGCACTTGTTGATGGCCTCACCGGCATTGCCAACCGCACCGGCATTGAGCTTGAGATCGAAAAAGCCATTATGGCTTCGCGCAATCACAGTCTGCCATTCTCGCTTCTTTATTTCGATGTCGATCATTTCAAACAGGTCAATGATCAGCGCGGTCACTCTGCGGGTGACGAATTGTTGCGGCTGATTGGCGAAACGCTTGCAGAGCGCAATCGCCCGGATGAAATCAGCGCACGACCCGGCGGCGACGAATTTATCATTTTGCGTTTGGGCGGAACCAAGGCCAGTGACCTTGTAGAAGCACAAAAGATCAAAGCCTTGCTGGATGATGCTGTTTCGCGTGCTGGCTTCCCGGTCAGCTTCTCAATGGGGCTTGTCAGCTTCAGTGTTGCGCCCAATGATGTGGGCTCGGCTTTGTATGCGGCGGACGCTCTTCTTTATGATGCCAAGCGTCGCGGCAAGAATATGATTTCCGCAGGCGAACAGAAATAAGAACCGGGGCTGTCACTTTTGAGTGAGATTATCCGTGCGATTGATCGCGGCGGTTGATCTCGCATATCTTCTGGCTATTTTCGCTCCGTTATCAAACTCCTCTATTTTAAGCAGGGTCTCATCGACCGTCATTATGCTCTAGACAAGGCTTCGACATGATCTGGACACTGTTCGGCATTCTTTCCGGTGCGTGCATTGCAATACAGGCACCCATCAATGCAGCACTAGCGCGTGGTCTCGGTTCGCCTGTAACTGCTGCCGCAATCTCATTTTTATCAGGTGCCGTCATTCTTGGAATGATTGCAGCAGTTACTGCGCGCGCAACGGGTGCTATGCCAAACTTCAACGTGCCTGCGGGCTGGTTGTTTGTGGCTGGCGGCGCGCTGGGCTGCATCTATGTAACAACATCCGTTCTGCTCACGCCACGCATTGGAGCGGCCGCCGTAATGGGGCTTGCCGTGGCTGGACAATTGCTGGCTGGGCTTGCCGCTGACCGGATCGGCTTTATGGGTATCGCTGTTCGCGAGATCACAGCGGGACGCATTGCGGGAGCCGTCTTGCTTCTGACCGGCGCGCTGATGATCCGCTTTCTTTAGAGACCATGTTTACGCGCATCTTGTTCCGAAAGCCACCTCACACCTTTCGGGATGCGCTTATATAAAAAGCGCGCCATTGATCTGACGCGCCTTTGTCTTTTACGAAAATCAAAACTTACTGCTGAACATATTCCAGTGTCAGCGTTTCAACACCAGCTGACAGTGCAGTGCCCTTTTCGGTGTCTACAGCCAGCGGCTGAAGCGTGAAGGCCTGACCAGTTCCGCCCACCAGAACCTGAACGCCTGCGCCAAGACCAAGGCTTGCATCCGCTTCTGCACCAGCATAGGTGCCAGCAAGTGCGCCCGGCTCAACCGTCGTGGTTGCAGCAAGAACAGTCCAGGTCATCTGGCCGCCGGTGGTTTCACCCAGCTCCAGACCATATTGATCGATCGAGCCGTTATACTGCTGCGACAGCCCATTGCCATTCGACAACGTGCAGCTGACCTTCTGCTTCTGCTCGATGATCAGGCCAATGCCCGCAGAAACATCACAGGAAAGCACACCAACTTCGGCGCTAACCTGCGCAGAACCGGAAGTCGTTGCGGCCATAAGAATAGAAGCACCAAGCACCCAAATTGCTTTTTTCATCATGAACTCTTCCCAAAAATCTGCGCAGTTATTCCGCGCAACCATGTCTTCGTAAGGGAACAATACTTAAGATTGCGCTTAAAAATGAATTATCTTTTGGTATGGGTCTGATTATCTGAATAGCTTCGCATGAGCTCATAAGAAAAACCCCGGCTTGGGTAAACAGGCCGGGGTTTCGGACTTAACCCTTAAAGGTATATTCCGTAATCGACTGAGGCTTCATTTCAATCGAGAAGCCCGGAAGCGATGGCGGCATATAAGCCGCATCCTTGATGATGCATGGCTCGATGAAATGCTCGTGCAGATGATCGACATATTCGATCACACGACCGTCCATGGTGCCGGAAACGGCAACATAATCGATCATCGAAAGATGCTGCACATATTCGCAAAGACCAACACCGCCTGCATGTGGCCAGACCGGCTTGTTATATTTCGCAGCAATCAGCAGCACGGCCAGAACTTCATTCAGACCACCCATGCGGCAGCTGTCGATCTGAACAATGTCGATGGCGCCTTCCGCGATGAACTGCTTGAACATGATGCGGTTCTGGCACATTTCGCCCGTCGCAACCTTCACTTCACCAATGGCTTCGCGGATTTTGCGATGACCCGCAACATCATCCGGGCTGGTTGGTTCTTCGATGAAGAAGGGCTTGGAGAAGGCAAGCTTGTTGACCCACTCAATCGCCTGATCAACTTCCCACACCTGATTGGCATCGATCATCAGATAACGATCCGGCCCAATCACTTCACGCGCAATGGTGAGACGACGAATATCGTCTTCGAGATCGCGGCCAACCTTCATCTTGATGTGATTGAAGCCTTCATCAATGGCTTCCTGACACAGACGACGCAGCTTGTCGTCGCCATAGCCGAGCCACCCCGCCGAGGTCGTGTAGCAAGGATAGCCAGTGGCTTCGAGCTTCGCGATCCGCTCGGCCTTGCCGCTTTCTGCTTTGCGCAGAATTTCGACAGCTTCATCGCGGGTCAACACATCGGTCAGATAGCGATAATCGACAATGTCAGCGATTTCTTCTGCCGAAAGCTCCGACACCAGACGCCAGACCGGCTTGCCAGACTGCTTTGCCAGCAGATCCCAGAAAGCGTTGACCACAGCGCCAGTTGCCAGATGCATCGCACCCTTTTCAGGGCCGATCCAACGCAGCTGGCTGTCGCTGGTAAGATGACGCCAGAATTTGCCCGGAGCCTCGCGCACCACGTCGAGATCGACGCCGACCACCAGATGACGCATGGCGAGAATGGCCTGACAGCAAATGTCATTGCCGCGACCGATGGTGAAAGTAAGACCATGGCCTTTCAGCACCTCATCATCCGTATCGAGGATGACATAGGCTGCCGAGTAATCCGGGTCCGGGTTCATTGCGTCAGAGCCGTCCAGACTTTGCGAAGTCGGGAAGCGGAGATCGAAGACGCGCAGATCAGTGATTTTCGTCATTTTGGTTTCCGCTTCAAATATCCGCGCGCACGTTCTGCTTCTGCGTGCCGAGGCCTTCAATGCCGAGTTCGACAACGTCTCCAGCCTTGAGGTAACGCGGTGGCTTCATGCCCATACCAACGCCCGGAGGCGTGCCGGTGGAGATGATGTCGCCCGGCTGCAACGACATGAACTGCGACAGATATGAAACCAGATGACGCACGCCATAAACCATGGTCTTTGTCGAGCCGTCCTGCATGGTTTCGCCGTTGACCTTGAGCCACATGCCAAGGTTCTGCGGGTCAGCAACTTCGTCCTTCGTCACAAGCCAAGGGCC
>NZ_JAVDQT010000002.1:0-658887 GCF_031454375.1 Brucella pseudogrignonensis
TATGTTGGTGCGAGCCTTGAAGTGATGGACCGCGATTCCAAGCTGATGCGCGGCAAAAAGCCATTTGTTTTCACCAATTGCAAAACCGGTGAAGGGATTGATGATCTGATGAAGCTCATTCTTGATATGGCTCTGTTTGACGTTAAGCCAGTTCTCGCCACCGAAGCTGCTGGGTAAACTCATGAGCCTACACGAGCGACTAAGCCGACTTGATGCAGCACGTGAGCTGAACTCGTATCAAACCGAGCCAGCACAGATGCGTGCTGCCGGACCGGGGAAAATCGGCGAGTTGCGTCTGGGCTTTTCTATTCGTAACGGTCGCTCTGTGCTGCACGATCTGTATCGTGTGGCACCGCTTCTGGTTCAGCAGGCGCTGTACTGGGATGAGGCGATGCCCGAACTGCCGATTTGCTCAATCATTTCGATTGGCGGCGGCATTTTGCAGGGTGATCGCTACAAGATTGATATTCATGTTGGTGAAGGCGCTTGCGCTCAAGTGACCTCACAGGGCGCAAACCGTGTTCACCAGATGGATGCGAATTATGCCTCGCAATATCAGACGGTGACGGTTGAAGCAGGGGCTTATCTCGAATATCTCCCCGACTTCACCATACCTTATCGCAATTCGCGCTTCATCAATCAGACAGAAATCGTGATCGATGAGAGTGCTACGCTGATCTATGGCGAAATGATGATGACGGGACGCAAGCATCATCATGAAGACGAACGTTTCGGCTTCGATTTGCTCTCCATGCTTGTCTCTGTAAAGCGGCCAAATGGTAAGCGCCTGTTTACGGATAAGGTTCTGATCGAAAAAGGCAATCCGACGATAGAATTTGCGGGCGTCATGCGCGGTTTCGATGCCTTTGCAAATATTGTTTGCGTCACGCCGCCGGATGTTGCTGCACGTATCAAGGAGCGCGTCGAGATCAACTTCAGTACGGATGCACCACGCGCAATTTCTGGCGTATCCATGCTGCCCAACAATGCCGGGCTTATGCTGCGCGCCGTTGGCATTGAAAGCTACGATGTGCGCGCCGAGGTGCGAAATTTCTGGAAAATTGTTCGTGAAGAAGCCCGTGGGCGCACTCTGCCAGAAGAGTTTCTCTGGCGTTAAAAATCGAATACGGCTTCGATTTGATTGAGAGGGGATACTGAGATGGCAGAGAAGAACGTTAGTTTTCCAATCACCTGCCTTCGTGGGGCGGGGCAGGTTTTCTTTATGGAAAACGCTTTTACCGGCGTGATGTTTTTCGCAGCAATCGCCTATGCGTCTTATGCAACCGGCATTTGGGCCACCACGATTGGTGCAGTGATTGGCTTGATCGTTGCCACACTGACTGCTCAGTTGCTCGATTGCGATAAGCCATCCATCAATTCAGGCCTTTTCGGCTTCAACGGCATTCTTGTTGGTGTTGCTCTGCCAACTTTCATTGCCGCCACACCGCAGCTCTGGTTTTATATCATAGTTGGGTCAGCATTAAGCACGGTCATCACGGCCACATTCAGTGCAACGCTGACGAAAAGCTGGGGCATTCCTGGCTCAACTGGTCCATTTGTGCTGACCGGCTGGCTCATGGTTGCCGGCGCTTACTCATTTGGCGCACTGAATGTTACGGGCGATGCTCCAAAACTCGTCTCCGACTATGTTGCGGGTGCAGCGACTATCCCGGCCAATATTGAACTGGTACAAATCTTCTTCCGCAACATTGCGCAGGTGTTTTTGCTCGGCAATGAGGTCAGTGGTGCACTGATCCTGATTGGCATTTTCATCGCTTCACGTCCGGCTGGTATTGCCGCCGCTCTTGGCTCACTAATAGCCATGATCACGGCAATTGGCATGCGCGCTGATCCGGCAACGGTTGTTCAGGGACTTTATGGTTTCAGTCCGGTTCTGACAGCGATTGCAGTGGGTGTGATTTTCCTCAAAACCGATGGAAAAGTCATCGCCTATGCAGTGCTTGCAACCATCGTCACCGTGTTCATTCAGGGGGCCTATGATGTGCTGATGGCCCCAATGGGCTTACCATCCTTTACCGCGCCTTACGTACTCACACTTTATCTGTTTATCGCACCGAAGAAACTCTTCGCACCGCATCCGCATAAGCCGGTCGCCAAGCACATCGTCAGCGATAAGTAATTTTTGAAATTAAGAACCTATGGCTCTGACTTTCAGTTCTGAAGGAAAAAGAACATGCAATCTATAAGTGCTGGCGATACAGCTTTTCTTCTGATTTGTACGGCGCTGGTCTGTATGATGACACCAGCTTTGGCACTATTCTACGGTGGTCTTGTTCGCCAGCGTGATGTGCTGTCGATCATGATACAGAACTTTGTCTGTATGGGCGTGATCGGCCTGATCTGGGTTTTTGGTGGTTTCAGCCTTGCCTTCGGCCCGTCCATAGGCGGTGTCATCGGTGACATCACCACCTATTTTGGCATGTACCATGTGGGTATTGAGCCAAATCCGCAATACGCAGCGAATGTGCCGTTCATTCTGGTGTTTGCTTATCAGATGATGTTCGCCATCATCACACCTGCACTAATGACCGGTGCTTTTGTTGGGCGCTTCAAGTTCGGTGCGTATCTGTTCTTCATCGCTTTCTGGACCATTCTGGTTTACCTGCCAGCAGCCCATTGGGTTTGGGGTGGCGGCTTCCTTGCAAAGCTTGGCGTTGTCGACTTCGCAGGCGGTATCGTCATTCACGCTTCTGCCGGTTTCTCCGCATTGGCAGCTGCCAAATATCTCGGTAAGCGCAAGCTTGCAGCCGGTGAAAAAGAGTCACAGCCTGCGAGTTTGCCACTCGTTGCAATCGGTGCAGGTCTACTCTGGTTCGGTTGGTTCGGCTTTAACGCGGGTGGCGCTTATGCAGCTGATGCGCTGGCAGCTTACGCTTTCACCAACACGATGCTTGCAGGCTCTATCGCTATGCTTGTCTGGATGTTCTGGGAGTGGAAAGAATCGGGCCGTCCGTCTTTCTCCGGCGTTCTGGTTGGTGCAGTCACTGGTCTTGCAACGATCACGCCTGCTGCCGGTTATGTTGAGCCAATGACCGCACTGCTTATCGGTGCAATCGGCGCTTCGGTCTGCTTCAATGCAAAATATGTACAAAAGTGGCTTAAGATCGACGATACGCTGGAAGTCTGGCGCGCGCATGGTGTTGGCGGCATGACAGGTGCGATCCTGATCGGTGTAACGGCCAGCTCCAGCATCAATGCTGTGTCGGCAAGCGCTTATCAGCTCGGCATTCAGGCAATGGCCGTTGCTATCGTCGCGGCTTATGCCTGGATTATCACAATGATCCTGCTCAAAATCCTTGATGCTTTCGGTCATCTGCGCGTGCCGGAAGAAGTGCAGGTCGAAGGTCTGGACGACAATCTCTACGGGGAAAATGCTTTCAGCCTTTGGGGCATGAAAAAGCAGATGGACAAGTAATTCATCGAGCCAGTTATATAAAAGCCCGCATCTGAAAGATGCGGGCTTTTCTTTCAATTTCTCATGTACTTAAAGCAAAATAAAATTCGTATTTTATCAATATATGGATTGCCTCCCCAGAATACCGAAGTAAGATGTTTTTGGAAAAAGATCATACTCCGGGGGTAGAGATGAATTTCAAATCCGTTTCGGTTGCAACCATTGTTGCACTTACCTGTGCAACATCAGCCTATGCCCAGCCCAAGGATACGCTGGTTCTGGCAATTGGTGGTGAGCCGGATAATGGGTTTGATCCCCTCGCAGGCTGGGGTGGTTATGGGAACCCGCTGTTTCAATCGACATTGCTGCGCCGTGATGTGAACCTCGAAACTGCACCTGATTTGGCGACCAGCTGGACACTGTCTGACGACCGAAAGCTCTGGACGATCAAGTTGCGCGATGACGTGAAGTTTTCTGATGGCACATCAGTCACGGCGGAGGATGTTGCCTTTTCATTCAATACGGCTAAAGCATCTGCTAACGCGATTGATCTCAGCGTTATGGAAAAAGCCGAAGCTGTCGATAAAGATACGGTGCAGATTTCGCTCAGCAAGCCGTGGATCACCTTCGTCGAAGCATTCTATACACTCGGCATTGTACCTGCGGCGTCCTATGGTCCTGATTATGGGCGTAAGCCAGTCGGCTCCGGACCCTATAAGTTTGTAGCTTGGAATGAAGGCGAACAGCTTATCGTCGAGCGCAACGACGCTTATTATGGCGACAAAGGACCATTTAAGAAAATCACCTTCCTTTTCACAGGTGAAGCGCCGGGGCTAGCTGCAGCAAATGCTGGCGCTGTCGATATGGTCGCAGTTCCGGCACAGTTAGCCGATGCGGTTCCAAATGGCTTTCAGGCAGTTCCCGTGCAAACCGTTGATAATCGAGGTTTGAGCCTGCCTTTTACAAAGCTGCACGATGTCAATGGCCGCAAAGTCGGAAATGCTGTCACGTCAGACCCTGCCATTCGCAAGGCGATCAATATGGGTATTGATCGCAAGCTGGTTGTCGATGTGGCTCTGCATGGTCATGGCACACCTGCATTCGGCCCTGCTGATGGATTGCCATGGGCAGGGAAAGCCGATCAAATCGATTTTAATCTTGATGGTGCAAAAGCACTTCTCGATGAGGCTGGTTGGATTGCTGGTGACGATGGTATCCGCACAAAAGAAGGTGTGAGAGCTGCTTTTCCAATCAACTATCCTGCGAGTGACGCAACGCGACAAGCATTGGCCGAAACATCCGCTGAACTGTTGCGCCCCCTTGGTATTGAAGCCACGCCGCAAGGTGGAAGCTGGGATGCAATCGGTCGCGTCATGCATTCCGAACCCGTAGTTTTTGGCTTCGGCAGTCACTCGCCTTACCAGCTCTATAGCCTGTTTGCCGAAAAGCTTGGCGGCGTCGAATACATGAACCCAAGCTATTACGCTAATCCGAAGGTTGAGGAGCTTTTTGAGAAAGCGCAGGGCGCTGGCAGCCTTGAAGCGTCAATGTCTTATTGGTCTGAAGCCGCTGATTATTACGGGCTGAAGGGTGATAACTCATGGGCTTGGCTGGTTAATTTCGACCATGTTTATTTCGTCAACAAGTGTCTTGATCTCGGAAAGACGCAAATTGAGCCGCATGGGCACGGTTGGCCGGTTACTGCAACAATTGCCAACTGGCGGTGGACCTGCGAGTGACGGCAAACCTCGCCACTCAGATTTCCTTACGCATTTTACGCCTTTGTGCGCTGGTGATCTGCGTTGCCTTCGCAGTGTTCCTGCTGATGAAGGCTTCGCCGATTGATCCGGTGGATGCGTATCTCGGTCCTGCCATGGCCTATGTTGGGCCAGAACAAAAAATGCAGATTGCCGCTATCTGGGGATTGGATCGCCCAGTCTACGAGCAGTTTTTGCGATGGGTCGGAAATATTCTCAGTGGTGATCTCGGTTTTAGCATCACTTACAATACGTCCGTCGCCGAGGTGATGAGCACGCGTATCGGTGCTTCGCTGACGCTGACCGGTTTAGCGTGGTTGCTTTCCGGAGTTCTCGGCTTTTCTCTCGGGTTGATTTCAGCCGCCTATGAAGGACGCTGGCCTGACCGCATTATTCGGCTTTATTGTTACGTTTTGGCCGCCACGCCAACTTTCTGGCTGGCGATGCTGATGCTGGCTCTGTTCTCAGTAAAACTGGGCTGGACGCCAATATGTTGCGCTGGCCCGATTGGTATTCCTTCCGAAGACGTCACTTTCATAGAGCGCTTGCAGCATTTGATCCTTCCTCTGACGGCATTGACGCTTTTTGGTGTCGCGCAGATCGCTTTGCATTCGCGCACCAAACTGATTGAGGTTCTGCAATCAGACTACATTACTTTTGCGCGTGCACAGGGCGCGCGTCAGGGCGATATCATTCTGCGCCATGGCATTCGCAATTCGGCTCTGCCAGCTTTAACTGTTTTGTTTGCGTCAATCGGTGAAATATTCGGCGGAGCCATTCTTGCAGAGCAGGTTTTCGCCTGGCCTGGCTTGGGGCGCGCTGCCGTGGAAGCAGGTATTCGTGGCGATGTAGCTTTGCTACTAGCAGTCGCCATGTTGACCACGGTTGTGGTCTCAACGGGCAATATGATTGCCGATATACTTTATCGCGTTGTCGATCCAAGATTGAAGGGACAAGCATGAAAGCTTTCCCGCTCAACGGACGCATACGTGCGCTGATCAGCGCCATGTTTGCCCTGGCTATCATTGCCGCTATTTCAATTGGCGCGTGGGCCTATGGCAATATCGGCGTTCGTTCTGACTTTTCCATACGCAATTTGCCGCCATCATTTGCGCATTGGTTTGGTACCGATCAGATGGGGCGCGATATGCTGGCTCGCACGTTGCATGGCCTGACGCTAAGCCTGCGTGTTGGTATTCTAGCAGCTGGATTTTCCGTTATCATCGCACTGATTATCGTGCTGCTATCGGGCCTCGGTAAAGCAGCTGATGCGATTGGCGGCTTTATTACAGATGCGATGCTCGCGATGCCGCATCTGGTGCTGCTTATCCTGATCAGCTTTGCATTGGGTGGTGGAACAGGCGCCGTGATCATCGCCGTTGCGATTTCGCACTGGCCGCGTTTTGCGCGTATTTTGAGAGCTGAGCTTATTCAGGTTCGCGTTGCACCTTTTGTTGAAGCTTCGCGGAGCTTTGGAAAGTCGCGCAGCTTCATCCTGATCAACCACATCCTGCCCCATCTGCTGCCACAGATGCTGGTTGGTTTTCTTCTGATGTTTCCGCACGCCATTTTGCATGAAGCCGGGCTGACATTCTTAGGTTTTGGTCTTGAACCATCCCGTCCCGCTGTCGGAATCATGTTGTCGGAAGCCATGCAGCATATCACTGGGGGCCGTTGGTGGCTCGCTGTCTTTCCGGGGCTTGCACTGTTGATCATGGTGCTGTGCTTCGACTTACTTGCCAATGCATTGCGTCGCCTTATCAGTCCAAAAGAGGCCCATATATGATGCTTGAAATTGATAGTCTTTCTGTTTCATTCCAGCGCTACAATGGCCTGTTCCGTCAGAACCTATTAACGCGATTGTCGGATGTGACGCTCGATATCGCAGCAGGTGAAATCGTTGCGCTGGTCGGGCATTCGGGAGCAGGCAAAAGTCTGCTCGCGCATGCAATTCTTGGGCTACTACCAAAGAATGCCTTAGCAACCGGCGATATTCGCTTCAGCGGCAAACTGCTTGATGAAAACAGTCGCCGCAAATTGAGAGGACGAGAGATCGCTTTGTTGCCACAGCAAACAACATATCTCGACCCAACGGCGAATGTCGGGGCTCTAATCGGCTGGGCAGCAAAGCGGGGCGGAAAGTCATCCAACGTTGAAAAACGTCTGGCTGACGTTGGACTGGATAGCGGCGTTGCTCAACTCTACCCACACCAACTTTCAGGTGGCATGGCTCGACGGGTGCTTATGGCGCAAGCCACCGCGGGCGGCGCAAAGCTCATTATTGCGGATGAGCCAACGGCTGGGCTTGACCCTTCAAATCGAGACATCATTCTGGATAAATTGCGCAAACACGCAAATGAGGGCGGAGCGGCGCTGCTTATTACGCATGATCTTGTACCGGCGCTTTCCTACGCTGATCGTATCGCAGTCTTGAGCGATGGAAAAATCAGTTGTGTGGTGCAAACATCTGCGTTCAATGGAGCAGGGGAGGCGCTTGGGTCTCATTACGCAAGGTCACTCTGGCGTGCATTGCCACAAAATGAATTCAGCGCCTATGCTTGAAGGCAGAAACCTGAGTGCGAGGTTCGGTAAGCGCCTCGTGTTTGAAGGCGTTTCGCTTTCGTTAAAAAGATCTTCTGTTTATTGCATTTCAGGACCGTCCGGTTGCGGGAAAACGACGCTTGGCCGCATTTTTGCAGGTCTGAATAGGCCGTATAAGGGTGAAGTTACCTTAAATGGTTGTGGCTTGATGTCTTCGGAGCGCTGGCCGGTGCAGTATTTGTACCAGTCCCCGCTGTCAGCCATGAATCCAAGGTGGAAGATCAAAAAAATTATTGCTGAATCTGGTGACAGAGACGCAGAAACTGCCCGGATGCTAGGTGTTGATGCTGATTGGGACGATCGCTATCCCCATGAGCTGTCTGGCGGACAATTGCAGCGAGTTTCAATTCTGCGCGCTCTTGGCGCAAAGCCAGATTTTCTGGTTGCCGATGAAATTACCTCAGCGCTTGATCCGATTGCGCAAGCACAGATATGGCATCTCCTAATGGGCCTTACCCAAAAATATGAATTAGGCATTGTTGCTATCAGCCATGACACAAGCCTGCTCTCCAGAATTGGGGATGCAAACAATCATTTCAGACTGGGGCCTTGAGCTAGAAAAAGTAAAGCCGGGAAAAATCCCGGCTTTATGGTCATGGGAAACTAAATAGGCAGCCTCTGCTTGACCAAAGTCGTCCAGTAAGAGCAGCCCCAGGCAATGACATCGTCGTTGAAGTCATATTTTGGGTGATGCAGGTTGGCGCTTGGCCCGTTGCCGATATTGATCATCGCGCCCGGTACTTCGTTGAGCATGAACGCAAAGTCTTCGCCACCGAGCGTCGCTGGCATATCGCGGGTAACCCGATCAGCACCGGAAACAGCTTCTGCGGCAAGCGCTGCCAGTTCCGTTTCATGTTCGTGATTGACGGTCACCGGATAATTGCGCTGATAGTCGAGGGTCGCCTTTGCGCCAAAAGCATCAGCAATGCCTTGTACCGCGCGTGTCAGCTTTTCTTCGACAAGGTTGCGGACTTCTTCACGCAATGTACGCACGGTTCCGGTCAGTTTGATCGACTGTGGAATGACGTTAAACGCATCGCCACCATGAATAGTGGTGATCGAAATCACCGCAGAATCGAGCGGATCGATGGTACGCGCTGTTAGCGTTTGGATTGCCTGAATGAGCGCTGCCGTTACAGGGATCGGATCAATTGTATGGTGCGGCGAGGCTGCATGTCCACCGACACCGTCGATTGTAATATCCAGCACATCGACCGAACCCATGATCGGGCCGGAATTGATCGTGAAGTTGCCAACTTCGAGGTTGGGGCGGTTGTGCATGCCGTAAACTTCATTGACCGGCCAGCGCTTGAAAAGGCCATCGTCGATCATAGCTTTTGCACCAGCACCACCTTCTTCGGCAGGCTGGAAGATGACGATGACTGTACCATCGAAAGCTCGGCTTTTTACCAGTTCGCGAGCCGCGCCCAAAAGCATGGTTGTATGGCCATCATGGCCGCAGGCATGCATCTTGCCCGGCACTTTGGATGACCATGCTGCGCCAGTTTCTTCGAGGATCGGCAAGGCGTCCATGTCAGCACGCAGAGCAATTGCGCGGCCCGACTTGTTGGTCTGGCCACGAATGACGCCGACAACGCCTGTGCGGCCAATGCCTGTTACGACTTCATCAAGACCGGCAGCGCGCAAAGCTTCTGCCACCTTTTCAGCGGTGCGATTGACGTCATAAAGGAGTTCCGGGTTTTCATGCAGATCACGGCGGAAGGCGATAAGTTCGTCAAGCTGGTTCGAAGTCCAGTTTTCAACCGGCATTTCAGGCTCCTTGTTCCTGTGTCTCAAGGCTGTAACGGAAGTCACAATGGCTAGCGCCCTTCATGATCGTCTGGGTGCGTTCCAGTTTCATTTCGGGGTTGTAGCCGATGCAGAAATCACCATCGCGATTACACGAGAGCAGATGCCCGATATGGCCAAGCCCCATGTCGCGATACATTTCCGAATAGCGGCAACGCTTCACATTGAAATCGAAATGATCTTTGCCCTGTGAAAGAACTTCGATTTCGAGCGCATTGTCTTTTGTCCAGAGCGGCAGAATATCGGCAAAGTCCTGCAAGTCTGGGGTGCGACCCAGCTCTTCCGCAAACACTTTACCCTGATCAATCGCCGAGCGTGTTACCGCTTCGCCGATAGCTGCCTGAGCTTCTTCTTCGCCTGACCGCTCACGAAGAACCTCATAGACATTTTTGAGAACGAGAGCCTCGATGCGGCGTCGTTCGAGAATTGGCAATTGATTCATGGATCTACCTTTCACATGAATGTTCGACAGTCTGACTTACAAATTCGGTTCCGTGAGATCTTTGCGCCGTAGCCATGCGAGATAGAAAGGCGCAATCTTTCGAGCAATTGAGTGGAACGGCAGTGGTGCTGGCTCTGAAACCGGAAGTGCGAGTTCTTGCAGAGGCTCGCCATCAAGCGCACGGGCAAATTCCCGGCCCATTGCAGTGCCGAGCGCAACGCCACGACCATTACAGCCGATCCATGCCCAACCGTTTGTTCCAAGCTGATGAACACGTGGGAAGCGATCCCATGTCATGCCGATGTAGCCGCTCCAGACATGCGTCATTTCCGGCTGACCAAGTGCAGGAAATGCTTCTGCCAGATTGCGCGCAGCCTTATGCTTCACGCGTTCTGCAACATTGTAGTTGCCCATAACCACGCCGCCGGTGATGAGACGATTACGCGCGTCGTAACGGAAAAAGCGAAGATCGCCCCGCGTATCGGAAACAGCCTGACGACCCGGAAGGATCATCGCGCGGAGATTATCACTCAGTGGCGCTGTTGCCATTTGCCATGACAATACCGGCACGATTGTACGTGCCAGACGTGGGGCAAGGCTTTCTTTTATTTCGCCGGTATAGGCGTTGGTCGCAAGCAGAAAACCTTTTGCACGAACGGTTGCGCTTCCAGTGCGTACTTCCCAATGATCGCCCTTACGTTCAAAAGAAGTAACCGGACTTTGCTCATGAATGATCGCGCCATGACGCTCGGCAGCAACTGCAAGACCGCGCGCTAAGGCCAGCGGGTTGATATGGCCACCTGTCGGGTTGAACATGCCGCCATACCAGAAATCACTGCCCAAGAGCTTTGATGTGGATGCGCTATCGAGATATTCTGCAGGGAAACCAAAACGCTTCCATGCTTCGACGCGTGCTTGAGAAAGCTTAACGCGGCCCGGAGAATGTGCTGGCTGAAACCAGCCCGTCTGTTCGGCTTCTGCTTCAATTTTCTCATCGCGAACAATAGAGAATAGCGTGTCAGCGCTGTTGCCAATCAGCTTTGCAAAGCGCTCACCGGCATCACCATAGCGTTTGGCAATAGCATCGGGTTCAGCCGCTGTCATGGTTGGAATGACTTGTCCGTTGTTACGACCCGATGCACCCCAGCCAACAGCATTGGCTTCAAGCAGGATAACCCGCTTGCCCTGCTTCGCGAGATGCAGTGCTGCCGAAAGACCTGTGAAACCGCCGCCGACAATTGCAACATCTGCTTCTGTGTCGCTGCTCAATGGCGCAGCGGGTATGCGGGACGGTGCGGTTGCAGCCCAGATGGATGGAGGGAACTGGATGTTTTGCATATTATCAGCCGTTTTCATTCTACGCTGTCTAAGCGGGGTGGCGTCCAATCTTTGCCGGGAATGGAAGCAAGCAGACGCTGGGTATATTCATGTTGCGGATTGGCGAAGACATCTGCCGTCTCCCCTGCTTCAGCAATTTCGCCTTTCGACATAACGATAATGCGGTCGCAAAGCTGGGCAGCAACACGCAGGTCGTGTGTTACAAAGAGCAGCGAAAGGTTCAGCCGTTCGCGCAGGTCAGCCAGCAGTCGCAGAACCTGTGCCTGAACCGATACGTCGAGCGCCGAAACCGGCTCGTCAGCCACGATAATCCGCGGCTCAAGGGCAAGTGCGCGCGCGATACCGATACGCTGACGCTGGCCACCCGAAAACTCGTGCGGAAAGCGATCTGCGGCTGCTGGAGATAGCTCAACCAGTTCAAGCAGTTCACGCGCCTTGGCATGAGCTTGCTTTTTCGGCACGCCGTGGACAATCGGGCCTTGCGCAATGAGATCTACAACGCGGCGGCGCGGGTTGAGCGACGCCATAGGGTCTTGGAAGACCATCTGAATGTCTTTGCGCATAGAGCGCACTTCACGTGCACTCGCGCTTAGAAAGTCGCGGCCATTCACGTCGACCTTGCCACTATCGGCTTCGAGAAGGCGTGTGACGATCCGCGAAACTGTTGTCTTGCCTGATCCGCTTTCGCCAACAACGCCAAGCGTTTCGCCTTGACGCAGTATAAAAGACAGGTCTTTGACCGCAGGAACGGCACTGCGCTTGCCACTGAAAAGTCCGCCTTGCGCTTTGAATGTCTTACGCAGGTTCTCAGCTTTGAGAATGATGGGCTGACTTTCAACGGATGCTTTGATCGCTGGGGGCGTTAAGGCTGGAACGGATGCGATCAGCGCTTTCGTGTAAGGATGCTGAGGGTGGTTGAGTACCTCATTGGCTGGGCCTTCTTCAACCAGCTCTCCAAGCCGTAAGACCGCAACGCGATCGGCAATTTCTGCCACCACACCAAAATCATGGGTAATGAAAAGAATGCCGGTGTTATGTTCGCGTTGTAGATCGCGGATGAGCTTAAGGATTTGCGCCTGTGTCGTGACATCAAGTGCAGTCGTTGGTTCATCTGCTATGATCAGGCGGGGCTTCAAAATCAGCGCCATCGCGATCATGACGCGCTGGCGCTGGCCACCGGAGATCTGATGGGGATAGGCATTATAGGCTGACTCTGGATCAGGAATCTTGACCTCGTTCAGCATATCGATAACCGCAGCGTGCCGTTCTTTGCGGCTGAGCTTGGTATGCAACCGCAGCACTTCGTCGATCTGCCAGCCAACCGTTTTCTGCGGATTAAGCGCAGTCATTGGCTCCTGAAAAATCATGCCGATGCGGTTGCCGCGCAGCTTCTTCATGTCCGTTTCGCTGAGCGAATAAAGGTCAGTGCCTTCAAGCCTGATTTTGCCGTTGGTTACCCGCACATGTGGTTCGGGCAGCAAGCGCATGATAGCGCCAGCCGAAAGCGATTTGCCGGAACCACTTTCGCCCACAAGGCAGACAATCTCACCCGGCTTGATGCTCAGTGTCAGGTCTTGCAAGGCAAAAGGACGGTCGGCACCTTTGGGCAAAGCAATTTGCAGGTTCTGGATTTCGAGAACGGGAGCCGCAGTCATTTCTTTTTCTGCCTTGGATTGAGCGCGTCGTTCAGGCCTTCGCCAAGCAGGCTGAAGGAAAGCACGGTGAGCAGAATAGCGATGCCGGGAATAACCGAGCAGAACCAGTCGGTACGTAGCACCGCACGACCCTGACCAATCATATTGCCCCAGCTTGCATAGTTGGGATCGCCAAGACCGAGGAACGCGAGCGCACTTTCCATCAGGATAGATGTGGCCATCACAACAGATGCGAAGACGACGACTGGAGGCAGCGCATTTGGCAAAATTTCACGGAAGATAATCGATAGATTGCCAACGCCGAGATTGCGTGCTGCATCGACAAATTCGCGTTTGCGCAGTGCGAGGAACTCGGCACGGACCATGCGTGCTGGTGCCGTCCACGAAACAATGCCGATGCAGATGATGATGTTTTCGATTGAAGAGCCGAAAATCGCAACCAATGCCAGCAACAGCACAAAGCTTGGAATGGTCTGGAATGCCTCGGTGACGCGCATCAGCGTGTCATCAATCCAGCCGCCATAATAGCCAGCCAACGCACCGATGATAATTCCGATGGCTATTGAGATCATGGTGGCGACGACGCCAATCAGCAGCGAAATGCGCGCGCCATGGAAGATGCCGGCCATAATATCACGGCCAAGCTGGTCTGTGCCGAGCGGCGTTGCGGCATTTACGAATGGCCATGTCAGAGGATTGCCAGCACGGCGCAGAGGATCGCCGGGTGCAATGACGTCGGCAAAAACGGCTATTAGCACGACGGCAATAAAGAGAATAAGCCCCAGCACGGCAGCGCGGTTTCGGCTGAAACGTTGCCACAAGACGCGGGTGCGGGAAGCCTGAGGGCGAGGGAGGGAGACGTCCTGAATTGTCATGACAGTTCGATCCTGGAATCAAGCCGCGCATAGATAAGATCGGTAATGAAGTTCACGATCACTACCAGTATCGAGCACAGAAAGATGATGCCCATCAAAGTGTTGAGGTCGCGCTTGATGACCGATGTGTACGCAAGTTGGCCAAGGCCGGGTAGTGAGAAAATCGTCTCAATCACCACCGAACCGCCAAGCACAGTCGAGAACTGAAGCCCCAGTAGCGTCACAACCGGGAGGAATGCATTGCGCATAATATGATGGAACATCAGGCGCGCACCGCTTGCGCCTTTTGCGCGGGCTGTACGCACATAATCAAGGTCTTCAACTTCCAGAACGCTTGTCCGCATCAGGCGCATATAGAAGGCAACGTAGATGAGTGAGAGGGCTGTTGTCGGCATCACGAGATGCACAGCAATGTCCCAGACGTTTTTCCAACCTGAGTAAAAACCGCCAATAGTCTTGTAACCGCCCACCGGCAACCAACCGAGTTTGACCGAGAAAACAAACATCAGAATGAGGCTTAGGAAGAAGCTTGGCATCGCATAGCAAATGAGGCCGAGTGTCGAGATCGCATTGTCTGTCAGCGAGTAAGCCCGGCGTGCCGCAAAGGCGCCAAGCGCAATACCGAAAACAAATGCAACCGTGAGCGAGGACAACATCAGCAACAGTGTCGGCACCAGACGGTTCAGCAGAACATCAAGCACAGGCTGTTCATAGACATAGGACCAACCAAAATCGAACTGTGCGAGCTTGGTCATATAAAGCCACAGCTGCACCCAGACTTGCTGATCGAGGCCATATTCCGCACGCAAATTTGCAACGAATTGTGGATCGGCACCACCCATATCACCAACAAGAGCGTCGACGGTGTCGCCGGGCGCAAGTTTGATCAGGAGGAACGAGCCGACCATTATAAGGAGAATGACGGGTATTGCCTGTAAGATGCGCCGAAGCGCAAAACTCAGGATCGGGGGCAAGGACATTGCGGGCTATCCTGCAAAGATATTTGAAGCAGTTTTATTGTGGAACGCGGAGGGCTGCTGCCGGGGTTCCGGCAACAGCCTGATCGTGATTATTGATCAATCCAGAGATCATACCAGCTTGAAGAATCCCAACGTGGTGTGTTGTGATGGTTCTTCAGTGCCTTGTTGGTCACGCCGACGAACGGATGTTCGATTGCGAAGATGACCGGCAGATCCTGCATCTCAAGCTTCTGAATCTGGTGATAGAGTTCAGCACGCTTTGCTGTATCAAGTTCTGATGCAGCCTGATCAATCAGCTTGTCCATTTCGTCCGACTTGTAATCAAACTGGTTTGACCATGCCGTACCAACCGGAGCACCTGAACGCAGCCACACGGTTGTCGAAACAGCCGGATCGGAGCGGAACTGGTGCCAGCCGCTAGCCGTATCAAAGTCGTGATCGCGATAAACACCATTCAGGAAGCCTGGTGCGTCATTGGTCACGATTTCAACGTCGATGCCGACTTCTTTCATCGCCTGAGCGTAGTATTCAGCCCAAAGCTGGGTATATTCACCCCATGGAGCAGGACGGTGGCGCAACTTGAAGCGGATGCCGTCTGGGCCAGCTTTATAACCGGCTTCGTCGAGCAATTGCTTGGCTTTTTCAACGTCATATGGATAGGTCTGAACGTCGTCCGTATAGTTGATGCCGCCCGAGCTTGGGATAGGACCACGGCCCGGCTTAGCATAGCCGCGCATGATGCTTTTGATCGCAAAATCAATATCAAGTGCGTGGTATATAGCCTGACGCACTTTTAGATTTGCGAGGATCGGGTTACGCAGATTGAATTCAACAGTCGAATGCGCGACGTTGTTTTCAAAACCCTTCGTGCCGGTATCGAAGCGACCATCTTTCTGAAGGCGTTCGGTATCAGACATGGAAATGCCGTTGAAAGCAGTTTCCATCATTTCGCCTGACTCAAGTGCCGCAGCAGCCGCAGCCTTATCTGGCATAAAGCGCCAGATCACACGGTCGAGATATGGGTATTCTTTGCCGCGCCAGTAATCATTATTACGTTCGGCAATGATGTGCTGACCGCGCTCATATTCAACGAACTTGAATGGTCCGGTGCCGACAGGAGCCGAATTATACTTGTTCTTGAGAATATCGGTGCCTTCATAGAGATGTTTTGGCACTGGATGGCCGAGATCCGGCATCGCAGCAACGAGCAGCTCCAGCGGCATTGGCTTAGAATAGTTGAACACTGCCGTATGAGGATCAGTACAATCGACCGACTCCAGATTTGCCTGAAGTGTCGTTGAATAGTTCAGCAGCTTCTTCCAAAGGTTCATCGCGCTATACGATACGTCATCGCAGGTGAACGGCTGACCATCATGCCAGCGCACATTTTCGCGCAGCTTGAAGGTGATCGCCTTACCGTCCTCTGACGATGTCCAGCTCGTTGCCAGCACTGGCACATAGCCTTCATAAGTACGGTCGATCAATGGCTCCATGATGCGACCAGTAATCTGGTAAACGCCTGTGGATGCGCGCAACGCAGGATTGAGGACACCCTGCTCGGTGTTCATGTGTACAATGACCGAGCCGCCGCGCTTCACTTCTTCGGCGTGGGAGGACGCCGACGCGAGTGAAAAAGCGGCGAGAAACAGGCCAAGGCCGGCTTTTCTGATATGCATTCTCTGTTCCCCTGAAGGACGTTGAGGGAGGGCTTTCAAGCCTCTTTTCCCGCAATGCCCAATATTGTTCAAGCCCTTGAAACTGCTCAAAAAGCTGCTTCAAAGTGCAAATAATTCATGCAAGCACTGCTATGCTAGAATTTGCTACGATATTGTCAAGATAAACTAATATTCATGCCAATATTGGTAAAATATACCGGATAAGGGGTGTTAATAAGTTTCAATTTTCTGCATTTCCAACGGGTGAAATTGCTAATTGGTAGCTTTCAAAGTCGTTTCTGCGAAAAATAATCCTAATTTTCTCAAAAAATTGAAGCGTAAAAGCTCGGCTCAATAACAATTCTGTCTTTGTTAGCTTGAACTTGAAAACTCCTCGTGCACTATCTCACCCCGAATAGCCCATCCCTATAGCGAAACTCGAATAGCTGAATAGATCAAGCGAAAGGAACTCTTTGCATGTCTCATCCCGTTAAAGGTGTCGATCACGTTTTTCTTCTGGTCAACGATCTGGATAAAAGTGCTGAGCAATATCGACGCCTTGGTTTCACGCTTAGTCCTCGCGGACTTCACAGCAAGGAAAAGGGGACAGGCAATTACACAATCATGTTCCCGGATGACTATTTTGAACTTCTCGGCATTGTCGCTGAAACAGAAGGTAACCTGCATCAGCGCGAGAGGCTGAGCGCGCAAGGCGAGGGACTGCATGCGATTGCATGCCGTATCGAAAACGCGCAGCAGGCGAAGTCAGAACTCGCTGCATTAGGCATCCAAACAGGTGAAGTGGGCAAGTTCTCTCGTCCCGTAGAGTTGCCAAATGGCAGCGAAGGTGTCGCAGCATTTGAGACGGTTTCGTTTGCTGAGAGTGAAGTGCCACAGGGTATGGTCTTTATGTGTCAGCATAAGACGCGCGATACCGTTTGGGTGCCTGAATTGCTTGAGCATGCGAATGGCGCGAATGGCCTGGCAGCAATTATCGCAATTTCCGCGGATCCGGCAAAATCCGCCGAAGGCTTTGCGAAACTCTACGCTGATGGATCGTCAACACATATAGATGGCGGATGGCGCGTTGTGACGGGAGAAAACTCTGCAGAACTGCTCATCTATGATCGTAGTTATGCAGAAAACAAATATGGTGCGGCTTGGTTGGATAAAACATCAATTCAAGCATTTTCTGGATTGCGCATCCATGTTGGGTCACTTGATAAAGTGCGCACAGTCCTTGATGAAAACAACGTAACTTATACTAATGCTGTGAATGGTATCATCGTCTCTCCCGATGATGCCAACGGCACAATTCTTGAATTTGTTAGTTAAATGTTTTTGCAGCCCCCGAAGGATGAGGTTCGTTTTGTCGGGGGCTCTTTAACCGCTTCGAAAGTTAAAAAGTCCAACTATCGTTTTTTGCTTATAATTCATTGCTAGTTTTAATTTTGGTGTTTAATTCTTTTAGCGAAGGTTTCTGCGGGGCAGGCCAGTGAGCGAATTTATGAGGGGCGTAAAAAGTGTCTTTGATCTCAACAGTCGTGCCGTTTATGACGGAAGTATCAAACTATAATATCCCCCACGATTTGTGGCTTGCTTGTACCGCTTTGTTGTTCCGTGATGCGAATGGTGGCGCTTATGCAGGGCGCACCATGGAACTAACCATGGAGCTTCCTTATGTCGTTACGAGTATTCCAAAGGGGCATAAGTTTTCTTCCGTTGTTGATGGCCACAAGCCTTTAAAGTTCCAGTCCAAGTATGGGATCTTTGCAATTGCGGTTCCCAATGAGAGTGTCGCAGACCTGAAAATTGTAGAAGGTGTGAACGAAGAAGGTCTCACTTTCAGCGTACTTGCCTTTTCCGGAGCATCTGGTCCTGCAGCTAATACTGCCAAGACTAAGGCAATGCTTGCTGCAATCGATCTTGGTGCTTGGGTTTTGGCGCAGTTTGCTAGCGCGGCAGACGTGAAAGAAGCGCTTGGCCATAACACCGCAATACTAACTGCACTCGTGCCCTTGCATGGTGCAAAAACGCCGTTTCATTTTGTCGTACATGACCGTGCGGGTAAGTCGATTGTCATCGAGTTCTCAAGCGAGAGGCAAAATGTTTATGATAACCCGGTCGGTGTAATGACCAATGGGCCGGAATTTACGTGGCACCTGACTAACCTGAATAACTATACCTTCCTGACTAATCTCGATCAGTCAAAAGGTAAGTTTGGTGACTTGCAGGTCTCTCAGCCTGACTCGGGTATAGCGACAGCTGGTTTGCCCGCATCAAATACCTCAGTTGGGCGGTTTGTGCGCGCGGCGTATTATTCGACGTTTGCCGAAAAGCCAGCTCCGGAAAAGGCCGTTCGTGCACTTGGCCATATGATGAACAATTTTGATCGTCCGCGTGGCATAACGATTGATCCGCCGCAATCTGGTGGTTTAGATATTGAAAGTTTTGCTACTGAAGGTGATAAAGAGTATGAGTCAGAATATACATCCTGGACCGTGCTCGGTGATTTAACTAACAATGAGTTCTACATTCGTACTTACGATTCAATCAACTTCATTAAGTTTGATTTAAAGCAGGTTTTCGCGAAGAATGAATTCAAAATAGCCCCACTCGATAAAATATCTGCTGCGGGTATTTTTGATGTGACTGATATTATATTAAAGTAAAATATCATTACTTTTGTTTGCGTGGCTTATTACAATGTTAGATCGGCCACGCAAACATATAAGACAATTATGTGTTTAGAGCAGCGGTTTCCCAATCCGTCCTCTATACATATTCTGCGGGCGGTTATCGTGTGTTTTGTGATTTCCGTTACGCCTATCAACAGGATCGCCTTAGCAATTGATCTGCCTTGCGTATTGATCGCGTCAACCTGACGAAGTTTCGTGACAATACATTCGGCCTTTTGCCTTTACGGCGCAAATTCAATGTCCTCCTTCCGTTCATGAGCTATATTTCAAAAAGGATCATTGCTTCGGGCGGGTCTTTTTTCGTTCTCGAGGATGTATGCTGACATATATCTCATGCCCTTTTTGCATCATTATATGCAATTTGAGAACTAATTGGGCATTTTGTCGTTCAATCCGTTGTTTTTAAAATATTTTATTGGTACCAAAATAATCTTTTGGGAATGAAGCGCTTGACTATCTTAGCGGGCAACTTCTTATATATCAGCTGATTAGGCAGACTTTTAATTGAGCGGCAAGGCACACCCAGCCGTTCAGCTAGGAATGAAATATGCAGCGCGTTTTCGACGGACATAATGATGTCCTTCTGCGTCTTTGGGAAACCCAGCGTAAAGGTGGCGACCCAATCAAAGAATTCATCGACGGCACAAAGATCGGCCATATCGATCTGCCGCGCTCCCGCAAAGGCGGCCTCGCTGGCGGTATCTGCGCCATCTATGTTCCATCGGGCGAACATATCGAGCTGGGCAAGCCGGACGCCAACGGTCATTACGTTACGCCGCTTTCGCCACCGCTGGAACGCGCACCGTCCCTAGACATCGCCCTTGAATTCGCGTCGCTCGCACTTCGTCTTGAAGAAGCCGGTGGCTGGCAGCTATGCCGCAATGGTGCAGAGCTTGATGCAGCTATCGAAGGCGACACCTTCGCTGCCGTGCTTCATATGGAAGGCTGTGAAGCGATTGATGCAGATCTCGCAGCGCTGGACGTTTTCTATGCAGCAGGCCTGCGCTCGCTCGGTCCCGTCTGGAGCCGCAATAATATTTTTGCGCATGGCGTGCCATTCGCGTTCCCGATGAGCCCTGATACTGGTCCGGGTTTGACTGAGGCTGGCGAGCGTCTGGTTAAAGAATGCAATCGCAAAGGCATTCTGATCGACCTCGCACACATCACCGAAAAAGGTTTCTGGGATGTGGCTAAACTCAGCGATCAGCCATTGATTGCCAGCCACTCCAATGCCCATGGCCTTACTCCGGTTGCCCGCAACCTGACGGACCGTCAGATGGATGCGATCCGGGAGAGCAAAGGGCTTGCCGGTCTCAACTATGCAACAACCATGTTGCGTTCAGACGGCATGGAAAATGCTCAAACCCCACTATCCGACGTCGTCCGTCACATCGACTATATGGTCGAGCGCATGGGTATCGATTGCGTGGCCCTTGGCTCGGATTACGACGGAGCCACCATCCCTGCAGAAATCGGCGACGCTGCCGGAACGCAAAACCTCGTCACAGCCTTGCAGAAGGCGGGGTATAAAGACGACGAACTTGCAAAGCTCTGCCGCAACAACTGGGTACGCGTATTGAAACAGGCTTGGCACGAAGCCGCCTGACCGGAAACAAAACAATAGACAGAAAGGGAACTAAAATGAACCATTTCGGACGTTTTCGTCTTCTCGCGGCTGGTGCGGCTTTTGCCGCCATCATGGCTGCAAACCCAGCATTTTCGGCGACGCCAGCTGACACGCTGGTTCAGGCATGGGCAATTGATGACACCATCACGCTCGATCCGGCTGAATCATTTGAGCTTTCGCCAGCTGAATTCATCGGCAATGCCTACGACATGCTGGTTCGCCTTGACATCAACGACACGTCAAAGGTCGTGCCGGGTGCTGCTGAAAGCTGGACCATTTCGGAAGACGGCCTCACCTACACCTTCAAGATGAAGCCTGACATCAAGTTCGCTTCCGGCAACCCACTGACCGCAAAAGATGTAGCTTACACATTTGAACGTGCTGTTCGCCTTGATAAAAGCCCGGCTTTCATTCTGACCCAGTTCGGCCTGAATGGCGAAAACGTCGTTGAAAACGCCAAAGCGGTTGATGACACAACTTTCGTTCTGAAAGTTGACAAAGCCTATGCACCAAGCTTCGTGCTGAACTGCCTGACGGCTACCATCGGCGCAATCGTGGACCAGAAACTGCTCGAAGAGCATTCGGTCAAGGTAACACCGACTGACGACTACAAATATGATACCGATTATGCCGCTGCATGGCTCAAGACCGGCTATGCAGGTTCTGGCCCGTTCAAAATTCGCGACTGGCGCGCCAATGAAGTTGTCGTTCTCGAACGCAACGATAACTATTATGGCGAAAAGGCTAAGCTCGCTCGCGTGTTTTATCGTCACGTCAAGGAAAGCGCCACACAGCGTCTGATGCTTGAATCGGGTGACGTTGACGTTGCACGTAACCTGGAACCGGGCGACCTTGAAGCTGTTCAGAAGAACAAGGAACTCGCAGCAGTCGACGCGCCAAAGGGCACCGTCTACTACATCTCGCTGAACCAGAAAAACCCGAACCTTGCAAAGCCTGAAGTTCGCGAAGCTTTCAAATACCTCGTTGATTACGATGCAATCGGCTCGACCCTGATCAAGGGCATTGGCGAGGTTCGTCAGACCTATCAGGCAAAGGGTGTTCTCGGCGCTCTGGATGCAGCTCCTTACAAACTTGACGTCGAAAAAGCCAAGGAACTGCTTGCCAAGGCTGGTTTGAAAGATGGCCTGTCGGTCACTTTCGATGTTCGTAACACCCAGCCAGTCACCGGCATTGCTGAATCCTTCCAGCAGTCGGCTGCTAAAGCTGGCGTGAAGATCGACATCATTCCGGGCGATGGTAAGCAGACACTGACCAAGTACCGTGCGCGTAACCACGACCTTTATATCGGTCAGTGGGGCATGGATTACTGGGATCCAAACTCGAATGCTGAAGCCTTCACGTCGAACCCTGACAATGGCGATGATGCATCCAACAAAACGCTGGCATGGCGTAATGCATGGGACATTCCTGAGCTGACAAAGCAGACACAGGGAGCATTGCTCGAACGCGACAACGACAAGCGTGCAGACGAGTACAAGAAGCTTCAGCAGGAAGCGCTTGAAACAAGCCCATTCGTTATGTTGTTCCAGCAGATTGAAGTGGCAGGTCTTCGCGGCAACGTAAAGGGCTACAAACTCGGACCGACATTCGATTCGAACTTCCTCGCACCAGTCAGCAAAGACTGATCTGAAGAACGGTCAGACAATTGAATACAACAACAGCTGTTAAGAAAAAGAGGGGCGCCCGACGGCGCTCCTCTTCCATCGCTTTGGCGATTGCCAGTTTTCTGGCTATCGTCATAACCACCTATCTTGGCCTTCTGGCCGTTACCTTCTTCATCGGCCGCGTCGTGCCGATTGACCCGGTTTTGGCCATTGTTGGCGACCGCGCACCCGCGCATGTGGTTGAGCGCGTGCGTCAGGAAATGGGCTTCAACCTCCCCTATTACCAGCAGTTCTACCTTTATGTGAAAGGTGTCTTGCAGGGTGACTTTGGAACGTCTGTTCTGACAACCAATCCGGTTATGACCGATATTCGCCGCGTATTCCCGGCAACGATGGAACTCGCAACCATCGGCACAATTATCGGTGCTTTGTTCGGCATTCCGCTCGGTGTTTTGGCCGCTGTTAAGCGTGGCAGCATCATCGATCAGATCGTGCGTGTAATCGGCCTCGTCGGCTATTCCGTACCGATCTTCTGGCTTGGCATGCTTGCACTTCTGGTTTTCTATGCGCGCCTTGGTTGGACCGCTGGCCCCGGACGTATCGACATCACGTTTGAATATACTTTCACGCCAATCACCGGCTTTTATCTGGTTGATGCAATCATCCAGCGCGACTGGGAAGCACTGCGCAACATCGTCTCGCACCTTGTATTGCCGTCCGCTCTGCTTGGATACTTCTCGCTTGCCTATATCAGCCGTATGACGCGTTCTTTCATGCTCAACGAACTTGAGCAGGAATATATCGTGGCAGCGCGTGCAAAGGGCATTTCAGAAACCCGCATCATCTGGGGCCATGCTCTTCGCAATGCTGCAGTGCCGCTAGTGACTGTGATCGCACTTTCTTATGCAGGTCTTCTTGAAGGCTCGGTTCTCACCGAAACCATTTTCTCATGGCCGGGACTTGGTCTTTACATCACCAATTCACTGCAAAATGCTGACATGAATGCCGTTCTTGGTGGTACGATTATCATCGGCTCGGTGTTTATTGCGCTCAATCTGGTGTCCGATCTTCTTTATCGGCTTCTCGATCCAAGGACGCGCACACGATGAGCCAAATGACAGAAACATCCAATCTTTCGTGGCGCGAATGGCTGCTTTCAGAGCGCCCACAATCGCGTATGCAGGCACGTCTCGGTCGTTCTTACATGATCTGGCGTCGCTTCACGGCCAACAAGCTGGCCGTATTTGGCCTACTTATCATCATTGCACTGCTGCTCGTTGCAGCCTTCGCTCCTTTGCTGGCTCCGCATTCGCCTTATACCGGCGACCTCGCCAATGCCCGTCTGTTGCCTCCGGGCACACCGGGCTACTGGCTCGGCACAGATGATCAGGGGCGCGATATTCTTTCGCGCCTGATCTATGGTTCGCGCCTGACGCTGTATGTTGTGCTTCTGGTTGCCATCATTGCAGCACCAATCGGGCTTTTGGTCGGCACCGTTGCCGGTTATGCAGGTGGTTGGGTTGATGCGGTTCTGATGCGTATCACCGATATTTTCCTTGCATTCCCAAAGCTCATTCTGGCTCTCGCCTTCGTGGCAGCCTTGGGACCGGGCATTGAAAATGCCATTATCGCTATCGCTATCACGTCTTGGCCGCCTTACGCACGTATTGCACGCGCTGAAACCCTCACCATTCGCAATTCGGATTACATTTCCGCAGTGCGTCTGATGGGTGCTTCGCCGTTTCGCATCATCCTGCGTCATGTCATGCCGCTTTGCACATCGTCGCTGATCGTACGTGTGACGCTTGATATGGCTGGCATCATCCTGACCGCAGCCGGCCTTGGCTTCCTTGGTCTTGGTGCACAGCCGCCATTGCCAGAATGGGGCGCCATGATTGCTTCGGGTCGCCGATTCATTCTCGATCAGTGGTGGGTTGCCGCCATGCCGGGTATTGCGATTCTTGTCGTCAGCCTTGGATTCAACTTCCTTGGCGATGGCCTGCGCGATGCGCTTGATCCGCGGGGTAACAACCAATGAAGCCACTTCTGACAATTGAAGACCTGCGCGTCACTTTCCCAACCCGCACGGGTGCTATTGAGGCGGTTCGCGGCGTAAGCTTTACGCTTGGTCGTGAGCGTCTTGGGATCGTCGGTGAATCCGGTTCGGGTAAATCTCAAACCGGACGCGCCATCATGGGGCTTACACCGCCCCATGCGAAAATCACCGCCACGAAGCTTGAGTTTGACGGTATCGATCTTCTCAACACATCTGCCCGCGAGCGCCGCTCATTGCGCGGCGGTCGTATTGCGATGATTTTGCAGGATCCAAAATATTCGCTCAATCCTGTGATGACTATCGGTAGGCAGATTGCTGAAACGCTTAAAGCTCACGGCAAATTTTCGAGTGCGGAAATCCGCTCCCGTTCGATTGCCATGCTGGAAGCCGTACAAATCCGTGACCCTGAGCGCGTGATGAAGCTCTATCCGCACGAAGTTTCGGGCGGCATGGGACAGCGCGTCATGATCGCCATGATGCTGGTGGCAGAGCCGGAAATGTTGATCGCGGATGAGCCAACATCGGCGCTCGATGTGACCGTTCAGCTCGAAGTGCTTGGCATTCTCGACAAGCTGGTTGCAGAGCGCGGCATGGGGCTGATCTTTGTCAGCCACGATCTGCGTCTTGTTTCCTCTTTCTGCGACCGTGTGATTGTCATGTATGCAGGCAAGATCGTTGAGGAAATCGCAGCGAGTGATCTCGCCAATGCGAAACACCCTTATACGCAAGGATTGCTGAACTGCATGCCGAAACTCGGAACTGACCGTCATCCGCTTCCGACCTTGCAGCGTGAGGAGGCGTGGCGTCTATGAGCACTGCACCAGCACTTAGCGTCGATAAGATCGACGTGTTTTTCGATGAATTCCATGCATTGAAATCGGTGAGCATCGATGTCGCGCGCGGAGAATCCTATGGTTTGGTCGGCGAATCCGGCTCTGGTAAATCCACGCTTCTGCGTGCAGTAGCCGGGCTTGCACCTGTTGATGATGGCGAAATCCGCATCGATGGAACGCTGCTCAAAACGCCGCGTGATAAAGCCTTCTATCGCAACGTTCAGATGGTTTTTCAGGACCCTTATGGCTCACTGCATCCGCGCCAGACCGTTGATCGGCTGTTGCTTGAACCACTCGCCATCCATGGCATAGGTGATACGGAAAAACGTATCGTCCGTGCGCTGGATGAAGTGGGGCTGGGTTCGGGCTTCCGTTTCCGCTATCCGCACCAGCTTTCGGGCGGCCAGCGTCAGCGTATTGCGATTGCACGCGCACTGATCATTGAGCCAAGCATTCTGCTTCTTGATGAGCCGACCTCAGCGCTTGATGCCTCAGTGCAAGCCGAAGTGCTCAACCTGCTCGAACAGGTGCGTCGAGACCGTAAACTGACCTTCGTTATGGTCAGTCACGATCTTGGCGTCGTCACCCATATGTGTGAGCGGCTGGCCGTCATGCGTAATGGTGAAGTGGTTGAGCAGCTGGAAGCTGGTGATCTTGTTAGTGGTAAAATATCAGCCGACTACACGAAGAATCTGATGGCTGCCAGTGAAGGCTTTAAACGCTAATAAAGCCGACGCTCTCCGTTGTATGTTGCGCAACGGAGAGCGTCTTTGTAAATTTATAATTATTTTGATGACTTTGTTTGAGCGCCGTTAAAGCGCAAAGCGCCTTTTGCCATTTTGGGAAGCTTAACTCCCAAACCTATGTTTCTCTATAGTCGAGCTGCGGCGTGGGATCGTTGCCCGCATAAAATTATTAACTCAGCGGTTTAAAGAGTTGATAGGTTAGCGAAATTCTGATCATCCTCTATCAAATAGCGATTTGGAGAGGTGCGCAGTATGTCCACAACGTCCGGACTTTATGCCGATACGATACTTTATAACGGTACTATCTGGTGTGGATATAATGAAGGCATATCTGATGCGCTGGCGGTTTGGCAGGGTAAGGTACTTGCGACAGGGACCAAAGATGAAATCTGGTCTCTTAAAGGCGATAAAACGCGTTTGATCGATCTGGAAGGGCGGTTCGCCACGCCCGGTTTAAATGATGCACATCTTCACCTCATTTCGGTCGGTCTGACGCTCAATTGGATTGATGCAACACCGCACGCAGCACCGACTTTGGAAAGCTTGCTTGGCGCAATTCGCGAACAAGCTGCCTCGGTTCCTGCTGGAACATGGATCAAAGCGCGTGGCTATGATCAGACGAAGCTCGATACCGGTCGTCATCCGCATAAATCTGAACTCGATGCTGCTGCTCCCGATCATCCGGTCATGTTGGTGCGTGCCTGCGGTCATGTCTCGATTTTTAACTCGAAGGCTTTTGAGCTTGCCGGCATTGATGAAAAATCACCCGTACCTGATGGCGGTCTGATTGAGCAGCAAAATGGCGTACTGACCGGAATGGTTGCCGAAAATGCGCAAGGTGTTGTGCGTCAGGCTATTCCAGTGGCTACCACCGAGGAAATGATTGAAGCGATCGAAGCGGCAGGCAATATGTTGCTTTCCTACGGCATTACCAGCGTTATGGATGCAGCGGTTGGACATATAGCGGGCTTTGATGAGATCAAAGCTTACAATCTTGCCAAGCTTCGTAAGAAGTTGCCTGTTCGCACTTGGCTTGTTTTGCTGGGTGATCCCGGCACCTCTATTGTCGAGAAATGTTATGAGGCCGGTTTGGTTTCAGGCGTTGGCGATGACATGCTGACTGTTGGTGCGGTTAAGATATTCCTTGATGGTTCGGCGGGCGGTCGCACCGCCTGGATGAGCAAGCCTTATCTGGGCGAAGATGATAATATCGGTGTGCAGATATTGCCCGATGCTGAGCTTGAAGCAATGGTTCTCGATGCTCATAAAAAAGGGTATCAGCTTGCTTGTCACGCCATTGGTGATGCTGCAATTGGTCAGTTGATTACTGCATATGAGAAGGCGCTTGCCGCTCACCCTGATGCGGATCGTCGTCACCGGATTGAACATTGCGGTTTCTCCACACCTGAACAACATGAACGGATGAAGAAGGCGGGGATCTATCCGTGCCCGCAGCAGGTGTTTATTTACGACTTTGGTGACGCCTATATTTCGGTTTTGGGTGAGGATAGGGCGCTTTCGAGCTATCCGCTCAAGACGTGGAAAAATCTGGGCTTTAAACCCGCAACAGGAAGTGATGCCCCTGTTTGTCATCCAAATCCGTATCCAAATATCTACTCCATGCTGACGCGCGAAACTGGCAAAGGTACTGTCATGGATGCGCGCGAATGTGTGAGCATTGAAGAAGCCCTTCAGGTCTACACTGAATATGGTGCGTTTTCACAGAAGCTGGAAAACGTGAAAGGAAAACTTATTCCGGGACAGGTTGCTGATATCGCTGTGTTTTCGCGCAATATGCTGACCGCAACACCACAAGAAATTCTCAACGATACGCTTTGCATGCTTACCATTCGTGACGGCGAAGTGGTATTCAAACGTTGATAAGAAATCAAAAAAACTAGGATGGGGAAAATTATGAGAAAATTTGCATTGCTCGCGGCTTTATCTGCGGCGTTGATGGCAGGAACTTCAGCCTATGCTGCTGACGAACCGCGTACAGGCGGCGTTATTAACTTTGTCGCACCTTACGGGGATAGTTTCTCGACACTCGATGTTCAGGCATCACCGACCACACAAGATGAGTTTTATGCGAAGGCGATCCACCGCACGCTTTATGACTGGGATGCCGATCTGAATAAGCCTGTGCTGGGTCTTGCAACTGATGTAACGGTTTCAGATGACAAACTCGTCTACACCTATAAGCTGCGAGAGGATGCGTTTTTTCATAACGGCAAGCCGCTGACCGCAGACGATATTATCTGGAGTTTTACCCGGATAATGGATCCAAAGAAAACATTTCCTCCAGCGCGTTATATTTCTGAAATCAAAGGCGCGGACGAATATAATCAAGGCAAAGCGACGGAAATTTCAGGTCTCAAAAAGATCGACGATCACACGCTGGAAATCACGCTCAAGCAGCCAATTGATCCGGGCTACCAGTTTATGCGCAACAACACGTCGATCTATCCGGCAGGCGAGGGCGACAGTGATGAATTTCAGCGCAAGCCAGTTGGTCTTGGACCGTATAAATTTGCGGAATATATCCCAGGCTCCCGTCTGACGGTCGAGAAATGGGATAAATATTATGAAAAAGGCAAGCCTTACGCAGACAAGATCAATATCATGATCATGGGCGACGCGTCGGCGCGCGATGTGGCTTTCCGCAACAAGGAAATTGATGTCGCCGTGCTTGGGCCTGCGCAATATTCCGCTTATCTCGCCGACCCCGAACTCTCGAAAAATATGATAGAAGTTGCTGAGGTTTATACGCGTGCGGTGGGCTTTAACCCCGATTTTAAGCCATTTCAGGATAAGCGTGTTCGACAAGCGATTAATTATGCAATCGATAGTGATCTGATCATCAAGCGCTTGGTGAAGGATAAGGCCTATCGCGCTGTTGGCTGGTTGCCAAATTCTTCTCCTGCGTTTGACAAGGATGCAAAGCCGTATCCGTATGACCCCGAAAAGGCGAAGGCTCTACTGGCAGAAGCGGGCTATCCTGACGGTTTTGAATTTGAATTGACCGCCACACAAAATGAGAGTTGGGGTCTAACGATTGTTCAGGCGATCATCCCTATGCTGGCTAAGGTTGGGATCAAAGTCACACCTAAGCCGGTGGAGGCTTCGGTGCTTGCTGATGTTGTTCCGTCGGGCAATTTCCAAGCCTATATGTGGTCTTTGGAGAATGGTCCTGATGCGCTGACTGCTATGCAGTGCTTCTATTCAACAACCCCTCAGTCGGCATGTAACTATCAGAAGTTTGCCAATGCAGATTTCGACAAGCTGGTTGATGAAGCTAAGCTCGCTAAAACGGAAGATGAGAAGAACGAGCTACTGAAGAAAGCCAATAATCTGTTGCAGGAAGAAGCGCCGGTCTGGTTCTTCAACTACAACAAGGCTGTGATGGCACATCAGCCATGGTTGCATGGTCTTCAGCCAAACTCGGCCGAACTCGCAGTTCAGTCTTATGAGAAGCTCTGGGTTGACGACACTGTCCCGTCTGGGCGCTAAATTGAGCTGATTTTGATCGGCTCGCTTGTTGTGGGCGGGCTGATCTTCGCTGATCCGAAAAGAGGACTGTGTGCTCTATTTTATTGTCCGTCGCGTTTTGCAGATGATACCGACCGTTATTGCGGTATCGCTGCTGATATTTGTCATTTTCAGCGTGGTTCCCGGTAGCATAGCAACGGGGCTTGTTGCGAGTGGCAAGGGCATGAATGATCCTAAAATGGTCGAAAAGATCACGCAGGAGTTCGGTCTCGATAAGCCGGTTCATGTTCGCTTCGGCAATTATATGGTGCAGCTTGCGCAGTTCGACCTTGGAACCTCTTACAGATCACGACAGCCAGTTGTTTCTCTTCTACAGGAGCGGATGGGACCGACGCTGAAACTGGCGTTTGTGGCGATGGGTTTTGCAATCTTGATTGGGGTGCCGCTGGGCTTTCTGGCTGCATTGAAGCCGGGTAGTATTCTCGACAGCGTTACGATGATTGGCGCGGTGTCTGGACTTTCACTTCCACAGTTCTGGCTTGGTCTTCTGCTGATGTATCTCTTTGCGCTAACGCTCGGCTGGTTGCCGAGTTTTGGCTATGGGGATGGCGGTATACGAAATGTGATTTTACCTGCGCTGACCTTAGGCGTGGCGCCACTTGCCCTTCTTGCGAGGACAACTCGCGCTGCAGTGCTTGAAGTGATGGGGGCAGATTTTATCCGCACCGCGCGTTCAAAAGGTATGAATAGTTTCCGCCTTGTGCAGTGGCATGTCATGCGTAATGCGCTTGTGCTCATTATCACAACCATTGGCTTGCAGTTCGGCTCAATGATGGGGCAGGCCGTTGTTGTGGAGAAATTATTCTCATGGCCGGGTCTTGGTTCACTGTTGATCGATAGCGTTGCATTGCGTGATATCCCGGTGGTGCAGGGTGCAATTCTGGTGATTGTATTGTGGTTTCTGATCATCAATACAATTGTTGACATCCTTTATGCGGTCATTGATCCGCGTATTAGCCACGAGTAGGTCCATGAAGCTGCGTTTCAATCTCGTTTTGGGTGGGTTTATATGCGCAGTAATGGTGACTGGCGCTGTTTTTGCGCCGTGGATTGCGCCTTATCATCCCGTTATGGATGCAGATCTGATGAATGCGGAGTTGCCGCCCGATAGTCAGTTTTGGTTTGGCACGGATGCGCAGGGCCGTGATGTTTTTTCACGTCTCCTTTACGGCGCGCGGGTCTCTTTGACAGTTGGCGTTGTATCGCAATGCATCAACACCGTTATTGGGCTTTGTCTCGGTATTTCTGCGGGTTATTTTGGTGGTTGGTGGGACGATTTTGTAACAGGCCTCACCAATTTGATGCTTGCAATTCCTTCTCTGATTTTTGCTCTCGCGATCATGGCGGTACTTGGGCCTGGTCTGCCAAGTCTGCTCTTGGCGCTTGGTCTGACAAACTGGTCTTGGACGTGTCGTATTGCGCGCAGTTCTACCCTATCTCTTAAAAAGCAAGGTTATATTCAGGCCGCCAAGATGCTTGGTTATGGCGATAGTCGCATTATGATCACGCAGATTGTGCCGAATATCATCGGCCCAATCCTTGTGATTGGCACGCTTGGAATGGGAGAAGCTATCCTCGCCGAAGCAGCACTTTCTTATCTCGGCCTTGGCATAAGCCCGCCAGAGCCCAGCTGGGGCAATATGCTGACAGATGCGCGTGAACTGATTGTAAATGCGCCATGGGCGGCAATTTTCCCCGGTCTCGCTATTTTCTTTGCGGTGCTTGGTCTTAATCTGTTCGGTGACGGTCTGCGTGACTGGCTCGATCCACATATGAGGACGCGCAAGGCATGACTGAACATGCGCTTCTTGAGGTGGAAAACCTTCGCATTGATCTCAATTCGGGTTCGACCTCGCATAATGTGGTTGAAGACGTGTCTTTCACCATTGGTGCTGGCGAAACTTTCGGTTTGGTTGGAGAGTCCGGATGTGGAAAGAGCATTACCGCACTTTCCATGATCGGACTGCTGCGTAAGCCGCTGTCTGTTGCAGGTGGCGCAATACGCTTCAAAGGGCAGGACCTTCGGAAAATATCAGCGCGCGACATGCGTAAACTACGCGGCAATCGCATTGCGATGATTTTTCAGGAGCCTATGACAGCCCTCAATCCCTTGTCGCCAGTGGGGCGACAAATTGCTGAAATGTTTGTGTTGCATCAGGGGGCAACATGGCATGAGGCGGAACGCAGAGCCGTCGAAGCACTGGCAAGTGTCCAGGTTCCGGCGCCGGATCAGCGTGTAAAAAATTATCCTCACCAAATGTCGGGTGGTATGCGGCAGCGCGTGATGATTGCGATTGCACTGGCTTGCGACCCCGATCTTTTGATTGCTGATGAACCGACCACGGCACTTGATGTTACAGTTCAGGCTGAAATCTTACGCCTGATGCAGGAACTTTGCACGGAGCGGGGCACATCGGTGCTGATGATCAGCCATGACCTCGGCGTGATTGCCAAGATGTGCCGTCGGGTGGGGGTCATGTATGCAGGACATCTCGTCGAGGAAGGTATGACCGCAGATATTTTCCAGCATCCTGCGCATCCTTATACGCGTGGTCTGCTGGCCTCGCTTCCCAGGCTTGGATCCCGTCAAAAAGACGGTCAGCGAAAGCTGCAAGAAATTGAAGGCGTGGTTCCATCGATTTCTGCCTTTCCCGAAGGTTGCAGGTTCGAGCCACGCTGCACGCATACAACCGATATTTGTCGAACTGAGAAACCGGGCCGGACCCTATTATCTGATTTGGGCTCCGTAAGGTGCTTCCATCATGAGTGAAGTGAATTCCACCAATCCAGCTGAGCCTCTTGTTCGCGTTGACGATCTCTGTGTCAGATTCCCCATTAGTGGCGGAATATTTAGCCGTTCAAAGCAATTCCTATATGCAGTCAATAATCTCAGCTTGACCCTAAACAAGGGGGAATGTCTGTCGATTGTTGGGGAATCTGGCTGTGGTAAATCCACACTCGCGCTTTCAATCGTAGGACTACAGAAGCCTACCAGCGGCGAGATTTATTTCGAGGATAGGCCGATTTCGGGCGCGAACGAGCCGTCGCGGATTGAACGTGCAAAAATGGCGCAGATGGTCTTTCAAGATCCGTTTGCATCGCTCAATCCTCGCCAGACAATTCACACATCACTCGCAGCTCCTTTGCGGCTTCATGGCGTTAAGTCGCGTTACGAAGTTGACGGGCGCGTTGAAGAAATTCTGCGTCTTGTCGGCCTGAAACCTGAACAGGCTCGACGTTTCCCGCATGAGTTTTCGGGCGGTCAGCGGCAGCGTATCGGAATAGCGCGTGCATTGTTGCTCAATCCGAAAGTGATTGTGCTGGATGAACCGGTTTCGGCGCTTGATGTATCGATCCGTGCGCAGATTATCAATCTGTTGCTGGAACTCAAAGACCGGTTGGGCTTATCCTATATCATGATCAGCCATGATCTGAGTGTCGTTGAACACATGAGTGATCGCGTGGCGGTCATGTATTTCGGACAGATTGTGGAAAGCGGGCGGTGGGACCAGATATTCTCGAACCCGACGCATCCTTACACGCGCCGATTAATATCCGCCATTCCTGATCCTGTTGCCGAATTGACGGGTAAGCAGTTGATTGATGAGAATAACGCTCCAGAGCCGCCTGATGGGTATCAGTTCTATCCGGAAGGTTTTGGCACTCATGATGTTCATCAGCCTCCTCAATTGACGCAGTTGATTGACATTGGTGAAGGCCAAAACGTCCGCGTTATTGAAAGACTATGAGTTATGATTTTAGTTAGATGATTGTCGTAAGCGTTTGAAAATTAGTTCGCCAATTGGGATTGCGGACGTCGCAGCTGGTGATGGTGCGTTGCACACATGTAAAACGCGCTTTGACTGAATAAACTTGAAGTCGTGAATGAGTTCACCGGTGTTTGAAACGGCTTGAGCGCGTATTCCTGCCCGATAAGGAAGCAAATCATCGCTTTGTAGTGAAGGACAATATTTTCGACATTTCTCCAAATAACTGGATTTGAAAAGGCTATCTTTGAACTCCTGAATGCCGGATTGCAGATTGTTCGACATAACTTTCCAGAAACCCGGAAATTTCACATAGGTTGCCATGTCATGAAGGTTGACTGAGAGTTTTGCATAACCCTCACGAGACATGCCAAGCACAGCATTTGGTCCCACGGTCAGTTTGCCATCCATCATTGGCGTTAAATGAATGCCGAGGAACGGCATAGACGGATCGGGCACGGGATAAATCATGCGTTCGACGAGATTACTCAGTTCAGGCTTCAAAGCGTAGTATTCACCGCGAAATGGCACGATCTGAAAATCTATCGCTTGCCCCGAACGCTGTGCGAGCCGGTCGGCTTGAAGCCCGGCACAGGCAATGACATGGCGACTTTCCCAGACGTCCTTGTCTGTATGGATTCTTACCGCATGCGTAAGTTCTTCGATGCGGTCAACTTTCACGTTGAACATGATCGTGCCGCCCGCATTTCTGATCATATCGCCCATAGCTCTTGATACGGCGCGATAATCAACAATTCCACTTTGCTCAACCAGCAAAGCACCAAGTCCGGTAACATGGGGTTCGAGTTCGATAAGCTCCGCCGGAGTTAAACGTCGGCATGTTATACCATTCGCAGCAGCATTCGTTTCGAGATTTGCTAGGCGTTGCAATTCCATCTGGTTGGTTGCGACGACTAATTTTCCGGGCGTGCGGTAGGGAATGTTATTTTCAGCGCAAAACTGCTTTGTTATGCGTTCGCCAGCCCGGCAAAGTTCGGCCTTCAGGCTTCCGGGCTTATAATAGATACCGGCGTGAATTACGCCGCTATTATGCCCAGTCTGGTGCGCGGCAAGTGAGCCTTCTTTTTCCAACAGAAGAATGCGTGCATCGGGTTCGCTTTTGACAATCTTCAACGCAGTTGCCAAGCCGACGATGCCACCTCCCACAATACAATAGTCGTACATATTAGCGCCCAAGATCTGCTGTATGACCAATTCCAGTAATTTGTTACATGAAGAAAAATTAAGGTCAATCAGTCGGGCATAGATGCTAAGGTTCAGAATACGCATCTTTGTTTGGGCGAATGATTATAGAAAATATAGCGTCTGTGGTCGGATGGTTCTGGCGGATAAAACATTCTTAAAAGTGAATGTAGATAGGTTGCCAAAGAACGCTTGTTGCCCCAAATAGTTGGTTGATTGAATGGTCATTATGAAGAGAAATGGATAAAAAGTGATACGATTAATATCTGGTTTTCTGTTTCTCTTTCTGGCGCTTAGCTCTAGCTCGCATGCTTTAGAAGCTCGGCCGCCAGCAGCATTAGAACCGCTGCCGCAACAGATGCAGGCTGCGCAATTGACGTCAGAGTTTCTGACACGTTTCCATTACAAGCCAGTTCCGCTTGATGATAAGCTATCAGCGGTGGTTATGGATCGATTTATCGACTCGCTTGACCCGGAACGGCTTATCTTTTTGCAATCCGATATCGATAGCTTCATGACGAGCAGCAAGAAAATCGATGATGCCATCCAGAAGCAGGATTTGAGCATACCGTTTGCAATTTTTAATATTTATCAGGAGCGTATTACTGATCGCATTACTTATGCGCGCAACTTGCTCAAGGATAATTTTGATTTCACCGTAGAGGAAAGCTACCCTCTGGCCCGCGATAAAGGCCCTTGGCCTAAGACCTCTGCTGAGCGGGACGACCTTTGGCGCAAGCGCGTTAAGAACGATTGGCTGCGCTTGAAGTTAGCCGGCAAGAATGGCGCCGACATTCGTGAAACGCTTGGAAAGCGTTACGATAATTCACTGGCGCGTGTCTTTAAGTCGAAACCAGAAGATGTATTCCAGACGTTTATGGCCGCGTATACGACTTCGGTTGATCCCCATACGGATTATTTCGGGGCTAAGGCGTCCGCCGAATTCGATATTTCTATGAAGTTGTCTTTGGTTGGTATTGGCGCTGTTTTGCAGGAAAGAGACGATTACACGACTATTCGTGAACTTGTAGCAGGTGGCCCAGCACAGTTGTCGGGTAAGGTCGCTGTGGGTGACAGAATTGTTGGAGTAGGACAGGATAAAGACGGTCCGATCAAAGAAGTTGTTGGAATGCGCCTCGATGAAGTTGTGGAGTTGATACGCGGCGCGAAAGGCACAGTTGTAAGGCTGGATATCCTACCAGCAGATGCAGGACCAGATGCGACGCATCATATCGTCAGTCTTGTGCGTGATAAGATTAGTCTTGATAAACAGGCAGCCAAGCAGACGATCCTGTCCGTAAAGGATGGCGATAACACCCGTAAGATTGGCGTGATTACACTTCCTGCGTTCTACGAGGATATTGAAGCACGCCGTAAGGGCGACAAGGATTATCGCAGCGCCAGCCGCGATGTTGCGAAGCTTATCACTGAGCTGAAAAAAGAGAAGGTCGATGGCATATTGTTCGATCTGCGCAACAATGGTGGTGGCTCATTGTCAGAAGCTATTGACCTCACTGGTTTGTTTATAGGCAAGGGGCCTGTTGTTCAGCAGCGCAATGCAAAAGGGGAAGTGAAGGTTGAAAGCGACGATCTCCCAGTACCCGCATGGGATGGGCCGCTCGGAGTTCTAATTAATCGCGGATCTGCTTCCGCTTCCGAGATTTTTGCAGCTGCAATACAGGATTATGGTCGTGGTGTTGTTATCGGCGAGCCGAGTTTCGGTAAGGGCACAGTCCAGACAGTTGTTAATCTAGATGAAGTTGTAAACAATCCTGAACCACAATTTGGCGAACTGAAATTTACGGTTGCGCAGTTTTTCCGGGTTAACGGCGGTACAACCCAGTTGCGCGGTGTGACGCCCGATATTAAGTTGCCAGGGCTTTATAACTTGGAAAGTTTCGGAGAATCGAGCTTTAAGAACGCGCTGCCGTGGACCGAGATTAAGCCTGCAAAATATAAGCCCACAGGCGATGTGAAGAAATTGATCCCATCCCTGCAACAGCTGCATAGTAAACGTGTCGAGAACGAGCCTGAATTCCAGAGTTTCGTCCAAGATATCGATACTTTACAACAGGATCGCGAAAAAAAATCTATATCGCTCAATGAAACAGAGCGTCGTAATGAGATGAAGGCGAGAGCAGATCGTCTGAAGTCTCGTGGACAAGATAGTGCTGAGATAGAATCTTCCAGCGATGATGGATTGCAAGCAAATGAGCGAAGCCTGAGTGCTGATCTTGCTATCGAACAAGCACGCGCTAAAGCCAAGGATGTACTGCAAAATGAAGCTGCTGCTATTACTGCGGATTTGGCGGACTTGCAGAGCGCAAAAGTAAATTCAGCTCAAAAATAATAGCTGGTCAAGCGACTTAAACTAGCTGGCTTCTGACGATTCAGAAGCCAGTTAGTTTTTTACATACCGGTTCATACCAATTTCTTTTGCCGTGGCGCGACGGTGAATTTCGGCCATGGTCAAATGAAACGCTGCGTTACGTTGCTCAAGCTTCGCATGTTCGGCCAGATGGGCCGGAACAAGCTCCCGGATTTCGGCTAAAATAGCGGCTTCATCGATTGTGCGCATAACGCCCTTATCAACGACGATTTCACCAGCAACCATAACCGTCTCAATCGACGAGCCATTCTCGGAATAGACAAGGTGCTTGGCTATATCGTTGAGCGGCGTAAAGCTGAGCGTTGTGAGGTCGATGATCAATAAATCGGCAGCCTTGCCAATTTCAAGCGACCCAGTGACGTGTTCAAGCATCGCGCTGCGTGCGCCGCCGATTGTCGCCATGGTCAGTATTTCTTCAGCCCTGATCCATTGCGTGTGATCGGGACCGGATACGCTGTGGATCAGCCCTGCCACACGCATCACATCAAAGATGCGCGCGGTATCATTTGAGGAAACGCCGTCGGTTCCAAGGCCGACATTCACGCCAGCACTCATCAATTGACGAACAGGCGCAATGCCAGCACCAAGCTTCTGATTGGAAATAGCATTATGCGCAACAGAACAACGCGCATCGCCCATCTTTTCGATGTTTTGTTCGCTGACCCAGACAGAATGCGCAATCGTGGTATTTCGAGAGAGAACCCCCAGATCGTGCATATAGGCGATCAGGCTTTTGCCGTAGAGTTCGGGGCCGGTCACGGCCTGCGTTTTGGTTTCCAGAACATGCGTGTGCAATGGCACACCCATTTTGACAGCCAGTTCATGGCATGCCTGCAACAGATCGGGCGTGCAGCGCTGCGGTGCGGATGGGGCGATCATGAAGTTGATACGGCCCGCCGTGCCGTGCAGGGATGAGAAAGCCGAACGGCAATAATCCATATAGGCATCCGCCGACATGGCCGGACCGAAATCAAGCGCATCCTGCAATTCTTGCGGCATGACTTCGCGGGCATAGGGCAGTGCATCGAGCGTATGAATATTCATCGCAGCGCTCGATACATTCGCACGGATACCGGCATCCTTATAGGCTTTGAACACCGTTGAAAGCCGGGAAAGATCGTGTGCAGGCGGATCGAAGAAATCATCGCACAGGGTGGTGACACCATTGCGCAGAGATTCCATCGCCAGAAGCATGCTGCGCAGATAAAGCAGCCGCTGGCCGATGGCTGGCCCCATCAGCAGCGGATAGGCATAAAGTAGCCAGATTTCCAGTGGCATGCCTTCATATCGGCCACGAAAGAAGGTCTCGCTTGAATGTGTATGCGCATTGATAAGCCCCGGCATGACGAGACGGTCTTTTCCATCAAACACAACGGCATCAGGCTTTGCGGCAAGACCGTTGCCAATTGCTGAAATCCGACCATTCTCAATCAGAATATCGCCTTTAACTGGGCGACTTCCATGCTGCGCGCACATGGTCAGAATGGTAGCATTTCTGATGATCGTCTGATTTATGATCGCCATGACAGGTCTTCCCACAATTACTGATCGCGCAACTCGCCAAATCCATTGGCAGCCTTGGTGCCACCACGCATCTGCGTACTGATCCAGATACCGATAACCGTTGCAATATAGGGCAGAGCAAGCAGCAAATCGTGCGGAACACGATCGCCAAAAGCCAGCTGCGCCCTGATGCCAAGCGCCCCCACCACAGCAAAAAAGACCGCAGCAAGACTTGCACCAATGGGATGACCAGCGCCGAAGATAACTGCAGCGAAGCCCATAAATCCGCGACCAGCGGTCATATTCTGGGTGAATATCTGAAGGCTTCCGGCGGCAAGTTCCGCACCGGCCAATGCGCATAGAACGCCGCCAACCATCAGCGCCACAAGACGCATCAAGGCGGGATTAATACCAACGCTACGCGCTGCAAAAGGGTGTTCCCCTGCTGCCGCCAGACGCAAGCCAAAACGCGTGCGTCGTAAGACAACCCACATGGCAAATACCACAAACGGCATGAGAAGTACGAGGATCGAAAGAGAGCCGTAAGCGCCGAAGGCAGGACCGATACGCGGCAGACCGAAAGGTGCACTGACTGCGGCCTGTGTGCCAAAAATTGACTGAACGGCAAGTGCTGTTCCGCCTAGGCCTAATCCCGTCAGCCCCAGACCAGCGATGATCTGGTTGGCTTTGAGTTTTTCAACCACGAACCAGAACAATATTGAACCAACAATGCAGACGGCAATGGCAATCAGAAGCGCTGACCAGATCGATTGTGTGAGCACAATGCCAACGATCGTTGCGCAGGCACCAGCGATCATCAGACCCTCAAGACCAAGATGCCAGACGCCGGTCCGCTGCGCGATAACACCCGCAAGGGTGACATATATCAGCGGCGTACCTGAGCGCAGGATAGCAATTACGAAGTCTTCCATATCCGTCCTCCGAGTTTTGCTATCCGGTCAACGACACTGGATTTTGCAGTGATAAAGAGAGCGATAGCCGCATTGATAATATCGATGGCTGATGACGGCAGGCCCGCCATGATCGGCAGATACAAAGCTGCCGAGGCTAGCCCACCGAAAAACAGCGCAACAAACGCCGTTCCGACCACGGAGAAATTGGCAACGAGTGCGATCAGAATTGCGGTAAAGCCGTGCCCCGGCAGGAAACCGCCCGTGATACGACCGTTCGGCCCCATAAATTCTATTGTTCCGGCAAGACCGGCGAGTGCGCCGCTGAGCAGAAAACTCGCAAGCCCGATGCGCCATGTGCGCGCGCCCTGCCATTGCACCATTGTCGGATTGCGTCCAGCAAGCCCGGACAGGACGCCAAAAGCCGTACGGTTGACCAGAAACCACATGGCAAGGCCCACGATTACAGCAATTGCAATGATGGTTGGCGAAAGCCCGAGCGAGTCACTGATACGATAATTGCCTGCAAGCGGTCGGCTTGATGCCTGCTGTCCGGTTCCAGACGGGTCTTTGAGTGGCCCCGCCGTCACGTAAAGCAGAAACAGACCTGCGATGAAATTGCCCATCAGCGTCGTGATGACTTCGTCCGCCCCCGATTTGAGCCGCAAAAGCCCCGGCCACAAGGCCCATAATGCGCCGCCGGTCATCCCAGCAAGAAAGCAGGCCGTTATAAGAACCGGCGCAGGCGCACCATTCAACCATTCCGCCGTGAAAGCAGCGGCAATGGCACCCATGTAGAACTGTCCTTGCGCGCCAATGTTAAAATAACCAGCGCGAAAAGAAACTGCGACACCTACAGCCGTAATGAACAGCGGCAAGCCCCAGCGTAGAGCCTGTTGCAGTGCACCGGGTCTTAAAAATGCGCCTTCAGCAATCGACTGGAACATCAGTCCAGTCGAATAGCCTGCGGCCTGAAAAATGATGCCACATAATGCGAGACCAATCAGGATGAAGATCAGCGCACGAAAAACGGAAACAAACCGGTCGATCATCGATGAACTCCTGTCATGGCGGCGCCAACCGCGGCAAGATCATAGGGTGGCCGGAATTCAGCGACGATGCGTCCCGACAGCATGACAATCACGCGATCCGAAATGTCAAAGATTTCATCAAGGTCAGATGAGATAAACATCAGCCCGCATCCCCGCGCCCTTGCTTTGCGCATGGAATCCCAGACAAATGAGGTGGCTCCAATATCCAGCCCACGTGTCGGCTGGGCAGCAAGAATGAGACGCGCATCCTCGTCCATTTCACGCGAGAGGATCACTTTTTGCGCATTACCACCAGACAGTGAACCGGCGCGCTGCCCCACTTCCGAATAGCGCACGTCCCATTGTTTGAGGGCAGCATCACATTCTTTGCGAATTGCGGAAGGGTTGATCGTCGACAGAAGCGGCATCTGAAGAAGATTGCGCGCGGCCCAGTTTTCCCAAAGCGAACTGGTCAGGCTCAGACCTTCGACATTGCGTTCAAAAGGAATGATGCGAAGTCCGGCTGCCCGTCGTGCTGCGAGCGGCGCATCGGTCAGCTCTTTATCATCTAACGCAATCGTGCCCTCAACGACATCGGCCATAGCAGCGATTGCGCGAACGAGTGTCCGCTGTCCGTTGCCCTCAACACCTGCAACGCCGATGATTTCACCGGGACGAATTTCGAGATCAACATGATCAAGCGCCGGTCCTTCCGGATCGGGGCGCGTCGATACCTTATTCATACGCAATATCGGTGCAGTTTTTCCTGCAACGACATTCTCATTTTCATGCGTATGGGTAACAATCGTGCTGCCAGTCAGCGCTGCCTTGTCGTCGGCATTAAGATTTTTAGCCGCATTTGCACCAATGATCAGCTCTGCAAGCTTATCGGCATCAATCGCATCGCATGGGAGCGGACCGTCAACCAGCCTTCCGCCGCGCAGCACCGTAACCGTATCGGCGATTGCCAGCACTTCGCGTATTTTATGCAGGATCAGGATGACGGTGACACCGCGCTCTTTGAGACGGCGAACCCGCTCAAAAAGCTTGTCCGCACCTTCTGGCGATAAAACTGCTGTTGGCTCATCCAGGATGAGAAGCTTAGCTTCCGAAACAAGCGCTCGCGCGATTTCCACACCCTGTTGCGTTTCAACTGCCAAATCACGAATGCGCTGACTGGCTTTCACTTTGACATCAAGCGCGTCGAGATGCGGTTGCCAGCGCCTCTCCAGTTTGCCTTTGGAAAACAGACCGCCGCCTTGAGCACCAAACTGCATCGCTTCCGCCACAGTGAAAGACGGCGGCAGCGCAAAACTCTGATGCACCAGTTCAACACCCATGTTGCGGGCGTCTTTGACATTGCCGCCCACGATTGGGCGTCCATCTATTCTGAGTTCGCCCGATGCCGGGCGAACAAGGCCAGCCAAAACTCTGGCGAAAGTGGTTTTTCCTGCGCCATTCTGGCCTACAACGGCATGGATTTTTCCACGCTCGAAGACGGCTCCGACATCGCAGAGTGCAACGATCTGACCGTATCGCACGGTCACATCGCGGCATTCAAATATGGGCTGGCTGGCCTTGGTCATTGCGGCAGATCCGGTCAGAGCGTTGTGTTGAAGGGAACTTTCAGTGATCCGTCCAGAATTGCGGCGCGCGCGGCTGCAATTTCCGGTTCAACTTCCTTCGCTCTGGCGACGAGGTCAGCCGGGCCTTCCTGCGCGAAAAGCGGCGACAGGATGAAATCGATAACGCCGGTTCCAAGACCTGTGTGCTCGTGGGTACCACCCGCAAAATCACTGCCATTGGCTTTCTTCACTTCGTTATAAAGTGAAGTGCCAAAATCAAGACCGACGATCGAGATGACATTCTTCGGACCTTGTGGGAACTGCGCCGGATCAAGGACACTTACCAGACGACCTTCGCCTTCTTTTGCAGCTGCAATAATGCCGAAATCGGTTGCTGCTGCATCGGTCTGGATGAAATCAATGCCGCTCGAATACATCTGCGTGGCAATTTCCTGTCCCTTTGCCGGGTCCTGAAATGAACCTGCAAAAGCAACGGCAACCGATGCATCAGGGCGAACAGACAATGCGCCTGCCTTGAATGCATTATAGTCAGCATTGATCGGAGGAATAGATACGCCACCGATGAAGCCGAGCTTGCCGGTTTTGCTCAGACGCGCTGCAAAAATGCCCGACAAATAACAACCGAGATAATAATCATAAGAAACCGTGACGACATTCGGAATTGCTGGCTCAAACGGATCAGCGAATAGCTGCACCCATTTTGTATTCGGATAGGATGGAGCAAGCGCTTTGAATGGTTCCGCCACTTCATTGAATGTTGAAACGATTACGGTAGCACCCGCGTCGCCTAAAGTGCGGAATATGGTTTCGTAAGTGGCAGGGTCTTGTGCATAGACTGCGCGATACTGAAAGCCTTGCTCTTCTGAAAGCTGTTTTAGCTTGGCAATCATCGAATCCACAGCACTTGCGTCACCAGCTGCTTGAGTATGCACGAGCGCTACAAGGCCACCTGCCGCAAAAGATGCTGCGGTCATCAGACCGCTGGTCATGCTGAATGCAGCCAAACCAGCTGAGGTTTTAAGAAAGCTTCTGCGATCAATCGCATGGCGCAGAATATTTATTTCGTTTGATTGCTTGTTCGTCATGTTCCCGTTTCCTTGCTCTGGAAGTTCATTATCCGAGTTATTATTGGGGCGACTGTAGCGCCGCCCTTAGGCTTTTGCTTTTAAGCGCCCGGCGAAAACGAAGCCGGGTTCATAATCATCACATCCTGCGTCTGGATAGCATCGAGTGCCCACACCCCAGCGATGAATGTCTGCCATTCAGGGTCGGCATACATCGCGGCGCGACGTGCTTCGCGATCAGCAAGACTGTCATAGCGCCACATGAGCACCGTGCGGTGTAAATGTCCGATTTCACTGACATAAAGGCCGAGAAACGTATTGAGATGCCGCTTCTGGATCGGCAAGCCTTCTGTCTCATATTTCTTGAGCCAGCCATCGACCGTACCGGGTTTGAAAGTATATGTGCGATGTTCGACGATCACAGGGATGCCTCCTCTAAAATGAATTCGGCAGCGCGCTCGCCGATCATGATCGCGGGAGCGTTGGTGTTGCCACTCGAAATAATTGGCATGATTGACGCGTCTGCGACACGCAGACCTTCCACGCCGTGAACTTTAAGCCGCGCATCAACCACGGCCATCGGGTCATTGCCCATCTTGCAAGTTCCAACCGGATGAAAGGTGGTCATCGCATTGGCGCGCAGCCATTTGGTTAGCTCTGCATCGCTTTCAACGTCCGGTCCGGGGGCAAGCTCCTTGCCCCGATATTTATCGAACGCCTTTTGCTTGATCACATCGCGCGTCATGCGGATTGCATTGATCATGGTGCGAATATCGAACTCGGTTTGCAGATAATTGGCATTGATGCGCGGGCGATCCATCGGATCAGCGGAACGCAAACTAATCTGGCCACGGCTTTCCGGATTGACCGGGCCAACACGCAGCGAGAAGCCATGATTGGCTTCTACGCGCTCTTTTTTGAACGGATTTGGAAAGTGCAGATTTGCGGTTTTTTCAAGCGCAGGCATGAAATGAAGCTGAATGTCAGGAGCGGCCAGATCGGTACGTGATTTAACAAATGCGCCTGCCTCATAGGGGAAGGTCGTGGTGATACCTTCCCCAAACAGCATCCCTTGAATAACCGACCATGTCAGTTTATCGGCGCGCAGATCGGAATAAAGCGTAACCGGTTCCGGGCATTCGTAAGCCATCACGCAATCGACGTGGTCCTGAAGGTTTTTGCCAACACCGGGCAGGTCTTTTACGACTTTGATGCCATGTTCTGTGAGCTCACTTGCTGCACCAATACCGGACAGCATCAGGATTTGCGGAGAATTGACCACACCCGCCGACAGGATAACCTCGCGGTCAGCATGGACCCTAGCCACTTTGCCCTTGCGGCTGTACTCAACGCCAATAGCACGATCATTTTCAATCAGAATACGCCGCGTATGAGCGCGGGTGATAATGGTCAGGTTTGGCCGCTTTTTAGCCGGGCGCAGAAAAGCATAGGCTGTAGAGCAGCGCTTACCTGTGGTGATGGTAAAGTCGTAACGGCCAAAGCCCTCCTGTTCTTCACCATTAAAATCATCATTGAGCGGATAACCAGCTTGTTCGCCTGCTTGGTTGAAAACATTCAGCAAGCCATTCCAGCCGCGCGCACGGCAAACAGTCAGTTCGCCTTTTGTGTTGTGAAAGGCATCTTTGCGCTGCACATGGGTTTCGGAACGAAGAAATGCAGGCAGTACTTCATCATAAGACCAGCCTGTCGCGCCCATCTGCGACCAGCGATCATAATCATGACGATTGCCACGGACATAGATCATGCCGTTGATGGTCGATGTACCGCCAAGCACTTTGCCACGAGGCCAATAGAGCGATCGATCATTGAGGTGTGGTTCAGGCTCGGTGTGATAATGCCAGTTGTAAATGCCCGAATGAAACAGCTTTCCCATCAACATAGGAAGGCGGAACAGCGGATTAAGATCTTTTCCGCCCGCTTCCAGCAGCAGCACCTTATTGGTCGGATCCGCTGAAAGACGGTTGGCCAGAACGCAACCAGCGGAACCTGCACCGATGATGATGTAATCAAATGTTGCCGTTGCAGCCATGTTACCAATTGATGGGTTCAGCACCCATCTCCTTCAGAAAATCATTGCAGAGAATGAATGGATTGGGACGGGACAAAACATTGTCCGCAAATGCCGGATGATCGCGCAGAACGCAGCGCAGGTTGCCACCGATGGTTTCGTCTATGCCTGCAAGTTTAAGTGCCTGTTCGGCAGCATCACCAAAGCCCAGAAACACCAGTTGTTTACCGCGTGCTGCGAGCACACGCAGAGTTGCCACGATCAATGGACGCCAGAGAACGAGATGCCCCTGAGACTGATGCGCATCCACATCGACCCGGAAGCGCGTAAGCGTCAGAGACGCATTGAGGAGCAGTGCACCCTCAGAAACCCAGCGATCCGCAATAGTGGAAGGATGTTCCAACTCAACCGTGCCACTTTCAATCGCATCTAAAGTCTTCGGCCAATCCGCAAAACTGCGCGCATAGGACAAATCTCCGGTGCGCGCGGCAACGATCTGCTGCGTGTAAGCGCGGATGCTTTTAGAAAACATCTTGTTGAGTTCATTCCAACCAGCCAGATTACCCGCTTCGAAGGCGCGCCCGGTTGCAAAGCCTGGCTCAGGATACGGGTCCTGTCCGAGAACCACGCAGCGAACATCATCAGGCGAAATACCATCAAAGGCGCGCAGGCAATGCGTAGCGACCGGCATTCCCGGAAAGTGTTTGCCGCGGCGAACCGGAAAAATCGGCTCCCAGATTTCCAGCTCAAGTTCTGGCGCAATGCCATCAAAATCAAGGGCAACATTGCCGAGAAGTACGCGCCATGGCTCAGGCAGATCGGCGGGCCAATCTGACAGAAATTCCTCCATTGCAGTTTTTAACCGCACAGTCATTCGCACCCTCCCCAAGGTTGCGGTAGTCAGGCAATTTTAAGAACCTGACCGTTTTGTCAGCTTTTTATGGAAAGAAGTTGACCATTTTGTCAACTTCTTTTTTATTGGTCACTCGATTCTATTGGTCTCTTACTGTTGTATGAGTAGACCAGTGGATGCGCGCGCATGTCTGACTGGGATGATTAATCTCAGAAAAGCACTTGAAAACAATGGGATAACCAATGGCAGAACATAGCAGATCGGCGGAAGTGGAACCTGAAGATCAGGTGGTTTCTGATGAAACGATCAGAGCGCGCAACATCCTCAAGATATTGACCGCCGCTGTGGAGATATTTTCTCGAAAGGGGCTTGATGGTGCGCGCATAGTTGAAATTGCCAAAGCTTCGGGATTACCAAAGGGAAATGTCTATTATTATTTCTCATCCAAAGAAGAGATTTACAACGCAGCAATCGACCGGCTGATTCATAGTTGGGATGATGCATTCAAGCACATTTCAGCTGACCGTGAACCAGCAGAAGCCATCGAAGCCTATGTTCGCGCCAAGCTCACTCATGCATGGGAAAATGCAGCCGAAACGCGTCTGTTTGCCAATGAGATTTTACAGGGGGCGGAGCATCTCTCGCTCGATGCGCGTGAACACATGCGCAGGGTCACGGCTGAAAAGGCGAGCGTCATCGACGCATGGGCAGCATCGGGCAAAATCATGCCAGTCGATGCGCGGCACCTGTTCATTCTGCTGTGGTCAGCAACCCAATTTTATGTCGAGTTTGAAGCTCTCGCCTGTGATGCGCTTGATGTTGATAAGCTCGTAGAAGCCGATTATGTGAAAGCAGCGAAAACAATCACCACCACGATTTTACGCGGCTTGCTTGTAAACACAGCCTAGCTTTGGCTGCAAAGGGCGCTGCCCTGCTTTTGAATTAGAATAATGATTGTTGTTGGTGTTCCCAATAGATAAAAATACCTCCCAACTTTGTGATTGTAATCAATATTTTTCTTTTATTTAAAAGTGATAAGAACCGTTCGAATCGAATTGCAACGGAGTCTATCATGAAGCTTTACTATAAGCCGGGAGCTTGTTCTCTTGCCCCTCATATCGTTTTGAGCGAAGCAGGTTTTACCTACGATCTCGAAACAGTTGATTTGAAGGAAAAGAAGACTGCAAGTGGTGCAGAGTATTTGAAGATTAATCCGCGCGGTGCAGTCCCAGCTATCGAAGTTGAGCCGGGTAAAGTCATCACCCAAAATTCAGCAATCCTGCAATATATCGGAGATCATTCCGATGTAGCTGCATTCAAACCAGCTTATGGCACGATTGAACGCGCTCGCTTGCAGGAAGCACTCGGTTTCTGTGGCGATCTGCACGTTGCTTTTGGTGGTCTGTTTGCGCCAAATCTTTCTGATGAGGCCAAGGCTTCTGTAGTAGGGTCAATCAATCGCCGTATGAGCCAGTTTGAAGCTATGCTTGGTGAAGGCCATCCATATTGGCTTGGTACGGAGTTCACGCAAGCGGATGCTTATGCAGCCGTCATTATTGGCTGGGGCTTGCTGATGAAAGTCGATCTTTCAGCTTATCCTAAGGCGCTTGCTCTTCGTGAACGAGTTATGGGTCGCCCCGCTGTGCAGAAAGCTCTTAAGGAAGAAGGGCTTATTTAAGTGATTAAAAAGGCCAGGGATTAAATATCTTTGGCCTTTTTAGATAGTTACGGAAACGGTGTTTGGTCGGTGGGGTTTGTGTTGGTTAGTCGTGGATGATTAGCTGGAACCATGTATCGAGAAGGCGGCTCCGCTTAAGTCCATCAAGATAGACTAAAAGCTCTGAACCTAGTTCAATGGCTTTTAGTGATGTTATTTTAGAACGACTGGCATTTGCTACTAAGCCAGATTGTCGAAGTATCGTTTGTCCGTCAGGGGGATAGGACAAACATGATCGCTTGTTCGGCGATGTTCACTTCGTTCTGGGATGAGCGCAGTCCAGGGCAACCACATAATCTTGAGGCACTGTTACGGCAAATTTCGCGGCATCGTAATGCCATTTGCTGACATCAGACAAAGGCACGTTATAGGCAAGGTCTATGCGTCCCTCTGACAAAGCCTCCAATAGTTCCTCGCCGGTATCGTGAAAGTCATGGACTAAGCTCTGTGCTCCACATTCCGAGACCGATGAAAGCGACTATTTAAAACTTCAGGATTGGCAGAATTTCTGGACTGTAAATTCTCGCTGACGTTGATGTATTTGCGAATAATAGACGGAAAAAGTCTTCCCTCTGTTACATTTTCTTACAGATTAGATATCATTTATTTAAAATAGAAAACTTACGTTTATCATCCAAATTTCTGCAGACCAGAATTCGATCTATAATAAATTGGGAATATCAAGCCGTAAGGTATAATTACGCAATTCTCTGTATAAATGTCGTCGGCAATATCTTTGTTATCGGCGGGAGATAAGTTTGCTTGTGATGCCATTCTAAATGGTGAAGAAAGCAGGAATAGTATTGCTATCCAAAAAATAAATGGAAGCAGTGCGATTGCGATATTTATGTAATATGATTGATCCATAGAGCCAATCATGATCTGCTAATCACATACTAACAAGAAATTAGTTTCTCAAATAATTTGACAGCGTGCCATATTTTACCCTTTTGAGCATACAGATCATTCCAAATTTTCGATTGATTATTTTCTGACGTGATCGAAGTGGTTTAATCTTAGTCTCAAATCATCTATGCATGATGTGACTACGTTAAGCATAGCAAGGCTAAAAGATGTTTGAGTTTGATGATCCGCGCTTTCGTCCCTTGTGGACACGGGTTTTAATCGCGGGTAGCTGTCTCGCTTGGGCTGCATTCGAAGTTTTCATGGGAAGCATCGGTTGGGCCATGTTGTTCGGTGCGCTTGGCCTGTGGGCATCTTTTCGTTTTTTCGTCACCTACAATCCCGATAAGAAAAAGCCGGAATAGAGCATCTCCTTGCTGAGCGAGCGGTGCTTACAGCGCCGCAACAAATATATAAAACCGAAGCTGATTATTTTTCAGCACAATGGTTTGAAATTCTCTCCGCTTCTCAACGCGCTTGGAATCTTCTCACACTGAGATGTTATAATTCTCCTGTTTTTCCATAAAATGTGAGTCATTCAATGACTTCGTGACTCGTTTTGCGTTTCAATGTGCCTTCCGCTTGGGGAAATGACGCCGCATATCCGTAATTAACATGATTTTAAAACACGATATCACATTTCAATCGTTATAATGTTAGTGGGATTATTGTTATGATCTCAAAACGGTGTTACGTCCGGCATGTCTCAGCCCAATAAGGGCGTGTCTTAAAGACATCTGCATGGAGATTGCCAGTAAATGAGTTCCGCTTCCCCCGCTTTTAACAAAACCCAGCGTGCAGTCTGCATGCCACAAACGCAGCTTCTTCGGGAGCAGGGCGAATGACAATGGTAGGTAATTACGCGCCGCTCGTTTTGGCTGGCGATACAGATGTTATCAATCTGCAATCTGTTGGCGAATATCTTGATACATGGGCAGGCCAAGATCACTTGCGTCTCGCAACAAGCAATGTGATCAAGGCAATCTTGGCTGGATCAGGTCGTCTCGCTGGTCGCATCGCGCGCGGCTCGCTTCCAGGGAATCCGGGCAAGCTCGTCGGCGTTAATAGCGATTCCGACCAGCAAAAAAGCATTGACGTTGGTTCGCATAATCTCTTTGTAGAACTGCTGATTGCGGCAGGCGCTGCATCGGTACTGTCTGAAGAAGCAGAACTTCCGGTTCCGGGCAAAGCCGATGGTCTGGTCGCTGTCGCAATCGACCCGCTTGACGGATCGGGCAATGTTGGCCTTGGCGCACCACTTGGCACCATTTTCTCGATTTTTCCTGCTGATGTTGACGAGCCGTTTTTGCAGCCGGGCAATCGCCAGCTGGCGGCAGGCTATGTCTCGTTCGGCAACTCGATTGATCTTGCGCTTTCGGTTGGGGAAGGCGTGATTTTCGCGACGCTCGATCCTGTCAGCGGTATCTTCCAGATCACGCGTGAAAATGTGACACTCCCTGAACGTACGTCAGATCTCGCCTATAACGCATCCGTATATCGTCACCTGTCGGCTGGTATGAAGGCCTATGTCGATGATTGCTACAACGGCAAGGACGGTCCACGCGGACGCAATTTCAATATGCGTTGGTTGGGTGCAGCTGTCGGCGACATGCATCGCATCATGCAGCGCGGCGGCATCTTCTTCTACGTGGACGATGCGCGTCCGGGCTATGAAAAGGGCCGTCTGCGCCTCGTTTACGAAGCCAATCCAATTGCTTTCCTCAGCCAGCAGGCTGGTGGCAAGGCGACCAATGGTTCCACACCGATTCTCGATATTATTCCTGAAACCTATCACGAGCGCAGCGCGCTGGTGTTTGGCGTTGCGGAAGAAGTCGATGTTCTCGGCGAATATTACGCGCGTTCGCTCTAGTTCTTTATTTCTACGCATGTCGTCATCGGAAAACCGGTTCCCACTTTTCCGCGACATGCTCTAATTAGGAGGAAACTCAGATGGCACGTATTACGCTCCGTCAATTGCTCGACCACGCTGCTGAACATAGCTATGGCGTTCCGGCTTTCAACATCAATAACATGGAACAGGCGCTTGCTATTATGGAAGCTGCCGACGCGACCAATTCGCCGGTTATCCTGCAGGCGTCACGCGGTGCGCGTTCTTATGCGAACGACATTATGCTCCGTCACATGATGGATGCGGTCACTGAAATCTACCCGCATATCCCGGTTTGCGTGCATCTCGATCATGGCAACGAAGCCGCCACTTGCATGACCGCAATTCAGGCTGGCTTTACATCCGTCATGATGGACGGCTCGCTCAAGGCGGACGGCAAGACGCCTGCTGACTGGGACTACAACGTCTCCGTTACACGCCAGGTCAGCGAAATGTCCCATCTTGGCGGCATTTCGGTTGAAGGCGAGCTTGGTGTTCTCGGTTCGCTCGAAACCGGCATGGGTGAAGCAGAAGACGGCCACGGTGCGGAAGGTCAACTTTCACATGACCAACTTCTGACAGACCCGGATGAAGCTGTGAAATTTGTTCGCGAAACCAAGGTCGATGCGCTTGCAATCGCTATGGGAACTTCGCACGGCGCTTACAAGTTCAGCCGCAAGCCGGACGGTTCTGTGCTTGCCATGAACGTGATCGAGGAAATCCATCGTAAGTTGCCAAACACGCATCTTGTTATGCATGGCTCGTCTTCGGTGCCGGAAGATTTGCAGGAAATCATCAACAAGTACGGCGGCAAGATGAAGCCAACCTGGGGGGTGCCTGTTGAAGAAATCCAGCGCGGCATCAAGCATGGCGTGCGCAAGATCAACATCGACACCGATAACCGCATGGCGCTGACGGGCCAAATCCGCCGCGTGTTGCAGGAAGACCCGAGCGAGTTCGATCCACGTAAGTATCTCAAGCCTGCAATGGCTGCGATGACCAAGCTCTGCAAGGATCGCTTCGAACAGTTCGGCACCGCTGGCCATGCTCAGTCAATTCGTCCAATCCCGCTGTCGGATATGGCAAAGCGTTATCGCGATGGTTCGCTGGACCCGAAGTTCAGCTAAGAATTGCAATTTACGGCAACAAAAAAGCGGCGGGTTTCCCCGCCGCTTTTTGTGTTTTGGGACGTTGTTCAGACAATCAGCACTTGTTGTACTTGGCGTCGACTTCGTTGATCGCGTCAACATTGCCAGCCGAACGCCCATTTTCGTCAAAGGTCTGTGCAAGGAACGCATCAGCAATGGTCTTTGCAACTTCCGAACCGATAACGCGTGCGCCCATGGTGATGATCTGCGCGTTGTTGGAAAGTGCTGCACGTTCTGCCGAATAGGTGTCGTGGGTCAGCGCTGCGCGGATGCCTGGAACCTTGTTGGCCGCAATGCAAACACCGATGCCGGTGCCGCAAACCAGAATTGCGCGGTCATAGGTGCCGTCGAGAACGGCGGATGCAACGCGGTCCGAGAGGTTTGCGTAGAATGTGTCTGCGCCAGCATCCGTGCGGGAGATTTCGGACACTTCAAAACGATCCTTCAGATAATCTGCAAGAACCTTGGCCAGACCTTCGCCAGCGCTATCGCCTGCTACTGCTACTTTCATGATATTGCTCCTTAATTTGCTTTGATGGTTTTGGCGCATTTCGCCAGAATGTCGAGATAGCCTTCCACGTTCCATGCCGAACGACCAATGAACAGGCCGTCGATATGCGGGCAGGCAATGAGTTCTTCGCAATTGCCGGGATTGACCGAGCCGCCATAAAGGCAAGGCACGCGACGGCCAAGGATACCTTCCGCAACAGCAATAATTTCGGCCTGACGGGCATCGGCGTAATCTGCCGAGGCTGGAATGCCGTTTTCGCCAATTGCCCACACAGGCTCATAGGCAAACAGGATTTCGGCTTTCTTCTGTTCATCCGAAAGTTTGGAAAGTGCGCCGCGCACTTCTTCAGCAAGCACTTCCGCAGCGCGTCCGCTTTCGCGGTCTTCGAGCGTTTCACCAATGCAGATAAGCGGGATCAGGCCGTGACGAACGGCTGCTTCAACCTTGAGGCCAACAGTTTCGTTGGTTTCGCCGAAATTTGCGCGACGTTCGGAATGGCCAAGCTCAACGATGTCGAGATTGCAATCCTTGAGCATTAGCGGCGAAATTTCGCCGGTCCATGCGCCTTGATCAGCCCAGTGCATGTTCTGCGCGCCAACTTTGACCGATGTATTGGCCAAAATGTCTTTGACTTCACGAACATAGGTAAAGGGTGGAATGACAAAGCGCTGAATATCCGCTGAACGATCGCCATCGGCTTCTTTCAGCTTTTCTGCAAAAACGCGGGCTTCGGCCAGCGTCTTGTTCATTTTCCAGCTCGTACCTACCCAGAATTTGGACATGCTCGAATGCTCTTTCTGCTTGTGTAAATGCGGTTCCGCAGAAACTATTCTGCGATTGTTAGTTTGATACCGGCTGGCTCCAGATCGGCGACGAGTGCATCACCGGGAGACTGATCGGTAATGATGGCGTCGAAGTCACCAAGATCGGCCATGACATGAAGTGCCGTGCGACGGAAACGTTGGTGATTGACCAGCAGGCACGTGCGTGTTGCCGATGCAGTCATGGCTCGCTTGGTGCGAACGACATTTTCATCCATGTGATAGACGAGGCGTCCGTTGACTGCGGGCGCTGAAATGAAGGCAAAATCTGCACTGAGCTTGGAGAGCGCTTCTTCGGTCAGCAAACCAAAAAATGCATTAAACTTTGCCGAGAAAACGCCGCCCAGTGCGATCAGATTGATACCAGCTTCGCCCTTGAGATTTTCAATGATGACGGCATTGTTGGTGATCACAGTCAGTGGTCGCTTTTCAACCAGCATGCTACCAAGAACTGCCGCCGTTGAGCCATCATTGATCATCACGGTCATGCCGGGTTCAATCAACTCAAGGGCAGCGCGGCCCATCTGAATTTTGGCTTCGTTGTCCTGCTGCACGCGAAAGCGGAAGTCGCTTTCAAATTGCGAGCCGGGATCCATCGTCGCGCCGCCGCGAACTTTGCGCAACACACCGGATTCTTCGAGCGAGTCCAGGTCACGATGAATGGTCATTTTGGAAACAGCAAAACGATCAGCAAGATCATCCAGATCAACTGCATGATTTTCAATCAGCAGATTGATGATCGCCTGTCTTCTTTCGTCGCGTTTCACGAAAATTCCGATCTCAAAGCGTGGTTGCTTATGACGCAAGCTTAAATCACAAAATCACATAATAATCCATATAAAATGTTATTTTGTGATGTTTTGTTGAATGAGGCGCGATTTACTCCACAAGGGCTTTTGCAGTGCGCTCGTCAGTGATCAGCCCATAAAGACGACCGCTTTTCAAAACGGCGCGAATAGCTTCGGCTTTTGACAGACCGCCAGCCAAACCGATGATGCGGCTCATATCAGCATTTTCCACTGAAGCTGCGATGGTGCGGGCTGTCAGTTTGGTATCCAATCGTGTGCCATTCTTATCAAAGAAGTGACCGAGCATTTCACCCACTGCGCCATATTCAGCAATCTCTTCCATCTCAGCCAAATCAATCACGCCCGATGTGACGAGCTGCGCATGAGCGTCGACGGTGCCGATACCAACGATTTTCAATTCCGCGCGGCAACCCATGTCGAATACCGTTGTGACGCCCTTTTGCGCCAGCAGCACTTCGCGGTCTTCTGCGGTATTAGCGAAGAAAGGCACAGGCATCACGTAAGCCGGTCTGCCGGTCTTCTCGGCAATGCGATGCATCACGTCATGCGGGTTGGCTGCAAAGTTTCTGGTCAAGCCACCGAGCAGCGAAACAAATTCCAAATCCTTTGCAGCCACGCGTGGCATGTGGCTGACCGCCGCTGAAAGTGTGCGGCCATGGCCGAGGCCGATCACTTCATGGTCGCCATGTTCAATCTCACGACGGAGAAATTCTGCACCAGCATTGCCTAAGGAGAGCAGGGGCAGGTCGTCTTCACCAAGATCGGGTGCGACTTCGCAATATTCGAGATTGTATTTTTCGGCGAGCTGGTTCTCGAGGCCGATACATTCGGAAATATCGCCGTCGATAGTCACTTTGACCGCACCATCTGCAACCGCTTTGGCGATCAATCGATGCGCTTTCACGGAAGGTAGCCCCAGCCGTTTTGCAACGGCTGATTGGGTCATTCCGCCAATAAAGTGAAGCCAGGCGGCACGAAGGGCTAAGGAATCCTCTGCATCTGCCATTTTTGTGCTGCCTGCTCCCGATTCTTTATTGTTTTCTTGTGGTTATATTTTCAAATCTCCAGCGCCGGTGTCAATGTGCGGCGCCCAGAAGGCCACACTTTCTGCGATTTGTGGAATGACTTCGCGGTCGTTTGGATCACGTTCCTTAAACGACAACTCAAGACAAATTTCATTGTCCACTGCGCCACCTTCGGCAAAGGCTTTCAGCAAAGGTTCTGGCTGAATACGGCCCTTGGCGTTGAATGCAGCCGTGAAAGGACGATGACCGCCCTTATCCATAAGGCTTTGCTTGATGTGAATGATCGGTGACACTTTTGGCACCGCACGCGCCCATGCATAGGGATCGAAATCATCGGGGTTCGATGAGGTGACATCACCATGATCAATGTCGGCCATCATCCACATCGGGATTGCCATATTGGCTGCGGTCAACCGATCCTGAAGCTTGATGCTTTCAGCGATTGTATCGCCAAATTCACGACCGATGCTCATTGGCTCCCAGAATACATAATCAAGGCCCGCACCGGCAGCATGTTCGGCAACTTCTGCCCAGCAGTCGATCGCAATCTTAATCAGCTCTTCGCGGCGTTCAGGATTGTCAAAATCCTTATAGGTGAAAATCGCGAATTGCGTGCCGACCGACTTGCCACCGAGATCGCCGATGATATCGGCAAATGTCTTGAACCAGTCGACATAGTAGCGACGAACTTCGGCATCCGGATGGCCGAAATGGTTGAGGCGGCCATAGGGGCCCGTCATGCCCGACGTTACACGGACACCGGTGCGCTCTAATGCCTTGTCCATGTCGCGGGTCAGGCGACGAATGGTCGAAGCCTGCCAGCTTGGATTGATGAACTCGTGCGTGAGCTGCAGATCGCGCAGGCGCAGGTCGCGCGCAACGGTTTCGATCAGATCATCCGGCTCTGCAAAGCGGTTCACAAGCGGATTGGTGTTCAGCGAAAGCGTAAGGGCCATGGTGTCCTCGGTTGTACTACAAAAGCATGTCGTTATCGGAAAACCGGTTCCCACTTTTCCGCGACATGCTCAGGCAGCAATTTTAGCGTTGTCGAAGCAAGCGATGAATGCGGCCCGTTCGGCTTCTGTCAAATGCAGATAATGCTTGGTGCGGCGATAGAGAATGTCGTTCGCTGTCTTCGCCCATTCTTTTGCAACGAGATAACGAACTTCAGCTTCATAAAGATTGCCGCCGAAATGCTGACCAAGACCGGAGAGGTCAGTTGCACCAGCGACCACGTCCTTGGTGCGTGCGCCATAGAGGCGACCATAATGCAGGGCCAGTTTGCGCGGCATCCATGGGTAGCTGTCGCGCAGGCTGTTGGCAAAAGTCTCAAAATCAGCATTGGCGATTTCGCCGCCCGGAAGCGGTGCACCATGGGTCCAGTCGCCGCCCATTTTCGGGAAGATGTGCTTTAAGCGATGCATACCGCGCTCAGCCAGTTCGCGGAATGTGGTGATCTTACCGCCAAAGACGTTGAGCAGCGGCGCGTCATTGGTTTCATCGAGATCGAAAACATAATCGCGGGTGACAGCGGACGGATTGCCCTTGCCGTCATCAAACAGCGGACGCACGCCGGAGAAGCTGTGCAGCACATCTTCGCGACGCAGCTTTTCCTTGAAATAGCGGTTCACTGCAGTGAGCAGGTAGTCGATTTCTTTTTCATCTGCGCTGACATCTTCGGCGCGACCTTCATAAGCAATATCGGTGGTGCCGATGAGCGCCTTGTCGCCTTCATATGGATTGATGAAGATTACGCGCTTGTCGTGGTTCTGCACCAGATAGGCATTCGCACCGGCCCAGAATTTTGGCACGATGATATGGCTACCCTTAACAAGACGCACATTGCGCGAAGAGTTGGAGCCAGCAACATTGGTGATTACGTCCGTTACCCAGGGGCCAGCACAATTGACGATGCAACGCGCGCGGAAGCTGCGCACTTCGCCGGTATCGCGGTTCTTGGTTTCAACGATCCAGCCGCCTTTTTCGCGACGCGCTGATGTCACCGGCGTGCGCGTCAGAACGGTTGCGCCTTTTTCAGCGGCTCCAACAGCATTCAGAACGACGAGACGGGCATCATCCACCCAGCAATCGGAATATTCAAAGCCCTTGGTGTACTGATCGAGAATTGGCGTGCCTTCCGGGTCGCGCTTCAAATCAAGCGTGCGGGTACCGGGAAGTTTCTTGCGACCGCCAAGATGGTCGTAGAGGAACAGGCCAAGGCGCACGAGCCAAGCCGGACGATCCTGCGGGCTGTGTGGCAGAACAAAACGCATCGGCCAGATGATGTGCGGTGCTGCATTGAGCAGCACTTCGCGCTCGATCAGTGCTTCGCGGACAAGACGGAACTCGTAATATTCGAGGTAACGCAGGCCACCATGCACTAGCTTGCCCGAACGCGATGAAGTGCCTTCCGCTAGATCGTCTTTTTCTGCCAGCACAACCTTGAGGCCGCGCCCGGCTGCATCGCGAGCCACGCCCGCGCCATTGATACCGCCGCCAATCACAAACAGATCGCAGGTTTCCGGTTCAGCCATTTCATGCTCCTTCGGATGCCGGAATACCGGCAAAATAATATGTCATCTCAGCCGATTGTCGAATTACCGATCGGCTGCAAGCTTGTCCCAGATGGGGGTAAGAGCCAGTCGGGCGTCCTTATAGGCGCCGAACAGTTCTGCGTAGCGTTGTGCCTGTGCGGCATCAGGTGCTTCGCCAGCGCCGAGCAAAGGTGCAACCCATTCCGCAATGCAATCTTCCATGTTGGAATAAGCACCAATAGCAACTGCCGCCATCATCGCAGCACCGGCAGCACCTGCTTCCTCACGCGATGAAACGCGAACCGGCGCATTCACGGCTGCGGAAAGCGTGCTGCGCAGAGCGCGCGAGCGCGCCGCACCACCTGTGATACGCAACTCAGCAGGCATATCACCCATCGCGGCGTAGCAATCGCGCGTCGCCATGCCGAGGCCTTCAACCACCGAACGCACGAGTTCTGGGAAACGGTCGCGGCTTGAAAGCCCTATAAAACCGGCCCGCGCAAAGGCATTAACGAAAGGTCCGCGTTCTCCAGCTTCCGAAATATAAGGATGGTAAAGCAATGCGCCGGGACGGCTTGCGTTAAACCATTCATCAAGGCGCGGGATCAGATCGTTTAGTGAGACTGGCTTGTCTGCTGTCGACATAAGATCAGCTGCGATCTGCAATATCCAGTCGATATTGATCGTCGCGCCCATATTGGTCTGAACCTGCGTGACGATGCCGGGAACTGGCAGCGCGATAACGTAGCCTGTACCTTCTGCATTCAGGTTGATCTCGGAAACAGGCTTCGCACGCATATGCACGCCCGTCGATCCGATAGTCGAGCAACCTGCATCGGCAGTACCGGAATAAACGCCAGCGCCGAGTGCGGTCATCACCATATCGACATAGCCGAGACTCACCGGCGTACCGGCCAAAAGACCCGTTGCAGCGGCCGCGTCGGGGGACAAAGGATGCTGCGTCAGAGTGCCATCCACGATTTCGGGCAGCAGATTGCGGCGCTTAATCAGGCCGAGTGCTTCAATAACCACATCATCATATTGACGATTGCGGAAATTGCCGAACGTGAAACTGGCTTCCGAGGGGTCTGTGGCGCGGACGCCGGTGAGATTGAGATAAAGCCAGTCCTTACAATGAAGGGCGACTTCCGCATTATCGAGCAGTTCCGGCACGAAACTGTTCATATGCGCCATTTGGGTGCCTTGCTGGCAGGTGTTCAACCCGGTGCCGGTCGCTTCAAAGCGCGCACGGTTCATCGGTCCCGCTGCAAGTTTGGTAACAGTATTGGCGGCCCGCGCATCCAGCCATATCCACGCATCGCCGACGGGCTTGTTGTCGCGGCCAACTAGCCATGTGCCATCGCCCTGTCCGGTAACGGAAACAGCCGCGGTACGGGTGCTTAGATTTGGAATTTTTTCTGCAAGACCGCGTAGAGCTTTGGCGCAATCTTCCCATGTCTGGGAGAGTGACTGCGTCACCGCGCCATGTTCGCCGGTTTCGTATTTGTTGCGGACAGCCGCCGAATCGAGTTGACGACCGTTCAGGTCGAATGCCACAGCCTTGACGACGGACGTGCCCGCGTCGATGCCGATGATTATATCACCTTGACCACGCATGACTGAATTACGCTTTCCCAATGTGGTCCTTAACGGACATTTGGATTTCCTCCCGCGACGAAATTTGTCGCTCGCTGCCCATCATTTTAATCAAAATAGGCTTTCGCGTATAGTTGAGATAACATAACGACACGGGCCTGTCTGTAAAATTTTTGTGCACAAGCATTTTTTTTCACCAAAAGGTGATGGAGGCGAATTTTGCCGGTGAAAATCATGGCTCGGATGAGTTGAATGCAATGTAATACACGTATGTTTTTGTACCGGAAATATTCTAAATAGCTGTTTTTAATATGGAATTATTTTAATTGCTTGCTGCACTCCCTACTGCTTCTCTTTATGAAGCATGGAGGATTCACGTCGGCCTTTATGATCAAATTCGCAGGAGTCGTGTGTATTTTTGGCGTTCAAATGTGCAAAATGGAACGCGTTTCAAAAAGTCCTGATTGACAGTTATATGTCTTTATAACATGATTATTGGAGTTGATAACATGCTGCTATCATAGATCATGACGGCGGCATCTTTGTTTCCAGGCTACGCGGAGGGGCGGTGCCGGCAACATGCGGAGGATTTATGTTTCAGATTTCTGCTCCTGTTTGTTTTGCCCCTTTGGCTTCCCGATATTTCGCGGTCGCTAAGGTTACGCATCATCCGCGCAGTCATGAGGCTGCATAGGCCTAACCGCATCATCCGTTTCTATAACGACAATCCGGCAGAATTTGCTGAAGGCGTTTGATAATGAGTACACAAGCTAATCAAGTTACACCAAAGCCCGCCAAATCAAGTCGCGCCGTCCTCTGGAGCGTGATCGCTGCGGTGGTGGTTATCGGTGCAATTGGATTTGACACGAAGGTCGTAAAGATCGGTTCTGATGCCGATGTGCGCCAGCAGGTCTTTTCGCCTGACGCCTATGGTGCGGCAGAGTTCCCAAAGGTTAAGGCCAGCGTTGAGGAACGTGCAGCCGATGCTGTTGAAGTTGGTACGGCACTTGCTGCCGACAAAGACGCAGCCGGCAAAAAATACGGCGTTGGCAGCGTGAACCCGGTGATTCCGGTTAAGTTCACCGGCACTGTCGAAGAACGTAAGTCCAACTACAATGTCATCAAGGTCGATGGTTTCCCTGAAGGCATGGCTATCCGCGTTCAGACTGGTCCTGCAGTCAACGGCACTGATCTACGTGACGCGACGGGAACAATCGAATTTGGTCAGTTCAAAAACCAGATCGAATTCCAGAACGCTGGTTCTGCTCTCAACAATGAGATGAAGAAACAGGTTCTTGAAGGCGTTGATGTCGATAATCTCGTCGGCAAGACAGTGACAGTGACGGGCGTTTTCAAGCTTGTTAATCCTAAAAACTGGCTGGTTACGCCGGTGGGGTTTGAAGTAAAATGACCGTTCAAACCAAAGTTGAAGGCAAGCACGGCGAAGTCGTTCTTTCCGCACATGATGTTGCCAAGGCTTATGGGCGTATCAACGCGCTCAAGGGCGTGAATTTTGAAATCCGTCGCGGTCAGGTCACGACGCTTTTTGGCGAAAATGGTGCTGGCAAGTCGACGCTGATGAAGGTTCTGTCGGGCGTTATTCAGCCGACATCAGGCACGATCATTCTTGATGGCGAACCTGTCACGTTTAATTCCTCATCGGAAGCCCGTGATCGCGGTATTTCGATCATCCATCAGGAATTGAGCCTCGCGACCAACATGAATGTGCGCGACAACATCTTCATGGGCCGCGAAATTCGTGGTGCATCGGGCGTGAACTTCGCAGAAGAAGAGCGCCTGACCCGCGAATTGCTTGCAGAGCTTGAAGAAGACATTGATCCGCTGACGCCTGTTGAAGAACTGCGTCTTGGTCAGCAGCAGGTAGTCGAAATCGCACGTGCGCTTTCGGTCAATTCCCGCATTCTGATTATGGATGAGCCGACTTCGGCGTTGAGTGCTTCCGAAGTTGAAGTGCTGTTCAAGGTCATTCGTGACCTGACGGCGCGTGGTGTTGCCATCGTTTACATCTCGCATCATCTCGAAGAAGCCTTGCAGATCACCGATCATGCGGTTGTGTTGCGTGATGGTGCAATGACGGCTTACGCCCCACGCGCTGACATTGATCTTGAATGGATCGTTCGCAACATGGTTGGCGAAAACTTCGACCTTGGCTCACCTCCGACTGGTTATGAATGGGGCGATGTCGCACTTTCCGTTGAAGGTCTTACCGTTCAGGATAAGTCGGGCGATTTCGCACTTGTTGATAATATGTCGCTCAATGTGCGCGCCGGTGAGATCGTTTGTATCTACGGTTTGATGGGGGCAGGTCGTACCGAGCTTCTCGAAACCGTTGCGGGTCGTCTGAAAGCAAGTTCGGGCAGCATTCTTCTTAAAGGTCAGGACGTAGCGGGCCTCACGATTGCGCAGCGCATCGATCAGGGTCTGGTTCTCGTACCGGAAGATCGCCAGCGCGACGGTCTTGTGCAAACGATGACGGTTGGCCGTAACCTGTCGCTTGCAAGCATTGGCGAAATGACGAAAGGGCTTTTCACCTCGAGAAAGCGTGAAAAGAACATCGTCGATCAGTCGATCAAGAACGTTCACATCAAGACGGATGGTGGCGAAGCCGCAATCGGTTCGCTTTCTGGCGGCAATCAGCAGAAGGTCGTTATCGGCAAGATGCTGGCGACTGAGCCGAAGGTTATCCTTTTGGATGAGCCAAGCCGCGGTATCGATATTGGCGCGAAGGCCGAAGTGTTCAAGCTTCTGGCCGAGAAAGCTAAAGACGGTTTGGCTGTCGTTTACACCACATCAGAAGTCGGCGAGTGCCTCAGCATCGCTCATCGTATCATTGTTATGCACCGTGGACGCATCTCAGCCGAATTCGGCTCTGATGTCTCCAAGGAAAAGATCATGGCCGCCTCGGGCGAGTCCATGGTCGGCCATTAAAATAGTTATGGAGCACTGATAGAATGTCAGTCACGACTACAAAAGAAAAAGCGGCTCCGAATGGAGCGAAGCGGAAAACCAGCATCGTGCATTTGCTGCTCGAAGGTCGTGCGTTTTTTGCGCTGATCGCGATTATCGCGGCCTTTTCATTCCTTTCGCCTTATTATTTCACCGTCAATAACTTCCTGATCATGTCGTCGCACGTGGCCATTTTCGGCCTGCTGGCGATTGGCATGCTGCTGGTTATTTTGAATGGCGGTATCGATCTTTCGGTCGGCTCCACACTTGGCCTTGCAGGCGTTGTTGCTGGCTTTTTGATGCAGGGCGTCAATATTCCGGAACTGGGTGTTATTCTGTATTTCCCGGTCTGGGCAGTTGTTATTATCACCTGTGCGCTTGGCGCATTTGTTGGTGCCATCAACGGCGTTCTGATTGCTTATCTGCGTGTTCCTGCCTTCGTAGCAACGCTTGGCGTACTTTATTGCGCACGCGGTGTAGCGCTTCTGATGACCAATGGTCTGACCTACAACAATCTTGGCGGTCGTCCTGAACTCGGCAATACCGGCTTTGACTGGCTGGGCTTTAACACGCTTTTTGGCGTGCCTATCGGTGTTCTGGTGCTGGCCGTTCTGGCGATCATCGTTGCAATCGTGCTTAACCGCACAGCTTTTGGCCGCTGGCTCTATGCTTCGGGTGGCAATGAACGTGCTGCTGAACTTTCCGGCGTTCCAGTCAAGCGCGTGCAGATCTCTGTCTATGTGATTTCAGGCATTTGTGCCGCAATCGCTGGTCTGGTTCTGTCATCGCAGCTGACTTCGGCTGGTCCAACTGCAGGTACGACCTATGAGCTGACGGCCATCGCCGCAGTGGTTATCGGTGGTGCAGCGCTAACGGGTGGTCGCGGTACAATTCTCGGAACGCTTTTGGGCGCTTTCGTGATTGGCTTCCTCTCCGACGGCCTCGTGATCATCGGCGTATCGTCCTACTGGCAGACCGTATTTACCGGCGCGGTTATCGTGCTCGCGGTTCTGCTCAACAGCATTCAATATTCCCGACGTTAAACAAAGTTACGGCTCCGCTCACCGTTCCGGGCGGAGCCGGTTCTTCGGGGGTAGCGAAAACATTCCACAACGGCGATCAAGCAAAATGCCTCGCCTTTTGGAAATGGTAACGCCGGGAAACCGGCATTGTGCAACGATAATCTTTTACGGGAGTGAGACATGTTTAAGAAGGGTATGCGCGTTCTTTTTGCTGCTGCAGCAGCATTGCCGCTTATCGCCAGCACCGCATGGGCTGAAGGTCTGATCTCAATCGTGGTCAACGATCCTTCGAACCCATATTGGTACACTGAAGGCGAAATCGCTAAGAAAACTGCTGAAGGCCTTGGCTATTCGGCTGTTGTTGGCGGCCACAAGGGCGACACCAACACAGAAAGCAACCTGATCGACACCGCGATCACCAACAAGTCGGTTGCGATCATTCTTGATCCTGCAAATGCTGACGGTTCCGTTGGTGCAGTTAAGCGCGCTGTTGCAGCTGGCATTCCAGTGTTCCTCGTAAACGCTGAAATCAACCAGGAAGGCCTTGCTAAGGCACAGCTCGTTTCCAACAACGCACAGGGCGCAGCACTTGGTGCAACGCAGTGGGTTGAGAGCGTTGGTGATAAGGGCAAATATGTTGAGCTGTTCGGTTCGCCATCAGACAACAATGCAGCCACCCGTTCGAACGGCTATGAAACTGTTCTTTCGCAGTACCCAGACCTGGTAAAGGCTGGTCAGGACGTTGCGAACTGGAACCGTACACAGGGTCACGACAAGATGCAGGCTTTGCTTCAGGCAAACCCAGACATCATCGGCGTTATCTCGGGTAACGACGAAATGGCTCTTGGTGCAATCGCTGCTCTGAAGAAGGCTGGTAAGCTTGATCAGGTTAAGGTTGGCGGTTTCGACGGTTCGCCAGATGCAGTTGCTGCAATCAAGGCCGGTGAACTTCAGTACACCGTTCTTCAGCCAGTTGCGATTTTCTCGGAAGCTGCTGTTAAACAGGCCGACAACTTCATCAAGACAGGCAAGACCGGCGTTGACCAGGAAAAGCAGCTTTTCGATTGCTTCCTGATCACCAAGGACAATGTTGACAAGTACACTGCTCCATTCGTTCTGGAACAGTAAGAGCTGACAAGATGGGGCGCGGTGTAGTCCGCGCCCCGTTTATATTTTAGTACCGAGGCTATGAATCGGGACCGGCCAATAGGAAATTGGCGGGCTGGGGACGAGTGATAGGCATGGTTACAAGCACGAAAGCAAGCATAGACAACCTTCTGACAGAGCAGGTGCCCAACGATAGCAGGCACGCACGTCAGCTGGTTCGCCGCCAGCAAATTGCTGAACTGATTATGTCCGAAGGATCCGTTCGGATCGAAGATTTGACCGAGCGTTTTGCAATCAGTCTCATGACCGCGCATCGCGATGTGGATGAACTGGTTAGTCGCGGTCTGTTTCGTAAGTCACGCGGTATCGTTTCCGCAGCACCCACAAGCCTTATTGAAGCGAGCGACCTCTATCGCGTCGCGCGCCAGTCCGAAGAAAAGAAGCTGATCGCTGAAGCCGCGATGCAATTCGTAGAGCCGGGTCAGGCTATTTTTCTCGACGATTCCACAACCGTTCTCCAGATGGTGCCATATCTGTCTGAAAAAGGCCCGCTGACGGTTATCACCAATTCTCTGATCCTGATGAACGAAGTGCGGGACATTAAAGATGTCACGCTCCTTGGGCTTGGCGGTCAGTTTTACAACTGGTGCAACGCTTTTGTCGGCGGCATGACGATCCATGAAATTCGTCGCCTGCGCGCTGACGTGGTGTTCATCTCAATTGCTGCCATTACTGACGATCTGCTGTTTCATCAATCGCCGGAAATGGTCGAAACCAAGCGTGCGATGCTGGAGAGTTCAGCAAAACGCGTGCTGCTGACCGATCACACCAAGTTTGAGCGCCGCGCATTGCATAATTTCGGAGCGCTCAAAGATTTTGATGTGGTGATTGTCGATAGCAAAACTTCGCTCGAACATGTCGAACGGATGCAGGCACAGGGCATAAATGTGGTCATTGCTGGCTCGAGCGGAACGAAAGAATAGCCGCAAGGCTCAAGAATTTAGCGCATACATATCAGGAAATACGATCCATGCCGTCTTTGTTGGGAATCGATAGCGGACTGACCGTTACCAAGGCCGTTATTTTTGACGTTGATGGCACAACGCTTGCCGTTGCGCGCCGTCGTGTACCTCAATATTATCCAAAGCCTCGTCATGTTGAGCGCGACATGGATGAGTTCTGGAATGCGACAGCCGATGCAATTGCAGAAGCTATTGCGAAAAGCGGACGCCCGGCATCGGATATTCTGGCGATTGCCACCACTGCGCATGGCGACGGCATTTACATGCTCGACCAAGATGCGCGTCCGCTTGGCAAAGGCATCCTGTCGCTTGATAGCCGTGCTGTTGATGTTGCCGAACGCTGGCTAGGTAGCGCGGTTGCAGATCAGTCGATTGCGATTACCGGCCAGCTACCGCATGCTTCGGCTCCCTCCGCCATTCTGGCCTGGATCAAGGAAAACGAACCGGATCGCTATAATCGCATTGGTCATGTGATTGCCTGCAAGGACTGGCTACGCTTCTGCCTGACGGGCGAAGTTGGCACCGACCGCACTGAGGCTTCAACCTCGTTCACCGATTACAAGACGCAGGATTATTCTAAAGACGCTCTCAAGCTTTTTGGCCTTGAAGCGCTCTGGGATGCACTGCCGCCTATGTCGCGCTCCGACGAAATCATCGGTGGTGTTTCGCAAGAATGCGCCAGCCGTACAGGGCTTGTTGCCGGAACGCCGGTCGTCGGCGGCCTGCATGATGTGACGGCTTCAGCGCTCGGTGTGGGTGGGCTCAAAGTTGGAACGGTTGCGGTTGTGGCGGGCACTTATTCGATCAATGAAACCCTGTCTTCCGAACCTCGTGTCGATAAGAGCTGGTTCTGCCGCAATGGCATTGCACCGGGAGAATGGAACAACATGTCCATCTCGCCTGCTTCCACCGCAAATTACGACTGGTTCCTCGATAAGCTCTGCCCGGCAGAACGTCGCGAGGCTGAAGAAACAGGCCGTTCGATCCATGATATGCTGCGTCCAGAAATTGATGCAGCTTTGGCCAAGCCGTCGACAGCGTTGTTCCATCCTTATCTGTTTGGCTCGCCATATGGCGCGATGGCAAGCGGTGCGTTTTTTGGCCTTCGTGGTTGGCAAGAGCGCGGTGATATGCTGCGTGCAGTCTGGGAAGGCATTGCCTTTAACCACCGCATCCATGTCGATCATCTGAAAGATGGTTTTGAAATTTCTGCTGCGCGCTTGACGGGCGGTGTTTCGCGCAGCCCATCCTTTGCGCAGATGTTTGCGAATGTGTTGGGTATGCCGGTTACAGTTACCGACACCGATGAAGCCGCGGCATGGGGTGCCGCACTGTGCGCAGGTAAGGGAGCAGGCGTTTTCGCCGATGTTTACAGTGATCCGCGCGATCTGGATGCCATTGGCCGGACCTATATCCCGGATGCTGAGCGCAGCGCGGAATATGAAAAGCGCTATGCGCTGTTCAAAGAAATAGCATCAGCAATGGGGCCAATCTGGTCCAAGATCGATGCCCTAACTGATTGAAATATAGCAAAGACAGTGAAATGAACGATTTCGTAAGCAGTGCCCAAATGAAGAGCCGCATCAGTAAGCTCGAAGCTGACGGCGTTGATGTTCTCATTCTGGGGGCTGGCATCAATGGCGCGGGCCTTTATCGCGATCTGAGTGAACAGGGCGTGAGCTGTCTCATCGTCGACAAGGGCGATTTTGGTTCTGGCACCAGTGCTGCGCCTTCACGTCTTATTCACGGTGGCCTCAAATATCTTGAAACCGGCGAATTTGGTCTCGTCGCGCAATCAACAGTCGAGCGCAATATCCTGTTGAAAAACGCGCCGCATAATGTTCGCCCGTTACCGACATTTATTCCGGTGTTCTCGTGGACCAAGGGTATTCCCGCAGCGCTTCGGACTTTGTTTGGCTCAACCACAGCACCGCGCAGCCGTGGTGCGGTGTTGATCAAGATCGGCCTCGGTTTGTATGATTATTTTGGCGCGCGTGAGCGCGTCATGCCAAAGCACAATTTTCTCTTCAAGAAGAAAGCCTTGAAGGAAATGCCATATATGACACCGTCTATTGTGGGTGGTGGCATTTATTATGACGCATGGGTCAGTAAGCCAGAACGTCTGGTTTATGAGCTTGTCAGCGATGGCCTGAAAGCCAATCCAAAGAGTGCGGCAGTCAATTTCACGTCGATTGTCGCGGCCCGCGACGGTGCCGTGAGCTTTGAAGGGCCGGATGGTGCGGCTTTCACGATTAAGCCAAAGATCGTTATCAATGCGGCTGGCCCGTGGATTGATCACGTCAACGCGGCGCTTGGCAAAGAAACCAAGATGATTGGCGGCACCAAGGGTTCGCATATTTTGATCGATCATCCCGAGCTGGTGAAGAGCCTTAAAGGCCGGATGATCTATTTCGAGGCCGATGATGGTCGTATCTGCCTAGTCTATGATTATCATGGGCTTGCACTGGTCGGCTCAACCGATATTCCAGCCAATAATCCCGATGAAGTCTTCGCCGAAGATAAGGAAATCGATTATTTCATCGAGAGCCTTCGTTCGCTGCTTCCGAAGCTGAAATTTGATCGCAGCCAGATCGTTTATACATATAGCGGCATTCGCCCGCTACCTGCCTCCAATGCATCAGAACCGGGCCTGATCAGCCGTGATCATTCGGCACCTGTGATTGAGCCGGATGCAGGGCGTCCATTCCCAATTATTTCGCTGGTTGGTGGCAAGTGGACAACGTTCCGTGGTTTTGCGGAAGAAGTGGCAGATACGGTACTCAAGCGTTTTGACCGCGAGCGTCTCAAATCAACCCGCACTTTGACCATCGGTGGCGGCAAGGATTACCCGGCTGATGACCGCGCACGTGCTGCATGGGTGGCGAAACACGCCAAGGAAACTGGGCTTGCAGTCGAACGCGTAGAGACGCTGTTGCAGCGTTATGGCACGACCGCTCTGCCGATCATTCAGGACGAAGCCAAAGTTGGCGTTACACTTCTGCCTGATACAGACAGCATCAGCCGTGCCGAAATTGCGTGGATCGCACGCAATGAGCTGGTTGTGCATCTGTCGGATGTTGTTCTACGACGCACGACACTGGCAATTGATGGCGCGCTGTCAAATGCCAATCTCGCAGCAATTGCCGATATTCTTAGCGTCGAGTTTGGCTGGGATGCTACGCGCAAGGCACAGGAACTGGAGCTTGTTATTGCTGAGCTTTCAAAACGCCACGGCATGACACTTGGAGATAAGCCCGCGAAACGTCGCTGATTTAGAATTAAAAAAACCGGGCCATGGCCCGGTTTTTTTTTAGATATTTATTGATCGAACGTCATAGGGTGACAAGTAAATCGTCTCGCCGTTTGGAACAGTCACAGTCTGGTCATGCGGAGTGATGTTAACCAGCCAAACCTTGTCTTCCATCGCCATTGCCAGAACGTCCGATGGGCGCGACGACTTGCATTGTGTCCAGCTTTTGCCCGCCAAATCAGCCAGCACTTTCACGGTGTTAAACAATGGCCGCGCATGACCCGCAGCTGCCGGCTCGCCTTCACCGGCAATAAGTCCGAACGGACCGGTAAGTGCTGAAAGTGTGAGGCTGTCGAGACCAGCATCGAGAACCGAAATCGCATAGGCAAAAGCGAAGCTTTCTGCGAATTTTCCGTTATGGCGCGGATCCCGATTGGCCATGGCAATGCGCTTGCCATTCGGATTTTCCATCGTGCGGCTGCCATAAGGATTCTGGCGCATCGGAATGGTCGATGGTCCGATGCGATAGGGCTTATCGCCATAAATCGCACGCACCGAACGCGTGATGAACGGCAATGCTTCAAGCGTCTGCATGACGCTTAAATCATCGGCAGCATGCACAATCGGATTGGTGCAATGCGAGACGAAATCAATAAGCCCGCTTGGAACGCGTTTGCGATTAAGCTCGGTGAAATAGCTCAGCATTCCGCCACCAAGCTGCACATCCGGGAAGGCTGCTCGTGCTGCCGCATAGACATCTTCAAGCGGCGGACAGGGTGGCCATTCGCTCCCTGGCGGTGTTGATTGCCGATCAATTGCCGGAGAGATCATGATTGCATCCGGTGTAAAACCAGCCGCTTTCATGTCGTAGGCGATGGCCTTCGTTTCATCAATGAGCGACTTCTCGCAAGGCAATGCAATTTCGAGCGAAACACGACTTTTGTGATGCTTTGTAAGTGCTGCGAAATCGACAAATGCTGAGCCATCATGCCGCGCCAGCGGGTCGTAGTGAAACAGCAGATCCTGCGGTGCAATCTCTTGCAGCAGATCAATTACGGCAAGGCTTGCTTTGGCTTCCTCTGGCGTGATGATGATGCCGATATTGGGCATTACACCGCTTACGTCACCGAGCGTAATGCGCACGGGTTCAATACTATCTGCTGTGCGCGGAGCATTCTCCCTGCTGTCGCGAATGTTGAGTACAATGCGCTGATGCACAGGCTGTGATGCTTCGATCTGATAAGGCCATGGCAGGGCAAGCGGGCGCACATAGGTTTTATAAGAGGCATCAGACCAGTTGCGCTGGTCTTCCATCTCAAATGTATCGCCTTCCATGCGGCACTCGGCGAAAACGCCTGGCATTGCCTCATGGGTGATAGCGCGCATGTCCTTAAACGGCTGCCATGGCTCAATGAGATCAGGCAGATGGGTTTCGTTGCGCGTGCCATCGACATGCTCAACAGTGACAGGCGAACCGGCAACGCCAACAATCGGATGCAGAATGCAGAAACCGCAGCGGTTTGTTTCAAAACCGGTCCCAGTGTTTGCCACGGCGTCAAAAGTCAGTGTGCCATAGCTATCAGCCTCAATACGGACATCGATAGCGAGTTGCGTTGCATCCGGGCCTTCGCAGCGTGCCTGATAGCTAACGCTAAACCCGTTAGCACTGTGCTCGACATTGAGATCGTGGATGTCAGGATTATAGGTTCCCCAATCCCGATCACGCACCAGATAGGAGACAGCGCGCAGAACCTCCACACCATCATACTTGATCGTGCGAAGATTGCCTTCGCTTAGATCGACCGAAAGCAAGCCAGCCTTGAGGTGTTTTGGCGAGGTTTCAGCCTCACGCGTGCCATAAAGCAAAAAGGGATCGACGCTGCTCATTTGAGCAACGCCGTAATATCAACGCGGTTGCCGCTTGCTGCGCTGTCATAGGCCGCTTCTACAAGCGCGAAAGTCTTAAGATTATCAGCGCCTGAGGTCGAAGTTTCCTCGCCCGATGCAAGTTTATCCACCCAATGCTGCTGAATGGCAAAGACGCTTTCCTGAATATTGTGCCAAGGGCGTGATGCCCATGAAAGAAGTTCAGGCGACACGTCTGAAACTGTGGTGCCAGCGGGCGTGATTACTTCGAGACGATAGCCCTGATAAAGACGGATTGAACCTTCTGTACCATCCAGTTCAATCAGCGTTTCCGGGAATGGGTCGGTTTCGAGCTTCGTTGCATAGCTTACATCGACAATTGAAGTGGCGCCATTTTCATGATCCATGAGAATGGTGGCTACATCCTCGCCTTTGATCTTCGGGTTGACGCGCTTGGTGCGTGCGACAAGGCTTGTCACATCGCCCAAGATAAAGCGCGCAATGTCGAGCGTGTGGATGCCGAGGTCTTCAATGATGAAGCGTTCGCCTTCAGCCAGATATGGTTGGCCTGAAAACACATCAAAGCCAGAGCGGAACGAGAAACGTCCCCAGAATGGTGTGCCGATGACGCCGCTGTCGAGTGCTTTGCGGACGGCCTGAATAGGCGTCTGCCAGCGGAAATTTTCATGCACCATGAGCGGAATGCCTGCCTCATTGCAGACTTTTACCATGGCCTTGGCGTCATCGAGCGTTTTCGCAAATGGCTTCTGGCAGATTGCAGGCACCTTGTGGGCGGCTGCAAGTTCCACCAGAGCGCGATGGCTTGATACCGTGGTGGCAATATCGACAAAGTCGATGCCACCATCTGCGAATAGCGCGGTTGCATCCGTGTAGCGGCGTTCGATGCCAAATTGATCGCCGACAATCTTCAGCCGCTCAGGATCGCGGTCGCAGATCGCCACAATCTTGGCACCCGAAACGTCATTCCATGCATGCATCTGATTGATTGCGAAGAAACCACAACCGATGAGAGCGCCATTCAATTCTGCCATTTTTATCCTGCTTTTGCCATTTGCATGAGTGTTACGCGCTGCTGAAGGCGGCGCTGTGCTTGATCGACCACCACGGCAATGATGATGACAAGCCCTTTGATGACCATCTGCCAGAAGGACGATACGCCCATCATAACCAGACCGTCGGAGAGAATACCGATAACGAAAGCACCGATGATCGTGCCGCCGATTGTGCCGCGTCCGCCTGACATGGAGGTGCCGCCCAGAACCGCCGCCGCAATGGCGTTCAGCTCGAACGAATTACCCGTTGCCGGATGCGAAGCCATCAGTTCCGATGAAATGATAAGGCCAGCAATCGCCGCACAGAAGCCCGAAAACATGTAAACGAACATTTTTACACGATCGACGCGGATCCCCGACATGCGTGCTGCGCGTTCATTGCCGCCAACGGCGAAAATCTGTCGGCCAAGTGGTGTGTAGCGTGCGATATAGGCGGCTGCGAGTGCGACAACGACGAGAATCCAGATGGATACTGGCAGGCCAAGAATGCTGCCCGCGCCCAGGAAACCAAAGCCCTGTGTGCCGAGGTCTTCACGGCCGACGAGGTTCGGGAAGGTTTGACCGTCTGATGATAACAGTGCCAGACCACGCGCGACATAAAGCGTGCCGAGCGTTGCGATGAACGGTGCAACATTGAGCCGCGTTATGAGCAATCCGTTGACGAAGCCGACGGCCACACCCACGGCAAGCGTGATCAGCGAGATTTCGATCACGTTGAAATACATCGTATAGCCGATGCCAAGATCGATCCCGTAGATCAGCAAGCCGCCAGCAACCATTCCGCAAAGACCAACGATGGAGCCAACCGACAAGTCGATACCGCCGGTGATAATGACGAAGGTCATGCCCATGGCGAGGAATGCATTCAGCGCAACGTGTTTCGACATCAAAATGAGGTTGGCTGTCGAAAGGAAGTTTGGTGCTGCGAATGCGAAGAAAATAAACACTGCAAAAAGCGCAATAAAGGTGCGCAGTTTCATAAGCGTCAGCAAAGCTGAGCCGCTCGAAAAGGTTGGGTCAGAGGCTGCCGTGGTTTTGGCTGTCATGACGCGAGTTCCCTTGTTTGTTGGTCATGGTCGTTGACATGTCCGTGGCCCTTGGCCGAAGCGGCAACAATGTCGGCTTCCGTCGCGTTTTCGCGGTCAAATATGGCAATCAGCTTCCCATTGCTGAGCACCGCGATGCGATCGGAGAGCGCCATGACTTCTTCCAGATCAGATGTTGAAAATAGAATTGCCAGCCCTTCACCGGCAAGTCTGCGCATGGTGCGGAAGACATCGGCCTTTGCGCCGACATCAATCCCACGCGATGGCTCATCCATTAGCAGAACTTTCGGATTGGTCATCAGAGCTTTGCCGATAACCACCTTTTGCTGGTTGCCGCCCGACATCGAAGTGACTTCAAAATCAGGGTTGGGCGCTTTGATCGCCAGATCTTTGATGGCTTCCTGAATGGCCTGCTTTTCACGCTTGGGCGCGATATGGAAAAAACGCGCAAGACGATCAAGGCTCGCCAGTGTCAGATTGCTGGCAATCGACAAGATTTGTACCAGACCTTCGCGCTGCCGATCTTCGGGGATCAGCGCCAGTCCGCGACGAATGCGGCGGGTGGTATCGCGCTCGGTGATTTTTTTACCGTCGATATAAATCTCGCCGGTTGAATGCGCGTGCTGCCCCATGATGCATTCAAAGAATTCGGAGCGTCCGGCCCCCATAAGGCCATAAATTCCAAGCACTTCGCCTGCACGAACGCTGAGCGAAACATTGTCTACAGCCAGACCGCCAATGGCGCGGGGTAGGGTGATGTTTTCGGCGCGAAACATTTCGCCACCCATCTTGTGCGTCACGGCCTTGGCAAAATCCTTGGCATCAGAGCCAATCATCGAACGCACAATCCATTGCGTGTTGATGTTTTTGATTTCTTCCTGACCGGTAATCTGGCCATCACGAAGTACGGTGATGTAATCGCCGATCCGCATTAGTTCTTCCAAACGATGCGAGATATAGACGATGGCCACGCCGCGACTTTTAAGGTCAGCAATCACCTTGAAAAGAATATCGACTTCTGCCGCTGAAAGTGCCGAAGTCGGCTCATCCATGATGACAATGCGGGCATCAATCGAAACGGCTTTGGCAATTTCGACAAGCTGCTGCTGGCCAATCGGCAGGTCTGCAACCATGGTTCGCGCATCAATGCCCGCATCCAGACGGTCAAGATATTCATTGGCCTTTTTGATCTGCGCTTTGTGATCAATCCCGCGTATGCCGCGGGTGATTTCACGCTTGGCAAAGATGTTTTCTGCAACCGACATGTTTGAAAACAGGTTCAGTTCCTGAAAAATCATCGCAATGCCGCGCTTTTGCGCGTCAGCAGGGCTATCGAAAGACACTTCTTCGCCGTCGAGAATGATCTTGCCAACGGTGGGACGTTCTACGCCGGCGATGATCTTCATCAGTGTGGACTTGCCAGCGCCGTTTTCGCCGACAAGCACATTGACCGAGCCACGGCGCAATTCGAGATTGGCACGCTTGACCGCGACAATGCCCGAATAGACCTTGGATACGTCCTCAAGTCGGAGGACGATATCGTCCTTGTTTTTTTCTTCTGCTTCCATGGATCATTTCTCCAGAGAGATAGAAACAGGGGTGAACAGCGGCAACTGACCCTTGGATGGCATCGGGAAAGCGCCGGTTGCAGTCACTTTCATGCCGATAAGGTCTTCACGCGGGAGTTTTGTGAGAATGGAGTCATTGACGAGAATGTTGAACGACTTGCCGAATTGCGCCCATTCGATCTGGTTGCGGAACTCGTTAAAGTTGACGATTTTAAGAGCGTCGCGGATTGCAGTGCCCCGCACTGTCGGCCCGATCTGAACGCGCGCATCAGCCTTGCCGTCGCCATTGCTGTCAACATCGACATAAGCAGCGCGCGATTTGGTTTCCGCGCCAACCACAGTGCCTTCAAGCTTGGTTGCGAAGGTCCATGGCGCATTGCCTTGCTTTTCGCGATGACCGAACTTTTCGCCAGCCTCGTCGAGATTGCTATTGGCAGCATCCATCACTTCGCCGAGCGATATGGATGTTTCTGCGAAATAAGGAACGACTTTGCTTTCCCAGATTTGCGCAACGGCGCGATCCGGGTTGAAATTATCGCCGCGTGCTTCTGCGGCTTCTTCTGCTGTTGGCGTCTTGATGATTTTGCAGCCCGAAAGCGCGACGCCGCAGGCCAGCAGGACAATGGAAGCTGACTTCAGCACTGACATGAGAATATCCTCGATAGAAGAGATACTGTCGGGAGCGCTAACTTTGAAATTTGCGCTCCCGACCTCGCAAGCCTTGGGAGTTAGTCCTTCAATGCGAAGGTTTCGAGCTTGTCTGCATTGTCAGCGTTGATGAGAACGCAATCCATCAGCTGCTTCTCTTCAGCAGGGCCTTTGCCGGTCTTGATGTACTGATCAGCCTGTTCGACAGCCATCTGTGCCTGTGCGAATGCTGGCTGAAGAACGGTAGCCTTGATGCCGCCTGCCTTGATCGAGTCGCGAACATCGTTCGAGCCGTCAAAACCGACGACAATTACGTCTTTGCGGCCAGCAGCTTCAAGCGCAGCCCATGCACCCATTGCCATGGTGTCGTTACCAGCGATAACGCCCTTGATATCCGGGTTAGCCTGCAGAATGCTCTGCATCTTGGTGAAGGCTTCTGGCTGGCTCCAGTTGGCTGACTGCTGTGCAACCATCTTCAGATCAGGATAATCATCGATAACGTCGTGATAGCCCTTGGAGCGAATACCAGCATTCAGATCAGCTTCACGGCCGAGAAGTTCGACGTAATTGCCGGCTTCGCCCATCAGCTTGACGAATTCTTCCGCACCGAGTTGTGCGCCCTGATAATTGTTGGAAACAATCTGCGACACTGCAACGCCGGTGGCATTGATTTCACGGTCGATCAGGAAGGATGGAATACCAGCGTCTTTTGCCTTCTGAACGGCAGCGATAGAGGCTTCCGAACCGGCATTGTCGAGAATGATGGCTTTTGCGCCACGGCCAATAGCCGTATCGACGAGCTGCGACTGCTTGTTGGCATCGTCATCATGCACGAGGATGAGTGTTTCGTAGCCAAGTTCCTTGGCTTTTGCTTCAGCACCGACGGCTTCAGCTTTAAAGAATGGATTGTCATGCGATGGCGTGATGATCGCGATAAGGTCTGCCGCCCATGCTGGCATGACCGCTCCGCCTGCCAAGCTGGCCGAAAGAGCTGCGATCGCAAATCCGCGCGCAATTGTCCTACGTGTAAACTTCATGTTTTCCTCCCAATTAAAGCCCCATTTCCCAAGAGGCAGTGAAGGGAGAGCTTGCGCTCTCCCCGATAGATATTACGTGATGCGACGAATGCTTTCTGCAATCTCTTCTGGCTCGAACACGTTCTTCCAATCGTCGCGCATCAGCGCTGGAATACCGAATTCGATTGCCTTGTTGCAGGCATCCGAGAACACGCCCTGAACTTCGCCAAAAATAACGGCGCCCAGAACATTCATGTGACCGAGCAGGAAGTCGCGTGCAGCTTCTTCAGGAACGCCGCGACGAACGGTTTCGTCCATGGCCTGCTTCATGACAACGAGCAGCGAAGCTGCAACGGTTTCTGAAAGGCCTGGCTCGAGAATTGCGAGCTGCTCAACAGTAACGCGGTGCGAGCGCATGACAGGAGCCCAGATGACCTTGGCAACTTCTTCGCCGAGTGCATAAGCTTCTTCAGGGCCCTGCATCAGAGCCGAAACGATGTGCTGCTTTGCTGCGATACCGCCGAAGAAATCGCGCTTTGCAGCAGGATCGGTTTCATCGTTGAAGATTGGCGGATGGCAAGGATGCGTGACGAAGTATGTCAGGTCTGCGCGTTCTGGCAGGTGACCGGCGAATGGTGCTGCTGCATCGAGTGCAACAACCATGGTGCCTGGCTTCAGCTTGTCAACGATGCCTGCTGCAACCTTACCGATAATGGTATCTGGAACAGCCAGAATAACGACTTCTGCGCCTTCAAGGCCAGCATCAACATCGACTGTATCGATGCCAAGATCGTCCTTCAGACGTGCTTTACCGACTTCGCTGACTTCGATGTGGCGAACGTCAAAGCGCGAACCCTTGAGGTTCTTGGCCAGACGGTAGCCCATCTTGCCACCTGCGCCGAACAGAGCAATAGCTGTCATGATTGTAATTCCTTCCCGTAGTTTTGGTAGCTTAACTGGTATAACCAGTCAATGAGTATTCCAGATTTAAGCGGTTAGACCGTCACGAATCTGGCTGAAGTATCCGTCAGAACCGACCTGTCCGCCTTTAAGCGCAACTTGAAGACCGTTGGTGGCGGCATAGGTGCCATGTGCCGTGCAGAGCGGGGAACCCGGCGTCTGCGGCAATGGAAGTAGTGTTGTCAGCGCATCAACATGCAGCTCGCGCAAGGCATGGCTGGACGTGTCTCCGCCTGCGATCACAGCGCGGGTAAGCTTTTCGCGCTCAACAAGGCTGCGGAGAATGAAGCCGAGGCTGCGCGCTAGTTTGTGGCGGCTGCCAGCAATCTTATCGATTTCGGTGCCGCGATCAGCTGATGGACCAAGCGCGGTGTTCAGGATAACGCTGTTGCCCTGCTGGAGTGCCTGCTGACCCTGAGCGATGGCGGTTTCGATTGCCTGATTGCCGTTTTCGCCAAGCAAATCGAGCGGGTTGAGATCAATGCCGGTAAAACCGGAAGCTGTTGCATGACGGATCTGGCGTTCGGTCGTTGGTGAAACACTACCCGACACAACCGCAATACGGTCAGCTTTGCCCGGAAGTGGAAATTCTTTCTTCGCGCCAATCAGGCCGGCCTTTGCCCATGCAGCGAGAAGCGCATATTCAATGCCCGACGAGCCTGCAACGAACCAGCCAGTATCCGGACGCAGACGCCAGAGCTGTTCACCTGCCTGCAGCTGGCTTTCGCGGCTATCGACATCGAGCAACAACATGCCGTCCGCATCTTTGACAATCGCATTTACGCGATCATCTGCATCGGCGGCTGAAAGTGCCACGAGATCAGCAAGCACGGTTTTAAGCGCTGTCTGCTGAGCAAGATGCACGCGCAGATCGGCTTCATGCATCGGCGTAACAGGATGACGGCTCATGACCGGATGACGGTCAATGCGGTAGACTTCGCCCTGATAGGCAGCAAACAAATTGCCGAAAGACGTGTAGCGCTTCAACTGTGGTGCACCGACAATCACAGGCACATAGGCCTGATCGAAGATCGCTTTGCCGATTTCAACAGCCTTGCCGATATTGCCAACTTTAGGAGCGGAATCGAATGTTGAACAGACTTTGTAATGCGCAATTGCCGCGTTCAGGCTCTTCAACCAGTTGAATGCAGGTGTAAGATTTTCCTGCATCCATTCCGGCGTTTCGCTGCGGCTGGTGCCTGCGAGGCCGATAGCCTTGCAATGCGAAAAGCGAGCAAGCAGTTCTTCATCCGGCACATTCATGAACAGAACGGTATCAACACCGTTGGAAGCCATAGCTTCCATAACGTCCGTCGAGCCGGTCAGATCATCGCCATAGTAGGACAGAAGAAGGTCGTGAGGTGCTTTTGACATTATTCGCCTCCCTTCCCGAATTTCGCGAGCGAAGCTGCAAGTTCAGGATGGTCCGTTGCGTAAGTTTCGAGCGGGATGCCAGCGACGGCTGCTTCCCACGCCTGCTGAACGGCGCGAACACCTGCAGCAGGGCCGCCCGGATGGCTGACGATGCCGCCGCCGCAAAGATAAAGCAGGTCTGTGGTGCGGCCTGTGCGCTCATAGGTTTCCGGTGCCTGTCCGCCCCACTGGCCGGAACCGGCGACGGGGAGCGGGCAATCGGATGGGTCAAACAGCGGTGTGCTGACAGCCTTGAACGAGTTGACGAAGCTTTCATCCGGCTCCCAGTATTTGACGCGGATGCCGTTGATCTGGAACTGATCCACTCCGAGCAAACGCCAGAACTGCTGATAGACGCGGAAGTCCATTCCAGCGCCCGGATTGCGGGTCAAAATATCCCAGCCATTGCGGTGCGCATGCAGAACGAGGCCAGAGCGTTTACGCAGGAAGCTCATGCCGCCAAAGCCGACGGAATTGATGTTGACCACGGCGCAATTGCCGCCAGCCTCGAGCACCATGTCATGATTGCGCATCATCTCATCAGGATCGGCATGCGAAATGCCGAAAGCATACATGACCTTCTTGCCGGTCTTCTGCTCGTGATTGAGAATAAGCGGCATGATTGCTGCGATGCGTTCTTTGAGCGGCGAATAGGCCGGGCTCATCAGCTTTTCATCGTCCTTGATGAAATCAACGCCCGATTTAATGAGTTCGCCAACGAGTTCAGCTGTTTCATGCGGACGAAGGCCCAGCGCTGGCTTAACGATCGTGCCGATGATTGGGCGCTTTTCAACGCCTGTCAGACGACGGCTTCCGGCAATGCCGAACTGCGGGCCGGGATGCGCGCTTTTGAAAGCTTCCGGCAGCTTCATGTCAACGACACGGATGCCGGTCATGCCCTTGATTGAGTAAACACCGCCAACGGCAATGGTCATCAGCGCTGCAAGGTCAGTGCCGACCGCATCGAGCGGGAAGGAAATATCAACATCGGCGCGCTTGATTGGGCCGTGCCCGGGTTCAAGTTCTGGCCAAGCGGGAACTGTTGCATCTTCAAGCGGACGAATTTCGAGCACACGCGCTGCAACGCGGGCTTTGAGTTCTTCTGTCTCGCCGGGAAGGGCGACAAAAGTGCCGGTTGACTGATCGCTGGCGATCTTGGCGGCCATCTGTTCGATGCTGCCGGTTGTCTCAATGCGATAGGTCAGACAGATATTCATCGGATTTTTTGTCGCTCGCTGCTTGTTTTAAAGCGCATTTTTCCGAAAATCGTTTCAAACTATTCGGGATGCACTCTAGTGTTCCACCCATGTCAGATATGCTCCGACATTTATTCTCCACACCTACTCGAAAGTTTCTCCTCGCTTTCAAGGATGCGACTGAAGCGCTTGGCTCCGAGTGCGAACTGGTATAATGAGTATTCCAATATCTGCAAGTGGAAAATTGTTAGCCCATTCACGAGATCGTGGGTAACAGCTTCCTTTGCGGAGCCTGAGGAGGCATAAGGGGGGAATGACAATGCGCAGTGAGATAGCATGAATAAGCCAGCGGAACCGATTATTCGCCGGAAATTGTCGGACGAGGTATTCGACCGGCTTGAAAACATGATCACGTCGGGCGAGCTAACGCCCGGCGATGAGATGCCGTCGGAACGCGTCTTGATGGAACGCTTTGGCGTCGGACGCCCCGCGATCCGCGAGGCGATGCAATCGCTTGCCAAGATGGGGCTTGTGAGCATTTCGCATGGCGAGCGGGCGAAAGTTCTCAAGCTCACTGCAAGGTCGATTTTTCAGCAGGTTGATCCAACAGCCAAGATCATGCTGGCGCAGTCGATTGATTCCCTTGAGCATCTCAAGAATGCACGTATTTTCTTTGAGCGTGGCATTGCGCGTGAAGCGGCTTTGAAAGCAACCCCACAGGACGTTGCAGATCTCAAAGCGATCGTTGATCGACAGCGCGCGTCGCTGGGTGAGGCCGATGCCTTCATCTCTGCCGATATGGAATTTCACATTCGTATTGCGAAGATTTCGGGTAATCCGATTTTTGTGGGCTTAAGCGAGGCGATGCTCGCATGGTTGCGTGAATACCATACGCATATGCTGATCTGGACGGGTAAAGAAAACTTCACGCTGGTCGAGCATGAGGAAATTCTTGATCGAATCGCCGCGAAAGATGCCGATGGCGCAGAAGGCGCTATGCGTCATCATTTGGAGCGTTCGCGCGACCTTTACACGAAGTGATATGCCGATCAGGTTTCAGGGATGTTTTCCCTGAAAATGACCTGAATGCGTGGCGGGTGCTCGTCGATCTGTTCATTTTTGATGGTGCTGACGAGTGCTGCCAATGCTTCACGCGCTTCGACACGCGGATTCTGATCGATCACGGCATCCATCGTTCCGTTTAAGAGTAGCCGTTTCGTGCTTTCGGTCAGTTCGTGGCCGATAAATATGATGGAATCGGATTTGCCGGAGTCCATCAGAGCTTGCCCAATACCCTGATTGCCTGCTCCGATGTTGTAAATCCCTGCAAGGTCTGGGTGTCGTTTCAGAAGTGCAGTGGTCTCGTTATAGGCGCGTTCGCGGTCATCTTTGATTTCCGTGAGTTCAACAATGTTGAAGCGCGAGAACTCTTCTGCGAGAACCCGGCGAAAACCCATTTCGCGCTCTTCATGGCCGCGATATGCGAGCGAACCGGCAAAAAGTGCGATCTTTGTTCCGCCTGCTTTTCCGAGAAAACGCCCCAGAATGTAGCCCCCTAGTCGGCCCGCCGCCCGATTATCGATGCCAATATAGCGAGCGCGGGGAACGTGCAGAATATCGGATGCAATCGTGACAATGGGGACGTCTGCCTGGGCGAGTGTCCGCATGGCTTCACGCACGCTCGGATGATCCAGCGCAACAACGCCGACACCGTTGGTTTGGTCTTTCAGGCTTTCCAGCGCGCGCGCCAACGTATCTGGATTAAAACCTTCGACACTATGAATCGTCAGGTCGATTTCGGGGTTCAAAGCTGCTTGCTTGATAATTTGATCCCGCAGATTGGCGATGAATGTGTTGGTTCCGGCAGGCAGCACAAAGTCGAGTTTAATGGTTTCGAGGGGAGCAGTGTTTTGATTGGTGCTTCCGGGCAGATAGCCAAGATTGCGCGCTGCTTCGAATACGATTTCTCGGGTGCGCTGTTTCACGCCCTCACGATTGTTTAACACACGATCAACGGTAGCGCTCGAAACGCCTGCGGCTTTGGCGATATCGGTCAGAGTTGAGCGCAAATCCAGTCCCTCATAAAATGATGTAAAATGATGTATTTGGATTTGAAAATGTTGCAAGCCCAAAGCGGTGGCGTGCTGCCGTTTTCCTCATGAATGAAAGTCTAAGCGATAATTTTACATCAAAAAGCATCATTTTAATGGCTTTTGATGATGGGTAGTCACGTATTCGGGATGCTCACATGCAAAAAGATGAAAATTGATGGAAAATGATTTCTAATGATGTTGACACCTCTGACATCAATCTTCATTAATCCTCGCCATATCAATGGAGGTTGATATTTCTCATCTGTAGCTTGCGGCGATTATCGATCGCTTCAAGCATGCCGCTGTTCTAAGCGGGAAGATAAGAGATTTATAGCGGGAGGGTTATATGAGCGTATCGCAGGGTTTCGCCCCTGATCCGCAGGTTCGGGTTCGGGATTTTAAAATCGGTTGTATCGGCGCTGGCATGATCATGGCTGAATGCCATCTTGCTGCCTATAACGAAGCGGGTTTTGCTGTTGCGGCCATTGCTTCACGCACAAAGGCTAAGGCAGCTGAAGTTGCTACACGTTGGAGCATTCCGACTGTACACGATACGCCTGAAGCGTTGATTGCTGACCAGAATATCGAAATTCTTGATATTGCCTATCCACCGGATCAGCAGCCAACACTCATCCGCAAGGCTCTTGCCCAGCCACATATCAAGGGCATTCTTGCGCAAAAGCCACTGGCTTTGACGCTTGAGGAAGCCATTGCACTGCGCGATGAGGCGGCAGCGGCGGGCAAAATTCTTTCGGTCAATCAGAACATGCGATACGACCAGTCGATGCGTGTTCTCAAGCAGATACTTGATAACGGCGAGCTTGGTGCGCCAGTGATGGCGACCATTGAAATGCGCGCCATTCCGCACTGGCAGGGTTTTCTGGAGGATTATGACCGTTTAACGCTCTCCAATATGAGCGTGCATCATCTCGATGTGCTGCGGTTCCTGTTTGGTGAGCCTGACACCATCACCACGCTGACACGCACGGACCCGCGCACGAAATTTGCGCATAAGGACGGCATTACCGTTTCGACCCTGATGTTTCCAAGCGGTGTCATGGCTGTTTCGATGGAAGATGTCTGGTCGGGACCACGTGAAGAGGGCTTTGACAGTGATATTTACATCAAATGGCGCGTCGAAGGTACGGACGGTGTGGCAAAGGGCACGATTGGCTGGCCCGACGGTTCACCATCGACGCTGACCTATGCTTCCAAAAAGACCACTGACGGCAAATGGGTTTCGCCCAAATGGGAAACCATGTGGTTTCCACATGCTTTCATCGGCGTAATGGAGCAGTTGCAATATGCGATTCAATCAGGCGAACCGCCTGCATTGTCGGTGGCCGACAATGTAAAAACCGTTGCGCTCATCGAGGCGGGCTACAAGTCCATCGATGAAGGCCGCACGGTCAGATTGTCCGAAATATCAATTCAGTAATCATACAAAACGGGAGGAGTTTTATCATGATGCAGGTGGGTATTTTCAGTGGCTATTTTCCTTATTCGCTTGAGGAAACAGCCAAAAAAATCCGGGCGCTAGATTTCAATACTGTGCAGCTCGACATGCATTTCAAGGATATGGATCTGAGCGCTGGTCAGATCACGAAAGATAAGTGCGTCAAAATCCGCGAAACATTCCGCGATAACAACCTGCCGATCTCGTGTATTTCCGGCTATACCAACATCATTCACCCGGACAAGGCAGAGCGCGAGCGTCGCGTCGGCTATCTCAAAGAGATTATCCGCCATGCGCAGTATCTCGGCACGCCCTATGTGATTTCGGAAACCGGCACCTACAACACCGAGTCTGACTGGGTTCATCATCCCAAGAACAAGACCGAAGAAGGCTTTGAAGAATGCCGCAAGGTCATCGCTGACCTGTCGCAGTTTGCCTATGATCACGGCGCGGTATTCCTGCTCGAAACCTATGTGAACAACGTTGTTGGCTCGGTGGAAGAAACGGTAAAAATGTTTGCGCAGGTCGATCATCCGGGCCTTGGCCTGTTGATGGACCCGACCAATTATTTTGAAACGCATAACATTGATCGCATGGATGAAATCCTCAATCAGGTCTTCGATACGCTGAGCGACAAGATCAAGATTGGTCATGCCAAGGACGTTAAGCGTTCAGGCAATGACAAGACGGAGAAGCATGCGGATATCGGTGATGCTGATGCTGCTGAAAGCCATACATTCCGCGGTGTGGGCGAAATCGAATTGCCTGCTCCGGGTCTCGGTTCGCTGAACTACGATCTTTATCTCAAGCGTCTTGCACAGAAGCATCCGAACATTCCGATGATCATCGAACATCTCGATGAAGCTGACGTGCCGCGTGCGAAAAAATTCCTTGATGGAAAGCTGCGCGCGCAGGGACTCTAACACCGTGGGGGGTGGGCGGTCGGTGCTTGAAACAAGCGTTCCGACACTGGCCGCTTTCTGAATGAATTGGCTTTAGGCTGAAATATTTAAGGTTTGAGAATGGTGAAGCTTTTTGGTGAGGCGCGGTCGCGTCGCGATATTGCAGCGAGCAGTGGTTCGTTTGCGCAATTCGCTGGTGTGCGACTGATGGTGCTCGAAGATGGAGTGGAGCGCGGCATAAGAATGCTGGAGTTCCGTTCAGGCACGGGCCTTCGCTTCACTGTTCTTGTTGATCGCGCGCTGGATATTGCCGATTGCGATTATCGCGGTATGGCGATTGGCTGGAATTCGCCTTCTGGTTTTCGTCATCCGGGGTTGCACGAATACGAGGGTGAGGGCGGTCTTGGCTGGATGCGCTCGTTCTCCGGTCTAATGGTCACATGCGGTCTTGATCACATTCTCTTCATGTATGACGAACCGGCAGACCATTATAATTACAAGCCGCGTGAAACGATCAAGCATTCTATTCATGGCCGCGTAGGCACCATTCCGGCAAAACTCACCGGCTATGGTGAGCGCTGGGAGGGTGACGAATGTTACCTCTGGTGCGAAGGTGTGGTTACGCAGGGAACGGTGTTCGGCGAACATCTTGAACTCACCCGCCGCATCGAAATCAAGGCTGGTACCAACGATATTCAATTGACCGATCGCGTGACCAATCGCGGCTTTTATCGCACGCCGCATATGTATTGCTACCACATCAATGTCGGGCATCCGGTTCTTGCTGAAGGCTCGCGTTATCTTGCGCCCGTAAAGGACGTTGTCTGGGCTGCACATGCGGGCGACGATTATAAGAAACAGGGCGTTGGCTATCGAACATTGCCTGCGCCGCAAATGCAGTTTCATGAGCAGGTCTGGCAGCATGAAATGGCTGCTGATGCAAATGGCGAGGTGCCGGTTGCGCTGGTCAATGACCGGCTTGGTATCGGCTTTGAAGTGACCACCCGCAAAGATCAGTTCCCTTGCATGTATGAATGGCAGAACCTGCAAGCGGGACAATATGCGCTCGGTATTGAGCCGTCGACCAATCATGTGCTTGGGCATGGCGCGGCGCGTGATCGTGGTGAGCTGATCTGGCTCGAGCACGGCGAAGAGCGCCGCTACGACAGCACCTTCCGCATTCTGGGCGATGCCGCCGATATTGCCGCAAGCGAAGCGCGGATTGCGGCAATCGCAAAGCAGCCTGAAGACGATTATCCCGCGCCATCAGGCAACCATATTGCTATTGGAGGCCGCTCATGAGTGCTGAAGCGAGATTTTCTGTAGCAGGCAAAACCATTCTTTATACGGGCGCTGCCGGTGGCCTCGGGCTTGAGACAACGCTTAACTTTTTGCGTGCTGGCGCAAAAGTTGTGGTGATAGATCATGATCCGAAGAAGATTGCAGAGTTGGAAGAGAAAGCTGCCGCTGAAAATCTGATTGGGTTGTCAATCCACGCGCTTGACCTCTCAGATTTGCAGGCACTTCGACCGGCGCTTGAAGCAATTTCAGCTGACGTTGGTGGCTTTGATGTCGTCATCAACAATGCCGCGATTTATCCCTCGAAGAAGTTTGAGGACTACACGCTTGAAGAAATGCAGACCGTGCAGCGTATCAATGTCGATGCGGGCATTGTCTGTGTTCAGGTGGCACTTCCGCATATGCGTGAAAATGGCTGGGGTCGGATTATCAATATCGCCAGCGTTACGGCCTATGGTGGCTGGGCGCAGCTTTCGCCCTATGTGCAATCGAAAGGCGCTCTGATCGGCCTTGCCCGCGCATGGGCACGTGAGTTTGGTGCTTATGGCATTACGGTCAATGCGATTTCGCCGGGAGCATTTCCAACGGATGCGGAGAAAATTCACCCTGATCCTGAAGGCTATACAAAGTTTGTATTGGAACATCAGGCCGTCAAACGTCGAGGATCGTCAAAGGATATTGCATCCGCTTTGATGTTCCTTGCGTCCGATGAAGCGGGATTCATTACTGGCCAAACTTTGAATGTCGATGGCGGCTGGGTCATGCATTAAATCGCATTTTGCGTTTACGTGGTCCGCATCATGGCTTAGAAAAAGCAAGACAATATCGTTACCATTCTTTTTGTAAGGGCTGTTTGATCTTTGACGGGCGAAAAAGCGCTTCCCAGAAAAAGCCGACGCAAAGGCTCCGGTGTTACGATGGCAGATGTGGCCGCAGCTGCAGGTGTTTCCATGCAGACTGTCTCACGCGCTTTACGCTATCCGGACACTGTCACCCCTGAAAAACGCGAGATCATTCAGGCCGCAATCGAAAAGACGCACTACGTCCATAATCTCGCGGCAAGTCATCTTGCATCGCACAAAAGCAATACGGTTGCTGCGATCATTCCAACGCTTTCAGCCTCAGTTTTTGCGGACACAATCCAGCATTTCTCTGAGGTGTTAAATCGTGCCGGTTATCAGATCTTTCTCGGAAATACGGATTACAGTCAGGAGCGTGAGGAAGAGATTATCCGCAGCCTGCTTGGACGTCGCCCGGATGGAATTTTTCTCATTGGCACACGGCACACGAAGGGCAGTACAGCACTGCTGAAACGCGCTGAAATCCCGATTGTCGAAGGCTGGGATCTATCAGATCAGCCGCTTGATCGGGTTGTGGGCTTCTCCAATACTGATGCAATCGGCAAGATGGTCGATCATTTGCTGGCATCCGGAAAACGTAATATCGCTTTCGCAGGTGTTGTGCGTAAAGGCGACAACCGTGCAGCCGAGCGTAGGGACGCATTTGAAGCAAAAATGGCGGCTTGTTTTCCCGGTGAAAAGCCACGCATGACGATTGAAACTGAGATGCCGCTTGTCATGGCTTCGGGCGTTGATTTGCTGAATCTCGTTCTCGCGCAATATCCAGACACTGATTCGATCATGTTTTCGAGCGATATTCTCGCCTCTGGTGCACTGCTTGAAACGCAGCGCATTGGTATGAATGTGCCGCAACAGCTTGCAATTACTGGCTTTGGCGATTTCGAGCTCTCAAAGCATCTGGTGCCGCCATTGACGACTGTCGCTGTGCCTTCCGATGAAATTGGACGTAAGGCAGGAGAGCTTCTTCTCGATGCGATGCGTGGCGAAACATCTTCGCAAACGAGAATCGATGTTGGTTTTGAGCTCAAAATCAGAGCGAGCGGTTAGAAAGCTCTGACTGCATCCGCGTTTTCAGAACTGCGCTCCATCTTCATTCAAAATTTTCACCACAATGATCTCGATGTTGGAATTTTTGTTTAATAATGTTAGCGCTCACTCTAGACAAGAAGAAACGAAGTGATAGTTTCCTGAACAATGAATTGCAGCCACGAGGATAGTGCTATGGGCGTTTTAACGGGTTATCGCGTACTGGATTGTTCAATCGCCATGGCGGGACCGTTTGCGGCGCAGCGTCTGGGCGATCTGGGTGCCGATGTGGTTAAGGTTGAGCCTACAACCGGCGAATGGCAGCGTCATGTCGCAGCCGGTGGTGCCGAGGGCAATCAGGTCAATGTTTCCTTCCTATCGCTCAATCGCAATAAGCGCTCTTTGGCAGTTGATCTGAAATCACCTGATGGGAAACAGGTTTTGCTTGATCTGGTAAAGACCGCCGACGTGTTCTTGCAGAACTATCGTCCCGGTGTCGCTAAGCGCTTGGGCGTCGATTATGAATCGCTTGCAAAGATCAATCCGAAGCTGATCTATGTTTCGATCTCTGGCTATGGCGAAGATGGTCCTTACGTCAATCGTCCGGGACAGGATCTCGTTTTGCAAGGCATGTCTGGTGCAATGCTTTCGGCAGGCCGCGAGGGCGAGGCGCCAACGGCGGCAGGCCAATATCTCGTTGATGCGATTACGGCCTATACAGCTTTTGAAGGCGCATTAGCGGCACTTCTGCATCGCGAGCGCACGGGTGAGGGGCAGCTCGTACAGGTCAATATGCTGGATGCGATTACGACCATTCAGATGCAGGAGCTTTCTGTTTTCACTGTTGGCGGCAAGCCGCAGACGCGTTCTGCAGAGCCGCACGCGCATGTCTATATCCGTGCGCCTTACGGTGCTTTTGCTACATCTGACGGCTTTATTATTGTTGCATTTCCAAAGCTAAAAACGCTGGGCGAAGTTATCGGCGAAGATAGCTTCCTAACGATGAGTGACGAGGTTGATACCTGGGCGCGCCGCGATGAAATTTTTGCCAAGACACGAGATAAGCTGAAGACGAAAACCTCTGCCGAATGGCTGGAACTGCTGCGTGCGGCTGATATCTGGTGCGGGCCGGTTTATGGTTATGGTGATCTCGTTGAAGACGAGCAGATCAAACACAATGGCACCTTCGTCGAATATGAGCATCCGACCGAAGGCAAGGTGAAGACGCCGGGATTCCCAATCCGGTTTTCCAAGACTCCATCAACGGTCGATCGCGGTGCGCCGATCACGGGTCAGGATACGCGTGATATTCTGGCAGAAGCCGGGTATGCGACCGACAAGATTGACGCGCTTGAGCAATCGGGTGCTGTTGTTTCCGGGAAGCTCTGACATGCAGTTGATTAAAGCACTGACATGGGATCATCCCCGTGGTTTTAATGCATTGGCAGCAGCAGCCAAGCGCCCGGAAATGGCGAGAGAAGGGCTGCTGATCAATTGGGACAAACAGCCGCTTGAAGGTTTTGAATCGCATCCCATTGCTGATCTCTGCGCGCGCTATGACCTTGTTGTTTTGGATCACCCACATGTGGGCGAGGCGCTTGCTGGTGATTGCCTGCTCTCGCTTGAAGAGGTGTTTGGAACGGAAACCGTTGTGGAGCTTGGTAAAGCCAGCATTGGTCCGTCGCTAACCAGCTATCGCTTTGCCGGTAAACATTGGGCACTGCCACTTGATGCCGCAACGCAGGTTATGGCTTTGCGTCCTGATCTCCTAGTCGATGTTCCAACCACATGGGATGATGTGCTGCGCTTGTCGCGTGACACCGGCAAGGTTGCGCTCTCAATCGCGGGCCCCCATGCCTGTCTGTCATTTCTGTCTATTGCTGCAGCTTTTGGCGAGCCGCCAGCAGAAACAGACCCCGATATTCTCGTTTCAGAAGATGTTGGACGGCAGGTTTATGATCTGATGGCCGAGCTTGCTGCTCGCAGCCCTGCATCGGTGCGGCAGAAGAACCCTATCGGCATTCTTGGCCATATGGCTGAAAATGACGATGTAGTGCTTTGTCCGCTGGTCTATGGTTATGTGAATTACGCGGCACCACAAACCGGGCATGCAATCGCATTCCATAATGCACCGCGCGCAATGGCTGGTGGTCGCCCGGGTTCGACGCTTGGCGGCACGGGTATTGGTATTTCCCGTCGTTGCGAGGTGACGCCGGAACTTAAAGCACATCTTTTGTGGTTGATGAGCAGTGAAGCACAATCTGGCTTTATTCCTGATCACGAAGGCCAGCCGTCGCGTCGCGATGCTTGGCATTGCGACCAAGTAAATGCGCGCCGGGGCGATTTTTATCGCAACACAGCCGATACGCTGGAGCACGCCTATGTGCGCCCGCGTCATGACGATTACATTGCGTTTCAGAGCAAGGCATCGGCATTGTTAGGCGCTGCTTTTGATGAAATGCGTCCGGCTTCGCTCGTATTGAATCAGCTGCAATCTCTTTACGCCGCTTCGCGCGTGCACGGTGGTGAAAGGTAGTTTTTTATGACCGAAGACGTTAAATTTGAAATTGATGGCGCAGTTGCCATCATCACATTGAACCGCCCGCAAAAACTCAATGCTGTGACGCCAGAAATGGCAGACGCGATTGTTGCGGCCGTTACTGAATGCAATGACAGCAACACCATCCGCTGCGTTATTTTGACGGGCGCTGGTGACCGGGCATTCTGTGCGGGTTCGGATATTCGCGAGCTCGACACCTATGAAACGCCATGGCAATTCCGCAACCGGCCTGATTACTGTGATGCATTTCGGGCACTGCTGAAACCGTCGATTGCGGCAGTAAACGGTTATGCATTTGGCGGCGGTCTTGAGACAGCTATGTCCTGCGATATTCGCATTGCCTCGGAGAACGCGCAGTTTGCAGCGCCGGAGATCAAGTTAGGCTGGATTGGCGGTGGCGGAATGGCGGCCCATCTTGCCCATTCGATTGGTGCATCAAATACAGCATTGATGATTATGACCGGCGATCCAATTTCTGCTGAAAAGGCAGAACGCTGGGGACTTATCAGCGAAGTTGTTCCGCAAGTCGATTTGCTCAAACGTGCACGCGAGATTGCAAATGTGATTGCATCACGCGCACCAATTGCGGCTGAAACTGCGAAGCTCAATCTCAAGGCCGCGGTTTCAATGCCGCTTGAAAAAGCCATTGAATATGAACGGGATTTGCAAACGATCTGCTTTGCAACTGCCGATGCACAAGAAGGCCGCGCAGCGTTCAAGGAAAAAAGAGCGCCGTTTTTCAAACGCCGATAAGGCAGACTTTACAAAAGCCCCGCGTATTAAAATGCGCGGGGCTTTTGTCATTCAGACTTTGCCGGAGATGGAGGCGTTGAGAAGATCAATTGCGCCCTGTTTCGTCAGCTCAACCGGATTGCCGCCTGCTGTCGGATCGACAATTGCCATATCTGCGATCAAAATCTTGCGGTCGCTATCCATATCAAGATCTTTGATGAAGTCCTGCAATTTATCTGGCACACCAAGATCGCTGCGGAGCTTCATGATTGCGTCGATAAAGCCGTCAAATCCACCTTCAATACCAAGATAACGGGCAAGCCGTTCAATGCGCTTTTCGATTACCGCGCGGTTATGATGCAGCACATAGGGCATGAAAACGGCATTGGTCATGCCATGATGCGTGTCGTAAAGCGCACCAATAGGGTGCGAAAGCGAGTGGATTGCACCAAGTCCTTTCTGGAAAGCTGTCGCGCCCATAGAGGCCGCAGCCATCAAATTGGCACGCGCTTCAATATCTGAACCATCCGCATAGGCTTTCGGCAGGTTCTCGAACACTAAGCGAATGCCTTCAACGGCAATACCGTCGGCCATCGGGTGAAAACCCGGTGCGCAATAGGCTTCCAGACAATGCGCAAGCGCGTCCATTCCAGTCCCGACCGTAATGAATGGTGGCATGCCTACCGAAAGTTCAGGATCGGCAATGACGGTCACAGGAAGCATTTTCGGGTGGAAAATGACTTTCTTGGTGTGCGTTGCCTCATTGGTCAGAACGCCAGCGCGGCCAACTTCTGAACCTGTACCAGCTGTCGTCGGTACGGCAATGACTGGTGCAATGGCCTTGCTGTCAGCACGGGTCCACCAGTCGCCAATATCTTCAAAGTCCCAGATGTCGCGTGTTTGACCTGCCTGAAAAGCGATGAGCTTGCCAAGGTCGAGCGCTGAACCGCCACCAAAGGCGATAACGCCGTCATGTTTGCCATCGTTGAAAACCTGCACGCCAGCGGCAAGATTGCTCTCAACCGGATTAGGCTTCACATCGGAGAAAACTGCGTATTTGACACCGGCATCATCAAGAATGGCGAGCGTGGATGCAACGACAGGGAGTTTCGCTAGGCCCGGATCGGTGACGAATAACGGGCGTTCGATGCCGGCTGCTTTGAGTACCGTAGGCAGTTCTTTGATGCGGCCCGGTCCGAAAAGCACGGTGGTTGGAAAATTCCATTTTGCAGTCAGAGTGGTCATGGCGATTGCTTTCCAGAAATTCAATTCAGATCAGATTTTTTCACGCAAATGGAAGGATTTTGGTCGTGTAAGATTACCATAACCGATGGGTGAAAGGGCAGCACCCTTGCCGGTATCTTTCACGCCGGTCCAGACCAATGCAGGATCGAGATAATCGCAGCGGTTCATGAAGACGGTGCCCGTTTCGATACGGTCGCCGAGGCTTGCTGCGTGGTCCGCGTCTTTCGTCCATAACGAGGTGGTGAGGCCGTAAATACTGTCATTCATGAGCGCCAGCGCTTCCTCATCATTGCGCACCTTCATGATGCCAACAATTGGGCCGAAGCTTTCCTCGCGCATGACGCTCATCTGATGATCGACATGGGTGAGCACTTCCGGCGCAATGTAAGGCGAACCGGCGATGTCGTTTTCGACCTTCATATTGACATACGCTTTGGCACCCTTGCGCAAGGCTTCGGCTTTCTGCTCGCGGATCAGATCGGCAAAACGTGCCTGCGCCATTGGTCCAAGTGTGGTTGAGCTATCAAGCGGATTGCCGACGACATATTGTTTGGTGAGGTCAATGAAGCCATCCACGAAGCGATCATAAACGGTCTCATGCACATAGATGCGCTCGATACCGCAGCAGCACTGACCGGAATTGAAGAAAGCTCCATCGACGAGATTGGCAATGGCATGATCCAGGTTAGCGTCGGGCAGAACATAGGCTGGGTCTTTGCCGCCCAGTTCTAACCCCAGCGACATGAAGGTGCCTGCGGCTGCTTTTTCAATCGCACGCCCACCACTGACGGAGCCAGTGAAATTAACATGGTCGATCGTGCCCGATGCCAGCAGTTTTTCCGTAGATGCATGATCAAGAACTATATTCTGGAACACACCTTTGGGAATGCCCGCTTTCTCAAAGGCTTGCGCAAAACGCTCGCCGGTCAACAGTGTTTGCGTTGCATGTTTCAAAAGAACCGTATTGCCTGCCATTAGTGCCGGGATGATAGTATTGACGGCGGTAAGGTAGGGATAATTCCACGGTGCGATCACCATCACCATGCCAAGTGGAACGTGCTTTACATAGCGCCGAAAGCCATCTTTTTTTGCAGGTATATAAGGCTTAAGCGCTTCTTCAGCGATGTCGATCATATATTGGCTGCGTTCCTGCACGCCACCATTCTCGCCGCCATAGCGCGTTGGTCGCCCCATCTGCCAAGCGATTTCAGCAATAATCTCATCCTGCATTGCCGCAAGAGCATCAAGAGCTGCACGGCAATAGCGTGCGCGCTCGGCGATGCTCGTTGCCGCCCATTGCGGTTGTGCCTGACGTGCTGCTGTCACTGCTGCATTGATTGCAGCGTCATTGGCATAAGCGCGTTCTGCATAAACTGAGCCATCAATTGGGGAGATAATTCTGGCTGTGCCGCTCATCGGGCAATTCCTTATGTATGTCACTTTTTTCGAGCGCATGTAGTTATCGGAAAACCGCTTCCCACTTTTCCGCTACATGCTTTAATAGCGTTCAAAACCGCGATGGAGTTCCCAATCGGTGACGCGTCGGTCATATTCAATCTGTTCCCAATGGGCTGTATGGAGATAGTGATTGACCACATTTTCACCGAGTGCTTCCTTGAGGAATGCTGAGTTTTTGAGCGCTTCTGCTGCCTCGCGCAAAGTGTATGGAATTTCTTTGAGTTTGACCGCGCTATAGGCGTCGCCGACAAACGGGTCTTCCAGCTCCAGCTTTTCATCTATGCCTTTAAGCCCCGCTGCAATCAGTGCTGCAAAAGCCAGATAGGGGTTAAGATCGGCTCCACCGATGCGACATTCAATGCGAATACCTTTTGTGCCTTCGCCGCAAAGGCGGAAGCCCGCCGTGCGGTTGTCCTGACTCCACATGATCTTGGTTGGCGCGAATGTACCCGCCTGAAAGCGCTTATAGGAGTTTATATAGGGCGCCAAAAAATAGGTGTAATCGGTCGCATATTTGAGCTGCCCTGCCACCCAAGAGCGCATGAGTGGCGTCATGGTGTTGGGTGCTTTGGGATCAAAGAAAAGCGGTTCTTTTCCGTCCGCACTCCAGATGGAGTTATGGATATGGCTGGAGCTTCCAGCACGGTTATAGTCGTATTTGGCCATGAAGGTAATGCACTTGCCATGCGCCTCGGCTATTTCCTTCATGGCGTTTTTCATGATGACATGGCGGTCTGCCATTTCCAGCGCTTCCGCATAGCGAACATTAAGCTCCTGTTGCCCCGGACCCCATTCGCCCTTGGAGTTTTCTACAGGGATGCCTGCGGCCCCCAGATGATTGCGCATGGCGCGCAGAACCTGTTCTTCCTTAGTCGTCAGATGGATCACATAATCCTGCACATAGGGCGAGGCGGTTTCCATCTCCTGCCAGCGCTTAGCGCGTGCGGTTTTATATGTCTCATCAAAGAGATAAAATTCCAGCTCTGACGCAAAATAGGCACGATAGCCGCGCTCGTGCAGGCGAGCGAGCTGTTTCTTGAGGATGGCACGGGGTGAATGTGCAAGGTCTTGATGATCTTTATGTTCGAGCACATCGCAGAGAACAATTGCTGTCTTTTCCAACCATGGTGCGAGACGCAAGGTTGAGAGATCGGGCTTGATGACAAAATCACCATAGCCCTTGTCCCAGCTTGCGGCCTCATAGCCGGGAACCGGCTCCATATCGATGTCGTCAGCCAGAAGATAATTGCAGCCATGAGTTTCATCATGCGCGGATTCCACGAAAAATTCGGCGTAGAAACGCTTACCAATCAGACGTCCCTGCATATCTACAAAACATGCAAGCACGGTATCTATCTCGTCATTTGCAACGGCGCTTTTTAGAGTGTCGAAAGTCAGCTGTTTGGCCATGTGTTGGTTTGCTCCTTCTGGCTTTCGATCTGGCTCAGGATAGTGGCGAGCCGTGCGGCCCATTGTTTCTGCGTTTGTGCGGTGGCAATTTCATCGTTGCGGAGTTCAATCATCACGCAGGGAGCGTTGCGCGGGCGTGCATGACGTTCCAGCGTATAATAGACCCGGTCAGCCGGTGAATAAGGCTCGTTGATGCCGATACTCAGGCTCTTGTCTTCCGCTAGTGCCGTAATGAGTGGCTTTGCAATCCGGTCGTCTTCATCGTGAATGACGCCGATCTGCCATGGGCGTGAAACGCTGCGATAGATAGGCGTGAACGAATGGATCGTGACAATCCACGATGGCAATCCGCGCTTGGCGCGCTCCGTTACAACGTCTTCGATCTGTGTATGAAACGGCCGATGTGAAAGGTCGATCCGTGCAGTGCGTTCTATAGCGCTAAGATCGTGGTTGCCAGAAATGACAGTTGTTTCGCTAATCTCTGGTATCAGGTCAGTCGCATCCAGCGGGCGATTACAATCAATCAATAGACGCGAATATGTCGCTTCGATTAACGGAGCATCTAGTTTACTACTTAGGCGACGCGCAACTTCAACTGCGCCGGGGTCCCATGCAATATGCGCTTTCAATGCTTCAGCGTTTAAACCCAAGCTGTTGAAGCGCTCGGGGATGAAGTTTGAAGCATGTTCGCAGATAAACAGCCAAGGGCTCTTACCATCCCCATTCACAACAATAACAGGCGCGCACGAAGCCGTGCGATGTTCTCGCTCGTCCGTCATTCTCAATGTTCCCCGCGCTGTAACTTATGTTACGTTTTTCATTTTTTGCGCTATTGTGGAATATTTGATACGGACTATGATAATTTGTCAAATACAATTTCGCCCAAATTTAAAAAGGGCTTTTTTGAATGGAAACAGCGTGCAGACCAGTGCCACAGTTGCTGAACTGATCAATGAGCGCATTGATGCGATGCCCGCTGGCGAGCGCAGTGCTGCACAAACACTGATTGCCAATTACCCTATGTTGGGTTTGAAAACGGTTGCCGAATTTTCCGTGCTGGCAGGGGTTAGTTCGCCTACAATTCTGCGCTTCGTCAATCGTCTCGGTTTCCAGAATTACTCTGATTTTCAGGCCCGTTTGCAGGATGAACTGGCTGCGCAGCTGCAATCTCCGCACAATCGCAATGAGCGGCCTGATAAGGTGCAGGATAACGCCTATCCGGCTGTTGAACATACACTTGAGAATATCCGGGAGAGTTTCCGGCACTTAGGCGAAAAGCAGCTTAAACAGGCGGTTGCAGCTCTTTGTAATTCTAAGGGTAATGTTTATTTGATCGGCGGACGCTTCACCGACCCAATCGCGCAGTATATGGCGGCACACATGACCATTATTCGGCCCAATGTGTTTCATCTGGGGGGGCAGGAGAGCGTCTGGCGGGATCGTTTGCTCGATATGGGCAAACGCGATGTGCTTGTGGTCTTTGATATTCGTCGTTACCAGGAGAGTCTCTCGAAACTAGCGGAAAAGGCACGAGGTCGGGGTGTCGAAATCGTTCTCGTTACCGATCAATGGCTTTCTCCTATTGCGCGTGTATCGCATCATGTACTTGCAGGACGTATTGCTGTGCCTTCTGCATGGGATTCGTCCGCTGCGCTTTTCGTGTTGGCGGAAACAATCATTCGAGAAATGACGCGTGCTCTTGAAAAGGATAGTGCGGCCCGTATCGCGGAATTGGAGGCGCTCAGATGAGCGCCCGTTTTTTGTTCACGTGATTATTTACCCGCTTTTGGCGCCTTGAAGACTGGAAGCGGGTAACTTTCGCCTAGAACGATGCCTGCTTTTTGCAGCACATCTGCCGGAGCAGCATATGGCTTGTGAATCCATTTGTCCGGCAGGGCTGCTATTTCAGGCACCCATTCGCGCACATATTTTCCGCCAGTATCGAACTTGTCGCCTTGCAATACAGGATTGAAAACACGGAAATATGGGGCGGCATCCATGCCACAACCGGCCACCCATTGCCAGCTTCCCGGATTACTGGCGATATCGGCATCAACGAGCGTGTCCCAGAACCATTTTTCGCCTTCGCGCCAGTCGATTTGCATGTTTTTGCTCAGAACTGACGCAACCAGCATTCGCACACGGTTGTGCATCCAACCTGTTGCCCAAAGCTGCCGCATCCCGGCATCAATCATAGGAACGCCGGTATTACCGATTTTCCAGACGTCAAAAGCTTCAGGATTTGTCAGCCACTCAACATCTGCAAGCGTGTTGCGCATATCGTTCTCGGCAATGTCAGGCCGATAATACAGCTGATGATAGTGAAAATCGCGCCAGATCAGTTCGGAGAGAAATTTTTCACCGCCCGTTTGGGTGTCGGGATGCTCATCCATTAAGGAGAGCGTCGCATACCATGCCTGCCGAGGACTAATCTCACCAAACCGAAGATGTGGTGAAATCTTTGACGTACCTTCGACATCCAGGCGATCGCGATCACCAGCATAGTTGCGAATAGTCTCATCGAAGAAATGATATAACTGATCAATGGCCGCCGCTTCGCCGATCTCCCAGATGCCGTTCATCTTTTTTGACCAGAAAGGCTGTTTATAATGCTCCCGATCGGGCTTGTACTTGATGCTTGATGGTTCAGCTTTCCAGTTTGATGAAGACAAAGGGCGATTAACGCCTTGCTGGCGCAGCGTTTTTGCATAGGGTGTAAAGACTTGATAGGGCCCCCCGCTGCCTGTTTTAATCTCCCATGGTTCAGCCAAGAGATTGCCCGCAAAGGACACCACATTGAGTCCTTTGTCTTTCAATGTGGATTTAACAACGGCATCGATATCCCGCTCCTGTGGAGCATAACGCCGATTCCAGAAAATTGCATCGAAGCCATTTTCCTCAATAAGTTTATCGATTATTTCTAACGCGTCACCGTGAGCTACAAGCAATTCGACGTTGCGCGTGTTCAGGTTTTTCTCAAGCGAATTGAGGCTCTGTTCTAGCCACCAAAGAACGGCCCCGCCGGGCGTTCGCAATTTCGTGTTGGTTTCATGCACATACAGCGCTGTGATCTTACCGCCCAGCTTAACGGCAGCTTGAAGAGCAGGATTGTCAGCAAGACGCAGATCGTTGCGTAACCAGACAAGCGCGTTCGCAGTCATTGAATAATCCTTATTTCACGGACTTTAGACATTGGTTGTCTGGTGCGCCAGACACCACCATTTTCGTGGGCGATTAGTCGAGGGGTAGTCAGAAAACACAGCACCTGACCGAGTGCCGAAAGTTGGAATCTTGAAGATGGACCTGTTGCAGAATTGACTTAGTCGGATCAATCGAATTGTCAAAATTGTTCAGCCAATCCAAAGCTGCTTTCTGATCCAACGCGTAATTCAGTCAGTTTATAAGTCGGGCGTAATGGTCATCTATACCTGCTACCGTCATCATGTTGTTTAGAGGATTGTGGTCTCTGCCATTGATCATAAATGATAACGTATTCATGTTGAGGCTCCTGATCTATCGGAGTGCTTTCGAGGCCCGGGGAAGAATGCATTTACCCTTCCTTGTAAGGACCGGAATTTTTCACCGCGCGATTTAAGCATGTGTTCTTCAAGCGGCGGGATGCCGGAGACATGAACCAGCAACCAGTACATTTGGATAGGTGCGAGCAACGATAACCAACTCCAAGGTGATGCTGTGATTGCCAGCATCGGCCAAGCACACCAGAACAGCCATTCAAAGAAGTAGTTTGGATGTCGGGAATAGGCCCAAAGCCCGGTTTCGCAAACTTCGGTTTTGGCTTCTGGAGTTTTCCGAAACTGCGCGAGTTGTGCATCAGATAGTGCTTCGCCGAGCAGTGCTATCGATATTATTGCGATAGCGAGGACATCCCAGAAGTATGGAAAGCTTGGTCGACTTATGGCAGCGAGATAGACGGCTAGAACCAGAATGAAGCCGGCGAGTGCCTGTATCTGTAAAAACCAGAAGAGGCGTGAAGAAGCATTTGTTCCCCATTCTTTGATCAGCTTAACATAGCGTGGGTCTTCACCATGACTTAGGCTGCGTTGAACAATGTGCAAACCAAGGCGCATCGACCATATTAGTATAAGTATCAGGATCGCCAAGCGTCGTTGCAAAGTCGCATCTGCCAGTACAACGGCGATGATTGAGCCTATGCCGACCGAGAAAGACCAGATCGCATCGATCCAGCCACTTTTACCGGTCTTTCGTTCTATCCCCCAGGCAAGTGTCATAATGCCAGACAGGCTGATAGCAACAATTATGAGCAGACCAGGTTGCATGGCTGACCTTTATTTTAACGAGCTTTACATCATCCAATACGTTCGGTCCTGCCGTTTGGTTTCGTAAGCGGCTTAAAAAAATGAAAAAAGTTTGGTGGCCGATTGAACCAAATCCCTTTTCAAAACGTAAGATGATGAAAATTCGGCCCATACGTGGCTGAGCGCGCTGTGAAGAGAGGGACTATGGATATCACGAACCATTCGGGCAGATATAAACGTCTCAGGGTCGCGATTATCGGCAGCGGTATTTCAGGGCTGTCAGCTGCATGGCTGCTTTCACAGCGTCATGATGTGACTGTTTTTGAAGCGTCGGATCGGATTGGTGGACATAGCAATACCGTCGAATTTGAAAGCATCAATGGTCCCGTTGCGGTCGATACCGGGTTCATCGTCTATAATGAAGTGACTTATCCCAATCTGACTGCACTATTTCAAACGCTTGATGTTCCGACAGCAGCGTCGAGCATGTCGTTTGCAGTTTCAATTAACAATGGAGCTTATGAATATTCAGGTGGAACCGGCTTAGGCCTATTCGCGCAGCGGTCTAATCTGGTCAGTCCGCGTTTCTGGTCGATGATCCGTGACCTTCTACGCTTTTATCGCAATGCTCCAAAAGATTTGAACGCTATGGGTAGCATTTCGCTAGATGACTATCTGGCACGCAATGGCTATGGCCGGGTCTTCCGTGAGGATCATCTTTACCCGATGGCTGCGGCGATCTGGTCGACACCTGCAATGGAAGTCGGGCGATATCCGGCCGCAAGTTTCGTTCGCTTTTGTTGTAATCACGGTCTTCTGGCTCTTCGTGACCGGCCAATCTGGCGCACGGTATCAGGTGGTAGCAGGGAATATGTAAAGCGTATCACCAAGCCTTATGCAGACAGGATCATGCTTTCGACATCGATCCAATCCGTTCGACGCTCTGAAAACTCTGTCGAGTTGATCGACGGAAGCGGCATGTCCCATATTTTCGACGATGTTGTGATTGCCACTCATGCCGATCAAGCTTTGCAAATACTGGCTGATCCAAGCGCTGATGAAAGCCGGATTCTTGGCGCGTTTCAATATTCACGCAATGAAGCGGTGCTGCATAGCGATGTGTCTCTGATGCCCAAACGTCGTGCTGCTTGGTCTAGTTGGAATTATCTAACCAATGCTGCCACTGGCTCAACTCACCCATCCATCACTTACTGGATGAACCGTTTGCAACCGCTGGGAGACGCACCCGAAACTTTTGTTACACTCAATCCTTGTCGTGAGCCGCGTGAGGAACTCGTTATCCGTCGTGAGATTTATCGGCATCCGATTTTCGACATGGCAACAGATCGTGCACAGAAAGAAATCTGGTCGTTGCAGGGACAGCGCAGGACTTGGTTTTGCGGAGCGCATTTTGGCTCCGGCTTTCATGAGGATGGGCTTCAGGCAGGTCTTGCCGTAGCAGAAGACCTTGGCGGTCTGCGTCGTCCTTGGCAGGTTGAGCAGGAAAGCGCACGTATTTTTCGCCAGCCATTGTCTATCCAAGAAAGGGCGCTGGCATGACCGGGAACTTCCATTCTGCGATTTTCCCTGGCTATGTGACCCATGCGCGTTTGCGGCCTAAAGTTCATAAGCTGGCCTATAAAATCTATTCACTCCTGCTTGATCTCGACGAGCTGGAAATGCTTGATGGTAAGTTGAAGCTTTTCTCGCTTGATCGTTTCAATCTGTTTTCGTTCTACAGAAAAGATAGAGGCGATGGATCAGCTTTGCCGTTGCGCGAACAGGTCGAGCGCGCCATGGATGCAGCCGGAGTAATGCCAGACGGCGGTGCAATCCGCCTGCTCACCATGCCGCGTATTTTGGGCTGGGCTTTCAATCCGCTGAGTGTTTTCTTCTGCTATAATCGTGGCGAAGAACTCGTGGCTATACTCTGGGAAGTTGATAATACCTTCCGCCAACGCCATGGTTATATGATCCCGGTCGAGAACGCCACAAACGGTCGCATCGTACAAAGCTGCGACAAAGCATTTTACGTCTCGCCCTTCATGGATATGAAGCTTCGGTACGAGTTTGAAGTTTCTCCACCCACAGATAAGCTCTCCATCCGCATCAACAGTTTTGACGATGAAGGCTTGCTCATGACCGCTCGTCATCTGGCGCGTAGGGTTGAACTGACTGATGCAGCCTTGTTGCGCGCGTTCTTTGCAATTCCGTTTCTTACCCTGAGAGTGGTGGGCGGTATTCACTGGGAGGCGCTGAAAATTTGGTTGAAAGGCATTGGTTTGCGCAAACGTCCGAAGCCGCCACAAGAACCGATAACGCATATCCGACAAGAGCCATCCCGGCAAAGGAGTGAGGCCGCATGAGCCATATTGATGAGACCTCGCCGCTCCCCGTAGTTATTTCACGCGGCTATTCTGGTTGGAGCCCCTCCGCGCGTCTTTTGCGTCGCTTGCTTAGTCAAGTGCAGCATGGACGACTGACATTGGTTCTTCCATCAGGAAAGGTAATATTTGGCCAAGGCGGTTTAGCCGGTCCTGAAGCTAAAATAATAATTAGGAGTTGGCGTTGCCTGCGTCGGCTTCTGACGGGTGGGGATATTGGTTTCGCGCAAGCTTATATCGCGGGTGAATGGACGTCGCCGGATCTAACCTCGGTTATCCGCTTTGCAGTGCGCAATCGCGATACACTCTTATCCAGTTTGCGTGGTTCAGTCTGGATGCGGACGCTGAATCGTATTGGCCATCTATTCAATGCGAATACGCGCCGAGGTAGTCGGCGTAACATTGAAGCCCATTACGATCTTGGCAATGATTTCTATCGCCGCTGGCTTGATCCATCGATGTTGTATTCATCAGCAATATGGAGCGAGACGACGCCCAGCTTAGAAAGTGCGCAGGAGTATAAGTTGCAGTGCATAGCAGACAAACTTGCACTTGAGGGCGGTGAAAAGGTTCTCGAAATCGGTTGTGGCTGGGGTGCGCTGGCAAGCTTTCTCGCAAAGCACGATGGAACGCATGTGACTGGTATCACCTTGTCGCCGTCACAGTTGGCTTGGGCTAACCAAACTATAGCGGAGGCAGGACAGCAGAATGCTGTTGATCTTCGCTTACAGGATTATCGTGACTTAGAAGGACAGTTTGACCGGATTGTTTCGATTGAAATGTTTGAGGCAGTTGGTGAAGCCTATTGGCCAGAATATTTCGCGACAATGAAGCGTTGTCTCAAGCCGGGCGGGCGCGCTGTTCTACAGATCATCTCAATCGAAGACGCGCGTTATGAAAATTACCGTCGTAAGGCGGATTTCATTCAAAAATTCATCTTTCCCGGCGGCTTTCTGCCTTCAGATAAAGTTCTTGAACGTGATCTGCTGAAGTCAGGGCTTGTGGTGAAAGAAATTGAACATTTTGGTCATTCTTACGCTCTTACCCTCGCGGAGTGGCGCCAGCGGTTCATCGCCAATTGGCCCGAAATCGAAAAGCTTGGTTTCGATGATAAGTTCAGGCGGCTTTGGGAATACTACCTTTGCTATTGCGAGGGCGGGTTTGAAGAAGGTGCGATTAATGTCGGACTTTACACGATTGAACACGCTTAGAGGCTGAATCGACAGACCAGGGAGGCGTCGATGAAATGGCTGTTAACAATCATTGTATTCACAGTGTTATTCCCATTTGCGGCTCAAGCTGATGATATTAGCGGTAACTGGGCGCGAGGTGATGGGAAAGCACGGGTGAAGATCGCAGGATGCGGCAAAGATATATGCGCCACGAACACCTGGATTAAGCCCGGAACGCCGAAAGAGAAAACTGGTGATGTGCTTGTCATGAGCATTAAGCAAAGCACAAGTGGGCAATATTCAGGAACGGCTTTCGATCCCCAACGTAAACTCACCTACAAGATCAGCGTAATGGTCAATGGTGACACAATGACTTCCAATGGATGTGTTTTGGCTGGTCTTGTCTGTCGCAGTGTTGGCTGGACACGCATCAAATAAGAAAGTTGGCTTTCAATGAAAGACTATCTCATAGCTTATGTTGCGACTGGCGTCGCGTTTCTAGCGATTGATGCGGTCTGGTTGTCCAATATGGCCAACGTGATTTATCGCCCTGTCATGGGGGATATGATGATGTCGGGATTTCGCCTCGCACCCGCTATCGTCTTCTATTTGATCTTTGTCTTTGGGCTTGTTTTCTTTGCGGTGAAACCCGGGCTACTGGCAAGTAGCGGTATGGTCACACTTGTAAATGGCGCGCTTCTTGGATTTATCGCCTATGCGACTTATGATCTGACCAATCAGGCCACTTTGAAGAATTGGTCATGGACGCTGACAATAGCAGATATGATCTGGGGCACTGTTCTCTCGGCCGCATCAGCCTATGTTGGCTATTGGGTTGCGTCGCGGATAAGTGGATAGTTTGGAGTAAGCATATGCATAGATTAGGTCTTTTGGCTGTCTTCGCTTTTGTAATTGTAGTCATTGGAATGGCTATTGGTATCGGCTTCCCACCCGGAGAATGGTACGCATCCCTTCAAAAGCCTTGGTTTACCCCACCAAACGCTGCGTTTGGACCCATATGGACCATACTCTATATTTTCATTGCTATTGCGGGCTGGCGCACCTGGATAAGTGATAGCGGTTGGCAAAGGCGCGGGCCATGGTTTGGACAAATGGCTCTGAACTTCATCTGGTCACCTATTTTCTTTGGTGCACATATGACGGTGTTAGGGCTGTTCGTGATTATCGGCGTTTGGCTTTGCGTGCTTTTGTTTATCGTGCGCGCCTGGCGACCAGACCGTATTTCAGCGCTGCTCTTTGTGCCATATCTCGTGTGGCTTTCGTTGGCGACAGCTTTGAACGCGGCAATTGTCGTGTTGAATTAACAAAAAAAGGCGGCATCTCTGCCGCCTTTCTTTATATGCCAACCAATGGCTGCACGAGCCGCATAAGCCAGCTTTGGAATTTCAGCGGCGCGTCAGTCACAGCGAGGCAGACGCAATCGCCATCCGGCGAAGCAATAGGCTGGTGCACGAGATCGGCATCCGCCTCTTCAATGTCGCCACGCGCAAAAACCCCGGTGCCATCGTTAAAACTTCCACTCAGCACAAGCGTCAATTCACGGCCACCGTGGCCATGTTCGGGCACTGGCTTACCTGCTGGAATTCGTAACAGGCGAACCTGTGTTTCGTTATCGCGTGTTTTGATAGGCACTTGATAAGCACCGCGACCCAGCGATTTCCATTTCAAGTCTGGTAAGTCACCGCCGACATAGGATCGCAGCGGTTCCGGTATTACTACAGGCGTTTTGACTTCCGGTCTCAGAACTGAATGCTCTTTGGGCTGCGGCACATGCTGTATTTTACCTTTTAAGCTTTCCCAAGAGCTTGCTTCAAATGCTGTAGGCTCAACGGCTTCAAGAAGCTGGCCACCGATCTGTTCAAACTGCCTGAGTCTTGAACGGCAAGCGGGGCAAAGTGCAAGATGAGTTGCAACAGCGATGCTCCAGCCTTCAGCAAGTGTACCAGCCGCATAGCTTACAAGGAGTTCGTTGCTCAGATGATGTTTGATATCCATTAGTGCGCTCCCGAATTATCGAGTGCTGCACGCAACTTGCTGAATGCTAGGCGAAGGCGGGATTTTACTGTGCCAAGCGGCAGATTTAGCTTCTTCGCGATGGCGCTGTGCGTGCTTTCTTCGAAATAGGCGAGTTCAAGCAGGGTACATTGTTCTTTCGGTAAATTATCCATGGCAGCGCGCAATTGGTTGGCTGATTGTCGTTGGACGATCTTCATATCGGCTGGCTGTTCTTCGTCTGGAACAAAGGCCGGGTCGGTTGCGTCATATTCAGGACGGCGGGTGCGACGCACAGCATCAATGCGCTGGTTGCGTGCGATGGTGAATATCCATGTCGACAAGGCGCCTTTTGAAAAATCATAGTGGTCTGCCTTGCTCCAGACCGCAATCATAGTTTCTTGCATTAATTCTTCCGCTGTTTGCGTATCGGCAGACAGTTTGGTCATATAGGCCTTCACCCGAGGGGCAAAATGTTTGAAAATTACCTCGAATGCGTCCACATCGCGTCGAGAACTGACTGCCAGCATCAATTCCTCTAATGAGGGCTGATTTTCAGAAGCAGTCCGTTCTTTCATTCGGTTCGTATCCCGTACGCGCTGATATGGCGAAGACAGGAGCTGCAAATCGCGCCCCATTTTCTTTTGCCATGTCTGCGAGCTTAAGGAAATGCTTGTATTCATATCCCGTGATACGAATAGTTTGAGACATTGGATCACAAGGGATAGTCAATGGCTTTATTTTTTTGCGTAGAACGACTTTATAGAGCGTAAGCTGTTTCGTTCGCTATATTGACCAAATTCGCTTAGAATTTCGGTGGCTTTTTCGCAATCTACGGCCTTTGAAAACGCATAGCCTTGCCCAAGTTGGCAACCCATTTTTTGAAGTGTCTCAGACAGTTCAAGAGTTTCTACTCCCTCTGCAACCAGTCTGATATTTAGGTCTCGTGCGATCTGCAAAATTCCTTTGACGATGGCGACGCTGGGGTCGCCGGGTGCGAGGCGACATACAAAAGATCTGTCTATTTTAATGATATCGACAGGCACGGTAAGAAGGTGAGCGAGCGCTGCGAAGCCGGTGCCAAAGTCATCAAGTGCAACCCGAACGCCCAGCAATCGCAGGTTTCGAATGCCTGATGCCACTACATCATCACGTTGCCCGATATAGGCGTTTTCTGTCACCTCAATAATGAGATGATTAAGTGGTACGTTGTAATCTGCGAATGTTTTTGAAACAAAAGCAGCAAGGTCACCTACGTAAAAATCCGCTGCTGTAACGTTAACTCCAACATGCTGAACCGGTAAACCAAGATCGAGCCAATGTCGTATATCCTGAGCAACGATTGAAAGCATATATTGGGTGATTTCTGATGCAATGTGGACATCAGAGAACGATTCCTGAAACATTGCGGCCGAAAGAATATCGCCCGATAGAGTTGTCATTCGACTTAATGCTTCAAAGCCAACAACCTCGCCAGTATCAAGCCGAATAATTGGCTGATAATGCGCTGTGATACGTTTTTCCTCGAGTGCTTCGCGTACTTCTTTAATTGAGTTGCGCCGGTGTAAAATGCTTGTCCCTAAATTCGCTTGATAGCGCACAAAACTACCACGTGCATTTTCTTTAGCGTGATAGAGAGCAAAGTCCGCATTGCGGCGCACTATTTGCGGCTGGGTATCAAGTGCTGAAAGTACAGCCCCACCAATCGTTGCGCGAGGCAAAATAGTTTGACCATCATAATCAATTGGTGATGAGAGTGCTTCGAAGATCAGGTCTGCAGTGTGATCAAGGTCATAAAGCGCCTTATGATTTTGGATGATAACGGTAAACTCATCCCCGCCTGTCCTAAATGTTATATCGGGCGCTAACGTAGCTGAAACTCGCGTGGCAATTGTGCTGATCAAAAAATCGCCGACATCATGACCGAATGTGTCGTTGGTAACTTTAAGATTGTCGACGTCGATGACAAATAGAGCCCAACTTCCGGGCAGTTCGCAGCGCAATTGTGATAGGGCATCATCAAATGCTGAACGGTTTGGCAATCCCGTTAATACGTCGACGGTCGCCCTGCGTTCATAGTTGAGAATGCGCATTTCGCGCATCATCGCGAGCTTGCAAAGTTGGGCGCCAGCCTTGAGTATATCGCCCTCTTCAGTGGTAGGGGTATGCTTTTTGAGAAAATAGATAGCGAGTGCGCCAATGACCTCATCAGCGTCATTGATGACAGGTACAGAGCTGCACGCTAAAAGGCCTATCGGCAGGACAAGGTGCTTATAAGCGGCCCACTTCGGATCATTTTCAATGTCGTGGACCGTCACGGAAACGTTATTATAAATGGCACTGCCACAAGAGCCAATCTCCGGACCAACAACGACGCCATCTAAAGCATAGGTATAACTTGTGGGCAGGCTTGGTGCTGCCAACATATGTATCATTCCCGCGTTGTCTACGGAGCAGACCATAACGCGAGAGTTTTCTATGAGCGCCTCAATGCCAAAGCACATTTGTTCCAGTGTTTGCCTGAGAGGTTTTCCTCTGGCAATTAACTCAAGAACTGTGTTTTGAAATTTGAGCACGAATTCCTCGTAAGTTTCTATGGTTATTATAGCTGCCGCTTTATTCGCTTTGTCAATTTTCAAAACATTATTTTAGATCGTAATATTATATTTATTTGTATTTTTTCAGATGTCTATGAGATTTGTTCAATCCTTACTTAATATCATTAATTGCTCGATTGGAGTTTCTAGCAGGTTTAGACAGATCGCAAATGTGCTTTGGTAAAACATTGAGCACCACATTTAACAAATCATATGCAGAAAGACGTTTTGCCGTTCACCTGGTCTTTGAAGGAATGTCTCACTCTTCATAGTTGATAGTATCTACTGATATGTAATCACTTATATGGGTATGTGATTTTGAGGTACAGCATCCTTATTCTCTCTAGCTGCATGCCTGTTTGATTATTTGATAAAGTGAGTGGATTGTAATTGTGTCATCCGGCTGTCATGCAGCCGGAATAGAAGCGCGCAAACCATTAAGATTGCGCGCTTATGTTACATGAAACTAAAATACACGCGGACGTTGCTGTTGAGGCGGAAAGCCTGAGCCTCGCCTATGGCAATAACACGATCCTCAGAAACATTGATCTGACCTTACCAAAAGGCCAGACGCTTGCACTGCTTGGTCCGTCGGGCTGCGGTAAGACCACATTGTTGCGTCTGGTGGCAGGTCTTCTGGCGCCGACAACCGGATCAGTCACGATCAATGGCGTAAAAGTTGCTGATGCTGCCACGGGTAAGTTTTCACCCCCGGAAAAGCGTCATCTTGGCATGGTGTTTCAGGATTATGCGCTGTGGCCACATATGACGGTTTATGGCAACGTATCGTTTCCGCTGGAAATGCGTGGCATCGGACGTGCCGAGCGTGAAACGCGTGTGAAGGCAGCTTTGGACCGCGTTGGCCTGAAAGGCTTTGGTGATCGTTCGATCAGCGATATGTCGGGCGGTCAGCAACAGCGGGTGGCAATTGCGCGTGCAATCGTCGCAGAGCCTGGTCTTGTGCTGTTTGATGAGCCGCTTTCCAATCTTGATCGCGAATTACGCGAGAACATGGTCACCGAAATTGGCCAGCTCGTAGCCAATCTTGGCCTCACCGCCATCTATGTGACCCATGATCAAAGCGAAGCTTTTTCGCTCGCTCATCAGGTCGCTATCATGCGGGCAGGGGTGATTGAACAGCTGGCAGCACCAGAGGTTCTTGTCGCGCAACCCAATACGCCAGCCGTTGCCGATTTTCTTCGTCTTGGCTGCGTGATGCCCGTTGAGCGCGAAAGTGCTGGGTATCGCATATCGCAAACGGAAATCCGGCTCGCGAACAGCATAGCACCCGAACAGGCGACGCATGTGCTTCTGCCATCGCGGTCAGTGCGCAGCGTTGAGTTTTGCAATTCATCCATTCCGGCGACGGTTCTGCGCACCCAGTTTCGCGGTGATGGTCATTTAACGACTGTGCGCATCGGTTCGCAGACTGTGTCGCATGAATTGACCTATCTCGATAGCCATCGTCTTACGCCCGGCGTGCCGGTTGGTATCGCAATCGATGCAGAACAACTCCGCTGGTTCTCCCACTAACACTACTATCTCAGGCACATCTCAGGAGAGATTTATGAAAAAGTCCCTTATCGGTGCAGGCATGGCATTTGCCGCAGCTCTGCTCGCAAGCACGGTAGCTTTCGCCGACATCACCGTTTATTCGGCTGGTCCGGGCAAGCTGATTGAAGGCCTTGCGGCTGGCTTCACAGCCAAGACCGGCACCAAGGTCAATGTCTTTCAGGCAACAACCGGCAAGGTTATGGCGCGTATCGAAGCCGAAGCTGCCAATCCTGTAGTGGATGTTCTGATTTCTGCGTCGTGGGATACAGCAACTGATTTTGCCAAGCGCGATTGGCTTGTGGCTTACACCAGCCCGAATGCTGCAAAAATTCCTGACTTCCTGAAAAACGAAACCGCTGTTGCACAGGGCGTTTCGGCTCTTGGTATTGCTTGGAACCCAAACAGCAAGACGCCAAAGCCAACCGAATGGGCTGATCTGGCCAAGCCAGAATATAAGGATCTGGTCAATCTTCCAGACCCATCGCAGTCGGGTGCGACATTTGAACTCGTTGCAGCGCTTTCAGAAACACAGGGCTGGGATCTGTTTAAAAACCTTCAAACAAATGGTGCAGTTGCTGCCGGAGCAAATGCAGAAGCGCTGAACCCAGTGCTTCAGGGCGCGAAAGCCGCAGTTTTTGGCGCGGTTGATTACATCTCGCTTGCCGGTAAGGCAAAGGGCGAAGCCATCGACGTGATCTTCCCGACATCGGGTACGGTTATTGCACCACGTCCAGCCATGATCCTCAATTGGTCGAAAAATCAGGACGAAGCCAAGCAATTCATCGATTACATGCTTTCGGATGAGGGTCAGGAGATGGTGGCAAAAGCCTATCTGATGCCTGCTCGTTCCGATGTTGCTGCTAACCGCCCGCTGATCAGTGATCTGAAAATCCTTCCGATCGATGCGGCGGCTGTCTACGGCAAGCGTAATGAAACGCTGAAGGAATTCAACGCGATTTTCGGCGTGAAAAAGTAAACCCAAATGGCTCTCCTCAAAACGGGGAGAGCCATTTCATTTCGCTGTTTTAAATTGCTGTCATTCTTTGTGGCAGCGGGAATACCGCAGAGGCAATCATGAGTGCAAAGACCGCTACCGCTGCAAATCCGCTTGGGCTTGTGGCCGTTATCGGCCTTGCCATTGTCGTCGCAGTTCCGTTTATCTTTATTGTTTTGCAGGCGATTTTCCCGCAGATCGGGCAAGGGGTTTTGAGTGCGCCTTTTGTGCACCTGCCAGCCTTGTTTGAAGATCCAAAGCTCTTACGCATGACCGGCAACACCATTCTGCTTGGTGTCAGCGTCGTCGTGCTCTCAGCTATTATCGCAGTTCCACTCGCCGTGTTCCGGGCGCTTTATAAAGTGCCTTTTGCACTGGGCTGGGATGTGCTGATGCTCGTGCCTTTCATGATCCCGCCTTATATTGCGACGCTTGGCTGGATTATGACATTACAGCCGCGCGGTTATCTCGATCAGCTTGCGGGATTCAATCTCGCGCCGTTCCTGTTTTCGCTTGGCGGTATGACATTTGTGATGGCGCTAAACACCTTTCCGCTGGTCTATTTTGCGGTATCGCGCACAATTGAAGCAGTCGGCGCACGCTATTCCGATGTTGGTCGCGTATTTGGTGCGTCGCCGTGGCGTTCGTTTTTCCGCATCACGCTACCACTCGCAACGCCGGGACTGGCCGCAAGCCTGTTGCTCGTCTTTGCTTCGGCAATCGAGGAGTATGGCACACCGGCGGCACTTGGCAGTCGCTCCGGTTTTGAAGTGCTGGTAACGGAAATCGATATGCGCATTTCCGATTGGCCGATTGATCTTTCGGGTGCGGCTGTTTTCTCGCTTGCACTGGTTTTGTTGTCGCTGGCAGCTTTCATGCTGCAACGCTGGATTTTGACGCGCCGTTCTTATGTGACAACGGGCGGCAAGCCGCAAAACAAGGACAAGCGTGATCTCGGCGCGTTCAAGGTTCCTGTCGTCATCCTGTTTGGTGTGGTTGCATTTGCCGCAACCGGAGTGCCGCTTCTCGCAATCCTTGCAACTGCCATGTCGAAGACCATTTCCGGTGGGCTCACACTGTCCAATCTCGGTTTCGATAATTTTGCTGATATTGCCGATAATAGCGCAGGTGCGATGCGCGCATTGACCAATAGCCTTTCATTGGGTGTTGCGAGTGCTTTGCTGACAGGATTCTTGGGCGCTGTTGCAGCTTATGCCGTTGTTAAGATGCGCTTCCGTGGACGTTTCTGGCTTGATGTTCTGACGGTGCTGCCAAATTCGCTGCCGGGTGTTGTGGTTGCTGTCGGCCTTATCCTTGCATGGAACCAGCCATCGCTGCTGATTTCACCTTACAATACGCCGCTCATCTTACTGCTTGCCTATTGCTGCATTCTGCTGCCGCAGCCAATCCGCTATGCAACGGCAGCATTTCATCAGATTGGCGATAATCTCGAAGCCGCCGCGCGCGTTTGTGGAGCGGGTAGTTTTACAACCTTCCGTCGCATTATGCTGCCGCTGATTGCACCAAGCCTTATTACGGCAATGCTGTTGGTATTCGCTGTGGCAACGCGCGAACTCGTGGCTTCAATTCTGGTGGCACCCGTTGGCATGCAGACGATCTCAATCTTCATCTGGCGGCAGTTTGAGCAGGGCTCAATTGGCCTTGGAATGGCGATGGCATTCATTGCGATCCTGCTCACAACGCTGCTGCCACTGTTGTTGATGGGGCTGCTCAAGCGCACAGGTTTGGTCAAAGTCTAAAGCGGTTCTTGTCGAAGCCGAATTTCCAGAACCGCTTCTTTCTTTCGTTTTCGCATTATCCAACGCAAAACCGCTTCGCACTTTTGCTGGAAATGCTCTGCCTGTCGACAAATTGCGTACAGAGATTTATCCTTTTAGCTTGTCACCGAGTCCGTGGCAGGCTGAAAGGAATAAGCAATGTCTCTCAATACCCCGCGCCCAAGCATTTCCAATGATGAGCGACTGGAACGTATCAATGTTCTGCGTCGCAATTTGAGCGAAAAAAACATTGGTGCCTTGCTGCTTGGGTCGACCGAGAGCCTGCTTTATTACACAGGCCTCGTCTGGCATTCTAGCGAGCGGCTGCTTGGGGCAGTGATTACGCAAAGCGATATTGTCTATATCGTTCCGGGTTTTGAGCAGAGCCGGGTGGAAAGTCTCCCGCATTTACCCGGCGAAATCCGCATCTGGCAGGAAGAGGAAAATAGTGCTGCGCTGGTCGCTTCGCTTTTGAAAGCCAGTGATACACTGGCTGTTGACGAAGCCGTTCCGCTGTTTGTCTATAATGCGTTGCGTAGAGAAATTGGTGCAGACCGCCTTGTCGATGCTGGCCCGATCATTCGCGAGCAGCGTATCGTCAAATCGCAGAACGAAATTGACATCATCAAATATGCCATGGGGCTGACGCTGGAAGTACATCGCCGCGCGCACCAGTTTATCCGTCCGGGCATTGCTGCATCCGATGTGGTGCGTTTTATTGATGAGCAGCATCGTGAAATGGGTGCAAGCGGCTCTACCTTCTGCATCGTTTCTTTTGGCGAGGCCACTTCTCTGCCGCATGGCGCGGATGGTGAGCAGTTTTACAAGATCGGCGACGTCATTCTCGTTGATACTGGCTGCCGGATCGATGGTTATCACTCCGATCTGACCCGCACCTATATGCTTGATGAGCCGACCGCTGAATTTGAACATATCTGGACAATTGAACGACAGGCACAGCAGGCGGTGTTCGATGCTGCAAAGCTTGGCGCTGCTTGTTGCAGCCTTGATGATGCGGCCCGCGCCGTGTTGGTTAAACATGGGTTGGGGCCGGATTATCAGCTCCCCGGTCTGCCGCATCGTGCGGGCCACGGTTTGGGACTGGAAATCCATGAAGCGCCTTATATCGTGCGTGGTAATCAGTTGCCGCTGGCAGCGGGTATGTGCTTCTCAAATGAGCCGATGATTGTCGTGCCGGGGCAGTTTGGTGTGCGTCTGGAAGATCATATTTACATGAGCGCCGAGGGCGCGGAGTGGTTTACGCAGCCTGCAAAAGGACCAACAGAACCATTCGCTTAATAACCGCAAAAGGATATGCTGATGACGGAAAGCGATAATAACGCCATCCCTGAACGCAAGCGCGGTTCTGGCGGGAAGATGGTCTATGACCTGCTGCGCGATGAAATCCTTGATCTGGTGCTGCCGCCCGGCAGCCCGATCGATGAGGTACAACTTGCCGAGCGGTTTAAAATGTCCCGCACGCCAATCCGTGAGGCTTTGGTGCGGCTGGCAGGTGAGGGGCTGATCGACACGCTGCCAAATCGCTCGACGATGGTTTCGAATATCGATTTCCTCAACATGCATACCTATTTCGACGCGCTGACTTTGATGTATCGCGCCACAACTCAGCTTGCCGCTAAAAATCATCGGCAGGAAGATCTGGATATCATCGCGTCCCATCAGGAAGAGTTCACCGCAGCTGTGGAAGCACAGGATGCACTTGGGATGATTGCAACCAATGCAGCGCTGCATCTTGCAATCGCAGAGGCGGGTCGCAATCCCTATTTCACGAGTCTCTTCAAACGCTTGCTGGATGAGGGGCGGCGCATTCTACGGCTCTACTATCAGTCTTATAATGATCGTCTGCCACGGCGTTTTGTCGAAGAGCATGAGGAAATGATTGCGGCAATCGCTGCGCGGGACATGAAACTGGCCGAACAGCTGGCGCATGAACATGCAGAGCAGATCGTGCGTCAGGTGCAGAAACTGGTAATGCGCGATGACCGTCTGGAAATAAACTTGTAGCCCCGTGTAATTTCTGTCGACAAATAAAATACAGACTGATATATCAGTTGCAGCGAACTGAAAATGGCAAATGCCATAACAGTCCAATCGCTCTGGTTTTTGTTTGTTGCATTGTCTTTTACAAAACTGCTCCGCAGTTCGAGGATGATGCGCTGAGAGGAGTTTTAGATGGCTGCCAATATTTTTTCCGGCGTGATTCCGGCTCTGATGACCCCGTGCAAGGACGACCGCACGCCTGATTTCGATGCGCTGGTGCGCAAGGGGCAGGAACTGATCGACGCTGGTATGTCGGCAGTCGTTTATTGCGGTTCGATGGGCGACTGGCCTCTGCTGACTGATGAACAGCGCATGGAAGGTGTTGCGCGTCTCACCGCCGCTGGAATTCCGGTTATCGTGGGTACTGGCGCTGTGAACACTGCTGTTGCTGCTGCACATGCTGCACATGCTCAGAAAGTTGGCGCAAAGGGCCTTATGGTCATCCCGCGTGTTCTGTCGCGTGGCTCGGTGATTGCGGCACAGAAGGACCACTTCAAGGCTGTGCTTTCGGCTGCTCCCGATCTTCCTGCAGTTATCTACAACAGCCCTTATTATGGCTTTGCAACCCGCGCGGATCTGTTCTTCGCATTGCGTGCGGAGCATCCGAACCTCGTTGGCTTCAAGGAATTCGGCGGCCCTGCTGACATGCGTTATGCAGCCGAAAACATCACCAGCCGCGATGACGATGTCACGCTGATGATTGGTGTCGATACGGCTGTGTTCCATGGATTTGTGAACTGCGGTGCAACAGGCGCTATTACTGGCATCGGCAATGTTCTGCCGAAGGAAGTTATCCAGCTTTGCAAGCTGTCACAAGCCGCCGCAAAGGGCGATGCCGACGCGCGCCAGCGTGCGCTTGAACTCGAACAGGCGCTTGCAGTTCTTTCGTCTTTCGATGAAGGCCCGGACCTCGTGCTTTACTTCAAGCACATGATGGTTCTGAAGGGTGACAAAGAATATACGCTGCACTTCAACGCAAGCGATAAGCTCTCCGACAGCCAGCGTGGTTATGTTGAAGCGCAGTTCAAGCTGTTCAACAGCTGGTATGCCGAGTGGAGCAAGTTGCCCGGTGCAGTTCAGACCTACAAGGCTTGAATATAGCTAAGATTGAAAAAGCCCTCCGTTTGGAGGGCTTTCTTGTTTTTAGTTGATTGCTTCGAGACCTTTTTCCAGCAGAAGATCAAGCTGGTCGATCTCTGCTTTGGTGAGCTTGATACCTTCGCTTTCAGACTCAGCGCGTGCCTTGAAGCGACGCTGTGAAGGCAGGCGGGCGCCTTGTCCGACAATCGCATCAAAGAGCATTTCCGCACGCGCAAATGGATCGCCCGGACGGCCTTTCGCAAATGCTTCAGGCGAAAACGCAATGATAAGTTCACCATGCACTGGCGACAGCGTCGTCGTGCCGAGGAAGTCGAGCACTTCCGGGCTGGTCAAATCGCCAATCATGATGGCTGCAAGCAGTTCGACCATCGTGCTGATTGCTGAACCCTTATGTCCGCCAAAGGGCAGCATGGCACCAGCAAGTGCTATTTCCGGGTCGGTTGTTGGGTTGCCTTCTGCATCCAGCGCCCAGCCTTCCGGCAACTGCTTGCCAGCGCGGCGATGCAGTTCGATTTCGCCTCGTGCAGCAACAGATGTCGCAAAGTCAAAAACGTAAGGCGAGGTTTCTTTGCGTGGCCAGCCAAATGCGAAAGGATTGGTGCCGAGCAACGGCTTGTTGCCGCCGGTCGGCGCAACAGTCGCGTAGCTTGGGCACATGACAAGTGCTGCCAGACCTTCGCTGGTTATCGCTTCGACTTCCGGCCAGAGTGCCGAAAAATGTGTGCAATCATTGATGACAAGCGCTGCAATGCCATTCTTACGCGCTCGCTCTGCAAGCACTGGAACGCCGGTCTCAAAGGCAGCATTGGCAAAGCCGAAATTCGCATTTACCCGCACGATGCTTGAAGCTTCATCGGCAACGATTTCGGGAATCGCGTCTGCCTTTACCTTCCCGGCCTTGACTGTGCGCAGCGCACCTTCGATGCGATATATGCCGTGGGATTTGCAATGATCGCGTTCACCAGCAATAATAACGCGCGTGACAGCAGCAGCCTGTATAGCGTTCAGCCCTGCTTTACGAAAAATCGCCTCTACGCGGTCGTGAAGCGTGGCAATGCTCAGGATGGTGGTCTCGCTCATCATGCATCTTTCATGGCTAAACCTGCATGGAACGTCCTGCAGGCAATTGATATGTGCGCACACACTGTATACAAACAAACAGGGTATACAATCATTAGACAAGTACAATTTAGATGCAGTGAGATACTGGCTTAATTGTGCGTTGATTTCTACAGGAGGATGGACGAATGGCATTTACGCCCAAAGGGAAACACTTTGTTGCTGGCGAATGGCTCGATGGAGCCGGAACCTTTGAATCTTCACCAGCAAGTGGGCCAGCGCATTCGTTTGCAGTCGGTACAGTCGAACTGGTGAACCGCGCTTGTGAAGCTGCGGAAGATGCTTTTTGGTCTTATGGTTATTCGACCCGCGCGGAACGCGCCACATTCCTGCGCGCAATCGCTGATGAAATTGAAGCACGTATTGCTGATATCGTCGTGATCGGCTCGCAGGAAACTGGCTTGCCGGAAGCACGTCTTCAGGGTGAAACCGGACGCACGACCGGCCAGCTACGCCTGTTCGCTGACCATATCGAAAAGGGCGACTATCTTGATCGCCGTTTTGATGCTGCGCTTCCTGACCGTCAGCCAGCACCTCGTCCTGAAATTCGTCTGGTTCAGCGTCCAATCGGTCCTGTTGCCGTATTCGGCGCATCTAACTTCCCAATGGCCTTTTCAACCGCAGGTGGCGATACCGCAGCAGCACTTGCAGCTGGTTGCCCTGTTGTCGTGAAGGGCCATTCGGCACATCCGGGAACTGGCGAAATCGTGGCACAGGCTGTTGAAGCCGCGATCAAGAAGACTGGCGTTCATCCGGGCGTATTCTCGCTCATTCAGGGCGGACGTCGTGATGTTGGTCACGCTCTCGTCCAGAATCCTTATATCAAGGCCGTTGGCTTCACCGGTTCGCTCGGTGGTGGTCGTGCATTGTTCGATCTTTGCGCAGCACGTCCAGAGCCGATCCCGTTCTTTGGTGAACTTGGTTCAGTTAATCCGATGTTCCTGTTGCCAGAAGCCATGAAAGCACGCGCCGAAACGCTTGGACAGGGTTGGGCAGGATCGCTAACCATGGGAGCGGGCCAGTTCTGCACCAATCCGGGTATTGCCGTTGTTCTTGATGGTGCTGATGCGGATACCTTCACAACTGCTGCTGTTGAAGGTCTCAAGAAAGTCGCTCCGCAGACCATGCTGACTGACGGTATTGCGCAAGCATATCATGAAGGCAAAGAGCGTTTTGAAACGCGCAATGCAGTCAAGCCGCTTTATGAAACCGTGTCATCGGGTCGTCAGGTTTCGCCAAATCTGTTTGAAACAACTGGCGAGCGCTTCCTGTCTGACCATGCGCTTGGCGAAGAAGTGTTCGGTCCTCTTGGACTGGTCATTCGCGTTGGCTCCGTTGACGAGATGGAAAAACTCGCGCGTGGCTTTGAAGGCCAGTTGACCGCAACTATCCATATGGATGCAGGCGACATTGGCGAAGCACAGAAGCTCCTGCCTGTGCTGGAGCGCAAGGCTGGCCGTGTGCTGGTCAATGGTTTCCCAACTGGCGTTGAAGTCGTTGATTCAATGGTTCATGGCGGACCATACCCGGCATCGACGAACTTTGGCGCAACCAGCGTTGGAACAATGTCGATCCGCCGCTTCCTGCGCCCAGTTTCTTACCAGAACTTCCCGAAGGAACTTCTGCCAGAAGATTTCGCGTAATCTCTTAGGTATGAAAAATATAAAGCCCCGCTTAGGCGGGGCTTTTTTATTAAAAGTCCTGCTTCATCCCACCCGGCAACAGTGTCGCTGCCTTTTCTATTGTCGCGGGATCGCGCCCTGTTTCCTGGCAAAAGCGGAGCAGCGTTGGCTCATGGCTTAGGTAGAATTGCAGTACGCCTGCGAGAAAGCCTGGCTCTTGCGCAGCCGAGCGAATTGAAGATACTTCAATGCCTGTCAAAGCGAGAAAACGCTGCATTAGCTCATTATCCTGCGCCATCCATACAAGTGCTTCTACCGCAAGAGCTTCGGCCTCTGTCTCACTCATGACAGTTTTCATCTCATTTCTCTCCACGTTAAGCTCAGCCACTTCGCCATAGTTCGCTGAAAATTCGATTCACGCTGATTTGCACTATACGCTAAAATGAAGCGCATATTCAGCTGTTGGGCGAAATAGCTGCAATGCGCGATTTGGGAGAATATTTGCTATTCGTCAATCAAATAGGCTTAAAGTGCGTAGAATCCATGCGGGCGTAATGGGCACAACAAACCTGTCGTTTGGCGGACAAGAATAAGGCCAGGGAATATTCGATGACCAAAACTGTGATGATCGTCGAGGACAACGAACTGAATATGAAGTTGTTTCGCGATCTAATCGAAGCCAGTGGATATGAGACCATCAGGACCAGAAGTGGTCTTGAGGCGCTTGATCTTGCCCGTGAACATCGCCCTGATCTCATTTTGATGGATATTCAGTTGCCTGAAGTATCCGGTCTGGAAGTCACCAAGTGGCTTAAGGACGACGAAGAACTCAAGCATATTCCGGTCATAGCCGTCACCGCATTTGCGATGAAGGGCGATGAGGAACGTATTCGACAGGGCGGTTGCGAGGCTTACATATCCAAGCCAATTTCTGTTCCGCGATTTATTGAGACGATAAAGTCTTATCTCGGCGACGCCTGATTATTTTGAGTAAAGGCACGTTCGCGGTATAAGATTTTAGGGGGGCAGGGGATCATGACAGCACGAATTCTCGTCGTGGATGATGAAGAATCGAGTGTAAGGCTGCTCGAAGCTCTGCTTTTGCGCGAATATTATGAAGTTGTGTCCGCTTATAATGGTGCGGAAGCGATCGAAATCTGTCTGGGTGGGCAGATTGATGTCGTTATTCTTGATGTTTTGATGCCGGGTATCGATGGTTTTGAAGTTTGTCGTCGTCTGAAAGATGATCCGCGCACGACCAATATACCTGTCGTGATGCTGACCGCCCTTAACAGCGCTCAGGATAAGATCACAGGCCTTGAAGCTGGCGCAGACGATTTTATGACGAAGCCAGTCAATGATATGCAACTGCTATCGCGTGTCAAAAGTCTTGCCCGATTAAAGATGGTCTCGGATGAATTGTTTCAACGAACCGGAACGGTTGCCGATACTGAAGTTGAAGCGTTGCTCGTCACCAAACTTTCCGGTCGCTTTGGTGGTGGAGAAGACGCAGCACGCATTCTGATCGTAGATGAGAACGAAATTGCGGCAGCACGACTACGCGTGATTCTGGGCGAAGACTATTTCGTCGATGTAGCCAGTGATGCCAATGATGCGCTCATCAAGGCAATTGAAAACGATTATGACAGCATCGTCATATCCGCCGATTTTACCTATTATGATCCGCTGCGCCTTTGTTCGCAGATACGAACGATAGAACGTACAAGGCTCGTGCCGATTATCCTGATCGTCAATGAAGATGAAGGCTCGCTGGTGGTGCGCGCGCTCGAATTGGGTGTGAATGACTATGTCATGCGCCCATTGGAGAAGCTTGAGCTTTACGCGCGTTTGCGTACGCAGATTAAGCGTAAATGCTACAATGATCTTCTGCGCCAGAGCCTGCACCGCACCATAACTATGGCGGTTACAGACAGCCTCACAGGGCTGCATAACCGCCGTTACCTTGATACGCATATGCCGGTGCTTCTCACGCGCGCCACAGGCCGCGAGAGGCCGCTAACGGTCATCATGATTGACTTCGACCACTTCAAGCGCGTGAATGATCAATATGGTCATGATGGTGGCGATGATGTTCTTCGAGAATTTGCTGCACGATTGCGCAAGAAGATTCGCGGCATGGATGTGATGTGCCGCTATGGCGGTGAAGAGTTTGCCATCGTGCTGCCTGACACTGATTTAGCGGCTGCTGCGGCCGTGGCAGAGCGGATTCGTGATGCCGTGTCAGAAGAGCCATTTTTGCTTGCTGGCGGCAAGCATCAGATTGCAATGACGATCAGCATTGGTATAGCGTCGCTTCGCTTGATGGGGGGCGATACGGTCGAAGCGCTTTTCGCCCGCACGGATGCGGCCCTTTATGAAGCCAAGAAGAAAGGTCGCAACCGGATCGTTCTTTCTGCGGCCTGAATGCAATAAATTGCACGCAACAAAAAAGCCGTCTCTAAGAGACGGCTTTTTGATTCCTGCCAGTTAGTCTGGCGGCGGAAACGAATTACTTGATCTTCGTTTCCTTGAAGTCGACGTGCTTGCGCGCGATCGGGTCGTACTTAGTCTTTGTCATCTTATCCGTCATCGTGCGGCTGTTCTTCTTCGTTACGTAGAAGAAACCGGTGTCAGCGGTCGACAAAAGCTTGATCTTGATGGTCGTAGCCTTGGCCATATCGAAATACCTGCTCTTTCATGATTAAACCGCTACGAGTCTCACCTATTGGTAAGAAGCGGAAATTCGGCGCGACACTACGGTTTGAGAGCGAAAAGTCAACCCCGCTTCTTCTTTTGAACCAACCTAATCGCAGCAAAGAGTGCAAAAGCCGCAAAAAAGATGCCGAGTGTGAGCGGGAATCCCTTTGGTCCCATCGCATCCATGCCGACTCCAACCGCTTGCGGGCCTGCCAGCATGCCAATCGCATAGCAGAAGATAAATGCGGCATTGGCGGATGCAAGTTCGCGTCCGGTAAGCTCAGAGCCGAGATGAGCAAGGCCCACGGTGTAGAGACCGGCGACCACGCCGCCCCACAGAAACAGCACGGCAGCCATGAGATACCAGCTGTGCATCAGGTAGGGCAGGGCTATCATTCCGATCAGGCCAGTCACAGCGCAGAACAGCAGCAATTTGCGGCGGTCTGAAATTTTGTCGCTGATAATTCCCAATGGAATCTGCATCAACACATTGCCAAGGCCGATCATGGTCAACAGCAATGCAGCGTCGCCTTCACTAAAGCCGACGCGTGCGCCAAAGACCGGGAACAGTGCGAAACCTCCGGTCTCGACTGCACCGAAAACAAACACGGCCATTGTCGCGGTTGGAACTGCGAAGATAAACGGCAGGAAGGGGACGTGCTCACCTTCTTCAAAATCTGGACTATCGCGCCATGCGATCAATACCGGAATGATGGCAATTATGATGATTGCGAAGCCGACATAGAAGGGCATGCCGCCAGCACTGCCGATTTTCGAGAATAGCCACGGCCCGAGCGCGAAACCGAGTGATAGCGACGTCGCATAGATACCAAGCACCAAGCCTCGTTTTTCTGGTGGAGCGGAAGCGTTGATCCAGTACTCGGAAAGAACGAAAAGCACGGTCAATGCGAAGTGCAGTACGATTCGCAGTGCGAACCATGCCCAAAGTGGCTGAAAAAAATGAAATCCAAGAAATGCGAAACTGCCAATCAGTAGCATCAAAACGATTGCTTTCGCGACGCCAAGGCGCGCTGCAATCGGTGCTGCGAGTGGCGCTGCAACGATGGATGCAAGGCCAGCGACAGCGGTGTTGGCACCAATGAGACTGGCTGAGTGGCCTCGGCTTTCCAGCAAAACGCTCAAAAGCGGAATGCCTAGCCCGATAGCGGCACCCATAGCGCTGATCGTAGCAATTGCTGCGGCAAGCGAACGCCAATGCAATTCGCCTTCATTAGGCCCGTTGCCGGGTTGCTGCGCTGCAAGATCGGCGGGATGAATTTCTTTGTTCATAAGGTCAGATCACTTCACGCACAAAGCGGCCATACCGCTTGCTGTATTGTACCACCGGAAGGGTGGCTGGCAATTCGTGCCGGGTTTCTGTCAGCAGCGTCTTCGCTTCTTTCAGAATGGCCTGAGTAATACGGGCAACATCCAGTTTATCAACCTCATCAATCGAAACCCAATTCAAATCCTGAAGTTCTCCACCGGGAACAAGTTTCTGGTTTGGCAGTTCTGGCAGGCTGTCACGAAAAGCAATGAAAAAACGCGCATCAAATCGTCGGACATTTCCGGGTGGTGTGATTGCGCGTGCGAAATAGCGCAGATCGCCTAGCGCAGGCAGTGCGCCACCCTCCAGAAATGAAAACCAGTCCTTGTTTGCAGGAGAATTGCCACCGTTTGATGACATGGCTGCTTGATGGTTTTGTCGGGCAAAACGAAGGCCGGTTTCTTCAAAAGTCTCGCGAATTGCGCAAAGCCCAAGCGCTCGCGCTCGCCGTAGCGTCGCGCGTGTTCCCATCCCTGTGACGAGCTTAACCGTGTCCTCAGCGGTTAATTCGGATGCAGCAGCCATGCTGCCATCGCCGGGGTCAGCCCGACCTCCTGGAAACACATATTTTCCCGGCATGAAGGCGAGAGATTGATGGCGGCGTCCCATCAAGATTCGCGGGATACGCTCAGTGCGATCAACAAGGAGAAGCGACGCTGCATCACGAGGGCGAAGCAGCGGTTTTATTTTATCATTTGTGGTGTGTGAGGCGGATGTCACGGGAAAAACCCTATCAGGTGACGTCGCCGTATTCACCTTCGCCTTTTCCGCCAAAACCATGCATGAACAAGGCCCATTGCAATCCAATGGTAGCGCCTTTGATCGGCTGCAGAAGCGCCAGCGACATCAGAACGATCATCGGTCCCCAGATGGCCATATGCGCTACGAGCGAAAGGTTTGTTGTCGCTTCAACGCCCATGAAGGCACCAACGACGATATGACCGACAATCAAAATTGTCAGGTAGGCAGGAAGATCATCGGCGCGCTGCTCTGTATAATCCTCATCGCAGACCGAGCAATGATCGACTGGCTTTACAAAAGAGCGAAACAGTTTGCCTTCACCGCAATGCGGGCAGCGGGATTTAAATCCGCGCCACATTGCCTGGCCCAGATTGCGTGTTGGCCGGGCTGTTTTCTGGCTATCGCCACCGAAAACGTGGATTTGATTATCAGTTGAACTGGCCTCTAACGTGCTCATTTGCGACCTTTTCTTTTTGAGCGCGAAACGCCTGCCGGCTTTCCTGTGCGCCCGCGCATTCCCTTGGTTGCCTTATGATGCGAACGCGTCGACATCGGCAGGGAGTGCGGTTCCGAAACCATCTCAAAACGAAGCGCACCCGCGACAGGGAGCGCTTCCACAAGCTTCACCGTGACTGTATCGCCGAGCCGGAAGCCTTTTCCGCTTCTTTCACCAGCGATCGCGTGGTTTGCTTCATCATACAGATAGTATTCATTGCCCAAAGTTGAAATGGGCACAAGTCCATCCGCGCCATATGTCGCAAGAGAAACGAAAAGTCCGGCTCTCGTAACGCCGGTAACACGGCCCTCATATTCATCGCCAAGATGCGCTGCGAGGAAATGTGCAATCAGGCGGTCAACGGTTTCGCGTTCGGCCAGCATGGCGCGGCGTTCGGTTGAGGAAATAAGTGCCGCTATTTCTACGAGTTGCGCCTCTTCAGCCGTGGTCAGGCCGTCATTTCCAAGTCCGAGAGCCTTCACCAATGCACGATGCACGATCAGATCGGCGTAACGACGGATTGGCGATGTGAAATGGGCGTATTTGTGCAAGTGCAGACCAAAATGCCCGATATTTTCGGGGCTATAAATGGCTTGGCTTTGCGTGCGCAATACAACCTGATTGACCAAATCCTGATGGTCGGTGCCCTCGACTGCTTCAAGAATACGATTGAACTGACCCGGCCTGAGTTCGGCACCTTTGGCGAGGTTCATATCAAGCGTACGCAGAAATTCGCGCAGCGATTCCTGCTTGGCAAGCGCTGGTGCATCATGGATACGGAAAATGAGCGGCTGGCGTTTCGCTTCCAGAATTTCTGCTGCAGCCACGTTGGCCTGAATCATAAACTCTTCAATAAGCTTATGTGCATCCAGACGTTCCGGCACGACGACCTTTTCGACTTTGCCATCAGGCGCGAGGATAATTTTCTTTTCCGGCAGATCCAGCTCAAGCGGCTCGCGTGCATCACGACCGCGTTTAAGTGCTGCATAAGCGGCCCAAAGTGGCTTCAGGATGGTGTCGAGGATTGGTGCGGTCTTCTCGTCCGTTGCACCGTCAATCGCCGCCTGTGCCTGCTGATAGGACAGCTTGGCGTGTGAACGCATCAAAATGCGATGGAACTTATGCGACTTCTTATGACCGTTTGCGTCAAACACCATCCGCACAGCAAGTGCTGGGCGGTCTTCCAGTTCACGCAACGAACACAGATCGTTGGAAATGCGTTCCGGCAGCATCGGCACAACCCGATCCGGGAAATAGACCGAATTGCCGCGCTTTAATGCCTCGCGATCAAGAGCAGAGCCGGGGCGAATGTAAGCCGCAACATCGGCAATCGCGACAACAGCGATAAAGCCACCGAGATTCTTGGGATCCGTATCGGGCTCCGCATAAACGGCATCATCGTGGTCTTTTGCATCTGCGGGGTCGATGGTGAGCAATGGCATTTCGCGCCAGTCTTCACGACCATCCAGCGTTGCAGGCTTTGCAGCTGCTGCTTCGCGCAGAACTTCCTCAGGGAAGATATGCGGGATTTCATGCTCATGAATAGCGATCATCGACAGCGCTTTTTCACTGTCTACGGAACCAACGACCTGACGCACCTTGCCAGAAGGCAGGCCATAGCGGCGCGACGACAGCAGTTCCACTTCGACAAGATCACCACTCTTGGCATCTTGCAGCGATTGCGGGTCAAGCTGCACTTCCGGCTGCTTGCGATTGACCGGCTCAAGCCGCCATTCACCATTGCTCAGTTTGCGCAAAACGCCGAGCACGGCATTGTTGTTCTGTTCAAGAACCTTGATGACACGCGCTGAATATTCCGGGCCGTCGTGCTCTTTGCTGCGGAAAATTTTCGCCAACACGCGATCACCGACGCCCACAACCGGGCCATCGGAGGTTTTGTTCAAGCGTGTGCGACGGATCAGAACGACGGGTGGCTTGCCATATTCTGCCTCGTCCCAATCGACAGGACTCGCAACGAGGCCACCTTCTTTATCGCGACCAGTGATGTTTAAGCTGGCAATCGGCGGCAATGAACCCGGACGAGACAAGCGGCGATCACGTTTTTGAACCAAGCCTTCATCGCTCAATTCACGCAACAGGTCTTTGAGATAAACCCGCGCATCACCCTTGATATTAAATGCCTTAGCCAACTCGCGCTTGCCTGCACGGTCGGGATTTTCCTCGATAAATTTGAGGACTTCCTCACGCGTTGGCAGATAAGCAATAGGATCGGCGGATTTTGCCTCGTTCAATTTTGCTGTTGCTGCACGCCGTTCGGTCCGTGCGGACCGTCCGGTATCGGGTTTGGGGAAACGACGTGCCAATTTTTACTCCTCTGCCGGCTTCGATTTTGCTTTTGAAGCGGCTGTTTTCTTCGCTGCAGGCTTTTTAGCAGCAGCTTTTTTCGGCGCTGCCTTCTTTTCGCCGTCTGCCGATTTAGCGGCTGACTTGCGAGCAGGAGCCTTCTTTGTCTTGGTGCTGCCAGCCTTTGCGGTGATCAGAACCAAGGCTTCTTCCAAGGTCACACTCGCCGGGTCTTGACCCTTTGGAAGCGTCGCATTGACCTTGCCCCAATTCACATATGGACCGTAGCGACCATCGCGAACAGTGATTGAACCACCATCCGGGTGATCGCCAAGTGTTGCAAGTGCTGCAGGCGTTGAACGCCCACGGCCACCACCATTGGCTTTTTTATCCGCAAGTACAGCAACAGCACGGTTCAGGCCAACCGAGAATACTTCTTCTGCGTTTTCAAGGTTCGCGAAAGTTCCGTCATGGCTGACATAAGGACCATAGCGGCCAATGCCTGCCGAGATCATTTTGCCGGTTTCAGGATGCTGTCCAACATCGCGTGGTAGTGACAGAAGGGCAATCGCCTTTTCATGATCAACGGTATCCAGCGACCAACCCTTTGGCAGACTGGCACGCTTTGCTTCTTTGCCTTCGCCACGCTGAATATATGGACCAAAGCGCCCACTGCGCGCCGTGATTTCTTCGCCGGTGAATGGGTCTTTGCCAAGTGACTTAGGCTCATCTGAAGCAGCAGCTTCACCATTGCCGTCGCCGCTCAACTGGCGCGTGAACTTGCACTCAGGATAATTCGAGCAGCCAACGAATGCGCCATACTTGCCAAGCTTCAGCGATAGCTGTCCGGTGCCACACGTTGGGCATGAGCGTGGATCGCTGCCGTCGCCACGATCAGGGAAGGCGAGTGGTGCGAGCTCTTCATTGAGCGCATCAAGAACATTGGTAACGCGTAGTTCTTTGATGTCATCAATTGAACCGGAGAAATCGCGCCAGAAATCGCGCAATACGTCTTTCCACAGCAGCTTGCCGTCAGAAATCAGATCAAGCTTTTCTTCGAGATCAGCGGTGAAATCATATTCCACATAGCGTTTGAAGAAGCTTTCGAGGAACGACGTTACCAAACGGCCTTTCGGGTCGGGTGTCAGCTTGCGCTTGTCGATAGTGATATATTCGCGATCGCGAAGCGTTGCGAGTGTCGCGGCATAGGTCGATGGACGACCGATGCCCAGTTCTTCCATCTTCTTGATGAGAGAAGCTTCAGAATAACGTGGCGGTGGTTCTGTCGAATGCTGTGTCGCATCGATTTTTTCGCGCGCAATCGTTTCGCCCGAACGGATTTCAGGCAGCTTTGCGCTGTCTTCATCTTCGTCTTCTTCCTCACGGTGATCCGTATATGCAGCGAGGAAGCCGTCGAATTTTGTTACCGAACCGTTTGCGCGCAGCATGGCTGATTTCGCGCCGTTGGTGGCTTCGATGTCAGCAGTCGTGCGTTCAATATCGGCCGCCTGCATCTGGCTTGCTATAGTGCGCTTCCAGATCAGTTCATAAAGGCGCGCCTGATCTTCATCAAGGAAGCGGCGCATTTCTTTTGGATGGCGCGAGAAATCCGTTGGGCGGATTGCTTCGTGCGCTTCCTGCGCATTCTTCGCCTTACTGGAATAATAGCGCGGCTTTTCCGGCACGTAATTTGGGCCGAAGTTTTTACCAATCGTGTCACGCGCCGCGTTGATCGCTTCTGGTGCGATCTGCACACCGTCAGTACGCATATAAGTGATCAAACCGGCAGTTTCGCCGCCAATATCGACACCTTCATAAAGACGTTGTGCGATCTGCATCGTGCGAGATGCCGAAAAGCCGAGCTGGCCCGATGCGGCCTGCTGAAGCGTTGAGGTGGTAAATGGAGGGCCGGGATTGCGCTTGGTTGGCTTTGCTTCGACAGAGACAGCCTTAAAGCTTGCGCCTTCCAGCATCGTGCAAATTGCCGTTGCTTGCTCTTCATTCTTAATGTCGAGCTTGCCGAGCTTTTTGCCGTCAACTGCCGTCAGGCGTGCGGTAAACGCATCATTGCGTGGCGTTTTCAACGAAGTGGCAACGTTCCAGTATTCTTCACGAATGAAGCGTTCGATCTCAGATTCGCGGTCACAGACGAGACGCAGTGCAACCGATTGAACACGTCCAGCGGAACGCGCGCCAGGCAGCTTGCGCCACAGAACCGGCGATAGATTGAAACCCACCAGATAATCCAGTGCACGGCGCGCCAGATACGCATCGACCAATGGCACGTCGAGATCACGCGGATTAGCGATGGCATCCAGAACCGATTTCTTTGTGATGGCGTTGAACGCCACACGCTTTACGGTTTTGCCTTTAAGCGCTTTTTTCTGGTTCAGAACTTCAAGAACATGCCACGAAATAGCTTCGCCTTCGCGATCCGGATCGGTTGCGAGAAACAATGCGTCGCTATCTTTCAGCGCTTTGATAATATCCGCCAGACGTTTGGAAGAATTGCCATCCACTTCCCATGACATAGCAAAGTCTTCATCCGGGCGAACTGAACCATCCTTAGCTGGCAAATCTCGCACGTGACCGAACGAGGCCAGAACCGTATAGTTCGAGCCAAGATATTTATTGATGGTTTTTGCCTTTGCAGGCGATTCTACGACGACAACATTCATTAAAGCAGCCCAGATTCGCGATCTTCACAGGCAAAATGCCAATTCATCGCGTTCAAATTGTTGCCTTTCACATGAACAGCGGTTTGCGTTTGGTCAAGAGCGACAAGCGAAAAATCGTCAAATACAACCTAAGATTGATGTTGTTAATTATAAACCAGATGGTAGTATTGCGGTGGGGTATATCCAAACGCATATGCCATATGGATGATTTTAGGATGGAGATAAACGACCGATCTTGGGGGCAAGTATGGTTCAACGGGTGGCGACACGCCGGGAGTTGTTGATGTATATTGAGCAAATGCTTGAGGAATTGATTGTGATGGCTAAAGAAACTAATCAGCCTTTGCTTGTTTACATGATGGACATGGCGTTGCAGGAGGCGAAAGAAGGCAGCCGCAAACGCAAATCTGCAAAATAATATTCAAATATATTTTCTACTGAGGCACCAATGCCACCTGATTGCCGGGATAGCGTAAAAGCCGCCCGGCAAGATCAAGCTCTAACAGAATGAGTTGCGCACTACTGGCATCAAGGCTGGTGTGTCGGACAAGCGTATCCACATCAATCGGGACAACACTTAACGCATCAAGTAGAATGTCGCGCTGTTCGTCGGTGGTTATTGCATGAGGCGGTTCTGGCGGCTCATCAAATTGTTTGAGCAGGTCCGGTTGATCCTCGTCACTGTGAATTGCTTCTCGACCTATCAGTGGGTTCAAGGCTTCAATAACGTCATCGGCATTCGTGACGAGTGTGGCTCCGTGTTTCAGCAGCGAATTGGTTCCGCGTGCGCGCGGATCAAGCGGTGAGCCGGGAACGGCAAACACCGTGCGGCCCATTTCACCTGCCATACGTGCGCTGATAAGCGAACCTGAGCGCTCTGCTGCTTCGACGACGATCAATCCGAGTGATAACCCGGCTATAATACGATTGCGCCGCGGGAAATCGCGTGAGCGTGGTTCTGCACCCATCGGCATTTCGGTGATTAATGCGCTCTCATGTTCCGGTATTGCGCGATAAATGGGCAGGTTTTCGGGTGGATAGGGTCGATCAAGACCGCCTGCCAGCACCGCGACTGTTCCGCTTGTTAAACTTGCCTTGTGTGCCGCAGCATCAATGCCTCGTGCAAGGCCTGAAATAATTGCAAAGCCAGCGTCACCGAGGTCCCTGGCTAGTCTTTCCGTGAAACGTGCGCCGACAACGGATGCATTGCGCGATCCAACAATAGCAACGGGCGGCTTGCGAAAGACATTTGGATTGCCCTTTATGATGACAAGCGGCGGTGGTGCTTCGCAATTTTTAAGCTGTTGTGGGTAGTCAGGCTCGCCCATGCCGACAAGCCGCGCACCCATGCGCGCAATTGCTTCAATCTCGCGTTCGGCATCCTCAAGCGGCGTAACACGGACGGGTTTTGAACCGCCGCCACGTATATTAAGATCAGGAAGCCGTTCTATGGCGCTGGCCGCAGAGCCACAGAACATGATAAGGTCGCGGAACGCGACGGGCCCGATATTTTCAGTGCGAATGAGACGCAGCCAATTGAGCCGCTGCTGGTCTGAGAGGCGAATTCCGTTTTTTGAATTCGCACTCTGCTTCATCCCTTTTTACCAATCTTGCTTTCTGTGCCGCTGAGAAGGCGGGAAATATTGGCATGGTGTTTGATGAAGATGATAATCGTCAAAACTGCAAACAGTGTGGCTATCGCCAAATCACCGCGCACATAAAGCGCGATTGGGACAATGAGGCTTGCTACGAGGGCAGATAGCGACGAATAGCGGGTAAGAAGAGCGGTTACGATCCAGGCCGCGATGAAAATCAGTGCGCTTGGCCATGCGAGGCCGAGCAGAACGCCGAGATATGTCGCGACGCCTTTGCCGCCTTTGAAGCCGATCCAGACCGGAAACAAATGGCCAATAAAGGCACCAAAACCGGCTGCAATAGCCGCATCCTGACCGAATTTAGAGGCAATGAGGACGGCTGCTGTGCCTTTCAGTGCATCAAGAATTAGAGTTGCTGCGGCGAGTTTCTTATTGCCGGTACGCAAAACATTGGTAGCGCCAATGTTGCCCGAGCCGATTGAACGTACATCGCCAAGTCCTGCAAGCCGTGTCAGGATAAGCCCAAAGGGAATGGAACCAAGGATGTAGCCGAATATCAGCGTGCCGAGTGTCACCAAATTGATAAGACCTGCGTCGGCCATGAAACTCCCCATATCTTCCTTATGAATTCAGTTGAGAAGAAAAGCCGTCTAAAATCAAGACGGCTTTTCAAAATTTGTGAGAGCGACAAGAAAAGCCTAAGGCATTATTCTTGATGCTTATTTAGTGAATGCTAAGCCGTATAAACGGTTTTCCCGCCAACGATCGTGCGGTTAACACGGCCCTGGAAGCGGGCACCTTCAAAACAGCTGTTTTTCGAGCGCGAATGCAGGTCTTCTTCGCGAACTACCCACGGTTCATCGAGATCAACAATTGCAAGATCAGCTTTTGCGCCGGGCTTCAGCGTTCCTGCATCGAGACCGAAGATACGGGCAGGAGCGGTTGAAAGCACTTCCACCAGACGAAGCAACGGAATGCTATCATTATGGTGAAGCCGAAGGGCCGCTGCCAGCAGTGTTTCCAGGCCAATCGCGCCAGCCTCCGCATCTGCAAAAGGCAGGCGTTTGGTGTCTACGTCCTGCGGATCATGTGCCGAAACCACGATGTCGATGGTGCCGTTTTTGACGGCTTCAACCATCGCCAGCCGATCCTGCTCGCTGCGCAAAGGTGGCGACAAACGGAAGAAAGTGCGGAACTCACCAATGTCGTTTTCATTGAGTGACAGATGATTGATTGAAATGCCAGCGGTAACATTTGCGCCGTGCTCTTTTGAACGCTTGAGCGCATCGGCAGACATGGCACAGGAAATCTGTGCTGCGTGATATTTACTGCGGGTGAGCGCAGCCAAACGCAGATCGCGCTCCAGTGGAATCACTTCCGCTTCACGCGGACTTCCCGAAAGTCCAAGCCAGCTCGCAAACAAGCCTTCATTCATTACGCCATTGGCGCCGAGATAAGGATCGCGGGTTTCACACGCAATCACTGCATCAAAATCGCGGGCATAGGTGAGTGCGCGGCGCATCAGCTGCGTATTCGCAATTGTGTGGCGACCTTCGGTGAAGGCAACCGCACCTGCATCGAGAAGCAGGCCGATTTCCGTCATTTCCTCGCCGTGCAAGCCCTTGGTAATGGCAGCTGCCGGATGCACATTGACGATAGCCGTGTCGCGCGCCGTGCGCTTTACGAATTCAACCAGGGCCACATCATCAATAACCGGATCTGTATCCGGCATCATGATGATCGAGGTTACACCGCCGGCTGCTGCGGCCTGACTGGCCGATGCAATGGTTTCGCGGTGTTCCGCGCCCGGTTCACCAACAAAGACGCGGGAATCAACCAGACCGGGCAGGATCGCCATGCCATTCAGGTTGATGACTTCGGCACCTTCTGGCGCACCCTGATTGCGGGCATCAGCGCCGCTGGCGACGATTTTATCGTCTTTGATCAGCAGGCTTCCAACTTCATCGAGCCCGCGTGACGGATCGATGATGCGGGCATTTTCAAAAAGGATCGCACTCATGCGCGTTCTCCTGCGGCTTCAGCACGACGCGGATCAAGCAGGGCTTCCATAACCGCCATACGCACGGCGACACCCATTTCCACCTGTTGCTGGATCATGCTTTGCGGGCCGTCTGCCACATCAGATGCGATTTCCACACCCCGATTCATCGGGCCGGGATGCATGACGAGTGCGTCGGGCCGTGCGAGTTTCAGCTTTTCTTTGTCGAGACCGTAGAAGTGGAAATATTCACGCACTGAAGGCACGAAAGAGCCAGCCATACGCTCACGCTGGAGGCGCAGCATCATGACGACATCGGCGTCTTTCAGGCCTTCTTCCATGGTGTTGTAAACTTCAACACTCATATCGGCGATGCCGGAAGGCAACAGAGTCGAAGGGGCGACGACGCGAACACGCGCGCCAAGCGCATTGAGAAGCAGAATATTGGAGCGCGCAACGCGCGAGTGAAGCACATCGCCGCAAATGGCAACGATCAGGTTTCCGATGTCGCCCTTTGCGCGGCGAATGGTCAGCGCATCAAGCAGCGCCTGTGTTGGGTGTTCATGCGCGCCATCGCCCGCATTGACGACTGCACAGCCGACTTTTTGCGCAAGGAGCGCTGCAGCACCGGCAGACGCATGGCGAATGACCAGAATGTCTGGCTGCATGGCGTTCAGCGTCATCGCGGTGTCGATGAGCGTTTCGCCCTTCTTGACCGACGAATTGCCGACCGACATGTTCATCACGTCCGCGCCCAGCCGTTTTCCGGCGAGTTCGAACGATGATTGCGTTCGCGTCGATGCTTCGAAGAAGAGGTTGATCTGGGTGCGACCGCGCAGCACGGACTTTTTCTTCTCGGACTGTCTGGATACAGCCACTTCCTGATCCGCAAGATCGAGAAGACAATTAATGTCCAGGGGCGATAGCCCCTTGATGCCAAGCAGGTGGCGATGAGGGAAAATCGGTGAGACCGTTTGATTTGTCATGGCAAGTCACCCGTATAGAGCCGCAAGAACTGGACCGCAACCGCCCTTATAATGGCTTTGGCCGATTCACAAAGAAAAACCTGTGTTCTTTGGGCATAAAGCGGTGGGCTGTGTGAAAATGTTAGGAAATTACGATGCAAGAAAGCATAGAATGTTAAATCGCTGAGCTTAAAAAGGCTCGCGAGCTGATTTTGAATTGAACAGAACCAAACGGATGAGCCTGTGAAAACGCACGAAGTCACCAACCAGACACCGTCCATGACGGGCACAAATGCATATCTGGGCGATCCGCTTCTGATACAGATCGCAGCGCGTTTCCCAAAAGAACTACATTCTGATCTGGAAAACACCGGACGTTTCGTCATGTCTGCGGAAGCGCAGGACCTTGCACGTCTTGCCAATACAGAACTGCCAAAGCTGCGCACGCATGATCGTCAGGGGCGTCGCGCTGATCTGGTGGAATATCATCCCGCTTATCATGCGCTGATGCGCCGTTCGATTGCGCATGGTCTGCATTGCTCAATTTGGGAGGCCAATCCAGCTGAAGCCGGACGACGCCATCAGGCGCGCGCCGCGCGTTTCTTCCTGACCGCACAGCTTGAGGCAGGCCACCTTTGTCCGCTGACCATGACCAATGCGTCGCTTGCAGCAGTGATGGCGTCTCCTGATCTTTACAAGGAATGGTCGCCGCAGGTTCTGTCGCGCAAATATGATTCCTCGCAAAAGCCTGCTCTGCAGAAGCACGGCATAACGCTTGGCATGGGCATGACCGAGAAGCAGGGTGGCACGGATGTTCGCGCCAATACGACCCGCGCAGAACGCAATGAAGACGGCACTTATTCCATCAGTGGTCATAAGTGGTTTATGTCTGCGCCTATGTCAGATGCTTTTCTGGTGCTGGCTCAGGCGGAAGAGGGGCTTTCGTGCTTCTTGCTGCCGCGTCTGACCAGTGAAGCGGCTGGAAATGGCTTCTTCTTCCAGCGTTTGAAGGACAAGCTCGGCAACAAGTCTAACGCCTCGGCAGAAGTTGAGTTCGACGGTGCTATCGGCCATCTGGTCGGCAATCCCGGCGAAGGCGTCAAAACGATCATGGATATGGTGACCCTGACGCGGCTTGATTGCGCGGTTGCCTCTGCTGGCCTGATGCGCTCGGGACTGGCCGAGGCCGTTCATCATGCACGTCATCGCGAGGTAGGTGGGCAAAAGCTCATTGAACAGCCGCTCATGGGCCGTGTTCTGGCTGATATGGCACTGGATGTTGCGGGTGCAACCGCACTTTCCATGCGTCTGGCGCGTGCTTTTGATATGGCTGCAAGTGATCGCGCGGAAGCTGCTTTTGCGCGCTGCATGACGCCTGTTGTCAAATATTGGGTCTGCAAAATCGCACCGGCATTGCTTTACGAAGCGATGGAGTGCCTCGGTGGCAATGGCTATATTGAAGATGGCAATCTCGCACGCGCCTATCGCGAAGCGCCGGTCAACGCGATCTGGGAAGGCTCGGGCAATGTCATGGCGCTGGACGTGGCGCGCGTGCTTTCACGCGCACCTTCGCTGTTCGACGAAGTTCTCGACTGGATCAGCGGACAGCTGGGCGTGCGTGGTCAGGGTACGATTGATGTGTTGCAGGCGGCATTGCAGCTGACCGAAACCGATCAGGGCGTTGCGCGTCTTCTGACGGAGCAGCTTGCTTATGCGGCTGCTGCCGCCGAATTGCGCAATCTTGGTGCGGATGATGTGGCCGATGCCTTCATCGAAACGCGTCTTGGTGGGCAGTGGCGCTCGACCTATGGCATGCTGGATGCACGCCATAATGCCAACCGGATATTGGACCAGCTTTATCCTGCGTCGTAATCGCTGTCGTCGGAGTGCGATGAGCGCAGCATGTGCAGGCGATCTAGTGCGCCTTGCAGAATGAAGGAAGCTGCGGCCGAATCGATGCGTTCGGCCCGCTTACCGCGTGAGACGTCCATGCCGATCAGTGCACGTTCGGCAGCGACTGTTGAAAGCCGTTCGTCCCAGTAGACGAAAGGCAGATCGGTTAGCGGTTGCATGGTACGAACGAAGGCGCGTGTCGCCTGAACGCGGGGTCCGGCTGAACCATCCATGTTCATAGGCAGACCGATAATGATGACGCCGACCTTGTCTGCTTCAAGTGCTTTCAACAGCACCTGTGCATCAATTGTGAACTTGGTGCGTTTAACCACGGGACGCGGATGCGAAAACGACAGGCCGAGATCAGAAACCGCAAGGCCAATAGTTTTGGTGCCAAGATCAAGCCCGGCGACAGTCTGGCCGGGGTGCAGAATTTCCAAAACGTCTTCGATTTCAACGACGGCCATGTGTCCTCATAGTATTTTGATCGGGCTTCATATTGCCTGATGGAATTGCGACGTAATATCTGTTTTAGAGTTGAAAATCGAGCCACACGGAGAAACACAATGAAAATCACTTGGTTGGGCCATGCAGCCTATCGCGTTGAAACGGAACAAGCGGTCATTCTCATTGATCCCTTTATCAATGGAAATCCGGGCGCCAAGGGCATCGATTTTAACGAAGCGACTAAAGGCACAACACATATCGCGCTGACCCATGGTCATGGTGACCATATCGGCGACACGGTTGCCATTGCCAAAGAACACGGCGCGACAGTCATCGCCAATGCTGATCTTGCAACATGGCTCGGTAGTCAGGGTGTTGAAAAGCTTGATGCCGGAAACACTGGTGGCACGCTGGCGCATGACGGTTTTACAGTGACCTTCGTCAATGCGCTGCATTCATCGGCTATGCTGACCGAAAATGGTGTCAGCCAGGCGCTTGGCAATCCAAATGGGCTCGTTTTCCATTTCAATGATGCGCCATCGCTTTATCATATGGGCGATACAGATATTTTCTCCGATATGGCGCTGATCAATGAATTGCATCAGCCAGAAATCGGCATTGTGCCGATTGGTGATCGCTTCACCATGGGTGGTGCTGTGGCAGCGCTTGCTTGCCAGCGTTACTTCAACTTCAAAACCGTTCTGCCATGCCATTTTGGTTCGTTCCCGATCATTGATCAGAACGCCGAAAAGTTTGTCGCAGGTATGGAAGGCCAGTCGAACACCAAAGTTCTGGTTGCTCCAGCCGGCACAGTTCATAGCTTCTAACTATGGATGGAAGCGCAAGAAATGTTGCGCTTCCGCACCCACACCGTTATAGCCGGTAAAAGAACCTTTTCGGGGCGGTTTCGTACCGTCCTAAACATGTAATTGCGGAGAACAGGATGTCCGTCGATATTTCAACCGTCAAGCGCGTTGCGCATCTTGCGCGTATCGCCGTCACAGAAGACGAAGCCGAGCGCATGACTGGCGAACTCAATGCAATTCTGGGCTTTGTTGAGCAATTGAACGAAGTCGATGTTGAGGGTGTTGAGCCTATGACCTCGGTTTCGCCGATGAAAATGCGCCTACGCGAAGATGCAGTGACGGATGGCAATATTGCCAATGCTGTCGTTGCGAATGCGCCTGTGACGGAAGACAATTTCTTCGTTGTGCCAAAGGTCGTGGAGTAAGCCAATGGCTATCCGGGTTTCCATCGAGACCCCATTGCAGGATGATGTGCGTGATCTCGTTGAGGCATTGAACGCGCATATGCTGCCGCTTTCGCCTATCGAGTTCCAGTTCAAGATGACTGTTGAACAGATGGCGGAGCCGGATACGACAGTTTTCGTTGCACGAGATGAAGACGGCAAAGCTGTTGGTTGTGGCGCATTGAAAATGCACGATAACGGTGCGGGTGAACTCAAGCGCATGTTCACGCGCCCTGAAGTTCGAGGTAAGCGTGTCGGCTCCCATCTTGTCGATGCGATTGTCGAGCAGGCAAAAGCCAAAGGTGTTTCTCGTCTGGTCCTCGAAACGGGTACTGGTCCCGGCTTTGAGGGTGCCTGGCGGCTTTATGAAAATTCGGGTTTTGCGCGCTGCGGAGTGGTTCTGGATTACCCCGATTCCGAATACAGCGCCTTTTTTGAAAAGCGCCTTGCTGAGGCATGACTTTACAGGATTAGATGATGAGCGAACTGACCGCACTAACCATTGCCGAAGCGCGCGATAAGCTGAAGGCTAAAGCTTTTACCGCCACCGAACTGACTGACGCCTATATTGCGGCTATTGATTCCGCCAATGACAAGATCAATGCCTATGTCGCTGTTACGCCTGAAAAGGCGCGCGAAATGGCAAAAGCTTCCGATGCCCGTATTGCTGAAGGCAAGGCCGGTGCGCTCGAAGGTATTCCGCTTGGCGTAAAAGACTTGTTCGCGACGAAAGGCGTTCACACGCAGGCCTGCTCGCACGTTCTTGACGGCTTCAAGCCTGAATATGAATCGACCGTCACTTCCAACCTTTGGGCTGACGGCGCTGTCATGCTGGGCAAGCTCAACATGGACGAATTCGCGATGGGTTCGTCCAATGAAAGCTCCTATTATGGCCCGGTGAAAAACCCATGGCGTGCAAATGGCTCGGATGTTGATCTGGTGCCGGGCGGCTCGTCTGGTGGTTCGTCGGCAGCAGTTGCTGCGCATCTTTGCGCAGGCGCGACTGCATCGGACACGGGCGGCTCGATCCGTCAGCCAGCGGCATTCACCGGCACTGTCGGTATCAAGCCAACATATGGCCGTGTTTCGCGCTGGGGTGTTGTCGCTTATGCGTCGTCGCTTGATCAGGCTGGTCCGATTGCGCGTGATGTTCGCGACGCTGCGATCCTGCTCAAGTCTATGGCATCGGTCGATCTGAAAGATACAACTTCGGTTGATCTGCCGGTTCCGGATTACGAAGCAGCTATTGGCAAGTCGCTGAAGGGCCTCAAGATCGGTATTCCGAACGAATATCGTATCGATGGTATGCCAGACGAAATTGAAGCGCTCTGGCAGAAGGGCATCCAGTATCTTAAAGATGCTGGTGCGGAAATTGTCGATGTTTCGCTGCCGCACACGAAATATGCGCTCGCTGCCTATTACATCGTGGCACCTGCCGAAGCTTCGTCCAACCTCGCACGTTATGACGGTGTGCGTTATGGTTTGCGCGTGCCGGGCAAGGACATTGCCGATATGTACGAGCAGAGCCGCGCCGCTGGGTTCGGTAAGGAAGTAAAGCGCCGTATTCTGACTGGAACCTATGTTCTGTCGGCTGGCTATTACGACGCTTATTATCTGCGCGCCCAGAAGGTCCGCACGCTGATTAAGCAGGACTTTGAAAATGTTTTTGCGAGCGGTGTTGATGCAATTTTGACGCCGATTACGCCGTCTGCTGCGTTCAGCATCGGCGATAAGGAACTCGCAAACGATCCGGTCAAGATGTATCTCAATGACATCTTCACAATCACGCTCAACATGGCGGGTCTTCCAGGGATCGCTGTTCCTGCGGGTCTGAATGATCAGGGTTTGCCGCTTGGTTTGCAGTTGATCGGTCGTCCGTTTGAAGAAGAAACTTTGTTCCAGGCAGCCAGCGCAATTGAGCAGGCAGCTGGACGCTTTACCCCGAAAAAATGGTGGTAAAATCTGAAGTTCTCATTCGCCGGGCAGAAATGTCCGGCGAATTTGTTTTGATGGCTGAAATCGCCGTGCGCGCATGGCAAACTGCAGCGCGTGACATTACGCTTACGGATGAAAGCCGGTCGGAACTTCAGGTCAAGTTCCTGCGTGATTTGCATGAGAATGCTGATGGTGTTTTGCTGGCGGAACGAAGCGGCGAGATTTGTGGCTGGGGCGCTCGTGTCCCGAAAACAAACTATATTTCGGACCTCTGGATCGATCCTACCCATCACGGTCAGGGGTTTGGCGGAGCATTGCTAGATGCGCTGATGGCGCAGATTGTTCTGAATGGCTTTTCAGACGCAGAGATAGGCACTCATGCCGACAATTTTCGGGCAATTGAGCTTTATGGAAAGTTAGGCTTTCGCATTTATCAGCGTGGCGAAGAATGGTCGGCGAGTTTTGGGTGCATCGTTGAAAAAGTCCGAATGCGCGCTGACTTATAAAGCGTCATTGCCATTTTGAGACATGCGCCTATCCTCTTGTAAGGAATCGTTTTTCAGAGGAGGGGCTTATATGTGGATTATGCTGACTGATGTGAGCGGCGAACGGGTCGCTGTCAATTTCAACCACGTTTTGTCATATAATGCCTATGGTACCGGAACGCGTATTGTGACGCTGAGTACCGATCTCACATTCTTTGTCAAAGAGTCGATTGATGATATTCAAACTAAACTCGGCATTGACGTGAAACAATAAATAACGCGTTCGGCTACGGGCTTTTCTTTCCGCACTTCATCGCTTGACCTTCCAGCGATGGTAAGCCTTATTTTTTGACATGAGATAAACCATGGAGGTTCTCATGTCATTTTTGAATATGCTTTTGCTTGGTGATAAACGCGCGACTAAGAGTTTTTTAGCGGGCGTGGTGGTTGCATGTCTCGGAGCAGGCGTTGCTCAGGCGCAAACAAAAGCGGGCGATGCACATATGCATCACGGTGGCGGTGCTGCCAAAACCGAAGCACCTTCAGATAATTCTGCGGTTGCGGCTTATATGGCTGCGAATGATCGTATGCATCAAGGTATGGCTATAGAATTTAGTGGTGATGCTGATGCAGATTTTATGCGGGGAATGATCCCTCATCATCAGGGTGCGATTGATATGGCTCGCGTTGTACTCAAATATGGTTCTGATCCGAAGGTGAAGGCGCTCGCGGAAGAAGTCATTTCCGCACAGGAAGCCGAAATCAAAATGATGCAGCAATGGCTGACAGAGCACAATAAATAAACTGATGGCGGGCGATTGTATGCGCCCGCAATCTTTCACGGATTGATAATCCAACTAATTGATTGCCTGCCGTCAGACTGAGTTAAATATCAAGCTCTTCCACAAACGCAGCGCGATCCTGAATAAAGCGGAAGCGGGCTTCCGGTTTTGTACCCATTAGATCATCAACGGTGCTGCGCGTTTCATCGACATAATCTTCATCAACATGAACACGAAGAAGCGTGCGCTTTTTCGGGTCCATCGTGGTTTCTTTCAGCTGCTCGGCGCGCATTTCGCCAAGGCCTTTGAAACGGCCGATTTCGATTTTGCCACGTCCGGTAAACATCGTGCGCAGCAGCTCGTCTTTGTGTGCGTCATCACGAGCATAGGCGACCTTGCCACCCTGACTGAGACGATACAGCGGCGGGACTGCCAGATAGAGATGACCGTTGCGGATGAGATCCGGCATTTCCTGATAGAAGAACGTGATCAGTAGTGATGCAATATGCGCTCCATCCACGTCAGCATCGGTCATAACTATGACTCGATCATAACGCAGATCGTCTTCGCGATAATTTTTGCGCGTGCCGCTACCCAATGCTTGCACAAGATCGGCAATCTGTTGGTTAGCTGTCAGCTTCTCACGGCCAGCACTGGCAACATTCAGAATCTTACCACGTAGCGGCAGGATCGCCTGATTGGACCGATTGCGTGCCTGCTTGGCGGAGCCGCCAGCCGAGTCACCTTCGACGATGAAAAGTTCTGCACCTGCTGCAGCATTCTGCGTGCAGTCTGCAAGCTTGCCCGGAAGGCGCAGTTTACGCGTCGCGCTCTTGCGGACGGTTTCCTTTTCCTGACGGCGACGCAGGCGCTCTTCCGCGCGATCGACAACCCAGTCGAGCAAGCGGGATGCTTCCTGTGGTGAAGCTGTCAGCCAGTGATCGAACGGATCGCGGATGACATTTTCCACGATACGCTGCGCTTCAACTGTTGCGAGCTTGTCCTTGGTCTGACCAACAAATTCTGGCTCACGAATGAAGACCGAAAGCATGGCTGCTGCCGAAATCATCACGTCATCGGTGGTGATGATCGAAGCGCGTTTGTTGTTGGTTAGTTCGGCATAGGCTTTGAGGCCGCGCGTCAATGCAATACGCAGACCTGCTTCATGCGTGCCGCCGTCGCCCGTCGGGATCGTATTACAATAGGAATTGACGAAGCCGTCACCACCATACCACGACACTGCCCATTCAACAGCACCGTGACCGCCTTGCTTTTCAGTGCGACCGGAGAAAATCTCGCGCGTCACCTGATGCTCTTTGCCAAGCGACGCAGAAAGATAATCCTTGAGGCCGCCGGGGAAGTGGAAAACAGCCTTTTCCGGTGTTTCCTTCTTCGGGTCGAGAAGCGCAGGATCGCAGCTCCAGCGAATTTCTACACCACCGAAAAGATACGCCTTTGAGCGCGCCATGCGGTAAAGGCGGTGCGGATCAAAATGAGCGCTCTTACCGAATATATCCGGGTCAGGATGAAAGCGAACACGCGTGCCACGACGGTTGTGGACTTCGCCGACATCTTCAAGGCCGCCCTGTGGAATGCCGCGCGAAAAGCGCTGGCGATAAAGGCGACGATTGCGTGCGACTTCCACTTCCAGAACATCGGAAAGCGCGTTCACCACTGAAACACCGACGCCGTGCAGACCGCCTGAGGTTTCATAGGCTTTGCCGTCAAACTTACCGCCCGCGTGCAGCTTGGTCATGATGACTTCAAGCGTTGATTTTCCCGGGACCTGCGGATGCTCATCAACTGGAATGCCGCGTCCGTTATCGCTGACGGTCAGGAAGCCTTCGGCATCAAGATTGACTTCAATAAAATTGGCATGGCCTGCAACGGCTTCGTCCATCGAGTTATCGATGACTTCTGCAAATAGGTGATGCAGCGCCTTTTCGTCGGTGCCGCCGATATACATACCGGGGCGCAGACGCACAGGCTCGAGGCCCTCAAGAACGCGAATGGAGGAGGCGTTGTAATCATCAGCACCAGATGAAACAGGCGGAGCTTTGGTTGTCACAGGCGCTGGCTTCGGCGCAGATGGTGTCGTTGCCGTTTGCGCAACAGGCGTCGATGCAGGAGCCTTCTTCGGCTGCTGCTCCATCTGCCGTTCACGGGCATTATTGACTACTCTGGAAAAGAGATCGTTATCGTCCATCTTTGTCCGAAAAGCTTTCTATCTGAAACCTGAAGGACCGCCCCCAGCGAACGGCGCCAAATCTATATCTGCGAATCACATATATAATGCCACTGTAATACCCGCATTGCGAATAAAGTTCGCCTTACGTTCCACTTTAGTCCCAGGTTATCAAGTGGTTTTGCCTAAAGCGAGACCGATTTGCACCATAAGCATGGCTAAAGTCAAACTGCATGCTCCATTACGCGGATTAAGATAGAAACCAGCCAATCATTCGCGTAAGCGCAATTGCAGTGATAAAATTGTGAGTAATAAAATGCAGGGCAAGGCGACAGGCGGTACCGAAGCGCACGTAAAGGGCATGGCGATCATGGTGCTTTCGGTGCTGCTGCTGCCGCTTATGGACGCCATCGGCAAGTGGCTTGCCATGATGGACAATATGCCCCCCGCAACTGTCACCTTCATGCGCTTTTTCATTCAGTCTGGACTGATGTTTGCTGTTTTGATCGCCATGGGTGGTCTGAGCGCACTGCATACGAAACATCTTACAGGCAATCTTGTGCGTGGCGCGCTGATGGGCTTCGGTGGAACATGTTTCTTTACCGCCGTTAAATATATGCCGCTCGCCGACGCTATGGCGGTGTTTTTTGCCGAGCCGCTGATCCTCACATTGCTATCCGCTATATTTCTTAAAGAGAAGGTTGGTTGGCGCCGGTTCAGTGCGGTCGGCATCGGCCTCATTGGTACGATGATCGTTATTCAGCCAAGTTTTGAGATTTTTGGCGCGGTATCTCTGTTGCCATTGGCGACTGCCGTCACTTTTGCGGTCTATCTAATTTTGAATCGCAAATACGGCGCTAAAGAAGGTCCAGTCGTCATGCAGTTTTATGCTGGCGTCGGCGGATCGCTGATCGCAGGTCTGTTTATGATTCTTGGCACGGCTGCTGGCATTGAAGATTTGAGCTTCGCGCTGCCTCATAGCCTACAGCCTTGGTTGTTGCTGTTTCTGCTCGGCGCAATTGGCACGGTCAGCCATTTGCTGGTTGTGCAGGCATTTAAGCTTGCACCAGCATCCATGCTGGCACCGTTTCAATATCTGGAAATCGTCAATGCAGTTCTGGTTGGGCTGATTGTATTTGGTGATTTTCCGACACCGTCCAAGTGGTTCGGTATCTTCATTATCGTGGGATCTGGCTTTTACGTCTTCATGCGCGAGAGGCGGATAAAAGCCGTCTGATTATTTCGTCTGACGTGGGCCAAAGACGCTTTCAAAAGCTATTCCCAGTGCCACGTCAACGTCGCCCATGGTGATTGGCAGGCCTAGATCGACAAGACTGGTCACGCCATATTCCGCAATGCCACAGGGCACGATGCCGCCAAAATGGTCGAGCTCGGGCTCGACATTGATGGCAATGCCGTGGAAGCTCACCCAGCGGCGAAGACGAATACCGATAGCGGCGATCTTATCTTCACACATGCCACCATTGGCAAGCAGTGGCTTCTCCGGGCGTGACACCCATACGCCAACACGATCTGCGCGACGTTCACCTTTCACGTTGAACTGTGCCAGTGTCTCAACGATCCATTGTTCAAGTGCGGTTACAAATGCCCGGACGTCTTCGCGGCGACGCTTCAAGTCCAGCATGACATAGGCCACACGCTGGCCGGGGCCGTGATAGGTGTATTCACCACCACGCCCGGTGTTGAAAACAGGGAAGCGATCCGGCGTCAGCAGATCTTCGGTGTGAGCGCTGGTGCCAGCAGTATAAAGTGAAGGATGTTCGACAAGCCAGACAAGCTCGTTGGCTGTGCCCTCGCGGATCGCCTGCACGCGCTTGTCCATAAACGCGAGTGCCGTGTCGTAATCTGTCAATCCATCCGCGACGAGCCACTCCACTGGCTGACCTTCTGTCTGCGGCAGAAAATGCGCTGATCGTTTTAGTTCGCTGGCTGGGCGAGAGTTGGGGAAAGCAGAGCTATTATTCATAGCAGTAGCATATGCTGCTTTTTCAATTCTGGTGCCAGATGTCAAAATGCCTCTATCCCAGATGATGAATAAAACACAAAGATTGATACCTTTAATGGCGAATTGTTGTAACGATCAGGATGGTTGTTAAATGTTTTAACCATGGTGATGCGATCTGAAGAGCGCAGCTTGTCATACACATAGGGTGCTATATATTTCTAACGATCATTCAGCACAGGTTCATCTTACTTTTGTGATGATGTGTGCAGTTGAACTGGAGAATAAGATGATAAACTCTTTGAAAAAAATAGTAGTTGGCCTTGTCGGTGCTACTTTTTTGATTGGTGCGATGGCACCTGTTTCGGCGGCTCCGGTCCTGCCAACTGCGCAGATTGCAGGCAGTGATAATGTTTATCAGGTTCGGGATGACCGCTGGCGTCGTCATGGTAACGGAAATTGGAATGGCCATCGTCCGGGAAACCGCCCTGGCTGGAATGGTGGACGTCCAGGCCCTCGTCCGGGCTGGAATGGCAATCATCGCCCGCGTGCAGGCTATTGGAATGGTCACCGTGGCTATAATAATTACCGCCATGGCTATCGTCGCCATAATGATGGATGGTGGTACCCGCTGGCAGCGTTTGGTGCTGGCGCGATTATAGGCGGAGCAATTGCTTCCCAGCCTGCGCCGCAGCCGGTGTATCGTCAGGGCAACAATCATGTTCAGTGGTGTTATAACCGATATAAGTCGTATCGCGCTTCGGATAACACTTTCCAGCCTTACAATGGTCCACGTCAGCAGTGCTATTCACCTTATTAATAAATGTCGAATAGCCTCTCAAACGACAGCCGCCTCGCAAGGGCGGCTGTTTTTGTTTTAGGATTTGTTAGCCCCCGCGCTGCTCGTAACCTTCGACATCATCATTCGCAATTTTACGCCCGAGATATTGCTTGAGTTGCTCAATCTCGTCGCGATCCCATCCGTCGACATCTGTCACTTTTATCCATGCATCAACATAGTCTTGAGGAGAATAGACGTGGCCGTAACCCATAGGCGTTGTCGTCGCGAATACCATATCGAGGGCCAATTGTAACATCGTTACTACCGGATACCACCGCAATTGAGGTGAAACGTCCGGGCCGCGCGGCGCATCCATCCAATCTGGCTGACGATAAAAGGCGTGGCTATCAAAGACCACGACAGCGTCGCTGGCATATTGCAGATAGACAATTCTTAGAGGTCCCCAGTGATCACCATTGCCTGGTGCCTCACCATTTTGATTCATAAAGCGTGCGAAAGAGCCATCTCTGAATACTGGCAACCATTCCGGTGTGCCCGGATTTCGGTCTCTTGTGATTTCTTTCCAGTCACGGCTTGGAAATGGCGGACCACTCCACAATGCGCCGTTGATAGGGTCCTCAAGCATTTCAAACAGGGCGACTGATTTTTCAGAGTTCATCGCGCCAAGGCTTAAGCCGTAAAGATATAAACGTGGACGTTGATTTTTTGGAAGTGTTTTCCAATGGTTATAAACACTCGTAAATAAAGCACGAGAGGACTCGGCGCCATATTCTGGCTGGAATAGCAAAGATAGGGGGCTGTTGAGATAGGAGTATTGCATGGCGATACTAGCGACATCGCCATTATGCAGAAATTCAAGGCCGTCCATAGCAGCTGGATCAACCCACCCTGTGCCCGTGGGAGTGATTATGACGAGCACTGAACGGTCAAAGCCATTTTGCCGCTTAAGTTCTTCCAACGCAAGTTCTGCACGTTGCTTGGGTTTGCTCGCTACATTCAAACCGGCATAGACCCGAATAGGGTCAAGTGCAGGCCGCTTGGTGACCGAGGATATCTCCAGAGCTGTCGGTGCGGAAGATATGTATTCCCGGCCCGCTCGCCCCAGTTCTTCCCATTTGAGCAACGATGAAGTGCTTCCGGTTCTGTTTGATTGGGTAGGTTGCGGGCGCTCAGGTTCAATGAGCGCATCATATTCACTAAACGATCGATCAACTATCTTGAAGGCAGATTGAATCATAAGACCATTCGCGATTGTCCATACGATTATAACGGTCAAGATAGCGCCCAAGACATTTGAAACTCGGCGTGGGATTAGACGGTGTGTTGTTTTTGAGATGAAAAATCCAAGCCGGAGAAGCGCGCGACTTAGCAACAGAAGAACCAGAAATGTAACAATGGCGATTCCGCATACGCTTGCTGGATAAGCGCTTGGAACTGCGTCCATGCCCATCACCGAGCGTACAGAGTTTTGCCATCCAGCTGAAAAATAAAGCGCTGTGATTGCTATTATCGTGCACGCAATTCCGACAAAGAGATTCGTGATGCTTCGCAAGCGGCTGCCTGGAGCAGGCAATTCAAGATAGTTCCATGTCCAGCGCCATACGACGCCAAAGCCGTAACCGAAACCAAACGCAGTTCCGCATAACACTCCCTGCATGACATAGGTGCGTGGAACGAGACTTGGCGTGAGGGCTGCCGCAAACAATAATGTGCCGAGTGCCAGGCCGATGCCCGAGAGCGAATGCCTGAATCGAAAGATGATGTCGGTGATGAGGGGCATGAAAAGCCAACATTGCTGAATTAAGTAAATGCGAGCGTGTCTATTGTGCCTAATGATAAACCGCCACATTAGTGAATGTTACAATGTCAGATCTATAGACGATATCGTTTTTTGGTTTTCTAAGCATCGAGTCAGCGCGAATCTGAGTGATTTGATCTTTCTCTGGTGATGAAATCGCCCAAATTTCGTGTGCTCATATTGTTCTTTATAAAGCTGGATCTGATTTTTCCCTTAAATGGCCGTTTTTTTTGAATTTATGTGGGAAAACTTGAACTTATGGTGTTGACCAATCCGAAAGTCGCCCGTATGTTCCGCGCACTTCCTGGGATGATTTGTCCCTCTTGGGAGCGCGTAGCTCAGCCGGTAGAGCAACTGACTTTTAATCAGTAGGTCCAGGGTTCGAATCCCTGCGCGCTCACCAAAATCAATCACTTAGCACCGTTTCCAAAACACCCATTTTACACTTTGCCATTTATTTTACACTTGGCTGCTATTTCGTTCCCTTTCTGATCGCGTCAATGACGTCTCCCCCAGCAAGATAATTCTTACGGATTATGCCCTCACATTCGGATTTGGAATGACCTGAGATTTCGGCAATACGCTCAATGTCCATCCCGTGCGCGTATGCATAGGTGATGGCGGTTCCCCGCAGATCGTGAAAAGTCACTCCGGATATTTCAAGGCGCTTCATCTCTTTGCCGAATGATGAGTTGAAGCCAGATGATGTCCAGCTTTCACCAAAGCTGTTCACAAGAACACGCTTCCGTTTCGCGTCTTTTGCTTTCCTGAGCATGGGCAATATCTCATCAGCAGGCTTAATTCTGACGCGAGCGCCAGTCTTGCCCTGTGTGATCCACAAAAGACCATCACTATAAGCGATTGTGGTCAGGCCCAACAAATCACCCTTACGCTGCATGGTCCACAAAGCCATCCTGACAACGTCAGCCAAGTGCGGTGCAGCTTCGTTGAGAAACTTATTAACTTGGCTTGGCATCCATATGATGTCCTTACGGCTTGACTTATGAAGCTTTCCAGCCTTCTCCAACGGGTTTCTAGCAATGATTTCTCGGTTTTTCGCCCATGAAAGCATGCGCGCAAGAACTGTTATGTGAAGATCTGCGGAGCGGGGAGTGGAGCGCATTTCATCGCGCCAGTCCATAAACAGCCGCCTTGCGCCTCGCGCATCTAAAGCAGGGATAGGCAGAGTGCCAAACCTGACCAAAATCACGCCCATCATCCGCTCATAATCGCGTTTTGTAGAAGGACTGAGCTTTTGATAATCAGCGCTAGATGTATATTGCTTGATAAGCCAAGATAACGTTTCCGGCTTTGCTTCTGCCTTCTTACGGTCTTTCGTGAGGCGTACATACTCCTGAGTGAACGCAGGCGTTCCGGGCTTTGATGTCATCCGAGGTCCACCACGCCAAGCATAGAAGTAATAGCCAAGCTCACCGTCAGCGAGCTTGACCTTGACCTTATGCACGCCGACGAGATTGACCTTCATTCATCCACCTTGCGAGAGCGTTTTCAGGGCTGTCGCTTTCTTCGTTAGTGTCATTGTTTGTGATACCGTGGAGAAACTCAATATCTCCAGATTTTAGAAGCCTTGCGTTCATTCCTGTATCAGCAGCGGCTCTTGCAGCATCCATTATTTCAGCCTTTGAAAAGGTTCTGGCTCTAGCCATCTCTCCCCCTTTCATGCAGTGCGGTGCGGTCGTATCGGCCTGTGTGTCGTGGTAATCCGTGCGGTCTGGGGATTGATTTCCATGTCTCCCCTCGGAGGATCGCTTGGATTGTGTAACGGCATGTTCGATATTGCTGGCAAAGGTCTTTAGTCAGAGCGCCGTTAACCGCATCGTGAAGGATATTCTTCACGTCTTCTTCTGATAGCTTTGCCGCTGACGCGTCCTCACCTGATGGTAAGCCATTTTTCAAATGATCTTGTTTCGAGGTGATTGTGTTCTTAGCGCGGCCCTTGCGCATCATATCCATCATATTCGTGGTCGCGTGGCCTAGGAACAAATGTGATGGGTTAACGCAACGAGGGTTGTCGCAGTGATGGCAAACCATCAATCCCTCGGGTGTTTCGCCGCAAAACAAAGTATAGCTGACCCGATGAGCGCGCCAAGTACGGCCACGAAATACCATACTCCCGTAGTTGCCAATCTTCGTAGTGCGCCAGTTCCAGCACCCATCTTGGCTTACGACTTTTCCTAGAAGCCGAGAAACGTCCGGATTTGCACGAGAAAGTTTAGCCTGTGCCTTTGTCAGCTTCATTCGCTCTGCTCCCCTAGTGGGCTGGCGTAAACAGCGGCATTTATTGCTGCGTGCGCCAAGTCATGACTACCATTTGTATAAAGTGCGGCGGCATATTTCATGGCAGGTGTCGGTCGCTGTAGAGCGGTGAGGATGGTGGAAATGGCTGCTTTGGATAATTTGCGATAAAAATCTTGCTCGTCTGATCGCTCCAAATGCCAAGGAAGTCCGGTGTCAGTCGCGGACTGCATTTCCCGCGCCACCTTCTCTATAAGTTCCTTACTCGCCATGGCTGGATGCCTCCTTTGCGCGCAAGATGGCGATGCAGAGGGCCAGCCCTGCTGTCGGTGCTGTTGCTTCGGCGCAAGAATTGTCGCCCTCATACCGATTGAGCGCGATGCCGATGCGGACCTTTTCAGGGTAATCCTCAATCTGGAAAGTGCAGTTTGGCCACCACTCGCGAGCAACACGTTTTGCACGATCCATGCTGTCAGAGGTGTAAAACGGGGCGCTATAAGTGGAGTGCTGTTTCTTGTGGTCATATGAGCGGTTGAAGTAAGAAACAACGGAGCCTTTCACTTTTCCGGGGCGATGACCATATCCACCCCACGGTTTAAACTCACACTCAATCAGAACGTCTTGTGCCCTATCAGGCCCGTCCAGCTTGGATAGTCTGTCAATGATGGTCATGGCTTGGCCTCCAAGGCGGCGCGGATAGCGAAGATGCAATAAGGCGCGCCGGGGAAATGGTTCATGCCTTCATTGATCCACCAATCTTCAACGGATTTTGCAGCATCTTTGAGTGCCGCAAGTTGGGTTCCGAGGGCTTCGGCGCACAATTGCTCGTCAAGACAATCTTTTGCATTGTGGGGGCTCGACTGCGCTTCCCGCTTTACGTACGCCTCTAACTCCTTAACCCGCGCAGTCAGCGCCTCGTTGTCGGCCTCCTGTAGTATCTTGGCCTCCGCCGCGTGATCCAATAGCTTTTGTTGTTTTGCGATTAAATCGTCCTTCGCCTCAATGATGGTCTCGGCCTGCGAGTGATCGCAAAGCTTACGTGTGCGCTCTCCGTTCGCTGTGTAGATGCTGTAAGCCGAAAGCGGACAGTCAAGCCAATCCCCTTGTAGGAAAACTTGGTAAAACGCCACCGTCAAACCGTTGACCGGCGCGGCTGGGCGGGTGGTACCTGCCTCTTGTTTGATGAGATAAGCTGAATGAGCGCAACTATCACAGCGCGTTGATCTTTTGGCTCCTACTGCTTGCTTATTTCCGCACTCTCCACAAACAAACCAATAATTTCCCGGCGCGTAACCGAAAGCTCTTAAATCAATCTCGGTCATCGCTGCCTCCTGTCGGGCGGGTGGCCGACGCTCCCGGTGAGGCTGGGAGGGCGGCGCGAGCGTTATTGAACGCCTTGAACGTCATCGAAGTTGAAATCTTTGAGCCTTTGGGCGTCTTGCGATGAACGGTGAAAACAATGTCACTCTCGTTATAATTCATGGCGAATAGTTCGCCTGCAATATCCGAAAATGGCTTGAGTGCCTTTTCAAGTGCTCGCTCGCGTTCCGTCTTGCACCCATCCGCCACAGGCTGAGACGAGAGGTCACCAAGCGTCGTATCCCCGGCGCTCTCTGCAAGTTGCAAAAGGCGCTCGCGCTTGCTTGGCTGAGACGAGAGGGCGCGGATTGCGGAGGCGGCAGCTACACGGCCATGATGGAAGCCGCTTTCACAATCCCGACATTCTGCAAGTGCAGACTGATGATCGAAATCCCCACTAGAACCTTCTGCAATCTTCGCCGCTTCCTCCAACGCCTGCGCACGCGGGGATGGGGCCGGTTCGATTGCGGGCAGGATGCGAGCGGAATAGTCGGCCTGTGCTGCGGATTTGGCGGCTTCTAATCCTGAAATGTCGTTCCATTGGCTATGCATTTGACGCCAGCCGCATTCTGTCACCAAGTACAGACCGCCGAATGCGTCCTTTGCGCTCTCATGTGATCCGTCCGGGTGCTTCACCCACTCCAGCGCCTTAACCTTCACCCCTTGCAGGAAAGGCAGGGCGGCTGTGAGGGCGGCGCGCATGTCTTCTTGGCGCTCTTCGTCCTCCAGCCATTTTTCCAAAATGTATGCATATTCTTCTTCGTGCAGCCACGCACACAATGCCGCCTGTACTGCTTCATCTGGGATTGTCATGGGCGCGCGCTCCCGATCAGAGAAAGCACGCTTTCGGCTGCTTTCTCGTAAATAAAGGCTGTGGTGGCGTCTTCTTTTTCAGCGTCCGTGTGAGGCTCAGAGCGATTAATCTCTGTCCGTTCCCACATTGCTGTTGCTATTGCATTGAGGTGGTCAGATGCCGCTTTAAGTGTTTGCTCGCAGAGTTTCATACTCGCGTCCTCGCAATCCCTGACTGCATCAGCCGGGACAATGGCAATGGTGGAAGGGCGGATTTATCGATGCGACCGGACTTTTCGTGTTTCGGGAAGCCGCGTGACGGGATGGAACCTTTCGGCTGCGCAATCCCAACATGCTTGCGACGTTGACTGTTTACCTTTGCGCGAACTTTAGCTTCGGCAGCAGTCTTCTTCTTATGCTCATCCTCAGTGATGGCTTGAAGATTGCTTTCGCAATGTTTGCCGCCGAGCCACAAAGGTGTTTTGTGGTCGAACTGAGGCTTAACGCCGGGGCCGAATTTCACGCCTGAGATTGCGCATAATCCGCCTTGGCGCTCAACGATACGATCTTTCGCCCTGTCGGGTATCTTGCTGTCGTCGGTCTTGCCGACCCACTCAGGAACCTTACGCATGGCTCACCTCCGAGAAGTCGGTGAGCGACAGGACGATATCAAGATACTGTTCGCACTCACGGTCGAACTTGCCGCGAACTTCGCGCTCAAGCTGGTTATGCGTGGCGATGTAAAGCTTTGCCTTCTCACGGCTGCGGCGAACATCGGAAGGGGCTTGGAGAGACATGGTTTTCATGCGACCTCCTGCCGGACATAGCCGTAGGTTTCAGCAAGCCACTTCTCAGCCTTCTTGAAAAAGGACTGGAAGTCAGCTTCGCTCATTTCGTCAAAAGAGATTGAACCGGGTAGCGCAATGGTGATGCCACTTGGGAGTGTTACCGGGTCGATAACTCCGTTTTGAAGCTTGATGATTTCGTGCAGCTTCTTGGAGGTATAAACTAGGCCGCAGGCGTTAATCACATTGCGCAACATTGCGAAGTAGGCTCGTAGCCGCCCTTTATTCCTAAACTGCGTAATATCGACTTTGACCATTTCACCTTGAGCGACACCTTCAAGTGCTTCAAGGTCATAGCTTGAAGCTGGCAGGAGGCTGTTACCCTTACGGACAAATCCATAAACTGGCTTTTCGTTCTTGCTCATTTGGCCTCCTGTGCGGCAAGGCCTTCCCAATAGGTTTCGAATTCATTGGCGAGCGAATCCATCCAGGCGCGCGGCCAACGGTCTTTTTGCGCCTTTAACTTGTAAGCATCCCAAAGCGCTCTCAGGGCAACGGTTGACTTCACATCAACAACATCAGCGCGCAGTTCTTTAATCATGCGCTCCCAAGCGTCATCACCGTTTGCGTCAGCGCGTTTCAGGGATGCACTTGATTTTGATGGTGGAGAATGAGGCTCACGATTTTGCTTCTCTGCGGCGCTTTCAGCATCATCATCTTCCCCGCGCGAAGTGATATTCAGCAGCGCGCATGCGGTGTATCGCTTGCCATATGATGTGCTGGAGCCAACGGCTTGCACCGCGTTCTTACTGCCAGATGTGTCAGTCGGTAGGTGTATGCAAGTTTCTTCTGAGTGACCTTCTGAGTGAGAAAGAACGCCGGTTACAACAATCATCCCATCTTCGCGACCGACCTTGAAACTAAGGGCAAATTCGTGTTGAGCCAGAACCGGCTTAATAGCGTCGTTAATGTCCTCCCATAGCGCATAGGTGCTCTGAATATTCCCAGCGCGGTCTTTAATGCCGCCTCGCTCATTGATGACAGGCAAGTTAGGTTGCATACGGGACAGAGCAGCAGAAAAAGCTGCTTTAGCAGTCCTCGCCATAATGCGCTCCTGCATTTCAAGCAGGCGTTCCATCTTGTCGATATCGACATTGGGATTCATTGCAGCGCGCTCAATGACCTGAATGATTGCTGCTGTTTCAGTCTGAACAGCAGGAACCGGCGCACTGGCCTCATGGTGAATATCAATTGCTTGAGAAGCCATTATCTTCCCCTCTGTGCGTAATCGTTGATGATTTCTGCTGCGAGTTGGCGAGCGCCGCCAAAGCCGTAAATTCTGGCTGCATCCGTGAAGGCCGAGCGCAGTTGATGCTCAACAAAGCCTTCTGACTTGCTCATGATTGAGCGCGTGGCTTCCAACTCGGCTTGAGTTTCTGCTGTGAGGTGATCGGTGGTCATGCTGCCACCTGCGCAATCGAAAGCGCGTTGACGTAACTCGCAGCAGCATCAAGAGCATCGCGCATTGTTGAGCCGCTGAGTGCCTCGCTAATGCGAGGCTGCTGAGACGTTATCAACACACTTGGCAGCTGGCTTGCGCCGGCAATGTAAGCGGTTGCACCCGCCCACTTGTAACCCTTTGCCAGCAATATCGAGTGCAGCACGGAGACTTCGGTTTTGATTTCCTGTTCGGTCATGGCCCGCCTCACTCAGCAGCTTCAAGAACAGCAGCTTGCATGTTCTCAAGGGCGGTAAATGTGAGGTCGGAATAGTCGTCGCGGCGAGCAAGGCGATACTGACTGCGCTCAAGCTGGCTAATCGCGTTCTCACTGCCGAACGAGCGGACCATGTCGATAGCCTGAATTTCTGCATCAGCATTTAGCTCTGCGATTGCTTCCAGCGTGCGGTTGATTTCAAGCCCACTGCTTCGCTGATCGACCATGTCAAAGCATGTCAGGGCAGGGATGCGCGCACGGAGCGCTACCAGCCGCGCGATCTGGTTATCAATGATTGCCTGTAGTTCAGATTGGCTGTTCATTTGGCGTTGCTCCCAACTCGTTTGTTGAGATTAATGTACGATAATCATACATAATGCGCAATATAAAATGTACGAAAATCATAATTATTTTTTAATGACGCTTCCACCCACCGCCAAACCGTGTAGAATCAGGGCGAAAGAATGAGACGTTTTCAGCCGCCTCAAGCTTCAAAAATTGCTTCTCTCCCGCCGCGTCGAAGAAGCGGCCTAAATTGCTTTTTAATTGTAATTCCAAAGTAAAATTCTTGGTCTTAGGATATTGATCTTTTTATTTTAGCCAATAAGAAGATCCCATCATAAAGATTAAATAATAAGGGGGGGTAATGCTTAAAGTTGCTGTTATAACTCATGATTTTTCTGGGTTTACCGGTTCAGAAATTGTTGCGCTTGAGATTGCAAATTATTTTGCTGAGCGGGGAAATGAGGTAGTCATCCGCGCCGAAAGATACTCCGATGTACTTGAGCCTCACCTACACGAAAGAGTGAGTGTTTCTCCGATCAGAATTGATATTTCGAAGTTCGATATAGTTTGCTCCCAGCACGGACATTTCTCTCTGAATACTCAAGATTTGCAGGATTTAAAAAAATGGGAAGGAATTTTTATTTCTGGCCATTTATCTTCATCAACTCCTGCAGAAATTTATCATTATCCTTTTGCTGCAAAATATGCAGGAGGCATATTTTTTAATGCTGAAAGAGTGGAAGGCGAGCTTAAAGCCAAACGTGAGCCTAAGGGTTATGCGTGCAACTTTCGGAATGCGGCACCAAAAAAGTTTCACCAGTCTAATGTCAAAAAATCAGATTCGTTGAGAAGGGTACTGGTTGTATCAAATCACGTTCCGGATGAGGTAAGGGATGCGCTGTCGATCTTGAGCAATATGGGCGTTACCTGTGAGCATATTGGTCGCGGAGGGGAAAGTAAGCTTATTGAGCCGTCTGATATACAGGCCGCAGATGCGATTATCACTATAGGGAAAACAGTTCAATATAGTTTGGTCGGCGGCTGTCCTGTTTACTGTTACGACCATTTTGGCGGTCCCGGCTGGCTTTCGGAGGCTAATTTTGAGCTTGCTGAAATAAGAAATTTTTCGGGTAGATGTGCCGGTATCAAGAAAACCGCTCAACAGATAGCTGACGAACTCGTTTCTGGTTATGCGAGCGCGCAAGAGTTCACTAGCGGTAGAGTGCCGTACTTTCAGGAAAGGTACAACCTAGAAGCTATTCTTGATTCATTTATGGATTGCGTGAGAAATAGCGGAGCAGGCAATTACTTTAATTCTCAGGACTGCATAGACGATATAGATTTAATGCGTGGTGGTTTTGCTCACTTTTGGTGGATATGGCACGATGTATTCGCAAAAGACTACATTCAAAACGCTCAATTGATGAGGCGAGAATTAGATCATCTAGAATTCCGAGAAAAAGAGCACAGTGCCGCGCATGAATTACTTGAATTAAAAGTGCGGGAACTAGAAAGATTAAGTGCTGAAGAAGCCAATGGTCATTTGGAGACTATTCGTGTCCTTTCGAGATATTGGCTTCTAGGCCTGGTTCTCGAGCCGTGGCGTCCGAGAAAATGGAATAGAATTCGAAAGCAGCAACATCAAATCAAGAGCGAATTAAAAGCCGTCTCTTAAAGAGATTCTTGCTCTTAGCGAGTTTTGCAAAGCCAAAAAGAAACCCCGTTGAAATTGTAAAACGGGGCTACGCATCAAATAATAGCTGGGTGGCTTCTGAGTGTGCGCTTGGTTTCTATACCATTGAAAAGAATAAATAAAAGACACCCTCTTGTGAAACTACATGCTGTCTTCAGCACAAAAAAGCCCCGCGTTAGCGAGGCTTGGTAGGCTTGATGTGGTCATGCCTTAGGCGGCTTGCCGATATTCTGAAATTTCGGATTTTGCTGCAATAATTGTATCGGCGGACATTGATAGTATCTGTCTTAACGGTGCTTCCGTTTTATCGTAATCGGATAATACGACTGTTGTTCTAGGATGGTCGAGCATGGCAGTTATGTCGCCGACCTTCATGTGAGCGAAGGCGACAGAAGCCGGGGCAGGCGTAACGAACTCAAAAACGGCTTCGACCCTATTGTGTGAGATGATTGCTGCGTCAACATCCCACTTTTTTGTTGTGCCCATAATCGGAGCATTGAATTTCGCGGCATCGCCAAATGCTTCGATAATCCTGTTTGTGAACAACTCTCTCGATGCCTTGACCTTTTGTCGGTCAAGCGCCTGTAGGGTTCGGTCAACAGACACAGTCGAAGCATTTGCAATCAGCGCGACTGCTGCTGGAAGCTGTTTCCTCTTCGCCTGCATGAGGAAAAAACAACGGTTGTCGTACTGCACTGAAAACCGCTTCGCCACATCTGGAGCAACTTGTGAAAATGCGCGGTTTGCTCCGAATAACTCAGCATTCAAAGCCCCTTGTCCGTCATCCGATACAAAGAAACTATCGCCGTCAATATCTATCCGAACTACGACTGCGGTGCCATTTGGATAATTTACTGCTGTGGTAATATACGCGGTCCGCCCTTCAATCATGGCATAGGAAAGCGACCGCGCGACTTCGTCGGCGATCAATTGCAATTCCTGCTCTCTCATACCAATTGCGGAGACCATGGTGGCGTTGGCACCCTTTCAATAGATGGACATTTCCATACTGTACCACAGAAATGAAGATATTCTGAAAATGTGGTAACTTCTACAGGTAATGGCAATGCAATGCCCGTGCTCTTTTGGAAAAATGCATCAGGATTCAGCGATCTGTTTAATTCATATGGGTGCCATCTATCAAAATAAGTGGCGAGGCTGTGATCGTCATTATCGAATGGCGGGTTTCTATGTGGCCTCATCGGCTTCCATTCAACCGGGTTAATGCGTACCTGTCGGTTGAGAGTTGCGGGCGAAACAATTTCTGTATGGCCGTAAACATCACGTTCCCACGCTGCTGCTGGCGTTGTGAGCCGGATAGATACCCCACCGCCAAGCCGACCATTAAGCTTTACGGCAGTGTGCCACATCAGCCTGCCACTTAGCCTGTCAGTCTTGAGCGTCCATTCTGGCATGGCATCCAGTTCTTTAGGCGCTCTGTCTACTCGGTCTAAATGATCAAAGAACCGCTCTTGTTGTTCACTATTCAACCCCGCACCCCCGCGCCATCATACAGCCGTCAACTGCTCAAACTCTTCCGGCGATAGCGCCGCTGTACCGATCATAAGCAGATTCGTTTATCCACAACCAGAATTCTCGCCAACCCTTTCGTAGCTCACCATATGTAGCGGCGACGATCTGCTACTCACTTCTAATTTAGAATGTTCTTGAAATGTTCTCATTCCTGAGTCATCCTGCCGCACACAACAAGCGTACAGGGAGTATGGGTAATGGGCATGGAAACGCATTTCGTAGTGCAGAGCTACAGCAAGGGTCAGCGGGGCAAGCTGGTTGCTGACACGCCTTTCATTGCAAAGGACGTTGCACACGCAAAGCGGACAGCTGAGCGCATGGCTATCAGCAGCCCTATGGTGATTGCTTTCACAAATACCGGCGATGCAGATACCGGGGATTTCGAACCGCCAAAGCTTATCTTTGCTCATGGCGATCAGTTGCCGCCAGAAGTCGATGAGATGGAAAAGGTCTAACGCCGGGGGTGTGAGTTGATCAACTACGTCTCAGGCGGAGAAGTTCTTAAGAAATCAACTGTCGATGAAATGTTAGAGCAAGCGCTTTCCAGCGAGGAATTGAAGGCTGTTCGTGAAATCGAGAAGATCAGTGAACGGCTTTCCGACCTTATGGGGTTGGTTCATGGTGGGGATTGGCAGGTAGTGATTGATCATCAGAGGCAAGCTCTGATGATTTTTTCTTCTTAGCCTGAAACGCGGCCTCTATCGCAAGAGATGCAAGCTCTACAGCGCGCTTGTCTAATCCTTCAGCCTGCTGCAACAGCCGGAATATCTCAGCTTCTGGGTCAACATTGGGCGTAATATCAACAGGCCAACTTGGTGGGGCTACGCCTAGATATTTTGCGATGATCGGCACCTCGCGGACCTTAATGTCACGCGTACCTTTGACGAGATGCGTAATTTGAGGATGCGCAACGCCTAGAGCCTCGGCAAGTCCCTTCTGGGTCTTGCCAGCCTTCTTATCTAGGTTGCTGGCAACCCATTCGGCGAACATTTGCGATATATTATCCTGCATTGTTTGATTTTCGCACAATGCTGCTTTTGTAGCACGTAGGATTATCGTACATTCTGACTTGCAAAGATTGTACGAATATCATACATTCTTGTTTATGAGACACGAGCCAGCAAACACAATCATCACAGAATTTGGCGGTTTGACCGCCGTTGCAACCATTGTCGGCGTTTCTCCGCATTCGGTGATGCGCTGGCGCATGCCCAAAGATGCGGGTGGCACTGGAGGGGCAATTCCTCATTGGCATGTTCCGGTGCTGATTGAAGCTGCGCAAGATCGAAAGATCAAACTCAAGCCAGAGGACTTCATCGCGAAGTCTGCGCCCAAGCGTTCCCGAATGAGGGCGTCAGCATGAACTCTCCAAACCTCAACCCCAATCAGGATTAACCAATGAACGACGATATTACATCGGAAGCCCAGACAATTGCTGTCGGCCAATTGCGTGCCTTCATCGAGCGGTACGAACGTCTCGACGAAGAAAAGAAGACTATCAGCGATGACCAGAAGGAAATCGTTGCCGAGCTTAAAGGCTCTGGGTTCGACACTAAGGCTTTCAAGGAAATCATTCGCCTTCGCAAGAAGGAAGACCATGAGCGTCAGGAAGAAGAAGCCATGCTTCAACTCTATCTCGATGCGTTGGGAATGGCCTGATCCATGAGCGCGACCGTATATCCCACACAAGACGGTAATTTCATTGCGACTTGCCAGATCACCGGCAAAGGCGCGAGCGGTCGCACTCGTCATCATGCTTTATCAAATCTCCTTAAGTCTGCTCCTAACGCCTCCCAAGCGGCAGACGAAAAAGCCGTGCCACCTTTCAATAAGCGTGGCACGGCTTCCTCTCATGGTCAGGACTAAGCGGCGATGAGGAAACAGCCTGACCAATTCTCAAATCTCAGAACTTGCGGGGCGCTTTTTGCGCGTTCTTTCAAGTCCGGCACTTTCTCCCGCAACAGTGGGCGCGGGGTGCTGGCGCGTGGTGGCAGGTCTTTTTTGAACCTTGAGCACTTCACTACGCCCTTCCGCGTCTTCGTCATTTCTTCGGGCTATCGCGGCCTTACGAGCGTTTTGCAGAACTCTCCAAGCCGCGTGTCCGATGTGGTCCAAACAGTCTCTCCAGCGATTGTTTCATTTCAGTGCGTCTCTGTCCTGAAACGTAGCTGGAGAGCTTTGCAATGTCCGACAAAGGTTTTGAAGGATCTGACAAAATGAGTGTCGATTTCGTCAGCAACGCAAAAGGTATGAGCGAATTCATCCTTGAACGGACCTTCCGGGGTCCGGGCGATACTGTTGACGCCGCAATGCACCGTGCCGAGCGCCTTTATGGAGCGCCAGCATCTTGGATGCACCGCCTGCGATACCGATCAATCAAAGACATGCCTGTGTCCGCTTATGCGGCCATAGCCCGCGCGTACGAGGCCGTGCGCATAGCATCAGTAAAATCATACGAAGCCGAGAGGGAATTGGCTCATGAGCGTGGTTCGAAACTTCTTGGCCTCACGGATTCTCTGGTTGGAGCGTCGGTTGCAGGCCGCGTGGCAGAAAGTGCGCGAGTATTGGAGGCGCAAGGTTCGCCGTCAAAAGGATCAGGAAACCTATCCGACCAGAATAGAGAAGGGCGATAAATGACTTTTGTTGCGTCGAACTATGCTCGTGCTGAAAATGATCTGTACCAGACAGAGCCGTGGGCTACAGAAGCCTTTCTTCGCCATTTTCCAGTGCGAGGCCTTTATGTTTGGGAGCCAGCCGCAGGCAATCACCTGATGGCCGATGTTTTGCGCGACAATGGCGGGATCGTCCGTACCTCTGACATTGCCACATATGATCGTCAGCATGACGCCATATTCGATTTTCTCAAGGATCGTCCACACAATGAACCTTCAATTGAGGCAATCATTACGAACCCGCCTTATGGCAAGGGAAACCGTGATGCAGTGAACTTTGCTCGCCTCGCTCTTGAGCGTTGTGATGGCATCGTTGCGTTGCTGCTCACTGCCAAATTCGACTTTGGTAAAACCCGCGCCGATCTCTTCCGAGATAATGCGCGCTTCTGGGCAAAGATTGCGCTCGTTGATCGCATCCAATGGTTCCCGGGCGATTCTTCCGGCACCGAAGATCATGCTTGGTATGTCTGGGGGCCAAAGGGTGGCGCGTATTCACCGCGCATTCTTTGGGAAGGCCGCAATCCGATTTTGGGAGAAGCGGCATGAACCTCTTTCACGCGGCACTCGTCTCCGCCCTTTCAACAGCCCTGACAATCTTGCTGATCGGTTTGATCGGCTTCTATTTCCTATGGAGAATGTAATGGCCGTGCTTTTCTCGATTACGCCGCGCATGACCTCTGCGGATTTTGATTGCCCGATCAGCAGCACCTATCTCGGACAGGCTCACATCGCTGGCACCGGGCCTCAAGGCACAACATGCCGGGAGTGCAAGCTTTGGGGAAAGAAGAAGTTCAAAAAGGATGCCGAAGGCAAGTATGTCGAAACAATTGAGCATCCAAAGCGCAACAGCAAAAAACACAAAGACCGCCCCGGACAGCCAAAGGACGCTTATTGCCTAAAGCCTATTCTGAATAAGGCAAAGAGGCTCATTCCTCACGAAGCGTCATCATGCCGGTTCTTTGAGGCTCACGATCATCCTATGCCGGTTCTTACAGGCAAGGATGCCTGATCATGCTTACCCTGCGAGAGATGCACGACATTGCCTTGGGCGAAGTGTTTTCAATGGAAGACCTTATTCGCAAAGGCCAGCGCTCAAAGCCGCCGCGTCCAGACAACTGGATTGCGCAGCATCAGCGCATTCTCCAGCATCGCAAGCAGGTTGTTAAGCTTCTCGATCAGCAGATCATCGCCCGCAAGGCAGAAGGCGAGGCGGCAGCATGATCAAGCTCGCGCTCCCGTTCCCGCCCTCTGTCTGGGACATCTATGTTGGCTGGGGCAAGTCTCGTCGCATTTCGCCTGAATACGCGAAGTGGCGCAAAGACTGCGGCTTCTTCCTCAACCGCAAGAATGAATTCATAGACGGGCCTTTCAGCATCTCAGTTGCTTTGAAGCGTCCGCATAAGCGCATGGACCTCGACAACCGCATGAAAGCGCTTCTCGACGTTCTCCAGCATTACAAGGTCATCAAGAACGACAGCCTCTGTGAACGCCTCACAATGACGTGGGATGCCGGTTTGAAAGAGGAATGTGTCGTCATCTTGCAGCGCGCCGAGGAGGCGTTAGCGTCATGAGCAGATGGGTGCGCGTTCAAACTTCCATATTCGACCATGAACTATTTCAGGCTGAACCTCTTACCGAACGTGAAGCATGGTTGTGGCTCATTGCGAACGCAGCATGGAAAGCAACGCGCCACCGTGTCGGCACCGATATGCACGAAGTTCCGGCGGGTAGCTTATTTGTGACCCTGCGCCAGCTTCAAACAGCATGGAAATGGAAGTCTGATTATCGTGTCCGCTCGTTCCTAAAGCTCCTCGAAAAAGAGGAAATGATCGCTTCGGAAACGAACGCAGGGAAAACGCAGATAAGTATCTGTAATTACTCGCATTATCAGGAAACAGAACGCACGGAAAACGCAAGCGCAACGCAAGAAAAACGCACTAAAGACACCAATACACCAATTACATCTTCACTTCGTTCAGATGTTAAGGCGCAAGCGCCCGCAAAATCAAAACGCGGTTCGAGACTGCCTGATGATTTCATAGCGGATATCTCGGAAGCCGTTCGCCTTGGCCTTTCGGAGCAAGACGCCCACCGTGAAGCCGATAAGTTCCGCGATTACTGGAACAGCCAGCCGGGGCAGCGTGGCGTCAAGCTCGATTGGCTTGCCACTTGGCGCAATTGGTGCCGATCAGCTGTAGAACGCAAGCCTCACCGCAAAGAACCGCCTCCTAAGCCTTCAACCCCAAGAAACGCAAGTGAAGCAGCTTATTTGGAGTTACAGCGAAATGGTACCGACGACATCAGCCCAGAATTCAGACAGCTTCTATTCGGCAGCGACACCGGCAGAGATCGACGCGAGCCTGACGATGCTAAAATCATTACCCTCGAGACAAAGCGATACGCCGGATTTTGATCGCCAAATCTACATGATGGCGCTGGAAGATGTATCCAAGGGCGCTCTCGCAAAGACAATCAGGGACGTTATTCGCGGTGCGCACGGCAGCGAGTTTTTGCCAGCAGCGCCAGCACTTCGCATCATGTGCGACAAGAACCAGAGGGCTGTAGCCGAGGATATGGCACGTGAACGGCTTCACCGGGAAACGTTAGCAGAGAGCAAGCGTCTATCAGCGCCAAAAGTCGAGCGAGACGAGGCATTCTACGAACGCGGTCGTAAGCGCATGGAAGCATTTCATGCGGCAATGAAGACTGAAAACGAGAAAGCGCAAGAAAACACTTACGACGCGGCAATGGCCAGATTGCAGGCCTTGGCAGAAGCAAACGGCAAGGAATTCAGCGCCGACAGCTTCACCAATTTGTCAACGGGTACATTCAAGCAAGCAGGGAAGGCAGCATAATGGCCGATACAACGTTTACGCCGGGGCCTTGGGAAGCTTTCAACCGAGATACCTATCAATCGATATTCGCCAAGGGATATGAGCGGACAATCTGCGTAGTCGAGAGCTACTCAAAAGGCTTTGGGCCTGATCGAGATGAAAGAGACGCCAACGCCCACCTCATTGCCGCAGCACCAGAGCTTTATGAGGCGCTATACCGTCTCGTCAGGGATTGCGAAATCGCAGGCCTGCAAGAGCAGGCAGGTTTCGATTGCTGGATCATCATGGCTAACAAGGCTCTCGCCAAAGCTCGCGGGGAGGCAGCATGACCCCTTCAACCCAACACCCAATGGGCAAACACCACGGCTATGCGCCAGCGCTTATCAAGCGGATATGCAGTCAGAGGAAAATCTTGAACGGCAATTCATGCGCAGCGCAAGCCCACCGGCTCTTCCGCAAAGGCTACGACACCATGGAGATTGCAAGGCTTATGGGAAAGACAGAGGCGGAAGCGGAAAGGCTTCTACACGTGGCACGAAACAAGCTGCGCGGCATCGAGCAAGCGGCATAAGCATAACCAAGGCGATGAGGAAACACTATGGCGGCGATAACAGAACAGCGGAAATCAAACGACAAGAATTTGCGCGATGCCCTCAAGGTGGCAAGGCGTAAGCATGATGAACCGGGGAGCCTGAAATCGCAGGTCGAAGTAAGTAAAGTTCCTAATCCCTATCACAACCCCGCTCACAAGGTTTCGCGTTCAAACCCGTTGAAGGTCAGCGCGCTCGTGAACATCAAAGAAAGCGCCGTTGGAACACTGTACGCTCGTGGACACATCAACGAAGCTCAATGGGCGGCAGCAGGACGATTCCGGATGCTTTGGGAGCGTTCAGGAGCAAAGGGGGCTATAGCGATTGATTACAGCCGCGTTCAAGTCGACGGCGGTAAGGCAATCGATCCTTTGCCTGATTTAGTCGTGGAAGCTACGCATCATTTGAATAACTGCTTGCCAGTTCTGGGCAAGCGAACCTTCGACATTATGATCAAAGTCGTTGGGCAGGGCATGGAAATAGCGGACATCGCCAAGACACAGCGCGAGAAGAAAACCATCAGTGATTACCTCAAGGACGGTCTTGACGATTTAGCTGTGCATTGGGGGTACAAAACGCGATAAGTAGTTGCCCGCGTACGCGAATTACACTATATTTTGTATTGTGGTGATTTGCGTAAAGTCGCCAAGTGATTTGCAAGCGGTCTTCGGGCCGCTTTTTTGTTGCCTATTTGTTAATCATAACAAGGTGCCAACCGGTTGAAAGTCCCTATTGCATTAGGTGTGGCTTATTTACTACAGACTTTTTAGCGTGGTGGCCTATTTTGATCTCTAGAGTTTTTCTAATGGGCTTGGAGAGATTAAAATGAAAATTAAAGCGATCTTGTTTGCTTCGGCAGCTATCTTTGCAGGTGTTTCGGCAGCGAATGCAGCTGACGCCATCGTTTATGACGAACCAGCACCGGTTGTTTCTGCACCTGTGTTCTCTTGGACTGGCGGTTATCTTGGCGGTCAGGTTGGTTGGGGTTGGGCGAAGTCCACCTTCGATCTAAACGGCTACAACGTCGGTCACATGAAGCCAGATGGTTTCCTTGGCGGCCTATACGCCGGTTATAACTTCGACCTCGGCAACAATGTTGTTCTGGGTCTTGATGGTGATGTAACCTTCAACAATCAGAAAGACAGCATTTCTGAGACCTTCACTGATGGCGTTGATACTCTGACGCTTGGCGCTGAAAGCAAGCTTCGCACTTCCGGTGCCGTTCGTGCACGTGCAGGTTATGCATTTGATCGTTGGCTTCCATACGTTGCCGCAGGTGTTGCAATTGGCAGCGTTAAGAATACCGTATCAGCTTCGGGCGACATTGATGGAACGGCTTTTGATGTTTCAGAATCCAAAAGCAAGACCCACGTTGGCTGGACTGCTGGCGCTGGCGTAGATTACGCTGCAACGGATAACGTCATTCTTCGCCTTGAATACCGTTACAGCGATTACGGCAAAAAGAACTACTCTGTAGTAGACGACGTGCTGACAGCGCGTAACAAGTTCAAGACCAACGAAGTTCGTCTCGGCGTTGCCTACAAGTTCTAATAACTGGTGACCTCCAGTTTAATTAAACCGCTCAGAGAAATCTGGGCGGTTTTTTATTGGAAATCGAACCCGCTGCATAGCGGATGGGCAAGAGTACGAGGCAACGCCTCAACGGAATGCGAGGCGGCGGATTGCAGCCGATCCCGGCGAATAGCTGCAAGTGAGCGCTGGGATAGTTGGATAATTGGCAGGAGAAATCCCGTGTATACTGCCGCCCAGATGGGCCGACTGCGGTGCGCTTCGCATATCAAACAAGACCCGCCACGCTTCCGCGCATCAGGTGGGTTACTAATCAGAATAGCGGTGGAGAATTGACGTTGAGGGAATATGCCCCTCTCGCTACACGAATGAAAAGAGCAGTGTCTAACGGTAGGTTATAATCACTGTTGTAAGCGAGAAAGCCAAAGTATTCGGTGTAATTCCAACCGGGTATAATTCGGCGCAAATCTCGAGCCGTAAATGGCTCTAAAAGGGTTCCATCAACGTGCACGGCAGTTAGAACCAGCTGGAAAGCGTTCTTGGCCGAGATTTTCATTTCGCAAATCTACATGCGCTCTGAAAATTAGCAAGCTAATCTTCGCCCTTAGCCTAACGTTAGGCCACCGTGTATGTGGTGAAAGTCGTAAAAGTTAGCCACTCATGCTAATCTTAACCTCGGCTGCGGCTACCTGTTCGGCAATTAGGTAAGGGTCTCTATTACCTGCCTCAAACTCGATGATGACCAATTTAGCCATTCGCGCACGGGCTTCATGAGTTTTCGGGCATCTGTCCAATAAGGTGCAGCATTCGGTATAAGCCGTCTGTAGTATGTCAACCTCACCTGGACGGAATGAACCACTGTACATTACATCTCTGAAAGGCATGCTTCCCTCCTTCCCTTGGAACGGAGATTAAAGCGCCAGAGATTGTAAATTTCAAGATTAATTCAGCCCCGCCATTGAGCGGGGTTTTATGTTTGGAGAGAGTAATGGCATCGTGTGACCTGAAACTCTCCCTGAATGGAGATAGCCTGTCTGTAATGCTATCGATGCTTACCGAGGTCGCTAATCGATTTCCTGAATTTGGCAGCCGCCTCCTCAGCCTCCTTAATTCTGGTGACGAGCTTTTCATTATTGATAACGACAATGGAGCCACAACGGTCACAGGTGAACTTGTGGTTAGTTTTAAGCCAAGCGACAGTCTTTTCGGTCTTGTGGCTACATTTTCGGCAAGCAATCCCGATATTCTGATTTGAAAACATGATGAGCCTCCCGCTGGTAATGCAGCACAGACGCATTGAACTGTCCACGTTATCCCGGGAGCGACCAATGCGCATTGTCTGGAAGAAGCACAGCAATGACGGATGGTTTGCCTACAGTGGTCGGCTGATCATCGGCTTTGTCGGCCAGCGAGAAGACGGCACATGCTTCTACAAGCTGGATGCTGTCAGTACCAAATGGGTTACAAAGGGAACTGGCGAGGTCAAATCCGTTGCTGGTGCTAAGCGCGCACTAACCCGCGCATGGCGAACGTGGCTGACCGATGCTGGGCTTATTGGCCAAGAATAAACCTCATCAATTCTGGGAGCGGCACTCCTTTCACTCATCCCACCGGGCGATGAGGCAATAGCTACACTCGTGCAGAAGAAGAAACACTGGCCGCTCCGGGGTGAGAACCCTGCATATCAACGGTGTGAAGTGGGCAAGCCCGGTTAAACGCTAATCAGGAGAATGGAATGTTTGGTCGTCTCTTTGATGGCGGAGCACAGCTTGCTGCGTTCAAAGCTAGATACTTTGCTAAATTAAAGATAATCGAAGATGGATGCCATGAATGGCAAGGAGCAAAAACATCAAAGGGGTACGGTGTAATCGGGTTCGGTCCAAGATCCACGCATGTCACATTATACGCGCACCGATTAGCCCTTTGGTTTTCAACGGGTGAGGACAAGCCGTCATCGTTCGTTCTTCACTCATGCGACAACCCACGCTGCTGTAATCCCAAACACCTCTCCTATGGATCCGCTAAAGCAAACAGCGCAGATATGGTAATGCGCGGTAGATCAACGCGAGGAGAGCGCAGCGCGCATGCCAAACTAAAAGAGTTTATGATCCCTGCCATACGCAGAGACACGAGAACTCTCAAGGCTATTGGTGATGACTACGGTGTGGACGCGAAGCAGGTGCATCGCATCAAGCGGCGCGAATGCTGGAAGCATGTAGCGTAATGGGTCGGTTGAAGAGGCTAAAGCCGCTCGTGAAGACCATCCCACAACGTCTATCGCCTCGACACGAAGATGAGGCTAGCCGCTCCCGATATAGGGATGACACTCAAGCTCACAGGCGTTGGTACAAGACCAGCAGATGGCAAAAGCTTAGATGGTCAGTGCTAACACGCGATCTGTTCACCTGCTCGATGTGCGGGAAGATAGAGGCAGATACCAGTCAGTTAGTCTGTGACCACGTAGAGCCACATCGCGGGAATGAAGCCGCGTTCTGGGCTGGTCCTTTTCAAACACTCTGCGCTCACTGCCACAATTCTACAAAGGCTCGTATGGAAAGGTCAGGAAAGAATGGCTAATGCAGACCTGTGCTCCATCGAGGGATGTTCGGGTGCGGCCAAAGCGCGAGGCTGGTGTGGGAAGCATTGGCTCAGGTGGCGCAAGTATGGTGACCCAAACCATGTAAAGCGTGAAGCCAAGCTTGAACTTTCTGGAGTGCGATACGGCAGGCTATTGGCTGTGCGCGATACTGGTGAGCGAAAGCAAGGCCAATCTGTATGGCTGTGCCGTTGCGACTGCGGTAGGGACGCTCATGTCCAATCAGGCAACCTTCAGTCTGGGAATACGAATTCCTGCGGCTGCCTACAACAAGATAGCCGTATCTTCACCTCGCTCCGACACGGAGAAACTAAGGCAGGCGGCAAGTCAGTCGAATGGGTAACATGGTGGAGCATGATATCTCGGTGCAAGTACTCGTCCACTCATGCCTACCCTTGGTATGGCGGCAAAGGCATCAAGGTGTGTGAACGCTGGGCAGGTGCGGATGGGTTCAGTTGCTTCCTCGAAGATATGGGCAGGCGACCGGGCGGTGGGTGGAGCATTGATCGCATTGACCCAACGGGTGATTACGAACCATCCAATTGCCGGTGGCTTCCGATGGCTGAGAACGTAGCGAGGGCACACAGGGTAATTGCTGGTCACATAGACCGAGACAAGCAGCGGATGGAGCGGAGATATGGCTAGACCTAAGCCGAGCGAAGCTCGTGTCGTTGTGAAGCATTACGAAGATGGAAGAATGAAAGTGTTCGTTGATGGCAATCCACTGCCCGGTGTCATCGAAGCAACCATTCATCAGAGCGGAATAGATAGATCAGAGCTGAAGCTTTCAATCATCGGCGTTGCATTCAAATTGGAAACATCAGAGCTCAATTTCCATCAAGATCGCGGAACGTCAATCAATACAAAGGCATAGGGGGGGGTAGGCAAAGTCTAAAACCCCTCTAGCCGCCAGACCCGCGTCCCCCACACGCGCAGATTTTTTCTCTGAAAACGAAAGTTGTTAAGTATGGCGTTAACTGAACAGAAGCGCCGGTACGCCGATGCGCGTTTGTCCGGAGCGTCAAAGAGAGAGGCGGCAATATCTGCTGGATGCCCTGAAAAGACGGCTTCGCAGGCTGCATCCCGGTATGAGAAGGACCCAGACGTGGTGGCCGCGGTTGACCGCAAGCGGGCTGTTAACACAGTTGTTAAGTCCGATCCGCCGAATGGTGATCTTGATCCTCACATCACAGAACAGGTGAATGACCCTCTAAAGTTCTTTGAGCAGGTTATGAACAATGCAGAAGCAGACCCGAAACTGAGGCTGGAAGCTGCAAAGGCTCTCGCAAGTTTCACAGTGGCTAAGCCGGGTGAAAGTGGCAAGAAAGAGCAACGCGAAAAAAAGGCAGCAGAGGTGATGAACGGCGGAAAGTTTTCGCCACGTACACGTCCTAACCTGAAGGTGGTTTGATGGTTGAGTGGTCAACACAATGCCCTGATTGGGAACAGCGCATTGTGAACCGTCAGTCAATGATCCCGTTTGAACCACTATTCCCGTCTGAGGCAGATTACGCGCTCCAGACGTTCAAGGCACTGCGCGTGCCGGACCTGCCGGGTAAACCGACATTTGGCGAATGCTGCGAAGAATGGGTGTTTGATTTTGTTGCTGCGATTTTCGGGGCAAATAACCCTGAAACGGGCAATCAGTTGGTAAGCGAATTCCTGCTTCTGATCTCCAAGAAAAATACAAAATCCACGATAGCAGCTGGCATCATGCTCACGGCTTTGATTATCGGCTGGCGTGAAGAGGAAGAAATCTTAATTCTGGCGCCAACAATTGAGGTCGCCAAGAACAGCTTTGATCCGGCCGCGGGTATGGTTCGCGCCGATGAAGAACTATCGGATCTGCTGCACATTCAGGATCATAGCAGGACAATCACCCATCGAAAGATGCGGTCGTCCTTAAAGGTTGTTGCGGCTGAAACAGATACAGTGTCCGGAAAAAAGGCCGGTCGTATTCTGATTGACGAACTTTGGATTTTCGGTAAGCGGCCAAAATCTGACGCAATGCTGCGTGAAGCAATGGGCGGTATGGTTTCAAGGCCAGAGGGCTTTGTTATCTACCTGACTACGCAGAGCGATGAGCCGCCGTCTGGCGTGTTTAAGGCAAAGCTCGACTATGCGCGGGACGTGAGGGACGGCAAGATTGAAGACAAGAAGTTTCTGCCTGTTCTGTACGAGTTCCCGCAAGCGGTGATTAACAATGGTGGCTATCTAAAGCCGGAGAATTTCTACATCACCAATCCCAATCTTGGCCGGTCGGTGTCGTCTGGCTGGATTGAGCGAGAGCTTATCAAGGAGTTGGCTAACGGGCCGGAGACGCGAAACGTGTTTCTTGCCAAGCATCTGAATGTAGAAATCGGCATGAACTTGCGGTCGAACCGCTGGCCGGGAGCTGATTTCTGGGATGCGCGTGTTGAACTGTCGCTAAATCTAGAAAGCCTAATGGAGAGGTCAGAAGTTGCGGTAATTGGTATCGATGGCGGAGGCCTTGACGATCTTTTCGGCTTGACGGTTGTCGGGCGCGAGAAAGGCACCTGGAACTGGCTTACATGGTCTCATGCATGGTGTCATCGCAGCGTCCTAGAGCGACGAAAGTCTATTGCATCAAAACTTAATGACTTTGAACGGGCTGGCGAGCTGACAATCGTCAATGATGATTTGGAGGATATTGCGGAAATCGTTGAGGTTATCTCGACGGTAAAAGACCGGGGCTTGCTCGCTTCTGTCGCGGTTGATCCTGCCGGGCTTGGTGACATGATTGAGGCGCTTGCGGAAATAGGCGTGACCGAAGCAGACGAAAACCTGCTCGGAGTGCAGCAAGGATTCCGCATGATGAGCGCGATCAAATCCACAGAGCGCCGTCTTGTGAATGGCACGCTGAAACATGCGCCGTCCTCTTTGATGGACTGGTGTGTCAGCAACCTTAAAATTGAACCTACGGCGACTGCAATCCGCGCAACCAAGCAAAACGCTGGCGATGCAAAGATCGACCCTGTGATGGCTCTATTTGACGCGGTTACGGTGATGAGCCGAAACCCGGAAGTTAAGAAAGAGCCTGCCTTTCAGTTGCTGGTGCTTGGCTAATTAAACCGAACAATTTGAATAATGGAGGTCCGTCATGAGTGAATTGACGCGGCGCGCTTACTCATTGCTTGAAATCAAGGCAGTGAACGAAGACAGGCGCATCATTCGCGGTGTGGCTACGACACCAGCTGTTGATCGTGTGGGCGATATTGTTGAGCCTCTCGGCGTCAAGTTCAGCAATCCAATGGCATTCCTTTGGCAACATGACCATTCAAAGCCAATTGGCACGGTCAAGTTCGATAAGCCTACCGCAAGCGGTATTACATTTGAAGCAGAGCTTCCGATCATCGATGAGCCGGGAACGCTGAAGGATCGCGTTGACGAGGCTTGGCAGAGCATCAAGCTGGGTCTTGTCCGTGCTGTGTCTATCGGCTTCCGCGCAATTGAATACAGTTTCATTGAGAATGGCGGGATCAAGTTTACTGAAACCGAAGTTTACGAGCTGTCGGCAGTGACAATTCCAGCCCATCAAGATGCGATCATGACGAGCATCAAGAGTTTGGACGCGGCAAGTGTCGCGATCATCAAGTCTTTCGATACCGGAGTACCAGCCGCGACCGGCAAAACGGTTCCTGTATCGAAGCCCAACCCCGGCGCTGCGGGGCTCATCAACAAAACCGTAAACCCTCCAAAGAAAGAACCAGTTATGAAAACTGTTGCTGAACAAATCGCGGCGCTTGAAGCATCCCGCAACGCAAAGTCTGCCCGCATGGGTGAGGTCATGCAGAAGTCGATTGATGAAGGTCGCTCAAGCGATGAAGCCGAACAGGAAGAGTTCGACACGCTGAACGATGAAGTGACTAAGATCGATGCTGATCTGACCCGCCTCCGCAGCTTGGAAAAGGCTCAGGCGCTGTCTGCAAAGCCAGTGATTGCCAACCAGATCACTGATGTCGCCAAAGCTGCTGCTGCTCGTGCTGGCGCTCCGATCACCGTCAAGCCGAATGTCGAGAAGGGCACTGCCTTTACTCGCTATGCCATGGCGTTGATGGCCTCGAAGGGCAATCTCATGCAGGCCGCAGAGATTTCGAAGCGTTGGGATGACCAGACCCCGGAAGTCTCGGCAGTGCTTAAAGCTGCTGTTGCTGCTGGCACGACCACAGACGCAGCATGGGCAAAGCCTCTTGTTGAATATCAGAACATGGCTTCTGAATTTGCGGAACTGCTTCGCCCTCAGACGATCATTGGCCGCATTCCCGGTCTGCGCAACGTTCCTTTCAATATCAAGGTGCCGCGTCAGACTGGTGGATCGTCCGCTTCGTGGGTGGGTGAAGGCGCTCCAAAACCTGTTTCGGCACTTGCCTTCGATCAGATCAGCCTTGGCGTGACCAAGCTGGCTGGTATTGTCGTGATGACCGATGAGCTTGTACGCTTCTCAAACCCTTCTGCGGAAGCAATCGTTCGTCAGGATTTGATTGATACCATCGTTCAGACCATGGATCGTGACTTTGTTGATCCTGCAAATGCTGGTTCTGCTGGTGTTAAGCCAGCTTCAATCACCAATGGCGTAGCACCTGTTACGGCCAGCGGCACCGATGCGGATGCAGTTCGCACCGACATTCAGGCACTGATGGGCAAGTTTGTTACTGCCAACCTCTCTCTGGCTGGTGCAGTCTTCATTATGACTGAAATGCAGGCTCTGGCTCTGGCGCTCATGCTCAATCCTCTCGGTCAGCGTGAATTCCCAGACATTCAGATTAATGGTGACAGTGGCGGTCGCTTCTTCGGCCTTCCGGTCATCCTGTCTGAGAATATTCCAGCCAATCCGGGCACCGGTGAACCTGCTGTGGGTGCGGGTAGCCGTATCATCTTGGCTAAAGCATCAGAAATCATGCTGGCTGATGATGGCGAAACACTTCTGGATGCAAGCAACCAGGCATCGCTCCAGATGGACAGCGCGCCAACAAACCCACCTGTTGCAGCAACCGTTATGGTCAGCCTGTGGCAGATGAACCTTGTTGGTATCCGTGCCGAACGCTTCATCAACTGGACTAAGCGTCGTCCGGGTGCTGTTCAGTGGATCGATAGCGCTGCTTACGGTCAGGCATAAGCCTTTCTCATCAGAAACAGCCGGTCGCAGAACCTCTGCGGCTGGCACTTCCATGGAGAACGGCAATGAAGCATCAATCCTACATGAACCGAGCGCTCAAGGCGCGTGACCCGCGCTATGCGCGTATTCTCGGCAAGCTTGGTTATTCGACCGCAGCTTTGACAACAGAGACTGGCGAGCCTCAGCCGCCATTGACGGTTACAATCCCCGCCGATTGGCGCGATTTGGCTTGGCCACAGCTCAAATCACTGGCCGGATCGGTTAGCGACGAAAAAATCAAGACCAAGGAAGATGCTGTTGCAGCAATCGAACTTGAGATCGAACGTCGCGGAGAGGCTAATTCCTAATGCGTGTACTTGGCTTCAACATCACCCGCGAGAAGGCGGCTGGCAACTTGTCGCGCCCTAATGATCGGGGTGGTTGGTGGCAAGTCATCAAGGAAAGCTTCACAGGTGCATGGCAGCGCAACATTGAAGTGAAGTTCGACAGCGTTCTTGCGTTTCATGCAGACTTTTCATGTCGTACGTTGATCGCATCGGATATCGCGAAACTGCGCATCAAGCTGGTTAAGCAGGATGAAGATGGAGTATGGTCTGAGATCAAGAAAAAGCCGTTCTCTGATGTACTGGCAAGGCCAAATCACTATCAAAACCGTATCCAGTTCATGGAAAATTGGGTGCTTTCCAAGCTCCAGAACGGGAATACCTACGTTCTGAAACAGCGGAATGAGCGCGGTCAGGTGGTTAGGCTCTATGTCCTTGACCCGAACCTTGTCACGCCATTGATCAGCGATGATGGATCGATATTCTATCAAATGAATACGGACAAGCTTGCAGGCGTGGTCGATCAGATCATCGTTCCAGCGCGTGAGATTATTCACGACCGTTTCAATTGCTTTTACCACCCTCTCGTGGGCCTTTCTCCGATCTTTGCAGGCGGATTGGCTGCGATGCAGGGTCTAGCGATCCAGAATGACAGTGCGGCGTTCTTCCAGAATGGAGCTCAACCGGGTGGCGTTCTCACCGCACCGGGTGAAATTCAGCAGGCAACAGCAGAACGGTTGAAGCGGCATTGGGAAAGTGAATATTCCGGCAAGAATGCTGGCAAAGTAGCGGTTCTCGGTGACGGCCTCAAATATGAGGCGATGAGAGCCAAATCCACAGATAGCCAGCTCATCGAGCAGCTTAAATGGTCTGCGGAAGTCGTCTGTTCGGTCTATCACGTGCCGCCGTATAAGGCTGGTGTTGGATCGATGCCGACGAACAACAATGTTCAAAGCCTGAACATCGAGTATTACACTCAGTGTTTGCAGGTTCTCATTGAAAGCATTGAGCTTTGTCTTGATGAGGGCCTCGGCACAGGCGAGGGCCTTGGCACTGACTTCGATACCGACAATCTGCTGAGAATGGACACTGCAACGCAGATGGACGTTCTTGATAAGGCTAAGAGCGTTTTGACGCTTGATGAGCGCCGACGCCGCCTTGAGATGCCAAAGCTGCCTACAGGCGGGAACACGGTCTATCTACAGCAGCAAGACCACAGCATCGAAGCAATCGCAGCAAGAGATCGGCAGCTTATCGACGGCGTGGATAAGCCGGTTGCATCACCTGCGAACGACAACATGATCGAAGAAGCTGACAAAGCGATGATCGAAATTCTAAGAGGGTTTGGCCAATGACATTTAATGGTAAAGCCTTCGGTCAGGAAATCGTCAAAGAGGTGAAGTCCTTTGTGACCAAAGAGCTCGCGCCAATCTTCAAACGGTTGGACGAGTTGGAAAAGCGATTTGACAGCCTTCCTGCGCCAAAAGACGGCAAAGACGCTGACATGAACGAAGTTCGTTCGATCATTTCGGACGAGTTGAAAGTAATCAGCGAAGCCGTCAACGCCATTGAGCCAGCGCCAGAGCTTCCCGACATTCCTAAGATGATTGAGGATGCCATTGCCGCCCGTATGGACGTTAAAGATATGGAGCGGTCTATTGAACAAGTCGTTCGCGTTGTAGTCGCGGAGATACCGCTTCCGCAGGACGGGAAAGACGGTGAAAACGGCACCGATGGTGCAAGCATATCCCTTGAAGACGTGCTGCCAGCCCTGCAAAAGCAGATTGATGAGCATCTTGCGACTGTCCCGGTCCCGCAGGACGGCAAGAGTGTGACAGTTGAAGATGTGACGCCACTTATCCAGTCCGAAGTAGAGAAACGTGTCAGTGAGCTTCCTACACCGAAAGACGGTAAGGATGGCCGCGACGGTTTGGACGTTAAAGACCTATTCCGAGGTGAGGGCGGTGTTCTTGTTGCCACTATGTCGGATGGTCGAGTGAAAGAGCTTGGCCAGTTCGTCGGCAAGGATGGTGAGAACGGCCTTCCGGGTAATGATGGTGTGGACGGTATCGGCTTCGATGATTTGTCAGTCGATTACGATGGCGAAAAAACTATCACCTTGCGCTTCACCAAGGGCGAGAACGTCAAAGAGTTTCCTTTGGTTCTGCCCGTCGTGATTGATCGTGGTGTATTCGTGGAAGGCAAGACCTATGCCCCCGGCGATGGTGTGACATGGGGCGGCAGCTTCTGGATTGCTCAGGAAGAAACCGGAGAGAAGCCAGATACGGCCAAGGGCTGGCGACTGGCTGTAAAGAAGGGCAGAGACGGTAAAGACGCCAAATCAACGCCAGCGGCCAGTTCTGGCCCGATACGGGTAACGATACCCAAGGCTGGTGACTAATGGCCGATCTGGTTTCGCTCCAAGAGGTCAAAAATGGCCTCCGTATCGATACTGAAGACGACGATGCGCATCTGAACTTGCTCATTTCTGCCGCTTCATTGCGTGTCAAAGCCTATCTTGATGTTCGCGCTGATGAAGTGATTGACGAGAACGGTGCAACGACTGATGGCCGGGTAAAAACCGCCGCAATCATGCTGGTTGGTTATTACCACCGAAACCCAGACCAAGACCCTGATGGTGACTTCGATGTTGGCATGCTCCCCAAGCCTGTCTCATCAATGCTCTATCAATTGCGTGACCTGATAGCGAGGTGAGCCATGGCCGCTAAACGATCTGCCGGTTCGCTGTATGACAAGATCACCTTCAGCACGGTCACCGAAGCGCCGGACCCACACGGTGGTTTCGAGCCGACCCCTACCGATTTCACCGTTAGAGCCAATATTCGTTATCTGCGGGGCGGTGAGACGGTTCAGGCAGCACGATTGACGGGTAAGCAGCCAGTCGTTGTGACGGTGCGCAGGAGTAGCCAGACGGCAGCTCTGACCACTGATGACAAGATGCGGGATGCGCGAACGGGAACCGAGTACCAGATCAGGGCAATCGTCCCGACCGAGGACCGGCAGTTTATGGAAATCACGGCGGAGAGCGGGGTGGCAACATGAGTGTATCCGTTGCCCTGCAAGACCTCATCATTTCCACTCTCAAGGCTGATCCGAAAGTGTCAGCACTTGTCGCTGATCGCGTCTATGACGGTCCACCTGAAAAGCCGACATTCCCTTATATCTCGATGGGCGCGAGTGATTTTCGTACCGATGATGCGGACTGTATCAACAGCCGGGAAGAGACTATCCAGATTGATTGTTGGGTGCGCAGGAATGGCCGGAAATGGCCGTGTAAAGAGATTGTAGACGCGATTGTCGGTGCATTGAGAAATGTCACCGGCGAACTGTCAAACGGCACTCTTGTCGGCCTAAATATCGAACTATCGCGTGTTCTTGATGATCCAGACGGCATCACTACACACGGCGTCGTGCAAGTCACCGGCTTTATCGATGAGGAATGGGACAATGGTTGAGGGGTTAGATAGGCTCAAGAGAAAGCTCACCAAAACCATTCCGCAGGCTGTATTCGACGTGACAATAAAAGCCATGGAGCAGGGGGCGACTGATGTTGTTGCCATGATGCGCCGCCTAGCGCCAAAGGATAGCGGGAAGCTTGCTCAATCGATCAACTGGACGTGGGGCGATGCACCGAAAGGCTCAATGGTTCTCGGCAAATCATCACCGACACGTGACGGCTTAGTAATCACGATCTACGCCGGAGATGCATCAACAATGGTTGGTGAGCGCGAACAGTTTCAGCTTGCCAGACTGCAAGAGTTCGGCACCCAGCACATGAAGGCAAGCCCGTACTTCTTCCCATCTTGGCGCACATTGAGAAAGCGCGTTCGGGGAAGGGTCACGCGCCAGATGCGCAAAGCAGTCAGAGACGGAGCGAAATAATGGCTTGGGCAATCTTCAAAGTGGAATGCAACTGGTCGCGTCCTCGCAGCCGGTATTCGTTCAACGCCAAGGCTTCGCCTGAACCGCAAGAACGTCCGCAAGACTTCATTGATTACTGCGTATCGAAAGGCTGGGCCGAAGCGGTCACAAGCCCGACACGCGATGAGAAACGCGCTCTCAAGGGCCGTAAAAGGGCAATCTAGCCCAATCACCTGAAACCGGGCCTCAAGCCCTATCAAGGCTGGCGTATTGCTGGCCCGTTTTCGCATGGAGAATTATCATGGCCGTTAAGCCAACTACCGCAGAGTTTCAGCATCTGGTTGTTGAAATTGAAACAGATGTCGAGGGTACTTTCTCAAAGATCTGCGGCATCACACAGCGCGGCATCAACCGTCAGCACAACATGCAGACCACGGAAGTGCCCGCCGATTGTGAAGATGAAAGCCTGCCAGCTGTTGTTGAACGTGCTGTTCAGTCCTCGGAAGTCACAATTTCAGGTACTGGCGTCTGGGCCAGTCAAAGCCATGAAATGATGCTTGATTGGTGGTATTCGGGCGGGAAGAAGACAATTCGCGTTCAGCACGTCAATTCTGCTGTTGGTGACACAGAATATGAGACAGGATCAGCGATCCTCGTGAACCTCAACAATGCCGTTGAAAAAGGCCAGAAGGTATCGGCTGAAATCGAAATTCAGTTCGACGGCCTGCCAACGCGTACCGCTAAGGCTGCGTAATGGCTAAGGCTCTCACATGGGCTGGCGGAGAGCATGATTTTGAACTCCGCCTTGAACACCTTCGCGCCCTGCAAGACAAATGCGATGCTGGGCCGCAATGGATCCTGATGCGGCTCACGACAAAGCAATGGTTCATTGACGATGTGATCCAGCCTATCCGCCTCGGCCTTGAGGGTGGCGGCATGGAAAAGGAAGCCGCCCGTAAGTTGGTTCAAAAGTTCGTTGAGGATCGTCCACTCACATTGTCGGTGCTGACTGCGCAGGCCGTGTTGATGGTTGCTCTCTTTGGCGATGAGGATGATCAGCCGGGGGAGGGACAAGCGGGGGCGAAGAAGACCCGAACCCGCTCCCGCGTGGCAAATGGAAGTTCAACCGCTTCTACCAATGGGAAGGAATAATTCATCGCGACATCGACAAGATGACGCTTTGGAAATTCCGCTGTGCGGTTGAAGGCTTCAAAACCGCCAATGCGACCGAAGAAAAAGCCGCTCCCGGTATGAGCGACGATCAACTTGCAGAACTTGGAATTGAGGGCTTCTGATGGCAACTGACGTTGAACGCCTTGTTGTGGCTATGGAGGCCCGGACTGCGGCTTTTGAAAAGGCGCTCAACCGCTCATATAATCAGGCGGCAAAGCAATCCAATCAGATTGAACGACGCTTTCGCGATATGAATAAGAATATCGAAAGTGTGTTCTCTCGCGGTAGCATTAGTTCTGCGATCAAGAAAGACCTTGAAGCGTCCGTTGCGGCTGTATCGACAGCGGAAGCCAAGCTTAGTCAGTCCACAACATCCATGAAAGGGATGATGACCGGACTGGCTGGCATATTTGCAGCCCGCGAATTGGTCATGATGGCCGATAGTTGGTCTGATGTTTCCGCCCGTGTCGGTATCGCCGTGGGTGAAATGTCAGAAGCTCCAGCGGTTATGGAGCGTCTATATAATCTTGCGCAGGACACCTATTCAGGTTTTCAGCAGACGGCGGAAAGCTTCATTGCCAACAGCACTGCTCTCAAAGAGCTTGGCTACAACACCAACCAGCAGCTTGATTATACTGAGGCGTTAAACAACGCCCTTGTTGTATCGGGTGCAAAAGGTGATCGTGCAACCAGTGTCACGAACGCGCTATCAAAGGCGATGGCGGCTGGAAAGTTGTCAGGTGATGGCCTTAATACGATCATCGAAACAGGCGGACGTGTAGCTGAGGTTCTGGCGGCTGAACTTGGCGTTGGTGTGAATGCACTGCGCGATGTTGGTGCGCAGGGCAAGATTACATCTCAGGTCATCTACAGTGCTCTCACTAAGCGAATGGAACAGCTTGCAGATCAAGCTGGGTCTATGCCCGCAACAATTGGCGATGCATTACAGCAGATCCAGAACGCGGCGCTAAAGTCTGTCGGTGCACTCGATCAGACTGGAAAGGTCTCAGAAAAGCTATCTGGCCTGCTGGGCGGTGTTGCCAAGAATATGGATGCCGTTGCCGTGGCAGGTGTCGCAATGGCAGCAGCCTTCGGTGCCCGCCAGATTGGGAACGCATCAACAGATCTTACCAAGTATGCAAAATCCTCTATCGATGCAGCCAAGGCTTCACGGATTGCAGCGCTTGAAACGGCGCAGTCGGCACGTGAGGTTGCATTGCAGGAACATGCAGTTGCTACAGCGCGGTTGCGAAGCGCGGAAGCCGCAATGGCTGGCATTCGTACAAATGGGCTTGTTACCGCATCTTATCGAAATGTCAGTCGTGAGTTGTTGGCAGCTCGTATGACCATGAGCGCTGCGAATGCACAATTGTCTGTTGCTGATAGTTCTCTTGCAAAGAACGTTGCATCAATTACACCAGCAGCTACCGCAGCAAATGCAGCTATTCGAGGCCTTTCAGGGGCGATGACTGCGCTTGGTGGTCCGGTCGGTGTTGGGCTACTGGCCTTGACTGGCATCATGTATGCGATTTCTACGCGCTCGCAGGAAGCTGAGGACCGTGCAAACCGCTATGCTGAAGCTATCCGCAAGGCTGGTGAAGACACAGATTATGCCGGGCTTGGTATCGAAAAGACTGCTGAAAAGCTGTTCACTCTTTCCAGCGGTCTTACGGAAGCCCAGAAGGCAATTCGTGTTGATGAGGCAACCGCAAACGTCGAAAAGTCTGTTGCGGCGCTGGAAGAGGCTTTCAACTCTGCCGGTCGCGGTATCGCAGGTCTAAGCACCTATCTTTCATCCGCTTATGGTGAAATGGGTGATCTGGTTGAGCGTTTCAAAGACGGTGAAATTTCAGTCGAGGATTTCAACTCTGAATTAGACCGTTTGTCTGGCATCGACCCGAATGTAACTGCTGTTGTCGCGCGTATGCAGCAAATTGCATCAGAAGCTGCCGCTGCACGTGGTGAAGTCAATGCTCTGGGATTGGCACTTTCCAGCCTCGGTGGCAAAGGCGGTCGCGTTGGGAAAGAAACCGATGCGGAACGCGAAGCGCGTGAAGCTGGCGTTCGTCAATCTCAAGTCAACTTCAATGAGCGTTTTGGTGATTTTGAGGAAACCAAGAAAAGCTTAGAAGCGCAGGCTAAGGCTATTGAAGATGCCGCGAAAAAAGCGGCTGGTGGCGGTAAGAAGCGCAAGGGTGGCGGCGGACGTTCAAAGAAAGATCGTCCAGATGATTTGCAGCGAGAAATCGAGCAGATCAAAGAGCGCACCGCAGCCATACAAGCTGAAACCGAAGCGCAGGCGGGTATCAACCCGCTCATTGATGATTACGATTATGCAATCACCAAAGCTCGCGCTACGCAAGAGTTGCTCAATGCTGCCAAGAAAGCCGGGATTGAAATCACGCCCGCTTTGAAAGACCAAATCGAAGGTCTGGCAGAAGGTTATGCAAACGCCACCGTTCAAGCCAATAAACTCGCCGAAAGTCAGGATCAGGCGCGAGAGGCCGCTGACTTCTTCAAAGGCTCCATGATGGATGCTTTTCAGTCGATGATACCGGCGATTGAAACCGGTAATTCGGCTCTTGATAAGTTCCTGAATACGCTCATTGAGGCGGTCTTGCAGGCAACGTTACTTGGCAAGGGTCCACTGGCTGGCATCTTTGGCGGCGGTGGGTCGGGGGTATTTGGCGGTATCGGCAAGCTGCTTGGTTTTGACAAGGGCGGCTACACTGGTTCTGGTGGCAAATATGAACCGGCAGGCGTGGTGCACAAGGGCGAATATGTCTTTGATCAGGATGCGGTCCGCGCTGCTGGTGGACCTGCGGCTCTCGATGCAATGCGACGTGGTCTGAAAGGCTATGCCAACGGTGGTTATGTCGGTCCACTGCCAACTTCGAACGCACCGACTGCGCCCGGTATCAAGGGTATGCGGGGGCAGGGTTCGAATGAGACTATTCGCATCATGCTTCAAGACGACAGTGGAAGAATGGCGTCCATTGCCGATCAGCGGATACAGACGGCAGCGGGGCCACTTGTCGAAATTTCTGTTCGCAAAAGCACAGCAACGGTGAAGGGCGCTCTTCCATCAATGATCGCTGACGCACAAACAAGGCAAATGTAATGGCAACAATTCTCTGGCCGCGCTCTGTGCTTAAACCTAAGCGCGATCCGTTCAACATTGCGCCTCGCACATTGGCTGGACCTGCGAGTATATCAGGTGTTTCGCAGGTTTCAGCGTCAGATGCTGGTATCTGGAAGGCCACGTTTGCAGATATCATCATGAAGCGCGGGACAGCTTCAATCTTAGCGTTCCGCGCTATTTCCACAATGCTAGAGGGCAGGTTACATCCCATTCTTGTTCCACGGTGCTGCGCCTATCAGCCATTTGATCCAGACTGGAAAGACTTGCTTAATAGGGTTCCTCATTCGGATACCAGCCCGTTTAGCGATGGTGGCTTGTATCGTTCTCGCGCAATCGACATTCGCCTGACAAGCAATATCCCGCTGCGAGGAACAACAGCAAACATCGCCATTGTTGCAGCGGGTCAATTGCAGCCTGGACAAGATTTCTCAGTCGGTGAGCGCATGTATCGTATTCGTACAGTGCAGATGACCGGGGAAAATACGGCAACAATCACTTTCCGGCCTCCAGCACGTGAGGCTGTGGCGGCTGAAACGGACATGGAATTTGACCGGCCCGTCTGCCGCATGCGCCTCGCAACCGATGGTGAGATGGATCTGGACTTGGACCTTGTTGCGCCATGGTCATACCCAACAGTCAATTTCATTGAGGATGTGTGATGTCGTTTTTCACGCCGCAGCAATTGGCTGAGTTCTCAAAAGGTGAGGTTCGGCTTGATATGCTTGTCGAGTTCCGCTTTGCGTCTGAAACAATGCGGGTATGGAACGGCAATACCAAACTGCTAGCTGGCGGCAATATCTATGAGCCAATGTATGGCTATGGTTCGATTGATGGCATCGGCATGGGGTCATCAACAGCCGCAGAAAGCGTGTCGTTTCAATTAAGTGGTTTGCCGGATGCAACACTGAACTTTCTCGCCATGGCGCTTGATGCCAACGACGAGGTTGATCAGAGGATTGTTATGGTTTCTATCCAGTTGTTCGATACCGAATGGCAACCACTTGGTAACCCTGCGCCGATCTGGTGGGGCTTCATGCAGCCGCCGCGCATTAGCCGTTCAGAAATGCAGGGGATTGATGGCGCGATCCAGTCAATCTCAATGACGGCTGAGAACGCATTCTTCAATCGGTCTCGACCTGCTTATGGCCGGTACACTGACCGCGATCAGCAAGCCAGATCGAAAGGGGATAAGTTCTTTCAGTTTGTTGGGTCGCTGCTATTCAAAAGCTTCAAATACCCCGACTACTAAGGCTAGTTCATGCACATTGCAGATTTTGTAGCAACCGAGGCGCTAAAGCCTTTTCGGTGGGGTGAGACTGACTGTGCTTCAACAGCGGACCGATGGATCAACGCTCACACAGGCAAATCACCTTTGGCGCAGGCCGGGTTGGTTTACCGGGATGAGTACGACGCAACAGCACTTCTGATTGAACGTGGCAGTTTCCCTGTTGTCGTCAATCGGGCGATGAGGCTGATCGGCTTTGAAAAGACAGAAACACCACAAACCGGCGATGTCGGTCTGATCCTTCACAATCGAAAAATGTGCCTCGCCATTCGCGCTGAAACATTCTGGTTCTCAAGAGACGAGAGCGGACTGATCGGCGCACCCCTTGATGCAATCTGGAAAGCTTGGAGAATTCGATGCCTGTAGCTCTTTCCGGCTTAATTGCAACAATCGTTGGCACTGGCGCAGTTGGTGCAGCTCTCCAGACGGGTCTTGCGGCTCTCACAATGTTTGCATCAACCACGTTGGGCGGTTTGGCGCTGACACTTGGCTTTTCCTATCTCGCATCTTCGATTTTCCGCCCGTCACAGCCAAAGCCGGAGGATGTGCAGCAACAGGTTCGTCAGCCGACCGCACCGCGCATCAGACATTACGGTCGCGTAAAAATGTCAGGAACTTGGGCCTTTGCCGAAACCAAGAGCGGCAATTTCTACAAGGTTCTGGCATTGGGACAGGGGCCATTTGAAGCCATTGAGGAAGTTTACATTGATGATCTGGTGCTTGATCTGCAATCTGATGGAACGCCACGACCGCCAAGCAAGTTCCGCCAAGGCACAACAGGGTCATCGCTTTTGCGCATACAGACGCGTTTGGGCGTCACTGTTGAAACGTCATACAATGAATTGGTCTCAGCTTTTCCAGAATGGACGGCGCAACATCGAGGCGATGGTGTGGCCTCATTGTTGGCCTGCCAATATGCGGTAGGGCAGGAAAGCTATCTCAGCCTGTTTCCTAACGGGATCAATACAAATTACCGGGTAGTGGCCCGCACCTCGATTATTGAAAACCCCATCACGGGGGGCATGGAATGGAATGACCGAGCAGCTGCCGTCATCCGTGATTACATGACCCATCGTGACGGTATGCGTCTGCCCAAAAGCCTCTTCACAACGCCGCTCGCGCAGGCTGGTTGGGTTGCCGCGTATAACCGTTCCGATGAACCGATTGCGATAGCTGGTGGCGGCGCGGAGCCTCGATACAGGCTTTGGGGGTCGTATCAGCTCAATGAGCGTCCTGCTGACGTTCTGGGCCGAATGCTGGCATGTTGTGATGGTCGTTTGGTACCGACACCAGATGGCGGTTTGACCCTCGATATCGGGGCATGGGAAGAGCCTACCGTTATTTTGACAGCTGACGCAATTACAGGATTTTCCGAAGTTGGGCGTGGTCGCGATGTGATGACATCAGCCAACACGATCCGCGCCACATTCCTTGATCCAAGTCAGGATTATCAATCGACAGATGCTGATCCATGGGCTGATGAAAACGATGTCTCTGAGCGCGGAGAGGAAGCCAAGGACGTTCAATTCAACATGGCACCTTCGCATAGTCAGGCGCGACGCTTGATGAAACTGGAGTGGTGGCGCGCAAACCCTGTTTGGGTAGGAACTTTCAATACCAACCTCATGGGTCTGGCAGCATTTGCCAAGCGTTTCATCCGTATTCAGTACCCTTTATTTGGTATCAACAGCGCGTTTGAAGTCTTGGACTTCAAATTTATCATCGGTGATGGCGGCATCCTTCAGGGCGCAACAATTCAAGTTCAGTCGATGCCGCAAAACGCTTATCAGTGGGATACCTCGCAGGAGGGAACCGCACCTGTGTCTGACAATAGCAACGTGGATGATGATCTGCCGGTGCCAGCTGCGCCTGCCGTTATTATCCAATCCGGGCCTGTTGCAGAATTGAGCTTTCCGCCGTCTGGCAATCTACTTCTCAGTTATATGGTCCGCTGGAAAAAGACAGCAGATACGGAATGGACAGCAGTCGGTCCGCTGGAAAATAAAGCTGAGCGATACACAACGCCAACGCTTGCAGCCGCAACCGAATACGAATTCCAGTTGGCGATGCGAACCGAAAAGGGCCGGGTAGGCACCTATTCGCCGAGCACAGTCCGAACGACGCCCTGATCGATCAAACAATTTAGATAATTTCCCCTGCTCTGGCGGGGCTATTTACCATGGAGCAATCGCATGACCGCACGTCCATTTGATGAAGTTTTCCGCGATTTCGTAATTAATGGAATCCCGGCTTCCGGACCTTATAGTCCCTATAAGCCAGACATTCGCGATAGTCTTAACGCACTGGTCGCAGGTCCATTCCCGGATAATCGTATCATTAAACTCAACAATGCTGATGAGGGATCGGCCAACAATATCGTTGTAACAGCTGCTGTCGATATTCCGGCAGCGACGTATCAGGTTCTTTATATCCTGAATGTCACTCAGGAAAATACAGGCCCGGTTACGGTATCAGGCGCAATCAATCGCGCACTGGTGACAAACACAAATAGACCCGTTGAGGCAGGTTATTTGCAGTCGGGCATGGCGCTACTCTGCATTGATACCGGCATGGAACTGCGACTGCTTTCATATGGTGATGCAGAGGCCATTCAAGAGGCTGCGGAAGATGCTGCGGCACGAGCGGAAGCTGCAGCTAACTCTCTAAATCTACCTACTATTCAGCCGGGCGATGCTGGTAAGTCACTCGTCGTAAATCCTGACGAAGACGGATATGAGCTGGGTTCTCCTAGTTCGGGTGCCGGTGAATATGAAAGCCGTGCAAAGGTCGAGGAAACCGACATCCCCGAAACGGCAAATTTCCTCCGTACCGCTGGTTATTACGCACCCGGCGACGGCGGTGGCGCGCTTTATAAGCGTGTCGCTACCCAACCTACGCACGCGGGTAAAGTGCAATCAGCAGATGGTGCCTGGTGGGAGATATCAAAAGATGAACATAATCCGCTGTGCTTTGGTGCGAAAGCAGATGGCTCTCAAGATGATGCTCCTGCTATCTTAGGAGCATTGCAGGCTAGCCGCTTAGCAAATTTGCCGGAAGGTAAGTTTCTTATCTCGTCTCAAATCCTGATCGACAATTCCACGATGGCAGGTGAAACAGAGAGTGGACCCAAAGGCTTCATACTTCGCGGACAAGATGCCAGACAGACTATAATTATGGCAGCTCCGGCCCTAACGACGCGAATGCTTCACTTGAATTACGGGCTAGATGCATCCGCACATTCAATGCACCATTATTCTGATTTTAGTCTTGTTGGCCGCAGCAAGGCGCAGAAAGGCATTCAAATTAACAATGCAGCCTTTCTGCATATGGATAACGTAACGGTTCGCGGTACTGGTATAGCCCTTGACATGATCAGTACTCTATCTTCATCATTCAAGGATATGCGTCTTGACGCTAATAACTATGGCGTTGTCGCAACAAAAGGATCTGGCTTTTCTTACCCTAATGCCCTTAGTTTTGAGAACTGTGTTTTCTCCAACAATGCACAGTTGGGGTATTCGGGAAACTCTCCTACCCACAACCTAAACATCATTCGAGGCACGGTTGAAGGAAACGGAACTCAAGGCGACGATGCAACGGGCGGCATCTTTCTAAATTTTGAGGGCGGCATAGAAGGTGCAGTAGGCGCTAATATTAATGGCGTATACTTTGAAGGAAATGGCGGATCTGCTGATCTTCGTCTGGATAATTTGGCGGGGTCGAAATATGTCACGGTAATTGTTCAAGGCTGCAACTTTAACAGAACACAAGCCGCTAAGTTTGTAAGGCAAAACATTGTGGCGGTGGGACGAATAAACCTAGTCCTCATAGGAAATTCATTCCGTGGCTACAACGACTATGTGGAAACATCTGTAAGGCCTTATCTTTTTGCTGATAGCCTTGTTCGTGTCATTTCAATTGGGAATTATATCGATAACGCTGCGGCAGGCGCATCATTGCTATCAATGGGTAGTCTCGGAACGCATCGCGGCGTTGTTGCATCGGATGGTACAGGAACCAGATTGCCAAATAACTGGTCTGTAGCAAAAGCGGGGACCGGTGTTTATACTATTACTCATAATCTGGGTGACGTTAATGCTTACAGTCTGGTTGCTGTATCAAACACTGATAGCCGTAGAGTGCAGAGAACCTCCAAATCAGCCAGCAGCTGCCAAGTGGTCGTTGAAAATCTTTCTAGTACCTTAACCGATGGTGGCTTTGATTTTGTAGTTACGATGGGCTAGTTAACGGATAAATAAAGAAGGGTACTTGTGCCTCCGGTTCCGTTTGAAAAATACTAAACCCACAGTAACGTTAGCAAGGTCAGTGTTATCTAACATGTGATGGTGATAGAGGGACCGGTCGGATACCTCATTCCGACCGGTCTACAACATACGCCGCAATTTGCGCACTGCACGCCCAGCAAAGCGAATAGGCTTCGTATTTGCGGCTCAATACCTTCCCTATTTCAACGCATGTCTCATTCTTTTAATCAAGTTAGCTCTTTGGGTTGAATATTAGTCGCCCGCGCATTCTCTGAAGTACCACATCGCTGATGATCTCTAGCAAATATTGCTCGTCAAAATCAGGTGCATGTTCAATGTGAAACTCTCTTAAGCTAGTAAATCTAAATCCGTCAGTCACATTGTCGTAGTGAGTATGCCACCCTAACTCGTTCTTTTCCTGCGAACTGAAGCGAGGCTTTCTATCTTTGAGAACCTTTTTTAAGCCATGCTGGGACGAACGTATCGGATAGTGATGCAAGATGAAGCGATAAGGAAACGGCTTTTTGCCGGGGAAATCTGCATGATGCCCTCCGCTTGAAGACAAGTCGACCAAGTCTTTTCCTTGAAGCCAAGCCTTAGTCTGTAGAAAATGTGAAGGTTGCTTCGAAAAATAACAGTGCGTAAAATGTGTGACTGGGTCCATTGGATAATAAAAAGTATCGTCAAGCGGTGGGTATTCCACAACACCAAACTCGATTGCGTTGCTCCCATAACTGGAGGCTATCGATAAACCTAGATTTAACGGGATTTCGCTCCACGGAGATGCGCGCAGTTCATCGCTGTCAATGTGAATGATCCATCGCCCTGGAAATGCAAAGCCAATTTCCGCTTTGCGGTTTAAGATGGCTCTCCAAACATATTCAGATGTGGGTTCTGCCGGGAACCTTTCTAGGTTCACCCTGTCGGGGAACTCATCGCGCAACTTTTCCAGTAATTCATACGTCCCATCGTTTGACCAGTTGTCTAGGAAGTGGAGATCAATTCCACTCTCCAGATGCTTTCTGGAAAGTTGCTCAACTATATCAGCATCGTTGAAACACGAAACAACGCCCAAGGGATTGCAAGGCAAGAGATCACACGATTTGTCAATCAAGCGATCAAGGATGAGAACACTGTTGTATTTCTTCCTCTTCATGTTGTCGCTAATCGAATACCCTGCGAATGCTGGTTGCATCCCATTGGCTGTGAAAAAGGACGAAAGTTCTTTTAAGGTCCATTCTCTTACATGAGCAGGGTTTACCGGCGGGCCTTCGTGCAGATAACCATGGAGTTTCTCGCGGTCGGGGGTGGAAAGAACAATGATGCCGCCAGCATCGAAAATGTACTTCAGACAGTCCATCAGGCCTAACGGTGACCTAAGATGTTCAATAACGTCGGCGCAAATAACAACAGCGTCTTGCCACTGAATGTCCGGCAGATTGCTGCTGTCGGCTCTTTCTAAATCGAGATCGACTGTTTTGCACTCTGGGTAATGTGTTTTGAAGAATTCTACGTTCACACCAAAATCTATCGCATACTTGAGCTTTGCTGTACTGCCCACCGAAGCTAGCTTTTTGCCGTTCCCAGAGCCGATATCAACTAAGATTTTACGACCGCTCTGTCTAAGTATAAAATCGGCAGCGTAGTACACTTCAGGCTGATGCACGACAAGCTTGCTAGCGAATGATCTGTCATCAAAATAATCGTTATCTCCGCGGTCAGCGTAGATCGATGGCATGTGAAACTGATTTCGTTCTGAATTATTCATCGCGTCCACTCACAATATTTTCTCTACAGCATTCATCAGAAACCGCTCAACAGAAATATCTTCGATGCACTTTCTAAGGTAGGCATCATCTGACAACACGCCTGATTGCACAACGTCTTCAATATTACTCTCAACGAGGTCGAGAGATAAATCATTCATGTCAAATGAACGAACAAGACGTGAAAAAGGAAAGTCTGCATCTCCAGTAGGGTCCGTTAGTACGGGGACGCCGCACGCTGCTGCAAGATATACGCGTGGTGCTAATGCTTGGATATCGTCAGCATGAATATTAAGAATACAGCGTGCTCTTTTGAACAATTTGCCAAGTTCACTGCCACTTACACCATGCTCGACCCACAAGAATGACAGATTATGGTTCTTCAACCTTGACAGAATTCTTGATCGTCGTTCCGTAGCCTTACCAAGAAAAAGAATATCCCATTTTGGTTTTCTAGCTCGCAAAGGATTAAAATAATCGGTGTTTACCGGAATGACGGCGTAGTCATCTATCGGAAGTGAATGTTGATCGATGAAAGAACGCGAGCCTTGATCATAATGGTAAATACGATTGAAGCCCTCTCGTTCGAGGTGGGCAATCATTGCAAGGCGTCGATCAGTTTCCGAAGATGTCTTAAGTAAGCCGTCGGTTGTGATTTTGGGAAGCGGTTCGGTGGAAAATCCAATTTTAAACCCCGAAATAGACTTCAAATGCGAGGCTCGGTGAAGTTCCGGTCGATAAATTAGCGTAACGTCAGGCCGAAAGCTTCGCAGATCATCGTATACACTTGTCGAATAGTGATCGTAATCGAACCACTTAACCTCGAAGAGTTCGGACCTTAGTTCGCAGAAATGGTTCTCAAAGTAGACCCGGTGTCCAAGACATGCAACACGCGGTTTCATCGCGTGGCCTCTTCAAGTCGACGGAAGCCGCTAATTCTTCTCAGCATCGGTGCGAGTAATTTCCACGCGCGACTGTGTTTAAAGAGTAGGTCCGCTCGTTCAGCAATATAGCCTGCTCTTCCGGGGATCTGGATCTGTGCTGCAACCTGAGGGGTTAAGCGTTCCTGCATTACAACGCCATTGTATTCGCACATGGAAGAAAATAACGATGAAAAATAAGGATTATTGTTAAGGTTTTCAACTAATTCGCGAACTAGAGGCTTCTGTTCTTGCCCGACAAATAGCACTCCCAGCCCGAATTGATGGGAAAAATCGAAAGAACTGTATCTGTTCTTAACATTTTGCCAGAAAATTCGGAAGGGGTCATGAGGGCTCGGGTGGTTGATCGTAGCTATAAGGACGATACCGCTGTCTGAGAGCTTCGGTAGCCATTCTGTAATAACGTCCTCGATGGTGGAGCGATCCGCTAAATGCGAAATCGTAAGAATATCAATTGACCCCTCATCGAACAAAGCCGCGCTTTTTCCGGTGTCGCCGACAATGACTGTGGATTGTGGATAGTTATTAGATACACTCCGTAAAACGGCGTCGATTGAGGAGTTCGCATCGCTATCAGAGCCCTCGAAAATGCCGTAACAAGACGTATCCAAGTTAAAACGACGAATGGCAGAGCTGACAGCTTCAAAAACTGAACTACGCGCTACGCCTAAATCCACTGTCACATTAGGGTTGGCGAGACGTGTCAGTAGCGTGATTACTGGAATGTGACCAAGCAATGTATTCGGTGTATGCGTTGCCGGGATCGCATAAAGGCACTCAGTAAGCGCCCATCCAAATTGGTCAGTATGATCGGTCAAAATATTCTCCACTATTGATTGGCGTATTTGCGCGGAATAAATCGGTTCTGCATCCGAGGTGTCAATCTAAAATCTCTGTAGTGGGTGGAATTAAGTCTGTCAGTAGCCTTTTCGACAGAAAGCCCGGCAGGATCGCACAACCACACCGGGGCCGCGCTGGATAGACTGTCACACCTCACCTGCGCCAGAGAATTGATATACAGATAGACACGAAAAGAAAGCCCCGGTGCATGCGGGCGCTACCGGGGCTGCGCTCTACTGAAAGCGGGGGCTTTTAGAGCGCAGACTAATCATCTCACAAAAATAGGAAAACACAATGGACGGAACCGGGTCTAAATGGTGTGAAGATTAAACCGGCTTACGTTAAGATGCGGGGGGTATTAGCGGCGATTACTCATATCCATAATCATTGAAACAATTGCTGGTGCAATAATCGCTAAAGCTAAAGATGTTAATCCGACATTAAACCAGTACACAACAGCCCCATAGTGCCCATAAATTAAAACATGTCTTATATCATCAAGTTTTAATTTCAAGCACCGTCTTCACAAAATTTAAACAAAGGAAACACAATGACACGACGCATCAACGCGGCGGGGCTTTCGCTCATCCAGCAGCAGTAAGGGGCAGGCCCCTCATTCCTTCGTAATTCCACACTCATTCTCAAGCAGCCCTTGAGGCGGTTTTTTCATGCCGAAAGAAAACCCCGGCAGCACGGGGGTGCACACCGAGGCTGCGCCAGATTGATGGTCATACCTCACCGTCGCAAATCGATCATCCCACAATAATAGGAAAACACAATGGATAGAACTGTGCCAGTTGGCGCGGCGCTTTTGCTTGACTTCATCGCACAGACAGAAGTCGGGAGCACAGGCCGCGCATCTTATGACGTGATCTATGGTCACAATCAGGGAAAGTTGCCAAAGCAGATCACAAGCTTGACGCTCGGAGAACTGATTGATGCACAAGCCTCATTCACAAAGCGCTTCAAATCGTCAGCTTCGGGTCGTTATCAGTTCATGCGGGCCACACTGCAAGGCTTGGCTCAGGAACTTGGCTTGCGCGGTACGCAAGTCTTTGACCCGGATTTGCAAGATCGCCTCGGCTATCACCTGCTCATTCGTCGTGGTTATCATCAGTTCATCTCTGGCAAGATCAGCCGTACTGAGTTCGGCAAGCGTCTTGCGCAGGAGTGGGCATCGTTTCCAGTACTGGCCGCAACCAAGGGCGCCCACCGCGATCTGAAACGCGGTCAAAGCTATTATACTGGCGATCCACTGAATAAGGCGCTTGTCACACCTGCTAAAATTGAAGCCGTCCTTAACAAGGTAAAAACTGCCGGTTCCGCACAGCCAGTCGCTGAGGTGGTTGTTGAGCAAGTGCCAGTTGTTGCCGATCCGGGCGAGCTTGGCACGAAGCCATCGCATAGCAAGACCGTCTGGACGTGGGCAGGCGCTGCAATCATGTCGGCAGTCAGCGGTGTGGGTTCATTCCTCGGCGGGCTGGATTGGCGGGTGCAACTCGTATTCAGTGCGGCCATTATCGGGTTTGCGATTTACGGCATCAAACGCCGTCGCGATCTGTTCAAGGCAGTCAAAGAGCTACAGGCTGATTTGTCATGATCTGGGCGCTAATCCCTAACTGGTTGAAGATAACCGCCGCCGCCGTACTGGCGGCATTTTTGTGTCTGGCTGCTGGGTATGTGATCGGCAAGCGCGACGGCCAATCAATTACCGAAACCAAAATCGAAAGACAGAACAATGAAGCAACTGACAAAGCCCTTGGTGCTGCTCTCTCTTATGATGAGTGTATCGATGCTGGCGGGGTGTGGACATTCAGGACCGGCAAATGTGAGCGGCGTCCGTAGCGTGCTTGGTTCTGACCTGATGGGCGCACGAGGCGCGACTGATGTGGATCAGAGAAAGATCGACCGAACAATCGTCCGAGGCTGTGCCGGTGGTGTCTGGTCGAAAGACGAATGCGCAAAGCATGATGAGAAATAAGAGGGGAGGCGGGAATTGAACACAATGCCAGACACAGAAGGCGATTTGAGAGCGCGTATGAGCGCCATGGAACACAATCTGACCGGGATTGTGCCTCGCATCACCACGCTTGAGCAGTGGCAGCGTCAGTCGGAGATTGCTGGCGCTCGAACCGATGAGAAATGGAAGAACGTGGACAGGCGATTTGATGACCTCGACAAGAAGATCGAGAAAGTGAGCGGCATTCTGTCCAAAATCATGTGGCTGGTTATCAGTGGCTTGATAATGGCGTTCGTGGCTTTTGTAGTTGGAGGTGGGTTGAAGTCACTTTGAAATATCAGTGATTTCCGTTTTTCTGGTCCCTGCTAACTTTCACGAAAGCCCATACAACTGACGCGATTACTCCAGTTCCAATTATAGCAGCGACCCAATCCGCTCCGACAGAGGCCGCATATCCGCATACCCCAAGCGCTGTCAGAACAAATAGAAACGCAAAGATTTTTCCTATAATTGCTTCCGCTGCGTAGAGTGTGGACTGCTTTCGGTCCATATGGTGCCGATGATCGGTCTCTTTTTCCCACGCGCGCATGATGCGTTCCGCGCCGTCTGGAACTACATCGTTGAAAGATTGTAGAACTTGTGGGGGAGGCAGCGGACCAGACCACATCATTTCCATCTGTGATGCTGTCGGCGGTCCGTTAAACTCGTTGTGGTCGTTATTATGACTTTTTACGGGAGGCTTCTTCACGCTTGCGCTCTTTCACTATGACCGTGCGCATATCGGACCCAAGACGAACGAAGTCGCCTCGTAGAGAACCAGCCTCAGGCCGTTGCTGCATGCTGGCGCTTGATGGGCCAGCCAATGCAAGAAGGGTAGCTAATCCCGTAACAAAGCTTCCTGCAAAGCCACCGCGACGGTGACGCAGTTCGGCACTATTGTGCACATTCTGCTTTTTTGCGTTCTTCTTCATAAGGACCAATATATTCGCCAAGCGCGGAAAATCAAATAACACTTCTGTAACAGTTCATTTTGAACGGTCGGCGCAACTACAACAAACTGACAGCCATTGTAAAGTCAGATTATTGATAGGTCGCTTTAATAGCGTAACGACAGACGTATCGTCACAGACATATTGCAGAGGATGGAAGCGGCGCAGAAGAAGGGGGCATTAGCCTATTCGTTTGGATCGGCTCCGCGCTCTCCGATGTGAATACCCATCGCAACCTCTACCATTGCAGCAGCCGCTTCAAGCCTGCCCCATCCCGCTTCCTCTGCTTCGTTTAGGGCTTCAACTAGCTTTGCAGCCAATTCTTCCTGACAATCAAGATTGCGGTCTGGGTAGCTTGTTGGTGATTTTGGTCCGTGCATGTCTTATTCCTCCTACAAAGAATGAACGCACGAACGAGCGAAAGGCTCCTTAAAACAGGCTTGCTTGCTCTTCCTTGTTGTCGTTGCTGGTTGTCAGATCGATTAAATCAGCATTATGCAGAGGCTTCTGCATTTTCTTTGCTTCATCCCATGGAGCGCGGAGCCAAGTTTCGATTTCCTCTGTCGTGCGCAGAATAACGGGCATAGCCTTGGGGTGAACTGGCTTAACAACCGCGTTAGGCTCAGTGGTCAGAAAGCCAAATATATCTACTTCAACTGGCCCTTCCTTTTTCTTTCGCACACCTTTCCATGTCGTCCAGATGCCAGCAAAAGCGAATAGCGGCTTATCTTCATTTAAGGCGAACCAGTGCAGCGGCTTACGCTTCGTCTTCGGATCGGTTGTTTGACCGTATTCAGAGAATGAGGTGGCAGGAACAACACATCGGCTTTCGACGCCTTGCCATCGCCTCCAATGCGGAGAGGTGAGGTTGCGAATGTTTGTGACACCTGTGTCTGCTTCGCCCTTCACGTATATGGGTGGCGTCGGCATACCCCAGCGAAGGTGTGCAAGCTCATGCTCTCCATCAGTGAGATTTCGAAGAACTGGCGCGGAATAATCTGGATACACGTCCAACTGCGGGTCAATACGATTCGTCACGTCACCGAATTTCGGAAACAGTCGGCGCATTGCCTCGTGGCTTGTCGTGATGTTGTACAGATTGCACATGTGATCCTCCTGCAACGGAGAGAATAGGGCGCGAATTGAAGCGGCCCAGCCCGATAGACGATAGTTCTATCGAGGAATTTTTCTAACACCAAACTGACTTTCACCCTTTGATTTGCAAACCGTGCAGCGCATCCGCTTGTGGAGCTCGACAAAATAGGTGTGCGTACCAAACTTGCGCAGAATGATCTTGTGCTGAATTTGTCCAATATGCCCGCACAGAAAACAGTATCCATGCAGCTCATACCACGACACCATATCCTTAATACGCGTTTCAGGCGGAATTGCTTCTAAGTGACGGGGTTTCGATCGCATTTTTCAAAATATGTCTCCCACGGCTTAGATTTATTATCCCATGGATCGTGTGAAACGCCGCCATAAAGCCGGATGAACTCTTGCTGACCTTGTTCCGTTTTGAACATAGCTATTTCGAAATATTTGATATCATGCAGGGTGGTATTCCACAGGCGATATCCACCCAGACGCGTCCGGTCATTCAGCATTGGAATAAGATTTGTCCGGTGCCAGTCGGTCATGAAAAGCACGACCTGAAACGGATATTCCTTGTTGATGAGCGTCTTTGGTGGCTCGCCACGAGATCTAATCATTTTGTAAACACAGTCGGCTTCCAGCCACGAGCAAAGCCCATCGACATAGCAAGGCTGGCGTATTCGATTTCTTTGACGAGAAAGTCGCGGTCTTTCAAAAGTGCTTCAATTGCCGCTCGCACATCGCCTTTGTGATAGGCAAGTACCAGCTCGATTTCGTTGTCGTATTCATTTTCTCGCGTAACCGCATTCATTGTACTGCTCCATTAAAAAGCAGATACACACGCCATCCGTATATCTGTGTTTATCACGACCGCCATCGATGTTCTTATTTTGTTCATGTAAATGGAAGAGTCAAACGTAATTTGCTTGAAAAGAAAAATTAGGTGTCAGTTCATGAGCAAATGCCGTTATCTTCCGCTACGGTATTATGCTAACCCTATGCAGTGAGAGCCTAAAAATAAGGCCACAATCATTTTACAATTCAATTTTGACAGCATTGTTTTTGCTATGCAATTTTATGGTGGTTTTTACAGGGAAAATAGCCGTAAGGTGTTGATTTTATTTATATTGGCATCAGACTTTTAATCAGTAGGTCCAGGGTTCGAATCCCTGCGCGCTCACCAAAATCAATCGCTTAGCACATTTTCTTATCGCTTCAGTTGCGTTCCATCCGCCAGATGATTTGTTCGAATTATGCTCTCACATTCTAAATATGGGATGGCGTGACGTATCGCGGATGTCGTTGATGTTCAGGCATTGCACGATATGCATGTATGATTGCTGTTTTGCCTGATCTGTAGAAAGTCGCTCAGGGTATTTCAAATTAAATGACGACAGGGTGAGGATTGATGCCAGCTGTTTCAACACTGGCATTTACAATTAGCATTGCAGTGCCGCCCTATGCTGGAAGCTACAGGTCGGTCGGCCTTATGAGTTTAATGAGATTGTATTCAATGCATGCGACGGTATTGGAAACAAAACAGGCGCATTAGCGCCTGTTTTTCTGTTTCTAAATTAACGAGGTAGGCGATCTCTGATTTCTGTAAGTCGGTCAATTACCTTAAATGAAAGAATAAGACCTTCGCAGACAACGCGCCAAAACAATGTTCCAACAGCGAGCAAAACTACTGCTCCAATAATATTTTTGAAGCCACCAAACGCTGAAAATGCCGAAAAGAACATAACCAAAGATGCAATTATTATGCCGATTAGCCCAATCCAATAAATTACATTGACCAGATAGGGCGTAAGAAATTTGTTAAATGTCAGGAAATCTGAAAACTTCATTTTTATCTCCAGTAAGGTTTTCGCTGATACCTGCTTTCTTTAATTTTGATGCTGTTTCTAGAGATAATTTATATGAAGTTCTGATTTCAACAGAATAATATATTCATCCAGCCTGTTACGTATTGATAATGTTGCTTGAGTTAGGCGCAAAATATAGCTAACTACATATTTTGCGCCTTGCAGTACTTTACGTCGCGGCAACGCGTATGTCAGCCTCGTATGCGTCAGTAGTCCTCATATGCGGGGCATAAGCCTGACTCGATGTATGTTGGATAAAATGCAGGGCTTACAGCGCACGAAGCTTGCGCCGTAAAGGAATGCTGTCTGTCCGACAAAAATGCAAAGATGCATCGCGAAGTTTTGGATAATGCTCTGGAATCTGAATTGGTTCGACGGGGGGCTTGCTTGCCTAAACCTGCGGAGCAATCATTACCAATAGTTGAATGCAGTTTAAAGGCGGGGCCTAAGCCCCGCTTAATATTTATCTTGCAGCCAAGATGCCGGCAATAAGGCCTGTCGCACCCGCGATAAGCAGGTATTGATTGTCGACCTTTACCCAATGCTGACCGCGGCCTGGCTTAAGAAGGCCATAGCGCTGATAATCTTTGATTTCCTGGTGGCGGCGCCAATCACCATATCGCTCACCACGTGACCAACGCTTCTGCTTCTGATCGCGCCGGTCGTGACGTTCAAAGTTTTTCCCATGAGAAGGGCGAGAGTTTTCAGTGTGGCTATACCCAGGCTTGCGTGGCGGATTATGATTTTGTGCCTGCGCAAGTGGTGCACCAACAAATGAAAGAGCGATTGCAGCGAGGATAGCTTTCTTAATCATGGGACACTCCTTTTGTGTTGATGCAACCGTATCAATCGAGGAGTGAACGCCAGATGAATGAAATAAGATCAAAACATTAATTAAAATCAATGTTTTGTTATCGCGTATTGCGGCTCGGCATTCGGGGCTATGGCATGAGGTTAGGTGAGAATGGGGGATATCAGTTATACTGTGTGAGATACTCAAGTCGGCTTTAAAGGCAGAAGTCCACGCTGATACCGAAGCTTGCCAACTCCTCTCCATTTAAGCAGGGTAACAATGGCAAGTAGCTTATTCGTAATGCTGATGGATGAGTTGGAAATCTAAAAAACGATTCAAAATGCGCCGTGGATTATCAGAAAAATATATTCGAGAATCCAATTCAAGGACAGCAGTTCAGTATTCCAAAAATTTTAACACGCTCTTTTTGAACTGGGAATTTTTATACAACCTACTGTTTTCATTAAGAAAGCAGTGGCTCCCCGGGCCGGATTCGAACCAGCGACCAACCGGTTAACAGCCGGTTGCTCTACCACTGAGCTACCGGGGAAGAGGCGCTCGCTGTGTCAGCGATGTGGCGTATAGCAGGAGGATTTCTGATTTGCAAAGCCCTATTTTTCATTTTTTCTAATTTTTTGCTTTTTGCCTACGAAACCCCATATTTCCCGGGGTATTTATGTGTGTGGAATACCGAAGGTAGGACCAGAAAGTACGAATGTTCTATGAGTGAAGCCTATGAAATACCTGTCAAACGCACCATTTTGATTCTTGGAAAGCGAATCCCTGTGCCCAAATCGGTTGCAATGCGTCGAACTTTGGGCGGTGCATTGGTTTTAGGTGGTGCTTTGGGTTTCTTGCCAATCCTCGGTTTCTGGATGCTTCCGCTCGGATTGGTAGTTCTTTCCAATGATTCTCATCGCGTCCGCCGTTGGCGTCGCAAAAGTGAGGTCAAAGTATTACGTAAATGGCGCAATAGGAATTAGTGGGGCAGCTGCTTGCTGGAGTGTCATTGGAAATTCAGGCTGTGATGCGGAGCAATGCTCATGGGGATGGTGTCCTGGCAGTGTCATCACCCGCGTAATTGCCAATAAGCTTCGGTCTTCCTTCGCCCGTTTATGATCATGGGTGTGCTTTTGCCTGTTTTTTGCTGCTTAAACCAATGCGCACTATTAAGTGTAAATTTTGACGTTTACGGAAACGTAATAGTAGGCTAGTTTCTATCTGAAATTTCACCTTTCTCATCAAGTCTTGATCGGGAATGGTGTCAAAAGTTGATTAAATGGCTGGATTTATGTGTTTCCAGCCCATTTGTTAGTAAAGACGTGCTGTCACGCATTTGAGTTTTTGATGTGGCAATCATGTCGTCGACACAAGCTGATGCATGTTTCGTCAAGGCGAAACAGCAGGTAATTGATTTGGAGGATTTCGATGCCGAGCTATCGCGCGCCAGTTGAGGATACAAATTTCGTTCTCAATGACGTTCTGAATTATCAGCGTTATAACAATTTGCCGGGTTTTGCCGATGCATCACCCGATGTCGTCGAGGCGATCCTGTCCGAAGGCGCGAAGCTTGCCGAAGGCACGCTGTTTCCTGTCAATCATACTGGCGATCAGGAAGGCTGCGCCCGCGCATCTGATGGTTCGGTGAAGACGCCAAAGGGTTTCAAAGCAGCTTATGACCAGTATCGCGAAGGCGGCTGGCTTGGTCTTGCGGTGCCGGAACAATATGGCGGGCAGGGCCTTCCATATCTGCTGCATACTGCTGTTGGCGAATATATGTCGTCTGCCAATATGGCGCTCACCATGTATCCGGGTCTTACACAGGGCGCGATTGCAGCGATCCTTACCCACGGAACGGATGAGCAGAAAGACACCTATCTGCCAAAGATGGTGGAAGGCACGTGGACAGGCACAATGAACCTGACCGAGCCGCATTGCGGTACGGATCTGGGTTTGCTGCGTTCAACGGCGACACCGCAGGGCGATGGTTCCTACAAGATTTCCGGCCAGAAGATTTTCATCTCGGCTGGCGAACATGACATGTCGGAAAACATCATCCATCTGGTGCTGGCCCGTATTGATGGCGCACCGGAAGGTGTGAAAGGTATTTCGCTGTTTATCGTGCCGAAGTTCATTCTTGATGCCGATGGCAATCCGGGAGAGCGCAATGGCGTGTCCTGTGGTTCCATCGAAGAGAAGATGGGCATCCACGGCAATGCAACCTGCGTGATGAACTATGATGATGCAACTGGTTTCCTGATTGGCGAGGCACACAAAGGTCTGCGCGCCATGTTCACAATGATGAATGAAGCGCGTCTCGGTGTAGCACTTCAGGGGCTTTCGATTGCGGAAACCGCTTATCAGAACGCTGCGATCTATGCGCGTGAGCGTATTCAGGGTCGCGCGCTTTCAGGTGCGGCGGCGCCTGACAAGAAGGCAGACCCGATCATCGTGCATCCGGATATTCGCCGTAACCTGATGAATATTCGTGCTTATAACGAAGCTGGTCGCGCGCTTATCCTCTGGACGGCGCTCAATTCGGATATTGCCCATCGTTCAGGCGATGAAGCAGAACGTCAGGCGGCGGATGATCTCGTCGGCCTTTTGACGCCAGTACTGAAAGGCGTTCTGACCGACAAGGGTTTCGAACATGCTGTCATGGCGCAGCAGGTGTTCGGTGGTCACGGCTATATCGAAGAACATGGTATGAGCCAGTATGTCCGCGATGCGCGTATCGCCATGATCTATGAAGGTGCCAATGGCATTCAGGCGCTTGATCTGGTTGGCCGCAAGCTGGCGCTGAATGGTGGTCGTGCGATCACCGCTTTCTTCAAGGAAGTGGGCGAATTCTGCGAAACCAATCGCGAAAATGAGAAGCTCTCATTCTTCACCAAGCATCTGAAGAAGGGCGTCAACGACCTCCAAGCCGCAACTATGTGGCTGATGCAGAACGCGATGGTAAAGCCAGACAATGCGGGTGCAGCATCGAATGATTACATGCATCTGTTTGGTCTGGTAGCGCTTGGTTACATGTGGGCGCGCATGGCGAAGGTTGCCGAAGAAAAGCTGGCATCAGGCGAAGGCAATAAGGACTATCTGGAAGCCAAGCTTGTCACGGCTCGCTATTATTTTGAGCGGATCATGCCGGAAAGTGTTGCCCATCTCGCGCGCATCCAGTCGGGTGCAGATAGCATGATGGCGCTTAACGCAGACGCATTTTGAGTTAGAGATCAGGCTAAGTTTTCGAACTTAGCGGGAAGGAGAAAAAATGGCTGAGGCTTATATTTACGATCACGTCCGCACACCGCGCGGACGTGGCAAGAAAGACGGTAGCCTGCATGAAGTGCCTGCCGTTCGTCTGGGCGCGAAGATTCTGGAATCCTTGCGCGACCGCAACGGTATCGACACGGCAAAGGTCGATGATATTATTTTCGGCTGTGTCGATCCGGTCGGCGAAGCGGGCGCAGTTATTCCGAAATCTGCGGCTTTTGAAGCCGGTTACGACTTCAAGGCACCGGGCATTCAGATTTCGCGTTTCTGTGCGTCGGGTCTCGATGCGGTCAATCTGGCCGCTGCCAAGGTTGCGTTCGGTGCCGACGATCTGGTGATTGCTGGTGGCGTTGAAAGCATGTCGCGCGTTGGCATGGGCATGTCGGGCGGTGCCTGGTATATGGACCCATCCGTCGGCTTTCCTGGCTTTTTCATGCCACAGGGCGTCTCTGCCGATCTGATTGCTACGAAGTACGGCTTCTCACGCGATGACGTGGATGCCTATGCAGTAGAAAGCCAAAAGCGCGCCGCCAAATCGTGGGAAAAGGGCTATTTCAAGAATTCGGTCATTCCGATCAAGGATCAGAACGGTCTCACCATTCTTGACCATGACGAGCATATGCGTCCGGGCACCGATATGCAGGCGCTCGGTCAACTCAACCCATCTTTTGTGATGCCCGGTGAAATGGGTGGCTTTAATGCTGTTGGCATTCAGGCGCATCCGGAAGTCGAAACCATCAATCACGTCCATCATGCCGGTAATTCGTCTGGTATCGTTGACGGTGCAGCAGGCGTTCTCGTTGGCTCGAAGAAGGCTGGCAAAGCATTCGATATCAAGCCGCGCGCGCGTATCCGTGCTTTTGCCAATATCGGCTCCGAACCAGCGCTTATGCTGACTGGCCCGGTTGATGTAACGGAAAAGCTGCTCAAACAGGCCAAGATGAAGCTCTCGGATATTGATCTGTTCGAGTTGAACGAAGCCTTCGCTGCCGTGGTTCTGCGTTATATGCAGGCTTTCGATATTCCGCACGACAAGATCAACGTCAATGGCGGCGCGATTGCGCTTGGCCATCCGCTGGGTGCAACCGGCGCGATGATCCTCGGCACGGTGCTGGATGAATTGGAACGCCGCGACCTCAACACCGCACTGGTCACTTTGTGTATCGGTGCCGGCATGGGTACGGCCACCATCATCGAGCGCGTGTAAGGGTAGGAGGCGAATAATGGCTTATGTAAATTTCAAAGTTGAAACCGACGCCGATGGCATCGCACTCGTCACATGGGACATGCCTGAAAAGTCGATGAATGTTTTCACCGTCGAGGCGATGCAGGAATTGAATGCCATCATCGACGCGACGACTGCTGATGAAAAGGTCAAGGGCGTGGTCATCACGTCGGGCAAAGATACGTTCTCCGGTGGTGCTGACCTGACCATGCTCGAAGGCATGTTCAAGGAATTCCAGAAGCAAAAGGCAAAGGACAAGCAGGCTGCTGTCCAGTCGTTGTTCGACAATGTCGGTCGTATGGGCGGACTGTTCCGCAAGCTGGAAACCTCGGGCAAGCCATGGGTTTCGGCCATCAATGGCACCTGCATGGGTGGTGCATTTGAAATGTCGCTCGCTTGCCATGCCCGTGTTGCATCCGATGCGCCGGGCGTGAAAATGGGCCTGCCGGAAGTGAAAGTCGGCCTGTTTCCGGGCGCTGGCGGCACGCAGCGCGTTCCGCGCCTTGCCAATCAGCAGGACGCTTTGCAGATGATGACGACTGGCTCAAGCCTGACGGCGCAGCGCGCCAAGGCGATGGGTCTTGTTACCGAAGTCGCACCTGCCAAGAAGCTCGTTGAAACTGCCAAGAAGCTCATCAAGGGTGGCCTCAAGCCGGTTCAACCGTGGGACGAGAAGGGCTTCAAGCTGCCGGGCGGCGTGATCTATTCGGCAGCCGGTGCAAATCTCTGGCCTGCTGCAACCGCTATTCTGCGCCGCGAAACCTCCGGCAATTATCCGGCAGCACTTGCTATCCTGAAATCGGTATATGAAGGCCTTCTGGTGCCGTTCGATACCGGTCTTAAGATCGAGCAGCGCTACTTCACCGAAATCCTTCAGACGACCGAAGCGGGCATGATGATCCGTTCGCTTTTCGTGTCGTTGCAGGAATTGAACAAGGGCGCACGTCGCCCGGTTGACGAAAAGCCAACCAAGTTCAAGAAGATCGGCGTCATTGGCGCGGGCTTCATGGGCGCAGGTATTGCTTATGTGACGGCCAAGGCTGGCATTCCGGTGGTGCTCATTGATCGTGATCAGGAGTCTGCGGACAAGGGCAAGGCGCATACGGCTGATCTTATCACCAAGCAAATGCAGAAGGGCCGCGCGACGGAAGCCGACAAGGAAAAGCTCCTATCGCTCATCACCGCAACGCCTGACTATGCTGAGCTTGAAGGTGCCGATCTCGTGATCGAAGCCGTCTTTGAGGACCGCGAAGTCAAGCGTGTAGCGACCGAAAAGGCTGAGGAAGTGCTGAAAACTTCTGCAGTCTTTGCGTCCAATACCTCGACCTTGCCAATCACTGGCCTTGCGAAAGTCTCCAAGCGTCCGAAGAACTTCATCGGCATCCACTTCTTCTCGCCGGTCGACAAGATGATGCTGGTGGAAGTCATTCTCGGTAAGAAGACCTCTGAAAAAGCGCTGGCAGTTGCTCTTGACTACGTTCGTGTGATCAAGAAAACGCCGATTGTCGTCAATGACACACGTGGTTTCTACGTCAATCGTTGCGTGCTGCGCTATATGTCGGAAGCCTACAACATGCTCGTTGAAGGTGTTCCGGCTGCTATGATCGAAAATGCCGCCCGTATGGCCGGTATGCCGGTTGGACCGCTTGCGCTCAACGACGAAACCGCCATCGATCTTTCGCAGAAGATCCTCAAGGCAACGCTTGCCGATCTCGGCGAGAAGGCGGTTGATCCGCGCCATGTGGAACTGGTGGACAAGCTCGTCAATGAGTTTGACCGCAAGGGCCGCAAGAATGGCAAGGGCTTCTATGAATACCCAGCCAAGCCTGCCAAGAAGCATCTCTGGGCCGGTCTCAAAGATCTCTATCCGCAGCAGAACCCTGACAAGATTGATGTGAACGAACTTAAAGAGCGTTTTCTCGTGACGATTGCTCTGGAAGCTGCGCGCGTGATGGAAGAAGGCATTGTCACTGATCCGCGTGAAGCCGATGTCGGCTCCATTCTAGCCTTTGGTTTCGCACCTTACACCGGCGGCACGTTGTCTTATATCGATGGTATGGGCGCGAAGAAATTCGTCAAGCTTTCCAAGGAGTTGCAGCGCAAATACGGCCAGCAGTTCAAGGCACCAAAGCTGCTTGTCGATATGGCAGAGAACGGCGAAAGCTTCTATCAGCGCTTCAATCCATATAAAAGTGAAGCGAAGAAAGCCGCTTAACGTATAAATCTTTGACTGAAGTGAAAAACGCGCGACATCCTAATGTCGCGCGTTTTGTCTATGTATAAGAAAATTTGCCTGTAAAATCGTATATCTTGCGTCGTTTTAGGAATTCTGTTAAGTTTGCCACAATATATGTTAGATAATTAGGTTTAAAATCCTCTTTTGTAGGTTGCGGCAATGTTTTCTCACGATAGCGTATGGGCTGCGATTGATGCCTTGGCAGAACGCAGTTCTTTAAGTGCGTCCGGTCTTGCGCGTCGGGCAGGGTTGGATCCAACGACTTTTAACAAGTCCAAGCGATATGCATCAGACGGCCGCGCGCGTTGGCCTTCGACAGAGTCACTTGCCAAAGTGATGGAAGCCACCGGGGCAACATTGGACGAGTTTACGCGGCTCATTCGGGGTGAAAATTCGACGCCCAATTATGGTGAATATTTACAGGAGCCAAGCGCCATTCCGTTGCTTGGCATGGCGGAAGCGGGCGGAGGTGGCTATTTTGATGATGCCGGATTCCCTGCCGGTCAGGGCTGGGATGTGGTTCAGTTTCCCGCGGCGCCCACAGATAATGTCTATGCGCTGGAAGTTTCCGGTGACTCAATGTTGCCGCTTTATCGTGATGGCGATACGCTAGTCGTAGCACCCAATGCAGCGGTTCGCCGTGGCGACCGTGTGGTTGTTCGCACGAAAGACGGAGAGGTAATGGCCAAAATATTGCATCGCCAGACACCACGTACAATCGAATTACATTCGTTCAATCCTGAATTTCCGAACCGTGCTTTTGAAATGAAAGATGTTGAGTGGGTCGCTCGCATTCTGTGGGCCAGTCAGTAATGGCCAAGCCGCGTCGTAAGAATAATGCACGGATTGTTTTTGGTAGTTTGGCTGGACTAACCGGAGCCATCCTCGTCGCTGCGTTTGTTGCGCCGTTTTATGGCGCGCTAGATCGCCCGGTGACCGTTGTCGAAAGCGGAGACGGTGAAAGTAAACCCGATTCTGCTTCCGGCAATGGAATTGTTGTCGAGCAGTTTGACTATGACGAACCCGATAAAGATGCAGATAATCCGCCAGCACCAGATGCTGCGGCTCCTGAAGCTGCGCCAAACACTAATGAGCAGAATTCTGCCAGTCAGAGTGGTCAAAGCGAGACGGAGCAGAGCGGGCTTGAGCGCGAGCCTGCGCGACCACCTTTGAGCGATCTTGGACTAGCTTCAACGCCAAAGCCACCTGAGCCACCCGCACCTGCAACGCCTGTAGATGATGGCGAGCCGATGCAGCTTTTACAGCGACCTGTTGCGATAGCGGCAGGGCGGCTTGAAAGTCAGGGACGCATTGTTGATTTGCAAGGCATAGAAGTCATGCCGATTGAGCAATCGTGCCAATCGCCATCGGGTGAAAATTGGCCATGTGGTATGCAGGCACGCACTGCATTTCGTCAGTGGTTACGCGCACGGGCAATTATGTGCCGCCTACCGCAAGATGATAGCGGTGCTGCTATTGCGACAAGTTGCAGCGTCGGCAATGACGATGCGGCGCAGTGGCTCGTTGCCAATGGTTGGGCCAAAGCTGTTGCGGGCGGTGCCTATCAGGATGCGGGTGAAAAAGCAGAGGCAGGAAAACTCGGGATCTATGGAAGTAAGCCTGAAAGCGCATTGCCGGAGTTCGGCAATGGGGTTGATCAGCCAATAATCCAAGTGCCACAGGCGCCTCTTCAACCGACAAGACCACAACAGCTTGACGGTGAATTTCCGCCTGCGCCGCAAAACTAGGACACATCGCTAAGAGTGTGAAATTCTTTTCGGGATGCGCGTATAAAGATTTGAGACCTTCCAATCTGATTTAATCAGATTGGAAGGTGCTATAAACAAAAATGCCCTGCGCTGATTGATCGGCGCAGGGCATTTTTCGAATTGTTGGTCGCTTATGACAATGTGCCAGCAAGAGCCTTCTGAATGAGTGCGCGGGTTTCATCGATGCCATAAAGAGCAACGAATGAACCAAAGCGTGGGCCGCGTTCCTGACCGATCAGCACTTCATAGAGCATCTGGAAGAAAGAAACAGAAACGCCGGGGCCGCCTTCAGGGCTCTTCTTGGTGTGATCCTGATAACGCTCGATTGCACGGGCAACGTCCAGAATGGCATTCTGAATGTCAGTGCCATCAGTACCGGCAGGCAGCGTCGCAAGCTTCGCATCAAGGCCTTCAAGTGCTGCGCGTTCCACATCGTCAGGCGTACGGAATTGCTTGGTTGGCTTGACGAAATCGTTGAAGTAACGGATCGCATAGCCAACGAGCGCGTCGAGTTCCGGATTGTTTTCCGGCGTAACACCCGGCACATGGCGCGAGATGAAGCCCCAGAGAACGCTTGGGTTTTCTGCATTCGATGCGCTCACCAGATTGAGCATCAGCGCGAATGTAACCGGCAGTTCAACCTTTGGCGGATTGCCGTAATGGATGTGCCAGACTGGGTTGTTCAGACGGTCTTTCCACTCCTGACGGTTATAAGCCGAGAGATAGGTGAAATATTCGTCCACGGCCTTCGGGATCACGTCGAAATAGAGCTTCTTCGCGGTCTTTGGCTTCTGGAAGTTATAGAGTGCAAGGCTTTCGGTCGGCGCATAGGCCAGCCATTCGTCAATCGCGATGCCGTTGCCCTTCGATTTCGAAATCTTCTGGCCGATCTGGTCGAGGAAGAGTTCGTAGACAAAATGCTCTGGCGCGCGACCACCAAGGATTTCACAGATGCGGTCGTAAATGCCCGCATTGGTCTGGTGATCCTTGCCGAACATTTCAAAATCGACGCCGAGTGCTGCCCAGCGCATACCGAAATCCGGCTTCCACTGAAGCTTCACATTGCCGCCGGTAACGGAAAGCGTGGTTTCAACGCCATCTTCATCATCAAAAGTGATGGTGCCAGCCTTGGCATCGACGCTCTTCATCGGCACGTAGAGCACGCGGCCAGACTTCGGCGAGATCGGCAGGAATGGGCTGTAGGTCGCCTGGCGCTCTTCACCGAGTGTAGGCAGCATCACCTTCATGATGTCGTCATAGCGCTCGACAGCTTTCAGCAGCACCGCATCAAACTTGCCGGACTTGTAGTACTCGGTCGCACTTGCGAACTCGTAATCGAACCCAAAGGTGTCAAGGAAGCGGCAGAGCATTGCGTTGTTATGCTCGGCAAAGCTCTTGTACTCGCCGCCAAATGGGTTTGGCACGGCGGAAAGTGGCAATTGCAGATATGGCTCAAGGGCTGCCTTGTCCGGAACATTGTCTGGGATCTTACGCATCCCGTCGAGATCGTCCGAGAAGCAGATCAGGCGCGTCTTGACCTTGTCTTCCGTCAGAATGCGAAAAGCGTGGCGCACCATCGACGTGCGTGCGACTTCGCCGAACGTACCGATATGCGGCAGGCCTGAAGGGCCGTAGCCAGTCTCGAAAATCACTGTTTCAGGCATACCGGACTTGGCGTAGCGCTTAAGGATTTTCTTTGCCTCTTCAAAAGGCCACGATTTCGCTTCCGCAGCCGCCGCGGTCAGTTCCGGGGTCAGCGTAATTTCGGGAAGACGGTGCGAAGTCATGATTTTATCCTGATGTCCTGTGAAGGGCTTTGTTTGATGAAATTTTTTGCACGGTAATGTACCATTGCTCTATGGCGCGGCGGAGCTTGCACGTCAATCTTTGCCACAGTGATTACGTCCGAATTTCCTTGCGTAAGCCTTACATGCTCCCTAATTTTCTTCAAAATTAGCCGAAACTATGATTCCGGTTGAACGATGCAGGAGCATTCGATGAAAAACATTTCACCTCAGGACGCACTCGTTTACATCATGGTGACGACTTCCGCCGCAGATACAACCATGACCGATGCAGAGCTGGCGTCGATCAGCAATGTGGTATCCCGTCTGCCAGTTTTTCAGGGTTTTGATGCTGCGAGATTGCCAAAGCTTGCCAGTGACTGTCTGGAAATGCTTTCTTATGATGATGGCTTGGAGCGTATTCTCGATCTCGCACATGATGTCTTGCCGGAAAAGCTCTACGACACGGCCTACGCGCTGGCTGTCGAAGTGGCGGCGGCTGACCTTCATGTCGAGCAGGAAGAACTTGAGTTTTTGCAGATGTTGCGTGACCGCTGGGCACTGGATGAGTTGACTGTGGCAGCAATTGAACGCAGTGCGCGCGTTCGCTTCCGCAAGCTTTGAATTAAAAGAGTGATATTGAAAACGGGCGGGTTAAATCCCGCCCGCGGCATAAGTTATTTTGTCTTAGTAAACGGCAGGAACGCGCCGTGCCTTGCGCCATTCAAGCGCTGTCCGCATGAGATGGGCAGCTTCGGCAAATGTTGCGCTGTCTTTCCAGCGCTCTGCATGAATAAGGTTTGACGGAACAATATCCCTCAAGGCTTCGAGCGTATGACGCGGGACAATATCAGTACAACTCCATAGTCGACGGAAAACCACGCTGATGCGAGTGATCTTTCCATTGATTGCGACGACTGGCTCCGCTGTTTCCAAATTCCAGTCTTCGTAGGCATCGATTGCGTTCTGAAATGCGTGATGCAAATAGATCGGTGCATGACCGTCATGAAGTGGGGGCAGCAAACTAGACATTTCTGTTTCCTCTCTTCCAATATGATTAGCTTCAGGCACTTACGGAAACTACAATACAAGACTCCGCAAATGCGGTTAAAAGAGCCGTAAAAGCTCGCCATGTATGTGCCGTATCGAACATCTCCTCACGAAATACGACAACACATAATTAACCATGATCTATGCAAGAGTGGGTGTTTGGCAAGGAGAAAATTTCTTTAATTACGCCGGAAGGAGAAAATCAGTTCCGTTGCGTTTAGAAGTCATCCGCATGCATTTTATGTAATATGCGGTGAATGATCGGCGCAAACATAATGCTGAAGCCTGCCAAGAAAAAAATATTGGCGTAAAGCCCATATATTCCAGCGAACATTCTGCCTGCTGTGCTTGCAGGAACGCTGATTAAACCAAAACCACTGAGAATGAAGGTTGAATGCAGTATTGCATCTTCAAGTCCAAGACCTTCAAAAATAATAAATCCAATCGCACCGAATGCCACTGAGATGAGCATGACGACAATCACATAAAAAGCATGTTTCATCATCCGTTCAATGAAACGGCTTTGGCTCAGCGGTGGAGTGGTACGCTTCTCGTACATTATATTACATCTTTCATGCCAAAAGCTACGACTGTTTTTGCTTTTGATTTATTTTCAAGATGTAAGCAAGTTCTCTTAATCAGTCTAATACTGTTCCGCCCAAATCTTTTATGTTCTGCAAGACGTCACTCGTCATTGGCGTGTGCTCTTCGCATGCCGTTGGAGTCGCAAGTTTCATCATTGCCGGCTGAACATAGTCGGTAATGTAAGCATCCATAGTCAGGTTCATATGACTCGCTACGGCTTGCGCCGTTCCGCCGATCAGTGCCGCATCGCCTTTTGTGACACCGTTAATCTCGCAGTTCGAAGCAACGAGATTGGCCAAAGCAAGCTTGTGCAGAGATTCTTCACCTGAAAATTCAGCAATTGCCGATGGTGGCGGTGTCTGAATTGTTGATGCAACCTGCGAATAGACTGGCGAAGTGATCAAGAGCATTGCGCCAAAAGCGAAGCTGATTATCCGTTGTATGTTCCTATCTATAACAATCATGGAAAATCACTTTCTTTGAGCATCGCTGGGTAGTCTATTGCATGGCGGAAATTGCCAGTGCGGATGTGTAGGTCTTTTTGCAAAGTCTATGTAGTAAGGCAATGTCTGTTCGCCGTTTTCATAGCAGGCGACTTTGATGGCGTTGTGAAAAGGGATGCTTTTCAAGCGAAATTGTTTCATGTTTTATAATGGTTGAGACACGCATCATTTTAAGCAGCCTCAAATTGTACTGAAAATGAAGAGATCGTCATCGGTGGTGGACAAAGACACAGTTTTGGGTGGCATCGTTTCGGTCGGACTGCATGGTGCCGTGCTAGCGCTGCTGTTGATTACCTTTCCGGTGTCAACGCATTCTGTCCAGCCGGAAGATGTGAAGGTCGAACTCGTTCCGCCAGCACCCTCGGCACAGGCTGAGAAACAGCCGGATAAGTCGGATGATGCTGCCAATGCCGCATCTGAACAAAAGGCTTTTGAGACCGCTGCAAACGAAGAGAAAGAAAACACCAAGATTGAACCTGCCAAGCCTTCCGACCAAGAGGGCGAAGATGCGCCTCAACCGACGCAAGGTGAAACCGAACCTAATCAGAATAAATCATCTGCTACTGATCCAATTCTCAGCGCTGAAAAATCGTCTGTGAGTGTAGCTAGTTTGGCGAAGCAAGAAGTGCAGATGACGAAGGCTAAGAAAATTTATTCAAAGGACGCGCTGTCAAATCCACATGTCAAACAGGCTTTGGGAAAGCTTTCGCCCACGGATCGGGTCATTCAAATTTGCGGAATAGAGGCATTGGAGCAGATCCGGCATCACCGGCCTGATATTATTCCTGATATGATGGCACGCACGGGTGGGGCGCTGACAGAGACGAGTTTGAAGATGTCCGACGGTGCCTTCAGAAGTCATGCAAAATGGTACAACCTCGATTTCAATTGCGAAGTTAACCCAAAAGACATGGCGGTTTCGTCGTTTCAATATGCGATTGGTGACCCTATCCCTAAAGCCGATTGGTCGCGCAGAGAGCTGCCGGTAGATTAGCCTTGCGAAAAGAGAAACAAGTTTCGATATTTATTGCCACTGTGACAGGATTTACCCTGCAATTCCGCTAGCGCCGTTGTAGACAAAGGAAACGGAATTTCGGAGGCAGTAATATGGCTCGGTTTGTTGCTTCACGCAGGGCATTTCTGATTGGTTCGACATCGCTTGCGGCTTTGCCGCTGTTGCCTCACTGGGCGCGGGCTGAAGATGCGCCGCAAAAAGGCGGGCGACTGGTCGTGGCCGCAGATTCCGAGCCACGCAATCTCAATCCGGCCATTGTCGCTTCCAACGGCGTTTTCTTCGTGGCGAGCAAGGTGATCGAGCCTTTGGCTGAAGCCTCATTTGATGGTGAAAACGGTCTGGAGCCACGTCTTGCAACCAGTTGGGAAGGTTCTGATGATGGTCTGACCGCAACCTTCCGCCTGCGTGAGGGCGTCAAATGGCATGACGGTAAGCCCTTCACAGCCGCAGACGTTGCGTTTTCGGCGTTACAGGTCTGGAAACCGCTGCAGAATCTCGGCCGCGTTGTATTTAAGGCCTTGGAGAGAGTCGAAACGCCGGATGAGCATACGGCAGTTTTCCACTTCAGCGAACCAACACCGTTTCAGCTTATTCGCAATGCGCTGCCGGCGCTGACCGCAGTGCTGCCGAAGCATGTGTTTGAGGGCACGGATATTGCCGCCAATCCTGCCAATGAGAAGCTGATTGGCACTGGCCCATTCAAATATGCCGAGCACAAGACCGGTGAATATTATCGTCTTGCGAAAAATGAAGATTATTGGGGCGAGGGCGAGCCTTATCTTGATGAAATCATCTATCGCGTGCTGCCTGATCGTGCTGCTGCAGCAGGTGCGCTGGAAGCCGAGGAAATTGACCTTGCTGCGTTTTCTGCCGTGCCTCTGGCCGATCTCGACCGCATTTCAAAAGTGCCGGGGATCGGTGTTATTTCTAAAGGCTATGAGGCGCTGACCTATCAGCTGGTCGTCGAAATCAATCATCGCCGTAAGGAACTCTCAGACCTTAAAGTGCGTCAGGCAATCGCTCATGCGATTGATCGCGATTTCGTCGTGAAGACGATTTTTCTGGGCTATGCCAAGCCTTCAACCGGGCCGGTTCCGCAATATGACAGCCAGTTTTATACGGGCGATGTTGCCGCTTATCCTTTCGATGTAGCGAAGGCCAATGCGCTGCTGGATGAGGCGGGTTACAAGCGCGGCCAGGACGGTACGCGCTTTGCACTGAAGCTGCTGCCAGCCCCATATTTCAACGAAACCAAGCAGTTTGGTGATTATCTGCGGCAGGCATTGGCGGAAATCGGCATTGATGCGCGTATCGTCAACAATGATTCAGCCGCACATCAGAAGGCAGTCTATACTGATCACGATTTTGATCTCGCCATTGCACCGACCGTCTATCGCGGCGATCCCGCAATTTCGACGACTATTCTGGTCGAGAGCGGGATTGCAGCAGGCGTGCCGTTCTCCAATCAGGGTGGTTATGCCAACGCGGAATTGGACGCGGTGATTGCCAAGGCTGCACATGAAATTGACGAGCAAAAGCGCACAGCACTTTATCACCAATTCCAGCAACTGGTCGAAGCTGATCTGCCGCTCATCAATGTGGCGGAATGGGGCTTTATCACGGTTGCCAATGACCGCGTTAAAAATGTCTCCAACAATCCGCGGTGGGCAGTTTCCAACTGGGCAGATGTGTTTATTGTACAGTGACGAAATATTGTGACGAAGCATTGCTTTGATTGTACGTTCACGACGTGGCGCAGATTCTAACCCTTTTCAGGAAACGATTGTTCAGCAGCATGGTTGTGCTGCTGATTGTTATTATTGGCTGTTTTTTGATGTTGGAATTGGCCCCCGGTGATGCTGTTGATGCCTATGCGGTAAGCTTCGGCGGTGATGCGAATGCCATTGCTGAAATGCGCGCGCGCTGGGGGCTGGATCAATCCGCTTGGCACAGGTTGACTGCCTATCTGGTCGCCCTTTTGCAGGGCAATCTTGGCTGGTCGGTCAGTTTCAACCGCCCCATTCTCGCTGTCATTCTCGAACGCTTTCCCAATACGCTTTTGCTGATGGGCGCTGCGACGGCGCTGTCATTCGCGGTCGGGTCGGCTCTGGGGATTGTCGCAGGTGCAAAACCCGGAAGCTTTCGCGATCGTTTCCTGTCGGTTGCCTCGCTTGTACTCTATGCCATTCCCGGTTTTTGGCTGGCACTTGTGCTGGTCATCCTGTTTTCAATCCGATTACGCTGGCTGCCTTCAAGCGGCATTGAGACGATTGCTTCCGGCAAGGAAGGTCTGGCGCGTGGGTTTGATATAGCGCGTCATCTCCTGCTGCCTGTCGTTTCACTGGCGCTGATTTATTTAGCCCTTTATCTACGTGTCATGCGCGCTTCGATGGCCGACATCTGGCGTATGGATTTCGTCCGCGCACTGAAAGCGCGAGGCATATCACGCCCGCGCATTGTGCTGCGTCATGTGGCGCGTAACGCGCTCTCACCGCTAGTCACCATGCTTGGCCTTCAAGCCGCTTCCATGCTGGGTGGCAGCGTGGTGATTGAAAGCGTCTTTGCAGTTCCCGGCCTTGGAAGGCTCGCACAGGAGGCGGTTGCCAGCCGCGATACGCCTTTGTTACTGGGCGTCATTTTGACGAGTGCCATCATGGTGATCGCCGTCAATTTTATCGTCGATCTTCTCTATCTCTGGCTTGATCCGCGCATATCTGCGGGAAAGGTCCGGCCATGAGTGGGATGAGACGTTACTTCGGATCTGGCGAGGGCGTTGCAGGCGCGATTATTCTGCTCGTGCTTATCGCAGCAGCGCTTTTTGCGCCGCTGCTCTTTCCCGGCGATCCGCTGCGTATTGTTGCAACGCCGATGCTTGCGCCATTCGACAATGCATCCTTTCCACTCGGAACAGACAGGCTGGGTCGCGATGTGCTGGCAGAGCTTTTCCATGCGAGCCGTACATCGCTGGTCGTAGGGCTGGCCGCAGCGGCTGCATCTATTTTCATTGGCAGCATTATCGGTACACTGTCAGGTTTCGCCGGCGGTCTGGTCGATGAAGTGCTGATGCGCATCACGGAAGCTTTTCAGACTGTGCCGGGCTTTTTGCTGGCGCTGGCACTGGTCAGCATAGCCGGGCCTTCGCTACCGGTCTTGGTCGCGGCGATAGCGCTTTCAAGCTGGACACAGGCTGCACGCCTTACGCGCGGGCAGGTGCTTTCGATCCGTGAGCGTGATTATGTGGCGTCAGCCCGCGTTATCGGTATGAACCCGCTTGAAATTGCTTTCAGGCAAATCCTGCCCAATGCCTTGCCGCCGGTGCTGGCCCTTGTGCCGGTGATTGTCGCCTCTGCAATTCTGATTGAAGCAGCACTGTCATTTCTGGGGCTTGGTGATCCCAATCGCGTGACATGGGGCGGGATGATTGCCGAAGGTCGCACGGTTTTACGCTCTGCACCGTGGTTGTCCATTTTGCCGGGGCTTGCGCTGGCGTTGACGGTTGTTGGTGTCTATCTCGCGGGTGAAGGTATCACGCAGGCTGCATCGCGGCGCGAGGTGCAGGCATGAGCGTGGTCGCCCATATTGAAAATCTCGGCGTGCGCTATGGCAGCGATACAGCGCTCAACAATCTTGACCTCGATATAAATACCGGTGAAACGCTTGCCATTATCGGTGAAAGCGGTTCCGGAAAAAGCACATTGGCGTTGGCCCTTGCCGGCCTGCTGGCAGCCAATGCTCGCGTTTCAGGCGCGATCCAATGGCCGAATGGAAAACCAAAGCCGGGCCGCGATGTGGGCTTTGTATTTCAGGATCCAGCTTCAAGTTTCGATCCATTGATGCGCGTTGGTGCGCAACTGGTTGAGACAATCCGTGCCCATGAAAAGATTGATCGTGATGCGGCAAAAGATAAGGCGCTCAAGCTGTTAGCGCGCGTTCAGATAACGGAGCCTAGTTCAAGTTTTTCGCGCTACCCGCATCAGTTTTCCGGCGGGCAGAAACAGCGTATCGCCATTGCACTTGCCATCGCAGCAAACCCCACTCTGTTGATTGCAGACGAGCCAACCAGTGCGCTCGATACCATTGTGCAACGCGAAATCGTGGCACTGCTGCGCGCCTTGGTTCAGGCTGACGGCATGACGCTGATCTTCATCACACATGATATTGCGCTGGCTTCCGATCTGGCCGATCGTATTGCCGTGTTCCGTCATGGTGAACTGGTGGAGAGCGGTCCGGCGCGTGCGATCATCGCAAACCCAAAGTGCGATTATACAAAAGCGCTGATTGCAGCCGTTCCCGTGCTGGAGCCTCAACATGGATAGAACTTTGTTGCAGGCGACTGATCTGACCGTGCGCTATGGCGAGAAGCTGGCGCTGGATCATGTAAATCTTGAGATTGCAGCAGGTGAAACGCTGGCGCTGGTCGGACCTTCCGGCAGCGGTAAATCCACATTGGCGCGCGCACTTCTAAGGCTGCATCCGCTTGAATTCGGTTCGATACAGTTTGAGAATGAGGATTGGCTTACGCTCAAAGGCGGTGAATTAAGAAAGCGCCGCGCGCGGATGCAGATGGTGTTTCAAGATCCACTTTCGGCATTCAATCCCCGCGCAACGGTGCATGATCTGCTCAACGAACCGCTGCGTATTCATGGGATAAGACGCGATATTTCTGAGCTTTTGCAAAAGGTTGGCCTTGATCCCGAGTTGAGCAAACGCGGAGTTCATGAGATTTCCGGTGGTCAGCGTCAGCGTGTGGCAATTGCACGGGCCTTTGCAACAAGACCGGCGCTTATTGTGCTGGATGAAGCGGTGTCGGCGCTTGATGTGACGGTGCGTGGCTCAATTCTAAAACTGTTGCAGGAGATACAGAAGGCCGAAGGCACAGCCTATCTCTTCATCACACATGATCTGGCCGTTGCAGCACAAATAGCTGATCGGATTGCTGTGATGGAGCGCGGGCGAATTGTTGAATGTCGCCCTGCGCGGGAGTTGATCGCGGCACCGCAAGCGCTTGTTACAAAGGCGCTGATCGATGCGGTGCCGAAAATACTGGCTTAGGCTTTACCCAGCTCAATCGAACGCTTGCGTGCCGCATCGACAGCTTCGGCAACCAAATTTTTGAGGCGATCTTCACCCATTAGAACTTCGAGTGCGGCGGCTGTGGTGCCGTTCGGGCTTGTAACCTGCTCGCGCAGTTTGGTTGGGCTGTCGCTGCTGGAAGCAGCCAGTGCACCCGCACCCATGACCGTTTGCATGGCAAGAAGCGCCGCCGTTTCGCGCGGCAAGCCAGCAGTCACACCAGCATCGGTTAGCGCTTCAATGAAGTGGAACACATAAGCCGGGCCGGAACCGGAAACGGCAGTTACTGCATCCATCTGTGCTTCGTCAGTAATGCTTGCGACTTTGCCGGATGTCTTGAGCAGACTTTTCACGAAAGCTGCATCGTCGTCACTGACATTGGCGTTTTTGTAGGTAACAAGCATTCCCTTGCCAATGGCAGCAGGCGTGTTCGGCATGCAGCGCATGATCTTTGCATCGCTACCCAAATTCTGCTCAAAAAATGAAACGGGAATACCTGCAGCAACGCTGACAAAAGTCGTGTTTGGTGCAAAGCGCTTATACGCTGGCAGAACGGCACCCATGACTTGCGGCTTGACGGCAACCAGCACCATACGTGGGTTAAGGTCGTCGGGCAGCGAATCCGCACTTGAACAGGCATTGACGCCAGCAAGAGCCGCACGACTCTGAAGGCTTTCTGACGGCTCAACCACATACACATTCTCCGATTGCAGAATACCGCTGTCGAGCCAGCCCTTGAGCATGGCAAAGCCCATGTTGCCGCAACCGACGAGAATGACTGTATCTTGCATGAGAAAGTTCCACCTTCATGAATCGAGTGTTTAAGCACTATCGTTTGTTGGGTCCGATATAGCCCTCCATAAACACAAACCGCAAGGCGCGAAGGCAAAAACTCTGGAGAAGAGACGCGCTTTAATGTTTCAAACTTGAAATCAATTCTTTGTTGAACGGATGCTGTTTTATGGATAGGTCTCTATCTGAAAAATAATTACGTCTGACAAAATCCGTTGTAAAACATTGCTTTAAAAGGTGAGCAAATGCTTGGAAAAGCTTTCCAAATCGTGCGTGTGGCTGCAATGGCAGCTGGTGTTTTGACCGCAGGTGCAGCAGTTGCTGAAACACCAAATAGTCCTGAATGGGCAGTAAAAGAAATCAGCACGCTCTCTGATGCCGACCTTGTTATTTCGTCACCTGCAGGCAAAGCATTTATGGATAAGCTGGCTCCTGATCACGACAAAGCCTGCGGCAAGCCGGATGAAAATCGACCTGATTTCGACGAATATTGTTCATGGGCTTTCAATAATGAAGAAAGTGATTTCGATATTCTTATTGGAATTAAAGATAACAAAATTGTTAGTCTTGTAGCGTCGACAGTGCCTGATAATAGCGATGTTTGGGTGTGTGAAAAGACGCATCAGGATATTCCTGAAAGCGATTTGCAGACCTGTAATATCCGCTCTGCGGATGAAAAGAGCCGTGCGAACTGGTCAGAAAGCTGGTCCGGTTTCCTTGGTTCGATTAACTAAGTCGACTGTTTGTCGATATCGGGTTGTGAACGACGCTGACGCAAGTTGGCGTCGTATTTTTATACTTAGTTGTTTATTGAAATATAAGGTTTTTAAAACAGAATAGCCAATAGTCGAACTAAGAGGGAAACAATGGACCCGTTGCTAACAACCGGCGTGCCGCCCGCGGAAGCTTTCACGCATGTCCGCATTATCATCGGGATCATACTTGGCCTTAGCGTTTCGCGCCTTTTGACGGGGCTTGCGCGCTTTATCCAGCATCCGGGCAAACAGAATATCTATCCGGTGCATATTGCATGGGTCGCTTTTATTCTTCTGTCGGTTATCCATTTCTGGTGGTTTGAATTTAGTCTCCGCACGATCCATCTTTGGACCTTTGAAATCTACTTTTTCGTAATTTTCTATGCGGGGCTTTATTTCCTGCTTTGCACACTGTTGTTCCCCGACAGTATGGGAGAATATACCGGCTATCGGGACTATTTTATCTCGCGGCGAAAATGGTTCTTCGGCATTTTGGCACTACTCTATGTAGCTGATGTTGTTGATACTCTGCTTAAAGGCATGGACCATTACTATCTCTATGGCTTTGAATATCCCGTTCGTATTGCATTGTTGATAGCGGCTAGTCTCGTGGCCATGTTCACTGATAACCGGCGGTATCACGCGGTGTTTGTGTCGGTCGCACTGCTCTATGAAATAGCCTTCACACTCCGGCATTTTGCGACTTTATCCTGAAACTTGCCGCTTAGAGATTGTCATCTTCACTGATGACGCTTATTGGCATGTTTTTAGAACGAAGGCGGTGTATCCCAAGGCATCGTCTGTTTAGATCGGAGCATTCAATATGGCCCAATTGATCGATGGCAAGAAGCTCGCCGAGGACGTCGTTTCCACGGTGAAGCGTGAGACTGAAAAGCTCGTGGCTGCGACCGGCGTTGTCCCCGGCATCGCGGTAGTGATTGTCGGTGAAGATCCGGCCAGCCAGGTTTATGTTGCCTCTAAAGGCAAGAAAGCCAAGGAATGCGGCTTCGTTTCTGTTCAGCACGATTTGACTGAGGATGCTTCCGAGCAGGAACTCCTCGATCTGATCGACAGCCTGAACAATGATCCGGCTATTCACGGTATTCTGGTGCAGCTGCCGCTGCCAAAGCATATTGATTCAGGTCGCGTGATCCAGACGATTGCACCGGAAAAAGACGTTGATGGCTTCCATTTCATCAATGTCGGTAAGCTTGGCACCGGCGAAGTCGACACTGCTTTCGTCCCATGCACGCCGGCAGGCGCGATGATCATGATCGAGCGCGTTCACGGTCGTGATCTGTCGGGTCTGAATGCCGTTGTGATTGGCCGTTCCAATATCGTCGGCAAGCCGATGTTCAATCTTCTGCTCGCAGCCAATGCAACAGTTACTGTTGCGCACAGCCGCACCAAAGACCTGCCAGCGATTGCGCGCACGGCGGATATTCTGGTGGCAGCTGTTGGTCGTCCCCAGATGGTCAAGGCTGATTGGGTCAAGCCGGGTGCGACAGTGATCGACGTCGGTATCAATCGCATTCCTGCGCCTGAAAAGGGTGAAGGCAAGACGCGTCTGGTTGGCGATGTGGATTTTCCAGATGCAGAAAAAGTGGCAGGTGCCATTACGCCGGTTCCGGGTGGCGTGGGTCCGATGACCATAGCGATGCTGATGGCAAACACTTTAACGGCTGCTTGCCGCAGTGTTGGCTTCGAAAAGCCGGTATTTTGAAAATAAAAGAAAGGCCGCATGTATCATGCGGCCTTTCAATTAGAAGCGTGTCTTTATCTTAAAACACCGATGCGCCTTCGTCAGCCCGTCCGGCGATGTTGCGGAAGGCGCGGAAAAGTTCGCGCCCCATGCCATGTTCATTGGCTGAAAGATCGGGGCAGCGCTCAATACGCTCATCCAGAAGCGCGTTGTTTATGAGTACGCCTAATGTCCCATTTACCGCATCAAGCCGGATAATATCGCCATTGCGGATTTTTCCGATTGCGCCACCGTCCAGTGCTTCTGGCGTCACATGGATAGCAGACGGCACTTTGCCTGACGCACCGGAAAGACGGCCATCGGTAACAAGGGCCACGCGCTGTCCGCGATCCTGTAAGATGCCAAGCACTGTCATCAGCTTATGCAGTTCGGGCATACCGTTTGCTTTCGGCCCCTGATAGCGGACCACGGCGATAAAGTCGCCAGTCAGATCACCAGCCTTAAAAGCCGCCTGCAATTCAGCCTGATCGTTGAAGACTTTGGCTGGAGCTTCAATGACATGACGTTCCGGCTTCACGGCAGAAACCTTGATGATCGCATTGCCGATATTGCCAGTCAGAACTTTGATGCCGCCGGTTGGCTGGAAAGGCGAGTCGATCTTGGCTAGGACTTTATCGTCACCGCTCTTTTCAGGAACGGGTTCACGAATAACCGTGCCATTTTCGCCGAGCTTCGGCTCAATCGCATATGGGCGCAGACCTTCGCCCCAAACGGTGCGAACATCTTCGTGCAGAATCCCGCCATCGAGCAATTCACGGATCAGAAAACCCATGCCGCCAGCTGCATGAAAATGGTTCACATCTGCCAAACCGTTTGGATAGACGCGCGCCAGAAGCGGCACGACATCAGATATTTCGGAGATATCTTTCCATGTGAGCTTTATGCCCGCAGCTGCTGCCATCGCGATGAGATGGATAGTGTGATTGGTCGAACCGCCGGTGGCGTTTAAGCCGATGATACCATTGACGAAAGACCGTTCGTCAAGCATCTCGCCAACTGGTGTATATTCATTGCCGCAAGCCGTGATCGCCAGCGCGCGTTTAGCGGCTTCGCGGGTGAGGGCATCGCGCAATGGCGTGCCGGGATTGACGAAGGATGAACCCGGCAAATGCAGGCCCATGATCTCCATCAACATCTGATTGGAGTTGGCTGTGCCATAGAAAGTGCAGGTGCCGGGGCCGTGATAGGATTTTGACTCTGATTCCAGTAGTTCCGCGCGGCCAACCTTGCCTTCGGCATAAAGCTGGCGGGTCTTTGCCTTCTCATCATTAGGCAGGCCGCTCGTCATTGGACCAGCAGGGATGAAGATGGCAGGTAGATGGCCGAAAGTCAGCGCGCCGACGATTAGCCCCGGTACGATTTTGTCGCAAACGCCGAGATAGACGGCAGCATCGAACATGTCATGCGACAGGCCGACAGCGGTTGCCATGGCAATCACTTCACGCGAAAACAGCGAGAGTTCCATGCCCGCAAAACCCTGCGTGACACCATCGCACATGGCAGGCACGCCGCCCGCAACCTGCGCCACGCCGCCTGCTTCGCGAGCAGCTACGCGGATTAGTTCGGGATAGGTTTCAAACGGCTGATGCGCCGAAAGCATATCATTATAAGCGGTGATGATACCTAAGTTTGGAACGACATCGGCGGTCAGCGCGGCCTTGTCATTCGGGCCACAGGCTGCAAAGCCATGCGCGAGATTGGCGCATCCAAGCACCGAGCGATGCGGCTTGCGAGAAGCTGCTTCGCGAACACGTCCGAGATAAGCTTCGCGGGTGGGTTTCGAGCGCTCAACAATACGCTCAGTGATGGCCTTGATGCGGGTATGCGCAGTTTGCGTCGTCATGGGTATCACCTGTGAAATAACTTCAGGCTTGCCTGTGGCTCAGTTTAATGCCGACAGTCCCAAACGCAAACTGCGTCTTTATTGAGACTGTTAGCTCGTCCAGTAGAGTTGTATCGGTTTACGCGCGTGACGGAACACGGCACGAACCGGCATTTCTTTTTCGTCGTCGCTGGAGAGTGCTTTCTCAAGCGTTGCCTGTTTGGCAGCACCTTCGATATGCAGAACCAGCATGTCCGCTTCCACCAGCAGCGGCAGAGTTAGTGTCAGACGCTTTTCACCTGCGCCTTCTGCATGAATGGGCAGAACCACCGCTTTGGTCTTTGGATCGATTGCTTGATCAAGACGATCAGCATTCGGGAAGAATGAAGCCGTATGGCCATCATTACCCATGCCAAGCACAACCACGTCAAACGGACGATGCAGCGCGTCGATGCGGCTGGCCGCTGCAAGCGCTGCCGTTTCAGCCGTTGCGGCAGGATTATAAAGGCCAACAAATTTTGCAACGCCTGCATGGTCACGCAGGAGATGATCGCGCACCAGCTTCTCATTTGAGCGTTCATTGGTTGGCGCGACGAAGCGTTCATCGACGAGTGTTATCGTGACGAGCGTCCAGTCAATCATCTTGCGCGACAGGATATCGAACAGCTTGAGCGGCGTTGTGCCACCGGAAACAGCGATTGTCGCGTGCCCCCGCTCAGCGATAGCGGCTGAGAGCTTGTCCGCAATTGCTTCAGAAAGCGACTGCGCCAGTTCTGTTCCGCTTGTAAAATCGTGCCGTTCGATGCTCATGCCGTACCTTTCAAGTCCATACGTCCAGAACGAGCACGCTCTCATCGGATATTCGCGCGCGTTCTTTCTTTTTTGGCACAAAGACTGATCCGGAAATGTCTGTCAACGTCTCCGGTCTCAGCATTCTCAGCTTTCGTGCCAGGTCCGACCGTCGCGCTCGATAAGAGCGATCGATGAAGATGGACCCCAAGTGCCTGACGTATAGCCCTGAACCTGCTGGTTGTTGACATCCCAACCCTTGAGGATTGGATCAACCCAGCGCCATGCTGCTTCTACTTCGTCGCGGCGCATGAACAGCGTCTGATTGCCGCGCACCACGTCCATAATCAGGCGTTCATAGGCATCCGGGTTACGTTCGTTGAACGACTCGGCGAAGCTCATGTCGAGTGGAACGTGACGCAGACGCATGCCGCCCGGACCCGGATCCTTGATCATCAGCCACTGTTTTACGCCTTCGTCAGGCTGCAAGCGGATGACAAGCTGGTTGGCCACCACCTTGCCGGCATTTTCACCGAAGATCGAATGCGGGATTGGCTTGAAGGTGACGACGATTTCCGAAACGCGCGATGCAAGACGCTTGCCTGTACGCATGTAAAACGGAACACCAGCCCAGCGCCAATTGTCGATTTCAGCTTTCAGCGCAACGAAAGTTTCGGTGTTGCTGTCGTCGCTGCCGAGATCTTCAAGGTAGCCCTTAACCGGACCGCCTGCGGATGCACCAGCGCGGTACTGACCGCGAACTGTCACGTCTTCAACATTTGCGTTTGTGATTGGCTTCAGTGAGCGCAGCACCTTAACCTTTTCGTCATGCACAGCATCAGCTTCGAGCGACGAAGGGGGTTCCATGGCAACGAGGCAGAGAAGCTGGAGAATATGGTTCTGCACCATATCGCGCAGTGCGCCAGCAGTGTTGTAATAACCCGCGCGGCCTTCAAGACCGACCGATTCCGCGACGGTGATCTGAACATGATCGATATGTGCAGAATTCCAGAGCGGCTCATAAAGCGCATTGGCAAAGCGCAGAGCCATCAGGTTCTGAACGGTTTCTTTTCCGAGATAATGGTCGATACGGAAAATCTGGTCTTCCCGGAAAACGCTGCCGATTGTGTCGTTGAGCTCATTGGCGGATTCGAGATCGCGGCCAATTGGCTTTTCAACGATAATGCGCGTGTCGCGGGTAATCAGACCGTGCGACTTGAGGCGGCTTGCAATATCGCCAAACAGCGTTGGGCTGACGGCGAGATAGAAAGCGCGAATCTTTTCAGGCTTTTTACCAATGGCGTCTTTCAGAGCGGCCCAGCCGTCTTCTGACTTTGCATCGACTGCAACATAGGAAAGACGAGCGATAAAAGTCTCGACTTCCTTTGCGTCAATTTCGGCGGGCTTTACATGTTCGTTGATCGCATCACGCGCAAACTTGCGATATTCTTCATCGGTCATCGCACTGCGCGATGCGCCAATAATGCGCGTTGGCTCACTGAGCTGACCCGCACGCTGACGCTGATACAGCGCAGGAATCAGTTTGCGTTCGGCAAGATCGCCGGAGCCACCAAAGACGATGCAATCGAAGGGCTCTACCGGTATTATCTGGCTGGTCATATATCGCTCTCTTCCAATTCTGACGCAAATCACTCTGCTCATAGCAGATTGCGATTTTCGCGCATCCTCTGTCTATAATCTAATCGATTTAAATTCAATACTCCACTGTAACATTCTCGCGAATGTTGCCAATTACAGCTGTCTTTGCCGTTTAGTTAACTGCATATGCACTGATGGCATGTTCAACATAGAGCCATATTTATGCTTGAACACATCTGTGTAGAGCGAAGTTTACTGATTTGACGGGCGGATCATATCGCGCATCCGCAAAAGGAGAATGACATGAAGAGGCTGCAAGACAAGGTTGCGATTATCACAGGCGCTGGATCAGGTTTCGGCTCCGCTATAGCGCGCCGCTTTGCAGCTGAGGGTGCAAAAGTTGTGTTGGCTGATGTGAATGTGAAGCGCCTTGAAAATGAACTCGCGGATATTGGCGAGAATGCAATTTCTGTTCAAGCAGATGTGTCTCGCAAGGATGACATGGAGCGGCTGGCGCGTGCTGCGTTCGATAAATTCGGTCGTATCGACATCATGGTCAATAATGCCGGTTTCACACATCGCAACATGCCGCTGACCGACGTGGATGAGCATAATTTCGATCTCATCAATGCGGTCAACATGAAGGCGATTTATTATTCCACTCTGCTGGTTGCGCCGATCATGGAGCATCAGGGCAGCGGTGTGATTATCAATACTGCATCAGCTATGGCCAATCGCCCGCGCAAGGGGCTGACATGGTTTGCCGCCTCCAAAGGCTGGGTTGTGAGTGCGACGAAGGCGATGGCACTGGAGCTGGCTGATAAGAATATCCGCGTCAATTGCATCTGTCCTGCAGAAAGCGACAGCGAAGCGTTGGGTATGTTCCTGGCAGAAGATACCCCGCAGGCGCGCAAAAACCTGAAGGCCACAATTCCACTTGGCCGTTTTTCTAAGCCGGAAGATGTGGCGGAAGCCGCACTTTTCCTCGCTTCCGACGCGTCTTCAATGGTGACGGGAACCGCGCTCAGCGTGGATGGTGGCTATTCTATTTAATAACCCGCTTCGCTCAGGAAGTCATTGAATATGGCTTCCAGTTTTTCATGGAGTGCCGCCGCCATCTGGCTTCCGGTTTCAGTTTTGAAGCCGGAGGCTAGTTTGAAAAGCTTGGTGCGGAAGTGATCCAACGCATAGCTTTTATCATCCAATGGGCGGTTTTCGGCCATTGGATCGTTGCTGTCATAAAGTGCGCTGCCCATTCGGCCTGCAATATAAAAGCAGCGCGCGGCACCAATCACGCCAATTGCATCCAGCCGGTCTGCATCCTGCAATATCTTTGCCTCAAGCGTGCGCGTCTCGATGTTGGCTGAAAAGCTATGTGCTTCGATAGCATGAGCGGTGGCGGCAATACGTTCCTCATTCCATCCAAGCTCGCGCAGGAGATTGGACGCTTTCTCTGCAGCAAGTCCTGATGCGCGATGTCGATCCGGCGAATTCTTTTCAACGCTGATGCAATCATGGAGCAGGGCGGCGGCGAAGAGTATTTCTGCGTCGCCGCCTTCCGACTTTTGAATTGCAGCAGCATTTTTCCATACGCGGGCAATGTGGGACAGATCATGCGAGCCGTCGGCTTTTGCCTCTAGCGCGTGCGGCAGAAGCTGTTCTGCCAGTGCGTCGAAGGGCGCGAATGGTTGGAATGTCATGTCAGGCTTTCAAAAAGGACTCAATTGCTGGGTGTACCTATTCTGGCCATACGTCAGTTCTGTGAAGCCCTGCGCAAAACCATCCAGTTATAAAGCGCGCCAATTGCCATCAAGAGACAGGTGCCGATAAATACCCACGGCATACCCATGCGTCCGCCGACAAAGCCACCGGCGACCGGCCCTGCAACCTGCCCGACATATTGCGCAGAAACAGAAAGGCCAAGCACGCTGCCTGCAACGCGGTCGGGCACATTGTGCCGGATGACACTGCTGATGCAGGGCAGCAAGCCGCCGAGCGCCAAGCCCATCAGGAAGCGTAAACCTATCAGCTGCCAGGCTTGGGTTACGAAAGCCTGCGGGATTAGCAGCAATGCCGCAATTGCCAAAGCGCCAGTGATAACGCGGGTATGGCCGATGCGATCTGCCAGACGGCCAAGACGCGAGGCCGACAGGATGCTGCCGAGCGCTGCTGCAGCCATGACTACCCCAGAGATTATCGTCACCTTTGCCTGATCGTCGACCAATTGCATCACATAAACGGTTATGATCGGCTCAATCGACATATTGGCGAACATTAGCAACATACCGGTCGCAAGCATCGCAATGACGGGTCTGTGGTCGGGAACCGCTGCCCAAATAGACTGCTTCTTTTCTTCCTTGTTTCGCTTAGGCGGTTTGCGATCTTCGCGGATCAGAAATGTTGTTGCAAGGAAGGTCAGGAAGATCACGCTGCCCGCCAGCCAGAATGTTGCGCGGATACCGATCAGCGGTGGAAGAGCGCCACCCAGCAGAGGGCCAGCCAGATTGCCCGCCATGATGCCAGCAGACAAGGCACCCAGCGCCCAGCCGGTCTTGTCTTTGGGTGTTTGAGTCGCGACAAGGATCATCGAGCCCGACGAATAGCCGCCAGCAATGCCGACGAACAGGCGCAGTGCCACCAGCTGCCAAATATCTGTGACCATGCCCATCAGTGACATGGCAATCGCCATGCCAAGACTGGCGCGGATCAGCATAAGTTTGCGGCCATAAAGATCGCCGAGCTTGCCCCAGAATGGAGCGACAATAGCGGCTGCGAGAAAGGTTGCACCATAGGCAATGCCAGACCATTGCACGATAGCAGCTTCATCGGCCACACCCAGTTGCGCCACATAAAGCGGCAGGAACGGCAGAAGCAGCGACATGGCAATAAGCGTGGTGAACGAACCGATGAGGCAGATAAGAAGGTTCTGCTTCCAGTAGCGTTCATGGGTTTCATCTGCTTCGATCTTGGCCTTGCCGCCGCTTGTGGCGTGCTGGGTGCTCATGCTGTGTTCCGTATTTTATGCGTGATTGCATTGTATTCCATTTTGGGATACCAAAACGGAGTACACACATGCGCCTGTCGTAACGGCTTGTCAATTGGCCGCTTGCCAGAATTGTTGAGGGTCCAATGTCACAGATGCGTCAAGTCGAAGAGCAGCTTCGCGATATGATCCTCGGCCTTGAGCTGGGGCCGGGCGAGCGATTGACTGAACGTGCGATTGAAGCGCAGTTCAACGCATCGCGCACGCCGATCCGTGCCGCACTTTTGCGCCTTGAGGCGGAAGGGCTTGTCGGGCGTGAAGGGCGCGGATGGACTGTTTCACCGATCAATCTCGCGGAGATTGAACAGATCGGCGTTTATCGCGAGGCGTTAGAGATTGCCGCCCTCAACGTTACTTGTGCGCTGGATGATCGAAGCAGTGTCGAGGCAATTGCTGAAATGCTGAACAGTTGCGATGCCACAAGTACGCGCGAGGAATGGCATCGTGTGGGCATGGACTTTCACATCGAACTCGCACGACTTTCGGGCAATGAATTTCTGAGCCGTGGTGTTCGAGATGCCATGCAGCGGCTGTCACGGGCGCGTTGGCTTGAAGTGCGCGATGCGGACGCGCTTGCGCGGGCATGGCAACAGCATCACGCAATTCTGAATGCCGTGCGGGAAGGCGATGCGTCGCAAGCGATAGCTCTGATGACAGCGCATCTGGGAGGAAGCCGGTCGCGTCTGATCGATAATCTGCGCGAGGACCGGCGCGGTTTGAAAGCACGTGGCTTTGCGGTGGTTAGTGGTTAAAGCATTTCCAGCAAAAGTGCGAAGCAATTTTGCGTGGGATAATGCGTAAAAACAAGTAATTGTCACCATTCAGGCAGCTTATGACCATCGCGGTCAAAGCGGGAAGGTCGTCCTTCTTTGATGCCCACATCGCGCAACAAATATTCCGGCGAATTTTCGCTGATGACGTAAAGGGTTCGTTTCGCCTTAAACAAGCGTGCAATCCACGCCCGCAGACTAAAAGGCGCTATTTTTTCGGGGCAAGCAGCAGCAATCGCTGATGAGCTGATCTCAACATCACGCATGGTCGGTCTCGATTTTTCTAAGTTTAGGGCCGAGTGGGAAGCTCGGCTGTCGATTAAATTCTGCCTATGCTTATGACGGAAAAACGCGTTGTTTTCCAATTGAACGTCAATTATGATACATAAGGAGAACTTATGTATTATGTCGCAAGCCTTGCCGCCGCTCTCAGCCATTCGTGTTTTTGAATCCGCTTCCCGTCATGCGAGTTTTACGCGTGCAGCAGAAGAACTTGGAATGACGCAGGCTGCCGTTAGCTATCAGATAAAATTGCTGGAAGAACGCGTTGGCGCGCCGCTGTTTTTGCGCAAACCACGCCAGGTGGAATTGACCGAGTTGGGCAAGCGTCTTGCCCCTGCCATCAATGATGCATTTGAAGCTATGCGGGCGGCATTTGCCTCTGCGCGTGAAGATACGCAAGGCGTGTTGACGATCAGCGCTGTGGTGACGTTTGCAGCCAACTGGCTCGTGCAGCGGTTGGGATCATTTCAGATGCAGCATCCAGCGCTGGCCGTGCGACTGGATACATCAAATGACATAATCGATTTCGCGACGTCAAATGTCGATATGGCCATACGCAGCGGGCGAGGTGAATGGCCCGGTATGATCTCGCATGAGCTCATTAAAGCGCAGTTCTCGCCGATGCTCAGTCCCAAGCTGATAGAGTCGGTCGGAGGTATTAAAGAACCCGCTGACCTGTTGCGCCTTCGTGCTGTTGATCCCACCGATCCATGGTGGAAAATCTGGTACAAGGCCGCTGGAATTGAAGACCCCAAAATACAGGGAAATGCATTTAGCCGTTATGGTGCGCAGCATCTTGAAGGACGCGCAGCCGCTGCTGGGCAGGGCGTTGGCATCCTGACGCCTGCCTTTCATGCGGCTGAATTAGCCTCCGGGCAGCTGATACAGCCGTTTGACCTTCTTTGTGATGATGGACAGGCCTATTGGCTGGTCTATCCTAAAGCACGTAAAAACATGCCCAAGATCCGTGCTTTTCGCGAATGGATTTTGAGCGAGCTGGCATTGTCAAATTAGCCCATCAGATAGCGGAAAAAGCCAGCCGAGCAGATGCCGATGATGACGGTTGGCAGCATCGAAAAGCGTGTAGCCGCCAAAATTGTAATTGCAAGCGCTAAGAGATCGGCTGGCTTGTCTGATACGAAATCAGGAGCGATAACCGAAATTAGCACGCAGCCCGGCGCTGCCTCCATGACGGCTGTGGCGCGCTTGCTGAGCGTCCGGTTGCGCAAGAGAATATATCCGCCGATGCGGGTGAGATAGGTGACACCTGCCATCAGAACGATGGCTGCAACTGCTAAAGGATCAATCATTGTCGTCACCTGCAAGAACATAGGCTGCAATCAGGCCGGAAACTGCACCGGCTGCGACATACCACGCGCCGGGAATAGTCAGATAGGTTGTTGCTGCCACAACAAGGCTAACCAGCCATGGACGGGCTGCGGCCACGCCTTTCCACATGCCTGCAAGCAGTACGAGGAAGACAGCTGGAAATGCCATATCGAAGCCATAGGGACGCAAATCGCCCATCATCGGACCAAAGGCAGCGCCCAGCGTGGTGAAAAATACCCACGCGACGTAAAACGGAATCGCAACACCGGCATAGAATTTCAGGCTGAGGGCAGGGTTAATACCCTTGGCTTTACGGCGTCTGGCGTCAGCAATGCCAATGGCCCAGCTTTCATCGCACATGAGAAACAGCGTTGCAAAAGCCTTGCGCTTAGGCAGATGGCGGATGAAAGGAGCAAGTGCTGCGCCCATCAGCAGATGGCGACTGTTGACCAGAAATGTAATCGCAGCAATCAGCAGAATATGTGGCGGGGACGTCCAGAGCTGGATTGCTGCAAATTCCGAACCGCCCGCAAAGTTGAGGCCGGTCATCAATGGGACTTCAACGATGCTCAAGCCTTTCTGTGTGGCGAGCGCACCCAAAACCACCGCATAGGGGATGATGCCGAGCAGAACCGGAAAACCCGCAACAGCACCCCGGCGAAATTCCGAGTTGCGTGCGGTCTTGCTTTTCTGCGGTGCGTAGTCCTGCGAAATATCCATATAAATTCCGTTGGCGGGCCTCTAGGCTGCCCCTCATGCATTGCGTGATCTGCTTGATCGATGGGCAATGTAGCCAATCTTTCACGCAATCGGGTTGCAAAGATCGCTTTCTTGCATCAATATTTGGCACAAAATGCCAATAATATTTGCAGAAATGGAACTGAGAGCCAATGAAGCTGGATGACATCGATAGACGGATTCTTCGCGTGCTTCAGCGCAATGGTCGCATTGCTAACAATGATTTGGCGCGCGAGGTGGGACTGTCGCCGTCACCATGCTTGCGTCGAGTCCGGCTTTTAGAAGAGGCTGGCGTGATTGATCGCTATGTGGCGGTGCTTAATCCAGCCAAGATCGGCAAAGGGCTGACTTTCTTTGTGCGTATTCGTCTCGACCAGCAGGACGAAGAAACGCTGCAAACATTTGCCAAAGCGATTTTGAAACTGCCGCAGGTGGTTGAATGCTATTTCATGCTTGGCGATTTCGATGCGATGATCCGCGTTGTGGCTGCGGATATTGAGGATTATCGCCGGTTTCAGTCAGAGCATTTGAGCCGCATTAAGGGCGTGCAAAGCCTTAAGACGGACGTTCCAAGCCAGACGGTGAAGCAGGTTTCCGAAATACCCGTATGAATCAAACGGCCCGGAATAACCGGGCCATTTTTAGTTCATTATGCTGCGAGTGTCGCGCTGTCGATGACGAAGCGGTACTTTACATCGCTCTTCTGCATACGTTCATATGCATTTTCGATATCCTGAATAGCAATCATTTCGATATCAGAAACGATGCCCTTTTCGGCGCAAAAATCGAGCATTTCCTGCGTTTCAGCAATGCCACCAATAAGCGAACCGGCAATCGAACGGCGCTTGAATATCAGCGCAGCCACGCTTGGCGACGGATGCGCATGTTCAGGCACGCCAACCAGTGTCAGGGTGCCGTCACGCTTTAAAAGCTGTGTGAAGGCATCGAGATTATGGCTGGCTGCAACGGTGTTTAGGATGACGTCGAAGCTATTTGCATGCGCTTTCATCTCTTCTTCGTTGCGTGATACGATCACTTCGTCCGCGCCGAGTGCTTTGGCGTCTTCACGCTTGCTCTCGGATGTGGTGAAAGCCACCGTATGAGCACCGAGTGCATGGGCAAGCTTGATGCCCATGTGGCCAAGGCCACCAATGCCGACGATGCCGACCTTCATGCCCGGACCAACGCGCCAGTGACGCAGTGGAGACCATGTGGTGATGCCTGCGCAGAGCAGTGGCGCAACCGCTGCAAGCTGTTCTTTCGAATGGCTGATCTTGAGAACGAACTTGTCCTTCACGACGATCTGCTGCGAATAGCCGCCGAGTGTGTGACCTGGTGCGTCTAGTGTGGGCGAATTATAGGTGCCCGTGAAGCCGTGTTCGCAATATTGCTCCAGCCCGTCATCGCAGGCATAGCAATGCTGGCAGCTGTCGACCATGCAGCCAACGCCGACCGTATCGCCAACCTTGAACTTGCTGACGTTCGCGCCGACGGCGGTAACGTGGCCGACGATTTCGTGGCCAGGAACGCAAGGATAGACTGTTCCCGCCCATTCTGAACGAACCTGATGCAGGTCGGAATGGCAGACACCGCAATAAGCGATTGCGATCTGCACATCGTCTGCACCCGGCGCGCGGCGGGTAATGTCGATCGCTTCAAGTGGCTTGTCACCGGCATAAGCACCATAGGCTTTTACGACCATGAGGTTGCTCCTTGTTGTGTTTGGGTGTGAGCGCACATTGGTACGTGTCGCTCGATCTGAAATCTTGTTTATGACCGCTCGATATTCGGACGAGGAATATGATCAAACCTATGAGACAGGTTCATGAAGGGTGGTGCCCGTCGTCCTTTAAAAATTGCCGAGTCGGCAGGAGAGCTAAGATGGAGCGAAAACGGAAAAAGGAAAGAGGGAGTTTGAAGTTACTGGTCACAAATGCGTGCGCCAAGAGCTTCGATTTCCATATCTGAAAAGACTTCTATGCCATTGCTGCGCAGGAGTGTGGCCGTAACACCTGCGCCTGAATGTTTTTTCCCGGCAAAATTGCCGTCATAGATCAGGCGGCTGCCGCAGGATGGGCTACCATCGATCAGCAGTGCAAAGCGGCAATCATTGGCGCGGGCAACGGCCAGCGCGGCGCGAGCGCCAGCGATGAATTGCGAGGTAACGTCCTTGCCGTTTTCTTCAACCACTCGGCCTTCGCCCGCAAGTACCGCCTCGCCATTGCTGCCTTCGGCAATTTCTGCAGATGGGCGCGGCACGCTGAATCCGCCCATCAGTTCCGGACAAACGCTAACCAACCGACCTTCAGAACGCCATTGATCGATCAACGGATGATTGAGCGGCTTTGCCGATCCGTTGTAACGGACCGGGTGCCCTGCGAGGCAGGCGCTGATCAATATTTTGCCGCTCATTGTTTGGGCTTTCGTTCAGGGATGCGGATTGGGAAAACCATGCCGCTCGGAAAGCACTGCCATGATCGCATCCTTATCGGAAACGAACGCATTGCCTCCATATTCGCCTGTCTGATGGACCGAATGCTCACCCTTCGTCAATATCAGCAAAGGCAAAGATTGGTTTTCTTCCCCTACAAGCGCGATCACATCATGCCGTGGTCTTGGCCAGGCGATGCGCTTGATGTCGAGGGTTTTGCCGAGTTGCGGAAAGGAAGCGAGTACGCCTTCCATAAGCGCACAATGCTCGCAGTAAAATGTCTGGCCCGGATAGGCGGGATCTTCAAAGCCGGGCGTCAGAAGAAAAAGTGTATCGCGGTTCATGTGCTTGATCTCGCATTGTTCGGGGAATTACTTTTATGACCATGCCTTTTAGGGTCGCAATAAATATTTCATATGGCTAAGTTGCAATGTGCCTTATTCATTTGAAAGTTCAATCAAGACCAAGCGAGTTTAGATGCAGCACACCTCCGCCAGTCACGCCAACAGAGATTGGTTGAAGCAGCTTCTGGCATTTAAACCTGCGAAATGGGTGTGGGGGCGATCAATACGTGCTGGGATTGGCGTTGGTTTACCGCTGGCAATAGGTATCGCGACCGGGCATGTAGCTGAATCGCTCTTTGTTTCTATGGGATCTTTGACACAGGCGCCCGGTGAACGCGATGAGGCCTATCAGTTCACATTTCTTAAAATTGCTATTTCGGCACTTTGCGGTGCCATAGGACTGCTGCTTGGATATCTGGGCTTTTTGCCATGGATTGCCATTATCGGCATTATGATGATCCTGGCGTTTTTCTCCACCATCATTAGTTTTCATAGCAGCGTGCTGTCTTCAGGCTGCATGATGATTTTGATGTTTGGGACAATTGCTTTGTGCAATCCGGATATCAAATCGTTCATTCCGCTGGCAGGTTTCTTTATTCTTGGTTCGGCTTTTTATGCACTTATGCTGGGCATTGAAGCGCTTTTCAGCGGAAACTCTCCTCGGCGGAAACTCCTGATAAAGCTGCTTAGCGCACTGCAAAAGCTCGCGCAGGCGCGCGCTGATGGCACAATGGTTGAAGCGGACAGGGAGCAGGTGACGACCCTTCTTGATTCACTCTATCAGATGATGTTGGAGACGCGATTTAATGCTTGGGGAGCCAGCCCGCAAAGCGAGCAAACAGCTGCAATTGTCCATAAGGCAGATGCTTTATTCACGCTGGTTCTTGGGACAGATAAAATCGATGTGTTGAAAAAGGCTGCTAGCAATCTTGCTCTTATGCATGACATGCTCACCACCAAAGGCAGTATTGATCGACAGCAGATTGAAACTGATGAAGGGCGGATCGGAGACGCTGTTGCGCAGCTCGCCGAAAGCATTACGAATAAACGCGCCTTTGTTCTTGATAACATGAATGTGCAAACACCGCAGACTGCGCCGCTTTTTGAGCGACTGCGCATGACGGTGGATATTATGAGTGTTGGCAAAGACACAATTCTTTCTGCCCTTGCCTTTGCGATGTGTCTGGGAATTGGCCTGTCATTTCATTTTATCGATCGAGTAACGCATTGGTATTGGATACCGATGACCATCGTGATCGTCATGCGCCCGGATTTGGGCTCTGTTTTTGGAAGAACGATCTTGCGTTGCATCGGAACCAGTGCAGGCGTGCTAATCGGTGCCGCGATCCTGATTTTCCTGCCGCTTGGCGTGACCTTCGTTGTGATCCTGACAGCTATTGCCTTTTTGATGCCTTGGGCGATCCAGAAGTCGTATGCCTTGTTTGCAATGGTTTTGACGCCCCTCGTTCTCGTGCTTATCGACTATGTAAGCCCCGAAACAAAGGAAGCCAATTATGCTGTCTGGCGTTTCGTTGATACGCTGACAGGCGGCTTAATTGTCATTGTTTTCGGATATCTGGTTTGGCCAAAGCGAAAATATGAGACCTTTGAACGCTGTTTTACTGCTGCGCGAACGGCGATTGTCCACTATCTGGGGCAGGTGCTGAACAGTTCCAAAAAAACTGGTTTGAAAGACGAAACCGTTAATCTCATTGCTGCACGCAGACTAGCTTACGGAAAACTTGCAGACATGCGAGCGACCTTGCAGAAGACGCTGGGTGATCCGCCGCCTGCGGGTTTGCAAGCCATTGTCTGGTATCCGGTTATTACGTCGATGGAGCGCTTATGTGATGCCATTACTTCCTATTCTATCAGCGATGTAGAAACGGAATATGCAGCACATGGTGAGGCGCTCGATCAGCTTGTTTCCGAACTCAAAGCCATTGGTAAAACCGTGCAGCTGGATGAAAGCGCAACATCGACAGATGGCGACACAGATGACATTGCTGTGAAATTTATCACGAATATGCAATCTGAAATCGCGCATCTGAACGATTGGCATCATAAGGCTTTGGCTGGCAAAATCTTATGAATGCGCCTCATTAAGTGTTTGTTCAAGCGTGGCTGCGAGCTCAAAAAAACGCTGGCGCACCATGGGGGCAAAGTCATTCGCGCGTTCGATGGCATGGAAAACCTCCGGTGCATCATGGCGCACCATGCCGACCGCCTGCATGATGAGATCGAAGCTTTTCGTCGTCATGCGCGTTGGCAATGGCTCCATCTGCACCAGCACTTTTGCGATCAGATGTGTGAGACCCTGAACCATGGCCGCGTCGCGATCATGGTCTTCGGGCGTTGTCATAATGACATCAAGCGCCAGATGTTTGCGCAAGAATGCGCCGATGCGAAGCGCTTGCGTGCCGCGAACCGGGCAAATGGCAATCTTCAGGCCAGCGATTCCGTTGCGTGCGCTTTGCGGACCAAACAACGGATGCGTGGCGACAATATCGACATGATCCGGCAGGCCTTTGAGCATGATACTCGCTGGGCCAACCTTTACCGATCCGACATCCATAACCAGCGCGCCGGGCCGCAGATGCGGTGCGATAGCTTTAACAACGTCTTCAAGGGTTGATACGGGCGTTGCCAGAATAACGATGTCGCAACCGGCTGCGTCTTCGATTGTCGCAAGTGTTACGGAGAGAGCGCCTGCAACATTATCCAGGCTTGCGACAGGATCATAAGCATACAGCCGGTAATATGGGCTGAGGTAACGGGCGATAAGCTGTCCGAATGCACCAAAACCGATAATGCCGATTGTTTTATGCTGCTGATTTTCGTCGAAAGACATAGACTGACCTCTGAATGGCTGGATCGCCAGAGGCACCGTCTTCAAACTAAACCGCTGGCAATGCAGCGGTTGAACTATGACAAAGCAAAACCACCGCTATATGAGCGGGGCGTAATAAGACCGGGTGTTGATGAGCGCTTTAATCATGGTGCCTTGCTATTCCTGCCGGGACGCATTGTCAATCACTTGAATGCGCCCCGGCGTTCAATCGTTCAAAGGTTGCTCACACCGCCGTCGACTTGAATTTCCGAACCGACAACGAAGGTCGATTCATCGGATGCAAGAAACACCGCAGCTTTTGCAAGCTCAACAGGCTTGCCCATCCGTCCAATTGGTACGAGCTTGCGTATATCCGCACGCAAGGCTTCTTCTTCATCGGCAGCAAGTCCCAGCTTGCCAAAAGCCGGTGTTTCAGTCGGGCCGGGGCTCAGACCATTGACGCGGATGCCGCGATCGACAAGCTCGCCGGAAAGTGTCCGTGCGAGCGAAAGAATCCCCGCCTTGCTGGCTGCATAGACACTGCTTTGCGGTAGGCCGATATGTGCGCTGGCCGATCCACACAGGATGACGGATGAGGGATTGGCAAGAAGTGGTAGCAACGCTTTGATGAGAAAGAATGGCCCTTTCAGATTGATCGCCATCAGTCGGTCATAGGCTTCTTCGGAAAAGTCCTGCAAAGGGCTATGGGTGACATCGCCCGCATTTATGTAAACGGCATCCAGGCGCGCCCATTGTTCTGCAAGCGTCTGCGCAAGCTGCTCCTGCGCTGCAACATCTCCTGAATCACTTTGGATTTTGAGAACACTGTCAGGCAGCTCGCGAGCTGCCGCTTCCAGACCTTCCGCCTTGCGGCCTGTAATGGCCACGGTTGCCCCTTCAAGCGCGAACTGTCTGGCTGTTTCAAGCCCGATACCGCTCGTACCGCCTGTGATAAGCGTATATTTTCCTTCGAGACGACCCATAATTCACCTTTCTGCTGCCGAAGCATTTTCGCTTTCGGGAAAAAGGACATTGTTTCCATCAGTATCCAATGTATAGTAGGCACCAATTTGGTACTAAAGGAATAATTTTCCAATCTGGAGATCACGTCCATGGGTGACATATCGGGTGAGGTGTCCACTGACAGTCGTTGCCCCATGGTTGATTTCGTCAATCTGATTGCTGGAAAATGGGCGATACCGATCCTGTATCGGCTGATCGTCACGGATGGTCCCATCCGTTTTGGTGAATTGCAGCGTGCTGTCGCGCCGATTACCCAGAAAGAACTGACACGGCAGCTCCGACTGTTTGAAACACGTGGTTTGATCACGCGTGCCGTTTACCCGGAAATGCCGCCAAGAGTGGAATATGAGGTGACGCCGTTAGGCAAAACATTGCGCGGTACGCTTGATTCACTTGCCTGCTGGATGCGGGATAATGGAGCGTCTCTTCAGAGGTAAACGTCATACCCGATCCATCAGCGCGTACCATGATAGGGCAACAAACAGCAGAGGTGCGCGCAGCGTGCGTCCACCGGGGAAGGCGGGAATGCGCAGCTCTTCAAAGAGTTTAAGCTTATCGCGTTTGCCGCTGACCGCTTCCGCATAAAGTCTGCCCATATAGTTTGCGAGCATTACGCCATGACCGGAGTATCCGCCTGCCGAGATGACGCCGGGCATCACTTCGCGCACGAAAGGCTGACGCGGCATGGTGATACCAACCGAGCCACCCCATGCTTGCGTGATTTCGACTTTGTCGAGTGCGGGGTAGATTTCGGCGATCTGTCGGCGGATATGCTCGCTGATGTCACGCGGATTGTCTGCCGTATAGGCTTCACGACCGCCAAACAGCAGGCGACCATCTTTTGATTTGCGAAAATAGCGGACCACAAAGCGAGAGTCATCAACCGACTCTCCGCCTGGAATGATCGGGCTGTTGTCTCCCAAAGGAGCTGTAGCACCGATAAACGAACGGATCGGCATGACATGAGATGCACTTTTTGGTTCAAGATCACCGCCATGCGCATTGACGGCGAGAAATGCGTGCTTTGCTGATATTGTGCCACGTGGTGTTTCGACCTGCACACGACCGCTTGCCGTGGTGATTTTGGTTGCCTTGGTGTTCTCGAAAATATGCGCACCAGCCTCGGCAGCAACTCTTGCCAGCCCAATCAGCAATTTGAGCGGATGAATATGCCCGGTGCCAGTATCATAGGCACCGCCGTGATAGCGACTTGAGCCGAGAAGTGCAGCCATTTCATCACGTTCAACATAGCGAATATGCGGATAGTCGAAGCGCGTAGCCATCTGCTCTGCATGGTCACGGTAGTGTTTCAAATATCGTGGCTTATGTGCCGCAGAAATCTGACCGGGCATATATTCCATGTCGATATTGTGTTCGCGGGCAAAGCCAAGCAGATGTGCCTTGGCTTCTTCCGCAACATCGAACAATGCCTTGGCTCGTTCAAAGCCATATTGCTTTTCTAGGTCCTCGGCCCATGTGCGCTGACCTGTTCCAAACTGTCCACCATTGCGCCCCGATGCACCATCACCAAAACGGGCGGCTTCAATCAAAACGACATCTGCGCCTTGCTTGGCGAGGTGATAGGCTGCCGAAAGCCCTGTATATCCGCCGCCGATGACCACGACATCCGCCTGCCGTGCACCATCCAATTCGGGATATTGCGGGCGTTCCGCTACGCTCGCTTCGTACCAGGAGACGCCGGGAGATATTGGGGACTGGTATGGCATGTGGAACCGGTCAGACGTTGAGCAGCAGGAACTCGCGTTCCCACGGGCTGATAACTTCCATAAAAGTTTCAAACTCGGCACGCTTGATTGCCGCGTAAGTCGTTACGAATGAACTGCCAAACAGGTTGCGCAATTCCTGATCGTTTTCAAACAGCTCCACCGCATCAATCAGGCCGCGTGGCAGGTCGATTTCCTTGGTGTTGACGCTGGTTGATGCGGGCTGATCGGCCTCGATCTTGTTGACCAGACCAATCAGACCACAAGCAAGCGATGCTGCCAATGCTAGATAAGGGTTGGCATCTGACGATGGAATACGGTTTTCAACGCGACGACCGCCCGGCTCAGAACGCGGCACGCGGAATGCGGTCGTGCGGTTGTCATAACCCCACTTCACATTGACCGGAGCCGAAGCCGATGGCGTCAGACGACGATAGGAGTTCACATAAGGCGCAAACATCACAAGCGCGTTTGGCACGTGGCGCTGCATGCCGCCGATGAAGTGGCGGAAGGCTTCGCTTTCTGAACCGTCTTCATTGGAGAAGATGTTACGCCCGGTCTTCTTATCGACAATCGACTGGTGGATATGCATGGCCGATCCCGGCTGGCCCTGAATAGGCTTGGCCATGAAGGTTGCATACATATCGTGCTTGAGAGCTGCTTCGCGAATTGTGCGTTTGAACAAGAAAACCTGATCGGCCAGCTCTACCGGATCACCGTGGCGCAAGTTGATCTCAAGCTGTGCCGCACCTTCTTCGTGGATCAACGTATCGATCTCAAGGCCCTGACCTTCGGAGAAGTGGTAGATGTCGTCAATCAGTTCGTCGAATTCGTTGACACCGGCAATCGAATAGCCCTGACCGCCGCCAATGGCGCGACCGGAGCGACCGACCGGAGGTGTGAGCGGATAATCCGGATCCGGATTTTTGCGTACCAGATAGAATTCAATTTCGGGTGCCACAACAGGTTTCAGGCCGCGTTTGCTATAAGCAGCCACGACCGAGCGCAGCACGTTACGCGGCGTGAACTCTACCGCACGTCCATCCTGATAAACGAGGTCGCAGATAACCTGTGCTGTCGCATCAGATTCCCACGGCACAGCGGAAAGGGTTGAAAGATCAGGCAGAAGCCGCAGATCGCCATCATCTTCCGGATATTGGAAGCCATGACCATCTTCCGGGTAATCGCCCGAAATTGTGGTCATAAACACAGCCGAAGGCAGCGCCAGCGACGTGTTCGACGTGAATTTCTTCGATGGCATCATCTTGCCGCGGGCAACGCCCGCCTGATCAGGTGTGATGCATTCAATGTCTTCGATGTCGCGCCATGCCAGCCATTCGGTGGCTTGCTTCCAGTTTTTCACACCGCGAAGCGATTTAACATGGGGTGGAGTACGGCGACGCGGCGCGCGCGTTGCCTTTTTTTCCGTCGTATCAGCTGACATCCAACACCAAAAAATTATTTCGTATAACAGCATGATAGCTGCGCATGATCGCGTTGACAAATGAAGCTTTTCAGAAAATCGCAGTTAAATTCGGGGGATGGGGCCGTTCTTGCTATCGTTTTGCCATGATTGCTAAAACAGTTTGCGGGCAAAGAATAAGAGGAGAGTTTCGATGCCGAAATCGCACGCCCGATTTGCCAATATCGTTATAGCTTCGCTTGCGCTTTTGCCGTTTTCTGCCTTACAGGCGCACGCGTTTGAAAAGACGTTGGCCTGTATGCTGGTCGTTGAAGCCGATAGCGGAAACGTGCTGGCAAAGGAGGGCGATGGCTGTGCCATACGTGTTAGTCCGGCATCGACTTTCAAAGTGCCTCTGGCAGTGATGGGTTTTGAGAGCGGCATTCTTAAAGATGCACATGATCCGGTCTGGCCTTATAAAAAAGAATATCCCTCTTGGCGTGAAGCTTGGAAGCAATCAGTCGATCCGACATATTGGCAGGATCAATCGGTTGTTTGGTTCTCGCAGGAACTGACCCGCAAACTTGGGAAAGACAATTTCCAGAAATATACCGATCAAATTGATTATGGTAATCGCGACCTGCGTGGCGATCCGGGCGAAAACAATGGCATGCAGCGTTCGTGGATCAGTTCATCGCTTAAGATTTCCCCGGATGAACAAGTCGCTTTCCTGCGCAAGTTACTCGGTAGGAACCTGCCGGTTTCGGCAGAGGCAGCAGAAAAAACTATGGCCATTCTGCCAATGCAAGATCTTAAAAATGGCTGGAAGGCTCACGGTAAGACGGGATCGGCTTTTGAAAGTGATGCGAAAGGCACAATTGATCGCAGCCGTCAGTTTGGCTGGTATGTCGGTTGGGCAGAAAAAGACGGCAAAAAGGTTGCCTTTGCGCGTCTGAACCGCAATGCCGCAAGTCAAAAGGGTGGCATGGGAGTGCCAACCAAGAATGAGGCATGGGCCGAGCTTGAAAAAATACTAAAGTAACACTGGCGGATCGCCAGAGTTTGGGCGTATAGGCCATGTTCTGTTTAAAAAGTGTCGGAGCGAGTTTTGTGCGCCTTGCAAAGCGCACGGCGCTCTAATCGTCTTCTGGACAAAGTAAATGATCATTCGCCCGCGCCCGCCTTTGTGGAAATTGTTTTTCATTCTCAAAGGCTCCATCGTCACGCGGATATTGCCGCAGATATTTGCGGTTTTCGTGTTGTCGATGGTTGTTGTCTGGGCGCATCGTGCCTTTCCCGGTTGGGTTCCGGCTTTCAATAATGGCACAGCCTTCGCGCTGCTCGGTATTGCGCTTTCCATCTTCTTGGGTTTTCGCAACAATGCTTGTTACGACCGCTGGTGGGAAGCGCGTAAAGTCTTTGGCAAACTGGTCTATGTCACGCGCGGCTTTGCACGCGCGACGCTGGTTCTTGATCAGTTGCCGGGAATGGAAGGCGCGCGTGAAAAGCTGCTTCACTATACAATCGCTTTTACGCAATCGATGGTGCCGCATTTGCGCCCCGGCGATGGACAAGCAAAAGCGCACAAGTGGCTGACTGTCGGTGAGCAAAAGGCCCTTGCGGGTAGTCGCAACGGGCCGGATTACATTTTACGCAAGATTGGCGCATTGCTCGCTGAATTGCGTGGTGCAGGGCGCATTGATGCGATTGATTTTCAGACCTTGAATACGTCGGTTAGTGGTCTTTCCGAGGTACAGGCCGCCTCTGAACGGTTGCGTTTTACGCCCGTGCCTTTCGGCTACACACTTCTTTTGCACCGCACCGCTTATCTGTTTTGCTTTTTTATTCCGTTTGGATTTGCAGATATGCTCGGCTGGGGAACGCCTTTTGCGACCACACTGGTCGCCTATACCTTCTTTGGCCTTGATGCGTTGGGCGACGAATTGGAAGAGCCATTCGGCACGCTGCCCAATGACCTGCCGATTGGCGCGATTGCGGATACGATTGAGATCAATCTGCGTGAAGCACTGGGGGAAACGGATTTGCCACAGCTGCCGCAGCCAAAAGATTATCTGCTGATGTAAAAAAGAACCCGACTGGCAGGGCCAGCCGGGGAGGTCAGTTGGGACAGTCCAACATGGATGAACTGGTATATCAAGTGCTAATATATGTTCTTTGGATGAAACGACCGAAATGCGCTCCAAATGTTTTTTTGACGCGCATCTTGGTCCGAAAACCGTTTCACACTTTTCGGGATGCGCTCTGGACTTAATTTTTCCGCCGCCACAGCGTTGTCGACGTGAAAAGCACGGTGGCGACGGTGATTGCGATGGCGAGCATCATGGGTTTCGGGTAACGATAACGGGGATCAGCAGATCGCCCCAATTGCCTTCGCCATTCCCGTGTTGCCGCAGGCACACAAAGAAAAAAGCATGGTGGTGAAGGCAATCGTCAAAAGCGCTGTTATGGGTTTCGGGTAACGATAACGGGGATCAGCAGATCACCCCAGTTGCCCTCTCCACCATGATGACGAGCGGAGCGAACCAGCTCAACCGAAACACCGGCCTCGACTGCATTCATAACCGACTGATTGAGACGATGCAGATCATTGGCAAGCATACGGATCGCGCTTTGCTGATCGGTGCTCATCGAGGTTGATTGCTCTTCTGCTCTTTCCTTAACGCGTGCAATCGAAGCCATTTTTATTCTCCTCTCAAGAATTGGGCGTCACTCAGCAGCTGGACGGAACTGCGCTGTTTCAGTGGATTCCTTCATAGCGGTGGTCGAAGACTGGCCGCCGGTGATTGCAAGCGACACGGCATCGAAATAGCCGGTGCCGACTTCGCGCTGGTGTTTGGTTGCAGTGTAGCCATTGGCTTCGGCTGCAAACTCCGCCTGTTGCAGCTCGGAATAGGCTGCCATCTGACGATCTTTGTAGCCGCGTGCCAGCTCGAACATGCCGAAGTTGAGCTGGTGGAAACCGGCCAGCGTGATGAACTGGAACTTGTAGCCCATCGCACCCAGCTCGCGCTGGAACTTGGCAATTGTTGCGTCGTCGAGGTTCTTCTTCCAGTTGAACGACGGCGAGCAGTTATAAGCGAGCTTCTTGCCCGGATGGGCCTTGTGCACTGCTTCCGCGAACCGACGAGCCTGTTCGAGATCGGGCTTGGACGTTTCCATCCAGATCAGATCGCAATAGGGCGCATAGGCAATTGCACGGGCGATGCACGGCTCAATGCCGTTCTTCACCTGATAAAATCCTTCCGCAGTGCGGCCCGCATCATAATCAACGAAAGGCTGATCGCGCTCGTCAATATCCGAGGTCAGAAGCTTGGCGGCTTCCGCATCCGTGCGGGCGATAACCAGCGTGGAAGTTCCCATAACGTCAGCAGCCAAGCGTGCCGCATTGAGGTTGCGGATATGGGCCGCAGTCGGGATCAGAACCTTGCCGCCCAGATGACCGCACTTCTTTTCAGATGCCAACTGGTCTTCATAATGAACACCGGCAGCACCCGCTTCGATGAAGGCCTTCATGATCTCGAAAGCATTCAGCGGCCCACCGAAGCCTGCTTCCGCGTCGGCAACAATTGGCGCAAACCACGTATCGACCGACAGGCCTTTGCCTTCTGCTGTTTCAATCTGGTCGGCACGCTGCAACGTCTTGTTGATGCGCTTGGCGAGTTCAGGGGCTGCATTCGCCGGATAAAGCGACTGGTCGGGATACATGGCTGAAGCCGTGTTCGCATCCGCTGCAACCTGCCAACCGGAAAGGTAGATCGCCTTCAGGCCAGCACGAACCATTTGCATGGCCTGATTGCCGGAAAGCGCGCCAAGTGCATTGACGAAATCTTCCTCGTGAATGAGCTTCCACAGACGATTTGCACCCATCTCGGCCAGTGAATACTTGATCTCCACCGAACCGCGCAGCCTCTTCACATCTTCGGCTGTATGTGCACGCTGAATGCCGTCAAAACGACCTTTGGGTGCCGAAGGGATAAGGCTGTAAAAATCTGTCATTTCGGTGTCTCCTCACACTTTGATCAGGTTCTGGAAGAGCAGATTGTTGGCGCTCTTTCTGTGACCAGATTTACAACTGTGGAACTTGTACAGCCAGAAAATGCAGTAAAACGAGCCGATAATTGAAGTCATGCTGTCTGAAAATTGACTGCGGCAATCTGTAAATTTGTAAATATTGTCAAAGCCGGGCTTTGCGGATATTTTGTCATGAATTGTAAAGGTTGCCGTTTTGGTTTGGGAGGACCGGATGAGCGAACGCAAGATATTTGCCGGTCCACGTATCAGGCGTATCCGCAACGAGCGCGGTCTGACGCAGACGTCCATGGCCGAAGCACTTGGCATTTCGCCGTCCTATCTCAATCTCATTGAGCGCAATCAGCGTCCGCTGACGGTGCAGCTTTTGTTAAAGCTTGCCAGCGTCTACAAGCTTGATCTGGACGGTCTTCAGGCAGAGAGCGGCACGACGGTTGCGGGCCTAAAGGAAGTATTTTCTGATCCGCTTTTGACAGGTGAATTGCCGGGGGATCAGGAACTGGTGGAAATTGGCGAGGCAGCACCCAATGCGGCCAGCGGTATCGTTAAGCTCTATCGCGCCTATCGTGAGCAACAGCAGCGCCTTTCGGATCTGTCGCAATTGCTCTCGCATGAAGGAAGTGACGCTCAGCTTTCTGCCACGCGACTGCCGCTAGACGAAGTGCGTGACGTCATGGCGCGGCGTCCCAATCATTATTCGCGTATCGAAGAAGAGGCAGAGAGTTTTTATGCGCTGCTGAAACCCGAAAGTGATTTGTCGGGTGCGCTGAAAGAATGGCTGCGGCGCGAGCATGGCATTACGGTGCGTACGCTGCCCGTCGCGACCATGCCGAACTGGCGCAGGCGTTATGACCGGCATTCGCAGCGGCTGTTTATATCGGAGCGATTGTCGCCCTTTGATCAGTTGCAGGAAATTGCAATGGAGGCGGCGCTTATACGTATGCAGGTGATGATCGGCGCCGAAACAGAAGCGCTGAAACTCTCGTCCAGTGAAGCAAAGCGCATAGCGCGTTTTGAACTGGCGCGCTATGCAGCACAGGCCTTGATGATGCCCTATCGCCAGTTTCGAGATGCGGCTGTGCGGGCGCGCTATGATGTCGACGTGTTGCGCTCAAGGTTTGGCGTGTCATTTCAGCAGGCGGCGAACCGGCTCACGACCCTTCAACGACAGGGTAACTCTGCTTTGCCGTTTTTCTTGATGGAAATCGACCATGCAGGCAATCGCTTACGGATGGCGGGTGCCGAAGGATTTCCCCTCCGGTTTGGTGGGCAATGTCCCAAGCTGCCGGTCTATGCGGCTTTCACTCAAGCGGGGCAGGTGTTGGTGGAGCCAGCCGAATTGCCCGATGGGTCAGCTTTTCTGACGATTGCACGAACACTTGAAGGACCGCAAGGCGCTTTCAATGAACGTCCGCGGCGCACTGCCATTCTTCTCGGCTGCTCGCTCGATGTAGGTTCTGAGACAGTTTATGGTGCGAATAGTTCGTCAAGCACAGAGATTGGTCCGGCCTGTCGGCTTTGTGAGCGACAGGGCTGCATCACGCGGGCCGAGCCGCCGCTTACCCGTCCATTAGGGCTTGATGAAATGGTGGCGGGAATCTCTGCCTTTGACTTTCAATAGAGCTTAGATATTTCGTCGCTAACGTGTGAGCATCGCAATTTTTATGTTCGTGTTGTCGTCAGCCGGTTGACGAATGCTGCACAATCTAAAAAGGTAGTGAGTGAAACAGTTTACCCACCCTTAAGCTGTACCGGAAATTACGGTGCAGAATGGAGCACGCGATGAGGATGAAATCCTTTCTTCTGGCGACAACAATGGTCTCGGGCCTTGTGAGCGCCGCCGTATTTCCCGCAAGCGCGCAAGAGCGGGTGGTCAATATTTATAACTGGTCGGATTATATCGACGATTCGATCCTCAAGGACTTCACCAAGGAGACCGGAATCAAAGTCGTCTACGACGTTTATGATTCCAACGAAATTCTTGAAACCAAGCTTCTTGCTGGTGGTAGCGGCTACGATCTCGTGGTGCCATCCGGCGAATTTCTTGGTCGTCAGATCCCGGCAGGCGTGTTCCTGAAGCTTGATAAAGACAAGCTCCCGAACCTCAAGAACATGTGGGATGAAATTTCGACGCGTGCGGCGACCTATGACCCGGGCAATGAATATTCCATCAACTACATGTGGGGCACCACCGGCATTGGCTATAACAAGGCCAAGATCAAAGAAATCCTCGGCACGGATACGATTGACTCGTGGGATGTTCTCTACAACCCGGAGATTTCGGCTAAGCTGAAAGATTGTGGTATTTACCTGCTGGATACATCCAGCGAAATGCTGCGCCCAGCTCTGAACTATCTCGGTCTTGATCCAAATTCCCCATCGTCTGAAGATATGGAAAAGGCGCAGGAGCTTTATCTCAAGATCCGGCCAAATATCCGCAAGTTCCACTCGTCGGAATATATCAATGCGCTGGCAAACGGCGACATCTGCATGGCCATTGGCTATTCGGGTGATATTTTTCAGGCGCGTGATCGTGCAGAAAAAGCCAATCAAGGCGTAGAGATCGGTTATTCGATCCCGAAGGAAGGTGCGCTGATGTGGTTTGACCAGATGGCGATCCCTGCTGATTCAAAGCATGTGCCAGAAGCGCTTGAATTCATGAATTATATCATGCGTCCGGAAGTTGCTGCCAAGGCATCGAACTTCGTCTTCTACGCAAACGGCAACAAGGCTTCGCAGGAATTCATCGACAAGGAAATTCTGGATGATCCAGAAATCTATCCAAGCGAAGACGTGCTGAAAAAGCTTTTCGTGCCAACGCCTTATGATCAGAAGACACAGCGCTATGTTACACGCGCCTGGACCAAGATTGTCACAGGCCAGTAATAGTTAAATCGTAAGACGGCTTGATTAGAGCGCATCCCGAAAAGTGTGAAACGGTTTTCGGATAAGATGCGCGTTAAAACAAACAATTATAGTGCTGATCAAATCTGATCAGCACTATAACCGGCGCGTTAAGCGTTGAAATTGAGAGCGGCTCACTGTTCATACAGGAGGGCCGCTCTACGTCTTAAAATATACCTTAATGGCAGGCCTTGCCTGTGAATGTCAGGTTCCTGATAGAGCGATAGGGGAACGGAATGGAATCTTTTGGCAGTTTTCGCCGCAAATTCGCGCCTTGGAATGATCCGGCAGCGAAGCCTTATATTTCATTTGAGAATGTAACGAAGATTTTCGGCGATTTTACTGCCGTTGATAATCTGTCGCTCAATGTCTTTAATCGAGAGTTCTTTTCGCTTTTGGGCGCTTCCGGTTGCGGTAAGACCACGCTGATGCGCATGCTGGCGGGCTTTGAAGAGCCAACCTCTGGCCGTATCACGCTTGATGGTCAGGATATGCGCGGCATTCCTCCTTATAAGCGCCCGGTCAATATGATGTTCCAGTCCTATGCACTCTTCCCGCATATGACGGTTGAGAAGAACATTGCTTTTGGTCTCAAGCAGGACGGTATGGCGAAGTCGGAAATCGACGCGCGCGTTGCTGAAATGCTGAAACTCGTGAAGCTTGAGCAATATGGCAAACGCAAGCCGCACCAGCTTTCCGGCGGTCAGCGTCAGCGAGTGGCATTGGCTCGTGCGGTTGCCAAGCGTCCGAAAGTGCTGCTGCTGGATGAGCCGCTAGGCGCACTCGACAAAAAGCTGCGTGAAGAAACACAATTCGAACTGATGGATTTGCAGGTTAAGCTGGGTCTCACTTTCATGGTGGTCACCCACGATCAGGAAGAAGCCATGACCATGTCCGATCGCATTGCCGTCATGGACAAAGGCCGTATCATGCAGGTGGCAACACCGGCTGAAGTTTATGAAGCGCCCGGTTCCAAGTTCGTGGCCGACTTCATCGGTAATGTGAATATCATCGAAGGCGAAGTGGTCAAAGCCGCGAATGGTGAGGCAGAAATCGCCACTGAGAAATTCGGCTTTCACATTCAGACCGAAACCCGCGAGCAGCTGAGCGCTGGCCAAAAGGTCTGGTATGCGGTGCGTCCTGAAAAGACGCGGATCACCCGCGAGAAGCCGGAAGAAACGTCCGTCAATGCAGTTGAAGGCGAGCTTTGGGATATTGCCTATTTCGGCGATATGACGGTTTTCCACGTTCGCCTCGAAAATGGCCGTACCATTAAGGCTGCAAGTCTGAATGCCGTGCGTAAGACGGAAAACCCGCTAACCTATGATGAGCGTGTATGGGTTTCATTTGACACCGATGCCGGTCTGGTGCTGACGGCTTAAGGAGGGGAGGCACATGCAAAAGCTGATTGCTTCCATAACCAGTCGTCTCGTGATTGCAGTGCCATACTTTTGGCTGCTGCTGTTCTTTCTGGTTCCATTTTTTATCGTTTTCAAGATTTCACTCTCCGAAGTCACGATGGCTATTCCGCCCTATCAGCCAACGGTTGATGTGACACAGGGTTTCGCTGCCGCTTGGGAAAAGGTGAAGCAGCTCTCGTTCGACAATTATTTATGGCTTGTAGACGATCCGCTTTATTACAAAGCCTATTTGTCGAGCCTGCGAATTGCTGCAATCTCGACTGTTCTGGCGCTGCTGGTGGGCTATCCGATGGCCTATGGCATAGCGCGTGCGCCGCAGAGCCTTCGTGCTACGCTATTGATGCTGGTTATTCTGCCGTTCTGGACGTCCTTCCTCATCCGCGTCTATGCGTGGATCGGTATTTTGAAGCCAGAAGGCCTGCTCAACCAGTTCCTGATGTGCCTGAATGTCATTGATACGCCGCTTAATATCCTGAACACAGACACGGCGATTTTCATTGGTATCGTTTATTCTTATCTGCCCTTCATGATTTTGCCGATTTATTCGGCGCTTGAGAAAATGGATTATTCGCTGATCGAAGCCGCTCAAGATCTCGGCTGCACGGCGTTCTCAGCATTTTGGAAGATCACTTTCCCATTGTCGCTTGCGGGTGTTGTGGCGGGTTGCTTCCTTGTTTTCATTCCGGCAGTTGGCGAGTTCGTGATCCCTGATCTTTTGGGCGGATCGCAGACATTGATGATCGGTAAAACAATCTGGAGTGAGTTCTTCTCCAATCGCGACTGGCCAGTTTCTTCAGCTGTGGCAGTGGTGCTGCTGCTCTTGTTGATTGTGCCAATTGTGATTTTCCAGCAGGTGCAGGCGCGCCAGCAGGAGAAGGGGAAATAAGATGCAGAACAACTGGTCCCGTTTTAATATCGCCTCAGTCGCGCTCGGCTTTGCTTTCCTCTATCTGCCGATTGTTCTGCTGGTCATTTATTCGTTTAACGAATCCCGCCTTGTGACCGTTTGGGCGGGGTTCTCGACCAAGTGGTATGGCGAACTGTTCCGCAATCAGGCGCTGATGGATGCAGCGTGGGTGACAATCCGCGTGGGGCTTTTGTCGGCAACGGTTGCAACTCTGCTTGGCACGCTGGCAGCCTTGGCACTGACACGATACACGCGGTTTCGCGGACGTATCCTGTTCTCTGGCATGGTCTATGCACCTCTGGTTATGCCGGACGTCATCACTGGCCTTTCGCTATTGCTATTGTTCGTGGCGATGAACTTTGACCGTGGTTTTTGGACGGTAACGCTGGCACATATCACATTCTCAATGTGTTTTGTGGCCGTGGTGGTGCAGTCACGTCTGGTGAGCTTTGACCGTTCGCTGGAAGAGGCGGCGATGGATCTCGGTGCGCCGCCTGTCACCACTTTTATGAAGATTACTCTTCCAGTGATCCTGCCAGCGGTTGTTTCCGGCTGGATGCTCGCTTTCACGCTTTCGCTGGACGATCTGGTGATCGCAAGCTTCACCTCGGGTCCGGGCGCAACTACGCTGCCGATGAAAATCTACTCGCAGGTTCGGCTTGGTGTGACACCGGAAATCAATGCGGTTTGCACCATCTTGATCGCAATCGTGACAGCGGGCGTGATCATTGCGTCGGTTGTTAACAAGCGCCGTGAAGTGCAGCGCCGTCGCGACGAGCAAGCAGCATTCCGTATGGGGTAAACGAACAAGGAACGGCGCAGATTACTGCGCTGTTCCGCTCCCCATGGTCGCTGGGGAAATAAAGGGACGATCCCATGAACCGCCAACGAAGAAATGCAATGGCGGCTTCACCGGCGAAGGTTGAGCCTGCTGGCTATCTGTATTCTCCTGCTGTTGCTGAGGTTGGCTATCGGGGAAAATAACTTCGCCACTCAGTGCCAGACTGCGATCTACAAATGGCACAATGCCAGCAAGATTAAGCGTGCCTTGCGATGTGACAAGCGTTGCATTTTCCAATGATGCAACGCCATCGGAAAGATTTGCTTTCATATCAAGGCGATTGAAAGCCAAGGATACATTCTCCTGCCGCTCAAGCGCGAAAAAGCCCTGACTCTCGGCTTTTGTCAGAAAATCCTGAACTGAGAAGCCTTGCATTTGGCCGTTGTTCAATTGCACTGAGACATTGCCCTGCGCATTATTAAGCAAGCCTGACCAACGGTTTGCAGGAGCCTTCATGAATAGTGAGACATTGCCTTTGCCATTGACGAAGGGCTTCTCGAAGCCGAGTGCTGCAAAGAGCTGTGAACTATCAATATCAGACGCATTGAAGCGCAATTCACCGGTTGCTGTTTTGAGATCACGCACAATCTGAAGATTGGCCTGTAGAATGCCATTGAAGGCTTTGGCATCACCAATGTCGAACATTGCACGACCGCCTCTGATCTGCACAGCCGCTGCAACACCTGTCATCGTGACCGGTCCTGCGGTGGCTGTTTGTGCGGAAAGGCGAAGGTCGAGCTCTGATCGGTTGATGAAGCTTGTATTGATTATGTCGCGCTCATTCAGATCGCGATCGCTTGGCGAACGTGGCTGGTTTTCAGGCAGTGGCACAAAGATCGAAAAAAGACGTCGCAGATTGAGCTTTTCAAAAGCCAGCGTTCCGGTAATTGCAGGCGTATCCTGCTCAAAACCAACTTCAATCACACCTTTTGCCGGACTCTCGTCGGTTGCCATTTCGACATTGTCGAATTTCAGACGGCGCGGGGTCGATGTGATTGTGGAATCAAGAGAAAAGGCTCCAATTTCCGTGCTGCCAGCCACAGGTGGCAGCGCCAGCCATCGCAGAGAATTGCTCAATGAAGGCGTTTTAGCGCTCAACGCGCCTTCAAAGAAACGATCATTGGAAATGTTGGCTTTGCCCTCAAAGGTGATGTTGAGAGGCGTTGACGTGAAACTCGCCGTTACATCAGAGATACCACCTGCAAGAAGCGGCAAGGCTTGGGCTGCTGTCAGGCTGAATTGCGTATTTTCACCGCGCCACAGCGCGCTGCCACGCAGCGTTGCAGCGCTTGAAGTGCGCGGCCATTCAAGTGTGGCATTCAGCTTGGTGATCTGCTGATCGTCCTTCGGCTCTTCCTGCGATTCTGGATCATTGAACGAGATCGTTCCATCGCGAAGAACAACGCGACCAAACGGCTGAGACGCTTGCTGTGCCGCAAGGGCTTTGTCATCGGCACCGTTCTGCTGCAAGGCGCGCTGCGCGCGGATCGCGGTGCCAAGTCGGCCATTCGAACTTGCAATCGCATCCAAAAGTTCCGCAAAATTATCAACCGGCCCACCGATATTAAAATGTGGCCTGACAATTTGCGTTTCAGAAAATGACAGCCGCCCCATGATGGCATCAAGCGGAGAAAGCTCGATTTCAATACGATTGGCACTCATAAAGGGCTTTGCGCCCGGATCGGATAGTTTGCTCAGCGTCACCCCATCAAGCGACGCACGCAAAACTGGAAACACCCGCAAACGGGGTGCTTCACGCAGTTCCACGCTATAGCCGGTCCATGCGCTGATCTCCTGAGCAACGCGAATACGGATAGCATCGGTCGAGACGATAAACGGTATGACCGCGAGCAGGGTGGCCACCGCTGCTGCACCAAGAATGATGACCGCAATAATAAGGCGCATAAATCGGGGCCAGCGCATCAACCATCCTATCAGTGAGACATATTTCGTAATCTAACTCAGCACTGTGGCAAAGCAAAGCCGCCTATGCTGATTCCTGCCTATGGTTAAACAATTGTTTCTAAGAAATTAACCCTGATTTTACGCGAGTTTCTAATGTCTGAATCCAAGCACCCATATTTAACGCCCTATTAACGGGTTTGGCGGGATAAAGAGCGCAACACTGAGCTATGATCGAGCTACCTCAGCTTCGCCCATGTCTGCTTCTGTGTCTCTTTGTCTCTGAGATTCTCCAACGCTGGTTTATACCGGCGTTTTTTTTGACCAATCGAAAAAGCCCTCCAACGAGAGGGCTTCAAACTTTTTAGAATTAGTCCGCCAGAACGCGTGTCGGAGGGAAAACGATTTCTACGACAGTTCCCTGACCGGGAGTAGAGTCGATTGTAAACTGAGCGCGATTGGCTTCAACCATCGCCTTGGTCAGTGGAAGTCCAAGCCCCGTACCTTCATTACGCCAGTCTTTCGCGCTCTCAGTTTGACGGCGTTGCATGGTATTAACCTGACGGAACGGCTTAAGCGCTTGCTCAATTTCAGCCTTGGTCATGCCAACGCCAGTATCACGAACACGCATCACGACATCGCCGTTCAGTTCGTAATTGGTTGAAACGATCACTTGCCCGCCTGTTGCAGTGAAGCGCACGGCATTAGAAAGCAGGTTAAGCGCAACCTGCTTAATCGAACGTGCATCGGCAACGATATCGGGCAGGTTCGACTGGAAGCTGGAGCGGATAATCACGCGTTCACGATTGGCTTGCGGCTGCATCAACGCAATTGCTTCGCCAATTGCGTCGTTGAGTGAAACCGCTTCGAATTGCATGTCGACGCCGCCTGCTTCGATCTTCGAGATATCGAGCAGATCATTGACCAAGGCCAGAACGTGATTGCCCGAACGGTTAATGTCGCGCAGATAATCACAATAGCGCTCATTGCCAATCGGGCCGAATTTTTCGTCAGACATCAGCTCGGAAAACCCGATGATCGCATTCAGCGGTGTGCGGATTTCATGGCTGATACGGGCAAGAAACTCGGTTTTCTGATTGGATGCACGCTCGGCTTCCTTGCGGGCATTTGTTAGCTCTTCTTCGGTGCGTTTCCACTGCGTTATGTCGCGCAGAACAGCGCAGAATCCGCTTGTATGAGGGAGCTTGCCCATCGTCATGAACAACGGAATGAAACCACCTTGTGCTTCGCGGCCAATGACTTCACGCCCATCATTGAGAACGCTGAGAACACCATTGTCGGATAGGCTATGGAGATAGTCCATCGCTGCGCGCTGACTCTCGATGGCAAAGAGCATTGAGAAGAATTTGCCTTCGGTATCAGCCTGATCATAGCCGAATAAAGCTGCTGCGGAATGGTTCATAGACCGCATGCGCCCGTCCGTGTCGATGAGCACGACGCCATCTGTGGCCGTATCAAGAATGGTTTTGAGCTCTTCTATGTGCCCTTGAAGTGCTCGCTGATCCACATTCTCAGTCACGCTAACAGTTGTAGCGCTCGTCATCGGCATGAGGCTGAGCATCAAAGCGCGGCCGTCTCGCCAGTTAATGGCGTTCAGATGTGCCTCTACAGGCTCTTCACTACCATCAGCATGGCGCAGGACCATGCCATCGGCTTTCTCGTCGTCATTTCGGTCACTGTTGAATAGGATCGCGATGCCGCCAGCCTGTTGAATCTCGGTCAGCGCTGCATAGCCAGTCAGGTCTAAAAGAGACTGATTGACGTAATGGATTATATCGCCTGAATGAATGATAACGGGGATAGGAAGATTGGCTAGCAGTGCGGTTTCGTCAGCAAGCTGCTGTTTCGCAGGTATTGCAGGCGTCGACATCTCATCCGCAACGGATGTGTTTTCCGATACAAGTGCTACAGGCGCAACGCGCTCTGCTGCAGGTGGCGTATGTGCAGCGTCGTCCGGCAAGGCATCTTTGTCCTGACGCGATTTTGCCAGTCCCTGCTTGCGCAGCCGATCCGCAATTTCGCGAAACGCATTGCGCTCCATCGTGGTCAAGCCACCTTCCGGGCGCTGTTCTTTGCCTTTTTGGTGCTTTGCCTGATCGGCTTCCAGTTTTCCGCGCGCTGCCGCATTGAGCAACTCAATGACCTTGTCAGATTCGCGGCGGCCGGGATTTGGTGTCAGTTCTAACGGAAGCGTTGGGGCTTCTGATTGGTTGTGCTTTGCTTCAGGCCGATCATCATTGGCGATTTCTTCTGAAAGAGCCAGAATATCGTCTTCATCATCGGCACTAAGCATTTCCTGAATAGTCGGTGCCGCGTCTCGTTTTGTCGGCGTTCCGCCTGCGAGGACGGTACCAATTGTTTCCGGGTCTTGTTCTGCGTCTTCAGGACGAACAAGGCCAAAGCCGCGGAAGCCAATAAATTCGCGATCACGCGAATAGACGGGCAGTGCTGCAAGTTCTACCGGCACGCGCAAGCTCGTGCCTTCAACGGGCCAGAGAAGTTTCTTGCCTGACCATGTATCACGCTGTTTTAAGAGCGCGCTGATGCTGCCATCGGCATCGAAGCCGAAAACATTAGCCACTTCTGCAAAGCGTCGACCAACAACATCTGCTGCGTTCGGTCCGATGATATTACCCAGTTCCGGTGAGACTTCGGTAAATGTGCCTTCTGCATCAACCTTCCAGATGAAGCGAGCAGGCGATCCCTCTGCATCAAAAACGAAGTTTTTCGGAGCGGTGGGCTTTTCAGCCTCTTTCTCATCTTCAACGATCGCAGCTATTGCGGGCGTATCCGTTTTGATCGCGGTTGTCGCTTCACCTACCATACAGATGAGATGCATGGCAGGATTGTCGGTGAGCTTGGCAATTGCGCCGGGGACTGAGTTTTTTCCGGCACGAATGCGGCGCTTCACGATCCGTTCGGCTGCATCGCGCGTTTCGATGATTAGGTCTTCAAGTGTTGAAACGGAAATATCGAGCGCTGCGAAGTGCTCGCTTGTAGCAATCAACTGAGCTTTATCGTCTATGAGTGCTACATGGGTCGTATCATCGCTGAGACCAGCAATAAGGGCATTCGGCGTATGGCCTTCTTGTTCTGACGTAAGCAATAACGCTTCAATGCCGTCCGGCATTGTGAGACGCGAAACGTGTAGACGTATAATTTCTGAACGAAGCCCGGAATTGAGGCGCACAGAGACGATGCGTGGCACGCTCGCCGTTTCACTGCTGGCACCCGCGATCTGGCGGCGCGTTGCAATGGGTAGTTCGAGTTGGCCGCCAATAATGTCTTGGATGCGTTCAAAGCCGAAGAGTTTGGCGCCGGAACCATTGATCCAAAGGACAGTCGTTAGGTCACGCGTCAGCACAAGCTGAGCATCGCCTCTGGCAAAGCCTTCGCTGATATTGTCTAGCGCGACTACATCAATGAATGGGTATGATCCTGACATACCGGTCCTTTAACTGTTCTCGTGGTCACTCAGAGTGCCAATTAATAACTCTTTAATAAGCTTCTTGTGAGGAGTGGTCTATATTCGCCTTTGATATGGGCCTGATTTTCTATTTCATTAGTTAATGTAGGTAAGCCAATTTTATGTCTCGGTGAATAATCCTTGTTTATGCACAACCATGCATAAAACTTGGTAACCGGATTGCGTAGAATTTTAGTGATTACGGGTTTCGAGCTAACAATCGGGGAAATCTTCAAAAAAGATCGTTTTAATCACTTGCAATGTGGTTCGATTCTCCGTATGTGACCCCCTGTCAGCGGACATCGCAAGAAAGTTCGTTGAGATTTAGGTACGCGGTCGTAGCTCAGTTGGTTAGAGCGCAGGATTGTGGCTCCTGAGGTCGGTGGTTCGAATCCACCCGTCCGTACCATCTAATTTCCGTACTTTTAAATTAAAAAATCATTGCTTCCACTTGCCGGAACAAAAGCCTGTTAAGCTCGTTTCAGAGCATGGATCAATTCTGGGCTGAATTCACACACGATAATATGTTGAGTCTGCCAGTTGTTTTGGCTAGAATGTTGCTGGCAACTTTTCTTGGTGCAATTATTGGCCTCGAAAGAGAGTGGCGAAAGCGACCGGCAGGGTTGAAGACCCATATGATGGTCTGTCTTGCATCGGCCACCTTCACAATTGTATCGCTTGAGCTTGTGAATATACCGGTTTTTGACGATCAGAATATTCGCATGGACCCTTCGCGTCTTGTCGAAGCAATCACCAGCGGCGTGGCGTTCCTTGCGGCGGGATTTATCATTTTTGCTAAGGGCCAAATTACAGGCATTACGACAGGTGCGGGTATGTGGCTTGCTGCTGCCATAGGCCTCGCAAGTGGTCTTGGCTTGTGGCATATCGCAATTTTGGCCACTATGATCGCTGTCGTAATGCTTATTGCAGTTGTAAAAATGGAGCAATCCGTAAGGCCAGACAGCGGCGATTAATCGATGACGCCGCTATCCTTCGGTAAGGCCAATTAATTATTGGGCTAACGCCTGTTCAATAGTATCTTTAAGTGCAAGCCGCTGCTTACGCAGGTTTGTTTCCTCTTCCTGACTAACAGGTGATATCTTCGTTTCGGCACGGTGAATACGGTCGTTGACTGTGTCATACTCCTCCAGAATGCGTGCGAAACGAGGGTCTGCCGCCTTCAAGGCATGAATAGCGACCAACTGTCCCGGGAACTCTTCACCGAGTGTATGAGGTGTGTTGGACATGATTTTCTCCTTCCTTTGATAGGCATAGTTTGTCAGTGGAATGAGCAACACTCATTGATCCCAATCAATAAAGAGAATTATCAGTACATGCAGATTTTGCATGGCACTTATGCAAAGTGATGCCTTCAAATAGAAGTTGCATAGCACCATCTAAGAATTGCGGACTAATTCAGCAATGTGTCCGCGATGGAGATGAAAATGTTTGCCCGTTTGAATAATCGTTTCGGTCGTGCATTTGCACAATTTGGTAGTGCCGTGCGCGCTTCTGCTGCACTGCGAGTTGGCCATCAGCCGATGGCAAAAGACCTTGAGACACTTGGTATCGACGTGGCTCAGTTCCGCAAAATTCATGAGTAAATAAAAGCCCCGGTTTCCCGGGGCTTTTTGGTATTAATCTTCGTCCGTTGCCATCTGCTTGAGCATGTCGCCTTTGCCACGGCTGCGCATTATCATCGGCACCACCACTGCGGCGATAGCCAAAGTAATGAGTGTGATCGATACCCACGAATTGACGAGCGTCATTGGATTGCCTTGACTGATCTGAAGCGCCTGTCGCAGGCTTTTTTCGGCCATTGGTCCAAGGATTAGTCCGACGACAACTGGAGCTATCGGATATGAGAAGCGGCGCAGCACATAGCCGAGCAAGCCGAAAGCTAACAGTAAGCCCAACTCGAACGATACTGGCAGACCAAATAGCATCGACGTTGATGCATTCGCTCCGATTGTTCCAAGCGTTGCGAACACCAGAATGCCTGCATAGAGCCAGTGGCGCGGGATCGTCAGCATCTTAACCCACAGCCCGATCAGAGGCAGGTTAAGAACCAGTAGCATCAGATTGGCAACGAGAAGACTGGCAACAAGCCCCCATACCAATGATGCATTGGTTACAAACAGCAATGGCCCGGGCTGCAAGCCGAACTGCTGAAAACCAGCCAGCATGATTGCGGCCGTTGCAGTGGTTGGAAGGCCGAGCGTGAGCAGCGGTACAAGCGTGCCCGCAGCTGATGCGTTGTTGGCGGCTTCCGGGCCTGCGACGCCTTCAATGGCACCTTTGCCGAACTCTTCAGGATGTTTGGAAAACTGCCGTTCTGCTGAATAGGAGAGGAAGCTCGAGACGTCTGCACCACCAGCAGGCATCGCTCCAATCGGAAAGCCGATAGCCGTGCCGCGCAGCCATGGCATCCACGAACGCTTCCAATCGTTTTTGGTCATCCAGACAGAGCCTTTGACAGCGATGACTTCATCGTCGGGGCTTAGCTTCTTCGACACAACCGCAAGCGTTTCACCGATTGCAAATAGTGCAACTGCAAGCGTGGTCACATTGATGCCGTCGAGCAGGTTCGGTGTTCCCATCACGAGACGCGCTTGTCCGGTCAGTTGATCAATACCGATTAGGCCAAGTGTCAGACCGATGAAAAGTGAAGTAAGGCCGCGCAATGTGGAATCGCCGAAAGCCGCAGATACGGTCATGAAGGCGAGGAGCATCAGCGCGAAATATTCGGAAGGCCCGAAGGAGAGGGCGAATTTTACCACCCAAGGGGCCACAAAGGCGAGGGCGAGCGTTGCAATCAGACCTGCAATAAACGAGCCGATGGCAGCGGTTGCGAGTGCTGGCCCGCCCCGCCCCGCCCGGGCCATTTTATTGCCCTCCAATGCCGTGACGATTGAAGCGCTTTCTCCGGGCGTATTGAGCAGGATCGAGGTGGTTGAGCCGCCATACATGCCGCCATAGTAAATACCGGCAAACATGATGAGCGAGCCAGCGGGGTCTAGCTTGTAGGTGACAGGTAAAAGCAGCGCTACAGTGAGCGCGGGGCCGATGCCCGGAAGTACACCGACGGCGGTGCCAAGCGTGACGCCAATTAGCGCATAGAGTAGATTGGCGGGTTCAAGCGCTACCAGAAGACCGCTTGCGAGAAGGCTGACTGTATCCATATACTTTCGCCTTAAACAAAGTGTTCAAGCCAGCCCGATGGTAGGGAAAGCTGAAGGCCGCGTGCAAAAATGAACCAGATTATGAATGCGAAGATGATGCCGACAGGTACGCTGAACCAGAATTTGCGATAACCAAATCCGCGAGCCGTTGCCGCAAAAAGCAATCCCGTCGCAATGGAAAAGCCAAGCGTTTTCATCGTCAGCATCTGGATAACCAGCCCGCCGACAATCCACGCCATGGGTGCGATCTCTTGGTGTTCACGGTCCGGAAACTCGCGTTTAAATGCGCTGATCACAGTCCAAATTGACAGAATGAATAGTCCGCTCGCTATGATGTAGGGAACTGTTTTCGGTCCGACGGGCGAGTATGAGAGAACATTATTGCCATAGGCGGTTGACCACGCGATGGCCACTGCAACCGCGCCTAGAATAAAAGCTATGACAAGAGCTGCGTAATCAGGCGCCGTTCCAGTGGAACGGCGCTCTCCCTCTTTTTCAGTTATGGTCATTTTACGAGGCCAATATCCTTGAGGATTGTTCCCGTTGCGGTGACGTCTTTCTTAAGCTGTTCCTTGAAATCGTCCCCCGCAAGATAGGTGTCTGCCCAGCCCTTATCTTTCAGTGCTTTCTGCCAGGATTCAGACTTCACCATCTTTTCAACGTCGGCATTGATGGCCGCTTCTTGCTCAGCGGTAATGTCTGGTGCTGCACCTACCATGCGCCAGTTCTGGATTGAAACATCAACGCCCCCCTCCTTGAAGGTTGGTGAATCTATGCCTTCAATACGCTCATCGCTGGAAATACCGATGATGCGCAGCGTGCCAGCCTTAATCTGTGGATCAAACTCGCCATAGCCGGAAATGCCGACAGTCACCTGATTGCCAAGGATTGCGGCGAGGGCTTCACCGCCCCCGGAAAATGCGATGTAGTTCACTTTTGTAGGATCAACACCAACTGCTTTTGCAAAAAGCCCGGCTGTTATGTGGTCCGTACCACCAGCCGAACCGCCGCCCCATGAGACCGAGCCGGGATCTGCTTTCAGCTTTGTGACCAAATCACCAAGGTTCTGAATGTCGGAAGATGCTGGGACAACGATGGCCTCATATTCGCCGGTCAGGCGCGCAATCGGCGTAATAGCATCGAGATTAACAGGGGAATTGTTGGTTAAGATCGCGCCAACCATAACATAGCCGCCCACAATAAGCTGGCTTGGATCACCCTTATTCTGATTAACGAACTGCGCAAGCCCAATCGTGCCACCCGCACCGGGAACATTGATAACCTGAACGCTGCCAGAAATTTTCTCGTCCTGCAACACGCTCTGCATGGTGCGTGCGGTCTGATCCCAGCCGCCACCCGGTGCTGCAGGTGCCAAAACCTTATAGTCTTCAGCAGATGCTGCACTGGCGATTGCAAGCGCTGCCACCGACGAAATGGCCAAAATCCATTTACGCATAAATCCTCCCAGAATGCACTTTGTGTGCATTGCGCTGCTATCTTGTCGATAGCCCTCCTCAAAAAACTTCACCTCTCCCAAGGTGAAGACTCCTAATTTGGAGGTTACAACAGGGATTTACAATACGCCAGCACGTGACTGTTTAAGAGCTGGTTCATTAGCATAAAGTCTAAGCAATTTTTTATCGATGATTTAGTGGTTTCAGTTGCTTGACCTTGCGGATACCAGAACGTAATAGAGTTACGACGGTTCCCCGACCGAGAGCGAAGGGGATTAATAGGGAACACGGTGAGGACGACCCAAAAGGGACCGAGACCGTGGCTGCCCCCGCAACTGTAAGCGGATTGCCGTTCATCCCTGTGACGCCCAAAGGCGTCATGCCACTGAGTTTAACTCGGGAAGGCAGATGAACAGCGAATATTCGTGAGCCAGGAGACCTGCCGTCTAACGTAGTCCATTGTCACGGGCGGGGATGCCCGGTGCAGGAGTTGGTTATGACAGCTTTTAACGTCGCAGGACGTTGCTTCCCTTTGTCATTCATATCCCCGGATATGTCCGGTCTCTATACGCGCCGGATCAAATCCGCCGTTTGATACGGCTTTTCTCACATCATTTCGGGGATTCAAATGAAACTTATCGGCAAGTTGCCGTTCGGCGCAATCATCGGCGCTGCAAGTCTTTTCGTAACTGGTTTTGCGGCTGAAGCAGCCGAAACGCAGTATCCGCTGACGTTGAAAAACTGCGCGCGCGACGTGACGTTTAAACATGCACCAGAACGTGCAGTTGCTGTTGGTCAGAGCAGCGCAGAAATTATGTATCTTCTGGGCCTCGGTGATAAAATGGTTGGTACGGCCTTGTGGGTCGGACCTGTTCTCAAGGGCTATGAAGAAGCCAATGCCAAGGTAAAGCGTCTCGCGGATAATGATCCGAGCTTTGAGAGCATTCTGGCGGAAAAGCCTGATCTCGTTGCCAATCAGTTCCAATGGCAGATTGGACCAGAGGGCGTTGTTGCGAAGGCCGAGCAGTTCGAAGAATTGGGTGTTCCAGTTTATACGTCTCCAGCCGATTGCATCGGAAAAGACAATTCGGATGGTGGTGATGGCGTGCGTCACGACGCTTTCACCATGGATCAGGTCTATCAGGAAATCGACGAACTAGCACAGATTTTCAATGTGCAGGACCGTGGCGCGAAGGTTGTTGCTGATCTCAAAGCACGTGAAGACGCAGCACGTAAGAAGATCGCCTCTGCGGATGGCAAACTGTCGGCTGTTGTCTGGTTCTCCAGTGCAGAGCTAGACATTGATCCTTATGTTGCGGGCAAGAACGGTGCTCCAGCCTATATTCTGAAAACACTTGGCATCAACAATATCATTGATAGTGAAGAAGAGTGGCCGACTGTTGGCTGGGAAACCATTGCCAAAGCCAATCCAACGATAATTGTTGCGGGCACTATGGATCGTCGCCGTTTCCCTGCTGATGATGTTGCAGTTAAGCGGGAATTCCTGAAGACTGATCCGGTTGCAAGCCTCATGCCTGCGGTGAAGGATGGCCATGTATTCGATATGGACGCACAGGCAATGAATCCGACCATCCGCACTATCGAAGGCATTGAAACACTGGCTGATGCCATCGCAGCTTCAGGCCTGAACAAGTGACAACGCGCTCAGCCACAGCCGGAATTCTGACTTCGAGAAGCTCAAGCAGCAGGCTGCTTTTTGGCATTCTGGCGCTTGTCTTGTTGCTCGGCGCGCTGTGGCTGGGCGCCGCCATCGGCGAAACGTCTATACCTCTCGACGTGGTGGCAAAGACTATTGCCAACCGCGTGTGGAATGCTGGTTATCCGATTGAGCCGATTGATGAAGGCATTATCTGGAGTTATCGCTTAAGCCGTGCGGTAGTCGCGGCTTGTTGCGGTGCGGCTCTTGCAATATCGGGTGTCGTTCTGCAATCCCTGCTGCGGAACTCTCTGGCTGATCCTTATATTCTAGGTATCTCCGCCGGGGCATCGACAGGTGCCGTCGCGGTTGCAATCCTCGGTATAGGTGCTGGTATACTTTCGCTCTCGGTGGGCGCTTTCATTGGTGCGATCATTGCATTCTCGCTTGTTTCACTGCTGGCACTTCGCGCAGGGCGGGGAAACAGCGCAATCATCCTCGCGGGCATTGCAGGCTCGCAGCTTTTCAACGCGCTCACCTCATTCATTGTCACCAAAGCCGCAAATGCGGAACAGGCACGCGGCATCATGTTCTGGCTGCTGGGCAATCTTTCAGGTGTGCGCTGGCCTGATGTCACGCTTGCGCTACCAGCTTGCATCGTGGGTCTTGCTATTTGCCTGTGGCATGCGCGCGCCCTTGATGCATTCACGTTTGGCTCGGAGTCGGCTGCATCGCTTGGCATTCCTGTGCGCCGCGTCTATGCCGTTTTGATTGGCGTCAGTGCCATGATGACGGCAGTTATGGTTTCCATTGTGGGCTCGATTGGCTTTATCGGGCTGGTCATACCTCATGCAGCAAGGATGGTCGTTGGCGTCCGTCATGGGCGATTATTGCCTGCTTCAGCACTCATAGGCGCAATTTTCATGATTGTTGCCGATATTCTCTCTCGCATCATCATTCCGGGGCAGGTTCTGCCTATTGGGGTTATAACGGCTCTGTTCGGTGCGCCCGCTTTTGCATTTCTTCTTGGGCAGAGAAGGGCACAGTCATGATGCTTTTAACGCATAATGTTTGTTGGTCAGCAGGCGGTGTCGAAATCCTGCGCGACGTATCGCTTGATGTGAAAGAAGGCGAATTTCTTGGCATTATTGGGCCAAATGGGTCGGGCAAGACCAGCTTTCTGTCACTTCTTTCTGGAGTTCGTCGCAGCCGTTCTGGCGAGGTGAAGCTGGGCGGAATGCCCATCCATAAACTCAATCGCCGGGAGATTGCACGCAAGCTCGCATTGGTTGAACAGCAGGCTGGTACGACTGATCGCATAACAGCACGGCAAGCAGTCGAGCTTGGACGTACTCCTTATCTCGGCGCACTTTCTCCATGGTCCTCCGAAGACGACGTGATCGTGGATCGTGCGCTTGCCAATGTTGATATGACGCATCTCGCAGATCGTTACTGGCATACGCTTTCAGGTGGTGAGAGGCAGCGTGTGCACATTGCACGCGCGCTGGCACAAGAGCCGCAAATCTTGCTTCTGGACGAACCAACAAACCATCTCGATATTGGCCATCAAATTGGCCTGCTTGATCTTGTCAGCCGACAGAAGCTGACAGTGGTTGCGGCACTCCATGATTTGAACCATGCGGCGATGTTTTGTGATCGTATAGCCGTCATGGATAAAGGGCGGCTCGTTGCTTTAGGAACTCCGCGTGACGTGCTTCGGGCCGAATGCATCCGCAAGGTATTCGGTGTTGAGGTTGAGGTGGAATATGAGGGGGTGGATCGCTGCCATATTCGTTATCGCGCACCGAGCCATCCGAAGCTTGAACTTAAACAATCCGCATAAACATGATTGGCATGACAATGAGCAAACGACTTTTTCTGGCCGCCGCGTTGATGGTTGCTTCTGCATTTCCAGCTTTGGCTGAAACGTTTGAAGTCAAGATGATGAACCGTGGTGAAAAAGGTTCAATGGTTTTCGAACCGGACTTCTTGAAGTTAGCGCCGGGCGATAAAGTGAAATTCATTGCGACCCATAAGAGCCATAATGCAGCGACGGTTGATGGGATGGTTCCAGAGGGAAATCCGGGCTTTAAGGGCAAGATCAACGAAGAGATCGAAGTGACTTTCGATCAGGCGGGTTTTTACGGCATCAAGTGCTCGCCGCATTACGGCATGGGTATGGTGATGTTGATTAAGGTTGGCGAAGCCGAGCTTCCGCAAAGTTATCGTGAGGTGAAGTTTCCAGCGCGCGCAAAGACGCGTTTTGAAGAGTTGTTCGCCGCATCATCTAATTGATTGTATAGTTAAATGCTAAATTAAGTTATTTTAATTTAGCATTTAAACCTAATTATTTGAATTATGATATTCACGTGAATGTTAGGGGTGTATTGTTGACACTCTGTTTACATTTTGTTGACGTTTCTGCTATTGGTGCGACGTCATATTGTTAAGCCGTCCATTTTAAATTGTCTTTTTTGACTTTCAAAAAATGAATGCGTCGATTATTTTAGCTCATCTTACTCTTGTATCTAAATAATCGCTGCTTTCTCTATGATAGATGCAGCAGCTTTGCGGTATCTCTTTTATGACCTGAATGTTAGGATAAGCTCAGTCTGAAGAGGGCAGAAACAAATTCAAGAGCTTTCATAGTCATTTTTAATAAGATTATATTTATATTTATAAAGAGCGGCGGCATCTTTTTTGGATGTCGTCGTTATTTTATTTCAAACCTCTACGTCACAATCCGTATGGTTGTGACGATGAAGTGAATATCGAATTTTAGTTCAGCTTATTTCATTGCCGAATTGAGGCGGGATTGTTTTAGCTCAAGGCCAAGTTCTTTTGCACGAGCGATGATGGGTGCAAAGCGGCGCTGCTTTTTTTCCGTGTGGTTTGAGGCAATGTCCGCAATGCGGTGCTTGAGGAATGGGTTGAGGAAGCGCTCGCGAACGGTAACAACATAGGCTTCCGCCTGTTCGCCGAGGCCATCAGCGGCAAAAACCGGCAGAACTTCTTCACGCCAAAGTGCTTCAAGTTCATTGCGGATCGTTTGGTCGTTCATTGCTTCCAGCACAATTTCATCCTTCGGATGATTACCGTTCAGCCATTGCTCGGCAATGAAAGTGTGACCGAGATTAAGCAGGTAGAGCTTCAGGCGCTCATAAAGCGCAAGATTGTCCGTCACGACGATGTCAGGATGCGTGCAGGGAAGCGTTAGCCCGTCTGTCTGTTCAATGGCCCATATCGCATAGGGTTCGGCAATTGCACCGACCGGATCGATCGGTTCTGATACGATGCGGTCAACGAGGCTGTTGGCAAAAACACAATTGCTTTCGATCCATTGCGTGAAAGCTTTCGGCAGGCTCCAGCTTTCTGCGAGACCAAGCACAATCGAGCGCAGCTTGTCGCCATTGCGCGAGATCAGCTCGCACGGGAAAATCGACAGCGGCGCATCTGGATTGATCTGCCAGCGATGATGCAGCAGCACGAGCAACTTTGCGGGAAAGCTTTTAGGCAGGCGGTCGATTTCGCTCAGCAGGGAAACATCGTCAGCAGCATCCAGCTCAAAACCTTTGTCGCCAGTATTGGACAGGATAACCTGAACCTTTGCACCCAGGTCGCGTATGGCTTGCCAGTCGGTGTGAGCAGAATAGGCGGCACTTACGCTTTTTGCCTGATGTTTTTCATCAACGGGCTTGCCGTTATGCAATCCGCGAATGATGACCGGATAGCCTTCGCCGCTGTTAAGCGCCTCAATGCGACGTGCGCTTTCAGGATTGGCGGTTGTTTGGACGATTGCGACCGTTCCGATGGCGTCCCCTTTGGTCAGCGCTTCAGAAATGAAGAAATCCACGTGTCCGAGCAGAAAACGGCTCGTTCCAAATTGTAGAATCGATGGCTGCGCGGTCATGTATTCCTCCCTTAGTTCACTAAAATAGCTACGCCAGCAGGTGAAATTGGTCAAGCCACTGTTTAAAACCCATCTAAAAAGTGGTGCGACAAAACTGACATAATTGCCGATATTCAGTAATTACAACGAGATAGCTAATATTGCACTTTTTGCATCTTCAAAATATGGTAAGGCCAATTTGGGAGAGAGCATGAGCGAGCATATTGGCTCCGTGGAACCGCGGAGGCTTTACCAACAGATTGCCGACCGGGTCAGACTGCTGATCCGCGAAGGCCATTTTCCGGCTGGAAGCAGACTTCCTGCCGAGCGCGAACTTGCGCATCAGCTGGGCGTGTCGCGCCCTTCCTTGCGTGAAGCACTGATCGCGCTTGAAATTGCAGGCAATGTCGAAATCCGCATGGGTTCTGGCATCTATGTCGCAGCTGAGGAAACACGGCTCCCAGCACAAGGCGGTTCGATTGGCGAAAGCCCGCTCGAAATCATGCAGGCGCGCTCGCTGATCGAAGGCAGTGCCGTCATCATGGCTTGCAGTCAGATCAACACGGAAGCGCTGGAACGCCTGCGCGGCAATCTTGATGCGATGCGGCTACAGATTGAAGTGGAACGCAAGCCGATTGAACTGGATCGCCAGTTTCATCTGATCATTGCCGAACAATCGGGCAATTCGGTTGTTGCCCGCATCGTTCGTGATCTGTTTGACGAGCGGCATAGCCCGCTGACCGCGCAAATGCGTACCCGATATGAGAACGCCGAAACATGGAAATATGCTTTGGCAGAGCATGAGAAGATTTATGCTGCACTGGAGGCGAGGGATCCGCTTCTGGCGCAGGCAGCGATGCGAACGCATCTGGATACATCAAAGCAGCGATGGATGGAGAACGAGCCTCGGGATTAGGCTCGAACATTTGCTGTAGTGGTTTTGGGAGTGAGGTCAGAAAAATGAACGACAAGGCTGTCTCGGCTGTGACGCCGGTAATCCTTTTGCATCCGTCCGACGATGTGGCGGTTGCGCGTATTTCGGTTCGCGCAGGCGACCCGATCGGACTGGGTGACGTTATCGCGCGCGATCTGATCGGGCGCGGTCACAAGGTAGCTTTGCGCGATATCGCGGCCGGTAAAGAAGTCCATAAATATGGACAGGTGATCGGTGTTGCCATTCAGGATATTGCGGTGGGTGAGCATGTGCATCTGCACAATCTCGCAATGCTGCCATCTGAGCATGAACATCAGTTTTCGGTCGATATTGAAGAACGCGGTATGCTGCCGGAAGCGGAGCGCCGCCAGTTCATGGGTTATGATCGCGGTTTCGGTGGCGTCGGTACGCGCAACTATATCGGCGTTATTTCATCGGTAAATTGCTCTGCTACCGTGTCTCGCTACATTGCGGATTACTTCAACCGCATGGGTGGTCTGGATGGTTTTGAAAACGTCGATGGCGTGGTGGCACTCACGCATGGCAGCGGCTGTGCGCTGAACACCAAGTCGGAAGGCTATCGTCTGCTGACCCGTACCATTCAGGGTTATGCCAAGCACCCGAATTTCGGTGGCATTCTTTTGATTGGTCTTGGCTGCGAAACCAACCAGATCGCGCCGATCATGGAACATTATCGCATGGAAGAGGGTACACGCCTGCGCACCATGACGATCCAGCAGCATGGCGGCACCCGCAAGACAATCGATCATGCGATTGCAGAGATCAAAGAAATGCTGCCGCTGGTGAATTCCGCCAAGCGCACGCCGCAGCCTTTGTCGAAGCTCAAGGTGGCACTCGAATGCGGTGGTTCTGACGGCTATTCCGGTATTTCAGCAAACCCGGCTCTGGGCTATGCATCTGATCTGATCGTGCGCAATGGCGGCACGACCGTTCTTTCGGAAACACCGGAAATCTATGGCGCGGAACACCTTCTGACACGCCGCGCAATCACGCCTGCGGTCGCGGAAAAGCTGCTTCAGCGCATCGACTGGTGGCGCGATTATACGGCTCGCAACGGCGACGAGCTGAACAACAATCCATCGCATGGAAACAAGCTCGGCGGCCTGACCACTATTCTTGAAAAGTCGCTGGGTGCTGTTGCCAAGGGCGGCTCCATGCCGCTCAAGGCTGTCTATGAATTTGCTGAAACTGTTACCGAACAGGGTTTCACTTTCATGGATACGCCGGGCTACGACCCGGTTGCTGTGACTGGACAGGTGGCGGGCGGTTGTAACGTGATCTGCTTTACCACAGGACGCGGATCGGTTTCGGGCTTCAAGCCTGCGCCCTGCATCAAGATCGCGACCAATTCCGAAATGTACGAACACATGAAGGAAGATATGGACTTCAATTGCGGTGGCATCGTCACCGGCGATGAAACCATTGAAGAGTCCGGCACGCGCATTTTCGAGCACATCATCGCGGTGGCTTCCGGTGAGCAGACGCTGAGTGAAATCTATGACTATGGCGATAACGAATTCGTACCGTGGCAGGTCGGCGCCGTAACCTGATCTGCCTCATACAATAAAAATGACAGGAATATTCTGATGGTCAAAGCTCTGCGTATAGAGAGCGAGAACGTTACTCGTTTTGCTGAAATTACGGAAGCGCCACTGTTGCCTGGCCATGTCCGGGTGAGCGTCAAACATGTGGGGCTTTGCGGCAGCGATCTGAATACGTTCAAGGGGCTTAACCCGCTGGTAGAACTGCCACGCATTCCCGGTCATGAAATCGGCGGCGAAATCGTCGAAGCGGGGGAGGGCGTGAGTGCGGCCTATGCCAAGGGCAAACGCGTTATCGTGCTGCCTTACACCAATTGCGGCCAGTGTTCGTCTTGTCGCAAAGGGCGGCTGAACGCCTGTCGCTACAACAAAACGCTCGGCGTGCAACAGAATGGCGGACTGGCAGAACAGATCGTGCTGCCAGCCGAAAAACTGATCCTGAATGATACGCTTGCACCACGTCATCTCGCATTGGTCGAGCCGCTTTCGGTTGGTTTCCATGCGGTCGAACGTGGCCGCGTTCAGGCTGGTGATACGGTCGCGGTGCTTGGCTGTGGCATGATCGGTATGGGTGTGCTGATTGGTGCGGTTGCGCGTGGTGCCAAGGTTATCGCCATTGATCCGAGTGCTGAAAAGCGTGAACTGGCGCTGAAGTTTGGCGCTACGCACGCGCTGCCGGGTGGTGAAGGCGTGGTAGCATCCGTGCTGGAACTCACCAATGACGACGGTGTTGATATCGCATTTGAAGCCGTCGGTCTGCCGATCACTTTCACGCAGGCAGTTGACCTCGCAGGTTTTGCTGGTCGTGTGGTCTATGTCGGCTATTCCAAGTCGCCAGTGACCTATCAGACCCAGTTCTTCAATCTCAAAGAACTCGACATCATGGGGTCGCGCAATGCGACGCTCACCGATTTTGAGGCTGTCATCGCGCATCTCGAAAAGCTCGGAAGCGATGCAGACCTGCTTATCTCTAAAGTGTTTCCTTTTGAGGAAGCAGAACAGGCGCTGCCTTATTGGGATGGTGATCGCAACGTTCTGAAAATCATCATTGAACGCAACTGAATCGAAGCAAATGCGCTGCGTCAGGAAGGATGACGCAGTGCGCTAGTGGAGGAAGCCGGCCTCGTGGCCATTGTTTGAAGACCCCAAAAGGGAGGAATATCATGAAAAAACTCGTTACCGGCATGATCGCCGCTGGCATGTTGCTGGCAGGGAGCATGGCAGCCTATGCTGCCAATGTGTCGATCAAAGTTGCTTACGAAAACAACCCGGGCGAGCCTTTTGATGAGGTGATGCATTACTGGAAAGATGATCTTGCCAAACGCAGCAATGGCGAAATCACGCTGGAGCTTTATCCAAGCTCGCAGCTCGGCTCCAAGAAGGATGTGACCGAGCAGGCCATGATGGGCCTCAATGTCGTGACGATTTCCGACGTTGGCTTTCTGGCCGAATATGACCCGGACCTTGGCGTGCTTTATGGCCCATTCCTGACTGATGATCCGGCACAGCTTTTCAAAGTTTATGACGGCGATTGGTTCAAAGGAAAGAGCGAAGAGCTGAAGAAGAAGGGCATTCACATCGTAATGCCAAACTACCTCTACGGTATTCGCCAGATCATTTCCAAGAAGCCGATCCGCACGCCGGAAGACCTTAAGGGCATGAAGATCCGCGTGCCGAACAACGTCATGCAGATCAAAACCTTTGAAGCCATGGGCGCAACACCGACCCCAATGCCGCTGGGCGAAACCTTCCCGGCGCTTGCGCAGGGCGTGATCGATGGTGTCGAAAATCCAATTTCGGTTCTTTATGGCCAGAAGTTCCAGGAGGAAGCCAAGTATCTGAGCAAAGTCGGTTATCTGACCAATGTGGCTCTGATCGTCGGTGGTGAGGCCTTCTTCTCGACGCTGCCGGAAGAGCAACTCAAGATGATCCATGAGTCCGCATATGATGCCGGTCTCTACAGCCAGAAGCTGACGATCGAAAAAGACAACGAGATGATCGAGAAGATGAAAGAAGCTGGCGTCGAGGTGATCGAAGTCGACCGCGCTCCTTTCAAAGCAATGGCCGAGAAAGTCTACTCGCAGTTCCCGGAATGGTCTGACGGTCTTTATGACCAGATCAAAGCTGAGCTGAATTAATCCCCGTTTATTCGGATATTGCCATGCTGCAAATTGGGTCGTGACCCTCGCTGCGGCATGGCATGGTCATGGAATTTAATCCGATGAAATATTTTGAAAAACTGATCGACTGGCTGGCCGCAGCGCCGCTGTTCGTGCTGCTGGCGATGTTCAATGCAGCTGTTGTGATGCGCTACTGGATGCATCAGCCACTGCAATGGACTGAAGAAATGGCCGGTCTGTTGATGATCTGGATTGTCATGCTGGGCAGTGTCGCGGCTGAGCGTACCAACCAGCACCTCGCAATCCCGATGCTGGTGGACATGTTCTCGGACAAGGTCCGCGACATCGTCAATGCGATCATCGGAATCTTCTCCGGCCTGTTTCTGCTCTATGTGTCCTATGCCGGTTACAAGCTGTCGGTTGCGGCACAGTTCAAAGTGACTGATGTACTGCGTGTTTCCTATTTCTGGATCGATATCGCTGTTCCGGTTGGCTTCGTGATTATCGCTCTTTACATGTTCGCTGGCGCTTTCAAAACCTTGCGCGCCGCCTTTGCGGGAGGCAAGGCATGACCCTTACGACTATCGTTCTAATCATGTTGGCGTTTATCGCGCTCAACATGCGCCTTTATGTGGCCATTCTGATTGCGGTCTTCACTTATTTTATCTTCTTCAACCAGATGCCGATTGCAATCGCTGTGCAGCGCTTCATCAGTCCGGCACAGAACACGTCACTTTTGGCGATCCCGTTCTTCATCATGCTTGGAACGGTAATGGCGCATACCGGCATCGCCGAGCGTCTGATCAAAGTTGCGGATATTTTGGTTGGCCGTATGCGCGGTGGTATGGCACTGACCAACATCATGGTCTCGACCCTGATGGGTGGTGTGAGTGCGTCGAACCTCGCAGACAGCGCGATGCTTACCCGTATGATGGTGCCGGAAATGGTCCGTCGCGGTTATGACAAGGCATTTTCTTGTGCGGTTACGGCGGCGGGCTCTTTGATTACGCCGATTATTCCTCCGGGTATTGCACTCATCATCTATGGTCTGATTGCCGACGTATCCATCGGTAAGATGTTCATGGCTGGTGTTATTCCCGGCCTGCTTGGTGCCGTTATTCTTATGGTTGCGGCCTATATTACATCGGTCAAGCGTGGCTATAAGCCAAGCCGTCAACACAAAATGTCCGGCTCTGAAGTTATGTCCACACTGGCTTCGGCATGGCCAGCCGTATTTCTGCTGTTCGCCATTCTCGGCGGCATCCGCATGAACATCTTCACGCCGACGGAAGCCGGTGCAGTTGCGGTTACGCTGGTCCTGATCATTGGCTTCGTGATCTACCGTGAAATGCGCGTCTCGCATGTGGTGGATTCGCTTGTCGAAACTGCCAAGTCGACAGCCTCAGTAATGCTCGTGATTATGGCGTCTTCTGCACTCGCATGGGTATTCTCGCTCGAACAGGCTGGTCAGTCGCTGATGCAACTGATTTCTTCTTTCACGAGCAATCCTTATGCGTTCCTGCTTGCGGTCAACGTCATCCTGCTGTTGCTTGGCGCATTGATTGAAGGCACGGCACTGATGATCGTTCTGGTGCCATTGTTGATGCCGACTGTTAAGGCTCTTGGCATCGATCCGGTGCATTTTGGTATCGTCGTCATTGTCAATCTGTCGATTGGAACGCTGACGCCGCCAGTCGGCACGGTGATGCTGATGGTCTGTAATATTGCCAAGGTCAGAGTGGGTGATTTCACTCGTCAGGCATTCAGTATGTATTTGGCGCTGTTCTTACTACTCGCGCTTGTCACTTACGTACCGTTTATCTCGACGTTTCTGGCAAATTGAATAAAAAGCAAAGCGCGGGAAATTCCCGCGCTTTTTTATTTCACTGCCCCCAGAGCCAAGCCCTTTATAAGATAACGTTGCAGCCACACAAACAGTATGGCGACGGGTAGGGTGGCGACCAGTGTTGCGGCCATCACATAGTGCCATTCGACGGTGTATCGTCCCGCTACCAGAGAGAAAACCTGAATAGGTAATGTGTAGCTCGCCTGACTACGCAGCATGGTGAGCGCCACAACAAACTCATTCCATGCATTGATGAAGGTGAAAATGGTCGTCACAGCAATTGCTGGAAGGCAAAGTGGCAGGAATACCTTGACCAGCGTTTTGAATCGACCAGCACCTTCCATCCACGAGGCTTCTTCGAGGTCTTTCGGTATAGTATCGAAATAGCTTTGTAGCATCCACACGGTAAAGGCGACGTTGAACGCCATATAGACGGCACCCACCGCCGTAACACTTTCAATCAAACCATAGGCTGCAAGCAGTCGAAATAGACCAAGCACCAGAACGATTGGCGAGATCATCTGCGAAATTAGCAAGAACTGTCGGAATGCTCCGTCACCTGCAAAGCGAAAGCGAGACATGGCGTAAGCGGCTGGGATCGAGAATGCAATTGCGCCGACTGAGGCGATTACCGATACATAGACGGAATTTAGAAGTGCTGTGCCAAAGCCCGTACGCACCCACATTTCCGAGAAATTTTGCCAATGAAACTCGCTCGGCCACCATGTCGGTGACAATACTTCCTGGGGTGGCTTCACAGCGGTAAGAAACATGACTGCGAAGGGAAACAGCGTTAGCACAACCAGCGGTGTGAGGGCGGTCCATGCTAGGATTGTGCGTTTTATCTTGGGCTTATTCATGCCGGTTCCTTCCGCATGGCAAGGCGAATATAAATCGCTGTAAACACAAGCAGAATGGCGAGCATGATTAGTGATACGGCAGACGCTTCGCCGAGTTTCCCGAGACGGAATGCCAGCTTATAAAGATGCGTGACGAGAATATCGGTTGAGTTGGCCGGGCCGCCCTGTGTCATCACCCAGATAATGGGGAAAGAATTGAACACGTAAATCGTGTTCAAAACGATAGCGATATTTACGAAAGGTTTGAGTAGCGGGAAGGTGATTTCACGAAATTGCTGCCATGGGCTGGCACCTTCAAGTGATGATGCTTCGTACAGATCATCGGGAATGGACGATAACCCGCCTAGAAAAATAGTGGTTGTAAAGGGCACAGTTACAAGAATGCCCACCAATATTTGCATGGGAAATGCAGTTGCCGCGCTCGCAAGCCACTGAATGTTGCTGTCGATCAATCCAAGATTGCGTAGTGCAGAATTGAGCATTCCGCTTTCGCCATTCAGCGCCCAGCGCCAGACAATTGCGGTCATTGTGAGTGAAACCGCCCATGGCAGCATGATGATGACACGCGCTACGGATCGACCGTAAAAATCCATATTGAGAATAATTGCGACCGGAACTGAAACAAGCAAAGCGCCGCCAACAACGGCAATCGTCCAAAAAGCCGTGCGCCATATTGCGTTGATAAAATCTGGTGATGCAAACAGTGCTGAAAAATTGTCTACGCCGTTATAGTCGCGCAATTGTCCGAAGCGGTTCACGTCATGTGTAGCAATCTCTATGAGGTTCACAACCGGCCAGAAAATCACAACCGCCGCCAGAAGCAGGCTTGGCAGTATCAGGAAATAGGGCAGTGTGCGATTTTGCATCAGCCATAAACCCCTCGCATCTGTTGAATGAAGAAGGCCCGGCAGCGCGCTTTCACACTGCCGGGATGACGGAGGCTTATTTTTTCAGGATGGCGTCTGCTTTACCAGCAGCGTCTTTGAGCACAGCGTCTGGTTCACCCTTGCCAAGATATATGGTCTGCATCGCATTGGATGTGATGTCAGCAATTTCTTCCCAGCCCGGAATGATTGGTGCAAAACGTGCATCCGGCAAAAGCGCGGTGAAGGCTGCAAGATCGGCATTATTGACATAATAATCCATTTTCGCTTCCTCTTTGTTCACTGGAAGGAAGCCCTCGCCCTGCGTGAACTTGGCGCGCCAATCAGTCTGGAACAAGAAGTCGAGCACTTTCCATGCTTCCTCTTTATTCTTGGAGTTCTCAAACATAATGACCGAGTCAGTCACTCCATAAGTTCCTCGCGCACCCGTTGGACCAGCAGGAATCGCCGCCACGCCATATTTAAGATTTGGCGCTTCTTCCTTGATCTGGTTCGACAGGAACGGCGCGGTAATCATCATGCCGACCTTGCCTTGCTTGAACAGGTTTTGCACATCCTCACGCGCATAGGACGTGACGCCCGGCTGTGTCAGGCCATCGTCGATCATTGATTTGTAAAGTTTGGCTGCTTCAAGTGCACCCGGTGAGCTCAGGCCGGAGGTGCCATCCTTGTTAAGGATTTCAGCGCCTTGCGACCACATGGCGTAGTAATAATAAACGTCGGTCTCAATTTCTTTGCCTTGCAAGCCGAAACCATAGTTTTCGCCGCCCAGTGCCTTAATTTTCTCTGCGGCAGCTTTCACCTCATCCCATGTTGCAGGAGGATTGGCAACGCCTGCTTTTTCCAGCAAATCCTTGTTATAATACATCGCACGGGCAGAGGCTGCGATGGGCAGGCCATAGGTTTTGCCTTCTAACACCGAAGGCGACAGGAATGTTTCGATGAAGCGCCCCTTAAAAGCGTCATCCATATAACCATCAAGCGGCTCAGCAATGCCCTGTTGTACGAAATCGATTAGCCACCGGGTACCAATGATAGAAAGATCTGCGTTGGTTCCGGCGGAAATATCGGTGGTAAGCTTTTGTAGAAGCACATCCCATGGCACGATTTCGAAATTGAGCGTTATGCCGGGGTTTTCGGCCTCAAAAGCTTTCTTGACTTCATCAAAATAAGGTTTGGTTTTGGAGCTGTATTCCGCAACCGTCATTCGTACTTCTCCTGCCTGTGCGAAAGAGCTCAGAGCCAGGATGCTCAATCCAGCCAAAAGGCCAGCCTTCCATTTTCCTATCGTCATGTTTCCGTTCCCTTTTTTGGCATTGCTAAGTGCAAATTCATGCTCTTTTTTTGTTATTTTCTTACATTATCGGCAAATCAAACGCTTTCAAGTAAAAAGTTTTGTTGCAAACTTACATTTTCACTTTTACGCTAAAGCCAAATAAGGGCGCGAAAAGCGCCGTATAAAGGGGAATAAATTGGAGAATTCAGGCGAGTTTGCCGGAAAATCCGTATTGATAACCGGCGCAGGCGGTGGCGTGGGGACGGCTCTTGTTGAGCTTTTTACCTCTCGCGGTGCGCGCGTTGTCGGTTGCGATCTGACGCTTGAGGCAATGCAGAGCGATTGTATCTCTAGCCGTCACGTTTTTGACCTTGGTGCGTCTGAAAGAGTGGAGCAGGCAGCGAATAATATTATCGCTTTAGATGGTGTGCCTGATATCGTCATTAACAATGCTGGCTGGACTCGCTCAGATAGTTTTGAGGCTCTTGAGCAAAGCAATATCATAACTGAAATCGATATAAATCTGACGAGTGTTTCTGTGCTTTCTACTGTTCTGGCAAAGGCAATGGCAAGCCGGGGAAGCGGGGCTTTTGTCTTCATATCCTCCATCAACTCACTCATGCATTTTGGCAATCCAGCCTATGCGGCTGCAAAGGCTGGCATCAATGCTTTTGCTCGCGCCTTGGCTGTTGAATATGGTCCCAAAGGTCTCCGCGCGAATGTCGTTTGCCCGGGCTCTATTCGAACGGCTGCATGGGGGCATCGGATAGGCAAAGATCCTACAGTTCTGGAGAAATTGCGAAGGCTCTACCCTTTGGGACGCATCGTCAATGTTGGTGAGGTTGCGGAAGCCGTTGCGTTTTTAGCATCTGATCGAGCCTCGGGCATCACAGGCACGGTTTTGCCGGTTGATGCTGGCCTGATGGCTGGATGCAGGCCCTTTATTGATGATATTTTAGGTGGGAGCTAAGCGATGAAGAATGTCTCATTGCGCGGAATTACCAAGACTTTCGGTCAGCTTAACGTCCTTGACCGTGTTGATCTTGATATTGAAGATGGCGAATTTCTTGTTCTGGTCGGCCCATCCGGTTGTGGAAAATCGACGCTTTTACGAATGGTCGCTGGGCTTGAGCCAATTTCCAATGGTGATCTCATTATCGGCGGTGAACGAGCTAATGAATTGTCGCCGCAAAAGCGCAACATCGCAATGGTGTTTCAATCTTATGCGCTCTTTCCGCATATGACTGCGCGTGAAAATATCGGTTTCGGTCCCCGCATTCGCGGCGAAGATAAGTCAGCAACTGCTGCCAAGGTTGATAAAGCCGCAGGCATTCTCAACCTGCATTCCTATCTTGATCGTTATCCGCGCCAACTGTCTGGGGGGCAGCGTCAGCGTGTTGCTATGGGGCGCGCGATTGTGCGCGAACCTTCAGTATTTTTGTTTGACGAGCCGCTATCCAATTTGGATGCACAGCTACGTGTACAAATGCGAACTGAAATCAAAGCATTGCATCAACGACTCAAATCGACGGTGATCTATGTTACCCACGATCAGATTGAAGCGATGACGATGGCCGACCGTATTGTCGTGATGAATCAAGGCAAGATTCAGCAAATCGGCGCGCCGCTCGATCTTTATGATCGTCCGGCAAATAAGTTTGTCGCTGGCTTCATAGGCTCGCCGTCGATGAGCTTCATTCCCGGTGAAATGTTGGAGGGCGGCAAGTTTCGTACCGCCGAGGGCGAACAGATTGTCGTTCCAGGAAAGTCTGTTTCTGGCCGGGAGGCTGAATTGGGTGTACGCCCTGAGAATTTCGTCATTGCGAAAGAGGGGGAAGGGCTGACGCTTGCTATCGAAGTGGTCGAACCAACTGGGCCAGAAACCCATGTTTACGGAAAAATTGCTGGCGAAGCTATGCGTGCCGTGTTCCGCGAACGTATTCACCTTGCACCCGGAGAGCGAGTCCCTGTAACGGCAAAGCCCGAACACATTCATCTCTTTGATAAGCAAAGCGGATTGCCTTTTTAGCATCCGCATAAACAGGCCCGCATGAGTAAAATTGCTGACATACTTTCACAGCTTCATACTGTTGCGCAGGATGGATCGAAGTCCGAGAGGAGGCTGGCTGCTCTCGTGCTTTCTGAGCCTGACTACATATCGAAGGCAGCAATCTCAGAAATTGCACAGCGGGCAGGTGTTAGTGAGCCGACTGTTACGCGCTTTTGCAGATCGCTTGGTTGCGATGGTGTACGTGATTTCAAACTCTTTCTGGCACAAGCGTTGGCAATTGGAGGTCAGTATCTAACCGCGGAAACACCCTCGCGCGATGTACGTGAGGCGCGCATTGCACTTGCGATTACCGATGGTGCTATTTCCGCTATTCAGCGCGCCTGTGATCATCTCGATATGTCCGTTATCATGAATATTGGAGAACGGATTGCGGCATCTGGTTCCGTGCTTTGTATAGGCTCGGGCGGCATTTCCTCGATGCTGGCAACAGAAATGCAGAATAGGCTTTTTAGGTTAGGCATTTCTGTGGTTGCACATGTCGATGGTCAGTTGCAGCGTATGTATGCAGCTATCGCAACGCCTGAGACTATAGTGATTGCCTTTTCCGTTTCAGGCTATGCGCGCTCGGTGATTGAAGCTGTGCAGATTGCTAAACAATATGGAGCCGATACGATTGCAATTACTGCACCCGATTCAGAATTGGCTGGAACCGCAAGTACGGTTGTACCGTTTCTCGTTAATGAGGATGGTAATTTGTTCAAACCGACGTCATCGCGCTTCGCCTTGTTGGCGATAGCAGACATGATTGCAACGGCAACTGCGGAAACACGCGGACCGGAAGTGCTGGAACGTCTGAGACGCATTAAGCAAAGTTTGAATGTTTTAAAAATAGATGATCCGCGTTTGCCGCTGGGAGACTGATGAATGACGAGGCCTAAAAATATCCATGAGATTGATACACCTGCAATTCTGATTGATGTAAATCGCGTTCAGGCCAATATTGTTAAGGCACAGGCGCATGCGGATGCGATCGGCGTGAAGCTTCGTCCGCATATTAAAACACATAAGCTCCCATATTTTGCACGACGCCAGCTTGAGGCCGGAGCTGCTGGCATTACCTGTCAAAAGCTTGGTGAAGCGGAAGTCATGGCGGATGCCGGCATCATCGATATTTTCTTGCCCTATAATATTTTGGGTAAGGAAAAGCTTGATCGACTTTATGCTCTGCATCAGCGCATCACAATCTCGGTAACGGTTGATAACGCTACGGCCCTTGAGGGACTGGCAAAGCGCTTCACCAATGCAGGGCGGCCGCTTAAGGTTCTCGTGGAATGCGACACCGGCATGGGGCGCTGTGGCGTGCAAACAGCCGAAGAAGCGCTCGAACTTGCCCGGCAGATCAGTCAGAGCAAAGGGCTGCACTTCGGCGGCTTGATGACCTATCCTGCGACTGGCAAAGCAGAACAGGCCGAAAACTGGTTGCGTAAAGCGCGCGATCTTTTGGCTACCAATGGCCTTCAATGTGAAACTATTTCAAGCGGCGGCACGCCTGACATGTGGCTTTCGCCCACTGACAGCGTCGTTACTGAATACCGCCCGGGTACCTATATCTATTTTGACCGTTTTCAGGTGGCAAAGGGCGCGGCAACCCTTAACGATTGCGCTTTGACGGTACTCGCGACAATCGTTAGCCATCCCACGGAAGACCGCGCAATTATCGATGCTGGTTCAAAATCACTTTCAAGCGATACGCTTGGATTGCCTGATTTTGGCGAACTGGCTGGTAGGACAGACGCAAAGGTGACAGGTCTGAGCGAAGAGCACGGCACTGTTAAGGGTGATATTGCAGGCTTAAAGGTTGGTGATAAGGTGCGGATTATTCCTGATCACGTCTGTGTTGTTTCCAATCTCTTCGATGAAGTGCACCTGATTTCCGGCGACGATATCATTGATATTCTGCCTGTCTCCGCACGCGGAAAGCTTAAATGATGATAGATAATCCTTTTTCCGCCGACAAAGACCGCGAGCAGATTTGGGACATGCTGGTTCGTCGTGATATTGAGGCCTTTGTCACGCAGAACTGGTCATTGGTTGCTGATGACTTTGATGAGGCGCGCTTTCTTGGCATCCATGCGCATGGTGAAGCAAACCCGGACAAATGGGATGCGGCTTTCCCAACACTTGCTTCCTATCGCGATGAATGGTTGCGGCAGGCATCCGCGAGTGCGGCAACTGATTATGCCGAATCTCTTACCGATGGCGTGCATCGTGCAACACGACTCAATGTCATTGATATCAACGGTGATGTCGCGGTTGCGCGTAAAAAATTCGACGGTACTATCGCTAAAGCAGATGGAACGCAGGATATTCTGAACTGGCAGACGCTCTATTTCTGTCGTCGCGATGGCGATCGTTGGCGTATCACGGGCTTTGTCGGATATATGGTTAACGACTGATTGAAATGCGTTCAATGTTATTGCAAATTTGAGCGCGGATTGGTTGATCCGCGCTCATTTTTATGGCAAATCACGCCATATATTGCACAAGTATAATCATACAATTTCACTGTAATTAAGCTCAATTATATTCTACGAATACTAAATTGTCTCATGTCGCAGCCAATTGCATATTTGTCGCAGCTCGCTCCTGTGCGGCCCTTCCAGCGGATTACTATTATAGGCAGGTTGACCGATTAAATCCAAGAACCGGATAAGTCGATTAGCCCTCATATTTCGTCGCGCAGCCCATCAAAAACAATCAAGGGGACGGGCCGTGCAAAGATGAATCCGTGACTGTGGGTGGACATGTCGGGAAATGGCCTATATAAATAGATCACACCAATCGATAATCATTCCATGTGGGTATGTCGTTGCCCGCAAGTTGCGCATGTCCAATTCGCGCATGAATGAAGAAATAAAAATGATAAAAAGGAGATTAAACCCACCAGCACAGTGGGGTTAAACATAATGCATGGTATTTTATACAAGGATGAAAGTATGAAGTCGCCAGCTAAGACAAAGATAAGCTTGAATAGCGTGTTTAAAGTCTTCGGCGACGATCCGAAGCTTGCGATGCAGGAATTGCTCGCAGGTAAATCAAAGGCCCAGATTCACAGCGATCATGGCGCCACAATCGGTGTAGACAACGCGACCTTCGATATAAAAGAAGGTGAAGTATTCGTGATTATGGGCCTCTCTGGTTCAGGTAAATCAACGTTGTTGCGCCTTCTCAATCGTCTTATTGAGCCGACCGACGGTTCCATTGAAGTTGATGGCCGCGATATCGTGAAAATGTCGAAGCGCGAGCTTATCGATCTTCGTCGCCGCGATATGAGCATGGTGTTCCAGTCATTTGCGCTTCTTCCAAATAGAAACGTCATCGATAATGCCGCGTTTGGTCTTGAAGTAGCCGGAATGGGCGAGGCTGAACGTCACGAAAAAGCGCTGAAAGCGCTGGCAGCAGTCGGTCTTGAACCCTATTCTCATTCGATGCCTGATCAGCTTTCCGGCGGGATGAAGCAGCGCGTCGGTCTAGCAAGAGCACTGGCCAGTGAACCCACTATCCTGTTGATGGACGAGGCATTTTCGGCGCTTGATCCGTTGATCCGCACGGAAATGCAGGATGAATTGAAGCGTCTTCAGGCGGAACACAGCCGCACAATCATTTTTGTGAGCCACGATCTCGACGAAGCCATGCGTATTGGTGATCGTATTTGCATCATGCAGCACGGCAAAGTCGTCCAAGTCGGTACACCAAACGAAATCGTCTCGGCACCTGCAAATGATTATGTCCGGTCATTCTTCCGCAATGTTGATGTCTCGCGTGTGTTTAAGGCTGCTGATGTCGTGCGCGAAGATGAGCTGATCACCTTCGATCAGGCACAATTGTCTTCGGCACTCGAACGTCTTGATGCAAGCGGCAAGTCGTATGGCGTGTTGCTGGATGCCGACCGTATTTATCGCGGTGTTGTCACTCGTGATGCGCTCGCCAGCGGTAGTTTTAAAGCTGAGAATGATCAGCTTGATGGTGCAGCTGCAATTCAGGCCGATGCCCCACTATCCGGACTTCTGGTGCGTGTCGCTGAAAGCCCTTGGCCGGTGCCCGTCACCGACCGGAACAATCGCTATCTCGGCGCTATCAGTAAATCGGCATTGCTTGAAACGCTTGGCCGCGCAGGCTGATCTGCGCGCCTCATTTTTCTCAGGCTTTCGGGATTAATCCCGTTTTGGACGCCCGCAAGGGACAAAAGTCCAGCCATAGGTAACTCGATCTGAAATGGACGGTAAACCATGGATTTTAATTTTAGTATTGGCGGTGGGGCAGATGTAGTGGTCAACTACATTCTCGATCATTTCACGCCTGCACTTGATATTATTGCAGCCACTATCGGCTTTGTAACCGATGGTATTCAAAATGCTCTTCTCGCAATTCCACCATATGGCGGCGTTGCAATTCTCACTCTGTTAGCCCTCTGGAGGGTAGGCTGGAAATTCGCGATTTTTGCAGTTCTGGCCCTGGCTCTCATCATTCACATGGGGCTGTGGAGCGGCACGATGGAAAGCCTCTCACTGGTGCTGGCTTCCACAATCATCGCGGTTGTGATCGGTATCCCGCTTGGTATTGCGATGGCGCGCAGCGATGCGGTTGCATCTGTTGTCCGTCCAGTGCTTGATCTCATGCAGACAATGCCAGCATTCGTCTATCTTATTCCGGCGGCTATGTTTTTCGGCCTTGGCGCCGTGCCGGGAACGATTGCAACGGTGATCTTCGCCATGCCGCCGGTGGTGCGTTTGACCAATCTTGGTATTCGTCAGGTCCATGCAGAATTTGTAGAGGCAGGCCTCGCATTTGGTTGCACGTCACGACAGCTGCTTTTCAAGGTACAGCTCCCAAATGCCATGCCATCAATTATGGCAGGTATGAACCAGACAATCATGCTGTCGCTCTCGATGGTGGTTATCGCATCCATGATCGGTGCGGGTGGTCTTGGGAATACGGTACTAACTGGCATTCAGCGTCTTGACGTCGGCAAGGGCTTTGAAGGCGGTCTGGCCGTGGTCATTCTGGCCGTTATTCTCGACCGCATTACGCAGAGCTTTGGCAAGGGAAATTCTGGTGGCCTGCTGGGCTTTTTCAAAAGGCTGTCCTTCATGAAAAAGACTGAGGGCGAGCAGTCCTCATCCTCACTGCGCAATCAACAAGCATAAATAAAAAACGGGAACTCTTTCAATTCAAAGGAGAAGTTATGTTAGGTAAACTGACAAAATTCGGTCTTGCGGCAGTTGTTGCAGGCAGCATGTGCGCCGGAGCAGCCTTCGCGCAGGATAGCAAGACGGTGAAAATCGGCTGGGCTCCATGGTCTGATGCGGAGTTCGTAACGAAACTCGCTGCAAAGCTGATTGAAGATAATCTCGGCCAGAAGGTTGAGCTGGTTCAGACCGATGTTGCGCCGCTGTATCAGGGTGTGAGCCGTGGCGATATCGATGCCATGATGATGGCATGGTTGCCGGAAACGCACGCGGATTATTACAAGCGCGTTGAAGATAAGGTCGAAAACCTCGGTCCTCTTTACGAAGGTGCCAAGCTTGGCTGGATTGTGCCGGACTACATTCCGGAAAGTGAAATTAGCTCGATTGAAGATCTGAAGAAGCCGGAAGTTCGTGAGAAACTGAAGGGTGAGATTCAGGGTATTGATCCGGGTGCAGGTCTGACCCGTCTTTCCGAAGAAGCGATCAAAAAATATGGCTTGGATTACAAGTTGAATATATCCAGTGAAGCCGCGATGCTGACGACAGTTGATCGTGCGACACGTTCGGACGGTTGGTTTGTTGCTACCTCCTGGAGTCCGCATTGGATGTTTGGCAAATATAAGCTTCGTTATATTGCTGATCCAGAAGGCGCATTGGGCGGAGCAGAGCATATTGATGCACTTGCTCGTAAGGGCTTCAAGGAAGACAATCCAAAGGTCGCGTCGCTGCTCGAGAAGATGATCATTCCAATTGATGAGCTTGAAGCAGCAATGTTTGAAGCGCAGGAAACTTCTTACGAGAAGGCCGTTGATAAATACATCACCGATCATCCGGATCGGATTAAAGAATGGCTTGCTGAATAAGCAGTGCTCGTTCGACAAAACAGAACCCCGGCATACGCCGGGGTTTTTGTTTAGAGTAACGCGCTTAAACCACATAGCCGGGCCACCAATTTAATTGGATACTCCCAATTGAAAAGGAGCAGGCTCCTCCCCAAGAACCTGCTCCTTAATGCATCGCCCCCGCCTGCGGATGGTCGATGCTGTATCTGTAAGCTATTGATTAGTAATAACTAATTAAAAGCCCTTAATCTTATGATCAACTTTAACGCACAATTGTTTTGAAGTGCAACTTGATTCTGATGTTCGCTAAGGGAATTCTGACATTTTTTACTTGAATTGAAAAAGCTGTCAGATTTTGCAGGCAGTTACTCTAGTCCACAAGCGCGCAGAAACAGCGTAGAGACTTCTTTTTCGATGCGATCAAGGTCTAACGGCTCGTCTTTACTGAGCGACATCATGCTGCGGACCTGTGTTTCAAAGTCGGCATAGTGCTGGGTGACGGCCCATATATGCATCTGGAATAGCAGTGGATCGACAGGCTTGATACGGCCATCATCAACCCACGACTGAATGAGCTTCACTGCATTATGAGTTGCTGAAACGTGCTTCTTCCAGTGACGACTTAGAAAAGGCGCACCGTTAGCGATTTCTGTCGTAAAGAGCCGTGATGCTTTCGGGTTTTTCTGGCTGAATTCAAGCTTGGCACGAATATATTGCCGGATAAGCGTTGCAGGGTCTTCCTCATTGCTGACACCGAGAAAGATATCTTCCCACTCATCGAGAATATAAATGAGAATATCCTCGTAAAGCTCTTCTTTGCTGGAAATATAGTAATGGAGCTGCGGTTTGGTCAGTCCGGCGCGCTGCGCAATCCCTTGTGTAGATGCGCCAGCTAGTCCTTTTTCAGCAAATTCATCAATGGCGGCTGTACGAATGGCACCCTGAATACGACGCCTGCGGCCAAGAACCTTGTCTCGGCCGGTTAGCTCACTATCGTCATTCTGGTTGTCTGTGGTCATTCGTACCAGCCGCTATTAAAATTGCAGGAGGGTTATTGGCCCAATTGCTTCTTGATGTCGAGACCCGCACCCTTGTTAACAAAAGCGTCGGTTGCAACCTTCGTCATATCCAGCTCGTCGCCGCTGACGATGCCCGACTTGCGTGCGAGTTCGTAGAACTCTTTCACACGGTTCATGTCGATTGCGCCAATGCCCTTTTCGAGTGTGTCGCCGCCGTCAATAAGCTTAAGATCCTTGAGGCGCGCGAGCTCCGCATCAAGTGTTTCTTTGCTCATATCCGCATTGTCTTTGAGGATCAGTTCATAGGCTTTGCTGTTGTCGCCATAAAGGAAGTTGTTCCAGCCTTCGATGGAGGCCGTTACAAATCGCTGTACTAGCTCAGGATTCTCATCGACGAGCTGCTGGCGTGTTTCGATGGTGTTGGCATAGGTGTTGAAGCCCTGATCTGCCAGCAGGAAGGTCGTGACCTTCGCGCCTTCTTTTTCAGCATAGATTGGCTCGGCAGTGGCATAGGCCTGCTGCACGGTCTTCTTGTCGCTCAGGAACTGCGCAAGACTATAGCCATAAGGACGAAGCTGCTCGTCCTGGAAGCCGAAATCCTTAACCAGCCAAGGCCAGAAAGAGAACTGACCATCCTTGGAGATCAGGATTGTTTCTGCATTGGCAAGGTCTTTGAAGTCCTTGTATTCGCCTTCATGTGCCATCAGTGCCTGCGGATCCTTCTGGTAGAAAGCAGCCACGACAGTGGTTGGCACGCCATTGGCGACGTTGTTGAACGACAAGAGAAGATTGCCAGTCAGCAGGAAGTCAAGACGGCCAGCAGCCAGCATCGGACGATTGTTGACCTGTGGTCCGCCCATTTCGATCTTGACGTCAAGGCCGTGCTTTTCATAGGTGCCATCGGCAACCGCCTGATAGAAACCGCCATGACCGGCTTGTGCCAGCCAGTTGGTGCCCAGTGTTACCTTGTCGAGTGCATAGGCCATCTGTGCAGAAAGGCCCAGTGAAAGAGCAGCGAGTGCTGTAACGAGTGTCTTTTTCATTTTAGTTCCCCTTAGTTAGTCCTGTGCTACCATGTCGGCTGTCCAGCCGCGGGTTTTGCCCGGATTGAGCAGGCCGTATGGGTCAGCCTGCTTCTTGAATTCGATCTGAACACTGTCGATTTCCTTCATGCCGCCGTCTTCGATGGTGTAGGCGTGCGGATCATAGATGTCGCAGCCATCAACCTGTTCCAGCTCTTCGATCAGGCGGTACATTTCTTCGCGGCCTTCAAAGCGCACGAGCGGCAGTGCAAAAATCTGCAGCTCCCCTTCAAGACGCGCCATTTCGTGATGCATATATTGCGTCTCGCCATAGCGTGCGATCTGGCGTGTCACCACATCGATGTCGAACGGGCGAGGATAGGCAACCTGCAAATAAGTCCAGCCCGGTTCTGCCTTGAGTGCCTGAAGTGTCGTGTGGTTCCAGCCGCATTCGTAAGCGGGTTGCAGTCCAGCCTTGTGCAATTCATCAAGCGTCATCGAGAAGGTGACTTTGCCACCAAATTCAGTCGCAAGAGCTTCAAAGCGCGCCACTTCTTCTGGTGCAATCATCGCAAAAACCGCATCCTTGTCGGATGGGAAAAGATCACCAAACTTGGTGTAGAAGCGTGCAAAGCGGCGATCCACCGTCGTCAGCAGATAGCAATCCAGATTTTCTTCGAGTGCTTTGAGGCAGAATTTCAGTGTTGCCTCGTAGCTGTCGAAGAGGGCTGCGGTATGCACCCACTCGGTTGCTTTGGTGAGACCTATTTCGAGTTCAAGAATAATGCCATTGGTGCCATAGGCGTGCTGCACTTTGTGAATGTCGCGGCCTGTCAGCTCAATGATTTTTGGCTCGGCCTCAACGGTCAGAACCTTGACTGAATAGACATTGCCATCGTCGCGCAGCATGCCGTGGCGCAGCGAACCGATACCGCCCGAGCCGCCTGAGAAAAAGCCGCCAATGGTGGCAATACGGCGCGTGGACGGGTACATCAGCAGTTCCTGACCCGTTTCACGCACAGCATCGTCGAGGCGCGAAATACGGGCGCCGCCTTCAACACGAACCTTACCCGGCTCGATTGCAATGATGCGGTCGATCTTGGTCATATCAAGAATGACGCCGCCTTCGAGCGGAACGCACTGGCCGTAATTGCCGGTGCCACCGCCGCGAACGGTGATTGGAATGCGAAGCTTGGCGGCAGCAGCTGCCACGCGGCGCACTTCATCCTGATCTTTTGGGATAACAACGAGATCGCCTAGATAATGACCGATATCTTCCGTCAGGATCGGGCTATACCAGAAATAATCGCGGGACCGCAATTCGACCTGCTTTGGGTCGTCATAAATGCGGATACCTTCGATTTCGGCGCGAAATGCGGCCCAGTCATAGATGCGCTGTGGTGCGGCAGAATTCATGGGGTTCTCCGATTAAATTGGTTTGCCATCGCGCCAAACGGTTCGATGTGCTTGTGGACGGCTGATGAGGTCGTTGATGTCGGTGGCGTCGTGCCAAATGAAGTTTGCAGGTCCGCCTTCGGTCAGCGTCTGGACGCGGTTGCTTCCGATGAAACGCGCGGGCAGTGTGGTGATGCTATCTAACCATTCATCCGGCTCCAGATGGCAGACCGGGGCCGCGAGGCGCAGGGCCGAAAGCGGGTCGTAGTCGCCATAAGGATAAAACGCGTCGCGCACATTGTCGGAACCGAGCATGGCGTCCATTCCCGCCCGGCGCGCTTCTTTAAGGGGGGCAACACCACGAAGGCGTGGCGATTTTCCGCCAAGCCTGTCTTGCAGGTAGAGGTTGGATGTTGGCAGCGATACCAGCGCTGTTCCTGCATCCGCAGCAGCATTGAGAATGCGGCTTAGGTCTTCGGGCGAACGCAATGAAAGTGAACAGGCATGGCCGCAAAGAACACGGCCCGCCATATTGTGTCGCTTGGTTGCAGCAACAATCAGCGAAAAGCCATCGGCCTCTAATTCAAGCCCTTCATCGACATGAAAGTCGAGCTTGAGGCCGTGCAAAGCCGCGAGACGAAACATCTCTTCGATTTTTGCTTTAAGATCAGCATTGCGATAGAAGAATGCGCCAAGGACGCCGCCGTCTTTTGCTACACGTTCAGCAATGGCTGCACCTGCGCCGAGTACAATGTCGCCATGGATAAGAGCCGCAAGCTCAAGATCAATGCGGTCTTTCCATTCCTGACGCAGCTCGTTCAGCGCAGGCCACGCGGTCGGTACATCAGGTGTCGTCCAGTCGACATGAGTACGCATTGCGCCAACGCCCTGAGCATAGGCTACTTCAAGAGCAATGGTGGCGCGTGCGTGAATATCGTCAGCATTCCAGTGCTGGCGATCAATATTCATCAGATCAATCGCGTCGAACAGACATTCAACTTTGGCGCTGCCTCGTTCGGCAATGCGGCCAATGGTGAATGTTTTGTCGAGATGCACATGCACGTCGGCGAATAGCGGTGTAATAAAGCCACCATTTTTAGATTGTGAGGGCGTCAGTGAAGCAATGTGCCCGCCATTGATGCTGATGTCGTAATGACCATCAAGATCAGCAATGGCGACACCTTTCAGCATATCAACGTTCACGGCGGATCTCGCTTTCATGCCAGCGTCCGAGAACGAGGCGCGATAGCCAGCTTGTGAGCAGGAAAATCACGATGCCGAGCAGTGAAACGAGGAACAGTGCCGCGAACATGCGCGGGATTTCGTTACGGAAGCTCGATTCCAGAATGCGAGACGCGAGGCCGGTACTTTGGCCAGCGCTGCCCGCAACGAACTCTGCTACCACAGCACCGATCAGCGAAAGACCACCCGCAATCTTGAGCGCTGCCATGAAGTAAGGCAGAGCACTTGGGGCAAGCAGATAGCGCAGACGTTGCCACGGCGAAGCGCGATAGAGTTTGAACAGATCCCGCAGATTATGATCAGCACTGCGCAGGCCGATGACGGTGTTTGACAGGATCGGGAAAAAGGCCACAATCCACGCGCAGATCAGCAATGCTGAAAATGTATCGCGCACATAGATCAGGATTAGCGGTGCAATGGCGATAACCGGGGTCACTTGAAGAATGACGGCAAACGGAAAGAAAGCCATTTCAATTGGTCGCGACAGGGCAAAGATCATGCCGAGCAGAACGCCGCCGACAATCGCGCAAAACAGCGAAATGAGTGTGAGCTTGACCGTAAACCACATCGACGTCGCCAATGATGGTCCGTCTTTTACGAGCGTTTCACCGATCAGTGACGGGGCTGGGATGAGGTAATGCGGCACTTCATAAAAGCGCACAAGGCCTTCCCAAATGCATAGTGCGATCAGGATCGCGAATGTCGGCATGATGATGCGCAGATTGCGCTCACGACGAGCGAGACGGTGTTGCTCTGAATTAAGAACAGGCAGTTCGTTTTGCATTTTCCCCGTCCTCAATGGTCGATGTCTTGCGACGAAAGCGTTGCGGTGAGCGCATCGGAAACCCGTGCGCAATCTTTTGCGTAAGCTTCGGTGGCACGATAATTTTCGGCGCGTGGATAGCTGCCGTCGATGCCGATATCGGCAACAACGCGTCCGGGACGGGCGGCCATGACGATGACGCGATTGGAGAGATAGACGGACTCGTAAACGCTGTGCGTGACGAAGATCACGGTTAGACCGTGTTCCCGCCAAAGCCGCAGCACGTCGTTGTTGAGCTTGAAGCGCGTCATTTCATCGAGCGCCGCAAAAGGCTCATCCATCAACAAAAGGCGCGGGCGTGTTACCAATGCACGGGCAATGGATACGCGCATCTTCATGCCGCCGGAAAGTTCGCGCGGATAAGCGGCCGCAAAGCGTGACAGGCCAACTTGCGTCAGAGCTTCTTCGACGCGCGGGGTGGCTTCCCTGCGCGACATGCCGGAAAGGCGCAGTGGCAAATAGACATTGTCGAACACGCTGGCCCACGGCATTAGGGTTGGCTCCTGAAACACAAAGCCGATGTCCTGCGCACCAATCGGGCCTTTGCCCGGTGCATGGCCATTGACGCGAATGTCGCCAGCGGAGATGGATTCAAGCCCTGCGATCATGCGCAGCGCTGTACTTTTGCCGCAACCTGATGGGCCGAGGAAGCTTACGAACTGACCTTGTTCGATCTTGAGAGACATATCGCTGACCGCAATGACGCCTGTGCCATACTGCTTGTAGACGCCGTTGATATCGATCAGGGAAGGTGAGGTTTGCGAGTTGGGGGCCACGCTCATCGTCCTTACCAGGCAGGCTTATTATCAAGCCAAGAGAGCGGCGCTCGCTCAATCTCAGCCAGGACTTCAACCAACCGTTCGGCGGCGAAATCGATGGTCTTGCGGCCTTTTTCGGCAGTGGCGAGCGACGCGTCACCCGCAGCACCATGTGCATTGATGTCCTGAACCTGCCATGCAGGTTTCGCACCACCACTCAGCGAAAGGTGCTTGTAGTCCGAAGCTAATGTTTCAGTCAGCGTGTGGAAGTTCTGCGCTTTAGACATATCCACCAGATCGGGGTGGAACTCGAGCATGACAGAAGTTTCCATATCGCCTGCATGAATGCCGTGCTTAAGCTCATGCTCGCTATAAACACCGTCCGGCATACCGAGGCCGAACCAGTTGACGCTGAACACCATCATATTGTGCTTAATGCGCAATTCGCGGGCGACCGTATCCATGATCGTGATCTGGCCGCCATGGCTGTTCAAAAGCGCCATTTTGCGCACGCCACTTGCTGCAACGCAGGCACCGATTTCGCACCACATGCGAATGAGCGTCTCTGCGGAGAATGTTAGCGTACCGGGATAGAGGCTATGTTCATTGCTTTTACCAATGGCCTGTGTCGGCAGAAAAAGTGCATGGCTTTCATCAGGCAGGCGGGCGACGGTCTCTTTGACCATGCCGTCTACGATTGCCGCATCGACTGCCAGCGGCAGGTGTGGTCCGTGCTGTTCAATTGCGCCAACGGGCAAAACCGCCACAATCTTCTCGCGCTCGAGGCGTGAAAACGCTTCGCTCGTGTAATCAGACCAATATCTTTTCAATGCGGTGGCTCCTGCATTCTTGGGAGGCGGTAAAGCTTTTTACTAAACAATCTGACCGATCGGTCAAACTAAATGTTTTAAAAAAATAGGATGCATGTAAATAAGGTGTGAATCCGTGACGAATTCGCCACGCGACAGCCTGCCTCATGTTTATGATGCGCGGAAATTTCCGGAGGTCCTATGGACAACAGATGTATTATTATTGGCGCGGGGCATGCCGGGTCACAGGCCGCAATCAGTCTGCGACAGGAAGGTTATGCTGGCGAAATCGTTCTCATTAATGATGAGACGGATATTCCTTATCATAAGCCGCCGCTCTCAAAATCTTATCTGAAAGCCCCAGAAGCAGGCATTCTCGTTCTGCGCCCGGAAAGCGCTTATCGCGATAATAATGTTGAGATGCTGTTTGGGCGTAGCGTTGAGTATCTTTCGCTTGGTGATAAGACCGTCACGCTTGATGATGGCAAAGTGCTTCAATGGTCGGAACTGGTGTTTGCCACCGGCGCTCGTGCGCGAATCCCCGATATGCCGGGTGTTGACCTTGATGGCGTTGTTACGCTGCGCCGTTTGGATGATGCGCGCCACATTGCTGAAATGATGCCACGTGTTGAGAACGTGGTGATTATCGGTGGCGGCTTTATTGGCCTTGAAATGGCACATAGTGCAGTTGCGCTTGGCAAGAAGACGGTTCTGATTGAAGCAGCGCCACGTGTCTTGGGCCGTTCCGTTGCCACACATATTTCGGCCCATGTCGAAACACGCAGCCGTGCGGCGGATATTACGCTTCTCACGGGCGTTGGCGTTGAAGCAATTCTAGGTGAAAACGGCCGGGTAACGGGCGTAAAGGCAGCAAACGGCACCGTTTATTCGGCTGATATGGTTGTGCTTGGCACTGGTGCCGTTCCGAATGTCGAGCTTGCGACCGAAGCCGGACTCGCTGTCGATAATGGGATTGTGGTTGACGAGCATATGCGGGCGTCAAGTGAGCATGTTTATGCGATTGGCGACTGCGTGAGCTATGATCATTTTCACGCAGGTCGTCGCGTGCGTCTGGAATCGGTGCAGAATGCCACCGATCAGGCCAAGCATGTTGCGCGCTCGATTTTAGGTCGCGGCACGCCCTTCCGCGATATTGCATGGTTTTGGTCGGATCAGGGCGACATGAAGTTGCAAACGGCTGGTCTTTCTTTTGATGCCGACCGCCATATTCTGTCGGGCAGTCTCGAAGACAATGCCTTTTCCGTATTTCACTTTGCAGGTGACAAACTGGTGGCGGTTGATTCCATCAATCGCCCGACGGATCACATGATGGCGCGGAGATTGCTCGCGGCTGGTATCAGTCCGAGTGAAGACGATATTGCAGTTGGTGCCGTGCGTTTCAAAGAATTGCTAGCAGCCGCGCCGAAAGCCTGAGGATATAGAATGACTTTTTTAAAACATCTGCTCCCTGCCGATATGGCGGCTCCCTTTGCTGCTTATAGCCATGGCGTGAAGGTAGTCGCTGGCGCTGAACTGGTTTTTTGCTCTGGCCAATTGGGTATTGGGCCGGATGGTTCTGTGCCTGAAGATGCAGGCGCGCAGGCCGAGCTTTGTTTTGAGAATATCCGCCGCATTTTGCGTGATGGTGGCATGGACTTTTCAAACGTTGTGCGCATCAATGCCTATGTCACGGATCGTGCGCATATGCGGCCCTATATGGATGTGCGTGATCGCCTGTTTCCGCAGCCTGCACCGGCTTCGACATTAATGATCGTTTCCGGTTTTACGCGGGAAGAGTTTAAGGTCGAGATCGAGGTTGTCGCGGCGAAATAGCTATCCATCATTGTGAATTGATCACAATAAAGCGTATCGCCTTCGCTTGCGAGGAATGGTAGGGTTGTCCGACATCCTCCATTCCCTTCAGGCTTATTCATGTCAAATAATCAGACTTCGGCTTTGTCGCCGGAAACTTTACCGCGCTCGTCTGTGCGACTGGCAGAGCTGGCACTTGCCCTTGGCGGCTTCGGTATTGGCACCGGAGAATTCGCAATCATGGCGCTTTTGCCGGATATCGCACGTGATCTGCATGTGACGATTCCAAGTGCAGGCCATTTAATCAGTTCTTATGCGCTGGGCGTGCTGATTGGAGCGCCGGTTCTGGCCGTGTTTGGTGCACGGCTTGATCGTCGCAAACTGGTATTTTTGTTTATGGCGCTGTTTGCCTTTGGCAATCTCGCCAGTGCATTTATGCAAAGCTATGACGGCCTGATCCTGATGCGCTTCGTTGCAGGTTTTCCGCATGGCGCATATTTTGGCGTTGCGTCGCTTGTGGCGGCATCAATGGCTGAGCCGGGCAAGCGTGCGCAAGCGGTTGGGCGCGTCATGACTGGCTTAACGGTCGCAACGCTGGTTGGTACGCCGTTGGCAACATGGCTGGGGCAAATTGCAGGTTGGCGCGCCATGTTTGCGGCGGTTGGTTTGATTGCTATTCTGACGATGGTGTTGATTAGTGTTTTCGTCCCGAAGCAACCTGCAGAAGAGGGCGCTTCGCCGCTACGCGAACTGGGTGCTCTGCGTCGCAAACAAGTTTTGCTGACCCTTGCGATTGGCGCTGTGGGAACGGGCGGGCTGTTTTCGGTCTTTTCTTACGTCGCGGCAACGATCACAGAAGTTTCGCATGTCGATATGAAGTGGATGCCGATTGTCTTTGCCATGTTCGGGCTTGGTATGGTGCTTGGCAATATTGTTGGCTCTAACCTGACAGACCGCTCCGTTATGGGAACGGTTGGCGGCGTTCTTCTCTATGACCTTGCCGTGATGCTGGCATTCCCATTTTTGATGCAGCATCCGGCAACGGCATTTCTGAGCGTTCTGCTTGTCGGTGGTGGCTTTGCATTGGTGCCTGCATTGCAAACACGCCTAATGGATGTCGCCGCTGATGCGCAAACGCTTGCGGCAGCACTTAATCATTCGGCACTCAATCTTGCCAACGCGTTAGGCGCGTGGCTCGGCGGATTGGCGATTGCATGGGGATATGGCTGGACCGCGACCGGAACAGTTGGTGCTTTCCTGGCGGTTGCAGGGCTGGCGGTGTTTGCGGTCTCATTGCTGACGGATCGCATAACACGCCAAAAAACAGCGCTTGCCGTTGAATAGTGCACAAAAAATAACACCCGCCGCGGGAGGAGCGGCAGGTGTCATTTAGGGTAAGACCGGAATGGGAGGAGGAGGTCCGGTCTTTATGTCACCGAGGAAAATGGGAGGAGGGAACACCCCGGTGAAAACTCTGGAAACTGTAGAACCGCGTGAATAAGGCATCGCGGTTCAAATCAAAGGCGTTAGCCTTTAGATGGCGCGTTCTTAGCGAACAGCTGCCTTACGTGCAACGAATGGAATTTCCGAAGGCATAATGCCGAGGTCGTTCAGTTCGCGTGGGCTCAGGCGGCTCAGTTCGTTTACAGTGTTACGGTAACGGCGCCAGTTGTTGTACGAGCGGATCAGGTTCATTTCTCTCACCTAGTGAAAATCAAATCTCTTTGTTGCCACCAGCATATAGGCGCTATGTTTTTGGAAGTGGAGAGCCAGATTTGCATAGCTGCTGTGCAATATAGCCTGTCGATTGCATGGCTTTTGCGCAACTTGGCCATTTTATAATCACAATCATCTCGCCAGATTGCCAAATCACCATTTGACAGCAGATGTTGTTGTCTTATCAGACTATCGTTTTAACAGTTTATTGATATTTACGGGGCCGCGTGAAGCTGCGCTCTTGATGTTTGCGATTATTTCCTGCGAAAGGCCGAGATCATCATAGTCGCAATTTTCAGTTTTGATTTTATTTATAGCTTTCTTCGCTGTACCTTCGTTGTCAATCTTAAGGTCATTTTGGGAAAAATTCTCAAAAGATGCAGGTAAGTCCTTATTAAAGACGATCACTTCGCCTGCGATTTGGTTCTTAGCGGTGCTGTATATTTGACCTAAGTCAAAATCGGTTGAAAGTTCACGTTGTGTAGAAGTAAACTCGTACGGGACTTGCAGCGTGAATTGATAAGGCATTAATTTGCCTGCATCGATAGCAGCGAAAAATTCTTTTCCGAGTTCGTATCCACGTTTTTTGAATGGGTCGCCATAGATGCTTAGCCCAGTAGCTGTTTCATGAAGATAAGCGCATTGAAAGTTTTTCCATGAACGGGCGGATAGATTAATATAATCCTCTTTCGTCATGTCCTGAGCGAACGTAACTCCCGCGTTTGATAAAATTACAATTACTGTTATTATATATTTACTTGCTGGCAATCTAATATTCCTTGTTTTAAATAAGTCGGTAGCTTTTAAACGATATTTGCGCGGTTATTGTAGTTATCATTTAGTTCAATAGCGATGTTGGCGCACAGATTTTTTGTCGCAAAAACCCCGGGATTTGTCGCCTTGTGACGATAATTATACATGACTCTGGAAATGGTTTAAGCTAAGTGACGTATGTCGTGTGATGGAGCTGTGCTTCTTGTAAGTATGTTTTATCACTGTTTGTCTGCGGGAGAGAGCTGGCGGAAGCTGGCCACCGAAGGGGAAATCGCCCGAAATCTCTCAGGTACCATGAACCGCAGATGGGTAAGGCAACTCTGGAAAGTCGGGGGAAACCCCGCGCCGAAGGTGTAAGTATAGCTTTATAGCTATGCGAGTCTCTCAGGCCTGAGACAGAGGGGCACGAAGCAACCGCATTTCGCGGAGGCACACGTGCGACTCTGGAGTTGTTATGGGCGATACCGCACACTTGAATACCCTGCCTTTGCAGGATCTGCATGAGGAAGCTGGCGCACGCTTTGGCGGTTTTGCTGGCTGGAACATGCCGATCACTTATCCGCTCGGCGTTATGAAGGAACATCTTCATACGCGTGAGCATGTCGGCCTTTTCGATATTTCTCATATGAAGCTGATTGAAGTTTCGGGCGCAGATGCAATTGCGCTTTTGAGCGAAACCTGTCCGCTTGATCCTTCGGTTCTGAAAATAGGCCAGTCGAAATACACTTTCTTTCTCAATGAACAAGGCGGCGTTCTTGACGATCTTATCGTCACGCGCCTCGGCGAAGACCGTTTCATGGTTGTTGCCAATGCGGGCAACGCCGATGCCGATATTGAGCATCTCAATGAAGCAGCATCTGGCAAGGATGTAACGGTTAATCCACTGGATCGGGTTTTCCTGGCCATTCAGGGTCCGGAAGCCGAAAGCGTCATTACCGATGCTGATCTTAAAGGTGCAGAGCTCGGCTTTATGAGCGGCTTTGAGCCTAATCCCAACTGGTTCATGACCCGTTCGGGCTATACCGGCGAAGATGGTTTTGAAATTGGCTTGCCTGCCGATGAGGCGCGCGCGCTCGCAACCAAGCTTCTGGCCGACGAACGCGTCGAATGGATCGGTCTTGCTGCCCGCGATTCCTTACGCCTTGAAGCGGGTCTTTGCCTGCACGGTCAGGATATTACGCCGGAAACCGATCCTGTCTCTGCCGGTCTCACATGGGCAATCACCAAGTCAGTGCGTGAAAAGGCTGCCTTTAAGGGCGCCAAAGCAGTTCTGGATGCGATTGCCAAGGGTGCAACCGCCAAGCGTGTTGGCCTTAAGCCTGAAGGCCGCCAGCCAGTGCGTGGCGGCGCAGAACTTTTCGACGAATCCGGTTTCCAGATCGGCACCGTCACATCGGGTGGCTTCGGCCCATCCGCAGGTTTCCCGGTTGCCATGGGTTATGTCGAGGCAAGCCTCGCAGTCCCCGGCACCCGCATTTTCGCAGACGTCCGCGGTAACAAGGTTCCCGTTGATGTTCATGCACTTCTCTTCACACCGCATCGCTATCGCAAAGGATGATTTCCATGGCCAATATCCTGTTCACCGAAGATCATGAGTGGATCAGAGTCGAAGGTGGCGTTGCCACTGTCGGCATCACGATCCACGCACAGGAACAGCTGGGCGACCTCGTATTCGTAGATCTGCCGGAAGTCGGTCGTACCGTTTCCAAGGGCGAAGGCATCGTCGTTGTTGAATCGGTCAAGGCCGCTTCCGACGTTTATGCTCCGGTCGATGGCGAAGTGGTTGAAGTTAACGAGGCCGTTTCGAGTGATCCGGCTCTCATCAATCAGGCTGCAGAAGGCGAAGGCTGGCTGTTCAAGCTCAAGCTTTCCGATGAAGGCCAGCTTTCGGGACTTCTCGACAAGGCCGGTTACGACAAACTCGTAGGATAAAAAGATGACGCAACAGGTTCTCCCCTTTGTTGCCCGTCATATCGGGCCACGCGTAGAAGACGAGCGCGCAATGCTTGCAGCGCTCGGTCTTCCTTCAATGGAAACACTGATCACGCAGGCGGTTCCGGCATCGATCCGCTTGAACCGCGCGCTTGATCTTCCAGCGGCTTTGAGCGAACACGCAGCCCTTGCCGAGCTCAATGAAATCATGGGCCGCAATGTGGTGAAGAAGAGCTTCATCGGTGCGGGCTATCACGGTGTGCAGACGCCACCTGTCATTCAGCGCAACCTGTTTGAAAATCCAGCCTGGTACACGGCTTACACGCCTTACCAGTCGGAAATCAGCCAAGGCCGTCTGGAGCTTCTGTTCCACTTCCAGACGCTCGTTGCCGAGCTCTCCGGCCTGCCGGTTGCCTGCGCATCGCTGCTGGATGAAGCAACTGCTGTTGCTGAAGCCGTGGGCGTTGCCGTTCGTCATCACCGCGACAAGCGTTCGCGCATTCTGCTTGCAGGCGATCTGCATCCGCAGAGCGTGGATGTGATCAACACTCGCGCAGAGCCACTTGGCTGGCAGGTTGAAGCCGGAAGTGCTGTTGACGACAACACCGCTGCCGTCATCGTGCCTTGGCCGGATACGCGCGGCGTTTATGGCGACTTCGCCGCTGTCATCGCCGATGCCAAAGCTAAGGGCGCTTTGGTCATCGCTGTTGCCGACCCACTGGCGCTGACCATTCTGGAAGCGCCTGCCAAGTGGGGCGCTGACATGGCTGTCGGCTCTATGCAGCGCTACGGCGTTCCAATGGGCTTTGGTGGTCCACATGCTGCATATCTCGCAGTATCTGAGCCTCTGACGCGTATCATTCCGGGCCGCATCGTTGGTCAGTCCGTCGATGCGCATGGCCGTGCCGCCTATCGTCTGGCTCTTCAGACGCGTGAACAGCATATCCGCCGCGACAAGGCGACGTCCAACATCTGCACCGCGCAGGCGCTGCTTGCCAATATGGCTGCATCTTTTGCCATCTGGCATGGTCCTGCTGGCCTTCAGGCTATTGCAACGCGTGTTGCCGGTCTTGCGTCTCGCTTCGCAACGGGCCTTAAAGCTGCGGGTGTTGAAATTGCTGGCGACAGTCTGTTCGACACCGTAAGCGTCAAGGTTTCCGGCAAGGCGCAGGCCATTGCTGACGAAGCTGACAAGGGTGGTCGTCTGCTTCGTATCATTGATGCGGATACGGTCGGCGTCACCTTTGACGAAACTTCGACGGAAGACGATCTTGCAGCACTCGCCGTTCTGTTTGGCGCAAAGCCAGTCGGTAACGACGATCTGTTGGTTCCCGGCAAAGGCCGTGGCGAAGGATTCCTGACACAGGACGTGTTCCATTCGCACCGTTCGGAAACCGAGATGATGCGCTTCCTGCGTCGTCTGGCGGACAAGGATCTGGCGCTTGATCGTGCGATGATCCCGCTTGGCTCCTGCACGATGAAGCTCAATGCGGCAGCAGAAATGATGCCAGTGAGCTGGAACACGGTTGCCAATCTGCATCCGTTCGCGCCTGCCGCACAGACAACCGGCTATGCTAAGATGACCTCAGACGTCGAAGCTTGGCTTTGCGAAGTCACCGGCTTTGCAGGTGTATCGCTGCAGCCAAATGCGGGTAGTCAGGGCGAATATGCGGGTCTTCTCGCAATCCGTCACTATCACCAGTCACGCGGCGAAGGTCATCGCAACATCTGCCTGATCCCATCGTCCGCACATGGCACCAATCCTGCAAGCGCATCGATGGCTGGCATGAGCGTTGTGGTCGTCAATTGCCGTCCGGATGGTGATATCGATATCGACGATCTCAAGGCTAAGGCTGAAAAGCATCGCGACAATCTTGCAGCGTTCATGATTACTTATCCGTCGACCTATGGTGTGTTCGAAGAGGGCATCAAGGCTTTCTGCGAAATCGTCCATGACAATGGCGGTCAGGTCTATTTCGACGGCGCTAACCTTAATGCACTCGTTGGTCTTGCACGTCCTTGTGATATTGGCGCAGACGTTTGCCACATGAACCTGCACAAGACCTTCTGCATTCCGCATGGCGGCGGTGGTCCGGGTGTTGGTCCGATTGGCGTGGCCAAGCATTTGGTTCCTTACCTGCCGGGTCATGTTGATCTCGGTTCCAAGCACGCAGTTTCGGCTGCACCGTTTGGCAGTGCATCTATTCTGGTCATTACGTGGATGTATATCCGCATGATGGGCGGCGCGGGTCTCAAGAAGGCAACCGAGGCTGCAATCCTCAACGCCAACTACATCGCGCATCGTCTGAAGGACGCTTATCCGATCCTTTACACTGGCGCACATGAACGTGTGGCACATGAGTGCATCGTGGATACGCGTGTTCTCAAGGATAGCGCAGGCATTACCGTGGAAGACGTGGCCAAGCGCCTCATCGACTATGGTTTCCATGCGCCGACCATGTCGTGGCCGGTTGCTGGAACGCTGATGATTGAACCAACCGAGTCTGAACCAAAAGCGGAAATCGACCGCCTTTGCGATGCGATGATTGCGATTGCAGGCGAAGCGAAGAAGGTTGCCGATGGTGTCTGGCCTGCGGATGACAATCCGCTTGCCAATGCACCGCACACGGCAGGCGATACGCTGGCAACAGAATGGACACATCCTTACACCCGTGAGGAAGCAGTGTTTCCGGGTAGCGCGTTGAGCGGTGATTTTGACACGACGGCAAAATATTGGCCGCCGGTCAGCCGCATCGACAATGTGGGTGGCGACAGAAATCTCATCTGCTCTTGCCCGCCGGTTGCGTCTTACGGCTAGGGCGCATCCCGAAAAGTGTAAAACGGTTTTCGGGTAAGGTGCGCGTTGAAAAGACTTTGTTAAGCAGCAGAACGGAGCGGTACTCTATCGCTCCGTTTTGAATAGAATTTCTTGTTCTGCGAACCGGTTTTATTTACCGGTTTAAAGAGCCGGAAATAGATTTTTAGAACAAAAATGATGATGAGAATCCTGTTCTCATGCGATTATTTTTGACGAAAAATACTCGTGATTTTATGAAGCGCTGCAGCAACGCAGCGCTTTTTATTTTTATTCTAAGCTTTTGAAATTTAGGCAAAAAAAGAGCCGGACTAAAAAGCCCGGCTAAGTTATGAAGGTGCCATAAAGGCAAACCTCCAGAGGGGAACACTTACCGCGCGCAATGGGAGGAAGCGCAAGCGGTAAGCAAGTGTCATATGGACCCGTTGCAACTATTCTTCAACCCCTAAAACGCGAAATTTTTGACCATTTCGGAAAATTCTGAAACTTTTCACAAACCTGTGTAATTTCCCCGACATCATGTCCGCTGGCGCGTTGTGATTTTTCGATCTGTCTGACAGATCAAAAGCATTGATATTTCCGTTAGATAGCTCTGAAAGTCGCCGTGTACACGGCGGCCTCTTCCATTAGCTATCCTATAAAGTGCTACATAAATCTATGAAATCATTAGAATAATTCTAAAACATTCCCATGGTGTTCATGTTCATTTCAGTTGCTTGGCCGCATCCAGAGTTATAGAAAGGAAGGTGATCGACGATGGTCTGACGAACTATTGTGGGGGCTTAACAGCATTTCCTGCAATAGCACTTGGCGGCATCGTGTGGGGCGAATGCGATAGGTAAGATAGAGAGTGATTCCCTTCAAACGACGATGTCGGGCACCGCTCTGGTCACTGCATGAGAGTCGCTCTCGTTCGGTTTCAAGCGTACTGGATTGTTTCGTAATGCTCGTGCCATTTCTCATTATGTTCCGTGAAGGCGTGGAAGCTGCGCTGATCGTTGGTATCATTGCGAGCTATCTGCATCAGACCGGACGCAGTGCATGGATGCCAGTCGTATGGATCGGCGTTTTCCTTGCGCTCGCTTTGTCTTTGTCTGTTGGCGCCATTCTGCAATTGCTGAGTGCTGAATTTCCGCAAAAAGCGCAGGAATTGTTCGAAGCCATTATCGGATTGATTGCCGTATTCGTCCTCACGTCGATGGTTTTCTGGATGCGCAAAGCTGCGCGTTCCATCAAAGCGGAACTGCACCACTCGATTGATGCTGCTTTTGAAACGCCAACACATAAAGGCTTTGGCCTGATCCTGATGGTGTTCTTTGCTGTGGCGCGTGAAGGGCTTGAGTCAGTTTTCTTTTTGCTCGCTGCTTTCCAGCAGAGTGAAGGTGGAGCCGCTCCGCTTGGTGCCTTGCTGGGTGTGCTGCTTGCAGCTTTGGTCGGGTATGGTATTTACCGCGGCGGTTTGAAACTCAATTTGCGCCGCTTCTTCCGCTGGACGGGTGTGTTCATTCTGATCATCGCGGCTGGCATTCTCGCAAATTCCGTTATGGCTTTGCACGAAGCAGGCATCTGGAACCACTTCCAGACCGTTGTTTTTGACACCAGCGAAGTTCTGCCGCTCGATAGCACGCTTGGTTCCGTATTGGCCGGGATATTCGGCTATATCGCGACGCCGACCGTTAGCGAAGTTTTCGCTTATCTGGCCTTCCTTATTCCCGCCCTTATTCTATTTCTGATGCCATCGTCCGCACCGGCGCAAAACGCGCCTGCCAAACGTTCCGCGTAATTAAAGAGATTTCTCATGACCAAGCCGCAAGATTCAAAGCCAGCCGCACCATTCTCCCGCAACCTTGTGCGAGCGGTGTTGGTGCTTGCTATTTTGTTGGTATTGGCGGCAGGCGCTGCGTTTTACTACGCCTCTAAGGTTTCAGATAAGTCACGTCATGCGGATGCTGACGGTAAGGTTCAGGTCATTATTAACGCGAAGAGTTGCGAGCCGAATGAGCTGACAGTGCCCGCTGGGCGTACTGTTTTTGAAATCGTCAATAAATCAGATCGCTCGGTCGAATGGGAAATTCTCGATGGCGTTATGGTGCTTGAAGAGCGCGAAAATATTGCGCCGGGATTCAAGCAAACACTTTCAGCCAAGCTTTCGCCGGGCGAATATCAGATCACTTGCGGTCTGCTTTCTAACCCACGTGGCAAATTAATCGTAACACCTTCAGCAACCAGCGAAGCTGAAAAAGGCAAGCTGCCTTTGACTGCTTTCCTCGGCGCATTGGCTGAATATCAGATCTACCTCGCAACAGAAGTGGCGGAATTCCAGAAGGCGGTTGGCGTGCTCTCGGATGCTGTCTCAAGTGGTAATCTGGAAGCTGCACAGGCCGCTTACGCGCCAGCGCGCGAAGCCTATGCCCGTATTGCGCCCGTTTCAGAAGCACTTTCTGATCTTGATACGGCAATCAATGCGCGCGCTGATTTCTTTGAAAAGCGCGAGCAGGATCCAGCATTTGGCGGTCTGCATCGCCTTGAATATGGTTTGTTTGATCAGAAGTCGCTTGATGGACTTCAGCCTGTTGCAGCCAAGCTTGTAGCGGACGCGGCTGGCCTGAAAGATCGTATTCGTGCGTTGCGCATCTCGCCTGACCGTATGCTGGCGGGTACGGCATCGGCAATTAATCGCTTTGCATCAACAGCTGGTGATACCGGCGATGACCGTTATGCGCATACGGATTTACAGGTATTTGCGGGGCTTATTGAAGGTTCCGCAAAGACGGCGGACGTATTGCGTCCGATTATTGTCAAAGTTGACCCCAAGGTTCTCGATGGGGTTGATGCGCAGGCGTCTGCTGTGAAGTCGTTGCTCGCGGCTCAAAACGGCAAGGCCTATGATACGCTTTCTGCTGATGAGAAGGCAAAAATCAAGGACGGTGCGACTGCTCTCGCCGACCAGTTTTCAAAACTCCGCGATCAACTTGGAGTGGATTAATGACCAAGAAATTTTTCAAAAAAGATAATGTAAAAGACAATCCAATATCGCCAGAGCGCCGCGCACTTTTGCTTGGTGCTGGTGCCGCAAGTGTTGCAGGTGTATTGGCATCTCCGGCAGCCAATGCGCGCTCGTCGAACAACACGCTATCGTCCGAAAGCGTGACGAATGCGCCTGAAAGTGACAAGCTGCATGAGGCACAGCCATTTTATGGCATTCATCAGCCGGGTATCGTAACGCCACGTCCGGCAACAGGACTTGTTGCGGCGTTTGATGTTCTGGCGCGTGACCGTGCCGATCTTGAACGCATGTTCAAGCTTCTCACGGAGCGGACAGCCTTCCTTATGAAAGGTGGCGAACCACCTGAACTTGATCCTAAATTTCCGCCTTCGGACTCCGGCATTCTCGGGCCGCATGTGACGCCAGATAATCTGACAATTACGGTTGGCCTCGGCAATTCGTTGTTCGATGATCGGTTTGGCTTAAAACCGCATAAGCCGAAGCAATTGCAGCGTATGACAGCGTTTCCAAATGATGCACTGCAGAAAGATCTCTGCCACGGCGATTTGGTCATTCAGTTCTGCTCGAATACGGCAGATACCAATATTCACGCCTTGCGCGACATCGTGAAGTACATGCCAGACCTGCTGATGATACGTTGGAAGCAGGAAGGCTCTGTACCAGTGCAGCCGCCGCATTCGCCAAAAGCGAAAGAAAGTGCGCGCAACTTCCTTGGTTTCCGGGATGGTTCGGCCAATCCCGATGCTGCTGACAAAGCGCTGATGGACCGTATTGTCTGGATTCAACCAGACAAAGGCGAGCCGGAATGGGCTGCGAATGGTAGTTACATGGCGGTGCGCCTCATTCGCAATTTCGTTGAACGCTGGGATCGTACGCCACTGCAAGAACAGCAGACAATCTTTGGTCGCCACAAGGATAGCGGTGCGCCCTTTGATGGCAAAACCGAAGCGGATGTGCCTGACTATGCGAAAGATCCTGAAGGCAAAGTTACGCCAATGGATTCCCACATTCGGTTGGCCAATCCGCGCGATGCTCATGCCGAACAACATTTGATTTTGCGTCGTCCTTTTAACTATTCAAATGGGGTCACAAAAGCTGGACAGCTCGATATGGGGCTGCTGTTCATTGCTTATCAGGCCGATTTGGAGAAGGGCTTTATTACTGTTCAGAAGCGCCTCGATGGCGAGCCTCTTGAAGAGTATATCAAGCCAATCGGCGGCGGTTATTTCTTCACGCTACCCGGCGTGAAAAATCAGGATGACTTTTACGCATGTGCTCTTTTGCAGGCGAGTGGGCCGCAGAATGCACGTGGGTGAAAGTTGTATCACCACGGAGAGGCAACTATGAAATATCGTCTTCCACTTCTTGCGTCGGCTTGTGCTGTCGCTCTTTCCCTGAGCTTTGGCGTTGCAAAAGCTGAAATTTCCCCACTCGATCTCGTTCAGCCGATTGCTGACTATAAGATCTATGTTCAGGACAACCTTGATGTTCTCGTAAAAGACACCAAGGCTTTCACCGATGCCATCAAGGCTGGTGATCTGGCGAAGGCGAAAGAGCTTTATCCATCAACGCGCGTTTCTTATGAAAGAATCGAGCCGATTGCCGAACTTTTCGCTGATCTTGACGCATCGATCGACAGCCGTGCAGACGATCACGAAGATGCGGAAAAGTCAGACGATTTTACCGGCTTCCATCGCCTCGAATATGGTCTTTTCGACCAGAATTCGACCGAAGGTCTCGATAAATATGCTGATAAGCTTTACGCAGATGTTGTCGAACTTCAGAAGCGCATCAAAGACATGACCTTCCCACCTGAAAAGGTAGTTGGTGGTGCAGCAGCACTTATGGAAGAAGTGGCTGCAACCAAGATTTCTGGTGAAGAAGACCGTTATAGCCACACGGATATCTGGGACTTCCAGGCCAATGTTGATGGTTCACAGAAGATCGTCGAACTTTTCCGTCCGTTGATTGAAAAGGAAAATCCAGAGCTTCTGAAGAAGTCGGATGCCAATTTCAAAACCGTCAACGACATTCTTGTTAAGTACAAGAAGGGCGATGGCTATGAATTGTATGATAAGCTGACCGAAGAAGATCGTAAGGTTATGGCTGGCGCGATCAACACGCTTGCAGAAGATTTGTCGACGCTGCGCGGCACGCTTGGCTTGAACTAAGCACTACAAATTTAATCGAAATGGCGGGCTTTGCCCGCCATTTTTTATGCCGACAAACGCAACTTGATTTCCGCATTGAGAAGAATGCGGTTCTCCGGCGGAAGGCTCGCTCTGTTTTCGGTCGTTTCGCCAAGCGTGCGGAAAAGAAGCTCCATCGCCAGCCTACCAATCTCGTTGTAATCCTGCGCAACTGTGGTCAGCGGAGGGCAAGTATATTCAGACAATGGATTATTGTCATGACCCGCGACTCGAATGTCGCAGTCATTCAGTCTCCCAACCTTGAGACCCGCTTGCCAGAGCGCCGATGTGACACCAAATGCGATACGGTCGTTCGAGCACAGTATCGTGCTAGTCGGGAAAGCACGCTTTTCCCGCAAAATACGAGCGGCCTGTTCAAAGGCATATTGCTCAAAATCCCAGCTTCGGCTCTGTTCCAGCTCAATAATCCTCGGCTGGTAACCAAGCTTTTCCATTGCTGCGCAATAGGCTTCCTGTCGCTTGATCGCATTGTTGTTAACGAGCGGCATAGGGAAATAACAAGGTTCGCTTCCTGATCGGCATAGATAATCGACAATCAGATGAAATGATTTCGAATTGTCCGTGCCAACGAAAGGCGAGGTGCTGTCGAGCGGTGAATCCACGTAAATAATTGGCACGTCTTCGGCGAGGCGTATAAGCGCAGAATGTTGCGACTGCTCACCGAGAGGGGCGATAATCGCTCCAGCCACATTTAGAGATCTTAATGTCTCAATGGCCTCTTTTTCAAGCTCTGCCTTTCCATCGGAAGACAGAACAATTGCAAGATACCCGTGCCGCTCTGCAAGCGTTTGAAGGCGCTTGGTCAACGCCATATAGAAGTGATCAATCTGGTTAGGGATGATAATTCCCAGAATTGTCGTGCGTCGCCTATTTAAGTTTACTGCGAACAAGTTTGGTCTGAAACCAGATGTCTTAATCGCAGCTTCAATGAGCGTGCGAGTTTTTGGGCGCACTGAGTCAGGTGCATTAAAATATTTGGAAACCGTCGGGCGAGACAGTCCTACGAACTCAGAGAAATCCTCCATTGTGCGAATGTTTTTTCGCACGTCTTTTGTTTTGTCTGTCATATCCGACCCTGCGCACATCAGCTTATCGCAGAGTTTTTAATACTGCATTTCGCCAGATTGCACGTTACTAAGCGCATTCATTCATGAGTTATATCGGCAGACACAACGCATAAAGATCAGCGGAATCAATTCATTACTGTCAAATATCTTGCGCTGCTCCTCCTGCTTGCAAGATGACTTCAAAGTGTCAAAGGCTGATCGAAACGTCAAGCAAACAAATGATTTAGAAGAGTAAGATGCAGTGTTTTGATAAATGTGCTAGAATGAAATTGGGATGATTTCGGCTAAAGTAATAATGAAGAAGACGAAGAAATCGATCGATTTGCGGTAAATTTAAAGGCCGAAAAACAATTTGAAAACCGTGCTTGACAAGCCACGGAACTCCGCGCGATAAATTTTACACATGTAAGAAATTTGCTATGCATTCGTAAAGGAGGAGACGAGATGCGAACCAAATCTTATATAGCCGGGCTTATTGCGTCGGTTGCAGGGGGGGTGATCATGGCAGGTTCGGCCTCGGCCGAAGAGTTGACCATCGCGACGGTCAACAATGCCGACATGATCATTATGCAGAAGCTTTCGTCGGAATGGGAAAAGGAAACCGGCAACAAGCTTAATTGGGTGGTTCTGGAAGAAAACGTTCTGCGCCAGCGCGTAACCACCGACATTGCTACCAAGAGCGGCCAGTTTGATATTATGACTATCGGTGGCTACGAAGCGCCGATCTGGGGTAAAGCTGGATGGTTGCTTGAAGTCGATGATCTTGGTGACGATTATGATTATAACGATCTGATCAAGCCAGTTCGCGCCGGCTTAACGGTCGATGAGAAACTTTACGCCGTACCTTTCTATGCAGAAAGCTCGTTTACGCTTTATCGCAAAGATTTGTTTGATGCTGCCGGTCTTACAATGCCGGATCAGCCAACTTATGAGCAGATCAAGGAGTTTGCAACCAAGCTTACTGATAAGTCGAAAGAGCAATATGGTCTTTGTCTGCGCGGAAAGCCGGGCTGGGGCGAAAATATGGCTTATCTCGGAACGCTGGTGAATACTTACGGCGGTCGTTGGTTTGATGAAGAGTGGAAGCCACAGATCAATTCCGATGAATGGAAAAAGGCGATCAACTTTTACGTCGATCTGATGAAAGAAGCTGGCCCTCCCGGAATTACCTCAAACGGCTTCAACGAAAATCAGGCACTTTTCTCTACTGGCCATTGTGCCATGTGGATCGACGCTACGTCCGCAGCGGGACGTATTTATGATCCAAACCAGAGTCAGGTTGCCGATAAAGTTGCTTTCACCAAAGCACCTGTCGAAGTGACGCCAAATGGCTCGTCATGGGCTTGGTCATGGAATCTCGCAATTCCGGCATCGACAAGCAAAGCAGAAGCCGCAAAGTCGTTCCTGAAATGGGCCACTTCAAAGGGGTACGTTGATCTGGTCGGTGAAAAGGAAGGCTGGGTTGCTGTTCCTCCGGGCACGCGTCAGTCGACCTATGCCAATGAGAACTACAAAAAGGCAGCGCCATTTGCTGCAACGGTTCTCACGGCTATTGAGTCTGCTGATCCGACAAAACCTACTAAGGATCCTGTTCCTTATACAGGTATCCAGTTCGTAGCGATCCCTGAATTCCAGGCTATTGGTACGATTGTCGGTCAAGCCGTTTCTTCGGCTGTTGCAGGTCAGCAGAGCGTGGATGCCGCTCTTGATGGTGCACAGCGTCAAGCAGAGCAAATTATGACACAGGCCGGTTACATCAAGTAAACGGATATATGCCGATGATCTGCTGCCTGATAGCAATAACGGGCAGCAGGTTAAATTTTCGCAAGCTTCTTATTGGAGTGAGAGTCGCGCGGAAAGGGAGGGGCATCTATGCCATCTAATAACGCTGCTGTAGCCAGCACCAAATCTCGTTTTGCATCCAGATCGCGTCGTAGCATTCGCACCGGGCCTCTGCTTGCGCCTGCCGTTATTGTGTTGCTGCTTTGGATGATCGTTCCACTGGCGATGACGCTGTGGTTCTCTTTCCAGTATTACAATCTGATCAATCCGTTTGTCACCGGATTTGCTGGTGTTTCAAATTACAAGTTTCTTCTCTCCGACCCCGGATTGTGGTCGGCGATTGCCAATACATTGATCCTGCTTGGGTCTGTTCTGGCGATATCAATCGTATTCGGCGTCTTTTTCGCTGTTATTTTCGATCAGGACTTCTTTGGCAAGAATATTGCGCGGCTTCTGGTTATTGCGCCATTCTTCGTCATGCCGACCGTGTCGGCATTGATTTGGAAAAATCTGCTGATGCATCCGGTCAACGGTTTTTTCGCGTTTGTTTCGCGTAGCTTTGGCTTACCGGTAATTGACTGGTTTTCGCAGTTTCCTATGGCCTCAATCATTATGATTGTGTCCTGGCAATGGGTGCCTTTTGCTACTCTTATTCTCATGACAGCGATGCAGTCGCTGGATCGCGAACAAATGGAGGCAGCGCGTCTTGATGGCGCGAAAGGTCCGGCGATGTTCTACTACATCATCTTGCCGCATCTGCTGCGCCCAATCTCGGTCGTCATAATGATCGAGACGATTTTCCTTCTGGCTATTTTTGCAGAAATACTTGTCACCACCTCGGGCGGTCCGGGAATTGCTACCACCACACTCACCTACTTCATCTACCTCAAAGCGCTTCTGCAATGGGATATTGGCGGTGCTTCGGCTGCTGGCGTGATTGCCATCATCCTGGCAAATATCGTTGCCTTTTTCCTCATCCGTACCGTCGCGCGTAATCTGGATAATTAGGAGGCTGAGATGGCTGCAAAACGTAAGTTTAATAACGCAACAGTCTCTGCCGGCATTATCGGATGGGCAGTTGCGCTGCTAATGTTTTTTCCAATCCTTTGGATGCTGCTTGCATCTTTTAAAACTGAAATCGATGCGGTTGCGCCACCAAAGTTGTTTTTCACGCCGACGCTTGAAAATTTTGAGGTGGTCAATCAGCGTGCAGACTATTTTCGTTATGCGATGAACAGTGTTGTGGAAAGTGTCGGCGCTACGATACTTTCACTCATCATTGCTGTGCCTGCGGCTTACGCAGCTGCATTCTTTCCGGGCAAGCGCACGAAAGATCTTTTGCTTTGGATGCTTTCCACCAAAATGCTTCCGGCAGTTGGCGTCTTGGTGCCGATCTATCTGCTCGCACGCGATAGCGGGCTGCTTGATAGCCGCACTGGTCTTATAATCATCTTCACGCTTTCCAATTTGCCCATTGTTGTCTGGATGCTGTATTCTTTCTTCAAAGAAGTTCCACATGAAATCCTGGAAGCAAGCCGCATGGACGGTGCAAAAGTGGGCCAGCAAATCCGCTATCTCCTTCTGCCGCTTAGTTTGCCGGGTATCGCTTCAACAGCACTTTTATCGATTATTCTTTGTTGGAACGAGGCATTCTGGAGTCTCAATCTGACTGCTTCAAAAGCTGCACCACTGACTGCTTTCATTGCGTCCTTCTCGTCACCTGAAGGGCTGTTCTGGGCAAAGTTATCGGCAGCTTCCACGCTCGCCATCGCGCCAATTCTTGTCTTTGGTTGGATTACGCAGCGCCAGCTGGTGCGCGGTCTGACTTTCGGCGCCGTGAAATAGAGGGAACCCCATGGCTACACTTTCTTTCCATAACGCGACTAAGTCTTATGGCAACGTTGATGTTATCAGAGGTGTTAATCTCAACATCGAAGACCGCGAGTTCGTCGTTTTCGTCGGCCCCTCTGGCTCAGGCAAATCCACGCTTCTGCGCATGATTGCGGGACTTGAAGAAATCACCGGCGGCGAGCTGAACATAGACGGTCAGCAATGTAACGATGTGCCGCCAGATGAGCGCGGGCTTGCGATGGTGTTTCAGACATATGCACTTTACCCGCATATGAATGTGCGAGATAATATGGGCTTCGCACTTAAACTCGCAGGGGTGTCTAAATCAGAACGTGATCGTAAGGTTGAAGAAGTCGCCAAGACACTTCAGCTTGACAAGTTGCTTGATCGAAAGCCGCGCCAATTGTCGGGCGGTCAGCGTCAACGTGTCGCAATTGGTCGTGCCATGGTGCGCGAACCGAAAATCTTTCTTTTTGACGAGCCGCTATCCAACCTTGATGCTGCACTTCGTATAAAGATGCGCATTGAACTTGCACGTCTTCATGATCGCCTCAAAGCAACAATGATCTATGTGACGCATGATCAGGTTGAAGCGATGACGCTTGCCGACAAAATCGTTGTGTTACGTGATGGGCGCGTGGAGCAGGTGGGATCGCCACTTGAGCTTTATCATCATCCAGTCAATCGCTTCGTCGCTGGTTTCATTGGTTCACCAACTATGAACTTCATCGATGTGACGGTGAAAGCTGCGGGTGCGGATGGCGTTACAGTCGAATTGGCTAATGGCAAGAGCATTACAGTGCCGGTTGAGGTCGATGGGGCCAATGTCGGCGCATCGTTGACCCTTGGTGTACGTCCCGAGCATCTTCATCCGGCGAGTGACGGCATTCTTGATGGAGAGATTATGGTCGTCGAGCGCTTGGGCGGAGAAACCTATCTCTACGTTCAAAACCCTGCGGCGTCCGATCTCATTGTTGCAGAAGCGGGCGGCGGAAGCACGTCACGAACGCATGAGACCGCCAATTTGGGCTTTAATCCCGCAGATGCGCATCTTTTCAAAGCTGATGGTTTGGCGCTTGAACGCCGTGAACGTCATCCGCTTCTACTCGCTGAAACGAAAAAGTCGCGTTGACTTGATTTATTAATGCTCCCGGAGAATTTCTATGAGACTGAAAGATAAAGTTGCACTTATCACAGGTGCTGCACGCGGTATTGGTCTTGGCTTCGCCGAAGCCTATGCGCGTGAGGGTGCAAAAGTCATCATCGCCGACATCAATATTGAGCGCGCGGAGGAAGCGGCGCGCGGTCTCGGTGATGCGGTGAAAGCAGTAAAGCTCGACGTGACCAACCTTGCAGATATTGAAAGGGTGGTCGCGGAGGTCGACAAGGAATATGGCGGTATCGATATTCTGGTCAATAATGCTGCGATTTTCGATATGGCGCCGATCAATGCGATCACCGAACAAAGCTATGAAAACGTGCTTGGCATTAATCTGAAAGGCCCGCTTTTCATGATGAAGGCCGTATCGAACGTCATGATCGAACGCGGTCGCGGCGGTAAGATTATCAATATGGCAAGTCAGGCTGGCCGTCGGGGCGAAGCGCTCGTCACACTTTATTGTCTGTCAAAGGCAGCTATAATTTCCGCAACGCAGTCCGCTGCACTGGCACTCGTCAAGCATAACATTCAGGTCAATGCGATCGCGCCGGGCGTTGTCGACGGTGAGCATTGGGAAGTCGTGGACGCAAACTTTGCTAAGTGGGAAGGCCTGAAGCCTGGAGAGAAGAAAGCAGCGGTTGCCAAATCTGTACCGGTGGGACGTTTTGCAACCCCGGAAGACCTGACAGGCATGGCAATTTTCCTTGCATCTTCCGAAAGTGATTACATCCTCGCCCAAACATTTGGAGTCGATGGCGGCAATTGGATGGCTTAGAGCACGTTTCGATCTGATTACATCAGATCGATGCTCTAACTCCTTTTATTTTAAGCATAATCTTACCGATCGTCATTCCACTTCGGTCGGATTATGCTCTAGGCCAGTTTTAGGTGCAAAAATGAAAGCCATTTATTTTACCGGGCATGGTGTAGCGGAGCTTACCCAACTCCCTGATCCAGAACTCAAACCCGGACACGCCTTGATTGACGTCAAGGCTTCAGGGTTATGCCACACTGATATTGATGTGTTGCATGGCCGTTACGGCTCGAGTGCGTTTCCGCTTGTGCCGGGTCATGAGTATGCGGGTGTCGTGATTGCTGTTGCGGAAGATGTGACCAATGTAAAGCCCGGCGACCGGGTGGCAGTCGACCCGAACATTCCCTGCGGGCATTGCAGTGCCTGTCGGAAGGGGCTAACCAACTTATGCGCTGACCTTAAAGCCTATGGCGTCACGCATAATGGGGGCTTTGCAGATAAAAGCCTTGTAAATGCGCAGCATCTTCATCCGATTGGCAACTTGCCTTTCGATGTGGCGGCGCTTGCCGAGCCGCTGGCCTGCGTTCTCAATGGCCTTGGCGCGGCAGAGTTAAAGGCAGGCCAGCAAGGGTCCGAAACTGCACTGGTGTTTGGGGCAGGGCCAATCGGTCTTTTGCTTGCTTTGTCTCTCAAAGCGCAAGGTGTTGAAAAAGTCGCCGTTGCGGACATCAACGAGCACCGTCTGGCTTTTACTGAGAGCCTCGGCCTTCAGCCTATTGTTTCCGGTTCTGCAGAACTTGAGGCGCGCAAAAAGAGTTTTGATTTCGTTGCTGATGCCACTGGCATTGCGAAAGTCGTGGAAGGCATGGTCGGCTTTACGGCGGATGGCGGTACGGTGCTGGTGTTTGGTGTTTGCGCACCCGATGCGCGCGTATCGGTGGCACCATTTGAAATCTTCCGTCGCCAAATTCGTATTGCAGGGTCTCATTCACTTAATCGCAATATTCCGCAAGCGCTCGAAATTCTTCAAAAGGACAGGGGCGATATGGCACGTCTGGTATCGCATCGCTTGCCGATTGAAGAAATGCTGCCTTTCTTCACAAAACAGGGCAGTGATCCTGCTACGATGAAGGTACAGTTCGTTCCGGCTTGATTTCAGGAGGAAGTTTTCATGACCAAACTTACGCATGCCACTTTGCATGGCTTCACTAAGGTTCAAAAACCGGGCTATGATTTTACGGCATTAAAGCCCGGAATTGTGCATTTTGGCGTGGGTAATTTCCATCGCGCGCATCAAGCCGTCTATCTTGATGACTTGTTTGGTCTGGGACTCGATCACGATTGGGCTTTGGTTGGCGCGGGTATTCGTGGGAGCGATGATGCCATGCGCGATACGCTCAAAGCGCAAGACTGGCTGACAACAGTTGTCGAACAGGAAGCTGACTATTCAAGCGCGCGCATTACGGCATCAATGGTCGACTACGTGACCATATCGACGGATGGGGGTCGAGAAGCCTTGATGACCTATCTTACATCGCCGGATATTCGCATCGTTTCGATGACGATTACTGAAGGTGGTTATTATATCGATCCGGCAAGCCAGCATTTTGATCCAGCGCATCCGGATATTGTCTATGACAGCGTTCATACCGATAAGCCGAATACGGTCTTCGGCCTCATTGTGCAGGCGCTGAAACTGCGAAAGAAAGCCGAAGTTGAGCCGTTTACGGTCATGTCCTGCGATAATATTCCCGGCAATGGCCATGTTACCGAAGATGCCGTCGTAGGACTTGCCAAGCTCAGCGATCCGGAATTTGCTGACTGGATTGCGGCCCATGTGGCTTTCCCGAATTCGATGGTGGATCGCATCACGCCCGCGACGGGTGAGCGCGAACGCGATATCGCGCTACAGGAGTTTGAAGTTGAAGATGGCTGGCCGGTCTTCTGCGAAGGGTTCAAGCAATGGGTGGTAGAGGATAAATTCCCGACTGGACGTCCCCGGCTGCAAAAAGTTGGCGTAACCTTTTCCGATCAGGTCGACGCTTATGAGCTGATGAAAATCCGGATACTTAATGGTGGGCACGCGGCAATTGCCTATCCGGGAGGGCTTCTTGATATCCATTTTGTGCATGAAGCGATGGAACATCCACTGATCCGTCAATATCTGGAAAAACTCACCAGAGAAGAAATCATTCCTGAGGTGCCACCGGTTCCAAATACGGTTCTTGAAGACTATCGCCTGCTTATCGACAAGCGTTTTGCCAATCCAAAGATCGGCGACACAATCCGCCGCCTTTGCCTTGATGGTTCCAACCGTCAGCCGAAATTTATTTTGCCGACAGTTTCAGACCGTCTGGCCAAAGGTCATTCGGTCACGGGCCTTGCACTGGTATCCGCTCTCTGGTGCCGCTATTGCTATGGAACGACGGATAACGGTGCGGTGATTGAACCCAATGATCCGTCATGGGATCGTCTGGTAAAGCAAGCGTTCCTTGCCAAAGACGAACCGGCGCACTGGCTCGAAATGACCGATATTTTCGGCGCATTAGCCACCAATCCAGCTTATATCGATGCCTTTTCGGCGGCGCTCAAGCGTATCTGGCAGGATGGCACAGCCAAAACGCTTGAACGTTATCTGGCAGATCAGCCACTATAAAACTTACAGTGCGCCCGGATAGACTCTAACCGGGCGGTTGTCTTTGACGGATTCCATCACCACGAAAGTGGACGTACTTGCCACATTCGGCAGGCTCGAGATTTTTTCGCCCAGCACCTCGCGGTAACGCCGGATGTTGGGCGTTCGCACTTTCAGCAGATAGTCGAACGAGCTTGCGATCATATGGCATTCTTCGACTTCGCGTATTTTGCGTACCGCTACATTGAATGCGGTGAGGGCCGCTTCGCGTGTGTCCGATAATTTCACGGTCGTAAAGGCGATATGATCGAGGCCCAGCTTTTCGGGATCAATCGCCGCGCGAAAGCCGATAATATAGCCTTCGTCGACCAATCGTTTGACGCGTGCCTGACATGGCGTCTTGGAAAGTCCGACTTTTTTTGACAACTCGGTCATAGCAATGCGACCATCATCGCTTAGCACTTCAAGAATGCGGCGATCGAACTGATCCAGATCGTCTACAGAGTCTATCTTTCGCATTCAAAATGCCTCTTAAAGTCGCTTTAATAAGATCGAATTGCCTTTATATGGATCAAATGAAGGCAGAATGCAATTTGCGTCGATGATAGTGTGCGACCACATATAGCGCATCCCGAAAAGTGTGAAACGGTTTTCGGATAAGATGCGCTTTAAAACAAAGAATGAGAGCGCTGATCTGATATAGTCAGATCGAAATGCGCTCGGAAGCATAGTTGAACTGGGCCTGAGCCTTTTTTTGCGAGCATTGCACCATGACTGATAAAGTATCCGCCAACGCTACCCCTGTTTTCCAGAGCTTCGCGCCGCCAATCCGTCCGCAGACGCCGTTGCGCAAGGCGATTACCGATGCCTATCGTCGGCCAGAAGCTGAATGCGTGACCGCGCTGGTTCAGCAGGCGACCCTGCCTGAAGAAACGACCAAGCAGATCAGAGCGACCGCTCGCAAGCTGATCGAAGCCCTGCGTGCTAAGCACAAGGGAACGGGCGTTGAAGGTCTGGTGCATGAATATTCGCTGTCGAGCCAGGAAGGCGTGGCGCTGATGTGCCTTGCCGAAGCTCTGCTGCGTATTCCGGATATGGCAACGCGTGATGCGCTGATCCGTGACAAGATTTCCAATGGCGATTGGAAATCGCATGTCGGCGGTGGTCGTTCGCTGTTCGTCAATGCTGCAACCTGGGGTCTTGTTGTTACCGGTAAGCTCACCAACACCGTCAATGACAGCGGCCTTTCGGCAGCGCTTACTCGCCTGATCGCCCGTTGTGGCGAGCCGGTTATCCGTCGCGGCGTGGATATGGCAATGCGCATGATGGGCGAGCAGTTTGTCACCGGCGAAACTATCGATGAAGCACTCAAGCGCGCAAAGTCGCTTGAAGAGCGCGGATTCCGTTATTCCTACGACATGCTCGGTGAAGCTGCCACGACGGCTGCTGACGCAGAACGTTATTACAAGGATTACGAGACTGCGATTCATGCGATTGGTCGCGCTTCCGCCGGCCGCGGCATTTATGATGGTCCCGGCATTTCGATCAAGCTTTCGGCGTTGCATCCGCGTTATGTTCGCGCGCAGAGCGAACGCGTCATGGGCGAACTTCTGCCAAAGGTGAAGGCGCTCGCAGCCCTTTCCAAGAAGTACAATATTGGGCTCAACATCGATGCCGAAGAAGCAGACCGTCTTGAGCTTTCGCTCGATCTTCTGCAGAGCCTGATTGAAGATCCTGATCTGGCTGATTGGGAAGGCATCGGCTTTGTGGTGCAGGCCTATGGCAAGCGCTGCCCGTTTGTGCTTGATTTCATTATCGATCTTGCCCGCCGCAACAATCGTCGCGTCATGGTTCGTCTCGTCAAGGGCGCTTACTGGGATGCCGAAATCAAGCGCGCGCAGGTTGATGGCCTTGAAGATTTCCCGGTTTACACCCGCAAGGTTCACACCGACGTTTCCTACATTGCTTGCGCCCGCAAATTGCTTGGCGCCCGTGATGTGATCTTCCCGCAGTTTGCAACGCATAATGCGCAGACGCTTGCCACGATCTATCATCTGGCAGGCCCGGACTTCAAAACCGGCTCTTATGAATTCCAGTGCCTACATGGCATGGGCGAGCCGCTTTATGACGAAGTTGTCGGTGCATCGAAGCTGGGTCGTCCAGCTCGCATTTATGCGCCGGTTGGTACGCATGAAACGCTGCTGGCCTATCTGGTCCGTCGTCTGCTCGAAAATGGTGCGAACTCTTCCTTCGTCAATCGCATTGGCGACAAGAGCGTGTCGGTTGATGAACTGATTGCCGATCCTGCGGAAGTCGTTCGTTCGATGGCCGTTGTCGGTGCACGTCACGACCAGATCAACCTGCCGGAAGGCCTTTATGGCATTCGCAAAAACTCGGCAGGTTTCGACCTTTCCAATGAAGAGCAGCTGGCAGAACTGAGCGAAACGCTCAAAGCCAATGCTACACGCGCCTGGACTGCGGAGCCGCAGATTGCTGGCGCCAAGGTTAAGGGTGAAAGCCGTCCGGTTCTGAATCCCGGCGATCATTCCGATGTCGTGGGTACGGTTACGGAAATCGCCGCCGACGATGTTGCACAAGCAATGAAGGCGGCTGAGAAGGCTGTTGCAAGCTGGTCTCAGGTTTCGCCTGCTGATCGTGCAGCCTGCCTTGATCGCGCTGCCGATATCATGCAGCGTGAAATGGCAGAACTGCTTGGCCTCATCATGCGTGAAGCTGGCAAGTCCATGCCAAACGCTATTGCAGAAGTGCGCGAAGCTATCGACTTCCTGCGTTATTATGCCGAACAGACCCGCCGTACGCTGGGCGTTGCGCACAAGCCGCTTGGTCCAATTGTCTGTATCAGCCCGTGGAACTTCCCGCTGGCGATCTTCACCGGTCAGATTGCAGCAGCCCTTGTTGCAGGCAATCCGGTTCTGGCAAAGCCTGCTGAAGAAACCCCGCTCATCGCAGCGCAGGGCGTGCGAATTCTGCACGAAGCTGGCATTCCGGCCGATGCATTGCAGCTTCTGCCGGGCGATGGCCGAATTGGTGCAGCCCTCGTTGCAGCACAGGAAACCTGTGGCGTGATGTTCACCGGCTCGACCGAAGTTGCACGTCTTATTCAGGCGCAGCTTGCGTCGCGTCTGCTGCCAAATGGCAAGCCGATCCCGCTGATTGCTGAAACCGGCGGCCAGAACGCCATGATCGTGGATTCGTCCGCTCTTGCCGAGCAGGTCGTGTTCGACGTTATCGGTTCGGCTTTTGACAGTGCCGGTCAGCGCTGTTCGGCTCTGCGCGTTCTTTGCCTGCAGGAAGATGTTGCTGATCGCATTCTGACCATGCTCAAGGGCGCGCTCAAGGAACTGTCCATTGGCCGCACCGACCAGCTGAAAGTTGATATTGGCGCCGTAATTACTGCTGAAGCCAAGGATATCATCGAAAAACACGTTCAGACGATGCGCGATATGGGTCGTAAGGTGGAGCAGCTTCCGCTTGGACCTGAAACCGGCAAGGGCACCTTCGTTGCTCCAACCATCGTCGAGATCGACAGTCTGCGCGATCTGAAGCGTGAAGTGTTTGGTCCTGTTCTGCATGTTGTGCGCTACAAGCGTAACGACATGGACAGCTTGATCGATGACATCAACGCAACTGGGTATGGCCTGACTTTCGGCCTGCACACGCGCCTTGATGAAACGATTGCTCACGTTGCTGATCGTATCCGCGTTGGCAACGTCTATATCAATCGCAACGTTATCGGTGCGATTGTGGGCGTCCAGCCTTTCGGTGGCCGTGGTCTGTCCGGCACGGGCCCGAAGGCTGGCGGTCCGCTTTATCTCGGTCGCCTCGTTGAAACAGCGCCAATTCCGCCGCGTATGGCTTCGGTGCACACCGATGCCGCGCTCAACGATTTCGCAAAGTGGCTTGGCAATCGCGGCATGAACGAACTGGCGCAGGCCGCTCGTGAAACCGGCAGTGCTTCTGCACTTGGTTTGAATATCGAGCTTCCGGGTCCGGTTGGTGAACGCAACCTCTATGCGCTTCATGCGCGTGGTCGCATTCTTCTGGTTCCGCAGACTGAAACCGGTCTCTATCGTCAGCTGACAGCGGCACTCGCCACTGGCAACGAAGCGGTAATCGACGAAGCTTCAGGCTTGCGCAATGTTCTGAAGGACTTGCCTTCAAGCGTCGCTGCTCGCGTTGTCTGGACAAAGGACTGGCAGGCCGATGCGCCTTTTGCCGGTGCGCTTGTTGAAGGAGAGGGCGAACGCCTGACCGACATCAATAAGAAGCTGGCAGCTCTTCCAGGCCCGCTCGTGCTGACACAGGCAGCAACTTCGGCGCAGCTTGCCGAGAGCGCTGATTGCTATTGCCTGAGCTGGTTGCTTGAAGAGGTTTCTACCTCCATCAACACAACGGCTGCAGGCGGCAATGCCAGCCTGATGGCCATTGGCTGATAAGCCTTCCATTGATTAGAAAGAGGCGGTCTTCGGGCCGCCTTTTTTGTTGTTCAAACTTTTTGCAAGGCTGTGCAAAATTGGAATGGAATGATTATTTCACCGATTTTCAGAATGAAATATTTAAATTGTGATTGACACATAAATTTAAAAAACAAAGAGTATGCACAGCTTTGCAAAATCTCAGATTTTGCCGGTATTAAACCAACTATGCCATGCATCTTCATTCCTGCTGACTGGAAACCAAGCATGACCTCAGACATTTCAAAAGAGCTTGAAGCACGATTTAAGCTTGCGCAGGACATTGCGCACGAGGCTGGTGCGCTGGCACTCGATTACTTCAATCGCCGCGAGACGCTGGTGATTGAAACCAAGCGCGATCCGCAGGATGTGGTGTCCATTGCTGACCGCAATGTCGAACAGCTGATCAATGAACGTGTATCAGCAGCTTTCAGCGACGATGGCTTTCTGGGTGAAGAATATGGACTGAATGCGGGCAGCTCAGGCTATACATGGGTGGTTGATCCCATCGATGGCACCAGCCCTTTTGTCAATGGAATGCCGAACTGGTGCGTTTCCATTGCCGTGCTGAAAGATGGCGAGCCGGTGATCGGTGTTATTCAGGCGCCATGTTTTGATGAGCTTTACGCATCCGCCAAGGGGCAGGGTGCAACGCTTAATGGCAAAAAGCTTGTGCTTGATGAAACGCGCACAATTCGCAACGCGGTGACGGGCATTGGTGCCAATAATTACGTAACCCCACAGGTGGTTGCGAAGATCGTTGAAGATTTGCTTGAAGCAGGCGGCACATTCATTCGCAATGGCTCAGGCGCACTGATGATTGCCTATGTGGCAGCAGGGCGTCTGGTGGGCTATTACGAGCCATATATGCACGCTTGGGATTGCATGGCAGGTTTTTGCCTGGTCCGCGAAGCAGGCGGCTATACGCATCCATTTCCGACAGAGGGCGAAAAGCTCACCAAAGGTAGTCACGTTTTCGTTGCAGCACCCGGTGCGGTGGACGATTTGAAAAAAGTGGCAAAACTCTAAGAAGAAAGCCCCGGAAATCCGGGGCTTTCTTTTTATGCTGATGGATTATCGCATTTATAAATCCAGTCGTGATCCGGATGGTTTTTAAATCGCCATTTGCGGATCGGTCCAGCCATGACGTTGAGATAATACATCTCATAACCATAGGGCGCGCCGCATGGGTGATGTCCCTTTGGCACCAGAACGACATCGCCGTCAGAAACGGCCATGGTTTCATCGAGACTGCCATCTTCGGTAAAGACCCGCTGAATGCCATAGCCCTGCGATGGGTTTAGGCGATGATAATAGGTTTCTTCCAGATAGGTCATATCCGGGAAGTTATCTTCATCATGCCGGTGTGGCGGATAGGATGACCAGTTGCCCTGTGGTGTGAAAACTTCAGTCACCAGTAGACTATCGGCGACATCGCGGCCTTCCATGGCAATATTGAAGATGTTGCGGGTATTCGCACCTTGTCCACGCGTATCGAATGTCAGCCCTTCCGGTCCGAGTTTTTGTGCCTTGCGGCCCGGTTTGCCCGGTGCGGTGCAGACAGCAAGCACGCAATCGGTTGTCGCCACTGCATCCCAGTCGCTCTCAGCAGGCACATAGAGGCAATGCGGAGCGAGTTTTTCAAACACGCTCATTCGATCGCCCATTTCACCGAAATCTTCTCCCGATGCTTTGAGCTTTGCCTTGCCTTCGACCAGCACCAGAATGACTTCCCGGTCGCCGGTTTTCTCGGTTGCGGTTTCGCCTGCTTTAAGTTGATAGAGGCCAAAGCCAACATAGCCCCAATTGGCGCTTTCCGGCGTGATGTCGTGCACCTTGCCATGCTTGCCGCTCGGTTTGCGTAACAGATTGGCCATAGCTCAGTCTCCTTTGTCTAACCCTGCTTCGCGCGCAAATGCTTTAAGCGATTTCAGCCCCAGCGACTGATATTCGAATGGATTGCGCACATCAGGGTCCTGTTCGGCTTCAATCACCAGCCAGCCCTGATAGCCATGCTGGGCTGCGACCGTAAGCACTGGCACAAAATCGACACCGCCTTCATGGTCGCCGGGAACCGTGAATACGCCGCGGCGCACACCTTCCAGAAAGGACAGGCTCTGGTCGCGTACCTGTGCCGCTATAGCCGGGCGCACATTTTTGGCATGGATATGGCGAACACGCCCCATATGGTTCTTTGCAACGCGTTCAGGATCACCGCCGCCAAACAGACAATGACCTGTATCAAGCAGTAACTTGGCATGTGGACCGGTATGTTTCATCAGAAGGTCGATCTCGTCTTCGCTCTGAACAATCGTGCCCATGTGATGGTGATAGACGAGTGCAATACCCTGTGCGCTCGCATATTCGGCCAGTGCTTCAACGCCTGCACCAAACTCAGCCCAGCGTGCTTCTTCCAGCACCGGACGTTCGGAGAGTGACTTGCTATCGTCTCCATGAATGGCGTTCGATGTTTCGCAAACGATGATGACCTTGCAGCCCATGGCGTTCAGAAGATCGAGCGCTGGCTGCATCGCAGCCTTCTCATTCTCAACCGAATTGGTAAGAAGGTTCAGCGAATGCCAGCCGGAAACGTAGCGCAGATTGCGTGGTTCGAGTACTGCTTTAAGTTCCGCTGCAACTTGTGGAAATTTATGACCTTTTTCGATTCCGTTGAAGCCGATTTTTGAAGTCTCATCAAGGCATTGATCAAGGCTTATATGCGCGCCAAGGCTGCGATCATCATCGTTCGACCAGGCAATCGGGTTGGTGCCATAGAGGATCATCGGTCAGTTTCTTTCTTTGATCTGAGCTTCATAATTTTCACGCGCGGCGCGTACTTGGTCGCGGTCGGAGACTTCCGGCACAGCCACGTCCCACCACCAGCCGCCGGTTTCAGGCGTTGGGTAAGGATCGGTATCGATGACGATAACTGTTGTGCGCGGGCTGTTGCGCGCTTCTGCCAGCGCATCTTCCAGTTCACGGATAGAGCCGACTTTCTTACTGTCGGCACCCATCGCACCTGCATGGGCTGCGAAGTCGATATTCGATGCATTCACATGGGTTGTGTGGTCGAGCAGATTGTTGAACTCGGCACCGCCGGTCGCCATTTGCAAACGGTTGATGCAGCCATAACCGCGATTGTCTGTAAGAACGACTGTGATCTTGATGCCCATCATCACAGAAGTCGCGAGCTCTGAATTGGCCATCATATAGGAGCCGTCACCTATCATCACGATCACGTCGCGATCCGGTTCCGCCATTTTGATGCCAAGCCCACCTGCAATCTCATAGCCCATGCAGGAGAAGCCATATTCCATGTGATAGGACATCGGGCGACCGGCTTTCCAGAGCTGGTGCAATTCACCCGGCATGGTTCCCGCCGCGCACATGACGACGGTATTTTCTTTCGACTGACGCTGAACTGCGCCGATTACCTGCATGTCTGTGGGAAGCTGGTTGGCGTCACCGGGAGCGGCCGTGAAACGGTCTGCTGCTTCAAACCAGCGTGTTTTCAGCGTGGTGTCGAGCGTGCCGCGCTTATAGTCTTTCAGACCAGCTGAAAGTGCTAACAGCCCAATTTTTGCATCTGCGACAAGTGAGACTGAACCTTGCTTGTGGGTGTCATAGGGCTGAACGTTGAGCGAGAGCAGCTTTCGGCCCGGATGCTTAAACAATGCCCAGGAGCCGGTGGTAAAATCCTGAAAGCGAGTGCCTACGCCTATGATCAGATCGGCACTTGCTGCAACTGCATTTGCACTGTCTGCACCAGTTACGCCGACCGGACCGAAATTGAGCGCATGATCCCACGGCAAAGCCGATTTGCCTGCCTGAGTTTCGATAACCGGTATGTTGTGGGTTTCCGCAAAGCTTTTCAGCGCTTCATGGGCGCCTGAATAATGTACGCCGCCGCCCGCAATGATAACCGGGGTCTTGGCAGCTTTGATTGCGGCAATTGCCGTTGCCAGCTCATGTTCATCGGCTGGCGGTCGCCGCCAATGCCAAACTTTTGGCGCGAAGAACTCCTCTGGCCAGTTATAAGCTTCGGCCTGCACGTCCTGACAGAAAGATAGCGTTACCGGTCCGCAATCCGCAGCGTCGGTCATTGTGCGGAAGGCGCGCGGCAGGGCAGTGAGAAGCTGCTCAGGGCGGGTAATGCGATCAAAATAGCGGCTTACGGGGCGGAAACAGTCATTGACGCTCACTGTGCCGTCGTTGAAATCCTCGATCTGCTGCAACACTGGATCGGGGCCGCGATTTGCGAAGACATCGCCGGGAATGAACAGGACCGGCAGACGGTTCACATGGGCGAGCGCTGCCGCTGTGACCATATTGGTTGCACCGGGGCCGATAGAGGAGGTGACAGCGCAAGCGCGTTTGCGACCAAGTTGCTTACTATAGGCAATGGCCGCATGAGCCATGGTTTGTTCATTATGGCCGCGCCAGGTCAGGAGCTTGTCGCGGATGCCATGCAGTGCCTCGCCAAGCCCGGCAACATTTCCATGGCCAAAAATCGCCCAGACACCAGCAATGAAAGGCTCACCTTCTGGTGTCATCTGATTGGCAATATAGCGCACAAGAGCCTGTGCCGCAGTCAGTCGAACAGTCGTCATAATTCCTCCCGGCGGAAATCCGCCTCATCGCAATTTCAGATACAGGCCTCCACCTGTTGCTAAGATGCGTTTATTTCTGGCGCAGTCTGTCCCACAGATCGCAGAAACTGCGGTAGCGTTCTGCCATTTCCGAAACAGCATCTGCATCGCTCATTTTGCCTGCAAGCCACTTGCGGGCAACTTCGCCTAAAATGGTGCGGCCAATTGCGAAACCTTTGACAAGATCAAAGCGCGCTGCAACTTTGAGGCTTGCTTCCAGTTCTTCGGCGGGTGCATCGAGGCCCAGCACGACAATGCCGCGCGTATGAGGGTCATTGCGCAGGATGGTATCGCAGGTACTTTGCCATGCTTCTTCTGTCGTCAGAGGTTCCAGTTTCCACCAGTCCGGATAAACGCCGATCTCATAGAAACGCTCGACGACTTTCGCCGTGCTCATGTCATCGACAGGTGCGACTTTGGACGGAATAACCTCCAGCAGGAATTCAAGTCGGTTACGGCGTGCAGCTGTATAGAGCCGTTTTACAGTTGCTTCCTGTTGTGCTTTTATCTCGTCACTGTCATCCGGGTGATAGAAGGAAAGCACTTTTACGACGTGCTCAAGCGGCCATTCAATAAGACCACCGCAATCGGGGCCGAGTTCAGGTTCAAGCTCCAAGGGACGCGAACTTGGCCATTCTGTAGGGCGTCCGATCCAAAGACCAGTTCCAGCGGCACGGTAAAGTGCGTCGCGACCTAGTCGGCTATCACAAAGGATGCCGTAGCCGTTTTCACCGCCTGAAACCTCTAATGCAGCATTCAAGCATAATTCTTTGAATTGTCCGATTTTTTCATCACGCGCACCAGCTTCCCTTGCCATCTCTTCTAGCTGAATACGGTGATCAAAAGCGAAGACCCGCATATGTGGCCAGTCACCGTTACGATTGGTCGACCAGTGAATTTGCTCGAGTGCCTGATCATTGCGGAGCGCTTTGTCGCGAATGCCGGTGTTGAAGAAATATTGCAGCTCTTCCCAGCTCGGATAAGCGGGGGTGCAGCCATGGCGTGACACGGCGAAGGCACCGCAGGCATTGGCAAATTTCAGACTGGTAGGCCAATCTTCATCCTTGAGCCAGCCGCGCAAAAGGCCAGACATGAAACCGTCGCCCGCACCAAGCACGTTGAACACTTCAATTGGAAAACCTTCGCCGGATTTTCCCTCGTCGAGACTATCAGGAATGTCGTCTTCAAAGACCACTGCGCCCATTGGCCCGCGCTTGCAAACGAGTACTGCTGTTGTGATATCGCGAACGGCTTTGAGGGCTTCAACTGTATCGGTCGTTCCACCGGCAATGTGAAATTCTTCTTCCGTGCCGACGATGAGATCGAACAGATTCAGCGTCGTTTGGAGTTTCGCGGTAACGGCGGCAGATTCGATAAAACGGTTTTCACCATCGCCGTGACCTGCAAGTCCCCAGAGGTTCGGGCGATAGTCTATATCAAGCACTGTGCGGCTGCCATTTTCCCGCGCGAGTCTCAGTGCCTTGAGAACTGCAGCTTCTGTAGACGGATGCGACAGGTGCGTGCCGGTGGCGAGTACACATCCGGCCTGTGCAATAAAGTCTGGATCAATGTCATCTTCGCAAAGCGCCATGTCAGCGCAGTTTTCGCGATAAAAGATCAGTGGAAAATGCTGCTGGTCACGAATGCCGAGAATGACAAGTGCTGTCAGTCGCTCAGGATCGGTTACGATGCCACGCGTATCCACGCCTTCGCGTGCAAGTTCATTGAGTAGAAATCGCCCCATATGCTCATCGCCGACGCGTGTGATGAGCGCGGATTTAAGTCCGAGGCGAGCCGTTCCGGTTGCAATATTTGTGGGAGAGCCGCCAACATATTTGTTAAAGGACGACATATCTTCGAGCAGTCCACCGACCTGTGCGCCATAAAGATCTACCGAAGACCGGCCAATTGTGATCAAATCCAGCCGCTTCATTCCATCCTCCACCGGTGTATGCGTCTTTCATTCTATTTCTGATTAAAATGGATTTAATATTCCATTTCAACTGAAAAATGGAATGCCGTAGTATTTTATGATTGGCGTTTTGTACCGACGGCGACAGCGAGCGTAATTGCCAGGCAGAGCGTTGCAGAAAGCGAGCGGAATGCACCGAAATCCACCTCGGAAACGAGCAATGATTGTTGTGCCAGCTTGCTCATAGGACTGACAATTGTGTCGGTGATTGCGATAACATCGATGCCGCGCGCGCTGGCATTTTCTGCCATGGCGATTGTTTCGGGCGAATAGGGCGAAAAAGAAATGGCAAGCAGTACATCGCCCTTGCGAATGGAATGTTGGTTTTCAAGTTTCCCCACTGCGCTGTGGAGCATCGCTGGAACCTGCATCTTTTCAAGAGCATAGGCCAGATAGCTTGCAACCGGAAATGCGCGCCGAACGCCAATGATGTGAATGGTTTCTGCCGTTGCCAACAGCTTGACGGCTTTCTCAAGTGCTTCCGGCTCGATGGTCTTCAACAGGCTTTCAAGTGAAGTGCGGCCTGCCTCGGCAAACTCTGCCAGAAGGGCCGGGGCGCTTCCTGCCGCCGTTTCACGCAAATGTTCAAGCCGCGTGGAATAATCGGGCCAACCGCCAGCATAGGAGTCGCGAAAAAGTTTCTGCATTTCCGAGAAGCCGGAAAAGCCCAATATCTGACAAAAGCGCATGAACGCTGAACTCTGAACGCCTGCGCCTTCGGCCATTTCCGCCACAGTCGAAACCGCGATTCTGTCCTGATTGGCTGCAACATAATCGGCGCATTGCTTCAAGCGCTTGGGCAGGCGATCTGCAATTTCCAGCAATTTCACTTCAAATTCTTTAATATTGCCTGGAGCTGTAGCAACCTGTTCGACGTCCATTACGGCCCTTTCAGAAACACTCTCTTGACTTCTATTATATCACAATCTAGCAAAATAGAATAAATATTCTATTGCCATTGTGCTCTCGCACGAAGTGCAAAAGGTGAAACTGTTCTGTCGGTCAATCGAGGATGACCGTTTTGGGAGGATGAAGGCAATGGTTACACGTCTTGCTCTGCTCGGTGCTGGTCGTATTGGTAAGGTTCATGCAGGCGCGATAGCTTCCGACAAGCGCGCAAAGCTGATCGCAGTAGCAGATGCTAATGAGGATGCAGCGCGTGCCATTGCCGATTCTGCGGGTGCTGAAGTGCGCACCATCGACGAGATTGAAAATTCTTCTGATGTTGACGCGGTGCTGATCTGTACGCCAACGAATACGCATGCCGATCTGATTGAACGGTTTTCCCGCGCTGGCAAAGCGGTGTTCTGCGAAAAACCGATTGATCTCAACATTGAGCGCGTGCGTGCGTGTCTCGATGTCATCAAGGAAACCGGCGGCAAGGTTATGCTCGGGTTCAATCGCCGCTTTGATCCACATTTCGCGGCAGTTCGCAAGGCTATTGATGACGGTCGGATTGGCAAGGTCGAAATGGTAACGATCACCAGTCGTGATCCGGGTGCGCCGCCTGCGGAATATATCAAGGTTTCTGGCGGTATTTTCCGCGATATGACGATCCATGATTTTGACATGGCGCGTTTTTTGTTGGGCGAAGAAATTGCAACCGTATCGGCCTCTGCGTCGGTTCTTGTCGATCCTAAGATCGGTGAACTTGGCGACTTTGACAGTGCAAGCGTGATCCTGACGACGGCTTCTGGTCGTCAGTGCGTGATTTCAAATTCACGCCGTGCTTCTTACGGTTACGACCAGCGCATCGAAGTACACGGATCAGAAGGAGCGGTTTCGGCTGAAAACCAGCGTCCGGTTTCCATCGAGGTGGCATCAAAGGATGGCTATACCCGCCCGCCGCTGCATGATTTCTTCATGACTCGTTACACGGATGCTTATGCTGCTGAGGTCGCATCGTTCATTGATGCGATTGATAATGGCAATGCTCCAACACCTTCTGCTGAAGATGGATTGCAGGCTTTGGCGCTTGCAGAAGCTGCCCTTCTGTCAGTCAAGGAAGGTCGTGCTGTGAAAGTTGCGGAAGTTCTCGCCTAAACACTCATTTTCATTTGCCTTTTTTCGCTATCGGCTGCGATATGCGGAGCATGGCTTATGAATTTGACAAGTTGTCGCTCGATGAGTTTTTTGTGCCTGTGGCAAATGCCACGGCTGCATTAACTAGGCTTGACGAGCGGCTTGCCCGATCACCGATCCGCGATGGAATGTTGGAGCGTATGCATATGCATGACGCTGTCGCCTCCATGTGGCTTGAGGGCGAGCTGGTGCATCTAGAAGATCTGATTTTGCATGACGCAGTGATGGATACGCGTATGCCGAGCCATGCGCTTACGATTGCGCACTCCGTTTTGCGTCTTCGTCGGCAAGTCGCTGGACGCGCAGCAGGCTGGGCTTTGAGCAGTTCAGGCATCCAGCAATTGCTTGGTCGGAATGTCGACATTCAAGCCGAACCCGTGAAGCAATATGATGAGCCGGAGGAGGGTGAAGCCGACGCACTTCTGGATGATATTGATGCACTGCTCGCGCGCACTGATGCACTTTTGAAAGGCATTGTTCAGGAGAAACCCAAGCCTCAGCCTGTTGAAATTGATCCGCTTTTAAATGATGAGGACTGGAATGAGGATGAGCGTTTGCAGCAATGGCGCGACATCTTTGAAAAGTCTGCTTACCTGCCTTCCTTGATGCGTGCTGCAATCATGTATGATGCCTGGTTTGATATTGAGGTGGTGCAGCGCTCCTCATGGGTAGGGCGCTTGCTCGCTGCCGCTTATCTGCGTCAGTCGGGAATAGCTTCTTCGCATTTGCCAGCACTGAGCATCGGATTGCGAACCAAACGGCCTGATGAACGCCGCTCGCAGAACCGTCTGGTCCGTCTCAAAACCTTCTTTGCAGCCATTGAGGATGGTGCTGAGACAGTGATGAAAGAGCATGACCGTTTGATGCTGGCGCGAGAGCAGATGCAGCGTAAACTCAAAGGGCGTCGTTCTAATTCCCGCTTGCCGCAACTCGTGGATATGATGATGCGTAGCCCGCTTGTATCGAGCCCAATGGTGGAGAAGGAGCTTGATGTCACGCCACAAGGAGCACTCAAGCTGATCGCTGAGCTTAATCTTCGGGAGATTACCGGGCGGGGCCGTTTCCGTGCATGGGGCGTTCTTTAGAGCGCGTTTCGATCTGATTTTATCAGATCGGCGCTCTATGCATTTGTTTCACGCACACCCTGGTCCGAAAACCGGTTCCCACTTTTCGGGATGTGCTTTAACTCATTTATTCATGCAATGATTGCGCAGATGCGTTGCGAATAGCTGGTATTCATTGCGTCTTGCAGCCTTTGCGCGCCAGACTAAAGCGAGCGAACGATAGTTGTTCTGCCCTTCATAAGGCACGATACTGATTTCACTGCCACGGGTAACGCCTGCTTTGATTGCGACTTCTGGCAGAAGCGTTACGCCCATGCCAAACTCCACAAGCTGCACCAGTGTCATGATGCTTGTCGCATGAACATCACCACTTGTCTGGGTGGGCTTTGAGCCAATGGCGGCCATGACGTGTTCGCGTAAGCAATGGCCAGTTTCAAGCAGCAGAAAAGGCTGATCCTGTAGGTCGCTGGCATCAATATGGTCGCGATTTGCGAGCGCATGATCGCGGCGCACGGCGAGAAAGAACGGATCTTCCCCAATTTCAGCGACTTCAAAATCATCAAGATCATAGGGGTGAGCGACAAGCGCCACATCAAGCGAACCCGAGCGCAGATTGTCGAGAAGGGTGCGCGTCAACCCTTCACGCACGCTTAATTGCAATTCGGGAAAGGCTTTGGCTGTTGTCGGCAACACCTTGGGCAATAAAAACGGTGCAATTGACGGGATAACACCCAGTCGCAGACGCGTGGTCAGAGGGCGTTCTGCCTGACGCGCATGTTCAGGTAGTTCCTCTATGGAGGCAACGATTTCTTGCGCACGAGTGAGAAAATCTTCACCCGCCGGCAACAATTGCATGCGTCGTCCGGTGCGGTCGATCAGTGTAGCGCCGATCTCGGCTTCGAGCGCCTGAATGGACGCACTGAGCGTTGATTGCGTAACGCCGACCGCTTCTGCCGCGCGCGAAAACGAGCCCGCTTTAACAAGAGCGATAAAATAGTGGAGTTGTCGAACACTGATATTGAGCATAGTTCCGGGCTAAACTTATCCCCATCGTTAAAATCGATGGATTTGATCGTTTTAATCGCTTTGACCGATTGTATTAGAATCCCTATATATGTCTAGCAAGTAGAGAGTTCTGAAACTTCTGAATTTTCTGCATAACAACGAATTGACAGGCAGGTATGAGATGCTCGGTATTGGTGACAAGCTTCCTTCTTTCAAAGTAACCGGCGTGAAGCCTGGTTTTAACTTCCACGAAGAAAACGGCGTTTCGGCTTTTGAAGAAGTCACCGAAGCAAGCTTCGAAGGCAAGTGGAAGGTTATTTTCTTCTACCCTAAGGACTTCACATTCGTTTGCCCAACAGAAATCGCAGAATTTGCACGTTTGGCTTCGGACTTCGAAGACCGCGACGCAGTCGTTCTCGGCGGCTCGACCGACAACGAATTTGTGAAGCTCGCATGGCGCCGCGATCATCAGGATCTCAACAAGCTGCCAATCTGGTCGTTTGCTGATACGAACGGTTCGCTGGTTGATGGCCTCGGCGTTCGTTCGCCAGATGGCGTTGCTTACCGCTACACCTTCGTTGTTGATCCTGACAACACGATCCAGCATGTTTACGCAACCAACCTCAATGTTGGCCGCGCTCCTAAAGACACGCTGCGCGTTCTCGACGCTCTGCAGACCGATGAGCTTTGCCCATGCAACCGCGAAGTCGGTGGCGAAACGCTTAAGGCTGCTTAATCAGCATAAATCATTTGACACGAGGCGGGTTGAGACCCGCCTTTTGTTTATCAAGAACTGACACATGACATTTTAAAGAGGGTTCCATGTCCATTGATGATCTGAAGTCTAAAATCCCGGATTTCGCCAAGGATGTTCGTCTTAACCTTTCGTCCATGGCAAGCGATGAAACGCTGACGCCACAGCAGAAATATGGCCTGTTCATCGCCTGTGGTATTGCTTCGCGCAATGCTGATGTGCGCAAGGCGCTGACTGCTGAAGCAGCTGGTAAGGTTGATGCTAGCGTTGTGCAGGCTGCAAAATCCGCTGCCTCCATCATGGGCATGAACAACGTTTATTATCGTTTTGTGCATCTTGCGACTAACAAGGAATATCGCACGCTTCCAGCCAAGCTGCGTATGAACGTTATTGGCAACCCGGGCGTTGATAAGGTCGATTTCGAACTTTGGTCGCTGGCTGTTTCGGCAATCAATGGCTGCGGCATGTGCATTGATGCGCACGAAGATGTTCTACGCAAAGCAGGTGTTTCGACCGAAGCTATCCAGACTGCTGCACGCTTCGCTTCGATCATTCAGTCGGTTGCGATTGCGTTAGAAGCTGCTGATACCGAATAAGTTATCAGTTTTAAAAGAAAAGCCCGCGTGGAGCGATCCACGCGGGCTTTTTTGTTTGGTGTTTAGTTTGGCTTATTCGCCGCGCTTGAACGAGATGAATGCAAAGCCGATCAAAGAAATCACAGCGGCAGCAGTCATGTAGTAACCAACATAAGCGAAGCTATAATGGGTTGCTAGCCAGGTTGCGATGTAAGGTGCAACCGATGCGCCGAGAATGCCTGCCAGATTGAAGGTCAGCGAAGCGCCGGTATAGCGAACCGAAGTCGGGAACGGTTCAGCAAGCGCTGCGCCAATTGGACCATAGGTCAGTCCCATCAAGCCAAAGCCAAGGATAAGGAAGGCGAGAACGCCGACAGTGCCGCTGAGGAAGAGCGGAGCCATCAGGAAGCCGTAGATACCAATCAGCACTGTGACGATGATCATGACTGGACGCATGCCGTACTTATCTGAAAGCAGTGCTGCGACAGGAATGGTGAGGCCGAAGAAGATAACACCGACCATTTGCAGGATGAGGAACTGCTCACGGCTATAGCCGAGTGCACGCGTACCCCAGCCGAGCGAGAACACCGTCATGAGATAGAACAGGACGAAGGTTGCAACAGCGCCGATGGTGCCAAGAAACAGGCTCGCCTTGTGCTTTTTGAAAAGCGTGGCAACCGGAACTTCAACGCGTTCAGCCTTGTCGATAGCCTTTTGGAATTCTGGTGTTTCAGCGATCTTTAAGCGGATGAAGAGGCCGACGCCAACCAGCAGGGCACTTGCGATGAAAGGAATACGCCAGCCGAACGACATGAACTGTTCTTCGGTCAGGAGTTCAGCAAGAACCAGGAAGATACCCGTTGCAAGGATGAAGCCAACAGGCGCACCAAGCTGTGGGAACATACCGTACCAAGTACGCTTGCCTTCCGGCGCGTTTTCTGTTGCGAGCAGAACTGCACCACCCCATTCGCCACCAAGGCCAAGACCCTGACCCAAACGGCAGAGTGCGAGCAGCAGAGCCGCCCAAACGCCGATGGATTCATAAGTTGGCAGGAAGCCGATTGCGACCGTAGAAATACCCATGGTCATCAGTGCTGCAACGAGCGTTGCCTTACGGCCAACCTTATCGCCGAAGTGGCCAAACAACGCGCCGCCGATTGGACGTGCAAAGAAGGCAATAGCGAAGGTCGCCAGCGACTGGAGTAGTGCCGAGTTACCGTCACTTGCCGGGAAGAAAAGGTGCGGGAAGACGATTACCGCAGCAGTGGCATAAATATAGAAGTCGAAGAATTCGATTGTTGTTCCGATCATGCTCGCGGCCAAAACGCGGCGTGCAGAATTTTTCTTTGGAACAACTGCTTGAGCAACAGTCATTGTTTCATATCCATACTTGTGGGCTTTACATTGTGGGGGAAGCCCAAGATGCTGCCTTCTTAGTGCCACAAAATACGAAACCGCAAGCTTAAAAGGTGTTTCACGTAATTTTCTGATTTCGAATGTGTCGTTTTCGAAACAAAATGAATGTGAAGGGTGTTTTGCGGAGTCGAAACGCAGGATGAAACACAGCCAAATGGTAAGGAATCAAACAGGCGCGTGGGTGATTTTCGATCGAGTCGAAGGGCAAAAAAATTTGACCGCTAAAAAGCAAAAATCCCGGACGAAGCCGGGATTTTGTTGCCTACACTTAACGGAAAACTGGAGCGGGCGAAGGGATTCGAACCCTCGACCCCAACCTTGGCAAGGTTGTGCTCTACCCCTGAGCTACACCCGCTCGCGCCAGTTTTCAGTTTGGAAACTGTTCTCTAGGAGAAGTCGTTTCCGTTAGGCAAGCGCTATATGGACCAACGCTTTTGAGATTGCAACAGGGAATTTCATGTTTCGACTAAGTTATTTTCAAAGATTCACAGGCTAATTCATCGCTTGCGTCTGGAGATGCTGATAATTGAGGCCAATGCGGCAAAACCAGCTGCGACAAGTAAGATATTGGGGATGTTGGTTAGTCCCCAATGCCCTAGCAGAAATGCGACGAACGCTGCACCAAGTGACTGGCCCATCAACCGCGCTGTGCCGAGCATGCCGCTTGCTGCACCACTTCTGGCTCTCGGGGCGGATGTTATAATCATGCGATTGTTGGGTGCCTGAAAGAAGCCAAAGCCGATTCCGCAGAGTGCCATACGCCAGGATATGTCCTGAACCGTTGGTTGTTCGGGCAAAAGCCCCATCAGCCCTAGGCCAGTTGCAAAAATGATCAGCCCGATAAGGCCGAGCGTTGCGGGTGAATATTTGTCAGAGAGTTTACCAGATACTGGTGCGACAATTGCCAGAGCAATTGGCCATGGCATCATCAGAAAACCGACTTCGATGGGCTGAAAGCCGTAAACCGTTTGAAACAAGAATGGCAGCGAAATAAACGCCATCATCTGTGCCAGAAATGACATGATAGAAGTACAGAGTGAAAGGCTGAATACTGGAATTCGTAGCAGATCAAGCGGTAATAGCGGATCTGTTTTGCGCATTGAGCGGCGAATAAGCCATGTTGCAGCGGCGATACAGCCAACTGCCTGTAACAGAAGCCATGATGCATCAATTTCGCTGCCAGCACTGTCAACCACTGTCACCAAAAGCCCAAGCGTAAGTGCACTCAGTATAGCGCTCAGATAATCGAAACGGCGCGATGAACGCTCATTATCGGGCAGATTTTTTAGGCCCATGGCAACAGCCAGAACGCCCAGCGGAATGTTGATGACAAAAAGCCAAGGCCAGCTCAGCGAATGAAGAATCACACCCGCAAGCGTTGGTCCGATTGTTGAAGAAACAGCAACAAACAAAGCATTTAACCCGATAGCAGTGCCAAACTTGGCCTGCGGCACCGTATAGCGGAGTAGGGCAGTGTTGACGCTCATCAGGCCCGCAGCACCAAAGCCTTGAATGACGCGTGCGATGGTAAGAGCTTCAAGCGAATTGGAAAAAACACAGGCAATGGATGCGAGTGTGAACAACGATACACCCAGAAGATAAATGCGACGATAGCCGTAAATCTCACCCAAGGCTGCAAGCGGCAAAAGCGTGATCACGATTGCAAGCTGATAACCATTGACGATCCAGATCGATGCTGATGGCCCGGCAGAAAAGTCGGCCGCAATCGTTGGAAGTGCAACATTGGCTATAGTGCCGTCGATGACGGCAAGAGTAAGCCCCACCATCAGGGTCGCCCAAGCCCAGTATAAACGCGGCTTTGGCAGGCCATCCGGTGCTACGAACGTACTTTCTTGAATAACCTTTTCATGCTTCATTTTATCGACCACTAACCAGTACCGCACAAGCAGACCAGCGCGCGGCGAATGTATGAGAGGATTCTGGAAACCTTATCCGGATGGGCAAGGTTCGCATGTCATGTAGAGCATTAACGCCTGAAAAGCACCGGTTGTCGTGGTTAAACCAAGCATAGTCACGCTATTGTGTGGGGCTTTCGTTCATATTGGGCAGTTTCATCGCGCGCGCATAGTGGCGGGGATTGAAGCTTAAATATAGCGGGCAGATGCTGGCAACCAGAATAAGATGCATGATCCAACCAGAGGCAAATGTCCCTGTCAAATTGTGCAAGAAAGCCGTTGCAACAGGGCCAAGCGCTGCAATTAGAAAGCCACCGCCCTGCATCATGGCTGCGAGAGCGCCAGCCTCCTCAGGCTTTGGTAGATGATCAAGCGATGTAATCATGGCGAGCGCAAAGCTCCCACCAAGTCCGGCACCACATATCGCCGACCAAAACATCGGCGAGAGTTGCGGCAGAAATGCAAGGCCCGCAAAACCAATAGATTGCATAGCTAGTGTCAGCAGCAGCCAAGGACGGCGATCAATGCTGCGACTGGCAAGAAGTGGAAGAATAAAGGCGGAAACTGCTTGAGCAATCGCCATTACTGCAACCAGATTACCGGTCGCCGCAGGACTGACACCGAGTGCCTGATAATAAGGTGCCAACCACGCAACCATTGATGAGTAGCCCGCATTTACAAGGCCAAATGCGATCATCAATATCCATGTGCGCGGACGGCGCAGCAATTTGCCTGCTATGTTCGATTTTGGGCCGGAAGCTTTCGTTTCCTGAAGAATCGGAATTGCGGTGAGCAAAGCCAGAATTGCTGGAATTGCGAGAACGGAAAGTGCGAATCGCCAGTTATGTTCGGTACCCGCAAGCCACGGCGTGAGACGAGCACCAAGCGCACCTCCACCCATGATCATTGCAGAGTATAGGCCGGTCACGGTGGCAATGTTTGCTGGAAACTTTGCCTTAATGAGGCCCGGCATCATCGCTTGAATCATTGCCACGCCCGCACCACAAAGAATAGCGGTCAGGATCAGCGATAAACTATCAGGAACGAATCCCCGTAAAATTGAGCCCGTCGCCAGAACGATAAGTGCTGCGAACATGCTGCGCCGTGTTCCGACAATGGACTGGATATGCGGTGCTACAAATGCCCCAAGTCCCATCAACAACATTGGCAGAAAGGTTAGCAATGACAGTGCACCAAAACCCATACCTGTATCGCTTGCGATATAGCTGAGCACAGGTCCGGGTGCCGTTAGAAATGGCCTAAGATTGAGGCCAATAAGCACGACGAGAACGATAAGCGCTACAGGCGTTGCCTGCTTGCCTACGGATGGGGCTGAGGTTGAAACCATTTTAAGGTCTATTGCTCGGATAGTTGTTTTTGTTGCCATACGCGATAGAGCTGAGCCTCATCTTGTGGCGAACAATGATCAAACCTTATTCCTGTCTGCTCACTGATCGGCCTGGCAAGCTCTTTCGCAATCTGTGCTGTTGAAAGATTATAAGGTTCTGCCTCATCGTTTGAGTAGGCAAAGATGATTTCTTTGATGCCTGACATACGCATGGCGGCAAAACACATGGGGCAGGGCTGACCACTCGCATAAACCGTGCAATCATCGAGGCGCACTGATTGCAAAGCCTGACCTGCCGCACGTAATGCAAGCAGTTCGGCATGCGCGGTTGGATCGCAATCAGCCTGCATACGGTTGACACCGGTGCCGATAATCTTGTCATTTTTCACGACGACGGCACCAAATGGGCGGCCGCCCTGTTTGATATTTTCGAAAGCAAGCGCGATTGCCTGACCGAGAAAAGTATTACTGGTGCTCATTTCGCGCCAGCCTTTTCAAGCATAGCCACCATTGGCGAAAACCCGCGTTGACGCGCATGCTGTAATGGTGTGACCCCATCTTTATCGGCGAGATTAACATCTGCACCGGCATCAATTAGCAATTTCATAATATCAATATGTCGCTGCCCGCCATCACCAAGAATGATAGCTTCGAGCAACGCAGTCCATCCAAGATTGTTGACGTGATCGACCTCAACGCCCGCTTTAATCAGCGTACGAACAGTTTCGACATGGCCGCGCTCGGAAGCGGGAATAAGGGCCGTACCGCCGTAACGATTTGTGCTTTTCAGGTCCGCGCCGTGAGCAAGTGTTAGCTTGAGGATTTCGAGGTGGCCGCGCGCGCCAGCATAAAGATAGGGGCTATCCTTGATCGAATCCTTTGCATTCACATCAGCACCGGCATCAATAAGTGCGCGGGCTACATCGACATGATTGGCATGTGTTGCGGCAAGCAGAGCTGTTTCGCCCGCTTTGCCACGCGTATCGAGATTGACACCTGCTTTGATTGCTTCTTTGACAGCAGAGAGGTTCCCTGCGCTAGCTGCATCAATAAGTGAAGTCTGCCCATATGCTGTGGTTTGATGCCCCGGCAGTGACGGTTCTATCATGACAATTGCTCCTGCAATTAATGCCAAGGCATTCAAGCGGATTAAGGTTTGACGCATGGCTGTTCTCCTATTTCTTGCTAAAATAGTTGCAGTGAGACATATTTAAAAATTAAATGTTCAACTGGCGTTCATTCAAAAAATGAATAACATTTTTAGTCTCGATCTTTTACGCGCTTTTGTAGCCGTTGTGGATACACGCAGTTTTACCGCTGCGGCACAGCAACTACATTCAACGCAATCAACTGTGAGCCAGAAGATCTTGCGACTCGAGGACGCTGCGAAGCAACCTTTGCTAGAGCGCGCCAGACATGATGTCCGGCCAACTGAAGCAGGTGAAAAGTTGCTCGGCTATGCGAGACGCATGCTGCATCTCCATGACGAAGCGACTGCTGCGATGACCGGCAGTTCATTGGCAGCGGTGTTTCGCCTCGGTTTGGCAGAAGACTTTGCGGCGAAGCTTGTCACGCCGGCACTTGCAGCCTTCCTTCGCGCACATCCCAATATGAAGCTGGAAGTCACCAGCGGGATGAGCCGTGATTTACAGAAGGGGTTTGAGACCGGCGAATATGATCTGGTGATGGTCAAGCAAAAGCAAGGTGATACGCGAGGTGTGATACACTGGCCTGAGCCACTTTCATGGTTGGAAAGCGCTGATTACCCAGTGTCTCATATGAATCCATTGCCGCTTGTGGCGTTCCCACCAAATGGTCTTTATCGTAGCGATATGATGGAAGCTCTCGATCATATAGGGAGGCCGTGGCATGTGGTATTTACCAGTTCCAGTCTTGCCAGTGTTCAAAGCGCTGTGGCAGAAGGCTTGGGTGTAAGCCTGTTACCTGACCGGGTGGCGTTGTCCACGCATCGCATTGTTCCCGAAGCTTCGGACCTCCCCCTGATCAGCCCGATGGAAATCGTTATCCAGCATACAGACAATGGCTCTGATCGAATGCTGCAATTGGTCGAAATGCTCAGCGCGCTCGTTAGCGAATAGAAATTTCTGCATATGTAAGGACCAATTTTGGACAGACAAATGTCAGTTTATGTTGCTTGACGAATTTTGTATCCAGGATATTGTGTCCAGAAAAGTTGGGAGGCTTTTCTTTTGGCGGCTTTTGAATGGCGCAGTCAGACCCGTTTGCTGGACGAAGTTGCAGAAGCGCTTCGTGAGAGAATTTATGCGGGTGTTTATGCGCCGGGTGCCATTCTTCGACAGGAACATATCGCTGCGGAATTTGGCATTAGCCGCACGCCCTTGCGCGAAGCCTTGCGCGTTCTGGAACGAGACGGGCTGGTTATCCACTTGCCTGGCAGGGGCGTTCGTGTGGCCTCGGCTGATCTTACACGCCTGATTGATGCTTATGCTGTGCGAGAAGTTCTCGATGGCGTTGCTGCACGTTTTGCGGCTGAACGCGCAACAGATGAGGATATTGCAAAATTGCGCGCCCATGTCGCTGGGCAGGCAACTGTTGTCGATCCATGGGACCCGAAAGCTTATACGCAGACGAATGTCGACTTTCACATGGCGGTGATGAACACTGCGGGCAATGCTTCGCTGATAGCATTTGTTCCGCTGTTGCGCATGACATCGCAGGTTTTTGCGCCATCTTTTTCGTTATCGGTAGACCGCGCACGCGATGCAATCCGCGAACATGGAGCAATTGTTGAAGCCATCGCCTCGCGTGATGGGGAAGAGGCCGAACGGCTGGCGCGGGCACATATCCGCGCAACCACGGCAAGACTGAAATCTGGTAAATCCGAGACGAATAATGTTGGCTCGTTATGATCGCCATTTTGAAGCATCCAGATTACGAGAATATGCATAGCACGTGGGAGAATTGCAGTGTCGCTTGAAGGTAAGGTCGCGCTCATCACTGGAGCAGGTTCGGGGTTTGGTGAGGGCATGGCAAAGCGCTTTGCCAGAGGCGGCGCCAAGGTCGTCATCGTTGACCGCGACAAGGCAGGTGCCGAGCGCGTCGCAGGCGAAATTGGTGATGCAGCACTGGCGGTCGCTGCCGATATTTCCAAGGAAGCAGATGTTGATGCAGCAGTAGAAGCCGCCCTGTCGAAGTTCGTTAAAGTCGATATTCTCATCAACAATGCTGGCATCGGCCATAAGCCGCAAAACGCTGAACTGGTTGAGCCGGAAGAGTTTGATCGCATTCTTGGCGTCAATGTGCGTGGCGTTTATCTGATGACGCGCAAACTCATCCCACATTTTAAGAGCAATGGTGCCAAGGGAGAGGAATGCGTCATTCTCAATGTCGCTTCGACTGGCGCAGGTCGTCCGCGCCCGAATCTCGCTTGGTACAATGCGACCAAGGGCTGGGTGGTTTCTGTGACCAAGGCGCTCGCTATCGAGCTTGCACCGGCGAAGATTCGTGTGGTCGCTTTGAACCCGGTTGCGGGTGAGACACCGCTTCTCACTACCTTCATGGGCGAGGATACCGAAGAAATCCGCAAGAAGTTCCGCGATTCCATTCCGATGGGCCGCCTGTTGAAACCTGATGATTTGGCTGAAGCTGCGGCTTTCCTTTGCTCGCCTCAAGCCTCTATGATCACCGGAGTTGCGCTCGACGTCGATGGCGGGCGTTCGATTTAAAAAATTGATAAGGGGAGCCAAAGAGAAACGATGAGTAAACTGCTGAAAGCCGGGCTGATTACAGCCACGATGCTTGCATCGATCAACGGTGCCTTCGCAAAGGATACGCTGGTGGTCGGCGAAGTGCTGGAACCGCCGGGCCTTGATCCGACGGCAAATGCTGCTGCCGGTATCCGGCAGGTTACTTACGCCAATCTCTATGAAGGCTTGGTTCGTATCGTCGAAGACGGCACAGTAAAGCCACAACTGGCCGAAAGCTGGACAGTGTCTGACGATAAGAAGACTTACACCTTCAAACTGCGTCAGGGCGTGAAGTTCCACGATGGGACGCCATTCGATTGTTCGGTTGTTAAGTTCTCCTACGAGCGTGCGGTGGCTCCAGATTCCACCAATGCGCAAAAGGGTCTTTTTGAACCAATCGCCAGCACCGAGTGTCCTGATCCAGCGACTGCAGTTGTAACGCTGAAGCGGCCAACCTCGAACTTCCTGTTCAATATGGGGTGGGGCGACGCGGTTATGATCGCTCCGAATTCGGCAGCCGATAACAAGACCAAGCCTGTCGGAACAGGTCCGTTCAAGTTCAAGCGCTGGGTGCAGGGTGATCGTGTCGAGCTCGACCGTAACCCGGACTATTGGGGCGAGCCAGCAAAGCTTTCTGCGGTTACTTTCCGCTTTGTGAGCGATCCTTCGGCAGCAGCCGCTGCAATCCTTGCTGGCGACATTGATGTCTTCCCGATGTTCCAGGCGCCGGAATTGATCAGTCGCTTCAAGAGCGATGATAAGTTGCAGGTCGAAGTCGGTGATACTGCAGGCAAAGTTCTGCTTTCGCTTAACAATGCCAAGGCTCCATTCGACAATGTGAAGGTGCGTCAGGCACTGGCCCATGCCATTGACAGCAAGGCGCTGATCGAAGGTGTCTATTCCGGTTTTGGTACACCAATCGGCTCGCATTATGCACCCGTCGATCCGGGTTATGTCGATCTTTCGGAAACCTATCCGTATGATCCGGCAAAGGCGAAGCAGCTGCTGGAAGAGGCGGGTGTTCCGGCTGGCACGTCAATCACCATCACGCTTCCACCTCCGGCCTATGCGCGTCGTGGTGGTGAAATCATCGCAGCCATGCTGGCGGAAGTGGGTATTCAGGCCAATCTCGTTCCAATCGAGTTTGCACAATGGCTGGATCAGGTATTCAAGCGCTCGGATTTCGATGCCACGATCATTGCACATACCGAAGCGCGTGATCTCGATATCTATGCTCGCGACAAATACTACTTCAACTACAACAACCCGGAATATAAGGCGCTCTATAAAGCCTATGCCGAGGCCGGTAGCGACGAAGAACAGCTCGAACTGGTGAAGAAGCTTCAGGAAAAGCTTGCTGCAGACGAGCCGAATATCTTCCTCTATGCGCTGCCAAAAATCGGCGTGTGGAATAAGAACGTCAAAGGTCTGTGGAAGAACATGCCGATCCCGGCTGATGATCTGACACAGGCTTACTGGGCCGAATAAGAACATTTCCGCCCCGACTTTTTTGGCGGGGCGGTTTTACGCGAATAGCCGTGCAGCGATAACAATCAAGGGGCTGCGGCACGGCGAGAAATGGAATGTGGAGTGAATGGCGTGAAGCGCTCATTCCTGCATTTTTATGACGCACAATCTAGTCCGACAGGCCGGACAAGTTTTCGGGATTGTGCTTAGGAGGTCGCCTTGCTGGCATATATTTCCGGGCGAATAGTTTCGCTCTTGCTTACGACGCTTGCGGCCTCCGTCATCGTCTTCCTGTTGATGCAGGTGCTGCCGGGCGACCCTGCCGCAGTTATCCTCGGTATCAACGCGCAACCTGAAACACTGGCAGCGCTTCACAAACAGCTCGGCCTCGATCAGCCGCTTTGGTGGCGGTATCTTTCGTGGATTGGCGGTTTTCTGAAGGGGGACTTCGGCACCAGCTACACCTATTCCGTGCCGATCAGTGAATTGCTCGGACCACGCATTATGGTCACGCTGCCGCTGGCGCTTTTGTCCATGGTCCTGTCGGTCGCGGTAGCTATTCCCGTGGGCGTTTATGCGGCCTCCAAACGTGGCAAAACCGGCGATGTGCTTTCCATGGGTGTGGCGCAGGTGGGGGTTGCTATCCCGAATTTCTGGCTCGGCCTGCTTTTGATCCTGTTGTTTGCTTTGCAGCTTGGCTGGTTTCCAGCTTCTGGCTTTGCTGGCTGGGAAGGTGGATTCTGGAACGGTATCCGCTCGCTGTTTCTGCCCGCGCTGGCTCTTGCCCTGCCGCTTGCCGCTATTCTTGCCCGCGTGACGCGTTCCGCCGTTATCGAAACGCTGGGTGAGGATTTCGTGCGGACCGCGCGCGCAAAAGGTCTTACCCGTAACGCGGCACTCTGGCGCCATGCGGTGCCAAATGCGCTAATCCCGGTTGTCACGATTATTGGCCTGCAATTCTCATTTCTGTTGGCTGGAACGATCATCATCGAAAATGTCTTCAATCTTCCCGGCCTTGGAAGGCTGGTGTTTCAGGCAATCGCCCAGCGCGATCTGATAACGGTGCAATCGCTGGTGACGCTGCTTGCGGCTTCCGTGATTACGGTCAATTTCATTGTCGATCTTGTCTATGGCTTCATTGATCCGCGTCTTTCGACGGGAGGCAGCCGATGAGTGAGGTTCAGACAATTGCAAAGCCAAGCCGTTTTCGGACGCTGTTTTTAAGCCGCAGCCTTGTGATCGGTTCGCTTGTTACCGCTATTCTGGTGGCTATGGCTCTCGTCTCCTATTTCTGGACGCCTTATTCACCCACCGCCATGAACTTCCGCGACAAGCTGCAGGGGCCGAGCTTCAGTCATCTGTTCGGAACGGATAATTTCGGTCGTGATGTGTTTTCCATGATTATGGTCGGTGCGCGCAATTCCATTGCCGTGTCGATTATTGCTGTGCTTGTTGGCGCGGGTATAGGTATCCCTCTCGGTGCCTTTGCTGCAGCGCGCGGTGGATTGGTCGATGGCTTTGTCATGCGTATGACCGATCTGGCCTTTGCATTTCCGGCGTTGCTGACCGCAGTCATTATCACCGCTATTTTTGGCCCCGGTGCGGTCAATGCCATGATCGCTATCGGGATTTTCAATATTCCTGTGTTTGCACGCGTGACACGCGGTGCATCAATGGGTCTTTGGAAGCGTGAATATGTGCAGGCAGCGCGTTGTGCAGGGCGCGGCGATATCTCGATCACGCTGTTGCATGTTCTGCCCAACATCAATCATGTGCTGATCGTTCAGGCGACTATCCAGTTCGCACTCGCTATCGTGGCGGAAGCAGGTCTCTCCTATGTTGGACTTGGTACACAGCCGCCAATGCCGAGCTGGGGCAAAATGCTCAACGATGCACAGACCTTTATCTATGATGCGCCATGGCTGGCGATCTTCCCCGGTCTTGCGATTACACTCGCAGTCCTTGGCCTCAACATGCTGGGTGACGGTCTGCGCGACATACTTGATCCGCGCGTAAGGAGGCAGAGATGATAAAAGCTTTGCCAAAAACACCTCTTCTTGAAATGGACAATATGTCTGTCGAGCTGCCATTTGGCGCGCGCACTGCAGATATCGTGTCGGGCATTACGTTAACCCTCAACCGTGGTGAACGCCTGGGCGTTGTGGGTGAATCTGGCAGTGGCAAGTCGATTACCGCACTTGCTGCCATGGGCTTGCTGCCTGACCGGATGCGCGTGCGCGGAACCTTGCGTTTTGATGGGCAGGATCTGGCAAACAAGCCAGAAGCCGAACTCTGCAAAATGCGCGGTCGTCGCATGGCGATGATCTTTCAGGAGCCAATGACAGCGCTCAATCCGGTTAAAACCATTGGTGCGCAAATTGCCGAAGGCCGCCGTCTGCATCTTGGCGAAAGCCGCACTGATGCAGAACGCAAGGCGCGCGAGTTGCTGGATCGCGTGGGACTGCCTGCACCGCGCTTTAATCTCGATCTGTATCCTCACCAGCTTTCCGGCGGGCAACGCCAGCGCGTGATGATCGCCATGGCGATTGCGTGCGAGCCTGATCTGCTAATTGCCGATGAACCGACCACGGCGCTTGATGTCACTGTCCAGGCACAGATTCTTGATCTCATGGATGAGCTGATCGACGAAACAGGAACAGCGCTGATGCTCATTACCCATGATCTCGGCGTTGTGTCGGAAATGACTGATCGTATCGCAGTGATGTATGCCGGGCGGATTGTAGAAACCGGGCGAACCGAAGCCGTGTTCAATCGTATGGCGCATCCTTATGCGCGGGGGCTGTTTCAGGCTTCTCCACATGGGGCTAATCTGGTTCGCGATCATACGAAGCCGCGTCAGCGCCTCGCTGCAATTCCCGGTGTTGTACCGGACCCGCTGGCCCGCCCGCCATATTGCAGCTTTGCTGATCGCTGCGCATTCGTTGAAGGCGATTGTCGAAAACTCATTCCGCCGCTCGATCTGATCGGTGAAAGCGAAGGCATTGCCCATCGCGCTGCCTGTCTACATCCACGCGATGGAGAGGTGCTGGCATGAGCAAGATGATTTTGCAGGTTCGTGATGTCGTGCGTGAATATCAGCTCCCGCGCCCATCATTCCTTTCAAAGCCGGGATCATTGCGCGTTCTCCACGGTGTTAATGTCGAGATCGAAGCAGGGCAAAGCCTTGGTATCGTGGGCGAAAGTGGTTCGGGCAAATCAACACTCGCCCGTGCTGTGATGGGGCTTGAACGACCGCAATCTGGCCAAATTCTTATCAATGGTCAGGATATCTACGCGCTTGACCGTTCAGGCCTGCGTGAAGCGCGTAAAGGTTTTCAAGCGATCTTTCAGGACCCTTATGGTTCGCTCGATCCGCGCCACACGGTAAAGCGGATCATTTCGGAGCCGATTGTTTCACTGGAGCGCGGGACAAGCAGCAAGGAGCGGGATGAGCGCGTGGCAGAAGTGCTGGAAGCTGTCGGCCTCCCCAAAGCATCTGCCGAAAAATATCCGCATGAGTTTTCCGGGGGGCAGCGCCAGCGTATTGCTATTGCCCGAGCCCTGATTACCAAACCGGCGCTCATCGTTGCTGACGAACCCGTTTCAGCTCTTGATGTCTCCATTCAGGCGCAGGTTCTCAATCTGATGATGGATCTGCAGGAAAAATTCGGCCTTTCCTATCTTTTCATCAGTCACGATCTCGGTGTCGTGCGCGCAATCACCGATCGTGTAGCGGTGATTTACCACGGCAATATCGTCGAGCAGGGAGAGACCAGCGCGGTCTTCGACAATCCGCAACATGAATATACGCGCGCATTGGTTGATGCTGTGCCGAAGCCATTTTCGGGACGGCGCAAACGTGCCCGCAAGCTCAATTCTACAATCAAACTACCAGAATGAAATAAGGGAACGCTATGTCTTCACTTGCCGATTTGTCAGCTGTCGATCTTGTTTCTGCCTATAAGGCGAAATCGCTTTCGCCGGTTGAAGCTACGGAAGCTGTAATTGAGCGCATTGAGGCCTATGAGCCGAAACTGAATGCGCTTTGGGCGTATGATCCGGAAAACGCGAGGGCTTCTGCGAAGGCATCGGAAGAACGTTGGGCAAAAGGTGAACCTGCTGGCCCTATTGACGGCGTCCCGCTGACAATCAAGGAAAATATTGCCACGCAAGGTACTGCTGTTCCGCTCGGCTGTGCGGCGCTGCCTCTCAATCCTGCTGCTGTTGATGCGCCGCCCGCAGCTCGCACCCGCGAGGCTGGTGGCGTGCTTTTGGCTAAAACAACCATGCCTGATCTCGGTATGTTGTCCTCTGGGCTTTCGAGCTTTCATAAGCTTGCGCGCAATCCGTGGGACTTGAACACCAATCCGGGCGGTTCAAGTGCTGGTGCGGGCAGCGCTGGTGCTGCTGGTTACGGGCCACTGCATATCGGTACGGATATTGGTGGCTCCATCCGTCTGCCTGCCGGCTGGTGCGGCCTGGTTGGTCTGAAGCCGTCCTTCGGGCGTATTCCAATCGATCCGGCGTTTCTCGGTCGTGTTGCCGGTCCGATGACGCGCACGGTTGCCGACAGCGCGCTTTATATGTCGGTGCTTTCCCGTCCTGATCGCCGTGACGCGATGAGCCTGCCATATCAGGATATCGACTGGATGAACCTTGATATCGATGTAAAAGGTCTCAAAATCGGCCTTTGGCTCGATGCCGGTTTTGGCGAGCCGACGGGCGATGAAACACGCGCGGCTGTGGAAGCGGCAGCGAAGCTGTTCGCGGATGCTGGCGCGATTATTGAGCCGGTTGCTCCATTCCTCAATCGCACCATGATCGATGGGCTTGATCGCTTCTGGCGCGCACGTTCCTGGGCCGACGTCTCTAAGATGACGCCGGAAAACCGTGCGAAGATCTTGCCATACATCTATCAATGGACTGAAACCGCTGAAGGTTTGACTGGCGAGGAAGTCTATTCCGGCTTTTCCCAAATAGATGCGATGCGCCATGCAGCCCTTGCGGCGTCGAAAGATTTCGATTTCATCATTTCCCCAACTGCTCCAATGCCGACCTATCCGGCGGAATGGGCCTCTCCGGTCAATGATCCGCAGCGTCCTTTCGAGCACATCGCGTTTACCGTTGCGATGAATATGTCGGAACAGCCTGCAATCTCGCTCAATTGTGGCTATACGTCCAAGGGACTGCCTATTGGCTTGCAGATTTTTGGCGAGCGCTTTGATGATCTGGGCGTGCTGCGACTTGCAAAGGCCTATGAGGATATGCGACCCGTTCAGCGTCCTTGGCCCATCATTGCATAAGAAGAAAGGCCGCGTGATGCGGCCTTTTCTTTATTTTGATCTGAGTGGCGCTCGTTCTTTGTAACGATCAACAGCGGTGAGTTTCTGAACCAGAGGTTCTGCATCGCGCCAGCCGTATATTTCGGTGCGCAGATATTCGAGTTCCGTATCAAGCTCGTCTTCGCCGACTTCCGTCCACCAAGACTTTGGCCGTCCGTCCGTGCCATCTGACCAGCGATAGCGACGCTCCTTTAGCTTGTCTTTCATTTCAAACGGGCTGTTTTCTGCATAAATGCGAAGGCGCGATTTCTGACTTGCTTTAAGCAATTCTGCAAAGGGCGTGGTCTTGCCGGACTTTTCCTTTAGCACTGCGAGCAACGCCTGACAGTCGTCTTCTGCGCGGTGGCCATTATGGAAATAGCCGCTCTGGCCGATCAGATAACCAAGTTTGGTGCCTTCAAAGCCGCGAGCCGTCCAGTCAATCTCCTTGACCGAGCAAGCCCAAGGCTTGTTTTCAAAGACGGGTGAAAAACGTTCCAGAAAAGGCCGATCAAAACCAGCATTATGTGCAATGATGATGTCGGCTTCAGCAATCAGCGCTTCAAGTTTAGCACGCGGGATTATTTGCCCGGCTACCATTTCATCAGTGATACCTGTGATACGGGTAATATCGGCTGGAATTGGCTTTGAAGGTTCTTGCAAAGCGCCAAAAGTTGCACAAACATCACCGATGGAGCCATCATCCGCATAGCGGAAGGCCACCGCACCGATTTCGATGATTTCTTCCTGCGCTGCATTTAGGCCGGTCGTTTCAGTATCAACCACAATGCCAAGTCGTGGGAAACTAATCTTATCAGCATTCGCGACTGTTCGGGGAGGATCAAGTCTCTGCAAAATACGATAGCGCCCGCTGTCTTTCAGACGCTGTACCATTTCCGCTTCATCAATAGGAGTCGATTTTCCAACTTTGGTTCGGATAGGACGCAGTTCTGCCTGTTTTTCAACCTCCGATGTGGAGGCGTTAAAAAGGTCAAACTGTTGTCGCATATAACGTCTCCGCCTTATAATAATTGGCGTTAGATTGCCATTTCAGCAATTTCTTACCAAGAGGAGAAATTAATTAGTAACAGATAATGTTACGATCCATGTGTCTAAATATTCTTGAATTATTTGATTTTGTTATCAAAAATTATTTTAAGAGTGGATCACCTTTTATTGTTTATATTGTGTCATTGTTTTTCGTCCTTGTAAAAAACGAGGAGGAACTGAAAGCTGCTACTTACAGGAAAAACGGGCGGCTCATCCGGCTAACTGTCGATTTTTAGCTCTTCGGGCGTATCTATAATCGGGAATGTGACCAGCGCGTCGTTGGGTGAATCATATCACTTATCGAGTGAATTATTTATTTTCGTAGATGAGGATGGGCGCGTAAAGAATTTGGTTACCATAATTTTGCATAATTAGAATGTCTTATCAGCGGATCATTGAGATTACGGGTGTTTGTTTTTTGACGAAATCCTGGCTTCGATGACTTTCTGAATTCTATTTTCCATGCGGGTTAAGAGTTATGGCGCTGGTAACTGATACATTCGATTTTAGTTTTGATACCGCATTCAGTTTTCGGTATAAATTTTCTAATAAGAAGAATTTTAGATTTCCTCAAATTGCTACGGTTTTAGCAGTTGGTTTGTTTGCATTTAGTGGTGTTTTAAGTGCGATAGGGGTCGCTGAGACTGTCTTGCCCATTTTTGCGTCCGTTGCCCCTGTAATGCGGCGCTTGCCTGGGGATTTTCCGCAGAAATTTGCGACTGTAAATCATAGACTTGGTATAGATAATGTCATTCGGCAGCGTTTTATTGCGGCTTATACCGCTGATACGCGTTATTCAAATGTCGATTGGCACCGCAACAAAGTCGATGGCGACCGAGATATCATTTCGGATATCGGACCAGATAGCGTCATCGAAGAGAAGGTGGCAATTTCAGAAAAGATAGTGGAGCCACGTGCAGAACGTGTTCCTTACACGCCGATCAAAGCTGAACGAGTTGCCGAAATAGACACCTCACATCTGGTGCCTGACGTTGCGCCACAGATACCGATCATAAAAAATGCCCCAGAAATATTAATGCCTGACGAAGTTCCGTTACCTTCGCGTAAGCCTGTAATAAGCCGCTTACCTGCACAGACAACTCGTTATGCTTCAGAAGCCACTCGGAACGACGAACCGAAGCATGACGGACTTTTGAAGAGACTGTTTAAGTCGCCACTTAATAGTCGCGTCGCCATTTATGATATTTCTGCCGCGACTGTTTATTTACCAAATGGCGAGCGGCTGGAAGCTCATTCCGGTATCGGGCCAATGCGCGATAATCCAAATTCGGTTACCCAGAAAAATCGAGGTGCCACGCCACCTCATACATATAATTTGCGCATGCGTGAAAGTCTTTTCCACGGCGTCGCAGCAATTCGATTGACGCCCGTCGATGGTCGTAATCCACATAATCGAGATGGTCTTCTTGCGCATACATATATGCTGGGTAAAAGTGGAAACTCGAATGGTTGCGTTGTTTTTAAAGACTATCCGCGGTTTCTGAACGCCTTCAAGCGTGGTGATTTCAATCAGCTTGTTGTTGTATCTAGTATGACATCCAAGACGCCACGAGTTGCTTCTATTTATTGACGGAAAAGTTACAGATATTTTAAAAATGTAGGTCTATGACTTCATCAAATGACATATCTAATCTTTTGAGATGCAATTGTATGTTTGGCGAAGCCGAATAAGGGTTGCGGGACTTATGCAAGGTACAAAGCGATATCGCCGAACGTGGTGTTGGTGAAGGTGCAGAATAAGTCACTGTTCGTGATCGAATATGTGCAGAAGATAAAAGTAAAGAAGCGCATTTTAAAAATACGGAATGAAACAGAATTAATTTGCCTGAATACAGTATATTTCAGTCGTTGGATCTTTGAGATTTTATGTCAGCGCCGGGAAAATAAGCTCGGCTGATCGCATCTATGTGCTTCGCATAATGGGAAAGCTCTGCCTGTTCACATTCAGGCAGTTTCAACTTCTCAATGAAAGCGGATGCGTCGATGCCCTATCAGTTAAGCCTTCTCGACAAGAGCCCTGTGGTGCCGGCAGGACACGCGGAAACTGCACTTGCTAATACCGTGTCCTATGCGCAAGCGGCGGAGAAGGCCGGATATAAGCGCTTCTGGGTAGCGGAGCATCATCATGCAGATGAGTTGGCCGGACCATCTCCAGAAGTTCTTGTGTCCTATCTTCTGGCGTTGACCAAGCGCATAAGAATTGGCTCTGGTGGCGTTATGCTTCAGCATTACAGCCCCTATAAGGTTGCCGAGAATTTTAACCTGTTAGCAGCACTCGGGCAGGGGCGTGTCGATCTTGGTGTTGGGAAAGCGCCGGGTGGGTTGCCGCTATCAACCAAGGCGTTGCAGCAGGAGCTAGGCGCCGAAAAACGCCTCGATTTTAACAGCAAGATTGAGCAACTCAGCGCGTTTCTTGGTGGTGATAGGATTACCTCGGGGCAATTCGAAGGGCTGGCAGCGACGCCGAAGCCGCAGGTTCCTGCTGAAAAATTTGTGCTTGGTGCAAGCCCTGATAGCGCATTGCTCGCCGCTCGTTCAGGTTGGGATTTTGTTTATGCGGGCCATCTCAACGGCGATACTGCCAATCTACAGAAGACCTTTGATGTCTATCGTGATGCGACCGGGAACGTGCCAGTTCTAGCATTGGGCGCAGTGGTGGCTGAAAGCAAAGACGACGTCGATGCGGCTGTCAGCAAAATTAAGATTTTTAAAGTCCATCTGGCGTCAGGTGTATCTGTTTCAGTTGGCACACCGGAGGCGGCAGCGGAGTTTGCGCGGCAGGCTGGTGAGACCGATTATCGTGTCGAGGAAAAGCACCCAAGCGTGCTTTCAGGTTCTGCAAAGCAGGTGAAGCAGAAGCTTGATGAATTGCACGCGCAATATGGGGTTAAAGAGTTTGTACTCGAGTTCCCTGCTGTTTCCCATGAGCAAAGACTGGCTGCGATTGAAAGCCTCGCAGGCGAACGCCTAGCTATTGCCGCCTGATTAAAAGCCATTGGCTAGAGCGTGTTGCGCTTATTTGTAACCAAGGTGCTCGCTCTAATTCTTTGTTTTTACGCATATCGTTATCGGAAAACCGGTCCCCACTTTTCCGCGACATGCTTTAGAAGGAGAATCTCAAATGAGTTCCAAGCAGATTAGATTTGGCGTGATGCTGCAAGGTGCAGGCGGGAATATGAGCGCCTGGAAGCATCCGTCCGGCCCTGCTGATGCCAGTGTAAACCTCCAATTCGTTATTGATACGGCGCGCAAGGCTGAAGAGGCGGGCATTAGCTTCGCATTTATCGCGGACGGGCTTTATATCAACGAGATTTCCATCCCACATTTTCTCAATCGTTTTGAGCCTTTGACTGTTCTCTCAGCGCTTGCAGCGCATACAAAACGTATCGGCCTCGCGGGCACGGTTTCTTCGTCTTATAGCGATCCGTTTACAATTGCGCGGCAGTTTGCATCGCTTGATCTGATTTCCGGTGGGCGCGCTGGCTGGAATGTTGTGACAACCCCGCTGGAAGGATCGGGCCGGAATTACGGCAAGCCGCATCCCGATCATGCGCTTCGCTATGAAATTGCTGATGAATATCTCGACGTCACCAAAGGCCTTTGGGATTCATGGGACGATGACGCTTTTGTTCGTGATCGCGAAACTGGTCAGTTTTACAAGCCGGAAGGTTTCCACCGCCTTGACCACAAGGGTCGTTTCTTCTCCGTTGAAGGACCGCTCAACATTCAGCGTTCACCGCAGGGGCAGCCGGTTATCTTTCAGGCTGGCGCTTCGGAAGCAGGTATCGGTCTGGCCGGTAAACATGCAGATGCTGTTTTCACCAATGCAGGCACGATCAAAGACAGCCAGACATTCTACGCGCAGATCAAGGCGAGTGCTGTTGCGCATGGGCGCTCACAGGATGATATCGGTATTTTCCCCGGCATTGGTCCGATTGTCGGACGAACGGAAGCTGAAGCCGAAGAAAAATATCAGGCAATCCGCAATCTGGTAAGCGTCAACGAGGCTCTCGCCTATCTTGGACGCTTCTTCGATCATCATGATTTTACGGCTTATGACCTTGATGCGCAGTTCCCTGAGCTGGGTGATATTGGCAAGAATAGTTTCCGCTCCACAACAGATCGTATCAAGCGTGATGCGGCTGAACAGAAGCTGACTTTGCGTGAGGTGGCTCTTAATGCCGCAACGCCGCGCACCTCTTTCATCGGCACGGCTGAGCAGATTGCCGATGAAATTATCCGCTGGAAAGAGCAGAAGGCTGCGGACGGCTTCATTCTCGGATTTCAGGTCATTGCCGAAGGGCTTGATGATTTCACTGCCCATGTTCTGCCAATTCTGGAAGAGCGCGGCTATCATGAAAGCACGCTCAAACACGATACATTGCGTGAAAATTTGGGGCTAGTCCTTCCGCAGAGCCGTTATGCGGCGCCTGCACAGGAAGGCGATCAGAAGGGCGCGGCATGACTGTTCAACCGTCGCCAGAGGTAAACCGAAAACTCGAAATCGAGGCAGGTCTTGCCTCGTTTATCGGCGAGTTTATCGCTCTGCGTCGCGACATTCATGCGCATCCTGAACTTGCGTTCAACGAAACCCGCACATCTTCACTGGTTGCAGATTATCTCAGCCAATGGGGCTATCAGGTAACAACTGGTATTGGTGGTACTGGTGTCGTGGGAACCCTGAAGCGTGGTACCTCCGGCAAGACCATCGGTATCCGGGCAGACATGGACGCGCTGCCGATCATTGAAGCGACGGGTCTTGATTACGCAAGTGACAATTCCGGCGTTATGCATGCATGTGGCCATGATGGGCATACGAGCATTCTTCTAGCCGCTGCGCGGTATCTCTCTGAGTTCGGTCGTTTTTCAGGCACGCTTCATGTGATTTTCCAGCCTGCGGAAGAGATCGGAGCAGGGGCGAAGCGTATGATCAACGATGGTCTGTTTGAGCGCTTTCCCTGTGATGCAGTCTATGGGCTGCATAACTGGCCGGGCGTACCTGCAGGACAATTTGGCTTTGTGAGCGGGCCTGCGATGGCGTCCGTGGATCGTGCGCGAATCCGCGTGAATGGTCGCGGCGGTCATGGTGCGGAACCACACAAGTCGGTTGATCCGGTTGTCGTTGCTTCTTCTATCGTTCTGGCATTGCAAACTGTTGTTGCGCGCAATCTGGACCCGCTCGATATGGGAGTGGTGACCGTGGCGTCCATTCATGGGGGCGATGCACTCAATGTCATTCCGGCGCATGTTGATCTTGGGCTTACTATTCGCTCGTTCTCACAGAGCGTCCGGGAAGAACTGCGGTGGCGGATCGAAGCCGTTGCGCGCTCTCAGGCTGAAAGCTATGGCGCTATTGCTGATGTCGATTATCAATGGGGCTTCCCGGCGCTGATCAATGCGAAAGCTGAAACGGAATTTGCGAAACAGGTCGCGCTTACAAGCTTTCCAAAAGGAACGGTGATCGAAGACTTCCGGCCGCGCACAGCAAGCGAGGATTTTGCTTTCATGCTGGAGGAAAAGCCGGGGTCTTATTTCTTCGTCGGCAATGGTGACAGCGCCGGTCTGCATAGCCCGGATTATAATTTCAACGATGACATCTTACTGCCAGCAGCCCTGTTTTGGGTGCGTCTGACTGAAGCTTCTCTCAACTGATACGGAAGACCACATCATGGCGGATGAATTTCTCTACACCTCAACACTTGATAGTCGTGCAGTGCCTTTGATCGAAGCGCTGACGATTGAATATGATACGCGCTATGGCAATTATTTCAGTGAAGAGGGTGCTGCTGCGGAAATGAACAAATATCCGCCGGAGGCCTTTGCGCCGCCGCATGGTAATTTCCTTTTATTGCTGCGTGACGGTCAGACCATCGGTGGTGGTGCATTCATGCGCTATGACGATGAGACTGCAGAGTTCAAACGCATCTGGACTCATGGTGATCTGCGCCGGCAGGGACTGGCGAAAAAGGTACTGCAAGAGCTTGAAACACAGGCTCGGATTCAGGGCTATAAGCGCGTTTACCTGACCACTGGTTTCAGGCAGCCGGAAGCCAAAGAACTCTATCTACGCAACGGATATACAGCACTTTTCGATGTTGCTGCTGATCCGGAAATTTACGGGACGCTGCCGTTCGAAAAGCACATTGCAAATATTTCTGAGCGCAGTTTTGAATCAATTGAAATTGCGCAGAAACAGCCGGTTTTTGGCTAAGTAAATGCATGGCGTTTAAGTGGGTGTTGTAGAAAAAACATCCACGTCAGCTCGATTAAATAGACTTATTTGTTTTGAAAATGGGTCAATCTTCTCCGAAAATTGCAACATAAGACTTCCATGACAGGCGCTTTCGCATCTCGTCATAAGTGGAATGACAAATCGGAGCAGCGTTGATCATGGCCATTGCTACAGACTTTGTGGGTACCGAACGCGAGGCTAAACCTCGCGTTAGTCCCGGTGATTTTAAGCATTACCGCATTGTGCCAGCGCGTTATCCGGCGCGGGTTGTGGGTACGATTTTTGCGGCTGGTTTGATCATTGCTGTGATGCAATCGGTCCTCACCAATCCGAAATGGGGCTGGTCAGTTTTTGCGGAATGGTTCTTCGCTGAGCCAGTGCTTGTCGGTCTGATGCGCACACTTTGGCTAACCGCGCTTGCAACTGTGCTGGGTTTTGCCCTTGGTACTGCACTCGCACTAGCGCGTGTTTCAAAGTCGCCGCTTTTGTCGGGATTGTCGTGGGCCTATATCTGGCTGCTGCGCTCCATTCCGCTGATCGTTCTGCTGCTCGTGCTCAACAACCTTGGCTATCTGTATGAAACCGTTCGTTTCGGTGTGCCTTATACAGATATTACCTTCGCCGAATATCCGACCGTTCAGATATTGAGTCCTTTTGCAGCAGCACTTCTTGGGCTTAGTCTTAATCAAGCGGCATTTTCATCCGAGATTATTCGCGGCGGTATTTTGTCGGTAGATCAGGGGCAGCTTGAAGCTGCTGCTGCTCTTGGTTTGCCGCGCCGTCGTCAGGCTTTCCGTATCGTGCTTCCGCAAGCCATGCGCACGATCCTTCCGACAGGCTTTAACGAAATCATCGGCCTCGCGAAGGGCACGTCGATGGTCTACGTGCTGGCACTGCCTGAACTGTTCTATACGGTCCAAGTCATTTATCGCCGTAACCTTGAAGTCATTCCGCTGCTGATGGTTGCGACTGTCTGGTATCTGATCATCATGACTGTGCTTTCGATTGCGCAATATTATACGGAACGGCATTTCTCGCGCGGCGCATTGCGTAATCCACCACCGGCTTTGTTTGGACGTCTGTTCTCGCGCTTTGTTCCAACCCGGGAAAAGGCATCTGCTGAAGTTCAGAATGTTGTGAACCGCGAGAAGGATGCACGAATAACCGAAGCGCTTGCTGTTGGTGGATTTACAGGTGGACGACGCGGATCAGTCGATATTCATGGCGTATCAAAAAGCTTTGGCGATAATCTGGTTCTTGATAATGTCAGCCTTCACATCAAGCCGGGCAGTGTTACGGCCATTCTAGGGCCATCGGGTTCTGGAAAATCGACACTTCTGCGCTCGATCAATCATTTAGAGCGCGTCGATGATGGCTTCATCGCGATTGATGACGAATTGCTTGGCTATCGTCAGAGCGGCAACACGCTCTATGAACTCAAAGAAAAGGATATTCTGAAAAAGCGTGTCGATGTTGGCATGGTGTTCCAGAACTTTAATCTCTTCCCGCATCTGACCGTGTTGGAAAATATTATCGAAGCACCGATGATTGTGCGTGGTCTGAGCCGCGACGCCGCAACCGTTATTGCAAAGCGTCTGCTGGCTCGTGTTGGTCTCAGTGAAAAGATCAATGCTTATCCGCGTCAGTTATCCGGTGGTCAGCAGCAGCGTGTTGCCATCGCCAGAACGCTCGCTCTTAATCCAAAAGTCATTCTGTTCGACGAGCCGACCTCTGCGCTCGATCCGGAACTGGTTGGCGAAGTGCTTGATGTGATTAAGGAGCTTGCACGCTCCGGCACCACGCTTGTGATCGTAACCCACGAAATCGGCTTTGCGCGTGAAGTGGCAGATACTGTCGTCTTCATGGAAGAGGGCCGCATTCTCGAAACAGGCCAACCGGAACAGCTGTTCAACGCGGCCACGCATCCAAGAACCCGGGAGTTTCTCGCCAAAGTTCTCTGACGCCAGAACACCCGCTTAACCTATCCCAAAATTCAGACAGCAGCGATCGCCCTTGCACCGGCGATCGACGGGAGCTGTTTGTCGAAAATTCAGATCAATCTCAGGAGTTATTCAGTGAAACCAGCTCATTACAAAAATGCAATTCTGGGCGGCTTGTTTGCAGCAGCCACCCTGTTGAGCGCACCAGCCTTTTCCGCAGAACTCGATTTTAGTCCGGAGCAGCCAAATCGTCTGCGCACTGAAAAGAGTGATGCTGTCATTAATGCCGTGCCGAAAGATTTCAAATTCGTGCAGGACGATAAGTTCGTCGTCGGCATCAATCCTTGGGTGCCTCCGATCAGCACTTATGCAACGGATGCAAAGACCGTGGTGGCATTTGATCCTGATCTTATTCAGCTCGTTTCCGATTCACTGGGTCGTGAGCTGGTGCTGGTGCCGATTGCGTGGGCTGACTGGCCGCTTTCGCTTCAATCCGGCAAGTTTGATGCGGTTATTTCCAATGTGACCGTGACCGAAGAGCGCAAGGAAAAGTTCGACTTCTCGACCTATCGCAAGGACGAGCTTGGCTTTTATGTGAAGGCTGACAGCCCGATCACGTCGCTGAAAGAGCCAAAAGATATTGCGGGTCTCAAAATCATCACCGATCCAGGCACCAATCAGGAAAACATCCTTGTGCAATGGGACAAGCAGAACGTTGAAGCAGGTCTGAAGCCTGTCGAAATTCAGTATTACGACGATGATGCGGTCAAGAGCCTTGCGATTGATTCCGGTCGCGCGGATGCGGTCTTCAGCGTCAATGCTGTGCAGGCCTATGCGGCATCGCAGCATGGCAAAACCAAGCTTGTCGGAACTGTAAGCGGTGGCTGGCCACAGACAGCGGAAGTGGCAATCACCACACGCAAGGGCAGCGGTCTGGCCGACGCGCTGACACTTTCACTCAATGAACTTATCAAAAATGGCAAGTACCAGCAGGTGCTTGAACGCTGGAGCTTGAGTTCAGAGGCTGTTGATGAAGCCAAAACCAATCCGGCTGGCCTGCCGAAAAGCGGATCGTAAGATCCGCTCGTAAAGAGCCAGAATATCGAGAAATCAGGTCATTACATGGAGCTTTAAGCTCAAGGAGATGGGAATATGACATATATCAGAAAAGCGGGATACTTCACTGCAGGCCTGATTTCGATGGCTGTGCTAACTTCGGGGACAGCGTGGAGCGAGGGTAAGTTTGACCTTAGCCCCGAACAGCCAAACCGCTTACGGGTTGAAAAGCTCGATAAGCGTATTGACGAGGTGAAGGACTTTAAATTCGTCAAGGATGGTGTTTTGACCATTGGTATCAGCACCAGCGGACACTTGCCACTGCATGATTATGCGTCTGACTCCAAGACTGTCATCGGCTACGATGTTGATCTGGCGCAGATCATTGCCGACAGCCTTGGACGCGATCTTCAGCTGGTTTCGGTCGCTTGGGCTGATTGGCCGCTCGGACTTGCTTCCGGCAAATTCGACGCCGTGATTTCCAATGTCACAGTGACGGAAGAGCGCAAAGAGAAGTTCGATTTCTCCACCTATCGCAAAGATGAGCTTGGCTTCTACGTCAAATCAGACAGTGCGATCAAGGAGTTGAAGCAGCCAAAAGATATTGAAGGTCTCAAGATAATTACCGATGCCGGAACCAATCAGGAAAAGGTATTGCTTGAGTGGGATCGCCAGAATGTTGCAGCTGGTCTCAAACCGATTGAGGTGCAGTATTACGACGATGATGCCGTAAAAGATCTCGCAATTCAGAGCGGCCGCGCTGATGCAGTGTTTAGCGTGAATGCGACACAGGCCTACTCGGCTGGCATCAACGGCAAGACCAAGCTTGTTGGCACTGTTAGCGGTGGCTGGCCGATTACCGCCGAAATTGCCGTGACGACACGCAAAGGCAGCGGACTTGCACAGCCGCTGACCAATGTTCTCAACGATCTGATAGCAAGCGGTGCCTATACCAAGGTTCTCGATACATGGAACCTTGGGCCAGAAGCTATCACCGAAGCACATACAAACCCGCAGGGTCTGCCAAAGAGCGGATCGTAAGGGTTTGGGCTGGCGCATGAGGGGTGATTGTGCCAGCCCGCAAAATTCCAAGCTGATGGAGAATGGTTTATGAGAGCAAGTGCTCTGTTGTTAGCTACATGGGCGGCTATCGCGGCTTCGTCGCTGCCGGCCCTTTCGGCGGATGATTTTGATCTGTCGCCTGAACAGGCCGGACGTATTCACGTACAGAAAGATGCTGCGGCAATAGCCGCCATTCCTGCTGATTTTAAATTCGTGACGCCGGGCAAGCTGACCGTGGCGGTTGCGCCCGGCGGACCGCCGCTCGCAGCCTATGCAACAGATGCCAAGACGGTTGTCGGGGCTGATTTGGATTATGCATCGGCGATTGCTGAGAGCCTCGGCCTTGAACTGGAAAGCGTGCCGGTTGCGTGGATTGACTGGCCGCTGGGGCTCGCATCCGGCAAATATGATGCGGTGATCTCAAATGTTGGCGTGACAGAAGAACGCAAAGAGAAATTTGATTTTTCGACCTATCGGCAAGGTCTACATGGCCTTTTTGTGAAAGCTGACAGTGCCGTTACGTCCATTAAAGAACCCAAGGATGCGGCTGGTTTGCGCATCATCGTGGGAGCCGGAACCAATCAGGAGCGTATCCTCGTTAAGTGGAGTGAGGAAAACGAAAAGGCAGGGCTGAAGCCGCTAGAACTGCAGTATTACGACGATGAGGCAGCGAGCCTTCTGGCTCTGCAATCGGGTCGTGCCGATGTGATTGTGCAGCCTCATGCGCAGCTCGTGTTCATTGCCTCGCGTGACGGAAATATCAAACGTGTAGGTACGCTGAGCGCTGGCTGGCCAGATCGGTCTGACGTGGCGATCACTACACGCAAAGGCAGCGGTCTGGCCGACCCGCTGACTGTGGCCACCAACACTCTGATTAAGAGTGGCGAATATGCCCGTATTCTTGATCGCTGGCATTTGAGTGAAGAAGCCCTAGAGCGATCTGAAACCAATCCGCCCGGATTACCAAAGTTCAAATAACTTCCCCTCCGCAGCATATATCGAAGGACAAAACGTGCCAAAAACGATTGATTACTTCTTTTCCATCGGATCACCATGGTCTTACCTTGGGCTTGATACGCTAGAGGAACTCGCAGAACGGCATGTGGTCGAAATCAAACCCTATCTTGCAACTGTGATTGAAGAAAACGGCGGCATCTTTTCGCGCAACCGGCCGGAAGCCCGGCGTGCTTATGGTACACAGGATCTTAAGCGCTGGGCCAGATTTCGTGGCAAGCCGCTTTTGATTGATGACAGGCCCGCTCTAAGCGATCCAACTCCCGCTTCCTTCAGTGTGATCGCGGCCTATCTGGATGGTCAGAACTGGCTGCAACTCACCCGCGTTCTGCAAAACGCTTTCTGGTCCGAAGCAAAGGATATTGGCAATCCAGAGGTCCGCAGGGCGGTCGCGGATGAAGCGGGTTTCGATGGCGCATATCTCATCGGGCGCGAAAATGATCACGATGTTCAGGCTAAGTGGAAGGCTGATCGTGAGCGTGCTGTCGATAAGGGTGTGTTCGGTTTCCCAACCTATATCTATGACACAGAGACTTACTGGGGGCAGGATAATCTCGGCTTTCTAGCAAGCCACTTGCGGGGAGAAACTTTTTAAATTCAAATGGCTGCATTAGAAACTTCAGATAATGCAGCCAGTTGTTACATCGGCTTTTATCGAAGTGCGTAGCCTCCGTCCGGATAAAGCGTTGAGCCGGTGACAAAGCGGTTTTCCATGAGATAAAGCACAGTATCAGCGATCTCCTGCTCAGTTCCCGGACGCCCGACAAGTGACGCTCCGCGGTAGTGTTCAAAGGCCATTTCGCGTATTTCCTGCGGGCGATTTTGCCACAAGTGGCCATCGATTGTGCCCGGTGAAATCGTATTCACACGGATGGGGGCGAGATCAATTGCCAGTCCACGGCCAAGTCCTTCAATCGCACTGTTACATGCGGCATAGATCGCTCCACCCTTGATCGGTCTCGCACCAGCGGCACCTGCCATCAATGTTATCGACCCCGTTTTATCGAGATAAGGAAGAGCCTGCTTTACAGCCCAGTACTGCCCCCAGAATTTGGAGCGAAATGGACTTTCTATTGCTTGCTCATCATTGCTGTCGATGCCAGCAATTGTGTAGGTTGCTGCCGAAATAAACAGATGATCGAATTTCCCCGCTGTATTGAAAAAAGCTGCAAGCAATTCATGGTCAGATGTATCGACCTCTAAGGCTTTCGCGGGTTCGCCTAAGCTCGCCTTTGCCTCCTGTAGTTTCTGAGCGTTGCGTGCGCCAATGACGACATGAGCACCTTTCGCTATGGCATTTTGAGCAACCGAAAAGCCGATGCCTGTGCTGCCACCAATCACAACAATAGTCTTGTCTTTCAATGCATCTGGCATGCTTTCGCTCCTCGAATACTGGATTTCTATGCGGAGCAATTTACCATGGATATAAATTCGCATTTCTGGCATTTAATATAGTCATATAAGACACATAGTATCGAGTGATGATCTCAAACGAACGATTTAACGGTATCAGAGCTTTTGTTCAGGCAGAGCAGTCGGGCAGTTTTGCTGCTGCATCTGCCGTGCTGGGACTGTCGCAATCCGCAGTCAGTAAGGCTGTTGCGCGGCTTGAAGAGCGTCTCGGTGTTAGGCTGTTTCAACGGACCACCCGTAGCTTAAGCCTCACCGACGAGGGGCGTGTCTATCTCGAAAGCTGCCGCCGTGCGCTTGAAGAACTCGCCAATGCAGAGATGGTGCTTTCCTCGCGTCAGGAAGTGCCGACGGGCCGCGTCAGGATTAATTTGCCAGACTTGTTCGGGCGCAGACGCATCGCGCCAATTCTGATCCAACTGGCGAAAGAACATCAGAATCTTCATTTCGAGGTTTCGTTTGAGAACCGCATCGTAAACCTTATTGAAGAAGGTTTTGATTTCGCGGTTCGCATTGGCCATCTGCCGGATAGCATAGACCTTTTTTCAAAATGCATTGGCCAGCAAGATATTATTCTGTGTGCAGCGCCCAGCTATATCGCTTTGCATGGCGAACCGGTGACGCTGGAACAACTCGTTGAGCATAGCTGTATTACGCAGTTTCGTGGTGGGCACGTTGAGCCATGGATGACGCTGAACGCTAAAGGAGAGGCCGTTCGATGCGAGATGCGCGCCAATCACAGTTTTGCTGGCTATGACATGATCGTCGATGCGGCAGTTGCGGGTCTTGGTCTTGTACAGGTGCCGCATTGGCTGGTTGAAGATCAACTTGCATCCGGTGCACTGGTTCAGGTGTTATCAGGCGTTAAAATGCCGAGATTACCCATCCATATTCTGTGGCCGGGTGGGCGCATTGTTGCTTCGCGCGTGCGGGCAACGATTGACGCTATAGCAGAGGATTTACGACGGGTAGCACCGCGCTCAATTTGATAAGCGCGGCGCAAGTCACATTATTGGCTGGAAAGACTATTTCCGGCTGGAGCGCTAAGTTCGAAGAGATGTGCTCCGTTCTCCGTGCTGATTTCTCGATAGCCGATGATACGAAACCATTTGACGACGTCAGGACGATCTAGCCAGCTTCGGGAATGGATGGGGCGGTCGCCCGATAAGGCCTGAATTTGCCTTATATGCTTGCGGCAAAACCGAACTGACCGCGCATTGAAAAAGTCTTCTTTGGCCGCAAAAAGCGTATCTGTTGCGTCGTCAGCTTCCTGCCATGCAATGATCGCAACAACTCTATCGCCTTCGATTAGAGCATGTGCACGACCTTCACTAAGATTCATCGTGAAATTGTCATGGGCAGTTTTGACGTCTTTTCCGGCAGCGTTGTATTCCGTAGCCATCCGCTCTGAAAGGTCGTGAAAAACGCTCTCAAGATCACCGACACTCGCTGTGCGTGCTTTCATCTTTCTGACCTCCCTTTGTTGTTTTCCTCCCAAGCCAGACGACAATTTGATTATCCTCAAGGCGGTTGGGAGCCACATCTTCAACGATAAAACGTCGATGTCGGTTCCACTAAGAAATTATGCCACGTCGAGTTTATGGATAAAACCCAAGAAAGACGACGCTATATCTTGGGTCAAAGTTTAGCATCTCTATGTGACAGATGATGAGCACGATGATGCATGAATCACGGAAATATGAAGTGTTAATTCCTTGAGTGGCGCAGGCTGCGCAATCATATTTCTTAGCTCAATGAGTGTGCAGTCGTAAAATCACCGATCCTACTAGCACTCATCAAGACGGTCCCGAATTTCGCAATAGCCTCAGGAACAATCAATTGACAAAGTCTCTTCATCTTACGGCGTTTATGCGCCCTGTAAGTCTTCACACTGGCGCTTGGCGATATCCCGGCGCCTATGCCGATGCGAATTTCAATTTTCATCATCTGAAAGCTTTTGCGCAAAAACTGGAGGCGGCCAAGTTCGACGCATTTTTCATGGCAGACCATCTTGCAGTCCTTAACATGCCGGTTGAGGCACTGAAGCGCAGTCATACGGTTACGTCGTTTGAACCATTCACGCTGCTGTCAGCTCTGGCCGCAGTGACTGACAAGATTGGGCTAGCTGCGACTGCTTCCACCACCTTTGACGAGCCTTACCATATTGCCAGACGTTTTGCCTCGCTTGACCATATTAGCCAGGGACGTGCAGCGTGGAACATCGTGACGACATCCAATCCCGATTCAGCACTTAATTTTGGCAAGGACGAGCATGTCGAGCATGGCGAACGCTACAAGCGTGCGCGTGAGTTCTATGATGTTGTAACGGGACTATGGGACAGCTTTGCGGATGATGCATTCATCCGGGATCAGGAAAGCGGCATTTTCTTTGATCCATCCAAGATGCATGTTCTTGACCATCATGGCGACGATTTTAACGTGCGTGGGCCACTCAATATCGCGCGCCCTGTACAAGGATGGCCGGTGATTGTTCAGGCTGGTCAATCAGAACCGGGCCGTCAGCTTGCGGCAGAAACTGCGGAAGTGGTGTTTTGTGCGCCGCGAGACATTGTTGAATCAAAAAAGCTTTATGCTGATTTGAAGTCGCGGTTGGCTGCGACTGGACGTGCGCCAGCATCGTTGAAGATATTGCCTGCAGCCTTTATCATCCTTGGCGATAGCCTTGAGGAAGCCAAGCAGAAGCGTGCGAAGCTCGATAGTCTTGTTCACTATGATAGCGGTATCGCATCGCTATCGATTGCTCTTGGTCATGATGTATCAGGCTTTGATCCAGACGACTATTTGCCTCAAATTCCCGAAACCAATGCAAGCAAGTCGGGCAGGGCGCAGGTGCTTAAACTGGCCGAAGAGGAAAAGCTGACTGTCCGTCAGCTCGCCCAGCGTTACGGCGGCTATTCGGGTCTTGCTTTCGTCGGAACCGTCGAAAGCGTTGCAGATGAAATGCAGAAATGGCTGGAAGAGGATGCCAGTGATGGCTTCACGGTTGTTTTCCCTTTCCTGCCGGAAGGCCTTGATGATGTGGCGGAAAGACTGGTGCCTGAGCTACAGCGCCGTGGTATTTTCCGCACGGATTATGAGGGCAGCACGCTGCGTGAACATTTGGGCTTGCCGCGCCCTTCAAACCGCTTTTTTGATGGCAGCTAAGGTGTCTGACTTCTGAACCGATGTAGCGGGATGGATCGGTATTTTCAAACCGAGATTGTCCCGCAATGTCGTTCCATCATAATCGCTGCGGGCAAGCCCGCGGCGACGAAGCTCCGGCAGAACCAGCTCGGCAAAGTCTTCCAGACCTGCCGGGAAGATAGGCGGCATCACATTGAAGCCATCCGCGCCATAGGTTTCAAAACGCTCTTCGAGCGCGTCAGCCACTTCCGTCGCCGTGCCGACGATTTGCAAATGACCACGCGCGCCCGCAACCCGTAGATAAAGTTCGCGAATGGTCAGATTTTCGCGCCTCGCCAATTCAAACAGAAGCTCTTGTCTGCTTTTGCTGCCTTGAGTTTCCGGCAACTCCGGCACGGGACCGTCGAGATCGAACTGCGAAAGGTCGGGGCCGGACCAGCCCGAAGACAGAATATTGAGCCCCACAGACGGGTGAATGAGGTTTTGGAGCTGATCGAACTTATCCTGAGCCTCCTGCCTCGTGCGACCAACAACCGGAAAAATGCCCGGCATGATTTTGATATCGTCGGCATCACGGCCATAGTGCGCTGCACGCTGTTTGACATCCTTGTAGAAAGCGGAAGCTTCCTCAACAGTCTGCTGTGCCGTGAAAACAACATCCGCACTTTTTGCTGCCAGTTCCTTTCCTGCTGCCGATGAGCCGGCCTGCACCGTCACCGGATGCCCTTGCGGCGAACGCGGCACATTCAACGGTCCCTGAACTGAGAAGTGCTTGCCTTTGTGATCAAGCACATGCCGCTTGTTAGGGTCGAAAAACCGTGCCTGCTCCTTGTCATAAAGAAAGGCATCATCTTCCCAGCTGTTCCATAGCCCCGTGACGACATCGGCAAATTCTTCCGCGCGTTCATAACGGTCGGCATGTTCATAATGACGGTCGAGATTGAAATTGCGCGCCTCAAAGTCGCTGGCCGAAGTCACAAGGTTATAGCCCGCGCGACCACCGCTTAAATGGTCAAGTGAGGCAAATTTTCGTGCGATGTGAAAAGGCTCATTGAAGCTTGATGAGGCCGTCGCAACAAGACCGATGTGGCTGGTGACAGCCGAGAGCGCGGACAAAAGCGTGAGCGGCTCAAACTGTGCTACATAGCTGTGCGCTGTGCGGCTTAAAATTTCGAGATTGTCGCCGCGAGTTCCTGCGCCATCGGCAAGAAACAGCAGATCGATTTTGGCTGCTTCTGCCAGCGAGGCAACGTTGCGGTAATAGTCGAAATTGATGCCAGCATTTGCAACAGCATCCGGGTGCCGCCATGCAGCAATATGATGGCCGACCGGATAGACGAACAAGCCAAAACGCAGAAAACCCTCACGCTTTGCCATTTCAGGCGCTCCGCGCCTGAGATGGTGTTGCAACGGATAAGGCTGGCAGTTCCAGATTGGCGCGGAAGTCAGAACCGATATACTCCGTATCAATCAACGACCGGCGTCGAAGCTCCGGGATCAGACCATTCAGCAGCAAATCTTCCTGATCAGGATTACCAATGCCGTGCAGTGTGAGAACGTCAACAGCACCCGTATTGAAGCGTTCTTCAATCGCATCAACAAGTTGCTCCGGCGTACCCGCAATCGACCAGTGACCGGTTTCCTGTGCCTCAATAATCAACTGACGCAGGGTCAGACCTTCACGCGCATAGCGGCGGAAGACTTCAACACGGCCCCGGCGGCGGTTAATGCTGGTGACTTCCGGCAGCAGGTTTTCCGGTAGAGACTTGTCGAGCGGCAGATCGCTCAGATCAATATGGCCGCCGAGCATATCTGCAAGTTTGACACGTCCCTGTTCATAGTCGATTGCTTCATGCTTGTCTTTCAGACGGCGAGCGACATCGGCTTCCGATGAGCCAATCAGCGAATGAAGCGAGTTCATGATGAATGGCAGATTGTTGCCACGGCCAAACTGTGCTGCTCTGCGGCGCAGCTCGGTGGCAAAGGCCACAGCATCTTCAAGCTTTGGCTGTGATGTATAAACGACCTCCGCATAGCGTGCACCAACTGTGACACCGGCGTCGGATTGGCCGGCCTGAAACTGAACCGGACGACCCTGCGGCAGAGGTGGCACATTCAGTGGCCCTTCGACGCTGAAATGCTTGCCCTTATAATTGATCGGGTGAAACTTTGCCGGATCAACCGCGATATTACCCGACGCTTTGCGGGTGATCGCATCTCGCTCATTTGCATCATAAAGCGCGTTGACGATTTCGATAAATTCTGCGGCCTTCTCGTAGCGTTCCTCAGGGCTTGGTAATTCACCGCCGAAATTTTCTTCGCCGACCGAAGAAGTCACGGCATTCCAGCCCGTTCTGCCACCGCTCAAATGATCCAGCGTTCCGATCTGGCGTGCGAGATTGTAAGGATGCAGAAATGTCGTTGAGACGGTCGCAATAAGCCCGATATGCGATGTGGCATGTGCCAGCGCTGCAAGCGCGATAACCGGGTCTTGCGTGCCGGTGGTGCCTGCAAGACCCGCTGGATCAAGTTGCAGAAGGTCGGCAGTAAAAAGACCGGTGATTTTCTCGGCTTCAGCCTTCTTTGCCAACTCTATCGCGCGTTTGAACCCAAAGGTCTTGTCCTGGTCATTGTCCGCGGAAACAACGTTGCTTGCACCGAACAGGGTTTTCAAGCGGCGGGTACGTGTTCTTGTCATGGAAGTATCCTCGTTTTTATGCCGCGCTTATTGTTGGTACTGCATCAAGCAGGGCGCGTGTGTAATTGTGCTGTGGTGTGGAAAAGACGTTTTCAACGGCACCACTTTCGACAATGCGACCATCTTTCATCACTATTACGCGGTCCGTCAGATGGTGGACAACGCCAAGATCGTGGGAAATGAACAGAAGCGATGTGCCGGAGACCGCTTGTAGCTCGGCCAGAAGGTCGAGCACCTGAGCCTGCACCGATACATCAAGCGCGCTTACAGGCTCGTCGGCGACCAGCAATTTCGGGCGCGGTGCGAATGCACGCGCGATGGCAACACGCTGGCGCTGACCGCCCGACAATTCACGGGGATAGCGCTTGAGAAACTGTGCCCCCAGACGCACGGCATCCAGCACTTCCACCACGCGCTTGCGGCGTTCATCGCCATAGACATGAACTGAATCAAGGCTTTCACCGACGATCTTTTCAACCGTGTAACGCGGATCAAACGAACTGAGCGCATCCTGCGCAATCAGTTGCATATGCGCCCGCTGCGCGCGACGTTGCTCCTCGCGCAGATTGCTCCAGAGTCTGCCATCAATATGCACAGTACCCTGATCGGGTTCAGTTAACCCCAGAACGATCTTCGCGACGGTGGTTTTGCCAGAGCCGGATTCCCCGACAATGCCGAGCGCTTCGCCAGCTCTCAATGAGAATGAGACATCATTGACGGCCAATGGCGTGTTGGCTTTGCCATAATGTTTGAAAAGCCCCTTGGCTTCCAGAACATTGGTGCTCTCATCGATGCGCTTTGCTGGCAGAGCCACCCTGACTTGCGGTTGGTGCGGCTGTGCTGGCGATAGCCGGTAGCCGCGCGACCCGGCCGACGGTACGGCTTCAAGCAAATGTCGCGTATAGGCTTCCTTCGGCGCACTAAGTATCTGCCTTGTTGGGCCTTCCTCAACGATGCGGCCATTGTGCATGACCAGAACGCGATCGGCCAGCCGTGAAACAACAGCAAGATCATGGCTAATCAGCAGAAGTGTGTGTCCCGCCCGGCGACGCTCCGCAAGAAGATCGAGGATCTGCTTCTGAACCGTCGCGTCAAGCGCTGTGGTCGGTTCGTCGGCAATGAGCAGTGACGGCGAACGGGCAACCGCTGTTGCGATCAGCGCGCGTTGCCGCAAACCGCCGGAAAGCTGATGTGGATATTGCAGCAATCTGCGATCAGGGTCGGGGATACCGACCGAGCGCAGCAATGCCTTGCTGCGATCCGTGACATCGGGCCTTCGGAAAAAGCTTGTTGTCCCGAAGGCATCGGAAAGCTGTTGCGAGATACGACGTAGCGGATCGAGCGACACCAGCGCGTCCTGCAGGACAAAACCGATTTTGTTGCCACGAAGACCGCGCCATTCCTTATCGCGGTAATCAAGGACATTCAGACCATCGATCTCGAAAAGGTCTGCCTTGACGATAGCGCTTGGGCCTGAAAGTCCGATCAGTGCTCGTGCCGTCACTGACTTGCCCGAACCGGACTCTCCAACAAGCGCCACCGTCTCACCGGGGTGAATGGTCAAATTGATGCCTTCGACGACTTTGACCAACTGGTCGTCGCGTTGAAAGCTGATGGATAGATTGCGAATTTCAACAAGGGGCGTTGTCATGACTGCCTCCGGCCTTCAAAGGCAAGTTGCCAGCGCCGTCCGAGAATGCTGATGGAGATAACGGTGAGTGTGATGGCCAGACCAGGCCAGACGCCAATCCACCATGCAACACGCAGATAATTGCGCGCTTCTGAAAGCATTGCGCCCCATTCGGGAGCTGGTGGCTGTGGTCCCATACCAAGAAAGCTCAAACCCGCAGCACTTATGATTGCTGTGCCAAGCCCGATTGTTGCAAGAATTGGTACCTGCGCAATGGCGTGGGGCAATACGTGCCGCAACACGAGGATATGACGCTTCAGCCCAAATGTTTTCGCCTGCTCGACATAACCGCTTTGCGCAATAACAAAGGTCTGCGCGCGCACGACGCGGGCGAAACGCGGAATGATGGCAACCCCAAGCGCAAAGATCAGATTGACGGTGCCCGGTCCTGTGAACGAGATGAAAACAAGAGCCAGCAGCAGATCGGGAAAGGAAGACACCACATCGAGAAAGCGGGAAATTGCTTCATCAATCAGGCCGCGCGATAGTCCAGCCAGCAGCCCTAAAATCGAGCCAGTGATAGCACCGATAGCCACAGCACTAAAGCCGATCAGTACCGAATAGCGCGCACCGTGAACCACGCGCGAAAACACGTCGCGGCCAAGATGATCGGTGCCAAACCAATGCTCTGCCGACGGCGGCAATTGTGCTTGTAGGGGATCGGCCAGCAATGGATCGGCTGTTGTGAGTAAACCCGGCCAGAGCGTTGCAACGGCAATGAGCGTTAGAAAGAGTGATGGTAGTGCCAGTGCCGGGCGCGAAAGGACCAATCGGGTTAGATCACGTAAGCTTGTGCCAGCCGGTTTTGCCGTCGAGTGTGTTTCAAGTGCGGGGGTGACACTCATGATCTATCTCCGGCCTTCGGTTCTCAGGCGCGGATCAATCAGCAGATAGAGCACATCAACGATGGTGCTCATCACCACATAGATAAACGCCGAGAAAATAGCGACAGCCAGCACCACCGGCAGGTCGTGATAAAGCACTGCATCAACGGTGATGCGCCCAAGACCGGGTCGCCCGAAGACGGCTTCGGTGATGACAGCACCTGAAAGAAGTCCACCAATCAGCCAGCCGGTCAGTGTCACTGCTGGTAGCGATGCATGGCGCAAACCATGTCTCAAACGCAGCACAAGATTGCTGGTCCCCCAACTGCGCACTGTAAGCGCAAAGGGTTCTTCCAGTGCGCGTTCCAGACCTTCGCGCAAAACCTGTCCGATCACCGCGCCTAAAGACAAGCCAAGCGATAGAGCTGGAAGAACGAGTGCTGCGAAATTCCTGTCCCCCGACACCGGAAACAGCTTGAGTGTGAAGGAGAAGACGAAGAGCAGAACGATGCCAAGCCAGAAGGATGGCGTTGAAATCAGAACCAGTTCTGTGCCGGCCGCGATTGAGCGCGGCAGCTTTTTACCGGCTGTCAAAACAGCGCTGCCCACAGCAAAGACTATTGCCACAAAGAGCGCAGCACCCGCGAGCTTGAGCGTCGGCCACATCTGCGAAAACAACAGCTGTGAAACGTCTGTTTGCAGATAATAGGAGCGACCAAAATCGCCATGCAGAATACGTCCGAGATAGGACAGGTATTGCATGAAGATTGGATCATCCAGCCCCCATTCAGCGCGAATGGCAGCTTCGACTTCAGGCGTGCGCAGCTGCTCGCCAATCAGTATGCTGACGATGTCGCCCGGCGCGAGGTGGACGCTGATGAAGCTCAAGGTGATTGCCGCCCAAAGAACCAGCAGGCCTGAGCTTATGCGCAGAGTGATTTGTCCCGTAAGGCTGTTCCGCGGGACTCCGAAACGCCGGGGCAACCAGCTTGCGGGTGCGCGACCGATGGTCGTGGTATTTTCAGCATCCATGATCTGTAGCTCCTCTGTGCCGAAGTCCGCAGGACGGCGTGTTTATTCGCTGCGCCAGATATTGTGCGCGCTTTCAGGAAGTTGCTTGAATGGGCGGAAGCTGATGCCTTTGACATAGCTTGCAGCCGCAACCTGATCTTCAGGCTCGTACAGCGGCAAGGCATAGGCCTGATCCAAAATGGCGAAGTTTTGCAGCTTGCTGTAAAGCTCAAACCGCTTTGCCTGATCGAGCGTTGAGGCGGCTTCATTCAACCATTGCGCTAATTCAGGTGCTGAAGCGCGGCTGTAATTGATGTAACCGCCCTTATCGAGTGGCAGGTAATGCAGCTCGATATCGATAGCGTCGGTTGGCGTGTTGGAATTGGCAATCGAGCCAAATTCGCCGGTCTTTCGGCGATCTGTGTAGGTTCCAGCATCCACATAAACGATCTTGAGATCAATGCCCGCACTCTGGCGCGCCTGCGCCTGCAAAGCCTGCAAGAGAACGTCGCGCTGGTCACGCACTGTTGCCTGTGCCTGAATAACTTCGATGGTCAGCGGCTTGCCATCCTTGGTGCGGAAGCCTTCGGCATTGCGTTCCGTCCAGCCTGCTTCATCGAGAAGCTTGTTGGCAAGCTCTGGATTTGCACCGTACTTTCCTTCGATGCTTTTATCGTAGAACTGCGGATCAATAGGCGAAGTGATGCCCCATGCGCGGGTGCGTTCCCCGCGATAGACAGACTTGAGAACGGCATCGACATCAATGGCTGCAACCAGTGCTTTGCGAACATTAAGCTCCTGCGTCGGCCCCCATTCGACATTGAGGAAAAGCGAATAAGGCGTGCCCGTATTCAAGGCCGTCTGATATGTGAAATCAGGATTGTCCTTGAACAAGGCCGCATCATTGCCGGAAACACCTTCAATGACATCAACCTGACCAGACGTAAGAGCGCCGGTTCTGACCGAGGACTCGCCTAAGAAACGGTAGGTCACTTCATCCAGATAGGCTGGACCCTGATGAGCAGCATTTGCCGGTGCCCAGTTGTAATCCGGGTTTTTTGCGAAGTTGAGTTCCTGTCCTTTGGCATAGCGCTTCAAAATGAAAGGACCAGTTCCTGCAATCTGAGGTCCGCCGGATTTGATTTCTTCAGATTTGAATGCAGCAGGTGAGAGAATTTCCAGACTGGCAATATAATCGAGAAATGGCGCGTAAACGGCTTTTAGCGTGAAACTGACGGTGTTTTCGTCAAGCGCTTTCGCTTCTGCAATGCGCGACACGGGACCGGTGCTTGTGCTGCCGGAATAGGCCGGGTCTTTGAGCGCAGTAATGTTCGCTACCACGGCTTCCGCATTGAATTTTTCGCCGTCCGTAAACTTCACATCATCGCGTAGCGTGAATGTGTAGGTTTTACCGTCGTCCGAAATCTTATGATCTTTCGCAAGCCAGGATACATAACCGCCGTCAGCGGTGCGTGCGAGCAGCGATTCATAAGCATTGCGCAGCAGAAGTTTGGTTTTGTCCTGACCATTGAGTTGCGGATTGAGCGTTGCAGGCTGGGTTTCAACGCCCCAGACCAGCTTGCCACCTTCAACGGGTTTGGCATCTTCCGCGAAAGCGATTTTTGGCAGTGCGACCGCTGCGAAAACTGCGGTTCCGAGTGTCAGGAAATATCGGCGATTAAGCATGTATCGGTCTCCCGTCAAAAGGATGAAATTAATCTTGAATCCAGATGTCGTAGGCGTTTTCCGGAAGCCGCTTGAAAGGGCGAAAGCCAATGCCTTGAACGCGAGATGATGCGACGATCTGATCGGCAGGAACGTAGAGCGGTAGGCCATAAGCCTGATCGAGCAACGCAAAACGTTGCAATTCTGCGTAAGTCTCAAAGCGCTTTTTGGGATCGAGCGTGGAAGCACCTTCGTCCAGCCATTGCGAGACTTTGGGGTCTTCCGTACGGCTATAATTGATCGAGCCGCCCTTATCGCGTGGCAGATAATGGAAATAGATGGTGACGCCGTTTTCCTGCGTCGTGGTTGAGTTTGGAATAATGCCGTATTCGCCGTCTTTCTGACGGCTGGAATAGGTGCCCGCATCGACATATTGCAGCGCAATATCGATGCCTGCATTCTGTCGGGCCTGTGCCTGTACAGCTTGCAACAGAATATCCCGCTGATCACGCACGGTGGATTGCGACTGCACCACTTCGATTGTCAGACGTTTGCCGTCTTTGGTGCGGAAGCCGTCGGCATCGCGTTGCGTCCAGCCGGCATCATCGAGAAGCTTATTGGCAAGTTCTGGATTAAACCCGTAAGTGCCTTCAATCGACTTGTCGTAAAAGTCAGTGTCAGCGGGCGTAAGAATGCCCCAGGCACGTTCGCGCTCACCGCGATAAACCGACTGAATAATACGCTCCACATCAATGGCCGCCAACACGGCTTTACGCACATTGACGTCGGAAGTGGGTTCGCGGGTGATGTTGAGATAGAGTGTGTAGGGTGTTCCGGTATTAAGTGCAGCCTGATAGGTAAACTCCGGATTATCCTTGAAAAGTTGCGCATCATTGCCGGAGATACCTTCTGCAGCATCAATCTGCCCGGAAGTGAGCGCGCCGATACGCACTGAGGATTCAGGCAGGAAACGATAGGTCACATCATCGAGATAGGCCGGGCCTTGATGTGCGGCATTTTCGGGCGCCCAATTATAATCCGGGTTTTTAACGAAGCGGATTTCCTGACCCTTGATATAACGGTCGATAACAAATGGCCCGGTTCCTGCGACTTCTGTTCCACCAGCCTTTAGCTGTGTAGACTCAAATGCTTTGGGCGAGATCAGTTCAATGCCTGCCGCACCATCCAGAAAAGGTGCGTAAACGCGGTCGAGTTTTATAACGACGGTCAGCGGATCAACGGCGATGACTTCGCTGACACGCGCGACATGGCCTGCACTGATGCTTCCTGAATAAGTAGGTTCTTTGAGTTTGCTAAAGTTGAGAGCAACAGCCGCCGCATCGAATTTCTCACCATCCGAAAACTTCACGCCGTCGCGTAGTTTAAACGTGTAGGTTTTGCCGTCTTCAGAAACTTCATAGCTCTCAGCAAGCCACGGCACATAACCACCCTCCGGTGTGCGGGCCAAAAGGGATTCATAGCTATTGCGCAAGATGAGCTTGGCTTTGGCCTGACCGTTCAAATGCGGATTGAGCGTGCTTGGCTCTGTCTCAACACCCCATGTGAGAGAGCCACCGCTGACTGGTTTGGCTTCCGTTTGAGCGTAAGTTGTCGTTAAGCCTGCGGCGATGGTGAAAGCAATAGCGCTGGCGCCTGTAAGAAAAATTCGTCTTGTTACCACGTTGATCATCCAGTGTCGGGAAATTGTGAAAACTTATGCCGCGATTGCCGGGCGATTATCGGCGAGCAGCTCAATGGTTTTGAGACGATGGCTGCCTTCTGAAACAGGGCAGTCGATAACGAATTCAGCGATGCCAAACTCATGATGCAGGCGTTGAAGTTCTACGTGAACATGGAGGGCTGTGCCGCGAATGACATGCGGCGTGCGTTCCTCAATTGTGTATTCAGTGGCGCCTGCCTGCCTTACATATTCCAGCGCTTGCTCACGGCTGCCGACATTGACAGGCTGCGAGCCTTTAGCGGCTACCCGGAAACGACTTGTGTTAACGGCCAGTTTTTCCGCCTCGGCATCGCTCTCAGCAACAATAACGCTGACCGCTAAAATGGCAGGGCGGTTCGCAATTGCCTGATAGGCTTCCACCGCTTCTTTGATGGCTGCCGGATCGCCCTGAATGTGGCCAGCATAGACGAAATCCCAATTGAGACGCCCCGCAAGTTGAGCGCTTTCAACACTGGCGCCAAGCAAGCAACGGTCAGGCTTTTGCGGTGGAACCGGATAGGCTGCGAGGTCGTTTTCGTCGTCAGCAGTTTTGATGGAATGGTCTAAGTACTGGTCAAGCTCATTCAGTTGTTCTTCAAAGGATGGCTTGCGTGCAGGATCATAAGCACCTTGCAAAGCACGCGTTGAAAGCGGGAGGCCACCCGGCGCTTTCCCCACACCCAGATCAATGCGTCCGGGGGCAAGCGAAGCAAGCAGATTAAAGTTTTCAGCAACCTTGTAAGCACTATAGTGCTGCAACATTACGCCGCCCGAGCCGATACGAATATGCTTCGTATGTGCCAGCAAAAAGCTGATCAGAACTTCCGGTGATGAACTCGCAAGTGCGGGCGAGTTGTGATGTTCGGCCACCCAAAAGCGGTGAAAGCCTGCGGCCTCTGCTTTCTGTGCAAGCTTTATCGTACGGCTGAGTGCCGATCTGGCATCTTCGTCGTCATGAATAGGGCTTTTGTCGAGAAAGCTAAGCGCATAAGGCATGTTATCCTCATCAGTAAAATCAATGAAGATGTAGCCTATGTTTTTTGTAGAGTTTTAATCTAGCAATGTTCTTCTAATATTTATTATCTGATTAAACGTTCATGCCGTGCAAATCATAAAACAAAGATGCACCGTATAGAAAATATGCTTTTCCGTGTTTTGGTTTTGCTTCCTGTAAATCGATCATGGATAGGTATTTATTTCTTCGGAGGTCTGTTATGGTAGATATTATTACCCAGTCGTCGCTTTTGGATCCCGCCGCGCAGCCACTTATTGATGGCTTGGTGCATGAATATGACAGCCGCTATGCGAATCTGGATCGTCCTGGTGGTGCTCGTTCGGAAATCCTGCGCTATCCCACGGAAGCCTTCTCACCACCCCTTGGTGGCTTTTTGCTGTTGCAGCGTGACGGTGAGACTATCGCCGGTGGTGCATTTATGAGCCATGATGACGAGACCGTTGAACTCAAGCGCATCTGGACGGCATCACATTTGCGCAGGCAGGGACTGGCGCGCCGCATTGTGTTCGCGCTCGAAGAAGCTGCCGGAGAACTGGGTTATACGCGGTCCTATCTTTCGACAGGCTTCCGCCAGCCAGAGGCTACAGCGCTTTACATTTCGCTCGGCTATCGCCCGCTGTTTGATACGTCAGTCGATGTTCAGCAATATCGGTCACTCCCTTTTGAAAAACACATTGGCTCCAAGTTGGGACATCCAATTGCGACGCCAATTTATTCGGCTGCGGCTTCATTTGAAGAGGCAACGCAGCGCGTGCAGGAACGTAAGGCCGTGCAGGAAGCAAAAATTCTCGCGCGACTTCAAAGCTATCGCGAAACGGCCGCTTAAGGGGAAAGCATATGCCACTTTCACATATTGAACATTTTGCCTTTCTCATTCCCGGCAGTCACCGTGAGGACAATCCGGCGCAAGGCATCGAAGATACGTTGCAACTCTTTGAGCATGGAGAGCGGCTAGGCTATGACAGTGGCTGGGTGCGTCAACGACATCTGGAGCGTGGCATTTCTTCTGCATCGACCTTCCTTGCAGCGGCATCGCAGCGAACCAAACGTATCGGTCTCGGCACCGCTGTTATTCAGCTTGGCTATGAAAATCCGTTTCGGCTGGCCGAGGACTTGGCTACGGTCGATTTGCTTTCTCACGGCAGGTTGAATGTTGGTGTTTCGGTTGGAGCACCGCCTTTTGCGCATCTAATTGAGGGCTTCGTTGATACTGTTCCAATTGCAGATTACAGCCATGCGCGGGCTGAAAAACTGGCGCGTGCCTTACGCTCAGAGCCGCTTTCGGGTGAGACTGAAGCGGGCAATGCTGCTGGCGCTCAAATTCCACGTTTAAGGCCGTTCGCTGAAGGGCTGACCGACCGCTTATGGTATGGCGGTGGTTCGCAAAACTCCGCTAAATGGGCGGGTCAGGCTGGTTTCAACCTTTTAACCGGCAACATTGTCAGTGGTGAAAACACAGACGATTTTCTGACCGCGCAGAAAGCGTTGATTGAGCGATTCCGGCAAGAATGGGTCCATGAACGTGCGCCGCGTGTTGCTCTGGGTCGTGTGATCTTGCCAACCGATAGCGCCAGTCCGGATGCCCGCCGTCGCTATGCCGAATTTGTTGCTGAGCGCGATAAAAGGACGGGCTTTGCTCATGGTCCACGTCGCACACTGTTCTTGCCGGATATCGTCGGCACGACTGAAGAAATTCTGGAAACTCTTTCCAAAGATCCGGTTCTGCCGTTGGTGTCAGAGTTTCGTCTGGAGTTGCCTTATGAGTTCTTTGCTGAGGATTACGCGCAAATTTTGAGGGATTTCGCAAAGATCATTCCAGCCTCCGGCGCTTCTCGCCCAGAACTCAGCGCCGTTCGTGCTGGCTAGCTATCAATCAATTTTTGACGATCGGAATAAAGACATGACGCAATCCAAAGGTCTGCTCTTCGGTGTGGGTATCGATGTGGCTACCGCTTCACAGAACAGTGACAAGCCATCGCGACAGTTCTGGACCGAGCTGACAAAGCCGTTTGACGACGAGTTCGCATTTCTGACGTTGGAAGATGGTTTTGCCAACAAGAATGACGACGGTCTGGATGCCATATTGCTGGCAAACTGGCTGGCACCGCGCTTGGCCAATATCGGGATTATCGCTGGTGCGGCGGTTAATTTTTTGGAACCGTTTCATGTCTCAACTGCCATTGCGACGCTGGATTATGTCAGTGAAGGGCGGGCAGGTATTCTGGTGCAAGAACTTGCCAAAGACCGAAATATCGAGGCCGGACAGGCTCTGGGTGTTTTAAACGGCTACCCTTCGTTAGAACAACAAGCACTTGATCGCGACACGCAAGACGCAATCGAAGTTATCCGCAGGCTTTGGGATAGCTGGGAAGATGATGCGGTCATCCGCGACAAGAAAACCCAGCGTTTTCTTGATGCTTCCAAGCTTCATTACATTAAGTTTGAAAGCGATAACTTTCGGGTTCTTGGGCCGTCGATAACACCGCGCCCACCGCAGGGACAGCCTGTCGTTGCGACCACAATCACCAACCATAATGACATTGTCAAAGCACGCGGCGCTGATGTCGTTTTCGCTCCAGCGAGCGGCGCGTTGTTGAAGGCCATAGGCGAGACTGCACACGTCGTTGTTGGCGATATCGAGCTTTCAGAAGCACCAAATGTTGAGAAAGTGATTGAGAGCATTCTCCAGACCCAAGTGCTTGGTGTGAAAGGCATAAGGTTGGTGTTGTCCGACCCGCAATCACAAAGCGATTTTGTTTTGAATGAGCTGCTGCCAGCACTGCGTGCACAAAATCTAATCCGTAAGGCCGAAGGCACCACTTTGCGTGCGCGCTTTGGTCTGCCGGAAGCAATCAATCGTTACTCAACAGCCGCCTGAGTGAAGGAACCAGGAAAATGACAAAGCTGAAGCAGGTTATTCTCGGAGCGCAGTTTCCGGGCGTCAACAATTTCACGGTTTGGAGCGATCCGGCAGCAGGTAGCCAGATTGAGTTTTCATCGTTCAGGCATTTTGCCGAGACTATTGAGCGTGGAAAATTCGATTTCATCTTTCTTGCGGAAGGTCTGCGGGTACGCGAGCAAAAAGGCAAGCTGCATGAACTCGATGTAGCAGGCCGTCCGAATACGCTGGCTATTCTCACGGCATTGTCTTCCATCACCGAACACGTCGGGCTAATCGGTACACTCACAACCACATTTAACGAGCCTTATGCACTTGCTCGTCAGCTCGCGACATTTGATATTCTCTCAGGGGGTCGTGCGGGCTGGAATGTGGTGACGTCACCCGGTGCTTTTACTGGCGCAAATTTCCGGCGTGGTGATCATCTGCCGTTTAAGGAACGCTATGAGCGCGCGCGCGAGTTTTTGGATGCAGCTCGGAAAATCTGGGCGGGCGGCGACTTTGCTTTCAAAGGTAAGCACTTTGATATTGCAGGTCATTCAAATCTGGCGCCGTTGCCGCAAGGCGCGCCTGTGATCGCACAGGCGGGCGACTCGCAGGAAGGACGGGAGCTGGCCGCGAGTCATGCTGATGTCATTTATTCGCGCCATGGTACACTTGAAGCCGGTCAACAGTTCTATCGCGATGTGAAGCAGCGCCTTACACATTATGGACGTAGCCCGGATTCACTCAAAATCTTGCCGGGCGCAAATTTTGTTCTGGGCGACACGCAAGAGGATGCGCAGGAAAAATTGCGTCAGATAAGGCTTCAGCAGGTTAGCCCTAAATCAGCGATTACATTTCTGGAACAAGTCTGGAACCGCGACCTTTCAAGCTATGATCCCGATGGTCCTTTGCCGGAACTAGAGCCGGATGTAGCACATGAGCAATTGGCTCTGGGGCGCGCGACACGCTACGATGATCGTCTTGAGACTGCACGGACATGGCGTGAGCTTGCTGAACGCGATAAGCTCAGCATACGTGATCTCATCATCAAGGTCACAGCGCGGCAGGAGTTTGTCGGTACGCCGCAAACAATTGCGGATGAAATCAACACCTATGTTCAAGCAGATGCCGCCGACGGATTCGTCTTTGCTCCGCATCTTACGCCGGGCGGCTTTGATGAATTTGTCGAAAAGGTTATCCCTATTTTGCAGGATAAGGGCGTGTATCGCGAAGAATATTCAACAAGCACATTAAAAGGTAATCTGGGCCTAAATTTTTAACATTCGATTTTGTGGAATTATTGCGAAGCGCATCATATCTATGATCACGGTATCTGATATATTTCCCATAAAAGAATCCAAGGCTTTAGCAGATGTCTTAAGTTTAAGACATCTGCACGGGCTCGTATTGAGATCATGGGCGACGACGATCGAATCTAACTAGGCCACTTGTGACGGATGTCTGTTGCTTGGTCTTGTCTATAATAACACCGTATCAGTCGTCGATTTTGCTACTGTTATCATCCTGTTTATTTATGACGTCCTGACAGGCGGAGCCGCCCAAATTCTGCATGCCCAATTCAAAAATGTTGCCAAGGTGGAAATTAATAAAGCAAAGAACTGTAAATCAACGTAAGAGATAAGACGTAGGTGCTTTTTGATGGAACAACTATTTCAAAATATCTGAAAGGCGCTTTTGGTCTCTTTCTACGCGTTTGAGATTAAGGCCTGCCAGCAAATCAAGTATATGTGTTTTCATTAACTCCGCAGCATCGACTGGCTTATGTTGCTCAATTGCGTTCACCAGAGCGTGATGTGCATGGCTTTCACAGGTGGTTTCGCGACGACGCCAATAAAGCGCAATGATCAGTGATGAGCGAGGCAGGAGGTCAGCAACAAAGCCTGCCAAAATGGAGTGGTTGGCAATGCCAGCAAGTTCGAGATGGAAACGCGCGGACAAACGAATGGCATCACTGTCGCGTCCTGCATGAAGTGCTTCATGCTCTTTATCGAGATGTTCGCGAAGTTTTCTGACATCTTCCGCAGTCGCAACTTTAGCTGCGAGTGCGGCGACCTCCGGCTCTATCAGCATGCGCGCTTCAAAGACTTCTCGTGCTTCTTCTTGTGAGGGCTCGGCGACAAATGCGCCTCGGTTCGGCTCAAGCCGCACGAGACGATCATGGGCAAGCGCCTGTAATGCAGAACGCACAACTGCGCGACTGACCGAATAGATTGTAGCCAGTTCGTCTTCCGGTAATTTGGTTCCCGGCAACAATTGATGGCTCACGACAGCATCTCGCAACCCCTCATAAACAGGATGCCAGCGCGTCGACCCGCTATTACCGCTAGTTTCATTGTTGTCTGTGGTTTGGGTGTCCAGTAAGTTCATTTTATCCAGATACAAACGATGCCGGGTGGTGTCCGCACAAAATGCGTTCGAGTTTCATCTGACATACATATCGAAGCCGTGATCCTTGCTGTCAACGGCATTAAGATCACCGCTTACACTATAAGGCGCTGCATCCAACGTGTAGTTATTAGATGTCAGCATAATTTCCCCGGTGAAAATGGTGCAAAGATGCCTTGGAATTCTTTTACTCTGGGTGCTTGATAGCCGCCGAGTTTAGACGTTTTAAGCCCAAGTGTGACTAAACTCTCGCAGAGTTTTACCGCTGCTGTAACGCCATCAATGACTGGAATCCCGTGCTCTTCCGACAATGATGCTGCAAGGTCCGCCATACCTGCACAGCCAAGAACTATTGCTTCGGCATGATCATCTCGCTTGGCACGCACTATTTCTTCCGAAATGCGAAGCCGCGCATCTGAACCTGGGATTTCCAAATCAAGCACAGCGACATCGCTGGCTCTGACTTTTGCGCAGCGTGTTGCAAGACCATAACGTGTGAGATTGTGCTCAATTGCCGGAACCGAGCGGGAGAGGGTGGTAACGACACTGAATTTACCGGCTATCAGGCTTGCCATATGAAAGGCTGCCTCACCAATGCCAATCACCGGCATGTTAATTGCACAGCGTGCGGCATCCAGCCCCGTATCATCAAAGCAGGCAATCACGCAGGCATCTGCGTGTGAGTTTTTTTGCATTTCGCCAATCATGCCGGGAATGGCAAAAACCTCATCGAAATAGCCTTCAATGCTTGGTGGGCCATCAATGGGATTGACGGCAATGATATTGGTGTCGGAGAGTGCAACACTGCGTGCGGCCTCGCCGATTTTCCGCGTCATGGACGCGGTTGTATTGGGGTTAATGACAAGTATGTCCATTTCCTCGGACCCTAGTATGTTTTTTATCGTTGTGGATGGTTCAGGGCGCATTGTGCGCCCTGAATTTAAATTTCGCCGCCGAGATAGAGCTTTTTGATGCGGTCGTCCGACACGAGTTCGTCGGAGTTACCGGAAAGTGCAATCCTGCCTGTGGTTAAAGCATATGCGCGTTGCGAAATGCGGAGTGCCATGCGGGAGTTCTGCTCAACCAGAAGCACGCTGACCTTTTCGTCGCGATTGATCGCAACGATGGAACGGGCAATATCCTGCACGAGTTTGGGGGCAACACCGAGGGAAGGCTCGTCGAGCAGTAGCAGCTTCGGTTTGGCCATCAAGGCGCGTCCGATAACCAACATCTGTTGCTCGCCGCCACTCATCGTACCTGCGGCCTGCGAATAGCGCTCCTTAAGACGTGGAAAACGGCCCAGAACCATTTCAAGCGTATGGGCGATCTCTGCTTTGGCTGATCGCGTAAATGCGCCCATCAGCAGATTATCGCGTACCGTCATGTAAGGAAAGACGCGTCTCCCCTCCGGCACCATGGCGATGCCCATTTCGACAATCTTGTCAGAGCGCGTTCCATCAAGGCGATTGCCTTCATAATAAATTTCGCCTTTACGCAATTTATTAAGTCCGGTAATTGCACGCAGGATTGAAGACTTTCCAGCGCCATTAGCACCGATTAGTGCTACTGTTTCACCCTGATTGACGGTGAGCGATACGCCTTTCAATGCATAGACATGGTCATAATAGAGTTCGGCATCTTGGACTTTCAGAAGCTCTGTCATGATCAGTATCCAATCGTTTCATCTTCTGCGCCGAGATAGGCTTCGATAACTTTTTCGTTCTCCTGAATTTCCTTTGGCGTGCCTTCGGCAATTTTCTGGCCGAAGTTGATGACGACGATCCTGTCGGAAATATTCATCACCGCAGGCATGTCATGCTCGACAAGCAGGACAGTGATGCCGCGATCACGCACTGCACGCACCATCTCTACCGCTTTTACGGTTTCGTCATGATTCATGCCTGCAAAAGGTTCGTCCAGCAGAAGAACTTTGGGTTCAGTCGCAAGGCCAATTGCTATTCCCAGCGCTCGTAAGTGGCCATGCGGCAGGTTTTGCGCAACTTCGTTACGTTGTGATCCGAGGCCAAGAAAATCAATAATTTCATCGGCTGAGCGCTCAAACTCTAGTCTATCCTGTCGGGCGAGAGTTGTTCCAATATAGCAGCCAAGAAAACTTGCTTTGGCACGCAAGTGATGTGCGACAATGACGTTTTCGCGCACTGTCATGCCTTTGAAGATAGTTGTTTCCTGAAAAGTTCGAACTACTCCCTTTCGCGCCACGATGTGCGGTGCGAGACCGGATATGCGCGCACCATTAAACAGGACTTCGCCTGTTGTCGGACTGAGGAAAGACGCTATCAGTTTGAAAAGCGTAGATTTTCCAGCGCCATTAGGGCCGATAACCGATAGGATTTCCTGCGCTTTGACTGAAAACGAAACATCATTTACCGCTACCAGTCCGCCGAAACGTTTGGTTACGCCTTTGACTTCCAAAAGTGCGTTCATGATCCCGATCCTTTCTTACCAGTCAATCGCAAGCTGAGAAGGCCATTTGGCAGGAACAGCATCAGAATGATCAGCAGGCTCGAGAAAATGAGAAGCTGGAATTTTCCGGTCTGAAAAAGGAAATCCCATCCGAAATAGAGAACAAACGTACCGATGATTGGGCCGAATACGTAGCCAAGACCGCCAAGAAAGCAGTTAAGCATGAAGTTGACGGAGTCGGTGACCGTGAAACTTGATGGGTAGATCGACTGCGATATCGCCACAAACATTGCGCCGCCCAATCCTCCAAGGAAGGACGAAATCGCATAAGCAAGCACGCGCAGATTGGTAATATTGACACCTATAGAGGAGGCAAGTTCTTCATTCTGTTGCAGTGACTGGCAAAGGCCTCCGATGCGTGAATGAATAAGCCTGTAAAGGGCTGCAAAACATACCACCATTAGGAATACTGATACGAAGTAGAAAGCTGCTCGCGGATTTTGTAGCGTTGCGAAGTCGGGCAGGATGGTTAGACCGAAAATCGATATTCCTCCCGGTGGAGGGATGTTGACCATTCCTTTTGCGCCATTGGTAATCGGAAGAGCCATGGCGAGCAGGCGCGCTACTTCGGTAAGTACCAGTGTAACCATCGCAAAATAAACACCACGAAGGCGCAAAATCGGCAACCCGATCAAAATACTGGTAAAAGCGCAAAAGAGACCTGCCAGCGGCAATGTCAGCCAGAAAGACACGCCATATTTGACCATCAGAATGGCAGAGACATAGCCGCCCATGAGAGCATATGCACCCTGACCGATATTGATGCGTCCAATATAAAAGGTGAGCCATACACCAGCACTGACAATGGAAAGCAGGGCGACTGAGGTTAGCGTGTAATAAAGATCGTTACGTCCTGTTATGGTGATCAGCAACGGTATGCCGATGAAGACCAGAGCGAGGAAAGCAACGACGCCAATAAGTTTTACTGTCTTTGTCATGTTTGCCTCCATCAGCCCCAAGGTTTACCCATAAGCCCATTTGGACGAAGACTGAGGAAAACCATCAATCCAGCGAAGATCACGAGGTAGGTAATGTCGCCGTAAGGACGCAGCACCGTAAGGCCGACAGATTCCAGCATTCCGAGAATGAAACCGCCTGCAATTGCACCGCTTACGACACCTGCACCGCCAATCATCACCATCATGAAGGCCTTGATAGAAATAGCCCCCCCAATACCGGAATTGACACCAGTAATAGCAACCAGCAAGCCGCCGACAAGACCCGCAAGCATGGCCCCTAATGCGAAGCCGATCATGGAATAACGGTTTACATTCACGCCCATTAACTGCGCTGCAACGCGATCTTGAGCGAGCGCGCGCATCGCGCGACCAGGTTTCGTAAACTGCATGAAAAGAACAAATGCTGCGATGAATACAACTGCCAGCACACCGATCAGGATGCGATCATACGGTATTATCAACCAATCCGACACAAATACGCCATTGATGATTTTAGGAACACCGCGCTGCTTTTCCCCAAATAGCAGCAAAATCACAGCATCCAGAAAAAATGCAATTGCTGCTGCAAGCAGCATCGTACTTTCGTCGCGAACACTTCGCTTTATGACAGGTCTGAACAGAAACTTTTCAATCAGCGCGCCCACAATCATTAGTGTGACTGCAGAAGCAAACAACGCCGCAACAAAGGGCAGGCCGAGTTGGCCATAGATCGTATAAGTAACAAATCCGCCGAGCACATACATCTGCCCATGAGCGAAGTTCAAAACATTCATCAAAGCGAAAATAAGCGTCAGTCCGAGCGCAATCAGCGCATATTGTGATCCTAGATATAGTCCGTTGACTATGACTTGTTCCATGAAGGCAAACTCCCTCCTGCGGAGAGTGGCCTTGCCTAGTTCTCCGTGGCTGTTCATTACGATTGGGAGGCAGAAGCGGATGTTATGATCATCCGCTTCCAAAAATATTTGTGTTTAGTCGACCTGACCGACGAACAGCGTTTCGAACTTTCCGTCCTTGTACTCGGTGACGACCATAGGAATACCCAACTGACGCTTCTGCGTGAAAGATGTATCGCCTACATAGGTGAGCTTGGAACCATCCCCCTTCACATAGGGATTTGGTGCAGAGAAAGTATCGACTGTCTTTTTGAACTCTTCGACGTTGTCGATCGCAGCAGGGTTAGCCTTCATCGTTTCGATTATATATTCAAGCGCATAGACTTTTGTGTTGGATTCATCGTTATACTCGCCATAAGCCTTGGTATAACGGTCAACGAACTCTTTCATCGTATCGGATGCGATTTCAGGGGTGGATGCACCACCGACCGAAATAAATCCATTGGCCAGTTCACCCGCGCCTTCTTCCAGCACCTTCGCGTCCTGCGCAGTTTCAGTGGAGATGAAACCCTCGTAGCCCAATTCGCGTGCTGCGCGGATCAGAAGTGGCGCGTTCCCGGGTGCAACGCCGGAAAGAACCAAAAGGTCCGGCTTCTGCATGATGATTGGGGTTAAAACTGGCGTGAAGTCACGCGTGTCATTCTGATAGGCATCGCTGGTTGATACGACTTCGAGACCAAGGGCTTTTGCAGCTTCAATACCGCTGTCACGTTGGCTTAGTGGATCAGATTCATTGGCAGCAACAAAAGCAACGCTTTTTACGCCTTTGTTTTCTTTCAAATATTTGTAAATAGCTGGGCCAGACTGATAATTGGCAATCATACCCAAAATAGCGTTGGATGCTGGCGGTGTATAAAGTTCTTTGGGGAAGGAGTAAGGGAAGTAGATAATCCCTTTGGATTCAGCGACCGGGCGAACTGCCGCAGCGCCGTCATCAACATTTGGCCCAACAACGTAATGAACGCCTTCCTGCGCCATTTTTTCCATGCCCGCGATTGCACGCTTTGGGTCTTTCTGGTCGTCGAAAGTAACGATCTTGATTTTGTAATTATCATCCCCAATCTTTACCCCGCCCAGCTCATTTAGCCAGTCTGCGCGCACCTGCATCGATCTAACATTCGATGTGCCCCATGCGGCTGCTGGGCCACTTGTGACGCCAACAAAGCCAATCTTGAGTTCTTTGTCAGCAGCCTGAGAAATATTAGCGGATATGATTGCGAAAAGCGAAACGGCGCTAAGCGCCGCAGTCTTGATGACTGCGCGTCTGTTAAACATTTGTATTCCCCTTGTTACTTTACCACTCCCTCGTTTTGTGGGGAGAAGCATGTAAGGATTGAACGATACACACGCCAGATTGTCAACAATATTTATTTTTTGGTAAACAATGTGAATTTGGCGGTATTGCGGATTTATATTCTCCCAATAAGATCGCGCCAAAAAGTTGTGATGACGATTATGAGTAAATTGCTATTAGCTATTGAATTTGAAAGGAAAGCCGGGCATTTTCGGTTGTTGCAATAACCCATGAGCTATTATGTCAGTCCAGCGCGCAAGTTTTTATATCCTTCTGGCACTGGTGACCGTTGCGTTTGCCTGGTTGTTGATCCCCTATTATTCCGCTGTGCTATGGGGCGTCATTCTGGCGCTCATTTTTTATCCCGTGCAGCAATGGCTTTTGCGGGTTTTGCGAGGCCGCAGAAATATTGCAGCGTTTCTCTCGGTGCTGATGTGCATATGCCTCGTCATCCTTCCAACATTACTGATATTCGGTTTGCTGGCTCAGGAGGGGAATTCTGTCTATCAACGATTGAGCACGCGCGAATTTGACCTCAATACTTACATAACACGAATTCTTGCAGCGTTACCGGACAGTCTAGAAGAGTGGATGGTGCGTTTTGAACTTGGTACTTTTGCTGAGTGGCGCACACGTATAACCGGTGGAATTCTGCAAGGTAGCCAGATTTTTGCAAGCCGTCTCGTTAGCCTCGGACAGAATACACTTCAGTTCATTATAAGCTTCGGCATTATGATTTATCTGCTGTTCTTTCTGTTCCGTGATGGAGATGAGCTGGGAGAAAAAATTAGGCAAGCGATTCCGCTTAGCGAAGATTATAAAAACCAGTTCGTCGAGAAGTTTGCTGCCGTCATCCGTGCGACTGTGAAGGGAAACATCATTATCGCGCTTATTCAGGGCGCAATTGGTGGGATCACATTCTGGCTGCTTGGTATTGAAGCTGCATTATTGTGGGGTGTGATGATGACTATCTTCTCATTGCTGCCCGTGGTTGGTGCTTCACTTATATGGGCACCTGTTGCCGTATGGTTTATCGTAAACGGCATGTGGCTTCAGGCATTTACACTGATATTCGTCGGTGTTTTAGTGATTGGGCTCATTGATAATCTTCTACGTCCCCCTTTGGTGGGTAAGGGCACGCGTATGCCGGATTTTGTGGTTCTCATCTCCACAATTGGCGGAATTTCACTTGTTGGGATTAATGGGTTTGTCGTCGGTCCAATGATTGCGGCAATGTTTATTGCGGCATGGTCGCTTCTGGCGCAGGAGCAGAGCTCCCAAAAGTCCACGTAGACTAAAATTAAAATAACTAAATATAGGCTAAAAACAAGAACGCCCACTGCACTGGGAGGAGGAGTGTGCAGCGGGCTGATCTGAAAAGCGCGACTGGGAGGAGGAGTGTCGCGCTCCGAGTTCAGCCTCTGGGAGGAGGAGTGAGACTGAACAATCTCAAAATAGGTTTAGTGGGGCTCGGTTACAAGCAGCGATACTGCAAGGCAGATATGCATTTTGGAATAGCTTGAAATAAGAAACCGCCCCGCTGCGGTTAACGCGCTGGGGCGGCTCTCAACTCCTCCAAGTGGCGCAGACAATAACGGCATGCATTTAAAAAGCAACCCCTTATAACTTACATGCAAATTTCAGTAATTACTGAAATCATCATAACGTTACGAGGGTATGCTTAATAAGCTGCGTCTCATCGTTTGCATTTTAACATGGTCAAAGGTGTATTCAGAAATTTATTTCCGATCGTGTAAAAATAATCAGATGATGGCCCCCCATTAAAACTTGATTATACAATTTCATACTTTGGAATAAATCGATTAGATCGGTGAGTATCTTCATCATTCGATTTCCACACACAAACCTCATCAACGAGCGATAATTAAAGTTGACTCGTAATATCAAGATTAATATAGCCTGCCGTTAACATGAGTTAATTTATCATCTTAACGGATTATGGCGATAGTCAGCTTGGGGGTTGTAGTGAAATCGAATTCTGGACGTATCCGCTATTTTTGGAATACTACGGTGTTATGCGGCACTTTTGGTGCTGTGGTGCTATTGGCTGCGCCTGCATTTGCACAAAATGCAGCGCAGGGTAGCGATTCGAAGAATCAAACTGCGGATCAGGGGCAGATTGATAAGAAGCGCAAAGATCAAGCGCTCCAGCTCGACACTATCACCATTTCACCTACGATTCAGAATGCTGCTGCTATTGATGCCATGGCATCAACCAGTGTTATCACACAGCGTGATATTGATCGGATTCAGGCAACGACTGCTGCGGATCTGTTCAGAGCAACTCCCGGCGTTCATGCATCGCTGAATGGCGATGATCCGGCTACTTCAATTAACATTCGCGGTCTTCAGGAGTATGGCCGTGTCGCGGTAACGCTGGACGGCGCACGTCAGGATTACTGGCGCGTTGGCCACGGCTCTGGTTCATTCTACATTGAACCAGAAATGCTCAAACAGGTAACTGTAATTCGTGGTCCTGTTTCCAACGCTTACGGTTCAGGCGGCATTGGCGGTCTCGTTGCTTTTGAAACCAAGGATGCTGGCGATTTCCTTCGCGATAGCGAAACCTGGGCATTAAGCGAAAAGCTACGGTATGAAAGCAACGGCAAAGGCTGGATGACCAGCACGGTTGGAGCTTATCGCTTCAACGAGAATTTTGATGTTATCGGCAATCTGAACTATCGCGATAGCGACGCTTATAAAAACGGCGACGGCGATGTTGTTCGCTGGACTGGTGAGCGTGTTGTCAGTGGTTTAGGTAAGGTTACAATTCGTCCGGCTGAAGGACACGAACTAAAGCTGGGCTACTCGCGCCAAAAATACAATGACATCATGACTGCAAGCAGCGGTTCAACCTCCAGTAATTTGTCGAGGTTTGATGCTGATACAATCGTTAGTACATATACGGGCAACTATACATACAAGCCTGAAGATAATCCACTCTGGAATTTATCTGTAAACGCTTATTACACCGATACAGACAATGACCAATACCAGGTCTGGCCAAAAGCCAATATCGGTAAGACGCGATATTATGACGTGTCAACGGCAGGGTTCCGTGCATACAACAGCTCGCGTATTGAGACCGATGCCATGGTCCACACCATTACTTATGGTGTTGATTATTATAAAATGCGCGGTGAATCTGACACCGATAATTTTGGCAATGGTGACCAACAGGCCTATGGTGGTGTTCTGCAATGGCAAGGGGAATACCAGAAGTGGCTGGAGATTATCGGTGCACTGCGATACGACGGTTACCGGCTTGATGGGACGACGAAGGCTACTGACGTTTTAGCATCTCAAGATGTTAATGTTGATGGCCATCGTGTTTCTCCGCGTTTAAGCGTAGGTGTAACACCATGGGACGGCGTCCAGTTCTATGGTCTTTATTCGCAGGGCTATCGTGTTCCGCATATGCAGGATATGTTCCGCCAAAATGGTGCGCATGGTTCAGGCTATGAACCAAATCTTCTGCTAAAGCCGGAAGTTGCGACCTCGTTTGAGGCTGGTGTGAATCTCAGGCAGGATGGGATCCTCGATGCAGGTGATCAGGTCAGAGCTAAGATCAATTTCTTCCATACGGATGTGAAAGATTACATCAACACAGTCAAGAACGGCGCTGTTACCACCTCTCAAAACGTAGGCACTGCCCGACTGCAGGGCGTGGAGTTCGAGGGCACTTACGATAACTGGTGGGGCTATATCAATCTTGCCGCTTCTTACACAGATGCTGAGATGAAAGATGGTATTTATAAGGGTGATAGTCTGAGCAATACACCGCTGAACAATTTCAGTACGACACTGGGGCTGAAGGCTTTTGACGAAAAGCTAATCTATGGCGTTGAGTACGAAAGTATTGGCAGGGTTAATCGTGCACTTACAACAGGCGCAGTTAAAGTATATCCGCGTGTAGATCTCGTGAACGTGTTCGCGAATTGGCAGGTAAATGATAATCTTAAGCTAGATTTCGGTGTCGATAACGTCTTTGATAAAGCGTATACAGACGCGCAGACTGGTTGGGCAACAAGCACAGACATTGATCAGGCCAAGGGAAGAACCTTTAAGATCGCCATCACGGGTCGCATCGGCGGCTAAAATATCGAAATGAAGGCAGAAATGCCTTCATTCTTTTTTGCATCAACGGATTGAGAAAGCCTGTGTCCAAGTCATCCTCTGAAGCTACCCGCGCATTACTAAGCTATGCAAATATTCCGCTACAAAATGGCAATACATATCTGCCTAACATTATCGATCGTCTAAACTCCTATCATGCAGAATATCTCTTGCTTGATGAAGTCAACGTATTTGATTTTTCATTTGGTCGTATTGAGATCGATAACAAAGAACATGGCTACCGTGTAGCTCTGCATGCTGATGATGATACAGGCTTGCATCGTTTGAAAGATCTGGCAGCGGTTGCCATTAAACTTTACACCAAGGAAGAAGCTCCGGAGATCATCTGGCAAGGAGACAGAGCTGGAGAACAAGTTCTTCCTCAATTTCGTCTGATGCGGGTAATTTCGTCAGAACAGATCACGCCTCATATGCTGCGCTTACGTCTCGCAGGGGACGACTTGAAGCGGTTTTCGTTGTTTGGTGCCATGCATATCCGTTTGCTATTGCCAACAGCCGAGGTTCCGAAGCCTGTTTGGCCAATTATGGGTCCAAATGGATTGCCTTTCTGGCCAGACGACTTTCGCAAACCTGCGTCCCGCGCTTATACGATCCGTAGCCTTAATATTGATGCGGGCTGGCTTGAGATCGATTTTTACCTTCATGAAGTTGAAGGACTGGCTTGCACATGGGCTAAAAATGCCAAGGCTGGCGATGAAGTTGGGCTAATGGGGCCGGTTGGTCGACCTTTACGTCGTGCAAGTCGCTATCTGATGGGCGCTGATGCCACCGGCCTTCCTGCAATCGGTCGTATGCTTGAAGAGTTTTCGGAAGAAGTGACCGGGCGTGTTGTAATCGCTGTCGATAGCGAAAAAGACGTGCAGAATCTCGCGCATCCGCAAGGTGTTTCCATCGATTGGATCATTGATCCAGATCAGAAACGCGCTGCTGAAACACTCACACAAGTGTTATGTGAAGCAGAATGGCCGGAAGGTCCTGATAGCTTTGGATGGTTTGCAGGTGAGGCAGATCAAGCAAAAGTTATTCGCCAGCATTGGCGTCAAAAACTTGGTAAAAGCCGTGAAGAAACGCTCGTTGCAGGTTATTGGCATAAAGATGCTGTCGGATTTATGGCTGGTTGATAAAAATGCTGAGCTTGTAAGTCATAATAACCTTTCGCTCGCAAACATAATGCGCTAGGCACCCTACAAATTATGAGTGAAGGAGCCTGGCCATGGCTGAACTGTTGAAACGCTTTGCAGAATATTACAAGCCACATCGCGGTTTGTTTATGCTGGATTTCTCAAGTGCTGTGGCAGCGGGTCTCCTTGAGTTAGCGTTTCCTATAGCCGTGACCGTGTTTATTGATCGTTTGTTGCCTACAGGGCAGCTTGGAATTATCGGTCTGGCTGCTATCGGCCTTCTGGCGATTTATGTCCTCAATGCGGTTCTGCAAGTCATTGTTACGTATTGGGGGCATATGCTCGGTATCAAAATTGAAACCGAGATGCGCCGTAAGGCATTCGATCATTTGCAAAAACTGTCCTTTGGTTTTTTTGATAATCAGAAAACTGGACATCTGGTGGCGCGACTGACCAAAGATCTTGAAGAGATTGGAGAGGTCGCTCATCATGGTCCCGAAGATGTATTCATAGCTATTATGACGCTGATTGGTGCTTTTGCGCTAATGATGTGGGTACATGTTCCGCTCGCGCTTATCACAGCTACGATCATACCGCTCTCGGCTTATGTGACCATGCGTTACGGTAGACGCATGACCTCTAACTGGCATGCTCTTTATCGGCGCGTCGGTGACTTTAATGCGCGTATTGAAGAAAATGTTGGTGGTATTCGGGTTGTTCAGGCCTTCACCAACGAGGATCATGAACGTAAACTTTTTGCGGAAAACAACGAAAACTACCAGCGAACAAAGTTGGCTGCCTACAAGATCATGGCTGCTTCAATGTCGCTATCTTATTTATCGATGCGCTTCGTGCAGGTAGTTGTTATGCTCGCCGGCGCTTGGTTTGTTGTGCGTGGCGAACTAACAGCTGGCGGTTTTGTGGGCTTCTTGCTGCTTGTTAATGTTTTCTTCCGTCCGATCGACAAGATTAATTCCGTAATTGAAAGCTATCCAAAAGGCATTGCAGGCTTTCAACGTTATGTTGAGTTTCTGGACACGCGACCTGATATTGCAGATCGCCCCAACGCACAGTCTGTCGAGCGTCTTAACGGTGATATTGAGTATCGCCATGTCAACTTCGGTTATAGCGATAAGCGTCCTATTCTCAGTAATCTTAATCTTTCTATCAAGTCTGGTGAAACCATCGCTTTTGTTGGATCTTCTGGTGCAGGTAAAACAACAATCTGTTCAATGTTGCCACGCTTTTACGATGTAACCGAGGGTGGAATATTTGTTGACGGTATTGATATTCGCGACATGACACTCAAATCACTGCGGTCGAATATTGGTATTGTCAGTCAGGATGTGTTCCTGTTTGCAGGAACTATTCGTGAAAACATTGCCTATGGGCGTCTTGAAGCAACAGACGAAGAGATCATTGAAGCTGCACAGCGAGCACGACTAGATGGTGTGATTGCTGATCTTCCAGACGGATATGATACGGTGATTGGTGAGCGTGGCGTGAAGCTTTCTGGAGGTCAGAAGCAGCGCCTGGCCATAGCACGCATCTTTCTTAAAAACCCGCCGATTCTGATCCTTGATGAAGCCACTTCAGCATTGGATACCGAGACAGAGCGTGCCATTCAGCAATCCCTTGCTGACCTTTCTGTCGGGCGTACAACACTGGTCATCGCGCATCGTCTCGCAACCATTGTGAATTCAGACCGGATTTTGGTTGTTGAAGGCGGAGAAATCGTAGAACAGGGCAACCACAGTGAATTACTTTCATTGAAGAATGGCCGCTATAATCGCCTGCACACAGTTCAATCAGCATCTATCGACGGCCTTTTGTCTGCTTGATCTTGTCTCAATCTCTTCCGCCCCTATTATTTTTTCTAATATGGCGGGAGGGATGTTGTGAATAAAATTATTATTAAGCGTATATACGAAGCTCCCGAAGCCGATAATGGCTTTCGGGTGCTTGTTGATCGTATCTGGCCCCGGGGTATGTCAAAAGAAAAAGCACATATTGATTTATGGGCAAAAGACATCGCGCCTACGTCTCAGTTGCGCAAATGGTTTGGTCATGAAGCTGCTAAGTGGCCGATATTTCAAACCAAATATTGTGAAGAATTGATGGGCAATTTAAATGCAGTTAAGGCTCTTCTACAGGATGCAAGAGGGAGAGAGATAATCTTACTTTATGGTGCAAAAGACGAGCAGCACAATCAGGCAATTGTCCTCAAGGATTTTATTACCTCTCATTGGGAATTTTTGAAAGAAAATCCATAATATTCAGATCAATTATCCTTTTTATAATCTGCCCGATTGATCCCATGCCTCTGCATTTTGTCGTAAAATGTCTTGCGCGGAATGCCTAGTGTTTCGAGTGTTTCCTGAATATTTCCGCTATGTGCTGCGAGTGTTTCGCGAATAAGATCGGCTTCAAAACGTTCCAAGCGTTTTGGCAGCGTTTCTTGTTCCTCTTGCAGACTAACTGATTGTTGAGTGGGAAGTTTAACGCCCAATGCAAAACGTTCAGCGAAATGAACCAGTTCGCGCACATTTCCCGGCCAGTTATGTTCCATCAGGTGGCGGTGTGTTGCGTTATCCAGTGCGGGTATGTCGCGATTAAAGCGTCGTGCAGCGCGTGCAAGAAAATGAGAAAAAAGCAGCGGAATGTCGTCACGACGTTCACGCAATGGTGGGATCGTCAACGTCACAACATTCAACCGATAATAAAGGTCTTCACGAAAATCGCCGCGTTGCAGCGGGTCTCCCAGATCGATCTTTGCAGCGGCGACAACACGAAGATCAATGGGACGAACTTCGTTAGTTCCAAGGGGCGTGATCTCGCGCATTTCGAGAACGCGAAGAAGCTTCACCTGAGTAGCAGGGGGCATGCTTTCTATTTCATCTAAAAAAAGCGTGCCGCCGCTTGCATGTTCAATACGTCCGACGCGTTTCTTTTGAGCGCCGGTGAACGCACCAGCTTCGTGGCCGAAGAGTTCGCTTTCGATCACTGTTTCGGGCAATGCACCACAATTAAGGGCGACGAAATTGCCTTTACGCCGACCACCCCAGTCATGCAGCAATTGAGCAACGACTTCTTTGCCGGTTCCGGTTTCGCCCGCAATCAAAACATCAACATTGGTATCGGCGATATCAAGGATGGTACGGCGGAGGTTTTCGATTGCAGGCGTTTGGCCGATGAGCGGCATATCGTTTTGTGCATCGTACGCTAATTCACGCAGTTTACGATTTTCCAGAACCAGTTTCCGGCGTTCTGCTGCCCTTAAAACGCTGTGAACCAACCGGTCAGCGGCAAAGGGTTTAGCGATGAAATCATAAGCGCCATTCTGAATAGCCTGCACTGCCATGGGTATATCACCATGGCCGGTGATCAGGATAACCGGCAGGTCGATATCTATCGCTTGAATACGCGCAAAAAGCTCTAATCCGTCGATCTGGGGCATACGCACATCTGTTACAATGACGCCTTCGAATGCGGCTGTAATTGCCAATAACGCCTCAGTCGCACTCCCAAAGTCCTGCACGTCATAGCCGGCAAGCTCCAAAGTCTGTCGCGTAGCTCGACGCAATGCTTTGTCGTCGTCGACCAATATAACGGGAATGTTCATCATGCTTTCTTAAACTCTACGCGGAAGGTCGTGCCGTTAAGGCTGCTTTTTGCCGATATTTTTCCGCCATAATCAGTGAGGATTTCCTTCACGATTACCAGACCAAGACCAAGGCCGTGGTCTTTCGACGTATTAAACGGCGTAAAGAGATTTTCCTGGATATTTTGCGGGATGCCGGGACCATTGTCAGAAATTATCAGCACAATGCTTTTAGAAAGCGACTTTGCTCTGACTTTTATCTTGCCACTATTTCCTTTGATTTCAACAGCTTCCAGAGCATTTTGAAATAGGTTTATTAGCACTTGTTCCAGTCTCAATGAATGGCCCGTAACTTTCACGTCGCTGGAAGGCAATTCAATGTCAAACTGATCCATGCTGCCTGAAAAGCGGCTGCGTAGCAGAACCAGCGCACCCGATATAATCTCTGCGAGTGACACGGCTTCTGACGGCCGATGGCCTTTGCGTGCAAAAGTGCGCAAATCACCGGTGATCGCCCCGATGCGTTCTGTCAGTGTCGCAATTTCAGCAAGATTTTCGGTTGCAGCATCCAGTTGTTTTCGCTCAAGAAAAATACGCGCATTATCCGCATAAGCACGAATGGTTGCGACCGGCTGGTTTATTTCATGCGCAACACCCGCTGCAACTTGCCCCATGATTGCCAGGCGGTTGGCGTGAACAAGGTCTTGTTGTACGCCTTGCAGCATCGTCTCCGTTTTATGGTGATCACTGATCTCTGACTGCAACTGGTCACGTGCTTTAACCAGATCTTTCGTTCGCTCGATAACGCGGTCTTCAAGATCAGATTGTCGGCGTTGTGCATCCGCAATTCGTGCGATAATCCGTTGCCTGCGACGTAACATGATACCAATAAGCGTTGCGAAAGCGGCGATGATAATGAATGCGACAAGGCGTGCCTCGCGGACCGCAGCCTCAACAGGTGCTCGCATGAGCGCAAGACTGTATATTTGCCACGGCGTTGTTTCGACAGGCGAAGTGATCGCCAAATAATCGGTATTCTTAGCCGTGCCCGGAAGAAGCGCTTCAACCAGAACTGTATCATTATCACCGTCAATTGGCCTCATTGAAAGCGGTAGCGGCTTGAGTGGAGCATCACCAAACTGAAGACTCTGGCGAATAGCTTCAACCCGTTTTGGTGGAAATTCGCCAATCGTCATAAAGCGCCAAGAAGGAAGGCTAGTGATCAGCACGATACCACGATCATCAGTCACAAAAGTCGGACGGCCGGTTTCGTGCCAGTCTTTTTCAAGTTGATCGAATGAAAGCTTCACGACCACAACACCAAGCGGACCATTCTTGCCGTCAATACGTCGTGCGATGTAAAGCCCCGGCAGGTGGCTCACATTGCCCAATGCAAAATATTCTGTGCTGCCGTCTTTCAGTGAGCCTTTGAAATACGGTCTGAATTGATAATCATTGCCGACAAAGCTATCCGATTCGCGCCAGTTACTGGCTGAAATCGCTGCACCGTCTAGACCGATAAGATAAATAACGGCAGCTTGTGTACCTTCCGCAAGCGCCTCAAATTTCCGGTTCAAAAGATCAATCGTTGCAGAATTGTTTGTTTCTAGCGCGTCTGTAAGCTCTTTGTCCTTTGATAAAACGAGCGGCAGAGCGCGTTGTTTTTCCAGCACTGCTCGAAGAAACGCCGCATTGAGGTTGGAGTCGATACGCGTTTGCTCGCGCAGGCTCTGTAATGCGCGCTCACGGGCATTATTACCGACAAACCAGAACGCCAATGCAAACACAGCAATACAAACCGTGCCAAACACCCACCAGGTAAGGCGGTTGGAATTTAATGCCGATTGCGTTTTGCTGCCTGTGTTTGACTGGTTTCTCATCGCTACACTGTGCATCAAACAGCACAAATAGAAAAGAGTAATGTGCGACATGCCGCACAAATATGATCGTCTATTATTTGCGATTTATAAAAAATTGATATTTTTCAAATGGATAGAATACTCAACTCCAACTGGCACGGACCTTGCAAATCATGACGCGACCGGCAGCGCTGCTGTCGACTGAAAGAACGAATGGCTCGGGAGGCTGGACGTGATCCGGATAGAGCCAAATGGAGGAAGTCATGATTTCTGTACCAAATGGCGCTGTGGACGAACCACGTCGCCCAATCCCACTTTACAAGCAGCTCTATGTCCAGGTTCTGGTTGCAATTGCAGCGGGCATTCTGCTCGGGCATTTTTACCCGGAATTTGGCACTCAGCTTAAGCCGTTAGGCGATGCGTTCATCAAGCTTGTTAAGATGATCATTGCGCCGGTTATTTTCCTAACCGTTGCGACTGGCATTGCTGGTATGACCGATATGAAGAAAGTCGGACGTGTGGCTGGCAAAGCCATGATCTACTTTCTTACATTTTCTACCCTTGCGCTGATCATTGGCCTGATTGTTGCCAATCTTGTGCAGCCGGGTGCAGGCATGCACATCGATCCGGCGTCACTCGATCCACAAGCTGTCGCTAACTACACTGAAAAGGCGCACGAGCAGACCATCACGGGCTTTTTGTCTGGCATCATTCCGACAACGATTGTTGGCGCATTTGCATCTGGCGATATTCTTCAGGTTCTATTCTTCTCGGTGCTGTTTGGTATTTCGCTCGCTATGGTCGGCGACAAAGGCAAACCGGTCACAGATTTTCTTCAGATGCTGACGACGCCCGTTTTCAAACTGGTTTCGATCCTGATGAAGGCAGCGCCAATCGGTGCCTTTGGCGCTATGGCGTTTACGATTGGAAAATACGGTATCGGCTCGATTGCCAATCTGGCCATGCTGATTGCGACGTTCTACATTACAGCTCTTCTGTTTGTAGTTTTCGTTCTCGGTGCTGTCGCTCGTTATAATGGTTTCTCGATCTTCGCGCTTGTCCGTTACATCAAGGAAGAGCTGTTGCTTGTTCTTGGCACGTCGTCTTCAGAAGCTGCATTGCCAAGCCTGATGGACAAGATGGAAAAGGCCGGTTGCAAACGCTCTGTTGTTGGCCTCGTCATCCCTACCGGTTATTCGTTCAATCTTGATGGCACGAATATCTATATGACGCTTGCAGCACTTTTCATCGCACAAGCGACGGATATTCCGCTGTCATTGACAGATCAGATATTGCTTCTGCTGGTTGCGATGCTTAGCTCCAAGGGTGCCGCTGGCATTACGGGCGCAGGCTTCATCACACTCGCAGCAACGCTCTCCGTTGTTCCGGCAGTGCCTGTTGCTGGTATGGCATTGATCCTTGGTATTGATCGCTTCATGTCTGAGTGTCGTGCTTTGACCAATCTTGTTGGCAATGCGGTTGCGACAATCGTGGTTGCACGTTGGGAAAACGAGCTGGATGTCGAGCGTCTCAATGCTGCGATGAATGGACAGCCGATGGAAGTTGAACCAGAGCCGATTGAGGAAGGCTTTTTGCAGCCTGCAGAATAATTTCTTATTTCGATAAATGAAAACGGCCCGCTAAAAGCGGGCCGTTTTGTTTATTTATTATCTTCTGCTGCTTTGCCCTGCGTGATCAAGCGCGCACTGTGCTGGCCTGATATGAATGTCCAGAGCCAGCTCCATGCAACGGCTGCGCGACTGCGTGTACCGATCAGGAAGAAGATATGGGCGATGCCCCATACCCACCAAGCCAGCGATCCTTTAAGCTTGATGCGCCCCATGTCGACCACAGCAGCACCACGACCAATCGTTGCGAGATTGCCCTGATGGCGATAGCGGAATGGTGCTGGCGTTGCTGTGCCTGAAACACGACTGCGAATGACTTTCGCAACATAGGCACCCTGTTGCTTGGCAGCGGGAGCGATGCCCGGAACAGGTTTACCGTCTGGACCTTCTACCCAAGCCGTATCGCCGATCACGAAAACATTCTCATGGCCGGGTACGCTGAGGTCTGGTAATACGCGCGCGCGTCCCGCCCGATCACTCTCAGCGCCAAGCCAAGCTGCGGCAGGTGAGGCGGCGACACCAGCTGCCCAGATTGTCGTCTCGCAAGGAATAAACTCATCACCGACAGTCACGCCATGCTCGGTGATTTCCTTGACGGGTACGCCAAGGCGCACTTCCACGCCGATCTTCTCCAAAGCATTCTGTGCATAAGCAGAGAGATCATCAGGGAAGGCGGCCAAAATGCGCGGGCCAGCCTCCACCAGCAAAATACGCGCCTGACGCGTATCGATATTACGAAATTCTGGCCACATCGTATCCTTGGCCAGCTCGGCAATGATTCCTGCGAGTTCTACGCCGGTCGGTCCCCCACCAACCACCGAGAATGTCAGCAATGCCTGCCGCTTTGCAGCATCGGTTTCACGTTCTGCCCGTTCAAATGCGAGAAGCAAGCGGCGGCGAATGGTCGTGGCGTCCTCCAGCGCCTTAAGACCGGGCGCCACTTTCTCCCAGCGATCATTGCCGAAATAAGCGTGACGTGCGCCGGTTGCTAAAACCAGCGTGTCGTAGTCAATCTCGCTGCCGTTTTCGAGTTTGACTTTTTTAGATGCCGTATCGACGTCCACGACAGTGCCAAGCAAAGTCGTAACTTCTTTACGGTCCTTGAATAGATGGCGAATTGGCCATGCAATCTCTGATGTCGCCAGGATCGTTGTGGCAACCTGATACAACAGAGGCTGAAAAAGATGATGATTACGCTGATCGACAAGCGTAATGCGAACATTTGCGCCTTTCAGATCATGGATTAATTGCAGGCCACCAAAACCTGCACCGACGACGAGGATATGGGGGGTATCCGGTCCGCTCATTGAAGCTATACACCTGAGTTTGGCGTGAGCACGAGTCACGCTGATAGAAGTTAGTTGCGCTCTTAAAATAACGCTACCAGACTGATCGTAAAGGACTTAACGGCAAAGTGAAGCTAATTCTTGATAAAAATTATCATGTTTTTGCAAAAAGCGTACTAACCCGGATATTGTTGAGCGAACATCGCCTCGATTTCATAGACCTTTGATAGGGCACAACACGATGTAAATGCATATGGATAATGATGTCGTCTGTATGAAATACGGAAAATAACTGTCGCCCGCTCAACAAGCGGGCAACTTGAAAATTAGTCAATTAATCACGCTTCGACCTGGGTTAGTCGAACAAATAGTCCGAAACATCGGCAAGTCTTAAGCTAAAAGTCGTCGCGATGATTCATATGACGCAGATAGGCAAAAGCTGTGCCTGCCAAGACTGGCAAAATAACCAGTGCCATCCAGAAGAAAATATTGCTCATGTTTCCCTCCCATTTCTAGTCATGTTAACACAATTTAAAGATATGTGAACAATTCGTTAATCTGGTACTTGTTCCCTTATTAAAATCGAACTCAATCGCCGTTTATTACCTGAAATGCGGTGCTTCTGTTTCGGACCTATTTACGAGGATAGAAATCCAGTTAGATAGCCGTTGGTGAAATGAGTTTCCAACATTGCGTTTTTCCGCCCCTCAATAGCTATTGCCAGAATATGATTGTTTGATTAGAAGTAGCCTTACATCAAGAGTTGGGGCGACGCCCAACGCCAACCTGCCTTCCCGGGCAAGGTGGTACTTTCTGAAAAGGAAGGATGTGGCCCAACCGGCAAATATACGGATGAAGCCACACGCGTCTGCCCCGATATAACGAAGGACTGACGCGTATGCCTATTAAAATTCCTGACGATCTGCCCGCAACCAGTGTTCTCGAAGCAGAGGGCGTTATGGTTATGCGTGAGGCGGACGCTGTTCGTCAGGATATCAGGCCGTTGAAAATCGGTCTTCTAAATCTGATGCCCAATAAAGTAACTACCGAAACGCAGATTGCGCGGTTGCTTGGCGCGACGCCGCTGCAACTAGAATTGACGCTTGTGCGCATCACTAATCACGTAGCGCGCCATACACCTGCCGATCACATGCTGTCATTCTATCAGCCATGGGAACACGTGCGTAACGAGCGATTTGATGGTTTTGTCATTACCGGCGCGCCTGTAGAGCGTATGCCGTTTGAAGATGTGACATATTGGGATGAGATGCAGCGGGTTTTCGACTGGACGCAAACCCATGTTCATCGCACGCTAAACATCTGCTGGGCAGCGCAGGCGGCTGTGCATCATTTCCATGGTATGGGAAAATATGATTTGCCGGGCAAGGCGTCGGGTGTTTTCAGCCAACAAAACCTTGAGCCATCTTCGCCGTATTTGCGCGGTTTCTCTGATGATTTTGCTATTCCGGTTTCACGCTGGACGGAAGTGCGCAAAGACGACATTCCGTCAGATAGTAATCTGAAGGTTCTTGTCGACAGCCCTGAAAGCGGTCTCTGTCTGCTGGAAGATCCAAAGCATCGTTCACTGCACATGTTCAACCATGTTGAATATGATACGACCTCACTTGCAGATGAATATTTCCGGGATATTCAGCTTTCGCCGGATACGCCAGTTCCAGCAAATTATTTCCCGAATAATGATGCCAGCCGCAAGCCGCAGAATTGCTGGCGTGGACATGCCCACTTGCTGTTCGGCAACTGGATCAATGAGATGTATCAGTCCACGCCATATGACTTGGAAAATATTGGCAAACCCTGAAAATGATTAAGCTCATCCCAATTTCGGGATGAGCTTTTTTATCAGGATGAGCTTGCAAAACGCTGCACGAACTTGTGCCATTGATCTTCACTGCCGTGGAAGACGTTGAGATCAATTTTTTCGTTTACGCCTTGCGACAGGCCAGATCCGGAATATTGCCAGAATAGCCAACGGCGACCCGGATAGACCTTGGATGGATGCTGCGCAACAGCGCGAAGCCAGAACGGGTAGTCGGTAAATGCGCCCTTGAGATTGTCGTCATAGAAGTCCGGCGCGGTATAAATGACGGGACGCTTGCCGTAATGACGTTCCAGCGCATCCATGAATACCTGCATTTTTTCACGGACCTGTGCAGGCGACGGGCGGCGCTTACATGAGGAATCGCCGTTCCATTCGACATCGATCACTGGCGGCAAGGCATCAGGATCGTTTGGCACATTACGAATAAACCAGTCAGCTTGCTGGCTTGCGACACGGCACCAATAGAAGAAATGGTATGCACCGCGCTTTAGGCCTGCTGCCTTTGCTTCACGCCAGTTTTTACGGAACATCGGATCAAGATGATCGCCGCCGTCGGTGGCTTTGATATAAGCGAAGTTTGCACCGTTCTTACGCAATGTTACCCAATCAATATTGCCTTGCCAGCGAGAAACATCAACGCCGTGCACGGCATGCTGACGCGGAGAAGCCTTGCCGAAATTGATTGGCTTTGCATCACGGAAACGCTGACCATATACACGAGAGCGTTGCTCAGGTGCTAAGCGCACAGGTGGATAGGCCGCAACCTCCGGCTTCGGCATTGAAACAGGTGTAATGATCCGTTCCTCAGCAGGCTGCACGACAGGCGCCGGAGGCGTGGCTTTGAATGGGCCTGCGTCGGGAACAGGTCCAGCCCATGCGAGAACTTCCTGTTGTGGCTCAGGCGGCAATGATTGCGAGGCTCTTGCAACATCCATAACGGGCTCTGCAGGTCTGATGACCGAGCCAGTCAGATCAGCGGATGGTTGTGGCATCACGCTATCTATGCCTGAACTTGATGTGCATCCCGCAAGGGCGGTGCAGGCGAGGGCAATCGCAGACATAATCGAAGGACGCATGATACCCACACACAAAACTCAGGCATTCGGAAGCCAATTACATCGGCTGCACAAAAGCCATCAACCAACACACGCAATGCTCACCTCAAGCAAATTGCTGACCGAAGCCTATGCGATAATGTTGAATTCAAAGTTTATAAAAGGCTTAATAAACAGGAGATTTTGTTTATAGTTAATTGTCATAAATTTAAATAAAATCAGTAATTTATGATAAATAAATAAGAAAATAATTTAATATCGAAATATTATTTTTTAAACAGATCAAGCGCGTTTGACAGGTTGATCGAAATCTTGCTCGAAGATTTGCTCTGCAAAAGGCTTTGGCTTCACACTTTCAATCTGCATCATCAGATCAGCGATTTTATCTGGGCTGGAAATGCCGCATTCATAGATCTGGATAATCTCGCGCGCCATCTCATCCTTTTGAGGTGATGTTATCGGGCAGCGTCCCAGACGCTGACAAGACATCACAAAAGCCACCTGTAACTGTTCCAGAACAGCAGGGCTAAAACGCTTGAAATAATAATCCCTCGAAAACGGCATATTGGTTCATTCATTGTTGGTCGTGATTGACCGAATTTGGTAACCTGCATTTCGCTTGTAAAGGCAAGTCTGTAGTAAATCTGAAAGCTATACTACCATACTATAGGATAGTTTACATTCTGTAACAGATTTCAACTGCGCATTAATTCCACTCGCGCTGCGATTGCAGCGATCTTTTCTGGATCGTATTCTCCGGATTGATATGTTCTGATAATAACGCGGGCGAGTTCATTTTTCGCCTCATGCGTTGTCGGGCAGCGGTCTAATAAGGCGCAGCTTCGATTATATGCAGCCTGCATCAGCTGCAAATCTTCGGGTGCGAACGTTCCGTGATACTCTTTGCCTCTGAATGGCATTTTGTTCTCCCCCATCAATTATATGATTGAAGCTCGTATTTCCAAGGAAAGCAACAGCATTTTAAGATCGACCTGATATACTTCATTCGGGCGGCTCTAAGGCTTTTTCAAAACCTTCACAGTTCCAATGCTTGTCGCTATTGGTTGGTTGAATTGCATATCAAAAGGGAAAAGATAGTGAAAATCGGCGTCGTTACAGTCTCTGACCGCGCAACCCGCGGTGAATATGAAGATTTAAGCGGACCAGCTATAGAAAATTGGCTGAAAAGCGCGATTGTAACGCCTTATGAGACGGTCCGGCGCGTCATACCGGATGGTATGGCATCTGTACGCGACACGCTAATTGATCTCGCCGACAATGTTGGGTGCGATCTCATCCTAACGACTGGCGGCACTGGACCAAGCCCACGCGATGAAACGCCGGAAGCCATGAAGGTTGTTCTTCACAAAGAGTTGCCGGGCTTTGGTGAGCAAATGCGTCGCGCAAGCCTTGAGCAGACGCCTACAGCGATCTTGTCTCGTCAGACTGCAGGCAGTCGCGGTAAAAGCTTTATTCTCAATCTTCCGGGTAAACCTGTTTCGATTGCAATGACCTTGCAGGCCATTTTCCCTGCTGTGCCGTATTGCCTCGATCTGATCGGTGCGGGACGCATTGAAACCGATCCATCAGTCGTTAAAGCGCATAGACCCGGCTGATTTTCGCGGATTATCGCTATCAACCTCCATTATGTCGCGACGAAATTGCGCAACCCTGCTTTGCACTTTTGCATAATTAGCACACTTGCATTTCTCTAATTTGAAGCCGACTATCAGCTAAAAATAAGGGGAATTCAGTGAATCCATTCGATGAGATGCTTAAGCAGGGCGAGGGTGTCCGCCAACCATATGAATTTCTCAAACAGTGGCTCGACGAGCAGGATCAGCATAAACTTCTGCAAAAGACGCAGGATGCCGAGAGTGTCTTTCGCAAAACCGGCATTACCTTTGCCGTCTATGGCGATGAGGATGCGGCAGAGCGGCTAATCCCGTTTGATATCATTCCGCGTATTATTTCGGGTCAGGAATGGCGCAAGCTTTCGCAAGGCATCGAGCAGCGTGTTATGGCGCTCAATGCTTTCCTTGATGATATTTATCATCGTCAGGAGATTGTGCGGGCAGGGCGTATTCCGAAAGAGCTGATTACCAACAACGAGGCATTTCTGCCTGAGATGATCGGCTTCCGCCCGCCGGGCAATGTCTATACGCATATTATCGGTGTCGATATTGTGCGCACAGCCGAAAACCAGTTTTATGTGCTGGAAGACAATGCACGCACGCCGTCCGGTGTTTCTTACATGTTGGAAAACCGCGAAACGATGATGCAGCTTTTTCCAGAGCTGTTCCAAAACGTAAAAGTGCGCCCGGTTGAAAACTATCCGCAGTTGCTACGGCAATCTTTGGCAAGTGTCGCGCCACCCGGAACGCAAGGCGTGCCGACTGTCGCAGTTCTCACACCCGGCATTTATAATTCTGCCTATTTTGAACATGCTTTTCTTGCTGATCAGATGGGTGTTGAGCTGGTGGAAGGTAGTGATCTGCGTGTTGTAGACGGTCGTGTCGCGATGCGTACAACAAAGGGCTACCGCACGATTGATGTTCTTTATCGGCGCGTTGACGACGATTATCTCGACCCACTGACATTCAGACCGGATTCAACGCTTGGCGTTCCGGGTATCATGGATGTTTATCGGGCTGGCAACATCACGATCGCGAATGCGCCGGGAACAGGCATTGCTGATGATAAGGCGATCTATTCCTATATGCCTGAAATCATCGAGTTCTATACCGGGCGAAAAGCAATTCTGGAAAATGTGCCGACATGGCGATGCTCGGAGCCTGATAGTTTAAGCTATGTGCTCGACAATCTGGCTGATCTGGTCGTCAAGGAAGTGCACGGTTCGGGCGGCTATGGCATGTTGGTTGGCCCCGCGGCTACAAAAGCCGAGCGAGATGCATTTGCTGAAAAGTTGAAGGCGCGTCCGCGTAATTACATTGCGCAGCCGACGCTGGCACTTTCAACGACGCCGATCTTTACCGAAAGCGGCCTCGCGCCACGCCATGTTGATCTCCGACCATTTGTGCTGGTTTCAGACCGTATCCGGATCACACCCGGCGGGCTAACGCGTGTGGCGCTGAAAGAAGGTTCACTTGTCGTGAATTCCAGTCAGGGTGGCGGCACTAAGGACACCTGGGTACTCGACGACTAAAGCATGTCGCGGAAAAGTGGTAACTGGTTTTCCAATACCGACATGCTCTAAATCACATCACACGCAGCAACTGACGCAAAGATCAGAGCGTGCATAGGGGAATGAATTATGCTTCTTGGCCGTACGGCAAACGGGCTTTACTGGATGTTTCGCTACATTGAGCGTGCCGAAAACATGGCGCGTCTGGTCGATGCGGGACTGCGGATGGCGCTTACAAAGACATCAGATGCACCGGAAGAATGGTCTTCCGTCGTGGTTTCGGCTGGTGCAAGCCAGACATTCTCAGCAAAATATCAGGCTTATAATGCAGCGAATGTAGCCGATTTTCTTCTGCGCGATATGGATAACCCATCCAGCGTGATGTCTTGCATGGAAACAGCACGCTCGAACGGGAGAATGGTGCGAACTGCACTCACGCGCGAGGCGTGGGAAAGCATCAACGAAGCGTGGATGGTCCTGAAAAAGTCGCTGTGCAAGCCTCTCAAAGAAGCTGACCTGCCGCCACTGCTTGATCAGATTAAGCGCGAGACAGCACTGATCCGCGGCGCGTTTCACGGCACAATGCTGCGCAATGAGATTTTCGATTTTGCGGGTCTCGGCACATTTATTGAACGCGCTGATAATACGGCGCGCATCCTTGATGTGAAATATTACGTACTGCTGCCTGCAGTGTCCTATGTCGGAACAACACTCGACAACTATCAGTGGGAGTCAATCCTGCGGTCCGTGTCGGCGCATCGGTCTTATCGTTGGGTCTATGACGGTGATTATCGCCCGGCACATGTTGCAGATTATCTCATTTTGAATGGACGTATGCCGCGCTCACTCAATCATTGCTACCAAAGCATCAACGGCCATTTGAATTTCCTTGCCAAGGATTATGGCGATAGCGACGTATGCCATCAGACAGCCGACAAGATTTACGCGACACTGCAAAATCAGGACATCAGTGCTATTTTCGATATTGGTCTGCATGAATTTCTGACGGAATTCATTGCGCGTAATAACCGGCTCGGCAACGAGATCGCGGAAACCTATAACTTCTATTGAGGTGATTGCTTGTTGCTCAATATTCGGCACGTTTCCCATTATCGCTACGAAAACCCGGTTCCTTATGCGGTGCAGCGCCTGCGCCTGCGCCCGCCGACACTTCCCGGCCAACTGGTTAAACATTGGGAATTGAAGATCGAAGGCGGAGAGCCGGAGGTTTCTTATATTGATGGTTTTGGTAACAAGACCGACCTTGTTCAGCACGTTCGAAACATTACTGAAATCATCATAGCTGCCAGCGGTAGCGTCGATGTGGAAGACCGCGTTGGCGTCCTTGGACCAGTCTATGGGTACGCCCCTTTGTGGCTGTTTGAGCGCGAAACGCAATTAACACTGCCGGGGGAGCGCATCCGAGCGCTGGCGGGTGATTTAGGTGCAGCTCAGGAAAGACTGGCATTACTTCATGAACTAATGGGTAAAGTTCATTCGTCCGTGGAGTATATGCCCGGCACGACCAGTGTAGCGACCAATGCCGAAAGCGCACTGGAGGCAGGGAAGGGTGTTTGTCAGGATCACAGCCACATTTTTCTGTCTGCGGCGCGGTTGCTGAAAATTCCGGCGCGCTACGTTTCGGGCTATCTGCTGATGGAAGGCACTGACGAGCAGACGGCCAGCCATGCCTGGGCCGAGGCGCATGTCGATGGTTTGGGCTGGGTGGGATTTGATGCAGCAAACAATGTCTGTCCCAATGATCGCTATGTGCGTCTTGCTACGGGCTTAGATTATCGTGACGCAGCACCGATTTCGGGTGTAAGGCTTGGAGGAGCAGTTGAAAGTCTTGCAGTGCACATCAATGTAGGGCAGTGATTATTTCAACTTAAGATTTGCCTGCCGGAAATTATTGATGACTTATTGCGTTGGAATGAAAATTGATCGTGGCCTTGTGTTCATGTCGGACACACGGACGAATGCGGGCCTCGATAATATTTCCAAGTTTTCAAAAATGCGAACATGGACAACACCGGGCGAGCGGGTGATTGTTCTCTTATCAGCGGGTAATCTGGCAACAACGCAGGCGGTTGCAAGCCTGCTTGAAGAACGCATGAAAGCACCGGATGAGCGTCATCCTTCATTGTTTGATGCGCCATCTATGTTTCAGGTCGCGCGTCTGATTGGTGATACCGTCAAAGAAGTCATCAGCAATTCTGCGACTGGCGGGCAGAATGCTGATGCTTTCGGTGCTTCTTTCATCCTTGGCGGACAGATCAAGGGGGGGCAGCCACGCTTGTTCTATATCTATCCTGAGGGTAATTTCATCGAGAGTTCCGAGGATACGCCATTTTTCCAGATTGGTGAGAACAAATATGGTAAGCCAATTCTGGTTCGTGCTTATCAGCCGGATATGAGCTTTGAAGATGCTGTGAAACTACTGTTGGTGTCGTTTGACTCGACGCTGAAGGCCAATCTTTCTGTTGGTCTGCCGCTGGATATGCAGGTCTATGAGACAGACAGACTTGAACTGGGCGAACACCGTCGTTTTGAAGCGAGCGATCCCTATTATCAAACGGTATCGGAAAGCTGGTCTGAAGCCTTGAAGGCGGCATTAGAACAACTTCCTTCATTCAGTTTTGAGAAATAGAAAATGGCCGGGAAAAAATCACCCGGCCATTTTGTTTTAGTCTTTCGTCACCGTAGCGACATAGTTGGCATCGGCTACCATGTCGAAATTATGAACATTAGCACCGGTTACAGCCGTCTCAATCTGCTGATAGATAACAGCGATCGGGCTTGTCTCCTGAAACTTCTTCTGAATGTCTTTATACATTGCCTCGCGCTTTGTCGTGTCGCGCTCTTCGGCAGCTGCCATTGTTTCGGCGGTGAGTTCAGGAATATCCCATGAAGCCTGCCAAGCCGTGGTGCGCAGATTGACTTCATCGCCATTGTTTGGATTGTTCGTGAAGGTAACCGCGTTTGTATGCGGGTCCCAATAATCCGGCCCCCAGATGCCAAGGGCAAGCTGATGCTTACGGGCGCGAACTTTCGTTGTGGTCAGCTTGCCATCGCCCTGCAAAATCTCGACATTCACTCCAGCCTTCGCCATTGTTTGCTGAATGCTTTCAGCAATACCGACATAAGGTTGATTGTTGCGCACGTCGAGCGTGACACTGATACCGTCTTTTAATCCTGCCTTTTCAAGCAGTTCCTTGGCTTTCTCAACATTGTAGTCGAATGGGTTGTCATCCGTAGCGCCAAACATACCAACAGGCAGGAAGGACTGATGCTTACGGCCAATTCCCTTGATCAGTGTGCCTTCGATCGTATCGTAATCAATGAGATATTTCAGCGCCTGACGCACTTCTGGCTTTGCCAGCTCCGGCACATTTTGGTTCATCGACAGATAATAAACGCGGCCCTTCGGGGCGTTGATGACGTTGAACTTGCTATCCTTTGCCAGTTGCTCAATGTCGCCCGGTTCCAGATTGCGTGCGATATCAATGTCGCCTGCCTCAAGCAAAAGTCGCTGCGACATGCCTTCTTTGACGTGGCGGTAGATGATCCGCTTCATCGCTGGCGTGGCGTCGGTGTAGTTATCATTGCGTTCGAGCAGCAGCACTTCATTGGCGCGCCATTGCTTGAGTGCGAAAGGACCTGAACCAGCATAATTGTTCTTCAGCCATTCGTAGCCGAAATCTGTTTCAAACGGATAGGTATCGGTCTTTTCCGTCTTCTGCTCGTGCTCTTTCACCAGTTTACTGTCAACGATTGATGCAACGCTGGACGTCAGGCAGTTCATCACAAAGCTTGGGGCAAAAGGCTTGCCGGTCGTGAAAACAAACGTTTTATCGTCAACGGCTACCGCATTTTGCTCGACGTTTTCGGGTGTAATACCGAACTGACTGAGAATGAATGCCGGGCTTTTATCAAGCTTAATTGCGCGCTGTATGGAGTAGGCAGCATCCTGAGCTGTAATCGGATTGCCCGATGCAAACTTCAAGCCGTCACGAATTTTGAAGGTGATGGACTTGCCGTCTTCCGAGAATGTCCAGCTTTCAGCGATTTGTGGAATAATCTTCGTTGGATCTTTAATATCTGTCGTGACAAGGCGCTCGTAAGTGCTGGTCAGCATTTCCGATGTCGTGATTTCAAAAATTTCTGCCGGATCAAGCGAAATAATGTCATCGATGCTCATCGCAATCACAAGCGTATCAGCCGGTGTTGCGGCCTCTACGGCTTTCGATGATGCCGAAAAGCACAGCGCGAGTGCGAGTGCAGCTGGAATGGTTGAGCGCATCAGGCGCGTCGTGGTGGTAAACTTCATACTTTGTCCCTCTGGAGACCACAGGTTTTGCAAGCCTTTGGTCATCGATATGAATGCGTTTCGAGGGCTTCTCCCCGGAAGCCGACTCTCAAGAACGCACCGATAATAGATTCCGATTTTTGAGGGGGCACAATAGTTAGACAGAATTGGTCGCAAATAAAAAAGCGGCTGGAAAATCCAGCCGCCTTTCATCTGAGTTTAGAACGGATTATCCGAAAACTTTGAAACGCTCAGCATCATCCATAAAGCCCTTGTCACCAAAAGGCTGTTCATTGGAACCGAACGGCATCTGAGCGCGCAGCTTCCAGGACGAAGGGATACCCCAGGTCTTGGCAACTTCAGCGTCAATCAGTGGATTGTAATGCTGAAGGCTTGCACCGATGTTCTCATTGGCGAGAGCCGACCAAACGGAAAGCTGCGCCATGCCGCCAGCCTGTTCAGACCAGACAGGGAAGTTATCCGCATAAAGTGCGAACTGTTCCTGAAGGCCTTTTACAACGTCCTGATCTTCGAAGAACAGAACTGTACCAGCGCCAGCTGCAAAGCTGTTGAGCTTACCTTCAGTCTGTTCGAATGCGTCGGCAGGAACAATTTTACGAAGTTCTTCCTTTGCAATGTTCCAAAGCTTGTCGCTTTCAGCGCCAAACAGGATAACAGCGCGTGAGCTCTGAGAATTGAAGGAAGATGGGGAATTCTTGACTGCTTCACGGATCAGTTCTGCCACAGCATCCTTGGAGATTGGGAGGTTCTTACCAAGTGCGTACTGCGTGCGGCGCTTCTTGAGAGCGTCAATATAGCTATTGCTCATCGTGCATGTTCCTGTTGTTACGGCGATTCTGCGCTGCGAACCTAATGCAGCAAAGTGAAAACTCTACTGCAAAATATTGTGATTTTAGAAGGAGAAGCCAGCCCATGTTTCTGAAACACACTGTCAACAGATACGACGTTTTTCGGTTTCAGTGTTTCATTTGGCGAAACGAATTATGAGGCATAGCTTAGAAAAATCTGCTTCGGACTTTTATCTTATTATAAAATCTGACAAAATTTATAGGAATTAACAAAAGAGCCTAGAAAAGCTGGCGCGTAAATTTGCGACCCGCACAAGGCAAATGGGGATTATGATTTGAAGTCATTTATTATTATCGGTGGTGGCGCAAGCGGTGTGCTGATGGCCGCCCAATTGCTGAAACAATCCTCCGAAACAAATATTCGAATTTTCGAACGCTCGGGAAATATCGGCGCAGGGATTGCTTATTCAACGCAGAATCCTAACCATTTGCTCAATGTCCGTGCCAGCAATATGAGCGCGTTCGTAGACGAACCCGACCATTTTTTGAATTGGCTTCAAAATCATTCCGAAGATGCTACAGACGAAAAATGGGAAGCCCATTCTTTTGCACCCCGCTGTGTCTATCACCTTTATCTCAATGATCTCCTCAAGCCGTATCTGGGAGAAGATACCCCGCGCATTTTGATAGAAAACGCAGAAATATCTGACATTGCATTTGAAGGTAAACAACTGCGCGTCGAAACAGTTGATGGGAAAAGTTTTTCAGCTGATGCGATAATCATTACGACGGGTAATGAAGCCTCAATAGCAACGTCTGGCCGTTTTGTGACTGAGTACTGGTCGAGCAATGGCTATTTCAACATTCCGACAGAACATTCCGTTGCCATCTTTGGCACTGGATTATCGATGATCGATAGCGTGATTTCATTGCTTGATCGCGGGCATACTGGTGACATTCATGCAATTTCACGACGCGGATTGGTGCCAGCTGCACATGCACCGTCCGACCCTATTTCAATTGAAGCGAGTTCGTTGCCAATCGCCGATGGTTTGCCTGCATTAATCCGCATTGTTCGCAAGATAATTTCGCACTGTGAGGCTGAAGGCAAAAGCTGGCGCAGTGTGATTGACGGGCTTCGGCCACATACCCGGAACATCTGGAATCGACTGCCTATCCGGCAACGCCAGAGTTTTCTGCGTCATTTGCGACCGTGGTGGGATGTTCATCGTCACCGGATGGCTCCTGCAATTGCAAAACGCATTGAGGCTGCCCAGCAATCAGGCCAACTGACAATCACAGCCGCGCATCTTTTATCAGTCAAAAACAAAGGCGAGCATATTGCGGTTCGCTATTGCGAGCGTCGCGCCACAAAAGATATCGAATTAGATGTCCAATCCATTATCGATTGCCGTGGCGGCAGCGCGCGCTTTTCCACAACGCGAAATTCCGCGCTAATCAGCCTGATGGAAAATGGCTTAGGCAAACCTGATTCACTCGATCTGGGCCTTGATGTAACTGCTGATTTGCAGCTGCTGAATGCCCGAGGAGAACCGACGGGACCGTTATTTGCAATTGGCCCGATAACAAAGGGCTTGTTCTGGGAGGTGACAGCGGTTCCAGATATACGGTCACAGGCAGCACAATTGGCTGCGACGCTTCTCGAAGGTTAGGAATCGCTAATCAAATGAATTTATGCCTTGTCATTTGAATGCAAAACTTACGCGTCAATATGACCGATAAAGAGTGGTGACATGGGAAATGCACGCCTTGAAACCAAATTTTGCGGCCCATTCTACAATAAAATGATTCAAAATAACGCGATAAGCCATTGAAAGCTATTGCCATAAAAGTGCCTAGCCGGTCATAATAAAAACATCGGAATATATGATTCCTCACGATACCTTACCGGAGCGTTTCTGTTACTGTTTTTCATGAGCGGTGCCTGCTTCGGATCAACCTTGATTGCGGATAGGAGGCCTTGGGCGCATGACGATGGACGGCAGGATGCTCTTTTTGCTGGTCCTTCTTCCGTTTCTTGGCAGTGCTGTAACAGGTCTATTTCGCGGAGTTGATAGAAGCGGTTCTGCCTGGTTTACGGCAGCTATTGCCCTTGTCGCTTTTGTCATAACAGCAAGTCTTTATCCAATCGTAGCTAACGGCGGCGTTGTTCGCGGATCGATCGATTGGCTTCCAAATTATGGATTGAATATCACTTTCCGTATGGATGGCTTCGCATGGCTATTCGCCATGCTGATTACCGGCATCGGTTTGTTGGTCGTGATCTATGCACGCTATTATATGTCGCCCGAAGATCCGGTCCCTCGGTTTTTCTCGTTTCTTTTGTCTTTTATGGGGTCAATGCTCGGCGTGGTTTTGTCGGGTAATATTGTGCTGCTTGCCGTTTTCTGGGAGCTGACGAGTATCTTCTCGTTCCTGTTGATCGGCTATTGGTATCACAACGCCAGTGCGCGTGATGGCGCGCGTATGGCGTTGACCGTCACAGGCATTGGCGGCTTTTGTTTGATGGCTGGCGTGCTGCTGCTTGGTCATATTGTTGGCAGCTATGATCTCGACAAGGTTCTGGAAGCTGGGAACGTCGTTCGCACGCATCCGCTCTATACTGTGACGCTTGTCCTCATTTTGATGGCGGCTTTCACGAAGTCGGCACAATTTCCATTTCATTTCTGGTTGCCTAATGCGATGGCGGCGCCAACGCCAGTTTCAGCCTACCTGCACTCTGCGACGATGGTTAAAGCGGGTGTTTTCCTGTTGGCGCGTCTGTGGCCAGTGTTTTCTGGCACGGAAGAATGGTTCTGGATACTTGGTCTTGCAGGTCTCACAACCTTGCTGATCGGCAGTTTCTTTGCGGTGTTCCAGCAAGATCTCAAAGGCTTGCTAGCTTATTCGACCATCAGCAATCTTGGTCTTGTCACAGCGCTTTTAAGCCTTGGCAGCCCACTGGCCGCTGTCGCTGCAATCTTCCACATGGTCAATCACGCTATATTTAAAGCGTCATTGTTCATGGCGGCTGGTATTATCGACCATGAAACCGGCACTCGCGATATGCGAAAATTGAGCGGGTTGGCGCGAGCAATGCCCTACACGGCCACACTTGCGATGGTCGCGAGTGCGTCAATGGCCGGTGTGCCGCTGCTTAACGGCTTTTTGTCGAAAGAAATGTTCTTTGCCGAAGCGGTCGAAACGCATATGGCATCGACACTTGATACGCTCACACCTTATATTGCGACATTGGCTGGTATTTTCACCGTCGCGTATTCGGTTCGGTTTATCTATTCCACTTTCTTTGGCCCTGCACCGCATGATCTGCCAAAAGCTCCGCATGAGCCGCCACACTGGATGCGTCGTCCAATAGAATTGTTGGTGCTGCTTTGCCTGTTGATCGGTATCGTGCCGAACATCGCCATTGGTCCGTTTTTGCATTCGGCTGTCACGTCGGTGCTGGGAGATGCAACGCCTCAATATAGTCTCTCCGTCTGGCATGGCTTCAACCTGCCGCTGATGATGAGTATCGTGGCGATGATCGGCGGCGTTATTCTATTCATGGCGCTCAAGAATTATCTTGCGACCAGTGAAGACGGCCCACCGCTTTTCCGTCATTTGCAAGGCCAACGTATTTTTGAACGTGTGCTGGTAACGGTGTCATGGAACTGGGCGCGTAAGGCTGAAAGTTTTCTGAGTACACGACGCCTTCAGCCGCAGCTTCGCATCGTTGTCGCTTTTGCATTGATTGCTGCAGCATGGCCTATTTTTGAAGATGGTATTCATGCCGGTATGCTCGGCGTGCAGCCGGTTGATCCAATCTTTGCTGGCCTTTGGATTCTAGGTGGCGCCTGTGCCATTGGCGCTGCATATCAGGCTAAGTATCATCGCTTGGCTGCATTGATATTGCTTGGTGGGGCGGGGCTCATTACCTGCATCACCTTTGTCTGGCTGTCGGCACCGGATCTCGCGGTCACGCAGCTGCTCGTTGAAATTGTAACAACCGTGCTGCTGCTTCTCGGCCTGCGCTGGCTGCCGAAGCGCTTCGAAGATCCGGATCCAATCCCGGTCAAGTTTGGCCCAAGAATTCGTCGTTATCGCGATTTCGTGCTGGCGATCGGCAGTGGGGTTGGTGTGTTCATCATCTCCTATGCGATGATGACGCGCCCATCACCGGAAAGCATCGGCGATTACTTCTTGCAAAATGCCTATTCAGGCGGTGGCGGCAAAAACGTCGTGAATGTTACGCTCGTTGATTTCCGTGCCTTTGATACATTTGGCGAAATTGCCGTGCTTGGCATCGTCGGTCTCACGGTTTACGCACTTCTGCGTCGTTTCCGTCCGGCTTCTGATAGCACCGGCTCGACCGCACAGCAGAGAATTCAGGATGCATATGATGAGGCAATGGAAGATCGCGAAAAGGGCGAAACCCTGACCGATTATCTGGCAGTTCCATCTGTCATCATGAAATGGCTCTTCCCGGTCATTATCGTGCTTGCTGTGCATTTGATCCTGCGTGGCCACGACCTGCCGGGTGGCGGCTTTGCTGCTGGTATCACTTTGGCGATTGCATTCATTCTGCAATATCTGGCAGCGGGTACGCGTTGGGTTGAAGATCACCTGCGTATTTTGCCTGTTCGCTGGATTGGTTTTGGCTTGTTGATTGCCGCAGCCACCGGAGCGGGCGCATGGCTCTTCGGCTATCCGTTCCTGACAACGTTCTTCCAATATGCGGATATACCACATATCGGAAAGATGCCGGTCGCAAGCGCGCTTCTGTTTGATATCGGCGTTTTTGTACTTGTTGTTGGTGCAACAGTTCTGATGTTGATCGCATTGGCGCATCAGTCGATCCGTAAACATCGCGTTGAAAAACTTGCTGCTGCGAAGGAGGACAACTGATGGAACTCGTTCTCGCTGTCGCAATCGGTGTCCTGATGTCGTCTGGTGTGTGGCTGATCTTGCGTCCGCGCACGTTTCAGGTTGCAATTGGCCTCGCGCTTGTTTCTTACGCCGTCAATCTGTTCATCTTTTCGATGGGGCGTTTGCGCACCAATGCGCCACCGGTGCTTGATTCAGGCATCAATGTGCAAGCGGCGCAATATACTGATCCAGTGCCACAAGCACTGGTTCTGACTGCTATTGTTATCGGATTCGCAATGACGGCTCTTTTCCTGGTCGTTCTCCTTGCATCGCGCGGTATGACGCGAACCGACCATGTCGACGGCAAGGAGAATTGATTTTGGACTGGAAGTCACATCTCATTGTCGCGCCAATTCTGCTGCCACTCGTGACAGCGGCATTTCTGCTGCTTTTCGATGAACGCAAACGCAAGCTGAAGATGGCAATCAACACGATTTCTATCATTGGCTTGATTGTTATCGCGTTCACGTTGATGGGCGTTGCCAGTGATATCGCGCCCACAGCCGACGTTTATCTGATTGGCAACTGGCCAGCGCCGTTTGGTATTGTTTTGGTGTTAGACCGCCTTGCAGCCCTGATGCTGGTGCTGACCAGTGTGCTCGCGCTCGCGGCCTTGAGCTTCGCGCTGGCGCATTGGCACAAGGCAAGCCCGAATTTTCATACGATCTTCCAGCTTTTGCTGATGGGATTGAATGGTGCATTTCTAACTGGCGACTTGTTCAACCTGTTTGTTTTCTTCGAGGTTATGCTGGCTGCATCTTATGCGCTCGCTTTACATGGTTCTGGATCAGCCCGCGTTAAAGCTGGCATGCATTATATTGCAGTCAACCTCGTTGCGTCGTCGCTGTTTCTGATCGGTGTCAGTCTAATCTATGGTGTGACAGGTACGCTTAATATGGCTGATCTCGCACACAAGATTTCGCAGGTTGCGGCTGAAGACCGGATGCTTCTCGAAGCAGGGGCTGCAATTCTGGCTGTCGCTTTCCTGGTGAAAGCCGGGATGTGGCCGCTGAACTTCTGGCTCGTTCCGACCTATACGGCAGCGGCAGCGCCGATTGCTGCGATTTTCGCGATCATGAGTAAGGTCGGAATTTACGTATTGCTGCGCCTGTCACCGCTTATGTTCGGTATTGGGGCTGGTGAATCCTACGGTTTCGGTAACGACTGGCTTTATTACGGTGGCATGGTTACGCTGGCTTTCGGCTTGATTGGTGTGGTCGCATCCCAAGCCATGGGACGTCTTGCAAGCTATAGCATTCTGGTATCGTCTGGCACTCTGCTCGCCGCAATCGGTAGCGGAAATACGGCAATGACGGGCGCTGCACTGTTTTACATGGTCAGTTCCACACTCACTATTGCGGCTTTCTTCCTGTTGATCGAACTGATCGAGCGCGGTCAGGATGCGGCGGCTAATGTTCTTGCGGTTACCATGGAAGCCTATGGTGATGACGAGGAGGAAGAAGAAGAAGAGGAAGTTGGCGTCGTGCTGCCAGCAACTCTGGCTATTCTTGGCACCTGTTTCGCGGTTGTCGCTATTCTGCTTATTGGCTTGCCGCCGTTCTCAGGTTTCATTGCAAAATTCCTGATCCTCGCCGCAGTGTTTAATGGTGATGGTGCGGCGCCGACATTGGCAATGCCTGTCAGTCCTGCAAGCTGGGCATTGATCGCGCTTATTCTGCTGTCGGGCCTATCAGCGCTCATTGCAATGACCCGTACGGGCATACGCACATTCTGGGCGTCACTTGAAGGCAATGTTCCACGCGTTCTGGTACGCGAAGTGGTGCCGATTGCTGGACTTCTTGCTGTCTGTCTTGCTCTGACAATTGGTGCAGGTCCAGCCATGGGCTATATGGATGCAACGGCTCGCGCACTTCATTCGCCGCAAGATTATATCAACAGCGTTCTGCAAGCCCCGCGTGTAGGCGGAGAAACGGTGGAGGTAAAATGAGAAAAATTCTACCTTTCCCGCTGCTCTTCGTGGCATTGATCATATTCTGGCTTTTGCTGAATGGTTTCACACGAGCACAGTTGCTTTTATCGATCCCGATTTCGCTGCTTGCTTGCTATGCAATGACAGCGCTACAGCCTCAGAAAAATCATCTGCGCTCAATCCCGACGATGATTTGGCTGTTTGGTGTCGTGAGTATTGATATTCTCACATCCAATCTCGCAGTCGTTAAGCTCATCCTATCACCGCGAAAGAAACGGCATCCGGGTTTTGTGGTTATTCCGCTGGAGCTTGAAAACCGAACGGCATTGGCTGTCCTTGCCTGTATTATCACCACAACGCCGGGAACAGCTTGGGTAGATTACAATGTTACCCGTAAGGCACTGACAATCCATGTTCTCGATCTGGAAGATGCAAAGGCTTGGCGGACACTTATCAAGCAACGCTATGAGCAGCCGCTCATCCGTATATTCGGGGCGAGGGACGTTGTTAAAGAGGAGCAATCAGCATGAGTGCAGTCATTCTTTTCTGGTCGCTTCTGGCTGCGCAACTCATGCTGGTCGCCGCGATGGGTTGTGTGGTCTATCGCTTGCTTATCGGCCCGCGTGCGCAAGACCGTGTGCTGGCAACTGACGCGCTGTATCTGAACGCGCTTTTACTGTTGCTGACATTTGGTATGCGTACCGGCAGCGTCATTTATTTTGAAGCAGCACTCATTATTTCAATATTGGGCTTTGTTGCGACCGTAGCGCTTGCGAAATTCCTGATGCGCGGGGAGGTGATCGAATGATCGGAGCTGCTGATCTGCCCGTCTGGGCTGCAATAATCATTGCATTTTTTCTGGTGTCCGGTGCGTTCTTAACGCTTGTCGGATGTATTGGACTTGTTCGTTTTAAAAGTTTTTATGAACGCATTCATGCGCCGACAATCGGTTCTTCGTTCGGCGCAGGCGGAATCTTGATCGCTTCCATCATGTTTTTCTCCATCTTGCAATCCAAGCCGATTCTGCATGAAGTGTTGATTACCGTTTTTGTGGTCATCACAACCCCGGTAACGCTCATGTTGCTCAGCCGTGCCGTGATTCATCGGGATCAAACGCAGGATAGCAAAGAGCTTCCTTCTTCTTCCGACCAGAAATGATGGTTGGAAGCTTGGTCTGAGGCATTTGGAGGAGTGCTGAGGACTGCGGCCAATTGTCCATATGCACCCTGCATCCAGACAAGCGGATTGAAGGATCAGGCAATTTAAATTATCTGAATTTCAGTAATTTCTGAAAATTCAGAATTTACGGGAGAGAAGACTTGGAATTAACGCCAATTGTTCAGTCGTTTGTTCTCCACTTTGGAGAGATGGGCAGCCGCTGGGGTATCAACCGGACGGTTGGTCAAATCTATGCGCTGCTTTATCTATCGTCTGAACCTCTGTGTGCGGATGATATCGTCGAGGCGCTTGGGGTATCACGCTCCAATGTCTCGATGGGTATCCGCGAATTACAGGGCTGGAACCTTGTGCTTTTGAAGCACATACCGGGCGACCGTCGCGACTTTTTCACGACACCTGGTGATGTCTGGGTCATTTTGCGTACGCTCGCTGAAGAGCGCAAAAAGCGTGAGATCGACCCAACATTGACTGTGTTGCGCGAAGTGCTGATGGAGCAGCCGCAAGATGACGGCGACAAGTTCGCACAGGAGCGCATGAAAGACATGTATGCGCTCATCGAACGGCTCACCAACTGGTATGATGACGTTAAGAAGCTCGATACAGACCGATTAACCAGCCTTCTGGCGCTTGGTGCCAAGGTTACGCGTTTTCTGGAAACGACCGACAGGATCGTTGCTTTGGGACGCGGCAGAACAGCGGCCAAAAAGGAGCCTAAGCGAGAGTGACAGTCGCGCGCACCCAAACGGAAGAAGTGACACAACAGGACAGCGAAAAACCGGACGACAAACGTCGTTCGCGTCGCCGTCCGGTCCCATCTCTCCTCAAAAAGGGGGCGCGACTTCAGGCAGTGGCAGCACTCATATGGCTGCCACAAGCCGCAATTCTTGCTTACGGCGTAGGCTTGCTCGCCAGTACTGGCTTTGATGCAACAATCTACTATTTAGCCGCAGCGCTCTTTTTTCTTGGTTGCATACGCAGTCTGCTTGATGCGCGTGGCGCGTCGATGGCTTTCGATGCCGCACGTTCAGAACTCACAAAGCTACGCGAAAAGGCCGTCACAGCACTCTCACAACGCTCGCCGCTCGATACGTCACGATCATCTTCGGGTGAGGCCGCCAGCATTCTCGCCGAACAGGCCGAAATGGTTGTTCCTTACCTGTCACGCTTTGTGCCCGTCCGCATTCGCGTCATGCTGGTTCCACTGGCAATTCTGGTGGCAGTTTTGTGGTTTTCATGGATTGCTGCACTGACCTTGCTGATTGCAGCTCCTCTAATCCCGATTTTTATGGCCCTGATTGGCTGGCGCGCAAAAGCAGCCAGTGAAAAGCAGCTTGTCGCTTTGGGTGATATGAATGGTTTTCTGCTTGATCGCCTTCGCGGTCTGGCGACCATCCGCAGCTTTCATGCAGTGGATATGACCGCAAATCGCTTGCGCGATAATGCTGAAACCTTGCGCAAAAAGACCATGATTGTTCTGCGGATTGCTTTTCTTTCATCGGCGGTTCTCGAGCTTTTCGCGGCTATCGGCGTTGCCATGGTTGCGGTTTATATTGGCTTCCATCTTCTTGGAACGCTCGATTTTGGTGCATGGGGCCATAAGCTCACACTTGCCGAAGGGCTCTTTATTCTTCTACTTGCACCTGCATTTTTTGAGCCTTTGCGTGATCTATCGAGCGTTTGGCATGATCGCGCATCAGGTGAAGCTGCGATTGATGCACTGGAAAATCTTGCCGCCCATGAGATGCCCGTTCTCGGAGCGGTTCAGCCAGCAAATAAAGTGGCAACCGAACCTTCACTGATCATGCGGGATATTGGTTTTCACTATGGCAATGGGCCAGACATCTTCAAAGGGTTCAATCTTGATGTTGAGCCGGGTGAGCATGTCGCGATCCTTGCTCCAAGTGGCTATGGCAAGTCGACATTGCTGGCTCTGATTGCGGGACTTGCTGCTCCGCAGACAGGTGAAATCCGTATTGGTGGCATTGTTCTCGACGATGAAACAGCGACAACTCTGCGTTCAAGGATGCGCTGGGTAGGGCAAAAGCCACATATATTTGCTGGCAGTGCGCGATTTAATATTACTCTTGGCCGTGACGCCGATGCCAAGAAAACGCAAGCTATCGTTGAGCAGATGGCGCTTGGCCATGTCGCGGGAGTTACTGGCGCAGGCGTTATTGGCGAAAATGGTGCCGGTCTCTCTGGCGGTGAAGCGCTCAGGCTGGCTTTAGCACGTGTTGCGGTCGATCAGAACGCAGACATTATCCTTGCCGATGAACCGACAGCTCATCTCGATCATGAAACAGCTGACCGCATCGCTGATAGCCTTATCAATCTTGCCAAAGGCAGGACGCTGATAATCTCCACACATGACGAAAAGCTGGCAAGCCGTATGGATCGCATCATTCGACTGGATGATATGAGCGCCACGACAGAAATCTGGCAAAAGAGGGCTGCGGAATGAATGGTCTTCAGGCGCTGCGACCAATTTTACGCCTTTTCTTTAGTAGCAAGGGTAAGCTTCTTTACGCCGGTATTATTGCCGCAACCATGACCGTGCTAGCAGGCATTGCACTGCTAGGGCTTTCTGGTTGGTTCATTACAGCCACAGCGATTGCAGGTTTGACTGTTTCAACTGCAATCGTTTTTGACGTGTTCATGCCTGCAGCGGGTATTCGCTTCTTTGCGATCCTGCGTACAGGCACGCGTTATCTGGAACGGTTAGTGACGCATGAAGCTACACTCGCCATTCTGGCCGCTCTTCGTGAAAAGCTGTTTCGTGCATGGGCGCGGCCTGCTGCGGCTAATGCCTTACTCAAGCGGCCTGCAAGGCTGTTGTTCCGGCTGACTGCCGACATTGATGCGCTCGACTCTCTTTATTTGCGCGTACTCGTGCCAGCAGGTGCAGCCCTTGTAACGGCCATCATCGCAGGATTTGCACTCGGGCTGATGCATCCAGCATTTGGGTTGGTGTTTGCACTGTTGCTTCTGGTTTTCGGACTTGGCTTTCCGCTCCGGGCCGCAAGACGCTCTGAAAAGCCGATGCGCCGGCGCGCCAAAGGTACAGAAGCGCTACGCGCGCGCACCGTTGACCTGGTTGCAGGGCAAACAGAACTGATCATGGCGGGACGGTTGGCTAATCAGAACGCAAGCATATTGCGAGCGGACAGTTATATCGAAACTAGCGACCGTACTCTCAACCGGATTGAAGTTTCGACAGGCGCGAAATTAGGCATTCTTCATGCTGGTTTGATGGCGGGAGGGCTCATCAGTGTTGGGCTGCTCATGCAAGCTCAGCTTATCAATGCGCCTGTCGCTGCACTTGGGCTTCTTATCATTCTGGGTTCTATGGAGCCTTTTGCTGCGCTAAGACGCGGAGCGGTGGAGCTTGGACGCACAATTTTGGCGGCTCGCCGCGTTGGTCCTGCGCTGTCAGCTTCAGATGATATCCAGGATATGAGCCTTCCGAAAAACGGAAATGCTATTGAACTTCAAAGCGTTGTCGCACGTCATGAAGGTTCTACAGTAACTGCTTTAAAAGCTATCAGTCTTACCGTCAAAGAAGGCGAGCGCGTTGCTGTGATTGGCACAAGTGGCGCGGGCAAGTCTACGTTATTCAACGTACTTGCAGGAGAGGTTAACGCTGAGAGCGGCGAAGTTAAGGTTCTACCTGCTCGTCTTTTGACCCAACGCACAGAGCTTTTCAAAGACAGCCTTCGCAACAATCTCATGCTCGCAAATCCAAATGCCAATGATGCAGATTTGAACGCTGCGTTGGAAGCTGCGGGGCTTGGAGAATTCATGCAGTCTCAAACCGATGGTTTGGACACAGTTTTGGGCGAAGGCGGGCTTGGGCTGTCTGGCGGTCAGGCCAGACGACTTGCACTGGCGCGACTGTTCCTGACGGACTCCCCTTTATGGCTTCTCGATGAGCCAACAGAAGGACTTGATCAGGCGACCGCTGAAGACGTGCTTTCCCGCCTGAGTGAACAGGCAAAGGGTCGTACACTGCTGATTGCAACGCATATTCAGCGCGAAGCACAGATTTGTGATCGGGCAATTGTTTTGGATCAAGGCGCTCTTATTCAATCAATGTCCAAAGGAGAGGCGCCTTTTGGCGAAATCCTCAATTCTCTGAGGTGAAATATGAGTAGGGGGCTGTTTTCGGTCGATGCCGACAGCAGCTCGTAACATCAGGAGGGCCGGACTGTCCGGCTAAAGAGATGGAATTCGATATTGTCTCCCTGTCGCGATTGCAGTTCGCAATCACGGCACTTTATCACTTCCTTTTCGTACCTCTGACACTTGGTCTTTCCGTGCTGCTTGCCATCATGGAAACCGTATATGTCATGACCGGAAGGCTCATCTGGCGGCAGATGACCAAATTCTGGGGTACGCTGTTTGGTATCAACTTCGTTATGGGTGTCGCAACCGGCGTTGTGATGGAATTTCAGTTCGGTATGAACTGGAGCTATTACAGCCATTATGTTGGCGACATTTTCGGAGCGCCGCTGGCGATTGAAGGCATGATGGCCTTCTTCCTAGAGGCGACCTTCGTTGGCCTGTTTTTCTTTGGCTGGGATCGATTATCCAAAGTGGGGCACCTGATGGCGACTTATGCTGTCGCTGCGGGTTCCAACTTCTCGGCACTTTGGATTCTAATTGCCAATGGCTGGATGCAAAATCCAGTCGGATCAGCCTTCAATCCTGAAACCATGCGGATGGAAATCACTGATTTCTTCGCAGTTTTGATGAACCCGGTTGCACAGGCAAAATTCGTGCATACGGTTTCGGCTGGCTATGTAACCGCTTCGATCTTCGTTCTGGGCGTTTCGGCCTGGTATTTGCTGAAAGGCCGTTCCACCGAACTCGCTAAGCGGTCGATGACGGTCGCCGCATCTTTTGGTCTCGCGGCATCGCTTTCTGTTGTCGTTCTGGGTGACGAAAGTGGCTATCTCGCCAACGAGCATCAAAAGATGAAAATCGCAGCCATCGAAGCCATGTGGGAAACTGAGCCAGCTCCGGCTTCGTTCACTGCATTTGGCTTTCCTGATCAGGAAGCACGCGAAACGCACTATGCTGTGCATATTCCATGGGTCATGGGTCTTATCGGCACGCGTTCGCTGACAACGCCTATCGAAGGAATTGAACAGCTTGTCGAGAATGCGCAGGGGCATATCCGCAAGGGTTTGATTGCCTATGATGCATTGCAGCAAATTCGCGCTGCGCACGACACCAATGCTGTTTCTCAGGATGTGAAAGATGCATTCGCTGATAACAGTCAGTGGATGGGTTATGCGCTGCTTCTCAAGCGCTATGTCGATGATCCGCGTCAGGCGACGGATGCGCAGATTACACAGGCGGCGAATGATACGGTGCCCGGTGTATTGCCGTTGTTCTGGTCGTTCCGCATCATGGTCGGCATCGGCTTCTTCTTAATTCTGCTGACGGGGACATTCTTTGTCTTGTCTGCGCGTCGTAAGCTCGATCATTATCCGTTCCTGCTAAAAGTCGCCGTTTTTGCGATACCGCTTCCGTGGATTGCAGCAGAAATGGGCTGGATTGTTGCCGAGTTCGGGCGTCAGCCGTGGATTATTGAAGGTATTCTGCCGACAGCCGTTGCCGTGTCCAATCTTGGTGCTTCGACGGTTCTCTTCACCATCGTTTGCTTTGTCGCAATTTACACGGTCCTCTTCGTCATAGAGATGGCACTCATGCTGCGTGCCATTAAGGCTGGACCAGAACCTGACAGCAAACCGGAAGCAAAGCTGGCACCTGCAAGCATTGCGCCAGCGGAGTAAAGAACATGATACTCAGCGATTTGTTGGACTATCAAACACTGCGCGTCATCTGGTGGGTACTGCTCGGCGTATTACTGATTGGCTTTGCCGTAATGGATGGCTTCGATCTCGGTGTCGGCACACTTTTGCCATTTGTAGGCAAGACCGACATCGAACGACGCGTGGTTATCAATACGATTGGACCCGTCTGGGAAGGCAATCAAGTCTGGCTGGTTCTCGGTGGTGGTGCAATCTTTGCCGCCTGGCCGCCGCTTTACGCAGTGTCTTTTTCCGGCTTCTATCTGGCGATGTTCGCCATATTGTTCGCACTTATTTTGCGTCCAGTTGGTTTCAAATACCGTTCCAAGCGCGACAGCGATGCATGGCGTACCGGCTGGGACTGGGCACTGTTCATTGGTGGCTTTGTGCCATCATTGATCTTTGGTGTCGCAGTCGGTAACGTGTTGCAGGGTGTTCCATTTCGTTTCAATGGAGATCTTCAGATTTTCTATGACGGAACATTCTTCGGTTTGCTCAATCCGTTTGCGCTGCTATGCGGTCTGCTGTCTGTCTCTATGCTGGTTATGCATGGGGCGTCGTGGCTCGTGCTTAAAACAACTGGTACGGTTCAGGCACGGGCGCGCGCTTACGGTAGTGTTGCAGCTATCGTAACCACAGCCCTGTATGTCCTTGCTGGTATCATCAGCTGGATGTGGGTTTCGGGTTATAAGATCACCAGCACTGTGGTGCCGGATGGTCCGTCAAATCCGCTGCGCAAGGTTGTGGAGCTGGATCATGCAGCCTGGTTCGATAACTATATGAACTATCCTGTGCTGCTCATCGCACCGGCACTGGGTATTCTGGGACCGTTGCTTGTGCTTATCGCGCTGCGAAAGGGAAGGGAACTCGCCCCAATTCTGTTTGGTGCCGTTTCAATCTTTGGGGTCATTGCGTCAGTTGGCGTTTCAATGTTCCCGTTCATCCTGCCATCGTCAGTTGACTTGCGTTCAAGCCTCACTGTTTGGGATGCATCGTCAAGCCATATGACGCTGTTCATCATGCTCGTGGTGACGTTGATCTTCCTGCCGCTCATCGTCGCTTACACATCATGGGTCTACAAAGTTCTATGGGGTAAGGTCGAGAAAAGCGACATCGAGGACGAAAGCAATCACGCTTATTAATGCATCATTGGGCTGTGATCGCCCTTACAATATAATCGAGAAAGGAAAGCAAGATGTGGTATTTTTCCTGGCTTCTTGGCCTACCACTCGCAGCCGCTTTCGCTGTGCTGAATGCTATGTGGTACGAGTTAATGGACGATAGAGCACGCAAGCGACTGAACGGAGACCCAACCGCAGAACTTGCGCGTGAAGGTAACAAGCATCACTAAGTGCTTCTGATAGCGGCCCGGAAACGGGCCGTTTTCTTTTGCGTAAAATAAGTCATCTAAAAAATGGCAGCATATAGTACCAATTGGTACCCTAATTTTGCGATGGGAATTGTAATAATATTTCGTATATTCACCGTCCAAGATTTCGATAAATTCCTTTTATATAATGCATTTAGAAGAATGTAGAAATTTTATTACGCTATTTATCCAATCCAATAGAACCGTTCTGATAGAATTTAATGCACGATAAGAAAAATAATATTGCTTTATTTTTCATGCCGCTCCATCCTGACGAAAGCAGTGTTGAAGGAGGAAATCAGCAATGCTTCGCATGGGAGAAATGAGGTCATTGCGCCGTATTCTTAGCCAGTGACGAACCGGCATCAATTTTGCTGGAACCAATAATCTGCTCTCTCGTTCGAAATTAAATGCACGTTTTGAGGAACACCTGCATGAGCGATGATGTTGTGCTTTCTTTGCATGTCCCTGAACCGGAATGGCGCCCGGGCGATACGCCGGATTTCTCCCACGTAAAAATACCGAGGGCAGGGAGTGTCCGACGTCCCGAGATTGATGAAAAGCCGGAATCAATGCGCGATCTGGCTTTCAGCATCATCCGCGTACTGAATCGCGAAGGTGAGGCGGTTGGCCCCTGGGCGGGTACGCTGACCGATGATGAGCTGAAAGACGGCCTCCGCCACATGATGATCCTGCGCGCTTACGATGCCCGCATGATGATGGCGCAGCGGCAGGGCAAAACCTCGTTCTATATGCAGCATCTGGGTGAAGAGGCGGTCAGTTGCGCGTTCCGCAAGGCGCTGCGTAAAGGCGACATGAATTTCCCGACTTATCGGCAGGCAGGGCTTCTCATCGCTGACGACTATCCGCTCGTCACCATGATGAACCAGATTTTCTCAAATGAAGCAGATCCGCTTAAAGGTCGCCAATTGCCTGTCATGTATTCCTCGAAAGACCATGGCTTCTTCACCATTTCCGGCAATCTTGCCACGCAATACACGCAGGCTGTGGGCTGGGCGATGGCTTCAGCTATCAGCCACGACACCAAAATTGCAGCTGCATGGATTGGTGATGGTTCGACTGCCGAAAGCGACTTTCATGCAGCACTTGTTTTTGCATCCACATATAAGGCCCCGGTTGTTCTGAATATCGTCAATAATCAATGGGCGATCTCGACGTTTCAGGGCATTGCGCGCGGCGGATCCGGTACCTTTGCGGCGCGCGGCCACGGCTTTGGTATTCCTTCGCTTCGTGTCGATGGCAACGATTATTTGGCGGTACATGCGGTGGGTAAATGGGCAGTCGAACGCGCACGCCGCAATCTTGGCCCGACGATTGTCGAATACGTGACCTATCGCGCTGGCGGGCATTCAACGTCTGACGATCCGTCCGCTTATCGCCCGAAGGCTGAAAACGATGCATGGCCTCTGGGCGATCCAATACTGCGGCTCAAAAACCACCTGATCCACCGTGGCGTCTGGTCCGATGAGCGGCACAAGCAAGCAGAAGCGGAAATTCTCGACCTCGTCGTCAGTGCACAGCGTGAAGCAGAAGCTATCGGCACACTTCACGATGGTCGAAAGCCCTCGATGCGTGACATGTTCGAAGATGTTTACGCGGAAACACCGCCGCATCTTGTTCGCCAGCGTCAAGAAGCGGGGTTCTGATATATGTCCAAGATGACCATGATTGAAGCCATTCAGAACGCTCATGACATTGCCATGGAGCGCGATGATAAAGTTGTCGTGTTCGGTGAAGACGTTGGTTATTTCGGCGGGGTTTTTCGCTGCACCGCAGGACTGCAAAAGAAATACGGCAGGGACCGGTGTTTTGATGCGCCAATCAGTGAGCTAGGTATTGTCGGCACGGCGATTGGCATGGCGACTTACGGCTTGCGCCCCTGTATCGAAGTCCAGTTTGCCGATTACGTTTATCCGGCCTACGACCAGATCGTCTCAGAGGCTGCGCGTATGCGTTATCGCTCGGCGGGTGAGTTTACATGCCCTATGGTTATTCGTATGCCTTCGGGCGGCGGCATTTATGGTGGGCAGACGCACAGCCAAAGTCCGGAAGCGCTTTTCACCCATGTTTCCGGTCTGAAGACCGTGATGCCTTCAACGCCTGCCGATGCCAAAGGTCTGCTGCTGGCAGCAATTGAAGATCCCGATCCTGTCATCATGTTCGAGCCGAAGCGCCTTTATAACGGACCTTTTGACGGACATCACGACAAGCCCGTCACTTCCTGGAAAAAGCATGAGCTGGGCGAAGTGCCAGAAGGCTACTATACCGTGCCACTCGGCAAGGCTGCAATCAGACGTGAAGGCAGCGATGTGACTGTTCTGGCCTATGGCACGATGGTTCACGTGGCATTAGCAGCGACCGAAGAAACCGGCGTCGATGCCGAAGTGATCGACCTGCGCACGCTGCTCCCACTCGACACGGAAACAATCATGGCTTCCGTTAAGAAAACCGGGCGTTGCGTCATTGTGCATGAAGCAACACTGACCTGCGGTTACGGCGCCGAGCTTGCGGCACTCGTGCAGCGCGAATGTTTCTATCATCTTGAAGCACCGATCATCCGCGTGACGGGCTGGGATACGCCATACCCACACGCACAGGAATGGGCCTATTTTCCCGGACCAGATCGTGTCGGTCGTGCACTCGTTTCAATCATGGAGGCTTAAATGGCTCATTTTGCGATCAAGCTCCCTGATGTTGGCGAAGGCGTTGCAGAGGCTGAACTTGTCGAATGGCATGTTAAGGTTGGCGATGTTGTCCGGGAGGACGATCTGCTTGCTGCCGTCATGACCGATAAGGCAACAGTTGAAATCCCTTCCTCGCGCAGTGGTAAAGTCATCGCGGTGAATGGCGAAATCGGCGAGAAAATTGCTGTTGGCTCCGAACTGGTGCGCCTCGAAATAGAAAGTGGAAGCAGCGAACAAAAATTGGAAGCACCAGAACCTGTAGATGCCACTCCAGCTGAAACACCTCAGTCGCAAACAACCAGCGCGGAAGCGCCTGTGCTGTTGCAAACGCCGGTTCCACCTAAAGCTGTTGCGCAGAAAAAAGAAACCTCAAGCCGGGCTTTTACCGGTGCCGGGCCGGTGCGCGCAGAAGGTGAAAAACCGCTGGCAACACCATCGGTCAGGTTGCGCGCACGCGACGCAGGCATTGATTTAAGACGCGTCAAAGGTAGCGGCCCTGCCGGACGCATTACGCATGAAGATCTGGACGCCTTTTTCCAGACTGAGAGCGGAGCCGCGTCTGCAGTGTCGGGTTATGTTGCAGACACTTCGATCAACGAGATCAAGGTCATCGGCCTGCGGCGCAAGATTGCAGAGCGTATGGCTGAAGCAAAACGCCATATTCCGCACATTACTATCGTTGAAGAAGTGGATGTGACACAGCTTGAAGACCTTCGCACGGGGCTTAACAATGAGAAGAAGGAAGGGCGTCCGCGCCTGACCTTGCTGCCATTTGTTATCCGTACAATCGTCAAGGCAGTCAAAGAACAGCCTGGTCTCAACGCACATTTCGATGATGAAGCAGACATAATTCGCCAGTTTGGCGGTGTGCATGTGGGCATTGCCACACAGACGCCAAACGGTCTTATCGTGCCGGTGGTTCGCCACGCGGAAAGCCTTTCTGTCTTTGCCGCCTCATCGGAACTTGTCCGAGTGACGGAAGCAGCGCGCAACGGCACAGCCAAGCGCGAAGAACTGACAGGCTCGACCATAACCATCACGTCATTGGGGCCATTAGGCGCCATCGCAACCACGCCGATTATCAACCGGCCCGAAGTGGCGATTGTCGGCATCAACAAAATGGCCGTGCGCCCGATGTGGGACGGCACACAATTTGTTCCGCGCAAAATGATGAACCTGTCGTGCAGCTTCGACCATCGCGTTATCGATGGATGGGATGCGGCAGTATTCGTGCAGAAGCTGAAGAGCCTGCTTGAAACGCCTGCGATGATTTTTGTAGAGGGCTGATCGGATGAGTGAGATTTCCTGCAAACTTCTGATCATTGGCGGCGGTCCCGGCGGTTATGTCTGCGGTATTCGTGCAGGCCAGCTTGGTATCGATACGGTTCTGGTAGAGAAAAAACGGCTGGGCGGTACCTGTCTGAATGTCGGCTGCATACCGTCCAAAGCTGTTATCCATGCCGCTGACGAGTTTCATCGCCTCACGACTTTCGCGTCTAAAGGCGCGCTTGGCATCACAGCTGAAAGTCCTAAGATCGATTTTGCCAAAACGCTCGAATGGAAAGACGGCATCGTCAATCGCCTGAACAGCGGTGTCGCCGGACTTTTAAAACGCTCCCGCGTGCGAATGTTTCAGGGGCAGGCGCGTTTTATGGATGGTAAAACCGTTGTGGTGGATACCGATACCGGTCGCCAGACTATCCATGCCGAGAACATCGTGATCGCACCAGGGTCGGTGCCGGTCGAAATTCAGTCGCTACCGTTTGGCGGCAATGTCATCTCCTCTACGGAAGCGCTTTCACTCGATAAGATCCCTGAAAAGCTTGCCATTGTTGGCGGTGGTTATATCGGGCTCGAAATCGGTACGGCATTCGCAAAGCTTGGTGCAAAAGTGACCGTCGTTGAAGCCACTGATCGCATACTGCCGCAATATGATGCAGAGCTGACACGCCCGATCATGGCACGGCTGAAAGCCCTCGGCGTTGAAGTTCTGACGAACACGTCTGCCAAAGGCTTATCCATCGATGGGAAAGCGCTGGAGGTGTTGCTGGCTGATGGCAAGACGCATTCAATTCCTGCTGACAGGATTTTGGTCACGGTTGGCCGCAAGCCACAAACCGATGGCTGGGGTTTGAGCGAAATCCGGCTCGATATGGATGGCCGCTTTATCCGCATCGATGATAAATGCCGCACATCAATGCGCGGCGTTTATGCCATCGGCGACGTAACAGGTGAGCCAATGCTTGCGCATCGGGCTATGGTGCAAGGCGAAATGGTTGCTGAAATCATCGCGGGTGGCAAACAGGCGTGGGATAAGCGCTGCATCCCGGCAGTCTGCTTTACTGATCCTGAGATCGTAACAGTCGGCCTATCTCCTGATGAAGCGCGCAAGACAGGTCATAATATCCAGACCGGCATTTTCCCGTTTCAGGCCAATGGACGCGCAATGACTATCGAGCGGGAAGATGGCTTTATCCGGGTTGTCGCCCGCGCTGATAACCACCTGATACTTGGCATTCAGGCCGTCGGTGTCGGAATTTCCGAGCTGTCATCTGCCTTTGCACTTGCTGTTGAAACAGGCACACGCCTTGAGGATATAGCCGGGACGATCCATGCTCATCCGACCCTCGGAGAAGGCTTTGCCGAGGCCAGCATGAAAGCACTCGGCCACGCCCTGCATGCTTAGTCTTTTGACTTGTTCTCGTGTCGCCAGACAAAAACGGCAGCACCGGCAATCATAGCTGCAAGCGCAAACCATGTGATTGCGTAAGACAGATGGTTGTTGCGGAAAGTAACAACCGTCAGACCGCCAATGGGTACCTTGCCGGAATTGGACTTTGCATCTGCATCAATGAAATAGGGCGCGACACTGCCCAAGCCTTCTTTTTCGGCGAAGGCTTTGACATCACGCGAGTTCCACTCATTGCGTGCGGGATCATTGGGACGCAGGAAGAAGCCATCAGGTTCGGGCAGACGCAGAAGACCAGTTACAGTCGTCTCGCCAGCGATTTGCGTTTCTACGCGTGAAGATGGATCTCGCTTGGCATCCGGAATGAAGCCACGATTGATGAAGGTCAGTGTACCATCATTTGAACGCAACGGCGTCAGCACCCAAAAGCCCAAACCGCGTTCGGTCAACGCACGAACTAACACTTCCTTGTCATTGAGGTAAGAGCCGGTTAGCGTAACATGCCGGTACTCATCATCGGCCTGATTGACATTGGCCCAGTCGTCTTTGCCCGGAGCCGCAACCGGCTCCGCATGAACGCGCGCATCAACGCGGGCAATCAGGTCAAGCTTCCATTGCAGGCGCTCCACTTGCCAGATGCCAAGGCTCAGAAACAATGCGAAAAACAGCGCCCCCAGAACAGCCATGAAGCCAAGGAAGAAGCGCGGTTTCTTCTTTTGTGGTGTCGAACTGGCTTGCATGGGCGTTATCATAAGTTATTCCTGAGCAATGGGGGAGAATTGCCGCTTGAAATACTCCATATGCGCCTTGCGATAAAGGGTGACCAAGGCAAAAGAACGTGATTGCGCAATAAGAAATAGCGCCGACATCTCTCTGACCGGATGCGGCGCTTTAAATTATTCAAATTTTTTATGCGCTTTTTTGAACTCGGCGTCTGCGATGTGAGTAGCCGCCTTTCGAGAGGCGAAGAACATTGCAAACTTGCGTCTTATCTTCAGAAGGCTTCTGCATTTGCGTTTGAGCATTCTGGAGCATCTGGGTTGTGACAGGCGTGTGCTTTGCACTTGGTCCGATAGTAATGCTTCTCATCGATCATTCTCCCTGTTTTTGGGTACGGCCGAAGCCTCAAAGGCTACTCCGTCCGGTAGTCAAGAATGTGCGAATGAAGAGATTATTAACCTTATTGGGGAGCTTGACAAGCACCAAATACAACCCTGCGTAAGCCCTTACATATGCATATGAAAAAGCCGGGTCGCTCGTGCAACCCGGCAATTTATAGCTCGTGATTTTAAACTTAGTCGCGATTGCCGGTTAGAATTTCACGCTTGCCGACATGGTTCGCAGCACCAACAAGACCTTCTTGTTCCATGCGCTCAACAAGTGAAGCCGCACGGTTGTAGCCAATGCCGAGGCGGCGCTGGATGTAAGAAGTTGAGCACTTTTTATCGCGCAAAACAACCTTCACAGCCTGCTCATAGACATCGTCGCTGTCTTCCGAACCCATGGCCGAAGCGTCAAATACTGCTGTGTCCTGCGCTGTGTCTTCATCTTCCTCATCTTCGGTTACAGTCGCCAGATAATCCGGACGGCCCTGTTCTTTCAGATGATTGACGACCTTTTCAACTTCTTCATCGGACACGAATGGTCCATGGACGCGAACGATACGGCCACCACCGGCCATATGCAGCATATCGCCTTGACCGAGAAGCTGTTCGGCACCCATTTCACCAAGAATGGTGCGGCTGTCGATCTTCGATGTAACCTGAAACGAAATACGTGTCGGGAAGTTGGCCTTGATCGTACCGGTGATAACATCAACCGAAGGACGCTGCGTCGCCATGATAAGGTGGATACCAGCCGCACGCGCCATCTGTGCCAGACGCTGCACAGCGCCTTCGATGTCCTTGCCGGCAACCATCATCAGATCGGCCATTTCGTCGATAATCACGACGATATATGGCATTGGCGTCAGGTCGAGTTCTTCCTGAACATAAGTTGCTTCGCCGGTTTCCTTGTCAAAGCCGGACTGCACCGTGCACATGACGGTTTCGCCCTTGCCCTTGGCAGACGCTGCACGCTGATTGAAGCCTTCGATGTTGCGAACGCCCAGACGTGCCATCTTGCGATAGCGATCTTCCATTTCGCGCACAGCCCATTTCAAAGCCACAACGGCCTTCTTCGGATCGGTCACAACCGGGGTCAGAAGGTGCGGAATGCCATCATAGATGGAGAGTTCCAGCATCTTTGGATCGACCATGATCAGGCGGCATTCTTCCGGCTTGAAGCGGTAGAGCAGCGACAGGATCATCGTATTGATGGCGACAGACTTACCCGAACCGGTGGTGCCAGCTACGAGCAGATGAGGCATCTTTGCAAGTTCTGCGATGATGGGCTCACCACCAATTCCTTTGCCTAGGCAAAGCGGCAAACGATAGTTCGAGGATTCGAACGTACGAGAGTCAATCATTTCTCGCAGATAAACGGTTTCGCGGCTGGCGTTTGGAAGTTCAATGCCAATGACGTTGCGACCCGGAATAACCGCTACACGTGCAGACAATGCCGACATGGAACGTGCAATGTCGTCAGACAAACCAATCACACGCGAAGACTTTACGCCGGGTGCCGGTTCAAATTCATAGAGCGTGACGACAGGGCCGGGACGAACATGGATGATTTCACCACGCACGCCGAAGTCTTCCAGCACACTTTCGAGAAGGCCCGCGCTGCGCTCAAGCATTTCCTGCGTGATGACATTTCCATCAAGCGAAGGCGGCTCCTGCAGCAGATCACGCGGCGGAAATTCATAGTCGCCATGGATGACGACAGCTTCTGTCCGGGGGAGGGGCTGCGGCTGATAAAGAGCTATTGAAGGGGCTGTCTTCGCGGGGGCTTCAACCTTTGGCGCTTCTGCAACAGGTGCAGGTGCTGCAACTTCCTCAACCACATGCTCTTCTGCTTCAGCGACAGTAAGCACGACTTCATCTTCAGTCGTTTCGGCAGCAACGTCAGCGACGGCTTCGACAGGTGCATTAGGCGCAGCCACTTCGATAGGCGCACGAGGTGCTTCAATTTTCACTTCTGCAACACGAGCGGCAACTGGCTGTGGAGCTGGAGTAACCTGAACAGGCTGAGCAACTTCAGCAACCGGAGCAGGCTGTTCTACGACAGCAACAGGTGCTTCCTGAGGCTTGGCTTTATTCCATTCAACCGTGCGGAACTGTGCGATGATCGATTCAACAGTCGGTACAGCACGCTTTGGCGTTGCAACTTCTGCAACAACCGATACTGGCTGAACTGGTGCGCTATCGAAATCAAAGCTTTCCCAAAAAGCAAAGTCAGACAGATGTGCAAATGCTGAAATCGCTGCTGAAACATCTGATGCGGATGTTGCTTCAATCTCCGAAGAAAACTGCACTGGTGCAGTTTCGACTGGCTGGATAACGGGCGTATGAAGAACAGGAGGCACAGGCGCGACTGGCGTACGAACCATATTCTGTGAAACAGATTCCTGAAGTGCTGCAACAGCCATTGGCTGAACTACCGCAACCTTTTCGATCTCGATTGGCGCAGCCTCTACAACAGCAGGCTTTGCGCGCCCATTAATATCGGGCAAATCTTCACCGCGGCGGCGAACCAGATCAATCTCTGGTGTCCGTGTAAAACGAACATTCGCGCCTAGCGAAAAATATGATTTCCATGCGCCGTCGGAGTCTGGTGAATGCGCTCCCAAAGGGTCGCGCTGCGGCTTCTGCTCAGGAGCAGACTCTGCACGATTGCCATCAGTATGGGGAAGATTTTCTCTCAAATTACGCATGATACCTGAACCATAGATATGTCGCCCGAATGAGCCTTAGTAATAAAAAATGAAGGTTAACAACCCCCTTCATAATTCACTCAAAAACGACAAATTTCTTCAGTGTGATATATTGCGGCTAAAGCGATGATAGCGTTTATCGATCTTAAACTTAATTATAAATCATAATATTAAAGTATTTTTCTAATCTAAAATATAATGTTTGTTGGGTTAAGCTGTTATGGTGAACAGGTAGGCCACTTATCCGGATAACGCTCATTTCGAGACTCACTGAGACTCAGCTTGTCTCAACCAGTCAGACAAGGAAATGCGGCGGTTTCCTCCGCGACCAACAAAGGCTTCTGCAGCGCACATCGAATTCAGCACGGCTTCCTGTGTGGCTTCGGCTGCTGCGCGGAAAAGAATATCGATCCGATTCTCATTCAGACACTGCATTGCCACAAGATCGCGCTGCTCATCGTGATCAAACGTTACAGCCGTTGAGAACCCGAGCGCAATGTCACCGCTGCCATTGCCCCAGAAAGCACCAAGCCGAGCCAGCCCGGCGCCACAGCGTTTGACAACCCGCTTGAGTTGGCGATGCTCAAGCGGAACATCGGTTGCCAATATAACGATGACTGAACCCTTTTCCGGTTGAGCTATGGTTTTGGGCGACGGCCTGCGTCCATCCGGCAGAACGAGATCACCCGTACGCCCGAAATTGGTGAGCGTGAGAATGCCAAGATGATAATCGGCTCCATTAAGCGTAAAGCGACGGGACGCACTGCCGATACCGCCCTTGAAACCAAAGCAGGTCATGCCGGTTCCAGCACCGAAATTGCCCTGCGCAAAACTGCTGCTGGCATTTTTCAACGCAAGCTGTGCATGCTCCTCAGTAACAGCCATCGCCTGAATGTCGTTGAAAGGCCCGTCATTGCATTCCAGCACGACAGGATTGACTGTGGCAGTGGTGCGCCCAATATCTGGATTGGCTATAATCGCTTCACGAATAAGCGCATTGGCGCAGGTGCCGACGCCAAATGTATTGGTAAGCAGGATAGGGGTTTCAATATTCCCCAATTCTTCAACCTGCATCAGACCAATGCTTTTTCCAAAGCCATTAATGACATCGACCGCACCAAGAACTTTCCGGCGATAAAGATTGCCCGAATGCGGCAGGATCGCCGTGACGCCAGTATTTATATCGCCATCGTGTAACGTATGATGCCCGACAAGCACTCCCGCAACATCGGTGATCGTATTTTGCTTGCCTGTCGGCATTTCACCACAAACAATACCAAAATCCCGCGCCGTCAGACTCATATCGATCCCTCACTGTTCAGTGCTAGCAGTGATAAGCGCTTTTCAATTGCAAAGAAACCACTTCCAAGCGTGACGAAAAAAGCACAGCTATGACTACTTATGCTCAATTTAAGCAAAAGTATTGGCCGGTTTGGTTTTCCTGTGTTGACTCGTGCCTATTAGAGGCGCAGCAAATGCGGCGTTAAGAAATTTCGGCCGAACAAGGGGATCTACGCGGCATGAAAATTACTATCGAACAAACGCTCGATCAGGCCGGAACCGGCCCCTTCCAGCGTAATCTTCTCGGCGTATTCGGACTGGTATGGGCCGCTGACGCGATGCAGGTTCTTGCCGTAGGCTTCACTGCTGCATCAATCGCGTTGACGTTTGGCCTCACGGTTCCGCAAGCTTTGCAGACGGGGACACTCTTCTTTTTAGGCATGCTGATCGGTGCTGCAGCATTTGGCAGATTGGCAGACAAATACGGCCGCCGTCGCGTGTTGCTTATCACAGTGGGGTGCGATGCCATTTTCGGTTTGCTTTCGGCTTTCTCACCAAATTTCGCAATCCTGCTTGGCCTCCGCTTTCTCACAGGTGTTGCTGTTGGCGGCACATTGCCCGTCGATTATGCGATGATGGCGGAGTTTCTGCCTTCCAAAAATCGCGGTCGCTGGCTGGTGATGCTGGAAGGTTTCTGGGCTGTGGGGACGGTGATTATTGCTCTGGCTGCATGGGCAGCAAGCCTTGCCGGTGTTGCCGATGCATGGCGTTATATCTTCGTGGTAACCGCTGCTCCAGCTTTGATCGGTATCTGGTTGCGTTTCTGGGTTCCTGAATCGCCGATGCACCTGCTCAAATCCGGGCAGGAAAAAGAAGCCAAGGCGGTCATGAACCGCGTTCTGCGCAAGAATGGCAAACAGGAACTGCCTCCGAAAGCTACACTTGAGGCACCGCTTCTCGTGACAAACGAAAAGTTGCTATCGCCAAACCTGCGCCAGCGCACACTGACAACGCTTGCAATCTGGTTCCTCGTGTCGGTGTCCTATTACGGCATCTTCACATGGATACCAGCAAAGCTGGCAGGCGATGGCTTTGGCTTCGTGCGCGGCTATGGTTTCTTGGTGATCGTCGCTTTGGCACAGTTGCCGGGATATGCGCTTGCGGCTTATGGCGTGGAGGCTTGGGGACGTCGTAAGACACTCATCACCTTCTTGTTCATCAGTGCTGCTTCCTGTGTGCTGTTCACTGTTGCGGGAAACTCGGTTCTTGTTGGCGCATCGATCCTGATTATGAGCTTTGCATTGCTAGGGACATGGGGCGCGCTCTATGCTTTAACTCCTGAGTTATTCCCGACAGCGTTGCGTGCAAGCGGTATGGGCGCTGCGGGCGCTATGGCACGCCTAGGTGGATTGCTAGCACCATCAGCTCTCGCGCTAGTCATCAGCCAGAGCTTCATTGTGGCTGTCGCACTATTTGCTGGGCTGCTTGCATTAGCTGGTGTGATTGCGTTTTTCATCAATGTCGAAACACGTGATAAAGCGCTAACGTGATAAACGACAACCCGGACCTCAAAACTGAGGTCCGGGGATCTATTTTATTAGTTTAACATATTAGGTATTATATATATATTATTGTTTTTATTAATACTTTTATCAAATTAGTTGCATTTCCTAAAGGTAAGATTATAGCGATTTCGACCAAGTTGCGGATACTCTCCATCCTTCAATGGCAGAATGCCATGATAGAAGAGTCGGGACGGTCCACCCCAAACGACCACATCGCCGTGGTGCAGCACGAATTTGCGTACTGGATCACTGCGCTGCAATCCGCCGAATTGAAATGTCGCGGATAGTCCCAGCGACACAGAAACAATCGGATTTTCGAAATCCTTCTCGTCCTTATCCTGATGCAAAGACATTTTTGCGCCGGGTTCATACCGATTGATGAGACAGGCATCCGGTAAGAAATCAGGATAACCAGCTTCGTCCGCAGCACTTTCTGCAAGATCGCGAAATGCCCCCGGCATTGAAGGCCACGGCTTTTCCGTTTCAGGATCAACGGCGCTGTAACGATAGCCCTTCCGGTCCGTCACCCAGCCAAAAGACCCGCAATTTGTCATAGCGACTGACATGCGAAATCCGCCTGGCGTCGTCATATTCCGAAAAGGTGCATCATTCTCAACATCTTGCATGGCGTTGAGAATTTCGGCTTCGTTTGCGAGCGCAAATCCCCGCAAAAGAACGGCACCGTCGGCAAGCTTTTCTCGAGTTTCAAGCTGGGAAAACAGATCAATCATAAGGTCATTCTAACACAAAGCCGCACAAGAACGTCCCGAAAACTGCTTTCATATTATCGCCTCTCTTGACAGAGTCGGAGACTCGTAACATATAAAGTTACATGAAAAAAGATGGCAAACTTTCGGGCGTCCTCCACGTCCTCCTTCACATGGCTGAGTATAAAAAGCCCGTGACCTCCGAAGTCCTCGCAAAAGCGATGGGCACCAATCCCGTTGTCGTGCGTCGCGTCATGAGTGGTCTGCGAGAGCAGGGCTATGTGCGCTCCGAAAAAGGTCATGGCGGCGGATGGGAGATCGCTTGCGACCTTAGCAAAGTCACGCTGCATGACATTTACAACGCCATAGGCAAACCGTCGCTGCTTGCGATGAGCAATCGCACAGAAATGCCGGGTTGCCTCGTCGAGCAGGCCGTCAACGCATCGCTCAACAAGGCGTTCAGCGATGCAGAAGAGCTTTTATTGAAACGTTTTGGCGAAGTGACACTCGCCATGTTGAGTGCGGATTTTCATCAGCGCGCGATTGAACGCGGCGCAACTTTCGACTTGGAGACAGCCCATGACGCATCATGATGTGATTATTATCGGTGGCAGCTTTGCCGGACTTTCGGCGGCGACCTATGTGGCGCGCGGCAGACGCTCGGTTCGCGTGATCGATACAGGCAAGCCACGCAACCGCTTTGCCGAACATTCACATGGTTTCTTGGCTCAGGATGGAAGCAGCCCGGCGGCGATGCTCGAAACGGCAAAAGAGCAGGTTAAAGCCTATCCGACTGTAAGAGTAACGGAGGGTAAAGCTGTAAACGGAACCGGGCAGATTGATGACTTCTCGATTGAACTGGATACAGGCGAGGTCGTCAGTGGGCGCAGACTGATCTTTGCCTTCGGCATTTCTGACGTTTTGCCAGATTTACCGGGGTTGGCTGAACGCTGGGGCAAATCGGTTATTCATTGCCCTTATTGCCATGGCTACGAGTTCAGCGGCAAAAAACTGGGCGTGTTGAACCTTTCGCCGATGTCGTCTCATCAAGCCATGCTTATCACCGAATGGGGACCGACCACATTCTATCTGAATGGCGGTGAAGAGCCTGATGCTGCAACTTTGGCAGAACTCGAAAAGCGTGGCGTCACTATTGAAGCGAAACCGGTCGCAGGCATAAGAGGTGAGGGAACATCCATCTCCGAGATCGAACTTGCTGACGGTCGCCTGTTGCAAGCTGACGCATTATTCATTGGACCATCCAATCGCCTAAACAGCCCGCTCGCTGAGCAACTCGGCTGCACATTGGAAGACATGCCGCTTGGAAAAGCCATCAAAACTGATGAGATGAAAGCGACAAGTATTCAGGGTATCTATGCCGCAGGCGACATTTCAAGGGGCGCACATAGTGTTGCATGGTCCGTTGCGGATGGTGTTTCCGCTGGCGTTTCCGCCCATCGGTCTTTGGTATTTTAGATTTATATCACTTTATAAGAAAACGGGGCCAAAGCCCCGTTTTTATTTAACTTAATCGTTTGTACCAAACCGCTCTTCGCTCAGCGCTGCGGCCATGAGAGCCTTCGTATAATCCTCATAGGGGTTATCGAAAACCTGTTCTGTATCGCCTTGCTCGACGATCTTTCCGTTCTTCATAACAATCACATAGTCGGACACGGCACGTACCACCGCCATGTCGTGACTAATGAAGAGATAGGAAAGCCCGTGTTCCTTCTGCAGATCACGCAAGAGCGTAACGATCTGCTTTTGTACGGAACGATCCAGCGCACTGGTCGGCTCATCAAGCACGATCACCTTTGGTTTCAGGATCATTGTGCGCGCGATGGCGATACGCTGGCGCTGACCACCTGAGAACTCGTGCGGGTAGCGATTACGCATTGCCGGGTCCATGCCGACTTCGCGGAGCGCTTCCTGCGCGCGAAGATCCCGTTCCTTTGCCGAAAGGTTCGGTTCATGGATAAGCAGACCTTCGGTGATGATCCGGCCGACGGTCATACGCGGGCTAAGCGATCCGAACGGATCCTGAAACACCAGCTGAAGCTCACGGCGCTTGGGCCGCATGGCCTGCGATTCCGTCGGCAACTCTTTACCCAGATAAGCAATCCGACCTTCTGAGGGAAGAAGGCGCAGGATCGCGCGGCCAAGCGTCGATTTGCCTGAACCCGATTCACCGACAATCCCGATGGTCTGACCTTCTTTCAAGGTCAGCGAGACATCGTTTACCGCCGTCATGTAGGTGGCGGCACCAAGCCAGGGCTTATTGATAAGGAAGTTCACCTTCACATTATCAGCACGGATAAGGACCGGCGCTTCTGCAGGCGGAGACAGCTTTTCACCTTCTGGCTCTGCATCAAGCAGCATCTTCGTATAGGGATGCTCTGGTGCGGTAAAAAGCTTTTCCGTCTCGTTGGTTTCCACTACTTCACCCGAACGCATCACATAGACGCGGTCGGCAAAGCGGCGCACAATACCAAGATCATGGGTAATGAACACAACCGCCATCCCCAGCCGCTGCTGAAGATCAGCCAGCAGGTCGAGAATTTGCGCCTGAATGGTGACATCAAGCGCGGTTGTCGGCTCATCGGCAATGAGAATATCCGGCTCATTAGCGAGCGCCATGGCAATCATCACGCGCTGGCGCTGACCACCTGAAAGCTCATAAGGGTAGCTATCGATACGGCGTTCCGGTTCAGGAATGCCGACGAGCTTCAGCAATTCCAGAATACGTGGCCGCGCCTGTTTCTTGCTCATACCGCCATGATAGCGTAGAGGTTCTGCCAGCTGATCGCCTATCCGATAAAGTGGATCAAGCGATGTCATCGGCTCCTGAAAGATCATGGTGATCTTTGCGCCGCGGATTTTGTTGAGTGCCTTATCGGACATGCCGATCAAGTCTTGGCCACGATAAAGCGCTTGTCCGGTCGCTTTACCGTTTTGTGCCAGCAACCCCATCATTGCCATGGTGGTCTGGCTTTTGCCAGAACCGGATTCACCAACGATTGCGATTGTTTCGCCAGCCTTCACATCGAGATTGATGCCGCGCACAGCATCAACGGGACCATCATTTGTATCAAAAGTGACGCGGAGATCGCGAACGCTCAGAATATTTTCTTTTGTCATCTCAGCGATCCTTCGGGTCAAGACTGTCGCGCAGGCCGTCGCCCAGGAAGTTCAGCGCAAACAGGATGATGGTGAGGGTTGCGGCAGGCCAGATCAGGAGCCAGCTTGCGCCGCGCATGTTCTGTGCGCCTTCCGAGATGAGGAGGCCGAGCGAGGTGAGGGGATCCTGCACGCCAAGGCCCAAAAAGGACAATAGGCTTTCGAGCAGGATAGCTTTGGGCACAAGAAGCGTGACAAAGACGATCACCGGACCGAGCGCATTGGGAATGATGTGGCGCGTGATGATACCACGTCGTGTTGCACCAAGGGCTTCGGCGGCCTGCACAAACTCCTGTCGTTTGAGACTTAACGTTTGACCACGCACAATGCGCGCCATATCCAGCCATTCCGTTGCACCAATAGCAATGAAAATGATGAATATCGACCTCCCGAAGAAGACGAGCATCAATATGACGAAGAAGATAAAGGGCAGGGAATAGAGAATATCCACCAGACGCATCATCACATTATCGACGCGACCGCCGAGATAGCCAGAAATGGCGCCATAACCGACCCCAAGCACCAGTGCCATGGCGGAAGCCAGCAAGCCAATCGCCAGCGAGATACGAACGCCGATAAAAATACGTGTCAACAGATCACGGCCGAGATTATCAGTGCCCAGAACGAAATAATTACGCGCTACGTTCAATGTCAGTTTGCCGGAAAGTCCGTCGGCTGCAAGTTCGATCCGTGGATTGCTAAACAGGTCTGAACGCTGGAAGTAGCGCAACACGCGCTCATCAGTCGGTCGTTGGGCGGTAAAGTCTACGACGATACTATTTCCGCTCAATTCTGGTTCTGCAGTTGATTGAAGCCTTGCACGCGCCAATTCGCGATCGAGGCCGGGTATGATCGTATCTGCGCGTGGATAGGCTTCAAGGCTTGGTGCAACACGCACGAACTGCGGGTAGATTTTATCATAAGGATGAGGGCTAACCATTGGCCCAAAAATGCCAGCCAATGCCAGAACAACAAGAACAATTGCACTCGTAACGGCGGCCTTGTTCTTGCGCAGGCGAAGCCATGCATCCTGCCAGAGCGAACGGCTTTGAACGGAACCGAGCTTTTCAGTTTCTACTGCTGCTGTAAAATCAGTCATAGCGAACCCTCGGATCAAGCCATGCATAAAGAAGATCGACGATCAGGTTAAACACCACGACAAAGATCGAGATGACGACGACCGTACCCATGACAAGGGTATAGTCGCGGCTCAAAGCGCCCTGCACGAAATAGCGGCCAATACCGGGAATGCCGAAAATTGTTTCAACCACAACTGAGCCGGTGAGCAAGCCCGCAGCAGTTGGTCCGAGATAGGAAACCGCCGGCAACATCGCAGCACGCAAAGCATGTACGCCCACGACGACGCGTGCTGGCAAACCGTAAGCACGCGCAGTGCGAACGTGATTAGCACGCAGAGCTTCAATGGTTGCACCACGCACCAAACGCGCGATGACGCCAACTTGCGGCAAAGCCAGTGTCAGAACTGGCAATATCCAGTAAAGCACATTTGCAGATGACCAGCCGCCAGCCGGAACCCAACCGAGGATCACACCAAATAAGAGGCTGAGTAGGGGGGCAACGACAAAGTTTGGAGTCGTAATGCCGAATGTAGCCACTGCTACGACAAAATAGTCGACAGATGAATTCTGCCTGAGTGCCGCCATCGTACCGAGAATAGTTCCAAGAACAGTGGCTAGTGCCAGACCTAACGATCCAAGCATAATTGACACGGGCAACCCCGATGCAAACAGGTCGTTGACGGTAAAGTCTCGACGCGTAAAGCTCGGGCCAAGATCACCCTGCACAAGATTGCCCAGATAAATAAGATACTGCTGCCAGAGCGGCGCATCCATATTATAGGCCTTCTTGAGATTTTCGAGAATGAGCGGATCAATCGGGCGCTCAAGGTCGAAAGGACCACCCGGCGCGAGCCGTATAAGAAAGAATGTCAAAGTGACTATTATAAAGATCGTGGGTATTGCACTACCCAATCGTCGGAGCGTGTAGCCCAGCATTTCAGTTATCCTCCTTTGCTGAACCACTTTGATATGATTCAGCAAATCCCATTATGGGTATTGTTTTACTTAGCCTTTTATCGATAGCCAGCGCGTAGCGTGAGAGTTCATCAGATTATCGTCGTAGCCTTTGACCTTATCGGCAACGAGTGCCGTCGATGAATAGTAGAGCAGGGGAATTGCCGCCCCTTTTTCAAGTAATATTTTCTCCGCTTCAGCGAGGGTTTTACCTCTCTCTTTGGGGTCGGTTGTGGATTGAGATTTCGCCATCAGCGCGTCATAGTCCTTGTTCGACCATTGCGCGTAGTTAAAGTAGCTGTCGCTCGTGAAGAGTGACAGAAACGAGTTCGGATCATTGTAATCCCCAACCCAGCCATCGCGCGCGGCATCGAACATGCCTTTCTGCTCAAGGTAATTGAAATAGGTCGTGCCATCGACTTCGTCGAGCGTTGCATTGATACCAATATCTTTGAGCATGTCGGCAATCGCCGCCATTGTGTTCTTGTGGTTTTCAGATGTGCTATAGCGCAACACGATCGAAAGACTTTCGGGCGCAACACCCGCTTCTTCTAAAAGCTCTTTTGCTTTGTCTTCACGATCAAGAACGTCCTGATTAGCAAAACTCAGCTTTGGCGCATCAAAAACATAATCATTAATACCAGGCGGAACCATCGAACCTGCTGGCAGCATTGTTCCGCGCCAGACTTCCTGTGATAGAAAATCACGATCAATTGTCATCGATATTGCCTGACGAACGCGCGGATCACGTAGTTTACTGTCAGGCTCGCCTTTGATGTCGATATAATAAATTCCGAGCAAAGGTGCTTGATGGAACTCTTGGCCGAGACTGTTCTTTACGTAATCCATCTGTTCAGCAGCAACATCGGAACAAATATCAATCTCTTTAGCCTCGAAACGGCGCATACAGCTTGAGCGATCCTGAAATGGAACCCAGTTCACTTGATCAATCTGAACATGCTCAGCATCCCAATAAAAAGGATTTTTCTTCAGGGTAATCTTGTCGTTTGGATTAAAACTGACAAGTTGATAAGCGCCATTGCTGATCATATGCCCGGGCTGCGTGAACTTTGACCCGAACTCTTTGACCGCCTTTTGATTGACTGGATAAGCTGTATTATGCGTAAGCAATTCAATGAAATAGGGAGTAGGGGCATTTAACGTTATGCGCAACGTTTGATCATCAAGCGCTTTGACACCTAATTCATCAACCAGCATCTTACCTGTCGCAATCTCCTTAGCATTTTTGATTGCATAGAGGATACTGGCATAGCCAGCCGCCGTTTCAGGATTCATCAGGCGTTTGAACGAAAATTCGAAATCACCGGCAGTGACAGGGTCGCCGTTCGACCACTTTGCATTCTCGCGCATGTGAAATGTGTAGTTGAGACCATCTGAAGATATTTCCCAAGCTTTCGCAGCGCCCGGAATAGCCTTGCCGTGGCTATCCTGCGCAACGAGGCCTTCATAAAGGTCCCTAAGAACACGGTCTTCTTGAACTGTCGTTGTAAGTTGCTGGTCCAATGTGGAAGGGTCGGTGTCATTTCCACGATTGAGCGTAATCGCTGCCGAAGAAACTGAGCAAAGAGACAATAGGCAAACGCTTGATAGTAAAATTCCACGAAACATCTCAAACTCCCATATGAATTAAAAATTAAACAACCTGCAAAAAGCAGAGTTTTCGGGCCTATTTCTTGAACAAAAACCTCTTTTCAAAATCAAATATTCGTTGGGAAAGCCCTATTCCGGCTATGCGACGTCGTAAAATAGGGCTGCGCCAACAGGCGCAGCCCAAGCTAAAAATTATTGTTTGAGAGACAGCCAACGTGTTTTGTGGCTATCCATCAAATTGTCGTTCCAACCGTCGACCTTGTCGGAAACAAGTGCGCGGGAGGAATAATAAAGAATTGGAATATTGCTCATATCGTCAAGCTTGAGCTGCTCGGCTTCAGCCAGAACCTTGGCACGGGCATCCAGATCAAGGATCTTCGCTGCTTCAGCCATCTTCGCATCATATTCAGGGTTTTTCACCTTTGAATAATTGAAGCTGACATCGCTCTGCGCAATATAAAGGAAGTTCTGCGGATCGTTGTAGTCACCGATCCAACCGGCACGTGCAATATCAAACGGACCATCTTCACGCAGGAAGTTAAAATATGTTGCGCCTTCGGTTTCGTTCAATGAGGCTTTGACGCCAATATTACCGAGCTGGTCAGCAATAGCTGCCATCGTGTTTTTGTTGTTTTCAGAGGTGTTGTAAAGCAACTCAATCGAAAGCGTATTCGGCTCAACACCTGCTTCTTTCAGAAGCTCCTTAGCCTTGTCTTCGCGATCCAGCATGTCGTCGGAATAGTCAAGCTTAGGCGCGTCTTTCACGTAGTGATTGATGCCAGGAGGAACCAGTGAATACCCCGGAAGCATCGTGCCCTGCCAGACCTGATCGGCAATGAAGTCGCGATCAATGGCCATTGAAATTGCTTGACGCACGCGCGGGTCTTTTAGTTTGCTGTCCGCAGTCTTGCCCTTCACTGGCAGATAATAAACGCCAAGATAAGGCGCCAAGCGGAATTCATTGGCAAGGTTCTTCTTCACGTAATCCATTTGCTCAGCAGGCACATCAGAGCAAATCTGGACTTCCTTTGCCTCGAAGCGGCGCATGCAGCTGGCACGATCTTCAAAGGGAATCCAGTTGATCGTGTCGATCTTTACCTGATCCGCTTCGTAATAATTAGGGTTCTTCTTCATGACAATCTTGTCATTCGGCGTGAAGCTGACCAGTTCGTAAGCGCCGTTCGTTACAAGCTTGCCGGGCGTCGTGAATTTATCGCCATTTTCTTCAACGCTCTTCTTATGCAATGGGAAGCCAGTTTGGTGCGTCAGAAGTTCGAGGAAATAGGGAGCAGGGGAGTTCAGCGTCACTTTCAGCGTATGGTCATCGACAGCTTCAACTCCGAGTTCGTCAACTGGCTTTTTGCCTCCAGCAACATCTTCCGCGTTCTTGATGACAAACAACATGCTTGCATAACCGGCGGCTGTCTTTGGGTCCATCAGACGGTGAAAAGCGAAGCTGAAATCACCAGCAGTTACCGGATCGCCATTCGACCATTTTGCGTTATCACGCAGATGGAAAGTGTAAACCAAACCGTCTTCCGAAATATCCCATGACTTCGCAACACCGGGTACTGCTTCACCATCAGCATTTTGGATTGTCAGGCCATCGTAAAGATCACGAAGAACGTTTCCTTCAGATACTGTCGATGTGCGATGATGGTCGAGCGTCGCCGGATCTGTATCATTACCCCGGTTGAGAACTACCTCTGCCGCCGCCGCTCCCATAAGCGCCACAAGACAAACACCCGTCATTAAAGTTTTACGAAACACTAAGTACCCCTCCTTGGTAATTTTCGAAATGAGTCATATCTTATGGATAAGATTCAAGCTTGCAAGGAAAGATAGTAAGGCTATGAATTAATTACGCTAATTAAGTACTTTCCGTCAAAGCCAATTTCTTGGGATGGGTACGCTTCACACGAAATTGCCCGTACAATTGAGAAGATCATACATAGAAAAGCCGAGCATTTCGGGAGTTTAGGAGTTATCGCGCATGCCTCACAGCGTTCCATCATACGATTCGGAAGCATCGACTGTGCTTGAGGAATTACTTCGGCTGGATGCGATGTGAATTATCTGCGTCATTCTTACCTCAAAATTTAAATCATCATGAAGGCATATTGGTTCCATAATCTATCTTATGCGACTGCAGTACGTAGCCGGGGTACATTCTATTCTAAAGTGCAACATTCCAATGAATTCATGTGGTTAGCTATATCCTGAGCGCAATACGTCTGTGTGCCGAAACAATCTATGTTCCGAGTTTATGGCTTATCGGGCTTTGGAAGATGGAATGGGGCCAGAAGTTGGTTTTGTGATCGAAACTCACTATGGCAAAAAGGTGCTATTGAGAACATCAACAAGCGCATTCGACCGTATTTTGCTCAGCAACACGGACCTGACACAAGTCAGCCAGACGCAGTTGACTGCCCTCGCCCATAATCTCAATACAATCCCGCGCAAGTGTCTTGGATTTAAGACACCCGCCGGGGTTTTTGCTTCTCTTTTGCAGGAAGCGGCTTAATCAGATACCCTCGCCTTTGGCATGATGCACTTGGGTAGCTTTTCCATACAACCGCCGCTTATCTGTTCAACACATTTTATCAGTGCACAGCAGCATACATGATGTCTTTCTCAGTGACTGTCAGCGGTGAGAATTCCTCAACGATGCGTCCCTGGCGGCAGACCAGAATTCGATCTGAAAGAGCTAGAATTTCCGGAAGATACGAGGAGATAACGATAACAGCCAGTCCCTGATCTGCAAGACCTTCAATCAAGCTGTGAATTTCAGAAATCGCGCCCACATCTACACCACGCGTCGGCTCATCAAAAATGATAAGTTTGGGCTTCTGTACAAGCGCCTTGCTGATGACAACCTTCTGCTGATTACCGCCTGAAAGCTCAATGACCTGTGCCTTTGAATCAATGCTTCTGATAGCGAGCTTATTTCGCCATGTATCTGCGAGCGCCTTCATTTCCTTATAGCTGACAACTGGCAGCCGTTCCAAACCAGCAGCCAGAAGTCCCGCATAAAGATTTTCAGCGATAGACATGGTTTCAAAGAAGCCATCAACCTTACGGTCTTCAGTGACATAAACGATCCCGTCCCGCACGGCCTCACGTGGCGTGGTGTAACGCACCGGCTCTCCACGATATTCGATGGTTCCGCCACGCAGAAAATTACGTTTTAAAACGCCGGCAATGATCTTGGCGATCTCGGTTCTGCCCGAACCAACAAGCCCGAAAATACCAGTCGTCTGGCCCTCAAAAACTGAGAAGGATGTGTTGCGGACCATCGCCCCCATAGACACATCTTCTACCGATAGGATACGCGGACCAGCAGGGCGAATAGCTCGGCGTGGCTGGGAACCCTCGACAGAAGCGCGCCCGATCATTGCCTGAACAATCTTCGCCTGATCGAGATTAACGGTATTCTCTGTCATCACCTTCTCACCGTCACGCATGATGGTGATGCGGTCTGAGATAAGCAGAGCTTCTTCGAGAGCATGACTGATGAAAACGATGGTTACGCCGCGTTTTTTCAACCGCCTGACGAGTGCGAAAAAATGCTTGCGTTCTTCAGGTGTCAAAGTCGCTGTTGGTTCATCAAAAATGATGATTTTCGCGTTTAGCCGAACTGCGCGCGCGATCTCCACCATCTGGCGTTTTGCAGCACCAAGCGTCGAAACATTGGCTGTGGGATCTACAGTAAAATTCAGCGATTGCAGAAATTGTTGTGCCGCAATGGTAATGCCGCGCAAGCGGTTGAATGCTTTCTCATCGCCAAGATAGAGATTCTGAGCGACAGTCATCGAGGGCACAAGACTCGTTTCCTGAAAGACCATAGCGATACCCTTTTGCAAGGCATCGGCAGGACCAGAAAACTTGATTTCTTTTCCGTTCAGAATAAGCTTACCAGAACTCGCTTCCACAACACCGGCGAGCAATTTGCTGAGCGTTGATTTTCCCGCGCCATTTTCACCCAACAGTGCGTGCACCTCACCCGGGCGAAGGTCGAAATCAACCGCATTAACGGCGACATTCCCGTGATAAGACTTCGTGATCGCTTTGGTTTCCAGCAGAACTGTCATTGCCCATCACCTTTACCAAGCTCGACAATCAGATCAGCTCCTTTGACCGTTGCAAGCACCGACGAGCCTGTGTCCAATATCGACGTCAATCCATGACGGTTTCCATCAGAACGGCTATGGAAACTTTCTTCCGGCAGGCACTGACTATCGAGCCGCACCGCAAGACCATATGAACGCGATGGCGCCCAGGGTTTGTGAACTCCCATCGTACGCACTGATCCACATTGCAGTGGCGCAAGAAAGTCAGAGCCAGAAGACAGGGCTGGCGCAATCCAGTATTCGCGCTCAATCGTTGCGAGCATGTCGCGACGGAAAGCCTTCTCCTGTAAGACAAACTCGATCAGTCGATTTCGGGGTGCGAAAACTGACAGCCAGAAACCACCATTGCGTGCAGGCGAAAGTCTGCCCGGATAACCCGGAATTCTGGTCAGAACCGGCGTTACGCCCGCTCCAGCATCAATGCGAATAATGCGGTGCGCAAAAGCTTCGCTGACCAGTATCGAGCCATCACGATTAACTTGAACACCTGATGGCCATGCAAGCCCTTCTGCCAGAAGAGTTGCGTTCCCGGAAACAATATCAAGCCTCCACACAGACCCGGTCGCCTGTTTGTTCATGAGCGCGACAACCCAGTCAGACGGGGCATATGTGGCAGAGCCTACTGTCAGGACAATGGTTGTCGCGTCGATTACCGAGACAGCCGTTGAGCAAAGAAGCACGTTTGAACCAAGACGATCAAAAATCTTGCCGTCATGTATGCCACCTTGAATGAGCAACTTGCCACTATCAAGCGCAACAATCAGAGTATCATCGGAAAGCACAGCCAATGCGGAAATATCGGCGTCGTAACTCGCGATTTCCTCAGCCGTTGCATCTGTAATTCTGAACACCGAAGCACCAGATGAGAAGACGGGTGCGCGCGACCAAAGCACGAGATTATCCGGCGCTTTATGCGATAGAAGAACCGGGGCATCATCCAGCGCAGTATTGGGTTTGTATGCACCGTCATAGGGTGGGATCGTTATGGCCTTGCCACGAAACGGATCAAGAAGGTGGTCAATGAAACTCATTTTACCTCTCCCCAATAGGAGTTCCAGCCCGTCCAGTCCGGATCAGCTCCATCAATCTTGATGCGACCAATCCGGTTATTGAGAATACCGCCAATATAAAGAAAGCCTTTGTGCTCACGCATTGACGTCACCATAGGATGGCTTGCGCCGCCCAAATCGCCAAGGGTTGCGACAATGGCTCCTGAATCATCAAATTTCACGACGCCGCCCGTATTGATATTGGGGAACAACCACTCATCCTGCGGGAGGCGCCGGGTCATGCGCTTGCGCATACCGGGATTGCGCAACGCAAGATCGAAACTTGGTGTGCGCATCCCCAGCCACGCCATCCAGTAAGTGCCATCGGAAGCCCGGTTGATATTATCCGGATAACCCGGCATGTCGCGGATAACTGTTTCAAGAGTGCCAGCCTTTGGCCCCTCAATCCAGTAACGGTGAACCGAGCAGGCCCACGACTCTGCCAAGAGCAGTGACTGGCCGTCATGGGCTATGCAAACGCCATTGGCATAGCGGAGATTTTTAAGGACCGTCCGTGTTTTGCCAGTTTTCGGATCATACACCAACAAGCGCCCGGTGGGTCGGCTCTCAATTGAGTCCAGAGCCCAGTCATGGGCGTCATAACGTGTCGTCGAATCCGTAAACCACACCCGACCATGACGGTCGATGTCGCAATCATTCGGATCACGCAATCGTGCATCGTCGATAACAGAAAAAAGGGAACGGCTTGTCTCCGTAGATAATTCGCTGACCGTGCCATTCTGTGCAACAGAATATAAACCCATCGCGCCCACGCAAGACTTGATGGATCCGTCACGGTCGATCGCAAGTCCCAGCGGGAAGCCGCCAATATGCGCAAATATTTCTGAGCGTTTATAATCTGGAGCGAAATAGCGCACGATTTCGCCATGCCGTGTGCCCGCATAAAGATTGTCGTCCCGGTCCAGAACGACATCTTCCGGACCTTCGACCTCACCAATACCGATAGCTTCAGCATTCGCCAGTGAATTGTTGAGCGCGTATGGTGTGCCGGATCCGGGGACTGCCGACAGAGCGGTCTGCATCCGGTGATGCACGGGTGCCACATAAACCTCAGACACGACCTTATGTCGGTTTTTTAACCAACGCACATCAAACACGATTGCGAGCGCCAGCAACAATCCGAGGATCATCTGATTGGTGCCCGTTCCCGCGCCCATGCGGATCAATCCGTTATTGATAAGCAGGACGGCGACAGCACCCATAAAGCCCTTGGCAATGGAACCACGCCCGCCGCCTAGACTGTTCCCTCCAACAACGGCAGCTGTTAATGCCAGCAATTCCAGTCCAAGTCCGGTTCCGGGCCCGACCCCGGACAAACGTGCAGCAAAAAGATAGCCGGCAATGCCACATGCAGCTCCGCATACAACATAAGTCAGAAAAACCGTTCGCCGCACCGGAATGCCGATATTGAATGCAGAACGACGAGCACCACCAACGGCACTGATATGCCAGCCAATGCGCGAACGTGTGATGATCAGATGTGCGAGTACCGTGAACAACACAGCAATCAGAGCACTCACAGGCAAGCCCCATAAGGTACCCATACCCATCCAGTCAAAGCTATCAGAATAGACGGCAGAACTTTGGATTTGTTTGCCGTAGTGAATGATCAGGATATCATAGATCGAACGACCGATAATGAGCGTTACAAGTGTTGTGAGAAATGCGCGCAGACGCAGATAGCCAATGAGAAAGCCATTGAACGCGCCAAACAATGCTCCCACACCGACCGCAGCAATAAAAGCCAGCCAGACAGGTCCTTCCCCGATATAAATAACGGAGAGTGTGGCAAAGGCTGCAAGAGCAAAAATAGAGCCAACCGACAGATCAATTCCGCCACCGATGATAACCACCGTAAGCCCGATCACAACGATCAGAAACTCACCCATCTGCCGAGATGTATCAAGGAGACTGCCTGCGGTAAAAAAGCCCGGAACAAGCACACCGAAAATGCCGATGACGGCGATAAGAAAGACAAACGGAACCAGATTGTCAGCCCAGTTTTTAACGAGAATTTCCCCGGCGAGATGATCTGGGATTCTGTTATATCGAAACCGCGCTAGCGCTTCTCTCATTTTCATTCGATGTTTCCGGCTTTCCGAAAGGCAAGGCCTGTTACCCAGTCCCCGCTGCTCGAGCGGGGAAGCTTTAGCAAAATGGGACAGCACGGCGCTCAAGAAGCGCCATGCTTTCCGAAATTGTGGCTTTAAGTCTTCGCTGCTTCGATTGCTTTCTGACTCCAGCAGACGCCGGGCGTCAGATCAGCCTTCGTACGCGCGCGTTCGAGTGTGTAAAGGTAGCGTGCCTTATCGCCGGGCTTTTCATTGCCCTGCAACAGAAGCTTGATCGCGGTTACAACGTCGTGCGACTGACGAACCAGTTCACTGGTCACGATAGCGCCGAAAGTACCATCTTCCAGCAGATTGCAGTCGATCTGTTCGCCGCCACCGGTGGTCACCAGAAACACCTTATCTTTAAGACCTGCATCACGAATGGCTGCAGCGGTTCCCTGCGCGGTAGCGTCCCAGAAATCAATAATGCCGCAAACATCAGGATTTTGCTGTAGCAGTGTTGTGGCTGCATTACGGGCAGTTGTCGGATCCCAGTTGGAATCCGGCTGACCAACGACCTTGAATTCTGGGTTCTTCTCGAGAACAGCCTGCACACCAGCCCATTGATCTAGGCTCGATGCATTAACCTGATCGCCCTGTATCACGCCGATCTTCTTGCTGGAATTTGGCCCACAGCCTTTGATAACGGCTTCCGTTTCGAGCTCTCCAAGCTTCTTCCAGTCCGAACCGGCAAAAACGTCAGAAGCAAAGTTCGATGGATTATCGAGCTGGATAACAAAAATGCCGGCATCCTGTGCCCGCTTATAAAGGCGGCTATAGGAGTTGATATCCGGGGATTGTACAATCAGCACATCCGGCTTGTTCGCAGACGAAATCAGATCTGTGATTGCCTGCGCGCCTGCATCCACGCTCCAGTTCGGATCACGTGTTTCCCAGATGCCACCGAAAGCCTTGACTTCTTCACCGATAAAATGGTTCCAGCCCTGAGCCAGATCGAAGCCCATTGTCATTGGAACAAGCACAACGCGCTTGCCCTTAAGCGCATTTTCATAAGCAGCAGGTCCGGGATTCCCCGCATCCTGCGCCGAGCTCGTGAAAGCGCCCACAGCAAACACCATGGTCGCGGACAGAGCAGCAAGTAAACTACGCTTCCATAACTTCATTTTCCAACCCTCTTTTCGATGAGCCGCTAAGCGCGCCCTTAGTTACAAATGTCAGATATCGCCCTGCTGACTGGTCTGTTCGTCGCGTGGATTGAGACGCCCATCGAGAATGATTGCAGCCAGCAAAATTGTTGCTTTGATCAGGTTTTGATAGATATTGGGCAAGTCGAGGATGGTCATACCGTTGAGCAAAATGCCGATTAGCAAAGCGCCAACCAAAATATTGCGCATCCCGCCTTTTCCGCCGGAAAGACCTATGCCGCCGATCACTACCACCAGAATGACATCATAGAGCAACGTTGAATTCACGATGCGGGTATTCATGCTTTGCAGGCTGACAGCCGTCGCAACGCCTGCAACCCACGCCAGCAAAGCACTGACAACATATTTGAGCAGCGTCAGCGGACGCACACCAATGCCCATGGTCCGCGCCGCCTGATAGTTATCGCCTATCAGGTAAAGAAACCGTCCGGGCTTCGTATATCGAAGAAACAGCCAGCCTATGACCAGCATTCCAAGGAAAAGCAGCACGTCGAGCGGAAGCCCTACCAGACGCGCCTGCCCCAGAGAGAGCAGCGCCAACGCATCCTGCGGAATGGAAATCACATCCTGCGTCAATATCTGAGAACGAACAAAGCCGAAAACAAAAGCGCTCGTGGCAAGTGTCGCAAAAAGCGCTGGGACACTTGCATAGGCAACCAGAAAACCATTGACCAGGCCAATAGCCACAACGACCAGAAAAACAACGGAGCTTGCCGCCAGCAAGCTCCAGCCATGATGCAACAATTCAAGTTGCAGCGCCGTCGCTATCACCATCACAGCTACCATGGATAAATCGATACCACGACCGATAACCACCAGCCCCATACCGATAGCCAGAATGCCGAGCACTGAAATGCTGCGTATAATTGCGATAAGGTTTCCGGCTGTCCTGAAACCATCGAGGCTCACGGCAAAGCCTGCAAACAATGCCACAGCCAGGATCAGAACAATTTTTTCCTGACTAACCGAGCTGAAAAAGCCAGATGACCGCGACACTTCAGGCAACCTTTCACATGCTGAAACAGTCGTTTCAGGCCGTTAGTCGGCACCCTATCGGGCAGCAACAATCGCGGTAATTGAAACGTTTTCCGGATCATCAATAGCCGGTCTCGGTCGTTGCTTGCAGGCAGCCTTTTCTATCTTGAAGTCAAAATGCGAACAATTTTTCGCAAAACAGCACCTCACAGGAAACAGGTCTTAAACCATGTCTTCTGCCAAAGAACCAATGCAGAGCTTGTTTGCTTCAGCTGGTTACATCAAACTCAGGGTCAACAGGAATAGACAAGGCCGTGACAATCCGATTGGTCTCTGATGCCATGCCAATAACAGCAAGGAGATCGCCATACTGGGCATCAGTCATGCCCTTAGCGCGTGCGGCGGCTGTGTGAGAGTGAATGCAATAATTGCAACCACTGGCAACCGACACAGCAATATAGATCAGCTCTTTTGTCAGCGGATCGAGTGCCGACGGCTCTACCATCACCTCTTTCAGACTTTGCCACGTGCGTTCGAGGGTGCGAGGATCATTCGCCAGTCCTCGCCAGAAATTATTTATGAAGTCCGATCCCCGCACGGCCTTTATATCATCGAATACGGCTTTAACGCGTGGTGATTTCTCCGCATCCCCGTCGGTCCAGAGCTTCACTGTCGTCATGTTCATCACCTTGAATTTCTAAAAGCGCTGGAAAACGTTATAGCAAACCAATAACGCCCGCCAAAATAAGAATATAGCTTCGGAACCAGCAAATCGGGGCGGGATTACCGCCCCGTAGAGCAGGACAATATAGATTAGATGTTGCCTGCGATTTTGAAGCGCAAGGCATCGTCAATAAAGCTCTTTTCGCCCGGTTCACTCTCATTAGAACCAAATGGCAATTGGGCGCGCAGCTTCCAATTTTGTGGAATATCCCATTGCTCTGCAACCGCAGTGTCGATCACTGGATTATAATGTTGCAGACTAGCACCAACCCCTGCGTTCGCTAAAGCAGTCCAGACTGCGAACTGCGTCATGCCTGATGATTGCTCAGAAAATTCAGGAAACTTGTCCGCATAGAGCTTATAGGTTTCTTGCAGATCACGAACTACCTGTTGATCTTCATAAAAAAGAACCGTTCCTGCTCCCGATGCAAATTTCTTGAGTTTAGCTTCAGTTGATTCAAAAGCATCTTGAGGTACAAGAGGTCGCAACGCTGCCTTCACAAGCTCCCAGAACTGAACGCTTTCGGAGCCATAAAGAATAACAATTCGCGAGCTTTGAGAATTAAAGGTGCTAGGCGCATGGCGCACAGCTTCCTGAATTATGCTGGTTACGTCAGCCTGAGACAACTCTAGGTTCCGGCCAATATTATACTGGCTTCGACGGCGGCGAATTTGATCGATAAAGTCATGGGCCATTACAGGTCTCTTTGCTGGTGAACAGGATTTGGTTTCGGGCCATCGCTGAATTGATAGTCGAAGGTGGGTAAAATTGACAGGTTCGCACATCCCACGCAAAGTCACGAGGCGGCAATTTCTGCCGCTTCTGGAGAAATTAATTCCATTATGTGTAGTTCCGACACCCATTTTATTATACAAAATTTCAAAGTTGAATAACGAGTAACTACTGATCATTTTGTATGATCGGAATGGTTCAACATACAATTTGCTGTCATGTTTTACGGCTCTGTTGCAAATATTCCGACAATGACTGAATTGATAGTATTCTGGCTTTCGATCAAAGCATTCGCAAACTGAAAGAAATGATGGCGAAACGCGGCATTAATCTGGATCATTCAACCGTCTATCGTTGGGTCGTTTGTTTCAGTCCAAGGCTGCTTAAACGTTTTATTCGGAAAAAAGCCAAGTCACACGTAAATGGAACCTCGATAAAGCTTACATCAAGGCCAAAGGCAGGTGGCTGGATTTGTATCGTGTAAGCGATAGAAATGGCGATACGGTTGAAGTTTTTTCAGCAAAAGCATGATCTAGCTACCGCGAAACGCTTTACAACCGAGGTAGCGTCCTACCACAGCAGGCCAGAGCGCATAATCATTGATAGCAGTTGGACCGCCAGAACAACTATTCTACAATGTGACACAGAAGGCCAACGCATACGAGTTGCCCTTCTTGCCAGAGCCTGCCAAGTATGCACGTGATTTGCAGGAAAATCACACCGAGGTGCAACAACACCATGCTCTCTACCGACCATAGCGTTTCTACCACAATTCATGCTTTTACCTCATCCGGCCATCTTAGGCTCAGCAACTTCCGCCACCAACCGTTAGCGCTGCAATATGGTATCAATGTAGAAACTCTAATGAGACAATTAGGAATGTAATCAGGAAGCTGGGATCAGCTTACACTTACTTATGGCAAACTCTCTGAATTGATTAGTTATCACCCCAAGGTCTGGAAGATCATTCACTTGAGTAAGTTTTGTTTTAAAATTTCGATTGGAACAAAACACCGCTCAGCTATTGACGCAGTTATGCAGCAAGTGCCTCGTACCGGTGTTTGATTGAGTGCGCATGCTGATCTGAAAAAGCATCTTGTTGTTTACGCGTCATGCGAATGAGTTCAATGTATGCAACCGTGCCGTTCATGGATTTGTTGGGGCCAATAGTACTATCTAAAACGCATAACAACAAAAATCCAACTTTTGTGGGCACTTACCCGCAACGCCAGCCCACTTCTATACGCAGGTAGCGCGGGTGAGAATGCCGGCGCATTTCTGAGGGGCTTAGACTACATTCTGTAGTTCAATGTCATCAGAGCTACAATCGGCTGTCCAACCTCCTCAAAAGGGCGACGGTCCCATTCGGGTGCACATTGTTGGGCGCATGCAAAGTGCAAGCTAGAGAAGGTATTTGACTGAGATAACTCCGAAATATCTGCCAACCGCTGAATCCGGATTGCCCAATTCCATACCGTCGAGACTGACATATGCTACATCTCGCCCGCCCAGCGCCTGTCCGCGCGCCAGATCTGCACCAAGCCCTTAGTAACCGACTCCGGCGAATGACTTCATACACAGCGCTGAAAGAATATCAGCCAAATCCTGGCTAAGATAAAAGCGCGCATATATCCATAACCAATAGAACGGATTACAAACATTTCTGACGGTTGGTTGCATGTCACATAGAAATCAAATTCAATGAGGTTAGAAATCTCAACCGGTCTATTGATCTCAATCGCTAGAACGCACTCTTTAAAGGCCACGACGAAGGCAGTATCATCTGGGCGCGTATCGCTTCGTTGATCGAAACCTGCAAAATCGACGCTATCGTCCTCTTTGCCTATCTTAAAACAACAAGCAAAGCTACCGCAGCAGCCCCCAAGCAGCATCAACGAACTCATTCCAGGGATCTGTAATATCCAGAGCTAGATCACTGGCTCTAAACAGCAAAGGCTTAAGATAGCCATGGTTACGCCATATTATTTTAAGAGAGCGGGTAAACTGACCGCAAGCTCAAGTGCAAACTGGTACAGGGCAGAAATTTTACACTACGTTTGGTCAACCAATCAGATCATGTTGAGGGCTGTGAATTTCTACTACATGAGTGGGCGTAGAACATGTTTTTTCCGTGTTAGGTCAATGCCACCGATTGCAACAAGAATGCGAGAAAACCATCGTCTCCCACAAAGCATAGATCTACATCTCAAATATCCATATACCAATCAGACGCGTAGCAGGAGACTAATATGATCACATTTACCATGATCCAAGTTTCAAACTTGCTGATGAGACGACGCCATTTTCACGTCTCTTCGACACCAATGACAGGGATAGAAAAACGCACGTGGAAAGAAATAAAGATCTTCGTATCACACTTTTTTAGTTCAAAAGTATCATTGTCATAGAACACTTCGTCGCCCCGTAATGCTCCAATCATCCGCAAAGCAATGCGGATGATGTCAAGGTGATTATTGCGCTCCAACCGAACGCGCACGAAATTCCCCAGATATCAGAAATAACCAAAAATTCAGTGGCCGTGCCACCTTTGAAAAGGCCGATATCCTCGCATGGCGCTCCTTCTCTCTTCGCATCGGCGCATCGGCGCATCGGCGCATCGGCGCATCGGCGCATCGGCATTTGGGATCATTAATACTTAAAAACGCCGCCACGGGAGTGTCTTCCGAATGAATCTATCTATCAATTTGAAGTAAATCAATAATAAAGAAAATATTTATTTTGATTAAATAAATATGCACACAAATAATTGTCTTTGTTATCGAATAGATAATTAATTATGGTTCGAATTCCAATCGCGAACAAAAATCAGAAAAAATCAAACATATATTTAATCCTTTAATATAAGATATTCTTTTTCTTATAGCCACAACCAAATCCATTTTTTTGATCGGCTTATTATGATGCCTTTCCTTGTAGAAAAATAAATTTTCCAGTTCTCATCATTGTTGCCATATAATCAATAATAAGGTTTTTCATAAGTCTACGGCATCCCTTTTCAGCTACGGTCGTCGGAATACTTACGCTGTGCTCCATGTGGCTACGGTTATTGAACGAAGCGACTTATTTGAGCGTGGTAAGCCCGGCGGCATCGAAATTACGCCCCCCCCCTTTGGTAGATGAGCTCGGTCTTGTAAAGACCGTTGATTGTCTCGGCTAGAGCTTTATCTTTACTCCCGTCATCACTTCCAACAGACACCTCTATTCTCTCCTCCTCAAGTCGTTAGAACTAGCGAATGGGGACCTACTGCAAGCCTCAGTTAAATTAATAGCCATCCCGCCGCCATGCTCCGCTCACCGATCATCAAATGCCCAAAATAAGGCATGAAGCAAAAACAACCGGATGGGCGTTCCGACTTGCTTACCAAGCAACAACTCGGCGAGCTAAGGCACCCATGACGATCGCGACGAAAATGAGGCCCTGCAAAGTTGTGCCGCATATGAATTCGAAACGCCCCAGCACCAATGTGCCGGAGCCTTGAGGTGTCGATTTATACAGTGGATTGGACATTGCGCAGGCCTATACGACGCGGTGATTTTAAAAGGATTGGCCGGAAGTTGCCTCGAATGTTTATCATTCTGATGAGTCTTTCTACGAGGCCGCGACTGACATTGAAGCCTTCTCGCTGCAACTGTTGCCAGACTTTCCTTACGAAATAGAACTGGAAAGCCTCACTAAGCAATCCGGAGAACCTCAACTTTCAAAGGCAATATCAATTCGTTCACGAGCAGATAGGCGATCCACGTCGTTGCGCTTGGCAGTGGCGTCATTGTAAATGGGCAGATCAATCTGAAGCAGTTTGCAGATCTGCTCGACCCGGAGCGGCGTTCTTGATTAATCATTGCTCACACCGGCGGGCGAGATTCTCAAGACAATAAACGCGGAGGATTTAAGTGAAATCGCACGCGCCCAACGGAGCTAACGATTCTCTCGTTACAGAGGCTTCATTCTCCTCCGCCAAGTCATTTGACAAACCTACGCGTATATGAAGTAAATCGACCTCAGAGCAGTCGATACAAAATGTGAAAAGAACAATGTCCCTTTCACATAATTAAGTCCCTCCCGCGGCTTTCTCTTAAAAGCCCGGATTCCCAAACAACCCAATTTCCTCAATGATTTCAATAAAACCATTTTTCGCATTCGTCTAATGGGTCGTAGCTTTGTGCTACACTCGATGCAACTCGTCAAGAGCGAGCAGTGGCAGCATTTATTTCTGTCTCCTTGGCTTCAATCACATCGACACCAGATCTGTTCCATTCTAATCGCCGTCGTGAAAAAACTTATGAGAAACTGGAAAGACCACATGGCTCTGATTGAGTGAGAGTATGGCGAATAAGTCTTTAGGGTGAAGGAGGCATATAGGGCTCATCTCCATAAATGTCGCTTTGCTTTTTTAGTTTATGCTTTTAAAGGTATTTTCTATAGCGCGTAGGAGAGCGTCTTGCTGATATACAACATGTGTTAAACATCAATTTTTGATCGTGTATTTCGTCGCAAGCCAAAGATAATTGCTTTGTATGCTTACAGACATGACCCTCACCTTGTTCCTGACATGCTTGCAAACCTTCAGCCCTTCATTGACGGATGGATTGCTTGGGATGACACAAAGCGGGATACGCTTTGGTATCATGAGGGTAAGGCTCGCCAAACACTAATTAATGCCGCTCGCCAACATAAAGCTGATTGGGTTTTATGGGTTGCCCCAGATGAGCGTTACGAAGTTGGCACTAAGGATAAAATTGCAGACTTGGTTAAACGTGAGCGCCACATTATTTGGGGCTTTAAACTTCGGGAGATGTACACTGTTTGCCAATACCGTACAGATGGCTTGTGGGGTCAAAAAAGTCTTGGCGCTTATTCGCGCTGAACAAATGTCAATGTGCACTCCCCGTGGCACCCGACCAACCCAGAATATAAAATGCAGATGACTGATATCAATCTGTACCATCTTAAAAAGATTGAGCCAGAAAATAGAAAAGCTCGCGTCGAACTCTATAACGTCGTCGACACTACGGGCGTTCAAGCTATTGGTTATGACTATTTGGCAGACAAATGTGGAATTACACTAGAAACGATACCATCTGGTCGCTACTATTATCCTTATTCCAAAATACCACCTAAAATATTTCAAGCCACACCTGAGAAATATATATCGAAATAAGAAACGAAACACGTAGGTACATCTTGTTAAACATCAATGGAGACAAAACATTAATACGACAGTGTTCAACTTATATAAATTTATCATGCCGTCAAAATTCTTCCTGGATTTATTTTTAATGAATAATTGTCTGAATTTTTTTCGAGAAAGTGCTATTCGTAATTTAGTATATTAAACAATTGGAAAAATATAATAAAATAGACGAGAGAGCCGAACAAATATATGACTTTCTGTAAATTGGTGAAAGAACTGCTTATCCCTACAAGGTTTATTTCAGACGAGAACCGATAGCGAAAGACAGAAGGGTGCTCCACCAAGGAGCAGGTTTTTCAGGAGCATGCACTAGCACTGGAATTTGCAGCGGTGGTGCATTGACCTCGACAAACCAACGCATACCTTCTTCTGCTAAGTCTATTTCCAACAAAGTCGGGCCTAGAATAGATGGAGCCGTAATTCCGAGAGTCATTGCAATGGTTTCTTCTGGTTTCAGAAGGGAGTGTAAAGGCAGTTGGCCATCCGACCAGACTAGAATCTCACCTTTTGTAGTCAGCCAGTGATTACCCACGGCGAGGCCGCTCTGAGTATATGGCATCCAAGGCGTATTGCCAATGTTAGTCAGTTCCAATTGTAGATCATATTTTTGACCCGCGATTAGGTCCAGGCTATGATGCGACGTGCTAATCTTACGGTTATAAAAACCGCTTGCTAGCGGTAGAGGGCTGGGCAAACTCACTGTTTCCAATGTTTGTTTACACCAAGCTATGGCGTCAAGGATCAGTTTGGCCACTGAATGATGATTGGGCTTTTGCCATGTCTCGCTATAGCGCCCAGGATGAATACTAAACATTAGACCCTTAGGCGCTATTTTTCTAAGACCGACAATTGGATCTTTGAACCAACGCTGTGGGTTAAAGCGGCTGCCGCTCATTGCAATTAAGCAGATCGGCATATCAAAAGCCTGATCTTTACTGAGCCGCAAAAAATCCGTATCTGCAATGATGAAAAGTTCGACCTCCCGGCCCGCATTGCGTAAAATTGGGATGATTTCATTCATCATGGTCGCCCCTTGGCAATTCCCCCCTAGAATCAGTGGGCCTTGCGGGGCAAGAATTTGGATTTCGCGCGCATATTGAGCAGCGGCAGCTTGCGATTGTATTGTATCGTAATGGAATAAATATGCGCCGGAACGCAGGATGAAGCTGTTAACTTTTGTATCGAGTGCTTCCTCGATATTTGCCGCTTCGACAGAGGTTTGCGCGCACCAAAACAAGTTGCTTATTCCCGGTAGGAGTTGACCACTGCCAAGTTGACGTATTAATCCGCGCTCCATTCCTGGCTTTCCGGGCCAAGACTGCATTAGATTTTGCATCTTTTCATGCCAAGGTGCCAGCAGAGGTGGATCGTCGGAATTTGAGCCGTTTAGATGCTCTGTAAGGGTGCGCAAGCTTATGACTTCAGGAAAATCTTGGAAATTTAGGCTCTTTGCGTAAACTCGCTCAACTTCGGCAACTAATTGCATTGCCATCAGAGAATCCCCGCCCATAAGGAAGAAATCCTCGTCAGGATCAATGTCGTCTTCAATGTCCAGTATTTGACGCCAAACATCCTGAAGCGGTCCAAAATCCTCGCGAGTTGAGTTTTTCCGGGGGCGTTGGTAGGCGATATTGGGGGCTAACAATTTCGGCAGATACAAGCGACGTATTTTACCCAAAGCCGTGCGGGGAACTTCATCGGGGAGTAGCAAGGATACGCGGGCGGGTACGAATTTGAAAGTTTTGGCCATGGCGAGAGCAATCTCTCGGCCAAGACTTTCGGGATCAGAACAGGTTTCGCAAACTACAAAAATCCCGCACGGTGCACCTTGGGAAGTGGTATTCTCGGTGGACAAAGGAGCAGCGTATATCTCGGGATAACCGGGGATTTTGCGCAATTGAGCTTCGATCTCTTGGCAGGTGTATTTCTTGGCATTAACGAGAATCAGTTCCTTGTCACGACCCGTCACCGTTAATTTGCCTTGATGCAGTAGTCCCAGATCTCCGGTGCGCAACCAATGATCGGCGGTAAAAAGCCTACTATTTGCCTCTAGATCACCGATATAGCCAGAGGTCATCGTCGGGCCGCACACTTCGATGGCCCCGATAGTGCCTTCAGGCAAAAGCGCGCCTTCCTCGTCAGTAATACGTATCGCATGGCCTGCGGTGGGTCCGTCTAATTCTTGTGGACCATCGTCGGATTGATTTTGAAGTATTAGGGAAGTGCCGCCTCCAACAACAGGGCCACATTCCGAAAGCCCGTATCCAGCAATCAGAGCATCCTCACGCAAACCAAAGGGAATGAGTGCCCGTAAAGCAGTTTCGGCAGTTGCGCGTGAAACAGTCTCCGCACCTATCCCTATGCGCTGAACGTGACGCAGGTCCCAAATCCTGTCCGGGGCTCGCGCTAAAGCACTAACCAAGCGGTCGAGGCCAAAATTGGTTGTGGTAGCATGTGTTGCACCACTTATAACCAAAGCATCTAGCCATGTCAGCGGGTCACTCACAAAACGTCTAGTGTCCAGATGCACTTTGATTGGAAGATCGGGCATCGCAAGGCCGATGCCCATCACATGATCGAAAGATGTCCAGGACAAAAAGCCTTTGGCTTGGTTGGCCTGCGGTATTCTGGGCCACCAACGTGCCAGGGCAGCAGAATCGGATAGGCTAACCAATCGTGATGAACCTGTAGTACCCGAAGTGGGAATGCCGAAGCGTATATCCTTGGATGTGTCGAGTATGGGAGTGGAAGGTGCGGCCGTTGCCCCCCCGAGTAAGGCGTTGGAACGCAGCAGCATCAATGTCGACAATTTGAGGAAACTCAGCCGACACCGCTGGGGACAAAGGTTGGTCTATCCGCGCTGTCATTGGCAAGATGACATAGCCTCCCAATATGCCAGCATGGATGCACGTCACGATTTCATCTGCCTCTTGAAGACGCAGAACTAGGGCCGCACCCGCGGCAATGCCTTCGAACTTCAGATTTTCAATTATCATCCAAGCTCGGGCAAGACTCTGTGCCCACGGCATTTTCACTTGTCGGCCGTCAGTCTTGATACTCAGAAAGTAGCCGTTTTCCGCCTTTTTAATCCCAGCCATAAGGGCCTCGGCCAGCGAAGCGTAGGGTAATTGTATGTTGTCGCCAAAGGCTATCGCAGGTTTCGTGGCAATATCTTTCAAGAACTTAGCTCCTCAGCAGCGTAGTATCTCCGATTTTTGGATGCTTCATTTGTAATATCTTGTTGCGCACGGGCGGACTCACGCCAATTCTCTGCGGTGTAATGGCAACTAGGATAGCAACTCCAACCGCATACGGCATCAGGTCCATGCCAGCGCGCTACAGCCAAACATGCACGTTTTAGATGGAAATGAATCGTGACGATTAATAAGCGAGGTGCTGAGGGATACTGTGCTAAAAGTTGTGCGGAAAATTCGGCGTTTTGATCAGTATTACAAGCATTAGGCTCAATCAAAATCGCATCTTCAGGAATGTCTGCGTAGCGGGCGGTTTCCGCCATAACCTCTGCCTCCACCGCGCCAAGCTGATGATTGAACCCACCGGTGAAAAGTAAGCGATTAACATAGCCCTGACGCCATAGGTTGATGGCGTGGCTGGCGGGTCGCTGGGGAGAATTCATGCCAAAAACTAGGGCTATATCCGCAGGTGCAAGGCGGTCGGCTGGAAACGGATTATCGTCCTTCTTTGATTTCCCAAAGTCCATAAAGTTCAGCATCCCCATTGCGAATATTTTCAACTTTGGAAAAGAGTACATACACAATTATTGACTGAGTTGCATAGGGAGAGTGGTATAAGTAACCCGTGATTGGATCAGACCTATCGCCCAGCCTCCTATCTAAAGGATTTCTGTTGGCCGGTTGGGCTAATCCACTTTAGCCCATGCGACTTAGGCCGGATCGAGCCACTGACGACCCATATTAACAATCTCTTTGTTAGCGGCAGATCACTAGATCCTAACGATGAAGCGTTTCAGATACGAAAACGCTGCACCGTTCGTTGAACGATGTGAGATTGGAGGGCATACCAATTGGATATTACACCAGTCTGATTATAACATCCCGCAATGATTGTTGCCAATGGGGTGCAGACCAGTTGAACACTTCCTGAAAGTGCTTGGTCGACAGGCGGGAGTTAGCCGGACGCATAGCCTTGGTTGGATAGTCTACCGTCGCAATATCAGTAACAGACGCAGTCGGCCCGCCAAGCTTAGCGCTCTCATCGAAAATAGCGCGTGCAAAACCACTCCAATTTGTGTCGCCTGTACCCGCTAGATGGTAGACACCATAAGCGGAAAAATCTGGCATGCCTGCCAAATGATCAGCCACCTTGATAATTGCATCTGCGATATCCAGCGCATTTGTGGGGTTGCCCCATTGGTCGGAAACAACGGATAGAGTGTCCCGCGTCTCAGCAAACTTCAGCATCGTTTTGACGAAATTCTTGCCAAAAGGGCTATAGACCCAAGCCGTTCTTAAAATGATATGCTTGGGATTGGCCTGTGCTACGAGCCGCTCGCCTTCAAGCTTTGAGCTTCCATAAACGCCGTGGGGCCCGGTAACATCTGTTTCCACATAGAGTTTGCTGGCATCACCCGCGAAAACATAATCCGTCGAGATGTGAATGACAGGAACACCGCAAACCTTTGCTGCTTCAGCGACGGCTTGCGCACCTGTCGCATTGATGGCAAAAGCCAATTCAGGCTCATCCTCAGCCAAATCGACCGCCGTATAGGCGGCAGCCGAAACGACTAAATCAGGCTTGATCGCTGTGATAGCGCGACGCACCGTCTCCGGGTGAGCCAAATCCAGCTCTGGGCGCCCTAGTGCGATAACTTGCATATCGGGCCGTTGGGATGCTTTTTCGAGAAGACTCTGTACAACCTGTCCTTCACGCCCGGTTACAACGATCTTCATGCTTTTGTCACTTTTGAAACAGTGCTGCCAAGCCGCTCGCCCGCATAATTGCCGCTGCGGATTGGTCCCCACCACCAGCCATTATCTAGATACCACTGGATGGTTTTCTCCAAGCCCGTCTCAAACGTCTCTTGAGGCTTCCAACCCAATTCACGTTCGATCTTTGAAGCGTCAATTGCATAGCGGCGATCATGGCCAGGACGATCAGTTACAAATGTGATCAGATCAGCATAGCTTTTGCCATTTGCGCGAGGTTGTTTCTTATCAAGAATGGCGCAAATCGTTTCCACGACATTCAAATTTGTACGTTCAGCACGACCACCGATATTATAGCTTTCTCCAAGTTTGCCTGTCGTCGCAACCAATGCCAACGCACGTGCATGATCTTCGACATAGAGCCAATCCCGCACATTTGCACCTGCGCCGTAAACAGGCAAAGGCTTCTCATCGAGTGCGTTTAGAATAACCAGTGGGATCAGCTTTTCAGGGAAATGGAATGGTCCATAATTGTTCGAGCAATTGGACAATACGACCGGCAACCCATAAGTCTCATGCCAGGCGCGCACGAGATGGTCAGATGCAGCTTTCGAAGCGGAATAAGGCGACGATGGCTGATAAGGTGTTTCTTCAGTGAAAATGCCGCTATCGAACGGCAAATCACCGAACACTTCATCAGTTGAGATGTGATGAAAGCGGAACGATGATTTGCGAGGCTCTGGCAGTTCCCGCCAATAAGCGAGAGCGGCATTCAATAGCCGAAATGTACCAACGATATTGGTTTCAATGAATGCGCCAGGGCCATCAATGGAACGGTCAACGTGGCTTTCGGCAGCCAAGTGCATAACAATATCGATCTCATTGTTACGCAAGGCTTCCAAAACACCAGTGTCATCACAGATGTCGGCCTGAAGAAAGTTGTAATTGGGATAGTTTTCAATCTGTCGGAGAGAGGCCAGATTGCCCGCATAGGTCAGTTTGTCGAGATTGATGACATTAACCTCGGGATCGGCTGCGAGATGACGGCAAACTGCAGAGCCAATAAAACCAGCACCACCGGTAACAAGAATATTCATATTATCCCTCAAGCAAAAACCTCCGCATCGGCGAGAAATGGAGCTTTTTGATCTTTGTCTGATAGCTGCACGCCCGATGAAGGAATTGGCCATTCGATACCAATTGCGAGATCATCAAAACGGATCGAACGATCATGCTCCGGAGCATAATAATCAGTAACTTTATAAATGACCTCAGTATCTTCAGTGAGCGTGATGAAGCCATGTGCAAAGCCTTTTGGTACCAGGATTTGGTTCCATTTCTCCGCCGAGACCTCCAGTGAAACCCACTTACCGAATGTCGGCGAGCTTTTACGAATATCAACGGCGACATCGAGAATTGCACCGCGAATAACACGGATCAGCTTATCCTGTGCAAAAGGTGGAAGCTGATAATGCAGACCACGAACCACACCTTTTGCAGCGGAATAGGAATGATTGTCCTGAACGAAATTAAGGTCGATGCCAGCCTCTGCCAATGCTTTGACCTTATATGTTTCGGAAAAGAAACCGCGGTCATCGCCGAATTTTCGCGGAATTATCTCAAAAACACCGTCTAAACCTAAAGGGCGGACTTCCATCAATCTTTTCCTAGTTCATCAACACGTCGACGCAGATAAGCCGCATATTCAGTTTTGCCAAGTTTGGCTGCACGCTCCAAAACGGCTTCGCTGGTCAGCCACCCCTTATCCAACCCAATCTCTTCTGGGCAAGCTATCTTGATGCCCTGTCGTTTTTCAATGGTTTGCACAAATGACGATGCTTCATGAAGGCTGTCGTGAGTACCGGTATCCAACCAGGCATATCCCCGTCCGAAACGCTGAACATTCAGTTCGCCTCGTTCGAGATACACGTTATTCACAGTAGTAATCTCAAGTTCCCCGCGAGCGGACGGCTCGATCGAGCGTGCAATGTCGACGACTTGATTATCGTAGAAATAGAGCCCTGTGACAGCCCAGTGTGACTTAGGCTTTTCCGGCTTTTCTTCAATCGACATTGCTTGGCCTGTCGTGTTGTCAAACTCCACGACACCATAACGTTGCGGATCATCGACGCGATAAGCAAAAACGGTCCCGCCCTTCATTGGCTCGGAAGAAAGCTGAGACAGCTTGGAAAGGCCGTCACCAAAGTAAATATTATCCCCAAGGATCATGGCCACGCTGTCATCGCCGATAAATTCTCGACCAATGATGAATGCTTCAGCCAGACCATTCGGATGCGCCTGTTCAGCATAGGAAAAATTGATGCCGAATTCACGTCCATCGCCAAGCAGCTTTTGAAACAGCGGCAGATCATGAGGTGTGGAGATCACAAGAATGTCTCGAATCCCGGCTAGCATCAGAACGCTAAGCGGGTAATAGATCATTGGCTTGTCGTAGATCGGCAAAATTTGCTTGGAGACAGCTATTGTCAGAGGATACAGTCTTGTACCACTACCACCGGCTAGAATGATTCCCTTCATACGAATTGATTTCCTAACATCTTACTTCTCCCACATCGTTATTGTAGACAGACATTACGCCTAAGATAATGGCTCCGTTTTGGCGATAAGCAGACCATAACGCGGAGATAAACGGAACTAACGGTGAACAGATACTTTCAGCTTATCGTATTAATTTCAAAGCCGAACCCCACCTTGTAAACTGAGAATTATCAGAATGATTAATAGTGTTTCAGCGACATATCAACCAACCAATAAACAATCATTGCTGACAATTTCAATCGTTACGTTTAATCCAAATTTTGTTGAACTCGAAAAAACGTTGAATAGCCTGAAAATGGCACTCAATGGATTCGCAGATGGCTCCTTCTTGATCACGGTTGTAGACAATTCTGTCAGCAATGAGGTTGCCTCATTCTTACTGCGCAACTATGCTAAATTGCCCGTCAAATTAATCCATGGACAAGGCAATGTTGGTTTCGGCAGAGCCCACAATATCGCAATTCAACAGATGGGCGAATTTCATCTCATTCTCAATCCGGACATTCAACTTGCCCCGGATGCACTGGTAAACGCTCTCGCTTTCATGCGCGAAAATCAAAACTGCGGCTTGTTAAGCCCTCACGCCTCTTGGCCAAATGGGCAAAGGCAATACCTTTGTAAGCGCTATCCCGCTGCCTTTGATTTAACACTGAGAGGGTTCGCGCCGAAAAAGATACGCTCGCTTTTTTCTGTTCGATTAGCACAATACGAGATGCAAGCCGAAACACAAGACGCCGTATATTGGAACCCTCCAATTGTAAGTGGGTGTTTTATGTTTTTCAAAAGCGCTACCTTAAAAGACACAGGCGGCTTTAGTGATAAATTCTTCCTCTATTTTGAAGATTTTGATCTAGCCTTGAGATCTCGCAAAATCGCCGATACGGCATATGTCCCCACAATACGAATAGTGCATGCAGGTGGTCACGCCTCCAAAAAAGGATTCTGGCATATTAAGGTCTTCATCCGATCCGCAATTAAGTTTTTCAGGATACATGGCCTTAAAATATTCTAGGCAGCGTGGACGAATTGGTTGACGTATTGATGGGAGCTTGATTCAAGACTGCTTTTTGGAGGCAGTTATAAGCCGAGGCGATCTGAGCGACACCAAATTGCGTGTCTTGAGGGATTTGCTTCCGATTGAAGCCGTCAATTGGGGAGATTGCCAATCCCTACATTCTTCGTTATCTTTTTGGCAACTAATAGCTACTGCCTTATTCGTTTTGAACCTCCCATGTTATATGATTACGGCTGTATAACGCTGTGCTTGTTTAAAGATGCTCTCAAAATTAGACGCACCATAAAGAGAATGAAGTGGGTGAAACACCGCATGCCTAATACAACAAAAACGACAGGCCCATATTTGCTACTGTGAAAGCCGCCAATTGTGCACCAAAGCTTCTAACTTCCTCTGTGCTTCTACAATCATTGGGGTGTAACGCGCATTATCGAAGCCCCACAGGGTCGAGGAAAGAACCTCTTTATGGCCAGCTATGAATGGAATGACAACAACTATTTTAAGATTATCCTGACGTTCCATGTATCGATCAATTGTATTATTAATGGAATCGGTATCAAGAGGATTCCATTTGGACAAAATTTCTAGTGAATGTTTATTATATATATTGAAAACGCAACTCATCATCTTGTCGATGGTAACATAGGTGCGTCCACCTACCTTTTCGACAGATAGAATTTTTGTTCTAGGATCAACATCGGCCATTAATCCTGAAAAAACATCCCAGCTTTCTTTTCGTGTGTCGAGGTATTCGTTCACCTCATGAAATATGCTATTAAAATTGCTGGGAAGCTCCACGTCATCTTCAATAACGGTCAACCTATTTATATTATTGGCAATTGCATAACGCGATAACGCGCTAAAACTGCTTCCACATCCTATCCAGCCCAAATTGTGTCGAATCCCATCAAATAATTCGCAACCATCCGGCAGTGACTTAGATATAGCTCTGCGTCGTTCGATAGTTTCTGGCAACGACAGAGCAAAAAAATCACTTTTACGCGCCAAATATATAGGTTCATCAAGAATAATGTTGGCGGAAACAACTCCAATTGCCACTAGAAACCGGTCGAACATAAAGTTGAAACGCGTTGCGCTTAGTGAGACCGCGCCTGCGATATTTTTGTTTATCGCTTCAATATTGTTGAGCATTTCTGACGCGCGAGCCATCATGTCGTCAATGGAGCCTTCATCGAAAAATGCTACGGCACCTTCCAGTTCCGGATATTCGTTCTGGTCGCTAGTGCCTTCAGAAAGAACCGGCACACCTAATGAAATACATTCGCATATGCGCGGCATTTCCAATAATGCGCCTTCATAGTAATGAATATTGATAACAGCTTTGGCTTCTTGAATAGCGACGTAAAGCTCACGACCAAACAAATCATTGCATATTTTTACATTATATTTTTCTTGGAGCTTTTCGAGAAATTTTCTTCTTCTTTCACTGCTCAAACTATCGCCATAAAAAATAAAGTCATATTTTTTTGGCGTTGCATTATCTCCAAGTGTCTCATCTTGAGAAGAACCTATAGGCAGATAATGCACGCTGGGATACTTCACACCATTTCGCGCCAGAAAATCTATATTCGTTAATGAATACTCCAAAACACCCAAAGAACTGTTAAGCGTCTTTATGTATTCTTGTGTAAACCATCTTGAACTCACTGATTGCTCAAGCTGAAATATGACTCGTTTGTTAGCTGGTGGAAGACGTTTGAACATCTGTGCGCACAGAACGACATAAAAATCATGATTAAAACTCTTTACAGAGCCCATCACGATTTCACTTTCAATTCCATGGAACGCCAAACGATCAGCTATTGTGCGTGCAACAAAGAAGGTATGTGGGGTGCAAAGAATGCCCCACACAATGCCGTTTCCATTTGCGAGCCTTCGACGCAATTTCACATGAGAGTATTCTCGTCCATACCACTTTAGGCGGTTCGCCAGTCCCGAAAAATCTCCCCGAGCCAGATAGCGCAACGCATTGGTCAACTGTCTGAAGCGGCTAGCGAATTTTGGCATAGTTGTACAATATCCTACAATGGAAACGAAAACTCGCACACTGAAAATCTTCAGTGTTATCAGCTACCCTTCCCTTCACATATATGAAGGGAAAGCGCTGCCGGCTTTAAATACCAAAAGAATTTGGTATTTATCAAATACTATACAAAGGCATATTGCCTTCATAATGCATATTCAAAGTTATAACTTCAAGAAATGCAGACGCAATCTTATCAGTCGCCAAAGTACGTTTTGAGAACCTCATCAGGAGGGCCATCCATTTTAACTCTTCCGTGTTCAAGCCATATTATTCTGTTGCAGTTCTTTTTCATCAAATCTTTTGAGTGACTTGCCAGAACAAGTATTTTCGTTGAATCAACGAGTTCGCGCATACGTGCGTTGGCTCGCTCCTTAAAATCCTCATCACCGGTTGAAAGCCATTCATCCATTATCAGGATTTCAGGTCGAACTGCAGTTGAAGTTGCAAACGCCAACCTTAACTGCATGCCAGAAGAGTAGGTTCGGAACGGAACATCCAAGAATTCGCCAAGACCCGAAAAATCAGCGATTTGATCAAACTTTTCAGTAATTTCTTCTGGCGGCATACCCATCATTGCAGAGCGCAGACGAATATTCTCTTTTCCCGTCGCATCTGGATCTATTCCAAGATTAATATTAATTAACGAGACACAGTTGCCGTTGATGACCGAACTTCCATGCGTTGGCGTGTAAATTCCAGACAAAACACGAAGTAATGTGGTTTTTCCTGACCCATTATGGCCGATCAATCCAACTCGATCTCCATCCCTAAATGTCAGAGAAATATTGTCCAGACCACGCACAATCACCAGACGATCACTGCGCCTTTCGATTTTCCCACCCGTCGCGATACTAAGAACTCTATTTTTAAGCGAACGGCTCGTCGAGTTATAGATCGGAAACTCGACGCTAACATTTTGAAGCTGAATTAAACTCATTTTCTACAACCAATACGCTACGCGCCAACGATACCGCCCGAAAAAAATAATTGCGATGATCCAACCGATTATCGCGCATGCGAAACCAAAGGTCCAATCTAGCAGTGAAGGGGGAGAGCCGAATAACGGTGCTCTTACAAGCTCGATAAAATGATAAAACGGATTCAACTCGATGAATGCGCGTGAAACATGATCAGGCAGGATCTTAACCATCCACATAATTGGCGTGGCATAGAATAGAACTTGCAGAATATTCGTTACAACCTGAGTCATATCGCGAAATCTAGCACAAAGAATTGCTAAAATTAGCATCATCCATGATAAATTTAGGCACAATAATATAAACCCGGGAACAGCCCAAAGTGCATTTAGACTGATCATTTTACCCAAAATCAAAAGAAGAACAGGAAAAATAACGATGTTATGAGCAAATATTATTACATTTCTCCATATCGCGCGCATCACGTGAGTAAATAGGGGCATACGAACTTGGAGAATTATGCCGTCGGAAGAGGTAAATGTTGTACATCCCTCATTCAAGCATGTTGAGATAAAACCCCACGTAATAACGCCGGCACACAGATATGGCAGAAACTCACGCATTTCACTTTGAAAAAGTGTTCCAAATATAAGTCCAAGCGCACCAATAAATACGGCCATATTTAACGTTAGCCAGAAAGCGCCTACACGGGATCTGCGATATCGCTGAGCGACATCTTGCCATCCGAATATCAAAGCCAAACGATATTTCGATAGAGCTTCTGAGATATCACGAAGAGCAACCCTTGCGCCTTTTGTTGGCTCGGCGATTACAACCTCATGCGTTGAACTTGCTGCAGAAATGTCGGTAATCATTATCTTATCTGGCCCGATCTTCTATTTTTCACGACTGCCACTTTCTCAAATATTTTTTATCAATGTGTTATAGCGTAATTGAAGAAATAGCGCTCCTAAGTCAACTGCGTGGTTAACATTGAATAAGACCCTTTTGGGGCCTTAGTCTGCATTCGATTCTGTCAACAGTAAGAATGTACTAAGAAAGATGTCAAAACGAGCTTTCAATTCGATACTTGGCTACTCAGAATTGGCTCGGGGAATCTCTACGGTGGGTGCGGATAAAAACTTGGGCTGGTTTTACGTCACAATGCCAAGACTGTTTCGATTTTCGATTGGGCTTCGTGCGCCAAGTGATATCTTGATCCGCTTCTCGTTGTACCATCGAATGTGGGTATCAACTTCTTTCATAAACTGCTCGAGCGTGGTCGCCTTCCAATCCCTTGGATAAACGAGTTCCGTTTTCAGTCTGCCAAAGAAGCCTTCACATGCTGCGTTATCTGGGGAACAAGCCTTGCGAGACATTGAGCGTACTAGCTTCGCATCACTGATCCTCGTTAGCCAACCCGGCCGGCGATAATGTGCACCGCAGACGCCCTTCTAAGAGTCAAGCCGCGATTTGGCTTTGATTGATTTCCTATGCCGCTGCATGAGGATGGCGAAGACTTCGCGGGCGATGTAGCGTTTGAGGCAGCGAATTGTCTCGAGCTTCGAATTTTCGGCGGCGATCCGTCGAGCGACGTAGGCCTGCGTGCGTGCCTCCAATCGAAGCCTCCCGATAGCGATGATATGGATGGCACTGTTTGCCGCGCGGTCCCCACTCCTGTTCAACCTATTCCGAACCGTTTTCCCGGAAGAAGCGGGGACGGGGCTGACACCGCACAACGCGGCGAAGCTCACCTCGGACTTCAACCGTTCGGAGTTATCGCCCGCCGTGAGCAGCAACTGCGCCGCACTATTCACGCCGATTGCGGTTTGAGCAAGAAGTTCAGGAGCAAGATCCTTGACGATATGCTCAATCATGTCGTCCAGATCGGCGATCTCGTCATGTAGCTCGAGATAATGTCGCGCCAGAGACTTGAGTGAGATGCGGTAGGCGTCTTCGACCTGGCGATATGCAGTGAGGTCAGGTCTGGCGGCTGCGAGTGTAGGGATCAATTGCATCCGCGTCATGTTGCGTAGCGGATCGCGGATTTTCTCCAGTGCACAAACGATTGTCATCTGGATCAGCTGCAGGGCAATGCGGCGCGCCTGAATAGCAGTTTTGCGGCAAACCCTTAGAACGCGTAAACTTTCTACCATGCCGTCCCTGCTACGTGGTGTTACGGTATGTCGTCTTGCAAAGCCTGCATGGGCAGCACTTTCGGCATCGAAGTCGTCATTCTTACCACGGCGGCGGCGGTCGAGTTTGTCAGGTGCAGTTACCTCCAAAATTTCGACACCCGCGGCTTACATGTAGCGCAGCAACCCCGCGCCCTAACTGCCAGAGCACTCGATTCCGACCCTCTGAAGGTTTCCGAAAGATCGCATCAAGCGATAGCCAAGTCGATTTGTCGGAAAGCTCTCGGTACCGATAACGCGGTCGCGATTATCAACGACTATTGCTACATGCAAGTCCTTTTGTGTATCGACACCACCAATGACGTGAGTTTCTGCTCGGTACTCAGCTAACTTATTATCCTCTCCTGCGGCATAAGAATTATTTGTTTGAAGGATGCAGGGACAGGACAGTCATGGGACCAATTGGTCACGCCCTTCTTGGGTCACAGCAGCACCTTCGAGGCAAAACCTCACCGCAGGGCATTCCCAGATGATCGACAGGTCCGCGGAAAGACACATATTGGTCGACCAGAATGAGGGTCAGATCATACTGGGAAGCTATTCGGCACCAGCACAGAGAATGTTCACTCGGTGCTTGATTCAAACCATCAAATAACTGGTATCAATTACATGACTGTCACTTCTAAGCGGCAATCAACATCGTTGATGATCGTGTAGCCACCGGTGAAACCGCATTCAGCACAAAGGCGATCGAACACCCGTTTGGCCGTATGGCGCTGCCTGCGCGGAACCTTCGCGTCCTCATCCAGCTAATGGTCGATCGTCAAAACAAACACATCAAGCTTCGGACGACGGAGTGGTGATCGACGCTGATAACCGGGCGGCGTCGAACAGGCCATCATCTTGGCGACCGTATCGCGCGAAATGTTAAAATGCTTCTCTGCCTGTCGTTTCGTCATGCCTTCCGAAACAGCCAGACGCACCTTCAGATATAAGTCCACGGTAAAAATCCCCTCATCCCTCCTGCACTAGTTGCAGAAGGAAAACAGGTGGCTGAGTTTACTGCGCCGAAGCGGGATTATACCGCTGCTTCCGAGGGCTAATTTTGCGCCGCCGCTCTCACGCCACGCACTTCTTAATTCCCCATTATGAGAAAAATGGATAGCAAAATACCTTGGACGAAAGGGGCATTTACGAAGATTGAGTTTTTGGAGCTAGAAGATTACTTAAGTATTCGTAGCAGAGCACTCCTTAATTCCCAAGTTTTTAAAAAGCAGATAAATGGAGAAAATTCCTTTTTTATGCCAATGGATTGTTCCGAAAATCCGTATGAAAATCACTGCAAAAGCCTTTTACAATCGTTATCCGAAATTTTCAAAGTTCGGAAATAAGGCCCAATTTAAGTTTTTACTGATATTGTCGTTAATCATGGTTCAATTTCCGCGATATTTTTTAGGTTAAGAATATCTAGAAAGAATATGAGCACCTTTAGCACAGGGAGCTTATGGACAAAAGAGAGGGGGGCATGAGGAATGCTGCGCGGAGCGCAAAGAAATACCGGAATAGTGGGTTTTGGGCCGTTTAAGAGCATAAGTAAAAGGCTTCGTAACTCTCGCAATAAAAGGATGTGTTTTGGTCCATATACTTCAAAGTATGATGGCAAAAAATGGACCAAAAATTAGGTCGATTTAAGAGAAATTGAGATATGCGAGATGTGTTTTTACCCAATTTCGGAGGGCTCAATACCTCAAATCTGATGCACGCATCACATTGGCTTGAGTGACAGGGCTCAATACCGCAAAAGTGGCGCTGCGAGCCGCTTTTGCTATTTGTATTTCAGCCCGTGAGTAGCCTACCACCCGTCGCTCCTGCCGCTTCATCGGGGCAAGCGAGCGATTGACGACACCGTCGTTGCTGGTGATAAAATTGCTGGTGGCTCGATCTATCATCTAAACGATGAGTTCGACACGGGTGCCATGGCTTTTCAGGAATGGTGCTTTATTCGTTCAGGGGAGACTGCGGCAGAGCTTTAGCGTCGTGCCCTTGGGCCTCTGGGCGTTGAATTGATTCTCCGGGCGGCCAGTGATTTAGAGGCTTACGGCTTTATACTAGCGAATGATCAAGAGTGTTTAGAAGCCGTATTGGCTTAGGAGACTTTGAAGCGGCTTTTAGAGTGCCTTTAAAGGTCGCTTAAAAATTTTGTTTAGTCTAATAACCAGCGTCAAAATGTCAGGACGAGCGACACGCTACAGCTCGTCAGGTCGCCATACACATTCTTGCAACACAATTTGGCGTGCCTAAACGCCGTATTGTCACATGGCGGAGGGGGTGGGATTCGAACCCACGGTACGGTCTCCCGCACGCCGGTTTTCAAGACCGGTGCCTTAAACCGCTCGGCCACCCCTCCACGTAATTGAATTGGTTACACTTTTCTCGGTTTCAGAAAAGCTTCAAATCAGTGATTGCTACCGATTTGCTACCCATTCACTTATCGAGTGAGTTCTTATCAGCTTTTATGCGGACGTCAACTTGTTCTGCACCATTTGTCTGCATTCAAAGCATGTCATGTGAATAAAATTCCGACGCAATCCCATTCTGAAGCGCGATACACATGAGCGTGCGCTCTTTGCCTCCCCCGCTCATAACTTAATGAAATTAGCTTAAAGGGAGGGCCGTCAATCAATGCCTGTTCGAAAATCATGTGCGGCAGCATAATCGGCCAAGATAGTCGTTTAGCTTAAGTAGGTTCATGTCTTTTTATATGGTGTCGACAATCGCATATTTGCTCTTTTATGAGCTTGTTTTCCCTCATTTACACGGACTCTGCTGCGTTGAGAACAGACTAATAGACCGTAGAGTAACCCTAAACAGTGATAAGGTGATGCCCGACGGAGCGATGTCTTCAAATTAAATTGTTAAAATTAAGCTGTTTGAATGATCGTATTCTGCTAAAGCTCACGGCGAAATTAACAGCATGGAAATATTCATAAAATGGAATGGTTCCCGATAGTCGCCGGTGGATTCAAGCTTGTCGTTTTAGGCATCGCCATGTTTTTTGCCATCAAGTGGCATTACGACAAAGACAAAGAGGCAAAAAAACAAGAAGCTGATAAAGCTATTGAGCCAAGTAATTCATAATTTACCCATTACAACATCGGATTGCCCCTTCCCCAAACAGGAAGGGGTATTGCGATAAATAAATATATACCCCAACGTCCGAAGATAATTATTGATGACTTTTAAAGTCCAGCAATAATACGATAAATAAAATACTATATAAATAAATGCAACTTAGACAAAAATTTCCAAATTAAGCAATCTCAACATAATAGAGATCAAAAATAAAGGCAGCGGCAATCTGTCACTTATATAGATTTGTAAAAACTCGCTCTACGGATTGAACTCTCTATCCATAATGCATAAACTTGATATTCATACTCATAAAAGAAAAGGGAACCTATGAGTCTGGAATCGGTCAAAGCGTTCTTTTCGGAGAAGGCACCGGAAATCGATATTATTGAATTACCAACCAGCACAGCGACAGTCGCACTTGCTGCTGAGGCGCATGGCGTGCAACCGGGGCAGATCGCGAAGACATTATCGTTTACGGCAAGAGACCAGACCATTCTCATCGTTACGCGTGGCGATGCGCGTATTGATAACCGCAAGTTTAAACATCACTTCGGAAGCAAGCCACGCATGCTGGACGCGGAAAGCGTGGTAAGCGAAACAAGCCATCCAGTCGGCGGGGTATGTCCGTTTGGTTTACCAAGCGCCCTGCCTGTTTATTGCGACTTGTCGCTCAAAAGCTTTGAGGAAGTTGTACCCGCAGCAGGCGCAACAAACAGCGCTGTGAGAATAGCTCCGCAAAAAATGGCCGAACTCGTTTCGGCGCAATGGATTGATGTTTGTCAGTCGACCGACATTGATTTGAATACGTGATCGCGATGACGTGATAAAAAGAAGTGTTTTTTTGCCCTTTAAAGGTGATAAATCACTTCATATATTTTAAGAATAGTTCTAAAGTGGAATCGAAATAAACGCACGCGCTTGGCACATACGCTCAAAAGCTAACCATCTACGGTTAACCCGCGGGGTATGTGACGTAACAAAAGCAGAGCTCTTGAATGGGAAAGTCCCTGTCATAAAGTTCGAGGATGTGCTGAAAGGAATAATAAATGCGTCTTACTCGTCAGACGAATTATGCCATTCGCATGCTTATGTATTGTGCCGCCAATGACGGCAAATTGAGTCGTGTTCCGGAAATCGCCCGCTCTTATGGCGTATCCGAACTCTTTCTTTTTAAGATTTTGCAGCCGCTTGTGGAACATAAGCTGGTTGAAACCGTGCGCGGTCGCAATGGTGGTGTCCGCCTTGGACGTGCGGCAAAAGATATTTCACTATTCGACGTTGTACGCGTGACAGAAGAAAACTTCGCCATGGCTGAGTGTTTTGAGAACGACGCCACGGAATGTCCGCTCGTTGATAGCTGCGGTTTGAACTCAGCTCTGCGTGAGGCGCTTAATGCATTCTTCGGCGTTTTGATGAAGTACAGCATCGACGACCTCGTAAAGGCTCGGCCGAATGTTCGTGCTTTGCTTGGCCTTGACGAAGATCTTGAAGTTGAGCGCGTAGCCAGCTGATTTTTAACAATGAGAAGAATTGAAAAAGGCAGAGAACCGACCTGGTTCTCTGCCTTTTATTTTACGATTTAGATCAGAGCGACGCAGCGTAGGCCGATTGCGGCAACACAAATGGAACGCCTTGTGCCGGTGGGACACCGACCCGCAGCGTGCATTCATAGACCCGTTCAAGCCGATCATCGGTCAGGGCATCTTGCGGCGTGCCGATCGTATCAAGCCTGCCCTTATGCATGACGGCAATGCTATCGGCGAACATGGCGGTAAGATTGAGATCATGAAGAATGGCAATGACGCCACCGCCTGCTGCCGCAAAATCGCGTGCAATTTCCATCACCGTGATCTGATGTTTTATGTCGAGGCTGGAAATTGGTTCATCTAAAAACAAATAGCGGGGTTGCCCATCCACGACGGGCTTCCACACCTGACACAAGACGCGAGCCAGCTGAACGCGTTGCTGTTCACCACCAGATAATTCTTGATAAAGCCGACCGCTGAAGCCAGCGAGATCGACCTTTTCCAATGCGAGATCTGGCAGTTTTTCCTGTTCCGGACCGGTCACGCCGCTAAATCCGCCTGTCAGACCAATATGTACGATTTCACGAACTGTAAACGGAAACGACAAGGCACTTGCTTGCGGAAGCACGGCACGTCGTGCTGCCATACGCCATGGTTTAATGCTGCTAAAATCCTCGCCATCCAGATATGCGGATCCAGTATAAGCGATATCGCCCGACAGTGCGCGCAACAATGTCGTTTTGCCCGAACCATTCGGACCAACGATGGCTGTCACCTCGCCGGGACACGCAACAAAATTGACATCCTCGATGATCGACTTTTTGCCAATCGAAACGCTTAAGTTTTTAGTTTCAATCATCTCGCGCCTCACAGGTCCAGAACGCCGCGCTGACGCAGCAATATCCAGAGGAAGAAGGGAGCGCCACAAACTGCTGTAATAATGCCAATAGGCAATTCAGCGGGCGCAACAATGGTACGGCTGACCGCATCGGCCAGCAACAGCATGATCGCACCGAGCAGTGCTGCTGCAGGCAGTAAATAGCGATGATCGGGGCCAATGCTCAAACGCAGCATGTGCGGTACAACGATACCAATAAAGCCAATGCCACCCGATATTGCGACAGTAGCACCAGTAGCAGCTGCCACTGTCACGATAGCCACATTTTTAATACGTTGAACGGGAATGCCAAGGTGCCCCGCAGCCGCCTCCCCCAATGCAAGCGCATTTAGACCACGTGCAAGAAACGGCGTAGCAAACAGGACAACCATAATAATCGGGCCGGCGGTTCCAATCTTGCCCCACGTAGCGCCCGCAAGTGAGCCTAGCCCCCAGAAGGTCAGATCACGCAACTGACGATCATCGGAAATATAGACAAGAGCACCAGTCGCAGCGCCCGTCAGCGCGCCAAGCGCAATACCGGCAAGCAACATTGTGGCGACGGACGTACGACCGCGTCGCGTCGCAACGCGATAAAGCACAAGCGTGGTGATCAATCCGCCAACAAATGCAGCCAATGGCAGCGCATAAAGCCCGAGCAACATGTAAAGAGGTGCAAGCGTCGTACCACCGAGAACAATCATCGAAACGGCACCCAAGCTGGCACCAGCCGAAACACCCACAAGGCCCGGATCAGCGAGTGGGTTGCGAAACAATCCCTGCATCACAGCACCTGAAACAGCAAGCGACGCGCCCACCAAGATGCCTATGATGATGCGCGGCAAACGTATTTCCATAATGATCAGATGATCGCGCCTGAAAGCGTCGGCACTTTCCTGTGTACCGAAGACATATTCACGCAGAACAGTCATAACCGATGCATCTGAAGCACCCGCAGTAAGACTGAAAAGCGCAGTCACGCAAAGGGCTATCGCAAGAACAACGATAGCAAGGCGTGCACGGGCTGAACGATCACCGACATGGTTATCGGCGGCTTGATCACGCACAACAAAGCCCCCGGGTTTTGCCGTGCGGTCATGGCTGGTCATTTCTCTATGTCCTTATTGCGCGTTTCCGCGATATGCCTGCCCGTATTTAAACGTAGCAGGCACTATTCTTAGTTTGCAGCCTGCTTGCCATAGAGCTTTTCAGACAATTCACGGCTGGCAGCGCCAGTACGTGGACCAAAGCCAAGCAGATAGAGCGAGTCCATCTGAACAATGTTACCGCTGCGGCCCGCAGGCGAATTGGCCAAAGCGGGATTTTTCAGAAGGTCTTCTTTCTGAACGCTGTCTTTACCGATGTTCATCGTCAAGATCAGATCAGGCGCCGCCTTTTCAACGGCTTCATCTGTCAGCTGCTTATAACCCTGATATGAATCAATGGCATTTACACCGCCCGCAAGCGTGATGATGCCATTGGCACCAGTACCAGTTCCAGACGCCATGATGCGTCCTTCCTGTGCAGACATAATGAAGAGCACACGCTTACGCGGGTTCTGATTGGCCGAAATCTTCTCAGCCGCTTCAAGATCACGCGAGACATCTGCTGCGAGTTCTTTGGCCTTGTCTTCAAGACCAAGCGCTTTACCGACAGCATCAATCTTGGCAATAACCCCCTCGCCCGTAAAGGCTTCCGGGACCATAACAATGGGAACAGATGCCTTCTTGAGAACTTCCAGAGTTTCCGGCGGGCCACTGCCTTCCGACATCAAAATGCCAGTCGGATTGACCGAAAGAACGCCTTCCGGTGAAAGACGACGCATATAGCCAACATCAACCAGTTCACGCGCTTGTTCAGGATAGGTGCTGGTTTGATCACGTGCGACGAGCTTATCGCCCGCGCCTAACGCATAGACGATTTCCGTCACAGCACCACCGACAGAGACGATCCGCGATGTATCCCCAAGTTTCTCAACTGTATCCGCTTTTGCAAACCCGCTAAAAGCAACGGTCGTAGCGAGAACAGCCAAAGCCGTATAGCGACCGACGCGAGAACCAATCATTGACATTTTTGTACCCTTCACATGCATATTCCGGAAATGGAAACCATCTCCGGAATGCGCATTAAAACAAAGACTTAAATCCTGTTGAAGTTAAGCAGCAGACGATTGTGGCAAACGAGGAAGATTTTCTGCGATCATGCGCCAATCAGCGAGTTCAGCCTCACCTTCATGACGTTCGCCAAAGAACTGGATAATCATCTCACCATTGGCATCGTATGCTTCAAGCGAAGTTACATGACCGTCCTTCGTAGGCTTACGCACAACCCAAGCATCAGCGATGTGATCCGCACGCAGATGAAGATGGAAAGTTGGATCAAGAACATTGAGCCATGGGCCCATGGTCTTAATTTCCGCAATCTTACCCGTGTGTATCTGAATGCAACCGCGACTTCCGACGAAACACATGATCGGAATCTGTTCCTGCACCACATGGTTCATCATGGCTTCAACTGCTGACAGATCAACGCGCCATGCAAAATCCTGACCCGCAAGATGCACAGCCTGATGACGGTCGACGCCGAAATCTTTCAGGAGGCCGATAAATTGGTGAACATCGGTGAGTGCACCCCAGCGTTCGCGGAACGCATCGCCATCAACAGTTGAAACATCAGCTTTCTCAGCTTTGGCAGCGATTGGCTTTGTTTCAATCGCAGGCGTCTGATCATCAAGAAGCAACTCAGCGACAAGCTGCTCATAGACTTCCAGATTGGATGCAGGGCGCAAATGGATCTTATGAACCGCTTCACCCGAAGCATCAAAAAACTGAAGGCTACGACGAATATGTTCGCCATCCGGCTTTGCGACAGCAAAACCATGCACCCAGTGCTTTGGGAAGATGCGAAGATCAATTTCTTTGCCGAGTGTCAGCGATGCATGTGGACCCCATATCGTTTTCTCGAATGGGCCAATCTTTTCATGCACAGCGCTTTCATTGCGCGTCAGCGCCATGACTTCGCCAAGCGAAGGCGCATGTTTAAGCAGAGTTTCCACATCGGCACGGATGCGGCGAGCAGAAATTGAGCTTTCAGCATCTACACCTGTGTAAGCCGCAATAAAATCGGCTTCTGATATCCCGAGGCTTTGCGCAAAATCGCGTTCGCGCATTTTCGGGTTATCTGCCCGTGCCTTGAGTATTTGCTCTGGGGAGGGCTTGGTCTGGGTCGTCATCTTTTGTTGCCTACTTGTTAAGGATGAGCTTGCCTTGACGGGTGATTTTCAAACGATAGAGAGAGCCGCCGTGCTCTATCGCCACTTCACGTGAGCCGTTGAAGAGTTCACGGCTGCCATAAGTTTTGAGCTGCGATTCATAAGACTGTTCAGAAGTGTGCGATTTAACCTGTCCGGTCGCATCAAGACGCGACTGGAGTTCGGGCATGCGGCTGGAGACGCGCTCACGCGGCAACCGCACCTGCATGTCGATATGGATTCGCCTGTTCATTTCACTGCCTCTGCACCAGTTATGGAGCCGTTTTTGTTAACTGACCTAGTCCCAACAAATCATTAGTTGACATCATAAGTCATGTTTAATAATCACTGCCTTACTGGATTAATCGAGTCAAGTTTAATTCTCTTTTTTTCCAGAGCAAGCCCGAAGGTTCTCCTTCCAGCCAGCGCCACCACTTCCCTCGGGATGGGAAGAGAATAACCTATTGAGATAATTAATTTTCTCGCGCCCAAGCGGCTGCGAGAATTTTCTGTGGCCTTCAGGAGAATTCAGGCAATGCGGGTAATAAACGGGGAATATAAGCGGTCATTTCTAGCGAGCACAGGCTTAGCAGTGATCCTTACAACAATGGTATCAGGCGCCTATGCGCAGCAACAAGCTGCTGCAAGCGACGCCGATGGCGTTGAGTTGAAAACAATTACAATTCAGAACCCAACTGCAACCAAAGGCGATGCCCCATATTCAACGCCTGCTGCAGTCAGTGCGGTTTCAAAAGAAGAAATTAATCGTCATGGAGATGTAAAACTCGATGACTTGCTTCGCGATGTTCCGGGTACATTTACACGCATCAACGGCTCCCAACCCGGTGTTGCTGTAAATATTCGCGGCTTCGAAGGCTCTGGACGCGTCAATACAATGATTGACGGCGTTCGCCAGAATTTCCGTTTTACAGGTCATGAAGCTTCTGGTTTTACATATGTAGATTCTAATCTTCTCGCAGATATTGATGTGAGCAGAGGCGCAGTTACTGGCCTTGGCGGTGGTGGTCTCGCCGGCAGCGTCAACCTTCGCACGTTGGGCGTTGATGACATTGTGCGCCCAGGCCAGCAGTATGGTGTTTTAGGTAGAGCTTCATGGGGCAGTAACGGCGTTGGATTCTCGGAGATGATCGCAGGTGGTGCCCGCGTCAATTCGATGGGCATTGCAGGAGCGATCAGCCATAGGGATTCCGATAACTATAAAAATGGCGATGGCATTGAGCAGAATAATACTGGGCAAAAGCTGACGTCTGGTCTTATTAAAACTGAGTTCGGCTTTGGTGAAGATCATAAACTGTCTTTAGGTGGCGTCCTCTATAACAACGATTTCGGTGCCAATTCGTATAACCAAACGATCAAGAACCAAACGCTCACAGCCAATTACAGCTATAATCCAGCAGATAACGATCTGATCGATTTTCATCTCAATGGTTATTACAACCGTCTTGATATGAACTATTTTGAAAATTTGAGTGGATCATGGAGCGCGACAACAAGTGGTCGCGAAATTAGAGACACAGGCCTCGGTTTCGATATATCCAACACTTCACGCTTTAACGTCAACGAAGTTGCCGTTAAATGGAACTATGGCGTTGAATATTTCCGCGATAAAGTGACTGGAGAAAAAACCGGCGTTAATCCTGACAATGGGCGTAGCACAACTGGCGCGGTCTTTTCTGATACGACCTTATCATACGGAATTGCTGACCTGACTGTCGGTTTGCGTTATAACTTCTACAGTCTTGAAGGTGATGCAACTGACGGCACCTCTCTTGTTGACAAGTCGTTTAACGCGCTTGACCCGCGTATTACGCTCGCAGTCAATGCAACAAGCTGGCTACAGCCCTATGTGACATATTCACATTCAATGCGTAGTCCAACTCTTCAGGAAACGATGGTTGGTGGCGTGCATCCAGGCAGCACTCAGGTCGGTTTTCGCGCAAATCCAGCCTTAGAGCCTGAAAAGCAGAGAGGCTGGGAAATTGGCGCGAATATTCGCAAAGACGACCTATTGACTGCAGGTGACAGCCTGAGAATTAAAGCCAACTACTATAACATGAACGTGGAAAACTACATTGTAAGCACCGGCTACAATGGCTGCAATCCATTCGGCCCGAACTGCCAGACATGGTACACAAATGTTGATGGGGATTCACGTGTACAGGGCGTAGAACTTCAGGCAGCTTATGATGCGGGATTTGCATTCGCTGGCGTAACATACACCTACACCAAAGCCGACTTACCTCCAATTATGCCTGGACTGGGTGCAAGCCAGTATCTTCCAGACAACATTTTCTCTTTGTCAGGTGGCGCTCGTTTCCTCGAACGTAAGCTTACCGTCGGCGGACGCTACAGCTACGTTTCAACGGGAGAAGTTGCAGGTTACACAGGTGTTACGACAACAGATAAAAGTTATGGGCTCGTCGACATCTTCGCAAACTATAAGTTTACTGAGAATGTTGATCTGACGCTCAAAGTAAACAACCTTTTCGACAAGACTTACACGCCATTCCTCAGCACATCTGGATCAGGTCAGGGACGTACATTCCTCGTCGCAACACAGTTCCAGTTCTAAAAAATTCGGGAGGCCTAAGCCTCCCGAACATCAATCGTCGTGTCTACGAAGTCCACTCATCTCTGACCGCTGTGGTGGTCTTCATATCCCGAGATACGACGCGGCGAGTGCGGTCCCTACCACTGCACTCGCCGGAACTTTATCAGGACTTACCACACCATCTGTGCAATTGTCCTGCGACCAATTTGTAGCCAGTCCCTCTTTGAAAGTAAGGATCAGCAATGTTCATCGCAATGAACCGCTTCAAGGTAATTGTCGGCAATGAAGCCGAATTCGAAACCGTTTGGCGCAGCCGTGACTCGCAACTGTCAGAGTTGCCAGGCTTTGAAAGCTTCCATCTTCTGCGCGGCGCAACGAATGAGGAAGAAGGCTATACGCTTTATTCCTCGCACACCGTTTGGAAAACGCGGGACGATTTCGTGTTCTGGACGAAATCTGAACAGTTCCGCAACGCGCATCGCAATGCCGGCAACACCAAGCCGCTTTATGCTGGCCCACCTCAGTTCGAGGGATTCGAGGCCGTCGAAGGCATCTAAACGGCTTCAAAAGCTAGTTTTCCACACGATGCGGCGAAATAGCGCATAATTTCAAAACAGGGCTAAAACGGCCCTGTTTTTCTTTATGTAAAAGTCTAATTCGCGTTTAAAGATGGGCGGTTAACTCATATTTAGAATAATTCTAAGTTATTGATTTTTAGAACGTTTCAAAAACATAAAATTTGACACAATGGCCCACATCCAGCCATAACCTGACTGAAACTGGTGGGTTTTTAAAGACTTACCTAAGACTACCTTTGATGTTCGGGCCTTTAACCCCTGCGATTGGAGGAACCTTTGTTCGGTTCAGAATGGCATAATGCCAATATTGAAGTAAATTCGTGCGTGTATTCCGCAGATTTCAATGTTGACCACAACAACGAACAAAGAATCTCACTCCGTCTTGTGAATTTTTTACAATCACAGAGCATTGCAGATGCTGGAGTTACTTTTGAATGCTAGTCTGCAGCTGCAACGTTATTACACAAAAAGATATTGAGGCCGTTGTCACGCAACTTCTTGATGAAGATTGCTGGCGTTTAATCGTGCCTGGAACCGTCTTCAATGCCATCTCCAAGAGCGGCCGCTGCTGTGGCTGCTTCCCAAATGTCGTAGAAACGATCATAAGGGTGACCGAAGAATATCATCTTCGTCACAATCAAATGGACGAAAACGTGATCCTGTTTATGGATCGTGTACGTTCTCTACGAGACAAATTCGGGAGTTCTTGGAATGAAAGGCGAACCAAAGGTCATCGAGCGGCTTAACGAGGCACTGTTTCTCGAACTGGGCGCTGTAAACCAGTATTGGTTGCACTATCGTTTGCTTAACGATTGGGGTTTCACGCGTCTTGCTAAGAAAGAACGCGAAGAATCCATCGAAGAAATGCAGCATGCGGACAAAATCATCGACCGCATTATCTTCCTTGAAGGCCATCCAAACCTTCAGACGCTCGCGCCATTGCGCATTGGCGAGAACGTCAAGGAAGTCCTCGAAGCTGACCTTGCTGGCGAGTATGACGCACGCGCTTCCTATAAGAAGTCACGCGAAATCTGCGACGAACTCGGCGATTATGTTTCCAAGCAGCTTTTTGATCAGCTTCTCGCTGATGAAGAAGGTCACATCGACTTCCTCGAAACGCAGCTTGAACTGCTCGGCAAGATTGGCGAAGAACGCTACGGCTTGCTCAATGCAGCCCCTGCTGACGCAGCTGAATAATTAAAAATACATTTTAAAAAAGGGCGCTCTAAGCGCCCTTTTTTATTCTTTGCTTGCAGCTTATTGCGGCAGTTTATCGTCTACGCCTTCGACGTAGAAGTTCAGACCGAGCAAGGTCTTGTCGTCAGCCTGTTCGCCTTCTTTGAGCCAGACGGAGCCGTCCTGCTTCTTGATAGGACCAGTGAAGGGCTTGAACTCACCAGACTTGATCTTAGCTTCGGTTTCTTCAGCCAGTTTCTTAACGTCATCAGGCATATTGGTGTAAGGCGCCATTTTAACGAGGCCTTCTTTCATGCCCCACCAGATGTTCTGGCTTTCCCATTTACCATCGAGAACAGCTTTAGCGCGGTCGATGTAATATGGACCCCAATCGTCAACGATCGCGGTGAGCTGAGTTTCTGGACCAAACTTGATCATGTCCGAAGCCTGACCGAATGCCTTGATACCACGCTCATGTGCAACCTGGATCGGTGCAGTTGAGTCGGTGTGCTGGGTCAGAATGTCGACACCCTGATCAACGAGAGCCTTGGCGGCATCAGCTTCTTTGCCCGGATCAAACCACGAGTTTACCCAGATAACCTTGACCTTGAAATCAGGATTGACTGACTGTGCACCGAGAATGAAGGAATTGATGCCCTGCACAACTTCCGGCACAGGAACTGAAGCAATGTAACCTGCAACGCCTTTTTCCGACAGCTTAGCTGCGATCTGGCCCTGAATATAACGACCTTCATAGAAGCGCGCGTTGTAAGCTGAAACATTGTCGGCGGTCTTGTAACCGGTGGCATGTTCAAACTTCACGTCCGGATATTTAGCAGCAACCTTGATGGTTGGGTCCATGTAACCGAAAGAAGTCGTGAAGATCAGCTTGTTGCCTGCACGGGCAAGGCGCTCAATCGAACGCTCAGCATCCGCACCTTCTGGCACGTTTTCCAGGAACGTCGTTTCGACCTTATCGCCAAGAGCTTCGATCATTTCCTTACGTGCAACGTCATGCTGATAAGTCCAGCCGAAGTCGCCCGGAGGTCCGATATAGATGAAGCCAACTTTCAGCTTGTCTTCTGCATGAGCCGCTCCGCCAAGCATAAAGCTGGCTGCGGTGGCAATCGCCAACAGCGTCTTTTTCATGTTCCCTGCACTCCTTGTTATCACCCTCAAAACAAAACGGCAGGCCGTGGGAGCCGGACCGCCGTTCAGAACTCGTATCTATCTGTCCGGCACAAAAGGTTTGCCGAGCGACGCAGGTGTGTTCATCATCGTCAAACGTCTGTTGCGCGAGATGATAACCAACACCACGATGGTCGCGATATAGGGCAAAGCCGACAGGAACTGTGACGGAAGACCAAAACCAAGCGCCTGCGCATGAAGCTGACCAATGGTCACGGCACCAAACAGATAAGCGCCGATCAACACGCGCCAAGGACGCCATGAAGCGAAAACCACAAGCGCAAGTGCAATCCAGCCGCGCCCTGCCGACATATTCTCAACCCATTGCGGCACATAAACCAGTGAAAGCTGTGCACCGGCAAGCCCCGCACAGGCACCGCCAAAAAGTACCGCCAGATAACGTGTGCGCACAACATGCACACCCAGCGCATGGGCTGAGCCGTGATTGTCACCGATAGCGCGCAATTGCAGCCCTGCCCGGGTGCGGAACAGAAACCAAGTTACACCAATGACGAGAAGAATGGAGATGTAAAATATCGGGTCCTGACCGAACAGGAAGCGACCGACATAAGGAATATCGGTGAGATACGGGATGCTGATTTCATCAAGCTGCACACCCGGCATACCGACAAAACTTTCGCCAAGCATAGCAGATGCGCCGATACCAAGAATGGTGAGTGCCAGACCCGTTGCAACCTGATTGGTAACAAGCGTTAGTGTCAGAAATGCAAATATGCCGGAAAACGCCATCCCTACAAAAATGGCAGCAATCATGCCAAGCCATGCCGAGCCAGTGAATTGTGCAGCGGCAAAGCCTGAAACAGCACCCATGAGCATCATACCTTCGACGCCAAGATTGAGTACGCCGGAGCGTTCAACAACGAGTTCTCCAATGGCTGCAATCAGCAACGGCGTTGCAGCAGTCGCAATGGTGAGAAGGATTGCCTGTGTCAAATCCATTGATCAGGCCTTTCCTGCTGCGCGTCCGCCAATAAAGCGAATGCGATAATGAATGAGTGTGTCGCAAGCGAGCACAAAAAACAGGATCATGCCCTGAAACACCCGCGCAGACTTTTCGGATATACCGATGGAAACCTGTGCAGCCTCGCCGCCCAGATAGGAAAGCGCCAGCACAAATCCCGCCGCAATCGCGCCAATTGGGTTGAGCCTACCAAGGAAGGCGACAATAATGGCCGTAAAACCATATCCCGGTGAGATGACGGGGCGAAGCTGGCCAATAGCGCCGGATGTTTCAGCAATGCCAGCAAGACCTGCCAGCGCGCCCGAAACTGCGAAAACGAAAAACACAAGCTTGCCACGACTAAAGCCTGCAAAGCGCCCTGCCCGAGGGCTTTGGCCTATGACTTTGATCTCAAAGCCTTTCAGCGTTTTGGCAAGCAAAAACCAAACGACGAGTGCAGCAACAATTGCAAAGATAAAGCCCCAATGGGCACGGCCTGATGCACTCCAGATTTCTGGCAGTACAGCGCTTGCATTAAACTGGCGCGTTTCCGGGAAATTATAGCCTTCCGGATTGCGCCAAGGTCCACGTACCAGCCAATCGAGAAAAAGCTGGGCTACATAAACGAGCATCAGACTGGTCAGGATTTCATTGGTATTGAAGCGGACTTTCAACAAAGCCGGGATCGACGCATATGCAGCGCCACCAGCCATGCCCATCAGCATCATCAAAGGCAGCACAATCCACATCTGGAGATCGGGAAACATAACGGGCAAGATCGAACCAGTGACTGCGCCAATGATGAACTGGCCTTCCGCACCAATATTCCAGTTGTTGGACTGGAAGCAGACGCACAGCCCGACCGCGATCAAAATAAGCGGCGTCGCCTTAACCAGTAACTCATGCCACGACCAGATATCAAACAGCGGTTCGACAAAGAAAACGTAGAGCGCATGAAGCGGGTCTTTGCCCATCAGCGCAAAGGCAATACCACCAAAAACCAGTGTCAGCGCCAAAGCCAGCAAAGGCGAAACGGCGCTAAAGATTTTTGAAGGCTGCGGACGTTTTACGAGTTCAAAACGCATCATGCTGCCCCCGCCTGATCCGAGCCGGAAACGCCGCCCATCAGCAGGCCAATCTTTTCCAGCGTTACGTCTGCGATAGGCATTGGATCGGAAAGCGAACCATGGTTCATGACAGCGATACGATCACTGATTTCAAGCAGTTCATCCAAATCCTGACTAATCACAAGTACGGCTGAACCCGAGCGGGCGAGATCAACAAGCGCTTGACGAATATGCGCCGCAGCACCCGCATCAACACCCCATGTTGGCTGATTAACAATCAACACCGATGGAGAACGATCCAGCTCGCGCCCGATAATAAATTTCTGCAAATTACCGCCGGACAAGGCGGAGGCTGGCGGGTTTTCTGCACTCTTGCGCACATCCATCGTCTTGATGATGCGCTGTGCCGCTGAGCGCAGCGCGCTTTCAGCAATGAGCTTCAGCTTGCCGCCGCGCATGAAGGCTTTGGCATCAGTTTTATAACGCGAAAGGAAGAGATTATCGGTCAATGAGAGAGCCGGAACAGCACCATGTCCCAAACGTTCTTCCGGCACAAAGGCAGCACCCATCATTCGGCGTTCGCTGATGCCGAGCTTGCCTGCATCCCTGCCGCGAATGCGCACAGCAGATGCAGATGATTGCAGAACCTCGCCAGAAATGGCTTCAAAAAACTCGCCCTGCCCATTGCCAGCAACGCCCGCAATACCGACAACTTCACCAGCTTTGATGCCAAGCGAAATATCATTGAGTGCAGTTGAGAAAGGACCACGCGGCGCTTGCGACAGATTTCTTATCTCAAAAAGCGGTGACGCGGGTTGTTCAACAGCTTCAATCGGACTGCGCGCCACGACTTTAATATCATTGCCGACCATCATGCGGGCCAGTGACGCCGCAGTTTCCTGTCGCGGATCACAATGTGCGACGACTTTGCCATGACGCAGCACAGTGGCGCGATCACAAAGCCGCTTCACCTCTTCCAGACGATGGCTGATATAGAGGATTGACTTGCCTTCTGCCTTCAAACGCTCAAGCGTTTCAAACAGACGATCAGCTTCCTGCGGTGTCAGAACCGATGTAGGTTCATCAAGGATAATGAGGTTTGGCTCTTGCAGCAGACAGCGCACAATCTCAATGCGCTGGCGTTCACCGACAGAAAGATCACCGACATGGGCCTGCGGATCGATGGGAAGACCGTAGGCCTGCCCCACATCGCGCGCACGTTTGGCAACTTCAGGAAGCGACAAAGAGCCGTCCAAAGAAAGCGCAATATTCTCGGCAGCCGTGAGCGAGTCAAACAGCGAAAAATGTTGGAAAACCATACCAATGCCAAGTTTCCTTGCCATTGCGGGTTCGGTAATCGTAACGCGCTCACCCTTCCAGACGATTTCGCCTTCAAGTGGCTGTAGCGCACCAAACAGCATCTTTACAAAGGTCGATTTTCCCGCACCATTCTCACCCAGAAGCGCGTGAATTTCCCCTTCCGCGATAACCAGATCAACGGCGTCACAGGCCCGAAGCTGACCAAATACTTTGGTGAGCCGGCGGACATCCAAAAGAGGTCGGTCGGTTGAAAGCGTTGACATTATTCCCCGAGCTTATTTTTGGATAACCTTATCCAGCAAGGTCACACTTGAAAAGCTAAAAAGAAAACGGCGGAGGACATATGCACACCGCCGTTATAATTGCGAACTGAATAAAGACCTAAGGCAGGAGGATACTCGCACCCGTCGTCTTACGGGCTTCGAGGTCTTCATGGGCCTTACGCACATCTTTCAGCGCATAAGATTGATTGATTTCGATCTTGACGGCACCACTGGCAACGACGTCAAACAGATCCTTGGCTGTTTTTTCAAGATCAGCGCGCTTTGCCACATAATTGAACAGCGTCGGGCGGGTCGCGAAGAGTGAACCCTTTTGCGCCAATAGGTTAAGATCAAAAGCTGGTATAATCCCGGATGACTGACCGAAACAAGCAAACATGCCAAGCGGTTTCAGCACATCGAGCGACCCCATATAGGTATCGCGACCAACTGAGTCATAGACGACGTCTACGCCCTCGCCGCCGGTCAGTTCTCGGACGCGTTCGACAAAGTTTTCCGTACGGTAATTGATCACATGGTCATAGCCATGCGCTTTAGCCAGCGCGACTTTCTCCTCGGAACCGGCAGTGCCGATAACTGTCGCTCCAAGATGTTTAGCCCATTGACCCGCAATTAGCCCCACGCCACCGGCTGCGGCATGGAAGAGAATTGTATTTCCCGGCTTCACAACAAAAGTCTGCCGCAGAAGATACTGCGCCGTCATGCCTTTCAGCATCATTGCGGCAGCAGTTTTCAATTCAATGCCATCCGGCACCTTCACGAGCCTGTCAGCAGGAAGAATGCGCTCATCCGCATAAGAGCCCGATGTGGCGGCATAGGCAACGCGGTCACCCAATTTGAGATTTTCAACGCCGGAGCCGATGGCAACAACAGTGCCAGCGCCTTCATTGCCAGGCGTGAACGGCATCTGAGCCGCCTTATAAAGCCCTGTGCGGAAATACACGTCGATGAAGTTAAGCCCTATCGCCTCATGGCACACCTTAACTTCGCCAGCGCCCGGTTCACCAATTTCGATCTGTTCGTATTTCAGAACTTCTGGACCGCCGGTCTGATGAACCCGAATAGCATTGATCATGATCTAGCCTCTCTTCTTCGCTTCAGCAGCCTGTTCAGCCGCAATGACAGCAGCAGTACGACCCAGATTAGGGAAGAACTGCATGATTGCGCCGATGAAGTAGATGTAAAGTCCCGTCACTGTGATGCCGACGCGCACCCAAAGCGGTGCATCGAGCGTATAATAAAGGCCCGCTGCGCCAAAGGCGCACCACAGTAAAAAGATCGTCAGATTAAGCGGGCGCAGACGCACCACTCGCACCGGGTGCAAAAAACTGATTGGCAAGAACGAAAGAATTGCCGACAGAACAACAATGGCAAAAGCCTCCCATTCGCCCGGACGAACGATGAAAAGCGTAAACACCACCATATTCCAGACAACGGGAAACCCCTTGAAGAAGTTTTCCTTCGTCTTCATGCCCGTATCGGCATAATAAATTGCGCTGGTGATAACGATGATCGCGCCGGATATGAAGGATAGGTTGGTCCCCATAAACCCGCTTTGATAAAGCGCAAAGGCAGGTATTAGAACGTAAGTCACATAATCGATGATGTTATCAAGCAGTTCGCCTGACCAGTTGGGCAACACATACTTGACTTCAAGCTTACGCGCGATCGGCCCATCAATGCCATCCACGAACAGCGCCAATCCCAACCACCACCACATAGCGGTATAACGACCATCGCTTGCAGCGACGATAGACAAAAAGGCCAGAAATGATCCCGATGCAGTAAGCAGATGCACGGAAAATGCCTTAGCCTGCGGTGCCGTCACTTTCTTGGCTTTTAATTTTCCGGTCAGTTTGCTTTTCACGCCGCTCGCCATTTCTCTTGATCGCCATCCCACACGCCAAAACAGCAGGAGAGGGCAAATAAGACTTTCAGGCTCAAAGCCATTGAAAGCCATACTCTGTTAAAAAAGCTTTCCCCGAATAAGGCCAAAAGCGCAAGTAAGTGATGAGACAAAACCGCCCTCATTCCACCAAAGATTGGGTTTTAGTAGTCGCGGCAATGGCGTTTGACGCTCACTTGGGATTAAATGAACATAAATACGATGCGATAAGAATCGCTTTGGACCGAAGCTTTTCGGTCAGGGATAGAGCATTATGAACGATCTAATTGTCGATAAGCCCCTCACTGAAATCACGGTCAGCGGCGGCGGCCCTGCCGGAATGATGGCGGCACTTGCACTTAGCGCCAAAGGCTATCGCACAGCATTGCTCGGCCCTGAAACAGACATAAACGACCGCCGTACAACGGCGCTTATGATGCCGGCCATCCGCTTTCTTGAAGACATCGGCGTGTGGGAAGATATCGCCCCGGTCGCTGCTCCCCTCGCATCAATGCGTATCGTTGACGCAACAAAGCGGCTTATTCGCAGCCCAACGGTCACGTTTCGCGCGGGCGAAATTGATGAAGTCGCATTCGGTTACAATATCCCAAATGCAGCGCTCAACCAGAAGCTCTCTGACGCTGTTGCGAGAAATTCAAACATCACGCGGATAACGAACACAGCGATTGAATATCGCAATAACGATGATCACATAACCATCACGCTTGCAGGTGGAGATACACTACATACGCGATTAGTCGTCGCCGCTGATGGACGAAATTCTGCAGCACGCGAAGCTGCAGCTATTCGCACTCGCCGCTGGAGCTATCCGCAGACAGCGGTCGTGCTTTCTTTTGCACATGAAATCGAACACGAAAATATCTCGACCGAGTTTCATACCGAAGAAGGACCATTCACGCAGGTTCCACTCAAGGGAAAGCGTTCAAGTCTCGTCTGGGTCGTTAACCCAGAGCGGGCAGAAGCACTGCTCGCTCTTGATGAAAACATCCTTGCTCAACGCATTGAAGACATGATGCAATTCATGCTTGGCAAGATCACAATTGATGTTCAACCTCAAGCGTGGCCGCTATCCGGTATGGTGCCTCTCTCATTCGCGGCAAAGCGCACCATTCTAATCGGTGAAGCAGCACATGTCTTTCCGCCTATCGGCGCACAAGGGCTTAATCTTGGAACGCGCGATGTCGAGATGCTCGTTAAAGCTATTGCAAGCGATCCTTCCGACCCAGGTTCAGATCGCGTGATCCGCGCTTATGATCGTGGTCGCCGTCCAGATATTCTGGCACGTACTGGTTCAGTCGACGCACTCAACCGTTCTCTATTGTCTGCCATGCTACCCGCACAAATTGCTCGCGGTGTAGGCTTGGAGATGCTGCGTTCGTTTGCTCCTCTTCGTGCGTTCTTTATGCGCGAAGGTTTGCGGCCCGGTAGCGGATTTTCCAAATTTCTACCGCAGTTTCCGAAACTATCTGATCGCGGAAGCCACGCAAAAAAGTAGCCAATCGCTTTAAAATTCGATCCTGAAATCTCCCGCAGCTTTATTTTCGCGAGCGGTGAACTACATATGTCTTATGAGTATGGCACAGATAAAACACGCTAAGTTTCAGATCGGACAGGTTGTCAAACATCGTCTGTTTCCCTTCCGCGGGATCATTTTTGACGTTGATCCTGAATTTGCGAACACGGAAGAATGGTACGAGTCCATTCCAGAAGAAACGCGTCCGCACCGCGATCAGCCATTCTATCATTTGCTGGCAGAAAATTCAGAGTCCGAATATACGGCCTATGTTTCCGAGCAAAACCTTGTGCCGGACTTTAGTGATGAACCTCTGCGTCATCCGCAAATCAGCGAAATGTTTGATAAGCTCGAAAATGGCTCTTATCGCGTCAAGCTTCACGCAAACTGAGACACATAAAAAACTGACAAACAAAAAGGGCGCTTAAAGCGCCCTTTTTTATTCTCGCATGTTGCGCTGCTTAGTTAGCTGCGCCTTTTGCCTTGGCCTGTTCAGCCTTCATCTTTTCTTCGAATTCCTTCTGGCGCTTTGCAACAGCGTCCTGAAGTTCCTTCTGGCGTTCTTCAAGTTCAGACTGCTTAAGGCCTGGACCAGTAAGCGCTGCCGAGAAACCGGTCAGTGCAACAGGAATCGGGTTCTGCTTGTTCTGGTAGTTAACCGAAGTCAGCGTAACCTTAGTGCCCTTCTTAAGCGCATTGATCAGCTCGTCCGAAAGTGGTGCTTCCGCAATGCAGCGATCTGGGAAGCAAATGCCATATTCAAGCTTGGTTGGCTTGGCATTGTCGATCTGAAGACCAACACCCGCAGGAATCAAGCGACCGATTGGCACGGTAACCTGAAAAATCTTACGGTTAATCTTACCCTTGATCTCGATGAGGTTGACAGCGGTCAGCAACTGGCCGGAGTCAGCAGTGATAATGTTCTGCGTGTTGCAGATATCATTGTCTTCCTGCTTCGAGCAAACTTTGAACCAGCCCTGTGGCGGCTGCTGCTGTGCGGCTGCAGGCATCGTCGCAGAAGCAAGCAGGGCGAACGCGCCGGCAAATGCAGATGCGGCAGCGATTGTCTTCGTGCTGGTCATGATCAACAGTTTCCTTCCAAGGCTTTGATCTTCCGGTCTCTGGTTTGAGTCAGCGATAGACCGTCACTGATTTGAAAATGCGGCAACAGCGTGACCTCTGGGATTTAACATCCCAATCCGAGGCCGTGTTACAACGACTTCTCACATGAATCCAGATGGTCGTATGCAATCAAAGAGCAAAATACGACATATTTTTTGTTTTAATCTGCACTGTCACGCGCCAGACACGCTCTTAATCCGCACAAGTTCAAGGTTCATGCTAATTTCGCCATACGAATCAAATGTAAGTTCTCACACTTATTTACAATGAACCAATTAAGTTGAACGAGGACGCGAGAAAGTTGACTGAATTGTTTGCTCTTTTCCGCACCACGGCTTTGGCGAGCCTGATCGGCATTTTTACAGCGATGGCTCCCACGCATGCACAAACTAATGCCGCGCCAGACTATGCACTTTCAATGCATGGTGATGTGGCCCTGCCCGCTGACTTTACGCATTTCCCATACGCCAACCCCGATGCGCCCAAAGGCGGAACGCTCAGAATGGGCGTTGTTGGCACTTTCGATAGCCTCAATCCATTTGTGCTGAAAAGTATGCGCACGACAGCTCGCGGCTTGTTTGGTGATCAGGACTTTGGCAATCTTGTCTATGAAACGCTGATGCAGCGCTCCCGCGATGAACCTTTCACACTTTATGGATTGTTGGCGGAGAAGGTTACAGTTGACCCTGAACGCAAATGGGTTGAGTTCACACTAAATCCAAAAGCCAAATGGTCTGATGGTGAGCCTGTCACTGTAGATGACGTGCTCTTCACATATGATATTCTAACTGAAAAGGGCCGCCCTCCCTTCAACAATCGCATGAGCCGCATCGACAAGATTGAAAAGACCGGTGAACGCTCGGTGCGATTTAACTTTAATGAGCAATCTGATCGCGAGTTTCCGATGCTGATTGCCGGAACGATGCCGGTTCTGCCAAAGCACGCCATTGATCCGGCTACCTTTGGCAATTCCACGCTTAAGCCACCGGTTGGCAGCGGACCCTATATTGTGACGAGCGTCCAACCCGGCCAGCGGATCATCTACAAACAAAACCCCGGTTATTGGGGTAAAGACCTGCCGGTTCGGCGTGGCTTCGATAATTTCGATACATTCAGCATCGAATATTATCGCAATGAGACAGCGCTATTTGAGTCTTTCAAAAAGGGGCTTCTTGACGTTTTCATTGATGCCAACCCAACCCGCTGGGAAAAATCCTATAATTTCCCCGCCGTGGCACATGGCAAAGTCGTTAAGGAGAATTTTGAAAAAGGCACACCAGCAAACATGCTGGGGTTCGTCTTCAACACGCGACGCCCGGTGTTTGAAGATCCACGTGTCAGACAAGCACTCGGCCTTCTGTTTGATTTCGAATGGGCTAACCGAAATCTCTTTGCAGATCAGTACAAGCGATTGCAAAGCTTCTGGGAAGGTTCGGAACTGTCATCCATTGGCAAGCCTGCCGATGCGCGTGAACGTGAATTGCTTGCCCCTTATCCAAAAGCGGTGCGCAACGATGTCATGGAAGGCACTTGGCATCCGTCTACCACTGATGGCACAGGCCATGATCGCGGACCGGCCAAGCAGGCTTACGAGCTTCTAACGGAAGCTGGCTTTTCTTTCGAACACGGCAAGGCAATCGACCCGTCCGGCAAGCTGCTGCAGTTTGAAATCATGACGCGTTCGCCAGATGAGGAAAAAGTAGCGCTGGCCTATAAGCGCAATCTCGCACGTCTCGGCATTGCAGTGGAGATCAGAAGCGCTGACGATGCACAGTACCAGCAGCGGCTGCAAACCTTCGATTATGACATGATCCTTGGAGCTTTGACTGGCTCTCTGTCGCCTGGCAATGAGCAATGGCAGCGCTGGGGTTCTGCATCGCGTGATGCTCAAGGTAGCTTCAATTATCCGGGCGTTGCTGATCCAGCCGTGGATGCCATGATCGAAGCTATGCTCGCGGCGCGTGAGCGGGCAGATTTTGTCAGTGCCGTACGCGCACTCGACCGCATTCTGATCTCAGGAGATTATTACATTCCACTGTATTATCTGCCTTATCAGTGGGTTGCGCGTTGGGATCAGATCGGTCATCCGGAAAAGACATCACTCTACGGCTATCAATTACCGACATGGTGGAAACTCACCCCCTGAGACCGGTTGAACGCATTATAATTCACCCTACATCTTCAAAGTAAAATCTATGCAAGCGGGAGCGCTGCAATCCCGCTTGTCGAACGGAGCACCTTATGACCGGAAAAAAAATCACCATCGACGTTGTGTCTGATGTCGTCTGCCCGTGGTGTTTCGTAGGCAAGAAAAGACTTGAACAGGCACTTGAATTAGCACCTGAGGTTGATGCTGAAGTGCGCTGGCGTCCTTACCAGCTTGACCCTGCCATCCCGGCACAAGGCAAGGATCGTCAGGCCTATATGCGCGAAAAGTTCGGTACAGGTTCTAAGATCGATGACATTCACAAGCAACTTGTCGAACTGGGCGAAGAAAACGACATCGTTTTTGATTTTGAGGCAATAACGCGGGCGCCCAACACACTTGATGCACATCGCATAATCCATTGGGCTGCACAGGCTGGTTCGGGATTGCAAGACAAGCTGGTGGGCAGACTGTTCTCCCTCTATTTCGAGCAGGGGCAAGATATTGGCGACCACGATGTGCTTGTTGATGCTGCTGCAAGCGTCGGCATGGAAGCGCCAATCGTTGCTCGCCTCTTGCAAAGCGACGCCGATAAAGATGCGATCCGCGAAGAGATTGACACGGCAAACCGCATCGGCGTACGTGGCGTACCTTGCTTCATCATCGACCAGAAATATGCAGTCATGGGCGCGCAGTCGGCTTCGGCATTGGCCGATGCCATTAGACAGACAGCGGAAGGCTTTGAGCCTGGCATTTCCGAAGACCGCTGAACCCGAATAAGCAACGAAAAAGCCCGCGCATTCAGTCGGATGCGAGGGCTTTTTCTTTAATTATCAAGAATTTGCTTACATGCTTTCGTCTGATACGCGAACCAGTGTCCAGCATGGCTGCTTGGCAAATTCAAATTCCATATACTCGCCATTGTCGGTGCCTTTGATTACGACAATCTTATTGCCGTTTTCACCATCTTTGTACTCAGCCTGCTTTTTTCTTCCAGCCAATGTTTCAACATCTGGCATCACCGGCCATTCGACATCAACAAGCGGAACTTCGGTGCTGACCTTCTTTGGCTCAGGGTCAGCTTCCATATCCAAGCTCTCAAAGATGACGGTCTTTGCGGTATTGGCTTCCTGAATCGAAATATCGTGGCTGAAAGTTTTAACGAAATTCTCAATCGTCTCAACCTTACAATTCGGCGTAGTCAAAGCGAAAGCCGATTGAGAAACAAATACGAGTGCAGCAGCGGTGCAGGAAACGCGCAAAGCATTCTTTAGCATCAAAGTTCTCTCCGTTTAAACTTCAGAGCCGGGGAATGGCTCGGAACCCTCAGTGTTTAATAGCGAACTGTTTAGCTGTCGCTCGCAATCTTGGCCAGCTGAGTCATGATAACAGCAGAGCCGTTCAAACGTTTCTCCGGCGTTGCCCAATCGCGAATAAACACGATGCTCTGATCTGGCCGGATCTTGGCCATAGAACCGTGTTCACCGATCATTTTCACCAGTCCAACTGGATTGTTGAACGTCGCATTGCGGAACTGGATCACCACGCCCTTCGGGCCAGCATCCAGTTTTTCGACATTGGCGCGACGGCACAGGGCCTTAATGTAAACGATCTTGAGAAGGTGTTGCACTTCTTCCGGCATTGGGCCAAAACGGTCGATCAGCTCTGCACCAAAAGCATCAATGTCCTGCGGCTCTGCAAGATCGGCAAGGCGACGATAAAGCCCCAGACGCAATTGCAGATCCGGCACATAGGCTTCCGGGATCATCACGGCTGTACCGATTGCAATCTGCGGCGACCACTGGCTGTCTTCGACTTCAATTGTACCCTTAAGCGTAGCAACAGCTTCTTCCAGCATTTGCTGGTACAGTTCAAAGCCCACTTCCTTGATATGGCCCGACTGCTCCTGCCCCAGCAGATTACCCGCGCCGCGAATATCCATATCGTGGCTTGCAAGCTGGAAACCTGCACCGAGCGTATCCAGCGATTGCAGCACTTTCAGACGTCGTTCAGCGGTTGCCGTCAGCGTACGGCCAGCTGGCAGTGTAAACAAAGCAAAAGCACGCTGCTTCGAGCGGCCAACGCGCCCACGCAGCTGATAGAGCTGCGACAGGCCAAACATATCAGCGCGATGCACGATCATCGTATTGGCAGTCGGAATATCAAGGCCCGATTCCACAATTGTCGTGGACAAAAGCACATCATATTGCCCATCATAAAACGCGTTCATGATGTCGTCGAGTACACCCGGTGCCATCTGGCCATGCGCGACGGCAACTTTCAGCTCCGGCACATGGTCTTTCAGGAAGTCAGCAATCTCGCTCAAATCAGCAACACGCGGGCAGACATAGAAGCTTTGACCACCGCGATAGCGCTCGCGAAGCAATGTTTCGCGGATAACAAGCGGATCAAATGGCGAAACAAACGTGCGCACTGCCATACGATCAACGGGCGGCGTCGTAATCAGCGAAAGTTCACGCACACCAGTCAGCGCAAGCTGCAATGTGCGTGGAATTGGCGTGGCCGAAAGTGTGAGGACGTGAATATCCGACTTCAGTTCCTTGAGCCGTTCCTTATGCTTCACACCAAAATGCTGCTCTTCATCAATAATCAACAGGCCGAGATTTTTGATCTTGATCGAATTGCCGAGCAGCGCATGCGTGCCGACCACAATATCAACCGTACCGTCTTCAAGACCCTTCTTCGTAGCAGCCAGCTCTTTGGTGCCGACAAGACGCGATGCATGCGCAACATTGACCGGCAGACCATGGAAGCGCGTCGAGAAAGTCTTGAAATGCTGGCGTGACAGAAGCGTAGTTGGTACGACCACAGCCACCTGAAAGCCACTCAGCGCCGCAACAAATGCTGCGCGCAGTGCCACTTCTGTTTTACCAAAACCAACGTCGCCGCAAATGAGACGATCCATCGGTTTGCCGGCGCTAAGATCATCGCTGATGGCATCAATAGCGCGAAGCTGGTCCTCAGTTTCGTCATAAGGGAAACGCGCAGCAAACTCCGCATACAACCCTTCCGGCGGCTGCATGACCGGCGCGCCACGCATCTGCCGCTCGGCTGCAATCTGGATCAGATGACCAGCAATCTCAAGCAAACGCTTCTTGAGCTTGGCCTTGCGCATCTGCCATGCGCCACCACCAAGCTTGTCTAAAGTTGCTTCTGAGCCTTCTGAACCAAAGCGAGACAAAAGCTCGATATTTTCGACCGGCAGAAACAGACGATCATCGCCCGAATAATGAATTTCGAGACAGTCATGCGGTGCACCCGCCGCTGTGATTGTCTTAAGACCGATGAAACGACCGATACCGTGATCTACGTGAACGACGACATCACCGGCTGAAAGCGACGCAACTTCGGAAATGAAATCCTGATCGCGCTTGCGACGTTTGGAACGACGCACAAGGCGGTCACCAAGAATATCCTGTTCAGCAACAACGACCAGATCGCCCGCATCAAAGCCGCTTTCGACGGCCAGAACAGCAGCGGTGATCTTGTCACGCGACAGAGCCTTGACCATTGAGAGACGATCAACGGTTTCGATCTTCTCAAGGCCATGCTCGTCCAGCACCTGCAAAAGACGATCAAGCGAGCCTTCAGACCATGCGGCAATCAACACTTTTTTGCCTGCAACGCGCAGATCAGCGATGTATTTCACTGCCGCTTCAAACAGGTTCACATCGGTTGCAGCGCGCTCTTCCGCGAAGCTGCGCCCCTTATGCACATCTGCATGAACAACAGTGCGGCCAGCGACTTCTGGAGTACCGAATGGCGTCAAATCAATCCGCAAGCCACGGCTTGCGGCAATTGCTTCCACTTCTTTCGGAGTGAGATAAAGCGTTTCGGGCTTTACCGGCTTATAAGGCACGGCATCACTGCCCGGCTCTTTGCCTTCGGCCTGTCTCAGACGCGCTTCATAATGATCGACAACCATCGTGTGCCGTTCAGTCAGCGCTTCATGCACCAGATGATCGAACACCACCGGCATATCGCCCGCATGATCGAAAATGGTTTCTAGATTGTCGTAGAACAGCGGCAACCAATGTTCCATGCCTGCAAAGCGACGACCTTCGCTGATCGCCTGATACAGTGCGTCGTCGCGCTGCGGCGCGCCAAACATCGCCACATAATTCTTGCGGAAGCGGCTGATCATATCCGGTGAGAGCGAAATTTCGCTCATCGGCTGAAGCACGAATTCCTTACGCGCGCCCGTCGTGCGCTGCGACGCTGGATCAAATGCGCGGATTGTTTCAAGCGTATCGCCAAAGAAATCAAGCCGCAGCGGCTCTTCCGATCCCGGTGCATAAAGATCGAGAATGCCGCCGCGAACCGCATATTCACCAATGTCACGCACGGTCGATACACGTTCAAAACCGTTGCGCTCCAGCCGCGCACTCAAATCATTCATATTGAGCTGATTGCCGGGACGCGCTGAAATAACTTGCTCGGCAATTGCTGCCTGTGGTGGCAGCTTTTGCAGAATAGCATTCGCAGTTGTGATGATAACAGCTGGATGCGGTGAGGTTTTAAGAGAAGCCAGAGCGCCAAGTGCTGCGAGCCTGCGCGCAGATGCATCTGCCCCCGGCGAAACGCGATCATAGGGCAGACAATCCCATGCAGGCAGGTGCAAAACCGGCAAGTCAGGGGAAACGAAATTCAGCACTTGCTCTAAATCGGCAATGCGCTGACCATCACGGACTATATAGAGAACAGGCCCGCGTTCACCAATCTCCTCGACCAGACGTGCAAGACAAAAAGCTTCAAAACCATCGGCAACACCGTCGATGACGATATTCTTGCCAGTTTTAACGCCTGGACTGGTTTTAAGACCGAGTTTGCTGAATACGGGCATGGGCACTTATTCTCAGAATTCTATGCGGTCACGGAAAGCGATGATATCACGGAACAACGGCGTATCATGTTCTTCAGGCGTCGGGCTTTCGCCTGTTACCCACTTCAACAGATCGCGATCAAGCACTTCAAGAAGCTGTTCAAACTCATCAAGCTGCTCATCTGTGAACTCAGGAAGATACTGGTCTGCATATTGCCCGAGGATCAAATCCATCTCACGCATACCACGATGCCACGCGCGAAACAGAAGCTTGCGACGCCTTACATCAAGATTTCCTGCCGCAAGTGTGCTGCCAGTCATTGTTTGAGCGCTCCATTAACAAATATGTTGCCGGTATATAGCATCTCAGGCGCAAGTGGGAACCCGTTTCCGCAACAAGAACAAAAATAGTACAAAACTATTTCAAAGGCTTGCACAGAAAAGCAAAGCGGTTAATGCTCCCGCCATGCGTCCGTCTGTACTTGATCCGTTTTTCGCTTCCGTCCGCTCGCTTTCCGGCATTGGCCCGAAAGTTGCAGCTTTGCTTGGCAAACTTTTAGGCACAGATGTGCCTGGAGCCGAGCCAAAAGTTGGCCAGCTTCTTTTCCTGCCGCCTCACGGTGTGATCGACCGGCGTAACCGCCCCGGCATTGCTTTTGCGCAGGAAGGTGCAATTGTTACGCTGGAAGTGAAAGTAGATCAGCATCAGCCAGCACCGCGCGGAAAAGGCAATGTCCCGCATCGTGTGATCGCACATGATGATACAGGCGAAATTGTCCTCACCTTTTTCCATGCGCAACTACCATGGCTTGAAAAGACGTTGCCCGAAGGCGAAACTGTCATCGTCTCAGGCAAGGTCGAATGGTTTAACGGACGCGCCTCGATGGTGCATCCCGATTATATTGCAAGCCTTGTAGATGCGGCCAATCTACCAATGGTCGAGCCGGTCTATCCGCTGACGGCTGGGCTTTCATCGAAAACGCTTGGCCGCGCGATGAAAGAAGCACTAACCCGCGTGCCTGTTTTGCCTGAATGGATTGACGGACCGCTGATTGCGCGGGAGCGTTTTACCGCTTTCAAAGATGCGCTCGACACAATGCATCTGCCCGAGGATCCGAGCGATATAGCGCTTGAAAGTATTACACGCCGCAGGCTGGCCTATGATGAGTTTCTGGCAGGCCAACTTGCGCTAGCACTGGTACGTGCCAAAACCCGCCGCCTTTCCGGACGTCCGCTCGAAGGTAATGGCCGCATTGTTACTGAAATCATGCGCCACCTGCCCTATAAGCTGACCAAAGGTCAGGATCAGGCAGTTCGCGAAATCATCTCCGATCTTAAATCACCGGAACGCATGCTGCGACTGCTGCAAGGGGATGTGGGCTCCGGCAAGACAGTCGTTGGCCTTTTATCAATGGCGCATGCAGCTGAATCTGGCGGGCAGTCAGCATTGATGGCGCCCACCGAAGTTCTGGCGCGGCAACATTTTGCAACGATTGCGCCACTTGCTGAAAAAGTCGGTCTGAAAGTGGCTCTGCTTACTGGCCGCGATAAGGGCAAAGAACGAACTGCTACACTCGAAGGCCTGAAAAGCGGTGAGATCGATATTATCATTGGCACACATGCGCTTTTTCAGGAAAAGGTCGAATATCACGATCTGGTCTTCGTTATCATTGATGAGCAGCATCGCTTTGGTGTGCATCAGCGTCTGATGTTGACGGCCAAAGGCACAGCACCTGATATGCTGGTTATGACGGCAACGCCGATCCCGCGCACACTCGTGCTGACAGCCTTCGGTGACATGGATGTTTCCAAGCTGACCGAAAAACCAGCTGGACGTCAACCGATCACTACCGCAATTCTGCCAATGGAGCGGATGAACGAACTCGTTGAGCGCATTCGGAAAGCGATTCACGAAGGCCAGAAAATCTATTGGATTTGTCCACTGGTGGAAGAATCCGAACTCGTTGAACTGACTTCTGCTGAAGAACGGTTTGAATCATTGAAACCTGTCTTTGGCAACAAGATCGGCCTCATTCATGGCCGCATGAGCGGTGCTGAAAAAGACGAAGCCATGCGCGCTTTCAAGCAGGGCGAAACGCGGCTGCTGATTGCAACAACTGTTATCGAAGTCGGTGTCGATGTGCCGGATGCAACCATCATCGTCATCGAGCATGCGGAACGCTTCGGCCTCTCGCAATTGCATCAGTTGCGCGGACGCGTTGGTCGTGGCGACAAGCCCTCCACCTGTCTTCTGCTTTACAAAGGTCCGCTTGGCGAAATTGGACAGGCAAGACTCAAAGTGATGCGTGAAACAGAAGATGGTTTCGGCATTGCCGAAGAAGACCTGAAACTGCGTGGTGAAGGCGAACTGCTCGGTACAAGGCAATCAGGCACGCCGGGCTTCCGGCTGGCGTCGATTGAAGCACATGCTGATCTTCTGGAAATCGCCCGCAAAGATGCGCGTTATATTCTGGCGAGCGATCCCGATCTTGAAGGCGAACGCGGGCAGGCTTTGCGTGTGCTACTCTATCTCTTTGGTCGCGACGAGGCGATCCGTCTGCTTCGCGCAGGGTAAAAAAAATGGCCGCATCGCTGCGGCCATTTCTGTTTTTATTCTACCGTCACAGACTTCGCCAGATTGCGTGGCTGATCGACGTCCGTCCCCATCAGCAATGCTGTGTGATAGGCCAACATCTGGATTGGCAGAGCATAGACCAGCGGTGTGATGAATTCCGGAACGTCAGGCAGGACGATTGTAGCCATCGTATCGATGCTCGCAGACGCAGCACCCTTCTTATCAGTGATGAGAATGATACGACCGCCGCGTGCCGCCACTTCCTGCATGTTGGAAACGGTTTTCTCATAAAGACGATCCGACGGCGCAATAACAATAACCGGCATGGTCTCGTCAATGAGTGCAATAGGGCCGTGCTTCAATTCGCCAGCCGCATAGCCTTCAGCATGGATGTAGGAAATTTCCTTGAGCTTTAGCGCGCCTTCCATAGCCAGCGGGAACGATGTTCCGCGACCGAGATAAAGCACATGATTGACCTTGGCCAGCTCGTGGCAGACCGCAGCAATCTGGTCTTCAAGCTTCAGAACCTGATTGATGAAACGCGGTGCTTCGGAAAGCTGGCGCACCAGTTCCTGTTCGCGCTTGTCATCAATCGCACCCCGTGCTTTTGCAGCAGCAATGACAAGCGAAGCCATCGTTGAAAGCTGGCACGTGAAAGCCTTGGTCGATGCAACACCAATTTCAGGACCGGCAAGCGTCGGGAACACGGCATCCGATTCACGCGCAATGGTCGAGCCGGTGACATTGACCACCGAGGCGATCTTCAAACCCTGTGACTTACAGTACCGCAGCGAAGCAAGTGTATCCGCCGTTTCACCAGACTGCGAAACGAACATAGCGAGCGAATCTTTTGAAAGCGGCATTTCCCGATAGCGGAATTCCGACGCAATATCGCTATCGACCGGCAGACGTGCGATCTGCTCAAACCAGTATTTGCCAACCGACGCCGCATAGAAAGCCGTACCGCAAGCAGAGATCGTCAGACGATCAATCTTGCTGAAATCTATGCTGACTGCTTCCGGGCGCACCTTACCAGTGGTGAAGTCGAGATAATTAGCAAGCGTATGGGAAATCACTTCCGGCTGCTCAAACATCTCTTTTTGCATGAAGTGGCGATGATTGCCCTTCGAGACCTGCATGTTGGCTGTCTGCGACTTCTGGATCGCGCGCTCAACCTCTACATTGTTCTCATCATAGACGGTCACTCCCTTTCGCGTCAGCACGGCCCAGTCGCCATCTTCAAGATAGGCAATCGTATCTGTAAAAGGCGACAGTGCAATAGCGTCGGAGCCGAGGAACATTTCACCGTCACCATAGCCAACGGCCAATGGTGGTCCCTGGCGCGCTCCGATCAAGGTTTCTTCGTCGCCCTCAAACAGGAAAGCGAGAGCAAAAGCACCCTGCAACAATGGCAGACAATCGCGCACGGCTTCAACCGGCGATTTGCCCTTATTCAGTTCGCGCGTCACGAGATGCGCAACAGCCTCGGTGTCGGTTTCTGTCTCGAACTTGTAGCCTTCAGCAGAAAGCATAGCGCGCAGTTCGGCAAAGTTTTCGATAATACCGTTGTGAACAACAGCCAAACGCGGCGTGATATGCGGATGTGCATTGCGCTCAACAGGCTTGCCATGTGTGGCCCAACGGGTATGTCCAATGCCAATCACTCCCGGAAGCGGTTCACCTGCAAGGCGCTTTTCCAGATTGACCAATTTGCCTTCCGCGCGACGGCGATCAAGCTTTCCACCCAACAGCGTAGCGATACCAGCGGAATCATAGCCGCGATATTCAAGCCGCTTCAGCGCATCAACCAGACGCGGTGCAACTTCGTCATTGCCGATGATACCGATAATTCCACACATAGAGTGCTCCAAATCCAAGATTCACGCATATAGCTGCGATTTAAAACTTATAAAGCAGAACGGCAACCCGGAGGATTGCGGCTATTGTCATCCAATAGTCTTTTATTTCTTCGCCGTTTTAGCCGCTTTGATGGCAGCGTACTTCTCACGAAGCAGCTTTCCACGACCTTCTTTTGTTTCCTGTCGCGCACGACCAAAAGCCAAAGCGTCGGCAGGAACGTCATCCGTGATCGTGCTACCAGACGCGATATAGGCATTGTTACCAATCGATACGGGCGCAACGAGCGAGCTATTTGAGCCGACAAACGCGTTTTCACCAATCACGGTCTTATATTTGTTATAGCCATCGTAGTTGCAGGTGATCGTGCCAGCGCCGATATTGCTTGAAGCACCCACCACCGCATCGCCAATATAGGTGAGATGGTTGATCTTTGCTCCCTTACCGACTTCTGCATTTTTGACTTCACAGAAATTACCGACTTTTGATTTTTCGCCAAGATTTGCACCCGGACGCAAGCGCGCAAACGGTCCAATCTCAGCGTTGACACCAATCTTTGCGCCTTCAATATGCGAAAAAGCATGGATAAGCGCACCTGATGCAACATGAACCTTCGGTCCGAAGAATACATTCGGTTCGATGACAACATCAGCTTCGACCAGCGTATCATGCGAGAAAAACACGGTTTCAGGCGCGATCAACGTGACACCGGCGAGCATCATTTCCTGACGCTTGCGATTCTGCCAGATGTTTTCCGCAACAGAAAGCTCTGCGCGATTGTTGATGCCAATCACATTATCGACCGGCACTTCAATCGCTACAACATTCAGGCCCTTGCCATGAGCAAGGCCGACAATATCCGTGAGATAATATTCACCCTTGGCGTTTTTGTTCTCAACCGCATCGAGCAATGCAAGCGCGTGGGCGCCGCGAACGGCCATCAAGCCGCCATTGCAAAAGCCGATTTTCTTTTGCTCGTCGGTCGCTTCTTTTTCCTCTATAATGGCGACAAGCTTGCCGCCTTCTTCAATCAAACGACCATAGCCGTGCGGGCTTTCAGGACGGAAACCGATAACGACAACATCAGCACCCTCTGAAAGCTTGTTACGAGCAGCTTGTAACGAATGCGCCTCGATCAGTGGTGTATCACCAAAGACGATCAGCAAATCATCATAACCGCGTTCAATCGCGTCACGTGCCGCCAGAACAGCATGCGCCGTGCCAAGCCGTTCCTTCTGCTCAAAAGCAGAAACAGCATCGGCAACTTTTTCGACAGCGCCGCGTACTTCATCAGCACCACGTCCGACGACCAGCGCAACGTCACTCTTACCGGTGCCCTGCACCGCTTTGACCACATGCGACACGAGCGGCAGGCCAGCCACCTGATGCAGAACTTTTGGCAGGTTCGACTTCATACGTGTGCCTTCGCCAGCGGCAAGCACGATGGAAAGGCAGGTACGGTCTGTCATGATATCGTCCAGAATAATTGAAGGCTTATCTGCTCAATAGCATCAAAGCGTATATGGAAGCTTACAGTGCGTTATCCAAGTCTGCCCAATGCCGGGAAAGTTTCTAGCAGCCAGAAAGAGAACGACTGCATTCCGCCTGTCAAGAAAAGGACGCCAGCGGCAATCAAAAGAACGCCCATCGCTTTCTCGACTTTGCCAAGGTGCACACGAAAGCGCGACAAAAACCGCATGAAAGCGCCAGAGAAAAGCGCTGCGATCAAAAACGGAATCCCAAGCCCAAGCGAATAGACTGCCAGCAGTGCAGCGCCCTCACCGACAGTGCTGCTGCCACCTGCTAAGGTGAGGATTGGCCCCAACACCGGACCGATGCACGGTGTCCAACCGAACGCAAAAGCCAAGCCCATAACATACGCGCCTAATGGCGTGGCAGGTGCGCTGCGCGCCTGAAAGCGCGCTTCGCGGGACAGGAATGAAAAGCGAAGAACGCCGAGGAAGTTGAGGCCCATCAGTATAATGACAACGCCTGCAACCATTGCGATTTCCTGCTGCCACATACGCAGGAATGCGCCGATAGAAGACGCTCCAGCGCCAAGCGCGACGAAAACAGTGGTAAAGCCAAGAACAAAGCAAATAGCAGCAAAAGCAAGCGAGCGACGATGGTTTGGTGCCGCAGCGACTCGCGTTTCCTTTTCCGCGCGAAAATCTTCAACGCTCACACCTGCCATATAACAAAGATATGGCGGAACCAGCGGCAATACACAGGGCGAAAGAAATGACAGTGCCCCTGCCCCGGCCGCCGTTAAATAAGAAACACTAAGCACTAAAACCTCTTAATATCAGACCGGATGTTTGTTATATCAAACATACAAACAGCTCTAGTCATTTGTTTTTGAACAAAGTCCGGAGGGGTTTGTAAAAATCTCTCAATTTATCTCAAAACTTTTGCGCTCACGCTATTTCATTCAGCCTTATAGCCCAACTTCGACATTAGTTTAAATATTTTCAATGCGGCATCTCGTTCGAACACAAGTTCGCCCTAAATCAGGATCATTTGCCAGATTTTAGATTGCTCCAGACTGGACAACGCTCCGATGAGCTTAATTGACGATGAAGAACCTTCTTTAACACCGCCACCTGCCAAAAGTTCTTTTGCGTGGCTGAGACGTTACCAGCATTTTCTGTTTCCGATAGCAGGCATCGCAATCGCGCTGCTCGCGATCTATGTTCTGGGTAACCTGCTTCAGAATACGTCGCGTAAAGAAACGCTTGATGCTTTCCATGAAATGCCATGGAGCATCATCGGCCTCGCCGTCTTGTTTACGATGCTCAGCTATGCAGCAGTCGCACTTTATGACGTCGTTGCAGTGGATACCATCGCACCCAATCAGATTCCGCGCCGTATCGCTGCGGTTGCGGGCGCCGCAGGCTATGCGATCTCAAACGCTATTGGCTTTTCGCTGCTGACTGGCGGTGCACTTCGTTACCGTATTTATGCAGCCGAAGGCATTAGTCTGGCCGATATCGGCAAGATCGTTGGCACTTCATGGTTTGCAATCTGGTTTGCGCTCATCATCATGGTGGGTGCTGCCCTTCTGATCGATCCACAAGATGTACCGTGGATTTCGACTATTGATGCTCGTATTGATATCGTCGCAGGCATTATTATTCTCGGTGGGATCGCCTGGCTGATCTATTGGCTTTCCCATGGCCAGCGGACGTTACGCGTTGGGTCGCTCAGCCTGCGCTTGCCAAACTCAAAGGGCGCGATCACACAAATTCTCGCTGGCCTCGTCGATGTGGGTGCTGCCGCAGCAACGCTTTACGTTCTGATGCCACAGGCTGCTGTTCCAAGCTTCGCAGTTTTCTCACTCGTTTATGTGATTGCGATTGTCCTTGGTATCGCAAGCCATGCGCCGGGCGGCCTTGGTGCTTTTGAAGCAACCATCATCGCAGGTCTAGGGATTGGCGATAATCCGCAGGCGATTGCCGGTCTGCTGGCCTATCGCGTGATCTACACCGTCATGCCGCTCGTGGTTTCGACAATTGGCCTGCTCATCTGGGAAGCTATGCGCCGCAGGCAAATGCTTGGGCGACAAGCGAAATTTGCCAAGCGCCTTGTTGAGCCGCTGATACCGGGGCTTTCCGCCAGCATCATCTTCCTTGGCGGAATTATATTACTCGTTTCGGGCGCGACACCCGATATGCGCTATCGCGTCAAAATCCTTTCAGGCATTGTACCGGAATTTTTTGTAGAGACATCGCATCTTGCTGCCAGCCTTGTTGGCGTTGCTCTTCTCATTGTCGCTCGTGGCTTGTTCAAACGGCTAGAGCGCGCTTGGATTGCGGCCATCGTTCTTCTTCTGTTTGGTGCTGTTTTCTCGATTGCCAAGGGGCTGGACTGGGAAGAAGCAAGCATTCTCTGCGTCTTTGCGCTTGCTCTATGGGGTTTCCGGGACTCCTTTTATCGGCGTCCGATTTCCGGTCCCTTTGAATTAAGCTGGAGCTGGATTGCTTCAGTCGGCACGACGGTGATTGTCTCGACATGGCTCGGTTTCTTCGTCTATCGCCATGTCGAATACTCCAACAATCTATGGTGGGATTTTGCGTGGAACGATAACGCACCGCGCTTCTTGCGCGCAACTGTGCTGGTCTTTGCGGTTGTCGCAGCATTCGGTTTGCATTCAATCATCAACCGACATAGTCAGCGTAAACGCAAACGCGACTATTCAATCCCCGATGCAGTTCCAACGCTCGTCGCAGAATGTCCGCACACCGATGCAGCACTTGCTATGCTGGGCGACAAGCAGTTTTTGCTGGCACCCGACGACAGCGCTTTCATCATGTATGCGCAGTCAGGCGGAAGTCTCATTGCCTTGGGCGAACCAATAGGCACAGTGCAAAGCGGCAAAGACCTCGCATGGGCATTCCATAGTCTTGCCGACAAAATGGCGCTTCGCACAGTGTTTTACGGAGTTGGTCCGCAAAGCCTACCGCTATTTCTTGATATGGGGCTTGTTGCTCTTAAGCTAGGCGAAGTTGCGCGCGTAAACCTGGCAGACTTTTCTCTAGAAGGTCCACGCAGACAACCATTCCGTTATGCAGACCGCAAGGTTGATAAGGACGGACTGACTTTTGAAGTCATCGACGTAGAAGACGTGCCGCCACTCTTGCCACGTCTGCGCGAAATCTCTGATGCATGGCTGGACCATAAGTCAGGCAGCGAAAAAGGCTTTTCGCTAGGCTATTTCGACGATGATTACATGAAGCGCTTCGATGTTGCCGTTCTCAAAAAAGACGGTGAGATTGTCGCCTTTGCAAATCTTTGGCGCGGAGCCGAAAAGTATGAAATCACCGTCGATCTCATGCGTTACATGCCGAATGTTCATAAGTTGCTGATGGACGCACTTTTTGCCAAACTGCTCATGTATAGCAAAGATCAGGGCTACAAGTGGTTCAATCTGGGTGCCGCGCCGCTCTCGGGCTTAAACCGCAGCAGACTGGCGTCACGGTGGAACCGCTTTGGCTCGTTCATCTACCGGCGCGGCGCTGATCTTTATCACTTTGATGGCCTGAAAGCCTTCAAGGAAAAATTCGATCCCGTCTGGACACCGCATTATATGGTTTGTCCCGGCGGTCTCGAAACACCGCGTGCACTTATCGATGCAACAACCCTGATTAACGGCAGCCCCCTGGAGTTTATCCGCAAATGAAGAAGCGACGCATTCTTTTGACAGTCTTCGGATTGGCGCTGCTCGGTGCAGCAGGTGCATATGCTGCAATGCATTCAGGCAAAATCGCTCGTCATTGGGCACAGTTCTTCAATGCTGACGAGCCAGTCATCCATGCAAGTGCAGAGCGACTTTCAAACATTCCGGTCTATATGCCGAAAGGCGATCCAGTCGGGCTTTCCATATTGCTGAGCGACGAAAACGGCATCGGCGATAATGAACGCAACTATATGGATGCAATGCTTGCACGCAACATCATCGTTCTTCCGGTCGAACTCGGCCCATGGCGGGCGGCACTCGATAAGGAAGACGGCGAGTGTAATTATCTCGACTCAGACTTTGAAGCCATTGCAAAGGAAGCACTGCGCGGACTGGATCTCGATGTCTATTTCCATCCAGTCGTAACCGGCATTGGACAAGGCGCCACAATCGCTTATGCAGCCGCTTCTGACTCTCCAGATGCGACGATTGCCGGCGCAATCGCTCTCGACCCCACGCCAGCAAAAACCCGTCTGCCTTCTTGCACGGAAGAGGCTGATGCCGTCAAAGCACCGGGCGGTGGCTTCACTTATGAATATGATGCGAAAATGCCTGTATCCACACTTGTAATTGGGCCAACAGGCTCGCCAGTCAACAATCCGTTGGAAGCGCGACAGAAAAAAGTAGCTGTGTTGCAATCCGGGCCAGATTTCGCTTCCCGTATGAAGATGGCGGTCGACAATGTGGTTGCCATGGCGGATCAGGACGCCAAAAACGAAGCACTGCCTATCGTTGATCTTCCAGCTAAAGGCGGAAAGGCTGAAATGGTTGCGGTGTTTTACTCAGGCGACGGCGGCTGGCGCGATCTCGACAAATCCATTGGTGAATGGCTGCAAGCAAATGGCGTTCACGTTATCGGCGTCGATTCACTCCGCTATTTCTGGTCAGAGCGCACGCCTGAAGAAATTGCGCGCGATACGACAGCAATGATCCAGAAAGCCGATCCGACAAATAAACTGCCGGTCACGGTTCTGGGCTACTCGTTCGGTGCGGATACATTCCCCTTCGCATGGAAATATCTGGACCCGGCAATGCAAGATCGCACAAAGATGATTGGCCTATTGGGTGTCGAAACAACGACGACGTTTCAGGTTTCAATCGAGGGTTGGCTTGGTATGGATGGCGACAAAGATGTCGTGCCAGCCATCTCGACCATCCCGCTTGATCGCGTCGTCTGCGTTTATGGCGAAGAGGAAGACGATACAGCTTGCACCGCACCAGAACTTAAAGGAGCAGACCTGATGAAGCTCGCTGGCGGTCATCACTTCGATGAAAACTATGAGCCAATTGCAGCTGCGCTCTATGAGAAAATGCGCTCACACGCTGGCTTGCCACCACGTCCAGCAAGTTAAATAATGGGATCCGAAGTCTGACGATGCTTGTTGGGGCTTACAGGGAAGATACTGTCGCTTCTCTAAAAGCTCGGTATCGTTTGGCTTCGGATAACCTCCATACAGTTTTATAAAACGCTATCCCGCATTTGTGCCGTTTGCTCCTGAACGCCTCCTTATATTGAGGCGTCACAGACAAACGCTTAATAAAGCAAACGAAGAGAAATCTTCATTTTTTTTCAGAAGAAATCCATAACATTTTGGGTGAATGAGATTACCTAACTACCCTGAATCATGGACTAATTCTTCATAGTTCGATGCCTAATTGACATTATACAATTTTGATTAATTCGATCCTCAGAATATGATTAAGCATTCCATTTACAGGCGCATTTCATTTGAGAGCTTCTGACGTCCCCTCCTAAAACATACGAGTTTTGTTCGTAGCGCTGCATCACGCCAGCATAGCATTTAATAGTTCAACCGAACTGCCGTCACACGTTCCCAATTATTTTTTGCAATTTATTGCAAATGATTTGCAAAAGCGATTGAAATTGGTCTATTCCTACTTTATGCAAATGATAATTATTCGCATCTGAGATACAGGGTGCATCAAAACCACAACTATCGCGCGCCACTTACGACCAATGTTTTACAGGCTTGGCAAATACCCCGAGGAGAAGGCAATGCACCGTCGCTTAAACCGCAGCTTTTTTTCTATTATCTCCATCAGCTTAAGTTTGCTTTTTACATCAGGGGCCGCAATTGCTGGCGAAAAATTCAAAGCCGTTACGACCTTTACAGTCATCGCTGACATAGCCCGGAATGTTGCTGGCGATGCTGCGACGGTTGAATCGATCACCAAACCGGGCGCTGAAATCCACGAATATCAACCAACCCCCGGCGATCTTATCAAAGCACAAGGCGCAGACCTCATTCTTTGGAATGGGCTAAATCTCGAACTCTGGTTCGAGAAATTCTTTTCGCGACTCAAGAATGTACCAAGTGTGGTGGTGAGCGACGGCGTTGTGCCAATGGGAATCACCGAAGGTCCTTACAGCGGCAAACCAAATCCCCATGCGTGGATGTCCCCCACCTCCGCACTCATTTACGTCGACAATATCCGCGACGCATTCGTGAAATATGACCCGGACAATGCTGACACTTACAAAGCCAACGCCGAAAAATACAAAGCCGAAATCACTGCGACCATCGATCCAATTAAAGCTGAATTCACGACAATCCCAGCGGAGAAGCGCTGGCTTGTAACGAGTGAAGGTGCATTCTCCTACCTCGCCCGCGATTTCGATCTGAAAGAGCTTTACCTCTGGCCAATCAATGCCGACCAGCAAGGAACTCCGCAGCAAGTGCGGAAGGTGATTGATGCTGTTCGCGCCAATAACATCACAGCCGTTTTCTCGGAAAGCACCGTTTCAGCAGCTCCAGCAGAACAAGTCGCACGCGAAACTGGCGCGAAATATGGTGGTGTTCTCTATGTCGATTCACTTTCTGAAGCAGACGGCCCAGTTCCGACCTATATTGATCTTCTGAAAGTCACTTCGGACACGATCGCCAAAGGCCTCAAACAATGAATGCTCGAGTAAATCATCTCACTCAGGAGCAAGCCACGCTTAGTCAAAGCGCGGCTCAAGGCTTGAGCGTGAAAAATGCGACTGTCACATATCGCAACGGCCATACAGCACTGCGCAATGCCAGTTTTGAAATACCAACAGGGACGATCACTGCGCTTGTTGGAGTGAACGGCTCCGGTAAATCGACGCTTTTCAAGGCGATTATGGGCTTTGTCCACCTCGCGAAGGGCAATATTTCGATTCTGGGACAACCGGTTAAGCAGGCATTGAAAAAAAACCTCGTCGCTTATGTCCCGCAGAGCGAAGAAGTTGACTGGAATTTTCCTGTTCTGGTCGAAGACGTCGTCATGATGGGGCGCTATGGGCATATGGGAATGATGCGCATTGCACGTCGCGCCGATCACGAAGCGGTTGAAAAGGCTTTGAGTCGCGTCAACATGCTCGATTTTCGCAAGCGGCAGATCGGCGAACTATCGGGTGGCCAGAAAAAGCGCGTATTTCTAGCTCGCGCGCTTGCGCAGGATGCGCAAGTCATCCTCCTTGATGAGCCTTTTACGGGTGTGGATGTTAAAACTGAAGAAGCAATCGTAACCCTTCTGCGTGGCCTTCGCGATGAAAGTCGGGTGATGCTGGTTTCAACGCATAATCTTGGCAGCGTGCCTGAGTTCTGCGACCGCACCGTTCTTGTTAAGAATACAGTGCTTGCCTATGGGCTTACAGAAGACATTTTCACGCAAGCAAACCTCGAAAAGGCTTTCGGAGGCGTATTGCGCCACCTCATTCTCGATGAGAAGACCAGCAAGAATCGATCAGCCATTGGCGTGATAACAGACGATGAACGCCCCTTTGTGCTTTATGAGCATAAACAGGAAGGGCAGAATTAATGTCCCTGCTGCTCGAACCGTTTTCTTATGGATATATGCTCAATGCCATGTGGGTTTCCGCGCTCGTCGGTGGTGTTTGTGCATTTCTGTCAGCCTATCTGATGCTCAAGGGCTGGTCGCTCATTGGTGACGCCCTCTCCCACTCCATCGTGCCAGGCGTCGCAGGTGCTTATATGCTGGGCCTGCCATTCTCTATCGGCGCATTCTTCTCGGGTGGACTTGCGGCAGCTGCAATGCTGTTTCTCAATCAGCGAACAAAACTCAAAGAAGATGCGATTATCGGGCTAATTTTCACGGCCTTCTTCGGTCTTGGCCTGTTCATGATTTCGCTGCGGCCAACCTCAATCAGCATTCAGACCATCGTGCTGGGCAACATTCTGGCGATCACGCCCGGCGATATTTTACAATTAGCAATCATTGGCTTCGTATCGCTCGCTCTGCTTTTGCTGAAATGGAAAGACCTCATGGTGGTGTTTTTCGATGAAAGCCATGCGCGTTCCATCGGCTTAAAGCCAACAGCGCTGAAAATTATGTTCTTCACACTGCTTTCAGCATCGACGGTTGCTGCAATGCAGACAGTAGGCGCGTTTCTCGTCATCTGCATGGTGGTGACGCCGGGCGCGACTGCGTACTTGCTTACAGATCGCTTTTCACGGCTTTTGTGGATTGCAGTGCTTATTGGCGCGATAACGAGTTTCATCGGCGCTTATGTCAGCTATTTCATGGACGGCGCAACAGGCGGCATCATTGTTGTGCTGCAAACGCTCGTGTTTCTCACTGTATTTTTTTTGGCACCCAAGCATGGCATGCTTGCAGCACGCAGGCGCGCGGCCAAAGCATTGCAGGAGGTTGAGCTATGAGCTTTTCCGAAATGCTATTGATGCCATTTCAATTTGACTTCATGCTCTATGCGCTGATTGCATCAGTGTTGATTGCCATTCCAACCGCCCTGCTCTCTTGTTTTCTGGTTCTCAAGGGTTGGTCGCTAATGGGAGATGCCATCAGCCATGCAGTACTACCCGGCGTTGTGATTGCCTATATGGTCGGCCTACCGTTTGGAATTGGAGCCTTTGTTGCCGGTATGGTCTGCGCACTGGCTACTGGTTTTCTCAAAGAAAACAGCCGCATCAAACAAGATACTGTCATGGGAATCGTCTTCTCAGGCATGTTTGGGCTAGGGCTTGTGCTTTATGTTTCTGTACGCGCCGAAGTTCACCTTGATCACATTCTATTTGGAGACATTCTGGGCATCAACACGGGCGATCTTATCGAGACCGCAATTATCGCCGCTGTGACCGCAGGCGTTTTGATTGTCAAATGGCGCGACTTTCTGCTTCACGCATTTGATCCGGCCCAAGCGCGTGCCGTCGGATTGCCGGTACGACTTTTGCACTATGGGCTGCTCTGCCTGATCTCACTCACCATCGTCGGTGTTTTGAAGGCTGTTGGAATCATCCTCGCAATCGCCATGCTGATCGCGCCCGGAGCAATTGCATTCCTGCTCACGCGCCGGTTCAGCAGTATGATGATCGTCGCTGTTATCGTTGCGGTATTCTCGTCGTTCATGGGCGTCTATCTGTCATTCTTTATCGACAGTGCACCAGCACCAACAATCGTTCTGCTCATGACGGGCATATTCATTGCAGCTTTCCTGTTTTCATCGTGGCGCACAGCAAAGACAGAAGCACAGCATGCGGTTGAAAGTGCATAACTAATTTACCAGTGAGCTGTCCTTTCTTGTCGGAACAGCTTGCGTGCAGCGTGGACAGCTTTGCAAAGCTGTCCACGTTTTTGCACAGCTGCGCAGCCTCAGTCATATGGTTGTTATAAATCCTCGGTAGATAACGACAACAACAGGCAGCACATAAAAACTGCTCCCTAATTCTCAGCACATTAAAATTGTTGCTTGTCGAGGTAAAATAAAAATGCTTCAATCCCAATTGCACGGCTGTGCAGAAAAAATAAAACCGGCCGTCGATCCTGGGGAGGATACGCAAATGCCTGCGTTTTTGGAGGTAGCGGATGCACGCGTCCGTTATGGCAACAATGAGATTCTTAAAGGTGTAGACCTTTCGGTTAAGAAGGGTGAATTCGTAGCGCTGCTTGGCTCGTCAGGTTGTGGTAAAACCACCTTGCTGCGCGCCATCGCGGGTTTCAATACACCGAGCGAAGGCGCGATCCGCGTCGGCGGAAAAGATGTCACCCGCCTGCCACCTGATAAACGCGGCATGGCCTTGGTGTTCCAGTCCTACGCGCTCTGGCCACATATGACAGTGGCGCAAAACATAGGATACGGACTGCGCATTCGCGGCACAGCAAAAGATACAATCCGCAGCAAAACTCAAGAAGTTGCGCGGCTGTTAGGGCTTGATGCACTGCTTGATCGGAAACCAGCTGCCCTTTCCGGTGGCCAGCGCCAACGCGTCGCCCTTGGCCGTGCATTGGCGATAGAGCCAGATATTCTGCTGCTGGATGAACCGCTATCTAATCTTGATGCACGCATTCGTCTCTCTGTTCGACACGAAATTAGCGCATTGCAGCGCCGCCTTGGCATCACGGCGGTTCATGTGACCCATGACAGAGAAGAAGCCATGGTCATGGCTGATCGCATCGTCATCCTGAACAATGGTGAAGTCGCACAAGCTGGCGCACCAGAAGAAGTCTATAATCATCCAGCATCTGATTTTGTTGCCGCTTTCATGGGCGCTGAAAACAACGTCGAGTTGCCGATAAGCGTGACAGCTGATCGTATCGAGATCGCAGCCGGGCCACATAACAAAGCAAGCACAATTCCCGCTGGCCGTCGCAATCTGTCAGACGGCATTGCAACTGCCCGTTTCCGTAGCGAAGCTGCAAAGCTGACCAATCCGGGCACGCCCGCTTCTACCACGGTGCCAGAACTTATTCTGTCAGGAACAGTCGACCAGACAAGCTATCCCGGCGGCCTCTGGCGTCACATGGTGAATGTCGGCGGAAAACATCTTTTGGTCGATACACACGAAAGCCATCAACCCGGATCTCAGGTTGAAATACGCATTCCAGAACAGTCACTTTTCCTGTTCGACAAATAATCTGCTTAGCTCAACCGGCTTTCATTTTTCTATGCACACCTGTGCATTTTAAACCAAGCCAATCGCAGCAGACATAGCAGATCAACACAGAATTGCGGGCCGTAAAACGCCCTCAAACGCTCAAAAATTCCCGATCACGCATCCACTGATACACACTAATCATCCGTCGACACCTTCCGCTAAGCGGATAAAAAGCAGGATTTATTCGATGAAAACGATCCTTAAAACAGCGCTCATCCTTGGCCTCACGGCGTCACCAGCGACAGCGCAAGAACTGACTGTTCTAACTGCAGGCGATCAAAATATGGTCGACTATGTGAACGAATATCTCGGCCCATTGTTTGAGAAAGAAAATCCGGGCACAACGGTTCGTGTTGTTGGCACCGGTCCAGGCGATGCTGGTTCACAGAAGATTCTCGAACGCTTTGAAGCACAGTCAAAAGCTGGTGTTGAAAAGTGGGACGCAGACGTTGCAGTCGTCCATGAGAAATTTGCTGGCCCAATGGTCGAAAAGAAATTTCTCGAAAACTATCGCGGCAAAATCGACAGCGGTAAGCTCGTCACACGCGACAATGCTAAAATGGCGCTCGGCACCAATGTTGATGGCTATGTCATGCCGATGTTCAACAGCCAGACAGCTCTCGCCTACAACCCGGCACTCGTTGCAAATCCACCAAAGAGCTATGACGAGCTGGTCACATGGGCCAAGGAAAACCCAAAGCAGTTTGGCTATAACGGCATCAAGGGTGGCGCATCAGGCGTGAGCTTCGTTATGGGCTGGATTTACGCCTATGGCGGCGATGCCGACAAGCTGATGAAAGGCCCGTTTGAGGAAGGCGAAGCGAAAAACTGGGACAAGGCTTTTGCCTCGCTCAAGGATTTCACAACCAACGCAACATTGACGCCGGGTAATGCCGGAACACTCGACATGCTGAGCCGTGGTGAAATCGCGATGGGGCCAGTCTGGGTTGATATGTTCTACTCTTGGAAGGCCAACGGCCAGCTTCCGCCAGAAATGAAGCTCGTTCTGCCTTCGCCGGGCATGCCGGGTCAGCCGATGCATTATGTCATTCCTGAAAAGAGCGCCAATAAGGAACTCGCTGAGAAGTTTGTAGCACTTGCCACCAGCCCGAAGGTTCAGGCTGAAGGCATCGTCGAACGCTTTAACTGGTATCCGGGCATTGATGCCGACCATGTCAAAGCAGAACTCAATGCCGATACGTGGAACAAGCTCTTCACGGATATTTCGCCTGAAGAACTTGCAAACTACGGAAAGCCGTTCCCAATCGCCCCATACAACAAAGCCATTCTGGAAGCTTATGAGCGTCAGGTCGGCAACTAACAAAGGCTTAGACCGGGTGCGCCAGCGCACCCGGTCCCCTCACCTCAATTAAGGAATATCCATGTCGCAGAGAATGACGGGTTTTCTGCTGGTCGCACCCGCACTGGCAATCGTGTTGTTTCTGTTCATCGTGCCGCTGTTTGGCGCGATAACCGGGGCATTTCACGTTGGCGAAGATTGGGGCTTCGGCAATTTCACTAAGGCTTTCGAGCTTTATTCCAGCGACATGCTATTCACGCTTGTGATCGTCACACTTTCTTCTGCACTCATTGCGCTTTTCGCAATCGCTATTGGTGGCTATCTGACACTCGGCTCCAATCAGCGCGCCGTTACCGTGCTCCGCTGGCTTTACCGCTGGCCACTGTTCATTCCATTCATTGTGGTTGGCCAAATATTGCGCACATTCCTTGCCAAAAACGGCCTGATGAACAGCTTGCTTATTGAAAGCGGCATTCTCACGCCACTTCAGGCAATGAGCTTTCTCGACTGGCGCGGAATTGTCATTGCGTTTGTCTGGAAACAGACACCGTTCGTTACGTTGTTGCTAGCTGGCGCCATGGCATCGATTGATCGCAGCACGATTGAATCTGCGCGTAACCTTGGTGCCGGACGCTTGCGCATCCTCATTGAAATCGTGCTTCCGCAAGTGCGCCCAACCTTGCTCGTAGGTTTGATCCTGAGCTTCGTTACAATGATGTCAGTGCTTTCCGTACCTTTGATGATCAATGCCCAATCGCCAACCATGATCACCGCGAATATGGCGTTCCGCATCAATGCTTACGGCGATTACGGCGTTGCCAATGCGCTTGGCACGATCTCGCTCCTGATGACCAGTCTGGTTGCATGGGTTTATCTGCGCCAAACCATGAAGGAGCATGGCTAATGAGCAATGTATTTGACTGGCGCTGGATACCGCGCGGCATCGTGCTTGGTTCGCTGGCTTTTGCAATCTTTGGACCGCTGGCGAACCTTCTTCTCTGGGCCGTGGCAGAACGGTGGTATTTCCCGCATACACTGCCCATTCAATATGGCTTCTCCTTCTGGGCGAATGTGTTCTCCCCGCGTGGCAATGCACTGTCTTCGCTCGGCACAAGCGTTATCATCGCAAGCCTGACGGTGGTTGTTTCGCTCGGCCTTGCTATCCCTGCTGGCTATGCACTGGCACGACTGAAACTGCCATTCCGGGGACTTGTGTTGCTTATCCTGCTGATTCCGCAGGCATTTCCGAACCTGCCAATCTACGTCAATATTGCGCAGATGTTCTATTCGTTGCGTTTGAACGGTACGATTACCGGCGTCGTTTTGGTGCATGTAACGCATGGTCTGGTCTATGCAGTATGGATCGCAACAGCCGCTTTCTCCGCGATTGATCGCGAACTGGAAGAGGCCGCACGCTCCATGGGCGCTTCAGCCATGAAAACCTTCTTCCACATCACATTGCCAATCGCCGCTCCGGGCCTGCTTGCAAGTGCAATCTTTGTGTTCCTTGAATCACTAGATGAATTCACCGGGACATATTTTGTGGGCGCACCTGACATTACAACATTACCGCTGATGCTCTATACAGCAAGCTCGGGTGGTAACTATCAGATCGCGTCCATCAGCGCGCTGATCCTGCTGGTGCCGTCCATTGCATTCATGTTTGTTGTCGAGCGCTTCCTGCGCGCCGATGTTCTCTCGAAAGTGGGTCGATAGTTATGGCCGACAAAGATCGTTTTCAGGAAGAACTTCCCGAAAACCAGCCGCGCTTTATCAGTGCGCACGAAGTTGCTGTAGAGGCTGGCGTATCTCGCTCGGCGGTCTCGCGCACTTTCACTCCCGGCGCGAGCGTTTCGCCTAACACGCGAGAAAAGGTGTTGAAAGCGGCGGAAAAGCTCGGCTATCAGGTCAATGATCTGGCGCGCGGTTTGCTTGCCAACCGCAGCCGCATTGTCGGTATGATCGCAGCAGATCCAGCAAGCCCCTTCCGCTCACGGCAGATCGCTGCTTTGTCCCGTCGGTTGACTGCGCGTGGTAGCGTTCCCGTTCTCATCCCGACCGGGCAACATGGTGAGAACCTCTCTGCCGCACACCAGACCTTGCTGCGCTATAGAGCCGAGGCGACAGTTGTTCTCTCTGGGATGCCGTCATCATCCTTTGTCGAACTGGCACAGCGCAATGGTCAAACTCTAATCGTTGTCGGACGTAACGAAGACGGCCCGGACCATATTCGCATCAACAACAAACAAGCAGCAGAAACGGCGGTCGATGTTTTTGCTGCGCGTGGCATGAAACGACTGGGACTCGTCACCTCCAATGTTCGCAGTCCCAATCTTCTGGAGCGCGAAGAGGCCTATATAGCGCGAGCCAAAAGCTTTGGCCTTGATGTGAGCGTACAACGTGGCGAACTGACCGATTATGATGGCGGCTTCGCTGCGGCGTCACTCTTGCTGAGCGAACGGGATCGTGTTGAAGCAGTGTTCTGCGTCAATGATCTAATGGCCTTTGGGCTGATTGATTGCGCGCGCGATGTGTTCAATCTCTCGATACCTGACGATCTTTCCGTCATCGGCTTTGATAATGTCACCGAAGCGCGCTGGGGCGCTTATCGCCTTACGACGTTTGATCAGAATGCAGAGCGTCTATCCGCAGAAATCATCCGTATGCTTGATGAGCGGCAAAGCGCGCCCAATGCGCCACCGCAGATGGTGATGATCGACACGCCACTGATCCTTCGAGGCAGCGTTCGCCCGCTCAAAACCGAAAATCCAACGAACGGAAGCAAGTCCTGAATGTCCGATCATTCTATCTGGCTTCGGCCTGCACATGACGATCTTATTTTTCTTGAGACCATCGTGAGTGATTTGGGTGGGCGCTTTAACTCGCCGATATTTGAACCGCATGCGACGCTGGTGCCAGATATGAAGCGATCGGCAGAAGAGCTTCTGCCGCAGGTATTGAGTCTCGCAATAGGCCGCAAACCGCTGGAACTGCTGATTGAAAACGTCACGGGAAGCGAAGCCTATTTCCGCTCTTTCTATGCAGCACTTGAGAAAGCACCTGCATTAGTGCGCCTAAAACAGGACTCACTTGAAATCTCAAGTGATGCAAGCTTGCAGAGCTTTATGCCGCATGTTTCGCTTGCCTATGGCATTGAGGAAACAACCCTCAAACAAATGGAAATAGATCGGCTTAAAAAACAGCTTTCGGGCCGCAAGCTTCAGTTTGACCGGTTAGTGATCGTGAGTTCATCCAGTGATACGCCGATCGACCAATGGCACGTCAAACACGAAGTTTACCTGAAAGGTTAAGCCGGCCGCACATCTATGCGGCCAGCTGTTATTAATTAAAGAGGACGCGGATAAGAGCGATAGACGCTTTCGATGTCTGCCAGAACTTCGTCTGAAAGTATCAATTCGCTCGAAGCAATGTCGGTCTTGAGCTGCTCAACAGATGTTGCGCCAATGATTACCGATGTCATAAACGGCCTTGATGCAGAGAAAGCAATCGCCATCTGTGCAATATCAAGACCATGCTTTTTAGCGACATCAATATAAGCGCGGATTGCTGGCTCGGAATAAGAATTATCCCGCCACATGCCACCATCCATTACGGATGCGCGTGAACCTTCAGGGACTTTTCCATCGAGATACTTGCCCGTCAGCACACCTGCGGCAAGCGTGGAGTAAGCAAGTAAACCAACATCTTCGAACAGTGATACCTCAGCCATGTCGTGATCAAATTCACGCTGCAAAAGGCCATATTCGTTCTGGATCGATGCCATGCGCGGCAGATTGTGTTCTTCTGCAATCTTGAGCCACTGCATTGTGCCCCAAGCCGTTTCGTTGGAAAGGCCAACGTGACGGATTTTGCCTGCACGCACGGCATCTTCAAGACCGAGCAAAACATCATGGATTTGTTCGCGTTCAGCTTTCGGATCCACATTGGATGGATCAAAACCCCAGCCCTGACCAAAGTGATAATGCGGGCGCGATGGCCAATGAATCTGGTAGAGATCGATATAGTCAGTCTGCAAACGTTTCAGGCTGTCATTAACGGCTTCAGCAACGCTTGCACGGCTCGGCTTCGCTCCACCGCGAATCCATTCCTGACGACCGCCGCCAGCAATCTTACTAGCGAGAATAACGCGATCTCGCTTACCAGACTTTTTAAACCAGTTGCCGATGTAGGTTTCGGTCTTGCCATAGCTTTCCGGGCTCATCGGAATGGCATAGCCTTCAGCCGTATCGATAAAATTGACACCCGCATCGACAGCAAAATCAAGCTGTTCATGCGCGTCGCTTTCAGTGTTCTGAACGCCCCAGGTCATAGTGCCGAGGCAGATATCGGTAACATTGAGGCCTGTGCGGCCCAAAGGTTTCATTTTCACGAGATTTTTCCGGATCGATTTGCCCGCAGAGCGCGGATGTGACGGGGGTCAATTGATAACCCCGCTTTGTCGCGCCTGACAAGACCGCTCCGCAAAATTTGAAGACGATTAAAGAAACCGATTTGCCGAATAAGGCGCTGGATCAGTAAATGTTTTCTCAACTGTCATCATCTCGGCCAACAGTCGCCCACTGGCAGGACCAAGCGTCAAGCCATGATGCGCATGACCGAAATCAAACCAAAGCCCCTTGTGGCGCGGCGCAGGACCAATCACCGGACGCATATCTGGCAGACATGGCCGCAAGCCAAGCCACGGTTTGGTTTCAACCGGTGCACCCAGCTGCGGCAGAAGCCGACGCGCAATCTTTTCGGCACGTTTGAGCTGAATGAAATTAGCCGGAGCATCAGGCGAAGCAAATTCGATGCCTGTTGAAAGACGAACACCTTGCACCATAGGCGCAAGCACATAGCCCGCTTCTTCATCAACCACGGTATGACCAAGCCGCTCACCATCCTGCATTTCAAAATGCATATGATGACCGCGCTTAATGCCAAGCGGAATTGCATAACCAAATTTCTGGAAAATCAGGCCCGATTGCGGACCAAGAGCCACCACAACTTCACGCGCAAAAGCTGGACCTTCCTCGGTCGTCACTTGCCAACCATTCGTGCTTTCCGAAAGCGTTGCAGCATCACCATGAACAAACCGGCCACCATTTGATCGAAACAAATCCGCGTAAGCCTGAACAAGACCACCCGGATTGACGATGGTTTTAGGATCGAGCCAATGGATACCGCCAGCAACATCACCAAGCGTTGTTTCGCGCTGTTTCAGCGCCTGTGCATCGAAAACATCATAAGCAAGATTAAAGCGCTGCAACTGCGGCAAGCGCTGAACTGCCGCCTGAAAAGCAGGCTCACTGCGAAACACTTCGATCCACCCCTGCGAGCGCACGAGCCGTTCACAACCTGCCTGTGTGATCAGCGCGTCATGCTCTCGCACACTCGCTTCAACCAGTGGCAACATGGCATCGGTTGCAATCTTCAGGCGTTCTGGTGATGATTCACGCCAATATTGAAAAAGCCAGCGCGCAATGCGTAACACATAAAACGGATCGTAACGAACATCGGAACGGCGGTTTAAACCATAACGCAGCAGCGTGCCAAATCCTTGCGGAAACGAATAGGGAATAACGCTGGAGCGCTCAATCAGCCCCGCATTACCAAAGCTTGTGCCTTGCCCCGGCTCACCACGATCAATCAGCGTGACCGAACGGCCTCGCGCTTGCAAATGAAGTGCTGCCGAAACACCGACGATACCTGCGCCCAGAACGATGACATCTTGTTGCTGCATGGTATCCCCGACCTATCTCTCAAACAAATGCGCGCACCGACGATCTGTCAGTGCGCGCATTCATACATCAAACTCGCGTAACTTTTACAAGTCACTTATCTTCGATCAATAAATATCAAAGTCGAAATATTTCTTCACGATGGTTGCGTAAGTGCCGTCGTCGCGAATTTTCTTGATGGCCACATTGAACTGTTCGCGCAAATCATTGTCACCCTGACGCACCGCAATAGCCGTATCAGTCTGAGTACCGGGCACATCGCCAATCAGCTTGCAGCAATCCGCCCCATCAGCCTTGATCCAGTCAGAAATCGGGAATTTGTCGGAAACCACAGCATCAAGACGACCGCTTTTAAGATCGGCATTGGCTTCATCAGCCGTCGGATACAGTTTTACGTCAGCGCCTGCTTTGCCATAGACGTCTTCAGCATAAGTGCCCTGCGTGGTCGATCCCTGTGCACCGACAGTTTTCCCCTTGAAAGCTTCTGCATCAAGCGAGGTAATCGGGCTATCTTTCGGAACGGCGACAGACAGTGGCGTGGAATAATATTTGTCGGTGAACGAAACCTGCTTCTGGCGCTCTTCCGTGACACTCATCGACGCAATAACAGCATCAAACTTATTGGTCTGAAGACCGGGAATCATACCATCCCAATCATTGGCGACGATCGTGCACTTGGCTTCCATCGCAGCACAGAGTGCATTGGCGATATCAACATCCAGCCCCTGCAACGAACCATCAGCCGCAACGAAGTTAAACGGCGGATAAGCACCTTCCGTTGCAATCTTGATTTCCTTCCATTCTTTGGCTTGTGCTGGAAGTGCGGCGATAATGGAGGCGACGCCTGCAAACAGGATTGATTTCAACATAATATTCCCCTTGACCGTTGTTATGGTTCTGTTTTGCAGGTTTCCCGCCCGCAATATTATGCATTGAATGAAGCACTGAGCGCCGCCAGTTTCAAGTTAAACATTTGGCGGCGCTCATAAATTCTATCAATAAATATCGAAGTCGAAATATTTCTTACGGATTGTCTCGTAAGTGCCGTTGTCACGGATCTTTTTAATCGCTGCATTGAACTGTTCGCGCAGATCATCGTCGCCTTGACGCAGAGCGACCGAAATCTTGGTTTCCGAGCCCGGAATATCGCCCAGGAACTTACAGCAATCAGCGCCCTGCTTCTTCAACCAGTCCGCAGCCAAGAACTTGTCAGCCGCAATCGCATCGATACGACCGTTTTCGAGATCGGCATTGGCTTCATCGGCAGTTGGGTAAAGCTTCACGTCCGCACCGGCCTTGCCATAGACATCATCGGCATAATTGCCCTGTGTCGTGCCAGCCTGTGCACCGACGGTCTTGCCATCAAATGCTGACGGTTCAAGCGAGGTAATGTCGGTGTCTTTCGGAACTACAACTGCCAGGGGCGTCGTGTAATAGCGTTCCGAGAAAGCAACCTGCTTTTCGCGTTCAGGGGTAATTGCCATAGAAGCAATAACAGCATCAAATTTTTTGGCCTGAAGACCCGGAATCATTCCGTCCCAATCATTGGCCACGATTTCACACTTGGCTTCCATCGCTTCGCAAAGCGCATTGGCAATATCGATATCAAAGCCAATAAGCTTGCCATCCGGCGACATATAATTGAAGGGCGGATACGCACCTTCACTGGCGATACGGATTTCTTTCCATTCTTTTGCCTGCACAGGCATGGCAAGAACGACGGAGGCCAGACCGGCCAGCAAAATTGTTTTAAACATCGCTTCCCTATTCCACTTTTTAGTCACGGGCCTTGTCATTGCTCTATCCGGATTGCCCGCAAAGCCGAACAAATTCAATTGCAACTTTGGTCATATTCAAATGCAAAATGACCCGCTGCGTGTAAAACGCAACGGGTCTTGATATGGCCTTAACGGTGCTTTCAGGCAACCAAACGCGTTGCATGATCTTCCTGAGCATAGGCTTTGCCGAAGCGGTTTGCGAGGAATGCATCAAGAGTGATGTCTTCCTGACGAACAAAGCCCTTCTGCGCAATTTCGCCTTTAGCAAGCATGTCGAGCACGGCACAGATTGCCGAAGCAGTTGTGATCTGGATGCCCGAACGAACGATCTTGCCAACCTGATTGGCATAGACTTTATTCGCATAAGTTTCCTGAACCAGACGGCCGTTCTTCATTCCCGAAACAGTAACGAAGATCACGATAACGTCCTGCAATGTGCTTGGCAGAGCGTTTTCAAAAATGTCCTTGAGCACTTCACGACGATGACGCAGGCCAAGATCGTTCAGCAGCGCTTTCATAAGTGCTACGTGACCCGGGTAACGGATCGTGCGGTAGTTAAGCGTGCGAACCTTGCCTTCAAGTGTATCGCAAAGTGTGCCGAGGCCACCCGAAGTGTTGAACGCTTCGTAGGTTACGCCGTCGAGCGAGAATTCTTCGCGCTCTTCAAGAGCCGGAACCTTGGTGAGCTGGCCGTTGACGATGGCTTCGCATGGTTCGATATATTCGTTGATCAGGCCGTCGGTGCTCCAGGTCAGATTGTAGTTAAGAGCATTCGATGGAAATTCTGGCAGAGCACCAACGCGCATGCGCACGTTTTCCAGTGTGTCAAAGCGCTTTGCGAGATCGTAAGCAACGATTGAAATGAAGCCCGGAGCCAAACCGCACTGTGGAATGAATGCGGTGTTTGCATCCTTCGCCAGTTCCATGACGCGCTTGGTGCTGGCAACGTCTTCGGTCAGATCAAGATAATGCACGCCAGTCTTGGCTGCGGCTTCTGCGATCAGTGTGGTGAGCTGGAATGGAGCAGCGCTGAGAACCGCAAACTTGCCGGTCAGAACAGCTTCAAGTGCTTTGGCGTCTGCAATGTCAAGCGCCTGCGTCTTAACTTCCGCACCCGTGTCCAGTGCATCAAGCTGTGCCTGCGAGCGGTCGATAACAGTTACAGCATAGTCACCAGTTGAAGCCAGAAGATCGGCAATGGTCGCGCCAATTTTGCCCGCGCCTACAACAACGATCTCTTTCATGTCTTTTCCCCTATAGGTCTGTTTGGGTAATGCAATTTCGATAGACAAAGAATCTCACATTTTTCGGCGAAAAGAAGCGTGTAAACTGACGATTTCACGTTGTTTTTTTGTGCAATTTGACGTATCTAATATGCATTATGACGACAAACGCCGACCTCGCCCTTATTGCACTGCTACGTGAAAACGCACGTGCATCCACAGCCGACCTCGCACGGAAGCTCGGTGTGTCACGCACGACCATACAAAGCAGGCTGGAAAAGCTGGAAAAGCGCGGTGTAATCGAAGGCTATACCGTTCGAATCGCTCCAGAATTTGAGCGTGATCTGGTGCGCGCGCATGTGTTAGTTACGGCGCTGCCGAAGTTTGCACCAAAGGTTGAAACGGCATTGCGCGGCATCATGGCTGTGCGCACATTGCACTCCGTCAGCGGTCATTTCGATATGATTGTGGTGGTTGAAGCGCCGTCAATTCAGGAGCTGGATATTGTTCTCGACAAAATCGGTGCGCTTGAAGGCGTCGAACGCACCATGTCGTCGATCATTCTATCGACACGAATTGATCGCTAATTAGTCTTTCGAACTACCTTCCCATCCTGCATAAAACACACCCGGATGCTTTTCCATAAACTGCGTAACAGCATCAATTTCTTCCGGGTCAATCGACGTACTCACGAGGGTCGCAAGAATTTCGACCGTCTCAGCATTGCGATCCGAAATCTCCACATCCCCAACGGGATATTTTGCCTCTTCCAGCTTCTCGACGAGCAGCTCGCGCATTTCCTCCATCGCCTGGTGAGAGGCGATAACACGCACTTCATAGGTTTGTTCAAGCGCCTGTTGATCGACGGGTATGCGATTGATGAGATTGACCAGCGGGCGAAGCAGCGTATTTCCCAGCAAAACGAACACCGTCAACAGTGCTGCCTCGGCCAGCATATCAGTACCAGCACATGCGCCAACTGCTGCCGAACACCAAAGGGTCGCAGCCGTGTTAAGGCCGCGAACATTCATGCCCTCTTTCATGATGACGCCAGCGCCAAGGAAACCCACGCCAGAAACCACATAGGCAATGACCCGTAAAGCTTCCGCATTGCCTGCGAGGCGCGCTGCCAGATCAACAAAAGCGGCAGCGCCAAGTGCGACCAGCGCATTGGTTCGCAAGCCCGCCGTTCGCTGACGATACTGACGTTCCGCGCCGATCAATGTACCAAAGATGAAAGCGGCAGTGTAACTGACTGCCGTATCGAGAAACGGAAAAAAGTCAAAAGTGTTCAAAAATTGCATGTCAAAAACTCGATTTCTGCCAGTGCTTTAGCAGATTAGATTAATGCAATTATGACGAGGACGTCAGCCTATTCAATTGCCAACAAATTCAAACTTATCGACATCGACTAAACCGCGATCTGTGATTTTCAAATGTGGGATAACCGGCAGAGCTATGAAAGCCAATTGGAGAAACGGCTCTTCCAGCACGGATCCGAGTTCTTCCGCTGCATGACGCAGAGTGCGCAATTGTTCGCGTACTGTTTCATATGGCTCAGCACTCATCAGCCCTGCTATTGGCAAAGGCATTTCTGCAAGAACTTTTCCATCGCGCACAACAACAAACCCGCCTTCGATTTCACCAAGGCGATTTGCAGCGGCTGCGATGTCCTCATCCGAAACACCAACCACGCAGATATTATGACTGTCATGGCTCACCGTCGATGCGATAGCGCCAGCTTTCAGACCAAAACCATGCACAAAGCCCGTTGCGATATTGCCATTTTTGCCGTGGCGCTCGACAACTGCGATTTTCACAACATCGCGCTCAAGGTCGGGTTCAACGCCATGCGGCCCGACTTTTAGGTCGAACTCTAAGCTTTCCGTAATGATCTTTCCGGGAATGATACCGATAGCACGGGTTTTGCCGCTGTTAGATTGCGAACGGAAGTTCGTTGCGCTGACCCTTTGCGCCTTAACGCTGTTACGACCAACTTCGACGACCGTTTTGCGGGTTGCGAACAATTCTTCCGAAACCACCCTGCCCGCAGAAAGCACGATTTCTGGGTGACAACCTTCAAGGCTATCAATAATCACAAGATCGGCGCGCTGGCCCGGAGCAACCAGACCGCGATCATGCATCCCAAACGCGCGCGCTGCCGAAACACTTGCTGCGCGATAAATCGCCAGCGGATCAACGCCTCCCGCGATAGCTGTGCGGATGAGATAATCCAGATGGCCCTGATCTGTGATATCGAGCGGATTGCGATCATCGGTGCACAATGACAAGAACTGCGAGTGGCGTTCCGTGATGATCGGCATCAAAGCATGCAGGTCTTTTGAAACCGAGCCTTCACGCACGAGCACATGCATGCCCTTGCGCATTTTCTCCAATGCTTCTTCAGCGCTGGTTGCTTCATGCTCTGTGCGAATGCCTGCTGCGATATAGCCATTAAGATCAAACCCGCGCAGAAGCGGCGCATGACCATCAATATGACGTCCCTGAAAGGCTTTGAGCTTCGCCAGACATTCTGGGTCTTTCGAAAGAACGCCGGGGAAGTTCATAAATTCGGCAAGGCCGATTACCTTTGGATGGCCAGCGAACGGCAAAAGATCATCGATCAGAAGTTCTGCGCCCGATGTTTCCATATGCGTTGCTGGCACGCAGCTCGAAAGCTGCACACGAATATCCATGATCGTCTCAAGCGAACTATCAAGGAAATATTTTAAACCTTCTGCGCCCAGCACATTGGCAATCTCATGCGGATCGCAGACGACAGTTGTAACACCCTGCGGCAACACGCAACGATCAAACTCATGCGGTGTAATGTGTGATGATTCAATATGGAGATGCGTATCGATAAACCCCGGAACGACAATACGCCCGCTGATATCGATCTCCTGCTTGCCATGATATGTACCGAACGTACCAACAATGCGATCACCACAAATCGCAATATCGCTTTCAACCAGTTCACCAGTTACGAGATCGAAGAAGCGGCCACCTTTCAACACGATGTCTGCGGGTTCGCGTCCTGCGCCCTGATCAATCATCTGTTCCAACATTGGCTCACTCCATTCAAATCATTTTCGGAATCAATTTCCCGAAAATAACACAATGAAGCAACTTCAACGCTGATATTCGATGACCCGGCTTCGATTGAGAACCAATTCAAGCCTGTTTACGTCCAGAAGATGCATGCAGATGCGCTTGTTCCAAGGGCCATCCTGCAACGTAAACAAAGCGTGACCATTGCCTAAATCTTCAAGCGGCATGATCTGACGCGCCGGGCCTATACCCATAATAATGTGTCCATTATCCACGGTGAACGATGCTCCATAAAGCGGCGCATTCCAGTGCCCATCGAACTCTTTTCCAACTGGCTTTGGATGCACTGGCCGCAATTCACGCCTCACATGACCAATTTCACCTTGCAGAACATCACCATCCCAGCGCAACTTCATAGGCGACGATGGTGACAAGGAAGAAGCCCAACCTTCCCCCGCATTATAAAGCCTGTCTTCCGCGCCGAGATAACTTGCAACGCCGTCACGCATCTCAAGCCAGAATGGGCCTGCGTCAGCGACATACAAACCATCCGGGATAGCTGATGTCTTTCCAGGCAGTGACAACCCATGGAGTGCCGCCATGCAATCACGTGCGATCGTATATGTGTCGGCATCTTCGCGATTACAGACAACAACTATGCCGGTTTGATCAACTGGATCGAGCAAGAAATAACTTTTATAGCCCGGATGCGATCCGCCATGACCAACGAACTGCTTCCCGTCAATGTCATTCCAACGCAAACCAAGGCCATATCCTGTCGAACGACCATCACTGAGAAAATGCTCAGCAGACAGCGTCGAGAGCAATCCGCTATATGCGCCCTCACCAGCCAAAAGGGCTTGCACCCATTTTGTGAGCGCCATACCACTGCCAGCGACACTACCCGATGCGGAAAGATGCAACCCCGCGCTGCTTTGCTGCCATTTTCCGTTGGCTTTAAAGTAACCAGGGACAAGACCTTTGACGGGATCAGCCCACTCATCTGGGGCTTCCATACAGATATTAAGAGGCTGACTTATTTCCGAGCGCACAAAGTCTTTGAAAAAGATACCTTTGCGTTCGAACGCCGCTTCAACCAGTCTATAGCCTGTATTGGAATATGAGATTTCGGTGCCAGCAGGAAAATTAAGCCGTTCTAAACTGGCAAGAAACTCCATCAAGCTTACTGCATTCGTATGCGAATATACGGATAGTCCCAACAGCGTCAGGCATTCACGCGCATCCGGTAAACCGCCGGTCATATCGAGCGCACGCGCAACGGTAACGTCAGCGAGTGGGCTCTGCAATTCTGGTAAGTGATCGCCAAGACGGTCATTGAGACCAATCAACTCAGAATGGCGCAGTAACATCGCGCAGAAAATATGCTTCGTAATGGAAGCATAGCGAACAACGGTGTTTGCCGTAAAAGGAGTACCTGTCGAAAGGCTCTCAAGCCCTCCGGCATAGGCAAATTTTACGCCATCAAGATCAAAGCCAATGATAACCCCGCCCGGTTCATCTTTGCTCCATGTTCTGGAATAATGCTTTGCAGACAACGAGGCTGCATTCCAGTCAGCATGGGGGGGCATAAGATCTCCGTCGGGCATTCTCGGACAATAAACTGTCCGCATGTGAAAATAGTGTTTATTCAAAACTGCTTAAGATTGATCAAAAGCTAATTAGCAATTTTGAAGAAGGTCACTTAATTGGGATTCGACTTGTGGTGCAAGTCCATGAGTTTGCTGATTTTTTGATTGGGCTTTATAAGGGTGATAAAAGTTTTTTCGACAATCGTGAAAACTGGAATCTAAACCCAAAACCAAGAATGCAAGCTTGAACGATGGTCGGTTCAGGACACTATCCACATCTTCTGCACAAAATTATCGTTTCTTTTTCGTTTTTTTTCCTTTCGCCGATTAACATTTTCGGTTTTATTCTATTAAGGGAGAGAAAAGTTGCCCTATAGCGAATTTGCAGTCATATAAGTGTAATAACCATAATGCAGGTATCGGAACCTTGAGAGTGGAACGAATCCGTTCTTGAAGTTCACGAAACCTCATTTCCGAGGAGGAAATATGCTTACCCGTCTGATCACAACTTCAGCGCTGACTGGCGCCCTTGCCCTAACTCTCGGTTCACAGGCTTTCGCACAGACAGAGCTGAGCTGGTGGCACGGCATGACTGGCGCGAACAACGAAATGATCAATGAGCTTTCGAAAGAGTTCAACGAAAGCCAGAGCGAATACAAGATCGTTCCAGTCTATAAAGGCAGCTATCCAGAAACGTTGAATGCAGGCATCGCCGCGTTCCGTTCCAAGCAGCCACCGGCAATCATTCAGGTTTTTGACGCTGGTAGCGGTGTGATGATGGCTGCTGAAGGCGCTATGGTGCCAGCAGCAGAAGTGCTCGAAAAAGGCGGCTACAAGTTCGACAAGTCGCAATATCTGCCGGGCATCGTCGCTTATTACTCCAAGCCAGACGGCACGATGCTGTCGTTCCCTTACAACTCCTCCTCGCCAATCCTTTATTACAACAAGGACGCTTTCAAGAAAGCTGGCCTTGATGAAAACAACCCGCCAAAGACATGGCCGGAAGTTTTTGAAGCAGCCAAGAAGATCAAGGCAAGCGGCGCTTCCGCTTGCGGCTTCACCTCGACATGGCTGACATGGATTCAGACTGAAAACTTCTCCGCATGGAACAATGTTTCCTACGGCACCAATGAAAATGGTCTCGGTGGCACCAATGTTGAGCTCAAGATCAACGAACCGCTTTTCGTAGAACATTTTCAGGCTATTGCTGACCTCGCTAAAGACGGCACTTTCCGTTACGGCGGTCGTACTTCAGAAGCCAAACAGCTTTTCACCTCTGGCGAATGCGCCATCCTGACTGAATCGTCAGGTGGTCTTGGCGATATCATCAAGTCCGGCATGAATTACGGTATCGGCCAGCTTCCTTATTACGAAGGTCATGGCCCGCAGAATACCATTCCAGGCGGCGCAAGCCTCTGGGTCTTTGCTGGCCTCAGCGATGACCAGTACAAAGGCATTGCACAGTTCTTCAACTTCCTTTCGCAGACCAACATCCAGCAGAAGCTACATGAAAAATCAGGCTATCTGCCTGTGACGATGGCTGCTTATGAAGCAACGAAGAACTCCGACTTCTATGAAAAGAACCCGGGCCGTGAAACGCCAATCCTTCAGATGATGGGCAAGGCACCAACCGAAAACTCAAAGGGTGTCCGCCTCGTCAACCTGCCGCAGGTCCGTGATATTCTCAACGAAGAATATGAAGCGATGCTTGGCGGTAAGCAGGATGCAAAAACTGCTCTCGACAATGCTGTTAAGCGTGCAAACGACGCGATTGCAGCCGCACAATAATCTGATGAACTAGAGCGTGCCGCCTGACCTCAAAGGGTTTGGCGGCATTGCTATCCGCAAGGAAACTCCCCGTGCAAAATGTTACGTTTCCAAACAAAATCTTACCCTATTTGCTGCTGGCCCCGCAGATCATATTGACTGTGATCTTCTTTTTCTGGCCAGCAAGTCAGGCTATTTATCAGTCCTTCATGCGTGAAGACGCTTTTGGATTGAAATCGACATTTGTTGGATTAGCCAATTTTACCAATGTTCTGTCTGATCCGAATTACCTGCATTCTGTTCAGGTGACGATTGTTTTCAATCTCTTGACCGCATTTGTCGCGATGGGCGCAGCCTTGTTGCTTGCAACCGCTGCTGACAAGGTTATTCGCGGTAAGACGTTCTATCGCACGCTTCTGATCTGGCCTTATGCAGTCGCACCCGCTGTTGCTGGTATGCTTTGGCTGTTCATGTTCAACCCTGCAATGGGTACGCTGGCTTATATGCTGCGTAGCGCAGGTTTCGCATGGGACCCGCTGCTAAACGGCAATCAGGCAATGGCGATGATCGTTGGTGCTGCCGCATGGAAACAGATTTCCTATAATTTCCTGTTCTTTGTTGCGGGCCTTCAGGCAATCCCAAAATCGCTGATTGAAGCTGCGGCCATCGACGGCGCACGTGGCGCACGGCGTTTCTGGTCGATTGTGTTCCCGCTTTTGGCACCGACGACCTTCTTCCTGTTGGTGGTCAACACGGTTTATGCCTTCTTCGACACATTCGGCATCATTCATGCTGTCACCGGCGGCGGCCCAGCCAAAGCCACCGAAACTCTGGTCTACAAGGTTTATAACGACGGTTTCGTCAATCTTAACCTCGGCTCGTCCTCGGCGCAGTCAGTTATTCTGATGATTATCGTGATCGCCCTGACCGCATTCCAGTTCCGCTTCATTGAGAAGCGCGTGCATTATTCGTGAGCGAGGCGACCATGATAGAAAAACGCCCAGTCTCAAATCTGCTAGGTCATCTGATCCTGATTATCGGGATCATCGTAGTTGCCTTTCCGATTTATTATACCTTTGTCGCATCGACACTCACTTCAGGTGACATTCTTCGGCCCCCAATCCAGCTTGTTCCCGGTGGGCATATGCTGGAAAACTACAACGAAGCCATTTTCGGTGGCGTCGAACGCGTAGTCGGCGTGAGCCTAGAACGTCTCCTGTGGAACTCCTTCGTCGTTGCGATGCTCATCGCAGTAGGCAAGATCATCATCTCGTTCATGTCGGCCTTTGCGATTGTGTTCTTCCGCTTTCCGTGCCGCATGTTCTTCTTCTGGATGATCTTCGTCACACTGATGCTGCCTGTCGAAGTGCGTATTCTGCCAACCTATAAGGTCATTGTGGATCTTGGCATGATCGACACCTACGCGGGGCTGACACTGCCGCTTATGGCATCGGCAACGGCAACGTTCCTGTTCCGACAGTTCTTCCTCACAATTCCTGGCGAATTGGTGGAAGCAGCACGCATTGATAATGCAGGACCCTTCCGTTTTATGCGTGATATCCTGCTGCCACTGTCGAAGACAAACATTGCGGCTCTCTTCGTCATTCTCTTCATTTATGGCTGGACCCAGTATCTGTGGCCACTGCTCGTCACCAATGATGCGAAAATGAATACGATCATCATCGGCCTGCGCCGGATGGTCGATTTCGCCGATGCTTCCACACCGTGGAACTACGTCATGGTTACGGCCATTCTGGCTATCATACCGCCGATCCTCGTTGTTGTTCTTATGCAGCGCTGGTTCGTCAAAGGTCTCGTGGAAACGGAAAAATAATGAGCAAGATCACTCTTGATAATGTCCGCAAGAGCTATGGCGGCGGCATTGAAGTCATCAAAGGCGTTTCGCTGGATATTCAGGACGGCGAATTTGTCGTCCTCGTCGGCCCATCAGGCTGCGGCAAGTCCACGCTTCTGCGTATGATTGCAGGCCTCGAAGGCATTACTGGTGGCACGATTTCCATCGGTGACCGCGTCGTCAACGATGTGGAACCAGCCGAGCGCGACATCGCAATGGTGTTCCAGAACTATGCGCTTTACCCGCATATGACGGTGCGCGAAAACCTCGCTTACGGCCTTAAAAACCGTAAAACACCAAAGGATGAAATCGAACGCCGTATTGCAAAAGCTGCGAAGGCGCTTGAAATCGAGCAGTTCCTTGATCGCAAACCGCGTCAGCTTTCCGGTGGCCAGCGTCAGCGTGTTGCAATGGGTCGCGCTATTGTTCGTGAACCATCGGCGTTCCTTTTCGACGAACCGCTGTCAAACCTTGACGCAAAATTGCGTGTGCAAATGCGCGTTGAAATCAAGCGCCTGCAGCGCTCGCTTGGCACAACCAGCGTTTACGTGACACATGACCAGATGGAAGCCATGACCATGGCAGATCGTCTTGTGGTGTTGAACGCCGGTAATATCGAGCAGGTGGGTACACCAATCGAGCTATACGAAAAGCCAGCTTCGACCTTCGTTGCGACCTTCATCGGTTCACCATCGATGAACCTGTTGGAAAGCGGCGAAAACAATGTCTGGCAACCGGGCAAAGCGGTAGCGCTTCCTTCAGACAAATATACCTTCGGTGTACGTCCGGAAGACATTCGCATTATCGAGACTGGTGAAGCCGAAGCTGACGGTTTCAATACCGAAGTTCGTATTGAGGCAATCGAGTTGGTTGGTGCAGAAAGCTATATTCATAGCTCGCTCACCGATGGCAAGCCGCTGATCTTCCGCGTTCCGGGCCGCTCTGAGCATTCGGTGGATGAAGTTGTGAAGATTGGCGCGTCTGCAAAAGACGTGCATATTTTTGGTGCTGACGGTCGCCGCGTAAGCAACTAATTTCAATGTCGGGCGTTCAGGAAACTGAGCGCCCGAAACATAATAATTCCCTTTTATTAGCCGTTTTCGTTTTGGATTTTATGCGCTACACAACAGTAGAATATTTTTCTCTTTTTGAGGAATGCGCATAGAATGACCCACCAGCAGATACTGTCCTTCGCCGTGATTATTCTCATGATGGGGGCATTTATCTGGGGCAGATTTCGTTACGATATTGTGGCCCTGTGCTCGCTGCTACTGGCCGTAGCTGTCGGCGTCGTTCCATATGATCAGGCCTTTACAGGCTTCAGCGATGACATTGTCATCATTGTCGGTAGCGCACTGATTGTAAGCGCTGGTGTGGCGCGCTCCGGCCTCATGCAGGAAGCAGTTCAGCGCTTTCTTCCCGATCTGAACAGTGTCCGATTACAGCTCGCAGTCCTTGTAGCAATCGTCACGGTTCTATCCGCCTTTGTTAAAAACGTCGGCGCATTGGCAATTATGATCCCCGTCGCTTTTCAGTTTGCCCGACGTTCAAATGTCTCGCCTTCAACTTTTCTGATGCCAATGGCATTTGGTGCGCTTCTCGGCGGACTGATGACACAGGTCGGCACTTCACCCAACATCGTTGTTTCGCGCATTCGCGGCGAAATGGTTGGCGAACCTTTCACTATGTTCGACTTCACCCCCGTCGGTGCTGTTCTGGCAGTTGTTGGCCTTATTTATCTGGTCACATTCTATTGGCTTGTGCCACAGCGCACGCGTGAAAGCGTATCGCTGGACGATGCCATCAAGATTAAAAACTACGCCTCGGAAGCGAGTGTTGCCGCAAATTCCTCTGTCTTGGGAAAGCGCATCAGCGACCTCATAAAGCCTGCCGAAGGCGAGGCTATGGTGACGTCGATCATTCGTAAGAAAAGCCGCATCACGCCCCTGCCCGACACGGTACTTGCCGAAAATGACATTGTGCTTCTCGAAGGCGATCCGAAAGCCCTCGATACGGTTGTCAGCTCCGGCAAACTCACACTGTCCAAAAATCGCAACCCATCAGAGACAAGTGGCTCGACCGAGATCGAAACAGTAGAAGCTGTTATTGGAACCAATTCCCGTCTCGAAGGTCTTAATGCTCAACAGCTTGATCTATATGCACGCTACGAGGTCAATCTGCTCGCCGTCAGCCGTCCCGGACAACGTATTTCTGAACGTCTGAGCGAAGTACGGTTAAGCTTTGGTGATGTCGTCGTTCTTCAAGGCAGACAGGCCAATCTTTCGAGCTTTCTGACAGAATTTGAATTGCTGCCGCTGGCTCGTCGCAAGCTAATGCTCGGCAGTGTCCGGCGCGCGCTCATACCTCTTTCGATACTTATCGCAGCGATTGGGGCCACGGCCTTCAGCATCGTTCCAGTGGCTATTGCGTTCTTTGCGGCAGCAGTTGCGATGCTGCTATTTAAAGTCATTCCGATCAACGAGGTCTATGACGAAATCGACGGACCAATTCTGGTCATGCTTGCAGCACTGATACCCGTATCAGATGCGCTGCGCACGTCTGGCGGCACCGAACTCATCGCACAATGGCTTTCAGGAATCGGCCACCAATTGCCACCCTATGGTGCACTGGCGCTTATTCTGGTCACAGCCATGATGGTAACGCCATTTCTCAACAATGCCGCTACGGTGCTGGTTATGGCACCGATAGCCACAAGCTTTGCCTCCGGTCTTGGCTTCAAGCCCGAAGCATTTCTGATGGCCGTAGCAATTGGAGCAGGTTGCGATTTCCTCACACCAATCGGACATCAATGTAATACGCTGGTGATGGGACCCGGTGGCTATAAGTTCAGCGACTATCCGAGGCTTGGGCTGCCATTGTCGATCATCATTGCACTGGTGACTGTACCAGCACTAATGTTCTTCTGGCCTTTACGCTAACTCGTCCTTTACAGAACGAACCCAGTCGAGACTTTCAGCAACGATTTTCTCGATTGGGTCAGCTACATCGGCGCGGAAAACCAGCGCTTCACCGACGGGGCTTTCAAGCGTTGCAAGCTGGCTTTCCAGCATTTTCACCGGCATGAAGTGGCCAGTTCTTTGCCCCATATGCTGATGCAAAACGTCAAAACTACCATCTAGAAAGACAAACATCAGTGGACCGCCTGACGCGGCACGCATCCGGTCGCGATAGCTCTTTTTCAACGATGAGCAAGATACAACAATACCGTTATGCGCAGAAGCCAGCCGTTCACCGATCTGATCCAGCCAAGGCCAGCGATCTTCGTCCTGCAATGGAATTCCAGCAACCATTTTATCGACATTGGATTTAGGATGCAGGCTATCACCCTCCAGAAAAGGCAGGTTGAGCGCCCCTGCAAGCTTTTCGCCAACAGTCGACTTTCCAGAACCAGAAACACCCATCACAATAATATGCACGTTGCAGATCCTTAAAATGTTTCCAGCTGAAGATTGACGCGGTTTGCAGCTCCCACGACATGGAGGCGCATAACATCGCGCGCTTTCAGCGGATCTCGCGCCGCAATCGCATCGCGAATGGCGACATGCTCGGCAATTGTAATCTCAACAATCTCTTCAAGCACTGCACGCGCTCGCGCTGCACGGATGGCCTGACTGATACGTTCCGCAATGAAACCAAGCACCAGGGGGAAATACTCATTATGTGTAGCGCTCGCAAGCGCCCGATGGAATGTGAGGTCAGCTGCAATCCCGTCATCAGACCATTTTTCACCACCTGTCATGTCAGCTAAGGCTTCATCCAACTTTCGTAAATCGTCTGCGGTATGATGCACAGCAGCAAGCCCTGCGGCCTCAATTTCCAGCGCCATACGCAATTGAAAGAGACTGCGAAAATGATCACGGTCAGCAAGTGTTTCAGGCTCAATCCGAATAGCATGGCGGCGATCAGGCTCGGTGACAAAGGCACCGACACCCTGCCGCGTTTCAATAAGCCCTTCGTTGCGCAATTGGGCAATCGCCTCACGGATGACAGAACGGCTAACGCCAAAACTTTGCGCGAGACTATGCTCTGTGGGCAATTTATGCCCAGGCAGCCAGCTGCCTTCACTAATCTGTCGGACTATTTCGGAAGCAATACGAGCGGGAAGCTGTTCGTTACGCCTGATTTCACCGAACATCGTATGCTGCTCCCCCTTTATTGTCTGCCATTGATTTGTCGTGAGTTTTTCATCAAGTCAAGCGAAAGCTACCAGCCCGATTTTACTAACCAGTCATGCGCCAAATTGCGAAAGCATGCCGCATAAAATGATCATGTTTCGAACGAGCTACGCATAAAAGTAGTTTTCAAATGCTGATTATACAGTTATCAGACAACCCAACAATCTAATTTGGAGGAGTTAAATTGTGATGCCGTTTGCTGTGCCAAAAGCACGCCTGCCTGATGTTCCGGCATCTCTTCGCTCCGCGCCACAATTTAAATTCGAATCGTGAACAGAGCACACCGGGAGGAATACCTGTGCAAGACAAGCATATTCTGAACTCATCCGTAATTTTACCTGAAGACAGCGCTTCAGCAGTGCTCGTTGGACGCGTATGGTCCAAGGCCGAGAACGGCCCATGCCCTGTCCTCGTCGCGAACGGTCATGTTCATGATCTATCCAGCATTTCGGCAACCGTTTCAGGGCTTCTGGAACGCAAGGATCTGGTAGCCGAGTTGAAAGATGTAAGCGGCTTTGCTGATCTTGGTGCGCTTGATGATTATCTTTCAGGTGAAAAAGGTGAATTGCTTGCGCCGATTGATCTCCAGTCGATCAAGGCAGCGGGCGTAACCTTTGCCGACAGTATGCTCGAACGTGTTATCGAAGAACAGGCGAAGGGCGACCCAACACGTGCGCTGGAAGTGCGCAAGCGCCTGGCGCCTGTTATCGGCGACAGTCTGCGTGGCGTTGCCGCTGGCTCTGAAAAAGCTGCGCAGGTTAAAGATCTGCTGCAGGATATGGGTCTCTGGTCACAATATCTCGAAGTCGGCATTGGACCCGATGCGGAAATTTTCACAAAATCGCAGCCAATGTCGTCAATGGGGTGTGGTGCAACAGTCGGCATTCTGCCAATCTCGCAATGGAACAACCCAGAGCCGGAAGTTGTGCTTGCTGTCGCCTCAGATGGCCGCATTGTCGGTGCCACACTTGGCAATGACGTCAACCTGCGTGACGTTGAAGGTCGCTCGGCCCTTCTGCTCGGCAAAGCCAAGGATAACAATGCATCCTGCGCCATTGGCCCATTCATCCGTCTCTTCGACGGCGAATTTACCATGGATGTTTTGCGTAAGCTCAAGCTTTCGTTGCATGTCACCGGAACTGATGGCTTCGAAATGACGGGCGAAAGCCCGATGGAAGCAATCAGCCGCGATCCAGAAAACCTCGCTGGCCAGATGATGAACCGCAATCACCAATATCCGGATGGTGCGGTTCTTTTCCTCGGCACCATGTTTGCGCCAGTGAAAGACCGTCGCGGCGCAGGCCAAGGCTTCACGCATGAAATCGGCGATAAGGTTGAGATTTCCACACCGAAACTCGGACGCCTCGTCAACTGGGTCGATCGTACCGACAACTGTGCTGAATGGACGTTCGGTATTCGTGCACTGATCCAGAACTTGCAAAAGCGCAATCTGCTCGACAAGATTTAAAACTTAAAAGGCCGCATTGTACAGAATATGCGGCCTTTTTATTAATTCAGTGGAATAGCATTTCCATCTTTTGAACTCTGATAAGCATTCGACATCACGTCATACTTGGCGCGGATGGCATCAAGCCGCTTTTCGAGACGAGCACGATCTGGCTCAGGCAGTGATGCGACCATTTTCGGAATAGAATGGCTGTGCCAGAAAATATTGTCGTGGTTGTAACCGCCCGGCTCAAGAGTAAAAACTTCCTTGAGAATTTTCAGATCATGCGGAATTGAAAACGCATCGCGTGAATCTTCATGGCTAAACAGATAATAGAAATTATCAAAACCGCTCCACGTGATTGCAGAAAGACACATTGAGCACGGCTCATGCGTGGAGAGAAAAATCATGTCCTTCGTTTCAGGACGTCCTTTTTCAGACATTTCGTAGAAGCGCTTGATGGTGTGAACTTCACCATGCCAGAGCGGATTCTCTGTCTCATTATTGGTTTCAGCAAGCACCAGCGACAAATCGGACTTGTTCAGCAATGCTGCGCCAAAAACCTTGTTGCCGTCAGCAACGCCCTGCTCGGTTAAAGGTATGACGTCGTTTTCAATGACATCAATCAGTCTCTCAAGCAGTTTCAATTCATCCGATGCCATAGCTTAACTCCTCTCGTGCTAAAGAAAAACGCCGGGGCGTTGCCCCGGCGTTTAAGTTTTATTCTGGGAAGAATGCGAAGCGGATCACGAAGAGCGCCGCGACGATCCATGTCGCCAGGTGAACCTCACGAACCTTACCCGTCACCGTCTTCAAAACAACGTAGCTAATGAAACCAAAGGCCAGACCATTCGCAATCGAATAGGTGAGTGGAATTGCAAGTGCAGTGAGTGCAGCAGGTGCAGCTTCAGTGATTTCGTCCCACTTGATTTCGGACAGTTCGCGCATCATCAGGCATGCAACATAAACCAGTGCTGGTGCTGTTGCGACAGCAGGCACCGACCCAGCCAAAGGCGAAATGAAGAGCGCTGCGAGGAACAGCAGAGCAACAACGAGTGCCGTCAGACCTGTACGACCGCCAGCTTGAACGCCAGAAGCGCTTTCAACATAAGCCGTTGTTGAAGACGTGCCGAGCAGTGAGCCACCGAGAATTGCGGTGCTGTCTGCAAACAAGGCTTTACCAAGACGGTTTGGCTTACCCGGTTCGATCAGACCACCACGCTTGGCAACGCCAATCAGTGTGCCGGTCGCGTCAAACACTTCAACCAGTACAAACACCAGAATGACGTGCAGAATGCCTGTATGCAGCGCACCCATAATATCGAGCTGCATGAAGGTTGGCATCAGGCTTGGAGGCGCGGAAAATACACCATTAAACTGTGTAATCCCCAGCGAGATAGATGCGACAGTGATAACGAGAATACCGATAAGGATCGCACCACGGACCTTAAGTGCATCCAGAGCCGCAATAATGAAGAAACCAGCAATCGCCAAAAGCGGACCTGCTTCACGCAGATCACCAAGGCCGACGAGCGTTGCTGGATTATCGACAACGATGCCGGCCGTCTTGAGACCAATAAGTGCCAAGAACATGCCGATACCAGCAGCAATCGCACTTCTGAGCGAATGCGGAATGCCTTCAATCAACCAGCGACGGATACCTGTCACTGTCAGGAACAAGAAGATAATGCCGGAGATAAACACCGCACCCAGCGCCTGCTGCCATGAAAAGCCCATCGCGCCAACAACGGTGAATGCAAAGAAAGCATTCAGGCCCATGCCCGGAGCCATACCAATCGGCCAATTGGCAACGAGCGCCATGACGATCGAACCGAGTGCCGCCGCAAGACAAGTCGCGACGAAAACCGCGTTTCGATCCATGCCCGTGCTGGACAGAATATCAGGATTTACGAAGATAATGTAAGACATCGTCAGGAAGGTTGTCAGACCAGCGATCACTTCCGTTCTCACCGATGTTCCGTGTTCCTGCAATTTGAACAGCTTTTCCAGCATGATCCCTCCAGGGCAAAAAGCGCGCGTTCAAAAGCACCCATAATCCGCCAAAAGCAATTGCTTGCGATTGGACGATGAAATCGGTGCAATCTATTGCGATTGCCGTATTTGTTAGCCGCAGCCGCTTATCAGCGAGCGGATTTGTTCCCCATACACCCAAGTCGACAAAAAACACAGTTCTGCCGCAAGAATGTCTGTTTATTAACGTGATTTAGTTTGGTCTGACTTAAGCGATAACGCTAGTCAGCTATTCAAGGGCATATTTTTGAAAGTGCTTCAAAAATGGCAATAGACTAAGTTCGTGTCTCTGTTGCTATCAGATTGATTAAGATACAATTTTAAGCACGACACCAGTGCCATACAAACCGAACGCAAAAAATGTATGCGCAACAAGGTTGAGAACGCGAACGTTTCCCGCATTGGGCAAACGCGAAGCGGCCCAACCGATTCCCAGACCAGGCTGTAATAAAAACCATCCAGCAGCCACCGTCATAATACCAAATATCCAAGCCGGAAGAAAAATGGGATTCGCAAACCACGCGGCACCACCATATAGCGCAAAAACAACACCATAAAGAATGCCGACCACATAATGGCCAACCCAGCCTAATGCGACTTCATGTATATAAGGCTTCGTGGCAGCAATATCGTCGTGAAAAATCTGACCGTGTCGCAAATGCCAAAACCAGCGTCCGACCAAACCCCAATTGGGGCGTGATTGACCCGGAAACTGAGCAAGAACCAATGCCCATATGTCCATGACGACTGTAGCGCCAACTCCAATCACCGTACCTTTAATGATAAGCTCAAGCATTTTATGATCCTAAAAGTATTGGGTAGCCACATACGCTTGTGACTACCCAATAAGCAAGATCTAATAATCTATCGGGCAAATGCCCCGCAATATATTAATTGCTTGATCACTAAATATAGCATGAGAAGAACATATTACGGAATGAAATCAGCAATCTGGCGGCGACGAAAATTGCACATCAAGTCGGATATGAGGATGACCATCTATTTGTCACGGGCACTGCAAGGTAAATGATACAAGACGGCGTATAGTTTACAAGCGCGATACGTCTCAAAAATACACGAGAAATGTCTCAACATTTAGCGAAAACAATGATTACACAATCAGCAAAAATCAATGAAACATAATAAAATATTTTATTATCGGCATTTAAAATTAAATTTATAAAACAAAAGCGCCGGGACTGGAGCACCGACGCTTTGTTATATTACTTCTGTTTCACTTACGGGGCGATCTTCTATCAGCCGCGCCATCAGTGATTACTTACCGAACACTGCGCTCTGGATCTGCGAACGCGATACGCCGATATCGGCAAGAAGATGATCGTCCATTGCACCGAGTTCACGGATAGCGCGACGACGGGAAACATACTGATTGAATTTCTGACGAATGTTCATTTCTTTTCTCCTCGTTGGATGCCCTATATTTAATCTTTTGCACAAAATTCCACCACGGATATGATTGCAAATGAGGCATGCGTTTTCGCTAGAGCTCGTGCTCTTGAAAATGCCGCAATCGCCTGTCCCATAGGGGATAGGGGGAGTTCATTTTTTTGATTTTTAGGGCATTTGCCTTTTGCCAAACCGGTCTTAATCGATTAATCCGGTCGGCGGAGGAGTTTATCTCTAGCCTTTTGCGGACACCACTATGCTTTACGGTATTTTCCTCGCGTTTGCGTCCTATGCTGCATTCGCTGTCAGCGATGCGTGCGTCAAGTTTCTTGACGGCACATTATCCCCCTATGAGATCGCGTTTTTTGGTGCCGTACTCGGTATTCTTGCCATCCCATTCACCAAGAAACCCGAAGATCAGTGGCTCGATATGTTTCGAACCACAAATATAAAACTGTGGTTACTTCGCACAGTAACCGCTGCAATGGGTGTGATTGGCAGTGTTGTCGCCTTCACACATCTATCAATGGCTGAGGCATTTGCGCTGATATTCCTGCTTCCGGCATTTGTGACAATCCTGTCCGTTCTGTTCCTTAAAGAGCAGGTTGGCTGGCGTCGCTGGTCGGCAGTCATCATCGGCTTTATTGGTGTACTTGTTGTGCTGCGCCCCGGTTTTCGCGAATTATCGATCGGTCACCTTGGCGCACTCGGCGGCGGCCTTGGTGGAGCCTTCAGCATCGTAATCTTTCGTGCAATGGGAAAGAAAGAAAAGCGTATCTCGCTTTACACTGCGGGCCTTATCGGCCCGATCCTCATCTGCGGCGCATTGATGATTCCAAGCTACCAGGCACCGTCTGCCATTCAATGGGGCTATCTCGCCGGTTATGGCCTGCTTGCGGCACTCGCCAACATTCTCCTCATGCTTGCAGCACAGCGCGCACCAGCAAGTGCTATCGCGTCCCCGCAATACAGCCAGATGATCTGGGCTATTCTATTCGGATATTTCGTTTTCCATGATCACATTGATCTTCCGATGCTTATCGGCATCGTTCTGATCACGATTTCTGGACTATTCACTTTCGTGCGCGAACGTCAGCGCGGCGTTCCGGGGCCAGCGGCAGTGGCAACATCTGATCCTTCGCCAGCATTGGCGGAAGAAAAGTAGACACACGCTCTCGTAAGCTTGATCAATATAAAAATATATCAAACCCGAAACTGGTTTCCAGTTTCGGGTTTGATGCTATAAAAGCGCAGATTCATATCCTACCCCAGCTCTTTCCAGCAATTCAGTTCAAAACTGAAAGCGCTCCGCGCGGGATTTGACACGAAACGTAATTGATCAAGGATGAAAACGATGGCTGAGAAGCGAGCAACTTGGACCTATTACAAAGGCGAATGGCATCAAGGTGATGTGCGCATTCTCGGTGCAGCTTCGCACGCGACCTGGCTTGGTTCTCTCGTATTCGACGGTGCGCGTCTTTTTGAGGGCGTAACACCTGATCTCGATCGCCATTCTGCACGAGCAAACGACTCTGCACGCGCGCTTGGACTTGCGCCGATGCTCAGCGGTAATGAGATTGAAACTCTCGCCCGCGAAGGTCTGAAGAAGTTCGCACCGGGGACAGATGTTTATATTCGCCCGATGTATTGGGCCGAAGAAGGCGATAGCACGACGGTTGCCGCAGCACCGGAATCGACCGACTTCGCGCTTTGTCTCGAAGAAATCCCAATGGTTGAGCCAAAGGGCTTTACCGTTACGACGACTTCGTTCCATCGCCCTTACCTGCAAGTCATGCCTGTGAATGCCAAGGCTGCATGTCTCTATCCAAACAATGGTCGCATGCTGCGTGAAGCCAAAGCCAAAGGCTTTCATAACGCGCTGGTGACTGACGTTCTTGGCAATGTTGCAGAAACTGCAACGTCGAATGTCTTCATGGTTCGCGGTGGAGAAGTTTACACTCCAATTCCAAACGGCACATTCCTGAATGGCATCACACGCCAGCGCGTTATCGGTCTGTTGCGCCAAGCCGGTGTCAGCGTTCATGAAACGACGCTTACGCTTCAGGATTTCCGTGAAGCAGACGAGATTTTCTCAACAGGCAATATCAGCAAGGTTGTGCCAATCATTGGCTTTGATGATCGTGCGCTCGAATATGGCACTATTACCAAGCGCGCGCGCGCGCTTTACTGGGAATGGGCGCATAGCTAAGAACTCGGCTATAAACCATTGTTTCAATGATATAACGGTTGCTTTCTAAATGCTTGAACATACCCCGCTGTTTATGACAGTAGCCGTTATTGCAGCCTTTTTGGTCGGCCTGTCCAAAGGTGGCTTGCCATCTGTCGGCACGCTTTCAGTGCCGTTGATGGCTCTGGTTATATCCCCCGTGACGGCAGCAGCCCTGCTGCTGCCAATCTATGTCGTCAGCGACATGTTCGGGCTTTACCTCTATCGCCATCACTTCTCAGCACGAAATCTGGCAATTCTTACGCCAGCGGCAATTGTTGGGATTGGATTGGGCTGGTTTTTCAGCTCCCATCTTTCCAGCACATTTATCGGAATGATGGTCGGACTTGTGGGGCTTTTCTTCTGCTTCAATGTCTGGGTTGGCGCAAAATACCGCCGTGCGGCGCGCAAAGCAGATATTCCGGGTGGAACATTCTGGGGCATTATCACCGGCCTCACCAGCTTCGTTTCACACTCCGGCGCACCACCCTTTCAGATGTATGTACTGCCACAGCATTTGGAAAAGCTGGTTTTTGCAGGCACATCGACCATTTTGTTTGCAATCGTCAACGCGGTTAAGCTGATCCCTTATTGGCAGTTGCAGCAGTTTTCTAATGTCGACTGGTCACTTGGTCTCTGGCTTTTGCCTGCCGCAATTATCGGTACATTCGTCGGTGCGAAGCTCACCCGTATCATGCCGGATGGACCGTTTTTCCTGCTCGTTCAGCTCACGCTCTTTGGGCTGTCTATCAAACTCATAGCAGATTGGGTTATGCCGTTTTTTGCGCACTAACTTTTGAAAAACCGAGACCAATCCAAAATCAATATTTTGTAACAAGCCTAATAAACCTTCGTGACGGCTCTATATCTTTTATAGAGCCGCAGCACAGAATTTCTGACGAACCGTTTCTAACGGAACCACAGACATCTCACTGCGTTCGATAAACAGCGACGTTACGGAGGCAAAGATAATGGTCGAGCTGGTCAACAATATCGAAAACATTGAATTCATCATCGCCAAGGCGCGTGAATATGATGTTCAGGTTCCCGCTGTGGACGAAGATTCCGGCTCTAATGCATCGGATGATGGCGACGTTGACATTCTTGATGCTTCCATCACCAATCCAACGCGCCGAGAAATGGTCGCCGCAATTCGCTCTCTCAATGAAGACGAGAAGATTGAGTTGCTTGCCTTGGTATGGGTCGGACGTGGAGACTTCAGCGCTGAAGAATGGGATGATGCCCTTGCCACCGCAAGCGATCGCCACAATGGGCGTGAAGCGAAGTATCTTCTCGGCATACCACTTTTGGCCGATTACATCGAAGAAGGCTTGGAAACGCTCGGCGTAGAATTCGAAGCCTACGATAACGAATAAGAAAAATTGATGTTTCCATTGATCGTTCTGTTTTGACGCCGTCACAGCTGGCGAGTAGTCTGCGCGTCGACAAGGGAAACAAAAGCAAAGCATTGGAGGATTTCATCATGCTTCAAAAAAATCTGGATCAGAAAACGGATTTCTACATCGATGGCGCATGGCGCTCTCCCCTCGAAGCAAAGACGATTGAAGTCATCAATCCGGCCAATGAAAAGCCATATGCAGTGATTTCTGCTGGCTCGGCTGCCGACATTGATCTCGCTGTCGCTGCGGCAAAAAAGGCATTTCCTTCATGGAGTGAAACGCCTGCTGAAGAACGCATTGGCTATCTGCGCCGTATCGTTGAAATCTATGAGCGCCGTCTTGAAGAAATGGCACAGGCTATTTCCAAGGAAATGGGTGCGCCAATCAAACTGGCGCGTGAATCTCAAGCAGCAGCTGGCATCTCGCACACCAAAGCTTTTATCGCGGCTTTCGAGAATTTCGAATTCGACGAAATCCTTTCGCCAAAGCATTCCAATCAGGCGATTGTGCGTGAACCAATCGGTGTGTGTGGTCTCATCACACCGTGGAACTGGCCAATGAACCAGATCGCGCTGAAGGTCATCCCTGCCCTTGCAGTAGGTTGCACAGTTGTGCTCAAGCCGTCCGAAATTGCTCCAATGTCAGCGATGCTCTTCGCTGAGTTTGTCGATGAAGCAGGCTTGCCAAAGGGCGTTTTCAACCTCGTTAACGGCGAAGGCCCAGTTGTCGGCGAAGCGATGTCGCAGCATCCTGACATCGATATGATGTCGTTCACCGGTTCAACCCGCGCCGGAACTGCTGTTTCGCGTGCTGCAGCCGCGACCGTTAAACGTGTTTCGCTTGAACTTGGCGGCAAGTCTCCAAATATCGTGTTTGCCGACAGTGATCTCGAAAAAGCGATCGAACGCGGCGTGAACCATTGCTTTGAAAACACTGGTCAATCCTGCAATGCGCCAACCCGCATGCTGGTCGAACGTTCAGTCTATGATCAGGCAGTTGAGTTTGCCAAAAAGTCAGCATCGAAAACCACGGTCGATGATCCATCCAAAGAGGGCGAACACATCGGACCGCTCTCATCCTCTATCCAGTTTGACAAGGTGCAGGCACTTATTCAAAAGGGTATTGATGAAGGTGCGCGTCTGATTGCTGGTGGCACCGGACGTCCTGATGGCATTTCAGAAGGCGACTTCGTCAAGCCGACCATCTTTGCCGATGTAAACAACGAAATGACCATTGCACGCGAGGAAATCTTTGGCCCAGTGCTGGCAATGATCCCCTTCGATACGGAAGAAGAAGCGATCGCTATCGCCAATGATACGCCTTACGGTTTGGCCGCGTATATTCAGACCGGAAGCCCGGAACGGGCGAAGCGCGTTGCTCGCAAACTCCGTGCTGGCATGATCCAGATCAACGGAACTTCACGCGCGCCGGGAAGTCCTTTTGGCGGGTACAAGCAATCTGGCAATGGACGCGAAGGCGGCAAATGGGGCCTTGAAGACTTTATGGAAGTAAAGCTCATAAGCGGCTGATTATAAATAATGTAATAAAAAAAGAACGCCGGTTCTCCGGCGTTTTTTATTGCTATTTTTACCAGCTATTTTTCGTCAATTGATAGGCACATCATGCTTTTGTGCCCCCGAACCTGTTCCTTGACGGAAGAAAGAAAAAACAAACAACCGTCAAGGAATGGGTTCATTTTAATTATGGGCTGATCCCAATTTAAGACTGGCAAATTCTGGGGAATCCAACAAATCCTGATGATGAGCACGTGCTACATCCGGATGTGAACGCAAGCGACTTTTCAGATTATTCTGTCCCACTTCACGGAAGAGCGTATTCAATGGATCCACGCTAACACCGCGTTCTTTTGTCTTCAGCTCTTCCGGGAGATCAATCACAGGGATTGTCGCATCATAACGCGAACCAAGGAAGAACGCGACTGAGAAGCGTTCTGTGCCTGCTGGTGGAGCTACCACACCATGCACGTCAGCACGAACAAATCCATTCGTCGCCAATTCAAGCAGCTCGCCAGTATTGATTACAAATGTTCCCGGTACAGGCGGTGCGTCAATCCAAACACCATCTTCACGCTGCACACGCAGACCCGGCACAACATCCTGCAAAAGAACTGTTACAAAACCGCCGTCCTTATGTGCGCCAACACCCTGCTCACTTTCCGCAACATCCCGACCGGGGTAACGAATGATCTTCAAAAGCTGCGATGGATGCGGCTCATAAATCTGCGCAAAGAAATCTTCACTCTGCCCCAGTGCTTGTGCAATAGCTTTCAATACATCAATGCCAACACGGGTAACCTCTGCTTGATAAGCGAGCAAAAGAGGCTTCAATTCAGGAAGTGCATCAGGCCACTGATTAGGACCGATCAGGCGTTTCCATGCAGGACTATCGGGACCAATTTCAGCTGGCTCGAGTTCAGTGTTGATATCGAGTTGCTCACGCCAATCCTGTTCGCCTCGCGTGCGCTCCAAACCAGCGCGATTATAGCCACGAAAATGCGGCGTATTAATCATCTCGATCTTGAGCTTTTCTTCGGTTGGCAGCGCAAAGAAACGCTTAGCAGTAGCAACAACATTTTCGATGAGTTTCGGATCAACACCGTGCCCAGTAAGATAGAAAAATCCATGATCATGCAGCGTATGGCGCAGCTGATCGATAAAGCTTTTTCGGTCTTCTGCGGTGCCATTGTAGCGTGAAATGTCGAGCAACGGCAGATTGAACGGGTTTGATTGGACGGTCATTAATATTTTCCTTGGAATTCCTGCGCAAGCGATTGCCCGCTGAGTCCCGATTGTCTGGCGAAACTTAGGGCATATGAAAGTCACAAACAAAGCAACAACTTGCTGACTCATTCGATTGACAGGAGTTATTTTCTAAACATCTACATAAATAGAATATTTTTCTCCTATCACTCTAAGGCAATCACGAAGCTGCGTGACGTGCTCGCCAAAGCTCTTCTGCCTTTTTGTAAAACTGCCCATAACTATCGTTATCGGCGGCGAGAGCAGTCATCAATGCCATTGCTGTTGATGCAATTACCGTGAGTTCAGCGCGCTCATCGATAGCCGCACCGGACCACACTGCGAGCCAATATTCAAACGTGCTCTGGCTGGCATGTCGGTCTGTTGCGGCCTTTGATAAGGTCGGGAGATTGATGTCGGTTTTCTGCGAGCCAAGCCATCGATAAACCGTGTGCGTATGATGAGGAACCAGCTCTGCAACATCGCGGCTAGTCGAAACAGCAGAGACAGACTTCATGTCCAAAAGCGCCCCTGCATCGCGATGCAGTTCCCGGTAAGCAGGCTGTGTCACCCCGACAAAAGACGCTGAAAGCCTCAAAGGATTGAGTAGATGGGCGAGACTATTTATTGATGAGCGCGAATTAAACAACGGGTAGAGCGCCAACAGGGAATGAACCTGCGATGCAAAGCCTGCCAGCGGCATGAAGCAAATGCCATGAGCAGTCAAAGCGCTTTTTCCAAGCGCCAGCGACGTTGCAATCGGAATGTTTACGGCCTGTGCAGCAAGTTCAAGCTTTCCAGACAATTCACCCATACCGCAATTGCCATGCAACACCACGGGATACCCCGCGCGGGAAACGAGAATAGCTGCCAGCATAAACCAGGGCGACTGATTGGAATTGGGCGATAGATAGGCTGGCCAGTCGAGCGCTGGCGTCTCTATATTCGCATCTAGCGCATAATAGCGATGCGCTGCACGAGCCATCCCTGCTAACTCCGGCGCAGTTTCACCCCGATAGTGAATAAGACGCAACAAAGCACTGATTTGCATAGGGTCTGCCTCACCAGCAAAAATCGTGGTGAAGGCGTCTTCCGCCTCATGCATTTCAAGCGGGCGCGTATAGCCAATCTTACGGCCAATAATCGCTATGTATTTTGCCAAGCGGAGGGACGGATCGTTCTCATCCTGAACATTGGCGAATTGCGCAGCAAGTTGTTCTGGCGTCGGGTGGTTCTCAAGCTGTACCACTTTGCGGATGCCAAGCGGTGGTGGGGCAACAATCATGCTTGTTCTTTCCCAGCCCCGCTTTCGTTCGCAATGCACTTCAGCAGCATCCTTGCCGTCGAAATTCATCAGCGCTTCTGTTTCATTGGCAAGCCTGCGAAGTCGTCCCCGTAATGCCTCCGCCTTCGGCGTTGCAATCATATTGCGGCCAGAACGAATGAAAATCGGATCGTCAAATTTTTCGCGGATCTGTCCAAGCAGTCGACTCATGGCCGCCATGCTCAAGCCCATTTGCCGAGCGGCACCACCAACACTGCCTTCCACAAGAAGTGCATCCAGCGCAATCAACAAGCGAAGCTCACCCAATTTCAAGCCTTCGCCTGCGATAGCCTCTGGCTCTGTCTGTGTTTTCATGCGCTTGCCAGCCATTGCTGCTTTATCCGTTCAGTTGCGTTTTTCGAAACTTGGAATTGTTATAAAAGATGACCGTTGACGTCATCTTATTGCCATACATAAGGGGAGCTGAAAACTCAACTTAAAGGGTGAAATTTATGACCAGCTTGTTTCGGGGATCGCGCGCCACTGGCTCGCAGAACAGGCACTTGGCCAGCAAATCGCTTTTTGCAAAAGCTGTTCTTGCGGGCACCTGTCTTTCCACTGCACTTATTCTGAGCGGCGCAGTTTCCTTCGCACAGACCTTAACCAAGGCAGAGGAAGAAGCTGCCAAAAAGAAACAGGCTGAAGCGCAAGCGGCTGAACAGGTTAATGCTGGGGGTGGCATTACACTTAATCAGATCGTTATATCGGCAACAGGTTTTGAACAAAACATCACTGATGCACCAGCCAGTATCTCGGTCGTTCCGGGCGAAGAGCTTGAAAAAGGTGCTTATCGTGACCTAGGCGATGCACTGCGTGATGTGCAAGGCGTTGCCGTAACTGGTGCCGCTGCCGAACGCGATATCTTCATTCGCGGTCTTCCCGGCACTTACACGCTTATTCTCGTCGATGGAAAGCGCCAAAGCACACGTGATGCGCGCACCAACGGCAATTCCGGCTTTGAACAAAGCTTCCTGCCGCCAGCCAATGCTATTGAGCGCATCGAAGTCATTCGTGGTCCAATGTCGTCGCTTTATGGTTCCGACGCGATGGGCGGCGTTATCAACGTCATTACCAAAAAAGTTGCAGACAAGTGGAGCGGCTCGCTGAGTGTCGACACGACAGTCCAGCAGCATTCCAAATATGGCGATTCCTATCAGGGTTCATATTACATAACCGGCCCGCTCGTACCCAACCTCGTTGGTGTGCAGCTCTGGGGACGTGGTATGAAGCGTCAGGAAGACCAGATCATCAGTGGTACGCCTGAGCAAAAAGACATCGACATTACAGGTCGCGTGACCATCACTCCAAACGCTGATCACGACATTGTCTTTGAAGCAGGCAAGACACGCTTGCGCCGTGACTCTTCGGTTGGAAACACGATCAATCCAGTCTCCACCAACAGCACCGCGCCTGTTGATGCTTACAATCTGAATGACCGCAACCATTGGTCTGTCAGCCATACAGGCCGTTGGGGTCCAACGACTTCCGAATTCTCCTTCATGCAGGAAACAGCTGAAAGAACAAATTTCAGCTGGAATAATGCGCGCAGCGAATTCGTGGAAAACCTGCGTTCGCCACATATCCGCAATTCAACGCTTGATGGTAAATTTACAACCCCATTCGAGCTTTATGGCAATCATACGCTCGTAACGGGTGGCCAGTTCATCGAAGGCACGCTGACCGATCAGAATCCCGGCCGTCGTACGGGATTGGACGAACAGTTCACGATTAAGCAGTGGGCACTTTTTGCTGAAGACGAATGGTGGATTACACCGGATTTCGCCCTCACGGGCGGACTGCGTATGGATCACCACGAAATCTACGGTTCACATTGGAGCCCACGTGGCTATGCTGTTTGGCATGCAACCGATCAGCTCACCATCAAGGGCGGTATTTCAACCGGTTTCCGTGCACCTGAACTGCGCACCATCGCACCGGGTTATGCTTACACCACCGGCGGCGGCAATTGTACCTATGGTCCAACTGGAAACTGCGGCGTCATCATTGGCGATCCTAATCTCCAGCCAGAAAAGAGCACAAGCTATGAAGCAAGCGCGCTCTGGGACAACCAGCAGGGTCTGCGCCTTGGCGCGACGTATTTCTACACCGACTTCAAAGATAAGATCGCCAGCAACATCCAGTATGATCCAATCACTGGCCAGCCGCTTCGCTGGGCACAGGATCCAAACTATGTCCTTTATTACAGCTATAACATTGACGAAGCTGTCATTCAGGGCGTTGAGTTGACGGCGGATTGGGAAGCGACCGACACAATTAAACTTCGCGGAAGCTATACTTACACCCATTCAGAACAGAAGACTGGTGAATATGCCGGACTACCACTGGCACGCACCCCTGAGCACATGGCAAGCCTTCGCGCCGATTGGGAAACGCCTGTTGACGGCCTGAGTGCCTGGACAGCGGCCAACTACCATGGCGAAGAAATCAATGCCGGTCTTCGTATTGGTACCGTCGGCGAGCCTTATGCTTATAACAGCCGAGGTCAGGTCATTGCACGCAAATACAAGGGCTATGCGACACTGGATTTCGGTGGCTCGTATGAATTCAGTGAAAACGTCACACTGAATGCGGCGGTCTACAACATCTTCGATAAGAAGGTGACTGTTGATGAAACCAACAATGTTGTCGAAGGCCGCCGTCTCTGGCTCGGCATGACTTCACGCTTCTAAGATACGCAATGACGCCAGCCGATTTTGGCTGGCGTCATTTTTTATGAATTGGATGCTCTGATGAGCAAAATGAAGAATGTCATTCTAAAGGTCTGCCTCATGCTCGGAAGCATCCTCGTGAGCGCATCCGCGCATGCTCAGACATCGCAAGTCAGTTCATTTGACCTGCAAGCGAACGGCATCGACTATCGGATTTTCGTTGCGGCTCCCGCAGAAAAAGCGCCTGCTGGTGGTTTTCCTGTCGTCTATATGACAGACGGAAATCGCATGCTGCCGATTGCCGCAAAGCTTATGGAGAAAGATCCTAAGCTTAATGCGGTTTATGTCGGCATTGGTTACCCGACCGAAGACAAAGACGAAATCGTCCGTCTGCGCTATTTCGATCTTACGCCGCCAACGCCTGATGAACTCATTCCTGTTCAAACGAATATTCCAAAGACCGGCGGACGTGATGCTTTCTTCGATTTCATCAATCATGAAGTGAAATCGGAAATCGAAAAGCGTTTTGTCATCGACAAGGGCAAACAGGCCCTATTTGGGCATTCACTTGGTGGCCTCTTCACGCTTTATGCGCTGTTCAATCACAGTGACTCATTTCAGACTTATGCCTCTGCCGACCCATCGATCTGGTGGAATGGGCGTTCGATTCTTGCTGACAAGGATCAGTTTGTAAAAGAATTCAAAGCCAATCCTCGCCCTATTCGTCTGTTGATTGAAAACTCTGGAAAGCGCGGCGAGCGTCCCGGTCAATCAAAGGAAGACACGAAGCGCTTGAAGAAGCTGCGCGGCGGCCCATCGGGAGCCGATATTCAAACTGAACTCAAACAACTGCCAGAGTTTGAAGTCGCTTATCGTCGCTTCGACAATGAAAGCCACGGATCTATGATACCGCTTACTGTTGAAGATAGTTTGAGATTTATCCTGCTTGATGAAAAACCAAGCGCCGAAAAACACTGAATTATGATCTTCCAGCTTTCACTCTCGGAAAACTGGACTATAAAACACAGGATTGACGAAAGGATTGAACGCCATGCTGAAATTCGGCCAACATTTTTCCCGTCTGCTCGGCGCAGCGCTTGTTGCGACGGCACTTGCTTCTGGCGCACATGCGGCTGATGTCGCGGTAAAACACGCACAGGGCGAGACGACGGTTAAGGCCAATCCAGAAAAAGTCGTGGTGTTTGATTTTGCTACGCTCGATAATCTTGATCGTCTCGGCGTGAAAGTTATCGGCGTCCCCGGCAGCATTGCTTACCCTGAATATCTCAAGAAATATGACAGCGCCGATTACGAAAAAGTCGGAACATTGTTTGAGCCAGACTATGAAGCGGTCAATGCGGCAGAGCCGGATCTCATTATTGTGGGTGGCCGTTCGGCAGCGAAATATGGTGAACTCGCAAAAATCGCACCGACTATCGATCTGACTGTTCCAGCCAAGGAATTCATTTCCGGCAGCGAAGCCAATATCGAAAAGCTTGGCCAGATTTTTGGCAAAGAAACCGAAGCGAAGGCCGAAGTTGAAAAGCTAAACAGCGAACTCGCTGCGCTCAACGAAAAAACAAAGGGCAAAGGCAAGGGCCTGATGATCCTGACCTCAGGCGGCAAGATCAGCGCCTATGGTCCGGGTTCGCGTTTCGGTGTGTTGCATGACAGCTTCGGCATTGAACCGGCAGCGCCTGATCTTTCTGTCGGCAATCATGGCCAGCCAATCAGCTCGGAATTTATTCTTGAAACCAACCCTGATTGGCTTTTCGTTCTTGATCGCGATGCAGCGATTGGTCGTGAAGGCACCTCTGCCAAGCAGTTGCTCGACAACGAACTCGTGCGCCAAACAAATGCATGGAAGAACAATCAGGTCGTCTATCTGAATGGTCAGAACTGGTATCTCGTGGGCGGCGGCTTTGGTGCGCTCCACAACACAATCCAGCAACTTTCGGAAGCCTTTAGCAAGGCTAAGTAATATCTTCTGACCCAGTCATTTCGGGCCGCACAAGTTGTGGCCCGAACTTATGACAAGGCAAGAGAACGGGAATTTAGCGTGAAGGCACTCGCCGCAGCTGTAATTGTTGTCGTCATACTGGCTTTCATCAGCCTGTTTATTGGCGTCAGCGATGTATCGCTTAGCACGCTGTTTGGCGCAAACAGCACCGACCGCGCGACCGAAGTGCTATTAATCAGCCGCATACCACGCACACTTGCGATCATCCTTGCAGGCATGTCGATGGCCGTTGCTGGCATGATCATGCAGATGCTCACCCGCAATCGCTTTGTCGAGCCATCAACGGCCGGAACAGTTGAATCTGCAAGCCTCGGTATCCTGCTGGTCATTCTATTTGCGCCCGACACTCCGGTCTTTGGCAAGATGCTGGTGGCATCCGTCACAGCCCTTGCAGGCACCGCGCTTTTCCTGCGTATTCTGCGCAGTATTCCTTTGCGTTCCGTTCTGGTAGTGCCGCTTGTCGGCATTATGTTGGGAGGCGTCATTAGCGCGGTCACAACCTTCATTGCCTATCGCTATGATCTGCTGCAAGCACTCAATTCATGGACGACAGGCGATTTCTCAGGCGTGCTGCGCGGACGTTATGAATTACTGTATCTTTCATTCGTCCTCACCGTCATCGCATATATTGCAGCTGATCGTTTCACAGTTGCTGGCATGGGCGAGGACTTCACCACCAATCTCGGTCTCAATTATCGCCGCGTGGTTACGCTCGGACTTGTGATTGTGTCCATGGTGAGCGCCAGTGTCGTGGTAACGGTTGGTATGATCCCGTTTCTGGGGTTGATTGTGCCAAATGTGGTCAGCATGTTTATTGGCGATAATATGCGACGTGCCGTGCCATGGGTGGCCGTGCTTGGCGCCGGATTGGTGCTTGCCTGCGATATCGTCGGGCGCCTGATCCGCTTTCCTTATGAAATTCCTATCGGCACGATGATGGGTGTCGTTGGCAGCGCGCTGTTCCTTTATCTGCTTCTGCGTCGGGGATCACGTCTTGCTTAAACGTCCCGGCATCATAATCGCATTTCTTGCAATCCTTACGCTCGTTTCCTGCCTTGCCTTCATGACATTGGGCGCAAAAGGAAGCTGGTCTTTTATCCTGGCTTTCCGCGGCACCAAACTCGCCGCAATGATACTGGTTGCCTATTCGATTGCTGTCTCTACCGTTCTCTTTCAAACAGTCACCAACAACCGCATTCTCACGCCCTCGATCATGGGCTTTGATGCGCTTTACATTCTGATCCAGACATTTGCAGTTTTTGCCTTTGGCGCCATCCATGTGAACGGAATCGGTCCCAATGGCCGCTTCTTTGCCGAAACCGCAATTATGGTGATTTTTGCCAGCACGCTTTATGCATGGCTATTTTCGGGAGCGGCGCGCAGCCTGCATCTGGTTATGTTGGTCGGCATTGTGTTCGGTGTCTTCTTTCGAAGTGCATCAAACCTCATGCAGCGCATGATTGACCCAAATGAGTTTGCGGTACTTCAGGACCGTTTCTTCGCCAGTTTCAATAGTGTCAACGCAGACATTCTGTTGCTGGCAGCGATCATAGTGGGAGTGGTGACGCTCTACGGCCTGCGTTTTCTCAATGTCTTTGATGTCTTGTCGCTTGGACGTGATCCGGCGATCAATCTCGGCGTCGACCATAGCCGTGTTGTGCATCGCATTCTGCTGATCGTAACAATCCTTGTTTCAGTGTCGACCGCCCTTGTCGGCCCCATCACCTTCTTCGGCCTGCTTGTCGCCAATCTGGCTTACATGATAGCGGGAACATCTAAACACCGCACGGTTTTACCCATCGCTGTGTTACTGGCTATTCTCTGCATCGTCGGCGGACAAACCATTCTTGAGCGCATTTTCTCATTCAACACCGCGCTCAGTGTCATCATCGAGTTTCTGGGCGGGCTCGTCTTTATTATCCTTCTTGTGAGGGGGAACGCACGTTGATCGAAATAACCGAAGTCAGCAAATCTTACGCCAATGCAGTTGTCGTTGATGATGTGACGCTACAGTTGCCCGCACGCGGCATTACCTCGATCATCGGGCCAAATGGTGCAGGAAAGTCGACGCTGCTTTCAATGGTCAGCCGTCTGTTGCCGATGGACAAAGGCCGCGTGGCGGTCGATGGGCTGGATGTTTCAACAACTTCCGGCGATGTTCTGGCAAAGCGTCTGTCGATCCTGCGACAAGATAATGCGATCAATTCACGCCTCACCGTGCGCGATCTGGTTACATTCGGACGCTACCCGCATTCCAAAGGACGCCCAACGCGCGAAGATCTCAACCATGTCGATCAGGCGATCGGCTATCTTGGACTTGAGGAACTGGGTACGCGCTTTCTCGATGAGCTTTCTGGCGGGCAACGGCAGCGCGCATTCGTAGCAATGGTTCTTTGCCAAAATACGGATTACGTTCTGCTCGATGAGCCGCTTAACAATCTCGACATGAAGCATTCGGCCTCAATGATGAAACTGTTGCGGCGAGCGGCAGATGAACTCGGCAAGACGGTCGTTCTGGTTCTACACGACATCAATTTCGCATCCTGTTATTCCGACCACATCGTTGCCATGCGCAAGGGTAAGGTCGTGCATCAGGGAACGCCGGAACAACTCATTCAGCCCGACATTCTGCGCGATATTTACGAGATGGAGATTGCCGTCGAAATGATCGGCAGCAATCGTATTGGTATTTATTATCTTTAGAGCGCCAATCCGATTAAATCGGCTCAACGCTCTAAAATTTTCTTTAACGCGCATCTTTTCCGAAAACCGCTTCACACTTTTCGGGATGCGCTTTTAGTTAAGCAATCGGCTCGGTCGGAAAGAGCAGTTGCAAGGCATCATAAGCAGAGAGAACGGTTTCCATCTGTGCCGTATGGCCTTTGACGAAAGCATCGCCATAGATCGTTTCATCGGGGTATTCGGTAATCAGCGTCAGCGGAACCGTGTGGCGATCATCCACACCAACCAGACATGGGAAGCCGTTGATAATGCGGAAACCCGTTTCGCCCGCGTGTTGTTCGAAAAGCTTGATCTGTGCATCGTTGTATTCAAGCAGACCATCGATCGCACCAAGATGCTTGGTGACATGATCCATCAGCTGTTCAGCTTCTTTCTCCCATGACGCGTGGTGACGTATAATCAGGAAAAAGCCCTTTGGCAGCGTCCACATTGCAAAGGATCGTGGAACATAGCCCGATAGCGGGCGCGTCCATTCATGCGATGGATAGCCGTGCAGATTGACGTGAAGTTTCGCGTTTGTGCGAGCCTCAGCCTCTACACGAATGGCCTTTTCAAAAAGTCCTTCTCCTGTGCGATATTCCAGATCATCGCCCAGAGCCGTGTAGCGAGACGCGTGATGCATATGATGTGGCTGCAAAACACACAGACGCTTATGAATTTCATATCCGTCCGGATTTTCCTGCGGAGAGATCGTAAAATGCCCGCCATTGCGCGCGGCAAGGCGGCTTGCGGCACGCAACGCACCAACGATGCCCGTCGTTTCATTGGCATGCTGGCCAGCACTGATCATCATCGGAAGATCACTACCAGAAACATAGGTCGCGCGAACTGTGCGGCCTGCACGCGTCTTCGCCTCAAAAGGTGAACCGCCCAGCTTTACAATTTCGCGCCTGATCTGATCGGCGGAAAGCGGTGCCTGCGCATTTTCCAACACCTGCTCAGCAGTCATTGCATCTGCCGTTGCAAGCGGGCGCGTCTCTACTTTCACATATGGGTCGGCATCACGGAAACGAACTTCCGGCACAATCTGTCCCGGCTGCAAGCCGCGATCCCCAACAGGTCGGCCCGACTTTTTCTGAAACACTTCGAGCAGTGAAAAATAGATATCTTCGTGCAGAGCTTCCGTAAGGCTCAATGCTTCTTCATCATAGGCAAGACGACGGTCTGTTATCGGCAAGCTAACAGAAATGTTCAGCTCTTCAAAATAGGGTTCGCCCCTGCCCCAGTCATGAGATGCAATGGTCGAAATCGTGTCATGAAAGAGCTTTTCATAGGCTGTCTCAAAGCGCACATTTTCGACGCTGCCCTGATGCTCGACAATCAGCCAACCGGTTGGTGAAACAAGCGTTTCGCCTATGAAATCTTCATGCACGCGATTGGGTGCGAAAACACGATGATTTTCCGTGAGGCCATCGGCAAATGTAAGGTCGACTTCATAGTAGAAATCATCTTTACCAGATGCGCTAAAGCTAATTTTTGCATCAGGCAAAAGTGCGGAAAGCGGATAGGTTTCAAGCAGAAATCGGTTTTCGACGCAATTATCATGGCGCGGATAGCGAATTGTTGCAGCTTTGAGAGCTGTACCATCCACCTCTTCAAGGAAGAAATGCAGAAGCGGCTTATAGGCTGAACGCAGATGGGCATCAATGCCAGCCTCACGTAGTTTCGTTTCCGCGGCAAAGCGGCTTGGCTGATCATCGAACAGCCAGGCTTCCACTTTAGCGCCGCGCAATCCCGGCTTTGCAAATCGTTCGATCAATACATTGATTGAACGTTGATAAGTCTTTTCAAAAATCAAACTCATCGCGAAGTCCTGCCGGTTGGATCGAGACTGTCACGCAGCCAGTCACCCAGAAGGTTGAGGCCAAGCACGGTGAACAGAATGGCAAGACCGGGGAACAGGCTCACCCACCATGCTGTCTGGAGATAGGTACGGCCATCGGCCAGCATTCCGCCCCAGCTTGGAATGGTTGAATCAATACCGAAGCCAAGGAAGGTCAGGCTGGATTCCAGCAGGATATTGTTGGCCACATTCAGCGTCATCAAAACGATCACGGGTCCAAGCAGATTTGGTAGCAAATGTTGGAAAATGATGCGCCAGTCTTTCACGCCGATAGCGCGCGCAGACAAGATAAACTCACGTTCACGCAGCGACAACACGGAGCCGCGCACCAGTCGGGCATATTGTACGCATTGAGAAACGATCAGCAGAATAATCGTGTTGACCAAGCCACCACCGAGGATCGCCATGAACGTGATCGCAAGCAGAATGAATGGCATGGCAAGCTGCACATCGACAAAACGCATTAGCGCCATGTCCCAGAAGCCACGATAGTAGCCCGCAACCAATCCCATGATCGTGCCAATAATGACTGAGCCCAAGACCGAGATGAAGCCAACAAACAGCGAGATCTTGCCGCCGATAATGACGCGGGCAAGAACGTCACGACCGAGCGGATCAGTTCCAAAAATATGTGCCGGATTAACAAATGGCGGGGTCAGGCGCGCCATAAGGTCGATCTTATTCGCACCTGCCGGAAACAGATAGCCAGAGAAGATGACCGCCAGGCAGATTGTTCCAGTCAACAAAATGCCGACAACGAATTCCATACTTGCAAAGCGCGAAAGCGGGAGAGTTGATGTTTTGGAAGCCATTGCTCTACTCCGTCCGAATGCGCGGATCGACAAGGCCATAGGCGATGTCCACCAGAAGATTAACGCCGATAATCAGCATCGACAGAATTGCGATTGTCGCCTGAAGAACAGGGTAATCGCGCCCGGCAACGGCATCAAACGCCAGCGTTCCCATGCCCGGCCAGTTGAACACGCGTTCAACCACAACGATGCCACCGAGCAGCCCGCCGAACTGAAGGCCGATATAGGTAATGAGCGGAATGGCGCAGTTTCGCAGCGCATGCTTGTAAAGCACCTTATTTTCGCTCAAGCCCTTAGCACGCGCGACCATGATATATTGTGACTGCAGGGTTTCAAGCATGGACGTACGCACCAAACGAACATTGGTTGCCGTCAGAATGATACCCATCGTCATGGCTGGCATGATGAAACTTGCAAATCCGCTCATACCGCTTGGCGGCAGCCATTGCAGAGAAATGCCGAACAACAGAACCAGCATCGTTGCGAGCCAGAAGTTCGGGAACGACAAGCCAACCAGCGAGCAAATGCGAATGAGCTGATCAGCCCATTTGCCACGAGATACAGCCGCTTTAATGCCAAGCGGCACCGAAATCACGATAGACACAAACAGCGATGCAAAAGCCAGCATCAGCGTTGCAGGCAAGGCACTTCCGACCAGAACAGAAACGGGCGTTCCACCCAGAAAACTGCGTCCAAGATCGAGCGTGAACAGCCCTTTGAAGAACTGCCAATATTGCACAAGGAATGGCTGATTGAGGCCAAGCCCTTCGCGAATGCGCTCAAGATCAGCTTCAGTGATACTGCCCGCACCTTGCGTCAGCATCAGCGCCGGATCGCCCGTAAGCCGGATTGCATAGGATACAAGCATTGTCATAGCTATTAGCACAAACAACGCCTGCAAAATTCGTTTTATCAGAAATCCGGCCACCAGAGCGCCTCCGAAATGCGGTGGCAAGCCGATGAACGGCTTGCCACATTAGTCTTATCAATCAACAGTCACGTCGGTGAGACGCAGACGGCTATCCGGAACCGGCGCAAAGTTCTTCACGCGCTTATTTACGCCAAAGATTGCCTTGAGGTTATAAAGCGGCATTTCCAGAGCACGGTCGGCTGCATAATGCGCGATTTCCTGAAGCAGCTTTTCGCGCTCGCCACGATCAAGAACCGAACGCTGCGCTTCGAGCATCTTGTCGAGCTTTTCGTCCTTGTCGTATGGGTTCCACTTTTCGCCCGAATGATACATCGAGTAAGCCGTGTTATCGTAATCGAGCGTCCAGCCACCCCATGACTGCTGGAACATCGCGCCAGTCTTACCCTGCGGAATGATATCGTTGAGCAGAACATTGGTGTCATAAGGCTTGATGGTCGCATTAATGCCAACCATCTGCAGGAAGGAAGCTACAGCCTGTGCGACTTCATTGAAGGTCGCTTCGTTACCACGAACGTCGATCTGCACTTCTGCACCCGGCTGAACGCCAGCTTCTTCAAGCAGCTTCTTCGCCTGTTCTGGGTCGTAAGGCAACGGCTTCATTTCCGGATCAAAACCAAAGGAAAGCGATCCCTGGAAGCTTGCAATCTGCTCTGCCTGACCTGCAAGAATGGACTGAATGATCGCATCGCGATCCACAGCCATGATCAGTGCCTTACGCACGCGCTCATCCTTGGTGATGCCGTCGCGTGTATTGAAACGAAGCGCATAAACAGTCGGGCCAGCAGTTGTGACGAGTTCAAGCTTCGGATCGGCTTCAATCGTTGGGATCATGCCAATTGGAATAGTCGGCGGAATGACGAGATCAACGCGGCCAGCCTGAAGTTCGGCAACAGCTGTCGAAGGCTCAGTAATAAAGCGATATTCAAGTTCCGAAAGCTTTGGTGCGCCACCCCAATGATCAGCAAAAGCTTCGAGCTTAATGTTGACCTTTGGCTCATAGGACACAAACTTGAACGGGCCAGTACCAACCGGATGCGTGTTGAAATAATCATCGCCCTTTTCGGTGATGTATTTCGGCGGAACGATCATCGCACCATAAGCGGCAAGCTTAGTGATCAGAACCGGATCAGCAGCCTTCAGATGAAAATCAACCGTCTTTTCGTCGATGATTTCAACCTTGTCGATTGCGGTATAATTTGAACGCTGCGGACCCTTCGCGCCTTCATCGCCGAGCAGACGATCAAAGGTAAATTTCACAGCTTCTGCGTTGAATGGCTCACCATCGTGGAACTTCACGCCTTCGCGCAGAGTAAAGCGAATGCGCTTGCCCTCATCCAACTCTTCCCATGAAGTTGCAAGGCCGGGAACGATTTTCAGATCAGGACCGCGATACACCAGACCGTCGAAAATATTGGTGCCGACAGATGCCCAGTTGACGAGGAACGTATCAATCGGATCCCAGCTGCCCGGATCCTGCGGCGACGAAACGGTGAGCTTGCCTGCGGCGAAAGCCGGAGCCGACGCAATAACAGCCGCCGAGAGCGCGGACGCCAGTAGAGCGGCTTTTAGTGCTTTCTTTATCATTAGTTTCCCCTTTGGGTTTCGTTAAAATTCAGGACTTCAGGCGCTTTCAGCGACGAAATGGCCTGATGAAATCTCGCGATAATTATAGATGGTCGGCTTGTCATCGATGCGACGCGTCGTGCTTGGAATTTCGCCTTCGAGCGCTGCGCGCTCCGTGCGCGCCGAAGGATCGGCAACCGGCACAGCTGACAACAAACGCTGCGTGTAAGGATGCGATGGTGTTTCAAACACCTGACGACGCGAGCCAAGTTCCATGATCTGACCAAGATAAAGCACAGCAACGCGATGGCTCATCTTTTCGACAACAGCCATATCATGGCTGATGAAGAGATAGGCCAGACCCTGCTCTTTCTGAAGGTCCATAAACAGGTTAATCACCTGTGCCTGAATGGAAACATCCAGCGCAGACAGCGCTTCATCAGCGATAATCAGTTTCGGCTTTGAAGCAAGCGCACGTGCAATGCAGATGCGCTGGCGCTGTCCACCCGAAAACTCGTGCGGATAACGTGACGCATGTTCCGGGCCAAGCCCCACACGTTCAAGCAGTTCTGCCACACGCGCATTGATTGCTTTGTTGTTGTCGAGAAGACCATGCGTGCGGATTGGTTCTGCAATTGAAAAGCCGACGGTTTTACGCGGATCAAGCGACGCAAACGGATCTTGAAAAATATACTGCACTTCGCGACGCATCGCGTAGCGCTCTTGAGCACTCATTTGCGAATAAGCTTTGCCATTAAAGCGGATATCGCCAGCTAACGGCGACTGGAGCTGCTGAATTGTGCGCCCAATGGTCGATTTGCCCGAGCCGGATTCGCCAACAAGTGCGAGCGTTTCTCCCGGATAAATGTCGAAAGCAACCTTAGAGACCGCATTGCAAACATGCGTGACTTTGCCGAACATGTTCTTCTTGATCGGAAAGCGGACATAGAGATCATCGACGGCAAGAAGCGGATTTTCGCTATAACGTGCAGTGTCCTGAATGCGCTCTTCGCCCGACAGAACCGGCACACCATCGCGCATCATCATCACCGGCATACGCTTTGGAAACGCCTCGCCCGTCATGCTGCCAAGCTTCGGAACTGCCGACAAAAGCGTCTGTGTGTAAGGATGCTGTGGTGCTTCAAAGATACGGCCTACCGGACCTTCTTCAACCTTTTTACCCTTCCACATCACCACAACATCGTCAGCCATTTCCGCCACCACACCCATATCGTGCGTGATGAAAATGACTGCCATTTCAAGCTCTTTCTGCAAATCTTTGATGATGTGCAGAATCTGGGCCTGAATGGTGACATCGAGAGCGGTCGTTGGTTCGTCAGCGATCAGCAGTTTCGGACGGCAAGCGAGCGCCATCGCAATCATGACGCGCTGGCGCATGCCACCGGACAGCTGGTGCGGATAACGCTTGAGCAAGCCCTCGGCATCAGGCAGACGCACCATTTCCAGCAGCCGCTTGCCTTCAGCCAGAGCAGCACTCTTCGACATGCCTTCATGCAGCATAAGCACTTCTGAGAGCTGATTACCGATAGTGAAAACCGGATTGAGCGACGTCATCGGCTCCTGAAAGATCATCGCAATGTCTTTGCCGCGAATACCGCGCATTGCTTTTTGATCGGCTTTCAGGAGATCACGTTCGCCGTCAGGACCGTTGAACAGAATACGGCCATTGGGGAATTTCGCGCCGCTCATATCAGCAAGGCGCATGATCGAAAGCGACGTGATCGACTTTCCTGACCCGGATTCACCGACAACCGCAAGTGTGCGGCCAGCAGCAACAGAGAAATTCAGATCATCAACAACACGATTGCTGCCAAATTCAACGCTTAGACCCTCAACTGTCAGCAGAGGCTTAGACACAGTTCCGCTCAAACTCGTAACTCTCTTATAGTGTTATGGCAGACCGTGTGGCCTGATTGAATGCACCGGACATGAAGCGCAACAATGCAGCCACTTCCGAAAGCGTTTCTTCTGAAGGGCGGGCATTGGCGGTCGATTCGACCAGTAGACGCTCACGAATCTCGCGATAGCGCGCGCAAGCCTCTGCACCCTTTTCAGTAATCTTGACGGTCTTTTCCTTGGACGCCTTACCTGTCGTCAGAAGCCCGGCTTTTTCCAACTTACGGATGGCGTATGTCGCGATATGCGTGTCTTCTATATCAAGCACCAGACAGATATCAGCCAGCTTCTTTTCGCGTCCGCGATGCCGGATGGAATGAAGGATCAGCACTTCGATTGGCGAAAGCCCCGGCAAACCAGCTGCGGCCATACAACGGACCATCCAGCGCGAAAACGCATGGGAAGCGAGAATAAGCCCATACTCGACTTCGGACATGCCCGGCGAGCCGCCTTCGGCAAGGTGAGACGACGACACAATCGGGCCAAGCGTTGCAACGGAACGAAGATGCTTTGGAAGAGAGACTTCATCAAAGCCGAACGACTGCATATCTGCTGGCGCTTCCGCCATCAGTTCGCCATCTCCGTTATTCCCCATTCAAGTTGCTCCCTTTTTCTTATGCGTTTTATGTCATCATCTTATCGACATTTTGTCAATAAAGTGGCGCTATATTTTAATGACTATGATTTATGCCACCTACCTATTGGACATGCTAAAATCAGAGACATTCATTAGATTCACGGTAAGTTCAGACGCAATGAACCCGCTTGAGCTCTCCATTTTTAGAACCAGAAATTGCGAATTTCGATTATTCGGATTCAAATCGCTATATAAATTAAAAAATTAGAAAATTATTCTACTTGTGACAAAGCCGCAGCTATTTTCGACGCATCATTAGAAAATAATTCCTGTATTTTAAATCCATCGAATATTTTTACAGGTGACCTTAAAATGAAGTTCGCAAAAATCCTCGCAACAGTCAGCGTTCTCCAGGCTGCTCTCCTTTCGACAGCACTGGCTGGCGACAATCTTGAAGCCATCAAATCAGCTGGCGTTCTCAAGATCGGCACAGAAGGCACCTACGCCCCATTCACCTTCCACGACAAAGACAACAAGCTTGTTGGCTTTGACGTAGAAATCGGCGAAGCCATTGCTCAGAAGCTCGGCGTGAAGCCTGAATTCGTTGAAGGCAAGTGGGATGGCCTTATTGCTGGTCTCGATGCAAATCGTTATGACGCCGTGATCAATCAGGTCGGCATCACCGAAGAGCGCCAGAAGAAGTTCAACTTCTCCAATCCTTACATCGTGTCCAAGGTCGTTCTCATCGTCAATGACAAGAACGATACGATTAAAGACTTTGCAGACCTGAAAGGCGTAAAAGCCGCTCAGTCTCTCACAAGCAATTACGGTAAGCTTGCCACCGAAGCCGGTGCAGAACTCGTTGCAACAGACGGCTTTGATCAGTCAGTCCAGCTTGTTCTGACAGGCCGCGCCGATGCAACACTCAATGACAGCCTCTCTTTCCTCGACTTCAAAAAGCAGCAGCCAAATGCTCCTGTAAAAGTTGTTGCAGAAAAGGAAAACGCCACGGCTTCCGGCATTATCGTGCGCAAGGGTGATGACGAGCTTGTAGCGGCCATCAACAAGGCGCTTGATGACGTCAAAGCTGACGGCACCTATGACAAGATTTCTCAGAAATACTTCGGTCAGGACGTTTCGAAGTAAGCTCTGGATAGTGTCTTCAAGGAAAGCCGGAACCAGTTTCCGGCTTTCTTTCATTGTGTATATGTTACTTCCTGATAATTGAGTTTTCAGGTCCTATCCCAGCTAAGGAATTTGTGACGTGCCCGATTGGCTTCAACTCATGGCGGATTCCCTGCCCACCCTGCTTTGGGCCGGGCTAAGATTCACCATTCCACTGACGATATTGTCATTCATTTTCGGGCTGTCACTCGGATTGCTTACAGCGCTTGTGCGCTTGTTTGCGCCGATATGGGCATCACTCATTGCACGCTTCTACGTGTGGATTTTCCGTGGCACACCAATGCTGGTGCAGCTGTTCGTGATTTTCTATGGCCTGCCAAGCGCAGGTATCTATCTCGACGCCTTCACTGCAGCTGTCATCGGCTTCTCGTTGAATGTTGGTGCTTATAGTTCAGAAGTTATCCGCGCCGTAATTTCTGCAGTTCCGAAAGGTCAGTGGGAAGCAGCCTATTCCATCGGCATGAGCTGGCGTCAGGCATTGACCCGCACCATCCTGCCACAGGCAACACGCACTGCGGTTCCGCCTCTGTCCAACACGTTTATATCGCTGGTAAAAGACACATCACTTGCGGCTGCGATCACCGTGCCGGAACTGTTTCAGTCGGCACAGCGCATCGTTGCCACCACCTATGAACCACTTGTGCTTTATATCGAAGCAGCGCTTATCTATTTGGTGCTCAGCACAATTCTGTCCAACCTTCAGGCACGGCTGGAAAAGCGTTTCAAACGCTATGGTGGCACACTGGAGACAAATTCATGATTGAGCTGAAAGATATCGTCAAAAGCTTCGACGACGTTGTCATCCTCAATGGCATCAACGTGAAAATCGCTGAGGGAACGGTGACAGCTCTTGTCGGTCCCTCAGGCGGCGGCAAAAGCACACTTCTGCGTTGCATCAACTTGCTCGAAGTTCCAACGTCCGGCACATTGACGCTCGGCGGACAGAGCCTGACGTTCGAGCCCAACCGCAAGCCAAGCTGGCAAGCGATCCAGTCCATTCGCCGTCAAACGGGCATGGTGTTTCAGAATTTCCAGCTATTCCCGCATCAGACTGCCATTCAAAACGTTATGGAAAGCTTGGTAACTGTCCTGAAATGGCCAAAGGAAAAGGCAAAAGAACGCGCCATGGAACTGCTTGTAAAGGTAGGCATGGCACACAAGGCTGACGCTTGGCCTGCAACGCTTTCTGGCGGCCAGCAACAGCGCATTGCTATTGCGCGTGCACTCGCCCCCTCGCCGCGCGTTCTGCTTTGCGACGAACCGACATCTGCTCTCGATCCTGAATTGGCATCGGAAGTTGTGGACGTGTTGAGTAAGCTTGCAAAGGAAGGCACGACGATGGTCATTGCCACGCATGACCTGCGCCTTGCTTCAAAAATTGCGCAGAATGTCGTGTTCTTGGAAGCGGGCAATATTGTCGAAACCGGCACCGCACATGATGTATTCGTCACGCCAGCGCGTGAACGGACCAAGCAATTCGTGGCAACAATCAATGCCGCGCATACCTACGACATTTGAACTGAACATCTCTTTTGATTCTGATGATGGGGCTTTTGCAGACAGCGAAAGCCCCTATTCATATTAGCCCTATCAGATTCATGCGTCCTTTTATCAATTTTCCCACGACTGGTCCTCGCCTGCCCCTTGGTAAATGCCCAAAGCGCTGCTACATTAAGGACAACGTAAAAATTGAAGCGCCTTGCTTGCGTCCTTTAAAGGTTCGCGCGGCGCCATAAGGATAAAAACCTTGAAAAACCCCGAGGAGCGCCCCGCAGCAACGGCGCAACAAGGGGCGTCCGGCGGACAAACGGGCAACCAACAGGCTCGGAATCCGTCCGAGAACGGCAAGCGCAAATCGCGTAAGCAAGCCGTTCCAGAAGTCGGCAAGGCAGCGAAAGCCCCCGATTCAGGACGCTCAGACGCAGAAAACAAGGGCTCCCAAAGCCAGCGCAAGCGTGCGCGCCGTCGCAACCGTGGGAAATCCCCCGGTGCCGCAGATGCGCGTGGCCAAAAGCCAGCAATTGCAGAAACCCAGAATGCGGAAGCTAAATCCGCAGATGGAAAGCCCGGCGGTAAAATATCGAATCGCCGCAGGCGCGCCCGTAAGAAGAAGCAGGCTCGCCAGCAAGGAAGTGCGCCTGTAAATTCGGATAATGGTGCAAAGCTGCAAAACGCGACCGCGCGCCCGGAAATGTCGGGTAGCGCTTCGCAGCCATTAAAGCGCCATTCCGCCAACACGCAAAGCCTGCGCAATCATGCACCACATGAAGCACCGCTTTATGCGGCGCTTGATCTCGGCACTAACAATTGCCGTTTGTTGATTGCTTCACCAACACGCCCCGGACAATTTCGTGTTGTGGATGCATTCTCGCGCATTGTGCGACTTGGCGAAGGTCTGAGCTCAACCGGACGGCTGAGCGAGCATGCTATGCAACGCGCTATCGAAGCTTTGAAGATTTGCCACGACAAGCTTCAATCCCGTAAAATTAAACGTTCCCGTTTGATCGCGACAGAGGCTTGCCGTTCTGCTGCCAATGGCGAAGAATTTCTTGAGCGTGTCCGCACAGAAACCGGGCTTGAACTCGAAATCGTTGACCGTCAGACGGAAGCCCGCCTTGCTGTATCAGGCTGCGGAACGCTGGTCACGCGCGAAACGGATGCGGTCGTGCTGTTTGACATCGGCGGTGGTTCGTCGGAAATCGCATTGATCGATGTGTCTCAGCGCCGCTCTCCAAGACTTGCTGAACACATCATGGCATGGACTTCCCTGCCCGTTGGTGTTGTCACGCTCGCCGAACGTTTCGGTGGTCGCAATGTCACGCAGGAAAGCTTCGATGCCATGGTTGGCCATGTCACAGACTTGCTTTCCGGTTTCGCAGAACGCAACTGCCTTGGAAACCTGACAGCAAGCTCGCGTTTTCATCTGCTTGGCACATCTGGAACAGTGACAACGCTTGCTGGTATTCATCTCGGACTTGAACGCTATGATCGGCGGCGCGTCGATGGTATGTGGATGGGATCAGAAGACGTGACGCAGATGACGCAACGTCTACTGTCATGGGATTTTGAAGCCCGCGTTGCCAATCCTTGCATTGGTGCTGATCGTGCTGATCTGGTACTTGCAGGCTGTGCTATTCTTGATGCCATACGCAATGTGTGGCCGAGTGAAAAACTTCTCGTTGCCGATCGCGGACTGCGCGAAGGCATATTGACCGAACTCATGTCGCGTGATGGTGCCTGGCGCCATAACCGCGCGCCAACCGTCAAAGCTGGCGGCAAAACCGACATAAGAAACAGGCACTAAGATGAGCAAAGCAGGCGGAAACAAGAGCGGCACCAAAACCGGCGGACGCGGCGGTGCAGGAACCAGCAATCTTCGCGTTCGCGTGAAGAAGAAAGCCGGAACGATCAAGGAATCGTCACGCCGGTGGCTGCTACGCCATCTGAACGATCCCTATGTTCACCAGTCGAAGAAGGATGGCTATCGTTCGCGCGCAGCTTACAAGCTGATCGAAATCAACGATCGCTATAACCTCCTGAAAAAAGGTCAGAAGATCATTGATCTCGGTGCAGCACCTGGTGGCTGGTCGCAAATTGCAGCCAAGATCGTTGGCTCTACAGATGAAAACCCACAGGTTGTTGGCATCGATTATCTGCATGTTGATCCGCTTCCCGGCGTTATTTTGCTGGAAATGGACTTTCTTGATGACGCCGCACCCGAAAAGCTGATGGAAGCGCTTGGCGACAAGCCTGATCTGGTGATTTCAGATATGGCCGCACCAACGACCGGCCATCGCCGCACAGATCACTTACGCACCGTGCATCTCTGCGAAGTTGCGGCTGACTTTGCGGTGTCTGTTCTTAAACCGGGCGGTCACTTCCTGACGAAGACATTTCAGGGCGGCACCGAAAACGATCTGCTGGCGATGCTTAAACAGAAATTCAAATCTGTGCATCACATCAAGCCGCCAGCATCGCGTGCGGAATCCGTCGAGCTTTATTTGCTCGCACGTGACTTTAAAGGCTAACAAGAATTACCAAGGCGGCTTCCAAAGCCGCCTTTTTATTTGCCATTAGATATGCCCGCTTCTTTCAAAGCCGCAGCCTCATTGCTTTTGCGCTTAAATTTTGCCGAACTAGAAAGCTCGTGGCCAGCATCCGGGGCCAGTCGAGCAAACCAGAAAATTGCCGTGGCTGATACCAATGCGACCACGAAAAACCCGATATGAAAATCGGCCAGCTGTAATGGTGCCTGCCGGACCGCCGTGCTTAGTTCGAGAATACCGCCCGCAAGCGCAACACCCAGTGCAATGGAGACCTGCTGCGCAACCGCCGTGATAGGGGTCGCCTGACTTGTCTTGGCATCCGGTATCTCAGCAAAGGCCAAAGCATTCACGCCCGTGAAGAACAGCGAACGGAAGAAGCCACCGATGAGCAAGAACCCGATAATGACACCATAAGGCGTTTCCGGGAAAAACAGCCCATTAGCTGCAATAAAGCTGGCTGAAATCAGCGATCCATACATCAGCGTGCGGCGGAAGCCGAACAGGTTAAACACCTGCCTCGCACCGAACTTCATGCTGATTGCGCCAATCGCAGAAACAAACGTCATCATACCGGACTGAAAAGGCGTCATGCCGAAGCCGAGCTGAAACATTAAAGGCAGCAGAAACGGAATTGCGCCAATGCCCAAACGAAACACGCTGCCGCCAAAAACTGCAGAACGAAAAACCTGATTATCAAAGAGCTTCAGATTGAGCAGCGGATCGACAGTACGTCGAGCATGTAGAATATAGAGAGCAGCACAAACCAGGCCGACAGCCACAACGACAATACCGATGATGGGCGGCAGTGCGGGCAGACTAACAACCGACAAGCCGAACACCACCCCCGACATCGCAACACCGGACAGGACAAACCCCGGCCAATCCAACGGCTTGAGAATGCGCTCATCAGTGTCCGGCAGAAAGCGGGTTGCAAACCAGATGCCCAGAAGCCCAATCGGTACGTTAATGAGGAATATCCAGTGCCATGAAAAGAAGGTGGTAATAAACCCACCGACCGGCGGGCCAACCAATGGCCCGACCATAGCGGGTATAGTGAGCCATGCCATCGCTGACACCAGTTCACTTCGGGGCGTCGAGCGGATCAACACCAAGCGCCCAACAGGCGTCATCATCGCTCCGCCCATACCCTGCAAGAAACGCGCAATAACAAATGCTGCTAGTGAGTTCGAGGCTGCACAAGCAACAGACCCCACCACAAATACGGCGATCGCTGCCCTAAATACATTCTTTGCGCCGAATCGGTCCGCCATCCAGCCGCTCACTGGAATAAAAACTGCAAGCGAGACAAGATAGGCTGTCAGTGCGAGTTTTAAGGCGATCGGGCTTGTGCCGATGTCAGCTGCAATTGCTGGTAGCGATGTTGAAATGACATTGGAATCCATCTGCTCCATGAAAAGGGCGATAGCCAACACGAGAGGAACGATGCGGTTCACGGTAAAAATCCGAATGAATGCAAGAAATTACAATTAACTTCAATGTCGTTATACGTAGCTCTCTATGTAACGCGAACTCATAATTTGCCAGCCCGTTTACCGTCACAATACGGTTACCAGCCCAAAAAGCGATGTTGATGGCTGCAAGACAGCTCATTTCTCACGCGACGTTACAATCGTTCACATTTATGAGAAATGGGTTGCGCCACTCGTAACAGGCTGTTACATTTCGTTATGTTCTCGAGCTTTAGAACCGGATGCAGCAGCGTCGAGGTTCAAGGAGGTAGAAAATGAATGACATTACTAGAACCGCACTCGTTTATGGAATGATGATCGTTTCACTGAACACGGCGCTGGCGATTGGTCTTCTTGGATTAGACTTCCTGCGTTAAGTGCGAGACCCTAACAGTTTGATTTTGCCCTCCAGGCAAGCATGAAAAAGAGCGCTCCTATATAATTAGGAGCGCTCTTTTCATTTTGTTTTCAACGAATACGTTCCTGACTTTTGGGATCGAAAAATACAGCTTTGTCGAGATTAAATGCGAGGCGCGACCGCTGGCCGGCAGCAATCCGCGCATCAGCACGCAAACGAGCTACGACCTGTTTGCCACCAATACGGGTAACGGCGAATGTGTCGGAACCGGCAGGCTCAACCACATCGATCAGACAATCGCCTTCGACAACAGATTGTGCATTGCGATCCGCCCCATCTGGGTCTGTGAGTGCTTCGGGACGAATGCCAAAAATAATATCCTTACCGACGTAATCGAGAAGCCCTTCCGGTGCATTAACGAGTGGAAGTTTCAGGGCATCGCCCTCCGCTTGCGCAAGCAGAATAGCAAAATCGGCACCGCTCTTTTCAACAGTTGCCGTGAGAAGGTTCATGGCTGGCGAACCCATAAAATCGGCCACAAACATATTGGCTGGATTGTTATAGATTTCCGCTGGCGTGCCAAATTGCTGCAAGATGCCATCTTTCAGAACCGCGATTTTTGTTGCCAGTGTCATCGCTTCAATCTGATCATGGGTCACATAAACGATCGTCGTTTTCATACGATGATGCAGGCGTTTGATTTCGGTGCGCATATCAACACGCAGCTTGGCATCAAGGTTTGAAAGCGGTTCGTCGAATAAAAACACCTGCGGATTGCGAACCAACGCACGCCCCATCGCAACACGCTGACGCTGACCACCAGAAAGCTGGCTCGGCTTGCGGTCGAGAAGATGACCGATCTGAAGAATATCAGCAACTTCCTGAATTGCCTTATCCCGCTCTGGCTTTGGCACTTTGCGGATTTCCATACCAAAAGCGATATTTCCGCCAACTGTCATATTCGGATAAAGCGCGTAAGACTGAAACACCATCGCAATATCGCGTTGCGAAGGATGCAAGCCCGATACGGATCGCCCATTGATCGAAATATCACCGGAAGTAATAGGCTCAAGTCCGGCAATCGTATTGAGAAGTGTAGACTTGCCGCATCCAGACGGCCCGACCAGAACCAGAAAGCCGCCCTCCTCAATCTCAATATTGATGTTCTTGAGGACCGAGACACTGCCATAGGATTTGTAGAGATCAGAAATTTTTAAAAACGACATATCAGACTTATCCTTTAACAGCACCGGACATCAGGCCGCGTACGAAGTAGCGCCCGGAAACGATGTAGACGATCAGCGTGGGCAGAGCGGCGAGAATGGCAGCTGCGAAGTGCACATTGTATTCTTTGACGCCGGTTGAGGACGAAACCAGGTTATTAAGCGCAACGGTCATCGGCGTTGAGTTTGCACCCGAGAAAGATGCGCCGAAAAGGAAGTCGTTCCAGATATTGGTGAACTGCCAGATAACCGACACAACGATGATCGGACCTGATGATGGCAGGAGAATACGCCAGAAAATCTGGAGGAAACTTGCACCGTCAATCTGTGCAGCGCGAACCAGTTCGGTCGGAAACGCCTCATAATAGTTGCGGAAATAAAGCGTCGTGAATCCGATACCATAAACCACATGCACAAGGATCAGCCCCCAGATTGTGCCGGCAATGCCAAGCATACCAAGCACGCGCGCCATTGGGATCAGCACGATCTGAAACGGGATGAAACATGATAATAACAGCAGGCCGAAGAAGATATTAGAACCGCGAAAACGCCATTTCGTCAGCACATAGCCGTTTAAAGCACCCACAATTGTTGAGATAGCAACGGCAGGCACAACCATCAGGATCGAGTTGATAAAGAATGGTTTGAGGCCAGTTGGCTGCACACCAATCTGTGCCGTAGACCATGCCGAAAGCCACGGTTCAATGGTCCATTGCTGTGGCAGACTGAGCATGCCGCCCTGACGGATTTCATCCAATGGCTTGAAGGAATTTACCACCATCACATAGAGCGGCAGCAGGTAATAGATCGCAAATAGTAGCAACGCCGAATAGATCAAAGCCCGGGTTAGCTTACCACTATTGATTGCATTTTCCTGGGTCTGAGCACTCATGACCGCGCTCCCCCGCGAATTTCCGAATAAAGGTAGGGGATTATAATCGAGAAAATCATAACGAGCATGATAATCGCGGAAGAGGCACCAATACCCATCTGATTGCGCGTGAAGGTGTAAGAATACATGAACGTCGCAGGGAGTTCGGTAGCCTGCCCCGGCCCACCACCGGTCAACGCAACCACAAGATCATAAGCCTTGATCGCGAGATGCGCCAATACCACAAAAGCCGACAAGAATACCGGGCGCATCAAAGGAATAATGATGCGACGGTAAATCGTACTGGTGGAAGCACCATCGATTTGCGCAGCTTTGATGATTTCATTGTCTACGCCACGCAGTCCCGCAAGAAACATCGCCATAACAAAGCCGGACGACTGCCAGACAGCAGCAATGACAAGGCAATAGATCGCCATTGTATTGCTCTTGATCCAGTTGAAGGTAAACCCTTCCCAGCCCCAAACCCGCATTGTGTGTTCAAGCCCGATACCCGGATCAAGAAACCATTTCCAAGCAGTCCCTGTCACGATGAACGAAAGCGCCATCGGATAAAGATAAATGGGGCGCAAAAAGCCTTCACCACGGATTTTTTGATCAAGCAGAATGGCTAGAAACAGGCCGATGACTGAACATATAATGATGTAAAGCGATGCAAAAATCGCCAGATTGGTGACAGCGCGCCACCAATGCGGCAAGGCCCACAACTTTTCATAGTTCGACAATCCGACAAAGCCGTATGACGGCAACATTCGGCTGTTTGTGACGGACAGAACGCCAGTGTAAATGATAAATCCATATACAAATACAAGGACAATCAAGAAGCTCGGTGCCAGAACCAGCTTTGGCACCAGTTCCTGTAGTCGGCTGTTACGCTTCATATATGCGCCATCCATTTCTGCGCGCGCATCTGGCAGCCGTTCAATCGCGGCGCTCTTGATGCGGGCTATTGTTTTGACGGCATTGTTTTCTGCCGCGAACTGCACTGAAAATATCTAATGATAATTGGCGATGTAAGCGCCCGGAACCTCTTCCGGGCGCAAACAATCTGCTTACTTAGCGCCTTCAACGGCTGTAACCAGTTCCTTAACCGCATCTTCTGACGAAAGCTGGCCGTTGAACTGACGGGTCACAACGTCATAAATCGCGTTTTTAACGGAAGCTGGATTTGCATAACCATGCGCCATGGAGCCGAGCATGGTGCCCTTGTCCGCTGCTTCCTTCACATCCGCGATGGCTTTCTTACCGCAAGCATCAAAAGCGGTATCTGGAACATCGGTGCGTGCAGGAGCAGAGCCCTTGACTACGTTAAAGGCTGACTGAAATGCTGGACTTTCGATAGCGGAAGCCATTTCAAGCTGTGCTGGTACCTTATCATCAGCAACCTTGAACATCGCGAACATATCGGAGTTGAAGGTTACCGCTCCCTGAGTTTCCGGATAGCGCATGCAAACGAAATCTTCGCCTGGCTTTTTACCTGCTTTCACGAACTCGCCCTTAGCCCAGTCGCCCATAAACTGAACGCCAGCCTTGCCTTCGATGACCATTGCTGAAGCAAGGTTCCAATCACGACCAGAGAAGTTATCATCCACATAAGAACGCAGCTTGGTCATGCGGTCGAAAGCCTGCTTCATCGTATCGCTGCCGAGTGCTTCCGGGTCGAGATCGATAAAGGCTTTTTTGTAGAAGTCCGGACCAAAGGAAAGGACGACCGCATCAAAAATCGTTGCGTCCTGCCATGGCTGACCGCCATGAGCGATTGGGGTGATGCCCTGTTCTTTGAAATTATCGAGAAGAGCAACCAGTTCATCCCAATTGGTTGGCTCTTTGCCGCCAGCCTTGTCGAGAGCCGCCTTGTTGATCCACATCCAGTTGGTAGAGTGAATATTTACAGGTGCGGCAATCCAATGGCCATCATACTTCGCAAAATCCTGCAAAGGTGCTGGAATGACCTTATCCCAGCCTTCCTTGCCTGCAACCTCATCGAGATTACCAAGCGAACCTTGCTCAGACCAGTCGCGGATGTCGAAACCAAGCATCTGCACGGCCGTCGGAGCATTGCCAGCTGTAACGCGGGCGCGAAGAACAGTCATCGCTTCTGTGCCGCCACCGCCCGCGACTGGCATATCTGTCCAGCTAATCCCCTTAGCTTCCAAGTCCTTCTTGAGAACATCAAGCGCTGCGGCTTCACCGCCGGCGGTCCACCAATGCAGAACCTCCACATTTTGTTTGTCCTGCGCATTTGCAGCAGGTGCCATTGTGGCAAGCATTGCACACGCAGCCGTACCCATAGCGGCCATTTTAAAATATTTATGCATATGTCTACCTCCCGTAGAACTCTACAAAATAAAATCTAGCCAGATGCGTAGGGCGATCTCACCCAAAGCATCCTTAAGAGCATTCAATCTGCTTTGAGACCTCCATCCCAATCATTCTACCGCAGCTCCACCTGCGATTGACAACGTTGTCTTTTTTAGTTGAAAGTCTTCACTTCAGACAAGATGTGCGCCTAGAATAGGCCGAGAAACGTGATCTGTGTCAATATGGTTAGCTCAAGGACACTCAAAGTCTGCAACGCTAAATCGAAAAATCCATCCAAAAAACGGAACAATTTGAGCATCTTAGTGCGCGAAAAAATATTTCTTGTAGCGATATATTACTGGGCAGCGGATATCTGAAAAATTCAACGCTCATCCAGTGCCAGATCAGCATAAATTTCCCGTGAAGTGACTAGACATCAGTCAAAGGAATGCCTAGTTTCCGGTCACTCGCACAATGGTGTGCGGGTTTGTTCTCGGGGCGGGGTGAAACTCCCCACCGGCGGTATGAAGAGCGATCTTCGAGCCCGCGAGCGCCTTAAATAAAAGGTCATTTCGACCGATCATTTAAGGGTCAGCAGATCCGGTGAGATGCCGGAGCCGACGGTTAAAGTCCGGATGGAAGAGAGTGAAAGAACGTTCGGCCGCGCCTCAACAGGCGTGGGCTTTCGTTCCTTTGTGCGCCCTGATTCTAGTTTCGTGAGGAACCTATGAACCAGAGCTATCCGAACAAGACATCCTTTAAAATCGCCTTCATTCAGGCGCGTTGGCACGCCGATATTGTTGACGAAGCGCGTAAGAGCTTCATTGCTGAACTGGCTGCCAAAACCGGTACCAATGTGGAAGTTGAAGTCTTCGACGTTCCCGGCGCTTATGAAATTCCGCTTCATGCCAAGACACTTGCAAAGACAGGCCGCTATGCGGCAATTGTTGGCGCAGCGTTCGTCATTGACGGCGGCATTTACCGTCACGATTTCGTCGCTACTGCTGTCATCAACGGTATAATGCAGGTGCAGCTTGAAACCGAAGTGCCGGTGCTCAGCGTGTCACTCACGCCGCATCATTACCACGACAGCAAAGAACATCACGACTTCTTCTTCAACCACTTCAAGGTGAAGGGCGTGGAAGCAGCTCATGCTGCATTGCAGATTGCTAGCGAGCGCGCGCGCATTGAAGCGCTTGTCTAATATTAAGTTAGCTGGCCTTACATCTGTAGGGCCAGTTATTCTGTAATGATGCGTTTGGGGTGCGTATAGACGTCAAAATCATCTCCGCGAACAAGCGCCACAAGCGTGAGATTAGCATCTTCCGCAGTGCGGATCGCAAGCGCTGTAGGTGCCGAAATTGCGGCCAGCAATGGCGCACCGAGAATAACGGCTTTTTGTACCATCTCAACTGAAACACGGCTCGTGAGTGCGACTATACCAGTGGCTGCTGGTCTGTTTTCATGCGCCAGTGCACCAATAAGCTTGTCCAGCGCATTATGTCGACCAACATCTTCACGAACCGTGACAAGTCCCTGATCTGGAACGTAAAAACCTGCACCATGCACCGCATGCGTCAGCGCATTCAAATGCTGCTCACCAGCAAGCACATCCATAGCTGCTGTGATTGATGCTGCTTTAAACCGAATGTTACCTGGCCCTATCTGCATGAGCGGACGAATAGCCTGATCGATAGAATCGATTCCGCACAAACCGCAGCCCACAGGCCCTGCCATAAACCTGCGTCGGGCAACGAGCATATCGTTACGCGTCGGGACAAGCCGCATCTGAATATCGATGCCCTTTTCAAACACCTCAATATTCAGATCTTCGATTTCAGAGATATGGCTTATGATGTCTTCCGTAAGACTGAAACCTATAGCAAAGTCTTGAAGATCAGCAGGCGTCGCCATCATAACGGCATGGGTCGTACCGTTATAACTCATAGCGATAGGTACTTCCTCCGGAACTTCGCGCGAACTTTTGTAATAACCATCGTGACGACGTGTAACGCGAGGCAAATTCTGGCTGATCTCGTACGTCATCATTTATCCCGCAGTTCACAGATGCATAACTAGGCTGAAGTCATAACACTTAACGATATGACTGGTATCCGTATCAAATTCAATGAAGCAAAAGATTGAATAAATATCTGGCACCAGTCAAAGGGCATTGCGCTTGCGATGAGCATTGCGAACAAGCTATATCTGCACACAATTCAAGTTCGTAAAGACTTGGTGTCAGTTCCAACAGATCGTCTTACAGGTGCAAAAATGGATATTCGTCAAATCGACGACAATTACTCAGTGACCGGACAAATTTCGCCCGATGACGTGCGCGATATCGCGGCTGAAGGCTTCCAGACGATCATCTGCAATCGTCCCGATGGCGAAGAAGGGCCAGACCAGCCAACTTTTGCTGAAGTCGCCAAGGTAGCGGAAAAAGCCGGCATCAAGACTTATTATATACCGGTCGTTGGCGGACAGTTAACTCAGGAAAACGTCGATGAAATGGCCTCGGCACTTGCCGAAGCCGAAGGCCCTATTCTGGGCTATTGCCGCTCTGGCACACGCTCAACGAATATTTACGGGATCGTGCAGAACCAAAAGCGCGGATAAAAAACGAGCGCAAGCTATTTGGACGGTGTTGCCGCAAAGGCATTTGAGAAGTCTTTGCAAACATAGCGATTACCGTCCAGAAGCACGCGGGCCTGAAAACCGCGCATTCGAGAACTTGGTCCGGCGAACATTATGCGCCGAATACTGACGATAATAGCTCATGCCAGTGCGCGCCGCTGTTGCGATCACACCGCCAGCAATCATGGTCCAGCCGATAATCTGCGGCCAGTTGAAGCTTTCAATACCCGTGCTTAGAGCCACGATAACAACACCAGCCCATAAAACAGCAGCCGTACGGCGCCAGAAAACCGGATTGAGTTCGTCAAAGACAGCCTTCCACAGCGAAAGCACAAGACAAGCAAAGAAAACGGCTGCGGCCAAACCAATGTTCAGCAACTCGACTGGGAGCCATTGTTGCGTGTTGAGCATAGATTCCATCATTCCATTCCTTCCGCGACCTTGACGGTGACCTTCGTGGCCATTTGCATGTCAGCTTGCGCGGTCTTGTTTCAATTGTGACCATTGAGCTTTCGCATTGTGGTAGAAGCATGGAATTGGGCCTATAATACAGTCACATATTATTGCGTTCACGCGAAATATCGTGTTGAAATCATTCAGTAATCTGCGCTCAACGACAGGCCTTGAACTCGTCAAAGCCCTTGATAGATCAGCATTTTTTGGATTTTCCGCACATTCGGCAACCATGCCGCGCATCGTGTTAAAGTCGCGAACCATAACGATATTGTAACAATTTGATATTGCAGAACTTCTGCGATTAGCTGCGAGCGTTACTTAAACGACGACCAACGCGCGAAAGCAGAATGACCGGCAAAATACCGACCGCCACAATTGCAAGTGCTGCAACCGACGCTTCTTCATAGGTACCGCGTGCAGCCTCGCCATAAAGATGCGTCGCAAAGGTCTCAATATTGAGCGGACGCAGAAGAAGCGTGGCCGGTAACTCCTTCACGCAATCAACAAAAACCAGCAGACCTGCGGCGACAATAGCCGTTTTTGATAGCGGCAAATGCACCTGACAGAAAGTTGCTGTCACCCCTCGCCCGAGTGTACGCGACGCGTGATCAAGCGATTGCGGAATACGTTCAAGCCCTGCATCGATGCCGCCTGCAGAAATAGCGAGAAAGCGTGCAACATAGGCATAAATGATCGCTGCTCCCGAGCCGATCATCAGCAAGCCAGTGGACATACCGAAGAAGGTGCTAAAAAGCTGACCGAAGAAACGATCAGCGGCACCAGAAACGATCATGATGCCAATAGCAATTACGGTTCCAGGTGCTGCGTACCCCATAGTCGAAAACCGATAAAACCAACGTGAGGCAGTACCCGGAAAAAGCCGCATCGCATAGGCCACCATCATGCCAAACAACAGTACCAGAATGGTTGCGACAGATGCGAGCATGACGGTGTTGAATGCTTCACCGGCGAGACGGGGTGAGATACCCGCAAAACGCATCCGCTTGACTGCCTCAATCACAAGATAAGTCGCGGGCAAGATAAAGCCGATAATGATTGGCGTGAGGCAGGCAATGAAAAGCCAAATGCTTTTCAAACCGCTCACCTTCAGCGGCTCGAAACCACGTGAATGGCGAATATTGGACGAGAAACGTTGTTTACGCCTCGCCCAACGCTCAATTGAAACAAGAGCGACAACTAGCAATAAAAGCGCCAAAGCAAGCTGTGCTGCCCCCGGCAGGTCGAAGCGCGTAACCCATGTTGTGTAAATCGAAACAGTCAGCGTCCGCACACCGAGAAATTCGGCAGCACCAACATCGTTAAGCGTTTCCATCAATGCGAGACTGACACCAATAGCCACAGCAGGACGTGCAAGCGGCAGTGCCACGCGCCAGAATATACCGCGGCGGCTGACGCCCAATGTGCGTGCGGCTTCGATCAAGCTCGCCGACTGTGTGAGAAACATTGCGCGCGTTGGAATATAAACATAGGGATAAAGTACAAAGCCGAGCAGGATTATGCAGCCCGTCATTGATCTTATATCCGGCAAACGGAACTGGCGCGGAGTTTCATAGCCCAACATGAAACGGATTGCGCTTTGTATCGGGCCAATTGGGTGCAAAATATCAAGATAAGCATAAGCGATGATGTAGGTCGGCACTGCAAGCGGTAGCAAAAGCGCCCATTCCAGCACACCGCGCCCACGAAAATCATAGGCTGTGACAAGCCAAGCAGTCGATGTGCCGACAAAGGCCGTAATAAGCCCCACGCCTGCAAGCAAAATGATTGTATCGGTAAAGGCCGTAGCAAAGATCGTTGAGAATAGATGACCCCACAGCCCAGATGAGCCGCGCAACGCTTCTATAATCAGTGCAAGAACCGGCAGGCACACCAGAAGCGCAATCAATCCTGAAAGCCACAACCAGCCTCGCCCTGAACGCGAGCGAAAAGGCTTGGTCGATGATGCGGCTTGCACAGATTCCGGCATGCTTTCCTCATATCAAAACGCCGGCGCAAAGGTTTTGCACCGGCGTCATTTTCATAATGCTAATCAGCTTTTAATTATCAAAGCCAACTTTGTCGACCAGTTCGCTGGCCTGCTTACGGTGCTTGACGATTTCCGAAAGCGGGACGCTGTCGATCTTCAGTTCACCGAAGGATTCCACAATCGGATCAACCGGAGCGCCTGCCTTGACTGGATATTCGTAGTTCGCCTGAGCGTAGAGCTTCTGAGCGTCGTCCGAAGCAAGATATTCAAGAAGCTTGACGGCTTCTTCCTTGTTCGGCGCGTTCTTGGCAACAGCTGCACCGCTGATGTTTACCTGTGTGCCACCATTCGCAAAAGTTGGCAGGATGACTTTAATGCCGTCGCCCCATGCCTTTTGTTCGTCTCCGCTTTTACCTGAGCGCATCAGACCAACATAGTAGGAGTTGGCCACTGCGATATCGCAGATACCACCGACGATATCCTTAGCGCCATCACGATCACCACCGGCAGCCTTGCGTGCCAGATTAGCTTTCAGGCCAGTGAGCCATTCTTCGGTCTTTTCGGCACCATTATGCGCAATATAATCTGCGATCAGTGCCGTATTGTAAGGATGCTGACCAGCGCGTATGCAGATCTTGCCCTTCCACTTCGGATCAGCCAATTCTTCATAGGTGATCTTGTCGAGTTCCAAATCCTTATCGGCATAGATTACGCGTGCGCGCATCGACAGGCCAAACCAGTTACCATCGGCATCACGCAGCTGCTCAGGAATTGCATCCTTCAAAGCCTGCGAATCGACCTTCTGGGTCAATCCCTTGTCGACGAGATCAACCAGATTGCCAGCATCAACGGTCATCAGAATATCGGCAGGAGACTTATCGCCCTCAGACGCAACACGTTCAGCGAGACCATCCTTCAGGAAAACTGTGTTGACGGTCGTGCCCGTCTTTTCCTTATAGGCATCGAGCAAAGGCTGGATCAGGCCTGGCTCACGGGTTGTGTAAATATTCACCTCATTTGCATTCGCAGCACCTGAGAGAAAAGTCGCAGCCATGAGTGCAAGTCCAGCACGCGCGATCTTGGGCATATTACCTCCGAAAATATGGTTCATTTGGAACTATATGGTATGCAATCGGAATATATGAACTCGATTTTGCAGGGTCAATTGCACGGGTGAATAAATATGACCTATTTACTCACTTTTCCCAAAAATCAGCGCTTTGCTCCAATCAACGTGGAGGAAAACAGATGAAGCATCTTCCGCCACATGCTGATCCGTTCGAATGCGTAAAGACTGCTCGCTGCCATCAAGGCGGATTAGCAACTCTTCGGTTTCACCAAGATAGATTCGCGTTTCGATCTGTCCACTCAAACCACTGGCTTGGTCGTCCGGAAAAATTCTAATATCGCGCGGCCGGATATAAACGAGAACTTCACCGCTAATATCGAGATCACCCGGGGCATCGAAAGAACCCAGTTTTGTTTCAATTCCATTGCCACGAACAAAACCTTCAAACGCGTTGAAGTCACAGAAGAAATCGGCTGCGTATCGGCTATTTGGATGATTATGCAGCTCGCGAGGAGAACCTTGCTGCACGATTTCGCCAGAGCGCATCAGAACAACGCGATCGCCGGTCGAAAGCGCTTCTTCTGCCTCATGCGTCACGATAATGACCGGCGTGCCGAGTGCGCGCAGCAGCGCCATAGTCTCGCTACGCACGCGCGCGCGTAAGCCGCGATCCAGATTGGAGAACGGCTCATCCATTAAAAGCAGATCAGGCTTCGGTGCCAATGCCCGAATAAGCGCCACGCGCTGCTGCTCCCCACCCGACAACATATGCGGGTAACGATCCGCCATCGAAGAAAGACCGACAAGTTCGAGCAATTCATCCACGCGGCTGAGCGCTTGTTCCTTGCGAACCTTGCGCAGACCGAACAGCACATTTTCACGCACGGTCAGATGTGGAAACAACGCGTAGTCCTGAAAGACCACACCAATGTTTCGCTTTTCCGGTTCAACGAAGATCGATGGCCCGACGAGCGTGCGCCCGCCCATCGTAAGCTGACCTTCATCGGGTGCATCAATGCCAGCAATAATCCGCAAGAGTGAAGTCTTGCCGCAGCCGGAATGCCCAACCAGACAGATGATCTCACCGGGCTGCACATCCAGCGAAATGTTATCAAGCGCGCGCACGGTTCCAAACTGCCGACCAATTCCCGAGAGGGTCAGTGCCGGAGCCGTTTCGTTATCGAGCATCGTATCCTGCAGAGTCCGTGCGTCCATAGATGAGGCCGAGAGTCCTGTTATCATCAGTCCGCATATAAATGCACTTGAACAACTTTGCCAATAAAACCCGACCAAACGCATCAGGCATTTGCCGAAACACCATTGAAAGCACAATAATTTGCTGCACTATCCGGTTGAATAAGCTCGCAAATCGCGCAATGTTGCTTTCATCAGAATTTGATATTCGCATTGCAGGAGTCTGATCATGGGGCCGATCACCGACAAAGTGGCAACCGCCGAGCGTTTGCCGCGGGAAACAAAGGTCGCCATTATCGGCGGTGGTGTGATCGGGGTATCGACGGCGCTTTTTCTGGCTGAGCGCGGCATTCCTGTTGCCCTCTTTGAAAAGGGTGAAATCGCTGGCGAGCAATCCAGTCGCAACTGGGGCTGGTGCCGCAGGACCGGGCGCGACAGCCGCGAAATGCCGTTGATTGTCGAAAGTATGCGTCTCTGGAACGGCATGAATGAACGTGTGGGACGCGAAACCGGATTTCGCGTTACCGGCATTGCCTACACTGCCGAGAAGGAAGAAGAAGTCGAGCGCTACGCAGAGTGGATCAAAATTGCCAGCGAGCACGGCATCGAAACCCAACTGCTGAACAGCCAGCAGGCATCAAATCTCGCACCGGGACTGACGCGTCCGCTTAAGGGTGGCATGATCACGCCGCTCGATGGCCGTGCGGAGCCGCAAAAGGCAGTACCTGCTTTTGCCGCAAAGGCGCAGGAACTCGGTGCTGTCATTCTGCAAAACTGTGCCGTGCGCGGGATCGAAACCACCAATGGGCGTGTGTCAGCGGTCCTGACTGAAAAAGGCCGCGTGGCTTGCGAAGCGATTGTCGTTGCTGGCGGCGCCTGGTCACGGCTGATCATATCGTCGTTTGATGCCCACCTACCGCAGCTCAAAGTGCGCTCGTCCGTCTTCCGCACCTCGCCTATCGAGAGCGGCGTTGAACCGGCAATCGCATTTTCGGACTTCGCACTGCGCAAGCGGCTTGATGGTGGTTATACGGTTGCGAGCCTTGGCGGCTCCATTGCCGACATTGTGCCTGACAGTTTTCGTTTCTTCCGCGACTTCCTTCCGTCGCTCTCAACAGAATGGAAATCCCTGCGTTTCCGTTTCGGTGAACGCTTTTTTGAAGAAGCTTTCCAATGGAAGCTCCGTCCGGCAGATCAGGTCTCGGTGTTTGAAAAAATCCGCACGCTTGATCCCGAACCGCACCGGGCAGCGAATGCAGCAGTACTAAGCAAACTCAAAGCCGCTATCCCATCTTTTGCATCTGCAACGATCGCACAGGAATGGGCCGGGCTGATTGATACGATGCCGGATGTCATTCCTGTTATATCGCCCCTGCCCGGCATTGAAGGTCTGATCATCGCCACAGGCTTTTCAGGCCATGGCTTTGGCATCGGCCCCGGTGCAGGACGATTGGTCGCCGATATGGTCAGCGGCGAAACGCCGGTTGTCGATCCGTCGCCGTTCCATATCTCGCGCTTCTCAGACGGCTCGAAAATCCGTATCGAGAACTGGGGTTAAAAAATCTAAAGTCGATTAATCGTACCTGCCGCAGCCATAATGAGTGGTGCAAAGTGACTTGAAAACGTCTCTTTGTTCCACTCGCTTAGCGATCCGCCGACGTGTATTGCTGCAACTGGGCGCCCTTCGGGACCGCGTATCGCCGCACCAATAGCTATTTCGCCTTGAAGAACTTCCTCTGAAGCAAGCGCATAGCCGTTTTCCCGCGCTTCATGAATTTTGTCCCAGATTTCTTGGGGCTCCGTGATGGTGCGCGGAGTAAATTTGCGGCGTTTAGAGCGCTGAATAATCTCGTCTACTTCATCATCCGGAAGCTGCGCCATAACTGCGCGTCCGCCCGAAGTGCAATAAAGAGGCACACTATTGCCGATAAGCGTTGCAAAAAAAGCTTCTCGCTTACTTTGCAAACGAAGCGCGTAAACCAAACGAAGATCGTCTCTGACACTAAGGTCAACACGCTCACTTGCGTCCCGTCGCAGCTCAAGCAGAGCGGGCAGTGCGCGTACAATAACTGAATTTAGTCGCAAATAATCAAGCGTGTGATCGAGAATACGAATGCCGGGAACATAACCCCGATCATTGGGATCGCGTTCAATATATCCCTGCTGGCGGAGTGTGTGAACAATGCGTTGCACAGTGCTTTTGCCCATGCCGCAGATTTTGGCAATCTCGTTAAGAGTCAAAGGCTTACTGGTGCCGTGAAAGGCTGACAAAACCTGCATCGCGCGTGCAATTGCGGAGACAAAAAGCGGGTCATTTTCATCCGCGTCAGACACCGGACGAACACCATATTCCACTCTCTCAACGTCGCGCATAGCCCCTCCTTTAAATCCCCTTGACACATTAGCAAAATGCCAGCTATCGTCAATAACAATACTACCGTATCGCTAGTCGATACTTATGTCAATCACGGGAATGATTGGCTGGTGATCTGGAGGAGGAAAGAATGCGCGGAACAAGTCCTAACTTCGACGCGAGTGAAAAGGTTGGATGTCAAAGCCACCGGTCAGCATCATTGCTGCAAGAAAAAACAACGGAACATCATCTGCAAATGGGAAAAGCAATGCTTTATGAAAAGAATTCTCAGCCATCGCTGAAAGCTAAAGGCTATGCAAATCGCGGCATGAGCCGCTTGCGGTCAACCTTTGCGGGCATGGCGGCTGTTTTGCTTGCTGGCTCAGCATTTTGTCTGCCAGCTCAGGCGCAAACCATCACGGCCGTCATGGAAGGACTGCGCGTCCTTGATCCGGTAATTACCACCGCACACATTACGCGCAACCACGCTTATATGATCTATGACGTTTTGGTTGCCGTTGATGACAAATTTCAGCCACAGCCACAGATGGCAAGCTGGACAGTATCCGATGACAATAAGACCTATACATTTACCCTGCGCGACGGCCTGAAGTTCCACGACGGCGCGCCGGTAACGGCTGCGGATGCAGTTGCTTCACTAAAGCGTTGGGGACAGCGCGATTCCGGTGGCCAGACAATTTTCAAGCTCACAGACAGCCTTGAAGCAAAAGACGACAAGACGATTGTGTGGACGCTTAGCAAGCCATTCCCTCCGCTTCTCGATACAATTGCAAAACAGTCCGCCCTGCCTCCATTCATCATGCCTGCGCGTATCGCTGCAACACCTGCTGATACCGCAATCACCGAATATATCGGTTCTGGTCCATTCAAATTTGTTACCGAGAAATTCCAGCCAGGCGTTAGTGCCACCTATGTGAAGTTTGAAGACTATGTGCCGCGTGACGAGCCGCCAAGCTGGATGGCTGGCGGAAAAAAAGTCAATGTTGACGAGGTCAACTGGCTTACAATGGCGGACTCGCAAACCGCAGTTAATGCGATCATGTCGGGCGAAGTCGATTTCATTGATCAGGTTCCTGTCGACCTGCTACCAATCCTTGAGACCAGCGATGATGTTGCTGTCGAGCTTCGCGATGATCTGGGCTATCAGGCCATTGCTCGAATGAACTTCAAGCATCCGCCGTTTGATAACAAGAGTGTTCGCCAGGCAGCGATGAAAGCGCTTAGCCAGAAGGACTTCCTCGCAAACATCGTCGGCAACCCCGACTACTACAAGGTTTGTGGCGCGATCTTTGGTTGCGGAACACCTTTGGGTGATGAAACCGGCGGCGAAACGCTGATCAATGGCGGTGATATTGAAGGTGCTAAGAAACTCCTCGCAGAGTCGGGCTATGATGGCACGCCGGTCGTTATTCTTCAGGCTACCGATGTGCGCGTGACTTCATCTCAGCCAATCGTTGCAGCGCAGGCTCTACGTGCGGCAGGCTTTACCGTTGACTTGCAGCCAATGGATTGGCAGTCAATTGTTACGCGCCGCGCCAATCAGGGCAAGCCAAGCGAAGGCGGCTGGAACATGTTCTTTACGAACTGGATCGTGCCAGAAGTCGATAATCCGTTGATCAGCCCAATGTTGAATGGTCGTGGTGATCAGGCATGGTTTGGCTGGCCGAAGGATGATGAAATCGAAGCTTTGCGCGAAGAATTCATTGATGCGACGACACCTGAGCAGCGCAAAGAAATCGCCAAGAAGATCCAGATCCATGCGATGGATAATGTGAGCTATGTGCCGCTTGGTCAGTTCTTCTCGCCGCATGCCCGCCGCAAGGTGCTGGAAGATATGGTTATGTCTCCAGTGCAGGTATTCTGGAACGTGAAAAAAGTCGAATAGCCTTCGCCTCGATTTAGATTCAGTTTGATGGCGCAACGTTCAGCGCCGTCAAACCCAAACTATACTGCTCTCATGAACCTGAATGCGTTTGATCTGGAAGTTCATACTTCTCCGGTTCGCATTCTTTCGCCTGAAATTTCGACAAGGACAACCCGATGTTTGGTTTTATCCTGCGTCGCATTCTTGCCGTCATCCCTGTGATGGCAATCGTTGCGATCTTTGTTTTCCTCCTTCTGCGTCTGACACCCGGTGATCCCGCCGCGATCATAGCCGGTGATTCAGCAACGACAGAGCAGCTCGATCGCATTAGAGAGTCGCTGGGGTTGAACCTGCCGCTTCATGTTCAGTTTTTCACTTGGGTTGGCCATCTGTTTCAGGGTGATTTGGGCACGTCACTTATTTCCGGCACATCGGTCACCACGATGATCAGTCAGCGTATGTGGCCGACTTTGAACATCGCTTTGATGACGATCTTCTTGTCCGTTGCCATTGCCGTCCCGCTTGGAATTTTGGCTGCATGGCGGCATCGGACATGGATCGATTACGGCGTCATGACGCTGTCAGTTTTGGGCTTTTCGATACCAGTTTTCGTCATCGGCTATCTGTTCATTCAGTTTTTTGCCATTGATCTGCGCTGGTTCCCGGTGCAGGGCTATACCGCTCCGACAGAAAACTTTGGCAAGTTCCTTTCTCGTGCAGCGCTCCCCTGTTTCACGCTGGCTGTGATTTATGTCGCGCTTATTGCACGCATGACCCGCGCATCTATGCTTGAAGTGCTGGGTGAGGATTATATCCGCACCGCCCGCGCTAAGGGTGTGCGCGAAAAAATCGTTCTTTTTCATCATGCACTGCGTAATGCGGCAGTTCCTATCCTCACGGTTATAGGAACAGGCTTTGCATTGCTGATCGGCGGCGTGGTTGTGACGGAAAGCGTCTTTAATATACCCGGCATTGGACGTTTGACGGTGGATGCCGTTCTCGCACGCGATTATCCGGTTATTCAGGGAATGATCCTGCTTACCAGTGCGCTTTACGTGTTCGTCAATCTGTTGATTGACCTTTCCTACACGCTCTTTGACCCAAGGATACGCTACTAATGTCAGCCACTCTACAACCAGCAGCACGCCTGCAATGGCTGCTGAGCGCTCTGTCTTTCTCAAAGGCAACCCGGCTTGGCATTGGCCCGATAATTGCAGCCGCAGTGCTCATCCTTCTCGTCGTTATGACTGTAATCTCGCCGTGGATTGTCCCGCATAATCCCATGACAATGGATGCGTTGCAGCGTCTGAAGCCACCTTCAGAAACCTATGCGCTGGGTACAGACGGTTATGGTCGCGATCTCTTGTCACGCGTGCTGATGGGTGGTCGTGTATCGTTGCTCATCGGAATTGGTGCAGCAATTGTCAGCATCTTTCTTGGGCTGATCATTGGTCTGATTGCGGGCTTCTCCCGCGTTGCTGATGCCATCATTATGCGTGTTATGGATAGCCTGATGGCGATACCGTCCATCTTGCTGGCAATCGCACTGATCGCGCTAAACGGCGCAAGTATCGGCTCCGTTCTGGCGGCGATCACCATTCCAGAAATTCCGCGCGTTGTCCGTCTGGTACGTTCCATTGTGCTTTCAGCCCGCGAAGAACCTTATATTGAAGCTGCCCTTTCGCTTGGGTCTTCAATGCCAAAAATCATCTGGCAGCATTTGATGCCAAACACACTGGCACCGCTGACTGTTCAGGCCACCTATGTCTGTGCATCTGCTATTCTCACAGAAGCTATTCTGTCGTTCCTGGGTGCGGGCATTTCGACCGAAATTCCGACATGGGGCAACATCATGGCTGAAGGCAGACTGTATTTTCAGCTTAAGCCATCGCTGATCTTCTGGCCGGGATTGCTGCTTTCGCTGTGCATTCTTTCCATCAACCTTCTGGGCGATACAGCGCGTGATCTGCTCGATCCACGTCTTAAGAAACGCGAGGGCTGATCATGATTTTCAAGAACCGTAATTTTGACAATGCACCCACAGTGCTCGAAATATCTGACCTGACGGTCAGGCTTGCTGGCAACAGCAATGCCAAGCCTGTTCTCAATGGCATTTCGCTGAAAATCAGAAAAGGCGAGACAGTCTGTCTCGTCGGAGAAAGCGGATCGGGCAAGTCCGTCACATCGCTTTCGATCATGGGGCTTTTGCCAAAAGGTGCGCTTGAACCCACTGGTGGTCAGATTAATCTGGAAGGCAAAAACCTTCTTGATCTCGGACCACAGGCAATGCGTGCCATTCGCGCCCGGAAAATCTCGATGATCTTTCAGGAGCCGATGACAGCACTCAATCCGGTTTTGCGCGTCGGCGAACAGATTGAAGAAGTGCTCCGTACGCATTTGAATCTGTCATCCAGCGAGCGGAAAGCACGTGTTCTTAATATCATGGAACAGGTGCATCTGCCCGATATTGATCGCGTTTATCGCTCCTATCCGCATCAGCTTTCTGGTGGTCAGCGTCAGCGCATCATGATCGCCATGGCGCTTGTGCTTAAACCGCAATTGCTGATTGCTGATGAGCCGACGACCGCGCTTGATGTTACCACGCAAAAGCAAATACTCAGCCTGATTGCGGAACTGCAAGAAAAGCACGGCACCGCCGTTCTTTTCATTACGCATGATATGGGCGTTGTAGCAGAGATTGCCGACACTGTTCATGTGATGAAAAACGGCAATGTGGTTGAACACGCACCAGTCGAAAAACTGTTGCGCTCCCCACAGGAGGATTATTCGAAAAAACTGCTGCAATCTGTACCGAGCCTGACGCCACGCGCAGCACGTGCAACTGCTTCTGATGAACTAGCCCTTCAGGTCGATGATCTCCAAAAGGCATACGGAACGCACAAGGTTTTCGTTAAAGGCGAGCATACATTCGCTGCAAGCGATGTAAGTTTCACAATTAAGCGCGGTCGAACACTTGGCATCGTGGGCGAAAGCGGCTCGGGCAAATCGACCGTTGCCCGATGTGTAATGCGTCTTATCGATCCTACGGCAGGCGACATTAAGGTTTCCGATTACAACATAGCCAAGCTATCGCAGCGACAGCTGAAACCTTACCGCAAGCATATCCAGATTATCTTTCAAGACCCGTTTCGCTCACTGAATCCACGTTGGACGATTGGTCGAAGCCTTGTTGAAGGCCCGGTCAATATGGGCGTTGATAAAAGCACAGCAACAAAACGCGCTACGGAACTGCTGCAACTGGTTGGGTTGCCGGAAGATGCTATCGATCGTTACCCGCACCAGTTCTCCGGTGGTCAACGCCAGCGTATTGCCATCGCACGAGCTGTTGCCATGGAACCTGATGTTCTCGTGGCTGACGAGGCGGTTTCTGCGCTTGATGTCTCGGTTCAGGCACAGGTGTTACAACTGCTCGATGAATTGCAGGAAAAGCTTGGCATCTCAATCCTTTTCATCACACACGACCTGCGTGTTGCCGCGCAAATCTGTGACGATGTTCTGGTTATGCAGCATGGCCGCATTGTTGAGTATGACACCGCCATCAATGTGCTTTCCGAACCCAAACACGCCTATACGCGCAGCCTGATTGATGCAGCGCCCGGCAGGCAGTGGGATTTTGCCCACTTCCGTGAGCTTGGCACGACGACAACCGAAGCGCCGCTCAACTGAATTCCACTTTTCCTTAGACTGGATCAAACATAATCATGACAAAACTTAATGCACTCAGCGCTCAGGAAATGATCGACGGCTACGAAGCCGGAACCTTTTCGCCTGTTGAAGTTACTAAAGCGGTTATTGAACATATTGAGCAACACGAACCACAATTGAATGCGATGTGGTTCGTTGATGCCGAAGGCGCCCTAGAGGCAGCACGCGCATCTGAAGCACGCTGGAAAGCAGGAGAACCAATTCGGGTGAAGGGCGTATCGCTGGATGGCGTTCCCGTAACACTCAAAGAAAACATTGCTACCAAGGGCGTGCCGATGCCGCTGGGCACAGCTTCCGGCGACATGACACCGAAGACGGCAGATTCACCACCTGCCGCCCGCCTCCGTGAAGCTGGCTCCGTTTTTCTTGGAAGAACAACAATGCCAGATTTCGGGATGGCATCATCCGGCACATCGAGCTTTCATAAACTCGCCCGCAATCCTTGGAACCTTGAAAAGAACCCCGGCGGATCAAGTGCAGGTGCTGCCGCAGCGGGTGCCGCGGGCTATGGCCCCATTCATCTGGGAACCGATATAGGCGGCTCCGTTCGCCTCCCAGCTGCATGGTGCGGTCTGGTTGGTCACAAGCCCAGCTTGGGGCGCGTTCCTATCGAGCCACCTTTTATGGGACGTGCCGCAGGTCCAATGACACGACGCGTTCACGATGCCGCAATGGCCATGGCTATTCTGTCCCAGCCAGACAGTCGCGATCACATGAGCCTCCCAGAAGCCGACATTGATTGGTTGAATCTTGAGCGTAGCGTTCGTGGCTTAAAGATTGGCCTTCTTCTCGATCCGGGCTGTGGAATGGCTGTCGATCCGCAAGTAACCGCTGCTGTCACAGAGGCTGCCAAACTGTTCGAAAATGCCGGTGCACATGTCGAACTTTTAAAACCTTGGATGACACCCGAAATGCTTCGTGGTCTGGATCATTTCTGGCGCACAAGATCCGGTTTAGATGTGCAGGCCCTTCCAGAGCAAACACGTGAAAAAATCCTACCCATCATGCGTGAATGGGCTGAATCCGGCCTTGGAAAAACAGGGGAAGAAGTTTTCCGCAATTACCTGATGACGCTGGAGATCAGGTCAAAGACGGTCGCGGCGACTGCTGATTACGATTTTGTTCTGACGCCAATTTCACCCAATGTCAGCTTCCCAGCAGAATGGACCTATCCAAACAACAATACTGTTGAGGGTGCACAATCCCACATCAACTTTACGCTGTTGTTCAATATGAGCGAACAGCCTGCGATTTCTGTCAATTGTGGTTATGATAGTGCTGGCGTGCCAATCGGATTACAGATTGCTGGCCGTCGCTTTGATGATCTCGGCGTGTTGCAAATGGCAACAGCTTTCGAACAAATGCGCGGCCCCCAGCGCGCCTGGCCTTTCTAAATATCGAACAGAATTGGGCAGTGGTCTTGAACCCCTGCCCGTCCTCAAGCGCAAGCTTTACTGCCTCTTGTCAAACATCCAAACTGATACATATCCATATTTATCTTATGGGTTATGGAGATAACGATGGGTGAAGCAGGTGTAGGCTGGATCGCAGCAATCATTATTGGTGGTCTTGCAGGTTGGATTGCCTCCAATTTCATGAATAGCAACACAGGCATATTCATGAACATTATTTTGGGCATCATCGGCGCTGGCATTGCCAGCTTTTTATTCGGCCTTCTGGGTGTGTCATTCGGTGGCTGGCTTGGGTATCTGGTTGCCGGTTTCATCGGAGCATGCATATTAATATGGGTCGCGCGCGCGATAACCTAACGTCGGTAACGAGCAATCAAAGCCCCGCTTTCGGGGCTTTTTTTGTTTACAGAATAAAATCCGATCAAATATTCATGAACAGCTAATTTAAACTCATTTTAAATTGAAACACCCTATTTATTGCGTCTAATAAAGATGTGCTGAATGTTGACGGAGTTGTAGGGTGATACGGATACTATTTCTTCTGTTAGGTCGCGAGATTATTCAGCGACACTGGAGAACCTTGCTGGTCGTATCCGCTCTATGGATTATCGGCGGCGCGTTGATCATCATTGATGCGCTGGACGGTAAAACCCTTATCCCAACACGTATTTTTGGCTATTTTCTGCTTCCAGAGGCCGCACTTTGCCTCTTCGCAGCGATTGCAAGCCAAGGCACGGCACGGAGAATGCGTATCGTGCAAGGCGTTGCTCTGTCGGGCGTTAGCATATTAATCCTTACCTCTACTCCAGCCAGTAACTTCGCACTCGCAGTTCTATTCGGCCTATGCTTCTTTATTGACGGCGTTGTGCGTATTGGCAGTGCTTGGGTTGTCCGTTATCCGCGCTGGAAAGTTGGCCTCATCGGTGGCGTTGTTGAAGTTCTGATAGCAATTTTCACACTTCAACCTTGGCCGACATGGTATGCTGGAACTGTCGGCGTGAATGTCGGCGCTGTACTTGTTTTGACTGGTATTGGTCTGCTCAACATTGCGTTCCGAATTAAACGTCTGGAGGCAGACGCGTCGTTAACAAGCATTTTGAGTAGAAATCCCTTCAATTATCGCGCCGCACAGATTTATAAAAAACGAACTGCGCGCAACCGTAAAAAGCTTATAGTCCACGTCTGGACGCCGACCGGTACAGCAATGACGTCGCTGCGACAGCGTGCAATCAACCGCTACATAGCGGCAGTTGATAATAATGGTGTGATCTCGACAGGGCATTCTGCACTGGAAATGGCACCCGATGTTTATATCAGTCACTATCCGGCAGCCGAAATTGACCGCAATCCGGATGAATTCACGCGCACACTGCGCGCGACACCAGACAATAATGTTCCCGGCCGCTTTTTGCCAAGTTATGAGTTTGAATCCAACGATTGGTGTCCATCAACTGTAAAAGTGGAAATCAATAATATTGACGCAGCACGCCTGCGCCGTTTTTGGAAACACTATCGCGCAAATGACACCTATAATCTGACGAACAGAAACTGCTCAAGCGCTGTCGCAGACGCGCTCGATGCCGCACTTGAAGGTGTTTATCGCGAACACAGATGGCCTGTCTTCAAGGCACTGCAAGCCATTGTATTTCCAGAATTATGGGCTGCAGGACTTATGCGAAAACGCGCTGAATCCATGGCATGGACACCCGGACTTGTCCTTGATTATGCACGTGCGTTATCAGCTTTGGTGGACCATTCTGAACGCCCGTCGACAAAGCAGAGCTTCCGTCTTGTAAAAAAGTATTCGCCACGCAAATCGAAGGCTCGCGCCGGTTAAAACACGTGATAATGTCACATGATTTAACTTGATTGTTTTACTCATATTAAATAGATTTCTCTGATCTATCATACAATAATATGGATCAGGCCGAAGTGCATTTTATATCAGGTATTCGCGTTTCACCTTTGGGTAAAGTCGCAAAATCGTTGCTGGTGCTCGTAATTCTTTGCATCGCACCACAGACTGCATTTGCCGAAAGCCATGAAGCAAAACGCATCGTCTCACTTGGCCCTGACGTGACGGAAATCATATTCGCTCTTGGCGCTGGCGATAAAGTCATCGCGGTTGATCGCAGCAGCAAATATCCCGCTGAAACGGCGAACAAGACCAATGTAGGCTATCGCCGCAGTCTGTCGCCCGAAGGCATTCTGGCGCTTAACACCGATCTCATCATAGCTTCTGAAGATATCGGGCCACCTGAAACAACCGATGTGCTCAACCAATCAGCGGTCGAAGTGTTTTATGTGCCCGTTGACAACAGCCGCGAGGGGCTCATCAAAAAAATTGGGCTGATAGCAAAACGGCTCGGTGTTGAAAAGCAGGGTGAAGCTCTGACACAGACGGTTATAGATGATTTCGATGCAGCCACGGCCTATGCTAAAAAGATTTCAGCGGACAAGCAGAAAAAAGTCGTCTTTTTCCACGGTCTTGCAAGGCTGAGTGGTGCCGGAAGCGACACAGCGGCAGATGCGTTTATTCGCTATGCTGGCGGGACGAATCCTTTGTCTATTTATTCCGGATATAAGCCAGTATCGGAAGAATGGCTGGTCAAGGCCGAACCGGATGTAGTTCTCATGCTGTCCGATGGTGCAGGCGGGCCAACACGCGAGGATGTTTTCTCGCATAAAGCATTACAAGAGACTCCCGCTGCACGCAGTCAGTCACTGGTTGTTCTTGAAGGGCCTTACATGCTGGGATTTGGCCCACGCACAGCCGAAGCGATCCGTAAGCTGGCGGCTGCCCTCTACGAATAATTCAACAAAAAGCCCCGGAAAACCGGGGCTTCATCACTTCCGATATTCAATTATGTTTATTAAGCACTCGCAGATGCGGCCTGAGAAACACTCAGAACGCTAAGCTCATGTGCCTTGCCATCACGTGCTGTCCAGGACATCGACTGACCGGGCGTCAAGCCGATAAGCGCGGTACCAATCGGTGTAAGAATCGAAATCTTACCCTGCGCAATATCTGCTTCACCCGGATAGACCAGTGTTACTTTCCGCTCATGGCCATCATTAGAGCGAAACTCCACTGTCGAGCCCATGCAAACAACATCAAGCGGCAGCTTCTTCTGCGGAACAACCTTTGCGCGATCCAGCTCCTGTAACAGTTCCTCAGCAACTTCTTCCAGTTTTTCGGAGACGTTACCGGCCAGAATTGTCAGGCGTTCATTATCGATGTCGCTTACGACGATCTTTGGCTTCTTACGGTTCTTTACGCTCATGACGTTCGCTCACTGCTGTCTAGTGATGATTGCTCTCCGCGACGATTCTCGCCCGGAATAACTGATTATTTTTTAAGAAAGCGCTTTTAACAATTCCGCTTGCTGGCAAGCGGCAAACCGTCCCCCGGAATCCTCTGCGCTAAGCAGGACTCGAGGGTTGCTATCCCATGATCGGTTGGAACCGATGGAGTATGGATGCGAAACGGTTGTTCATATTGCTAAACTTGGTGATATCCTTGGCAATGTCAAGTGCACAACTGACAGTGTGACCGAGTAACGATGGTATTACTGTGGTTTAATGCTATAAATCGATGTTCCTTTTATGTTCACAAAGCAGCATCCAGCTATGACCGATTCATATGCCGCAAATCATTCGGAGCAAGGTTTCTGCCGCGATTGCCTATCGCTGCAAAAGCTTGCAACGACGCGACGTTGCAGTGCGTGCGGCAGTCCGCGGCTTGTACGTCATGCAGAGCTATACAAACTCTCGCTGGCCCATGTTGATTGCGATGCTTTTTATGCTTCTGTGGAAAAGCGCGACAATCCCGATATTCGCGACAAGCCAGTCATCATCGGAGGCGGTACGCGGGGCGTTGTTTCAACCGCCTGTTACATTGCGCGCATTCATGGTGTGCGCTCCGCCATGCCGATGTTCAAAGCGCTGGAAGCTTGCCCTGACGCCGTGGTTGTTAAACCCAACATGGAAAAATACGCACGTGTAGGCCGTGAAGTTCGACAACTGATGCATGAACTCACGCCGCTCGTCGAACCGATCTCTATTGATGAAGCATTCCTTGATCTCGACGGCACCGAACGCTTGCACCGTGCACCTGCCGCGCTGGTTCTGGCTCGCTTTGCCAAACGTGTCGAAGACGAAATTGGCATCACAATTTCGGTCGGACTTTCGTATTGCAAATACCTCGCCAAAGTCGCCTCTGATCTACAAAAACCACGTGGGTTTTCTGTTATCGGAGAAGCCGAGGCACTAGATTTTCTGCGCGATAAGCCGGTCAGCATGATTTGGGGCGTTGGAAAATCATTTAATGCGAAGCTGGAAAGCGATGGCATTCGTACAATCGGCCAATTGCAGACAATGGATGAAGGTTCGCTGATGAAGGCTTACGGCACGATGGGCCAGCGTCTTTTCAGACTGTCGCGAGGACAAGACAGCCGCAAAGTCGAACCGGAACATGACATGAAAAGCGTTTCGGCAGAAACCACCTTCAACAAAGACCTCTCGCAAGAAAGCGATCTCGTACCTGTCCTACGTGCATTGTCGGAAAAGGTTTCGCATCGTCTTAAAAATGCTGACATTGCGGGCCGCACAGTCATCCTCAAACTCAAGACGCAGGATTTCAAGCTACGCACCCGTAATCGCCAGCTCGCAGACCCCACACAGCTTGCGGATCGCATTTTCCGCACAGGTCTTCAGCTTTTAGAAAAAGAACTGGATGGCACCAAATTCAGACTACTGGGAATTGGTGTAGGCGAATTATCAACCGACGACCGCGCCGATCCACCTGATCTGGTTGATACGGCAGCCACAAAGCGCGCGGTGGCGGAAGGCGCGATTGATAGCCTACGCAACAAATTTGGGCGTAATGCCGTGGAAACCGGCTATACCTTTTCCAAAGGCAATCTCGCACGACCACAAACACCTTCGGATCGCGAACCTGAAGAATAATTGCAATTAAGACATTTAATTAGAAAGCCTTGGAGAAAAATCACACAATCGCCGGTAACCGCTTGACGAAGCGTGTCTGGATCAATATTGGAACTCATCAAGAGTGGACTGACTGATTTGACACCGCTCTTCGGATGGCCTCATGGCGGAGTGGTTACGCAGAGGACTGCAAATCCTTGCACCCCGGTTCGATTCCGGGTGAGGCCTCCAAAAAAATTATCCAACAAAAACAATATGTTAAAATAGATCACGGGCCATTATCGGCCTGATTTCATGTTGCATCTTGTCACAAGTAGATTCCCTGCAATTACAACTGGTTACAAAAAAACCCGGCAAATCCATGCAACATGGAATGCAACATGCTTGACTCTTTCATTGGCATGAACAAAATAAGAACATCGATGGCGGTCGTGACAAACACAGATATACGGTTGGCGTGTGTATCTGCTTTTTAATGGAGCAGTACAATGAATGCGGTTACGCAAGAAAATGAATACGACAACGAAATTGAACTCGTCCTCGCCTATCACAAAGGCGACGTGCGAGCGGCAATTGAAGCGCTTTTGAAAGACCGCGACTTTCTCGTCAAAGAAATCGAATACGCCAGCCTTGCAATGTCGATGGGCTTCGCTCGCGGCTGGAAGCCGACTGTGTTTACAAAATGAGCATATCCCGCGGAGAGCCACCAAAGATGCTGATCAACAAGGAAGTGTCAAAAGCTTATTTTAAATTGCGGCATGTCAATTTCTTATAGCAGAAATAAAGGCTTCCATTCCCTGAGTATAAATTTCTCCGCGAAGTTTACTATGGTGTGAACATTGGCGTAAAGTTTGAATATCAAGCTTTAATGAAACTTGTTCCACCAAACATCATCAATAGGTTGCGGCCATATATTTAGCTCATTAGAAAATGATACCTACAACTGCAAAAAATGGAGAAATATATGCGCCGTCTAATTATTGCAGCAGCAATTACCGGAACAACATTGACTTCCGCATTTGCTCAACAGCCAACGCCTGAACAGATGGAAATGGCTTACAATGCCGCGCGCAATCAGCTTGGCGTGCTCTCATACTGCCAAGAAAAGGGATTTATTGACGGCAGCGCAATCGAAGTTCAGGCAAAGTTGATGACGCTAGTTCCAACTCCCGCTGACGTATCTAAGGGCGATGCAGCTGAAGCCCTCGGTAAAGAAGGAAAAGTTTCAGCTATGGGCATGGAGCAGGACATTCAAACGTCAGCAAAGACTCAGGGCATTGATGAAGCGAAGCTTTGTGAAATGATGGCTAGCACCATTAAACAAGCTGCAGCCAACTTGCCAAAATAAAAAACAGCCCCGCTCCTATTCAGTGCAGCGGGGCTATTTTTTATCCTGCGCCAGTACAGCAAGAACCTGATCGAGACGAGTATTGTACCCCTTGACGCTTCTCTGGTCTCGCCCCTCAATTCGCGTAGCCACATCTAGATCCGCTGTGGCAATCTGCTCAATTTTTACCCTCTACATCTATAAATAAATTTCATATGCACTGCTTCGATCCTCAGTAATATCTCAATAATAAGACGCATGTTACTCGTGAACTGTGGCAGCGCATGGCAAGCTCCGAAGGGGGCCGGATAGTCATGCTGCAAGCGACGCATCCAAACCATTCAGATACTCAATCAGTTCTTCCGCATCCCGCTTTTTGAGCGAACAACAAAATTGACCATTCAGCGATACCGGTTGATTGGTGACTGTTTCCCGGACTTCCCATAGGCCATTTTGTTGTTCGGAGAGGTAGTAAAAATTATCAACCGAAATTGTTTGAATAGGCATTTGCGTTCCCAAAAAGCATTCAACTTGCCGCAATAACGTGGGTAGAAATCATTGGTTCCCAACCTTTGGAATAATAAATTGACCGGTCAGCCACATGCACTGCAAAAAAGGCTGTGAGTGATGACTAAGAGAATAATCATCATTATCGCGGCAGTTGTCGCCCTGATCATTGCCTATCAGCAAATACCGCACATTGTTATCGGAGAGCGGGCGCAGGGCAGCTATGAAGGAGGGACAGCCTCCGACGCTGACGTATCGAAAGCGATAAGAGATGCGCAGAAAGCCGTCGACAAAGCTGGCCGCGCCAGACTACGAGAAGGAAGAGAGTGAGAAACCCTACAGTAAGTTGATATTGCATAGGATATAGAGGGCACAACATTCTCATCTATATTCACTGGTGCGCACCCCCGGAGTTGGTTGCCTTCTAATAGTGTTTTTCTTTGTCAACTTATCCCAAAGTAGGGAATGCTAATCTTTTACCTTCTGGTAAAGAACACCTGCACTTTACAGGCGGGGCTCAGCTTGGGGTGCGGCCCCGGATCGCCCGCCAGCATCTGGGGCATCTAATTTACTTAGAGTGCTCTTAAGAACGTTTTGCATATTGCGTTATCTGGCCAACGAGCTTTGCCAACATTGATGGCACCACCTTCGCAGCTCCAGTTCTTGCCCTCGCCGATGAGCTAATAGTGCTCAACTACAACCTCCTTCTTGGATTGTGAAAATAGGGCGCGCAGGCCGCTAATCTCATATACAATTCAGGGCAATGCTCATCTTGCCAGTATCTGCCCTACAGTATTTTAGCTGAGGGATTTTCAACTCTTTCAAGCCTTATCTTCGATGTAAAAATCTCCCACTTCCCGCTGGCACGTCGTTTTTGCAGCTCTTCAAAGGCTCAATATACCTGAAATTGGGGAGTGTCTTTTGCTCGAATGTCGATAGACTCACCAAGCACCTAACCGGCGGGGGAACGCTTGGGGAGTGCTGCCCCAGATCGCCCGCCAGCTTCTGGGGCTTTTATTTTGCAGTCAAAAATAGCGAAACAAATCATTACAATTCTGAAATTGAAATTTTTCGACATTTTGCGATGCTGACTACGCGATGTCACCACAGCCCGCAGCACCCAGTAGTGACACGCCATGGAAATCCTGACAGGTATTTCCATAATTAGCAGAAGGTCAGCTATATTCCTTTCTGCTACCGGGAGACGCAGCACATTATCTCCCCAGATATGCGCCTCCCGGCCTTTTTTCTATCCGAAAATGCTGCAAATATGCTCCGCTCAACTAGCACGTGAACGGATTGGCTGAGCAAAAATAATTTGATAAACTGCAGAACGAAGGCAATTTAAAAACTACATCGCCTTCGCATTGAAAATACTATTTTTGCAAGCAGTCCTTTGCCAATTGGCAAAACAGACGGACACCATTTTCCAGGATATCGTCGTTAAAATTATAGGTTGATGTGTGCAGTCCTGAACTGTCTCCATTACCGATCAACACATAAGCACCCGGTACTTTTTCAAGCATGAATGAAAAATCCTCGCTGCCCATCAGCGGCTTTTCCATTTCCGAATAAGCTTCGGCACCAAAGCTTCGGGAAATAGTTGCTTTGACCTGTTCTACCGCGGCCTCATCGTTAATGGTCGCTGGATATCCCGTTAGCCATTCGAACGAAACCTGAGCACCAAAGCTTTCAGCCTGCATCGTTGCAAGTATCTCAATCTTATCGCGCAACATCTTTCGGACCACAGGATCCGTCGCACGCATAGAAATTTCGAGCTTTGCAGTATCCGGGATAACATTGCACACGGACCCTGAATTAAATGCCCCCACTGTCACGACACTTGCCTCATGGGGCGAGATATTCCGTGATACGATGGTCTGCAATGCCATCACGAGGCTCGAACCAACAACTATCGGATCAATCGTCTTTTCCGGCTCTGCACCATGCCCACCACTCCCCCTAATGGTAAGTGTCAGCGCATCTATCGAAGCAGCCACCGGACCAGACTTTGAAGTGAAGCTTCCAGCCTTCATGCCGGGCCAGTTGTGCATCGCAAAAATCTGATCGCAGGGAAAACGCTCGAAAAGCCCCTCCTCAATCATGATCTGTGCGCCGCCGAAATTCTCTTCTGCGGGCTGGAAAATGAAATGCACTGTACCCGAAAGATCGGGATCATTCGCCAGTGACCACGCCGCACCAAGCAGCATTGCCGTATGACCATCATGACCACAGGCATGCATATTACCGGGATTGGTGCTCGCGTAAGGCAAGCCCGTTTCTTCCAGAATTGGAAGAGCATCAAAGTCCGCACGAAAACCAATGGCACGGTTAGAGTTCCCCTTACGCAAACTGGCAACGATACCAGTCTTTGCTAGGCCGCGCGAAACTTCAAAACCCCATTCCTCGAGTTTTGATGCAATAAAATCCGATGTTTTCAGCTCTTCAAGGCCAAGTTCCGGAATGCTGTGCAGATGCTGGCGAATAGCCGTCAATTCGTCAAGAAAACCAGAAATTTTTTGATCGGTCATGACGTTCCCCTTAATCCATCTTCAGGAATTGGCGCAGACGTGCGGACTTCGGATCACACATAACAATATCAGGCGAACCGCGCTCCTCTACCAATCCTTTGTGCAGAAAAATAACCTCGCTCGAAATCTCACGTGCGAGCGCCATTTCATGGGTCACCATCACCATGGTACGCCCCTCTTCCGCGAGTTTCTTAATAACCTGAAGCACCTCGGTTACAAGTTCAGGGTCAAGCGCTGATGTCGGCTCATCAAAGAGCATAACCTCTGGCTTCATCGCAAGCGCACGCGCAATGGCTGCGCGCTGCTGCTGCCCGCCTGAAAGCTGGGTGGGGTATTGGTCACGCTTCGGCGTTATACCCACTTTGTCCATCAGAACTTCCGCATCCGCGATCGCCTCAGCTTTTGACATGCCAAGCACATGAACCGGGCCTTCGATAATGTTTTCAAGAATAGTGCGATGCGACCAAAGATTGAAACTCTGAAATACCATACCAAGACGCGTCCGGATATGTTCAAGCTGCCGTGGGTCAGCAGCATGTGACTTTCCAGCCTTATCTGTCTTTGTCCTGATAGTTTCCCCAGCAACAGAAATTGAACCCTGATCTGGAGTTTCAAGATAATTGATGCAGCGCAGTAATGTGCTCTTACCGGAGCCACTGCTGCCTATAAGAGAAATGACATCACCTTTACGCGCTTCAAATGAGATACCCTTAAGAACCTCAACACCAGAAAAGCTTTTGTGAATATTCTCGACGGCAAGAGCCATGGAAGTCATGGGAAATCACTCCTGAAACGGGTCAGATCATAGCGGCACTGTGGCCGCTAACACGCCGCTCAACCCCATTCATAATCCGGGTGAGGATAAAGACGACGGTGAAATAGATGATGCCAGCGGCAATCAGCGGCTCAAAAATCAACAACGAGCTGCGTTGAAGTGCGCGCGCTGTTCCCATGACCTCCATAATCGTAATCGTGGAGGCAAGAGACGTCGATTTAAGCAGGATAATAAGATCGCTGGTTAGCACCGGCATACAATGCCGGAAGGCAAGTGGCAGTGTAATACGTCGCAGAACCTTGTAAGGGCTCATGCCAATAGACAGGGCTGCCTCAATCTGCCCGCGTGCGATAGACTTGATCGCACCGCGAATAACTTCTGCATTATAAGCGCCCTGATTAAGGCTCAATGCGAAGATTGCATACCACAATCCATCACGCATATATGGCCAGAGAAAACTGTGCCGAACCCATGTACCTGGCAATATTTGACCGAGGCCATAATAGATCAGATAGAGTTGAACCAGCAACGGCGTGCCGCGAAACGCAAATGTAAAGACGAAGGCAGGCGTAGATAAAAGCTTGCTTTTCGAAAGCCTTGCCAATGCGGCAAGTGTTCCCAATACCAGTCCGATAACACCAGCAACGGCCGTAAGAAGCAGCGTCAGAGGCAATGCTTTAATCAGCGGCGGCAAAAATTCTATAACTTTGGTAATCGACTCCACCATCAATGCCCCCGATTAAGGCGCTTTTCAAAGCGCGCAATGATGATGACGGATACGAGCGTAATCAGCAGAAAAAGAAACGCAGTCAGTCCATAAAAGAAGACATATTGTTTTGTCGATGCTGCCGCGCGATAGCCCGTGTAAAGCAACTCATGAAAGGAGCCCAACACAGAGATAATGGCGCTTTCCTTAGTGATGGATAGCCAGAGATTACCAATTCCGGGAATGGCATGGCGCATCATTTGCGGGAAAATCACCCGCGTAAAAATCTGGCGTCGACGCATTCCAATCGAAAGTGCGGCCTCAATTTGCCCGCGAGGGATGGCGAGATAGGCTGCGCGCAATACCTCCGTCATGAACGCACCGTTGACAAAAGCCAGAGCGATCACAGCAGCCCAGAAAGCGCTAAACTGGAAGTTATTGCCGACTAGGCCAGTCGTTTTCAGGAGCCGTTCGACACCTGTAGCAACAGAAAAATATAAAAGCAGAATGACAAGCAGTTCCGGCAAGGAACGAACAACGGTAGTATAGAGGTCTGCAATCAGTTTAGGGAATTTAGCACGGGATAGCTTGCCTGCGGCACCCGTAAGGCCGAATAGAAAAGAAATTGCAAATGCCACCGCAGAAACCTGCAGTGTCATTATCAGTCCATAAAAGAACTCGTCGCCCCAGCCCTCACTCCCCCATGAGAGCAAATGCCAATATGTTTCCATGCGTTTTGATCCGATCAGAAGATAGCGCGGTCTATGCCGCCCGGAATATCTCGCATCCCCCGTTTGCGTTGGGGCCAGATAATCCCGCAGAGACGTATAAAATACCTCCGACGAACGGGCGCTCTAAGCGCCCGCTCTGATCCGATTTACTTCTTCTCAAAAATCCACTTATCAACGAGCGTCTTGAGAGTTCCGTCCTTATCGAGGGCAGCGAGTGCTTCATCAACCTTGCCGAGTGTTGCTTTATCATCCTTGCGAATAGCATAGGCAACACCTTCACCAAGAACTACGTTCTTAGGGGCTACGACCTTAACTTCGTAATCTGCACCCTGTGGGGACTTCAGAAAGTTTTGTACGAAAAGATCAGGAGCAAGAACATAATCAACGCGTCCAGCGACAAGATCTGCGACCGAATTGTCTGCGGTGTCATAGCTTTTCAGCGACACATCAGGAAGGTACTTGCCCATATAAGCCGACTGAACACTGGAGGTTTGTACGCCAACGATCTTGCCATTAATGCTCGCCGCGTCAATCACCTCACCCGAACCATCGGAAGCAGCAACCACGGTAATCTTCTCTTCATCCGACTTCGGGCCGACGATGACAGTGCCTTCGGTGTAATAAGGCGCGCTGAAATCGACAACCTTGCGGCGTTCATCAGTAACCGAGAAAGCGCCGATAATGAAATCGACCTTATTCTCGGTCAGCGACGGAATAAGACCATCCCACGCCATCGATTTGAATTCGCACTTTACAGTAAGCTTTTCACATAAAGCGCGCGAAAGATCAGCTTCTAGCCCTTCCCATTCACCCGCAGCATTAACCTGCGTAAAAGGCATATATGGTTCTGGCGTCATACCCAGACGCAAAACGTCTTCTGCATGTGCTGTGCCTGCCAGTGCGCAAAATACGACAATACCGGCGATCTTCCCTGTAAATCTACGCATGTTCCCGTTCTCCTTTTATTTTTAAACCGCCATGCTCTGGGAGTAGTGATCAGACGGTCATGCTATCAAAAAAACGGTTCAGTCTCGTAAGAGAACTGAACCGTTTATTACTTACTGGCGATACCAACGCAGAGACATGCAGGAAAGCCCGGCATCGATCTTACCAATCTGCGTTGTTTTGAGCGGAACGACATTGTAGCCGCTCTTATCCAGCAACTCGATTGTCCGCGGGAAGTCAGACCCTACCATCACAACATTATTAACGCGAAGCGCATTTGCTGCCGCTTCTTCACCTTCAGGCACGATAAGCTGACGAAGATCCGAGAAAACCCCAGACTTAGCCAAACGCGCAGTGGAAAGAACAGTTTCTTCGTCGACCAGCGAACAATCGGTTTTAAAATGCAGTACACCTTCAGGTGTATTTACGACTTCGCCTTTAAGGCCGATCTTATCAAGCGTGGCAATAAGCGCTGCTGCACCTGCTTTATCAGTACGCGCCGAGAGGCCAATCATGACGCTCTTCTGAGTATTGAGTACATCGCCGCCATCGGCAAAGCCCGGATGCGGTAGATCAAGCACATTGTCGAACATGCTGCGCAGCGTAGGTTCGATTTCTGCTGTCTCGCCGATACGGGTTTCAGCACCCGGACGCAGAAGAATAGCACCCTGTGTGAAAACAAGCGCAGGATCTTCGACGAAAATGGAATCAGGATAGTTTTCGAGAGCTGGCAAAACCGTTACCTCAACGCCAGCAGCACGCATGGCATCGATATACGCGTCATGCTCAGCCTTCACGCCTTCATAGGTAGGGTTTCCAGTATCATAAGCGCGCAAGCCATTGACGACTGAACGGGAAGGTTCGCGAACGATGATCGAATTGAACTCATAAACTGGTCTGTTAGAAGACATGAAAGGTACCCTCATTTTTACTGGTGCTTATCTACTCGGCTCTTGCTGCTTCGTAAAGCAGATGTATGCCGTTTGTATTACGTCTGGAGAGATGAATGCCCGCGAGCATGCAACGAACCGATCCGCCGGCAAGCTCAATGGTCGGAACTTCAAAAGGCAGAGGTTCAGCAGTTTGCTTGATAACACTGATCTGATCCGCAGAAAGCGAAGCAAAAGCGCGTGCTGAAAGCGCCAGAACCCGACCCTTCCGCCCTTCAAGCTCGATAGCGTTTCCCGCAAATTCCGCAATCTGATGATGTGAAAGATGGATTACCGTGCGACCAGTTTCCTCTAATCGTTCGACAATTTCTTGCCTGCGCGCCTCATTGACGATCATATCCGTTCCAATGAGCGCATAATCCGCACCAATACACATGAGCACATTGGTGTGATAAATCTGACGCCCTGCATCATCAACGGCATCAAAAACCATCGGTTCGAAATTGAAATGCGTACAAAAACGCTCAAGCGCGACTTCATTGGTACGATTAGAACGCGCCGCATAAGCAACACGACCAATATGATCGAGCACCATTGCGCCAGTGCCTTCAAGATAAAACCCATCACGCTCCAAGCCAGAATAATCAATCACGTCCTGAACGCGATACTCCTTCTTGAGCATCTCAATAATATCAGGCCGACGTTCTCTCTGTCTGCTTTCCGAAAACATCGGATAGATAGCGACATGGCCACCCGAATGGGTTGAAAACCAGTTATTCGGAAATACAGAATCCGGCAAAGAACGGGTCTTATCTTCGAAAAGATGAATGGTGACACCGGCTTGTGCCAGGCCTTCCGCCATGCGGCTCACCTCCTCAAATGCAGCCTTCTCAATAGCAAGCGTCGAACGACGCTCATCAACTGACTGAAATGCATTATCCTTCGCGGTTTGCGCATTAGGCGTGAAATGGTGCGGACGGATCATGACTGCTGATTTCGGAGTCTGTACGGATGGTCTGGTCATATTCAAGCGAAGCTCTGAAAAAGATAAAGAAGGAAGCGACGCGCATCGTATGTGAGCAAAAAAGCAGGAAAAACCGGCCAATCTCAACGGGGGTTAACAACCTAACCCCAACATCTTACCGAAGATAATTCCATCATTTTCAGCGCTTCTTACGACAACCGCCGAGGATCAGACTAAGCCGACACAAAGCCAGTTAAAATTAAAAAAATGCTGGGTATGATTTAAAAAATGTAGCAAATTGTATAGTTAAACTATACAAAGTGTCATGCATATTTTTGATGAACTCGACCATCGCCTGATCGCAATTTTAAGAGAAGACGGACGCGCACCGCTGTCAAAGCTCGCGACCATTCTGGGCGTGTCGCGTGGGACTGCTCAAGCGCGGCTTGACCGGCTCTTGGAAACTGGAGCAGCCTTAGGATTTACCATCCGTGTTCGACAAGATTACGATGATGGTGCCATTCGGGCAGTTATGATGATTGAGGTTCAGGGACGCTCAACCACCAAAGTCATAAAACTACTTCGAGGCTTCCCACAAATCCGAACGCTTCACACGACAAATGGCTCCTGGGACCTGGTCGCGGAGATACATGCTGATAGCTTGCATGAATTTGACAGAACTTTACGTGATGTCCGTACAATTGAAGGTGTATTGAACAGCGAAACAAGCATTCTTCTCAGCAGCGTATAATACCGCTTGGAAAAAGAAGTTAGCTGTCAGACGTTCATTGCACTACATCAGCAACCTTCGTCAGCCTATTTTTGCGAGAAGACAACTCTGAATCGCTTGCACGCGACACAATATCTGCGCCAACTAGAATTTTAACAGGCGGTTGACTGTCGGACGTACTTATTAGATCATCAAGAACAGTCACAGCGAGATTACCAATCTTGCGCTTCGACACTTCAACTGTGGTTAGCCCCGGCTCCATCGTTGCGCTCTGTGGCAAATTATCGAAGCCTATTACCGAAACATCATCAGGAATTCTAATCCCTTTTGCTTTCAGTGCGCGGATGAAACCGTAAGCGATAATATCATTCGTACAAAAATAGGCCTCAGCAAGATCAAGACCTGAATGCAGCATGGCACAGGTATCACGGTGTGCGCCTTCATATGTCGACTCTACCGACAAAATATCTCGTTCCTGAACCGTCAGTTCCAAACGCTGCATGTTTTTGAAAAACGCATCGCGCCGAAGCCGGAAATTAGTGGTTTCCGTATGACTAGCTACAAAACCTATCCTCGAAAGACCAAGTTGCTTGAAACGTGATAAAACTTTGAAAACTGCATCTTCATTGTTCATATCAACGAAATTCGCTTCAACGACTTCGTAAAATGTATCAATAAAAACAGTAGGCAGACCAATCCCTTGGATCATATGAATGTCTGCAACAGATAGCTCCGTCCCCAAGGCAATTACGCCGCGGATTGATGCACCGGCAAGCGATTCAGCGACAGCACTCATTGGCTGCCCCTCAAAACTCACCACTTCCAGCGTATAGTTACGGCGCGTTGCTTCCGAAGACATTCCATCGATGTAGTCGGAGATAAAAACGCTATGATCGCGATTAACGGTCTCACCGTGTTTAGCTATCTTCAGAAAGCGGATAGTTTCACCCGCGCTCGTTCCCATTTTGGCAGCGCGCGGCACATAATTCAGTCTGGAAACCGACTCAAGGACACGCGCTCGCGTCTCACCTGAAATCTCGCCCTTGCCATTGAGCACAAGCGAAACAGTAGCAGGTGAAACCCCCGCATTTTCGGCAATATCCCTGATCGTATAAGACTTTTTCTTCTTCATGCTCTCCGCGCATCATACGAAAAAAGATGTATCGTTTAGTAAACATAAACGCCCTTATTTAAAACGATTAGGCGAATTTATAGAGCTAAGCAACCAAAATCCTATGAAAACGGGCTTGACATGATGATGCCTTCTGTTGAATCATTTAGTGAATAACAGTTTTGTTTACTAAACATGGTAGGAGGAGACCATGCAGAAGACAAGCAATCAGCTTGCTATGCTAGTTGTCATCAATCTCGGATTGCTCGCGCTTGGCGCATATATTTCGGGTGGATCTTTCCTATCTCTTTTCAATCTGCAGTCGATGGCCGGTCAGGTTCCCGAAATCGGACTTCTGGCAATCGGCGTCATGCTGGCGATGTGTGCTGGCAATGGCGGGATTGATCTGTCGGGTATCGCGCTGGCTAACCTTTCAGGTGTGCTTTCAGCCGTCATCGTTTCGATGTTCATTTCCAGCGCCGAAAACCAGCTTGGTTTCAGCCTCGCTTTCATCGGACTGGCACTGGTGATCGGCCTTGCGGGAGGTATCGTCAACGGTGTATTGATTGCGCGGTTCAATATCACGCCAATCCTCTGCACGCTCGGCACGCAGATGGCGTTTACGGGGCTTGCGGTTGTCGTGTCTGGTGGCCGTGCCGTCATGGTTGGCAGTCCTGATCTTTTATCGCGCATCGGCAACGACATGTTTCTGGCGGTTCCGATCAGCTTCCTAATCTTTATTGCAGTTGCGTTGCTGATCGCTGCCGTGGTGCGCTTCACGCCTTATGGCTATTGGCTGATGTTGATGGGAACTAACCCAAAGGCGGCTGTTTTTGCTGGCTTCCCGCGCAACGGTGTCTTGATTGCAACCTATGCAACCAGCGGATTTTTGGCAGCAATTGCTGGCATCATCATTGCGGCACGCAACGTCAACGTAAAGTTCGATTACGGCAGCTCGTATCTGCTGGTCGCCATTCTTATTGCGGTGATGGCAGGCGTTAAGCCGGAAGGTGGTTATGGCCGCGTCATCTGCGTTGTGATGAGTGCAATTGCGTTGCAGTTAATGTCCAGTTTGCTCAACTTCGGCGGCCTCTCAAACTTCGTGCGTGACTTTGCATGGGGCTTGTTGCTGCTCGCCTTCCTCGCAGTCGGCAAATACGACATTGCGAGCTTCTTTACCCTCGGCAATCGCCACAAGGGAAATATCGGTGCTCAACCCTCAGGCACCCGACCATAGACATTGGGGGAATGTTATCGTGGAGGAAATCATGAAATCAGTAACGAAGAAACTACTCGCTGGAACCGTCATCGGCGCCGCGATTGTTGCAGGCAGCGCAAGTGCGCTCGTCGCACAGGAAAAGCCAGTTATCGCAACGGTCGTCAAGATCAGCGGCATTCCTTGGTTCGACCGCATGAACACCGGCGTTGAAGCTTACCAGAAGGCTAACCCAGATGTCGTTGCAACGCAGAGTGGCCCAGCGACTGCGGATGCTGCACAGCAGCTTCAGATCGTTCAGGATCTCGTTGCCAAGGGCGTGAACGCACTTGCAGTTGTTCCAATGGACCCGGCGGTTCTCGAAGGCACATTCAAGCGCGCTATGGAGCGCGGCATCATCGTCGTAACCCATGAAGCCGACAATCAGGTCAACACCATGGCTGACGTCGAAGCTTTCGATAATGCGGATTATGGCACAGCGCTCAACGAGCGTCTGGCAGAATGCATGGGAAAAAGCGGTAAGTGGACGACTTTCGTTGGCTCGCTCGGCAGCCGCACACACATGCAGTGGGTTGGTTCGGCTGAAGAAAACGCCAAGAAATATGCCGACATGCAGCTCGTCGATCCGAACAACGAATCCTTCGACGATGCCAACGGCACCTATGAAAAGGCCAAGGAAATCCTGCGCAAGCATCCTGATCTGAAGGGCTTCCAGACCTCTGCCGGTAACGACGTTCTCGGCGTTGGCCGCGCTATCGATGAAGCTGGCCTGAGCGGCAAAGTCTGCCTCGTTGGTACTGGCTTGCCAAATCCTTCGGCTGATCTGCTTGAAACCGGTGCGATCACCGCGATCGGCTTCTGGGATCCACAGAAGGCCGGCATGGCGATGAATGCTGTTGCCAAGCTTCTGCTAGAAAAGAAGGAAGTTAAGGAAGGCACCGATCTTGGCGTTGAAGGCTACAACAACGTCAGCGTTAAGAAGGGTGCCGGTGAAGGCCTTCTCGTGATCGGCAACGGCATGGTGATTGCTGACAAGGCTACCTACAAGGAACACCTGTTCTAGGCTTTCCTGATTAGGCTGACCGACTATTGCCCGAAGACATCGTTCAACTTCGAGCATTAGCGTCAAAACTCGAATGCGGCTGAATTGAAGCCGCATTCGAGTGGCGCGCCTCAACGCTAAAACTAAAAGCCAATCGATCCTAAAGCTGTTTCCGTCTGCAAACTGCAGATGAGGAAACAGTGGCAAAGGAATTCAACGTGTCCACTACGACCAATAGCGCGGATCGTTTCCTCGAACTGCGCAACATTCATAAGCGGTTTGGCGGCGTTCATGCGCTGCGAGGCATCGATATGACTATCGATCTTGGTCAGGCCTATCACCTGTTGGGTGAAAATGGCTGCGGCAAGAGCACCGTCATCAAGATCATGTCCGGCGCACATGCACCCAGCGAAGGCGAGATCATTCTCGATGGCAAAACATATGCCTCGCTGAACCCGATCCAGTCGCTGGCAGCCGGTATCGAGACCGTCTATCAGGATCTGTCGCTTATTCCCAATTTGACCGTCGCTGAAAATGTAGCGCTGAATGAGCAGCTCGTTGAAGGCAATGGCCGACTGTTCCGCAGCGTAAAGCTTTCGCAGCTTCGCGAGACTGCAGAACGGGCATTGAGCACGGTTGGCCTGCCAACCGACAAAGCCTTTCTGAACACCATCGTTTCCGAGCTGCCGCTCGCCATGCGCCAGCTGGTTGCCATTTCGCGCGCCATTGCAACGCGCGCCAAGCTTGTCATCATGGATGAGCCAACCACATCGCTGACCCGTCGCGAAGTGGACAATCTGATTGAAGTCGTTGAACGCCTGCGCGCTGAGCGCGTCGCAGTGCTTTTTGTGACCCACAAACTCGATGAATGCTATCGCATCGGTGGCAATGCCGTTGTCTTCCGCGATGGCCAGTGCGTGGCACAGGGCCCAATCGAAAACTACACCAAGAAGCAGCTTTCCGAGCTGATGATCGGCCGTGAAATCGATGCTGAACGTTATCGCACGGGACAGCCCGGCGATGCCGAACTGCTCAAACTCGACGGCCTTACCGCATCGGGCTTCAAGGACATCGGCTTTCGCTTACGCAAGGGCGAAATCCTTGGCATCACCGGCCTTGCAGATTCCGGCCGCAATGAGCTTGCGATGGCTATCACCGGCGTTGTGCCTGCGCATTCCGGTTCAATCCGCCTCGAAGGAAATGTAACCGAGGTCAAAAGCCCCGCGGAAGCCATTGAGCGCGGCATAGGCTATGTGCCGGAAGACCGGCTTGCAGAAGGCCTCTTCCTCGACAAGTCGATCTTCCAAAACGAGATCGCGCTGATCTTTAGAAAGCTCTGCAACAGCCTTGGCATCGTCGACCAGAAACAGGGCCGCAACATCGCCGCCTCGCTGATGAAAGAGATGCGGCTTAACACAACCAATCTGGACCTGCCTGTTGGCGCACTTTCGGGCGGCAATCAGCAGCGCGTTTTGATCGGCCGCTGGCTGAGCATCGGCCCCAAGCTTCTGGTGTTGCACGGCCCTACTGTTGGCGTCGATGTAGGATCAAAAGACACGATTTACCGCGCAATTCAGGCGCTGGCCGAAGCTGGCATGGGTCTCATCATCGTCAGCGATGATCTGCCGGAGCTTCTGCAGAATGCCGACCGCATTCTCGTTATGAACTCGGGGAGCATCGTTGCAGAACTGGATGCTGCACAGGCCACCGAAGATCAGCTCTATCAAGCCATGATGTCGTCGCAGAAGGAAGTTGCCTAATGAGTGCGTCGCAGTATCAACAGGATCTGGGTCGAGACCAATCCTTCAAGTTGGGTGACTTCATTCGCAGGCGCCCGGAATCGATCACTTTCTTCCTGCTCGTGGCAATCTGTACAATTGTCTCGATCATCAACCCTGCATTCCTGCAAGCCTCGACACTGATCGATATTGGCCGTGCCAGTGTGGTGATGGGCCTGTTTGCGCTTGGTGTCTTCATCATTCTCGCCGCTGGTGGCATTGATGTTTCCTTTACGGCAATTGCCGCCACGACAGTCTATTCGCTGACGCTTCTGGTGCAGTCCTATATGCCGGAACTGCCAATCATCTTCGTCATTCTGATGGCGATTGCTGGCGGTATTTTCCTTGGTGTTCTGAACGGTCTGCTGGTGCATTACCTCAATGTGCCGTCATTGATCGTCACCATCGGCACACAATATCTCTTCCGCGGCTTCCTGCTGGCTTTTGTCGGCACGGTCTGGATTATGTCGCTGCCGCCGACAATGGGTGCTTTCGGTCGCCTTCCGCTGTTCCAGTTTGAATCTGCAACCGGTGCCACCATCACCATGCCATTCTATTTTCTGGTGCTGCCTGCGGCTGCAATCCTGACCTGGTGGATATTGAACCGCACTTTGATGGGCCGCGCGATTTTTGCGATGGGTGGTAACAGCCAGATCGCAAGCCGTCTCGGCTATAATCTGCGCACCATCCATATCTTCCTGTTTGGCTATGCGGGTGGTCTGGCCGGACTTGCAGGCATCATCCATGTCTGCGCCAATCGCCAGTCGAGCCCTTTCGACTTTGTCGGAACGGAAATCGCCGTCATCGCAGCCGTGGTTCTCGGTGGTGCACGCATCACCGGCGGCACCGGCACCGTCTTCGGCACCCTTCTCGGTGTGCTGCTCATCACCGTCATCAACAGCGTTCTGGTGCTCGTCGGCATCCCCAGCACATGGCAGCGTCTCGTCGTCGGCTGCTTCATCCTGCTGGCTGCTGCCTTCTTCGTCACCAGTCAACGCAAGAAATAACCCGATACTCTCAAGAGGCAATCATGAAGAAGTTTTTGAACGATCCCGTCAATTTCGTGGATGAGATGCTCGAAGGCATCTATCGGGCACATCCCGAGCTTACCTTTGTCGATAATGACAAGCGTTGCATGGTCACAGCCAATACCAAATCCGGCAAGGTCGGTATTGCAACAGGCGGCGGCTCCGGACACCTGCCGCTGTTTCTCGGCTATATCGGCGAAGGCATGATCGATGGCGCAGCTGTCGGTGGCGTCTTCCAGTCACCAAGCTCAGAGCAGATGTATCAGGTCACCAAAGCCATCGATCAGGGTGCAGGCGTGCTCTACATCTATGGCAACTATAGCGGCGACATCATCAATTTCGATATGGCTGCAGAACTTGCCGATCTCGATGGCATCGCCGTCAAACAGGTTGTCGGCAATGATGATGTGGCGTCCTCGGTTGTCGGTGAAGAACACAAGCGTCGCGGCGTCGCCGGTATGTTCTTTGTCTACAAGGCAGCCGGCGCAGCAGCAGCCAACGGTCTGTCGCTTGATGAAGTGACACGTCTTGCCGACAAGGCACGTCTGCGCACCCGCACCATGGGCGTTGCGCTTTCGAGCTGCGTTGTACCGGAAATCGGTCACGCCACCTTCTCCATCGGCGAAGATGAAATGGAAATCGGCATGGGCATCCATGGCGAACCTGGCATCAGCCGCAAAAAGCTTGCCAGCGCAGATGCGGTCATCGACGAACTGATGGAACGTATTTTCGCCGAGCAGGCCTATGCCAAGGGCGATGAAGTTGCCGTGCTGGTCAATGGTCTTGGCGGCACGCCGCTTGAAGAGCTTTACATCATGTTCCGCCGGGTTTCCCAGCTGTTTGATGAGCGTGGCGTCAAGGTCAAGCATGTCTGGATCGGCGAGTTTGCCACGTCCATGGAAATGGCTGGCGCGTCAGTTTCAGTTCTACATCTCGATGAAGAACTGGAGCCACTGGTTGCCGCATCCGCTAATACCCCATTCTTCAAGCATTTTGCGGGTTGAGGTCAGATTATGAACGTCATTACAGCATCTGATCTGATTAATCTTTTCGACAGCTGGAAGCAGCTTTTTGCAGAACAGCGCGAATTCCTTATCGCGCTGGACGGCAAGGTTGGCGATAGCGATCTCGGCATCACCATGAGCAAAGCCTTTGCTGCAGCTTCAGAAGCTGTTCACGCAGAAGGCGAAGCCGCTGGTATCTCTAAGCTGTTGCGTACGGCTGGCACCACTATGGCACGCGTTGCGCCTTCGACAATGGGCACACTGACCGCAACCGGCTTCCTGCGCGCAAGCAAGGCCTGTGATGGCCTTGACGCACTGGGCACAGCTGAGATAGCCGCTTTCTGGCGCGCCTACCGTGACGGCATTGCCGAGCGTGGCAAGGCCAAGGTGGGCGACAAGACGCTTCTCGATGTGCTTGATCCGATTGCAATCACGCTCGAAGGACAAACAATACTCGGCGCGCCACTCGTTGATGCACTGGCAGCAGCAGCTAAGGCCGCTGAAGACGCACTCGAGGCGACTAAAACCATGGTCGCGCAACATGGCAAGGCGGCAGCTTTCCAGGAAAAGACCATTGGCCTTCAGGACGCAGGAGCAACTGTCGGCATGCTGTTGATTACGAGCATGTCCGAGTTTGTTTCAAAGCAGGGATAGAGTTAAATCAGCCCATGGCGATTATGCTCGCCATGGGCACTTTAAATGCACGTTTCATTATTCAGACATAGATCACATTATTGGCCAGCTATTGCTCATACAGCAACAGAATCTGACAGTCACAGACCCGTCGGCGAAATGCTCAAAAACGCGTTTGAGTGTTATTCAACAAATTTTTCAGTCACTGCAGCCAATAATATGACACCTGTGGTCCAGTAATAACTTCTGATTGATTTTGATCAAAGATATCGGATCTGATCTGTTCTAAATCGATATCAAGTCGGCGCCTACGAACCACAATGAAAGTCAGCGCCCACTATGGAGATCTGACACATGCGTAAACTTGCATTTTCGTTTGCCGCAGCCACCCTTAGCGCAATGCTGGCTGTTCCTGCCATGGCGGAGAATATTGAAGTCCACATGCTCAATAAAGGAGCGGATGGCGCTATGGTTTTTGAACCAGCCTACATTAAGGCCAATCCCGGGGACACCGTCACTTTTATCCCAACCGATAAAGGCCACAATGTCGAGTCGATTAAGGGCATGATCCCTGAAGGTACCGAGGCTTTTAAAAGCAAGATAAACGAAAACTATACTCTCAACGTCAAAGAGCCCGGCGCGTATTTTGTAAAATGCACTCCGCACTATGCCATGGGCATGGTAGCTTTGCTCGTTGTCGGCGAAAACCCATCCAATCTCGAACAAATTGTTGCGGCTAAGAAGCCAAAGCCTGTTCAGACGAGGCTTGAGAAGGCAATCGCCAGCGCAAAATAGCACGCGAGTTCGACTAACAGGGCCTGCAATTTTAAGCTATCGTCTCCGCCCATATTTTCTGGGCGGATACTTCCGGGCAGTCATAGTAATGCGCTCTGGATATTGTTGCAGACGCTGGAACTTAGGCTTCGATCACTCGCCATATTGGAAGGCCGTTAACTCCCCCTCGACAACCCACATCACTTATACTTGGATTATGTTCGCAGCGCTTATCCGGCCTTTCACAAAGACTAAGTCCAATTTCTTCCATACATTTCTCGCCACCGCAGCCCTGTTGTGGACGCAGACATTCAATCTCTTTGTCCTTGAATATAACCCAATGATAATCTTAGAATATAAAGAGGTTTGAGACAGCTAAAGATGTGCTGCATATCGTGCAGCAACCTGAACAGTAAGAGTAAAATGCCCGTTCGTCATATAATCAAATACCCCGACCAAAGCCTGCGCACCGTCGCAAAACCTGTTATCGACTTTGATCAAGCCCTGCGAAACCTTGCCGACGATCTGCTTGACACAATGAGGGCAGCGCCTGGCATTGGCATAACCGCACCGCATATAGGCATTGCGGAACGACTGGTTGTTCTTGAGCTGTCCAGAGAAACTGGCCCCCGCATCTATGCAAATCCAGAAATCATCTGGGCATCTGACGAGACTATTCGCCATCAGGAAGGCAGCGTCTCGATGCCCGGAGTTGTGGATGAGGTTGAGCGTCACGCACGCATTCGAATCCGTTACCAGGATCTCGACGGCGTTTCCCAAATTGAGGAATCCGACGGACTGCTCGCGGTTTGCCACCAACATGAAATTGATCAACTCAATGGAATTTTCTGGATTCAGCGCCTGTCCCGACTAAGGCGCGAACGGCTCATCAAGCGCTTTGAGAAATTGCATCGTTAAAATATTTTCAAGGCGGCTAAATAAGTGCTTTTAAATTGTTGAGTTCTTCTGAGGGTTAATATCTAAGTATAGTTATTATCATGCCCCCGGATCATAACCTTGACCAAAGAAACATTAGCTTCGAATATCGCGTTTTCACGTACTGCTGTCATCAGCACAGCAATGATATTTGGCCTGACATATAGCCTAAGCGCTGCACTGATCGCACTCGATCTGGATGAAATGGGCTATAGCGAAGCGATTATTGGCGCCAATGCAGCAATGCATGCGGTTGGCGTTCTTTGTATGGCATTTTTGTTGCCACGCTTAAGCGCTCTTCTTGGAATGCGCCTTCTGGTCATCGTTGCTCTTGCCGCAGCAGCACTACTTCTTGGACTGTTTCCAGCTATTCCGCTGATTTGGCTTTGGTTTCCATTGCGTATCCTGCTGGGGGCTGCATCGGAAACACTGTTTGTCGTATCCGAGACCTGGTTAAACTCACTCAGCACGGATGAAAACCGCTCCAAAACCATGGGCATATATACTGCCGCGCTCTCACTTGGTTTTGCTCTTGGACCCTTGATCCTATCACTTGTTGGGTCGAATGGTTTTCTTCCCTATTTCATTGGGTCTGCTCTCGCAATTGTCGCGGCATTGGCGATTGCCAGCCCGAAGGTAAATGCACCGCCAATCGACGACAAGCCACATGGAAGCCCTCTCCAATATCTGGCATTAGCGCCCGTAGCACTTGCCGCGACAGTGCTTAATGCTGCTATTGAATCCGCAGGCCTTTCATTTCTCCCACTATATGCTGTCGATCTCGGATGGAGTGAAAATCAAGCGACACAACTTATGTCAGTTATGATGTTTGGTGCTATTGTCCTCCAGATCCCAATCGGCTTTCTCGGAGACAAGGTTAATCGCCAGACATTGCTGCTGGTGCTCGCAGCCCTCTCTGCTGCAGGCGCTGCAGTCTGGCCATGGGCGCTAACTTTGCCATGGCTCACCTATACTTTGCTCTTTGTGTGGGGTGGTACATTTGTTGGTATCTACACAATCATGCTCAGCGTTGTTGGGAGCCAGTTTAAAGGTGCGCAACTCGTCGGCATTTATGCCAGCATGGGATTGATGTGGGGTGTGGGAGCACTGATCGGACCACTCTTTGCAGGGATTGCACAGCAATATCTGGTCCATGGCCTGCCGGTTTTTGTAACCATCGCATGTTTGGCTTTTCTCACATTGGCTTTGACCTTGCGCAAACGCAGCCCAGCAGCGACCAATTAGGCATTACGTTTCAGAAGCTTAATGACTGACAGAGCCTTCATACAGAAGGCCCTAATCCTAAGATTACAACCAAATCTTAACCACTTATTTACCACGTTTGTAAGAAACTGAACCTAGCAAATCATTGCGCCGATTTGTTCGTGGATTCGAACTCTGGCGGTTTCTGTTTTTGAAAAGCGAATTTCATATGGCAAACTCACATCAGGCTTCTGGTTCTCGTTCAGTCATCGACGAACTCAACGCCCTGCGTGAGCGTCATGTAACGTCCACGGCACCAAATTGGAGTGCTATGGACGAGCTGCACAACACATTGGCACAGCTGGAAAAACGCCTCAGCAACTCGAGTGAAATGAACGCACGAGAGCGCTTTTCCGAGCCTCACGCTTCGGACAGACGCATTGAGGATATTGCAGAAATTGCTGAACATCTCCGTCGTTTAAATCGCGAAAAAGATGTCTTTGGGCAATATGGAGAGCGAGTATCGCCAGCTATATCGCGGCATTCATACAACAGCCGTGAGGAACAGCGCTCGCCAGCTTTTGACACTGGTCTTCTTCGACAGATGGACAGCCGACTGGATGAGATCAGCCGCGCAGTTATTGCTGCCAATCAGCGCCAACAATCAGATCGTGAAGAAGCGCTTCGTTTGGAGCGTATTGAAGCCCGTCTAACAGAACTTACACAGCAGCTTGATAACTCTGTGGCTGACCAGAATGCTGATACGCTTTTCCGTCGCCTTGGTGAGTTATCGCAGCGTATTGATGCTTTAAGTGAAGGTTCACACCTCCCTGACGAGGCAATTGAGCATCTGGCACAGCAAATCAATCTTTTGGCACATCAAGTTGGACGGGTTATGGAAAACCTGAGCCAGCCTGACTATCATATTATCGAGTCACGGCTTGAAGCAATTGGCCAGAAATTAGAAGCTGCCGAGAAATGGTCAGCCGAACCGAACCCTGCCCTTCTTGAAAAGATAGATAACAAATTCAGAGAGTTAACTAAGCGCCTGGATGCGCAATATGCAAGCCACTATGCGGAAAGCGGCTTACTCCATACGCTTGAAGGCCGGCTTGATGACATCTCACAGCAAATTTCGCTGAGCCTTTTACAAACACCACCATCAAGCGAACTCGCTCTGGGTGAAAGTGAAGCAATTCGCGGGCTAGAAAACCAGATAGCAAATCTGGCGCGGCAACTGGCAAAACCGTCTGCAGAATTTGCAGAATTAAAACCACGGCTCGATACGATTGAACGCTCAATCGCCGACAGCCGTGAGACATTTCTGGATGCTGCGCGCGAAGCCGCTGAAACAGCTATTGCGCGTGTTTTGAAACATGGCACGCAACAAGACACGACAATAGCACTTCAGCTCGCAAATGACATGAAGTCACTCGAGAGTCTGGCGCGCAGTGCAGATGAACGAAACAGCAAAACATTTGAAGTTGTCCACGAGACACTCGTAAAAGTGGTTGATCGTCTCGCCAATCTTGAGCGACAAATTGATCTACGCCCCAGTGATTCATCGATTGCATCAAAGGCAAAACCCGTTGCAAACCCTTATTCAGTGGCACCAAACACTGCTCCAAAAAGTGTAACTCCACTCGTTGAGCAACAGAAAGCTCCTGCTGTCGATGCAATCGGCGGCGGTGAGACCCTTGCACGGCTGGCGCCGAAAACACGGCGCGAACCTGTCTTGGGCGCATCGTTGGATTTTGTTCAACCCGACAGTGACAGTGTTCTTGACCTCAACACAATCATGAAGCGTGTGCGTGAGGAACGCGGCCAGCAAGATGAAGAAGAAACAAAGGCAAACAAGAAAGCTGATCTGATTAGCGTTGCTCGTCACGCAGCACAAAAAGCAGCGGAAGAAGCAAGCCGACTTGAGCTGGATACAGACCAAAATAAAGATAATAAAAAAAGCTCACTCAGCGCTCTGTTCGGCCGCCAGCGCAAGCCAATTCTGATGGCAATTGGTGCCGTAATGCTCGCGATTGCAGGCTTGCAAGTGGGTGCAGCTTATCTCGAAAATAATCAGCAAGCCGAGATTGCCGCTACGGACAGCACACCAGAAATCGATAACAATACAACCGCTTCTATTGCTCCTACCAATGAGAGCAAAACCACAACCGACATTCAGCCAATGCCGCAGCTCTCAATGCCGGAGACACAGGCTACCGAACCACAGGCATCGGACACCCCGACTGAGCCACAACCGGAATTGCAATCTGAGCGCAATACATTTTCTAATGAAGCACCCGCTCAAAAAACAGAAGCTTCATTGATCGAGGTGCCTGCTGATGCAGGCCCTGCAACACTCCGCGAAGCCGCTGAATCTGGAGATGCCCACGCGCTTTTTGAAATCGGCAACCGCTACTTCGAAGGAGTTGGAGTTTCAAAGAACGACGCTGAAGCAGCAAAGTGGTATGCGCTATCGGCCGAAAAAGGTTTTGTTCCAGCGCTTTATCGTCTTGGAAACATGAATGAAAAGGGGCTCGGAATGCCCCGCAATATCGGTAAAGCCATTGATTGGTATCAGCAATCAGCGCAAAAGGGCAATGCGGGAGCGATGCACAATCTGGCCGTTCTCTATGCTTCAGGTGCAGGTGGCTCTCCCGACAATGCCGCTGCTATTCGTTGGTTTACAGATGCAGCCGAACTGGGTGTAAAGGACAGCCAGTATAATCTCGGCATTCTGGCAGCACAGGGTCTCGGAATGCCGGTCGATCTGGAAGAAAGCTATAAGTGGTTTGCACTCGCTGCAAAGGCTGGCGACAAGGATGCTGCGGACAAGCGCGACCAAATTGGTGCGGCGCTAAATCCGCAACAGCTTCAACGCGCAAAAGACACAGTAGAACTCTGGAAGGCAAAACCGCTTAATCAGGAAGCCAATTCGCTCGACATGCCCGAAAGCTGGTTAGAAGCCAAGCCAGTTGCACAGGCACCGGTCGATATGAAAAAAGCTGTCCGCAACATTCAGCTTATTCTTCAGAAGAATGGCTATGATGTTGGTACCGCCGACGGCGTCATGGGCAACAAAACCCGCAACGCCATCTCGGAAATTCAGAAAGCCAATGGTCAGGAGCCTACTGGCGAAGTCAACCAGCAGCTTGTCCAGCTTCTGCTTGAAAAGAATAAATAATCAAACGATCAGGGTGCGATACTGTCCTGATCGGCAATGATCGATTTTGAATCGCAATAAAGTCTCGCACTTTCATTGTCTTTAGCGTCGTTCGTAAACTTTTCTGTCGACGAATAGACCCGCACTTCTGCGTCTCGAATAGCTCCACCGAGACGCTTATCTTCCGTTACAACGAAGGCATAAACATATTCACCGCGCGCGTAGCCCAGTGCCATAGTCATATCGGTTGGATGGTCGACATTGGTGTCTTTGGTCGAAAACCACGTCGAGTTAGTTTCAAAGTAGAGTTCGGACGGTTTGGTTCCGGTTACATAATTGTAATAGGCTTCTTTCTTATCGGGATGCGCTTTTGGATCCGCGATACGACAAAATTCGACACGCGCATCGCGATCAGGAATATTGCAGGCAAATTGCGTCTGCCACGGTGGAATGCAATTGGCCATTGCAGGCAGTGGAAGAAATGTTGTCAGCGCCAGAACCACATATTTCATAATAGCTTATCGCTTCCCGCTCTAATCGTGTTTTACGAATGAACGGATATATTAGAATATTAGCGCTATAAAAAGCGAAAAAATGATTTAATTCAGGTCATTACTCGTTGCCATAAGTAACAGGTTGAATCTTCTCTACGCGGATTAATATTAATGGAATAACAAGGGGAAGATTCATGCTGCTATATGTAAATAATGAAATGGAAAATGGAATTATTGCAAAACTGCCCCTTGCCCTCGACAAGGACATTAAGGGATTTCAGGGCGATGCCATCGACTTTGAAATTTCATCAATGAATGGACAACTCATTCCTGTAGAGGATGTGCAACCATATAAATCTATGTTCAGAATTTTCTCTGGAAGCTCTGAATTAAAGAATATTTACATGGCGCTTTCGTTTAATCTCAATTTCGTCACCCCAGACGGCAAGAAAACGTCGTTGATGCGATCAAGCTCTACCGATGAATGGCTCGTTACAAACGGGGATTATTACTGCGATGCCGCAACATCGTTTGGCTTCACATCTGGTAGCAAATTCGGAGGAAATTACAGCGCAAGCCTCGCCAACGCGTTCCTTTATATCATTAAAACTGGCAGCCTGATCGACAACAAAATGTCGGAACCGATCGCGATCAAAGCGCAATTTTACCCATCATCAGCACACGCGGCGATCACGCCAAAAGATGGCATTCAAATCGTAATCAGCAACCGCCAGAATGCGCTTGAATAGCAAAGATAAAGCAGTTTTTCGGCGGTGAGCATTGTCATATTGTGGTCCACAAACAACAATGTTCTATTTTCTTTGGTCATGCCACTTCTAAGTAACTCTATTTGCAATCGGTGTTTGACTTCACAACGTCGAAAGAGCAAACCCATAGAGTGCATTTTCTGTGATCATTTTCAGCTAACATGCACGCCAAATCAAATTGTTAGAACTGCGTTCTCATAAATTTCTACGAAAACGGGTTTTAGCGGAATTAAAACAGACCTTGCGGCACAGCGCGACCGCACAGGACTGCGTGTGGTGCGTTTTAAAACCGGGTTCGGAATTGGGTATCTACCTTCCCATTGCGGAATTGTCGGTCAACATGCTGGTTCTGCTTGGCATGGGTGCTGCCGTTGGCTTTCTTTCCGGATTGTTCGGAGTAGGCGGCGGATTTCTCATAACACCACTGCTTATCTTTTATAACATTCCACCCGCTATCGCCGTTGCAACCGGTGCAAATCAGGTTATCGCATCGTCTGTTTCAGGTGCTCTTGCACACTTCAAACGGCGAACACTCGACATCAAACTCGGGCTGTTTTTGGTTGTAGGTGGTATACTCGGATCGCTACTCGGTATCTTTGTCTTCTCGTGGCTGCGTGATCTGGGACAGCTCGATCTTATCGTTTCCATCCTTTACGTCTTCTTTCTTGGCACTGTCGGCGGGCTAATGCTGGTTGAAAGTTTACGTGCACTCCGACGCGTGAAAAAGGGACAGGCGGGCGCGATCCGCCGTCCCGGTCAGCATACTTGGATTCACAAACTGCCCTTCAAGATGCGGTTCCGCGCATCAACGATCTATGTCAGCATCATACCCGTGCTCGCCATTGGCTTCTTTATCGGGCTGCTATCATCGGTGATGGGTGTGGGTGGTGGCTTCATCATGGTGCCAGCTCTGATCTATCTGCTGCATGTACCGACCAATGTTGTTGTCGGCACGTCGCTATTTCAGATCACTTTCGTTACGGCTTTCACTACGGTCATGCAGGCAACGACCAACCAGTCAATCGACATCGTGCTGGCGTTTCTCCTGATGCTCGGCGGCGTAATCGGCGCGCAATACGGCGCGCGTGCGGGGCAAAAGCTGCGCGGTGAACAGTTGCGCCTGCTGCTGGCGCTGCTCGTCCTCGCCGTTGGTCTGCGTCTCGCCTTCGGACTGTTCGTACGGCCTGATAATCTGTTCTCGATCTCGATAGCGGATATGTGACATGCGGAAATTCGCACTCATATCCACGCTATTATCCGGCCTTGCTGCAATACCCGCATCCGCGCAAATCAATTCGAGCGGCGACGGCAATGGCGTTCCACAGCTGCAAAATCCGGCTGAGGAAACGATCGAAATCGGCCTTTCGACCGAAACAATCGCGATCACTTCCAATTTTGGTGGCACGGATCTCACAATCTTCGGTGCTCTCGACAACGCGGATCCAACAATCCTTCGCCGCGGACGCTACGATATTATCGTCGTGCTACAAGGCCCGTCGCGCGATCTGGTGGTGCGTAAGAAGGAACGTTATCTCGGTGTGTGGGTAAATGCGGATTCCGAAACATTTCTCAATGTACCGCTATCCTATTCGCTCGCGTCAACGCGTAACTTGCAGGATATTGCTGACGATAAGCTCTATCGTCAGCTGTCCGTTGGTGTACGCAATTTTTATCTGCGGCCGGAAGATCCAGCCAGCCTGTCTGGCAACATTCCAAAATTTGGAAATGAATTGCGCGAGATGAAAATCCGGCAAGGACTATACAGCCAACGTATCGGTGGCGTTGAGTTTCTCTCACGCACTCTGTTTCGCGCAACGCTTAACCTTTCAGCCAATGTGCCTGTAGGGCGTCATCGCGCCCGCGCACTACTGTTCCGCAATGGCGTTTTCCTGCGTGAAGCCAATGCAAGCCTTGAAATTGTAAAAGCCGGTGTCGAGCAAAGCATTTATGATGCGGCACATAAATACAGCTTCTATTATGGTTTGTTTGCTGTGTTTCTAGCCGTCTTCACCGGATGGGCAGGCCGCATTCTGTTTAAGCGCGATTAACCTCCGACCAGCGCAGCATGTGCAATCGGGTAAACCTTGCCCTGCCCTAGCATGTAAGCGCGCAACGTTGTATCCACAAACAGCCCGCGAAATGCACGATCCAACACATTGAGTGCGCCGGTATAGGCGCCGAAAGCTGGCATAATCAGCCGTTGACCATCGCTCGCAAAACATGGACGCCGAACCGAGCGTCCGCGCCGCACAATCCGCGCAGCCGGATGAAGATGGCCTGCCACCTCACCTTGCGCCGTTGTTCGAGATGGCTCATGCCGGAATGTAAGTGGTCCGATTGCCAGCTCATCAATACAGTCACCAGGTAAATCAACGGGTCGATCAGGATCATGATTACCCGTAATCCAGAACCAGTCGCGGCGCTCCATAAGTGATTTAAGACGGATTGCATATAGCGACGGCAGCCGCTCGCTGGCCTTTGCATCATGAAAACTGTCACCAAGACTGATCACTATGCGCGGCTGATAGCGCGCAATCACAGTGGCCAGCATATCGAGCGTCGCGGCAGTATCATAAGGCGGAATGAGCTGGCCGCGTCGGGCAAACGACGAACCTTTCTCAAGATGCAGGTCAGACACGACCAACATATGAAGGTCTGGCAAATACAGCGCACCACAGGGATCATAAATGGTCGCGACCCCGCGCACCTCACTATGCGCAAGACTGTAAGCCTCACCATTTCCCCAAACTGCGGTCATTCTATCGCTTCTCTGATCAGTTCATCCGCTGCCTCTTCAAGCAGCATGTCATCGCCTTCACCTGCCACGCGTTCGCGCCCGATTTCAAGCATAACAGGCAGCGCCAGCGGCGAAATACGATCCAGCGGTTTATGCAGCAGATGACCCTTCACACGCGCCAACATATCACCCAGACGCTTAATGTCTAAAAGACCGGTCGCAGCATCAGCACGCGTTGCCTGTAACAAAATATGATCCGGCTCGTGGGTGCGCAGCACGTCATAAATCAGATCCGTTGACACCGTCACCTGACGGCCCGTTTTCTCGAGCCCCGGATGCCGTCGCTCGATAAGCCCTGAAATCACGGCACAATTGCGGAAAGTTCGCTTCAGAAGATAACTTTCATCAAGCCATGCTTCGAGATCATCGCCCAGCATATCCTCATCAAACAGGCGCGTCAGATTAAGTTTACCCGCAGCAATCATAGCACCCATATCTTTTAGGCCCCAAAGCCCCAGTGAATAGTCGGTCGCGACAAAACCAAGCGGATGCGCGCCCATTCGCTCCAGACGACGTGTCAGCAGCATACCAAGCGTCTGATGTGCCAGCCTGCCCTCGAAAGGATAGGCGACCATGTAAAACCGTCCGCCCTTGGGAAAAGTCTCGATCAACAATTCATCCGTACGCGGCAGAACCGACTTGAACGCCTGCACTTCCAGCCATTCTCTCACTTGTTCGGGCAGAAACTGCCAGCGCGAACGGTCTGCGAGCATCGCACGCACCTGAGAGGCGAGATAGGTTGAAAGCGGAAATTTGCCGCCAGCATAGACCGGGATTTTGGCATCCTGCCCGGCTGCATTAGAAGCCATGCATTCGTTTTCACGAATCCCTTCAAACCGTAGAACCTTGCCTGCAAAAAGAAATGTATCTCCCGGCGTCAGTGTTTCGAGGAAATATTCCTCTATCCGGCCCAGAACACGGCCACCTCTCGCATTCGCTCCCTTACCGCCACGCGTAAGCCTGACATTCAGCTCCGGCGCTTCAACAATCGTCCCAATGTTAAGACGATATTGCTGCGCAATGCGCGGATTTGAAACCCGCCATGTGCCATCGGCAGTCTTACGGATTTTGGCGAAGCGCTCATAGGTTTTAAGCGCATAGCCGCCGGTTGCCACAAAATCGAGAATTTGATCAAAGGTTTCACGCGTGAGATTTGAATATGGCGCAGCACTCTGCACCTCTCGATAAAGCTGATCGGCATTAAACGGCTCGGCACAGGCCATGCCCAGAACATGCTGTGCCAGCACATCCAACGCACCATCGATCAATGGCAGAGTATCCTGTGCTCCAATATAATTTGCATCGAGCGCTGCGCGGCACTCCATCACCTCAAAACGATTGGCAGGCACAAGAATGGCGCGGCTTGGCTCATCCATGCGGTGATTGGCACGACCGATACGCTGCGCAAGACGGCTGGCACCCTTTGGCGCGCCGACGTGAATGACCAGATCGACATCGCCCCAGTCGATGCCAAGATCAAGCGTTGAGGTAGCGACCACAGCACGCAATGTGTTGGCTGCCATGGCCTGTTCAACCTTGCGGCGCTGACTGGCATCAAGCGAGCCATGATGTAGGGCAATTGGCAGCGTATCCTCATTGACGCGCCAGAGCTCCTGAAACAGCATCTCCGCCTGACTGCGCGTATTGACGAACAATAGCGTCGTGCGATGGGCGCGGACCGCCTCATAAATATCTGGGATCGCATAGCGTGAAGAATGCCCGGCCCATGGCACACGCTCTTCGGAATCGAGAATGGTAATTTCAGGCTTTGCTCCACCATCAACCGTCACGAGACCAGATTTCGGGTCAGTGTCATCCTGCTCGACCAGCCAGCGACGCAACTCATCGGGCTGCGCGACAGTTGCCGACAGGCCAATTGTTTGCAGTTGTGGTTGCAAACGGCGCAAACGCGCAAGCCCCAGCGCGAGCAGATGACCACGTTTGGAAATAACCAGCGAATGCAACTCATCCAGCACCACGTAACGCAGGCCTTTGAAAAACTGCTCTGCGCCTTTGGAAGCGATCAGCAAAGCAAGCTGTTCCGGCGTTGTCAGAAGAATGTCAGGTGGCGCCAGTTTCTGCCGCTGACGCTTATGTGCGGGCGTATCGCCAGTGCGGGTCTCAATCGTAATGTCGAGACCCATTTCCTCGACTGGCATGGTCAGATTGCGATGAATATCGACTGCAAGCGCCTTAAGCGGCGATATGTAAAGCGTATGCACGCCTTGTTGTTTTGCCATGCCCGGCTTTTTTCTGCCCCGTTGCTCCAGATCGACCAGCGCAGGCAGAAAGCCAGCCAGTGTTTTGCCAGCACCTGTAGGCGCGATCAGCAGCGTCGATTGCCCCTGTTCGGCGCGTGAAAGCAACTGCAGCTGATGAGCACGCGGCGACCAGCCCTTCTGTGCAAACCATTTTACAAAACGGTCTGGCAGATCAAAGGCATCCGTTGGTGTGGTCGGGGTCAGGTTCAGCGTCACTCCACCAATCTAGTGCTCACAAGTCTTTCCGCCAAGATGTTTGTTCACTTTTGTTCTCATTTTATAGGAGTCTTTTCATTGGCTCTTTCCAGCGCGAAGGTGCTGACCTATCTAACCATTCATGCGCTTCAACGAGCTTCTGCACTCCACACCCAAAGGTCTTTACTGCCCGCCCGGCGATTTTTATATCGATCCGGTGCGGCCAGTTGATCGTGCGTTGATCACGCATGGTCATTCCGATCATGCGCGCGCTGGTCATGGCAATGTGCTCGCGACCCGGCAAACTCTGGATATCATGGCGATCCGCTATGGCGCAGATTTTGCAGGCAGTACGCAGCATACCGGTTTGGGCGACGTGCTCAATGTTAATGGCGTCACAGTCAGCTTTCACCCCGCGGGGCACGTGCTAGGGTCTGCACAGATTGCGGTCGAGCAAAACGGCACGCGTATTGTAGCATCGGGTGACTATAAACGCGCATCCGACCCAACCTGCGCACCTTTTGAGCCCGTCGCTTGCGATGTTTTTATCACGGAGGCAACATTTGCTCTTCCGGTTTTTCGGCATCCTGAAGCGGCACACGAAATCGCGACACTGCTCAAATCGCTCAAACAATTCCCTGAGCGCGCACATTTGGTCGGGGCTTATTCCCTTGGAAAAGCACAGCGCGTTATAAAACTCATCCGCAATGCAGGTTATGACGAACCGATCTATATCCATGGCAGTTTGCAAAAACTCTGCGATTACTATCAATCGCAAGGCATCGATCTCGGCAAGCTGGAACCTGCAACGCTTGAACGTGGTGAAGTAGCGCCCAATTTTGCTGGAAAGATCGTCATTGGCCCGCCGTCTGCGTTGGCTGATCGCTGGGCACGACGCTTTCCGGACCCCCTGCCCGCATTCGCATCGGGATGGATGCGCATCCGTCAGCGTGCCAAGCAACGCGGCGTGGAATTGCCTCTGATCATTTCCGATCACTGCGACTGGGATGAGCTCACCGCCACCATCAGTGAAATAAAACCCGCCGAGGTCTGGGTCACACATGGACGCGAAGAAGCGCTGGTTCGCTGGTGCGAATTGCAGAACATTCCAGCGAGACCGCTGCATCTTATCGGCTATGAGGACGAAGGAGACTGATGCGCGCTTTCGCTGAACTTCTCGACCGCCTTGTTCTCACACCGCAGCGCAATGGAAAATTGCGCCTATTGGTCGATTATTTCCGCACCACGCCGGATCCAGACCGAGGGCTGGCGCTCGCAGCGATTACACGCGATCTGGAATTGCAAAGCGTCAAACCTGCAATGCTGCGCGCGCTCATGACTGATCGTATCGATCCGACGCTTTTTGCCTATTCTTACGATTATGTCGGCGATCTTGCCGAAACGATCTCACTAATCTGGCCCGGCCCAAATGAAACGCCAGCAGGTGCCAATCTGTCGCTCAGCGTGGTTGTGCATGAATTGCAGAATGCTTCACGCCGCGAAGGTCCATTGCTCATTGCAAGCTGGCTTGATGTGCTTGGCATTTCCGAACGCTATGCTCTTCTGAAACTCGTGACTGGCGGCTTACGCATCGGTGTTTCAGCACGCCTTGCAAAACAGGCGCTAGCGAACTTCGGTGACGTAGACGTGGTTGAAATCGAAGAGCTGTGGCACGGCCAGATTCAGCCTTACACCGCACTGTTCGAATGGCTGGAAGGCAAAGCTCCAAAGCCTGCGGCCACCGCCGATGCACCATTCAGACCGGTGATGCTGGCAACGGCACTGGATGAGGCCGAAATTCCCGTGCTTGATCCATCCGCCTATAGTGCAGAATGGAAATGGGATGGCATTCGTGTGCAGGCCGTATCCGAAAATGGCGTACGGCGGCTTTACTCTCGCACCGGCGATGATATTTCCGACACTTTTCCCGATGTGCTGGAGGCCATGGATTTCGAAGGCTCGATTGATGGCGAATTGCTGGTGGGCCATCACGGCGAAACGGGCATCGAAACCGCAACCTTTTCCGATTTGCAGCAGCGGCTTAATCGCAAAACAGTTACGACCAAACAGTTGCGCGAATATCCGGCCTTCATCCGCGCCTATGATCTTTTGCAGGATGGCACGCAGCAATCAGGCGAAGATTTGCGAGCGCTGCCCTTTTCAGAGCGACGTGCGCGGCTCGCTCAATTTGTAGAAAAGCTCGATAAGCGCCGGTTTGATTTGTCGCCGGTCCTTCAGTTTTCAGACTTTAACCAACTCGCGCAACTACGCCTCAACCCGCCCCATCCGGTTATTGAAGGGCTTATGCTCAAACGGCACGACAGCACTTATGTACCGGGACGTCCCAAAGGCCCATGGTTCAAATGGAAACGCGATCCGTTTACCATTGATGCCGTGGTTGTCTACGCGCAACGAGGCCACGGCAAACGCTCCAGCTATTATTCTGACTTTACCTTCGCAGTGTGGACTGGCCCCGAAGACGCACGCGTTCTCGTGCCAGTTGGAAAGGCATATTTTGGCTTTACCGATGAAGAATTGAAGCTGCTCGACAAATTCGTCCGTGAAAACACGATTGAACGTTTCGGCCCGGTGCGCTCTGTGCGCGCTGAGCCTGACCATGGCCTTGTGGTGGAGGTTGTCTTTGAAGGGCTTAACCGGTCAACCCGGCACAAGTCCGGCGTCGCAATGCGTTTTCCGCGCTTCTCGCGCCTGCGCTGGGACAAACCACCCCGCGAAGCGGACCGGCTTGAAACGCTGGAAAAGCTGCTGAGCTAATTATTCGGCAGCCGCAGTCGTGACGCGAATTGCAAAAATATCGACCGCTTTGCCGGAGCCGCTCAAATCGGAATTGATCATAATCTTTCCCCCGCGTCCCGCAGATTGGCCTGCTTGAAATTCCTGATCAAAAAGGAAATCGCCCACAGAATCGCGAACGTCATAACGCCTGCGGCCGCAGTCACCGAGACCTGCGAAATCACAGTTAACGGACATTTGCGTGGTCTTGCCATCATCGCTACGGGCAACAATATCGAAGGTCGCCTTCTTACCAGCAAGTTGATTTAGCACGCCTTCACCGACATCGAATGTCACGGTATCGTTCACGCCATTCGACTGCACACGCACAAAGCTGTTTGTGCCTTCGCGCATAATGTCAGCTTTAGCTCCACCCTGAACGGACATGCGCGTAACATCAGCCGGTGTAAAAATATTGATCCAGTTACGGCCTTCAGGATCCTCACCTTCCTTAATCGGGGCCATATTGTTCTCAGTGAGGAGCGGGCTTGAACCATTTCCGCGCGTGAAATCGGCAAAACTGTTATAAAGCGAAAACCCGATAAGCCCCAAGACAACAATGACCAGTACGGGAACACCGACGCTGATAAGCGGCGAGCGGCGCTTCTTCTTGCGGTCTTTGCGAGAAACCCCAGCATCATAATCCGATGCGGTCTCAGACCGAGCCGAACCGCGTTTTTTCTTTTTGGGATCACTCCGAATATCTGCTCTATCGAGAGCTGGACCAGTTTCAAAACTGCTATCACCAAGTACCGGATCAGCGAATTCAGGCGAGCCAAGCGAGGGGCCTCGCCGGTCCGATGCAGCCTGTGTGGACTTGAATTCACTCTCAATACCCGAGATCGCGTCTTTGACTTTCTCGCGCCGCTGCCTTTTTTGCTCTTCGCTGAGTGCTGTGTTAGCAACAAGCGCACGCTCATGCGCGCCCCATGCAGCCTCATAGATACGCTGCCGGGTGGCCGGACTATGTGCATCCGACTTTGCGAATGCATTTCTTATAGCGCGCTCGATACTTTCCAAAGGGCAGTTCTTCCTCGATTTCTAAAATCCATTCTGCAGGTTTCCAGGCCGTCATAGTGTGACTGAGTCCTCAGAAAGAAGCGGATTAAGTGAGCCTCAGCGAAATTAACGTCTGAATCAAGGCATTTAGCGGTTCTGCATCAATTTTGGCTACCCGCAGCGCCTTATAAAGTTGTCTATTACGAACTTTATACCTCTTTTTCCCCCAACCTCTGGCCAAAAGATACTGCGGCTTCACGGACAACCACCTCGATATGCTCCACTCGCTTTCTGCATATTTTCGTGTTGCCGTAAACCTCAGTCGTGTTAAAACTATTACGTTTACGCAAACGTCAATTTTGGAGGATAAAATGGCATTGCCGGATATTTTGAAGAACAAACTGCGCATTCCTGTCGTTGGAGCGCCACTGTTTATCATCTCCAATCCGGCCTTGGTATTGGCGCAATGTAAAGCAGGAATTGTCGGCTCATTTCCTGCACTTAACGCCCGTCCAGAAGCGCAGCTTGATGAATGGCTGTCCGAAATTACAGAAAGTTTGGCCGCGTATAATGCCGCCAACCCCGATCGCCCAGCTGCACCGTTTGCCGTTAATCAGATTGTGCATCGCTCGAACAAACGCCTTGAGCACGACCTTAACCTTTGTGTGAAATACAAAGTGCCAATCGTTATCTCCTCTCTCGGAGCCGTGCCTGAAGTCAACGCGGCAATCCATTCCTATGGCGGCATCGTTTTGCATGATGTTATCAACAACCGCCATGCCAACTCAGCCATCCGTAAAGGTGCTGACGGCCTTATTGCGGTTGCAGCGGGCGCTGGTGGCCATGCGGGTCTACTTTCACCCTTCGCACTTATTCAGGAAATCCGCGAATGGTTTGATGGTCCACTGCTGCTTTCCGGTGCAATCGCCAATGGCGGCGCCATTCTCGCAGCACAAGCCATGGGCGCCGACCTCGCCTATATTGGCTCTCCTTTTATTGCGACGACAGAGGCACGCGCATCAGACGCTTACAAACAAATGATCGTGGAATCGAATTCGTCCGACATCGTTTATTCAAACTACTTCACTGGCATTGCTGGCAATTACCTCAAGCCATCAATCACAAATTCTGGCCTTGATCCGGAAAATCTGCCGCAAGCTGATCCAACAAAAATGGACTTCGATAAAGTGCAACAAGAAGGTGCAAAAGCCTGGAAGGACATCTGGGGCTGCGGACAAGGAATAGGCGCGGTAAAGAAAGTTGCACCTGTGTCACAACTGGTTGAGCGCCTCACATCAGAATATACAGCAGCGCGCAACCATATCTGTGGCGGCGCATAAATGGGATTTGCCCATTAAGGGATCCATCTTTTAAGAAGGTCTGAGACAAACATACAGAACGTGCGTTTTGGACCTTGCTTTCCTTCCCGCTTTTAGTTATCAGCGCAGCGTTCGGTCACAATTGGCTGATAGTCCTTCGGGACACGGGAACTTCTGTTCCGGGCCGCTTTAGCTCAGTTGGTAGAGCACATCATTCGTAATGATGGGGTCAGCAGTTCGAGTCTGCTAAGCGGCACCATTTAAATAATAAAATCTATAGCTTATATTTTCACGCTCTTTGCCAATTCTTGTCTATTGCGCACTGCTAGCCACCAGTTGAAAAGCAAAAAGAAACGTATTGCTTCGATAGATTGACCTTGCCCACCCGTAAGCGGGTAGGGATAATAGCCATCCTCGTGCTTAGTCAACCGGCGGTTGGTAGCCGCCGATTCCTCCTCGTGCTTGGTAAACTGGCCAAAGTTTGGCCAGTTATCTCGGCTGGTGAGGCTGTCAATCGGAGCGGAATATTCACCCCCTTTACTTATCCAATATTGACCCCCCGATTACGAATTAGCACTTGGCCCGCCCGACGCTGGCCGGGGTTTTTTAATATTTAATTTTTACTATACAACTTAGTATAACTTTTAGATAAAATTCAATTAACTTTGTTTCAAGATATCTAAATTGGCGAAACATACGAAAATAGTATCATGGCATTCTTTTATGATAAAATTTCGTGCGCAACGATGAAGCGTTATTTCTTCTCTAAAAACTGGAAGAAGCTGAAACTAATTACTGATCTGACTATCTGTACAAACTGCTGGAATTTACTAGGCTTTTACATAGCCCAAGGCTCAACATATGGCAAAAGTCAGCTTTTGCCATATGTTAGTAAGTCAGAGTAATTTCGTGTCACTTATGCGCTTCACCCCAGTCATAAATTGACCAATAATATTTCCCAAAAGAAGCCAATCTTTTCAATTGATTTGAATAGCACATTATCTCTTTGATAATTTTAAATTGGCACATTAATTCAAAAAAATGTCACTGTCCTAGAATAGCATTCACTTCATCTTTCAGTATGCGAGCATATTCTGTTAACGAGTTTGGAGCCAGTTTTGCACCCAGTATCGTGAAGCCTATGGATGCTCCAGCAGTCACGCCGTCCGTGAAAATCGGCACAGCGATTCCCACAATTCCTTTTATAAGTTCCTCATCATCGACTGCATATCCGCGCTCTCGCGTTTGCTCTATTAGCTCACGAATTCTGTCGGCAGTTAAACCCTTATAGCCTGAATAGCGTTCAAGATTAGCGCGAATGATGAAGTCCTGCTCATCCTGATCAAGGTAGGACAGCATGGCAATGGAGCCCGGACCAACGCCCAGAGGCACTGAACCACCGATCATGCCGGTCAAGGTGGGAACAACACATTCTCCATCTCGGCGGTCAAGACAAACAGAATCGTGATTAAACCGTGCCATAAGATGCACGGTATCTCCGGTACGACGGCGTAACCGGGTCAGCGCAATCTCGCATCGGCTTATCAGACCCGGTCCCCGTGCGGCCCGCGCCCCGTAAATCGACATGCGCGCGCCCAGCCGATAGCAGCGTTTTTTATCATCTCTTGCGAGAAGTTTGTGACCAACGAGCGTGTTGAGAATGCGATGGCATGTGGCGTTGTTAAGTCCTGATAACTCCGTGAGCTTTTTCAAAGTGAGCCCATCATTGCCACCGTCAGCAACGAGATCAAGCAATTGCACAGCACGATCTAAAAGTTGGGTGCCGCCAGTTGGAGCTGTTTTAGGATTCTTGATCATGAATTCTCACATTATGAAAAATACGATGCACATAACTTGTATAGTGAGAAATATCAGTGTTCAATGATGAAATAAAGGCTGCATGGGAAAATGATTAAAAAAGCAGCGGCCTCATATCGAGTGGATTCTGAATATTCAAAAAGGGAACGAAAATGATCAGAAAGATTGTTCTGTCGACGGTGGCCATGTGTGCGGTGCTGGCAGCTCAGAATGCCGTGGCCGATACGCTTGCTACGATTAAAGAGCGCGATAAGCTCGTCGTCGGCGTCAAAAATGATTATGCGCCTTATGGTTATCTGAATGAAAAAGGTGAGATTGTCGGCTTCGAAATCGAGTTGGCAAAATATGTTGCCAAAGAGCTTTTGGGTTCTGAAGACAAGATTGAACTTGTACCGGTTGTAGCTGCAAATCGCATTGAGTTTTTGTCGGCCGGTCGTGTTGACCTTGTGTTCGCGACGCTTGGAATTTCACCAGAGCGTGACCGCGTTATCGACTTCACTACACAATACGTCTCGGCTGGCGGCCCTTCGGTCATGATGGCAAAGGAAGCTAAGATCGACAGCTGGGATCAGTTCAAAGGTCAGCCAGTCTGCGGCATTCAGGGTTCCTACTTCAATAAGAAGATGACTGAAGAATTCGGCATGAAGCTGGTTGCTTTCAAAAATCCGCCTGAAGCCTATCGCGCACTCAAAGATAATCGCTGCATCGGCTTTGTTTTTGATGACATCACCCTGCGTATGAAACTGCGTGAAGCAGACTGGGCGGGCTACAAGATCGCTGTTCAGCCATATGAATTCGCACCGATGGGCGGCGGCATCCGCGAAGGTGATGTGGCTTTCAAGGAAGTCGTAGACAAAGCCATTCACAAAGCCGAAGCCGAGGGCAAGCTCATCGAGTGGGAGAAGGAATTTAACATGCCTGCTTCCGATTATATTGCAGAGCGCGCCAAAGCTGCCGCTGCTGCAAGCAACTAAGCTCAGCTCGGAGAGGCACTTTTGTTCGGTCTTGATTATTCATGGCTCGGTGATCCGACCTACCAGCATTGGTTAGTGATTGGTGTCCTCAATACTATTCAGCTCGCAGCGATTTCGTCATTCGTTGCGGTGCTGATTGGTATGTTGGGCGCGCTTGGTCTAACCCTGCGTATTTTCTGGCTTGATGCGCTTATCGAGCTTTTTGTCGAAGTGTTTCGCAACACACCGCCTTTGCTGCAAATGCTATTTGCGTATTTCACGCTGTCGACTTTAGGTTTGAAAGTTGTTGATCCGGCCACGGGCCTTTCGGTTCCGTTATTAAGTGCCTTCTCCTGCGCAGCTATTTCGCTAAGCCTGTTTGGTGGCGCGCTGGCTATTGAAGCATTCCGTTCGGGCATTGAAACGATGCCGCGCTCGATTATCGAGGCTTCTCGTTCTCTCGGTTATGGTCGGTGGTCTCGGTTCTGGCGTATTGAAGCGCCGATCGCAACGCGTATCTGCCTTCCAGCACTCACAAACATCCTGAGTAATCTTTTCAAGACGACCTCTCAGGCCTCGGTGATTGCTGTCCCTGAACTGATGTATTACGCCGGGCAGATCTACAACGATAACTTCCGTACGCTCGAAGTTATGGTGCTGGTACTTGCGATCTATGTGAGCCTCGTATCGGTTCTGACCTACGCTATGGCCAAACTTGAAGCATGGATGGCTTTCCCCGGTTACGGCAAGGCAGGTTCATGATGAACAGTGTCATGACATATGAGAATAAGAAGAGAGCTGTTCTTCTTTTCATCGCTCTTGCTGTTGCAACATGGGTCGCTGTCGATGCGCTCTCAGGCGGTGCTGATCAGTGGCGCCGGGTTGCCGCACGCTTACCCCTGCTTCTGACTGGTTCCGGTTCAGGCTGGCCGATTACTGGCGGCTTTGCCTTAAATATTCTGCTGTCGATTGCGGCTATGGCACTTGCTACAGCTCTAGGAACCGCTATGGGTCTCGCAACGATGGTGAAGAATGCCTCGGTGCGTGTTCCGGCGTTGCTTGTGATGAACTTTCTTCGCAATTCGCCTTGGCTCGTGCTGCTGTTTGCGATGCTTTACATCATTCCGTTTGAAGTGCGTATTTTCGGCCTTGTCATTCCTTTTCCGACTTTTGTTAAGGCAACAATTGGTCTTGCTTTGCCAACGGCTGCAAACTTTTCTGAAGTTATTCGCGGTGCTGTGCAGTCCATTCATTCTGGTCAGTGGGAAGCAGCACGGTCGCTTGGATACACTCCGATGCAAATCTACCGTTACGTTATTCTTCCACAGGCGTTCCGGCGGATGATCCCGGGCTGGATGAACCTCTATGCCTTGCTGATGATCGCAACCTCGCTTGCTACAGTAACCGGCATTCAGGACGTCATCACCATTCTGAACACGTCTATTGCTATGGAGAGCGAGCTCGCGCTCGTCTACTTCTACCTTACCGTGCTCTTCCTGTTCTTTGCCTACTGCTATCCGATTGCGCTGTTTGCCCGCCGTCTGGAACGCGCAGTTAAGGGAGAAAATCTATGAACCAGTCTGCCCCCCTTATCGAAATTCAAAACATCCGCAAAGCCTTCGGTAGTTTTGAAGTCCTCAAAGGCATCGATCTGTCGGTAAAAAAAGGCGAGGCCGTCTGCATTATCGGTCCTTCCGGTTCGGGCAAATCAACGATCCTGCGCTGTATCAACGGCCTAATCCCGATTGATAGTGGAACCATCCGCGTTGGACCCCATCAGGTCCATGAATTGAAAACGGAAAAGGCCATGCGTCCGCTTCGTCATGAAGTGGCAATGGTTTTCCAGCAGTATAATCTGTTTCCCCATAAGACAGCGTTGGAAAACATCATGATGGCACCAATTCAGGTGCTGGGGCATGATCGTGCCGAGGTCGAAAAGCGTGCGCGCAAACTGCTCGACAAAGTGCGCCTTTCCCACAAGGCAGACAGCTATCCCGGTCAGCTCTCAGGTGGCCAGCAACAGCGTGTCGCAATTGCGCGTGCGCTTGCCATGCAGCCGGAAGTTATTTTGTTCGACGAAGTGACCGCGGCACTTGATCCGGAAACAGTGAAGGATGTTCTGCTGACCATTCGCGAACTGGTGGAAGATGGGCTGACCTGCATTCTTGTCACGCATGAAATGAAATTCGCACGCGAAGTCTCGCATCGCGTCTGTTTCACCGATCATGGAATGATTGTTGAAAGTGGGCCACCTGCACAGATCTTCGATAACCCGCAGGACGCTCGCACGCGCGAATTCCTGGGGCAGGTTCTCTAACTCTCGCATCGCATCTGACATCGCTAAATTTCAGAAGGACGAGCCTTCGGGCTTGACGTTCAATGTCCCGTTACGACCATATTTATGCTGAGAACTTCAAGGAAGCACCCTATTGGTGGGAGGCTGCACAGCCGGAAACCAACCTTGATCCACTGCCTGCACGCGTTGATGTTGTCGTGGTCGGGTCTGGATATGCCGGGCTGAATGCGGCCACACATCTGGCCCGCGCCGGACGTTCGGTTGTCGTTCTCGATAGTGAGCAGCTGGGTGCTGGTTGTTCCACGCGTTCCGGCGGCATGGTTTCAAGCGCGCAGAAGCTTGTAGTCGGTGGTGCGATTAATGGCATTGACCCAGCGCTTGTTTCGCGACTGATCGGTGAAAGCAATGAAAGCTTTGATTATCTCAAGACATTGATTAAGAGCGAAAATCTTGATGCAGCGCTGACATTGAAAGGGCGCTTCTTCGGTGCCTATACTGCGCGTGATTATGAGACATTGAAACGGCATGGCGCGCTTCTCAATGAGAAGACCAGCGTTAAAGTGCACCAGATTTCCCGCGAAGAGCAGCGTTCGGTGATAGGTTCAGACTACTATCATGGCGGCATGGTGGTGGACGATTACGGTGGTTTGCATCCGGCTATGTTTCACAAAGCCTTGCGGGAGCGTGCGAAGGCTGCTGGAGTTATGCTGCGCTCACACGCACGCGCCGGACGCGTGAAAGAAGTCGCAAACAATGAAAAAATTGTTCCGACTGCTCGTGGCTCAATACGGGCGACCAATGTCATTCAGGCAACCAATGGCTATACCGGAAAAGATGCATCTCCTGAGCTTGCCCGACGCCTTGTGCCGGTGAAGAGCTACCAGATCGCAACTGAGCCGTTACCGGCTGATCTGCTGGCTGAACTTATTCCGAATGGACGCATGGTTTCCGATACTAGACGCGATCTTATTTACAGCCGCGTTTCGCCGGATGGTACACGGATGCTTTTTGGCTCTCGCCCCGGCGTTTTTGAAATGTCAGAGAAGCAGGCTGCAAAGCGCATTTATGCGCGCATGGTAGCACTCTGGCCGCAACTTTCAGGCGTTAAAATCACCCATTCATGGGTGGGAAGCGTTGCCATGACGGCCGACAAGATTGCGCATATTGGCGAGCGTGACGGTTCGCATTTTGCGGTTGGATGTAACGGCAATGGTGTCGCGCTGATGACCTATCTGGGTTATCAGGTCGCGCGGAAAATCCTTGGGCAGCAGAATATGCCATCTGCGTTTGACCGTGAGAAATTTATGGCCATTCCGCTCTATTCCGAAAAGCCCTGGTTCCTTCCGGTCTTCACGGGTTGGTATCGCCTGCGTGATTTTATCGACCGTCCGGGTCGGTAAAGCCAATCAGTCAAGCAACGCATAAATACCATTTAAGTGAGTTCTATAAATGAAGCCGCTTTCTATTCCGGTCGCACCATTTGTGGGTGACGAAACGCTGCCAAAAGCTGTCGATGTTGTCATTATCGGTGGTGGTATTGTTGGGGTTACTACGGCACTTGAACTGGCCGAGCGCGGTATCTCGGTTGCTGTGTGCGAAAAAGGCGTGATTGCTGGTGAGCAATCTGCCCGTAACTGGGGCTGGACACGCCAGATGGGGCGTGATGAGCGCGAACTGCCACTCTGTATGCATTCGGTCAATCTCTGGTCGCAGATGAATGCGCGTATTGGTCGTGAAACGGGCTGGCGGCGCACTGGTATCAGCTATCTCTCCTATACCCAGCGTGAACTGAAAGACTGGCTGAACTGGGCCGAGATCGGCAAGCGTCATGGCGTTGATGCCCGCATGCTCACTCCCGCCGAAATAGCTGAGAAAATTCCGGGCAATAATGGCAATCTACTGGGTGTTTTGCACACTGGCACAGATGGACGTGCCGAACCGTGGATCGCAGTACCAGCGATGGCGGAAGCTGCACGCGAAAAGGGTGCGCATATTTTCACCCATTGTGCGGTACGCGGCGTTGAGACAGCGGCAGGGCGTGTGAGTTCTGTTGTAACGGAGCGCGGTGAAATCCGTTGTCAGGCGGTGGTTCTGGCTGGCGGTATCTGGTCACGCCTGTTTGCTGGAAATATGGGTATTGATTTCCCGCAGCTTAAAGTAATCGGCCCGGTTGCGCGCGTCGATGGTGTCGAAGGGCTTACTGATATGCCGGTGGGAGCAGGAGATTTTGCTTATCGCAAGCGCCTTGATGGCAGCTTCACCATTGCTGTGCGCAATTTAAACCTTGCTCCCATTACGCCCGATCATCTGCGGCTTTTCAAGGAATTTGCGCCGACATATCTGACGACATGGCGCGAATTGAGCCTGCGTTTCAATTCGACATTTTTTCAGGAGCTTGCAACAAAACGCAAGTGGCGTTTGGACGAGCAGACGATCTTCGAACAATGCCGCGTTATGGATCCGCCGGCAAATTCGGGGTTCACGCGCAAGGCTTTACGCAACATGACGTTGCGTTTTCCGGGCTTTGCGAAAGCGCGTGTTCTCAATGAATGGTCTGGTGTCATTGATGCCACGCCGGATGCAATTCCGGTTATCAGCCCCGTTCATCACATTCCGGGCTTCCATATTGCATCGGGCTTTTCGGGACATGGGTTTGGTATTGGGCCGGGTGCAGGGCAGCTGATGGCTGATCTGATTACCGGCAGCCCGACAAGCGTCGACGCCAAGGTGTTTGACATCAGTCGGCTGCGTCCGCGTTACGCAAAGAAAAACGTAGCATAAACAGAGGACAGGCTGAAAGTTTAAGAACTTTATTATCATCGCTCAAGGAGGAACAGGAATGAGCATACGCAAGCAGTCGCAGACGTTTTCAGATACTCCGCGCGACTATCAGAACTATATTGATGGTGCATTTGTACCTGCTGGCAGCGAGTTGATCGAAGTTACCAATCCTGCCACTGGTGCATTGCTTGGCAGGATACCGGAAACAAGCGCAGAAGATGTCGATGCGGCGGTCAAGGCTGCACGCGCCGCGCAAGGTGCTTGGGAAAAGTTACCCGCCATTGAACGAGCTAACTACCTGCGTAAGATTTCTGCCAAGCTGCGCGAGCATCGGGTTGAGTTGGCTGATATTATCGTCAAGGAACAGGGTAAGGTCCGTGGCCTTGCACAAGTTGAGGTCGACTTTACCGCCGATTACATGGATTACATGGCAGAATGGGCGCGCCGGATTGAAGGCGAAGTGCTAACCAGCGACCGTCCGAACGAAACCATGCTACTGCTGCGCAAGCCGATTGGTGTGGTTGCGGGTATTCTTCCGTGGAACTTCCCGTTCTTCCTGATCGCGCGTAAAATGGCACCTGCACTGGTTACGGGCAATACGATTGTTATTAAGCCAAGCGAAGAGACCCCGCTTAACGCCTATGTTTTTGCCGAGCTTCTGGCCGAAACTGATCTGCCAAAGGGTGTTTTCAATCTGGTTGGTGGTCGTGGACGCGTCGCTGGTGAAGCGCTTGCATCCCATCCGGGCGTTGATCTCATCACCTTTACGGGCAGTGTAGCGACAGGCTCGCATATTATGCAGCTCGCTGGCAAAAACCTGACAAAGGTCAATCTTGAACTGGGTGGTAAGGCTCCGGCAATCGTGCTGAAGGATGCCGATCTCGATCTGGCCGCCAAGGCGATCTATGACTCGCGCGTTATCAATACGGGTCAGGTCTGTAACTGTGCCGAGCGTGTTTATGTTGAACGTCCGATTCACGATGCGTTTGTTGCAAAGCTTCAAACCTTGTTTGAAAATACCCGTTATGGCGATCCATCGGTTGAAGATGATCTGCACATGGGACCGCTTGTTAATCAGGCTGGCCTTGATAAGGTTGCCCAGGCTGTTGATACGGCGCGTGCGCAGGGCGCAACGGTTGTGCTTGGTGGCAAGGTTGCCGATCGCGCTTCCGGTTTCCATTACGAGCCGACGCTGATCACGGGTGCTAAAGCAGATATGGACATCATGCGCAAAGAGACCTTTGGTCCGGTGCTGCCGGTTCAGATCGTCGATAGTCTGGATGAGGCAATCGCATTATCGAATGACTCCGATTATGGTCTGACGTCTTCGATCTACACGCGTGATCTTTCAGCTGCCATGCAGGCTTCGCGTGAGCTGAAGTTCGGCGAAACCTATATCAATCGCGAGAATTTTGAGGCTATGCAGGGCTTCCATGCTGGTCGACGCAAGTCAGGCATTGGCGGCGCTGACGGAAAGCACGGACTTTACGAATTTACCGTAACGCATGTGGTTTACATTCAAAGCTGAGAACGCCTGAAATTCTGAAACAATACGGCCCGGGAGTTCAAGCGTTCCGGGCTTTTTTCCGAAAAGTGGCTGGTTTGATTCAAGGAAAAACCATGGAACAAAAACGGACAATCCTGATTTCCGGTGCTAATCGTGGCATCGGTGCTGCGACGGCACAAGCATTTTTGAATGCGGGCTGGAACGTGTCTCTCGGCATGAGAACCCCACACATGCCGGATTGGGCGGATGATGCAACCACACAGGTTCATGTCTATGACGCCAGCAAGTCTGAGACAGCAATGCTCTGGGCAGATGCCGCCGTCAAGCGGTTTGGTCGCATAGATGCTGTTGTTGCCAATGCAGGTATTATGGTTCGCAAGTCGGTCATTGATGCAACGGATGATGAATTTGCAACATTGATGGATGTCAACGTCAACGGCCCGCGCTTGTTGGTGAAAGCGTGCTGGGATGAACTGGTGAAGACCGGCAGCGGACGCGTTGTGATTGTCGCGTCTCTTTCGGCAAAGCGCGTTAAATCTGCAATTTCCGGTGCTTATTCAGTGTCGAAGTTTGCGGCGTTGGGGCTTTCACATGCCATCCGCCATGCTGGCTTTGACAAAGGTGTGCGCTCGACGGCTGTCTGCCCTGGTTTTGTCGCAACAGATATGGGCAGGCCGCTTGCGGCGGCATCCGATGAATTGACACGCCCTGAAGATGTTGCAAGCTCAATACTGCATATCGTCAGCCTGCCCAACAGCGCCAGTGTATCAGAATTCTGGGTGAATAGTCTTTTGGATGATTCTTACTAATCACTTTCTTAAATTGCATTACTGGCGCGGACAGCTCAACGGTTTATCGTGTGCTTGCATGATTACGATGACCAATAATGTCCGTAGCAGAACACAGCTGGCGACTGCACAATATGATCGTGCTGTACTTTTTCGTCCGGCATGGAAAGCTACACATAGGTTTGGTGTCAAAAAACAGAAACAACCAGAGATTTAAGAAATTCGGCTCTTTCTGGAAGAAAGCGCACTGAACGACCCGCACAATAGCCGCTCTCTATTTCGACTTCTTGCACGCCGTTAGTCAGCTATCCACCCCATGCAGGTCAATATGAACGCTAGTTTGACGCGACCACATATGGCAAAATTCACCTTTTGCCATATGTGAAAATAACACTCAGGTCGACGACATTCCATACGAATAACGGCCTTCGGACCAGCACCGATCATGTTAATAAGATTCATCAAGTAAGCAGTTCACCCAAAACTCTGAAACGCTCGCACTATTTGGCAGACTGACAATATGAACAATCGAGGCCGCAACATCTTCCGGGCGGGTTAGTTCATCGGCTGCGGCAGCAAGTGCATTTCCCATATCTGTTGAAACCAGCCCAGGGCATATCGCTGTTGAACGGATACCATGCGCAAAGCCCTCGTGGCGTATTGCATGGGATAAGCCCAGTGCTGCGAACTTTGAGACAGAATATGCACCCGAAGCGGCTGATTTCACACGCTTGCCTGACAAAGAAGAAATAACCACGACGCGTCCAGTTCCGGTCTTAACTAGTTCGCTCCAACAGGCTTTAACAAGTTTTCGTGGAGCGCTTACATTCACATTCATCAGCGACGAGAAATCTTCATCACTTGCCTCAATGACCGGCGTTCTGATCATAATTCCGGCGTTTGCAACCACCGCATCTATGCGCCCAAACCGATCAGCCGCATCACTTGCCCAGCGATCTGCACTTTGTGGATCGTTGGCGTCATAGGCATGGAGATGCTTAGTTTCATCTGGCGTCCAGATGGACCGTTCTGGACTTCTCATCCCCAGTGACACGTTCCATCCAGCTACTAGAAATGCCTTTGCTGTAGCCACACCAATCCCTCGATTGGCACCTGAAATCAAAACCGTTCGCTTGTGTTCCATGCAATACTTCCTTTAATTCAAGCATGTGGAGGAATAACTGCGCCCTCTTGGCGCGCGGCCCGGTTATCACTAAAGCGGAAATAGCGAAGCTGCATTTGCGGCGCAAAAGACATATAAAAGGGAGCCTTGTGCAATGGCTCCGGTTTTAACGACAGTTCATGATCTGGCGTTCCCATCGCCCACTCGGAAAGAATACCACCAAGCATTGAGCCGGTAGGTACTCCACGTCCTGAAAGTCCCGTGCATGCAACAACACCGGACGCGAGATTGTAAAGTCTCGGAATGGTTCTCTGCTGCATATCCAGTTCGCCGAACCAGAAGTAATCCCAGCGGACAGATTCCTTGATTTGCGGATGCAGGAATTTGAGGCGATCAGTCATAACTTGTCTAGTGTAGTCAGGGTCTAGACCGCGACGCCCCATCGGGAACATGGATGCTACAATGCGCCCCTCCCGGTTATATTTGTAAACGTAAATATCGCCACGACCATCATGCATTGTGGTGTTGTTCGGTAAAACGTGCTTACGCATTTCCGGATCAAGAGGCTGCGTCGCTGCCACAAAAACTTCCATAATCCGGAAACTACGATCGAGATTTTTCCAACCGCCAACTGTATAGGCACCGGTGGCGAAAATGACCTTATCGGCAAGAACGGAACCAGTTGGTGTACTAACGGCCCACTTCCCATTTTTAGGGCGAACATCTTCAACCGGCGAACTGGTAAAAATGCGTCCGCCTTCCTGCATAACAGCACGGGCGAGACCGCGCGCATATGACAGCGGGTTCATATGGCCGGCTTCTTCGTGATACCAGCCACCATAAAACCTTGGGCTACCGGTTATGGCTTCAACCTCATCTTTATCGATGACACGACACTTAGCCCCAACTTCAGAATACATCTGGTTTTTAGTATCAAGCGCCGCCATTGCTCCTGGTCTCAATGCACCCATAACGTAACCGTTCTGGACCCATTCGCAGTCAATCTTATAATCTGAAATCATCTGAGCAACGCGTACATTCGCACGTGTCTGCCTTTGTATGAGACGTTCAGTCCAAGGCTCGCCAAGCATCTTTCGAAGCTTAGGAATAGTGTAATAGCTGAATGTAGGCGTACAATGGCCGGCGTTGCGTCCTGACCCGCCAAAGCCAGCTTCCTGCGCCTCAAGAAGAGCAACCCTAACCCCGTTGCGTGCAAGTTCAAGCGCAGTGGTAAGGCCAGTAAACCCAGCACCTACGACACAAACATCGGCCTCCGTGCTTTCTTGTAAGCTCGACGTTATTGGTGCGCCCACTGCTGTAGCAGACCAGAGTGTGGCATGAAATGGTGAGAATTTGACCATAATTTTTCCCGTACGGCGGCAGCCGGAGTTCCCAAAAATCAGTTCAATCGAGTGCGATTATTCGCGATTATATTCCGAGACCCCTCGCCTCAGCTTTTTCCGTCGAGATCATTCGAGCGCCTAAGCGTCCATAATGGCTCACGAATTTTCCTTTGACGATCAAGTTGCAACGTCTCAATCGAAAAATAGTTGTGTTTGTCCATTATAATAGTTGCATTTGTCCACTAAATGTAATTAGCTTATCGAAAATGAGCAAAATAGCCATAAAAAATATAAATATAATCGGAGATTTGATTGGCAAAAAAAGCTATATCAAAAGTAGAAAATTCATCTCCTACTAACATTGATCACGTCGATATAGATGTATTAGAGAACACGCTAAGCTTTTACATCCGCATTATTGATTCATCTGTTTCACGAGACCTTGATGATCGACTTGAAAAACTCGAAGTCGCAAAAGGAAAAGGAAAAATTACAGCCCTTTTTCTAATAGATAGCCATCCAGGCATTCGACCATCTGTTGTTGCCGAGCTTGCCATGAAAGATCGCTCAGCAATGGGGCGCATCCTCGATCTCTTCGAAAAGCAAGGCCTGATTGAACGAAGAACTTCCGAGGAAGACAGTCGGGCACACGAGCTTTACACAACAGACAAAGGTGCGGCGCTCGCAAAAAAGGTGCGTGCTATCGTCACTCAACAGTCTGAAGACTTTTTCAAAATCATCCCTGAGAACGAACAGAAAATTCTAATGGACATTCTCAAGCGAGCCTATGTCCGACTCCGCGATGATCGGAAGTAAATAACTCTACCAAACGTTTTGCCCTACTCGGTATTGGGAGAGGCCCATCAAAACGTTCGGTTCAACAGGTATATAGAGAGAGTTTTGAAATGCCAGGTCCATTTGTTGTTCCATTTCATGGAGACACCGAACTGCCATCGGAAGTCGATGTCGTTGTGGTTGGGGGTGGCATTATTGGCGCATCTACAGCTCTTGAGCTAATAGATAGCGGACTACGTGTTGCGCTCTGCGAAAAAGGTGGCATTGGACATGAACAGTCCAGTCGCAACTGGGGATGGGTTCGTATCTCGCGCCGGGATCCACGCGAAATCCCACTGATGGCAGAAGCCATTCGGATTTGGAAAACACTCGATAGCCGAATCCAACGGGACACTGGCTATAAGCGCTCCGGCATCATTTTTACGTGCGCAACTGACGAAGATTATGCCCAACATGAGCGATGGAACCAGAACCTCCAGGGATATCAGCTTGAATCGCGCATGATCTCGCGACAGGAATTTGATGGGATGTTTCCTGGGTCGAAGCTCCCGATCAAAGGCGCGTTATATACAGCTGCGGATGGCCGTGCGGAACCTCAGAAAGCTGCCCCCGCCATTGCTGAGGCTGCACGCGACCGTGGTGCACATGTTATGACGGAATGTGCCGTCCGCGGTATTGAAACCGCCGCAGGCAAGGTTTGCGGCGTCGTTACCGAGCGTGGATACATCAAATGTCAGGCCGTTGTTCTTGCTGGAGGCGCTTGGTCTAATCTATTCCTGGGCAACAACGGGATCAGTTTACCCCAATTAAAAGTTATGAATTCAGTCTTACGGACCAAGCCTGTGGAAGGTGGTCCCGAACAGGCAATATGGTCACGCCATTTTGCGCTGCGTAAACGTCAGGACGGTGGATATACTATTGCTTCAGGGCACGAAAACGTCGTGCCTATCGTGCCGAACTCCTTCCGTTACGCAATGGATTTTCTGCCAGCACTAAAGAAAGAATGGCGTTCTCTCAATCTGCGACTAGGCTTCCGTTTTCTTGATGAAGCGCGTCTTCCAAAAAACTGGTCACTCGATCAGCCAAGCCCGTTTGAATATAACCGCGTCCTTGATCCTAAACCTAATCATCGCTTGTCAGACACTGCCCTCCACCATGTCAGGAAAGCATTCCCGGCATTCGAACAGGCCGAAATTGCACAACGCTGGGCCGGATACATGGATGTGACCCCTGATGCAGTCCCGGTCATCTCACCACTGGAACAGATTCCTGGCTTTTATATTGCCACAGGATTTTCAGGTCATGGTTTTGGCATAGGCCCGGCTGCTGGAAAGCTCATGGCTGATATGGTTCTTGGCCGACCTAACCTAGTTGACTCCAAAGATTTCCGTTTCAGCCGCTTCTCGGACGGCTCAAAGATCGAGCTCATAAGTGGCTTCTGATTGCCTACACCGGTCGCTGGGTAGGAGCGGCTAAATAAAAACCGCGCCGGAATATCAACAAATTCCAAGAACCGGCAAAACAAGGGGAAATGTGATGTCTAAATATAAGAGTAGTTTTACACAGCCAACCCGGCGCCAAGCCCTGATGATGCTGGGGGCAGCTGGCCTCGCGACAGTTGCTATCCCCAGCGTCTTCGGCAGCAAAGCGATTGCCCAGGAAGCGCCGAAAGGACAGGTTGTTGTTGGCTTTTCGCAAGAACCAACTGTCTTCAATCCGCATCTTCTTCATGTAGAGGTCGATGAAGGCGTTCATTTCGCTATTTTCGACGCACTGTTTGATGTGGATGCTGATGGGAAGTTCTATCCGCTGCTGGCAAAGGAGGTGCCGACTGTCGAGAATGGTGGCATTTCTTCTGATGGTCTCAACTGGAAAATCACACTTCGCGATGATGTCAAATGGCACGATGGCAAGCCGTTCACCGCTGAAGATGTAAAATTCACGCTTGAACTTCTGAATGACAAAGACTTTCGCATCTGGCGCCGAACCGGCCATGAACTGATCCGTGATCTGAAAGTCGTTTCGCCCACCGAAATTACATGGCGTATGGAACAACCGCTTGCATCCTATGGCGCAATCCTTGCTTCCACCTTCATTGTGCCAAAACACGCGTTTGACGGCGTTACGGATAAGAACACTGCACCTTTCAACAACGCGCCAATTGGGACTGGTGCATTCAAATGGAAAAATCGGGTAGCCGGCGACAATATCGAACTCGAAGCAAATCCAGAATACTTCGGCGACGGTCCCTATCTGGAACGTGTAATCATTAAATACATCCCTGACCTTACAGTGCTTTATACTCAGTTCAAAACAGGCGATATTGATGTAGCAGGTCTACAGTGGATTACGCCGGACCATTACGGCGAAGCAAAAGACTTGCCGGGCAAGAATGTGGAAATCGTCGGAACAGCAGTCATTGAATCACTGACGCTCAATATGGATCGTCCGTTCTTCAAAGACGCGGCTGTGCGTGAGGCTATGTACTACGCACTCGACAAGGCAGCCATTATTGATGCGCTCTATTACGGCCTGCCAACCGTAACTGAATCTTACATGCCGAAGGAATCCTTCTATTACAACAGCAATCTTCCGGCACATGAATATAACATCGATAAGGCAAAAGAGCTGTTAGATCAGGCAGGTTGGAAACCGGGTGCCGATGGCATCCGCGAAAAAGATGGGGTTCGTCTTGCATTCAGCAACTCGACCACTTCCGGCAACCACCTCCGTGAACAAGCTCAGCAGTTTATCCAACAATCATTCCGAGATATCGGCATCGACATGAGCATCAGCAATCTGCCTCCCGCTGTGATGTGGGGGGATTACTGGATGATGTCGAAGTTCGATTCTGTTCTCGTTGGGCTTACGCCACTCACCGGGCCCGATCCTGATTGTTCGGACTTCTTCCGCTCCACAGCTTCTCCGGCAAAAGGTGGGACAGGACAAAACACATGGGTCTATTCAAATTCCGAAGTCGATGAGTTGCTTGACAAAGGCGGACAACTTTTCGTGCCGGAAGAGCGTCGTGAGGTTTACCTCAAAATTCAGGAACTGATCCGCAAAGATCTACCCATGCTCCCTATGTTCCAGTATGCGACTGTACGAGGACGCAAGACTGGCATGGAAGGCTTCCAGGGTAATATCAATAATCGAATTGATACGTGGAATATCCGTAGTTGGCGCTGGGCCTGATACACGGCAGCAGCCTGTTGCATCCAGACACAAGTGGCTCTCACATTCACGTCCGGATAAGAATTAAACCAAGCGAACCGGCTCATCCCCCCCAGCTTATATGCTGTTGAGCCGGATCATTCGCCCGCTTCCGGCGGAGGTATATATGTTTTTCTACAGCTTACGACGCTTATGGCAGAGCCTGATACTGCTCGTCATAGTCTCCATCATCGGCTTTATGGTTCTTAATCTCGCGCCCGGCGGTCCGCTTTCGCAATACACACTGACACCCGGCATGACAAAAGAAGCGCTTGATCGAATTGCGGAGCAAATGGGTTTAAACCGACCCTTGCCAATCCAGTATCTCGATTGGCTATGGCGTCTTCTGCAAGGTGACTGGGGTAATTCTTATCGAGATGGTCGCCCCGTTCTTGAAATCATAACCGGACATCTTGGAGCTACACTTCTTCTTATGGGGGGCTCAACATTCTTGTCCGTTCTGATTGGAACATGGCTTGGTGTTCATACCGCAATGAAGCGGAGTTCGGTTTTCGATTACGTTGCCACAATTGCAGCCATGATTGCACTATCCATTCCAACGTTCTGGTTTGGTCTCGTCGCGATTTATATTTTTGCGTTGAAACTGCAATGGCTACCAGCCGGCAACATGTTCACGATCGGTGATGGCTCGATCCTTAACTACCTTAAGCATCTAATTTTGCCGAGTGTTGTTTTGGCACTGGTTAATGTGGCCATCTGGAGCCGCTACATGCGCAGCGCTACACTCGACGTCATTCATCAGGACTTCATACGCACCGCTAAGGCCAAAGGTCTACCTTCCCGTCGCATACTGATCAAACATGTGCTCGGCAACGCAATGGTTCCAATGATTACCCTGGCCGGCGTTCAGTTGCCAACAATTTTAAGTGGTGCACTGGTTACCGAAACCGTTTTCACCTGGCCCGGAATGGGACGCCTTTTTCTCGATAGCCTTGGATATAACGATTATCCGGTTGTAATGGGCCTGTTGATGTTTTCCGCAATTATCGTGCTGATCGGCAACTTCATCGCCGATTTGCTTGTCGCCTTCGTCGACCCGCGCGTCAGATTGGATTGAGGGAAACTAATGAACACTTCAGTACAAACCGCCCCCCAACTCGACGCACCTCGCTGGTGGAGAAGCCGCGTTGTCCGCAGGTTCATGAAAAACAGGCTGGCGCTCATAGGCCTCGCCATGATTTTGCTGCTCACCTTTGCCTGCATTTTTGGTCCATATCTGTTGCCTTTTGACGAGCTATACATCGACTTGAGGGCGCGCTTTGCCCCGCCTGGTACTGGCGCGCATATTTTTGGAACAGACCCGCTCGGACGAGATATAGCGGCGCGACTATTTCAAGCAGGTCGTATTTCTCTTCTCGTTGGCTTTTCCGCGATGGTGCTCTCGACATGTATTGGAGCAGTCGTTGGCGTGGTGTCAGGATATAATGGAGGACTTCTTGGAACGACATTAATGCGGATTGTCGATGCATTTCTGTCGTTCCCTTCCATATTTCTCTTGCTGGCGCTGGCAGCTTTCGTGAAACCCAGCCCGCTGATGATAACGCTGATCATCGCTGTCACCAGCTGGATGGAAGTAGCCCGCATTGTGGAAGCAGAAACACGCTCGCTACGCGACCGGGACTTTGTTCTTGCTGCAAAGATGCTTGGACTTCGCGGCCGCTGGATTATGTTCCGTGAAATACTGCCCAACATAATGGGCCCAATCATCGTCGCGGCAACACTGACCATTGCCCGTGCAATCTTATTGGAAGCTTATATCAGCTTCCTTGGCTATGGTATTCAACCTCCACTTCCAAGCTGGGGTAATATGCTCAATGGCGCACAGCAATATCTGACATCAGCACCCTGGCTAGCCATTGTTCCCGGTGTCGCAATTACCATAGCAGTTGCAGGCTTCAATTTCGTTGGCGACGGTCTGCGCGATGCACTTGATGCGCGTTCAGATCAGGGCTGATTTACCATCAACTCATATCAGAGGATTAAAAAATGAGTCTTACAATTTACGAAACCGCCGATGACGTTGACTTCAAGCCAAGTCGCCCGGCTGAAGGCCGTGAAACTGGCTCTGATGCACGCCTTATTTGGGAAGACGATGTTGAAAACGGCACAAAAGTTGCCGTATGGAAGGCTGAGCCAGGGCTATATGCATATCCCGCTCGCGATCTCGATGAAACATTTGTCGTCATCGAAGGTGAAGCTCTTTGCAGCCTGGATAACTCCGAAGCAGTCAAAATCACGACAGGCTCAATCGTTCGCATTGCAAAGGGTGTGGCCATCACACTCGATGTCCTAACGCCGCTGCGCAAAGTAGCCACTGTCGTTCCAAAACCATAAGCGATGAGTTTGACCACACGGCGGCATTTGCTGGCCGCCGTGTGATTTTCCTGCCCATCTCGATGGTCATTTAATCATATGGAGGAGTTGAATAAATGGTATCAAAGCGATCTGTTTCCGCTCAGTTTTCTACGCAACCTCTCGACTATCAAAACTATATCGATGGTGCGTTCATCAGCAAAGCGGAGAGTTATATTGATGTTTTGAATCCCGCTACCGGCGACTTACTTGGGCGAGTTCCTGATGCGAACGAGTCCGATGTCAACAGTGCCGTAAAGGCCGCGCGTAAGGCGCAGACCGCGTGGGAAAAACTACCTGCTATTCAGCGCGCCGGATACTTGCGTCAAATTTCAGCAAAACTCCGCGAACATCGAGTTGAGCTCGCGGATATCATCATCAAAGAGCAAGGGAAAACTGCTGGCCTTGCTCAGGTAGAAGTCGACTTCACTGCCGACTATATTGACTATATGGCTGAATGGGCACGTCGTTTGGAAGGCGAAGTGCTGACCAGCGACCGTCCGAATGAAACAATGCTACTGCTACGCAAACCTATAGGCGTAGTTGCGGGTATTCTTCCCTGGAATTTTCCTTTCTTCCTGATCGCAAGAAAATTGGCGCCGGCACTCATCACCGGCAATACCATCGTCATAAAGCCGAGCGAAGAGACCCCCATCAATGCTTTTGTTTTTGCGCAGTTGGTGGATGAGACCGATCTTCCTGCAGGCGTATTTAACTTGGTTGGTGGGCGTGGTGCATCTTGCGGCGAAGCGCTTGTCAATCACCCGGAAGTGGATTTGATTACGTTCACAGGCAGCGTAGCGACCGGTTCGCATATCATGCAAGCTGCGGGTAAAAACCTCACACGCATCAACCTGGAACTTGGGGGCAAAGCCCCGGCTATCGTGCTTGCTGATGCTGATCTCGATCTTGCGGCCAAGGCAATTTATGATTCACGCGTCATCAACACCGGGCAAGTTTGCAACTGTGCCGAACGTGTTTATGTCGAGCGTCCCGTGCATGATGTTTTGGTGGAGAAACTCAAAGTATTGTTTGAAGGAACTCGCTATGGCGATCCATCTCAGGAAACCGACCTTCATATGGGGCCGTTGATCAATCAGGCTGGTCTCAACAAGGTTGTAAAGGCGGTCGAGACCGCTGTAGCGGATGGGGCGAAAGTTGTGACGGGAGGAAAAGTCGCCAAACGTTCTTCAGGATTCCATTACGAGCCTACATTGATTATCAATGCTCGAAGCGACATGGAAATCATGCGGAAAGAGACTTTTGGTCCGGTCCTGCCGATCCAGATCGTCGATAGTCTGGAAGAAGCGATCGAACGCGCTAATGACTCCGAATACGGCTTAACATCATCAATATACACGTCAAATCTTAATGCCGCGATGAAAGCCAGTCGAGAATTAAAATTTGGCGAAACTTATATCAATCGCGAGAATTTTGAAGCAATGCAGGGCTTCCACGCAGGCCGCCGCAAATCTGGCATTGGCGGTGCAGACGGCAAACATGGACTGTATGAATTCACTGAAACCCATGTGATTTACATTCAAGGCTAAACCTAAACGCATCAGAGACCGTAATGATAGCGGTCTCTGATATGGATGCCACGCATCCCAACGAGAACAATTGCTCAAATTAATTGGCAACATCGTTCAAATATCGGGAACAATTATAATGCAGAATACGGCTACACCCTTAGAAGACAAGAAGCTGGGTAGCGCTATCTTATCGGTGCGCAACTTGAGCATTGGACTACCCACAGGTATGGACCGGCAATTTGCGGTTCAGGATATTTCGTTCGATCTAAAGGCAGGCGAAATCCTCTGTATCATCGGTGAATCGGGCTCGGGAAAATCGGTCACCGCCAATACAATCATGGGCCTACTACCCTCCACCATGCGGATTGCGGAAGGCTCGATAGATTTCAAAGGCAACGATCTTCTGAAAATGCCGGAGCGTGACCGCAGGCTTTTACGCGGTAAGTCCGTATCGATCATCTTTCAGGATCCACTTTCCTCGCTGAATCCACTGATGACCATTCGCGATCAGATTGCCGAAGTTCTCGTTGCACACAATTTCGGCGACACAAATTCGCGTAATGCCAAAATTATTGAGCTTTTGACTGAGGTCGGCTTGCCAGAACCGGAAGTCATTCAATATCAATATCCGTTTCGCCTCTCTGGGGGACAACGTCAGCGTGTCATGATTGCGATGGCACTGGCACTCGATCCAGATGTACTCATTGCCGACGAGCCCACAACTGCACTGGATGTCACAACACAGGCGCAAATCCTTGAACTCATACGCAAGATTCAAAAGCGTAAGGGAATGAGTGTGATGTTCATTACACATGATTTCGGTGTAGTGTCCGAGATTGCCGATAGTGTGATTGTGATGGAAAAGGGAAATCTCGTTGAGCAAGGCTCGGCTGTGGACGTGTTGGAAAAACCAAAACATCCGTATACTCAGAGACTTATAGCAGCAGTCCCGCACATGCGGGAACATGACAAGGCTGCGGACGAAAGTGCGGACATTGTTCTTGACGTATCAAAGCTACAAAAAATTTATCATATTGGATCTGGAATGTTTGGGCGTAAGCGTATCGTGCCTGCACTCAAGGAGGTCAGCTTCACATTGAAGCGTGGTCAGACACTGGGTGTTGTGGGAGAGAGTGGCTCTGGCAAAAGCTCACTAGGACGTGTGCTTATGAAATTAACCGATCTGGATTCAGGCACCATAATTTTTGATAAAATGGACATAGCTCCACTTTCAGAAAAAGAATTTCGCCCACTGCGCCCGCGTATACAGATGGTTTTTCAGGATCCATTTGCCTCTTTGAACCCGCGTCACACGATTGGAATGGCACTCACTGTGGGCCCGATAGCACATCGCCAAAATGCTCAGGATGTTCGCAATCGTGCCTTTCAAACACTAGAACTCGTGGGACTCGACCGAGGCGCTATGGAGCGATTTCCACATGAGTTTTCTGGTGGACAGAGGCAACGTATAGGCATTGCCCGCGCCCTTATGCTCGACCCTGAAATTCTAATCGCGGATGAGGCAGTCTCAGCACTTGATGTATCTATTCAGGCCCAGATCTTAGAGCTATTGCAGAAGGTACAAAGAGAACGCAATTTGGCCATCATTTTCATCACCCACGATTTACGTGTTGCGAGTCAGATCTGTGATAACTTGCTGGTAATGCATAGGGGCTCAGTTGTGGAATCCGGCCCACCGAGCAGGATTTTCGGCAACCCATCCAATGATTATACACGCAGTCTCGTCGCAGCGATCCCCGGCCTGCAATAAACGCTAACGCCGAAATCACACATGATACTAGTTCTAAATATCTCCGATGGGGAGTGAGAGAACAAAGTTGATCCAAAAAGCGTCATATATGGTAAAAATCACATTTTGCCATATGTAAAATTAATACTCGGTGCGACAATATTCTATACGAGTAACCACCTTCCGATCAGCAGCGACCAATTTAATAAGATTCATCAAGTAAGCAGTTCGCCCAAAAAATCCGAAACGCTCGCACTATTTGGCAGACTGCCAATATAAACAACCGAGGCTGCAACGTCTTCCGGGTGGGTTAGCTCATCGGCTTTAGCAGCAAGCTCATTACCCATGTCTGTTGAAACAAGCCCAGGGCATATTGCAGTTGAACGAATACCATGTCCAAAGCCCTCGTGGCGTATTGCATGGGATAAGACCAGCACTGCGAACTTTGAGGCAGAATATGCACTCGAAGCGGCAGATTCATTTTCATCGACGACAATAGTAGTGATTGTCGCCGAGAGCTGCCCCCACTTCTATAACCCTAGAATTAGAGGGCCTTTTCCATTTCTGGCAACACCGTAAAGAGATCACCGACGAGGCCGTAGTCAGCGACCTGGAAGATCGGTGCTTCTTCGTCCTTGTTGATCGCCACGATCACGCGGCTGTCTTTCATACCCGCCAGATGCTGGATCGCACCGGAAATACCAACTGCGATGTAAAGTTCAGGCGCAACCACCTTGCCCGTCTGGCCAACCTGCCAGTCGTTTGGCGCATAGCCTGCATCAACCGCTGCACGGCTGGCACCAACTGCGGCACCAAGCTTGTCAGCGACCGGAAGGATCACTTCCTCGAACTTTTCCGACGAGCCAAGCGCACGACCACCCGAGATGATGATCTTAGCCGAGGTCAGTTCCGGACGATCGGAATCCGACAGTGCATTTTCAACAAAGCTCGACAGAGCAGGATCAGCAGCAGCGTTCACGCTTTCAACTGAAGCCGACCCGCCTTCAGCCGTTGCCGAGAAAGAAGCCGTACGAACCGTGATAACCTT
>NZ_JAVDQT010000003.1:0-514189 GCF_031454375.1 Brucella pseudogrignonensis
TCAGGGCTGAGAACGGCACCCGACAGATCGCTGACATGCGCGGAAAGATCACGGATATTGCCGTCTGCATCGAGAAGGCCCGGCTTTTCCTGACCTGTTTCGCCATAGCGAAGAAATTTCATGAGATTACTCCTTGTGGGGATAGAACTGGTGGCGGTGGAACGCCTAGAGCTGTCGAAATTCAAGTTATGGCGTGCCGAAAATGGTGTTTTTCGAGAACCGGAGCGGAATGTACTTTAAGGTACATGAGCCTAGGCAAGCGCAGAAGAATACCGTTTGCAGGCCGCCAGAGCCTGAATAGCGATAGCTCTAGATCGTCCAGCCACCATCGATGTTGTACGCCTGACCGGTCGTGTAAGTGGCACCCGCGAGATAGACCGCGAGGTCGGCGATTTCTTCCGGCTGACCGATACGGCCAATAGGCTGACGCGCGATGAAGGCTGCACGCTGCTCTTCATAATCGCCCTGCGCACGCAGGCGATCCTGAAGCGACGGGCTTTCAACCGTACCGGGGCAGATGGCGTTGCAGCGGACGCCCTTGGCAACATAATCAGCAGCAACAGCCTTGGTGAGGCCGATAACAGCGGCCTTGGTTACACCATAGGCAAAGCGGTTCGGAACACCTTTAACGCTTGAAGCAACCGACGCCATATTGACGATCGCGCCGTCATTGCGTTCCAGCATGCCCGGCAGCACAGCCTGAATAGTGCGGATCATCGCCTTGACGTTGAGATTGACGGCGAAGTCGAGGTCTTCGTCCTTCATTTCCAAAATCGAACCGCCATGGACAACGCCTGCGCAGTTGAACAGGATATCGACCTGACCGATCTCGGCAACGAGCGCTTTGACTTCTGCCTCGTCAAGCACGTTGAGCTTGCGGGTGATGATGCCAGAAACGCCTTCGAGTTCTTTCAGCGCTGCTTCGTTGATATCGGTCGCATAGACCTTCGCGCCTGCTTCCGCAAAAGCCAGCGCACTCGCACGGCCAATGCCCTGAGCAGCCGCTGTGATCAGCGCTGTTTTTCCATCAAATCGTATCGTCATAGTCATGCCTTCCGTTCAACAAGCAGGATGTGGTCGCAAGCCAGCACCACTTCGTCCCGCTGATTAAGCACTTCGCACCGCTCGGTAACGCGGCCCATATTTGTCCGTTTCGGGTCATCTTCCTTTGCGCTGATCGTCACGCGCGTGCGGATCGTATCGCCAATATGCACCGGACGCACGAACCGAAGGCGGTCATAGCCATAGGAAAACGCAACAGGGTTAATCAGCGTCGCAGTCAGGCCGACGCCGATTGCAAAGACCATCGTGCCATGCGCAATGCGCTGACCGCCCGGCAAGGTCTTTGCAAATTCCGTATCCATGTGGTGCGGAAAGAAATCTCCTGTATGACCGGCGTGGACCACGAAATCCGTTTCGGTGATCGTGCGGCCATAGGTTATGCGCTGATGGCCCAATTCATAGTCTTCAAAATAGATCGTCTGTTCAGACATGATCAGAACTCCGGTTTTGCAGCGAGCGGCGTGGCGGGCGCAGCGCTTGACTGATAGGCCGCTTCGACCAGCGCCATGGTGTGCCACGCATCTTCGACCGAGCCGATCAGTTCTGCATCTTCACCAGTGGCGAAACTCTGCAACTGCGCCATGCGGTTTAAGAATGCGTCCGGAAACCACGCGCCTTGAAGCTCTACCTGCACCCAGTCGTCCCCGCCCTTTGGCTTGATCCAGAGCTCGTCCGGTTCGCCGCGTGGATAGTCGAGATTGACGCCAAGTTTCACATAGGCAGCGCCTTCAGTCCCGCAGATACGGAACTCGCAAGCCTGAAACTTGCGGCCAAAATCATGGTCGTGATTGATCGACAAAGCACAGCGCACGCGGTTGCCATAATCAAGAATCGCAGCCGTGCGGGTCTGGGCGACCTCGTGGTGTGGATGGCCAATGGTCTTGGCGTGAACGCCTTGCGGATTGCCGAGCAGACCGCGCACAAAATCCAGATAATGGATCGAGTGCATGGCGATCTCGATGCGTGGCAGGCCTTTGAGGAACGGCCACAGCCCCCAAGGGGTAGCAAGTGCCAGCCATGCATCGAAATCCACCACTTCACCAAGCAAGCCCTTATCGACGGCGTCGTAAAGAGCGAGCATCATCGGCGCGAAACGCAACTGGAAATTCACCGCAGCTTTGAGATTGCGCGCACGGCAGGTTTTCAGAATTTCCGTTGCTGCGGCAAGATCGCTGCCCATCGGCTTTTGGATGAGACACGCAGAACCTTCCGGCAATTGTGAAAGGATCGAGGCATGGGCTGACGGCGGCGTTGCCATATCGAAGATCGCGCCTTCAACGGCAAGCGCCTCTTGCAAGTTTGCGAAAGCTTTTACGCCCCATTGGTCAGCAAGTGCCGATGCTTTCTCGAAATTGGGATCGAAAATGCCAGCAACTGGAAAACCGCCCTGCTTATAGGCTGGCAGATGTGCGTCGCCGACAATGCTGCCCGCGCCGAAAATCACTATGGGCTTCGGCTTGGAGGGCTTCGCCCACCACTGGCGCAAGCTTTTGGGATCAAAGACCTCAGTCATGATGGAAAACCTCCTCCATCATCGCCCACCACTCTCCTTCTTTGCGAGTTTCGAGAGGCTTCTGGCATGGCATACAGACCGACCACCATTCCTGATTTTTAGGATTATCGGCCATTTTCTTCATATCGGCTTCAAAGTCCGTACCGAGATAGTCCCATGTGCCAAACAGCAGGTTTTCCGGCTCTTTGAGAAAAATCGTGTAATTGGTAATGTTGCACTCGGAAATGAGTGAGAGAATTTCCGGCCACACGTTCGCGTGCAGCTTCTTATATTCTGCGATCTTCTCAGGCTTCAGCCCGATCACCATCCCCATTCTGTCAGCCATCACGACCTCACGATCTCGCGGGTAAATTCAGAAACGGACCGCGTGCGCACGGCATCCCAATCCCACGAAATACCAATGCCCGGCTCGGATGGCGCAATGGCGTGGCCATCGCGAATTTCCATGCCCTTGGTGGTCAGATCATCAAGCTGCGGAATATATTCGACATAGCGCCCGTTCTGCACGGCACAGGTGAGGCTGACATGCAGTTCCATCAGGAAGTGCGGGCAAACCGGAATGTCGAAGGCTTCTGCGGCATGTGCCACTTTCAGCCACGGTGTGATACCCCCGATACGCGCCACATCCACCTGCACGATAGAGCAAGCGCCCTTCTGCATATATTCACGGAAATGGCGGATCGAATATATCGATTCACCCACCGCAATCGGCGTTGGTGTCGAGCGCGTCAGGCGGATATGGCCATCAAGATCATCAGCCGGAAGCGGCTCTTCAATCCATGCCAGATCAAGTTCTTTCAGACGCTCTGCACGGCGGATCGCTTCATCCACCGTGAAGCCCTGATTGCAGTCGGTCATGATTTCAAAGCCATCACCCACGGCTGCACGAACCGCCGAAAGACGCGCATAATCTTCCGAACCATGTGGCTTGCCGATCTTCACCTTGGAGCCGGAGAACCCCTTGGCTTTGGCGGCTAGAGCATCCTCGACCAGCGCTTCTTTCTCGATATGCAGCCAGCCGCCTTCGGTCGTGTAAAGCGGACAACGATCTTTGGCACCGCCTGCGAGTTTCCAGAGTGGCAAGTTCTGCTTTTTCGCACGCAAATCCCAAAGAGCTGTATCGATGGCAGCAAGCGCCAAAGCGGTGATCGCGCCAATGGTTGTGGCGTGGGTCGCAAATTCGAGCTTGCGCCAGATCGCTTCGATGCAATCTGCATCCTCATTCAGGATAAGCGGCACCAGATGGTCGTTCAACAAGCGCATGACGGACGAGCCGCCAGTGCCGATGGTGTAACTATAGCCCGTACCCACTGCACCATCACTGTCGGTGATAGTGACAATCGGTGTTTCCTGACTGACAAAGCTCTGGATCGCATCCGTGCGTTTGACCTTCGGCGGAAGGTCAACCATGCGCAGTTCGACTTTTTCAATGCGTGCCATGACTATACCGCCAAGCTCTTGCCGCTCGCCGCATCAAACAGATGCGCCTGCGACAGATCAAAATGCATGGAAATCGCTTCACCGGAATTGAGGTGACGCGGGTTGAGCATACGCGCCACCCATTCCTTGCCTGCAAATTCGACAAAGACCAGCGTTTCATTGCCAAGCGGCTCTGTGATCGCAACAGTCATGTCCTGCTCATGCGATGTTCCGGCATCACCCGACGACAGGCCATGACCGGTCGGGAAAAGATCATCCGGACGCAAACCGAATGTCACCTTGGCACCATCCGTCACCTTAGCTTTGAACTGTGCAGGCACTGGCAGACGGTCGCCACTGGCAAAGACCAGTTCCGAACCCTGCACGGTTGCCTCGGCCATATTCATCGGCGGCGAGCCGATAAAGCCAGCGACAAACTGCGTATCGGGGCGCTTGAACACTTCATCCGGTGTTCCGACCTGTTCAATATGGCCGTCACGCATGATGACAATGCGGTCGGCCAGTGTCATAGCCTCAACCTGATCATGCGTCACGTAAACGACGGTAGACTGCACCTTGGCGTGAAGCTTCTTGATCTCGGTGCGCATCTGCGTGCGCAGCTTCGCATCAAGGTTGGAAAGCGGTTCGTCAAACAAAAACACTTCCGGATTGCGCACGATGGCGCGCCCCATGGCAACGCGCTGGCGTTGGCCGCCTGAAAGCTGTGCCGGGCGGCGTTCCATCAAGGCTTCGAGGCCGAGAATGGCGGAGGCTTCATTGACGCGACGGTCGATTTCCGCCTGTGGCTGCTTGGCGATTTTAAGCGAGAAACCCATGTTCTCGCGCACCGACATATGCGGATAAAGCGCATAGGATTGGAACACCATCGAGATATTGCGATCACGCGGCGGCAGATCGTTGACCACTTTGCCGCCGATTTCCAGCGCACCGTCGGAAATGCTTTCAAGACCTGCGATCATGCGCAGCGTCGTGGACTTGCCACAACCGGACGGGCCAACAAGCGCTACAAATTCCTTGTCGGCGATTTCGAGATTGATGCCATGCACCACTTCGACAGTGCCATAACGCTTAACGAGATTTTTAATGGAAAGCTGAGCCATTGTAATATCAACCTTTAACCGCGCCGAACGTCAGACCAGCAACAAGATGCTTCTGAACGATGAATGTGAGGGTCAGCGCCGGAATAATCATCACGACCGCCAGCGCGCACATGCCACGCCAGTCGATGGTGAATTCAGCGGTGTAATCGAGAAGACCGACAGGAAGGGTCTTGGAATTGACCGAGCGGGTCAGCTGGGAAGCCAGCGCATATTCGTTCCATGAGGTGAGGAAGGCGAAGATGCCTGCGGTGGCAATGCCGGGACCAGCCAGCGGAAACTCCACCTGCCAAAAAGCCTGCCAGCGCGTGCAGCCGTCAATCTGGGCTGCTTCCGCCAGATCCTTCGGCACCTGACGGAAGAAGCCGTCGATCAGCCAGATCGTGAATGGCACATTAAGCGCCACATAAGTGACGATCAGACCGAAATGGGTGTCGATAATGCCGATGCGCGAATAGAGCATGAACAGCGGCAGCGACAACGCAATCCCCGGCACCGAACGCGTCAGCATGAGACCGAGGAACGTCGTTGACTTGCCCCAGAAGCGGAAGCGCGCAAAGGCATAGCCACCCGAAACGCCGACGACCAGCGCAATAATGGTGGATGTCACCGAGATAATCAGCGAGTTGCGGAAATAATCCCAGACCGGAATACCGCCACCACCTGCACCCGAGAACATCGCATAATAGGCATCAAGCGTGATTTCCTGCGGAATCCAGACTGGCGGCTTTGCCATGATTTCAACCGGCGGGCGCAGCGAGGACAGCACGATCCACAGACCAGGCAGGCAGATGATCGTCATCGCGAGAAACAGACCGATGAGGTACGCGACTTTCTTAACGCGACGCAGCAGGCGATGCTGATCATTAGAGAGTGTTTTGGAAGCCATGATTACCACTCCGCTCCGATTTGCGCGCGTGCGGCTGCAAGCTTGCGGAAGAACATTACGGTGAAGATGATCGAAAGCAGGATCGCGACATAGGCCATGGCATTGGCCAGTCCCATCTGCGCATCCGAATAGGCTGTGCGCCCGACCAGCGTCCAGATCAGCTCAGTACGGCGTGCCGGACCACCATCGGTCATGATTTTTACGATGTCATAAGCGCGTGCCACATCAAGCGACCGAATAGTCATCGCGATGAAGGCAAATGGCATCAGATAAGGCCAGATGACATAGCGGAATGTCTGCCATGGCGTGCAGCCATCAACGCGCGCGGCCTCAACCGGATCCTGCGGCATGGACAGAAGACCACCCAAAATGAGGATGGCGAATACCGAGGTCGACATCCAGACTTCTGCCATCAGAATGGCAAACAGCGCCAGATTGCCGTCGATCAGCCATGGAATAGCGGTGTCGGTGATACCCAGCGATTGCAGCGCATTGTTCACAAGACCGATATTGTCGTTGAACATAAACTTGAACTGGAAACCGACCAGCACCGGCGAAAACATCATCGGGAACATCATCAATGTGCGCAAAACGCGCTGGCCGTGGGTGGCCTTGTTGATGAGCAGCGCCAGACCAAGTCCGAGCAGCATTTCCAGATTGAGCGCGATGGTGAGAAAGATCACCGTACGAATGAATGCAGCCCAGAACACCCAGTCGGTCATGATGCGCTGATAGTTGCGCAGACCGATGAAGGTGAACAGGCTATCAGGACGCGTCAGCCGGAATGGCGTGAAGCTTGAATAAAGCGAAAGTGCGAGGGGAAACAGAACCACCGCAGCGAGAATGATAAAGGCCGGAAGCAGAAGCAGAACCGGCGGGGAAATTCGTTTAAACATTGTTCTTCCGAAGCGGTCATTAAGCCAGCATCAAAGCGCGCGCATCTTGTTTAAAACCGCTACACACTTTTTGGGATGCGCTTGGAATGGCCCGCCCCATTCAGAACGGGCCATGAAGTCACAGGTTTAAATCACAAGGCAAAATTAGAGTTCGCCAGCATCCTCAAGAATCTGCGTTGCCTTCTTGGCTGCATCATCAAGCGCCTGCTGTGAGGTCTTATCACCAAGAATTGCTGCCTGAAGCTCAGGATAAACAGCGTTGGAAATCTCGATCCAGGATGGTGTCTGCGGAACCGGGAAAGCGGTCTTTGCAGTTTCCTGGAACACCGAAAGAACTTCCTTCTTATATGGATCAGAAGCAGCCTGTTCGATCACGTAATCCCAAACAGCGGTACGGGTTGGCAAAGTGCCAGCTGACGATTCCTGCTTCTGCGAATCTTCATTGGTCAGGAACCAAACGAGCGATGCGGCAGCATCCTTGTTGTCGCAGGATTCAGTGACCGAGAAGCCGTGATGACCCGACCAGCCGGTGCGCTTGCCGGCAGAACCTTCCGGCGCAACAGCAACGCCGACATTACCGGCAACTTTCGAGGACTTTGGATCGTTGAAATAAGTCGCCCAGCCCGGCCAATCCAGATTGAGTGCGATGGTGCCCGATGCAAAGCCAGCGCCCAGCTCATCCCAGAGATAGTTGGTGGTGCCGGCAGGAACAGCCTTCGCCTTATAAAGATTGACGAACCAGTCGAGCGCACGTGCTCCAGCTTCCGAGTTGAAAGCGGGCTTGCCGTCCTTGTCGAGATATTCGCCGCCTTCAGCGACCAGCATTTCATAGAAGCGGCCATTGATCGCTTCTTCCTTGCCCGCAAACTGCGTGCCGTAGAAATTTGGTGGATCAGCAAAGAACACAGCCTGATCGGAAACTTCTTTCCATGTTTTAGGTGGTGCGAGATCGTAGGCGTATTTTTCCTTGAACGCCGCTTTCTTGGCGGCGTCCTCATAGAGGCTCTTCTGATAGTAGAGCGCCGAGACGTCATATTGCGCGCGCGGCAGCATGATGAGCTTGTCGTTGAGCGTCGAAGCCTTGATCACCGAAGGCACAAAGCCTTCGATTTCTTCTTTCGGAACCAAAGCATTCAGATCGGCGTAGAGATCAGGATATTGCGGCGCGAAAGACGAGTGGTTGGAACCAACACACCAGTTGATTGAACGCGAAGCGATGTCGGATTTGATTTCCTTATCCAGCTCGAAGTGATTCTTCTTCGACAGGATATTCACCTTGGCGCCAGTCGCTTTTTCCCATTCTGCAATGCGCGAATAGAGCGCTTCATATTGCTGACCGCCGATCAGCTTGGCATTGATGGTGACGCCTTCAAATTTGCCCGGAAGGTCAGCTGCCCCCGCAGAAACCATACCCAGTGCAAGCAGAACAGAACCTGCCAGCACGGATGTCGTAAAATTCCTCATGCTTTCCTCCTCATGACGGACATCTCCCGTGTCCACACCCAATTGTAAATTGTGTATTTATATGCAAACATAATATTCACAGCCGGTCAAGGCGCTTTCGATGCAATCCTATCTTTCATCGCGCAAGATATTCGTATATGAAGCAAGCTATTCATGAGGGGAAGAAACTTGGAAACAGACGATCGCTACCGCGCACCCGCATTAGACAAAGGCCTGGATATTCTCGAATTGCTGGCCAGTGTCGATGGTGGATTGAGTCAGGCCGAGATTGCCAAATATCTCGACCGTAGCCCGAATGAATTTTACCGCATGCTCGACCGCCTGGTGAAGCGTGGTTATGTCACCAAACTCGAAGGCGACCGTTATTCGCTGACCCTGAAACTGTTTGGCCTTGCGCATCTTCATGCACCTGTGCGCAGGCTGGCGTCGTTCGCCACGCCCTTCATGCGCGAACTTGCAGATCGCTCGAAACAGGCCAACCAGCTTGCCGTGTTTGATCGCGGTTCCGTTGTGGTGATCGCGCAGCAGGAAGCCCCGGATTACTGGGGAATTTCGATCCGCGTCGGTTCGCATATCAGCCTGTTTGATACGGGTTCCGGTCACACTTTGCTGGCATTCCGCTCGCCGGAAGAACGCAAGATGATGATTGCCGAATATGTGAAAGGCAGCGAAAGCGCGCAGCTTGATGACAGCTTTTATGAGCGGCTCGATCAGATTCGCGAACGCGGCTATGAAATGATGCCCAGTGCGCAGGTGGCTGGAGTTTACAATCTTTCCGCACCGATTCTTGGACCGGACGGCACATGCATTGCAGCCCTCACTTGTCCTTATGTCACGCTCGTCAATTCGACTGCTGCACCCGACATCACACAGACAATCACACTGTTGCAAAAGACCGTCAAAGACCTGTCAAAACTGGTTGGCTCCGACATCGGAGCAACAGATTAATCAAGATTGATAATTCTTATTTGAAAACTCTCTTCTTTTTTGAAAGTATGACATCGGAGGAGAGTTTTCTATGATTATCGATACCCATCTGCACCTGATAGACAAAAGCGCGCTCAATTATCCATGGCTAGGCGATGTTCCGGCGCTTAACCGCGACTTCCTTTTTCAGACCTACAGACAGCAGGCCGAGCGCTGCGGAATCAAATCCGCACTGCATATGGAAGTGGACGTTGCGGCGGATAATATTCAGACCGAGACTGATCATGTGCAGAGGATAGCAACTGCCAATGGCGGCTTCATCAAAGGTGCAATTGCATCCTGCCGCCCGGAAGAGACAGGCTTTGCCGCATATTTGGAACAAAGCCGCAGCAATCCCTTCATCAAAGGCTTTCGTCGCGTGCTGCATGTTGTGCCTGATGATGTTTCTGAGGGCACTTTGTTCCGGGAAAACATCAAACGGCTCCAAGGCACTGGCCTGACTTTTGATCTCTGCACACTCCCTCACCAGATCGACAAGGTACTGGCGCTCGCCGATATCGCTCCGGACCTGCAATTCGTGCTCGATCATTGCGGCGTTCCGGACATCAAATCAGGTGCGCTGGAATTGTGGCAGAAGGGGATTACCGAGATTGCGCAACGCGACAATGTGGTCGCCAAGATTTCCGGTGTCGTTGCTTACGCGGATGCCGAAAGCTGGACCGTCGACACGCTGCGCCCCTATGTCGAGCATGTGATTCGTTCATTTGGCTGGGAGCGGATTGTATGGGGAAGCGACTGGCCGGTTTGCACACTTGCGAGCAATGTCGATGCCGGGCTTTCAACATGGGTAGCGACAACCCATGCACTTCTTGAAGGATGCAGCGAAGACGAAAAAGCGTTGCTTCTCTGTGAGAATGCAACACGTCTCTGGAAACTGTAAATTTGATCAAGCTGGCGAGTTCCTCGCCAGCCATACATTATTGATCAGAAGCTTTCGCGGAAAAGCTTATTGAGATCGGCGACAACAACTTCCGCCTTCTCCTTGTCCAGCAAGCCCTTATTGATCCGTTCGGAAGCTACTTCCTGAAACGACATATAGCCATCGTGACGCGGACGCACCCATGCACCTTCCAGCGTCGCGCGCGTATCGCGATAAAAGCCTAAAGTTGCATTGTTTACGGTATCGTCTTCCCATGCACCTGCATGGCCGGGCTGGCCGTTGGAAGCCGCATAAAGGCCCTTTTGCACGTCACCACTTGCAATCCAATAAGCGAAGTCGATTGCTGCTTCAGGATGTTTGCTGAAGGCAGAAACTGCAATGCCTGTACCGCCCAGAGCAGAACCCGCAACACCTGCCGCACCCGATGGAATATCCGCAAAGCGGATCAAACGCTCGCGGAAGCCCGGCATGGCATAATTCACATAGCCGTAAATCAGCGGTGAACAGGCAATCTCAGAATCGGACTTTGCCATTTCCTCAAACACCGCAATCGGGTCCATGCCGAAACATTCCGGCTTAACCAGCGAAGCAACCTCGCGCAGTTGCTCAAAAGCTTTCGCGCCGTCTTCAACAGAGATCAGTTCGCCTTCAACCGCGCAAGGCGTTCCGGCATTGGCAACGAGTGTGTAAAAGCACATCAGCGAATGCGGAGAGCGCAGTGGCAACAGAACTTTCCCGGCGCGTGCCAGACGCAGCACCTCGCCCCATGAGGTGGCTGGCTTATCCATCAGGTCCGGACGCCATGCCTGAACCTGTGTTGCTGCATCGAGCGGAAACGCCCATTGTCGCCCCTGCCAATTATAGCTTGGGAAGGATTGGCCCACAGAGCCATCGGCAAGCGCTTTCAATTCCGCTTCGCGACCCGGCACATCAAGCGGCAGCAGACAGCCTTCCTTGGTGATCTGGCCCACATGCGGATGGTCGATCACGATCATATCGAAATTGCGTGCCAGTTCCTCAACCGGAAAGGTCTCGAAATCCTGTAGTGACCGCTTTTCCCATTCGATCTCAACACCCTTATCCGCGAGCCATTGTTCGGCACCGGAAACCATCGGATCATAGCCGCGCGGGTGGCTCCAGGTCATGCCTTTAAGCTTGATCGTGCTCATAGACCGAACTCCTCGCGAATTTCTTTGCTGTTCTCGCCAATGCGTGGTGCTGCGCGTGCCACCTTCGGGCGCTGTCCGTTGATACGCAGTGGGGAACGGGTAGTGGTGATGAAAACATCATCTTCACGCGTCACCGTCTGGAGCATGTCGAGGGTTGAAAAACCTTCGCTTGCGAGCAGTTCTTCCCAGTTGAGAACGCGGGCGCACCAGATGTCGGCTGGTTCCAGAATGGCGAGCCATTCATCGACCGTTTTCCTGGCAACACAATCAGCGATCAGCCGCTTGATTTCATCGCGCTTGGCAAAAGCCAGTTTTGCATCCTCAATGAAAGGCGCAAGCGTATCTGTTTCAAGCAGTGGTGCCAGTTTCGCAATCGGCATCATGGCAATTGCGAGATAACCGTCCGCTGCCGGATAGACACCATAGGGTGCCGCGAGATAGGCATGGGCACTGCGGAACTCAGAACGCTTTGGCAGGCGGCGACCATCGTTAAGGTGGGTGGTCAGCACTTCAAACTGGAAATCAACCAGCGCTTCGAGAAGGCTGGTTTCGACATGCGAACCTTTGTTGGTGATGCCGCGGCGAACCAGCGCTGCGAGAATGCCCTGCGCGGCCGCAGCCCCCGCCAGCATATCGGCAACCGCCAGACCGAAGGGCACTGGTCCCTGCCCTTCATCACCATTGAGCCACATCAGGCCTGAGCGCGCCTGCGCCAGCAAATCCTGTCCCGGACGCCCAACCCATGGTCCTTCTTCGCCATAGCCACTGATCGACGCATAGACGAGACGCGGATTGATTTGCTGAACGGCTTCGTAATCAAGGCCAAGACGCTTGATGACACCGGGACGGAAATTCTGGATGACCACGTCGGCCTGTGTGAGAAGCTTCTTCAACGCAGCCAGATCATCAGGATTTTTCAGATCAATCGCAAGGCTATCCTTGCCGCGATTGATCGCATGAAAAATCGTGGAATCGCCACCGATTTCCGTATCGCTCAGATAAAGCCTGCGCGAGAGATCGCCACCATCGGGACGTTCAATCTTGATGACGCGTGCGCCCAGATCCATCAAACGCAACGAGCAATAAGGCCCCGACAGAAACTGGCTCATATCGACAACGACAAGCCCGCTTAGCGGCAGTTCGCTTTCCGACATCGGGAAATTCCCTCCTCATGAATTTCTTATGTGAATATAGTCTTCACATATGGATTTATAGAAGGCAAGGCTGAAGTTGATCATAGAAAACAAAAAAGCCGCCCGGTGGGGCGGCGTTTTCTAAGGAATTAGCTGACTATCAAACTTCGTTGCTGACCTGCTCCAGCAGTGTCCAAACATGATCAGCGAACGAGTTCCAAACTTCGATGCGATAATGATCGGCATCCCATTTCAACAAGATGATCTGGGCGTGATCGAAGATGGTGCGCGTGGCACCCGGATGTTGCATCTCTGAAAGATTGAGCGGCGACGCCGCATTAAGCAACCACTCCGCCTTTGGGCCAGAAATATCGATGCCGATTTCGCGGTGGCTGACTTCCGTCAAGCTATGCGGCTCGGTTTCATAAAGCATGGCGAAAGCCTGCGTGATCGCCGTGCTTTTGCTCTCATCTGCCCAGATATACCATTCATCGGGACCAAGGCAGGCTACGGCAGTCTCATCTGTGCGGATCAAATCACCGATTTTTGTCGGGATTTTTGCACCCAGTGCCTTCTCAGCCTGTTTAAGCTTTGCCGGAGCAATGCGCAGGATAAAACGAGCGGCATCTTCTGCCGCGTGGATCTCCACACGGCCGGAAATAACGACCTTGCGGTTCGAATAAGGTTTTGTCTCAATAAGCATGGTTCAATCCTTATCCGTTCAGCTTCTTACCTTCGGGGTCATAGAAGACCATGCCCGAAACAACCGCTTCATGCACACTGCCATCCGGCATCGGCATATAAAGCGTTTCACCCATCCGATCTTTGCCGCCTGACACCACGGCCATAGCAATCGACCGGCCAAGCGCCTCGCTCCAATAAGAAGACGTGACATGACCAAGCATTGTCATTGGCACAGCCTGTTTCGGATCAGCAACAATCTGCGCACCCTCTTCCAAAACCAGTTTGGGATCGACAGTCAAAAGACCAACCAGATGCTTGCGGTCTGATTTCAACATATCAGGGCGGGTCAGCGAGCGCTTGCCGACGAAATCCGGCTTCTGCTTGCCAACAGCCCAGCCAAGGCTTGCATCATCAGGCGTTACCGTGCCGTCCGTATCCTGACCGACAATGATATAGCCTTTTTCCGCGCGCAGAACGTGCATGGTTTCGGTGCCGTAAGGCGTGATGTCATATTGCTGACCGGCCTCATAAAGCGCCTTCCAGAGCGACAGACCATAACGGGCGGGTACGTTGATTTCATAGCCCAACTCGCCGGTGAAGCTCATGCGGAACAGACGCGCTGGCACGCCCAGGAATTTACATTCTGCAACCGACATATGCGGGAAGGCTTCATCGGAAATATCCAGGCCTTCAACCATTGGCTCGATGAGCTTGCGCGCATTCGGGCCATTGATTGCGACCACCGCCCACTGCTCAGTGGTCGAGGTCAGCGAGACTTTCAGATCAGGCCATTCGGTCTGGAGATAGTCTTCCATCATATTGAGAACACGCGCGGCACCGCCGGTTGTGGTCGTCACATGGAAGCGATCCTGCGTCAGACGTCCGACAACACCGTCATCGCGGATGAAGCCATCTTCGCCAAGCAGCAGACCATAACGGCAGCGCCCGACCCCAAGCTTCGTCCATGGGTTGGTGTACATGCGGTTCATAAATTCCGCAGCATCCGGGCCGACCACTTCGATCTTCCCAAGCGTCGAAGCATCGAACATACCCAATGATTCACGTGTAGCACGGCATTCACGCGCCACGGCTTGGTGCATGTCTTCGCCAGTTTTTGGGAAATACCATGCGCGGCGCCAAAGCGACACCGGCTCAAAAGCTGCGCCATGCTGTTCAGCCCAGCTATCAATTGGCGTCTTGCGCGTGACATCAAACAGTTTGCCGCGATTGTAACCGCAGAAAGCGCCAAAGGTCGTTGGCGTATAAGGCGGGCGAAACGTGGTAAGGCCCACCTGCGGCGTCGGGCGCTTGAGCGCATCGGCGGCAACAGCCAAACCGTTGATGTTGGACGTCTTGCCCTGATCGGTCGCCATGCCGTTGGTGGTGTAGCGCTTGACATGCTCGATAGAGTGGAAGCCCTCGCGCACAGCGAGACGAATATCCTTGGCGGTCACATCGTTCTGGAAATCGACAAAAGCCTTGGCCTTGCCCGGATCGCGATCCGTTGGCAGTTCGCGAACACTGACACCGTCACAGATGAAATCACCAGCGACTGCATATTCGGACGCTTTCACCTTATGGCCTGTATCAGAGGCAGCAGCAGCTCCCGCTTCCGCACCCTCACGCAAGGCAGCCTGCAAATCGAAATTGCCATTGCCTGCACCGGCACAGCGGCTTTCCTCTGTGCGTTCGCCCGGAAGATAAATCTGGCGCACCTCGTCCCAAACCAGAGAGCCCTTTGTGTGCGAGAAAAGATGCACACTCGGATTCCACCCGCCAGACATCAGCAGCACATCGCAGGCAATCGTGCGCGCAGCACCGACCGAGCCGTTAGAAACCGGATTAGCGCGAACCGAGGACACGCGATGGCGCCCGCCTGTATCCGTCACAGTCCAGCCGGTCAAAGTTTCAATGCCGAGCATTTTGGCGCGGTTGATAAGGCTATCGGCAACGGTTGCCCGCACATCAATGATGGCTGGAACCTTGACGCCTGCAACCGCAAGATCGAAGGCCGCGAGCCATGCGCTGTCATGCGAAGTGACGACGACAGCCTGATTGCCGACCTTGACGCCATAGCGATTGAGATAAGTCCGTGCGCTCGACGCCAGCATCACGCCGGGGCGGTCATTGCCTGCAAAGACCAGCGGCTTTTCGATAGCGCCCTGCGCCAGCACCACTTGCTTGGCACGCACGCGCCACATGCGTTCACGCGGCGCATTGGTAGCAGGCTTGGCCTGATGATCGGTCAGGCGCTCACAAAGGCCGACCATGTTCTGATGATAATAGCCAATCGCCGTTGTGCGCGGCAAAAGCGTGACATTCGGATTGGCTTTAAGGGCCGCTATGGTCTCATTGAGCCAATCCCAGCTTGCACGGCCATTGATCACCGGCTCTGGTTCGGACAAAAGCGAGCCGCCAAATTCGGCCTGCTCGTCAACGAGAATAACCTTTGCGCCACTCTTTGCAGCTTCTAAAGCAGCCGCCAGACCGGCGGGTCCACCACCCGCGATCAGCACGTCGCAGAAAGCATAGCGGCTGGCATAGGTGTCCGGGTCGGGTTCGGATGGCGATTTACCAAGACCGGCAGCACCACGGATGAAAGGCTCATAGACCTTGTTCCAGAAGCTTTTCGGCCACATGAAGGTCTTGTAGTAAAAGCCTGCAGAGAAGAACATGTAGAGCGCATCATTGATCGCGCCGACATCGTGCTTCAAGGATGGCCAATGGTTCTGGGTTTCGGCCTTGAGACCGTCATAAAGTTCCAGCACCGTCGCGCGGGTGTTCGGCTCGTAACGACCCGGTCCACGTGAGACGCCCATCAGCGCATTCGGCTCTTCGGAACCAGCAGAAAGAATGCCGCGCGGACGGTGATATTTAAACGAGCGACCGGCCAGATGTTCGCCATTGGCGAGCAAAGCGGAGGCCAGCGTGTCGCCTTCAAAACCGGAATAGGTCTTGCCGTTGAAGCTGAACCGCACGGACTTGGCCTTATTGACACGGCCTTTGTTATTCAAACGCATATCGGTCATTATTTTGCCTCCGTAGCCGGAGTTTCTGCCAAAGCAGGACGAGCTTCACCGGCCTTGTAGGTGGTGACGAACTTGTCGCTCACCGTGTCGCGCACCGCATTGAAGAAGCGACCGCAGCCATTGATATGCCGCCAGCGTTCAAAATGCGTGCCGCGTGGATTGGAGCGCGTGAAGAGGAAATCACGCCATTCTTCATCGGTGAGTGTCGATGGATCAGCCGGGCGCGCGATATGCGCTTCGCCAGCATAGGCGAATTCCAGTTCCGGGCGTTCCACTTCGCAATAAGGGCAACGGATTAAAAGCATATCAAACCTCCCTTAGTGCGCAACCGCGGCAGCAGCCGCTTCATCGATCAGGCGACCAGTCGCAAAACGCTCAAGCGTGAACGGCGCATTGATCCAATGCGGCTCATCTCGTGCGATGGTGTGCGCAAAGACATTGGCCGAACCCGGCGTTGCTTTGAAGCCGCCCGTACCCCAGCCGCAATTTACATAAAGACCCGGCACCGGGGTCTTACCGATGATCGGCGAGCGATCAGGCGTGACATCAACAATACCACCCCATTTGCGCAGCATCCGCATACGCGTGAAAATCGGGAAGATTTCGCAGATCGCAGCCAGTGTATGCTCGATCAGCGGCAGACCACCGCGCTGGCTGTAAGACGTGTACTGATCAGTACCCGAACCAATAACCAGCTCGCCCTTGTCCGACTGACTGATATAGGCATGAACACTGTTCGACATGATAACGCACGGAACAATCGGCTTCACGGGTTCAGACACCAGCGCCTGAAGCGGGAAGCTTTCCAGTGGCATCCGCACACCAGCCATATCCATAACAATCGACGTGCTGCCCGCAGCCGACACCGCAACTTTCTTAGCTTTGATAAAGCCGCGTGGTGTTTCAACACCCGTTACACGGCCCGATGCATCGCGACGGATACCCGTCACCGGACAGTTCTGAATAATATCCACGCCACGCTCAGTTGCGCCGCGTGCATAACCCCACGCAACCGCATCGTGACGAGCCACACCGCCGCGCCGCTGCAACGTAGCGCCAACAACCGGATAACGGGCAGTGGGGGAAATATCGAGCGGCGGGCAATATTCCTTCGCCTGCTCTTTCGTCAGCCATTCATTGTCGATGCCATTGAGGCGATTGGCATGGATGTGACGCTTGAAGCTCTGCACATCATGCACCGTATGCGCCAGCATCATCACGCCGCGCTGCGAGAACATAACGTTGTAGTTGAGGTCCTGGCTCAAGCCTTCCCACAGCTTCATCGAATGTTCGTAGAGATGCGCGCTCTCATCATAGAGATAGTTGGAGCGGATGATGGTGGTGTTGCGCCCGGTATTGCCGCCGCCAAGCCAGCCTTTTTCGATGACCGCAACATTGGTGATGCCATGTTCTTTGGCCAGATAATAGGCAGCACCCAGACCATGGCCACCTGCGCCGACGATGATCACATCATATTCGGCTTTAGGCTCGGCATTGGGCCATTGTGGCTTCCAGTTCTTGTTGCCGGATAGCGCGTTGCCAACGATAGAAGCTAACGAAAAGCGGGACATATACAAACCACCAGTCTTACGGTTCACGCTCCCATGTGGCGCATGAAAAACCTCTGGCGATATTTGTATTGGTTCAAGCGGAGAATGGAAAGCAGGCTTGCGTCATAAGACGTCATAAATACGACATTACCACCATTTCGCGACATACCCGCAAACGCCTTTTGAGAGTTGCTATTATCGCCATAGCCAGACAGTAATGGAATGAATTTGACACTATACGCCTAACGCTTTGATCGGACTGCCAATGACTGACGCGCTGCCACTTAAGCCACTCAACCTATCTGAAAGCGAATTCACAAGTCTTGTTCCGAACACCAGATTGCGACAGCAGTTCCAGTTCATTCTTGAAGTCGAAAAGCTGAAGCAGGTCATTCGTCGGACACCACTTCTGGATGGATCCCGTCGCGAGAACGATGCCGAACACACCTGGGAACTGGTGCTGATGGCGATGGTTTTGCAGGAACATGCGAATGAGAGCGTTGATCTGTTGCGCGTGCTCAAAATGCTAATCATCCATGATATCGTGGAAATCGATGCTGGCGACACGTTTATCTATGACAATGCCGGAATTGTTGATCAGGAAGAGCGCGAAATACAGGCAGCCAACCGGATATTCGGCATTTTACCCAATGATCAGGCGCTGGAGTTCCGTGCTCTTTGGGATGAGTTTGAGGCGCGCAAAACGGCAGAGGCGCAGTTTGCCCGCGCAATGGATCGGCTGCAACCGCTCCTGCACAACTTCTTCACAAGCGGCGGCACATGGCACACGCCGGGCGTGACCGCGCCTGTTGTGCTTGACCGAAAATCCCCGATCTCCCATGCATCAGACACACTTTGGGAGGCTGCTCAGCGGATTATCGCGGAAGGTGTTGAGCGCAGCTACCTGAAACAAGGATAAGCTCCGCCTTTATAATATTAGCATTAAGTAATATTAGAACAAATCCAAAACATTTTTGGGAAATAGGACAATAATATTGTCCTTTTCTCTTTTCTTTTATTGCGTGAAACGGTACTCAGACTTGCGCAAAATCGCATTTAAAAACACTTAAGCGCAAGAAAGGTGATTTCGTGACTAGGGAAAATCTACTTGAAAGTGCACTGGTTCGTCTTGATGAAGCCGCAAGCCACATCAATATTGATCCGGATGTTATCGAAAAACTGAAATACGCCCGCGAAACCATGAAAGTGCGACTGATGATCCGCATGGATGACGGTTCGCGTAAATCCTTTCTTGCATGGCGCTGCCGTTATGACGACACGCGCGGACCAACCAAGGGCGGCATCCGCTATCACCCGGAAGCAACGGCTGAAGAAGTCGAAACACTCGCTTTCTGGATGACCTTCAAATGTGCAGTCATGAATCTGCCTTATGGCGGCGGCAAGGGTGCCATTCAGGTTGACCCACGCCAGCTTTCCAAGGCAGAACTTGAGCGTCTTTCGCGCGCTTATATTCAGGCTTTCTCCGGCATCATCGGCCCGGATCGCGATATTCCGGCACCAGACGTTTACACCAACTCCATGATCATGGGCTGGATGGCAGACGAATATTCGCAAATCGTTGGTCAGTCTTCGCCAGCTGTTATCACCGGCAAGCCTCTGGCGCTCGGTGGCTCGCTTGGCCGTAACGATGCGACTGCACGTGGTGGCTTCTATCTTGTGCGCCACCTATCGGAAGATCTGGGCCTGGCATCACAGCTTCGCGTCACCGTTCAGGGCTTCGGCAATGCCGGTCAGTTCATCGCAAAGCTTATGGCAAGCGATGGTCATAAGATCGTCGCCGTATCGGATTCGTCCGGCGCCGTTTATTGCGCAAACGGTCTTGATCTTGATGCGCTGCTTGAAGCCAAGGCGCAGAACAAGTCGGTTGTCTCCACCGCTGGCAAACATGGCCATGAAGCCATTACGCCGGATCAGCTGATTGCCGCTGAATGCGATGTTCTCGTACCAAGCGCCATGGAAAACATGATCAACGCCGACAATGCAGCATCCGTAAAGGCAAAGCTGATTGTTGAGCTGGCCAATGGTCCTGTGACGCCGGAAGCCGACGAAATCCTCGTCAAAAACGGCGTTATCGTCCTTCCGGATATTCTGGCCAATGCTGGCGGCGTGACTGTTTCTTATTTCGAATGGGTCCAGAATCGTCAGGGTTACTACTGGACGCTTGAAGAAATCCATGAGCGCCTCAAGACCATCATGGAACGCGAAGGCCGCGCCATCTGGAACCACGCAAAAGCGCACAATGTAACCGTTCGCTCGGCAGCTTATGTGCATGCGCTTCAGCGCCTTGCACAGGCAATTGAAGCACACGGCACCCAGAGCGATTTCACCGCCTGATTGCTATCAATAAATACATTTTTCGCCATTTAGGGCGCCGGTCTGATTTTATCAGATCGGCGCCCTAAAACTTACTATAACGTGCATCTTATCCGAAAACCGCTACACACTTTTCGGGATGCACTCTAATCCGGCGAAAACCTCTTTGAATCCCGTTCTGCCGTTCCTATATGCAAAGCTCATAAATTGAGAGGAACGGGATGAATATCGGCCAGGCAGCGACCGCATCGGGCATATCGGCGAAGATGATCCGCCATTATGAAACCATCGGGCTTATTGAAGCTGCTGACAGAACCAGTTCCGGCTATCGCGTTTATACGCAAAGAGATGTCGAAACACTGCGCTTCATCCGTTCAAGCCGCGACCTCGGCTTTTCCGTCGATCAAATCAAAGCACTGCTCGCACTTTGGCGCGACCGCAACCGCGCATCGTCTGATGTCAAGAAAGTTGCGCTGGTTCATGTTGAGGAGCTGGAAGCCAAGATGAAGCAGTTGCAGAACATGGCCGATACGCTTCGCCATCTTGCGCATAATTGCCATGGCGATGATCGCCCCGATTGCCCGATCATCCACGAGCTTGCCAATAACAATGCGGAGCAGCTTCATCATACAGCGCCGCGCAAGGGCGAATTGCTGCACGGCAAAATTTAAACGCTTCCAATAATAAAACGCCGGGAATTTCCCGGCGTTTTTTGTCTCGAGCGCTTTATTTCGGCAGCGTATAGGCGATCACATAATCGCCGGGCTTGGTGCCCACCGAACCATGACCACCGGCAACCATCAGCACAAATTGCTGATCACCAACCGTATAGGTCATGGGTGTGGACTGACCGCCCGCAGGCAGGCGCGCCTGCCAAAGCACCTTACCATTGGTGAGGTCATAAGCGCGCAGATAATCATCCACGGCTGCACCAAGGAACACCACGCCACCAGCCGTAATCATTGGTCCGCCAATACCCGGAACGCCAACTTTGAGCGGCAGCGGAACCGGTGCCATATCCTCAATGGTGCCATTGCGGTGCTTATAGGCGATCTTGCCTGTGCGCAGATCAACACCGGCAACAAAGCCCCATGGCGGCGTCTGGCATGGAATGCCAAGCGGGCTAACGAATGGCCCCATGAACACACCATAAGGTGCGCCGTCATTGCGGTTCAGACCCTGCTCACTGCCCTTCTCATCCTGACCACGTGGCGGAATATCTGCACGAGGAACAAGCTGCGATGTGAAAGCCAGATAAGTCGGCATGCCGAACATCACCTGACGCACCGGATCGACGGCCACACTGCCCCAGTTGAACACGCCGAAATTGCCCGGATAGACAATCGTGCCTTTCAGCGAAGGCGGCGTGTAGCGGCCCTCATAGAAATGCTTACGGAAAGCAATGCGACATGCCAGCTGATCAAACAGGGTCACGCCCCACATGCTGCTTTCAGTCAGTGGTGCAGGACTGAATGTCAGATCAGAAATAGGCTGCGTCGGCGACGTGTGATCTTCCGGGATCGCACCCGTCGGCGCAGGGATTTCACGAACCGGAATAATCGGCTCACCTGTGCGGCGATCCAACACATAAATATCGCCCTGCTTGGTTGGTCCAACCAGTGCAGGCACGCCATTGATGTCGAGCAGAACCGGCTGGGCTGGAACGTCCATATCCCACAGGTCGTGGTGTACGGTCTGGCGCACCCATTTCGGCTGTCCGGTATTCACATCAAGCGCCACGATAGACGACGAATATTTCTCGACATTATCGCTGCGGTTCATGCCCAACTGATCAGGAACCTGATTGCCAAGCGGAATGAAGATCAGGCCGAGGCCTTCATCAACACTCGATACCGACCAGCTGTTTGGCGAATTGGTCGTGTAGTGTTCGCCTTCAGGCAGCGGTGTTGTGACATCCGGATTGCCGGAATCCCAGTTCCACAGCAGATCGCCAGTGCGAATATCGAAAGCACGGATAACACCCGACTGTTCTTCGGTCGAATAGTTATCATTGACCGCACCGCCAACGATGATCTTGTCACCAACGACTGCCGGTGGCGAAGTCGAATAGTAATAACCAGCCGGGTTATATTTCATGCCATGGCCAAGATCGAGCGTGCCGCCATTGGCAAAGTCGGTGCAGATTTCGCCTGTCTGGGTATCAAGTGCAATCAGACGCGCATCCGATGTTGGCAGATAAACGCGTTCGGAACACTTGGCCCCAGCCGTTGCGGTTGTGTCTTTCCAATAGCTTACGCCACGGCAAGTCTGGTGCTGGCGATCCGTATTGAAGCCAACCTTCGGATCGAACTTCCACTTTTCCTTGCCCGTTGCTGCATCGAGCGCAATGGCCCAATTGTGCGGTGTGCAAAGATAAAGCGAATCGCCAATTTTAAGCGGCGTGACCTGATAGGTCGTTTCGCCCACGTCTTCCGGCTGTTTCACATCGCCGGTCTGATACTGCCATGCGACCTGCAATTTCGAGACGTTTTCCGGCGTGATCCCGGTCAAAGGCGAATAACGCTGACCATAAGGCGTGCGGCCATATTGATGCCATTCGCCATCAGGAACATTGCCGCCAAGATCAGGCGTTGCCGCCACCTTATCGGTTGGCAGATCACCCGCAATATTCCACGGGTCCTGCGTCATGGAGTAACCAGCAACCACAAGCGCTGCGAGTGTCGCAACGGTCAGCGGCAAACCACCACCATTGAGCGGCTTTCTGATCCATGGTGTGAGCAGCCACAGGCCAAGCAGAACAATCACGCCGCCTGTTGAACCCAGTCCCCACCAGTCGAAACCGACTTCAGAGACCGCCCAGCCAAGCGAGCCGAGAATGACAAGCGCATAAATCCAGAGCGCAACAGCGCTTCTTTTGAAGAGGAAAATGCCCGTCAGCAAAAAGCCAATGGCAGCGATGACGAAGAACCAGCTGCCGCCCAGCGTAACGAGATAGATGCCCGCGGCACCCAGCCCCAGGCCGATCAATATCAAAACAATTGAAGTCAGAGAAACAAGCAAGACGTTACCCCCTTAAAGCTGTAACTGCCATCCCACCGTGCACTACTGTTCGACTGAAAGAGCTGCACGGATAAAGAAAATTCGAGGTATTCCTGATTGGTGGAAGTGTTGCAGCAAAAAGACCTTGCGCGCAACACAACACTGCCTGCCCTGAAAGATAGGCGGCAAAATGAAAAATCCAGAGGCATTTATGCAAAAGAAATAAAGAATTACCGGCGACCAGAAAGGCCGCCGATCTTCGCGTGATCCATCAGGCCATCGGGCTTTTGAAAGCCCGCAGCCGAAGCGCATTGCTAAGCACGAAAATGCTCGAAAGCGCCATAGCGCCCGCCGCCAATACCGGCGACAGCAGCGTTCCCGTAATCGGATAAAGAACACCAGCCGCAACCGGGATCAACGCCACGTTATAGGCAAAAGCCCAGAACAGGTTTTCGCTGATATTGCGGATCGTGGCTTTCGAGATTGCAATGGCATTGACCACACCGCGCAGATCGCCCGACATCAGCACCACGTCGGCACTTTCAATCGCAATATCTGTGCCAGTGCCAATAGCAATGCCGACATCCGCAGCCGCCAGCGCTGGCGCATCATTGATACCGTCACCCACAAAGGCAATGCGTTTTCCGCCAGCCGACAAACGCTTCAAAGCCTCAACCTTGCCATCGGGCAGCACCTCCGCAACCACCTCATCAATGCCAAGGCGCTTGGCAATGGCTTGCGCAGTGCGGCGGTTATCGCCAGTGATCATTGCAACTTTCAGGCCCTGCTCATGCATGGCGGCAATGGCGGCAGGCGTGGTTTCCTTCATCGGATCAGCGACTGTGATAATCGCAGCCAACTTGCCATCGATTGCCGCATAAAGCGGGGTCTGGCCTTCATCACCCAGACGGCTGGCATCATCGGCAAAGACCGCCACATCAAGCCCGATTTTTGCCATGTAACGATCTGCACCAATGGCAACTTCGTGACCCGCAACCTCGGCTTTCAGGCCAAAACCCGGAACCGATTCAAAGGCCGATACATCACCAAGTTTAAGGTTCTTTTCCTTGGCGGCAGTTACAATCGCATCGGCAATTGGATGCTCCGAACGAGCCTCGACAGCAGCGATCAGCGCCAGCGCTTCGTCCTTGTCGATACCATTAACGACAGCAAAATGTGCCAAAGCCGGTTTGCCCTGTGTGAGTGTGCCGGTCTTATCAACCGCAATCACCGATGCATCTCGCAAGGTTTGCAGCGCATCACCACGGCGGAACAGCACGCCAAATTCGGCAGCGCGACCTGTGCCGACCATGATTGAGGTCGGCGTTGCAAGTCCCATTGCGCATGGGCATGCAATGATGACAACTGCAATGGCGTTAACCAGCGCATAGCCCATCATGGCTGTGCCACCAATGATCAGCCAGACGATGAATGTGATGAGCGCTGCGCCGAGAACTGCTGGCACGAACCAGCCCGTCACCTTATCGACTTTAGCCTGAATGGGCAGCTTGTCGGCCTGCGCATCTTCAACCATCCGCACAATCTGCGAGATGACCATATCGCGGCCAACCTTGGTTGCGCGGAATGTAAACGCACCCGTTTTGTTGATCGTGCCGCCGACAACTTCAGCACCAGTTTCCTTGATGACTGGCACCGGCTCACCGGTAATCATCGACTCATCTACATAGGATGAGCCTTCAATCACTTCGCCATCAACGGGTACTTTTTCACCAGGGCGCACCTGCACAATGTCGCCCGCACGCACCTCTTCAAGCGGCACGTCCAGCGTTTCGCCATTGCGCACCACACGCGCAGACTTTGCCTGCAAACCCACCAGACGGCTGATTGCCGCGGACGTACGCCCCTTGGCGCGTGCTTCAAGATAACGGCCAATCAGGATCAGTGTCACGATAACAGCTGCGGCCTCGAAATAGACGTTGACCGTGCCGTCGGGAAGAATGTCGGGCCAGAAGGTAGCAACAACTGAAAAGCCCCATGCAGCCGTTGTGCCAACAACAACCAGCGAATTCATATCAGGTGCGGCACGCAGCAGAGCGGGAATGCCCTTTTTGAAAAAGCGCATACCGGGGCCGAACAACACAAGCGTTGTCAGCACAAACTGGAAATACCAGCTGTTCTGCATGCCGATTGTGTCCATGACGAACATGTGCACAGCGGGAATGAGATGCGAGCCCATTTCCAGAATGAACACTGGAAGCGTGAGAACGGCTGCCAGAATAACATTCTTTTTCAGTTCAACCGCTTCCGCGTCGCGCTTGTCGGATTGTGTTTCCTGCTGAACATCGCTGCGTGTCTCATCAAGCGAACGCGCTTCATAACCCGCTTTTTCAACCGCCTTGATCAGATCAGCGACTACGACCTGTCCTGCAAGCTCAACATGCGCGCGCTCTGTCGCGAGGTTGACGCTGGCGCGAGACACGCCCGGAACCGCGCTTAAAGCTTTTTCGACATTGCTCACGCAAGACGCGCAGCTCATACCCTCAATGGCGAGATCGGCACTGCCCGACGGCACATCATAGCCAGCCTTGCGGATTGCATCGATGACAGCAGGCATATCAGGTGCAGACTTGAAGGTGACATCAGCGCGTTCTGTTGCGAGATTAACGGACACTTTGTCCACGCCCGGCACCTTTGCGACCGCCTTTTCAACCGATGACACGCAGGACGCGCAACTCATCCCTTCAACAGGAATGGCAAAACTTGTGGCGTCAGATTTTACAGGCTTGTTCATGGCAATCCCTTTTAAAGCGCATCCTGCTTTCCAAAAAGCGTTTCCGACTTTCTAGCGGATGCTACTTCGCTCTGTTTGAAGAGCGTTTTGATGAGTTGCATGATAGATAACCCTTCCCACCGTTGGAAGGTCAAGCCCTATCAGATAGCCAATTCGTTTTGCGGTTCGATCATCGCAAGGATAGATCCACAGCGGGTCTGAATGAAGTCGGCCACATCAATGGCAGGCATTGGACGCCCCATCAAAAAGCCCTGCACCTCGCCGAAATTCTGCGCGCGCAAACATTCGAGTTGCTGTGTGGTTTCCACACCTTCAGCAGTCGTGACGATTCTAAAACCAGCGCCAAGTGTGGCAACGGCCTGAATGATCGCAAGATCACGCGTGTCCACCTCGATGCCCGATACAAAGCTTCGGTCGACCTTGATTTTATCGAACGGAAACGAGCGCAGATAGCTCAGTGATGAATAGCCGGTTCCGAAATCATCCATTGCAATGCGAACGCCTAAGCGACGCAACTCAAACAACAATTCGATGTTGTGCTTGCTGTTTTGCAAGAACACGGATTCCGTGATTTCCAGTTCCAGCCTGTCAGGCGACAAGGATGCCGCAGCCAGTGCATCGGTGACTGAATCAAGAAGCGCAGTTTGTTGGAACTGCACAGGCGAGAGATTAACCGAGACCTTGATGCCATGCGGCCACGAAGCCGCTTCAAGGCAAGCCTGCTTTAACACCCAATCGCCAATTGGTCCAATGAGACCAGCCTCTTCGGCAATTGGAATGAACTCAACCGGCGACACCATGCCAAGCACTGGATGACGCCAGCGCAACAAAGCTTCAAAGCCAGAGATATGGCCGGTTTGAAGGTTAAATATCGGCTGATAATGCAGTTCAAACTGCTGTGCTGCCAAAGCCAGGCGCAAATCCGTGGTCATGGCATGGCGTTTCTCAACAGCCAATCGCAGCGAATGCTGATAGAAGCGGAAAGTGCGCCGACCATCAGCCTTTGCAGCGTACAGCGCCAGATCAACATTGCGCATCAACACATCGAGATCATCGCCATGCAACGGCGCCTGCGCGATCCCAATGCTGCACGAAACAAATTCCAGCGTATCACCAAGATCGAACGGATCCTGAAATACAGAAAGAAGCTGATCGGCAAACATCGCAATCTGCGAAACTGCAGCGCAGCGATAAATAATCGCAAACTCATCACCACCCAGACGCGCCAGAAAATGATCGCAAACGATGTTCTTAAGGCGCTCTGCAACCTGTTGCAGCAAGCGATCCCCGATCTGATGCCCACGGCTGTCATTGATGTTTTTGAAGTGATCAATATCGAGATAGAAAAGTGCAAAAGCCGTTGCGCTTTCACGTTTTTTCAGAACAGTTTCAATGTGCTGAGAGAAATAAGCGCGGTTTGGCAAGTCCGTCAGATTGTCGTGCATCGCAATATGCGTCATGCGCTGCTCAATCAAACGACGCTCGGTTATATCCTCAACAAGTCCAATAAGATAGCGCGATTCATCGCCTTCTATTGGCGGAATGGAACGCTTGATGATTCGCATTCTGCGCGGTGTTCCATCTGCACAGCGAATATCGCGCTCGATTGTCAGCACGCTGCCGCGACGCATCGCAAGGCTATCTTGCTGAGTCAAAAGCTTGGCTTCTTCAGCAGGAAAGATTTGCGTGTCCACAGAGCCAACGACATGATCGATCTTGTGGCCACTTATGGTTGATGCAGCCTGATTGTAGAGCAGGTAACGCCCCTCGTCCTGCATATCCTTGACGAAGACACCAAGCGGCATGTTGTTGATGAGGCTATCGAGCAATGTCTGCGCATGACTGGCCTGACGATTGGCTTCCTCAAGCTCCGTCATGTCCTGCACAATTGCCAATATGGCCTGCCGGCCATCGAACACGACCTCACGACCATAGGTCAAAACATCAATCGTCTGACCATTCGCCTTCAGATGCTTCCAGCGTTCAGGGCGCTCAAGATCGCTTCTATCACGAACCGCAATCGACATACGGTCCCGCTCAGTTTGTGGACGAATATCGAGAACAGTCATGCCCGGCACTTCATCGGCCGAATAGCCATAAAGCGCGTGGGCTGCTTCGTTCATGACGATGAAGCGCAATGTATCGGGATCATACACCCACATTGGTGTGGGATGAGTCGTGAACAGAATGCGAAAATCCGCGTCAGATGTGCGCACCAGCGCATCATCCGAGTGAGCCTGACCGGCTTCCGGCTTCCTCATCATTGTCCCCTCATCAGACTGATCCTGACCCGATATTCCATATCCTTAAAAAGGACCGTGCCCAAAAATCAGATAACTCGTCTGTAGCAGGACGAAGCTTTTCCCAAGCTGAATTAGCGCATGGTCATTAAAAATTAATATATAAACTTGGGGAGAATATAAATTTATTCGCAAATTGTAATAATCTGGACCGCTTGACCGGCTCAACATTCCAGCCTATGCCTAAAGCACAAAATTCGTTGGGGTGCCTTCGAAGCAAGATCAGGAAAAGTGCATTGCGGTTTTCCATCCGATCTTGCGACACAAAAGGCTGAGAGACGCTGATCGCGTTAACCCATTGAACCTGATCCGGGTAATACCTGCGTAGGGAACGGAGTTTGGCGCGTCGCGAACAAGGAGGAATCCATCCTCCGTGGGGCAAAGCCCCAAAACCCGTTCATGACGTCTCAATTTTCCGTTCGGAATGAGAGACGACATGATGGACTTAAGACAAAGCCTCTCCCGAACCAAAACAACCGCCGGCAATGGTGCATCCGTGCCCCTTTGCGTAACGATTGCAGGCTCCGACAGCGGCGGCGGCGCTGGCATTCAGGCTGATCTCAAAACTTTTTCAGCCCTCAATGTTTATGGCGCAAGCGTCATTACAGCGATCACCGCGCAGAACACACTGGCCGTCACGGCTGTTCACGACATCCCGTCTGAAATTGTTGCGGCACAGATCGATGCGGTCTTCAGCGATCTCAATGTGGCTTCGGTCAAGATCGGCATGGTGTCGGTGCCGGAAACCATTCTCGCAATCGCCAAGGGCCTTGCACATTTCTCAGGACCAGTCGTTCTTGATCCAGTGATGGTGGCAAAATCCGGCGACAGGCTTTTAAGCGAGACTGCGATCTCGACATTGCGCGACAAACTGATCCCGCTTGCATGCCTTCTGACGCCGAATAGGCCGGAAGCAGCCTGCCTGCTCGATTGTGCAATCGCCCGCAATGATGATGAAGCAGAAGAACAAGGGCGCGCTTTGCTCAAGCTCGGCGCGAAGGCTGTGCTGATGAAAGGCGGACATGCCGATGGCGACATCTGCACCGACCTTCTCATCCGTGCAAATCTGCCAACGATCCAACTGGAAGCGCCGCGTATCTACACGCAAAACACCCATGGGACTGGCTGCACGCTTTCATCAGCAATTGCAGCGGGACTTGGCAAAGGCCTTTCGCTGGAACAGGCACTTCTTGAGGCTCACAGCTATCTGCAAGCGGCCATCCGCTCCGCAAACACATTGCAGGTCGGAAGCGGGCACGGCCCCGTGCATCACTTCCACGCCTTGTGGGAGATTGCATAATGCGCGTTACCATCATTGGCGCGGGTGTTGCAGGTCTTGCCTGTGCCGCAGAATTTAGTGATCAAGGTCACGCCGTCACTGTCATTGCGAAAAGCACCGCAATCGGCTCCGACAGCTGTTCGTGGTTTGCGGGCGGAATGCTGGCCCCGTGGTGCGAAGGTGAGAGTGCGGAAGAGCCCGTCGTCAGGCTAGGGCAAGAAGCGATTGGCTGGTGGGAACAGCATGTTTCAACCGTCCACCGCAAAGGCACGCTCGTCATTTCCCACACGCGCGATACGACTGAGCTGCGCCGCTTCGCCCGTCGCACGGAAGCGTTTGAAACGATTGATTCCGAACAGATTGATGCACTGGAGCCGGACCTTGCAGGCCGTTTCCGGCAGGGGCTTTTCTTTGCTGAGGAAGGCCACCTCAACCCGCGCAATACACTGATCGAGCTTGCAAAAAACCTGCAAAAGAAAGGCGTCGTCTTTCATCTCGGGCAAGATGCGAAAGATGTAAAAATCGACACCGATATCACCGTCGATGCGCGTGGTCTGGCAGCACGCGATCAATTGCAAGATCTGCGCGGCGTGAAGGGCGAAATGCTGGTGGTTCGCTCCCGCGACATCAATCTTTCGCGCCCTGTGCGCCTGCTGCATCCGCGCATTCCGCTCTACATCGTGCCACGCGGTGACGGCATTCATATGATCGGCGCAACCATGATCGAAAGCGATGAGAGAGGCGGCATTAGCGTTCGCTCGACGCTGGAAATGTTAAGCGCCGCCTATGCGCTGCATCCGGCATTTGGCGAGGCGGAAATTCTGGAAACCGGCGTCGATGCCCGCCCCGCCTTCCCCGACAATCTGCCGCGTGTGCGTAAACGCGGCCAGACGATCTATGTCAACGGGCTTTACCGGCACGGCTTTCTGCTCTCGCCTGCGGTTGCACGCATGGCGGTTACAGCAGCAACCGAGGCCGAACAAAGACCCGAATTTCTAGAGGAACTGGCATGACCATCGTTTTAAATGGCGAGGTTTTTGAGACCAAAAGCGCCAATCTTTTGGCTCTGCTTGCAGAAATCGAACTTGATGAGGCAGTGGTGGCAACCGCGCTCAATGGCGAATTCATTGCAGGCGATGAACGCGAGGAAACGCTGATCGGCGAAGGCGATCGCATCGAAGTGCTCGCGCCGATGCAGGGAGGCTAAGATGCTGGAATTTTACGGAAAAACATTTGAAAGCCGCCTGCTGTTGGGTACGGCACAATATCCATCACCCTCTATTCTTGCTGACAGCGTCCGCTCATCAAAGTCAGAAATCGTGACAGTTTCGCTGCGGCGCGAGAGCGGGAATATGCGTGCCGGTCAGGATTTCTGGACACTGATAAAGGATCTGGGTGTTTCGGTTTTGCCCAATACTGCCGGGTGCCATACCGCACGCGAAGCAATCACCACCGCAAAAATGGCGCGTGAGGTTTTCGGCACCAACTGGATCAAGCTTGAAGTCATCGGCGATCACGACACCTTGCAGCCTGATCCTTTCGGGCTGGTCGAAGCAGCCCGTATTCTCTGCGATGAAGGCTTTGAGGTCTTTCCCTATATGAATGACGATCTTGTGGTTGCGGAAAAACTGATTGAGGCAGGCTGCAAGGTGTTGATGCCATGGGGCGCTCCGATTGGTTCAGGTCGCGGCCTCAACAACCCTTATGCGCTTAAAACCATGCGCGCGCATTTTCCCGATATTCCACTGGTCGTGGATGCCGGTATTGGCGTGCCATCGCACGCAGCAACCGCCATGGAACTTGGCTTTGATGCCGTACTGATCAACACCGCCGTTGCCAAAGCGGGTGATCCAGCCGCTATCGCCCGCGCTTTTGCACTCGCTGTTGAGGCTGGTCGCATCGCCTATGAAGCCGATCCGATTGAAGCCCGCGACATGGCAGCCCCCTCCACTCCCCTCATCGGAAAGGCATTTTTGTAATGGCCCTTGATCCGTTCTACCCGATCTTTGACAGCGCCAGCTGGTGTGAGCGCATGGTGCCGCTTGGCATCAAACTCGTGCAGCTGCGTATCAAGGATAAGAACGACGCTGAACTGCGCGCAGAAATCCGCGCAGCCCGCGAAATTTGCGCGCGATATGATTGCCAGCTCATCGTCAATGACTACTGGAAACTGGCGATTGAGGAAGGCTGCGACTTCATTCATCTCGGTCAGGAAGACCTTGATGATGCCGATCTCGATGCGATTAGTGCGAGTGGCGTGAAGCTCGGTGTATCCAGCCATGATGAGGCAGAACTTGATCGCGCATTAGCGCTAAAGCCCGCCTATATCGCGCTCGGCCCGGTCTATCCGACCATTCTCAAAAAGATGAAATGGCATGAACAGGGACTGGATCGCGTCAGCCAATGGAAAGCCACACTTGGCGATATTCCGCTTGTTGGCATTGGCGGCATGAATGTGGAGCGAGCGCCGGGCGTCTTTAACGCCGGAGCTGACATTGTATCCGTCGTCACCGACATCACTCTCAACCCCGATCCCGAAGCCCGCGTGCGGGAATGGATCGATATTACACGCCCCTATGTAAAGTAGACCCAATATTCGCTTTAACGCGCATCTTGTCCGAAAACCGCTTCACACTTTTCGGGATGCGCTCTAACCGGAGGAAACATGAAAAAACTGGTTTTTGCTGCGCTTTTCAGCGCCACGGCTTCGTTCGCCCTGATGTCAGTTCAGGCAGCTCACGCGAATGATAAATTCAAACTCATACTCGACTGGTATGTGAACCCGGATCATGGGCCGATCATCGTGGCCGACAAGCTCGGTTACTTCAAGGACGCAGGTCTTGATGTGGAAATCATCGCACCTGCGGATGCATCCGTGCCGCCCAAAATGGTTGCGGCTGGACAGGCTGATCTGGCAATTTCCTATCAACAGCAGGTGCATCTTGATGTTCATGCCGATATTCCGCTGATCCGCGTCGGCACTCTGGTCGATTCCCCGCTCAATTGCCTGATGGTGCGTGACGATGGTTCCGTCAATTCAATTGCCGATCTCAAAGGCAAGAAGATCGGTTTCTCTGTCGCTGGTGTTGAAGAAACGGTGCTTGGCACCATTCTCAAAAACCACGACATCAAGCTTTCAGATGTCGAACTCATCAATGTGAACTTCTCGCTCGCACCATCGCTGATGTCGAAACAAGTTGATGCGGTGATGGGTGCCTATCGCAATGTTGAGCTCAACCAGATGGCGGTTGAAGGGGTTGCGGGCAAATGCTTCTTCGTCGAGGAGGAAGGCGTGCCGGTCTATGATGAGCTGGTTTATGTCGCCAACTCCAACAAGCTGGATGCGAACGAAAAAGAACGGATTTCGCGCTTTCTAGCAGCTACCGAAAAAGCCGCGCAATATATCGTCAATCATCCAGAGCAAAGCTACGAGTTGTTTGCGTCTTATAGTTCCGAACTCAAAGACGAGCTGAACAAGCGCGCTTGGAAAGACACGGTTGCCCGTTTCTCGCGCTCACCTGCCAGCCTCGATTATGGACGCTGGAGCCGCTACGAAACCTATCTCAAGGATAACGGTCTCGTGCCTTCGATCCTGCCTGTCGAGAAATTTGCAATCGACGTCAACGCGGGAGGTGACAAGTCATGAGTGACACGCTTCTTTATTCATCCGAATTGTTCACCCGCCTGCGTGCCGCAACGCTTGATGACTGGACCCCCTATATCGATCATGAGTTTGTCCGCGGGCTTGGCGATGGCACGCTGCCGAAATCAGCGTTCCTGCATTATCTCAGGCAGGACTACGTCTATCTCCATCACTATGCCCGCGCCTTTGCGCTGGGTGTCGTGAAGGCAGGCAGCTTGCAAGAAACGCGACTTTGCGCCGAGATTATGCATGGGCTGGCGGTCACAGAACTGCCGCTGCATGTCGGAATCTGCGCACGCGAAGGCATAACCGAAGATGATCTTTACAACACAAAAGAAGAGCCGGAAAACCTCGCTTATACGCGTTATGTACTCGATTGCGGGCAGGCAGGCGATTTCCTCGACCTGCTGACCGCACTTGTTCCCTGCGCGCATGGCTATGGCGAAATCGGGGTCAATCTGGCAGCCACCGCCCATACCGGCACGCCCTATCAGGAGTGGATCGACACCTATGCGGGCGCTGATTATCAGGAGATGTGCCACACGGTTGGCAAGCTTTTTGATCAGGCTGCAAAAGACCGCATCGGCACGGATTTCGAGAGTAGCCCGCGCTGGCCAAAGCTCTGCCATATTTTTGCAACCGCAAGCAGGCTTGAAGCGAACTTCTGGAGCATGGGTCTTAAGGGAGCATGACGAGCATCGCTCCTCGCTCACGCAAAAAACGCATCGCCGACGGGTTTCTGTCGGCGTTTGCCGTGCTGGCACTTTGGCAGGCTGTGGTGAGCATATGGCAGATGCCGCGCTTCATTCTGCCCGGTCCGCTCGACGTCGTGCAATCGCTCATCACCAATGCGCAGTTGATTGCCAATAATGCCGTCGTGACATTTGGCGAAGTACTGGGCGGGCTGTTTCTCGGCTCTACTATTGGTGTTCTCACAGCCATAGGCCTGATGATGTCACCGCTTGCACAACGGCTGGTTATGCCGGTGATGGTGTTCTCTCAGGCGATCCCGATATTTGCACTCGCTCCGATCTTAACACTCTGGCTCGGCTATGGACCGGCATCGAAAATTGCCGTCACCATTCTGATGATCTTCTTTCCGGTCGTCTCCACCTTTCTGGATGGGATGCAAAGGACGGATCAGACGTTGATTAATGCCGCCGAAAACCTTGGCGCCAAGCCAATGCAAATTCTGTTTCATGTGCGCATTCCCGCAGCTTTCCCGTCACTCGCTTCGGGGTTAAGTCTTGCTGCCGTCTATGCACCCATCGGTGCCGTGGTCGGCGAATGGGTCGGCGCATCCAAAGGGCTCGGCTATCTGATGCTGCTTGCCAATGGTCGCGCCAAGGTCGATCTAATGTTTGCGAGCCTGTTCGTGCTGGCGGCCTTCACCATGCTTTTACATGCAACCATCTCGCATTTTTCACGCAAACTCGCCGTTTGGCCTCGAAAGCTGTAAGGCAGCATTTTTATCACACTCGATAGATTGAAATTAAATTTCTGCATTTTGCCACTTGGCAAATAGATTTGCTTATTTATTGTGCACCCATCTGAAACACTGGCAAGAGGTATGAGATGCGTGCTTATCCATTTCCGTCGGTGCCCGGTGTTAATGCGGGCGCTTCCAAGCTTTAAGTTCTTGGCCCGTGTTGCAGGCTAAGGCCTGACCGCCCTCCCCAAAAGGGCATATTCCTAAACACTTCCAAATTTGCCGCAGCTATGTTCAGCTGTTTGTTTTGTCTTCGTTTTCAAGCATTTGTCGGCGCACAACCGCACCGCACTTTTTGCTGAAAGTGAATTTTAAAGGAACCAGAATCCGTTTTCATACGGGCTGGTATTATTCATATGACTCGGTTTCGTTTAGATTTCCGGGGGCCTGCGTTCCGCAAAGTCCTCGGCTACACCGTTAGCCACTGGCGAAGTCAGCCTCTGCGGCTGACGCTGATCATTATCAGCATGCTGCTTGCAACGGCCGCAGACGTCCTCACACCTCTCTATTCAGGGAAGCTGGTTGATGCGCTTTCGCTTGGGCAGGACGGCGCATGGGATGCCGCTATTCAAGCGCTGATCATTCTGCTTGCCTTGGGCGCTGTTGCGTTAATCACGCGCCAGCTAACCTTTTATGTCATCACGGAATTCACGTTGAAAATCATGAGCGACATGGCAGCCAGCGCGTTTCACAAGCTCCAGCGCTTTTCGACCGACTGGCACGCCAATGCCTTTGCCGGATCGACGGTGCGCAAGGTGTCGCGTGGCATGTGGGCGCTTGATCTGCTCAATGATACGCTGCTGCTTGCACTGCTGCCGTCCATTCTGATGCTGCTCGGCTCGGTCGCACTTCTCGCATGGTACTGGCCGATGATGGGCCTGCTGGTATTCATTGGTTCGGTGCTTTTCATCGTCTGCACGATTGTGATTTCGCTCGGCTTTGTTGCGCCTGCCGCAACACTTGCTAACAGCTGGGATACACGCATGGGCGGCGCTCTGGCCGATGCCATTTCGTGCAACGCTGTTGTGAAAGCATTTGGCGCGGAAACGCGTGAAGATGGGCGTCTTGCCAAGGTCGTCACCAAGTGGCGCTCGCGTACGCGCCGCACATGGCTGATTGGCACACTCAACGGCTTCATTCAGGGTGCAAACCTGTTAATCATGCGTGGCGTGGTTATTGGCTTCGCGCTTTATCTCTGGAGCCAGGGCAAAGCGACCGCAGGTGACATTACGTTTGTTCTGACCGCCTTCTTCATGTTGCAGGGCTATCTGCGCGATGTCGGTATGCATATCCGCAACCTGCAACGCTCGGTCAACGACATGGAAGAACTGGTTCAGATCGAAGCGGAGCCTTATGGCATTGCTGACAAGTCTGGTGCCGGTGCAATCCAGATCGGAAATGGCGAAATCACGTTCGATAACGTCACCTTCCATTATGGCAGCCACGACACAGCACTTTATCGTGACTTTTCGGTCAGGATTGAGGCTGGTGAGCGGGTTGGTCTGGTCGGCCATTCGGGTTCGGGCAAGACGACTTTCGTCAAGCTGATCCAGCGTCTTTATGATGTGAGTAGCGGCGCGATCAAAATCGATGGACAGAACATTGCCGAAGTCACGCAGGCTTCGCTCAGATCGCAGATTGCTATCGTGCAACAGGAGCCAATCCTGTTTCACCGGACACTGGCTGAAAACATCGCCTATGCTCGTCCCGGCGCAACACAAGCCCAGATCGAGCATGCAGCGATGCTTGCCAGTGCGCATGACTTCATCATGCGTCTGCCAAAGGGCTATGCAACGCTTGTTGGCGAACGTGGTGTGAAACTTTCGGGTGGTGAACGTCAGCGTGTGGCGATTGCCCGTGCGTTTCTGGCTGATGCACCAATTCTTATTCTGGACGAGGCAACATCAAGCCTTGATTCAGAATCGGAAGTGCTGATCCAGCAGGCAATGGAACGGTTGATGATCGGCCGTACCACACTTGTGATTGCACATAGGCTTTCAACGGTTCGTGCACTTGATCGGCTGTTGGTCTTTGACCGCGGCGATATCGTCGAAGAAGGCGATCACGATGCACTTATCCGTAAGCCAGATGGCATCTATCGACGTATGTTCGAACGGCAAGCTCTGGAACTGACCAAAGGACTTGATCTGCCATAAAAAAAGTGGGCCGGGAAACCGGCCCATTTTATTTGGAAACCTTGCCTGATGATTGGCGAATAATCAGCTTGTAATCGATATGCCGCGAAGGCGATGCCTCGCTGGTTTCTATCTGGCTGAGCAACATATCGACCGCATCATAGGTCATTTCGCGGATTGGCTGATGAACCGTAGTGATCTGCGGCGATACCATGCTTGAAATCGCACTATCATCGAAGCCAACAATGGTCAGCTCATTTGGTACGTCTATCTTATGATCATAGGCAATTTGCAGAACGGCTGCTGCCATATCGTCATTCGATGCAAAAATCGCAGTGGGTCTGTTCTTCAGCGACAAGAGTTTGCGGCCAGCCTCCAGCCCGCTTGCAAAGCTAAAGCCACCCTCCGCCTCATAATCAGGATTATGCGCAATGCCTGCTTGATCCAGCATCTTACGATAACCTTCAACGCGCAATTGCGCTGAGCGGTGCGTCAGATCTCCGATAACAATTGCAATCTTACGGTGCCCCAGATCGAGCAAATATTGCATCAGATCGCAGGCCGCTTTCTCGTCATCAATGGCAATGCTATCTGTCGGATGAACACCAAAATCACCAGCCACGCGCGTAAAAGGCATCGCGGAAGCAATAAGTTCCTGCAAAATCTCAGGATCATCCGACATCGGCGGCGTTACGATAATTCCGTCAAGGCCCGACGCATGGGCGGTCTCAATCAGCGATCCGCGAATGTCTGCACGGTTCTCTACGGGGAATATCAAAAGCCGGTATCGCGTGCCGCGCAACCGATCCAGTGCACCGATCTGCAATTCGGTTACATAGCTTTGGCTCGGATTTTCAAAGAAAAGCCCAATCAAATGCGAGCGGCGTTCGACCAGATTACGCGCCGCAGCATTGGGACGATAGCGCAATTCGGCGCCTGCCAATTTGACCTTTTCGCGGATTGTATCGCGGACATTCGGCTCGTCATTATAAACACGCGAAACTGTCTTGATCGACACGCCTGCCAAACGCGCCACATCGTGGATCGTCGCTCTTTTATTGGATGCGGCCATGGCCGTTATACACTCTCCCCAGTGATATGGCCAATTTAGTAACTGCTTTGCTCCGGAGAGCAAAGAGTTAAATCGAGCATATCTTGGAACGGGTGAGAAAGCGCTTTTCGCGACCATTATCAAGCGAGAACATACCGCCACGTCCCGGCACCACATCAATGATGAGTTCGGTATGTTTCCAAGCTTCGTATTGTGAACCGCTGATATAAAATGGCGCACCGCCGATTTCGCCGAGCTTCACATCCGCATCCGATAGTAGCAAATCGCCCTGCGGATAGCACATCGGCGATGATCCGTCGCAACAGCCGCCCGACTGGTGAAACATGATCGGACCATATTCGGCCTGCAATTCAGCAATCAATTCAAGCGCTGCATCTGTGGCAGTGACCTGCTCTTGTTCAGAGACTTGCGGCATGGTTCCTCCTCCCTTAGAGCGCATTTCGATCTGATCAAATCAGATCGGCGCTCTACAGTCTTTTACTTGAAGCATAATCTTATCGACCCTCGTTGAACGAAGGTCGGATTATGCTCTAATAAAGCCGCCGCATCACTACGGCGGCTTCACTTCTTTGTATCTGCGCATGTCTTTTGCCCCAAAACCGGTTCCCACTTTTGGGAGACATGCTTTATTATCGCAGCATTACTGCGTCAGGTCCATCACGACGCGGCCTTCAATCTGGCCTGCGCGCATTTCATCAAAGATCGCATTGATATTATCGATCTTGTCAGTGCGGATCGTCGCCTTGACCTTGCCGTCTGCGGCAAAGTCAATCGACTCCTGCAAATCAAGACGCGTGCCCACAATAGAGCCGCGCACGGTAACGCCATTGAGCACCATGTTGAAAATCGAAAGTGGAAATTCACCTGCTGGCAAACCGTTAAGCGCAATCGTACCACCGCGTGCTGCCATGCCAATGGCCTGTTCAAAAGCCTTCGGCGAAACAGCCGTCACCAAAACGCCCTGCGCGCCGCCATCGGTCTCTTTCTTGATATAGGCTGCCGGATCATTATGCGTCTTTGCGTTGACCGTAACCGTCGCGCCAAGCTTGCGGGCAAGATCGAGCTTCTTATCGTCAATATCGACAGCAGCAACATTCAGACCCATGGCCTTCGCATATTGCACCGCCATATGGCCAAGACCACCAATACCAGAAATCACCACCCAATCGCCGGGCTTGGTATCCGTGACCTTGAGGCCCTTATAGACCGTAACACCGGCACAAAGGATCGGGGCGATTTCGTTGAATGCGATGTTCTTTGGCAGATGACCAACGAAATTTGGATCAGCGACAACATAATCGGCAAAGCCACCATTCACCGAATAGCCTGTATTTTGCTGCTCTTCGCAAAGCGTTTCCCAGCCGCCCAGGCAATGCACGCAATGACCGCAAGCGGTGTAAAGCCAAGGAATGCCGACGCGGTCACCTTCCTTCACATGCTTGACTCCACGACCAACCGCCGAGACAAAACCAACGCCTTCATGACCCGGAATAAACGGCGGATTTGGCTTTACCGGCCAATCGCCTTCGGCAGCATGAAGATCGGTGTGGCACACGCCTGATGCCTGAATTGCTACCTGAATCTGGCCATCGCCCGGCACCGGAATTGGCACTTCGTCAATAGTCAGTGGTTTGCCGAATTCGCGAACCACGGCAGCTTTCATTGTCTTAGCCATTACGAAAACATCCTTCTGTTTTATCACGCACTTTGTCCTGAAAACTGCTTTGCGATTTTCGGACGTGCTGTAATGGGCCGGATTGGCAGGCACAAAGTCCTGCCGACCCGACCCTTTCCTGGGAGGAAACAGTGGGGGAGCGACTTCATAATGTGTTCTGTGAAGCCGCACTGAACCAGTGAAGTTACGAAGGCAGCATCTCGCAGCATCTCTGCCGCGGGATGCTTTCATTGTTTAGAAGAAGCCGAGCTTCTTGGGGCTGTAGCTCACCAGCATGTTCTTGGTCTGCTGATAATGGTCGAGCATCTTGAGGTGGTTTTCGCGACCGATACCTGACTGCTTGTAACCGCCGAATGCCGCATGGGCCGGATAGGCGTGGTAGCAGTTGGTCCAGACGCGGCCTGCCTGAATGGCGCGACCAAAGCGATAGGCGCGTGTGCCGTCACGCGTCCAGACACCGGCACCAAGGCCATAAAGCGTGTCATTGGCAATCGCGAGTGCTTCAGCATCGTCCTTAAACGTCGTGACCGAAACAACAGGACCGAAGATTTCCTCCTGGAAAATCCGCATCTTGTTGGTGCCCTTGAACACGGTCGGCTTAACATAATAGCCGCCTGCCAGATCACCAGCCAGTTCATTACGCCCGCCGCCGGTCAGCACTTCCGCGCCTTCCTGCTTGCCGATGTCGATATAGCTCAGGATTTTTTCGAGCTGTTCACTAGAGGCCTGTGCACCAATCATGGTTGCCGGATCAAGCGGATCACCCTGAACAATGGCTTCAACGCGCTTCAATGCCCGTTCCATGAACTTATCGTAGATCTTTTCATGGATCAGCGCACGGCTTGGGCAGGTACAGACTTCGCCCTGATTAAGCGCGAACATGACAAAGCCTTCGATGGCCTTGTCGAAATAATCATCATCTTCAGCGGTCACGTCCGAGAAGAAGATGTTTGGCGACTTGCCGCCCAGTTCCAGCGTCACCGGAATAAGGTTCTGGCTGGCATATTGCATGATGAGACGACCCGTTGTCGTTTCACCTGTGAACGCGATCTTGGCAATGCGCGGGCTTGATGCCAGCGGCTTGCCAGCTTCAAGACCAAAACCATTGACCACGTTGAGCACGCCTGCTGGCAGCAGATCACCAATGATTTCCATCAGAACGAGGATCGAAGCTGGCGTCTGTTCGGCAGGCTTCAATACTACGCAGTTACCCGCAGCAAGTGCTGGTGCGAGCTTCCACACAGCCATCAGCAGCGGGAAGTTCCACGGAATAATCTGGCCGACAACGCCGAGCGGTTCATGGAAGTGATAAGCAACCGTATCGTGATCGATTTCGGAAATGCCGCCTTCCTGCGCACGAATTGCACCGGCGAAATAGCGGAAGTGATCGATTGCCAGCGGCAAATCGGCATGGGTGGTTTCGCGGATCGGCTTGCCGTTGTCCCATGTTTCAGCAGCTGCAAGCTTTGGCAGATTGGCTTCAATACGATCTGCAATCTTATTGAGGATTACAGCGCGTTCAGCCGGGCTTGTTTTGCCCCAGGCTTCTTTGGCTGCATGAGCAGCATCAAGAGCTGCCTCGATATCAGCCGCTTCAGAACGAGCGACTTCGCAAAGCACCTGACCATTGACCGGCGATGTGTTTTCAAAATAGCGGCCAGACTTGGGTTCTACCCATTTGCCGCCGATGAAATTGCCATAACGTTTGGCAAACTCCGGCTTTACGGAGCGATGAAATTCAACCTTGTTCATTATAGTCCTCCCAAAATTCAACGCCGCTCCTACGGCGTTTCAGAAACAATGTGGCGCGGCTCTTGGGAGGAGTCATCCAGCGCTGGATAATATGCAGTATCAATGTGTCTCAATAATGCGACACAATTCAAAAACTAATTGGGTCTTATGATTTTGAGGCGATTAAGCTTGCGATGCAGCGTTGCACGACTGATGCCAAGAAGCTTCGCCGCAGATGAGACATTGCCTTCCGCACGTGCAATGGCGCGCAAAATAACGCTGCGTTCAGACTCCGCCATATCTTCACGCGGATCGGCATTCCAGCCAAGCAGGTCAGCAGCAGGCAGTGCGGTTGAAAGCGCTTCATCCGTCAGATCAAGCGAAAGCCGGGCTGCACGTGTGGCACCAATGACGAGATCATCCTTATCGACCGCGATCAATGCGCCGCCTGTTCTGTCGGCACTTGGGGCAAGCACGATACGCGCATCCGGGAAAGCCTGGCGGAAATTCTCAGCCTCAATGCGACGCGCCGCATCAATCACCGCAACAGAAATCAATTGCACGAAGGCTTCTGTCAAATCGCTGCGGCAGGACGAAACATCAAGCGCCGCCATAATGCGTCCCTGATGGTCATGGATCGGAGCAACTGTGCAGGAAAGTCCGATATTGCGGGTGTGAAAGTGCTGGTCGCGATGGATCGTCAGCGCGCGCTGTTCAGCAATACAAGTGCCGATACCGTTGGTGCCTTCAACGGCTTCACTCCAGACGGCACCCGTCCATAGACCCCAATCGTAAAACGTATCGTCATCACCCGCAGCGCCGCGACGTTCAACCGGAACGCCTTCGCTGTCCGCCAGAAGCACGCAGCAACCAACGCCGCCAACCGCCATATAAAGCCGGTCCATACTGGCTTGCGCAATACTGATAACGCGTTCCATACGTTGACGCGCCGTGCGCAATTCATGATCAGAAAGCGTCTGAACGGAGCCTACCTCCGCAGGGTCTAGGCCATAAAGGCGAGAAGAGCGTCGCCACGAGGCGACAAGTGCAGAACGTGCTGCACCGCCCGTATCGATCGCGGACTGAATACGCTCAGCATGAATCCTGTCTTGCGGTGCACCCATGTTTTCCTCCCAGAAAGGCTGGAAACCGCCTAATGAGTGGATAATGACTTTTTATCGGGCGGGTTGCAAGCGAACCGTTACACGACTTTGGCAGGTTCGACGAAAGTCTCAAGCGCTGCGACTTCCATCGCATTCATCCGCAGGCCAAGTTTGGTCCGGCGCCAGAGAATATCTTCTGCCGTATGCGCCCATTCATGCTCGATTAGATAACGCACTTCCACCTCGTAAAGGTCGGCACCCAAATGCCGGCCAAGCTCGGCAAGTGATGTGGCGTTGCCAAGCAAAACCCGTGCGCGTGTCCCGTAAAGCTTGAATAATCGGCGGGCGTGGATCGCTGACAGAAACGGATAATCGGCTTTCAGCTTTTCCAATTCGCGATCAAAAGCCGTTGCTTCGAAATCACCGCCCGGCAGAGATGCGGCATGGGTCCATGGCGCACCTTTCTTGCCCAAGTGATGCTCGATCTTTTCGAGCATATGTTCGGCCAGTCTGCGTGCTGTGGTCAGCTTGCCGCCGAATACATTGATCAGCGGGGCTACGCCCTGCGGCGCATCTTCTTTGAGCACATAATCGCGGGTTGCTTCCTGCGCCTTGCTGGCACCATCATCATAAAGCGGACGCACGCCGGAATAGGTCCAGACAATATCTTCAATCCGCACCGGCTCGCGGAAATATTCGCTTGCCGCAGCGCAGAGATAATCGGTTTCCTTGTCGCTGATCGCAACTTTCGCCGGATCACCCTTATAATCCTGATCAGTCGTGCCAATCAGCGTGAAATCATCCTCATAGGGGATTGCGAAGATGATGCGCCCATCATTGTTCTGGAAGAAATAGGAGCGCGGATCGGAAAACTTCTTGCGCACAACGATGTGACTGCCCTGCACCAACCGCACATTGTGCAACTGGCGGTCGCCTTCGACACCTTCCAGCACCTTGTCCGCCCATGGGCCCGCAGCATTGACCAGAAGACGCGCGCGAAATTCTTCGCGCAGACCTGTATCAACGTTTTCCAGCGTTACCGTCCACACCTTATGGTCGCGACGGGCCGAGACAACCTTGGTGCGCGTGCGGATCATCGCACCGCGATCAGCAGCATCACGCGCGGTGAGCGCTGTAAACCGCGCATCATCCACCCAGCAATCCGAATATTCAAAAGCCTTAGTGAAAAGCGGCTTAAGCGGTGCGGCGACCGGATCGGTACGCATATCGAGTGTGCGCGTGGCGGGCAGCATTTTGCGGCCACCCAGATGATCATAAAGAAACAGGCCAAGGCGTAAGAGCCAAGCCGAGCGCACGCCGCCCTTATGAAAAGGCAGCACAAAACGCATCGGATGTATCAAATGCGGCGCATTTGCCCAGAGCACTTCGCGCTCCATCAATGCTTCGCGCACCAGACGAAATTCGTAATGCTCGAGATAGCGCAAACCGCCATGAATGAGCTTGGTGGCGCGCGATGAAGTGCCGCTCGCCAGATCGTTCATCTCAGCAAGACCGACGGAAAAGCCGCGCCCGACTGCGTCACGTGCAATGCCGCAGCCATTAATGCCGCCACCGATTACGAAAATGTCGAATATTTCATGCTGCGCCATGGTGAACCCTGAAGACCATCTCCAACCACCAAAACGAATATAATTTATTTAATACGAAAGCAAAACGAAAATGAAACGAAACTACGATTCTTTCTCTTCGGCAGAGCTAAGCGGAGCCGTTTCAATCAACTCAACCTCATTCTCGCGGCATAAATCGCGCAATTGCTGCGACGGACAGCGGTCAGTGATAAACGTATGCACTTGGGATATATGACCAAGGCGCACCGGTGCCGTGCGTTCCAGCTTGGTTGAGTCGCTCACCAGAATGACGTGACGCGCATTGGCGATAATTGCCTGCGCAACCTTCACTTCGCGGAAATCAAAATCCAGCAGTGCACCGTCTTCATCCATGGCTGATGCGCCAATGATCGCGTAATCAACCTTAAACTGGCGAATAAAATCCACCGCTGCCTCACCGACGATGCCGCCATCAGAAGCGCGCACCACGCCGCCCGCAATCACCACTTCGATTTCAGGATAAACGCGCAGCGTATTGGCAACATTGATGTTGTTGGTGATGACCATCAGGTTGTTATGGTCGATAAGCGCATGGCTGACGGCCTCGGTGGTCGTGCCTATATTGATGAAAAGCGATGCGCCATCGGGGATCATTTCGGCTGCCGCACGCCCGATCAGCTCCTTCTCATGGGCCGCGATCCGACGACGCGCTTCATATTCCATATTCTCGACGCCCGACGGATAGAGCGCACCCCCATGGATACGACGCAGAAGACGCGCCTTGCACAGATCATTGAGATCCTTGCGCACCGTCTGCGGCGTTACATCGAAAGCAACCGCCAGATCATCCACCAGAACCTGCCCCTGTCGGCGCGCGATATCCAAAATTGCATTGTGACGAGGGGTAAGCTGCATGATGTTCCCGGTATGGAATTATTCTAACAATTAATTCGTAATTTCGCTGTTTTGCAAAAGAAAGCAACCACCTGATGACAAAACAGGCAGAAACTCACCATCTCTGCCCCTCATTGGAGGTATCGCCAAATAAACCTCCGTTTATTTCGAATCCGAAAGTTTTTCCTTTCAGAAAAATACCGTTCAAAAGATAGCAAAAAGCCTCACGATCTTTGAGCGAACCTACACCTTCCGAATATAAATAAGCCAAACAAACATATTTCCCGGATCGTTAATTTAAATATTATTCAGATAATCCTTATTTCTTTGAGAAAAGGACCACAGATAAAATTGGTAATGGCGCCTTTATCCTATCAGTAAATGTGAAACATATCTTCTTATCTGAAGGGGTTAGCTATGTCTAAACTGGGTATCTTTTTCATTTCCGGCGCACTTGTTCTTTTCAGTGGCAGTGCGTTTGCTCAAAGTGTGAATGTAGACAACAATACAAACTCGTCATCGCAAGCCGGAGCGACAGCTATTGCTGTTGGCGGCGGCGGAAATTCACCGAGCAAAATCAAAACAACGGTACCGGCTTTTGCACCGGGCCTCGTGGCCGCAGGCGTACACTCCTGTGCAGGATCAACGAGCGTGGGTGTCGGCGCGACTGGCTGGGGTTTTGGCTTTGGCAGCACTTATGAAATGCGTGAATGTAACCGCAGGGCTTATGCAGCAGCACTTTTGGGCATGGGCCAAAACAGAGCTGCACTCGATCTGATTTGTCTGAACAAGGAAGTCAGGGCCTCCCTCAATGCAACTGGGGTGGTCTGCCCTTCACAAGGCATAGCGACGGCACAAGCAGCGCCGCGCCGAACACGACAAGCACCGCTTTTTGCATCTGTCTCCAATGAGGAACCAGCTGCCATTCCAGCCAGTGCCCGCACTAAAACTGCGCCTTCACAGCCTATGACAGGAAAGCGAACTTACTCTGCCAAAGCGCTCGGGCTGAGTTCGGATCAGCTACGCGCCAAGGGATGTGTTCTGCGTAACACGGCGAACAACGGACAAGCCTGGCACTGCTCGCGCCCTCTGATGTGAAAATCAGCACATATGCCCGGCCCAAAGAGGCTTTCAAAGAAGCTTTGGGCCGGCAACTCTGCGGTATAGCCCCTTGAGCATAAAGCCTGGCAGCAAGCGGATGGGCAACGGGGTGTATCGTCAGGATATGCCGACCGAAACGGGATCGGGAACTCATTCAACACGTGGAGGACATCTCATCATGAAGAAAATTCTCATTGCTTCTCTCACACTTCTTGCAGCCAGCGCTCTGCCAGCAGCCGCACAAACGGTAAACTGGAATGGTAGCTTTGGCGGCGCAAGTGGTGCTGGTTCTGCCGTTACAGGCGGCTTTGCGTTCGGCGCAGGCTCTACCGCAGCAGGTCAGGCAGCCACCACCGGCTGGGCAGAGGGCAAAGGCACAGTTGTCGGCATTGGCGGTAAGGTCGGACATTATGGCGGCAGCGCAGGAATAGGCTCTGGCTATTTCACCTCCGGATCAGGCGGTCAGTCCGCTGCCATGGCACAATCGGGCACAGGCTTTCTTGGCGGGAGTTCCGCAGGCACAGCCTTTGGCACCACATCCGGAGGATCGTCCGGCAGCATCAGCCTTCGTCGTTAACCAAAATCAAACAGGCTGGAACTGGAGCGGTTATCTGTTGAGAGAAAACCATCGAACCAAAGGCTCGACAGACAATTTTTCCAGAGCAAAAAACAGAAGCGGAAGCGCATCAGGCGTTCATCCGCTCAGAAAAGAATGAGAGCCCCCTCAAAGGATACCCACTCTCATTCTGTAGGGGCAGGTGAAAATCTGCCCCTACCCCCTCATCTTAGAAAATCCGATGAGGCTCTACCTGCACTCCAAAAGCTATGAAGCGTCGGCTGATCAATTCAGGCGACGCTTCATAGCTTTTGGTATTGATAATGTTAGCATTCACAAAACTTCATTCTTCACCAAACTTGTTGCCGTACATTTTATGCAGCTTACAAGCGACCTCAGTACGATTGGCGGCGCCAATCTTGCGCATGATATTATGAACATGCGCCTTGACGGTACCTTCGCTCATGCCAAGTTCAAATGCGATGATCTTATTGGATTTTCCGACGCGAATGGCGTGAACAACTTCAATCTCACGCATTGTCAGTAATTCACCAAGTACATCGTCGGTCATTTCCTCCGACGGTGGCTTCATAAGCATGGAAGCAGGCACATACATACCACCTGCAAGCGCCAGATGGATGGCTTCCACACAAATCCGAATGTCCACGGATGTCGGAATGTAGCCACGCACACCAATTTCCATGGCCCGCATAACCTGTGACCATTCTTCACGTTCTGCCAGCAACACGAGCGGTATCGGATGCCACGCCTTCACCGCAGCTTCCACTTCATCAGAGAAAAACGGATCTGCCAGCCGTCTGGAACCCACATGCATGAGAACGACAATGGCTCCGTTCAGCGGCATGTTTTTATAAGTTGCCGCGTAGCTTATAACGGGAAGCTTCAGCCCATTCATCATCAGACCATTAAAGAGACATTCCCGTTCCAGATTGCTTTTACAGACGAGCATAAGATGAGGCTCATTCTGAACAGGCAAGCCGGTTGCAATTTCTTCACTCTTTTTTCTTTCCCCGAAGGCAGCAAAAGCACCCTCACGACTACCATCGGGTGCTGCCCATAAGTAAGGCTCTCTTATTTGAAGCATTGCTTAGTTTCCTCTACTACTCATGTTTTTACTCGATACAAAACACTAGTTACGACAAAAACTTCGGCACTTTATTGGGATTTTCATTGCCAACCCCGCTGAAGACTGGTCTAAATATTGATACCAGCAAATAAACGTGTCATTAACTTATGTTAGCGGTTTATAAAAAAATGTGCTCGCCATAAGAACGACTTCGGGAACAGAAAGTTATAAATTCTATAACTTTCGTTGAGCATGGGTAGCGGATGCATAGTGGGAACCAACACACCACCGCTTTACTGATCGACGGCTTGGTCAACTTATTGGAATCGCCTCCAATTCTTGCCAAGCTGGATTCGCGCGAAAAAGAGGCTATGCAGGCCCTCGCTATTTCCGAGAACAGTTATCCCGCCGATGCGGTTATCATCGAGCAAGGTGCATCTATCCGAAGTCTTCATATGGTGCGCACTGGATGGGGTTGCGTCTATCGCGACCTTTCCAGCGGCGAACGCCAGATTATCGACTTTCCAATGCGATGCGACTTCGTAGGATTAAGAACTGCTGGCGGATACAGCTACAATACGATCAAAACGCTGACGCCTATGTCTGTTTATGAAATACCACTGGCGTCACTTGAACAAACAATCAAACAAATGCCCCGACTGGGCTTACTTTTTATCGAAATGTTGTCCCGACAGCGCGCCATGCTCGTCGAGCATTTAACCAATGTTGGTTGCCGCAGCGCTTTTGTCCGCACCGCGCATTTTCTGCTGGAATTGTCTGACCGTGTGAAATCCTGCGGCATGGGCGAACCAGATTCTTTTTACTGTCCACTCACCCAATATCAACTTGCCGACGCTCTGGGCCTTACCCCTATCCATCTCAACCGAATGATGAGGGAGTTGCGCGAGGAGGGGCTCGTGGTCTTCAAATCTTATAAGGTTGAAATTCTCGACCGGCAAAGATTGATGCAGATTGCCGAATATGACGGCGCATTCATGCGCATGTCGGTGTTCGACAAATCTATTTAAGCATTCACTTCAGGGAAAAAATGGTCGGAGTGGAGAGATTCGAACTCCCGACCCTCTGGTCCCAAACCAGATGCGCTACCAGACTGCGCTACACTCCGTACCCATATGAGCGAGACTCTATCGTCTTGCTGTGAGCGGCTTATAGCGCCGCTCTTTTGAACCTGCAAGGGGATGCAACAGCTTTTTTTCAGCTATTTTTTTCAACGACATAATTAGCTGGCTTATTTAGTTGAAAACTGGCGCTTTTCCCGCACCAAAAGCCACGAAATCCGGGTTGGCGAAGCCTTTCACGCTTCCATCAGAACGCGCACCATAAATCATCGGCTTTCCGTCAAAAGTCGTTGTCATGCCACCGGCTGCACGCAAAACTGCGTCACCTGCCGCCGTATCCCACTCCATTGTCGGGCCAAATCGCGGATAAAGATCGGCATCGCCGCGCGCGATCATGCAGAATTTCAGCGACGATCCCACCGAAACACATTTGCCACTGTGATTGAGTTTCAGGAATTGCTCGGTTTCTGGTGTCAAATGAGAGCGGCTGCACACCACAGTCTTTTCATCTGGTGCAATGCGAGCGGTAATCGCACGCCTGCTTATGATTTGATGGTCGGCAGATGTCGTCACTTCTTGCGCACCGTCACGCGAACCGACATAAAGAAGATTGCGCACAGGAGCATAAACCAGCCCCAGCACTGGCGCTCCATCCTCAATTAGCGCGATATTCACTGTGAAGTCGCCATTGCGCAGCAGAAACTCGCGCGTACCATCAAGCGGATCAATCAGGAAAAAATATCTCCCCAATTGCGCTGGCAGTCGACCTGCAGCCGCTTCCTCTTCAGCCACAACCGGAATATCCGGCGCAACCGACGCAAGGGCCGCAAGAATAATGGCCTCAGCTGCGTGATCAGCTTCGGTTACTGGCGACTGATCTTTCTTGGAATGAACTGCGCATCCTTGCGTATAATGCTTGATGATGACACGACCAGCCTCAAGAGCAGCATTCTCCAATGCAGCGAGCAAAGCTTCGCTGTCGGAATCAGGTTTCAGAAAGGCTGCTGTTGTCATTTCTCAAATCGACCAGGAATCACTGCCATAGCTGCCGATAACACCGCGCTCGGCGAGATATCTTTCCACTTCCGCGACGAGTTCGTCAATGTCACATCCTGCGGTGTGAAGATGTAGCTCCGGCGAATGCGGCGCTTCATAGGGCGAATCAATACCTGTGAACGCTTTGATCTCGCCACGCAGCGCCTGCGCATAAAGCCCCTTTGGATCACGCGCCATGCATTCCTCAATCGGCGTATCAACAAAGATTTCGATAAACTCACCCTCCGGCAGACGCGACCGCACGCGGTCGCGTTCGGAACGGAACGGCGAAATGAACGAGACCAGCGTGATCAGCCCGGCATCGGCCATAAGCCCTGCAACTTCCCCAACGCGGCGGATATTTTCGGCACGATCGTCATCCGAAAAGCCAAGATCGCTATTGAGTCCATGGCGGACATTATCGCCATCGAGCAAATAGGTGTGTTTGCCGAGTGTATGAAGCCGCTGTTCAAGCCTGTTCGCGATGGTGGATTTACCCGATGCTGATAGACCCGTGAACCAGAGCACAGCCGGCTTCTGGAATTTCTGCGCAGCGCGCGCCTGTTTGTCGAGATCGAAAGCCTGTAAGTGCACATTGGTTGCCTGACGCAGTGCGCTATCAATCATACCGGCGCCAACCGTCGCATTGGTGAGACGATCAATCAGCACAAAAGCGCCGGTCACGCGGTTGTCCGCATAGGGATCGAAAACGATCTGGTCCGCCGTCTGAAGATGGCAAAGTCCAACTTCATTCAGATCAAGCTGCGTCGCCTCTTCCTGCGCAAATGTATTTACGTCGGTGCGGTATTTGATCTCGCTGATCGTCACCGGCGTCTGGTCGGTTTCGGTGCGTAGCAGATAGGAACGCCCCGGCTGCAAGGCGTCTTCACCGAACCAAACGATATTGGCACTAAAGCGATCCGCCACTTCAGGCCGCGCCTCTGTACCCACCAAAATATTGCCACGAGAGACTTCAATCTCGTCCTCGAGAACCAGCGTTATCGCCTGCCCTTCGCTGGCGCGGGGTAGATCACCGTCATAGGTGGCGATGCGTTTCACCTTCGATTGCTTGCCCGATTTTGCGACAACAACCGTATCGCCTTCTGCAATCGAACCTGAGGCAACCGTGCCGGAAAAGCCGCGAAAATCGAGATTGGGTCGGTTCACATATTGCACCGGAAAGCGAAATGGCTTGCCGATACTATCCGTATCAAGACGCACTGTTTCCAGATGTTCCAGCAGATAAGGGCCTTCATACCAGCCGATGCGCGAGGAGAGGCTGCTGACATTATCGCCAAAGCGTGCAGACAGCGGAATCGCCTGAATGCTGGCAAAGCCCAAGTCTTTGGCGAAACTCATATACTCAGCAACAATAAGATCAAAAACATCTTGCGAGAAATCAACCAGATCGATCTTATTAACGGCCACGACAATATGCCGAATGCCCAACAGTGAAGCGATGAAGCTATGGCGGCGCGTCTGTGTCAACACGCCCTGACGCGCATCAATCAGCACCACTGCCAGATCAGCCGTCGACGCCCCTGTTGCCATATTGCGCGTATATTGCGCATGGCCCGGCGTGTCGGCCACGATGAACTTGCGGCGCGGGGTTGAAAAGAAGCGATAAGCTACATCGATGGTGATGCCCTGCTCGCGTTCAGCTTCCAGACCATCAACCAGCAGCGCAAAATCAAAATCGTCATCCGTGGTGCCGAATTTGCGACTGTCGTTCTTTAGCGTCGCCAGCTGATCCTCAAAGATCAGCTTTGTGTCATAGAGCAAACGCCCGATCAGCGTGGACTTTCCGTCATCGACCGAACCGCAAGTCAAAAAGCGGAGCAGAGTCTTACGTTCCTGATCCGCCAGAAAGTCGCTGACGGCTGCACTGGTTACAGAGGGCTTCAATATGGCGTTCATCAGAAATAGCCCTCCCGCTTCTTCTTTTCCATGGAGCCTGCTTCATCGCGATCAATGGCGCGGCCCTGGCGCTCGGAGGTGCGGGCGATCAGCATTTCTTCGACAATATCGGAGAGACTGGTAGCGCTTGATTCAATGGCACCCGTCAACGGATAGCAGCCAAGCGTGCGAAAACGCACCACCCGCTCCTCAACCTTCTCACCAAGACGCAACGTCATGCGGTCATCATCGAGTTTGATCAACATGCCGTCGCGCTCAACTACCGGGCGGGGGGCTGCGAAATAGAGCGGCACAATCGGGATATTTTCCTGCAAAATATACTGCCAAATATCCAACTCGGTCCAATTCGAGAGCGGGAACACGCGGATCGATTCACCTGCTGCAACGCGGGTATTGTAAACCTTCCACATTTCGGGACGCTGGTTCTTCGGGTCCCAGCCGTGCTGCGCATTGCGGAACGAAAAAATGCGCTCCTTAGCGCGGGATTTTTCCTCATCGCGACGCGCACCACCGAAAGCGGCATCAAACTTGTATTTATCCAGCGCCTGCCGCAAACCCACTGTCTTCATGACATGGGTATGGACGTTTGAGCCATGCGAGAACGGACCCACGCCATCGCGCACGCCGTCTTCATTGATATGAACCAGCAGCTCAAAACCCTTTTCGCGGGCCTGTGCATCGCGAAACTCGATCATCTCGCGGAATTTCCAGGTTGTATCGACGTGCAGAAACGGAAATGGAGGCGGAGCCGGATAGAATGCTTTCATCGCCAGATGCAGCATGACGGAGGAATCTTTGCCCACCGAATAGAGCATCACCGGATTAGAAAAGGTTGCGGCAACCTCGCGGAAAATATGAATTGCTTCTGCTTCCAGACGCTCAAGATGCGTCAGGTTCTTACTCAGGGATGCGTGATGCACGTCTGTTTCTCCCGGAAACCAGCTCGAAAAGAATATTGACGGGAGGTTTGATCCGGCGCGGGCGTTGGAAAACCACTCTTCGCGCATTGTCGTGAAAGGCAGAGCAAAAGGAAAAGTATGCTATCGCGTATTGTGACGGGGTTAAGCGAAAACGTGCCTGTTTTGACACGATAACAGAAACAAACTTGCGCCAGATTGAAAAGTGCAATTTTCGGCCAAGTTACGGAAAATACTACTAAATTTGTGGTATTAAGCCAATTTTTGAGGGGTAAATTGTCCTTCGGGCCAAACCGCCAAAGGATCAAACACTGTTAGAGAAGGCCAAATGTACGCGCCTTGGCAACAGCCTGTACCTTGTTGACTGCAACAAGTTTGGTGAGAACATTGCTTATATGAAAATTCACCGTGCGGGTCGAAATGCTGAGGATGGTTCCAATAATCTCGGCGGTTTTACCTTCGCTTGTCCAGCGCAGGATTTCACGCTCGCGCGCAGTCAGGTTCACTTCTGATACGCAGTTAATTTTCGGAACATTGAGATGTTCATACATGGCGAGGTGCAAGAGATTGGTTACAATCTGCATCTGGCGACGCAGCATTGAAATTTCACCTTCTGATAAAGCAGGCTTGTCACGCAGAAATGTGAGAATGCCGAAGACACCTTGGGCGGCCCAGCATGGCTGAGAGATGCCCACACGAAGCCCAAAATTCTGCGCATCTGCCCAGATCTGTGGGGTTTCGGCAAAAAGCCTCTGCGACCATACGAGCGGCTCGATGCTGTTTACTCCCCGCCGTACGACAGGATCGATTTCGACATATTTTTTGGCCGCATATTGTTTCTGCCATGCATCAGGCGTGGTCTCAAAGCGTATCCAGCGCGAGACACTATCCAGCGACGGAACACACATCGAATAAGACACATAAGCAAAGCCCAGTTTTGCGGCATAGGTCTTAATCTGCTCGAACAGGACTTCGGCATTATCGGATGATTGAATGGTCTCGTAAAAATCTTCCCATTTCATAACTTGAATCCCAATATTGTTTCGATGAACCAAAAACTTCTGAGAAATATCAGTTAAAGAGCCGCACTCCGGCCAAAATTAAAAAAGCCAGACAAGCGAATAATAATGTTGAGGATTCGATGGCGCCGGAACCCGAATTTATTTATCGACCACAATACCGTGAGCCACCTGTATTACATACCATATGATTTACAGGTCATCCACCTATATTGATTTGAATATTGTTATAATTTTCAAAAAACAGTACTTATTTTAACTGCATAAAACTTAAGTAAAATTAAATAAATAAGCCCCGCAATGCGGGGCTTATGATTTTCAGATGCGCTACGGTTATGCTGCAGCTTCAACCGGCTCCGGTGTCTGGCCGGGAATATAATTGAGAACTGGGCCAAGCCAGCGCTCTACTTCCTCAACGCTCATGCCCTTGCGGGTGGCATAATCTTCGACCTGATCCCGCTCGACCTTCGCAACGCCAAAGTAATAGCTTTCCGGGTGGCCGATATAGAGGCCCGACACGGACGAACCCGGCCACATGGAATAGCTTTCCGTCAGCTCGACCCCGGTTTGCGTGGTCGCATCAAGCAACTCAAACAGCGTCTTCTTTTCCGTGTGATCCGGCTGCGCCGGATAGCCCGGTGCCGGACGGATACCCGCATAACGCTCATGGATCAGATCATCGTTGGACAATTCTTCGCCCGGTGCATAGCCCCAGAACTCGTTGCGGACACGCTGATGCATCAGTTCGGCAAAGGCTTCTGCAAAGCGGTCAGCCAGTGCCTTCACGAGAATGGACGAGTAATCGTCATTGGCCCGCTCGAAGCGTTCGGCAATTGCCACTTCCTCGATACCCGCAGTCACGACAAATCCACCGACATAATCCTGCTTGCCGCTCTCGTTCGGAGCCACAAAGTCAGACATGGCGACATTCGGACGACCATCGCGTTTTGAGAGTTGCTGACGCAGCGTGAAGAAGGTTGCAAGCTCCTCTTTCCGGCTTTCATCGGTAAACAGACGAATATCGTCACCAACCGTATTGGCAGGCCAGAAGCCTATGACTGCACGAGGTGCAAACCACTTTTCTTCGATGATCTTCGCAAGCATGGCCTGCGCATCTTTCCAGAGCTGACGCGCTGCTTCACCCTGCTTTTCATCTTCAAGAATAGCCGGATAGCGACCCTTCAACTCCCATGTCTGGAAGAAAGGCGTCCAGTCAATATAGCGCGCAATCTCTGCGAGATCGTAATTCTCGAATGTTTTGGTGCCAAGGAAAGTTGGCTTTGGTGGGTTATAGGCATCCCAATCTAGCTTATGCGCGTTTTCACGTGCACGGGCCAATGGCAGACGCTTCTTTTCCGCCTCGCTGCGCGCATGCGCCGCTGCAACTTTGGCATATTCAGCGCGAATGCCTTCGACATAAGCGCCCTTGTTTTCAGGCGACAACAGATTGGAAACAACACCCACCGCACGGCTGGCATCAATCACATAGACCGCCTGTCCCTGCTCATAACGCGGATGGATTTTAACGGCCGTATGCACACGGCTGGTCGTCGCACCACCAATTAGCAGCGGCACATTGAAGCCTTCGCGTTCCATTTCAGCCGCCACATGCACCATCTCGTCAAGCGATGGGGTTATGAGGCCGGAGAGGCCGATAACATCAACATTTTCAGCGCGCGCCGTATCGAGAATTTTCTGTGTCGGCACCATCACGCCAAGATCGATGATCTCGTAATTGTTGCAGGCGAGAACCACACCGACAATGTTCTTGCCGATGTCGTGCACATCGCCTTTTACGGTTGCCATCAACACTTTACCGGCGCTCTGACGACCTTCGCCGCCATTCAGGCGCTTTTCTTCTTCCATGTAGGGCAGGAGCACCGCGACGGCCTGCTTCATCACGCGGGCGGACTTAACAACCTGCGGCAGGAACATTTTGCCTGAGCCAAACAGATCACCGACGACATTCATTCCCGCCATCAACGGACCTTCGATAACATGGAGTGGACGTGCCGCAGCAAGACGCGCTTCTTCGGTATCGGCTTCGATATATTCAGTAATACCATTGACCAGCGCATGGGAAAGGCGCTGCTCGACCGGCCATTCACGCCAGCTCAAATCCTGCGCCTTGGCTTCGCGCGTGCCGCTATCGCGGAAACGCTCGGCAATCTCCAACAGTCGCTCTGTCGCATCATCGCGACGATTCAGCACCACATCTTCACAGGCTTCGCGCAGTTCTGCGTCAATCGTGTCATAGACGGCCAACTGACCGGCATTGACGATACCCATATCCATGCCAACCTGAATGGCGTGGTAAAGGAAGACAGCATGCATCGCTTCACGCACCGGCTCATTGCCACGGAACGAGAAGGACAGATTTGAAACGCCACCCGAAATATGGGCATGCGGCAGAGTTTCAGTAATTTTGCGCGTGGCTTCGATGAAATCGACGCCGTAATTATTGTGCTCATCAATGCCGGTTGCGACGGCAAAAACGTTCGGATCGAAGATGATGTCTTCCGGCGGGAAGCCGACCTGTTCGGTCAGAATCTTATAAGCGCGGGTACAGATTTCGACCTTTCGCTCTTCTGTGTCCGCCTGCCCGGTTTCATCAAAGGCCATGACGACAACCGCCGCACCATAAGCACGCACCAGACGCGCATGATGCAGGAAGGCTTCTTCGCCTTCTTTAAGCGAGATCGAGTTGACGATCGGCTTACCCTGAACGCATTTCAGGCCAGCTTCGATCACCTCCCACTTGGAGCTGTCGATCATGACCGGAACGCGTGCGATATCCGGCTCTGCCGCGATCAGGTTGAGATATTCAACCATGATCTTCTGGCTGTCGATGAGACCTTCATCCATGTTGATGTCGATGATCTGTGCGCCGTTTTCCACCTGATCACGCGCCACATCAAGCGCTGTCGAATAATCGCCAGCCTTAATCAGCTTACGGAAACGGGCCGAGCCGGTAACATTGGTGCGTTCGCCGACATTGACGAAAGGAATATCCTTGGTCAGCGTGAAAGGCTCAAGGCCCGACAGACGCATCAGCGGTGGCACCTTAACAGGCTTGCGCGGCGGATGCTTAGCGACAGCAGCCGCTATTGCACGGATATGTTCCGGCGTCGAACCGCAGCAACCACCCACCACATTGACGAGGCCTTCGCGTGCAAAGTCCTCGATTTGGGCTGCCATGGCTTCCGGGCTTTCGTCATACTGGCCGAACTCGTTTGGCAGGCCAGCATTCGGATAAGCGCAGACAAATGTATCGGCAATGCCTGCGATTTCGGCGAGATGTTCGCGCATTGCATTGGCACCGAGTGCGCAATTGAGCCCGATAGTGAACGGCTTCGCATGGCGCAACGAATACCAAAACGCCGTTGGAGTCTGGCCGGAAAGCGTGCGGCCTGAAAGATCGGTGATAGTGCCGGAAATCATCACCGGCAGATGCACGCCCTTCTCAATGAACACTTCTTCAGCCGCAAAGACAGCTGCCTTGGCGTTCAGCGTATCGAAGATCGTCTCAATGAGAATAATGTCGGAGCCACCATCGATCAGCCCGCGGATCTGATCGGCATAGGCAATACGCAGATCGTCAAAAGTGACGGCACGATAGCCCGGATTGTTGACATCCGGTGACAGCGAAGCGGTGCGGTTTGTCGGTCCAAGTGCCCCTGCAACAAAGCGGCGGCGACCATCCTTCTGCTGCGCACGGATGGCAGCGCGACGTGCGAGGCGCGCGCCATCACGGTTCAGCTCATAAACGGCATCTTCCATGCCGTAATCGGCCTGCGCGATGGTGGTCGACGAGAACGTGTTGGTTTCGAGAATGTCGGCACCGGCCATAGCATAGGCATAATGAATTTCTTCAATCGCCTTTGGCTGGGTGAGCGTCAGAAGATCGTTGTTGCCTTGAAGCTGGCAATCGCAGGAGCCAAAACGCTCGCCGCGAAAATGCTCTTCGTGAAAGCCCAGGCCCTGAATCTGCGTACCCATGGCGCCGTCGAGAATCAAAATGCGTTCCTGTGCGGCTTTGGTCAGCGCTGCAAGCACTTCCGAGCCGTCCGGCTTAGCTGCCGTTGAACCAAAAAGATTATCGAGGGAAGACGTCATAGGGGATTACCGCCTGTATTCTAATACGCAAAATCACAGTGGCTTGCTTAATGACATAAACATATCTTTATGTCAATTCAGAAGCGGCATTCTAAGCGGCCGCGCGCGCCTTCACCAATCTGTTGCTACAGCAAAGAAAAAGTGAGTTTTCCCAGCCACCTACCCGCCACATTGCGGGAGCAAAATCGCGTCAGGGACGTTGAAGATAAAGCTCGTATCATTTTGAGGAGATAACGATGAAGAGACTTGCATCATCCTTCTTCGCAGCGTGTCTGTCACTTGGCATCGGTGTGCCTGCAATTACAACAAGCGCAAATGCGGCACAGCCAACATCGCTTATTGCACCCGCTGTCTCGCATGGCGCACAGGCTCCGGTTGAAACCATTCAATATTACGAACGTCGCGGAGATCGGCGTCATTGGCGTGATGGTTACAGGCATCACCGCCCTCATTACAGACCCCACTATCGGCCGCATTATCGCGATTGGGGTCCGCCACCACGTTATCGTCATCACCCACCGCGCTATCGCCCTGCACCAATCTATCGTGGCGGTGGCAATGCGCATGTGCGCTGGTGTTACAACCGCTATCGGTCATACCGGGCTTACGACAATACATTCCAGCCCAATTATGGCCCACGCCGCCAGTGCTACTCGCCTTATATTTAAACAGAAAAGCCCCGGGCAAACCGGGGCTTTTTCATAAGACTATTTAATTCAGAGATCAGGTGACGAAAGCACCGATGGACGCTGCGACCAGTCCGATAGCTACGGCGATCATCACGCCATAAACGCGCGGCTTGTCGAAAAGCACCGCAAAAGCAGAGAACCAGCCCACAACCGCCGCACCAAGCGCGAAAAGAAAACCGGGCTTATCGCCATGATAAAGATTGGCCGCCATCAGCGCGCCAACGATCAGCGCACCAAAAACGATCATCAGCCCTGTGGCATAGCGTTCGTAATCGTCCATTTAAACTTCCTCGTTCCGATCACATTCAACATGCACCGGAAGGTATCGCTCTGTCATTTGGCCATAAAAAGTCATGACTCATGGTCATTCCTATGGCGGTTGTCCCCACACAATCACTATTTGCTGTATTCTTCAACCATTTCGCTTAGCCATCCGCAGCAATTGTTGCGAATTATGCTATATCAATGCACATGGATTCGACCGGCATCAACATATTCGACACCCCTATCGGCCCTTGCGGGATTGCATGGGACGCCGGTAAAATCATCGGCGTGGAAATTGGTGACGCCGATGAAAGCGAAACGCGCTACCGGCTTCAGTCACGCTTTGCCAATGCGGAACCATCATCTGCACCTGACTACGTCAGCGAAGCCATCAACAAAGTTCAATTGCTGCTTGATGGCGGTGATCCTGATTTTTCACAGACACCGCTGGCGCTTGATCAGGTGCCGGACCTCAATCGAAAAGTCTACGAAATCCTTCTGGAATTAAAAGCCGGCGAGACCATCACCTATGGCGCAATCGCACGAAGGCTGGGTGACGTCAGTCTTTCGCAGGCAGTGGGCTATGCGCTTGGCAAAAATCCATTTCCGATCATTGTGCCCTGCCATCGGGTTTTGGGCTCCAATGGCAAGGTTGGCGGTTTTTCGGCTGCGGGTGGCACGGCGACCAAGCTGCGCCTACTGAATATCGAGCGTGCCAGAACATCGACCGAGCCTGACTTATTCGGCGGCCTGCCATTGCAAGCACGACTAGAGGCTGAATAATCAGCCCTTGTCGGTTACGACATCGGCAGAAAAACGTAGCTCACGCATCGGGCGTACATATTGCGTCGACGCATCGTATGTCGGATGGTTTTTATACGCGAAAAGCGCTTCTTCATCCTTAAATTCGGCATAAACAACGAGATCAATCGCGTTGCCCATCGGATCCACTTTGGAATTCGGCAGAACTTCAAACACGTCGGAATAAGGAATAGTACCCAACTGCTCCAAACCCTTGCGGACAACATCGATGTCCTGATCAGGCTTGACGCTGAAGAAAACAATGTGGCGGATCACGTCTCGTCTCCAAATCCAGAGCGGCCCGGTTCTAAATGAACCCATGCGGACCGCTCTATCTTTTTGTTTTGACGCATTATCCTACGCAAAACCGCTTCGCACTTTTGCTGGAAATGCTTTTATGAGGGTATCTACCCCATCAAGCAGACAAGCAAAACCACAAAAAGGTGATCGCTACGATTTAACTGGCTTTAATACGCCGCCAGGCAAAGCCACCTTCCTGTTGAACCGAGCCGCGACCAGGCTGATAATAGCCGGGCGTATCGACCAGACGCTGCTCGCCAAGGCGTGATTGCGCGACCTTGTTGGTCACTTGCAGGCTATCAAAACCTGTGCGCAGCATTAGTGCGGCCTGATCAATCAGCACATCACCCGTCGCCCGCAGCTCGCCCGCAAAACCCGCACGACGCAGAACCTCGGCCTTGGAATAGGAGCGGCCATCATTGAAGGCCGGAAACTCCAAAGCAATCAATGGCAGACTTTCCAGATGATCGAACAAGGGTTCGATTTTCTCCCCCGGCGCCACCGACACACCAATGCGGCGATTGGAGGCGCGACGCAATTCCTCGTCAAGTCCCAGCCAGACAGCCAGCGGAATAATGATCGCCGGTGCATCACCAGCGGTTTCGAGATCATCCGCAAAGATATAGTCATCTTCGCGAAAGCCCTGCTCGGACCAAAGTTTTGTTTCACTCATTTCTGGTCCAAAGCTCCATGATTTTTTAGGCTATCGGCAAGTCCGGTCAGATGGATGCCGCATTCGGTCTTTTCCGATCCCGACCAGCGTCCGGCGCGCTGATCTTCACCCTCGCTCACTGGCCGCGTGCAGGGCATACAGCCGATCGAGCGGTAGCCTTGTTCTGTCAGCGGATGGACAGGCAGGTCATATTTTTGCGCATAGTTTCGCAAATCATCCGCGCCTATACGTGCCAGCGGATTGATACGAATACGCGGGCCGACCGATTCAAAAACCGGCAATGCATTGCGGGTTGAGGCTTGAAACTGCTTCCGCCCGGTCATCCATGCGGTGTAAGGCGAGACTGCACGCGCCATTGGCTCGACCTTGCGGATAAAGCAGCAGCGGTCCTTGTCGGTCATGGATAGAGCACCAAACGGATCATCAGCTTTCACGCTGTCCTCAAGCGGCAGAATATCCTGCACATCAAGAAGCCCCAACCGGTCCACAAGATCATGCCGGTAATCGAGCGTTGCACGGAAATGCTTGCCCGTATCGAGAAACAGAACCGGCGTCGCTGGATCGATCCGAGAGATCATGTGCAGCAGCACAGCCGATTCAGCACCAAAGGATGAAACGACTGCAATGCGCCCATCAAAGAGTTCACGCGTGCTGAGCGCAATCACCTCTTGCGGAGAAGAAGCGCCATGGCTTCCTTCCAGCAAACGAGCCTGCGCTTCTGCTCTTTGATCTGAATTGAGATCGGCGTCAGGCAGCACGGCTCACTTCTCCATAAAGTGCCCGCTTGAAAGGCTCCATACCCACCCGACGATAGGCAACGATAAAACTTTCATCCGCATGCTCACGCAAGCCGAGATAGGTATCGACCACCGTTTCAATGGCATCGACCACTTCTTCGGATGAAAAGCCGCGTCCTGTAATGTCACCGATGGAGGTATATTCGTCCGCCGAACCGCCAAGCGTGATCTGATAGAGTTCCTCGCCCTTTTTCTCGACACCGAGAATGCCAATGTGGCCGACATGGTGATGGCCGCAAGCATTGATGCAGCCGGAAATCTTGATCTTGAGATCGCCAATTTCGAGCTGGCGCTGCTGATCGCCAAAGCGTTCGGAAATACGCTGCGCCACTGGGATCGAACGTGCATTGGCAAGCGCGCAATAATCAAGGCCAGGGCATGCGATAATATCGGTGATCAGACCGGCATTGGCCGTCACGAGCCCGTCCGATTGCAGCAGATCATAGACCGCCGGAAGATCGGCCTTCGCCACATGCGGCAGAACCAGATTCTGCTCATGGCTGACGCGGATTTCATCAGAGGAATAAGTCTGCGCAATATCCGCCACCAATTCCATCTGCTCTGCACTCGCATCACCCGGAATACCGCCAATTGGTTTGAGCGAGATCGTGACAACCGCATAATCCGGGTTCTTGTGTGACGTCACATTGCGCTGGGTCCATGCCGCAAAATCGCTATCGGCCTTCTGCGTGACGGCCAGAATTTCCCAGCCTTCCGGACGCTGTGGCAAATCCGGCATGCGGAAATAGCTTTCAATCGCATCAATATCGCGCTGCGGCAGTTGCAGATCGCTGTAACGGATTTGTTCCCATTCAGCGTCAATCTCTTCCACCAGCGGCTCAATGCCAGTTTCATGCACGAGGATTTTGATGCGCGCCTTGTACTTATTATCGCGGCGTCCATGGAGATTATAAACGCGGACAATCGCTGTCACATAGGTCAGCATGTCCTCAAGCGGCAGAAAATCGCGGATTTTCTTCGCAACCATCGGCGTGCGCCCCTGCCCGCCGCCGATATAGACAGCAAGGCCCAGCTCACCTGCTTCGCTCTTTTTAAGCTGCAAGCCAATGTCGTGCACCTGAATGGCCGCACGATCATGCTCGGAGCCGACAATCGCAATCTTGAATTTGCGCGGCAGATAGGAAAACTCAGGATGCAGCGACGACCACTGACGCAGAATTTCTGCCAGCGGGCGCGGATCGGCCACTTCGTCAGCGGCGGCACCTGCAAAATGATCAGCCGTCACATTGCGGATGCAGTTGCCCGAGGTCTGGATGGCATGCATTTCGACTTCCGCAAGTTCTTCAAGAATGCGAGGCACATCTTTTAGTGCTGGCCAGTTATACTGAACATTCTGACGCGTCGTGAAGTGTGCAAAGCCACGATCATAATCGCGCGCAATAGAGCCAAGCCTGCGCAACTGGCGGCTCGACAAAGTGCCATAAGGGATCGCAACACGCAGCATATAGGCATGCAGTTGCAGATAAAGGCCGTTCATCAAGCGCAGCGGCTTGAACTGGTCTTCCGTCATTTCACCTGAAAGACGGCGCTCAACCTGATCCTTGAACTGTGCAACGCGGGCCGCAACAAAGTCGCGGTCAAATTCATCGTAACGATACATGGTAATTTCCGATATTCAGATCAGGAGGCTTTTTTCAGGGCCGGTTGACCAAGCGTAATAATGGTGGGGCCGGAGAGCCGGATGCGCTCGCGCAGGCGAATGGGATAGAGCCCTTCGTCACGCTCTTCGACATCAATCACATTCACATCGACCACCAGATTGGCTTTGGCAGCAACTTTGCCAGCATCTTCGAGTGCTGCAACGGCTTCCGCATGACGGGCGACCAGCGCGCCATCAATCGTTTCCTGCCATGAACCGTCCGCGCCAAGCCACACGGCCTGACCATCAATGAGCCGGTTTGCGGTGAGAACTTTTACAACCATTTTTCCGACTCCTGATTTAAGCAGTGACTGCAACGGGTCTAACCGCCAGCGCTTGCGCCTTGTCGATAGCGGCACCTGCAACAGCATCGCCGATGATGACCATAACCGGACCAGCAAGCTCTTTGCGCTGTTCCAGCGATGGCAAATCTTTCAATGTTCCATGAAACAGCCGCTTATCCTTGCGGCTGGCATTTTCAACAACCGCGACAGCCGTATCTTCATGCAGACCGGCAGAGATCAGACGGCTTGCAACGGAGGCCGCAACGCTTGAACCCATATAGACGGCGATTGTTGCACCCGAGACTGCAAGTTTGGCCCAGCCCGGCAGCACATCGCCTGCCATATCGTGACCTGTTGTGAAAACCAGCGAGGATGCCACGCCACGCAAGGTCAGTGGCAGTTCCATATCGGCAGCGGCTGCGAATGCAGACGTGATGCCCGGTACGATTTCAAAGCCGATACCGGCTGACCGCAATGCGGCCATTTCTTCGCCCGCACGACCAAAGACTAGCGGGTCGCCCGCTTTCAGACGCACCACGCGCTTGCCCTGACGGCCAAGGCTGACGAGCAGATCGTTAATCTCGTTTTGGCTCTTGGAATGGCAACCCTTGCGCTTGCCGACCGAAAGACGCTCCGCATCACGACGCCCCATGGCGATAACGCCTTCTGGCACCAGTGCGTCATGCACAATCACGTCAGCTTCCATCAGAACACGATGCGCACGCAGGGTCAGCAAGTCTTCGGCACCCGGACCGGCACCAACCAGCCAGACATAACCGGCAGCATTTTGCGGCTCTGCGATCAATTCGTTTGCTGCTCTATACGCTTCCTCGCGGTCATCGTTTTCAACGGCACGGGCAACAGAACCTGAAAAGAAGCCGCGCCAGAAACTGCGGCGCGTCAGGCCTTTTGGCAGCAGCTTTTCAACCAGCGGACGCCAGCTTTCGGCATAATGCGCCAGTTCGCCAAGGCGTGGCGAGAAGGCTGCATCAATACGCGCACGCACCATCTGTGCCAGCACGGGGGCCGAACCTTCTGTGCCAATGGCAATTGCAATCGGTGCGCGGTTAACGATAGCCGGCGTCAGGAAATCGCAAAGTGCAGGACGGTCAACAACATTGACTGGAATTTTATGCGCTTTGGCAATCGCTGCAATTGCGCGATCGGTCTGTTCATCGCCGGTCGCGACAAAAGCCAGCTTTGCACCTTCAAGATGCTTTAGTTCAAAGGCTTGCTGGATCTGCTCTGCACCATGACTTTCGATGAAGCTCGCCAAGGCTGGCTCATACTCTTCTGCAACGATGCGCAAACGAGCCGACGTCTGTGCCACAAGGCGCGCTTTGTTAAGCGCTTCTTCGCCGCCGCCAACAATAACCACCACCTCTCCCGAAACACGGAAGAAGGCAGGAAAATCAGCAAGAAGTCGTTGGGACGCGAGAGCCACAGCAGTATCCTTTTTTAGACTGCTGTTATTATTCCCGGACTGGCGAAATTTTATAAGAAACGGGCTTGCGCGCGCAAATCGCGCGGAGCATCACTTTTCCTCTAAAAAGGTATTTTGAGGATTTTAATTCCTGTTTGTCTCAAATTATATCCCATAATTTTTGTAGGATTTACATTAGGTTAAAGGTAATTGCCCGACGTAAAAAATGCTGGAACATGCTTTGGCCAGCGTCGTGGCAAGACAGCCACGAGATCAAAGCGCAGCGATAATTGAGCGTAATCCGTTTGCCGTTGCAGCCACATATCCGCCGCCGCCTCGATCCGCCGCATGGCATGTGGGGTAACGGCCAGATGTGCCGCTTCCACGCTGGTCCGCGCTTTCACTTCAACAATGAGAATGAGATTGCCGCGTCGGGCAATGAGATCAATTTCGCCTAGCCGTGTGCGATAACGGCGTGCGACGATACGATAACCTTTGAGCATCAGCGCGAAAGCCGCAAGACGCTCGGCGCTGTGTCCGCGAAAGAAAGCAACTCGCTTTTTCTCGCGGAAATCACTCATTAGCTTTGCGCCTTCAACTGCATCAGACGCTGATAAAGCACTGACTTTTGCCCGCCGGTCATCTTCGCCGCCTCGCCTGCCGCCTTGGACGGAGACAATTCCTGCGATAGTGACAGCAGCAGTTTGTCGATGTCTTCTTCGCTTTGCGGTCCCGCCTCACCTGTTGGCGGACCAACGAGCAGCACAACCTCACCGCGAATACGATCTTCGCCATCAAATTGCTGTTTCAACTCCCCCAGAGTTGCGGTGACAATGGTCTCATAGGCTTTGGTCAGCTCGCGGCAGAGTGCTGCATCACGCGCGTCGCCAAACACGTCCGCCATATCGGCAAGCGTCGCGGCTGCTCGATTGGGTGATTCATAGAACACCAGCGTTGCATCGATATTCTTGAGGCTTTCGAGCTTCGAGGTCTTCTGGCCGTGTTTAACCGGCAGAAAGCCGCAGAACATAAAAGCATCGGTTGGAAGGCCGGACGCTGCGAGCGCTGCAAGAAGTGCGGAAGCACCCGGGACCGGCACCACGCGAATACCTGCCTCACGCGCTTCACCAACCAACCGGAAACCCGGATCGGACACAAGCGGCGTGCCAGCATCGGAAACCAGTGCTACACTCTTTCCAGCTTGCAAAGCTGCAATCAGCTTTGCGCCTGCCTCGGTAGCATTATGCTCATGATAGCTGATCGGGCGGCGTGCAATGCCGTAACGATCAAGCAACACGCGGGTTACACGGGTATCTTCACAGGCAACAATGTCAGCACTTGCCAGCACTTCCAGCCCGCGCAGCGTCATGTCGCCAAGATTGCCGATAGGGGTCGAGACGATATAGAGCGCGGGTTCAATCGGGCGCGCACGCTGGGCGATACCACCGACAACAAATTCGCGTTTCTGCTCGTCCAAAAATTCCGTCATTCAACTTTCCTAAGCCGCAAGATCGGCCACGAGCGCATCAAGCACTAGCGAACCATCCGGCGTTGCACGGATGAAAGTGCCATCCATTTTTTCAATCATGCCCGATGCAATCAGCCGTTCAAAGCGCTTGCGATCAATATCATGTCCCGTCAGCCGCTGATAACGCGCAAGATCGATGCCTTCGCGCAACCGCAGCCCCATCATCAGGAACTCATCGCCTTCCTGATTGCCATTGAGATATTCTTCTTCAATGATGCCGTGACCGTTGGTCTCGACTTTTTCGAGCCAGGTTTCGGGATGCTTTTCGGTCATTGTAACCGTGCGTATGCCATTCTCAACAAAACGGCCATGCGCGCCGGGACCAATGCCGACATATTGCCCGTAACGCCAGTAAACCAGATTGTGCTGCGACTCGCGCCCCTGCACCGCATGGTTTGAAATCTCATAAGCAGGTAGGCCGTGCTCCGCTGTGATCCTCTGCGTCTCTTCATAAAGAGCCGCAGCATGATCAGGTTCTGGCGTGGTCAGCTTGCCAGCCTTCCAGAGATTGTAGAACTGCGTGCCTTCTTCAATCGTCAGCTGATAGAGCGACAAATGATCAGCAGCCAGATCAATGGCTTCCTTCAGCTCTTCGCGCCATGCTTCAATCGTCTGATTGGGCCGCGCATAGATCAAATCAAACGAAAGACGTGGGAAAATCTCACGCGCCAGCCGGATTGCGGCCTTGGCTTCATCCACCGAATGCATGCGTCCGAGACGACGCAGATCGGGGGCATTCAGCGCCTGAATGCCGAGCGAGACGCGATTGACACCCGCCGCGCGATAGCCGCGAAAACGATCTGCCTCTACACTTGTCGGGTTGGCTTCCAGCGTCACTTCAATATCAGGTGCAACAGACCAGCGCGACGCAATGCCATCCAGCAGACTGCCAACCGTCGAGGGCTGCATCAGCGATGGTGTGCCGCCACCCAAAAAGATGCTGGTGACAGTACGCGAACCAGTGCGCTCACGCAGCGTGTCCATCTCTCGGTTGAAGGCTGCAGCAAAGCGATCCTGATCAACCGGCTGATGACGCACATGGCTGTTAAAGTCACAGTATGGGCATTTCGCCAAACAAAATGGCCAGTGCACATAAACGCCAAACGCACTCTCCCCATCCGCCCTCGCAATCGGCAGAATATCAACACTTCCAGCGGGTGGAGAAAAGTGTTGGTTCATTCAGCGGCATCCGAAACAACACCGAGCGCCTTTTCAGCAAACAGCTTGAAGGCACGCGCGCGATGCGAAAGTGCGGACGCATCACCTGGCTTCCAGCCATGCTTTTCGTCAGCAGTCATTTCACCAAAGGTCTTTTCATAGCCTTCCGGCTTAAAAACCGGATCATAGCCGAAGCCGATATCGCCGCGCGGAGGCCAGATCAGTGTGCCTTCCACTTCACCGCGATAATATTGAGCTTCGCCATCCGGCCATGCAAGGCAGATGACCGAAACAAAGCGCGCCTTACGCTGAACCGGAGTGGTCGCACCCTTTTCCTGCAAAAGATCTTCGACCTTCTGCATTGCCATACCGAAATCACGCGTGCCGTCTTCGGTTTCAGCCCAGTCGGCAGTGTAAACACCCGGATTGCCATCCAGCGCATCAACCATCATGCCGGAGTCGTCAGACAGCGAAGGCAGACCAGTGGCTTCGGCTGCGGCCAGTGCCTTGATATAGGCATTCTGCTCAAATGTGGTGCCGGTTTCCTCTGGCTCAGGCAGGCCGAGAGCCGCAACGGAACTGACTTCAAAGCCAAACGGCGCAATCAGTCCATCGAACTCACGCAATTTGCCTGCATTGTGCGATGCGACGATCAGTTTGCCTTTTTCAAGGTGTCTCATTGATTAGCTCCAAAGTTTCGGCTCTGCGAACTCCAGCGAATTACCGGAAAGATCGCGAAAGTAAATCGAACGCGCACCATTGGGCCATTCGAAATCGGACTCGACAGCAATGTTGTGCTTTTCGAGATAGGTGCGCCAGTCGTCAATTTCATGACGTGTGGCTGCAAAACAGACATGCCCCGGACCCGCAGTGCCATGTGGTGGCACCGGCAACGACCCTGGTAGAGGTGGTTTTAGCGTTTCTTCCGCTTTGAACAACAGCAATATGCCATCGCCACAGCGGAAGAATGCATTGCGTTCACTCACCTTGCCCACCGGCTCAAGCCCGATAATGTCGCGATAAAACGTAATCGCTTCACCAACATCACGGACATAGAGCGCAGTTTCAAGAATGCGGGATGCTTGCATAGTCTGGCCCCCTCATAAAACAAGAGAAGGCCTTAACTATCAGGCAAGTGCTGCCTTCTGCAACTCAACCAGCTGATTTACGCCGCTGCGGGCAAGCTTCATAAGCGCTGCAAACTCTTCTTCTGAGAACGGCGCGCCTTCAGCTGTACCTTGAATTTCGACAATCCCGCCTTTGCCGGTCATGACGAAATTGCTGTCGGTTTCAGCTGCCGAATCTTCAACATAGTCAAGATCAAGCACAGGCTGACCTTCATAAATTCCGCAAGAAATCGCCGCGATATGATCTTTCAGCACTTTTTCGATGCGGATCATCTGACGCGCTTCCATCCAGCGCAGGCAATCATGCAGCGCGATAAAGCCGCCAGTAATCGCTGCCGTACGGGTGCCGCCATCAGCCTGAATGACATCGCAGTCAACGGTGATCTGATATTCGCCCAATGCCTGAAGATCAACGACAGCACGCAGTGAACGGCCAATCAGACGCTGGATTTCCTGCGTGCGGCCACCCTGCTTGCCGGCTGCTGCTTCGCGGCGCATGCGGTCGCCGGTCGAGCGTGGCAGCATGCCATATTCTGCCGTGACCCAACCCTTGCCGGAATTGCGCATCCAGCCCGGAACCTTTTCCTCTAAGCTTGCGGTGCAAAGAACGTGGGTGTCACCGAACTTTACGAGGCACGAGCCTTCCGCATGTTTGGAGACGCCGCGCTCAAAAGAGACGGCACGCATTTCATCAGCAGCGCGCTTGGATGGACGCATTGTATTTCCTCAATTCGTTTTTCGTTGCGGCTTTTTAGGCTTGTCGTGCAGGAATGGAAAGGAATTTCGCATGATCCTCCAAGAGAGATGTTGAGAGAACTGTCATTATTGACGCAAAGCCTTTGACGCCTTGGGTTGCGCGCTTATATTTATAGCATGCAATTCAGAGGCTTCGCTCTAAGACCATGATCAAATCACCGGAACATCAGCTGCTTAATTCGCTCGACCAGCGGTCGCGCGATATTTTCCGGCTGATCGTTGACAGCTACCTCAATGATGGCGATCCGGTCGGCTCACGCAACCTGTCGCGTCTGCTGCCGCACAGCCTTTCGCCTGCGACCATCCGCAATGTGATGAGTGATCTGGAACAACTCGGTCTCATTTACGCACCGCATATTTCTGCAGGACGCCTGCCAACGCAAATCGGCCTGCGTTTCTTTGTAGATGCTTTCATGGAAGTAGGCGATCTGCGCCCGGACGAACGCACGTCGATTGAAGCACAGGTGCGCTCGGCGGGCATGAACAATTCGGTTGAAAGCGTTCTGACCGAAGCCAGTCAAGTTCTCTCTGGCCTGTCGCGTGGTGCGGGGCTCGTGCTTGCAACCAAAACGGAAGGCGCGCTCAAACATATCGAATTTGTACGCCTTGAACCCACCCGCGCATTGGCGGTTCTCGTGATGCAGAATGGCGATGTGGAAAACCGCGTCATCAATCTGCCTGTCGGCATTTCTGCCTCCCAGCTTGTCGAAGCATCAAATTTTCTCAATGCGCATATTCATGGCCATACGCTGTCCGAAGCAAAATCAGAGCTGGAAAAGCTGTCGCAAGAAACCAGACAGGAACTGGATCTTCTCTCGCAGGAACTGGTTGAACAGGGTATCGCCGTCTGGAGTGGTGCAGGTTCTGACCAACCGGCACGTTTGATCGTGCGCGGTCGTGCCAATCTGCTTGAGAACATTCATGCGCAAGAAGATATTGAGCGCCTGCGCCATCTGTTTGATGATTTGGAGACCAAGGATGGCATGATCCAGCTGCTTGATCTGGCTGAATCGGGTTCGGGCGTACGAATCTTTATCGGTTCGGAAAACAAATTGTTTTCTCTCTCAGGGTCTTCTCTGGTTGTGGCGCCTTATCGCGACAGCGAACAGCGCGTTGTTGGCGCGCTTGGCGTGATTGGCCCGACACGGCTTAATTATGCGCGCATCGTGCCAATGGTCGATTATACTGCGCAAATTGTATCGCGATTGCTGCGTTAAGTTGTCAGTCTTAACAAGGCCAACAAATTAGACCTTGATTTTAACGCCGCGAAACTCGATATCCGGCTCAAACACACTTCAAGACGGAAGACACAAAATGGCTGATGAAAAAAACACACCTGAAACCGCCGATCTTGAGCAGCGCGATATCAACAATCCTCGTGATCGTGATGCGCTGAAGCGTGCTGCCGACGATTTTCTGAAAAGCCGCAAGGCGGAAGCGCGCGCTGAGGTCGAAGAAGACGAAGTTGACGCCGAGAACCTCGCTGCCAACACGATTGCTGCTCTTGAAGCAGACAATGCAGAACTGAAAGACCAGATGCTGCGTCTGGTTGCCGAAATGGAAAACCTGCGCAAGCGCACCCAGCGCGATGTTCAGGATGCCCGCACCTATGCGGTGACAAACTTCGCACGCGACATGCTCTCGGTTTCCGACAATCTGAGCCGTGCACATGAATCGATCCCAGCAGAAGCGCTGGAAAGCGATGCCAACCTTAAGTCACTGGCCGAAGGCGTGGAAATGACAGAACGCGCCATGTTGCAAGCTTTGGAACGCCACGGCGTGACCAAGCTCAACCCTGAAGGCGAAAAGTTCGACCCGAACTTCCATCAGGCAATTTTTGAGGCTCCAAATCCTGAACTGCCAGCCAACACGGTCATTCAGGTTATGCAGGCAGGCTATGCCATTGGCGACCGCGTGCTGCGTCCAGCGATGGTTGGCGTTTCCAAGGGCGGCCCAAAGGCTGCTGCAGATGCCGCACCTGAAGGCAATGCATAAGCATACTGACTTCTGAACCTATTTGAGAGAAAGAGCGGCGCGTTAATCGCCGCTCTTTCTTTTTGTCGACATCCGTTGGAATATCGACAGACAATTGCTGGGAGGCGTGCTTGACGATTTTTGATTTTGCCAATTTTGCGGGCGTTTTCATCTTCGCTGCCACCGGCGCACTTGCGGCCTCGCGCCGCCAGCTCGACATTATCGGCTTTATCTTCCTAGCCAATATCACCGGCATTGGCGGCGGCACCATCCGCGACTTGCTTTTGGGTGCACCCGTTTTCTGGGTGATTGAGCCGTTCTATTTGCTGGCAGGCACATCAGCTGCCGTCATTGTCTATTTCACAGCCCATCTTGTTGAATCACGCTATCGGCTTTTGTTGTGGTTTGATGCCGTTGGTATGGCCGCATATACGGTGGTGGGCGCTGCCAAGGGTCTGGCTCTTGGCTTTGGCCCATCAGTGGCAATTGTGACCGGAATTTTCACCGCAACACTGGGCGGCATTTTGCGAGACATGGTGGCGGGCGAGCCATCGGTGCTGATGCGGCGTGAAATCTATGTCAGCGCAGCGCTTGTCGGAGCATGTCTCTATGTGATTTTGGAGCGTTTCGGGATCGATCCGCTCTTTGCCGGGCTTTCATCGGCACTAATCGCCTTTGTCGTGCGCGGCGGCGCGCTTTATTTTGGCTGGAACCTGCCAGTTTATAAAAGCCGTCCCGGTCGCACCGAGGAAGAACTCAAGCGCGACCGGATTGTGCCCTGATTAAATGAGCTTAGCCTGTGTTGCCACAGCCTTGAGATCGACCAGCGGACGCGGGCCCATTTGCTGGATAATCATGCCAGCGGCAAGCGAACCAAGACGTGCGCAATCCTCAAGCGAGCGATCCTTCGTGTAGCCATAAAGGAAGCCCGCAGCATAAAGATCGCCAGCGCCGGTGGTGTCAATCAGTTCTTCAATCTCGATAGCCGGTACTTCAATCGTCTGCTCAGACGTGACGACAACAGCGCCTTTTTCAGACCGTGTGATAATCGACAATTCACAATCCTTGCGGATCGCTTCGATTGCCTCATCTAGCGTCTTGGTCTGATAAAGCGACTTTGCTTCATCTTCATTCGCAAACACAATATCGACCGTGCGGCTGCGCATCAGATCGAGAAACTCTTCGCGATAGCGATCAACACAGAACGGATCAGACAGGGTCATCGCGACCTTGCGGCCATGTTCATGCGCGATCTTAGACGCCAGAACGATTGCTTCCTTGGCGCGCGGCGGATCCCAGAGATAACCTTCAAAATAGGTCACGCGTGCGTCTGCAACCTTGGATGTTTCCACATCTTCCGGCCCAAGCTCGACGCAGGCACCCAGATACGTGTTCATTGAACGCTCACCGTCAGGTGTCACGAAAATCGTGCAACGTGCGGTTGGCGATCCTTTTTCAAGCGGGCGCGTATCGAAAGCAACGCCCTGCGCTCGAATGTCATGTGCAAATACGCGGCCCAGATGATCCGTTGCGACTTTGCCGAAATAGGCAGCACGCCCACCAAGGCTTGCAATGCCCGCAGCCGTATTGCCTGCGCTGCCACCCGACATTTCTGTAACCTGACCCTTGATACGGCCATAGAGCAGCTCGGCCCGGTCCGCATCAATCAGGTTCATAGCACCTTTGATGATGCCGTTTGTTTCGAGAAATGCGTCTTCGGTACGCGAAATAATATCGACAATGGCATTGCCAATGCAAAGTACGTCGAATGTAGCCATGAGCTGGTCTGGGCTCCCGTTTGGTCTGCTTCTCGCCCTGATTGATGTTTTCAAACAGGGCTGGCCGCAGCAATGTGGGGCCGGTTTAACCGTTTGCAAGTGCTTTGGCCACCCTGTCAGACACGACTTAGACCTTTGGACTGGGGACAGGGATATTGCACAGGCCAAGCCCGCTTCCTACTTTCATGCGATGAGATTGCGAAAAGTGGACCTAAATGATCATTGAAGCGGCATCAAAAGCTCTCAAGCGCCTTCCAACGCCGGAATTTCGTTCGATTTTATGGAAAACACTCGGACTGACGCTTTTGCTGCTCATCGGGCTTTGGGTCGCAATTCGTCAATTATTTTTTACCTTGGCCTGGCCATGGATGGAGCAAATCCTGCCCGGCATGCCTGAATGGGCTGGCTGGCTTGGAATTGTGGCAGCTATTGTTGCTGGCCTTGGACTTGCACTCGTGCTCGCCCTAATGATTGCGCCCGTCACAGCACTTGTCGCCGGTATTTTCCTTGATGACGTGGCCGATGTGGTTGAGCGCGAGGACTATCCGGGTGAGCCAAAAGGCACGCCGCTCCCACTCGGACGGTCTGTCATCGTCTCGCTTAAATTCTTGGGCGTCGTTATTATCGGCAACATCATAGCGCTGTTTTTGCTGTTCATACCGGGCATCAATCTGATCGCCTTTTTCGTGATCAACGCCTATTTGCTTAGCCGCGAGTTTTTTGAGTTTGCTGCTATGCGCTATCGTTCAGAAGCCGAATCGAAGGCATTACGCTCGCAATATAGTGTCACCATATTTGCCGCGGGTTTGCTGATTGCAGGCTTTCTGGCAATCCCTATCATCAATCTGCTGACGCCGCTATTTGCTGCCACGATGATGATCCATCTCCACAAAGCGATCTCTGCAAAAGAGATGTTAAAACTGCGGCGGTAGCGGAATAAGCGCTGCCGGAACATCGCAGGTTTTGCCCGGATATTTACAAATATCGGCGACCACGCATTTTTCACATTCAGGCTTGCGCGCTTTACACGTATAGCGCCCATGCAGAATGAGCCAGTGATGCGCGTGGAACAAGTATTCCTTTGGAATCACCCGCATCAGAATAGCTTCCACCGCTTCCGGCGTTTTACCCGGTGCAAGCCCCATGCGGTTGCCGATGCGTAAAACATGCGTATCGACCGCCATGGTTGAATGCCCGAACGCCATACTCAGCACGACATTGGCCGTCTTACGACCAACACCCGGCAGCTCAACCAATGCATTCAAATCATCCGGCACTTCGCCGCCATGTTCGCGAATCAGCGCTTCTGACAGAAGAATAACGTTTTTGGCCTTGTTGCGCCAAAGCCCGATCGTGCGAATGTAATTGCCGACTGTCTCTTCGCCCAGCGCAAGCATCTTTTGCGGCGTGTCTGCAATCGCAAAAAGCGCACGCGTGGCCTTGTTGACCCCAGCATCGGTTGCCTGTGCCGACAGAACCACCGCCACAAGCAGCGTAAAAGCATTCACATGCTCAAGTTCGCCCTTTGGCTCAGGTCGCAATATCGAAAAGCGGCGAAAAATCTCATGAATCTCATCCGCCGTATAAAGCGTGCCAGCCACCCGGCGCGGACGGCGAGCGGGTGTTGCAACATTCACGGGGGATTTGATTTTGGCGTTTTCCATTTTGTCTCTATACTGGCACTTGGCTTTGGAAAAAACTTAGCAGCTTGACGCAGCCCCCACAGGACGTCGTTCCCATGCAGCATCCAGACGGCGCAAATCCGGATAATTTTGACACACCAATTTTCAGTGCATTGCTGACGCCCTATCGCTCGCTGGGGCGAACCGGTTTTCGTGTACTGATGGGCGCGCTGATCCTATGCTGGCTTTTTGTCTGCATCCTGTTCTGGTCAATCGGCGCCTGGCCAATCATCGGATTTTTCGGCCTTGATGTGCTGCTGATCTATCTGGCCTTTCGCTGGAATTACCACGCAGCCAATGCGCGGGAAGAAATATCCGTCTCCCGTTCAGCGCTGCATATTCGCAAATATGAGCCTTCCGGCAAAATGGTTGCGCATGAGTTTCACCCCTTCTGGTCGCGTTTCAGGATCGCCCGCAAACCGGAATTCGGCATCACATCGATGCATGTCGAAAGCCGCGAGAACCGCGTCCTTATTGGTGGATTTCTCAATCCCGATGATCGGGAAAGCTTCGCAACAGCTTTTCGCGATGCACTGGCACAGGCCAGAAGATAGACTTTCCACATCTTCTGGCAGCTTTTGCCGCCAGTGCCGCTGATTTACAATCTAAAGATGGGCTAAGGAAAGGAATCGAAATTCGGCTCTTGAAGTCGGGCTTTTCACAAGCCATATCAGTTGGGTGAAAGATACGCCGCAAGGGTGCTTTCCATAACCGGTCGCTTCGATAAGGACTGATGCAATGACACGAATGACACCGTTTTCGAGCCCTTTACTGCTCGGATTCGACACGATGGAAAAGACGCTGGAACGGATTGCCAAATCCGGCGAAGGCTACCCGCCCTATAATATCGAGCGCCTGCGCGGCGAGACCGGTTCTGAACGCCTGCGTATCACGCTGGCTGTTGCGGGCTTTGCCAGCGACGACCTCGAAGTCATGACGGAAGACAACCAGCTTGTTATCCGCGGACGCCAGACCGACGACACCGAACGCGAGTTTCTGCACCGTGGCATCGCTGCCCGTCAGTTTCAGCGCGTGTTTGTTTTGGCGGATGGAATGCGGGTTGTCGCCTGCGATCTGAAGAACGGTCTATTAGCGATTGATCTTGATAGACCTGAACCAGAACGGCTGATCAAACGTATTAATATAGCAGTTAAGGACTAAATCCGGTTCAGACTGGGTTCACGCTGAGACCGCTATAAAGAATTATTAAGCTCTTAAGCGCCATGATCGCAAATGATATGCCGCTAGAACGGAGGCTACGATGATGAACAGACATATTCTTACTGATCATGAATTCGCGCATCTGGGTGAAGGCGAACTGGCCTATGTGCGCAAGATCAGGTCCGACGACCTCTCGCGCACTTTCCCTGCGCTGCCACCGATTGCTCCGGGTTTAGAAATCTGGGCACTGTTTGGCGCGAGCGGTGAGCCGATTGTGCTCTCCGATGTCCGAGCCACAGCTCTTCAGGGCGCACAGGAACACGAACTGCGTACCGTCACTTTGCAGTGAAAGAAGTGCTGTCGTGCAGCTTTAGTTAGAAAAAAACCGCCGTTCTCCCGGAACGGCGGTTTTTTAAAACTCAATATTCGTCAAACTCAGGCAGCGTTGGTGGCTGGCTGTGCTTTGAGGAATGAATAAAGCGCCTGCGCGTCATGTGTGCCGCGCAGCTTGGCAACTGTATCGGCATCGCGCAACATACGCGCAATACGTGACAGAGCCTTCAGGTGGTCAGCGCCCGCGTTTTCCGGTGCCAAAAGCAGGAAAACGAGATCAACAGGCTGATCGTCCAGTGCTTCAAAATCCACTGGCGTTTCAAGGCGCGCAAAAATTCCGGCAATCTTATCAATACTCGCCAGCTTACCGTGTGGAATGGCGATGCCATTACCAACACCAGTCGAACCAAGGCGTTCGCGCTGGAGAATTGTTTCAAAAACTTCACGCTCAGGGAGACCGGTCAGTTCCGCAGCCTTTTCAGACAGAATCTGCAAAAGCTGCTTTTTGGAGCTGGCTTTCAACGCAGGGATAATCGCCCCTGGCTGAATCAGATCACTAAGATCCATTCTCTCCGTTCCTTCTTCAATCAAGCCATTTAAGGCCCGGTTTGGGGAAGCGCACGACAGTATCCACTGCGTGCGCTTCTGGTTTGCCGTCAGGCGCGTGGCGCGGACTGGCGGGTTACCGTTGAAGGATCAACCCAGCCAATGTTTCCGTCCGCACGACGGTAGACGATATTAACTTCATCATTGCCTGCATTGCGGAAAACCAGAACCGGATTTTCAATCAGGTCAAGTTCCACAACTGCCGACGCGACCGAGAGGGTGCGAAGAGCAACAGACGATTCCGCAACAATAGTTGGCGCGTAATCAACCGGAAGGTCCTCCTCTTCTTCCGGCAGCGGTGCCATAACACGATATGCCACATCATCATAGATCGCATTTGGTGCAGTGGCAGGACGCGATTTCAGCCGGCGCTTGTAACGGCGCAACCGGGTTTCAATCTTGTCAGCCGCCGCATCGAACGCCAGTTGCGGGTCTTGTGCATCTCCGGTGCTCTGAAGAGTGGCACCACTATCAAGATGCAAAGTGCAATCTGCGCTATAGCGCGATCCGGACTTGGTGACCGTTACCTGCCCGGAAAAGCCATGATCAAAATATTTGCCGACCGCATCATTAACCCGATCAACGATCCGGGTCGTAAAAGCTTCGCCGACGTCCATATGCTTTCCAGATACACGCAGAGTCATTTGGTACACCTCATTTGCGTTACACAACAGGACGTAGTCTAACCACATGGTGAGCGAAGCGCAAAGCGAACCAGCATCAATTTTGCTTTTCGTCCTGTGCTTATTTTAGCCTCGTTTCACATATTCCAGAGAAGCAGGCCTTGCTTTCCAGAATAGGTTCATTTTCACGGCTATTCGAGTAATTTCCCCATTCATCGTCAGGGATGGCTCACTGCACATCGTTCTTTTATGTAACGCAGAAAACGCAGAAGCGTTTCCCGAAATATTACCTAGCCTTCCATTCAAACAATCGGTCAGTGTGAAACCGACTTTTGCAGGTTCATATCGTTATGCGAGCCGGGCTTCTATTGACTGAAACGTCAATTGTCAATCGCGGCCTCTCTCGGTCACTTCTTATGCACTGCGCCCCGTCTATCAGGAAAAAGCAAATTTAAATAAACCGGATTTCAGTGGTTATGGAAGTTCCAGAGCAATTCCATGACGTTACCAAAGGGATGCTTCACTCTGATCCACTACAGGTAATCTTGATTACTTTGCGGATAATCTGGCTTTTTTCTCGCGCCTGCGTTGAACAGATGAAGCAATATTCATCGATTCCCGATATTTTGCGACTGTTCGGCGCGCGATATCCACCCCGTCTTTTTTCAACGCATCAACGATTGCATCATCGGAAAGCACGTCATCGGGCTTTTCTGCATCGATCATCTGGCGGATACGATGGCGCACACTCTCAGACGAATGCGCATCGCCACCCTCTGACGAGGCGATCGATGCATTGAAAAAATAGCGCAATTCAAAGACGCCCCGCGAGGTTGCCATAAATTTATTGGCCGTCACGCGGCTGATGGTTGATTCATGCATACCGACCGCATCGGCAACAGTGCGCAGGTTCAGTGGTTTGAGGTGTGTAACACCGTCGCGAAGAAAGCCGTCCTGCTGACGCACGATTTCCTGTGTGACTTTAAGAATCGTTCGCGCGCGCTGATCAAGACTGCGCACCAGCCAGCTTGCCGACTGCATGCAATCAGACAGAAATGCTTTTTCTTCCGCCTTCACGGAAGGGCTGACTTCCGCGTAATATTCATTATTCACGATCAGACGCGGCATCGCATCAGGGTTAAGCTCAATTGCCCAGCCCCCATCACTTGTCGGCGAAACCAACACATCAGGCGTAATCACATCAGCAACCAAGACTTCAAACTGTGTGCCGGGCTTGGGATCAAGCGCCCTTATTTCACCCAACATATCGAGAAGATCAGATTGATCGACACCACAAAGCTTCTTGAGCGATGCGAAATCTCTCCGCGCCAGCAGTTCAAGATTATCGATCAAAGCTGCCATTGCCGGATCATATCGATCTTTCAGCCGAAGCTGGATCGCCAGACATTCGCGCAGATCACGTGCAAAAATTCCTGGCGGATCAAAACCTTGCACCGCATGCAACACCCGCTCGACATGTGCGGTCTCAACACCAAGATTTTGCGCAAGCAACGATGTGTCAGCGCGCAAATAACCGCTTTCATCGAGTGCATCGGCAAGAGCAGTGGCGATAAAACGATCAGCCGGATTGCTGAATGAGAGGGCAACCTGCTCAGCAACATGCTCATTCAAAGATGGGCGGCTCGCGGTAAGCTGATCAATATCATAACTGCCGCCTGCGCCTCCACTATCGCCACCAGAAATTTTCCACTGCGGGTCAAGCATGCCCCCGGCATCATCGGAACGGCCAGGATCATCTGGGAAAATATTTTCTAACGAGCTGTCAAAGGTCGACGAAAGGTTCTGCGCGTCGGCAACGCTGTCGGTCTTGAACCAGTCTTCATCGGATGAAGCATCCGACGTGTCACCGCTATCGCTCGCAGTTTCAGGCTCTGCAAAATCGTCGTTTGCAGCTTCTATTCTGTCCAGAAGCGGATTTTTCTCGATCTCAATGTCGATAAATTGCTCCAGCTCAATATGCGTCATCTGCAACAGCTTGATGGACTGCATCAACTGCGGCGTCATCACCAGCGATTGCGACTGACGAAAATCAAGCTTTGGCGACAGAGCCATGCGGTGCGTAATCCCCCCGTTTCCCAAACGGCAATTGAGCTGGCACGCAACATGTTCCTGAATTGTTTTCAATTAAAGCGTGCAGCTCATCAAAACTGGTATGAACCTTGCTTGTCAATTCTGAATGTGCGTTTTTTCGAGAAAAGAGGAAAATAGTCGCAAAAATGACGCGACTGCTGAGGTAGTCGTCGCGTCATACATGGGAAGAAGGGAAGCGGTTTCCACAAGCCTGTGGAAACCTGAAAAAATCAAAGCGTAAACTGATCGCCGAGATAGAGCCTGCGCACGTCAGGATTGGCGACGATTTCCGCCGGGCGTCCATGGGTCAGCACCTGACCGGCATGGATAATATAAGCACGATCGATCAGGCCGAGCGTTTCGCGCACATTGTGGTCGGTGATCAGAACGCCAATGCCACGGCTGGTCAAATGGCGTACGAGCTGCTGAATATCGGAAACTGCGATAGGATCAACGCCTGCAAAAGGTTCATCCAGCAACATGAAATTCGGGCGCGATGCGAGAGCGCGGGCAATTTCGAGACGACGGCGTTCACCACCCGACAGCGAAATTGCAGCAGCTTTGCGCAGATGCGAAATGTGAAACTCTTCCAGAAGAGCATCTAGCTCCATCGCGCGCTTCTTACGGTCCTTTTCGACCACTTCCAGCACGGCCTTGATATTATTCTCGACCGAAAGACCACGGAAAATCGACGCTTCCTGTGGCAGATAACCAATGCCCAGACGCGACCGGCGATACATCGGCATCGAGGTTACATCATAACCATCGATTTCAATCGAACCAGCATCTGCCGGAACAAGCCCCGTCACCATATAGAAGCACGTTGTCTTACCGGCACCGTTCGGGCCGAGAATGCCAACCGCCTCACCAGCGCGCACACCAAAAGACACGCCGTTGACGACCTGACGTCCGCGATAACTTTTGCAAAGCCCACGCGCCACCAGAGTACCCTTAAGGCGCGTTTCTTTGCCCGGCTGCGCAGGCATCATCCCGTCAACAGCAGATGAAGGTGCAGCACTTTCAGAAACGGCCATAGACTCGTCGGCTTTCTTATTCCAGAACAATCCCACGCGTGCTCCGGTTAATTCGATTTGGGCGCAGCGCCGCCCTGCTGTTGATCCTTGGGCGACATAATGATCGAAACGCGACCCTTGCTCTGGCCCTTGCAGCTTTCGAGGAAAGCTTTGCCGGTGCCCATATTGGCTGTCAGTTTGCAACCGGTCGCCACATTGTCACCATCGGTGAGGACAACTTTCTGTCCCTGCAACACCATGACCTGACTTTTGCCGTCATAAGTGCCGGTATCGCCAGTCGCGACCTGCGTGCCGGATTTGAGGTAAACCTTGTCGCTGATTTCGAGGCGATCAATGCCGGAACCACTCAGGCCAGCAGTGCCGCCAGCGGGCTTGCCATCTTCACCCTGCGCGTCTTTGTTATAAAAGACGATCATCTTACCGGACTTCAAAAGCGCATCGCCCTGCATCACAGACACATTGCCTGTGAAAATGGCCTTGCCTTCTTTGTCGAGCATTTCGAGTTTGTCGGCATCGATCTTGATCGGGTTTTTGCCATCAGAAAGCTTGAGGCTGCCGAAAGGCACCTGCTGGCTATCCTGAGCCGACGCTACACCGGGCGCAACAATAAGACCGAGCGCCAAAGCCGCAAATCCCATCCGCAGCGTGCGGGTCTTCAAGATCTTGTTCATTGTGCCCGTCTCACGTTCCATCGCTTATACTTCCCCTAAAGACCCCTGCGGGATCAGGTCCAGCGCAATTCATAACTGTCTGACGCATAAACGGTTATGAAAAGTCGATCAACCTTTCACAACCGCAGCTCAGGCCAGAATATCAGCCTTAATCTTAAACATAACGCAGCCAGATAGAAATATCTGACTGCGCATAAACCTAATCACAACCACCTAAAAAGCGCGGCAAAAAACATGCGCTATTTTTCGGCAATTATCCCGCCCGATCATTTTCAGGCGTTTTGTCACCCGAAACTGCACCACCGTCAATGACGACACGCACTTTGTTTTCAAAGATCAGCACCTTGCCGCTCTCTTTAATCTGCATGCTGTCTGCACTGATCTGCGTGCTGCCATTGCGAATATCAACCGGCTTATCTGTCGTCACCTGTCCGCTCTTCAGATTAACATCTGCGTTGCGCATGACGGCATGAAGCCCTTCATCAGTGGTAACAGTAAAATCCTTATCAAGTTGCAAACGTCCATTCGCATTATCGTAAACGCCGGATGCAGCTTCGATTTTAGCATTACCCTTTTCGCCAACAGGCAGGTCTGCCGAAATACCTTCAAGTGCAATCGAGCCGCTATTCTTGGCATCCTGCACAGCTTTTGCTGCCACCATCGAATAAGGGCGATTATCCTTGGTGTAACCATTGAGCTGCGGATTGCTCATTACAAGCTTACCCGCCTCACCACCGTTATTAACTTCAACTTTAACCGGCGAAGCAGGTGTCGCAAGGAATGTGAACCATGAAAAAACAGCAGCCAGTGCGATTGCAGCGACAGGCAAAGCCGTCTTGAGTACCCGCACGCGGACCGAATGGCGCTGCGCTGCACGAAAAATTGAGGCTGCCTTTTCAGACGCTCCAAAATGCATGCCCGCGCTTTCAGAAACTGCGGCGGCAGCTCCTCGCGAAACATGAATATGTGGTGTGTCAGCGCTCATAGTGTCTTTCAATCGTTCCAGGTTTTCGTCAGCTTTTAATGTTGCTTTATTGCTCAACTGTTTACGAAAGCATTAGGATCAACATTTTTCGTCGAATGCTATCTTCGTTCAATGCGGCTTATTTGGGGTTCAATAGCCTGCTACTCAAGTCTGTTACAGACCACAAAACAACGCACCTGCCATGCAAACCGGGCATAGGCTCTATAAATTCGCAGAAAATACCGCGTATTCCGGCCTTTTCACTACTGATAAAAGCCCGATCAATTCCTTGTTAACATAAAACTAAATTTCATTATAGTCTCTAGCCTGAGCAGAAGGGAAGCGCACCACCTTCCCCAATTGCGAACCATATATTAAAAGGCATCAATTATTATTTATCTTGTTTGTTGAATGGATGGACCGACCGAATGGCTCAAGATGCCGAAGCCCTGATCGAAAGACGCAAGCTGCGCCGTAAATTGACTGTCTGGCGCGTCGCGTTTCTCCTTCTCTTGGCTCTATTGATCGCCGGCATCGCCTCCTATTCCATGCGCGGCACAAATTTTGCCACGCCGCATGTTGCGAAAGTGCGCATCGAAGGCACAATTTTTGAGAATGAAGAGCTTCTCAAGCGCCTTAACAAAATTGCCGATGACGATGCTGTCAAAGCTGTGATCCTTATTCTTGATTCTCCCGGCGGCACCACTGTTGGCGGAGAAACGATTTATGAAGCTGTGCGGAGAATCGCTAAAAAGAAGCCGGTCGTCACCCAGGTTGGTACCCTTGCAGCTTCCGCTGGCTATATGATTGCCGCTGGCTCAGACCATATTATTGCGCATCAGACCTCAATTGTCGGCTCAATCGGCGTGCTGTTCCAATATCCCGATCTGTCAAAACTGCTCGATACGATTGGCGTGAAGGTTGAAGCTATCAAGTCTTCGCCACTCAAAGCGGAACCAAACTATTTCAGCCCGGCAAGCGAAGAAGCCAAAGCCATGATCCGCAATATGATCATGGATTCCTATGACTGGTTTGTCGGCATTGTGCAGGAACGCCGCTCTTTCACCCATGAAGAAGCGTTGGCGCTCGCCAATGGTGCAGTTTTCACGGGCCGTCAGGCGCTTGAGAAAAAGCTGATCGACGGGCTTGGTGGAGAGCAGGAAGCGGTTGACTGGCTGACAAGCAAAGGCATTTCCAAAGATCTGCCGAAACTTGAATGGAAGCCGGTCAGCGCAGACACCGGATTTTCGCTCCGCGATCTCATTATTCATGCTGGCGCGAAACTTCTGGGCTTGCCTCAGGAAGCCAATGGATTACTTAATGAAATCGCTAAAGATCGTATCTTCCTTGACGGACTTCTCTCCGTTTGGCACGTTGACGGTCAGCCGGGCAGCAACCCGGCAAATAATTGAGTCCTTTCGTCGGACACCATAAACACAGGGGTTAAAAGCCGTGATCAAATCGGAACTCGTTCAGATTATCGCCAGCCGTAATCCGCATCTTTTCCAGCGCGATGTTGAAAACATCGTTGGAGCGGTTTTTGATGAGATCACAACCGCCCTTGCTGAAGGCAATCGCGTCGAGCTTCGCGGCTTTGGCGCGTTCTCGGTGAAAAACCGCCCTGCCCGCAGTGGTCGCAATCCACGCACCGGCGATACGGTGGACGTCGAAGAAAAGTGGGTTCCGTTTTTCAAGACGGGTAAGGAACTGCGTGACCGTCTCAACGGCGCCATCTGATCTGTCATGGTGGCAAAGCGCGTCGTAACAATTGTCATTCTTGTGCCGCTGGCGATCATTCTGATCGCTTTGTCGGTGGCCAATCGTCAAACGATTGGCCTGACAATTGATCCGTTCAATCCCGGCAATCCAGCACTGACCTATCAGGCTCCGCTGTTTATCTGGCTGTTTGGCGCGCTCATCCTTGGCGCTGTTATTGGTGCGGCCGTGACTTGGCTCACGCAAGGCAAGCACCGCCGTCGTGGTCGCCACTATAAAAAAGAGGCTTCACAGCTTCTCGAACGTGCCGAATCTGCCGAAAAACGCCACGCGTCTAACACTCTCACCAAGGTCTGATCGCGTCTTTTCGTTTTTTCACTTTCGTTCTGGCGGCATTTGCCCTACCTAAACCCAAAATAATAAACGGAGTTTCGGGTGAAGGCGCCAAAAGGAAAAGGCAAGAAGCCAACAGGCGGTAAAGAGCAGCGCGGTTCAGGCCGCGCAAAGCATGAAGAACCGCGTTCGGCTTCAAGACATGGGAACAAGCCTGACGACAAAGGTACGTTCTTTAAAAAGCCACGCCCGCAATTCGCTAAGGCACCTGTTAAGCCAGCCGAAGAAAAGCACGCTGCAGCTAGCCCTCTACGCGAAATCAAAGCGTATCAAGGCGAGCGTCCGGGCGAACGCGCACCTGTCATTCTCGAAACAGAGCCGTCAAACGATTATGCGCTGCTTGATAGCGGCGATGGTCTCAAGCTCGAACAATATGGCCCCTATCGCATCATCCGGCCGGAAGGTCAGGCCATCTGGCTTCCAAGCCTCGGCAAAGGCGAATGGGACAAGGCCGACGCAGTCTTTACCGGCAACACTGATGAAGAAGGCATGGGCCGCTGGGCATTTCCAAAGCTGCCGATTGGTGAGCAGCTTGGCGAAACATGGCCGATGCAGCATGACGGCATTTCATTTCATGGCCGTTTCACATCATTTCGTCATGTCGGCGTGTTCCCGGAACAGGCCGCCCACTGGTCCTATATGGACAAGCTTATTCGTGATGCAGCCAAGTCGGGTCGCACCGTAAAAGTGCTCAATCTGTTTGGTTATACTGGCGTAGCTTCGCTTGTTGCAGCACGCGCAGGGGCTGAAGTTACCCATGTCGATGCATCGAAGAAAGCAATCGTCTGGGCGCGCGAAAATCAGGAAATGGCCGGACTATCAGACAAGCCAATCCGCTGGATTTGCGAAGATGCGATGAAGTTTGTGCAGCGCGAAGAGCGCCGCGGCAGCACCTATGACATTATCCTGCTTGATCCCCCCGCTTATGGCCGTGGCCCGAACGGTGAAGTCTGGCAGTTGTTCGAACATCTGCCTGCTATGGTCGATACTTGCCGTGCGATCCTTTCGCCAAAAGCTTTGGCCGTCATTCTGACCGCCTATTCGATCCGCGCTTCCTTCTTCGCCATTCATGAACTGGTCCGTGACCGCTTCACCGGACTTGGCGGAACGGTCGAATCGGGCGAACTTATTCTTCGCGAACGTGCATCAAAGCGTGCGCTTTCCACCTCCATGTTCAGCCGCTGGGTAGCAAAATGAGCCGAGACGACGATTTTTCCAAAAGCGGCAATTCACATTCGGGCCAGCATTCAGGCCAACGCGTCGGTCAGGTGAAAGAAGTCACCAGCCTGACAAATCCAATTGTCAAAGACCTTCGCTCGCTCGCCCTTAAAAAGTTTCGTGATCAGCAGGGCGTGTTTCTGGCCGAAGGTTTGAAGCTCGTCATTGATGCCTTTGAACAGGATTGGCGCATTAAGACGCTTGTTTTTGCCAAGTCCGGCAAGGGCAACAAGATGGTCGAGCAGGTTGCAGCACGCACGTTTGCCAAGGGCGGACTGGTGCTGGAAGTGACCGAAAAGATCATGGCAGCCATCACCCGTCGCGATAATCCGCAGATGGTAGTTGGCGTTTTCGAGCAGCAGTATCAGCCGCTTTCAAGCCTCAAGCCAAAAGGCAATGATGTTTACATCGCGCTCGACCGTGTGCGCGATCCGGGCAATCTTGGTACTGTCATCCGCACAGCCGACGCGGTTGGTGCCAAAGGCATTATCCTGATTGGCGACACCACCGATCCTTATTCGCTGGAAACCGTGCGTGCGACGATGGGCTCGGTCTTCTCGTTGCCGCTTTATAAGACAACGGAATCCGAGTTTCTCAACTGGCGCAAAGGCTTTTCGGGGCTTCTCGTCGGCACACATCTGAAAGGTGCTGTCGATTATCGCACGATCCCTTATGCCAAAAAGCCAGTCATTCTCATGATGGGCAATGAGCAGCAGGGACTGCCAGATAACTTGGCAGAAAGCTGCGATAAACTCGCGCGTATTCCGCAGGCTGGTCGCGCCGATTCGCTTAATCTGGCGATTGCCACCGGCGTCATGCTCTATGAAATTCGCCGCGATGCCCTCACCCTTGATGAAAGAACCAGCGGATGAAGCGCCACGCCGTCCTGTCATCGTTTTTCGTTGTCTTCTTTACGGTTCTGATCGATCAGGGCGTCAAATATCTCGTTGAAACCCGGATGGGCTATCACGAGCAGATTGATATTCTGCCGTTTCTTGCACTGTTTCGCACGCATAATGAAGGCATCGCATTCTCGATGCTGGCATGGCTGCACGACTGGGGACTGGTTGCAATCACCGCAGCCGTCATTATTTTCGTGCTCTATCTCTGGTGGACCAATCCATCCAATCGTATCTTTGCGCGCTATGGCTTTGCGCTCGTTGTGGGCGGTGCGATTGGCAATCTGATCGACCGCGTGATGCACGGCTATGTGGTCGATTATATCCTCTTCCATCTGCCTACATGGTCATTCGCTGTTTTCAATCTGGCAGACACATTTATCACCATCGGAGCAGCACTGATTATTCTAGAAGAATTTCTTGGCTGGCGGCGCGAAAAAGCAGCGCGCTAACCATTCTTGCTGGTTGTTTTTTGCAGCCCGAGCGAAAGTCTTGATTGCACAGGGGCTTTCGCTTAATTTGAATTCAAATTTAACAGTTTTTTGAAGGGGATAAGCTCGACCCACTCCAATTGACACATTGGTGACACGCTTCTGTCATCCTCACGTAGCACTGAACGACTATTGCTTTGGCAAATACGGAACAAATCATCCGTTGCCGGGCAAGCCATTCGGGAATGCGCGGAAACGGAATTAGGAGCGAATCATCATGTCAACACTGCTTGGAATGAGCCAGCAAATCATCGATGATACGGTCATGTCGGGTATAGAAGCACAACAGGCACTTTTTGAGACAAACGGCGCTCCCATAGTTTTGGGACGCATCGGCACGCTCGAAGTGCGACTTGCAAATTCTCGCGAGGCGATTGAAGCCGCGCAGGAATTGCGGTTTCGTGTGTTCTTTGAAGAAATGGGCGCCCGCAAGGAAAGCATTGAAGAAGTTGAGTTGCGAGACGCCGACCGTTTCGATGCGATCTGCGATCATCTTCTGGTCTACGATACCGCCCTGCCCGTGCCAGAGCACAAGCAGATTGTCGGCACCTATCGTCTGATGCGCAGCGAACAGGCGGAAAAAGCACTCGGTTTTTATTCGGCTGATGAATATGACGTGCAGCGTCTGGCGCTTTCGCGCCCTGATTTGAGGCTTCTCGAGCTTGGTCGCTCCTGCGTCAAAGCGGAATATCGCTCCAAGCGCACAGTTGAACTGCTCTGGCAGGGTGCATGGGCTTATTGCCGCCGCCATTCGATTGATGTGATGTTTGGCTGTGCATCGTTCCATGGTGCTGTGCCGGCTGCACATGCGCTGGGACTGTCGTTCCTGCATCAGAATTGCCGTGCAACGCCTGACTGGGATGTGCGCGCACTGCCGCATCGCTATCAGCCGATGGATTTGATGCCGAAAGAAGCGATCAACACCAAGGTTGCGCTGTTCTCGATGCCGCCGCTGGTGAAGGGTTACTTGCGTCTCGGTGCGATGATCGGTGACGGCGCGGTGATCGATGAAGCTTTCGGCACGACAGATGTTTTCATCATCCTGCCGATTGAGCGGATTTCCAGCCGCTACATCACTTACTACGGTGCGGAAGCCAATCGTTTTGTATAAATAAAAAGGCGAAGCACCAGCTTCGCCTTTTTGATTTTACGCCCTGCCCGCCAATTCTTTGAGCTTATAAATCAGCTCAAGCGCTTCGCGCGGCGTCAGTTCATCCGGGCTGATGTCAGCCACAGCCTTGGACAATTCGCTGTCTTTTGCGCTCACTTGCGGCTTTGGCTTTTCCTGTTTCAGCACGACTGAAAACAGCGGCAGATCATCGATCAGCTTATCGGCTTTGCCAGATGTTTCACCGGCTTCCAGCTGATGCAGCACATCGCGCGCACGATTGACGACAGCTTCCGGCAGACCAGCAAGACGCGCAACCTGCACGCCATAAGAACGGTCAGCCGCCCCCTTTGCCACTTCATGCAGGAACACGACATCATTGTCCCATTCCTTCACCCGCATTGTCACATTCGACAGCCTGTCGAGCTTTTCAGAGAGTGCCGTCATTTCATGAAAATGCGTGGCAAACAATGCACGACAACGGTTCTTCTCGTGCAAATATTCAACCGCCGCCCAGGCTATCGAAAGCCCGTCAAAGGTTGCCGTGCCGCGACCAATCTCATCGAGAATGACCAGCGAACGCTCGCCAGCCTGATTGAGAATAGCCGCTGTTTCAACCATTTCCACCATGAAGGTCGAACGGCCCCGCGCCAGATCGTCCGATGCACCAACCCGGCTGAACAAGCGGTCCACCACACCGATCTGTGCCGAACCTGCGGGTACAAACGAACCCATCTGCGCCATGATCGCAATCAGCGCATTTTGGCGCAAGAAGGTCGATTTACCACCCATATTCGGGCCGGTCAGCAACCAGATCGCTCCATTTCCGCCATCTGATTGCGGTGAGAGATCACAATCATTGGCAACAAACGGATTGGCAGCCTGACGGCGCAGCGCCTGCTCCACCACCGGATGACGGCCAGCGACGATGTTGAAAGACAGGCTGTCATCGACCATCGGACGGCAATAGCCCTGCTCATCGGCCAGCACGGCAAGTGAAGCAGACACATCGAACACGGAAAGTGCAGCAGCAGCAGCACGGATACTATCAGCATGGCTGACTGCTTCGGCAGTCAGTTCTTCAAAGATTGCCAATTCAATGGAGAGCGCACGATCAGCGGCATTGGCGATTTTGCTTTCCAGTTCGGCCAGTTCCGTGGTCGTAAAACGCATGGCATTGGCCATTGTCTGACGATGGATGAAACGGCCCTTGGCTTCGACCGTATCGGTCATGGTGCCGGAATTATTGGCTGTAACTTCGATGAAGTAACCAAGCACATTATTGTGCTTAATTTTCAGAGTCTTGATGCCGGTTTCCTCGATATAATCGGCCTGAAGTCCGGCAATGACACGGCGCGACTGATCACGCAACGCGCGCATCTCATCAAGTTCTGTGTTGTAGCCTTCTCGCACGAAACCGCCGTCGCGCTTTAACAGCGGCATTTCGTCGGCAAGCGCGCGGTCGATATGGGCAGCAAAGCTGACGGGCAATGTCTCAATGGCTTCACGCGCTGCTGCCAATTCATCGGGCAGAATTGTGCCTTCAAGTATAGAAGCGATGCCGTTGGAGGCTTCAAAACCGCGCTGCAAAGCACCCAAATCTCGCGGACCACCACGACCAACCGCCAAGCGCGACAGTGCACGCGGCATGTCCGGCACGCCTTTCAGCTCCAGCCGCAGCCCTTCGCAAAGCGATTGTTCGCTTAAAAACCATGAAACCGCATCAAGGCGCAGCGCAATCGCCTTTGGATCAGTCAAAGGTGCGGTCAGACGCTCGGCAATCAGCCGCGCACCACCGCCTGTCACCGTGCGGTCAATGGCCTTGAGCAGACTGCCCTCGCGATTGCCGGACATGGTGCGGGCGAGTTCAAGGCTTGCGCGGGTGGCGGGATCGATGAATATCGTGCCGCCTTCCTGCTCACGTTCAGGCCGCATCAGCGGAGGACGCTCGGCAATCTGCGTCTTTTCAATATAGGCAATGGCGCCAGAAATGGCGGAAAGCTCGGAGCGGCTGAACTGTCCGAAGCCATCCAGCGTCGCCACATTAAAATAGCGCTGAATGCGATTTTCAGCCGCCGCACTGTCAAACAGAGTTGCAGGCTGCGGAATAACCGCCTTGCCGATAAGATCGAAAGTCGGGCGCAGCTCGGCATCATGAAATGCCGTATCCGCCACGATCAATTCACGCGGATCGACACGGGCAACATCGGCAAAAAGCCGGTCTTCGCTTGTTTCCGACACGCGGAATGTGCCAGTCGAAATATCAATCCATGCAAGCGCCAGCGCGCCGTCGCCTTTGGTGCGGCCAAGCGCCATCAGATAATTGGCCTCTGACGGATCAAGCAGCTTTTCTTCGGTGATTGTGCCGGGGGTAACAAGCCGGATCACATCGCGGCGGACTACCGATTTTGATCCGCGTTTTTTGGCTTCCGCCGGGTCTTCAATCTGCTCGCAAACCGCAACGCGATAGCCTTTGGCAATCAGTCTTTGCAGATAGTCATCAGAGGCATGAACCGGCACGCCGCACATCGGAATATCTTCGCCAAGATGCTTTCCACGCTTGGTCAGCGTGATGCCCAACGCCTTGGAGGCCTCAACCGCATCGTCGAAAAACAGTTCGTAAAAGTCGCCCATGCGGTAGAAAAGCAGCGAATCAACATTCGCAGCTTTGATCTCAATATACTGTTCCATCATGGGCGTGAGGCGAACAACGGTTTCCTGCGTGTTATTTTCATCCGCATCAACCTGTTTCTCTTCGACCTTCGCTTCCATGCCAAACCTTCATTTATTGCGATTTAAATCCATTTAAAGACATAATACGTTCAATATCATGCTTTTTAGGATCAATATCTATTCCAAAATGCGCTGTTTACACTCCTACGGACTGACGCTATCGAATTCGTCCCGCAGAAGAAACCGGAGGGAACATGCCAGTCTCGACGCCGAAGGGCAACACGCCAGAACGCACACCCACAGCCAGTGAGAAGGAAGCGCTCGACTTTCACGCGCATGGCCGTCCGGGAAAGCTGGAAATCAATCCCACCAAGCCGATGATGACACAGCGCGACCTGTCACTGGCCTATTCGCCGGGTGTCGCAGTACCAGTCAAAGCAATCGCCGAAAACCCTGCCACCGCCTATGATTATACGGCCAAGGGCAATCTGGTTGCGGTCATCTCCAACGGCACCGCCATTCTCGGCCTTGGCAATCTCGGTGCGCTGGCTTCAAAACCTGTGATGGAAGGCAAGGCCGTCCTCTTCAAGCGCTTTGCGGATGTGGATTCCATCGATTTGGAAGTCGATACCACGAACATTGATGAATTTATCAATGCCGTGCGCTATCTCGGACCATCCTTCGGCGGCATCAATCTCGAAGACATTAAAGCACCGGATTGCTTCATCATCGAACAGCGCTTGCGCGAGGTGATGGATATTCCTGTTTTCCACGATGACCAGCACGGCACAGCCATCATCGCCGCAGCAGGCATGATCAATGCGCTGCTTTTGACGGGCCGCGACATCAAGAATACCAAGCTCGTCTGTAATGGCGCTGGCTCCGCAGGCATTGCCTGTATCGAACTCATCAAGGCGATTGGTTTCCCTTCTGAAAACGTCACGCTCTGCGACACCAAGGGCGTCGTTTATCAGGGCCGTGAAGAAGGCATGAACCAGTGGAAGTCGGCCCACGCCATCAAGACGTCCAAGCGCACGCTTGAGGACGCGATGAAAGACGCCGACATCTTCTTCGGTGTTTCGGCAAAGGGTGCCCTGACCAAGGAAATGGTGCGTTCGATGGCGCCAAATCCGATCATCTTCGCCATGGCCAATCCGGACCCGGAAGTAACCCCGGAAGACGTGGCCGAAGTGCGCGACGATGCCATTGTCGCCACAGGCCGCTCGGACTATCCAAACCAGGTCAACAATGTTCTCGGCTTCCCGTATATTTTCCGTGGCGCACTCGACGTGCGTGCAACCACGATCAATGACGAGATGAAGATTGCAGCGGTTTACGCGATTGCGGAACTGGCGCGTGAAGACGTACCGGACGATGTGGTTGCCGCCTATCAGGGCAGCCGCCCGCGTTTTGGCCCACAATATATCATTCCTGTCCCGTTCGATCCGCGTTTGCTGGCCACCGTTTCGGCGGCTGTCGCAAAAGCCGCCATTGAAACTGGCGTTGCCGGTCGCGCTATCGAAGACATTGAAGGCTATAAGCAGGAACTGCTTGCGCGTCGTGATCCGATTGCTTCGACATTGCGCGGAATTTATGAGCGCGTGCGCCGTCAGCCAAAGCGCATCGTCTTTGCCGAAGGTGAAGAAGAGCCAACAATGCGCGCCGCTGTTTCCTATGTTAATCAAGGCCTTGGCACTGCCATTCTGGTTGGCCGCGAAGAGCGTGTTGCAGAAACTGCCAAGGAAGCGGGTCTTGATCTCAACCGTCCGGGCATTGAAATCATCAATGCGCGTCTGTCTAGCCGCAATGCGGCCTATGCCGACTATCTCTATGAGAAGCTTCAGCGCAAAGGCTATCTGACACGCGATTGCCATCGCCTGATCAACAATGACCGCAATCATTTTGCGGCTTGTATGGTTGCACTTGGCGATGCGGATGGCATGGTAACGGGCATCACCCGTAACTACGCAACTGGCCTCGAAGATGTGCGCCGCGTGATAGATTCAAAGCCGGGCCATCGTCTGGTTGGTGTGTCCATTGCGCTTTGCCGTGGCCGCACTGTCTTCATCGCCGATACCGCCGTTCACGAAAAGCCAACAGCCGAAGAGCTTGCCGATATTGCTGTTGAAGCCGCAGGAATGGCGCGTCGCATGGGCTATGTGCCACGCGTGGCACTCACCGCGTTCTCGACATTCGGTCATATGGGCGGTGAAAGCTCCGCGCGTATTCAGGAAGCCGTTCGCATTCTCAACACCCGTCACGTCGATTTCGAGTTCGACGGCGAAATGAGCGCAGACGTAGCGCTGAACCCGAAGCTGATGGAACGCTATCCGTTCATTCGCCTGTCGGGTCCGGCCAATGTCATCGTCACGCCGGATAATCACTCGGCATCGATTGCAGCCAACATGCTTCAGGAACTGGGCGGCGCGACCATTATCGGGCCGCTGCTCGTTGGTCTCGATAAACCAGCACAGATCGTCAGCATTGGTGCGAAAGATACCGACATCGTCAATATGGCGGCAATCGCTGCCTATAATGCCGGTAACTGAAAAGACGAATGAAAATTGGATAAAGGCCGGGCGATGCCCGGCCTTTTCTTTTGAATATTCATACAATTTAAAACCGGCTATAGGATAGTTCCGTCAGTTCCCTCCCAAAACGCCGGACATACAAGCCGCATGAGCGCACACGACCTGAAGCTTGAAGAAATCGTCAATCCCGAAACACTGCGTCGCAAGATCAATGAGCTCGCGGATTCAGCCGACGAAAGCTATACGAGCCTGCCTGTTCGCAAGGTCGTCTTGCATGCGCTAAAAGATGCGCTCGTGCGCGGTCGGGGTGTTGCCGAAAACATGCTGATGAAAGATGGCGGCGGTACGCTTTGCGCGCGTCGTCTCTCGTATCTCATGGACACGCTGATCAGCGCTCTTTTTGAATTTGCCAGCACAAAAGTCTATCCGGCGCTCAATCCATCCAAAGCTGAGAACATGGCGATTGTTGCTGTCGGCGGCTATGGTCGCGGCGGATTGGCTCCCGGCTCTGACATCGACCTCTTGTTTTTGCTGCCCTATAAGCAGACCCCATGGGGCGAACAAGTCGCCGAATATATGCTCTATATGCTTTGGGATATGGGGCTGAAAGTCGGCCATTCCACACGCAATATCGACGAATGCATCCGCCTTTCGCGCGAAGACATGACGATCCGCACCGCCATTCTCGATGCGCGTTTTATCATCGGCAATCGTGATCTGTTTAATTCGCTGGTTACGCGCTTTGACGAAGAAGTGGTCAAAAATACCGGCCCTGAATTCATTCAAGCCAAGCTTGCCGAGCGCGATAACCGCCACAAAAAGGCAGGCGAAACGCGCTATCTGGTCGAGCCAAATGTCAAGGAAGGCAAAGGCGGCCAGCGCGATCTGCATACGCTGTTCTGGATTGCCAAATATTTTTATCGCGTCAAAAGCAAGGAAGAGCTCGTCAAGCTTGGCGTGTTGTCACGCGCGGAGCTGAGGCTTTTCAACAAGGCTGAAGATTTTCTCTGGGCTGTACGCTGCCACATGCATTTTGCAACGCTGAAAGCCGAAGAGCGCTTGTCCTTCGATATTCAGCCGGAAATCGCCCAGCGTCTGGGTTACACCGCCCACCCCGGCCAGAACTATGTCGAACGCTTCATGAAGCATTACTTCCTCGTGGCAAAAGACGTGGGCGATCTGACACGCATTCTCTGTGCGGCATTGGAAGAAGAGCAGGCCAAGCATGTGCCTGGCTTCAATCGTATCTTTCTCACCTTCTCCAACCGCAAGCGCAAACTTGCGGGTAGCACTGATTTCATCTCTGAAAATCATCGTATTAACATTGCTGATGCCGATGTGTTCAAGCGCGATCCGGTCAATATCATTCGCGTTTTCCAGCTCGCTGATAAGCTGGGGCTGGAGTTTCATCCTGATGTGATGCAGCAGCTCACCCGCTCGCTGAAACTCATCAATTCGGAACTACGCGAGAACCCGGAAGCCAACAAGCTGTTTCTGGAAGTACTGACCTCGCCGCGCAATCCGGAACTCATTCTCAGACGCATGAATGAATCGGGTGTTCTGGGCAAGTTCATCCCCGATTTCGGCAAGATCGTCGCGATGATGCAGTTCAATATGTATCATCATTATACAGTCGACGAGCACCTTCTGCGCTGTATTGCGGTGCTCTCCGAGATTGAGCATGGCGATTTGGAAAATGAGCATCCGCTTGCCAATCATTTGGTCAATTCGATCAAGCGCGATCGCAATCTGCTTTATGTGGCCATGCTTTTACATGACATTGCCAAAGGTCGCCCGGAAGATCATTCGATTGCAGGCGCACGTATTGCCAAAAAGCTCTGCCCGCGTTTCGGGCTGTCGCCATCCGAGACTGAAACCGTCGAATGGCTGGTGCGTGAGCATCTGACCATGAGCATGGTTGCGCAGTCGCGCGATCTCAACGACCGCAAAACCATCGTCGATTTTGCCGACACCGTGCAGACCATGGAACGGCTCAAGCTGCTGCTGATCCTGACCGTATGCGACATTAAAGGCGTTGGCCCCGGCGTATGGAATGGCTGGAAAGGCCAGCTTCTGCGCACACTTTTCTATGAAACCGAGCTGGTTCTCACGGGTGGCTTCTCGAAACTGCCCCGTGCTGATCGCGACCGGCAGGGCCGCGCTGCGTTGGGCGAAAAGCTGAGCGACTGGCCAGAGGCTGAGCGCGATGCCTATCTTGGCCTGCATTACACCAATTATTTCCTCACGGTCAGTCTTGAGGATCAGGTGCGCCATGCTCATTTCATCCGCGAAGCAGACCGCAATGGTCGTGCGTTGGCAACCATGGCCAAGCCGCATACATTTGAAGCCGTCACGGAAATTACCGTGCTTGCGCCCGATCATCCGCGCCTTTTGTCGATCATCACCGGTGCATGTGCTGCCGCTGGCGGTAACATTGTCGATGCGCAGATTTTCACCACGGGCGATGGGCGCGCGCTGGATACAATTCTGATCAGCCGCGAATTTGACACCGACGAAGACGAGCGCCGCCGTGCCGAACGTGTGGGCAAGGTGATCGAGGATGTGCTATCGGGCAAAGCGCATCTGCCGGATGTTCTTGCCAAGCGCACCAAGCCCAAGCGCGGCGCAAAGGCTTTCAAGGTTGAGCCGCGCGTTGAAATCAACAACACGCTATCCGATAAGTTCACTGTCATTGAAGTGGAAGGGCTTGATCGCCCGGGCCTTTTGTCAGAATTGACCGGCCTTATTTCTGACTTGTCACTGGATATTGCTTCGGCGCATATCACGACTTTCGGCGAAAAGGTGATCGACAGTTTCTATGTCACCGATCTGGTCGGGCATAAGATTTCAAACGCGACACGTCAGGGTAATATCAGGCGCAAACTTACAGCCGTCCTTAGCGGAGAAAATACCGCTAAGACCAATGGCCGCGCAGCAGCATAATATAGGTATTTCAATCGAATGAGTTTGGTCAAAAAGTTCGCAACCGTTGCATCTGGCACGCTGATGAGCCGCATTTTCGGTTTCACGCGAGAAATGTTTATGGCGGCAGCACTCGGTACAGGTCCAGTTGCGGATGCGTTCAATGCGGCGTTCCGCTTTCCAAACACGTTCCGCAGACTGTTTGCCGAAGGTGCGTTCAATACTGCCTTCGTGCCTCTATTTTCAAAAGAGATCGAGAAGAACGGTATGGACGGCGCACGCCGCTTTTCGGAAGAAGTGTTCGGCGTACTCTTCACTGTGCTGATGTTCATTACGATTGCCATGGAACTCTCCATGCCGTTTATCGTGCGAACCGTCATTGCGCCGGGCTTCACCGATGATCCGGTGAAATTTGACAATACGGTGCGGCTCGCCGTGATCATGTTCCCCTATCTTGCCTGTATGTCGCTGGCATCAATGATGGCGGGAATGCTCAATTCTCTGCATCGCTATTTTGCAGCAGCAGTAGCGCCAGTCTTTCTCAACATCATCCTCATTGCAGTTCTCGCCTTCAGCTGGTGGCAAAGATATGACGCGTTGGCCGTCGGCTATGCGCTGTCATGGGGTGTAATGGCCGCAGGTTTGGTGCAGCTTGCTATCGTCTGGATCGACGTGCGCGTTGCAGGCATTAAAATCGGCTTCCGCCGCCCACGTCTGACCCCCGGCGTCAAACGTCTGCTCGTTCTGGCATTTCCAGCCGCAATCACCGGCGGCATCACGCAGATCAATCTGCTGATCAACACCAATATCGCCTCGGGCATGGAGGGCGCAGTTTCCTCGCTCGTTTATGCCGACCGCATTTACCAGCTGCCGCTTGGCGTGGTGGGGATTGCGGTCGCGACCGTGCTTCTGCCGGAACTCTCGCGTGCCTTGCGCGGCGGACATATGAAAGAAGCATCGAACCTGCAAAACCGCTCGGTCGAGTTCACGCTGTTTCTCACACTTCCGGCTGCGGCTGCCCTTCTGGTCATGTCGGAGCCGATTGTTCGACTACTGTTTGAACGCGGGCAGTTCAGCGCAGAATCAACGCTCGTTGTCTCCAGCATTCTGGCAATTTACGGCATCGGCTTGCCAGCTTATGTGCTGATAAAAGCTTTCCTTCCGGGCTTTTTTGCGCGTGAAGACACCCGCACACCAATGATCTTTGCTGCCATTTCGGTTGCAGTGAATATAACACTGGCCCTCACCCTGTTTCCGCGTATGGGACCGACCGGCATCGCAATTGCAGAAATCACAGCGGGCTGGATCAATGCGGTACTGCTCTTTGCAATGCTGATAAAGCGCGGACATTGGGGCAATGATATTCCGCTGCTCACTCGTATTCCTCGCCTGCTAATCGCAGCCGCAATTATGGCTGCCGGCATTCATTTTGCCATTGGCTATTTTGCGCATGAGCTTTCGTCAGCATCGTCATTTGGTATACGCGCCGGAACTCTTGCGGCCATGGTTATAGCAGCGATGGTCGTCTATTTTGCGCTGGCATTCGGGCTTGGTGGTGCGAATACCGCGATGATCCGTCGTGGCATCAAACGCGGTGCGGCCAAGAAAGAGCCGGAGAGCGAAATATAATTACCCTTGAAAGGTGCTAGCAGCTCTGCGAAAACACCGCATCAAAATTAGTGCCCTTCGCTCTCCACCGGCGAAGGCCAACATCAGGATAACATTATGAGCACGTTCAAACCGCTTGTCTTCTCCGGCGTTCAACCGACCGGAAACCTTCACCTTGGCAATTATCTGGGTGCCATTAAGCGGTGGGTCGAGGTGCAGGAGACGCAGGAGTGCATTTATTGCGTTGTCGATATGCATGCGCTCACCGTTTCGCCTGATCCTGCTGAACTGATCCAGTCAACCCGCGAAGTGACAGCCGCGTTCCTGGCTGCTGGCATTGATCCAAAGCGTAGCATCGTGTTCAACCAGAGCCGCGTGCGTCAGCATGCCGAGCTTGCCTGGGTGTTCAACTGCGTTGCGCGCATGGGCTGGATGAGCCGCATGACGCAGTTCAAGGACAAGGCTGGCAAGGACCGCGAAAATGCATCGCTTGGTCTCTTTGCTTATCCAAGCTTGATGGCTGCCGACATTTTGCTTTATCGCGCAACCCATGTGCCTGTGGGTGAAGACCAGAAGCAGCATCTGGAACTGACCCGCGACATCGCGCAGAAGTTTAACAATGACTATTCCGACCGCATTGCTTCGCTTGGCATCGGTGTGGATATGCAGGTGGGCGACGAACAGGTTTCCGGCTTCTTCCCGCTGACCGAACCTATGATTTCAGGTCCTGCCATGCGCATCATGTCGCTGCGTGACGGCACCAAGAAAATGTCGAAATCCGACCCTTCTGATCTGTCGCGCATCAATCTGATTGATGACGAAGACACCATCAACAAGAAGATCCGCAAGGCGAAAACCGATTCGGACGGTCTGCCAACGGAACTTGATGGCCTCACAGGTCGCCCGGAAGCCGACAATCTCGTCGGCATCTATGCAGCGCTTTCGTCGAAGTCGAAAGAAGACATTCTGGCTGAATTTGGCGGACGTCAGTTCTCCGAATTCAAGACTTCGCTTGCCGATCTGGCAGTCGCGAAACTCTCGCCAATCACCCATGAAATGCGTCGTCTGGTGGCAGATTCTGCCTATATCGACAGCGTTTTGAAGGATGGCGGCGAACGTGCAGGTGCGATTGCCGAAACCAATATGCGCCATGTTCGCGATATTATCGGCTGGCTGCAGGACTGATCCTGCCAAATATTACGGCGCTACCCGCTTGCGGGTGGCGCTTTGCAATGCCACATTATCGCCATGGTATCCAAACGACTTAGCCGGGAAACCGGCCACCGACGCAAGTTTCTTGCTGTTATCGACGAGACGCCCGAATGCGGGCGTGCCGTTGCCTATGCATCGCGCCGCGCAAAAAATTCAAACGGTGCGCTTGTCATGCTCTTCGTCATCGACAATTCAGATTTCCAGCAAATCTTAGGTGTTGGTGAGATCATGCGTGCAGAAGCCGAAGAGCGAGCGCGTTCAACGCTAGAAAAATTCGCCGCGAAAGTGCGCGAAGAACAGGGCATTGAACCGGAACTCATTATTCGTGAAGGCCGGATTACAGAAGAGCTACCGAGCCTGATTGAGGAAGATCAGGATATTGCTATTCTCGTTCTGGCGGCAGGTTCGGGCAACGAAGGCCCCGGACCTCTTGTGCAGTCTCTGGCCAACCGCGCACAGTTCCAGATTCCGGTGACCGTCATTCCGGCAGGTCTTTCAGATGAAGACATTGATGCGGTGACATAATCACCCTATATTGATCGTAACGCGCATGCGCCCTTTGAGATGAGGCTTGCTTAAACGCGCATCCATGCTTACGAAAAGCCTCTGATATTGAAAGCGGAGAACGGACATGTTCATCCAGACCGAGACCACGCCAAACCCGGCAACTCTCAAGTTCCTGCCCGGCAAGGTCGTTATGCCTGAAGGCACAGCGGATTTTCGCGATGCGGCAAGTGCCGGTAATACATCGCCGCTAGCGGCTAAACTGTTTGCCGTTCCGGGCGTAACCGGCGTTTTCTTTGGCTTTGATTTTATCACAGTAACCAAAGAAGATGGCGAATGGCAGCACCTGAAGCCTGCTATCCTCGGCACGATCATGGAACATTTCATGTCGGGCGCACCTGTCATGGCAGGCAATGCTGGCGTTGATGCTGCAAAGGCTGATGACGAAGAAGAGTTCTTCGACAAAGCCGACACTGAAATCGTTGATACGATCAAGGAACTGATTGAAACCCGCGTCCGCCCAGCTGTGGCGCAGGACGGTGGCGACATCACCTTCCGCGGTTTTGAAAACGGCACTGTGTTTCTTCACATGAAGGGTGCCTGCTCTGGCTGCCCATCATCCACCGCGACACTCAAGCACGGCATTCAAAACCTTCTGCGCCATTTTGTGCCGGAAGTTCAGCAGGTCGAGCAGATCTGATCTTATAGAAATCGCAATAAAAAGGCCGCTTTTCAGCGGCCTTTTTCATATCTGCTGTTATCGGACGATAACCTTGGCGCCCTGCTCGGTACGCTCATAAAGATCAATGATATCCTGATTCATCATGCGAACGCACCCCGAAGACATGGCTTTGCCAATCGACCACCATTCTGGTGTTCCATGAATGCGATAGCCGGTGTCGCCGCCCTTGTTGTAAAGATAAAGCGCGCGTGCACCCAAAGGATTCTTGAGGCCCGGTCCCATACCATTGCGATATTTCGCCAGTTCTGGCTGACGCTTGATCATTGGTGCAGGCGGTGTCCATGTCGGCCATTCACGCTTCATCGCAACGCGTGCAGTCCCATTCCAGCCGAAACCTTCACGACCAACGCCGATACCATAGCGCATTGCTTTGCCATTTGGCTGTACCAGATAAAGGAACTTTTCGCCGGTTTCGACGATGATCGTGCCGGGCGCTTCAGTGGTCTGATAGCTCACGATCTGTCGGCGATATTGCTGCGGGATCTTCTCATTCGGAATAGCTGGAATGGTGTAGCCAGCGTCGCTGACCGAAGAATAAGACGCGGTGTAGAAAGTGCCGCCGACTGTGGAGCAGCCCGTGAGGGCGCCACCAAGAAGAAGGGCTGCGGTCAGCTGCAAGACGCGAGACTTCATGAAAATTCCCCAGATTGAATAGACCATCATCAGGAGCGAATCGCTCATTCATACGCAAAGATGAGGGAGTATCGTTAACCAAGCGTTAACCGTAAATTGAAAATTCATTATTTAGCCATAATCTCGCCATTGGTTTCACAATCTTGCGCTAGGTTTGCCGCTGGTTTTTGAGTGTTTTTCAATTGTTTTGGACGTTTTTCACGCGCAAAATGCACTTATGCCAATCGTGATTCCCAACAAAACACACCCACTTTCCGATGGACGCCAATCCGAAAATGCCATGCTCGTTCGGCGCGGTGTTCAGCGTCTTTTTTTGGAAATGGGACTGGCAACGTTGCCGGAATTATCACTCGCTTCGGGCAGGCGCGCAGATCTAATAGCGGTTAACCGCAAAGGCGAAATCTGGATCGTCGAAATCAAGTCGTCCATTGAGGACTGGAAGGCCGATCGTAAATGGCCAGACTATCGCGCTTATTGCGATCGTCTGTTTTTTGCGACGCATCCGAGCGTACCAAGCGAAATATTTCCAGAAGACTGCGGATTTATTTTATCGGATGGATATGGCGCGGAAATCCTGCGTGATGCACCGGAGCACAAACTGCCGGGCGCTACCCGCAAAGCGCTGATTTTGCGCTTTGCGCGATCAAGTGCGGCACGACTGACAATTGCCGAACTCGCAGGGCTCGATGTCCCTGAGACAGACATTGATTAGCGCGGCGCGCGCTTTGCGAGAATGCGCTGCAACGTACGGCGGTGCATATTGAGACGACGCGCGGTCTCAGAAACGTTGCGCTCGCACATTTCATAAACGCGTTGAATATGTTCCCAGCGAACCCGGTCGGCAGACATTGGGTTTTCCGGCGGTGCAATCTTCTCACCCGGGCGACGGGTAAGTGCTGCAAAAACTTCATCCGCATCAGCTGGCTTGGACAGATAATCAATCGCGCCAAGCTTTACAGCGTTCACAGCCGTCGCAATATTTCCATAGCCGGTGAGTACAATCGCACGGGTATCAGTACGGCGGGTGCGGATGGCTTCGATTACATCAAGGCCGTTTCCATCACCAAGGCGCATATCAACCACAGCATAAGCAGGTGCCGCAGCTTTTGCTGCAGCAATGCCTTCCTCAACGGATTCCGCAGTTGTCACCTGAAAGCCCCGGCCTTCCATGGCGCGGGCAAGGCGCTGCAAGAAAGGCTTATCGTCATCAACCAGAAGAAGGGTTGGATCGTTGCCAATGGCTTCGGTGTCTTCCTGCTTCAAGTCTTCCATGGGGTGCTTCCTGCCTGTATTTTTGTTCCTTTATTGATACCCCTGCGTCAAAAAGTCAAATAGCCATTGAATTGTTGAAGCAATCCTTGCAAAAAATTGACAAACAGAAACAAGGCAAACTGTTGTTTTCGCAAAGTCTTTTTTAGGTTTTCCAAATAAAAATGAACTTATATGGAGGCGTTACTGCTCGCTAATTCTTTCAATAGTCAAAGATGAATTATCCAGCATATTCATTAGCTTAGGGCGAATGCAGAGCGTGGCCAAACCACCTTTACCTCGGCTCCCTGACCGGGATTTTTGCGATTTTTGAAACTGATCTGTGCACCAGAGCGTTCAAGCAAGGTTTTTGCGATAAAAAGTCCCAGACCAAGCCCGCCGCCGCCATTCTGACTGCCATCGCGACTGCTCATGTAAGGTTCACCGATTCGGTCAAGAATTTCTGGTTTAAAGCCTTCACCATCATCCTGAATGAGAACTGTCACATTGGTGTCCGTCCAACCCCATGTCACGTTGACCTCATTGCGCGCAAAATCGACGGCGTTTTCAATCAGATTACCAAGGCCGTACAGCAGGCCCGGATTGCGTCGCACAACAGGTTCAGGCTTAGGCCCATCGAGCTTGGAAACGTCAAGCACGACACCAAAGTTGCGATGCGGCTCGATCACCTCTTCGATCAGTGAGGAGAACGGCAAGCGGGACATATGCTCTTCGTTTTCCGAAGAAAGACTGGTCAGACGTTGCAGGATTTCACGACAGCGCGCCGCCTGTGATTGCAGCAGCGCAATGTCTTCTGCCAATGCCGGATCGCTATCCGGCTTTTTAGCGTAAGTGCGCTGCATTTCCTTAACCACCAGCGTGATGGTGGCAAGCGGCGTGCCAAGTTCGTGGGCCGCGGCTGCAGCAAGCCCATCAAGAGCAGTCAAATGCTGTTCACGCTGCAAGATCAGTTCGGTGGCAGTCAAGGCATCACCCAGCTGGCGAGTTTCTTCCGCGATACGATAGGCATAAACGCCGGTGAAGCCGAGCGCCGAAACAATCGCACACCAGATACCCGCCACAAAGAGAAATGGCAGCACCAGCATCTCACCCGGATACCATGGCAGAGGGCGGTGATAGAACATCAGAAACGATGTACTCAGCACTGCCAACAATGCCAGACCCAGCGTGTGTCGCACAGAAAGCGATGTTGCCGAGATAATGACCGGCGCAATCACCAAAATGATGAAAGGATTTTGCACACCGCCAGTCAGATAAAGCAGGCCTGCGAGTTGCAAAATATCAAAGGCAAGCACCAGACTTGCCGCTTCCGGATTGAGCCGGTGATTATGGGGAAAGTTAAATGCCAGATAGAGATTAAGCCATGCGGAGGATGAAATCAGCGCAAGGCAAATGCTGATAGAAAAGCTGAATTGCAGATAAAGCGCCACGAACATGACGGCTGCCGTCTGTCCGGCAATCGCCAGCCAGCGCAAACGCACCAATGTGGTGAGACGTGGCCTGCGTGAGAGATTGGAAGCGCGATTATCGAATTCTGCGTGCATGGCCACTCCCAAAAATCCCACCAAATTTTAAGACGGCATTACGTTGAGAATGCATATCCATTGCGCTGGACAAAGCGAGCCGCCATCGGCCCCTTATGCGACAGCGCAAATATTCATGCAAGCAGAACTGTGTCATCCAGTCGCAGCTTAACAAGCAATAGGCCATACCCGCGCATTTACGGGGATTTGGAGCGCAATCACATTGCCGTCAGGATGGGCGTGATTAAATTGTGTCAATTTTGTGAATAATTTATGATGACCTGTAACACGCGTAGGAGGGCACGCATGGTTATCTTCAGGGGGAGGATATCTTCGGGGCTTGGGAGGCATTCCGAGCTGATCATTCCGGGGAAGCAAAATTTGGCCGATTCACCCGTTGATTGGCCGGAAAAATTTGCCGCTGGATCACTCAATGTTCAAATTGTGGAATTTCCCGAGGCACTGAAAAGCCTACGCACCAGGTTGAAGGCGCTGGATCGCGGGGTGATTCCGCCGACATTAGTAATCCCGCAAGACAGAATTGAAAATAACAGCCTGCAACGTAAGTTTTTCAAGCCGCGTCGAGGCATGGGGCAAGCATGGCGAGCCACGCTTTACGCCAAGTCGAGGTCGATGCCAGTTTGGGTTTTCCGGCGTGTGGGATCACACATGCATGATTGTCTGGAGTTGATCTCGGATAAGCGCATTCGCAATCATCTCGACATACGCGATGAAGACGAAGTGAGCGTCGTTCTGCATGCTTAGGTTCCGCGTGGCTTGGCGCGGCTGGTAGCTTGCGCATTCGCAGGATCTTCCGGCCAGACATGGCGCGGATAACGTCCGCGCATATCGGTCCGCACATCGGCCCATGAGCCCTGCCAGAAGCCCGGCAGGTCGCGCGTGATCTGGATCGGACGGTGAGCTGGAGAAAGCAATTCCAGCAAAAGCGGTACTTTGCCATTGGCAATGGCCGGATGAATACCAAGGCCGAACAGCTCCTGTACGCGAACGGCGAGAACTGGCTCCTCTGCATCATAACGGATCGGAATATTGGAGCCGGTTGGCACTTCAAAATGTGTTGGCGCGAGTTTGTCGACGCTGCGTTGCATATCGAACGGCACAAGGCTCATCAAACCGTTTTTCAACACATGCGCCGGGATGCGGTTGAGTTGTGACTCACCCGTAAGAAATGGCAAAAGCCAGTCATCAAGGCGCTCAATGAGATTGTCGTCATCCATGGACGGCCACGGATCGCCAAGCCCCCGATAAAGCCAGCCCAGACGACGACGCAGGATTTCAGCCTCTTTGCCCCACGGCAGGATTTGCAGTCCATGCTCACGCACGGCAGCAATCACGCCTTCATCGGCGCTCACGCCGGAAGGGGCGGCCAGCGGCCTTTCCGACAAGGCAATAGCGCCAATGCGAATAGCTTCACGGGCACGCAAAGCGTTCTTTTCTGCGTCATAGACGACTTGGCGACCGCTTTCGATCTTCGTGCCAAGAGCAATGCGGATTTCGGTTTCTGAGACTTCAGCCGCAGAAAGAACGCGAGCACGGCCTGCTTTGCCCGACATATCGGCCACCACCAGCCATTGCGCACGGCTCATGCTTATAGCGGGATCGACTTCACCGCCACGGCCATTGGCCAGCAGGAATTGCCCGATTTGGCCGCGTGCCTTGGCGATGCGGTCGGGATAGGCGTCGATCAGCATACGGCCAACACTGGAACCGGCAGCTTCGCCCTTGTTGGGCACATTTGCAGCCAGACGTTTCGCCAGCCCTTTGGCGCGCTGGGCGCGATCAGAACGATCATTGTGGAACCGCGACATGCGCGTGTCGAGATCGGTTTCATTGCCGCCAAGACCGCGCTCGGTCAGAAGAACGGCGAGTTCTGCAGCGCGCAAAGCTTCGCCGCGCTTACCAGCCTCAGCCACCATATGCGCAAGGCGTGCAGGGAGTGCCAGCGAGCGCATGGCCTCACCATCTGCGGTCAGGCGTCCAGCATCATCAAGCGCGCCAAGCCGGCTAAGCAATGCCTTGGCTTCTTTAAGCGCAGGTAGCGGCGGCTTGTCGAGCAGCGAAAGCGTTGCCGGATCGGTTACGCTCCATGCAGCCGCATCTAGCACGAGGCCGGAAAGATCGGCCTCCAAAATTTCGGGCGGAGAAAAAGCAGGGAGTGACGCCGTTTGCCCCTGATGCCAGAGCCGGATGGCGATGCCCGGTTCGGTACGACCAGCACGACCAGCGCGCTGATCAGCACTCGCACGCGAAGTACGCACGGTTTCAAGACGGGTCAGGCCGGTGGCGGGTTCGTATTTTGGCAGGCGGGCAAGGCCGCTATCGATCACCACCCGAACGCCGTCGATAGTGATGGAGGTTTCGGCAATCGAGGTCGCCAGCACCACCTTGCGATGCCCTGCGGGAGTTGGCTTGATTGCCGCATCCTGATCACGGCCTTCCATCGCGCCATAAAGTGGGGCAAGAATAATATTGGCAGGCAGAAACTTTTCCAGATTGTCAGCCGTTCGTTCAATCTCGCCCTGACCGGGAAGAAAGGCAAGAATGCTGCCGGTTTCGTCAGTCAGCGCCTCGCGAATGGCTTTCACCATCGCATCTTCAATGCGTTCGTCAGGCTTGCGGTCGCGGTGGCGAATATCGACAGGATAAGCGCGGCCTTCGCTCTCGATGATGGGTGCATCGCCCAAAAGTGAGGCCACACGCGCACCATCCAGCGTTGCCGACATGACGAGAATCTTGAGATCGTCGCGCAAAGCGGCCTGCACATCGAGCGCCAGCGCCAGACCAAAATCGGCATCAAGGCTACGCTCGTGAAACTCATCGAACAGAACAGCGACGATACCCTTGAGATCGGGATCATCGAGGATCATGCGTGCGAAAACGCCCTCGGTGACGACGAGGATTTTGGTCTTCGCCGAGACCTTGCTTTCAAGACGCATACGATAGCCGACCGTTTCGCCCGGCTCTTCACCAAGTAACTGCGCCATGCGGCGGGCGGCGGCGCGGGCGGCGAGACGACGCGGTTCGAGCAGCACAATCATGCCGTCGCCGCGCCAGCTGGCATCCAGAAAATGCAGCGGCACCAGCGTCGTCTTACCCGCGCCGGGAGGTGCCACAAGAACTGCGCTTGCATGGGTGGCAAATGCGGCGTCAAGTTGCGGCAGAATGCGGGTGACGGGAAGATCGGGCAGACTCGTCAAATGAAATTCCGTATTATAAGGCGTTGCTTTGGTGCTTATCCCACAAGGAACGCTGATGATCCATATCCGAAAATCTAATCCGGCGGATGCCCCCGCACTAACCGCTATCTGGCGCGCGAGCGTGCTGGCAACGCATGACTTTCTAAGCCGCGAAAATTTCGCTGAAATCGAAAAGCTGGTCGGTGAGCAATATCTGCCGAATGTGGAAGTCTATGTCATTGAGGATGACGGCAAGCCGGTCGGCTTCATGGGCATGACCGATAACAATATCGACAGCCTGTTCATTTCGCCCGATCAGCGCGGCAAGGGTATTGGCAAGCATATGATTGCGCACGCGAGAAAGCGGGGCACTTTGACGGTCGATGTGAATGAGCAGAACACGCTAGGCGTGGGCTTTTATCGCCATTTGGGCTTTGTCGAGACGGGTCGCTCGGAGACGGATGATCAGGGACGCCCTTATCCGCTGCTGCATCTCAAGCTTGAGGCTTAAAATCCGGGCCACGCCAATTGCGAAGAAAACCATTCTCGCAAAAGGCATTTCCGGAGCAATTGACATACTCCCCTATAGTATATAGATTTTGTGAAAATCGGGAGATTCCATGCCGCATTCACCGGAAGACAAAAAGCGCGCTTTGACGCGCCTGCGCCGTATCAAAGGCCAGGCCGAAGGCTTGGAGCGCGCGGTGGAAGCAGGCACGGAATGTGCTGCACTCTTGCAGCAGATTGCGGCGTTGCGCGGGGCTGCCAATGGATTGATGGCGGAAGTGCTGGAAAGCCATTTCCGCGAGACATTCGGGCAAGCCCGTGAGACCATAGCGCGCGATGCTGTGGCAGATCCCGATGCAGAGATCGACGAAATCATGCGAATTTTGCGCACCTATCTGAAATAGGCGCATAAACGAACACTGAAATTGAAGGGAATATCGTCATGAAGTCACGCGCAGCCGTTGCCTGGGAGGCAAAGAAGCCGCTCACCATCGAAACCGTTGAAATCGGCGGTCCACGCGCTGGCGAAGTGCTGGTCGAAATCATGGCGACCGGCGTTTGCCACACCGATGCCTACACGCTTTCCGGCCTTGATTCCGAAGGCAAATTCCCGGCCATTCTTGGTCATGAAGGTGCAGGCATTGTGCGCGAAGTGGGCGCTGGAGTGACTTCCGTGAAGCCGGGCGATCATGTGATCCCGCTTTACACGCCGGAATGCCGCCAGTGCAAAACCTGTCTGTCGCAGCGTTCAAACCTTTGCACGTCGATCCGCTCAACGCAGGGTCAGGGCCTGATGCCAGACCGCACCACCCGCTTCTCATGCGATGGCGGCGAAGTATTCCATTATATGGGCTGCTCGACCTTCTCGAACTTTACCGTGCTGCCGGAAATCGCTGTCGCCAAGGTCCGCGAAGATGCACCTTTCGACAAGATCTGCTATATCGGCTGCGGCGTAACCACCGGCATTGGCGCAGTTATTTACACGGCTAAAGTGCGTCCGGGTTCGAATGTTGTGGTGTTTGGTTTGGGCGGCATTGGTCTTAATGTCATTCAGGGCGCACGCATGGTTGGCGCGGATAAGATTATCGGCGTCGACATCAATCCATCCAAGGTGGAAATGGCGAAGAAGTTCGGCATGACCGACTTCATCAATCCACGCGAAATCGGCAATGATAAGGTTGTGCAGGCCATTCAGGATCTGACCGATGGCGGTGCGGATTATTCGTTCGATGCCACCGGCAACACCGATGTCATGCGTCAGGCACTGGAATGCTGCCATCGCGGCTGGGGTGAATCGATCATCATCGGCGTGGCCGAAGCGGGCAAGGAAATTGCCACACGTCCATTCCAGCTCGTCACCGGACGCGTCTGGAAAGGTACAGCCTTTGGCGGCGCACGCGGTCGTACCGATGTGCCGAAGATCGTCGACTGGTACATGGAAGGCAAGATCGACATCGACAGCCTCATCACCCACACCATGCCGCTTGATGAGATCAACACCGCCTTCGATCTGATGCATGAAGGCAAGTCGATCCGTTCGGTGATTGTCTACTGATGAGTGAAAAGCTTTTTACCTCCCATTGGGATGAAATCGACAATCTGACCCCGCGCGCGCTTTATGCGATGCTGAAGCTGCGCGTGGATGTTTTCGTGGTGGAGCAGAATTGCCCTTACCCGGAAATTGACGGCAAGGATTATGATGCGTTTCACCTGCGCATTCTCGAAGGTGAAGAACTCACAGCAAGTCTGCGGGTTCTGCCGCCAGAAAAGGATGGTAAGCCGGTGAAGATCGGTCGCGTTGTGGTGGCAGCCGATTATCGTGGTTACAAGCTTGGCCAGCGCCTCATGAAAGAGGCTGTCGCCTTTGCTCAGACACGTTTTCCGGGAATTGCCATTGAGCTTGGCGGACAGAGCCATTTGCAGAAATTTTATGGCTCGTTCGGCTTTGTCGCGATTTCGGACGAATATCTGGAAGACGGCATTCCGCATGTCGATATGCGGTTAGAACCGCAGGAAAGCGCTGCCTGATGTTTTTGCTGCGTCGCCATATGTCGTTTTATCTCGCAGCTATTGGCGGCGCGCTCGCATTTATCATTGCATGGGTTCTCAAAACCCCGCTGGCACCGGTCATTGGGGCAAATGTTTTCTTCGTGCTTTATCTGGCGCTCGCATTGTGCGCCTTGCCAAAACTGACAGCACCTTATCTGAAAAAACATGCAGCCACGGCAGATGAACCGATGTGGATCATCTTTCTGGTCACATTTGCAACCGTCGTGGTGGCAATCGTGTCGCTATTTGTGCTGGTTAATCAGAAGCCTGAAGCAGACTTGCTTTCGCTTATTGTGACGCTGGCGTCTGTGCCGCTTGGCTGGTGCACAATCCATATGATGACGGCGATTCACTATGCACATTTATACTGGCAGCCAACCGAGCCTGCCGGAAAAGATGCGGCGCATGCCAGTCGCTACCGGGGCGGTTTTGCGTTTCCTGAAACGCCGCAACCTTCTGGTTGGGATTTCACTTATTACGCCTTCATCATCGGCATGACGGCGCAGACCTCTGACACCAATGTGACCACGACCGCGATGCGAAAAGTGACGCTTCTGCACAGCGTCGTCTCATTCTTCTTCAATACTGTCCTTGTGGCTGCAACCGTCAATGTCGCGGTCGCCCTTGGAAGTTAAAGTATCCGGGAGTTAGGATTTACTATGGAAACGATTTCGACCGCAAAATGCTTTGGTGGAACGCAGGGTGTTTATCGCCACAAGAGCGAAGTCACTCAATGCGAAATGACCTTTGCCGTTTTCCTGCCACCACAGGCAAAAGATGGCCCCGTTCCAGTGCTTTGGTATCTTTCCGGCCTTACCTGCACGCATCAGAATGTGATGGATAAAGGCGAGTATCGGCAAATGGCTGCAGAATTAGGAATTGCCGTTATTTGCCCGGATACCAGCCCACGCGGTGACGACGTTCCCGACGAGCCGCAGAACTGGAAATTCGGCAAGGGTGCGGGCTTCTATGTTGATGCGACGCAGGAACCATTCGCCAAAAACTATCAGATGTATAGCTACATCACCAAGGAATTGACCGATCTGGTAGCAGCAGAGTTTCCGCTTGATATGTCGCGTCAGGGCATTACAGGCCATTCGATGGGCGGACATGGCGCACTTACGATTGCGCTCAAAAATCCCGACCGCTTCAAATCGGCATCAGCCTTCGCGCCGATTGTGCAGCCTTCAACCGCCGACTGGTCAAAGCCTGCGCTGGAGAAATATCTCGGTTCAGAAGAACGCGCATGGCGCGCCTATGACGCAACGCTGCTGATTGAGGATGGCGCGCGCTTTTCGGAGTTTCTCGTCGATCAGGGTGAAGCGGATGCGTTCCTTGAGGAAGGACTATGTCCGTGGTTGCTGGAGAAAGCTTGCCAAAAGGCTGGAATTCCACTCACGCTCAACATGCGCGAAGGCTATGACCATTCCTATTTCTTTATCTCATCCTTCATGGATGACCATCTGAAATGGCATGCGGAGCGTCTTAGCAGATAAAGCTGTTGAAGGATCAACATGGCGAAGAAGAAGAAAGTTGTCACCGTCGGCGCATTGCTGGTGAACGCTGACAAAAAGGTCCTGATGGGACTTCGCTCGCCATGGAAAAAGGCGTGGCCAGAACATTGGGACACGCCCGGCGGCCATGTCGAGCGTGGAGAAACGCTGGAAGATGCGCTGGTGCGGGAAATGGGCGAAGAGCTCGGCATTCGCCCGATCAAGTTTCGTGAGATCGGCGCAATCGATGAGAAAAAGCCCGAACTCTATGGCGATTCCATCTGCCATATTTTTCAAGTCACAGCATGGAGCGGTGGCGAGCCGCGCAATGTCTGCGATGAACATTCTGAGCTTGCATGGTACAGCCCCATCGAGCTCGAAACCATCAGTAATCTGGCCGACCCCGAATATCCGCGTCTTGCCCGGATCGCCATTGGCGCGGCAACCGATTAGCGTTTCGTAACTTTCATCGGCAGGCCGCCCTGTGGCTGGGTAGTGAGTTTCTGCACCGGCCATGGCTTTGTCGTCTCCAGCACATCAAAGCGGCGACCATCGAGCAAGGTTGCAAGTGCAATGACCGCTTCCTGAAGCGCGAAGCTCGCACCGATGCAGACACGCGGACCGGCTCCAAAGGGCAGATATTGAAAGCGATCCAGTTTGTCGCGGTTTTCCGGCCAGAAGCGTTCAGGCATGAAGGCATCCGGCTGATCCCAATAAAGCCTGTGGCGATGAATCACCCAAGGCATCACCAGAACAGCCGTTCCCTTGGCAATTTTCAGATCGCCATAGGTATCATCCGTCGCGGCCTCGCGATTGATTGATGGTGCTGGCGGATAAAGACGCATCGCCTCCTCAAAAGCTGCACGCGTGAAGGGTAGTTTTGCCAGCCATTCCTGCGGCGGCAGGTCATTGCCGCCATCAGCAAAGAACGCATCGATCTCAGCCTCAACACGCTCGCGTTCCTGCGGCGCCTTGGCAAGCAGATAGAGCGTCCAGCCCAGCGCACGCGCTGTCGTCTCGTGCCCAGCACCGATGAAGGTGATGATGTTATCTTCAATTTCCGAACGGCTCAGACCGTCCGGGCCTTCGGCGCGCAACAGCAGGGTCAGGAAATCATTGGGGACATCTTCGCCTTTATCCATCCGCGCTTTTCGCAATGCAATGGTGTCGGAGACAAGTTCGCGGAAAAAGCCAAGCGACTGGTTACCGCGAAGGCGCGTGAAGCGCGGCAGCCAGTCCGGCAGGCCGAGCAAATCAAACGGATCGACGCGGCCCATGGTTTCAAAAAGCTTGTCGATCTGGTGCGCAAAATCATTGGGATCACCGGCAATTTCGCCAGAGAACAGCGTTTCAGCCAGAATGTCATAGGTGAGCAGCGTCATGTCATGCGCAACATCGGTGATGATACCGCTTGTTTTGTAACGCTCGACAAACTGGCGCGAGCGATCACGCATCGCTCCCGCAAAGCCACCGATATGGCGTGGAGTGAACACGGGTGCCATAGCCTTGCGCGAGCGCTTCCAGACTTGACCCTCGGCGGTCAGCAAACCATCGCGCAAGAGTGGACGTAAAACCCGCTGGCGAATTGCAGACATCGGATAGTTTGCGGCATTATCGACCAGCACATGCCGGATAAGGCCGGGGTCATTGGCGATGATGGTTTTGATACCAAGCCAGCTCACGGAAACCCAGCGCTCATTATAGGAAGGCTCGCCCCACAATTCGAGCGGGTTTTTATAGACCACACGCATCATCTCGAAGCGTCCAACCGGCTTTTCGCGCGGACGCGGTGCCGGTGGGATGAATGGTTGTGCGGCTTCGTTCATCGCCATGGTGGTATCCATAAAGTGCTCCTCGTTATCGAGAATGCCCCTGCTGGAAAACAATATAAGCGCCAATTGTGGCGGTTCCAAAGACTGACGGGGCCAAAGCCCCGTTTGGTCAATGTTAAGACTTGTCCGCGTTTTTCAAAGTGGCTTGCAGAAGCGCTGAAATTACATTGGAAAGCTCTGCATGAATAGCGCTGCGTGAACGCTTTGTCGGCGCACAGATTGGGTCGGGTTCATTGATGGATTTCAGGAAAGCTTCCGCATCTGGTTTGCATTCGGGCAGAAAGCTAAAGTGGTCAGATTCCTGAACGCTCACATAGCTACCATTGGGCGTTATCTCCGCAAGCTGACGTGCCTCTGTCGCCAGTGGCACCGTGCCTTCACTGCCGAAATTGATGAAATTCATCGAGATTTCGGTCTTCGCGAGGCTCTCGGGCACATAGGCACGGGCCATTCCGGGATCAACAATAATAGCCGTGCGAAGACGCGGATCGCGGTTTGATTGCTCGAACAATTGCCGGTCTACCTTGCGCAGATCATAAGGCCCGACTTTGACTTCCTCATTATCGCGAAAGCCAATGCCGTTGGCATACCATGCGCAATCCCATTGTTTATAACCATCGCAATAGCGCGCATAAGCCTCAAGATTGTTTCGCGCACCAGACATTCTCATAACTGTCGTGCCTCCCAGCGAAAAGCCAACGGCACCGATGCGATCCACATTGATATGCTGCTTCCACTCTGCATCCTTGCTCATGAAATCGATCACGGCTGAGAGATCGCCCACACGCTGCCAGACTTTGGGTGTTTCTGCAGGTAAGGAATCGCCCGACGTCGTGCCCGGGTGATTGGGGCCTGCCACAATAAAACCGGCCTTCACCAGAATATTGGCAAGCCAGCCCATTGCCTCGACATTGCCCCCAGACCCGTGCGAAAACAGCACCAGAGGATATATTCCTGCACTCAAAGGTGCATTTTCAAACGCCTCTGCACCTTGAAAAACACGGTTTTCACCCATCGAAGCAGGTTTGCCGCCCTTTTGTGCCGGATACCAAATGCGCAGTTTAAGATCGCTCCCACGCGTAGGCGACTGAATATCGACTGCACGCACGCCGACCTCTGTGGCCAAAGCGCCAGACGCCGAAGACAGGATCACCCCAAAAGTGAGACCGAGGACCAGTTTACAAAGTTTCATGTCTTTCTCCATGCATATTCAATTCAGATGACGATGCGTTGGAGCTTTCTGCTAAATCTTGGCGGCTCGCGTTCTCAATCGTGTTTCAGGTCGCCCAAAATCGCGATAAAGGACAAAACGCGACAACAGCCAAACATAGTTCATGCCAATCGCAAGCTGAGGTGCCCTTGATTTTCATACCCCTGCCCTTTGTCGCAGCGCTTGCATTGTTGGCTTTGCTTATTCCGACACTGCGCAATCAGGAACTTGCACGCCAACATTGGCCGTTCATTCTGGTGATCTTCCTCAGCGCTATTCAATCAGCACTTGTTGGCTTGCGATGGGGCTATGACATCACCGCTTTGCGCATGGTGTCGCCCGTCATTGCATCTTGTCTGCCGCCACTGATCTACTTAGGCTTTTGTAATCTTATTCATCGGGAAAAACCGTCAAAAAACCCGGCTTTCTGGTCGGCACTGTTGCTACCTTGTCTGATGGTAACATTGCTGGTTTTTGCGCCCGAATTGCTCGACGCAGCGTTGTTTGTCATTTTTATTTTCTTCGCATCTGCACTACTTTTTATGGGCGGGGCCGGACCAGACCGGCTGGAGGAAGCGCGCTTTGATGCTGCAATTTCAGCCCATCGCGCACTGATTATTGCTGCCATTTCGCTTTATTTTTCAGCATTTTTTGATGTTGCCGTTCTTGTTGATGCAGGATGGAGCGGTGGCCAGCACACGGCCTTCATTATCGGCAATGCCAATCTCATCGGCCTATTTCTGATCGGCGTCACAGCACTCATTGCAAGCAATGCGATTGCTGCTCCAATGCCCGAAAATCGCGAGGATATTTCCGATGTATCCGCGCAGGATCACGACGTTCTTCTCAGGATAAAAACGCTGCTTGATGAAACACGGCTTTATCAGAACGAGAGCCTCAATCTGACGCGGCTTGCACGCAAGTCCGGTATTCCATCGCGACAGATTTCAGCCGCAATCAACCGAGTAAGCGGAGAGAATGTCTCGCGCTTCATCAACAATTATCGGATCCATGAAGCCTGCCGATTGCTCACCGAAACCGACCTGCCTGTGACCACGATCATGCTGGATGCAGGCTTTCAAACCAAGTCGAATTTCAACAAGGAGTTCAGGCGTGTTACCGCTACGAGCCCTTCACTTTGGCGCGAAAACAACCGTGAGAAGATAAGCATATCCAAATAAGCGCAATCCCCGGTAAATTTGGCTGCTAAATTTGGAAAAATCGCCGTTAACGCCTATATTAAAGCCATGTTTGTCGAGTGATTCGACATGAGTTTTTATGCTGGATAAGCAGCAGGATTTAAGGCTGCATTCGCGGCACATTTGCGAAAGATTTTCATGACCGAGACTCCAGAGATGAATTCTGAAGCCCCTGCCGAATATGGCGCGGATTCCATTCGTGTTCTGAAAGGCCTCGACGCAGTTCGCAAGCGTCCGGGCATGTATATCGGCGATACGGATGACGGCTCAGGCCTGCATCACATGGTGTACGAAGTCGTCGACAACGCAATCGATGAGGCGCTTGCCGGACATGCGACACTTGTGACAGTGACGCTAAACGCCGACGGCTCCTGCACCGTTACCGATAACGGTCGCGGCATCCCGACCGATATCCATAAGGAAGAAGGCGTCTCGGCTGCTGAAGTCATCATGACCCAGCTTCACGCCGGCGGTAAATTTGACCAGAACTCCTATAAGGTTTCCGGCGGTCTGCATGGCGTGGGCGTTTCCGTTGTGAACGCGCTGTCGATCTGGCTTAAGCTAAAAGTTCGGCGCGCTGGCAAAATCCATGAGATGGCTTTCACCCATGGCGTGGCCGATGCGCCGCTGGCAGTGATTGGTGATGCAGGTAGCGATACCGGTACGGAAGTTAGCTTCCTGCCTTCGCCCGACACGTTTTCCATGGTCGAATTTGATTACGACACGCTGGAGCGTCGCTTGCGCGAGCTGGCGTTTCTCAATTCTGGCGTCCGCATCAAGCTGAGTGATCGTCGCCATGCCGACATCAAAGAACATGAACTGCATTATGATGGCGGCGTTGTTGAATTCGTGAAATATATCGACCAGAGCAAGAAATCGCTTCTGGAAACACCGATCTATATCAAGAGCGAAAAAGACGGCATGACCGTTGAAGTCGCTATGTGGTGGAACGATTCCTACCACGAAAAGGTGCTGTGCTTCACCAACAACATTCCGCAGCGCGATGGCGGTACGCACTTGGCCGGTTTCCGTGGCGCGCTGACGCGTCAGGTAACAGGTTATGCCGATGCATCCGGCATGACCAAGAAAGAAAAAGTCAGTCTCACTGGCGATGATTGCCGTGAAGGTCTGACTGCTGTTCTTTCGGTCAAGGTTCCTGATCCGAAATTCTCATCGCAGACGAAAGACAAGCTGGTTTCTTCGGAAGTGCGCCCGGTCGTTGAAAGCCTCGTTAATGAAGCACTTTCGACATGGCTGGAAGAGCACCCGGCGGGCGGCAAGACCATCGTTGAGAAAGTCATTCAGGCAGCTGCCGCGCGTGAAGCAGCGCGCAAGGCACGCGACATCACCCGCAAGAGCAATTTGAGCGTTACGTCCCTGCCGGGTAAACTTGCCGATTGTCAGGAACGTGACCCTGCAAAATCAGAAATCTTCATCGTCGAGGGTGACTCTGCTGGTGGCTCCGCCAAGAGCGGTCGTTCGCGTCAGAACCAGGCAATTCTACCGCTGCGTGGTAAGATCCTGAACGTGGAACGTGTTCGTTTTGACCGCATGATCTCGTCCGATCAGGTCGGCACGCTGATCACAGCGCTTGGCACATCGATCGGTAAAGACGAGTCGCACGGCTTTAATCCTGACAAGCTGCGTTATCACAAGATCATCATCATGACGGATGCTGACGTCGACGGCGCGCATATTCGCACATTGCTGTTGACCTTCTTCTTCCGCCAGATGCCAGAACTGATCGAACGCGGCCATATCTATATCGCACAGCCGCCGCTCTATAAGGTTGTGCGCGGAAAATCCTCGCAATATATCAAAAATGAAGCAGCCTTTGAGGACTTCCTCATCGAGACCGGTCTTGATGAAGCGGCTCTTGAAATGGCTAGCGGAGAAGTGCGCGCCGGACCGGATCTTCGGTCTGTCGTTGAGGATGCCCGCACGCTGCGCCAGCTTCTGGGTGGCCTGCATACACGTTATGATCGCCGTATTGTTGAGCAGGCGGCAATTGCCGGACTGCTTAACCCCGGTTCTACCGCGAATGACGCGACAGCACAGGCATCCGCTGCAACGGTTGCCAAGCGTCTCGACATGATTTCGGAAGAAACCGAGCGCGGCTGGACTGCGCATGTGACGGACGACGGCGGCTATCGTTTCGAGCGCATGGTTCGCGGCGTGAAAGATGTTGCTATTCTCGATATGGCACTGCTTGGTTCTGCCGATGCACGACAGATCGACCGTGTTGCTTCGCGCCTTTCAGACGTATTTGCTGAGCCTCCGGTGCTGCGCCGCAAGGACAAGAACGATACGCTTTCCGGCCCGATGGCGCTGCTCGACGCAATTTTCGCAACAGGTCGCAAGGGTCTGACGCTACAGCGTTATAAAGGCTTGGGCGAAATGAACGCGGAACAGCTTTGGGAAACTACGCTTGATCCAAACGTGCGTACGCTTTTGCAGGTCAAGGTCAACGATGCGACGGATGCAGACTCGCTGTTCTCGCGCCTGATGGGTGATGAAGTTGAACCGCGCCGCGAGTTCATTCAGGAAAATGCGTTGAGCGTTGCTAATCTCGACGTTTAAACCAGATTGGGTTCAGAGATAATGAAGCCCCGGAAGAGAAAAATCTTCCGGGGCTTTTATGTTTTTGGAGTTTTTGACAAAAGAAAAAGCCCGCCAATTGGCGGGCTTTTTTAATCATTAGAGCGATTACTCGCCGCGTGGCTTTTTCGAATAGCCGTCGTTGGATTTACGGCCGTCCTTCTTGAAACCATCTTTCTTGAAGTCGCCTTTCGGCTTCGACCAGCCACCCTTGGCGCCATCACGGAAATCGCCTCTTGGCTTGTCGCCGCGCGGCTTGAAATCACGCTTGCCTTCGCGAGGTGCCGCATCGCCGCCCGCACCTGCAACGGCAGTGCGGATCACGAGACCCTTTTCGCCAGTGCCGCGTTCTTCAACCGAACGGCGGAATTCTTCAGCCTTGGCTGCAGTGATTTCAAAGCGGGTTTCGTTGTCGAAAATCTTGATCGAGCCAACATCGCGCTTGGAAACATCGCCAGCCTTACAGATCAGCGGCAGCAGCCACTTTGGATCGGCGCGGTGCTTACGGCCAGCAGAAACCGAGAACCATACGCCATCAAAACGTGCATTGCGGTCGAAACGTTCGCCCGGTTCACCACGATCAAAACGCTCGCCACGTTCCGGACGATCACCACGCTCTGAACGCTCGCGTGGCTTTTTGCTGGAAATCGGATGAACAGGCGCGTCTGAAATATCTTCAGCCGCAGGCAATGCGGAGAGTTCGCGATTGAGGAAAGCGCTCGCGATCTGTTCCGGCGTATAACGCTCGGTCAGCGCTTTCAACAGATCCTGATGCTCTTCATCAATCGGCTGGCTGAGAGCTTCGCTGTTGAGAATGCGCTCATTGTTCTTGGCCTGAACGGCGGCAATGCCCGGTGCCGGAACTGTCTGCGCATCAAGCTTAGCAAGGCTCAGAAGACGCTCCGCACTGCGACGACGCGAGAACGGAACGACCAGAACGCAAGTACCCTTGCGGCCCGCACGACCTGTACGGCCCGAACGGTGTAGCATGGTTTCAGGATTGTTCGGCAGATCAGCATGGATAACCAGATCAAGATTTGGCAGATCGATACCGCGTGCAGCAACGTCGGTTGCCACGCAAACGCGGGCACGTCCATCGCGCATCGACTGAAGCGCATTGTTACGCTCGGCCTGGCTCAATTCACCCGACAGCGCCACAACCGCAAAACCGCGATTAGAAAGGCGGCTTGCCATGTGCTTAACCGCTTCACGTGTCGAGCAGAAAATGATCGAGTTCTGCGCATCGTAATAAAGCAGGGTGTTAATGATTGCATGATCGCGTTCCTGTGGCGGAACCGGCATAGCAAAATAATCAATATCGGCATGCTGACCAGCTTCGCCCGCAGCAGTAATGCGTAGCGCATCTTTCTGGAAGCGCTTGGCAAGCTGGGCAATCGGCTTTGGTACGGTTGCCGAGAACATCAGTGTGCGGCGGTCTGCCGGTGCTTCACCGAGAATGAATTCGAGGTCTTCACGGAAGCCCATGTCGAGCATTTCGTCGGCTTCGTCGAGCACGACGACGCGAAGCTGCGACATATCAAGCGCATTGCGCGAAATATGATCACGCAGACGGCCCGGTGTACCAACAACGATATGCGATCCACGTTCAAGCACACGGCGCTCGGAACGAATGTCCATGCCACCAACGCAAGAAGCAATCACCGCACCCGTATCGGCATAAAGCCATTCGAGTTCACGGCGAACCTGCAAAGCCAATTCGCGCGTTGGCGCGATAATCATGGCAAATGGCGATTCAGCGCGGCCAAAGCGCAGCTCGTCGCCAAGAATTGTGGAGGCCATCGACAGGCCAAAGGCAACGGTCTTGCCAGAGCCTGTCTGCGCGGAAACAAGCAAATCGCCATGAAGTGTTTCAGGAGCCAAAACGGCATTCTGAACAGCGGTGAGCGTATTGTAACCACGAGCGGCTAATGCTCCGGAAAGAGCCGGAGCGATCGTATCAGGTAGGGACATGAGTGACTTTCAAAAAAGCTTCACAAGCCGCATACCCATCGGTTGTGAACCTTTTTGTTCACAACTCTCCTGACGACTACCGAAGCACCATAATTAGCGCCTACCTATAGGCTTGCGCCTCTCAGGTCAACAGGGAGAGACTCTAATGCGCCTCATCCCAGTTATGCGCTGCACGCGCATCGACATGCAAAGGCACTGAAAGCGACACAGCTGGCATGGCTGCGTTTTCCATGACATCACGCACCAGCGTAATCGTCTTTTCGACCTCATTTTCAGGCACTTCGAAGATCAACTCGTCGTGGACCTGCAACAACATACGAGCTGCGAGTTTCTCTTTTGCAAGCGCATCTTCCATGCGGATCATGGCGCGGCGAATAATATCGGCAGCAGCACCCTGAATTGGCGCATTGATCGCAGCGCGTTCATTAAATGCCCGCACCTGTGGATTGGATGCTTTGATGTCGGGATAATGCGCGCGACGGCCAAAGATGGTTTCGACATAGCCGTGCTCGCGGGCAAAGGCCTTGGTCGCTTCCATGTAGTCCTTGATGCCCGGAAAACGTTCAAAATAAGTGCGGATATATTGCCCTGCTTCTTCACGCGGGATGGAAAGCTGATTGGCGAGACCAAAAGCCGAGATGCCGTAAATGATGCCGAAGTTGATTGCCTTGGCACGGCGGCGCACTTCCGACGGCATGCCTTCAACAGGTACACCAAACATTTCAGAAGCCGTCATCGCATGAATATCGATACCATCCGCAAATGCTTGTTTTAGCTGCGGAATATCGGCGACGTGAGCGAGAACACGTAATTCGATCTGGCTGTAATCAGCTGAAACCAGTTTGTTGCCGGGTTCGGCAATGAAGGCGGTTCTGATCTTGCGACCTTCAGCGGTACGCACCGGAATATTCTGCAAATTCGGCTCAGACGAGGATAGTCGTCCAGTCGATGTTGAGGCCATCGAATAAGATGTGTGAACACGCTTGGTCTGCGGATGAATATAACCCGGCAGAGCATCGGTATAGGTCGATTTAAGCTTCGTCAGCTGGCGCCAGTCAACAATCTTGCGCGGCAGAGGCAAGCCTTCAGCAGCCAGATCTTCCAGCACTTGCGCAGAGGTTGACCATTGCCCGGTCTTGGTTTTGGACGCGCCGGGAAGCCCCATTTTTCCAAAGAGAATATCGCCAAGCTGCTTGGGCGAACCGATATTGAATTTTTCGCCGGCCAGTTCGTAAATTTCATCTTCATAACGCGCTGCGGACTGTGCGAGATCGCCCGACAGACGCGAGAGAACCTGACGATCAACCGAAACGCCGCGCTCTTCCATACGCGCCAGTACATCGACAAGCGGACGCTCTAAACGTTCATAAACGGAAGCCAGACCTTCTGCCGCAAGACGCGGTTTCAACACCTGCCAGAGACGCAATGTCACATCAGCATCTTCAGCGGCATAGGCCGTTGCGCGATCAATCTCGACCATATCGAAAGTGACAGCATTTTTGCCGCTGCCTGCCACGTCCTTATAGGCGATTGGTGTATGGCCCAACCAGCGTTCGGACAGCGGGTCCATGCCATGACCGCCGGTGCCAGCGTCCAGCACATAAGAAATCAGCATCGTATCATCAAAAGACACGGTGTTGATGCCATGGCGGCGCATGACCAGCCAGTCATATTTCATGTTCTGCGCAATCTTGAGAACGGATTTGTCCTCAAGAACACTCTTCAATGCTGCCAGCGCTTTATTGAGCGGTATTTGGCCTTCAACCATGCCGCCACCGAGCAAATCATCTAAGCCGGACTTATGCTGAAGCGGGATATAGGCAGCTTTACCAGGCGCAAGCGCCAGCGAGAAGCCGATCAACTCTGCTTGCATTGGATCAAGCGAGTTGGTTTCCGTATCAAATGCAACGAGACCTGTTTCAACAGCTTCGGCGAGCCACTTATTCAGCGTTTCAATGTCGCGAATGCAGGTATAGGCCGTTGTATCGATTTTCTGTGCCAAAGCATCCGATGCACGCTTTGCGGCAAGTGCTTTTGGCGTGTAGCCGCTCGCGTCGGACGTTTCAGCCGAGGGAGCAACAGCAGTTTCAGATGATGGCGCAGCTTCTGACTTCACCGGCACATCGACGTCCGGTCCGTGGGCATCAGCACCCCACTCGGTCTCGATGTGGCAAGGTTCGACTGCCGACGCATCCGTGTCGGTTGCCTCCGCCACGCGACGCGTCAGCGTTGTGAAATCGAGCGCCTTTAAGAAGCCAATGAGTTTCGGGCCATTCTGCGGCTCGAGCACAAGACCATCAAGATCAACGTCGAGCGGCACATCGACTTTAAGCGTCACCAGCTCACGCGCGATCTTGGTTTGATCGGCATAGGCAATGATGTTTTCGCGGCGCTTGTTCTGTTTGATCTCGGACGCGCGTGCCAGCAACGTATCAAGATCGCCAAACTCTTCCAGCAATTGCGCAGCGGTCTTCGGGCCGATGCCGGGAATGCCCGGAACATTATCGGTGCTGTCGCCAGTCAGCGATTGCAGATCGATCATCTTTTCCGGCGGCACGCCCCATTTTTCGATCACTTCCGGGATCGAAATCTGTTTGTCCTTCATACCATCATACATCGACACTTGTGGTGTCACGAGCTGCATCAGGTCTTTATCAGACGACACAATAGTAACATCAGCACCGGCTTCTGCAGCAATCCGCGCATAGGTGGCAATCAGATCGTCGGCCTCAAAGCCTTCTTTTTCAATGCAAGGCAGATTGAACGCGCGGGTTGCCTGACGGATCAGGCCAAATTGCGGGATCAGGTCTTCCGGCGGCGCGGTACGGTTTGCCTTATATTCGGGATAAATCTCTTTGCGGAATGTCTGCGACGAATAGTCGAAAATGACCGCAAAATGCGTCGGCACCACACCCACATCGGTATTGCGCGCATCCTTCAACAGCTTCCACAGCATGTTGCAGAAGCCAGACACGGCTCCCACCGGCAAGCCATCCGACTTGCGGGTCAGCGGTGGCAGGGCATGATAGGCGCGGAAAATATAGCCCGAGCCGTCGATGAGGAAGAGATGATCGCCTTTTTTCATGACTTAGGATTAGATCAAACAAAGCGCAAAGAAAACCGGCCTTGTGTCAGGAGAAACGAGTGTCCACTTGAAAGGTGAACTTTTGCACCGCCTGTTCACGCAAAGCTCCCAACTTGATAACGTTTATGTTACGAATTTGTAATCTAAAATGCCCTTGAATAGCCACAGTTGGAGGGCCAATTCTAGGTCATCGACAGTACGTTGATCGCCGGTTTACTGACCCGTCCCCCGTTGGAAACCGGTTGTGAGCGACAGCCTAAATCCCCTCTCCGGGCTGTCGTTTGTGAGTGTAGTGATATGGCCGTTGTGGTAACCCCCTCACCACGACGGCCAATTCATTTTGAGGCAACTTTCCTTTATCGAATTGGGTTTCTTCTTGAGCTTCGCAGTTGTACTGTGCGCGCAGTATTACGACTCGTCAGGAAGTGTTCATGTCCGCGCAATCACTCGATAAAGTCCTCAACCATCTCGACGCAAATCTCGACAAGAGCATCGATCATCTGTTCGATCTTCTTCGGATCAAGTCGATCTCGACCGATCCGGCTTACAAAGCCGATTGCCGCAAGGCCGCCGAATGGCTGGTCGAGGATTTGAAGTCCATTGGTTTTGACGCAAGCGTGCGCGACACACCCGGTCATCCAATGGTTGTCGCCCATCATGACGGCGCCACCGCCGATGCACCGCATGTGCTGTTCTATGGCCATTATGATGTGCAGCCGGTTGATCCGCTTAACCTTTGGGAAAACGATCCGTTTGAACCTGCGATCAAAGACGTTGGTAATGGCCGCAAAATCCTGACCGGTCGCGGAACTTCTGACGACAAGGGCCAGCTGATGACCTTTGTTGAAGCCTGCCGCGCTTATAAAGCCATCAACGGCAACCTGCCTGTCAAAGTGACCTTGCTGTTTGAAGGCGAAGAAGAGTCTGGCTCACCATCGCTCAAGCCATTCCTTGATGCCAACAAGCAGGAATTGAAGGCCGATGTGGCGCTCGTCTGCGACACCGCCATGTGGAATGAAGAAACACCAGCGATCAGCGTTGGCCTGCGTGGTCTGGTTGGCGAAGAAATCGTCATCAAGGCTGCTGACCGCGATCTGCATTCGGGCTTCTTTGGTGGTGCCGCTGCTAACCCGATCCATATTCTGAGCAAAATCCTTGCAGACCTTCATGATGAAACTGGCCGTGTCACGGTTCCGGGTTTCTATGAAGGCGTGGAAGAAACACCATCGCAGATTTTGCAGTCATGGGAAAACCTTGGCCGCACGGCTGAAAACTTCCTTGGCCCAATTGGCCTTTCGGTTCCTTCGGGTGAAAAAGGCCGCAGCGTTCTCGAACTGACATGGGCGCGCCCGACGGCCGAAGTCAACGGGATCATCGGCGGCTACACCGGCGAAGGTTTTAAGACCGTTATAGCAGCGGAAGCATCCGCCAAGGTTTCGTTCCGCCTCGTGCATAAGCAAGACCCAGTCAAAATCCGCGCAGCCTTCCGCGCTTTCGTTGAAGAGCGTCTGCCAGCTGATTGTTCGGTCGAGTTCCACCCGCATGGCGGCTCGCCAGCCATTCAATTGCCTTACGACTCGCCACTGGTTTCCAAGGCCAAGGACGCACTCTCGGACGAATGGCCAAAGCCAGCAGTCCTGATCGCCATGGGCGGATCGATCCCGATTGTCGGCGATTTCGATAAGTTCCTCGGCATGGAATCGCTGCTTGTTGGCTTTGGCCTTGAGGATGACCGCATCCATTCGCCCAATGAAAAATATGAGCTGAACTCGTTCCATAAGGGCCAGCGCTCTTGGGCACGTATTATGGCGGCTATCGCTGCCAAGTGAGGCCAGACGCCGAGCTTGAATTATGGCAGCCACCGCTGCCGAATAAGGAAGACTAAATGACTATCCGTTTTCATAAAAACGATCTGCCGAACCTCGAACATTATCAGGTGGATTCGGTTGCAATTGATACCGAAACGCTGGGCCTCAACCCACATCGCGACCGCCTATGCGTGGTGCAGATTTCGCCGGGCGACGGCACAGCAGACGTGATCCAGATTGAAGCTGGCCAGAAAGCTGCGCCTAATCTGGTAAAGCTTTTGCAAGACAAAGCGATCACCAAAATCTTTCATTTTGGCCGCTTTGATCTGGCTGTGCTGGCGCATGCTTTCGGCACCATGCCGGAGCCTGTTTTCTGCACCAAGATCGCATCCAAGCTGACCCGCACCTATACCGACCGTCACGGCCTGAAAGAAATCTGCGGCGAGTTGCTGGATGTTTCGATCTCCAAACAGCAGCAGTCATCCGATTGGGCAGCAGAAGTTCTGTCGCAGGCGCAGCTCGAATATGCAGCGTCCGACGTTCTTTATCTGCATCGCTTGAAGGCTGTTTTTGAACAGCGCCTTGAGCGCGATGGTCGCACGAAGCAGGCAGAAGCTTGCTTCAAGTTTCTGCCAACCCGCTCAGAACTTGATCTGATGGGCTGGCCTGAGACGGATATTTTCGCTCACGCGTAAGTTGCTGCCAATATTAAAGGAGCGCCCCAACGGAGCGCTCCTTACATTTTCTGCTGAGTACCTGTTCTGATTGTAAATAGCTTCATAAGCACTTCAACCGCAAAACAATCGATAATTTAACCATTTGATAACCAACAATAACGGCTTTTTCGCGTAAATACCCGGAAATACGTGGTTTTTCCTGCCAGATATTCACTGTGGTATTCTTGCTACAGACTTTATCAGTGGAAGGATTATATTGGGGGCAACAAATGAGTTTCCCCAATTTCTCCACCGGAGGTTTTATTATGACACTTAAGTCCCTTCTTCTCGCATCAACTGTTGCTCTTCTTGCTACCACTGGCGCAAAAGCCGCTGATGCTATCGTTTACGAAGAACCAGCACCGGTTATCTCTGCTCCAGTATTCAGCTGGAACGGCGCTTATCTTGGTGGCCAGGTCGGCTACGGCTGGGGCAAGTCACAGGTAAGTGGCGATCTCAATGGCAATGTTAAGCCAGATGGCTTCCTCGGCGGTCTTTACGCTGGCTACAATTTCGATCTCGGAAATAGCGTCGTTCTCGGTATTGACGGCGATATTTCTTACAATGATCAATCGAAGGGAACTAACATTTACTTCAACGACGTGATTGTTGGTTCTGCTAAGACTGACCTTCGCTGGTCGGGTGCGGTTCGCGCTCGTGCAGGCTATGCTGTTGATCGCTTCCTTCCATACATCGCTGGCGGTGTAGCTTTTGGTGAAGTAAAGAATTCAGTTACTACAGTTGGCGGTTTCTCTGACTCGGAAAGCAAGACCCACACTGGTTGGACTGCAGGCGCTGGTGTTGACTATGCTGCAACCGACAATGTTATTCTGCGTCTTGAATACCGTTACACCGATTACGGCAAAAAAGACTACAGCTTCGATGGAATCGATGTTCGCAACAAGTTTAAGACCAATGAAATTCGTCTTGGCGTTGCATACAAGTTCTAATTTGACTTGATAAAACTACGGAAAAGGCCTCGCATTTGCGGGGCCTTTTCTTTTTGAGCTGCTGGAAGGTTGTTTTTTGTGAATGCTGAGTTTACGCCCCTTTAAACTGCCGCATTTACACTTCAGGCGATAAACAACTTAAAAAATATGCAGGCGGGTGGATTTAAGCAGATATGGCATCGCGAGACGGTAGAAACGGACGTATCGAACCTTCCTTCGGCAACGCGCCGAAAAAGGAAGAGGAAGAAGACGTGTTTCGCGTCGATGATGAGGAGCGCATGGCCAGAACGCAGCGCAGCGGCAAGCAGCCAAAAGAGCGTGAACCGCGCGGTTCACGCCGCAAAGCTAAAAAACGCGGTGGCTTTTTTGGCTTCGTTCGCCGTGCCTTTTACTGGTGCCTTGTGCTCGGCCTTTGGGGCGGTATCGCATTTGCTGGTATGCTCGTTTACTTCGCAGCAAAAATGCCGCCGACAACCGACTGGTCGATCCCAGACCGTCCACCAAATGTGCGTATTGTTGATGTTCAGGGCAATCTAATTGCCAATCGCGGCACGACCGGCGGCGAAGCCGTTGGTCTGCATGAAATGTCGCCGTTTATTCCGCAAGCGGTTATGGCAATCGAAGATCGCCGCTTCATGTCGCATTTCGGCATTGATCCAATCGGGCTTGCACGCGCCGTTGTGACCAACATCACCTCGGGCCGCGCCGTTCAAGGTGGTTCGACACTGACGCAGCAGCTGGCTAAAAATCTGTTCCTGTCGCCTGATCGCACGCTGGAACGTAAGGTGCAGGAAGTGATGCTCGCCCTCTGGCTTGAGCATAAATATACCAAAGAGCAGATACTAGAGATGTATCTGAACCGCGTTTATCTCGGTTCAGGCGCCTATGGTGTTGATGCTGCCTCACGCCGCTATTTCAACAAATCTGCAAAAGACCTCAACCTGATGGAAGCGGCGACAATCGCCGGTCTTCTGAAAGCGCCGTCGCGCCTTTCGCCTGCCCGCGACCCGGAAGCAGCCGCTACCCGCGCGCGGCTGGTTCTCGGTGCCATGCGCGAAGAAGGTATGATCGATGACCGTCAGGTCGCGATTGCGGAAAGCGAGCCGCCAGCACGTGCTGCCTCTTATTGGCAGGGGTCGGAAAACTATTTTGCCGACCGTGTGGTCGCTGAAATTCCATCCCTAATTGGCGAGACAAAGACAGATATCACGGTTGAAACCACTGTTGATCTCAACCTTCAGCGCGCAGGCGAAGAAGCAATCAAGGATCAGATTTCCGCAAACGGCAAAAAGATGAATGTGAGCCAGGGCGCGCTTGTTTCAATCGATGGTACGGGGGCAGTGCGCGCTTTGGTTGGTGGTTATGACTATGCGGCCAGCCAGTTTGACCGCGTGACCGATGCACGCCGTCAGCCAGCATCGTCGTTTAAGCCATTTGTCTATCTGACTGCTTTGGAACAGGGCCGTACGCCGGATTCTGTACGCAATGATGCGCCCGTGCGGATCGGAAAATGGACGCCAAGCAACGACAACGGCAAATATATGGGCGAAGTGACGCTTGCGACCGCGCTGTCTCACTCGCTCAACTCCGTCTCTGCACAGCTTGTGATGGAAGTCGGACCGCAGACCGTTATCGACACCGCACATCGCCTTGGTGTGCAATCAAAGTTGGATCCCAATGCATCACTTGCGCTGGGCACTTCTGAAGTATCGTTGCTGGAACTGACCGATGCCTATGTGCCTTTCGCCAATGGTGGCTATCGCGCTCCGGTCTATTTCATCACCAAGATCACCGATTCAGAAGGCAAAGTTCTTTATCAGCGGGAAGACGGCATTGGTCCGCGCGTCATCGATGAGCGTAATGTCGGCATGATGAACGCCATGCTGCGCAAGACTGTAGAAGACGGCACGGCAAAACGCGCAGCCTTCGGCTGGCCAGCCGCTGGCAAAACCGGCACGAGCCAGAATTTCCGCGATGCATGGTTCGTCGGCTACACCGCCAATCTCACCACTGGCGTCTGGTTTGGCAATGATGATGGCAAGGGCATGAAGCGTGTGTTCGGATCGACACTGCCGGTGGCTGCCTGGAAAGCCTATATGAAGGAAGCGCATAAGGGCGTGCCCGTTGCCGAGCTTCCCGGCCATTACGACATTCAGAACATCATTCCCGGTGGCAGTGACGGCATCGATCCGAACAATCCGTATGAACCGGGTATGATACCGCAGGGCGGCTATGGCGAACAGCCGCTGGCTGGCAATGGCGATGACGGCTATTGGCCGCCAGCTCCTGACTCGCCAGCGCGCAACAATGTTCAGCAGGATCAGCAACCCGGCATGCCTGCCAATTACCCAGCCAATGATAATGGCACACCTCTGCCTCCCGGTGATGTCGGCGGACAGCCACAACAGAACCGTGATTCAACCACGCTTCTCGATATCATTATGGGCAATACGCAGTGATCTTATGTTAGGGCCGGTTAATACCGGCCCTTATCGCGATCAAGTGAAGCAGATAGCGCTAATAGCTATGAAATCCGCTCGAAATCCTGAGTGGCTTAGTCTATTCAAGGATGGAGAGTGAGGTTTTCATGTCTACAGTTTCCCAAACAGATGCGGCCCGGTCTGACGCTCCCAAGCCAGAAGCGGAACGCAAAACAATCGTTTTGACAGGCGCAAGCCGGGGTATCGGCCATGCGACGGTTAAGCGTTTTTCGCGCGCTGGCTGGCGCGTCATCACCTGCTCGCGTCAAGACTTCGCTGAGAATTGCCCATGGCCAGCAGGCCCGGAAGATCACATTAAGGTCGACCTTGCAGATCAGGAAGACGTTGGCAAAGCCATTGCTGAAATCCGTCGCAGGCTAGAAGCCAATGGCAGCAAGCTGCATGCGCTTGTCAACAATGCCGGTATTTCACCAAAGGCAGAAGGCGGTCGCCGCCTCAACTCCATCGAAACGCCGATGGCTGTGTGGCGCGATGTATTTCAAGTGAACTTCATGGCACCGATCATGCTGGCGCGTGGCTTGTTCAAGGAACTGGAATCCGCGCAAGGCTCCGTGGTCAATGTTACCTCCATTGCTGGATCCCGCGTGCATCCATTTGCGGGTACAGCCTATGCCACCTCAAAAGCAGCGCTTGCAGCCCTCACCCGAGAAATGGCTTCGGATTTTGGTCCGCATGGCATTCGCGTCAACGCCATAGCGCCCGGCGAAATTGATACAGCCATCCTGTCTCCCGGCACGGAAAAACTTGTCGAGCAATTGCCGATGCGTCGTCTTGGAAAGACCTCGGAAGTTGCCGAGACCATCTATTATCTTTGCACCGAAGCCTCGTCCTATGTGACGGGTTCAGAAATCCATATCAATGGCGGTCAGCACGTCTGATCGATTTTCAAAAGTGCGGCATTGATCAACGCCGCGCTTTTGTGTTTACCTTGCTCGTTTTGTAATCTTCAATCGATTTAACAACTGAGTTGAAACCATGATCCTATGCTGCGGTGAAGCCCTGATCGACATGCTGCCACGCGAAACCGCGGCAGGTGAAACAGCATTTTTACCGCTCGCTGGCGGGTCTGTTTTCAACACCGCGATTGCACTTGGGCGTCTTGACGTTCCAACGGGTTTCTTCTCCGGCCTTTCATCGGACTTGTTTGGCGATGTGCTGCGCGACACACTTGCACGTTCCAAGGTCGATTATTCATTTTCAGCCACGTCGGACCGTCCGACAACACTGGCTTTTGTCCGCCTCGTTGATGGGCAGGCGCGCTATGCTTTCTATGATGAAAACACAGCTTTGCGGATGCTCTCCGAAAGCGATATTCCGCCGATTGATGCTGCGATCAAGGCCATGCTTTTTGGCTGCATCAGCCTGATTTCCGAGCCATGCGGCAGCATTTATGAATCGCTGATGACCCGCGAGGCATCAAAGCGCGTGATGTTCCTTGATCCGAATATCCGCTCAGGCTTCATCAAAGATCGCGAAACGCATCTGGCACGCATGAAGCGGATGATTGCGCTTGCGGATATTGTGAAGCTTTCGGATGAGGATCTCGAATGGTTCGGCGAAAAGGGAAGTCACGACGAGATTGCTGCGCGATGGCTTAAGCTTGGGCCGAAGCTGATTGTCATCACCAAAGGCGCACATGGAGCTGATGCCTATAGCACAAACGCCACCGTTCGGGTGCCCGGCGTAAAGGTTGACGTGGTTGATACGGTTGGCGCTGGCGACACGGTCAATGCGGGTATTCTGGCGAGCCTGTATGGTCAGGGGCTTCTCGACAAAGAAGCACTCGTCAGTCTGGATGAGGATCAGATTCATGCCGCTGTGGCGCTTGGTGTTCGCGCGGCTGCCATCACGGTTTCACGCGCGGGTGCCAATCCGCCGTGGGCAACCGAAATGAAAGACTAGATCGAAATCTACTGCAAACTTGCGTGTGAACGGATGCTCCCCTGCCCTTGACCTCAATCATTTAGCGCCTTCTATTGGACGAGGGCGAAAGAGAATCGAATTCAAGCGAGGGACAATCATTGGACGTCTTGCGTATAGCTGCCTTCTCGCAAGGTAATCAGGGCGGCAACCCCGCCGGTGTGCTGATTTCTGAAAAAATGCCCTCTGCTGAGGACATGCAGAAAATCGCCAAGGACGTGGGTTTTTCGGAAACTGCCTTTGCAATGCCAGAAGCCGGAGGTTTTCGCGTGCGCTATTTTGCACCGGAAACAGAAATTCCATTCTGTGGCCATGCCACAATCGCATTGGGTGCCGCACTTGCCATGCGCGAAGGCGATGGGCGCTTTGCATTGAAGCTCAACAATGCCGAAATCAGCGTGGAAGGCCGCAAGGAAGGCGAACTTTTCGCCGCCAGTCTGCAATCGCCGGGAACGCGCAACCGTGCAGCATCGGATATCGAAATTGAGCAGGCGCTAGCGCTCTTCAACTATGAAAAAGATGATCTGGCGCCGGGCATTCCACCAGCACTTATTCACGCCGGAGCCGATCATATCGTGCTCGCATTGCGCTCACGCGAGAAGCTTGCAGCCATGCATTACGATCTTCAGCGTGGCCGGGTACTGATGAGCCGTCAGGGCTGGACCACGATCCTTTTGGTGCACGCAGAAACGCCTACGCGTTTCCATAGCCGCAATCCATTTGCATCGGGTGGTGTTTACGAAGACCCAGCAACGGGCGCTTCGACTGCCGCATTTGCGGCCTATCTCCGTGATCTCGGCTGGCCACATGGCGGCGCAATCGAAGTGCTTCAGGGCGAAGACATGGGAATACCGTGTCATCTGCGCGCAGAGATTGGCCATATACGCGGCGAATCTATCCGCTTGTCGGGTACGGCACGCTTGATGGAATAGTAACGCCGCAGCTCATTAAAACGCCGATCTGAATAAATCAGATCGGCGTTTTAGCTATTTGTCTTAACGCGCATCTTTTCCAAAAATGTTTCACACTTTTCGGGATGCGCTTTATACTTTGACGAGCTGCTCCACCCGCTCCTCATTGCCAAAGAATTTCAGATAGCGCGCGACTTCCTTCGGATCGCCGGTCGCCTTCTGCGGATTATCAGACAGCTTGACCGCCGGACGGCCATTGGCATCAATCACTTTGCAAACCAGAGATATAGCTTTGAGGCCATGAATGGTTGTTGGCGCGCAACCAGCAAAGTCATTCGTCAGGTTCGTGCCCCAACCAAAGCTCATGCGGACGCGACCTTCAAAGTGGCGATAGGTTTCTTCAATCGTATCGACATCAAGCGCATCAGAGAAAATCAGCAGCTTATCGCGCGGGTCTTTGCCGCGTGATTTCCACCATTCAATGATCCGTTCGCCGCCTTCGATTGGCGGTGCGCTGTCTGGACGGAAGCCTGTCCAATCGGCAACCCAATCGGGCGCGTTGCGCAGGAAGGCAGCTGTGCCAAAAGCATCCGGCAGCACGATCAAAAGATTGCCGCCATAATAGCGGTTCCAGTCCTGCAACACGCGATAAGGCGCGGTTTGCAGTTCCTCATCCGTATTGGCGAGGGCTGCCAGCACCATTGGCAATTCATGCGCATTGGTGCCAAGCGCTTCCAGATCATTATCCATCGCGAGAAGCACGTTGCTGGTGCCGGTAAAGGAACTACCGATGCCTTCTTTCAGCGCCTCAACGCACCAGCGCTGCCACAGAAACGAATGGCGGCGACGCGTGCCAAAATCGGAAATCTTCAATTCTGGCAATTCGCGCAGACGCTCCACCTTGCTCCACATCTTGGCCTTGGCGCGGGCATAAAGAACGTCAAGCGAGAAGGGTCCAAGATTCTTCATCGCAGCGCGTGAACGAAGCTCATTGATGATGGCAAGCGCCGGAATTTCCCACATGGTTGTGTGCGACCACGGACCATGGAAATGCAGCTCATACTGGCCGTCTTTACGGCTCAATTCATATTCCGGCAGCTGGAAATCAGGCAGCCAATGGAGGAATTCCGGCTGGAAAATCTGCTTGCGGCCATAAAAGCTGTTACCCGCGAGCCAGATCATTTCTTTCTTGGTAAAGCGCAGAGTGCGTGCGTGATCAAGCTGTGCGCGCAATTCGCCTTCATCAATCTCGTCGGCAAGGCGCACGGAGGTCGTACGATTGATCAGCGAGAAGGTGGCGTCCACCTTGGGGTAAAGCCCCCAGATCATCTGCAACATCAGAAGTTTGTAGAAATCCGTATCCAGCAGGCTGCGAACAATCGGATCAAGCTTCCATGCATGATTGAACACGCGCCGCGCAATATCGGTCTTGGCCATAACGGCCTCCATTCCATGAGCATATACCGCTGCCTAGCCAAATGCTTGGCAGCAAAAAGAAAGGCGGGTTTTCACCCGCCTTTTTAAATGCTTCATTCAGATTTGGGAAGCTCTACAATGATTTCATGTTCGCCATCCGGCTTGATGATTACACCGTCTTCAGGCTTGGTGACTTTGCGACCATCGAGTTTAATCGCCTTGGTCTTAGCACCCGTAACAACTTTCACACGATAGAGCGCTTCACCGAAACGAAGTTCTGCTTCATAGCCATCCCATTCCGGCGGCAAAGCCGGGTCGAGATGCAGACGATCACCGCGCTTAGTAACGCCGAGAATGCCTTCGGTTGCCACGCGATAGAACCAGCCGGCAGAACCCGTATACCATGTCCAGCCACCCTGTCCGCGACGCGGCTCGACCGAGTAAATATCGGCAGCAATCACGTAAGGCTCAACGCGGTAAGTATCCGGGTTGCGGCCATGATTGACCGGACTGATCAGCGAGAACAGCTTCCATGCTTCCGCCGCCTTACCCATGCGGGCGAGCGCCAGAATAGCCCATGTTGCACCATGGGTATATTGGCCGCCATTCTCACGAACGCCCGGCGGATAGCCCTTGATGTAACCCGGCTCCTGCACCGTCTTGTCGAAAGGCGGGGTGAAGAGACGCAGCAATTCACCCTGATCATCAAGCAGGTGCTTTTCAAGCGAGGCCATGGCTTGTTCCGAACGCTTAGGATCGGCAACGCCCGACAGCACACTCCAGGACTGTGCGATGGCATCAATCTGGCATTCGTCGCTGTCTTTTGAACCAAGCGGCGCGCCATTGTCAAAGAAGCCACGGCGATACCATTCGCCATCCCAACCATCACGATCAAGCGCTTTAGTCAGGCTTTCCAGATGTGCCGCCCATGCTTTCGCACGGGAATCCTTGCGGCTTTCTGCAATCGGGATGAACTGACGCAAGGTGTAAGCAAGGAACCAGCCGAGCCACACGCTTTCGCCCTCGCCCTTCACGCCGACAAGGTTCATGCCGTCGTTCCAGTCGCCGCCGAGCATCAATGGTAGACCATGCTTGCCGGTGCGTTTGATGGCGAGATCAAGCGCCAGCGCGCAATGCTCATAAAGGCTCACGGTTTGATCGGAAATCTCCGGCTCAAAGAACGCATCATGTTCGCCCTCTTCAAGCGTGCGTCCCTTCAGAAACGCCAGCTTTTCGTCTAGGATCGCATGATCGCCAGTCGTTTGCACATAAAGCGACGTGCCATAGCCCAGCCAGACCACGTCATCCGAGATGAGTGTGCGAACGCCCGCACCCGTTGCAGGCAACCACCAATGCTGAACATCACCTTCCGGGAACTGACGTGAAGCAGCGTTGAGAATCTGCGCACGAGCCAATGACGGATCAATCAGCAGCAACGACAGCGTATCCTGCAACTGGTCGCGGAAGCCAAAAGCACCGCTGGCCTGATAGAAGGCTGCACGCGCCCAGATACGGCAGGCAATCGCCTGATAGGGCAGCCAGCCATTAATCAGCAGATCGAATGCCGGATCAGGTGTCTTGACCTGTACGCGATTAAACAGACTGTCCCAGTGCTTGCGAGAGGCGTTGAGCTTCTCGTCAAAGGAAGCCTTGCGGCTTTCTGTGACCAGCGCCTTTGCCTGCTGCTGATCTGCAGCATTACCGAGCAGGAACACCACTTCGCGGCTTTCGCCCGGACCAACTTCAACGTCGATTGCAAGCGCTGCACACGGATCGCGCCCAGCCTCGACCGTGTTGGACAGCGCTTTGCCAGCCAGCACGATTTCAGGACGATCGACCGAGCCCGTCGAGCCAATAAACTCGCCACGATCAGCCGTTACCGATTGCGGCTTTTCGGTTGCCGCAAAGAACGCCACCTGACCAGACTTGTCCGGGTGATATGGATTGCCTGCAAAGAGCGCACCGAGTTCTTCATCCTGCGATGGCACGATGAACGGCACATTCTTGGAGCGAGCATTGCCCAGCACCCATTCGGCATAGCCATAGACACGCAGCTTGCGTTTTGAACGGCCCTTATTGGTGATTGTCAGGCGCGAGAGCCGGACTGGTTTTTCAGCGTCAACGATATGGGTCAGTTCCAGCGCGAGTTCGCCATGTTGGGCAGCAAACGTGCTGTAGCCATGGCTGTGACGTGCTTCATAGGTCACGGCCTCGTCACGGAGCACACTTGCGGTTGGGGCAAAACTGCGTCCGGTTTCGCGGTCGAGAATATAGATCGCTTCGCCCGGACGGTTTGTGACCGGATCATTCGCCCAAGGGGTGAGCTGATAATCGCGGCTGTTGCCCGCCCATGTGAAAGCCGAACCTTCTGCCGAGACGTGAAAGCCGAAATTCGGATTGGCAATAACGTTGATCCAAGGATGCGGCGTCGTTACGCGGTTGTTGATGCGCACGACATAGCTGCCATCCTCAGCAAAGCCACCGTAGCCATTCCAAAACTGGAGATCGTCGCCAGTTGGAGCGGGACGCACAGCAGGCTTTGGCTTGGCAACAAGACGGCGCTCTTCGGTGCCGCGTTCGATTGCTGCTGGTGCAAGACCGGCAGCGCCAAGCCCCTGCTGCAAGGCAGGCGTCTTGCCATCGCCGCGTGCAGCCAGATCGACAGTGAGTTCTTCACTGCGGCGAAGCTGTTCGGCCAACGAGCCGTTCTGGGCGTGCATCACGATGCGAGCGGAAGCAAGCAGCGTATTGTAGCTCTCTTCGCTCATCTGATCGCGACGAACCGCAAAGATATGCGGCTGACCACCACCACGAGCGCGGAAGCCCTCAATGATCCAGTCAATCGCGCGCTGCGTATCCTGCGCATAGGAGAAGGCGCGTTCATTAACGGCAACCACATCCACAGTCAGGCCCTTGCTGCGCCAGTATTCCTGAGCACGCAACACGCCACGCAGCACATCAAGATCGACTTCGTTATCAATGCGGAGCGCAAAGATCGGATAGTCGCCCGAGATCGACATTGGCCAGAGGTTTGACTGCTTGCCAAGTCCCGCTGCAATGGTTTCGGGGGGTTGGCGCATAGTCCGCTCTGGATAGAGCAGATAGGCCGCAACCTTCTGATAGTCAGCTGCTTCCGCTGGCTTGATGCCGATATGGTAGAGCTGCACCTGCGAACTCGTCCATGACAGCGAATATTCGCGAACGAAAGTTTCCGGATGACGGTGGGTTGCAACAGCATGCTCCACCGCATCACGGCTACCGCCTGCGAAGGTCCAGAAAACAAGGCTTACCTTCTTGTGCGCTGGAACGCGGACGCGTGTGCGCACCGATGCAATCGGATCAAGCACGCAGCCTTGACTTCCGGTGAACTTTGCACCTTCATCAAAGGCCACTGCATCGCGCAGCGAACGGCCACGCCCGATGAACGCACGGCGGTCGGTTTCCACTTCCGTTTCACGAACCGAGCCAGACAAGTCGGTCACAAAGTGCGCGACATGAATGTCCGGGTCAGACGGCGCACGCTTGCGACGCTTCGCATAGATGGTCGAGCCATTATCCGAAATTTCGGTTTCAACGAACATCTTGGCAAATGCCGGGTGCGCGGCATCGCTGTCGCTGTCGGTCAGAACCAGTTCGGAATAGGACGTCACTTCAATCACGCGATCACGCGCGGATGTGTTGATGATGTCGAGCCTGCGGCCTTCGCCATCCGATTCCGACGAGACGATCACTTCCACAACGGTCTTGATATCACCGGCGGTTTTGTAAAACTCCGCCTTGTCTTCGGTGAAGACAGTCTTGGTTTCCTCATCCGGATTGCGCACTGGCTCGCCAGTTGCCGACCACCAATAACCGCTTTCCATATCACGCAGGAACAGGAAGCTGCCCTGCAAATCTTCCGATGCATCGGCATGGAAGCGCGTGATGTCCCAATTATGCCAGCGGCTATAGCCAGAGCCATTGGCCGTGACCATCAGCGCATATTGGCCATTCGACATCATATGCGTGGTGCGTGGTGCCTTGAACGGCACATCGATAATCCGCATCGGTGCATCGTCGAAGCCGCCCGAATCCACGCGCATCGGATTTTCCGTCTTCGCATAGATCATCGGGATTTCGCGTGGTGCCTTTTCCTGCAACAGCAGTTCTGCTGCTTCGATCACCGGATCGGAGTGGAAACGCTCACGCATACGGCCTTCGAAAATCACGTTGTTAACCGCGATGATCGCCATGCCATGATGATGGGCATAGTAGTTTTTCACGACAGCATAGGTTTCACCTTCGCGAACGCGCGATGGGGTGAAATCAACTGAATCGTGGAAACCATAACGGCCAAGCGCACCGAGCTTTGCCAGACGCTTCAAGTTCGCAACAGCTGCCGCTGGCTGATACTGCGCTGCAAGCAAGCTTGCATAAGGCGCGATAACAGCATTACGCGACAGACCACGCTGGAGACCGAGGTTCGGCACGCCAAAGTTCGAATACTGGTAATTCATATGCGCGTCGCGCGCATTGAATGCTGCTTCTGAGATACCCCATGGCAGACCACGCGAGGTCGCATAGTCGATCTGGCGCTGCACTACGAGCTTGTTGGTCTGATCAAGAAGCGAACCAAGCGGTTCGGACATGACCAGCGGCGGCATCAGATATTCGAACATCGAGCCGGACCAGGAGAGCAGAGCGCCCTTCCAGCCAACCGGCACCAGAAGGCGGCCGAGCTTGAACCAATGTTCAACCGGCACATCGCCCTTGGCAATCGCAAACAGGCTCGCAAGACGCGCTTCGGACGCCAGAAGATCGTAGCAGCTTTCGTCCAGCTCGTTTTCCTGCACGCGGAAACCAATGGAAAGAAGGCGGCGTTCTTTACGCTCCAGGAAGCCAAACTGCATATCAAAGGCCAACTGGCGCGCACGCCCGGCCAGATCTTGCAGACGTTCGCGCAGCTCGTCTGTGTTGTGCTCACCAACGGAATCATCGGTGTGTGCCTTACAGGTATCGACCAGAATATTGGCCCATTCCTTGGCTTCAGCACTTGCAGCTGTTTCGATTTCGCTATCCAGCTCTTCCATCAGGCGCACAATATCGGTCGCAAAAAGCGACAGATTGATCGTGCGGAAAGAGGCTGTTTCCGGCTCTTCTTTGATGGTGCGAACAGCGCGGCGGAAATTGGCAATCCGCTCTTCCAGACGACGACGAAGCGGACGCAGAATGCGGCGATCATCCGGTATCTGCGCGATGCTTTCCTCAAGGATATCATTGACATCAAGAATGCCATCGAGATCGGCCTGAAGGTAGACACTTGGCGCTTCCGCCCATTCTTCGAGTGCCGAAGAAAGCGTCACAAGATGGCCAGCCAAGTTGCCACTATCAACCGCAGAAACATAAAGCGGACGCATCGGCGTCAGCGTGTTGGTTTCATACCAGTTGTAGAGATGGCCCTGATATTTCTCCATCTTTTCAAGCGTGGTGACGGTCGCAGAGAGGCGATTGAGTGTTTCATCAAAACCGATCCAGCCGAAATCGCGGGCCGCGACAACGGACAAAACATAGACACCAATATTGGTTGGCGACGTGCGCTGAGCCACGATCGGTGCCGGGTCTTCCTGAAAGTTATCCGGCGGCAGATGGTTGTTTTCCTCATTGGAAAACTCGGCGAAATAGCGCCATGTACGACGTGCATAACGGCGTAAATCGGCCTTGTCGGAGGAGAGAACTTCCAGCGTATCCTGCGGCTTGGCTGAACGACTGACGAGCCAGGCGATCAGTGGCGACGCAAACCAGATCACAGCAAACGGTGCTGCAATCAGTGCAGCATGGCTATCAGCACCAAGTGGGATGAACACTGCAAGACCGGCAATGATAATGGCAGGCCACATCAACTGGAAATAATAAAGCAGCGTATCCGGCGATGACTTTGCCTGCGCCGCTGTTTTCCATTCAAGCATATCGCGATGCGATACAAACAGGCGATAGATCGTGCGCACGATTGCATCGGCCATCAGGAACGCAGAATGCGCGATAAAGGTGGTGCGCAGCGCCACATCCGCTGTGCCCAATGCAACATCGGTCAGAACCGATTGCGCGTGGCCTTTCAGCGAATAATCCATATTCGACGGAATAAGATTGGTCAGAATACCGAAAGTCGGCGCCACAAACATGCTGACGATCAGGAACGCCTGCCAGACTGAGGCGACGCCAATCGGCAGAATACTCCAGCCGATTACCGAAGCAATCAGCCACATGATCGGGTTCAGTGAACGACGCAGATTGTCGACCATCTTCCAGCGTGTAACAGCACTCACACCACGGCTTGTTGAGAACAGCCACGGCAGAAGCTGCCAGTCACCACGCGCCCAGCGATGATGACGCGATACGTCGACATTATAGCCGGTCGGATAATCTTCAACGACTTCAACGTCACTAACGAGTGCCGCACGCGCGTAGCCACCTTCGAGAAGATCGTGGCTGAGCAGCGTATTTTCCGGCACGCGGTTTTTCAGTGCCACTTCAAAAGCGTCGATGTCGTAAAGGCCCTTACCCGTGAAAGTGCCTTCTCCGAGCAGATCCTGATAAGTGTCGGACACAGCAAAGACATAAGGATCGATGCCGCGATTGACCGAGAACACGCGTTGCAGGAACGATGCTTCGTCGCCAGTGGTGAGCGATGGTGTAACGCGTGGCTGCAAAATGCCGTAACCGCGCACAACACGGCCCGTCTTCTCATCAAAAACAGGGCGGTTCAGCGGATGGCTCAACTTGCCGACCAGATGCGTGACCGCTTCCGGCGTCAGACGCGTATCCGCATCCAGCGTCATCACATATTTGATGTCTTTTGGCAGACGGGCATCAGGTGCAAAATAGCTTGTATCCTGATCGCCACGCAGCAACAGGTTCAGCTCATGCAGCTTGCCGCGCTTGCGCTCCCAGCCCATCCAGCAGCCCTGCTTTTCATTGTAAAGCCGGCGGCGGTGAAGCAGGAAGAAACGCGGCTGTTCATCACCAGTATAATGCGCATTGAGCTTGACGATTTCTTCGCGCGCATATTCATAGATTTCCATATCAGCAGGTGTGATTTCCTGCTTGGCATCCGTCCAGTCGCTGACCAGCGAGAAATAAATCTCACCACGCGGATTGGTGAGATAATGGACTTCGAGATTGCGGATCTGCTCGTCGATGGAATCACGTGAAGTGATCAGCGTTGGCACCGCAACCAGCGTACGTGCCTCAGCCGGAAGACCTTCCTTATATTCAAACCCGATCAAACGGGTTGGCTGCACAAAGCGCGGGACGAGCGCATTGAACAGCGAATAGGAAGCATCCATTGCCGGGAACAGCGCAAGCAGCGTAAAGAGCGTGCGCAGATCAGCCGACAGGCCAGCCTTCATCATGCAGTAATGCACGATTGTCAGAATAATAACCGTGAAAATTGCTGTCGGGATAAACAGACCCAGCAAACCAAGGCCGCGATAAAAGCGCAGGGCTTTAGTGCCAAACGGTGCCTTGTAGCCGCAAAGCTGCTCAAGTTCCTTACGACCATCACCCGAAAGAAAATAGGCAATCGAGCCTTTACCTTCCGCTTGCGCCTCTCCAACCTTGCTGTCTTCTGCAAGTTTGAGCGCCGCCCATGTGATGTCGATTTCGCTCATATCCGAAAAGCGGGCGAGCTTTTCAATCGTCACACGATAGGCATTGCGCGAGCGGAAATCGAGTAGTTCAAAATCGCTATGATCGCGCAGGATGGCATCGACTTCGTTGACAGTTTCAAACCATGTTTCCCAGTCGATATCGTCAATGCGCTTGAGACTGGTAATCGCATTGCCCATGGTCACGCCGCCGGTGGACTGACGGGCATGTTCTTCGACAATCGCGTCTTCGGCGTTGCTGCCTTCCTGCTCGAGGATGCGCTCAAGCCAGATCGATGCCGCGGAAGTATCGGTTGAGGCACTGCGCAGACGATAAAGCAGATGCGTGGCAAAGGTGCTGTCGCGTGCGGCATGCGCATATTGTGCAAGCACCGTTTCCAGTTCATGCTCATTGGCAGCAATGACGATGCGGTCAGCAGCCGTATTGGCGAGATTGCGCATGTTGCGCGCGCGATCAACACGCAGTGCTAAACGGCGCACATTCTCAATCAGGAAATAGCGCACCGCCGATGGCAGCGCCCACAACTCACCAATCTTGAGTGGCTCGACGCTTTGAAAGCCCTGCACCAATGCAGTCAGCGATTTCAGCGAAAAGTTGCTGTCGGTATGCGCGACATAGAGCCAGGCCAGCGCAAAAATGCGCGGCATATCTTTCTGCGCTGCATAGGTCGGCAATTGGCGAATGAACTTGCGCGGCAAATCGCGGCGGGTCTGCTGTGCGGTCTTATCCACCTGGTAGTGGTTATCGAGCAGCCACTGCGCAGCGGGCGTAATGGTTTCACCTGCGCGCGATGCCGCGTCCGATGAACGATAAGCATGCAGGATCAGCTTGCCGTTTTCAGACAGGCGCTGATCGAATTCAAAAGACTGATAGCCGGGGAGTGCCAGCACATCTCCGCGCGCAACAGAAGCTGCGAGTTCGCGCAGCTCATCCTCGCTTTTGTAGAGAGCTCGTATCGGAGAAGGTTGCTCGGGCGGAATCTGATCCGAAGTCTTGCGATCGACGATGGATGAATTTGACGGCGAAGAAGACAATTCCGGCATGTGCCTTAACAGCCTTTCGGAAGGAAATGAGTTGAATGCGGCGGGTGAATACTAAATAGAGTTTCAATTCAGAAAAACGACAGTATCCGTAATCGGTTCCCTGAATGTCTGTATCATTTGACCAAAATGCGACGACGGGTTGTGCTGATATTCAAATCGGTTAGATCGCAACGCACAAATCTTTCCCGGTAGTAATGTTGCGTTATGAAATGTGCGGTTTCCACAACCCTAACATACTGAAAATAAAAATAATACCACTCAGAGTCTAGCTCCATTGTAATACTTACCGGGCAAGCAAATCAGCAAGAGACATAAAAAATCCGCACCCCGGTTAGGATGCGGATGATGATTTGAGAGAATAAATCGGCTGTGCAGCAGATTTATGAAGCCTTATCGAGCACATTCGATGCATTTTCGGCATCTTCGCGGCCAAAAACCTTCCAATAACGCGGACGAAAGGCGATACGGCTTTTTTCAGATGCCGGATGCTCGGCGGGGATTTCGATTTCGACGCGCTCACGCGAACCACCGATTTCAAGTTCCACGCGACGCTTGCCGCCAGACCGTCGGCTCGCAATAACCGTGCCCGCGATACAACCGCCGCAACCATCAAGCAGTTCAACTTCATGCGGACGGAAGAAAAGCTGCGCTTCGCCGTCAGCCTTGTTCTCGACGCTGAGGCCAATATTACGATCTGCAAGCCAGACTTCACCATTTTCAATGCGCACGGGCAGCGTGCTCGATTCGCCTATGAAACCATAAACAAACGGTGAGTTGGGATTGTCATAGACCTCATCCGGAGTACCAATCTGCTCGATACGACCCTGGCTCATCACCACCACTCGATCAGCCAGTTCCAGCGCTTCGTCCTGATCATGCGTTACGAAAACAGTGGTATGGCCGGTCTTGTCGTGAATTTCGCGCAACCAGCGACGCAATTCCTTACGCACCTGCGCATCAAGCGCACCAAACGGCTCATCGAGCAACAGCACCTTCGGCTCAATTGCCATGGCGCGAGCAAGGGCAACGCGCTGACGCTGACCACCAGAGAGTTGCGATGGATAACGATTTTCAAGGCCCTTCAGCTGTACCAGATCAAGCAATTCGAGCGCACGGCGGCGGATTTCTGCACTTTCGGGGCGTGTGCGGCTTGGACGAACCTTAAGGCCAAAGCCGATATTGTCGGCGACCGTCATATGGCGAAACAGCGCATAATGCTGAAACACGAAACCGACATTACGCTCCTGCACACTTTTGTGCGAAGCATCTTCATCGCCAAAATAAATGGCACCATCGGTTGGCTTTTCCAGACCGGCAATCAGGCGCAGCAAGGTTGTCTTGCCGGAGCCAGACGGTCCAAGCAAAGCAATCAACTCGGATGAGCGGATATCAAGCGACACATTATGCAATGCCGGAAAGCGAGCAAACTCTTTACGCACACCGGCGACACGAACTTCCATTCCAGACCCTTTCCCCTACCGCCACTGGTCAACAAAACCGGGCGGCTTATTCTCTTGTATCTAATCTAAGTGTTAATGCCCGTTACTGCCAGCCAGTTCATCGCCATAGCGCAATTCCAGAAACGCTTTAACCGCCAGTGTCACGAGAGCCAGCAGTGCCAGCAGCGATGCCACGGCAAAAGCCGCAACGAAATTATACTCGTTATAGAGGATTTCGACATGCAGAGGCATGGTGTTGGTCAGGCCGCGAATATGTCCGGACACCACCGAAACCGCACCAAATTCACCCATCGCACGCGCATTACAAAGCAGGACGCCGTAGAGAAGTCCCCATTTGATATTGGGCAGCGTAACATAACGAAATGTCTGCCAGCCATTCGCACCCAGCGAAATGGCCGCTTCTTCATCACCGCTTCCCTGCTCCTGCATAAGCGGGATCAGTTCACGCGCCACAAAGGGAAAGGTCACAAACAACGTCGCCAGCACAATGCCCGGCACTGCGAACAGGATTTGAATATTATGGCTTTCAAGCCAGGGTCCAATCAGGCCATGGCTTGCAAAAAGAAGCACAAACACCAGACCGGAAATAACCGGCGAGATCGAAAATGGCAGATCAATCAGCGTGGTCAGAAGCGCCTTGCCCTTGAACTCAAACTTGGCAATTGCCCAAGCCGCAGCGACACCAAAAACCAGATTGACCGGCACAGAGATCACGGCAACCAGAAGCGTGAGCTTGATGGCTGCAATCGCATCTGGTTCGACCAGTGCTGCCAGATATTCGCCGGTGCCCTTGCGAAAGGCTTCCACAAAAACGGCAATAACCGGCAGGATCAAAAACAGCGCGAGAAAGACCAGCGCTATGCCGATCAGAATGATCCGTGTCGGCAGGCTTTCTGTCACAGCGTTGCGCGTGGAAGAATTAGACGCCATAGCCGTACTTCTTTCTTGTCCACGACTGGATCAGATTGATGAGCAGCAGCATAGCGAATGACAGCGCCAGCATGACAGTGGCAAGTGCGGTTGCACCGGCATAATCATATTCTTCTAACCGGATCACGATCAGAAGCGGCGCAATTTCCGAGACATAAGGCGTATTGCCTGCAATGAAGATGACTGAGCCATATTCACCGACACCACGCGCGAAAGCCAGTGCAAAGCCCGTGAGAATGGCTGGCTGAAGACTTGGCAACAGCACGCGCCAGATGGTCTGAAAGCGCGATGCACCAAGGGTTGCAGCGGCTTCTTCAACTTCGCGGCTGATCTCTTCCATGATCGGCTGCACCGTGCGCACCACAAATGGCAGGCCGATAAAGATCAGCGCCACGACAATACCAGCGCGCGAAAAGGCAATCCGAATATCAAAAGGGGTCAGCAGACTGCCAATCCAGCCATTGGGCGCATAAATCGACGCCAGCGCGATACCGGCGACGGCTGTCGGAAGTGCGAAAGGAATATCAACAATCGCATCGATGAACCGGCGCCCCGGAAAACGATAGCGCACCAGCACCCATGCAAGAATGACACCGAAGACCACATTGACCAGTGCCGCTATGAAAGCCGTACCAAAGCTTGTTTCAAGCGCCGCCACCGTGCGCGCATCTGTGACGATCTTCCAAAATCCCGCAAAGCCGACATCAGTGGAACGCAGCACCAATGCTGCCAGCGGAATAAGAATAAGCAGAGTCAAATAGGCGACACTAAAACCGAGTGTCAGTCCAAAGCCTGGAATGACGCTCGGTTTTCTGAAATGCCACCCTGCTCTGACCGGTGCAGGGTGAGAAGACATTGTTATGTTCCCTTTTATTGGTCGTACTGACTCGTAACCAAGAGCAGCTTATTTTGCTGGCTTGTAGATCTGATCGAACGTTCCGCCATCACCGAAGTGATAAGGCTGCGCCTTGGCCCATCCACCAAAGATTGGATCATCAATCGTCACAAGCTGCAACTGCGGGAAATCGCGCTTCTGGTCAGCAGGCACCACATCAGGCTTCGATGGGCGATAAAAATGCTTGGATGCCAGACCCTGACCTTCCGGCGAATAGAGATATTCGAGATAGGCTTCCGCAACCTTGCGGGTTCCGTTGTCATCGGCATTCTTGTCGACAAGGGCCACTGGCGGCTCTGCGAGAATTGACTGCGGCGGCACAACGATATCAAAAGCATCGTCACCGAATTCCGCGATGGAAAGGTAGGCTTCGTTTTCCCACGCCAACAACACGTCACCCAACTGACGCTGCACGAAGGTTGTGGTTGAACCACGCGCACCCGTATCAAGCACCGGCACATGGCGGAACAGTTCGCCGATATATTCCTTTATCTTGGCTTCATCGCCGCCATATTCTTTATGCGCCCACGCCCATGCCGCCAGATAGTTCCAGCGGGCACCGCCTGATGTCTTCGGATTTGGCGTAATCACTTCAACGCCATCTTTTACAAGATCGCCCCAATCTTTCAGACCCTTTGGATTGCCCTTGCGCACGAGGAAAACAATCGTGGATGTGTAAGGCGATGAATTGTCTGGAAGGCGCTTGCGCCAATCCTTATCGATCTTGCCGGAATGCTCGACGATGGCATCAATATCGCTTTCCAGTGCCAGCGTGACGACGTCAGCTTTCACACCGTCAATAACCGAACGCGCCTGCTTGCCCGATCCGCCATGCGAAGCGCGAATGGTGACCGTCTCGCCGGTTTCATCTTTCCAGTGCTTAGCAAAAGCCGCATTATAATCTTTATAGAGCTCTCGTGTTGGGTCATAGGACACATTGAGCAATGTCTGGTCAGCGTGACTTGCCTGAATCCCACCGGCAAGCGCTGCGGTCGCAACAAAAGTTGCAAGCGCGAATGAAAATTTCGATATTTTCTTTGACATGTTCAGGTCCACCTCTCCGCGTTTCATTCCTCAAAGAGTATCAGAGGTCATGGATCACAGGATGCCACAAGGTTTCTGTTATTTAAACGCTGCACGAAAATTCTAAGCGATCAGAGCTGATTTTAAGGAATAAATTTTCCAGCGCCCTCTTTTAAAACTGAGAGGGAGGTAAGAATTATCAATGTGGTAATGAGAAGAAGCCAGTTCTTTAACTGGCTGAACCCTGAAAAGGTGGGACCCGGATTGGGATTGCGGGGGCAAATTTAGTCCGGGTCCCGGCCGATCTAACGACCAGCACACTCATAACGGAATACCATGATTTCGGTTCCATTAGAATATTGAAAATTCTTAAGATTTTTTTATGACCCAAAAGTTGCCCCTTAATCATAAGAGCATTTGCTATCTTGAAGTGAATAATTGCCGCATTACAATGCGATACGTTCTAAACCGCGCAAATAAAGAGGCTTTCATGCGACGCAAAATTGAGACTATGGCAATCGCATTCACTGCGGCTTCTCTTATAGCAGCGCCAGCATTCGCTCAGACCATCAGCCGTGATTCAGTCATTCGCACAGATTATATTTGCGAGCGCGGTGTGGTTGTTCCAGTCACCTACATCCATGCCGGTGAAGAGCCAGCCTTTGCAGTGCTTGATGCCGAGGGAAAAATGGTCGCACTGCAATGGCACAACGCATTAAAAAAATATGTCGCGATGGATGAGCAGGATAGCTATCGCTGGAATGAGAAAGACGGGAAGGCTGTTTTAACCCATCTTGAAGCTGATGATTCAGCAAAGGAAGTGACGATACTTGCAGCCTGCCGCGCGGACGACAATGAAGAATAAAATCTAATCAGGGGACGAGGTAATGCTTGTCCCATTGATCCTGTGGAACTTCGTCGCCGATTTCATAATCAAATGAGGTTACGCTGATGTGGTCATCAGCAGTCTTGCAAACAAATGCGAGCTTATACCAATGCTCACCGCTGCGAAACGCAGCGCCATCGGCCTTGATGCTATTTTTACTCGTATGCGGGTCGGAAAAGGCATAGGCCAAAACCTTATCGACTGAGAACTTCCGCACATCACGGCTGATCTGCTCCATAGCCTCGACATCACAGCGCTGTTCAAGGCGCGTTGCAGGATCAAGCTTCTCAAGTTGCGCTTTTTCAAGCGCAGTCATGGCCATTGCTGGCGCACTAACAGCAATCAGAAAAGCAACAAACGACAACGCGCGTACAACGATAGATATAGGCATCAGACGATATAAAAACTGCATTGGATTTTGGAAAACTCACTGGCAAAGAAATTAAATCAGAACCTTAATAACACACTCTTTATGCTAGCTTGTCGACCTTCACAGCAATGTTATTGATTGTGATCCCCACAAGAATTGGCTTCGCCCAACAAGCTGGTCTGGCTATCAAAATCAGCTGCCAAAGAACGTGCGGTTTCGCCCGGCTTTTTTAGCCGCATACAAAATCTTATCCGCTGCCTCGACAGTTTCCCAGAAATCCCCGTGGGTTTCGAGCTTGGCCGCGCCAAAGCTACAAGTCACCTGCTGACCTTCCGACAAACGTGCAAACTGTCGATCATTCACAGTTTCCCGAATTGTCTCGACCAGAACCAGCGCCTCGTCGGAGGGCATATCGTCGAGATAAAGAATAAACTCTTCACCTCCGATACGGGCTGTCAAATTGCGATCACCGGAATACGACTGAAGAATATCAGAGAACTCCCTCAAAACGGCATCGCCCGCCGCATGGCCATGGAGGTCATTGATGGCTTTGAAGTGATCAATGTCACAAGCAACAATCCACCCGGAAAGATGGCTGCGCTCTGTTTCAAGAATACGCGCTTCCAACCCCCGTCGGTTTAAAAGCCCTGTCAAAGGGTCCCTATCGCGCTCGTGTTCGAGCTCACTTAACCGATCGGCACCGGCAGCAGCAAACAACACAAGCCCCGCAATAACGCCTGCCACCGCAGTCGAAAACACCGTCCATTGCCAAAACGGTGTAAAAGAAAAATCGATGCCAGTATCTTCGCCGACAATAGATTTTGCGGTTAACAATGTTCGTGGGAAGAATTGCATCGATACGAGTAACAACATACCGAGAATGAGTTTGTCAGCGACAGAGCCATGAACCAACCCGCGCAAATACCAGACAAACGCCAAAATCATGAATGCAAGGCCAAAATTTACAACGTAAATACGGCCAATCGCATTGGGTTGGGGGTACAGAAACCAAAGAACGCCACCCATGATCAACACGATGCTGACAATAGAGAACCCAACAGACAGGCTAAGACCTGATCTTCTAAGTATGCCCTGTCCACCCGCCAAAGCGCCCAACACATAAATGCCAGTGGTTAGCAGCGTATTATTCTCATCATCCGCCGGTATATCGACAAGCTGGCTAAGCATGGCAAAGCCAATGCAGATAAAGCAGACTGCACACCACAAAAGATGACGACGCAGTTTATCTATGACCCCGACGATAACAAAGGCCAATGAAAACAGGATAAAAACGGCAGGCAGTACATAAAGCATAGATTGATTATCTTATTTCCAATTTTAAGCTGTGTTATCGCCCCCATTAATTAAAAATACAATTGAGTAAATTAAACCAAAGGCAGAAACGCACGCATGGGTGAAACGCTCTTGATTTAGAGCCTCTTACCGTGCTTGAAACAGCCAAGGCAATCGGCAATTCAGTCACAAGTCGTCAAGGCTAATTGTGGCGAAAGGAACAAATATGAAGCCCGTTTTTCTGCAACTGCAATGCGCGCCCGGCAAGACCTATGAGGTTGCTGACACGCTTTATCAGCGCGAAATCGTTTCAGAGCTTTATTCGACAAGTGGTGAATATGATCTGCTTGCAAAAATCTATGTGAAAGAAGGCGACGATATTGGCAAGTTCATCAACGAAAACGTGCTGAATATCCCGAATATTGTCCGCTCGTTGACAACACTGACATTCACGGCATTCTAAAAAGCTATCACTTATCGATAGGAGATGATTGCTGTCGTTTTTGCGACATAACAGAAATAAAGATTTGATTTACCATTAATCTATTATCCTGCTGGCAATGGAACCTCTTTGCATCCTCGCGCATTGACTCGATGAAACCCTCAAAAAGGATTCACCAAAGAGTATATAAATAGCGACAGTGGAAAGACGATGGATAATCTTGAACATAGACGAATACTTGTTGTGGAGGACGAAGTTTTCGTTGCTCTCGACGTAGCGGCTACTGTGGAAGATGCCCGCGGGACTATTATAGGGCCAGTCGGAACAGTAAAAAAAGCCATCGAACTTATCGATAAACAAGATGTTGATGCAGCAATTCTTGACGTCAATTTGGCAGATGGAAACCTTGAGCCCATTCTCGAACGACTGAGGAGCCGCAATATTTTTGTCGTGGTGCATACAGGCGGAGGAATGCCTGCACATGTTGCAGCGCGCTATCCGGAGGTTCCGGTATTTCGCAAGCCAGTGCCGCCTTATGTACTTACGCGCACACTTGCTCACGCATTTTCGTCAGAAATGGCAGAGCAACGCTGATGCGGCATAGTTTTCCAGACTTTGCGACCATCTTGAAGGAAGCTGAAACCGAAAGCGAGCGCGTGGAATATGCACGTCCTTCGCATGTTCACCTCGCTTCGGCAGTCTTCACCGCAGGCTTGAATTCAGCTTCAGCTGACACAGAACAAGCCAGAAGAATATTGCCTCAGTTCGACCTAGAAGAATTTGAAAACGAAGCAGATACGTCCAATTGTGAAATGCGCGAACTTGCAAAGCGTATGGAAAGCCAGTCACCTTCATCTATTCGCGTTGAGCTCGGCTTATACGCTGGTATGAAACGAAGTGAGCTTCAGCGTCTTCGACGCAGTTTTGCAGCCGAGAACCACCCCGACCGCCTTCCGCATGAATTCCGTCTCGCCGCGGAACAGCGCATGAAAATGGCCAATGCTCTGCTCGACAGCGCCATAGCCTCTGCGCCAAATGAGCTTTAAGAAATTTCCTTACGTTTAAAGCTTTAAATCTTTTGCATTATATCAACAATATGTTAGATTATCAGCGTCGGTGCCTGCAATTGCGATTGCACGCCTGAATCTTCCGTGGAATGCAACGTGCCTTAAAAATAGTGCGCCAGTGCAGTCTCTGGGGCAATTTGCGCTTTGCTCTGCGGAAGCAGTTCTGTCATACCGGCATCATAAATTAGAATAGTCCTAAAAGGTTTGAAAATGCCTCCTTATCGTTCGCGTACTACCACCCACGGCCGCAATATGGCTGGCGCGCGCGGCCTATGGCGCGCCACCGGCATGAAAGATGAGGATTTTGGCAAGCCGATCATTGCTGTGGTGAACTCGTTCACGCAGTTTGTGCCGGGCCATGTGCATCTGAAAGATCTCGGCCAGCTGGTCGCACGCGAAATCGAAAAAGCAGGCGGCGTTGCCAAGGAATTTAACACCATTGCGGTCGATGACGGCATCGCGATGGGCCATGACGGCATGCTTTACTCGCTGCCATCACGCGAACTGATCGCCGACTCGGTCGAATATATGGTCAATGCCCACTGCGCCGATGCGATGGTCTGCATTTCCAATTGCGACAAGATCACCCCAGGCATGCTGATGGCGTCGCTGCGCCTTAATATTCCAGTCGTATTCGTTTCCGGCGGCCCTATGGAAGCTGGCAAGGTTATCTGGGACGATCAGGTCAAGAAGCTTGATCTCGTCGATGCCATGGTTGCAGCCGCTGACGACAGCTACACCGACGATCAGGTGAAAGCCATTGAGCGTTCTGCCTGCCCGACCTGCGGTTCGTGCTCTGGCATGTTCACAGCCAACTCGATGAACTGCCTCACCGAAGCGCTTGGTCTGTCGCTGCCGGGCAATGGCTCGACGCTCGCAACCCACGCTGACCGCAAGCGCCTGTTTGTTGAAGCCGGTCATCTGATTGTTGATCTTGCGCGCCGTTATTATGAGCAGGACGACGCAAGCGTGTTGCCACGTTCGATTGCGAGCTTCGAAGCGTTTGAAAATGCGATGACGCTCGACATTTCCATGGGCGGCTCGACCAACACGGTTCTGCATCTGCTTGCAGCCGCTCAGGAAGCCGAAATCGACTTCACCATGGCAGATATTGACCGCCTGTCGCGCGGTGTTCCGGTGCTTTGTAAAGTTGCGCCCGCCAACAACACCGTCCACATGGAAGACGTGCATCGTGCAGGCGGTATCATGGGCATTCTCGGCCAGCTCGATAAAGCCGGTTTGATCAATACCGATCTGCCGACCGTGCACAGCGAAACCATGGGCAAAGCGCTCGATACTTGGGACGTAACCCGTACCAAGAGCGAAATGGTGCATAAGTTCTATTCCGCTGCTCCCGGTGGTATACCGACACAGGTTGCATTCTCTCAGGAACGCCGCTTTGACAGTGTCGATTCTGATCGTGAAAAGGGCGTTATCCGCTCGAGAGAGCATGCCTTCTCTCAGGATGGTGGTCTCGCCGTGCTTTACGGTAATCTCGCCGAAGATGGCTGTATCGTGAAGACAGCCGGTGTGGATGATTCCATCCTGAAATTCTCCGGCCCTGCCCGCATCTTCGAAAGCCAGGACTCGTCGGTTCTTGCCATTCTCAACGGCAAGATCAAAGCTGGCGACATTGTGCTGATCCGCTATGAAGGTCCGCGCGGCGGTCCGGGCATGCAGGAAATGCTCTACCCAACCAGCTACCTGAAATCGAAGGGTCTGGGCAAGGCTTGCGCGCTGATCACGGACGGGCGCTTCTCGGGCGGCTCTTCGGGTCTTTCGATTGGTCACGTTTCACCGGAAGCAGCCGAAGGCGGCACAATCGGTCTGGTGCGCGAAGGCGATATCATCGATATCGACATTCCGAACCGCACGATCCATCTGGCTGTTGATGATGCGACACTGGCACAACGCCGCGCCGAGCAGAATGAAACAGGCTGGAAGCCAGTGGAACAGCGCAAACGCAAGGTTTCGACCGCGCTGAAAGCTTACGCTTCCATGGCAACCAGTGCTGCCAAGGGTGCAGTACGGAAACTGCCAGATTGATAAACTGAAAAAGCAAAAGCCCCGCACATGCGGGGCTTTTTCCATTTTATAAGCTTTATTATTGCAGTGCTTTGGCCACCGCCGGCATCAGGTCATTCTTCACCGACTCTGGCGTAAACGGTCCGACATGCTTGTAAACAATCTTTCCGTCGGCATTGACGAGGAAGGTTTCTGGCACGCCGTAGACGCCCCATTCGATGGCTGAACGTCCGGCACGGTCGGCACCGACTGCGGCAAATGGATTGCCGAGATCACCTAAGAAACGGCGAGCGTTTTCGGGCTGGTCCTTGTAATTAAGGCCAACCACCCGGATGCGCTCATCTTTGGCGATCTCCATCAGCAGCGGATGCTCCTGACGGCATGGTACGCACCACGATCCCCACACATTGAGCAGTGTGAGTTTACCCTTAAAATCTTCGCTGTTGAGGCCCGGCACGGACGCGCCGTCCTGCACAAGACCTTCGACTGGTGGAAGATTGGTTTGGGGCGCATCCTTGCCGATTAGTGCGGACGGAATGGTCGTGTTGTCTTTTCCTGATAAGAGCTGCACCGCAAAGATTGCGGCAAGGCCGACGAAAATTATCAACGGCAGCAGCGCAACCCATGTTGCGCGTTTCTTAGTGGTTTCAGTCATTGTGCAGAACCGGATGCTTTGTCGGAACGGCGGCGCACACCCTGAGCCTCAAGCCGTTTCAGCTCGCTTTTCTGAATACGTTGATCGATCAGTATCCAGCCAATCGTTATGGCAAGGGCCACGGCGGCAATCCCGTAAGACGTCATCACATAAGCGAAATGGCTCATTGTGCGGCCTCCCCTTGCGCGTCAGCGCGCTCTCTTTTCAGGCGGCTGCGATCTGCATTGCGGGCTGCAAGCTTTTTCATCATTGCCACGCGACGACGCCAGATTTCATTGCGCATCGCCATCATATGCAAGGTCAGAAACAGTAGCGTGAAGCCAATTGCCATCACGAAAAGCGGACGAAGCATGGAGCCGTCAATGGTCGGGCCATCCATGCGGAAGACTGATGCTGGCTGATGCAATGTGTTCCACCAGTCGACCGAGAATTTGATGATCGGGATATTGATGAAGCCAACAAGCGTGAGCACGGCCACAGGCTTGGCGCTTTTTGCCGGATCATCCATGGCACGCGACAGCGCGATAATGCCAAGATACATCAGGAAGAGCACAAACACGGAGGTCAGACGCGCATCCCACACCCACCATGTGCCCCACATCGGCTTGCCCCAGAGCGAGCCGGTTGCAAGTGCAAGTGCCGTGAACACCGCGCCCAAAGGAGCTGCGGCACGGATGGAAACATCGGCCAGCGGATGACGCCAGACCAGCGTGCCCAGTGCTGAAATTGCCATGATCGAATAACACATCATCGAAAGCCATGCGAAAGGCACATGGATATACATGATGCGAACCGTCAGCCCCTGCTGATAATCATCAGGCGACAGAAAAACCATATAAAGCCCAGCGGCCAGAAACAGCGCAGAGAGGATAGCCAGCCACGGCAGAACCTTGCCCGCAAAGCCGAGAAAGCGCGTGGGGTTTGCCAGATCAAGCCAGCTTGTGGTTTTCACAATGTCATTCGTCATGGGCTATACTTATACCTGACGCGTTATGGCGTTCAATTGACCGTAATCAACTGCGTCAATCCGCCGAGAATGATTTCATCTTATCACGACAGATTCTTGTTTAATCTGCCGAGCTTTTTAAGGAGGCCGATGCAGCCAACGGCCCCAGAACTGCAAAAAACAAAGTCAGTGCGCAGAGAATAAGAAACGGCGCAAAGAATGGCGCCACCATATCGGTCGCGCCATAAGACGCAGACACACCAAAAATCAGCACCGGAATGGTCAGCGGCAGCACGATTACTGAAACCAGCAAACCGCCGCGTGGAAGCGCGACCGCAAGTGCTGCACCCACCGCGCCGATAAAGGTAATTGCGGGCGTTCCAACCAAGAGTGTGAGGGTGGTTGCAGCCGTGGCCGTGGCATCCATATTCATGAACAGCCCCAGCAAAGGTGAAGCAATCACCAGCGGCAAAACGCTTGCAACCCAGTGCGCAAAACATTTCACAAAGACTGTGAAAGCCAGCATATGCCGGTCTGCTCCAATTAGCAGCAGATCGAGCGATCCATCGTCGCGATCTGCCTGAAACAGCCGATCAAGACCGAGCAGTGTTGCCAGCAAAGCACCGATCCACAGCATGGCAGGGCCAATGCGCGACAGGAGATTAAGATCGGGACCGACGCCGAACGGCATCACGGAAATGACTGCCAAAAAGAACAGGATACCGATCAGCGCGCCGCCACCGGCACGGAAACTCAGACGCAAATCTCGCAGAAATAGCGCCATCATCACACGACCTCGGGCGAATATTGCGCCATGTCGAGCGTTTTGACACCTTCAAGACCGAGCGGAATATGCGTTGCGGCAATCACCATGCCGCCCTCGCGCATATGATCGCGCATCAGTTCTGCAAAGCGGGATTCAGATGCCTTGTCGAGGCCAGCAGTTGGCTCATCGACAATCCAGAGCGGACGATGACTGATCAACAGTTTTGCGATGGAAACGCGGCGCTTTTGCCCGGTTGAAAGATAACCAAAGGGAAGATGTTCAACGCCCGGCAGATCAACGGCTTCCAAAGCTTCATCAATTTGAAGCGCTGCTGCACCATTAAATTCTTGCCAGAACAGCAGGTTCTCACGCACGCTCAAAGCAGGCTTCATCGCATTTTGATGACCGAGATAATGACACGCGGCGCGAACGGGGAGTGTTGTTGCGTCCTCGACGAGGGTAATCTTGCCTTGTTCAGGTGCAAGCAATCCGCAGATGATCCGCAGCAGCGTGGATTTTCCCGACCCGTTCGGGCCTGTGACAATCAGCGCTTCACCTGACGACAATTCAAATGAGAGGTCGGCAAAGATCGTCTCGCCGCCGCGTTCGCCCGCCAGATTTTCGGCCCCAAGCCGCATATTCTCTCCTTGGGTCAAGCTGACAAAGCCGACCGGGATAACGTAACATTTTGCCGCAAGGGATGACGTTCACGATAATCTGTCTGGAATCGTTATAAGAAACTCCCTATATCTGAGTTACCATGCCAGCGGTCGGTGTGGAAACAAATTTTGGCCGATCTCAAACACTTGGCGCTTACGAAAGCACAGGTTTCGGGACGGACAGCGGAAATGACTGCACCCGCACCTTGGCGCGTCCTTGAAACGCATGCCTAGGCGTTCGTCCTGGTTTTCCGGCCAGTAGCATGAGGACGAACTAACGTGTCAAACATTGATAGTTTCAAAAGCCGCAAAACGCTTACCGTCAACGGTAAGGACTATATCTATTACAGCCTGACAGAAGCCGAAAAGAACGGTTTGACGGGCATTTCGAAGCTTCCATTTTCCATGAAGGTTCTGCTTGAGAACCTGCTGCGTTTTGAAGATGACCGCTCTGTTAAAAAGTCGGACATCGAAGCCATTGCCGCATGGCTTACAGATCGCGGTTCTGCTGGTGCAGAAATTGCCTACCGCCCTGCCCGCGTATTGATGCAGGACTTCACCGGCGTTCCAGCCGTTGTCGATCTTGCAGCCATGCGCGACGGCCTCAAGGCGCTTGGCGGCGACCCCGAAAAGATCAATCCGCTGGTTCCTGTCGATCTCGTCATCGACCACTCAGTTATCGTTGATGAGTTCGGCAACCCAAACGCGTTCAGGGCCAATGTGGAGCTCGAATATGAGCGCAATGGCGAGCGCTACCGCTTCCTCAAATGGGGTCAGCAAGCATTCAAAAACTTCCGCGTTGTTCCTCCGGGCACTGGTATCTGCCATCAGGTAAACCTTGAATATCTGGCACAGGCAGTCTGGACCAAGGAAGAAGACGGCGTGACCGTTGCTTATCCTGACACCTGCGTCGGCACCGACAGCCACACCACCATGGTCAATGGCCTTGGCGTTCTTGGCTGGGGTGTTGGCGGTATTGAAGCGGAAGCGTCCATGCTTGGTCAGCCTGTTTCCATGCTGCTGCCGGAAGTTATTGGCTTCCGCCTGACGGGCAAGGTCAAGGAAGGCGTGACCGCAACCGATCTCGTGCTCACGGTTACACAGATGCTGCGCAAGAAGGGCGTTGTCGGCAAGTTCGTCGAGTTCTTCGGCGAAGGCCTCGAAAACATGACGCTTGCTGATCGCGCGACCATTGCCAATATGGGCCCGGAATATGGTGCAACGTGCGGCTTCTTCCCGATCGACAAGGAAACGCTCAACTATATGAACACGACCGGTCGCGCAGAAGACCGTCTCGCGCTCGTTGAAGCCTATTCGCGTGCGCAGGGCATGTGGCGCGAAAAAGGTTCGGAAGACCCTGTCTTCACCGATATTCTTGAACTCGACATGGGTGACGTTGTCCCATCGATGGCCGGTCCAAAGCGTCCTGAAGGCCGCATTGCGCTGGAAAACATCGGATCGGGCTTCGCGACCTCGCTTGAAACAGAATATAAAAAGACCACCGGTCAGACCACACGTTATCCGGTTGAAGGTGAAGACTATGATCTTGGCCATGGCGATGTGGCAATCGCCGCTATCACGTCATGCACCAACACCTCGAACCCAAGTGTGCTGATTGCGGCCGGTCTTCTGGCCCGCAATGCAGTTGCCAAAGGCCTCAAGACGAAGCCTTGGGTTAAAACCTCGCTAGCGCCCGGCTCTCAGGTGGTTGCCGCTTATCTTGAATCTGCTGGTCTCCAGAAGGACCTTGATGCGCTTGGCTTCAACCTCGTTGGTTTTGGTTGCACGACCTGTATCGGTAACTCCGGTCCATTGCCTGCTCCGATCTCCAAGACCATCAACGAAAAGGGTCTGATCGCTGCTGCTGTCCTTTCCGGCAACCGTAACTTTGAAGGCCGAGTTTCGCCGGATGTTCAGGCGAACTATCTGGCATCACCTCCGCTCGTTGTTGCCCATGCGCTTGCAGGTACGGTCACAAAAGACCTGACCAAGGAGCCACTTGGCGAGGATCATGATGGTAATCCGGTGTTCCTGCGTGACATTTGGCCTTCATCAGCTGAAATTCAGGATTTCATTGCAAAGAACGTGACCCGCAAAGTCTTCTCCGAAAAATATGCGGATGTGTTCAAGGGCGATGAAAACTGGCAGGCCGTACAGGTTCCTGCTGGTCAGACTTACGCATGGGACGACAATTCGACCTATGTGCAGAACCCGCCTTACTTTGTGGGCATGGGCAAGTCGGCTGGCACGATTGCAGACGTTAAGGGCGCACGCGTTCTGGGTCTCTTCGGCGACAAGATCACGACCGACCATATTTCGCCTGCCGGTTCCATCAAGGCACAGTCGCCGGCTGGTAAATATCTCATTGACCATGGCGTCGGCATTGCCGACTTCAACCAGTACGGCACGCGTCGTGGCAACCATGAAGTGATGATGCGCGGCACCTTTGCTAACATCCGTATTCGCAATCACATGTTAGGCGAAAACGGTCGCGAAGGTGGTTACACCATTCACTATCCGTCAAAGGAAGAAACCTCGATCTATGATGCTGCCATGCAGTATAAGGCCGAGGGTGTTCCACTCGTCATCTTTGCAGGTGTCGAATATGGCAATGGCTCGTCGCGTGACTGGGCTGCAAAGGGCACCAATCTGCTTGGTGTGAAGGCCGTGATTGCGCAATCGTTCGAGCGTATTCACCGCTCCAACCTTGTTGGCATGGGCATTGTGCCTTTCGTCTTCGAGGAAGGCACAAGCTGGCAGACGCTGGGTCTTAAGGGCGACGAAATCGTCTCCATCGAAGGTCTTGCCAATGTGCGTCCACGTCAGAAGGTCGAAGCTTCGATCACTTATGCCGATTGCACGGTGAAGAAGGTTCCACTGATCTGCCGTATCGATACGCTGGACGAACTCGACTACATGAAGAACGGTGGCATTTTGCAAACCGTTCTGCGTGATCTCGCTGCTTAATCAGCGCGTTCATAAAACAAAAAGGCCGCTGGAGAAATCCAGCGGCTTTTCCATTTATAGCCCCGAACGAATCATTTCCCTGATTTTGACGGCTTTCTCAAAGTGATCGAGCTTATGCGTTTTGATCCACCATCCCGCTGCTTCCATAAGCAGGTCCGGGTCTGAGTTTTTATTGGAAAAGAATGCATAAAAGGAAATGCCGACCGTTTCACCCTTTTTCGCGATTTTCTCATCGCAAATAGCGATGGCCTTTTCTCTTAAACTCGCCCTCATATTCACTCAGTCCCATGCCTATATAATTGTGCGTAAGCGACGCTTATCGCAAGCCAGCTCAATCGTGGGATAAAAGAAACACCCATATGACAAAAACTGCGACAAATCTCACTGCAACGTGACTTCCTATTGATCGTCGCAATTCCTACATAATAGATGTCAGCGTCAATTATAGCAGGATGAAACCAAAGTGACCTTCCACTCCCCTTTCAATGGGACATATACATGGCTTTCCGACGAGTGCGCTCCCGGTCTGCGTTGTGTTTGTGCTGCTCTGGGGATGGCGTTCACGGGTTGCCTGTCAATGAGTGGCGCTGCAAAGGCACAGGACAACAGCACGCGCACATCAGTGCTTGAGCTTTATACGAGCCAGGGCTGCAAATCCTGCCCGCAAGCCGACAAGAATCTGGCATCCTATGCGGATGATCCAAACGTTCTGGCGCTGTCGTTTCACGTTAATTACTGGGATTATATGGGATGGCGCGATACGCTTGCCTCTCAGGATAATACCGACCGGCAGAATGCCTATCGCAATTCATTCAATGCGAAGATGGTTTATACACCGCAGGCTATCGTTAATGGTGCTGTTGAGATGAACGGTAACGACGCTGGCATCGTGAAAAAACATCTCTCAGACAACAAGCTCAATGTGCCAGTTTCGATTACCAAACTGGATGACGGCCGCCTTTCGATTGAGATTGCAGCCGGTGAAAAGCCGGAAAAGCCAGTGCATGTTGTAATGTTTTATCTGCGCGATTCGGTGACGATACCAATCGACAAAGGCGAAAACGCCGGTCAATCGGTTACCTACCGCAATACGGTAACTGACATCAACACAATCGGCATGTGGGACGGCAAAGCGCTGAAGATTGAACTGCCTGCCTCAGAACTCACCCGCAAGGACGTGAGCGGTTGCGCGGTCGTTCTGCAGGAAAGCAACAGCGAAAAGGCACTCGGACCTATTCACGGCGCAGCGATCTTCAAGCAGAAAAATCCGCTGGCTCTCTGAGCCCAAAGCCTGACGGTTCAGCGTATAAATCACTTTGTCATTTCGGGAAATATTGCCGCTGCCGAAACAGCTAATCATCAGAGGTTGGTTCGGTTCGGGCAGTCCTTTGGGCGGGGGGCTTGGGGTCGGACATACCCGAACCGAACCGTCTCAGGCAACGAGCTAATATATGCCACAGAATCGGGCCGGAATGGGGATTTGACAAGGCCAAAATGTGGCCATAGATCACCATTGAGAACAGCCATTCTCTTTTCGTGATCAGCTAATATACAACTAATTGGGAGTAGTTTTGTATAGACCAATCAGAGAGTGAGCGCTAGCCCTCAAACACAACCTTGCAAAGATTTAATAAAAGCATCACCATAGCACTATGAAGCAAGACATTGCCGCTTGCTCATTCCCTTCACGACCCATTCTGCGATGAAAGGAACACAATGGATATTCCAAGCGCTGCGAATGAAGATCAATCATCGCAACCCATTTCTCCTACATCGGCAACGCCAAAAGTAATCCCTCTTGGCCCAACACGTCCGCAATCCCCGACTGTTAGCTTTGACAGGCACGAACTGGGAAAAATCCTCAATATTTATGGACGCATGGTCGCGACAGGTGCGTGGCGCGATTACGCCATCGACCATCTTGCCGACAGAGCAGTTTTCTCCATCTTTCGCCGGGCCAGCGAAGTTCCGTTGTTTCGTGTTGAGAAAAACCCCAAGCTTGCGAACAAGCAGGGGGCCTATTCCGTTATTGCTGCAAGCGGGCTCATCATGAAGCGCGGGCATGAGCTTGAACGCGTGCTCCGCGTTTTCGATAAAAGTCTGAAGCTCGTAGGCAATTAAGAAGCGCATCTTATCCGAAAACCGCTTCGCACTTTTCAGGATGCTGCTCTTTCTGACACGCATCTTATCCAAAAACCGCTTCGCACTTTTCGGGATGCTGCTCTTTCTGGCGCGCATCTTATCCGAAAACCGCTTCGCACTTTTCGGGATGCGCTTTTATTCAGTCAGCGGCATCGGTCCAGGATCAACCGAGCAGCCACCATTGAGCGGTAACTGCATAAGCACCGTATCAAGCCAGCGCCCATGCTTGAAGCCCGATCCCTGAATGCGCCCACAATGGACATAGCCGAGGCTCTCATGCAGCTTCACTGATCCAATATTATGCTCGCCGTCACCAACGACTGCCAGCAATTGCCGGAAGCCGAGCGCTGTTGCGCGTTTGATCAGTTCACCAAGCAGAAGCTTGCCAATGCCCTTACCCTTCGCATCGGGTGCGATATAGATCGAATCCTCCGCAAGCCAGCGATAAGCCGGGCGGGTGCGGAAATAGCTGATATAGGCATAGCCCAGAACAAGCCCGTTTTCTTCGGCAACCAGAATTGGAAAGCCCTGTTCGACAAAGCTCTCGAAGCGGCGTGTCATGTCTTCAAGCGTCGGCGGCTCGAGATCATACGAACCTGAGCCGTTCAACACGGCTTCAGTATAGATGGTTGTGATGGCTTCAATGTCGGTGGGATGAAAGTCGCGAATATGGGGCATGTGGGCCGGGACTCAGTTTGAAATTACCCGATGAGCATGACTCCAAGCATTCATTTTGAAAAGCAAAAAGGGCAGCGTTTCCGCTGCCCTCTCAAATTCTTATAGCTCGGACTGATTAGTCACGGTTGCCCATGAACTGAAGCAAGAACATGAACATGTTGATGAAGTCGAGGTACAGACGCAGCGCGCCCATAACAACCTTGCGGCCCTGCGATTCAGCAGAATCACCTTCGAAGTACATTTCCTTGATCGACTGTGTGTCATAAGCGGTCAAACCTGCGAAGATCAGAACGCCGATCACCGAGATTGCAAACTGCAGCGCGGTGGAGCCGAGGAAGATGTTAACGACCGAAGCGATGATCAGGCCGAACAGACCCATCATCAGGAACGAGCCCATCGCCGACAGGTCGCGCTTGGTGGTGTAGCCGTAAAGCGACAACGCACCGAACGAGGCAGCGGTTACGAAGAAGGTGCGAACGATGCTCTGTCCGGTGTAAACCAGAAAGATCGACGACAGCGAGAGACCAACGAGCGCTGCATAGCCCCAGAAAACGGCACTAGCTGTTCCGACCGAAAGACGCTCGATACGGAAGCTCAGGAAGAATACGGCAGCCAACGGCGCGAGCATAACAACCCAGCGCAGTGGCGATGTGTAAAGTGCTGCACCAAGTGCAGTAAGCATCTTGCCGTTTGACATCTGTGCAACCGCAGCCGACGGATCGGTTGTGACAGCCAGTGACGAAACAGCCAAAGCGGCAAGGCCGGTAACAACCAGACCAATTGCCATCATATTGTAGACGCCGAGCATATAGCTACGGAGGCCCTGATCGATGTCGGCACCAACACGAGCGCCACCTACCGGCCTCTGCTGTGCCTGAATATTGCGAAAGTCAGCCATGACTTAAATCCTTTTGCGTTGTCCCGTCCGGTGTCGAGGTCAGGCTCTTTTCGAGCCGCTCCCAGGCGCCGCTGGCGGGACCCCAGCATGCCTGCGTTTTATTATGGGGATTTTGCCGCTCTCACACAAGTACTACTTGAAAAAAATCGTGATGATGCTGGTTGAAATACGGATCGCATTATCCATGCGATCCAAAGGCTTAAGGGATTTTAAGCTTCCACATTACAAATGGTTCATAAGGTCCGAAGCACATTTGCAGGCTTCTGGCCCAGTACTCGCCATGTTCCGGCAAGACCAAAACCTACAGTCAGCACCAGAGCAACACCAACGGTCATCAGTGCAACATCCGGTAGAAACTGTGCTTTGAGCTTCATCACCTCCACAACCACATACCAGCCCGCGACACCACCTGCGACCAGCGCAAAGACCGCCGTTGCCAGACCCAGTAGCATATATTCAATGATATAAGCGCTGATCAGCGTGCCGCGCGTGGCACCCAGTGTTTTCAACACCACTGCGTCGTGAACACGGGCGCGGTTGCCTGCAGCCAAAGCGCCACCCAGCACCAACACTGAAGCAGCAAGAGCAATCGATGCCGCCGCGCGAATTGCCGTTGCAAGCTGGCTGATCAGATCGTTTGCCACATCGAGCGCATCTGTCACGCTGACGGTCGTGACAGCTGGCCATGTTTTCGTGACCTGTCGCAAAACATCGGGTGCCAGATTTTTCTGACCATCAGGAATGGTCAGCGTCGCAAGCCATGTGGCAGGTGCTCCGGCAAAAGTGTTGGGCGAAAACACCATGACGAAATTCATCGCCAGCGTTTCCCACTGCAACTGCCGGAAGCTTGCGATTTTGGCATTGATGTTGCGGCCAAGTACATTGACCGTAACCATATCGCCGACCTTCAGGCCGAGTTCTTTGCCTTCACGTTCAGCAAAAGACACAAGTGGCTCGCCGGAGTAATTTTCCGGCCACCATTCGCCTTCCGTCAGCGTCGAATTTTCAGGAACCTTGTCAGCAAAGGTAATGCCACGATCACCGCGCAGCACCCATGCAGCCTCCGGCGGGATGGTCATATCACGCACATTAGTACCGTTGAACGCGACGATACGACCGCGCAGCATCGGGCCGGAGGTGAGTTTACCATCCGGCACAATACCGCTCACAAGCTTGGTGAAATCGCCAATGTCGTTGTTCTGAATGTCGACAAAGAAGAAGTCCGGCGCTTGTGCCGGGATATTCTCCGTCACCTGACGACGCAGATTGCCGTCGATGAGCGCAATCGCCACCATCAGCGTCAAACCAAGGCCGAGTGAAAGTACGACAGATGGCGTGAGCGCGCCGGGACGATAGATATTGCCAATTGCCAGACGAAAGGCGGTCGAACGGGTGCGCGGCGCACGGCGCGCCAGCCAGCGGATACCATCGGCAACAAGGCGCAGCACGCCAAAGGCTGCAATGGATGAGACGATGAAGATCGCTGCAATCCGCCTGTCATAAGCGACATAAAGTGCAAGACCGGCCAAAGCTGCGATCAGCAGAACGGCCAGCGCCAGATAGAGGAACGGCGGCAATCCGCGCTGCTCAAAGCCCTGTTCGCGAAACAGTGCAGTCGCCGGAATTTCACGCGCACGACCAAGCGGGATAATTGCAAAGGCAAGCGTTGTGATCAGCCCGAAGACAGCTGCCAAAGCGAGTGCATCGGGGAAGAAACCGCCGCCGCCCGCAACCGGCAGATAATTGGCAAGCGCCAAAGCGGCTGCAAATGGGATGATTGCTGCAAGAACAAGCCCGATCGCAATGCCAATCAGACCGATGACCATGATCTGCACCAGATAGACCAGCACGGCAAAACGCGCCGGTGCGCCCAGCGATTTAAACGTCGCAATCACGCCGCGCTTGCCATCAAGATAAGCGCGCACGGCATTAGCCACACCAACACCGCCCACGATCAACGCTGTCAGGCCGACGAGTGTGAGAAATTGCGAAAAGCGTTCGATATTGGCGGTTAGTGCTGGCGCGGCATTGTTGCGCGAACGGATGTTCCAGCCAGCGTCGGGGAAGTCGGCGGTAGCGCGTTCACGCAATTGCGCGATCGCAGAATCAGGCGCACCATCGGGCAATGCGACCTTATAAATATGATCGACAAGGCTTCCGGGCTGGATCAGGCCGGATGCGCGAAGACCATCTATTGAAACCAGAAAGCGCGGTGCAAAATTAAAGCCCGACGACAGGAGGTCAGGTTCGCTTTCGATCAGCGCGCGCAGTTCAAATGTTTCCGAACCGAGCAGAACTTTCGTTCCGAGCTTCACCCCCATGCGATTGAGGAAATCCTGACTGACGGCGGCGCCATAGGTTCCATTCTGCTGTTTCGTCATGTCCTCGAAAGAAAGCTCTGGTGCGACCTTCAACGCACCATAAAGCGGATAGACAGCATCAACCGCCTTCACCTCGACCAGCGACTGATCGGAGCCATCCGGCAGACGCGCCATCGAGCGCATGGTCGCACTTTCAGCAACCGTGCCCTGCCCGTCTATGAAAGCGCGCTCCTCAGCGCTTGCTTCGCGCTGGTTAAGCGCAAAGCTGACGTCGCCGCCTAGAATGCTCTGCCCTTCGGCTGCAATGCCAGTGCTGACGGAGCGAGCAACAGAATTGACGCCGCCAATTGCTGCTACGCCCAACGCGATACAGGCGAGAAAAATATAGAAGCCGGAAAGCCCGCCACGCATTTCGCGCAGCGCAAAGCGAAGAGCTAATGAAAATGAGGCAAGTTTGCTCATGCGCCAGCCACCGCTGTTTCAAGCGCTGGCTCTTTTCGGGCTGGTTCTTCAATGCGGCCGGAACGAACCGGAATTTCCTGATCGCAACGCGCTGCTAGCGATGGATCATGCGTGACAAGCACCATGGTCAGGCCATTTTCACGCTGCTTGGAGAACAAAAGATCGGCGATCTGACGACCTGTGGCCGTGTCGAGATTGCCAGTTGGTTCATCGGCAATCAGGATTTTCGGGCTTGGCGCAAGCGCACGGGCAATCGCTACACGCTGCTGCTCGCCGCCGGAAAGTTCTGACGGATAATGCGTGAGACGCTCGCCAAGGCCGACGGCACACAATTCACGCTCGGCCACTTCAAACGCATCTCTGCGGCCTGCAAGCTCCAGCGGCACGGCGACATTTTCCAGCGCCGTCATATTCGGAATGAGATGGAAGGACTGGAAGACGATCCCGATATTGGCGCCGCGAAATGCGGCGGCCTGATCTTCCGTCATTTTGCTGATGGTTTCGCCTGCGATCTTCACCGTGCCCTGATCGACATGCTCAAGACCGGCCAGCACCATCAACAGTGTAGACTTGCCCGAGCCCGATGGACCGACGATACCGACAGAGCGCCCCTGCGCAATTGAAAGCGAGACACCTTTAAGCACATGCACGGATGATGCCGCATGTCCCAGAGTCAGATGAACATTCTCTAGCTCGATGATCGGGCCATGATTTAGCGAAGTCACCTGTTCCGTCACGCGTTTTTCTTCCTATATGAATATTAAGAGCCAAAGCGCGTCACAAAAATGATCTTGTTTTGCGCAAGAAGGAATCATGTAGGTGGATCCACCACCAATTAGCTAGATATGGGTTGCTAACGATGCGTTTCAAACACTCGATCACGGTTTGGTTATCGATTTTTGTCGTAGCTGCGTCTTTTATCGCTACCGCTGCGCGTGCGCAGGAAGAACCCACGGGGCTTGAGGACGCATTGCCAACCGAACAGCTCGCACCCGTCAAAATTGTTGGCTTCGGTGACAGTCTGATGGCGGGTTATCTTCTGCCTTCAAATGCCGCCTTCCCGCAGCAACTCGAAAAAGCGCTTGATGACAAGGGTTATCAGGTCAGCATCGAGAATGCTGGCGTATCGGGTGACACCACAACCGGTGGTCTGGCCCGCATCGACTGGTCGATCCCGGATGGTACAAATCTCGTTATTCTTGAACTCGGAGCCAATGATGCGCTGCGCGGGATTGCGCCTGATATTACTGAGAAAAATCTCGATGAAATGCTCTCGCGTCTCAAAACACGCGGCATATCGGTTATACTCGCTGGCATGATAGCCCCGCCCAATATGGGCAAAGATTATGCCGACAAGTTCAACCCGATCTATCCGAAGCTTGCGCAAAAATATGGCGTGCCGCTGTATCCATTTTTCCTTGATGGTGTCGCTGCACAAAAGCAGTTGCAGCTTGAAGACGGCATGCACCCGAATGAAAAGGGCGTGGAAATGATGGTGAGCAATTTCATGCCAACAATCGAGAAAGTCCTCAAAGCCGAACAAAAGACGGGGACATCAGGCGGCTGACACAATCGTCAAGCATAAACAGCTTGCCCAAGAGGGCGAAGAATGATTCGCTAAGAAATACATCGATTAGGAAAAAGAGATTCGTTTTTCCCCTGATCGATGCACAGGCACTCTAATTCAGAGCGTCCTCCCGTGGCCGAAGCCACACGACGCTCTGGCTCAGAACCGTTCGAGGAGGATGCTAAATGCCGCGTCTCTTTACTGCCCTCGAAATCCCGCGCGACGCCGCGCTTTCGCTCTCGTTATTACGGGGCGGCCTCCCAGGCGCACGCTGGATCGATGTTGAAAACTACCACATAACTCTGCGTTTTATTGGAGATGTGGAAGGCCACGTGGCCGACGAGGTTGCCAATGCACTGGATCGCGTACGGCGCCCCGAATTCATGCTCAATCTGTCCGGTGTCGATGCTTTCGGTTCGAAAAAACCGCACAGCATCTATGCGGGCGTATCACCCTCACCTGAACTCAACGCATTGCAGGGCGAAATAGAACGCATCTGCCAGCGGCTTCACATACCCGCAGATCCGCGCAAATTCACACCCCATGTGACTTTGGCACGGTTAAAAAACCCACGCATTGAAGATGTCGTTCAATATCTCTCATCGCGCGGCAATTTCTCGACAATGCCCTTCAAAGTGGGGCGTTTCGTTCTGATGTCATCGCGCGATTCTGTGGGTGGCGGCCCTTACATTGTCGAAGAAGCCTGGCCTTTAATGGCTGCATCACGCCAGAACTGGTCGGCCAGCGCCTTTGAAGAGGTAAGCACCATTCGGTAAACCTGCTCGAAATCCCCGATATTTCCGTAATAAGGATCGGGGATTTCCACCGCTTTGCCCTCTGCTATTTCGGTGAAAAGGCCAATGCGCGCGGTTGCGTTCGCGGGCTGACGCTGCGCGATCATGCGCATATTGTAACGATCCATCCCAAGAATGAGATCAAAGCGGGTGAAATCACTTGCGGTCAGCTGGCGGCAAGATTGTTCAGAAATATCAAGACCATGCTTTGCAGCAACCCGGACTGAGCGTTCGTCCGGTTCTTCGCCCGTGTGATAGCCGTTCGTGCCTGCCGAATCGATCAGCACATGATCAATACGCCGCTCTGCCAGAACCTGCGCCATCACGCCTTCTGCAAGCGGTGAACGGCAGATATTGCCTGCACAGACGAACAAAATACTCGTTGGGGCTGGTTGGGTCACGGAACTCTCGCGGCTATGGTAAGTTATAATCAGAACCGCAACATAGGCGAAATGTGATGGCACGCAACAGGCTAACAGAAGAAGAACTGAAACAAGCTCTCAGCGAGCTTGAAGGCTGGCAGAAGCTTGATAGCCGCGAGGCGATCAGCAAGAGTTTCAAGTTCAAGGACTTCAATGCAGCTTTTGGATTTATGACGCGGGCAGCGCTTTATGCCGAAAAGCTCGACCACCACCCGGAATGGTTCAATGTTTATAATCGCGTTGATGTGACGCTTTCAACTCATAGTGAAAACGGTATTACAGAGCTCGACATTAAGCTTGCGCGCAAAATGAATACGATTGTTTAACGCATTCATACCTTTGAAATATAAACGAAAATCGTCTTCTTATGAAAATTGAAACTGCCGTCGCGGTTTCTGGCAATAAATGGAAGTGCTTTGGTGAGATTGACGCAATCACTCCATTGTTGGCCGAGCGCGCCACCATTTATACTGCGAATAAACACATCTCCGACCGAAACGGCCGAATGGAAAATGTGGCCGGCCCTCACATCGTAAAAGCCGATGGCGCGCCCATAGGGCAGCGATGAATAGCCATTCCACAATTCGCCAGCCCGAAAGTTTAACAACGGTATCCAGTTCTGCCCGGATGTACCGCGTAATGTATGCTCGGAAATACCGGCTCCAAGCAGAAAGCGCATATAGGCCGTGATGTCATAACACATAGCGTCTTTCAAATCGATATTGACATGATCGCCAACATCCAGTGCGGCTGCGAGTTGATTGCCGCGATAGAACTGGCTCGACCGGTCACTGCGCACAAAGTTTTCGCCATAACCAGTTAAATGCATCGGATAGCTCCACTCCATCACATAATGTTCAGCCCGAAGAGGGCAAAAGCCATAATCCAGTGATTTGGGAGTCGTGGTGAAGCTGATGATTTTGGCAGGGTCTGCCAGTGTCTCATCCGGCAGAAAACTTGAAAATGACGGGAAATCATCCCATCTTCTTGTGATGACAGCCCTCTATCTGGCTGACAGGAGTTAAACTGACTATGGATCGTACCAAGATTGATGACATCCTTGAACCTGGAAGCGAGCGCGACCACGAAAAGCGCAGCGAACGTGTGAAAAAGGGATTCTGGAAGACAGCACGCCGTGCTGGTCGCATGGTTCCGTTCATGGATGAAGTCGTGGCGGCTTATTATTGCGCACTCGATGAAAAGACTCCCACACGCGTTCGCATGACGCTAATGGCAGCACTTGCTTATTTTGTGCTGCCGTTCGACATTATTCCCGACATGCTGGTCGGTATTGGCTTTACCGACGATATTGCGGTGCTGATGGCTGCATTGACCGCTGTACGCACACATATCACGCCAGCGCACAGAATCGCAGCCCGTGATGCAATGCGCGACGACGGCGAAGCGGCATAGGCCGGTTTCACAGATTTGTTACGGTGGAATACATCGCTCATCACGAATTGACGCGATATGACAAACTCTTGCCGCTTTCTTTTCATTGAACTTGGCAACGGGATCGCGGGGGCTTTTGCCTACTCGTTCAAGTTTTCTTTCAAAACTTCACCGTTTGGTAACCCAGATTAAGGCACATTAAGGGTCATCAAACGGGGCGGCGTGTTGAACGGCGACATCCCGATATTCGACTTTGAAGCAAACGAAAGAGAACCGGTAAAAAATCATGCTTGGAAAATCGATCGTCGCGGCTTCGGTGTTCACGATTGCAATGGCAGGCTCAGCACTCGCCCAGACACCGACCCAGATTAAGCAGTTCGACGCTTGGGGCGCATATAGCTACCAGTCTGCCAATGGCAAGGTTTGCTATGTCCTGTCCGTTCCGACGCAGAAAGCGCCCGCCAATGTTGATCATGGCGATAACTTTTTCCTCGTGAGCAAGAAGCCAGGCCAGAACGTCAACCTTGAGCCTCAATTCATGGCTGGCTATGAGCTGAACGCCAATGCGAATGCCAAGGTTATTGTTACTGTGGGCAATCGCAATTTCACGATGTTCGTGAATGGCAAGTCCGGCTGGATGGAAAATGCAGCAGAAGAGCCGCAGCTGATCGCAGCGATGCGTGGCGGCGCGGACATGAAGGTGCAGGCACAATCCAAGCGCGGCACAAAGACCAATTACACCTATTCGCTCAAGGGCATTTCGGCAGCACTCGCAGCCATTCAGAATTGCAAATAAGCCAATCGGTCGCTTTCTACTTTTACGCACATCTTATCCGAAAACCGGTTCCCACTTTTCGGGATGTGCTTTAAACTCATTAGCCGGGGCTTCGCTCCGGCTTTTCTTTTGAGGTCGTATCCTCACTTATGCATGCCTGCCGCGACAGACTGCGGGATGACGGATGCAATATTGTGTGCTATGAGCGCGCGCAACAGGCTCGCATTTCAGATGAACGAGCCCATATATCCATGCAACAGATCGTGTTTACCGGCGCGCTTTATGCGGCGTCCTCAACAGTTGAAAACATATGTCCATTTCGTTCGACCTGACCATTGATGATACGCGTGACCAGCTTGCCCGCCATGTGCGCGCAAATATGGAGCAAAAGCCGTCGCTCATCGGCATGTCGCGTGAGGAAATGGCTGATGAGCTGATCAAGATTGGCGTCTTGCCAAAGCAGGTCAAGATGCGCATTGCGCAGCTCTGGCATTGGCTTTATGTGCGCGGCGTTTCTGATTTTGCCGATATGCGCAATATTTCCAAAGATCTGCGCGCTCTTCTAGCGCAGCATTTCACCATTGCGCGCCCGGAAGTCGTTGAAGAACAGATTTCGCAGGATGGCACGCGCAAATGGCTGTTCCGCTTCCCACCACGCGGTGCTGGACGCCCTGTTGAAATCGAATGTGTCTATATTCCTGAAGAAGGCCGCGGAACGCTCTGCATTTCCTCACAGGTTGGCTGCACGCTGACCTGCTCGTTCTGCCATACCGGCACGCAGAAGCTGGTGCGTAATCTGACCTCGGAGGAAATTCTCGCGCAGTTGATGACGGCACGCGATCGCCTCGGCGATTTCCCCGAAACCGACACACCGGACGGCGCTATCGTGCCTGCTGAAGGTCGCAAAGTCACAAACATCGTTATGATGGGCATGGGCGAACCACTTTATAACTTCGAGGAAGTGAAGAAGGCTCTGCTGATTGCGTCTGATGGCGATGGTCTGGCACTTTCCAAGCGTCGCATCACGCTGTCGACCTCTGGCGTTGTGCCTGAAATCTATCGCACCGGCGAAGAAATCGGCGTTATGCTTGCAATCTCGCTGCATGCCGTGCGCGATGAATTGCGCGACCTTCTGGTGCCAATCAATAAGAAATATCCGCTGGAACAGCTGCTTAAAGCGTGCCGCGAATATCCAGGCCTGTCGAACGCCAAGCGCATTACATTTGAATATGTGATGCTCAAAGACATCAATGACAGCATGGAAGACGCCAAGCTGCTCGTGAAGCTTTTGAAGGGCATTCCAGCCAAGATCAATCTGATCCCGTTCAACCCATGGCCCGGCACGAATTACCAGTGCTCGGACTGGGAGCATATTGAACGCTTCGCAGACTATGTGAACGCTGCCGGTTACGCATCGCCAATCCGCACGCCACGCGGTCGCGATATTCTGGCTGCCTGTGGCCAGTTGAAGTCGGAATCAGAACGCATGCGCAAGACCGAGCGTCTGGCGCTCGAAGCCATGATGATAGCCGGGCATGGTGAATAATTCGGGGGAGATTAAACGCATTTGACCGATACGTTTGATTATATCACGCGCTTTGTTGTTATTGTTTTCGGCTATTGCTTAGCCGTTCTGGCCGCTGGATTTTTTCTGGCGGCTATTTTGTATAGCCAGATCGATGTGCTGGGCTATGCCATGTCAGACCCGTTCTTTGAGGACGTTTTTACTGAAATCCGCAACAGCTGGGATACGACTGGCTTTTATGCAGCGGTTCTCGTTGGTGGCCCGGTTCTGGCTTTTATGGCAGGTGGTTTCAGCTTCTTCCCAGCGCTGGTGCTGATTGTCATCAGCGAAGCACGCGGCTGGAAATCATCGCTGCCTTATTGCATCGGCGGTTTGGTGATTGGATTGCTTGGAATGGGAACGGGATCGCTTTTCGCGGTAACCGATCAGCAAATCTCTGCCGGGATTGCTCTCCTGACAGGCGCTTTCGCCGGTTCAGGTGTTGTCGGCGGCTTCGTCTATTGGCTGATAGCTGGCCGCAATGCCGGGCGCTTTTTGAGTCGCCCGGCTGAATAATTTTACTTCGCTTGCGCTGTGATAATTTTCAGCGCGAAAGCTGAGAAAATACCTGCAAAAAGCCAATCCACAATCCGCGTGACAGTTGGGTTCTTCTTGAGAAGACCGGCGAACTTGTCCGCTGCCACCACCATTGGAATGGTGAAAGGCAGTGCCAGTGGAATGAAGGACAGGCCTAGGAAGAACAGTTTTCCCATCGCATGCGGATCACTGGCCGAAACGAACTGCGGCAGGAAGGTCATGTTGAACAGGATGATCTTCGGGTTGAGCAAATTGATGCCAAGGCCCGTTGCCCAGTTCTGAAACAAGGTATGCTTTTTGCCGCCATTTTTTTCCGGCGAGAATGCAGACCCCTTGCGGATTGCCTGCACTGCGAGCCAAACAAGATAAATGGCGCCAACAGCTTTCAAAGCCGTGAAAGCGGCGGGAGACGCAAGAATCAGCGCGGACAGGCCGAGCGCCACCATGCTTGTATGAATGACGATGCCAGTGCTGGCACCTGCCATGCAAGCAAAGCCCGCAGCCTTGCCCTCAGATAATGCACGACCGACGAACAGCGTCATGTCTGGGCCGGGGGTGATCGACAGGATTGCAGTGGCAATCACGAACTGGACGAAGATTGTCCATTCGGGGATGAAGGTTAGATTTGTCAGAAACGACATTGAAAAGCACTCCGGGAATTCGCGGCAAGCTAACGCGAATTCATGTCCTCCGCCATCGAATTTTTTAGCGGTCTTAGCGACGCTATTTTATGCGCAGGCAACCCATCCGCGATAGGTGAATGACGCATAAAAAAGGCTCGGATTCTTAAAGCCTGCACCACGGATAAGTGCCTCATCATGTTGGGGCGTCAGAATATGCAACCGCTCATTGAGCGCTATGCTGGTTTTGGTTGCACTTGCCAGATCAACACCAGAATCATTCAAAAATGCAGCATAGCGCGACAACCATAAAGCCCGCTCATCGTCATTGCTCTGCTCGAAACTGAAATGGGCCATGATGAACGGTGCACACGGTCTCAATCGGCGATGTACATCTGCAAGCGTTTGTCTGCGCGTTTCCTGATCCAGAAAATGCATGGTCAACAAACAGACAGCACCATCAAACAGCCCCGTTGCAGCAGTGTCGATATAGCCGTGATGGAAGTTCACTCGCTCCGCATTGGGGCCTAGATTTTGCCGCGCCAATTCCAGCATTTCGGCGGAGGGATCAACTGCTTCAAAAGTCCAGCGCGGATGATTTTCTGCAAAGAGTGTGAGCTCAAGCCCACCACCCGCACCCAACACCAGTATGCGCGCATCATCAGGAACCTGTTCGGCAAGCAGCAAACGCGCCATGCGTTGCATATCCCGAAAACCGGGCACAGCCTTCGGCGGCCCCTCGCAATAACGAGCAACCACCTGCGGATCAGAAAATGGATTGGCTTGATTTTTCATGTAACTTTTATAGTTACAAATCAAGATGACAGTCAACACTGTTCAAAATGGAAGATAAAGCTTTCTTTTCGACCACAACGCACCATCCGGCTTGCACGCTGCTTAGCAACTGATAAAAGAGCTGCAACATCCTGTTCTACGGCCCTTCGGGCCACCATCGCATCTCAGACGGAAGTGAACTATGAGCAAGCTGAAAGACGTCAAAAAAGTCGTTCTGGCCTATTCGGGCGGTCTCGACACCTCGATTATCCTGAAATGGTTGCAGACTGAGCTGAACGCAGAAGTCGTTACCTTTACCGCCGATCTCGGCCAGGGTGAAGAACTTGAACCAGCACGCAAAAAGGCGGAAATGCTGGGCATCAAGGAAATCTTCGTTGAGGATGTGCGCGAAGAATTCGTGCGCGATTTCGTCTTCCCGATGTTCCGCGCCAATGCTGTCTATGAAGGCGTTTATCTGCTGGGTACCTCGATTGCCCGTCCGCTGATCTCCAAGCACCTGATTGAAATTGCCAAGAAGACCGGCGCTGACGCGATTGCACACGGCGCAACCGGTAAGGGCAATGATCAGGTTCGTTTCGAGCTTTCCGCTTATGCGCTGAACCCCGACATCAAGATCATCGCTCCATGGCGCGACTGGTCGTTCAAGAGCCGCACGCATCTGCTCGAATTTGCTGAACAGCACCAGATCCCTGTTGCGAAAGACAAGAAGGGCGAAGCACCTTTCTCAGTTGACGCAAACCTGCTGCACTCTTCGTCTGAAGGCAAGGTTCTGGAAGATCCGGCAATCGAAGCGCCTGAATATGTGCATATGCGCACGATTTCCCCAGAAACCGCACCAGACACACCAACCATCATCAAGGTTGGCTTTGAAAAGGGTGATGCGGTTTCGATCAATGGCGAACGTCTGTCGCCTGCAACTCTGCTTGCCAAGCTCAATGATTATGGCCGTGACAACGGTATCGGTCGTCTTGACCTCGTTGAAAACCGTTTCGTTGGCATGAAATCCCGCGGCGTTTATGAAACACCGGGCGGCACGATCCTGTTGGCTGCGCACCGCGCTATCGAATCGATCACGCTCGACCGTGGTGCAGCGCATCTCAAGGATGAGCTGATGCCACGCTATGCAGAACTCATCTATTACGGCTTCTGGTTCTCGCCGGAACGCGAAATGCTGCAGGCTGCAATCGACCTCAGCCAGCGTCATGTTGAAGGTGAAGTCACGCTCAAGCTCTATAAGGGCAATGTGATCGTAACTGGCCGTGAATCGGACAAGTCGCTTTATTCCGACAAGCTCGTGACGTTTGAAGACGATCAGGGCGCATACGACCAGAAAGACGCAGCAGGCTTTATCAAGCTCAATGCGCTTCGTCTGCGCACATTGGCTGCTCGCGACCGTCGCTAAGCTGTTCACACCAAGACAAAAGCCCGCCTTCCGGCGGGCTTTTTCTTTTCAGGAACGAAAGCCGTGTTTCTTTATCTGGCGCTGTCTCTTTGCATTCTGCTTGGCATTTATCTGCTGGTCAGCTGCATTTCTGTCCTGTTGGGCATCATCACGCCAACAGTCCGTCATCGCTTTAAAGCCGACAGCCAGCCACATGTGTTTCAATTGCCAAATGCCGGACGATACACTGTCAGCATCGTTTTTCCGCCGCTGACGATTGTCACAGGAATCGCTTATTTCTCAACGCAACTTGCAATCAAGTCACTACCAAGCGGCGCAGCAATCGCATATCGCTCGACAAGCCGTTCGCTGCTCGGCGTCAGACGCACGGACATGCGCGGCTATGCTTCGCATGTGCTTGGCAATTTTGAATGTTCAGCAGCGGGCGATTACGAAATAACCTGTCTTACGCCTGAAAAAATCAGGTCGAATTTTCAGTTAGAAATATCGCCCTATGTTTCGTTCCTGAAACTCGTGCCTGCAATCTTAGGGACAATTCTGGCAAGCGGAATGAGCATCGGCGGAACGATAATATTCATCCTTTTACTGGCTGGTAATATCGGGTGATCGTCATACCGCGTGACTGATAGAGCCAAGCATCTTTTCTTCGCCGGGGCGTAAGGTCAGCACCCGAACGCCATTCGACGTAACAGCCACCGTATGCTCAAACTGCGCTGACAATTTTCCATCACGCGTCACCACGGTCCAGCCGTCTTTTTCAGTCTTTACCTTGGCTGTGCCCTGATTGAGCATCGGCTCGATGGTGAACACCATGCCTTCGCGCAAACGAGCGCCTGTACCGGGCTTGCCGAAGTGCAGAACCTGCGGCTCTTCATGCATTTCACGGCCAATGCCATGACCGCAATATTCGCGTACCACGCTGTAATCATGCCGTTTGGCATGACGCTCGATCGCATAGCCAATGTCACCCAGCGTTGCACCGGGGCGCACAGCGGCAATGCCCTTCCATAATGCTTCATAGGTTACACGAACCAGACGCGAAGCAAAGGGAGCAACATCACCAATCATATAGGTTTTGCTGGAATCAGCGATAAAACCATCCTTCTCCAGCGTAATATCGAAATTGATGATCTCACCATTAGCGATGATTTCATCATGAGACGGCATGCCGTGACAGACAACTTCATTCCTTGAGGCATTAAGCACATAGGGAAAATCATATTGCCCCTTGCTAGCCGGACGCGCCTGCAATTCGCGGGTGATATAATTTTCAACCAGATCATTGACCTGCATTGTACTCATGCCAACAAGCGGCGTGTTATCGAGAAGCGTGAAGACAGACGCCAGCAGCGCGCCCGAAGCCGCCATCTTTTCCACTTCAGCCTGCGTCTTGATCATGATGGCTGCACCGCCAGAACCGGTATTTCCACATGGGCGGCGCGCAACTGCATCTGCACAATTTCATTGAACGACAGTTCAGGGTTAGCCTGCGCCAGCATGCCGACTTTCATCCAGTATTCTGCCTGCGCATTGATCGAACGGCACATGACATCACTCGCCTTGCGCAGTTCTTCGTGCAGTTCGTCGCTGATTTTTACGATACCCATGGTTACTTTCCGCCATCAATATATGAAACATATATAAATCGTATATTGCACTCAATCAAGTTCCATCATCTGCACCCTTTTGCTTAAACCACTTGAATTTAGTACGGCACCATACTATATGTCGCCGTATGGAAATTATTGAGCAAAAGCATCACGCCCTTCTGGGCGAAATGGAACGCCGCAACGCACCCTCAACCGGCGCGTTGAAGGCCTGTTTTGAAGTGCTATCGCTGGCAGCAGCCATCGACCGTGACTGCGCAAACAGGCTTAGCCCCCACAAGCTTTCCGAAGGCAAGTTTGTGCTGCTGTTTTTGTTGCAGAATGCAGCTGACGGTCTTTCGCCGCATGAGCTGTCGGAACGCGCTGGCGTCACACGCGCCACCATTACCGGCCTGCTCGACGGGCTGGAGCGTGACGGTTTTCTGACACGCCATGCAGATACGCAGGATCGCCGCAAGCTCGCAGTCAGACTTACACCCGAAGGTGCGCGATTGGCACAAGAGCTTTTCGATCAGCATACCGCCTGGATCGCGGGACTGATGAGCGATCTTTCAACCGGCGAGCAACAACTGCTGAGCACCCTATTGCGCCGCATCTGGAGCCGAACCGATGCGGGCCAATCTTTTAAAATCAGTGAAACCCTAAGGGATATGACATGACCTATTACCTCGCCGAGCTTTACTCGCCCAAGACAAGTTGGCTTGAACTTGATGCACAAGGCAGACAAGCTTTCTTTGAAAAAGTCGGTGCAGGCATGGGCGGTCTCGCAGCACTAGGCGTTGAAGCTTTAGCTTTAGGTCCGGTGGATGCCACCAAGCCTTACGCACCAGATCAAAGCTTCTTTGCCATCTGGCGTTTCCCGGATGAAGCGGCTCTCGACACGCTAATTGCCGGAATCACTGCAACCGGCTGGCATGATTATTTTGACACCATCAATGCGGCAGGTGCTGGCACTGACCTAGGCGGTCACCTCGCCCAACTGGCAGGCGTGCCTTTCAAAGAAGCCGCCTAAACTGCAAGACAAATGCTCCCTATTGAGGAGCATTTTTCTTATCCACACCAACCCACAGATGATCCCGCTTGACTCTTCGCTGACTCGATTCAATACTAGAACATAAAGTGAACAAATTGCAGGTTTCAAACGTGAGCGGCATCGACATCGCGGCGTTGCGGCGCATGGTTACAGCCATTGAAGGCAACGGCACACAGGGCAGTTTTAGCAGTGAAGCGGCCACAGGTTTCGGGCGTGCGCGCAGTTTCACGCTTGGTTTTGCGCAGGCAGATGATGCTTTTCCGCATGGTTTGGCAGGCGATGCTTTGCATGAGGTTTTTGCAGAAAACCCTGGTGCGCATATGGCAGCAACCGGCTTTGCACTGGCGCTTGCGTTGCGGGCATCGCCTGCAAAAAAGCCGATTATCTGGATTGAGGAGGAAAGCACGTCAACTGAATATGGCGGACTTTATCCGCCGGGACTTCATGCCTTTGGCATTGATCCGGCGCGGCTGCTTATTGTGCGCTGTCCCACCGCGCAGGATGTGCTCAAAGCATCCAATGATGCGCTTGAGGCGGGAAGCGGTGGCAAGGCTTCGCATCTCATCTCCGGCGTCGTTGCTTCGATAATTGGCCAGCCGAAATGTCTAGACCTGACCGCTTCGCGTCGCCTGCTGCTGGCAACCGAGACAGCTCAACTACCAGTTTTCCTGCTTAGGAGCCACCGAACGGGTGTTCAGAGTGCAGCCGTCAGTCGCTGGCGGGTAGCCCCCGCGCCGTCCCGCTCCAGCGGAGCCAATGCCCCCGGAAAGCCCGCCTTTTCTACCGTGCTTGAGCGAAACAGGCACGGCACATGCGGGCAATGGATCATGGAATGGAACAATGAAAGCCTTGAATTTGGAGCAGCAGAACGGGGCGACAGAACGCGTATTCCTCGCCCTGTGGTTTCCATTTCTGCCAACCGACCGGCTTCGCCGCTCCGCTCCGCATGAAGACAAACAGCAACTGCCACTTGTCGTTACCGAGCGCACGGCCAACGCACTGCGACTGACTGCTGTGGATATTGAAGCCGCAAAGCTTGGCCTTTTTCCCGGCATGGCGCTGACCGATGCGCGGGCGCGAGTGGAAAAGCTTGACGTGGCGACAGCTGCACCCCAGCGCGACGCAGCGCTGCTCACGCGGCTTGCGCACTGGTGCGAGCGCTATACGCCGCTTGTCGCTCTCGATCAGCCCTATGGGCTGATGCTCGACATTACCGGCTGCGCTCATATTTTTGGCGGTCTTGCCGCCATGCGCGAGGACGCAATCATGCGAATTGAACGGGCTGGGCTCAGTATACAGGCAGCGATTGCCGATAACAGTTTTGCCGCACGGCTTTTGGCGCGAGGCACGAAAGGTGGTGTTTTCAGCAAGGCTGGGGCCGACCATTTTTTGCCGCGCCTGCCGATCAGCGCTCTTGAACTGAACGAAGCTGCTGAAACGGGCCTTAAACGCGCCGGGCTGAAGCATATTGGCGATGTGATGGCGCTTCCGCGTGCAACGCTAACCGCGCGTTTCGGAACTGACCTTGCCACGAAGCTTGAACGACTTGCGCGGCAGGAACGGGCACCGATTTCGCCCTTGCGCATTATGCCGCTCAGTATAGCCGAACGCCGTCTTTCAGAGCCGGTCACGGTGATGGCGCTTGTTGAGCAAATTTTGCAGGAACTGGCGCAGGAATTATTTGCCCTGCTTGAGACCGAAGGCAAAGGCGCGCTGCTAATCGAAGCTTCGTTTTTCCGGGTCGATGGCGAGGTACGTCATATCCGCATTGAAACCGGCCAGCCTTTACGCGAAGACCGGGTTTTTCTGAGACTGGCGCGTGAACGGCTCAATGCGCTAACCGATCCGCTTGATGCTGGTTTTGGCTTCGACATGATCCGGCTTGCGGCACTGCGTTCTGCTGCCATTGCCCAGCGTCAGACCGGACTGGACCAGAACGAGGAAGATCAGGCCGGTTTCAGCCAGCTGATTGACCGGCTCGCAGCTCGGCTTGGTGCAAACCGCGTACTCATCCCATTTGCGCGCAACACCCATATGCCAGAACGGGCTTTCGGCCTTCGTTCTGCCATGCAGACAGGCCGTAAGAATGACGCGGATTATGAAAGCAGTCGGAAGCTTCCCGGTGATCCACCCGCGCGACCGATAAAGCTGTTTCATCCGCCGCAGCCAATCGAATCGATTGCTGAAGTGCCCGACAGTCCGCCCTCATTTTTCCTGTGGCGGCGTGTGCGCCATCATGTGCGCCTTGCCGAAGGGCCAGAACGGATCGAACCGGAATGGTGGCTTTCTATCGGTCAGAATGTGCCGCTATTGCGTGACTATTACCGCGTAGAGGATGATAACGGCCAGCGTTTCTGGATTTTTCGTGAGGGGCTTTATGACGGATCCAATCATCCGCGCTGGTTCTTGCATGGATTGTTCGCCTGATGGACCGCTATTTTGAAATGGCTGCAGCCAGCAATTTTTCCTTTCTGAGCGGCGCATCGCATCCGCATGAGCTTGTCTTGCAAGCCCATGCGTTGGGGCTTTCCGGCATTGGTATTGCAGATCGCAACACACTGGCGGGTGTGGTGCGTGCGCATGCAGCATGGAAGGACTTTCGCGACACAAGTAAGTTTAAGCTTTTCATCGGCTGCCGCCTTTCCTTCATCGATGGCACGCCGGATATGGTCGTCTATCCGCGTGATCGCCCCGCTTATGGGCAATTGTGTCGCCTGCTGACAGAGGGCAAGGGCCGTGCTGCCACCAAGGGCGAATGCCATCTTGAATGGGGAGACGTACTGTTTCGGGCGCGGCAGTTTCAAATTGCCGTCTTTGCGCCCGACGAAGACGAGCCTGATTTTGGCTCACGCCTGACGGAGATTGCAAAGGCTGCACCCGGCTCTGTCTGGCTGGCGCTGACCATGCCGCATCAGGGCCATGACGGACGCCGTGCGGAACGCATTGCGCATTTTGCAGCAGAATCGAATGTACCGCTGCTTGCCACCAATGATGTGCTTTATCATCATACCGACCGGCGCGCTTTGCAGGATGTGCTGACAGCAACGCGCAATTACACAACAGTTTTTGCCGCCGGGCGAATGCTTGAAAAAAACGCTGAGCGACATCTCAAGCCGCCACATGAAATGGTGCGTCTGTTCCGCAATTATCCCGGCGCAATTGAAGCAACTGCCGATTTTGTGGCGCCTATCACTTTCCAGCTTGATGAGCTGCAATATGATTATCCTGATGAGCCAGTACCGCCCGGCAAGACACCGCAACAGCATCTGCATGATCTCGCATGGGACGGCGCTGCCGGGTATTATGGGGCGGACACGATCCCGCCAAAGGTCCAAAAGCTGATCCACAAGGAACTGGCGCTGATAGAACAGCTGCAATATGCGGCCTATTTTCTCACTGTTCATGACATTGTGCGCTATGCGCGCGGGGAAGGCATTCTGTGTCAGGGGCGTGGCTCGGCGGCTAATTCGGTTGTCTGTTTCTGCCTTGGCATAACCGGTGTCGATCCGACAGAAGTGGACCTTTTGTTTGAGCGCTTCCTTTCGGTCGAGCGCAAAGAGCCACCAGACATCGACGTCGATTTCGAGCATGAGCGGCGCGAAGAGGTGATGCAATATGTCTATAAACGCTACACGAGAGACCGTGCGGCGATTGTCGCAACCGTCATCAGCTATCGCTCCCGTAGCGCTATCCGCGATGTCGGCAAGGCGCTTGGGCTAACAGAAGATGTGACGGCAGCACTTGCCAACACCGTCTGGGGCATATCGGGTGGCGGCATCGACAAAGAACATATCAGGCAAGCGGGGCTTGATCCCGATAATCCCATTATCCGGCGCGCTGTGGAACTGGCGCTGGAGTTGATCGGCTTTCCAAGGCATCTGTCACAGCACGTCGGCGGCTTTGTGCTGACGCGTGATCGGCTGGATGAGACCGTGCCGATTGGTCCGGCGGCGATGGACAAACGCTCTTTCATCGAGTGGGACAAGGACGATATTGACGAAGTGGGCCTGATGAAAGTGGACGTGCTGTCGCTTGGCATGCTCACCTGTATCCGCAAGGCTTTCGATCTCATCCATGCGCACAAGCCGCAGCTTTATGACGGCGAAAAACTGACGCTGGCGACCATCGAGCGTAAAGACAAAGCCGTCTACGACATGCTTTGCAAAGGCGATTCAGTCGGTGTGTTTCAGGTCGAAAGCCGTGCACAGATGAACATGCTTCCACGCCTGCAACCTCGCAAATATTATGACCTAGTCATTCAGGTGGCCATTGTACGCCCTGGCCCTATTCAGGGCGATATGGTGCATCCATATCTGCGGCGACGGAGCGGACAAGAAAATGTCATTTACCCCTCCCCCTCACCGGAACATGGCGAACCGGATGAATTAAAAAAAATTCTGGAAAAGACCAAAGGCGTGCCACTGTTCCAGGAACAAGCTATGCGGATTGCCATTGAAGCTGCACAGTTTTCACCTGATGAGGCCAATCTGTTGCGTCGCGCCATGGCGACTTTCCGCAAAATGGGCACCATCGGTACTATGGAAAAGAAGATGATCGATGGCATGGTCAACCGTGGCTATGACCGGACCTTTGCGGAGAACTGCTTCAACCAGATCAGAGGCTTTGGTGAATATGGTTTCCCTGAAAGCCACGCGGCCAGCTTCGCACATCTCGTTTATATTTCCGCATGGATCAAATGCCATCACCCGGAGGTGTTTGCGGCGGCTTTACTTAACTCACAGCCGATGGGGTTTTATGCACCCGCGCAGATCGTGCGCGATGCGCATGAACATGGTGTGCAAGTGCTGCCAATCGATGTGAATTTCAGCCATTGGGACAATACTCTGGAAAACAGAGCCACTATGCAACCAGCGCTTCGACTTGGTTTTCGTCAGATTGATGGGTTTTCCAAAGATGCTGCAAAGCTGCTGATTGCTGGTCAGCACGACCCCTATCGTAGCATTGAGGATATGCATCGCCGTCTGCGGCTTGACCGGCGTGCTTTCACGCTTCTTGCAGATGCTGATGCTTTTGGCTCTCTCAACATTGACCGACGTGCAGCGCTCTGGGCTGTGCGCCGTTTGCCAAACGACGAAACCTTACCGCTGTTCATGGCTGCTGAGACCAGCGAGTTGGCAGAAGAGCCGCGCACGATACTGCCCGAAATGGCGGCTTCCGAGCATGTGATTGCTGATTATGAGACGACCCGGCTCTCGCTCAAAGGTCATCCTGTGCAATATCTGCGTGAAAGGCTTGCGGCAGAAGGCGTTTCCACCTGCAAAGCTGTGCAGCAAGCAACACAGAGTCGCCGCATGAAAGTGGCGGGTGTTGTCACCGTGCGCCAGCGCCCGGGCAGCGCCAAGGGGGTGGTGTTTCTCACCATCGAGGACGAAACCGGCATCGCCAATATTGTTGTATGGCCGAAGATCATGAAGACATTTCGCCGCGAGGTGATGGGCGCACGGCTCATTCTCATTGATGGGCAGGTTCAGCGCAGCCCGGAAGGCGTCGTGCATCTGGTTGCATCAAGACTGGAAGATCGTTCAGCCGCGCTCATTGAAATGAGTGGGCGCGAGCCAAACCGCCTTATCGCGCCATCACAGACCACAGCACGCCATCCGCGCAATGTGAAGATAATGCCAAACTCACGCGACTTTCATTAGGATTGAACTTCACGTTCCGACGACAAACACCGCGCAATAATGCAGTGCCGCACCAACCACGACAAAGCCGTGCCAAATGGCATTCTGAAAACGCAACCGCTCCCAAACATGGAAGATAACGCCAAGCGAATAGACCATGCCACCAGCGGCAATCAGCCAAAACACCGCCGGCGGCAGCGATTGCACCATGGTGTCATAGACCATTACACCACTCCAGCCGAGCGCCAGATAAAGCAAGATCGACAGCCGGTCGAAACGTCCCGGCATGAAGAGTTTGAGCATGATACCGACAAAGGCCACACCCCAGACAAAGAGCAGCAGCGGCACAGCCTGATCCCCCATATGTATGGTGAAAGGCGTGTAGGTCCCCGCGATCAGCAGATAGATTGCGGAATGATCGAAGCGGCGCAAAAACCACTTGGTCGTCGATACTGGCCAGATATTGTAAACAGCCGAGACACTGAGTGCCGCCAGAAGGCTTGCGAGATAGACCCCGGATGAAATCGACGTGGCCGCTGACATATTCGGCAGGAAATAAATCAACATCGCGATGGCACCGGCAAGTGCCAGCGTGACGCCCAAAACATGAACGACACCATCGGCCCAAAGCTCGGCGCGGTCATATTTCCATTTGACTGAATAAGGCAGCCTTACATCCATCGCGCTTTTCCATGTTCACAAATCAAACTTGTGATGACATCGGATTGCAGCGTCAAGATGACAGAGTGTCGTTTGGTTTCTTACTGAGCGGCAGGCGCAAATGAAGCCTGAACGGGTGTAACGCCCGGCAGTGGCACAGCGTCGCCTTGCGGGAGAACTGCTGGCTCTACCGACGTTGCGGCTGCCTCAACAGTCGGGCCATTGCGCTTCAGGCTTCCGTCCAGGCCAGTTTCCTGCAAAAGACCCTTGCGCTTGGCATCATAATAATAGCCCCGTGCATAATAGCGGACAGCCTGACTTTCATCACCACCAGCAACCTTATAGGCACCCGACAGATAACGAACCGCATATTTCAGGTTGGTCTCGGCATCGAGCAGCCCCTTGGGATTGCCCTTATAACCCATGCCACGTGCGGTCGGATGGCTGATCTGCATCAGACCCCAATAAGGACCGTTGCGCGCGCCAGGATTGAAGCGGCTTTCGCGATGGACCACGCGGCGCACCAGACGTTCCGGTACATCATAAGCCACCGAATATTTGGTAATTAGATCATCGAGACCTTCGGGTGCATGATCCGGCGTTTCAAATGCCATATTTGTGGCAAGCGAAGCGGGCGAAGCCGCAGCCTGTGCGCCAGCAAAGGCAAGCATTGGCTCAGATTGTCCGCGAACACCCGGAATTGGCACAACCGATGGAAGCACAGGGTTTTCAAGCGATGCAACAGTTTCCGTGCCCGGAGCGGCGTTCGCAGCCGCAACTGCTGTGGTGCCTGCGGCAGGGGTGACTGCGTCGCCGGTTGCCGTTGTCGCAGCAGCTACAGTCGTTGCGGTCGCAGACGTTTCAGTTGGTGTGATCAGCGCGGTTTTTGCAGTCTTGCCATCATTCGTCGTGTTGCATGCACTCAATGCAAAAGCGCAACCAAAAAGCAGTGCCCCTTTGAAAAGTGGAAGAACGAGTGGTTTTGAAAAAGACTGAAATCGCATGATCAACCGATCCTATGAATCGAAATCTTGTTCGATGCGTTTTTCGAGTTCAACCAGATCTTCTGGCAGAGGCATGCCGGTCGCTTTAAGCGTATTGAGCTTTTCGCGAACGATTTCACGAACCTCGTGAACGTCCTGCGGCTGGTTTACCATCTGCTCAAACAGCAGAGCGATCTCTGCTTTGATGTCCTCGAATGCCATAAGATCCTCTTGGCTTAACAGGCGCAAATGCGGCCCGGTTCAGTCAATATTCTTTCAATCGATGACAGTGATGTACCACGCTAAATGAGCAAAGCGGAAGCCCTGAAAGTCATTCAAGCGTCAAAATGAATATTTCAGCGCGTAACAGAGCAATTTTCCGGCTCATAAAATTCGGGGCAACATCGTATCTATCGCATTGAATTCATGAGCAAAAATTCCAAGATCTTCAAAATCGAGACCACCCTCCGGATTGAACAGATAAATGCTCATCCAGATCAGTGCCACAGTCAGCACAATCGCCAGAATCGTCAGAAGTAACAGGCGGCGACCGAGAGCGGCCTTATGGCCAGCTCCCTCAGGTGGAATCTTATTCATCATCAATCGTCATTCGTGGCGTTCAAATCTTCAGGCGGTGTACCATGTTCTGGCGCTGCTGCAAGATAGCCCTGATGCACAAGTGCTTTTCGCAGAATCAGAATAATTGCCTCGGTCTGATTGATGCCTGGATGCGTCTCGTTGATGAAGCGCTCAAGGGCGTCATGAACGTCGGTCGGCAGATATGTGCTCATCGTTCCTCCAGAGTTTCAGCGTCTTTCAAATAAATCAGACGACCTTGACGGAAATAGAACCGACACCGTCCACATTACCTTGCAGCACGTCGCCGCGCTGGACCGCGCCAACACCAGCAGGTGTGCCTGTATAAATAAGATCACCGGGTTGCAGCTCAAACAGCGAAGAAAGATAGGAAATCGTCTCGGCAACCTTCCAGATCATCTGATTGAGATTACCCGACTGACGGGTCTCACCGTTGATTTTGAGCGAAATCCCAGCCGATTCGGGATGGCCTGTTTCCGATACCGGCACGATGGCCGAGCAAGGGGCGGAATGCTCAAACGCTTTCGCTACTTCCCATGGACGACCTGCTTTTTTGGCCACGGCCTGCAAATCGCGTCGCGTCATGTCGATACCAACCGCATAACCAAAGACATGATCGAGCGCTGTTTCAACCGCAATATCCTTGCCGCCCGTTTTCAATGCGACAACGAGTTCGATCTCGTGATGCACATCTTCGGTCTTGGGCGGATAAGGAAAATCACCACCATCAATCACCAGATTATCCGGGTTTTTCTGGAAGAAAAATGGCGGATTGCGAGTAGGATCACCACCCATTTCAATGGCGTGATCAGCATAGTTCTGGCCGACGCAGTAAATGCGGTGCACAGGAAAGCGCGCTTCTGTTCCCTTAACCGGCACGTAAGGCTGCGGCGAAGGCTGAAAAACATAATTTGTCATAAAAAGCTGATCCCGTGAGATATGTATGAGGTTTTTATCATGCAGGCAGGAATCACCCGCTGCAAGTCTTACCCGAGCAATTTTCCGTCATGAACTATGCCGTTTTGACAACGTAATTCGCATTACGTGAGGACGAGACAACGAGTTCTGCATTCGGAATATCGTTGGAAAGTGCGCGTTCGCGTGCGGCATTGGGCGTATGCCCATGGTCAAGCCAGCGTTGAATAAGCCGACGTTCAAGCTCCGCCAAAGGGACATCGAGAAAGATCGTCATATCAAAAAACGGCGCAAGTCGTGTCCATGGCTCCTGATTGAGCAGCAGATAATTGCCCTCAACCAGTAAAATCCGATGATCGGTACGAACGATAGACGCACCGGCACGCGCAAGATCAAGCGTGCGATCGAAAACGGGAATGACAACGTCTTCCGATGTGTTTTTCAGACGTTCAAGAAGTGTGGCAAAGCCTGCACAATCAAAAGTCGGCGGAGAGCCTTTGCGACTACGTAAGCCGCGCTCATCAAGAATCGCATTATCGAGATGAAAGCCATCCATCGGCACGATGACAGCTGGCCCGGACTCGCCCTGATTGATTGCATCCCGCAGGTGTTCCGAGATGGTGGATTTGCCGGCACCGGGTGGCCCCGCAATTGCAACGATCAATCGACCACCCATATCGGAAAGCTTTGCGAGAATTTCGGCGGGCAGGCTTTCCGCTTGGAAAGGCTTCATATGGCGTCATCCGGAATGAAAAAGAGAACTGTTTCTTCACAACAGCACACAGTTTGTTATTTTCAAACAATAAGTTTGATCTATCTTGTCTTGCAATGACCGCAAAGACTGATCACTTGCTAATTCAAATCATTGAATCGAACGGGAAAAAGATGACCGTCAAGACAGTTGCCACCACGCCGTTTCAGGATCAGCAGCCCGGCACATCGGGTCTGCGCAAGAAAGTGCCGGTTTTCCAGCAACCCCATTATGCCGAAAACTTCATCCAGTCGGTTTTCGATGTGCTGGACGGTTTTGCGGGCAAGACCCTTGTGGTGGGCGGCGATGGACGCTTCTATAATCGCGAAGTGATCCAGAAAGTCATCAAGATCGCAGCAGCCAATGGCTTTGGCCGCATCATGGTTGGTCAGGGTGGCATTCTGTCCACGCCCGCCGCTTCCAACATGATCCGCAAATACAAGGCTTTTGGCGGCCTCATTCTATCAGCAAGCCACAATCCCGGCGGTCCAACCGAAGATTTCGGCATCAAATACAATATTGGTAACGGTGGCCCTGCGCCGGAAAAAATCACCGAGGCGATTTATGCGCGCTCCAAGGTGATTGATCAGTACAAGATCATTGAGGCGACAGATGTGGACCTCAACACGCTCGGAACCGCCAAGATTGGCGACACCGAAATCGTCGTCTTTGATCCGGTTACCGATTACGCGGAACTGATGGAAAGCCTGTTCGATTTTGACGCGATCCGCGCCATGATCAAAGGCGGCTTTGCGTTGAAATTTGATGCCATGCATGCCGTTACCGGCCCTTATGCCAAAGAAATCTTTGAGCGCCGTCTTGGTGCGCCCGAAGGCAGCGTGATGAACTTTGTGCCTTTACCAGATTTTGGCGGGCATCATCCCGACCCAAACCTCGTTTATGCCAAAGAGCTCTACGATCTTCTGATGTCGGATAGTGCGCCGGATTTTGGCGCGGCATCGGATGGCGATGGCGACCGCAATCTCATTATCGGTCGCGGTATTTTTGTGACCCCATCCGATTCGCTCGCAATGCTTGCGGCCAATGCGCATCTGGCACCCGGCTATAAGGATGGCATCAAGGGCATCGCCCGCTCCATGCCAACCAGTGCCGCAGCCGACCGCGTCGCAGAGAAGCTCGGCATCGGTATTTATGAGACGCCGACCGGCTGGAAATTCTTTGGCAATCTTCTCGATCATGGCAAGGTTACGATCTGCGGCGAAGAGAGCTCTGGCACTGGCTCCGATCATGTGCGCGAAAAAGACGGCCTTTGGGCTGTTCTGCTCTGGCTCAACATTCTCGCCGTGCGCAAGGAAAGCGTGAAGTCAATCGTTGAGGAGCATTGGGCACGCTTTGGCCGCAACTATTACACCCGTCACGACTACGAAGCGGTTGATTCTGACATTGCAAAAAAACTGGTTTCTGATCTGCGTGGCCAGCTCGCAAGCCTGCCCGGTACCAGCGTCAACGGTTTGAAAATCGAAAAGGCTGATGACTTCGCCTATCATGATCCGATTGATCATTCGGTGAGCGAACATCAGGGGATTCGTATCTACTTTGAAGGCGGCGCGCGCGTGGTTCTGCGTCTGTCTGGGACAGGTACATCGGGCGCGACTATCCGCATCTATATCGAGCGCTATGAAGCCGATACAGCCAAGCACAATCTCGACACGCAGGAAACGCTGGCAGCGCTGATTGATGCTGCCGAGCAAATTGCCGAGGTAAAGAAACGTAGCGGACGGACTGAGCCAAGCGTCATCACATAATGAAAAGGGCCCTCACGGGCCCTTTTCTTTTTTAAACTACTCGAAAACGATTGCGGGAGCGGGCTTTCCCGCGCCTGCACCTGATTTCATATTTTCCCAGACCTTACGCGCAATATCACGATAGATTTTCGCGTGTTCGCTATCCGGTTCCACTGCGGTGATCGGCGTGCCATTGTCTGAATGTGCGCGCACATCCATATGCAAAGGCACTTCGCCAAGGAACGGCACATTAAGACGTTCCGCTTCTGCACGCGCGCCGCCATGGCCGAAAATGTCATAACGCTTACCGGTATCAGGCGCGATGAAATAGCTCATATTTTCAACGATGCCCAAAAGCGGAACATCGACCTTGCGGAACATGGCAAGTCCCTTGCGCGCATCGATCAGCGCAAGATCCTGCGGCGTGGAAACAACCACAGCACCCGCCAGCGGCACCTGCTGTGCCATGGTGAGCTGTGCGTCACCCGTACCCGGAGGCATATCGACAACCAGAACGTCGAGATTACCCCAAGCCACTTCGCGCAGCATCTGTGTCAGCGCGGAAATCACCATCGGTCCACGCCAGATCATCGGCGTGTCTTCATCCACCATGAAGCCCATGGACATGACCTTGACGCCATAGTTTTCCATCGGCTTCAAAGTGCGGCCTTCGACGGTTTCCGGGCGACCAGAAAGGCCCAGCAGGCGCGGCATCGATGGGCCGTAAATATCCGCATCAAGGATGCCGACCTTCAAGCCATTGGCCACCATACCGAGCGCCAGATTAACCGCGGTCGTGGACTTGCCCACACCACCTTTGCCCGATGCAACCGCAATGATTGCGCCAACGCCCGGAACGCCGGGTTTTGCTGCGGGGCGCGGTTGTGGTGCGGCAGCTGTTGCCGCAGGGCGTGGCTGAGGTTTTGGTGGTGGCGGTGCATCGTCGCTTGTGCGACCACCTTTCTTTTCCGCAGTCAGTGTGACCAGTGCGCCAGAAACGCCCGGAATTTCCTTAACTGCCTTTTCAGCAGCCAGCCGCATCGGCTCAAGCCCGTTTGCGCGATCTGCAGGAACCGTGATGGAAAAGAAAACCTTGCCGTCGGCAATGAAAATATCCGACACCAGACCGAGCGACACGACATCGCTTTCGAAATCTGGTCCTGTTACGGCCTTCAGCCGCTCCAGAACTTGTTCACGCGTTACGCCTGACATTATTCCAACCTCGTCTGCGGCAAGCCCTCGTCTGCAACACGCATTGCGCTTGCCCGCTTTGCATGTCTTGAGATAAGCCAGTTTTAGCCAAAAGGCCAATAGAACCAAGCAAAGAGTTTTATAGAGACAGGTGACATAATGGCCAAAGCCATCCATACGATGATACGCGTTCTCAATGAGGAGCGTTCCGTTTCCTTCTACGATCAGGCTTTTGGTCTGAAAATTGCCGAACGCATCGATTTCGAAAGCTTCACGCTCATCTATCTGCGTAATGACGAAGCGGACTTTGAAGTTGAGTTGACCGTGAACAAAGGTCGCACCGAGCCTTATAATCTTGGCGATGGCTATGGCCATGTTGCTTTCGTGGTTGATGATCTCGCTGCCGAGCATGCCCGCTTCACTGAACTAGGTTTCAAAGTCGGCAAGCTGGTAGACTTTAAAAATGGCGATGTGCTCGTCGCACGTTTCTTCTTTGTCGAAGACCCGGATGGCTACAAGATCGAAGTCATTCAGCGTGGCGGACGCTATCAATAAGATTTTTGGGCGAGCGGTTTATCAATTTGCTGCTCGCCTTCTCATAAACCAGCTTCTATTTGACGCTTGGCAAAGACGGTTCGCTTGGAATAGATAAGGTCAATCCTGAAGGAGCACTCGGATTGAATAGGCGCACAGTCCAGTTACGGGCAACATTGGCAATACGCATTCTAAGCGTATTGGCGTTGATGCTTGTCGCTTTCGGACACAAGCCAGTCGCGCTCGCTTCTCCAGAACAATTGCTGCTCGCAGAATATGTCTTGCCTGATGGCAGCTATCCGGTGCTTTGCATCACTGATCATGCGATTGATCATGATAGCCATGACGGCGACCAGCATGTGCACAACAGCAATATTTGCGATGCCTGCCGCATTTCATCGGCTTTCCTATGTCCTGCGCCTGCTCCATCGACGGGAGCTGCAATCAATATTGCAACTGCTGATATTATCACGCCGTCAGAACCAATTCTGAGGCAGCAGACCTATCCGCCGCAAGCGCCGCCACAAGCGCCGCCTTTGGCCTGAAATCAATCTTTTCCTGTACGCGCTTAGAAAAGCTGCGTCCCGACACATGATTATTCAGGTTTTTTACAATGAAAAATGCTCGTCTTTTGACATCCGCCATTTCGCTTTTTGCCCTTTGCGTTTCCGCAGGCATGGCCAACGCCCATTCATCGCTTGACCAGGATGAGGCCACCGCCGGAAGCCGCTATAAGGCTGTGGTTCGCATTCCACATGGTTGCGACGGCAAAGCCACAACCTCAGTCAAAATTGAACTTCCGGAAGGCTTTATCGCGGCCCAGCCACAGGCAAAAGCCGGTTGGAAAATTGAAACTGCTAAGGGTGATTACGCACAGAGCTACAAAGTCCATGGGCGCGATGTAACCTCTGGCGTGAAACAAGTCACTTTCAGCGAAGGCGAACTGCCAAACGATTTCTACGATGAATTTGTCGTCGTCGGTCAGCTTGCCAAATTCGACAAAGACACAACGCTTTCCTTCCCCGTGACCCAATATTGCGGCACAGATGATTCCGTTGCATGGACCGAAATTGCAGCGGACGGTCAGAATCCACACGACCTGAAAAGCCCTGCCCCGCAGCTTCGCGTTCTCGTGGCTGCCGCGTCTGATGATCACTCCGGTCATGGATCGCATGGCGATCACGCCATGGTGCCAACCAAAGCGGGAGATCTGAGCATCAGCGGCCCTTCGATCCGCGCAATGGTTCCGGGTGCCAAGGTTGCTGGCGGCTTCCTCACCATCAAGAATGACGGCAAAGATGCCGACAAGCTGGTCAGTGTCACAACGACTGGCGTTAAGCGCGTTGAAATCCATGAAATGAGCATGGAAAATCAGGTCATGAAGATGCGCAAGCTTGAAAATGGTCTGGATATTCCCGCCGGTGAAACGGTTGAGCTGAAATCCGGTGGCTACCACCTGATGTTCATCCAGCCAGACCATCCCTACAAGGAAGGCGACAAGGTTTCCGCCACGCTGGAATTTGAAAAGGCTGGGAAAGTTGATCTGGAATTCCCTGTGACCCCGCAAAGCGGCAAGTCGGAAGACCATTCAAACCACTAAGCTTCAGAGTGAAGGGCGCTAGCGCATTTCTCTCCTGACCGCATTATGCGCCCGTTTGCCGCAACCGCTGCACGTTGTAGCGGTTGCGTTCTTCATTTATAGCTATAAACATGAATGTAATAGTATAGAATAATTCTAATTTATTGAAATAATTCTGCTTTTTAAAGCTGACTAATTGACTCCAGATCAATTTGCAGCTTTTATGCGCCAGAGTTATTTTATGCAGCCTTTGATGTTTGGGCCTTGAACCCGTTCGATTGGAGGACCAGATGATCGGTCTCAGTGAGTGCCGGTCCGCAAATGTGGATGGATTGCCGTGGCAGTTGCATCTTTTGCCGACCGGATATTGTAATGCGCGAGGGGAAACAGAACGCCTCGCGAAATCAAAGCAGCAAGACTGCGCACGTGCGCGCACCTCTGAATGGAGGCGCACATGAATATGCGTATTTCTGAGCTGAATGGCACCAACAGCGTCGGCTATTATGACCGCCTTCCTGAAAAGCTGGTGCTTGAAGGCTATCGCCGCTGGACCGCCGGTTTTGAGACTGGATCGATCATTCCCTGGGAAATGACCTGGGGCCTCTATTCGGAATTGCTTGGCGCATCAGAAGCAAAGCGGGCTGTAGGCGAACTCTCCCAGTTCATCCGTGTGCTGCACCATTGTGCAAGCTGCCAGCTGCGCGCCTTTCCATTCGATTCGCACCATGTTTGCCGCGAAGAGTGTCTGACACTCGGCCTGATCTCTGGCATCCAGAATCAGGATGGCTTGCTGCTCGATACCTGCCTTGAGGCGATTGCCAGTAAGCGTCGCAGTCATGATGTGGCCGATGCTGCACGCAGTTTCGCCGAAACCTTGGCGGATTTCGGACAGACTTTGCTGCCAATACCGATCCATGCAATCGACAGCGCTTTGAACATATCCCGTCGCGCGACTTTTCACTGAGCTGAAAACGCAGCACGGAAACCAATTCAGATTGAGGCCGCGAAAAGCGGCACGAGGAGAACGAAAATGCAGGCCAGAACAGAACGTCGCCTCGGCTTTGTAGCAGCGATTGCACTCACAGCATCAGCCTTTGCAATGCCAGCAGTATCGACCCAGATGGCACAGGATACCACTGCACCTGCTACGCTTCATGCATCAGTGGACAGCGTGAAATTGGAACTATCCCGCCTTGTCGCTTTTGCTGACAATGCTGCTAAGCCAGCTCACTACGAATAAATTCGTTGGCTATTAGCCGGGCGAAACGCCTCCAGTCAGTCCGGTAAAAACAAGAGCGCGTGCATTACGAAATGCACGCGCTCTTTTTGTTTGTGCCTATGGGCGAACCAATCATCCAACGATGATCGGCGCCTGTCCCTGAACACGATTATAAAGATCGATAATGTCCTGATTCATCAAGCGGATACAGCCCGACGACATCGACTGACCAATCGACCACCATTCTGGTGAGCCGTGAATGCGATAACCCGTGTCGCGCCCATTCTGGAAAATATAGAGCGCACGCGCACCCAGCGGATTCTGCGGTCCCGGCTCCTGACCGTTGCGATATTTTTCAAGATCAGGTCGGCGCTGGATCATTTCCGGCGGAGGCGTCCAGCGTGGCCATTGCTTCTTATACTGTACATTGGCGCGGCCCTGCCATTCAAAGCCTGCCTTGCCAATGCCAACGCCATAGCGCAGTGCTTCGCCGCCCGGCAGGACGTAATAGAGGAAATGATCCTTTGTGCTGACGACAATAGTTCCCGGTGCCTGCCCTGTCGGATCTGGCACGATCTGACGGCGAAATTCCTTCGGTACTTTCTGATACGGAATAGCGGGAAGCGCATATTGGCCTTCCTGCACCGCCGCATACATCACATCCGGCGTCGTGATGTTCTTATCGACGCTGATTTGCGGACGCATTGGCGTGATGCCTCCCGTCGACATCGGGTCCAGATTCATCTGAAACGCCGACATGTCCATGGTTTGCGAACAACCTGCAACGCCGCCCAGCATAGCGGCACCTGTGCCAAGCAGAAAATGGCGGCGGCTTAATTTCTCAGTCAACTTAGACATACAAATCGCCTAACTCAAAACAACTGGCAAAATGCCTTCTGATCATTTTGACAATTTGCGTCCTTATGGTTGAGGAAGCGTTAAATAGCTCGCGCAAACGTTAAGAAAAATGGTTACCGCGCCATAGATAAAACAAAGACCGGGATCACTCCCGGCCTTTCAAATTTCAACGAATGATGGATCAATAGTCTTTTTCGTAGAAGATACCGGCACTGGAATCGCCATCTGATCCAACTGCGCCCTTAATCTTCAGGTTTCGCGAAATATCGAGATTGACGGTGCCTTTCGTCGCCCCAGCGGCACCGGCTTCAACGCCGAGATAGATATTATCCCGAATATAGCGCCCTGCCTTCACACTGGTCTGGCCCTTACTGTCTGTTACGACATCAATGTCGTCCAGCCCCGTGCCCTGACGCAATTTGCTCATGAGCGAGTTGTTGGAGCCACCGGCAAGCTCCGCAGCAGCGGCTGCAAGCTGCGCGATCTGGAAGGCTGACAGTTCACCAATGGAGCGCTTAAAGATGAGCTGCGCAAGCACTTCGTCCTGTGGAAGTTCCGGCGAAGATGAGAAAACGATATTGAGATTATCGACAGTCCCCGTCACAGTCACAATTGCTGTGATATTGTCGCCTTCACTGCGGGCCACGAAATTGATCTGCGGGTTGAGATCGCCAACAAGCGTGACACTGCCTTCGTCAAAGGTAATACGCTGACCAAGGATGCTGATGCGACCACGGATCAGGTCAAACGAACCCACCGGTTGGATATTGGTGACAGGGCCGGTAAGGCGCACACGCCCGCCCAATTCCGTATCAAGACCACGACCACGCACAAAAATCTGGTTCGGCGCATTAACAAGAATATCCAGGCGCGGAACGGTTGGACGCGAGATTGGCGTAGGCACTTTGCCCCTGCGCGTTTCGACCTTGGCGCGTTCAAGCGTTGTCAGCACGTTCTTTGGCGTATTGATATGCTGCACCGGGACGTAAGTCGCGCCACCGCCCAGATTTTCCGGCACGGTGATTTCTGCGCGTTCGACATCAATACGACCAGCAATCAACGGATCGCGCATCAGCGGGCCGGTGATGGAAATGCCGCCATTGACGGTTGCTGCTACCAGTTTGCCATCGGCATAACGCGCATTATCGAGCTTGATGTCGATATTCGCGGGGAAGCTGGCAGCCGCATTGGTCGAGATCGTGCCAGTCGCGGAAACCGAACCGCCACCGCCCAAGGCTGCATTGACCTGACGAAGCGTGATGGTTTCACCCTCCATCGCGCCCATGACATTGATATTGTTCAGGCGCAGATTGGTTTCAGGATCAATGAACTGTGCACCCGACGTCGAGAACATGCCACGCAGCTGCGGCTTGTCGAAACCACCTGAAACGCTTGCGGTCAGCGACAGCGTCCCGCTTGCTTGTGAACCACGATCAGCAAGGAAGCGATTGGCGAGAGCCAGCGGAACACTGCCCGAAACATTCACACCAAGGCCCTGCCCCGAAAGCGGAACCTTGCCATTGGCAGTGACATTGAGACCCTGTGGTCCTTCAAGCGTCAGCGACGAAATATCGACAGTCTTTGCTGCGTAATTGCCAGCCGTCTGCAAGCTTATTGGCGCAAGGCCATTGTCGCGCAGAGGCTTTGCTGCAAGACCTGTTCCACGCAGATTAAACTGCGCTGCAGGGTTGGTCAGCGGGCCAGTCACCCGCGCAGTACCTGTCACGTTACCCGCCAGATCCTGACCTTTGACCGCGCCGTTCAATGCTGTCAGCGGCAGATTGGCGAGATTAACATCAACGGCCAGGTCGCCCTTGCCAAGCGGCACAGCCCCCTTGGCGCTCACATCAATGCCACCGCCACCAGTAACACGCGCATCGACATTGAGACGATTGTTATCCGAGGTGCCTTTGGCATCTGCATCAAGCGGTGCAATGCCCTGATTTTTCAGTTCAGCAGCGGTTACGCCACGCGCGGTGATATCAAATGCTGCGTTCGGATTATCTTTGGTGCCTGTAACGCGCGCCGTTCCGTTGAGCGTACCGCCAAGGCCAAGCTCGGGCTTAAACGTATTGGCGAGCGCCAGCGGCAAATTGGAGAGTACGACCGAAAGATCAAGCCTATCGCCAACTGCGCCATTGACCTTCACCTGTCCGTTGCCCGTATTGACGATAATGTCGCCAAAGGAAATGTTGCTTCCCTTCATGGCAATAGTAGCAGGCGCAGCAAGCGTTGCCGCAAGGTTTCCCTGCTTCACGTCGGCAGAAGCGAGTGCAAGTTCAAAACCACCATCTTTCGGCTCGAGTGAACCAGAAGCATTGGCAAGCGTACCAATCTTGAGTTTGGTACTGGCCGTAAAATCGGTCTTTGTGCCAGTTGCATTGGCTTTGGCGTCAAAATTATCGATGCCGAACGTACCAACCAAAATGTCGCGCGCACTTGCCGTACCATCGACAACCGGAACGCCGAACAGATCCTGAGCGGTCAGCGCAATATCAGCCGATGTAATATGATTGCCGTTGATTTTAAGGCCATTGGCCTTGGCATTGACTGTTGCGTTCTGACGTTCGCCGTTGGCATCAAGCGCAATATCGGCATTGGCAGAACCAGTCGCATCAGCAAGGAAGAGCGCTGCGGCAGTGGAAATATCTGGTGCATCAACCTTCAACTGGCCAGCCAACAAGCCTTTTGCATTCTGCGTAACATTGCCAGAAAGATGCGCACCGCCTGCATTGAACACCAAATCAGTCAGACGCTTCTCGTCATTGACGATGTCAATCAGCGTAGCAAGATCGATCTTCTGGCCATTGAGGAATGCGTTACCGGCAAGCTTGCCCGACAGCGAGGCACCCGTTGTGGCATTCCCATCAAGCAGCGCATTGAAATCAAGTGCGCCTTCTGTGAGCTTGCGATCCGCCAGCGTCCCCTGTGGCGCATCGGCACGCAATGCCAGCGCAATCAGCTTGTCATCACCACGCGCGCTGCCCTTGATCGTCATGCGGCCCGAAGCTTTGTCGGACAGGAGCTTGAGATCCGAAAGCATGACACCGAAATCAAAGTCCGCCTTGTCGGATGCAAAAGAGCCATTAGCAGTGATTTCGCTCAGCTCATTGCCAATGCGGAAATTACGCGCTGCGAAACCTTGCGCGCTGCGGGCAATGCCGCCGCTCAGCTTCACATCACCATCAAGGATATTATCGACGGCTTCCGTGCCGGTGCGCATATTCTGCGCATTGCCATCAAGATTGAGATCAAAAGCACCGCTGATCGGGCTGACCGTGCCCGATGCTTTCACATCAATGCTGCCTGCAAGATCGCGGTCAGCGAGCGCTGCATAAGGCGCAAGGCTTGCAACCTTGGCTGCAATATCGCCATTGAATGTGAAATCATCAATCTTGCCAGCGAGTTCAAGGCTCAAGCCATTGCCTTCGATTGCAGCTTTTGCAAGATCGACAGCAGTGCCGGAACGCCATCCGCCCGCAATCGCGAGATCAATTTTATCGCCCAGTGCCTCGGCAACTTTAGCATCGGTGGCATCAATTCCGCTGACACCGCCCTTCACATCAAAGGTCAAACGGCGGTTGGCCGCATCGTTCAGGTTTTCAGCGACGCCGCCCATATCGAGCGCAATGCTGGAAGCGGAAACTGTCGCGTTCTTGAACCCAGTTACAGCAAGCTTACCGGTCCAGTCATTGGTCGGCCGGTCGCCGTAAGCGATTTGCAGTGTGGCATTATTGATGGTTGTTTCACCACCCTTGACCGGCAAAAGCACTTCACTCTTGCTGTCATCCTGAATGGTTGCGTCCACGCGCAGCTTGTTCAGAAAGCCGTCATTGCCAGATTCAGCCGACGCTTTAACATTCAATGCAGCACTCTTGAGTGCCAGATCATCAAGACGGAAACCACCGCCATCTTTCAGCAGACCATTAGCGGAAAGCGCTGTTTCAGCACCAAAGAAATCGCGGAATGCGGGCGGCACCAGAACGGCGATAGGACCATTGATCTGCGTCGCAAACACCCGGCCATCAGCCTGACGCACCAGTGTAAAACCACCCGTCAACGTGCGACTGCCATTGGTATCAAGCGCCAAATCGATCTTAAGATCATCCAACGTGCCCTTGCCAGTCAGCGTCAGATCAACCGGCGGACGACCATCGATATTGAGCACATTGGCAATAATACCGTTAGCAGGCTCCATGACTTTCAGATCAAGATCGAGCTTCTGATCAGCATTGGCATAGGCGGCACGCAGCGCAAAATTGCCGCCCGGACCATCAAGACGTTTGATGTCAAATGCAGAAGTCAGCGATCCATCGGCAAGCGACAAATTACCATTCAGCGATACTTCCGATTGCAACCCGAAAATATCCGGGCCGAATTTGAGACGTGCCACATCGAGGCTATCGATATTGATCGACAGCGGCAGTTCCGGCAGGCTGAAACTCGACGATTCAGGCGATGGCAGCCCCGTATCCGGTAATGGCTTGCGGATAAAATCGATGCGCTCAGCAACAAGCGACTGTATGCTCAGACGACCGGTGAACAGTGCCGTACGGCTCCAGTTAAGCTTCGCATTCTCAATGCGCAGCCACACACCTTCACGGTCAGCAATGGTGATCTGGCCAACACTTGCCTCAGACGACAGAAGCCCGCTCAGACCAGAAAACTGGATACGTCGGTTTGGCGCGGAAAGTTTGCTTTCCACGAAGGAAATAAAATACGACTTTTCCTCTTCCTGCTGCTGCTCTTGGGCGACGGCAGGTACTGCGAAAAGGATGAAGGCGAGAAGTGCGAGAAATCTGGTCAAAACGCCTGTCCTATGCCCACGTAGAATGCATAGCTCGGATCGCCCGAGCGGCGGTTAAGTGGAAGAGCGACATCAAGACGGATCGGCCCAAGCCCCGTCAGGTAGCGCAGACCAAGGCCCGCGCCGACACGCATTTCTTCCGAAAAGTCAGGATAGGATTGTTCGCCGACATAGCCAGCATCGACAAAGCCAACAACGCCAATGGAATCAGTGACGCGTGTACGGACTTCGCCCGATGTTTCAACCAGTGAGCGCCCGCCAATTGTGTCTCCAGTCGATGTTTCGACACCGATGCTACGATAAGAATAGCCACGGATCGAGCCGCCGCCACCTGCAAGGAACAGTTGGTTCGGCGGAAGGTCAGCAATATCTGCGCCCACGACAGAGCCAAGCTTTACGCGACCTGCGAGAACAACGCGATCCGTTGCGCCAAAGCCGTAATAGGCGCGGCCTTCTGCTGTGAAGCGTGTCGCGAAGTTACCACGCTGGAATTCATAGAATGGCTGAATATTGCCTTCTGCGTAAAGGCCCGAAGTCGGATCAGGCTTGTTGTTGCGGCCGTCATAAAGAAGATTGCCTTCAAGCCCGCCAGTCGTGAACTCGCGCTTTCCGAAATAATCATCATCAAAGCGGCCATGGCTCGCTTTGGCATAAAGCGCACCGGACAGTTCATCGCTGAAGATTTGCGTGAAGCCAGTTTTCGCATTCACCGACGTTTCGGTATAGGCGTCAAGCACTTCACGCTTCGCATCAAGCGCTGCCACAAAGTCCGTATCCGGCGTATAAACGCCCGGCTTGGCAAAGCTCGTGCCAAGCGTATAGGTAAAATTTGTTGGGTCGAACGAATTATCCTGCGAGCCGCCAACACCGCTAACCTTAGCATCAAAACGCAGACGTTCGCCTCGGCCAAACAGGTTGCGATGCATCCAGTAGCCGGTGACACCGAACCCATCGAGCGTCGAATATTCGGCACCAAAACCAAAGCGACGCGGCTTGCGCTCTTGCACATTAAGGGTCATCGGCAAGCTGCCATCCGGCTCGATCTTGTCCGCTTCCTCAAAGTTCATCGCACGGAAAACTTCCATGCGGCCAAGGCGTTTCTTGGCGTCTTCGATATCTTTGGGGCTGTATTGCTCACCTTGTTTAAGGCCGGTCATCCAGGCCACAAATTGCGGGTCCATACGCGCGGTGCCAACGACGCTGACCGGACCATAAAATGCCTTTCGACCCGGATCGAGCGAAACATCAGCGGCAACCGTGTCGCCATCATGGTTGGCAACAATGTCTTCGCCGGTGATTTTCGCTTTCGCATAACCTTGCTGTCGCCATGCCTCAACCGCCAGTCGCTCAGCCTTCAGGATCGTGGTTGATCGGGCAACCTCACCCGGCGCAAAGCCAGCTTCTTCCGGCGTTTGAATTTTATTGCGTTTATCCGCATATGGCGGCGCGATATTTGAAATCGCCGTGCGGGAGAACAAGAACTGCGGACCCGGATCAACGGAAATATCAATCTTGGCATTGTTCGGAATGTCGGTGTCGGCGGGAATATCCGCTGCCTCACGTCCATTGACCTTAATGGAAATCGTGCCACCGTAACGGCCATCAACGTAAAGAGCGGCCAGAATACGACGATAATCACCGCGTGCTTTTGCCAAAAGGCCAGCTGAACCGGATGCAGGCGTTTCTTCATCTGAGACGAGACCAGACGCACCATCAATTACAGATTTCAGATCAGCATCGCTACCGTCAGCATTTTTTCGGGTGCCGGAAGTAGTGACTTCTACGGTGTAGCTTTTGGGATCAATAATATCGGGATCAGTTTCTTTCTTCTGACCCCAGAGGTGAATCCCAAAAATCTCGAACGCCAAAGCAGGCGAAACCGTCATGGAAGCAAATTGCACCGCCAAAGCGAGTACAATCAAACTTCTTCCCTGTATCGTCCTGTTACGCCTAGTCATACACAATACTGTCCGGTTGCAATTTCACGACCGCTTGGGCAGCGCCTCGTCCTCCCCCAAAATCCCAGGACGATTCAGGGATTAACATAGTGCGGTAGGAAGACCAAGCTTCAACCCAGTGCGTTTTGACATTTCAGACCCGGATGTAGTGCTTTGCGAGCAATGACTAGCTTTAACAAAAGCCTTCACAGCGAACCCAAATAGCAATCCAAGCCCTAAAGTCAAATATGCCCTATTTTGAATAGATTGAGTCAATGGAGCGTTAATAAGCCGACAAGATTGCTGTAAAATTATTCGCAATATGAATGCGGCCCACCAGAGGGAGGGACTCTGGCAGGCCGCGGCTCAGGTCATGATTGTGCGGGGAGGATATGACCTGAAGACAGAAAACATTTCTCAGAAACGTTAGAACGTAAGACTCGTCTCGCTTTCTCCTTGCTATTCATGTTCGTAATTATGCGGTTGCATCTAAGCGGAATGGCCAAACACAAGCCGATCAGTCCGCATTTAATCAGGCGACCTCATGGGCCTCACACCTCCACCAATAGGAGGAACTGCTGACGGCCCGGTATCACGATAGGGATCATATCCCGGTGCGGGGCCCCGTGCCGGATCCGGTTGATAAGGATCATAACCGGGGCGCGCGGTTGGGCGCCGTCTAATCTCCACACCATCGCCGATAGTAACTCTAGCGCCACGCGACATTGGATAGTTTGGCGCAGGCGCATAACGACTAAAGCTTAAAAAGCGAGACGATACCCAACCTCTATAGAAGCTAGTACGGACTTGACACCAACTGCCGCGACATGGGCCAGCATCAACTCCCATACCCGCCGGTAGCGACGCTAGTCGCCCATAGTTACTTCCGGGGCCAGTTCTTAAATTCACGTTCGCATTTACCGTTGCAGGTGCTGCAAAGACGGTACTTGGCACCAGGAATAGAGATGTCAAAACTAACGCGCCGAAAAATCTATTACTCGTCAAAAAATCAAATAAATACATTAACATTTCTCCAAATACGCAATTTAAAATATACGATTTAAGAAGTTAATAAGCGTATCTCTATACCAAATATCCTAAAAATGCAAATACACATCAAAATCGTGCTTAATAATGGTAATTAATACATCGTACTATGTACGTTTTATATCAGATAATTTTACTTATTAACATTTTTAACAAATTTAAATTAAATTTACTTCTAAATTTATTCATCAGTATATCAAAATAAAAGCGCCCTGGAGGGAACCAGGGCGCCACGCAACTTTTAAGGGGGAGAGGGAGGAAAAAAGCCGCGCAACCGGGCCGTCAGACCTGGTTTCAGGCGATCAGAAGGCCAACCAGAACCAGCCTTCTGAAATTCAATTATGGCAGATTACGTGCATCATCCGGTGTCATATACATCGGCATCATATTGGTATCGAGGTGATGCATGACCCAGATGGAGCCTGCAAGCACGATAGCCAGAATGATGACCGTGAAAATGAGTGCCAGAATGTTCCAGCCATTTTCCGACTTTGGATCAAGGTGCAGGAAGTAAACCAGATGCACCACAATCTGAACAGCAGCCATACCGATAACAATCGCTGCGGTCGTTGCTGGTGTGAAGTAACCATTCATCGCCAGCATAAACGGAACGATGGTGAGAACAATCGCGAGAGCCAGACCAATCAGGTAGGACTTCAGGCTGCCATGTGCGGCTTGATCGTGTGTTTCGTGTCCAGAGCTCATCACAATACACCCAGCAGATAGACAAGGGTAAAGACGCCAATCCAGATGATGTCCAGGAAGTGCCAGAAGAGGCTCAAGCACATCACGCGCGTCCGGTTCTTTTCAGTCAGGCCATCACGCAGAAGCTGGGCGGAGAGCACCAGAATCCAGATCAGACCCGAAGTAATATGCAGACCGTGCGTTCCGACCAGCGCGAAGAAGGCGGAAAGGAATGCACTGCGGCTTGGTCCTGCGCCTTCAACGATCAGGTGATGGAACTCATAGATTTCCATAACAAGAAACGCTGCGCCGAGCAGGAACGTCACGCCCAGCCACAACAAAACGCCTGCGCGGTTGTTGCGGTACATCGACAACGTGGCCAGACCATAGGTCAGCGACGATGCCAGCAGGATCATGGTTTCTGTCAGAACGAACGACAGGTCGAACAGCTCACGGCCGGTCGGGCCGCCCGCAAACTGATGCGCCAGAACGGCATAGGTTGCAAAAAGGCCCGAGAAGAGAACGCAGTCGCTCATCAGGTAGATCCAGAAGCCGACCAGTGTGGTCGACCCTGCATCATGATGATCTTCGTGAGCCGGATGCTCGTTGCCACCTGTGAAGGGAGCAGATTTATAACCAATAGCGCTCATGGATCATGCCTCCTGAGCATTCAGTTGCCGAGTGCGTGCATCTTCGACACGCTGCACTTCTTCGGCCGAGACATAATAGTCTCTGTCATTGTTGAACGAGTGAGCGATAGCGACAGCAAGTACACCGAGCGATGCCGCAATTGCCAGCCACCAGATATGCCATATCAGAGCAAAACCAAGTGGAATGGTGAGGATACCGATAATGAAGCCGGTACCAGTGTTGCGCGGCATGTGAATGCGGGCAAACTTTTCTGTACGACGAACATAACCGTTCTGCTTCATATCCCACCAGCTATCCGGATCACGGACATGTGGAACTTCTGCAAAGTTGTAGAATGGTGGAGGCGAAGACAGCGACCATTCCAGCGTACGGCCATTGCCCCATGAGTCACCATTGAGGTCGCGCAGCTTTTCGCGATCACGGATCGAAATCATGATCTGGAGAACCTGGAAGACGATACCGCAGAGGATAATCGCAACACCGATGGCAGCAACGATCAGATAGATGTGCCATGCTGGATTTTCAGTGTGGTTCAGACGGCGGGTCATACCCATCAGGCCGAGCACGTAGAGCGGCATGAACGCAAGGATGAAACCAACGAGCCAGCACCAGAATGCCTTGCGGCCAAGTCCTTCATGCAGCTTGAAGCCGAATGCTTTTGGCCACCAGTAGATGAGACCGGCAAAGCAACCAAACAGCACGCCCGAGATGATCACGTTATGGAAGTGAGCAATCAGGAACACCGAGTTGTGCAGTACGAAATCTGCAGGCGGAACAGCAAGCAGAACGCCCGTCATACCACCGACAACGAAGGTGCACATGAAACCGATGGTCCAGTACATTGGCGTCGTGAACTGGATGCGGCCCTTATACATGGTGAACAGCCAGTTGAAGACCTTGGCCCCCGTCGGGATCGAGATGATCATGGTTGCAACACCAAAGAAGGCGTTAACGCTTGCACCGCCACCCATGGTGAAGAAGTGGTGCACCCAGACGAGGAACGACAGAACGGTAATCGCAACAGTTGCGTAAACCATCGACGTGTAACCAAAGAGACGCTTGCCGGTGAAAGTCGAGACGACTTCAGAGAACACACCGAACGCAGGCAGAACCAGAATATAGACTTCCGGGTGACCCCAGATCCAGATCAGGTTCACATACATCATCGGATTGCCACCACTGTCATTGGTGAAGAAGTGGAAATCCAAATAACGGTCAAGTGAAAGCAGAGCGAGGGTCACGGTCAGGATCGGGAACGCAGCCACGATCAGAACGTTCGAGCAAAGTGCGGTCCATGTGAAGACAGGAACCTGCATCATGCCCATGCCCGGCGCACGCATCTTGATGATGGTGGTAATCAGGTTAACGCCCGAAAGAAGCGTACCCATACCGGAAATCTGCAAAGCCCAGATATAATAATCAACGCCGACATCCGGACTGAACTCAATGCCCGACAGTGGCGGATAAGCCAGCCAACCGGTCTTGGCGAATTCACCGATACCCAGCGACAAGTTGATCAGGACAGCGCCGGAAACGGTCAACCAGAAGCTCAACGAGTTGAGGTATGGAAAGGCCACGTCGCGCGCACCGATCTGAAGCGGAACTGCAAAGTTCATAAGACCGACGATGAAAGGCATCGCCACGAAGAAGATCATGATCACGCCATGCGCCGTGAAAACCTGATCGTAGTGATGTGGCGGCAGGAAGCCTTCATTCGCACCAGAGGCAATCGCCTGCTGAGCGCGCATCATTACAGCATCCGAGAAGCCGCGGAACAGCATCACGAAAGCCAGAATAATGTACATAATGCCGATGCGCTTATGATCGACCGACGTAAGCCAGTCGTTCCAGAGCGGACCCCATTTTTTATAGTAGGTAATGGCTGCGAGAATAGCGAGCGCCCCACCAGCCACCGCGGTCAGTGTGACCATGATGATAGGCTCGTGATAGGGTATCGCTTCGAGCGTAAGTTTTCCGAACATTTCTATTCTTACTTCGATTGGAGTGCGATAAGCAGTTCAAGCCCCGGGGATTACATCCGGGGCTAAAACCGCATCGGCATATCAGTTTTCAAGCTGCGTCATACGCTGCGGCTGAGTGAGGCACAGAATGTCATTTGCCCACTGGCTGAAATCGACGGGCGACGACTTGCGCAGGTCAGCGCGCGCTTCACGCACCATCTGTTCCTGATGCATCTGATCATCGATACAGACGGACTTTCCATCCCAGCAACGATTGACGATGTTATGAAACAACGCCTTGTCGTTATAGGCAAAGTGCTGAACAGGTGCCTTTTCACTTGGTTGAACCAGCGAAGCATAACGCTCACGCGACAGTTCCTGACCCGAAGCTTTGGCATCGGCAATCCACTTATCAAAGTCAGCCTGGTTCAGCGAATGCGCCTTGAAGCGCATCTGAGCAAAACCCTGACCGCTATAGTTAGCGGAAATACCGTCAAACACGCCTTCATGATTTGCAATCAGGTGAAGCTTGGTCTGCATGCTTGGCATGGAATAGACTTGGCTACCGAGCGCAGGAATGAAGAACGAGTTCATAATGCTGCTGGATGTCAGCTTGAAGTTAACAGGAACATCAACTGGCATCGCCATTTCATTGACCGACGCAACACCCAGATCAGGATAAATGAACAGCCACTTCCAGTCGAGCGCAACAACTTCAACGTTGATCGGCTTCGCATCAGACACCAGCGGACGATACGGATCAAGCTTATGCGTTGTGATCCACGTCACCGTGCCAAGCACGACGATGATGACCACAGGGATCAACCAAACCGCAGCTTCGATCTTGTTTGAATGGTGCCAATCAGGCAGATATTCTGCCTTCTCATTGGTCGCGCGGTACTTCCAAGCGAAGTAAAGCGTCATACCAATGACCGGGATCACGACGAGCAGCATAAGGCCCGTCGCAAAGAAAATAAGATCGCGCTCTGCCACACCGACCTCTCCTTTCGGAGAGAGCAGGACCTGGTTCTCGCAGCCGGCGAGGAACGCCGTGAGGGCCAAGACGGCGAACGAAACGATCGTCCGGGGGGTGCCGTGTTTCATTTGTCTTTCCATCCTGCACGCAAAGCGTCAGCTCTGGTGCATGCGTCATTTTCTAGATTTCGGTAAATTCTGAAAATTTCAAAAGTACCGATATAACGAATAATCCCGTTTGTCACGCGCCAGACCAAAAATGTATTGGATCGAAATGTCGCGGCTGCATGGGTTTGAAGAGTCATAATCGACCCATTCGGAATCATATTGGACAAGCCAATTGCGATTGGCGGTTCTCTACAAGTTCAAATCAAAATTTTCAAGACGATATTCAGCGGTAAACTGGCTGTGATTAATGACAATTGGGAAATTTGTTAAGAAGAATACATCAAGTCTAATGAATGCCATCCATGCTTATTTCGTATTTTGCAAATTAATCATATTAAAACACAAGACATACAATACCATATATATATCGATACAACAAATATTTCTATGGAATCCATCGAAAATTGGACTCAGAACGATTCCAGTCTGCGTTGAGATACTGTAGTTTCAACTTGCAGGAACTAGAGCGCGTTTCGATCTGATTAAATCAGATCGGCGCTCTAATCATTTGTTTGAACGCACATCCTGGTCCAAAAACCGGTTCCCACTTTTCGGGATGTGCTCTAAACCAACGGGACATGCATGATTTTTGGTAATTGGCCAATCGAAGAAACTGAGGGAGCAGTACTTGGCTATGCAATTGCCGCAGGGACTCACAATTTTCGGAAAGGCACGCTGCTCACGTCAGATCATGTTGCGGTTCTGAAACATCATGGCCTCACGCATATTTTCGCAGCTCGTCTCGAAAAAGATGACGTTAGCGAGAATGACGCGGCGCTTGCAGTTGGGAAATTACTGATTTCAGCAAATCTCCAGGCAGGCCCGCCCATTGCAGGACGCGTCAATCTTTTCGCCCGTCATGCCGGTCTGTTCCATGCCAATGCCAGCGACATTGATGCAATCAATCTGCTCGATCCTCGCATTTCAATTGCAACAGTACGCAACGATTGCCGCGTTGATCGCGGTCAGATGGTAGCAACCGTCAAAATCATCCCGTTTGCCATTCCTAAAGCCTTGATTGAAAAGCTAGAGGCAAATCAAAGCAAAGCGATTGACGTCAGGCCATTCCGCGCCACGCGGATCGGTCTCATACAATCCCGGCTGCCGTCGATACGTGAAACGATATTCGAAAAAACCAAAAATCTGATTTCCAGTCGCGTTGAGCGAAATCAGGGTTCTGTGTCCATGGAGCATCGTGTCGCCCATGAACACTCAGCATTATCTTCTTCCATCACTGAGGTGGCTAGGGATTGCGATATCATCGTGATTTTCAGTGCATCATCAATTGCTGATGAGGCAGACATCGTTCCACGCGCAATCATCAATTGCGGGGGGGAAATCCTGCGAATGGGCGTTCCGGTTGATCCCGGCAATCTTCTTGTGCTGGCAAAGCTAGGCGAAAAATATATTGTCGTAGCACCCGGATCAGCGAGAAGCGCACGCGAGAATAGTCTCGACTGGATACTGGATCGGCTGATGGCAGGAATGCAACTCAGCGCTGACGATCTGGGAAGAATGGGCGTCGGCGGGCTTGTTCTATAGAACTGGCTTAGCAGTTGTAGTCGAACACGAGAATCCCATCGATCCCGCCCTCTGCGAGTTCAACAAGCTTTCCACCGACCACCACATGATCAGGATGCGGAAGATACGCATCTCGCGCCGCTTCATCCGTGAAGTCGACGACGAAACCGTGCTGGAAACCTTTTTCCAATGCTTCAGGGCTGGTATTCGCACCAACGCTGACCGCTAAAATGCCATCAATCTTTTCACGCAATGCAACAACCTGATCGAGTGCTGTATCGATTTCCGCGGCTGGAACATCAGACCTGAATTTAACAAGAACGATATGGCGCAGCATTGATTACCTCCTCACAGAATGCCGCCAGACATTAGAGCCTATTCGGGAAACCGAGAAGAGATTTTCGATGCATCACCTGCAAATGATGAAAGACTGAAATAACAGCCGTCGAAGATCAGCAAAACGAGTGCATTTTTAAAACGAAAAAGGCCGGGCTGAACCCGACCTTCCGCTTCCATTCTGATTTTGCGCCAGTACATCCGTGGACACATTATCGAATGAATTCCCGATACATGAGCAGATTTAGCATCTGTCCATTTCAGGTTTATGACACTTCCCGGTAAAATCCCGGTCGTTCAAGCTGCCATCGGCGTTTCAATCGGCGCGGGATTATTATATTCCCAAACTTCGATCAAACACTGCCGCATCAGATCGAGATCAACCGGACCAATCCGGCTCAATACGAGATCCAATTCGTCCGGCTCGACGCCACGATTGAGAAGCTCGACTATTGCTTCGATCAAAACTTTTTTGTCGTCAAATCTATAGCGCTGCATCAAACCTGCTCCGCCAGATGTTCCTTTTTGATACAGTCAGACTACACCAGCATGGTTAACCGAAGCTTACCGTTTTACAAATGCTGTAGATAAAGCGAGACCCTACAATTTCAGAAACACCTGCACATGGAAACAAAAAAACATATTACTAAAATATACCATTATAAAAAACGGCATTAAATTAAGTAATAATTCGCATAAATTACTCTTGTTACGAATAATTACAATAATAAATTATGAAATGAATTAATTTTAGACTATTCTATTATATCAATAAAAAAACGCCGATAAAAATACCGGCGTTTTTTATTCTTAATTTACAACCGCGATATTCTGATAAATTCAGAATATGCGATCATTGCAAAATTATCAGTCAAGACCGACGATCTTGCCGTCTTCCCATTTAAACACGTCGAAGCTTGGCGACGAAAGATCGCCCGTTTCGCCATAGGTCAGCTTGCCAATAACAGTTTCGATTGGCTGACCATCGCGAAGAACCTTAGCAACAGCTGCGGTATCTTCAGTTGTACCGGCGCGTTCAATGCCATCGGCAAGAACCTGAACAGCGGCGTATGCATTCATCGTGAATGCTTCAACCGGAATGTTCTTTGCAGTCAGTGCATCGACGGCTTCCTTGGAAGCTGGGTTCTTGGTTGCATCAACAGCGTTTGTGAAGAGTGTGCCTTCAGCATTCTTCTGGCCAATTGCCCAGAATTCGGTGTTGGAAAGACCTTCACCGCCGAGAATCAGCGCATTCAGACCTGCATCATGAAGCTGGCGCGCCAGAAGACCGCCTTCACCATGATAGCCGCCGAAGTAAACGACTTCAGTGCCAGCAGCCTTCAGTTTGGATACGAGCGCGCTGAAATCCTTGTCGCCCGGCGTAACGGAATCATACTGAACTTCCGTGATGCCGTCTTTGTTGATTGCAGCCTTGAAGGAATCTGCCAGACCCTTGCCGTATGCGCCCTTATCGTGGACGATCGCGACTTTCTTGTCCTTAAGATTCTTCAGGAAGTAAGCAGCCATTACGTCTGCCTGCTGGTCGTCGCGGCCGCAGGTGCGGAACACGGTTTCCAGACCGCGAGAGGTCAGGTCAGGGCCAGTTGCCGTTGGCGTAACCATGAGAACGCCGTTTTCAGCGAAAACATCGGATACAGGAATTGCAACGCCGGTGGTAACAGGACCAACGACAAACTTGATGCCTTCGCCGACCAGCTGGTTAGCAGCTGAAACGCCCTGCTTTGGTTCGCCCGCATCATCAGCAAATTTCAGAACGATCTTTTCGCCCTTGATGCCGCCATTTGCGTTGATAACTTCAACAGCGGTTTCCGCACCCTTCTTGACCTGATCGCCATAAGCAGCAACCGGACCTGTGAGCGGTGCAACAACACCAACGGTGATGTCCGCATAAGCAGCGCCGCCAAAACCAAGAGTAGCGGCAAAAGCTACGCTGGAAAGAAGCTTGAGGTTCATTCTTTTTCTCCTTTGCGAGGTCTCGTTTTCCCGATGACCCCAAACAACCCATGCCGGTCAAATCGCAGCGTCTTTGCGCCACCAGTTTGCCGGGCCCTCCCTTTTATTTCAATCATACGATTTTAAAGGGTCAATCCAAAAGCGCGCCACACCACCCGTTAAGGCACCTGAGCCATAATATTATCCGAAATTGCTCTCGCGCTTTCGGAATCATGCTCCGGAATGAGAGCGAGCTTTCATGATGTAATAAGAATGCATTTCCGGCTTGCGATTGCAAGCGTTCAACTGCCTGCAACTACAACAGAAATACCCCCACCATAATCGGCGGGATTTATTCCCGTTCATAATCATCCTGGTTCTTTTGAACCGGTCATCAGAACATGCGAAAACGCCCCACATCGCAGTACACGAAAGGCAGGCTTAACAGGAGACTGAACCTAAGCGAGATCAACAAGATCGCGATAAAGTTCCAATGCTTCCGGATTTGCCAATGCTTCGCGGTTTTTCACCTCGCGCCCATGCACAATATCACGCACCGCAAGTTCAACAATCTTGCCTGACTTGGTGCGCGGAATATCACTGACAGCAACGATTTTCGCAGGCACATGGCGCGGTGTCGCGCCAGTGCGGATTTTGGTTTTGATACGCGCTTTCAGATCGTCATCGAGCGAGACGCGCTCAGCAAGCCGAACAAACAGCACGACCCGCACATCATTGTCCCAATCCTGCCCGATGCAGAGCGCTTCTGCGACTTCTGCCATCTGTTCGACCTGATTGTAGATTTCCGCGGTACCTATGCGCACGCCACCCGGATTAAGTGTCGCATCTGAACGACCGTGAATCACAATACCATCATGTTCGGTCCATTCAGCGAAATCGCCATGGCACCAGATATTGTCAAAGCGCTCAAAATAGGCAGCCTGATATTTGGCGCCTTCGGGATCGTTCCAGAACTCCAGAGGCATACAGGGAAAAGCCTTCGTGCAGACCAGCTCGCCTTTCTCACGGCGCACCGGCTTACCATCGTCGTCCCAGACATCGACCGCCATACCAAGACCAGCGCCCTGAATTTCGCCCTGCCAGACAGCTTCGGTTGGAACACCTAGCACGAAGCAGGAGACAATATCAGTGCCACCGGAAATGGAGGCCAAATGCACATCCGGCTTGATCGCTTCATAGACGAAAGCAAAACCTTCCGGCGACAGCGGCGAACCAGTCGATGAAACCGTACGCAAAGCAGACATATCATGGGTTTCGCGCGGTTTAAGCCCAGCTTTCAGCACCGCATCAATGAATTTTGCAGACGTGCCGAAATAGGTCATTTTTTCTGCTGCCGCATAGTCAAACAGCACATTGCCATCGGGATAGAATGGTGAACCATCATAAAGCAGAAGCGTTGCGCCAGACGCTATGCCGGATGCCAGCCAGTTCCACATCATCCAGCCACAAGTGGTGAAATAGAATAAGCGATCGCCATCGCGAATATCGGCATGCAGACGATGTTCTTTGAGGTGTTGCAACAGCACACCACCAGCCCGGTGAACAATGCATTTCGGAATGCCGGTCGTGCCCGACGAAAACAGAATATAGAGCGGATGATCGAATGACAGGCGTGTGAACGCGACGTCCTTCGCAGCAAATGGTGCGAGGGCTGCATCAAGCGCAATGCCATTTCTAGCTTTCGCTGCAACAGTCTCAGCTTCACCCAGATAGGTCACGATAACTGTGCGCTTGCTGCTAGGAAGTTTCGCCGTCACTTCGGCAATCTTCTCGCTCACATCAATGCGCTTGCCATTGTACCAATAGCCGTCACAGGCGAAAAACAGTTTTGGCTCGATTTGACCAAACCGATCCAGAACGCCCTGTGAACCGAAATCTGGCGAGCACGAAGACCACACCGCACCGATAGACGAAGCTGCCAGCATCAGCGCAATTGCTTCGGGCATATTGGGCATCATGCCTGCAATACGGTCGCCGGGTTTGACGCCTTCCGCCAACATGAACTGCTGGAGTTTTGAGACCAGCGCGTGCAGATCATCCCATGTCAGACGGCGCTCGACCTTGTCTTCGCCGCGAAAGATGATTGCTTCGCCCTCACCCTTATGGCGAAGAAGATTTTCTGCGAAATTAAGCTTTGCGTCCGGGAAAAATTTTGCCTCGCGCATGTGGCCACTATCGATCAACGCCGTATCACCGCGCTCACCAATCACATCACAGAAATCCCAGATCAACGTCCAGAATGCAGCGCGATCCTCAATCGACCAGCGATGCAGCGCCTGATAATCGGAAAGCTTCCGCCCTGCGCGCTCCTCTGCCTGCACGCGAAAATGTTCAAGCCCGCTCGCTACAATGCGATTTGCACCAGGTTGCCACAGCGGACGATCATTGACGGAAACATTCTTATTCATCATTCCTCCCAGAATTATGTGAGCTGAGATGTTCTCCCGACCAGCTCCATAGAAGTCTCTAAAAGAGACTCGACGTGGCGTCTATGCTTTTCCTGATCTTAATCAGTTGCACGCAATTCAACACCCGTTAATATCAGCACCTATGCGGATAACGGGCTGGGTCATCAAACTGATAATCATCGGTTTGCAAATTACGACAATAACACCTTCACAGGCAGCGAATACCCCCTGTAGCGGCAGCAAGGGAGGCATATCGCATTGCCGTGGCGATATTTTCATCTGCAATGATGGTTCAGTCAGCGGCAGCAAAAAATCCTGCCAGGCTTTTATGGGCTCAAGTAAGGGTGCAGTCGGTTTGATCAGTCCCGCTCAATCGAATATGCAATCCTCATCCAACAACGAATGCTCATGCCGCGACGGCCTGATATGCACCGGTCCACGCGGTGGAAAATATTGCATCGATGATCGAGGCAAGAAAAGCTATTTACGACGCTGAATTAATTGGAAATTTGGTGGAGCCAAGCGGGATCGAACCGCTGACCTCTTGCATGCCATGCAAGCGCTCTCCCAGCTGAGCTATGGCCCCATCAGACCTCTTGCGAGGTGGGCCAGACAGAAATTTCTGTCCGGTGTGGCGGCTTCTTAAATGGCGTTTGAGAGAAGATCAAGAGCTAAATCGCAACTCTTATCGCATCGGCCAAAAATAATTTGCCGAATATCTATCCGCCGTTTGCGGTGCCGTAAAAAGCAACGAGGCGGCTCAATGAGCCGCCTCGTTTCAATCTATCTCGAGAACAGAAGATTAAACTTCTTCGTCATCATCACCGACGCCGCCGCCGAGAATGCCCGAAACGTCGTCGTCTTCATCTTCTTCTTCTTCGAGGAAGGTGTCGTCGTCGTCATCACCAAGATCGACATCATCGTCGAGGTCCGGCAAATCTTCGCCACCCTTAGCTTCATCGTCCGCATCCTCAAGAGAAACGAATTCTGGCTTTTCGAGAGCGGTATCGACTTCTTCCGCTTCTTCTTCCTGCTCAGCCGCACGGCTTTCCGCTACGCTCGCTTCGAAATACGACCGTGGGTAGGAAATGCCGCTGTAAGGCGAAACAATCGGATCGCGATTGAGATCGTAAAATTTCTTGCCCGTTTCCGGATCAATGCGCTTGGTTCCAAGTTCAGCTTTTGACACGTTTAGCCTCGTGAGTTGATTTCCCCGTCGCGCCTGCGACGCTTGCATGCATTAAGCTCGCCATCAAACTCCTAACCGTCAATCAGTCGGGAGATGCGCCTTACGGTGTTGTTTGGTGCATAAACGTAATTTGCGGCTTTTGTCAAAGCCAAAGACTCATTCTGCGCGTTTACAACACCTGAAAATATGCATTGGCGGATGACCAAGCCTTGTTCCTGTGTTAGGAAGCTGCCGCTTTGATTAATCCAGCGTGAATAACGCCAAAATGAGACAGTGAAGAATCCATGTCCCATTCCGCTACCCCGAAACCTGCAACCGCCCGCCGCTCGGAGGCTTTAAAGGGCGAAATCCGCATTCCGGGTGACAAATCCATATCGCATCGTTCCTTCATGTTCGGTGGTCTTGCTGCGGGTGAAACCCGCATCACAGGCCTGCTTGAAGGTGAAGACGTTATCAACACAGGCCGCGCTATGCAGGCCATGGGTGCCAAGATTCGCAAGGACGGCGATATCTGGATCATCAATGGTGTCGGCAATGGCTGTCTTTTGCAGCCGGAAGCGCCACTTGATTTCGGCAATGCCGGAACCGGTGCCCGTCTCACCATGGGCCTTGTCGGCACATACGACATGACCACAACCTTTATCGGTGATGCATCACTGACCTCGCGTCCGATGGGCCGTGTTCTCAATCCGCTGCGCGAGATGGGTGTTCAGGTGAAGGCTGCCGAAGGCGACCGCCTGCCGCTCACGCTCACTGGTCCAAAGACGGCGAACCCGATCAGCTATCGCGTGCCAATGGCATCCGCGCAGGTGAAGTCGGCAGTGCTACTTGCTGGCCTCAATACGCCGGGCGTTACAACGGTCATCGAACCAGTCATGACCCGTGATCACACCGAAAAAATGCTTCAGGGCTTTGGTGCCGATCTCACGGTTGAAACCGATAAGGACGGCGTGCGCCATATCCGTATCGTCGGACAGGGCAAACTGACCGGCCAGACCATCGACGTACCGGGCGATCCGTCCTCAACCGCCTTCCCGCTTGTTGCGGCACTGCTGGTTGAAGGTTCAGACGTTACCATTCTTAATGTCCTGATGAACCCTACCCGCACCGGACTTATTCTCACATTGCAGGAAATGGGCGCAGACATTGAAATCATCAATCCGCGTCTTGCTGGTGGTGAAGATGTTGCCGATCTGCGTGTGAAATCATCGAAGCTCAAGGGCGTTGTCGTTCCACCAGAACGCGCACCATCGATGATCGATGAATATCCGGTTCTGGCGATTGCAGCCTCCTTTGCGGAAGGCGAAACCGTCATGGACGGTCTTGATGAGCTGCGCGTCAAAGAATCAGATCGTCTTGCAGCAGTTGCGCGCGGCCTTGAAGCCAATGGCGTTGATTGCACCGAAGGCGAAATGTCGCTTACGGTTCGCGGTCGTCCTGACGGCAAAGGTCTTGGCGGCGGCACCGTTGCCACACATCTCGATCACCGGATTGCGATGAGCTTCCTTGTCATGGGGCTGGCCGCTGAAAAGCCAGTCACCGTTGATGACAGCACGATGATCGCCACTTCGTTCCCGGAATTCATGACAATGATGCCCGGCCTTGGTGCAAAAATCGAAGTCAGCGAGAAGCAATGACAAGTTTCGTCGTAGCCATCGACGGACCAGCAGCCTCGGGCAAGGGAACCCTTGCCCGGCGCATTGCCATTCATTACGGCATGCCACACCTTGATACCGGCCTGACCTATCGCGCAGTGGCGAAAGCGCTGCTCGATAAGGCGCTCCCGCTTGATGATGAGGCGATTGCGGCGGATGTGGCGCTCAATCTCAATCTGCATGATATGGATAAGGCCGTGCTTTCGGCCCACGCCATTGGCGAAGCGGCATCAAAAGTGGCGGTCATGCCTGCCGTGCGCCGCGCTCTTGTTGAAGCACAGCGCAGTTTTGGCAATGCATTGCCTTCAAGTGTGCTTGATGGTCGAGACATTGGAACGGTGGTCTGCCCGCAGGCGCAGATAAAGCTCTTTGTAACTGCATCGCCAGAAGTCCGCGCCCAGCGTCGCTTTGACGAGATTATTGCCAAAGGCGGCACAGCTGATTTTGATGAGATTTTAGCCGATCTCAAAAAGCGCGACGAGCGCGACATGAACCGCACGGATTCGCCCCTTAAGCCTGCGGAAGACGCGCACTTGCTAGATACGAGCAAAATGAGTATAGAAGCGGCATTTCTGGCCGCGAAAAAGCTGATTGATCATGCTCTTGCGCAGCACAAGGCATAATATCGGGACAGTTTTACAACTTTCTGATAGAATAATGCCTCTGAAACGCTGAATAATCCGGGTTTTGTTCCTATATAGGGCTCACCCAAACTTATAACCTGACTTCGCGTTCCACGCGCCGGTTGTCTCTTAAGAGACGGAGCCGAAGGACAGGCCTAACGCAACTCTAACCCCCGGCGCCGCATCCGATGTTGTTTTATACCGGATGCATCAGGAGTATTTATGTCTGAATTCAATCCCTCCCTCGCAGACTTCGAATCGCTGCTGGCTGAATCCTTTGCCAACAATGACCTTGCAGAAGGTTATGTTGTAAAGGGTCGCATCGTTGCCATCGAAAAAGACATGGCAATCATCGATGCCGGCCTCAAGGTCGAAGGTCGCGTACCGCTGAAGGAATTCGGCGCGAAGGGCAAAGACGGCTCGATGAAGCCGGGCGACGAAGTTGAAGTTTACGTTGAGCGTATCGAAAACGCACTCGGCGAAGCTGTTCTGTCGCGCGAAAAAGCACGTCGTGAAGAAAGCTGGGGCAAGCTCGAGCAGAAGTTCGCAAACAGCGAACGCGTCGACGGCGTCATCTTCAATCAGGTTAAGGGTGGCTTCACCGTTGATCTGGACGGCGCAGTTGCGTTCCTTCCACGTTCGCAGGTGGACATTCGTCCAATCCGCGACGTTACCCCACTTATGCACGTCCCACAGCCTTTCGAAATCCTCAAGATGGACAAGCGTCGCGGCAACATCGTTGTTTCGCGTCGTACCGTTCTTGAAGAAAGCCGTGCGGAACAGCGTTCGGAAATCGTTCAGAACCTTGAAGAAGGTCAGGTTGTTGACGGCGTTGTCAAGAACATCACCGATTACGGTGCGTTCGTTGACCTCGGCGGCATTGACGGCCTCCTGCACGTTACCGACATGGCATGGCGCCGCGTCAACCATCCTTCGGAAATCCTCACAATTGGCCAGTCGGTCAAGGTGCAGATCATCCGTATCAACCAGGATACACATCGTATCTCGCTCGGCATGAAGCAGCTCGAGAACGATCCTTGGGATGGCATTGGTGCGAAGTACCCGATCGGCAAAAAGATCACCGGTACTGTAACCAACATCACCGATTACGGCGCATTTGTCGAAATCGAGCCAGGTATCGAAGGTCTGATCCACGTTTCAGAAATGTCGTGGACCAAGAAGAACGTACACCCAGGCAAGATCCTGTCGACCACTCAGGAAGTCGAAGTTGTTGTGCTCGAAGTTGATCCGGTTAAGCGCCGTATCTCCCTCGGTCTCAAGCAGACTCTCGACAACCCATGGACGACCTTTGCTGACAAGTACCCACAGGGCACAATCGTTGAAGGCGAAGTCAAGAACAAGACCGAATTCGGTCTGTTCATTGGTCTCGACGGCGACGTTGACGGCATGGTTCACCTTTCCGATCTCGACTGGAACCGTCCAGGCGAACAGGTCATCGAAGAATACAACAAGGGCGAAGTTGTTAAGGCCGTTGTTCTCGACGTTGACATCGAAAAGGAACGCATCTCGCTCGGCATCAAGCAGCTTTCCGGCGACAAGGTCGGCGAAGCAGCAGCTTCGGGTGATCTGCGCAAGAACGCCGTTGTAACCTGTGAAGTCACAGCTGTTACCGATGGTGGCCTTGAAGTCCGTCTCGTTGACCACGATCTCGAAAGCTTCATCAAGCGTTCGGATCTGTCGCGTGATCGTGACGAACAGCGTCCAGAACGCTTCACCGTTGGCCAGAAAGTTGACGCTCGCGTCATCGCCTTCGACAAGAAGACCCGCAAGCTGCAGGTCTCCATCAAGGCTCTGGAAATCGCTGAAGAAAAGGAAGCAGTCGCTCAGTACGGCTCGACCGATTCCGGTGCATCGCTCGGCGACATTCTCGCTGCCGCAATGAAGAAGTCGGAAAACAACTAAGTTTTCGGCACTTCAATAAATACGAGAAAGCCCGCCAAATGGCGGGCTTTTTCTTTGGTCAAAAAATTCTTAAACGCTGGATATATGACGATGCACTTTTGCCGCTTTTGGCAATTCGGGTATCTTTCCCGCTCTGATGCGCTTCACCCGTGCATTCATCCAATACCTGACAATATGCCGATAAATCTGTCCACGCAGCCAGCCGAATTTCTGCTGATGCAGCGTATAAAAGTCATCAGGTGTGTCGAACAACCCAAGATCAGTGTTAATTCCGGTGCGTTGTATGTAGGTGTCTTCACCGATCCAATCGACCTGCGGAGCAGACAAGCAATCTGTTCCCGCACCATATCCACACAGGCTTTCACCATCGCGCCCGAACCTGTTTTGCAGTGCGCGCAAAAAAGGGCGATCCAGAATGAAGCCTTCCAGATTGATCCAGCGCCCGTCGTGCCAGATTTCGATCCAGCTATGTAAAATGCTCTCAGGTGCAAGGGCGTAGGCCAGTTCAGGCACGACACCGCGTTGGAGATCCTTATGGATCGTGAAACCATGCAAGCGGCAAGGAACACCAAGCCCACGCAGCAAGGCCATCAACAGAGTGCCTTTGGTGTTGCACTGGCCATAGCCATCGGCCAGCACGGCAGATGCCGTAATATTATCGCTGCTGTTATATCCGAACTTGATCTCATCACGCACAAAGTCGTATGCCGCACCAATCCTCTCAAAGCTATTGAGATCAAACCAGGCTTTTGAAGTCATCAGTTCCTGAAGTGTCGCCGAGCTGAAGTCGAGAAGCGCCGTTTCTTTGAGGTAATTGCGATCCATTTCAACATTCCTGTTACGAATTTAAAGCGTCGTAACATCTCTAGTGACTAGAGGATCAAGTGGATTTTTGAACGGACAATCCGCGCAGACGGAAAATCAAACAACACCAAGCAAATGGATCAGGCCCAGACTGATCGCACCAAGTGCCAGCAGCGACAAGATGGCCGCAAGGGTGACGCGACCGCCAGCCGAAGCCACAGATCGAACATCAACTCCAAGCCCCAGAGCGGCCATTGAAATGATGGTCAGTGCCGTGGATGAAATATGGATCATGGGGAGAATGGTTTCCGGGATCAGGTGCAACGAGCGCAACACCATCATGCCTAGAAAACCGATGATGAACCATGGCACGAGTTGCAGAAAACCGGGCTTCACTTCAGCATCTTTATTTCCGGCCAAAACAGACAGTGTCAGAATAACCGGACCCAGCATCAGCACCCGCACCAGCTTGACCAGCGTGCCAAGCTGAACGCTGATTGCAGCAACGGGCGCGGTTGCAGCAAGCACCTGCGGCACGGCATAGACCGTCAACCCTGCAAGAACGCCATATTGCGTAAAAGACATTCCAAGCAGCGGCACCAGCAACGGCAGTAGCAACACAACAACGACGCCCAGAATGGCGGTAAAGGCAATGGATGCGGCTACGTCTTCACTGTCAGCACCAATGACGGGAGCCGTTGCCGCAATCGCCGAGTTGCCGCAAATCGAATTTCCGCAAGCAACAAGAATGGCCATGCGATGCGGCAGCTTCAGTACCCGACCAATGCCATAGCTTAACGTGATCGCAATGGCGACCACACAGGCAATGCCGAGGATAAGCCCAGGCCCCGCATCAATCACCGCACTTGCGCTGATCGACGCACCAAGCAACACCACGGCAATCTCCAGCAGAAGTTTTGCTGAAAAGCTGATGCCTTTGGAAAATTGCTTACCCGGACGAAAAATGGTGCGAACGGCTGTTCCAAGAAGAATTGCCAGAACCAGTGCTTCCAGCCATGCTTTGCCGGTATAATGTTCCTCGATCTTTTCCAAACCGACCGCGACCGCCGATACCGCCAGACTAAGCGCTAGTCCGGGGAGAATGTTCTGGAATTTGGTGGCAGTTGCGGTGGTCATCGGAATCGGCATTCATATCAGGAGAAATATTTTCCAATCTGATGCGCCTTTTCCTCTGTTCATTCCATCGCATAATATGGCACAATTCATTCGATAAAATCGAACGATTATAGCTATGACACTGGAACAGTTACGTATTTTTATAGAAGTGGCCGAGCGCGAGCATCTTACTCGCGCATCAGAGGCACTTAATCTCACGCCATCGGCGGTGAGTTCGGCCATTCGCACGCTGGAAGATCGATATGGAGCGATGCTTTTCAACCGGGTCGGACGGCGGATTGAGCTAACCGGCGATGGCCGCATGTTTCTCGATGAAGCGCGGGCGACACTGGCGCGCGCGCAATCGGCAGAGCGTATGTTGTCGGAGCTTGGCGGCGGCAAACGTGGCATTCTCGCAATTCATGCCAGCCAGACCATTGCGAGCTATTGGCTGCCGCCTTATCTGGCGCAGTTTCATGCGGCATATCCGATGATCGATGTGCGCCTGACGCTCGGTAATACCGAAAGCGTGACGCAAGCGACTGAGGCCGGTTTGGCAGATATCGGCCTTGTGGAAGGTGCTGTGCAGGCTCCAAACCTTTCGCTTCGCAAGGTGGGCACCGACAAGCTGATCGTCGTCACGAAGCCTGAACATGAATGGCACGGTGCCGGAAAGCTCACATGGGATACATTGTTTACCGGCCAGTGGATATTGCGCGAACATGGGTCAGGAACACGCAGCGTGTTCGAAGATGCAGCACGCGTCGCAGGCTATAATCCGGCGCGTCTGAACATTGCGCTTGAACTGCCGTCCAATGAGGCGATTTGCTCGGCGGTTTTATCCGGCAATTACGTCACTGCAATTTCCGAACTGGTTGCTGCACCCCATCTGGCAGCGGGCACATTGGTCAAAGCCAATTTTGCATTGCCTCAACGACAGTTCTTGATGCTTTCGCATAATGATCGCTATCAGACAAAAGCGCTTAAATCTTTCGCGGACATGCTGACGAGAGAACCGGACATGTCGCGCACAGAACAACTCCCCGACCGATAACCGCTGTAGGCTTCACACACGGGTATATCCCCGCACTGTCAATCTGGAGGAGGTAGACATGAGCAGGAATAGAGGCGTTGTGTATATGCGCCCGGGTAAAGTCGAAGTTTGTGACATTGATGATCCGGTGCTAAGCGCACCTAATGGTCGTAAGCTGGATCATGCAGTCATCCTGAAAGTCATCACAACTAATATTTGCGGCTCTGATCAGCACATGGTGCGCGGGCGCACCACTGCAATGCCCGGCCTTGTGCTTGGCCATGAAATCACCGGCGAAGTGATCGAAAAGGGTAGCGATGTCGAAATGCTCGAAGTGGGCGACATCGTTTCCGTTCCCTTTAACGTCGCCTGTGGGCGCTGCCGCTGCTGCAAGTCGCAGGACACCGGCGTTTGCCTGACGGTCAACCCATCACGCGCAGGCGGCGCGTACGGCTATGTCGATATGGGCGGCTGGATCGGCGGACAGGCACGCTATGTCATGGTGCCTTATGCCGATTTCAATCTGCTGAAATTCCCAGATCGCGAACAAGCCATCGAGAAAATCCGCGACCTGACCATGCTATCCGATATTCTACCGACAGGTTTCCATGGAGCGGTGAAAGCGGGTGTCGGTGTTGGCTCCATTGTCTATGTGGCGGGCGCCGGACCAGTCGGACTTGCTGCTGCCGCATCTGCCCGTATCCTTGGCGCTGCGGTCGTCATGGTTGGCGACTTCAACAAGGAACGACTGGAACACGCCCGAAAGGTCGGCTTCGAGCCGATAGATCTTTCAGCCAGCGACCGGCTTGGTGATATGATTGCGGAAGTGACCGGAAGCAATGAAGTGGACAGCGCCATTGACGCTGTCGGCTTTGAAGCCCGCGGCCATAGTGGCGGCGAGCAACCCGCTATTGTTCTCAACCAGATGATGGAAATTACCCGCCCGGCAGGTTCTATCGGTATTCCGGGATTATATGTGACGGAAGATCCGGGAGCTGTTGACAGTGCAGCCAAGCAGGGAAGCCTGTCGCTGCGCTTTGGTCTTGGCTGGGCAAAGGCACAGTCTTTCCATACGGGTCAGACGCCGGTGGTTAAATATAACCGCCAGCTCATGCAGGCCATTCTGCATGGACGTCTGAACATTGCCGATATCGTCAATGCGCAGGTAATTTCGCTGGAAGATGCACCTCAAGGCTATGAAAGCTTTGATCAAGGCGTGGCGAAGAAATTCGTGCTCGACCCGCACGGTATGCTGACAAAGGCTGCCTAAAGTTTTGCGCCGGAGCGATTATCTCACTCCGGCGCAAATTTTAGCGAATGGATTTAACCAGTTCAGGCTGGGTAAAGCACGATGGTGCCATTCCATTCTTTGACTGCCACAAACCAATCGAACGACGGGTTTTGAAGCCCGGCAGACCATCGGCCTTACCAATATCATAACCTTGCGCCTGCATGCGCTTTTGCATCGCCAGAATATCAGAGCGATACATGGTGCCGACATTACCCCACTGCGTCTGAAAATCACCCGCACCATAGGCGATGCGGTCGCCAATATGGCCGATAAACAGCGCATAGAGATCGCTCATATTGTAATCTTTGATGACGTAGAAATTCGGCGTCACGATGAAGGCCGGGCCATAGCGACCAGCAGGCATCAGCAGAAAGCCCTCGCCGCGCATTTCATTGGCCGGAAACGCCTTGCCGTTTGCGCGGGTGATGCCAAGCTTTGACCATTCGGCGAATGTCTTGCCCTGATCTGGCCCTTCCAGAGAACACGAGATATTCTGAGGGACATTCACTTCATAGCCCCAGTCGCGGCCTACCTGCCAACCGTGGATTTTAAGGTAATTTGCAATCGATGCCAGCGTATCGGGAACCGAATTCCAGATGTCGCGCTTGCCATCGCCATCAAAATCAACAGCATGTTTTAGATAAGAGGTTGGCATGAACTGCGGCTGACCCAGCGCACCCGCCCACGAGCTTTTCATCGAACCATTAGCGATGTAACCGCGCGATGTAATTTGAAGCGCTGCTATCAGCTCCTTGCGAAACATATCCTTGCGCGTTGCCATGAACGCCTTGGTGCCAAGCACTTCAAAGGCATTGTAAGGAATTTTGACTGTCCCGAAACCTGACTCACGACCCCATATGGCAACAACAATGCGGCCCGGCACGCCATATTGCTGCTCAATGCTTTTGAGCAGGCTTGCATTCTGGCTAAGCCGTGCCTTGCCGCCGCTCGTGACGCTGCCGACAGTCTTCGCATTGAAATATTTGCCCGGTGCGCCGAATTCAGCCTGTTTCTGCTCTTTGGGTCCAGTGGGCTTTTCGCCCGGGATAACCAGATCAGGCAGTTTCCAGTTGATGCTGACGCCCGCAAAAGCCTGCTCAAAGACAGGCCGCGAAACGCCTGCGGCTTTGGCTTCGGGCCAAAGGTCTTTTTCAATCCAGTTGCGATACTGGCTTTCAATTTGCGCTTTGGAAGGGGCAGCCAGAGATGGGGAGGCAGCGCATGCTGCAAACAGACAAAGAGCCGTGGTCAGGCGTCGTTTCCAGAATGCAGCCTTCATATACCTCTCCCGAGTTGAATGTCAGAGTGCAGTTCGCGCCCGCAGAGCTGCCGCAAGCGTTCCTTCATCAAGATAATCAAGCTCGCCACCAACCGGCACGCCATGCGCAAGCCGTGTCACACGAACCTCAAAATTCGTCAGCTGATCGGTGATATAATGCGCGGTCGTCTGCCCTTCGACAGTGGCGTTGACTGCTAGAATCACTTCCGTGATGCCACCCGATGCAACCCGCTCGACCAGACCCTTGATGTTGAGATCATCCGGCCCCACCCCATCCAGCGGGGACAGGCGGCCGCCGAGCACATGATAACGGACATTCATGGTGCCAGCGCGTTCCAGCGCCCAGAGATCGGATACGTCTTCCACGACGATCAGCACGGATGGATCACGGCGGTCGTCTGTGCAGATCGTGCAAGGGTCGCTGGTATCGACATTACCGCAGCACGAGCAGATACGCACTTTTTCAGCCGCTTCCTGCATTGCACCGCCAAGCGGCACCAGAAGCGCCTCTTTCTTTTTGATCAGGTGCAACGCCGCGCGACGCGCAGAACGCGGACCCAATCCCGGCACTCGCGCCAGAAGCTGGATAAGACGTTCAATTTCAGGACCGGCAATACGTTTGGACATGCTGCTTTATGAAGTTGGAAAGTAGGGGAAAATGAAATGGGGGCTTAATCGCCCCCTCATCGCCTAGAATGGTAGTTTGAAACCCGGAGGAATTGGCAGACCAGCGGTCAGCGACTGGGTCTTTTCAGCCATTTCAGCTTCGAGCTTCGCCTTGGCATCATTATGAGCTGCGATGATCAGGTCTTCGAGGATTTCAGTATCCTCTTCCTTCATCATCGAAGGATCGATCTTAAGCGAAGACAAGGTGCCCTTGCCCGAAAGCGTGACCGTAACAAGACCGCCACCCGAAGAAGCGGTCGCTTCAAGATTGGCGATTTCATCCTGCATGACCTTCATCTTGGCCTGCAATTCCTTCGCCTGTTTCATCATGCCCATCATGTCACGCATGGGTTCACTCCATCATTTTTTGAACGCGCATCATACTCCGAAAACCGCTTCGCACTTTTCGGGATGCGCTCTAAAATTCAGTCATCGTCAGAAGGCGCACCGGGCAGGTCTTCAACTACATCGAGGTCTATATCGTCATCGTCGCTCTGTTCTGCAACCGCAATGCGGACGTCAGTGATCTTTGCACCGGGAAAAGCCGCGAGAATGGCTGCGACATCCGGGTCAGCACGCGCATCGGTCACAAGATTATCGCGACGCTCGGTTTCAGCTTCGGCAACGGTTTGCCCAGAAACATCACGTGCAACCGTTACCACCCAGCGAATGCCAGTCCAGTTATGCAGGCGCTGCGAAATATCGCTCGGCAAGGATTTTGGCGCATCATCCGTGAGGCCGATTTCAAGCCGCCCTACCGCAATAGACGACAGACGAACACAGTTCTTGACCAGAATCTTGAACTGCATGTCGCGGAACTTATCGGCCAGCGTCACAATATCGTTGAGGCTGTTGATCTGAACCGAAGGCTGCGGCGTGTTATCGACAAACTGCTGAGGAGCAGGCGGTTGAACCGGTTGCGGCTGTGTTTCGACCAAACGCATGGCCGTTGCAGGACCACCCGATGCTGGCATCATGGTTGAGGCGGCAACTGCATCAACACTGCTGCGCGCTTCTGGCTGCGAGCCGCCATTGGGCCTTGCGCCACCTGAAGGCTGCGGACGTGGTGCCGAGACCGAACCATTTTCCAAGCCACGCAGCGCTTCATCCAGCGTTGGAAGATCAGCAGCATGGGCCAGACGGATCAACAGCATTTCCGCCGCCTGCACAGGACGCGTTGCCGTATCCACTTCCGCAATGCCTTTAAGCAGCATCTGCCAAGTCCGCGAAAGCACGCGTACCGAGAGCTTTTGCGAGAAGTCGCGGCCACGCACGCGTTCATCTTCCGAGAGCGAAACATCTTCTGCCACATCCGGCGTAAAACGCAGACGTGTCACCAGATGGTTGAAATCAGCAAGATCGGTCAGCACGACAGATGGGTCAGCACCGACATCATATTGCGCGCGGAACTCGGTCAAAGCACCAGCCACATCACCACGCATAATCATCTCAAAAAGATCGATAATACGGGCGCGGTCGGCAAGGCCAAGCATCGAGCGCACAGCTTCTGCTGAAACATGACCCGCACCATGCGCAATCGCCTGATCGAAGATCGAGAGCGAATCGCGTGCCGAGCCTTCGCCCGCGCGCGCAATCATCGCAAGCGATGTATCATCGACTTCGATCGCTTCTGCTTCGGCAATGCGACGCAGATGTGCGGCGAGCGTTCCCGATTCGATACGGCGCAAGTCAAAACGCTGACAGCGCGACAGAACCGTGATCGGCACTTTGCGAATTTCGGTGGTGGCGAAGATAAACTTCACATGCGGCGGCGGCTCTTCAAGCGTCTTCAACAGACCGTTGAAGGCCTGATTGGACAGCATGTGCACTTCGTCGATGATGTAGACTTTGTAGCGTGCCGACACAGGGCGATATCGCACCTGTTCGATGATTTCGCGAATATCGTCGATACCGGTATGCGAGGCCGCATCCATTTCGATCACGTCGACATGGCGGCCTTCCATGATCGCCTGACAATGCTCACCCATTACGGAGAGATCAATGGACGGCTGATCGACAGTATCGGTCTTGTAATTGAGCGCACGCGCCAGAATACGGGCCGTCGTCGTCTTGCCCACACCGCGCACACCAGTCAGCATCCATGCCTGCGCAATACGGCCAGTCTCGAACGCATTTTTCAGCGTGCGGACCATCGGCTCCTGGCCGATCAGATCATTGAAATTCTGGGGGCGGTATTTGCGGGCGAGAACGCGATAAGCGCCAGTTTCGGATTTTGTGTCCATTGCGACCCTTCCGTTCTCTGTTCGCTTGTTCCGATCAACAAACTCTAAACAGTTTGGACCAGAGACGAAAGTGGCTTTGGCGATGGCTTATCAACCATCAACAACCATGATCGTTTTAGAAAGGTGGGAGGCTGGCACGATGACCCGTGCCGTGCTCGTTGGGGCTGCTTCCTTCCGGACCTGACCCGGTTGGCGAGTGGCTCGTCCACCACCAACCTCCCACGCTGCATATCGTCAATTACCACGCAAAAAGCAAGCGCAGAGACAAAAAAACTGATAAGAATTATTCTATGGAACAGTTTGAACTCGATAAACGGCTCGATGCCGATACTTTTTTAGTGGCCAAGCTTGGCCTTTGCGAGCTGCGATTGATGAATGATAAGCGCTGGCCCTGGCTGATCCTTGTGCCGCGCCGTGCCAAACTATCAGAAATTCACGACCTGACGCCGCTTGATCAGACCATGCTGACCTTTGAAGCGGCAATCGTTTCGCAGGCACTTAAAAGCACCACCAATTGCCTCAAAATCAATACAGGCGCTTTGGGCAATATGGTTCGCCAGCTGCACATGCATGTGATTGCGCGCAATGAAGGTGACGCTGGCTGGCCCGGACCTGTCTGGGGTCATGGCACACGCGAGCCTTATAGCGATGCTGAAGCGCAAAAGCTGATTGAAGACATTCGCGCTGCACTCTGATCCCCTCACAAACGTTTCCCGAGAACATCATGGCTTTTCGCCTTTACGACCTGCCGGAAATTGAGCCGAGCCGCCTTGTCGGCTTTGCAGGCAACCGCATTGATCGCCTATCCGAAAAGCGACAGGACGATTCCGCTTTTACTGCGCTGGAATTGCCGGAAACCCGTGTGATGGTTCTCGGCGGTAACAAACTACTGCTTGATTACACGCAGGAAAACGCACCCCGCGCCTTGTTCTCGCTTAGTGAAGCACAAGCGTTTTCACCAGATTTGCATGAGCCCATTCTGCTCGGCTTACAGGATGATGCGCCGATTGTTGCACTGATGGCACCGCTTGATCCGGATGCAATCGAGCAGCCTTACCGCGCGCAAGATTATCGCAGCATTTATATGGAAGGACTGGTTTCTTCGGATATTGTTGGTGCGCTGGCACAGGCTGGAGCACTGAGCGCATGGCATAACAACCATCGCTTTTGCGGGCGTTGTGGCACCAAAAGCGAAATGCGCGCCGGTGGTGCAAAGCGCGTTTGTCCAAATTGCAGTGCCGAACACTTTCCGCGCACCGATCCGGTGGCGATTATGCTGCCGGTTCGCGGTGAAAAGTGCATTCTCGCACGCAGCGCGCATTTTACTGCTGGTTCTTATTCGTGCCTTGCAGGATTTATCGAGCATGGCGAGACGATTGAAGCAGCAGTTCGTCGCGAAAGTTTTGAGGAAATGGGACTTCAGATCGGGCGTGTTGGCTATCATGCGAGCCAGCCTTGGCCGTTCCCCTATTCGCTGATGATCGGCTGTCACGCCGAGGTACTGTCTGACGACTTCACTATTGATCGCTCAGAACTCGAAGACGGCCGCTGGTTCGACAAGGCGGAAGTACGCGCCATGCTTGCAGGCACTCATGAAAATGGGCTGCGTGTACCGGCAAGCGGTGCCATCGCAACCCATTTGATCAGAGCTTGGGTGGAGGGTTAGAGCGGACCAGCCGCTCTAACTATCTCTACGCATTTTCCCACGCGAAACCGGTTCCCACTTTCGCTGAAAATGCTGATTACTCCGCCGCCAGCAGCTGCGTTCCACGAATATCGCTGCCTTTATAGACGCCGAGAATCCGCACTTCCTTTGAGAAAAACGCCAGTTCTTCCAAAGCAAGCTGCACATTACGGTCTTCAGGATGACCTTCAATATCCGCATAAAACTGCGTAGCAATGAAACGTCCGCCAACCTGATAGCTTTCCAGCTTGGTCATATTGACGCCATTGGTCGCAAAGCCGCCCATTGCTTTGTAAAGGGCGGCGGGAACGTTGCGCACGCGAAACACGAAGGTCGTGATAATACGCTCGTCCTTTTCGGGACGCGGTTCCCATTTCTTGGTTTTGGACAGAACAACGAAACGGGTCACGTTGTCTTCTGCGTCTTCGACGTTCTCTTCCAGAATATCGAGACCATAAAGTTCAGACGCTAAGCGCGGTGCGAGCGCTGCCATCGAACGGTCCTGCATATCAGCAACAAGACGCGCAGCACCTGCCGTATCGCCGGCAATGACCGGCTTCCAGCCGTTCTCGCGGATGACCTTGCGGCACTGACCAAGCGCATGAACATGGCTATGTACAGTCTTAATTTCTTCGCGCTTGACGCCCGGAAGCACCATCAGCTGGAAATGGATCGGCAGGAAATATTCGCCAACGATATGAATATCAGCCAGCGGCAGCAAATAATGAATATCGGCAACGCGACCAGCAAGCGTGTTCTCAATTGGAATCATCGCGAGGTCGGCAGCACCGCTTTCAACCGCGTTAAACGCATCTTCAAAAGTCGGGCACGGCAAAGGCTCCATATCGGGAAACATGTTGCGGCAAGCCGTATCGGAATTGGCGCCCGCTTCACCCTGAAAGGAAATCCTGTTGGTCTTCATCGTGTCCGTACTTTCTCAAATACCCTCGTCTGTTTTGAGGGCTTCTTCTGGTTATAAACCCTTTGCGATAATTTCCCGTGCCCGGTCAAGATCGGCCTGCGTATCAACGCCAAGCGGAACGGTGCGGACAATCTCGGCTTCTATGCGCATTCCGTCTTCAAGTGCGCGTAACTGTTCAAGCTTTTCGCGCTTTTCAAGCACAGATGGGCCAATCTTCACAAAACGCTCAAGCGCCGCACGGCGATAGGCATAAAGACCGATGTGGTGATAAAGCGGACCATCGCCATAAGGGGCGGTCGCGCGCGTGAAATAAAGTGCGCGCAGACGTTCGCCGCCATTCATTGGTGAGCCAACGATCTTGACCACGTTAGGATTGACCTTTTCCTCATCAACCGTGATCTCGACGCCAAGCGTTGCAATATCGGCAGGCCCATCAACGAGCGGCAGCAAAGAGCGGCGGATTGTTTCAGGATCGATGGTCGGCAGATCGCCCTGCACATTGACCACTGCTTCGACCTCGCCATTCGGGTCGACTTTTTGCAGCGCTTCATAAATTCGGTCCGATCCCGACTCATGATCACTGCGCGTCATAATGACCTCATGACCATGCGCCTGAACGGCAGCAAAAACCTCTTCACTGTCCGTCGCAACCACCGTGCGACCAAGCTTTGCGGCCACAGCCCGGTCTGCCACATGAACAATCATCGGCTTGCCGCAAATATCCGCAAGAGGCTTGTTTGGCAGGCGCACCGAGGCCATTCGAGCCGGAATGAGTGTCAGTGTTTTCAAAGTCTGAAGCATGATCATCTCGTCATGTATGGTTTAGTCAGAAAGGTCTTATTGCGCCTTCTTTTGACATTTATCTACCCACCCATTGCAGCAAAAGTGTCAAAAAGTCACGGGGGTAGCAGCCCTTATAAGTGTTGCACCCCCCCCGTAAAAGACCTAGTTTCCGCCCAATGCCGGGGAGAGACTTGCCAGACTTACACATAGGTTTTGCATGCCGGCCTTTGGAGGCGTTGAGTAGAGGGAGCGCTGACCGGCGATGAATTCAACCCGGACGAACAAATTTATCATGGCTTTTCTGGCAACGGTTTTCGTTGTCATGACAACGGGCATTCTGTCCGATACGCTTTTTCATGCACCCGCACCTGAAAAGCCAGGTTTCATAATTGAAGCAGCAGAAGCTTCAACAGGCGGTGAAGCAGCCCCAGCCAAGGAAGAAGTGTCGATTGCTGTTCTGATGCAATCCGCTGACCCTGCGCGCGGTGAGACTGTTTTCAAGCGCTGTGCAGCATGTCATACGTCTGAAAAAGGTGGAGCCAACAAAGTTGGACCGCATCTTTGGGATGTGTTGGACCGCCCAGCCGCATCTGTTGATGGCTTTGGCTATTCCGCTGCCATGAAGGCTTTTGGTGCCGAAGGAAACAAATGGGATTATGAACATCTCAACAAGTTCCTCACCTCGCCTAAAGGTTATATCAAAGGCACAGCCATGGGCTTTGCTGGCGACAAAAAGGACAATGAACGCGCGGATCTGATTGCGTTCCTGCGTACTCTTGCTGACAATCCTGCACCGCTTCCAACTGCTGCCGCAGCACCTGCTGAGGGTGGGGAAGCGAAGCCTGAAGGCGAAGCAGCACCTGCTGCCGGTGAAGCCGAAAAACCTGCGGATCCAGCACCTGCACAACCGGCACCGGCTAACTGAGATTAGATTACACGAGACAAGAAAATGCCGGGCATTGCCCGGCATTTTTGTTTTTAAGCATCAGTTCAGCTTGGGATGGCGATCCACAAGCGATTGCCTGCGTATTCTCAGCGCTTCTATATCGCCTTCAAGCGATGCGATCTTTTCATCGATATCTTCCACGCGCTCTTCAATATGGTCATAGGCCTCTTGAAGCAGCTGCTTTGCTTCCGACTTATTCGACGCACTCGGCGTATCGCCACGAAGTGGCTTATTGGCTGTTTCTGGCAGAAAGAATGCCGTTATCAGACCAACAATCGAAGCGATCATCAGATAATAGGCTGGCACATAAAGACTGTCGGTCGCCTCCACCAACCAGGCGGCCAGTGTCGGCGTCAGGCCCGCGATAATGATCGAGATATTAAACGCACTCGCCAATGCGCTGTAGCGTATTCTTGCTGGGAACAAAGCAGGCAAAGTTGATGCCATAACCCCAGTCAAACAGTTCAGGAAAACCGCTAAGACGAGAAGGCCTGCAAAAATCTCTGGCGTGTTACCGCTCGTAACGAGATGAAATGCCGGCAACGACAGAAATAGCAAACCCAGACTACCAATAAGCAGAAAGGGTCGGCGTCCAAATCGGTCACTAAAGAAGCCAACAACCGGCTGCACAAAGAGCATCCCTATCATCACAACAATAATGATGAGAACGCCATGGTCCTCGGAATAGCCAAGGCTTTGTGACAGATATGTCGGCATGTAAGTCAGCAGCATGTAGTAGGTGATATTGGTTACAAGAACCATGCCGATGCACACTGACAATGACTTCCAATAGCTGCGAACAATCTCTTTAAAAGATATGCGCGGACGATCTTCAATCGCGTCTTTGTCTTCCTTTTCCATGCGCTCCAGCTGCTGAGTGAAGGCTGGCGTTTCTTCTGCCGCATGGCGAAGATATAGCCCGATCAGCCCAAGTGGTGCCGCCAGATAGAACGGCAGACGCCATCCCCAATCGAGAAACGCAGCCTCGCCCATCATTGTGCTTAAAAACACAACCAGTCCGGCGCCCATCACAAAACCAGCAATCGAACCAAAATCAAGCCAACTACCAAGGAAGCCACGCCTGCGATCGGGTGCATATTCCGCAACAAAAATGGCTGCGCCCGTATATTCACCGCCCACAGAGAAGCCTTGAACGAGCTTACAGATGAGCAGCAAGACTGGTGCCCAGATGCCAATGGTTGCATAGGACGGAATAAGGCCGATACAGAACGTGCTTGCAGCCATGATGATGATCGTTAGCGACAGCACTTTTTGACGTCCGAAGCGATCACCCATCACTCCGAAAAATAGTCCGCCAAGTGGGCGGACAAGAAATGGCACCGAAAATGTTGCCAATGCTGCAATGGTCTGAATACCGGGGGCAGCATTCGGAAAGAACACCTGCCCCAAGGCATAGGCCACAAAGCCATAGACACCGAAATCAAACCATTCCATCGCGTTGCCAAGCGCCGCAGCGGTAATAGCCTTTTTAAGTTTAACATTATCGATGACTTTGATGTCTTGGATTTTGAGTGGTTCAACCGCAGTTGCAGTGGCTGAAGTTTCGTTTTGCACCATTCGCCGAGCCTTTATACGCCTTGGTCACATTCATTATTACTTGCAATAAAGCGGACGATTTCTGAAAAACAAGGCAACGGCGCGGAACAATCAGCTTTAATGCGCGAAAGCACCAAAAGAGCTAATAATTGAAAGAAAATTCAGCCAGACCAGATATTTATTGAATAGTTGCCTTTCTTCCTCCGCAAAAACCCATAAAACTTGATCCCAATATATCCGAAGCAGGAACGGAGATGCTGGATGAAGGGTTTTTGGGCGGGCGCTTTCGCAGTCACCATGTTGGCGGGCACGGTATCTTTTGGTTACGCAGCAGACGGCGAACCACAATGGCACACCTCTTCCAGCCTCATAGGCGAACCCAAATATCCGGCTGGTTTCAAGCATTATGACCATGTAAATCCTGATGCACCCAAAGGTGGCGCGCTCAATCAAGTCGCGGTTGGCACATTCAACAGCTTCAACCCTTATGTTGTTCAAGGTGTGCCAGCAGCTGGCCTCGCCCCATTCGGCGGCGGGATGCTCTACGACACTCTTATGAGCGACTCGCTTGATCAGGGCTCAACACAATATCCACTGATCGCCGAAGCCTTGCAGTATCCTGATGATTATTCATGGGTGAAGTTCAAGCTCAATCCGAATGCGAAATGGCATGATGGTCAGCCGATCACTGTTGATGACGTGATCTGGTCGTTCGATGTGCTGAAAAAGCAGTCGCCGATGTATAACAAATATTATGGCGACGTCGAAAAAGCCGAAAAAACCGGCGACTACGAAGTGAAGTTCACCTTCTCAGAAAAGGGCAATCGCGAACTTCCGCAAATCTTGGGGCAGCTTGCGGTGCTTCCGAAGCACTGGTGGGAAGGCAAAGATGCGCAGGGAAGACAGCGCGACATCAGCCGCCCAACACTCGAAATTCCGCTGGGATCAGCTGCTTATAAGATTAAGAGTGCCGTGCCGGGAAGTTCAGTCGTATGGGAGCGCGTTGCCGACTATTGGGGCAAGGATTTGCCCGATAGTGTTGGCCGCAACAATTTTGATGAAGTGCGTTACGAGTATTACTTAAGCGAAGATGCGACCTGGGAAGCCTTCAAAAAGGGCGGCCAATACGATTATCGCAACGAGAATCGGGCACAGCGTTGGGCCGAGCAGTATAACTTCCCGGCAGTACAGCGCGGCGATGTGGTGAAAAAGTCGTTCCCATATAATGCTGTCGGGCGGATGCAGGGCTATTTCCTTAACACCCGCAAAGACAAGTTCAAGGATCCGAAAGTACGTGAAGCGCTGACATACGCTTTCGATTTTGAAACCATGAACCGTTTGCTGTTCTTCAACCAATATACCCGCATCAACAGCTATTTCTCTGGCAATGAATTGCAGCTCGATGGTCCGCCGACAACTGAAGAAAAAGCCATTCTTGAAACGGTAAAAGATGCACTGCCCGCAGCAGCCCTCACAGACGAGTTCAAAGCGCCCGTTTATGACACGCCACAGGCAACACGCGATAATCTGCGTAAAGCGCTGCAACTCTTTGGAGAGGCGGGTTGGAAACTACAGAACAACAAGCTGGTTGACGCGAATGGCAAGCAGTTCACGATTGAGTTTCTAGATGACGGCCCAACATTTGAGCGCGTCCACAATCTCTACATCCAAAACCTGAAAAAGATCGGTATTGATGCGCGAATTCGCACCGTCGATGCTGCCCAGTATCAGGCCCGCCTCAATGACTTCGACTATGACGTTATATCGTCTGTTACCGCGCAAACTGCCTCTCCGGGCAACGAGCAACGCGATATGTGGGGCTCGAAAGCAGCGGACTTCAAAGGCAGCCGCAACTATGCGGGTATCAAGAATCCAGCCATCGACAAGCTGATTGATCGCATCATCTATGCGAAAGATCGTGACGAACTGGTAGCCGCAAGCCACGCGCTTGATCGTGCACTGTTGTGGAACTACTACGTCATTCCGCAATGGTATTCTGACCACATCAATGTTGCCTATTGGAACAAGTTTGGTATGCCCGATAAGCAACCCGATTATATGGGAATTGACCCATTTTCGTGGTGGGTAGATCCTGCAAAGGAATCAAAGATCAAGACTGGCACCCAGTAGAGTATCGAAAGAATGACCACTCTTCACATGGATCGCCGCCATTTTCTCGGACTTACGGGCAGTGCAGCCATCGCTGCCTGCCTGCCAGAAATTGCTTTTGCAAATCTTGCCGTCGATCAGCCTTTGCACGGACTGTCTGCCTTTGGCGAACTGAAATACCCGCCAGAATTCACGCATTTCGATTATGTGAACCCGGATGCACCCAAAGGCGGTACGTTCACGCTCGCGCCCAATACTTGGTTCTGGAACCAGAATACCTCCACTTTCAACACGCTGAATACGTTGACTTTCAAGGGTGACGCACCGCCACGCATGGAGCTGACCTTTGATGGGCTCATGGCATCAGCGCTTGATGAGCCGGATGCTGTCTATGGGCTGATTGCGGAAAGCGTCACGCTCTCCAAAGATCGGCGGACCTGCCTCTTTAAGCTGCGCAAGGAAGCACGGTTTCATGATGGTTCGCCGATTGAAGCGAAAGACGTGGTATTCACGTACACGACACTGAAAGAAAAGGGTCATCCGCTTATTCGGCAAACGCTCGCAGCGCTTGAAACAGTGCAGGAAGCAGGCAAGCTGGAAGTGAAGATGCACTTTGCTGCCGACCGTGGTGTCAGCGCTATTCTTGATGCCGTGACGCTACCGATCTTGTCGAAAGACTGGTTTAAGGATCGCGATTTCGATGCAGCCAATATGGACGTCATCCTCGGATCCGGCGCTTATCGCGTGGGAAAAGTGGTTGCCGGTCAGTCAATCGAATATGATCGCGTTGACGATTATTGGGCCAAAGATTTGCCTGTGCAGCGCGGCTCCAATAATTTCGATCATCTAAGGATCGAGTTTTATCGTGATCGCCAGCCAGAATTTGAAGCTTTCAAGAAAGGCAGTATCGACTTCCGACAGGAAAGCGTCGCTAAAAACTGGGCTACGGCCTACGACTTCCCGGCGATTGAGCAGAAGAAGATTATCAAACGGACTTTTCCGCGAGAAAAACGTCCTTTGATGCAGGCATGGGCGCTCAACCAGCGCCACGAACGCTTTCGTGATCCGCGGGTACGCGAAGCAATCAACCTCTGTTTCGACTTTGAATGGACGAATGCGAACCTGTTCTATTCCACCTATGAACGCTCGCAGTCCAATTTCAATGGCTCTGATTTTCAGGCCGTGGGCGTACCGACACCAGACGAAATGAAAGTGCTGGAACGCTATCGCGGCAAAATTCCCGATGCAGCCTTTGGTGAAGTCTCTCTCATGCCCGTCTCGGACGGTTCAGGACGTGACCGCAAGCAGTTTTCACGCGCAATTGAGCTGATGCATGCGGCGGGCTTTGAACGCAAGAATGGCCAGTTCCATAGCAAGAGCGGCGAAAAATTCTCGCTAGAGATACTCAGCAATTCGGAAAGCTTTTCGCGCATCTATAATCCATTTGTGCAGAAAATGCGGGCAATCGGCATCGATGCCAGTCTGCGACTGGTCGATCCAAGCCAATATCAGGCGCGAATACAGGATTTCGATTTTGATCTCGTGGGTATGGCGATGCAGTTTGGTGCGACGCCAACAAAAGAATCGCTCGCGAGCATGTTCGGTTCGGAATCAGCCAAAACGCCGGGCAGCTATAATCTTCCGGGTACTTCCGACCCGATAATCGACGCATTGATCGACGATGTCGGCAAAGTTTCCACACGCGACGAGCTCATTGCAATAATCCGGGTGCTAGATCGCTACTTGCGTATCCGGCTGGAGTGGATTCCAAATTGGACAGCAGCGAATCACCTGGTTGCCTATTGGGATCGGTTTGGCTTTAAGGAGCCGAAGCCCGATTATGGTTTTCCGGTTGAGACGCTTTGGTGGACTAAACCGTAATTTAAAAAAGTATAAAGGCGAAACTATTGGCAAGCCGTGAGAGCAATCTGAACATGTGGAGCTGTGAGAGCTGATGGGCGCATATATTTTACGCCGCCTGCTTTTAATGATCCCGACGATCCTCGGCATTATGGCCATATCTTTTGCTGTCGTTCAATTTGCGCCCGGTGGACCTGTCGAGCGCGTTATTGCGCAGCTCTCAGGTCAGGGCGGCGACGCTCTTGATCGTATTTCAGGCGGTGGTGCTGATGCTGGACAAGCCGGGATCGATAGCGGCTCGGTCAATTCCAAATATCGCGGTGCGCAAGGTCTTGATCCGCAATTCATTGCCGATCTTGAAAAGCAATTCGGCTTCGATAAGCCTCCGCTTGAGCGTTTTGGTCATATGCTCTGGAGTTACATGAGCTTCGATTTCGGCCGCAGCTACTTCCGTGACATCAGCGTCATCGATCTCATCAAAGAAAAGCTGCCGGTTTCGATCTCGCTCGGCCTCTGGCTCACGTTCCTGTCCTATCTGATCTCGATCCCACTCGGTATTCGCAAGGCGATCAAGGAAGGCACGCGCTTTGATACATGGACCAGCGGGATCATCATTGTCGGCTATGCAATTCCGAGCTTCCTGTTTGCTATCCTGCTGATTGTGCTTTTTGCAGGAGGTTCGTTCTTCGACTGGTTCCCGCTGCGTGGCCTCGTGTCACCTGATTTTGCGCAAATGTCGCTCTGGGGTAAGATCGGCGACTATCTATGGCACATGGTGCTGCCAGTGACAGCGCTCGTGCTTTCGGCCTTTGCCACAACAACGCTTCTGACGAAGAATTCGTTTCTTGAAGAAATTCGCAAACAATATGTAACGACGGCACGCGCAAAGGGTCTGACGGAACATCAGGTGCTTTACCGCCATGTGTTTCGCAATGCCATGCTGATCGTGATTGCTGGTTTTCCGGGCGCATTTATCTCAGCTTTCTTCACCAGCTCACTGCTGATTGAAACGATCTTCTCGCTCGATGGGCTGGGCCTGCTCGGCTATCAGTCGATTATCAATCGCGACTATCCGGTGGTGTTTGCCAGCCTGTTTATTTTCTCGCTAATCGGCCTCTTGGTCGGGCTGTTGTCTGATTTGATGTACACATGGGTTGATCCGCGCATCGACTTTGATCGGAGGGACGTGTGATGACAGACGCCACTCTCTCACCTGCCGCAAAGCCCGTAAGGCGCCCGTTTTTATCTCCGCTCAACCGTCGCCGCTGGCAGAATTTCAAAGCCAATAAGCGCGGTTACTGGTCGCTATGGATTTTCCTGTTCCTGCTTGTCGCAGCCCTTTGCTCCGAGTTTATCGCCAACGACAAGCCCATCCTCGTTTCCTATAAGGGCGAGCTGCTGACGCCGGTTTTTGTCGATTACCCGGAAGAGAAATTCGGCGGCTTTTATGCGGTCACAGACTATCGCGATCCGGTGATACAGGACGAGATCAACAATAATGGCTGGGCGATCTGGCCGCCGGTTCGCTATTCCTACAACACCGTCAATAATGACATTCCGGAAGCAGCACCATCCAAGCCATTCTGGCTTTATACAGCAGAGCAGCGCTGCCAGCGTTATCCGCTGGGTGTGAATGATCCGAACTGTATTGTTGGCAATTTCAACTGGCTCGGCACAGACGATCAGGCGCGCGATGTGTTTGCGCGTGCGCTTTATGGCTTCCGCATTTCGGTGCTGTTCGGCCTGATCCTCACATTCTTTTCCGCCGTCATTGGCGTGACAGCTGGTGCGGTACAGGGTTATTTCGGCGGTTGGGTCGATCTGATCTTCCAGCGCGTGATCGAAATATGGTCTTCAATCCCAGTGCTTTATCTGCTGCTGATCATAGCTGCGATATTACCGCCCGGGTTCTGGGTCTTGCTCGGCATTATGCTGTTGTTCTCGTGGGTCGCCTTCGTCGGCGTCGTCCGCGCCGAATTCCTGCGCGCCAGAAACTTTGAATATGTGAATGCGGCCCGTGCGCTTGGCGTGAAAAACGGCACCATCATGTGGCGGCATCTGCTGCCCAATGCGATGGTGGCGACGCTGACCTTCCTGCCGTTCATTCTCAATGGTTCGATCACCACGCTGACCGCGCTCGATTTCTTAGGCTTTGGCCTGCCGCCGGGTTCGGCTTCGCTCGGCGAATTGCTCGCGCAGGGCAAGAACAACCTTCAGGCACCTTGGCTCGGTATTACTGGCTTTGTGGTGATCTCGGTGATGCTGTCGCTGCTGATTTTCATCGGTGAAGCAACGCGTGATGCATTCGATCCACGAAAGGCGTTTCAATGAGTGGGTCGATGATTAAGCCTTTGCTTTCTGTCCGCGATCTTTCCGTCGCTTTCCGCCAGAATGGCGAAGAACGGATTTCCGTGGACCGCGTTTCCTTCGACATTGCTGAAGGAGAAACCATAGCACTTGTGGGCGAGTCGGGTTCTGGCAAGTCAGTTTCAGCACTCTCCATCCTCAAGCTTCTGCCCTATCCGGCTGCAAGCCATCCTTCCGGCGAAGTTCTTTTCGACGGTAAGGATCTGATGAAGGCATCCGAGCCAGAGTTGCGGCGCGTGCGCGGCAATGACGTGACGATGATCTTTCAGGAGCCGATGACATCGCTCAATCCATTGCATACGGTGGAACAGCAAATCGCTGAAATTCTGAAAATGCATCAGGGCATGGGCGATCAGGCAGCGCGCAAGCGCACGCTTGAACTTCTGCATGAGGTTGGTATCCGCGAACCGGAAAAGCGCCTCGCATCTTTCCCGCATCAGCTTTCAGGCGGGCAGCGTCAGCGTGTGATGATCGCCATGGCACTGGCCAACAAGCCAAAACTGCTGATCGCCGACGAGCCGACAACGGCGCTTGATGTGACTGTCCAGGCACAGATTCTTGAGCTTCTTGCGGAACTCAAAGCCTCGCAGGGCATGTCGATGCTTTTCATCACTCATGATCTTGGCATTGTGCGCAAGATCGCCGACCGCGTCTGCGTGATGAGCAAAGGCAAGATTGTCGAAGCTGGACCGACGAAAGAAATTTTCGAAAATCCGCAACACGACTATACAAAGCATCTGCTTGCAGCAGAGCCAAAGGGGGAGCCGCCAGTTGCCGATCTCAGCGCCAAAACGGTTATGGAAGGCAAAGACGTTCGCGTCTGGTTTCCGATCAAGAAAGGCTTTCTGCGCAAGACAGTCGATCATGTGAAAGCCGTGGATGGCATTGATGTGCAACTGCGTGCAGGCCAGACGCTTGGCGTGGTGGGTGAATCAGGCTCCGGCAAAACCACACTTGGTCTCGCGCTTTCACGGATGATCTCATCAAAAGGTGAGATTCGTTTTGACGGTCGCGATATTGCACAATTCAGCTTCAAGGATATGCGTCCGCTGCGTCGTGAAATGCAGATTGTGTTTCAGGATCCATTCGGATCACTCAGCCCGCGCATGACCATCGCGGATATTATCGCAGAAGGGCTTCTGGTGCATGAACCAAAGCTGTCCGCTGATGATCGGGACCAGCGGGTCGTAGCAGCACTCAACGAAGTGAGCCTCGATCCTGAAAGCCGCTTCCGCTATCCGCACGAGTTTTCCGGTGGGCAGCGCCAGCGCATCGCAATTGCACGCGCCATGGTGCTTAACCCAAAATTCGTGATGCTGGATGAGCCAACCTCGGCGCTTGATATGAGCGTTCAGGCGCAGGTTGTCGATCTGCTGCGTGCATTGCAGAAGAAGCATGATCTGGCTTATCTTTTCATAAGCCACGACTTGAAAGTGGTGCGGGCACTGGCCAATGATGTGCTGGTTATGCGCAATGGCAAGGCAGTCGAATATGGAACGTCAAAGGAAGTCTTTGCCAATCCAAAAACCGACTACACCAAAGCGTTGATGGCAGCGGCTTTCCACATGGAGGCCACACCGGGAGGAGTTAAGCAATGACAAGCAATAATGATGGCAACATTCTTCTCGCAATAACCAATTGGGACCCGGCAACCTGGACCGATAGCTTCAAGGCGCATGCGCCTGAACGCAATGTCGTGATAGAACGTGCGGAGAATGATCCCAGTATCGAATATGCGCTTGTTTGGAAACAGAAGCCCGGCTCGCTGGCCAATCTGCCAAACCTCAAAGTGATCTTTTCGCTGGGCGCTGGCGTTGATCATGTCTTTCACGATCCGCATATCCCAGATGTGCCCTTGGTGCGTGTCATTTCCGATGATCTCACCATGCGCATGACAGAATATGTGGTCTGGCAGGTGCTTGATCACCATCGTCTGGGCGCAAGCTATCGCAAGCAGCAGAAAAACCACATCTGGCACGAAGATCCACGCCAGCCGGCAGCACATGAAGTCACCGTTGGTATCATGGGGCTTGGTGTGCTTGGCCGCGATGCAGCCGAAAAGCTTAAAGTGCTGGGCTTCAATGTTACCGGCTGGAGCCGTCGTCCGCAGGAAATCGACGGTGTGCAGACTTTCAGCGGCAAAGAAAGTTTTGGGCGTTTTCTCAAGACCGCCGATATTTTCGTTTGCCTGTTGCCTTTGACGCCAGACACCAAGGGCATCCTATCCATGACCATGTTCGCACAATTGAAGAGCGATGGGCCGCTCGGTGCGCCCGTGCTGATCAATGCGGGTCGTGGAGGCTTGCAAAACGAAGCCGACATTCTGGCGGCACTTGATCGTGGATTGCTATCTGCAGTGACGCTTGATGTGTTTAATCAGGAACCTTTGCCTTCTGAAAGCCCGCTCTGGACGCATCCCAAAGTGACGATCACCCCACATGCAGCGGCAAGCTCGTCTGCGAATGCCATTGTTCCGCAGATTATTCGTCAGATTGAAGCCTTTGAACGCGACGGAACACTCGAAAACGTGGTCGATCGCGCCACGCAATATTAACAGGTTACCCGGCTAATCACCGTGCGCGATTATTTTGCGCATGGTTATTGACGTTGTGCGGTCAAAACCCGGATGAGACGTCTCGGCAATTTTACGAAAGCCAAGCTTTTCAAAAACAGCATGATTACGCGTGAGTTCTATCCGCGTTTGCAGCTCTAATTCTGGCTTGCCATGCGCAACAGCCTGCTGCTCTGCTTCTTCCATCAGTCTGCGACCGATGCCTTGTCCTTCGAAGGCAGGCGCGACGGCAAGCTTACCGAGATAGAAGTGATCGTCTTTTTCCTTGATAAACACGCAGCCAGCCAGTTCCCCGCCAACAAAAGCTGCAAAGCCCAGCTCGTCCTGTGCTTTGGTCTGCAAGTTTTCAACCGTCAACAAATGTGCGGACGATGGTGGGTCGATTACGCCATCCATATAAGCAAAACTATCCCGAATAAGCTTGAGAAGCTCGCTCCAGTGCTGAAAATCTGCACCAATGGGAGCGATACGAACAGAATTCATTTGGGTTTGCGCGCCTTGTAACGAATGGTTTCAAAACGCACGTTCAATGCATTGTAGAGCAATAAGCGGCCCACGAGCGGCTCGCCAATGCCCGTGATGAGCTTAATCACTTCCATTGCCTGCAAGCTGCCAATTACACCCGGCAACACGCCAAGAACTCCTGCTTCGGCACAGGTGGGAACAGAACCTGCTGGTGGCATGTCAGGAAACAGATCACTATAGGACGGATTTTGTTTGCCATCAGCGCCTTTTGCATAGGGTATGAGCACTGTCACGGTGCCATCAAAGCGCCCCATAGCGCCTGAAACCAGCGGACGCTCGGCAAGCGCACTTGCATCGGCCAAAGCATAGCGGGTGGCGAAATTATCAGAACCATCAACCACAACATCATACTGGCTGATTAAATCCTGCGCATTATCGCCATTAAGTCGCAAGGAGTGCGTTTCGACGTTCACATGCGGGTTGATACGGGCGATAGACGCTTTCGCGCTCTCAACCTTGCTCTGCCCTACGCTATCTGTGTCGTGGATCACCTGTCTTTGCAGGTTGGAGAGCGAAACTGTATCGTCATCGACAAGGCCAAGTGTGCCAACGCCTGCGGCAGCCAGATATTGCAGCACCGGCGCACCAAGCCCACCTGCGCCGACAATCAGCACACGGGCAGCTTTGAGCTTCTGCTGCCCCGGTCCGCCGATTTCCGGCAACACGATATGGCGCGCATAGCGTTCTAATTCTTCAGATGAAAAAGGCTTTGATGATGCATTCATGATGCTTGAACATAAGCCTGCTCACATGCGCTGTCAGCGACTATTTTCAAATTTTCGTCAGTTCGCCTGCTGCGACATTGAAAAACTGCGCGTCGCCTTCAAGCGCTTCAAACAGCGAACGGTCAGTTCCGGTCATAAAAGCCTGTCCGCCAAGATCATCAAGAATGCCGAACAGAGCCGCACGGCGTCCTGTATCAAGATGGGCTGCAATTTCATCAAGCAGCAGAATCGGTGCCATGCCGGAAAGTTCACCCGTAAGACGAGCATGGGCGAGAATGAGGCCAATCAGCAGAGCCTTTTGTTCGCCCGTTGAACACAGCGCAGCGGGCATGGATTTTGGCCGGTGCTGCACAATCAGATCCGTGCGATGCGGACCTTCCAGCGTGCGTCCTGAAGCGCGATCACGCGGACGGCCATCGCGTAACAGACGGCGGAAGTCCTCTTCCAGATCAAGGGCTGCTTCCAAACCTATACGCTGCTCAAGCGAGCCTTCCAGAAAGCAATCGGCTTTCGGAAATGGACCATCGCTAGGTAGTCGCTCAATCATCGCAGCAATCAATCGCATCGCTTCAGCGCGCGCTGCTGCAATAGCGATGCCAAGCTCGGCCATCTGGCTTTCAATCGCATCGAGCCACTGATTGTCGTTGTTGCCGTCACTCAACAGACGATTGCGCGAGCGCATTGCCTTTTCATAATCAAGCACACGTTTGCCATGGCCTGTATCAATGGCCAGCACCATGCGGTCAAGAAAGCGCCGCCTGTCCGATGCGCCGCCGGTGAACAGCCCATCCATTGACGGCACCACCCACAACACACGCGCATAATCGAGAAGCTCGTCACCCGATGCTGCATTGCCGTTGATACGCACCTTGCGGCCACCTTCGCCGCCGCCTGCCGTCCCGGTGCCGATTTCGGCATCACCGTAGATCATGCAATCAAGTGCGGCGTGAATGGCAAAGCCATCATGTCCGGTTGTGCGCGCAACATCGTCATAAGATGCACGACGCAGCCCCCTTCCCGGCGACAGGAAAGAAAGCGCTTCAATGAGATTGGTTTTGCCGGAGCCGTTTTCGCCTGTCAGCACCACATGGCCGGGGCCGAGTGGAAGCGTGAGTTCCGCATAATTACGGAAATCAGAAAGTTTAAGCCGCCGGACCGAGACTCGATCCGGGCGGCTTATATTTGTTTCAGAAATACTCACTGTCGATTTTTAAATCCTAGACGCGCATTGGCATCAGAACATAGAGCACATCTTCATCGCCGGTATCACGCACCAGCGTTGGCGAGCCAGCATCAGCCAGCATGAAGACCGCATCCGAACCCGAAAGCTGGCTGGTGATGTCGAGCAGATATTTCGAGTTGAAACCGATGTCGATTGGATCATCATTATAATCGGCTGCAAGCTCGTCGGTCGCGCTACCCGAATCGGGATTGTTGACCGTGAGCGTCAGCTGACCGTCGGCAATCGAAAGCTTGACCGCACGGCCACGCTCGCTCGAAATGGTCGAAACACGATCAACGGAAGCTGCAAAATCCTGACGGCCAATGGTGAGTTTCTTATCATTGCCCGAAGGAATCACGCGCTGATAATCAGGGAATGTACCGTCGATCAGCTTGGACGTCAGAACAACCGAACCAACAGTAAATCTGATCTTTGCATCTGACAGCTCAACACCCACAACCGTATCTGGCACGTCTACAAGCTTCTGAAGTTCAGCGACGGTTTTGCGCGGAATAATGATGCCCGGCATGCCTTCAGTGCCCGAAGGTGCTTCAAGTTCAGCACGCGCCAGACGATGACCATCCGTTGCTACTGCACGCAGCTTGAGCGCGCCATCGCTTTCAATCGCGTGGAAATAAATACCGTTGAGGTAATAACGGGTTTCTTCCGTCGAGATCGCAAATTGTGTGCGATCAATCAAACGCTTCAAAGCCTGCGCTTCAATACGGAACGTATGGGTGAAAGAACCGGAAGTCAGTTCAGGGAAATCGGACTGTGGCAAGCACTGCAAACGGAACGACGACTTGCCTGAGACAACCGACATCGATCCGCCATCAGGATTGGTCGACAACATCACTTCCGCACCATCGGGAAGCTTGCGCACGATGTCATAAAGCAGATGTGCAGGAACTGTCGTTGCCCCGGCCTGCTCGACCATTGCAGCCGTTGCTTCGTTGACTTCAAGGTCAAGGTCGGTGGCTTTCAGTGCAAGGCTCGCGCCTTCGGCCTGCAAAAGCACGTTCGACAGAATCGGAATCGTGTTGCGGCGTTCAACAACGCGATGCACGTGATTGAGGGATTTAAGAAGGTTCGACCGTTCCAGGGTTACACGCATATTGAAACGCACTCGCTCTCTAGGACTGGGCAACCGCGCAACGGGCAGACACCCTTATCAATAAGGCGCTTATCGCGCCCGAAGGTTTGTTAAAGTGCCAGATTTATAAGCTCAAAAGCAAGCCCATGCCGCGTCGCAAATCGACACGGCATGGGCTTTTTGTTGATAACCACTGTGAACAGTGGGGATGTCTGCGAAATTAGGCAGCCTGATCGTTAATCAGACGCTTCAACAGTTCCAATTCCTGCGCAAGCTTGGAGTCTGCACCAACCAGATCTTCGATCTTGCGCACTGCATGGAGAACCGTGGTGTGGTCACGACCACCAAAGCGGCGGCCAATTTCCGGAAGCGAACGCGGTGTCAACATCTTGGCCAGATACATGGCAACCTGACGCGGCTTAACGATGGTGCGTGTGCGGCGGCTCGACAGCAAATCCTGCTTCGATACATTGTAATGGCGCGCAACGATGCGCTGAATTTCTTCAATGCGAATACGCTTTGGCTCGCCCACGCGGGTCAAATGACCAAGCAGTTCATCGACGCGATCAATCGAAAGATTAGGCTCGAACGACTGACGGAACAGAAGCTGGTTGAAAGCGCCTTCCAGTTCACGTCCCGATCCGGTGACGGTGCGGGCAACATGCGAAAGAATTTCATCGCTGATGCTGAGGCTTGGATCTTCAACCTGCGCTGCAGTCAGACGACGACGCATCATTTCAACGCGCATTTCATAGTCGGGCGCTGCAACTTCGAGAGCCACCCCGCCCTGAAGACGCGAGCGAACACGAACATCAAGCGATTCCAGTTCCGATGGTGCACGGTCGGCAGCAACGACAACCTGTTTTGCGCTGTCGAGTAGTGTGTTCAACAGATGGCAGAACTCATGCTGGATCGACTTGCCCTGCAGGAACTGCATGTCGTCAATAACCAGAAGGTCGATGTCGCGGAGCTGCTCCTTGAACGACAGCGCATTGTTATCGCGGATAGCAGTCGCAAAGCGCCACATGAAATATTCAGCAGTCAGATAAACAACGCGTGCTTTTTCCTGGCGCTGCAAAGCAGCTGCGGCGATTGCCTGAAGCAGGTGAGTCTTGCCAAGGCCAACGGATGCATGAATGAATAGCGGATTGAAGCGAACTGCACTTGTGCCTGCTTCTGCGATGGTACGGGCGGCAGCGAGTGCCACACGGTTGGATGCACCATCAATGAAGGAATCAAACGTGTAACGCGGATCGAGTGGCGAGCCGAGAACAGCACCAGAGGCAGCAACCGATTCTGCAACAACAGCAGAACCACGTTTTTCAGCGCTTGGCTGGCCAACAGGGAAAGCAACCTTCTCACGCAAACCAGCTGCTGGCGATTTTGTTTCAGAGACGTCTGATGTTTCAACAGGTGCTGCAGTACGAACCACACGGCTCATTCCGCGCACGACAACTTCAACTTTCAAAATCTGCGGGTTTTCTTCCTGCCACAGCTCGGTCAACAGGTCGGAGTAGTGATTGTTGATCCACGAGCGCAAAAAGGCTGTTGGAACCGACAAGCGAACAACACTCTTGGAAAGATCGTCAAGCTTAAGGCGACCAAACCAGCTCGAATAGATCTCGCTGCCAACGCGCGCTTTGAGCTTTGCTGTCAGACGCTCAAAAACGTCATCACCGATTGGCGACTCAGCGCTCACCACGAGGCTGTTTTCTTTTCCAGTTGCAGAAGATCCATGGATACGGTTCGCATGCGCATCATCACCCATCGTTGCCGTCGACTTACCAGTCATCATTGCCATCGTCTCGCCTGCCTTCACATTCTTACGCGCCATTTTTACGGCGCTTATCTTTTTTTCCTGCTTAAGGTCGCCAGATCTTATGATCAGGTCGCCTCGCTGGTACTCACTCTACACTGGCGCCTCATGCCGAGGACCAAACACAAACTCAAAACGGTCTACGCATCAAACAGCTATCACGGACCGGTGCCCGGATGCTCCTTTCCGGCTACGCGTTACGACTCATACAATCCTTGCTCAAGGCTGATTGCCCAGAACGACTCTTGCGACAACCATTCAATTGACGAGCATGTGCCTAAAGCAGCAATCCAGTTAATGAATGGTAAGCAATCGTCGAAAGAGACAAACTTAATAGGAACAGGAACTTAAGACCAGAATTCAGCAATCGCGGACACACATGCCCACGCCAAAGAAACTTCAATTTAATGCTAACTCCGGGCCAAGGCCCACCCCTCTTGTGCTCTGACTTTAGCGAAGGCTGGCGGCAAAGAGCAAGCCTCGAATCTATAGTTTTTTCTTCAATTAAGACTTGCATTGCTTCGAGGCGAAGACTGAGAATCGGGCACTGAGGAAATAACACCTTTGGATTCAATGCGTTTCGATTGGCTATTTTTTAGATGAACACGATATGTTCTCCGGGAAAATAATTTTTAAAAATCTTCTTGACTCATCACCCCTTCCGAGTCCTTTCCGGGGCCTGTGGATAAGTGTGGACAATAATTTGCAAGCTTTTGAAAAAATAAGGGAAATTCGATTCTCTATTGAATGAAACATGGAGGGTTTCATTCATCAAATGCAAAATTACTAAAGAATTATGTTCTGAAAATCCGTCGTTAAGTTTCTTTGTAAAAGCTCTAAAAAAGAAAACCCGGCTAACAATGAGCCGGGTTTCCAAAATCTAATCTCAATTTAGATTATATTAGGCGTTCAGAGCCTTAACGCGTGCAGCAAGGCGCGAAACCTTACGAGCAGCAGTATTCTTGTGAACTACGCCCTTTGAAGCAGCGCGCATCAGTTCTGGCTCAGCAGCCTTGAAAGCAACCGTTGCTGCTTCCTTGTTGCCGCTCAGGAGCGCATCTTCAACCTTGCGGAGGAATGTGCGAACGCGCGAACGACGCGATTTGTTGATTTCGGTGCGGGCAGCGATCTTGCGCACTGCCTTCTTCGCCGAAGGAGTATTGGCCATAAATGCCTCTCTTTTTCTGTCAGCAGCCCACGGTCAATAACCGTCAGGCACAAAAACCTCTAGGGCAGCCATAATGCCTAGGGCCGCCGATCCGTGGCGGGCTTATAGATCAGCTTTGCCTGCACGTCAACGAGGATTCTGATCTCAACCCCTTTCAAAAGGCCGGATATGCGGCCTTCTGGCTCAAATTATGACGCCCAAGCAAGCGAGAGTGCTTCATTTATAGCCTCTCGCGGTCATCACATCAGCGATTCTTGAAAGACGGCGTCCGTTTGTCGATAAATGCGGACATGCCTTCCTTCTGGTCTTCGGTCGCAAAAAGCGAATGAAACAGACGGCGTTCAAAACGCAAGCCCTCATCCAGCGTCGTCTCATAAGCACGGTTGACCGATTCCTTGACCATCTGCACTGAAGGCTGCGAGAAAGACGCAATGCGCTCGGCAGCTTTCAGCGCTTCCTCGATGAGCTCTTCAGGCGCAACAAGCCGTGAGACCAGACCGCAACGCTCGGCTTCTTGTGCATCCATCATGCGGCCTGTCAGGCACATATCCATGGCCTTGGACTTGCCGACATAGCGGGTGAGCCTCTGCGAGCCGCCCATGCCAGGCATAACGCCCAGTGTAATTTCCGGCTGGCCGAATTTCGCGTTGGTTGCCGCAATAATGAAATCGCACATCATGGCAAGTTCACAACCACCACCCAGCGCATAGCCGGAAACAGCTGCAATGATTGGCTTGCGGGTGCGATCTACCTTGCGCCAGTCGGCAAACATGTCCTGCAAATAGGCATCAACAAAGTTGATCGGCTGCATTTCCTTAATGTCTGCACCAGCAGCAAAGGCTTTCTCAGAACCTGTGAGAACAATCGCACCTATTTTGCCATCGCTGTCGAAAGCAGCAAGCGCCTCAGTCAGCTCTTTAAGAACGGTGCTGTTTAACGCATTGAGCGCCTGCGGCCGATTAAGCCGAACAAGTCCGACACCGCCGCGTGTTTCCACAACGATCGTTTCATAAGCCATGAGAAAGTCTCTCCTCCAAGATCAGTTCATATTCTGGGTTCAAGCTGGACCAGCCGTTTCAATTTAACAAGGTCAGCTGACAGTTAACTTTGGCACGAAGCGCAGAAAAACGTTGAGCGCCCCGACTGTACTGCACGCTCAATATTATTTTTGCAGCCGGGCGCACGACATGGCTGCGCCTCCCGCCCATAGACGGAGAATGAGTGCTGAAAATAGCCAAGCGCACCATCGGCCTGAATATAATCTTTAAGGCTTGAGCCGCCCGCGGCAATCGCCTCGGCAATCACCGTGCGGATATCCTCCGCCAGTCGATCAAGAAGCTTTGCATCCTTAGCAATAGAGCCTGCGGCACGCATTGGTGACAGACGCGAGCGCCACAACGCCTCGCAGACATAGATATTGCCAAGCCCGGCAATCAGCCGCTGATCAAGCAACGCTGCTTTCAAAGGTGTCTTACGGCCTTCAAAGAGTGTGCCAAGCAATTCGCCTGAAAGGCTGTTGCCGGTCGGCTCAACGCCCAGACCTTTAAGAAAAGGATGGTCATTCAGAGCGCCATCTTCTGCAAAGAGCATGAAACCGAACCGTCGCGGATCATTATAGATGATGCGCGCAGTCGAACCATTTGCGCGCTTTAAATGAAAAACCACATGGTCATGTTTGGTGAGTTTGGAGCGCTCATGATGAAAGTCTCCCGGTACGTCTTCCGCATCATCCGCCTCAATCCGAAACGAGCCGGACATGCCCAGATGACTGATCACGGAAAGCCCGTCATCAATATGCATGGTCAGATATTTCGCGCGCCTACCCAATGCATCAATATTGCGTCCTGTAAGACGCTCGACAAATTGATCAGGAAAAGGAAAGCGTAAATCAGGCCTGTTCTGCTCGACATGCTCGATTTTTGAACCTTCCATAAAAGGCTGCAAACCACGGCGAACTGTTTCAACCTCGGGTAATTCGGGCATTTTTCATCTTTCGGGCAGGAAAAGAAACAAGCTGTTGCAATGATATAATGCCGGTTAGCGGCATTTGCCATCCGTTAACCCAAACCACATCCAAGTCGCATCTAACCTATATTAACGTTTTATTTTCCTTGTTTCTTAAACTCATCACAATTGGCAGGCACTAAAAGGAAACCCAACGAGACTTCAGTTCAGGGTAAGTAACATGCCGACTTTGATGACGCGCTTTATCAAAAACAGATCGGGTGCAGCGATGATCGAATGCACACTCATCGGTGCGCTTGCCGTTATTGCTGTCATTAGTGGCATGGCACTGTTTGCCGGAAAGCCCGCTTCTGCTTTTGATTACAAAGCGGCACAGATTCAGATGACTGAACGCAACTGAGTTGTTTCACTTCATAGAGATTTGAATAGCCACCCGGTTCACGCCGGGTGGCTATTTGTTTATTGATTAAGCCAGAAATTCTAATCGCCGAGGAATGTCATGACCGTTGAAATCATTACCGCGAAGTCAGCCGATAGCCGCCCTGTCTGGTTCATCTCGAAAAATGCCGTTGATCAGGCGGGGCTTGCGCCGGATTCGGCAGCCTGGGCAAACGCGAATGATTTTAATGGCGAGGCCGGTCGTGTTCTGGTTCTACCCGGTCAAGACGGCGCGATTGCCGGTGCACTGTTTGGCACAGGTGATGCGGAACAGAGCGGGCAGTCACAGCTGCTCGCCGGAAAGCTTGCACGCAGCCTTCCCGAAGGCGACTGGCATATTGAAGGCACGCCAGATCATGCAGAACTGGTAACCCTCGCCTTTCTGATGGGCGGCTATAATTTTACGCGTTACCGTAAAGGCAGCGACAAGCTCATCCGTCTGGCCGTGCCGGACGGTGTGGATGCGGCTGAAATCAACCGCATAGCTGATGCCGTGACATTGGCACGCGATCTGATCAACACGCCGACCAATGATATGGGGCCGGATGCGTTGGAACAGGCCGCACGCGATCTTGCAACGAAAAATGGTGCGGTAGTCAGCACCGTTGAAGGTGAAGCGCTTCTTGAGCAGAATTTCCCGATGATCCACGCGGTTGGCCGTGCTGGCAGCATTGCGCCGCGCCTTATCGATCTCACATGGGGTAAGGACAGCGATCCGAAAATAACGCTCGTTGGCAAAGGTGTGTGCTTTGATACCGGCGGTCTCGACATCAAGCCTGCGAGCGGCATGCTCACCATGAAAAAAGACATGGGCGGCGCTGCCAATGTGCTGGGTCTTGCCTCCATCATTATGGATGCCAAACTACCCATTCGTCTGCGCGTTCTAATCCCTGCGGTCGAAAACTCTATCGCTGGCAATGCTTTCCGCCCAAGCGACGTACTGCAAAGTCGCAGGGGATTAACCGTTGAAATCGGCAATACCGATGCCGAAGGCCGTCTGGTTTTGGCCGATGCGCTGGCGCTGGCCGATGAAGAAGAACCGGAACTCATCATCGATATGGCAACGCTGACAGGGGCTGCGCGTGTGGCGCTCGGCCCTGATCTGCCGCCTTTCTACACACATGATGATGCGCTTGCAGAAAACATTGCGGAGAAAGCCCTTGAGGCCGCCGATCCACTGTGGCGGATGCCACTCTGGCAGCCTTATGCGCAAAAACTTTCATCACGCGTGGCAGACATCAACAATGTCACCACCGATGGCTTTGCTGGCTCGGTGACGGCTGCATTGTTCCTGAGCCGCTTTGTCGAGAAGGCAAAAGGCTGGGCGCATTTCGATATTTTCGGCTGGGTACCGGTTGAAAAGCCTGCCTCGCCGGTTGGCGGCGAAGCACAGGCCATTCGTGCGGTTTATGCGCTTCTCAAGCAAAAATATCCCGCAAAATGAAATCGCTTGCCTGCAAAGCGAAAACGGCGTTGAATGATACGGAACCGAAACGATATTAAGCGTTGCGTAAAATATGCCCGTTGAACTGAAGCCTTTGCAGGCACTGACATTGCTGAGAACGCTGTCACTGGCACAGGTGCAGGATGAAATGCCTGACCTCACAACGCGGCAGGCCGCCATTCTTCTCACCGTTTATCTCGAGCCGCCGCCGCATACGGTGCGGGGGCTTGCAGCCAAGCTTGATGTCACCAAGCCGGTGATTACGCGTGCACTCGACACGATGGGAACGCTCGATCTCGTCTCCCGGCATCGTGATGAAAAAGATCGCAGAAATGTGCTAGTAAAGAGAACGGTCACGGGTGCACTTTATGTCGAAAGACTGGGTGATCTCGTGATTGCCAATGCCCGGGAGTTACCATTGTGAGCATGCTCGATCGTCGCCTCAACGCCTACCGCCCCGATCTCGCCGATGAGCGGCTGAATGGTCAGGTGGAAGCGAGCCGCTTTACCGCAGGCACGCTGATGCAGGTTTCTGATTCTGTGGTCGATCTGCGTGCAGAGCCACGCACCGACAGCGGACCGCAAACACAGATCATCTTTGGCGACATGGTACGCGTTTTTGAAGAGCAGGACGGCTGGTGCTGGGTGCAGGCTGAGCGCGACGGCTATACTGGCTACGTCTCAGCGGCTTCGCTGACAAAGCCTGTTGGCGAGCCGACGCATATGGTGATTGTGCCACGCACATTCGTCTATCCCGGCAATGATCTGCGTTTTCCGCACACTCATGCGCTGTCGCTCGGTTCACGAGTGCGAATCGTTGGTTCGTCGGAAAAGCGAGGCACCGAATATGCACTGCTTGAAGGCGGCGAAGCGCTGATCGCAAAGCATCTGGCGCCTTTGGGCCAACATGCAAATGACTTCGTAGCGGTTGCCGAAACGCTTCTGCACACGCCTTATCTCTGGGGTGGCACATCGGGCTTTGGCATCGATTGCTCTGGTCTGGTGCAACTTTCGATGTGGGTTTCGGGCAGATCTGTTCTGCGCGATTCGGATATGCAGGAAAATTCGCTCGGTGACGTCATCGAGCCGGACGCCGATTATTCCAATCTCAAGCGCGGCGATCTCGTTTTCTGGAAAGGCCATGTCGCGATCTGCCAATCGCCAGACATGCTTCTTCATGCCAGCGGTCACACGATGACTGTAACGCTTGAACCGCTGAAGGATGCGATCAAACGCATTGCTTATCTCTACGATCTGCCGACGCTCATCAGAAGGCCATAAGCGTGAGACGATGAAGAGCAAAGGGACATTATGGATTGCAGGGCTGGTACTCGGCCTCACAGCCTTTTTCCCTTCTGCTGTCTCCTTTGAAAGAATCGCCCGCATGACCATCACCGCTTCGCCAGCGAGTTTTGCCAGCGTTAACGGCATCGAGATGTATTACCGCGTCGTGGGAAAAGGATCGCCGATTCTGCTTATTCATGGCGGCCTGTCAGACCAGCACGTCTGGGATGCGCAGCTGCCGATTCTCGCGCAACATCACACAGTCATTGTTGCTGACAGTCGCGGACAGGGCCGCTCAACCCGGACCACCGAGCCACTCACCTATGAACTCATGGCCGACGATTATGTAGCGCTGCTCGATTATCTCAAGATCGACAAGGTTGATCTTGTCGGCTGGAGCGATGGCGGCATTATCGGCCTCATCATGGCGATGCGTTATCCAGATAGGCTGAAAAGTGTGTTTGCGCAGGCGGCCAATGTGTCGCCGGAAGGCTCGACCGGCTATGCGCTGGCGCGCGCTGAAGGCAAGCCTGTGCCTGAGCTGCGCCACTATGAGAGCATCGATAAGGAAATCCATGCGCTTTGGGCAAATGAGCCGAATTACAGCGCAGATGATCTGTCAAAGATAAATGTGCGCACAGCAATCGTAATTGGTGATCGCGACACGGCAATCACGCGCGAACATACCGAATTTATGGCGCATCATATTCCGGGTGCGAGCCTGATCATTTTGCCCGATTCGGGCCATGGTGTTCCGGCTGAGAATCCCAGGCTTTACGCGCATGCGGTCCTGAAATTCATTGCTGGCGACGAGCAGAGCGATCCAAAAAGCGCCAGCAAGTAATTAAATTCTGTTCGGCAACACGCGATCAGGCGGACGGTGCCCATCAAAAAACGCTCTGATATTGATGATGACCTTGTCGCCCATATCGACACGGCCTTCAATCGTGGCTGATCCCATATGCGGCAGAAGCACAACCTTGCCCTTTTCGGCCAGCGACAACAGGCGCGGATTGGCAGCGGGTTCATTCTCGAACACATCAAGCCCGGCACCGGCGATCTTACCCTGTTCGATCAGATCGACCAACGCATTTTCATCGATGATCTGACCGCGCGATGTATTCACCAGATAAGCGGTTGGCTGCATCAGCGCGATGCGCCGCGCTGAGAGAAGGTGAAAGGTTGCCGGCGTTGACGGGCAATTGACCGAAATGATGTCCATCCGCGCCAGCATCTGATCGAGGCTGTCCCAATAGGTCGCTTCCAGCTCTTCCTCAACCTGCGCATTAACGCGCTTGCGGTTGTGATAATGGATCGAAAGGCCAAATGCCTTGGCACGGCGTGCAACCGCAGTGCCGATTCGGCCCATGCCAACGATACCGAGGCGCTTCCCCCAGATGCGGCGTCCAAGCATCCATGTCGGCGACCAGCCCGGCCACTCGCCATCGCGCTCATTGAGTACATTCGCACCCTCTACCAGACGGCGCGGCACCATCAGCAAAAGCGCCAGCGTCATATCGGCGGTATCTTCAGTCAGCACATTGGCGGTGTTGGTGACGGTGATTCCGCGCTTTGCAGCGGCGGCAACATCAATATTATCAACACCATTGCCAAAATTTGCGATCAGCTTGAGATTGGGGCCAGCCTGCTCAATGGCTGCCGCATCGATCACATCAGTGATGCAGGGCACCAGAACATCGGCTTCTTTCATCGCAGCGATAATTTCAGGCTGCGACATGCGATGGTCATCAATATTCAGGCGTGTGTCGAACAGTTCCCGCATTCGGGTTTCCACCGGGTCGGGCAGTTTCCGGGTCAGTACCACCAGTGGTTTTTTCTTGTTCGACATCTCCACCCCATTTTTTGAGCAAAGCCAGCGGTAAAAGGCTTACAGATTTCTCAGGAAACCTGCCCTGCCGTTTCACACGTTGAGACCTCCTTAACCAAGAAGGTGCAATATGTGATTTTGCTTCAGTTGCTCATCTCTAGCAAGGTGGCGCTGCAAAGACAAAGAAAAACAGAACCGCGAGAGCGGCATCAAATGCGGGCAACCGCACAATTTATTCATTCCGCAGTTTCAGACGCACCTCCCCCAGTCCTGAAATTGCCCCACATGACAGGACGGCGAGAGGTCAGAATTGTACCGGGTACTTTCGCAACGCTTTTTTATCGCAACGCTTTGCGGCATCGCTCTGCTGCTGGTTGGTGCGCCATTGTTGGCATCGCACAAACACGGCGCAAATGCACAGGCGCAATCCGGCACGCCTGTGGGTGCAAGTGGCCTACCTGTCCCGCGCTTTGTCAGCCTTAAGCCAGCGCGTGTAAATCTGCGTGTCGGACCAGGACGTGATTACGCTGTGTCGTGGCTGTTTATGAAAGCCGGCCTGCCTGTAGAGATCATTCAGGAATATGATAACTGGCGCCGTATCCGCGATGCCGATGGCACAGAGGGTTGGGTCTACCAATCGCTTCTATCGGGCAAGCGGACCGCAATCACGGCTCCATGGCTTAAAAACGATCAAGGTGCGATGATTACCATGCGTCGTGATCCTAGCGAAACATCTGGCCTGTCAGCCGAAGTTGAACCAAATGTCGTCGGCACCGCACGTGAATGCAATGGCCAATGGTGCCGGATGGATATTCAGGGCACACGTGGCTGGATCAGGCAGTCGGACCTCTGGGGTGTTTATCCAGATGAAGTTTTCGACTGATTGATCAAAGACTACAGCTTGACGCCTGTCTATTGTTGGCAGTATTTTTGTCGGACAAGATACGAAGGAGTTTTATGCGCAGAAGTTCATTGCTGCCGTTTTAACGGATTTGGACCCCGCCAGTTGGGTGGGATTTTTGTGCATATAAAACTCTGGAATCATCATGCAAAACATGAGTATTACAATCCGCGCCTATCAGGCTGCGGACAAGCAGACCCTATCCTCTATATGGTATCGTGCCTCGCTAGAAGCACATGCGTTTTTGGGAAGCGACCTGCTAAGCAAACAGCAAAAGCTCATTGAAGACGTTTATCTCGATAAAGCCGAGACCTGGGTTGCTATTCTGAATGACAAACCTGTCGGCTTCATTGGCCTGCTCGACTGTTTCATCGGCGGGCTTTTCGTGGATCCAAGCACACAGGGACAGGGAATCGGATGCAGCCTGATTGAACATGCTCTCAACCTCAAAGGCGAACTCTCCTTAGAGGTTTATGCCGATAACAAACAAGCATGTCGCTTCTACACGCACTTGGGCTTTCAAGAAGTCAGTTGCCGCACGGAAGATGATAACGGACTTCCGTTTGCCAATATTCAAATGCAGCTAAAAGCTTAATAGCAAAGCGGGGCGATTGCTCGACCCGCCACCAAAACAATTTCAATAAGAATTGTCACCAGGCCGGAATGACCGAGCCTTTGAATGTATCAGCGATAAATTGTTTCACTTCCGGGCTGTGATAGCTGCTGACCAGCGTCTTCACCCAATCAGCATCCTTATCTTCAGTACGCACGACCAACACATTGACATAAGGTGCCTTTTCGCCTTCGCGGATTAATGCGCCAGCAGCCGGATCAAGGCCTGCTTCCAGTGCGTAATTCGTATTGATGACCGCAGCATCGACATCTTCAAGCGAGCGCGGCAATTGCGCAGCATCCAGCTCCACAAATTTCAGGTTCTTCGGGTTTTCCGTTACATCAATTGTTGTAACCTTCAGGCCCTTGGAAGTATCGAGCTTGATGAGACCATTATCCGCAAGAACCAGAAGCGCACGACCACCGTTCGTTGGATCGTTCGGGATCGCGATGGTTGCACCATCTGCCAGTTCCGAAATGTTTTTCAGTTTACTTGAATAGAGGCCCATCGGAAAGTTGACCGTTGGCGCTACTGTTTCAATCGGAAAGCCGCGATCTGCAACCTGATTGTCGAGATAAGGCTGATGCTGGAAGGAATTGGCCTCAAGCGCCTTGTCGGCCAGCGCCATGTTTGGAATCACATAATCAGAAAATTCCTGAATATCGATTTCCATTCCTTTAGTCGCGGCGACTTCCTTGACCTTCTCCATGATCTGCGCATGCGGTCCGGGCGTTACACCAATGCGAATTTTCTCAGCAAAAGCGCTTGCTGTTGAGAACAGGGCAAAAGCGGTAGCGGCAATGATCAACTTGCGCATGGGCGTCTCCAGTCAAATGGTTATCGACGCATTCATGCGGGGTTGGGAGGTCCGAGATGAGATGCGCCAGTTAAAAGGAATGCTTTGGGTGAATCACTTTAGGCTAAGATGCGCAACAAAAAAGCGGCCCCAAAAGGCCGCCTTCTTAGAAACTTTTACCAAATAACTTATCGTGTTTTACGACGAAGGCGGACGATAATGTCCACATTGACGATTTCCATGCCTTCTGGTGCTTCCGGCATGTTGGAAACCGTTGGCTGGCCGCGCTCGCCATGCGGAATATCGAACACGACATTTTCACCTTCGAGGAAAAAATGCTGGTGATCGGAGATATTGGTATCGAAATAGGTTTTCGAACCTTCTACCGCGATGATGCGCAGCATACCGGCTTCGGTAAACTGGTGCAGCGTGTTGTAAACAGTCGCAAGCGATACGGGAACATTCGCGAGGACTGCTTCTTCATGAAGGTCTTCAGCGGAAAGATGGCGATCACCCTGCGCATAGATCAGGCTGGCAAGCGAAACACGCTGGCGCGTCGGGCGCAAACCCGCGCTGCGAAGGCGTTCTTCCATTGAAACCATCGAGTGGCTGGCATGATAATTCTGCATATTCACCCTTGGATCCGTCACAAGCTTGTAGCAATTTCGTCAAAGATTAAACGGGCTGTTGCCCATTGCCTACTGACATTGATATATGCCGTTGCGAATTAAGTATCAATAGGCTTGGTAATTCCGCCTTTTTTTGGAAAACCTCGCGCACTATTTTACTGATGGAAACACTCTATGATAGAGGTGTTCCCGAATTGATGAAACGCGATCGCTCCTCAAACGCAGGAGCCGTCACAAGAATAACCCTCAAGGGAGGCGTAATGGCAGAACAGAAATCGAGCTACGGGTATGAAGAGCTCCTCAGCTGCGCACGTGGCGAGTTGTTCGGTCCCGGCAATGCACAGCTCCCCCTGCCGCCAATGCTGATGGTGCACCGCATCACCGAAATTTCCGAAACTGGCGGAGAGTTCGACAAGGGCTATATCCGTGCTGAATATGATGTCAGCCCCGACGACTGGTATTTCCCATGCCATTTTCAGGGCAATCCAATCATGCCGGGCTGCCTTGGCCTCGACGGCATGTGGCAGCTGACAGGCTTTTTCCTTGGCTGGCTCGGTGAGCCGGGTCGCGGTATGGCGCTTTCGACCGGCGAAGTGAAGTTCAAGGGCATGGTTCGCCCGCATACCAAGCTTCTGCAATACGGTATCGACTTCAAGCGCGTCATGCGTGGCCGCCTTGTTCTTGGCACAGCCGATGGCTGGCTCAAGGCCGATGGCGAGACCATCTATAAGGCAAGCGACCTGCGCGTCGGCCTGTCCAAAGACGGCGACAGCGCTTAATTCAACCATCATTCACGGGCGCGGACGCAGAAAATCACGAGTTTTCATGCAGTCGCGCTCAAAACATGCGAAGATCGCACCTATGTAACCGGGAACAAGGGTCAACTCATACGGGTTGATCACACGGAACAGGTGTAAAGGAGAACGCGATGCGGCGTGTGGTCGTAACGGGTATGGGGATTGTATCCTCGATTGGAAACAACACTGAAGAGGTCACGACCTCTTTGCGTGAAGCCAGATCCGGCATTTCCCGTGCTGAAGAATATGGCGAACTCGGTTTTCGTTGCCAGGTGCACGGCATTCCAAAGATCGATGTCGAGGCGCTCGTAGACCGCCGCGCCATGCGTTTTCATGGTCGTGGTACGGCATGGAATCATGTCGCCATGGATCAGGCCATTGCCGATGCGGGTCTTTCGGAAGAGGAAGTCTCCAACGATCGTACTGGCATCATCATGGGTTCGGGCGGTCCTTCAACACGCACGATTGTCGATTCTGCCGACATCACCCGTGAAAAAGGCCCGAAGCGCGTTGGTCCTTTTGCTGTGCCAAAGGCCATGAGCTCGACCGCATCAGCGACACTTGCGACCTTCTTCAAGATCAAGGGCGTGAATTATTCGATCTCGTCAGCTTGTGCGACATCGAACCATTGTATCGGCAATGCCTATGAAATGATCCAGTATGGCAAGCAGGACCGCGTTTTCGCCGGTGGCTGTGAAGACCTCGACTGGACGCTTTCGGTGCTGTTCGACGCGATGGGTGCCATGTCATCCAAATATAACGACACACCTTCAACCGCTTCGCGCGCTTATGACAAAAACCGCGATGGTTTTGTTATTGCTGGTGGTGCAGGCGTTCTCGTGCTGGAAGACCTCGAAACCGCACTTGCGCGCGGTGCGAAGATTTACGGCGAAATCGTTGGCTATGGTGCAACATCGGATGGCTACGACATGGTCGCTCCATCGGGTGAAGGCGCGGTCCGCTGCATGAAAATGGCGCTCTCGACCGTCAAGGGCAAGGTTGATTACATCAATCCGCATGCAACCTCGACACCTGCTGGCGACGCTCCTGAAATCGAAGCGATCCGTCAGGTATTTGGTTCAGGCGATGCCTGCCCGCCGATTGCGGCAACCAAGTCGCTGACCGGCCACTCGCTCGGTGCAACTGGCGTTCAGGAAGCTATCTATTCGCTTTTGATGATGCAGAATAACTTCATCTGCGAAAGCGCTCATATCGAAGAACTGGATCCTGCCTTCGCGGACATGCCTATCGTTCGCAAGCGCATCGACAATGCTCAGCTCAATACAGTGCTTTCCAACTCGTTTGGATTTGGCGGCACCAATGCAACGCTGGTGTTCCAGTGCTATCAGGGCTGACGGAGAGGGACAATATGCAAGGTTTGATGCAAGGCAAACGCGGCCTCATTATGGGGGTCGCGAATAACCACTCACTCGCCTGGGGAATTTCTAAGCAACTCGCAGCACAGGGTGCCGAACTCGCATTCACCTATCAGGGCGATGCACTTGGCAAACGCGTTAAGCCACTGGCCGAACAGGTCGGTTCGGACATGGTGCTGCCTTGTGATGTTGAAGACATCGCATCGGTCGATGCTGTTTTTGCTGAAATCGAGAAGAAATGGGGAAAGCTCGATTTCATCGTTCACGCCATCGGTTTCTCGGACAAAACAGAGCTGAAGGGACGTTACGCAGACGTCACCACGCGCGATAATTTCAGCCGCACCATGGTGATTTCCGCCTACTCCTTCACGGAAATGGCACAGCGCGCAGAAAAGCTTATGAAGGACGGCGGCTCGATCCTGACGCTGACCTATGGCGGTTCCACGCGCACGATCCCGAACTACAATGTCATGGGCGTTGCCAAGGCTGCTCTTGAAGCCATGGTTCGTTATCTCGCTGCCGATTACGGCCCGCAGGGTATCCGTGTTAACGCGATCTCCGCTGGTCCGGTGCGCACCCTTGCCGGTGCTGGTATTGGCGATGCGCGCGCGATCTTCAGCTATCAGCGCCGCAATTCACCGCTGCGTCGCACTGTCGATATCGATGATGTTGGCAAATCGGCTGTTTATCTGCTGTCGGATTTGTCGAGCGGTGTGACGGGCGAAATCCATTATGTGGATTCGGGCTACAACATCCTTTCGATGCCGACACTGGAAGAACTGAAAAGTTCAGCTGACACACGCGGCGAATAAGCCTTATACGCTCATTAAAAAAAAGCCGCCTTTCGGGGCGGCTTTTCTTGTTTCACTTCTTAGCATCGAATATTTTAAAGCCATTCGCTTCCTCAAGAACAGTCACGTTCTTGAACAAGCTTTTAAGTGTCGCCTCGTAAGGCAATTGACGGTTGGCAACCATCAGCAGACGTCCACCGGTCTTAAGCCGTGAAGCGGCGGCGGCGATAAAGGTTTGACCGAGCGACACTTCGGTTGCCCGTCCCTCGTGAAACGGCGGATTCATAATCACCGTGTCGTAAATCCCGGTGAGTTTCTCACTCGTCACATCGAACCAGTTAAACGAAATCGGTACAGATGCGCCAAGCCGCTCCAGATTACCGCGGGCGGCCTCCAGTGCTTCGTAATCGGCCTCAAAGAGATCTATACCCTTAAGACGATCAGCATATTTAAGGCTCTGCGCTGCAAGATAGCCCCAGCCAGCGCCAAGATCGGCAACCTGACCGAACACGATCTTTTCCATATGTGGCACCAGTAGCGCCGAGCCCTTATCAATTGCACCATGCGAGAACATGCCGGGCTCTGTGCGAAACACATCGTCAATATCGCTTGCAAGCGGCTTCAAAGCATTGATGAAGTGTGTCGTCAGGTCTGCGGGGCGTTGCAGCCAGAAAGCCACCGCATGATTCTTGGACAGGCGATCGCTGATTTCCGCGATATTGCCGACCCATTTGCGGAAACTATCGACGCCAAGCTTCTTGTCACCTGAAACAACGATCCAGCCGCCCGGCTCAACACGCGCCAAAAGCTCCGCAAACCACACCTCATTGCGTCCGCGATGTTTTCCGAGCAGAAGCAGCCCGCCAGAGAAACGGCTCTCCTCGTCAAGCTCTGCCCCTAACTGGGGGATTGCCTTAAAGCCTTCTTTATTGAGAGCCAGCCAATCAGGACGCCATGGCTGCAAAAAAGTCAGCGCCTGCTTCCATTCATCCTCAAGATGACGATCGGCAGACAAGCCGCAAGCAAGGAAGGTCTGGCCTTCTTCAGGCATATCCAGAATGTCCTGATAGAAGGGGAGAAAGAGTGTTTGTTGTGCTGGTGTCATCATGGCTCATCCATGGTCTTGAATTGATTCACGTGCAACAAAAAAGCGCGCCCCAAATTAGCTCTGAGGCGCGCTTTCGATAATTTATAACAGCTTCAACGCTTATTCAGCGTCTGCTTCTGCCTTCTTTTCAGCAACGATTTCTTTGCCGGTTTCCTGATCGACAACCTTCATCGACAGGCGAACCTTGCCGCGCTCATCAAAGCCCATGAGCTTGACCCAGACTTTCTGGCCTTCCTTAACCACGTCAGTGGTCTTGGCAACGCGGTCGGAAGCCAACTGCGAAATGTGAACCAGACCATCACGTGGACCGAAGAAGTTTACGAATGCGCCGAAGTCAGCAGCCTTAACAACTGTACCTTCATAGATTTCGCCAACTTCTGGCTCAGCAACAATCGAGTGAATCCACTTCTTAGCGGCTTCGATTTCCTTGCCGTTCGACGAAGCGATCTTGACCGTACCATCGTCTTCGATGTTGATCTTCGCGCCGGTCTTTTCGACGATTTCACGGATAACCTTACCGCCCGAACCGATAACATCACGGATCTTGTCGGTTGGGATGTTCATGACTTCAATGCGTGGAGCAAATTCGCCGAGTTCTTCACGCGAGGTCGAAAGAGCCTTGCTCATTTCGCCGAGAATGTGAACGCGACCGCCCTTAGCCTGTTCCAGAGCAACCTTCATGATCTCTTCGGTGATACCGTCGATCTTGATGTCCATCTGAAGCGCTGTGATACCGTTTTCAGTACCGGCAACCTTGAAATCCATATCGCCGAGATGATCTTCATCACCGAGAATGTCGGAAAGAACTGCGAAACGTTCGCCTTCCTTGATGAGGCCCATAGCAATACCAGCTACTGGACGGATGATCGGAACGCCCGCATCCATCAGAGCCAGCGATGTGCCGCATACAGTCGCCATCGACGACGAACCGTTGGATTCCGTGATCTCGGAAACAGTACGGATCGTGTAAGGGAACTGCTCAGCAGCAGGCAGCATTGGATGGATCGCGCGCCATGCGAGCTTACCATGACCAACTTCACGACGACCTGGCGAACCCATACGACCGGTTTCACCAACCGAATATGGCGGGAAGTTGTAGTGCAGCATGAAGGATTCTTTGTACGTACCGGTCAAGGAATCGATCATCTGTTCGTCTTCGCCGGTGCCGAGCGTGGCAACAACGATTGCCTGCGTTTCGCCGCGGGTAAACAGAGCCGAACCGTGGGTGCGTGGCAGAAGGCCAACTTCAGAAACGATTGCACGAACCGTCGACAGATCGCGACCGTCAATACGGTTGCCAGTGTCGAGAATGTTCCAGCGAACGATCTTAGCCTGCAAATGCTTGAATACGGTTGCAAACTTTTCAGCCGAGAATTCTGGCTCTTCAACGCCTTCTGGGAAGAAATGCGCCTTAGCCTTGGCTTTCGCTGCATCAACAGCGACGTAACGAGCCTGCTTTTCGGTGATCTTGTAAGCGTCGCGCAGGTCGTTTTCGACAACTGCGAGCATCTTCGCTTCGATGTCCGACAGGTCTTCCGGCTGGAAGTCGCGTGGTTCCTTGGCAGCAACTTCAGCGAGCTTGATGATCGCGTCGATCACTGGCTGGAATGCCTTCTGACCGTAAACAACGGCGCCGAGCATAACTTCTTCGGACAGTTCCTGTGCTTCTGATTCAACCATCAGAACGGCATCAGCGGTACCGGCAACAACCAGATCGAGCTTCGATTCTGGCATTTCGTCGATATTTGGGTTCAGCACGTATTCGCCGTTGATGTAACCAACGCGTGCGCCACCGATTGGGCCCATGAATGGAACGCCCGAAATGGTCAGCGCAGCCGATGCTGCAACCATCGACAGAATGTCCGGGTTGTTTTCGAGATCATGCTGAATGACGGTCAGAACAACCTGTGTGTCGTTCTTATAGCCATCAACGAAAAGCGGGCGGATCGGACGATCGATCAGACGCGAAACGAGTGTTTCGTTTTCGCTTGGACGACCTTCACGCTTGAAGAAACCGCCTGGAATCTTACCGGCAGCGTAAGTCTTTTCCTGATAGTTTACGGTCAGCGGGAAGAAATCCTGACCTGGCTTTGGTTCCTTGGCAGAAACGACAGTCGCCAGAACGACGGTTTCACCATAGGTTGCGAGAACTGCACCGTCAGCCTGACGTGCGATCTTGCCGGTTTCGAGTGTCAGCGGACGGCCGCCCCATTCGATTTCAACTTTGTGTGTGTTGAACATATCTAGTCCTTGTTTGGAGATGCCGCGCAAAAGCGTCTGAAGGCATCATCCGGGTTGGCGGACACGCCACGGGCAAGACAACGGGAAGTTCGTTACGTGTCGGAACATTCACTGCGAATGTTCGCTGGCACGAACTGCCTGCAATCCTGCCCCATGACTGGTCCAGGTCATGAGCCTTATGGCTCGGTAGGCATGACGGAATGCACCCGGTGCGCCGTCTCATGCCAGTGGGCATTCGCCCGAAATATCGCACTCTCTTTTTGAAAGCGGCTATCCGCTTCTCAGAATGCTTTAAGGTATTCCTTCAGTGCGCATCGCAAAGACGCGCTCTAAATCAAACGGGCGACGTTTTGAGACGTCGCCCGATTTTACCGTTAGCGGCGCAGACCCAGACGGGAAACCAGCGCCTGGTAACGTGCCTGGTCGATGCCCTTGACATAGTCAAGAAGACGACGACGCTGCGAAACCAGCTTCAGAAGGCCGCGACGCGAATGATTGTCATTCTTGTGGCCCTTGAAATGATCGGTAAGGTTAGCAATACGCTCGGAAAGAACGGCAACCTGAACTTCAGGGGAACCGGTATCGCCTTCCTTGGTGGCGTATTCCTTAATAAGTGCTTGCTTGCGTTCAGCAGTAATCGACATCGTACACCCTTTCTTGATGAGAGGAAAAAGAGACGCCCAGGCCGGGATGTCGTCCAGCGCGGGCCATGGAAACAATCTCACAATTAATTTGTGAGACCGCTGATGGGGCATATAGTGCAAAAACGGCAATAATACCAGTGTCAAATAATAGCCGATATTATTGCGGTTAACTTAACCTGCCGTGAAAACACGTTTTGGCTTAAACTGACCCTGCTCGATATAGCCAATTGCAAGCAACTTGCCCTTCGAGGTTACGCAGGCTTCGTCTGCTTCCAATGGGGCATCGCGTCCACGGATAATCACAGGATTACCAAGGCGCACACGTTGCGCCTGATCATCGCTCAATGGAACCTGCGGCAAGCAATCAAGTGCTGCACCCGTATCAATCACGAGCGCGTCGATTGCTGAGAAATCGCGGCGCGGCGCTGGCTGTTCGACAACGTCAGCCTCTGCGTCTTCTGCACCCTCTTCCTTCTTCAGAGGCAGCGGCGGCCAGGCTTCTTCAAGCTCTGCCAGCGTGACCATATCCTCATCAGTGAAGGGCGCCACTTCAATGCGACGAAGGTCGGAAATGTGGCCAAAGCAGCCAAGATCGCGGCCCATATCGCGCGCAAGCGAACGAACATAGGTGCCCTTAGAACATTCGACTTCAAATTCTGTGCGATCCGCATCAGGAAACTCAACGATTTCCAAACGGTCGATTTCGACTTCGCGTGCTGGAATTTCTACGGTTTCGCCTTCGCGTGCCAAATCATAAGCGCGCTCGCCGCCAATCTTAATCGCCGAGAACTGCGGGGGAATCTGCGAAATGATGCCTGTGTAGTTTGGCAAAAGCGCTTCGACATCTCCACGTGACGGGCGATTGTCAGAGTTCTTGGTGGCAACGCCTTCCAGATCGTCGGTCGAGCGTTCTTCACCCCAAGTCACCGTGAAACGGTAAACCTTGGTTCCATCCATGACATAAGGCACGGTCTTGGTAGCTTCGCCCAGCGCAATTGGCAGCATGCCGGATGCAAGCGGATCGAGTGTGCCAGCGTGACCGGCCTTTTCAGCATTAAAAAGCCACTTGATCTTTGAAACGGCTTCTGTCGAACCCATGCCTTTTGGCTTGTCGAAAATAACCCAGCCAGAAACCGGACGGCCTTTTTTCTTGCCCCGTCTTGCCATGCTTTATGCGTCTCCATTGCGGGAAGCGTCATCCGCCTCACCGTTTTCGTCATTGTCACGTCCAAGATCACGCGCCACTTCTGGCGAGCGCAGAAGTGCATCGATCTTGGAAAAATTGTCGAAGCTTGTGTCAGGCCGGAAACGGAATTCCGGCATATATTTCATCTGGCTCAGGCTTGGTGCAATGCGACCGCGAATGAACTTTGCATTTGAAGCCAGTGCCTTAATCACTGCCTGTACATCTGTGCTGCCGAGTGGCGTGATGAAACAGGTTGCGATTTTCAAATCCGGCGACATGCGCACTTCTGAAACGGAAATAACCGTGCGCTCGAGCAATTCATCGCGAATTTCACCGCGCTGAAGAACCTGTGCCAATGCGTGACGTACCTGCTCGCCAACACGAAGCTGGCGCTGAGAAAGACCGCCTGAGCCTTTCGGATCGGGGGAACGTGCCATTATTTATCCTCGATAAACAGCCATGGACGAGCAAGCAAACGTGCCTGCCGATAAAATGGCTACAAATTTATAGGTTCAATCTACCACAATTGCGACGGGAGTCAGACCCTCGGAACCGGGCAATGAAAAGCCGGACCACCCAATCGAGGACCGTCCGGCATCAAGATATTAGAGCGTACGCGTAATGTGTTCGACGCGGAACGCTTCGATCGTATCGCCTGCGCGAATATCGTCGTAGTTTTCGAATGCCATACCGCATTCCTGACCCATCGGCACTTCTGCAACTTCGTCCTTGAAGCGCTTGAGTGTCTTGAGCTTGCCTTCGTGGATAACCACGTTGTCACGGATGAGGCGGACGCCTGCACCACGTTCAACCTTGCCATCAACGACACGGCAACCAGCAACCTTACCAACCTTGGTGATGTTGAAGACTTCGAGAATCTCAGCATTACCGATGAAGGTTTCACGACGTTCTGGCGACAACAGACCCGACATCGCTGCTTTCACATCTTCGATCAGATCGTAGATGATGTTGTAGTAGCGAATTTCCGTGCCCTGCTGATCGGCTGCATCGCGTGCCTGCTTGTTGGCACGTACGTTAAAGCCGATGATCGCGGCATTGGAGGCTTCGGCCAGCGATACGTCGCTTTCCGTGATACCACCTGCGCCCGAATGAACGATACGTGCACGAACTTCGTCGGTACCGAGCTTGTCGAGTGCTGCAATAATTGCTTCGACCGAACCCTGCACGTCACCCTTGATGACAAGCGGGAATTCCTTCGTGCCATTAATCTGCAACTGGCTCATCATCTGTTCAAGCGAACCGCGCTGACCAGTCTGACGTGCAACAGCCTTATCGCGAGCAAGACGCTGGCGATAATCAGCAATTTCACGTGCCTTCGCTTCGTTAGCAACAACTGCGAAGCGGTCACCAGCCTGTGGCGTGCCCTGAAGTCCGAGAACTTCAACAGGCATCGCAGGACCAGCTTCCTTGACATGTTCGCCATGGTCGTTGACCAGAGCACGAACGCGGCCCCACTCATTACCAGCAGCGATAATGTCGCCCGGACGCAATGTACCCTTCTGAACCAGAACGGTCGCAACGGAACCACGACCACGATCGAGCTGAGCTTCGATAACAACGCCTTCAGCGGTACGTGTCGCATCGGCCTTGAGATCAAGAATTTCAGCCTGCAACAGAACTGCTTCAAGCAGCTTGTCGAGGTTCAGCTTCTTCTTCGCCGAAACTTCAACGTCGAGCACTTCACCGCCGAGCGATTCAACGAATACGTCGTGCTGGAGCAGCTGCGTACGAACCTTCTGCGCATCAGCTTCCGGCTTATCGATCTTGTTGATTGCAACAATGATCGGCACGCCAGCAGCCTTGGCATGGCTGATGGATTCAATCGTCTGCGGCATCACGCTGTCATCAGCGGCAACCACCAGAATGGCGATATCGGTTGCCTGTGCACCACGAGCACGCATTGCAGTAAACGCAGCGTGGCCCGGCGTATCGATAAAGGTGATCTTATGGCCATTCTGTTCGACCTGATAAGCACCGATATGCTGTGTGATACCACCAGCTTCACCGGAGACCACATTGGCCTGACGGATAGCATCGAGCAACGATGTCTTACCGTGATCGACGTGACCCATGATGGTGACAACAGGAGGACGCGAAACCATTGCACCCTGATCGTCCGCAACATCAAAGATACCTTCTTCAACGTCCGATTCAGCAACGCGCTTAACGGTATGGCCGAATTCTTCAGCGATCAGCTGCGCCATATCGGCATCGATCACATCGCCCGGCTTCATCATCTGGCCCTGTTTCATCAGGTACTTGATAATATCAACCGAACGTTCGGTCATGCGCTGTGCGAGTTCCTGAAGCGTGATGGTTTCAGGAATGATAACTTCACGAGAGATTTTCTCGCGGGTTTCCTGCATCTGCGAACGCTTGAACTTTTCCTGACGGCGACGCATTGCCGACAGCGAGCGTGAACGACCTTCATCTTCCAGATTGCTGGAGATGGTCAGCTTACCACGACGGCGGTCGTCTTCGCCCTTCACAACCTTTGGAGTGCGGGCATCAGGCTTTGCCGGTGCGCTGCTGCGGCGTGCGCCTGCTGGACCACGACGATCATCATCATCCTGACCTGCACCCGGCTTGCGCTGCTGGCTTTGCGGCAATGGCTTATTCGCCGTTGGAATGACGTCTGCAATCGCTGGCGATGTCTGACGCTGGCCCTGTCCCTGACCGGGACGACCACCCTGCTGGGGACGACCCGACTGCTGCGGACGGCCACCCTGCGGTGCAGGACGGGAATCGCCACGCTGTTCTGGACGGGCGGCGGCCTGTGGAGCGCGCTTTGCAGCTTCAGCTGCGGCGCGTGCCTTAGCTTCTGCTTCCGCTTTCAGACGTGCTTCTTCCTCTGCCTGACGGCGAGCGGATTCTTCACGTTCCTTAGCGCGACGCGCATCTTCTTCAGCACGACGCTTGGCTTCTTCAGCGGCGCGAATACGATCTTCGGCATCACGAACCAAAGCACCTTCAAGCGCACGGCGACGAGCATCCATTTCCGAGCTCGAAAGCGTGTTCAGCACCATGCCCGAGCGATCGGACTGGCGTGGACGCTGTGACTGCTGGCCGGGGCGCTGTTGACCGGGACGCTGCTGACCCGGACGGGACTGCTGCTGGCCGGGACGCTGCTGCTGGGAACCCTGCGGACGCTGTGCGGACACTGGCGCTGCTGGTGCAGGCTTTGGCTGCTGCGGTGCAGGAGCGGCAGGCGCTGCTGCCACTGGAGCTGCCGCCACTGGTGCAGCAGGCGCTGGCGTAGGAGCCGGAGCTGGCGTCGATGCCACAGCTGGAGCTGCCTGAGCTGTTTGTGCAGCAGGTGTTGGGGTTGCAACTGGAGCAGGCGCTGGAGCTGCAGCGACAGGAGCTGGCTTTGGCTCAACAGGCGTGGCTGCAACCGGAGCAGGAGCCGCAGGCTTTGGTGCCGCTGCTACTTCCGCTTCAGGCTTCTCATCAGGCCGTGAGAACTTGCGCTTCTTCGTTTCAACGACGACAGCCTTTGTGCGACCGTGGCTGAAATTCTGGCGCACGGTGCTCTGCTCAACCCCTGGCCGCTTGATGGTCAGCGTCTTCTTGGAATTGACGCTCAGCGTCTTATCGTCGTTTGTTTTATCGCTCATTACGTTTCCGTTTCCTTCGCGGCTTCAACCGCTTTACCCGAGCATTATCCAACACAATCAAATCATTTTGGATAATGCTCCGGTCATCCACTTCAGTGCACAATCCGGTTGAGCCAAACAGCCCAAACATCCGGTTCATGCTCCAGAGCGGACCCCGTATCGTCGGGATTTAAGAGAACCGCTCTACTAATTTACCACACAGCAGTGTCGGACTGCTGCTCGAATTCGCCGTTTCAACTCACCGTCTCAATCGGTGGGCTTTCGCCACGATAGCTATGCAATAAAAGCAGTCTTTGCACGACGCCGGCTGATGCCCTTCCGCCGAGCACGGCTGCATGTATCACATTTCCGCCCCCAAATGCCAAATCCATTTCTTCAACTCCGAAAAGAGTGAATGCCGGGATTTGAGGGCCATCCATATGCACGACAACACGTCTTGCCTGATCCAATTTGCGAACCCCATCAGAGGCTGCTTCCTTCGCATGCAATACCAACACCGCTTGTCCGGAGCGAATTGCCTGATCGACCTTGGTCGAACCAGAGGCAACAGCACCGGATTTGCGTGCCAGTGCCAGACTTCCCAGTGCGGATTTCGTCAGCAGCTGGTCAACCAGCGCGCCAAGATCTGCCTGCGGCGTGACACCTTCTTTTAACGCCCGCGCAAACAGCTTGCGCTTGACGGCTTCGTCAACCAGACGCCGTTCTGCCTTAACCCAACAGCCCCTGCCCGGCAGGTTACGCTTCAAGTCCGGCACAACTGAACCATCAGGCCCAGCCACAAAACGGATCAGATCATCCGCAGAACCACCTTCACGTGTGACGATACAGGTTCTGTCGTTCATATCCTGCTCCACACGCAATGATGGCTTTGCCATAGACCGCCTTTATTCAATTCCAAAACTGGCAGCGACCTAGCAGAGCTAACGCCACATCACAATATCAAACTCTAACAAGAGCGTGGTGCCGCATCATTTACGCCCGATTTGCATCAGAGCGATCATAATGCGGCTCCCTTTCTTTACGAAGCGGCTTCTTCTTCGCCAGCTTCTTCAACTTCATCGCTTTCAACTGCGACCAGTTCGTCTTCTGTGATCCAGCCAGCCTTAAGGCGTGCAGTCAGGATCATCTGTTCCGCATCGACGCGGGAAACATCGAACGTTGACAGGATACCGCTGTGATTAACGGTTTCGCCGTCCTTGCGTTCACGCCAGCCAACAAGATCGTCAACAGCATAGCCAGCAAAGTCTTCGATGTTCTTCACGCCGTCTTCGCCAACAGCAACAAGCATTGCGGTTGTCAGTCCTGGAAGGTCGCGAAGCTCATCTTCTACGCCCAGTTCCTTACGACGGTCATCCTGTTCGTTTTCGATACGCTCCAGGAATTCACGTGCGCGTTCCTGAATTTCACCAGCGGTATCATCATCGAAACCATCGATAGAAGCGATTTCAGCCGGTTCGACGTAAGCAATTTCCTCAACCGAGGCAAAGCCTTCCGAAGCCAGAACCTGACCAACCATTTCGTCAACGTTGAGCGCTTCCATGAAGAGGTTCGAACGCTCAGCAAATTCTTTCTGGCGACGATCGGACTCTTCGTCTTCGGTCAGGATGTCGATGTCCCAGCCGGTTAGCTGTGACGCAAGACGCACGTTCTGACCGCGACGACCAATTGCCAATGATAATTGGTCATTCGGAACGACAACTTCAATACGTTCTGCATCTTCATCGAGAACAACCTTGGCAACTTCAGCTGGCTGAAGCGCGTTGACGATGAAGGAAGCCGCATCTGGCGACCATGGAATAATGTCGATCTTTTCGCCCTGAAGTTCAGCCACAACAGCCTGAACGCGCGAGCCGCGCATACCAACGCAGGCACCAACAGGATCAATCGATGCATCACGCGATACAACTGCGATCTTGGCGCGCGAACCCGGATCACGGGCTACCGACTTGATTTCGATAATGCCGTCATAGATTTCCGGGACTTCCATGTTGAAAAGCTTCGCCATGAAAGATGGATGGGTACGCGACAGGAAAACCTGCGGGCCGCGCTGTTCGCGACGAACGTCGTAAACATAGGCGCGAATGCGGTCGCCATAGCGGAATGCTTCGCGTGGGATCAGTTCGTCACGACGAACGATTGCTTCGCCACGACCAAGATCAACGATCACATTGCCATATTCAACGCGCTTAACGGTGCCGTTCGCGATTTCGCCAACGCGATCCTTGAATTCGTCATACTGACGGTCACGCTCGGCTTCGCGCACCTTCTGCACGATAACCTGCTTAGCCGACTGGGCAGCAATACGACCGAAATCCATTGGCGGCAGCTGATCAGCAATGAAATCACCAATCTGCGCATCAGGGTTACGGTCGCGTGCAGTGAACAGCGAAATCTGCGTAGAGTAGTCTTCGACAGTCTCAACAACTTCGAGCAGGCGCTGAAGCTTGATCTCGCCGGACTTCGCATTGATGTCCGCACGGATGTTGCTTTCCTGACCATAGCGCGAACGCGCGGCCTTCTGGATCGCGTCGGCCATGGCCGCAAGAACGATCTCGCGGTCAATCGACTTTTCACGTGCGACCGCATCGGCGATCTGCAGAAGTTCCAGCCTGTTTGCACTGACTGCCATAGGTCTCTCCTTGGTGGCGCATCCGTTCTTCTTTGAGAGCCGGACGCCTGAAACTCACTTTGAAACTTATTTGTTTTCTGTTTCGGATTCAGCCGAACCTGCTTCTTCCGTATTATCACTCGCGCCATCGCCCAGATCATCACCGGGGATGCGGCCTTCGCGCAGGGCTTTATCCTTGCGCAGTGCATCGCGGATCAGATCATCGGTCAAAACCAGACGCGCATCAGAAATCAGGTCAAACGGAATACGAACAACAGGTTCATTTCCATAAGAAATCTGGTCACTTTCGATCACGATTGAATCAGCGCCTGCCGCTTCATCAATCACAATGCGACCGCGAAACTTCTTGCGACCTTCATGCACAATCGACGTCTCGACCTTGGCGATATGACCGGCCCAATCGGTAAAATCGGACTTGCGAACCATCGGACGGTCAATGCCCGGCGACGAAATTTCAAGATGATACTTGCCGCTAAGCGGATCTTCCACATCGAGAACCGGAGCCACGGTGCGGCTCAACAATTCACAATCTTCAACAGTCATCGTGCCATCAGGACGTTCTGCCATGATCTGCAATGTCTGACCATTAAGGCCAGAAAGGCGCACACGCACAAGGCGGAAACCCAGCGTATTGATCACCGGCTCCACAATGGATGCTATTTTCGCATCGATACCCGTTTCGCGAATGATACGCTCATCCGCGGTTACGGTTTCAATTGCCTGTTCGTGTTCGCTCACTCGATAAACCTTCTTTACTGGGTCGCAGGTAACAAAAAAGAGCGGGTCCGGGAGGGCCCACTCTTGTTCAAACGACCAAGAATTTGAGATCTATATACCAGCCAGTACGGATTTTTTCAAGACCCGCATCCCAGATAGATCACTTCCGAATGAAAGTAAGATAAGCAGCAACGCGTCCTTCCCGGAAAGCCTTGGCTTCATAACGGGTGCCCGGCCAGCCATCATAGGCATTGTTCCAGTCGTCCGGACCCTCCGCCTGCCATTCGAAAGCAGGGTGCCTGCGGCAGTGTTGCAGCGTCCAGTTGACGTAATGTTCAATGTCGGAAGCAAAGCGGAACTTCGCACCAGGTTTCAGCAAGCGCGCGAAACGGTCGAGATTGGCATCGCTGACAAAACGGCGCTTCCAGTGGCGGCGCTTGTGCCATGGATCAGGATAGAAAAGGTCAATTCCGGCAAGCGATGCATCCGGCAACCAATCCAGCACATCGGTCGCGTCTTCATCATAGAGACGGAGATTCGTACGTGGAGCTTCATGAAGGGCAGCCAGCATCTTGGCCATGCCGTTAACGAAAGGCTCAACACCAATGAAGCCGGACTGCGGATAGCGTCCGCTTTCCTGATGGAGATGTTCACCACCACCAAAGCCGATTTCCATGCGCACATTTTCAACTGGCGCATCGAACAATGTTCGCAAATCCTGTGGTGCAGGCGTATCGAGATCAAGTTTCAGGCGCGGCAGCAAATCCTCAAACAGATTGTTCTGGTGTGGACGCAGTGGCTTGCCGTGACGGCGACCGAAGAAGTTTCCGGCCGCGCGTACTGGATGAGATTCATCGGTCATTTATCGCGGTTCCAGTTAAAGCGGTAACGTAGGAACCGCTCTAACTCTTTTTTACGCATTGTCCTATGCAAAACCGCTGCGCGGTATTGCTGAAAATGCAATCAATCAGGCTGAAAGTGCTGCCTTCAACGCCTTGCTGAGATCGGTCTTTTCCCATGAGAAGGAACCGTCGCGACCTGCTTTACGTCCGAAATGGCCGTAAGAAGAAGTCTTGGCATAGATAGGCTTGTTGAGATCAAGATGCTTACGGATGCCGGTTGGAGACAGGTCCATAACCTTGCGCAACGCGTCCTCGACAGCTGCCTCATCTACTTTGCCAGTGCCGTGCAGGTCCACATAGACCGAAAGCGGCTGTGCAACGCCGATGGCGTAGGAAAGCTGGATCGTGCAGCGGTCTGCAAGATTGGCAGCAACCACATTCTTGGCAAGATAACGCGCTGCATAAGCTGCCGAACGGTCAACCTTGGTTGTGTCCTTGCCGGAGAATGCGCCGCCGCCATGCGGTGCTGCACCGCCATATGTGTCCACGATAATCTTGCGACCTGTAAGGCCCGCATCACCATCTGGTCCGCCAATAACGAACTTGCCGGTCGGGTTGATGTACCAGTTGCAGTTAGCAGCAATTGGAAGATCACCCAGCGCTTCGCGGATGTAAGGCTCGACAACCGAGCGAACTTTCTTTGAATCCCAGCTTGCATCGAGATGCTGCGTGGAAAGAACGATCTGGGTTACTTCGGCAGCCTTGCCGTTTTCGTAACGCACAGTCACCTGGCTCTTCGCATCAGGTCCGAGCTTGCCAGGATCGCCTTCGCCTTTGTGACGGGCTTCGGCAAGCTTTTCGAGAATCTTGTGCGAATAATAGATCGGCGCAGGCATCAGATCAGGCGTTTCGCGGCAAGCATAGCCGAACATAATGCCCTGATCGCCTGCACCCTCTTCACCCTGACGGTCGGCAGCATTGTCCACGCCCTGCGCAATATCGGCAGATTGTGGATGCAGCAACACGTCGATTTTCACAGTGCGCCAGTTGAAGCCATCCTGCTCGTAACCGATTTCGCGGATCGCCTTGCGCGCAGCCGAGCGGAAGCGCGATGGATTAATCAGTGGATGACCCGCCGCGTCATGCGCGATTGTGCCGTCCTTATTCTTCTTCAGGAAAGTTTCAGGCACGCGGACTTCGCCAGCAATGACCACACGATTGGTGGTGGCAAGCGTTTCGCATGCGACACGAACAGACCAAGGATCAACGCCAGTGCGGCGCGCTTCCTTATAGATCATGTCTACGATTTCATCGGAAATACGATCGCAAACCTTGTCCGGATGACCTTCGGACACCGATTCGCTGGTGAAGAGATAAGAACTGCGCGACACGGGTAACCCCTCTTGAAAATCCAACGGATGAAATATCCGCCATGGAAACACAGTAGCGCCCGGAACCGTTTCGTATGGTCCGGGCACAGCATTGTGTTAGCGAAGTTAGGATTAAACCGTCAATGCATATTCTTGTTGCGACACCCTGATGCCGGAAAAAATCCTTCCGGCATGCGGTTTTGCCAGCAAAACTATGCGTTATTCACCGTCTGCGGCGAGCGACTTCACAAGATCGATAATCTTGCGGCGCACTTTGGGATCAGAAATCTTGGTAAATGCACGGGTCAGTTGGACACCCTCATTCGAGTTGAGGAAATCGACAACATAGGTCGCTTCGTTGTCCTCAGCAAAACCTGCCTGAGTGGGCGAGGAACCCGGCGCATCTTCAAAAAAGAAAGAAACCGGAACAGTCAGAATAGCGGAAATAGCCTGAAGTCGGCTGGCGCCAACGCGGTTTGTACCTTTTTCATATTTCTGGATTTGCTGAAACGTAATTCCTAGGCTTTCGCCTAATTTTTCCTGACTGAGGCCCAGCATATTGCGGCGAAGACGAATGCGGCTGCCCACATGCACATCGATGGGGTTGGGCTTCTTCTTATTCTCAATCATACAGTTTCACTCCTCGCGACCGCGAGCTTTCATTCATGGTCTGTTCAGAAGAACAGAGATAAAAATCATTGTGGGAGGTAGTCAGACTGGCTTTCTAATGAAAGCGTCACCGCCCCAGTATAACAACGTAACAAAAATGCCATGTCAATGAAAACGCTTGCGGAAAAACAGCCTCAACCACACGCATACGGCGAATAACGACAACAGAATCACAAGAGCCTGTTTGCCGGAAGGCGCACTGCCCCAAAATGGAACACGCTCTTCAGGTAAATAAGCATCAATTACCCCTACAGCGTCAAGCGGCAACTCCTGAATGATTCGTCCATAGGCATCCACGACTGCGGATATGCCATTATTAGCGGCGCGCACGAGCGGAAGTCCCTGTTCAACAGAGCGTACCTGCGCCTGTCTGAAATGTTGGTAAGGTCCGGGCGTATCGCCATACCATGCATCATTGGTGACGTTCACAATCGCCGTTACTTTACGTCCGGTATAATGGAGTTCATCAGGAAAAATTGCTTCATAGCAAATCAACGGCAAGAAGGTTTGCCCTTCCATGACATTGATTGCATGGCGCGCCTTGGCAGCTGTGAAGCCACCTGGCATTTCGACGACTTCCTGCATTCCCCAACTGCGCAGATAGCGCTCAAATGGCAGATATTCTCCAAAAGGCACCAGATGGACCTTATCGGTATAATCGACGATTTTACCGTCGCCATTGATCGTCAGGATTGAATTATAATAGCGAGGATCGCGACGAGGCACGATTTCTTCACGCACTGCGCCTGTTAACAGCACCTGATCATCGCCAACCACATCGGCAATACGCTTGAGCGCTTCTGGTGTAGAAGAAAGAATATAAGGAACTGCTGTTTCAGGCCAAATCACCACATCTGGCCTCGGCGCACCCTCTGCTGGTGCCTGCTCAGTCATGGCGATAAATTTATCAAAGATCGCCCGCCGTTCATTGTTGTCCCATTTCAGACTCTGCGAAATGGAAGGCTGAACGATACGAATTGAAAGCGTTGTCCTATCAGTATCAAGCGCTGGCGCATTCGACAAAACCCATGCGCCAAAACCGATATGTGTGGCGACAAGAACAACGGCCAAGCCAAGCCCGGTCTTTGCGAAACGACCGCCACTGAGCAATGCGGGTGCTGAAAACACGAGCGCTGCAAATGCGCTCATACCAATGAGGCCGACAATCTCAACCGACTGCATCATCATCGGCGTTGGCATCGCGGCATAGCCCAGCGCATTCCACGGAAAGCCTGTGAAAACAAACGTCCGCAGCCATTCTGTCAAACCAAAGCCGAGCGCCATCGCAAAGATGCGCCCAATGCCCTGGGACCAGAAAAGCCGCGCAACCATCGCGGCGAATCCGTAGAAAATCGCCAGAAACGCCGGAAGGCCTAAAACTGCAAACGGAATAGCCCAGGCAAATTGCTCCGCATCCACCAGAAGAGCAGTTCCGATCCACCAAAGACCGGATACGAAATAGCCAAAGCCAAACCACCAGCCGATCAGGCCAGCAGGCAAAAAGCGTCGGATCGGGCCTTTTTCCCTGTCCGGCACTGCACCATCAATCAGCCAGACCAGCAGAGGGAAGGTGATAAAACCGGCGATAAAGATATCAAACGGTGGTTGAGTGAGCGTCGCAACTGCACCACTAAGAAAAGCGACCAGCGCCCGGCGCCAGCCGCTCAATGAAGAGATCTTCCCCGCAAATCTCTCTATCATCAGGCCTCTTTGGACGTGTCCGTTATGTTTTCGGATGCATCATCATCCGTGCTGACAACTGGATGTAGCCGATGACTTTCTGATTCCGAAAGTGGCACAATGCGAACCCGCTTCACGCGGCGCGGATCGACTTCCAGCACGTGGAACTCGTAACCCGGGATAGCCTGAACGACCTCACCCCGTACAGGGATGCGTCCAAGAACAGAGAAAATCAGGCCACCGACAGTGTCCACATCCTCGCCATGTTCTCCGGCCTCAAAAGATGGACCGATCTTCTCAGCCAGTTCTTCAAGATCAGCACGGGCATCCACGACGAAAACGCCGTTGGCTTCTTCAGAGATCATGATTTCTTCGTCGTCATGCTCATCTTCAATATCGCCGACAACCATTTCAACGATGTCTTCGAGCGAGGCCAAACCATCAGTGCCGCCATATTCATCAATGACCAGTGCCATCTGAATATGAGCCGCCTGCATGCGTGCCATAAGTCCGCTCGCCAGCATTGATGGCGGCACGAACAACACTTTGCGAATAAGATTAAGTTCGCCGATCGTCTTCGTGAGATCGATACGCCCCATGTCAAACTTCGCAGCACTCGTCGCGTCGGTCTTCTGACGGGATTGCTGTGTAATGTAATTCAGCACATCGCGGATATGGATCATGCCGCGCGGATCATCCAGCGTTTCAGCATAGACAGGCATGCGTGAATGGCCGGAGCTTTCAAACAGTTCCAGCGCTTCCCAGAGCGGTGTAGAAATTTCAATCGCTACAACATCCGCGCGTGGGATCATCACATCTTCAACGCGGATTTCGCGCAAACGCAGGATGTTGTTGAGCATCGCCTTTTCTTCAGGCGAGAAAGCCGAATCCTGTTCGCTTTCAGTGCTTGAAAGCGCATCAGCTAAATCTTCGCGCAAAGACGATGATTGGCGCGAACGCATAAATGGAAAAATATTTGCCAGAAGAGAACGCTTTTCGCTCGATTGCGAGCGCTGCGTACTTTGCCCTTCGGCGTCTTGTGTGTCGCTTCGGCTATCGCCAGCGGTCGAGGAATTGTTTTGGTCAGCCATGATCAATCTGTTTCAACGTTTAAATCGGATACAGCATAAGGGTCGGGGATGGCAAGAGCATGAAGGATTTCGCGTTCGCGACGTTCCATCTCTTCGGCCTCCTCCTCAGTCTCGTGATCGTAACCCAAAAGATGCAAAAAGCCATGCACAACGAGATGCGTGAGATGGTTATCGAACGGCTTGCCCTCTTCAAGAGCTTCACGCTCCACCGTTTCGCGCGCAATAATGATATCACCCAGCATCGGACCCGGCTGCTCGCCAGCCTTTACAGGATAGGCCGGGAAAGACAAAACATTGGTCGCCTTGTCTTTGTTTCGCCACTCAGCATTGATCTTGCGGATAGAAGCATCGTCGGTAAAAACCAGACTCAGTTCACTCTCAGCAGGCTTAAGCTGGAGATTAGCCCAAGCTGCCTCTACGGAGCGCTGCACAAGTCCTTCAAGGACCGTTTCTTCCGGCCAGTTGCCGGCTTCGATCATAATGTCGATTTGGATCGCGTTATCTGACACTTATCTCGCGGCTTGCGATGAAACAGCCGCTCTATCCTTCCAGTTGTTAAAAGAAGCGTCCGCCTTTCGGCGGACGTAATATTTATAAATCGTCATTATTCTACGCGAATACAAGAATAATTTTGAATTATTCTGAGCGAGCGTGCTTTTTAGCGTCAGTGTCGTAAGCGGTAACGATAGCTGCAACCAGCGGATGACGCACCACGTCCTTCTCGGTAAAGCGCACTTTGACAACCGATTCGACATTTTCAAGAACGCGAAGCGCTTCAACGAGACCTGATTTCTGGCCCGGCGGAAGATCGATCTGGCTTGGATCGCCATTGACCATCATGCGCGAACCTTCACCAAGACGCGTCAGGAACATCTTCATCTGCATCGATGTCGTATTCTGCGCTTCATCAAGAATGACCGCCGAATGCGCCAGCGTGCGTCCACGCATGAAGGCAAGTGGTGCGATTTCGATCACACCTGCGGTAATAGCGCGTTCGACCTTTTCCGCAGGCATCATGTCGTAAAGCGCGTCATAAAGCGGACGAAGATAAGGATCGACCTTTTCCTTCATGTCACCCGGCAAAAAGCCAAGACGCTCACCAGCCTCAACAGCCGGACGTGACAGAATAATACGCTCGACCAGACCGCGCTCCAGAAGCATCGCAGCATGGGCAACGGCCAGATAAGTCTTGCCCGTACCGGCTGGTCCGACACCCATAACCAGTTCCGAGCGATCAAGAGCGCGCATATAGGCGTCCTGCGTCGGTGTGCGGGCAAAGATTGTCTTCTTGCGCGTCGATATTTGCGCAGCCGACATTTTCCCTTTAGTTTCAAGGGTCGGTAAGACCAGCTGATCATCTGCAGCAATAGCAATGCGGATCGCGCCATCGACATCCGAAGCGGTCAGCTCATTACCTTTTTGCAGATATTCATAAAGTTGATCAAGCGTGCGGCGGGCCTGTTCGGTAGCCGTTGGCTCTCCGCGAATGGAAAGCTCGTTACCCCGTGAGCGCACATCGACGCCGAGCTTCTGCTCAATACGCGCCAGATTCTCATCGAACTGGCCGTAAAGCGCACTGGCAAGGCGGTTATTGTCGAAGGTGAGGACGATATGGGCCATATCGGAGGCCCCGGATGGCGCAGTAATAGCAGAACTCGCAGCCGGGCTTGAAATTGTGTTTGTTTGCGTATGGATGGTTGGCTTGGCAGGCTTTAGTTTTTCCGTAGCGCTCAAACGCATCTCCCAAAGGTTCACGCATTGCAATCGCAGTAACGGCAGAACGTTCGGTCAAAGACTACTCACCGCGACTACTGCCTTAATCCCATCATGCGCTTAGACAAGCTTTTGCGCAATAAGACTATTGGTGCCAGTCCCCGTAATTTTTACGCGGATAATTTCACCGACCTGATCGTCATTGTCATCGATAATGGCTGGTAGCAACCACGGCGAACGACCGACCATCTGGCGCTCGAAACGGCCCTTCTTTTCCAAAAGCACATCCATCTCACGACCAACCAGCGAATCCTGAAACGCATATTGCTGCTCATTGAGCAAAGCCTGAAGGCGCTGCAAACGCTCATCCTTGACCGCCTCTTCCACATGATCGGGAAGATCGGCACCGGGTGTTCCGGGACGCGGCGAATATTTGAACGAATAGGCCTGCGCATAATGCACTTCGCGCACCAGTCGCATTGTATCTTCAAAATCCTGATCGGTTTCACCGGGGAAACCAACAATAAAATCGCCCGAAAGTGCCATATCCGGGCGTACTTCGCGGATACGCTCGACAAGACGGATATATTCATCGGCCTTGTGACGACGGTTCATCGCTTTGAGAATACGATCCGAACCGGCCTGAACCGGCAAATGCAGATAGGGCATTAGCTGACGCAGATCGCGATGCGCTGCAATCAGCGTATCATCCATATCGCGCGGATGGCTGGTCGTATAACGCAGACGCGCCACACCGGGAATGCGTGCGAGGCGGAACAGAAGTTCGCCAAGGCCCCATTCGCGGCCATCATCGCCCGCGCCATGCCATGCATTGACGTTCTGGCCCAAAAGCGTGAGTTCGCGCACGCCGCTATCGGCAAGGCGTTCTGCCTCCGCAACAATCTGCGCAACGCTGCGCGAGACTTCCGAACCGCGCGTATAAGGCACAACGCAGAAGGTACAGAACTTGTCGCAACCTTCCTGAACCGTGAGGAATGCCGAGACACCGCGCTTGCGGGTTTCTTCGCGCTTCGGCGCAGGCAGATGCTCGAATTTGTCTTCGATAGCATATTCAGTTTCGACGACCTTTTCGCCGCCCCGCACACGCGCCAGCGCGTTGGGCAGACGGTGATAGGTCTGCGGTCCGATGACCAGATCGACATTGGGCGCACGACGCAGGATTTCCTGACCTTCGGCCTGAGCAACGCAACCGGCAACACCAATGGTCAGTTCCTTGCCATTGGGTCCGCGCTTGTCCTGCATCTTGCGCAGGCGACCCAGCGCTGAATAAAGCTTTTCCGATGCCTTTTCGCGAATATGACAGGTGTTGAGCAGCACCAGATCGGCATCCTCGGGAGTGTCCGTCGTGACATAGCCTTCAGAGGCTAGGCTGTCGGCCATACGCTGGCTGTCATAAACATTCATCTGGCAACCATAGGTCTTCACAAAGACCTTACGTGTGTTGCTGCCATCTGATGCTTTTTGAATATCGGTCATGTTTTCGCTCATAGCGGCTATCTAGCGTTTTTATCGCGGCATTAAAAGGCGACAAACTTACGCTCTTATACCAAGGCGCTGAGATGCTAACGCATCACGCCTTGAAGAAGTTCAATCGCCACTCGCGCTGCACCCAATTCTATCGAGTTTCACTCGATAGAATTGGGTATTAATCTTCCGCGATTTCGCGACCATGCAACGACGTCTGCAAAAGCGCCCTCACCCGGTTTTCCATGGTACGGGCAAGTGCCTTACGATCCGTTTCAGCAGTCACCACAATCGGCTCGCCAAAACGTATTTCAACGTCGATCGCGCCTTCTTTCAGGATGCCTTTGAGATGCGGCATCAACTGAACATCGCCCGGCCATGAGGCAATCGGGCGATGATAGCGGCCCATCGCCATGCCATGCATGCCGGTATAGGCAATGGCCACAGGCTGCACGATCACTTCTGGCACACCCGCCTCACGAATAGCTGCATGTGCAGCCCCAAAAAGTGCGGTCTTGAATGGCAAGACGCGATTACCGTCAGAGGTCGTACCCTCCGGGAAAAGAACCATCGCGTCACCATCGGCCAAACGTCTTGCAATGTCAGACGTCTGTTCGCCCGTTTTTCCGCGTCGTTCGCGTTCAACAAAGACTGTGCGCTGCAGCACAGCGAAAAAGCCAAACACCGGCCAGCTTTTCACTTCCGATTTTGCAATGAACGAAACCTGACCCGCCGCCGACAGAACAACAATATCGCTCCATGACGTATGATTGGCGACCAGCAAAAGCGGTCTGCCTTCCGGCATTTCACCAACAATCGTAATGCGGAAGCCGAACAACCGTGCAATAATACGATGAAAGAAATTCGGCAGACGACGCTTCCAAGTGTTTTTGAGTTTCAAAAACACATATTGAAACGGGATGAGCGACAGGCTGAGAGCCACCATCGCCACAACCACTAAAATGATGCGGATTGCGCCAATCATTGCGGCCTCACGAGATCGCGCCGCAGAATGAAAGCCGATGAACGACCATTTTCTGTTTCATAATAGGCTGGACGATCACCGACCTTGTTGAAACCAATCCGCCGGTAAAGAGCGAGTGCCGCAACATTGTTTTCATCGACTTCCAGAAACAGCGTTTCCGCCCGTTCCTGATAAAGATAGCGCAGCACCGCATCCATCAATGAGCGACCAACGCCTTGCTTACGCACCTCATCGGAAACCGCAATCGTCAAGATTTCCGCCTCACCTGCAACCAGTCGCGCCAGCACAAAGCCGTATGCTTTGCCGGGCTTGCCTTCAGGCCGCGCCACAAAGCCAAACACGTTATCCTGTGCGATCAGCGAGCGGAAATCGTCGGAGCTCCAGCTGTGATGAAAAGCCAGCGCATGAACGCGGTGAATTTCTCCGCAGTCCTTCGCGCTAAGCGGCTCGACCGAAACAGGCTTGCGGCCAAAGCGTGGGAGCGAAAAGCCCAGCATCTTATTCTCCGCCTGCCTTACGCGGCAGCGCAAAACCAGTCTGCGGCTTCACATCAGGTCCGCGCATGTAAAGCGGCTTCGGCGCTTCGCCCGGTTCGCGCAATGCTGCAAGCTTCGCATAAGTGCCGATCCGTGCCGTCGGTTCAACGCGTGCCGTGCTGAATGTTCCGGCCAGAATCTCATTGAGCGCATCTGCGGCAGAACCAGCAAGCACCGTCTCTGAGGATTGTTGCTGGATAAGCATCAGCGCTTCATCGCGCGGCAGTACCATTGGGCTGGTGACAGCCAAACTCTCGGCATCAAAGCCCTGCGCATAGATTTCGCCGCGATGCGCTTCAAGCAGCACCAGAACCGGCTGACCCGGATGGCTGATCGCCACTTCCGATGCAAGCGCATCGAATGCACTGACACCGATTGCCGGACGCTCCAGCGCCAGCGCAAAACCGCGCGCTGCCGACACGCCAATCCGCACACCAGTAAACGAACCCGGACCAATATTGACAGCCACGCGATCAAGATCGGCCATGGCAATTCCGGCTTCAGCCGTCACGCGCCCGATATAGTCCATCAGGACTTCGGCATGTCCTTTGCCGATATTCTCGCTGACCTCAGCGAGAACCGTGTCGGTGCCAAAATCATAGATTGCGGCAGCACACCAGGAAGAAGCGGTATCAAGGGCAAGTATCTTCATAAGCCATCGGGTAAATCAGAATTCGTTATGCCACAAGCAAAACACATGAATTGTGCCAAATTTATCAGCGTTTTCGGGAACAAAATGCGGTGCAGAGCGTTTTAATGCTGGATGCGGGGCGGAATTGAATTACCCTATCCAAACCGGCCTTACATTGAGATCCGGCGGGGGCGGTTTCAGAAAGCAAATCTGCTTTCGCTCAGTGATGTCCCAATCACTGTGATATGAGTCGGATCGTGCAAAGGATATGAGGATCAAATGTCCAAGAAGTCGATGCATGCAACCCGCAACGATCTTCCCTCCAATACCAAGACCACAATGATCGCGCTGCTGAACGAAAATCTGGCTGCGACCATTGATCTTGCCCTCATCACGAAGCAGGCGCATTGGAACCTCAAGGGACCGCAGTTTATCGCTGTGCATGAATTGCTCGATACATTCCGCACTGATCTCGACGATCACGTGGATACGATTGCAGAACGCGCTGTTCAGCTTGGCGGAACCGCCTATGGCACAACGCAGATTGTCGCGAAAGACTCCAAGCTCAAGGCCTATCCAACCGATATTTATGCCGTGCACGACCATCTTGCAGCGCTGATCGAGCGTTACGGTGATGTCGCCAACCTCGTGCGCCAGTCTATCCGAGATGCAGACGAAGCCGGTGATGACACCACTGCCGATATTTTCACAGCCGCGTCGCGCAGCCTCGACAAGGCGCTATGGTTCCTGGAAGCCCACGTTCAGGAAAAGAACTGATTTTGACGCTCTGACGGCCTGCAAATGGCGTTTTTCTGCGTTTCCGGTGCTCATGTACCTTTAAGTACATTCCGCTCCAGTTCTCGAGATCCACAATTTTCGGCACGTCATAACATCAAAACGGATAGTCCTCTAACTACAAAGAAAAGGCCGGGAAACTCCCGGCCTTTGTAAAATCAGTTGGCCCATTCGCCGCCACGCATGACAGGCTCGCGGCTGCCATCGGCATTGACCCCATCAACATCAATCTTGTCTGAACCGATCATCCAGTCGATATGGATCAGGCTCGAATTGCCGCCCTGCGCTTTAATTTGCTCAGGCGTCAACTTTGCGCCATCGATAAAGCATTTCGAATAGCACTGACCGAGCGCGATGTGGCTTGCTGCATTTTCATCAAACAGCGTATTATAGAAGAGAAGCCCACTCTGCGAGATTGGTGAAGAATGCGGAACGAGTGCCACTTCGCCCAGACGACGTGCGCCTTCATCAGTATCCAGCACTTTGTTGAGAACCTCTTCACCACGGCTCGCCTTGGCGTCAACAATGCGTCCGTCTTCAAAACGCACCGAGATATTATCAATCAGCGTACCCTGATGCGACAGCGGCTTGGTGCTCGACACATAGCCATCGACGCGGAGCGCATGCGGTGTGGTGAACACTTCTTCGGTCGGGATATTCGGATTACAGGTGATGCCGTTTTTCGCTGTGGATGCGCCGCCATGCCATTCGTGACCATCGGCAAGACCAACCGTCAGATCAGTGCCCGGTCCCTTGAAATGCAACGCGCTGTAAGCCTTGCCGTTAAGCAAACGCGTGCGGGTGCGCAATGCCGCATTGTGCGCGGCCCACGCACCGACAGGATCATCCACATCAACGCGGGAGGCTGCGAAAATCGCATCCGCAAGCTTGCGGGCCGCAACGTCTTGCGCATCATCCGGGAACATCAGCTTCGCCCATTCCGGGTTCGGATAGGAAATGATGTTCCAGTTAATGTCGAAGCCTGCAATCTTTTCCAGTGCGGGCTGATAGGCTTTGGAATTGGCGCGGTTGGCACGCGAAACCTTTGATGCATCCTGCGAAGACAAGAGCATCGGATTGTCGGCTGCAATCGCAAGGCGGGCTGCACCATTGGAATAGGCCTTTGCCATGCCTTCATAGAGCCAGTCGGCTGCACGATCAAAGCTTTCGTCCGATGCATTTTCATAACGTGCCAGCGCAATGGCATCGTCAGAGAAGAATGGCGTCACGATACCTGCGCCAGCCTTATAGGCGTGTTTCGCAATCAAACGCACAAGCGGCAGCGCAACAACTGGTGCCGTAATGACAAGATCCTGCCCTTCACGCAATTGCAAGCCAACGCGCACGGCAACTTCGGCCAGACGTTCGAGTTTTACCGGGTCGATGACGGGAGCTTTATTGTCATGTGCCATAGGGCTGCAAACCTTGTGTTTGATAGAATCAGCGGCAGTGTATCAGAAGGCATAATTTCACCACTCTTTTTACTGCTATTGCGCTATATTGATCATGCGGTCGATTTTTTTATTCAATGAGAGCAACGGCTATGAAGAAAAGCGTGCTTATAATCCTCGGTATTGCAGCGCTGCTTGCAGGCTGTCAAACCATGACACCTGAACAGCGCCGCGCGGCAGATGAACAGACCTGCCGCGGCTATGGTTTCAAACAGAAATCGGATGCTTTTGCGAATTGTCTGATGCGGCTTGATCTCGACCGCCGCGCGGATCGGCGTGAATGGCAAAACAGAGCCGATTTTTACGACAGGCCGATGGTGATTTATCAGCCCGTTCCGGTAGCAGTGCCTGTAAAATAAGAAAGCGCCCTTTGGGGCGCTTTTTTATTCTGCGATCAGCTCAACTTCAGAGCGGTGATTGCGGGCGATCCTGCGCGAGAAGCATCGCACCAATTGCATCAACATGCTTCTTATCGGCGGTATATGCCAGGGATGCATTCTGTTCCGCTGGTGCCGTTTCATCGAAAGTCGGCTGATAGCTTGCAACTTGAGTCAGAACTGGCTTTTCAGCAGGCGTCACAGGCAAGGTTGCCAGACGATCACCGCGCGCCTGTGGGCCAACGCCACCATTCTGCTGCGTCTCTGCCGTCTTTGCAGCCTCAGCCAGAGCAACCTGAACCGTTGGTTGTGCTTCCGGAACAGTTCCATCCTGCTGCGTGGTCACGTTGTAAAATGGTCCATCCGGCATCGATGGCGATTGTGGTGTTGATACATAGGCGAGATTGTAAGGCGTCTGTGGAACCGGGTTCTGCAATTCGCCGTCACGGCCACGCTTCTCGTAGAAGGAGTTTCCACCTGCAACCAGCACATAATGCATATTGTTGTAAGGGAATTTGAGCCCTGCAGTATGGAAGAACATCGAGTTCTTCAAAGATGGATGACGCTTGCCTTTAAGAACTGCATCAGCAGCTGCTTGAACATCTGGCAAAGCTTTGGAATTCATCTTGCGGGTCAGAACGCCCGGCGCAAACTGGTTCTTTTGCCCAACAACGCCGCAGATCGTATCAGGATAGCTGCCCGATGCGAGACGGTTCATCACGACCGTACCGACGGCCATAAGACCATCGGAGCTTGAACGGTTCGATTCGAAAAACATCGCGCGTTCAAGACACTCACGATCTCTCGCTGTGTAAGTGAAAGTCTTCACGCCATTGACCGACTTAACGTGGCTTACAGCCGCTGTCTTTTCGGTCTTGGTCTTGCTCGTACCGCCAGTCGTCGTGCAGCCCGTCACCAAAAAAGGTGCTACGAACAGACCAAGAATAACCGGCAGTTTCCATTTACGAGCGCGCGTCAACGGCTCAATCTCTTAATTAGGCGCATCATTACGACCCTTAACTGATCCAGTCTGTTTTAGCTTTTAGAGCGCCTTAAAGGCGCTGCAAAATCAGACTGGCGTTCAAGCCAAATCGAACGAAAATTAAAATTCAAACGTTCTGCTAATCTTCTTAGAGTGCAAGAATTAAGAATTTTTCGGCAAAAACAAGGCAAAAAATCATATTTCAAATTCGGGATGATATTGAAACACAAAGACTCAACACATCGAATCCGAGATCAATATCCAAAGCTAAACCCTTCTAAATTATTAACAAATCGTTAACGCAACTGCTCAAATCTTATAAGGTATTGATTACACGCGATTCAATTGCGATGCAGCGCGCACCATAGAGCTGCCTTAATTCGTTGATGCTGTAAAATCCTGCTAAGCCACAGAAATCGGCGCTGAAAAAATCAGAACATGCTCCTCTCACGAGCATCACCTTCGCTTTCAGTCAAATCTTTGAAATGAACTGTAACATCGTGTGATGCGAGCCGTTATGGAACGCATTTTCATCAAGAACACGAATCGGAATGATGCATTTCGTAACAAAAATGGCCCGATGCCTTTCAGGCAACGAGCCATCTATAACGCGTTCCGTGAACTCTGACGATTAGCCGAACGAATAGCCCGCGCCGCGCACCGTGCGGATCGGATCAAGCGTGCGACCAATATTAATCGCTTTACGCAGACGTCCGACATGCACATCGACCGTGCGATCATCGACGTAAATATCCGGACCCCAGACACCATCAAGCAACTGACTGCGCGAGAACACGCGGCCTGGCGACATCATGAAATATTCCAGCAAGCGAAACTCTGTCGGTCCAAGACGAATTTCTTTTTCCTTGCGATATACCCGGTGCTGCTGACGGTCGAGAACCAGCTCGCCGACTTTAAGCACATGCGATAAAACACTTGGATTGGCACGGCGCAGCATGGCTTTAACACGTGCCAGCAGTTCCGGTGTCGAGAATGGCTTGACCACATAGTCATCAGCACCGACGCTCAAGCCGCGAACACGTTCGCTTTCTTCGCCGCGTGCGGTTAGCATGATCACCGGAAGACGTTCTGTTTCCGGCCACTGACGCAGACGTCGGCACAATTCGATACCCGAAACACCCGGCAGCATCCAGTCGAGGATAAGAAGATCCGGCACGTTTTCACGCAGTGCAATCTCGGCTTCATCACCACGCAGGATCGTATCAACGTGATAGCCTTCGGCTTCCAGATTATAGCGTAACAAAACGCTCAGCGCTTCTTCGTCTTCAACCACAGCAATCTTGGGTGCCTGTGACATGCAATGTTTCCTATTGAGTTAAGCGTGGCGACACATACAACTCCCCCGTTCAGCCGCGTGCCGCCGCGTTTTCTTACATATGCAAATGGCTCGCTGCATGCTTACAGCAAGCCATGTTTTCAGGATTTACGCGCCTCGTCCACGACAATACCGTGGCTCAGGTCTTCTTTCGGGCGTTCTGCAGGCATCTGCAGGCCAGTTACGATGTAATAGACCGTTTCTGCGATGTTGGTTGCATGATCGCCAATGCGCTCAATGTTTTTGGCACAGAACAGAAGATGCGTGCAGGCCGAAATATTGCGCGGATCTTCCATCATATAGGTCAGCAATTCACGGAACAGCGAAGTGTACATCGAGTCAATTTCGTCATCGCGGTCGCGGACGACATTGATCTGCTGCACCGAGCGCGTTGCATAAGCGTCGAGCACGTCTTTCAACTGTGTCAGAGCCAGCTCAGCGAGAGTTTCGAGACCACGATAAAGCTTGCCCGGCTGACGCGATTCTGAAACCGCAGCAACGCGCTTGGCGATATTCTTGCCAAGATCGCCCACGCGCTCAAGATCAGCAGAGATACGGATTGATCCGATGATTTCACGCAGATCGACAGCCATTGGCTGACGCTTAGCAATGATCATAACGGCCTTGTCGTCGATCTCGCGCTCGCTTGCATCAAGGATAAGATCGTCAGAGATAACGCGCTGTGCGAGTGCGTTGTCGGCATTGACAATTGCTGCAACCGACTGCTCGACCATGCGTTCCGCATGACCGCCCATTTCGGCGATCTTGTGGGTCAGGAACTGAAGTTCTTCGTCGTATGCGCTAACAGTATGCTGGGACGCCATAATAGACCTCTCGATTAAAAACGCAGGAAGCGGAACCGCAATCGGCTCGCGCTTTTGCTGAAATATTGTTTAGCCAAAACGACCAGTGATATAGTCCTGCGTGCGCTTCTCGGTCGGTGCCGTGAACATCACATCCGTGTCGCCAACTTCCACCAGATTACCAAGATGGAACATCGCCGTGCGCTGCGAGACGCGTGCTGCCTGCTGCATCGAGTGTGTCACGATGACGATGGTGTAGTTCTGGCGCAATTCGTCGATCAACTCTTCAACCTTTGCGGTTGCGATTGGATCGAGAGCCGAGCAAGGTTCATCCATCAGGATCACTTCAGGGCTGACAGCAATGGCGCGTGCGATACACAGACGCTGCTGCTGACCACCGGAAAGGCCGGTTCCTGCGTCGTGCAGGCGATCCTTCACTTCTTCAAAAAGGCTGGCCTTCTTCAAGCTTGTGACAACGATTTCTTCGAGATCGGTCTTGTTGCGTGCGAGACCATGAATGCGCGGGCCGTAAGCCACGTTTTCAAAGATCGACTTCGGAAACGGATTTGGCTTCTGAAACACCATGCCAACGCGAGCGCGCAATTCGACAACGTCGATCTTCGGATCGTAGATGTCTTCATTGTCGAGCGTGATCTTGCCTGCGATACGGCAGCCTTCAATCGTGTCATTCATGCGGTTCAGCGAACGCAGGAAGGTCGACTTGCCGCAACCCGATGGGCCGATCAACGCTGTAACCATCTTTTCCGGCACGTCGAGATCGACTTCAAACAGAGCCTGTTTTTCGCCATAGAACACACAGACCTTGTCGCCACGCATTTTAATCGAAGGGGCGTTGGTGTTCATTTTTTCTCCTACGGCTTTTTCGAGAGATCGTTCAGTCATGAGATTCATCATTTCTCTCCCGTTTACCAGCGGCGCTCAAAGCGGCGGCGCAGAATAATTGCTAAGATGTTCATGACCGCAAGGAACAGGAGCAGGACGATGATAGCGCCTGATGTCCGTTCCACAAAGGCACGCTCAGCTTCATTGGCCCACATGAAAATCTGCACTGGCAAAGCCGTGGCAGGATCCATCGGGGTTGCAGGCATATTGGCAACGAAGGCCACCATACCGATCAGAAGTAGCGGTGCGGTTTCACCCAGTGCCTGCGCGAGACCGATGATCGTTCCGGTCAGAATGCCAGGCGCTGCAAGCGGCAACACATGATGGAAAACCATCTGTGTTTTCGATGCACCAAGCCCAAGCGCTGCCGCACGGATCGAAGGTGGAACTGCGCGAAGTGCTGAACGTGTCGCGATGATGATGGTTGGAAGCGTCATCAGCGTCAGCACCAGACCACCGACAAGCGAAGCTGAACGCGGCAAGTTGAAGAAGTTGATGAAGACAGCAAGGCCAAGCAGACCAAACACAATCGACGGAACAGCAGCAAGATTGTTGATGTTGACTTCGATAATATCGGTGAGACGGTTCTTCTTGGCATATTCTTCTAGATAAATCGAAGCGGCCACACCGATAGGCAGTGCGAGAACCAGCACGATCATCATCATGTAGAAAGAGCCGACCAGCGCAACGCCGAGACCCGAAGTTTCAGGGCGGCTGGATGCCCCATTCGTGAACAAGCCCCAGTTGAAGGCTTCGCTCATAATGCCTTCATCGGTCAGTGTCTTGATCCACGCAAACTGGCGATCAGAAACCTTGCGGTTTGCTTCAGGCACCGAAATATCGATCTGGCCCTTATAGGCAGAATCAATATCAGCAGCTGCAAGAACAGGAACCGTCTGCGTCGTCCCGATCAGCGACGGGTTATCCATCACCATCTGGCGAAGCTGAACGCGCACACCATCCGAGAAGAAACGTCCAACCTCACGCATTTCTGCGCGGTTGGTGGTTGCAACGCCGAGCTTTTCAGCCAGAGCATTACGCACCAGAAGCGGATAGTTGGCGGTGATCAGCACATTCGGATCAGTTGCAAGCTTGTTGCCCGGATCGATGACGCTCGCTTCAAGTTTGACTGGCAGATAGATCGTTGTCTGTCCGAAAGCCGTATAGCCCTTGGAGAAAACCGAGAACAAAAGCGCGCAGAGGAAGAACACACCAATCGCAATGGCAATGATGCCATAGAGACGGAAGCGACGTTCAGCAGCGTAGCGACGCTTGATCCCGATATCGCGGCGCTCAGGCTTTGTTACAGCAGTGCCGGCATTCAATGTTGAATCGGTCATTATTCGTACTGCTCCCGGTACTTGCGGACGATGTAGAGCGCAAAGATGTTCATGATCAGCGTCAGGACGAAAAGCGTAAGACCCAGCGCAAAGGCAACGAGTGTCTGCGGGGAATCAAACTCGAGATCGCCTGTGAGCTGACTGACGATTTTAACGGTGATCGTCGTCATCGCTTCAAACGGATTGGCAGAAAGACGGGCTGCAACACCGGCTGCAAGCACCACGATCATGGTTTCACCAATCGCACGCGAGGCCGTCATCAGAAGTGCGCCGACAATGCCCGGAAGTGCTGCAGGGAGAACAACACGCTTGATTGTTTCAGAACGTGTTGCACCAAGACCGAGCGAGCCATCGCGAAGCGAACCGGGCACTGCCGTAATAATGTCATCGGACAGCGACGACACAAACGGGATCAGCATCACGCCCATGACAAGACCAGCGGTCAGCACGCTCTGCGCCATGATAAAGCCCTGACCACCAGCGATTGCCATCGAGAGATCACGCAGGAACGGTCCAACCGTTATCAGTGCGAAAAAGCCGTAAACAATGGTCGGAATACCGGCCAGAAGTTCAAGCACCGGCTTGATCACTGTACGGACTTTTGGCGATGCATATTCGGCCATATAAATTGCTGAGAACAGGCCAACCGGCACCGCAAACAACATGGCGACAAACGCGATATAGAGTGTACCAGCAAGAAGCGGGATCAGACCAAACTGACCAACTTCACCGCCCGAACCTGCCGCTGCAAAGCGTGGATCCCAAACGGTGCCGAAGAAGAAGTCCATCGGTGCAATCGACTGGAAGAAGCTCACTGTCTGGAACAGAACAGAGAATACGATGCCGATGGTCGTGAGAATTGCGATGCCAGAAGCGGCAATCAAACCCCACAGCACAATGCGTTCGACATTGTTGCGGGCGCGGGTGCGGCGGCGAATGCCGGAAAGGCCGAAAATCAGACCTGCAATCGCGATAACTAAAGCAATCGCGCTGCCAACGGTGTGGGAAATTTTGCTGGCTTTATCGAGGAAGATTGCAACCGGGACCATATAGTCCTGACCTTCGGTCGCAAGTGCTACGCCCTTTGAGCCAAGAATGTCACGCGCTTGCGCGTAGGTCTGCGGCAGGCTGTCGATTTCAGCAGGTGTGAGCTTCTGCAAACCATCTGACAGACTGCGGATCATACCAAGCTGCAAGCTGCGCTCGGAATAAGTCCCGTCTTCAACGGCCGCAGGCATACGCGCTGTCGCTGTGTGGTCGAGATAAACAGATGTACCGACCGCCCAGACCGCGAGAAACAGAATTGCGGGCAATGCGGAAACAAGGAAAACCCACCAGCCATGATAAAGCGGGCGGGAATGCATTTTCTCTGCGCTTGCGCCTGTGGTGACTACAGGCTGCGCTTTGTCAATCGCAACGGCGCGCTGTCGGCCTATGAAGAATCCGATCAGTCCGATTGCAACGACACTGACGAGAACCAGAAAGAAGGACATTCAATTTCCCCGGTTGCCCCAAACAATGCGGAAGCAGCGTATTGACGCAAAATATGCAGTCGAACCACTTCCACGCGAATGCGCCTGTCTTATATGACCAGCGCTAAAGAGAAAGAACGTGAGGACCAATGATCCCCACGTTCCACAGTTCAAAGCTTACTTAGCAGCAAGAACCTTGCCTTCGGTAAACGAAGCGCGCTGTGCTTCACGTTCTGCATCTGGTGCTGGAACCAGACCGTATTCAGCAAGCGGAGCGTCTGGACCGACCATCTGTTCCGACAGGAAGAAGTCTACATATTCCTTGAGGCCTGGAATGACGCCAAGGTGAGCCTTCTTCACGTAGAAGAACAATGGGCGCGAAACTGGATATTCGCCCGAAGCTACGGTTTCTGCCGATGGTGTTACGCCATTAACAGTTGCAACCTTGAGCTTGTCAGCATTGTTTTCGAAGAAGTAGAGGCCGAAAACGCCAACGCCCTGCTTGTTCGAGTCGATACGAGCCAGCGTTTCGCTGTAATCGCCGTCGATGTCGACAGCCTTGCCATCTTTACGAACAGCGATACAGGCAGCAGCCGAAGCCTTGTCGTCGAGACCGGTCTTCTTGATTTCAGCAAGAGCGCCCGATTCCTTACAACCATCAGCCATAAGCTTTTCTTCGAAAACTTCACGGGTGCCGTGCTTTTCGCCAGGGATGTAAGCAGCAATGTCCCAATCTGGCAGGTCCGCATTGACCTGGTTCCACTTGGTGTTTGGATTGTCTACGAGCTTGCCATCAACGATAACCTTAGCGGCAAGTGCCTTGTAAAGGTCAACTGGAGTAAGCTTCCAATCCGGGCCCTTTGCGTCGGTTGCGAAGACGATGCCGTCATAACCGAAACGAACTTCCTGAACGTCCTTAACGCCAGCATCGATGCAGGACTTGAGCTCTGTGTCCTTCATAGCGCGCGATGCATTGGCGATATCGATGGTGTTTTCGCCGACGCCCTTACAGAATTCTTTAATGCCTGCGCCCGAACCGCCCGATTCAATAACCGGTGTTTTGAAGTTCGGGTAGGTTTCGCCGAAAGTTTCGGCAACGATCTTAGCGTAAGGCAGAACGGTCGAGGAACCGGAAACCTGAATCTGTTCGCGTGCGTTTGCAGCTGAAACCGACAAAACTGCTGCTATTGCAAGCGCTGCGGTCGAGGAAATCATCTTGTTCATGAGTACCAGTCCCTGTTGTAAAAGACACATGACGTGAAAGCGTCAGCAGCCATCTACGCGCTCTATATAACAGTCATATGACAGTAGTGTTACAGCTCTGTGTCATTCAACCGTGCGGGCAAATTTGAGTGATCTTTTGACAGAGAACCCCTCACAACCGGATTTGAGATAAGCGGCCAGCCATGGCTTTGATGCCGTCAACATCCGCATTGGCAAAGGCAAAGCGCAGAAATGAATCCTGTTTCTTTCCGAAAAAACTTCCCGGCAATGTGACAACACCGACTTCACGGGCAAGCCTTTCAGCAACGCTTGCGGATGGCACGTCTGTAAACGGATGACGCACAAAGGCAAAATAGGCGCCGACGGACTCAATACGCCATCCTTCAAGATTGTGCATTGAATCTCTCAATGCCGCGGCCCTGCGTGCGATCTCTGCGCGATTGTCATCGCGCCAGATCGTAAGCGGCTTAATCGCCCGGCTGACTGCAATTTGCGGCGCGCGGGTTGCACAGATCTGGAGATTGTCCATCACCTTGGCAACAAGGCCCACCATATCTGCGCCCGCCACAATGGCGCCGAGCCTGTGCCCTGGTATGCAGAAGGATTTTGAAAAACTGTAAAGCTGGATCAGATGCGATGGCCAGTCGGCTTCCTTAAACAGATCATGCGGAGCCTGATCCGCATCACTCAGAAAATCACGATAGGTTTCATCAAGGATCAGCCATGTTCCGCTGTCACGACAGGCTGTATAAATTTCAGCAAGCAGTTGCGGCGGATAGACGGATCCCGTCGGGTTATTAGGCGAAACCAGCACAAGTGCCTTTGCGCCCTTTTGCAATGCTGTCCGCACATCCTCAATATCCGGAACGAAACCATTTTCCGCATGACAAGGCAGCGTAGCCCAGCCGATACCCAACATCTCAAGAGATGACTGATGATTGAAGTAAAACGGATCGGTCGTGAGGACCGTATCGCCACTGCGGGCAACGCACATGATGGCGGCTATGAAAGCCTGATTGCAGCCGGATGTTATATGAACATTGGATGCGTCGATTTCAGCATCATAAAGCCCGCCAACATGATCAGCATAAGCTTTCCGCAGAACAGGTTCACCTTCAATCGGACCATAGCCTGCATAAGCGGAAGAACCGGCGGCCTCGCCAAGAAAACGCAACATATCGGGATGCGGAGGATAACCGGGAACAGCCTGTGACAGATCAATCAGCGCCCCATATGCGCCATCATAATGGCGTGCCCGCGCTTGCACAGCAGGAATAGGCGGAGCCGACAAGGTCGCTATGAGTGGATTAACAGACAGCGCAGGCATGAAGGAACTCCCCTTTTCCTATATCGTCTTTATTCGCTGGGTCGGGACAGAACGTATATGGCCGAGCCAAGCATGAAGATTGTGACACTGATAGCAAGCAAAGGTCCGGGCTGTGCGCCCCACCAGAACATGCCATAGCCAAAAGTCATGCCGAGACAGGCATAGAGTTTAGCTTTTGGCGGAATGGCGCCGCGCGCGCGCCACTTGATGATCATCGGACCAAAGCGTGGATCGGCCAGCAGACGCGCTTCAAACTTCGGCGAAGAGCGTGCGAAGAACCATGCAGCGAGGATAATGAAGATCGTTGTTGGCATGACCGGCAGGATTGCGCCGATAATCCCTAACGCCACCATAAGAAAGCCAAGGCACAGATAAAGAATGCGCTTTCCCGCCGAAATTGGCGGTAGCGGCGTTTCCGTATCGTCCTTTTGCATATTGTCCTGCATGATAATCCATTCTGAAGATGCGCGCTTATAGCAGGATTTTGGCTTTAGCGTGCATAGACCGCGTGGACAAAACTGCGTCATCACGCAGGATTTCAACAAAAGTTACAAATAAGACTCCAAACTTTACTGATCTAAAAACACGAATAAGTTGTATTTTGATCAAAAAAGGCCGGATTTTGTCATCTTGTGAATCCGAAGTGAACACTAGAGATGCAAATAAAGATTGTATTGTGGCGGCTAAGCAATCGCCCACCCGTAAGCAGCTTTTCTTGGGAAACGCGCTTAAAAACATGGATCAGCGCGGTCTGCCATTGAATCCCAGAGATTCTTAAATAGATTTACAGAAACAATTCGATTCAATTCAAAATATTCCTGATTTTTTCTTGATAATTCAAATAAACAACTCTTAGTATAGGATGATATTCCGCTTAAATAAGCGATTCAATCACCTCATTATACTCCCAATAACATCACGTCGTCGCCACATTTAGATTCCAATTGGCTCCAGTCTTTACCAGTCATGACTGTGAAGGCTCTTCGAAACGACTATTGGAATCACGATGAACTTCAAAATCCGTATGGCTATGCTCGCCGTTGCGACAACAGGTCTGTTCTCGATCACCGCAATGGAAGCTCAGGCCGCGCGCTGTGGTGGTGCTTCATGGTATGCACTCACGTCCCGCACGGCATCGGGCGAACGCATGAACCCTGCGGGCTTAACAGCCGCCCATAAAACGCTGCCTCTTGGCAGCAAGGTTAAAGTCACCAACCAGCGCAATGGCAAGTCGCTCGTTGTCCGCATCAATGATCGCGGTCCGTTCATTAAAGGACGTGTGCTTGATCTTTCCAAGGGCGCTGCGCAGCGTCTCGGCTTTATCAATGCCGGCCACACAAATGTGTGCTTTACGCCACTCTGACCCAATAACGAATAGCATGTTTTGAAACCGCTATGGGCTTCCATGGCGGTTTTTTGTACGCCTAATTACACGCATAAGATGCATTAATAATCGAATACCCGCGTTAACCATTAATTAAGAAGTTGGGCGAATACGCGGCACTTCGAATTGACTCAGACCATGTTTCATACTTTAACTTTTCGTTAATAAATGCCCTGTGCGGGCTGTGAAAAGGGCGTTGAGTATGTTGTGTGTAGTTCGCTCAGGTATGAAGATTATCGCTGCTGCCAGCATCGGCATCGCTGCTCTCGTTGTGAGCTTCAGTGCACAGGCTGGAACCGGCGCTTATATGCAGACTGGCAAACTGACCTCACAGCCAATTGGTCACTACGAATTCTGCAAGCGTGAAGCTGCTGAATGCAATATCGTAAGCCGCGATACACGCGCCCTTTCGCTCAACAACAACAACTGGCAGCTCATTCAGACCGTCAATCTTTCGGCCAATGAACGCATCAAGCCGATGACTGACATGGAAATCTACGGCGTTGAGGAATATTGGGCTTACCCAACCACTGTGGGCGATTGTGAAGATTATGTTCTTCTTAAGCAGCGCGAACTTGCCAAGGCTGGCATTCCAATGACCGATCTGCTGATCACTGTTGTGCGCAAGCCAGACGGTGAAGGCCATGCAGTTCTGACCGTGCGCACTGATCGCGGCGATTTCGTTCTCGACAATCTGACCGACGAAGTTCTGCGCTGGGACGAAACCGAATATACCTACCTTAAGCGTCAGGCTGCCAACAATACTGGCCGCTGGGTCACAATTGAAAGCCCGGACAACCTGCTGGTCGGCGCTGTTAAGTAAGGTCAGGCAGAGGCGATCAGCCTCTCCGCACCCATCCGATAAGAAATCGCACCAGCCAAATGAATTCGGCTAACCTGATCAACACCATCCAGATCAGCGAGCGTGCGTGCTACTTTCAGAATACGATGATAGGCACGCGCGGAAAAACGCATCTGCTCGCTGGCATCGCGCAGTAATTTGACGCCTGCCGCATCCGGCTTTGCTACTTCCTCAATCAGATTTGCCGAGCAATGTGCATTGGTCATCGATGCATCAAGCCCAAGCGCCGTGTAGCGTGCACTCTGTAGAGCCCGAGCCCGAGCCACGCGCTTGGCAACACTTTCACTGCGTTCAGACTGTGATGGCTGAATGAGGTCTATTGCGGAAACCGCAGGCATGTCGACGCGTAAGTCGATACGATCCAGCAAGGGGCCGGAAATCCGTGCCTGATAATCGCTCTGGCAGCGCGGACCGCGCGCGCATGTATGCCCAGGCTCTCCTGCCATGCCACAGCGACACGGGTTCATTGCAGCAATCAACTGGAAACGCGCCGGATAGCTGGTGCGGTGATTAACGCGGGCAATCATGCATTCGCCGGTTTCAAGCGGCTGGCGGAGCGAATCCAAGACCTGTGGCGAAAATTCAGGAAACTCATCGAGAAACAGAACGCCATTATGCGCAAGTGATACCTCGCCCGGCCTCGCCCGCAGCCCACCACCGACCATGGCCGCCATGGATGCCGAATGATGCGGCGCTCGAAACGGCCTCCGATCCGATAGCTTCCCGCCCGACAATTCACCCGCGATGGATGCGATCATCGAAACATCAAGCAATTCACGTGGGCTAAGCTTCGGCAGTATCGACGGTAAGCGTTGTGCCAGCATGGATTTTCCCGATCCCGGCGGGCCAACCAGTAGCAGATTGTGATTGCCCGCGGCCGCAATCTCCAGCGCGCGTTTTGCTGTTTCCTGCCCTTTGATGTCGGCCAGATCAGGCTGCACTTCGCTCGAAACCCGCATAGATGGATCTGGTGGTGTCAGAACCTGTGTGCCTTTGAAATGGTTGGCCAGAGCAATCAGGCTGCGCGGCGCGAGAATATCGATGTCTGCACCCGCCCATGCAGCCTCCGAGCCACAAGCATAGGGACAGATCAGGCCTTTATCTTCACGATTCGCACTGATTGCAGCTGGTAGCACTCCTGCAACGGCGGTGATCGTGCCGTCGAGCGATAGTTCACCAAGCACCATGTAGGATTGAATAGCATCCGCCGGGATAGCGCCAATCGCAGCCATAAGCCCCACAGCAATCGGCAGATCGTAATGCGAGCCTTCTTTTGGCAGGTCGGCGGGTGCCAGATTGATTGTCACCCGTTTGGTCGGCATGGAAAGCCCGGAGGCATGAAGCGCTGCCTGCACCCGCTCCCGGCTTTCTGCAACAGCCTTATCGGGCAGGCCGACAATCGACATTCCCATCTTGCCCGGCGCCACCATCACCTGCACATCGACAGGCACCGCCTCTATGCCCTGAAAGGCAACCGTTCCCACACGCGCTACCATATGCCCCCGCATAAAACGCAGCACATCTCAAACGTGAGAAAATGCTTAAATACAACCATAAGATTTAAGCATTTTCGATACACGCAATCAAGAGAAAGGGCCGATCTGATTGTTTCAGACCGGCCCTTTAAGTTTTCTCTGCGATTGTACGTTACTTGCGCTTGGCTTCCACCGCATCCCAGAACAGGGCAGCAATATTAGTGCCGTCGAAACGTTCGATTTCGCGGATGCCGGTTGGCGAGGTCACATTGATTTCGGTCATGTAGTCGCCAATCACGTCGATACCCACCAGAATGAAGCCACGTTCTTTCAGTGACGGTCCGATGCGTTCGCAGATTTCGCGTTCACGAGCTGTCAGCAGCGTCTTCTCCGCACGGCCACCGACATGCATATTGGAGCGCGCATCGCTTTCCGAAGGAACGCGATTGATCGCACCGACCGGCTCGCCGTCGATCAGAATGATACGCTTATCGCCTGAACGCACATCTTTGAGATAACGCTGCGCGATAAATGGCTCTTTGAAGAGCTGACCAAACATTTCCAACAGTGAGGTCAGGTTACGATCACCATCGGCCAGATGGAACACGCCCGCTCCGCCATTGCCATAAAGTGGCTTAAGGATGATGTCGCCAAACTCGCGGCGGAATTCCAGCACTTCCTGCGGGTCTTTGGTGATCAGCGTTTCCGGCATCAGGTCCGGGAATTCGGTGACGAAAATCTTTTCCGGGCTGTTGCGCACCCATGCCGGATCATTGACCACCAGCGTCTTTGGATGGATGCGCTCCAGAAGATGCGTATTGGTGATGTAGTTCATGTCAAAAGGCGGGTCCTGACGCAGCAGCACCACATCCATTTCCGTCATGTCGCGACGCACCGGCTCACCAAGCGTAAAATGATCGCCCTTGATGTCGCGGACTTCCAGCTTTTCAAGACGCGCCGTAACAACACCATCGCGCATCGAAAGGCGGTCTGGTATATAGTGATACAGCTCATGGCCACGCTTCTGCGCTTCAAGCGACAAAGCAAAAGTGGTGTCACCAGTAATATTGATGGTGCTGATATGGTCCATCTGGACCGCAACTTTTAGCGACATGATTTCCTCGCGATTCTTAGTTGCGCGAACTTAAAACGGAATTTGACTGCAACATAGTCCTTTCTGCTTACACAAATATTTGTAGCTGGATCGCAGCCCGAGCCTTGATTATGTTGAAGTGGCATGACCCCGGGGAGGAACAGGTGAGCGCAGTCAAGACAACTATATTTGCCGACCATATTGCTGAACTGGGCGAAGGCCCGGGCTATGACCCGCTGACCGGCCAGTGCTGGTGGTTCGATATTCTCGGCCAGCGGCTGATTGAACGAGACGACAGTGGTGAAATCCGTGCGCATGATCTTGGCATGAAAGCCAGCGCGCTCGCAGTGATTGACCGCGAACGGCAACTGATCGTGAGTGAGCACGGGCTGTTTGTGCGCGAACGCGCCAGCGGACGCCTCACGCTGCATCATCCGCTTGAAGCCGATAATGACGTGACCCGCTCCAATGATGCGCGTGTGCATCCATCCGGTTCGTTCTGGATCGGTACAATGGGCAAAAAAGCCGAGAAGGATGCAGGCTCAATCTGGTGGCATCGCGAGGGACAGGTTAAAAAGCTTTTCTCTGGCATCACTATTACCAATTCGATCTGCTTTTCACCGGATGGCAAAATCGCCTATTTTGCAGATACCGACCGAAACATCATCTGGCGGGTCGATACTGATCCCGAAACCGGCCTGCCCACGTCTGAAAAGAGCGTGTTTCATCATCGCGTGGAAGACGGCGGCGTTGATGGCTCTGTCGTGGATGCCGAAGGAACCTTGTGGAACGCCTGCTGGGGTGGCAGCGCACTCAATGCCTATTCACCGCAAGGGCGGTTGATCCGCTCAATCAAACTGCCAGTGACGCAGCCAACCTGCCCGGCCTTCATCGGCGCAGATGCATGCGCGCTGATTGTCACCAGCGCGCATGAAGGCATGAATGAAAATGCCCGCAATGCTGATCCGCATGCGGGCAAAGTCGTGCTGCTTGATCTGTCGGTCAGTGGTCGTCACGATCCACTGGTTCGGCTATAATTAAAGCGTAACACGCTTTAGTTCTTTGTCTTTCGCATGTCTTTAACCCAAAACCGGTTCCCACTTTTGGGCGACATGCTTATACACCTTCAACGATGACGATTTCGCCATCCGCTACAGTCTGGCGGATGGCTTTCGCCGCCTGATATTCCGGTGAATTGTAGCAATCCAGCGCATGCTGCATGGTTTCAAATTCGATGATGACATTGCGCGCACGACCCGGCCCCTCAACAGCCTCAGCTTTGCCGCCGCGTGCGATGAACTTCGCCCCGTAGCGCTCAAAAGCTGGCTTGGCGGTCGAAACATAATCCTTGTAGCGCTCCGTATCACGGGCATCTACGCGGGCGATCCAATAGGCTTTGGTCATATCATCCTCCTCTTTTATCAGCTAACCGAGCGCATTTCGTCCAGAATGGCAAGGGCTGCTGCCCTGCGATCATGAGATCCGACAATTGGTCGCGCAACGACAAGATGGCTTGCACCGGCTTTAAGCGCATCGGCCGGTGTCATGACGCGCTTCTGGTCGCCTTTTTCAGCGCCGGCCGGGCGAATGCCGGGAGTGACAACCGCCATATCCGGGCCGATGGCCTGACGAATGGCAAACGCTTCAGCAGCCGACGCAACAATCCCACCCATACCGGCATCGCGTGCCTGCTGCGCGCGTTTCAACACCAGTGCCTCGGGCGTATCGGAATAGCCTGCTTCTTTGAGATCAGCATCATCCATCGAGGTCAGCACCGTCACACCAAGCAAGCAGAGATCAGAGCCTTGCGCTGCCTGAACAGCCGAGCGCATTGCTTTTGGATAAGCGTGAAGCGTGAGCATCGAAACGCCCATCTTGGCAACATTTTCCACGCCCTTGGCGATGGTGTTGTCGATGTCGAGCAGCTTCATGTCGAGAAAGACTTTCTTCTTCGCAGCAATCAGGCTCTTTGCGAAATCAAGACCTCCAGCGAACACCAGCTGATAGCCGATCTTGTAGAAAGTCGCCGCATCGCCCAGTTCTTCGACCACCTTTTCCGCTTCAGAAACAGTTGGCACGTCGAGGCCCACGATCAGCTGATCGCGCAAATCTTTCGTCGTCATGGAAATCTCCGCTGTGATTTTTGTTTTATTCGCACAACAGGGCGCGGTACGAAAGATACCGCGCCCTGAAATATGCAAACTATTGATTATTGGCTTGTCTATTTAGCCGAATGCGCAATCAGGCTTTTACAAACCCCGCTTAGCATTTTGGCTTGTCGCTCATTTTTAAGAGTGCCGTCATCATGAAACGCATCGGCGGCACCACTGACCGAGCATTGCTCGGTGATAACCTGTGTGCCAACTGCCATCAGAACAGCGCGCAGGTGATAAAGTCCGCGCATACCAGCAAAAGCACCGTTGGAAGTTGAGCAAAGCCCGACCGTCAATCCCGCATAAGGCTTGAATGGCTTGTCGCCGTCCTTTGAAATACGGCTGACCCAATCAATCGTGTTTTTCAGAAGCGGTGGGATCGATGCATTATATTCCGGAGAACAGATCATCAGCCCGTCATGCCCAGCCATTAGACGGCCAAGCTTCATGGCGTTATCTGGAATGCCCTCTTCGGCTTCCAGATCTTCATTCATGATGGGAAGTGGATAATCGGCAAGCGTTATGCGCGTGACCTTCGCACCCTGTTGCGTGAGTTCTTTTTCAGCTGCATCCGCCATATGAGCCGAAAATGCACCCGTGCGAATAGAACCCGCGAAAACGAGAATTCGTGCAGTCATTGTTACTCCAAATATCAGGTGATCGGGCGGCGATAGACCCAAAGCTGTGCAGGCGGAACATTGCGCACGACAAAATCATAATGCTGCACGGTATAATTGCCTTTACCAGCAGGCACCGGAGGGCGTGGGCCATAGGTAATCTGGATCAGCGGACGGCCACGCGGAATGCGTGACAAAAGATCTTCCATCAGCTTAATACGGCTTGGCATTGGGAAATTCAGCATCGGAACAGCTGAAACAATGCTGTCGAACTGCTGATCTCTCATGGAACCAAGTGCAGTATCGAGATCAAACACATCGCCCTCGATGATATTCACATCGGGATAGGCTTTTTCGAGATGTTCGACAAAAGCTGGAGAATATTCGATCGAGTAAAGATCGGATGGCTTCACGCCATGCGCAAGAATGGCTTTGGTGATGACACCTGTACCAGGTCCGAGTTCAAGAACAGGCAAACCTGATCTTGTATCAATAACGCTCGCCATACGGCGCGCCGTAATCGAACTTGTCGGCAATATCGCGCCAACCGCTTTCGGTCCGTCTATCCAACCTTTGAAAAAACGGATTTCCTCATCGAACTTAGCGGCCAGTTTCCTGCCGAGTTGTCCTGCCATTCTCACTGCTCCCATTGTCGTTATCAGACAAGTTTATGCCGCATCAGATGACTTAAGCAAGGCAGGAATAGGGAGAGAAATAAAAAAAGGGAGCCAAACAGCTCCCTTTTTCATCACTCACCAATACCCTCGAAAAACTCTTTCATCCGGGAGAAGAAACCAGCCGATTTTGGGCTGTTTTCCTTAGACGAGAGTGTTTCAAACTCCTCAAGCAATTCACGCTGACGCTTGGACAAGTTCTGCGGTGTCTCAATATCGATCTGGATATAAAGATCACCCGTCGCCTGCTGGCGCAGAACCGGCATGCCCTTGCCCTTGAGGCGGAACTGCTTGGCGTTCTGCGTACCTTCCGGCACTTTTACGCGTGTCTGGGTGCTATCAAGCGTGGAAACTTCAAACTCGCCGCCTAGTGCCGCCGTCGTCATTGAAATCGGCACCTTGCAATAGAGATCCGCGCCATCGCGCTGGAAGAACTCATGCGGTTTCACCGACAGGAAGATATAAAGATCGCCCGAAGGTCCGCCACGTGTTCCAGCTTCACCTTCACCTGCGAGACGAATACGAGTACCGTCTTCGATGCCAGCCGGGATATTGACCGAAAGCGAGCGTTCCTGCGTAACACGACCCTGACCGTGGCACTTGACGCAAGGATCCTTGATAATCTGACCGCGACCGTTACAGGTTGGGCAAGCGCGTTCAACCGAGAAGAAGCCCTGCGCTGCACGCACACGACCAGCGCCGCCGCACGTCGTACAAGTGGTTGGCTGCGAACCAGCCTTTGCACCAGAGCCTGAGCATTCATCACAGGTGATCGAAGTCGGCACACGGATTTGTGCGGCCTTGCCGGAAAAAGCTTCCTCAAGGCTGACTTCCATATTGTAGCGCAGATCGGCGCCGCGTTCGCGTCCGCCATTCGAGCGACGACGACCGCCGCCACCCATCATCTCGCCAAAAATATCTTCGAAAATATCGGAGAAACCGCCAGCGCCACCAAAGCCGCCGCCGCCGAAACCACCGCCACCCATGCCGCCATTTTCAAAGGCTGCATGACCATAACGATCATAGGCTGCGCGCTTCTGCGGGTCTTTCAGCGTTTCATAAGCTTCGCCGATTTCCTTAAACTTAACTTCAGCTTCCGGGTTATTCGGATTGCGATCCGGATGATATTCCATCGCAAGCTTACGAAAGGCAGTTTTCAGCACCTTATCGTCTGCAGTTCGCTCCACACCCAGAGCTTCGTAATAATCGATCTTCATAGTTCGTTATCCCGACGGCAGGAGCACGTTCAACAAGTGCGGCTCCACGGTCCCATTTCGTGCAGACATATGTTTGTCTGCTGGACTATTCTTAGTTTTGTCCGTCCGGTGCAACCGTCCCGAAAGGCCGCAAAAGCCCGGGAGTGACCCGGGCTTGAGCGTTTACGGACAAGGCTTACGACTTTTTCTTGTCGTCGTCGATTTCTTCGTAATCGGCATCGACAACATCGTCGTTAGAAGCAGCCTGCTCACTGCCTGCAGCACCACCTTCTTCAGCAGCCTGCGCTGCTTCATACATGGCCTGACCAAGCTTCATCGAAGCTTCGGCAAGAGTCTGCGTCTTCGCCTTGATGTCTTCAGCATCTTCGCCTTCAAGCGCGGTACGAAGAGCTGCAATTGCGCCTTCGATAGCCTGCTTGTCTTCAGCAGAAACCTTGTCACCATATTCCTTCAGCGACTTTTCAGACGAATGAAGGAGGCTTTCGCCCTGGTTCTTGGCTTCAACAGCGTCACGACGCTGCTTGTCGGCTTCAGCATTTGCTTCCGCGTCCTTGACCATCTTTTCGATGTCAGCGTCCGAAAGACCACCCGATGCCTGAATGCGGATCTGGTGTTCCTTGCCGGTACCCTTATCCTTCGCAGACACGTTGACGAGACCGTTAGCGTCGATATCGAACGTCACTTCAACCTGTGGAACGCCACGTGGTGCTGGTGGAATACCAACGAGATCGAACTGGCCGAGAATCTTGTTGTCGGCAGCCATTTCACGCTCGCCCTGGAACACGCGGATCGTCACAGCCGACTGATTGTCTTCAGCGGTCGAGAAGGTCTGCGACTTCTTGGTCGGGATCGTGGTGTTGCGTTCGATCAGACGTGTGAACACGCCACCAAGCGTTTCAATGCCGAGCGAAAGCGGGGTCACGTCGAGCAGCAGAACGTCCTTGACGTCGCCAGCCAAAACGCCGCCCTGAATTGCTGCGCCCATAGCAACAACTTCGTCCGGGTTCACGCCCTTGTGTGGTTCCTTGCCGAAGAAAGCCTTAACGACTTCCTGAATCTTCGGCATACGGGTCATACCGCCAACCAGAACAACTTCATCAATGTCGCCAGCCTTGAGGCCTGCATCCTTGAGCGCTGCCTTGCATGGCTCGACCGTGCGCTGCACGAGATCGTCAACCAGGCTTTCGAACTTCGAGCGCGAAAGCTTGATAGCAAGGTGCTTAGGACCGGTCTGGTCAGCGGTGATGAATGGCAGGTTGATTTCGGTCTGCTGTGCGGACGAAAGTTCGATCTTTGCCTTTTCAGCAGCTTCCTTAAGGCGCTGCAGAGCAAGCTTGTCGTTCTTCAGATCGATGCCCTGTTCTTTCTTGAACTCGGCAACCAGATATTCAACCAGACGCATGTCAAAGTCTTCACCACCGAGGAACGTATCACCGTTGGTCGACTTCACTTCAAACACGCCATCGCCGATTTCGAGAACGGAAACGTCGAACGTACCACCGCCAAGATCGTAAACAGCAATCGTCTTGCCTTCGCTCTTATCGAGACCGTAAGCAAGGGCTGCAGCAGTTGGCTCGTTGATGATGCGCAGAACTTCAAGACCAGCAATCTTGCCGGCATCCTTGGTTGCCTGACGCTGAGCATCGTTGAAGTATGCCGGAACCGTGATAACGGCCTGCGTCACAGTTTCACCGAGGTAAGATTCTGCAGTTTCCTTCATCTTCTGAAGGATCATCGCGGAAACCTGCGATGGGGAATATTTCTTGCCGTGGGTTTCAACCCATGCATCGCCATTGTCGCCCTTGACGATCTTGTAAGGCACAAGATCCTTGTCCTTGGTGACCATTGGGTCATCAAAGCGGCGGCCAATCAGGCGCTTTACGGCAAACAGAGTGCCTTCAGGGTTGGTGACAGCCTGACGCTTCGCAGGCTGGCCAGCGAGACGTTCGTCACCATCGCTGAAAGCGATGATCGAAGGTGTCGTACGCGCACCTTCAGCATTTTCAATGACCTTCGCGCTTTTTCCGTCCATGACGGCTACGCAGGAGTTGGTCGTTCCCAGATCGATACCAATAACTTTAGCCATATTTCTCTCCATTCAGCAAACCGCAAAAACCTCTACCGAGCGTTTCATGTGCGGTTCCTATCGGTTTCACAATGCCTGCTTCAAGGTGTGAAGTCGGGAAGCATTTTTCAAGCCACCCGGCCTTTTATCAAAGCCCTGTGCGAGGCGTATATAAGAAAGGCAGTTTTTCACTGCAAGTCACAAGACGCATCACAGTGAAAGATTCCTGCCTGTTAAACTTTTCAGCTCTCAGAGCGTGCCGCATTTTAATCGCAACCGCTGTACTCGCTCTGTCTTTTTGTATCTCGCATGTCGTTATCGGATCGAAGCGGAATCAGCAATCAGTCCAGTGAACTGATTGCCCCGCGAAGACGGTTCCCACTTTTCCGCGACATGCTTTAGACACTCACGAAGCCGTCGCTTTTACCAGCGCGATAAATCGCATCGATAAATTTCTGATTGGCTTTTGAGTTTTCCAGAGAAAACAGCATCACGCCTTCGTCCTTCGTGGCGCGCACGAAGTTTTCCGCCTGAAGCTTATAATGGTCTGTATCGGAGAACGACCACTCTGTCGCCTCCGTATGTCCTGCATTATAGAGCGTAATGCGGCCATGACCATATTTGCCGGTGTTAAAAGGTGCGTGAACTTCAATAAAGCCCTTATCGCCATGGAAAACCATCGTCTGACGACCGGCCAACTGGGTGGCAACATAGAAGCTCAGATCAAAACCATCGAATCGGGCCGAGACATTGGCATAGCGATCCGTGCCGAACTTCGGATCATACTCGACCGTAGCTTGAACCGAGAGCGGCTCCTTGCCCGTGACCATACGCGTAACAACAGTCGGGTAAACACCAATATCCGGCAGCACGCCGCCGCCAAGCTCCGGCTGGTTGCGCATATTGGATGGGTCATTGTTGAAATAGCTGAACGCACCCTGCACATGACGCAGCGTTCCAATCGCGCCTTCTTCGAGCAGAAAACGCAGCTTGATCCATTGCGGATGATAGAAAACCATAAAGGCTTCAGCGATTGTGACCTTATGCTTGTCGCGTGCGGCAATCAGTTGATCAATATCGTCAGCTTTGAGCGCAATTGGCTTTTCGCATAGCACATGCTTACCGGCCTGAGCTGCTTTCAGCGTCCATTCAATATGCTGTGAAGTTGGCAGCGGAATATAGACACCGTCAACTTCGTCGCTTGCCAGCAGTTCCTCATAAGAACCAAAAGCCAGTGGAGCACCAAAGCGATCTGCAACGGCGCGTGCACGCGCCTCATCACGGCTGGCAATGGCATGAACCACACCATTGTCCGAAGCACAAAGTGCCGGAATGACCTGCGTTACGCCAATCTTGGCGGTGGAAAGAATACCCCAACGAAACATGCCGATCCCTTTGCTCATAATGGCTTCAACCGTGTTTGCCCCAGCACTGAACAGTCAACTCAGGCCAGCATTCCAATGCACGGCGAGCCTTATTGTCATATGTTTCGCGATTATCGATGGCATGATTAGGCCGAATACGAAATGAAAAAATGTCATCCAGCCCAAACGGTGCGTGAATAGTCAGCGTATCATCGTTTTCCAGCCTCACGCCCACGCAATGAGCAATCGCTGCATAGCGCTCAATCGATTCGGACGCGCACCGAAGCGGTTTATAGGGTTTTCCGAAGTGACGTTCGAACCACAGATGAACACGCGCCTGATTGCGTATCTCAACAGGCAACGAAAAGCCTTTAAATTTTTTTGCACCTGACTGAATGGCATTATCTTCCGCATCCCATGAAAGATCAGAACTATCGAAATAAACGATGTCGATATCTTTAATGCCGTAGTCATGGGGGCGTTCCGTCAGTGCATTCCATATTGAATTGTATAGCGCGCCGGAGACCAGCCACCAATCCGGAAGGTTCAAACTGCGCGCAAGCAACAGCGCATCCCAGAGAACGGGATTGGTTTTGATGAGCCTGCAAAAATGCTCCGTCTGAAATTTTTGCGAAAGATCAGAATAGCGAAGATGATCCATGCTCAAGCACCCAGAAAGCGGCTCTGCATCTCATAAGACCCGCGAAAGAAATCGATAAATGCACGCAGAGCAGGTCTCATTTGGCGGCGGCTTGGGTAATAAAGGAACAGCCCTGCAAATGGCTGGCACCAGTCTTCAAGCACTCTGACCAGTCTTCCATCCGCAAGTGCGTCGCGAACGTGATCTTCAAACAGATAGGCAAGGCCGGTACCGTTCAGAACAGTATCAAGAATCAGCCTGTCATCATTGAGAATAAGTGGCCCTTTGATTGCCACCTCTATCTCTTTGCCGTCTTTTTCAAACTCCCAATTGTAAATCTGTCCGCTGGAAAAGCGTTGCCGCACACAACGATGCTGCATCAGATCATGCGGATGCTCGGGGATGGCTTTCGTTTCAAAATAGGACGGCGCTCCCACAATGGCAGCGCGCAGGTCGCCTGTCAGCCGGGCGCAGATCATATCAGCCTCAAGGCTTTCACCAAGCCGCATACCAGCATCAAAACCTTCTGCAACAATATCGGTAAGCGCACTTTCTATTGTCAAATCCAGCGTAATGTCAGGGTAGACTTCAGCGAAAGCATGAAGCTGCGGCGCAATGACAAACTGCGCTGCGATATGCGGCATCGTAATGCGCAGCATGCCCGCTGGGCGTTCGCGTGCCTCGATTGCGGCACCAAGTGCCTGATGAATTTCCTCAAGCGCCGGAGCGAGTCGCTCCAGCAATTGTCGTCCCGCATCCGTGGGCGCAACACTGCGCGTGGTGCGTGACAACAAACGGATGCCAAGACTGTCTTCAAGAGATGAGACTGCATGGCTGACTGCGGATGGCGCAATCGACAATTCACGCGCGGCACCGCGAAAACTGCCATGGGCTGCAACGGCGGCCAAAACGGCCAGTTGGGAAAGCTGATTTCGATTCATTGTTCTAAAATATAGAATAGCCCGTGAAAATAAATCAGTATTATCGAACGCCGGATCGAGGAGTAGTTTCAGTCTCGCCGGACGCTCTGCGCTTTCAGAGCACCGCGCTCCCAGATTTTAAAACTTGTCCCGAAAGGAATATCGATGAAAACGCGCAAGCTTGGCCAGGACCTCACTGTCTCTGCAATCGGCCTTGGCTGCATGGGCATGAGCTATGCCTATGGTGGACAGGACGAACAGGATGCCATTACAACTTTGCACCGTGCTTTTGATCTTGGCATCACATTTTTTGATACAGCCGAAGTCTACGGACCCTATGAAAATGAAAAGTTGCTCGGCAAGGCACTGAAACCGATCCGCGATAAAGTTACGATTGCCACAAAGTTTGGCTTTAAAATTGCAGACGGCACGCCTGTGGGTGTGGATAGTCGCCCAGAAAACATCCGCGCCGTGGCAGAGGCTTCTTTGCAGCGCCTTGGCATTGAAACGATCGATCTGTTCTATCAGCATCGTGTTGATCCGAATGTGCCAATCGAAGATGTCATCGGCACAATGAAAGACCTGATTGACGAGGGCAAAATCCGCACCATCGGTCTTTCAGAAGCCGGTGCAAACACGTTGCGCCGCGCTCATGCAGTCCACCCGATTGCTGCTCTTCAGAGCGAATATTCACTCTGGGCACGCGATCCCGAAAATGATGTGCTGAAAATCTGTGCCGAACTTGGCATTGGTTTTGTGCCTTACAGCCCGCTTGGTCGCGGCATGTTAACGGGCAAGGTTCGCTCGCAATCTGATCTCGCAGCGGATGATTTCCGCAAGACACTGCCACGCTTCCAACCGGGTGCCCTCGAAGCCAATAACAAGCAGGTCGATCTCATCGTCGATATGGCGGCTGAAAAGCAAGTGACCCCGGCACAGCTGGCACTTGCCTGGGTTCTGCATCAGGGCGATTTCATCGTACCGATCCCCGGCGCCCGCAAGGTCAATCATCTTGAAGACAATGCCGGTGCTGCAAATGTATCATTGAGCAGCGACGATCTGGCACAGCTCAACAGTCTCTTTGATTTCGAAAAGATTGCCGGCAAAAGATACACCGATGCCTCGCTGGCTATGACCGGACTTTAAAACTGAAATACTCAAACACGAGGGCGGGGATCATCCCCGCCCTTGGCATTCGCAGAACAAAACAAACATTTAGAGCGCCCTCATAAAGTAGAAAACTCTAATAAGGCTTGTCATTCTTGCGGGTGCATGCTTTTTGCGCGTTATGCAAACAGGAACCATCACGAAAGTGCTTGGCATATTTGCCATCGCCGCCGCTGCTATTGCTTGCTTCTCCCTTGTGGGGCTCGGCCTCATGTATGGGATGTATGGCGTCATCTTTATCGATGGCGTTGCGAGCATCTTTCTTCTTATCGTCTGCTCCGCCATATTCTGGTTTGCAAAGATCGACTGGCGAAAGCCGGAAGCTGCAGCCATCATGATTTCATTCATGTCATTTGTGGCCATGTTTTTCGATAGCCGTGGCAACCCTGTCTACAATCAGCCACTTTCATGGCTGTTCGGAAGCCCCGGCAGTCATCTTCAAATCAAAGAAATCGTCAGTCATGGCGGCGGCAGCACCGGCGTGAATTACGAATTCCAGATCGTCAATTTCTATGGCGCAATCGAACGAACGATCAGCGGCTGGTTTGTGTTTCCATTCCGCTTTGTCGAATATCTGATTGTGCTTTCAATCGTCACCACAATCATCACCGTCATAAGAAATCGCTCCGGGAGCAACTGGCTCCCTGACAATGCCAAGCAATGATGGGCCCAACAATGATAGGCCAGAGAAAAATTAGGGCGGAGGGGGACATACTTCCGGCCTTGAAAATCAAAGCACTGCAATCATTTCACAGTTTTTAGAATGTACTCAATGAGGGAAAATCACATGAAACGCTTCTCGCCTCGTGCGATCCTTTTCACACTTCTGGCGGTCATCCTGCCAGTTACCACCTTTGCGCAATCTGCCGATGAGACTGACCCGAACGCTGCGATTGGCAAAATGAACGCCTATGTTTCGCTTCTCAACCGCACCATCCGCGCTTCGGAATCGCTCGACCGCTACGATAGCTGGGTCGATATGAAAAAAGGCCCGACCGGCAAGGAGCGCAATGTCTATGGCCTTTATTCGCTCTATGATGTGCGCAGCGAAATTGAAGCTGCTGAAGAAGCCACAAAGGCGGACCCAAAACTCCCTGCGCTTGATGAAGCAATGGTGAGCTATATTGCGATTTATCAGAAGCTTGCCCCAGTTGTTGAAAAGGCGAGCAAATATTATGACCGCAAGGACTATAAGTCCGACAAATTTGCCGGTGCGAAAGAGTTTCACAAGCAGATCGCGGAATATGCGCCAGAGTTCACCAAAGAACGTAAGCGTGTCGATGCGCTGTTAGGCGAGGAAAAAGCCAAGATCGATCTGGCAGAACTTGATGCGCTTGAAAAGGCCGAAGGCAAAAAAGCCAACTGGCAGGTTCGCAATGTTATGATGCGTGCCAATGCCGTCGTTGAACTTCTGCCAGAGAACGAAAAGCCGGTTGTCGATATGGAAGCCTTTGGCAAGGCTATGGATGCCTATGCTGCCGCCGTTCGTGAAATGGATGATTACGCAACCGAGCATCCGAATTCGTTCCATGTTTTTGAATCCCGTCCTGCAAGCCTGTTGGGCAAGCTGCGCGACTTCCAGGAAAAGCTGGAAAAGACCAAAGGCGATGCACGCAAGGGCAATGTTGCCTCTGATCTCCAGTGGATCGTCAGTGATTACAACACTATGGTCACGACATCACAGAACGCGACAATTTTTGCGAAAGACTAATTTCCTGTCGATCAAAAAAGCCGGGGCATCGACCCCGGCTTTTTTGTGTGCTGGTGCTGATTACATCCGGCGCAAGGCGCGCGGTGCAAGGGTTAGCAAGCCAAGAAGCGTCATGATGAAACCCACCCACAGCGGCGCATGAAGGCTATAGCCCGTTGAGAGCGCAAATCCGCCAGCCCATGGACCAAGACCCAGACCAATATTGATGACGGATGCATGCATCGCATTGACCAGCGCGCCGGGATGGGCGATGCGCATAACGCGGGCAATGAAGGCCGGATTAAGCGCAATACCGGTGAGGCCGATCATCACAATTGCCAGCACCGTCGCAACTTTCAGTTCAGCAAACAGCGCGAAGATCAGCATTGCCGCCAACATGATCAGAATGCCGATAAAGATCGTTGCAATCGTATGACGGTCAGCGAAACGACCAATCACGTAATTACCAATAATGTTTGCCGCGCCATAGATGGCCAGCAAAAACGGCAGTTGCGCTTCCGGAAAGCCTGCGAGTTGCGCTGTGATCGGCGATAAATAGCTATAGACCGAGAACGAGGCACCAATCACCAGCGCGCTGGTTGCGTAAGCGGCCCAAAGCCTTGGCTTTCGCATTTCATTGAGTTCTGAGCGCAGATTTACCTCGGCATGATTTGGCTTTGCTTCGATCTTGAGCGCAATCACCAGCGCACAAAACAGCACCAGCACTACAATCGCCCAGAAGCTCGCACGCCAGCCGAAGGCATTGGTGATAGCGGTTGCCAGCGGTACGCCAAGAACGGTGCAAAGCATCAGCCCCGCAAAGACCAGCGAAGAGGCGCGACCACGCAGTTCAGGCACAACGAGCTGCGCAGTAATTGCCAGCATCAGGCCGAAACTGGTCGCCGCTGCCATGCCGGTGAAAACACGCGCCACCAGCATCACATGAAAATTGCTGGTTGAGGCAGCCACACTTTGCCCAACAGCGTAAAGAATCAGAAGCAATAGCAGCCCGCGCTTGTTTTCAATCTTCAGCGCCAGAAACAATATTGTCACCAGCGGACCACCAATCGTCATGCCAAGAGCATAGACCGAGATGAGATTGCCAATATCCGAAATCGAGCGGCCGAAGCCCTCCTGTAGCGCTGGCATCATGCCGGAAATCATCAGTTCAGACGTGGTCAGCGCAAAAATGCCCAGTGTCAGGCAGTAAACCACCAGCGGAATGGCGCGCGCCTGATTTGAAGACGCAGAAACCCGTTCCGCCGCAAGGGCAGAATCACACACTTCGTTCATGGGACGAATCCTATTTATATAGTCGATACTACATAATTCATATCGTCTTGCGCCGGAGCGTCAAGCAAATTATATAAGCATGACTACAGAAAGGGCGAAAAATGGTTCCGCGCGGGCGTCCGCGCAGTTTCGACCGCGATACTGCGCTGGAAAAAGTCATGAAAGTCTTTTGGGCGAAAGGCTATGAATGCGCCCAGATCAACGATTTTACAACGGCGATCAGCATTACGCCACCGAGCTTTTATGCAGCCTTTGGCAATAAGGAACAGGCATTTCGCGAGGCCGTAGACTATTATAACCGCACCATCGGCGCTGGCCCTTTCGATGCGCTTGAAAATGCGCCGACTATTCAGGACGGCATGCGGCGATGGCTGGAATTAAGCGCTGACAGCGCTTTTGCGTGCCCCGCTGGCGGCTGCATGATCAGTGTCAGCTCCATCCAGTGCAAACCCGAAAACGCCAATGTGAAGACGTTCCTTCAAGAGGTGCGTCACACCAATCATCAGCGACTTTCTCAGCGGTTGAAGCGCGCTATTGCTGCGGGTGATCTGCCGGACCAGACCGACATCGCTCAGATGACCGAGTTCTATCATATGGTCCAGCAGAGCATTTCTTTTGAAGCCCGCGATGGCAACTCGCGCGAAGCCGTGCAGAAAATCATCGACATGGCCATGCTTGCCATGCCTGCATGTGTAGCTGCTCCTGCATGAGTGGTACAATATCCGCAGTTCTGATCCATGTCAGCGATGTTGACGCGGCAATCGAATGGTATCGCAAAGCTTTTCCGCAAGCAGTACTCAAACATCTCGAAGCCTATGATTTCAGCTATTTGCAGATTGGCGATGTTGATCTCGAAATTGTTCCGGCAGATGAAAAAGTTTCATCGGGCGCTGCGGGAAGTGTGATCTATTGGCACGTCGACAATTTCGATGAATCGCTCGCGCATTTAATCGCCATTGGCGGCAAGCTTTATCGCGGACCGCTCGATATTCAGGACAATATGCGTATGTGTCAGGTCAAAGATCCATGGGGCAACTGCATCGGTTTACGTGGATAGAAAAAGCCCGCTCGTGAGAGCGGGCTTTTCATTTGTCTTATCCGCGAAGGACGCCGCCGGTCTGCTTGGTGACATTTGCAATCACCTGCTTCGCCAAGGCTTCCAGATCTTCGTCAGTTAGCGTGCGGTCCTGTGGCTGCAACAGCACTTCAACCGCAATCGACTTCTTGCCTTCACCAAGTGAAGCACCTGTGAACACGTCAAAGACCTGAACACCGGCAATCAGCTTCTTGTCAGCCGACGAGACGGCCTTCACGACGTTACCGGCTTCAACACTTGCATCCACGACGAAAGCGAAGTCACGCTTAAGGCTCTGGAACTGCGAGAGGCTGAGCGCCGGCTTGGTGCGGGTTGCCTTTGCCTTCGGCTCAGGGATCGCATCAATATAGACTTCAAAGCCGCAAAGCGCGCCCGACACATCAAGCGCTTCCAACGTATCCGGGTGAAATTCACCAAAATAGCCAAGCACGACCTTCGGTCCAAGCTTCAGCGTGCCCGAACGACCCGGATGGAACCATTCTGGACCACCGGCTTCGATCTGGATGCGGTCAACAGGCGCACCGGCGGCCTCAAGTGCTGCAAGCGCATCAGCCTTGGCGTCAAACACGCCAACAGGTGATGCATTGCCCGACCAGAAGCGGCCTGCGCCTTCAACGCCAGCCGTGCCACGACGGACACCGCCCGCCACGCGACGCTGCTGTTCCGGCTTGTCGCCTTCATAGATGCCCGAGACTTCAAACAATGCCGTATCACCAAAACCGCGATCTGCATTGCGCTGCGCGGCTGCGAGCAAGCCCGGCAGAAGCGATGGGCGCATATCCGACATATCGGCTGCAATCGGGTTCGCCAGCTTCAATTCCGGCTTGCCGCCACCAAAAGCTTTGGCCTGCGCTTCGGAAATGAAGGAATAGGTCACAGCTTCCATCATGCCGCGCGAAGCAAGCGTGCGGCGAGCCAGACGCGTGCGGATTTGCAGCGTTGTCAGAATACGGCCATTGACCGTGCCAAGACCCGGCAGCGGCTGTGGTGCAATCTGGTTGATGCCGTGAATACGCATGACTTCTTCAACGAGATCAGCCTTGCCTTCCACGTCATTGCGCCATGTCGGAACGGTTGCCTTAATGACCTTACCGTCGCCTTCAACACCAAAACCAAGACGCTTCAGAATGTCGAACGATGCGTCATAGGAAACCTCTATCCCGGTCAAGCGCTTGACTTCCGAAACCGGGAAATCAATCACACGCGCCGCAGGAGTAGTGTAACCAACCACGTCGAGAACTGTCGGCTGACCGCCGCAAAGTTCGAGCACCAGCTTTGTTGCAATTTCCGCACCCGGAATCATCATTTCAGGATCAACGCCACGCTCAAAACGATAGCGTGCATCGGTGACGATACCGAGTTCGCGACCCGTGCGTGCAATCATGCGCGGATCCCAAAGGGCCGACTCAATCAGCACATCGACAGTGTTTTCATCACAGCCTGAATGCTCACCACCCATGATGCCGGCAATCGATTCAGGGCCGTTCTCATCGGCGATCACATACATGCCCGGCTTGAACTTATGTTCACGCCCATCAAGACCAAGGATAGTTTCGCCATCCTTGGCGAGCCGTACCGTGAGATCACCCTTGACCTTGGCCGCATCAAACACATGCAGCGGACGGCCCTGATCAAACGTCACATAATTGGTGATGTCGACCAGTGCATTGATAGGGCGCAAGCCAATATCTTTCAGACGCTGCTGCATCCATTTTGGGCTTGGGCCGTTCTTCACACCCTTAACCAGACGCAGCGCAAAGCCGTTGCAGAACGGATTTTCCGCATCCTGATCGAGAATGATCTTAACAGGTGTCTCGCCTTCGCCCTTCACCGCTTCCGGCAAAGTGTTCTTCAGCGTGCCAAGACCAGCGGCGGCCAGATCACGCGCAATGCCGCGAATGCCAGTGCAGTCCGCACGGTTTGGCGTCAAGCCAATTTCGATGATCGGATCGTCAATGCCGAGATAGGCCGCGAAGCTTGTGCCAACAGGCGCATCTTCGGGCAGATCGATAATGCCGTTATGTTCGTCAGAAAGTTCCAGCTCGCGCTCAGAACACATCATACCAAAACTTTCGACACCGCGAATTTTGCCAACCGAAAGTGTCACATCAAGGCCCGGCACATAATCGCCCGGACGACCGAGAACACCGACCAGACCTGTGCGGGCATTGGGTGCACCGCAAACAACCTGAACCGGCTGGCCTTCACCCGTATCGACGGTCAAAACACGCAGCTTATCAGCATCCGGATGCTGAACAGCATTCAAAACCTTGGCGATCTTGAAAGCCTTGAACGCGGCGCGGTCATCAACCCCATCCACTTCCAGACCAATATCGGTCAGCTTCTCGACGATCTGGTCGAGCGTTGCATCGGTTTCGAGGTGATCCTTGAGCCAGGAAAGCGTGAATTTCATTTTACTATTCCTTCCTGTCTTTACGCGCTCAGTCCGCCGAACAGCGTCGGCAGGTCGAGTGGACGGAAACCATAATGGTTGAGCCAGCGCACATCGGCATCGAAGAAGGCGCGCAGATCAGGCATGCCGTATTTCAACATGGCGATACGGTCGATACCCATACCCCATGCAAAGCCCTGATAGATGTCCGGGTCATAACCCGACGCGCGCAGCACATTCGGATGCACCATGCCGCAGCCCAGAATTTCGAGCCAATCCGTGCCTTCGCCGAACTTCACATGCGGGCCGGAACGGTCGCACTGAATATCGACCTCAACCGATGGCTCAGTGAATGGGAAGAAGCTCGGACGCATCCGCATCGTGACGTTTGGCACTTCAAAGAATGCTTTGCAGAACTCTTCCAGCACCCACTTCATGTTGGCGACATTGGCAGATTTATCGACAACCAGACCTTCGACCTGATGGAACATCGGCGAATGGGTAGCGTCGGAATCCATGCGATAGGTCTTGCCCGGAATGACGATGCGGATCGGTTCGTCACGGCCTTCCTTGTCGCGAAGGGCGGCAAACTTCTCCATCGTGTGCACCTGCACTGGCGAGGTGTGCGTGCGCAGCAGCTTGCGCTCGCCCTTCTCGTCTGGATTGAAGAAGAAGGTGTCGTGCATCTCGCGCGCCGGATGACCTTCAGGGAAGTTCAGCGCAGTGAAATTGTAATAGTCGGTTTCAACATCCGGGCCTTCGGCAATCGAGAAACCCATATCCGCGAAAATCGCGGTAATTTCATCGATGACCTGAGAAATTGGGTGAATACGGCCACGTGATGCAGCGCTTTCGCGTACTGGCAGGGTCACATCGACCTTTTCACGCTCAAGGCGCGCAGCAATGGCTTGCTTGCGCAGCTCTGTTTTGCGTTCGGTCAGCGCTTCGGTGACGCGGTTCTTCAAGCCGTTGATAGCTGGACCCTGCGCCTGACGCTCTTCCGGCGACATGCTGCCCAGCGTCTTCAGCTTTTCAGAGATCGTGCCCTTTTTGCCGAGTGCTGCCACGCGCACCGCTTCAATCGCCTGCTCATCGCTTGCAGCGGCGATTTCGCCAAGAATAGTTTGTTCGAGTTGTTCAAGATCGCTCATTGTCTATATCCCTCTCGTGTCCAAGGGACACTCGACGCCTCTTGATTGATACTTGCCGGTTCGCATGAGCGAACTGAAAGAAAAACCCGCGCCAGCCGAGCCAGCGCGGGTTCCCAAAATTCAGAATATCACTTGGGAAGGGCTGGCTTAGCGAACAGCGCCTTCAAAAGCGTTTGGCGTCTCGGTGTTCTTGAGGTACTCGAGAGCCTTCTTTGCCGACGCAACCAGCGCACCGAATGCATCAGGTTCATGGATTGCGATGTCGGAAAGAACCTTACGGTCGATTTCGATACCTGCCTTAGCAAGGCCATCGATGAAACGGCCATAGGTCAGGCCCTGCTCGCGAACAGCAGCGTTGATACGCTGAATCCAGAGAGCGCGGAATGTACGCTTGCGATTCTTGCGGTCGCGGTAAGCATACTGCTTCGAACGATCAACAGCAGCCTTAGCGGTGCGGATCGTATTTTTACGACGGCCACGGAAACCGGAAGCCTGGTCGAGAACTTTTTTGTGCTTGGCGTGGGCGGTAACGCCGCGTTTTACACGTGCCATGTTATGATCTCCTTACGAGGATAGACGGCTTAGAGGCCGTTAGGCAGGAACTGTTTTACGATCTTCGCATCTGCTTCCGAGAGCACCATGGTGCCGCGTGCATCGCGAATGAACTTGTTCGAGCGCTTGATCATGCCATGGCGCTTGCCTGCAGCCGCAGCTACAACTTTGCCAGTGCCTGTGATTTTGAACCGCTTTTTAGCAGCCGATTTGGTCTTCATCTTGGGCATTTTGCTACTCCTTTGTTTAGTCCCCGTCGTGCTTGCAGCACTCCACGCCTCTTGTTTAGTGGCGTCCGTATCTGCAACAGACCGAAACCCTGATTTACTCCCGGACCGACCAAGTCCGGAAAGCATACGAAACCGCCACGGCATGCCCTGCCGGTCGGTTCGAAGGCGGCTTATAGGCGTAAAGCCCGAAAAACGCAATGCCTGAATCAGCTTGAATCAGGCTGAATCGCGCCCCAAATTCAATAAAGTCGCAGCAAAACGGGCAAGGTGCCGATGTCCTGAAGATATTCTATGAATTCAAAGAACGGATAGGCCACAAAGAACACCAGACCATCCGTGAATGTCCGATAAAGCCGGTCCGGTTTCACGCGCAACTCAACTTCATCGCGAAACAGCGAGAATTTAGGGAAGAAGCGCGGAACACTCGCGCAATAAGCCTCATAAGGCTTGCCGAAATTGGCTTTGAGAAACTTCTCTTCCGTGCGGATGACGGTAGCAAAAGCCAGATAACAAAGTACGCCAAAGGCAAGCGCGATAATAATACTGCCGGTCTGAGCACCAATGCCAATCGCGCCGATGCTGCTGAACACATAAAGCGGATTGCGCGTCATCGAATAGGGGCCCGTCTGTACGATTTCCGCACTTTTACGACCGCCAATATAAAGCGTGCACCACATGCGGCCGAGAATCGCAGCAACGATCAAACTGATGCCGAAAGCTTCAATATATTCATGCATATGATCGGTCGATTGTGAGCGCACAAAAAGCAGCGCAAACACAAGAAACCCAATCACTACAGCAATCGCAAAACGGCGGCGCTGCTGATATTTGCCCAGTTCACTTAGTGTTTTCATGATGATCTCTAAGAGAGGATTGTTTCGGGCAAAGAAAAACCGCCCGAAGGCGGCTTTTCAAAGGCATAATCAAAGCATTTCCAGCAAAAGTGCGAAGCGTCTTCGCAGGGAAATCAGTTCACTGGACTGATTTCTGATCCTGCTACGATGCGCGGGATAATGCGTTAGAAAAAGTCTGGATCAGCGTGGTGCCAGAACCATCATCATCTGACGGCCTTCAAGCTTAGGTTCTGCTTCGACCTTAGCAATTTCCACAGTGTCTTCCTTGACGCGGATGAGAAGCTTCATACCGAGTTCCTGGTGCGCCATTTCACGACCACGGAAACGCAGGGTGAACTTCACCTTATCGCCATCGTCAAAGAAACGCTGTGCAGCCTTCATCTTCACTTCATAGTCATGCGTGTCGATGTTCGGTCGCATCTTAATTTCTTTGATTTCGACCGTTTTCTGCTTCTTGCGTGCTTCGGAGGCTTTTTTCTGATTCTGATACTTCAGCTTGCCGAGATCCACGATCTTGCACACAGGCGGTTCAGCGTTTGGCACGATCTCAACGAGATCGAGGCCCGCTTCTTCTGCCATCGCAATGGCGTCCTGCGTCGGGATACTGCCGTGGTTGTGGCCTTCGGCATCAATAAGCTGGACCCGGGGAACCCGGATATCACGGTTGGAGCGCGGTCCGTCTTTCTGGACCGGCGTCGCTCTGAACGGTCGGCGAATGGTCGTTATCTCCTGATTATTAACGTCATAGGCGGCTTAATTTCGTGGCCCGCGACGGCCTTTTCCGATCAAACCCCTGTTTAACGCGGAAATGTGGTCAAGCGAGCGGTAAAGTCAATAGCATCTTTGACAGGGAAAAGCACCCCCGGAAGAATAAAGGCAAAGAAAGAAGTATTTCGGGAGTGGTAAGCGACATATCGGTCACATTCCTCAATATTTCAAGGGAGTGAGGTTTTCTCCGCCTGTCATAAATGGCAAATGAAGATCACTTGAGAAACTGCCTGCCAAATCAGGAGACGAACCATGAGCACAACTGAACCAGATTTCATTGACGTTGATGGCGCAAAGATTGCCGTCCGCAATCGTAGCGGACAAGTTGCACTGGGTGTTGTCTGGCTCGGCGGCTATCGCTCGGATATGCTCGGCACCAAGGCTGTCGTTCTTGATGACTGGGCTGAAAAGACCGGACATTCTGCATTGCGTCTTGATTATTCCGGCCATGGTGAGTCGGGTGGTGACTTCAATCAGGGCACAATTTCGCGCTGGCTGAATGAAAGTCTCGCTGTTTATGCAAAATATGCGAAAGGCCCGCAGATTCTCGTCGGTTCATCCATGGGCGGTTGGATCGCGCTGCGCATGGCGCAAGAACTGAAGAAAGCTGGCAAATCACCTGCCGGGATCGTGCTCATTGCTCCAGCTCCAGATTTCACCGCAGAACTGGTTGAGCCCTCGCTGACCGATGTGCAGAAGAAAGACCTTATCGAGCAGGGCTATTTTGAAGAGCCGTCTGAATATTCGCCAAACCCGTATATCTACACTCGCGCGCTGATCGAAGACGGCCGCAACAATCTGGTTCTCAAAGGAATCATCGAAACGGGCTGCCCGGTACACATTCTGCAAGGGATGCAGGATGACGCGGTGCCTTATCAACATGCGCTTAAGCTCGTTGAGCATCTGCCGGTTGATGACGTGACGCTGACACTGGTGCGCGATGGCGATCATCGTCTGTCGCGTCCGCAGGATCTGGAACTGCTGATCCGTACCGTTTCTGGCCTCGCTGAACGCATATCTCTCGGAGAATAAGCATGCGCTTTTCGGTTTTTGCGTCTGCGGCAGTCGCTGCAATCGTTGGCTTTGGTAGTACGCTGGCGCTGATTGTAGCCGCCGCCGGTGTACTCGGTGCAACGCAAGCCGAAACCGCAAGCTGGGTGACGGCGGTGTGTCTGGCCATTGCCGGTTCATCCGCATGGTTGAGTGTGCGTTACAAAATGCCGATCATCGCCGCATGGTCCACACCCGGACTAGCACTGATTGGTGCAAGTGTTGGCTTCACCATGCCGGAAGCTGTCGGCGCATTCATCGTAACAGCGCTCGCGCTTATCCTGACCGGGTTGATCCGTCCACTTTCGACACTGGTTTCGCGTATTCCGGCATCGGTCGCATCGGGCATGCTGGCAGGTGTGTTGCTGAGTTTCGTGATTGCGGCTGCGAAATCCGTTTCGCTTGATCCTGCTTTTGTACTGCCTCTGGTGGCTCTGTTCTTCATCGTGCGGCTGTTTAATCCGTCGCTCGCGGTCATTGCCGTGCTTGTGCTTGGCATGGCCTATGCGCTGATGTCCGCGCGTGTGCCCGAACTGCCCGCACCGGAAATCTCGACACTCACACTGATCTGGCCGGAATTTCACATCGGCGCGATGATCGGCATCGCTTTGCCGCTTTATATCGTAACCATGGCCTCGCAAAATCTGCCGGGCTTTGCGGTCTTACGCGCTTCAGGCTATGAGCCACCGACCAGCGCTGCTTTACGTGTAACAGGGTTTTTCTCGCTGCTGACCGCGCCCTTTGGTGCAGCAACCAGCAATCTTGCGGCTATTTCAGCCGCGCTCTGCACCAATCCCGATGCGCATCCAGATCCTAAAAAGCGTTGGATGACCGGCCCGGTCTATGCGGTCTATTATGTCATATTTGCGCTGTTCGGCGCATCGCTGGTGGCGATCTTCGCTGTTCTGCCCGTCACACTTATTGCACTAGTTGCTGGCCTTGCGCTGAGTGGCCCGTTCATCAACGCTATGGCACTGGCGCTGAAAGTTGAAGAAGAGCGGCTTGCAGCCATTGTCACCTTTGCGGTCACTGCCTCCGGCATTGCCTTTTTTGGCGTTGGTTCCGCCTTCTGGGCACTGGTTGCCGGGCTTGGGGTTGCAGCACTCGAACATTTACGTAAAAAATTTCCGAGATAATCAGATTGCTTAGCTCCCGTTTGGCGGGAGCAGGCAGGCGATATTCTTGAAAAGCCGCAATTGGTTTACCACGTCAATTTCAAGCCGCGAGATTAGCAAACGGCCCTGAATGAAACGGAGTAGACCATGACAAATTCTGCATTGATCCGCCCCGCATGGACACCAGCGACGATTGCGCTGATGGTGCTGGGCTTTATCTTTTTCTGGCCGCTTGGCCTCGCCATGCTTGCCTATATCATCTGGGGTGATCGCCTGGGGGATTTTAAACGCCAGGTCAACGAAAAGACCGACTCTGTGTTTGGCTCTTTTCGCAATTGCAGCAAAAGCGAAAGCTTTAATTTTGGCGGCACCACCGGCAATGCTGCATTCGATGCATGGCGTCGTGAAGAACTCGACCGGTTGGCCACGGAACGCCGCAAGCTGGAAGAAGCCCGCGCCGAGTTTGAAGCCTATGCCACAGAACTTCGCCGAGCCCGCGACAAGGAAGAATTTGACCGCTTCATGAATGAGCGCCGTGCTTCTGCAAAGAAAAACGACGGCAGCGACATTACCACGATCTAGTGGCTATAATCCTGATCTGAACTGAAAACGGCGCGGGCTTTGTCTGCGCCGTTTTGCTTGGAACATTAAAAATTTCTGGATTTTTATGCGAATCACCTATCTTTAAAGCATGGGTTTTTCCTTATTTCGATCTACGTCCAAAAAGCCGTCTGTCGTCACACGCGAACGCATTCACGCGGTTGCGGGGCGCGAACTGCCTTTGCGCGTGCTGGAAAACCCACGCGCAAAACGCCTGACACTGCGGATTGAGACAGGCGGCAAAGGGCTGCGTGTCACCATCCCACCTGGCCTACCAGATCGCGAAGTGCAAAGCTTTCTGGTCCGTCATCAGGGCTGGATTGAAAGCCGCATTGCGAAAATGCCTGATCAGGCTGGCCTTCGTGCCGGTGTGAAAATACCCATTCGCGGGGTGCCGCATCTCATCACCCATCAGGCAGGACGCGGCACGGTGGATTTGCTGGAAGGCAATGTTCTGCTCGTTCATGGCGATCCCGCACATCTTTCGCGGCGTATCGCTGATTACCTCAAGCATGAAGTCAAACGCGATATTGAACAGCTTGTTGCCCGTCACACGGCAACTGTTGGCCGCAAAGCCAAAGCGGTCCGGTTCAAAGATACCAAAAGCCGCTGGGGGTCGTGTACCTCCGACGGCGTGCTTTCTTTTTCGTGGCGTATCGGCATGGCGCCTGCGCCCGTCATTAATTATCTCGTCGCCCATGAAGTGGCCCATCTGATTGAGATGAACCACGGGCCGAAATTCTGGAAACTCTGCCATGAGCTTTGCCCTGATACAGAGCGCTGCAAAGCATGGCTGAAGCGCAATGGCAGCGCATTACAGGCTATCGATTTTACATGACATCAGACATTCAAACTGCTGCACGGGCGCTGTGGGATTACCATTGCCTCTCCGATGAACCTGTAGCCGCCGATGTGATTATCGGTCTTGGCAGCTACGACACCCGCGTCGCAAAACATGCGGCTGATCTTTATCTACAAGGCCTTGCCAACTGGCTCATGTTCACCGGCCATAGCGGCAACTGGACCAAAGGTCTTTATAAGGCTTCAGAGGCCGAAGCCTTTGCGGAAATAGCCATTGCTGAAGGCGTGCCGGAAGAGGCTATCATCATTGAACCGAAAGCAACCAATATCGGCGAGAACATTCTTTTCGCACGCGAAATCATGGTTGCCGGAACAATCAGCCCGATCTTTGTGACCAAGCCGCAGACCCAGCGTCGGGTGCGGGCAACCGTTGACCGGCAATGGCCGGAGGCACGCGCATTTGTCACCGCACCCGCGACGTCTTTTAAAGATCAGCCGACAGCAGGTCATGATTTTGAAAAGCTGGTGCGCGAAATGGTGGGTGATCTGCGACGCATTCTCGAATATCCGGCACTTGGTTTTCAGGTGGCACAAGCCGTTCCCCTTGAGGTTATGGAAGCCTATGATTACCTCATAGCAAAGGGCTATGATGACGCGGCTCCCCGCGTTGAGGCCGGAACAGCTTGAGTCGGCTCGCAATATGTGCGACGGAAACGCCATGGTTTTTGATATAAAAATATGCGGTCTTAAAACGCCGGAAGCAGTCGCTGCTGCGCTTGATGGCGGTGCGACGCATATTGGCTTTATCTTCTTTCCCAAAAGCCCGCGGCACTTGAACCCTGCCGATGCCGGACGTCTGCGTGAAGCAGCGAGAGACCGCGCCCAGGTGGTTGCCGTCACCGTTGATGCCGATGATGAAACGCTTGATGAAATCGTGCGTGAATTGAAGCCAGACATGCTGCAACTGCATGGTCATGAAACGCCGGCACGTGTAGCGCAAGTAAAAGCTCGTTACGGCCTGCCGGTGATCAAAGCCTTTGCCATTCGCGAGGCCGAGGATTTTCAGATGATCGCGCCGTATCAGGGCATTGCGGATCGCTTTCTTTTTGATGCCAAACCGCCGAAAGGTTCTGACCTTCCGGGCGGCAATGGTGTATCCTTTGACTGGGCATTGCTCGACGCGCTTGACGACAGCGTCGATTACATGCTTTCCGGTGGACTAAATGCGGGCAACATTGCCGAGGCGCTGCACAAAACGCGTGCGCCGGGTATCGATGTATCGTCCGGTGTAGAACGCGCGCCCGGCGAAAAGGATGTGCGTCTTATCAATGAATTTTTTCAGGCTGTGTCTGATGCCAGACAATAGCCTGCACATGACGGAGTGGCAGCAGTGAACAAGCCGGTTGAACCCAATTCCTACAAAACAGGCCCGGATGAAGAAGGCATGTTCGGCATTTTTGGCGGACGCTTTGTCGCCGAAACTCTGATGCCGCTGATCCTCGAATTGCAGGAAGCCTATGAGACGGCAAAGAACGATCCTGAATTTCAGGCCGAGCTTTCCGATCTTTCGACCTATTATGCCGGTCGCCCTTCCAAGCTTTATTATGCCGAAGGCCTGACAAAACATTTGGGCGGTGCGAAGATTTACTTCAAGCGCGAAGACCTGAACCATACCGGCAGCCACAAGATCAACAATTGCCTTGGCCAGATTCTGCTTGCCAAGCGCATGGGCAAGACCCGCATCATCGCGGAAACCGGCGCAGGCCAGCACGGCGTCGCATCGGCCACAGTTGCAGCGCGTTTTGGCCTGCCTTGCGTGGTCTATATGGGCGCCACCGACGTTGAGCGTCAGAAGCCAAACGTCTTCCGCATGAAGCTGCTGGGCGCTGAAGTAAAGCCGGTCACGGCTGGCAACGGCACGCTTAAAGACGCGATGAACGAAGCATTGCGCGACTGGGTCACCAATGTTGAAGACACCTATTATCTGATCGGCACTGCGGCTGGTCCACATCCATATCCGGAACTGGTTCGCGATTTCCAGTCGGTCATCGGCACAGAAGCACGCAAACAGATTCTCGAACAGGAAGGCCGTTTGCCAGATGTGATCGTCGCTGCCGTTGGTGGCGGATCAAACGCAATTGGCCTGTTCCACCCGTTCCTTGACGACGCATCGGTTAAGATCGTCGGCGTTGAAGCAGGCGGTCGCGGCCTTGATGGCGTTGAGCATTGCGCATCGATGAGTGCTGGCAGCCCCGGCGTTCTGCATGGCAACCGCACCTATCTGCTACAGAACGAAGACGGTCAGATTCTTGAAGGCCATTCAGTTTCCGCAGGTCTCGATTATCCGGGCGTTGGTCCTGAGCATTCATGGCTCAAGGATTCAGGTCGCGTGGAATACGTGCCGATCCTCGACGACGAAGCGCTCGAAGCTTTCCAGCTTTGCACCCGCGTTGAAGGCATCATCCCAGCACTTGAATCCGCTCATGCGATTGCGCAAGCCGTGAAGATGGCACCAGGCATGGGCAAGGATCAGGTGATGATCGTCAATCTGTCCGGTCGCGGCGATAAGGACGTTCACACGGTTGGGCAGCTGCTCGGCATGGATATGTGAGGGTTAAATGAGCAAGCCTGTTGTTGATACCAATGCTTACAGACCGCGCGCCGCATGGTTCGACGGGCTGACGGAGTGTGGTTCGGCAACAATCAAGCTTAATATCATCGAAGCCGATCCTTCCAATCCGCTGGCTGAATCCGCTCTCGGCATTGCCCGCAGGCAGATCGCATCTGTTGCAGACAAGCTTGAGCATACGCCGCATCTGGGTGCTGGCTTTGCCATTCTGCATCAGGGCGAAGAAAGCCTTTGGCTGCTTCTGCACTGGTGGCTGGAAGGTGGCATCGCAACGCAGATTCTCTGGCAGTCTGAGCTTGGCGACGAGATCGAATTTGAACCAGCGCAGCCTCTCTTAATGGCCTGCGTCTGGGAGCTGGGAATCATCGACTTTGAACGGCGCGCCTGGATGGAAACGGCCATGTCCGGCCAGTCCACCGCCGAATATCTTACGCGCATTTTGCCACGGGGCACGGTATGACCACACGCATCGACACCAAATTTGCATCGCTCAAGTCCGAAGGACGTCCGGCGCTGGTTACATATTTCATGGGCGGCGATCCTGATTATGAAACATCGCTCAATGTCATGAAGGCGCTGCCAAAAGCAGGCGCAGACGTGATCGAGCTTGGTATGCCGTTTTCTGATCCGATGGCCGATGGCCCTGCTATTCAGGCCGCTGGTCTGCGTGCACTCAATGCCGGACAGACGTTGAAAAAGACCCTGCAACTGGCTGCCGACTTCCGCAAGGAAGACGACACCACGCCAATCGTGCTGATGGGTTATTACAATCCGATCTATATTTATGGCGTCGAGCGCTTCCTTGCCGATGCAAAAACATCGGGCATTGATGGCTTTATCATTGTCGATCTGCCATCCGAAATGGACAAAGAGCTCTGCATTCCGGCAACGGCTGCGGGCCTTAACTTCATCCGTCTGACGACACCAACCACCGATGACAAGCGCCTGCCAAAAGTGCTGCATAATTCGTCGGGCTTCGTCTATTACGTCTCGATGAACGGCATTACCGGCTCGGCTATTGCCGATACGAGCCGCGTTGCGGATGCAGTCCGTCACATCAAGAAAAGCACCGACCTGCCAATTTGTGTGGGCTTTGGCGTGAAGACCCCGGAACAGGCCGCAGCCATTGCGGAAGCTGCTGACGGCGTGGTTGTGGGTACTGCAATCGTCAATGCAGTGGCGCTCGAGCTCGACGAAAATGGCAAGGTAAAGGGCGATCCGGCAGCCGCTGTGACCAAACTTGTCAGTGCATTGGCAGCAAGTGTTCGCGCAACACGCCTTGAAGCTGCCCAATAAATCGTCCATTTAGGCAGCAAGAGAGCATGTCGCGGAAAAGTGGAAAGCCAATTTCCGATAACGATATGCGTAAAATAACGAGTTTTTTGAAGAACAAGAAACGGAAGCAAACGTCATGAACTGGATCACCAACTACGTTCGTCCAAAGATCAATTCGATGCTCGGACGTCGCGAGATGCCGGAAAATCTTTGGATCAAGGATCCATCGACCGGCGAAATGGTGTTTCATAAAGACCTTGAAAGCAATCAGTTTGTGATTCCGGGCTCAGGCCATCACATGCGCATCAAGGGTAAGGACCGTCTGCGTTTCTTCTTCGACAATGGCGAATACACAACGCTGGAAAGCCCGAAGGTTCCAACCGATCCGCTGAAATTCCGCGATGAAAAGAAATATATCGACCGTCTGAAAGACTATCGTGCGCGCACCGGCATGGAAGACGCGATCATCAATGGTCTTGGTACGATTGAAGGTCTGCCGATTGTCGCAACCGTGCAGGATTTCGGTTTCATGGGCGGTTCGCTCGGCATGGGTGCCGGTGAAGCGATCATTCAGGCCTTCATGAAGGCTATTGAACTCAAGCGTCCGCTGGTTCTGTTCGCAGCCTCCGGCGGCGCACGCATGCAGGAAGGCATTCTGTCACTCATGCAGCTTCCGCGCACCACTGTTGCAGTGGAAATGCTAAAAGAAGCAGGCCTGCCTTACATCGTCGTTCTCACCAACCCGACAACGGGTGGCGTGACGGCTTCCTATGCGATGCTCGGCGATATTCACATTGCTGAACCGGGCGCGCTTATCGGCTTTGCTGGTCCACGTGTGATCGAACAGACCATTCGCGAAAAGCTGCCAGAAGGCTTCCAAAGCGCTGAATATCTGATGGAACACGGCATGGTCGATATGGTTTGCTCACGTCTTGAGCTGAAATCAACCATTGCAAGCCTGCTTAAAATCATGACCCGTCAGCCTGCCAATACCGATGCACCGGTAAAAGCACCTGCGCCAAAGAAGCCAGAAGCTGACAGCAAGGCGGCTTAATCGTGACAGGAAAAGCGGATGCCGTCATCGAACGGCTGATGCAATTGCATCCCAAAGGGTTTGATCTTTCACTGGACCGCATTCGCGGTCTGCTGGAAAAGCTCGGCAATCCGCACCTGAACCTGCCGCCAGTAATCCATATTGCCGGAACAAACGGCAAGGGATCAGCGACTGCGTTCTGCCGCGCGCTTCTCGAAGCGAGCGGCTTTGGCGTTCACGTCCATACCTCGCCACATCTCGTCAATTGGCACGAGCGTTATCGTCTGGCTTACAAGAATGGCGGAAAATTCGTTTCCGACGATGTTCTGGCTGAGGCCATTGAACGCGTCGAAGCTGCCAATGCCGGTCAGTACATTACGGTGTTTGAGATACTCACCGCCGTTGCCTTTGTGCTGTTTGCCGAGCATCCAGCAGATGTCGTGATTATGGAAGTAGGCCTCGGCGGACGCTTTGATGCAACCAATGTGATTGCTGAGCCTGCCGTATCGCTGATTATGCCGATTTCCATCGATCATCAGGCATTTCTGGGCGACCGCGTTGAGCTGATTGCCGCTGAAAAAGCCGGGATCATCAAAAAAGACTGCCCCGTCGTTATCGGTTTCCAGCTGTTTGATGAAGCGCGCGAAGTGCTGATCTCGACCGCTGACCGGCTCGATTGCCCGCTTTCGATCTATGGTCAGGACTTTCTCGCATTCGAGGAACATGGCCGTATGGTGTTCCAGAACGAGGACGGGCTGATTGATCTGCCGCTGCCCCGTCTTCCGGGTCGTCACCAACTCGCCAATGCCGCTGCGGCCATCGAAGCGGTGCAGATGGCTGGTTTCACCATTACCGACAAGGCCGCTGAAAAGGCCATGATGGTTGTCGACTGGCCTGCACGCATGCAGCGCCTGACCCACGGTACGCTTGTTGATCTTGCACCAACTGCATCGGAAATCTGGCTTGATGGCGGGCATAATCCCGGCGCAGGCATGGTAATTGCGGAAGCCTTTGGCGATCTCGAGGAGCGCTCCACACGGCCATTGTTCCTCATTACCGGCATGATCAACACCAAAGACCCCGTTGGCTATTTTGAAGCCTTTGCGGGCATGGCACGGCATGTGTTTACCGTGCCGATTCCATCAAGCGATGCTGGCATCCCGAATAATGAGCTGGCGATCAGCGCACAGAAGGCAGGGCTTTCGGCAGAGCCTGTGCATTCAGTTGAAAACGCACTCAAGATTTTGCGTGATACATGGGCGCCTGATGAAGCTCCGCCACGTATTTTAATCGGTGGCTCGCTTTATCTGGCAGGTGAAGTGCTGCGCGACAATGGAACCCCGCCAAACTAGAGCGTGTCGCGCTTATTCATATCCACAGCGTTCGCTCTAACTCTTTTTCTTACGCATGTCGTTATCGGATCGAAGCGGGATCAGAAATCAGTCCAGTGGACTGATTTCCCCGCAAAGGCGGTTCCCACTTTTCCTCGACATGCATTAATAAAAAACCCGGCTCAAAGCCGGGTTTTTTATATTTAGCAAACTTCGCTGATTAAGCAGCAGAAGCCTTGATCCAGTCAGCAAGGCGGCTCTTTGGAGCTGCGCCAACCATGTTGGCTGCAAGTTCGCCGTCCTTGAACATCAGCAGTGTTGGGATCGAACGAACGCCAAACTGTGCTGCGAGTTCTGGATTTTCGTCGATATTGACCTTGGCGATCTTAACCTGACCAGCCATTTCAGCAGCGATTTCGTCCAGAGCAGGAGCGATCATCTTGCAAGGACCGCACCATTCAGCCCAGAAATCCACAACGACTGGCTCGCTCGACTGAAGAACGTCCGACTGAAAATTGCTGTTATCGACCTTTACGGTTGCCATAGGGCTATCCTCATATCTGTTTGAGAGCGAAAGACTCATCAAGAAATCGCTCCTTTGACCATATCATGTGGCGTGTTGACTGCCATCCGTCAAGTTCTAGTGGATTGAATTTGACGTTTGATCACCGCCTGACACAAACACTCTTTCAAACGTCAAATTCGAAAAATCCACTAGATACATAGAGTTGCTAGTGGTCTTCACGATTCCGGCATTTGCTCAGCATGTGCCAGTGCACAGGCAAATGCCGGAATCAGACCACTAGTTAGTAACCTTTCCTTGAGAGTCACTGAGAGCCTTCAATGCTTCATTGAGCACGTTTTCCGGCAATGGCAGCAAATACGGGCCTTCCGTGAAAAGCAAAGCCACTTCAACAACCCTTCCCGGATAAAGAGGCGCAAGCAATTCGCGATAAAGTGCCAACTGCGCACGATAGGCAAAAGGTACGGCTTCAACGGTCTTTGGCGGCGGACGGTTGGTTTTATAATCCACAATCAGCACGCGGTTTTCATCAACGCTGATGCGGTCGATCTGGCCCGAGACGGCATGATCTTTTCCGCCGAGATTGATCGTGCCCATGACCGCCACTTCACCACGCGATCCGCTGGCAAAAACCGGCGCGAATTTCGGATCGGCGAGGATAGTTGCGACACTCGCCCAGGCTTTCGTGCGTTCAGCTTCTGGCCAGTCGGCAGCGATGCGTGCCAGATAGTCCTGTGCAAGCTTCTCGCGCTCATTCACGGACACTTCTGGCAGATATTGCAGCAGCATATGGATCGCCGTACCGCGTCTGAGCGCAAATGCAGACCTCTCGCCGCTCTGTCCCAGAACCGGCGACAGCGTATCAAGCGGTGGCTCCTCATCCGCTTCAATCAGTGCTGATGCTCCCGATGGCGCCAGCGGACGCGGCAGACCCGGTTCCGGCTTTATGGGCTTCAGATAGTCGAGCGGCAGCGGCGGCAGCTCTGCCGCCTTTTCCACTTCCGGCTCTGCAATCTCAGTGAGACCGCGCGGCGTGTTGCGATAGCGCCGGGCGGCAACACCCGAGACCGGATGCACAAAGGTCTCAGCCTTGGCTGTGAGCGCATCTTCAACCAGCCTATGCCATGTCTCGCCGCTTTCACGCGAACCACGATAGCCACAGACAATCAACTTATCTTCAGCACGCGTCATGCCTACATAGAGCAGGCGGCGATATTCTTCTTCCGCACGGGCCTTCAGACCTTCAATCTGAGACGCCAAAAAGCCAGTCTGGTAGCCAGCATTGGGTTGCCAAAGATAGCCTTTCACCTGTGGCCCGTCATTGCTGAGATCAAACGGGATCAGCTTGGGCGCGCGTGTTCCGCTCCAGACGGCATTGCCTGGATCAACCAGAAACACCACAGCACCCTCAAGCCCCTTGGCGGCATGAACCGTCATGATACGCACTTCGTTGCGGCCCTGATCAAGTTCGCGCTTGATCTGCGGCGAGGCTGCATCAAGCGTTTCCAAAAATGCCTGCATACCCGGCAGACCAGCGCGTTCAGCCGAAAGCGCATAGTTCTGGAATTCATCGATAATATCGCCCGCTTCCGGCCCAAGCCGCGCCAGAAGCTTGCGCCTTGCACCATCTGCGCTGAGAATCCGCGCATAGAATTCGAAGATCGGCATGGTGTCGGCCATATTGCGCCAACGGCTCAGCGTCTTATGAACGCCGATCAATGCCGGGTCTTCAAGTGAAGCATGATAGAGCCGCTCAAACAGCGTTTCGGCCCCCTTACGCGGATGGGCGAGCGAAAACAGTCTGTCATCATCCCAACCAAATAGCGGGCTTTTGAGAAGCGAAGCCAATGACAAATCATCTGACGGCTGCAACACGAAACGCCCCAGCGCCATCAAATCCTGAATGGCGATGTGACTTGTAAGCTTGAGCCGGTCGGCACCAGCCACCGGCACATGGCGCTCTTTGAGTGCGCGCGAAAGCGCTGGCATAAACTGATCGCGCTTACGAACCAGCACCATAATATCTTTCGGCGCAAGTTTGCGGTTCTGGCCCGGAATGGTTTCGCCGCGATCAAGCCAGTAGCGAATGGTTGCTGCAATCTGCTCGGCAAGTTTGATAGCAGGAGCTTGCAAATGATCGACCGGAACGCGCCAGTCGTCGGGCTCCTCTACCACTTCCGGCGTCAGCATGTCCCAAATTTCCACCTCGCCCGGCTCATTATCGCGAATGGCAGAGTGAACAGTGGCACCTGACAAGCCGCGATTGGCCTCTGGACGCGCAAATACCTCATCCACGGCCTGCAAAACATCAGGAGCCGAACGGAACGAGAAGTTGAGGCTGACGCGCTCGAATTTAAGCTCTGCATCCTGTGCTCTGAGGCTAACCGCCCTGCCCTGTGCAGCAAAGTCTTCCGGTACAGCGCCCTGAAACGAATAGATCGACTGTTTTTCATCACCGACGGCAAACAGCGTGCGCTGCACATTACGCTGACCGAGGCCCGAGAAAAACTCTTCCGACAACATGCGGATCACCTGCCACTGATCGGGGCTGGTATCCTGTGCTTCATCGACAAGAATATGATCAATGCCGCGATCAAGCTTATACTGTACCCATTGCCCTGCCCCATTGCGCGCCAGAAGCGCCACCGTGCGGGTAATCAGGTCTTCAAAGTCGAGCAGGCCGCGCTTGCGCTTCAAATCATGATAGCGCTGCAGGAGATTATCAATGAGTGTGAGCGCGGCCAGATTTAGCCGGATAAGCCGCAGCTCCTTGATCTTGTCGAGACCAAGTTCAACACGCATTGCTGCGGCATTAAAATCTTCCTCGAAATCCGGCAGCAGCTTTTTGACGGCAGCCGAGCCAACATAGGAACCGGATTTTGCTTCGCCGGTCGCTTTAAGGAAGGAAGCGCGCAGAACGGCTTCCTTGTCGAAGCTGCTTTTGACCTTGTCATATTGCTTGAGCTGCAACGCAAAATCATGTGCGCGTGCCGCACCCTTCTGGATCGACAAAATGAGATCGAGTGCATCGTCGGAAAATTCCGGCACCGGCCACATATCATCCAGCAAATCAGTTTCGCGCGTATCTGACCGAAAGCGGAAATGCCTATGCAAAGTCTCGCTGCGCTCATCCGCATTACCAAGCGCAGAAATGTATTGCTGCAAGCCATTGCGGCGACCAACAGCCTCATCAAGCAGTGCCTGCAAACCCATCTCGCCTGCTGCCTGCATGACATCGGCAAAGGCGTTTGCCAGTTCCGGATCACCGCCGCCATGTGCAGTCTCAAGCAGGGTGCGTCGTGCTTCGCCGACAAGAGCCACCTGCATGAGATCATCCATCATCTCGAAATGGCCTGCAATATTCGCCTCAAGCGGGAACTGATGCAGGATCGCTTCGCAAAATGCGTGGATGGTCTGGATTTTCAACCCGCCCGGCGTTTCAAGCGCGCGCGCAAAAAGCCTGCGTGCAACGGCAAGCCGTGTCGCTCCCGGACGCCTGCCTTCGAGCTTGATAAGCCTGTCAGCCAAATCCTCATCCGGCAACATTGCCCATTCGGACAATCGCGCAAAGACGCGGTTCTGCATGACGGCTGCTGCCGCCTTAGTATAGGTGAGACAAAGGATTTTCGACGGGTCAGTGCCTTCAAGCAGCAGCCGGATAACGCGCTCGGTCAGAACGTGAGTCTTACCCGAACCGGCATTCGCCGACACCCAGACAGAGGCCAATGGATTGGCGGCACTGGCCTGCGCGTCGATTGTTTCCTTTGGAATGACACGTTGTTTTTTCATTCGCCACCCTCCCCGCCAGCATCACCACCAGCGGACCATTCCAGCACGCGTGCAAGATGATCATAATCGCCAGTCAAATCTGTCTCACGAAAAGGAAGCGCGCGGGAAAGATAACCCTTAGCCGGATTCTGATATTCAGCAAGCAGCTGCGCCAATCGTTGCCATGCCTCTTCGCCAAGGGCGGGTGCGGTCTTTTCAGATGGTGGCCGACCGATCTTCAAAATCGATTCCGGCTTAACCTCTCCGCCTGCCCGCAAGCGCACATAGGTCAGATCAGACGCTCGAACAGAACCCAGTTCGCGGAACGCACCGCGCGAGAGAAGAGCGGCTTCAAGCGCCAGCTGTGGCGACAAGAGGACATGCGCCTGTCGTGGCGATGGCGTGGAGCCGGTCTTATAGTCGATCACTTCCGCAGTTCCGTCGCGCATCAGATCGATACGATCGGCACGACCCGACAAAGTGATGCCAAGACTTTCAACCTCGCGCTTATCCGACGAAATTTCAGCAAAGCGGGTCTGAACATTATACGCGCGTTCCCGCTCCCATTCGAGGAATTGCGGAATAAGTGCGGTAAAACGCGGCCACCAGACTGCTTCGATCTCAATGGGCAGATCCATTTCGCCAAAGAAATGTCGGCCAAACTCTTTAAGTTGCGTGGCTGCATCCGGTGCCAGCGGATCGATGCCCTCTTGCGTGAAATGTCCGAGAATGTCGTGAAAAAGCGTTCCACGTTCAGCGGCTGCCGGATCGCGGATCAGCGGCTCCAGCGGACGCAGCTTCAGAATTTTTCTGGCAAAGATCGCATAAGGATCGCGACGAAGGGTTTCGATTTCCGTGACAGAAAAATGCTTGGGCCGCGCGCTTACAGGTGGTGCCGGTTCCGGGCGTTTGACAAAAGGCACATCAGGCGCCTGATCGATTTCACGCGCCCAATGGATAAAACGTTGCCCACGCGAGCGCATATCCTTGGTCACATCTGAACCCAGCACCGTTTCAAGCCGCTGCAACCAGCGCGACGGAATGGTTGGCGCATTATCAGAACGCTGCGAGCGCGACAGCACCACATGATCCATGCCAAGCGCCATTTGAAAATCATGTGCTGCAAGGCCGGTACGGCGCTCAGGTGGATCAAGCGCGATCATCGCCTTCATAGGGCGCGACATGAACGGGTCGTTGCGCGTCTTGGCGGGCCATGTGCCTTCGTTGAGACCACCGATCACCAACGTATCCATGGTCTGCAAACGCGCTTCCAGCGCACCCCAGATGAAGACGCGCGGATGGCCACCCGGATGCGGCTTGACGGTTTCGCCCGACATCAGAGCTTCAAGAATTGCGGGCCATTCAATAGCCTCAAAATCCAGTCCCGCTTCGCTCGCCACAAGCTGACGCAGAAATGAAGCCAGCTTCTCGCCATGCTCACCGGAATAATAACGCGTGACGCTTTCGCTTTCATCACGCGCCAGATTTTCCAGCGCTTCCACAGTTGCGCGTGTAATCTCGCCAATATCCGTTCGCCGGTTAATGGTGGCAAAAGGTGCAAGCGGCGCAACAGCTTCCGACAAGCTCACGCAAAGCGCCCGCGCCGCCTCAATCATGTCTGGCGTGACGGTTGAATGCCAAGCTGGCAGCCACGACTGGTTGGCGCTATCTTCCATCCGCCGGTCAAAAAATGCGGGAAGATCAATGATCGATGCCCTGCCCGTACCGCCACGGAACGCCACAAGTTCCAGCGTTTCCGCAGCCAGTCGCCGTTCTATGCGCTTGCCGCCAAGCCTTAGCATCGGGTGCTTGACCAGCGCTAATAGGGCCACCGGATCGCCGGGGTTGAACACCGTTTCGACCATGAGACGCATCAGCGTCGCGGTTTCGATATCGCGCAAATGGCGGCCGCCGGAATCATCGGCGTCGATGCAAAAGCGGGCGAGTTCGCCCACCACGCGGCGCGCGAGATTTCTATCGGCAGTAACCAATGCGGCGGTCTTTTTTTCATCGCTGATCGCATCGCGCAGCGCCAGGGCCACCGCCAGCGCTTCCTCGCGCTCATTGGCGGTTTCAATCAGATCGATCTTTTGAGCTGACTGCTGCAATGCTTCAGGACGCATATCCGCATCGCGGTTCAGCAGGCTCCATGCATCCGTGGTTTCCGCCGGGCGCAGTGCTTCACTGACCACACGCTCCAGCACACGCTTGTTAACCGGCATATCTTCGATATGCTCGACATCTTCGCGCAATACCCCAATAGCCTGCAACAGCTTGTGGAGACCATATTGCGGGTGGCCGAAGGTGGATGGATTATCATCCGAAGCCACCAGCAGGTTCCAAGCGCCTTCATCAAGATCACGGTCCAGCCCCGGCAGAACCACAGCACCTTGCGGCAGTCGGGCAATGACTGAAACGAGCTCGGCAGTCGCGGGAATAGAGCCTGTGGAACCAGCCGCAATCACAGGCCCTTGCGGCGGATGATCACGCAGTCGCCGCACCTCGCCCCAGATCAGTTCATTGCGGTGCGCTGCCGGATTAGACAACTTGCGCTCTTCCAGAATTTCCGGCCAGAGTTTCGTGACAATATCGAGAAAGCCGAGCGTTACCTGCCACCAATCGGCAAGATCATCGGGCGCAATGCTGGCAAGCTCACTCCATTTGGCATTGTCGGTTTCGACCTGATCCATCAGGCCAGCCAGATCACGCGCAAGCCAAATCGCGTCAGAGGTCGTTGCGGGAACCGAAACATCATCGACGCCAAACAGCGCCCGCACATGCGCAGGCAGCGATTCTCGCCATGGACGAATGAGCCGCGCCAGCAGCAACAGCCGTTCAGCCTTGCCAATTGGCGGATTAAGATCGAATACGCCGCTTGTGGCAGCATTGAAAAAAGCCGCATCTTCGTCCACATCGCCGAGCGGGCGAATGGTCGGAAGGATCGCAGATTTAGCCGGATTCATATCCACCAGAATGGAGCGCAGCGCACGCGCTGCACGGCGCGTCGGCACATAGATAGTCGCGTTCGCTAATGCCAGCGGATCAGAAGCATTACCCGGAAAGCCTTCAATAAGGCGGCCTTCCAGAAGTGCCTTGGCAAAGGCCGGTAGAAAAGCTGTACCGGATGGAATGGAAAAAAGCTTCGGCCTAGTAATGGTCATTCCGCCATGCTCTCCTTACGCAATTGCGGAAAGCACAGCCTCCGCCTCGCCGATTGCTTCCGGTGTTCCCACCGTAAGCCAATGCCCGGTCATGGGCATACCATAAAGACGTCCGGCTGCAATGGCTTCATCAAAATAGCGGTTGAGCGATGAAACACCCGGCTCAGCTTTGGCAAAAATACGCGGATGAATAACTGCTGCACCGGCATAGATAACCGGTTCGCCTACGACATCACGCAGACGGCGCAAGCGGCCCTCTTCATCCGCAACGAAATCGCCCTTGCCTTCAAAACCTGTTGCCTGATCGAGCCTCGCCGTCATGAGAAGAATATCCATGCGGGTATCGTCCCAGACATGCGCGAGCGCCGAAATATTCGGCTGCGCCTCATCACCAACCCAGAATGTATCGGCATTGAGTACGTAGAACGGCTTGCCGCCTAACTGTGGCAGCACATTCACGATACCACCTGCAGAATCGAGTAGCAGATCACGCTCGTCTGAGATCGTAATTTTCGGCTTTGAGCGACTGCCAAGATAGTCGATCAGTTGGTCGGCTAAATAATGAACATTGACGATTGTATTCTCAACGCCTGCACCCGCCAGCGCATCCAAGCCCCAATCGATCAGCGGCTTGTCGGAAACTTTAACCAGCGGCTTGGGCATGGTTTCGGTGATCGGACGCATACGCTTGCCAAGACCTGCTGCAAGCATGATCGCTGTATCAGGACGTGTCATTGTTTCTCCAGCAATGCGAGATCATCAAACCAGCGGGCGACCGGCGCCATGACCGGATGCTTTAAGACGCGGCTAAGATAGTCGTGAATGCGGGGCAGATGCGCGAGATAATGCGGCTTGCCATCACGCTCATCAAGCCGCACGAACAGACCCAGAAGCTTGGCGTTGCGCTGCGCACCCATGGCGGCATAAGCCATGCGGAAAGCCGCTTCGTCAAACACATGGCCAAGCTTGCGGCGTTCATCGCAATAAGCATCAACCACTGCCTTTTCGAGCTCCGGCATAATCGTCACGCGAGCATCAAGTGCCAGCGACGCGACATCATAGGCAGCAGGGCCGATCATCGCGTCCTGAAAGTCGATTGTACCAATCTTGTTTGCGCCTTGCGCATCCTCAAACCAGAACAGGTTTGGCGAATGATAATCGCGCAGCAGCAGGCTTTTCTCGCAATCGGCAATAGCGTCGAGAACCGTGTTCCATGCCGCTTCATAAGCCTGTGCTTCTGCATCAGTCAGCTTGCGACCCATCATGCGTGGCGCATACCATTGCCCGACAAGGCTCACTTCCATCATCATCGCATCACGATCAAAAAGTGCAATGATGTGATCTGGATAGCCTGCAACAGGCGCATGATCCGGCCACTGAACCCCGTGAAGATGCGCAAGAAACCGTCCAGCCGCTTCATAGCGTTCAGCCACCGGCTCACCCGATGAAGCCCTGATGCCCTCAAGCCCAAGATTTTCGAGGATCAGCAGTCCTGCATCAATATCAACAGCGCGCATTTGCGGCACGCGCAGGCCATTTTTCGCAAGCAGATCATCAACAGCCACGAAAGCCTGAATATTCTCTGCAATATGCGCAAGCTGACGATAGGACTTGCCGTTGCGCAATGGCGGATCGTAGGGCATCGCGGGCGCATTCATCAGAATTTCGACGCCATGCGCACTGTCGATAATCTCATATTTGCGCGGTGAAGCATCGCCCTGCAAATAACGGCGCGTGGCCCCTGCCCGGTCGTTCTTTTCAAGAAAGTCGCGGATTTTCAGCGTGCGCTCAAGACGGGCGATTGCAGATTCCGGTCCGGCAATTTCAATGCGACGCCCTGCCCCTTCGTGGGTTAATGTGACGGCAAAGCTCGGTTCCGGCAGAAAGCCCTCTGCCTGCTCCGGCCATTCGGATAGCACAACACCATCTTCGAGAAACTCGACAAGTCCCAGTTCATCCAGCTCTTCGCCATGCGAAATCCGGTAAAGATCAGCGTGAGCAACGGGCAAACGCAGCGCCTCATAGCTCTGCACCAGCGTGAATGTCGGGCTTGGCACCTCAAGCCCCTCGTCATCGGCAATCGCGCGAATGACAGCGCGTGCGAGCGATGATTTACCGGCGCCGAGATCGCCCGAAAGGGTTACGAGGTCGCCTTTGACCAGCGCCAAAGCGAAATCCTCGCCAAAGCGTTTCGTTGCTGCCTCATCGGGCAGGAACAATTCAAGATGGGTTATCGGGCTACTGATTGGGGTGCTCATAAAGCCCCATTTACCTTATTCGGCAGCAACACGGAAGCTGCGCGCTTCAGATGGGAAGCGACAAATTACTGTCGTACCAATATCAGCTCCGGTTTCAATTTCAACACGCCCGCCATGAAGTTCGACAAAGCTCTTCACGATGGAGAGTCCGAGGCCTACGCCGCGTCTGCGACCGCCGTTCTGATAGGCCTGAAAACGCTTGAAAACCGTATCGAGCACATCGCCCGGCATGCCCGGACCATCATCATGCACAGCAAACAGAATGTCCGTGCCATCGCGCACGACTTGCAGCGAAACGGTCGAGCCTTCCGGTGCATAATTGGAAGCATTCGACAGGAGATTAAACAGTACCTGACGCACGCGATTGGCATCGGCTCTGAACAGCTCCACATCGTCTGCGATTTCGATATTGAGCGCGATGTCGTGCTCTTGCAGGCGCTCACTCACACGCTTTGCCGCTGCAGAAATCTCATCCATCACAGCAACATCATCAATATCGAGCTGCATGATACCCGCATCGACGGTCGCGAGATCAAGAATATCGTTGACGATGGTCAGAAGCACGGCAGACGACGTGCCAATGTGGTCGAGATATTCGAGCTGACGCTCATTGAGTGAACCAAAGGCAGGTGTTTGCAGCAGTTCCGTAAAGCCAATGATATTGGTCAGAGGCGAGCGCAGCTCGTAGGATACATGCTGCACGAAATCGTTCTTGATCTGATCGGCAAGCGACAGCGCTTCGTTCTTTTCCTTGAGCGCCCGTTCAACGCGCACCGTATCGCTGACATCAATGAAGGTCAGCATCGTCTGACCCTTTGGCAGCGGCACTACGGCATAGGAAAGGATGATGCCGTCATCCAGTTCCACCTGTCCCATACGGCCGTTGCGCTCATCAAGGAAGCCGGTGACAGAGGAAACAAAATCATCCCAGATGCCATCTCCGCCACGCTGACCGCAGAGCTTGGAAATGGTCGAAATATGCGTGCCTTCTACGGTGATTGCATCGGGAAGCGACCACAGATCAGCGAATGACGGGTTGGAAAGGCGCAGACGACCATCGGAGCCGAACACCGCCACCGCTTCGCCAAGATGGTCGAGCGTTTCGCCCTGCACCTTGATGAGCGTGTTATAGCGGGCTTCAAGCTGGAACTGTTCCGTCATGTTCTCAAAGAACCACGTCACGCCACCCTGCGGATGCGGATTGGCAACGACACGCAGAGTGCGCGTATCAGGCAGATGCCACATGTGCTCTTCCGGCTCGACAGCGCGATAGGCAGCAAGGAGCGAATCCTTCCATTTGCGCCATTCTGGCTGCTCAGGAAGCTTGCCTTCCGAGCGCAGGCGATCAAACAGCAATGTGTTGCTTGGATGCGTTTCAAGCCAGGCCGTATCAAGCGACCAGAGCGACACAAAAGCCTGATTGAAGAATTGCAGCTTCATATCGGGATCGAAAATGGCCACCGCGGTAGAAAGTTTGTCGAGCGTTTCCGCGTGGCTTTTCAGCGTACGGCTCAGTTCCTCACGGATCTGTTCGACTTCACTGAGATCAAAGCCAAGACCGGCGGAACCAGCCTCTGCACTCACATCCGTCACATCGAACACACGGCGGTCACCACGTATAATCGCTGGCAGTTTTTCATAGAGATCAGGCTCAGCAAATCGATCACGTTCCAAACGCTGGCGCGCTTGTGCACCAAAAAGTTCACGACGCTCAGATGTGGCCTGTGTGCCGTCCACGGCATCCACAGCACGCGCATAGGCAGCGTTCACCCATTCCATGCGACCATCTGCGCCGCGCAGCCAGACCGGCTGCTCAAGACGATCAAGCAGGTGGCGAAGGAGTGATAACTTTTCAGACAATTCGCGGTTCTGTGCCTGAAGCGCTGCGCGTTCTGCCTGAACGCCCTGAAGACCCAGAAAACGCACAATGGCAAAACTTCCCGAGGTGCGGCCATAGACGTCAAGCAGAGTTCCATTGCCAGTTTCGACCGTCAAATCAAAAGCATGGGCCTGTTCGCGCAAGGCAGAAACCGCGCGCTCAAGCTCGGTCACGGATTGCGGGCGCAACCAGCGGCCAAAAGCGAGAAAATGTGAGCGATCCTGCGGCGCACCGCTATCAAACGGCAATTGGCCGACAACATCAGCGCGTGCGCCATTAGCGTCCCAGACGATTGCGCGCTGATCTTTCAAATTAAGCAGCGCTTCGCTGCGCTGCGCCGCCAGATTCATATCTGAAAGGCGCGAGCGCAGCTCATTGTTTTCCTGTGCGGTTTTCGAGCGATCCCGGATTAGCCAGCCAGCCGAGAGAAGGGCTGCGCCCAAAGCGCCCAGAAAAATCGAAAACTGGATGACTTCAAAAGCACCCACGCTGCCACCAAACGGCAAAGCAATACGCGTTGCGTTTTCAGCGCCTTGTGCAAAAGCTGGAACAGCCGCAACCAATGCGGCGAAAGAGACTGAAGCCTTCAGAACAACCCGTTTCAGAGGGCGGAAGCCAAGCGAAAGCGATGCTTTCAGGTGCCTGCCTGCGCTGATTGCAGATTTACTCTGCAAACTCCCCGTTGAGCCAAGTTCTGGCATATCTTCCGTGTCTCCGCCGCCCGGCTGTCGATCCTTAAAAAAGGTGCTGCCGTATTTCAAAAAACGTCACTCTGTCTCTCTCACATCGCCAAATGCAACAGAGACAGACATGTTTTGCAGATGAATACGCCACCCGTCTTCCACCCCAAATGGCAAAAAACGCTGAACGCAAACACCCGTCAAAACACATTGATTCGTCTTCACAATACCCTTCCGGGGATTCCGCGTGAAGCATGTTACGCGCAAAAATAAAGGCCGGGCAGTGTTAAACTGCCCAGCCTACAAGATGTAGCAGTATGGTTAACAGATAATTAATACCTGTAGTGTTCCGACTTGAAAGGACCCTGAGGTGTTACGCCAATATAAGCGGCCTGTTCATCCGAAAGCACGGTCAATTTAGCGCCAAGCTTGTCTAGATGCAGACGAGCAACCTTTTCATCAAGGTGCTTTGGCAGAACATAGACTTCGTTCTTATACGCGTCAGTACGCGTGAAGAGCTCGATCTGACCCAGAACCTGATTGGTGAAGGAAGCGGACATCACGAAGCTTGGATGACCGGTTGCATTGCCGAGATTGAGCAGACGACCTTCCGAAAGAAGGATGATGCGCTTGCCGTCCGGGAATTCGACCAGATCAACCTGTGGCTTCACATTGGTCCATTTCAGGTTACGCAGTCCGGCAACCTGAATTTCGTTGTCGAAGTGACCGATATTGCCAACAATCGCCATATCTTTCAGCTTACGCATATGATCAAGCGTGATGACGTCTTTATTGCCGGTTGTCGAGATCACGATGTCAGCAGTCGAAGCTGCGTCATCAAGGGTTACGACTTCAAAGCCGTCCATTGCAGCCTGAAGCGCGCAGATCGGATCAACTTCCGTGACCTTCACGCGGGCACCAGCACCAGCCAGCGATGCAGCCGATCCTTTACCAACGTCACCATAGCCGCAAACGACAGCGACCTTACCAGCCATCATCACATCTGTACCGCGACGGATACCGTCAACCAGCGATTCCTTACAGCCATACTTGTTGTCGAACTTCGACTTGGTGACGCTGTCATTGACGTTGATTGCCGGGAAGGGCAGGAGGCCCTTCTTCTGCAACTGATAAAGACGATTAACGCCTGTGGTTGTTTCTTCAGTCACACCCTTGATCGCATCGCGCTGACGCGTGAAGAAACCAGGCGTTTCAGCCATACGCTTCTTGATCTGCGCGAACAGAACTTCTTCTTCTTCGCTTTCAGGCTTGGAAAGAACGTCTTCACCTGCTTCGGCGCGCGCACCAATCAGGATATACATGGTGGCGTCGCCACCATCGTCCAGAATCATGTTGGATGGTTCGCCATCCGTCCACTGGAAGATCTTGTCGGTATAGGTCCAATATTCTTCAAGCGTTTCGCCCTTGATAGCGAACACTGGCGTGCCTGTTGCAGCGATTGCAGCAGCGGCATGATCCTGAGTCGAGAAAATATTGCAGGACGCCCAGCGCACATCAGCGCCCAGTGCCTTCAACGTTTCAATAAGAACAGCGGTCTGGATCGTCATATGCAGAGAACCAGAAATACGTGCGCCCTTGAGCGGCTGCGATTTGCCGAACTCTTCGCGCGCGGCCATCAGGCCCGGCATTTCGGTTTCAGCAATATCGAGTTCCTTGCGGCCCCAATCGGCGAGGCTAAGATCCTTGACGACGAAATCCTGACTTGCGGTCATCATCTGCTCCAATCAAATTGATTTTGAAGCCCCGGAATAAAGAATATCGGAGGAGGGGCTTCGACTGGCCATTTGATTAGCAGATCACTCGCGTCAGTACAACATCACATAAAGAGTTCTTTATGTGTGCATATCAACTTAACAATATTTTTGAATATCAGGCTTCTTCGCCAAACTTATCAGCAATAAGCGCCTGAAGCCCATCAAGCACCGCATCAGCCTGTTCACCCGATGCACGCACTTCGATGCAGCAGCCCGGTGAGGCTGCCAGCATCATCAAGCCCATAATAGACGTGCCGCCCACCGTCATGCCGTCCTTACTGACGCGGACATGAGCATCAAAGCTATCCACAAGCTGCACGAATTTGGCCGAGGCACGCGCATGCAGACCACGCTTATTGACGATCTCAAATGAACGAGAGAGAGCGCTATCGGCATCATATTCGCCAGTAACAACCACGGTGGGATGCATGAATTACTTTCCTGTCAGGACCTGGCTTGCGACGTTGATGTACTTGCGTCCTGCATCCTGCGCTTCGCGCAGAGCTGTCTTGATGTCTCCACCGATACGAACGCTGGAGAGCTTGATCAGCATCGGCAGGTTCACGCCTGCGATCACTTCGATCTTGCCTTCTTCCATCACCGAAATTGCGAGATTGGACGGAGTTCCACCAAACATATCTGTCAGAACGATAACACCTCTGCCGCTATCGGCGCGGTCCACCGCATCCACGATATCGCGGCGGCGCTGTTCCATGTCATCTTCGGCACCGATACAAACGGTCTCGAAATTGTCTTGCGGGCCAACCACATGCACAACAGCATGGAGAAACTCTTCGGCCAGCCTTCCGTGCGTAACAAGCACGAGTCCGATCATACTTTAAAAGCTCCTGTCGCGTGCCCGCCGCTTACCCCTTCAAAGGCGCAGATGACACAAAAATCGCCGGAACCCAGCCGACGAGTTGTGCATCTTGGCATTGCAAATCTTGATAGCAAGTGAAAAATTTCACATTTGCCTTGAAAAAAGCAAAATGCCGCAGTGTTGGGCACTTCTTTCAGCGAAGCACTTATGGCCAGGTTTTATAAAACAGGCTTGCCTCGATAGCACGCGAAACTGCGTTAGAATCGCCGTTTGACGAGAGTGCAGGCAACAACAGACGCGGAATTTCGATGCCTTCAAACTGCCAATTCTCGCCGCTTGGATAGCGTTCCGCCTCTTCACGGCTCACGAGAATGACAATAAGATCGAGTGGCGTCTGTTTCACATAAGCAACAGTGAAAAGACCTGCTCCACGAATTTCGACACCGCCAGCGAGAGAATCGGGAACGCTGGCTATCAGCTTATCGCCGTCCACATGCAGCAAAGTGCGGTCGTCAGAAACGAGTGAAGCCTGCTCCCCGCGAGCCGCCGCACGCTCAATCAGCATCAGTGCTGTCTCTGTTTTTCCTGCGCCCGATTTTCCCATCAGCATCACGCCACGACCGCGTATTTGCACCGTCGTTGCGTGAAGACCACTTTTCTGTTCTTCCGGCGTCATGTCACGTCACGCGATAGCTGGCAGATCAACGATAAAGCGTGCACCCTTCATCTGATCCGGTTCATCATCATTGACGATATTTTCAGCACTCAATGTACCACCATGCGCTTCGATGATCTGGCGGCTGATCGAAAGACCAAGGCCGGAATTCTGGCCAAAAGCCTCAGAAGCCGGGCGATCCGTGTAGAACCGCTCGAAAATCCGTTCGATATTCTCGATCGGAATGCCCGGGCCATTATCTTCAACAAGAACGCGCACCCGACTGCCTTCGCCGCTCAGCGTCACCACGATACGACCCGTATCTTCCGGCACAAAAGACCGCGCATTTTCGATCAGATTGCTGATCACCTGTCCAAGACGAAGATCATGTCCTGCAACGAAGAAGCCCTTCTTGCCGGAAGGTAGCTTGCCAGTATTAAAGACAATCTCGGTGCCGATCTTATTGCGTCGCACTTCGCGCGCTGCAAGAACCAGATTATTGAGCAGCGTCTTCATATCGACGCGGTCAGAATGTTCGCGTGCAAGTTCTGCATCAAGACGCGATGCATCCGAAATATCGGTGATCAGACGATCAAGGCGCCGCACATCATGCTGAATGACATCAAGCAGGCGATTGCGGGAATTATCGTTTTTTGCAAGCGGCAGCGTTTCGACAGCACTGCGCAACGAGGTGAGGGGATTTTTCAGCTCGTGGCTCACATCGGCTGCGAAGCTCTCAATCGCCTCAATACGCGTATAAAGCGCGTCAGTCATCGCGCGAATGGAAGTCGATAGATGTCCCACTTCATCCTGACGCTCAGAGAAATCTGGAATTTCCTCGCGGCTTTTTACGCCAAGGCGCACACGGTCGGCAGCAGCAGCAAGTTTGCGCAATGGACTTGCAATAGTCGAAGCCAAGAACAGCGACAAGATCACCATAACTGCCGCAACAACGCCAAACACACGGAAAACCGCCATGCGTTCGCCCTGAACGATTTTGTCGATGTCATCGCCTTCAGTTGAAAGCAGCAGCACACCCAAAATCGCACGCGATTGCTGAATAGGGACGGCAACCGAAACCACCAGTTCGCCCTGCTGGTTGCGGCGCTGCGCTGTCTGCGGCGAGCCGCTCAATGCGCGAACGATTTCCTGATAGGCAAGTCCATTGCCCCCCGGCTGCTCCTGATAAAGCGGTAAGCCACCACCGTAAAACAGACGCGAGAACCACATGGTAAAGCGCTCCCATGTGCTCGGTGCATCTTCTTCAATAGCGGGCAGATCATAACGGAATACAGGACCGCCAGAAGCAAATGCCGGTGCATAAAGCGAGCGGGAATCCAGCAGCAGATTAGCGTAATGATCGTAAATGCGGGCGCGTGTGCTGGTTGGCGAAATCAACTGACGCAGCAAGGGTGAAACTTTTTCCGGATTGATCGGAAATTCCCAATTGTCCGGAGAATCTGGCGAGGGGGTAATGCTTTGCCCGGCCTGAAGCTCCAGCAGCTTTTCAGGATCGATCATCAGTGAATTGGTATCGACCGTCGCCGATGCCGAAATCGCAGCGGCAATGATTTTGCCCTGCGTCAACAAACTTTCAATCTTGGCATCGATCAGCCCCTCGCGGAACTGGTTCATATAAAGAATGCCGGAAACCAGAACGCCAAGCGCCGCGATATTCAGAAACAGAATGCGGCGTGTCAGGCTAGAAAACAGGAACTGACCGAGAAACCGGCTGAAAGGCGCAAAAAGACGACGCAGAAACAGCGAGCGTTGCCGCCGTGCCCTGCGTTCTCTCATCGTCATCGCGCTGTCTTTACGGGTTTCGGCGACCATGTCGCTGCAATCTTGCCTTCTGAAACAATCGCCAGACTGAAAATGTCTGGCGATTTAATCTCTATATCATGCTTCGCGGAAACGATAACCGACGCCGTAAAGCGTTTCGATCATTTCAAAGTCATCATCCGTCGACTTGAACTTCTTGCGTAGGCGCTTGATGTGGCTGTCGATGGTACGATCATCAACATAGACCTGTTCATCATAAGCGGCATCCATCAGCGCATCACGGCTTTTCACAACGCCGGGACGTTGGGCAAGCGAATGCAGGATGAGGAATTCAGTCACAGTCAGCGTTACCGGCTCACCCTTCCATGTGCAGGTGTGGCGTTCCTGATCCATGACAAGCTGACCGCGCTCGAGCGACTTTGCCTGCTGTCCGGTTGGCTTTGCGGTGCCATCACGCGCTGCAACACGGCGCAGAACAGCTTTTACACGCTCGACCAGAAGACGCTGTGAGAACGGCTTGGTTATGAAATCGTCCGCGCCCATCTTAAGACCGAACAATTCATCAATCTCGTCATCCTTGGACGTCAGGAAGATGACCGGAAGGTCAGACTTCTGGCGCAGACGGCGCAGCAGTTCCATGCCATCCATACGCGGCATCTTGATATCGAAGATTGCGAGGTTCGGCGGGCGGGTCATCAGACCGTCCAAAGCAGAAGCCCCATCGGTATAGGTCTCGACGCGATAGCCTTCCGACTCCAGAGCAATGGAAACGGAGGTCAGAATATTGCGGTCATCGTCGACCAGCGCAATTGTCTGCGTTGCCGAAGCTTCCTTCATGCGAACCTTCTCCTTTGTTAACCGCCCCGTTACAGCAGCGGTTCAAATCACCAAACGCCGGTAAGCGCGTTGATCTTATTACAGTCCTGCCGCTTGTGCAGTACAAATTAGGTACAAAATGTGGCAACGGCTCAACTTACCGGCAAGACCACCGTTTGGTTTTTTTCGCGATGGTTAGCGGTGTGGTTAACACAGTCGAGAACAGTTCCAGACTGTGGATAGCCATCATAACGTATCAATTAAACGATTTAAAAAAATTTCAAGATTTTTAAATCGATTAAATATTTGATTTAATTTAATTAATCTGTTTCTGACTGCCATCCCGTTTAAAAAGACCGGGGCCAACCAAATTTTGAACCATATGGCGGAGAGACCATGAAAGAGATCGGCATCCATAATACTGCCGCTTCCATTTCCACTTCAGGATTGAAGGAACTGTCCGCAGTCTTTTATAATTTTGGACCGGCCCGGCTCTATGAAGAGACCATCCGTCGTGGTGAAGCGGAGCTTTCGGCACAGGGTGCGCTTGTTGCACGCACGGGCCAGCACACCGGTCGTTCGCCGAAAGACAAGTTCGTTGTACGCGATGCAAACACCGAAGATCAGGTCTGGTGGGACAACAACAAACCAATGACGCCGGAGGCTTTCGAGCTTCTCTATGCCGATTTCATTGACCATGCGAAGGGCAAGGAGCTTTTCGTACAGGATCTGATCGGCGGTGCTGACGAAGACAACAAGATCAATGCGCGTGTTGTGACTGAATATGCATGGCATTCGCTGTTCATCCGCAATCTGCTGATCCGCCCGGAAGAAGCAGCGCTTGCTTCTTACGTGCCTGAAATGACCATTATCGATCTGCCCTCTTTCAAGGCCGATCCTGCACGCTATGGCGTGCGCACCGAAACGGTGATCGCAGTCGATCTCACCCGCAAGATCGTGTTGATCGGCGGAACGTCCTATGCAGGTGAAATGAAGAAGTCTGTCTTCACCGCGCTCAACTATCTTCTGCCTGCCAAGGGCGTCATGCCAATGCATTGCTCGGCCAATGAAGGCCCGAACGGCGATACGGCTGTCTTCTTCGGTCTGTCCGGCACAGGCAAGACCACGCTTTCGGCTGACCCAACCCGCACGCTGATTGGCGATGATGAGCATGGCTGGGGCGAACATGGCGTCTTCAATTTCGAAGGCGGCTGCTATGCCAAGACCATCCGCCTTTCGGCAGAAGCCGAGCCGGAAATCTACGCAACCACGCAGCGCTTCGGCACTGTGCTGGAAAATGTCGTGCTGGATGCAAACCGCCAGCCGGATTTCGATGACGTCTCGCTGACTGAAAACACACGCTGCGCCTATCCGCTCGACTTCATCCCGAATGCATCTGCATCGGGCAAAGGCAGCCAGCCAAAGAACATCATCATGCTGACCGCTGATGCTTTCGGCGTCATGCCTCCGATTGCCAAGCTTACCCCTGCGCAGGCCATGTATCACTTCCTGTCCGGCTATACCGCAAAGGTTGCCGGCACTGAAAAGGGCGTGACCGAGCCGGAAGCAACGTTCTCAACCTGCTTTGGTGCGCCATTCATGCCGCGCCATCCATCGGAATACGGCAATCTGCTGCGTAAGCTGATCGCCGAACACAAGGTCGATTGCTGGCTGGTCAATACCGGCTGGACCGGCGGCGCTTATGGCACCGGCAAGCGTATGCCGATCAAGGCAACCCGCGCACTTCTTGCGGCAGCACTTGATGGTTCGCTTAACGATGCCGAATTCCGCACTGATCCGAATTTCGGCTTTGCTGTTCCGGTTGCAGTGCCAGGTGTGGATACCGCCATTCTCGATCCACGTTCGACATGGGCTGACAAGGCAGCTTACGACGCACAAGCACAAAAGCTGGTTGATATGTTCGTGACAAATTTCGAGAAATTCGAAAGTCATGTCGATCATGATGTACGCGATGCAGCGCCAGCGACGCAGATTGCGGCCGAGTAAACGAAAATGAAATCCTGAGGAGGAGGGGAAGCCCGGCCGAAAGGCCGGGTTTTTCTTTTTTGCAATGGATAGAGCGTGTCGCGCTTGATCGCATCCACCGCGCTCGCTCTATCCATTTGTTTTTGCGCATGTCTTTATCCCAAAACCGGTTCCCACTTTTGGGAGACATGCGTTAGAAAGCGGTGTATCACTCGTCCTTATGGAAGAAAGCCGCACCATCATCCGCATCACAAACCGCCTGACGATCCACGAGGATCATCTTGAGGAGAGCTTTATCCGCTCGTCCGGTCCCGGTGGTCAGAACGTCAACAAGGTTTCGACCGCCGTGCAGCTGCGTTTTCATGCAAGCCAGTCCGGTCTGCCGGAAGATGTGCTTTCCCGTCTTTTCAAACTTGCAGGTCAGCGCGGCACCAAGGATGGCGATGTACTGATTGAAGCCAACCGCTTTCGCACGCAGGAGCGCAATCGCGAAGATGCGCGCGAGCGAATGATTGCGCTGATCCAGGAGGCAGCAGTTCCACCGCCGCCGCCACGCAGAAAGACCAAGCCGACAAAAGGCTCGGTTGAACGCCGCCTCAAGGCCAAGTCAGGCCGCTCGGACATCAAGAAGGGCCGCGGCAAGGTTTCTTACGATTAGACCATTCGCATTTTGGGAACAGACAACATGACAATCAATTATCACGAGCTTGAAACCAGCCATGGCCGCATTGCAGTGCGTGAAAGTTCAGGCGAGGGCGCTCCTCTTCTAATGATCCATGGCAATTCAAGTTCGGGCGCAATTTTCGCACCACAACTCGAAGGTGCAATCGGCAAGAAATGGCGCGTGATAGCGCCTGATCTTCCGGGCCATGGCAAATCTTCCGATGCGATTGATCCCGATCGCAGCTATTCGATGGAAGGCTATGCGGATGCAATGACGGAAGTCATGCAGAAGCTCGGCATTGCCGATGCTGTCGTTTTCGGTTGGTCCCTTGGTGGCCATATCGGTATCGAGATGATTGAGCGCTATCCAGAAATGCGTGGTCTGATGATAACCGGAACGCCGCCTGTGGCGCGTGAGGAAGTGGGGCAGGGGTTCAAGAGCGGGCCAGACATGGCGCTTGCCGGACAGGAAGTCTTCTCTGAACGCGATGTGGATTCTTGCGCACGCAGCACCTGTGGCGAACCATTCGAGGCGTCACTTCTCGATATTGTTGCACGTACCGACGGCCGCGCCCGCCGCATCATGTTTGAAAAATTTGCCGCTGGCACCGGCGGCAACCAGCGCGACATCGTCGCTCAAGCAAAGCTTCCCATTGCAGTCGTCAATGGGCGCGATGAACCTTTCGTCGAACTCGACTTCGTCTCAAAGGTAAAATTCGGTAATCTTTGGGAAGGTAAAACCCACGTTATCGATAATGCGGGACATGCGCCATTCCGCGAAACACCAGCGGAATTTGATGCCTATCTTGCGCGTTTCATCGAGAGTTGCACAAAATAACTTTTCCAATTCAAACGGCATCGATTGATGCCGTTTGACGGCTTCCCACATCAGCCCCGCGCCCTAACTTGATCTTCAAGATTGTGAAAGGGCAAAATCATGGGCATGACTGTTGCGGATCTTCTGGCTCGAACTTTAGCCGAAGCAGGTGTTAAGCGTATCTGGGGTGTTACGGGCGATAGCCTCAACGGACTGAATGACAGCCTCAGACGGCTTGGCAAGATCGACTGGATGCATGTTCGCCATGAGGAAACCGCAGCCTTCGCTGCGGGTGCCGAAGCCGCCATTACCGGCGAACTGGCCGTATGTGCTGGCAGCTGTGGGCCCGGCAATCTGCACCTCATCAACGGGCTTTTTGATTGTCATCGCAACCGCGAACCTGTGCTGGCGATTGCTGCCCATATTCCTTCATCCGAAATCGGTCTCGACTATTTTCAGGAAACCCATCCGCAGGAACTGTTCCGCGAGTGCAGCCATTTTGTTGAGCTGGTTTCCAACCCTGCACAAATGCCCGAAGTGCTGAACCGCGCCATGCGTGCGGCCATCGGCAAGCGCGGCGTGGCCGTGATCGTCATTCCGGGTGACGTTGCGCTCAAGCAGGCACCTGAAGGTGCAAAGCAGACCTGGACGCAGATCTCGCTTCCACGCATGGTTCCGTCAGATCGGGATGTCGCAAAGCTCGCAGATATTCTCAACGGTTCTGAGAAGATCACCATTCTTGCAGGCAATGGCTGCGCGGGTGCGCATGATGCAGTCGTGTCTCTGGCCGAACAGCTTGAAGCACCTGTGGTTCATGCGCTGCGCGGCAAGGAACATGTCGAATGGGACAATCCCTTTGATGTCGGTATGACCGGCCTGATCGGCTTTTCATCCGGCTATCACGCCATGCTCAACTGCGACACGTTGCTGATGCTCGGCACCAGTTTCCCTTATCGCAACTTCTATCCCGACAAGGCAAAGATCATTCAGATCGACAATGATCCGTCTCAGATCGGTCGCCGTGCGCCGCTTACATTGGGTGTGACGGGCGATGTGTCGGAAACAATCGCAGCCCTTTTGCCGAAGCTCAAATCCGGTCGCAATACGAAATTCCTCGATGCTGCAAAGACGCATTACACGAAAGCGCGCGAGGCACTGGATGATCTAGCAGCGCCTTCAAAACCAGGCCAGCCGATCCACCCGCAATATCTCACGCGTCTCATCGATGAGATTGCGGATGAGAATGCAATCTTTACCGCCGATGTCGGAACCCCAACCGTCTGGGCTGCACGCTACCTCACTATGAATGGCAAGCGTCGCCTGCTCGGTTCTTTCAATCATGGCTCTATGGCCAATGCCATGCTTCAAGCGATCGGCGCAAAAGCTGCGGCACCGGAACGACAAGTCGTTTCGCTGTCCGGCGACGGCGGTTTCACCATGATGATGGGCGATTTCCTGTCGTTGAAGCAGCTCAATCTGCCCGCCAAGATCATTGTTTATAACAATGGCTCACTTGGCTTCGTGGCCATGGAAATGAAAGCTGGCGGCTATCTGACCTCCGGGACCGACCTCGAAAACCCGAACTTTGCAGCCATGGCGGAAGCCATCGGGATCAAAGGTTTTCGCGTAGAGGAATCCGCAGATCTGCCGGAAGCCTTAAAGCAGGCTTTTGCTCACGATGGTCCGGTTCTGGTCGATGTGGTGACAGCCAAGCAAGAACTGGTGATGCCGCCCAAAATCAAAGCCGAGCAGGCAAAGGGCTTCAGCCTTTATATGCTCAAAGCCATCATCAGCGGTCGCGGTGATGAAATCGTCGAACTGGCAAAGACCAATCTGGGCCGCTAGAGCTTATTAAGGTGCTAATTAAGTGCCCGTACTCATTGGATAATTCGGGATGAATTGGCACTTGACCAATTTGACGAGCGCTGTACCTTACAGGCTATTGACCGACCGGAAGCCCCGCTGGTTTCGATAACGGGTTTGATGCAACGACTGAGTAGCAACAACAGGGAGATTTGCCCATGGGAATTTTCGATTTCGTGAAGTCAGTTGGAACCAAGCTTGGTTTCGGCGAAAATGAACCCAAAGCCGATGATCTGAAGAAGGAACTCGACTCGCATAATCTCGGCACCGATGGCGTGCAGGTGAGCGTGCAGGGCGACAAGGCCGTCCTGACCGGCAATGTGAAGGATCAGTCTGCTTTTGAAAAAGCCATTATCGCTGTCGGCAACTCGCTCGGTGTTTCCAAGGTGGAAGCCTCGGAACTGAAAGTTGATGGTGCCGGGACAACGGGTGCCGAACCTGTCTTCTACACGGTCAAGAAGGGCGACAATCTCTGGAAAATTGCCGAGGCCCAATATGGCAAAGGCAAGGGCGCAAAGAACGACATCATCTTTGAAGCCAATAAGCCGATGCTGACGCATCCAGACAAAATCTATCCGGGTCAGGTGCTGCGTATTCCGCCACTTGCTTGATTGCAAAAACGATCCAAAGCGATCAGGGCGCCGAACTATTCGGCGCCCTTATTCTTTACGGGATATAAATCTCGGCTTTCATGAATGTTACGGCGTTGCCGGTGAGCAAGACACGGTCGCCTTTCAGCTCACATCCCAAATGTCCACCACGGGCCGAAGCCTGATAGGCGGACAGTTTGTTTTTCCCGATATTTTGAGCCCAATAAGGAACAAGCGTCGCATGGATAGATCCTGTAACCGGATCTTCCGGGATACCCGATCCCGCCGCAAAATAACGCGAAACGAAGTCGTGCGACGATCCTCGCGCGGTAATCACCAGGCCGACTGATCCCAGTTTTTCAATCTGGATATGATCAGGCACGAAAGCCCTGACCGCAGCCTCATCCTCAAGCTGCACATAGATATTCTCGAAATTTCTGAAGAACGTGGCTCCGCTCTCATTCTCAAACAGTGGTGCGATGAACGCAGGCAGCTCGGAAAGCTGGTCCGGGGCAATGGACGGAACATCCAGCACATAATCGTCGCCCGCGCGCGAAACACTGATCTTGCCTATGCGGGTGTAAAAATTCAGCTCACCATCAATCTTGTGGTGTGCAGCCAGAACATGCGCCGTTGCCAGAGTGGCATGGCCGCAGAAATCGACCTCTAGCGTTGGTGTAAACCATCTGAGTTTCCAGCCATCCTCTGCAGGGCATGCAAAAGCTGTTTCAGCGAGATTGTTTTCCGCAGCGATTGCCTGCATGGTCGCATCGCTCAGCCAGTCTTTCAGGATCAGAACTGCCGCAGGATTTCCGGCGAAGACACGTTTGGTGAACGCGTCCACCTGATACATTTCCAGCACTTGCGGCATTCTGGTTTCCTGAGATTTAAATCTTTCTGAGCGCCACTTCTTCGATCAGATGATCGCCACCTTTGCGCAGGATGATATCGGCGCGTGGGCGTGTGGGCAAAATATTCTCACGCAGGTTCTTCATGTTGATATTGTTCCAAAGGCCTTCGCCGATCGAACGGGCCGCATCTTCTGAAAGCTGCGAATAGCGATGGAAGAACGACTGCGGATTGACGAAGGCCGTCTCACGCAGCCGCATAAACCGATCAATATACCATTTGTGGATAAGCTCCGGCTCTGCATCGATATAGATCGAGAAGTCGAAGAAGTCGGACACGAAAGGCACCATCTTGCCGTCTTCCGGAAGATCACGCACCTGCAACACATTAATGCCTTCAAAGATCAGAATGTCGGGCTTATCGACAATCTGATATTCGCCAGGCAGCACGTCATAGCTTAAATGCGAATAGAGCGGTGCACGCACATGGCTCATGCCTGCTTTAATCGCTGACAGGAAACGCAAGACCGCGCCCACATCATAGCTTTCGGGAAAGCCCTTGCGCTCCATCAAGTTCTGCTCACGCAGAACTGCGTTGGGATAGAGGAAGCCGTCAGTCGTCACCAGATCAACCTTCGGGCTGGAAGGCCAGCGGGCGAGTAGCTCTTTTAGAATACGCGCAGTCGTGGATTTGCCCACCGCAACCGAGCCTGCAATGCCAATGATGAAAGGTGTCTTGAAACGCTCTTCCATATTGATGAATTGCTGGCGCTGGCGGAACAAAAGCTGGCTTGCTTCCACATGCGCATAGAGCAAACGCGAAAGCGACAGATAAATGCGCCGCACCTCATCCAGATCAATCGGATCGCCCAGCGAGCGCAGCCGTTTGACTTCTTCGTAAGTCAGGGTGAGGGGAGTGTCGGCGCGAAAGCCTGCCCATTCCTCGGCCGAAAAGAAACGGTAAGGCGAGTAACGCGACGGCGTTAGCTGGTCCACTTTTTCCCACATATTGTCGCTGCTCTCCCTCAACGCCAATTCTAAACTCACAACTTTTGGATTAGTTTGCATTTATGCTTTCGGACGACCGGCCTTTTCCTCAAGGCCAGTCTGCGCCGTGCGGCGCTGCAATTCTGCAAGAACTTCATTGAGTGGCACGTCTGCAATCTTGAGAACCACCAGTAGGTGATAAAGCAGATCGGCGCTTTCCGTGACCACTTCCGCACGATCGCCACTGACTGCCGCAATCACCGTTTCGACGGCTTCTTCACCAAGCTTTTTGGCGGCGCGTGTCTGACCCTTGGCAAAGAGACTAGCCGTATAGGACGATCCATCCGTCGAAGTGGCACGTTCCGCAACAATGCGTTCAAGATCGGAAAGTGAGAACTCAGCCATCGAACTTCCTTCGGATTTTATAATTAGCGGACCGGGTCGAGCCGCATCGGAATTCCAGCTTCGGCCATATAGCGCTTGGCTTCGCCAATCGTATAGGTGCCAAAGTGGAAGATCGACGCTGCGAGAACTGCCGTCGCATGACCTTCGCGGATACCGTCGACCATGTGATCAAGATTGCCAACGCCACCCGATGCGATCACGGGAACGCGCACGCTGTCCGCAACAGCGCGGGTCAGCGCCACATCGTAACCAGCCTTGGTTCCATCACGATCCATCGAGGTCAGCAGGATTTCACCCGCACCAAGGCTCACCACCTTCTGCGCAAATTCCACCGCATCAATGCCAGTCGTCTGGCGTCCACCATGGGTAAAAATTTCCCAGCGATCGCTCTCATCAGCTCCCGAAACCTTCTTGGCGTCGATGGCCACAACGATGCACTGATCGCCAAACTTATCGGCAGCTTCTGCAACAAATTCCGGGTTCTTGACCGCAGCCGTGTTGATCGAAACCTTGTCGGCCCCAGCCAGAAGTAGCTTGCGAATATCAGCGACCTGACGCACGCCGCCGCCAACAGTCAGCGGCATGAAGCACTGTTCTGCTGTTCGCGCAATCACGTCGAAAATTGTCTCGCGATTGTCCGAAGACGCCGTGATGTCGAGGAAGCACAATTCGTCTGCGCCTGCCGCATCATAGGCGCGCGCTGCTTCCACCGGATCACCGGCATCGATCAGATCAACGAAGTTTACGCCTTTAACGACGCGACCATCTTTAACATCCAAACAGGGAATGACGCGTGCTTTAAGTGTCATGCTGAAGTCCTCAGAAGAGCCAGCGCCTCTGCCGGATCAATGCGGCCATCATAAAGCGCGCGACCGGAAATCGCACCTTCAAGCTTACGCGCATCGGGTGCGGCAAGACGCTTAATATCATCCATCGAGGCGAGGCCGCCCGATGCGATCACCGGAATGGAAACGCTGTCTGCAAGACCGAGCGTTGAATCCCAGTTGATACCAGCCAGCACGCCGTCACGGTCAATGTCTGTGTAGATGATGGCGGCAACACCGGCACCTTCAAACTTCTTCGCGAGTTCCACCACACCAAGCTCAGACGCTTCGGCCCAGCCTTCAACAGCAACATAGCCGCCCTTGGCATCAATGCCGACTGCAACCTGTCCCGGAAACTCCTTGCAGGCTTCAATCACCAGCGCCGGATCGCGCACGGCAACGGTGCCTAAGATTACGCGGCGCAGTCCCTTTGAAAGCCAGCTTTCGATATGGGCAAGCGTGCGGATACCGCCGCCAAGCTGAACCGGATTTTTGGTCGCTTTCAAAATGGCTTCAACAGCTTTGCCGTTGACGCTTTCGCCAGCAAAAGCACCGTTGAGATCGACCACATGCAGCCATTCAAAGCCCTGATCCTCAAAAGCTTTGGCCTGTGCTGCAGGGTCTTCATTGTAAACGGTCGCCTGATCCATGTCGCCAAGCTTCAGGCGCACGCATTGACCGTCTTTCAAATCGATAGCGGGAAAAAGGATCATATCTTCAAGGCTTCCATTTCAGGAAATTGGCAATAAGCGAAAGGCCAAGCAGTTGGCTCTTTTCAGGATGAAACTGCGTGCCGATCATGTTGTCGCGACCAACCGTTGCGGTGACATCGCCACCATATTCGGTGACGGCCAAAACGTCGCCTTTGTTCTTCGCGTCGAACATATAGGAATGCACGAAATAGGCGTGCAAGCCGTTGTCGCCTGTAGCGATACCGTCAAAGACAGGATGCGAATGTTTCACGTGAATCCTGTTCCAGCCAATCTGCGGAATTTTGAGCGTCGGGTCGGACGGCGTCATTTCACGCACGTCGCCTGCGATCCAGCCGAGACCTTCGGTCACTTCTTTTTCAAGGCCGCGTTCCGACATCAACTGCATACCCACGCAGATGCCGAGGAAAGGATGGGCTTTTTTCAGAACCACATCTTCCAGTGCTTCCACCATGCCGGAAACCGCATGGAGGCCGCGACGGCAATCGGCATAAGCACCAACGCCCGGCAGAACGATGCGATCAGCGCTCGCCACGCGATCGGCATCCGCAGTCAGTTCGATTTCCGCTTTCACACCGCTCTCATGGGCGGCGCGCTCAAAGGCCTTGGTGGCCGAGCGAAGATTGCCGGAACCATAGTCGATAATTGCAACACGCATTTTCAGTTTTCTCCGCGATGACCGACAAATCCGATCGTCGAGCCAAATGAGGAATAAGTGGGGCGAGGGGCCTGCTCAGCCCATTCGGGTGCTGGCGCTTCAACAAGAGCGGCTGTTTCCTCAAAGCTGTAGAAATAGCGAACCTCTGCTTCTTCCAGATCGGAAGCATCGATGACAGCCTTTTCAACAAAACCATGACGTTTCAGCTTTGCGATTTTCCAATTGGCGCCTTCCAGCGCCACAAACAGCGAAAACAACAAAGTGATCAGCGGAACCGCATTGGAAATTTCCAATGCGCTACCAGCCACACCCAGCAGGATTGTCACGCCAAGAGCGGCAATCGCTTCAAACCACAGCCGCTGCGTCAACAGCCAGACAACCGGCAGGATCAGCGCCAATGTGTAGAATCCGTCGCGCACGAAGACAGAGTTTTCAGCACTGTTCGCGCCTTCTTTCTCCAACACGACGAATTGCGCCATTAGCTTATCCCTTCAGCGACCCCTTGGTCGATGGAATTGCATCCTTCTGGCGCGGATCGGTTTCGAGCGCTGTGCGCAGAACTCGGGCCACGGCTTTGAAGATCGACTCTGCAATATGGTGATTGTTGGCACCATAATGATTGTTGATATGCAGCGTGATGCCTGCATTCATTGCAAAAGCCTGGAAGAACTCGCGCACCAGTTCGGTATCGAATGTGCCAATCTTGGCGGTCGTGAAATTCACGTTCCAGACCAGAAATGCGCGGCCCGAAACATCGACCGCAGCACCTGTTAGCGTGTCATCCATGGCAAGATCCATCGATGCATAACGCACGATGCCGCGACGCTCGCCAAGCGCTTTCGCCACAGCCTGACCAAGCGCAATGCCGGTATCTTCTACTGTGTGGTGATCATCAATATGCAGATCGCCCTTGGCCATCACACGCATGTCGATGAGCGAATGTCGGGAAAGCTGCTCCAGCATATGATCGAAGAAGCCGACACCGGTTGTAATGTCGAACTTGCCGTTGCCGTCCAGATCGACAGAAACAGCAATGCTTGTTTCTTTTGTTGAACGTTCGATACTTGCTTTGCGGGCGCTTTCAGCCGTCATTGCATTTCCTCAGTTGAAATCTTTTCGCGTTCTAGAACAGCTGGCCGGTTTTGCCAATGCTTTTAGAACAGCTCCCAATAATCTGACTTTTATAACGCGCATTTTATCCAAAAACCGGCTCCCACTTTTTGGAATGCGTGTGAACCCATTTGCATTTTGCCAGACGGTTCTTAAATATTCACAACGAAACCCGATTCAGTTAGCTCTCGGAAGAGCAGAGTAAGGGCTTCGCCCATATCAGGGGCTTATGCGTTTGCCAGATGGAAACGTATTGGCCGCCAAAGGAGTGATCCATGATCGAACACAATCCCACAACAATTTACGGCACGACCATTGTCACCGTTCGCAAGGGTAACAAGGTCGTTATCGCCGGTGACGGGCAGGTCTCGCTCGGCAATACCGTCATGAAGGGCAATGCGCGCAAGGTGCGCCGCATCGGCAAGGGCAATGTGATTGCCGGATTTGCCGGTGCCACAGCCGATGCCTTCACGCTGCTTGAGCGCCTTGAAGCCAAGCTCGAACAATATCCTGACCAGCTGATGCGCGCTTCCGTCGAACTCGCCAAGGACTGGCGCACCGACCGCTATCTGCGCAAGCTCGAAGCCATGATGCTGGTTGCTGACAGCAAGGTTACGCTGGCGCTGACCGGCACAGGCGACGTGCTTGAACCTGAACATGGCGTTATGGCCATCGGATCGGGCGGTAATTATGCTCTCGCCGCAGCGCGTGCTCTCGTCGATACAGATTTAGATGCTGAGGAAATCGCCCGCAAAGCGATGGGCATTGCAGCAGACATCTGCATCTACACCAATCACAGCATTCTGGTGGAAAGCCTCAACGCAGAATGACGCAAAGCATGCAAGCCTCTAAAACACAGCGTTGGGGCTTAGGTGCTCTGATTGTTGTTGCCATTCTCGCGATACAGGCCTTCTGGCTTTATCTCGATGGGCGGATTCCCATGTGCGAATGTGGCACCATAAAATTATGGTCCGGTTCGCTGATGTCCGAAAACTCGCAGCATATATCCGACTGGTATACGCTCTCGCACATCATTCATGGCTTTCTGTTCTACTGGCTTCTGACAATCATTGCTCCAAAAGCGCCGCTGGGTCTGCGGCTTGCCATGGCAGTTGGCGTTGAAGCCGTCTGGGAACTGGTCGAAAACTCGAATTTCATTATCGAACGCTATCGCGCCAATACGTCCTCCGTGGACTATTTTGGCGACAGCATCGTCAATTCGGTTTCCGATACCATCGCTGCCCTGATCGGCTTTCTGCTGGCTGCAAAGCTACCGACAAAAATCACCGTCGCCATAGCGCTGTTCTTTGAAATTCTGGCGCTTATCATCATTCGCGACAATCTTACGCTCAACGTGATCATGCTGCTGCATCCGTTCGAGTTCATCAAGCAGTGGCAAACCGGGTTATAATCATGAGCAATTTTTCTCCCCGCGAGATCGTCTCCGAGCTTGACCGCTTCATCATCGGCCAGAACGACGCCAAGCGCGCCGTGGCTATCGCTTTGCGCAATCGCTGGCGCCGCCAGCAGCTGGAAGGCCAGATGCGCGAAGAGGTCATGCCAAAGAACATTCTGATGATCGGACCGACCGGCGTTGGTAAGACGGAAATCTCCCGTCGTCTCGCCAAGCTTGCCGTTGCGCCTTTCATCAAGGTTGAAGCCACCAAATTTACCGAAGTGGGCTATGTTGGGCGCGACGTTGAGCAGATCATCCGCGATCTGGTCGAAGCTGCAATCGGCCTTGTGCGGGAAAAAAAGCGCGAGGAAGTGAAGGCCAAAGCCCATATCAATGCCGAAGAGCGCGTGCTTGACGGTCTGGTTGGCAAGACTGCAAGCCCTGCCACACGCGATAGCTTCCGCAAGAAGCTGCGTGAAGGCGAGCTTGACGACAAGGAAATCGAAATCGAAGTTGCCGATACAGGCAATGGTCAGAATTTCGAAATTCCGGGCATGCCGGGTGCCAATATCGGCATGATCAATATCGGCGATATTTTCGGCAAGGCTATGGGCGGGCGTACCAAGACGCGCAAAACCACGGTCAAGGAATCCTATGCAATCCTGATCAATGATGAGTCCGACAAGCTGCTCGATCAGGATCAGCTCATTCAGGAAGCGCTGCGTTCGACCGAAAATGACGGTATCGTCTTCCTCGACGAAATCGACAAGATCGCTGCGCGTGAAGGTGGAATGGGAGCAGGCGTCTCGCGCGAAGGCGTGCAGCGTGATCTGCTGCCGCTCGTTGAAGGCACCACCGTTGCAACGAAATATGGCCCGGTGAAAACCGATCATATCCTATTCATCGCATCCGGCGCTTTTCACGTTTCAAAGCCGTCTGACCTTCTGCCGGAACTTCAGGGCCGTCTGCCGATCCGCGTGGAATTGAACGCTCTGACGCGTGAAGATTTCCGCCGGATTCTGACGGAAACCGAAGTGAGCCTCATCAAGCAATATATTGCCTTGATGGCGACGGAAGAAGTGAAGCTCGATATTACCGACGACGCGATTGACGCTTTGGCTGATATTGCGGTTGACCTCAATTCGACAGTCGAGAATATCGGCGCACGCCGCTTGCAGACGGTTATGGAGCGGGTTCTGGACGATATTTCCTACACCGCGCCTGACAAGGCTGGCTCGGAATTCAAGGTTGACGGCGATTATGTCCGCAAGACTGTCGGCGATCTTGCCCGAAACACGGATTTGTCGCGTTTCATTCTGTAAAATTAACGTGGCCAGAAAGTCACGCTTCAGTCCCATAATCCTGAAAAACAAAAATCCCCTCGACTTCATCGAGGGGGTTTTTTATTTTGCGCCAACTTTTACGTATGATTTACCATATTTGGGGCTTTTTCCGCGCAATGACCAGCCGACTGAACCGTATCGCAGGCATCTGCCTTGCCATCGCTTTCTCCTGCCAGAGCGCATTTGCAGCCGTTTCGGTGCCACCCGGTAACCGTAATGCAGAACAGCCGCCCATTCCCGGCGCTTCTGCCAAGCGTACCAAAGAACTAAGCACCACCTATGAAAAGAAATACCAGAAGATTTATAACCTTCTGAAAAAAGATGCATCGTTACGCTCGAAGATCAAATCGACAGCTTCGGCTTATGGCATTGATCCGATCCATATCGTCGGGGCGATTGTTGGCGAGCACACTTACAATGTCGATGTCTATGATCGTTTGCAGACCTATTACGTCAAGGCCATGTCCTATGTGAACCAGGGTGTGAGCTTCGGCTATAATGGCGAGAGCATTGGCCAGTTCGTGAAGCGTCCGGAATTTTCCGAATGCCTCAAGTTTAAGGACAGCTATTCGCTATGGGCTTGCCGCGAGAATATCTGGAACAAGCAGTTCCGCGGCAAATCAGTGAGCGGAAAATCCTATCCGAACAACCGTTTCAGCGCGGTTTTTTTCCAGCCGTTTTATGCTGGTCAGACCTTCGGTCTCGGTCAGATGAACCCGCTCACTGCATTGCAGATGTCGGATATGGTCAACCGCGTTTCCGGCCTGCCGAAGCTTGACGCCGAAAATGGCAATACGGTCTATAAGACAATCATGGACCCCGATCTAACGCTGCCATATATTGCAGCCACGCTAAAGCAGTCGATCACAGCGTATCGCCAGATTGCCGATTTCGATATTTCCAAAAACCCCGGCCTGACCGCAACGCTCTATAATACCGGTGGGGCAGATTCCCGTGCCCGTGCACTGGCTAACGAAAATGCTAAGCGCAAAGCATCTGGTCAGGCACCTTTGATGCCGCAGGAAAACTATTACGGCTGGTTGGTCAATTCCAAGCTCGATGAATTGAAGGCGTTATTTTAGGACAAGGGTTTCAGGCTAAAGGCTTCAAGCCACGGCGGCGCTTGCGCGCCGCTTCTATTTCATCGCTCAGATGCTTGATCGTCTCACGATCAATGATGCGGATGTTGCGCGCCAGCAGATTGGCAAGTTCTGTCGCCTGAGGGGACAGACCGGATGTATCGATCACCACACGCGGATGCGAGACCGAAGCGAGGTTTTGCAACTCTTCCGCCTCATCCCAGATGATGTTGAAATAAGTAATAATGCGTTGCAGCAGATCCCATGTCGGCTGGCCACGCCTTCCGTGTTCCAGTGCCGAGAGATAGGCTGGCGACACGCGCAAAGCCGCTGCCATTTCTTTCTGGGTAACATTACGTTCGTCACGCAATTCCCGCAAACGTTTGCCAAATGGGGTCATCGGAGAAGACCTCCGTTTTGCGTTTGCTTGCGCAGACGCACATAAAGCGCACCATGCCCGCCATGATGATGCGCTGCATCTTCATAGGCACTGACCAGAAGCCGGAAGAGCGGCGTCGAGAACCAGTGCGGAACTGCCTGTTTGAGCACGCCTTCGCTGCCAAATGAGCGGCCTTTGCCGGTAATCACCATGACATGCTTCAAGCCGCGTGCATGAGCGCCCAGCAGAAAACCGTAGAGCAGTTCATAAGCGTCGTTCTGCGTCAGGCCATGCAAATCAATCCGCGCTTCAATATCCACACGCCCCTTGGAAATCTTGCGGTGCGTTGGCTTGTCAAATGCGTGAATCGGCATTTCTTTAAGAGCGGTGATTTTCTTTTTAGGCTCAACGGTTTCGGCGACAGGCGAGGGTACCTGTTTCGCTGGCTTCTTCTCTGCCTTCTCCGCCATCAACTCGCTGAAAACTGAAAGCTCTTCAGACTGAAGCTTTTTGCCTGCCAAAGGCTTTGCAGTTTTGGCCACCGTTTCCCAGAGAATGCGGTCTTCAGGACGGAGATAATCTTTTTCGGAGTTTTCGTTCTTTGGTGTCATGGTTCAGACCACCAAAGAGCGCGGAACAAGCGCATAAAAATCGGCCTGGCTTTTAATACCGCCAGCAATTTCACCTGCTGCATCACCCGAACCTGCAAAAAGATCGCCGCGCGCCGGGCCGACAATCGCCGTGCCGGTATCCTGTGCGATCATAAGTCGGGAGAAGGGCGCATTGTCGAACTCGGTCACGCTTGGCGCATCCACATAAAAAGGTGTTCCGAATGTATGCAAAAGCCGGTCGACAGCAATGGAACGTCCCGCCGTCAGCGGAACCTTGGCAGCTGCGATCTGCCCAACATTCGGGTCATCAACCGGTGCTTCTCGGAAAAAAATGTAAGAACGGTTTTGCCAGATCAGATCATCGGCTTTTTCCGGATGATCCTTCAGCCATTGCCGAATGGTCTGCATGGAAATGCGGTCTGCCGGAATCTCACCTTCTGCCACCAGAATACGCCCAATGCCCGTAAAAGGATGACCGGCTTTAGCAGCGTAGGTGATCCGCATAAAACTACCATCGGTGAGCTTGAGCTTAGCTGCACCCTGCACATGCGCGAAAAATGCATCAACCCGGTCGGCGACATAAGCCAGCTCCAGCCTAAGTCCGTTCAGGCTGCCTTGCTCAATAGCCCGCCGATCATCATATTCTTCGACACCATTCGCTGTTTGCCGTGCGAAAGCATAAGACGCGTCCATGCCCGCAGGGCGGTTTTCATCGGTGACTTTTACAAGATCGTCCGGCTTTTTTAAAAAGGGCACGGTGAAATGCGCATCAGGCGTTCGTGATGCAGCAATTTCTGGCTCGTAAAAAGCTGTCACAAAGCCTTCCGCATCAATGCGGCAGGGAACGAAATGCTCTTCAAAAAACGCGCGCGCCTTTACAGTATCTGGATTTGTAAGCACGCGTGCTGCAGCAAAGGCCGGTTGTAGTGCTTCAAAGCTGATGCCGAGGCTACCGCTGTTGTAACTATTATGCTCCGCGTAATCGGCCGAACGACGAAAGGCCGAAAAGGCTAAAGCCTGATCGTCCTGATACCAGCCCGGACAGTCTGAATAGCTGACCGATCGTATGATGTTCGCCAGATTATGCACAAGCCGCATCCGTCAATATTAAAAGGGCCGCTAATTTAGCGGCCCTGATTCATAAATGCTCTTTTAGTCTTCCGCTTCTGTCGCGACAAGCTTCCAGTTTGGATCACGCGAGCGCGTGTCGCGGGCAAAGGTCCAGAGATCGCGGATTTCGACGACATTTTCCTGATCGCCTTCAACCACTTTGCCGTCCTTATCAAAGGTTGCAGAAATCATCTGGCTAACGATATTGAGCGTCACATGCGCTTCCGAGCCCTTCATTTCAGCATTGGCGATTTCTGCCTTATCAATGCCCACGAAGGTCGAACGCACGCTTTCGCCACGCGCTTCGCGCTCATCAATTGCTGATACAAAGCCCTCATAGACTTCCTTGGAAAGAAGATTTTTGAGAACCTTGCGATCACCATCGGCAAAAGACATGACGATCATTTCGTAAGCGATCTTCACACCATCGACAAAAGTGGCAGGATTGAAAGACGGGTCTGCTGCCTGAATAGCGCGAAGCCCATCATTGACCGGAGTCCCCGCAGGCGCAACTTTATCGACCGCTGTAAAGTCTTTTTCGCCAGTGCGCTGTGGTAGCGACACAACATTATCGGCGTCCGCGCCATTGGTCTGCGTGTCAGCATTGCGGTTAGAGGTATAAGGATCAAATGGCGGTTTTTCGTTCCCTGTGCGACGGCCAAGAACATTCCTCAGCTGAAGAAATATTACCACCGCTGCTATGAAGAAAAATATCGTGCCAAAATCAAAAAATTCCATACCGCCTGCCACCAGTTAACGGATAACGACCGCAAATTTTGCTCCCGCCACCAATTTCGTTACATATACATATAGATCGGCTTGATAGATCATTCAAATCCCGATCACGAATACCTATGTGATAATCTATGATAGACTGCTTCAATTCCGTTTCTTTTTTACAAACACCCATCAACATAAGGTCTTAATTGCCGTGTCACCTTCTTTCGCCCCTCTTCTCATGCTGGCCATGCCGTTCATCGAAATTGCTGGTTTTGTGATCGTCGGCAGTGAAATCGGTGTTCTGGCAACGCTGGGTCTTGTCGTTTTGAGTGCCGTGCTCGGCTTTTTCCTGCTGCGCGTGCAGGGCTTTGGACTGTTGCAGCGCATTCGCACTGAAAGTGCTGCAGGACGCGTGCCAGATCGCGAAATGATGCATGGAGCGATGATCGTCGTCGCAGCCATCATGCTCATTGTTCCGGGCTTCGTGACAAGCGCGATTGGCCTGCTGCTGTTTGTTCCGTTTATTCGCGATCTCGTCTGGAACCGATTTGTCCGTAATCGGCTGGTGGTCGCTACCGCATCCACACGCTACTCAGAGGCCTATAGCCCCTATCAGCGTCAAGATAACAACGTGATCGATCTCGATCCGGAAGATTATACAGCAAAGCCGGATGAAAACTCACCATGGAATCCGGACCGCAAAGATCGTTAATCGAGCAAATACTAACGTAAAAAGCGTTCCTTGCTTGATGTTCCGACACATGCTAGCCAAGCAGCACTGCTTTTTGGCAACAAGATAAATCATTAAAGAGAAGGCATACCGATAATGAGCGATAAGGCCGCTGCGGGCGAAGTAAAGAACGGCAATGGCGCGACCGCCCAGCCGTCCCTCAACATTTTGGCCCAGTACATCAAGGATCTTTCCTTTGAAAGCCCAGGCGCGCCTCTGTCGCTGCGCCCACGCGACAAGGCTCCTTCGATCAACATCAATGTGAATGTAAACGCCAATCCGCTTTCCGAAACGGATTTCGACGTTGTTCTGACGCTGGAAGCCAAGGCTGTCGACGGCAAGGACGTTCTGTTCAACACAGAACTGACTTATGGCGGCGTATTCCGCATTCAGGGTATCCCGCAGGAACATATGCTTCCGCTGTTGTTCATCGAATGCCCACGTCTGCTGTTCCCGTTTGCACGTCAGATCGTAGCCGATGCAACCCGCAATGGTGGCTACCCACCACTGATGATCGATCCAATCGATTTCGCGCAGATGTTCCAGAGCCGTATGGCCGAAGAAGAAGCCAAGAACGCTGTAAAGAGCTGATCTTAGGTTCTGATCAAAAGAAAACCCCGCTGAAGCGGGGTTTTTTTATGTTTGAATTAGTTCACGTATTTTTTCCAGATCGCCTTGTCGCCCATTTTTGCCACAAGCGCATCATGTGCCGCACGTTCCTTTTCGGAAATGCGTGAGGCAAGCGGAACCGGTCGTTGGCGCAAAACAATACCGCTATTGTTATCCGCACCATTATTACCACCTGAATTTCCAGACATGCTGAGGCCAAGGGCTGTCTGCTTGCCACCAATCAGCTCAATATAGACTTCCGCAAGAATTTCAGAATCGAGCAATGCGCCGTGCAATGTGCGGTGCGAATTGTCGATGCCATAGCGTTTGCAAAGCGCATCGAGTGAGTTCGGACCCATCGGATTTCTGCGACGTGCAAGCGCCAGCGTATCAACGATACGATCAACCGCAATGCCCGGCTTGCCCAGACGATCCAGTTCCGCATTAATGAAGCCAAGATCAAACATGGCATTATGCGCAACGAGTTGTGCACCATCGAAAAAATCCAGAAATTCGTCAACAATTTCCGCAAAGCTCGGCTCTTTAAGCAATTGCTCATCGGTAATGCCATGAACGGCGAGCGCATCGGGATGCACTTTGCGTCCCTGCGGGTTGATGAATTTGTGAAAAGTTTTGCCGGTAGGAAAGCGGTTGATCATTTCCACGCCACCGATTTCAATCACGCGATCCTCCAGCCGTTCAAGGCCGGTGGTTTCCGTATCGAAAACGATCTCACGCATGGAAAAACCTCTCAAATCATTTAATGTTTTATAGCACGGCCAAGCCGAAGCTCAGGATGGATTGGCAAGCTTTCCACGCAATTCAGCGATGATGGCTGTGATCTGCGTGCGCGTTTCCTCAAGTTCTCCCGAAGAATCGATGATAAAATCCGCACGCGCACGCTTTTCTGCGTCCGGCATTTGTCGAGCGAGGATTGACGCAAACTTCTCATCCGTCATACCGGGGCGCGCAAGAACGCGCTCCCGTTGAATATCGGCAGGGGCTGAAACAACAGCCACCTTGTCTACACGACTTTCACCGCCTGTTTCAAAAAGCAGCGGAATATCAATCAGCGCAATATCGGCGCCATCGGCACATGCTTGTGCAAGAAAGCTGGCTTCCTCTTCATGCACGAGCGGATGAATGATCAATTCAAGCTTTTTAAGCGCTTCCGGCTTGCCAAGAACCGCTGCGGATAATTTTGCCCGATCAACAGTGCCGTCCACAACCGTTCCGGGGAAGGCGGCTTCAATCAGAGGGGCCGCGCGGCCTGAATAAAGCTGATGCACGGCATCGTCGGCGCTATAGACCGGCACGCCAGCGTCTGCAAACATGCTGGATGCAGTGGTTTTTCCCATGCCTATGGAGCCGGTCAATCCGAGGATGATCATAAAGCGCCAGCCTTTTTCATATCATCCAGAATATGCTCACGCAGGGCATCTGTCACTTGCGGTCTTTTGCCAAACCAGCGTTCAAAACCCGGAACCGCCTGATGCAGCAACATTCCAAGACCATCGACAGTTTTGAGACCCGCTGCTTCAGCGCTGGCCAAAAACGGTGTCTTGAGCGGAATATAGACAATATCTGTCGCCACGGCTGACTTTTGCGCTGCACTCAGATCAAGCGGAAATTCTTCCACCTCACCATGTCCGCTCATGCCGAGCGATGTCGTGTTGACGATCAGCCCCGCGTCTTTGACGAGACCGTGCGCTGCATCCCATCCGTATGCGGAAACACCCGCGCCGAAATGGCTTGCCAGTTCTTCAGCGCGGCTCAGCGTGCGATTTACGATGGCAATGCGCGAGAAGCCGCGTGTCTGCAAAGCATGCACAATCGCACGCCCTGCGCCACCAGCACCCAGAACAAGCGCCGTATCCGCATCATCCCAACCCGGAGCCAGTGCATCAAGATTAGCGGCAAAGCCATAAGCGTCGGTATTGCCGCCGCAGAGCTTTCCATTCTCAAGCCAGAGCGTATTCACCGCGCCAATAGCAACTGCCGCCGCATCGCGACGTTCAACGGCTGCAAAGGCCACTTCCTTATGTGGAATCGTGACATTACCGCCAGCAAAGCCATTTTCTTGAAGCGAGGAAGCAAATTCCGCGAAATTTTCCGGCGCCACTTCAATGGCTTCATAAGAACCTTCGATGCCATGCTCTCTCAGCCAGAAGCCATGAATAAGCGGCGAACGCGAATGCTTTATCGGAAAGCCCGTGACGAATGCCTTGTTAGCCATCGATCAGATTTTCCTTCCTCAACTCATCAAGCAGCGGCAACAGCGGCAAGCCCACAATGGTGAAATAATCGCCGTCGATTTTTGAGAACAATTGAATGCCCGGACCTTCGACCTGATAGGCGCCAACACTGGAAAGGGCAATATCGCCGACCTGTCCGAGATAGCGTCCGATAAAGCCCGGATCGAGATCGCGCATCGTCATGCGCGCGACGCTCACATGACGCCACAGCGTCTCGCCATTTTTAACCAGCACCACGCCGCTGTTAAGCTGGTGCATTTTGCCCGAAAATTGCAAAAGCTGGCGCCGTGCCGCCTCCATATCCACAGGCTTGTGGAAAATCTCGTCACCAAGTGAAAGTGTCTGATCACAGCCGATCACCACCGCATCGGGATGGTTTTCGCTGACCGACAAGGCTTTTGCCTCGGCCAGAACCTGCGCTACGTCTTCCGGCGTGGCACCTGATTTATAAAGCGGCGCTTCCACCGAGCGCTCATCAATATCAGCACTTTCAGCCGAAAAGGAGATGCCGGCATTTTTTAGCAGTGCCGAACGAAACGGACTTTTGGAGGCCAGAATAAGCTTTGTCGTCATGTCAGATCTTCCTTCTTGCCGTCACGCAACAGCGATTGGATTGCCGCTGCCGTTTCTTCAATCGACCGGCGCGATACATCAATGATCGGCCAGCCATGCCGGTTGCAGAGATTGCGGGCATAAGCCAGTTCTTCGGAAATTGAAACGCGGTCTGTGTAAAGTCCGGTATCAAGCGAAGGAACACTACCGAGCGGGCGGTTCTGCCGGATCTGTGAAATACGTTCTGCCGTTGCCACCAGTCCCACGATCATCGGACGCTTTGCGGTAAAAAGCTGCTCGGGGAGGGGGATACCCAGCACGATGGGTACATTGGTCGCCTTAATACCGCGATTGGCCAGATAAATGCTTGTGGGCGTTTTGGAGGTTCGTGAAATCCCGACAAGAATAACGTCCGCCTCTTCAATATCGGGCGGCAATTGCCCATCATCGTGCTCCATTGTGAAATTAAGTGCATCAATCCGGCGAAAATAATCGGCATTGAGCACATGCTGCGCGCTGGCGCGGCGATGCGCGGGCGCGCCCAGATAAGATTGAAACGTATTGAGCACAGGTTCCAGCACGGAAACACTAGGCACACCCATTTCCGCGCAGGCTTCATCGATGATCGCAGCCAATTTCTGATCGACAATTGTATAAAGAACAATGCCGGGCTCAGCGTCGATATTTTCCAGAACTTTGCGCAGCTGCTTCTCGGTTCGGATGAGCGGATAGATGTGCTCAATCGCGCGCGCACTGGCATATTGAGCCGCCGCAGCACGTCCTGCAGCGAGGAGAGTCTCTCCCGTCGCATCAGAAATCAGATGAAGATGAAAGTAAGAAAGCGGTCTGGTCACAGTTTTCTCCCCTCCCTGTTGACGACTGTGCGTAAATTGAGAGCTTCATCCACAAGCCATGGCAGGCAGTGGGAAACTTGGCAAGTCATCCACAGCGAGTACACATGTGGGAAGCTTTAGAAAGCGCTTGTGTACAAGACTCGTAACATTTGGAAAACGCCTGCGATATACCCAGCTTGTCCACAAAGAGCACCAAAGTGCGGCAATTGGTAACTCCTTAGATTCAATGAATGATTTGAGTTTTCATTGCTTTTATCAAGATGATCGGTGAATGATCGCACAGGCAAAGCTGTGCCTAAGCAGAGCTGTGGGAAAAAGGCGGGCAAAGCGTAATCCCCGATTCCAACAGACTCTAAGAATAAGAAGACTCAAGATTCCTCCTTTCTTTATGAAGAAAGCACGGGAAAACTTGCACACGAGATAACGAAAATCAGACAAGGTGGAATGCAATGAAGCGCAAAGTCTTGAAAGTCATAGACGGTGAAGCGGTATTTCCACCACCAATCTGGATGATGCGTCAGGCCGGACGTTACCTTCCTGAATATCGCGAAGTACGCAAACAAGCGGGAAGCTTTCTCGACCTGTGCTATTCACCTGATCTGGCAGTCGAAGTGACGCTTCAGCCAATCCGCCGTTATGGCTTTGATGCAGCCATTTTGTTTTCAGATATTCTTGTGATCCCTCACGCCCTTGGACGAGACCTTCGCTTTGAAGAAGGAAGAGGGCCTTTGATGACACCAATTGATGCAGACGAGATTTTCTGGCTTGAGACAGAAGGTGTCGCTAAACGGCTGGAGCCGGTCTATGAGACGGTTCGGCTGCTGCGAGCGCAATTGCCTGACGAAACAACCCTGTTGGGCTTCTGTGGCGCTCCCTGGACTGTTGCGACCTATATGATCGCGGGTCATGGCACGCCGGATCAAGCTCCTGCTCGTCTGTTTGCCTATCGCTTTCCAGAAGCCTTTGAGAAGCTTTTGAATGATCTGGCAGATGTTTCAGCCGAATATCTCATCGAACAGCTCGATGCAGGTGCTGATGCTGTGCAGATTTTCGATTCATGGTCCGGCGTGCTGGACGAAGATTGCTTTGAGCGCTTCTGTGTTCGCCCGGTTGCTCGCATCGTGCAAAAGGTGAGGGCGGTTTATCCTGAAGCCCGCATTATCGGCTTCCCGAAAGGTGCCGGGATGCTTTACGCGGGCTATCGCGAAAAAACCGGCGTTGATGTTCTCGGCCTCGACTGGTCTGTGCCGGTTTCCTTTGCGCAGGAATTGCAAAAGGAAGGCGCTGTTCAGGGTAATCTCGATCCGTTGCGCGTTGTCGCTGGCGGTGCAGCTCTGGATGAAGGCGTTGATGCGATCCTTAAAAATCTGGGTCAAGGTCCACTGATCTTCAATCTCGGCCATGGAATTACCCCGCAGGCACCGATTGAGAACGTGCAGCGGATGATTGACCGGGTTCGCGGAGGTAATTGATGAGCGCTTCCGATAAGACAAACAGCGGCAAGGCCGCACTGATGCGTACCATTGTGGCTTTAGTCGTTGTGGTGCTCGGACTATGGGGATTGTTTCACGTGAATCCAGCCGATGCATATCTTTGGGTCAAGTCCATTCACGTCATTGCGGTGATCGCATGGATGGCCGGGATGCTCTATCTGCCGCGGCTTTTCGTTTATCATTGTTCAGCTAAACCCGGTTCCGAAACCTCTGAAACGTTCAAAATCATGGAGCGCAGGTTGCTGCGTTTCATCATTAATCCCGCTATGATTGTAACATGGGTAGCTGGTCTCTGGCTCGCATGGGAAATATTTGAGTTCAAAGGCGGATGGCTGCACGCAAAAATTCTGCTGGTTGTGCTGATGTCCGGTGTTCATGGCTACTTGTCAAAGGCAACACGTCTTTTCGCGCAGGATAAGAACACCAAATCAGCCAAACATTGGCGAATCGTTAACGAAGTCCCAACCGTGTTGATGATCCTGATTGTTATTCTGGTGATCGTGAAACCGTTCTGATTTAATGATTTTTTCTAAAAAGCCCGGAATTTCGGCAGTTAGAACCGGGCTTCGATCTTTTTCCTATTGAATAAAATCTCGCCAATTCTTATCTGAGACTTGCTCTTCATGCTGCAAAACGGTATGAGTGAGTCCTCTTCCCACCATGACAGCAGGCCTTCGATGCCGGTCACGATCCAAGTGACCCACCTTTCCGAACAACTGCATTTTCCTATTATATTTCATAAAGAGTTCCTCACCCATGCAGGAAATGAAACTACAAGAACTTAAAAACAAAACACCGGTCGAGCTGCTGGCATTTGCCGATACGCTTGAGGTCGAAAATGCAAGCGCAATGCGCAAGCAGGAACTGATGTTCGCGATCCTCAAAAGCCTTGCTGCTCAGGAAGTCGAAATTATCGGCGAAGGTGTCGTTGAAGTGCTGCAGGACGGATTTGGCTTCCTGCGCTCAGCCGATGCCAATTATCTCCCAGGCCCGGATGATATTTATATTTCGCCTTCCCAGCTGCGTCGTTTTTCACTGAAGACAGGCGATACGGTTGAAGGCCCGATCCGTGGTCCAAAGGAAGGCGAACGTTATTTCGCACTTCTCAAGGTCAACACGATCAATTTTGATGACCCTGAAAAAATCAAACACAAGGTCCATTTCGACAATCTGACACCGCTCTATCCAAATGAGCGTTTCAAGATGGAACTCGAAGTTCCGACCAATAAGGATCTGTCTTCGCGCGTTATTGATCTGGTTGCGCCACTCGGTAAGGGCCAGCGCGGTTTGATCGTCGCTCCGCCGCGTACCGGTAAGACGGTTCTGTTGCAGAACATCGCGCATTCGATCACAGCAAATCATCCTGAATGCTATCTGATTGTTTTGTTGATCGATGAACGTCCAGAAGAAGTGACCGATATGCAGCGCTCTGTGAAGGGTGAAGTTGTTTCTTCTACCTTCGATGAGCCAGCAACACGCCACGTTCAGGTTGCTGAAATGGTCATCGAAAAGGCGAAGCGCCTCGTTGAACATGGCCGTGACGTTGTGATCCTTCTCGATTCCATCACCCGTCTTGGCCGCGCTTACAACACCGTTGTTCCATCATCAGGTAAGGTTCTGACCGGTGGTGTGGATGCAAACGCCCTGCAGCGTCCAAAGCGCTTCTTTGGTGCAGCCCGTAACATCGAAGAAGGTGGCTCGCTCACCATTATCGCAACCGCGCTGATCGATACTGGTTCGCGTATGGATGAAGTGATCTTTGAAGAATTTAAGGGCACGGGTAACTCGGAAATCGTTCTTGACCGTAAGGTTGCTGACAAGCGTATCTTCCCAGCTATGGATATTCTCAAGTCTGGTACGCGTAAGGAAGACCTGCTTGTTCCACGCGCCGATCTTCAGAAGATTTTCGTTCTGCGTCGTATTCTCGCGCCAATGGGCACGACAGATGCGATCGAGTTCCTGATTGACAAGCTCAAACAGACCAAGAGCAATGGCGATTTCTTCGATTCAATGAACACGTAAGTTCTGCTAGATTATCATTACAAAAATGCCGCGTTGAGAAATCAGCGCGGCGTTTTTTATGATCCATAAAAGCTCAGGAATGGCCTCTGAGCAGGATTTCGAGCGCTGCGGCAGTCTCAACTGGTGCCAAGCAAACCTGTCCCTTACAGAGCCACGCTGACGGTTTATCGGCATGTGCTGTGCCAGCTGTCGGAAGCTCAATCAATTTCCCCGCTTCAAAGGCAACAAACTTATCCAATCGACGTGGATCAGGATTGCGTGCTGCCATTGCAACGAGTTCGCCATATTCACCAATGTCAGCGATCACCAGAGACAGCGGTTCAGCAGCAATGCGGCTCGCATTCAGAATGCCAATTTGCCCATACTGCTGAACAAGTGCACGGCCCATTGTCTGCTCCACCAGACGCTCGTTCTGATGGTAAAGATGCATATCGCCGGTGGCTAAAAATAGCCGCGTGAATGCTTCGATAATCTGACTGGTGGCAGATGGAATGGCTTCGTCATAATCTCCATAGCTGTGAAGAATGACGTCTTCCGCCTCAATCGCCGATAGCCGGTAATTGCCGGATGCATCGCGATTGTTTTGGTTGAGCGCATCTTTGAGTGCGAGCGCATCGCGGATAAATGCTCTGTCGCCCGTTGCTTCAAAAAGCGAAAGCGCTGCGTTGATCATGGCTGCGTAATCGGATGACAGGGCAGGATAGACCAGTTCGTCATCCATCCGACAATGCGCCATACGTCCGGCCACAAACGACGACCCAATTGAACGATAGGCCGCAATGGCATAATCGATCCATTCCAGCTTCTGAAAACTGCGACCAGCTTCTGCCAGCGCCCGGATTGCGAGCGCATTCCAGTCTGTTAGCGCTTTTTCATCGCGGCCTGGACGAATGCGCGTGCTGCGATAATTAAACAGCTTTTCTCGTGATGCCTCAATGTCAGCGGGAAGCTCGACCTCCTCATTCACTGCATGAAGCCTGTTGAGAATATTGCTGCATTCAAAATTACCCTCGGCCTTCACACCAAACCAGTCTTTGAAAGCAGCGGCCTGATTACCCAATATTCTATTAATCTCAGCCTCGGTGAAGATATAGAATTTTCCTTCCTCACCCTCACTGTCGGCATCGAGACTGGACGCAAAACTTCCGTCTGGAAGCTGCATTTCCCGGATCAACCAGTTTACCGTCTCTTCGATTCGGATACGGAACAATTCTTCCTGCGTTTCAGCATAAGCATAAGTTGCGTGTCTGATCAGTTGCGCGTTGTCGTAAAGCATCTTTTCAAAATGGGGAACGAGCCAGTCAGCATCGACACTATAGCGACAAAGCCCACCACCGAGATGATCGTAAATACCGCCTTGCAGCATCGTTCTCAGCGATAGCAGAAACGTATCGCGGTGGTTGCTACGTCCGCCATAGAGCCAGGATAACCACAAAGCATCCATGAAGGGAGCATTGGGGAATTTTGGCGCGTTATCAATACCGCCGCGAACAGGATCAAACATCGCATTGATGCGATCTGCTACGGCGTCGAAATGCGCAATGTCATTTGGACCGGCTTCGCTTTGAGCAGAAAGACGTGTCTCCAGATGGCTGAAGACTGCCTCCGCATTATGGTTAATTTTTTCTTTATTTCCCTGCCATAGATTATTCACCGCCTTCAGCACGTCGGTAAATCCCGGCAGATTATGTCGCGCTTTTGGTGGAAAGTACGTCCCGCCCCAGAACGGCTTTCCATCAGGACGCAGAAACATTGTCAGCGGCCAGCCACCTTGCTGCCCCATAGCACCAAGTGCTGCCATATAAATCTGATCAATGTCTGGGCGTTCTTCGCGATCGACCTTCACATTGACGAAAAGATCATTCATGACTGCGGCCACGGCGGGATCTTCGAAAGACTCATGCGCCATGACATGACACCAGTGGCAGGCGGCATAGCCTATCGACAACAGAATAGGGCGATTGAGTTCCTGCGCGGTATCAAGCGCTTCTTTCCCCCAAACTTGCCAGTGAACCGGATTATCGGCGTGCTGACGCAGATAGGCGCTTGGAGCGGTTCTGAGCCTGTTGCTGCTGATATCGGTCATAAGGCTTTTCTTTCCTGACATGAATGAATATGCGTGTGACTATCAATATAGAACGGGAAATCAAATGAGCGAGCGGCAACATCTTATCGATACGATTTTCGCATTATCGAGCGGACGTCTTCCTTCCGGCGTTGCTGTGGTGCGTATATCCGGCCCGCAAGTTCGATTCGTAATCGAAACGATTATTGGCGCGACGATCGAGCCAAGATATGCAGCTTATAAAACCGTTCGCGCGCGTAATGGCGATGCCATCGATAAGGGACTTGCGCTATTCTTTCCGGGACCAAACAGCTTTACCGGCGAAGATTGCGCGGAATTTCATCTCCATGGTGGTATTGCTGTCGTTGAAAAACTGCTCGAAGAACTGAGCACCTTTCCTAATTGTCGTATTGCCGAAGCAGGTGAATTTACCCGTCGGGCTTTCACCAATGGTAAAATGGATCTGACGATTGCCGAAGGCCTGGCCGATCTGATCGCGGCGGAAACCGAAGGTCAGCGCCGTCTCGCTTTGCAGGTCGCATCCGGCGCACAGCGTCAGCTTTACACCGACTGGCGGCAAAGGCTTATCCGCGCGCGTGCGCTCATTGAGGCAGAACTCGACTTTGCCGACGAGAGTGATGTGCCGGGTTCCGTTTCGGTACAGGTGTGGGAGCAGCTCAAAACCCTGCGTAGCGAAATTATCCGCCATATTGAAGGCGGGAAGCGAGCAGCCATGCTGCGAGATGGTTTGCATGTTGTGATCGCTGGCGCTCCAAATGCCGGAAAGTCCAGTCTGCTCAATTTTCTTGCTGGTCGTGAGATTGCGATTATTTCGGAAGAAGCCGGAACGACACGCGATCTGCTGGAAGTCAAACTGAACCTTGGCGGCATTCCAGTTTATGTGACGGACACTGCCGGATTACGCGAGACGACAAGCCAGGTTGAGCGCATTGGTATTGAGCGCGCGCGCGAACGCGTAGCTGAAGCCGATTTGGTTCTGCTGCTTGAGGATATGCAAAATCCAATCCCAGTGTCGCTTGAGAACGGCGATGCTGACATCTGGAGAGTAGGCACCAAGGCAGACCTAGTTACAAGTGATAGCTCAAACTGGCAGTACTTTATTTCAACGCTCACGACAGATGGTCTTGACCGTCTATTAGATGCATTACAGCAATTTGCAGAAGCGCGCATTGGCCTGATCAATGATGCGGTACCGACGCGACAGAGACACATTAATCTTTTACAATCCACAATCTCGGAAATTGATATAGCGGCTGAGCGAGAAGATTTACCATTGGAACTTCGCGCTGAGAATATGCGCAGGGCATCGCAATATCTCGGACGCATTACTGGGGACGTTGATGTTGAAGAGATTCTGGACGTTATTTTCTCGCAGTTCTGTATCGGAAAGTGAGTGATTCACGTGAAACAGTGGCGACTATCAAGATTGCTACGAGAAATGTTTCACGTGAAACATCTGTGGAATCTGCCCAGACTTATTGACTCCCATATTAATCCGTGAGTCGATTTCTGTATCAAGTTTATCAAAGAGTTGATCGAAGCTCGGTCGGGTTACCCCTTCCGTTAAAGTCGCAAACGTGTCAAAGAGACTTCTTTCTAAACTGGATTCGGATGCATCAGGATGAACATCAAAAGTTCGGCCGAAGCGACAGCTTTCGACGTGATTGTAATTGGTGGGGGACATGCGGGCTGTGAAGCTGCGGCAGCTTCTGCACGCGCTGGCGCTCGTACTGCTCTGGTTACGCATCGTTTCGATACAATAGGCGTCATGTCTTGTAATCCAGCGATTGGTGGTCTTGGAAAAGGCCATCTCGTTCGTGAGATTGATGCGCTGGACGGATTGATGGGTCGCGTCGCTGATAAGGCCGGTATCCAGTTCAGACTGCTCAATCGTCGCAAAGGCCCGGCCGTGCGTGGCCCGCGCACCCAGGCCGACCGAAAGCTTTATCGACTTGCAATGCAGGAATTAATCTCTGAGCAAGATAATCTGACCGTCGTTGAAGGCGGTGCATCGGATATCTGCGTGATCGACGGCTCCATTACAGGCGTAGTCCTCACTGATGGTCGCGAACTTGCCTGTGCTGCTGTCGTACTGACAACCGGCACATTCTTGAATGGCCTCATTCATATTGGTGAGAAAAAAATCCCGGCCGGCCGAATGGGTGAGAATCCAGCGCTTGGTCTGTCAGATACGTTGCGCGGTTTGGGTTTTACCGTCGGGCGGCTTAAGACCGGCACGCCGCCGCGCATGGATGGAAGAACGATTGACTGGCAGAGTTTGGATATGCAGTCGGCAGATGAGGATCCTGTTCCTTTCTCGTTGATGACAGATAAGATCACCACGCCCCAGATTGATTGTGGCATCACACGCACAACGCCAGAAACCCATGCGATCATCCGGGCTAATCTTCACCGCTCCGCAATGTATTCCGGTTCCATTGAGGGGATCGGTCCGCGTTATTGTCCGTCTGTAGAAGACAAAATCGTCAAGTTTGGTGATCGCGATGGGCACCAGATATTCCTTGAACCAGAAGGACTGGACGATCATACCGTTTATCCAAATGGTATATCTACGTCCTTGCCGGAAGAGGTGCAGCTCGAATATCTCAAAACCATTCCCGGTCTTGAAAAAGCAATTATGCTACAGCCGGGCTATGCCATTGAATATGACTTCATCGATCCGCGAGAGCTGAAACGCAGTCTGGAAACGCGGCGCGTGATGGGTCTGTTCCTTGCAGGTCAGATCAATGGCACGACGGGTTATGAAGAAGCTGGTGCGCAGGGCTTGCTCGCCGGACTGAATGCTGCCAAGCGGGCAGGGGGCAGTGAGCCGGTCATTATCCAGCGCACGGAAGCATATATTGGTGTTATGGTCGATGATCTGACATCGCGCGGCGTCAGTGAACCTTATCGTATGTTCACATCCCGCGCTGAGTTCCGTCTCTCGCTGCGCGCAGATAATGCCGATCAACGTCTGACACCACTTGCAGATCAATTAGGTATTCTCGGTTCCGAGCGTCGCGATAAATTTGCGGCTCGCCAGGATGCATTGTCAGCCGCGCGTGATTTGACAAAAGAACTGACGATCACGCCCAATCAGGCCAGTCGGTATGACCTTCACCTTAATCAGGATGGCGTACGTCGCTCTGCATATGATCTCCTGTCTTATCCCGATATTGATCTGCCAAAGCTCCAAGCTATCTGGCCCGAGTTGAATAGTATTGATTCCGTAACACGAGAGGCGCTCCAGATCGAAGCGCAGTATGCGGTCTATATGGACCGCCAGCAAAGCGATATTGCGGTGATGGAGCGCGAAGAACGCCTTTTCATTCCTGCAACGTTGGACTTCGACTCAATTTCTGGGCTTTCTAATGAGCTTAAATTCAAGCTCAAACAGCGGAAGCCAGAAACCATTGCCGAGGCTCAACGCGTTGAGGGTATTACGCCAGCAGCACTTGCTTTGCTGATTACACATATCAAGAAGCATGGAGCGCGCGAGCGTGCCGCATCCGAACTGAACGCCGAGAAGGGCGTAGCATGACTGTGGATAGCCGATATTCGAGCTTGAAAAAGATTGTTCCCGTTGTTTCACGTGAAACAACTGAACGTCTAATTGCCTTTGAAGAACTGTTTCGCAAGTGGTCTACGGCGATCAATTTGGCATCTCCATCCACACTTGCTGACCTCTGGAACAGGCATATCCTTGATAGTGCGCAGATATTTCCACTGGCTCCGGACGCAAAGCGTTGGCTTGATTTGGGATCTGGCGGCGGATTCCCCGGTATTGTGACCGCTTGTTTTCTCAAAGAAAAGCCGGGCGCTTCGATTGATCTGGTCGAGAGTGCTGGAAAAAAGGCTGCTTTCTTGCGCACGGCTGCTGGGAATATCGGCGTGCCAGCGCGTGTTCATTCCGAGCGTATTGAGGCGATGTGGGATAAGATTGATACGCCTGAGGTGGTGACGGCTCGTGCGCTTGCATCGCTCAACATGCTTTTTGATCTCGCCGAACCTTGGTTGACGAACGGTTCCAGGGCATTTTTCCAAAAAGGTCGGGATTACCAGAGGGAAATCGATGAAAGCCGTGTCGGCTGGAGTTTTGATCTGGTACAACATGAGAGTGCTATCGATACCAGTTCGGTGATACTCGAGATTAGTAATCTGCGACGCATCTCCGGCTAAACCAGCATCGATACGACAGAAAGTGGCAGGGCGACGGTAATGAGCAAAAGATCTCGGATCATAACCATTGCAAATCAGAAGGGCGGTGTAGGCAAAACCACGACCGCCATCAATCTTGCGACAGCGCTGGCCGCCATTGGTGAGACGGTGTTGATTGTTGACCTTGACCCACAGGGTAATGCTAGCACGGGCCTTGGTATTGATCGACTGAACCGCCCTTTGTCATCCTATGATGTGCTGACACAGGCCGCATCCGCAAATGATGCAGCGATGCAGAGCGATGTGCCGAACCTTTATATTGTGCCATCGACGCTTGATCTTCTTGGCATAGAAATGGAAATTGCTCAGGCACCGGACCGCACGCGTCGCTTGCGCGATGCATTGCGTTTTGATTCTACTGTTGCCGAAAAGTTTTCTTATATCCTTGTCGATTGCCCGCCATCATTGAACTTGCTGACGCTGAATGCAATGGCTGCAGCGGATTCTGTGATGGTGCCTTTGCAATGCGAATTCTTCGCACTTGAAGGTCTCAGCCAGCTCTTGCAGACGGTCGATCAGGTTCGTGCGAGCCTTAATTCTGAGCTGACAATTCAGGGAATTGTCCTGACAATGTTCGATAGCCGTAACAATCTTGCGACGCAGGTTGTGGATGATGTACGCGCATTTATGGGTGAAAAGGTCTATCGCACCGTTATTCCGCGCAATGTGCGAATATCGGAAGCACCTTCACACGGAAAGCCGGCCATTCTCTATGATCTGAAATGCGCAGGCAGTCAGGCTTATTTGCAACTGGCATCCGAAGTTATTCAGCGTGAGCGGCAGCTTAAAGCCGCATAATGAGCCAGCATCGCGCTGCGGTGCTTTTATCGATTCGACTACGTAACAATTGCAGGAACTGCCGACGATGAACGACGATCCTTCAAAAAAGCGCCTTGGCCGCGGCTTGGCCGCACTGATTGGTGAAATCGACCGCCCGGCGGAAGAGCGCAAAGTGCCTATTTCCAGTGAACGTAGCGTTCCGATCGAGTTCGTAACGCGCAATCCACGCAACCCGCGCCGTATGTTCTCGGAGGTCGAGCTGGAAGATCTGGCGCAATCGATCAAGGAACATGGTGTTGTTCAGCCTATCGTGGTTCGTCCGGCACCGGGTGAACCGGATCGCTTTGAGCTGATTGCGGGTGAACGCCGCTGGCGCGCATCGCAGCGCGCAGGCGTTGATACGATACCGGTCATCATCCGCGATGTTGATGATCGTGTGGCGCTTGAAATTGCAATCGTTGAAAACGTTCAGCGCGCAGACCTGAATGCAGTTGAAGAAGCGCTGGGATATCAACAGCTTATCGATAATCACGATTACACGCAGAACGATCTGGCGCAGGTCATCGGCAAGAGCCGAAGCCATGTTGCCAATACGCTGCGTCTCCTGAAACTGCCACAGCGCGTGCAGGACTTTATCTCGGATGGTGCTCTTTCAGCTGGTCATGCACGTAGCCTGATAACCATGGAAGATCCGACCGCATTGGCGGAGCGCGTGGTCAAGGAAGGCTTGTCCGTGCGTCAGGTTGAAGCCCTATCGCAGGCACGCAATGGTGCAGAGCCGAAGCCAAACAAGAGCGCGCCGATTGAGAAAGACGCTGACACGAAGGCGCTTGAAAAGTTGCTTTCGGATGTCACCGGAATGAAGGTAGAGATCAATCACCGCGAACGCGGTGGCGAAGTGAAAGTGCGCTACAGCTCGCTTGAACAGCTTGATGAGATTTGCCGTCGCTTGCAGAGCTGATTGTTTCAATTGAGCTTTCGAAATCTGAAGCCGTGGAACAGTTGTTTGTTTCACGGCTTTTTCTTATCGTGCGCGTGCCTTGATGAGCGAAAAGACGATAATTATCATGATGATAGCACCAATGATAATACCCACTGAACCTCCCCAGAAAGCTCCGTAGTCGCCGCCAATCAGCCAGCCTATAAATGCGCCGATCATGATCAGGAGAATGGGAGGAAGGCAGCCAATCATGCATTTATTCCAATGACTGTATAAAAATGGCCGCCAGACATGAGATGTGGAATAGGGGACCAGAATAAGGGAATTGTCGATTATTACGTTGGCTCTAATATTGACGAACAGAAGTGTAATCTCAAGATCGCCATGATGGTCTCACAGCCTGTTGAACAAGCTCTGGACCTTTGTACGGTGCCTGCTTTTAACGACTTTTCATCGAAGCGCTAAAATCTTATATGATTGAGAGATAGAGCGCCCAGATCAGAGGGGCGGGGAGAGAGCGCAATTCATGGAACTGCTGACGCAAATCATCATTCACACGCCAGTCTATGTCTGGGGATTGCTCGTCTATCTGATCATAACGGGGATCAAGGGGCGTGAAACACAAACGGTTTCGCTCTGGAGAATGCTTTTTGTGCCGGTGATTTTCATCGGTGTAGGCTTCTTGCACTTTGATGATACGTCGGACCAGTTCAGTTCGTTTCTAATCGCCTGGTTTTTAGGGTTGGCACTGTTTGCGCCGCTGGGCTTTTTGACCGGGCCACGCATTCTGGCGGTTGATCGTGAAACGAAGCGCATAGAACGCGCAGGCACAACGCTGCCGCTCATACGCAATGTGATATTCTTCTGTGCGCAATATGTGTTGGCAGTTCTGAATGTGATCTACCCAGAAGATCATAGCTCATTGATGTATGTAACTGCCTTGGTTTCAGGCGCTTCAGCGGGCTATTTTGGCGGCTGGCTTATTTCGTTGTGGCGGAAATATCAGGAAAGTCCGAAGCTTAAACTGGGCTAGATGTGAAACAATCAATCTACCTGCGCGATAGCTTCACAGCTTCCACCGAGATTGCGAGCAGGCACTGGCGGATAATAGGAACCGCCAGTGCCGCATTCTGGCGGCTTTCAAGGACTGCGCGTTGTAGGCGTTCCATCACGCGGGAAAGGCTTTCAGCATTCCAGCGGCTAACCGCATTCTCAATTAGCTTCTTGCGATTAAAGAACACTGGCGGACGCGCAGAGGCGACCACGATAGAAGCGCTTTTGCGCTCAGTGTCTGCAATATGACGCAGCGTCTGAATCTGCTGGAACTGACGGGATGCAGTATTGAGCACCAAGAACGGTGCAGTTCCCGATTTCACGACGCGGTCGAATGTCGTCTCAAAACGGCGTAAATCGCCCGTCAGAACTGCATCAATGACTTCATCGGTAGAAAGTCCTGCAACGTCACCCACAGCTTCTCGCACATCGTCTATGTCGACGCGTTCTTTGCCCCGCGCATAGAGGCAAAGCTTTTCCAGCTCGCCACGCGTGGCCAGCCGGTCACCGCCAAGGCTGGCGCGCAGCAGTTGGCGGCCATCCACAGTGATCTGCATTTTCCATTCGGACAGAACATCGTCGATCACGCCATCAATGCCGCGTGCATCATCTGAGTAGCATGGCAGGGCCATGCCAGCTGGCGCGTTTTCAACCGCGCCGCGCAGGCCAACGCCTTTTTTGAGATCGCCTGCTTCAACCAGAATATAGGTTTCACGCGGCGGCTCGGTCGCCAGAAGTTTCACGGCTTCGGCAAGCTTTTTCTGTCCGGCAGCATTCTTGATCCAAATCAGCCGCTCGCCGCCAAACATCGAGATTGTGCGCGCTTCATCGGCCAGCTTTGCCGGATCAGCATCAATCTCGTCGGCTTCCATGCGAATGACCGCGAAGGGATCATCGAGCGGTAGTTTGGTGGCCTTTGCATAACGGCGCGCACGTTCGTTCACCAGCCCCTTATCAGGCCCATAGAGCAGCACAACCGGAAACGAGCTGCTCGGTTTGCTGAGAAATTGATCTACTTCGTGTGCTTTCTTCTGCGCCATTAGGATATATCCATATTCAGGTTCTGTCTGCCTGCAAATGGCGCTTTTCTGCGCTTCCAGTGCTCATGTACTATCAGTACACTGCGCGCTGGGTCTCGAAAAGACACCATTTTCGGCTATCCATAACCAGAATCTAAATAATCCTAGCTTTTAACAAAACAGCCGCCGGTCAAACTGAGCGGCGGCTGTGAAACAAAGCTGTTTGCAACGCTATTCGATCAGCAAAGCATCGTCATCAAGCGTCTGTCCACGCACTTTGCGGAACATTTCGATCAGATCTTCAACGCTGAGCGTCTTGCGTTTGTCACCGGTTACGTCGAGCAGGATCTTGCCGCCATGCAGCATGATCGTGCGGTCGCCATAATCAAGCGCCTGACGCATCGAATGCGTAACCATCAGCGCTGTGAGCTTGTTCTCAGTAATCAGCGTGCGGGTCAGTTCCATGACGAATTCAGCCATGCCGGGATCAAGCGCTGCCGTATGCTCATCAAGCAGCAACACTTCTGAACCCGCCAATGTTGCCATGATTAACGAGAGCGCCTGACGCTGACCACCGGAGAGAAGCTCCATGCGATCCTGCATACGGTTTTCGAGGCCAAGATTGAGACTTGCCACGCGTTCGCGGAACCATTCACGGCGCTTAGAATTGAGCGCGTGGGTCAAACCACGACGTGTTCCACGCGATGCAGCCAGTGCCAGATTTTCCTCAATCGTCAGTGTTCCACAGCTGCCAGCCAACGGATCCTGAAACACGCGTGCTACCAGACCAGCCCGCTCTGCGGTTGATTTTCGGGTCACGTCCTGCCCGCTGATCACCACCTTGCCAGCGGTCGGGATAACATCGCCTGCCAGAACGCCGAGCATAGTCGATTTACCAGCGCCATTGGAACCAATCACAGTGACGAACGAACCCTGTTCCATCGTCAGGTTGATCTTGTTCAGAACCTGCTTTTCGAGTGGTGTTCCACGACCGAAGATAACTTCAAGATTGGAGACTTCAATCATGATGATGCTCCTCCACGGCGCAGGCGCGGCAATATCAGCGCGAAGGTGACGAGAAGTGCTGTTGCGATGTTGAGATCGGAAGCCTGAAGGCCAACAATACTGCCATTGGAAAGCGCGAGCTGAATAGCGATGCGGTAGATGATCGAACCAAGCACACAGCCAATCAGGATCACGAGGATCAGACGCGAGCGCAGCAATGTTTCACCGATGATTACGGCGGCAAGGCCAACCACGATTGTACCCACGCCGGAAGTTACGTCGGCAAAGCCGTTTGTCTGGGCGAAAAGCGAACCACCAAGCGCCACGAGCGCGTTGGAGAGTGCCATACCGAGATAAATCTGGCGATCGGTGCGCACGCCCTGCGCACGCGCCATTTTCGGGTTGGCACCAGTTGCCCGCATGGCAAGGCCCATGTCGCTTTCAAGGAAGCGCCAGACGAGGAAAACCGTGATTGCGACGAGTACGAAAAGGAATGCCGGACGCACGTAATATTCAGGAATGCCATGACCGAAGAACGGCGACAGCATCGTGTCCTGATTGATCAGCGCGATATTCGGGCGGCCCATAATACGCAGATTGACCGAGAACAGCGCAATCATCGTCAGAATGGATGCCAGAAGATTAAGAATCTTAAAGCGCACATTCAACGTTGCGGTGACGAGACCGGCAATTGATCCGGCAATCATCGCGACACCGGCAGACAGCCATGGATTCCAGCCTGCAAGGATCAGAACGCCTGTTACGGCTGCACCCAGCGGAAACGAGCCATCCACGGTCAGATCGGGGAAATCGAGCACGCGGAAAGCCAGATAGACGCCGATAGCGACAAAAGAGAAGACGAGGCCCAATTCGACCGCACCCCAGAAGGCGATCTGACTCACATTGAGATTCCTTGTTCTTTGCCGTGGCTGAACATGAATACGGCCTTGCGGCAAACACTATTCATTGGCCTTCAAACATGGCGGCTTCTGCCACTCATGCTCGAAAGGCCTGTCTCAATCACGACCGGTTTTGATTTGAGTTTGTTCCAAACACATTTGTATCTGGAACCATTCCCCGGTTTTTCATGCGCAATTTTATTGCTTGCGATTGTTCTGGCTCTGTCTTTTCCCGATACAACCCAAAAGCTCCAATAAGCAAGCATTATCGCTGCGAATGCGCCAAAAAGCACCAGTCTGTGCGCCTGTTACAACATTCAGCTCACTGGATTTCGCTCACACTTCTCCGCGCGCACGCCACAATTCCCAAGCAAAACGCGCACGCACGCCAATATCAAGGAAAGGCCGTGGCGGAAGTTCGGTTGGAGAACCAAGTTTTAGCATGTCGTCGATCAGTGGATTGTCGATGTCACAGGCCATGTCGGCTGCGAGAATGCCACCGATGGTCCCCTTCGTGATACCGACACCATTCTGGCAAAGCGATGTGTAGATGTTCTTTGCGATCTGCCCAAAACCCGGTGCGCCGTTGCGTGACAGGCAGATAAAGCCCGTCCATGTATGTTCCATATCCACATGAGGCAGCATCGGGAAACGCTCATCAAACAGGCGTTTGTGTTCGCGTTTGATTGTTTCACGGCGCACATCTGACTGACGCAGCGAGGGGCAGAAATGCACATTCTGCCGGACGAGAATGCGCCGGTCCGATGTCAGGCGCATGGTGATGCCCGCAAAGGAATTGGCAGGTGTCAGACCCCAAGGAGCGACTTCGCCGATTGCTTTGTATTCAGCATCGTTAAGCTTACGGCTAAGGCTGGCATGGGCTGCAAAATTCAACAGCTTTCGTCTGAAAAAGCCGAACTGCTCGCCAAAACCATTGACCGTCAGGATCATCGCTGGTGCCTGAATGCTGCCTTTTGCCGTTGTGATGAGAATGCGCTCGCCATAATCGATTTTGGTGACAGCCGAATTCTCATAAAGCGTCACATTGTTGGGCAGGCTATCGGCAAGACCGCGCACCAGAGCAGCCGGGTTCAATAGCGATGTGCCATAGGTGAAGATCGCCGCTTTGAAATGATTTGTACCGAGCCGTTTGGCGAGAGCATCGCCTTCCATCCAGTCGAAAGGCTCCTTGAGGCGTTCGAGTTCTTTAACCGTCGGCTCCAGAACCTCGCGCACACCCTGATCGGAAACAGCAGCGTGAAACTTGCCATCCTGTCGCCAGTCGCAGTCGATTCCATGCTGATCGATTTGCTGTTTTAGATGATCAATGGCGGCGCGCGCCAATGCGCGGTAGCTGTGTGACTTGGCTAGCTCTTCCATGGATGAGCTGACATTATGCGGCAGATCAATCGCAAATCCTGCTGCTCGCCCTGATGTTCCTTTACCAACCTCTTGCGCATCAATCAGCGCGATCTGGTCATTGGGGCGGTTTTCACCCAGCCTCCGCGCCGCAGCCACTCCTGCATAACCCGCTCCAAGTACAATCCAGTCAGCCTTGATATCGCTTTTCAGCGATGCGTTCGGGGTGCGGGGGGAAAGGATTTTGCTCCAGCCATTGGTGTTGTCATCGGCTGGAAGGATGCGGATTGCGGGCATTTCAGAAACTCGACAGGTTTAAAACAAAAGGGCGGGATTTGATCCCGCCCTTTACACTTACAATATGTATCGTAATCAGTCGATCTTGCTGGTCGCGCGGTCGATCACAGCCTGCGGGAGCTCAACACCCATCTTCTTGGCTGCACCAAGATTGATGACGAGATCAGTGCCCTTGGCGATTTCAACTGGAATATCGCCCGGCTTTTCGCCCTTGAGAATGGCCACAACCTTTTCGCCGGTCTGCTTGCCAACATCGTAATAGTTGAAGCCGAGAGCAGCCAACGCACCGCGCTTCACAGAGTCCGTGTCAGCGGTGAAGAGTGGCAGCTTGCTTTCTTCAGCAACACCGACAGCGCTTTCAAGAGCCGAGACGATGGTGTTGTCGGTTGGGACATACATCGCATCTGCACGACCAACGAGCGCACGCGCAGCGCCTTGAACTTCAGCCGACTTGGTGGCAGCCGATTCAACGATCTCGATGTTTTCAGCCGCAGCCGCAGCCTTCAGTGCTTCCAGCAGCGAAACAGAATTGGTTTCACCGGAATTGTACAGATAGCCGAGCTTCTTGATGTTCGGCATCACTTCCTTGATGAGCTTGATATGCTCAACAACCGGCGACATGTCGGACAGGCCCGTGACGTTGCCGCCTGGCTTGGCCATGTCCTTGACGAGCTGCGCGCCAACCGGATCGGAAACTGCGGTGAAGACAATCGGAATATCACGCGTTGCGGAAACAACAGCCTGCGCCGAAGGTGTCGAAATTGGAACGATTACGTCCGGGCCATCGCCAACAAACTGACGTGCGATCTGTGCGGCAGTTGCCGGATTGCCCTGTGCTGACTGATAGACGAAGGTAAGATTTTCACCTTCTTTGAAGCCAGCCGCAGCCAGCGCATCCTTAACGCCATCACGCGCAGCATCAAGTGCTGGATGTTCCACGATAGCGGTGACAGCAACGGTCACATCTTTGGCCTGCGCCGATGTGGCAAGTGCTGTTGCGGCCAGCAAGGCCAGAAGCATAGAACGCATGAAAATCTCCCCTGTTTTGGTGCGTCGCCTTGTGAAGGCATTTTGTTGGCTTACACCCGAATGTTCAACAACGGCTATGTGCCGGAATTGAAGGTTTATCCGCCTGATAACAAGGCTTAATCGGGTCCGTATAGACTGTCAACGTGTCGGCATTCGCTGTTTTATTACGCCGCTATATTCTGTTTCATGAACACAGTGTTCAGCCCACTTTCAATGGCTATCGCGCAAAGCCATATTCTGCGAGAACACTTGAAAAGTGCAGCCGCACGCACAGGACGGGCACTTGAGGAAAATGAATATGAAAAAGATAGGTTTTCTTTCATTCGGACATTGGTCGCCTTCACCACAGTCGGGCACCCGCTCGGCAGGTGACGCGCTTTTGCAGTCGATTGATCTGGCCGTTGCAGCTGAAGAACTTGGCGCAGACGGTGCTTATTTCCGCGTGCACCATTTTGCACGCCAGCTTGCGTCGCCCTTTCCGCTGCTTGCAGCCGTGGGTGCAAAAACCAGTAAGATCGAGATCGGCACTGCCGTCATCGACATGCGCTATGAAAACCCGCTTTACATGGCGGAAGATGCCGGTGCTGCTGATCTTATCTCGCAAGGCCGCCTGCAGCTTGGTCTGAGCCGTGGCTCGCCAGAGCAGGTGATCGATGGCTGGCGCTATTTCGGTTATGCACCGGAAGAAGGCGCAAGCGATGCCGATATGGGCCGCAAACATGGCGAGGTTTTCTTTGAGGCACTCAAAGGGCAGGGCTTTGGCCAGCCAAACCCGCGTCCGATGTTCCCAAACCCTCCCGGTCTGTTGCGTCTTGAACCGTATTCGGAAGGTCTGCGCGATCGCATCTGGTGGGGTGCAGGCTCCAATGCAACGGCACGCTGGGCCGCAAAGCTTGGCATGAATTTGCAAAGCTCGACGCTTAAAGATGATGAAACGGGCGAGCCGTTCCATGTTCAGCAGGCTGCGCAAATTCGTGCTTATCGTGAAGCCTGGAAAGAAGCCGGACATACCAGAACGCCACGCGTTTCAGTAAGCCGCAGCATCTTTGCACTGGTTGATGATCGCGACCGCGCTTATTTTGGTGGTGGCAGCAAGGAGCAGGATTCCATCGGCTATATCGATGAGAACACCCGCGCTATTTTTGGTCGCTCCTATGCGGCTGAGCCGGACGCGCTGATCAAAGAGCTGGCTCAGGATGAAGCGGTTGCTGAAGCCGATACGCTATTGCTGACCGTGCCAAATCAGCTCGGCGTCGAATATAATGCGCATGTGATTGAAGCGATCCTCAAGCATGTGGCACCGGCTCTCGGCTGGCGCTGAGGTGCTAATTAAAGCTAGTTTTGAAAACTGCGAAACGGTTTTCGAGACATATGACAGCCTCGCAGAATAATATTCTGCGAGGCTTTTTATTGGGTTTAAACCTATCTTCTGACAAGTTTAAGATGATCGTTTAAAATCTGCCGGATACTCTGGCCGTTGCTCCGAGGGCATTTTCCCGGGTTGCCGTACGAATGAGATAGGGCGTGAATGACAGATCGACTGAGTCATTGATTGCATAAATCAGACTTGTGGATGCCGAACCTCGAGTGTGGGCAAAGTCAGAGCTGAATACCAGCCCGCCAATATAATCTGCTTTTGCGTTAAACTCCGGATCGTCGTGCACAAGATCCTGTTCGATTTCGATATTGGCGGACCAACGAAGCCGATCATTGAGTGCTGCACTATAATTGGCTCCTGCATATGCAGTCGTGAGCCTATAGGTCATATCGCTATATGTGAATGGAAACTCCGCATTGGTTTCGGTGTAACCGTCCATGGTGACCTCGCTATAACGAAGTCCGCCATAATAGCCGAAACGCGCATTGTTAAAGCTTAGATTTTCAGTGCGTCCGGCTTCCAGCGCCGAGCTCCAGCCTTGCACGCGGCTTTCGCCGGTTCCAGCTTCGGTATAATCCAGGCGGGGTCGCATAATATCGGCATCGTAGCGATTGGCTGCGAGGGTAAAACGCATATACCATTCGCCGGATGCGGTCTTGTCTTGCCACTGCGCATAAGCACCGCCGCCGAAATTGTCGCTGCCGGAGTTATATCCATCTGGTTGTTGACGCCAGAATGAATGCGCCAGCGTTAAACCGGCTGAGAAGTTTTCTGTAAAGCCATGGCCCAGAGTTAAACCAGATAAGAGGTCTCGCTGATCGCCAAATCCGCTAAAATCCGTGAATTGCGTGAAACAGGTCTTACCTGCTGCATCTACATTGCAGACCCCTTGCAATTTATTGACTGTGAGGCGCTGCGCTTCCATTGCGGAGAAACCAATGTTTGCCAGCTTAAGAACCGTGGCAACCGTGTGATCGACGTCGATGATCACAGGCGCCTCAATTGATGGTTCGGTTGGTGATGGAGTGATTACGGGACCAGAGCCGGGATTTTCGCCTGGGTTTGGCCCAGTCTCTGGATCTGTTGTCGGGGTTTCAGGAGTGACCACTGGATCGATGACCGGTTCAGGCTTTGGAATCTTCCATAATGTCGCATGAATATTGCCTTCGGCTGTTTCCGACATTCCGGCGACGACACTGCCGTCTTCAGAAATGTCCCATGCCACTGCGCTGGTGCCGCCTATCGTGCCAAGGTCGATCATGCCGTCACGGGTAGTCCAGTGAAAGGCGTGCATTGCCATCGTGTCTGTGTAGCTGTAACCGACAACTGCACTGCCATCCGCGGACATGCTCAGAGCCTGAGAAAGCCCACCGCCGAGCGAGCCGAGGCTGATCATTCCTGTTTGTGCAGTCCAGCGAAATGCCTCATTAAAGCCGGTATCGAAAATGGCCGCTCCAGCGACAACATTTCCATCGGCAGAAACCAAATCTGCTATGCTTTGTTGAGAGCCCAGAAGCGAATGTATATTGACCATCCCTGTTTGCGCCGTCCAACGGAATGCATGCTGCTGGCCGTCGCTGGTATCACTGGTTCCGACGATAACTGATCCATCGGATGAAACACCCCGGGCAGTTGAGTTATTGCCGCCAAGACTACCCAGGTTGTACATTCCGGAGGATTGTGTCCAGCGGAATGCTCTTGTTTCGAAGCTGTCCATTGTTGAGTATCCAACAATGGTACTGCCATCCGCGGACACAGCATTTGCGAAAGATACGTCTCCACCGAGGGTACCAAGGCTTAGAATACCGTCCTGAGGCGTCCATCGAAAAGCAATTGTCGCGTTATTGTTGGTCTGGCTATCACCCGCAACGACATTTCCGTCTGATGAAATACTGTTGGCATAAGAAGCCGCCCCTCCGAGCGTGCCTATGTCGATCATGCCGGTATCGAATGACCACCAGAAAGCGTGGCTTTCTGTTGCGTTGACGGTGCTGATACCCGTTGCTGCAACCCCGTTTGCCGAGACTGCCATAAGCGCTGTCCCACCCGAGTCGATGAGTGATCCGATATCCGTTATTCCGTCTGGAGTGACGATAAATGATTTGTCGTAAGCGCCACTGGAAGACATACGGCGCACGCCAAATACTTTTCCGTTTGCAGACACACTGACCGCATCAGCACGAGCCCCTCCAAATGAGCCATGAACCTCATAAACAGGAGCTTCCGCAAACGCATAGGAACTCAGTGATACAAGTATTGATGAGTTTATAATAGTCTTATTTACTGACATGAATTTAACTCATCTCTACACAAGAATGATGTAATTTAAATGAAATAAATTGATAACTGTTAGTTTTTGTATTTTTGTCCGAATGAAATATAAAAATCAATACAATTTTTATTTTTCGAAATATATCTTTTTATTATAAATTATCGATATAGAATACTTAATAATATTACTATTTATTTTAAATTTCACGTATTTATAGTTGAAATATTATTATTGAAATAGATGAGTTTATTTCACACCGTAAATATCCAGCAGGCTTTTCATGCGGATAATTGCAAGTTCCGGCTTATCCAGCACATTTGCCTGATCTGCGAGGCGAAAAATATCCGCGTAATGCAGGATACTGCGTGCCGATTGCATTCCGGCGGGCATGGTGAAATGGCTTTGGTGTCCATTAAGCCAGGCGAGAAACACAACGCCTGCCTTGTAATACTGCGTCGGCGCTTCAAAGATTTTGCGCGATAGTGGCACAGTTGGCTCGATGATAGCACGGAAGCGGGCATTGTCACCGTCGGCGAGGGCGGCAAGCGCGCTTGAAGCCTGTGGTGCTACGGCGTCAAAAATGCCAAGCAGTGCATGGCTGTGTTTGTCGCCGTCGCCTTCGATCAATGGCGCATAGTTGAAATCATCGCCCGTGAAACAGAGGACGCCATCGGGGAGCCGGTTGCGCAGTGCGATCTCGTAGCGCTCTTCGAGCAGTGAAATCTTGATGCCTTCAACCTTGTCGCGATTGGCCTCTATAATGCCAATGACCGTATCAAGCGCATCTTCAAACTTGTCGGAACCCCAGTAACCTGTGAGTTGTGGGTCGAACATATCGCCCAGCCAATGTAGTACGACCTTGTCGCGGGCATGGGTGAGAATATGGCTATAGACCTTGGCATAATCCTCTGGCGAACGGGCGATGCGGGCGAGTGCGCGGCTGGCCATCAGAATGAAACGACCGCCGTGTTTTTCGATGAATTCAGCTTGGGTTTCATAAGCCTTAATCACGTCATCAAGGCTTTTTGTCTCTGACGGATCGAGATGGTCAGTGCCAGCGCCAGAGGCCAGATCTGCGCCTGCTACGGTTTTGCTTTCTTCCAGTGAGCGGCGGATCAGCTCCTGCGCCCCGGCCCAATTGAGACCCATGCCGCGTTGTGAAGTGTCCATCGCTTCTGCGATCTGAAAGCCGAGGCTCCAGAGGTGATGGCGGAAAGCCATAGTCGCATCCCAGTCAATTGCCGGATTGTTCCATGGATTGCTGTCTCTCAGCGGGTCTGAAACCACATGCGCTGCGGCATAGGCAATGCGGTTGAATTTCGGAGGAGAGGCGGGGCGCGGTGTCGGGGTGCCGATCAGGTGATATGGTTTTACACTGCCGTCAGCGATTGGCAGGGTCAGCATTTTTTCTGATGATGCGCTCATGTCAGTCCTCTAACTCCACGACCACATGAATAATTTAGATCGTTCCAAATTTCAATATGGTGCATAAAAAATGCGATTTCAGGCTCTGATTTTGCATTTATCGTCGTGAAACTCTTCAAAAAATAAGCAATACCGATGTCAAAGAATACAGCAGTTCCGTGTTTATTAAAAAAGTTGACAAATTTAGATCGTTCCAATTAACTTGGCGGAACAGGAGACAGATATGAGCAAGAGCAGCGTCACAGTCATCGATATCGCACGCGAAGCAGGTGTGTCGAAGTCGACTGTATCGCTTGTTCTGCGCGATAGTCCTCTGGTCCATGCCGAGACCCGGGCTAAGGTTCAGGAAGCGATTGAGAAGCTCGGCTATGTCTATAATCGCTCGGCCGCCAATCTCCGGCAGTCGAAATCGAAGATTATTGGGCTTGTGGTCAATGATCTGACCAACAGCTTCTTTGCTGAGCTTGCCGTTGGTGTTGATCGCGTCATGCAATCGGCAGGCTATGTGCAGTTTCTCGCCAATACAGCGGAAAGCATTGATCGCCAGCGTGAGGTGATTGCTTCGATGCGTGAGCATGGCATTGCCGGGCTGATCGTTTCGCCGGCGCGTGGCACCGAGGCTAGTGATCTGAAACCTTTAGCAAAAAGCGGCCTGCCGGTTGTGCAGATGGTGCGCGATGTGCCGGGATCGGGTGTGTCGTCGATTGTTTCGGACAATCGTGGCGGTGTGGCAAAGGCGGTTGAGCATCTCTTCTCGCTGGGGCATCGCGTAATCGCTTTCATGGGCGGCTATGCGGATACCGCTGTTTTTGCTGAAAGAGTTGCGGGCTATCGTGCGGGGCTTGAGCAGGCGGACATCGTGTTTGATGATGCGCTGGTCTTCACCTCTGCGCCTTCACGTGCTGGCGGTGTTGAAGCAGTTGAGCGCATGTTGCGGCACGGCATGAAGCCGACGGCGGCAGTGTGCTTCAATGATGCTGTGGCCTTTGGGGTCTGCGATGGTTTGCGCGCTGCAAATTTGGAACCGGGTCGGGATTTCGCTGTGGTTGGTTTTGACGATGTGATCGAAGCAAAGACCGCTGTTCCGGCACTGACAACTGTAGCTGTTGATCCGCAAGGTTTGGGAGAACGTGCGGCGCAGCTTTTGCTGAAACAGATCAATTCGGAACGGGTGGAGGCGGAGGCGCAGCGTTTGGCGGTGCGTCTTGCGGTGCGTGCAAGTTGCGGTACGCAATCTAAAAAGGAGGAGAAATTCGCATGGCAAAGTGGGGCCTTATAGGCGCAAGCACCATTGCAAAAGAATGGGTCATTGGTGCCATTCGCGCGACCCGTGGCGAAGTTGCGTCCGTTTACAGCACCAATGCTGCGCGTGGCGAAACTTATGCCCGCGAGAATGGTATTTCCCGCTCGGTGACAAGCCTTGATGCGCTGTTGAATGATCCGGAAATCGACGCTGTGTATATCTCCACAACCAATGAACTGCATCGCGATCAGGCGATTGCCGCCGCCAAAGCAGGCAAGCATATTCTGTGCGAAAAGCCGCTGGCGCTGACGATTGGCGATGCCCACGAAATGCTGAAAGCCGTGCGTGAAGCGGGCGTTGTGGCGGGCACAAATCATCATTTGCGCAATGCTGCAAGCCACCGCGCCATGCGTGATGCGATAGCCCAAGGCAAGATCGGCAAGGCGCTTGCCGCGCGGGTTTTCCACGCGGTTTATCTGCCGCCGCATTTGCAAGGCTGGCGCATTGAGCGCCCTGATGCGGGCGGTGGTGTGATCCTCGATATTACCGTGCATGATGCCGATACATTACGCTTTGTGCTGGGTGAAGACCCGGTCGAAGCTGTGGCTTTCAGCCAGCAGGGTGGCTTAAGCGGCGCAGGGCTGGAAGACGGTGTGATGGGTGTGCTGCGCTTCTCCTCCGGCGCGATTGCTCAGTTCCACGATGCATTCACCACCAAATATGCGGAAACCGGCTTTGAAGTGCATGGCAGCGAAGGCTCACTCATTGCACGCAATGTCATGACGCAAAAGCCGGTGGGAACCGTCATTCTGCGTGACAAGGATGGCGAGCACGAATTGCCGCTCGACCAGAAGAATCTCTACGAAACCGCCTTGCAGGCTTTCCATAATGCCATCGCAGGTAAAGGTCAGCCTTCCGCAACTCTGGAGGATGGCATCTGGTCGCTTGCGACCGGGCTTGCCGTGCTTGAGGCTGCAAAGACCGGTAAGGCAACTGCTGTTCATTCAGGACTTTAAAAATTATGAGCAAACATATTTCATTTGCGGAAGCAGCATCACTTATTCCCGACAACGCTGTCGTTTCGGTTTCTTCATCGAGCGGCCTCGGCTGCCCGGATATGATGCTGAAAGCCATTGGCGAGCGTTTTGATGAAACCGGTCATCCCCAGAATATCACCACGCTGCACCCAATTGCCGCTGGCGATATGAGTGGCATCAAGGGTGTCGATTACATCGCCAAAAAGGGGCTTCTTAAAAAGATCATCGGTGGTTCTTATCCGTCAGGGCCATCAAGTTCTGAGCCGCCGCTGATCTGGCAGATGATAACCAATAACGAGATTCCGGCCTACAATATTCCGTCTGGTATTCTGTTTGATATGCATCGCGAGGCGGCTGCCAAGCGTCCCGGTGTACTGACCAAAGTGGGGCTTGATACCTTCGTTGATCCCAAGCGTCAGGGATCGGCAATGAACGACAAGGCGCGTGAGGAGCCGGTCGTCAAGCAGGTCAGTTTTGAAGGTGAGGACTGGCTCTATTTCCCCAATATCGTGCCGCATGTGACGATCATCCGCGCTACCACTGCTGATGAACGCGGCAATCTCACCTATGAACATGAGGGCGCATATCTTGGTGGGCTGGATCAGGCGCTGGCTGCGCGCAACAATGGCGGCATCGTCATTGCGCAGGTAAAGCGCATCGCCAAGGAAGGCACGCTGAAACCGCATGATGTGCGCGTTCCGGGCGTTCTGGTTGACTATATCGTCGTTGATCCCGACCAGAAGCAGACAACACAGACACTTTACGATCCGGCAATTTCCGGCGAGATTTTCCGTCCGCTCGATACATTCCGCTTGCCTGAATTCAATATTCAGAAGGCGATTGCGCGGCGTGTCGCACAGGAGTTGCAGGCAGGAAGTGTGGTTAATCTTGGCTTCGGCATTTCCGCCAATGTGCCGCGCATTCTGTTGGAAGAGGGTCTGCATGGTGCGGTGACCTGGGTGATTGAGCAGGGGGCAGTTGGCGGCGTGCCACTTCTCGACTTTGCCTTTGGCTGCGCGTCCAATGCTGATGCTTATATGCCGTCACCCTATCAGTTCACCTATTTTCAGGGGGCGGGTTTCGACGCTTCACTTCTGTCCTTCCTTGAGATCGGACGCGACGGCTCGGTCAATGTATCGAAGCTGTCATTCCGTCCGCATGTGACTGCTGGTGCTGGCGGTTTTGTCGATATTACTGCAAGGGCCAAGAAGATCGTCTTCTCCGGCATGTTCAATGCAGGGGCCAAGCTCTCGGTTGCAGACGGCAAGCTGGTGATCGAGAAGGAAGGCAAGCTCAAAAAGCTCGTTAATGAGGTTGAGCATGTTACATTCTCCGGTCCGCGCAGTGTCGCGCAGGGACAGGACATCACCTATGTTACGGAACGCGCGGTTTTGAAGCTGACGCGGCAAGGCATCGTGCTCACCGAGATTGCGCCGGGTGTGGATTTGCAGACGCATATTCTGGACCAAGCTGAGTTTCCGCTGATTGTTTCGGATCAGCTTAAACTCATGGATGAGGCACTGTTCCGTGACGAGCCGATTGGTCTGACACTGCCGCAAAAGCCTGCGCGAAAGCTGGAGGCTTAAATGGCTCAACGGATAGACATCTCGATTGAGAACCACATCGCCGTCATGACCATCAAGCGGCCCGAAAAGCTCAATGCGTTTGATATTGAGCTTTTGCAGGAATTATCTTCCGCCTGTGATCGGGTGGAAGCGGAGTGCTCCGTGCGCGTTGCGATCCTGACCGGCGAAGGCAAGGCTTTTTCCGCAGGCGGCGACATCAAGGCCTGGGGCGGCATGGAACCGGCAGAATTCGGCCATGCCTGGGTACGCTACGGTCATCGTGTGTTTGAGCGGCTTGCGACTTTGCGTGTACCACTGATCGCAGCGATGAACGGTCATGCTCTGGGCGGCGGTCTGGAACTGGCGGGTGCCGCCGATATCCGCATTGTTGAGCGACAGGCAAAAATCGGCCTGCCGGAAACCTCGCTCGGCATGATCCCCGGCTGGTCGGGCACACAGCGTCTTGTGCGCCGCTTCGGTGCGCAGATCGTGCGCCGCATGGTGCTGGGTGGCGAAATGTTTACCGCAGACGAAGCGCTATCGCATGGGCTGGTCGATCATGTGGTGGAGACGGGTGCGGCTTTAAAAGCAGCCCAAGATTATGCGGCGCGGGTGGCAAAACGCGGACCCGCTGCGCTGGAAATTTCCAAACTGATGCTGTCGGTCGCCAATGGCGAGGATAATGGCACGGCAGTTGAGGCGCTAGGTTCCATTCTGGTCGCCAAGACCGGTGATCTGAAAGAAGGCGTGCGCTCGTTTACCGAAAAGCGCGAAGCAAATTTTGAAGGAAAATGGTGATGAGCGTAGTCGTAAAACCGCAGCCACTAAACGGGCTTGAAGTTCGTGAATTCTCGATGCTGATCGATGGTAAATGGGTTGGAAGCCAAAGCGGTGAGACTATTGAACGCGTAGCGCCCGGCCATGGCGTGACCGTGAGCCGGTATCCGGCGGGCAACAAGGCTGATGTGGAACGCGCGGTTGCGAGCGCGCGAAAGGCTTTTGACGACGGGCGCTGGTCGTCTAAAACCGCATCTCAACGTTCGCTGATCTTGCTGAAAGCCGCCGATCTGATTGAAGCTCGGGCCGAAGAGCTTGCTTATCTCGATGCAATTGAAGCGGGTAAGCCGATTTCTCAGGTGCGCGGCGAGATTGCAGGCTCGGTGGACATATGGCGCTATGCGGCAGCGCTTGCGCGTGATCTTCATGGCGAGAGCTATAATAATCTGGGCGATGGGACGCTCGGCGTCGTGCTGCGCGAGGCAATTGGCGTTGTTTCCATCATTACGCCTTGGAATTTCCCGTTCCTGATCGTGGGCCAGAAGCTGCCATTCGCATTGGCCGCGGGCTGCACAGCAGTCGTAAAGCCTTCGGAGCTGACTTCCGGATCGACATTGTTGCTTGGTGAAATTTTGGCTGAAGCCGGTGTGCCGGATGGTGTCGTCAACATCATCACCGGAACAGGCGCTGATGTCGGCCAGCATATGAGCACGCATCCAGATGTGGACATGGTGTCGTTCACCGGCTCGACCGGTGTGGGCAAGCTGACCATGGCCAATGCGGCGCAGACGCTGAAGAAAGTGTCTCTGGAACTTGGTGGCAAGAATCCGCAAATCCTGTTCCCGGATGCGGATATGGATGCCTTTATCGATGCGGCCGTGTTCGGCGCATGGTTCAATGCAGGCGAATGCTGCAATGCCGGTTCGCGGCTGATCGTGCATCGCTCGATTGTTGATGAGATTGTCGGGCGTGTCGCTGATCTGTCGAAGAAAGTGATCGTCGGCGATCCGCTCGATGTCAGCACGCAAGTGGGCGCGATTATCACGCCACAGCATTTGAGCAAGGTTGGCGCTTATGTCGATCAGGCCAAAAAGGCGGGCGCTGCAATTGCCCATGGCGGCGATGTGCTGGATCTCGGCCTTGGCCAATATATGGGACCGACCATTATTGCAGGTGTGAAAGCCGACATGGCTGTGGCGCGTGAAGAAGTGTTCGGACCGGTTCTGTCGGTGCTGTCTTTTGATACGGTGGATGGGGCAATTTCGATTGCCAATGCGGTTGATTACGGGCTTTCCGCAGGCGTGTGGAGCCGCGATTTCGATACCTGCATGAACATTGGCCGCAAAGTGCGGGCGGGCACGGTCTGGATGAACACATTTATGGACGGTACGCCGGAACTGCCTTTTGGCGGTTATCGCCAATCGGGTCTGGGTCGCGAGCTGGGCCGTCATGCGGTGGAGGATTATACCGAAACCAAGACGCTCAACATGCATATCGGTGCGCGTACCGGCTGGTGGATGCCGCAGGCTAAGTAGGGAGTGACGGCTTTGGGAGGACAGCCGGATATTGTCATTATCGGATCAGGTATCGGCGGCGCGAGTATAGCCGCCGGTCTGAGCGCATCAGGTGCCGACATTCTCATTCTGGAGGCGGGCGAGAGCCTGCCGGACAGACCGGAAAACCGCGATCCGCGCGCCATTTTCCAGCGTGGTTTCTTTCGCCCGAAAGAGTTCTGGTATGAGACGGATGGTACACCGTTCAATCCCGGAAATTATTACAATGTCGGCGGCAATTCCAAATTCTATGGCGCCGTGCTGGTGCGCTATCGGCGCGAGGATTTTGAGGAGCTTGCGCATCTTGAAGGTGTGTCTCCGGCGTGGCCCTTCGCCTATGATCAACTTGAGCCCTGGTATTGCAAGGCGGAAGAGCTTTTTCAGGTGCGCGGTGAATTGGGCGATGATCCGACCGAACCCTATCATTCAAAGCCCTATTCGTATCCGGCTATCCGTGATGAAAGCCCGATTGCCGATCTGCGTGCACGACTGAAGAAGGCAGGGCTGCATCCTGCTTCCTTGCCATTGGGTGTTGATATTGAGCGCTGGCTGGCGAAGGCCAAAACGCCGTGGGACGCGCATCCCAACAGCAATGACGGCAAGATGGATGCGGAGACTTGTCCGTTAGCACTTGCGCTCAAGCACCCGAATGTCCGGCTTGAAACTTCCGCGCGGGTAACGAAGCTGGAAACCGGCCCCGATGGTAAAACTATTACAGCCGTTCACTATGCGAAGAATGGCGAGGCATTGGTCCTTCGGCCCAAACTGGTCATTCTTTCAGCGGGAGCCGTGCAGTCAGCAGCGCTTTTGCTGCGTTCGGGAGTGGCGAACCGTTCCGATCAGGTCGGTCGCAATTTCATGAACCACAATGCCAGTGCGGTGATTGGGTTTGATCCGCGTTATCGCAATGACAGCGTCTACCAGAAGACCTTTGGCTTTAACGATTACTATCTCAGCGATGGGGCTGGCGGGTCGCCGCTTGGCAATGTGCAATTGCTGGGGCGCGTGTCGGGTGCGATCCTGAAAGCGAACATGCCACGTTTGCCCGAATGGATGCTGAACCGGATTGCCGGACATACGATTGATTTTTACGCGATGAGCGAAGATCTGCCATCGCCGGAAAGTCGCGTGAGCGTGGATGGTGATCGCATCATTCTGCATTGGGTGCGTTCCAACTGGAAGGCGCATCTGATGCTGGTCGACAAACTCAAATCCGCGTTGCGTGCAGCAGGGTTTCCGGTGGTGTTGTCGCGTGCTTTTGATCGCCGCACGCCTTCGCATCAATGCGGCACGGTACGTATCGGCGATAATCCAGCAACAGCGCCGCTTGATCCTTATTGCCGTGCTTATGACCACCCCAATCTCTATGTGGTCGATGCGTCGTTTCTGCCGACATCGGCGGCGGTCAATCCTGCGCTGACGATTGCGGCGCAAGCTCTGCGCGTTGCTGATCACATTCAAGCGGAGGTGCTCGCATGAGCCGTCAAAGATCTGTGGCACTGGTGACTGGCGGGCGGCGTGGTATCGGGCTTGGCATAGCGCGTGCTTTGGCCGCCAAAGGGTTTGATCTGGCGATTACCGACCGTGAACGTGATGAGGCGGTTATCCATGAATTGCGCGGGCTTGGGGGAAGGGTGGCTTTCTTTGAAAGCGATCTGGCATCTATCGAAACGCATGAAGCGACGGTTGAAGCCGTTGTGAATGAGCTTGGAGGCATTGATTGTCTGGTCAACAATGCGGGCATGGGGTCGGTCGAGCGCGGCGATTTTCTCGGGCTGAAACCTGAGAATTTCGACACGATTATTGATGTGAACCTGCGCGGTACGATGTTTTTTACGCAAGCGGTGGTGAAATCCATGCTGGCGGTGACGGATGTGCGTTTTCCGCGCAGTATCGTGACGATCAGTTCGGTTTCTTCAGTGATGACTTCGCCCGAAAGGCTTGATTACTGCATCAGCAAAGCGGGTCTGACAGCCTTTGTGCAGGGGCTTGCACTTCGGCTGGCCGAAGCACGGATCGGCGTGTTCGAGGTGCGTCCCGGTATCATCCGCACCGATATGACAGCGCGTGTTGCCGAGCGTTATGACGGACTGATCGAAGGTGGTCTGGTGCCGATGAAACGCTGGGGCGAGGCAGGCGATGTCGGCGCTATTGTGGCCGGGCTTGCAGGCGGTGATTTCATTTTTGCGACGGGCTCGGCGATCAATGCCGATGGTGGCCTGTCGATTGCGAAGCTTTAGTTTCTCGGGAGGAGAAACGCATGAAGTACGACTATATCATTGTTGGCGGCGGTCCTGCCGGTTGCGTTCTCGCCAATCGTCTGAGCAAAGATGCAGCGATCAAAGTGCTGCTGCTGGAAGCAGGCGGAAGCGACTGGAATCCGCTGTTTCACATGCCTGCCGGTTTTGCAAAGATGACCAAGGGTGTAGCGAGTTGGGGCTGGGAAACCGTTCCGCAGAAGCACCTCAAAAATCGTGTGTTGCGCTATACGCAGGCAAAAGTCATTGGCGGCGGCTCCAGCATCAATGCGCAGATTTATACACGCGGCAATGCAGCCGATTATGATCTATGGGCTACTGAGGACGGCTGCACCGGTTGGGACTATCGCCATGTGTTGCCCTATTTCAAACGCGCTGAAGACAATCAGCGTTTCAATGATGATTTTCACTCCTATGGCGGGCCGCTTGGCGTTTCGATGCCTTCCGCACCATTGCCGATTTGCGACGCCTATATACGCGCGGGTCAAGAACTCGGCATTCCGTATAACCCGGATTTCAATGGCCGTGAGCAGGCAGGCGTCGGCTTTTATCAGCTCACCCAGCGCAATCGCCGCCGCTCCTCTGCATCCCTTGCCTATCTCGCGACGATCAGGGATCGCAAGAACCTTACTGTGCGGATGAATGCGCCGGTGCGCAGTATCGATCTGGAAAAGACCCTAGTCACCGGCGTTACACTGATGAACGGCGAGGTTTTGCGCGCAAACCGTGAGGTGATTGTCTCGTCCGGCGCTATTGGCTCACCGAAGCTTCTGCTACAATCGGGTATCGGCCCTGCTGACCATCTTAAAAAGGCTGGCGTTAATGTGAAGCATGATCTGCCGGGTGTGGGTGAGAACATGCAGGATCACCTCGATCTGTTTGTTATTGCCGAATGCACAGGCGATCACACCTATGATGGCGTGGCAAAGTTGCATCGGACGCTGGGCGCTGGCCTGCAATATATCTTTCTGCGCTCTGGCCCGGTGGCGTCCAGCCTCTTTGAAACCGGCGGCTTCTGGTATGCTGATCCGGATGCCCGCTCACCGGATATTCAGTTTCATCTGGGGCTTGGTTCGGGCATTGAAGCTGGCGTCGAGAAGCTCAAGAATGCAGGGGTGACGCTTAATTCTGCTTATCTGCATCCGCGCTCGCGTGGAACCGTGCGGCTGGCTTCCAATGATCCGGCTGCAGCACCCCTGATTGATCCGAATTACTGGAGTGATCCGCATGATCGCAAGATGTCGCTTGAAGGCCTGAAGATCGCGCGCGAAATTATGCAGCAAGACGCACTAAAGCCCTATGTCATGGCGGAGCGTCTGCCGGGGCTAAAGGTCGTCAGTGATGATGATCTGTTCGATTATGCCTGCGCCAATGCCAAGACCGATCATCATCCGGTCGGAACCTGCAGGATGGGGACGGATGCGATGGCCGTTGTCGATCTGGAACTCAAAGTGCGCGGCCTTGAAGGTCTGCGGGTTTGTGACAGCTCAATCATGCCGCGCGTTCCCTCGTGCAACACCAATGCGCCGACCATCATGGTCGGCGAAAAGGGTGCGGATATTATTCGCGGTCTCGACCCGCTACCGCCTGTTGTATTTTCATGGGAGAAAAACGAACACAAGCGGCGCGCGCGGGGTTAATCTTCGTTCACCTCAAAACGCAGATAACCCGCGATGCCGGAGCCTTTGTAGTTCGGATTGTCGGACGGGTGGTTCACGCCGTCATTGACCGGAATGATCTTGAAGTCGAAAGGTGAGACGCCTTCGAGACAGGCGACATTCACGCCAAACTGATGCGGGCTGGATCGGCGCTGGTGGAACGTATAAATTCCGCATTTCGAGCAGAAATAATGCTTGGCCGCACCCGTATTGAATGTGTAGAGCGTCAGCGCATCTTCGCCTTCCAGAACTTCTACGCCATTAAGATCTGCGGAAACAGCGACTGCACCGCGCATTCGGCAATAAGAACACGTGCAGCGGCGCGCCGTGTGAAGCCCATCGGATAGTTTGACGCGAAAGCGCACGGTTCCGCAGTGGCAGGCACCATTGGCAGTTTGAATATCAAGATTCATTTGTAACTCCTCTTTCGCCAGAATCTTATTTCGCTCTTTCCGGCTTTACCATTGGAAAAACTCAACTAAAGTCTCACTCACAAGATTTTGGGAGGGGTTGAATGAGTGGATTTGCGGTCGTCACAGGCGGTAGCACCGGTATCGGCCGACATTTGGTTCTGGCGTTCGCAGAGGCCGGATATGCTGTTGCTTTCAGCTTCAAAGGTGATGAAGAGCCGTCAAACACACTTATGGAAGAGGTGGAGGCACAAGGCGGTCAGGCGCTTGGGATCGAGTGCGATGTTGGTTCCGCTGCCGAAGTGGATGAGTTTTTTGATGAGGTTTGCAGCTGGTATGGCGATGCGCCGGACGTTCTCATCAACAATGCCGGTGTTCAGGCCTGGGCACCTTTGCTGGAGCTTTCCGAAGATGATTGGGACGATGTTATTCGTACCAATATGAAGGGCTGTTTCCTGAATACACAAGCGGCAGCCAGACGCATGGTTGATGTCGGTAAAGCTGGTTCGATCATCAATATTGGCTCGGGCTGCAATAAGCTCGCCTTTCCCAATCTGGTTTCTTATACGGCCTCAAAAGGTGGGATTGAACAATTCACCAAAGTTTCGGCGGTAGAACTTGGACCCAAGGGCATCAGGGTCAATTGTGTCGCGCCGGGCGCTATTCTCAACGAGCGCACGATGCAAGAACAGCCAGATTATGCGGCAAGCTGGAGCCGGATTACCCCATTGCGCCGCGTCGGTTCTGCCGAGGATATTTCAGGGCCGGTGCTGTTTCTGGCATCGGATGCCGCCCGCTTCGTGACAGGGCAGACACTCTGGGTTGATGGCGGGGTATTCTCGCAAGCCAGCTGGCCCGTCTGAGCATCGCGGTATATAACATCATAAAATTGATAGTGCTTTGTTTCAGGTAAAGCAGGCTCAACAAGGAATGAATTACATGAATCCTGTCTGGAAAAAATGGATTATCAGTCTTGTTTTCGGCGTGATAATTGCTCGCTTTGGCTCGTCTCTTTTAGTGCCAGCAGTATTTTCTCAGTTTGGTGGAGCAGGATCAGATTCAGGTAATGTTGACGCGATCATTGTCATCAGCTTGCTGGTTCAATTGCTTATAATTGCCGTGGTAACGACTTTTCTGTCACGCCTATCAGATACCAGACAGCGCATTGGCTGGGGCTGTTTCATACTCGGAATTGTTGTTCTCGGTGGTCTTCTCGCGACGCTTTTCGTTTCAGATATTAGTATTTTTGACATTATGCAGTCGGGTACCGAAGTACGGAATGATGAGATGACTGCGTTCATCTTCTGGCTGATGGTGCTGGTGTTGCCGTTTGCCGTCGGCGGGCTCGTTCTAACAATTCTGGGTTGGTTTCTGATTTCAAGAAACCGCCAAAAGAAGATCATCTGACGAGGCACTTTACCAGTGTGGGGTGCCCTCTGGTCTGATGGTGATCCCGACTGGATTCGAACCAGTGGCCTCAAGATTAGGAATCTTGCGCTCTATCCTACTGAGCTACGGGACCAGCACTATCAAAGCCCTGCTTGCGCTGAGCATTTTCCGACACATACTGTTTTTCGTGGCTTTCGCCAACCCCGCAAAAAGCGGGGCAGGCGCATTTATTTGCATATTGCTTTTCAGGCGGCGAGGGCGGTTTCAATCACCGACACAAAATAGCTCACGCCATAAGGAATGGCTTCGTCGTTGAAGTCGTAGGCTGGATGATGCAGGCCAGGTGTATCGCCATTGCCAAGGAAGATATAAGCGCCCGGGCGCGCTTCCAGCATGTAGGAAAAATCCTCCGCGGCCATCATCGGAGCTACATCGGTTTTCACCTTGCCTTCGCCAGCGACATTTTTTGCAACGCGGGCTGCAAAATCGGTCTGGTTATCATGGTTATAGGTGACCGGATAATTGTTCTTGTAGCGAACGGTGATTTCCGCACCCGTTACAGCTGCGATACCAGCCGCTGCATCGCGAATGCGCTTTTCGGCATAGGCGCGCGTTTCTTTGCTTAGCGTGCGCACTGTGCCCGAAAGCTTGGCAGTTTCCGGAATGACGTTATAGGCTTCGCCAGCGTTGAATTTTGTGACTGAAATCACAAGCGAATCTAGCGGATCGATATTGCGTGAAACAATGCTTTGAATAGCGATATGCAGTTGTGAACCAGCAAGGATCGGATCAATTGTGCGGTGTGGCTGCGCTGCGTGACCACCACGTCCTTTGATCGACAGATCGAACTCGTCGGTTGCTGCCATGATCGGGCCTTTGCACATGGCAAATTGGCCGACCGGCAAGCTTGGAAGATTATGGACGCCATAGACTTCCGTAATCGCGAAACGGTCCATCACGCCGTCCTGAACCATGGCAAGCGCACCTGCGCCACCTTCTTCGGCTGGCTGGAAAAGCAGAACCGCAGAGCCGCGGAAATTGCGGGTTTCAGCGAGATATTGTGCAGCACCCAAAAGCATTGCCGTATGACCGTCATGGCCGCAGGAATGTGCTTTGCCCGGATTCTGGGAGGCCCATTCGACACCGCTGGTCTCGTTAATCGGCAGCGCATCCATATCGGCGCGCAGACCGATGGCTGGACCATCACCGTGACGACCTTTGATGACGGCGACAACGCCGCTGCGACCAACGCCGGTTTCGACCAGATCACAACCAAAAGACTTCAGCTTTTCTTCGACAAATCGTGCCGTGTCGTGAACATCATAAAGCAGTTCAGGGTTTTGATGCAGATGACGGCGCCATGCGGCGATCTCCGCTTGGGTTTCGACGACACGATTAAGCACTGGCATTTCGAAAATATCCTGAGATTTTTTATGTACAGAAGTTGTCAGGATATGACGTTTCGGTGAAAGCGGGCAATCCCTATTTGCCTTTTGATTGCCACATGGCATAGATAACAGAAAGTAAATTCTCCTTTTTCATTGATGTATTCGCAAGCGGTTATCGTTCTTGCTGATTGGAACTACGAATGATCTCGAAGTCGTTGAAAATCCTTTGTGCAGCCGCGGCTCTTTCAGCCCTGACTTTGTCGAGCGCTCTGGCGAACCCATCAATTGCTGTCGATGTGGCCACCGGTAAGGTTTATTCGGCTCAGGATCCATTCCAGCGCTGGTATCCGGCGTCGCTTACCAAGATGATGACGGCTTATGTCACGTTTCGGGCGCTCCAGTCGGGACAGTTGACGCTTGAGTCACCGGTCAAGATGACCGTCAATGCTTCCAAAGAGCCGCCGAGCAAGATGGGCTATCGCCCGGGTTCGGTGTTGACGCTTGATAACGCGCTGAAAATCATGCTGGTCAAGTCAGCCAATGACGTGTCGGTTGCCGTTGCGGAAGCAGTTGGCGGCAGTGAGGCTGCTTTCGTCAAGCGTATGAATGCCGAAGCGCAGCGTATCGGCATGAGCGGATCGCGTTTCGCCAATCCAAACGGTCTGCATGATCCGAACAATTATTCGACCGCGCATGATCTGGCGGTGCTTGGTGTGCAGCTGCGTCGTGAGTTCCCGCAATATGCGCATTATTTTAATACCGAAGCGATTGACGCGGGCGACGGTAAGAAGCCACAGGCCAATTACAACATTCTGCTGGGTCGTTTTGACGGCGCGGACGGTATGAAAACCGGCTTCGTTTGTGCGTCTGGCTTTAATCTGGCCAGTTCCGCAACCCGTCAGGGCCGGACAATTCTGGCTATAGTTCTGGGCGCTGATCGTCAGGAAAACCGTGCGGTGCAGGCAGCTCAGCTGATGACCGACGCTTTCCGCTCTAATGGTGCGGGCGTGCCGACGCTTGGGACGATGGTGCCACCTGCAAGCAGCGCAGTTAATCAGGCAGTGGATATGCGCAAGGCCATTTGCAGCCAGCAGGCCATGGCTGATCGCTGGGATGGTCGCGATGTCGAAGGACGTTTGCAGCTCAATTCGCCTTATATTCACGCGATGACCCGCGAGCCTGTGCCGGTTCAGGTCGGACTTGTTTCAGCACCACCAGCGAAGATCACACGCGTTGGACAGCTCGATATTTCGCAGGTTCCAGTGCCGATGCCACGTCCGCAGCGCACATCCGCTTCAATCAATTAAGATAGTACCATGCCGCATCCAATTCCTGTTTCCGTGCTGACCGGCTTTCTTGGTTCGGGCAAGACCACGTTGCTAAATCGCTTGCTCAAAGACCCGGCGCTTACTGATACTGCTGTGATCATCAATGAATTTGGTGAAGTCAGCATCGATCATCTGCTGGTTGAAGAAGCGAGCGAAGGCGTGATCGAGCTTGCCGATGGTTGCCTCTGCTGCACCGTGCGCGGCGAGTTGGTGGATACGCTGGCTGATCTGATTGACCGTCTTCAGACGGGAAAGATCAAGGCATTGAAGCGGGTGATTATCGAGACGACCGGCCTTGCCGATCCGGCACCCGTGCTGCATTCGATCATGGGGCATCCGGTTCTGATGCAGGCTTTCCGTCTGGATGGTGTGCTCGCGACCGTTGACGCCGTCAATGGCATGGCGACGCTTGATAATCACGAGGAAGCCGTCAAGCAGGCGGCAATGGCTGATCGTATCGTCATCACCAAAGCCGATATGCCGGAAGCGCAGGCAGCGCTTGGAGCGCTCAAAGCGCGGCTGAAGCTGCTTAATCCGGGTGCGGATATTCTGGAGGCGTCGGACACGCGCACGGGCTATGCGGCTCTGTTTGAATGCGGGCTTTATAATCCTGAGACCAAGACGGCAGATGTGCAGCATTGGCTGAACGCTGAAGCCTATGAAGATGATCATCATCACGATCATTCGCACCATTCTGACCACGGCCACGACCATGTTTGCGGCCCTGATTGTGATCATGAACATCACCACCACCATCATCATCACGATGATGCGATCCGCTCATTCTCGCTGCGTCATAAGGAGCCGATTCCGTTCTCGACGTTCGAAATGTTTCTCGATCTGCTGCGTTCGACCCATGGCGAGAAGCTGCTGCGCGTGAAAGGCATTGTGCAGATTGCCGAAGACCCGGAACGTCCGCTGGTCATTCATGGTGTGCAGAAGATTTTCCATCCGCCCGCGCGCCTGCCAAAATGGCCAAAGGACGAGCATGAAACGCTTTTGGTGATGATCGTTAAGGATTTGCCGGAAGCCTATGTGCGTGAGCTTTTCGACGCATTTCTTGGCAAGGCAGGGATTGATCGTCCAGACCGGGCCGCGATGATGGATAATCCGCTGGCAATTCCCGGATTTCCTACCCGTTAATTATTTTTTCTGAATGAGAAAACGGTGAAGGTTTTCATGGCGCTCTTGCGAAAGCAGAGCGTGGCCTTCCTGCGCGCAGAAATGTGGAAGGTCAATGCCTGACAAAGGGTCGGTTGCTTCCACCCAGAGACGCGCGCCAGCTGCCATGTTTTGCAAGCGATTGCGCGTCTTTAAAACAGGAAGAGGGCATTTAAGCCCTCTCAGATCATAGACCGGAACATCTTCACCCATTGCGGATTAGTTTCCGCCGAGCTTCCACCATGCCTTTTTCTTTTCAGGCGCTGGTGCTGCCACAGTTTCTGCAACGGTGTTTGCCGTGGTCATAGGCGCTGCAATGGCTGGGTTCTGCTGCGGAACAGGAACAGAAGCTGTCTGTGTTGCATCAACGACCGCTGGTGTTGCTGCAATTGCTGTGGCTGGCTGCACCGAGATCGGTGTTGCCGCAGGCGCAATATCCGGGGCATTTGGCGTTTCAGCCGATGAAGGCGAAAGCGATGGTGGTTCACGCGTTACTTTTTCGCCGCGTGCACGTGCGGCACTCCATGCGGAGACGAGCTTCGCTTCGGTTATGCCCTGAATGGATGGTGCAGGCTTCTTTTGTGCGGCACTAAAGGCTGACTGGAACGTCTTTTCATACGATGTCGTATAGGCCATCGATTCAGCATTGGCCGAAGGCGGGCAGGCATCGGTTGCGGAAAGCGGCTGGCCATCCGGTGTCGGTACGTTGAAGACATAACGCTTTTCGCAGACGTCAACTTTTGGCGGCACCTTGGTCGCTTCAAAAGTGTCATAGCCTTGCTTAAGCATTTTCCAGAACGAGTAATTCGGGTCGCTCTTATAACGCGCCATGTTGGCTGCAGTCATACGGAACGGGAAGGCCTGAATCTGGAAGTCACGCTGTCCGCCTTTGAAAGCATCGCGGCCAAAGGCATAAATCTCGCTCACGCTCTCATCGGTCATCGAATAGCAGCCCGACGACGAACAAGCGCCATGGACCATCAGATTCTGGCCGGTGCGGTTGTGCGCGCGGTCATAGGCGTTCGGGAAACCAATGTTGAAAGCAAGGTGATATTGCGAATTTGGGTTCATCTGGCCGGGGCGAACATTATAGAAGCCCTCTGGTGCCTGACGATCACCCTCTACGAATTTCGGACCAAGTTTACCGGACCATTTGCAAATTTCATAAGATGCAATCTGATCGTATTTGCCGTTATTCTTCTGCTTCCAGACTTCGAGGACGCCTTCTTCCTTGAAAATACGAACCATGACAGGCGAAGTGCGCGTCATGCCCTTCGACTTCATCTTGGCGACCATTTTCTCGGAAAGTGGCTTTTCAGCCCGAAGGCTGAGATCGGAAACGGACGAACCCTGACAACCCGCAAGCAGAGCGGAGGCCATGAGAGTTGCAAAAAGTGCGGTTCTGATCTTCATATCGCATCAAGCCTGTTTCGAAATCTGAATTTTCAGTATTCGTTTATTAACAACAAAACCTTTCGGTATCGTTGATAATTCCTTGCTCAAATACCTAAAAAACAGCGTGTCCGCAATATGGCGGAAATGGCGGCATGATGCAAATCCGGCGCAGTTTGAGCTGCGCCGGGGTGAAATTCTGTATTTTATAGTAAACTGAAGCTTAATTCGGTCCCGGTGAAACGAGGGTCGATAAGATTATGCTTCAGTAAAAGACTTTAGAATAAGTTCTAAAGATTACGGCCGATGGCCAAGAACTTCTGGCGACGTTCCTGCTTCAGCGTCTCACCATCGACATCTTTCATCGAACGCAGCGAAGCGGTGATGATGTCACCAGCTGCAGCAATCGTCGATTCCTTACCGCGATGGGCGCCGCCGAGCGGTTCAGGAATGATGCCGTCGATGACCTTGAGGTCGAACAGATCCTGCGCGGTAATGCGCATGTTGGAGGCTGCATCCTTGGCGCGCGTTGAATCGTGCCAGAGGATCGAGGCCGCACCTTCCGGCGAAATCACCGAATAGATTGAATGTTCGAGCATATAGACGCGGTTTGCGACAGCAATCGCGATTGCGCCGCCGGAACCGCCTTCACCGATGATGATCGAAATAACAGGCACGCGCAGCTTGAGGCATTCAGCGGTCGAACGTGCAATGGCTTCTGCCTGACCGCGTTCTTCAGCGCTCACGCCCGGATAAGCACCGGCGGTATCGACAAACGTGATCAGCGGCAGCTGGAAACGGTCGGCCATTTCCATGATGCGGACGGCTTTGCGGTAGCCTTCAGGACGGGCCGAGCCGAAATTGTGCTTGAGGCGCGTCTTGGTGTCCGAGCCTTTTTCCTGACCGAGAATGGCAACGGCCTGACCATTGAAGCGGGCAAAGCCGCCCTGAATGGCTTCGTCATTGGCGAACTGGCGATCACCGGCCAAAGGTGTGAACTCGGTGAAAAGCGTGTTGATATATTCAAGGCAGTGCGGACGATCCGGGTGGCGGGCGATCTGTGCCTTCTGCCAAGGGGTCAGCTTGCGATAAATATCCTTGAGCGCATCGGCCGAGCGTTTCTCGAGACGGCTGATCTCGTCGCTCATCTCAACACTGCCTTGTTCCTGAGCGAGTTTTTTCAGCTCAAGGATCTGGCCTTCAAGGTCTGCGACGGGTTTTTCAAAATCGAGATAGTTATACATCGGGCCTGACTATTGTGCGTTTCCAGAGATGTTGGCCATAAAACACCCCAGATAACGGCTGTTTTACGACGCCTTACATATTTACTTCGAGCGCATCTTGCAAATTTTTCTGAAATTCTCTTAAACGCCGCGCGCTTAATCGGCAAGCGGATGATGTTCACTTACCAGCTTATGCAGTCTTTCTTCCAGTACATGCGTATAAATTTGCGTGGTCGAAATGTCGGAATGACCAAGCAATTGCTGCACAGTTCTTAAGTCTGCACCATTTTGCAAAAGATGGCTGGCAAAGGCGTGGCGCAGTACATGCGGAGAGATGGACGCGCTTGAAAGCCCGGCACGTGCTGCCAAAATTTTAAGTTCACGGCCAAAAACCTGTCGCGCCAGATGCCCGGTTTCAGAGAAGGCGGGAAACAGCCACGGATTATCATCGCTGCCGGGTAAGGCATCGCGGACCACGATAAAGGCTTGCAGCGCTTCGCGCGCTTTTGGCGACAAAGGCACCATGCGGTCCTTTGAGCCTTTGCCGCGTACAATCAGAAAGCGATGGTCCGTTCGTGCGACACTTACAGGAAGGCCAACAAGTTCTGAGACACGCAAGCCCGTTGCATAAAGCGTTTCGAGAAGGGCATGGAGACGCAAAGCCTTGAAATGCTCGGCTGGCTCCGTTGCTTCCTGTGCTTCCAGCGCTGCGCGGTCGAGAAGGCGACCTACATTTTCGACGCTCATGATTTTTGGTAGTGGCTTCTGCTTTTTTGGCGCATCGATCACACTGGTCGGATCGTCCTGCCGAAAGCCTTCCGCATAGAGAAAGCGATAAAATTGTCTGAGTGCAGACAGGCGCCGCGCTTGTGACGTAGCCGCGAAACCTTCATCGGCCATGCTATCGAGAACACGACGGATATCGTCGGTCTTTGCCTCAGCGAGATTGATGCTGCGCGCTGTGAGCATATCGGCTGCTGCTTCCAGATCGCGCTGATAGGATTCCAGCGTATTATGCGCTGCGCCGCGTTCCGCACTCATCATTTCAAGAAAATTTTCAATCGCGAGTGATGCGCGCATGTCTATTCCTGATTATCCGTGTTGTCTTCCACAACTGGCTCTGGCTGTGGTGGCGCAATGACGGTCTGCTTCAACTTCGACGACGGAATCTCGGTGGTGATTTCATGGGTGGTGGGCTTCACAAAACTGGCGAGCGAGAACATTGCGCCATAGATTATGGCAGCAATCACAGCGAGCAGAAGAAGAATGCGCGTCAGCGTGGGCATGCGTTGTTTATGCTCGGCTATTAAGACGAAAGCAAGGAGCGTCCGAACTTGGCGCTAAAAAGCCGTATTTGGTTCGGTTTTGTCGATGAAAGGATTGACGGCGCACGGTTTTTCATATGGAACCGGAGGAAATGGATGAGGCCAATGAGCAGTACAACAAAACAAACAGATATTAACGAGAAGGCGGACATTGTTCGTCAGCTTCTTGGCGCGAAAGTGGTTGTTCTTGTTGGGCTGATGGGTGCAGGCAAATCGACGGTTGGCCGCAAAGTGGCAACCATGCTCAATTTGCCGTTTAAGGATGCAGATAACGAGATCGAGTCTGCGGCCCGCATGACGATCCCTGAACTGTTCGATGCCTATGGCGAGGCAGAGTTTCGTGATCTAGAACGCCGTGTGATCCTGCGTCTGCTTGAAGATGGTCCGATGGTTCTTGCCACTGGTGGTGGCGCATATATGAACGCCGAAACCCGCGAAGCTATCGCCGCAAACGGTGTTTCGATCTGGCTCAACGCGGAGCTGGATGTCTTAATGGATCGCGTTTCGCGCCGTCAAAATCGTCCGCTTCTCAAGAATGATGATCCGCGCGGCGTGATGCAGCGACTGATGGATGTGCGCTATCCGGTTTATGCGCTGGCTGATGTGCATGCCATGACACGCGACGACAAAAAAGAAGTGATTGCCGGAGAGCTGATCGATGTTCTGATCGCGCATCTGGACAAGAATCAGGTTTAAAGCCTCTGGGAGAATGCAATGAGTGCCGACAATGTGACAGTTCCGGTTTCGCTGGGAGACCGGTCTTATGAAATCCTGATCGGCAAAGGATTGGTTGCACGCGCTGGCGAAGAAGTTGCGAAGCGTCTTCCGGGCATTCGCGTGGCAATCGTCACCGACGAAAATATCGCCAAAGCGCATCTTGAAGCACTCACAGAGAGTTTTGCGCGCGCAGGCATCGAATCAACGCCGGTTATCGTTGCTCCGGGCGAAAAGTCGAAATCGTTTTCCGTGCTCGAAACTGTCACCAATGCCGTGCTTGCAGCGCGTCTTGAGCGTGGTGACGCAGTTGTGGCCTTTGGTGGCGGCGTGGTCGGTGATCTCTCCGGTTTTGTTGCAGGCATTGTGCGTCGCGGCATGAACTTCGTGCAGATGCCGACCTCTCTGCTGGCGCAGGTGGATTCGTCCGTTGGTGGCAAGACCGGCATCAACACTCAATATGGCAAGAATCTCGTTGGCGTTTTCTATCAGCCGCAGCTGGTGCTGGCGGATACGGATGTGCTCGACACGTTAAGCCCGCGCGAATTTCGTGCAGGCTATGCCGAAGTCGCGAAATACGGCCTGATTGATCGCCCGGATTTCTTCGCATGGCTTGAGAAAAACTGGGAAGCGGTTTTTGCAGGCGGTGCAGAACGTACGCAAGCCATTGCTGAATCATGCCGCTCGAAGGCCGCAGTTGTCGCACGCGATGAGCATGAAAATGGTGATCGTGCGCTGCTTAATCTTGGTCATACATTTGGCCATGCGCTGGAAACAGCGACAGGATATGATTCAAGCCGTCTGGTGCATGGCGAAGGCGTTGCCATCGGTATGGCACTAGCACATCGTTTTTCGGTGAAGATGAACCTTTGCGGTATTGAAGACGCTGAACGCGTCGAGGCGCATCTGAAGACTGTTGGTCTGCCGACGTCGCTAAAAGATGTGCCGGGTGGTTTGCCGGACGCTGAAAAGCTGATGGATTACATCGCACAGGACAAGAAGGTCTCGCGCGGTGCGCTGACCTTCATTCTGACACGCGGTATTGGTCAGTCATTCATTGCCAAGGACGTACCTCCGGCGGCAGTGCTTGAGTTTCTTAAAGAACGACTGATCGCCTGATGGCCGTTCCCGCAAATAAGCAGGAACTGCTTGCGGCGATCGAAACCAATTATGCGCGACTGGTGCTTGATCTGGGTCGGGTGTCGCCTGAAAAATCCGCGCTCAAAACCATGGATGGCCATGCCAAAGGCACGCTGATGAGCGTGCATGATTTGGTTGCCTATCTGGTTGGCTGGAACGAGCTGGTGCTCAAATGGTGCACGCGCAGGGATCAGGGGCTTTCCGTTGATTTCCCGGAAACGGGTTTTAAATGGAATGAACTGGGCAAGCTCGCGGCCAAGTTTTACCATGATTATGAAGATATGCCGTTTGCCGATCTTCTGACGCGGTTTGAAACTGCGAAAAATGCGCTGGTCGCATTGATTACGGAGCGCACTGACGCAGAGCTTTATGGTGTTGAGTGGTATGAGAAATATACGCTCGGGCGCATGATTCAGTTCAATACGTCCTCGCCCTATGCCAATGCGCGGGGACGTCTGCGCAAATGGCTTAAGGCTTAGAGATAGAAAGATCAGCGGCGGGTTGGTTCGCCGGGTGCCGAAGGTTCCAGCGCCAGCGCGTGAACACCGGTATTGAGTTCATCTTTCAGCAGATCGTTTATCGCACGATGACGCGCTATGCGGCTTAAGCCTGTGAAAGCATCGGACACGATGCGCACGCGAAAATGTGTTTCGCCGGTGCCGTCATAGACCTCATGTTCGCCACGATCTTCGTGATGATGGCCGGCATGGAGATGGCTTTCATTGATGATTTCAAGCTTTTCGGGGGCAAACGCTGCTTGCAGTTTTGCTTCCATCGAAGATTGTTTGCTATTGTGAATGGACATTTGGGCCAGTTCTCCCCATATAGACGCTGTGCTTCATATAGACGTCGCCCCGGCGACAATCGGTGGGGCAAATCCGCACAGGAATTGGTATCTGCATAAAATTTTCGCCCTGACCTCGTGGCCAAAACCATTCAGGACGAAAAGTCAATTCTTGTTTCGTCACTCTTATTCCGCATAATCCGATTCGATGACAACGAACTCAAAATTTTTCGACAGCATCCGCATCCGTCCCAAGAAGGAAGCGGAAAAGAAGTCCAGTGGTCCCTGCTGCCAATGGGATGGTTGCGATAAGCCTGGTACGCATCGTGCCCCGGTTGGGCGTGAGCGCGAGGGTGAGTATCTGCGTTTCTGCGTGGATCATGTCCGCGAATATAATAAGAATTTCAATTATTTCTCTGGTCTCAATGACAGCGATATTTCGAAATTCCAAAAGGATGCGATCACCGGCAACCGTCCGACATGGTCGACGACCTCTAATCCGACAGGATCCACACGCACGTCGCCCGATATGGCAAAGCGGCGTTCGGGTTCTGCTGCCTATCAGAACCGTATGCGTGATCCGTTTGGCTTCGTGAAGGATGCCAAAAACAACACCGGTACTGCCAAGGCTGTGCAGCGCAAACCGCGCACTTTGGAAGTAAAGGCACTTGGAACACTCGGTCTTGATGCAAATTCAACTAGCGATATGATTAAGTCTCGCTATAAAGAACTTGTGAAGCAACACCATCCCGATGCAAATGGTGGTGACCGCGGGTCTGAAGAAAGATTTCGCGAGGTCATTCAGGCTTATCAATTGCTCAAGACGGCAGGTTTTTGCTAAAGCCTGTTTGGGCTTTATGAGCCGAGTATCAGGGCATTCTTTGCCCTGACGGACATTCATCTACTGCGCTTTTGTGCAGATGCGATTACGGATGCCCGCAACTGAACTCAAGGGGCGCCATCCGGCTCGCCGGAAATCGGCCTCCTGATTGAATTTGAATGTCGCGGCAGGACAGTTCCTGTCGCTCTGGAGGCATGATGAACAAGGTTGAGCGGGATATAGCCAATTTGCCGGATACTACGGTTTCGGTACGCGAAGTGTTCGGGATCGATTCCGACATGCGTGTGCCAGCCTATGCGGCAGGCGATTCCTATGTGCCGGAAATAGACCCGGATTATATTTTTGACCGCACCACGACGCTCGCGATCCTCGCAGGATTTGCCTATAATCGTCGCGTGATGGTTTCCGGTTATCATGGTACGGGTAAATCGACCCATATCGAACAGGTCGCAGCCCGCCTCAACTGGCCTTGTGTCCGTATCAATCTCGACAGCCATGTCAGCCGTATCGATCTCGTCGGTAAGGATGCAATTGTCGTCAAGGACGGCATGCAGGTTACTGAATTCAAAGATGGCATTCTGCCCTGGGCCTATCAGCACAATGTTGCGCTGGTTTTCGACGAATATGATGCGGGTCGTCCGGACGTCATGTTCGTGATCCAGCGCGTTCTGGAAACCTCTGGCCGTCTGACGCTTCTCGACCAGAGCCGTGTGATCCGTCCGCATCCAGCGTTCCGCATGTTTGCAACTGCAAACACCGTTGGCCTCGGCGACACGACTGGTCTTTATCACGGCACGCAGCAGATCAATCAGGCACAGATGGACCGCTGGTCGATCGTGACGACGCTGAATTATCTGCCGCACGACAATGAAGTGAACATCATCCTCGCCAAGTCCAAGCATTACCAGAATGCTGAAGGCCGTGAGATCGTTAACAAGATGGTTCGCGTTGCCGACATGACCCGTCAGGCCTTTATCAATGGCGATCTTTCGACCGTGATGAGCCCGCGTACTGTCATTACCTGGTCTGAAAATGCCGCGATCTTTAATGATGTCGGCTTTGCATTCCGCCTGACCTTCCTCAACAAGTGTGATGAACTTGAACGCCAGACTGTGGCTGAGTTCTATCAGCGCGCTTTCGGTGAGGAACTTCCAGAATCGGCTGCCAATATCGTTTTGGCATAAGACTGGATGATGCTCGTCGCCCATAATGGGCGACGATGCTCTGTATGAAGTCAGGATAGGCAGATGTCGGGCCAGAAGTCAGGAATTGGCGATAATTCGCGCGAGCGCAAAAACGGACCAGTGGATTCTGAGCCGTTCAAGCGGGCGATGACTGTTACAATGCGCGCCATTTCCGGTGAGAACGAACTGGAAGTGGCTTTCAGCAATGATCGCCCAGCGCTGACTGGCAACCGTGCCCGCCTGCCTGATCTGCCAAAGCGCCCGACTGCCCATGATGTTGCCGTCACACGCGGCCTTGGCGATTCCATGGCGCTGCGTCAGGCGCGCCATAATGCCCGTATTCACGCAAGCCTTGCGCCAGAAGGCAAACAGGCGCGCGCGATCTACGATGCGGTTGAGCAGGCGCGTGTCGAATCCATCGGTGCGCGCGCCATGGCAGGTGTTGCCGAAAACCTTTCGGTGATGCTGGCTGATAAATATGCCCGCGCCAATTTTTCCGCAGTGACTGACAAAGAAGATGCGCCGCTCGAAGAAGCTGTGTCGCTTCTCTTGCGCGAAAAACTGACCGGACGCAAAGCGCCCGCTGAAGCTGGTCCTGTGCTTGATCTCTGGCGCGAATGGATTGAGCAGAAGGCTGGTCCTGAACTCGCACTTCTTGGCGAAAATCTCGAAGATCAGCAGGCTTTCGCGCGCACCGTGCGCGACATGCTGGCCTCGATGGATATGGCTGAGGAGCTTTCGCAGGAAGAGCAGAGCGACGAGCAGGACGAAGACAACGAGCAGACGCCGGAGCAGGACGAAAACGAAGAAGGCGGCGAGGAAAATCAGGAAGGTTCTGATTCCGCTGAAAGCGACGAATCGGATAATTCCAGTGAAGAAGGCGAACAGGGCGAAATGGAAGCCACAGACGCCTCTTCCGATGATCTTGACGATAGCGAGGATGTCGACGCGGAAACGCCGGGCGACACACGCCGTCAGAACCAGCCTTTCGCCAATTTCGCCGAGCATGTCGATTACAACGTGTTCACGCATGAGTTTGATGAAGAAGTTGAGGCCACCGATCTTTGTGACGAGGCCGAACTTGCGCGTCTGCGCGGTTTTCTCGACAAGCAACTGGCCAATCTGCAAGGCGTTGTTGGCAGGCTTGCCAACCGTTTGCAGCGCCGTCTGATGGCGCAGCAGAACCGCTCATGGGACTTTGATCTGGAAGAGGGGTATCTCGATAGTGCACGTCTGGTGCGTATCGTGATCGACCCGACGCAGCCGCTTTCCTACAAGATGGAGCGCGATACCGATTTCCGCGATACGGTTGTGACGCTGGTGATCGACAATTCCGGCTCGATGCGTGGGCGTCCAATTACGGTTGCAGCGACCTGCGCCGATATTCTGGCGCGCACGCTGGAGCGTTGCGGTGTGAAGGTCGAAATTTTGGGCTTTACAACTAAGGCTTGGAAGGGTGGGCAGTCACGCGAAGCATGGCTTGGTCGTGGTAAGCCATCCAATCCGGGTCGCCTGAATGATCTGCGTCATATCGTTTATAAGCGCGCAGATGCACCGTGGCGCCGTGCACGCAACAATCTTGGCCTGATGATGCGCGAAGGCCTGCTCAAGGAGAACATCGACGGTGAGGCGCTGATCTGGGCGCATCAGCGCTTATTGGCACGTCCTGAACAGCGCAAGATCATGATGATGATTTCTGACGGTGCGCCGGTAGATGATTCCACGCTTTCGGTTAATCCGGGCAATTATCTGGAACGTCATTTGCGTGCGGTGATCGAAGAGATCGAAACCCGCTCGCCGGTTGAGCTGATCGCTATTGGTATCGGCCATGACGTCACGCGCTATTATCAGCGTGCTGTGACGATTGTGGATGCCGAAGAGCTGGCTGGTGCGATGACCGAGCAGCTCGCTTCCCTGTTTGAAGAACAGGGTGCAGGTGGGGCAGGGCGAGGACGCCGCCGCGCTGGCAGGTGATATTGGTTAAAGATAATGAAGGGGCTGGAGTAGCCCCTTTTTATTATCTTCTTACGCTTGCTGGCGGGTTGCTGCCAACACGATTTCACGAATGCAGACGCCCTGTGGCTGGTCATAAGCATAGACGATAGCGCGTGCTACGTCGTCGGCTGCCAGCACAGGCGCACCCATGCTCTTCTTCCAATCCTCATAGCCTGCCTTGATGCTTGCATCATTGGTGTGGCTGAGAAGTTCGGTTTCAACAGCTCCCGGCGCAATCGTCACAACACGCACGTCATGCGGGGATAGTTCTTCACGCAGGTTCTCGGAAAGGCCGTGCACCGCAAATTTCGTGGCTGTGTAGGCAACGTGATTGGCGAATGTCTTGCGACCAGCCACCGAGCTTATGTTGATTATAGTGCCGTGCTTGCGTTCGACCATACCAGCGGAGACGGCATGAATGCCATTGAGCAAGCCCTTGACGTTCACGTCCAGCATCTTGTCCCATTCGTCCGGATTTTGCTTTGTTGCGTCACCCAGCAGCATGACACCCGCATTGTTGACGATTACATCGGCAGGGCCAAATTTCGCTTCGGCTTCGTGAACGGCGGCCAAAAGAGCTTTGCGGTCGGTAACGTCGACAGATTTGCACAATGTGTTTGGTAGATTGAGCTTTTCCATCGCATCAAGGCGACGTGCCAGCAGCAGCAATGGATGACCACGAGCAGCAAACATCTTCGCTGTGGCAACGCCAATACCTGAACTCGCGCCGGTAATGATGACGAGCGGCAGCTTTCCCTTATTATCGGACATCTAATAAATCTCTATCTAAATATAAATATCTTCAGAAAAGCACAAAAGACGAGGGCGAAATAAATCCGCACAGCCTTTGCTAATTATAAACAATATAGAAACCGAGTCCGATAAATAAATTCGGGATGGTTAATCATCCATATTATCGGAGCGCGGTATATAGAGTTTACCGCGCCCAGAGGAAACTGAATTTTATTCAGATAAATGGATTGTGATTGAAGATCTATTTCGCACGATCCGGCGCATAAAGCGCTGGGGCGAAAACCGCCAGAATTGCACCGTAAGGCACCAGCATCAGCGTTCCCATTACAACCTTCACAAAGAAGTCACCGATAGCCAGCGAAGCCCAGAGAGGCATTCCAAGACCAAGGAAAGCGGCGGGATCGGTCAGCGATGAGTCCGGCAGGCCAGTTATGGCGTCAAGCCATGCAAATTGTGCAGCGAAGGCAATGGAGAAGAACAGCAGCGTATCGACAATCGAGCCGAACATTGCTGCCGCGAAGGGAGCTTTCCACCATGTCTTCTTGCGCAGGCTATTGAAGACCGTAATGTCCATCAATTGCGCAATCAGAAATGCTGAGCCAGACGCAATGGCGATACGCGGCGTTGCCAGCCAGATCGACATGAAAACACCAAGGACAAAACCCGCATAGACGACTTTACGCGCGGCCGCAGGGCCAAAGCGACGGTTTGTCAGGTCATTGACAAGGAAGGCAAATGGATAGGTAAAGGCGCCGTAGGTTAGCATTTCGCCGAGGCCAAAATGCTCAAATGGATATTGCACAAAGATATTGGAAGCGGCGACAGCCGCGCACATGCACAATATGGCCGGCAAAAGCCGGGACAAAGCAGGGCTTGTATTCAACATTTTTTTATCCTGGGTGATGTCACCAGTAAAAAAGGCTGACGCGAGTCAGCCTTTTTTGTCAAAACTTAAAAAGCTGATTGCTTATGCAGCAACTTCAGCCTGCTTCTTCGCGATCTGACGCTTCAGCAGGCGAGCGCGCTGCGAAAGTTCTTTGTCGTCTGACTTTGCGAGGAAAGCGTCGAGGCCACCGCGATGCTCAACCGAACGCAGAGCAGAAGCGGAAACGCGAAGACGGTAGCTCTGGCCGAGAACTTCGGACATAAGCGTAACATTGCAGAGGTTCGGCAGGAAGCGGCGACGCGTACGGTTGTTCGCGTGGCTGACATTGTTGCCGTACTGGACCGAGGTGCCGGTCAATTCACAAGCGCGGGACATTTTGGTCTCACCTTCAAATTTTTGTTTCTCAGGCCCCGACTCGAATGTCCGAATTCAACGCAATCATAGCACTATTTCTGCTGCTGGCGCGCGATCTCGGACAGGCGGCCTATTGGGAAAGTCGCGTTTCTATAGTGAGACTAGCGATTACAGTCAAGATAGATTCCGTCAGCATGACCTAAAGGCGCGCAATTCCGGCAGTTTTCAGCCCAGACCACGCAATCCGATCATAACTTTGCCAGCTTTTTCTGTTCGACACAGCATATCAATTAGAAATCTGGCGCAGATTTTGAGTTATTGATACTCGAAAGCTTAAAAGCAAGACACAGCATCTGTCGAAAAAGAGAATCGGTTACAGGTGTAGTTCATGGGTCGAGTGGCCGGGCATCATTCTTGTGAGAGGATTGATGCGACGCTGATAAGACGAAAGGAAAGTCTGGCATGATCATGCAATCGTATTTCCAGCAACCGGTTAATAAGCGGGTCGTCAAGCGAAGACTTGCATTTCTTACCGGACTGACGATTGCGACTGTGTCGATGATGAGTTCCGCGAAAGCTGATGATCTCTATCGGACTGAATACGATATTTCCATGTTTGCGCTTTCTATTGCGCGCTCTGCGATTGAGACGGTCGTTAAAGGTGCCAATTATGGCGTGAATGGCCGTTTTAAAACCTCTGGTATCGCTCGCATTTTTGATGATACCGACGGTACTGTTTATGTGGGCGGCAGTTCGACCCAGAGCAAGGTGACGCCCTCTGCCTTTGATCTCGCTTATAAGCATGGGCGAAAGAACAAGAGCACGAAGATACGTTTTTCAGGCGGTAATGTCACAGCGTCAGAAAACGTGCCGCCGGTCAAAAAGCGCGATCCGTGGGTAGAGATAACCCCAAAAGACTTTATCAATGTCAGCGATCCGCTTAGCGCGCTGATGATTCCGACCAAAGACCCGAAGGCAGTTTGTAATCGGACGCTCAGAGTTTTTGATGGCCAGACCCGCGCTGACATAATTTTGAGTTTTAACGGCACCGAATCCTTCACCACCAAAGGTTTTACGGGCGAGTCTGTTATCTGTTCGGCGAAGTTTGTGCCGCTTGCCGGGTATCAGAAGGGCAAGAAGGCCATCGATTACCTCGCCAATCGCAGCAAGATCACGATCTCATTTGCTTCGCTTGGCAATTCAGGCATCTATGCGCCGGTGGTGGCGCGTATCGGCACACAGCTTGGAACACTGAAAATCGAAGCGACGCGATTCGAAAAAATTCAGTAAGCGTCTTTATTCTCAATGTTTCGGATGCAGGCATTCGTCATGATTGCCAAGAATTTCGATAACCCGGCACTGATCGATACGGCCGTGTGCCGTGCAGTCCAGCATCCTTAACAACTCGGTTTTCAATGACATCAGCTTTGCTATGCGATGCTCAACATCGATCAAACGTGCGCGCGCAATAGAATCAGCCGCAGAGCAGGACTGATCGGGATTGTCCTGAAGGTCCAAAAGTGTACGGATTGCATCGACTTCAAAGCCCAGATCACGCGCATGGCGGATGAAAAGCAGTCGCTGAATATCTGCATTGTCGTAAAGGCGGCGATTGCCTTCCGTGCGTGGCGGCACGGGCAAAAGCCCGATTTGCTCGTAATAACGGATAGTTGGCACTTTTACACCACTGGCTTTAGACGCCTCGCCAATCGGAACATTTGTAATCATTTTTTCACTTGCTCCTCTAGTCGCTAGAGGATGTAGACCTTGTTTTAGACATTTCAAGTGTGATCTCGCTAGGGGCAGGCTATGAACGAAATTCTGAAACAAAACCGGTTTCGCGTGGAAGGTATGGATTGCGCTTCCTGCGCAACGAAAATCGATACAGCTGTGCGCCGGGTTTCGGGCGTGGAAGATGTTTCCGTATCCGTGACAACAGGCATGATGACGGTGCGCCATGATGGTAGCAGCGATCTGGAAAGCGTCGCCAAAAAGGTTCGCAGCCTTGGTTATGGCATTGAGCCATTGGTTGACGAAAAGGCGCCTGCGAAGCATCACGATCACGATCGTGACCATGCAGGCTGTAGCGGCCATGATCATGACCACAAGCACGACCACGCTCATCATGATCACGCTCATGACGAGCGGGAAGCAAAGCAGATTATAGCGGCTGCCGACAGTTTCCGTTTCCTTGTTGAAGGGATGGATTGTGCTTCCTGTGCGGCCAAGATCGATACGGCGGTGCGCCGTGTTGGTGGCGTTCAGGATGTTTCGGTTTCCGTGACCAACGGCACTATGATCGTCAATCATGATGGCTCATCGCAGGCTGATGATATTGCGGCGAAAGTCTCTCAGCTCGGTTACAAGGCCAGTGTGCAATTGGCTGCTGATGCAACATTGAAGCCAGCCGCACGCGTAAAGCCAAAGCGCTGGTGGCAGAGCGCTAAGGGTCAGATGATGCTCGCCTGTGGCGGTGGTCTGGTGCTTGCCTATATCGTCGGGCATCTTTATCCGCCGATTGAACTATGGGCCTTCACGGCTGCCATGCTGATCGGTCTGATACCGATTGCAAAACGCGCCTATTCGGCTGCCATCAACGGCACGCCATTTTCTATCGAAATGCTGATGACGATAGCGGCAATCGGCGCGGTCATCATTGGTGCGACGGAAGAAGCCGCAGCGGTCGTATTCCTGTTTTTGGTTGGCGAATTGCTGGAAGGTGTGGCCGCTGGCAAAGCGCGTGACAGTATTCAGTCGCTGACTGCCCTTGTGCCAAAGACCGCTTTTCTCGAAAGCAATGGCACAACGAAAGAAGTGCCAGCGGAAGAGTTGAATGTCGGCGATGTGATTGCCGTGCGTCCCGGCGACCGTATGCCTGCTGATGGCGAGATTATTGCTGGCGAAAGCGCTATTGATGAAGCACCGGTGACGGGTGAAAGCACGCCGGTTGGTAAAGCCGTGGGCGACAGTGTTTTTGCTGGCACCATTAATGGCGATGGTTTGCTGCGGGTGAAAGTGACAGCCGCAGCGCAGGACAATACGATTGCGCGTGTTGTGCGGCTTGTTGAAGAAGCACAGGAAGCCAAAGCGCCGACAGAACGTTTCATCAATCGCTTTTCGACCTATTACACGCCGGGCGTTGTGGTCGTCGCAGCTCTCGTTGCCATTCTGCCACCGCTTGTGGCAGGTGCTGAATGGGGTGAGTGGATTTACAAGGGCCTTGCCATTCTGCTGATCGGTTGCCCTTGTGCGCTGGTTATTTCGACACCTGCGGCCATTGCAGCTTCGCTTTCAGCCGGTGCGCGCCGTGGACTTTTGCTGAAGGGTGGCGCAGTTCTGGAGACCATCGGCAAGATCACAACAGCCTGTTTTGATAAGACCGGCACATTGACCGAAGGCAAGCCTCAAGTCACCGATGTTCTCTCTGCCACACTTTCAGAAGATGAAGTGCTGCGACTTTCTGCATCGCTTGATGCGGGTTCCAGCCATCCGCTCGCTCTGGCGATTGTTGGCGCATCGGAAGCGCGTGGACTGAAAATCTCGGCAGTTTCGACCGGCAAGGCACATGGCGGTAAGGGTGTGTCGGGCGTGGCTGATGGTGTTGAGCTGTTTTTGGGTTCACGCAAGGCTGCCAATGAAATCTCTGTCATTCCGGACGATCTTGCTGCCCGAATTTCGGCCTGTAACGATGAAGGCAAGACGGTTTCGGTGCTGGTTGCAGATGGCAAAATCGCGGGCGCTATCGCGATGCGTGACGAGCCACGTGCAGATGCGATTGCAGGGCTAAAGACACTCAAAGCTGCCGGTATTCGCACTGTTATGCTGACCGGTGATAATCGCCGTACAGCAGAGGCAATCGGCAAGGATCTCGACATTGAGGTGCGTGCCGAACTTTTACCAGAAGACAAACAAAGCATTGTTGGCGAGTTCCGCAATGAAGGTCAGATCGTTGCCAAGGTCGGCGACGGTATCAACGATGCGCCAGCACTTGCCGCAGCGGATGTTGGTATCGCCATGGGCGGCGGTACTGATGTGGCGCTGGAAACGGCGGACGCAGCCGTGCTGCACGGGCGTGTAGGCGATGTGGCCGCAATGGTTGATCTATCCAAGCGGACCATGCGCAATATTCATCAGAACATTGCAATCGCGCTTGGGCTGAAAGCTGTTTTTCTCGTGACAACAGTGCTGGGTATTACCGGCCTATGGCCAGCCATTCTGGCCGATACGGGTGCAACCGTTCTGGTGACGATCAATGCGCTGCGCTTGCTGAGACAGCCTTCTTAGAACGCGCATCTTTTTCCGAAAACCGTTTCACACTTTTCGGGATGCGCTCTAAAAACAAAACCGGCGAAGTTTCCTTCGCCAGTTTTTTAAAAACTTATTCGCCAATCAGTTCGCGGATACGATCACCATTTTGCTTGGCAAAGGTGACATGCTCCGGGTTGATCTGTTTCACTTCATCGACAAGCTGGTCTTCTTCTTCGGCATCCGCTGCTGCAAGTCCGCTCATCATCGCGAAGTAGGCGAGAAGATAATCGCGGGGTGCAATATTTTCCGCCTTCATCACTTCGACGACTTGCGGGCGCGACTCAATACTTTTGACCATGGAATCCATTGAAGGTCGCGCATCCAGACCTTCTTCCGCGGTCGGAGAAAGCTGCATATCTTCAAGCTTGTTATGGATTTTCAACATCCGGTCCAGCAGGTCTTCGCTGAGCTTGAAATTGTTGATTTCTGCTGGTGTTTGCAAAGGCGTCGCAATCGCCAGAATGTCTTCGGCAACAGCTGTTTTGACAGTTTGCGGCAGGATCGCGAGCGAGAGGCCCAGCAGGGCTGCGGTCTGGAAGCGTTTTGCATTCTTGAAGCGTTTCATCGTGAAAATCTTTGTCATGATCGAATCCTAGAATAAATCTTTGCGCTTACGGATTTCCGCAAAAACAGCTTCATCAGTTGCGTTCTGCATCCCAAGACGGGTGCGAATGCGGGCATCGTGCCAGCGCAGAAACGGATTGGTTGCCATTTCAAGCGCTATGCTGGTGGGTAGCGTCATCTTATCAGCCGCACGCAGTCGCGCAATCTCTGCTGAACGTTCTTTCAGAGCCGAATTGTCGGGATCGATTGTGAGAGCGAAACGCGCATTGCTCTGGGTATATTCATGGCCGCAATAGACTGCCGTGTCGCCCGGAAGGGCCACAAGCTTTTGCAGCGATTGGAACATCGTGCCGGGTGTTCCTTCCAGCAGACGTCCGCAGCCCAGTGCGAAAAGCGTGTCGCCGGTAAACACGACTTTTGCTTCCGGCAGGTAGAAGGAAATCTCGCCATTCGTATGGCCGGGCGTGGAGATCACTTTGACTTTGAAAAGCCCGAAGGTGAATTCGTCGCCATCCTGCACGGTGCGGTCGAGAGTGGGAATTTTATCGGCCTCAGCCTTTGGACCAATGATGCTAACGCCGAATTTGGCCTTGAGCGCCGCATTGCCTTCGACATGGTCGAGGTGATGATGCGTTGTGAAAATGAAATCCAGTGTCCAGCCACGGCGCTTGAGAGCGTTTTCAACGGCTGCCGCATCGGGCGCATCAATTGCCGCCGTCAGATCGCTTTCAGGATCATGAATGAGAACGCCATAATTATCGCTGCGGCAGATGAATTGTTCAATGTCCAGCCTTTTGTCGATTTGGGACATGGCGTCCTCCTTGATTAATCTTAGTCTTTACGGGCTTCTGGCAAAGTGTGCTTCTGGATAAGCGGCATTTGTAAAAGTGTGAAGACAACGGTGATCGGCATGATGCCCCAGACCTTGAAGGAAACCCAGGCATCGGTCGAAAAATTGCGCCACACGACCTCATTCACCACCGCGAGGAAAATGAAGAACAGGCCCCAGCGGAAAGTGAGCTTCCGCCAGCCTTCAGCATCAAGCTTGAAGGCCGAATCAAACACATAGCCCAGCAGGGATTTACCGAACAAAAGTCCGCCCAACAGGATCGCACCAAACAGCGTGTTGACGATGGTGGGCTTCATCTTGATGAAGGTGTCGTTGTGCAGCCAGAGCGTCAGCGCGCCAAACACCAGAACCACGATGCCGGAAATAAGCGGCATCATCGGCAACGTGCGCGTCAGCGACCATGAAACAGCAAGCGCTATAACGGTCGCAACCATGAACAGGGCGGTTGCCAGAAAGATCGGTTCGCCAATCTGGCCAAGCACCGGAAAGCGTTCGATCAGATTCTCACCACGTGCATTGGCGAAGAAAAATACGAGAAGCGGTCCGAGTTCCAGCGCAAGCTTGAGAAGTGGCGGCACTTCCTTGCGCTCGGCTTCGGTTTTTTGCGAGGGATCGCGTTCAAAAACGGGATGCTCCATCAGGCAACTCCTGCGATGGCGCGGGCAAAATCCTTGGCCGCAAATGGTTCAAGATCATCGACACCTTCGCCGACGCCGATGAAATAGATCGGAAGCTTATGTTTGGCCGAAATAGCGACGAGAATGCCGCCGCGTGCCGTACCGTCTAGTTTGGTCATGACAAGGCCGTTGACGCCAGCGATATTCTTGAAAATCTCAACCTGATTGAGCGCATTCTGGCCAGTGGTGGCATCAAGCGTCTGAAGAACTGTGTGTGGGGCTTCAGGGTCGTGCTTGCCAAGAACGCGGACGATCTTTGCAAGTTCGTCCATTAGTTCGGCCTTGTTCTGCAAACGGCCAGCCGTGTCGATGATGAGAACGTCGCTGCCTGCATCTTTCGCCTGTTTCCATGCGTCATAGGCAAGGCCCGCCGCATCCGCTCCGAGCTTGCTTGAAACAACAGGCGAGCCGGTACGTTCGCCCCAGATATGGAGCTGTTCGATGGCGGCGGCGCGGAAAGTATCACCTGCCGCAAGCATAACCTTGAGGCCGCCAGCGGTCAGCTTTGCAGCAAGCTTGCCAATGGTTGTGGTTTTGCCGGTGCCATTGACGCCGACAACCAGAATGACATGTGGCTTATGCGAAAGATCAAGCTCCAGAGGCTTTGCGACCGGCCCAAGCACCTTTTCGATTTCCGCGCCCATAATGTTACGGACTTCTTCGCCGGTGACGTCTTTGCCATAGCGACCGGATGACAGCGCATCGGTCACACGCATAGCGGTTTCAAGGCCGAGATCGGCCTGAATGAGCACGTCTTCAAGATCCTGCAACGTGTCTTCATCAAGCTTACGCTTGGTGAAAATGCTACCAATGGAATCGCTGAGCGAATTGGATGAACGCAGCAGACCGCGACGTAGCCGTTCGAACCACGAAAGCTTTGGCTCAGGTGCAGACTCAACCGGTACTTCTTCCTGATGTTCTTCAACCGCCTTGGCGACTTTAACTTTTTTCGGCTTTGCCACTTCGGGCTGAGGCGCGGGCTCGACAATTTCCTCAACAATGGGTGCCTCGGAAACTTCAGGAGCTTTCGCGACTTCGGGTTCAGCAACAGGTTCCGGCGCTGGCGTTTCCACCACGATCGGTTCCATCACCGGTGGCTGTTCAATCGGGATTTCGATCTCGGCAACCGGATGTTCGATCACAGCGGCGGGTTCTTCAACCGGCTCTGGCTCTGGAACAATCTGAGGTGCTTCAGGTTCGGCAACGACCACTTCGGCAGTAGGGATTTCAGCTTTTTCAGGCGCTTCGACAGCTTCTGGAAGCGCTGCTTCCACAGCATCGGGGGCCGGTTGTTCGACCGGCTTTTCCTCGACCTCCTTCTTGCCGAAGGAGAACATTTTCTTGATGAAACCCATTGCCATGAATTTTGATGCCTTGTCTAAGCCGCTTTGTGCTCTGCCTGACGAGTGAGAAGTTTTTCACCGTCATGCCCGATCACAATTCGTTCGATAATTTCGCCAGCATTGCCCTGATCCACAGCGGCCAGCGTAAAGCCTTCCGTGCGGGCAATGCCTTCCTTCTCGATCAACAGGCGCTGCACAGTGCCGTTGAGAGAAGCGAGGTGTTTTTCATAAGCCTGATCGCCCACAGCGCGCAGCCTTTTGGCGCGATCTTTGACGATGTCGCGCCTGACCTGTGGCATACGCGCAGCCGGTGTGCCTTCGCGAGCGCTGTATGGGAAGACGTGCAAATGCGTCAGCCCGCATTCCTCAACGATCTTCATTGAGTTTGCAAACATCTCTTCAGTTTCGGTCGGGAAACCAGCAATGATGTCGGCACCAAACACGATGTCCGGACGAAGCGCGCGCACATCCTGGCAGAAGCGGATGGAATCATCGCGCAGATGGCGACGCTTCATGCGCTTTAAAATCATGTCGTCACCCGCCTGAAGCGACAGATGCAGATGCGGCATCAGGCGCTTTTCGTTGGCGATTGCTTCCATCAGGTCTTCGTCGGCTTCGATGGAATCAATCGATGACAGACGCAGGCGCTGCAAATCCGGCACCTGGCTGAGAACGGTCTTCACCAGTTTACCAAGGCGTAAGCTTCCCGGCAGATCGGGGCCGTAAGAGGTCATATCCACGCCTGTCAGAACAACTTCCGCGTAGCCATTATCGACAAGGCGCTTGACCTGATCGACCACGCCACCCATCGGCACCGAGCGCGAATTGCCGCGACCATAAGGGATGATGCAGAAAGTGCAGCGATGATCGCAGCCATTCTGCACCTGCACAAATGCGCGCGCGCGGCCTTCAATGGCATCGACCATATGGCTCGCGGTTTCGCGCACTTCCATAATGTCGTTGACACGGACCTTCTCAAACTGGTTCACGCCGAAATCGGGCAGCATGCGGTAGGAGTTGGATTTCAGCTTTTCCTCATTACCGAGAATGAGATCGACTTCATCCATGGTCTCAAACTTGGCCGATTCTGTTTGTGCGGCACAGCCCGTCACAATGATACGGGCCTGCGGATTATCGCGGCGCGCCTTGCGGATTGCTTGACGCGCCTGACGCACGGCTTCCGATGTAACGGCACAGGTGTTGAAGATGATCGCGCCATCTTTCAACTGGCCAAGGCCAGCGCTATCGGCTTCGCGTTTCATCACCTCGGATTCATAGGTGTTGAGGCGGCATCCGAAGGTTACGACTTCCACAGCCATCAGGCAGCTCCCCGGCTCGTTTTTGGGGCGTACTCCCATGCGCCGGTTGCAGGATCAAATGTGCCGTCGAATTCCCATTCGGCAGGGCCGGTCATCATGACGTGATCATCCTCGCGCCATTCGATTTTAAGCGGGCCGCCGGGGACATTGACGGTGACATTGCGTTCGGTGCGGCCTGTGCGTGCGCCTGAGACGGCAGCAGCGCAGGCGGCGGAACCGCAAGCGCGGGTGAGGCCCGCACCACGTTCCCATGTGCGCAGATTCATGCTTTCGCGCGATGTGATTTGCGCGATGGAAATATTAGCACGCTCGGGGAAAATCGGATCATGTTCCAGCCCCGGCCCATATTGATCGAGCGCATAGGACCAGACATCGTTTTCGACCCAGAAGATCGCGTGCGGATTGCCCATCGATGCAATAGACGGGGCTTGCAGCACCGGCGCATCGGCAGGGCCAGCAGACAGATCAATGGCGCGGGTGTCGTCTACCTCATGGGCGAGGGGGATTTCCTTCCAGCCAAAATGCGGTTTACCCATATCGACCGTGATCAGCCCGTCTTGGTGCTCATTGGCGGTCAGAATTCCTGCCAGTGTCTGGAACGTGTAATCCTGTTTGCCGCTTTCATTGGAAAGCCACTGCACAACGCAGCGCGTGCCGTTGCCGCATGCCTGCGCCTGTGTGCCATCGCAATTGATGATCTCAATGTAATGATCGGTGCCGGGCGTTTTGGGATCATGGATCGCCATGATCTGATCGAACGAGGTGGCTTCGTCACCGGCCAAACGGATTGCAGCGTTCGGTGCGATACGATCGTCGCGCCCTCGCATATCGGCAACAATGATCTTGTTGCCTAGTCCGTTCATTTTGGCGAAGATAGCCTTACTCATTGATGGTTCCGGATCCCGTATATTCTGGAAAGGTTCTGGAGCGCGTTTCGATCTGATTTGATCAGATCTGCGCTCCAACTTATTTATTTTAAGCCGCATCTTAGTCCGAAAAGCGTTTCACACTTTTCAGGATGCGCCTTATATGGCGGAAAAGCCCACAAATTGCCAGTACCGGCGCGCTATTGGCCGCATCGACCTTTGATGACATTCATTATTGATAGCAATTTCTTCAAAAACTGTGTCCTTCCTGCGCCATTTCAAAAATTTCTAAGCTATTTCAAGCCTCTTCGTCTCATTTTGCATAAATTCGCCATAGCCGACTGTTGATTTTTTAACCATATCGCCATTTTATCGGTGCAATATTGTTTTAGTTCGAGCTTTCAAACTCGACGGTGCGAGGGGCGTCCCCCGAATAGTCAGCCCCACGAACACGCCTGAACTTAAGGCGGAATTGGAGAACCAGATGGGAATTTCAAAAGCAAGTTTGCTCAGCATTGCTGCGGCGGGCGCAATTCTGGCTGGTTGTCAGAGCTCCCGGGTTGGTGGCTTTGACAATACGGTATCGCCGCCGCCACCTGCACCGCTGCGCTCTGCTCCTGTGAGTTCCGTACAGTCTGGCAATCTGAATGCGCCGACGTCCTTCCCGACGGCGCCAGCAACGGACATGTCGCAGCCAGAAGCTGGTACACAGGTTGCAAGCCTTCCGCCCGAATCAGCGCCTGATCTGACACCGGGCAAGGTTGCTGGTGTGTGGAATGCATCGCTCGCCGGTCAGCAGTGTAAGATTGCAACGCCACAGACCAAATATGGTCAGGGTTTCCGTGCTGGTCCGCTGCGCTGCCCGGGTGAACTCGGAAGCCTCGCTTCATGGGCGGTCAGTGGCAAGCAGCTTTCGCTCTATGATGCCAATGGTGGCACGGTCGCGACACTTTATTCTTCCGGTCAGGGCCGTTTCGATGGCCAGACGACGAGCGGACAGTCGGTTTCGTTGTCGCGCTGATCAGACAATTGAGTTAAAGACAGGCGGGGCAGTCGCAAGACGCTCCGCCTTTTCTGCAATTAGGCGGTTGGACAAGCTATCATGTCTTTCGACGGTAATCTGAAGGCGTTCCCATCGGTTCGCGAGCATTATGATGCGCTGGTCAGGGCAGGCGAGGTTGATTCCGATCCCGCACAGCTTGAGTTGACCGCGCGCTATGACCGACTGATTGAGGAAGTTTGCACCAAACGTCTGTCGCGCAAATCGAGCGCGCTTGGCTGGTTGTTTGGCAAGCGCAAGGAAATTGCCACAGTCAAAGGACTTTATGTTCACGGCGAAGTTGGTCGCGGCAAGACAATGCTGATGGATATGTTCTTTCAGCTTTTGCCGGTAGAGCGCAAACGCCGTGCGCATTTCAATGATTTCATGGCGGATGCGCATGAGCGCATCAATGCCCACCGTCAGGCTTTGAAGCGTGGCGAAACCAAGCAGGAAGACCCGATCCCGCCGGTGGCTGAAGCTTTGGCTGAACAGGCGTGGGTGCTTTGCTTCGACGAATTTACCGTGACCGACATTGCCGATGCGATGATCCTGTCACGTCTGTTCAGCGCATTGTTTGAACGCGGCGTTGTGCTGATTGCAACGTCGAACGTTGCGCCTGACAATCTCTATCGTGACGGGCTGAACCGCCAGTTGTTCTTGCCGTTCGTTGATATTCTGAAAAAGCATGTCGATGTGATCAATCTCGATTCACGCACGGATTATCGTTTGGAGAAGCTTGATCGTCAGCCGGTTTATCTGACACCGCTGAATTCCGAGACGACCAAGCGTATGGATGCTGCATGGACCGCCCATAAGGATGGTCAGCAAGAAAAGCCTGATGTGGTACATATCAAGGGTCGCGATATTGTCGTGCGTCAGGCCGTGCCGGGCGCAGCGCGCTTCACCTTTGACGAGCTTTGCGCGCAGCCACTTGCAGCGAATGATTATATCGCCATCGTTTCGCGTTATCAGACGCTGTTTATTGACGATGTGCCGGTGCTTGATCTTTCACGCCGCAATGAGGCCAAGCGCTTCATTCTGTTGATCGATGTTCTTTATGACAATCACGCGCGACTTTTTGTTTCTGCTGAAGCCCAGCCTGAAAAGCTTTATCAGGCAAGCCAGGGCGTGGAAGCTTTCGAGTTTGACCGCACAGCATCGCGCCTGTTTGAAATGCAGAGCGCCGAATATCTGGATGCATTTTCTGAAAAAGCAGCACAGTGAGCTGAGGGGGTGTATTGCCCCTTTACCATCATCTAACTGCCACAGACTCGACTTATAGCATCCGCAGGCTATGTTATCTGGACATGGCTTGGGTGTAGTACGGTTTTCTTTTAATCGGTTCTGCTCACCAGTGGAATTTATTTGCGGACGTGCTGTCTCGTTTCAGGGGATACGAAACAGCCCGACGAAGAGACTCAATTGCCTCCATTTTGCCAAAATATCTTACGTTTACGTAAGTCCATATAAATCTAACCGATTGAAAACATTGGTCGCAAAATAATGAGTTGAGTTTTTTTTGAAAGAGTCCTATCGAACCCTCGCAGCGCAGACGCGTTTTCCGGGAGGAAACCGGATAGCTTCATGCGTTTCTGGATCAAACTTGAGGAAAGAAACAATCATGGCACGCAACAAGATTGCCCTCATCGGCTCCGGTATGATTGGCGGCACGCTCGCTCATCTTGCTGGTCTGAAGGAACTCGGCGACGTCGTCCTTTTCGACATTGCGGAAGGTACTCCGCAGGGTAAGGGACTGGATATTGCAGAATCTTCACCGGTTGACGGTTTTGATGCGAAGTTCACCGGTGCAAACGACTATGCCGCAATCGAAGGCGCAGACGTTGTCATCGTCACCGCAGGCGTGCCGCGTAAGCCGGGCATGAGCCGCGATGATCTTCTGGGTATCAACCTGAAGGTCATGGAACAGGTCGGCGCAGGCATCAAGAAATACGCTCCTGAAGCTTTCGTTATCTGCATCACCAACCCGCTTGATGCGATGGTTTGGGCTTTGCAGAAGTTTTCCGGTCTGCCAGCGCACAAAGTTGTCGGCATGGCTGGCGTTCTTGATAGCGCCCGTTTCCGCTACTTCCTGTCGGAAGAATTCAACGTGTCGGTTGAAGACGTCACTGCATTCGTGCTTGGCGGCCACGGCGACAGCATGGTTCCGCTCGCTCGTTACTCGACCGTTGCTGGTATCCCGCTGCCAGACCTCGTCAAGATGGGCTGGACCACACAGGAAAAGCTCGACAAGATCATTCAGCGTACCCGTGATGGCGGCGCAGAAATCGTCGGCCTGCTCAAGACCGGTTCTGCTTTCTACGCACCTGCTTCTTCGGCAATTGCGATGGCTGAATCCTATCTCAAGGACAAGAAGCGCGTTCTGCCAGTGGCAGCACAGCTGACCGGTCAGTATGGCGTCAAGGACATGTATGTCGGCGTTCCAACCGTAATCGGTGCCAATGGCGTTGAACGTATCATCGAGATCGATCTCGATAAGAGCGAGCAGGCCGAGTTCGAAAAGTCGGTCGCTTCTGTAGCCGGTCTTTGTGAAGCTTGCGTCGGTATCGCGCCGTCACTGAAATAAGTTCCAGATAAGGCCGGGTGGCTGCGCATACGCAGTCCCGGCCTTTTCCGGCTGTTAATCCGCAGAGGACAACCAGATGAATATTCACGAATATCAGGCTAAGCGCCTGCTCCACACTTTCGGCGCACCGATCGCCAATGGTGTGGCTGTTTATTCCGTCGAACAGGCGGAAGAATGGGCGAAGACGCTTCCAGGCCCGCTTTATGTCGTCAAGAGCCAGATCCATGCTGGTGGACGCGGCAAGGGCAAGTTCAAGGAACTCGGTCCTGATGCAAAGGGCGGCGTTCGTCTTGCCAAGTCGATCGAAGAAGTTGTTTCCCATGCCAAGGAAATGCTCGGCAACACGCTCGTGACCAAGCAGACCGGCGACGCTGGCAAGCAGGTCAACCGTCTTTACATCGAAGATGGTGCAGACATCGAGCGCGAGCTTTATCTCTCGATCCTCATCGACCGCACCGTTGGCCGTCCTGCTTTCGTCGTTTCGACCGAAGGCGGTATGGACATTGAAGCTGTTGCCGAAGAAACGCCAGAAAAGATCATCACCGTTGCTATCGATCCTGCCAAGGGCGTGACCGATGAAGACGCCAACAAGCTCGCCGATGCGTTAGAGCTTAAGGATGCAGCGCGTGAAGACGGCCTCAAGCTGTTCCCGATCCTCTACAATGCATTCTCCGAGAAGGACATGAGCCTTCTGGAAATCAACCCGCTGATCGTCATGACCGATGGCCGCGTGCGCGTTCTCGATGCCAAGGTATCGTTCGACGGCAATGCACTGTTCCGTCATCCTGACATTCAGGAACTGCGCGATCTGTCGGAAGAAGACGAAAAGGAAATCGAAGCTTCCAAGCACGATCTCGCTTACGTCGCTCTTGATGGCAACATCGGCTGCATGGTCAACGGCGCAGGCCTTGCCATGGCAACCATGGACATCATCAAGCTTTACGGTGCTGAGCCAGCTAACTTCCTCGACGTTGGTGGCGGCGCTACCAAGGAGAAGGTAACGTCTGCGTTCAAGATCATCACCGCTGATCCAGCTGTTCAGGGCATTCTGGTCAACATCTTCGGTGGCATTATGAAGTGCGACGTGATCGCTGAAGGCGTTATCGCTGCGGTCAAGGAAGTCGGTCTCAAGGTTCCTCTGGTTGTCCGTCTTGAAGGCACCAATGTTGAGCTTGGCAAGAAGATCATCAACGAGAGCGGCCTGAATGTTATTTCGGCTGACGATCTCGACGATGCGGCGCAGAAAATCGTCGCTGCAGTGAAGGGAAACTAAGGCATGTCCATTCTCGTTAACAAGGACACCAAGGTTCTCGTACAGGGCCTGACCGGCAAGACCGGTACTTTCCACACCGAACAGGCGCTTGCTTATTACGGCACGCAGATGGTCGGCGGTATCCACCCGAAAAAGGGTGGCGAAACCTGGGAAGGTTCCAAGGGCGAAAAGCTTCCGATCTTCGCAACTGTTGCAGAAGCTAAGGAACGCACAGGTGCTGACGCATCGGTGATCTACGTTCCGCCAGCAGGTGCAGCAGATGCAATCATCGAAGCGATCGAAGCTGAAGTCGGCTTCATCGTCTGCATCACCGAAGGCATTCCGGTCATGGATATGGTTCGCGTCAAGGAGCGTCTGGAACGCTCGAAGTCGCGCCTGCTCGGACCAAACTGCCCGGGCATCCTGACCCCTGAAGAATGCAAGATCGGCATTATGCCGGGCAATATCTTCAAGAAGGGTTCGGTGGGTGTTGTTTCGCGCTCCGGTACACTTACCTATGAAGCAGTGTTCCAGACTTCGAACGAAGGCCTCGGCCAGACCACTGCTGTCGGTATCGGCGGCGATCCGGTGAAGGGCACTGAGTTCATCGACGTGCTGGAAATGTTCCTCGCCGACGATGAAACCAAGTCGATCGTCATGATCGGTGAAATCGGTGGCTCCGCTGAAGAAGAAGCAGCGCAGTTCCTGAAGGACGAAGCAAAGCGCGGCCGCAAGAAGCCAATGGTTGGCTTCATCGCTGGCCGTACGGCTCCTGCCGGACGCACCATGGGCCACGCTGGCGCCGTGATTTCGGGCGGCAAGGGCGGCGCAGAAGACAAGATTGCAGCCATGGAATCGGCTGGCATTCGCGTGTCTCCTTCGCCAGCACAGCTCGGCAAGACGCTGGTTGAAGTCCTCAAGGGCTGAGACTGCGTAGTTGATTGAAATGAACCGGCAGTGGCGAAAGCTGCTGCCGGGGCAAGCGCATCCCGAAAAGTGTGAAGCGGTTTTCGGACAAGATGCGCGCAAAATGCCGTGGCGGTCGGTTTAAGGGAATGTCAGGCTTTGGCCATCATTCTTCCGCAGGAATAGAGTTCGCGATTGAGTTATGCCGGGGTCTGTTGTGGTTCCTCCCCGGCGGCGTGAGGGATGAAGGTCAAAAGCTTCCGGCCCGCGCATGATGAGCCACTACAAGGAGACGGAGCGGAGGCTCCGGATTAGGTTATGGCAAGGCAAGAACAAGCCAACGACGTTTTCGCCCTTACCTCGTTCCTCTATGGCGGCAATGCCGACTATATTGAGGAGCTCTATGCCAAGTACGAGGATGATCCCAACTCGGTTGATGCCGAGTGGCGCGATTTCTTCGCACAGCTGAAGGACGATGCCGACGATGTGCGCAAAAACGCACAGGGCGCAAGCTGGACCCGCAAGAACTGGCCAATTCAGGCCAATGGCGAGCTGATTTCGGCACTCGACGGCAACTGGGCCGAAGTTGAAAAGCATGTCACCGACAAGCTCAAGGGCAAGGCTGCAAAGGGCGATGCGAAAGCGTCTGCTCCAGCACTGACATCGGAAGAGATTGCACAGGCTGCACGCGACAGCGTTCGCGCCATCATGATGATCCGGGCATTCCGTATGCGTGGCCATTTGCATGCCAATCTTGATCCGCTTGGCCTTGCTGAAAAGCCAAATGATTTCAGCGAACTTGATCCGGCAACTTATGGCTTCACGCCTGCCGATTATGATCGCAAGATCTTCATCGATAATGTTCTCGGTCTTGAATATGCGACCGTTCCGCAGATGCTTGAAATCCTCAAGCGCACCTATTGCGGCAATATCGGCGTTGAATTCATGCATATTTCCGATCCGGTCGAAAAGGCCTGGATTCAGGAACGCATCGAAGGCCCGGATAAAGGCTATGCTTTCACCGCTGAAGGCAAGAAAGCCATTTTGTCGAAGCTGATTGAAGCCGAAGGCTTTGAGCAGTTCATTGACGTGAAGTACAAGGGCACCAAGCGTTTCGGCCTTGATGGCGGTGAATCGCTGATCCCGGCGCTGGAACAGATCGTCAAGCGTGGCGGTCAGATGGGCCTGAAGGAAGTCGTGCTCGGCATGGCGCACCGTGGTCGTCTGAACGTGCTGTCTCAGGTTATGGGCAAGCCGCATCGCGCAATCTTCCACGAATTCAAGGGCGGCTCTTATGCGCCTGATGATGTGGAAGGTTCGGGCGATGTGAAGTACCATCTTGGCGCTTCGTCGGACCGTGAGTTCGATGGCAACAAGGTTCACCTTTCGCTGACTGCCAACCCGTCGCATCTTGAAATCGTCAACCCCGTTGTCATGGGCAAGGCACGCGCCAAGCAGGATCTGCTTGTGGGCCGTACCCGCGACGACATGGTGCCGCTAACTGAACGCGCAAAAGTTCTGCCGCTGCTGTTGCACGGCGATGCTGCTTTCGCAGGTCAGGGTGTTGTTGCCGAGTGTCTTGGTCTTTCAGGCCTGAAGGGTCACCGCGTTGGCGGTACGCTGCACTTTATCATCAACAACCAGATCGGTTTCACCACCAATCCGGCCTTCTCGCGTTCGTCGCCTTATCCATCGGATGTGGCGAAGATGATTGAAGCGCCGATTTTCCACGTCAATGGTGACGATCCGGAAGCGGTTGTCTTCGCAGCGAAAGTTGCGATGGAATTCCGCATGATCTTCCACAAGCCTGTTGTTGTGGATATGTTCTGCTATCGCCGCTTTGGTCACAATGAAGGTGACGAACCTTCATTCACCCAGCCGTTGATGTATAAGGAAATCCGCGCGCACAAGACAACTGTTCAGCTTTACAGCGACAAGCTGATTGCTGAAGGTCTGCTGGCACAGGCTGACATCGACAAGATGAAGGCTGACTGGCGCGAAAAGCTTGAGCAGGAGTTTGAAGCAGGCCAGAGCTATAAGCCAAACAAGGCTGACTGGTTTGACGGTGCGTGGAGTGGTCTGCGTACGGCTGATAATGCTGACGAACAGCGCCGCGGCAAGACCGGCGTTCCGATCAAGACGCTCAAGGAAATCGGCAAGAAGCTCATTGAAGTGCCGAAGGACTTCAATGTCCATCGCACGATCCAGCGCTTCCTCGATAATCGCTCCAAGATGATCGAGACTGGCGAAGGCATAGATTGGGCAACTGCTGAATCGCTGGCATTTGGTTCGCTGGTTTCTGAAGGCAGCCCGATCCGCCTGTCCGGTCAGGACGTGGAACGCGGCACCTTCTCGCAGCGCCACACGGTTCTCTATGATCAGGAAACCCAGAACCGCTATATCCCGCTGAACAACATTCAGAAGGGTCAGGCGATCTACGAAGCCATCAACTCGATGCTTTCGGAAGAAGCTGTGCTCGGCTACGAATATGGTTATTCGCTGTCCGATCCACGCGCTCTGGTTCTCTGGGAAGCCCAGTTTGGTGACTTTGCCAACGGTGCACAGGTCGTCTTCGATCAGTTCATCTCGTCGGGTGAACGCAAGTGGCTTCGTATGTCCGGTCTCGTCTGCCTTCTGCCGCATGGCTATGAAGGTCAGGGTCCTGAGCATTCGTCTGCTCGTCTGGAACGCTGGTTGCAGATGTGTGCGGAAGACAACATGCAGGTTGCCAACGTTACCACGCCGGCTAACTACTTCCACATCCTGCGCCGCCAGATGAAGCGTGACTTCCGTAAGCCGCTGATCATGATGACGCCAAAGTCGCTGCTGCGCCACAAGCGTGCTGTGTCGAGCCTCAATGAACTGTCGGGCGATTCATCGTTCCACCGTCTGCTTTGGGATGACGCACAGTACAACAAGGGCGATGAAGGCATTAAGCTTCAGAAGGATGCCAAGATCCGCCGCGTCGTTCTTTGCTCGGGTAAGGTCTATTATGATCTTTACGAAGAGCGCGAAAAGCGTGGCATCGACGATGTTTACCTGCTGCGTGTTGAACAGCTTTATCCGTTCCCGGCAAAGGCGCTCATCAATGAGCTGTCGCGCTTCCGTCAGGCAGAAATCGTCTGGTGTCAGGAAGAGCCGAAGAACATGGGTGCGTGGTCGTTTATCGATCCGTATCTGGAATGGGTTCTTGCACATATCGACGCCAAGCATCAGCGCGTTCGCTACACCGGTCGCCCGGCAGCGGCGTCTCCTGCAACAGGTCTGATGTCGAAGCACCTTGCGCAGCTTGAGGCTTTCCTCGAGGATGCACTCGGAAATTAATTTAGTTGTCAGTAAGAAGCGGTTTGCAAAAGCCGCTTCATCCTGAGTTGAACATAAATCTAAAGATCGAAGATCACGGAAGAAGAAACCATGGCCACCGAAATTCGCGTTCCCACGCTTGGGGAGTCCGTTACTGAGGCAACCATCGGAAAGTGGTTCAAGAAGGTTGGCGACGCAATCGCTGCTGACGAACCGCTGGTGGAACTGGAAACCGACAAGGTGACAATTGAAGTTCCAGCTGCGGCTGCGGGCGTTCTCGCTGAAATCGTGGCGCAGGAAGGCGACACTGTTGAAGTGAACGCACTGCTCGGCCAGATTTCTGGCGCAGGTTCCGCTCCTGCTCCTAAGAAGGAAGAAGCCAAGCCAGCAGCAGCTGCTGCTCCGGCGGCGGCGCCTGTTGCTTCCGCATCGTCGGGTCCAGCAATGCAGCCAGCACCGGCCGCTTCCAAGCTTCTCGCTGAAAAAGGCCTGTCGGCTGATCAGGTTGATGGTTCGGGCAAGCGCGGTCAGGTTCTCAAGGGCGACGTTCTCGACGCAATCGCTAAGGGCGTTTCGGCAACACCAGCAGCAGCTGCGCCTGTTGCTGCACGTCCTGCTTCGTCGGCTGACGATGCTCCACGCGAAGAACGCGTGAAGATGACCCGTCTGCGCCAGACCATTGCCAAGCGCCTTAAGGATGCACAGAACACTGCTGCAATGCTGACGACTTACAACGAAGTCGATATGTCTGCGGTGATGGAACTGCGTTCGCGCTACAAGGACATTTTTGAAAAGAAGCACGGCGTTAAGCTCGGCTTCATGGGCTTCTTCACGAAGGCTGTGACGCATGCGCTGAAGGAAATCCCGGCTGTTAACGCTGAGATCGACGGCACCGACATCATCTACAAGAACTTTGCGCATGTCGGCATGGCTGTCGGCACTGACAAGGGCCTTGTTGTTCCTGTTATTCGTGATGCCGATCAGATGTCGATTGCTGGCGTTGAAAAAGAACTGGGTCGTCTTGCAAAAGCTGCACGCGACGGTTCGCTTTCGATGGCTGACATGCAGGGTGGCACTTTCACCATCACCAATGGTGGTGTGTACGGTTCGCTGATGTCTTCGCCGATCCTCAACTCGCCGCAGTCGGGTATTCTCGGCATGCACAAGATTCAGGATCGTCCGGTTGTTGTCGGCGGCCAGATCGTTATTCGTCCGATGATGTATCTTGCGCTCTCCTACGATCACCGTATCGTTGACGGCAAGGAAGCCGTGACCTTCCTCGTTCGCGTGAAGGAAAGCCTGGAAGATCCAGAACGTCTGGTTCTTGATCTGTAAGGGTTAGAAGAACATGGAGCCGGGTATCTTTTCCGCGTCGCCTTTCCTCCCGCTGATTGGCTGGAGTGTTGTTTTGCTGGTGGTTCATATCCTCCTGCAGGGCTGGACGGTGACAAGGGAACTCGGCTCCAAATGGAATGCAGGTCCGCGCGATAATGGCTTAAAAGCCTCTGGTCATCTGGCCGGCCGTGCGGAACGCGCTTCCAACAATTTCCGCGAAACCTATCCGGCATTTGTTGCACTCGCTTTGGGTCTTGTATTCAAAGGCGATGCGGCAACTCTTGGGCTTTATGGTGCGTGGATCTGGTTCGTCTGCCGCATCATCTATGTACCGCTTTATCTGGCGGGTATTCCGTATATCCGCTCGCTGGTCTGGGTTGGTTCGCTGGCCGGGCTTGCACTCATGTTTTTCAATCTGGTTTTTTAGGCGATTTCCTGCATCTGAACGGTGCCGGGCGAAGGAAAAGCGATGCATCCCTATCTGTTTGAACTTGCATCTCTGATGGCGATTTTCGTTTTTGCTATCGTTTCGCCGGGCGCCGATCTGGCGATGGTTATTCGTCAGTCGCTGATGCATGGTCGTCGCGAAGCAATCATTACCAGCTTCGGTATTGGCGCAGCACTTATGATGCATGTCACCTATACGGTGCTGGGTCTTGGGCTGATCATTTCCAAATCAATCTATCTGTTCAATATCGTCAAATGGTGCGGTGTGGCCTATCTGGTCTATATCGGCATCAAGGCATTGCGTGCCGGTTCAACCAAGATCGATGTCGATATGAGCACACAGGAAGTGCCTGTTCAGCAAAGTGCACTTAAAGCTTTCAGCCTCGGTTTTGCTGCCAACGCGCTGAACCCGAAAGCCGTGTTCTTCTTCCTTTCGATTTTCTCGACTGTTGTTAGTCTGCACACCCCCAATGAAGTGAAGCTCGGCTATGGTGTTGTGATGGCCTCGGCATTGATTTCATGGTTTATCGGTGTCAGCCTTTTCATGACGACGCCAAAGATGCGCGCGGTGTTCTCGCGTGCTTCAAAATGGATCGACAGAACCAGCGGTGTTGTTTTCATTGCACTTGGTCTCAAACTTGCCATTGCGAAAGCACAATAACAGGGCCAAAGCGCAGTAATCGCTGCCGGATGATTGAGGAGAACCGACAGATGCATGACGTTAAGAAGCTTTTGAAGGTAATGGCTGCATCAGCGCTTGCTGTGACGGTTTTCTCGAGCGCCGTTCAGGCTGCCTGTACACAGAACCGCGCGACGTATCGTGATCAAGGCGATGCTTACACGCTCACCTTCCATGAGGCGCAGTCGAACGCGCTCAAGATGAGCCCGGCACCAACCAATGAATTCACTATTACTGCTGATGACAAGCCGGATTTCAAATTGTCGGGTCTTGTAATCTGGCCGGAAGAGGGGGTTGCGCGCCCCTATGCGCTGATCACCTATAATTGCAAGAATGGCGGCACTGATCCGGAAGATCTGGATGATTGCAGTCTTTGGCAGAGCGTTGTCTATGCGCTCAAAGAGGGTGCGGAAGCCGATGTGTTGCCGAAGGCCGATGAGCCGGCAGCGCAGGCAATTCTGTTTCCCGATCTGGTATCAGCGCTGGACGGATATGATTTTGGTGCAGCGAAGCCGGAAAAGCCGCTTCAGTTTGAAAGCTTCCGCTTTAAATCCTGCACACCTGAGGAATGACCGGATTTCTGGTTGAAAATAGTTGACGAGCCGGGAGTGGCTCAGACGTAAGAAGGATAGTTCAATGTCTTATGATGTGGTTGTCATTGGTACCGGCCCCGGCGGCTATGTTGCTGCAATCAAGGCGGCACAGCTTGGCCTTTCGGTCGCTGTTGTGGAAAAGCGCAAGACCTTTGGCGGCACCTGTCTCAATGTTGGCTGCATTCCTTCCAAGGCGCTGTTGCATGCGTCTGAAGTCTTTGCGGAAGCCGGTCATTCATTTGATGCGCTCGGCGTTGAAATCAGCAAGCCGAAGCTCAATCTCGAAAAGATGATGGCGCACAAGGATGCGACCGTTAAGTCGAACACATCGGGCGTCGAGTTTCTGTTCAAGAAGAACAAGATCACCGCCTTCATCGGCACAGGCAAGGTTATTGCCAAGGGTAAGGTTTCTGTGACTGCCGAAGACGGCAGCGTTCAGGAAATCGAAGCCAAGAACATCATCATTGCAACCGGTTCGGACGTCGCTGGCATTCCGGGCGTTAAGGTCGATATTGACGAGAAGGTCATACTGTCGTCGACCGGCGCAATCGCGCTCGACAAGGTTCCTGAGCATCTCGTCGTCGTTGGCGGCGGCGTGATCGGTCTCGAGCTTGGTTCGGTCTGGGCGCGTCTTGGTGCGAAAGTGACTGTCGTTGAATATCTCGACAAGGTGCTTGGTGCGATGGATGGTGAAGTGTCCAAGCAGTTCCAGCGTCTGCTGGAAAAGCAGGGCATTGCCTTCAAGCTCGGTGCGAAAGTAACCGGTGTTGAAAAGTCGGCTAAGGGCGCGAAAGTGACCTTTGAGCCGGTTAAGGGAGGCGATGCAGAAACCATTGAAGCCGATGCAGTTCTGATCTCTACTGGCCGTCGTCCTTATACGGATGGTCTGGGTCTTCAGGAAGCTGGCGTGAATGTTGATGATCGTGGTCGCGTTGCGATTGACGGTCACTGGCGCACCAATGTCGAAGGCATTTATGCTATCGGTGACGTGGTTCAGGGGCCGATGCTGGCGCACAAGGCTGAAGATGAAGGCATTGCTGTTGCCGAAATCATCGCCGGTCAGGCTGGACACGTAAACTTCGACGTCATTCCAAGCGTTGTTTACACGCAGCCAGAAGTGGCTTCTGTCGGCAAGACCGAAGAAGAACTGAAAGCCGCTGGCGTTGAATACAAGATCGGCAAGTTCCCGTTCACGGCCAATGGTCGCGCACGCGCCATGCAGCATACTGACGGCTTTGTGAAAATCCTCGCTGATAAGGCAACGGATCGCGTTTTGGGTGCGCATATCCTCGGCTATAATGCCGGTGAAATGATCCACGAACTGGCCGTTTTGATGGAATTTGGTGGTTCGTCGGAAGATCTGGCACGCACCTGCCACGCACATCCAACCATGTCGGAAGCTGTGCGTGAATCGGCACTCGCGACCTTTGCCAAGCCAATTCATATGTAGTTGCTGGTATCAGCGATGTAATGAAAGGCCCGCGCAAGCGGGCCTTTTTCGTATGGTTAGTTCTGTGCCGGTGGCGCAGGTGGTGGTGGCGGAGCAGGTGGCTCTGCCGGTGCCGGTGCTGCTGCGGGTGGAGTTGCTGGCGGTGCGGCAGGCGGCATCGTGGTTTCGCCCTGCGCAGCAGGTGGCGGTGGCGCGGACGTATCTGTTGTCCCGCCTCTGTAGAAGAAGAAGCCCAGAATAAGGATTGCAGCGAGCAGTATTACTGCAAGCATCATGCCGCTGCCGCCTTTAGGCTGCGGTGGCCTTCCGACCGGGTTTGCAAGCGGATCCGTCTGACGCGGATTGTTTAACGGATCATTCCTGGGATCGAGTGGGTCAACCATTAGCTCTCCTCCTTTTGGTCGTGACCATTGGAAGATTTAACGCGAGCACGCTGCAATTGTTCCGAATTACATTGCGGTGACCGTGTAGCCCTGCGCACGTAGTAGTTCGATCAGCCCTTCTTTTCCGGGAAGGTGCAATGCGCCTACAGCAACAAAAACTCCGCCATTTGCAAGAATTGGGGCCGCACGTTTTGCCATGATATGATTGCGATCTGTCAGCAGAACCCTTTGAAAAAGCGCGTAATCTTCTCCAGAAAGGCTATCGGGCACGACCTTGCGCAATGCTGGCATGATCATGCCGGTTTCGCCCTGAAGATAGAGCGCAATCGTCGTTTCCATAGCGTCTTCAATTGTGTCACCGTATTCGGCAGTAGAAATCAGATTGCGAATATGAAAATCAAGCGGAAGCGCGTTCATGGCTTCAAGCTGCTCGACCGCGTTTTCAAGACCGAGGACCGTCCGGCCCTGATCCTGCGCTTTTGTGATCAAGTATTCGTCGAGGAAGTCCGCGCCTTCGAGCTTTCTCTGTCTTTCGCATTTGGGAAGCGCCAGCAGGCTGGTGATGATCCATGGTTTCATCTTGCCAACGGCACCAAGAATGATGCCGCGCGCTTCCAGTTTCTTATCGATCTCTTGAAGCCGATCCTGTGGTAGATGCGATTGCAGCGTGGAGCCATCGGTGAACTGGATCAGTTCCGGCTGTTCAAGTTTAACCCGCAGAAAGGCTTTCGGATCGGTAATATCTGTGGCTTCGACGACAATTCTATCCGCATCACTATAGGCATTCGTCACGGCCTCGGGCAGGGCCATCACACGCGGATCGCTTAGGTGAATGGTTCCGAATAAATAGGATGGCTTGAGCCCATCCTTCTCGATTTTCCAGAAGATGCCCTTGTGGTTGGGCATTTCGCTCGCTTCTTTCTGAAGCTCGGACCAGAGTTTTGGGTCTTTTTTGACCAGACCGTCGATCAGATTGACACCGTGTGGAATACAGGTGGCTTGCGTGCTTTCAGCCCGGGCATGGGCGGAACTGACGATGAGAACGCAGGCAAAAAGAAAGAACAGCTTTTTCATGAGGTAAATATAGGGTTGTTAGTCTTGGATGGCACCCCTGATTAAGCGCGGGGATGCGCTTTGTCGTAAACATCAAGAAGCCTCGCGCTGTCGACGCCGGTATAGACCTGCGTGGTTGAGAGGCTTGCGTGGCCAAGCAATTCCTGAATGGTGCGCAGATCACCGCCGCGGCCCAGAAGATGCGTGGCAAAGGAATGGCGCAGCGCATGTGGCGTTGCGGTGTCAGGGAGGCCGAGGCCTGCGCGCAGCTTTTGCATTTCGCGCTGGATTATGGCTGCATGAAGTTCCCCGCCTTTAGCCCCTCTGAACAAAGGCTTGTCGGCTGAAAGATCAAACGGGCAGAGTTCCCGGTATTGCGCAACGGCACGATGAACCGCTGGAAGCAGTGGCACCATGCGGGATTTACCGCCTTTACCCGTAATGGTGATGGAAAGTGCGGAGGCGTCGCTCAATGCATCACCCGCGAGGCCCAGTGCTTCGGAAATGCGAAGGCCGCAGCCGTAAAGCAATGTCAGTACCGCTGCATTGCGCGCAGCAATCCAAGGCTCTTCCGCCATCTGGCCATCGGCTGCGACAACCTTGCGCGCATCGTCTGCGGTTAAGGGCTTTGGCAGTGATTTTGGCTGGCGCGGTGCGCGTATGGCGCTCGCGCCTGCGGCATTGACCAGACCACGTTTTTCCAGATGCTTGAGCAGGGAGCGTACACCAGCAAGACCACGTCCCAATGTGCGGGCGCCAGCCCCATCGCTGCGGCGGTTTGCGAGATAGGAGCGCAGATCAGCGACGCGCAGGCTGCCAATATCTTTGATCGAAGGCGGCTCGCCCAGATGCCCGGTCATGAATTGCAGAAACTGGCGGGTGTCCCGCTCATAGGCTTCCAGCGTATTTTCCGACAGCCGCCGCATGTCTTTGAGCGTTTTCAGCCACTCCTCACGTGCAGCCGCAAGATCTGCGCGGGCAGGGATAGGGAATTCGCTTTTGCTCGTCATGGTCGGGATTCGCTGCTTGAGTTGGGCTTGGTGTAGTTTGCCAGCGATAGGTTGCCGGGCGGTAAAGATACCGCCTTCCGTTTTTCTTGGCGTTTTTATGGGAAATTGGGTAAGCGATAGAAAATAGTCCTTCAAATACGGAAATATTCATGTCGCGCCTAGAAAATCCAATCCAGCTTGCCGTTGTTGGCGCCGCTCATGGCATCCGTGGCGAAGTGAGAGTTAAGACCTATACCGATGACCCTCTCGCTATTGCTGATTATGGACAGCTCTATGATGCGCAGGGCAAGGCCTATGAAGTGCTAGAAGCGCGCGCGGCCAAGACTGTGGTTGTTGTTCGCTTTAAAGGCGTCAATGACCGCAATGCTGCTGAAGCCTTGAACGGCACCGAGCTTTTCATCGACCGTTCGCAGCTTCATGATGAAGAACTTGATGAAGACGAGTTTTTCCAGACTGATCTGATCGGACTTGAAGCCTTTGATGCGGATGGCAAATCTTACGGTGTTGTCAGCGCCCTTTTTGATTTTGGCGGCGGCGATCTGATTGAGTTGAGCCTCAAGGGCAAACGTCCGATGCTGATTCCATTTACGGAAGCGGCTGTGCCGGAAATTGATTTTGATAAGGGCACGATTACCGTCGAGCCTTATGCTGCCGGGCTTATTGCTGATGAAGATGACAATCCGGACCGGGAGCGTAATAAGCCGCAGAATGAAAAGAAGCGGCCAAATAAGTCATGAGTGATTTGCCTGAAACAGATAAGCACGGATTTCATGCCTCGGTGCTGACCCTTTATCCCGAAATGTTTCCGGGACCGCTGGGTGTATCGCTGGCAGGAAAAGCGCTTACTGATAATACATGGTCGCTTGATACAATTCAGATCCGCGATTTTGCTGAGGGCAAGCATCGCATGGTCGATGATACGCCATCGGGTGGCGGCGCTGGCATGGTCATGAAGGCGGATGTGGTTGCGCGTGCGCTTGATTCTGTTGCCGATGACCGCCCCATGCTGCTGATGAGTCCGCGCGGTGCGCCATTGACGCAGAAGCGTGTGCGCGAACTGGCTGACGGTCCGGGCGCCATCATTCTCTGTGGTCGTTTTGAAGGCGTCGATGAGCGGGTGATTGAAGGTCGTCAGCTCGAAGAGATTTCGATTGGCGATTACATTCTCTCAGGTGGAGAGACAGCGGCTATCGTGTTGCTTGATGCGATTGTCCGGTTGCTTCCGGGTGTAATGGGCAATCAGGAATCAGGCGAGACGGAAAGTTTTGAGACCGGGCTTCTTGAGCATCCGCATTATACGCGCCCGCAAGTCTGGGAAGACCGTGCAATCCCCGATGTACTGACATCGGGCAATCATGGTGCCATTGCGAAATGGCGTCATGCGCAGGCTGAACGCATTACAAAAGAACGGCGTCCTGATCTCTGGGACGCTTATCGCGAGGGAAAACGCAAATGAACCTGATTCAGCAACTCGAAAGTCTTTCACTCGCGCTGCTGGCGCTGGGTGCTTATTGGGTGAGTGGTGTGAGCTGGTGGCTATTTGCGATTCTCATCCTCGCGCCTGATTTGTCTTTCTTTGCCTATCTCAAAGGTCCGCGCACGGGCGCTATCATTTATAATATCGCGCATAGCTGGATTGGTGTTGTGCTTGTGGCAGTTCTCGGCTGGGTGATGAGCTGGCCGCTTTGCTTCGCTATTGCGCTTATCTGGGCGGTTCATATTGGTATTGATCGCGCTCTCGGCTTTGGCCTCAAATATGGAACTGGTTTTCAGGATACGCATCTTGGACGCATTGGCGGCAAGTCGTGAAATCGTAGTCTTGATATTGATTCATTTCACGCAATGGTGTATTGCCGCGCCAGTTCGGGAAAACCCGACGTCTTTTAACTAATAAATGGTGCACCGCTCCTGCCTGATGTATCGGGCATAACCACAGGGCCAAGATGCTTGGTGGTAAGTGCAGAGCGCTCTGGCTGTTTGAGAATAATTCGTAAAGGAGTCAGACGATGACCGACATTATTCGTCAGCTTGAAGCCGAACAGGCAGCAAAGATTGAAGAAAAGCGTAAGCTTCCAGATTTCCAGCCAGGCGACAGCGTTCGCGTTCAGGTTCGCGTTACCGAAGGTACACGTACCCGCGTACAGGCCTATGAAGGCGTTTGCATTGCGCGTTCCGGCGCTGGCATCAACGAAAGCTTTACCGTTCGTAAGATTTCTTACGGCGAAGGCGTAGAGCGCGTATTCCCAGTTTACTCGCCAATCGTAGAAGGTGTTGAACTCGTTCGCCGCGGTAAGGTCCGTCGCGCGAAGCTTTACTACCTTCGTGGCCTCACCGGTAAGGCTGCACGTATTGCTGAGAAGAAAGACAACCGCACCAAGGCAGAACGCGAAGCCGACAAGGCCGCTGCTGCTAAGGCAGAAGCTGCAAAGACTGCTGCTGAATAAGCCAGTTTTCGCAAGAATCTGAAAAAGGCGGTCTTTGGGCCGCCTTTTTTATTTGCAAAATCCAAAAGCCTGCGTAACATATTGCATAATTCCGCCAATATTGCGCAAGATTGTTACTGCGACACCCTGTTGCGGTTTGTGTTTCTTGACGAAATGCAACGGCGGGTGCATATGACAGCCAATTAAGAACTATTCAAAGGAACTCTCGCAATGAGCGCGCCGCGTACACTTTACGACAAGATTTGGGACGACCATGTAGTGGATCAGCAGGACGATGGTACCTGCCTCCTTTATATTGATCGCCATCTTGTGCACGAAGTGACAAGCCCGCAGGCTTTTGAAGGTCTGCGTATGGCGGGACGCCAGGTGCGTCATCCTGAGAGAACACTGGCTGTTGTCGATCATAACGTTCCGACATCTCCAGATCGCGTAAACGGCATCAAGAACGAAGAAAGCCGTATTCAGGTTGAAGCGCTTGCAAAAAATGCAGCCGACTTCGGCGTTGAATATTATTCTGAACGCGATAAGCGTCAGGGTGTTGTGCACATCGTTGGTCCGGAACAGGGTTTCACGCTGCCGGGCATGACGATTGTTTGTGGTGACAGCCACACCTCGACCCACGGCGCTTTCGGATCGTTGGCACATGGTATCGGCACATCGGAAGTTGAGCATGTTCTCGCGACCCAGACGCTGATCCAGAAAAAGGCCAAAAACATGCTGGTGCGTGTTGAAGGCGAATTGGCTCCGGGCGTTACCGCCAAGGACATCACACTTGCCATCATCGGCGAAATCGGTACTGCAGGTGGCACCGGTTACGTGATCGAATATGCAGGCAGCGCTATTCGTTCATTGTCGATGGAAGGTCGTATGACCGTCTGCAACATGTCGATTGAAGGCGGTGCACGCGCTGGTCTTATCGCGCCAGACGAAACAACTTTTGCTTATGTCGCTGACAAGCCACGCGCGCCAAAGGGCGAAGCGCTGGAGCAGGCGATCGGTTACTGGAAGACGCTGCATTCGGATGAAGGTGCGCATTTCGACAAGATCGTTGAACTGGATGCCGCGAAAATTTCGCCAGTCGTATCCTGGGGTTCTTCGCCGGAAGACGTGGTCTTTGTCACTGACATCGTTCCGAACCCAGACGAAATCAAGGACGAAACCAAGCGCGCATCGAAGTGGCGTGCGCTTGATTACATGGATCTGAAGCCGGGCACGAAGATGACCGACATCAAGATCGACCGTGTTTTCATTGGTTCGTGCACGAACGGACGTATCGAAGATCTGCGTGATGCAGCACGTATGGCTGCGGGCAAGAAAGTTGCCGCAGGTGTCAGTGCCATGATCGTTCCGGGTTCTGGTCTTGTGAAGGAACAGGCTGAAGCGGAAGGTCTCGACAAGATCTTCATCGAAGCAGGTTTTGACTGGCGTGAGCCAGGCTGCTCGATGTGTCTTGCGATGAATGATGATCGCTTGAAGCCGGGTGAACGTTGCGCTTCGACCTCGAACCGTAACTTCGAAGGCCGTCAGGGCTTCAAGGGCCGCACACATCTTGTATCGCCAGCAATGGCTGCGGCTGCAGCAATTGCCGGTCATTTTGTCGATATTCGCGACTGGAACTGATTTTATTTGAGACGCGCTGATCTGATTGAAACAGATTGGCGCTTCTTAGAACTATGTTTTAACGAGCGCTATTTCCGAAAACCGCGTTACACTTTTCGGAATCGACTCTTATGCATGCAAGAGCTGCCGGAGTAATTCGGCAGCTTTATTATTTATAGCACTACATTTCAGGCTCTAAATTAGCTCCTTTTTCATGCTTTCAGTGTATTATGTTTTATTGCAATGGGCTTATATTGTGATGTGCTGGCAGGCATCTATGCGGGAAAATATGAATGGACGGCGCTGAGTTCATACTGCTGATAAACATGACGGTTTCCGGCCTGTTTGCGCTTACTTTTTTCGGTATTGCGGCCTATGCGCGTGACAACAGTGCGGCGCCGGTTTTTGGCATCGGCTTTATTTTCGCGATGCTTTATTTTCTCACCGAACTGCTGATGCCTTCAATTCCAAGTCAGAAACTTGGCTATATGCTGGCATTTATTGTGTATTTCGTGACGATGTCATTTCTCGTTGTCGGCGTTGCACGCATGTATTCTGTGCCTGTTCCCTGGTGGCCACTTGGGATTCTTACAATAGGTTCAGTGGTCTTAATCTACGGTATTTACGATATTGCCCGCAGTGAAATGCTGGGTCGTATTCTCTATCAATTGCCGTATTTTTTGATTCTGATGCTTGCAGCCTGGATTGTGATCCATAGCCGAACAAGCAGTCGAACCCGTACAAGACCTTTTGGCCGCGCCTGGGGCGCTCTTGATGGCCTGATGGCGGGCTTGTTTACGGTGAGCGCAATTCATTTTCTGATTAAGCCGGTGCTGGCTAATCTGGTTGGTGGTGTTGGTGCATCGCCTGATGATTACATTCGCACGGACTATGCGCTTTTGGTCCAGTCGATCGGTGCCGGACTTTCGGTCGCTGGTGGCTTACTTTTGCTTTTGAGCCTCATGGGTGAGCTGATTTCCGACGTGACGCTGCGTTCGGAGACCGATCAGCTTTCAGGGCTTCTTAACCGGCGCGGTTTCGAGTTTCGTGCGGAAGCGGCAATTGAAAAGTCTAAGCGTATGCGGCAGGCACTGTCGCTGATCGTCTGCGATATTGACTACTTCAAACTCATCAATGACACCCATGGACATGCTTTGGGTGACCGTGTGATTGCTGTATTCGCGGATGAGTTGCGCCGCACGGCAGCAGCGAAGGGTGGCATTGCGGCACGTATGGGGGGGGAAGAGTTTGCTGTGCTGTTGCCCGGTCATACGATCCAGTCAGCATGGCGCTTTGCGGAGCGTGCGCGGTTGTCTTGTGCCGATATTTCTCTGCCGGCTTCTGCTGGCGAAGTTACCTTCACGGTTAGTTTCGGTGTTACGGAGATGGAGTTTGATGACTTTTTCTCTGACGTCTACAAGCGTGCTGATGGGGCGCTTTATGAGGCCAAAAAAAATGGCCGTAATTGCGTTCGCACGGCTTTGCCCATGATGCTTGATGACAATGTCGTCGAATTGCGTGGCACAAACAGAGCTCGATAAAACACGTTGAATTATACGGATATGCTTTACCTTTGAGTGGCCTGTTGTCTACAATCGCCCTACTCCCGTTTTGGGGGATGTGCTTGGAGGAAAAGACCGAAATGACCACAGATCATGCCGTCGATATTGCCCTGCTTCATTTGCGTGACGCTCATGTGTTTGCGCCTTTGCTTGCGAGCTATGCGCAGGCATTGAAGCGCGGTGCGCCACGCCGACCGGATGATTTTTATGCCGAGCATCTGTTGCAGGACCGTGCGACCGAAATTCTTGGTGCGCGCGTTGACGGCGATCTCGTTGGCTTTGTCATTTTCTTCGATCTTCCAGAGCCGGTTTCCGGCCTGCGAGCAGGGCAGGTGGATCACATTTACGTCCATCATGACCATCGCGGCAAAGGCATTGCGAAAGCTCTGATTGATGTGCTGGCTGACAAGGCTGAAGAGCGCAGTTGGTCGAAGCTTGTGCTCAATGCGCCGCGCGTTCCGGAAGATGGCCGCAAGCTCTACGAACAGGTCGCCACGGCTGCCGACTGGTCCAGCTATGTGATTCGCTTCGGCAACTGAGTTTCGCCTGTAAAAGTGGATGAAATTACACATGTTTTGCCAAATACGGGACTTCAATCGTTTGAATTCCTAAATCACGTGAAAGTGTCGTCCGGGTGCGACCAATTGTTAGTCTTTTCGTGAAAAAGCTTCTTTGACGTGGTGGTGAAAGCGCAGTAGAAAGCGCCACATAGGGTCGTGCGACACGATCCAGCCACATTTTCTGGGTCGTGCCGGCGCAGGATCGAACAGTTCCGTTTCCTTGCGCTGTTAACGACATCGAACCGGGCTCCGAATGAGCCCGCATCTGCTTCATCATGCCAGACAAAACCGGCATATGGCGAAGCGGGTGGAAACGTCAGGGAAGCCCACGAGAGCCATGACACAACCGACCGTTACGCGTCAGCGTCCTTTGTCGCCACATCTGTCGATTTATCGACCGAAGATTACGATGACGATGTCGATCATCCATCGTATCACCGGTGTTGCGCTTTATTTCGGAACCCTTCTTCTCGCTGCTTGGCTGATTGCCGCTGCAATTGGTGAAGACGCTTTCAACACTGTGAGCTGGATCTACAATTCGTGGATCGGCTATATTGTGCTGTTTGGCTACACATGGGCGCTGTTGCACCATCTGGCTGGCGGCGTGCGCCATTTCATCTGGGACATGGGTGCCGGACTTGAAAAGCACACAGCCAGCAAGATCGCTTGGCTGACGTTGGCCTTCTCACTGCCTGTAACAATCCTTCTCTGGGTTGTTGTTTTCGCAGTGCGCTGAAAGGAGTTCTGACATGAGCGATATGCGTACACCTCTCGGCAAGGTTCGCGGTCTGGGGTCTGCCAAGGAAGGTACCGGCCACTTCTGGTTTCAGCGTATGAGTGCCGTGGCGCTCGTTCCGCTGGTTCTGTTTTTCGTTGGTCTGGTCATTTCGCTGCAGGGCGCAAGCTACGCGGAAGTGAAAGCCGTTCTGGCGCATCCCTTCACCGCTCTGGTGATGGCGTTGTTCGTGCTGACCGGCGTTTACCACATGCGTCTTGGCATGCAGGTTGTTATTGAAGATTACATTCACAGCGAAGGCCTGAAGGTTCTGCTGGTCATGCTCAACACCTTCTTCACGGTGGTTGTGGGCGTGGTTTGCGTTTACGCGATCCTCAAGCTGAGCTTCGGAGGTTGATAGCCCGATGGCTAGTGCACAAAACAATGCAGCTGGTGCTGCGGGCGAAAAGAACTACACATTCGTTGATCACAAGTTTGATGTTGTCGTGGTGGGCGCCGGTGGTGCCGGTCTGCGCGCAACACTTGGCATGGCTGAACAGGGCCTGAAGACAGCCTGTATCACTAAGGTTTTCCCGACGCGCTCCCATACGGTTGCAGCGCAGGGTGGTATTGCCGCTTCGCTCAAAAACATGGGCCCGGACAGCTGGCAGTGGCATATGTACGATACCGTCAAGGGATCGGACTGGCTGGGTGATACCGACGCCATGGAATATCTGGCGCGTGAGGCTCCCGCTGCGGTTTACGAGCTTGAACATTACGGTGTGCCGTTCTCGCGTACCGAAGAAGGCAAGATTTATCAGCGCCCATTCGGCGGCCACATGCAGAACTTTGGCGATGGTCCGCCAGTTCAGCGCACCTGCGCTGCTGCTGACCGTACCGGCCACGCGATCCTGCACACGCTTTACGGTCAGTCGCTGAAAAACAATGCGCAGTTCTTCATTGAATACTTCGCGCTTGATCTGATCATGACCGACGGCGTCTGCACGGGCGTTGTCGCATGGAACCTTGATGATGGCACAATCCATCGCTTCTCCGCCAAAATGGTGGTTATGGCGACGGGTGGTTATGGTCGCTCATATTTCTCGGCAACCTCTGCGCATACCTGCACCGGCGACGGTGGCGGCATGGCGGCACGTGCAGGCCTTCCGCTTCAGGATATGGAATTCGTTCAGTTCCATCCGACCGGCATTTACGGCGCGGGCTGTCTGATTACCGAAGGCGCACGCGGTGAAGGCGGTTATCTCGTCAATTCCGAAGGCGAGCGCTTCATGGAGCGTTATGCGCCTTCCGCCAAGGATCTTGCCTCGCGTGACGTTGTTTCGCGTTGTATGACCATGGAAATCCGCGCTGGTCGTGGCGTTGGCAAGAACAAAGATCACATCTACCTGCATCTCGACCATCTTGATCCGGCTGTTCTGCATGAACGTCTGCCGGGAATTTCCGAGTCGGCCAAGATTTTCGCAGGTGTGGATTTGACCAAGGAACCGATCCCGGTTCTGCCAACGGTTCATTATAATATGGGCGGCATTCCAACCAATTATTGGGGCGAAGTGCTCAACCCAACCAAGGAAGACCCAGATCGCGTTCAGCCGGGCCTGATGGCTGTGGGTGAAGCTGGTTGTGCATCGGTGCATGGTGCAAACCGTCTTGGTTCCAACTCGCTGATCGATCTGGTGGTGTTTGGTCGTGCGGCTGCAATCCGCGCTGGCGAAGTCATTGATCGTTCTGCAAAGATCCCGGACATCGACGAAGCTGCTTGCGACAAGATCATGGATCGTTTCCATCGTCTTCGTTATGCGAACGGCAATACGCCAACCGCAGAACTGCGCGAAAAGATGCAGCGCACCATGCAGGAAGATGCAGCCGTGTTCCGTACGTCGGAATCGCTCAAACAGGGCGTGGCACGTATGGCGGAAATCTGGAAAGAACTGCCTGATCTTAAGGTATCTGACCGTTCGATGATCTGGAATTCCGATCTGGTTGAAACGCTGGAACTGGAAAACCTGATGGCAAATGCCATGGTGACAGTTGTTTCGGCTGAAGCCCGCAAGGAAAGCCGTGGCGCACATGCGCATGAGGATTTCCCGGATCGTAATGATGCCGAATGGCGTAAACACACCCTTTCCTGGCTGTCGCCAAATGGCGACGTGAAGCTTGATTACCGCCCTGTTCACCTCGATCCGCTGACGACCGAGGAAGAAGGTGGCATCAATCTGGCCAAAATCGCGCCGAAAAAGCGCGTTTACTAATCGAGGGAATGAGCAATGGTTGAACTCGCACTTCCCAAAAACTCCCGTATGCAGGAAGGCAAGACCTGGCCGCGTCCAGATGGTGCCACGAATGTAACGGAGTTCCGCATTTATCGCTGGTCGCCGGATGACGACGCAAATCCAAGCATCGATACTTATTATATCGATCGCGATGATTGCGGTCCGATGGTGCTCGACGGTCTTCTCTACATCAAGAACAAGATCGATCCGACGCTGACGCTGCGCCGTTCGTGCCGTGAAGGCATTTGCGGTTCCTGCGCAATGAACATCGATGGCGCGAACACGCTTGCCTGCACCAAGGGCATGGACGAGATCAAGGGTTCCATCAAGGTCTACCCGCTGCCGCATATGCCTGTGGTTAAGGATCTGGTGCCTGATCTCAGCAACTTCTACGCTCAGCACCGTTCGATTGAGCCATGGCTCAAGACGGTTTCGCCTGAGCCGCAGAAGGAATGGTTGCAGAGCCACGAAGATCGCCAGAAGCTTGATGGTCTTTACGAGTGCATTCTCTGCGCTTGCTGCTCGACCTCGTGCCCAAGCTACTGGTGGAACGGCGATCGTTATCTTGGACCAGCTGTGCTGCTTCAGGCCTATCGCTGGCTGATCGACAGCCGCGACGAAGCAAAGGGCGAACGTCTCGATAATCTCGAAGATCCGTTCCGCCTGTATCGTTGCCACACGATCATGAACTGCGCGCAGACTTGCCCGAAGGGTCTTAACCCTGCCAAGGCGATTGCCGAAATCAAGAAAATGATGGTTGAGCGCCGCGTGTAATCGCGGCAATCGCCTTTTTTGTTTCCCTGTCGGCCTGTGGCCTCCACGCCTTTTGTGCCGAAATCAAGAAGATGATGGTTGAGTGCCGCGTGTAATCGCGGCAATCAAATACTGAATTAGAGGGAGGCTTTGCCTCCCTTTTCTTTTGCGGCAAATCTGGCTGATACTTGATTTTTTCGTATCGCCCATATCTGATCAGAAAGCAGAAGTTTAGTCCTTGTTTGAAGGTTTCATCATGCTTGATCATATCGGCTTCAATATTTCCAGCATGCCAAAATCCAGCGCATTCTATGATGCCGCGCTCAAACCGCTCGGTATTTCGCGTGCTATGGAATTTGGTGACTGGGTTGGCTATGGCCGCAATGGCAAGCCAGAGTTTTGGATCGGCAAACAGAAAGGTGCAAAACTCGAAGGGGTTCTGCATGTGGCCTTTTCAGCCGGAACACGGTCTGAAGTCGATCGCTTCTATGAAGCGGCACTTGCCGCAGGCGGAAAAGACAATGGTAAGCCGGGAATACGCGAGCATTATCACCCGGATTATTACGCAGCTTTCGTGACCGATCCTGACGGTCATAACATCGAAGCTGTCTGTCATCTGCCAGGATGAAAAAAGCGGGCAATGCCCGCTTTTATTTTATCACACCAGTTTGGCGTCCAGCGTTACTTCAATGGCACCAAGCGCCTTAGAAAGTGGGCAGGTCTTTTCCGCTGTTTCAGCGAGCTTCTGAAAATCGTCGTTTGATATGCCGGGAATGGTTGCATTAAGCGTCAAAGCACTGCGTGTAATCTCGAAGCCGCCACCAGATGCAGGAACCACTGTGACCGCGGCTGTTGCTTCAAGCTTTTCTGCCGGAGTGCCATTTTGTGTCAGAAGTGCTGAGAGGTTCATCGCAAAGCATCCTGCATGCGCTGCTCCCAGCAATTCTTCTGGATTGGTACCAGCGCGACCACTTTCATCCTCAAAGCGCGCTTTGAAGTCATAAGGCAGATCTTTCAAAGCACCGCTCTGTGTATTGAGCGTGCCTTTGCCTTCTTTGAGCGTGCCTTTCCAGACGGCTGTTGCTTTTCTATCCATGATGAAACTCCTCTGTTGGGTTTAAAAACCACATAGGGCGCATTCCGATGCGTTCCAGTGTCAGCTATGGGCAATCTTACGGTTTGTATCGTCTGCCCATGCCAGTGAAAGCATGAGAACCATGATAATAATCATGTTGAAGAAGAAGCGATCATAGGGCATCGGGAAATAAGCAAATTTTCCAAGAATTCCGATGACCATGGCAAAGATAATACCATTCAATCGCGGTATATCTGATCTGATCCCGGCTCTCGCCATTGCGATCCATGCGACCAGTGCTATCAGAAGTATAGAAGGCCAGCTTTCGAGATAAAGCGCCAGTATGAGACCACGAATATAGGCTTTGATCAGAAGGGCGAGCGAAAAATCCGGGTTAAAACCGGCCATAGAGCTTGGCATATTAATGCAGGTGAAATAGAGGTGTGCCCACCAACCAGGATGTCCTGCAGTTTTCTCCATCACTAATGCTGCCGCGATACACACTGCGAAAGCGATCACTAGTGGGAGTTTTCGCCAGCCGAACAGGATTGCTGTGATCAGCAGAGCGAATATCATGATTATATTGTCTGGACGGATCGTGAAGGAGAGCACGAGTAGCATCGCACCCAGCCAGTCATGTTTACGCAGAATGGCAAAAATGGCAGCGAAGGAAAGCGCTGCCATGGTGATATCGGGAAATACAGCTGACGATATTGGTCCATAACCGGCCAGCAAAAGAACAGGGCCGACGATGAGGCCAGCCTGAAGCGATTTATAGCTGGCGAGCAACCAAAGCGTGAGAAGCCCAATCGTAAGTGAGGCCGCAATGCTGATCAGGTGGCCGCCACGAGCCAGGCCGGTATAAGGCTCCAGCCAGCGCAGCAGTTGAATATAGCCAGCCTTGACGCGATACATGACCAACAATGACTTGAAGCTATCCGGGTTCTCCCATTGGGCACTCCGAAAACCGCCATCGTGTTTCAAGACTTGAAGTTCGCCTTCTGATGCGACCTCGGCGACTTGCCGCCATGTTTCCGTATGCAGCGCATTTGCATCGGGATAGCGGTTTTCCAGTGCTGTCGCGATATAGGGGATCATATCCCAATTATTGTCAGGCTTAACGGCCGAATAGATGACGGCTGCTGCCATAGCGATAATGATGGCAAGGGCGCCTGCAATTTTAGACAGTTTGTGAACACATGCCGCTGACCATAAGCTTGCCTGCGCCTGCAAAATCACGTCGATCAATCGCTTATTGGTATGCATGCCCTGAGGCCCCCACGCCTATGCTATGTTTTGCTTTTTTAGCAGACGTGGAAGCTTTTTCCAGTGGTCGTGAGAGGCTTAAATCGCCTCTCCTTGCAGCAGACGCGGGGTATCGCCCGAAAGGCCCGCAGCCTGTTTGATAAAGAACGACTTGAGGCTTGGAACGCGATCCACAAGACCCAGTCCAATGTCGCGAATGGTGCGCACAGCCGGATTGTCGTTGGAGAAGAGTTTGGTCAGCACATCGGTTGTGACACCCATCTGCACCGTGTCGAACCGGCGCCATGCCTGATAGCGTTCCAGTGCTGCAAAAGAGCCTATGTCGAGACCGAGGCGGTCTGTCTCGACAATCACTTCTGCAATGGCTGCAGCATCGCGGAAACCAAGGTTGAGGCCTTGACCGGCGATTGGATGAATACGATGGGCTGCATCGCCCACAAGTGCGAAACGTGGCTTTACAAATTCGCGTGCCAGCGTGAGGCCGAGTGGGAAGGCGCGGCGCGGGCCTTCAACCGTCAGTGCGCCAAGGCGATGGCCGAAACGCTGCTCGAGTTCTGTTTCAAAGATGAAGTCATCTTCCCGGATGAGGCGCTCCGCATCGGCGGTGCGTTCTGTCCAGACGAGAGAACTGCGATTGCCTTTCAGCGGTAGGATAGCGAATGGGCCAGCAGGCAGGAAATGTTCGTCGGCACGGCCCCCATGGGGGCGTTCATGGGAAACATTACAGACGATGCCCGACTGATCGTAATCCCAGTTAACAGTCTTTATGCCTGCAATATCACGCAGGCGCGACTTCGCGCCATCAGCGGCAATCAGCAAGCGCGTGGAGATAGTTTCGCCATTGGCCAAAGTAACAGTGACGGATTCGGGCAGCGTTTCAAAATTCTCGACACTCATGCCTTCGATAAAGGTGATGCCGAGTTCGTCTGCCTTGTTGTGAAGGGCGGTGTTGAGAACGCGGTTTTCCACCATATGCGCAAAGGGCTCGCCGGGGTTCACGTCGCCAGCGAATGTCAGAAAGACCGGACGCACGGGATCAGAGGTGCGGGAGTCTGTTACGACCATCTCAGTGATTGGCTGAGCATCTGTGACAATCTCCTGCCAGCAGCCAAGCTGATCGAGCATGCGTGAGGCGGCAGCGGCAATGGAAGAAGCACGCGGGTCATTTTTCCATGCGCCAGCCGGTGCGCCATCAATGACGGTTACGGAAAGATGCGGGGCTGCGGATTTGACAGCAACAGCAGTCACAAGGCCGACATAGCCACCACCTGCAATCACCAGATCGCGTTTGTTGGCTGCATTTTGAGTGGCTTCGGCGGACATGGCTCTTCCTTTCAGATCGTTCTTCGATGAAGCAGATAAGGCTGCGACAGTTTGGGGGAACTTGACAGTTTCCCTTGTGCAAGCCCAAACAGTTCATCAAGAATATGTTCTCTATATAGGGTTTCAGGAGACAGGCTGTCCATGTCCAATAATGAAAAGACCAATCTATCAAAGACCGAGCAAACGGCTGCCATGCAGCAGCTTCTTGAAACGCTTGATCTTGAAACGCTGGAAGTGGATCTTTTCCGTGGTAACAGCCCACAAGTGGGCTGGCAGCGCGTTTTTGGCGGGCAGGTGATTGGTCAGGCGCTGATTGCAGCGCAGCGCACGGTGGAGCCGGAACGGCAGGTTCACTCTCTGCACGGCTATTTTGTGCGGCCGGGTGATCCAGCAATCCCGATTATCTATGAAGTCGACCGCATTCGCGATGGTTCGAGCTTCAATACGCGCCGTGTTCTGGCAAAGCAGCATGGTAAGGCGATCTTCACGCTCTCTGCGTCATTTCAGATTGATGAGCCTGGTCTTGATCATCAGATCGAAATGCCGGAAGGTCTGCCATTGCCTGAGCAACTGGTCGGCGATCATGATCTGAAAGACGAATATCTGCATCTTGCTCCGTCGGGTGTGCGCAAATATTGGGAACAGGAGCGCCCGATTGAGATAAAGCCGGTGTCGCTCAAGCATTATTTCTCGCGCGAAAAACTGGCACCAAGTCAGCATGTATGGGTGCGGGCGCGCGGCATCGTGCCGGATGATCGTGCGCTTCAGGCGGCTATTCTTGCCTATCTCTCCGATATGACATTGCTTGATACATCTCTTCACCCGCACGGACGCACGATTTTTGATCGTGATCTGCAGGTGGCGAGCCTTGATCATGCGATGTGGTTTCATCGCCCATGCAGGCTCGATGACTGGCTTTTATACACACAGGATACCCCAAGTGCTTCCGGCGCACGTGGATTTAACCGTGGCGCGCTTTATACCCGCGATGGGTTGTTAATCGCGTCGGTTGCGCAGGAAGGGCTTATTCGTGTGCATGAAAAAGCCAAATGATGATATTTTAATCATCAGGAATATACGTGTTCAATTTTTATGCAATTGCCACCTGCATGAAATGAGGCCTAGGTCTAAAAACTGAATCCGATGAATCACTTAAAGCGGTTTTGCCCATCCGGGTTAGACCGCTTTTATTTTTCCATAGAAAGATTTTTTCGGCGCTTTCATCATTTGCCTTGTTTACCGAAAAGCCCGCATTTTGGGCGAAAATACAGCGTCCATCTGACAGTTCTGAGACATCAGTGAGCATCAGACATCAGAAAAATTGCATTTTTATGGTGTGGTGGTCGGTAACTGGCACGATTTTTGTTTCTCTTAGTTCGAACCGGTCTTTTCAGCGCAGACGCGTTTGAAGCCGCCATTCGACGGAGATACTCGATGCTCATAACTGAAAGATTCAAGCAGACGGCATTTGCCACCCTTCCTGCGCTGCTCGTATTAGCGGGAACAGCCTTTGCGCAGGATGCAGCCGAAGCTACCCCGACCCTTGATACGGGCGACACCGCCTGGATGCTGACTTCAACCGCGCTCGTGCTGATGATGACCATTCCTGGTCTCGCACTTTTCTACGGCGGTATGGTTCGTAAGAAAAATGTGCTTTCCACTGTGATGCAGAGCTTCGCAATCACCTGCCTTATGTCAGTATTGTGGATGTTCTTCGGCTATTCGCTTGCTTTCACCGACGGTGGTTCGATGAACGCCTATATCGGCGGTTTCGATAAGGCATTCCTGTCGGGCGTGACGATGGAATCGCTCACCGGAACAATTCCTGAATATCTCTTCATCGTGTTCCAGATGACCTTTGCGGTTATCACACCAGCGCTGATTGCCGGTTCGTTTGCTGAACGCATGAAATTCTCCTCCATGCTCGTTTTCATGGTTCTATGGCTGTTCATCGTCTATGTGCCGGTTGCGCATTGGGTATGGGGCGGCGGCTTCCTCGGTTCTGACGGCGTTCTCGACTTTGCTGGTGGTACGGTTGTTCACATCAATGCTGGCGTTGCAGGTCTTGTTGCAGCCCTTATCATTGGCAAGCGTGACGGTTACGGCCACGTCAACATGGCTCCACACAACCTCGTTCTATCGGTCATTGGTGCTGCTCTTCTGTGGGTGGGCTGGTTCGGCTTCAACGCTGGTTCGGCTGCTGGTGCCAATTCGCTCGCTGCTGTCGCTATGCTCAACACGCAGGTTGCGACCGCTGGTGCAGCTCTCGCCTGGATGTTTGCTGAATGGGCAATCGCCGGTAAGCCAAGCGTTCTTGGTATCATCTCGGGTGCCGTTGCTGGTCTGGTTGCTGTTACGCCTGCCGCTGGCTTCGTCAACCCAACGGGCGCACTGATCATCGGTATCATCGCAGGCCTTATCTGCTACGTGGCAGCGGTTAAACTCAAGCACGCACTTGGCTATGACGACTCGCTCGATGCCTTCGGCGTACACGGTGTTGGCGGCTTTGTTGGTGCGATCCTGACTGGCTTCTTTGCTGATGTGGCAATTAATGCTGCTGGTGAAGGCGCAACCATGGGCAAGCAGTTCTTTGGTGCGGCAGTCACGATTGTTTACACCGCAGTTGCAACAGCCATCATCCTTTATGTGATCAAGGCCATCATGGGTCTGCGCCCGACAAAGCAGGAAGAAATGGAAGGTCTTGACATCGCGTTGCACGGCGAGTCTGTTCAGTAGAACAGGGTTGTCTCAAGAAGAAAAAGGCGCGGGAAACCGCGCCTTTTTCACGTTCAGCGTTATTTGCATGTGCAGGACACTGCATGGTTAATGAGGAATTAACCATCGCAAGGCTAGGATCAGCCCGATTCATTGCGCCCAGGGCATTCAAAGCCCAAGGGCAACAAACCATAGTTCGGGACAGGCTTTATGCGGCAAGGATATTCGCCCTCATACCCGCTGCGTGACGAGCGGATTTCGGAAGATAGACTGCGACTGGTCAATATCTTCCGCAGGCAATTTTATATCCTCTTTGGGCTGGCGCTGCTTTCGCTGGCAGCGATGGCTGTTGGCGCGCTCGCTACATGGAACGTGGCTGATCCCAGCCTCAGTCATGCGACGGATAATCCTGTCACCAATGCGCTTGGCTATCCGGGTGCTGTCTTCTCCGACATTGCCATGCAGTTTTTCGGCCTTGCCAGTGTTCCGGCTCTTCTGCCGCTTGCAGTCTGGTCGTTGCTGATGATGACGCGCGGTGGCATTGGACGTATTGCCAAGCGCAGCATCGCTTGGTTTGGCGCGGCTTTGCTGTTTGCAGCCATTGCAAGCTGCTTTGTGGTTCCCGAAAGCTGGCCAATGCCAATTGGTCTCGGCGGTGTTTTCGGCGACCTGGTGCTGCGCATTCCCGGCATCTTTTTAGGTTCCTTCCCGCAAGGTGCAATTGCGTCGGGGATTGCGCTGGTTCTGGCTTTCCCGGCGCTTTGGCTGTGCCTGTTTGCAAGCGGGATCATCGGACGAGGCAACGCTGCGACTGATGGCGCGAGCGAACGCGGCGCATCGGCTGAAGATGATTATTCGGATTATGAAGATGCAGACGATGAAGCATCTTCCGGTGGCCTCTCTGCATTTGTTGGTTCTCTTACCCACACAATTTACAGCGCAACAGCAACTTTCAAACGTTTAACCGGAATGAACCGCCGCAAGCCGCGCGAAGACGAATATGGCGATATGCGTCACGTACGCCGCAGTGCGGAAGCGCGTGGCAGTGGTCGTCATGAGCCGGGCTTTGGAGGCGCATCTTCGCAAGAACCGCCATTCGATATGGATGGTGACGGCGAAGATATGCCGCTTGCCGGTGAAGAGTGGCACGATGCACCGCCGCAGCGCTCTAAAGCGCGGGTCGCTGAACGTGCACCAGCACCAAAGAGCGGTGCGCGCATTCAGCGTGAAGCGCAGTCTTCGTTCCTGAAAGATGGCGGCGCATTTGAAATGCCATCGTTGCATTTCCTTGCTGAACCGAAGCTTGTGCAGCGCGATGCATCACTGTCCAAGGATGCTCTCGAACAGAATGCGCGTCTTTTGGAAGGTGTGCTGGAAGATTTCGGCGTGCGTGGCGAGATCATCAATGTGAAGCCGGGTCCGGTTGTCACGCTTTACGAGCTTGAACCTGCTCCGGGTATCAAATCGTCTCGTGTGATTGGTCTGGCTGACGATATTGCCCGCTCGATGAGCGCGATAGCAGCCCGTGTTGCTGTCGTTCCGGGCCGCAATGTGATCGGTATTGAGCTGCCAAACCAGAAGCGCGAAATGGTTTATCTGCGCGAAATGCTGGCAAGCCGTGATTTTGAGCAAACCAAAGCAAAGCTTGCGCTGGCGCTCGGCAAAACTATCAATGGTGAGCCGGTCATCGCCGATATTGCAAAAATGCCCCATGTTCTGGTGGCGGGTACGACAGGTTCCGGTAAATCGGTGGCGATCAACACGATGATCCTGTCGCTGGTCTATCGCATGACGCCAAAAGAATGCCGCCTGATAATGATTGATCCGAAGATGCTGGAGCTTTCGATCTATGATGGTATTCCGCATCTTCTGACGCCCGTTGTGACCGATCCGAAGAAGGCTGTGGTTGCGCTGAAATGGACCGTGCGGGAGATGGAAGACCGCTATCGCAAAATGTCCAAGGTTGGCGTTCGCAACATTGACGGCTTCAATCAGCGCGTTGGCGAAGCCCAGAAAAAGGGTGAGAACATCGCGCGCACTGTGCAGACCGGCTTTGACCGGAACACGGGCGAAGCGATCTACGAAACCGAACAGCTTGATCTGGAACCAATGCCATATATCGTCGTGATTATCGACGAAATGGCCGATCTGATGATGGTCGCGGGCAAGGATATTGAAGGTACAGTACAGCGTTTGGCGCAGATGGCGCGTGCAGCGGGTATCCATGTGATCATGGCAACGCAGCGTCCATCAGTCGATGTGATCACTGGTACGATCAAGGCGAACTTCCCGACACGTATTTCGTTCCAGGTTACCTCCAAGATCGATAGCCGCACCATTCTGGGTGAACAAGGCGCTGAGCAGCTGCTTGGTCAGGGCGATATGTTGTTCATGGCCGGTGGCGGTCGCATTCAGCGCGTGCACGGTCCATTCGTGGGCGATGACGAGGTTGAGCGTATTGTTCAACATCTCAAGCTTCAGGGCGTGCCGGAATATCTCGACGCGATCACCGAGGATGAGGAAGAGGACGAAGGTGGCGGTCCGGCTGGAACGTCCAACCTTGAAAACTCCGACGATCCTTATGATCAGGCTGTTGCCGTGGTGTTGCGCGATAAGAAGGCTTCGACTTCCTATATCCAGCGTCGCTTGGGCATTGGTTATAACCGCGCTGCCTCGATTATCGAGCGCATGGAAGAAGAAGGTATTGTCGGCCCTGCAAATCATGCTGGCAAGCGCGAGATACTTGTGCCGACAGAAGACGACTATTAATTCTCGGGATCTCATCGGTTTTTGTGCTGCCATACTGGCGCCTAACTGCCGATTTATTCTGAGACAATGATGAAAAAAGAGAGTTTGCCCATGATGATCTCCCGTATTTCGAGCTTTATGAAGGCCAGCCGCTTTGTGGCCGTCCTCGGATTGGGAGCATTGAGCTTTGGTGTTGTGGCTCCGGCTTTTGTGCCGGTTGCGGCCCATGCACAGGGCGCAAGTAATGCAGCGGCTGCACAGCAGATCGCCGATCATTTCTCATCATTGCGGACGCTGACTGGGGAGTTCGTTCAGTTCGGCCCCAAGGGCGAACAGACCGGCGGCACCTTCTATCTGGAACGTCCGGGCAAGATTCGTTTCAACTATGACAAGTCGCCAATCCGCGTGATTTCTGATGGCAATCAGGTTGTCATCAACAATCGTAAGCTCGATACATGGGATATGTATGCGCTCGGGACCACACCGCTGAAAATGCTGCTTGCTGATCGGATTGATCTCGGCGGCGGACGCCTTCAGAGCGTCAAGCAAGAACCGGATATGACGACGCTGATCGTGGGTGATAAATCGGCTTTCGGAAATTCGAAAATCACCATGATGTTTGAACCAAAGACCATGGATCTCAAGCAGTGGACCATCACCGATGCTCAGGGCCTCGACACCACAATTATGGTGTTCAATCTTCGCAGTGGCGTTCGCTTTACCGACGACATGTTCAAGATTGACTATCAGCGCGCAGCGATGAAGCGTAAGGGCCAGTAAAACTTCACGCTCGATATTTGCATTTGCCGGATAAATCGTTAGGTTCGCGGCCATCTTCTGATGGCTGTGAGTCTTATTCCCATGACATTTTCTGTTGCTACCTGGAACATCAATTCCGTTCGCTTGCGTATGCCGCTAGTCGAGCAGTTTTTGAGCGATTATCAGCCGGATGTTCTCTGCTTGCAGGAAACCAAATGCCCCGATGATCAGTTTCCTTCCAAGGGCTTCCGCGCGCTTGGATACGAGCATATCGCGATCAGTGGTCAGAAGGGTTATCACGGCGTTGCAACGATCTCAAAACGACCGCTGAGCGATGTTGAAAAGGTCGGTTTTTGCGAGATGGGCGATTGCCGTCATTTAAGCGCTGTCGTCGAAGCGGGTGGCAAAAAGCTCCGTATCCATAATTTCTATGTGCCTGCGGGTGGCGATGAGCCAGATCCGGCAATCAATCCAAAATTTGCGCACAAGCTTGGTTTCCTTGAGGAAATGCGGGCGATTGTTGCCGACAGGCAGGATGGAAACTCGTCGATCCTCGTGGGCGATCTCAACATTGCGCCGCTCGAAAACGATGTCTGGTCGCATAAGCAATTGTTGAAAATCGTCAGCCATACGCCGATTGAAACGACCACACTTGAAGATCTTCGCGTTAAAGGCGGCTGGAGCGATCTGATGCGTCAGGTCATACCGGCTGACCAGAAAATCTATACATGGTGGAGCTATCGCGCGAAGGATTGGGATGCAGCCGATCGCGGCCGCAGGCTTGATCACGTCTGGGGTTCGGCTGATCTGGAAGCGCATATGAAAGGTTTGCAAATTCTGCGCGAAGCGCGTGGCTGGGATCGTCCATCCGATCACGTACCAGTAATTGCGACATTCGATCTGGATTAATCGAACACGCCAGCCTATATAGAGCGAAGTTCAGAAGAGGAGAAAAGAGCCATGGATCGTTCAGCACTGTTTTCAATGACCAGTGTTTTCAACGTTTCCGGGGTTCTTCATGTCTTCTCTTCTCACGCTTCAGGGTATTTCCGCGCTCACGGCTGATGGCCGCACACTCTTTTCCGGTATCAATTTCAGCGTAACCGAAGGCCGTATTGGGCTTGTCGGGCGCAATGGTATTGGCAAATCCACCCTTCTGAAAATCATGAGCGGGGAGTTGCCGCCTGCCAGTGGCACTGTTGCGCGCAGTGGCCGGATTGGCGTGCTTGCGCAGAATATCGGCAGTGATGGTCAGCAGACTGTAGCCGATCTGTTTGATGCGGGTGCTGCCTTTGACATGCTTGCGCGTATCGAAGCAGGTGAGGGCACTGACGCTGATTTCGAGCAGGCCGACTGGCTTTTGCCGCAGCGTTTTGATGAAGCCTTGCAGATGTTTGGGCTTTCGCTTGCGCCACAAACCCTACTTTCAGCATTAAGCGGCGGGCAACAGACACGAGCAGCGCTCGCAGCTTTAATGTTTCAGAAGCCTGATCTTATTTTGCTCGACGAACCCACCAATAATCTTGATCGCGATGGTCGTCTGGCTGTCGCTGACATGCTTGCGAAATGGCAGGGGGCTGCTGTTATCGTCAGCCATGATCGCGAATTGTTGCGGGGAATGGATGCGATAGCAGAGCTTTCGCAAGGTGCGTTGACGCTTTATGGCGGCAACTGGGATTTCTATCACGAGCGTAAGGAAGCAGAGCGGGAAGGGGCGCAGCGTGATCTTGAGCTTGCGCAGCGCGATGTGAAACAGGTCAGGCTCAAAGCGCAGGAAGCCGCTGAACGGCAGGCAAAAAGCGATGCGCGCGGGAAGAAGTCTCGTGCTGATGCAGGCATGAGCAAGCTTCTGCTGGATGCGCGTGCCGATAAAGCGCAAAAGACTGGCGGTCGTGGTGAATTGCTTGCTGAGCGCAATGCAGAGCGCGCGCAAAGCCAGTTGCGTGAAGCGGAAGCAAAGGTCGAACGCAATAAGCCTATGCGGTTTAATATTGAGGCTGCGCTTTCGCCTTCCGGGCGTGTGATGCTGGAAATGCGCAATGTTTCTGGCGGGCCAGTACCGGAACGCCCGGTTATCCGAGACTTCTCGCTGAAAATTGTCGGGCCAGAACGCATTGTCATTCGCGGTGCAAATGGCGCTGGCAAAACCTCGCTTCTACGGTTGATTTCTGGCGATTTGCAGCCTGTTTCAGGTGAGATCAAGCGCTTTGCGTCTATTGCCATGTTTGATCAGCAGATGAGTCTGATGGACCGAAATGCGACGCTCTATGAGAATTTCCGCAGGTTGAACAAAGGTTCCAGCGATAATGATGCTCATTCGGCTCTGGCGCGTTTCTCATTTCGTGGTGAGAGTGCGTCGCGTCTGGCGGGTAGCTTAAGCGGTGGTGAATTGCTGCGTGCAGCATTGGCCTGTGTGCTCGCAGGAACGCTCAGACCTGAACTGCTTATTCTGGACGAGCCGACAAATCATCTCGATCTTGATTCAATTCAGGCTCTGGAAACAGCGCTCAATGATTACGAGGGTGGCCTGCTTCTTGTGAGCCATGATCAGGCATTTCTCGATGCGATAGGTATCGAGCGGGTCATTGAATTATGACTTAGTCGTTGCCGTCAAATTGCGGTGCTACTTTTTCAATGTCGGCAATCAGTTGCAGCAGGTTTCTGCTGATATGCGCGTGAAGCGAGGCTGCGGCTTCCGGATATTCTTCCAGAATGCGCCGAAACACCGAACGGCTGATACGAATAACTTCGGTTTCTTCCTCAGCCAGTGCACCCGTCATGCGGGAGGTTTGGGCAATCAGCGCCATTTCGCCAAGCATGGCGCCAGGGCCGACGGGGCGGATTGTGACCCGCCCTTCGTCTGCATCATGAAACAGGCTGATATTGCCCGATACGACGATATAGCCGCAATCAGCACTCTGGCCTTCGCGGAATAGCTCACGACCAGCACGCAGCACAAGACGTTCTGCGCCAAAGGCGAGCAGACGCAACTGTTCGGGTGAAAAAGACTCGAACAGGCCTACTGAGCTGAGAATGCGGATATCGTCATCGAGCGCCATAGCTTGTCATGACACCCGCATCATGCGCTGTCCATCATGGGACAAGTTTGTATCCCCCGCTTTCTGTAACCAGAAGCGATGCATTGGATGGATCCTTTTCAATTTTCTGGCGCAGACGGTAAACGTGAGTTTCCAGCGTGTGTGTCGTAACGCCCGAATTATACCCCCACACTTCCTCAAGCAGCACATCGCGGCCAATGACCTTGTCGCCGGCGCGATAAAGATACTTGATGATCGCGGCTTCTTTTTCGGTCAGGCGGATCTTGCTGCCCTTCTCATCGAGAAGCAGCTTCTGGCCCGGCTTGAATGTGTAAGGCCCGACGATGAATGTGGCGTCTTCACTCTGCTCGTGCTGGCGCAACTGCGCACGAATACGCGCAAGCAGAACGGCAAACTTGAATGGCTTGGTGACGTAATCATTCGCACCTGATTCGAGACCAAGAATCGTGTCCGATTCGGTGTCGTGGCCAGTCAGCATAATGATTGGAGCTTTGAACCCGCCTTTGCGCAGCAGCTTGACTGCTTCGCGACCGTCCATATCCGGCAGACCAACGTCCATGATCAACAGATCAACAATGCCGTTGCGCGCCGTCTGAATGCCCTTGGTGGCATTGTCTTCCTGAAGAATCTGGAACTCTTCGCACAGCTCCAGCTGTTCGACGAGGATGGAGCGGAGATCTTCGTCATCGTCCACGAGCAGTATTGTACGACCTGTCATGCCTGTCCTCGTTACTCTTTGATTCAAATAGTGGTTCGTGTTTTATGACATTTAATGGCGATAAGTTGAAGCCGTGAAAAAACAGAGCAGATTTTCAGGCGATCACCCAAACTTTACCAGCAGGCAGAAAACGGAGGCAGGCTTGTCCAGAAATCACAATAACCGCGGAATTGGCATCATCGATGTACGGGCAAAGCCCGGCCATAAAACGCGCGGCCTGCTTGCTGCTGGCAATTTGGTGCTCGAATGTGCGCTTGGCAAGGGGGGAATCAGCGCTTTCAAGCGCGAAGGTGACGGTGCGACGCCACTTTCTTCCATGCGGTTGCTTTATGGATATCGTCGTGGCGATGCCCGGCAGTGGCCTCTCACGCCTTTGCCGCTGAAGCGTGTGCGCAAGCTTGATGGCTGGTGCGATGCACCGAACAACGCCAATTACAATCGTCCAGTCCATCTTCCGTTCAAATCAAGCCATGAGAAGATGTGGCGTAACGATGATGTTTACGATGCCTGTATTGTGATGGATTGGAATATCAGCCCGCGCAAACGTGGCTGTGGCAGCGCGATTTTCTTTCATCTTGCGCGTCCGGGTTATACGCCGACCGAGGGCTGTATAGCATTGAAGCGCGCCGACATGGCGCGCCTCTTACCGCATTTGACAAATAGGACGGTGATACGCGTATTGCGGTAATCAGAGCGCTATGCGCTCTAATCTTTTTAGTACGCACTGTCCTACGCAAAACCGCTTCGCACTTTTGCTGGAAGTGCTTTAATGAGCCCCTGCCGGAACGATTTTCACTTCATTGCCCTCAACATCATAGAGTTTGCCGTTCTGGATATAATCGCCATCATGCAGTTCTGCGATCTGGTGGTGGCGAATGATGCGCTCAGTGCCTTCGGCAAATACTGACATCTGGTTTGAGTTACCGACTTTGAACTCGTTGAACATGAGGTTAAGCACGATGGCCATCAATGCAGCCGAGCTGATGCCTGAATGAAAGATCGTCTCAAACCATGCCGGGAAGTGGTGATAGAATTCGGGCGCTGCAATCGGAATCATACCGAAGCCAATCGACGTCGCCACGATGATCAGATTGATATTGTTCTGATAATCGACTTTTGACAGTGTGCGAATGCCGCTTGCGGCAACGGTTCCAAACAGCACGATACCGGCACCGCCGAGTACGGCTGGCGGCACACAGGCGATCACACGGCCCATAATCGGCAGAAGACCAAGCGTGATAAGAATAAGCCCGCCGGTGGCAACTACGTAGCGGCTTTTCACGCCTGTTACGGCCACAAGGCCGACATTTTGCGCGAAGGCGCTTTGCGTGAAAGAGCCGACGACGGGTGCGAGAATGCTCGATGCCATATCAGCGCGCAGCCCATCGCCGAGACGGCGGGAATTGATCTTGGTTCCCAGAATTTCTCCGACCGCCAGAATATCGGCAGAGGTTTCAACCAGCGTGACGACAATTACGATAAACATCGACAGCGTTGCTGCGATGCTGAAAATTGGCCAGCCAAAGTGGAATATTTCGGGCAGGGCCATCACCGGGCCTTCCGCTACACGCGAAAAATCTGTCATGCCGAGCGCCCATGCAACGCCTGTTCCGATCACCATTGCAAGCAGGATCGACAGCCGCGAAATCGTAGCGTTACCGATTTTGCTGAGCAAAAGCACGATCAACAGGGTGAGACCTGCAAGACCAATATTACCCATGCTGCCAAAGTCGGGCGCCTTGCTGTTGCCGCCCATGGCCCATCGCGCTGCAACCGGCATCAGTGTGAGACCGATGGTGGTAATCACAATGCCGGTGACAAGTGGTGGAAAAAAACGCGTCACGCGCGAGAAGATTGGCGTGATCAGAAAGCCTATGAGGGCTGCCGCTATCACTGCCCCCAGCACAACTTGAATGCCTGCCTCGCCGGTTTCGGCAGAGGTTACGATGGCAACCATCGTCGCAACACCAGCGAATGATACGCCCTGCACCAGCGGAAGTTGGCAGCCAAAAAATGGAATGCCGATGGTTTGCAGAACAGTTGCGACGCCACCGGCAAAGAGCGAAGCGGTAATCAGCAGACCGATCTCGCTGGCGCTTAAGCCTGCCGCCTGACCAATAATCAACGGCACGGCGACAATGCCGCCATACATCGTTAGAACATGCTGAAATCCATAGGCAAGATTGGCGGCAACGGATAATTTTTCGTCTTCAGGACGCGGACTGGCCATCATCCCTGTTGGGTGTGCATTCACGATTATTCCTCCCGATGTCTCTCCTCAAAGACAGGGGGCGAGTATATCCCTCACACACAGACTGACTGCATTGCTTTTGCTTGAAGTTGTTTTCGATGCAAGCGGCCTAATGCTTTTGTCCTACGCGCATCTTTGTCCGAAAACCGTTTCATATTTTTCCGGTTGCGCTCACACTGACGCTTCGCGCATGGCATCGCTGAGAACGGTAAAGATGTAAGGCTCAATTGACTGCGCAACGTTGAAACGCAGATAGCGCGTTGCATTGCGCGATGGGCTAAAGACGTCACCAGGTGCTAACAATACGCCCTTTTCAAGCGCATAGGCTGCGATGCGGCCTGAATCCATGCCTTCAGGTAGTCGCGCCCAGAGGAATATCCCGCCTTGTGGCTCGGTCCATATTTCAAGTCCGGTAGCCTTCAGTCGCTTGGCGACCAGTGTCATAGCATCGGCGAGCTTGGCGCGCAGGCTGTCGATGTGGCGACGATATGTGCCGTCGGTTAGCAGTGAATGCACGATTTGTGCCGAGACAGTATTGCCCGCAAATGTGCTTGCAAGCTTGAGATCGGTCAATCCATCAATCCAGTCGCGGCGACCGGCAATATAGCCAACGCGGGCCGCAGCCGAGAGCGTCTTTGAAAAACTGCCCATATGCAGCACGCGATCAAAGCCGTCGAGTTCGGCAAGAAGCGGCGTTGGTGATGGATGAAAGTCGCCAAAAATATTATCTTCAACCAGTGTTATGTTATGGATTTCCGCAAGCTTCAGCAAGCGGTGGGCAATCGCAGGTGTCATGGTGCCACCTGTGGGATTATGCAGCCCTGCATTGGAAATATAGAGCTTCGGCGCGTGCTCCTCAGCAGCCTTTGCAAAGGCCTCCAGATCGGGTCCACTATGCGTATAGGGGATGCCAATGAGTTTGACGCGATGTGAGAGAAGCGCTGCCTGAAAATTGAAATAGCAGGGATCGTCGACCAGCACAGTATCGCCAGGCTGCAACAGAAAGCGGAAGATGAGATCAATTGCGTGGGTGCCTGAATCGGTCAGCAAGATATCGCCGCCGGACATATCGATGCCTTGTTCAGACAGTTTGCGCGCCAGATGGTTGCGCAAAGGGCGGTAGCCGAGTGGTTCGCCATAGGTGGTGAGATTGCTGTTCTCATCGCGGGCGATTGCGCGCATGGCACGACGAATGCCTTCAAGCGGCAGCCATTCATCGGGTAGCCAGCCACAACCGGGCTTATAAGTTTCGCTGTCAGCTTCAAGTGATTGGCGCATGACCCAGAAAGGGTCAATCTGCCGGTCTTTGTGGGGCGTGGTTGCAGCAACGGTAAATGGTTGGCGTCCGCGCTCAGACACATAAAAACCTGCACCCCGTCGTGACTGGATAATACCTTCTGCCACCAGCCGGTCATAGGCTTCCACTACAGTAGATTTCGAGACATTCATGGTTTCTGCCAAACGGCGGATCGATGGCAGACGTGCACCGGGTGCGAGGCTCATGGCAGCAATGCGGTCGCGAATAATCGTCATGACCTTTTCAACGAGCGAGATTTTTTCAGCAGTTGTCTTCTCTTCGCTGTTGCCACCGAGATAAGCGGCTTCAACTGCTTCAAGACTGCGCAACAGGCCCGTTGAAATCATCTGTACCATCCTTCGTATCAGTACAGTTTAGCAAAATTGTACGGAAACTGTCTCTGCTTATTTTGCCGAATTCACGACACTTTGCCAGAATCATCTACATGAAACTGCAACAGATCGAAAAGACATATGAACAAGACTGCGGGTTGGATTAACGGATTTATTGGGGTTCTTATTTTCAGTGGGTCACTGACAGCCACGCGTTTGGCCGTCATCGATATAGACCCGACTTTTTTAACTATGGCACGAGCTTCGATTGCGGGCCTGTTGGGGCTCGCGCTATTGCTCGTTTTCCGCGCGCCATTTCCGAGCCGAAATGACGTTGTTTCGCTGATTGTTGTGGCGCTTGGTGTGGTGGTTGGTTTTCCATTGCTGACAGGCATTGCGCTGCAACACATGACCTCGGCCCACGCGATTGTGTTTATCGGCCTGCTGCCTTTGGCGACAGCCGTGTTTGCTGTACTGCGTGGCGGTGAAAATCCGCGCCCACTGTTCTGGCTGTTCTCTGTTGTGGGGAGCGCTATTGTTGCGTCTTATGCTTACGGGCAGGGCTCTCAGTCAACGTTACTGGGCGATGTGTTGATGCTGGGCGCGATTATTGTCTGCGGGCTTGGTTATGCAGAAGGGGCGAGCCTCTCGCGCAGGTTGGGCGGCTGGCAAGTAATCTGCTGGGCGTTGGTGTTTTCGCTGCCTGTCATGCTGCCGCTCAGCATTCTGACCCGTCCTGAAACATGGACTGGCATCGGCGTCATGGCATGGGGTGGACTTGCCTATGTGACGCTATTCTCAATGCTGATTGGCTTTTTCTTCTGGTATCGTGGCCTTGCGCAAGGCGGTGCGGCGGCAGTCGGACAGCTTCAGCTGTTGCAGCCATTCTTCGGCTTGATGCTGGCTGCATCCATTGCCGGTGAACCGGTCAGCATGGGTATGGTTTTGACCGCTGGCGTGGTGGTGCTGTGTGTGGCTGGAGCCAAACGGTTTGCTTAGACAAGCTTGTCGCCCAAAAGTGGGAACCGGTTTTGGGATAACGACAAGCGTTACAAAAACGTCCAGACAGTCGTGCGTTTGACTTCTGCATCCTCAAGCGCACGTGTGACTGGCACTGTGTAAACGGCCAGCTGCTCAAGCCGGTCTTTGGGCAGATAGGAACGGCCCGGATCTCCGACGATGATACGGGCACCGCGTTCCGCCAATTTTGAAAACCATGGAATCAGACGATCTGCCAGCGGCTTTTCGTAGAACACATCGCCTGCAAGCACGACTTCCCATTCATGATCCTGATCGATCAGATCGGTGAGTGTCGGGGTGATCGCAACATTGTTTGCGGCCGCGTTGATTTCGATAGCTGGCAGCGCAAATGGATCAATATCGGAAGCGATAACGCTGTTCGCTCCGGACTTCATGGCTGCAATGGCAACCAGACCTGAGCCGGAAGCGAAATCCAGTACAGTTTTGCCGAAGACCGTTTCCGGATGATCGAGAATATAGCGCGCGACACCCTGTCCGCCTGCCCAGGCAAAGGCCCAAAAGGGTGGCGGCAGGCCGATGGTTGCCAGTTCTTCCTCGGTCCTATGCCAGAGGTCGTGTGCTTCATCGGCCAGATGGAGATTGATTTCCGGCACATGCGGCGGCGCTTGCAAGCCTGTATTGGCCAATATGAAATCACGCGTCGCTTTATGTGCCGGATCAAGCATTAGATGTCTTTAGCGTCCAGTCCGCCCATGCGGCAGACTTCAATCCATTCATCTTCCGTTACCGGCTGGACCGAAAGACGCATGGACGTTACCAACGCCATCTTTTCGAGCTTCGGATTGGCTTTCACGTCTTTCAGCGTCACCGGCTTTGGCACATCGCGCACAGCCTTGATGTCGACGCAATCCCAACGCGGATCGTCGGTGGTGCTGTCGGGGTGGGAAAGCGCGCAAATCTCGACAATGCCCACGACTTCCAGCCCTTCGTTGGAATGGTAGAAAAAGCCTTTGTCGCCAAGCTTCATGGCGCGCATGTTGTTGCGCGCCAGATAGTTGCGCACGCCGTCCCACTGTTCGCCTTGTTCGCCACGGGCTTTTTGCATTTCCCATGACCATTTGAATGGTTCAGACTTGAACAGCCAGTAAGCCATGATCTGCCCTTATGCGTTTGCTGGATTGTTGATCGCCCAGTTCCATGGGCGCACGGTCACATCAGCAAAAAGGCCAGCCAGCGCGTAAGGATCATTCGCGCCGATCTTTTCGGCTGCTGCCTTTTCGGCTGCTTCCACGACAACGAGGCTGCCATTTGGCTTGCCATCTTCACCAAGGAAAGGGCCTGCAAACTTCAGAACATCACCAAGGCCTTTAAGATAGTCGAGATGGGCCGGGCGCGTATCAAGGCGCACTTGCAGATGATCGGGCTTGTCGTTGCACAGAAGAGCAAAAAGCATGTTATTCTAACCTTTTTGTTTGAGCATGATCTTATCCGAAAACCGGTTCCCACTTTTCGGGATCATGCTTTAATCCTCAGTCTTGAGTGGTCGGTTAAGAAGTGCCGTTACGGCTTCATCAATCGTGATATGTCCGGCAAGAAGCGCTGCAACCGCCGTGATAATCGGTGCAGGCACGTCATGTTGTCTGCAAAGTTCAGCTGCGATGGGGGCGGTTGCCACACCTTCGGCCAGCGGACGGTTGGTGAGATCTTCGCCACGACCGATTGCCAGCCCATAGGAATAGTTGCGGGATTGGGACGATGAGCAGGTCAGCATCAGATCGCCAAGTCCCGAAAGACCCATGATGGTTTCTGGTTTTGCGCCGATGGCCTGCGCAACACGGCGCAGTTCGGCAAAGCCGCGTGTGACAAGGGCTGCTTGCGCGCTGGCACCATAGCCGCGCCCGATGGCAGCACCTGCAGCAAGCGCCAGCACGTTTTTCAAGGCTCCGCCGATTTCAACACCTTTGAGATCGGTGGTCGAATAACAGCGGAAGGCTGGCCCAGAGAGCATCGCTGCAAGCTGATCGGCAATGGCCGCATCTTCGCAGGCGATTGTGACCGCAGTTGGAAGGCCGCGCGCCACGTCCGTTGCGAAGCTTGGGCCGGAGAGTGCGCCGATTTTGTGATGCGGCAGAACTTCCGCCACCACTTCCGACATCAGCCGTCCGGTTTCGCGCTCAATGCCCTTGGCGCAGAGAATGACGGGTGCCGATTGCGGGATAGAGTTGCTCAGTTCCAGCAGCCCTTTGCGCATTGCCTGTGCAGGAATGACGACGAGAACCGCATTGGCATTTTCAAGAACTGCTTTGGCGTCCGTGCTGGCGCGAATACCTGCGGGCAATTCGATCTCGCCGAGATAGGCTGGATTGCGGCGCTGGTCGTTCACGTGGAAGACGGTTTGGGCATCGCGTGCATAAAGCCATGCCTCGTGACCGCTGCCAGCTGCCATGGCTGCAAGGGCAGTTCCCCATGCGCCGCCGCCGAGAACTGTAATTTTAGCGCGTTCGCTCATGCCTTTGCTCCGCGACGTCCGGTGCCGAACATGGGTGCTGATTTCTCATCAAGCGGCCAGCGTGAGCGCGGCGCGAGATTAAGCGAATCAGGCCCCTTGGTTGCAGCCCGCTCGGCACCTGCCCATGCAATCATTGCTGCATTGTCGGTGCAGAGATTGAGCGGCGGTGCGATGAAGCTGAAACCATGCTTTTCGCAAAGCTTTTCCAGCGAGGCGCGCAACGTCTCGTTGGCGGCAACACCACCCGCGACGATGAGCGAGGGTGTAGCGCAATCCGGGAACTCATCTTTAAAACGCTCAAGCGACCGCTTCACGCGATCCGACAAGGTGTCGGCAACCGCATCCTGAAAAGATGCGCAAATGTCTGCAACGTCCTGATCGGAAAGTGGAGCAAGCTCTGTTGCAGTCTGCCGCACAGCGGTCTTGAGACCGGAGAATGAGAAGTCGAGCCGCGCTTCCCCCTTGAGTGGTCGTGGCAGCGGGAAACGTTTCGGGTCGCCCTTTAATGCCATGCGCTCAACAGCTGGACCACCCGGATAAGGCAGGCCCATCAGCTTGGCAGTCTTGTCGAAAGCTTCGCCCAGAGCATCGTCGATTGTTGTGCCAAGGCGTTCATAATCGCCAAGACCACGCACAAGAACCATCTGCGTATGACCGCCGGAAACAAGCAGCAGCAGATAAGGAAATGGAAGGTTGTCGGTCAGGCGTGCAGTCAGTGCGTGGCCTTCCAGATGATTGACCGCATAAAACGGCTTGTTTGCTGCCATGGCCATAGCCTTGGCAGTCATCAGCCCGACAATCAGTCCGCCGATGAGACCCGGACCCGCAGTCGCGGCAATTGCGTCCACGTCGTCAAGCTTCACATTGGCGTCTTTCAGAGCACGTTCCACTAGCCGGTCGAGCGCTTCAACATGGGCGCGGGCGGCAATTTCCGGCACTACGCCGCCGTAAGGTTCGTGTTCGGCGATCTGGCTGAGCACCACATTGGACAAAATATGCCCTTTGCCGCTATCGTCACGTTCAACGATGGCGGCGGCTGTTTCGTCGCAACTTGTTTCTATTCCAAGAACGCGCATTTGCGGTTAGACCCTGCTTGTCTCGTAATCTTACGTAAATATTTTAGAAACCCGGTATCATGGACGGCGCGATATGCAAACAGCATCCTTGAAGATTGGCAGCTTGAAGATCGGCACAAGGGGCAGCAAGCTTGCGCTCGCACAAGCCTATGAAACGCGCTCCCGCCTGATTGCCGCGCATGGCCTGAGCGAAGATGCGATTGAAATCGTGCCGATGTCCACTGCCGGTGATCGTATTCAGGATCGCCCGCTGTCGCAGGTTGGCGGCAAGGGGCTGTTTACCGAAGAAATCGAAGCAGCACTGAAAGATGGCCGCATTGATCTGGCTGTGCATTCCACCAAGGATATGCCAACTGTTCTGCCGGAAGGTCTTCATCTTTCCACATTCCTTGAACGCGAAGATCCGCGCGATGCTTTTGTTGGCCACACGTCTAAGCGTTTTCTCGATCTGCCGCAGGGTGCCGTGGTCGGTTCATCTTCGTTGCGCCGTCAGGCGATGATCAAACGTCTGCGGCCCGACCTTCAGGTGGTGATGTTCCGAGGCAATGTCCAGACTCGTCTGCGCAAGCTTGAAGAGGGCGAAGTGGATGGTACGTTCCTCGCCTGTGCCGGTTTGCGGCGGCTTGATCTGGCAGATGTGATCACCGATCTGCTCGATCCGTCGGTGTTTCTGCCTGCACCGGGACAAGGTGCAATCGGGATTGAAACCCGTATTGGTGATGAAAAAATCGACGCATTGTTAAAGCCGCTGGCGCATCATGATACGCATGTGGCGCTGGCCTGTGAACGTGCATTCCTTGCGACGCTTGATGGTTCTTGCCGCACGCCGATTGCAGGTCTTGCGATTGTTAATGGTGACACCATTTCATTCCGTGGCATGATCCTCATGCCAGATGGTCGTGAGGCGCATGAAGTGACCGCCGAAGGTTTGGCATCGGATGCAGCTGAGCTTGGATCGGATGCTGCAAAGCGTGTGCGGGCGCAGGCAGGAGCTGATTTCTTTGAGGGCTGGGAGTAACATTGGCAGCTGAGCATAAGACAGGAACGCGTGGGCCTGTTCTGATAACAAGGCCTGAACCATCGGCATCAGTGACGGCAGCAAAGCTCGCCGCACTTGGTTTTTTGCCGGTTTTGCTCCCTTTGAGCCGTACTTTTGCTCTGGAATTTTCTGTCGGGAATCAACCTTTTGACACGCTTGCTGTAACCAGCGCGAATGCATTCCGGTATGCGTCGGTCGAGTTTCTGAAGCCTTATAAAGCACTGCCGCTGTTTGCTGTCGGTGAAGGCACCGCGCGCGCCGCGCGCGATATGGGCTTTGAGAAGGTTATTGAGGGCGGCGGTGATGCCGTTCGTCTGGCATCGTGCATGGCAGGGCATTTGCCGGAAGGCGCAAAGGTTTTGTATCTCGCGGGGCGGATACGTCAGCCAATCTTTGAAGAACGGGTATTGCAGGCGGGCCTCAAAATGCAGGTCTGCGATGTTTATGACGTTGAGCGGATTGATTACTCCGATGATGAAATCAGAGCGCTTTTGCCCAAAAGTCCATTTGTCGCGGTCCTGCTTTATTCAGGCGTTGCAGCCCAATATTTGGCTCGGATGATGCCGCAGATTGAGGCCGCATTTGGCCCGGATACCCGCTTTTTGTGCATTTCTGGTCGGGTTGCTGAGCAATTACCGGAGACATGGAAGGCGCAGGCACTCACCGCCGACCATCCCGATGAGCAGGGGATTTTTCGTTTGTTTTCCAAACTTTGACTCTTTTGGGCGCAACCTTCCTTCATCTCGTGATTTTATCTGATAAGCTTTACAAACATTCTTTGCACACCGAGAGGACCCATGGCGAAATCTGGCACTCCGCGGCATTCCAAATCGGCCAACAAGCCCGTGACGATCAATCTTGATCCGTCGGATGTTAAACGCGTTAATGAAGCAGCAGCGCCGAAGGTGACGCCGGCTGCTGAGCCAGTGGGGGATGCGGTGGTGAAAACTGAACCAAAGCCAGAAGAAAAGCCTCCGTTTAAGCCAGAAGCTAAAACAGAAAAGCCGCCCTTTACGGCGGGCGTGAAGCCGGAGGCACCACGTGCTAGTGCAGCTACTTCCGTACCAGCACAGAAATCGGGTTCAGGTGGCTCTCATCTGCTGGCGGGTGTAGCAGGCGGTGTGATCGCAGTGGCGGGCTTGTTTGCGCTGCAATGGGGCAATGTTGTGCCATCGCCAGGCGCAAGGGTGACTGCAGAGCAACTGGCCTATATGGAACAGCAGATTGCAGACCTACGTTCCAATCCAGCGCCTGCGCCACTTGATGATGCCAGCAAGGCGCAGCTTGCAGATTTGCAGAAAAACGTCGAGGCAGCTGAAATCAAGGCGGAAGCTGTTGCAGGGACTTTGACAGAAGTTCAGCAGCAATTTGCGTCGCTTCCAAAGTCAGATGCTGCGCCTGTTGATGTCTCAGTGTTAACCGAGCGTCTCAGTGCGCTTGAAACGCAGTTAAGTGACGCGAAGAATCAGGCTGATCAGGCCGCAGCTGGTGTTTCCGGCAACAGTGGCACGATTTCAAACCTTGAACAGAAGCTGGTTTCGCTTGAGGGCAAGGTAAGTGAAAGTGCGCGCCAGCCCGATGCGTCGGTATTGATTGCTGCCAATGCGCTGAAGACTGCGATTGATCGCGGTGGTTCATATAAGGCTGAGCTTGATACGTATGCCTCGGTTGCTCCGCAGGATAAGACAATTGAAGGGTTAAATGCCTTTGCGCATTCAGGTGTGCCGACAGTTGCTGATTTGAATGCATGGTTTGGGCCTGTCGCTAACAAAATCATCGCCACTGAAAACAAACTACCCGCTGATGCAGGTGTGTGGGATCAGTTGGTAGCCAGCGCAAAGGGGCTTGTCAGTGTGCGTCCGGTTGCGGGCAATGTCAGCGGAACTGGAGCAGGGCCAACGACTGCTCGAATGGAAGCAGCGCTTCACGCCGGTGATCTGGAGCGTGCCATTTCCGAATGGGAGCAGCTTACCCCTGATGCAAAAGCTGTTTCGGCAGAGTTTGCGAGCCAGCTAAAAGCGCGTCACGACGCCGATGCACTTATTCAGCGCGTCGTAACTGAAAGCATCAAGCCAAAAACCGCAACAGACGCCACGGCGCCAAACTAAGGAGGCGTCCATGCTGCGTGTGATTTTTTACTTCGCTATTGTCGTTGTTCTGGGGTTTGGTTTTTCCTGGCTTGCGGATCGTCCGGGCGAGCTTGATGTCACCTTTGCTGGCAATCATTACAATGTGCCGCTGATTACCGCTGCCGCAGGTGTAGTGGCAATTGTTGCTGCAATTCTGATCCTCTGGTGGGTCATCAAAAGCACCATTCAATCGCCTTACACGCTGCGCCGTCATTTTCGTTCGCGCAAACGCGACCGGGGGTATCAGTCGCTTTCAACAGGATTGATTGCCGCTGGTGCAGGGGATGCAGAAGCTGCGCGCCGCATGGCAAAGCAGGCAGGCACGTTGCTTGATCCTGATCTCGAACCGATGATCAAGTTGCTGGAAGTTCAAACGGCCATGCTTGAAGGCCGTTCGGATGATGCGCGCAAGGCATTTGAGGCAATGGTTGAGGACCCAGAAACCCGACTTCTGGGCTTGCGCGGACTTTATATCGAGGCGCAGCGCATGGGTGCACGAGAAGCGGCACGTCACTATGCGACAGAAGCCGCGAAACATGCACCGCAGCTTGAATGGGCGTCCTCTGCCGTTATGGGGCAGCTTTGCTCGGAAGGCGACTGGGATGGCGCGCTTAAACTGGTGGATGCGCGTAAACAGGCCCTCTCGCATAGCAAGGATGTTGTTAAGAAGGAGCGTGCAGCGCTTCTGACTGCCAAAGCAATCGCAACTGTTGATGTCGATCATGCAAATGCCAAGGCTATTGCGCTGGAAGCCAACAAGCTTGCGCCTGATCTGGTGCCTGCAGCTGTTGTTGCAGCACGAGCATTGTTTGCTGATGGTGAAGTGCGCAAGGGGTCGAAGGTTCTTGAGGCTGCGTGGAAGCGTGCGCCGCATCCAGATATTGCTTCGACCTATGTTTATGGCCGCGCTGGAGACACAGTGCAGGACCGTCTCAAGCGGGCAAAGCACTTGGTGACGCTCAGGTCCAATAATGCCGAAGGCAGTCTTGCACTTGCGCGGGCTGCTTATGACGCGGGCGATTATCGTCTGGCGCGAGAAAATGCCGATAAGGTTCTGCGCGGTTCGCCGCGCGAAAGTGCTTATCTGCTGCTTGCCGACATTGAAGAAGCCGAAACAGGCGATCAGGGCAAGGTGCGTCAGTGGCTTGCACAGGCGGTTAAAGCGCCGCGCGATCCGGCATGGACCGCTGATGGCTATGTGTCTGAACAGTGGTCGCCTGTATCGCCAGTGACCGGACGCTTAAATAGCTTTGAATGGAAAGTACCTGTCGAGCAGCTTTCACCGGTGATTGAAGTGGAAAAGCCCGAAATTGCAGCGGCTGTTGACGATTCTGTTGTTAAAAATAACGCAATCATTCCAGCTGAAAAACTTAAGCCCAAGCCTCAGAACGATGATGTGATTGAGGCTGAGGTGGTGTTGCCAAAGCCGAAACCTGTTGAGGTAAAGCCAGAGCCGAAAAAACCTGAAATCCAGCAGGTAGAGAAGCCAGCAATTATCGATGCAGCCGAGCCGGATAGTGACGAGGCAGACAAAAAGCGGACGGCTCATATCATTGTGGATGATCCCGGCGTTGATGAAAGCAAGGCATCACAGAAGTCGCAAAACGGGCTTCGCCTGTTCTGAATTGGCGTTTTAGCGGGTAAATTGTTGCCTAAAGACCACGACGATGCCGTCTTTCGCTGTTGAAAGGCGGCATCGTCGCTTTCCAGTCTTGTCTCATATTTTCATCTCGCTAGTTTTAAAGCTTCTAAAGAAGAGCAGACCGAGTTGGTCTTTTGCGGTTTGAGACTTGGCGAGGGTGAATGTTCGAGCGGTTGCTGGATTTTCTGAAAGAGTTACCCGGAAACGGTTTACGTGAGCGGGGCGAAAAGTTTTCCGACGATGATCCAAGACTGGCTGCGGCAGCATTGATGTTTCACATCATGGATGCTGACGGTGATGCGCGTGAGGTAGAGCGCGCTAAGCTTTCCGCCATGCTTGCGCAGAAATACGGGTTGAAGGGCGATGCCCTTAAGCAGCTTATTAGAGCTGCCGAAGAGGCTGATCAGGAATCAATCAGCCTTTCGGATTTTACCTCTGTTCTCAAACGCCATCTGGATTATCAGGCCCGGCTCGATTTCATCGCCCTGATGTGGAACATCGTCTATGCCGATGGTGTTGCCAGCGAAGTAGAGGTTGATGTGATGTGGCGTGTTGCCGATCTGATTGGCATCAAAGCTGAAGATCGGGATCAGATCGAAACACGTGTTCAGGCCGGAAATATCATCGCGCCAGAAGCCTGACGCGATGATCAAAAGTTAAGTGCGTCCTTGCAGATTGCGTGCTTTGCGCAGCTGCGGGAACATCGCGGCCCATGCAGCAGCAACTGCGATGGAGCCTATTCCGCCGATAACAACCGCTGGCACTGCGCCAATGGCCGCAGCCATAAGCCCCGCACGAAATTCGCCAAGTTCATTCGATGCGCCGACAAACACCATATTGACCGCATTGACGCGTCCGCGCACATGGTCTGGTGTCCAGAGCTGCATCAGAGTTTCGCGGATATAGACGCTGATCATATCGGCAGCACCCGCAAGAGCCAGAGCGATAATCGACAACCAAACGAGTGTCGAGACGCCAAAGATGATATTGAACAGGCCAAACAGAGCCACAAACACGAACATCACGCGGCCCGCGTGGTCGCGGATCGGATGACCCGCGAGCCAGATCGCGGTCAGGACTGCGCCGATCCCGGGTGCAGAGCGTAGCAGACCTAATCCCCATGGGCCGAGATCAAGAATATCGCGGGCATAGATTGGCAAGAGTGCAACCGTGCCGCCAAGCAGAACCGCAAAGAGATCAAGCGAGATAGCACCCAGAACGATCTTTTCTTTCCAGATATAGCGGAAACCAGCAAGCATGGAGGTAAGCGAACGCTCCTCCATCGTCGTATGTTGCTTTGGTTTTGGGATTGAAAAAATCAGAATCGAGCCTGCAATCAGAAAGACTGTTGCTACACCATAGGCTGCAAGATGCGAGATACCATAGAGCAATCCACCGGCAACCGGGCCGACAATTGTTGCCACCTGCCAGGCTGATGAGTTCCATGAAACTGCATTTGCAAAATCTTCTGTTGGAACAAGGTTCACAACAAGAGAGGCCGAAGACGGTCCAAGAAATGCACGGGCAATGCCAAACACCAGCAGCGCTGCGAAGACGATTATCGGTTCGAAATCGCCGAACAGCGTGAGCAGCAGCAGAAATGCTGTGACACCTGCTTCCAATATCAGCGACAAGCCCATGACAAGGCGACGGCCAAAGCGGTCGGCAGCAGCGCCTGTAAAGAGCACCAGCAGCAGGGCTGGTAGAAACTGCACGAGCCCGACCATGCCGAGATTGAATGCATCGCGGGTCTGGTCATAAATTTGCCAGCCGACAGCGACGCTCACGATCTGAACGGCAAATGCGCTCAGGAAGCGCGCGGCCCAATATTTTTTGAACGACGTATGGCGGAATGCGGCGTAGCGATCCGCGTGGGTGGCATCAGTGCTGGGGGACATTGCTCAGAACATCTGTGAAAGGGAGTTCTTTCTTATAGTAATTTATTGCGAGCAATGATCACTTTTTCTTGGAGAATCGAAATCTTATGAAAGAGTTGGTGTAGTTTGCTGCCAAATCTTAGTTTTGGTGCAAAGAGACCGGCCTAAGCCGGTCTTTTCGATGATTACGCATTCGTATTGGTGGTCAGTCCTTGCCGAGAAGGCCTTTCCAGATAATCGCCCCTATGGCTGCACCAACTAGCGGAGCCACCCAGAATAACCACAATTGGCCGAGCGCGTTGGTTTCGGCAAAGAGAGCTGCCGCCGCTGAACGTGCCGGATTAACTGAGGTATTGCTGATGGGGATGGCTACGAGATGGATCAGCGTAAGGGAAAGACCAATGGCGATTGGTGCAAAGCCTTTTGGCGCAGAAGATGATGTTGAGCCAAGGATCACGATGAGGAAAAATGCGGTGAGCACAATTTCTGCAATCAATGCAGAGGTGAGGCTATAACCGCCGGGTGAAAGTTCGCCATAACCATTGGATGCGAAGCCACCGACGGTAAAGCCAGCTTTGCCCGTGGCAATGAGATAGAGAATGGCTGCCGCAGCAATGCCGCCCAAAACTTGCGCAACCCAGTAGGGAATGAGGTCTTTTGCAGGAAAACGACCGGCGACCAGAAGACCAAGAGAGACGGCTGGATTAAAATGACCACCCGAAATCCCGCCTACGGCATAGGCCATCGTAAGGACGGTGAGGCCGAAGGCGAGAGCGACACCGGCAAAGCCGATACCCAATTCAGGATATGCCGCAGCAAAGATTGCGCTGCCGCAGCCGCCGAAAACAAGCCAGAATGTTCCGAAAAATTCCGCAGACAATTTATTCAACATGGAAGTCCCCAGTGTTGGTGTCGTGATAATGCCAATGCGAATCAATTTTTCAAATATATATCTAGCTATTTTTCGCTTCAATTACATTTTATTGTTAGTTTATTTTATGAATATTTCTAATATTTAATATTATTATCAAATTTGGTTTTATCCCGTCAGCTGTTATTTAAAGTTCCGCTAATTTATCAAATATACTTGATAAATCCGTAATTTAGCCGCTTTTGCGCCTTAATTTAAATCATGCATGTTTTCGTCGAGTATATTGCGGTGATGGGTGAGCACGGGCTATAAGAAGCTTGTTCATGCAGATAATTGCGATGAAATCGATCTTGGTAAGCGGGTGTTTCGTGGGGCGTTTTAGGGAGTTGCCAGTCTTGAATATTCAATTTCAGGCGCGAACATGCAGACTGGTTTTACAATCCGCCATGGTGATTGGCATCAGTGCGGCTGTTTCCGGCTGCACCGCGACGACATGGTCAGAAACGGTCAGGATCGATAGCAGGCCGCCAATGCCAACGGAATGTGCAGGCTGGCAGAGGATTGATCTTAAACAGCGAACGACGATGATTTTGTTGCGGGAAGACGCACGCCTCGTCACTGACATTGATTCCCACAATCTCAAAGGCCGTAACCTGGGCTGTTGGGAATAATCAGCATCCGTTTTAGTTATTAATTTGCATCGTTTATGCCGCAATTATTTTTTGCGGAGTGGTTTGGTGTGTCCGCCCCAAGATTTGCCCAATTTTTCTGCGTTATAGAAAATCAAATCTCTCGTAATTTTTACAGGTGATTTCGACATAATTAACCTCACATTAACCATAGGGGTTAAAGGTCATTTTAAATTAGATTTCATCCGCGGCATTGATTGGTGTGCGGACAATTTAGAGAAGCGCAGCGGTGATACGTTTTGAGAATGTTGGCCTGAGATATGGCATGGGGCCAGAAATCCTGAAGGATGTCAGCTTCCATATTCCGCCGCGCTCATTCCAGTTTCTGACTGGACCATCAGGCGCGGGCAAGACCTCGCTGCTGCGACTGTTGTTCATGGCGCTGAAGCCTACGCGTGGACTTATCAATATTTTTGGCAAAGATGTCGCGCGTCTTGACCATAAGGCTGTGCCGTTGCTTCGTCGCCGTATTGGAATTGTGTTTCAGGATTTTCGTCTTCTTGATCACATGACGACCTATGAAAATGTTGCGCTTCCATTGCGTGTACGTGGCAAAGAAGAAGCCACTTATCGTCATGAAGTCGAAGAGCTTTTGCATTGGGTTGGCCTTGGTGATCGTATGAACGTGCTGCCCCCTGTTCTTTCAGGTGGAGAAAAGCAGCGCGCGGCAATTGCGCGTGCGCTGATTGATCAGCCGGAACTGCTGTTGGCCGATGAGCCGACGGGCAATGTCGATCCACCACTTGCAAAACGTTTGTTGCGGCTTTTCGCTGAGCTTAATCGTTCGGGCACTGCGGTTATTATTGCGACGCATGATTTATCTTTGATGGATCAGGTCAATGCTCGCCGTATGATCATAGAACATGGGCGGCTCGATATTTATGAATAATGCGAGCAGAAATAGCCAAAGCGCTTTTGCGAAAGCCATGACAGATCTCCGCATACGCTTTGAAGATCTCAAAGATATGCTGCTGGTGCGCATTGGTAAACGCAGAAAGCGTCAGGGACCAAATCCGATTGTTCCGGATGGAAGTGTAACCGGGACAGCTTTGGTCACTGTGATTGCGATTATGACCTTTCTTGCCTGCCTCACGCTTGGCGGCGTTACCCTTGTGCGAACATCGGCTGCGCAATGGCAAAGCCAGATTGCACGTGAGGCAACCATCCAGATCAGGCCTGTCGACGGGCTGGACATGGAAAAGGCTTTGTCGGATGCCAGCAGCATTGCGCGCGGTTTTTCCGGGGTCAAAGACACCAATATTATCGACAAGGATGCAACGGCACGGCTGCTTGAACCATGGCTTGGCAGTGGCCTGAATATCGACGAACTGCCAGTGCCGCGTCTTGTCGTTGTCACGATTGATGAGAATGCGCCGCCGGATTTTGAAACCATGCGGGCGGAGATTTCACGCGCTATTCCTAGTGCAAGTTTTGATGATCATCGCACATGGGTCGACAGGCTCGTTTCGATGGCCAATACGACGGTGCTTATAGGTACTGGCGTTCTGTCACTGGTTATTGCTGCAACGGTTTTGACGGTGATTTTTGCTACGCGCGGCGCGATGTCAGGCAACGGCCATATCATTGAAGTTCTGCATTTCATCGGCGCAGAATCAAAATTCGTTGCGCGCGAATTTGAATGGCACTTCTTCCGCACGGCGCTCAAAGGTGCCTTGTTTGGCGGCGGTGCGGCTATGTTTGTGTTCTTCTGCTTCTCATGGTGGGCATCCCGACGCATGGGAACACCGGCTGGCGATCAGGCCGCGGCTATGTTTGGCAATTTCGCCATTGGTCGCGAGGGCTATATCGGCGCTGCAGCAATCATCATTCTTGTGAGCTTTTTGACGATGCTGACAAGCCGGCTGACGGTTGTTCGTCAGCTTGCGACGATGGATGGTCCGGGAGTGCGGGCTGAATGACGGCTTTTTTTGCTAATACCGATCGCAAATCGCGAATTTCGGGCAGCTTTCCGACATATCGCCGCAATGGTAGCTATGATGGCAAGTCGAACGAAAACGCAGTTGAATATCGGGAAAGCAATGATGCAGCGGCAGGCCAAGAGGCAGGGGCGCATATGGGCGCTGTGGTATGGCGCCGCAGTAGCACTATTGACGCGCCTTCTGGCCTTGCACTGGCGGGCGCTAAATTTCTATGGTCGCTTTTAATGCGTGTATTCCGTCGACTTCAGCCTGTTTCCATTTTTCTGTTTTTGGTGATTGTCGCCTTTCTGATCGGCTTTGTTGCGTTCAGTGAGAAAGTGACAAGCATGCAATCGCCTGCATTGGATACGCCTGCTGATGCAATTGTCGTTCTGACAGGTGGTCAGTCCCGTATTCAGGCGGCGCTTGACCTTTTGAAAGATAAGCAAGGCAAGCGACTGCTGATCAGTGGCGTGCATCCTTCGACCAATGAAAAAGATTTGCAGCGCGCTACCCATACGGATGCCAGCCTGTTTAACTGTTGCGTCGATCTTGATCGCTCAGCGCTGAATACAGTGGGGAATGCGACTGAAAGTGAACGCTGGATACGCGCCAACAAGTATCGCCGTGTGATTGTCGTTACGAACAATTACCACATCCCACGCAGTATTCTTGAGATGTCATCGAGGATGCAGGACGTGGAATTCGTGCCTTATCCGGTGGTCAATGGAGAGAAGCGTGCTCATAGCTGGGTGGCTGAAAGCGATACGCTCCGCGTGCTATTTATCGAGTATATTAAATACATTGGCGCGGCCATTCGAGTGGGCGGAGCGAAGATTTTCGGCGAAGCCGCCTAGTCCTTTCGAGATCGTGCGCAATTGATCGTCTTTCAAAACGATTTCCTTATGGAAAATTCTCGGCTTCCTGATATATCGGGTGCCGCTGCTTTCTCAGAAAAGCCTCCAGTTTCTCTGCTTAGTTGCTCCAAATGCTACAATTTGGAGCGATGGGTATAACCAAGGTTATCGCCGATACGATGCTTCTCTATCTGCGCTCCATTTTGTTCAATCTCGCCTTTTACATCGGTACATTTGTGCAGATGGTTCTCTACACACCATTTTACTTTTTGCTTCCGCGCAAGAAGGCATGGATCGTACCGAAGACATGGGCACGCGTTAATCTGTGGCTGCAAAAATATATTGCAGGTACTGACTATGTGATTGAAGGCCTCGAGAATATTCCTGAAGGCGCTTATATCGTCGCGCCAAAGCATCAGTCGGCATGGGACACTTATGCATTCCTACCGCAGCTGGATGATCCGGTTCTGATCCTCAAACGTGAGTTGATGCGGATACCGCTGTTTGGTTGGTATGTCGCAAAAATGGAAATGATCCCGGTTGATCGTGGATCGCGCGTAAAGGCACTGCATTCGATTACAGTTGGTGCGCAGAAGGCGATTTCTGAAGGCCGTCAGATTTTGATTTATCCCGAAGGCACACGTCGTTCGCCGGGTGCGCCGCCAGAATATAAATATGGTATCGTGCATCTTTATGATGCGCTGAAACTTCCAGTTTTGCCAATTGCGCACAATGCGGGGCTTTATTGGCCGCGCCGTAAGTTCTTTCGCTTTCCCGGCACAATTCGTTGCAGAGTCTTGCCACTCATTCCAGCAGGACTGGAAAAAGAAGAGTTTCTGCGTCGTCTGATCGAAACGACGGAGACGGCTTGCGATGAACTGCTTGTTGCAGCAAGCCGCGATGTTAATGCACCACCTATGCCACCGACAGCCGTTCAACGGTTGAAGGAACTCAGTGAAACAACCACAACTCCCGAATAACTCGATTGCGCTTTGTTACGTCAGAGGGAACGACAATTCGTCACGTTTTGTTGAAACTTCGTTTTTCTTGCACGCAAACATGAAACCCGTTATCAGAGCGCGACACGAAAGGACCCATCATGAATATTGATGCTATCTCGATTGGTAAGAATCCGCCAGAAGACATCAACGTAATCATCGAAGTGCCAGTTGGCGGACAGCCGATCAAGTACGAGATGGACAAAGAAGCTGGTGCCCTGATTGTGGACCGTTTCCTTTATACGCCGATGACCTATCCGGGCAATTACGGCTTTGTTCCGCATACGCTTTCAGAAGATGGCGATCCGATTGACGTTCTGGTGTGCAATACCCGTCCGCTGATCCCGGGTTGCGTGATTAACTGCCGTCCAATCGGCGTTCTTGTCATGGAAGACAATTCCGGCAAGGATGAGAAGATCATCGCAGTTCCTTCGCCAAAGCTGACACAGCGCTACGAAAAGGTGCATGATTATTCCGATCTTCCGGAAATCACACTCAAGCAGATTGCGCATTTCTTTGAGCACTACAAAGATCTGGAACCAGGTAAGTGGGTTAAGATCGGTGACTGGGGTGATGAAGATTACGCACGCAAGTTCATCGTTGAAGCGATTGAACGCGCTAAGAACAAGTAATCGACCTTATATGATTTAAAAAAATGCCCGGATGAAAATCCGGGCGTTTTTGTTTGTCTTACTGCTTTGCTTCTTACAAAAGTGCTGGAAGCAGCGTCGTCCACATGAACTGACGGATGAAAAAGATAATCAGCAGCAGGACGATCGGCGAAAGATCGATGCCACCGAGATTTGGCAGGATATTGCGGATCGGACGCAGAACCGGCTCGGTAACTTTGTAAAGAAATTCGCCGATTGAAGCCACAAAACGGTTGGAAGAGTTGACGACGTTGAACGCATAGAGCCATGAGAAAATGGCACTTGCGATGATGATCCACGTATAGATATCGAGCGCCAGATCAATGGTGCGAAACAATGCGATCATAAAAAACTTCTCCTTGAGAACTTGCCGAGATGTAGCGGTTGCATTGGGCAAGAACAAGGGTTGGGCATCGTGTGATTAGAATTTTTAACGCGCTAGCGATGTTTGCGTCTTGAGAAAATTGTAATAGCGAAGAAATTTATAATAAGTGCCGATTGAGTTCGATGTTTTTACGCACGAGATCTGTAACATGCTCAAGCGTGTGATCACGAACCCGCATATTGTGCAGATGTTCGAGTGTGTTGGCAACGTAATCGACATTCGCGCCAGATTCGCCACGTGCAGAAGCCACAATCGCAGCAGCATCTTCGGGCTTGAGCGAGCCAGCATATTGCTCATGGCGGCGGTCGGCCACATAGGTTACGGCTTCAACATCGCGCCCGTCTACTAAACGTAAACGCAGTCGCTTTTCATGATAAACCTGATGCGACATTTCTCGCTCGCGCAGATAGATCATCACTTCATCGGTCATATCGCCGGGAACGCGGAAGGCAATGCCAAGGCATGATCCACCAGCATCGAGCCCCAGAACGAGCCCGGGATGATCCGGCGTGCCACGATGAACATGCGAATAGATGCACAAGCTTCGGCGATAGCCATGCAAACGCGCGCGTACAGTCTCCACATGAGCGAAACCCGGTTTCCACATCAGTGAACCGTAACCGAATACCCAGAAATCATTCATGTGTTGATGGTCGGTGTGCTTTGTCATGATGAGAATCAATATATGTTCAATTATGACGAGTTTTTATCGTTAATCTCAGAATATCCAGCATTTTTTGATGAGCTGAACTTCACAAGACTCAATCCTGCCATAATATAGCCACCTGTTGCAGACAGCACGTTGATGAGTGATTTTTCGTGTTCGCAACAAACATCATGTCCCGCTAACCAAGTATTTGATTAAACAGAGGCTTTTTTGATGGCGCATGCTGGTATCGAAACCCCAAAATCCAGAAAGCGTCCGATCACGATTGCGATTATCGTTCTTGTGCTGATAGCCGCCTATACGGCTGGCTGGTTTTATGCTGCCGATAAGATTGAAGTAAGGGCTAAAGCTGACATAGCCAAGCTGGCAGCGCAGGGCGTTGGCGTTCAGTGTGAAAATCTGCATATGGGCGGTTACCCGCTTCGCGTGGATGTGGTTTGCGCCAGCATCTCATGGCAGAAGCCTTCTGAAGGTATGGCGCTGCGTGCCGGGCGATTTACGTCTGGTTCTCCGGTCTATGCGCCACGTTCACTAAGCAATGAGTTGACCGGGCCAGCTTTTGTCGAGTTTCCGGGTGTGCAGCCCCTCGAAATCAACTGGGAAAAATTTACCTCCAACACGCGTCTCGCACGACCTTTTCCAACCGAGATTGAGCTAAACGCACGAGACGTTATGGTCGGATTGCGAACCGAAACCACGACCACTGAGCAGATTAGCAAGCTTGAGCAGATGAATTTTCGCATGAGCAATGAGGAAGGTCAGCTCAAGATCAACGGTCGTTTCGCTGGATTGAAGCTCGAACCCTATATTATCGGCAATGCCAAAAGCCCAGAAATTGATGGCTTGGTGGATATAGCTGTTGCGGATGCGGCCACTTTCCTTGCTCCGAGTTCTGCACCATTTAACGAACGGATGCGCGGTCATAGCGGTGTTATCAATCAAGCATTTCTCTCGATGCCAAACGGCGCAATGCTGACGGTCTCTGGGCCTTTTTCAGTTGGTGAAAAAGGTGAAATTGATGCTGACCTGAAAGTTACCATGGTCAACTCGCAATCGTTCGCACAGGCTGGCCAGACGGTGTTTCCAGAACAGGGCGGCAATATTGCAACTGTCCTTTTCGCTCTTTCCGCCATGCCGAAAGACGAAAACGGCAACCCTGTTATTGATATTACCGTTCGAAAGGGGAAAGCCAGTGCTGGCTTTATCCCGCTTGGGCGTTTGCCCAACCTATAAAGAAAAGGGCAGTATGTGATACTGCCCTTTTTTTATTTCTTGTCGCTTGTTTGTGAGGCTGCCTGACGTCCGAAGTTCGGTGCATCAACTTCCTGACCCGCATCAATGATGCTGCGACGCACGGCCCGTGTCCGGGTGAAAAGATCAAACAGAGCTTCACCATCGCCCCAGCGGATCGAGCGCTGCAACGAGGCGAGATCTTCCGAGAAACGCGCCAGCATCTCAAGGATTGCGTCCTTGTTATGCAGGCAGACGTCGCGCCACATGGTTGGATCAGATGCAGCCAGACGCGTAAAATCGCGGAAACCTGACGCCGAGTATTTGATGACTTCCGATTTTGTCACCTGTTCAAGATCGCTGGCGGTGCCAACGATGTTGTAAGCGATGATATGCGGAAGATGCGAAACAATGGCCAGCACCAGATCATGATGCTGCGGGTCCATCTGATCAAGGCGCGAGCCGCAATCCGTCCAGAAGGCAGAAAGCTTGTTTATGGCTGCCTGATCCGTGTCTGGCAGTGGCGTGAGAATGCACCAGCGATTGTTGAATAGCTCGGCAAAACCTGCATCAGGACCAGAATATTCAGTACCAGCAAGCGGATGGCCGGGAATGAAATGAACGTTTTCTGGCAGTTCCGGCTGCATCTGCGCAATGACAGATGCTTTGGTTGAGCCGACATCGGTAACGATTGCTCCGGGCTTCAGATGCGCAGAAATCTGTCTGGCAACTGTGCCGGATGAGCCGACAGGAACCGATACGATAACGAGGTCGGCATCTTTGACGGCTTGCGCACTATCGGTCGAGTAGCTGTCGCCGAGGTTCAGTTCCTCGGCGCGCTTTAATGTTTCAGCACTGCGTGTTGCAATGGCGATATGATTGGCAAGACCTTCGCGGCGAATGACACGCGCCAGCGATGAGCCGATAAGGCCGATACCGATGAGCGCGATTTTTTCAAAATGAATCGTGGACATCGTCTTATTTCAAAAACTCGGTCAGAGCTGCCACAACGCCACGATTGGCCTCTTCAGTGCCAACAGTCATGCGCAGTGCATTTGGGAAGCCATAGCCTCCCACACGACGCAGGATATAGCCGCGCTTTGAAAGCCACTCATCGGCCTTATCTGCCGAATGTGTGGAATCTTCCGGGAAATGGAACAACAGAAAGTTTGTGACAGATGGAGTGACGCGAAGACCAAGCTTCGTGAATTCGTCTGTGAGCCATGACAGCCATTTTTCATTATATTCGACCGACTTCACCACATGAGCGCGGTCGCGGATTGCGGCAGCACCAGCAGCGATTGCTGCTGAGTTCATGTTGAAAGGCCCACGGATACGGTTGACCGCATCGATAACGTGCAATGGCGCATACATCCAGCCGATACGCAGGCCCGGCAGACCGTGAATCTTCGAGAAGGTACGGGTCATGACGACATTTTCGTTCGACGATACCAGTTCAAGACCGGACTCATAATCGTTGCGCCGAACATATTCTGCATAGGCAGCATCCAGCACCAGCAGAACGTTCTTCGGCAGACCTGCATGAAGACGACGCACTTCCTCAAACGGCAGATAGGTGCCGGTCGGATTGGCGGGATTGGCAATGAAGACGATCTTCGTGCGTGGTGTTACGCCAGCAAGAATCGCGTCGACGTCGATGCGCTCGTTCTTTTCCTTTACCGTAACAGGCGTTGCACCAGCGCCAAGCGTCTGGATTTTGTAAACCGCAAAGCCATGTTCGGTGATGATAGCTTCATCGCCCGGAGCCAGATAGGTCTGGCAGATCAGGCCGAGCAATTCATCCGAGCCATTGCCGCAGATGATGTTGCCGATGTTAAGCCCCTGCGATTCAGCGATTGCCTCGCGCAATGCCTGCGCCTGACCGTCTGGATAAATCGCAAGCGTATCGGCCAAATGTCGATAGGCCTCAATTGCATGAGGGCTGGGGCCGATTGGCGTCTCATTGGAGGAGAGCTTATAGACCTTTGCAACGCCTTCGACGTGTTCCTTGCCTGGTACATAGGCTGCGATATCGAGCAGGCCGGTTTTAGGCTGGGGACGGGAAAGGTCTTGCGTATTGGTCATGATTTTGGCTCCGCCAAAAGGACTGATGTTAAGGTTGCGTAGCGGGCATAAACCTCTGCTGCGTTCAAGTCGAGAAAAACCTTACTGTGAAAGGTTGCAGCGCTATTTTTTGGGTTCTTTTGACGCGGTTTTTCTCAACCCGCTGACCGGTGTTCCCTGTGGGGCGAGAACTGGCACGAAGACACGACGCGATGAGCGTTGTGCGACAGGCAGTCCCTGATAGAGGCGCTTCTGCGCTTCGACCACCAAAACGCCTGAAAATAGTGGCCAGAGCTTGCGGGCAATACCTTCGATTGCCATGCACGGACGCATCATCCAGCGGCGTTTCACGGGTGGGAAATGCAGTGCATTGCTGATTGTATTGACGCTGAAATTTGCCTCACGCAAAAGTGCCGTCAACTGTGTGCGGCTATAGGGGCGGCCACTGCCAAATGGTGTGCGGTCGAGACGTGCCCAGACACCACGACGGTTTGGCACGACGATAACGAGCCGTCCGTTCGGGGCCAGTACGCGCCAAATTTCTTTCAGCGTTTCCGAAGCGTTTTCGGCATATTCGAGTGCATGCACCATCAACACCCGGTCGATGGAAGAATCAGGCAGCGGTAGTTCTTCGTCGAAGACGAGTGCAGTGCTTGATTTGCCCGATGATGGCCATGCAACGGCACCCTGTCCGGCAGGCATGAATGCGAAGCTTCGTTCGGTATCTGCGCTGAAACGGTCGAGATAGGGGAGGCTATAGCCAAGGCCCACAAGTCGTTCACCCGGAACATGCCCCCATAGTGCCGCAAGCGCCATGCGAATGGATCGCTCGGCGAGATGACCAAGGGTGGTTTCATAAAAGGAGCGGAGTTCGATAATGTCCGGATGCATGGCAGGCACGCTATATCAAATCAATGAAATGGCAAATGATTATGCACACTTCATCCGTTCTCAAACTCGTGCACTGCAAAAGGGTGCATTTTTCTGAAAGCATGCTATAGAGCGTGCCTTTCAGAGCGAAGTTATGCTTATAAATCAGGAGACGCAGCAGATGCCTCAGGTTGGCGGAAAAACCATCGACGTGCTTTTCAGCCCGGAGGAAATCGCTGCGCGTAATCTCGCGCTGGCAAAAGAAATAGCAGGACGTGACTTTCACAATCTGCTGACGATTTCGATCCTCAAAGGCTCGTTCATCTTTGCAGCTGATCTTATTCGTGCCATGCACGATGCGGGTGTGGAGCCCGACGTCGAATTCATCACCGTTTCCAGCTATGGCAAGGGGACGACAAGCACTGAAGTGCGTCTGCTACGTGACATCGACAGCGATGTGAAAGACCGCGATGTTCTTCTGATCGATGACATTCTCGAATCAGGCAAGACGCTCAAATTTGTGCGCGAGCTGATGATCGAACGTGGTGCGCGCAGCGTCAGCATTGCTGTCCTCCTCGACAAGAGCGTGCGGCGCAAGGTTGATCTGGATGCGGATTTTGTCGCCTTCGAATGTCCCGACTATTTCGTCGTCGGCTATGGCATGGACGTCGCGCATTCGTTCCGGCAGTTGCCCTATGTCGGTCACGTCCGGGACTAACCCAGAGATTTCGGCACTTTATTGCGCATTATCCGACGCAAAACCGCTACGCACTTTTGCTGGAAATGCTCTAACGGCCTGCAAATGGCGCTTTTCTGCGCTTCCGGTGCTCACGTACTTTAAGTACGCTGCGCGCCGGTTCTCGAAAACCACCATTTCCGGCACGTTCTAAGTAAAATCTCTCGCGGCTAGTGGCGTGCGTTTCGGAAAGGCTGATCGCGGTTTGATCAGTCGAACTGCAACAAGCGCTGGAGATATTCTTTTTCCATCTGTGGCGTGAGTGCGTCGCCGAGCTTTCGACGAATTTCATCCAGAATCTCACGTGCGCGCTGAATATCAATCTCACCGGGAATCTTGACGCCATTCTCATTCGACATGCCGTTGCTGCCCTGCTGACGCCCGAGTGGATCGCGGCCATTCTGTCCTTGTCGACCATTCTGGCCTTCGCCTTGCTGCCCCATGGCTTGCTGCATTTGCTGCATCATATCGCGGCCACCGCGGCGCAGAGCCTCCAGCGCATTGCCTTGCTGGTCTCCGGCTTCTGAACCTTCGTTGCGACCCAAAGCATCTCCGGCATTCCCCATGGATTTGTCTGCGTCAGAGAAATCCTTATTTGGATTTATGCCCATGCCTTTCAGGTCTTCGCCGAACTTTTTCAGTTCTTGTTGAAGTGCTTGCTGCTGCTGTTGCAGCTTGCGCATAGCTTCAGCCATTTCCGAAGATGTTTCACCGGACTGGCCGCCTTGCTGAGATTCGCCTTGCCCCATGGTTCCATCATCACCCGGCAACATATCTTCATCGCCGAACTCGCCGCTGCCATATTGCTGCTGCTGCATTTGCTGGTCGAGCTTAAAAGTCTCATTCATCATCTGTTGCTGGCGGCGCATAAGATCACCCAGCTTGTTCATCTGCTGCTGCATCTGATTGGCTTGGCCCTGACCTTGCCCTTGCTGACCGGGTTGCGACTGTTGACCCATTTGCAGGTTATTCATTAGGTCCTGCAATTGCGACAGGAGCTGTTCAGCCTGATCACGTGAACCCTGACGCGCCAGATTTTCAATCTGGTCCATCATGCGCTGCAAATCCTTGTCGGTCAGCATCCGCGCATTCGGGTCCATAGGCTGATTACGGGCGTTCGGGTTTTGCTGCTGGCGCTGTGCAAATTCGCGCAGGAATTGCTGCATGGCTTCACGCAGTTCCGCAGTCAGCTTCTCGATTTCTTCCTGTGAGGCACCATTTTGTAATGCATTGCGCAGGGCTTCTTGTGCCTGACGCAGACGCTTCTCTGCTGCCGACAGATTGCCATCTTCGATGCCCAGTGCCACCTGCCACATATAATCCGCTGTATCGCGCAGTGCATCGTCGCCTGTTGCCAAGCGCAGACGCGTATGGATGGTCACAAGGCCGAGATAATGGGCTTTGTCCTTAATCGTCTCTTCCGGGCGGATCATCAGCGCTGAAAGCATATCGCGTACATGATCACGCTGCGTTGCATCGAGTGCAAGAATCCGACGCTGTTCGGCGACGGCTTTCGCCAGCGGATTGGAGAAAGGACGTTCCGGAAGCGTGATGATCTTGGTCTCGCTGCGACCAAACTTGCCTGCAGCATCGGTTGCTACGAGCGTCAGCGCTACTTTCTGACCAGCCCATGGGTGTTGGGTCAGGTCTTTGGATGTTGTCGCTTCTTTGGTTCCGCGACGCGGCAACGCAAGTGGCAGGTCGGGCGCGTCATAGAGCGGTGCCGTTTCCTCGTCCTCGTGGTCAATGTCGAGCGGAACTATTTCGCCATAGGCTTTGACTGCGCCGTAATCGTCGGAAATTTCATAGCTGAGCTGCAAAGTACCGTTTAGTGCATGGCCCGGTTCTTTGCTGAAACGAATAGTCGGTGGATTGTCTGGCGTTACAGCAAAGGTCCAGCGGGCATCTATGCCTGAAAGATTGAGCGTCTGGTCCTGTTGCAGATCATAGCGGAAATTCCGGCTATCATCGACGCTTGTTTGCTGCTCTTCTTCGCTTTGCTTTGGTGCAATGGGCTTTATCTCTGCGCGATGGCCTGTGGCATCGGTCGTGGTCAGTCGTTCGGAACTGCCGCCGATGATACGGATATTGACGACGCTGCTTTGCGGCACCTCTATCGGTTTTTCGACATTTGCATCATCCAGCGCTGTGCTGAGGAATATCGGCGCACGACCGGTATAGGATGGCGGCGTTACCCAGGCATCAATGCGCGCAACGACACTTGCCGAACCGGCACGGATATTAAACGCATCGGCAATCTGGCCGCTATTCGGGCTGAGGCTATAGGCGGCGGCAGTCACGAACAGCAAGGCCACGACAGCACGCAGTGCATAAGGATCGCGTTCAGGAATGTGCGGACGTGGAACACCGGATTGCAGATTTTTCAACCGCTCGGCCATGCGGCGCTGATGTTCCTGCCAGAGGGCAACGGCAAAGGGATCGTTGGCGCCGGTCGCCATCTGTCCAGTCTGGACGGCCAATGGCTCGTGAATCAGTCCATTCACATCTTCAATGCGGGCGGTAATGGCCCCGTCATCGGGAAGGCGAAAGCGGAAAGGCAGATAAAGCGCAATCAGCCCTGCAAGGCCAAAAAATCCAAGCACGCCAAGATGCAGCCAGCGCGGCATGAGCGCAAAAAGCCCAAGCCAGCTTAGGCTTGTAAAAAGGGCAATCAAAAGAATCAGCGGTAACACGAGCGGCCATGCCCGCTCGAAGCTGATTGTCAGAAAGCTTTGTAGACGCAGGCGCCGAAGGGCCGCACCCTCGCCGGAAAACAGGCGGAAAAACGCATCGCGCTTGCGAATTGGCAAGTCTTTGCTGTCTTTTGTCTGTTGTGTCATCGGGTCTTTCTGATGCGTGTAACGCCTATGGTTGTTTCATAGAATAACACGCATCATGGCAAAGGCGAGGCTAGGCACCTAATTTATAGCCAATCAGGCACGGAATCGAGTGCCAGAAGCTCTTCATAGGTCCGGCGTGGACGAATGACGTGATAACGATCACCATCCACCAGCACTTCCGGGATCAGAAGACGGCTGTTGTAGGTGCTCGACAGAACCGCGCCATATGCGCCGGTCGTGCATACGGCTATGAGATCTCCGGGAGCAGGCTTCGCCACTTCACGGTCAAGGCCGAGATAATCGCCGGTTTCACAAACAGGGCCGACAAAATCGGCACGAATGCGTGGGGCGTTATCTTTGGTTTCCAGAACAGGCTTGATGTCGTGGAAGGCTTCGTAAAGCGTTGGCCGGATGAGATCGTTCATCGCTGCGTCAACGATGATGAAGTTCTTGGCGTCGCCTTCTTTGACGAAAATCACTTCTGTTACCAGAAGACCTGCATTGCCGACGATCAGACGACCTGGCTCGAAGACGGTCTTAAGGCCAAGCGGCTTGATGTGCTTGGCAACGATTTCCGCATAGGCCACAGGCAGCGGCGGTGGGTTGTTATCGGTGCGATAAGGAATGCCCAAGCCTCCGCCAACATCAACGTGGCGGATATTGTGACCGTCGGCACGCAATTCCTCAACCAGCTGAGCCATCAGCGCAAATGCATTGTCGAAAGGCTCAAGATCAATGATTTGGCTACCGATATGCATATCAATGCCGACGACATCGATACCGGGAAGGCTAGCCGCACGCGCATAGGCCTGACGGGCTTTTACGCGTGGAATGCCGAATTTGTTTTCGGATTTGCCAGTCGAGATTTTAGCATGGGTCTTTGCATCAACATCGGGATTGATGCGCAAAGACACCGAGGCGACCTTGCCTGCTTTCACTGCACGAGCTGAAAGGATTTCCAGCTCTGGCTCGGATTCAACATTGAAGCAGTAGATGCCTGCTTCCAGTGCAAAATCCATTTCATGCGGTGTTTTGCCAACGCCGGAGAACACGATTTTGTTTGCCGGAATACCTGCGGCCAACGCGCGGCGAATTTCGCCTTCTGAAACCGTGTCAGCGCCTGCGCCAAGCTTGGCAAGCGTCTTTAGAACAGCCAGATTGGAGTTGGCCTTTAGCGCATAGGTTACCAGCGTTTCCATATCCGAGAAAGCTTCGTTGAAAACGCGGAAATGACGCTCAATGGTTGCGCGGGAATAGACGTAAAAAGGCGTGCCAACCTGTTTTGCAATCTCGGGCAGGCTTACATTTTCGGCATGAAGAACGCCGTCGCGATATTCAAAATGATTCACGGGAAACAATCCGAATGGGGGAGGAATTACAGGATTTTGTCGAGGATGAAGGGCTTGTCTTCCTTCGGTTTTTCGACGGTACGACCCTGTTCATTGGTGATGAGCTGCGCTGGCGGTGGCTCAAGTGGGCCTTTACGTCCGCAAGCGGCAAGAGTGGCAGCAAGGGCTGCGATCAGAAGCACGGAAGAAATGGCGGAGCGGCCTGTCATCAGCTTTGGTTCCCGGAATTTGTCTATGGGTCAGGTCTAACCCAAAATATCAGAAAGTGAAATCACTCCTTTAAGAGTGACTTCACCAGGATGGTCAGCTTACGCTTTCGCGATACGATTTTTCCAGTAGGCAATCTGCTTGCGCACTTGCTGAGGAGCGGTGCCGCCAAATGACTGGCGGCTTTCAACCGACTGCTCAACCGTCAGATAGCCGAAGATCGCATCGGTAATGCCCGGGTTGATCGACTGCAGATCTTCAAGTGTGAGAGCAGCGAGATCGACCTGCTTGCTTTCAGCCAGTGCTACGGCGCGACCAGTTACATGGTGCGCATCGCGGAATGGAAGGCCCAATTCACGCACCAGCCAGTCAGCAAGATCGGTTGCTGTTGAATAGCCGGAACCAGCGGCCTTTTTCATGCTGGCGACATTGATAGTCATGTCGCGCACCATGCCTGACATGGCAGCGATTGCGAGTTCCAGATTTTCAGCAGAGTCGAAAACCTGTTCCTTGTCTTCTTGCATATCCTTGGAATAGGCGAGCGGCAGACCCTTCATAATGGTCAGAAGTGCAACCAGCGAACCATTGATGCGGCCGGTCTTGGCGCGAACGAGTTCGGCAGCGTCCGGGTTTTTCTTCTGCGGCATGATCGAGGAGCCGGTCGAGAAGGCATCAGATAAACGCACGAAATTGAACTGCGGAGTCGACCAGATGACGATTTCTTCAGCGAGACGCGACAGATGGCCCGCGCAGATTGCAGCCAGTGACAGGAATTCAAGCGCATAGTCGCGGTCGGAAACGCTATCCAGCGAATTGCGGGTTGGCTCGCGGAAACCAAGCGCTGCTGCTGTCATGTGACGATCAATCGGGAAGCCGGTTCCAGCAAGGGCTGCGGCACCGAGAGGTGATTCGTCCATGCGTTCAATCGCATCACGCACGCGAGACAGATCACGGCCAAACATTTCGACATAGGCCATGCAATGATGACCAAAAGTGACAGGCTGCGCGGTCTGCAAATGTGTGAAGCCCGGCATGACGGTTGCTGCATGTTCTTCGGCACGTTCAAGAAACGCGTTGATGAGGCCTTCAAGAGCAATAGCCGTTTTCTGCAATTCCTGTTTAACCCAGAGGCGGAAGTCAACCGCCACCTGATCGTTGCGCGAGCGGGCCGTGTGCAGACGTCCTGCCGATGCGCCAATGAGATCGGCCAGACGCGCTTCGATATTCATGTGAATGTCTTCGAGCTTGCGCGAGAAGGTGAATTTGCCGTCTTCGATCTCTTTGAGGATGGTTTTTAGGCCGTCTTCGATCTTTTTATGATCGTCTGCCGCAATGATGCCTGTCTTTGCAAGCATGGCTGCATGGGCGAGTGATCCCTGAATATCCTGCGCATAGAGTTTGCGGTCGAAGCCAATTGATGCATTGATCTCTTCCATGATCGCATCGGGTCCTGAGGCAAAACGGCCGCCCCACATCTGATTGCTTGATTTTTGTTCGCTCATGCTCGTATGCCTCGAATGCAAGACTAGGAAAGAAGTGACGCGAGATGGCAAAAGACAACGATAAGGCTAAGTCAGGAAATCGCAGGATCGTCTATCTTGCCGCTCTGGCCGGTGTCATTGCCGGTATAGGCGCGGTATACGTGATGGAACGGCCTTCTGGCAATGCTACACCCAGCAAAGTTTACGTTCAAAGTGATGAGGCTTCCGCACAATGTGCGTTGAAGGCCGATAGTCTGAAGAGCCTTGATCAAGCTGCAACCGGAAGCGTTGCCGCCATGCGTGCCGCAGAGAAGCCGATTTCAGTGGCTCATATCGCTTTCACTGGACCTGATGGTAAGCAGATGACGCTTGGTGATTATAAGGGCAAGACGCTGCTTGTGAACCTCTGGGCGACATGGTGTGCGCCTTGCCGCGAAGAAATGCCGGAACTGGATAATTTGCAAGCGGCAAAGGGCGGTAGCGATTTTGATGTGGTTGCCATCAATATTGATACAGGCTCGGACGAGAAGCCGAAGAAGTTTCTTGAAGAGATCGGCATCAAGAGCCTGAGCCTCAACCGCGATGCCACTATGTCGAGCTTCAATGAATTAAAGCGCAAGAATCTCGCATTTGGCCTGCCTGTGACTTTGCTGGTCGATAAGGATGGTTGTCAGATTGCATCAATGAATGGTCCCGCACCTTGGGATGGCCCGGACGCTATCAAGCTGATTGAAGCTGCGCAGAAACTTTAGATAGACAAATATTCGGTTCAGTGGCTTCCTTTCCATAGCGAGAGGAAGTTTTCTATGAGCATTGAAGTCTGGCTGGCATTTTCTGCCGCATCCATTGTGCTTTTGGTTATCCCGGGGCCAACGGTTTTGCTGGTGGTTTCCTATGCACTAGGGCAGGGCTGGAGAGCCGCACTCCCGATGGCAATTGGTGTGGCGCTTGGTGACTTTACCGCCATGACGCTTTCGATGCTCGGCGTCGGTGCGCTGCTCGCTGCATCGGCGACGGTCTTTACTGCGGTTAAATGGATTGGTGCTGCCTATCTCATCTGGCTTGGCATAAAGCTGTTTCGGGCCGGTGGCACAATGGACGCCAAGGCGCGTCACGATGAGGTCAAGCCAGTGCGGATGCTGCTTCATGCATGGCTGGTGACAGCGCTCAATCCAAAAAGCATTACGTTTTTCGTGGCTTTCCTTCCGCAGTTCTTAAGCCCGCATCGTGATTTTCTCACGCAGATGCTGGTTTTTGAGAGCACATTCCTTGTGCTGGCATTTCTCAATGCCTTCGCTTATGCGCTGATTGCCACACGCGCCCGTCGCTTCTTTGCAAATGAGCGTGCTTTGCGCATTTTCAATCGCGCTGGCGGGACGATGCTGATTGGCGCGGGCATTGCAACCGTCTCAATCCGATCAAGCTGATTTGAAACCGGCACGCTTGAGCTGAACAATTGCCAGTTCGAGTGCAGACAAAAAGGCCGAGCGGTCTTTAGGTGAAAACGGCGCTGGTCCGCGCGTCGTTTCGCCTGCGGAACGCAGCGAATCCATCAGATTGCGCGTGGCAAGCGTGTTGCCGATGGTGCTTGCCGTATGCACCTTCCCATTGGGTGCGATGACTGATGCCCCCATTTCAATCGACCGGCTTACCAGCGGAATATCTGCCGTAATGACAACGATGCCGGGACGTGAATTTTCAGCAATCCAGTCATCCGCCGCATCCAGCTTGTCAGAAACGATGACCCGTTCGACGCGTTCTGCATCGCGCGGAATGGCGATGTAGCTGTTGGCGACCAGGACAACCGGCAGATTGTGCCGTTCGGCTACGCGATAGACTTCCGCCTTTACCGGGCAGGCGTCGGCATCAATAAAAATGCGGATTGTGTCATTCTGAATATCCATGCCGTTTCATAGGCAGAAGCGAGCCATTTGGCAAATTGATCGCAACAATCAGTTTTATGCGATAGCGCAAAGCATGGAACGGGATTAGAGGGAAGCAAACAGGAACGTCTGCATCATGTCTACCCGCTTTTTCCCGATTATGTTTGTGCTTCTCTGGGCCACTGGCTTTATCGGGGCAGGGCTTTCCATGCCTTATGCGGAGCCGTTCAGCTTTATGGCTGTGCGGTTTTCGATTGCAGCATGCATTATGATCCTGTGGGCTTTGGCAAGTGACAGTGTCTGGCCGAAAGGCAAAACGCTGCTCAATGCAGCCATTGTCGGCTGCCTTATTCACGGCGGCTATCTTTCAGCACTTTTCTGGGCGGTGCATCATGGTCTGCCTGCGGGCATGTCCGGACTGGTTGCAGGTTTGCAACCGATGCTGACCACGCTGATTGCAGCACTTCTTCTGGGCGAGCGCGCCAGTGGACGGCAATGGCTGGGGTTACTGATTGGCTTTCTTGGTGTTGCCATGGTGGTTTGGCCGAAGTTCTCGGGCCATAGCGGTGTTGACCCGCAAAGTCTGATTGCAGCCTTTTTGGCAGTTCTGGCAATTAGCACCGGCACAGTGTGGCAAAAACGTTTCGGCACGGCAGCGGATTTGAAGACCGGGACTGCGGTGCAATATATCGCGGCGGCAGCAATGACTGCGATTTGTGCTTTCGCCTTTGAAACCCGCGTGATGATCTGGTCGCCGCAACTGATCTTCGCGCTGATATGGCTGACGCTTGCGATCTCCATCGGCGCTATTCTGGCGCTTCTGGTGATGATCCGCGAAGGGGCTATGTCGAAGGTTGCGTCACTTTTCTATCTGGTGCCGGGCACTGCCGCGATCATGGCTTATCTGATTTTTGGTGAAACGCTGGGGCCAATTCAGATCGCGGGCATGGTTGTGACGACGCTCGGTGTGGCGCTGACTACTTTGCGTCGATAAGTTCGGGCTGCTGTTCGCGCTTGCGGTAGATCATAATTGCCGCGTTGATTTCTGCGCCAATAATGAAGATCGCGGACAACATATAAAGAAACACGATGGCCACCATGATCGAGGCCAGGCCCGCATAGGTGGTGACGTAGTTTGCAAATGTTTCGAGATATTTTGCAAAAGCAGTTGCGGCGGCAAGCCAAGCAATGAGCGTGATGCCAATTCCGGGAAGAATGTCGCTCATGCGGCGTTTTCCAGCAGGCAGCCAAATATGCACGATGAAAAGTGCCAGCACCAGAACGATCACTGCAATCGTATAGCGCCAGATGGCAATTGTGCCGGTAAAAGGCGCAATGTCTGGGAACCATTGCTCAGCCAGACGAACGGCAAGCGGTGCAAGAACCAGCAGAAAGCTGATGGCCATCAGGCTGATTGTGCCAATGAGAACGAAGCCCAAACTTTGCAGGCGGCAGAAGATGATTGAACGCTGGTCGGTTACGCGATAGGCGCGGTTAAGCGACATGCGCAAAGCTTCCACACCATTGGAAGCAAAATAGGCTGCCGCGATGACACTCAATGTCAAAAGTCCGCTGCGCTGAACGGTCAGAACATTCATAACCTCATTGGCAATCGGGCCCGCAATATTGGATGGCCACATATCGAAAATGACATGCACGGCATTATTGGCAAACTCCTTGGTGCCAAGAAAACCAGCCAGTGTTGTTGCGAAAATCAGGAATGGAAATAGCGCCATTAGCCCGGAAAGGGCGATGTGCGAAGCAAAAGCCCAGCCGTCGTCGGTGCTGAAATGCCAGTAAACGTCGTAAGTGACCTGACGGAGAAAACGTTTAACTTTTCGCATCCGTAGATTTTTTCCTTCGGTCGACCGACATTCATTCCAAGCGTTTAAATCTAGTATTAGATTCAATATTGCAAGGGGATAGCGGTTTTAAACGTGCCACGAATCAAGCACTCTCAATAAAAATAGGAGCGGAATCCGTATATGGTCGTGGAAATTGCAAAGCGTAGCATTCTTATAACCGGCTGTTCTTCGGGTATTGGGGCCTATTGCGCAACGGCTTTGCATGAGGCTGGCTGGCGCGTGTTTGCGACTGCACGAAAAGACGAGGATATTGCTGCACTCAAAGCTAAAGGCATTGAGGCGTTTTATCTCGATTATACTGAGCCGCAATCAATCGAAGCGCTGGTTGATGCAGTTTTGCGCGCCACCGATGGCAGGCTTGATGCACTTTTTAACAATGGTGCCTATGCGCAGCCGGGTGCCATTGAAGATTTGCCGGTCGAAGCATTGCGTGCACAATTTGACGCTAATTTCTTCGGCTGGCATGATCTGACGCGGCGTATCATTCCCACGATGCGCGCGCAGGGGCAGGGCCGGATTGTGCATTGCTCGTCTATTCTGGGGCTTGTGCCGATGAAGTGGCGCGGCGCTTATGTGGCATCAAAATTCGCGCTCGAAGGATTGATGATGGCGCAACGCATGGAGCTGGAAGGTTCAGGCATTGAAGTGTCGATGATCGAGCCGGGGCCAATAGCATCGCGCTTTACCTATAGTGCAGCGGCGCATGCGCGGGCCAATATTGACCTTGAAAACTCCGTGCATCGCGAACTCTATCAGCGCCAGATGGCAAAGCTCGAAGGTGGTGGCACAAAATCCAAAAACAAGCTTGGCCCGGAAGCGGTTTACGCGGTACTTGTGCATGCACTGGAAGCGCCAAAGCCGCGTCCGCATTACGCAGTTACGCGACCGGCGAAACTGGGTATTCTGGCTCGACGCCTGCTGCCGTCACGCTGGCTCTACAAAATGCTGTCCGATCAGTCTTGAAACCAACAAGACGACGGATAATGGGAGGAATGTAAATGGATTTCGTCTTCAAGGCGGCGGCCATGGTGGCCGTGATTGCTGTGGCAATCGTTTTGATTATTGGCCTGCGCAATATGATGCGGGGCGGTGACGGTAATTTCTCCAACAAGATGATGCAGTTGCGCGTTCTGCTGCAATTTGTTGCAATTCTGCTGGTCGTGGGGGCAATCTATTTTGCACGTCAGGCAAGTGGACAATAGCAAATGGTCAAGCTCAATAAGATTTATACCCGTACAGGCGATGATGGCACCACCGGCCTCACATCTGGTGCGCGCCGACTAAAATCCGATTTGCGCGTGGAAGCCTATGGCACGGTTGATGAAACCAATGCCTGTATCGGCTTGGCGCGACTGCATACAAGCGGTGCAGATTATGGCCCTATTGATGTGATGCTCATGCGCATCCAGAATGATCTGTTCGATCTGGGAGCTGATCTTTCAACGCCGGATGATGGGGAGCCGCTTGCCTATGAACCGCTGCGCATTGTTGCATCGCAGGTGACAAGGCTTGAATCCGACATCGATTATTTGAATGTTTCAATTCCGCCTTTGCGCTCGTTTATTCTGCCGGGTGGTTCGGCTGCGTCAGCAGCGCTACATCTGGCGCGCACGGTTTCGCGTCGTGCCGAACGACTGATGGTGGCGCTCGCAAAGGTCGAAGGCGAAGTCGTCTCAAAAGAGGCATTGCAATATATCAACCGCCTCTCCGATTTTCTGTTTGTTGCCGCCCGCGCCGTCAATGATAACGGCGCGAAAGACGTTCTTTGGGTGCCGGGCCAAAACCGGTAGGCATTGCCGTGAGGCCGGTCTGCAACTGGCGTTCTGTTTGCGCTTCGGTGCTCACTTACCTTAAGTAAGCTCCGCTCCGATGCTTAACAGACCACCATTTTCGCCACAGCCTGACGACAATGCGCGTTGCGGCTAGCTTTATCTCTTCGTTTTTACGCATGTCGTTATCGGAAAACCGGTCCCCACTTTTCCGCGACATGCTTTAGACGCCACGCTTATTGCCCCAGATCAGTACGTGAAGCTGGGGCAGAACACGCGCTTCAAACCAGTGATCTTCCATCACCTTGTCGATCAGCCATTCCATGCGGCTCATGATGCCATCCATGTCGATACGGGCGTCGTCATCTTCCGGCGGTGGTGGCGTGTGATTTCCCGGTTGAAGATAGACGGCCAAATGCGAGTGTCGGGCCGATGCAGCTTTTGCAAAGGCATAATCTGCATCATCAAAGACCACGAATTTCAACACTGTCTTTGGTCGTGATCCCGCAGCATCAATGCAGGCGGCGAGGGCCTGCCAGTCGGTTTCCATGCCGCTTGAAGGCGGTTTGGGGCTTAAGACCAATGTATCAAGTCGTGAAAACCAGTCTTTCGCGATCGATCCCTGTGTCTCTAGCGCAAAGCGGTAGCCTTGCATGTGACCATGATCGATCAGTGGTCCTAATGGTTGAATAGCCGGGTTTCCGCCAGAAAGTGACACTGTTATTGGCTTTTGGCCCGAAAGTGTCGTCACTTCATGCCATATGGCATCAATGCTCATCGGTTTCCAGTCATGGCGAAAGCGGCTTTCAACAGCATGCAGACTGTCACACCATGCGCAGCGGTAGTCGCAGCCGCCCGTGCGCACAAAAACAGTCGGCTCGCCGCTTAATACGCCTTCGCCCTGAATGGTTGGACCGAAAATCTCGCTGATGCGGATTTCAGGATGCTTGTTCATTGTTGCAGGAAACAAGGTTGCAGACGTTCTGGCCGATATTCCGCCCATGTTTTTGGGGTTTCGCTAACCCTTACCGCCGTCACTTCCTGCCAGCGGCTATGACACCACTCATAAAGGTGACGCGCCAGAAATTCTGCTGTTATGCGGTTATGTCCGAGCACATCGTTCAGATGGCGATGATCGAGTTCATCATCGATATAGCGCTTGAGTGGTGCAAGCTCGTGATAATCGCGGACAAAGCCATGCTGATCAAGATCATTGGCGGACAGTTCAACTTCCACGATATAGTTGTGTCCATGCAAGCGCGCGCATTGGTGATCGGCAGGAAGCTCTGTCAGCTGATGCGAAGCAGAGAAATGGAATTCCTTGGTGATGCGAAACATCAGGCGATCCTTTTCTCGATTGCTGCACGCCAGAAATCAGCGTCGGCATAATGTGTGGGATCTGTAACACCAGCGAGGTGGAAGGCCTCGCGTCGTTCGACACAGGTGCCGCAACGTCCGCAATGATGCTCGCCGCCTTTGTAGCAGGACCATGTTGCTTCAAATGGCGTTTCGTATTTTTCGCCGTCTGAAACGATGTCGCTTTTTGACTTGTGCACATAGGGCGCAAGCAGCCGCACATCAGCATAATCTTCCAGCGCATGGTTTTGCATGGTCTGGAAAGCATCGATAAAGCCGGGACGACAATCGGGGTAGATAAAGTGATCGCCACCGTGAACGGCGAGCGCTACGGCATCAGCTTTCTGTGCTGCTGCCACGCCGAAAGCAATGGCAATCATGATAGCATTGCGGTTGGGAACGACGGTAATTTTCATCGTTTCCTCGGCATAATGACCATCGGGAACATCGACGTCGTCTGTGAGCGCTGAGCCGGTCAGGCTTGCACCAATGGATCGAATATCGATGATTTGATGAGGAACGTTAAGCCGCTTTGCGCAGGCTTCAGCAAAGCTCAGTTCCTTTTTGTGTCGCTGGCCGTAATCGAAAGAAATAAGGCCAGTGAGCTGATGTTCCACTGCGATTTTATGCGCAAGCGAAACGGAGTCCAATCCGCCGGAGCAGATGACAAGCGTCTTCATAGTTTGAGTCCTTGTTTTGACCGGGTAGGCTGCGACCGGATGTTTACGCTGCACTCCTAACGCATGAGGTATGGCTTGTAAACGCCACGAAAATGGGAGGGCGCGGCATGAAGAAATTAAACGGGCCGACTGGTGCCAAGTCGTCAGGCGGCTTTCGGATAGACGTTAGTGCGAAAACGGAATGACTATCTGTCAGAATATATTCATTTAAATCGATATTGCCGCCCATGCACGATTGACGCGCACGTCAACCGTCTTTAGGTTTCGTGCCGGTTCCTGATGCTGCGGGGAAATGCTGGCTTTGACGGCGTTTCTGTCAGCAGCGTTGTCATGTCGGATTCTGACATGCGGGCAAAGATTCATGGCGGCATAGTCAGGCCGCAAAAAGTCATTGAAGAGGTAATCGCGGATGAAAGTCCTTGTCGCAGTAAAGCGGGTTGTAGATTACAACGTAAAGATCCGTGTTAAGGGTGATGGTTCAGGCGTTGAGCTTGCGAACGTCAAGATGTCGATGAACCCCTTTGACGAGATCGCGGTTGAAGAAGCGATCCGTTTGAAGGAAGCAGGCAAGGTCACGGAAATCGTCGTGGT
>NZ_JAVDQT010000004.1:0-346898 GCF_031454375.1 Brucella pseudogrignonensis
GATTTCTCAGATCATCCGCAGACAATGCCGCCCACGTTTCTCTTTCTTCTGTATAAAATTATCAAAGAACAGACAGTTCAAAACCGTCGAAAACTCATCCACTCAACTCCGCTCAACAATCTCAATCATCAAACCATCCGGCCCAACTCTCAATCTCGTCTCGCTCCGTCTCAGCGGTGCCGGGTATCTAGTTTACTTAGCAAACCGTGTCAACCCATTTTTTTCAAGAAATTCACAGCCTTATCAACCGTTCCTTCCTCAATACATCAACAAAGCTTCCACTCCGTCAACGCCGCTCAACTAACCACTCTCAACATCACTGTCAATCACTATCCGATGAACTACAAGGACGAAGCAACCTGCCGCTAGCAGCGTCGCCGCCCTCGTTGAAAGCCATATAGACCCCAACTACCAAAACTGTCAACGAACTTTCACAAAAAATCGCAAAGTTTCTTTCCACAGGCAATATGGTCCTTTTTAACCAAAACTCAACCACTATCGAGCCCTGATTCCAATTTTTACGACAGTGAAATGACAAAAATGAATTACTTCTTCGGAATCGACGGCGGCGGAACAGGATGTCGCGCAATACTGGCTGACAAAAACGGCGCCATTCTTGGAAAAGGTGCATCCGGTCCCGCCAATGTCGGTGCCGATATGAAGAACTCTATACTTCATATAACGGAAGCCGCCGAACAGGCCCGGCTCGAGGCGGGATTGCACATTTCTATATATACAACCAGCAGCGCCGTACTCGGACTGGCCGGAGCGAACTCCCTCGCCGACCCGAACGGTGTTTCTCAACAATTGTCATTCGCAACCAGCAGAATCGTGTCCGATACAGTAACAGCTCTGCAGGGCGCACTCGGGGGAGGCGACGGCGCTATTGCAATTCTCGGCACCGGCTCGGCGTTTGCCAAAAGAACAGGAGATACAGTCGAGGTTATAGGCGGTCGTGGCTTTATGCTCAGCGACCATGCAGGCGCCGCACGTCTTGGCCGCGATCTACTAGAGCATACATTGCTTGCTCATGACGGAATCGCTGACAAAACAGATCTGGCAAAAGCGATAATGAACAAGTTCAGTGATGAAGCGCGCAACATCACTCAGTTTTCGAGAACGGCAACTGCCGCAGATTACGCGGGCTTCGCACCAATGATCTTTCAATTTGCAGCGAAGGGCGATTTGCTCGGCTCGCAAATTCTCTTAGATGCATGCGTGATGATTGAGCGGAATCTGCTCAGGTTGGGCGTAGCGAAATTGCGACGGTTCAGCATCACAGGCGGGCTGGCGGAATCATATGCCTCGTTGGATTCCCTGCCCTATAAGGAATTTTACGTTCCCGCGCAGGGCGATAGTTTGCAGGGTGCACTGGCATTGGCCCTGCAAGGCAGCTCGGTTTGAAACAAAATACTCTTTGTGTCACCACATGCGACGCGAAGGTAACTTGTCCCGCCCTGCTTTCCTGCCTAATTCTTTTAAAAGAGAAAAACAGCGGTTGGATCGTCGGACGGATATGACAACAGGGATGCCATGCTAACGAAAAAAGGCAAATACGGCCTGAAAGCCATGGTGCATCTTGCAGGTGTGTCTGATGGTCATCTGGTTTCAGCAAGTGAGATCGCTGAACGCCATCATATTCCGCGGAAGTTTCTCGATAATATATTCACCGAATTGCGCAATGCAGGCTTTGTGCTCAGTCGCAAAGGAAAAGGCGGCGGGTTTTGCCTGGCGCGTCCAGCCAATGAAATTCACATTGGCAATATTATCCGTGCATTGGACGGCGCGCTTGCACCGATCGCCTGTGCCAGCAAGACCGATTATCAACCATGTGACGACTGCGATGAGACGGAATGCGAAGTTCGTCACATGATGCTGGATGTGCGTGAAGCCATCGCCAATGTGCTCGATCATCGTACGCTTGCCGACAGCAGGGCTTCTGAACTTGCCATACTGTCGGCTGATTAAGTTTTAAGCGGCAACAGACCAGCTCGGAAACGGATCGTTGAGGCGTTGCCAGCTTTCCGGCTTAAACACCTCTTCTGCCACCAGACAGCTATCAAGCTCAGCAATGATCGTCGCTTTATCCATCGGATCGACGCCGATAAAGACAATCTCCTGTCGACGATCACCCCATTCAGCGTCGAGATAGTCCTGCATTGCCCGATGCCATTCGGGTTCCTGTGGCCAATAGCTGCGCGGAACTGCCGACCACCAGCGCCCACGCTTGTTTGTGCGCACCAATGCACCCGCCTGGCTCAGTTCGCCGACATAATCAGGACGCGTTGCCAGCCAGAAAAAGCCTTTTGCGCGGACAACACCCGGCCAACTCTTATCTATGAAAACCTGAAAACGTGCCGGATCAAACGGACGCCGCGCCCGATAAACGAATGAGCGAACACCATATTCTTCCGTTTCCGGAACATGGTCATTGAAGCCGTATAGCTCTTTATACCAAAGGGGATGCTCATGCGCGCGGTTGAAATCAAAGCGTTTCGTATTGAGAATAGCATCCAGCGGAATCTGGCCGAAATCGACTTCTTCAATCCGGGCATCTGGGTTAAGCGAATGGATCACTTTACGCGCAAGGTCGAGTTCTTCTGCGGAAGCTGTCGAAACCTTGTTAAGTATCACGACATCCGCAAATTCGATCTGTTCGACCAGCAGATCAACCAGCGTGCGCTCATCCTCGTCGCCAAGCGACTCGCCGCGATCCCGCAGAAAATCGCTGGAGGAATAGTCTTTCAACAAATTGGCGGCGTCAACGACAGTCACCATCGTATCAAGACGCGCGAGATCAGACAGGCTTTCGCCCTTCTCATCGCGAAATTCGAATGTGGCGGCAACGGGTAAAGGCTCGGATATGCCAGTCGATTCGATCAGCAGGTAATCGAACCGATCTTGTGCAGCAAGTTGCGCCACTTCTTTGAGAAGATCATCGCGCAAAGTGCAGCAGATGCAGCCATTGGTCATTTCAACAAGCTGTTCTTCGGTGCGCGACAGGTCGGCGCCGCCTTCGCGCACCAATGCTGCATCAATATTGATTTCGCTCATATCGTTGACGATCACCGCAACACGGCGGTTCTCACGATTATTGAGAACATGATTGAGAAGTGTGGTCTTACCGGCACCGAGAAAGCCGGATAGAACAGTGACGGGAAGCCTTTTCATGACAAATCCTTCGCTGGCGTTTGTAAGATCAGCTGCACTTGCAGCGTCGCTGGCTAATATAATGTTATATCATTACATACATTGGACTAAAAAGATGCGGCAAAGCCACCTTCAAGCATGATATTCAGCAATCGAACCAAACTTGATGCGCCCCATGAAATGAACGCAAGATAAGTTACTTATTGGTCTAATCAGCTATCACTGATCGATTATGCCGGACCATCATTTAAGACGGTCCGGCACAACAACTGGCCACTTCCGGGTGGGGTCCCGGAATGAAGGTGTGACCAGTGCTATTTCGACAAACAATTTTTCAGTGAGTCAGCCAGATTACGAATAAGCTGCGGATAAAGATCCGGGCCGTCCTTCAATTCCGCACCAAGCGGATCGAGAACGCCAGTCTTTGCATCGGTTCCATCAATAACAGTATTGACCAGCTTTGGCTCGAACTGCGGTTCAGAGAAAACACAGACAGCGCCCAGCGACTTGATTTTCTCGTGAATGTCTTTGATACGCGCCGCACCCGGTGCCTTTTCCGGGCTGACCGTGATTGATCCAGCAGCCTTAACGCCAAAACGGTTCTCAAAATACTGGTATGCATCGTGGAAGACGATGAACGGCTTGTCTTTGACAGGCTGAAGTTCCGTTTCAATATCCTTATTCAACGCATCCAGCTTGTCGGCATAATCAGCAGCATTCTTTTCATATTGCGCTGCATGTTCCGGATCGCTCTCGCTCAAAACCTTGGCGATATTGCCAACCAGCACCTTGCCATTCTGCGGATCGAGCCAGAAATGTAGATCAAACTCGCCATGATGATGATCATGGCCCTTTTCAGCGGCCTCATCGGCGTGATCATGCTTATGATCGTGCCCGTCATCATGCTTGTGGTCATGTCCGTCGTCATGTTTGTGATCATGACTGTCATGGGAATGCGCTTCAGCACCATGATCATGGCCTTCATGTCCGTGATCGTGTGCCTCAAACGGTCCACCTTCACGGAATTTTAGCTTCGTCAAACCATCTGTTTCACCAAGCGCGACCACTTTTGCGCCTTCGCCCAGTGTGTCGATTGGCTTATCGAGAAATGTTTCCATCGAAGGGCCGGCCCAGAAAATAACTTTTGCGCCCTCAATCGCCTTCGCATCAGAAGGCTTAAGATTATAAGAGTGCTCCGATCCCGCACCCTGAACGATCAATGTCGGCTCGCCCACACCTTGCATCACCGCAGAGACCAGCGAATGCAGTGGCTTTATCGACACAACGACGCCTTCACGCTCGGCGGCAAAGGCCGCTCCGCTCAGAACAGTCATAAAGGCAGATGCTAAAAGCAGGGATTTTAGGTGTCTCATGATAGCTTTCTCAAAATCTCTCTTGAACGTCCGTTGAAGCGAAACAACATATGTAAGTGATATGTTATTTTATTACATCGTTTGCGTTATGCTATAACGTCTGCAATAAGGAGACACAACCTCTTTTTGGAGAATTGTTCACAGCACGAAAGCGTCAGACGCAAATGATCGCGAATCGGCATATCGTTCAAACATCTTGAGACAAGAATTTCGGGAGCAGCTTTTTATCGGCAGATAAACAGGCTCATACTCTCAAAAAGGCAGCGAAAGCTCATTTTACATGGCCCATAAGACCGCCCTCCCCGCAGATGCGACGCGGGAGCCACTGATAGAATTAAAAGGTGCCGGCGTTTTCCGTGATGGTCGCTGGCTGGTGCGCAATGTCGACCTGACGATTCATCGCGGAGAAATTGTTACGCTCATTGGTCCCAATGGTGCGGGAAAAAGTACGACCGCCAAAATGGCACTTCGTATTCTGAAGCCCGATGAAGGCGAAATCCGTCATCTCAAAGGCCTGCGCATCGGATATGTACCGCAGAAGATCAATATCGACCGAACCATGCCGCTGTCTGTTGAACGCCTTATGACGCTAACCGGACCGCTTTCCAAAGCCGATATCCTCCATGCGCTTGATGCGGTCGGAATCACACATCTTCTCAAGGCTGAAATTGCAAACCTCTCTGGCGGCGAGTTTCAGCGCGCACTGATGGCGCGCGCCCTCGCCCGCAAACCAGATATTATGGTGCTCGATGAGCCCGTACAGGGCGTCGATTTTTCTGGTGAAGCAGCCCTTTATGAACTGATCGCAAAGCTGCGCGACGATACCGGTTGCGGCGTGTTATTGATTTCGCATGATCTACATCTGGTGATGGCTGCAACCGACCGTGTTATCTGCCTGAATGGTCATGTCTGTTGCAGCGGCACACCCCGCGATGTGACAACAAGTCCTGAATATGTACGCTTGTTCGGAAGCCGTGCCGTTGGTCCACTGGCTGTGTATGAACATCACCATGACCACACGCATCTACCGGATGGTCGTGTCATGCATGCCGATGGCAGCGTGACAGATCATTGCCACTCTGATGACGGTCATCATCATGATGGTGAGCACCATCACCACCATGAGGGAGATAAGCCCCATGCTTGACGATTTCTTCACTCGCGCCCTCATTGCCGGTATTGGCCTTGCACTGACCACAGGTCCGCTCGGCTGCTTCATAGTGTGGCGGCGTATGGCCTATTTCGGCGATACAATGGCGCATTCTGCCCTGCTGGGGGTTGCTTTAGCTCTGATCCTCGACATCAACCTTATGATCGGCGTGTTTGCGGTCGCGGTCGCAATCTCAGCAATCCTGCTTCTGCTTCAAAAGCGGCATTCGCTTTCGGCAGATTCTCTTCTGGGCATTCTGTCCCACGCAACTCTATCGCTTGGGCTGGTCATTGTCGCCTTTATGACATGGGTGCGTGTTGACCTGCTATCGTTCTTGTTTGGCGATTTGCTGGCCGTCTCGCGACTAGATATTGCCTTTATTTATGGCGGCGGCATTCTGGTGCTCGCAGTGCTAGCGTGGCTTTGGCGACCGCTGCTTGCAGCGACACTGAGCGAAGATATTGCACGTGCTGAGGGCCTTAACCCAGCCTTATCACGCATTATCTTTATGCTTTTGCTGGCAATCGTTATCGCTATTTCGATGAAGATAGTCGGCATTCTGCTGATTACGTCGCTACTGATTATTCCCGCAGCCACCGCACGGCGCTTCGCATCGACGCCAGAGCAAATGGCCATTATGGCATCCGTCATCGGCGCGCTTGGCGTGATCGGCGGGCTTTATGGTTCGGTTGAGTTTGATACGCCTTCCGGCCCATCAATTGTCGTTGCTGCACTTGCTATTTTCATTTTAAGCCTCTTACCACTACATAAGAGACAGGCTTCACCGAAACGGACCGCTGGACAATGAGCAATCATCACGATCACAACCATGCCCATACGCACGCATCGCATGACCTGACGCGCAATCAGTCGCTGGTTTTTGATGTACTGTCCAAAGCGGATGGCCCGCTCAGCGCCTATACAATCCTTGATCAGCTACGCGATGATGGCTTTCGCGCGCCGTTACAGGTCTATCGCGCACTGGAAAAGCTGCTCGATTACGGAATGATACATCGTCTCGAAAGCCTCAACGCTTTCGTTGCCTGCGCGCATCCACAATGCCATGAGCATGGCCTGATTGCTTTTGCGATTTGCGAGCAGTGCGGACAGGTGACAGAGTTCTCCGATTCAGCGATCGAGAACCTTGTGAGCGCCTGGAGCGTGCAGAGCGGCTTCAAATCACGCAAAACGACGCTGGAATTGCGTGGTTTGTGTGAGAAATGCGGCCACCACTAAAGCATATCGCGGAAAAATGGGAACCGGTTTTCCGATAACAAAATACGTAAAAACACAGAGTTAGGTCGAGTGCTGTGAATGCTAATAAGCGTGGCACGCTCTCAATCGACTTATAAAAAAGCGGATAATTATCCGCCTTTTTATAAGTGCTCATTCGACACTACATAAACAGGTGTTGAACTTCAGGCATATCAATAATGCCAAGTGAGAGTGCCGTTGCAACAGCTGACGTTCTGTTAGAGCAATTCAGCTTGATCTTGGCATTTTGCAGATATGTGACGACTGTCCAGCGGGCGATACTGAGAATCTCTGCAATTTCTCCGTCCGTTTTTCCACTTGCTGCCCAGCGCAAGCAATCAACTTCACGTGGTGTCAGCAGGCCAGAAGCAGAGTTTGCATCTTTTCCGCCGCATAAACCATTGTGAATAATGCCTGAAACACTGAGAAGGCGTGGTCGCATACGCTCCACGAAATTTTCGTGGCTTTCGTCTGTCACATCAAAGCTGAAGACTGTGCAACCTGCTACGCCCTTTTGGCTACGCGCTGAGACGCCAATGTAAAGATTACCAAGGCCGTGCTTTTCAGCATCCTGCAAAAACTCCATAACAGCCGGGCACTGTTTTGCGTCATCATCAAGGTTCCGAACAACGCCACTTGAATCGCTGCGAAAATACGGTGCATCCTCCTGAAAAACAGGATCAATAAGAAAATAATTCTTCGCTGAATATCGTGTTGACCAATTGGTCGGAACCGTCATGACAACAGTCAAATCATCCGGCGATGCTTTTGAATTATCACCAATACGCCCGCGGAAGGTGTGAATGATGTGGCGACAACCTATCTCATCACGAATCCGTTGAAGGAGGTTAAGCGTTTCAGACTGGAAAGATAGTCCAAAGAAGGTCTTTTTAAAGTTAGGAAAATGAATCAAGTCTAAAGTCATTGGCTAATATCCTTGGTAATAAAATGTCCAAAATGGACGCACAAGATTGAACATTTATTCTGAGAATCGATGCTTCAAGCACGTCAATTCCTCATCAGTCACATAAAAAATACGTCTTAAATCAACTCGCAATATCTTTACTGCAAGAAACTATGTGCACTAACTTTGTGGAAAAATATGGATACAGCACCGAAAACTGGCAAATATTACAAAAAACTACCCAATTGTGATTGGGAGTGAACCGCAGTGTTCCATTTTTAAACAGCGGAGGATTTAGGGCTTACGATTTACGTCCAAAAGCCTTGAAGAAAAAATCAACGGCTGATTCAACGTTTCGAACAATCGCCTCGTGCGATGGCGGTTCGGACAACGCGCCAAAAAGGCGCGGCCTGTATAGGCCAGCCAAAAACAAATCAGTCAGCTGATAAGCTTTCTCCATAGCATCTACAGGCTCGAGTTCTCCGTCCTTGACCATTCTTTCCATATATTCGGCCATAACGAGCAGCGTGCGTTTTGGGCCTCGCTCATAAAAACGTGCGGCGAGTTCAGGTTTGCGTTCGCTCACCCCGATGATAATGCGTTGCGCCCGTACTGCCGTTGATGACGTGATAAGCGTAACAAGAGCAATACCAAATTCCACCAGTTCACTGCGTGTAGAGAACCCACGTTCCAGCTTGTCGATCAAGCCACTGAACATTGTGTGGCGATAATGCTCACAAAGCGCTACGAACAGATCCTCTTTGCTATTAAAGTAAACGTAGATTGTACCCTTTGAGACACCAGCTTCGCGCGTAATATCGTTCATGCTTGCAGCATCGAAGCCCATTCGCAGGAACACATCTTGCGCACCTTCCAGAATTTGCTGACGCTTTGCCGGGTCTTGTCCTGCTCCGAGACGCGCGCGACCGCAATCAGCATCAGAACTACCGGCGGTTTCTACCGTAGTGCTTTCGCTAACCATTGCTGCGGTCTGTTCTATGCGGCATTCACGATTCATTGTACAAGACTCTTAATTTTCTCGAACCAAACGGTTCGATGAGACTTGATATGGGCAAGTTATTGCTCTAAGTCAACATCGAACCAAGCGGTTCGTTGAAGCGGTTATACAGAAAGTTTGTCTCATGTCCGCCCCCAAGTCTGTTGATACAGCTGATATTCGACCATTCCCGACTTCAGTGCCACAGGGTGAGCAGTCCCGCGTGAATGCCGAGCCGTTGAGCGAACGCCCCGCTCCGCAGGCAACACCGGACACATCTGCGCCCAGCGCGCCTTCCGCACCCGCAAAAGGCGGCAACAAAAAAGGCTTCGGCAAGCGCGTCTTGCTTCCGGGCCTTTTGATCGCCGCTGTCGCTGGCGGGCTTTGGTATGGTTACGACTGGTGGACAGTCGGTCGTTTCATGGTTTCGACCGATGACGCCTATGTTCAGGGCGATATCGCCTCCATCGCACCCAAGGTCACTGGCTACATCGAAAACATCCCGGTCGTTGCAAATCAGCAGATCAAAGCGGGTGATGTCATTTTCCAGCTCGATTCAGGCGACTACAAGATCGCGCTAGATGAAGCTGAGGCCAAGCTTGCGACCCAGCAGCAGACGCTGAACCGGATCACCGCACAGATTGATGCGTCCAAGGCGGCGCTTGAACAGACACAGGCCGATGAGCAGGCATCGCAAGCAGTTCTAAAGAACGCTGAAAGCACGATGGTTCGCATTCAGAAGCTGCACGACACGCGCTTCTCGGCACAGTCAGAACTCGACAATGCACAGTCAGCGCTTGATCAGGCCAAAGCGAAGCTTGCCGGTTCAAAGGCACAGATTGCATCGGCCAATGCCAATATTGATGTTTTAAACGCGCAGTATAAGGAATCGGAAAGCGGCGTTCGTTCGCTTGAGCTTGCACGCGACAAAGCTGCACGCGATCTCGATTTCACAACATTGCGCGCACCATTCGATGGCGTTGTCGGCAATCTTTCCGGCAAGAAGGGCGATCTCGTTTCAGCAGGCCAGAAAATCGCGGCTCTTGTTCCGGTGAATGCGCTCTATATTGATGCAAACTTCAAGGAAACGCAGCTCGGCCATATCAAGACGGGCGAGACAGTCCGCATCTATGTTGATGCTATCGACGGTCCTTACATTGAAGGCAAGGTTGCATCGGTTGCACCAGCTTCGGGTGCAGTATTCTCATTGCTTCCACCAGAAAACGCGACGGGTAACTTCACCAAGATCGTTCAGCGCGTTCCGGTTCGGATTACAATTCCTCAGGAAGCGCTTGATTCCGGCAAAATCCGCGCAGGTCTGAGCGTTACTGTCGAAGTCGACACACGCACAGCACCTGCGGACAAGGCCGAGTAAGGCACTGAGCAGCCCTTATAAGAATAATGCAGTGGCGCGGCTTTAAGCTTCGCGCCACCATCCTTTTTCCTTTTCGGAGTGCGCCTTCATGGCTGCAAACACCACGATGGGGCCAATGGCTCCCGCAGATGATCGCATTGATCCCAAGAAAGCGATTGCTTTTCTTGCGATGGTGTTTGGCATGTTCATGGCAATTCTGGACATCCAGATTGTTTCTGCATCGCTGTCAGAAATTCAAGCAGGACTCAGCGCAAGCTCCGACGAAATCTCCTGGGTTCAGACATCCTATCTGATTGCCGAAGTCATCATGATTCCGCTTTCAGGCTTCCTCGGACGTCTTGTCTCCACGCGCGTGCTGTTTACCGTTTCCGCTGCTGGTTTCACGCTTGCATCAATGCTCTGCGCAACAGCGACGAACATCGATCAGATGATCGTCTACCGCGCCATTCAGGGCTTTATCGGCGGCGGCATGATTCCAAGCGTATTTGCAGCTGCATTCACGATCTTCCCGCCATCCAAGCGCTCCATCGTTTCGCCAATGATCGGCCTGGTTGCAACGCTTGCGCCAACCATCGGACCGACGATTGGTGGCTATTTGAGCCATGCCTTCTCGTGGCACTGGCTATTCCTCGTCAATGTTGGCCCCGGCATTCTGGTGACAATCGCAGCATGGAACCTCATCGACTTTGACGAAGGCGACAGCTCGCTTTTGAGCAAGTTCGACTGGTGGGGTCTTGCTGGCATGGCCGCATTCCTCGGTTCAATGGAATATGTGCTCGAAGAAGGTCCACGCAACGACTGGCTTCAGGACGAAGCAATCTTCATTCTGACGGGCGTTATGACCATTGGTGGCATCGTCTTCTTCTACCGCGCATTTACCGCCGAAGAGCCGATTGTAGATTTGCGAGCGTTTAAAAACGTCAACTTTGCCTTTGGCTCGCTGTTTTCCTTTGTGATGGGCGTTGGTCTTTATGGCCTCACCTATCTCTATCCGCTCTATCTCAGTCAGATACGCGGCTACGACGCGCTGATGATCGGTGAAGCGCTGTTTGTCAGCGGCCTTGCCATGTTCTTCACAGCCCCCCTTGCCGGATTCCTGTCAAACCGCATGGACCCGCGCCTGATGATGATGATCGGCTTCTTAGGATTTGCTGCCGGAACGTGGATGGTGACAGGGCTGACTGCCGACTGGGACTTCTATGAACTTCTGATTCCTCAGATTTTGCGCGGCTGTTCGCTGATGCTCTGTATGGTGCCGATCAACAATCTGGCGCTTGGCACCCTGCCCCCTGCTTTGATGAAAAATGCTTCTGGTCTGTTTAACCTGACGCGTAACCTTGGTGGTGCGGTTGGCCTGGCGGTCATCAATACGATTCTCACGCGCCGCAGCGATATGCATTACGAGCGGCTGGCAGAGCACGTGCGTTGGGGCAATGCCGAAGCAGAGCAGATGCTTGCCAATCTGACGGCGAAATATAATGCAGCCGGTTTGGACGGCGCGACGATAGCCATTTCCAAAATGTCAGGCATGGTGCGCCAACAGGCAACGCTGATGTCGTTTATCGACGTGTTCTTCATCCTGACAATGATGTTCTGCTCACTCGCCGTTTGTGCAATCATGCTACGCAAACCAAAGCAAGGTGCAGGCGGCGGCGGGGGCGGTCACTGACCTCAGCTCACTCCAAAAGCCGGTTTCATACGAAACCGGCTTCGCTTCGCAAAGTTTCATAGATTTTCGTTTGAAGCCACTCTGCACGCGCCATGCCGCGTGCAGGCTAAAGCCTGTCGTTTTGAGAAAAGCGTCTTTTCAAATTGTGACAATGACGAAACCTCTGTCACATTTATTGTCATAAAAATGCAGTTCATCCGTTAGGGTCAATTGCTAAGTCCCTGAAAACGTGTTTCACTTTCGGTCGTTGATAATTTGTGACAATCGACAAACTGTCATCCAACCGTCATCTAGGGCGGCTATCGGGAGTGCGCGAACACTGGAATCGACCGGGAGCGTTCGTCCGACTTAACAGGGGAGTTTAACAATGCTTGCATTTACTGCGCGTCTGCTGTCGCTTTCGACCGCAATCGCTGTCGGTGGGGTTTCGATCGCTGCCGCTGAACCATCAGCTGAACTCATCGCCGCTGCAAAAGCCGAAGGCGAACTGACCACAATCGCGCTGCCACACGACTGGTGCGGCTATGGCGACATCATCAAGAGCTTCAAAGACAAGTATGGCCTGAAGGTCAACGAACTGAACCCAGATGCGGGTTCGGGCGATGAAATCGAAGCCATCAAGGCAAACAAAGACAATAAGGGCCCACAGGCACCTGACGTTATCGACGTTGGCTTTGCTTTCGGCACGACTGCAAAGAAAGACGGTCTGATCCAGCCTTACAAGGTCGCAACCTGGGACGAAATTCCAGATAGCGCGAAAGACCCAGAAGGTTATTGGTATGGCGATTATTACGGCGTTCTTGGTTTCGAAGTAAACAAAGACATCGTTAAGGACGTCCCACAGGATTGGGAAGACCTGCTCAAGAGCGATTACGCAAACTCGGTTGCTCTCGCTGGTGATCCACGCGTTTCCGCACAGGCAATCCTCGGCGTTCACGCTGCTGGTATCGCTCGCGGTGCAGAACCAGGTGCAGAAGCTGGCAAGAAGGGTCTTGAATTCTTCAAGGAACTCAATGCCGCTGGCAACTTCGTTCCAGTCATCGGCAAGGCTGCTTCGCTGGCACAGGGTTCGACCCCAATCGTCATTCGCTGGGATTACAACGCGCTCGCAGACCGTGACACGCTCAAGGGCAATCCGGAAATCGAAACCGTGATTCCAAAGACCGGCGTTGTTGCTGGCGTTTATGTTCAGGCGATCAGTGCTTATGCACCGCATCCAAACGCTGCAAAGCTGTGGATGGAACACCTGTACTCTGACGAAGGCCAGCTTGGCTACCTGAAGGGCTATTGCCACCCAATCCGCTTCAACGCGATGGCTAAGGCTGGCAAAATCCCTCAGGATCTGCTCGACAAGCTGCCACCAGCAGAAGCCTATGAAAAGGCTATCTTCCCAACTCTTGAACAGATTGAAACCGCTCAGGAAGAAATCACCAAGAACTGGGATAGCGTTGTTGGCGCAAACGTTCAGTAAGCGCATTTAACTGACCCTGTTTATGATCTGTGACGGCCAGAAATGGTCGTCACAGTCTTTGCTTTCACGCGATTAATGCGGGAAGCGGGTGGCCTTTTCGGGATTCAGCTTTTAAGAAAGAACATATGAGTTCAACAGCCGATACAGACGCACCATTTAAACAGGTGCGAAAGCGTCAATTGCCGCTGTCGTGGCTTGGCGTTGCTCCGTTCTTCCTCTTTGCCATTCTGTTCCTTCTCTGGCCCACGATGTATCTCATTGTTGGTGCATTTCAGGATCCGGACGGCAATTTCACCCTGAAAAACGTTCAGGATCTTTTCCAGCCGCAAATTCTAAGCGCCTACTGGATTTCGATCAAAGTCAGCCTTGCATCTGCGCTTGGTGGCGCATTAATTGGCTTCTTTCTGGCCTGGGCCGTGGTGCTTGGCAATCTGCCACGCTGGCTGCGCCCGACCGTTCTGACTTTCTCGGGCGTCGCATCCAATTTCGCTGGCGTTCCGCTGGCCTTCGCGTTTCTCGCGACTCTTGGCCGGACCGGCTTCGTAACAATCCTGTTGCGTGAGTGGTTCGGTTTCAATCTGTACTCAACCGGCTTCAACCTATTGAGCTTCTTCGGCCTGACCATCACCTATCTGTTCTTCCAGATCCCGCTCATGGTGCTGATTCTCACACCTGCGCTCGATGGCCTGAAGAAAGAATGGCGCGAAGCTTCATCGATTCTCGGCGCTACCAATCTGCAATATTGGCGCATGGTTGCTTTCCCGATTCTCTGGCCAAGCCTGCTCGGAACGACACTGCTGTTGTTCGCAAATGCCTTTGGTGCCATCGCAACCGCTTATGCACTGACCGGCTCTTCGCTCAATATCGTGCCGATCCTGCTTTATGCGCAGATCAGAGGCGATGTTCTGCATAACCAGAATCTTGGCTATGCGCTGGCGCTTGGCATGATCGTGATTACCGGGATTTCCAACCTTATTTACATCTGGCTGCGCATGCGTGCCGAAAGGTGGCAGCGATGAAAAAAGGCTTTAACGCCCAGAAAATCGGTGCATGGATCGCCTTCCTCATAGGCGCGATCTACTTCCTTGTCCCGCTGATTGGCACGTTTGAATTTTCGCTGCGCATGCGTCGTGGTGAATATTCCTTCGATGCCTATCGGGTGGTGTTTAGTGACCCGAACTTTCAGGCAACCTTCAGCTATTCGATCATTTTAGGCATTCTGACGATTATCTTCGGTGTATTGCTTGTGGTGCCGACCGCCTATTGGGTGCGTCTGCGCCTGCCGCACCTGCGTCCGCTGATCGAATTTATCACGCTGATGCCACTGGTTATTCCGGCGATTGTCATCGTGTTCGGCTATCTGCGCATCTACAATTCATCGTCATGGCTGCCATTCACCTCGTCAACGCGGGCGACTGACCTGTTGCTGATGTTTGGTTATATGACGCTGTCGCTGCCTTACATGTATCGCGCCGTTGATACGGCCATGCGCACGATTGATGTTCGCACACTGACCGAAGCAGCCCAGAGCCTCGGCGCTGGCTGGGGACGGATCATGTTCAAGGTCATCTTTCCGAATGTGATTTCGGGTGTCATGAGCGGTGCCTTCATCACCTTTGCTATCGTCATCGGTGAGTTCACGCTGGCGTCGCTCCTCAATCGTCCGGCCTTTGGTCCTTATCTCCAGCTGGTCGGCGCAAACCGCGCTTATGAACCGTCTGCGCTGGCGATCATCTCGTTTGGCATTACGTGGCTGAGCATCATCATGTTGCAGCTTGTTTCACGCCTCAATAAATTCAAGACAAACGCCGGGTAACAGTCATGGCTTTTCTTAATCTCAAGCATCTGAAAAAAAGCTTCGGCGCCACTACCGTCGTCCATGATTTCAACCTCGCTGTTGAAAAGGGCGAGTTTATTTCCTTCCTCGGCCCATCGGGCTGCGGCAAGACAACCGTTCTACGCATGATCGCGGGCTTTGAAAGTGCCGATCAAGGCGCGATCGAAATCGACGGCAAAGACGTTGTTGATCTGAAGCCAAACCAGCGCAATATCGGCATGGTGTTTCAGGCCTATGCGCTGTTTCCAAACATGACAGTCGCGCAAAATGTGGCTTTTGGCCTGCGCGTTTCTGGCAAACCGAAAGCTGAAATCGACGCAACGGTCAAAGAAATGCTCGGCCTGATCCGGCTCGAACATCTCGCAGACCGCTATCCTTATCAGATGTCCGGCGGTCAGCAGCAGCGTGTGGCTCTGGCGCGCGCGCTTGCGACCAAGCCGCAAGTGCTTCTGCTCGATGAGCCGCTCTCAGCACTCGATGCAAAAATTCGTATTTCGCTGCGTCAGGAAATCCGTGCGATCCAGCAGAAGCTCGGCATCACCACGGTTTTCGTGACGCATGATCAGGAAGAAGCGCTTTCCATCTCTGACCGTATTGTCGTGATGCATGAAGGCCGCGCCGATCAGATCGGCACGCCGTTCGATATTTATAATCGCCCTGCATCGCGCTTCGTTGCGTCTTTCGTTGGCACTCTCAACATGCTTGAAGCATCAGTTGCCGAACCGGGTCAGAACAGCATTGAACTGGATGGTCGCACGATTAAGGTGAACGAAGAACTTGGGCATCACGCGAAGGGCAAGGCGATCACGCTGGCACTGCGCCCGGAAGCAGTGAGCCTAGAAGCGCGCAAGAGCCACGACACTTCACTTGAAGCAACGATTGAGGATGTGCACTTCCTCGGTTCGGTTATCCGTACACGCGTGGCGCTTGGCAAGAACCAGTTGTCGTTCGACACATTCAATGACCCGGCACACACACCGCCGCAGCGCGGCGATAAAGTGACAGTGCATTTTGCAGCACATGATTTGCTCGTTTTGGCCGATTAAGCTGCATGACATGACAAAAAAGCCGCCCAAACGGGCGGCTTTTTTGTGAAACTTATATTCCGGCGCTGTCGCGATTATGGCCTTTTGTGATTATCCTCACTCAAGGCCATAAGTTTGAGCTCTTAGTTGCCCCAAGGACCGTGGAAGTCACCTTCCTTGTCGATGCGCTTGAATCCGTGCGAACCGAAGAAGTCGCGCTGACCCTGAATGACATTGGCTGTACCCTGCGACTGCGTAAAGCTGTCGAAGTAGCTCAATGCCGAACCAAGCGCCGGAAGCGGCAGACCTGCCAGTGCCGACTGCGCAACGATCTTGCGGAGACCCTTTGAAGCCTTGCCCATGCGTTCAACAAATGCAGGAACCAGCAGAAGGTTTTCGATTTCCTGACCTTCAAAAGCCTGTGCAATATCATCAAGGAACAGCGAACGAATGATGCAGCCTTCGCGCCAGATACGGGCGGTGGTTGCAAGCGGGATGTTCCAGTTGTTTTCCTTGGACGCTGCGGCCAGAACTGCAAAGCCCTGTGCATAAGCAACGATCTTGCCAGCCAGCAGTCCCTGCTCAAGATCAGCAAGGAACTGTGCCTGATCAGCAATGTCCAGCGTGCGCGGCGCAGGTTTATAAGCCTTTTCCGCGGCTTCACGTTCGGCTTTCAGCGACGAAATCGAGCGTGCATCAACGGCAGCTTCAATGCCGGTTGCAGGAACGCCGAGCATCTGCGCTTCAATCGCCGACCAGCGACCTGTGCCCTTCTGCCCAGCTTGATCGAGGATCATATCGACCATCGCCTTGCCGGTTTCAAGGTCAGTTGCTTTCAGAACTTTTGCAGTAATTTCAATGAGATACGAGTTAAGCGGACCTGCATTCCACTTTTCAAACACATCACCAATTGCAGGCGCCGAAAGGCCAAGACCGTCGCGCAGAATGCCGTAGATTTCGGCAATCATCTGCATATCAGCATATTCGATACCGTTGTGAACGGTCTTCACGAAGTGGCCTGCGCCATCAGGGCCAACCAGCGCACAGCAAGATTCACCCTTGTACTTTGCAGCAGCAGCCAGCAGGATTGGCGCGATGCGCTCATAAGCTTCTTCTGTGCCACCAACCATCATTGATGGGCCGTGACGTGCGCCTTCTGCACCACCCGATACACCCATACCAACAAAGGTTGGATCGTTTGGCCCAAGTGCCTTGAGACGGCGCATCGTGTCACGGTAATCGGAATTACCGGCATCGATCATGATATCGCCCTTCTCAAGATAAGCCTTGAGGCGGGTGGTTTCGGCATCAACCGGAGCGCCTGCCTTAATCAGGAAGATGATCGGGCGTGGCTTGCGGATATTGTCAGCCAGTTCTTCAAAAGTGGCGCAAGGGATAATCTTGTCACGCAGCGCGCCTGCTTTTTCGATGAATGCTTTCAGGACGGGCTCGTCGCGGTCATAGACGGCTACTGTGTAGCCCTTCTCGGCGATGTTCAGCGCTAGGTTCGAACCCATAACGCCGAGGCCGACCATTCCGATATCTGCTTTTTCCATTTTTTGCCCTTTTGAAACACAGCCATCCGGCTTGTCATACAGAATTAGAGAGCCGACAGACTGGACTGTCTTAGCTTTGACTTTCGCACTATATAGCGCCAGTCTTTATCCTATTCTGGGATGATCTAGGGCATATGACGCAAATTTGATAGGGCTTTTTTTAAAAATCTAACCGATTTAAATGATCAGACGCGTTCCAGTTTCTCATGTGGCAACGGCGGCAGTTCAATCTCGATAATATCACCCGCCTGCACGTTTCCACCCGCAAGAACGATCGACATCACGCCTGATTTCCGTATCAACTCGCCATCCTCGGTTTTATCCAGCACAGCGTTCAAAAGGCCCTTCTCGTATTTCTCAATCTGTGAGCAAGGATTGCGCAGCCCAGTGATTTCAAGGACCACACCATCACCGATTTTGAGAATCGCAGATTTTGGCAATGCCAGCAGATCAATGCCGCGCGTCGTGATGTTTTCGCCCAGCTCGGCGGGCGAAATGTCAAAGCCTTTGCCAGCCAATTCATCAAAAAGCTCAGCCTGAATGAGATGAACCTGACGCAGATTGGGCTGTGTTGGATCAGCTCTCACGCGCGAGCGATGCTTAACCGTGACGCCCTTATGCGCATCACCCTCGACACCCTCTCCCGCAACAATACTGATCTCTGAAACGAGCTGCTTTGAGAACCGATGCTTGGCGTCACGCGCAACAGCTACAACAATTCCACTCATATTTTTACTTTGATCCCATGAAGATTCAGACGGCAGGCAAAGCCGGTCGTAATCGCGCTTATCATGCGATATACAACACGGAAATGACAAGGGCATCGCGAAGGGGCGGCGGCAAACCATGACGAGCAAATATGACGGCAAGAGTTTTCGCTGGGGCATCTGGGGAACAGGCACAATTGCACACGCCTTCGCTGCCGATATTCGAGCAAGCTACGAAATGCGCGTAACCGCTGTTTGCTCGCGCTCGCTCGAGAGTGCCGTAGAGTTCAAAAACAAAATTGGCGCAGATCATGCTTTTGATGATGCAGCGGCATTTCTTAGCAGCCCCGAATTCGATGCCGTCTATATTGCCACGCCAAACGCGATGCATGTGCCGCAGACGCTACAGGCCATTGCTGCTGGTAAAGCATGCCTCACAGAAAAGCCGCTGACGCTCGACGCAGACGGCGCAAACGCGATTGCGAGCGCAAGCCAAGCGCATAATGTCTTTGCGATGGAAGCGATGTGGAGCCGTTTTCTTCCGGCCATTGCCGCAACCCGCGAGCATATCAAAGCCGGGCGGATCGGCACGGTCAAGCGCATTGAAGCTGACCTCTCCTACTTCCGTGAAGAAGACCCGCAAAGCCGCTTTTTCAATCCGGCCTTGGGCGGTGGTGCTGCATTTGATCTCGGTGTCTATCCTGTATCACTGGCACTCAGTTTTCTGGGCTTGCCTGATGCGGTGAGCGGGCGCTGGACGAAAGCAAAAAGCGGCGTCGATATGCGAACCGAAATCACACTAAGCTATGCAAACGCCGAAGCTCAGCTTTCATGCGGTTTTGATCACGACGGCAAAAATCAGATGCTGATTGAAGGAACAGACGGCGCGATCCTCATCCACGCGCCGTTTCTCAAAGCACAGCGCCTGACTATATTTTCCGCAAAAGTGATGAATTCGGCCCTTGGTCCGAAAGGTCCGGGCGGGTTGATTGGCAAGGTGCTTAACCGCCTGCCACTTCCGGGCAGAACTGTTGAACACCATCCATTTTCAGGTAGTGGCTTGCAGTTTCAGGCGCAAGCCGTGCGCGATGCGCTCAAACGCGACGAGATTTCAAGCCCGATCATGCCACTTGAACACAGTGCTGCGGCGGCTAGCATCGTCAGCACTGTGCTTGCGCAAGAACCTGCTTAAAACGCGCTCTGCACCTTATAGGGCGCTGCATTTTCTCCGGCATTGTTGAGTGCGAGGGCTACTTCGGTGATGTGCAAAGCCACAGCACCGGAGAAGAACGCCGTAGCTCCCGTTTCAATCGCGCGCGCCTGATCCGCCACGCCGCGCATGAAATCGATCTGCGACGGGAATGACGGAAGAGCGAGTGCATCAGCTTTTGGATAAGCGAGCTTGCTGCCAACAGCCGGTTTCCATGGCAATGTCTTGCCGAGTTTAGCTTCCAACCGTCCGAAGACGCGCGACAGGATAGAACGCTTTCGCTCCGTTGATTCAAGCCGGACCGCCGAACGGTTATCCCAAAGATCATCGACCGTGATCGAGCCTTTATCGGCCACAATGGTCAAGCTGCGGTCTTTCGGCATTGCAAGACCGGACGTCAGACGCGCAACAAGGCCGGATTTAAAACGCAGACAACCCACGGAGAAATCCGGTGCCATGTGCAGATGCTCGGTGCCCGGGCCCTTGTTCTGGAAGGTGATCGCGGAGAAGGCGGTTACGCTTTCAACAGGGCCAAAAAGCGACACGAGCCATGAGAGCGCATAACCCGCATGTTCTAGTGTGCAGCCAATCTCAAATTCATGCAGACCGGGCCAAGGTGCCCCCGATTGCGAGCGCCATGTCGCCCATTTGTCACGGAACACCGGACCGTCTTCCATTTCGGCATAAACCAGACGCGGGGTGCCGATCTCGCTCATAGAGCTTGAAACCAGCTTCTGTGCGTCGCTCAAGCCGTTGGCGGGAGCTGCGGCAAGCGTCAAACCTTTGGAAGCAGCAAACTCGACCAGCGCTTTGGCATCATTGAAATCCATGGCCAGCGGCTTTTCCGAATAGACATGCTTACCAGCCTCAAGTGCCGCGCGCGAAATCGCATAATGATTTTCCGGCGTCGTCAGATTGAGGACAATCTGCACGTCCTTATCGGCAAGCACCGCCTCAAAACTCTCGTAAGCGCGCACATTGTAATGCGCAGCAAATACTTTGAGGCGTTCTGCTGAGCGATCAAAAGCACCGAGCAGCTTCAATTGCGGGTAATTGCGCAGTGTGGTCATGTAATAATCAGCAACGAAGCCCGTGCCAATGATCGCAATATTCATGGTAACTCCGAGATTATATAGACCGCTTGGGAATGGTGACTTTGGCCGTCATGCGCAAGCCAAAGATTGCAAAAATGAGCATGAGCCACACCGGGTCCATGCGACGAAAGAAGAAGCTTTCCAGCATCGCGTTGAGCGTGCCGAAAAACACAAACATCAGGAAGAAATCAGCGAGAAGCAGGTTTTCACGTGTTGGCCTGCACCGCATGTAATTGACCAGCGGCATGATGATGATGACAATGATCGCACAGATAAGGCCGATAAGGCCCATCGAAAGCGTGATGTCGAGATAGCCATTATGCGCATGGACAATGCCGCGCACATCCCAATCGAGATAATAGGGATTTGCAGCTTCTTTTGCGGCGCCGGTGCTCCAAAAACTTTCAAAGCCGAACCCCGTCCACGGGCGACTATGCAATGCTTCAATCGCAAAGGCCCAGATCGAAGTTCTGCCTGTAAAGGTCGGATCAACTGAGAACTTCAAAACCATTTGATGCAGCGGCTCAAACAGCACCGTTCCGATGGTGAACAAGGCGAACACCAACTGAATGACGAAAATCATCAGCGGTGCAAGTCCACGAAGGCCAAACAGGCCTGGCCCAACGACCAACAGCATGGCGAAAGGCACAAGTGCGACCGTGGTTTTCGAACCCGTATGTGCCACGAAGAACAACGCAAGTAGCGCAATCACTGCTCCACTGATGCGCCAGCCGCGCCGCCACAGATAAATGCCTGCGAAGGCGAAGACTGCCATGACAGGCCCGGCAATGTTCTTATGTGTGAATACACCTCGCCAGAGGAAAGAATTCTGTGGCTCGACTGCATCAGCGCCGTGCGTGCCAAGATTGGGTAACAGCACAACACCCGCATAGGAAATGAAGATAACAATCGACGCCACGATAAGCAGCATCCAAGAATAGCTATCTGCATCCTGCGGCAAAGCAAGCACCGCAATGATTGCGAGAACGCCGATAAGAGTCAGCATGATCCCGCGAATAGCGGTTGATGGATCAGGGCTGACAAAGGCTGAGGCCAGAAGAATAGCAAACATCAGCATCCAGCCGAGGCTTACCAAACGCATAATTTTGGCGGGCTGCGCAAACATGGCCAGAGACATGAGCGCTACAGCGCCGACAATGCCAAAACCCAGCTGATTAATCGTATCACCAGCTGGCTGACCATCCGTTGCAACGACGGGCGAAAACGGTCGAAACGAAATCAAAAGAATGCACAAAATCGCCGTTGCAATGACGAGCGCTATTTGGCGCATCGTCATTCGCGTCGGATCGGACAAAGCTGGATCAGTTTTTGTCCGGGTTGCGATACTGCTCATTCAAATATCCAAAATGCGCCATAACCCGGCCCAACCCGATATGGATGAAGTACATGCCAACAGGCGCGAAACCCGCGGCCACACCTCTTCTCACAGCCTTGATTGGCGAGTAGCCAAGAAGAGCAAGGCTTTTCAGGAACACACGCACCTGACCAAGCGGCTCATCCTTGCGCTTACGCTGTTCAATGAGCGTCGAAAGAACGCCATTGCGCAGGCCACGCGAACGAATCCAATCATTTTCCAAACGGCGTTCTGGAATGGTTTCGCGAACGATGCCTTCAGCGCACCAGGCAACTTTAAAACCCTTGGCGATTGAGCGCGAAAGGAAGTCGGAATCGCCGCCGCCAGTGAAGTTGAACTTCAGGTCCATAAACGGATAGCTGTGCGCCTCAAGAACTGCACGCGCGATCAAAAGATTACCCGACGAATAGATGATCGGAACCGGGCCAGTCTTGGTATAATGCGGCAGAAACACAGGATGCTTTGCCCACTGTTCCGAATTTGGCTTTTCAAAAATCGGATACTGCGGACCACCAACGAGGCTCACGTCATAACGCTCAGCCGTCGAAACCATGTTTTCGATCCAATCCGGATCAGCAAGCTCGTCATCATCAATAACGATGACATATTTAAAGTTCGGGAAATATTTCGTCGCGGTCAGCCAGCCAGCATTATAGGCATTACAATTGCCGCGATGCGATTCTCCGATCAGCATACCATTATATTTGCCAGCTTCGAAAAGAGGGGCTGCAACGGTTGCGCCTTCCTTCTTCTCGGTTTCGTTCTCAATAACAACAACGGCCCATTTGCGCTTGGTTGTCTGCGCGTTGAGCGTATCGAGGGTTCTGATCAGGTGCTCAGGACGCTTGAATGTCGGAAGCGACACAACAATATCGATCTCGTCATAAGCAAGACCGGGAGTTTTAGCGATTACTTCAATATGATCCGGTAAATCTGACATCTCGGTTTCCGATTTATTTCAGAGATTTTTATTTTACAATTATCTTTCCACTATAGATAAACGCTTAAAGAAAAGTTCACTGCATGTCTGTAGAGACTGTCATAAACAGGCACTCATTAAGATTGGTCAGGAGCTGATTTGCAACCGTTTCGTCTTGTCTTCGTAACATCACTTGTTCCCCATGCGGTCGCTTCAACAGGTTACGAGGTTGCAAACGCGGCCGTGATTGATGGTCTTCGCCGTGCAGGCGCGCAAGTAACCGTTTTGGGCTTCACATGGCCTGGTCATAAAGCGGCCAAAAGCAAAGACACTGTTGTGCTTGGCGAAGTGGAAGTGCGAACCGAAGGTGCGGGGATCAAGCGCAAAATCTGCTGGGTGCTAAAATCATTTCTGACCGGGCTAACAGTGTCCTCCGCAAAGCTGCGCGTGATTCCAGCTGTCGAAATCCGTGAGGCGATTGCCGATCTTGGCGACTTCGACGCCTATGTTCTCAATGGCGTCACGCTTCCCGGTGCATTTGAAGATGTTTTCAAAGACAAGCCTTCGATATTCATCGCGCACAATGTCGAATATCGTTCGGCAGAAGAGAACGCCGCTGATATCCAGAGTAAAATCCAGAAAATCCTATTTGGCCGCGAAGCGCGTATTCTCAAGAAGCTGGAGAGCCGACTGTGCAATCAGGCAAGCTTTGTTTTCACCTTTGCGGAAGATGACGGTCCGGCACTTGGCCTGAAATCAGAAAAATTTGCGACATTACCGCTGGTTATGCCGGGTAACGGCGCAACATCTAAGACAGCGACGGTAAAACATGATCTGGCTTTGATCGGCACATGGACCTGGCACCCTAACCGTATTGGTCTTGAATGGTTCCTGCGTGAAGTCAAACCTTTACTGCCAAAGGACATTTCTATTGCCATTGCCGGAAACACACCAGCTGACCTGATTGCGGCATGGCCGGGCGTAAACTTCGTCGGCAAAGTGCCGGACGCGACCGAATTTGTGGAAAGCTGCAAGCTTGTACCACTGATCAGCCGTGCAGGCACAGGCGTTCAGTTGAAAACAATTGAGACGTTTGAACTCGGAATGCCAAGCGTCGCAACCGCCCATTCGGTTCGCGGCATTGGCAATATTCCAGCAAACTGCACCATTGCCGATAAGCCAGCCGATTTTGCTGCAGCCGTCGTTGAGAGACTCAAGAAAATCACTGACGGTGATAGTCAAAAACTGGACGGCAAAGCCTTTAAACAGGCACAAATCGCAGGCATGGACAGCGCAATCGCACGGGGCCTTAAAACACTTCAGGACGTGACAGGAAAAGCAAACTGACATGACGACTATTTCCCCCGAAAAGCTCGAATATAAAAATATTCTCGGCATCAAAGTTGTCTGTTTCGATTGGGACAGTTCATTCGCTTATTTTGAGAAGCGCATCGAAAAACGCGAATTCCTCAAGCAAGGTTGGCTGAATGCCAACAATGCCAATATTACGCATGAAGATCCTAATTATATGAAGGCTTTGAAGGATTTCCTGATCCTGCCTGATGGTATTGGTGTCGATATCGCAAGCAAGGTTGCCTACGGCGAAAAATTCCCCGCCAATCTGAATGGCACAGACTTCATTCCTGGTCTGATGCAGCATATCAAACGCCCGATGAAAGTGGCGCTTCTGGGCGGTGGTCCGGGTGTCGCAGCTGAGGCCGCACAGCTCTTCAAGAAGCAAATACCGCAGCATGACTTCCGCGTCATTTCAGATGGCTATTTCAAGCCTGCCGATCTTGACGGTATTCTGGCACAGCTAAAAGACTATCACCCGGACATGCTGCTCGTCGCTATGGGTGTTCCGCGGCAAGAGCTATTCATCGACAAGCATATCACGGCAGAACATTGCACGATTGCGAGTGCTGTGGGTGCTTTGTTCGACCTGCATACAGGCCGCGTGCAGCGTGCCCCCCATTGGGTTCGCACGCTCAAGATGGAGTGGGTGCATCGTCTGCTGCAGGAGCCACGCCGTCTTGCGAAACGCTACCTCGTTGGCAATCCGGTTTTCCTCTGGCGCGTTGCCAAGGAAAAGCTTTCAGGGGGTAAGCCTTGAAGACAGCGATCGTTACGGCCAGTTGGGATCAGGACTTTGAGCGTTGCAAGCTCTTGTGCGAAACCATGGACAAATTCGTCACTGGTTTCACCAAGCATTACATTCTTGTCGACAGCAAAGATGTAGCCCTTTTCAAGCAGATCGAGAGTGCAAACCGCATCGTCATCGATGAGCGTGATTTGCTGCCTTCCTGGATTCGTGCATTTCCTGATCCGACCTATCTCGGTCGCCGCCGTGTCTGGCTTTCTTTCAAAACGAAGCCATTGCGCGGCTGGCATGTGCAGCAATTGCGTCGCATTGCGCTGGCCAGCAAGGTGGAGGAAGACGGCCTTCTTTATACCGATTCAGACACTGCTTTTGTAAAGCCTTTTGATTGCGGCACACTCTGGCAGGAAGATAGGTTGCGCCTGTTTTATCGTCCAGACGCGCTCGCCAATCCTGAATGGCCAGAGCATCCGGTCTGGGCAGAAAATGCCGGTAAATTGCTTGGTGTCAAAAACGGCAAAAGCGCACTGAATGATTATATCGGCCAGCTTGTTTCCTGGCGCAGAGATTCAATCATCGGCATGTGCGAGCGGATCGAAAAGCACACCGGTCAGCATTGGGTTGCTGCTATCGGCAATGTCCGTCGTTTCTCGGAATGCTTTATCTATGGCCATTATGTCGATGATGTTCTGGAAGGCGCAGGCCATTTCCATGACACGCATGATCTTTGCCGTATGCAATGGTTTGCACCGCCACCAACGGAAGAAGAGTTCCGTACCTTCATTGCCGAAATGGAACCGCATCAGGTTGCCATTGGCATGCAGTCATTCCTCAGCCTGTCGGTAGCAGATATTCGCCGCATCATCGGCGCGTAATCTAGTGGATTCAGAAGAATAAAGCCCGGAGCAATAAACTCCGGGCTTTTTTATACCCGTTTTGCAGGCAGTCTCATGCTGGTATAGGTGAAAACCAGCGAGAGGATGTAAATGCCGGCAAAAACGAAGTTAAGCCCGGCAATCCAGTCGTTTTTGTCGCCGTGATAAAGCAGCAGTAGCCAGACGAAAAGCGCCTTGGCTGCTGTCATAAGCACCATACTTATTGTACGCAGGCCAGACTGTCCGCGCGCATAAAGAATTTCTGTCTGATACTCGATGAGATTGCGGAAACCCGGCACCAGAAGCACCAGCGGCAGAAGACCGACAATCGGTGCAACACTTGCACCAAGGGCTGTCGGGAAGAACTGTAGGAAGATGACCATCGCGCCAAGGCCTGCAACCGACACGGCAAAAACCGCAAGTTCCAGCCCTGCCCTGATGCGCAGCGACGCCAGCATATCCGGATTGCGCATCAGCTTCTGAACCAGCATCATATTGAAAGAGCGGATCGGCAGCGCGGTCAGATCAACCAGCCTCATGATAATTGCATAAATGCCGGCAGTTGTTGGCCCGCCAATGCTCAACACCAGAAGCTTGTCGAGTTCGCTTTGGATATAGAACAACAGTTCCGCACCCATCACGGCGATAGAATCAGACACACGCCGCATATAAAGACGCGGTTCAAAACGCAGCTTCACCTTCGGGTAAAAGCGCAGAGCGACAGCAAACGCGACAGCATTGGCGACCAGATACCACCACGCCCAATGTGTCACATCATGAGTGGCCGCGAGAAACATAAACAAAACGGCGGCAATCGCGCGTGTGGCGGTGCCAAAGATCACCAGCAGCGCGGTGATTCCAAAACGGCGCAGCCCATTATTGACGATCATGATCATTTCGGTGGAACGCCACAAAAGCGCTTCCGCAATCACCACCAGAGCGAAGGGCAGGAACGAAATGTCGCGGCTAAAGACGATGAAATAAACCAGCCAAGAACAAATAGCCAAAAGCGGCAATGACAGCACAACTGCCGCGAGATAACCCGCCGTGTAAGTGCCCAGCAGCAACGGCTTGACCGTCGAGATGCGATAGAGCGGCGAACTGAACCCCAGCGAGACAAGGCGCGACAGCACCACACCAGTACCGGATGCAGTGGCGAAAATACCGAAGTCTCCAGTCGGCAGAGTGTTTGCAAGCGCTATGAAATAAAGAAGTGAAACTACCAACCGCCCAGCGGAACCTGAAAACAGCGAGAAATAATCCCGCACCATGGTCCCACGGCCTCCCAACAATTTCTGGACTGCTTTCGCGAACAAACACGGGCCTCGTCATTATATTGTGTTTTACTTAATTAGTCGCGCATCCCGACCATAGACCAAAACTTAGCGATAAAGGCTTAATTAAAAGGCACCAAGTTAAATATCGATCCACAAATTAACCATTTGTTCTGCACAGAAAACATATAGTCGGATTGAGATAAGCCATTTCGGGGTACGGACATCTTTGACGATGAGCGGTGACGACAAGCGCCATAAAGGAAGAGAGGACAAGCCTCTTCTTGCATTTTCCGACGCGCCTGAGGCAAGTCGTGAAGAAGCTAATGCGCGTCAAGACGAGCCACCGTCAATAATTCCGCCATGGACCCCTCCCGCAACGCCTGAAGAACGCACCGAGTTTTTCCGCAACAAGCAGGATAAGAAAACTGCTGAAGAGCACGACGCTTCTGAGCTGCGCTCCCGCATGGCATCGATTAAAGCGGAACTTGAGCGCAAAATCGCAGAGCGCGAGAACGCTTCAAAAGTCAAAGCAGAAGCAGTCGATAGTGTGGAATCACCAGTGAGTGTCTTCGAGGAAAAGCTGCCAGTACGGCAGGCAGCACCCGATAATGAATGGAAGCCGCTGATCGATCCGCGCGTTGCTATTGAAGTCGTTCGCGGGTCCCGTAAGCTGCTGATAGCGACAACACTGCTCGGCGGCATTGTCGCAACGCTTTATGCGCTGACCATTCCGCAGATGTATGTTGCTTCAACGGATATTCTTGTCGATCCACGTAACATCAAAACTGTCGGCACCGAACTGACACCCGGCCAGCTTCCGACCGACGCTTCGCTGGCGATCGCAGAAAGCCAGGCCCGATTGCTTGATTCGAGCAGTGTTCTGCTCAAAGTCATCAATGAGGCGGATCTAACCAAAGACCCGGAGTTTAACGGCACTTTCGTTCCGACCGGTGTAGCAGGGTTTTTCGCGCAGCTTAAAAGCATGCTGAAGCCCACGACGCTAGCCGATGGCCAGGCGCTTGAGACGCGTGTTCTTTATAATCTCTATGACAGCCTGACTATCGGGCGCGATCCAAAAACGTTTATCTATTCTGTTGCCGTCAAAACCCGCAGTTCGGAAAAATCTGCCGAAATCGCCAATCTGATCGGTTCCGTGTTCCAGAAAGAACTCGATTCACTACAATCGGATGCAGCACGCCGCAATGCGGCTGAGCTTTCAAAGCGCCTCGCAGATATGCGCGCGAATGTAGAAACTGCGGAAAAAGCCGCCGCAGATTTTCGGGCTACACGCGATCTTGTCGATGTCGATGGCAAGCTGATCAGCGACAACGATCTGACACGCCTCAACGATCAGTTGACCAATCAGCGCGCCGAAACTATGCGACTTCAAGCACGGGTTCAGGTGCTCAACGATGCCAATACCGGCAGCGTTATTTCCGGCACGTTACCCGAAGACCTGCGCTCGAACACGCTGACGGCCTTGCGCGCGCAATATGCGCTAGCCAGCCAGAACGCTAATGGAGCATCCACCCAGCTTGGGCCGCGTCATCCGCAATACATCCAGCTTCAATCGCAAAAGCAGACCGCGCTTAATGATATTGATGCAGAACTGCGCCGCATCCGTGCCTCGTTGCAGGTTGAGGTCGCGCGTTCGGTGCAGCAGGAGCGCGACCTGAATTCTCGTCTTGCGCAGCTCAAATCACAGCAGGCCAACAGCAACAATGATCGTGTAAAACTACGCGAACTCGAGCGCGAAGCAACAACGTTGCGTTCAGTCTACGAAGCATTCCTGCTGCGCTCGCGCGAAACGAGCGAACAGGAAGGCATCACCACCACCAATGTTCGTGTGATTTCAGAAGCGCGCCCGCCGCTCGATCCAGCTGGATCTTCACGCAAGCTGATTGTCATTGCAGGCCTGATTGCTGGTTTCTTGGCAGGGCTTGCCATAACAGCCGTCCGCAACTTCGGGCGGCTGGTTCGTATTAGTTAAAACCGCGAGATTTTACGTCCGCTGGCACGCAGAATCCCGTGTGCGTCATCCAGATGACCCGCTTTGAGTTCCAGCGCCAGAAACCGACGCTTTTCAAACGGGCCGGGCATGGCAAGTTCGCCAGTCTTCTCGGCAGTAAAGCCGAAGCGAGCATAATATTCGGGATCACCGACCAGCAGAATGGCACCATGACCAAGACGCTTTGCCTCGGCAATTGCGTGATGCATCAAGGCCGAGCCGATGCCGCGACCGGCAGTCGATGGATCGACTGCAAGCGGGCCGAGCAACAGAGCTGAAACCGGAAAGCCGAATGCATCAAGGCCAGCATGGACATTCCACAACCGAACGGTGCCTGCGAGAAGACCGTCATCGCCGATAGCAGAAAAAGCCAGACCTTCGGCGGGCAAGCGACCGCGACGCAATTTTTCCGATGACTTGCGGCGACGGCCTTCGCCCATTGCGCGATCAAGCAGCGACTCGCGCGCAGCGACATGCTCTGCCGCCTCAACCGCAACGGTGAAGGCAGGGACAAAGAGCGGCGAAAAGCCGGTTACAGTATTTTCCTGGATTTCCAGATTTGCGTTCATGACATCGCACCCTAAAAATGGGCAGCCGCACATCCTGCCCAACGCTTCTCAGCGCTGGGCAGATTGAGAGGATCTTTTAAGTTAAACCTAAAAGATCAGATGACGTATGATCGGAGCGGTTCGAAGCCGTTGAAAGCCACCGCCGAATAGGTGGTGGTGTAGGCGCCTGTGCCTTCGATGAGAACTTCATCACCAATGGTCAGCGAAACCGGCAGCGGATACGGCGTCTTTTCATAAAGAACATCCGCACTGTCGCAGGTTGGGCCAGCCAGCACGCACAGTTCGGTTTCGCCACCATCACGCGGGGTCACGATCTGATAGCGGATCGCCTCGTCCATGGTTTCGGCCAGACCGCCGAATTTGCCGATGTCGAGATAGACCCAACGAACATTGTCGTTGTCCGACTTGCGCGAAACCAGAACCACTTCGGTCTTGATCACGCCTGCATTGCCAACCATGCCGCGGCCCGGTTCAATGATGGTTTCTGGAATGCGGTTGCCGAAATGCTTCGACAGTGCATCGAAAATCGCCATGCCGTAAGCCTGTGCGGTCGGTACATCCTTGAGGTAGCGGGTTGGGAAACCGCCGCCCATGTTGACCATGCGCAGGACAATGCCTTCGTCAGCCAGCGTGCGGAATACCGATGCAGCATCGCCAAGAGCGCGATCCCAAGCGGTGAGGTCCGTCTGCTGCGAGCCGACGTGGAACGACACACCATAGGAGTCGAGACCGAGCGACTTTGCATGACGCAGCACGTCGATAGCCATAGCAGGCACGCAACCAAACTTGCGCGACAGAGGCCATTCAGCCCCTTCACCATCGGTCAGAACGCGGCAGAACACGCGGCTGCCAGGAGCTGCGCGCGCAACTTTTTCGACTTCCTCAACGCAATCAACGGCAAAGAGACGAATGCCCAGCTCGAAAGCGCGCGCAACATCGCGCTCTTTCTTGATGGTGTTGCCATAAGAAATGCGGCTTGGTGTTGCGCCGGCTTCCAGTGCCATTTCGATTTCGGCAACCGATGCCGTATCGAAGCACGAGCCGAGCGATGCGAGAAGACGCAGGACTTCCGGTGCAGGATTTGCCTTCACAGCATAGAAAATGCGCGAGTAAGGCAATGCCTTTTCAAAATTCTGATAGTTTTCGCGCACGACATCGGTGTCGACGACGAGGCAAGGGCCATCTGGGCGGCGAGTGTTAAGAAAGTCGATAATACGCTGCGTTGCCATGGTCGTTCTCCCGCGCGGCTTGATCTGCCGCATCTAGAGCGCAATCCCGAAAAAAGATTGCGCGAAAAAACACTTAGGGAATCTGATCAAGTCCACAATGGACCCGAAAATTCTCTAAGAGACAAAGTAAGCATAAGCACATTCGCGGTGAGGCCAGCCTTTGGAGATGCTGAGGTCACGCGAAAACTCATGCGGCGGTGGAACAACGCTAAACCCGCGTTACTCCGCTTTGTCTGCCTTGGATTGGAATTGGAGAACCGCATCCGCACTTCTGGCAATGAAGGTGTGCCTCTTCAGTAATTTCGGTTTTTGGACAACCGAAAGACACTAGAAAGGCCCGCACCGTCGTTGCTTCAAGATGTCCTTGATCTGGCGGTTGGCCAACAGATCAACTGGAGCGGTTAGGTCCAGGTACCGTACCGAATTCCTCACCATTCGAGGATCGGCGGACACCCACAGGCACGTGCGACTTTGGGCAAGGGCGATATAATCTCAAAGATGTGTCCATACAATGACAAATCTTCGTCGCGGCAAAAATAATTTTTAAGTGCTGCAATGCACTTACCGCGCTTGCCATTGTTCAATATTAGTGAAACATTCTGCCGGAAAACTTAGGCTTTAATTTACCATACCCCTCGAATTTCATTGCTGGTTGTGAACAATGACGCTCTTCGATCCGTTCAACGCGATCATCGCAAAGCCGGAAAATCCCTTGCTGTCAGCGCAAAGCGGTCCACTTAAAGGCGAGCGTCTGGCGGTTAAAGACATCTATGATGTTGCTGGAATGAAAACGGGGTGCGGAAATCCGCAAATTCTGGCCGAATCACTTGCGGCTCAGAATTCGTCGCCAGTGGTTGAAAAGCTGCTCTCAGCAGGCGCAAACTTCATCGGAAAGACCCAGACCGATGAACTGGCCTTCTCTTTGATGGGACAGAACTCACACTTCCCCTACCCGATCAATCCCGCAGCACCCAGCCGCGTTACGGGTGGATCATCTTCCGGGTCAGCCGCGGCCGTTGCCGGAAAGATCACCGACATTGCTCTGGGTTCAGATACAGGCGGCTCAATCCGCGCGCCTGCCAGCTTTTGCGGGCTGATAGGCCTGCGCACCACGCATGGGCGCATTCCGCTTGAAGGCATTATGCCGCTTGCGCCTTCGCTCGACACAATCGGCTGGTTCGCCCGCGACATCGCGCTTTATGAAAAAGTTGGGCAAATTCTGCTCGGCGATGATGAGCCGAACTTTAGCTTCTCGCAGCTTCTTTATATGCCCCTGCTTGAGCATTTAATGCTTGGGCAGGAAGAGACGGATACGTATCGCGGAATGTTTGCAAAAGTGCGCCCGCATTTTGCAAGTCTCAAAGCTGCAAACCAAACCACCCTAACAATCGACGAACTCTACCTCACTTTCCGCCAGATACAGGGCTGGGAAGCATGGAACACACATGGCGCGTGGATTTCATCCGGTGATCGCAAGCTAGGCCCTGGCGTTGCGGACCGTTTTGCTTACGGCTCGGAAATCTCCGACGACGCAGTAGCCCGGCATCGCATCCGCCGCGCGCGTTTCACACAAGAATTGGAAACAATCATTGGCGACAACGCGGTTCTGGCACTGCCAACCGTACCGGGTGCAGCACCTTTCGCAAACGAACCATTCGAGAGCCTGCAAGCCTATCGTGAACAAGCTCTGCGGCTGCTTTGCCTTTCAGTTCTATCCGGCCTGCCACAGATTACTGTTCCACTAGGACAAGTGCATGGCGCGCCATTTGGCATCTCATTCATTGGCCCACGCGGCAGCGACCGGGCGCTTATTGCGCTTGGCCGAAACATTCTCGAAAAGCAGGACTAGACCATGGACACCCTCACACGTATGCGCGCATTCATCGACGTGGTCGAAGCGGAAGGTTTTTCGGCTGCGGCGCGAAAGATCGGACGCTCCAAGGCGCTGCTTTCCAAATATGTGCGCGAACTGGAAGATGAACTCGGTGCGCGCCTGCTCAACCGCACGACACGTCAGTTTTCGCTCACTGAAGCAGGCCATACCTATTATCACCGCGCTGTCGAGATCATCCGCGAGATCGACGCGCTGCAGGATGCCGTCAGCGAAACAAGTTCAGATGCACGTGGACGCATCAAGCTTTCGGCGCCGCGTACCTTTGCCGATGCGGTGATCGGCCAATCGCTGATCGATTTCTGCCTTGCCCATCCAGAAATCGTGCTCGACGTGCGGTTGGATGACCGGTTCGTTGATATGGTGGAAGAAGGCTTTGACCTTGCAATCCGCATTACGCGTTTGCAGGATTCCTCGCTCATTGCCAAAAGGCTGTCACCGTTCCATTCCGTGTTGTGCGGCGCACCGTCCCTGATTGAGCGCGTTGGCAAGCCCGAACGCCCGGAAGACCTGCACGATAAGCCCTGTATCATCGACACCAATGCCCGCTCACGCAACAACTGGCATTTCCGCAATACCGACGGCTCGATGATGACCGTGACTGTCAATGGCCCCATCGAGGTCAACAGCCCAGTCGCGACCAAGACCGCGGCAATTGCTGGACTTGGATTTTGCTCGCTTCCAGCCTTTATTGCGGAAGAAGAGATCGAGCGCGGCAGGCTCATTCCCTGCCTCGATGAATTCATCGTCAGAGATGGCGGCATCTATGCGGTCTATCCGCATCGTCGCTATCTACCTGCTAAGATCCGCGCTCTGGTCGACTTTCTGACCCAATGGTTCAAGGACCGCGAAGCACGCGAAAACACAAAACTGTAATCAAGTGGATATAAAAGGCGGCACTCGTCCCACTTTTGCCGCCTTCACGACTATGCCTTGCATAAGCTTTCACGGAATCGATACATGCTGAATTTGCGCTCATGGCTGAAAAGCCCTCTTGGCATTGCCGTAACACTGACGACAGTGTTTGCGCCTTTGGCCGCGAATGCGCACCCGCATGTCTTTGCCGATGCTCGGCTGGAGCTCACGATTGCACCAGACGGCACGGTTGAAAAGCTGGCCCATATCTGGCGTTTTGATGATGTGTTTTCATCAACCGTTCTGATGGAGTTTGACAAGAATGGTGATTTGCAGCTCGACAAAAACGAGCTGATCGACCTTGGTCATGTGATCAACGGCTCTATCGCAGAGTTTAAATATTTCCAGACCGTGCTTGCTGATGGCAAGGATGTTAAAATGGCACGTCCGAATGATCTTGCCGCAGACTTCTCCGACAATCATCTGATGATAGTCTTCACCAGTAAGCCTGAAAAGCCGCTAAAGCTTGAACCTGGACACAAGGTCAGTTTCGGCGTTTACGATCCGACCTTTTATACAGCAATCGACTATGTGAGCGATAATGAGCTGGTCGTCAAAGGTCTGCCTGCAGGCTGCAAGTCTGAGGTCATTCGCCCTAATCCCGATGAAGCGCTTGCACAAAATCAGGGAACCCTGACCGAAGCCTTTTTCAATGATCCGGCAGGCACAGACATGTCGAAGATTTTCGCCACGCGCCTTGAGATAGACTGCGAGAAAAAAGGATAATCAGCCCTCATGAAGAAAACGGTCCGTTTCATTCTCACAGTCAGCCTTCTGATGATCGCTGCTCAGGCTTGGGCGCAATCATCTCTGGGCATCGGTGCCAATGAAGTCGCAATGAAACCGACCGGACCTTTTGCGCATATCATTCTTTGGATGAATGAACAGCAGCGCACATTCTATCTCGCGATGACCAATGCACTTAAAGCCATGCGCGAAGACCCATGGCAGGCATCTGTGCTTATCGGCCTTTCCTTCGTTTATGGCGTCTTCCATGCCGCTGGACCGGGCCACGGCAAGGCGGTGATTTCGTCATACATGATCGCCAATGAAACGGCATTGAGACGCGGCATTTTTCTGTCGTTTATTTCGTCGCTACTTCAGGCGATCATGGCGGTCTTTGTGGTGGCACTCGCATGGTTTTTGCTGCGTGGCACCGGCGTTTCGATGAACCAGACAGCTCGTTATATGGAGATTGCCAGTTTCGCGCTGGTGCTGTTCTTTGGCCTGTGGTTGCTGGCACGCAAATTGCCGCTTCTGTTCAAGAAGCGTAACAGTGCCGAGCCGTCCCCGACAAGCGCGCTTTTTGCAGCAGCGCCTCAAACGGCAATGGCCAGCGGTCCAGCCTGGCAGGGCAGCGTTTCGCAAAGCACGCGTGCGCTCGGTACCACCAACACGGTCAAGCTCAACTACAAGCCTGCCAATGCCGCGGCTGATCACGTCTTTATCGGTGAGGGTGATATCTGTGCCGATTGCGGCAACGCCCATATTGCCGATCCATCGACGCTCGGCGACGATTTCAACTGGAAGACGGCATGGTCTGCGATTTTCTCTGTCGGCCTGCGCCCATGTTCCGGCGCGCTGATCGTGCTCACCTTCGCGCTTCTCAATGGTCTGATGGTTGGTGGATTGCTTTCGGTCTTCGCGATGGCCTTTGGCACATTTCTGACCGTGGCATTTCTTGCAACGCTGGCCGTAACCGCTAAGAACACGGCATTGCGCTTTGCAGGCAGCAGCGCCATGTCCGGTCGCTTGAAAGCGGCGATTGAAGTAGGCGCAGCACTGTTTATTGCGCTAACCGGCGCTCTGCTGCTCAGCGCTGCACTCTTAGGTTAGTCCTTATTCTGGCGGCGCGAACGCAGCCAGAATATGCCAAAGAAGCTAAGTACGAAGAGTATCCCGAAAATGGCCGCAGCAACATGCGAACGCTCACCAAGCGCAATCATAATGGTCGGCAGATAATAGGCCAGCAGGCCGAAACCAATCAAAATAATAGCTGCGGCAAGTGCCGGGTTGCTCTTCTTCGGTTCAGCCGCCAATGCGAAAATCCTCTAACTTTCTGATCTGCTGACCGTCACTATCAAAGTTTTCCGGCGCAAGCCATGCCTGATAAGCTTGTTTCAGCGCTGGCCATTCGCTGTCGATGATCGAAAACCATGCGGTGTCGCGGTTGTTGCCCTTTGTCACCATATGCTGACGGAAAGTGCCTTCAAACTGGAAGCCAAAACGTTCGGCTGCGCGCTTGGACGGTGCGTTGTTATCATTGCACTTCCACTCATAGCGGCGATAGCCAAGCTCATCGAAAACATACTGCATGAACAGGAACTGCGCTTCGGTGGCAGCCGGTTTACGCGAGATGAGCGGTCCCCAATAGATGTTCCCGATCTCGATGGCACCATGAACCGGATCAATACGCATCAAGGCCTGACGACCGGCAACCTTGCCGCTGGCCTTGTCGATGACCGCAAAAAACAGAGGATCTTCGTTGCCCGACACTTTTTCGAGCCACGGCTCAAATGCTTCGCGCGTTGCGGGTGGAACCTCGAACAGCCAGGTAAACCGCTGATCCGCATCTTCAACGGAAGAGGCCGCAAACAGCTCGTCACCGTGCCGGGCGGCATCCAGTGGTTCGAGCCTCACATAGCGGCCTTCCAGCACTTTGCGTTCAGGCTTCGGGCGTGGTGTCCAATCTCGCAAATCAGTCATTTTATGCTCCCATCTGATAGAGACAGGAGCATAAAAGATGCAGTACGGAAACCGGATTATTGTCTCAGTTTCATTTTTCTCTGATTGCGGCACGATCCACGGAGACGGCTTTGACGAGCGCCACGACATGCTCGCCCACTTTAAGGCCCAGATCATCGACCGACCGTCGCGTCAGTCGCGCACCCAGACGCCGCCCCTGAAAGTCGAGCGCAACATGCGCATTCGGCCCTTCTCCCGCTTCAATCGCCACAATGGAAACCGGCAGCACATTGCGGATACTGATTGCATCAGGTGCCTTGCGCGCAATGGAGACATCGCGTGCGCGAACCCGAAGACGCACATGCATGTTTTGTTTAAGCCCGGCATCGCTGAGCTGGAATGTCGTCCCGCCAAGATCGATTTCCGCAAGCTTGTAGCACTCATCATAAGTCGAAACCGAGCCTTCAAGCAGCACACCAGCGCCCTCGCCTTCCCCATCGATCAGCGGGAAAATCTCAGCAGCCTCACCACTGGCTTTCACCTTACCACCCGACAGCAGAACGATTTCATCAGCAAGCCGCGCAACCTCGTCAATCTCGTGGCTGACATAGACGATCGGCACATGGCTTTCATCCCGAAGCCGCTCGATAAAGGGCAAAATCTCCTGCCTGCGTGCATGATCCAGAGAGGACAGAGGCTCATCCAGCAACAAAAGTGCCGGATCAGACAAAAGCGCACGACCAATAGCTACGCGCTGGCGTTCGCCGCCCGAAAGAGTTGCCGGACGACGATCCAAGAGGTGATCGATACCAAGCAGCGCCACAACCTCGTCAAAGCTACGGCTGTTCTGGCGTTTTCCAGCCCAGCGCGCATAAGTGAGGTTTCGCTTCACGCTCATATGCGGAAACAACCGCGCTTCCTGAAACACATAGCCGATACGGCGCTTTTCAGGTGGCAGATTGATCCCCTTTTCGGCATCGAAGAGCGTGAAATCACCGACAGCGATGCGCCCACTTTCCGGACGCAGCGTTCCGGCAATCATCTTGAGAAGCGTTGTTTTGCCCGCGCCCGAATGGCCAAACAGAGCCGTAACACCCCAACGAGCGGCAAAATCTGCTTCGACTGCGAATTGGCCATTGCGGCCAGCAACGGAAACTTCAAGACCGCTCATTTCGCTTCTCCTGCAAGCCTGCGCTGCAACCATTCAGACAACACCACGGCAGCAATGGAAATGGCTGCAGAAATCGCAATCAGACGGAAAGCTTCGGCGTCGCCTGTCGGCGTCTGCAATAGCGCATAGATCGCCAGCGAAAGCGTCTGCGTTTCCCCCGGAATGTTGGAAACAAAGGTGATGGTCGCGCCGAACTCACCGAGCGCCTTGGCAAAACCAAGCACCGCGCCCGCCAGAATACCCGGCAGCAAGGGCGGCAAAATCACCGTGAAAAAAGCAATAAACCTGTTGGCGCCCAACGTACGCGCCGCTTCCTCAAGCCCACGATCAAGCCCTTCAATCGAAAGGCGAATAGGGCGAACGAGCAGTGGAAACGCCATGACGCCTGCAGCAAGAGCTGCACCAGTCCAGCGGAAGGAAAAGGAAAGGCCAAGCCATTCCTGCAACGGCGCGCCAAGCGCGCCACGCGATCCAAACAGGATCAGCAGAAGATAACCCGTCACCACCGGAGGCAAAACCAGCGGCATGGTGACAATAGCCTGTACCAGAGACTTGCCCGGAAAATTAAACCGGGCAAGAATCCACGCAACAAGAAAGGCAATTGGCAGAGCGAAAACAATAGCGATACCGGCAACCCGGAGCGACAGAGCAACAATCTGCCAGACATTGCCTTCCATCATTACTGAGCCGCCTCCGCAGCGCCTACAAAGCCCTTATCCTTGATGATTGCCTGACCGGCATCACTTTCAAGAAACGCAAGGAATGCCTTAGCGGCATCATTTTCGTTCTTTGCAATCAGTGCTGCAGGATAAAGGATCGGCGCATGGCTCGAAGCTGGGAAGCGATAAGCTTCGACCAGATCAGGCGCTGCTGCGCGATCCGATGCATAGACGATTGCGGCCTTCACTTCGGCGCGGCTCACATATTGCAGCGCAACGCGCACGTTTTCGGTGAAGACGGCGTTCTTTTCAACGTCTTTCCAGATGTCGAGCTTTTCAAGCGCAGCTTTACCGTATTTGCCGGCAGGCACGTTCGACGGATCGCCCATCGCAAAACGACCAGCGCTCAGCAGTTCTTTGGCGTCGCCTTTGGCTTCGTCCTTCTGCGTTGCAATGACCAGCGCATTGCCAGCAATCACCTTACGCGATGCCTTATCGATCAGGTCGGCTTTTTCGACATAATCCATCCAGTCGAGATCGGCAGAAATGAAAATCTGTGCCGGAGCGCCCTGCTCGATCTGCTTTGCAAGAACCGAAGACGAGGCAAAGGAAGCCACAACTTCCGTACCGTCCTTGGCCTTGATCTGCTTGGCTGCTTCCTCAATCACATCCTTCATGCTGGCAGCGGCAAAAACCGTGACCTTTTCGGCAGCATGAGCAACCGATGCAGCACCGGCTGCAATCGTAATAAGAAACGCAGCGATAAATTTTTTCATTGTCGACCTCCATAGCGCCCGGATTTCGGGCAAACACCATCATCCACCGGCAAAAACCGGCGCTGTTTGTTCGGGTCTCGAATTTTCATTCGATACACCGACTTGCGATGATGGGTATGATGGAGACAAACGCGACCCGGATGCCGTCAGACCCTTTTCACACGGGCGTCCATGCAAAAGCCGCCCAGAATTTCCGTAACGAATTCAGATCGTTCCGAAAACGAGGCCACCTTAAAGGCGTGTATTAGCTTTGGCTAGTACCTATGGAAGTGATGCGGCAAAAAGGGCCGCACACCCCATATTTTTAGCGTCCAATATGTTTGTGGCTTGTGCCGCGCAATTTAGCGAGTTTCACCTGCTTTTCGCGCTCGGCGAAACGTGCGCGATCTTCGGGCGTGCGCTCGTCATAGCAACCAGCGCAGGAAATGCCTTCTTCGAAGAACTGCGAAAGCTTGTCTTCTGCAGTAATCGGACGGCGGCAGGCGCGGCAAAGCTCGATATCGCTTTCCGTCAGACCATGACCGATTGCCACGCGTTCATCGAACACGAAACATTCGCCGTTCCACATGCTTTCTTCTTTTGGCACGTCTTCGAGATATTTCAGAATGCCGCCCTTAAGATGAAACACGTCATCGAAACCAAGACCCTTGACGAAAGCTGTTGCCTTCTCACAGCGAATACCGCCCGTGCAGAACATGGCAATCTTCTTGCCTTCCAGCTTGTCGCGGTTCTGCTCAACCCATTCCGGGAACTCGCGGAAGGTCTTGGTGTTCGGATCAAGCGCACCTTCGAATGTACCAATGGCATATTCGTAATCATTGCGCGTATCGACAACGACCGTGTCTTCATCGGCAATCAGCGCGTTCCAATCCTTGGGCGCAATATAGGTGCCAACGCTTTTCAGCGGATCAATGCCATCAACGCCCATGGTGACGATTTCGCGCTTCAAACGCACCTTCATGCGATAGAACGGCATTTCGGTTGCATGGGAATATTTGAGTTCCGGGTTAGCAAGGCCGGGAACTGCGGTGATGTATTTTACGAGCTTTTCGATCGCCTCGGCGGTGCCTGCAACCGTGCCATTGATACCCTCTGCTGCAAGCAGCAACGTCCCTTTGATCCCGTTTGAGCAACAGAGTGTAGCCAGCGGCTCGCGCAGGCTTTCATATTGCGGCAATGGCGCAAAGCAATAAAGGGCGGCAACGGTAAATGGCAAATTGCTCATAGGTTCTATCTCTTTTAAATTTACTTCGACCTAGTCCTCGAACGCGGCAAATTCAAGTTATTTATCCCCGGCCTCTCAGGTGCAGCGACAATCTGGCTTCGATGAACGTAGTTTTCAGAGGAGAAATCAGATGTTTGATACCGAAACTTTCGCGGCGATTGTTTCAATGGCCAGCGATGCAGGCATTGAACCCACCGCTTTGCTGGCAGTGGCCGAGGTGGAAAGCGGCGGTCGGGCACTGTTTCCTGTCGCTGATAAAAAAGAGCCGGCAATTCGCTTCGAGGGCCACTATTTTGATCGCAGGCTGTCAGGCCGTATTCGCGAGCAGGCGCGTCAGATGGGACTGGCCTCACCAGAAGCCGGACGCGTACGGAACCCCAAGATGCAACGTGAGCGCTGGCTGCTGCTGGAACGTGCCATGAGCATTCACCGTCAGGCCGCACTTGAATCTACCTCGTGGGGCTTGGGTCAGGTGATGGGCGCGCATTGGGAATGGCTTGGTTATCGCAGCATTGATGAATTGGTAAACGAGGCACGCAGCGGCGTCACAGGGCAAGTCTCGCTGATGCTGAATTTTATCGACAAAGCCGGATTGAAACCAAGTTTACAGACAAAAGACTGGCGCGATTTTGCGCGCCGCTACAATGGTCCGGCCTTCGCACGTAATCAATATGATAGCCGCATGGCAGCAGCTTATGAACGATGGAACCGAAGCCTCGGTCATGTGCTTGCGGCGGCTTAGCGAAGCTTTTCTATAATATCCTCATTTTAGAAGCGTAGAAGCCTTCCGCATAGGCTTCCGGCGCGCGGCACTCCATGCCGCGCAGCCGCGAAAGCCCACGAAACGTTTGCTCGTCAAACCAGTCTTTAGACCGCTGGGTACCGAAATGCTGCATCAGCAATTCGATCTTTCGCTCCAGAACTTTTGCGGGAAGAGCCACATAAGCATTGGGGCGACCCAAATCGCCATCCCATTTTGGAATTTCATATTCAAGGATCAACTGATCGCGAAAGATATTCCAAGTGAGTTCGTTAAGAGTGCGGTGGTCCTGATGCGCATCGTGGCAACTATGCGTAAACACAATATCCGGCTGCCGCCTGCTGCGCTGCCCAATCAACCACTCTTTAATTTCCCGTCCTTGTGCCGGAAAATAACTATCTTCAAATTGAGCACAATGAATGTTGGTACTTGTAGCACCACACAAAAAATCCTGCGCTGAAGCTTGCGCCTCTGCCCGCCGTTCGTCTCCGCCCGACAACACACACCAATCGATATGCAGAGCCATGCCCCTATCGATCAGGTTCAAAAGCGTGCCGCCGCAGCCGATCTCAATATCATCCGAATGCGCGCCCAGACATAAAATATTGAGCGGCCTGCCGAGACTAGCAAGAGCGCAGAGATCAATCATAGCGCTATCGCGATATTGGCCGCACGAAGCTCTGTCTTATGTTTCTTCCAGGGCATATCACCCTTTTCGACCATATCTTCGAGCGTTTGCCAGTCGCGCAAAGTATCCATCGAACGCCAGAAGCCCTCATATTTATAGGCCATCAACTGATTTTCGGCGATGAGACGGCTGAACGGCTCAAGTACCAGTTCCTCACCCTCGCGCATGTAGTCAAATATCTCTTTTCGAAACAGAAAATAGCCGCCATTGATCCAGATATCAGAGGTGTTCGACGTTCTGAACGCGCGCACATCACCACCTTCAGCAATATCGGCCAGATGATAGGTCAGCGGTGGACGGACCGCCAGAAAGCAAGCAATTTTGCCGCTCTTTCGAAAGCGTTCCGTCATCTCATCCAAATCAACATCGCTTAAACCGTCGCTGTAATTTGCGAGGAAGATTTCTTCGCCCTCGACATGGGATCGCGCACTCCACAAGCGCTCGCCGATATTGCGCCAGATACCCGTATCAAGCAACGTCACACTCCAGTCGCGATCCACTTCTTCAAGCAGACGCACATTGCGCCCACCATCTGACACCACGCAATCGGCGAATGTTTGCGGTTTTATGCTCAGAAAAAAGTCCTTCACCACATTGGCTTTATAGCCAAGGCAGAGCACGAAATCATTGTGTCCATAATCGGAATAATATTCCATGACGTGATGCAGGATCGGCTGATGTCCAAGCGGTATCATCGGCTTTGGAACATTCTCCGAATATTCGCGTATTCTGGTACCAAGACCACCGCAGAACAGAACGACTTTCATAATTAGCGCTCCTCCGTAAGCAATGCCGGATCAATCAGCGTGACATGCGGGATCGGTATTATGAACTTTCCGCCCCACTCCACCACATGCTGCATTTGACGGATAATCTCGTCTTTAAAGTTCCATGGCAGGATCAGAATATAATCGGGTTTATAGCTGTCGATCATCGACGTGTCGTAAATCGGTATATGCATACCGGGCGTGAAACGGCCGTGTTTGTAAGGATTGCGATCAACCGTAAAGTCGAGAAAATCGGTGCCAATCCCACAATAGTTGAGCAGTGTATTGCCTTTGCCGGGTGCGCCATATCCGCAAATGCGTTTACCGGAATTTTTTGCCGCAATGAGAAATGACAACAGGTCGCGCTTGGTACGCCGCGTTTTTTCAGCAAACTGTTCATAGGTCGTAATATCGTTGATACCGAATGCCTGCTCACGCTTTAAAAGAGCCGCAACACGCGGTCCGGCTTTTCGCTTGCTGGTATTATGCGCCAGATAAACCCGCAACGATCCGCCATGGGTTGGCAATTCGTCAACATCAATCACCTTCAGATGGTGACGATGCGCCATATAGCGAATGGTCAGCAGCGAGAAATATGAGAAGTGCTCGTGATAGATCGTGTCGAACTGGTTCTGTTCGATGAGATTGGTCAGGTGTGGGAACTCAAGAGTAATAACACCCTCGGGTTTCAGCAAAATCTGCATGCCGCGGACAAAATCATTAAGATCCGGCACCTGTGCCAGAACATTGTTACCAATGATCAGGTCGGCTTTTTTACCATCACTGACCATACGCGATGCGAGATCAGAGCCAAAGAAATCCACCCGCGTTGGCACGCCTTTGGCAACCGCCGCTTGCGCAACATTAGCAGCAGGTTCGATGCCGAGGATTGGTATGCCTTTGGGTAAAAAATGCTGCAACAGATAGCCATCATTGCTGGCAATCTCGACGACAAAGCTATCGCTGCTCAGGCTAAGCTTTTCAGTGATTTCATCGCAATAGAGTTTGGCGTGATTGACCCAACTGGTGGCAAAGGACGAGAAATATGCATATTCCGTAAAAATATCGGCGGGGCTGAAATATTCCTTCAGCTGCACCAGATAGCAATGATCGCACACATAGGCATATAGCGGGTAATAGGGCTCCATATGATCAAGCTGTTCCGCAGTGATAAAACTCTCACATGGCGGCGACATGCCCAGATCGACAAATGTATGTTTGAGGAGCGTTCCGCACAAACGACAGCCTGTCTGTTCTTTGGCCATGCTTGTACTCCGCGTGATGCCCGGCGTCTGGATGGTCATATGAGATACCTCGCCATGCCCGGCCCCTTAATGGGTATTTGGGTCTGAACTCCGATCAATGCCGGATAGTTAAAACTACTAAGTAAGCTTAAAATTTCCGAGACTGTCATGTGGAGCGAGGCGTATATACGATCGGGCGCACCCATCACCCGTCGAATGAGTATGAACATTCCCCCTGACTTCTCCCTATGTCGGAAGTGGGGTAGGCGCTTACGCCTTTGGGTGAGCCCACCCCTCAACTTAAGACCATTCAGCAAAGCCAAAAACAAGGCTATCTCGAAGACGTGAAGCTGTCAGAATGCAAGCATCTGAAAGCTGAGGCAGCATATGCGATTTACACCACTCAACATCGATGGCGCATGGTCGATTGAGCCGGAAAGGCTCGAAGACGATCGGGGGTGGTTCGCCCGCGTATATTGCGAGGCTGAATTTGCGGAGCGGCAACTGGAAACCAGTTTTCCGCAACACAGCCTTTCATTTTCTCGCGAAAAAGGCACTCTGCGCGGCCTTCATTATCAGAACGAACCCCATGCAGAGACGAAGCTCGTCACTTGTCTGCAAGGCATGGTCTGGGATGTTCTGGTTGATCTGCGGCCAGAGTCTCCGACCTATCGTCGCTGGACCGGATTGGAACTTTCAGCCGACAATGGCACGCAACTTTACATTCCTGTGGGCTGCGCCCATGGCTTTCAGACACTCACGGATAATGTGCTGTTGCGCTATATGATTTCAAAACCCTATGCGCCCGATTCTGCGACTGGTTTGCGCTATGATGATCCCGCGCTTGGGATTCCATGGCCAGACGAACCAAGCGTCATGTCCGAAAAAGACCGGGCCTGGCCACATCTTTAAACTCAACGTGCAACCAACAATCCCGCATCCCTCAGTCGGTCTGCGGCATCCGCGAGCTGCGCAAAAGAAAGACCAGCGCGCTCTGCCATATCCAGCAGCGAATGATCGCCATCGGACAGATTGAGCACCCACAACATCGCCATAGCTTTTTGCGCTGCATGAGGATCGCCGCCGGTATTTGCGTATAATCCGCGCCGACCGAGCTGCGGTTCGCCTTTTTGCGATGTACTCAACGGTGTCCAGTTGCGCTCTGCCATCCCGATAGCGCTTAAAATAAGATTATAAGACTGCTCCAGATAGTCCGGTCTGATGAAATCAAGATTGTCAGCCGAAGTGTGATACTCTGGAAAAGCACCATAAAGGCTGCGCTGAAACAGACCTACCGGCAGATTAAATCCCGGCGAGCAGAACTGACGCTCATCATAGCCATAGGGCCAGAAGTCATGCAGCTTTGCGCCTGCAAGGTCAGAGGTTTCGAGCACCTGACACATGATACGATCAATCTCGGCAGTACCACGCCGACTGCGCTTGTAATTGGGACCACCACCATCGCCAACGCAGGATAAAACGAGGCCATGTTTTACGCTGTGCAGATCCGCCTCATTCTTCTGCAACCAGGCCAGCGCGCCAAACGTCGCCGGGCCAAATAGGAACTTATAGGTGTAACGCGTTTTACGCTGCATCAAGGCTTCACCGAGAGCAATCAAAAGCGCCAGACCAGAACAATTATCATTGGCAAGCGAGGGATGACAAAGGTGTGCTGAAACCAGAAAAACCTCGTCAGTTTCACCGTGATGCACAAATTCGCCAAAGGTCAGAAAGCCGTCGCGGCGCTCTGCATCAATCACAACGTCGTAGGTGTCTTCTTTCATCGACATCAGTGCATGATGCGTCATGCAGAAGCCCCATGCTTCCGCGTGATAGCATGTGCGATACGGGATTAGATCGGGCTGGTCAGGTAAGCTATGAATATGTTCTTTCAACGCATCGAGCGATAATTTTGCACGTATCGGAACGCTGAAATTCACAACATGCAGATTATGATTGGTAAAATCGACAATGCGATTTCCGGCTGAATCTGCAATATAAGCCTCACGGATTATCCATTCTTTCGGCGCCTGCCAGTCATAAAGCTGCGCGCCACTTGGTATCTCATGGGTTTGCAACGGCAAATGCTCACCGATGATAGCGAGCGTTTCGCGCACGCCATCACCCGTGAGACTGCGACAGATCGGATAAAGCCGCGAAGCAAGATCAAAAATCTTTTCGCCCTGGCTCTGACTCCGCGATTGACTATCCATTATGCGGACGCCCGCAATGGCGGTGCATGTTCATCAACGCGACGCAGGCTGGCATCAAGTTCGCCCTCTGAAATCAGCTTACGAATATGGGCAATGCGCTGAAAACGCGGACCTTCAAATTCCTCAAGCGTCAGCGATAAACGACTATAAGCTGCAAGCAATTCACGCGCACCTGCGGCGGCATCCCATTGCGGTTTTGCTTCCGGCAGAACGCGCGCCAGTTTTTCAAAACTCACCCGATAAGAACGCGTGTCAGGTCCGGCGTCATCAGCATATTCAATCCGGCACTCAGGCACGGTATCGGCGACTATGCCAGCGATATCACGGATGCGGTAATTATGCTCGGTCGAGCCAACATTGAAAGCTTCGTTGAAAACTGTCTCGCGCGGCGCTTCCATTGCGGCATTAAAAGCGCGCGAAATATCGCGAATATGCACGATAGGACGCCATGGCGTGCCGTCTGATTTCAGGTAAATCAGCCCCTTGGTCACAGCCCATGCAACAAGGTTATTGAGCACAATATCAAAGCGCAAAAACGGCGAAACACCATAGGCAGTTGCTGGTCTGAGATAGACCGGACAGAAACTGGCATCTGCCAGCTCACGTATGTCCTGCTCTGCCCGCACCTTGGAGCGACCATATGCGGTGACGGGTTTAAGTTCCCCCGCCTCATCGATCAGATCAGCATCGCTGATTCCATAATTGCTACATGACGAGGCAAACAGAAATCTGCTAACACCCGCCGTTTTCGCGGCTTTCGCCATTGCAACACTGGCGCGATGATTGATGTCATAGGTGAGTTCTTCGTTGAGGTTGCCGAGCGGATCATTGGATAAAGCGGCCAGATGAATAATCGCATCAAAGCCTTCAAGATCACGCGGCGACACATCGCGCACGTCTTTTCGGATTGTCGGTACATGAAAAACTGAACCGCCTTCTTCAAACAGGCAATGTTGATAGAGACCAACATCATACCCTGAAACCTGATGTCCAGCATTGATCAGCGTCGGCACCATAACCGATCCGATATAGCCCTGATGCCCTGTAACAAGTACCTTCATAGCCGATCCCTCACCTTGTTTGTTGATTTAGGTTAGCGAGTGCAAGGGGAAGCGGCGAGTTGACCGAAGGCATGTTTGCTTAGGACAAGTGTTGATATGAGATATAAAAAGTCTGGGCCACTACGCCTTCTGGATGAACTCCAACTGTTCAGGATTTCCAATCAGCAAAATCCAGTCGCTTTTATTGACATTCTTCCGGTCTGGCGGCGCCTGATAGATGCGCACATCGCCATCAATTTTTGGATCGCTGGCAGGTAAAAACTGACCGGAAGCCGGATCAACCCAAATGGCTGTTTGATCATCGCTCAGCGAACTTGTCTTAATGCTAAACTCTCCAGCATCACCATAGATCACAATGAGACTTTGATCAGGCAATGCAGCAGCATAAGTACCTTCCGCCATTGCGATGCTGTGATCGCGATCCGGTTGTAGTTGTGACCATGGCAGCTTATCGAAAAGTCTCTTCATCACAGTCATGGATTTTGCTCCGGGACTATTTAAAGCCTCGCGCCAATTCTGATCCGAGGTGAATACTCCCGGTCCTGAAAAGTGCCATATCGGATTGTTGCCGAAAAACTGCCCGGCAGCACCGCCCAGAATAGCTCCATAAGCATTGCGGCGGATCATCCGCGCGGTAGTCTCCCGCTCATATTCATAAGCACTTTCGAGTAGAATGACCGGCATTTTAGCCAACTTGCTGCGGGCCAGAATTGCCTTATGCACATCGTCATAAGTATAAACCGTATCGAGAGAGAGCCAGCTTTGCTTGCCCCATATTTCAACCGTGTTCGTATCGCGACCGGAATGAACTGTTTGAAGCGCCTCGGGCGAAACAGATGCAATGCCTTGCGCCAGTTCTGACACAAGTGCACGGTCAGGCGCATCGAAGTCACCACCCAGAACCCAGACAATATTTGGGAATTTTGCAAAGCGGCGCGCAATCGCTTCGCCATAGGCTTTCATTTTTGCCGGGCCAGCAGCTTGCGCTTGTGCGAACCAGCCCTGATCACCGCCATTCACGCCCAAATAAGCCGGGGCCAGAAAAACGACCACCCCCTGTTTCTGTGCCTGTTCGATCACCCATGCGGCATGGTCAAAATAGTTTGGATTAAGCGTGCCAAATGACTCGTTTTTAAAAGGTTTATCACCGTAAGCATTGGCAGGCGGGTTGCTTGAAAACTGATGCTCAATCAGGTTGACAATAATGGCATTGAAACCGCGTTTGCTACGATCTTCAAGATAGAGCTTGGCATCATCGCGTTTCAATTCCGCAATCAGCGACCATGCTGTGTCACCGTTAATTAAAAACGGGCGGCCCTGCGCATCTTCAAAAAAGCGATGATCGTGACTGACTTTAATCGGAAAGACAGTCTCAACGTGCGCGGCACCAATTGTCAGGAGCAGCACGGCAAATAGGAGGCCTACCCGCCAACACCTCATCGCATAGCCGGGGGATAGCTCGATGCCTCGTTAAACCGGCGATAGACAACCTGCGACGGGCGCCCTGTGAGATAGGTATCGACGCCGTCATTCAGCGCACGCGCATAAATACCCAGCGCACCATCAATCGCATCGACCGTGCGTGCAATATCCGTATCGCTATGCGTATAACTAACGACCAAAGACGGCATCAGAACCCCGCGCCTGATCGTCTCCTGAAGGAACAATGTACGAAATGCCTGTGATGACTGTCTGCATTCATCAAGGGTTGAATAAGCCAGACAGCAAGGCCGACCATGCAGATGCACATGGTTTTGCAATCCGTGAACTGCAATCGCTGCATTTACGCCCTCTGCAAGCCTCGTACCCTGTTGATAAAGCCGTTCGATCACCGGCTCATCGCGATAAACCTTCATCGTGGCAATGGCTGCGGCCAGGGCATGTGTTTCCGCGCCATGGGTGGTGGAAAGCAGAAAAACGCGCGGATGTTCGGTCTGAGTGAGGCCACCAAGCTGCATATATTCCGCCTTGCCTGCCAGCGCAGAGATCGCAAAGCCGTTGCCAAGCGCTTTACCAAAACAGGAAAGATCAGGCTCAATATCATAAAGCCGCTGCGCGCCGCGCATATGCCAGCGAAAGCCGGTAATCATCTCGTCCAGAATAAACAAAGCACCGTTTTCATGCGCTATGCGCTTTGCTTCATGCAGGAAGTTGTCCTGCGGTTCGTCGGCTTTTGCAGGCTCAAGAATGAGCGCAGCAATCATGCCGGGATAGTTCTCGAACAGCGCTTGCACGCTGGCTATATCATTATAGCGAAACGTCGTCGTCAAAGCGGATACGGAAGCAGGAATCCCTGCATTCATTTTCGTGGTTCCAATAAACCAGTCATCAGTCGAGAAAAACGGATGATCTGCACAAATGGCAATCATATCCCGCCCTGTGTGAGCGCGTGCAAGCCGCACCGCAGCAGAGGTTGCATCCGATCCGTCCTTGCAAAACTTCACCATTTCGGCTCCCTCGATCAATTCGAGAAAGCTTTCCGCACACTCAATTTCAATCGCACTGGGGCGCGTGAAATTGCAGCCATCCTGCAAGGCATCGCGCACGGCATGCAGCACCGGCGGATAAGCATGTCCCAGCCCGACAGCACGGTTGCCCATTCCATATTCGATATACTGATTGCCATCGACATCAAACACATGCGATCCGGAGCCGCGCTGAATAAAGCCCGGTGCTAAGATCGGATACTGATCATCACCCTTGGCATAGGTATGGCATCCGCCCGGTATCAGGGCATGCGCCTTGCTTCTGAGCAATTGCGAATTGCGAAACCGGGATGTGAAAAGGTTCATGCCCATTTCCTTTCTGTCCATACCGAACGCAAACGCTCACGCATCTGCCTGAGCCAGTTTTTGACAGGTTTTGGCAAGCGTGAGCGCAGGCTCGAATGCAGTGCCGTCGGCATCTTCCATTGTGAAAGCGGCAGAGGAACTGCGATGGCTGGCGGGTTCTTGACCAGATTTTCGAGAAGCCCGGCATAGGCAAGCCCTGCGGCATCATTATCAAACGCCACTGCAACTTTCAGGCGCGCCGCCTTAGCCATTTCGGCCAGCAATTGCCTATTGTCAGCAAGACGATGGATATGGCGTGCAGCCTGTTTGAAATCTCCAACAGGAAACAGCAGACCATCCTCACCATTGGTCACAATGTAATCGGTAACGCCTGCGATTTTTGAAACAACCGCCGGACACCCCTCACTCATGGCTTCAATCAACGTGAGGCCAAACCCTTCAAACCGGGACGGCATGACCATGACATCATGCTGGCTGACAAGCCAAGGCACATCGGAAGGCGCTACCCAGCTTGTGAAGCTCACCTTGTCGCCAAAGCATTGAAGCCTATGACGTAATTCATTGAGATCAGGGCCATCCCCGGCAACGCTCAAATGATAGTCGCATTTCAATTCACGCAGAATATTTGGCAGCCAGAACACGCCCTTTGAATTATCCTCAATGCGGCCAAGAAAAAGCAGACGTAGCGGTGCAGAATGATCATTGCGATCGACGCGATCCAGTATATGAAGATTTTGGTTCAAACCATGCGGGATCACCAGCGTTCGCGCTGCATCAAATCCGTAATGTTTGACCAGATCATCCCGGCAACGCTTTGAGACACCGACGGTTGCATGAACATGATCGCGGATCTCGTGCGCTGCCGCATAAGTGCCGGGCGTGATATTATGAACGATCATAATACGCAGAATATCATCGGGCAGGTAACGCACCAGATTGGTTTCAAAGCGGCTCGACAAAACATTGACAAAAACGGCTTTGAAATTGTTGTCACGCAAAAAAGCAATCATCCGCCGCGCACGGGTTTCTTCATCAAGAACACCCATTTTGTCTATCGCATCACCTTTGCGCAAAGCATCGCTTAAGCCCTGATCGGCAGAGGGCAAACTAATGGTCTCGCCTGCTGCTCCTGCGGCCAGCCAGCGCAGTTCAACGCCCGACTGCCTGAGTGACGCGCTTAGTCGCGTAAATACCGAGTAAGTCCCGCCAATATGGGGGCGGACGAAGTAAGCACATTTCACGATCATCACCCTGCGCCCTGAAATCGGGACTTCGAGGGAAATGGTCCCTCGAAGCCTAGTTTCGGCATATCGGGGGGCGTTTGATATACCGCTTATCAGTGTAGCGAAAATCACTCATCGTGCATTTTGGCTATGAGGGGTACATACCCTCATACATAAGAGGATGCTGTTCACCCTTCTGCCAGTTTTCACAAAACCTCTTAACGGAATAGTTTCTAGAAATAGCTGGAGACACTTGTATGAGGATAGGTCTTTTCGGTCAGTTTGGCTCTGGCAACACCGGCAATGACGGATCGCTGGAAGCGATGCTTCAGCTATTGAAACGCATCTGCCCCGGCGCGCAATTTATATGCATCTGCTCCCGACCGGACATCATTAGCGAAAAATTTCAAATTGAAGCGACTCCGGTGGGCAAGCCAGCATCGAACAACGCCTTCTTGCGAATGCTCGACAAGGCTCTGTTACAATTCCCGCGCCGCTTAAGCGGCTTTTTAGGTGCAATGGCACTGGCGAACGGTATCGATCTGATTGTGGTTCCGGGAACAGGTATACTCGACGACTTTAACGAAGATCCATTTGGCTGGCCGTTTGCTATTTTACGTTGGTCGGTTGCAGCAAGGCTTGGTGGCGCACAGTTTGCTTTTGTCTCCATAGGTGCCGGTCCTGTCACCCATCCCCTGAGCCGGTTTTTCATTGGAAAGGCATCGAAAATCGCTGCCTATCGCTCCTATCGCGATCAGGTTTCATACGACTTCATGCGGTCGCTCAATGTGAGTGTCACAAAAGATGTTGTCAGTGCCGACATCGCTTTTTCTCTCCCCACCCCGGAAGATGAATTGCGCAATAGTGCAGACCAGCGCGTTGGTCTAGGCATCATGACCTATAAAGGCTGGAAAAAGCGAGCGCTCGACGGTGAGGCTATTTACGATAATTACCTCAATAAGATGACTCAGCTGATCAGTGAGCTTTTAACAGATGGGCGTCAGGTGCGCCTGTTAACCGGCGACACGGGTGATCTGGACGCCATTCACGATCTGCGACAGCGTATTCCGCAGCCCCATGCGCATAATGTCATTTTCGAGCCAATCACATCGCTTGATGTTCTGATGCAGCAAATTGCCAAAACCGACATCGTGGTTGCCAGCCGATACCACAATATCGTCTGCGCGCTTGCAATGGGGCGGCCCGCTCTTTCGCTTGGCTATGCTCGCAAAAACGATGCGCTGCTAAATGATACCGGCTTAAGTGAATTCTGCCATCACATCGAGAGCTTCGATCCGCAAACAGTGCTGGGCCAGATCGACAATATGTTCAGCCGAAGGGAAGAACTCGCCAAAACAGTTGAGGTCGGTGTGAAGCATTATCGGCAAAAACTTGCGGAACAGGAGGAAAGCCTACGCGTTAATTTACTCATGAAAAGCAGACTATAAAATCCGCTTTCTGCGCTGAAACAAATAATCTATGGGCGGTATCAGAGCCATTAACGGTTTGCGCTTAAGCGCAAAGCCCATAAGTGATGCGGCACCTTCCTCCCGCCTGATGAGATTGGATATTGCCGACCAATAAGCGCGCTTTGTCAGGCAGTTGCGCGCAGCCGTAAAATCCCTGTCAGCATGCGGCATGTTCAAACCCTCATGCTCAAAAAACGAGCGAAATCCCGCTTCAAACTCGCAATTCCAATGCATGATGCCTGCAACCTTAGCCGACTGGTTTTCAGAATGAACCCGCGCATAGGCCTGCACGCTGTCAGTTGATGCGACTCCACCCAGCAAAGCAAACCGCAACCACATTTCAAGATCATCTGTATGCGGCAGCGTCTTGCGATAATAACCTGCTTGCTTTTGCGCATCCGTTCGCACGACAGCCGTTGGCCCTGCAACCGGATTAAAAGCATGTCGGCAAGCGAGGCCTATAAAATCAGCACCAGAGCGAATAGTCCATTTTCCACCATCTGCCGCTGTCTGCTGCGGCATCTCATCTTTGGAGATTTTATGGATGCCACCATGCGCAAGATGCACATCCGGATATTGCTCCAGTGTATTTACAGCCCGCATCAATGCACCCGGTGTCAACAGGTCATCCGCACAAAGAATAAGAAAATAATCAGACTGCGCCCAATCAATTGCCGCATTAAACGATGCATGCGGTCCGGCGTTTCTTGATCGCAGGAACAATTCGACCCGATCATCGCGCGCGGCAAGATCACGTGCTACGTCTGCGCTGTTGTCTTCCGATGCATTGTCGATAATCAATAGTCGCAACGCTACACCGCTTTGCGATAAAACGCTGCTAGCACATCCGGCTAAGTAATGCGCATAATTATAGTTCGGAATAGCCACATCAATCATTAGCTGCTTGCTCATGAGCACCTCACTCCGCAGGCTCATGCACATGTCTTGCCCATCGCAAGCGACCCATGAACCTCCCAAGTAACCACCGCAACACTGGCACCAGCTCTTCAGTGAATGGATGGCGCGTCACAAACAGCGCCGCAAACCAGCTCGCAATAGCAACAAGCCCCATGAGCAATGCCTTTGACCAATGCATATCAAGATTAAAGCCATCCATCGCAACCATAACCAGCGGCCCTGACAGCGCCAATATAGTGACGAGTGCACTTTTAAGGAGCTCACTTCCAAGGATGCTATAGGAGAATTTTGTGTGTTTGCGGACATAAATGATGGCGACCACCATCTGGAACGGCAGACTGATAAACTGGCTCAATGCCACAGCCAACAATCCATGCAGCGCTGCAAAACACAGAATTGTGGTTGCAACCAGTCGGGAGATAAGGTTGGAAATAAACGCCTCACGGTTTGCACCAAGCGCCATAAGCAAGGGATAGGTCAGGATAACCGGAAACCAGAACAGGCTTGCAAGACTGGTAATGGAAACGATCAGCGCGGCCTCGGTCCAGCCCGGACCCAGGATGATATTCACGAGTGGATAGGCAAGCAGTGCGAGCAAGGCTTGTGCAGGCCAATAGACCACCGAAATATAGGACAAAGCGCGGATATAGGCCCGACTAATATCGCCGCCTTCACGAACATGCGCAGATAGCATCGGAAATGCCACGGTAAACACCGCCGACAAAAAGATGCGATCCGGCAAGCCGCTAACCGTATTCGCCCGATTATAAATACCGACCGATGCGATTGGCATGAAGCGTCCGAGCATCAGCTGCGGAAAGGTTTCACATATCTTGTTGAGACCTGCATTCCCGCCAAGATAAATGCCAAAACGCCAAGCCGTATTGATGCTGGCAAGCGATGGTCGCAGGAGACGCGCAAGCGGGTAAATTGCTATTGCCATGCCTGTTGTGATCAGAGCACTGGCAAGCAAGCCAAATGCAAAACACATATGCCCAAAACCAAGCCCCGCCATGGCAATGGTGACGGCTGCGCCAAAGCCAGTTCCGGCAGTACGAATACGGGCAAGAGTTCCAAATGCCATTTCGCGGCGTAGCAATGCTACGACAGGCAGAGAGAGACTTTCGACAAGCGCTGCAATAATCGTAATATCAAGGAAAAGCAGCAGTGTCGGATCGTGATAGGCTACGGCAAAATATTCCCGCGCCAGATAAAGTCCCGCTGACAAAACAAGCGTTACAATCATGAGAAATGTCATAGATGTTCTGATGTCGTAATCCTGCACCTTGTCGATGCGGATAAGAAACTCAGGACTGGCAAATTCGCGCAACGAAAAGATGATTGCGCCGATGCTCAGTCCCACAACACCAGCACCCGTTTCTGCTGGCCCTAAGAACCGGGAAACGGCGATAACCGTCAGAAAATTAAACAGCAGGCCCGCATATTGTTCGAGCGCCGCCATGACAATGCCTCTGCGGTTTCCGCTCATGACGCGCTCGCTCTCGGGAGCTTGATTTGGTGTTGCTTGCGCGTTTTCAAAACCTCTGATCCCCCCGGATTACGTCAAAGCATTTATTTCAAGGCTCAAGAATAGCCGTTTGCCGCGAACGCGAAATGTGACCCTTGGTGTTAGCCATTACCTGAAAGGAGTATGAGCCACGCTCTATAGCCAAGTCGTCGCTACGCGCAGGAGCCAGTAAAAATTCACTTAGTCTTAATTTTTACACGCGCTTGGGAGGAGTCATGGTCAGTCTTATCTGGATCACGCTTCTGGCTTTTGCATTATCAGTTGCGTTCTGTCTGGGTTTTCGCGGGCTTGCACGCGAATGGCACCTCATCGACATTCCCAATGCGCGTAAGACACATGATGGTCATGTACCGCTTTGCGGTGGGATCGCGATCTTCCTGTCCTTATCAGTTGCAGCACTCTTCACGCCCGCATTAGCGGGGGCGACAAACATCATTTTTATGCTGCCCGGTCTGCTTCTGATCCTTGTAACAGGCGTGGCGGATGACCGATTTAACCTGCCCGTCGCACCACGTCTTGCCATGCAATTGCTGGCCGCTGTTATGATTATAGGCACCACAGGCATCACACAAACCCACCTTGGTTTTGCAACTGGCATCATTGATACGATAGGGTCCAGCGTCCTGACCGGGCCTATCTTTGTTCTGCTTGCGCTGACTTTCATTGTCGGGGTCGTCAATGCCGTCAATATGAGTGATGGCGTTGACGGCCTTGCTGGCTCTGCAAGTGCATGTGCCTTTTTCTGGCTTGCCGTTATCAGTTTCAGTATCGCTGAAAACCGTATCGGTGTGCAGATATTGGCACTGTCAGCCGCCTGTACGGGCTTCCTCGTCTTTAATATGCGCAATCGCTGGCGGGCAAAAGCCAGCCTGTTTCTGGGCGACGGCGGCAGCACGTTTTTAGGCGCAGCGCTTGCCGGTCTTATCCTGATCCTTGCCAACATCAGCGCGACAGCGGCTTTTCCCATCCTCATATGGGTGGTGATTGTGCCAGTGATCGACACACTAAGCCTGATCGTACGACGCCTTGCAGCGCGCAGAAGTCCATTTTCCCCCGACAGGCAGCATCTGCATCACTTGCTGCTCGATAACGGTTTTTCCGACAGCCAGACGGCACTCACCATTATGACGCTCAATTTTGTTGCCGGAGCAACGGCTTACGCAGCGATCCGCTTTGAAATTCCGGCATGGACAATGCTCATAGCGCTTATCCTGCCTGCGGCTGCGCATACCTTGTTCGTGCTGCGCACCAACAAAGCTTTGCGGCCTATCGTTGTGGATGCCAGCCAGCCGGTAAAAACCAACGTCACCTTTCCAGAGGCAAGTTTATGAATGTTTCCGTTCTCATCATGACCTTGAACGAAGAGATCAATTTGCCCGCCTGTCTCGCATCACTCGACTGGTGCGATGACATCGTTGTGCTTGATTCCTTCAGCGAAGACCGCACGGTGGAAATCGCCAAAGCAGCAGGGGCGCGCGTTTTTCAGCGTCGCTACGACACCGAAGATCGGCAGCGGATGTATGGCATCACCGAGATCCAGTTCAAGCATGATTGGGTCTATACGCCCGATGCCGATGAAATAACCCCTGCTGATCTGCGTGACGAAATGCTGGCTATCGCATCAGATCCCACACGGCCAGAAGTGTTTTTCAAAGCGCGTTACAAAAACATGTTCATGGGACGCTGGATCAAACATGCCAGCCTTTATCCAACTTGGATAACGCGGCTGGTACGCCCTGATCGGGTGCGGTTTGAGCGTTCAGTGCATTCGCGCGCAAGTGGCGGCCCGGAAGGGGCATTGCAGTCACATTTCATCCATTACAGTTTCAATAAAGGCCTTGAGGCCTGGTACGACAAACATAATCGCTATTCATCGGCAGAGGCTGACCTTTCTTCTAATCGTCTGCTGGAGCGCAAAATCGATTGGAGCGGCTTGCTATCAAGCGTACCTGAAAAACGACGGCGCGCGCTGAAATCGCTCTCCTATCACATGCCTTTCCGGCCATCGCTGCGCTTCCTCTATATGTATGTGGTGCGCCTCGGCTTTCTTGATGGAAAGCCCGGCTATCTCTACTGCCGGCTTCTCGCTGCATATGAATTCATGATCATTATCAAGATGGAAGAACAACGCCGGAAAGAGGCGATTATGGCCGCTGAAGCACCTATTCGGTTAGTCGTCGATAACAAAGAACCGGAACGGCGTATGGTATGATGCTGTTAATTTTCCTGCCCTGTGCCGTCTTATTCGGACTCGCTGCAATGTTCTATTCAGAACCTGTGCTCACATTACACGACGACGGCAGCAAGGCGGATATTATCGTAGTTCCGGGCGGCGATGGACCGCCGCGCGCAGCACAAGCAGCACGGCTTTGGAAAGAAGGCCGCTCGCCCTACATCCTGATTACCGGCGACGGCGATTGTCTTTTCAACAAGCAGATCATGGTCCGCGATGGGGTCAACCCTTCGGCGATTTTCATCGAATGCCAGTCGGGAAGCACATGGCAGAACGCGTTTTATTCTGCGCCTGTGATGCGGGAAATTCAGGCAAAAAAAGCGTTGATCGTCACCAACTGGTATCACTCGCGCCGGGCAATTGCGAGTTTTCGCGCGGCCTGTCCGCAAATGCATTTTATCTCTGCCCCTATTGGCGACGATCAGGGGCAAGCGAGTTTTCCAACAACACGCGCGGATGTTGAGCTTGTCGCAAAAGAATATGTGAAACTCGGTTGGTATCTGGCTTCGGGTCGCATCTCCCCATCAAACCTTCTGAAGGATGCGACACCGCCTGATGCATCCAGTGTTTGCACACTCTCGGGAGTGAGCCGATGAACGTCTCTCTTACATGGATTTTTGTCGGGCTGGTTGCATGGTTTCTGGCGGGTGGATTGCTGTTTCGCGCAGAGCGCATGTATCAGTTTCCATTTCTGGCAGGCGTAATGACATTCGGCTTTCTGCTGCCACAGATCCCAGCTTTGATGTACGATCAATTTTTGCCATCAGGCGCTTATGCCAAGACGATGTTCATGGGCATTCTTTCGCTCTCGATGCTGGCACTTGGCTGGCGCATGACAAAACGTCCAATCGGTTTTCTCAGCATGAGTTTCAGCGAGCGGCGACTGTTGTGGGCCGCGGCAGGATTGTCGGTCTTTGGCGCTTTTTTCTATTTTTTACTGAGCCGTTTGCCCGGTGACGTGTCAATCGGCACGCAGATGACAGGTATGCCGGTGGTCTATCTGTTCTTTGCACAGCTCATGCCCTATGGCCTTGCCATTGCGCTCCTTTGCTTCACACGCCGCCCGTCGTGGCTTGCGCTGGCCATCATCATTTTCGACCTTGTCTTCTATCTCGACCGCATTCTTGTTACTGGAAAACGCGCCGAAGCCATTCAGCTTGTGCTGATGATTTTGCTTCCCTTGTGGTTTTATCGCCGTCTGGTCGTGCCACGTATTCTTATGGCGGTGGGCATTTTAGGCGGGACATTTCTCATGACCAGCATGGGCGACTATCGGCAGATTACCCGTGCGGCATCTGGCTTCGTTCTCGATGACATCATGCAGATTGATTATGCAGCAAACTTTAATGAAACACTTGAACGCGGTGGTCTTGAAATGCGCAATGCCGTGTTGCGACTGGATGAAATCGACCGGCGGCTGGAATTTGATTATGGCAAGTTTCACTGGAACCGCGTGATCTTCACCTTCGTTCCGGCACAACTGGTCGGCTCAAAATTAAAAGAAGCGCTTCAGTTCGATACGCCCAAACCAAGCCGCGACTATAATCCGCTAACCGGCACGACAGAAACCGGACTGGTCGATGCATTTGGATCTTTCTGGTATTTCGGTGCTTTCAAGTTTCTGCTGCTTGCATGGATCATGCGACGGCTTTGGGAAACTGCCATGGCAGGCGAAATGCTTGGGCAACTTGTTTACATGCTTTCAATTGTGCCAGCTATGCATGCCATTTCCCACCAGACAGACTGGGTTATTCCGGTCTGGATTCACATGGCAATCTTCCTAATCCCGGTTTTATGGCTTTGCCGCCTACGCAACCGCTCTGTTGGCCTTCCAACCACTTTGCAGCGCGGCCCGACAGTTCCACAATTTTTGTAAAAGGATAAGATCAATGGCCACTGTATCACGATCAGATCCACGCATTGCAATAAGCGGCCGCAAGGAATCCTCCCGCCCGATGGAAGGCGGTGCAACCTTCACACTCAGCCATCGCATTCAGCGCCTTTGCTGGCAGATGACTTGGCTTTTGCTGGCCGCATGGACACCATCATTTCTCTGGCGCTGGCGTGGCACAGTCTTGCGGGCATTTGGCGCATCGATCCATAAAACCGCTATTGTGCGTGCGAGTGCACGCATCTGGTGGCCTGCAAATCTGGTGATGGATGCACATTCATCGCTGGGACCGGGGGCGCTTTGTTACAATGTAGCACCCGTGACGCTTGCGCCTTATGCGATTGTTTCGCAACGCGCGCACCTCTGCACAGCCGGACATAATATCGATCATCATGACTTCCCATTGATCGCAGCACCCATTCTAATCGGCCCCCACGCATGGATCGCAGCGGAAGCTTTTGTAGGACCGGGCGTCACGATAGGTGAAGGCGCCGTATTGGGCGCAAGAGGAGTGAGCTTCCGCGACATGGAGCCATGGATGGTCTATGCTGGCAATCCCGCAAAACAAATTCGCGCAAGACGCAGAACGGTCAGTTAAGCCGTCGCCGCGATGCTGAGGCCTTTTTGGCCAGAGACTGTTCCAGCTTTTGGTAGCTGCGCTTTTTGATAGGCGTCGATTGTCTGAAGAGCAATGCGCGGCCAGGTATAATTCTCACGCACAAGAGAGCTTCCAGCCGCACCCATCTTTGCTGCACGATCGCGGTTTTCCAAAACTTCGATCAACCCCGCTGCGACAGCTTGAGCAGAAACCACAGACACGACGCCTGCACCCGCTTGGGCTACTTCCGGGAAATGGCAGGCATCGGTGATAACCACAGGCACGCCACAAGCCAGCGCTTCTGTGATGGCAACACTGAACCCTTCCTGGCGGCTTGGCAGACAAAAGCAGGCGGCATTTTTCAGCGCTGCAATCTTTGCTGGACCATAGAGCCCGCCCACCATATGCACACGGCTTTCAAGACCGGCCTGAGCAATGCTTTGCCGAAAGCCAGCTTCGGCACCGCCATCCGGCCCCGCAACCACAAGGTCGATTTCAGGAAACAGGGGCGCGATTTTGCGAAACGCATCCGCCAGAATATCGAGGCCCTTTTTATAGTGCAGTCGCGATAGAAAAAGCACGAAAGAGCGTTCGGGCAATCCAGCCCGGTTATCTTCGCCACCCTCAACCTCATTCAAGAAAATTCCATTGGGGATGATGATCGACGGCGGTTTCAATCCTAGCGGTTGCATCAACTCGATCTCGTCCTGATTGAGCGCCTGAATAAAAGCTGCGCCGTTAAGCATTTTGCGAAAGCCAAGCTTGAGAGCGAGCTGCTTTTTCCAAGCTTTTTGCTGCATGCTCCACTGATCGAGCATCCCACAACAACATATGCAATAAGCCACATGATAGCGCCGGCAGAGCATGGATGCTCTTAACAGGTTGGTTTCCCACACGCCATGCATATGCACAAAATCCGCGTTACAAATAAGCGGCGCCATCGCCGCTGATGCGCGGCTACCCAGTAGCTTTTCACGCAAATCTGGCATTGGCAGCAAAAACGTCCTGACCTTATCAAAGTCAGGGATTTCTGCTGTTGCTTTACCCGCACGATGATTAACTTCATCGTCGCTGTAACTGACAATCGTTACATCATGTCCGAACGATGCCTGCGCCGCAGCAAGACGCACAACGACCGCCTGCGGGCCACCTTTGGCGGGATCAAAAGACCCAATCACATGAACGATGTTCATATAGCAGCCCCTGATGAATATTGCGCCAAAGCCTCAACCAATCGCTCACCATAACGTGCAACCGTAAAATCACGCGCTCTTTCGCGTGCATTTTCGCTCATGCGCGCAAGCGTGCCGGGACTGCCGGAAAACTCGCGCAGAATTTGAACTGTCTCATCAACATCGCGGATGGGAACGATATAGCCATCAATTCCGTGGCGCACGACACTGCCGGTATTGTCGGTGCAAATAACCGGAAGGCCAGCAGCCAGCGCTTCATAACAAGCGGTGGCCGAACCCTCGCACAAAGACGGCAACAAAAACACATCCGCCCATTCAAATTGCGCACGCATTTCGCTGCGCGGAACAGGCCCAGTCAGATCGACACATTTGCTCAGTTTGTCCTGCGCCTGAGGCTGAATATCGATTGGCCCGACCATACGAAACTGCGCTTGACCAGCGAGTTTGCGCGCGACCTCGCCGACATAGGGCGAACCTTTTCGCAACCCTACAGCACCAACTGTCAGAACCCGCAAAGGCCCAGGAGTGCGTCGACGCTCACCGATCTGAAAACGATCATCCACACCATAGGGAACGACGACCACTTTTTCGGCCGCACAACCTGCTTCAATGACGTGATCCGCCACAAATTCTGACGGGCAGATCACGGCATCGGCAATCGCCCACTCGGCTTTTTCTCTGGCCGCGAAAGCATCTGCATTCTCATCATTCGCGGCAGATAGCTGCCAGCCCGGATTGAGTATCTCTTCTTCGCAAGCCAATTGATCAACCACACCACGCGGCGCAATCATTTGCTCAACAGCCGTCCATAGCCCCTCCTTTTTTGCAGCGCTCAAAACTTCAAAAGCTTCACCACTAAAAGCATAGACTCCACTCGCACCATGAAATCCACACGATGCAACAAGTTTACCAAATGTCTCGCCAGCCCAAATCGCATTAGCGGTCGATTTTGGTCCGGTCTGGTGCGATAGTCTGCGAGCCGCTGAATGAAGGCCAAAGGCAGGAAATGTGGTCATTCTGTCTTGCGGAATATCCTGTGGCCTGCGCCCAACAAGCCTACGCACAGAAGCGGGTAACATTGATGAAGGCAAAGCATTTAGCAGCCGCGGCCAGCCTTGCTGCGCACAAATATCGGTATAAAAATGCGCCAGCCTTTTATGACTGGCGAAGATGCGTGGCACCGCATAATGCATCCGCGCGCCCAATTGACTAACGACAAACGAACCCGTCATGACATTGTTTGCAGCCATCACATTTTCTCCGCATGGAACTGCCTGTCGAGGACCGGCATGACGCTCAACACACTTTTCTTGCCTATGCGTCCAACTGCTGACTGCCAGACCGCAGCCCCTATTTCTTTTGAATAGGCCGTCTCCATAAGATAGCGGGCATTGTTGCCCATGGTATTGCGGTTAATCTGCGAGTTTTTAAGCAACATTACCGAACTTACCAGCATCTCAACCTCGCCCGGACACAGTGACAAACCGCAGTGGAAATCACGCACCACATTTGCGATTTCGCCATCAGGGTCACCGATGAAAATCGTCGGGCGGGCCGCAGCGAGAACGCCATAAAATTTGCTCGGAACGATGCAATGTTCAAGCTCAGGCTTGAGCGACACCAAATGCACATCGGCTGCGCCAAGGCTCTCGGAAAGCTGCTCCACAGGCTGAAAAGGCTTCATGACGACATTGGTTAGTCGACGGCGTTTTATCTCGCGTTCGACATATCCGCGCTGCTGCCCTTCCCCAATCATCAGGAAGACAACATCCGGAATGCTCTGAAGCTGTTCTGCTGCATCGAGCACGGTCGTAAATTCATGCGCACGGCCAAAATTCCCCGAATAGCCAATGACAAATTTATCGCTCAAGCCCCATGCATGGCGCAACGCGTTCTCTTCGACGTCAATGGGTAAGATTTCGTTCTTATCGGCCCAGTGATGTACAACCGCCAGATTTTCCGGCGGAATCCCCTTGTCCTGTAAGAAGCTAGCCATACGCTCAATAGGGCAAATGGTCAGCGCTGCCTGACGCATCGACCAGTTGCGCAATGCTACCGCCAACCTGCCTGACGCGGCCTGATGTTTCATCAGCCCAAGCTCAATGGCTGTTTCGGGAAACAAGTCCATAACCCAGTTTACCAGACGTGCACGGCGAAACCGGATGGGCAGAGCCGCAGAAACCGAAAGCAAAGGCGGGTCTGTGCAGACCACGCAAATGTCATCTTTTCTCACATGGGCAGCAAACCATGCCGCAGCGGAGAGGTGGAATGTGGCGTAATCAACTGCGCGTCCAACAAGCTTTCCGCGACCAAAACCCGATGTCCAGATACGCTGCACATCGACACCGTCAATTATCTCACGCGCAGGCAGTGCCTCGCGGCCTTTCTCGTGATAGCTGCGGCTGGCAAGAACTGTTGTTTCGATACCTTCGCGCACAAGCTCATGCGCAAGGCTTGTCACCATCCGGCTCGTCGCTGACTGATCGGGATAGAAATACCGGTTTGCAAGCACAACACGCATGATCTTTGGCTCCCCGTAGCTTTGGTTACTAACAGCATGGCGGTACCTGCTCCCATACTGCAAGAAGCCCAATGGCATAGGGAACGCAGACAGCGGGCGAGATGCCTACCTCTTTGGGTGAAACAGCGCATATCACGCGCGTTCTCATTCTCATCCTAAGTAGAATAAAACGCGCGATGCTTACCGTTTTGAAGCCGTTCTGTTGCGCGCTCAAATCGCTATCATGAGCCTATCGAATTCTGGCCGGAGGCAAGACCTTGCAGGAAAAGACAGCTCTCATCATTGGCGTGACAGGACAGGACGGCGCCTATCTCAGCGAGCTACTGCTCAACAAAGGCTACCGCGTACATGGGCTTAAACGGCGTTCCTCTTCGTTCAATACCTCGCGTATCGACCATCTCTATCAAGACCCGCATGATGAAGACATAAGGTTCAAGTTGCACTTTGGTGATCTGACCGATGCCACCAATCTTTGCAGGGTTATTCAGGAAGTCCGCCCCGACGAGATTTATAATCTCGGTGCGCAAAGCCATGTTCAGGTAAGTTTTGAGACACCGGAATATACGGCCAACACCGACGCACTCGGCACCCTTCGACTGCTTGAATCCATGCGCATTCTGGGCCTCGGCGATAAATGTCGTTTCTATCAGGCCTCAACCTCAGAACTGTTTGGCAATAGTTCGCCGCATGCGCAAAGCGAGCAAACGCCATTTGCGCCTCAAAGCCCTTATGCAACAGCTAAGCTCTATGCTTATTGGACCACGGTGAACTATCGTCAGGCCTATAATTTCCATGCTTCAAACGGCATTTTGTTCAATCATGAAAGCCCGCTACGTGGCGAAACATTCGTAACGCGCAAAATCACCCGCGCGGTAGCAGCCATTGAAAGAGGACTGCAAGACAAGCTACGGCTGGGCAATCTCAATGCACGGCGCGATTGGGGCCACGCACGCGATTATGTCGAGGGCATGTGGCGCATTTTGCAAGACGATGTTGCCGACGATTATGTACTTGCTACCGGTGAAACCCATACGGTTCGCGAATTTGTCGAGCATGCTTTCAAAGCTGTCGACAAACAGATTGAATGGCACCGCGATGGCGTCGATGAAGTCGGTCTTGACCGAAAATCCGGCCAGTGTCTGATTGAAATAGACCCGCGTTATTTCCGCCCCAATGAAGTGGATTTCCTTTTGGGCGATGCTTCCAAGGCAAAGAAGCGGCTTGGCTGGCAGCACACGACTGGCTTTGAAAACCTTGTCACCGAAATGGTCGATTGGGATATGCGAAACATCATGCGAGAGGCAGGACGCAATGATTTCTATGGCTGATGCAATGCCTGCGCCTGTTTATTCGTTATCCGGCAAGAAAATATTCGTTGCAGGTCATACCGGCATGGTGGGATCAGCGATTATAAGACGGCTTCAATCCGAGGATTGTGCCCTCATCACCAGTTCGCATCGTGATCTCGATCTGACACGTCAGAGCGAAACCGAGGAGTTTATCGCGCAGCACAAACCCGACGTGATTATTGTTGCGGCCGCCCGCGTCGGAGGCATTCTTGCCAATTCGCAATATCCGGCAGACTTCCTTTACGACAATCTCGCTATCGGCATGAATATTATTCGTGCGGCGTATCTGTCGAATACAGAACGCCTGCTCTGGCTGGGTTCCAGCTGTATTTATCCACGCGATGCCGCTCAGCCGCTTAGTGAACCCGCACTCCTCACAGGACCGCTGGAACTCACCAATGAAGCCTATGCCATTGCGAAAATTGCAGCGCTCAAATACGCGCAAGCCTGTTCACGGCAGTATGGCAATCACTTCATGACAGCAATGCCGACAAACCTTTACGGCCCGAATGATAATTTCAATCCGGATACATCGCATGTTTTGCCTGCATTAATGCGTCGTATTCACGAGGCCAAACTCAACGGCTCTGACCACATCACGCTTTGGGGCAGCGGCAAACCATTGCGCGAGTTTCTGCATGTCGATGATCTTGCCGATGCCTGCGTGCACCTATTGCGTTTCAACGATAGTATTGAACCCGTTAATATCGGTTCTGGCGAAGAGATTTCGATCCGTGACCTTGCTTTGACAATAGCCGATGTCGTTGGCTTTGAGGGCTGGTTGGAATATGACCTGAGCAAGCCGGATGGAACGCCACGCAAACTTCTCGACACATCAAAAATGCGCGCACTGGGCTGGAAACCTAACATTCGTCTTAAAGATGGAATTGCAGAGGTTTACAGTGTTTGGGCCAACGAAAATGCTAACTCCGTGGCCGCTTAGAAGCTAAATTTCCTTATAAAAAAGGCGCTTCATCAACTGAAGCGCCTTTTGGTTAAGTTGAATTAAAATCACATGCTTATGATGGCGATCCGGTTAATTTACTCATATCCAGCTCAACGCGCAGAATGTCACCGGGTTTAATTTCGGTGCGTTCGTTGGCGACAATCTCCTCAAACGTTCCTTTGACATTGCGACTGATGGTAAAAACCAGCTTTTGACGCATATCAGAAGACGAAATATTGCCTGAAGACTTGGCAATTTCTGCCATAGTCTGAAGCTGCGCATTGGCGCGCAGTTCCATGCGCGCAATATTCAGATCCAGTTCCTGCAAACTCGTTGCCGCTTCGCTTTTGCGAACTTCCTCCAGATTGGCGATGCGCTGTTGAACAGCCAATTGGTTTTGCCTTGCGCGCGCCAGAAACGATGCCAGTTCCAATGCATCACGGCGAGTTGCGGAAAGATCGCGTTCCATATCACGAAGGTTGGATTTTGCAGCTAAACCACGATCCACCAGTGACTTACTTGAATCGACATTTTCTTGTAGCAGCTGAATTTCGGCGTCATGAAGCTTCATACTCTGCTGAAGCGTCTGAATTTCATCGCCATAACTGGCCGCTTGTGCTTCCAGCGCCTGCCGTTCTGCGGCCAGATTATTGCGACGCACATTGAACAGCGTCTTTTCACCTTCCAGCATATGCTGGCTTAGGGCATTGGCCTGTTTATTGGCGGCGGGCTGATCCGGCAGGTCATATTTAAACTCCGTGCCGTTCAACTCTGCCTGCAACCGAACACGCCGAATATTAGTAGTTGTGATCTGCATTTGCAGATCAGCATATTCCTGTTGAGCCGTGATCAACTGCATTCCTGCGGTTACGGCTGGCGCCTCGCCTTTGCCTGCGCCTCCACCTAATGCCATGAGTTCGAGCGCGACCATTCCCGGACGAAACTCGTATTTACCCGGCGCTTTTACATCGCCAACAATGAAAACCGGCGCATATTGATTGATTGCAGCCGTCACGGTTAGTCCTGGAATATGCTGGGAAAGCGAGGCCGCAATCTTTTCACTGATCTGCGGCGTCGTGAGGCCGCTGACGTTGATATTGCCAACCACCGGATAGCCGATATTGCCGTCCACATCAACCGGATAAAGCCCCGTCAAAGATGGCTGACCATAAACTGTGACCTGCAAGACATCATTCGGACTGATGCGATAGGCCTGAGTTTGAGCCGGTATTTGTTGTTGTGCAATTGCTCCATGGCCTGCACCAAACATAATGAAGCCCGATAGCATCGCCGTCCTGAAGCGCGACATCAAATGAGAGTGCTTTGATTGTTCTGACATTTTGCCCTCTCATGCCTGATCTTCTGCGTTGGCCGCAGACCGATTGCGCAGATTCAATTTTGAACGCAGGAATGCTTTGCTCTTTCTCGCCATAGGCCTGCAATAAGCCAAAGCAATATTGAGCCAGCTACGATAAGAGGTTGAAAACTGGTTGACGACAGCAAGTGCTGGTTTGCGTCCCATTAAAGCCATCGTCTGGATAAGCGCATGGTTTGCATAATGGTCTTTCTGGTCGGGCTGCACGACCAGAAGTGTCGTGTCAGTCGCACGCGACAGCAGAACGGTCCGCTTGTCCTCCATAGCTGCCGGCAGATCGACGAGAATGATCTTATGATCGACGCGAAGCTGAACAATCAGATCCAAAAGCCACTCACCTTCCTGACGCTGATCACCCGGCGTTATAATATCGATACCCGAACCATGATCATGGATAAGCGTCGCGCCTGAAAGCTGACGGTCAGGTAGCGCAAAGCCATCCTCATTCACCGGCAACCCGAACGCTTCTGATAATCTGGAATGCCGGTTGGTCGCGTCGATGACGGCGACTGCAACGCCGGAAGCTGCAAATTGTTGCGCAAGCGCTGTAATCAGCAGCGTTTTTCCCTCATTTTCAGTGAGTGACACCACCGAGAGGGCGAGTGAATCGCGGCCCCGCGTGAGCACGCGCAAACGATCATAAACCGACTTGATTGCGCGCCCAAAAGGGCTGGTTGGATCGAGCCCACGATTAACAAGCAGCGGCACAGTCAGGTGATTTGATAGTGGGAGCAATGTTGCCGCCGGAATCCCCGGCAGTGCAAAAGAAGCAGTTTGTGCCGGGCGGATTTTGTCGAAAGTTTCTCTCAGGACAGTGCCTAACAGTGAAACCATGGCGCCCAAACCCAAACCAAGCAACAGCCAGTTTGCAAGATTAGGACTGGCTTTTGCCGTCGCAGGTTCTGCGGCCGAAATCATTTGCGCTTCTGGCACAGCAATACCGTCCTGCTCTATCAATTGCTTGTAGCGCGTGAGATAGCTTTCATACACCGTGCGGCTGGCATTGGCTTCACGGTCAAGCTGCACAGCACTTACCTGTGCCTGATTGGCATCCCCCAATTCAGCCTCAGCACTTTTCAGCGCAGCTTCAAGACCTGTGCGTCGTTGCAAAGCAATCTGAATTTCATTGCTGAGACTTTTGATGATTTCGTCAACCTGTGCGGTAATCTGCTGTTTAAGAGCCTCACTTTCGGCCATGAGCACGGGAATTTCAGCACTCTTCAAAGCACCATTAGATCGCAACTCATCAAGTTGACGCTCAACGCGTGCCTGCTCGTTTTTCAGCGATTGTATGGCAGGCGAAGCGAGCACTTCCGTCAATGCTGGTGCTTCATTATTGGTTTTTAGCTGCTCAGCAGTGCGCAACCGCGCTTCTGCAAGTGACACTGCGCCCGTTGCAGCAACAATTTCAGTATTCAGAGCCGCAACACGTTGCGCCTGAAAACTGACCTGCCCTGGATCACCTGCAAGGCGCGACTTTTGCCGGAAATCTTCGGCGGCTCGTTCAGCATCTTCAAGGTTCTTGCGCAGAGTAACAAGCTTTTCGCCGAGCCACTCGCTGACACGGCGGGCCGCCGATTGCTGCACATCGATCTGATGGTCAAGATAGGCCGTAACGAAGGCATTGGCGACTTTTGCCGCATAAACCGGATCGGAAGCACGATAAGAAATGAATATCGTATAGGACCGGCCATCATTATTTACGCGAAGACGCGAAAGCAAAAGATCGATGCGCTGCCGTTCGCGCGCTTCAGCATCCACCCCACGATCGCCGCGTTGCTGTGCGGCTGTATCAGAAGCAGATGACAGAACTGTACGCGACCGGAACTCGGTCGGAACAAAGATATTCTCGGCCTGCAAAATGTCGATCACCTTGCGCGCCATCATACGCGAACTAATGATATCAAGTTCGGAGCGCAGGACCGGGCTATCCTGTGGCAAAGGCGTTATAGCGCTTTCATTGGGCAGCGCCTGAACACGGCGCATATCCAGCACGAGCACAGATTCAGAAACATAACTGACGGGCGCGGTAAGATAGCCCGCAAAACCAATGCAAGCTCCTGCAACCACTGGCACAATCAGTAGCATCCGTCTTCGCCTGATCGTTTCGAGCAGATCAGCCAGCGGCTGCCGCGCGTTTGCTGATGAAACGTCGGAGATAATCACTGAAAGTCTCCTTCAGAGCACATCCCGAAACGTGTGAAACGACTTTCGATATAGATGTGCGTTAGACAAGGATTTGTAACGTCGATCTCACCATGCAGACCAAAACGCGCGCTCAAGCATTTTCAGAGACAGAACCATTGTGTGGCCGTCTTACTGAATGTCGGAAAACGACGTTTCCGAAGGGAACAACTCATTGATAATACAAGCAACTTCTGTTCGGTTGGACGCCTTGAGCTTTTTCATAATGTTTCGGATATGAACCTTCACAGTGCTTTCACGCAGCTTCAGTTCATAAGCAATGATCTTGTTGGCTTTGCCGCGACGCAACGCATTAACTACTTCCGCCTGACGCTGGGTGAACATGCCCCCCAAGGGCTGAAGCCTGTGCGAATTGGGATCAGTGGCATGACGCAGCGCCAGCACACTGCTTGCCGGAACAAAGGTTCCACCCGCCATAGCAAGGCGTAATGCTTCCACGCATACATTCACATTCACCGATGTCGGGATATAGCCTTTGACACCGTAATCAAGTGCTTTGAGCACCTGCGAAATGTCTTCTTTATCTGCAAGGATAATAACCGGAGCCGGCGCACAATCATTAACAATGCGATTGAGGTAATTCCCCACCGCAGGGTCCGAAACCTTCTGTCCGCCGATATTGAACAGGACCGCGCCAACGGTTCGGCCGCGACGCTGATGTTGCCATTGTTCAAAGGAACTGAAGGTTGCAATCGACATCTCAACACTGTGATTTGTCAGCCCATGCGCAAGACATTCACGATCCAACGCACGATTATCGATAATAACAAGTAATGGCAACAGACTGTCGAAAGAATCCTCTGATTTGAAAGATGCATCTTTCGGCATAACGTGACTATTATTTTTTATTTCACTTGTTCTGCTGTTAAAATGCGGAGAAAAGTTCATTTTTTCGCCCTCGAAACCGATTTATGCGCATGATTCATTGCCTTCAATTCTCAACAATGAAGCGCGGCGGTTGCCTGTTTTCTAATTTTTCTGAGATATATTTATAACCCCGTAATCAATTCTTGTTTTTGCTTTTATTGATTAAAAGATTGCCCGAATTTTAGTGCAGTGTCATTAACCTAGATTAGGCAGTTATGTGAAATATGGTTTAGTAAAATACGAGAAACATACGCAATTAGTGGTAGAAATTACTACCTTGCCAAAATATCCACGCTCACTGACACTTATTAAGCGTGCAGACTTCTCCAAAACTTCAAAAAAATGAAGCGCCATAGAATCAGTCTCCAGATACTGTTCAGGCAGCGGCAGGGTAAGTGCCCATGATGGTGAATACTGACGATTCAAAAACGCTGCGCCACTTTCTGGAGAGCCCACCTATCCGTGCGGCCTTTGAGGAAAGCGATTATGCTATTCTCGGTGCACTTCCAGTTTCCGTAAAAACCTATGCACCCCATAGTGTCGTCAGCAGTCAGGGCGACTGGGCAAACTCACTCCATATCGTTAAAGCGGGGTGGGGCTGTATCTATCGTGATCTGGTTGATGGCGATCGCCAAATTCTGGACTTCCCAATGAAAGGCGATTTTCTTGGCTTCCGGACTGGAATCGGATTTAATTATTATACATTTCTATCCGTGACAGAACTCTCCGTCTTCGAGCTTTCTCTTGATCACCTGACCGAGTGTTTGGTGAAATCGCCCCGACTAGCAATGACCTTCATCGAACTTATGGCGCGACAACGCGCTATTCTTGTCGAGCATGTCATCAGCATTGGGCGACGCAGTGCGCTTGTTCGGGTCGCACATCTGTTGCTGGAACTAGGCCATCGTGCGCGTTTAAACGGCACCGGCAATGATGTATCTTTTTACTGCCCTCTCACCCAAACGGAATTGGGTGACGCATTGGGGCTAACATCTATTCATATCAATAGAATGCTACGCGAATTACGCAGCAATCACCTGCTGAGCTTCCGTAACAATATGGTCGAGTTTTTAAACAAGCCAGTTCTTACGCAAGTTGCAAGCTTTGACGAAGACTATCTGAGTATGGAAATTTTCCAGCGTTTTCATATGAACAGTCCGCCACATTGGTAAAAATAGCGGGATATTTTAGGGTCGAAAAAACGCCCAGAATGTTTGACAATAATAGTTAGTCGACAAGAGCGGGCGACTGGCTATGCTCGTCGCTGCGCCGAAGCTCGGATAACATCTGACCGTGGTTGATTAAATTACGCAGATCGCAATCAAGACAAGCAAGCCGCCCATCGCTCGTCTCAATACTCAAGTCAGCAATAGTGAAGTCATCAAAGGCCGCCACAAAAGAGCGCATTGCAGCTTGCAGCAGCATTCCGAAAGCCGAATTGGAACCAGCTTGCTCTGATGCCTGCGCATGATCTTCAAAACCGGGCTGTACCAATCGCAACACCGTGCCAACATTGATTGTATGCGCTGGCCGGGCCAGACGAATGCCGCCCCCACGCCCCCGTGTTCCAACCAAAAAGCCGTGGTGAATCAAGTCCGACACGATCTGCGCTGCGTGATCTTTTGTCGTTCCGGTCGCTTCTGCTGCATCGCGGGTTGTCACCGCATTATCGCCAGCGGCTCTTGCACAAAGCACGAGAAGTTCAATCGAAAGCTCAGCTTGTCTGGTAAATCGCATTGCAACAATCTTTACTTCATATCGTCGTTGATCTCAAAGCTCTGCGCGCCCCGGAGCCGCATCACCGATAAAGAAAACCATTCGCAACCAATGCCGACACAGTGAACCCTGGATTATGCTTCTGGTTTCCTGAAATGGATACGCCCATCCATCATCGCCGCAGCAAGGTCAAATCAGATCGCGGAAACCTTCGCGCACCAAGGCATGAACGCGGCGAAAGGCTGCTTCTGCACCGGCAACAACGCGTTCTTCTTCGGCATGGGTGAGGTCAATTGAATCAAGCGCTGCTGTGAAACTGCGCCAATGAAGGCCACGACCTTCTGGCGCTCCAGCGAGATGTCGGGCTCCAAATTCTTCAGAAAGGTCGAGCTTCAGCGCTTCTTTGAGCAAAAACGCTGCCCCAAGGTTTGAACCTTCGGCAACATAGAGCCAACCAAGAGCCGTTGGCAGATCGACTTCACTGGCTGCTGCGAAAGCCGGCTCACCATCATCAGCAGGAAAATCAAACCCAAGATCGCGCAAGTCCTGAGCAACCAGTTCAAAACGGCGGCGCCCCTTCAAATCTGGAAGCACTGCGTCGAGCTGCAAATCATCATAAAGCGCATCAATATCGCGGTGAAACTGGTATTGCACTTTTACAAACAGGGAATAGCGTTCACGGCTTGCGAAGGGATCACAGGCCATGATGCTCTGATCGAGACGCTCGTGAGTGCCAGTTGTGCGCGCCTTTAAGCGCTTGGAACGTGAAAGCACAATTGGCTTCTCTAATGTCGTAACGTCAGTCATATTTAGTCATTCCTGTTCTCGGGAAGATTTGCAGGCTGTTATGAGCCGACAACGCATCTCTAATTAGTAAGACGTTTGGGAGCAGCTTTTTTTGCATAATCAGAGCAAAAAAATCACTCTTTGACAAAATGTCGCACCTCCAGGTTAAATCCAATGATACTAAAGTGTCAGAGGTGCGAGGTCTTAAATCCAAAACGACGGTATTTTCGGTCTCAAACAAATCAAATGCGCCCGTCATAGAACCGCATTTTGGCTGGCATATTTGCCCTGTTGAAAGTCCGCTGCCGAAACCGGATAGCCAAACAGCCACCCTTGTCCAACTGCATCTGAATGCAGCTTGAGCACATAGGCCAATTGCTCGGGCTTTTCTATCCCTTCGACCACCAGCTTCAAATCGAGACGCCGTGCAATATTGCAGATATTCTCAACAATCTCGGCGCTGACCGCCTCGGTTCCAATGGCCTGTGTAAACATCCTATCCACTTTGATACCGTCGATAGGCAACTTTGCCAGATAAGCCAAGTTGGAATAACCCGTACCAAAATCATCAATGAAGAACTTATAATCAAGCCGGTTAAACGATGTCATTCCCTCGATGAGATGATTGTGGTGGGCTGTTGAGCGTTCCGTTATTTCTAATATGATTTGATGCGCCGACAGATCATGACGCTTCACCTCTTCATCAAGAAAATTACGCAATGACATATCCAACACGTCTTCAGCAGATACATTAATGCTGAGATAAAAATCCTCATTCGTTTTGAGCAAAGACTGCATCTCATTGAGCGCATTTCGTATAACCAGACGTGTCACATCGCCAATAATACCCATCTCCTCCGCAACTGGAATAAACACCTCTGGAGAGATCGGATTTTTGAGATCATCATATAAACGCGCAAGCACCTCAGCGCCCACGATTTTCTCGTCGCGCAATCGAACAAGAGGCTGATAGACGACATTAAATCGCTCAAGGGCGATTGATCTTTTGATCTGTTGCGGCAACGATGAATGCCCGCGCCGCCAGCGCACCGCAGCGATACCAAGCACGCCACCAACCACGGCACCCAGCCCCCCTATCGTCAACAACACGCCAATCGGTTGTTGCAACATGCTCACGCCAGACCGCCCAACAATAACGCATATATCGACATCATCAGAACAACTGGACACAAGCCGACGCGAACGCAAATCGTACCAAGCCAGTTTGTTGGGCTTAAAGGTCTGCAAGATACTTGCATCGCCAAATGAGCGATAGATATGCTGGCCATCATGGCTGATAACATAAGCACTTAAATTATCTTTCAGACGCTCGGAGTTCTCAAAGGCAAATGGCGATGTGAAGGTGATAGAAGATCCCTTCGCCAGCATGTCAACGCCATTGGAATGTTGGCCGATATTTGTAGCATTCACCCATAGTTGATGCCCATCCTTCACAATTTTATCAGAAGGCGGCAAAGGTTCAGGCTGCAAAAGCCGCCCCCACAAAGCGGTACATAACAGGTGATTGTCTTGTACGCGCCCGACATCACTCATAAAATGAGAGTTAAACGCAATGCGACGCATTGCTGTTAAATCATCATCAGAGCATATTTTGCTATCATGATTATTGAGGGCGGATAGTGTATTCTTACCGTCATTAGCAACGTCGATTGCATGCGAGAGAAGAGTATCGCGATATTCGTTTAACTGGGCATAGGAAAGGCGAACCAATTCAAGCTGCCCCAAGAAAATGGAAAACAATGCACCAATAATGACAGCCAGCGTAATAAACAGCCTGTTATTGCCATTACGAATGCTTAACATTAGAGCTAATTCCCTCAAGGTCAGGCTTACATCTCTTACATATACAAGTATCCAAATATTTAACCGGCGTCCTTAGTATTTTTCCTATTTATAAAAATATTTATCAGCGTGGAAAACATAGTAAATTCTGCGAAAAAATTCACCACACAAAGTAACCTTTTAACCACGGTTAAACAGTCGAAATAATGAATTTCTCACGGCTAACATATGCTCGCAACAGCGTTTGAAGTTGGCACCAAACACCCCAAATTTTGTTTTAAGACACATCCTCATCCCAAGTCTGTTGATATTTTTGAGGATACTAATCGCGCGATAATGGCAGCTTGCTACCAGCAAGATGCCGCTCAGTCAGTGCCCGCTCCTCAACAATCGAATAACGAAACCGGAAAAGCTTGGCGGGACGCCCACCAGTTTCACTATCGCTTTCACCCGTTTCCTCAACCAAATCCTGTTGCTCGATCAACCGACGAAAATTCTGTTTGTGAAGACGTAAACCCGCCAGCGCTTCAACCGTTCTCTGAAGTTGCAGAAGCGTAAAATTGTCAGGCATCAACTCAAAAACAACAGGGCGATATTTGATCTTGGCACGAAGCCGCGCAATAGCCGTTGCCAGAATACGACGGTGATCGGCAAACATATGTTGCCCATTTTCTGCACTCGCGATACCCGCCTCGCTTACAAGGCCAGCCTCATAAAGAAGCTCATAGCGCTGAAGCACAAGATCTTCATTCCAGCGCTCGCCGTTAAGCCCAAACGAAAATGCTGCACGCCTTAGCCTCTGCGATACAACTTCAGCAGATTTGGCTGTATGCGCCCATGCAGTGAGACGATCACTCAATTGATGCACGCCATCCGGCACGCCCTGCCTGTGATCTTCCCATGGCAAATAATCGTACCAGCCCCGCCAGCTCGCCTGATGAGAAGCCACATCCACCTCCCGAACAAGTCCGAGATAGCTGATTGAGATTATGCGCTCCCCCTGTCGATGGCGATCACGATCCGCAAATGTATAGAGCTGTTCAAGATAACCTACAGGATGCGCCGTTTCGGCCTGCACCCAGGCACGCAATCCAGATTGCAGAGATCTGTGCTCAGATTCAAACGGACCGGAAGGAAGAGCAATGCCTTGCCGAACAGTCATAATACGAGGCTGTTCGCCGGTAACTGCGGAAAGTGCTGCAATCAACTCCGTATGAGCAAAATCATCAGTCAATCAAGCGCTGCTTTCGTCAAAACTCTCTTATGTATAGTCTCCCAAACAATAAGGTATAGTTTTTCAATACGCTACCGCAGATAGCCATTCGAAACGCGGTTTTCGGCGAACCAGTGGTCAAAACTGATGGTCATGGTGTCACATCAAACCCAAACCATTTCATCGATAGTCGTTTAATTGTGCCATCCGCTTTTGCGCTATCAATCGCTTCGTTAAAATCCTTCAGCAATTGCGTATCGCTTTTTCTGATACCAACACCCACGCCCCGGCCAAGAACGCTGCCGAGATAGAATGGACCTGTAAGTGCAAGTTTTTCATACCCTGGAATTTTGGCTGTCGCGCTCAAAAATGCTCTGGAATTGACAACAGCATCTATCCTGCCACTCATCAAATCCAGAAGACCTTCTTCACCGGACCTGTATTCACGCACGGTAAATGCATCGCGAAAGTATGCTTGGACCAACGCATCATCGACAGTCCCTTTGGTTACGCCCACGATGGCACCAGCCAAAGCTGCGCGTACTTCTTTCACCGTGTTTTTAGCAATGCTGGGGTCTTGCGAGAGAAACAGGGTTTGGTTGGTTTGCGGTAAGTTCTGATAACGCCCCCCCTTGAGCGTGGCAAAAACCTGCGGGGTAAGGCTATAAGACGTTGAAAAATCGATAATCTGTTCGCGTGCAGCTGTCGCCGTCAGCCCAGCCATAATGACATCAAATTTGCCCGCATTCAGCCCCGTTATCAGGCCATCAAACGGCTGCGCTACAAACGTGCATTCAACTTTCATGTGCTGGCAAAGATATTTGCCAAGTTCGATTTCATAGCCGTCCAAGGTGCCATCTGGCCGCGTAAAATTGTAGGGACGCAGATAACCTTCCGTGGCAATAGATAGTTGCGCCGCAGCAAAGGTCTGCCCAGTCAGAACCAAAGACATAAGGCCAGTAACAACCGTAGAAGATAAAAGCTGAAAAAGTCTCATCACAAACCTGAAATAAATAAGGAATATATTTCAGATGTTTAGGTGATTTTTACAAACGCAATTTCTAGGGTACAAAATAAAACGCCGCCCAATGGGCGGCGTTTCAATAAGTTTACATCATTCAGATTATGGCGTTACGTCGAAGCCGAACCACTTTTCGGAAAGCTTCTTGATCGTGCCATCAGCCTTGGCGGCTTCAATGGCTTCGTTAAACATCGCCTGAAGTTCTGGCTCGTTTTTACGAATGCCGACAGCAACACCACGTCCAAGAATGCCGCCCTTGAAGAATGGGCCAGTCATAACGAGGTCTTCATTGCCCGGCTTCTTGGCAGCATCTGAAAGGTAAGCAAGCGAAGCAACAACCAGATCAACGCGACCGGACTTCAGGTCGAGATCGTGCTGGTCGGTGGTCTTGTATTCGCGGATGTCAGCCGAATCCTTGAAGTACTTGTCGAGAAGCGAAAGGCCAAGCGAAGCGGTCTGAACGCCAACAGTGCGGCCCTTGATTTCAGCAGCAACGTCGTCGATTGCCTTCTGAGAGGCAGCCTCATCCTTAGCAAGATAAAGCGTTTCGCCCGTGTGTGGCAGCTTCGCAAATGGGCTATCTTTCAGCGTGGCGAAAGTCTGCGGCGTCAGGCCATAGGAGACGGTGAAGTCAATGGTTTCTTCGCGCTTTGGCGTAGCGGTAAGGCCAGCCATGATCGCGTCGAACTTGCCAGCATTGAGTGCTGGAATGATGCCGTCAAAAGGCTGTGCAACCAGCGTGCACTCAACCTTCATACGTGCGCAAAGATCTTTGTAGAGATCAACTTCGTAACCGTCCAGCGTGCCGTCTGGCTTGGTGAAGTTATACGGACGGAAAGCGCCTTCGGTCGCAATCGTGATCTTGTCCCACTTCTTGCCCTCTGCATGAGCAGAAGCGGTTGTGAGAACCAGTGCCGAAACGAACAGGGCTTTGAACAATCCTGTGGTCTTCATTTGACTTACCTTATGACAGTTATTTGCTGACCCGCCTTTTGGCATAGATCAGCAATGTTTGAAATAATCAGGCTGCATTTTCGTGGCTGATAAACTTGCGGAAACGCTCGGACTTTGAATTTCCGAAAACCTCTTCAGGCGCGCCGTCTTCTTCGACCAATCCCTGATGCACGAAGACCACGCGATTGGACACATCTCGGGCAAAGCTCATTTCGTGCGTGACGACCAACATAGTACGGCCTTCTTCAGCAAGTCCCCGCATAACGCGCAATACTTCGCCAACCAGTTCCGGATCAAGCGCCGAGGTCGGTTCGTCAAACAGCATAACCTTCGGCTTCATGGCGAGTGCACGCGCGATTGCTGCGCGCTGCTGCTGGCCACCAGACAAATGTGCCGGATAGAAATCGCGCTTGTCTGCAATGCCAACCTTGGCAAGCAAAGCTTCCGCTTCTTCGACACATTCGGCACGCGAACGGCCCTGCACATAGATCGGTGCTTCAATGATATTTTCGAGAATGGTCTTATGCGACCAGAGATTGAAGCTCTGGAATACCATGCCGAGTTCAGAGCGGATGCGCGAGACCTGCTTTTTGTCTGCCGGGTAGGCTTCTCCCTTCGAGTTCTTCGCCATTCGAATGGTCTCACCCGAAACAGTCACGGTACCAGATGTTGGTGTTTCCAGCAGATTGATGCAACGCAGGAACGTCGATTTGCCGGAGCCGGAAGAACCAAGGATCGAAATCACTTCGCCTTCACGCGCTTCCAGGGAGATGCCCTTGAGCACTTCATTAGCACCGAAGCTCTTGCGCAGATTTTCGACTTTCAAAGCCACGTTCGACGTCACCGGGGATGTTGGAGACACAAGTTTACTCACGATGATTTTCCTTCGGTAGCGGTTTTGACAACGGGCTGGCGCAGATATGGCGTAAGCTTGTATTCAGCGAACATAAGTACGCGCGTCAGAACGAAGTTGATGGTGAGATAGATCGCGCCCGCAATCACGAACACTTCAATCGCACGATAAGATTCCGCGATCAGCTTGGCCGCAATGCCTGTAACTTCCATCAAGGTAATGATGGAGGCCAGCGACGTCGCCTTGACCATAGAGATCATTTCATTGCCATAGCCCGGCAGCGCCTGACGAATAGCGAGCGGCATCACGATGCGTCGGAAGCTGGTAAAGCGAGACATGCCGCAGGCTTTAGCCGCTTCGATTTGGCCACTTGGCACGGACAAAAGGCCGCCGCGGATGATTTCACTGGCATAGGCTGCATTGTTCAACGTCAGCGCAATGATTGCGCACCAGTATGGCTCACGCAGGATTGGCCACAGGAACGAATAGCGCACTGCCGGAAACTGGCTGAGGCCATAATAGATAATGAATATCTGAACCAGAAGTGGCGTACCGCGAAATACAAAAACATAAAGACGGGCGATCCAGTCGAGAACGGTAATCCCCGACAGACGCATCAGCGCAAAAAGCAAAGCCAGTATAGCGCCAAAGACAATTGAGCTTGCTGCAAGCTGAAGGGTCAGCGGCACGCCGCTGATCATCTGCATGAAGGATTCGGTATAGAACTGAAAGTTCATGATGCCCTCCGGACGCCGCGCGAAAAGTGGCGCTCAGCTTTTTGCAGAATGGTGCCGGAAACCGACGAAATCAGCAGATAAAGCGCACCGGCAATCAAGTAGAAATTAAACGGCAAGCCCGTCGAGCCTGCACCTATCTGAGCCTGACGCAGAATATCAACAACGCCGACAACGGAAATCAGCGCGGATTCTTTAAGTGCAACCTGCCAGACATTGCCAAGGCCCGGCAGCGCATGGCGAAGTGCCAACGGCGCAATGATGCGGCGGAATTTAAGCGCCTGTCCCATGCCACAAGCGGAGGCTGCTTCAAGCTCGCCCTTTGAAACGGCACGGAAGGCGCCACGGAAAACTTCCGTATGATGCGCACCGCACGAAATGCCAATTGCAAGCACACCAGCGAGAAATGCCGGAAAGCCGACAAAGCCCTGCGCGCCGAAGAAACGGCCAATCGCCGTTACCGCAGCACTGCCGCCAAAATAAAACAGATAGATCACCAGAAGGTCGGGAATGCCGCGAATGATCGTGGTGTATGCATCTGCAACACCGCGCAGCGTGCGCCCGCCGGAGATTTTGGCCCATGCTGCGAATACGCCAATGATCGCGCCAAGCAGATAGCCCAAAACGGACAGCGCCACAGTAACGAGCACCGCCATCATCAGCACATAGCCCCAGCCATCAGGCCCAAAGCTCAGAATATCGAGAAAAGCCTTCATGATGCCTCAGGCCGTGTGGGGGATAGGGAAATAAACGTCATCTTGTTTTCCGGGTATCTCTTTAGGCTGGTGCTTACTTATCAGAAACAGGCAAGGCTGGTTGAACATTATCCGGAATCGGATTCACAAAAACAGCACCATTCAACGTCTTTACATGATCTTGCTTGGCTTTATCGATCTGCTCCGGGTTGCGGAACAACTCTATCGCTGTGCTGCCCATAATTTTCGCCGCATGGGCCATGCCCTTATGCGCCGCAGGCAATTTACCCTGCGCCACCATCTGCCATGAATGAAGCGGCGTACCGATTGCGCAGGTTGCACCGCGCATCTGAACCGTTGGAACGACCCAGCTGACGCTCCCCACATCTGTGGAGCCAACAAGCGAGTTGTCGCCCTTATAAGGCTCATAGACACCTTCGCAAAGTGCAATTTCAGCATTTGGTTGAACACCGAAACGGCGAAATGCATCGGAGATGTCTTCTTTGGTCAGCGTTGCCTGAAAGCGCTTTGCGGTTTCGCGATCCTGATCATCAAAAACCGGCGGACCGAGACGATCCAGCTCTCGCTGCATCAATTGTTCCAGGGCTGGATTGCCAATGAGATTGGCATCACCGCTGACAATCTCGCTTTTGACCGTGGTTTCAGTCATCAGAGCCGCACCGTCGGCGATCTTTTTGACGCGCTCCAGTAGAACCTGCATCTGCGGCAAGTCGAGCGCGCGGATCAGATAGCGCACGCTGGCTTTCGCCTGCACGACATTGGGTGCAAAGCCACCCGTATCAGTGACAGCATAATGAATGCGTGCGGATGATGGCATATGCTCGCGCATATAGTTCACACCGACATTCATCAGTTCCACAGCATCGAGCGCACTTCGCCCCAGATGCGGAGCTGATGCGGCATGCGCTGCGCGGCCTGTGAAGTTGAAATTGATTTCGTTGCAAGCCAGTGAAACCGGGTCATTCACGCCCGCAAAAGGTGCCGGATGCCAGCAGAAGGCAATATCGACATCGTCGAATAGGCCTTCGCGCACCATAAAGCCCTTGGCTGAGCCACCTTCTTCGGCAGGGCAGCCATAATAGCGGACCCTACCCTTGATGCCATTGGCTTCGAGATAATCCTTGACCGCTGCCGCTGCCAGAAGCGAACCGGAGCCAAGCAGGTTGTGGCCACAACCATGCCCATTGCCACCCGCTTCAATCGGCTGCTCTTCCGCCACACCTGCAAACTGGCTCAAACCGGGAAGCGCATCAAATTCCCCAAGAATAGCGATGACCGGGCCATCTTCACCCGCCTCACCCATCACTGCTGTGGGTAGCCCTGCGATCCCACGCTGAACACGGAAGCCTTCGGCTTCAAGCTGCGCCGCATGCGCGTCGCTCGATTTATATTCTTCGTAATTCGTTTCCGGGTTATCCCAAACCGTATCGCTCAGTTCGAAATATGCAGCGCTTTTCGCGTCAACAATGTCCCAAATGTCGTGGTGATTTTTCAACTTGGCTCTATCGCTCGCGGCTCATGTTTTCGGACTTGCGGGAGAAAAGGCAGGTCAAGGACAGTAAGAGGACCAGGATCTAAATCCCCATTTCGCCGGATTTTTATGGCTGAAATGTCTGGTCTGACTTCCGTCAAAGAAGAGAGCGCTCCTCCCGAGCTGTACCTAGAGGTACTCCATATGAATGGCAACAGATATAAGTGAAATTGAACAAAACACACAGCTCAACCAACATTTTGGTTAGCAAAATTATCCATATTGATAAGAAGTCGCTGGCATAGCCGGAATCGGCTTTATCAAAAAAACCGTATGACGGTGTCATACGGCTTTCCAGGTTTAACTAGATCGGGCTTAGAAATCCCAGTCTTCGTCTTCGGTCGCAACAGCCTTCCCGATCACGTAGGAAGAACCGGAGCCGGAGAAGAAGTCATGGTTCTCATCGGCATTTGGCGATAGCGCCGAGAGGATTGCCGGGTTGACCTTGCAGGCTTCTGCAGGAAACAAAGCTTCGTAACCCAGATTCATCAGCGCCTTGTTTGCATTGTAATGCAGGAATTTTTTGACGTCTTCGGTCAGACCGACGCCGTCATAAAGCGCTTCGGTATAACGCACTTCATTGTCATAAAGCTCCAGCAACAGATCAAAGGCAAAATCCTTGATCTCCTGCTTCTTGGCTTCATCCAGCTTCTCAAGCGCGCGCTGATATTTATAGCCGATATAATAACCATGAACGGCTTCATCCCGGATGATCAGACGGATGAGGTCAGCCGTATTGGTAAGCTTTGCGCGGCTCGACCAGTACATCGGCAGATAGAAGCCCGAATAGAACAGGAAGCTTTCCAGAAACACGCTGGCAATCTTCTTTTTCAGCGGATCTTCGGCGTTGTAATTCTCAAGGATCAGCTGCGACTTCCTTTGCAGGAATTCGTTTTCCTCCGACCAGCGATAGGCATCGTCTACGTCAGGCGTCAGGCACAGCGTCGAGAAGATCGACGAGTAAGACCGCGCATGAACGGCTTCCATGAAGGAAATGTTCGATAGAACAGCTTCTTCGTGTGGAGTAGAAGCGTCATCCATCAGTGTCACGGCGCCAACCGCGTTCTGGATCGTATCCAGAAGCGTCAGGCCCGTAAACACACGGATGGTGAGCTGCTTTTCTTCCGCCTTCAGCGTTTCCCACGACTGGATATCGTTGGACAGCGGTACTTTTTCCGGCAGCCAGAAATTGCCGGTCAGACGGTTCCAGACTTCAAGGTCCTTATCGTCTTCTATCCGGTTCCAGTTGATGGCGCGCACAACCGCCGGCTTTTTGGCATTGTCTTTTTTAAACTGCATATTCATTTGTCTCTACCTTGATTGGGATCGGCGTGAGATTCTGGCTTTGGCGTGCCGAAAATGGTGGGGTTCGAGAACCGGAGCGCAGCGTACATAAAGTACGTGAGCACCGGCTCGCAGAACAACGCCATTTACAGGCCGCCTGAGCCTGAATATCAGCGATCCTAAAGGGCGCAGGAAACGCAGCCTTCTACCTGCGTACCTTCAAGCGCCATCTGGCGCAGGCGGATGTAGTAAATCGTTTTGATGCCCTTCTTCCAAGCGTAAATCTGCGCCTTGTTGATATCGCGTGTCGTCGCGGTATCACGGAAGAACAGCGTCAACGACAGACCCTGATCGACGTGCTGCGTTGCCGCTGCATAGGTGTCGATGATCTTTTCTGCGCCGATCTCATAGGCATCCTGATAATATTCAAGATTGTCATTCGTCATAAAGGCAGCCGGGTAATAAACGCGGCCAATCTTGCCTTCTTTACGAATTTCGATCTTGGAAACGATCGGATGGATCGAAGAGGTCGAGTGGTTGATGTAAGAGATCGATCCTGTTGGTGGCACGGCTTGCAGGTTTTGGTTATAAAGTCCGCCTTCCATGACGGCCTTTTTCAGTTCCTGCCAGTCTTCCTGCGTCGGGATTGCAATACCGGCATCTTCAAAGAGCTGACGCACCTTGTCCGTTGCTGGTTCCCAGACCTGATCGGTATATTTGTCGAAATATTCACCTGTCGCATATTTCGATTTCTCAAAGCCCTTAAACGAGCTGCTCTGTTCGACCGCAATGCGGTTGGAAGCGCGGACAGCGTGATAAGCCACCGTGTAGAAATAGATATTGGTGAAATCGACGCCTTCTTCCGAACCGTAGAAAATACGTTCGCGAGCGAGATAGCCGTGCAGGTTCATCTGGCCAAGGCCAATCGCATGGCTTTCGTCATTGCCACGGGCAATCGAAGGCACCGATCCGATATGGCTCATATCTGCAACGGCCGTCAGTGCACGGATCGAGGTTTCAATGGTCTTGCCGAAATCCGGGCTATCCATGGCAGCGGCAATATTAAGCGAACCAAGGTTACAGGAAATATCCTTGCCGAGATGCTCATAAGACAGATCATCATTGAAGATGCTGGCTTCGCTGACCTGAAGAATTTCTGAGCAGAGATTGCTCATGGTGATGCGGCCATCGATCGGATTGGCGCGGTTCACCGTGTCTTCAAACATGATATAAGGATAGCCGGACTCAAACTGGATTTCCGCCAGCACCTGGAAGAAATCACGCGCATTGATCTTCTTCTTGCGGATACGGCCGTCATCGACCATTTCGCGATATTTTTCAGTGATCGAAATTTCGGTCATCGGCACGCCATAGACGCGTTCAACGTCATAAGGCGAGAAGAGGTACATGTCTTCGTCGTTCTTCGCGAGTTCGAACGTGATGTCCGGGATTACAACGCCAAGCGACAGCGTCTTAATGCGGATTTTTTCGTCCGCATTTTCGCGCTTGGTATCGAGGAAGCGCATAATATCCGGGTGATGGGCATGCAGATAAACCGCGCCCGCGCCCTGACGCGCACCAAGCTGGTTGGCGTAAGAGAATGAATCCTCAAGCAGCTTCATCACTGGAATGATGCCGGAAGACTGGTTCTGGATCTGCTTGATCGGCGCGCCGGATTCACGGATGTTCGTCAGGCTGAGCGCCACGCCGCCGCCGCGCTTTGAAAGCTGGAGTGCTGAATTGATCGAGCGACCAATCGATTCCATGTTGTCTTCAACGCGCAGAAGGAAGCACGAGACGAGTTCGCCGCGCTGCTTTTTGCCTGCATTGAGGAAGGTCGGCGTTGCTGGCTGATAACGACCTGAAATGATCTCATCGACCATTTCGCGCGCATGCTGTTCATTGCCGCGTGCAAGAGCCAACGCCACCATGCAGACGCGATCTTCGTAGCGCTCGAGATAGCGCTTACCGTCAAACGTCTTCAGCGTATAGCTGGTGTAATATTTGAAAGCGCCGAGGAAGGTCGGGAAACGGAATTTCTTGTCATAGGCATGATCGAAAAGATCACGCACAAAATTGAAGGAATACTGGTCCAGCACTTCCCTCTCGTAATAGCCTTCATCGACCAGATAACCGAGCTTTTCACGCAGATTGTGAAAGAACACCGTGTTCTGATTAACGTGCTGAAGAAAATATTGCTGTGCTGCCTGTCGGTCACGATACAGCTGGATCTTGCCGTCATCGTCATAGAGGTTCAGCATGGCATTCAGCGCATGATAATCCAGCGATGTCTCCGTGGGCTTCTGCGGCTTACTGCCCGATGCAGCACCCGATGCCTGGGATGACTCTTGCTTTTCCGAAGCGGCGACCGTCTCGCGCTCACGGGTCAGGGTTGTGTCTGCCGTGTCCAAAATCGTTCCATCCCGTCTTTAACATTGCCAATGTCTTCATCCGTTCCCAACAGCTCAAAGCGATAGAGGTAGGGAACCTGACATTTTTCCGAAATTATTCGGCCTGCAAGGCCAAAGCCTTCGCCGAAATTACTGTTCCCGGCGGCGATAACACCGCGAATGAGGGATCGGTTATCCGCATCGTTAAGAAAGCGGATAACCGGCTTGGGAACAGCGCCTTTCGCTCCACCGCCGCCATAGGTTGGGGTCACAAGCACATAAGGCTCGTTCACCCGCAACAGGCCAGCATCGTCTTCATGGCTTTCCAGCGGAATGCGCTTTGAACGCATCCCAAGACGCATCACAAAGCGATGCGTGTTCTCGGAACGGCTGGAAAAATAAACGATCTGGCCCATGGCAAACCCTGACAGCGATTGGGCTTAAGCGAGCGAGCTGATCATATCCGGACGGAAACCAGCCCAGTGGGATTCACCAGCAACAACAACCGGCACCTGACGATAGCCAAGCCCCTGAACCAGATCATATGCATCACTGTCTGCAGAAATGTCGATGACAGCATATTCAATGCCCTGACGATCAAGTGCGCGGGTGGTGGCGGTGCACTGGACGCAGGCTGGCTTGCTATAGACGGTGACGTTCATTTTTTCCTCACTGGGGATAAGGGTTTTTCAGCAACAATCCGAAGCCGCATTGCACCGGATCATGGTTAAAAACTGAGATTTTATTGACTGCGTTTTACTGGAATGAACACGCAAAAAAACATCCACGCATTGCGGAATGCGTGTGACAAACACAAAACCGAGAGGCAAAACGCTCTTTGAGAGCGCGTGTCCTGTAAACTAGCCCGTACCGGGCGGACCGGAAATATTCGGCTCTAAATCAATCGACATGCTTTTCACCCCGAAGCTTTTGAGGGGATATCCAGGGCGGCAAAAGACGTGGCAAAACTTTGCCAACATTCTATCACGCACCAACCGACACCCCGCCCGTTGACGTTCTTGTTCAAGGCAGGTCTCCTGGCTCACGACTTAACGCCTTTGCCCACCTTCCCGGTTTAACCCAGTGGCATTCGGACATCGGCTAACCGCTTACAGTTGCGGGGGCAGCTACGGCTTAGCCACATCCATCATGGATATGGTGCACCGTATTCCCATCTTCGCTTTCAATTCTCACGAATCGCAAGAACCTTGAACACTAGATATAGTATCTGAAGTTAAAAACTCGTCAACGGATAGACGGATCAAATTTATTTAATCTTGGCTAAATTGAGACTTGCCTGTGAATAGCAGGGATAATGCCAGAGAAGTCTCGCCCATGCGCGATAAGCCGAGTCGCACAGATTTATAGCGGCTATCGACCTCAATGTCTGGCGACTGCTTGGTTCGTCCACATTTAAGAACGCTATAGAGAGATCGAATAAAACAAACCCGAAATTGCCTCTTCAATAATATTCATATAAATTGGAGTTAAATATCGGCACGTGTGAGCCATTCACCCTATTGATTGCCGTTATTTCAAATCAATTTGGAGTAAAAATTGCATAGTGAACAATCTATTTTAAAAACATCCATAGCGGTTACAATTTTTATTGCCGGTTTTGGCGTCGTCTTTGGCCTTTTGTCTGGTTCATTTTCAATTGTTTTTGACGGTGTTTATATGCTGGCCGATGCAGCGATGAGCGGACTTGCGCTTATGGTGGCTCGACTGATTACCTTGTCTGCACTTGCTGAACCGCCAAGCGGTAAATTGCGTGATCGTTTCACCATGGGTTTCTGGCATCTGGAGCCAATGGTTCTCGGCCTCAATGGTATTATGCTAACCGGCGTGGCGATTTACGCACTTATCAATGCAATTGGCAGCTTAATGGATGGCGGGCGCAGTCTCGAATTCAGCTATGCGATTTTTTATGCAGTGGTTGCACTCATCGCCTGCCTTGGTATGGCTTGGTTAGAGACGCGAGCCAACCGGAAACTTAAGTCAGATTTCATCGCTCTGGACGCCAAGGCATGGATCATGTCCGGCGGCATTACGGCAGCACTCCTCATCGCCTTCACGGTGGGCTATGCCATTCAAGGCACTCATCTTGACTGGATAACACCTTATATCGATCCGGCAGTTCTCGCGCTGGTTTGTATTGTGATTATCCCGATGCCTATCGGAACGATCAAACAGGCATTGGCCGATATGCTGCTCGTCACACCCCTCGATCTGAAGGAACACGTTGATACCGTTGCGCGGCAAGTGGTCGAACGACACGGTTTTAAATCCTATCGCGCCTATGTCGCGAAAGTGGGCCGAGGCAAGCAAATGGAACTCTATTTCATCGTGCCTCGTGACCAGCCCGCAAGGAAGCTTGAGGAATGGGATGCTCTGCGTGATGAAATCGGTAACGCGCTTGGCGGTGAAGGCCCGGATCGCTGGCTGACCATTGCCTTTACCACCGATGTGGAATGGGCTGTTTAAAAACGAATCCATTAGCGCCCGTCGTTTTTGCGAGGATTGTTGAACCGATTATCGTGCTTTTGGGGCCACAACAGCATGAGATCGTTCAATAACCACAACTACGCCGTTCCAATTCGCTAAAACAATTCAACGGTTTAAAAAATGTTTCAGTTTTACCACCGAAACGTGATCGCAGATTGCGTTGACTATTAACACTTCGTTAACCACAATTTGTTGCAATCTGTTACATAGCGTTATCGGCAAGGTGGTTACGAATTGAAGGCATTCCGGCAGACACAACAGCAATCCCTGAACACAGGGCATCGCACTGCCATGTCTCAAATGACGTCATTCTGGGGTCTGATGCGCGCCTATTGGGTGTCGGATCGCTGGAAAGAAGCCTGGGCTCTGACTGCTGCGATTTTCATCTTCACTGCCTTTATCAGTAAGACGACAGTTTGGGTGGCAGAGGCCTCCGGCCATCTGATGAATTCCATCGTCAACGTAAAAAGCGCGCCGGTTCAAAATCCTTTAATGGCCATTGCGCTCAATGCTGGCGTGTTGATCCTGCTTATGCTGGGCAAGGATGTGATCCTTGTTGGCTTCCGGCATCTTCTGTCCACCACCTTGCATCGCAAATGGCGTAAGTGGCTCAATGACAGCTTTTCTGACGCAATGCTTGATCGAAACCACACGCATTTTCATCTCCAGCAAGGCAAAGGTTCGAACCTTCCCGACAACGTAGACCAGCGCTTGCAGGAATCTATTAAGGGCATGACGGGTGGTGCCATCGGTCTTGTTATGGGCATTGTCGGCGTTGTGCTCTCGGCATTCTTTATCGGCCAGAAACTGCTCGAAATCTCAACCGAAGTCAGCGGCCTTGAGTTTCTCGGTTCTTATGGCGGTGCCGCCTTAGCGTTTGTTGCCATTATTGTTTATGTGCCAATTGGAACCTTCATCGCTGTAAAAATCGGCAGGAAGCTGGAGCAACTCAATCTCGGCATGCAAAAAGCGGAAGGCTCTTATCGTGGCGAATGGACAACGCTGCTACGCCGCAGTTTCCAGATTTCCGCATCAGACGGCGAAAGGGTTCAACGTTCGGTCAATAGGCGCCTTTACAAAGATGTAGACGGAACATGGAACCGCCTTAACCGCTTCGATGCCGCCTATCTCGCATTCTCTCAAGCCTATGGCTTCCTGTCCAATCGCATCATCGCCTATATACCGGGCATCGTGCCGTATATGAGCGGTGCTGTCAGTTTCCGCAATTACGTGACAGGCGCTGAACTGGTCGCCGCCATGATCAATGATTGCTCATGGTTTATTCAGGTTATGCCTGCAATCGCAAATCTGCGTGCGAATGCGGGTCGTGTCATGGGGCTGGCGCAGTCAATCGAAGCTGTTCAGGAACCGAGCGCATTCTATGCCAAGTCTGGCGTCAATCGCTTTAGCTTTGCAACGCAACATCAGCGTTTTGGCCTTTCAGTGCGCAATCTTGCGCTCATGCAAGGCCCGGATACGGAAACACCATTTCTACGCTCTGGCGTGATCAATATCCGGGCGGGCGACTGGGTCTATATGCGTGGTGAATCCGGTTCCGGCAAAACATCTTTCATCAAAGCGCTGAACGGCCTTTGGGCTTACGGAGCTGGTGAAATCACCTATCCTGAGAGTCAGAAAACTATTTACACACCACAGGAAGCCAAATTTCCGAACGTGTCATTAAAGCAGCTCATCTGCCTTCCTGAAGCTGAGAGCGAATTCAATGATCTTACGGTCGCTTCCGTCTTGCATGAGGCAGGACTTGGCGAGTTTATTCTACGGATGAATGACGAGAATGCTGACGGCTCAGCATGGGACATGGTGCTTTCAGGTGGCCAGAAGCAGAAAATCATGCTGGCGCGCCTCTTGCTGCACAAGCCGTCGGTTATCTTTCTCGATGAAGCAACGGGCGCACTCGATCCTGCATCAAAACTGCGCTTCCACACCGCGCTCAAGACACATTGCTCGAAAGCAATCGTCATCTCGATCATGCATGAGGAAAAGCTGCCAACGCTCGAAACCGGCGAAAGCGTCTATTCCCATGTTCTCGAGATACAAAATGGTTATGTATCGCTGAAGCCTGCTGATACAGCATATGAACCGCAAGCAGCACTGATAGCGGCGGAATAGACCTGCTCATCGCGCCATAAATATACCCAAAAATAGCTGCCTATTAGAATGATAGCTACTTTCAGCACGCTCTATAAACTGTAACATACTCAAAACACTATTTTCCGAATCCTGCCGATTTCTCTGACGGACAATTCAATGACCTATATTCCTGATGCTCGCCGATACGATTCCGCAACCTTTCGCCGCGTCGGCAAGAGGGGGTTGAAATTACCTCCTATTTCTCTTGGTCTGTGGCACAATTTCGGTGATACAACGACGCTCGATCGGCAGCGCGAAATTCTGTTTAAGGCGTTCGATCTCGGCATCACTCATTTCGATCTCGCCAATAATTACGGACCACCGGCGGGTTCTGCTGAAATCAATTTCGGACAAATTCTGAAACATGAGCTCGCAGCCTATCGCGACGAGCTGATCATTTCGACCAAAGCGGGCTGGGATATGTGGCCGGGACCATATGGTGCGGGCGGCGGATCACGCAAGGCGCTGCTTTCAAGCCTTGATCAGAGTCTGAAACGTCTCGGCGTTGATTATGTAGACATTTTCTACTCTCACCGCTTTGACGCAAATACACCGCTTGAGGAAACAGCCGATGCATTGGCATCGGCTGTTCGTCAGGGCAAAGCGCTTTATGTCGGCATATCATCCTATTCCGGCAATAAGACCCGCGAAATCGCGAAACTGCTTGAGGAGCGTCAGGTGCCGTTGCTGATCAATCAGCCGTCTTACAATCTGTTTAATCGCTGGATTGAAAAAGATCTGCTGGTCGCAAGTGATGAAGTCGGATCCGGCATCATTGCTTTCACACCGCTGGCGCAGGGCTTGCTAACCAACAAATATCTCAACGGCGTGCCAGAAGATTCGCGCGTCAATCGTCCGGGTGGTCATTTCCTGCATCAGGAACATCTTGCACCAGAAAACATCGAACGCGCCAAAGCTTTGAACGAGATTGCAAAGCGTCGCGGACAATCGCTGGCACAGCTCGCTCTTGCGTGGGTGTTACGCGATCAACGCGTTACTTCTGCACTGATTGGTGCAAGCTCCGCAAAGCAGGTTGAAGAGAACGTTGCAGCACTCAACAACCTTGCATTCACTGCGGAAGAACTCACCGAAATTGATCGCTATGCGGTGGAAGGTGGCGTCAACCTTTGGGAAAAACCATCTCACGACGAAGCGGTTTAAACAACGCTTCTACACCCTTCTTCGATGATAAAGCCCGAATGCAGATCCTGCATTCGGGCTTTATTTATAGCGCTATCGTGGTTCCCAATTGCGGGAACATGCACTCGACAAAGCGCGCCGCAGTTGGCTGTGGTTCGTGATTGGCAAGGCCCGGACGCTCATTGGCTTCGATGAAAACATAGTCGGGCTTTTCCGGTGACTTCACCATGAAATCAATACCAACCACCGGAATGCCGATTGCGCTTGCAGCCTTGCAGGCGGCATCGACCAGCGTTGGATGCACCGTGGCCGTCACATCATGGATAGTGCCGCCAGTATGAAGGTTCGCAGCCTTGCGCACTGTAATTTCGCGTCGGTCGTCAAGCACATCGTCAAGTGTAAGGCTTTGCTGCTCGAGACAGCGTTTGGTCTCAGCATCAATTGGGATGCGGCTTTCACCACCTGTTGCAGCCATACGGCGGCGTGACTGAACTTCGATAAGACGGCGGATGGTTGATTTGCCGTCACCGATCACCCGTGGCGGACGACGCACAGCGGCAGCAACCAGCTTGTAATCAATAATCACCAGTCGCAGATCTTCGCCTTCAAAACAGGCCTCAAGCAGTACCTGATTGCAGAGTTCGCGTGCCTGCTTGATGGCCGCGCGCAGGTCTTTCATGGTGGTGATACCCACTGAAATCCCGCGGCCCTGTTCACCACGTGCCGGTTTTATGACCAGCGTCTTGTGCTTTGTAAGAAAAGCTTCCAGCGTTTTATCATCTGCATCAGCCGCGATCTGCTCAGGTACGCTCAAACCGGCTTTTGCGACAGTGCGGCGGGTGACGGCCTTGTCGTCACAAATCGACATGGCGACACCGGATGTCATTTCAGAGAGGCTTTCACGGCAATGGATAGAGCGTCCGCCATGGGAGAGACGGAAGAAGCCGCCTTCCGCATCCGTGATATCAACATGCACGCCACGGCGAAGCGCTTCGTCAACGATGATACGCGCATAAGGGTTGAGCGCATCAAGTGAGTTGATCGGCTGGGCGAAAAACTTCTCATTGATCGCATTTTTGCGTTTGATAGCAAAAAGCGGCACGCGGCGAAATTTCAGCTTTTCATAAAGCCGGATTGCATTGTCATTGTCGTAAAGCACCGAGAGATCAACATGATTTAAACCACGCGCCTGAAAATGCTCGGCAAGCTTACGCACGAGCTTTTCACCAATGCCCGGCTGACGTGCTTGGGGATGCACGGCCAAGCACCAGAGCGAACCGCCCTGAGCAGGGTCATTGAACAGGCGTTGGTGATTGATACCCGTGACTGTACCAACAATTTCGCCTGTCGCATCATCCTGGGCCACGAAATAGGTAACAGCGCGGTTGTCACGCTCGCAAGAAAAGAAGTCAGCGCGCAACTGCACCATGCCACAGGCCGCATAGACGGCATTGATGCCGTCGGCATCGATCTCAGATATAGCACGGCGAATGGTGATGCCGCGCGTGCTGCGGTTACTCGCCCGATAGTTGGAAAGCTCCAGCCGATAGGTGTGCGACGGATCGAGGAAGATCTCCTGGGGCGCAAGCGACAGCAGCACATGCGGATCACTAACATAAAACAGGATATCGCGGCTTAGCGGCGCTTCTGCGCGCAACGCTTCAATGATCGCTTCGTTGCTTTCAAAAGTCTGCGCGAAAAGCAGGCGCCCCCAACCGCAATCAAGTACTGTATTGCGGTTGGCGTCGCGTTCGCCCTGTTGCGTCTGACCGGGCAGGTGTTCCTGATAAAAGCCAGCGCTTTCGGGTGTACGCAGCCGCGTCAGCCGGTGCGAGAAAGCGTTTCTGCCCCTTGCTTTCTGCCGCGCCATTTCAGTCCCACCTGTCTTTTTCATCTGAGGTTTATTCATCTCAGGCCGCCTCTTGTGTCTGAAGCCACATTTCAAGCAGTCCGACCTGCCAAAGCTCGGAACCACGAAGCGGCGTGATGTGCTCGGAAGGATTCGCGAACAACCGGTCGAGATAGTCGCGCTGGAAAAGTCCGCGTTCGCGCGCCTGTTGCGATGAAAGCGCATCACGCAGCATATCGAGATAGGGACCAGCGATATATTTAAGCTGCGGCACCGGGAAGTAGCCCTTCTTACGGTCGATTACCTCGCTTGGTATAACCTTTCGGGCCACATCCTTCAGAATGCCCTTGCCGCCATCGCGCAGCTTTTCTTCAGGCGGTATACGAGCGGCCAGTTCAACAAGTTCATGATCGAGAAACGGCACACGGGCTTCCAGTCCCCACGCCATCGTCATGTTGTCCACGCGTTTGACCGGATCATCGACCAGCATAATATTGCTGTCGAGGCGAAGTGCTGCGTCAACTGGCGTATCTGCACCATCGCGCAGCAGATGCTCGGCAATCAGTTCGCGGCTATAATCGCGTTCCGGCATCCATTCGGATGCAAGCTGCGTGGCGAGCACATCATGCGAGCGGTCACAGAACGCTTTTGCATAATCGCTGACCACATCTTTGGAGCCAACCAGCGGCGGATACCAGTGGTAGCCAGCAAAGACCTCGTCGGCACCCTGACCGGATTGCACGACCTTGATATGCTTGGAAACTTCCTTCGACAGGAGATAAAAGCCAACATTGTCATAGGAAACCATCGGTTCCGACATGGCGGCAATGGTGCCGGGAAGCGCATCCATCAGATCAGATGACGGCACGAAAATCTTATGATGATCAGTGCCAAAATGCTTAGCAATCAGGTCGGAATAGACAAATTCATCACCCTTTTCGCCATTGGCCTCCTCAAAGCCAACCGAGAAGCTCATGAGGCCGGCTTGTCCGGCTTCGGCAAGAAGACCAACAATCAGGCTTGAATCCACACCACCTGAAAGCAAAACACCAACCGGCACGTCCGAGATCATGCGGCGTTTGACGGCAACACGCAGCATATCAAGAAGCTGTTCCTGCCATTCTTCGCGGCTGATAGCACTGTCGCCAGCCAGACGGCTATGTGGCGGTTGCCAATAGATGCGGTCGCGAAACTCGCCATTAGCCTGATAAACGCGGATGGTGGCGGCAGGCAGTTTGCGCACGCCATTGTATATTGTGCGCGGAGCCGGAACCACGGCGTGGAAGCTCATATAATTATGCAGCGCTGCACGGTCGATTGACGTATCGACACCGCCCGCCTTTACGAGTGCAGGAAGGGTGGAGGCAAAACGCAGCGCGCCGCTTACTTCTGCCAGATAAAGCGGCTTGATGCCAAAACGGTCGCGGGCAAAAATCACACGGCCAGTATCGCGCTCATGGATGCCAAAGGCGAACATGCCGTAAAAGCGAGAAACGCATTCTTCGCCCCAGGCGTGCCATGCCTTGATAATGACTTCCGTGTCGCCATCGGAAAAGAAGCGGTAGCCTTTGGCTTCGAGTTCAGCGCGCAATTCGCGGAAATTGTAAATGCAGCCGTTGAAAACAACGCTGATGCCGAGATCTGCATCAATCATCGGCTGCTGTGATTTTTCCGACAGATCGAGAATTCTCAACCGCCGGTGTCCAAAGCCAACATTGCCACGTACAATAATGCCAGCTGCATCAGGCCCTCTGGGGGCGAGAACGTCTGCCATTTTCGAGATTGCCGAAACCGACGGTGTCGCACCGTCGAACCTGACTTCTCCGCAAATTCCACACATAAAAAGGGTCGAAACCTCCATTGTAATCTATAAAAAAGGAGGCCGTCGCGTGAGTTTTGGCGGCGGCCTGCATAGTTGCTAATGCATGTGCGCCGGTATGGTTCCGAAATTTATGTGTTTTGTGGATTGTCGCCCGGCTTGAGTTCCTGCTCGGCTGTTTCCGATGTTTGATGGGTGAAGCCCTTCACACCCCTGGTTGTTTCTTCAGCGTCGCGTTTAATCTCAACGTCACTCATCGCATAATGAACGGTCAGTTTGGCGATGGACGTCAGAGCACTTGCATGAATGCGCTCATAACCATGTGAAGCATCAACACCAAAGGTCAACAGCGCTGTGCGAACGTCGTGACCAGCCTCAACCGCCGATGCTGCATCGGAACGATAATAGCGGAAGACGTCTTTCTGCACCGGAATGTCGTGCTCACCACAAAGCGCGTAAAGCTTCTTGGTCAGATGATAATCGAACGGGCCGGTCTGATCAGCCATGGCGAGAGTTACGCCGAACTCAGACGAGTTCTGGCCGGGAGCGGTTGTACCGTTATCGATCGCCACCAGCGAGGCAATATCCGGCACGATTGCCGCAGATGCGCCAACGCCCACTTCCTCAGCGATTGTGAAAATCCAGTAGGTATCAACTGGCGTTTCCACTTTCAGCCGCTGCATGGCTTCAAGAGAAGCCAGCATGATTGCAACGCCTGCCTTGTCATCCAGATGACGCGAAACGATGAATCCGTTATCGATGAATTCAGGCATAGGGTCGATTGCAACAATATCGCCTACATCGATGCCCAGCTCAATCAGGTCTTCCTTGTTACGCGCCAGCGCATCAACACGCAGCTCGATGTAATTCCAGCCAACCGGCAGCGTATCTACTTCTTCATTGAACGTATGGCCGGAGGCTTTCAATGGCAGAATAGACCCGCGATAGGTGCCTTTGGATGAGAAGATCGAAACGCGGGCACCTTCAGCAAAGCGTGCCGACCAGTTGCCGATTGAAACAAGCTCAAGCCGACCATTGGGTTTGAGATATTTGACCTGCGCGCCGAGTGTATCAAGATGAGAAACGATAGCACGCGCTGGCTTTCTGGACTTGCCGCTGCGTCGTGCGCGAATTGCGCCGCGCCGGGTCAGCACCACTTCAAGGCCGAGCCGCTCGAGTTCGCGTGCAACAAAATGCACCGCTTCATCCGTAAAACCTGTAGGGCTTGGAATTGCCAGTAGGGCTGATAGTTTTTCAAGAAGATAATTCTGATCAATCGCTATTTGGGTCATGCGCAACAATCTATTGTCGCGTTTCTGTGCGTCAACCGCTGCAATTCATTTATAATAGTTACCAATATTTTTTTAATATAATTTACTTATTCTAAATATAAACTTCAATTAATTTTGTTATTTTTTAATGGAAATAGGTCTATACTGTAAATGAAGTTTCATATTTTAAGGATTGTAAAATGAAATTTGAAACATTGTTTTCAAGAAGGTCATTTCTAAAAACTGGAGTTGCTTTAACAGCAAGTTATCCGACATTATCGATGGCCTGCGCCTGCGAAAAGAATACGGCTTATGCGAGTGAAGAAGTTACAGACGCTGTGACCACTCTTGATTGTTCAATTGTGCCGGGCGAATATCTAAGCAAGGGCAAACGATATCGTATGCTGGTCTCCGACAATCCTTGGCCAATTATCGTGCGAGAAGACCTTGCCGCCGCGAAAGATGGTCGCGATACACGTCGAAAGCCATTAGCGGCTTTTGCTCATTTGACAGACCTGCATGTCATTGATGCGGCATCACCAAGTCATGCAGCATTCATCCGTCAATATGGCGGCCTTAATGGCGTGATCGACGGAGCGCCGCTATCAAATGCCTGGCGCCCTCAGGATACACTGACATTGCAAGTGCTCGATGCTATGGTCCGGCGCATCAATAGTGTCCGGAAGGGGCCTGTCTGCGGACGCGATTTTGACTTTGCAATTTCCACTGGAGACAATGCCGATACCCGAGCAAAGCATGAGTTACATGCTGTGGTCACCACTTTAAATGGCGGCGTAACCTCAATGTCAGCTACGGATGCGCCTTATATCGGCATTCAGGACAATGTCGCTACCTCACCCGAAGTATATGACGCTTATTGGCATCCTGAACCCGTTACCGGCAACCAAACAGATGATCTTTGGAAACGCGCTTACGGCTATCCTGTCATTGAAGGCTTTCTGGGGCATATTAGCCAGCCTATCACTACACAGGGGCTGAACATGCCCTGGTACACAGGGTTCGGCAATCATGATGAGCTGGACTTTGGCGTGTTCTCCAGCGGGAATTTTAGCGCGTTCGTTGCGGCAATGGCGGTTAGTGATCGCATCCCTGTTGCACTACCCAGCGGAATGCAAGTCATTGATTTCATGGGTGAGCTGGTTCAGGGCGATAAAGCCCAACTCAGCCAGATGCTTTCGAAATTACCGTCACGACCAGTGAAATCATCCCCACTGCGTAACCCTTTTACGAAGTCTGAATTCATTCAGATGCATCTTGATAATGATGGTCCACACGGCCCGGCTGGGCATGGCTTTTCTCAAGACAATCTGGACAAGAAAAATGCTTATTACCGCTTCCAAATGGCAGATGGCGTAACCGGGATTATGCTGGATACGACCAATACGAATGGTGGCCCTGACGGTTCGCTGGACATTGATCAAGCCAAGTGGCTGGAAGACCAATTACAATCTGTTTCATCAAGTTATTATGCTGCCGACGGCACGCGCGTAGAAACGAAAAACCGCAATCAACTCGTTACGCTTTTCTCACATCACAACTCGATCACTTTCGACAATCTTAAACGCGCTCCAGCAGGACAGCCAGATGTGGAGCGATTGGGGTCTGACGCATTCATAGCGCTTGTCTCACGCTACCCAAATGTCATTCTCTGGGTTAATGGCCATACGCATTGCAACCGTATATGGAACCACTACAATCCACATAATCCGATGAACGGCCTATGGGAAATCAATACAGCTTCCCACATTGATTACCCGCAACAATCACGCACAATCGAAATTGTCGATAATGCAGATGGAACTCTGTCGATCTTCGGGATCGTGATCGACCACTCTTCACCGGAATCCATTGTTCGGAGCGGACCTCAAACACAGGCATCACTTGCCGCTTTGAGTTTGGAATTAGCACTCAATGATCCCGCTCTTGATCGGGCATTCCGACTAGGCGTACCGGAAGACCTGAATGTGGAATTGGTGATCAACAAGCCGTTCAGTTAACCAAATCTGCCAGCTAAAGCCCATCAGGTTTGGGCTTTAGCACCTTGCCAGCCTCACCCCCGGGGCTGGCAAAAAAACAAAAGAGAATGTGAACCGTTCATCCTAGCTTTCTTCATCAACCGCTTTCACCAATTCGGACAAGACGCACGGGCCATTTCATAGCGGTTCGTGGCATTTTTGCTCGTTTAGCTCGCACAATAATTATTACATAAAACGCAATATAATCACAATTATTGTAGCAATTGTTATCAATTATCAATCCGGCTAATTTGGGTTCAACGAGATCACAGGGCACAACCAAACGATCTCAGCCAACAACAGACAAACCCAAATCAAACGGAGATAACCATGTCCAACAAGCTCGAAGTTCTCACCCCATCCAACAGCCAGATCATTTTCATCGATCATCAGCCGCAGATGGCTTTCGGCGTACAGTCCATCGATCGTCAGGTTTTGAAGAATAATACTGTTGGACTGGCAAAGGCCGCCAAGGTTTTCAATATTCCGACCGTTATCACCACCGTTGAAACCGACAGTTTCTCAGGCCAGACCTATCCGGAACTGCTCGATGTTTTCCCGGACGCACCACTTCTCGAACGCACATCGATGAACTCGTGGGACGATCTGAAAGTCCGCGAAGCGCTCGCAAAGGGTGCAGCTGAAGGCCGCAAGAAGATCGTGGTTTCCGGTCTCTGGACCGAAGTTTGCAACACCACTTTCGCGCTCTCTGCTCTCAACGACACCGATTACGAAATCTATATGGTCGCCGATGCATCGGGCGGCACCTCACTGGAAGCCCATAATTACGCGATGGATCGCATGGTTCAGGCCGGTGTTGTTCCTGTAACCTGGCAGCAGGTGCTGCTTGAATGGCAGCGCGACTGGGCACACCGTGAAACCTATGATGCCGTGATGAACATCGTGCGTGAACATTCAGGTGCTTATGGCATGGGCGTCGATTATGCCTACACGATGGTGCACGGTGCAAAATCTCGTAGCCAGCACACAGGCCCACGCCTCGAGCCAAAGCCAGCCCTTTAATTCAAGAACGGCCCGGCACAAAAGCCGGGCCATCTTGAAGCCGGTATGAATGTACAATCATCCATACACGGCGCATGATATTTGCAGCCAAGCTGCACACCCAAATCCATCCCCCTTTCAAAGCATCTGAATTCTGAAAAGGAAACAAGATGACCGCCGCCACTCCCCCCAAACAGGATAATGCATCCGGCCCATTGAGCTTCCGCGTTTTCAGAGCGCTTTGGATCGCAACCATCATCTCCAATATCGGCACATGGATGAACGATGTTGGCTCTGCATGGCTGATGACTTCCCTCTCGCCAAGCCCAATGTTTGTGGCGCTCGTACAGGCCGCAACAACATTGCCGATGTTCCTGCTGGCATTGCCCGCCGGTGCCATGGCCGACATTGTTGATCGCCGCAAACTGCTTCTCGGCGCACAGATTTTGGGTCTTCTCGGCGCTGCAACACTTGCAATGCTCACCCTCGCTGGCCTCACAACTCCGTGGGTATTGCTTGGTGTGACCTTCGTGCTTGGCATATCGGCAGCACTCAGCGCCCCTGTGTTTCAGGCGATTGTTCCAGAACTCGTTGACAAGCAGGCTTTGCCTGATGCAGTTGCGCTTAACAGTCTCGGTGTCAATATTTCCCGTGCCATCGGCCCTGCATTAGGCGGCGTCATTGTTGCACTGGCAGGCATTCCAGCCGTCTTCGCACTCAACGCTGTCTCCGTCATCGCAGTTCTCGGCGTGATCTTCTTCTGGAAACGCAAGCCGACCGAATCTGCTCTTCCGCCTGAACATTTCTTCGGTGCTCTTCGCGCAGGCTATCGCTATGCACGTCACTCGGCTGCAATGCGTCTTGTTCTGATCCGTTCAGCTGGTTTCTTCCTGTTCGGCAGCGCGTTGTGGGCCATGCTTCCTCTGGTTGGCCGCCGCGAGCTTGGTCTTGATGCCGCTGGCTATGGTGCTCTTCTTGGCTGTATGGGTGCAGGTGCCGTACTTGGTGCGCTTATTCTGAAGAAACTGCGCAAGAACGTTGCTGCAAACACTATTTCCGTCTGGGCAACTCTCCTGTTTGCCTTTGCAACCCTCACACTGGCACTCGTACCGAATGCATGGATCGGTGGCGTTGTCATGTTCCTTGCTGGCCTTGCATGGATCGGCATGCTGACCTCGCTCAACGTCGCAGCACAGATGGCTGCACCGGGCTGGGTCAAGGCTCGTGCCCTCGCTGTTTATCTTCTGGTGTTCCAGGGCGCCATGACCGGCGGCAGCATCATCTGGGGAACGATCGCATCACGCTTCAATGTCACAACCGCACTTGTCGTTGCAGCCGTTGCTTTGGTTATCTCTCTGGTATTGGCTCGCATCTGGCAGCTACCAAAGGACTCGACCACCGATCTCGCACCTTCAAACCATTGGGCAGAACCAGTTGTTGCTGTTCGTCCTGAAGGTGATCGCGGTCCTGTCCTGATCGAAATCGAATACAAGATCGAACCACAGCGTCTTGCGGAATTCACCGCAGCTCTGCGCAAGTTCAGTGCAGTGCGGTACCGTGATGGCGCAATCCGCTGGGATGTGTGGGAAGATGTGGCAGAACCCGGTCGTGTGGTCGAAGCCTTCATCGTTGAAAGCTGGATCGAACACCAGCGCCAGCATGCCCGTGTCACCCATTCAGATCAGCTTGATCAAAAGACGTTGAACAAATTCCACCTGGGTGACACACCACCAGTCGTAAGGCACATGCTCAAGCCAGTTTAAAGATATACTGTTGTGAACTGCATGTTTTCTTAAAAAGATATCCAAATGAAATTGGAATATGCAAGACTAGCTGTCATCTTGATCATAGACTGAGCGGATAGAGTATAGAAAACCTGTCCGCTCTGTTCAGAAACTACCACTACGACTTTCTGCCTCCCGACCCATCAAACACAGTCACGCATGAAAGGACCATCATTATGACCGATAATGTCAAATCCCGCCGCTCCGCCTCACTCAAAACACCAAGTGGTTTCCCAGAAGAAGCCGTGAAGGAAATTTCCGGCGGCATCAGCGCACTTCTTGCGGATGTGTTTGCCATTTATCTCAAGACGAAGAATTTCCATTGGCATATGTCTGGCGCACATTTCCGGGATTACCACCTGCTTCTGGATGAACAGGGTGATCAGATCTTTGCAATTACCGACGATCTGGCCGAACGCGCGCGCAAGCTTGGTGGCAACACACTTCGCTCCATCGGCGACATTGCGCGTCACCAGCGCATCCTCGATAATGATGCGGAATTCGTACATCCACACGAAATGCTTGCTGAACTGCGCGATGATAACAAAGCTCTGGTCGAGAGCATGCGTATTCTGCACGAATTGTGTGACGAATATGGTGATGTGGGAACCGCAAGCCTGCTCGAAAACTGGATTGATGAAGGCGAACGCCGCGTCTGGTTCCTGTTCGAGACCCTGCGTGGGACGAACGGCTGATCAAAACTATCGACACTTTTAAGAAAGGGGCCATTGGCCCCTTTTTTTGAACCGCCGATCCGTGCGCTCTAAAGCTAACCCTATACTCAGGTATAGAACATCGAAACTCAGGTGTATGGTTTTGCACTTATAGTACGGTTACGAACAGCGCCCCATCATCGCAATATCCTCCCATCACCAACACTGTTCAACGATTTTACGGGAGATCGATGATGTCAACATTCGCAGCTAACGCTCACCACTATCAGCCAAACCTTCCGCTTGATGCTTTCGCAAACGAAACATCAATAAAAGTATCTGCCCTGCTGTTGAATGCTGTAAAACTTCTCGAAAAAGATGAGACCATCGCGATTGATCTGCTTCATCAAGCATCAAGCCTGCTTGGCAATTCTTCAACGCATGGCAAAGACGTAGAAGACAGGATTGTTGTTGGTGGACTGGCACCATGGCAGATCAAACGCGTGCGCCGTTTTATTGATGAACGCATTTCTTACACGGTATCTCTCGATGATATGGCGAGCCAGGTTAAGCTCAGCACCAGCTATTTCTCAGCCGCGTTTAAGAACAGTTTTGGTGTCTCGCCACATAATTATGTGATCCAGCGCCGCGTCGAGTTTGCCAAGGATAAAATGCTCAACAGCAAAGCGCCACTGTGTGAGATCGCTCTCGATTGCGGCCTTTCTGATCAGGCACACCTATCACGTGTTTTCCGTCGCATGACCGGCACAACCCCAAGTGCATGGCGCCGTTTTCAGACCCGCCCAGAAATTACCTCCAATCTCGCAGTTGCTGAGATTTACTAAAGCATGTTTCGATCAAAATGGATCAGATACCTCCCATCCTCAGATGTGAACAAGAGCCGTCAAATGGACACTCAAAACGATACCGCACAAACAACAAGTACGGGCCTTAAAAAGCTTTCTTTATTCGCAATGGCAGTTGCGGGCGGGATAGCGGTCGCAAATATCTATTACAACCAACCGATGTTGGGGATCATAGAAGCCGACTTCCCCAACGACCCCATGACAGGTCTCGTTCCAACCGCCACACAATTGGGCTATGCAATAGGCTTATTCTTTCTGTTGCCACTTGGCGACATCCTCGAAAGGCGCAAGCTGATCATTGGTCAGTTTATTCTTTTAGCAGTCGCACTGCTTTTAGCGGCGATGGCACCATCAGCGTCTGCATTGGTCATTACTTCACTTATCGTAGGGGCATGCTCAACTGTTGCGCAACAGATTGTCCCTTTCGCAGCATCGCTTGCATTGCCTGAAAAGCGTGGTGCAACCATCGGCACTGTTATGGCTGGTGTTCTTTCGGGCATATTATTCAGCCGGGCGCTATCAGGCTTTGTCGGACAACATGCTGGCTGGCGCGAGATGTTCTGGATTGGCGTGCCGTTAGCGCTTTTCGCTGGCGCTTTAATGTTCTTCACATTACCAAAACACCATAAAAGCTCCGGGCTTCGCTACAAAACGGCAATCCGCTCCCTTGCGACGATATGGAATGAACACAGTGCCTTGCGTATCGCGGCACTCACTCAAGCTGCACTTTTTGCGGCTTTTTCTGCATTCTGGACCATTCTCGCACTTTATCTGCAAACGCCAGAATTTAACATGGGCGCGGGAGTTGCCGGGCTTTTCGGTGTCGTTGGCGCTGTGGGCGTATTTGCAGCCCCTTATGCGGGGCGCATTGCTGATAACAAAGGCCCCGCTTTTGTCGTGTTAATGGGTACCATTCTCACACTGATTTCCTGGGCAATCTTTGGTCTCTGGTCATCGATTATCGCCCTGATAGTTGGCGTCATTGTGCTCGACTTCGGCATTCAGAGCGCACTTGTTTCAAACCAGCATATTATTTATGCGCTTGATCAGGAAGCAAGAAGCCGCCTCAACACGATCTTCATGACCGCAATGTTTTTTGGTGGAGCGATAGGCGCTGCACTTTCCACATGGGCATGGAAACACGGCGGCTGGTTCGACGTATGCTTGCTTGGCGGTGCACTTGCATTGGCAGCACTTGTGATTCAAATCTCCACATTTCGCAAACGATAAGCCAGCACCCAACGAATAAGAAAACAACAACAAGAAACGCCGATCAGTTCAGAACTGATCGGCGTTTTTATATGAGCGTCTTTAGTCTTTAAGAGTTTAATGCATCTTCGAGATGCGCAAGCAGTTTGACGACATCGACAGGCTTCCCGAGAAAAGCAAAAGCACCACCATCCATCGCCGCATTGCGTGTGCGCTCGTCTTCATAGGAAGTCATGAAAATCATAGGAGGGCGTGCGGCGTGCTTGTTAAGAACGGCCTGCAACTCAATCCCCGTCAGTCCGGGCATCTTCACATCAACCAGCATACAGTCAATGTCTGACTTTGCGTCATACGCAAGGTAATCTTCAGCAGACAAAAAGAGACGGCTTTCATAGCCGCAACTCTTAACGAGATCGTCGAGAGCCTCACGAATACCGTGATCGTCATCAACAATTGCAATGGTATGAATATGCGATGCGGACAAGATATTGGACCTTGATATACTAAATCTGGTTTATGCTAACTCTGGCGCACAATCCCGAAAAGTTTACCCATTCATATGCGCTCTATGAAAACTTATGCGCCCGCGGAAAGCAGAAATATACCATACTTAGATACAGGTCACCTTAGCGTTTCGCCAATCAATTCGGCCTTGCGAACCAGGTCGGCAAGCGATCGAACGTCCATTTTGCGCATAACATTGCCGCGATGCAGTTTAACCGTCACTTCGCTGATACCAAGATCAAATGCGATCTGCTTATTCATCTTACCCGTCACCACAGCATCCATAACCTCGCGCTCACGCGGCGTAAGGGTTTGCACCAGATCGGCGACTAACTGGTTTTGTGCGGCCTCCTGCCTGCGCACTGTATCGCGCTGCACGGCAGAGCTGACGGCATCAAGCACATCCTGCTCCTTGAACGGCTTAGCAAGGAAATCAACTGCGCCCGCTTTCATAGCGCGCACAGTCATTGGAATATCTCCATATCCAGTCATAAAAACCACAGGCAACGCAATGCCAGATTTCTCAAGCTGCCCCTGAAAATCAAGCCCACTCATGCCCGGCAAACGCACATCAAGCAAAATACAACCGGGCCGATCAGCTCTACCATTCTGGGAATATCGCGCCATGAAGCCGGCTGCGCTTTCGTAAGCCTCTGCTTCAAACTGCATTGATAGAAACAGATCGCTGAGCGACTCCCGCATTGATGGATCATCGTCAATAATGAATACAACTGGCTTGTCATTTTGCGGTTGCGGCTTGCGTAAGTCAGGCATCGTGCGCTTCCCAGCTGATTGGCAGGCGCAGTTCAAACTCTGCGCCCCCAGTTATATAATTTGTACCAGTCAGAGTACCACCACTCGCCTCAATCGTGCTGCGTGAGATCGAAAGCCCCATACCCATACCCGCAGCTTTGGTTGTGTGAAACGGCATAAAAAGCCGCTTCAACACGTCCTGATCTATGCCGGGGCCATTGTCGCGCACTCCAATGAGAGCGAGCCCATTATCAGTACGGTCAATCGTAATTGTAATGACTTTCGATGGAATACTGGAGACTTCCATGGCCTGAATTGCATTCGAAATCAGGTTGATCATCACTTGTTGCAACTCAATCCGCACGCCTTCGATGGAAGGCCAGCGCCAGTTGTTGATAATCGTTACCTGCGTGGTGCTGCGCTGCAAATCATGTTCCATGAGAGCAATGGTTTCGCGCACCAGGTCAGCAAGATTGATCTGTTGAACTTTCCGCTTGGCACGGTTCAACATATTACGCGTATTCTGCATAATTTCGCTCGCGCGGTCGCTGTCTCGGATGATCCGTTCCGCTGATCGCCGTACTGCACTCAAATCCGGTGGATTACGATCCAGCCATCGCAACACGGTCTGCGCATTAAGCATGATGGCGCCCAATGGCTGATTTAACTCGTGCGCAAGAGAAGCGGATAAGGCACCAACAGTCGCTGCGCGTGACGCTTTTGTCAGTTCGGCCTGAGCTTCGACCAGCGCCTTTTGTGCCAATTCACGCTGCGTAACATCAACCATGCTAATGACAACACGGTTAAAAGCTGCCGGATCAGCGGGAAAACTAATACTCAGCAGAACAAGCTTTTCTTCACCCGTTTGCGTTCGCAACTCGGACTTGTCTTCAAAAAAACGCCGCTCATCAAGCAGCGCCTGCAATACGGGAATGAATTGATAGTCCTGCGGTAAAACGAGAGCATCATGGACCGATGTCTCATCTTTATTGGTGCCCAGAAGCTCAAAAGCGGCTTCATTGGCAGCAACAGTCGTCGCCATATGAATGCATTGAGTTACAAAATCGGGGTGCAACTGCGCATAGGCCGCAACATCCGTAACACCGTCTGCCTTGAGCTTCATCATCTGGTGGCGAAGCCGGGAATAGTCCCGCTCGAAAAGCGCTACTCGCGTGCGATCAAAAATAGAACGGTAGCGTTCTTCACTGTCTTGCAGGGCTGTATGGGAAGCGAGCAATTGCTCGCGCGAGGACTTATTTCTCAGAATAAGCAGCGTCGTCACCAGGATGGCGGCAACAGCGACAGCAAGACGGATAGTGGTTTGAAAATCCGGCTCGGGGCCATGGGTAGCATAATAAGAGACGATGGTGAAAACGAAACAAGCTATACCACTGATTATAAGGCCGGTCCGTCCGGTAACTTCGGCTGCCAGCAGCAAGACAATGGTATAAAGAACGGCAATTGCGCCTTCGATATCGGTGAAGGTATCAACGTAAAAAACACCAAGCGCCAGCGTTAGTGCTGCAAGCCCTAACGCCAGATGATTGCCTCGTTTATGCAAACCCTCTGCATAGCTGGACATTCGTCATTTTCCCCACATTCGCGTGGCTAAGACCATAGACCAATTCTGACAATTGCAAACCTATACCTAGGTTTGGGTACAGCCTTCTCAACGATATCTGCAAAACAAAACGCCGCTTAAATGCCAGACCTTAAACCTTCATCTATCTCACGCAGTATATCGACCAGTGCATTAAACTCGCATGGACCATCATAGCGCATAGAATTGATGAACAAACTTGGCGTGCCATTCACACCGCTACGAATGCCGCCGGAAAAGTCTGTCTGGATCTTGTCGTCAAACTGGCCTTCAAAGGCTGCGACAATCTGAGTTTTGTTAAGCCCAAGGACTTCGCCATACTGGAAAAGCCTATCATCGCTTAAACCTCTCTGATGCTCATATAACATATCATGAGCTTCCCAAAACTTCCCAACACTTGCCGCCAATTCGGCAAACTCTGCCGCATGCAGCGCATGGGGATGCATTTCGGTCAGCGGGAAATTCCGGAAAACGAAACTCAATTTGTCACCCATCGCTTGCTGAACAGCCTTCAGAACCGGATAGGCTGCGCCACAATAAGGGCATTCATAATCACCATATTCTACAAGAGTTAAACGGGTCGATACTGGGCCAGATCTATGATCTGCATCACTTACCGGAATTGTAAGACGCGACATAATCATTCCCTTCAATCAATTCTTGGATTTCAGATCATCGAGCGCAGCAAGAATACCGTCAGCGCCAGGATTTATGCCAAGCAATGACACATAGCTCCAACGGACCACACCTTCCGCATCAATGACGAAAAGCGCGCGTTCTGCGATACCTTCCTTTGGCCGATAAACGCCGTAACGCTTGGCAACCCCGCCCTTGGGCTCAAAATCAGCAAGCAGAGTGAAATGAAGATGACGGTCCGCTGCAAAAGCTGCGTGGCACCACACTCCATCGACCGAGACACCCAAAAGCTGCGCACCGTGACGGTGAAACTCCGGCAAAATCTCATTGTAAAGACCCATTTGGTCGCCACAAACAGGGCTCCAGTCAGCCGGGTAAAAAGCCAGTATCACAGGCGAACCCCGTAAATCTGCCAGCGAAACCGTCTGGTCGGCGGTTGCTGGCAAACGAAAATCGGGCGCACGCGTTCCCGCAGGCAGCGCCTGCACAGGATAATCTTCAAGCATTATAGGTCTCCCGGCGTGTTACCGGCTATAACTTCAGCTTCTGAAAGAAGCTTCAAACGAAGCATTTATTGCCGGCATATATTGTCTGTGCCTATGAGATTAGGCGCGTCGGGAGGGCTGCGAAACAAGCAGAAAGTCTGTTACTGCTATACGTTGGTTTAGGGTGGTGAAAGCACATTGCGAGAAGCGAAAACCCGTTTTTGCAACAGGATGTGCGTTAAAACGACAATACTTTAAGAGCGATGCTCACGACTACGGCGCTTCCATGGCCATTCGCCATCAATTTCCGCTTCAAGCGAAAAGCTGAGGAAGGTTCTGATCAGAACGATAAGGCCCAACAAGCCAACACTTTCCCATGTGAGTGGAGAAATGATCGTAGCGATGATGTCTGCACCAATGAGAATTTCAAGGCCAAGCAAAATGCCACGGCCCAAATTTGCGCGGTAACGCGTATAAGCATTTTCGCCCGAAACAACGAACACATCTTTACAATAGACGATGGTTGCCACAGCCACGCCAATGATGATGACGGCAACACCGAAAAACTCCAGTGCAGAGGCCATTGGCTCCAATATCGGCGCAATCAGACTTACAAATTCGCCGCGTTCCGCACCCGCATTCATCATATCTATCCCCTGCCCGCTAACGGCCGACAAAAACTAACGCTAAAAACTTAACAAAAAGGCGACAGGTATACCTGTCGCCTTTCGTGGAGCAGCCATTCACTAGCGCGTATCAGCTTAAGCCTGAATGAATGCTAACAGGTCGGCGTTCAATACATCGGCGTGGGTCGTCAGCATACCATGCGGATAGCCCGAGTAAGTCTTGAGTGTACCGTTTTTGAGCAGCTTGATTGACTTCAACGCGGCATCGGCAATCGGCACGATCTGGTCGTCATCGCCATGCAATACCAATGTTGGAACACTGATAGCTTTGAGGTCTTCCGTCTGATCGGTTTCAGAAAACGCTTTGATGCCTTCATAATGCGCCACTGCACTGCCTGTCATACCCTGGCGCCACCAATTCTGGATCACCCCTTCCTGCACAGTGACACCGTCACGGTTGAAGCCATAGAATGGTCCGGCAGGAACATCGCGGAAGAATTGCGCGCGGTTGGCGGCCAAAGCCGAGCGGAATCCGTCAAACACGTCGATAGGCAGGCCTTCCGGATTGGCTTCAGTTTTGAGCATCAGCGGAGGAACAGCAGACACCAGAACCGCCTTGGCAACACGACCTGCCGGCTCACCATACTTGGCGACATAGCGGGCAACTTCACCACCGCCAGTCGAGTGACCGATATGCACCACATTTTTAAGATCAAGCGCCTCGACAACCGCAAAAGCGTCGGAAGCGTAATGGTCCATATCATGACCTTCAGAAACCTGCGCCGAACGGCCGTGACCGCGGCGGTCATGAGCGATAACGCGATAGCCTTTCGAGAGGAAAAACAGCATCTGCGCGTCCCAGTCGTCTGAGCTCAATGGCCAGCCATGATGGAACATGATTGGCTGCGCATCCTTCGAGCCCCAATCCTTGTAAAAGATTTCGGTACCGTCTTGTGTGGTGATGAAGGCCATGGTGTTTTCTCCTTGAGATGAGCGATTTGTTTGAATGACTTTGAGCAAGGGCAAGCCAGATAGATCTGAGCTTTGCTATTACGACACTGGGGAGTGCAAAGAGTTTCGACGATTGAAGAGATAGCTTACGCGCCATCTTGCTTCTTGAAGATTATGCCTTTCTTTGCATCAGCTTTCGGTTCTGCGTGTTGTTCTATGAGTGGATATTGCGCCAATGCGAATTCACAAACAATTGCAATAATAATTGTTATTCTATTGCATAAAATGCAATTATCATCAGGCGATTAGCCATGCCCAGTTCGCGTGCGGGCAGAAACGATAAAGCGCTTCAAATATGATTTTTTTAAGCGGCGCCATCTTATGGGCCAAAAAGAAATCAGGCGCCAATGACGGCGCCTGAACAGTTGTTATTTCTAATAATTTTAATCAGACGGCCCAGCAGGCGCAGCCGAGCGCTCCGAAGAAGCCTTTGAGATCGCCGATTGGCAATTGCGAGCCCCATGCTGCCGCATGGTCGTGTCCATGAACACCACAATTGCTGGCGCAGCCGCATGTGGAGATTGCTGTGCGGCGAAGGCTGTTTTTGCCAGCACCTTCCGGCTCGCCCCATGCTGCATAGCCGCCGAATTTACGCACCGGCGACCAATCAGGCATCGCAGGCGGAATTGAATTTTCATCCAGATCCTTGAAGGCATTCGCCCCATAGACAACCTTGCCACCAACCATGGTCAGATCTGACGTCAGGAATGAAATTTCGTCTTCGCTGCAATTGAAGAAGTCTTTGTCTGGCACCACCAGATCAGCAAACTGGCCTTTCTCAATGCGGCCTTTTTTACCCTCTTCATTGGAGAACCATGTGACCTTTTCCGTCCACATACGCAGCGCCGTTTCACGATCAAGACAATTACGGCGCGGATAAAGCTGCATACCGCCAACCGTCTTGCCGGTAATCATCCATGACAGCGAAACCCAAGGATTATAGGACGCAACGCGCGTCGCATCCGTACCCGCCGAAACATTGACACCCTTCGAAAGCATTTTCCCGATCGGCGGTGTCGCTTCGGCAGCCGCATGCCCATATTGCTCGACGAAATATTCGCCCTGATAGGCCATGCGGTGCTGCACAGCGATACCGCCGCCAAGTGCTGCAATACGATCAATCGAGCGGTCCGAAATGGTCTCGGCATGATCGAAAAACCAGTTCAGGCCTTCAAGCGGAATGTCCTTATTGACCTTTTCAAACACATCAAGCGACCGGCTGATGGTTTCGTCATAGGTTGCGTGCATCCGCCATGGCCAGCGGTTTTCCGCCAGAATCCTGACAACTTCTTCCAGATCGTCTTCCATTTCAGGCGCCATATCCGGGCGTGGCTGACGAAAATCTTCAAAGTCGGCAGCAGAAAACACCAGCATTTCGCCCGCGCCATTGTGACGGAAATAGTCATTGCCCTGCTTATATTTCACCGAAGAAGTCCAGTTGAGGAAGTCTTCTTTCTCTTCCTTCGGCTTCTGCGTGAAAAGATTATAAGCAAGACGCACAGTCATCTGGCCTTCATCAGCCAGTTGTTGAATGACTGCATAATCATCAGGGTAATTCTGATTACCGCCGCCAGCATCAATCACGCCGGTCACGCCAAGACGATTGAGCTCGCGCATAAAGTGACGGGTCGAATTGACCTGATATTCCAGCGGCAGCTTTGGACCTTTGGCGAGCGTCGAATAGAGGATGCCTGCATTGGGCTTGGCAAGCAGCAGGCCGGTCGGGTTGCCATTGGCATCACGCAGGATTTCGCCACCCGGAGGGTTTGGCGTGTTCTTGTCATAGCCGACAGCACGGAGCGCTGCACCATTGAGCAGCGCACGATCATAAAGATGGAGCAAAAAGACGGGCGTATCGGGCGCAATCGCATTGATTTCTTCAATGGTTGGAAGACGCTTTTCGGCAAACTGATGCTCAGTAAAGCCACCAACCACACGCACCCATTGCGGTGCGGGCGTTACGGCCACCTGCCGCTTTAGCATGTCCATCGCATCGGCCAGCGAGCGCACCCCATCCCAGCGCAACTCCATATTGAAGTTGAGACCACCACGCACAACGTGGGTGTGATTATCAATAAGGCCCGGCAATGCACTGCGACCTTTCAGGTCTACCTTGCGGGTCGTCGCGCCTGTGTGGACAAGCACTTCTTCATCAGTGCCAACGGCAATAAAGACGCCATCCTTAATGGCAACAGCCGAAGCTATAGGATTTTTCCGATCAAGCGTCGTGAATTTGCCGTTAAAAAGAATGGTGTCTGCGATCATAAAATATGCCTTTTGTCGCTTCGTTGACGCAATCGGACTGAGTGCATTCGCGTAATCCACCCAGACATCTGAAACCTATATCTACGTGATTCAATAAATTTCTTGAAGGTTCCTGCTGTCATTTTGCATCAGCGATCTGAAAGCGGCCACCATTTTGCATCAATCCGCCTGCTACCGATAAACATACCGCCCGCACCCACATCATGCTGCGGAACAATAAAATTTACAAAAATATTGCTAGCAATGTTATTGGATGTAAATATATAAAATATACTAGCAATTTATTATAAGTATTTTGCAACAAAAATTAAGCAAACAATATATTGTGTACTTTAAAGCAAACGTTAAATAGTGCTAAAATTGACACAATATTTGGAATACGCGATGGCGATATTATAAATGATATTGCAATGACTCAGAAAATTTATTCAAAGACATACGGTCTGAATTTTTAAGGAGAGCAAAAATGAATATTAAAAGCCTGCTGCTCGGTTCCGCTGCATCGATCGTTGTAATGAGCTCCGCTTACGCGGCCGATGCGATCGTGGCGCCTGAGCCAGAATCCGTTGAATATGTTCGGGTGTGCGATGCTTACGGCGCGGGATATTTTTACATCCCTGGTACAGAGACATGCCTCAAAATATCCGGCTACGCCCGCTATGACCTAACCGGTGGTGATAATGTCTCTGGCCGCGGCTTCGTTAAGGATGGCAAACTCGATACGAGACGCAATACCTGGGATAATAAAGCCCGCTTCACACTTCGTTTTGCAACAGCGTCAGAAACCGAACTCGGCAAGTTGTCCACCTATGCCGAAACCCGCTATGATTGGGGCAATGGAGAAGAAGGTAGCTCTGGCTCCCTGCGTTTTGGCTATATCCAATTGGGTGGCCTTCGTATCGGACTTGACGAATCTGCTTTCGTGACTTTCCCTGGCTATTTGGGCAACGTGATCAATGATGACGTGATCCTTGCGGGCGGATATCGCACCACGCAGATTAGCTATACCTTTACTGGTGGAAACGGTTTCTCCGCTATCCTGTCGCTTGAACAGGGCAACAAGGAAGATACCGACTACGAATACGGCTATGATGGCACCATTAAGGATTACACACCGCATATCGTTGGCGGCCTGAAGTTCGAACAGGGCTGGGGTAAAATTGCTGCGGTTGCGGCATATGATGCCCGCAATGAGAAATGGGCTGGCAAGGTTCGTGCTGACTTCAATTTGACAGACCGCCTCTCCGTTTGGGCGATGGGCGGCTATAAATCAATGAAGGATCAATACATCTCTCAGTCGGACGCCGATGGCAATGCCCTTGGTTCCGTGCGTGCAATTAGCAGCTTCTATGGCACATGGGGCGGCGATTGGGCCGTCTGGGGCGGCACTGCATTCAAGTTATCCGAACAGGCAACCATGAATGCACAAGCGGCTTATGATGCAAGCAAAACCTTCGCTGCAACTGCAAACGTAGCTTACGAACTCGTACCGGGCTTCACCGTCACTCCAGAAGTCTCCTACACGAAATGGCAGGATAATAAGTCCTACCTCAAGGGAAAAGACGCCTGGCAGGGCATGATCCGCTTCCAGCGTAGCTTCTAAGCAGATGCAATAGTGAAGTCAGAAATCATATTACTGACTTCACGCAATACATAATGCAGTTATTTTTGATTAATTAAAAAAATAATGACAACTAATAATACTTAATATTACGATTTTATTTTGTAAAAATAATAAAGATTAGCGGCGGACCTTTGGCCCGCCGCTTTTATACGATTTCACACTTTTCAGGATACGGGTTAAATTCCATTTGGTGCAAGATACGTCCGTAGGAAGCTACGCGTGCGATCATTCTGAGGATTGGTGAGCAAGTCTTTCGGCTTGCCTTCTTCCACCACAACGCCGCCATCCATAAACAGAATCTTATCTGCCACTTCTCCTGCAAAGCGCATTTCATGGGTCACGATCAACATCGTCATATGCTCAGCCGCAAGCTGCTTCATGACGAGATTGACCTCTTCAACCAGCTCCGGATCGAGAGCAGAGGTCGCTTCATCAAACAGCATAACTTTCGGCTGCATGGCCAATGCACGTGCAATGGCGACACGCTGTTTCTGTCCACCCGAAAGGCGCGATGGATAGACATCGGCTTTGCTAGATAGGCCGACTTTAGAAAGCAAATCCGACGCCAGTTCCCGTGCCTGACTTTTTGACATGCCTTTGAGCTTTATTGGCCCCAGCGTAATATTCTCCATCACCGTCATGTGCGGAAAGAGATTAAAGTGCTGAAACACCATGCCCATCTGCTGACGAACAGAGTTGATATGCTTTTCAAAAGCCTTGCCGGTCAGTGGCTGGTTAACCTGCACGCCATCAAGCCAGACTTCTCCACCGTTCAGCGTTTCAAGATGATTGATGGAGCGCAACAGCGTGCTTTTGCCTGAGCCGCTTGGTCCAATAATCGCAATAATCTGTCCGCGTGAGACGGATAGATCGATATTCTTGAGCACTTCAAGTGCGCCATAGGCTTTGCGGGCACCTTTAACTTCCACCATTGGGTTCAGGGCGCTCATCGCGTAACCTCCACTTTTCTTTCGATGCGCCGCAGGCCAGCTTCCATAACGAGATTGGCAGCATAATAAAGTACGGCGGCAGTCAGATAAAATTCAAACGGGCTGTATGTTTCACTGATCGCGATCTGCGCGCTGTGCACCAGTTCCGCAATCCCGATAATCGAAACAAGTGATGTGTCTTTCAACAAAACGATCATATTGTTGCCGATTGGCGGAATGGTATTGCGGATGGCCTGCGGGATTATGATGTAGCGCAAGGTCTGGCCACGACTAAGGCCGATTGAACGTGCGCCCTCCGTCTGCCCCGGATCAACCGTAACAATACCGGCTCGGAAAACATCGGCATTATAAACCGCAAAATGCAGACTCAGTGCAATGATCCCGGCAAAGAGCGCTGGAATATCGACGCCAACCTGAACAAGCCCGTAATAGATAAGATAAAGCTGCAACAGCAGCGGCGTTCCCATGAAAAGCCACATGAAGAAGCGGATCGGATAGGCTAGGATTTTCGGCGCATATAGCACGACGAGCGCGAAAAAGATGCCAAAGACAAAGCTGAGAACGCTGGATGACACGGCCAGAACAAGCGTCCACCATAATCCGGCGAGAAGCAGTTCTGCATAGGGAGGAACGATAGTGAAGTCGAGAGCTGGCATTTAATCCTCCCTCAACGTGGCGCAAAACGTTTGTCGAGAAGATCGACAATCATAACGACGACATAGACGATGAGCATGTAGAGAACGGCAGTAACCGCAAATATCTCGAAGGGTTTATATGTGGAGCTGATGAAGCGCTGCGCCGTGTACGTAAGCTCCACGACCGAGATTGTCGAAACCAGAGCCGAACCTTTGACAAGAGCTACAGCATTGACGCCCAGTGGGCGGATCATCAGGCGAGCAGCCTGCGGCAGCACAATCAGCCGAAGCGTGCGTTCACGATCAAAGCCAATAGAGCGGGCGGCTTCTGTCTGCCCTTTATCAACGCTTGAAATTGCACCGCGAATGGATTCAGCCATGTAGGCTGCAATGTTCAAGCCAAGACCAATGACGCCAGCTGCGTATGGCTCAAGTTCCAGACCGATCTGCGGTCCACCAAAATAAAGGACGAACAACTGAACCAGACAGGGGGTGCCACGAAAGATGCTGACATAGGCACCGGCCAAAGAACGAAAAACGATATTATTTGACAGGCGACCAGCCACCAAAAGACCGGCAATCACAAAGCCCAGCAGAAGAGCGAGTACAGAAATCTGCACCGTGACCCACGCAGCCTCCAGAAAGAACGGGAGGACGCGCTGCATTAACGCTAGATCCATAAAACCACTCCGAAAACTCATATAAACCGGCCCATTTTACCGCTTATGATAAAATGGGCCGGGCTGGAAAACCTGTTAGCGAATGTCGCTACCGATCCATTCCATCGAGATTTTTTCGTAAGTGCCGTCAGCAAGCATATCGTCCAATGCCTTCTGCATAGCGGCTTTCAGTTCTGGATTGTTCTTACGAATAGCAATGCCGAGCGCTTCACGTGCGCCATCAATATTCGGAGTTTCGAGAATGCGGACCTTCTGGCCGGTTTCCTTAACGGCGATCATCACCGGAATGCTATCCATGACCAGCGCATCAAGACGACCCGCATCAAGGTCGATCAGCATTTCTGGCAGACCCTTATAGGTGCGAACTGTCAGGTCGCCCTGAGCCTTGGCCCATTTTTCATGAGCATCACCCATCGTGACGCCAACAGTCTTGCCGTTAAGCTCTTCGAGTTTCTGAACAGGCGAGCTGTCCTTAACAACGACTGTACGTCCGGCATGATAGTATGGGCCGACGAAATCAACCGCTTTTTCGCGCTCTGGCGTAATGGTCATCGAGGCCACAACGGCATCATATTTCTTCGCCAGCAAACCAGCAATAATACCGTCAAAAGGGGTTGTAACGATTTCTGGCTTTACGCCCAGACGGTCGGCAATTGCAGAACCAATTGCGACGTCAAAGCCAACAACTTCGTTCTGCTCATTGGTGAAGCTGAACGGTGGATACTGACCGCTCATCGCAATGCGCATTTTGCCAGCGTCTTTGAGCTTGGCAAGTTCATCCGCCTGCACCGGGGCAATCGAGAACGTTGCAGCAATTGCTACAGCTGCGACAGCAATCAGGCTCTTAATCCTGGAATTCATGATTTTCGGTTTCCTCTGGATTTGTCTTTTTGTTTTAGGGCTATGGTTTACCATCAACCTTCATGACGGAGCTTGGCACAGGCTTTGTTTTCAAGCATCCAGCAATATGTCTGCAAGCCCGACACATTGCCGGAATTGACCGGCATATTGTCGGCACTCTTGCCACCAAATTTTTGCACCCAAACTCAAACACAAAAAGGTCGCACCCTTATCCCTTACGGATAAAAAGATGCGACCTTCAAAATAGCAAGTGAGCTATTTATTATTTCAAAGCGGCGGCAAAACTATCGCTCAATACGCTCAAGAGATGATCTGCATTGGCACGGCTGAACACCATCGATGGGCGCATTTTCAGCACGTTATCATGCGGGCCTTCAGTACCCATCAAGATGCCGCGCGCTCTTGCGCCATCATTGATTGCGCGCGCCAAAGCCGTTGCAGGCGCTTTGGTTTTACGATCTGTCACCAGCTCAATGCCGAGGAACAAACCGCTGCCGCGAACGTCACCGATAATATCGAAGCGCTTCTGCATCGCCCGGAAACCGTCAAGCAGATAGTTGCCGACATCAAGCGCATTTTCGCGCAGCTTATCACGTTCGATCACGTCAAGAACCGCGAGACCAGCAGCACAGGAAACAGGATTGCCGCCAAATGTGTTGAAGTACTCCATGCCATTGTTGAAGCTATCAGCGATTTCCCGCGTGGTGACAACTGCCGACATTGGATGGCCGTTACCGATAGGCTTGCCCATGGTGACGATTTCCGGCACCACATCCTGCAATTCAAATGCCCACCAATGGCTGCCCACGCGGCCAAAACCGACCTGCACTTCATCCGCGATACAGACGCCACCAGCGGCGCGAACCATCGCATAAACTTCCTTGAGATAGCCTTCAGGCAGGAACACCTGACCAGCGACACTCGGAATGGATTCCGCCAGGAAGAAAGCCGGACTACGTCCTTCTTTGCGCATGGATTCAATATGCTCTGCGATATTGGCTGCAAAGCGCTTTGCGTGTTCCTCGACTGGCCAGTCTTCCGGAGCGTGATAGCTGTCAGGAATTGTGCCTTCATAAACATGAGCAGGACGACCCTTACCGGCCTTACGCTTATATTTATAGGGGCTGAGGTCAATCAATTCCTGTGTGGTGCCGTGATAGGCCCAGTCGAGAACAATTGCTTCATTGCGATTGGTATGGTTGCGCGCCATGCGCAACGCCAGACTGTTTGCTTCGCTGCCCGAACAGGCGAAAGAAGCAACCGTCAGACCTTCCGGCAAAGTCGCTGTCAAACGCTCCGCGTAATTGACGATATTATCGTGCAGATAGCGGGTGTTGGTGTTGAGTAACGCCGCCTGACGCGCAATGGCTTCCACCACTTCCGGGTGGGCATGGCCGATATGACAGACATTGTTGAAGCAATCGAGATAGGCACGGCCTGTATTATCGATCAGCCAAGCGCCCTCACCGCGCACGAACTTGATCGGCTCAGAATAAGAGATTGAAAGGTTTGGCAGCAAAATCTGCTTACGCTTTTGGATAATCTCTGCGCGTGTGTAACCATCCTGATGGAAGGTTTCAGGCGGAATACCGGCCAGTTCAGCGACATCCGGGAACAGATCAGCCCAAACATCCAGATAGGCAGTTTCGCCCACACCCAGAACTTCCGTCGCAGTCAAATTGAGATCGGTGGTCATGCCGAAATGCAGATGCGGAGTCCATCCACCATTCTCATGAATATCACCCATATAGCCAACCAGATCACCGGCTTTGAGCTTCTGCCCCGCCTTCAGGCGATCCAAAGCCTCCTGCGCCATATGTCCCCATAAGGTCACGAATGGCGGACAACCTTCAGGGCTGTGCAATAGCGTTACCAGACCACCATAGCCGAGCGGCTCGCGTTCGACTTCAACGCTTTTTACGACTGCATCAAGCGGCGTATAAAGCGAGGTTCCAGCTGGCATAAACAAGTCAACGCCGAGGTGATGGATGCGGCGCTGACCATCGATGAAGCGCGATTCAAAAGCCGTATCTGTATAAACGGTGCGCTTTTCGCCCCATGAACCAATACCGAGCTCGATATTGTTTTCGGCGCAGAAATTATCCCACCACTCTGTTGCTTCTTTTGCACGCTGCTCAGCAGATGCGACCGTCATAAAGTGCGTTTCATCGCCATAAGGTACGATTGCCTTGGTCATGGTAGCCGGTGCGGGCTGCACGATTGGCGCAAAGCTTTTGTGGTTGTCGGAAATCCATTTGCGAATTGCACCAGCGCCTGAAATCGCATCAAAACCACAGGCTTTGCGCAGAATAGCGGTGGCAAAGCGTGGATTCATCGCATCCATCTTGGCCAGCAAATTCCATGCCGGTGCTTCGCTGATAGCGAGATATGGATTGTCTTCTGTCTGATCGCGACGCGATGCCGAGAATGTCACGCTGGTGACAAGCCGCATCGCGATGAGATCAAACAGCAGGTCAACTTCTTCTTCTTTCAGCGGATATTTTTCATGAAAGCCTGCGGCCAACGCTGCGGCTGCGCCAATCGGGTCTTCTGTATCAAGCGCTGCATAAGCACAGGCAATCGCCACTTCTGCTATCAGCACCGTATGAACGGCATCGCCGAAATCGATCAGCCCGGCAATCTTCTCATTGTCTTGCTTATCGACCAGAATATTCCAGTCATTCGCGTCATTATGAATGACCTGCGCGCGCAGACCTGCAAGTTTCGGCGCAACCAGTGTTTCAAAGCGAACGATAAAACGCTCAAGCAATGCCCTTTTGTCTGCATCACCGACAAAGTGCAGGCGCGTGCGTGCGCGTCCAGCATGACGCAGATCCCAGTCGAGTTCACGCACGGCACCGGGATGGATGAAGCCCTGAAGTGCATGATCCAGTTCGCCCAGCGAGCGACCCAGATTGCGCATCAGTTCAAAGGTGCGCGTGACCTGCGCCATTGGCGTGCCGGGAAGCCAGCCAACCAGCCGCACGGCATGGTTTTCGCCATCGGCAGCGGTGACGGATGCAAGCATTTCACCGGAGAGACTTGGCTTGAGATAAGGCACAGCCAGTTTGGAATTACCATTTGCGAGATGCCGGAAAAGCGCTGTCTGGAACTCGCTTTCGACCTTTGGTTCACTGGCATTAACGATTTTCAAAATCCAGCCTGCATCGCTTTCGGTTTTCAGCCGATAATTGCAGTCCCGTTCGCTATCAAGTGCGGATGCGCTTCCCGTGACACCGAATATGTCTTTGGCGAGCTTTTCAGCATCAATTGGCGAGAACTGGGGTGCGGGATGAGTGAGATCGGTCATAAACAGTTTTCCGGGTTAGATTTGGTGTCGGCAGCTTGGCACGTCAACCATTTTCAGGCATCAAGTATCCTGTCGGGATAACCGGCACATTGTCGGAATAGACCGGCATATGTCCGGCACTGTGAATGGAATTGGAATGCGGGAACTAGACGCCAAAGATCGCGAAATACTGGCTATCTTGTCGAAAGAAGCACGAATTGCGCTTAAAACGCTGGCCGGACGTATTGGCCTGTCGCGCAGTGCTACGAGTGAACGCGTCACCAATCTCGAAAAAAGCGGCGTTATCCGAGGCTATCGCGCAGACATAGGCGAGATCGATGCCAATGTTATCCGGGCCGCCCTGTTGATTAATCTCCGTCGAACGCCTGCACATGAATTGCTGGACATACTTGCCCGGCACCCTGAAGTGCGGCGCGTATCCTCGGTCAGTGGTCAGCTTGATCTCATCGTTGAACTTGAGGCCGCATCTATTGATGGTCTTAATCGCGTAAGAGACCTTCTCGCAGGTCATGATATTGTCGAAGATCTGACAACCGCCATTATATTGCGACGCGACATTGATCGCGAAATGAAATAATTCCAACCTGTTTCATATTCACAACCACATTGTTTATTCTCGGAATTTAAATTCCGGGCAACGAAGCTGCTTGCCAGTACAGCCTTTAAACTGACGTCGCTTTAAAAGCCTCTTTCTAGAGCGCATCCCGAAAAGTGTGAAACGGTTTTCGGATAAGATGCGCGTTAAAACAAATAATGAGAGCGTCGAACCCGAAATTCGCTCCGAGAGTTGCGTCAAAGTGATACGAATTTCGGGTTCGCCATACTAGGCGATTTATACATTATTCTAATATCATTCATGAAATTATAATATATAGTTCACCCCAATACAGTGAATGTGAGTAGATCAAAAACAGATAAATCTCATTAAAAAGCAGATTTGTCCAATATCCAAATACATAAGTTGAATAAAATTATCAACATTACCATTTGAGCTATTAGGGGCAAAATTATGACTGACGAGACAAAGGGTGTGAAGGATTATCACGGGCCAGCCGGCGGTTGGGGCGCACTTAAAGCTGTAGCGGAGGCGGTTCGTGATCAAATGGGTACAAGCACAAACACACGTGCTTTGCTACAAATGAACCAGCCAGACGGATTTGATTGCCCCGGCTGCGCATGGCCCGATCCAAAACACACTTCGTCTTTTGAATTTTGCGAGAACGGCGCGAAAGCTGTAACATGGGAAGCAACACCGAAGAGAGTTGACCCAGAGTTTTTTGCACAACACACCGTCTCTGAATTATGGGAATGGAGCGATCACAAGCTGGAAGCGCAGGGACGCCTCACCACGCCATTGCGCTATGATGCAAAGACCGATCACTTTGTTCCTATATCGTGGGAAGAAGCTTTTGAGAGAGCTGGAACTGCTTTGCAGGCCCTCGGAGATGCCAATAAGGCCGAGTTTTACACGTCTGGCCGCGCTTCCAACGAAGCCGCATTCCTGTTTCAGCTTTTTGCACGCGAATTTGGCACCAACAATTTTCCCGATTGCTCCAATATGTGCCATGAGGCCACCAGTGTTGGGCTGCCAAAATCGATAGGGGTTGGCAAAGGCACGGTCACACTTGAAGACTTTGATCATGCCGATGCCGTGTTCTGCATAGGCCATAATCCGGGAACCAATCATCCGCGCATGCTCGGGACCTTGCGATCTGTGTCTTTGCGCGGCAAGCCTATTATAGTGCTCAATCCAATGCGCGAGCGCGGTCTTGAGCGATTTGAAAATCCACAATCGCCCACTCAGATGCTGACGGTTGGATCGACACCACTCGCATCCTCCTATTATCAGGTCAAAGTTGGCGGCGATGTCGCGGCAATCAAAGGCGTGATGAAAGCTCTGTTTGAGGAAGATCATGCACAGGTTCAGCGCGGTGAACAGGGCCTGCTCGATCTTGAATTTATAGCAGAGCACACGGTCGGCTTTGAAGAACTCAAAGCTGATATTGAAGCTACCAGCTGGCAAAAAATTACCGCTCGCTCCGGCTTGAAACGCGAAGCCATTGAACAAATGGCGATGGTCTACTGGTCATCAAAGAACGTTATAATTTGCTATGGCATGGGTATAACACAACATCGCCACGGTACCGAAGCAGTGCAGCAGTTAACAAACTTGCTCATGCTGCGCGGGAATATCGGGCGCGAGGGAGCTGGCATTTGCCCGCTACGCGGACACTCAAATGTTCAGGGTGATCGTACTGTTGGCATCACTGAAATACCGACAGAGGCATTTCTGGATCGCCTGGATAAAGCATTTGGTATCAATGCACCACGCGCGCACGGGCATAATGCAGTGAAAGCTGTCGCTGCTATGCGCGATCACCAGTCCAAAGCCTTCATAGGATTGGGTGGCAATCTCGCAGTTGCAATGAGTGATCCGCAGGCAAGTTTTCCTGCATTCAAACAATTAGACCTGAGTGTTCAAATTTGCACAAAGTTGAACCGGACTTGCCTTCTCACGGCACGCGAAAGCATTGTTCTGCCTTGTCTTGGACGTACAGAGCGCGACATTCAGGCGACAGGGCGCCAGTCGATCACTGTTGAAGATTCAATGGCGATGGTTCATGCATCTTCGGGTAAGTTAAAGCCTGCGTCCGATCTGCTTAAATCTGAGCCAGCTATTATTGCCGGACTTGCAAAGGCCACCATTCCGAACACTAAAGTTCAGTGGGACGATCTGATTGCCGATTACGATCGTATTCGGGATAAAATCGAAGAAGTATTCCCCGACTTTCATAACTTTAATGCCCGTATTCGCATTCCCGGAGGCTTTCGCCTGCCTGTCGGTGCATCGGAGCGTCAGTGGGGCACTCCAGACGGAAAAGCCCACTTTCTTGTCGAGGCAACTACGGATGAAGATGATGGCCGCGACGATTCCGAACTAACACTCATGACAATTCGCAGCCATGACCAGTATAATACAACCGTCTACGGCATGAATGATCGTTATCGCGGTATAACTGGTCGGCGCGATGTCATTTTTGTAAACGAAGACGACATGCTCGATCTTGGCTTCGCAAATGGTGACGTTGTAGACGTCATTGCGGGCCAAAGGGTTTTGTCCTCACAAACACTGGTGGCTCATGCGATTTCGCGTGGCTCTGTCGCAGCTTACTATCCAGAAGCAAACTGTCTGATCGGTCTGGAAGATGTCGATAAACAAAGCTGGATACCCGCTTATAAATCCGTGCCCGTAAAACTCAGGGCAAGCTGATACCCCGGCTATTATCATCGCAAAACTCATAGTTTTAGAGCGCTGATCTGACGTGAACAGATCGGCGCTCTTATTATATGTTTTACGTATTTTTCCCGAACATCATCTCGTTTTCTTTTCATCTGGTCGCCTAAAAAAGGCGCCCCGACACGCATTGGCTGAATAATTTGCCGAGAGCCGGAATATTCTAACAGCTTTTCAAGCCAAACACTTCCTGCAACCATCTGCAAAATTCCTGTCTACAGAAAAAGAATACAAACAAAATAAAATTGATAATTTTGAAATAACGTGAAATATTTATTGTAATTATAATTTTATTTATTTGGATATTAAAGATGAATATTAATAATATTATAATATACACATCTTATACATTCATAATATACTTTGCAACATCACTTGAAACTACTTACGCTCAAACCGGGCAAATTAAAGCCGGGTATGGGGAGACAGTGGACATCCAGCCAGATGTCGTCACGACGCAATCCAATACGAGTGGTTACGGTCTTTATGCGACCGACGGCGGCATTATCCATTCGGGTCTCGGAAATGTGTCAACATCCGGCAGCAGCGCAACAGGCCTTTTTGCAGCCGAGCCCGGCAGCATCATTTACTGGCAGGGCACGAACATTTCCACATCCGGCTTTCGCGGGCGCGGCATCGATACTGTTCGTGGGGGGCAGGTTATTGGCTATGGAACAATCATCACCACCGGAGAGCGAGCCCATGCGATCCAGGCAGGCGACACCAATTCAACGGCAGGACCGGCAAAGGTAACTCTCTTATCCGGCACCTCTGTTCACACCACTGGCAATGGTTCTTACGGCCTGCACGCCTATGCGACTGGCACGATAAGCGGGACAGCGAATATCATAACAGAAGGTGTCAGTAGTTTCGGTGCGCATGCAGAAAAAGACAGCACAATTACGATCCACAACTCTAGCATTGAAACCCATGGTCTGAATGCTATTGGCCTTCTAGCAAACACAGATTCCATAATGCCCGGCGTCGATTACACGCCGGGGCACCTGACCGCAACGTCCAGTGTTGTCAAAACGACGGGAGACAATGCTTTCGGTGCTTTCGCTGATGTTCAGGCGTCGATCACCCTTATCGACACCACAATTGAAACATTTGGCGACAATGCAATTGGCCTGTTTGCAAACCGTGGCGGCACGATCGATAGCAAAAGCAGCGTGAGCACAAATGGCAACAACGCCCATGGCGTTGCAGCTGGAGTGATCGCAGTACCGGGAATGACGGACAGCGTTAAGCAGAATGGTAGCATCATTACAAAAGGAGACGATGCTTACGGCGCCTTTGCCCAAAACGCGGCTGAACTTGATATTTCAGGCTCCATTCAGACCTTTGGTGACGCTTCGCATGCTGCTGTCATTGACGGAGCAAAATTACGAATAGACAATCTGAGCGTTAAAACTGAAGGCAATGATGCACTCGGACTTTATGCAAAGGCTGGCGCCACCATTACTGGACAGGGAGACATTGCCACACAAGGTGGACATGCCCATGGCATCGTTGTTGAGACCGGTAGCGTTGTTAATCTGGATAACACGACGATTAAAACATATGGCGCATTTGCCGATGGGGCATCGGTAAACAAAGGCGCATTCACAATCGCCAACGGTGCTATTTCGACAAATGCGCATGGCATCGCCGTCGCGGACAGCTCCAATGTAACACTGGTGAACACAGACGTTGAAAGCAAACTAAGCACAATAGTAGCGCGGTTCACCGAAAATAATGCACAAATCAATCTGCACATTGACGGCACATCGAATCTAAAGAGCGACAACGGTGTTTTGCTTCACGTCGAGCGCGATGTGTCAGCAGCCAAGACGGGTGCGGTTAATTTAGTTATCGCCGACCAATCGACCGTTATAGGCGACATTGTAGACAATGACGCAAAGACAAGCGGTTATACGGATGTGACCCTCGGTGCCAATGTCACATGGAATGGCAGCGTACAGGGTGTCCGCCATTTCAAATCGACCGGCGGCAGCAGTCGTATCAGTTTTGGTGAAGGATCCAGACTGCATGGCGATTTCCACGCGATAAGCTCCGATATCAATTTTCATCAGACCGGAGCGAGTGTCGAAGGCAATATACTATTAAGTCAGAACTCCAATGTAGCGGGCGGCTCACCAACCAGCGCAATTGCTGTCGCGGGCACTATGATTGTCGATGCTACATCCTCCATGCGTGGCAGTTGGGCAGTTGCCGGAAACCTCACAAATGACGGAACAATAGCGCCGGGAACAACTGTAGGAACCATAACGGTCGGCGGTAACTTCGTTGCTTCTGACAGCTCTGTCTATGAAGTTGAAATTGATGCTTACGGCAACAACGACATCATCACTATTGCGGGAACAGCAACACTTGGCGGGCGTGTGTCTCTACTAACGCAAAGTCAAGAGAGTGGTTTCACCGTAAACCACCGCTATACAATACTATCGGCCCAAGGCGGCTTGAATGGAACAACATATGATAGTCTTGTGAATTGGAATGGTGCATCACCTTTCATATATGTAGCTCCAACACTATCCTATGACCTGCAGAATGTTTACCTAACGCTTGCGCGCAACAATGTCATGATCTCCAGCGCAGGCGAGACACCCAATGAGCAAGCAGTTGGTCGGGTCCTTGATTATGGCGGACTATCTGGCAATTTTGAGAGAATATTATTGCTGCAAACCAATCAAAAGGCTGTAAAGTCGCTACTGTCACAGCTTACAGGCGAAGCGCATCAGTCTCTTCTCAGTGCTCTGCAACAAAGTTCATCACACACGCGAGATACTATCAATGACCGGCTGCGCGATGCCTTTGCAAACGACGGTCCCGTTGTCTGGTCACGTGCGATCAATACGGACAGCACGACAAAATCCTATCCCGAATATAGTAGCCTGAAACAAAACAGCACCGCCCTTTTCGTAGGTGCAGATACAACCATTGTTGAAGATATCCGTGCTGGCATTATGGCTGGTATCAGCAACACTGACTTCAACGTCGACGCTTTGGGATCATCTGCGCATTCAAACAGCTATCACATTGGTGCTTATGGCAGTTGGAACTATGAAGATTGGAGGCTGAGTTTAGGAAGCGCTTACAGCTGGCATAACATTTCCATGAAACGCTCATTTCCAATTTTTGGTACGCTACAAGCGCTTGAGAGTGAATATCGCGCACATAGTTTTCAGGTATTCAGTGAAGTCGGTTACAAGTTTAAATGGGATGCGATTACCGTCGAGCCATTTGGTGGGTTGGCATATATTCAGACGAACCGCGATAGTTTCAATGAGGATGCGTATAATAGCACCTTCGCGGTCAATCTTAACGGCGAGCAATCATCGATGCGCAACACTATCTCATCGCTTGGCATTCGTTTGCAGAGCGAATGGCAGCTCGAAAATGCAATGCAGCTTGAACTCTATGTAACGCCAGAATGGCGCCACAGCTTTGGCAATCAAAATGCGCGTTCCTTGTTTTCATTCAACAACAGCAACAGCTTTGAGATAAGCGGACTACCAATCACTCGCGATGTATTCGCCATCAACAATGCATTGATGCTTTCCCTCAATGAGGCTGTAAGCCTGAGTGTGAGTTACAATGGTCAGTTTGGCAAAGGCTTCGTTGAAAACTCTATTAAAGGCCTCGTCAAAATCAAATTCTAGCCCACTTAGTCCATGCGCATCTTGCCACTGATAAGAGAAAACGTGGCGACCCGCGCCGCCACGTATAGATTGCAGACCGAAGACCCATCCTCAAAGAAACAATGCAGTCTCCGGTAAAGTACGGTCTTAAACAAAGAACCAAAGCACAGATCTGATACAATCAGATTGGAGCGCTAAATATTTGTTTAACGCACATCTTCTCCGAAAAACGTTTCACACTTTCGGAGTGGGCTTTAGTGTCCCTGAATATAAACGACATGCGTTTCCGTAAATTCGTAAAGACCGTGCTTTCCGTCAGCACCACCAATACCAGACTTGCGACGTCCCGCATGAAAACCCTGCATTGCCTCAAAGTTTTCGCGATTAATATATGTCTCACCAAACTTCAGTTCACGGCTGGCTTTCAAGGCAGCGTTGATATTGTTGGTATAGATAGACGAGGTGAGGCCATATTCTGAATCATTGGCGCATTGGATGGCTTCATCGAGACTATCGACAATCTGTATTGGCAGAACTGGGCCAAATGTTTCTGTCCGCATAATGTCCATATCAGAATTGGCTCCGACAATCAGTGTTGGCTGGTAATGGAAGCCCGGCCGGTCGTCCGCAACTTTACCGCCAGTGAGCACTTCTGCGCCCTGCTTCTTGGCTTTTTCTACCGCCGCCGAAACCTTCTCCAGAGCCTGCTTGTTGATAAGCGGCCCCATATCAAGATCATCACTCTTTGATGGATCGCCATATCTCGTATTCTCGAACAAGGCTTTGAGTTTTCCAACAAAGACATCATGCACAGCGCGCTCAACATAAACGCGCTCGGCACAGTTACAGACCTGACCAGTATTGATCACGCGTGAGTCAAAAATTGCTTTAGCGGCTAGATCAAGATCAGCGTCTTTCAAAACAATTGCCGGAGCCTTGCCCCCTAATTCAAGATTGACTCTGGTCAGGTTCTTACCGGCTGCCTGCATGATATGGCTACCTGTCTGAACACTTCCGGTGAAGGTGATCAGATCAACGGATGGATTGTTGATCAGCGCATTACCCGTAACTGCTCCGCGCCCGCCAACAAGGTTAAACACACCGGCTGGAAGATCCGTCTCTGCAACAAGTTGTGCGAAGATAAATGCGTTGAGCGGCGTCTCCTCACTTGGCTTAATGACAATTGTATTGCCTGTGACCAAAGCCGGAGCAAGTTTTCTCGCAATAAGAAAAAACGGGAAATTCCACGGCAAAATGCCAGCAACAACGCCCAGCGGCTTGCGGAACAAAAGCATCGTTTCGTTTGGACGATCGCTGGTAAGAATCTCACCCTCAAGACGTCGCGCCCACTCTGCCATATAATCAATATAGTCAGCGGTAAAATCGACTTCGACTTGCGCGAGCCCGCGTACTTTGCCTTGTTCCTTCACAATCACATCAGCAAGTTCGACACGGTGCTCCCGCACCTTGGCGGAAATCTTGCGCAGATAATTTGCGCGCTGGATAGCTGGCAAAGCTTCCCACGCTGGTTGTGCCTTACGCGCAGCTTCCACTGCCTGATCAACGATTGCAGCATCGCTATCTGGCACCCGTCCAAGCACATCATTTGTCGCGGGATTAAGCACGTCTATATAACTTGATCCGTCGTCGACGAACTTTCCATCAATATAATTTAAATAGGAAGCAGCCTTGTCTGAAAAAGAGCCTGCAACGGGACGCTTCGAGGTCTGTGATGTCAATTTCTTTCCTCCAGTTTGAGCTGCGCTTCAACAAAGGCAGCGATAGAGAAAAGATGTCGAATTCAAACAGGCATGTCATCTGGCCAACAGGCTATTACGTCCTTAAGTGGCTCAAGCTTGAGCCATTACGTGTTCTTTTTGACTGCATATTGCGTGATTTTCCGTTTCATTGTCGCACGGCTTACACCCAACGAGTCTGCCGTTGCTGAAACATTGCCTTTATTGCGACGCAGGCCACGCTGAATGACGCCCAATTCCGCCTGCGCGAAATCGTCTGACGCACGATCATTTAACAGATCTCCTGCAACCAGTCCCTCTTTGAGCATCTTCGGCACAATACCCAGATAATGACGCGCAGCGCGCGTGGCGCCGATAACCATGTCATAGGGGTCGAGAGCAAGGAGACGAAGACCAGTTCCCGGCACCTCAGGAAGAGAAACAAAACGCGCTGATGCATATGCATGGCGGAACAATCGCTCCTCGATTTGACGTACCGTGTTCAGCAACAAAGTTTGAACGATTTGCGTCTGCCAGCGAAATTGCTCATCTTTGTATAATGTGACGTTCAAAACGCCGTTTATTCCAGCCTCGGCATCAAAAATCGGTGCGGCTATGCAACTGATATTGACCTTGTCGACATAGAAATGCTGGTCTCGACGCACGGTGAGGCAACGCCCTTCGACCAGAGCAGTTCCAATGCCATTTGTTCCCTGAAATGGCTCGCTCCAGTTTACTCCGGGGGATAGTCCCCATTGCGTCAAGTCTTTCAAATCAGCCTGCGAACCACGCCGCGAAAGCGGAATACCATTTGCATCCGAAAGCAGAACGCAGCAGCCAATCTCCTCTACAGCGTTGAAAAAATCGTCTAGTGCGGCAGATGAAACGTGCAACAATATCTCGCTTTGCTCAAGAGCATCGTTAAGCTCCATCTGGCTTAACACATGCATGCGCCGGGAATTGGATGGGTCAAGATTATGAACATTGAGACAGCGTTGCCAGGATGCAACCGAAAATGAGCGTACAGCATCTCCAGCCTGAACGGCGTTGCTTATTCTCTGATAATGCTGTTCAGCCTCGACCATAACCTTCCCCATATGCCTGATGACAGATTTAACAAAGCATACATTCCCGGATCGGACGCTAAACTACCCATCGGCCAGCCACAACTCTTTAACATCATCTTTTTTGAGCATGAAACACATAAAAAGGAGCCGACATGATCAAATCATCGGCTCCTTAAGAATACGCGTTACGATGCAACACAGCGCAAATTTTAAAGGAAAGGGCTAGGCTTAGAACTTCATTCTTAGATTAGCATTGACGCCATTTTGCGTGAGGCCGGAGCCGAACTGTCCCTGATAGGAGACATTCAACAAAGCAGATTTGCTCAGTTCAAAATCGAAGCCACCCGAAACCAACGCAGTGTCTTTCCCAATGCTGGTTCCTCCAATGACAAAGCCATCAGATCCGGCAAAGCTTGCAAATGAGTTTGATCTGTCATCACCAAAGGCATGGCGCCATCCAAGATCTGCGCGTGCTTTGACGGGAATGACCTTCTCATTCAAAGTCGCTGTCGCACGGAAACCGAGCGTCGAAAGCGTGGTGTTCATCGAGTTTTCGTCGACGTTCAGCCCTGCTCCCTGACTGCTGGTTTCTGAAAAAGCATCTGTTTTCAGTCGAACATAAGCGAGATTTGCGTATGGCTCGAAGCTCGCCTTTTCGGTGAATGGAAGCTTATAACCCAATTCCCCAAACACCTGGAAACTGCCAGCATCATAGCTTGATGACAGACGGTCATCGAAACCAGCAAATGCAATTGCGCGCTTCATCTCAATGTTGTGCCATGTATAGGACAGGCCCGAGCGGAATGCGACAACGCCCTGTGCCACAGGTATTTCCGTACCTGCATAAGTGCCGATTGTGTAATCATCACTGGTACCGGACGACATACGCTCATTGAGACGGAAATTTGTCTGGCTGTAGCTGGCCAGCACACCGAGACGCCAGTTGTCAAAAACCTGCGCATCTATGCCGGAGACGAAACCACCAATGCTGGATTTCGAGCGTGCTGCATTGCCATCACCAGACAGGTTCGTCCAACCGCCAAAGCCGTGCCCCCAAATGGTTGGCAAACGCCCATTTTCTGGAAGCTGGTTACCTTCCGCAGATGCCGACGCGAAAGCCTGCGACAGATTATTGTAAACTGCCGAACGCGTATAAGCACTGTTGTTGATGAAGATCGACTGGACCGACGCATAGGCTTCGCCAGAGAGTTGATCATAAGCCTGACGAGCATCTTGCTGTGTCAAAAACAGAATATGATCATAGAGGGTGCCACCGCTCCCCTGACTTTCCAGCGCTACAGCCGTCGAAAACTGGTTTTGGCTATTTGCGATATCCGCAAATGCAACATCTGAGCGGCTTGTATCGAGAAAGACATTGTTGGCATCATAATCGAGCGCAAAATTGATAAAGCGCGCATCCTGAACATAGGAACCAGCGATCTCGCCATAAGTGCCGTTCACGCCGCCCGTTGCACTGAGCAAAACAGAACGCGATGAGGCCTGTGCGCCAGAAGAAAATCCTTTGTGCACCAGTTCGAGCGAACTGCCATCCTGAAGATCAGCGGCTCCATCGACAACAATCTGGTCAACGCCAGCATCTGGCCCATTTCCTGAAATGAGATCCGCCAGATAGGTTGATCCCGCTTGCTGCGTGAATGTTCCGTTGACAGTGAGCGTGCCAATCGCATTTTCGGGGTTGAACGCACTGCCCGGCGCAACGTTACCACCATCAAACAAGGTCAACTCGCCCACAGCACCAAGTCCGGCAATCGTGCCTTCTTCAGACACATCTGTGGGTGAAGTGATGCTGCCATTCACCTCAAGAACGCCACCAACGATGCTGGTTCCACCCTGATAGCTATTGTTGCCATCAAGAACGAGAATACCTTCGCCACGCTTGGTCAAATCGCCAATGCCCGAGATCGAGTTTGACCAGATCGAAGAATAGCCTTGCGTATCGACATCGAAAACGCCGGTATAGCGAAATGCCATGGGGCCATCGACGGCAGCACCGAGATTCAAAAGCCCTTGCCCGAACTTCGCTTCGTCTTCAAAACCTTCTTTGGTCGCTGTTGTGAGGATTGTTTCAATCGTCTGACGCGCGTTCAGATAAGGAAATGCTGATCGCACCACGGCTGCAGCCCCCGCAACATGCGGCGATGCCATCGAGGTGCCCGATGTGTATTTATACTCTAGATTGCCATTCGTCGGATCACCAGCTGGCCAGGTAGAAAAAATACCGTCCGGGTCATCTTCAGCTATTCCACCAGGAGCGGCCAGACACCATTCTGCTGCCTCACCACATTCATTGCTGTAGGGGGCCATTTTCCCGTCTGGCCCAACGGAGACAACAGCAATAAGCGAGCCTTTCAGATCAGAGAAATCCATGTCGTCGAAGTCGGGATCAGCGGGGTCGAGAAAAGTATAAGTGGATGGATCATTTATATTCAGGTCAGGGTTATCGGTATCGATAAACCTGATTTTTCCGCTACGAATGAAATCCGGCGTGATGAGTGGAAGCATACCATTCCCACTTGGCATGGACGTAGCATCGCCCGGCTGCTTCTGGCGACTATTACCCGCGGCAAAGACCAGCACAACGTCTTTTTCCGCCGCATATTTCAGTGCTTCATAAGTTTCCTCCAAAGACGCTGGATCGCTATAAACGGGTTGGTAGTCAAGAACCCAATAATTTGGATTTGGTTGCTGATCAATTTCTGGTAGCGGGTAGACAGGTGGACCATAACTGCCGTTCAAAACCTGAGCACCATGATCAGCAGCATAAAGAATAGCTTCGTTTTGTGGAAGAATATCTGGGTTTCTACCGCCGACCTCAATGGCACTTAGTGGCATGATTGTTGCATCATAAGCCACGCCTTGCATGCCAAATCCATTTCGCCCGGCACCGATAGTCCCTGCGACATGAACGCCATGCCCGTTCAGCGAGCCATCAGAACCCCGCAGAGGAAAAACATCATCGACCACCGGATTGCTGCCAAAGTTGTACAAAAACGGTGAAACACGTCCGGCAAATTCGGGATGATTCACATCAAACCCGGAATCGACAACCGCCACGACCACACCCTTGCCTGTGAAGCCCTTCTTATAGGCTGGCAGGGCGTTGATCATATCAAGCCCCCAATTGGCATAATATTCGGCATCAGCAAGATTTTCGGAGGCTTGCGGCACAGTCTGCGCAAAAGCAAAATTCGGCGTCATAAGCGCCGTTGATAGCAGCAGAAATTTCAATCCACTCTTAAAAGAAAACATGCCCGCCCCATAAAACTCGACAAATCAAATGCACCCCTGAAAAGAGGCCCCCAAAATATGATATTACTAAATAAGAATAAGTAATCCCTGAAATTGGCTATAATCACATAAAATTATCGATATGCTTAAGTTTTAAAAATAACTCGCATGAACAGGAGCCAAATGAATTTCCGGTATATTTGCAACTATGCTCTGTTTAACGCGTCATTTTCGCGCCTGATTGGTTCGAACTCGGACTAAGCGAGCTGGCTTCTTAACAAAAATTGGCAGCTCGAACGCCAGAAGCGCAGCCTAGTGCGAAAACCATTTCACAGATTCCGGCGCGCGCTCTAATGCGGTAGTGATAAAATTAAAACTGTAGTAAGCAGCACTGAAATAACACCAGGAGTGACAGTGTGAGTGAAATAACCGTAGAAGAAGCAACAAACCTTATTTATGAATCGCTCCAGGCAGATAATTTGGACATCGACTTGCATATTGCGACCCTCAAAGCGGCATTGGCTCGTGCGGGTTTGAAAGAAGCCATCTTCGATCCAGCCAAACTCGTTCAAAACAACCGTTCAGGCAGAAAGCTCATGCAAGCTTATTTTCGCCAGCGCGGCGTAACCGTGAAATATCTGGAATCTTAAGTAATTTTTGCTGGCCAATATCCCTATGAGGACAAATCACACGTGTAGTAAATCGTTTGCAAAGCATTCGACCAGCACACGGCGATCATCGCCAATAGGGATAGGCCAGCATGAGCTTTGCATGCTCAGCCAGATATAGATTAAGCGCCAAGCAGGAAACTGAAGCATTCAGCAATGCGCACGTTGCCAATCCCAGAATACTGATGGGATTACTTAGCTCTTTTTGTCAAAATCCATAAGAGATAAAGTCCGCCGAGTAGCCCTGTGGTTAGCCCAATCGGCATCTTGATGTTCAATGGAAAATGCTGCGCAAATAAATCGGCTCCAACAAGCAAAACTGCTCCCAACAACGCACTTGCAATCAACGGGACGCCCGGCGCGTGTGTCAGCCGACGCACGAGCTGCGGGGCCGCCAGTGCAATAAAAGCGATCGGCCCTGTGGCGGCAGTGGCGACCGAGGTGAGTGCGACAGCAACAAGCACCATCGCAAGACGTGTGGCCTCAACAGAAATACCCAATTGACGTGCCGCATCATCGCCCATTTCAAGCAGACTGATGCGTTTTGCAAAATAGCTGACAATTGGAACAACAAGGAAAAAGCCAATTGCTGCCGGGATCGCATGTGACCATGTTCTGGTATTTAGCGATCCTGCGAGCCAGAGCTGAGCGGAAGCGGCCTGATCAAGATCTCCGGCGACCAGCAATACAGTATTTACACCTGAAAGAACGGCGCCAACACCAAGCCCGATCAGAATGAGCCTGTAGCCGCCGGTCGTCCTGCCTTTCAAAGCAAGCAAGAACACAATCATGGCCGTTCCCAAGCCCGAAAGCACTGCCGCAAGCGCTGTTTCAAAGGGGCCAGCGTTAAAAAGAATGATCTGAACGATGGCCCCGGTCGCGGCGCCCGTTGTAAAGCCGATAATGTCGGGCGAGCCGAGCGCATTGCGCGAGATCGACTGAAAAATCGATCCGGCCATGCCAAGTGATGCCCCCACGAAAATCGCCGTTACAAGACGGGGCAAGCGTACACGCATAATAATGCGCTCTGCGGTCGGATTCGTTACATCTCCAAACAGGCTGTTGAAGATTTCGCCGGGCGAGAATGACATCGTGCCGGTGCCAATATGCAATATACCAAGCACAACCAAAACACATATCAGACTAACGCAAATGACCAGCGTGCGTGCTCGCCATTGGATAGAGATATTTCCCAGTCTGAAAACGGATTTGTGTTGACTGCTCATAGTTTTGACAATCGAAACTGGCGCACGATGATGATGAAAAATGGCCCGCCAATCAGCATCGCTATGATCCCAGCAGCGACTTCTGCGGGCGCAGCAACCACTCGCCCTACAATGTCCGCGCCGAGCAACAAAATAGCTGCAAACAATGCCGAATAAGGCAATATCCAGCGATAGTTAGGCCCGACAATTGTTCTTGCAAGATGGGGTGCAACGAGACCAACAAAGCCAATTGGTCCGGCACCCGCCGTTGCTGATCCTGCAAGAAGCATGACCGAAAGGCATGACAGGAACCATGTGGCATAAACATTGACACCAAGTGCAGCACCCAGTTCTTTGCCAAGCGCAATGGCATTCAATTTACCCGCAAGCGAAAAAGCAATCAGCAAGCCAATTGCAACGGAGACAGCCAGCACCTGAATAACATCATAGCCTCGGCCTTCGACCGATCCGGCCGACCAGTTTCGGAATTGGTCCAGCACGTCCGTTGGCGCATTGATGATGACAATGCCGGTTATCGATGCCAGTACAACTGAGAGACCCGCACCTGCCAACACCAGACGCACGGGATTGGTGCCCGTGCCATTGGCTTGTCCCAGAATGAACACGGCCACACCTGCGAGACCCGCACCAGCAAAAGCGAACCAGACATATTGCGCCATGCTTATCAGATTAAATGCCACGATCCCCAAGATCACAGCCACGGCTGCACCCGAATTGATGCCGAGCAGTCCCGGCTCCGCAAGTGGATTACGTGTTACCGCCTGCATGATTGCGCCTGCGACGCCCAGCGCAAGACCTGCAAGAATCGCAACTACCGTGCGCGGAATGCGCAATTCGCGGACGATCAGATGTTGATCATTATGCAGATCAGGCTTCCATAAAGCCTGCAAACTATCGCTGAGCGGGATCGTGCGGGAACCGAGCGTAAAGCTCAAAATAATTGCGATAAACAACACCAGCAACCCCACACCCAGCCCCCACATCCGACGTTTACGCAGATATGTTGCTGTTACCCTATAGGTGTTGGCGGGAGCGGCGTTTTCGGCGATCATTTACGGAAATTGGCAGCCACAATATCGATCAACTGAATACCAGAATAGTAGTCGATCCGGAAAGAGGTTGCGCCAAGTGGGTAGACCTGCTTGCTTTTCACAGCATCAAGATTTGCAAGCACCGGGTCTTTCAAAAATGCGCTCACATCGGCATCAAGGCCACGCAACAGGAATACACTTTTGCCTGTAATGGCGGCTGAAAGATTCTCATGCGAGATAAAATCAAAGTCCGAGCTGCGGGTCACCTGTCCGGCGAGTGACGCCGGAAGTCCCTCAACCTTAAAGCCAAGAGCCTGAAGAAGCTGCCCCTGCGCACTGTCAGTCTTACCGATCGAATAGCTGTTGCCGATATTATAGCCCACGATCGTAATGGGTTTGCTGGGAGCAACCATTTCTGAGGCTACTTTGGCGGCGTAATCGTTAAAACGCGCAGACGCTGCGACGGCTTCCTGTTCAAGACCTGTCGCTCTGCCGATTTCAGCTGCAATGTCCTGCCAGCTTTGGTTGGAATAATTGACAACCATCGTCGGAATACCCTGTGCTTTTAACTCAGGATAATGCTGCAAAACGCTGTCGGCACCAGTTGCCGATGCAATCACCAGATCAGGTTCAAATGCAATAATCGCTTCAATATCGAAATCGAGATTGGAATAGAGAACCTCAACACCTCTTTCATCGGCGACTTTAGCCCATTGCGAGAAAAAGCCCTTATCATCGCTCAGAATGCTCGGTGTGGTCGCAGTGCTTGCAATCAGAGGCGCATTGATCGCCAGCAGAATGCCGGTCAGGCTTGGCGCGGTTGAGACAATGCGTAAAGGCTTTGACTTTAATGTCAGTTCGCCCGAATAGTGCTTTATGGTTCGGGGCCAACTGTCATCCTGAGCAAGGGCAACTTTCAACGGCAGCATCAGAGCTGCAAGCACAACGAGAACTGAGGCGATGATTTTCGAGGGTTTCACGACCGATCCTTATCTGAGATCGTTATTCTGCGGTTCTGGCTAAGTGAGGACACTTTGCTAAAATATGAATGTTGCGCTCCATATTGCAGAACGCATTCTACAATGCAATACGGGGCGATCATGACGAGCCACCGATTTTCTACCTGTTGCCTTTAGGACTTCCTACATGACGCATCGCCTTCGCGCCGATACCGTAACGCTGAAATATGATGAGCGCACTGTCGCGCGGGATCTGTCTGTGTCTATTCCAGACGCATCTTTTACGGTGATTGTTGGTCCAAATGCCTGCGGAAAATCAACGCTGTTGCGGGCACTGTCGCGTCTGCTAAAGCCGTCAACCGGCAAGATCGTGCTGGATGGCGGCGACATTGCAAGCCTGCCAGCAAAGGAAACGGCGCGTCGACTTGGGCTATTGCCACAAAGCTCGATTGCGCCGGAAGGGATCACTGTTGCTGATCTGGTTGCACGCGGACGTTATCCGCATCAGTCATTTTTGCGCCAATGGTCGGAAGCCGATGAAGCAGCTGTAGCGCTTGCCATGGCATCGACCAAAATAACCGAACTTGCCAACCGTCCGGTGGACGAGTTGTCCGGCGGTCAACGGCAGCGTGTCTGGATTGCCTTGGTGCTTGCGCAAGACACGCCAATCCTGTTGCTTGATGAGCCAACGACCTATCTCGATATTGCGCATCAGATTGAATTGCTTGATCTTCTGGCCCAGCTTAACAAACAGGGGCGCACCGTTGTTGCTGTCCTGCATGAGCTCAATCATGCATGTCGCTATGCATCGCATTTGATTGCTATGCGCGACGGCGCATTGATCGCCCAAGGGAAGCCCGCTGATATCGTGACGGAAGAACTGGTCGAAGAGGTCTTCGGACTGGCATCGGTCATCATCGCCGACCCTGTTTCCGGCACACCACTTATTGTGCCGAAAAGCAGCGCCTCCATTGACGAAGTAGCCTAACTTTCAGGCATCTCCAGCTTGGTATCGACAAGCAATCCGCCGGTCGATTCATTGACCATACAGGCTTCATGAAAAAGCGCCCGGCGCTCTTCGTCGGTGCGCAACTGGCCAAGATCAGCGACCGTTGTCATCACACAGACGATTTCCCCCTGTGCATCCAGCACGGGGGACGCCTGACCTGTCACGTTTGATAAAAGGTGACTGGTCATCTCATACCATCGATCTCCACGCACCTTTTCAAGAACGGCTTTCGACGGCGGCGTGCCACGAAAATTCGCGGGCTGCACCTTGCGCACTGCATCAATGCTGCTCTTTGGCAGATAAGACTGAAAGACTAATCCGCAAGCCGTGTTGTCCACCGGCAGCGTGTCGCCGAGCGCCAGAGGATTGACCGAGAAATAAGCGCTGCGATACCAGCGCACCAGAGTCGGGCCGCGATCTGTCCAGATCGCAACGCCGCCACTCATGGCGTGGCGCTGCGACAGAGCTTTCATATGCTGCGCTGCGATTTCGACCGCGTCGACTCGCTTCAATGCGCCAATGCCGATGCTGAGAGCGGTTGGCCCGAGATCATAAAAGCCACTGACCGGATCTTGTTTTGCAAGCCCTTCCTTGACGAGGCTCTGCATATAACGATGCGCGGTCGATCCACCTGTGCCTGCACGCTTGGCCACCTCGCCAAGCGGAAGCTCATTTTCAGCATTGGCCAGAATCTTCAGAAATTTAGCGGCAATGGATACCGATTGAATGGTGCCGGAACGCTTATCGCCAGCACTCTCCGCTTCATCGATTGAAACGCCGTCTTGCTCTTTCAAATGCCTAGCCTCCCGCCAGACAGGCGTATGCCCATCCGTCATTCTCTATTCCGCTGGGGCCATGTGTAGCGCGAACCGCGTTGAAAATCATACGCGACACAATGCGCATACGATCACGACACACAAAACCCTCTGCCTATTGGCAGTGATAATCCGAAGCGTTGCCAAAGTGCAACAACGTAAATCAGCTTGCATTCATACTGTATTGCGGTATGCATTCCTTATTGCGGAATTGCAATAACGCAGATAACAGAACATGAACTGCATACTCATGTTTTGGGGCGACCTATGAATATCCATTTTACCCGCGGCTTTCTCCATAGTGTCAGTGCACTGACACTGGTCGCAATTTCTGCAACGACTGCTTTCGCACAGGATGCCCAGAAGACAACCGAATCCAAAGGATTGGTTCTCGACACTCTGGTCATCACCGGCGAAAAGGTCGCCCGCGACATCAAAAACACGGCGTCTTCAGTAACGGTCATAACCGGCAAGGAAATCAGTCGCCAAAAGACAGGCGACACTTCGGTTTCCGAAGTTGTGCGCGGTACGCCGAATGTCGTTTACACCGACACTGTCAGCGCCCCTGTTATTCGTGGACAAGACGCGCAAGGCCCAAACAATGGTGCAACGGCTTTCTTCTCCGGCACAGTTCCTCGCGCAACAATCAATCTCGATGGTCATTATCTGAACTATAACGAGTTCATTTTCGGCACCACTTCAGTTTGGGATCTCGACAACATCGAAGTTTTCCGCGGCCCGCAAACCACGTCGCAGGGTGCAAATGCGATTGCCGGTGCAATTGTCGTCAACACCAAAGACCCTACATTCGAACGTGAAGGTGCTTATCAGGTCGAAGTTGGCAATTACAATGCCAAGCGCACCTCGATCATGCTGAACAGCCCGCTTTACAAGGATGAGCTCGCTGGCCGCATCGCTGTTGACTATTCAGGTCGCGATACCTTTATCGATTATGTAAATCCCGGCTTTTACTCGTCAGGCACAGATCAGGATTTCAAATCACTCAACATTCGCTCCAAGCTTCTCTGGCAGCCTGCCGAGCTTCCCGGCTTTGAAGCGAAGCTGACTTACTCGTTCAATAAGAGCAATCGCCCGACCTATGAAGCTGCGACGCCACTCTACTATGATCTGGACTATAGCGGTGCAACGCTGCCAAGCTGGAAGCAAAACACCAATACGGGCATTCTCGATCTGAGCTATGAGTTTGAAAATGGCTTCAAGCTTCATAATCAGACGCAATATTCGGATTCGTCAGTCGAGCGCCGCGTTGGTATGGCGCATAATGGTGATGCCAATATTGATCAGACAAATATTTCGAACGAAACACGCCTGACCTTCGGCAATCAGGAAGATGTCTTGAGCGGTGTGGTCGGTCTTTACTATGCTCATACGAAGACCGATGAATTTCTCGATCTGATAAACAACGCAAAAAGCCCCCCAAACAACTACATCTCAACATTTGACGATAAGAAGACAAATGTTGGCCTGTTTGGTGAATTGAGCTGGCGCATCAATGATCAGTGGACTTTGACCAGTGGCGCGCGATTCCAGCATGATAGCATTCAGCGTGACGGTACGTCTGTCTATGCAAATACACCGGTCAATTTCGACGAGTCTTTCTCGGCTTTCCTTCCAAAAGTATCATTGGCTTATGCGATCACTCCTGATCTGACCGTCGGCGGTCTTGTCAGTCGTGGTTATAATCCCGGTGGTGTCTCGCTCTATTTGAACACCGCCAATCCGAGTTTGAGTGCATGGAAGAATTTCGACGAGGAAACACTCTGGAATTATGAGCTGTTCACACGCGCTGAGTTGCTGGACAATAGGCTCGTTATAAACGGCAACATTTTCTACATGGACTTCAAGAACGCTCAGTTCAACATTCCCGTTGTTGTGTCCCCGGGCGTAACACAAGCATATACGGTCAATGCTGAAAAAGCGCATTCTTACGGGCTTGAGCTTGGTGCAGACTATCAGGTCCTTGATAATCTTACGCTTAAGGCTGGCTTGGGTATTATGCGTACAAAAGTCGAGGAAATGTCTTGGAATCCAGCTTACGACGACAATGAATTTGCCAAGTCACCGGGTTATATGCTGAACTTTGGCGCGAGCTGGGATGTCACTGAGAAGCTCAACCTGTCGGGTGACGTGCGTCATATCGATGGTTACTATTCTGATGTCGCAAATACCCCGGGATACTGGATTGACTCCTACACACTTGCAGACGCACGCGTCAGCTATGAGTTTAATGAAAAAATTCAGCTCTACGGCTTTGTGAAGAACATCTTCAACGAGCGCGTCCCCACCTCCAAACAGGCAACACGCGGCCTGAGCGGAGCAACAACACAGGCAAGCATGACACTGCCACGTACTTTTGGGATTGGCCTCAAAGGCAGTTTCTGATTACCTGCATAATGCTTGATCAACCGCGGGCTTTCGGGCCCGCGGTTTTTGTCTTGAAAAGAAACCGGAATTAAACATGACCGCGCGCAAAAAGCTTCATATTGGTATGTCTCTCGCTCCGACCTGGCTGAGCAATGATGGCTGGCGACATGAAAACAGCGACATTGAAGGCGTGTTTGGTTCTGATTTTTATGTCGATATTGCGCAACGCGCTGAAGCGGCCAAACTCGATTTCGTATTTCGGCCTGACAATCTGTTTCTCAACAGTCAGATCATGGAAACAACGCCGGGTTTCGCAAGTCTTGACGCCACTGTGCTGATGGCAGCACTTGCGCGTGAGACCTCAAAAATCGGCCTTTTGACCACTGTTTCAACCACCTTTATGCCGCCCTATGTGGTAGCGCGGCAGGTTTTGTCGCTGCATCATCTGAGCAAAGGCCGGGCGGGTTGGAATATCGTTACCGCGCTCGACGGCAATGTAAATTTCGGTCTTGATGAGATGCCAACCTCAGACGAGCGCTATGCACGCGCAGCAGAGTTTACGCAAATCGTGAAAGAGTTGTGGCAGAGTTTTCCGGGCTCTGCTTTGCAGCGCGACCGCGCCACTGGGCATTATGCCGACCCATCGCAAATCAAGCCGATAGATCACGAAGGCGATTTCTTCAAAGTCAAAGGACCGCTCAATATTCCTTCGCTTGAAGAGGTTCCTATTCCGCTGTTTCAGGCTGGAGCATCGCCAGCGGGGCGCAATTTTGCAGCTTCGGTCGCAAATGGCATTTTCTCTGCAACGCCTGATATTGAGGCGGCAATCAGCTTGCGCAATGATTTGCGTTCGCTGGCTGAAACGCATGGTCGTAAAGCTGACGATGTTCGCCTGCTTCCCGGTTTGAGCCTCTATCTTGCCGCTTCACGCGCAGAGGCTTGGGAGTTGTTCCACGATACGCATAAGCGCGGCGACCGCACGCGGAAGATTACCTATATCCGGGACATGACAGGGCTCGATCTGACTGACTGGCCCGAAGATCGGCCTATCAGCCCATCGGATTTGCCGCCGCCGCCGGAAAAAACGCGCAGCAAAACTCACGCCGGATTGTTGCAGCGGCTTCTTTTAAAAGAAACGCTCTATATCAACGATCTTTTGCGCCGCCCGGAAGTCATCAGCGCTGCGCACTGGCAGGTGATTGGTACGGTCGATGATGCGGTAGAAGAAATCCAGAAATGGTCGGATGCTAGGGCAATCGATGGATTTATCACCGCGCCTGGCGGCTCCACATCGTCAATGCATCTTGCGCTTGACGAGTTGATGCCGCGTTTGTCTGAAGTGGGTCTGCTGCGTACGGAATATGCTGGCGAAACATTCGCGCAGCATATTCTACAGGATTAACAAACCCGACATCAGCACGGCATCATAGCCAAGTTGCAACTATTGCGAACTAGAATACGAGCGAGCGATAGCCACCATTGTGATAGACAAGCGGCTCACCCGAGTTCGATACAATCTTCAATGCACGCCCGATAATAATTGCGTGTGTATGACGTTCAATCACATCATCGACTGCGCAGTCGATTGATGACAACGCGCCTGAAAGTGCGAGTGCACCGCTCTCCAATTCAAACCACTCTGCACCATCATAGCGGGCAGCGCCTTTAATACCGCCCTTGCCGGCAAAGCGATCCGCAATCTCTTGCTGAGTTGACGACAGAATATTAACGCAAAAATGATTGTGGCGACTGATAACCGGCCACACGGAAGAGCCACGATTGATGTTGACGATAATCGTCGGCGGATCCATCGACAGTGCGGTCGCGGATGTAACCGTCGCTCCGGATTTATGTTCACCACGCCCTGCTGTCACGACACTCACACCACCTGCCAATTGGCGCATGGCAGTTTTCAGCTCAACCGCTTCAACGGGAGCTGTCAGATCTTCAGATATTTCGGAGCGCGGATTGCGAAGATAGGTCACCGTCGAAGCCATGGGGTCAGCCTTCTAAAAGTTCTCAAATTTGCTCATGAATAGCACGCAAATTATCAACATCCGAGGATAGGTTTTTCATATTCGACAAAATTAGTAGAAAATTGCCCCGCACCAATTGTTGTTATGAAAGCCGCTTTGTTGAGACCGTGATCATAGCGAGTTGGACATGACTTTACGCAGGGCTTGATAAGCTGAATGGAGAAATTGTTATTTGTGAATCGTCCTCCGCACAGCGTAGAAGTTTTTGCTAAGCACCGTTATGGTTCGCGCCAAAGACATTAGGGAGTATTGCGTTGAAAATTTTTATTTTTGGCAGCGTGAATGTGGATGTCAGCGCCAGAATGGCCGCACTGCCGCGTCCGGGCCAGACAATCAATGCGTCCGGCTATGGCATCGGCCTTGGCGGCAAGGGCGCCAATCAGGCTGTAGCTGCAGCAAAGCTTGGCGGCGACGTTCGTTTTGTCGGTGCCGTCGGCAAAGATGCTTTTGGCGAACTGGCTATCAAAGAAATGCAGCAGTTCGGCCTGAATACCAATAGTGTTCGGATGGTTGATGGTGCCGATACCGGAATTGCGATTATTCAGGTTGAAGAGGCAGGGCAGAACACGATTGTTGTTTGCGCTGGCGCCAATGCAAACTGGACTGCTTCAGATGTGAAGACCTACGAACCGGATATTGCCAAGGCAAAGATCACTCTTTTGCAGCGCGAAGTCCCGCACGAGGTCAATCTCGCAGTTGCTAAAGCTGTGAAAGCCGCTGGCGGCACTGTTTTGCTCGACCCTGCCCCGGTGGGTGACGCGAGCCGCATGGCTGATCTGATTTCATTGAGCGAAATAATCTCCCCCAATGAAACCGAAGCCGCTGAGATTACCGGCATTGAACCGACCGATATTGCATCGGCGGAGGCCGCTGCGCGCAAGCTTCTAGAGCGCGGCCCGAAGATTGTTATCGTCAAGCTTGGTGGTCGCGGCTCATTGCTCGTGAGCGCTGATGAGGTTAAGCATTTCGAACCATTCAAGGTGAAAGTTGTCGATACGGTTGCTGCTGGTGACAGTTTTAATGGTGGGTTTGCGGTTGCCTATTCGCAGGGTCAGTCGCTACATGACTGCGTGCGCTTTGCGTCGGCCTCCGGTGCGATTGCGGTAACGCGCGTAGGTGCCGGATCGGCCGCACCGACTGCTGAAGAAGTCGCTGAACTTTTGCGAAATCAGCACTAAACGCAAAAAATGCAATAAAACGCTGAGGCAAAAAGGCCGCAAGATTGTGAATCCTGCGGCTTTTTTATGTCAATTTCGTGATTTTAAGTGCATTTTTGAATGCATGGACCAGTTCAAAGCGTTGCGAGGCGCTCGGTCAGCAGCGTGAAGAAGCCACCTGCATCGACATCTTTGATGAAAAGTGCGTTCTTCGGACGTTCCGTTACGCCCCACCAATCAACGACCGTTTGTCCTATTGTCAGTTCGGAGCTGATCTCGATTTCGACATTGCAATGACGGCCTGCGTAAAGTTCAGGCTTGAGCAAATAGGCAATCACGTTTGGGTCGTGCAGTGGGCCGCCGTCGGTGCCGTATTTTGCTTCATCATAGCGCTCGAAAAACTCCAGCCATGCGGAGACAACTTCGCCGACATGTGTGCCGATGCCGCGAATTGCTGCGATGCGTTTCTCGGTGGTCAGAACTTTGTGCGTCACGTCGAGCGGCATCATGGTGATCGGGATGTCCGACTTGAAGACAACCGATGCCGCATGGGGATCAACATAGATGTTAAATTCGGCAGATGGCGTAATGTTGCCACCTTCAAAATACCCGCCGCCCATCAGCACGATTTCTTTTACGCGCTCTGCAATTTTCGGCTCTCGAATGAGGGCAGAAGCAATGTTTGTAAGTGGCCCAAGCGGGCAAAGAGTAACGGTGCCCGGCTTTTCTCTCATCAGTGTTTCAATAATGAAATCAACGCCATGTTGTGCTTGGAGCGGCATTGTGGGTGCGGGCAGATCGTAGCCATCCAGCCCTGTCTTGCCATGAACCTCTTCTGCCGTGACCAGCGCACGCAACAGAGGTCGGATAGAGCCTGCAAAGACTTTTGTTTTGGGCTTTTTCGCCACTTCGCAAATGGTGCGGGCATTGACGGCAGTGCGCTCCAATGGACCATTTCCTGCAACGGTCACAATGCCAAGAATATCGAGTTCAGGGCTGGCCAAAGCCAAAAGAATCGCGACTGCATCATCCTGACCGGGATCGGTATCGATAATGATTTTACGGGCCATAGGTGCTTCCTGTTACAATGCCTGGCTATTTCACAAGTGCCTGGCTTGGATGGCGTAATGTCGGGTCAAAAGGGTTAAGTTTTTCGGAAATAGTTGCTGCTTCCCGCTGTAAAAGCTCTGTGATCGTATGCTGACGTTTTTCTGTTAGTCGCGATGCCAACGTGCCGATGCTCAGTGCTGCCACCGCTTCGCCATTGCGGTTTAATACTGGGACGCCCAAACCCGACATGCCGTCAATCATGTTGAAGTTGTAGGTGGAGGCACCCGTTTCGCGGACCTCTGCGATCATGATACGCAGATCCACCTCGTCAAGCGTTGCCTTGTCCAGAATGCGGGGCATGTTGAAGCGGATGATCGCTTCACGTTCTTCTTCCGGCAGGAACGACAGGATTGCGAGACTGCCCTGACCAATGCCGAGTGGTACCTTACCGCCAATATCGCCGGTATAAGAGCGGATCGGGAACGGGCCTTCAACGCGATCAAGACAGACGGCATCGAAATTGCTGCGCACCAGCAGAAACACCGTGTCGTTAAACGTGGTTGAAAGCCTGAGCAGCGACGGGCGGGCAATGCTTAAAATTCCATCGCGCTGGCGCGCTTGTGCGGCCATCGCGAAAAACTCGAGTGACAGACGATAGGCCTTCTTGTCGGGAAGCTGCTCGACAAGATTTTCGGCAATCAGTGTTTTCAACAAACGATGAGTCGAAGGCTGGCTTAATTCCAGATCGCGGGCGAGATCAATCAGGCGGACGCCGTCCTCAGTACTACTGGCCAGACCTTTCAAAATATGAATTGCCTTCACCAGACTTGAGTTAAGCGAGGCACCAGATTTCATATTTTCTGATATATCATCCATAAAATTGCTTCCAAATTTTGTATTTTGAAAGAAATATATAATTTCTTCCGAAATTGAAAATTATAATTTGTAATCGTTCAAAATTTTCTGCCATTTAAAATCCGTCGCCAATGGGAAGGTCCGGCAAGGTGTCCAAAAAGGATGCCGCAAGCGGATCGGCGGTTTTAACTTGAAGTAAGGGGAACGCTACGGTCGCATCTTTGGCCGGATAATCATGCGTTCAAACGATCCAAGTCTGATCAGCGCTGAAAAAGCGCGGTCGAGCCGCTCCCGCCAGCCAAGCCCTATCGAAGAGGCGACGTGAGACAACATCACGGCGCTTCCGTTCCCCCAGCCTATGGCGGAAGTCTTGCCGAGAGGGAGACGCAATGAGCTTTTTGACCCTTTCCAATATTTCCCGTTATTACGGCAAGTTCGCAGCCGTGAATAACTTCAATCTGGAGATTGAAAAGGGAGAGTTCATCTCGCTTCTCGGACCTTCGGGCTGTGGCAAGACCACGACATTGCAGATGATCGCGGGTCTTGTGCCGCCGTCATCGGGCGCAATCACCCTTGATGGCCGCGACATCACCCGTCTTGCGCCAGCCAAGCGCGAACTGGGCGTGGTGTTTCAGAGCTATGCGCTGTTTCCGCACATGACGGTTGCGCAGAATGTGAGCTTCGGGCTTGAAATGCGCAAAGTGCCAAAGGCCGAGCGTGAAAAGCGCGTTCGCGATGTGCTTGAATTGGTACGTTTGAGCGCACTGGCTGATCGTTACCCGCGTGAAATGTCAGGCGGTCAGCGTCAGCGTGTGGCGATTGCGCGTGCGCTGGTTATCAATCCGCCGGTGCTGTTGCTTGATGAACCGCTGTCCAATCTCGATGCGCAGCTGCGCGAAGAAATGCAGTTTGAACTGCGCCGCATTCAGCGCACGGTGGGGATCACCACCATTATGGTCACGCATGATCAGGCGGAAGCGCTGTCGATCAGCGACCGCATCGTGGTTATGGAAAAGGGTCTGATCACGCAGGTTGATGCGCCCTACAAGCTCTATGAGCATCCGCATAACCACTTCATTTCCAACTTCGTCGGCAAGTCGAACTTCCTCAAAGCGCATGCCGATGGCGAGCATATTACGCTGGCCGATACGCAGATCCGTTTCCCAGCCAAGGATGCCTCTGCTTCTGGCGAAGTGTCGGTATTTATCCGTCCGGAAAAAGTGCATCTGGTGGATGCCGATGAAGGCCATGTCAGCGGTGAAGTCACCACGCGCTATTTCATGGGCGCACAGTGGCTGCTCGGCGTTCTGACCCCTGCCGGTATGCTGTCAGTCGCCTTGCCAAACCTTGGCAACCCGCCGCCAATTGAGGGCAGCAAAGTTGGCCTCAAGTGGAACCATGAAGATTGCCGCATCCTGAACAAGGGAGCGCACTGATCATGAGTGCCGTTTCACAAACAGGTTCAGGGGAAACGAAAGAGCGGCGCAATTGGATGCCGGTCTTTCTGACAGGCCCATCCACTCTGATGTTTTTTGCGCTGGTGCTGCTGCCGCTGGCACTCACCGTCATGCTGTCGTTCAACAGCTACAGCTATGACAAGGGCATTGAGGCCGTCTATACGATCTCCAATTATACCCAAGTGCTTCAGGACCCTTATTACCTGAACATCTTCTGGCGCACCTTGCGCCTTGCGCTGATTACCACGGTGATTGCCGTCATTATCGGCGTGCCTGAAGCCTATATTCTGTCGAATATGCGTGCGCCATGGCGCTCGATTTTCCTGCTGGTCATCATTGGCCCGCTTCTGGTTTCGGTCGTTGTACGTACCTTCGGCTGGAGCATGCTTTTAGGCCGCAACGGGCTTGTGAACAGCGTGCTGGAATTTGTCGGTCTGCCCGCCCAACAAATTCTTTATACTGAAACGGCAATCGTGATCGGCCTTGTGCATATCATGCTGCCATTCATGGTGATCCCGGTCTGGACCGTGTTGCAAAAGCTTGATCCAACGGTTGAAGCGGCAGCCCTGACCCTTGGTGCATCGCGCTTCACAGCTCTTCGTCGCGTGGTGTTCCCGCAGGCAGTTCTTGGCATTCTGTCGGGCAGTCTGATCGTGTTTGCACTCTCGGCAAGCTCGTTTGCAATCCCGGGTCTGCTGGGTGGTCGTCGCCTCAAGATGGCTGCAACGGTTGTTTATGACGAGTTTCTCATTGAGCTCAACTGGCCGCTCGGTGCTGCCATTGCGATCATCGTTCTCGTCGCCAATCTCATTATCATGATTGCCTATAATCGCATGCTCGAAGGGCAAGCGAGAAAGAAGCTGGGGTAACCGCTATGACAAAAAACGGTCCTTTCGCACTCTTCTTTCACGCGCTGGTCGTCATTTTCATGCTGGCACCAATGGTTGTGGTTTGTCTTGTGGCTTTCACGCCTGAAAATACGCTGACCATGCCGTGGAACGGTTTTTCGTTGCGGTGGTTCTATGCTGTCTTTGCGCATAACGACTTCATGACGTCGTTCTCGAACTCGCTGAAGCTCGCGATCTTCTCGGCTACGATTTCGACACTGCTTGCAGTGCCATCGGGCCTTGCAATTGCGCAGTATAATTTCCGTGGCCGCGATGCGCTGAACGCGCTGTTTCTGTCGCCGCTGATTATCCCGCATCTGGTGCTGGGCGTTGCGTTCCTGCGCCTCTTCTCGCTGATGGGTCTTACGGGTTCGTTCGGCTGGCTGGTCGCAACCCACGTTATCGTTGTTACACCTTATGCACTGCGCCTTATTCTGGCGTCATTGAGCAGTATGGATCGCAATGCGGAAAATGCAGCGCGTACTCTGGGTGCTGGCGAATGGACCGTGTTCCGTCGCGTAACGTTGCCGCTGCTTCTGCCGGGATTGTCGGGCGGTTGGTTGCTTGCTTTCATCAACTCGTTTGATGAACTGACCATGTCGATTTTCGTCACTTCGCCATCCACCGTTACGCTGCCGGTCCGGATGTATATGTATGCAAGCGAATCCATCGATCCGATGATGGCTGCGGTTTCGGCGCTCATGATCCTCGTTGCGACTGTGACCATGGTGATTATCGACCGTCTGTTTGGTCTCGACCGTGTCCTCGTGGGCAAGGGTTGATAGGGGCATACACATGGCGGTTTCAACCTCGCCTCTCACGCCCCAGTTCCGCAGACGTTATCGTTTGGATGAACAGCCGGTCGCTTTCCTGCTCGACGGCGTCCCTTATCAGGGACGTCGCGGCGATACGGTGCTGACGGCAATTCTCTCGGTGCAGAGCAAAGTGCGTCATACCGAATTTACCGGCGAGCCACGGGCAGGCTTTTGTCTGATCGGCGCATGTCAGGATTGCCATGTCATGACCAGTGAAGGCGGGCGTGTGCGCGCCTGCACGACGCTGCTTGAAGAAGGCATGTCGTTTGTGACGGAGCCACTCGCATGAGTACGGTTCTCAATCCGGTGATTGTGGGCGCTGGTCCTGCTGGTATTCGTGCGGCTGAAATGCTGGTCAAAGACGGTCATCGTCCGATTGTGCTGGATGAAGGCATGCGTGCTGGCGGGCAGATTTATCGCCGTCCGCCGTTTGATGATGGCCGCAGCTACAAAGCGCGTTATGGGTCGGAAGCACATAAGGCCGAAGCGCTGCATCAGACCTTTGATCAGTTGCGCGATGCGATTGATTACCGTCCCGAAACGCTGGTCTGGAACATTTCGCGCAATGAGACCAACCGCCTTGATTTGATGTCGGGCGGTGCTCATGTGCAATTGCCCTATAGCCATTTATTGCTTGCAACGGGTGCGACCGACCGCGTTCTGCCGTTTTCCGGCTGGACGAAACCCGGCGTCTATACGCTTGGTGCCTCGCAGACAGCATTGAAAGCTCAGGGCTGCACCATTGGCGAACGCGTGGTTTTCATGGGGTCTGGCCCGCTGCTATATCTGGTGGCATGGCAATATCATCATGCTGGTGCCAAGGTTGCGGCGGTTCTTGATACGGCATCGTTCAGTTCGAAATTTCATCTGGCGCATTTGGCGCTTCATGCACCGCGCATTGTTGCGCTTGGCGCTTATTATGGTTTGCGGCTGAAGCTTGGCGGCGTGCCGATCCATTATAATGTGCGGCCTGATGAAGTGCTGGGCGCGGGCCATGTCGAAGGCATTCGCTATCGCTCAGGCAGGAGCCAGCGCGAGATTACATGCGATGCGCTGGCCTATGGTTTTGCGCTGCGGCCTGAAACCCAGCTTTCCGATCTCGCAGGCTGTGATTTTGGCTTCAACGAGCGTGATCGCGCTTGGCTGCCGGTGGCGGATGCACTTGGCCGGACGAGCGAGAGCGGCGTTTATGTTGCGGGCGATGGCGCCGGAATTGCCGGTGCGGATGCAGCCGAAATTCGCGGGAAACTGGCGGCAATCGCCATGATCCGCGATCTCGGTGGCACGGCAGATGCTGCGCTTGAACAGCGTCTTCATCGCGAGCTTGATGCGATCTATCGTCAGCGTCTTATTCTCGAAAAGGCATTTCCATTCCCGCGTGACTGGTTTGAAACCGTTGATCAGGATGTGACGCTCTGCCGTTGTGAAGAAATCAGTCTTGGCGAAGCGCGCAATGTGATTAGCAATGCGAAGACGCAGGAAATCAACCGGCTCAAAGCATTAAGCCGTGTCGGTATGGGGCGTTGTCAGGGCCGCATGTGCAGTGCGGCGGCGGCAGAATTACTGGCATCCATGCAGGATAAGTCGCCTTCGCAGGCGGGCCGTATTCGTGCGCAGGCGCCGGTCAAGCCGATCCCGCTTGGCTTTGGCACGAAAGCTCAGCATGAGGTGTTGCCATGACAAAACGCCTTCAAGCTGATGCACTGATTATCGGCGGCGGCATTGTCGGCGGTTCGGCAGCGCTTTTCATGCGCAAAGCGGGGCTCTCGGTTATCCTGCTGGATAAGGGCTTTTGTGGCGCGCAGGCAAGTGGCGTTAATTATGGCGGCGTGCGCAGGCAGGGCCGTGAGCCGGAACAGATTCCGCTCTCCCAACGTTCGTTTGACCTTTGGGGACGATTGCCCGAACTGATCGGCATTGACGGCGAATATATGCGCAGCGGCCATCTGAAACTGGCGCGGACGCCTGAGCAATTCGCCAAGCTTGAAGCCTATGCAGCCAAAGTGAGGCCGCTTGGGCTGGAACTGGAACTCATCGGCGGCAATGCTGTGCGTGAACGCTTTCCATGGCTGCCGGGTGATGTGGCCGGTGCTTCGCTTTGTGCGGAAGATGGCAATGCTAATCCGCGACTAGTTTCGCCTGCTTTTGCCCGCGCTGCAAAAGCGAATGGAGCAACAGTGCTGGAAAATACGCCTGTGCATGAAGTGCGCTCGACTGGCGACGGCTTTGCAGTGCTGGCCGGTGATGGCATTGAGATCAATGCCGGCATGGTCTTCAACTGTGCAGGCGCGTGGTCGGATAAGTTCGCCGCATCCTTTGGTGAGCCGGTACCGCTCAAGCGCATCTATCCGTCTATGGTCGTGACGGAGCCGATGCCGCTGCGTCTGCCGATGAGCCTTGGCGAAGAGGGCGGCGGTTTTTATGGTCGTCAGGTCACACGTGGCAATTATGTGATGGGCGGCGGGCGCGGAACACCGCTTGAAAATCCGGATTTCTCAAGGCCTTCGGTCAATGCCGCATCATCGGTGATGCTGCGTGCGATTGAGCTTTTCCCGCATCTCAAACATGCGCAGGTCATTCGCTTCTGGTCGGGCACCGAAGCCGAAATGCCGGATGATAATCCGGTGATCGGCCCAAGTGGTCGTGTCAAAAATCTTTATCACGCCTTTGGTTTTAATGGTGCGGGTTTTCAGACCGGCCCCGCTGTCGGCGCAGTTCTGTGCGACCTCGCAACCAAAGGTGAAACAGCAACACCGATCGAAGCCTTTTCGATCAATCGCTTCACTCAAACGAACATCAAGCTTAACATGGAAGGGAACTAAGCATGAAAAATCAACGTATTACCGCAATGGCGGCAATGGCACTCGGCCTGTCCGTCGCTTTTGTATCGGGCGCGTCGGCTCAGACCAAGACGCTCTATATCGGTATGAATGGCGGCAACATGGAAAAGGCTTACACCGAGAACGTTCTGCCGGAATTCGAGAAGGCAAACAACGTTAAGGTTGTTGTCGTACCGGGTACTTCGGCTGATATTCTCGCAAAGGCAACCGCGCAGAAGGACAACCCTCAGATGCACGTCATGCTGCTTGATGACGGCGTGATGGTCCGCGCGATCAATGCTGGTCTTTGCCAGAAAATCTCTGATGATCCTGTTCTCGCTGACATTCAGCCAGCAGCGCGTCTGAAAGACGACATGGCAATCGGCGTCGATATGGGCATGACCGGTATTGCGTATAACAAGAAGCTTTTCGACGAAAAGGGCTGGGCTGCACCAACTTCGTGGATGGATTTCGCTGACGAGAAGTTCAACAAGGCTGTTGTGTTTCAGTCGGCTTCGGCTTCGACCTTTGGTCTCCATGCATTCCTGATGTTCAACCGCATTCAGGGCGGTGACGACAAGAACCTAGAACCAGGCTTTGAAAAGTTCCCGGACACCATTGGCAAGAATGTTTTGGAATTCATTCCATCATCGGCCAAGATTTCGGAAATGGTTCAGACTGGCGAAGCAGCAATCTTCCCGCTGACACCAACTGGCGTCAACAACCTGAAGGACAAGGGCATTCCGGTTGAATATGCGCAGCCAAAGGAAGGCTCGGTTGTTCTCGCAGTGACCGAATGTGTTCTCGCTGGCAACAACGAACCAGAACTCAGCCAGAAGCTTGCTCATTACCTGCTTTCGGCTGATGCGCAGAGCAAGGCGCTTGATCATGGCAACGTGATCCCGTCGAACTTGAAAGCAAAGGCTGGTACGCCAGAATCACAGGCTAAGCTTGATGCATTCAATGGTTACATGAAGACAGCTAATACGCTGGATTGGGATGCAGTGAACGAAGGTCGTCAGCAGCTTAACAGCCGCTGGAACCGCACAATCGAACAGTAAGATTTGTTGCTGATTGAAAGAAAAGCCCGCCCTGAGTAATCAGGGCGGGCTTTTTGTTATGCTGCGATTTTCGCTCTTTGCTTTCGTGCAGATTGCCAGACCAGCGGAACCAGAATGAATGCAACCGCCGGGAAAATCAGCCAGTTGATTGTCTGCCAGCCGGATGAATGCAGCAGGGATCCGGCAAAGAAAGAGGCGCAGGCAACGGTTCCGAAAACGAGGAAGTCGTTTGCACCCTGTGCCTTGCCGCGCTCTTCTGGCGTATGGCAATCAGCAACCATAGCCGTTGCACCGATGAAGCCAAAGTTCCAGCCAATACCAAGCAGGATCAGCGAAATCCAGAAATGCGTGAGATCAAGCCCTGATAAGGCAACGATTGCAGAAAGTGCGATGATGAAAAGGCCAATGGCGGTCACACGCTCTTTGCCAAAGCGAGTAATCAGCAGGCCGGTGAAAAAGCTCGGCGCAAACATTGCCAGCACATGCCATTGAATGCCCAAAGCTGCATGATCAATCGAGTGACCATGGTCGACCATTGCAACGGGAGCCGCAGTCATCACAAAGGTCATCAGACCATAGGAAACGACACCCGCAGCAACTGCCAATATATAGCGCGGGCTTCGCAATATTTGCTTCAATGGACGGCCCTTGTTTCCCGTAGTCGTGACTTTTGCAGCCTTTGGCGAGCGAAATAGCATCAAAACCGGGATAACCAGCAGCGCGAGTGCTGCCTGGCTGATAAAGCTGCCGACATAGGGCGTTTCTGGCAGCGCATCCCGCGTCCAGATGACAAGCTGTGGCCCGATAATCGCCGCTATCAGCCCACCCACCATGACCCACGAGATGGCACGCGCTTTCAGCGCACCTGTTGCAGCATCGGTTGCGGCAAAGCGATAGCTTTGCACGTAGGACGCATAAAAGCCCGCGATGAAGGTTCCGAGGCAGAAAATGAGGAACGAGCTTGTGAAGATGCCGAGCGCTGCCACAAGGCCCGACGAGATACCAAAACACGCGCCGAGCAGATAGCCGTTGCGGCGTCCAAATGCGCGCATGATGAAAGCGGCGGGTAATGTGCCAAGCGCTAGGCCAAGGCTGAACAGGCTGACGGGAAGTGTGACCAGCGCCGGATCGGAAGAAAGCTGTTGGCCGACCAGTCCGCCCAGCGAAATAATGATCGGTGGGCTTGCAGCGCCCAGAGCTTGTGCTGCGGTCAGCACGAAAATATTGCGTCTGGCGATGGTTCGGTCAGTCATGGTCTGTACTTCTTCATAGTCACTTAAGCAGTTGCGTTCAGTCACCAACTAGCCGTTTGCTGGCATCTGAAAATGTTTGCAAATCACCGCCATTACCTGCTGCGCGATGTCGCTTTCAACGCGATACCAGATTGTCTGGCCGTCACGTCGTCCGGCAACAATGCCCTCACGTCGCATCAGAGACAGATGTTGTGAGACAGTCGAATCCCGCAGGCCAATTAACTCAGCAAGCTGTCCCACAGACTTCTCACCTCCGTGCAACCGGCAAAGAATCATAAGCCGGTGATTGTTGGCGATTGATTTTAGGAATTCACTTGCCTTGTCGGCCGCGAGGTGGGTTTTTACGCCGGGGTCGATTGGGTCGGTTTTACTCATAACTTCATATCTACGAAAATACGAAGATATAGTCAATCATTCCTTTAATTCCGCCTTATCAGAAAATTTATTTCGAAGTTTTGCGGGCATCAAAGGGCTTCTGCCACGCGCTCTGATACTGTAGCGTGCGCGCAGTGATTTTACTGGTTGGGCTTGGAGTTCTCGTGCGCATAGCTGTGTTTGGAATTGTTTTCGGTGTTCTGATATCAGGTCAGGCGCAGGCGGAGGACGACTGGAAAGCCGTCGAAATTATAAAGCCTTATGCGATTAGCGGCCGCACGGGACCAGAGCTTTACCAATCCATTGGCCAGAAAGGGCCACGCATTGGAATCGCGCGGGTTATTGCACACACGACCTATGTGCTGACATGGGATCGCAAATTCGACAATTCCAACAATGGCTGTACGATTGTTTCGGCAAAGCCGAAACTGAAAATCACCTACACGCTTCCCAAGCCATCGCAGAAATTATCTTCTCCGGTGAAGGAAAATTGGGAGCAGTTTTATGAAGGTATCTACAAGCATGAGCTTGTTCATGGCGAAACTGCTAAGGACATGACGCGCGAGATCGTGCGTACCACGGTGGGGCTTTCCATTCCCAACGATCCAAAATGTCAGAAGATGCGGCGCGAGTTGATTGATCGTATCAATGCACTGGTTGCTGTTCAACGTCAGCAGGGTCGTGATTTTGACCGCGTGGAGATGGGTTCGGGCGGCAATGTCGAACAGCTCGTGCTGTCACTCGTAAATGGCTAAGTGGCAGAATATCGGATATTTACGTTAAATTGCACTCGCAATTTGTCCGGGCTATTCCCATTTGCTGGCTGAAACTCATTATCGAGTTCTCATTCTATTGCCAATTCAGGAGCATTTATGGAACGTTTGATTGAGCGCAGTCTCTTTGCCAGCCGCTGGCTGATGGCGCCTATGTATATAGGGCTGGCTTTAGCGCTGGTCATTCTGGTCTGGGTTTTCATGGTTGAACTCTGGCACCTTGCCTGGATGATCCCAACCATGACGGTCAACGACGCCGTTCTTGGAGTGCTGGCACTTATCGATCTCAGCCTTGCCGCCAATCTTCTGATGATCGTGATTTTTGCAGGCTATGAGAACTTTGTCAGCCGCATGGATCTTGCAGATCACAAGGATCGTCCTGACTGGCAAGGCGAAGTGGATTTCTCGGCACTCAAGCTCAAGCTGGTTGCCTCTATCGTTGCAATTTCCGGTATCCATCTTCTTAAAGTGTTCATGGATGTGGCAAAATATTCAGCCGATCACATCAAATGGATGGTTGTGATCCATCTGGTTTTTGTCGTCTCGGGCGTACTTCTGGCCGCGATGGACTGGATTGCAAATCACGGCAAGTCACTGAAGAAAAAGGCCGGAAAGGTCTGATACTTTGAAACACATTTAAACACCGGCTTCGCAGACACGAAGCCGATGTTTTCATTTTTGATATAGCTTATACAACAGGCAGAATAGAATTCTCGCATTTGCATAAACGGCGATATAAGTATGCGCGACATCACAGCCGATTCCGTTTATCTCAATCGGCACAATGCAAAATCCTTAAATTTTGCAGCATTGAAAAGGAACTGACGGTGTTTAGCCGGTTTCGTCTGTTCATACCCATTTTGGCTGGCGCGAATTTACGTGATCGTATGATCGCCTGCTTCGGTGCCTTGATCGGCATTTGCCTTACAGGTTTCATCACTGCAGCCATTCTGGGAAAGTCAATTGCTTTGCCGATTATTGTGGCCCCGATTGGTGCGTCGGCCGTATTGCTTTTTGCAGTGCCTGCCAGCCCATTGGCGCAACCATGGTCAATCATCGGCGGCAATGTTATTTCGGCTCTGGTCGGCATCACCGTTGTACAGTTCGTGGATAATCATGTGTTGGCGATTGGCCTGGGCGTGGGACTCGCCATTGCGGCCATGTCGTTTGGCCGTTGTCTGCATCCGCCTGGTGGTGCGGCAGCGCTCACTGCAATTATTGGCGGCCCTACTGTTACCGACCTCGGCTATCAATTCGCCTTGATACCTGTTGGCTTAAACTCGGCTATGCTGGTTATACTTGGCATTGCGTTTCACAAGCTCACTCGCCGCAAATATCCGCATGTTCCAGCGGCTGCACCTGTGAATACGCATAAGACCAGCGATCTGCCCGCCTCATTGCGTGTCGGCTTTAATTCAGACGATGTGAGCAAAGCGCTCGCATCAATTGATGAGACATTCGATATTGACCCGTCGGATCTCGATCGTTTGCTACGGCAAGTCGAATTACAAGCGCTGGTGCGGACCCAAGGCAAATCGCGGGCCAAAGATATTATGTCGCGTGACGTAATCTCGATCACAGAAAGCGACACGCCGGAAAAAGCGCGTGCGCTTCTGCTGGATCACAATATTCGCACGCTGCCGGTGATTGATGAAGCCGGGAAACTGAAAGGCACAGTCGGATTGCGCGAGTTGCAAAACACGGCGTCTGATGCCCGCTCTATCATGGTTGAAGCGCTGACAGCTTCGCCAGACGATCAGGTGGTTGGCCTCGTCCCGCAACTGACCGATGGTCGCGCACATGCGATTATTGTAACGGATAGGGACAACGTCGTGCAGGGTCTTATATCACAGACGGACCTTCTCAGCGCACTTGCACGCTCGCTGCGTTTTCAGGAGCCGGACCAGCCAAAGAAGCGGAAGTCTCCGCTTCATCTTCTGCGCGGCGCAGGGATTTAAAGCATTTCCTGCAAAAGTGCATAGCGGTTGTGCGTCGAAGATCTAGCCGATCTGAACAAGCTCTCTTGAGAGCTTGTTCATGCTTTCAGCACCGTTTTCAGTGATCAGAAACTGTTCTTCAATCATCAGCGCGCCAAGCCCATTGGCATAGAACGGGGTTTCAAGCGCTAGCACCATATTGGGTTCAATCAGCATTTCATTGCTGGCAGAGATAAACGGCCATTCTTCAATGCCAACGGCCGCCCCTACCGAATGGCCAAAATGGCCGCGATAATATTCGCTGAAGCCACGCTTTCGCATCGTTCCAAGCATGGCCACGTGAATATCGCAAAAGCGTGTACCGGGCTTCAGCAGCGCTTCACCCACCGCAAAACTTTCCTGCAATGCTTTGTAGATTTCAAGCGTCAGTGGATCGGGCGTGCCACAGACATAAGTGCGCGCACCATCTGACGAATAGCCGTTTATCAAGGTGCCAACATCTGCTTTGACGAGATCGCCGTTTTTAAGCTCGGCCTTCATGTCCTGAAGATCAGGGCCGGTCGAAATATAAGCCCAATGCCCGGAAAGCCCCTGACCATTAGCGCTTGCAGCCTGTGTAGCGCCTTCCAGCCAAGAGGCTGAAAGTGCAGTGATGCTTAAACCGCGTCGGGCTGTTTTCAGCATGTTTTCCAAACCGCTTTCTGCATAACGCGCTGCATTGTGCAGATATCCAATTTCACGGGCATTTTTGATGAGACGCAGGCGTTTCACAAGAATGGAAGCATCCTGCCAGTCGACCAACGGCAGCGCTTTTTTGAGAGCTACAAAATCAGCTGCAGGCATGAACTCCAGATCAACACCGATCTTTGCTTTGGAAAGTCCACGCTCTGCCAGCAGGTCGCCTAACAGCCTGAATGCTGCATCCCGATCAAATGTCTCAGCGCGCGGGCCGACATTGCTTTCCCGCTTATAAGCCGCATTGATGTCTTCAACGCTCTTTGCATTTCTGACACTCACCATATCGATCCAGATGCGATGAGTGCGAAAATCAATCGTGTCGCTCAGATGCGCCGCACCGGCATAAGCATGATCGCTGATAACCGCTGCAAGCTTTGCCTTTTCATGAGCTGGCACCAGCGCAATTGCCGAACCGGCTCGCCCCCACATCGTCGCCACACCGGCAACAGCGCCCGTCGCATAGCGGAAATTTTCCGGCTGAAACAGCGCGAGTGCATCGAGCCCTTCTGTTTCAAGAAGAGACTGTGCTCTGGCACGATCAATCTGGCTCATCATATTCTCTCGACGCATGAAGTGGGCTTGTTGCAATCAAGCTGCACAGGCCCTTGGTTTGCTATCGCTTATATAGAACGAAGCTGCGTGATCACGCAATTTTTGCAGTTCCATGGCTATCAAGCTATCGTGAAGCACAAATCGTCTACCAATTTTGCATATTATAGAATAATCTTCTAAAGAATCCTCTTATGATCTGACTGCGCCGCTTATCGTTGTTCCAGCGGTCGCTGTATAACCTGTATCAACTGAGGGCTTTATAGCGACCTCGAAGCAGGAGAATAAAATGAGCGGTTTGAATATTCGCAATCGCAAAATGAAGTTGCGCAACTGGGGTCCGATGACAGCGCTGGGCGTTGCGCTTGCATTTGGCGCGTTCTCGCCAGCGCATGCGCAGAAAAGCAACCCTGACGCGACGATCAATATCGGATCGCTTTACGAGCCGCAGAACCTGGACAATACCGCTGGTGCTGGTCAGGGCATCAATGAAGCTTTCAATGGCAACGTCTATGAAGCACTGTTCCGTCTGGACGATAATGGCACGGTCGAGCCTGTTCTCTCAAAGGATTACACGGTCAGCGATGACGGCCTGACCTATACGTTCAAGCTTCAGCCGGGTGTGAAATTCCACTCTGGCGCGCCACTGACTTCGAAGGATGTCAAGTTCTCCATTGAGCGTGTTGCAGCGCCTGAATCCAAAAGCCCACGCAAGAACAGCCTGAAAACGATCACTGCGATTGAAACGCCAGACGATGAAACTGTCGTCGTCAAACTTTCATCGCGCTCAATTTCGCTGCCTTACAATCTCAGCTATGTCTGGGTTGTGAATGACGAAGCAAGCGATCTGCAATCGAAGGAAGACGGCACCGGACCTTATGCGCTGGAAGATTGGCGTCGCGGTTCATCGCTGGCGATCAAGCGTTTTGATGACTATTGGGGTTCAAAGCCAAAGAACGAAGAAGTTGTCTTTCAGTATTTCACCGACGCAAGTGCGCTCAACAATGCACTTCTGACGGGTTCGGTAGACATTATCACTTCGGTTCAAAGCCCGGATTCACTGGCTCAGTTCAAGGATAATCCGGATTTTACAGTCAGCGAAGGCAAGTCCACGACCAAGCTGCTACTCGCCTATAACGACCGCATTGCGCCCTTCGACAATGTGAAGGTTCGCAAAGCACTGGCGCGTGCGATTGACGACAAGAAGCTGCTAAACGCCGTCTGGGGCGATTATGGTACTCTGATCGGCTCGTTCGTTCCGCCAACAGACCCTTGGTATGTCGATCTGACGGGTGTGGATGCCTATAATCCTGAAAGCGCGAAAGAGCTTTTGAAGGAAGCTGGCTATCCCGATGGCTTTACCTTCACCATTGATACGCCGAACTATGACCCGCACCCAATTGCTGCGCAATTTATCCAGAGCGAACTGGCCAAGATTGGCGTGAAGGTCAATATCAATGTGATCACGGCCAATGAATGGTACACAAAGGTCTATAAGGCGCATGATTTTCAGGCAACCTTGCAGGAGCATGTGAACCACCGCGATATCGTGTTCTATGGCAATCCGGATTTCTACTGGGGCTATAACAACCCGAAGGTCGTTGATCTCATTAAGGAAGCCGAAGCCAGCACCACGACTGACGAACAGACAGCGAAGCTGACCGAAGCCAACAAGATCATTTCAGAAGATGCAGCCAGCAACTGGTTCTATCTCTATCCACAGATCGTGGTTTCTAAAAAGTCAGTCAGTGGCTATCCGGTCAATGGTTTGAATTCGCAGTTCTTTGCCTATGATATTACAAAGGCCGCTGAATAATCAGCTGTCCATAATCGAGAACTGATACTCGACACAGAGCGCCGCCTGAATTATTTTCCGGCGGCGTTATCGCATTCTGAGTGGCCAAAAACTGCTCCCTCGTGCCTGAGAGGTAATCGCCATTCTTGCCTATATCCTGCGCCGTTCGGCCATTCTGATCGTTTCGGTATTCATTGCAGCTATCGTTCTGTTTTTGCTGTTGCGCCTGTTGCCCGGCGATCCAGCGAATGCGCTTGTCTCGGTCGGTGCTGATGCGGCACAGATTGAAGCAGCCCGCAAACAGGTCGGTTCCGATCTGCCGCTTTATCAGCAGTTCACGCAATTTATCGGTTCGCTTGTGCGTTTTGATCTTGGTAATTCCTTTGTCAGCGGCGCACCTGTTCTGACCGAAATTGGCAAACGCCTGATCGTAACACTGCCACTGACACTGATGGCTTTCGTGCTGGCAATCATCATTGCGGTCCCGCTCGGCATCTTATCGGTTGTGCGTCAGAAAAGCTGGTATGGCTCGATCATTTCCGTTGTTTCGCAGCTTGGCATTGCTGTACCAGTTTTCTGGATCGGCATTCTGCTGGTCTGGGTCTTTGCAGTGAAACTGCGCATTTTTCCATCGGGCGGTTTTCCATCACGTGGATGGCAATCCGCACCTGCTGCATTTCAAGCGCTGACATTGCCTGTCATAACCATTGCGATTGTCATGTCGGCATCGCTCATCCGCTATGTTCGTTCGGCAACGCAGGACGTTTTGGGCAGCGATTACCTGCGCACGGCACGCGCGCTTGGCTCGAGTTTTTCGGAAGCCTTGATCCGTCACGGCATCCGCAATGGTGCGGTTCCTGTGATTTCGATCCTTGGTATTGAACTCGCCTCGACACTTCTGGGCGCTGTGGTGGTGGAACGTGTTTTCTCGCTACCGGGCCTTGGTTCGATGCTGCTTTTGGGCATTGAACAGCGTGATTACCCCAATGTGCAGGGCGTTTTGTTTGTCTCTACTTTACTCGTTCTACTCGTTGGCTTTGCGGCTGACCTTGCCCAACGCCTGATCGACCCACGATTGCGCAGTCGTGCAAGCGGAGGCCGCGCATGAGTATGCAAATCAAACAACATGTCCGTTGGCCGTGGCCCTTTGTTATCGGTGGCATACTCGTCAGCATTCATGTGATTGTTGCTCTTATAACGCTGTTCTGGACGCCTTATGGTGTCGGCGACATGGTTGGCGGGCGATTGGCAGCCCCTTCGTGGGCGCACTGGGCAGGAACGGACCGCCTTGGTCGCGATCTGATGACACAAATCATGATTGGCTCACGTATTGCGCTGATTGTCGGGCTCGGCGCTGTTGCAATCAGCGCTGTGATTGGCGTAACACTTGGCGTCCTGGCGGCTTTTGCCACGCAAACACTCGATGATATGCTCGCAGCGACACTCGATATTCTGATCGCTTTTCCGACATTACTGCTCGCTATGCTGATCGTCGCTTCAAGCGATGGCGCCAGCCTATCAACAGGCATTCTCGCAATCGGTATTGCAGGTGCGGCGATTGTCGCGCGACTGACGCGTATTCTCGCCAAGCGCGTTCTGGCGATGGATTATGTCACGGCTTCCCGCATTTCCGGCACGTCATGGCTGGGTGTCGTCCGCATTCATGTGTTGCCGAATATCTGGCCAACCCTGATTGTGAATTTTGCACTTTTGTTTGGTCTGGCCGTTATCGCCGAAGCCTCGCTTTCCTATCTTGGCCTAGGCGCGCCGCCGCCCAATGCCTCATGGGGGCGGCTTTTGCAGGAAGCGCAGGCTTCCGTTTATACCGCACCTTTTGGTGCTATTGCGCCGGGACTGGCACTGGTTTCGCTTGTCATCGGGCTTAATCTTTTTGCCGATGGCTTGCGCGATGTCGCCGATCCAACGCGGAGGAGGCAACGATGAAGCCACTGCTGAACGTTGAAAACCTTAGCATTGAGACAGCAGACCGCGCGCTCGTTTCTGGAGTATCCTTTTCGGTCGCACAAGGCGAACGCGTAGGGCTGATCGGTGAATCAGGCTCCGGTAAATCACTGACCGCACTGGCCGTCATGGGACTGCTCGCAGATGGAATGAGAGCGAGTGGCTCAATCACATTGGATGATCATCAGATTATAGGCGCACGGGACCGGGAACTTGTTCCGCTGCGCGGACGAAGCGTTGCCGCCGTCTTTCAGGAACCGATGACCGCGCTCGATCCACTGATGCGCATCGGCAAACAGGTGTCGGAAGTGGTCCAGCGCCGTGCATCACGCGATGGCCTCAAGCTTAACAAAGCGGAGCTTGAGAGAGACGTTATTGGGCTTCTCGAACGCGTTTCCCTGCCAGAACCGACCCGCATTGCCCGGGCATGGCCACATGAAATTTCGGGCGGCCAGCGCCAGCGCGCAGCAATTGCTATGGCGCTCGCCTGTCGACCAAAACTGCTGATCGCGGATGAGCCAACAACTGCGCTTGATGTGACAACGCAGGCGGAAATTCTGAAGCTCTTAGAGCAACTTGTTCGCGATGAAGGCATGGGGCTCTTGTTCATCAGCCATGATCTGCCGGTCGTTGCAAGCATTGCCGAACGCGCACTCGTGCTCAGACATGGGGAACTGATCGAGCAAGGCCCGGTTGGTGAAATCTTTGCTCACCCATCCGAGGATTATACAAAAGGGCTGGTTGCTGCCGCGCGTGCCTTCGACGCTGCATTGGAGGTGGCACGATGAGCCTCATCGAACTTTCAAACGTATCTTTTGCCTATAGCGGCAGCAAGGCTGTGCTACACGACATCGATCTCACGCTTGAGAGCGGCAGCAACCTTGGCATTGTGGGTGAATCCGGCTCTGGCAAGACGACCATGCTTAAACTGTTGCTGGGGTTGCAGGCCGCAACATCCGGCGATGTTAACTTTCGCGGCCAAAAACTCAACATCAAAGACCGTAGCTTTATGCGCGGTTTTCGCCGGTCTGTTCAGGCGGTTTTTCAGGATCCCTATTCGTCGCTTGATCCGCGCCAGAAGGTCTTTAACATTATCGCTGAACCGTTGCGCTCGCTCAAAATCGAAACGGATATTGCGCAGGCTGTCGCGCAGGCACTGGCTGCCGTCGATCTGCCAGAAGATGCGGCCACACGCTACCCGCACGAGTTTTCCGGTGGTCAGCGTCAGCGTATCGCGATTGCGCGTGCGATTGTCGCCAATCCCGATCTGATTATTGCCGATGAAGTGGTGAGCGCACTCGATCTTACCACACGGGCACGTATCATCGATCTCATGCGGGCATTGTCAGAACGAACCACCTTCGTGGTCGTTTCGCATGATATTGCGCTGGTGGCTTTGCTGTGCGAACAGTTGATTGTGCTTGAAAAGGGCAAGATCGTTGAGCAGGGCAATACGCGCGATATTCTTGCCAATCCTCAACATGCCTATACGCAGAAATTGCTGGCAAGCCTGCCACGCATGCCAAAAGCCGATGCCGTGTAGGCCATCGAATAAATTCTATTCCGTCGCCTCTGGAAAGAAACCGCGTTAGTTTCTATCATAGTGCTTCACACGTAACGCTCTGGGGACGACTTTGTTATTTGAAATCATTACAGTGATACTGCTGACTGTCCTCAACGGTGTCCTGGCGATGTCAGAACTCGCAGTTGTTTCATCTCGTCCGGCGCGATTGCGTGTTTTGGCCGATAAAGGCAGCGCAGGCGCCAATATTGCAATTGAACTCTCTGAAAACCCTGGCCGGTTTCTATCAACCGTTCAGATCGGAATTACACTGGTTGGCGTTCTTTCGGGCGCATTTTCCGGCGCAACACTTGGCGCACGTCTGACCGGCTGGCTACTCAGTCAGGGCGTTTCTCCAACATTCGCCGATGCGCTTGGCGTGGGTTCAGTGGTTGTCGTAATTACATATTTGTCGCTGATTATCGGCGAGCTGGTTCCAAAACAAATTGCCCTGCGCGAACCAGAAGTCATCGCGAGCCGCGTCGCACCAACAATGAAGATGCTGTCTAAAATAGCAGCACCGCTGGTATGGCTATTGGATACATCTGGTCGTCTTGTCCTAAAACTGCTCGGACAGTCCGGAAAAGCCAGCGATGGCGTTACCGACGAAGAAATCAAATCTCTGCTGGCAGAAGCACATAGTACTGGCGTTATTGAGACTGAAGAATCCCGGATGATCGCCGGTGTCATGCGGCTCGCAGACCGTACAGCGCGCGGATTAATGACCCCGCGTCTTGATGTCGAAATGATCGACATTGATGACAGTTTGGAGGAAATTCGGGATCAATTGCAGCAGAGCAGCCGCTCACGCTTGCCGGTGCGCGGCGAAAATTCCGATGAGATCATTGGTGTGTTGCAGGCGCGGGATTTCTTCAATCAGCTTTCGTTAAAAGGCGGCGTCAGTATTCGAGAAATCGTGAAAGACGTACCCGTCGTTTCAGACTTTTCTGACGCGCTGGATGTGGTTGAAGCCATCCGCGGCACCCCAACACATATGGTTCTGGTCTATGATGAATATGGTCATTTCGAAGGTGTAATCACTGCAGGCGATGTGATGGAAGCCATTATCGGTGCTATGCAGGAAGATCACTTTGAAGAAAAGGCAATAGTTCGCCGCGCTGACGGATCATATCTCGTATCGGGCTGGATGCCTATCGACGAGTTTTCTGCATTTATGAACTTCGAGGTGGAGGAAGACACCGAATATAGCACGGTGGCAGGCCTCGCTCTTGAAGAGTTTAAGCACCTTCCCGAAGTTGGCGAAATGTTCATAAAAAATGGCTGGGTTTTCGAAGTCGTTGATCTGGATGGACGCCGTATCGACAAATTACTTGTCTCTGCGCAACAAACAGCCAGCGAATGACTTCAAAAAACGCAGAGATTGCCGATCGTGATTATGAGAGCAAATGCCAGCGCATAGGCGACCCAAAACAGGTCGCTTTCAACAAAGCGTGTCAATGAAATTCTCTGACTGTTCTTAAAGCGCATAACTTTGCTCGTTACTAAAAGCAGCCCCCGGCGCTCCCAATATTTAATATGAATATAAAAATCAAGTTTAATCGTAATACGTGCAGTTTTCTTTCTACATTACCAGAGGAAGCAGACCCAGACATAAATGCGCTTCATGCAAAGGCACGATAAGCATTTGGCTTTGAATTTACCCCAAAGGCCATTGCAGCATGATGCCATTTCGTGAAAAGAGTTGAGTGATAGTAATCTTCCTGCCAAAGTTCCTACCAAGCAATCTATAGCTAAGGACCCGTAAATGAACGAGAATTGGGCATCTGTCGATGAAAGTCTGGAACGCGCACGCGTTGCCTGGCTTTATTTCATCGGCGGTCAGACCCAACAGGAAATTGCCCAACAGCTCGATATAACGCGCCTGAAGGTCAACAAGATTATCGGACAGGTCCGAGAGTCAGGGCAAGTGCATGTCAATGTGAGTCTGCCTCTGGTTGATTGCATTGAGCTCGCACAAAAAGTTACCTCCCGATATGGCCTTGCTGATGCAGTCGTTGTCCCTGATCTGGACGATTATCTTGAGCAAAAACGCGTGATAGGCGAAGCTGCCGGGACCATGACGAGCGAGCTGATCGCAGGCCGCGACATGGGTGTGGGCATCGCATCGGGGCGGACATTGAGCTTTGCCGTTCGCAGTCTGCGTGCGCGCCCAAAGCCTGAAAGCTGGGTCGTGGGTTTGACCGGCGGTGTTACCAGCGGTTCATCAACCAATACATTTGAGGTTGCGACAGCATTTGCACGTGCTTTGGGCGTTGAATGCCACTATCTGACCGCTCCCATTTATTGCGCCAATAAAGAAAGCCGCGAAGCAATCCTGTTGAGTGACGAATTGACAGATGTGCTCGCGCGAACTGAAATCGCCGATATCGGACTTGTATCGTGCGGGCCGCTCAACTCTGAGACGTCGCTCACACATATTCGAGTGGTGAAAGATAATCTCGACGCCGTTCTGAAACTGGGAGCTGTGGGTGAATTTCTTGGATACTTCCTCGATGCTCAGGGCAAGCCTATCGACCACTTTCTCAATGAATCCATCATTGCGCTGCCACCGGATAAGCTAAAGCTAAAGCCCGCCTCAATTCTTGTGTCCGGCGGGCTCAATAAAATTCCTATCATCCGGGCCATTCTGCGCGGTGGTTATGTCAATCGTCTGGTTACAAATGAAGGCGTTGCACGCGCATTGCTGCAAGGCCCCAGATAGAAGTCACCCTCGCCCAACAAACGGCATCTTCGTTGCCATGACAGTCATCGTCAGCACATTCGCGTTCAATGGCAGGCTGGCCATGTAAACGACAGCATCTGCCACATGCACCGGATCAATTGTTGGCTCAGAAGCCAGGCTTCCATTGGCCTGTATAACGCCTGTAGCAATTGTCTGCGTCATGTCACTCGCCGCATTACCAATATCAATCTGGCCGCAAGCAATATCGAAATCACGTCCATCAAGCGCAGTCGATTTGGTAAGGCCGGTGATCGCATGTTTGGTTGCTGTGTAAGGAGCGGAGTTGGGACGCGGGGTCGTTGCAGAAATCGAGCCATTGTTAATAATACGACCACCACGCGGGACTTGCGCTTTCATGATACGAAACGCTTGTTGAGTGCATAAAAATGCGCCGGTCAGATTTGCACCAACGATTGTATTCCACTCGTCAACACTTAACTCTTCAAGTGGTACACCACGCACGAACACGCCGGCATTGTTAACGAGCAAATCCAGACGGCCAAATTTGTCTTCAATAAAATCGAACAGTTTCCGCACGGCGATCGGATCGCTTACGTCTGCGGCATATGCATGAAAGCTTCCACCGTCATTCGCAGACATTTCTCTCGCCGCACGCTCCAAGACATCTAGGCGTCGACCTGAAATCACGACCTGATAGCCTTGTGAGCCCAGGGCTTTCGCAATGGCGCGGCCAACCCCAGTCCCACCTCCGGTCACAAGGGCAATGGCACCTCTCCCGAAATTTGCCGTCTCAACCATAAAATCCTCCCACAACAAAACTTAGCATTAAACAGGTTTACGCTTTTTACCCAAAAAAGCATCCCGCCACGTGTTTACACCCCAGCATGGCGAGCCTGGAATCCGTAGCACTTTGAAGCAGCTCTCGGAGCAAATTTGGTTAAACCAGAAGAAAGATGCTCTGATCACTTTTGCAAAATTAGTCATAATTACAAAGAAAGCCGTGCGCTGCCACCTCGGTAACGCTTGAATAAGCGAAAGCTGCTATAAAGCTGTTTCCGGAAAGGGGAGGTGATTTCATATGGTACGTAAAAAGCCGCCAAATGAACGACGCAAAGAAGAACGCCAACAAACACGTTTAAGATCAGGCAAGATTGTCAGTCTTGAAGGGCGCTTCATCATTGAATGCCAGTTCAGGGATATTGCGCCGCATGGTGCGCGTTTAAGCACGGCTGACGTGCCAAACCTGCCAGAGCGCTTTTGGCTGTTTGATGATTTCTATGGGCGGGCTTTGTTGGCGCAAGTCGTCTGGCGTGCAAGCCGGGAAATTGGCGTGCAATTAATCTCTGATGCCACGGTAATACCACTCGATGATGAGCGCCTCAGCCAGCTTGCGGGTAAATACTACTCGCTATGAGCGGACGCTTCCGGTTTTGCCGATGCCTGCTGTCCTGAAGTGGCTGCACCGCCGCGCATATTCATCGCGCGAATCTCAGCAGCAGAAATATAATTAAATTGTTCAACCAGAAGATCCTGGATTACCGGCTCGGGAAACCGCGAGTTAATGTCGGTAATAATTGATGCGCGAACATCTTCAAAGCTGACTTTCTCGACCTCTTTCGTATCCGAATAACTGCCATAGAACTTGCGGAAAATTTCATCGCTTATAAAAAGCTCAAGCGGCACCGTCAGTTTCTTACGGATATTTGAATCCAGCGTATAAACAAGCTGTGTAACAATATAGCCCGCGACCGAACCATTGGCGATGATCGGCACACTCATCACGTCAGTCTTCACATAATCAAGACCACCAAAGCCAGCCGGAGATGTTGCCACTTCATCAGACGGCAGCATGCCCTTCTGAAAAGAAAAATACAGCGAGCCGAAAGCAACCGCACATATCCAGAGGCCAATGGCGATAATACGGATCATCGAGCGTGACCAAGCCTTGCACTTTGCCTGCTATAGGTGCCATCGGCATCCTGTGTTTCAAGCGCTCCACGAATAAGATCAGCAAGCTCACCTACCGCGCGCAAATGAAGTTGCAGCGCTTCACAATTCTTTTCCAGCTTCTGCTTGAGGCTATCAAGCAATGGTTGCAGCCCCTTCATCATCGTCGGGCCGGCAACATCCGAGGCTTTGGTCATGGCCTTGTTGAAATCGTAAAGGCCGCGGCTTTTACGAGCGTTAATTTCGGCAAGATCAGGATTTCCGCCTTCAAGCAAAAGCCGGGTCTCGCTATCAATCACATCCTCAAGGTGTCGGATTGCCCGTACTACCGGCTTCAGTGCAGCCTCCTGCTCAGCGTCATGCACTGAAGGCATAACGGTTATCTCCTGTTCTGGCTGGCTAATTTCGGAGCTATCGGTCATTGTCGGGTTCCTCAGTCTTTTATCGGCAAATAGTGATCATGCGCAGTTTCAGATGGCCGCACTGTCCTTGCCGTCGTTATTTTCAAGTTGTTGCTGTATGAGCTGGCGTTCAAATCCATGAACGATGTCTTTCGATACGGAATTTTCGCTTATTCCACTTCCCAGATCGTTCATGACGCCATTCAATGCCAGCGTCGCTGAATTATCAGCCTGTAATTTGCGTTGTGCCTGATCTTCGAGAATACGTGCGATGCCAACCCCGCCCGTATCCGCCATCTTATTTGCCATGGCCTCCGACATCATCGACTTCCAATACTCACCAGCAATACCCTTGCCAAAAGTGGCAGATGTATCGCTTGTAAACATCGACTGGACAAAGGATTGCAGCATGAAAGCTTCAAACTTCCGATAGGCCGAGCTTGCCGGGTTCTGTTGCTGCGCGCCCATAGTCACGCCAGAGGAAAGACTCTCAGAGATGCTTGAGAAGCTCCCATCGGATGAGCCATTAATTACATTGTTAAACGCAACTTCCGAACCGGCCGTCATAGATTTCAGGCGCTCTGATGCCACGCGATAGGCTTGTGGATCAGCGGCACGCGCTACATCCATCACCAAATCTGACGGCGGGTTGATCGCCATGCATTAATCCCTCTTCATCTCTTGATTGCACACTAGCTTTTCAATCTTGACTGAAGCTTGCGACACGCATTGAAACGAAAAAACTACTATTTCATCTGCAGAGTAGTTACTCGACTAATAAATTCTTCGATTTGCATTGAGAACTCTTTGCGTTCATCTTCAGATCGAACAGTTTGAAGCCGCTTTTCCAGATGCTCGACACGGCGCTGCTCTTTCAACAAGGCATTGCGTGCATTTACAAGCTCCTGCTCAACACGAGCCTGCGCAGATGCATTCGCCCCCATGCGGCGGATCAGCAGCGAAGGATCGATGGTAAAAGCGTTGCTGTCATAATGACGATCCTGCATGGCAATCAACGCCTCGCGCTCTTCATCCAGCGCAGCACGACGCATATTGGTAGCCACGAGAGAGGCTTCCAGCCGCGAAGCGCCTAGCTTTTGCAGTGCCACCAGCTTGCTTAAACTTTTTGCCTTTGTTTGTGCCATCGGTGCCTCAGAACAAATTGCGCAAATTGGCCGCGAGCTCTCCGGTGAAGAAGCGCAACAATTCTGGAAGAATGAAATAGACTAACAACAATCCGCCGCCCAAAACGAAAGGCATTGAAACGAAGTAAATCGGAATAGTCGGGGTAAGCTTATTGATGAGACCAATCGCAAAATTCACCAGAACCGCAAAAACAATGAACGGGGCCGCTATGCGCAAGGTCACCAGAAATGCATCAGACAAAGTATCGGTAAAGTCTGTCATTGCTGCATCGGGGCGAAACCGGCCATCAACCGGAATTGCCGTGTACGAATTGAGCAGTGCGCGCAAAATCTCGAGATGCATGTCAGTGACGAAAAACAAAAATAGCGCGCTGAAGGTAACAAGTGTTGCAAGAGCTGCTTGTGGTTCAGGCTCTGTGATCGCATCTCCAGGCGAGCCGGAATAGCCGACAGCCATTGCCATCGTATTGGCCATAAACTGCAATGCCCAGAAATAGATATGCGCCAAGATACCGATGATACCGCCGATAAACATTTCGCTCAGCATCAAGCGAAGCACAGTCCACGGCTGGCCACCATCAAGGCTGGTCGTGATACTACCGATTACGATTGGCAGCACCGCAAACGAGCATGCCAGCGCTATGAACAGACGCACTTGCAAAGGTATACGCGCGCTAGAAATCCCAGGCATCAACATGATGCAGGCACCCACACGGCAGAACGCCAGCATGGCTGCCAACACGATCTCATTGAGCGGCAATTGCGCTAACATCGGCAACAGGCTCTCTTACGTCAGGAAATCGCGCCAAGCGATTTCACTTCCACACCACGCGCGATTTCGACATGCGACAATACGGGCAAGGTTGCAAACAAGCGCTCGATAATCATCCGGATATAGGGCCGCGCTTCGGGTGAAGACACCAGTACAAATCGCTCACCGCTATCAAAATGCTGCCGGATTACCGCCGAAGCCTCGGTGCCGAACTGCTCAAGCTGACGAGGATCAATATCAAACTCGACAATTTCACCCTTATTGTCGCGTTTGAGGCTTTGATGGAAAACCAGATCCCAGCGATTACCAAGCCGAAGCACATTCAGCACGCCATTATCCGAAAGATCACCACATATCTGTTGTGCCATACGCATACGCACATGCTCGACAATCATTTCGGGGCGGCGAACCAGGGGCGCAATCTCGGCAATCGATTCAAGAATTAAATGCAGATTGCGGATTGAAACACGCTCTGCAAGCAGCAATTTCAGCACAGCCTGGAGACCGGAATAGGAAATGTTTGCCGGGCAAATATCTTCAAGAAGCTTGCGATATTCCGCACCAAGACGGTCAAGAAGAATACGCATATCCTTGTAGGACAGCAGCTGTGAAAGGTTATTGCGAATGATTTCACTCAAATGCGTCAGTAGTACCGAGAGATTATCGACAGTCATATAACCGTCGCGACGCAGATCAGATGCAAATGTTTCAGGCACAGAATAGGCGCGCATGCCAAATGCCGGCTCACGCATTTCTTCGCCCGGAATTTGCGGGATTGGACGTTCGCCCAGCACAACCAGAATCTCACCCACCCGCAACTCATGGCTTGCAACAGCGGTACCATGGATCTTGATGCGGTAGCTTTTGGGTGGCAGCGAAAGATCGTCTGTCACCTTGATCTCAGGAATGACGAAACCGTATTCTTGTGCAAATTTCTTGCGCATCTTGGCAACACGATGCGCCAATTCCTGCTGCGATGCCATCAAACGGGCTGAGAGTTGCTTGCCGAGGCAGAGTTCGATCTGGTTTGTTTCCAACGACGCTTTAACGGAATTGCGTTCGCTTTCATCCGCTTCACGCTGTTTAAGTTCAGCTTCCGCTGCTTGCGCATCACGCTGCTTTGCCTGTTTGCGCGGCACAGCAACACCCACAAAAGCCATCACACTACCGAGCAAGAAGAACGGAAATGCAGGAAGCCCCGGTAAAATGCCCAGCACAAACATCAGGAATGAAGCGATCAGAAGTGCTTTTGGATAGGCACCAAGCTGACCGAAAATCGCCTGATCGGCGGAGCCACGCGTCCCGCCTTTGGAGACCAGAAGGCCCGCTGCAAGTGACACGATCAGCGCTGGAATTTGCGTAACGAGACCATCGCCAACAGACAGCTTTGTGAAAACGTCCGCCGCTTGTGAAATATCCATTCCGTGACGTGTTACACCGATGATAATGCCGCCGAAAATATTGACCGCCGTAATAATCAGACCGGCAATCGCATCACCACGAACAAACTTCGATGCACCATCCATCGAACCGAAAAACGAGCTTTCTTCTTCGAGTTCGCGACGGCGATGCTGCGCCTCCTTTTCGTCAATCAGGCCGGATGACAGATCGGCATCAATCGCCATCTGCTTGCCCGGGATGGCATCGAGGGTAAAGCGCGCGCCCACTTCCGCGATACGTGTAGCGCCCTTGGTGATGACGAGAAAATTGACGATAATCAGGATCGTGAAAACAACAAGCCCGATAACGAAGTCGCCGCCCATCACGAATTGCGAAAATCCGTGAATGACATGGCCAGCCGCGAGATAACCCTCATTACCATGGGTGAGGATCACACGCGTCGTCGCAATATTGAGCGACAGGCGCATCATCGTTGCAATAAGCAGCACCGTCGGGAAGGCAGAGAAATCAAGCGGGCGCTGAATCCACAGCGAGACCATCAGGATCAGGACGGAGAAGGCAATCGAGAAGGCAAGTCCAATATCCAGAAATACCGCCGGAACAGGCAGAAAGAGCACCGTCAGAATAATGATAATGCCAGCAGCCAGACCCATGTCGCTGCCAGTCAAAATTCCGCGTTTTGTGAAAGGCTTAGCTACTGCCTGCTGCACGTCCGTCTCCTGTTGTCAGACGGACCATAGAATGCGAAGCTTGCGCGAGGGCTTCGTCGCACTCGCAGATTATATCAGAAGCCCTTTTCGATCCTCGAATAGACGAGCAGCGTGAAAGCATTGATTTGCGCGCCTACGAAAGGCGCTGTCAAAGCCAGAACGACGAAAATGACGACAATCTTCGGAACGAAGGTCAGCGTCATTTCCTGAATCTGGGTCAATGCTTGAAACAATGCAATACCAATACCGACCAGCATCGCAGCCAGTACAGCAGGACCACTTGCCATCAGCACGGTCCAGACCGCAGAATTGACAATGTCTAGCGCATCCGCTTCGTTCACTTTTTTGCCTTTAGAGCGCATCCCTAAAAACGGGAAACGGTTTTCGGATAAGAAACATTTTCAAACAAACACTTGAGACGCTTCGACCTGAGAAATCAGATCAAAACACGCTCTAGCTTACTTTGACGCCCTGCCCGATCATCATTGTTTTGCCGTCTTCAAGTTCAGCAAGCATGCCCGTTGACTGGATTGTAACCGATTTCACCACGCCGGAAACAGAACCATCTGCATTGGTCAGCGTGCGGCCAATCCAGCCCTCTGCCTGCGACAGTGACGAATTAGCAATCAGCGTTTCAAGCTTGGAGTTCATCTGCACAGACTGCTCTACGCTTGAGAAGGTTGCCAGCTGTGAGACGTATTGCGTTGCATCCATCGGAGCCGTTGGATCCTGATTTTGCATCTGGGTGACCAGCAGCTTTAGAAAAGAATTATAATCAACACTCGCCTTTGCCGCAGCCGAACTGTTGGACGAAGTGTTGGTGGTATTTGTCGTGTTGTTTCCGACAGCAGGCGTCGTCGTCATAAGCTTGCCTCCACCGCATTATCTGCTTTGCTGACAGGCACGTTTGGTGCCTCGATATTCATAAGTTCTGCTTCGCGCGGGTAATGTGCCCGGATGGTTTTCATCGCCTCGAACACACGTCCATTATGGACAAGCTCATCAATTTCTTTGAGAGCTTTGAGAATGGATGCATCGCTAAACGTTGAAAACATGCTCTTGAGCATATGCGCAAAGGCATTATGTGCCTGCTCACGCATTGCAGGCTCAATCAGGATCATCTGCGCTGCAAAATAAAGCTGACGCAGCGGTGTCGTTGTATCTTCAGGCTGCAACACATGATTTTCCAGAAGGAATGTTGCATCGTTGAGAAGCTCAAGGGAGACTTTGCGGTCTGCCTTCAAAACTGCACCATTGATGTAAATTTTCTCGCCTGAGCGAAGCGATAGACGGATTGTTGGCTTGGCGTTATCAACCATTTCACAAACCGTTCCGGATCGAACTGGTGAGTTCAATCACCGTATCATAATCGTCGCTTTCGCCCTGGCGGATTCGCTCGACTTCTTTAATAATAAAAATGCCGACTGAAATGATCGCAGCTTTTAGCTCTTTCGGGAGTGTATTTTCAACAGATCCCAGATCTTCAATAATGACAGTCCAAAGCCGGTTAACGAAATAGGCCGCATCGATGCCCTCGCGTGAGCCTGAACCATTCAGCTTTGCGGCCTCAAGCATGCTAATTGAGCGGTCAAAAAGCATCTGCTCGCGTTCTTTGGCGCTCGCCATATCGTCATTCATGACATCTTCGTAGCGCATCTGATACATGGCATCTCCGCTTATCAATACCCTTACTTGCGGGAGCCTCATGCTCTCACAAAGACCAGGCTTATTTGTCGGCGCTCGCGCGCCTGACATTGATTATTTGAGGTAGTTGAGCAGGCTCATATTCTGCAACTTCACCGTCAGCGCATAGGATGTTTCCATCTGGGTCATCAGTGCGTTAACACGCACTGATGCGTCATATGGATCGACCTCTTCAAGATTATTCACGGAATCATTGAGAATTTTCTGCTGTGCGGCAATGCGTGTTATTGCATCCGTTGTGCGCGACTGAGCAAGACCAAGTGTCGTCTGTTCGGAGGTCGTCTGGGTGATTGCCTGCGAGGTTGTCGTCAAAGCCTGAGATGTCAAAGCACCAAATGCGGAACTATTGAGACCGATATTGGCGAATTCTGTAATCATAACCGCTGACATGATTGCCTTACGGAAACCATCGGCATTCGCAGAAATCGATGTGGATGCTGTTTCTGTTGGCGAAATACGGCTCTTGATAACGGTATCAGACGCATTGGACCAATTCAGATCCCAATTAGTGTCGTTGAACTGTTCAGCAAAATCGCCTTCAAGAAAGCTTTTCATCTGATCCGCTGTGATGTCAGCAACCCGGGCGTCATCCATCGCAAAGCCAAAATGCGCAGTAAACGCCGCTTTGATAGCGTTCTGAGCATCTCCACCTTGCGCATAGTCGTTAAGCGGCTTCACATCGGTGTTGACGCCAGAAAAGATATACTCGCCATTATAGCTAGTATTGAGATGTCCGGTGACTGAATCAAGCATAGCGCGGGCCGACTGTGCTGACGTTGCGATGCTTTCTGCGGTATTACTCGCGCCGGTCAGATCGCCAAGAAAATTCTGAACCTTATCAATGATAGCGGTCGTCGTGGTTTGCGTTGTCGTCATCCGCTGCTGAACAAGCTGGTTCATATCGGTAAGCACATCGAGACGATCATATTCTTTGCGCAAGGATATCGTCTGTCCGGATTTCGCGCCCAGCGACAGGCCTACATCAAAGACGCTGCCGGTCGTCGCTTCCTGACGGGCCTTGACCAGTTCAGCTTTATTCTGGTTCACCAAAGCCCTGAGTGCGGCCGACGCACCATATGTCGAAATCGATTGCGCTTTCATGAAACTCACACCGCGTTGAGAAGGTCATCAAGCATGGAGTTGATGGTCGTCAACACCCGGCTTGAAGCCTGATAAGAATGTTCCAGATCAAGAAGCAACGCCATCTCGGTATCAATATTGACACCATTGGCGTTGGACAAAGCCTGATCGGCCTGCACTGCAACTGTCTGATTATAAGAAAAATTCGAGTTGGCGGTCTGGCGCTTGCCTTCCAGCCAGCTAATTGATGATGCGCTGTAATCGGTCAGACTGGCGGTCGAATTCAACCCCGTCGAGCCGGTAAACGTCATTGATCCACTGAAAGCTTCATTCAAAGCCCGAAGCCGGTCGCTGAAACCGGCTGCATCATCACTATTATATTTATAATCGGCACCGTTCGCACCACCATCGCGTAACAAGAGAGAGCTACCACCCTGCGATGCTATAAAAGCAGACGAAACACTAAGTGTACCTGCAAGGCCGGATGAAAAGCCCGCACCAGGCGTCGCTGGAGAACCTGACCAGCTAAACAGACCCGTTTTGCTTAAACCACCGGCGCCACTCTGATCGGTTTCGGCGAACATATTGACCAGACCGCGCGCGATTTCATCGAGCTGCATCTGGTACTGCGGTGCAATCTGATCACGCAGTTGCAGAAGGCCACTGAGCCGCCCCGTACCGAATGGCTGGTCGAATGTCTCATGAGACAGGGGTACGCCATCGACCAGAACAGCATTGCCCGAAGCACCGGCAGATAGTCCATTTGAAGGCGTAAAGCTTACCTTCCGCGCAGAAGTTTCAAACAGTGTCACGCCGTTTTCAGCGAAAATGACCATGTCATTATCGCCGCGAGTCATCGTTGTGATGCCGATCTCGTCAGAAAGCTGCTTGAGCAGTGAATCGCGCTGGTCGAGGAAATCTGAAACATCGGTTCCGGCGCGCGTTCCGCCAAGAATTTGCTGATTGACCTTCTCAAATTTAGCCAGCACATCATTGATTGTGGCTACAGAATCCGCAATCTCGTTGTCCGCGTCATTGCGCAGTGACTGTATCTGCTTGGTGCCATCGTTCAGCGCATTGGCAAGTGCTTCAGCGGTAGAAACAACGCTGTTACCCAGTGCAGAATTGGACGGTGAAGAGGCATAGGTCTGCAATGCATCGCGCAAATCGCCGATCAGTGCTGATGGCGAAGACGAATATTTATCTGCTGAATAAATTGATGAAAGGCGGTCAAGACCGCCTGCAAGAATAGAAGAAGATGATGCCGCACTGTTGGATTGAATGTAGCGGTTAAACAGCGCTGTATCGGCCGAGCGGCTTATATTTACGTAAAGGGAGCCATAGGGCCCAGACACCAATGATGCAGAGCGACGAGAATAGTCAGGATCGCTTACGCCCGCAACATTGCGGGAGATAACCGAAGTCTGCTTGGACGTTGCCGCAAGCGAGCTTTTGGCTGTCGATAGAGCAGAACTAAGTGACATTTTTTCCCCATTTACCCGGCGGAACTCCTTATCGCTTGGACAGAGTGGACCGCTATATGTGTTAATTTAGTTCGTAGTCGTAAGACCGAAACGCATTTTACGCGTATGGCAGAAGACATTCCGACGAAGTCATGACTTGATTTCCCGAATATTTACTCCGGGAAATCATTTTCGATTAGCGCTTGAGATTGACCAGAACATCCATGAGTTCTGAGCCAGTCTGGAAAACTTTGGAATTGGCCGTATAGCTGCGCTGAGCTTCGATCATATCCGTGAGTTCCTGCGCAATATCAGCATTGGACTCTTCAAGCGTTCCGGACATTATCTTGCCGATACCACTGCTTTGAGGGAAGCCGAGAGTAACTTCACCCGATTCAGCGCTTGCAAGAAACACGTTACCGCTCACAACTGTCATGCGATCCGGGCTTGCAACCTTAGCAAGCGGAATGCGCCCCAGAACGACTTGTGTGCCGTTTTCATAGATTCCGACAACGGATCCATCATTAGCAACATCCACACTCTTCATTGAGGACTTTGCCTGACCGTTGATGACAGCCTGAGAGATTGTATAATCGCCCGATGCTTCTTTTGACGCCCCCAGATTGAGACTGAGCGATGAGCCATTGTAGCCCGTGAGATCGACGGTTGCATTACCGCCTGTCAGCAAATTGCCGTTGGCTGGATCAAATGTGAGCGTCGTTGCACCGACTTCCACACCATCGGCAGCATTTTTAATCGAGACATCCCAAGTATTATCCGCTGACTTTGTAAAATAAACATCCAGCGTGATTTTTTCGCCCTGAGCATTATAAGAAACAAGCGAAGTCTTATGATTATATGCACCAGCCGCAGGAACTGCACTGCCCGATGGCAGACTAACAGTGAAAACTCCTGATGTGCTCGGCTCGGCCTTCAGATCAACGGCATTGGCGTTAATCCTTCCAAGTCCTGCAATGGTCAGTCCGCCAACACTTTCATCGGCACCAGCGCCCAGCAGATAATATCCTGCTGTATTAACGAGGTAGCCTTCCTTATCAGGCACAAAAGAACCAGCACGCGTCAGATAGCTTGTACCGTCCGCACCCTGCACAACAAAGAAACCGTTGCCATCAATGGCCAGATCTGTCGTGGAAGATGTGGACCTAATCCCGCCCTGATCAGAGATACCATAGCGAACGTCGGTCATAACGGAGCCGGAATTGTACTGACCAGACGTGCTGGGCAGCACCAGCGAAGAAAACTGTGTATCTGCGCGTTTATAGCCTACAGTACTCGCATTTGCGATATTGTCTGCGACCGCTGACAGGCGATTGGCCTGTGCGTTCATGCCCGAAACACCGGTCCGCATCATACCGTAGAGGCTCATTGGCAGCTCCTGAAAAATCGTAAATCTGCAACAAGGCTAGCGCTCCACGCTTGCGTGAAACTGTCGTCCTGGCATGTTCATGCAAGTTTGGGGGATATGATACTTAATCGATATTGATGCTGTAGCCTAAGAAACGCTTGGAATCGATCGGGTCGAAACCAAGTTTCTCTCGCAACTTCTTGCGCAGCTTGCTGATATGGCTTTCGACAACGTTTTCTTCGACTTCACTATCGAAAATGCCATAAATCGCGCTGAATATTTGTGACTTGTTCAGACGACGACCACGGTTGGCAATCAAGTATTCCAGAATACGTCGTTCACGGCGTGGCAAGATAAAATCAACACCGTTAATTTGCGGGTCGCGCCCATCAGAGAAGACGGTGATTGGGCCGAGAACTGTGCCATCATTGGTGCTAGAGCCTGACACACCCGCCCGGCGGCGTATGGCATTGATGCGAGCCAAGATTTCACGCACATGAACGGGCTTGCGCACAACATCGTCAACGCCTGATTGAAAAAGCTCTAGCGTATGTTCAAGTGATGGGCGATCATTTACGGCGATAACGGGCGCTTTGCACCGCTCACGAATGCGCGATGGCAAACCATTTTGTCCAGCACATTCGCCAATCAGAAATGCTTCAACGGCCATGATGTCGTGGTGGGGAACGGTTTCTACCCAATCGTTGAAATCAGATGGGCGAAAGCCAGTCGTGGAGATACCTTCACGACCAAACCAAGAGGAGTACCCCTCGGTCACAATATCCCGCTCATCTACAACTACGATCATCGGCCCGCCTTCCGAATCAATATGTTAACCCGTCTTTGACAGACCTAACTGGCGAGGGGAGTCAGCGACAATTACAACAATTTGCTACCAATAAATTGGGAGATAAATTAGTCAAATATAATACAGGGGGAATCGCTGAGATTGCATCGCGTATGACATTACTGTGCGCAAAGCCTTAACAAATAGTTAACGCCTCACTCAGTTTAGCGATTCATTACAAGGGTTTGCGAATTTAATCGATATAATTGGACTAAAAGATATGAACACTCATAAGTTGTAATCCTAAAGTTGATGCGAGTGCCTTGTTTGGATGAGGCACCCAATTTTTAGCGACCGCTTATCACCCCGCACAAAATTTTTTCGCCGGTTCTGTCCAGTTGCCGAAGCCTGTCGCGATCATATTCGTCATCACGCGGCAAACATATCGCTTCTGAGCCGGGTCGTTATTCGGGCCTGCATGATAGCGCGCGACAGCCATCGTCCAGTTGCCCTCACGTTCGCGAAGACGTTTTAAAAAACGCGCTGCATAATCGACGTTCATCGAAGGTTGCAGCATTGCGGCAACGGATGGAAAAGCCTCACTATGATAATAGTGGTTGATCTGCATACATCCCAAATCGATGAGCTTAACTCCGTGTGAATGCACCTCTTCAAAGCGCTTCAGGGCAGCCGATTGTGACGTGAAAAACTCAGCACGGCCCTCAATATTCATCGCATAAGGCTGGAGCGAATTTTTCCGACCCGTTTCCGTCAAACCAACGGCATAAAGTATCCCCAAAGGCACGTCATAACGGGCAGATGCGCGGTGCATTTCCTGCTCGCAAACATTCTCAGCACGCGCTTGAGATACTTCACACAACCAAACCGTTGCGGCGGCCGTTAGTAACAAGACCAGCTTCGTTAGCTGCCTCACTACTCCCACGGCGCGCGTCGTAATCACCGCGTTCTTGTTGAGCGGAATGACCATTCTTCCTGCTTTCTCCACCCAGAAACTGCGCCTGGGAGCCACTCTGAGAACCATTGCGGCCATCCGTTCCGCTTTGCATACCAAAACCTTGCTGTCCCTGTTGGCCCTGGGATTGATTGCTTTGCTGTTGTGTCGCATTCTGGTTTGATGAGGATTGCTGCACATTGACCGCGCCTCGTTCAGCAACGCTGACGGTAATCTTTGAATCATCCGTCACTCCAGCGACTTTAAGCGCCTTTTCTATCATAGAGCGATCAGCGGCCAGCGCTTCAGCAGCGTGCGGCTTATCTGCAATCAAGTGCACTTCAATCGTGTCGGCAACCACGCGAATGCGTGCTGTCACCTGACCAAGCTCAACTGGATCAAGCCTGATCTGCAATGTTTTAACCGCGCCAAAGCTTCGCTCAGAAATCACCTGAACATCATCTATGCGAACCGCGGCCTGCGGGCTTATGGGCGCGGACTTAACCTCAAGCGGAACAGGAGCGCGCGATGCCTGTGGTTGTGGTTGCACACCCATACGCTCCGACACATTGCCACCATCTGCGAAAGATGCAGCCACAGAGTTATTATCTGGCGTATCCGTGTGCTCTGCTGGCATGCCCTCTATCGGCGAAGCATCATTAACAGTACCGTTGACTTGAGTTCTGTCTGGCGCACTTTCAGATCCCAACTTGGCATCAGTTTTATTCTGTGTGGTGGCAGCAGTGGCTGACTTTTTGCCGAAATCAGCAGCCAGCGAAGGCATGCCAGAAGCAGCAGCCTTGTCTTGCATATTCGCAATAGTTCCATCAGCTATAACTACCCCGCCAGCCCCCTCGTCCGATCCAGAATGCATCGCCAGGAGAGCATTGGTCTTGCTATCGCCAATGGCTTGTAACGCAGCGGCTTTGTCAGCACGTGCAGAGAAGTCTTTTGTCAGACTGAAAAGCGGTTGCGATATAAAATAGGTTTGTGGCTGGCGCGAGCTATCTGGAGAGGCAATATCGCTGTCCTCCACCTCGCCTTCGTCATTCTGCTCTGATCTATCGGGCTCTTTGCTGTCTGATTTCTCCAGCAATGTGCCAAACAGTTTTGCCGGATCAGATATTTCCTGATCAGCAGTGTCGATTGTACCGCTCTGAGCGGCAGTGCTTTTTGTCGGCGATGATACACGCCCGCTCGCTCCGGTCAAAATATCCATGCTCATTGAACGTTCTTTCCCAGCAAAGCATCTATTTCTGCAATCTTGTTACGCGCATCTTCCAAGGTCTTTTGAAGATCATCTTCTGATTGCTTGGGCGCAGGTGCCCAACCCGCATTCGGAGAGGGTGTTGGCTCTACACGCACCACAATTTCAGAAGGCAGCTTATCATCGGCAACGGGCATTACGGGAACGGTGGCTAGTTTTGTAGTTTCCGCTTCCTCATTATCCGCATCAGGCTTGCGCGTTACCACTGAGCCAATCGCTTTCGCTGCATTTAACAACTTGCGATCTCGCTCCTGCAAACGGTCTGGTGAAATCTGTGAAAGCTCATTCAAGGCGACCCCCGCCTCGTTGGAGGCGACCCCACTTGCAGCCGCATAAAGATTAGCCCGGCTCGGGTCGTCCTTGAGCATATCTGCAAATTTCTGTGCCTTTGCCGACATAAACCGCGCACGTTCTGTCTGCCCATCAACCAGTGCTCCGCGCGCAAGTTGCAGATAAAGCGAATATTGCATAACCGGATCAGCAGTCCCAACCAGCTTCACCAGTTCAGCATTGTCGATGCGATCATTCAATTTTAGCGCCGCATCAATAAATTGTTGCATGAAATCGCGCATGTAAGGCGAGCGGGGAAAGCGTTGCAGATAGTTCCTCGACAAGAGCCTGACTTTATCGGCATCACCAAGTTTGGCTGCAATCGGCATTGATCTTCGGATTGCGGCCTCTTCAAAGAGAGTCCCGGGGCTGCTGAGCCTCACCTGGTCCAATCGCTGTAAAGCTGTGGCAGCATCAAATGCCGCCATCTGATTGGCCGTAACCAAAACAATAGAAGCTTTAAGTTCAACAGGAACATCGGCAGCAAGTGGCACCGAAAAAAGTTTTACCACTTCAATATTCTGTCCGGAAGCATAGGCCAAAGCGCCCTTAACAAGTTCAGCCGGAACCACACCATCTTTCGTACCAGAAAGGACCGTACGTACAGCGCCCGGATTACCACCATTAAACAGGTAGATAATAGCAGCATAGATATTTTCTGGCTTTTCCCAGAAGGAGTCAGGAGCACGCTGCATATCCGCACTGACAAAACTAAGAAGCTTGTTCAGCATCACAACTGCTTCGGGCTTGCCTGTAACAAGCTGATCCTGAAGCATGCGCAGCGAACGAACCAGCTTATAAGGCTCAAGCACCGGAAACTGCGGCTGTTCGCTATTAGGCGCGCTTATTGCCGATGTGATCGCCGCGCCAGATAGCAGCGGCAATCCCACAAGCATCGCCAGTCCAATGCGAATAATGGTCTTCTTCATGGATTAGACTTGAGAAAAATATCGATGCGTCGATTTTCGGCGGCGTTCGGGTCGCTCACATTTTTCGGCTGCCTATCAGCATATCCCTCAACACGCAGAACGCGTTTCTCGTCAAGCCCTCCACGGACCAGCATGTAATAGGCCATTTGTGCCCGTGCCGAAGAAAGCCGCCAGTTATCATAGCTCGCGCTCTTGAACGGTCGTGCATCGGTATGACCGCTGATAATGACTTCACCCAGCTGACGGGAGATCACCTGTGCTATCCGCTCTATCATGGCCATGACCCGCGCATCAGGTTTTGCAGAGCCAATTGTGAACATGCCAAAATCAATCTTGTCAGTCAGCTGGATCATCACGCCGCCATCCACTGGCACAATGCTGACATCAGGCATCGGCTCAGTTTTCTGAGTGTCACCGTCGGCTTTTGATGTATCCCCGGTCGCTGCTTGCTTTAATTCAGCAATAAGCTCTTCCTGACTTTCTGCTGGCGTTTGCTCGGTTTTCGCATCGGCTGTTTTTTCTGGCGGTGTAGCAGGCGTTGCTTCTGGCTGGGTTAGCGTTTCAGCTGCTTTGCTAGACCAATAATCAGGGCTAAACGGATCTCGATAAGCGTCACCACCGTCCGATCCCGTTTGTGGCCCGGATTGCGCAATACCGCCCTCGCCTTTAGTGGACTGATTTTGTAAAACGCCGGTCTCATGAGCAAGTTCAGAAAGCACCGCATAAGGCTCGCGGAACATCCGGCTTTCTTCCTGCTGGCTCACCGCATTTGACGAGGTTTCATTGATAACCTTCGTGCTATCATCCACCTTCTGGTCACTATCGAAACGCACACGGCCTTCCTGTTCATCAACATCCTGCACGCCTTTCGGGCTGGAATGTCGATCCATCAGCTTAACGGGATTGAAGTAGCTGGCGACAGCCGCCTTACTTTCCTCGTTAGCGGCATTGATAAGCCACATAACAAGAAAGAAGGCCATCATAGCAGTCATGAAGTCAGCATAGGCGATTTTCCAGACACCACCATGATGTCCGTCATGATCTTCGCGATTACCGCGACGCACAATAATGATTTCGCGCTTTGTCTCCGGATCAATACTCATCGGACGGCTGCCTTTAGCTCTTCGAGAATTGGGGCGATACGTGTTTCAAGCACCCGCTCCTCAAATGAAAATGAAACTTCGCTGGATGTATTCTCAATAAACTGACATCCATGAGGCAACAGATCGGCGTGATGACGCAATGGTTCCAGCAAATGCACGGGGCCATGGATTTCAGGCGCTTCGCCTTCGAGCGCAAGCTTACTTATGCGTTGTGCAAACTCTAAAACAGCATCGTGCTCGAGTTTCGCCGCATAAAGAGAACCCAGAATTTCTGACATTTGTTGCGAAAAATTGCGTTCAAGCAAATCAACTGCTTGCGTCAGTCCAACCGCCAGAAGGGTTGCCTGTTCACGAGAAAACCCAGCGCGCAGTGTCTCAATTTCTGCCTCGTGCTCACGCACAAGACGCGCCTTTTCTGCCGCATAGAGCGCTTCCGCTTCTTTGTGCCCGTCTTCGCGCCCGCTCTCAAAAGCCGACCGCTTTGCTTCTTCAAAAGCGAGGATCTGAGCAACCTCAGCCTGCTCATCTTTAAAGGGTTTATCCGCGAGAGGTTTTGGCGACAAATCAACGCTCGTATCTGCGACCAGAGGCGCCCGCGCAATAGGAGCCGCTATAATTTCAATCACCTCATCGTCGATATGATGTGTTGAAAAATCAGGCAGATAGCGACTAAGTGCGAGCGTATTCATCGTCAGGCTGCCTCAAGCTCCGGTATCGGCGCGCGCCCTGTTTTGGTAGCCTGCTGTTGAGCGGATGTTTCATGAATCCACTGTTTGAGAACTGCTGCCACTCGCTCTTCATCCATTTCAATCATCTGCTCAAGGCGCAACTTCGCAGGCATACGCATGCGCTGACGCAGATCACTAAGGCTGCTCTTCATTTGGTCGGCATAGGCTTCTGGCCCACCAATAACAGCCTTTGTTGGCTCAGAACTTACGAGATTATTTGCATCAGCCACAAAATTCGGGACTGCAACCTCGGCCGGTTCACGAAGCGCAACTTCCGTTCCAGTCGACTTCGCACCTGTTTCACGCAAAAGCGGGCGAAGGCCAAACCAGATCAGCAACGCGACAGCACCGAGAATTGCAAGTGCATTCACATAAGACCCGCTTTGACGCAGCAGCGTATCAGACCATGGCGTTGAAACCGGCTCCATATCGGCACCTGAAGCATTCATAAAATTGACCGCCGTGACATTGATAACATCACCGCGATCCAGATTAAGACCAGCTGCGGTGGCAACCAGATCGCGGATCTTTGTGATCTGCTGGTCAACAAAATCGGCTGGTGGTGGTGTCGTCCCTGCGGATGCAAGCAAACGCGCCTGATCAATCACAACTGCAATCGAAAGTCGTTTGATGGAATAACCATCACTGACTGTCGATACTGTTTTTGTATTCATCTCATAATTGGTGAGTTCCTCGCGGCGATCCGTCTTCTCAGTCGAACTTTCACCGTTGCGGCTCGCTATTTCTTCTTGCGGAATATTTTGCTCGACGCCAGCGGCATTATCACTACGTGAATTACGGTTATCGCCGCTTTCACGCACAACGCGCACTGAGCGCTCTACACGCGATTCAGGATCAAAGCTTGTTTCATTGGTCTGGCGTCGGTCTGTGTCAAGCGAAGCCTGAACGCTGGTCTGGAAATGACCAATGCCAAGATAGGGTGCCAATGCCTTGCGGATGCTTTCATCGACATTGCCCGCGACCTGCTGTTCAAGCGAGGCAGTCATCAATGCTGCGCCATTGGCGGCTTCGCCCGCCGATGCGAGAAGGCGTCCATTGGTATCGAGAACAGTTACATCCGATGCGGCAAGTGCCGGGACAGCCGCAGCCACAAGCTGGCGGATCGACTGCGCGGATTCAGCTGCAAAACCACCTTCCGCGCGAATGACAACGGAAGCCGACGGCTTCTGATCGCCACGGCGGAACGAACCTTTTTCTGCAAGAACAATATGAACGCGTGCGGCCTTCACACCACGAATAGCCTGAATGGTGCGGGCAATCTCGCCTTCAAGCGCGCGCACATGGGTAATTTCCTGCATGAACGACGTGAGGCCAAGTGACCCCATATTGTCAAACAGTTCATAACCAGCATTGTTTGACGTTGGCAGGCCTTTTTCAGCCAGATACATGCGCGCCTGTTCAGCCTTGCCAATTGGCACCAGAATGGATGAGCCATCCGATTTCACATCGAAAGCAATTCCGGCTTCGCCAAGCGCCAGACCCATACGGTTCACGTCATCACGTGAAAGGCCGACATAAAGCGTCTCATAGGACGGGCGGCTCAAATAAAAGCTGGTGTAGAGGATTGTGCCCATCAGCGCAGCCCCGACAAGTCCGAGCGCTATAAGTTTGCGCGCGCCAAGCTTGCCGAGCGTTCCCTTAAGCTGTTCGATCAATTGTTGGAAATTCTGCTGCATTCACACCACCGCCATCCTGATGGATGCAAAATAGATGGCGAAGCTTGCGCGAAAGTGGCGGCGGGGAAAAGCAGAGTGGCAAACGAGAGGGGCGCGGAATAAATTCCGCGCCCCTGACTGTAAATTATATAGCGAAGCTTATTAGCCGCGGAACAGCGACATGATCGACTGGCTCGACGAGTTAGCGATCGAGAGAGCCTGAACACCAAGCTGCTGCTGAACCTGAAGAGCCGACAGACGAGCCGATTCCTTGTTCATGTCAGCATCAACCAATGCGCCAACGCCCTTTTCAACCGAGTCAGAAAGCTTGGAAATGAAGCTCTTCTGGGTGTCGATACGTGCCTTAGCAGCACCAAGCGTAGCCGCACCAGTGGTGAGCTTGTCCAAAGCAGTTTCAACTGATTCAAGAGCAGTCTTGATTGCAGCGTCATCAAGCTTTGCAGTCGACGGGTCGAAGAACGTGTCAGCGACCAGACCACCAGCGATACCACCGGTGCCATCGGCAGCTGCAAAAACCTGTACGTCTGCAGCGGCAACGTCAACAGTGTCGATCGTTACAGTGGTGCCAGTACGGTTGTAAGATGCAACAACCTTAAGGTCCGAAGTATCAGCAGCGTCGTTTACGAGCAGGTTCGAACCAGCGTAGTTCGCGTTGCTGGCCGACGACTTGATCTGCGACTGGATAGCCTTCAGTTCAGTTGCGACCTTCTTCTGATCTTCCTGGCTGGCGCCCTGCGCGCTAACCAGAAGCGACTTCATCTTATCAACCTGGTCCTTGATATCGTTGATTGCAGTGTATGCAGTGTCAACCTTACCAGCGCCGAGGCCGAGAGCGTCCTGAACAGCCGAATTGGCCTTGTTGTCGGACTTCATCGAAGTAGCAATCGACCAGTAAGAAGCGTTGTCGGCAGCTTCACCGATACGAAGGCCGGTCGAGATGCGGTTCTGCGTGGTTTCCAGCGACTTGTTGGTCGAAGAAAGTGTCTGGAGAGCGGTCAGAGCCGACGAATTTGTAAGAATGCTAGACATTGTAGTGCCCCTTGGAAAAACTATGTGAGGGACAGGCCGGACTTAAAAACTACCGGCATGGTGGAGCGGCATCATGCCTGTCACCGCGAAACGCGCGGGACCCATCATGCCATCACTACTATGCGCCAATTGTTAACAGAATATTAATTTAGCGACCCGGATTTTAACAGATCACGTATTTTCCCAAAAAAATGCTAGGAAAATGATCGTATCAGGCTTCCAACCAGAATATTCCAGCCATCAATCAACACGAAAAACAGGATTTTAAACGGCAGTGATATAACGGTTGGCGGCAGCATCATCATGCCCATCGACATGGTCAGCGTTGCCACCACCAGATCAATCACCAGAAATGGCAGCACAATCAGGAAGCCAATTTCAAATCCACGGCGTAATTCCGAGATCATGAAAGCCGGAACCAGCACGCGAAAATCGACAATGCCGTCCTCGCCTGTGCGGAATGACGGTTCTGCAAGGTCTTCAAACAACCGCAAGTCCTTATCGCGAACCTGACCCATCATGAAATCGCGAAACGGCGTCGAGATTTCCTTGAACGCGACTTCCTGCGAAATTTCATTGCGCATCAGCGGCTCAACGCCATTGTTCCACGCCCGGTCAAAAACCGGCGCCATCACATAAAATGTCATGAAAAGCGCAAGCGAAATCATCACCATGCTGGCTGGAGCTGTTTGCAAGCCAAGGCCAGAACGCAAGAGTGAGAACGCAATGGCAAAGCGCGTAAAGCTCGTCACCATAATCAGCAGGCCCGGCGCAATCGAAAGCACCGTAAGCAAGCCAAATAGCTGCACGATCTGACCGCTTGCAGCACCACTGCCCGCAGGCAACAGATTTTCAAGCGACAAGCCCTGCTGAGCATGGGCCGAAACAGTAAAGATAAGCGTCAGGAGAGCGCCAAGACCAAGAGCTTTTTTCATTCAACGACCAGTGTCGAAATAAAGATGCGCTCGACTGCGCCTTCGGATCGCAGACGCGCCCGCTCTTCCAGATCAGCGCGCAAATAGGCAAGCCCTGCTGCGCCTTGCAATTGCATCAGATTAACACTGCGCAGGAATGCAACAAAATCATCGCCAACACTGGCTGCCATATCTGCCGGGATTTCACGACCGGGTTTGGCAACAAGCGATGCCTCAAGGCGCACCCATGTGTTTTGCGGGATGCCAAGATTGGTGACAATCGGCTGCAATGGCACCACGGTTCCGATAGTGCGCGATTCAAATTCGCCTTGCTTTGGCTTGTCTTCTTTGCCGCTGGCAGGTGCATTTGCTTTCTGTCCGGCAGAAATTATCTCTCCCAGATACCAGCCACCACCGCCTGCAATAACGGTGAGGATCGCTACAGCAGCCAAAAGGCCCATCATAGACCCCTTTGGCTTACTGTCTTTCTGAGAGGAGGTATCGCTCATGCTCATCGGCTTTAGAACGGAGAAATCTGGTCGAGGATTTGCTGACCGTAAGGCGGCTGCTGAATTTCGCTCAAACGACCGCGACCGCCGTAAGAAATGCGTGCCTCAGCGATCTTGTCGTATGAGATCGTATTGGTCCCCGATATGTCGCGCGGTCGCACGACACCGACCACATTGAGCACACGCAACTCATTGTTCACGCGAACCTCTTGCGAACCACGAATAATCAGATTCCCGTTTGGAAGTGTGTCGGTGACAATGGCCGCGATCTGAAGACGAATATCCTCGCTACGCTCAATCGTACCCTTACCTTTAGATGTACTGTTGGAGCGTGTATTGACCGAAGCATCCATTTCGCCGCCGCCAAAGGCGCCCGACAGACTGCTGGTATCAAAAGATGCGCCAGCGCCATAAAGACCTTTGGAAATGCGCTCGCGATCCGTCTTGTTATCCATATTGGCGCGATCATTGATCGAGATAATCACGGTCAGCACATCGCCGGGTTCCTGCGCGCGTGGATCTTTGAAAAAATTCGTCGAGCGCTGGTCCCATAGCGAATAGGACGCTTTGCTTGGCCGGACCGGGTAGCCGCTATATTGCGGATTGTTCTGCACACCGAGATTAGCTGCAACGGGCGAAAGATCAGGCGCACGACCAATCTCTTCCGGCTTGGTGGCACAACCAGCCATGAGAGCCATCAGCAGCACTAAAAGCGGAGCTTTGTTTATGCTTTTTTTCATTGCACGCTATTCCCGTTTTCTGCCTGCGCGCGCTGCTCCCGTTTGGGCGGCGCTGCTACAGCTGTGCGCTGCGCACCAACAATTACGCGCGCAAGCTTGGCAGCCTTTTCTGGCGGCATTTCATTGAGGATAATGCTGGAAACACGCGGATTGAGCTTGAGGATCAATGCCGCCGCTGCTTCATCACCGATCAGTGACATCTGCGCTGCCGCCGCATCCGGTTTCATTTTCGATATAATATCGACCAGCGAATCCTGCGCCTTGTTTACGAAATCATCACGGCGCTTAAGCCACATTTCATATTCTTTGCGCTTTTCTTCCAGCGCGAGCATCCGCTTTTCAACGTCTGCCTTCAGTTCCGTGAGTTGCTTAGCTTGAAGCGCATAGCGCGCATCTGATGCCTGATTATCAAGATTTCCGCAAAACTTGCGAATTTCATCGAGATTCCCAACAGGTGCCGATGCGAGTTGCTGCGTGATCGGAGCCTGCTGCTCAACGGGCTGCGGTGGCAGAGGCTGCTGTGCAAATGCTGCAAAGGCTGAGCCCAAAAGCAGCGTAATCGCAAAGCCATAGCGGGTCAGATTTTTTTCTACCATCATTGCACCACCAGTTCGGCATGAAGTGCACCGGATGTCTTAATCGCCTGAAGGATTGCTATGATGCCATTTGGCTTCACACCCATCTGGTTGAGACCCTTCACGAGATTTTCGAGATTGGCTCCTGTCAGGATGCCAATTTTGGCATCAGCCTGATTGACGGCGATTTCGGTGTTTGGCTCGACTTCTGTTTCGCCATAGCTGAACGGATCTGGCTGCACCACCATTGGCGTCTCCGCCACACGGACTGTCAGACTACCATGGCTGATAGCGACTTTAGAGATGCGCACTTTGTCACCGATAACGACGGTGCCGGTACGCTCATCGACCACAACGCGCGCAACTTCATCGGTTACAATCGGCAGACCTTCAAGTTCGGCAAGGAACCGCGCAGGCGGTACATTCTTCGGGCGTGTGATGCGGATTGTTTTGGCATCGCGCGCAAGGGCTACGCCGCGTCCGTATCTGCGCTTGGCAAAAATATTGATCGTGTCAGCGGTGCGTACCGCAGTCGTGAAGTCCGGATCGCGGAGTTCCACAATCATTTCGGCATTTTTGCCGAAATTGCCTGCGACTTCGCGTTCAACCAGTGCACCATTCGGAATACGACCCGATGTCGGCACACCCTGTACAACACTTGCTGCCTGACCTTCCGCGGAAAATCCGGAGACGATCATACTGCCCTGTGCGACCGCATAAACCTGATTATCCGCACCCTGTAATGGCGTCATAACCAGCGTACCGCCCTGAAGCGAGGTCGCATCGCCAAGCGAAGATACCGTCACATCAATACGCGATCCGGCACCGGAGAACGGCGGCAGATTGGCGGTCACAATCACCGCAGCCGTATTCTTCGCGCGTGTGGAATTGCGTGGTGCATTGATGCCAAGATTTTCGAGCATGGCGCGCATCGACTGCTCGGTGAAAGGCGAGTTGCGCAGACTGTCGCCCGTGCCATTCAGACCAATAACCAGACCATAGCCTACGAGTTGGTTTTCACGAACGCCCTGAATAGTGGCAATATCTTTCAGGCGTGCAACCGCACTGCCTCGACCAAGATCGGCATAGGCCATTTTCGATGGATCGCCACCCGATCCCAGCCAGTCCGCATCTGCATCAACCGCCGAGCCAAATTCCCGCGCATTTTTAGACGCTTCATCGGCAAATACACTCATTGGCTGGACCAAGAGTGTGAAGCAGGCAATCAATGTGGTGACGTATTTTCTCACTGCATACCCACCTGAATACGACCGTCGGCAAGCACGGTACCCGATACAATCAGTCCGCTATCGGCATTGCGAATTTTAATGAAGTCGCCGACGGCACCCGATTCAAGTGGTGTGCCGGTTGCCGTGATCGTCAACGGACCGGATGTGAAAACCATCATGGCTGGTACACCACGTGTCACCAGTGAGGGTTCGGATAGCGCCGCAATCAAAATAGGCTTGCCGGAAATCAGGGTTCTGCGCGCAACCTTGCCAGTGACTTGCTCGGGCGAAAGGACATATTGTCTGGCGGCAGGCGGACTGATGTAGAATTTCTTCTCTACCAGCGAAACATCGCTCACAACCTGACCAGGATAAACGGTTGTTGAAGGCACGAAAAAAGCCATGCGCTCGGCGGCATTGGCAACCGGAGCGCTCAATATCACAAAAGCGGCGAGGATTGCTGCACTTGTGTTTCGAATAGCTTGCTTCACGCGCATCATCATCCTACTCACCGTCAGCGCATATTCTTGGATACGGTTGCAGCCATCTCGTCCGCAGCCTGAATGACTTTCGAGTTCATTTCATAGGCACGCTGTGCTGAAATCAGATCGGTGATTTCCTTCACCGGATCAACATTGGATGCTTCCAGATAACCTTGCTTAACGGTGCCAAAGCCTGGGTCGCCGGGGCTACCCGCAATCGGTCCACCCGATGCTTCAGTCTCGCGATAAAGATTGCCACCAAGGGGCTCAAGCCCTGCTTCATTGGTGAAATTAGCCAGTGCTAAACGGCCAATTGCTGGTCCGATTTCGATGCCAGCATTTCCCTGAACTTTGGCAAAAATCTCACCGGAATCATTGACCACAACTTCAATCGTATTGGCCGGAATGGTAATATCAGGCTGAACGAGATTACCGTCCATCGTGACCATCTGGCCATCAGCATTGGTGTTGAATGCACCGGCACGCGTGTAAAGCGTTTCGCCGGTCGGGCTTTGGATCTGAAACCAGCCTTTACCCGTCAGCGCCAGATCAAGTGGATTGCCTGTCTGGTTGAAGCTGCCCTGTATATGCACATTGCGGACCGCAGCCGTCTGAACGCCAAGACCAACCAGCGCACCTTCTGGCACAACCGCCTGATTGGCCTGACTGGGAACACCGGCAGAACGCTCAGCCTGATAAAGCAGATCAGAAAACTCGGCGCGCGCACGCTTAAAGCCAGTCGTGTTGATATTGGCAATATTATTGGCAATCACTTCCAGATTAAGCTGCTGTGCGTTCATGCCAGTTGCTGCAATCGTCAGGGCTTTCATAGCGCGTCCTTAACTCCGTTATGCTGATCTGATCAGGCTCTGATCAAATTGGCATGCGGTTGATTTCGAGATAGGCCTGTACGATCTTGTCACGGATCGCGATTGCTGTTTGCAGCGAGCGTTCCGCTTCCATAACCGAGTTTACAACGTCGCTCACAGGTGCATCACCTTTGATGCCCTGGATTGAGGTTGCTTCTGCTGCTTGTAATTTCTGAGCAACCGAGTCCGTCATCTGCGAAAGCACATCACCAAAAGATGCACCCGGTGCGGTTGGGACAGCTTGCGGGGCCTGCGTGGAACCGACATTGTTCTGCGCAACCGTTTCAGTGAGGCGCGACAGAGCATTGCGCGCCGAGATGCTCATGATTGAGTCATACATTATGTGTTCCTCATCAAATCGATTGTCATTGAGATAAGCTCACGCGCCTGCTTGACGACTTGTAGATTGGCTTCATATGAACGGTTTGCTTCACGCATATCCGCCATTTCGACGACCATGTTGACGTTCGGATATTGAACATAGCCACGTGCATCTGCCGCCGGATGGCTCGGATCATACTGCTCAACAAAGGGCGAAATGTCGTGGCCGATTTCTGTCACGCGAACCTGCGCCGCACCTGTGGTCTGTTCCAACTCCGTGCGAAACGAAACGGTTTTACGACGATATGGATCAGCATCGGCGGTCTTGGCCGTCGATTGTGCATTGGCGATATTTTCAGAAACAATGCGCAGTCGTGTCGACTGTGCCGACAGGCCGGAGGCTGCAATCTTTAGCGTATTTTGCAAAGCATCAGATGACATGGATTATCCCTTTGCAACCGACAGCATCATGCGATGAAACGCTTTGACGATGCTTGTGTTGAGCGAATAATCCCGTGCAATTTCACCGGCCTTCATCATTTCCTGCTCAACATCGACAGTGTTGCCGGAATGGGTCTGCTCAGTGATGCTTTCTGGACGCAAACGTGCGCCAGCGATGCCGTTGGCTTCGACTTCCAAATGCTGTGCGTTGGTTGCAGCCATAGTAAGCTGGGTTTTGCTCAACACATCCGCGAATGGCTGAACATCGCGGGCACGGAAATCCGGGGTATTGGCGTTCGCAACATTCCCTGCAACCGTTGCCTGTCTTACTGACAACCACTGTGCCTGCCTTGCAGCCAAATCTAGCAGATGAATGGAGCTCATGATACTTCCCGCGAGTGTCCCGCCTTAACCTTTGATTAACTTAAAGGTCGGAACTTGCCTCAAGCTTGCGCTAAGTAAGCTTTGAAAAGATATCCTCTATCGACGCATATCAATCACGCCGCCTGTCGATGTCGTAAGCTGCCAATTGCCCACGCCCTGACCGCGTCGGATTGAAACAAGACGGCTCCCATCGGGTAAAAGCGAACCTTTTTCTACAAACCAATAGCCTGATATGTCTTCAATCATCGCCATGCTGCCAACCACTTCGCGCAACGCAAAAACTGGCTTTGGCAATGGCTTCCCTTCCTCGCCTCCGTCACCGTTCTGCCCATCGGTAGCACCTGGCAATCCTTTGCCATTCGACATGATCGAACCGGTTTTCATCGTGTCGATGCCCTCATTCAGTGCGGCTTCTTCGTTCGGCCGAAATGAGGGAAAATGACGAACTGTCTTCTGATCGGTTCTGTCGAGCGGATCGGTAATCTTGGTATCATTTTTCTTTGAAGGACTCAGGTCGACACGCTGCAAATAGGTGACCACCGGAAGCATGGCACAAACCACCGCAAGGGTGATTGCACTGACTTTCAGATAGCGATCCACCTGACTTTGCGGCTTCCTATCAGTCTTTTGCAAGGCCGCAGCTTCAACCTCAGCGGTAAGCTTTGCGAGAACCTCATCCTCATCGTTTTTGTTAAAGCCCTTCATAGCGCCTTATGCCTGCTTCTCACCGCGCAAAGCAGCGGCAAGGTCCAAATAGGGGTCGTCGGATACATTTGTTTCTGGCGATTGTTGCAACGCTTCGTAAACTCTCGGCACCAGATCAACCGCTTGATCAAGCAGGCCGTCATTGCCTTTTTGATAAGCGCCGATCGCGCGAAGATCGCGCGTTTCCTCAAACCGCGCCACCATCGCCCGCAATTGACCTGCAAGCTTGCGCTGGTCGGCAGACCAGTTGTGTTTTGCAAGGCGCGACACCGACGCAGGAATATCGACCGCTGGAAAGCGGCCCTGCGCCGCAATTGCCCGATCGAGTACGATATGGCCATCCAACGTGCCACGAATGGTATCGGACACCGGATCATTATGATCGTCTCCATCCACCAGTACCGAATAAATACCGGTTATGCTCCCGCCGGCATCGCTCACGCCGGGACCAGCGCGCTCAAGCAGGCGTGGCAACTGACTAAATACGCTTGGCGGATAGCCACGCGATACGGGCGGCTCTTCAGCCGCAATTGCCACTTCACGCGCTGCATGTGCAAAGCGTGTGACGGAGTCGACAATCAGCAGCACATTCTGGCCGAGATCACGAAAATATTCGGCAATTGCCGTTGCGGTATTGGGTGCAAGCCGACGCATCATTGGGCTTTCATCGCCCGTTGCAACAACCGTTACAGTCTTATCAAGATGCCCGGCCATTGTTTCTTCGAGCATCTCGCGCACTTCGCGACCACGCTCACCCGTTAATGCCAGTACCACCGTGTCAAAATCCGCAGCACGCGTCATCATAGCGAGAAGCGTTGACTTTCCAACGCCAGAACCCGCAAAAATGCCAATACGCTGGCCGAAACAAAGCGGCGTGAAAATATCAATGACATTAACACCTGTACGAAGGCCACGATCCACGCGCGAACGGCGTAAGGCTGCCGGTGCCAGATTTTCACAGGCCATCGCGTGGGTGCCGGGTTGCATAGCCCCTTTTCCATCTACCGCTTCGCCAAGGGCGTTGATCACCCTTCCCCGCCATTCTTGCGACGGAGAAATGCGCAGGGGACCTTCCTCGAAAACAGCCGCTCCCAAAGCTGGTATGATCCGATCATCGAAGGGCTTTACCAGCACTTGACGATCCGCAACGCGAATAATTTCTGCGCGGCTTTGACCGCTTTCGGCACGAATAGCAACCACATCACCAAGACGCGCTTTACGTGAAAGACCACGAACCGCAATTGCAGAACGCGACACATCGCTCACCATACCACCAAGACCTGTAAGCGGTCTCGGTGCCAATGCCTGCTGACGGACTAGCGCAGCAAGACGTGCGAGCGGCAGATCAGCTATCATCCGTTTTTGGAGCCCAATGTTTTAATGGCTTCAGCGACAGTGCTTTCCTGCTGGCTCAGCAGATTATTGACCTGCTCAAAAGCGCGGCTGACACTGATTAATCGTGTCATTTCGGACATGGCATCGACATTGGACCCTTCGATCATCCCCTGCACCAGTCCCACACTGTTATTATCAACAACCGGAATGGCCGGTTTATCTGAAACGACACCGGAATTGCCCGCATATTTCAGTTCGGCATCTTTGTGAATGGAATAGAGACCAATCGAGCCGATTTGTGCGCCGTTCTGATAGATAGCACCATCGCTTGAAATCTTAGGAGCACCAGCATTCGCGTCGAGCATAATGGGCGCGCCGCCCACATCCAGAACAGCGTTGCCCATCACTGAAACGAGTTCGCCCGTCGCCATCATTTTCATGCGACCGTCGCGCGTATAAACTTGGCCTTGCGGGGTGGAAAGCGCCATCCAGACGTCGCCTTTTACGGCGACATCAAGCGGGTTATCGGTCTTAATCATTGGGCCGGCTTCGGTGCGAATATAGCTTTTACCCGCACTTGCAAAACTCACCGCATCATTGGTTTTGCCTGAAACGATCGATTCAAACTTCGTGCCCTCGCCGCGAAAGCCAACGGTGGAGACGTTTGCAACATTATGCGCGATAGCATCCATGCGCCGCTCAAGCGTGACCAGCGAAGACAAGCCAACATAGATCGAGTTATTCTGCATCGGTTAGCGTCCGCCCGGCCTGAAATTTTGCAAGGTACTTAAAATATCCATCGAAATGCCAACCGACGATGTACCACCCAATAGCAACGAAGCGATCGATGCTGGCGAACTGCTCGTAGGGTTGTTCATTTCATACATAGCCGTAAAACGGGAAATGAACTTTGAAACATAATCGGGATCAGACATCTTATCGAAGTCGATCCGCTCTTCGATCATCTTTGCCTGTTTATCGATATCCGCATTGGACATAGAAGCAGGCCAGCCAAATGTTGCCTGTACCATCGACAAAAGCGCTTTATCACCGAGGATTTCATATGCGTTGGTCAGAGTCGGCGCTTTGCGCTCAAAATACAGCGCCAAACGCACGCCTTCATTCTGGCTGCCAGCGTCGGTCTCAAGCGTCTGACGCATATATTTATCAATGACGCCCTGCTGTGCGGCAGTAGCTTCAGTCGCCTTGTCACCCTTAGCGGCAAAATCGAAGGTGGTTGCAAATTCCTTGTAGCGCTTATCGGTTAGTTTGTTGGCCATGTCATCATCGCTGACAACGCCTTCGGTCAAAATTTTTCTGACGAAAGCTTTAGCATAGGCCATATCTTCGAGGCCGTAAGCCTTCATCGCATAATTGAACAATCGTGTATCCGACATGAAATCATCTATCGATTTCACATTGCCAATGTTCTCTTTGTAGTAGGCGGTTTCCCGCTCAACCACAGGTTCTTTCGATACGCGCTGCAATGATCGCGTCATGTCAGACGCTATCAGACGATAACTTGTCATCGTATCGACCATTGGCAAAGACCCCCTGCTGGTATTTGGCCCTTTATGAAAGCTCAAGCTTGTCCGAAGCTGATTTCATACCGCGCCTGATGGCAAGCTTCGCACAAGGCGACGACCATAAAGTGCAATCAAAGGAATTTCATTTTGGGGTTTTAAGCTTTGGGTATTCTCATCGGCCTTGCCATCACACTCGGTTGTATGCTGGGCGGCTTTATCGCTATGGGCGGTCACGTCAGTGTGCTTATTCAGCCGTGGGAATTCGTCATCATTCTGGGTGCTGCTCTTGGCACGTTCTTCGTCGCTAATCCTTTATCGCTGGTAAAGGATACAGGCCGCGCCTGTGTGGAAGCATTTACCAATAAGGTCCCCAAACAACGCGACTATCTCGACGTTCTCGGTGTGCTCTACAGCCTGATGCGTGAACTGCGCGCAAAATCGCGCAATGAAGTTGAAGTACACATCGACAACCCAAAAGAATCTCCCATTTTTCAGGCTTATCCCAGCATCATGAAAAATGAAGATCTGATGCATTTCATCTGCGACTATTGCCGTCTGATCATTGTCGGCAATGTTCGTCCGCATGAAATCGAAGCTCTTATGGACGAAGAAATTCACACCATCTCCCGCGACCGCCTCAAACCATATCAGGCAATGGTCAGCATTTCCGAAGCGTTGCCAGCTCTTGGTATTGTTGCCGCTGTTCTGGGTGTTATCAAGGCTATGGGCGCGCTCAACCAGTCGCCAGAGGTGCTTGGCGGTCTGATTGGTGCCGCACTTGTTGGTACCTTCGCCGGTATCTTCTTTTCCTATGGCGTCGTCACGCCGATTGCCACGAAAATCAAAATGACGCGCGAGAAGAACAATCGGCTCTATGTTGTCGTGAAGCAAACTCTTCTGGCTTACATGAACGGTTCGCTGCCACAAATTGCTCTAGAATATGGTCGTAAGACAATTTCGGCCTATGAACGTCCAAGCATTGATGTGGTCGAACAAGAAACAATGTCGAGCACACCGCTCCAGCAGGCGGCGTGACATGACGGGCTTCAGCCAAAGCCGCAAGAGTGATGTCCTTGCTGACAACCTGCTCCGAGCAGCAGGACTTTCCGGCGACGATTTAAAGTCACTCGCGCATGTTTTTAAAGATGCATCTTTGCATTTTTGCTCTCACCTTGCGGAAGGCTCGGCTGCCGCATTTTCATCCGATGCAGGCTCCGTCGATATCACGGACAATGATCGGCTGAGCCAGATCCTTGAGCAGGCAGCGATCATCGCGCCTTTGAAGGCCGACAACTGGGGTTGCTCGCTTTATGTAACAGCGGATCCGACACTGGTCTTTGCGGTTATTGAGGCCATGTTTGGTGCACAGGGCAATCTGGGCAGCACTGACCTTGAACGTCCCTTCGGTATGATGGAGCGCAAGGTTTCGGGTGTTATTGCATCTTACTTCGCTAAGGCTCTCGATCAGGTTTTCACGGGCAATGGCAACTCAGTTTTCACCGCTGGAGAATGCCTCGATACCGCGGATTTCAACCGTGATGATCTGGACCAGTCCCGCCTTTTCAATTGCCAGATAGAAGTGGCTGCGGCAGGCAAGACTGGCTTTATACATCTTTTGCTGCCGCGCAGCAGCCATAAGCCGATGCAGGATGCTGTTGCAGCGTTTCTGCGCCGCCCGGTCAATCAAGCCGACCCGGCATGGGCAAAGAGGATGCGACAGGAAGTCAGCCGTGCGCGCATTGATCTGGAGGCCTTCATTCAGCAAGGCAGCCTAACCCTTGATGCACTCTCCCGGCTTGAAGTCGGTCAGGTGCTCAAATTGCCGGCCGACGCAATGGAGCAAGTGCGCCTGCGCGCGGGCACCCAGCAACTTTTCAAATGCTCACTCGGCAAGTCCGGCATTCATTTTACAGTCAAGATTGGCGACCCTGTCGATCAGGAAGAGGATTTTATCGATGAGCTTGTTGCTGGCTAACATTCTTTCAACACTCATGGCCCTCGCTTCACTTGGTGCGCTGATTGTGGTTGGACGCAAAGCAAACGAAACCATTAAGCTCGGAAAGTTGTTGACGCTGCGCGTTGCCGCCGCATCCAACGGGCTTGAGCGGGTCGCAAAATCATTACGCAGTCAGCGGACAGATCTGACTGACGAAACTGCTCGCCTTGAAGCCCGCCTTGGCGAAACAGCGCGTGTGCGCCGTGAGATGGATGAGGCTATTGAAGAGCTGAACCGGCTGCGCAAGGCACTGACCCGCGATATTCGCCATGCCCGCAATGTTTCAGAGGTGTCTATTCGCAAAGAAAACGCGACTTCTGAACACAGCACTATGCAGGCACCGATTGAAAAGAAAGCTCTGCCAGTTTTTGTGCGTCGCGCAGTGAAAAAGGCAACCATTGAAATCGCAGGTCAAGCGTGACGAGCAAAAGCATGAATAGCGGCAGCAAGGAACAAAAGATGCAGCACGAACTTGACGAAGCAATTGAAGAGCTGCGCGAAGACAAGCCCCGCGCTGCCAAGGCGGGTAGTTCCAAGCCCAATCTCGAGCTTATTATGGGCATTCCCGTCGATGTTCAGGTAGTTCTGGGTGGCACAACCATGCCAGTCGCCAACCTTATGAAACTTGGACGCGGTGCAGTTATCACCCTTGATAAGCAGATTGGTGATCCCGTCGACATCGTCGTCAACGGACGTGTCATTGCGCGCGGTGAAGTGATCGTTCTCGAAGACGATTCCTCGCGCTTTGGCGTCAGCCTCACCGAAATAATCGGCAAGTAACGGACACACCATGGCCGACAATGAACAGCAAAAGTCTTCCGACGATAACGCAAGCGGACTGATCGATACACTTTCAGGCCCGCAAAAGGCGGCTGCAATTCTTGTCGCCATCGGACGCCCGTCGGCCTCGAAACTGCTCAAGCATTTTAATGCTGACGATCTGCGCAAGCTTGCGGGTCACGCACGAACGCTTGATCCAATTGCTCCGGTAGACTTTGAACTGCTGGTCAAGCAGTTTGAAGATTCATTTGCGGAAGGCGCACCGGTATCTGAAGCGGCACAACGCTTCGAAGGGTTGCTGCGCGAAGCATTGCCGCAAGAAGAAGCAGACGCCGTGTTTGAAGAGCGTGTTCAGCCGCAGCTGGTGCAGGAATCTGTTTGGGTTCAGATCACACGTTTGTCCGTTGAGAACTTGCAGGATTATCTAGCGGACCAGCACCCGCAGATCATCGCCTATATCGTTTCCAAACTTCCATCCGATATGGCAGCGCGCATATTCGTAGGTCTCCCGCCACAATTGCGAGGCGCGGTCGTGCAGCGCTCGCTTCACATTGGCAATGTTGCGCCCGCCGCTTCCGAGCTTCTGGAAGATGTCTTGCGACGCGATCTTCTGGGTCGCAGCGACACCGGGCCCGTTAAAGCGCATCACGGACAAATCGCTAATATATTCAACCAGCTCGACCGTCAGGAGATGGAAGACCTCATGGCGAGCCTTAAAGATCTCAGCCAGGATGATATTGCACGCATCCAGGCGAAGCTTTTCAATTTTGAAGACATTGACCGACTTTCGCAACGTGCGCGTCTTTTGCTTTTTGATGAAGTCCAGACGGAGCAGATCGCAACAGCGCTACGCGGCGCAGATGCGTCATTGCAGGAGACAATCCTCTCGTCATTGTCGGCGCGTGGTCGCCGTATGGTCGAAAGCGAGCTCACCACAGAACAAGGCAATATAACGAGCCAAAATATAACGGATGCGCGTCGCGCGATTGCTCGTATCGCAATCGATTTGTCGGAACGCGGCATCATCACGCTTGAATCAGACGAATAAGGCCCGCTTAGCCGATGTCTGATGATAGCGACAAAGAAAGCAAAACCGAAGAAGCAACCGAGAAGAAAATCCGGGATGCCATTGAAAAAGGCAATATGCCGTTTTCGCGGGAAATCCCCGCTTTTGCCGGTTTTGCCTCGTTTCTTGTCATTGCCGTCTTCATCGCGGCTCCCGCGACGGCAAAGCTCACTGCATTTTTGCGTGAACTCATTGATCGTCCGCAGGATTGGCTACTCAACAGTGCAGAAGATGCCAGCCAGCTGTTCACGCTCGCGGCACTGGCTATTGGTCTGGCTTTAGTCCCGGTCTTTATTATCATTCCGCTTGCCGGGATAGCCGCTTCCGCGTTTCAGAATGCTCCGCGCATGGTAGGCGAACGTATTCGCCCGCAAGCCTCGCGCATATCGCTTATCAAAGGTTGGCAGCGAATTTTCGGACGATCAGGTCAGGTCGAGTTTCTGAAATCTCTGGCGAAATTCACCGCAGCCAGCGTGATTGTTTTCTTCGTCTTCTTCAAGGGCAACGATCTCTTCACACAGGCCATTGCGACTGACCCTCGAGGTCTGCCAGAGTTTTTACGCGAAAACCTCGTTCGGTTGCTGGTGGCTAATCTCTTGGCAATTGCAGCGATTGCCGCATTCGACCTTGCATGGTCACGCATTCACTGGAAACAAGAATTGCGCATGACCAAACAAGAGGTAAAAGACGAACTCAAACAATCCGAAGGCGATCCGCTGGTAAAGGGCCGGCTACGCTCGCTCGCTCGTGATCGCGCCCGCCGCCGCATGATAAGCGCTGTACCAACAGCAACGCTGATCGTCGCCAACCCAACGCATTTCTCCGTCGCCTTGCGTTACAAGCCCAATGAAGACGCTGCCCCTATTGTCGTTGCCAAAGGTCAGGACCTGATTGCGTTGAAGATTAGAGAAATCGCAACGGCAAATTCTATTCCCGTATTTGAAGACGTTCCACTGGCGCGTGCTCTTTACAAACAAGTCAATGTTGATCAAATGATTGCACCGGAATTTTATAAGGCCGTCGCTGAACTTATTCGTGTTATAAATACTCGACGAACAATGAATTGAACAATTTTTCAATGAAATCATTATTCACTAATGTAGTATATCTCAATTCTTCAATACTGGTGATAACACGATGAAAAGCATGCAGTTTTCAAATGAACGAGAAGCAATAATCGCACGCAATATCCGTGACGTTGTTGCAGATCTTCGTCTTGTTGATCCAGCAGATTATATTGCATTCATCAGATGCGAATTGCTCGCCAATATTGCCGACATCGTCAGTTCCGCGACTGAACTTTACTTTTATCCCGGCACACTTAACCTTGGCCATGGTTGCGACTTTGTTTGCGACTGGTTCAGCAACCCATCTGTTACTCTAGACATGGAATTCCGCAACAAGGGTGTCTATGCTTATTTCCGCCTCACCCTCACCGGAAAGACCGCAAGCGTAGAACTCAACCATATCGTCTTTGACAGCCCAGATGAGAACCCCGCGCGCAACACGGCACGGCTGGCTGACGCAATTGACGACGCAAAGCTTTCTTTGCGCAAAATTGCCTAGCGATGGCCGATAATAAGCGTAGGCATATCAGAAAAGATGCTGGACTTCAGGCATATCGATAATGCCGAGCGACAACGCCGTTGCAACTGCCGATGTTCTGTTTGAACAATTGAGCTTGATTTTTGCGTTCTGAAGATAAGTCACAACCGTCCAGCGCGCGATGTTCAAAATTTCTGCGATTTCGCCGTCTGTTTTGCCATTGGCAGCCCAGCGCAAACAATCCAGCTCACGCTGTGTCAAAAGAGCAACGGCAGCACTCATCTCTCGCCCATCGCAAAGCGTGTGATGAAGATGTCCGGCAGCGCTGATCAGCAGTGGCCGCAAATTTGCTATAAATTCTTGGCGATCAATAAGCGTATCCAATTGGAAGCTAAATTGAGAACAGCCAGCAATCCCTTTAGGTGTACGGGCAGAAACAGCTATATGGACATTGCCCAAGCCTTGCTTCTCCGCATCGCGAAACATATCCGCTATATGCTTACTTTTATCAGCATCGCGTTTTAGATCATGCACTAGCCCGTGGACGTCACTGCGGAAAAAAGGTGCATCTTCCTGAAATAAAGGATCGACGGAGAAATAATTTGTAGCCGCATATTTCACCATCCAACTGGTGGGCGCGGAGGTCACTACGGTCAGGTCAGACGAAAAGTTCCGGGAGCTGTTGCTTAACCGATTGCGGTAGGCATGCATGATATGCCGACAACCGATCTCATCACGAATGCGCACCATTCTGGCAAGGATATCGGTCTGATGTGCCGTTCCGAAGAACGTCTTCCTGAAATTTGGAAGATGGATCAAGTTGAGAGTCATGCCTAAAATCCCTGCAATAAAATAAAGAGGGCCTCATTCGAACCGTACGTAATCTGAACGGCGAATCAACTCCAACACGCTTTATTAGAGACACCTAGACACATGAAAAACCGACCTGCTGGCAAGCAGCGAATCCGGGATTTTCATGCCTTACACACAGGAAGAATTGGGCAAAGCATTGACGAAAAAAACGGCTGTGTTCAAGGAGAACGCAGCCGTTACTCTATCGTGTTGTTTTTATGGAGGAACCTGAATTGCAAGCCAAAAGGTTCCAAAAAACACAGTTTGCCACTGTATCACACAGTTAAACGATTTTTTGTCAGGCGCGGTTCTGCAGCGCTTCGGCCATGGCACGCAGAGTTACAAATGTAGACGCTGCACCCGGATCGATATGACCGATGGAGCGCTCGCCAAGCTTAGCTGAGCGACCACGGCGCGATTCCATTGCAGCCGTCGCCTTCATACCCGCTTCCGCCCCATCGCGTGCCGCAATCAGTACGTCGAGCGTGGACTTGCCAGCCTTCGCAGCCTCATTTGCAGCCTCAACAGCCGGAACCCATGCGTCGATCATCGTTTTGTCGCCAGGTGCCGCGCGACCGCGATCTTGAATGCCTTGTGATGCGGCAGCCAGCCATTCAGCAATGCCATTCCCATCAAGGTTCAGACGATTGCTGACAGCCGTGCCTGCACGCAGGAATGCTGTGGCATAGAGCGGACCCGATGAAGCACCGACCGCATCCAGAAACGCTTTGGCCATGCGCTTACAGATTGCTTCAATGGTTTCGTCGTCCTGCTCGTCTTCGAGCGCATGCTGAACAGCCTTCCAGCCGATCTCCATGGTGATGCCGTGATCTCCATCGCCAATCACGCCATCAAGTTCTGAAAGCCAGTTCTTTTCGGCAATGATCTGATTACCGACATTCATCATCATTGCTTTGAAAAGCGCAGGCGTCACATCGCCATCGGTGATGAGCGCGCGGGGCGCGTCTGATGTTGCTTCCTTATGTTCAACGGTGCGTGCTGCCTTGCGCTGAGAAGCGGGTTCGCGATCACCTGTCTGCACAGCACCAACCGTCAGGGCTGGGGTGTGGCATGGATGATCGAGTAGCGTTTGCAAGGTGGCGTCGAGCTTCATCAGTGTGACCGACGCACCGGCCATTTCAAGCGATGTCGCATATTCACCGACCCAAGAGGCGTGGATTTGAATTTCACGACCATCCAGAATCTGCTTTACGCGGCGGAAGATCAGGTAAAGCTCGATATGCGTGGTCGCACCAAGTCCGTTGACCAGAACAGCAACGCGATCACCAGCTTTGAGTTCAAGTTCTTTTAAAACGGCTGCTACCAGCTCGTCAGTCACTTCATCGGCAGGTGCAAGCTTCTGGCGGCGGATGCCCGGCTCACCATGCAAACCCATGCCGATTTCCATCTCGTCATCGCCGATGGAGAAGTTTGGCTTGCCGGTCTGTGGCAGCGAACAAGGGCTCAATGCCACGCCCATCGAGCGGGTAGCCTCATTGGCAGCCTGTGCAAGCGCTTCAACGCGCGGCAGGGATTCACCCAGATCAGCGGCAGCACCAGCAACCTTGAACACGAAGAAATCACCGGCAATCCCACGGCGTTCTGACTTGCGATCAAGCGGTGCCGAGGCCACATCGTCCGCAACCGCGACATGACGCACATCCATGCCGTCCTGGGCGAGTTCTTCCGCAGCCATCGTGAAGTTGAGAACGTCGCCTGTGTAATTGCCATAAAGCATCAGCACGCCAGCACCACCATCGGCAGCCCGTGCCGCTTCTGCAATATGAGCAGGTGATGGGGAGGCAAATACGTTACCAACAGCTGCCGCATCGGCAAGGCCGCGCCCGACATAGCCTGCAAAAGCTGGTTCGTGACCTGAACCACCACCCACGACGATGCCAACTTTGCCTTCGCGCGGGCCATCGACCGCTACAACTGCTCGACCTGTCTCGCCTTCGACGCGCAGAATATCGGGGTGCGCACCAACCATGCCTTCAATCATTTCTGCGATGATGTTTTCAGGCGCGTTGATCAGCTTTTTCGTTTTGACTTGTTCATTCATAATATCAGCTTTCTTAAACGTATTGCCTGATCAGTGGGCATCCCGGCGCAGATAACGACGCGATATGGCATCGAATGAGATGGCCAGCACGACGATTGCACCCGAAACAATGCCCTGCCAATAGGGGGAGACACCGAACAGAACGATAATGTTTTCAATAATGGCGATGATACCTGCACCGAAGATTGCGCCAATCGGGCTGCCGATGCCGCCGGTCGTGGCAACACCACCAATAACCGAAGCAGCGATTGGAGCCAGAACCCAGCTATCACCAATCGACGGCTGAGCGGTTCCAAGACGCGCAACCATCAGCACGCCAGCCAGACCTGAAATAGCACCGGCCACTCCGAATACCATGAGGCGGACGCGATCCACGCGAATGCCCAGCATACGTGCACCGTCGCGGTTGTTGCCGATGGCATACATGTAACGACCGAACGGGGTTTTCAGCATCACGAAAGTCGCGATCAGCAGTGCAACAAACATGATGATGAACGGTACCGGAATTCCGAACAGATCCCCACGGCCGAGATACTGCACGTCACGCGGAATGCCGGTGATGGCAACTCCGCGGGTCAATACCAGGTTGGCACCGCCAAAGATGCCCGCCGTGCCAATGGTGAGCACAAGTGAATGCAATCGCAGGAAGGTGACAAGGAAACCATTGAACAGACCAAGGCAAAGGCCAAGTAATATCGCCAGCAGCATTGCCGAATAAGGCTCAAAACCCATTCTCACCATCAGAATGCCGGACACAACGCCACAAAGGCCGCCGATCACGCCAAGCGATAGATCGAGTTCGCCCAGTACCATCAGCATCGACTGTGCAATGGTGATGAGGCCGACAAAGGCCAGACCACGCGCAACAACCGACAGATTGTAAGGCGTGAGAAAGTAAGGTGACATAATTGCCGAAAGGCCAAAAATCACCAACAGAGCCACCAAGACACCAGCCAGCGGCGTGCGGATGAGATTGGAAAAGGGATTAGTTTGCATCGGCTTTTACCTCTGTTCCAAAGATCGCGCCCACGAGTGTTTCATTGTTGGTATCGGTGGTGGAGAACTCACCGGTGATATGGCCGTTATGCATAGTGATGATACGGCTTGCGCATTTCTGCAGTTCGTTGAGTTCCGAGGAGACGAGGATGACACCCACGCCTTCTTCGGCAAGATTTTTCATGATGCGATAAATCTCGGATTTGGTCCGAATATCGATGCCCTTGGTCGGCTCATCAAAGATCAGCACGCGCGGGCGCGTGGCCATGGCGCGACCGATAATGGCCTTCTGCTGATTACCACCCGAAAGTTGCGAGATGCGCTTGCCCATGCCTGATGTGCGGATACCGTAATCATCGATTATCTTCTGCACGATATTGCGTTCACGGCGGTCAGAGATACCCAATTTGCCGCTGGTCAGCGCCAATACCGAAATGCCGATATTTTCGCGCAAGGAAAGAAGCGGCAGAATACCGTGATGTTTGCGCTCTTCCGAGAGATAGAGCATGCCGCCTGCAACCGAGCGCGAGGTATCATTCAGTGCCCAGCTTTCGCCTTCCACCTTCACCTGGCCCGATTTGGCTTTCAGAAAACCGAAGATCGTCTGCATCACTTCGGAGCGCCCAGCGCCAACCAGACCGGCAAAGCCCAGAATCTCGCCTTTGCGCAGATCAAAGCTGATGTCTTCAAAACGCGAACCGGACAGTCCGCGTACTTCCATGATTGTTTCAGTGGTAGGCTTTGACGGACGGAAATGCTCATCAAAGGAAAGATCGCGGCCAGACATGGCGCGGATCAGATCTGTTTCGGTGATGTCTTTGATATGGCCGCTTTCGATCTTCGTGCCATTGCGCAGAACGGTATAATCATCGCCAATCTGGAAGACTTCTTCCATCTTGTGGCTGATGAAGACAATCGCGTGATCGCGATCGAGAAGACCACGAATAACCTTGAAGACGCGCTCGACTTCAACACGCGTCAGCGACGAGGTCGGCTCATCAAGGATCAGCACCTTCATCTGCTCATTGGTGCAGGCACGCGCAATCTGCAAAAGCTGTTGATCGGACACAGAAATATTGGCAACCAGATCATCCGGCTGCGCTTCGATGCCGAAGCGGTCGAGATAGGTTTTTGCCTCTTCCAGCAGAGCCTTGCGGTTGACGGTAAAGCCGCCATGGCCAGTTCTGTTGAACGGCATGAACAGATTTTCCGCAACGCTCATCTGCGGGAACAGTGTGAGCTCCTGCGGAACATAGGCGACGTTTTTGTAAAGTGCTGCATCAGCAACCGGATCGCGGCCATCGATCAGCACCTGACCGCGCGAAGCGCTATCGGTTCCGGTCAGAATTTTTACGAGTGTTGATTTGCCGGCGCCGTTTTCACCGGCAAGAATATGCGTGCGACCCAGCTCGATTTTCAGGTCAACACCATCCAGCGCGGTTACGCCCGGAAAGTCCCGGCCTAATCCGCTTGTTTCAAGATAAGCCATGATGGACACCTTGGAAAACTATCGCTGAGTGTCCGACGAGTTGCCGGTCAAAGTCGATAGGACAGGAAAGAATGGAGCACGGGAGAACCCGTGCCCCTGCAACAAGACCAGTACGGATTAGTTGCCTACGTTTTCCTTGGTAAGGAACGCGTTGCCGGTGTCGATATAGCCAGGAACCGGCGCGCCGGTTGCCTGTGCCCAGAGCGTCATCACCGACCAGTAACCCTGAAGTTCAGGCTGCGATGCGGACGAACTGTCAGCCACGCCATTGCGGATCATGTCGAGCATTTCTGGCAGATTGTCGAGACCGACCAGCGTGACCTTGCCCTGCTTGCCAGCTTCAACGATTGCCTGACCGATACCGATCGGGCCAGCCGCATCCGAAGCAACCCAGCCCTTCAGGTTCGGGTTGGCCTGCATGATAGCAGCTGCCTGCTGCTGCGCGATTTCGATGCTATCATTGTCGATGCCTTCAGCAACAACCTTGATGCCCGGATGTTCTTTGAACACTTCGCGATGGCAATCAGCGCGGATTGAGTGGTTTGGTGCAGTTGGCACGCCCATCATGATTGCGACTTCGCCTTCACCACCCAGCACTTCGACCAGACGACGGGCAGCAATTTTGGCCTGCTCGCAGAAATCTGAACCGATATGGGTGATGCTCATGCCTTCAGGCGGCACGGAGTCGAACAGGACCAGCGGAACTTTCTGGTTCTGTGCTTCTTCAAGCGATGCGCGATTGCCCGATGGATCGAGCAGATCGAGTGCAAGACCATCCGGACGGGTTGCAAGGGCACTGTCGATGATCTGGTTCTGCTGAACAACGTCTGCGCTCTGTGGTGCTGAGTAGACGATTTCAACATTGGCGCCGGTCTGCGCTTTCAAGGCAGCAGCGGCCTGCTGCGCGCCTTCATTCACCTTGTCAAACCAAGGGTGCACGACCTTTGGCACGATGACAAAGCGGTAGCTGTCTTTTTTGACAGCGCCTGGCGCATCCTGCGCCATAACGGAAACAGGCAACGAAAAGGCAGCGACAGCCGCCAGCAAAGCAAGCTTCTTCATAGATTCCTCCCTTGGAAATCAGACGAAACTTCCTCCCGTCTGACTATTAAAAGATCACCCGGGAAGGCTCCTCTGCCTTCAGCCCGATAGCGAACTCTCGCTATCAATACATATGTATATTTCAAATTACAAGAGTAAAAATATGCGTATGAATTGCACGCACGCAGACCAACATACTGCAAACGCAGTCGTCCCTTGACTGTAGACCAACTGCAACAGCTGTATCTTAAGATGAGTGCATCGCTCATATATTATTGCGTTTCGCTGCTCACATCACTATGGTGCCGCCACACACAACCGGTGCCCACCTTGAACCAATCTGATAAATCCAATCTGCCATCAGCTCTCCAATTGCGTGAGATTGTCGACGTCGACTTGGCCATTACCGAATATTACGATGAACTGTGCCGCACGGTTCGTCGACGCGGTCATGCGTCATCAAATGCCAATGAAATTGTTCATGATCTCTATGTAAGGCTGAAAGACCGGAAGACCGATTTAGACGACAAATCTTCACTCCGTGCCTTTCTGAAGCGAGCAGCGATCAACTTGGGATTTGATCGGTTTCGACGCGAACAATTTGAAGCCAAAATCTTTTCGGGCACTGAGGAAGAAGCCGCCAACATCATCGGCGCTGAAACCGATCCTGATACCGCTCTTGACATGCCGCAGCGTCTCAACTGCCTGCGAAATGCAATCATGGAACTCCCCTATCGTCAGCGCCGAATTTTTATTGCGCACCGCATTGGCAACCTGTCGCCCGACGAAATTGCTCAGCGTTTTGGAATCACGCGCAACATGGTAGACCGGCATCTTCGCAAGGCACTCATTCATTGCCTTTACAGACTCGACGAACTGGATCAGGCATAATGCGTGCATCAAAAACCAAAACGGAAAAGTCTGAACGGCTTATCCGGGAACAGGCTGTCGACTGGCTTATGCAGTTACAGGCATCGCCCAAAGATTTGGTATTGATCGAAGCGTGCGCCGCATGGCGCGCGCAAGATAGCCGTCATGAAATAGCATTTACAAAAGCTTCGCGTGTTTTCAGTGACTCACGTTTCTTGCTGCTTCAGGATACCGATTTTGCGAAAACAGCAGCCAGAAGACCGCGTTTCCCTGTTGCAGCAGCTATCACGTCAATGGTCATCTTTGTGGGTATTGCAGGCGGGTTCATCGCTTTCGATGGACCGATGCGTCTGCGCGCCGATGTTATGTCTGCAAGCCGCGAAATGCCACTCGTCAAACTCTCTGACGGCTCTACTGTCCAGCTCAATTCAAGATCAGCGATCTCTTTTGACATTACAGAGGAAAGCAGACGCGTTTATCTCCTGCGGGGCGAGGCCTATTTCACCGTAGCGCCCGACAAGCAGCGTCCGTTCACCGTTATCGCTGCAAATGGCGAGGTGACAGCGCTCGGCACACAGTTTGACGTTAAATTACAAGATCAGGGTGCTGATGTTGTCGTCACCGAGCATGCCGTTGAAGTGCAGACCAGCGCCGATAAAGCGATGTTCCGTGCTGATCAGAGCCTTCGCCTTGAGCAAGGTCATCGTGTTTTTTACGACAGTGCCAGTGGCATCGGAAAAATCACAAAAGTAGACCCGGAACTGGCCGCATCCTGGCGCACAGGACGACTTATCTTCGAAGATCAGCCGCTTAGTCATGTGATCGAGGATATTGCGCGTCATCTTCCCGGTCGCGTAATGATTGCGAGCAGTGATCTGGCAGAACGCCGCGTAACCGGCACTTTCGATCTGTCAGCACCATCAACCGCACTTGATGATTTCATCAATGCATTTGATCTCAAAGCGGTTCGGGTTGGTTCCTTGCTAACAGTGTTGCACAATTAATTTTAAAAAGAATGTCCCAGCCAGCCAATTTCATTCGTCCACTCCATGAAAGGCAGTTTGCGCGACGCGCGTAACTGCTTCAACATCAAATGTTCAACGCCTTGAACGTTGAGACTGGATACGACATGAAAAGCTCCGCCTCGTGCATTCTTGCGACCTGCGCACGCACCGTTTTTGCCTCGGTTCTTCTGAGCAGCACAGTTCTGACACCACTTCTGAGCGCGCCCGCCATGGCGCAAGCAACAACGCAGGCTGTTGCAGTCAACGTTCCAGCAGGTACACTTTCAACCGGCCTCAATCGCCTTGCTGTTCAGACAGGATTGCAAATCGCATTTGATGCTTCCGTTACCAGCGGCCTGAATACATCAGGCGTTCGTGGAACGATGACGCCAGTGGAAGCGCTTTCCACCTTGCTGCGCAATACCGATATCCAATATCGTTTCACTGGCAGCAAAACTGTTCGACTGGAGCGCGAAACTTCTGCGAATAATTCGGTTGCACCCGTCACCGATGGCAGCCTTCAGCTTGATACAATCAACATCTCCCGCATCACTGGCGTAAATTTTTCCGAGCTTGACCCGCGCGTGTCGCAGATCACAACCGAACAGCTTGAGCAGGCACAGGCGTCAACCATTCCAGAACTTGTGAAGAGGACACCCGGTGTTTCGATGCTGGGTGGCGTACGCACAGAAGGTCAATCAATTGCCATCCGCGGCTTTTCACGCCAGACTGACGTTCGTATCTTGCTCGATGGCGCTCCAAAGAACTTTGAGAAATATGATCAGGGTACGATCTTCGTTGAACCTGAACTTCTCAAGCGCATTGAAATCGAAAAGGGCGCGACCACCGTTCGCTATGGTAATGGCGGCTTTGGTGGCACGATCAAGCTTGAGAGCAAAGACGCGGCCGATATGCTGCGTGATGGTGAAAACTGGGGCGCTTGGGCCAAAACCGGCTATCAGACTGCAAACAAACAGTTTCTTGAAACTGGCGCCATATATGGTCGCTCCAACCTTGGAACCGGCATAAATCTTGATGGTCTTGCGAGCCTGACATGGCGCAAGGGCGATAATATGCGCGTCGGCGGTGGTGATGTTTACAACTATTCCAGCTCCGAACTGACATCCTTTTCCGGCAAGCTCAGCGGCGAATATGGTGGCCATGCGGTAAAAGCGTCTGTTCTTTATGGAGAAAGTGCCAACTGGGGCCCACTTGCAGCCATTCGCGGACAGTTTGAGCCAAGCAGCAATGCTTTGGTGCCGGGTACACCAGCATATAAGGCAGCGATCCAAAGGCTCCTCGCTTGGCGCGAGCTCAAAGATTTCACCTCCGTTGTTGAACATACCTATGACGGTGACAGCGATCTGGTGAACACGCGCATTATGGCAAGCTATTCATCGACCGACATGCATGCAGAGCGCTTTCCCGGCGTCAATGGCACTGCATCACTCGGCGGCACAGAAAACGATGCCAAATATTCGGACTTTCATATTGAGGCTGAAAACACCTCAAATTTTGAATTGGGTGGAATCGATCACAGCCTGAATTATGGTGTGCAGTATAACCATCACGTTCGTGATGTGACGATGTTCGATAAGGCCAATGCAAAAGATTCGCAGTATAATTACGGTTATTATGCACCGTGGATCATGCCCGCTGGCAAACAGGATGTTACATCGTTCTTTGTGCGCGACAAGATGGCAATCACCGACAAGCTGACGATCACGCCCGGCGTTCGTTACGACTATGTACGCTCGGAAGGCGTTCCGAATGCTGCGCCTCGTTATAATAATCCTGCCGCCGGTCACGATTATTCAGCCACCTCGCATCATGGCTTCACCCCGGCGGTCAGCGCATCATACCAGATCACGCCTGCAACGCGTCTGTTTGCAGACTGGGCCTATGCGATGCGTGCACCCAACATTGATGAAATCTATTCAACGCAGAGCATTCAGACCAAGACATCCGGCACAAGCCGGGATCTGAACGTTGAGCGCAACAACGCGATCAATATTGGTGCAGATACGGCGATAAATAGCTTGTTTACCGACGGCGATATGCTGATGGTGCGCGGGTCGTTCTTCAACAACCATATTTCCAACCCGGTTGGACGGCGCGTGGGTAGTAAAAACAATGCGAACTTGAAGGAAGGTGAAGCAGCATTTTACTGGAACATGCCATCCTACTATACACGCGGTATCGAACTTGAAGCACATTATGAAAATAACTTCATGTTTGCCGATACCAGCCTCACCTACATGATTGGAAGGCGCGAAGGCACGCTCAACAACATCAAGGGTCCAGACAGCTATATCAACGATATCATGCCTACGACGCTGATCACGACACTCGGCTATAAGCTACCTGATCAGGATATCAATTTCGGCTGGACAGGAACCTTTGTCGACAAGCAGGACAGAACCTCGCATGTCAAAGACGATCTGAGCTATAATCGCCCCAAGGCTCCGGGCTATTCAGTACATGATCTGTTTTTCAACTGGACGCCGACACAGGGCGTTATGAAGGATTCCGAACTACGCCTGGCTCTGGAAAACGTCTTCGACAAAAACTACGAGCCTTATCTGAGCGACGGCATATCAGCTATGCCCGGACGCAATCTGAAAGTTTCTTTCAGCCGCAAATTTTAAATAGCTGCGGATATGCTGGAGGCAGTCTCCAGCATATCCGCAATAAATTCCGAATAAAACTAGCATTTGAATGATCTGCATACGGCGATGAGGCTTTTGTCGGCCTTAGAGTTCCGGTTTGATTGTCACTGATCGACAGATTTCATATCGCAGGTCGTCTCAGCATTGGAGCAAAGTCCTCTGAACCAAGCCCGGCCAGTCGATTGCTCACCGCTTGAAAGCTCGACAAGCTGCTCACTGGGCAAACGTTTGCGCAACAATGTATAATCCAGCAAGAGCCAATCCTCATGGCAGGCGAGGATATTGTTGATCTGGCCCATTTCTGTTAGCCAATCGCTGCCGATATCAAGCAGACGCTCGCTCTTAGTTTCTGGCTTCAAAAATCCTCTTGCCGACTGAATACCGATTGTGGCTTCGTCTGACCTGATCCAGCCCTCCCCCTCATAAATCTCTCGTGGGACGTAATCGTCGCTTTCTTCGTTATACGCATCGCTCGCATTGGCGATTTTAAGCCAGCCGTCCCGGGCCTCCTTCACATCAAAATAAATGCTGTAGGCATATTGTGCCTCCGCAGCATCTGAAACTGTCGGTATTTGACCGACGATTTCCGCTGCATCGGACGGCTCCCCGCGCACTTCTATGAAAGGCTTTTTATTGCTCGTCCATGCACTGAATGCACAGGTTGTGGCCTCTTCGGGAACCACTGCCTGAGCACTTGCAGACTGTGCCTCATCAAAGGACGTAAACACCGGTAAAGTAAGGGCAAAAGCTGCGAGATATGAACCAAACCGCATTACGATCTCCTTAGTGTGGTGGATTTGAAGTTGCTATCATTTGTGTTGCATTCAAGTTTAGGAACTTCAAATCCTTAAACCACACTAGATTCAAAAGTTTCCTAGTATGGCTGCGAACCCGAAATTCGCTCCCAGGAATGCTTCAAAATGATGCAAATTTCGGCTTCGCCATACTAGGAAATCCCTTCACTCGATGAAAACCTTCACGCTGGCAGCGCGTCCGCCTGCATCAACAACGGTCAGTGTGGAATAGCCGGTGCCATCCGGCAGCCATGTGGCCGTGCGGCGGCGGTTGGGTTCAGCAATGGGTTTGCCATTGGCAAGCCAGCGAAACGGTGCACGTCCGCCCTGTAATTTCAGAACCAGCGGCGAGGCATTATCGGTCAGGGCTTTCAATTCGACATGCGCGCCATCAGGCGGAAAGACGATGCGCGGTGCAGGCTCCATCGTGGCTTTGAGAACCGGCAGCGGATCGCTGCTCGATGAAAAGCGTATCTGCGTTACAGGAAGATCGGCGCGTGCTGTGCGAAATGCGCCAGCAGGCGCACGCGGCAACGGTACGGAAGCAACACCTGAACGTACAAAGGCTTCAAACAGGATGGGCGCTGCCGAAACATAACCGGCAAGGCCCGGCACCGAGCCGCCATCGGCACGCCCGACCCAGACACCCAGCACATAACGCCCGTCATAACCGACCGACCAAGCATCGCGATAGCCATAGGACGTGCCGGTCTTGTAAGCGAGGCCGAGGCGCTTCGCGCCTTGCGGCGGCACGACACCGGCTAGAATATCGCCAATCTGCCACGATGCCTGCTCGCTCAGAATAGGAGCCGATGGCTGAACAGGTTCTAAACCTTCGGTGCCGTCACGAAGGGCTGCCCCTCGCCCGCCATTGGCAAGGCCAGTATAAAGCTGCACCAGATCGCGCAGGCTGATGCCCGCGCCACCAAGACCGATAGCCAGTCCCGGCGCTTCACCTTTCGGCAATTGCAAATTGACCGCCGCCTGTCGAATACGCGTGGTGAGCCGCGCAGGGCCAATTGCATCGAGCAAGCTGATGGTCGGCACATTCAGCGACATTTGCAGCGCCTGGCGGATGCTGACATCGCCCTGATAGCTCATATCGAAATTGCGCGGACGATAGCCTGCAAAATCCTGCGGGCGGTCTTCGATTATGGTTTCCTGCGCAATCAGTCCTTGCTCGAAGGCCAGCCCATAGATGAAAGGCTTGAGCGTGGAACCGGGCGAGCGCACGGCGCGGGTCATATCGATCCAGCCCTGCCGCTTGCCATCGAAGTAATTAGCGGAGCCGACTTCGCCTAAGATATTGCCGTTGCGACTGTCGGCCAGCACCATGGCGACCGATACTTTTGGCCCAAGCTTCGCAGCAGCTTCGCGTGCCACAACTTCAAGCCCAGCCTGCACCGACTTCTTAAGCGTCAGCTGATGCCGGGCCTCGGTCGGTGCCTGCTTCAAAGCGAGATCGGCAAAGTGAGCGGCCAATGAAGGCAGGGGATGACGCGTCGCGGATATGCGCTCACGCGATGCGCGCTCGGCTTCTTCGCTCGTGAAAACATCAGACGAAACCATGCGTTTTAGAACGCGATCCCGCGCAGCAACCGCATTCTCCATCTCGCGATCCGGGCGGCGGCGCTCCGGCAATTGCGGCAAAGCCACAAGAAGCGCTGCTTCCGATATGGTGAGGCGCAGCGGCTCCTTGCCAAAATAGGCTAACGATGCCGACCGTACGCCTTCCAGATTGCCGCCATAGGGCGCGAGTGTCAGATAACGTTCGAGAATTTCAGATTTGCTCAGCCGTCGCTCAATTTGAACTGCACGCGCCAGCTGGCGGAACTTGGAGCCGAAGCTGCGGCTTTCGCGCGGCTCGATAAGACGTGCAAGCTGCATGGAAAGTGTGGAGCCGCCGGAAACAATACGGCCGCTCCCTGCAAGTTGATACGCAGCCCGAAGAAGCGCTGTGAAATCAATGCCGCCATGATCGTAAAAACGCTTGTCCTCATAGGCGATCAGCATTTTCACGAATTTCGGATCGACATCTTCGATGCGGGTATTCAAACGCCAATAGCCGTCCGGCGTTGCATAGGCACGCAGCAAAGCGCCGTCGCGATCCATAACTTCAGTGGAAATGGTCAGCCGTTCCGGCAAAGGCGGAGGATAGGCGCGGTCGAGCCAGTCAAGCCCGACCACGGTTCCGAGTGCAGCGATGCCGAGAAACGCGGCACCGCCAATCGCTATTTTCCAACGCCTTTTCATTTGTTTGAGCATGATCTTGTCCGAAAACCGGCTCCCACTTTTCGGGATCATGGTTTATGGAGCAGCCACCTCCATCATGCCTGTCGCCGTGCGCGCTGCAAATTGCGGACGATACATATCCTCAACCGTTGCTGCCGGATGGGTGTAAAGACCGGGCGTCACCGCACGCACCACATAAGCGAGCGTGATCGGCTTCTTCTCGCCTGCAGAGCGGTCGAAAGCGGCCACAAAACGATCATTGCGGAATTCGAGATGCGCTGCCTGTGTGCTTTCAAGCCATGGGAAATTGCCAAGATCGGCACTGGAAACAAGACCCGGATTGTCGATCTCGAAACCAGCTGGCAGCAGATCGGTCACAAGCAGACGCGACTGCCATTCCTGCAGATCGTCAATTTTCAGAACAACAACATAGCGCTCATTCTGATTGACCCCGGTGACATTGGCCGGCTCGCCATCAAGCGTATAATAAGTGCGCTCGATGTTGAAACCTTCTCCACCCGCAGGCAGTGACTGAGCGGGTGCTGCAACAGCCGTGACGACCGCATCAACCGAACCCTGCCCCTTGTTGGTGACGACCAGCGGCTGCGTTTCAAGGGCTGCACCATTGAGACGCTCGGAGAACGCGCCCTCATGCGCTGTGCCATTGATGTCGAGGCTGATTGCGCCATTGTCATCCTGAAGCCCGCGTGCTGCAAGCAGCATCCATGCCTGATCCTGCGTGCTGAGATAACGTGCCTTTTCGCGCTGGAACTCGACCAGCGTAATCAACGATGGCAGCACTTTCGGCGCAGGCTTGGTTTCCGAAGCAAGAGCCAGCATTGCCGCGCCATCACGCAGCGGCGATCCATAATCGGAGCGATTATAGTCGTAGCTGGACTGGCTGGTTGCGAGCTGGAGCGACGCATTGAACACGCGTTCCGAACGCGGCTGATCACCATAAAGAGCAAGTGCTGCACCAAGCTGGGCAACGGCCATCGGGCTTGCAAAGTTTTCAAGCTGGGTATCGGCAAAGTAACGCAGATCGCCAACTGAAGCCTTCTTGTTGCGTGCCAGAACATAGAGCGCATAGGCAATGTCGTTGCCACGTTCCTTGACGTCGGTGGTATAGCCGAGCGCATTTTGCAGATTAGAAAGTGCAGACAGCATCGCTTGCTGCGGCACGTCATAGCCCTTTTCGCGGGCACGCGTCAGGAAGTCGGTCACATAGGCGTCCATCCAGAGATCACCCGATCCCGGCGACCAGAGGCCAAACGAACCGCTCGAAGACTGGTTGTTGAGCACGCGGAAGATGGAATCCTGTACGCGCTTTTTAAGTTCTTCCTGACTTTCCAGACCCGCTGCCGCTTCCGTACCTGCAGCCATTTCGCTCAAATAAAGCAGCGGCAGTGCGCGGCTGGTGGTCTGCTCTGTGCAGCCATAAGGATAGCGGTCGAGCGCCATCAACAATGCTGGCACATCAAATGCGGCACTTCGCGTTACACCAACGCTGACAAAAGCACCATCAAGCAGGCTTTCAGACAGAAGTCCGCCATCGACTCGCACACTTCCGCCATTGGCCGTGAGATTGACGACATGGCGGCTCGTGACCGGCAGATCGACCGGACGCACCGGCAATGCCAAAGCCTGTTCAACATTGAGGCCTGCATCGTTGGAAAGCCGGATCGTCACACCACCCGCACCCGTGGCCACAGCATTGAGTGGAACGGTGATCGACTGTCGTTTGCCACCTTTAAGCGCAATGCTTTCAGGGTAGGAGCCAACCTCAACACCGAGATTATCGGTGGTCTCAAGGCTCACACGATAATCGCCGTCCGGTGCATCCGTATTGGCAATATCGAAGCGGATATTGGCCTGATCGCCAGGGGCCATGAAGCGTGGCAGACCAGCGGTGATGACCACAGGATCGCGGATGATAACATCGGTCACCGCATGGCCGACTGCCTTCTTGGTCCATGCCACCGCCATGACGCGCGCGGTACCGTTGAACTGCGGTATGTCGAAAGTAATTGTTGCCTTGCCGTCACTGTCGAGTTCAACCGGACCGGAGAACAGCGCAACCAGTTTTTCGGTGGGCGGGCTACCTTCCGCTGCCATATTGCCACCATCGCCACCTGTGCGCAGCTTGCCGGTGACGCCGAGCGAACCATCGATCAGACGACCATACATATCGCGCATTTCAAGGCCCAGCTGACGCTGGCCGAAGAACCAGTTTTCAGGGTTCGGCGGCTGATAGCGTGTCAGATTGAGAATGCCGACATCGACTGCCGCGACCATGACATAGGCCTGTTCGCCACCCGCATTTTCAACCGAAACTGGGATGGAAAGTGTGGAACGCGGTGTGATCTTTTCAGGCGGGGTCAGCTTGACTGCAAGCTGCTTGTCGGCAGGATCGACCTTCAGCCATTTAAGACCAATCGCACGCGCAGGCATACGGCTTTCAATCGCCTCACCCGGACGGAACAGCGTTGCCGTAACATAGGCGCCCGCACCCCAATCCTCACCCACCGGAATATCGATGGTCGTACCACCTTCCGGCACGCTTGCGGTGATTGTCTTGAGCAGCTTTTCCGCACCAATGGTGATGAGCAGCTCACCTGCAAAACGTGGGGACACTTTCAGTTCTGCCGTATCACCCGCCGCATAATGTTCCTTGTCGAGCGCGATTTCGAGCCCGTCCGGCGTTTCGGTCGAGGTTGAGCTGACAAACCAGCCCGCATCGAATTCATAGCTTGTGGCCGGGCCGGAAGCATCAGCTGTTTCGATTTCCAGACGGTAACGACCCCAATCGACCGGCAGACTGATTTCAGCCTCGCTATCGGTTGTAAGGTCAATCTTGCCGTTGGCAATCGCCTTGGTGAAAGTCACTGGTTCGTAGTTCCAGCTGTTGCCACTGCGATACCACTGATAATTACGCTCGATCTTGACCAGTGACCATTGTGCGCCATCAAGCGCCTTGCGATCACCCTTGCTGTCAGAGGCGATCAGGCTGAACTTTGCAGTTCCGCCCTGCGGAACTTCATCGCCAGCGAAATCCGGGCGAATGCCGATGAGATCGGTTTCCGGCTGAATGGCCACATCGATCTTACGCTCAACCGCACGACCACCGGTTTCGCGCATACGAACGGTCACGGCTGCATTTACGAGACGCGTCGTTGACGGCATTTCATCGACTGTAACCGGGAAAGTCGCCTTGCCATTGTCATCGACTTTTGACAGGCCATCGAGCGGCAGACGCGTGGCTTCGCCCTGTTCTTCATCGGCGAGGCCGAAATAATAGCCCTTGAAGCGGTCCCACTGACGCTTGGTCGAAAGCGTGACTTCGCCTTCAAGCGCAAGACCGGCGGCAGGCGCGCCATAGAGGAAACGACCGTCCACGGTGATATTGGCGGTTTCGCCAACAGCGATTTCCGGCTTGTCAGACGTCAGATCGAACTCGATCCGGTCCGGCACGAAATCTTCAACCAGGAACATCTGCGTGGCAATCGCCGGCTGCTTGGGATCGGTATAGACCGAAACATTCCAGGTGCCGCGCATGGCGTTCGACGGCAAGGTCAGGTCGATGGCATGACCACCGGCCAGTTTGCTGTCGGAAACAAGACGGCGATCTTCCACGCCATCGGGACGCGAGAAGATGAAGGTCAATGGCAGATCGTCGATTGCGGTTGCGGTGTCGTCACGCGCAAGCGCACCCACATGCACAACTTCGCCCGCGCGATAAATGCCGCGCTCTGTCCATGCATAAAGATCAAGCGCTTTCGGCACGGCACGGCCCGTCACACCACGATCGGAAAGATCGAAACCGGCGCGCGCCATATCGAGGAATGTGAAATCATCGTCATCCTGACTCGCCATCAGCACCGCTGGCACCATGCCGTCTGTGCCGCGGGTCAATCCCGGCGTAAACGTCGCCCGGCCATCGCGGTCAGTCTCGGCCTCGCCCAGCACTTCATTGTTGCGTGCAAGCAGCGTCAGCTTCACGCCTTTAAGCGGCTCTGCGCTTTCCAACGAACGGGCAAACACGTTGATACCGTCCTGTCCGGTATAGGTCGAAAGACCGATGTCGGAAACGACAAACCATTGCGTTGCCTTGGTGCCATATTCATCATCGGACTTCTGAACCAGCGGTTCAGCGGTTAGCACATAGACGCCGGGCTTGCGTTCCGGCAGCGCTTCATCAACCGGGAAACTGGTCGTTGCTTCCTTGTTCAGCTCATTGCCTGCAACCTCGATCTCACCCTCCCAGACAGGCGCACCCATCTGATCGGAAACCGTGCTGATGTCGTAGCTGTCCAACTGGCGCAGGAACTGATAGCCGGAGAGAAGCTGTGCCAGCGAACGGTCGCCGACGCGGTAGAGCTTGACCTTGGCTGTGCTCAAATTAACGCTGACCAGCGGAATGCCGCGACGGGCTTTCGCAGGCAGCACGAAGCTGTCGCCGGTAAAGCGCACCGATGGCGCGCGGTCCTGCACATAGATCGAAAGATTGACCGGAGCTGGCAGCACTTCGCCAACAGCCGATGGCAAACCCTGACGAAAAGTCACCGTATAATTGCGGCCATGTTCCAGACCCTCGACGCAAATCTGGCGGTCCTTGGCGTCAACGGCTTTTGGCGCGCCATTATCGAGTGTAACGAAGCTCGAATAATCGACACCGCTTTTCACCAGTTCTTCGGAGAACTGCGCGCAGATGCGCGGCGCGGCATTGTCATTATCGACCGTATTATTGACGATGCGGAAGCCTTTGCGGGCCTTCAGATCTTCATAGGCGTCATGAACGGATGCGGAATTGACAAGATCAAGGCTCGCTTCATAAGCCTGCAGAGCCGGGCGCGATGCATCGCGCTTTTCGAGTACCTGCGCCATGACGGCAAGCGCTTGCGCGCGCTCATCCTTGGTGCGTGAGGTCTGGTAGGCAAACCACGAGGCCGACGTCGCATCGCGCTGGAACTTGGAGCGTTCCTGACCATTGGACGGCTCGGTCGCAAGCGCTGACAGCGCATATCCGGCCCAGATTTCGCTTTCGTCCGGCGACATGCTCGCAGCCAGTCGGAATTTTTCCATTGCCGTGCGTGGATCGCCATTCATGCCAGCAGCGCCCGCCTCATTGCGCAGATCGCGCAGACTGTCAGAGCTTTCAAGGCCGCTGATTTCGCGCTTGAGACGACGGGCTTCGTCAACCAGATTAGCGGCGAAAAATGAAATAGCAGGCGGCGCACCAATATCTTCAACGGCAACCGCTGCGGCTTCCTCTGTCACAACCCGTCCGGCAATCGAGCCGACAGATTCATTCAACCTATTGAAATCGGATTTCAGGAAGCACCACTTGACCTTGGGATTATAGGTGAAGGCCAGACAGGCATTATCGCCAAGACAGGTGCTTTTGCACTGAGCGAGCGAGACATTCTTTTCGGTCCGCAGATCAAAGCCGAAATAATCGGCGTCCTGCGTGGTCTCGATTTTCCGGGTTTCTGCGGCATGAGCGCTAAATGATGTCGCAAAGCAGAATGCAGTCGTAAAGGCCAGCAAAAGCCGATTAAACCGAACAGACATGAATGTCACTCTTCTGTAGTTGTCCCTCATCCCGCACGGTTGTCGTCCACCCGCACGCTCGTAGATCAGACATTACCAATTTATCCGCAAACGGATAGCTGGATTCGTATCTGAGCTGATCAGCACCTTTGATACAGAACCAAGCTCGCGAAACAAGCCTCTTTTAGATGCTACTAAATACGAAGTTGTCCCAAACAGCTGTTGCTCTGCTGTCGTAAATTTCCTAGCTGTAAGACAGGTTGCTAAAAAGCGGGAGAGTTTTGGGTGGTCACTGAATGGCTGGCAGATTCCAGTCCGGTAAGCCGGAAAAGTGCTGCGGAAATCGTTTTTGAGGATATTCGTTCAGCCATTGCGAGTGGAAGACTGGCGATCGGAACGCGTTTGCCTTCGGAAGCCCAGCTTGCTGAAAAATACAGTGTTAGCCGCCCAATCGTGCGCGAGGCACTGCGCTCGCTGCAAACGCTTGGCCTCACCCATACCCGCACCGGAAGCGGGACTTATGTTCTTAAGACATCTCCCGGCCCGGAACTGAGCTATGGCGGCTATTCGGCGCGCGATCTGATCGAGGCCCGCCCATTCATCGAAGTTCCAGCAGCCGGATGGGCAGCAATCCGCCACACGGATGATCAGATGGCAAAGCTCATTGATCTTTGCGATCGCATGGAAAAGCAGACCGATCCGCATAAATGGGTGCTGCTCGACACCGAATTTCACAGCATGATAGCGTCTGCTTCCGGCAATGCCATGTTTGCAAAAATCGTTGCTGATGCCCGCGTGGCGCTTTCGCGCCAGTCGGAACTTGTCAATCTGATGGCAGGTCGCCGCGAGGCTTCCAACATCGAGCATCGCCAGATTGCCGAAGCGATAAAGAGTGGCTCCGAAGAACAGGCGCGGCTGGCTATGCAGAGCCATCTCGGTCAGGTTAAGCTGGCTGTCACAACCATTATGGCGAAAGAAAAAAGCGCATCAGACTGAATGTCCGATGCGCTTCATTCTCAAGCTTCAATTGCCAGATTGGCAAGCTGCTCAGGCTTGAGCGCCTGCTGCAATTGTTCCGCCGTCATATGGCCCTGCGCAAGCACGACCTCCGGCACCGTCTGACCGGTGGCAAGCGCTTCCTGCGCAACTTTGGTCGCCGCATAATAGCCGATCAGCGGATTAAGCGCTGTTGCAAGACCGATGGATTCCTCCACACGCCGCGCCATGATTTCCGGATTGGCGGTTATGCCATCCACACAGCGTTCTGCAAGAATGCGGCAGGCAGCACCCAGATGGATGATGCTTTCAGACAGTGAGCGCACGATGATCGGCTCAAAAGCGTTCAACTGCAACTGACCGCCTTCGGCTGCCATGGTGATCGTGATGTCGCTGCCAATGACCGCAAAAGCCACCTGATTGACCACTTCCGGGATCACCGGATTGATCTTGCCCGGCATGATGCTGGAACCTGCCTGAACGGCTGGCAGGTTGATTTCGCCGATACCGGCACGCGGACCGGACGACAAAAGCCGCAGATCGTTGCAGGTCTTGGAAAGCTTGACCGCAACGCGCTTCAAAACGCCTGAAAGATGCACGAACGCGCCCGGATCCTGTGTTGCTTCAATCAGATCGCTGGCCGTGACCAGCGGGCGACCTGTCAGTCGCGAAAGGTGCCCACAGGCAAGCGCTGCATAGCCTTTCGGCGCATTAAGCCCGGTGCCGATTGCCGTGGCGCCTAAATTGATTTCGTGCAGAAGCTTTGCCGATTCAAGCAGCCGCAGGCGATCTTCGCCAAGCATCACTGCAAAGGTGCGAAACTCCTGACCCAGTGTCATCGGAACCGCATCCTGAAGCTGTGTGCGCCCGACCTTCAGCATCTTGTCAAATTCGCGGGCTTTACGCTCAAACGATGCCTGAAGAAGCTCCATGCAATCAGCCAGCTCATCAATGGCTTCAATCAGGCCGACATTAATTGCGGTCGGATAGGCATCATTGGTCGACTGGCTGAGATTGACATGGTCGTTGGGATGCAGATGCGCGTAATCGCCCTTTTCATGCCCAAGCAATTCCAGCGCACGATTGGCGATAACCTCGTTTGCATTCATATTTGTGGATGTACCGGCACCGCCCTGAATGACATCGACCACGAACTGATCGTGCAGTGCGCCATCACGGATTTCTCGGCAGGCACTCACAATCGCATCCAGATGCTGGCGGCTCAACAGGCCGAGCTCATGATTGGCCAGCGCTGCGGCTTCTTTGACGAAAGTCAGGCCGCGCACGAGGTAGGGATAGCGTCCGATGCTGACGCCTGTGATCTGAAAATTATCCACTGCTCGCGCCGTATGGACGCCCCAGTAAGCATCTGCGGGCACCTCCTTTGCACCAAGCAGATCATGTTCAACGCGCGTTCCGACCACTTTGTCCTCCTGAACTCGAAACGTTAAATCTGTCTGACAGCATGACAGATTTAATTCGGTTACTCCTACTTGAGACAAGCGTCAACACACTTGTGAGCTTGACTCGTGTTTTCTGATATGCGTTAAGACTTTCATTAAATCTGTCATGCAGCTTTACAGAAAATGCAATGGGAACGAATTGAAGCGTGACGAGAAATCTGCCCATAATGGTGCTGAGGTTTCTTTTCTCAACAATGCTTTGAATTAAAACAAAAGATGCATTGCCGTGCCGCGTGCGCGCTCCATGTATCTGACTGTTTCAACATACCGTTACTCATTGCGATCACTGCAAAAGCTATAGAATTTGTTCAAAACTGGGCTCTCAGGGAGGAGCGATGACAACGGAATTTATCAAAGCCACACCGGCAGAACGCGAAGTCTTCACGGAAGAAGACCGCGGCTATCACAAAGCGCTGAAGCCGCGTCAGATCCAGATGATTGCCATCGGGGGAGCAATCGGTACGGGTCTGTTTCTGGGTGCAGGCGGACGTCTGGTTCAGGCTGGCCCGTCGCTTGTGTTCGTTTATGCCGTCTGTGGCTTTTTCGCATTTCTGGTGCTGCGCGCCCTTGGCGAGCTGATTATGCATCGCCCGAGCTCCGGCTCATTCGTCTCCTATGCCCGTGAATTCTACGGCGAGAAAATGGCCTTTGCGGCTGGCTGGATGTACTGGCTCAACTGGGCTATGACATCGATTGCGGACGTGACTGCTGTCGCCCTCTACATGAATTTCTTCAAGCATTATGTGCCCTGGCTCGAAGGCATTGACCAGTGGATGTTTGCGATGACCGCGCTCGTTCTCGTGCTGTCGATGAACCTGCTCTCGGTCAAGGTTTTCGGTGAACTGGAATTCTGGTTCAGCCTTATCAAAGTGCTGTCTCTGGTAATTTTCCTTGCTGTCGGTATTTATTTCGTCGTTTCCGGCACGCCGATCGACGGCCATCAGCCGGGTTTCCATCTCATTCGTGAAAGCGGCGGTTTCTTCCCGAACGGTATCCTGCCCGCCCTTGTAATCATACAGGGCGTGGTCTTCGCCTATGCCTCAATCGAACTGATCGGCACCACGGCTGGTGAAACCGAAGACCCACGCAAGATCATGCCGGGCGCGATTAAAACAGTCGTCTTCCGCCTGCTGGTCTTTTATGTCGGCTCGGTTCTGCTGCTCACCCTTCTGCTGCCGCATACGCTCTATTCGGCTGGCGAAAGCCCGTTTGTGACATTCTTCAGCAAGATCGGCGTTCAGGGTGCAGATATCATCATGAACCTCGTCGTGCTGACTGCGGTTTTGTCATCGCTGAATGCCGGTCTTTATTCGACCGGACGCATTCTGCACTCGATGGCTGTTTCGGGTTCTGCTCCGGCGGCACTTGCCAAGATGAACAAGAGCGGCGTCCCTTATGGCGGCATTGCTGTTACCGCAGTCGTCACCGCGATTGGCGTTGCACTAAATGCTGTTGTGCCTGCCGCAGCCTTTGAAATCGCGCTGAACCTTGCTTCGTTGGGCATCATCACCGCCTGGGGCGTTATCATCCTTTGCCAGCTCAAGCTTTGGCATTTGTCACGCAAAGGCGAGATCGCCCGTCCGGATTTCCGTATGTTCGGCGCGCCATATACCGGCATCCTGACGCTGTTCTTCCTGTTCGGCGTTCTGGTTCTAATGGCGGCAGACTATCCGGTCGGCTCCTACACCATCGGCTCGCTGATTATCATTATACCAGCACTGGTTATTGGCTGGTATGGTCTGCGTGACCGAATCTATCGTCTGGCGGCAGAACGCGCAGCTGAGACGCAAAAAATAGCTGATTGAGGGGCAGAGTGAGTAATTCGCAATTCAAACCATTGGTGGCGGTTATCGCCACCGGTGGAACTATTGCAAGCAAGCGCGGGGAAGATGGCGCAGCCACGCCGACGCTCAATGGTGACGATCTGCTTGCGACCCTTGGCGATGTCGGGGCGCAGCTGCGCCCCATCGATCTGATGGCTAAGGATTCATCCAGCCTGACACTGATCGATATGCAGACTATCTCCGATGCGGTTGCAGCGCAGATTGCAGATCCTGAAATTCATGGTGTTGTCGTGCTGCATGGCACGGATGCCATGGAAGAAACGGCCCTGCTCGTTCATCTGCAACACCATCTTTCCAAGCCGGTAATTTTCACCGGTGCGCAGTTCACTGCCGATCATCCCGATGCGGATGGTCCATCCAATCTGACGACTGCAATCAATCTTGCAACAGACCCGCCCAACGCCAAAAAAGGCGTATTGATTGCCTTTGGCGGCAGGATCGTGCCTGCATGGGGCGCATTCAAGTTCAGCAGTGACCACGCCGACGCATTTCGGGAAGTGCGCGATCTAGAAAGACCAGATGCTATCCGCCTGCCTGCATCTGTCAGCGCAACGCGGGTCGATATTGTTGCCATTCATCCGGGTTGTGATGACCTGCATCTTCAGGCGAGCATTCAGGCTCAGAGCCACGGAATTGTGCTGGCAGCTCTTGGCTCTGGCAATGCCAATGCAACAATTGTCGAAGCCGTAAAAGAGTGTACGAAAAACAATATCCCGGTGGTGGTTTCAAGCCGCGTTCCAACCGGCGTTCTGGTGCCGGGTTACGGCGGCGGCGGCGGCGGCCATGATCTGGTTGCAGCCGGTGCCGTGCATTCACAGACTTTGCGTCCCGGTCAGGCGCGTATTCTTCTGGCAAGCCTAATTGCCAGCAAAAGCCCGAAAGATGCGATGGTCATGGCCTTTGATGATCTAAGCTTCTAAGAAAAAATCCCGGCGCAATCATACAATTATGAATGTGCCGGGATTTCGTCTTTAAAACGGTTCTTTTCTAAAAAAACGCGTTGCCAACTTGAAACGCCATTTTCACTTACTAACTAACCACTGTGGACCGGGCCCCTCTGGCGGCTTCTAAGAAGCCGTGATGTCGGACCACTTCGAGTAAGCTCGAGGTCAGCCCGGACAAATCCCCGCCGACCTTGTCAGATGAAACAGAGGTCGGAAATGGAAGTTTTCACTACACTCTTTATGGGAACACCAGTCTGGATGTGGCTGGTGTTTATTGGCATTGTTCTGGCACTTCTTGTGCTAGATCTTGGAGTCTTCAACAAAGAAGACCACGAGATCGAAATTGGCGAAAGCCTTAAAATGTCAGCGTTTTATATAACGCTGGGACTGGCTTTCTCAGGTTTCGTCTGGTGGCAGATGACCAGTGAGGCAACTGCTCAGTATCTGACAGCCTTCGTTGTTGAGAAGACGTTGGCACTGGATAATATCTTCGTCATTGCGCTGATCTTCAGCTTCTTTGCAATTCCGAGAAAATATCAGCACCGCGTGCTGTTCTGGGGTATTCTCGGCGTCATTATCCTGCGCGGCATTATGATCGGCCTTGGTGCTACCATTGTCGCGAATTATCACTGGGTCCTTTATATCTTTGCGGTCTTCCTGATCGTAACGGGTATCAAGATGCTGTTTTCCAAGGATGATGAAGAGCCAGATCTCAGCCGTAATCCGCTACTACGCTTTGCCCGCAAGCATATGCGCGTCACAGATGAGCTGCATGGCAATTCGTTCTTTGTCCGCATCAAAGATGGCAAAACAGGCAAGATGGTTCGCTTTGCGACACCACTTTTCCTAGCGCTGGTGATGATCGAATTTGCCGATTTGATCTTCGCGGTGGACTCGGTACCTGCCGTCTTCACAATCACAACGGATCCTTTTATCGTTTATACGTCAAACATCTTTGCGATCCTTGGTCTTAGAGCCTTGTTCTTTGCCTTGTCTGCGATCCTTCATCGCTTTGCCTATCTCAAATACGCATTGTCCATTCTGCTGATCTTCATCGGCTCCAAGATGTTTATTGCAGACCTTATGGGATGGGAGAAGTTCCCACCGGCATGGTCGCTGGGTATTACATTCGCAATCCTTGGCGCAGGCATTGTTATCTCGCTTGTTAAAACCAAGAATGACGATAAGGCGATTAATAACACTCAGTCGTAAGACCATCGTTATTCAAATTGTATCAGGGCGCCAGATGAAAATTCTGGCGTCTATTTTTATGGTCTTTCCGTTCAAGCAAATTCCACACTGAGATCGTCATTGCAGGTGCCCATGATGGAATTGCCTGTGTTTGCCATGAAGGGCGCTGTTCATGAGTGCCTTGATCGAGAAACCATCCTCAGCAGCTTTTTCTACGAGAATACGCATATAGCCGCTTACGGACTTGATATGCTCATAGCGCTGTAAGAGATAGGCAATAACGATAGCTGTATTCTCTCGACCTAGAATCTTCAGAGCGAACTGATGAAGTCTGCTGTCGATGCCGATAAAGGTGCATACCTTCTCTGTCGTGTCGATCAGATGTTGCCAGTGTAAGATTGGATGAGATGCGTAGGATGCAATCTCGGGACAGGCTCTGAGGACCAAATCAAGAGAGACAGTGTTTTCATGCAAGTGCTTAGTCAGCGACGCATTGAGTGATTGGCGTGTGGCTGTATCAAGTTCTGCAACGTTATTATCAATATGGGAATCTGGTTTTGATTCATTATAGTGCCGCTCATTTTGAGATTCACTGCCGCTCAATTCTTTGATTTTTTCGTTACTTTTCAAAGCATTGTCGATTGATACGTTAATCTGTTCCAGATTTTGAATCAGAACATTCAGTTCTTCTGCATTAGCACGGCGTGGAATAGTGTCGATGACAGTTCTGAAAACTGTACTGATTTCAGCCCAAGCTCCTTCGAGGCGCTGGTCGAGCGCATATTCAATGGTCTTTGAAATATCCCGGCGTAACAGAGTGAGCTGTTCTCGCAATTCGCGCAGCAGTGTTCTATCGGCTTTCACCTTCTCTGCAGCAGCTTCAATTTCATCTTTGCGTGCAAGAAGTGGTGCCAGTGAGAAACCGAAAGCAATTTTTACGTCGCCGGACTTTGTACGACGCGCATATCGTTTTCCATTCGGGCTGTCCTGTCGGGCAACGAAACCTGCATCGACCAGCGCAGCCAGATGTCTGCGCAGTGTTGCATCGGCCATGCCATGCGCACGCAATGAGAGCTGCTTGTTAGACGGAAATACAACGAGACCATTGGTTTCGTTCAGTATGTTTTCCGGATGAAATGATAGCAATGCAGACAAGACAGCAAGCGTACGATCGCTGAGATCGAATACGCTCTTGCTTTCGCAAAGCCAACGATGAAGCTGCCATTTGTCTACAGCCATACCTTTCGGAATTTCCCGTGCTTTTTGCTGAACTCTCAGCAAGGCATGAGTCATCCGTTGACGACCAAAGGGCGTCAAGCCGATTTGAGACTCCATTTTTCTTCACCTTCCACAAGGCAAAAGAAGTCCAACCGCCTAAATGACGCTAAATACACTTGACAGTGATTCGTAGATTTGCGATTCTCTAGCTGCTAAACCAATGAGAAGGGCTTCCACGCGGCGACGTTTGGGGGCCTTTTTCTTTTGCTTCGGTTTTCCTTTTGCTCTGTTCAGGCAAGTGATTATCACCCGCCTCGGATTAAATTTCTAAACCTGACACAGCACCTGAATGAACAGGACGTTTCAAGCTTCAATTTGACACTCACCGAGATACATTTTATGCCTCCCGGCAACTCAGATTACGCTTACTGACTTAAGCCTCTTCATCTCGAAATGACGCATACAGCGTATCGAGATTGCGAGAAATCCATTCGGCAAAACGCTGCCCATTTGCAGCCCCTAGTGCCATCGTTGCCGTTTTACCTGTCTTTTTGATCGTGACATTGACGCTTTTGTCTTCTGGCGTCCACGACGTCCCTGCTTTTGCGGCAGCTTTCGTGACTGACTTCTTCTGACCTGCGCCTTTTAAATAGCCATAGAGCTGTTCAAAGCGTGTTGCTGATTGTGCCTTACTGAAAGCATCAGTTGCAATCAGTTCACGTGCGGCATCGGCTTTACCTGGCATTTCAATAAGCTTACGCAGTTCAAGCCAGCGATCACGGCCAATACCCTTGGCCGGACCAATTGCGACAAGCATATCCTCAGGAATGGCACGAGGGATCGTCAGCATTTTAGATAGGGTCTGATAATCGATTGATAGAGCGGCCTGAATAGCTTCGCGACTGAAACTCATATCTTCGAGCCGTGCTGCAAACAGAACACGTTCAATAAAGCTCAGATTGGCGCGTGCGGAGTTTTCCTGGCCTTGACTGAGGATGTGCTCAAGATCTTCCAGAGGCTTGATAACAGCCTTGACCTTTATGCCGAGTTCGCGGGCAACGCTTGCACGACGATGACCGAACACGATCATATAGCGCCCGCTGGTCTGCGGATGTGGTCGCACCAGAATAGGACTGTCCTGCCCGCGTTCGCGAATAGCGTCGAGTAGCTCGGCATATTCCTGATCGTCCGCTTCTGGCAAACGATCAGCGATAAAGGAAACATCGAGAACGGCAGGGTCAAGCTCAACGATAGCCTCACCATCCAGTTTCTGTGACGCTTGCTTTGCGAGTTCATCAATGGATGCAGATAGAGATTTTGCGGCACCGAAACGACGTGTAACGCTTTCAACCGGAGCAGCGGGCTGTTCTTCCACTGCTTCCGGTCTCATAACGCTCTCAAAAATGTTTTTTCGTGCCATTTTCTTATCCTCAAACCAGGCATAAGACTGATTTTATTCTATAATTTCGAAATTAGACCGCAGTCTAATGCAGTTTAGTCTAGCGACCCCAAGCCTCATGAATAAGGCCCCGGATTTCGGAATTAACCAGTTCCATTGATTCCATCGCACGATCATAAGTGCCGCGGTTCATGGATGAACGTTCAACTTCATAAAGCGTTTGTTTGGTAAGGCCGGCATCCGAGATAGCTGTCGATTTCAGCATCTGATGCTTGAGCATATGGGATGCCAGCATGCTCTGCATGAAGCCGACCATCTGTGCCTGTGGTACATCAGTTGGCTCATAACGGGTGATGAGATAGCGGAACCAATCGAGATGAACTGCCCCACCCGCCTGACGAACGGTCTTGAGAATATCACCAAGCATCAGCAAAAACTGCGACATTGACATAAGATCGAGCATCTGCGGATGAACAGTGATCAGCACGGATGTTGCAGCCGAAAGAGCTGTCAGCGTCAGATAGCCGAGCTGTGGCGGGCAATCGATAACGACAATATCGTAATCTTGCTCGACCTCGTTGAGCGCCATGGCGATACGACTGAAGAATGTCTTGCCTTCACCACCATTCTGCATCGCAAGTGGCGTGTCGTATTCATATTCCTGCAACTCAAGCATTGCAGGAATAATGTCGAGGCCGGGAAAGTTTGTCTTGCGGATTACATCGCGGATCGGCTTACGCTGGTCGTCATAACGAATAGCCTCATAGAGCGATGGAAATTCATCAAGTTCTGGCTGAATGCCATGCAGAGCTGACATAGAGGCCTGCGGATCGAGGTCGATTGCGAGAACGCGATGGCCCGTTAGAGCGAGATGCTGCGCAAGGTGCGCAGCAGTTGTCGTCTTACCTGATCCGCCCTTAAAGTTCACAACGCCGATGACCTGAAGCTTTTCATGACCACGGCGATGCGGCACATAGCGCTTAACTTCGGCGCGGCCATTGCGATCAAGCCATTGGCGCAGCTCCTGAACCTGTTCAATCGAATAAGCGCGGCGGCCGCCGGAAAGAATGGTTGGCTCAACGCCCTTGCCTTCAAGATGAAGTTTCTTCAAATTGCTGGGTGATACACCAAGGAAATACGCAGCTTCAGCCATCGAAAACTGCCGTAAGGATTTACGGGCATCCGGTGGGAAGTTTTCATGGCGCAGCTGATTGAGCTTGCGCGATATTTCTCGCCCTTGCATCAATATCATGTCGTCAAACGACAAAGTTGCTGCTGAATTTGCGATATTCATTGCCTTAGGATCCCTAGTGACGGCACTGGAACTAATACCGCCTAAATACCGTCATTATGTCCGATTCTTATTTTGCCGCAAGAGGTCTCTATTAACAAAGAGTTACCGGGCTTCTTTCATATGGGAGCAATTGAGTTCCTTACGAATCGAGTTCAATCTATGGTGCTGAAATTAAAGCGATTTATAGAAAATAGACCGCAGTCTAATGGAATCGCTAGATCAGCTTTTTCTTTATTGCGGTCGATGTGATGGAACCTCAAGGGCATGGCATCTGCTCTTTTGTGGAGGAATCACCTTTTGCCCAGCTTTGGTTAAAATCAGGTGGAATATAGAATTGGGCTTCGCAAACCGTTGCGGGCGTTGTTTTTCGATAGGTTCGGATAATTACAGTTGGACACGCGTGAATAAGCTCATATTGTAAGCCCTAGCGGCGAAGTACTCCGTTGGTTTCTTGTACTGCGTAGATGTAGAAACGGGGAAGGGGGCGGAGATATTCGCAGCTGATGTGCATGCGGAGCAATTGGCAAACGCGCATCGCTATCTGTTGCTACTTATCCCGACAACGAAACTCTTGCTTGAGTTCATGTTGTAGCTAGACAATTTTAACTAAATCGCATTATGATCAAAACAAGATACCCATGACTGAGAATAAGCTCGTGGTCAGCGATGATGGATCGCTTGAAGACTTTTCGAAAGAGTCTGAGTAGATAAACAAACCCAGCATTTAAGTTTCAGAAAAAGAATAATCTATTTCTTTATAGATGCTTACATAAGCACAGAATTAGTGCTTGGTAGCGTAAGCAAGGTAGCAGGGCGGATTTGGTGACAGCGCTACTTCGTTGAGCATAGTCTCCCACATAATGGCTGATTGCGCATCCTCTTATGCGGTTTCATAACAGGGCGGAATGAAGCCTTTGGAAGGCCTGCTATGTCTGAGATCGATATTGAAGGACTAAGTGAGAATGAGCTCTACGCTTTGAGCGGTCGAATTTACGACCGTATCACGTGCTGGTGCGGAAACGGCAACGTGCGGCGCTTTCGCGCTATCGCAGTGGTCTGCGGATCATTGTCGCGGCGCCTGCCTATGGACAGATGATCGGCAGGATCATTCATCCTAATCAAGAGACAATTACCATGCGAATGAAGAAACGGGCAGTTCTGGCGTGTTTCACCGCACAATATACTGACGCCGAAGATGACATGACGGCACTTGTCAGTGAGGAGATGCCCTTTCTGTGGTAAGCGAAGAAGACTTTGAAGCCTAGCTTAAGGTCAATATTTCGGACGTTGCTGACGAGGACTAATCGGTCAGATGGAAAGAACGGGACATGATAAGGATGGAAAGAGTTGGAATGGCGCCATATCGGTCTGGATCATTCAATCGTCTATCTCCGCGTCGTCAGCTTCAGTTCAGAACTGCTTGAATGTTTGAATCTGAAGGGACGGTCGGTGACGAGGACGTGAAAACTCGATGAGACTTACATCAAAGTCAAAGGTGAGTGGCTCTACTTATCGCCATCGATAGTAATGGTGATACGGTCGAGTTCTATTTCAGCAAAGCTCGTAATTTGAGCAATGCCAAACGCTTTATACGCAAAGCTCTGGCCCGCCACACCAGACGAGGGCGCATTGCCACTGATGGAATTGAGACCGGCAGAATAGTTATAGTGCAATGCGATGCAGAGAGCAGATATCGCGCTCGCCGTTTTCAAACTCTTTCACATGATGCGCAAACAGCGAGGCGTCTTTGAATATCAAAAAGCGCTATCTATCAAACAACAGTTCGAGGCACTCGGGATATAATTGCGTGCAGAGTTAAACCACGCTCCATTAAAGTCAGTTTTTTGCAGCACAGTCCTATGGTGTTGTGACTACCTCTACAACGGTTCGTTCATCAGTAACCGCCGGTGTCTGGGGCCGACGGTTAGAGGTCGTCTCCCAGACCTATGACGATGATATCGAGATGATAGACGGCACCTGTGTCCATGATCACCATAACGGATCAACAGGAAAAGGGACGCCGACGATTGTTGTATGGTATGCTCCTCGGGCGGCCTCACAAGAAAAATCAATGCAATTGTTGATGCAAAAGGTCGTCCGATCAATTTTTGCCTTATGGGGGCAGGTTACTTACTGCCCGTAGGCTCATGATCTCATGGCGCGTGTTAAAAAAGGCGACACGCTGCATGTGGACAAAGCGCACGATACCAATGCGATGCGGAAGACAGCAGTGAAACAGTAAATCTGGGCCAATATCCTTACCGTGTTCAAACATAAGAACGTCTTAGCGTTCTCGCCTTGGATATGGTGACAGAGTAACCTTGTTGAGCGTTTCGTTAACCGGATAAAGCACTATCTTGGTATTGCTACAGGTTATGACAAGAAACCGGCCAGTTTTCTAGCAGCTGTCAAGCTCATCGCTATCCGCATCACCTGCATCAGTTTATAAGTCTATACTCAGGCACGGTCGGCCCGAAATTCGTATCACTTTGAAGCAACTCTCGGAGTGAATTTTGGGTTCGAAGCTATACTAAAAAGTTTTAAATCTAGTGTGGTTTACAGATTTGAAGTTCCTAAACGTGAATGCAACACAAATGATAGGAGCTTCAAATCTACCGCACTAGATCTTCTGTTAGATTTATCTAACAGAAATCCTACACGTTTGAAGGGGAAGTCCAATCGTCTTATTCCGTTCCGTAAAAGTCTTCGAGCGGGGCGAACTCTTCCTTTTCGCCAGAGGCTGGTCGTACCCGATCATTCCTTTCCGCCTGGCCTTACGTTTTGGCGTACCGGATATGGTCCCGTTGTACCCGAAGCTTCACACCGAGCTGTTACACGCTCCGCATGCGCGGGTAGGGAACAGCCGGTTTCTTCACACTGTATCTCCACTTGTGAACCAGACACTTATGCGACTTGCAAGTTGCACAAATACGTTTTTCGTCAGATCCCAATAAACCGCGGGCATCTCTTCCATGGACGCGAGCTCCGCTCAATGGTGTCCAACGAACCCCAATTGCCGCATCAAAGCCTTCGGAAGGGCGTCCAACCGACCAGAACCGCCGAAATTGATCAATTCCTTTGGGAATAGACTCTGAAGAAAACCAAGTAGCAAAAAACTGTCAGCCAAAACAGTATCTCCCCACCCAGCAACGATGATATTGTTTAATAGTAACTCAAAAAGGAGATTAAAATGTCAGAAGATTGGTGCAAAACTAGTTATGTTTCAACAAATGCTGCTTCTAGCTTTATATATAGTAACGGTCTGCACTGTGTTACGCTTTATGTAAGTATAGCCGCAGCAAATGCAAGTAATAAAAGTATTGATGTTAATCAGAATGATTTATTAGATTCAATTACTATAACTGATTATGATGATTATTTTAATGAATTTGTTGAAATAGAAAAAGCAGAAGATATTGATCCTAATAAGAGCGGATGGTTCTTTATTAAGGAATATTCTAATGATTCTATTGATGAAAAAGATCAAGGTCAACCAGATTCTCAACTTGCAAAAGTTACAATATTAGCTAATGGAATGCAACCATCGAACAAGAATATTGGTATTATTTTAAACCGAACAGACGCTAATCCAAACTTAGAACATTTCGTTTTCTCTGCTAATACTAACTCTAGTGGAAGTCCATTTGGAAGCATATCCGTCAGGCCAAAAAAGACATACAGAAGGTCTGATTTGGTTGTACCTCAAGTACAAACTGGAGGAGATATTACAGGTAAGGTTGGAGATAATTATACGAATTACTATGTATCGATTGCAGATAGTAATAATTTCTTTATTGCTCGTGCGGATATTTTAGGCCCAGGATATAAGATGGATAAATATTGGGTTGCATATAAGTGTTACTGGGGCGGGAACCTGAGGTGCGTCTATATATGGCCACTAGGGCCACAAAGTGTGAAGACCGAGCTCGGGTGGGGGCCCTATGTCAATGCAATTGTGAATGACCGTCCAGGAACGTTAACAATTACAAGGACCTGGCAGAAGAATGAAAACGCGTGGTATTACAATGATGGCGAAAGTGACTACGCATGTGTGTTTAAGCTATATGACCAATATGGAAATTACGGCTTTTTTAGAATCCAGGACGAGTCCGGCCTGTATGGCCCAGAAGAGAGTGGTAATCCAAACGTGGACCAAGATAAACACAAAGCTTTTTGGGACGTTGTAATCGAAGACGCCTAAATATATATATATATGAGGAAATATTGATATGACAAATACGTCTAATATAATAGTTTATGATTTTGGCTTTCGTGGTGATCTTGCTCGACAATCAACAACCAAATATGTTAATAAACCCGATTATGCTACACAGGTTGTCGTAGTTCTAAGGTTATGCGATGACGATGGTAATGTTATAAAAGATGATCTTAGCGGTAACATTGCTTGTAATTTAATAGATTATTACGATAAAGAGATCATATCAACACAAGGCGACACAGCAAACTGGAATCTCACAGAGAATCCATTACCAAAATTTAATAAAGTTGACTATAGTTATAGTTGCATTTGGTCAATATATGCTGTTTCACAGACGCCAAAGCCAATAACAATGGGTTATGAGATTATATTGGATGGTGGTAACTATTCCGGAGATGCGAAAAATACGTCTTCAGATGGATCGCAAAACCCAATCACCCTTACACTGGTCTCTTGATTAATACTGGCTACGGCTTCTTTAATGAAGCCGTACAAATTTTTATGAATTAATTTATCTCATATTTATATTTAAATCAGAAATATATATTTTTATATTTATATAATAAATATTTCTGATAATTAATAAAATTATACTATTCATAAATAATGCATCGAATGCAAATTCATAAAAGAAATAATTACATTTATATTATTCGGTTGCAATTGCAGGAGCCACAATTAATGACTGCCTATTCTCAAATATTCACAAAAGCGACTGATTTTGTCGGCTCTGTGGCGGGTGGCGTTGATCCCCGCACAGGGCAATTTGTTATTAATATCAATTTTGGGACTTTATCAGCCAATAATGGTCTGGGCCCAGACATACCGCTAACGCTGAGTTATTCACCAATGGCTCAGGCTGATCTTGGTTTTGGCATAGGCTTTGGCTTTGGTTTTACATCGTATGAACAGCGGTCCACGTTGCTATCGCTTGCAAGCGGATCGCATTACAAGGTTTTGGAAAGCTCCAGTAATTTGTCTTTGATCGATGCGAAGCTCAAAGAGGTTTCTGTCCAGAAGGTTGAGGATGAATATTACAAGGTTATTTACAAGGACGGCAGTTTTGAATTGCTGTCTAAGCCAACCACGATGAATTCTTTGAAAGTTCCACTCAAAATTGTATCAGCGAATGGTCATTTTGTGAGCTTTGATTGGAAATTTATCAATAATGAGTTTCGTCTCAAGACCATCACCGACGAGAACGGTGTCGTGATCGCACAAATGAGCTATCCTGATAAGCAGAACCTTGCAACACGGATCGCTATTCTACCAGATCGACAGATTGCTACCAAGGGCAAGGATAATCCTGAGGGGTATAATTTCCGTCTTTTGTTTAATGACAATCATCACTTAAGCAAAGTTATCTGCGATGCGGCTGACGGCCTTGAATGGAAGATCGGCTACACAAATCTCAGCCAACTTGGCCCATGGGGGCAGGTGGCTAATAGTATCACCCATCCAGGTGGCCTCCGCGAATATGTGGATTATTCGAAAAGTAAGGGCCATCGCTTCGCTGGCATGCGTACTGATATGGCTGCGAACCTGCATCCATATGTGACGGACTTCACGCATGTTCCCGGGGGTGGCCAGCCAACCTATTCCATTCATTATGATTATGGGCTTCGCAACAGCCATAACTTTCTTGGCCATGCAGCAGCAGCTATTCATGCTCGAAACCCAACCGTAGACGCTCTCTACAATTGCTCAGACTCCAAGTATCACTATTATACGCATGAAACGCATACGGACAGTTCTGATGTCCTGACGCGCGTTGAGCGAAAATATAATTGTTTTCATCAATTGGTTGAGCAAAAAACCGTTAAGAATAATTGTTCTGTTACAAAGCAGATAGCTTATTACTCCAAGCCCGGTGCCGGTTTTAAAAACCAATTAGCAAACTTTGAATGCCCGCAACAAACGACCGTTTGTTTAAGCCGAAGAGGCCCAAACTCCGGAGATGTCGTTAGAAGTGAAGCCAACGCAACATTCACTTATGACGATTACGGAAACATTCTTAGCAAGTCGGCTTCATATACAGATATCAATAGAATAACGACACAATTAGGAACGGTTAGTTACGAATATTATCCTGCCGATTCAGAAACAGTTTATGATGCTGCAACAGGATATGGCTGCAAACCCGATCCTAATAGCTATAATAGAAACAATAAGATTCCGCGTTTTTTAAAATCAAAGACTGTTACACCGCGTACGATTGTCGGTGATGAGAAGCCATCACAGACACGATATGCATACACACAATCAGCAATGCCTCGTTTAGCTGATCTGCTATCCCAGTCTGACCCGGATTATAATACGTTCTTTGCCGTATTCAATTGCGAAGAACGCGTTTATTACAATCCCAATATTAACGAGCGGGTACTAAATATATCGAATTATTGTTTTGCTGATGAATACGCAATGCTAGAGGGCAGCAATGGATCTATGCATGAATTTGGCTTCCTGACTAAAATAGTCAACACTCATTATCCAAATGATGATGTACCAATGAACAGCGCCGACCCTAAGACTGCTGCTGCCTTCAGTACGACCACGGAAAGGTCCCGTAGTCTTAATGGAGACATTTTGGAAACAAAATCGACCGTCACAACCTGGGATAATTTGACTGCATCAAATTCTCAGAGCTGTTCGCGTTTCACGGGCTTCGTCACAGAGACAACCAATGCATTGGGTGTTAAAGATCAGGCGACGTATGACATGCTTGGTCGCATAGTGAGTGTAACAACCGCTGCTGAGAGCAAATATCAAGATATTAGATCGTTCAGCTATGAGATCGGAAGCTCTGGTATAGTTAGCATAGCGAAGGACAGCTTTGGAAATCAAGCTCGCGTGACAGCAAATGGTGCGGGTAAGCCAATCATGGGTGAAGCTGCATTAAGTGGCACATCGTCATGGCTGGTGATGAGTAAAAGAGTTTACGATAATGCCGGTCGACTGTTAAGCACTACGATTTCTGATTATTTGGACAGCACACAAGGGCCATATTGTAAAAATACCTCTACCTATCATTATGATGATTGGGGACGGGTTGATTGTGTTACGACGGTTGACGGGGTCAAGAATTATAACATCACTGACCCAATCGCTGGCTGTAGAACAACATATAGCGAAAGCGCCGGGTCCGATCCTATTCAAACCAGCAAGGTTGTAACAAAGGTCGACCCTGCGAACGCCACGCTCACAACCATGCTGTTTGAATCCGATAACACATCAACGGCACCATATAGCACAACTACACAGACCTATGATGGGTGGAAGCAACTGCGCACAACAACTGATGAGCTAGAGCGCAAAACAACTTTTAAATATGATATATTTGGGCGTCCCAACATCACCACACTTCCTACGCGTCCAAACCCGGAAAGCATCAATATTAGTATCACTTCCCCTTATGAACACCAAAATTTTCCAATGCCAACCTACGCACCCGGAAGTCAACAACAAGATTTCCCTTTCAAAGTTGTAGGTACGGCCAAGCCTGATAGCACTCTCACCCTTTATGCTGATGATGACCGCTCTTCTGGCATACGCGTTCAAGTTTCAAGCACAGGAGATTGGTCACAAAACCTTAACATATCTTGCCCTCCAACAGGATATGTTAATCATACCATTCGAGCAGAAAACGAATCCAACTCGAACGACTATGCTACAGTGGATTTTACTACTCAGAGAGGACACTATGACATTATTTTAGCAGCTGAACTCGGGGGCGCATACGGAAACGAGGATATTGCAAAAGAACCAATATTAATAGACTTGGGTATTTCAAGAATTTCCTCTAATAATGATACTGTAAAAAGGATTTACGGCCGCTACTTCGCATCGCGTGCTGTTGCTGATATTTGGGTCAATGATGTATCCATGGGTAAACGCGATTTCGATGGGATGGGTCGCGTAACCTACCAGACGGTCGGCGGTCGTAGTTGGTTTGCAACTTACGATCCACAAAGCGGTAGCCTGACTGCGCCAGCTACTATTACCTCACCGTTCGAAACGCCAGTTTTAGAGTTTATATATGAGAAAGATCTGGGGGGAGCACTCCTCACAAAAACGGCAAACGGCGACAAAGTTGAATTGACCTATAGTGCTAAAGGCCAACTGGAAATGGCAACCAGCACCCTTGCGGATAATCCTTCAAGCGCCGCAATCATAACAAACAGTTACGATGATGTTGGCCGGCTCTTCTCAGAAGTCTTCTCACAGTATGAAGGTCCAACGGCATATGGCTACACAATTGCTGGCCGAGCCAAAAGCTATAAAGACGTCACGGGAAAGAAATGGAATGTTACCTACGATTCCTATGGCCGCGTGGCGGAGGCCCATGACGAGGACGTTAGCGTGTCGCTCCAGTATGACGATCTCGGACGAGCCAATATATCAACAACAACCGATATAAAAACAGGCGCCACACTGACCACAACAATCACCTGGGATAAATTGGGCCGGGAGGAAACCCGTAAGGTTGTGAGCAGTGCAAGTCAAAGCAGCTGGCGGATTGTACAGAAATATAACCTGAACCATCAACTCAGCAGCAAAACCTTGCAGCGCTGGGGTGCTTTTGATTTTGATACAGTTCGCACGGAGGAATACACCTACGACGAACGCAATCGTCTGATTGGCTATACATGTTCCGGAATAGAGCCGACTAGAGACGAAAAAGGCAAAGCGATTACCAGCCAGTCATTCACCTATGATGTTTACAGCAACATCACCCAGTCTGAGACGACGTTTGTAGGTGGAGATACAGGCACCGCCACCTATTTATACACCAACGAACTTGATCCTTGCCAGTTGAGTTCCGTAACTTATTTAAACCCTAAAAATCCTGCAGAAAACTACGACTATAACTATGACTATGACGAAGCCGGTAACCTTAACTCGGATGCGTCGGGACGGAAGTTTACGTATGATAAAGGCATCAATTTGGGCTATCTGTGTTCCGTTGAAAAAGACAGCAGGAGCAACACATTCGTCTATGATCCTTCGAACAGAATTATCAAAGAAGGTGAAACAACGCTTGTCTATCGTGGTTCATCGCTCGTCAACCAGTCAAACGGCAGCGGCACTGTACGGTTCGTGGGCGGTGTTGCGCAAGTTCGTAACGGAGAGGACCGTGGTGTCTGGCTTTCAGGCACAGAGGCCAATGGCTCTGTCTTAAGCGTAGACAATGCCAGTGCTGATACCAAACATTATGACATGGCCTATAGCCCATATGGCGAAACACCATCAGATCAAAAAACACCAAGCGCAATAGGCTACAACGGTCAGCGCAAAAGTGATCTTCTCGACGGCTATCACTTAGGCAACGGCTATCGCCTCTATCAACCATCACTGCGACGCTTCACATCACCAGACAGCATGAGCCCCTTCGGAGCAGGCGGCATAAACTCATATGCATATTGTGCCGGTGACCCTATCAACAATACAGACCCAACAGGGCATTCCGCTGAAGATGAGTTGTTTATGGAAATTGTAGAACTTAGAGAAGAATATGAATTAGCAGAAGCCGTTGAAGAAGAAGAAGCAGTTACCAGATTATCAGCCGCACAACGTGTGCCTGCAGATACTATTCGACGACAGCAATATGCCTTAGAACCTCGTGAGGAGTCTAGTAACTCCCCTACAGAAACGAGGTCAGCACCTCTATCAGGCCAAATACGAAGAGATACCCCTCGTGCAGTAGTGAGGGCAGCACATAATTCGGTTAACACTAGAGGTGACGCCAGCGGCGAATATATCGCTAATAGAACGTTTAATTTTGATCGCTCTTTTGTCAGTAATGTACGCGATTTAGAATTCACTGAAATTGATTACTCAGATTTGGTAAGAAACGATCTTGAACTTTTTAGAGATAAAACTCATTATACGTACATAGATTATGGTGAAGCAAGCAGATTAATTCCGATCGACAAAATAAAGGGCTCCAGACTAGGTGGTCTATTTTCAATACCGAGACTCAATAGCTTAGTTTACGCAATGGAATTTGATGTTCCTCTCCCAGTCGTAGATGTAGTTTCTAATATAGATCTAGAAACTGGGACTAATTTCGATATGGTTAATGGTAATCACAGAGCATTAGTATCAGTAGATAAAGGATATACACATATACGAGCTAGAATAATGAGTGGTGGGGTTAATGTATCAGATTCAGGTTCAGGTTCAGGTACCAGGCAAACAATTACACGTCCATTTGTATCGGCAAAAGTTGCAGCACTAAGATTAGCTGAGCAAGCGGCTCAGCAAGCGGCTCAGCAAATGGAACATTAGCTCGGTATATGTAAAAAAGGCGATGAACCTAAATTTTGTTAGATACAATTTCTAAAGTTATTTTCTTCATTAGGCATCCTTATCAGATATGTCACAATAATTTAATCTGAACGGAGCGCGGATTCACTCTGGATGCAGTTATGCAGCGAGTGCCTTGAACTGTTGTTTGATTGAGCGTGCTTTTTGATATTCAAAGACGCCTTGCTGTTTGCGCATCATGTGAATGAGCTCAATACCCAAAAGCGTGAAGCCGGCTGTGGTTTCGGATTTGAAATCAAGCATGGAGCGTATCCGTCGTTTAATGCAACGATGATCCTGCTCAATCATGTTGTTCATATATTTGCTGGAGCGAATGGCAATCGGTTTGCCAGTCTGGCTAAGGAAGCCCTCTGTATCGGATTGTATTAGAGTTATTCTGTAGGTCTCAACTCCATAAATGACTATTCGCTCTGGCCTGCCGTGTTGGGCCAGAGCTTTGCTTATAAAGCGTTTAGCAGCGCTCAAACCACGGTCTTCGCTGAAATAGAGCTCAATCGTATCGCATTGCTTCCAATCGCACGATATAAGTTCTGCCACTCGCATTTGGCTTTGATGTACGTCTCAACGAGGTTCTATTTGTGTGTGACCTGACGCTTCTTCCGATTGAAACGTTCAAGCATTTTTGGGCTGAAGCAGATGACACCGCGATAGGCGGTGGAATGCTCCAAATCAATATCGCGTTCGGCCGGCGTTTCTTTCAGATTGCTCAGGCTTAACAGGTACTCTCAAACCCACAGAAGAATGACGGTCTTTGAACATCGAAAAACTCAGCTGATTAAAATCTGAGAGACCAAACCCTCATCAATTGACGAAAACTTTGTAACAAACCCATATGTTTCGCTACTTTTGACTGCTGTGTGCAGGTTTCGAGCCATTTCGGCGGTGATTGCTGTAAAAGACTTGCGGCGTAAAATAGGGTGCGCATTGATCTGCTGTAATGTAGCCTCAAATTTGTCTCAAAAGCTATTGGGGCGCAGCAACATAGCTACTTGAACCACCTCCGTAGGTCTGGCTCAATCGCGCGTTTCCATATTTGAAGGACTTTGCCTGACCTAGAAACGTGCCTGATCGGATAGTTGCCAGAGCCATGTCGCAAAACTTCAGAAAATAGCAGTGGTGATTGAAACACGGTAGGTCGCCCGCATCGGCCAGGACCAACCTAGACATCGGCATGGCATCGGAATCGGGTGCGACAGCAAAGCAAATCTAACGAGGAGCTTTTGAGTAAATATCTGATAGCAAACGCCCTTTGCCAGATGACGGCCAAACACAGCCCAAAATGGGCACCATTCCCAAGATGTTACGGGGGTGAATTCACTACCAACGCCGTTCTGCGATGGACGGATTGGACCAAAGTGGATTGTCACTAGTTTGCGCCCGGGAAACCTATGCAGAACGGAATTGTGGAAGGTTCCAATGGCAGCTTCCACGCCGGGTGCTTCGATGGATCCTGTTTTTGACACTTGCGCATGCAGTTATCGAAATAATAGCGTGAACGAAAGATTACAACCGCGGCAAACCCCGTTTCTCCTTGGGCAATATCATGTTCGCCATGAAAGCCGTTCTGGAGGATTGAGCCTCATAAAGTTATATCGAAAGCCCCAAATTCCCCCGATTTTCGGGGGAGGTTGGGGCTCAAGGTGGCAGCAAATGCTTACTTACGTTGGCGCTGTCGTTAACGTAAAAGGGGCGTGGTCGACGTATAAATGTTGCCAGATATATGCCGTCGGAAGAGCGTATTTTTCATCAAACCCATATTGGTCTGTCTACTCAAAAAAGATGGATCTACTTCTATACTGTTCATCGTCACCGTTTTTGAAAGATACGTAAAGCCTGGAGGTTTTACTCTTCCGAGACGCTAAGCTGACGTTGAAAGGTGTTGAAGTTATTGTTGCTGTCATTTTGTTTGAATTATTGAGAACGAAGTATACGTCTTCGTCAGGAATAAGAAATTCATCCACTAGAGAAAGCTGGACTTGTATAGGATCGACTTCCAGAGGAGAGCACGTTAAGTTACAGCGAATTTCTGTACCGTAACTTTCTGGTTCGCTTGTACTAATCATGAATGGTGTTAAGTTTTGATAGGATATCTTTTTCGATGTATGTACTCAAATATTATTTATATTTAAGTATGCGGTCGTGTCAAATTTTGTATTTACTCCGAAAAGCATAACCAGAGCAATTCATCACGTACCAGTGGAAAGATTTTATTATTCCTATTCTGTAAAAATTGAGAGTAAATGAGATTCTACACTGAATATAACATTGTATCAAACCATAAAATTACCTAAGATATCCAATGGTTTGTAACATGCCGTTATATTTTTATTGGATCTGACCATCGTATATAAAAGTGAAATCTTTTTGATCTTTGCTTTCTGGATTTTTAGCATTTACTATTTCACCACAAATTGTTACATTTCCGGGTTTGTTGCTCCCAAAATCAACTTGTACGGAAGTATAAATTCCCTCAATCTGACTAGTATATATATATATATCATTCGGCTTTGAGCGTTCTTGATCTATATTTTCATTTGTCATAACGAAAAAAACTCTGTCGTTATTTTTGGTATACAAGCGAAGTAGTGTTTTGGAATACAATATGCTACTGTCAGCTTTTGTTACAATGGCGTTTAGTGAATTATCCCAGAGAGGACCTTGCTGATAATCAAATACTTTTTCCAATTTAAGTATACTTGTTGAGATGAATCTAAAAGGTATCGATTGAGGCTTTATTTGCTTAACGCTGGGTACGCTTACCGAAACATTAACAGTGCAGGGATTATTTGCTTTGAAATATACACTGCAGGTGCTGTAGTCTCCTGCACTAAGATGTCCAGCTTTGATCAAATATGTAGAAGGCGTAGAATCAGGAAGTGCGCCTGTTAGATCGAAAAACGCATCTTTATTATCTAATTCTAACTGGATTATAGGGTTTACGTCGTCGGGTACTTGTTTGCCATTCAGGCTTAGTTGAAGCCAGATTGAATTGGTTGATAGACCATCTGCTTCGGCGTAGTTTGTATTTGGCGTTGCAATTAGCTGCCATCGGTCATTTTTAAAGCTAAATGGAGCGCTCTGCGGATTGGTTGACTGATCGTCGAGCAGGCTTGCGGTGATCGTGACTGTATCTTCTTCAACAGTGTCAGAGAAATAGGCTAAGGCTTCGAGGTCTCCGGCTGCGTTTGATGTTGCTTTGACATAGAGCGTGTTACTGGTTGATCTTGAGTCCACGTTACTTTTGCTTACATCGAATTTTGTAGTATTACTCGATGATGTAAATTTAATAATGAATGTTCCGCTGGTAGGCGTATTCTTGTTCTTGTCTGTGATGATAACTGATGCACTATCTAGTGCTATACCATCAGCTGCAGCGCCATCGTCGATCTTATTAATGGTGAGATTGTAAGCCATTTCACCATCAGGCCCGAAGTGATATGGCTTAGAGTCAGAGCTGCCATCGGTAATGGGTTGGTTCATATCATTAGTGGTCTCAACGACCGTAATTGTTCCACTTTCAATCATGTTATCGGTAAATTCAGCACTAGCAATGCCATTAACCGTTTTCGCATCAAGCGTTTTTAAGCCATTTGTGGTGAATGTGGCGCTTCCTGAAGTTAGGGAAAACTGTACGCCCCAATTATTTAATGCCAGGTCATTCTGAGTAACTGTTACTTTCGCTTTATTGCTTGTTTTCCCGTCGGCAGCAGAGTTATTTGTTATGATTTCAAACTTAAGATGCGCCCCGCTTTTAATGTCTTCGGTGTTGCCCATGTTTTTTTCCATCTATTACATAAATTTCTAATGAAAGTTTATAGTGAATTCAGCTTCTTTATTGCCATCGTCAGTAAATATACGAACCAAGACCTGCTCTTTAACCTTATTAATTATGTTAACGGTCGCTGTTCCATCGTTCCCGAATGTGATGTTGGCCGATGATGGGTAAACGTAATTGATAAGCGCGTGTCCCGTAACGGTAATCGTCAAAGTCTTAACATCATCCTGGTTTGCAGTGAGCGTAATGATAGAAGGGGTCTGCCCATCAGCCGGGATATTGTCAGTATAATTATAAGTTATCATCCCATTTGTGCCAGAAAATGGGCTTGGATAGTATATTGCATTTGTTGTTGCAGACACGCTTGGCTGGTCACTGATTCTCGCAGTGATAGTAACAAGGGATACCGAACTTCTAACACGAAATCGTGCCTGGCCATTCTGATTAAGGACTGCGGAATAAGGTGTCATTTGTGTGCCCACAAACTCTGCGCCAAAGGAAATATCGGCTTCGAATCTGGTACCGGGTGGCCCGGTAAGTGTTGCCACAACCCATGAGTTCCACTTTGGTTGCTTCAGGTCGTCTGTCGGTGCGCCTTGTGTTGCGTCGATGTAAAATGGCACTCGTATTTGCTCTAATACATACACTTCGCTCGCATGAGAAATGCCTTGTAATTCTGACCTTGAATTATAAACAGTGTAAGTCGCAAACCCCTTGCCGTTTACTTTGATGGGGGCAATGAAATCTAATGGTATAAGTGTCGAGACTGAGCCAGCTTTTGCATCGCTCGCAGCGACTGGTATTTTTGTGCTGTATAGCGTTTCTGGGACGGGAATTGTTGCAGCGTCGCAGCCAATCCAATCAACGACAACCGTCTGACCCTCACTTATTGAAGGGTATCTTACATCGATGACTGCGCCTTGTGTGGCTTCAAGATTCTCGTAATCAAGCGTCGTTCGACCATTTACTATAGCAGATTGTGGAAATGTTGGTGCTGGATATGATTTAAATTTAGAATTTATGATGTAAAATTTTAATATGAAGGAGTATGCAATATTATCATATGTGTCTTTAACCGTGTACCAAGCAATATGAAACCCATTTGATATATTGTTTATTGATATTTTAAAAAGATATTTGGGTTTATGCTTACTAGTAATTTGTGATGGAGAGGATTCTATATCGATATATGCCGTCATTAAATCGTCATCCAAGGGTTTGGTCAATGCCGGGATAAAGATATCAATGTAAGGGTCATCCTCAGGAATGGTATCAAAGTCTATAACAAGCTTCCCTTCAATTAGCTTGGCTTGGGGAAGCTCTGGCGCAGGCAGAGGTCGGAACCAGTCCTTCTTATCAACAGAGTTATTGTACATCCATCCGCCCTCAAACCTTTTGTGGTAGATGGGAGAATGTAATGGGTGGATTAATATCATCGCCAAAAACAAGCGCACCGCCAGAAGGCGAATTAAGCAAGACGACGGTTGCTCGGTTTTGGCCGGGAACTTTACTCACAATATCAAATCGTATTGGACTTGTGGTTATTGTGTAGGTTTTTCTCTGGTTACCCGACCCGGGGTCGGCCCCTATTATGATAGCCTCGCTGTCACTATCAATTATCATACAAATTTTTTGATTACCATCTTTAGGTAGATCATCGCTAATAAATACAATGAGGGTGCAAGGCGTGTATCCGTCGGCCGGTGCGCCATATACGAGATTATAACCATCTATGTAGCGTACGTCGCACAAACGAATGGCGGAATCAAACGATGGCGATTGGCTGGCGCTGTTTTCTGGCACGCCGTATTCACGTGCAGTGACAGTTACGGTCGTTAACTGCATGGTCTGGCTCGCGCTTTTCGGTGGTGTGAAGCGCACCTGAAAACGGATCGAAGCCAACCCTGTTGTTTCGTTGAGCGTTAGCACGGGTGAATAGGGCGAAGGCTGGTAGGTGCCATTTGTATAGATACTGCCATAGAGTGATACATCGCACGTTATCTTTGCACCCGGCTTCCCATAGACGTTGACTTCGTTTAGATACAAAACGTCATCATCTTTGTTATAAGTAGTTAATGCCCCAGTCGTCGTAATTATAGAAATATCGCCGCTCATCAGAACAATCCTTGAAATAAATATTAGCAACATCAGCCGTGTTGCTAGTTGTATTCATTGTGGTTCAACAGTCGAAACATATGCTATATGGTTGACTGATGTTAATGTAGTTTTAGTGTTGTCTTTCGGCGTTACAGTATAAGAAAAATATGCAATCGACTCTTTCCCAGAAGGATTAGGTCCGTAGCCATAGAAAAAATATGAGTCGAAAAAAGCAGTTATTAATGGTTTTGTTAAATCATCTGGTTTCAATATTATCGGTTCAAGCGCGTGTGTACCATACTTGGGTATATTAGTTCGAGATTCAAAACCTTGAATATATACACTTGCAGTTATTTGATCGCCTTCTTTTGCCGTCCACTTGTCACTGGTCGGTTGTGACGTCAACCAATAACTCATCGGCACTTTACGGTTAAGTGCAATCTTATTTTGATTGATGACTGTCGTACCCGACGGTTCAGGCAGGTCAGCCTTTATGTCGCTCGGAGGTACATTCGGGTTGCCCTCCGCTTTAAAAATCAGGTGTTCGCTCGATGAAACTACACCCGTTTGAGAGCCGGCCACAACGTAATAAAAATCATTGGGAGTGTCTGTATGAATAGAGCTCTTGTAAATGGGGACGTTTACATAATGTTCGTCAGTCGGGTTCTTCTTATAAGCATATGTCCCGTTAACGATTGCGTAAACCCAATCCGTTGGTTTTGTAGCGATTGGTACAGCCAAAAAGGCATCCATGGGGTTTAATACATCATCCAATTGCAACACTCCGTCTTTAAAACCAGCCAATTGAGGAGCTTTCGGGATCGCGGGATATGCATTGGGGTTGATGACGCAAATTTCATTGACCAGCTTGACGTCTTTGTAGTCTGCAACGGCAGATAATTCTGTGAAGCCGATGGTCTCGTTTGCCGTCATATAAAGTTTGGCTTCGCCATTCGTATCAGTTATCGTGCGTATAATCGTTTCATCGTTTTCTTGATAAATCGACCCGTAGGGATCGACGTCGTCCAGCGTAAGAGCAACAGCATCGGCCGTATTGGTCAGATAGGTTTTTACTGATTCGAAAAAGAAATTTTCGTCCCTAAATGTCTGTGTACGCCATTCGACAATGTATCCCGCAATCCCCGATGCCCCATCTGTTATTCTGGCTGTTGCAGTAACTGTCTTTTTTTCGTCAGATGGTAATGATGTGTGGTCTGTTGTAAATAGAACCTCATTCTCAAGACTAAAATCAGCTTTAACAGATCTATCTATATTTTTCGTATAAGTGAATTTTGGAATATTCACATTTCCACCATAATATGTTGTATTTATTGTAAGGTCTTTAGAATCTCCATATATCTCCCCGTCACTAATAACAAAAAGGCTGTAAACAACCTCCCAGTTCGCACCATTTTTTGTGAAGTACCTTGGCTTAGTTATATCTTCGGTTGTTGAGAAGGCGCGTCCCAATGTAATTGTTACGTTCAATTTATCATCTGCTTGATCGGAATCATCGGCTGTAAATTTTAAAAGAAATTTTTGTCCTAGGTATAATTGAGTATCTATGCTTGGTGAGTACTTCATTTCAATCCTCTGTTTTAATTGTTACTAAATAATATGATTAACAAAAATGCCATTTTGTTGTTATATTGTTATAAACATAATCTGGTGTATATATACTGTCATATTTTACACGAGGATTCATTTGATGGTAAGTATATCAGCAAAGCATTTTTTAGCTATTTCTAGTTTGTTTTTTTTCGAAAGCTTTGCTCATGCGGGTAATATTTATGCCTTTGATGTCGGTAGCTCAGCCTGCGTTAAGGCGATAGGTGCGCAATTCGGCGCCCAGTCTCCTGGGGGGTGTTCAGATCATATCAATGGTTCACAAGGTGGGGGCAGCGAAAACGGTGAGGGCTCTCAGAGTACCGTTTACACATATCGCTCTGATGCGGGTGGCTCTTATACGGGTATGATCGGAGGGAACGGCGCCGATGCGAGTTCATCGGTAAGAGGTGGCGCTGGCGGCGTTCCTACACACACAGTCAGTTTAGATGGAGGTGATGGTAAACCCGGTGACAATGGTGGAGATTACGGCGGCGGTGGTGGCGGTGGTTCCACGGCACTTTACATTACTAGTGGATTTCCGACAAACCTGCAATCAGAAGGTAGCGTTCGGGCTGGCGCTGGTGGTGCTGGTGGTGCTGGCGTGTTAGGTGGTGGTGGTGGCGGTGGCGGCGGCAATGCTCTTGTCTATATTCCGAAGGAAGGGCAAGTCAACACTCTTACTTTGGGGATGGGTGTCTACAACGGCGGCGCAGGGGGAGCGGGCGGTGCAGGGACGGTGCCTGGCCAGGCTGGTGTGTCGGGTGATGGTATAGTCCTTGGGGGAGCAGTGCCCATGACTGCTACCCTTCCTGCTATCCAACTCGGTCGACCACAAACTTTCATTTCTATTGGTGGAGCTGCAGCTCCCGGTGGGCACGGGGGGGATGGTATTGTCTTGCTTGGTAATGTCACCATGACGCTTTATTCTAGTCTAGGCCAGACTAATTTTAACGCCGGGCCGGGCGATACAACATTGTTAAATGGCGGCAGAGCCATTTATATAAAAGGCGACAATAATCAGGTGTTTCTGTTTAAGAATCCAAACGGTACTGATTTTTTTGAGCAAAGAACTTTTGCTAATTCTAGTAAGGTAGCCTTCTTAATAGACGGAAATAATAATTACCTTGATGTGCAAGGTATAATCTATTCTGGCGGTAATAAAGTAGAGGTTCATGGAGATAACAACACTTTAGGTTTGAAGGATTTTTATAAAAATAATCTTTATGATTCAGGTGATAAATACAATTTCTTTGCGGATGGTAAAAACAATACCATTCAGCTTAATGGCGATGAGAATAGCTTCGATCTGAAATACACAGCACCAAATCTTATGACGGGTTTTGCAACCTTTAATAAAGTCGGTAAGGCAAAGTGGACTGTGACGGGTGACCAGCAAAATGATATGGCATGGCAGGTGCAGGAAGGGATATTAGAACTTTCAGGCGATGTAGATGTCTCTATGTCAACATCCATGACTGTCGCATGTGGGACACCTCTTACATGTTCGACACTTGATATGAGTGGCGTTGATGGAAAGGGATTGACCTTGCAGCGGTTATTCGGCGATGGCTTTATTATTGCCGGAAGCAAAGAAATTACCATATCCAATGGTGGTAATTTCTCCGGTGTAATTAAATCGGATTCTGATCTTACTCTTACCGGTGGGACGCTGACGCTTAGTGGTTTCAATGAATACACGGGTGATACCCATTTGAATGGTGGTGTGTTGTCTGTTGCAGCCCCGAAAAATACCGGCATTTCCACCAATAAGCTCATTTTTGATGGCGGCACATTACAGATCACCGGCACGACTCTCACAGACACTACAAAACAAATTGTCTGGAATGCTGGCGGCGGGGGCTTTGACATTGCAGATAAGGACAACACTTTCACCGTTGGTCAGGCGCTTGGAGCGGGTGGTGCGCTAACGAAGCTTGGTGCTGGAACCTTGGTTCTTTCTGGCGCCAATCTTTATAAAGGCGGTACGTTCCTTAATGGCGGCATACTTCAGGTTGCGTCTGATACCAATCTGGGAGATGCATCGGGTGCGCTGAACTTTAGTGGCGGTACGCTGCATATTACCAAAACACTGAGTTCAGATCGCTTGGTGACGTTGGCATCGGATGGCGGTACGATTGATGTCGATCCAGATCCGGATCCGAATAATAAGACTATATTTGGCGGTGTTTTCAAAAACGCGGGTGATGCCAAAGGCAGCTTCACCAAGTCGGGTGCTGGCACGCTCGTCATGACTGCAGCCAATACATATACCGGCAACACGACGGTTACAGGCGGCATTCTGCAGCTGGGTGATGGTCATACTATTGACCATAACAGTATTATTCTCGGCGATATCGCCCTGACTGGTGGCAACCTTGTGGTCGACAATATGGGTACTAATGACCCGAATAATATTCACCAGACTAAACTTTCTGGTGTGATCAGCGATGGGGGCATTACCACCCCAGGCAGTGCCACGCAGAATGGTAGCGATACGCTCGTACTTTTGGGCAAGAACACTTATAGCGACGGGACATATCTCAATGCTGGTGTGGTTTCAGTTGAACAGGATGAGAATCTAGGAACAGGCGGTCTTAATTTTGACGGCGGGACACTGAAGGTCACAGGCACGGCTTTTAAAAGCACTACAAAGCAAATCGGCTGGGGTACGCACGGCGGCGGTTTCGACATTGATGATGCGAGTAATACGTTCACACTGTCGAATGTCTTTATCGGTTCGGGCGCTCTGACCAAGTCTGGCGCTGGCATATTGGCTTTAACGGGTGATAGCAGCAGCTATCAGGGCAGTACGACTGTCAGTGATGGTTCTTTGCGTCTTGATGGCGGCAAGCTCGGAGATGGAACGGGTCACGTTCATGTTGCATCCGGTGCCTCACTTGGTGGTCACGGCAGCATTGGCGGCACCACAGATATTGCAACAGGCGCGACCTTATTTGGCCAAAGCGGTCAAAAGCTTACATTCGATAAAGACTTAACACTCGATACGGGTAGTAAGGTCGATGTCACTCTGGGTGCGCCAAGCATCAATGGCCTGTTTGATGTGAAGGGCGACCTGACGGTTGCCGGCACATTGAATATCACTGATGCAGGTGGCTTCGGCCCCGGACTTTATCGTATTTTTGACTATAGCGGGACGTTGACCAACAATGGACTGACGATTGGCACTGTACCGGGTGATGACGCCTCACAAGTGTCGCTTCAGACAGCCGTCGATCATCAGATCAATTTGGTCAATAGCGCAGGCTATACGCTGAACTACTGGGATGGCGATGATGCTAACAAGCACAACAATAATAGCGTCGATGGTGGGAATGGTACCTGGAATGCAAGCAACGACAACTGGACGGATCAAGATGGGCAATTAAACGGCAAATGGGCAACCGGCCAGTTTGCGATTTTCCAAGGTTCGGCGGGTACGGTCACTGTGGATGATGGCGGCGGTGCCGTATCCGTGAGTGGCATGCAGTTCTTCGTGAATGGTTACACCATTGAGGGAGGCCAGATCACGCTTGGCGGGCAGGACAACCAGATCATCGTTGGTGACGGTACGATCAATAGCGCCAGTGATATCGCAACCATTGCTTCTGTGCTTGATGGCCAGAATGGCTTTACCAAAACGAGTTATGGCACGCTCAATCTGACAGGTGCGAACACCTATAGCGGCACAACCACCGTGGCTGAAGGTACACTGGAATTAAGCGGGAGTGGCAGCATCGCTAATAGTGGCGAGATTGCCCTTACAAGCACCCAGTTTGACCATGGCCGTCTGCTGATCAACAAGGATAATGATTTTACGCTTGCAAATAAGGTGAGCGGTATTGGCCCGGTTACAAAAGATGGCGCAGGCATAACAACATTCTCTGGCAATAATACGTTTAGCGGTGGGCTGACGGTCAAGGGAGGAACGGCGAAGGCTGGTATTGCCGACCACGCGTTTGGTTCCGGCGATATCAGGGTCGATGGCGGCGGAATACTTGACCTTGCCAACTTCAATGAAAGCGTTGGCAGCCTTCTGGGCGCGACATCGGGTGATGGGGCCATCAATCTTGGCTCTGGAACGCTAACGCTTGATCAGAACCTGCATGGTGACTTCTCAGGAGTAATCTCTGGCACAGGTGGGCTCACCAAGAATGGCGATGGAGATCTGGTTTTTTATGGAGCCAACAATTATTCGGGTCTGACAGCTGTTAATGAAGGTTCTCTCATTCAGGGCGCAGCTGGTGGTCTCTCTGCTGCTTCCACATATAATGTGGCCAGCGGCGCTTCCCTTAAACTGGGTGGCTTCTCCACCTCTATAGCAGGCTTGACCAATGCCGGGAATGTCTTCTTCGGTAGCACAGGTGGTGGCACTGTTCTTAATATCTCAGGCAATTACATCGGCAATGGTGGCACGCTGCATATGGCGGCGGTGTTTGGTGATGACAATTCGCTCACAGATCGTATGAATGTCACTGGTAACACATCCGGTACTTCCAAAGTCGATATTACCAACCGCAATGGCTTTGGCGCGGCAACGAAGAATGGCATTGAGATTGTAAGTGTTGGAGGCAATTCAGACGGTGTCTTCAACCTTCAGGGTGATTACGTCACCAAAGATGGCCAGCAAGCCATCATGACAGATTCTGCCTATGCCTATACCTTGCAACATGGCGGAACAAATACGCCCAATGACGGCAACTGGTATCTGGTCAGCAAGAAAAGCAATACCGATCCGGTTAACCCGGTTAATCCCGATTGTCAGAAGAACAACACCTGCCCGACACCTCCAGATCCTACTCCGGGGCGTTTCAGTCCGGCAGCGCCTGTCTATGAGTCCTATACGTCAACGCTGCAGGCTTTGAATGCACTGCCAACATTGCAACAGCGCGTGGGTCAGCGTTATCTGGGTGATGCTGATCAGACCAATTTGAGCGCCAGCTCAGGTGCCAGTTCAGGTGAAAGCGATAACAAGGCCATCTGGGGTCGCATTGAAGGCGCGCATAATCGTCAGAAAAACGCGTCTACAGCAGGTGATCTGCATCAGGACATCAATACCTTCATCATGCAAGCCGGTGTCGATGGTCAGTTCTATGAGAATGAGAACGGCAAATTGCTTGCTGGCATCACCGGGCAATATGGCAATGCACGCTCAAATATCGATAACCGCACTGGCGATGGATCGGGCAGCATTACCACACAGGGTTGGGGACTTGGTGCGAACGCCACCTGGTATGGCACGTCCGGCTTCTATCTCGACACACAGGCACAAGCCAACTGGTATGACAGTGACCTGGATGTCGATGCAACCAACCCGACGCTTGCCAATGGCAACAAAGGCTTCGGCTATGCACTCAGCCTTGAAGCAGGGCAGCGCTTTGATCTCGACCCGTATTGGTCTCTGACACCGCAAGCACAGCTCACATGGTCATCCGTTGACTTCGATACATTTACCGATGCCTATGGTGCGCGTATCTCCAATCGAAACGGTGACAGTCTGAATGCCCGTATCGGCCTTGCTGCCAACTATGCCAATAGCTGGAAAGGCAAGGACGGCCTGATGGTCAATACCTCACTCTATGGCATTGCCAATCTCTATCAGGAACTCATGGGGGATGCCCGCATGAATTACGCAGGAACCCATATGGCAACCGATAGAGACAATACATGGGGCGGTATCGGCGCAGGTGGCACCTATGCATGGGCAAACAACAAATATGCTCTGTATGGCGAGGGTTCAATCAACACTTCGCTCAACCACTTCTCTGACAGCTATGCAATCAAAGGCAACATCGGCTTCAAAGTGAACTGGTGAGGAACAACGCATAAAACAAAAACAAAGCTCCCGGAGCAAATCCGGGAGCTATTGCCGTATTTATTGCAGCCATTTCTCAATGCAGTGAGCTATCAGCAGATGGCAGCAGTTCACGCCATATGAACCCATCCGCCGTTCTTATTGGATGAGCGCACACAAGCATCGATAAACGACACACCTCTTACCCCGTCATCGACGGTTGGATAGATAACCGCACTATCAACCTTCGCATTGTCACGTCGCGCCTGAATTGCATTGGCCGCTTCTGTATAGATCGTTGCAAAGGCTTCTAGATAGCCTTCGGGATGGCCACCCGGAATGCGGGTTACACGTGCCGCAGCTTCTCCTGCACCAGCACCGCCACGCGTGATCAGACGCTTTGGCTCGCCAAATGGTGTAAACCACAGACGGTTCGGATCTTCCTGCGCCCATTCAATGCCGCCTTTGGTGCCATAGACGCGCAGGCGCAACGTGTTTTCATTGCCCGGAGCGACCTGGCTGCACCAAAGCATACCCTTGGCGCCACCTGCAAAACGCAGCATGACATGCGCATTGTCATCAAGACGGCGACCCGGAACAAAGCTATCGAGATCGGCAGCTAAGCTTTCAAGCGTGAGGCCCGTCACAAAGGATGCAAGGTTAAACGCATGGGTGCCAATATCACCCGTTGCTCCACCAAGCCCGGATTGTGCCGGATCGGTGCGCCAAACTGCACCTTTAGCCCCGGTTTCTTCAACCGCTTCGGTGAGCCAGTCTTGCGCATATTCCACCTGCACCACACGCAGATCACCAAGCTCGCCATTGGCGATCATTTCGCGCGCCTGTCGCACCATCGGATAGCCGGTATAATTGTGGGTTAGCACAAACAATGCGCCACTCTCATCAGCGACTTTCTTAAGCTTTTTCGCATCAGCCAAAGTCGATGTCAGGGGCTTATCGCAGATCACATGAATGCCACGGCGCAGAAACTCCTTCGCCGCATCATAATGCACATGGTTTGGCGTAACGATTGCAACCGCTTCAATACCATTTTTAAGGCGCGCTTCACGGATCGCCATTTCCTTATAGCTTGAATAAATGCGATCTTCCGCAAGTCCCAGCTCGCGTCCCGACGCCTGCGCTTTTTCCGCTGAAGACGAGAGTGCGCCTGCAACAAACTCAAAGCGGTTATCAAGGCGCGATGCCATGCGATGCACGCCACCAATAAACGCCCCCGCACCGCCGCCAACCATGCCAAGCCGAATGCGCGGATTGGCTGTTTCCTTGGTCTTTGCTTCAATGGTCATAGTTATTCCTCCGAGCGCACTTGATCTGGTTTTCTCAAATCGGCGCTCTCACTTGATATTTTTAACGCGTATCTTGGCCCGAAACCGCGGCGCAGTTTTCGGGATACGCTTTACAAGCCCAGCATACGGCGATTGGCGGCATCATCCGTTCCGCCCGCAGCAAAGTCATCGAATGCTTTTTCCGTCACGCGAATGATGTGGTGTTTGACAAACTCAGCACCCTCGCGCGCTCCGTCTTCAGGATGCTTGAGCGCGCATTCCCACTCAACAACTGCCCAGCCGTCAAAGTCATTGGCTGCCATTTTCGAGAACACAGCGCCAAAATCGACCTGACCATCGCCCAGCGAACGGAAGCGACCGGCGCGATTGACCCAGCCCTGATAGCCGCCATAAACGCCCTGACGCCCGGTCGGATTAAACTCGGCATCCTTGACGTGGAACATCCTGATGCGGTCTTTGTAAATGTCGATATTGTCGAGGTAATCCAGACATTGCAGCACATAATGCGATGGATCATAAAGCATGTTCGCGCGCGAATGGTTCTTCACACGTTCAAGGAACATCTCGAACGTCACACCATCATGCAGGTCTTCGCCCGGATGGATTTCGTAGCAAATATCAACGCCATGCTCATCCGCATGATCAAGGATCGGCAGCCAGCGACGCGCCAGTTCATCAAAAGCAGCTTCCACCAGACCAGCCGGGCGCTGCGGCCACGGATAGATGAACGGCCAGGCCAAAGCGCCTGAAAAAGTTGCATGGGCGCCGATGCCGAGATTGCGCGAAGCACGGATCGCCATTTTCACCTGCTCAACAGCCCATGCCTGACGCGCTTTCGGATTGCCGCGCACTTCCGGCACAGCAAAGCCATCAAATGCCTCATCATAGGCCGGATGAACTGCAATGAGCTGTCCCTGTAAATGCGTCGAAAGCTCAGTAACTTCAACGCCGTTTTCACGCGCAACACCGGCAAACTCATCGCAATAGTCTTTGGATTCAGAAGCCTTTTTGAGGTCGATCAATTGGCTTGCCCATGTCGGCACCTGCACACCAGCATAGCCTTTTTCAGCTGCCCATTTGGTAATGCTGTCCCAACTGTTAAATGGCGCTGCATCGCCCGCAAACTGCCCGAGAAAAATCCCAGGCCCCTTGATCGTCTTCATCAAAAATCCTCCAAAGATAACGCAAATTTTATGGACATAATACAAATACGCGCCCGGCAAAGCGGGCGCGTAATTCAATATTAGAAAGGAGAATCCGGGAAGTAGAACTGCTCGGCATTGTCCTTGGTGATCAGCGTTGCATCGAGAATATACTCGCCGCTGACTGGTACCTGATCATAGAAATGACCAGCGGCCAGTTCCATCGCGGTTGATACCATCGCAGGCGGATAAAGCACATCAACCGGTATAAGCTTATCGCCATCCATGACCTTCTTGATCATGTCCTTGGAACCAGCACCACCGATAACATACTGAATGTCTTCACGATTTGCCTGCTTGATGGCTTCGAGAACACCGACAGCCATATCGTCATCCTGACACCAGACAACATCAATCTTTGGATACTTGGTCAGGAAGTCCTGCATCACGCGGAAGGCATCGTCGCGGTTCCAGTTGCCATACTGACGATCAAGAACCTTAACGTTGGAGCCTGCAATACCCTTGTCAAAGCCGTCCTGACGCTGCTGGTCAATTGGGATTGGCATACCACGAATGACAACGACCTGCGCGTCTGGTGTGTTCTTGGCAATATATTCACCAGCGACCTGACCAAGAGCAGGATTGTTACCCGCGATGTAAAGATCGCGGATCGAATTATCATTGTTGCTTGGAGCGCGATCAACAAGCGCTACAAATGTGCCTTTGTCTTTGATTTCCTTGATTGCGTTGACCAGCGGATCTGGATCGGTCGGCAGAACCACAAGACCATCGAGACCTTGAACGGCCAGATCCTGCAACGCATTGGCCTGGCTGGCCGCATCTGGCGATGTCTTAACGATGACATTCAGGCCCGGATGCTCCTGCATCAATAGCTTGGCAACACGTTCCGCATGATAGACAACACCCGCTGTCCAGCCATGGTCAGCAGCCGGGATCGATACACCGATCGTGACCTTTTTGTCTTGCGCGCTTGCAACACCAGTGAAGGCTAACGCCCCAGCTGCTAGAGCGGCAAAAGCAACGCCTAAAAGTTTTCCTCGCATTAATTCCTCCCAAGTGTTCGGGGGCTTTATCCCTGAGTGACCGGACCGCCCCATCAATCCCGTCAAACCTGTTATTCCAAGCCTTTAGACGCTCCTCATCATCGTCGTGAGAGTGAGCGCTGAACCAGCATGGCAATGATAATGATGGCACCCTGAATAGCGCCGATCAGATATTCGCTGATGAAGTTGGAAAGCAGCATGATATTGCCGACAATTTCGAGAATGAATGCGCCGCATATCGTGCCCCAGACACGCCCTACGCCACCGCGCAACGCCGTACCGCCAACCACAACCGCTGTAATCGCCTGCAGCTCCCACAACATGCCGGTGGTTGCCGAAGTTGAGCCAAGTCGCGGCACATAAAGCAACACGGCAACGGCGACGCAAAGCCCCTGTACGACATAGGCAATTGTGCGAACACGCTTAACCGAAATACCTGAATAACGCGCAACATCTTCGCTGGAGCCAACCGCAATCACATGACGTCCATAACGGGTGCGATAGAGCACGAAAGCCGCAATCGCTGCCGTGACAAAAATCGCAATTACCGGAATGGGCACACCAAACACATCACCAAAATAGACAGGGCGGTAAAGCGCCTGAATTTCAGGATTACGTAAAGTAATTGCACCACCCTGCGACAGCCATGTTGTCAGACCACGATAAATCCCCATTGTTCCAAGTGTCGCAATGAAGGGTTCTATCCCGCCCATTGTCGTGATCAAGCCGTTGGTCAAGCCGCAAAGCGCACCTACGACAACCGCCAGCAATACAGCCGCTATGAGCATCATTACCGGATCGGCAATGACACCACTGTTCATAAACATAATCATGATGCTGCCGACAAAAGCAGCCATCGCCCCAACCGACAGATCAAGCCCGCCCGACGAGATCACATAGGTTGCGCCCAGCGCGATAATTGCAATAAACGCGCTGCGTGTTGCGACATTGAGCAGATTATCGATACTGATGAAATTCGGATTGGCAATTGTTCCAAGAACAAGTAGCAAAAGCAGCGCAATAAAAGGGGCAATCGCCCTCAGATCCCAGTCTTTGGACGTATTCGGCGCTTTGCTCTTGTCATTCACTACGTCAGTCATTGACACCCCTATTTATATTTATGCCGCTTCTGTGCTGACGCCCGTTGCAAGAACGACTATGTCGTGCTCGGTCATGCGATCACCTGTCACCTCACCCGCAATACGGCCTTCGCGCATAACAACGATGCGGTCGCATATCCCGATAAGTTCTGGCATCTCTGATGACACAACGATGATTGATTTTCCTTCATCGGCAAGATTGGCGATGAACTGATAAATCTGTTCTTTCGTGCCCACATCAATGCCGCGTGTCGGTTCGTCTATGATGACGATAGACGGATTCAGCAGCATCATTTTTGCAAGCAACAGCTTTTGCTGATTTCCGCCTGAAAGTTGGCCAGCGAGAATATCTTTGCGGCCGGTGCGAATATCAAATTCCTTGATCGCGTCATCAAGCGCCACGCGCTCTTTATTCCGGTCGATCTGCAAGCCACGCACAAATTTGCTGATTGATGCAAGTGTCAGATTGATGCCAAGGTCTTTACCAAGCAACAGCCCTTTGCCTTTGCGATCTTCACTGAGATAAGCGATCCCAGCAGACAGGCTTTCATGCGCATTATGGAAGTTGACGGGTTTGCCATTGTGCTGAACCTGTCCTTTGCCGGGACGAAGGCCGACAACACCTTCCATAAGCTCTGTACGGCCAGCCCCCACCAAGCCAGCAAAGCCAAGGATTTCACTTCTGCGCAATGCGAAGCTCGCTGTTTTGACATAGCCGGGAACTGTAAAGTCTTGCACTTCAAACACCGTCGCATCCGACCGTTCAGATGCACGATCCGGATAAAGCTTGGCCACATCGCGTCCAACCATCAACCGGGCCATATCATTGGGTTGAAGCTCAGAAGTCATATGCGCTGCCACAAGCGTTCCATCACGCAAAACCGTGATGCGGTCCGAAATTTCCTTCACTTCCGGCAGGCGATGCGAAATATAGAGAACGGCCACGCCCTTGGCACGAATATCGCAAATTACTTTCAACAAAGCTTCGGTTTCAACCGGTGTTAACGATGCAGTGGGTTCGTCGAAAATGACAACGCGGTGCGGCACCAACAGCACGCGCGCAATCTGTACAAGCTGCCGCTGCGCGATCGAAAGGCTGCCGACTATAGCATCGGGGTTTATGTCGGCACCAAGATCGCGAACTGCCTTACGCGCACCTTCGCGCATCGATTTATCATCGACAACAAGCCCATTCGAAAGCTCGCGACCAAGATAAATGTTCTGCGCAACGGTCAGATCAGGCGCGAGCAAAATTTCCTGATGCACAAGCACAATACCCTGCGCTTCAGCCTCAACCGGTCCTGAAAACGCGATTGGCTTGCCATCGATATGAATTTCACCGCTGGTCGGACGCTCATTGCCGGCAAGCAGTTTCATCAATGTCGATTTACCGGCACCATTTTCGCCGATAATCGCATGAACTTCGCCGCCATAGATACTCAGATTGATGCCTTTGAGCACCTGAACCGGACCGAAAGACTTCGACAGCGACACGGCTTGAAGGAGCGGAATACGCGTTTCTTTTGGCGATGCAGTCATGCGCAAACGCCAAAGACAACGTTGTCGTAAGAGATTACGCAACGAAATTCTGATACATGAATATCAGCGTAAATATTCAAAAGCACGTAAACTCCTCCCAAAGTTTCACCCAAGACATTACCCGCCGATTTGAGGTACGTAAAGCAGCAATTATAAAAAGTATGCTTCTATTTAGCCGCTTTATCTCGGCCATTGTTATCCGTCTGAGATTATCACGGAAGCAGAGTGGTCGGATTTCCACTTTCCGTTAAACACTCGCATCGTTGGGGACATGCTGGCTTAAAGAGAGAACATCAATGCCCCTAAAACAATCCGTTTATGGATCAGGAAATTCGGTTGTGATTATGCCAACATAGTCTGACGCCGAAACCTTGTTTCGACGATAACGGCACGTAGAGCGCATGTTTTTAACGCTGGATTGCTTTTAGGGTGGCAATCGGCGATCTGCCTGTTGCGACGGCACGTTTTGAAGGCTGCAAGCGGAGGATTGTCGGCGCGCAATGCGGTTGTACGGTTCGGGGTGTCAGCATCGATAGCGCTATAGACAAAGAGTATATTCGAGTTTGCCTTGGATCATACCACGATTAACTGGCTTGGCTGTCCGCCATTAGGTAGTATTTTGTATTCGCGCCGTTAATGCTGCAACGGGTGTGATGGCACTCATTGGATGTTGAGAGCAAGTTGGAGCCAGTGCGGTCGGCTTCTTAGAGTTATTTTAGCCCCAGCCATGTGCCGACAACCCGTAAACCCATGGTTTGTGTGCCTCTCTGTTCAAAAACAGCTTGCCCTTCGACATGGTTGTTACCGTGCTGTACACACCGAGGCGGGATTGCTCTAGGAAGTCGGCGAAAGCGCCGGTTTTCTCACGCGTATCAACGCGCGCAAATTTGCCTTTAAGATTTTTCAGGTGAACTGCGGCTAATTGAATGGCGTCTTCGTCATTGCTTGCGACGATGGGGCCAATAACTTTCCCGCGGCCAAATTCGCGGCAAAAGGAATAACCAACCATCTGCCCGTTTCTCTCCAACCCATAGATTTCGGCTGTGTCAGAGATGAGGTGAAGCAAATGCATGCGGTTTGTGCCAAAGGCTTTGCAGTCGAGCTCGGAGACTTTTTTGAGCTCCTCTGCCGAAAGCGCTACAAGTTCTCCATTTGGCGTTGGTATGGCCGGAAGTTCAAGCCCGACTTGTCCCTGATGCTGATAGACTGTTGCCTCATCGGTAAAGCCGAGCGTCAGGTAAAGTTTATATGCTGCCTGGGTCGCATTGAGGCTGAGGCTGCGACCTTTGCATCGCTCCATCACCTGTTCCATCAGCCAACGACCATTGCCTTGCGCTTGTGTGCGGGGGGAGGTGATGACCATGCCAATGGTTGCGAAATCGTCTCCGTAAGGAAACCACATAGCGCTACCGAATACCCGGCCAATGCCATCAATAGCGACCAACCCTTGTCCGGTTTTCAACATGAGATCCCAGTCATTGGGACGGTGCGGCCAGCGAACACCCATCGAAAGACCATGAAGCAGGCTCTTGTCCACATCTGCTATGTCATGTGCGATCAATTCAAAAGATTTGAGCCGTACTGATTTTTGCATATCAGCCATTCCGATCCCTACCCGCTGCCCAAGCTCGACTTATGGACATTCAGCCCTCAAGACACAGTGTTTTTGATCCTGCCACGCAATGCAACGCTTTGGGCAGGCGTATTTTGCCGCATCATTCCACAAATACCTCCGCATAATTAGCTGCTTGATCGCCGCTATTCGCAATCTTTGTTTGAAGCAGCATGATATTCGGCACGGAACACTGCCCCAACACCATATTCTGATAGAAATCCGAAGCTCTGACTTTGAATGTGGTATTGATGAACGTCGAAGAAATCCTTGCAGCTTTGATTGGCTTTCCATCGGTTGTTGGTACTCCCAATGATGCGATTGTTGGCTGGATCAGTTCGTACGCAAAGTCTGCGGGTGCTGACGTATCGGTTTTGCCCGGACCTGAAGGCGACAGGGCAAATCTTTTTATCACTATCGGCCCTCGTGATGTGTCGGGCTATATTCTTTCTGGCCACACGGATGTGGTTCCCGCTGGAGAGTCTGAATGGACGACTGATCCGTTTAAGCTGCATAAAGACGGCAACAGACTTTATGGGCGCGGCACGACGGACATGAAGGGCTTTCTGGCTTGTGCGCTTGCTGCCCTGCCGATGCTCGCCTCTCGTTCGCTGGAAAAGCCCGTGCATCTTGCTTTTTCCTACGATGAAGAAGCGGGCTGTCGTGGTGTGCCGCATTTGCTTGCAGCGCTTCCAGATCTTTGTGCCAAGCCGCTGGGAGCCATTATCGGTGAGCCAAGCCGCATGCAGGCCGTGCGTGCGCATAAAGGTAAAGCCGCAGCTCGGCTGGAAGTTATTGGGCGCTCGGGCCATTCATCGCGTCCCGATCTTGGGTTGAATGCCGTTCACGCCATGGCTGGCGTGATTGCAAAAGCAACCGCATACGGTCAAACGCTGGAAGCCGGGCCGTTCGATACCAATTTTGAGCCGCCATATTCATCGTTGCAGTTTGGCGTCATCTCTGGCGGACAGGCGGTTAATATCATTCCTGATCGCTGCACCGCTGATATTGAAGTGCGTGCAATTTCCGGTATCTCACCAACCGAATTGCTGGAGCCAGTAAAAGCCGAACTCGTTGCTCTACGGGATATCGGGTATGAAGTGCTGTGGCATGAATTAAGCGCATATCCGGCTCTTTCACTATCAACTGATAGTGCACTTTCCCATTTGATGGTCGAGTTGACGGGGCAGGAAACTCTGGCTGCGGTAAGCTACGGCACGGAAGCGGGGCTGTTCCAGCAGGCAGGCATTGATGCAATTATCTGTGGCCCCGGTGATATCAGCCGCGCCCATCGCCCGAACGAATATATCGAAATAAACGAGCTGCATGCGTGCCAGAAGATGATCGATAATCTTGCCTCGCGCCTTACCTCTTAATCGGAAGCAATCATGGCATTTCTTTTCAACTCCGATGCTGCCCGTGGTGCCGTTTTCCGCGAAGCATTTTCGAAAGCTCTGCCGGACATCGCGTTTTTTCAGGCTGGCGATGAGGTCGATCCTGATAAAATCCGCTATTTGATTAGCTGGGTCGCGCCAGACGATATTGGGCGTTATCGCAATCTTGAAATTTTGTTCTCAATTGGTGCGGGCGTTGATCAGTTTAAGCCGGGCAGCGTGCCTGAGCATGTGAAGCTCGTTCGCATGGTTGAAGACGGCATCATTCGCATGATGCAAGAATATGTGGCGCTTGGCGTGCTGACATTGCATCGTGAAGCAATTGCCTATCGCCAACAACAGCAGGCGGAAACATGGCGAGCCATTGCTACGCCGCAGGCATCAGAACGACGAATTGGCTTTTTAGGGCTGGGTATGCTGGCGCAAGCTGCAATCGAACGTCTCAAGCCATTTCAGTTTCCGCTTTCCGGTTGGAGTCGCAGCCAGAAAGACATTGAAGGCGTTACCTGTTTTTACGGTGAGGACCGGTTTGCAAGCTTCCTGCGCCAAACAGATATTCTGATTTGTCTGCTGCCGCTAACCGATGAAACACGCGGCATTTTGAATGCCGACTTGTTTGCTTTGCTGCCAAACGGCGCGCGCTTGTTGCATACGGGACGCGGACCGCAGCTTGATCAAAATGCACTGATTGATGCGCTTGATAGCGGTCATCTTGCGGCAGCTATGCTCGATGTGACTGATCCAGAACCGCTTCCATCCGGGCATCCGCTTTGGTCGCATCCGAAAGTGCTGATCACACCGCATATTGCATCCGTCACGCAGCCGCATACGGCTGCGAAATCCGTCATTGAAAATATTCAGCGCCATTTGGCTGGAGAAGAACTGATCGGCCTGATCGATCGCAAACTCGGCTATTAGATGAAGGGAACTATCATGTCACTTTTGATTACTATCGATCCAAATCCAGATTTCGCGCCGAAAGAGGCCCTGCCTACTGAAGACCGCCTGATCTCTGGCACGCCGTCATTTAAGACTTGGGCGCAGGATGCGTCGAAGAACGACAAGGTTTTGACAGGCGTTTGGGAGGCAACGCCGGGCGAAACCCATTCTATCAAGGGCACAACATTAGAGTTCTGCCATATCTTGTCTGGCCTCGTCGAAATTGAAGAGAAGGACGGCGAAACCAAGACTTATCGTGCAGGCGACAGCTTTGTTATGAAGCCGGGCTTCGTCGGCGTGTGGCGCACGATTGAAACCGTGCGTAAGATTTATCTCTGCGTTTACGAATAAGCATCTCGTATCCAGAATAATCCGCCGCTTTAAACCCGTCTGACGCGATTCAAAACCGTCCGGCGGGTTATTCTCAATCAATAATGCGGCCCGTGTGGCTCTAATCTTTCGTCATAGAAAGTTCGAGGTGCGCCATGACATTAAGCTTTGATCCTGAAACGCTTAAACTGCCATTTTATCATTATATTGGCGGGGAGCGCGTGGAAGCTACCGGCGCGATGGAAATGCACCGGCCGTCGGACGGTAAAGCCTATGGCGATTGTCCGATTGCTGATGTTGCGCTGGTTGATCGTGCTGTTGAAAATGCTAAGGCCACTTTGAAAACAAGCGGCTGGGCTGATAGCCGTCCGCGAGAACGGCTCAATGCGATGCATCGTTGGGCCGATCTGATCGAGCAAGAAGCGCTGACGCTGGCGCGCATGGAAGCGGTTTCATCGACGCGCCCAATCGCTCATCTCATTGAAGGCGATATAGCCGTTACTGCCGAGCAAATCCGCTTCTTTGCAGAATTTGCGGATAAGGAAGGCAGCGAAGTTGTGCCAACCAGCACCAGCACATTCGGCATGACCTTGAGCGAGCCTTATGGTGTGATTGGCGCGATTACGCCGTGGAATTTCCCGATCTCGATGGCTGGCTGGAAACTCGGACCAGCGCTGGCCGCAGGCAATGCAGTTGTCCTCAAGCCATCTGAGATCACGCCTTTTACCACGCTTTATATCGCAGAACTCGCCGTGCAAGCTGGCATTCCTGCAGGCCTCATCAACATCGTTCTGGGTGATGGACCAACCACCGGTAATGCTATTACCGGGCATCCTGATATTTCCAAAGTGAGCTTCACCGGATCAACGGCAGCAGGTGCTGCGATTATGGAAAATATTGCGCGCACCGGCATCAAGCCGATGACACTTGAGCTTGGGGGCAAAAGCCCGCAGGTGGTGTTTGCCGATGCCGATCTCGAACTGGCGGCAGCGGCCATCACGCGCGGTATTCTCAGCAATGCCGGACAGGCCTGTGTCGCAGGTTCGCGTCTGATTGTTGCGGACGAAATTGCTGATGCATTGAGCGAAGCCATTGCGCGTCATATGGCGAATATCAAGCCGGGTGTGACATGGGACGAGAATACCCAATATTCTCCGATTATTTCGGAACGTCAGATTTGTCGTATTGATGAGATTGTGCAGAAGGCTGTCAGTCTTGGCGCACAAAGTGTTGTGGGCGGCAAGCGAATGGATCGTGACGGCTATTTTTACGAGCCAACTTTGCTTCGCGGTGTTGATGAAAACTCCCCCGCTGTGACCGAAGAAATCTTCGGGCCTGTGCTGACACTTCAGACATTCAAAGACGAAGACGAGGCATTAGCACTTGCTGATCATCCAACCTATGGATTGGCAGCAGGTCTTTTCACCCGAGATTTGTCTCGTGCGCTACGTGTCACCAAGGCTTTGCAAGCAGGAACGATCTGGGTCAATCGTTATGGCCGTTCGCGGGACCATATCCTTCCGACTGGTGGCTATAAAAGCTCTGGCATTGGCAAAGATCTCGGACGTGACGCCTATCTTGCGAACCGCAAAACTAAAAGCGTTTTGATAGACTTATAAGGGAACAAACAATGAAGAATTATTCGATTGCACTCATTCCGGGCGATGGCATTGGTAAAAGCGTAACCGATGCGACATGGCAGGTTTTGCAGGCTGCTGCAAAGCGCAATGGATTTGCGTTGGAAGGCAAGAGCTTTCCTTGGTCATGCGAATATTATCATGAGACCGGCGCAATGATGCCAGCAGATGGTATCGAGACTTTGCGTAAGTTCGATGCGATTTATCTTGGTGCTGTTGGCTGGCCTGCGGAAGTACCGGATTCTGTATCGCTGCACGGTTTGTTGTTACCGATCCGCAAAGCTTTTGTGCAATATGCCAATATCCGCCCGCATCGCCTGTTGCCGGGTGTAACCGGTCCGCTGCGTTCGGAAGGCTTTGATATTCTCTGCATTCGTGAGAATACCGAGGGCGAATATTCGGGCGCTGGTGGACGCGTCCATTCGGGCACCAAAGATGAAGTTGCAGTCGAAACTGCGATCTTCACCCGCACCGGTGTCGAACGCATCATCCGTTTTGGCTTTGAGCAGGCGCGTGCGCGTCGCAAGAAGCTGGCTTCGGTGACAAAATCGAATGCTCAAAAATACTCGATGGTTTTCTGGGACGAAGTGACAAAGGATGTTGCCAAAGAATATCCCGATGTCGAGGTTTCACATTACCATATCGATGCTATGGCGGCCCGTATGGTTATGGCGCCCGAAAGCCTCGACGTAATTGTGGCTTCAAACCTCTTTGGCGATATCCTTACTGATCTGGGTGCGGCCATTCAGGGCGGTCTTGGTTATGCGGCTTCGGCAAATATCAATCCTGATCGCTCAGCACCGTCTATGTTTGAGCCAGTTCATGGCTCAGCGCCTGACATTGCGCATTTTGGCATTGCCAACCCAATTGCGGCGATCTGGTCGGGTGCGATGATGCTTGAGCATCTTGGCGAGCATCAGGCTGCAAAAGATGTGATGGCAGCAATCGAAACAGCGACGGCTCAGGGTATCGGAACTGTCGCGGGAAAAGACAAAACGGATGCGATCACGCAGGCCGTGCTTTGCGCTCTGGCTTAAGAGGTCGTCATGCATACGTTAAAAGATCAGGCGCTTTTCCGCCAACGGGGTCTCATTGGTGGTATCTGGCAGGATGCTGAGTCTGGCGCGACCGTTGATGTTACCAATCCTGCAAGCCTCAGCACTTTGGGCACGATTCCCGATATGAGCGGCAAGGAAACGCGAGCGGCAATTGATGCTGCTGCGCAAGCTTTCAAACTTTGGAAAAAGAAAACCCATGCCGAGCGTGCAGCGCTGCTTGAACGCTGGTTTGCGCTGATGATTGAGCATGAGCAGGATCTTGCTCTTCTGCTGACGCTGGAGCAGGGCAAGCCGCTCAATGAAGCACTGGGCGAAATCCGCTACGGCGCATCCTTTGTTAAATGGTTCGCTGAAGAAGCTCGCCGCATTGATGGCGGCAGCATTCCTTCGCCAACTGCAGACCGTCGTATTCTTGTATTGAAAGAAGCGGTTGGGGTTTGCGCGATTATAACGCCATGGAATTTCCCGAATGCGATGATCACCCGCAAGGTTGCTCCAGCGCTGGCTGCTGGCTGTACGGTTGTGATCAAGCCTTCGGAGTTTACCCCATTTTCAGCACTCGCACTTGGCGTTCTTGCTGAGCGGGCAGGGATACCGGCTGGTGTCATTAATATCGTTACCGGCATGCCAAGCGAAATTGGTAATGAGTTGATGGCTAATGAAACCGTGCGCAAAATTTCGTTTACGGGTTCAACCCGCGTTGGTTCACTGCTGATGAAGGGTGCTGCCGACAGCATCAAGCGTTTGAGCTTGGAGCTTGGCGGCAATGCGCCGTTTATCGTGTTTGACGATGCTGACCTTGATCAGGCGGTGGAAGGTGCTATTGCCTCCAAATTCCGCAATGGTGGCCAGACCTGCGTGTGCTCAAACCGCATTTTGGTGCAGGCAGGCATTTACGATGCCTTCGCAGCTAAGCTTTCGGATCGCGTCGCAAAAATGAAAGTCGGCGTTGGTACGGAAGATGGCGTTGCGATTGGTCCGATGATCAATCATGCGGCGATTGAAAAGATTGAACGCCATGTGAGTGATGCTCTGGGGCGTGGTGCAAAAATTCTGGCACAAAGCGAAAGCATGCCGGAAGGTCGTCAATATGCACGCCCAATTGTGCTGGGTGACGCCACAACCCACATGCTGCTGGCTTCCGAAGAAACCTTTGGACCAGTTGCGCCGCTCTTCCGTTTTGAGAAGGAAGAAGAAGCAATTGAGATTGCCAACGGAACGCCGTTTGGTCTGGCGGCATATTTCTTTACCGAGAACCTGAAGCGTTCATGGCGTGTCGCTGAAGCGCTGGAGTTCGGTATGGTTGGGCTCAACACGGGTGCGATCTCGACTGAAGTGGCACCGTTTGGTGGCGTCAAGCAGTCGGGGCTTGGTCGTGAAGGTTCAAAACTGGGTATTGATGAATACCTGGAAATCAAAACGCTGCATGTCGGCGGATTGTGAACATGAAAAAGGGCGGTTTAACCGCCCTTTTTATTGCAAGCGCATCCCGAAAAGTGCGAAGCGGTTTTCGGAATAAGATGCGCTTTAAACAAATAATTAGAGCGAAACGCGCTCTATTGAAACTTGTCGAGCATTTTATAATAAAAGCCCACCATCGGTAGAAACCAAGGTTTGCCGGAATAGCCCGGAATAGTCGGCCATTCGAGGCCGGAAATCGGATTATGGTCGCCGCGTCCGAGGATCGCGTCTGCCAGATAAATGCCCATTTGTGTTGACATTTGTGCGCCATGACCGGAATAGCCCATCGCATACCAGACACCATCGGCAAAGCCAGCGCGCGGATAGCGGTCTTGAGTCATATCGACGAGACCACCCCAGCAATAATCGATTTCCACATTGGCAAGATGTGGGAACATTTTAACAAGGTTTGCGCGTAAAATTGCGCCGCTTTTGCCGTCGGAGCGCTGGTCTGACGTCGTTGAAAAGCGAGCACGACCGCCGAAAATCATACGATTATCTGGCGCAAGACGGAAGTAATTGCCGATATTCATGGACGTGACATAGGTGCGATTGCCGGGCATGGTGGCGGCGATTTCGCTTTCAGTCAGCGGTCGGGTTGCAATAATAAAACTGCCAACTGGGATGATACGTTTGCGGAAATAGGAAAAGCTGTCGGTGGTGTAAGCGCCGGTTGCCAAGATAACATTGTCGGCAGTCACGGTACCGCGCGACGTAACGATCTCGTGCTGGTTGCCGAGCTTTTTGCGCTGCTGAACAGTTGTGTTTTCAAAAATGAAAGCACCGTGACGCGCTGCTGCCGCAGCCAGGCCTGTCACATAGCGCCCCATATGCATCATGGCGCTTTTCTTCGAAAGCATGGCGCCATGAAAATCATTTGAGCCGACTTCGCCTGAAAGCTGATCGGCGCGCAGCAAGGCGGTGTCAGGATCAACTTCCGCATGAATGGCTTCAAAATTGCGCGCAAGACCATCAAAATGTGCGGGCTTTGAAGCAAGCTTCAATTTACCCGCGCGGCGGAAAGAGCAATCGATATTTTCTTCGGCAACGATGCGTTCGATTGTATCGACGGAATCGTCAAAGGCCTTATAGAGAGCCTTGGCGCGCTCTGCGCCAAGGTGTTGTTTTGCCGCGATAAAGCTGTGCGCGAGGCCATTGTTGAGATGGCCTCCATTGCGTCCCGAAGCGCCGGACCCGACAAGTCCAGTCTCAAAGACCGCCACGCGGCTTCCAGCTTTGGCAAGATGCAATGCGGCCGAAAGGCCGGTGAAACCACCGCCGATAATGGCAACATCATAATGCCCTTCCGGCGGGTTCTTTTCGCCAGCAGTGAAAGGCGGTGTGGTATCGTGCCAGTAGGGTTTAAATTGCATCTTGCTAAGCCTTATTTACAGTCCAACGACACCGGCCAGACCGGAAATATCCTTGATTTCGGTATAGCCGTAATAAGGGTTTGCAGGTTCGTGACCGCGATTGACCCAGACCTTGTTCTTGATACCAAGATCATGTGCCGACATCAGGTCATAGCGGAACGATGACGAGACATGCAGAATGTCTTCCGGACTGGCGTTGAGCTGGTCGAGCATGTATTCAAATGCCTTAAAGCGTGGCTTATAAGCCTGTGCCTGCTGCGCTGTGTAAACGGCATGAAATGGAGCGCCGAGCTTATCGACATTGTGATGAATCTGCTCGTTCATGGCATTTGAAAGTATGACGAGCGGTATTTCCTTTGCAACTTTGGAAAGACCGGCTGGCACATCTGCATGCGGACCCCAGGTTGGTACGCGTTCATAGACGGTGCGCGCATCTTCTGCCTTGAAGGTTACATTGTTCTTCTTGCAGGTGCGTTCAATCGCATTGTGAACGACTTCATTATATGGCTTCCAATCGCCGAGGATTTCATCCAGACGATAAGCTGCAAAATTCTTGATGAACTGCTGCATCTGATCTTCATTGAGCTGTTCGCCGTAAAGATCGCGTGCGGCTTCCGCCATCTGAAAATTGGTCAGTGTGCCGTAGCAATCGAAGGTAATGTATTTTGGTCTGAACTGGGCCATGATTTGATCCTTCCAAGGCGTGCAGGCACTGCTGTGCCGTTGTCATACATCATAATGAGCCGCGAATAGACTAATCACTGCATTCCTATCTGTGCGAAGCAGATTGTTTCGTATCTCAGTAGAGCTTTGGCAGAGAGTTTCGTCAGGCTGGCCTTCGAGTAGGGGTGGGATATTGGTTTGTACGGTCGTTCGCCATATCTCGCGGCATAAGATGCGGCAGCGCTATCAAAGGACAGTGAAAACCATCGGTATATGGATGCTGGTCGGGATGAACTGCTGCAAGCCTCATTCTAATCTGAGTCTATGAAGAACCATGCTCGGAAACAGTCATGACCGCATCGCCAATCACTCTAGAAACGATGACACCAGATCATCTTGATGGTGCAGTTGCTTTGTCTCAACAGGCAGGCTGGCCACATCGTCGCGAAGACTGGGCCTTTGTGCTCGCACTCAGCAATGGTGTCGTAGCCCTTGAAGATGGACGTGTTGTTGGCACCGCAATGTCGACGCCGTTGGGCGATGATGTTGCAACCGTTAATATGGTTATTGTCGATGAAGCGATGCGCGGACGTGGGCTTGGTCGCAAGCTGATGCAGGCGGCACTTGATGCTGCAAGCGGGCGCACTTGTTTGCTGGTCGCAACGCAAGATGGATTGCCGCTCTATGAAAAGCTTGGCTTTGTGGCGAATGGTGAAATCATTCAGCATCAAGGCTTGGCCGCTAAGGTCGATGCGCCGACCGATATTTCTTGGGCGGACAGCGGTGATTTTTCGTGTCTGATCGAGATGTATATTGCCGCAACCGGCCATAATCGCTCGAACATCATGCAATTGTTGAATGAAAGCGCGCAGTTCGCTGTCATCCGCAAGGGTGATGAAGTCGAGGCATTTGCAGGAATTCGTCCCTTTGGTCGAGGTCTTGTTATCGGCCCGGTTGTTGCGAAGAACGGCGACGATGCGCGTGCGCTGATCGACTTTCTACTTTCAAAACATACGGGTGAATTCGTCCGCGTGGATACGAACATTGCGACAGGTCTTGCCGATTGGCTGACTGAACGCGGGCTCGTTCATGTTGGTGGCGGAATACCGATGCGCCGCGCCGTTGGCCCAATCGAAGAACAAAGCGGTGCTAAATACCGCACATATGCGCTTGTAAATCAGGCACTAGGTTGATTTGGAGAATATTATGCTGAGCAATTCGCTGATCGAACTTGATCGCGCCCATCTGGTGCATCCGGTGTCATCGTTCCGCAGTCACGAAGCCGCTGGCGTGCGTGTTTTGAAGTCTGGCAAAGGTGCTACTGTTACCGATGCATCGGGCCACAAGCTGCTCGACGGTTTTGCCGGTCTTTGGTGCGTGAATGTTGGCTATGGTCAGGATAGCATTGTCGAAGCAGCGACACAGCAGCTGCAAGAGCTTCCCTACGCAACCGGCTATTTCGGTCTTGGTTCAGAGCCTGCCATTCGCCTGGCTGCTGAACTTGCAGATCGTGCGCCGGGTGATCTCAACCACGTCTATTTCACGCTTGGTGGATCGGACGCGATCGACAGTACAATCCGCTTCATTCGCTATTATTACCATGCGAAGGGCACGCCGCAAAAAGACCAGTTTATTTCGGTCGAATATGGCTATCATGGCTCCTCGACGGCTGGTTCCGGTCTGACTGCACTTCCGGCATTTCATGCGGGCTTTGGTGTGCCATATGACTGGCAGCATAAAATTCCATCGCATTACGCTTATCGCAATCCGGTTGGCACTGATCCGCAGGCAATCATCGATGCCTCGGTTGCAGCACTTCGTGCGAAAATTGAAGAGCTGGGCGCAGAACGTGTCGCAGCATTTTATGTTGAGCCCATTCAAGGCTCTGGTGGCGTGTTGGTTCCGCCTACCGGCTGGCTCAAGGCAATGCATGCGCTTTGCAAGGAATATGATGTTCTGTTCATCGCCGACGAAGTCATTACTGGCTTTGGCCGTACTGGTCCGCTTTTCGCTTGTTCGGAAGATGATGTCGTTCCCGATTTCATCACGACTGCTAAGGGTCTGACATCGGGCTATGTGCCGATGGGTGCCGTGTTCATGTCCGAGCATGTTTACAACACCATCGCTGATGGCGCAGGTAAATCGGCAGTCGGTCATGGTTATACCTATTCCGCACACCCAGTCAGTGCGGCAGTTGGGCTTGAATGTTTGCGCCTTTATGAAGGTGGGTTGCTCGAGAATGGCCGCAAGGCGGGTCAGCGTCTGATGGCTGGTTTGCATGGTTTGGCAGATCATCCGCTTGTTGGCGATGTTCGCGGTCGCGGTATGCTGGCTGCGATAGAGCTTGTGACTGACAAGGAAAAGAAAAAGCCACTTCCAGCTGCTGCTGATCCGGCACGCCGCATTTTTGATCGTGCCTGGGACAATGGTCTCGTCATTCGGGCTTTTGCAAATGGTGTTCTTGGCTATGCGCCGCCGCTTTGCTGCACTGATGAAGATATCGACGCAATCATCGAACGCACGCGCATAACGCTTGATCAGACGCTTGCTGATGAAGACGTGCGTGCAGCAATGAAGGGATGAGTTTGACGAGCAGTAGCTTAGTTGCGAGCAAGAATTTCGTAAGTTTATGAGATTCGCAATATTATGCTGCTGTTCTTCTCCAATTCAGCGCAATTTACGCGCATCTCTGTAACACACTGTCAGAGCTGCCAAAGGTGAGGATAAAAGGCGAAGCCATTGGATTATACCCGCCAAATGCCGGGTCAACCCGATCCCAAGAGCCTCTCGAACTCACATTGCAACGAGGTGTTGTTAACGACCGTAATTCTGAAACCGCAATGAACCCAAGGTGAAACCGGTGACTATAAACCGGCGCACCAAATGCAACTTTAACAAGGGGAACTGCCATGAGCGAGAAGATAACCAATTGGACTTCTTCCGACGACCGGATGATTGAAAATGCAATTCGTCGCGGGGCAACCCGGCGTGAATTGTTGCAGATGATGCTTATGGGTGGTGTAGCAGTTGCAGCGGGGGCGACAATCCTTGGTCGTGCAACCTCTGCTTATGCTGCGACCCCGGTTAAAGGCGGCTTCATCAAGGCTGCTGGTTTCAGCGCCTCCACTGCCGATACACTTGATCCCGCCAAGGCTTCCAATGCGACCGATTATGTTCGCTGCTGCGCGTTCTATAACCGCCTGACATTCCTTAATGGTCAGGGCGAAACAGAGATGGAACTGGCCGAAAGCGTTGAAAGTTCGGATGCGAAGGTCTGGACAGTCAAGCTGCGCAAGGGTGTCACGTTCCATGACGGCAAGTCGCTGACTGCCGATGACGTCGTTTTCTCGATTAATCGCCACCTCGATCCAGCCGTTGGTTCCAAGGTCAATGCGATTGCCAAGCAGATCACGGGTGTGAAGAAGGTTGACGACACAACCGTTGAGATCACGCTTCAAGATGCGAATGCCGATTTGCCAACAATTCTGGCACTGCATCATTTCATGATCGTCGCAGACGGTACGACTGATTTCTCCAAGGGCAATGGCACAGGCCCGTTTGTCTGTAAGGAATTCCAGCCGGGCGTGCGCTCAATGGCTGCGCGTAACGAGAATTATTGGAAGAATAACGGCCCACATCTCGACTCGTTTGAGTTCTTTGCAATTTCGGATGAAAGTGCGCGTATGAACGCCGTTCTTTCCGGCGATATTCATCTTGGTGCGAACCTCAATCCACGCTCGCTGCGCGTGCTTGAAAATAACCCAGCTGCGAAGCTCTTCATCTCGAAGCTCGGCACCTATACTAACCTCAATGTTCGTCTTGATTTGACTCCGGGTGATAAGGCTGGCGTGGCTGATGCGCTGAAATATCTGACCAATCGCGAAGTCATTCAGAAATCGGTACTACGCGGTCTTGCTGAAATAGCGAATGATCATCCTGTTCCAGCAACCAGCAAATATTACAATGCAGAGCTTAAGCAGCGCGAGTTCGATCCTGACCGCGCAAAGTCGCTCCTTGAAAAAGCCGGTATGCTTAATCAGGAAATCCGCATCACAGCGGCAGAAGCCGCATCGTCATCGCTTGATTATGCTATGGTTCTCCAGCAGGCAGCTTCGACCATCGGTCAGAAGATCACCATCGATCGCGTGCCTTCAGATGGCTACTGGTCAAACCATTGGCTGAAAGATCCGGTCCATTACGGCAACATCAATGCTCGTCCGACACCGGATATTCTATTCTCGCTGCTCTATAAGACCGATGCGCCATGGAATGAAAGCCAGTACAAGTCGGAGAAGTTTGACTCGATGCTGCTCGAAGCCCGTGGTTCGCTCGACGAAGCAAAGCGTAAGGCAATCTATGGCGACATGCAGGCCATGGTTTCCAATGAGGCCGGAACGGTCATCCCGGTTTTCATGTCCAATGTTGATGCGATTTCACCGAAGCTGAATGGCCTTGAGCCAAATCCGCTTGGCGGCATGATGGGCTATACATTTGCCGAACATGCATGGCTGGAAGCCTGACCTTACGTCAGGTAACCTTGCTTTTCGGGTTCGGGCAAAACATCGCTTTTGCCCGAACTGATCGTTTCCCCCAACTATTGGGTTGCGCATGACCATGAAGTCGCCTCTGCTGAATCTCATTGCCAAACGCCTCGTCGTTGCTGCTGTGACGCTTCTGATTGTTGCGTTCACGATTTTCTTTGCGACAGCGATGCTTCCTGGTGATGTGGCTGAAATTCTTCTGGGGCAGGCGGCTACACCGGAGGCCGTTGCCGGGCTTCGCCATGCGATGAACCTTGATCAGCCCGCTTTCCTGCGCTTTCTATATTGGCTTGGAAACCTGCTTCGCGGTGATCTTGGCGTTTCCTACGTCAACAATGTCCCGATTTCCGATTTGATCGGAAACAGGCTCGTCAATTCGCTGAAGCTTGCCGGTGTGACGGCTGCAATATCGGTGCCGATTGCATTGTTTCTCGGCATTACCGCCGCAATTATGCGCGGCACGATCTATGACCGCGTTGTTTCCATCATCACGATTTCGGTTATCTCTGTGCCAGAGTTTATGGTCGCAACCATTGCGGTAATCGTGTTTGCGGTCTATCTCGGCTGGTTGCCAGCACTGTCGATGGCCAATGAGGTGACATCGTTCTGGGGGCTTCTCAAGGTTTTTGCGATGCCTGTTATCACGCTGAGCTTTGTGATTTCAGCGCAGATGATCCGTATGACACGTGCAGCAGTCCTAGAGACGCTCAACACACCCTATGTTGAAATGGCGTTGCTCAAAGGCGCTTCACGCAGCCGAATGGTTGTCGTCCACGCGCTCCCGAATGCGCTCGGACCAATCGTCAATGCGGTTGCGCTTTCGCTGTCTTATCTGTTGGGCGGCGTCATCATCGTGGAAACTATCTTCAATTATCCCGGCATAGCCAAGCTCATGCTTGATGCGGTTGCGACGCGCGATCTGCCTCTGATCCAGACCTGCGCGATGATCTTCTGCTTTGGCTATCTTCTGCTCATCACGATAGCTGATCTGATTGCTATCGTTTCCAACCCGAGGCTGCGATAATCATGACTGCTTCCGTTTCAAATCAGCGAAAAGCAAAGTCCCCGCGTTTCGGCTATCGGGTTAATCTGGTTGGCGCTGTTTCCTTTCTGATTATTTTTGGATGGGCAGTTGTTGCAATCTTTGCACCGTGGATCGCGCCGCATCCGATTGGCGAGATTGTTGATTTTGACTTTTTCGGGCCAATGAGCGCGCAATTCCCGCTGGGTACAGATTACCTCGGCCGTGATATGCTTTCGCGTATTATTTACGGCGCACGTTTCACAGTCGGTATTTCTCTTGCTGCCGTGTTTTTGGCATGTTTTTTTGGCGTGACACTCGGTATGACAGCAGCTGTCATTGGTGGCTGGTTTGACTCAGCACTCAGCCGTTTTCTTGATGCGTTAACATCCATCCCAAGCAAAATTCTCGCATTGGTTATCGTTGCAGGCGTTGGTTCATCTATACCTATCTTGATCATTACCATGGCTGTGATCTACACACCTGGCAGCTATCGCTTTGCGCGCGCGCTGGCGATCAACATTAACACGATGGATTATGTGACGGTTGCCCGCGCACGTGGCGAGAAGATCGGCTATCTCATCCGTTCGGAAATTCTGCCCGGCATTATTGGACCTGTGTTGGCTGATTTTGGTCTGCGCTTTGTGTTTATCGTGTTGTTGTTGTCGAGCATGTCGTTTCTTGGTTTGGGCGTTCAGCCACCATTTGCAGACTGGGGCGCACTGGTTAAAGAAAACATCGGCGGGCTGTCCTTTGCAGCGCCTGCGGTCGTGTTCCCATCGATTGCGATTGCGAGCCTTACCATCAGCGTTAATCTGCTGATTGACAATCTCCCGCAGAAGATCCGCGACAGGAGCGAATGAATGAGCAATCTTGTTGAGATCAAGAACCTTCGCGTGGATGCCAAGACTGACTCTGGCCGCAACGTCGAGATCATCCGCGATGTGAGTTTTCAAATAGCAGAAGGTGAAATTGTTGCGCTGATTGGCGAAAGCGGTTCTGGTAAGACAACCATTGCATTGACATTGATGGGTTATACTCGTCCGGGCTGCCGTATTGTGGATGGTAGTATTGCTGTTGGCGGTCAGGATATTGTCAAGCTATCGGAGCGTAAACGCTCAAAGAAGCGCGGCACTGAAGTCTCTTATGTGCCGCAAAGTGCAGCGGCATCCTTCAATCCCGCGCATCGCATTATGGATCAGGTCATTGAAGTGACCAAAATCCACAAGCTGATATCCAAGGAGGAAGCGCGCAGGAAAGCCATTGAGCTGTTCAAAGCATTGGCTCTGCCCAACCCTGAGACAATCGGCGATCGCTACCCGCATCAGGTCTCTGGTGGGCAGTTGCAGCGCCTTTCAGCGGCCATGGCTCTTATTGGTGACCCAAAGCTTGTGATCTTCGATGAGCCGACAACAGCGCTGGATGTAACGACCCAGATTGAAGTGCTTCGTGCTTTCAAATCGGTGATGAAAAAGAAGCATATCGCAGGCGTTTACGTCTCGCATGATTTGGCGGTGGTTGCGCAGATCGCGGATCGAATTGTCGTGCTTAAGGGCGGTGAAGTTCAGGAAGTCGGCTCTACGCAAGAGATATTGCACAACCCGCAGCATCCCTACACCAAAGAACTTTTGGCGGCCTTCGAGCCTGTGCTTCATACACGACCAGAAGCCGCTGTGATAGAAAAGCCTACGCCGCTACTCGTCGTGGATAGTGTTGTGGCTGGTTATGGTATGGTCGGTAAATCCGGCCAGCCGGCTATGATCGCAGTCGATCATGTCAGCCTTGAACTCTCACGCGGGCAGAATCTTGGGATTATCGGAGAGTCTGGCTGCGGCAAGTCCACGCTTGCGCGGGTGATTGCAGGCATTTTGCCTGCCGCGAGCGGTAAGATCGTGTTTGAAGGCAAGGAAATGCCAAGCGATCTGCGTCATCGCAGTCGCGATCAATTGCGCGAATTGCAGATTGTGTTCCAGTTCGCCGATACGGCTCTCAATCCGACGAAATCAATTGCTGAAATTCTGGCGCGTCCACTGTCATTCTATCATGGCATGGACAAAAAAAGCCGCGAAGCAAGGGTCGACCAACTGCTCGATATGGTGCGGATACCGCGCAATATGCGCTACCGTAGACCGGGCGAGCTTTCCGGCGGGCAGAAACAGCGCATCAATCTTGCACGCGCTTTGGCCGCTGACCCTAAGATGATTATCTGCGATGAAATCACATCGGCGCTGGATACGGTCGTCGCTGCGGCCATTATCGATCTGTTGAAAGAACTGCAACGCGAGTTATCGCTGTCTTACCTTTTCATCAGTCACGACCTCTCCACGGTCCGCGCAATCTGTGATGAAGTTGTGGTTATGTATGCAGGCAAGAAGGTCGAGCAACTCAGCCCTGATATGATGGGTGCCGCCGCCAGCCACCCGTATTCGCGGCTGTTGTTCTCTTCGGTGCCAAAACTCGACACCGGCTGGCTCGATGGCTTACAGCAAGACCCTGAACTTGTGCGTCAGTTTACCAAAAGCTGAGTTTTACGAAGCACTCTGAACAGTGGGAGCCAGTCCCCACTGTTCAGTGGTATGTTTTAGCCTTGTTCCGTAAACATCACGTCGAGTGGGAGATGTGATTTTACAATCGGTGATTTAAGTACGACGAAACTGAAATATTTGTCGATGCCGACATCCATATCAATCAGACGTTCCATGATCGTCTGATATTCGGCAATTCCAGCCGTAACAAATTTCACCAGATAATCGTAGCCGCCAGATACAAGATGGCACTCGATAACGGAATCGATCTTCTCAACTGTCGCCAGAAAACGCGCAAAATCTATTTGCCGGTGGTTCTTGAGCGTGACTTCGGTGAATACTGTGAGTGTCTGACCGAGCTTTGACACATTGATCTGCGCCGAATAACCCGTGATGTAGCCTTCAGATTGAAGCTTTTTTACCCGCATCAGGCATGGGCTGGGAGACAGATTGACGAGCTCCGCGAGTTCGACATTGGTTATCCGTCCGTTTTTTTGCATCTCGGATAAAATTCTGATGTCAATTTTGTCGAGCTTCATAGTCCAACCATTTATGCAGTATTCTGAATTGAGATTATTATCTTTTTCGGCGCGAGCTGCAATCATTCTGCATATGTTTATCGTGTAGTTTCGCTACAATTATTATATTTTAGAGTTACCAAGTTGGGTCCCATAAACCCTGCTATATTCTAACGCCGTTTTTAGGATGACAATGACTCAATCAAGTCGGAAAATCCTCCGGGCTGTTGCTGGCCAGCGAGGCTGTTTGTTCATTTTGATGGCATGAAATAAGAGATTATCGCTGTGTAAAGGTCCGTTATATTGGTGCTTAAAAACCGAATATACGAATAATTTGAATAAAACGTAGTATATATGGCGCTTTTCAATTTTTTTGGCTTGTTATTTTGAAAAATTCCGAGAATATCTAATGGCGCTCAAAAAGGGGGAGGGGCTATTATTTTACTGGAAAGCCCAACGTCAATCACAAAAAAAGCTCTTCTTGGTCAGGAGACTTCGTTATTTGTTTCGAAAGAAATAAAAACGGTTCGGAGTAGTCAGCGGCATAGCTGGCGTAATATTTTTGCTGCACATACAATTGAAGAGCCGCACTCGACCCACCACCGGCCCATTCCGTTTTTTTGGTTGACGATGGCATTACGAGATACTGAGGTATTTCGTATAATTTCAGGACGGAGAGAACGTGCAATAGTTCCTGCATTTTCTATATGTATAGCCGATCCTCAGATGTCAGTAGATTGTATTATTGGCAACGAAACTGAAGCCGTACACATTTTTCTTAGACCTGAGTTGCTGCACGAAGTTGCAAATGAACTCTTTGATTTGGATGTAAACAGTCTTTCATTTTCTGATGTCTTCGGAAGAAAAAGTGCGAGCATCAGTTGGTTTGTCCGCTCGATAAAGCAACTTTTGACAGTGTCTCCCAATCTATCGCGGCTTGAGATTGACTCTATGTCACGCGATTTATGCGCGGATATATTGTCAAAATTTGCGGTTAAATCAGAAGCACCGCGTAGTGAGCTTACAGACAAGCACCTGTTGAGGATCGATGACTATGCGATTGAGCATTTAGGACGAGAAATCCAAATCGACGAACTCGCGTCGTTGTGCGCTATGGGCCGAACGACATTTTATCAGCGGTTCAAGAGCACAATGGATATGACGCCACACCAACATATTATTCGTTTGAGGGTTAGTAAAGCGAAGCAGTTGCTTGCGTCTTCATCGCTGCCACTTATGGATATTGGCTTTATTTGCGGCTTTTCCGATCAGGCTCACTTTGCCAATCTTTTCAAACGTTGTGTTGGTATGACGCCTGCTGCATTTCGCCGGGCGGCAGCATAAGATTTTATCCGGATAGCTCTTTCATTCGAAGGTATCTGTTTATTTAGAAAAATTAACTGAGGTTTATATATCGTCTAATATATCGTTTTTTTCTAAAATTTATTGAACTTTTATACAATGCTTTTTATGAATATTTACATAGATTCCTTCTGTTGGATAAAGCAGGTATCCGCCCAGTCGACTAATCTTTACGAGACGCAGGTCAGTAATTACTACTCACATATACTGCTAATGGGTGTGGTAATATTTATACGTGGCGTTTCTTTTGGGCATGGCGGTTTTTCGGTCAAGAGGGCGGTTTATGTCGTATTCAGGTAAGAGTGTAATTCAAGGACGCTTAAACTGGCACAAGTCAGTATTTTTAATCGGTGTTTCTGTATTTGCGCTTGTTGCTACCACCTCGTTGGGCGCGGCGGATCAGATACGTATTTTAAGTGGCGAAGAGCGCGTTGTTGTCGATTCCGAATTTATAGCGCACACAACTGTCAACCGTCCGGATCAGGGTGCTTATGCGGTTTGGATATCTAACGGAAGCCTTACAGTCACAGGTTCGGAAGTTGATATACGCAGTGAGGGGTATGCCGCAGACGCTTTGCATATTGAATCGTCGAATGTGTATGCTCCGAGTATCGTTACAATTGTCGGCGTTGATGGCAAAAAATCAATCATTGAGGCGGCAGGAGAAGACGCGCGCGGGGCGTATTTGTCTGGTGACGGCGCGACGCTTGATTTGCAAAATATCGAGATAAAAAGCATTGGTAAATTGGGTTATGGAATATTAACAATTGGTGAATCCCACTTGTTGCTCAAAGGAAGCAGCATTGAAGCTAACACAATGGGGATATCGGCGGAGGGAAAGGCCTCATCAACGCGCTCCACGACGTTGATCGAGGATACAAAAATTGTTGTTCATTCTGGGCATGGTATCAGAGTGATGAATGGTTCGCTTACAGCCAATAATTTTGAAATTATTGCGTATAATTACGGCGTTAATGCCAACTCTAAAAGTAATGTTTTTCTGAGCAATGGTCGTATTGAAACCCAGAGCGAATATGGTCACGGTATTAACGCTGTGGCTGACATTAGTGATATTCGCATAGTTAAAATACAAGTAGATAATGTCGATATTATCACGCATGGTAAATACGCGAGTGGCGTTGAAAACATCCACGTCCGCTCGGCTATAAGCCGCAGTAATATCCATACTTATGGTAATTCTGGTCATGGCGTCACGGCTGGTAATGGCGGAAGCGCAACTTGGCCTGGCTCATTTGTGACGGTTAATACAACAAAGATCACGACAGAAGGCACCAATGCTTACGGTCTTGTGGCAACTACAGGCTCCACGATTGATGGCAGGCAATTGACTATCAACACGCTTGGCGAAGGTGCAATTGGCGCACGTAGTCACCAGACGGGTCGAATTGTTCTGTCAGAAGGTACATCCATCACAACCGAGGGTGAAAATGCTCATGGTGTGGCCCTGACGTTTGGATCTGCAGCGACTATATCTGATACGACGATAACAACCTCAGGTAATGATGCTGCAGGCATATATACGGTCGGTTATAATCCCCCTGATAACATGACCAGCTTGCCGCAACATACCAACACAATTGATGTTAAAAACTCAAAAATCACCTCTTCGAACGGTGCCGCTGTGTTGGTTCGTGGAGGTTTTGAAAATACGTTTAATTTTGAGAATACACGCGTCATTGGCAGTGGCGATGACCATGTTTTATTCTCGAGTGACGTTTATAACTACACAGGCGGTAGCGATGTAGTTCCGATGGAAGTCGGAACAGTGAGTGTAAATGCTGTTGGATCAGCACTGGAGGGTGACATCGTTGTTGCCAGCGGTAAGGTGGACTTTAACCTGCTTAAAGGCACTCTGCTAACAGGTGCTTTTCGTGTGAGTGAAACGGGCACTGTACTTGACCGGTTATCGCTTGATGCGGCCAGCGCGTGGCAATTGACAGGTTCATCAGCCCTCAACAGCCTTGATAGTTCTGGTGTGGTCGCTTTCTTGTCGCCGCAGAATGGTGGCTTTAAAACGCTCACGATTAAAAATGACTTCACATCTGATGGTACCTTGCTTGTGCTCAATACTAAGCTTGGAGATGATAACTCAGAAACAGATAAGCTTGTTATAGAGGGGGATTCTACCGGCGAAAGCAGTATTCGGGTCACCAATGCTGGCGGAACAGGTGCGCAAACCGTCAACGGTATTAGAATCATTGAGGTGGGCGGCGTATCGGATGGGCAATTTAGTCTGATTGGTGATTATAAAACCAGATCAGGCCAGGAAGTGGTGGTCGGCGGTGAATATGCGTATTCGCTGTTCAAGGGCGTCTCATCAGATCCAACGGACGGCAACTGGTATTTACGTTCGCAGTTTCAACCGACTGATCCTGTCGATCCTGTCGATCCGATTGACCCGGTTGATCCCGTAGACCCAGTCGACCCGGTTGATCCGGTTAATCCTGACCCTGTGGACCCCGTTGAGCCAGAACCACTGTATCAGGCTGGAGTTCCGGTTTATGAAGCCTATCCGCAGGCTCTGCTTGGCCTGAATGGTGTCGCAACGTTGCAGCAGCGTACCGGCAACCGTGTCTGGTCGGGCAATGGCAATCGTGTGGTCGCACAGGGCGCTGATGCGATTGGCTCGCCTTATGCCGCCCCTGATGAAGCTGGTGCTGCAATCAACGGCAATGGCGTCTGGGGCCGCATAGAAGGTTCGCATAACCATATGGAACCGCGCTTTTCTACTTCTGATACCAATTACAACCAGAATGTCTTCAAAATGCAGGCTGGTATTGATGGCATGCTGACGGAGACCGAAAACGGCAAGCTGATTGGCGGCTTCACGGTGCATTATGCCCATGGCAAGACGAAAACCAATTCAGCCCATGGCGATGGCGATATCCGCACAGACGGCTATGGTCTTGGCGGAACGCTCACCTGGTATGGCGAAAATGGCTTTTACCTTGATGGTCAGGGTCAGGTGACGTGGTATCGCAGTGATCTTCACTCAACGACTGCCAATACAGGCCTCACCGATAACAATCATGGCTTTGGCTATGCTTTATCACTGGAAGGTGGGCAGCGCTTTGCCATCAACGAAGCATGGTCACTGACACCACAGGCACAGCTGACCTATTCCAATGTTGATTTTGATGCATTCACGGATGCATTTGATGCAGATGTCAGCCTTGATCGTGGGGAAAGCTTGCAGGGTCGTCTTGGTCTGACGATTGATCATGAGAATTCATGGCAGAATGCCAATGGCATGCTGGATCGGACACGAGTGTATGGGATTGCTAATCTCTATTACGAGTTTCTGCAGGGCACGCGTGTGACTGTTGCGGAAAGCAGCTTCACGAGCCGCAATGATCGGGTATGGGGTGGATTGGGCCTTGGTGGTTCTTACAACTGGAACGATGATAAATATTCGATCTATGGTGAGGGCCTCGTCAACACCAGCCTCAACAACTTCGGTGACAGCTATGCAATCAAAGGCAATGTCGGCTTCAAAGTAAAGTGGTAAGAGCGCGTTCTGCTGTAAAAATCCTTTACAGCAGAACATCACTTAACTTTAGGAGTGTTGATAGATTAGCGTTTCCCGCTGAGATAAAAAAGGGGAAGGGCCGCTATCGTCAAAGGGAAACAAACAAAATAGAATAATAAATCTGGTCAGTAAGCATTCGAGTGTTTAAGCAAATCCATCTTGATTTAACTGGATGCACCGATGACCGCTCAATCTGATCCCAATCTGCTCAATGATCTTTCATCTTTTGTACAGAGCCTCACTAATGACATTGAACCGCATCTGATTGAGGTGCGCCGAGATATCCATGCTCATCCGGAAACCGGATTTGACGTTGAACGGACCGCGGGTGTGGTTGCGCGTGAACTGGCAAGCTTGGGCATTGAGCATCAGACAGGCGTGGGGCGGACCGGTGTTGTTGGTCTGATTAAGGGTGGCCGACCGGGGCCGACTTTGATCATCCGCGCTGATATGGATGCTCTGCCAATCGAAGAGCAAACGGGACTTCCTTTTGCGAGTCTACATCCGGGTAAGATGCATGCCTGTGGTCACGATCTGCACACCGCGACACTGATCGGCATTGGCAAGGTTCTCAAAGATATTGCTCCGCGTTTGAGCGGCAACGTCAAGCTGATGTTCCAGCCGGCAGAAGAAACGCAGGAGAGCGGCGCGCGTGCCATGATCGCTGATGGCATTCTTGATGGCGTCGACTATGCGCTTGGCTTCCACAATCATCCCGATGAACCGACCGGCACGTTTACGTTCGTTGAAGGTGTGGCCAACGGCTCATCTGACGAGTTTGATATTACCGTTCATGCGGCTTCCGGCCATGCGGCGCGTCCACATCAGGCCGTAGATCCGATCGTTGCTACAGCGCAGTTGATAACGCAGTTACAAACAATCGTATCGCGTGAGGTTGATCCAATGCTGGCAGCCGTTCTGACCATTGGTTCTATCCATGGTGGTCACACGCACAACATCATCCCGGATTCAGTATCGATCATGGGAACAGTGCGCTGTCAGGACCGAGATGCGCGCGACATCATTGAAGCTGCTGTTCGCCGTATCTGTAGCGGGCTGGAAGCGTCATTGCGTGTGCGTTGCGAAATCAACTATGTACGCGGTGTTCCATCGATGGTGTCTGATCCCTATCTGATTGAGACGACCGGCGCGGTTATTCGTGAGCATTATGGTGATGTGTTTTTCAGGCGCGGCGGAAGCTTGGGTTCTGAGGACTTTGCATTGGTTGGCGAACGAGTGCCATCGTTCCAGCTAGGTATTGGTGCCGCACAGGAAGGCCGCGACGACAAGCTGCATAATTCCGATTATCAGCCGGATGAGCGTTCCATTGCCAATGGCGTTATCGCACTCTCACTGGCAGCAGCACGTATTTTATCTTAGAAAAAACTGGGCGGCTTTTCAGCCGCCCTCTTTTAGTTATGCGCAGAGATACTGGTTGGATAATGCGTGAATGTGATTGGTGCCGATGCCACAACAGCCGCCAATGATGCCCGCACCGTTTTTGACCCAGCGCTTTGCCCATTTACCATAGGCATTCGGATCAAGATCAGCGCGAATTTCGGTGACGGTTGCGTTTGCCTCTTCATCGCCCTGCTGCGATGGAAATGCATTGGCATAAACGCCAATCGGAATATCCTTGCCCAACTCATCAAAAACCTGCTTTGCCGCAAGAATGGCTGCATCCATAACTTCAGGCATTGCGCAGTTGAAAAGCAGCGCTTCTGCTCCGAGTTCAGCCGCAAGTCGGGCACCGTCAGCGACTGTTTCACCGGACCGGAGCTGTGCTTCCGTCATGGCTTCTGGAGCAACATCATCGCGCAGCGTGTAGGAAATCCAGAGCGGCTTTCCTGTTGAACGAGTGGCTTCATGGGCGGCTTTAACTTCGATGAGGCTGCTCTGGGTTTCGGCAAGCCAGAGATCGACGGACGGTGCAAGTCCCTCCACCAATACATCAAGCAATTCACCTGCACGGGCTGGATTGAAAAGCTCCGGCTGATACGATCCAAAAACAGGTGGCAGTGATCCGGCAACTTTGACTTTACGGATCGCTGCATCTGCTGCTTCGCGTGCAATTGTTCCAGAGAGAGCTGCGAGTTTGTGGCCTTCCGCTGCGAAACGCTCTTCACCAATGTGAAAAGGAACCACTGCGTAACTGTTGGTGGTAATAACATCGGCGCCGGCAGCGATATAACCGTCATGCACGTCGCGGACATAGTGTGGAGCTTCGATAAGCGCGAGAGCCGACCATTCCGGCTGACGGAACGGTGCGCCAACACGCTCTAATTCCCGACCCATGCCACCATCGAGAATGACTGTTTTGCTGCTCATGCTTTTATGTCCTTATTGTATCTGCAGTAGTAGGGTCTGTGCGCTGCGTAATGATGTCATCCAGCCAGCCTGGCTGCATCTGCGGAACCGATGCAAGAAGCTTTGCGGTATAATCGTCAAAGGGTGGGTTGAGTACATCTGCCTTTAGGCCATAACGCACAACTGATCCCCGGTGCATGACGGCGATTTTATCGGCTATAGCGCGAACAATTGCGAGATCATGCGTGATGAAGAGGTATGAGGTTTCTGTCTCGCTTTGCACGTGACGCAACAGTTCCAGAATTCCCTCAGCCACAAGCGGGTCTAAAGCCGAGGTTGGTTCATCGCACAGAAGCAGCTTGGGACGCGCAGCAAGCGCACGCGCGATGCAGACGCGCTGTTTCTGACCACCTGAGAGTTCGGCTGGATAGCGCTCGAGAACGCTTTTTGGCAGTTCTATGAGGTCCACCAACTCAGCGACCGATTTGCGCCGTGCATCGCGTGGCATTCCGAAATAGAACTGCAATGGCCTGCTGATTATGTCCGCAATGGTCCGACGAGGGTTCAGAGCCAGATCGGGCAACTGGCTGATCATCTGTATATTGCGCAGCGTTTCTTTTGAGCGACGTTCCAGACTTGCTGGAAGCACTGCGCCATCAAAACGAATTTCTCCGGCAGTGGGCTCAAGAAGTCCGCTGACAACACGAGCAAGTGTTGATTTGCCGGAACCAGATTCTCCCACGATAGCCAGTGTCTGGCCTTTTGCGAGGTCGAGGGTAATGTCGGTGAGTACCGGTGTCGCCGGGTTATAAGCAGCTGAGATGTTTGCAATGGAGAGCAGAGAAGCCGAGCTTTCTGCACGGCCTTCGATTTCCTTTTGACGAACAGCCACAAGCTGGCGTGTATAGTCTTGGCGCGGCGCATCAAAAATTTCGCGCACCGACCCTTGTTCCACCATTTGTCCGTGGCGCAAAACCATGATGTCATCGGCAATCTGCGCCACCACCGCCAGATCATGCGAAATGTAAAGCGCTGCTGTTCCGGTGGTTGTGATGGCTTTCTTGATAGCGATCAGCACCTCAATCTGGGTTGTCACATCAAGAGCGGTCGTCGGCTCATCAAACACCACAAGATCAGGACTGGCACAAAGCGCCATGGCGGTCATGGCACGCTGAAGCTGACCACCCGAGACCTGATGTGGATAGCGCTCGCCAAAACGGTGCGGATCAGGCAGGCCGAGCAGCGTGAACAGTTCAATAGCGCGGGCTTTAGCCTCACCGCGTTTCATCAGCCCGTGCCAGACGGTGGCTTCTATGACCTGATCAATCAGTCTATGCGCCGGATTAAACGCAGCCGCAGCCGATTGGGCGACATAGGCGATCCTGCTGCCGCGCAGTTTCTGCGTGCTCTTGCGGGAAAGTGACAGTACATCTTGCCCGTCGAGCGTAATTGTGCCGCCGGTGATCTCAAGTCCGCCGCGTGCGAAACCGAGGGCAGCAAGGCCAATGGTTGATTTGCCCGCGCCGGATTCTCCGATCAGGCCAAGGACGCTGCCCTTTTGCAAGGTCAGATCAACGCAATCGACGACAAGACCATCATCGGAGCTAATCTGAAGGCCGGTGATTTCCAGCAACGGCTGTGTGTTGGGATTATCCATTGTTTTGTGTGCCTCGCTTGAGGCTTGTCGTGCGCTGTAAAGTCCAGTCCACGACAAAGTTCACGCTGATCGCAAGCAAAGCAATAGCACCACCTGGAATAAGCGCAGCAAATACGCCGAACATCAGTCCGTCTTTGTTTTCCTTTACCAGACTTCCCCAATCGGCAATCGGCGGCTGAACACCGAGCCCCAGAAAAGAAAGGGTTGAAAGGAACAGAATGGAAAAGACAAAGCGCAATCCGAACTCTGCCAACAGCGGCGACAAAGCATTGGGCAGGACTTCATGGAAGATAATCCAGCTTTTGCTTTCGCCGCGCAATCGCGCGATTTCGATATAATCGAGCACCACAATATCGGATGCAATGGCTCGGCTGACCCGGAAAACACGGGTTGCTTCCAGAACTGCAATAACTGCAATGAGAATGAAAATACTTTTTGGCAGAACAGCGAGCACGACGAGCGCAAAAATTAGCGTTGGTATTGCCATCAGCAAATCGTTACCGCGCGAAAGAACCTGATCCGGCCAGCCGCGCGTGAGCGCTGCAAGAAAACCAAGTGGCACACCGATTACAAATGCGAGAATTGTGGCTGCTGCGGCAATAGAAAGCGTAAGCCGCGTGCCCCATATGACTCGGGACAGAAGATCACGGCCAATATTATCGGTACCGAGCAGCGCTTCGCGAGAAGGTCCCTGCCACACGCTGCCGACGACTTCCGAAATGGGATGTGGCGCGAGCCATTCCGCAAAAACTGCAACGAACAAAAAGAAGGCGATTCCGCCAAATCCAATCACCGCCAAGAGCTGGGAGCTTTTGTTGCGCTTTTTCATCCTGAATGCCTCAGCCGCGGATTGGTCAGAATGACGATGACATCAGCAATAATGTTAAGACCAATGTAAACGGCTGCAAAAATGAGCCCGCAAGCCTGCACTACTGGCACATCACGTTTGGAAACGTGATCCACCATATATTGCCCCATGCCCGGATAAACGAAGATCACTTCAACAACCACCACACCCACAACCAGATAGGCGAGGTTGAGCGCGATGACATTAATAACAGGTGAGAGTGCATTAGGTAGCGCATGTTTGAGCAGAATGCGCCAGCGTGGCAGGCCTTTGAGCTGAGCAGTCTCAATATAGGGTGATGACATAACAGCAAGAAGTGATGCGCGTGTCATGCGCACCATATGTCCGGTAACAGCGATCACTAGCGTCATGCAGGGCAGGGCGATCGCTGTCAGGCGTTGCCAGCCGCTCATGGAAGGATTTACTATGGCGCTGGATGGCAAAAGACCAAGCGAAATGGCAAAATAGGCGATCAGAATATAGGCCACGAAAAACTCTGGCAGCGATATGGTGCTAAGCGTTGCGACCGCGATGCTACGATCAATCGCAGTTCCTGCATATAGAACGGAGATGATACCCAGCAACAGGGCAATCGGTATTGCAAACAGCGCGGCCATTGCCGCGAGATAGAGCGTATTAGACAGGCGGGGCGCTATGCTTTTCGCAATGTCCTGCCGATTGGAATAGCTGCGCCCGAGATCACCCTGAACTGCATCGCCGAGCCACTCCGTATAGCGCTGCACAGCCGGTCGCTCTAAGCCGAGCTCTTTGCGGATATTCTCAACGGCTTGAGGCGTTGCCTGTTGCCCCAGCATTGCAGTGGCCACATCGCCGGGCAATATTTGTGTTCCGGCAAAAATGACAACTGAAATAGCCCAGAGCAATATGACGCCCAGCAACAAGCGCTTGAAGATTAGTCCCGAAAGCGAGCTGCCACGCAAAAAGCCAGCAGAATACCCACGGCCCGAAATTGTGGCTGTCTTGGTATCACGCGAAGACTGGTCTGTTGGCACGTCTGTCATTGGCGGTCCGGAAGTAGGCGGTCAGAACGGGAAAGTGCTGCCGGTGTTACCCGTTCGACACCTCAATGCCAAGACCCTTGTGATAGGCATTCCCCAAAAGCGAAATCGCGTTTGGGGAATGCAATGGTAAGCTGATAACTATCCGTTATGGTCTCTGCTATTCGTCAAGCCAGACTTTTTCAGCCAGACGATAACCGCTCATATCGCCACCACCCGGTACGGAGACATAACCCTTTACCTTGCCACTGGCGGCAGCAAGATTATCGGTAAAGACCGGGATCAGCTCTCCGCCATCTTCCACGATTAGAACCTGCATATCGTGATAAATCTGTTTGCGCTTTGCTTCATCCAGTTCAACGCGGGATGCGGCAAGCAATTTGTCAAATGTCTCGTTGCTCCAACCGGTTTCATTCCATGGAGCGCCAGTCTGGAGCAGCATCGAAAGCATCGCGTCAGCAGTTGGGCGAACTGACCAGTTAGAAGCGACGAACGGTTTTTTCAGCCAGACTTCATCCCAGTAACCATCGGATGGCACGCGTTCAACATCAATCGTGATGCCTGCCTTTGCAGCCGACGCCTGATAAAGCTGTGCGGCATCTGCCGAGCCGGTAAAGCCGTTATCCGAAACGCTGAGTGGAATTGAACCAGAGAAGCCTGACTTCTTCAGATGAAATGCTGCCTTTTCAGGATCATAAGCACGCTGTGGAACATCTTTGGAATAAAGCGGGTTCCATGATGGGATCGGGTGATCGTTGCCAACAGCGCCGGTACCAACCAGCAAACTTTTCTGCAATTCTTCGCGGTCGATTGCATATTTGAGCGCCAGACGCAGATCATTGTTTTTCAACAATTCAGAATCTGTGCGCATCGGGAAGCAATACATCGAGTTTTCTGGAGTACGTAGTATCTGGATGTCAGGGCGCGCACTCAGATGGCTGACCAAGCGTGGTTCTACAGCATTGACGATATGTGCCTGACCGCTCATCAGTGCCGCCATGCGCGCAGTCGTGTCATCCATGGCGATGGTTTCAACGGAATCCACATTGGCACGATCTGGATGCCAGTAGTTTGGATTGCGGCGGGTTAATGCGCGCACGCCGGGCTGGAAATCTTCGAGAATGAATGCGCCGGTGCCAATACCTTTGTCGAAGTCTTCGCCGTCAGGTCCGATGCCCAGATGATAATCTACAAACGCTGCCGGGAAATCGACATTCCCCGCATTGAGTGTAACAGTCACTTCATGCGTGTCAGATGCTACAACATCGGTGACGGCGAGAAGCACGCCTTTGCCGCCGGATTTTGTATCATCACCACGATGATGATTGAGTGAGTAGACCACATCCTTCGCAGTCAGCTCTTTACCATTGTGGAAGGTCACGCCCTTGCGCAGGTGGAATATCCATTTGCTCGCATCAGCATTGGCTGGTTCCCAGCTTTCCACCAGAGCGCTTATGAGCTTACCATCAGGACCAAGTTCCAGCAGCGTGTTAAACAGCTGGAAGCCGACGGTGTACATATATGCCATCGTGTAGGATGCGGGATCGAGATGATCCGAGCTGGAAGCGGAATGCATGGCAATAACCAGATGCCCGCCCTTTTGTGGCTTCGCATCCTGAGCACGTGCCTGTGTTGGCAGCAGCAATCCTGATGCTGTCATCCCTAAACCAGCGGCGACGGCAGCTCCGGCTGACATGCTAAGAAATTGCCGCCGTGAAGGCTGCAGCGAAATGATCGGGCTTTTCTGGTGGGGCATTTTTGCACTTCAAGGCTTAGGAGTGAATATGGATTATAATCTTTGTTAATCTCATTCAAGGTAATCCTCAACAAGCAATAAATGCTATAATAATTTGTTAAAATTAGAATATTATTCTGCATTTGGCCGAATAATTTATTTAAGCTCAATTTTTGATAGATATTTTTAGTGCATCAGAGTGGGTGAACCACCCGCTTTTCTTGTATCAGTAAAACTCATGCGTTGGATAAGAAATTGCTATTGGACGGGTGGCAGCCATTCGCAATAGAAGTGGATGACTCCAATATGCGATAAGTCTTATCGTCGGCTTTTAAAAGTGTTTGAATACATAGAGGGTTATGAAAATTGGGTAAGCCAGTCGTACTTTTGGGCTGTGACTTTTCGGATCGATTTAAAGCGCTTTTGACCGAGAGCTATGAGGTTCTGGAGCCTGTTACGAAGCAACAGGTAGACAGTGCTGCACCTTTATTAGAGGATGTTCGCGCACTGATTACCAAGGGTGGGGTGAGCCACAATCAGCAGATCGTTGATGCTGCACCAAATCTCGGAATGGTTTCCTTTTTTGGTACCGGATTTGAGGGCATTGATTTAGCTGCTGCCTCACAGCGCAATCTGGTTGTCACACATAGTCCTGGTGCCAATGCGTCCAGCGTTGCTGATTTTGCAATTGGGTTAATCCTTGCCTCAACGCGTCAGATCGTAGCCGCAGATCGGTTCGTACGGGAGGGCAAATGGACAAGTAACGCTGTCGTCAATATGCCCGCCGTTGCTGGTGTAAAAGGAGCAAAGCTCGGAATATTCGGGTTGGGTTCGGTGGGCAGCAAAGTTGCACAGCGCGCAGTCGCTTTTGAAATGGACATTGGTTATTTTAGTCGCGCACCTAAGGAGGAATACTCCTATCAATATCTATCAAGTCTAGAGCAGTTGGCAGATTGGGCCGATATTCTGCTTATTGCTGCGCGTGCAGATTCCAATAATCGACATATTATTGATCGCAATATAATTTCCCGTCTTGGCGCCAATGGACATCTTATCAACATCGCTCGCGGGTCGCTGGTTGACTCTCTTGCTCTTGCCGAAGCGCTTGAACGTCAGATAATCGCAGGAGCGGCACTTGATGTTGTCGAGAACGAGCCTCATCTTCCTGCACAACTCTTAAATGCCCCCAATCTCATACTGTCTCCCCACATTGCTTACGCGACTGTTGAGGCACGGAAAGCACAGGAGGATATGGTGCTCTCTAACCTGAATGCATTCTTCTCAGGAGCTTCGGTTCCGAATCCGGTGAGTGACGCTGCATAGAAATAGGTAGCTTCCGCCTCCAATCCGTTGGAGGCGGTTTTGGAGAAACCATTGGATCCGCGCGGTTTGTTGGTTCTGTAGTCTGGATTTAAGCTCTATTCCGCAGCAACTTATCCCACTTGTGACCTATCCAGCTGGGTGCAATATATGCGCAATGGGCTTTTGAAAATAAAAGACGCTGTTGCAGCTCTTGGCTGATTGATCGCATTACAAAGGCTATGAATTGCTTATGATAATGTGATCGTCTGGTCGAAAGCGACTGGCCAGTATCATTAGAACCAGACACAGAGCCGCCATGAGCCACCAGGCGGGTGTGAGATCAGAGAGACTCTGCCTGATGATGCCAGCAGCAAAGGGCAGTGAAGCCGCAAGAATATAGCCGCCGCCTTGCACAAAGTTAACGATTGCGCCAGCGGCTTCGTTGTTTTCTCCATGATCAAGCGCAACGATAAGAGAAAGCGGAAACAGTGCACCGATGCCAAGACCTGCGAGTATGGCAGCGGGCCATGCCAGATATAATGGGGCAATGCAGAGGCTTATCAGTCCCGCCAGAAGTGAAGTCAACGCAGCCAAAACCATGATGCGGCGATCTCTAAATTTGCCGACTAATAATGATATCGCGATACCGGCTACGACCTCGGCAGCGGTAAGGAATCCCAGAAGCGCGCCTGCGGCTTTTGCCGACCAACCCAACTGCATAAAGAATGGTGGGAGCCAGGCAAGTACCAATGTGTAGGCTCCGGTAGCCAGTCCGAAGAAGACCAACAGCGCCCAAGCGCGGGAGAATTTATAAAGATTGAAGCGCGGTCTTGATGTGCCTGATCTTTGTTGGTCGGGTGTTTTCATCCAGAAAATGAGAGCCATTAAAGCAGGTAGTGCCCATAGGCTCAGTGCTGGTTGCAAGCCCCACAAATCGGAAATCCAAGGTGCTAAGCTGCTGGCGAGCAATGCCCCGCCCATAATGGCGGTCGAATATATACCCATCAGGCTTGCTGAGCTTTGGAAATTTTGCGCCCGGATGATGAATGGTATCAGCGCCTGAATGATAGCAATCCCAATGCCTCCGATTATTGCGGTCAGGAGCAGTTGTGCCGAACTCGGAATAAAGGCCCGTGCAGCACAGGCGATAGATATGAGGATGAGACCTGCAAATATGCCGTTTCGGTCACTCATCACCCGCCGCAGTTTTGAAGCACCCAGAAGGCATATCCCCATAAGGGCAACGGGCAGAGTGGTTAGCAGACTGGCCAAACTATCATTCAGGCCTGTATCTCGTTGGATGACGTCCAGCAAGGGACCAATGGAGGCGAGTATCGGGCGCAGATTGATGCCCACAAGAACGATACTCATTGAGATTAGCAGAGGGCGAACGGGCTGCGACATACCCTTCTCCATTTCATTTGCAATTCGGTAAGCGGCCATATATCTCTACGTAGAGATATATGGATTAACGTACAGGTGAAGTATCTCTACGTCAAGATAGGTGTGTCATGGATCGTGCAGAATTTGCGGCTCGACAATGGGCGAAGGAAATGCCTGATTTGGAAACAAGACCGATGGTCTTGCTGGGACGATTGGGTGAAGCGGCATTGGTTATTGCGCGCGATCGTCTCAATCCGGTTTTTGAAAAATTTGGTCTGCAGCCAGGGGAGTTCGATGTTCTTGCGACGCTGAGACGAAGCGGTGAACCTTATGCTCTCACCCCAACCGACCTATATGAAGTAGCGATGATCTCGTCAGGAAGCATGACAAACAGATTGGATCGGCTCGAAAAAGGTGGCTTTGTTGAACGTCGCCCCAATCCGAATGACAAGCGTGGTACAATCGTGGCGCTAACTGATCGGGGTAGGGCAGTGATTGAGAGCGCAATCATCAGCCACGTTGAAAATCAAGTCACCATCGTTCAGGCACTAAGCCGAGAGGAGCAAGATCGTCTCTCTGAACTGCTCGGGAAATTGCTCTCGTTGCAGAAAGATTAGCGATCTCATCAACTTGCTTGTGGTGCGATCAGGCTGAAAGTGTATCGCAAAAATGCTTCGTCATCGGGAAGTACGTCGCCAGTAATACTTACAGCGTTTTGCATTTCCAGTTCGCTATGCAAGCGGTATTGAATAACGCTCCCGGCTGTCACCATTGCCTGACCAGCGGAAACATCATTGCGAATGTAGCCAGCCTCCTGAGCGCGTGCGAATATGGGAACGATTTTCTGGTTGAGACGCTCAACACGTGTGCGTCTTTCAGTTTCCGGAGCGCCCAACACACGCCAGATTTGCAATCGAAGTGCAGAAGGGTGGCTGCGCCAATACATCATGTAGGCGGAAAGAATATTCGGAATTGTTTCTGCATCAATATCATCTTTTTCCAGAGCTGGGCCCAGAAACTCAAGAAAATCATCGGATACCAGCTTTCCAACGAGATTCCACAGCCGCTCCTTATCGCCAAAATGATGGGTGAGAAGCCCCTGTGAAACTCCTGCACGCTGGGTAATGTCGCGCACTGTTGCACCGTGAAACCCAAGTTCTGCAAAGGCAGTGAGTGCGGCTTCAAGCAATTTATCACGGGCATCCACCGTCGAAAAAACTGGTTTTAGTTCCGACATGGGTTGCTCCTGCGCTGCCTTCGTTCGGGTTTTGATGCTTATTACTTATCAATAAAAATACGTCCAGTCAATTGACTGAACGTTTGTATAGTGTAATGAAAGCTCCCCAACGTTGCCCGAGATTCTCATGAGATGGGAACCGGAAACCCGGCGTTCAGGAACAGTGCTATGCGAGGAAAGTGGACCAAAGCCGAGACCGTTTGTTCGAAAATTGAGACCAACCATTATCGGCGGCTTGGTTACGTTGCCGTCATGTTTGGCGCGCTCCTCGGATCAACGGCTTTGATACCCATGACAGCGCAAGCGCAGGAGCAGGAGAAACGAGAAAGTCAGGGATTGGTTTTGCAAACCATTACCGTGACCGCGCAGAAGCGGCCCGAAGATATGCAGCAGGTGCCGGTGGCGATTTCTGTGCTGATGCCGCAGGAAATTGCCGATGTGTCTCCGTTCTCATCCAATGCAGATATTGCCAGACGGACACCGAATTTCGCCTATATGGAATCGGGTGGCCAATATACCAACAGCGGCAATATTCGCGGCGTCGGCTCCTTCTCGCCGCTGTCGCCCAATGACACATCTATTTCGTACAATATTGATGAAATCCCGCAGTCTGCATATGGGATCCAGCCATCAACATTGGACATGGAGCGCGTCGAAGTTCTGCGCGGACCACAAGGAACTTTATACGGTCTGAATGCGCAGGGTGGTGCCATCAACTATGTGCCGAACCGTCCTGTTTTCGGCCATGAGTTCTCGGTTGGAACGGAGTTTGGGAGTGATGGTTGGCGGATGGCGCAAATCATTGCGAATGAAACGCTGATTGATGGCACACTCGCTGGTCGTTTGGCGCTCAGATATAATGGCCGTAACGGTGATATCAGCAATGCTGTGATTGGCGGAGAAGACGGGAAATCCAGGATAGGTGCGGCCCGCGGTTCATTGCTGTTTACGCCGGACGCGAATACGAACGTTATTTTGTCGTTCAATTACAATCGTTCTGACGATGAGATACCGCGCTTCGTTTTGAAAAGTGCACCCTGTTTTCCTTGTGATGGGCTGAATACGCGACCTGATTTCAGCCGGGAGGAATATGGAGGCAACTTACGCATTGAGCATGATTTCGAGCAATTTCGGTTCACGTCTTTATCCAGCATTCAGCGAAACAATTTTCATCAGAAGCTGGATATGACCGATAGTCTGATATTCGGAAAGTTGCTGGGTATAGCGCCTGCAACGCTGAACAATCCGGATCTCGATGTTTATAATGGCCGTATTGATGAAACACGTTATTTTCAGGAATTTCGTCTGACTTCACTTGAAGACTCGGAGACGACCTGGGTAATCGGTGCCAACGCATTTCGTTCAGAGGCTGATATTGCGACAGACGGAAGTAATTTTTCACTTCCGAACTTTTCGGTCTTTAGTGGTCAACAAGACAATCGCCTGACGGTTAACAGCTATGCGGCCTTTGCCGATGTTGCAGTCCCTGTCGTTGGAGAGCTTAAGGCACTTGGTGGCTTGCGCCTTACGCATCTCGATGCTGGCGCAAATTATCATTATACCGGAGGTGGGGTCCCCGGCACAGTAGCTGCATTTGATCAGGATTCATCCTTTTCCGACACATTTCTGACGGGTCGATTTGGCGTCAGTTACGACTGGACGCCGGACTTCATGACCTATGCAACCGTTGGCCGTGGCGCAGTTGGTGGTGGCTATGCATGGAATGGCAGCAACCTGCCATCAGGCCGCATGGAACCGTCGTTCCCAACGTCCATGAGTTGGAGTTATGAGGCGGGTTTCAAATCGACAATCCTTGACGGTCAGGCGACACTGAATGGTGCTGTCTTTTATAACAACATTAAAGACGGCCATCTTTATGTCATGAACCGATCATTGCTTGCCTATGAGACAGCCGCTCTTGATTTTGACACCTATGGCGCGGAACTGGAAGCGCGCTATCAGTTAACGCCTGAATTCTCAGTGCAAGGCAACATTGGATATACACATGCGGAACTAAAGAATGTTCCGGTGGGTTCATGGACTGGCGCGAAATCTGGCAATAGTGTTCCAAATGTTCCAGCGGTCACGGCTTCCATCGGTGCTGAATATCGTACCGATGCATCCATTGTGCATATCAATCAGGGTACGGTCTATCTGTCAGGCTCTTATCAGTTTGTTGGCAAGCGAGCCTCAGACGTTGGCAATAATTTTGATCTTGAAAGCTATGGTCTCGCCAACGCACGGCTCGGCTGGGATGGCGACGCAGCGCGGTTCTATATCTTCGCCAATAATATTTTCGACAAGCGCTATGATGCCGTTGGCGCTTATTATGGCCCCGGCGTTGAAACAGTGACTGTCGGCAAAGGCCGGACAATTGGCGTCGGCACATCATTTCAGTTCTAGATGGAGCGTCCAATGTCTCTTGTGAAGGAGGACGGTGAGGGGGCAGCTTGTGCTGCCACCCCTTCCAGACCTGTGTGGCCGCTTTTAGCATCCATTGCGGTTCTTTATGCGTCGTTCGGTTCAATTTACGGGTTGATGCAAGGGGGGCTGCCCCCATTGATGCGCGCACGCGGAATAGATCTGGCCTCAATTGGCTGGAGCTTTCTAATGCTTGTTCCGTTTGGGCTAACTTTCTTGTGGGCGCCCGTCATTGATGCTGTTCGTCCGATGCGCAAAAGGCCGCGGATTGGATGGATTGTCCCCATGCAGGCGGTTATCGTTTGTGGTTTGCTTGTTGTGGCACAAGGCGAACACTTCCCCCCTTTGGTATTGCTCACTTTCGGTATTGTTATCGCATTTGCGGCAGCGACAATGGATGTTGCGCTTGATGCGTTGGCAACGGCCAGCATACCAGCCGATCAGCGAACGGTGGTCGGCGGATTGAAAGTTGCAGCGTTAGGATTTGGTGCGATCCTTGGTGGAGGGGTATTTGTCGCCCTATCAAATCAATTAGGATGGACAGCGACATTCAATTTGTGTGCTGCCGTCTCGGCATTGAGCACGGTGCCAATCATTTTCAGTCGAAAATGGGACTTTGTGACCGAAGGGACAAAGCCAGGTCGTCCTTCTATTCTTGCAGTTCTTCGCCAAGGTGCTATGCGCCGCAGAATGATCTTTTTGACGCTGACAACCATGTCGATTGTTGCGCTATCATTTCTCAATCGGGTTATGCTGGTTGATTTAGACGTGACAGTTGAGACGATTGGCTGGATTGTGGGTATTGGAGCGCCCGTTTTCGGCTTGCTGGCCGCACTTGGCGCAATACCGGTTGTGAGGATTCTTGGGTCACGCTTCGGAGTTTTGATATTCACGCTCATTTGCTTGTTCGCATCTGGCGGAATGATCATCGGTGCACTGCGTCATGACACAGTTCTTGCCATATCCGGTGCGATTGTGATGAGCGGCGGAACAAGTGGTCTGTTTGTTATTCTGAGTGCGGCAACCCTTGGCTGGGCAGATGGGCCTCAACCAGCAACGGACTATGCTGTGCTTTATGGGGTCAGTCGTCTTATCGCGACATTTGCAATTATTGGGCTGTCAAATCTTGTCGCGGTTATTGGCTGGTCAGTATATTACGTGGGTGCGAGCTTTGCTCTGCTGGTCGCAGCTTTGCTTTTATGCACGATTTTGCCTGATCTCAAAAGACATGGAATTGACGCTTCGAAATGACAGACCCCAAAGTTGAAGCCTTCTTGCGCGAAATCGAGACAGGGCGCAGTGATCAATTTGCATTGATAAGCCAATTGCGGGATATCGTGCTTGCATCGGGTCCAGCGATCTCAGAAGAAATCAAATATGGCGGTATCCTGTTTTCTTCAGCGGTCAATTTTTGCGGCATATTCTCTTATGATCAGCATGTGACATTGGAGTTTAGCCAAGGCGCTTTATTGGCCGATCCTTATCTTGTCCTGAAAGGAACGGGCAAATATCGTCGCCATGTAAAATTGATCGAAGCCTCTGAAATCGAGTCAAAACACCTAGCGGAATATATAAAAGCCGCGCTATCCAACGCCGCGAGATAGCGTGGATCTTATCAAAACTTGAAATGTCCTATTCAACGCCTTTTTTATGAATAATCCTGCGCAGGATTGTTTGAAATAACTGCGACTTGGTGTTCAAGCCCAATTTGATGAAAGCCCGTTTTCGATGGGTCTTCACGGTCTCTTCTGAGATATTGAGCTTACCAGCAATTTGCCGCGCGTCACTTCCATTCAAATCAAGTAGGAGCACTTCCTGTTCGCGGTTTGAAAGCGCGCCGCGAGACAATCCCTGAAGTGCACTTTGCAACAAATTGTCGTCGCTGACATGGCTCAACTGATGGTGCTGCCAGAACCGGCTGTAAAGTGCGCTGAACGTTTGGTTGAGCCCTTTAAGCGTTGAGAGTTCATGTGTCTGAAACGCATTATAGCCAGAGCGATACAGCGCGATCTGTACTGTTTGCAACGGCGATAATTTGACAGCAATGGCAAGTTCGGAACAACGCTTGGGAAAACCATGCGTGCGATAGCCAATTTCCTCAGCGTCATCGATTTCAATGCCGGTGAATTCAGCGAGGGGCTTTCTGAAAGATTGGCTGCGTGCCAATTGCCCCATCGTGTAAGCACCACTCTCGATGCCAATCCGATGGTGCTGATAGAACGGGTTGAGACGATAGGTTGTCTTGCGGTAGCTGTCGAGGAACCGGCTATCCACGAGATGCCCAATATCGTCGTCGAGAATGTAGACTAATTCATCACCTGAATAGACGTACATCGCTGATGCATCGGCCTGAACCAGACGGTTGAGAGCTCGCATCGCAATGCGCGGATATTCTGGATTGTCGATCGCGGAGATCATTTCAGCGACTACAGAATCCTGGGTTTTGTTTGCGCCACTGTGCTGTATTTTCATCATTGTATTATGCTCACTGCCCGCCGATGTTCTGTCCCCCCTAGGGGTGATACCGGCGCGAATTTCGTCAGTGTACCCGTTTGCCAGCAGTACTCAAGACTGTTGTCGGAAACGGGAGGTTCCAAAAATGATGAAGCGTGCAATTCTATTCGCCAGTGTTATTTCGATGTTCGCGGGTGCAGCATATGCGAGCGACCTGAACGTCGCTTCGGTCACGGCCAATGTGCCATTCGAGTTTGAAGATGGCTCTGGCAATCTCGTTGGTTTTGAGGTTGATCTGGTTAATCTCATCGGTGAACGCACCGGCAAGAAGATCAATTACACCCAGATGCCATTCAACAGCATTTTCGCGACGGTACAATCCGGACGTGCTGATATTGCGATTGGTACGGTCACGATTACTGACAAGCGTCTGGAATCGGTTGCTTTCACCCAGCCATATTATGATGCCGATGCCTGCCTCACAACGAGTTCAAATGGCGATGTAAAAAGCCTGAAGGACTTGAATGGCAAAGTGCTGGCCGTTGTCACCGGAACAACCGGCGAGATGTGGGCGACGGAAAACAAAGACAAATACGGCATTACCGAAATCAATCGTTATGATGGTGTGAGCGAGCCTATGCTCGATATCGCGACCGGACGTGTTGCCGCTTTTGTCCATGATTGCCCGATCGACGCATATTATATCAAGGACAAGCCGCAATATGCGATTGTCGACACGATCCCAACGAACGAACAGTTCGCGATTATGTTGGCAAAAGACAGCCCTCTGCTTCCAGAACTGAACGCTGTGATCAGTAAGCTCAAGGAAGATGGCGAAATTGCCCGCATCCATGAAAAATGGTTCGGCACCGCCCCGGCCAAAGATTCGAGCACCATTGAAGTGCGTCCAATCCCCGGTAAATGATCGCCCATTGATCAGTCAGTTGCCGGAAACATTTCCGGCAACTTTTCCTACGGATAACTCGTCTTCCACTACTGGGATAGTTGGTCTCGCCTATGGATTTTTACTCAACGTTTCTGAACTTTGAGGTTCTGAAGAACGCAGCCCCACTGATGTTGCAGGGCTTCGGATTAACGGCACTGCTGGGTGTGACAAGTTTGATTGCTTCGGTCATTCTTGGGCTCGTTCTGGTCCTGATCCGCATGTATGCGCCGAAACCCATTCGTATTTTTGCAATCGCTTATATCGACGTTTTTCGTGCAATTCCGCTGCTGGTTTTGCTTGTCCTTGTTTATTATGCACTGCCTTTTGTCGGGCTACGGTTGTCTGCATTCTGGGCGGCGACAACAGCCATTTCACTGGTCGCATCGGCCTATATGGCCGAAACGTTTCGCGCTGGCATTGAAGCAGTTCCCCGTGGTCAGTTTGAAGCCGCGCATGCTCTTGGGTTCTCATGGCCACGGTTGATGGTGGATATTATTTTGCCTCAGGCGATGCGTCTCGTCATTCCGCCGGCGACCGGGGTTGCTGTTGGTTTGATAAAGGACACCGCACTTGCATCTGTTGTGGCTTTGCCTGATCTGTTGAAACAGGCAACGCAGGCACAGGCCTATTATGCCAATCCCTCGCCTCTTGTTGGTGCTGCCATTCTCTACCTTTTGATGCTGATCCCGATGGTTCGCGTCGTGAGCATGCTCGAAAAGCGTCAGAAGAAGAGCCGATAACGGTTGCGTGGGAGGAAGACATCATGACGAATGAAAACCCTGACAAGCAGAGTTCCGAGACGCTGATCGAAATCTCGGCTTTGGAAAAATACTACGGAAAATTCCATGCATTGAAGAATGTGAACCTCTCGGTACGCCGCGGGGAGGTTGTTGGAATTATTGGTTCATCCGGCTCGGGTAAATCAACGCTCATCCGCTGCATCAATCTTCTTGAGACGTTTACATCTGGCTCAATCGTTGTTGATGGTGTTCCAGTGCGTGAAGGCAAAGAGCTCGAAAAAGTTCGCGCTGAAGTTGGAATGGTTTTTCAGCAGTTCAATCTGTTTCCGCATATGACCGCCTTGCGCAATGTCGCTATTGCGCCAGTTCGGGTGCGTGGTCGCAGTTGGGCAGAGGCTGAGGAAAAGGCGCACCAGCTCCTGCAACGTGTTGGCTTGAGCGAGCATGTTAACAAATATCCGGATCAGCTTTCTGGCGGGCAGCAGCAACGCGTCGCAATCGCGCGCGCCTTGGCTATGGAGCCAGAAGTGTTGCTGTTTGATGAACCAACATCGGCGCTCGACCCTGAAATGGTTGGGGAAGTTCTTGACGTGATTCAGAGCCTTGCGCGCACTGGCGTGACAATGCTGGTTGTGACCCATGAAATGTCATTTGCGCGCCGTATCTCAGACCGCATCATCTTCATGGAAAAAGGCGAGATCATCGAACAAAACGCACCCGATGCTTTCTTTGATAATCCGCAGACCGAGCGTGCCCGGTTCTTCCTGAACTCAATCGTCCATGCCTGAGTGTTTTCTGTCCTGATACGAGAAAGGACAATTAGGCTCAGTACTCATAAATTTAATGGAAATGGCACCTGATATGACCAGATATGCAAGGAAAGACGTGAAAACGGGGTGTTTCCCCCGGTTGATCGTCTTGACGCAGCAGATCGCCTGTTCATTTCGGTGTCCGGAGGATGTGGCCCATCCGCCCGGCTACTGTGTCGAAAAGCCTCGAAAATGATTACATTTCCTTCGTCTTCTCTCCTCGTATCCAAACGGATGGTCTCACACCATTTCCGTCAAATTAATGGGTCCTGAGCCTCATGTTGCAGAAACAAATGTTCCCAACGCAAGCGCGTGACGCAGTCCGCTCGCTTTCCAGTTCGCAAATCAGAGAAGTAGCCAATAGTGCTATGGGTCGGGGAGATGTTCTTCCATTCTGGTTTGGAGAGACCGACCAGCCGACTGCTGGGTTTATACGAGATGCGGCGATGCAGTCGCTTTCAGCAGGCGAGACTTTTTACGCTCAAAATCTCGGCCGCCCTTATTTGCGCAAAGCTATTGCTGCATATATGACTGACCTGCACGGGCGCGAAATTGAGACGGATCGCATCAGCGTTGTCGGCTCAGGCGTTACAGGTCTCGGAGTCGTATCGCAATTGATGTTGTCTCCGGGTGATCGAGTGGTGGCCATTACACCACTTTGGCCGAATATTACGGAAATTCCGCGCATTGCGGGTGCTTATGTCGAGCGCGTTTCATTGAATGTGAGCGGCGGAAAATGGTCGCTTGATCTTGATCATCTGTTGGCTGCACTCACGCCAGACACCAAAATGCTGATCGTGAATTCGCCCAACAATCCGACGGGATGGACGATTACGGACGAGCAAATCGAGGCAATCACCGCGCATTGCAGACGGCTCGGAATTTGGGTCGTTGCCGATGAGGTTTACGAGCGTTTGATCTACGATCCAGCTGTTCGCTCCGCTCCAAGTTTTCTGCGGCATATGAATGCTGATGAACGGTTGATCTCGGTGAATAGCTTTTCCAAAGCTTGGTCGATGACTGGTTGGCGCGCTGGCTGGATAACAGCGCCGGTTGCCATGGCTGACGATCTGGCGAAGTTGATCGAGTATAATTTCTCGTGTGTATTTGAGCCTATCCAGCGTGCGGCCACTGTTGCACTTGAGCAGGGTGAAGCTGAGATTGTCAATCTTCGCTCTCGATTGGCGCGAACGCGTAATCTCCTCGTGTCCGGTTTACTGGATATCCCCGGCGTTGATGTCCCGGACGCTGGCGGAGCCATGTATGTGTTCTTCCGCATTGCAGGACAATCTGACTCTGTTGAAATTGCGAAGCGACTTGTTTCGGAAGCCGGACTCGGCCTCGCACCGGGGTCAGCCTTTGGGCCAGAAGGCAATGGATGGTTGCGCTGGTGCCATGCGGTTTCTGATGAAGCGCGCCTGATGGATGGGGTCAGCCGACTTGCAAAATTTGTCCAGTGTTAAACGTTAAAGGCAGCCATTTCGCACGTTTTCCATCTCTTAAACTGACTTAGCTCTGAAAGAAATCTATGTCTGCTCAGGACTTTTTAGACAGCGGAACATTTGTCGGGCGTGTTTGGCGTGAGGATGTTCAGGGACCATCGATTGTAGCGATACGCGATGGTCAGGTTCTCGATATAACGAGCACTGTTGTACCAACAATGCGTGATCTTTTGGAAATGGGAGATCCGGCAGCCTATGTCGCTCAATCCATGGGCGAGCCAATTGCCGATATTTCAAACCTTTTGAATAATGGGTCTGACGGGCGAGTCCATCTGCTTGCGCCCATTGATCTTCAGGCTGTTAAGGCTTGTGGGGTTACATTCGCTCGCTCCATGGTGGAGCGTGTGATCGAGGAACGTGCCGCGGGCAATCCGGAATTGGCATCGCGCATTCGTGGCCGTATCGCTGCCGTTATTGGGGAAAGCTTGCGTGACCTCAAAGCAGGCTCCCCCGCGGCAGAAGAGGTCAAGACAGCTCTTATTGATGAGGGTGTCTGGTCTCAATATCTTGAAGTCGGTATCGGGCCAGATGCCGAGGTGTTCTCGAAAGCGCAGGTTTTATCCTCCGTTGGGCATTGTGCTGATGTAGGTCTTCACCCGGCGTCCAAGTGGAACAACCCCGAACCAGAAGTGGTGCTTGCGGTCAACAGTCAGGGGCGGATTGTAGGAGCAACACTGGGGAATGACGTGAACCTTCGTGATATAGAAGGGCGGTCGGCACTTTTATTGGGTAAGGCGAAAGACAACAACGCTTCGTGTTCAATAGGCCCGTTGCTGCGTTTGTTTGATGAGACCTATGATCTCGATGATGTGTGTTCAGCCGAATTGACGCTGAGGGTTGAGGGCGATGACGGCTTTTTGTTGCGTGGGCATAGCTCAATGAAAGAGATCAGCCGCCACCCGCTCGATCTGGTTGAACAGACTATCGGTGCGCATCATCAATATCCTGATGGATTGGTTTTGTTCATGGGTACATTGTTTGCTCCAACGGAAGATCGCGGCGAGCAAGGGCAGGGGTTCACCCATCATGTTGGTGATGTTGTATCGATTTCCAACAGTAAGCTGGGCACCTTGCGCAATAGGGTAAAGCTCTCAACGCAATGCACGCCATGGGTTTTTGGTGCGTCACACTTGATGCGGAATCTGGCGGGACGGGGGCTGCTCTGATGAGCAACTGAAATCGCATTTGGCTTGGTTGGTGGGTAGGTGGCCAAGCAGATCATTACATCTTTTGACACGTTCGATTTAAGGGAGAGAGAAATGAAATTTGTAAGGTTTGGAGAAGCTGGTTCTGAAAAGCCGGGCATTGTTGATGAGAATGGCTCCATTCGCGATCTTTCGTCTGTTCTAAGCGATATTTCTGGCAAGGAACTGCCAACAATTGGAACGAAGCTTGCGGGGGTAAACATTCAGAATCTACCTCTGGTACAAGAGGGTACGCGACTGGGCTCTTGCGTTACTGGCGTTGGCAATTTTATCGCTGTTGGTCTCAATTATGCAGATCACGCGGCGGAAAGTGGAATGGCTGTGCCGGACGAGCCGGTTCTGTTTAACAAGGCACCGTCCTGTATTGTCGGTCCAAATGATACCGTGCTTATCCCGCGTGGATCACAGAAGACAGATTGGGAAGTTGAACTTGCAATCGTGATTGGCAAAACCGCATCCTATGTAACCGAGGATGAAGCTGTCGATTACATTGCCGGTTATTGCGTTTGTAACGATGTCTCGGAGCGATCATATCAGCTTGAGCGCGGGGGTAACTGGATGAAGGGCAAAGGCTGTCCGACATTTGGTCCCTTGGGGCCATGGTTGGTTACGCCTGACGAGATTGCTGACGTGGATGCACTTGCGATGACGCTCGACGTCAATGGTGAGCGTGTTCAAAATGGCTCGACCAGCACCATGGTTTTCAAGGTGCCTTTCATTGTTTCCTATATTTCCCAATTCATGAAGCTCGAACCGGGTGATGTCATCACGACCGGAACACCGCCCGGCGTTGGAATGGGCATGAAGCCTCCGCGTTACCTGAAGGCCGGAGACACGATGCGCGTTGAGATCGAGGGACTGGGTGTCCAGAACCAGGTCACCGCTGCGGCCTGAAGGTGTGATTGAGGTTTAGGGGATAGCAATGAACCGGATTGATATGAACGGGAAGCGCGTCATCATAACAGGTGGCGCGCAAGGGATCGGCTATGCGATTGCGGATCGACTGGTGCAGTCGGGAGCTGTTGTTGCGATTTGGGATCTGAATGCGGGAGAGGCCGAAAAGGCTGCCCGCAAGCTTTCCCCTGAATGCATTGCCTTTGGTGTTGACGTGGTAGATGCGGAGAGTGTTGCCCATGCGACAGCTCAGACTCATGATGCTTTTTCAACCATTGATGGACTGGTCAACAGTGCCGGTATTACGGGGCCAGTTAAGCCGCTGGTCGATTACGACTTGAATGAATGGAACAAAGTCGTTGCAGTTAATCTGACTGGCACATTTAATTGCTGCCGTGCGGTCGTTCCTCTGATGACAGAGAATAATTATGGGCGCATCGTCAATATTCCGTCGGTTGCTGGCAAAGAGGGAAATCCCAATCTGGCAGCCTATAGTGCCGCAAAAGCGGGTGTGATTGGCCTGACAAAATCACTCGGAAAAGAGCTGGCAAAAACGGGCATTGCAGTCAATTGCATCACGCCGACGACTGCCAAGACGCCTATACTCGACGGATTAACACCAGAATTCATAGACTATATGCGGGTGCGCATTCCACGGGACCGCTTTGTCGAACTCAGCGAAGTTGCGTCCATGGTTGTCTGGATGTTGTCGGAAGAAAACTCCTACACCACCGCTGCCACCTTTGATCTCAGTGGTGGTCGGACAACCTATTGAGGCATTTCGTTCTTGGTTAGTGAAATAATTTTGTTGGTGTGATCGGTCAATTTGTCTGCTGAGATATAAACTTGACTTTAATAGTCATGTAATGTGTGTTAGTTGGTGCAAAAACTCGAGGCACCATCGTGGAAATAATCGAAGCAGCCGGATTGAAGATCCTTATCGACAGCATGCCCGTTAAGAGTGGGCAAGCATGGCGCTCGGTTATGGATCCAGGCATCTGGATGGGCGCGATTGCGGCGGGGCATGTTGAAGTCGAGCAGGATCAGTTAGGGCGCAGAGTTTGGCAGAAGGGACAAACAGCTGTCTTCAATAGTGAAAAGATTGTTGAGACCAACCATTGCTCTCTCGTGAGTGGCACGTTGAGCGCCGTTTTTATCCAGATAGACCCTGATCAGGCGGAAAGTGGCCTCGGATCGGAAGCTGTTTCTGCAATTGTTGCTGCAGCTAAAAATACGCAGAATTGTGGAACTGCAGCGCTCAACGGAATCTCATGGCAAATGTTGAGCTGTCCTCTGCGCGGTGCGCCCCGCAAATTGTATATGACGGGTAAAGCGCTGGAATTCATCTCGCATCTGGTATCGAATGATGGCGTGACGGATGAGCGTGAACATGCGCGATGGACGGCACGGGATATAGAATGTTTCCATGCAGCGCGCTCTATTCTGATGTCGGATCTGGCAAATCCGCCTACTGTTACGGAACTAGCGAGAATGGTGGGCACGAATGCCCGCAAACTGGGCGCTGGGTTTGTTGATCTGTTTGACGCACCAGTTTATTCCTTTGTAAAATCCCGACGTCTCGAAGAAGCACGCAGTCTGCTGGAGTCCGGCGAGACTTCGATATCGCGCGTTGCCCATAATATGGGTTATCATCCGGCTCATTTTGCCACGGAATTTCGCAAGCGGTTTGGCATCTCGCCGACGCAGGTGACAGGACGCAAGGGTTTTGCGTAACCAATTCAGCAATTGATGCGCGATCCCTAAAGACTTTGACGCGATCCCTAAACTACAGGCCCTTGTTCTCAGGGTTCAGCTATCGCAAACAGAGCTTCTAAAACTTGGGGACTAAACTCATGATTAAGAAGCGCGTAAATTTCCTGCTTTCCAACTGCCTGCTGGCAACGCTTGGATTTATTCTTTTGGTTGATGGTGCAGCAGCGCAGGAAAATGCCGCGCAGCAAGTCAAAGAAGATACGATTGTCCTCGATCCCATCACAGTAACAGCACGACGCCGCGAAGAAAAAATACAGGATGCGCCTGTATCTGTTTCGGTTATCCAGCAAGATCAGCTGGTTCCGGGTGATGTCACCACATTGGAAGATGCGGCATTCAGAGCGCCAAACGTGAATTATAATGGTCAGGGCGGCCCACTCTCAATTCGGGGCGTCGGCTCGCTGGGGATTTCCGGTGGTGTCGACCGTTCGCCAGCTGTTGGATTGTTCCTCGACGATGTTTTTGTCGCGCGTCCGCTTGGTTTCCCGGTTCTCCTTGATGATTTGGAGCGCGTTGAGATTGTTCGCGGCTCTCAATCAGTTCTTTATGGAAAGAACACCATTGGCGGCGCAGTTAACCTGCTGTCACGCCTGCCCGGCGATAAGCCCGGCGCGGAAATGTCGGTGACTTACGGCAGCGAAAGTGAAAAGCGGATAAAAGCTGCCTTTGAAACTCCGATAGAGGGAACAGGTCTGGCTGTTCGTGGTGCAGCGGCATGGTCTGGCCGGGATGGTTACATCAGCAATCTTTATAATGGTGAGGACGTTGGCGATCTCAATTACTTTACCGGTCGTTTTACCGTCGCCGGGAGTTTGAATGAGAGCACCCGATTAAAAGTTGTAGCTGACTTCTCACGCGACAAAAGTGATGGAGGTCTATGGTACGCGCCTGTCGATCTCGCATTTGACGGTAAAGCTGAGCACGATTTCGATCCTGAAACCAGTACAAAGTCCGGTGGCATATCGGCTCGGATCGACCACGACTTAGGTGATTATGAGCTGACATCGATTACCGCTGTACGCGGGCATGATTTTTCGCAGTTCCTCGACGGTGATTTTACGACCACTCCATATCTTGTTCAGGGTCAGGTCGAGAGACAGCGTCAGTTCAGTCAGGAGGTCCGTTTGTCCTCCAATGATGACGGGCCACTGCGCTGGACTGGCGGTCTTTTCTACATGCATGAAAAATTTGATGGGACTCAGTATTTCGATCTTGCTTCTTTGCCGCGTGATCTGTTGAGCCGCGACGTCTTTGAACAGAAGACAGATACGTACTCGGCCTTTGGTGAAGTGTCGTACTACGTCATGCCTAAGCTTGAGCTTTCGGTGGGCGGACGCATCACGCATGATCGCAAGAGCACCAGCTCGGAAATCAGCACCCCTAGCGGCACCTACATGTTCGGCTATCCTGGCTATGCTGACGACAACGTTTCGTTCACAAACTTCTCGCCAGAAGCCAGTGCCACATGGCATTTCTCTGAAGGCAACATTGTTTATGCGAAGATCAGTCGCGGTTATAAGGCCGGTGGTATCAGCCCTTATATTGAAGCGAATGGCTCCGCTAACAGTTATGATCCTGAAACCACGACCAGCTACGAGATTGGCGCAAAGACGACAATTCTCGATGGCCAGGTCACTCTTGCTGCCAGCGCCTTCTACATCGACTGGAAAGACCAGCAGGCTGTAATCTACACCACGCCGGTAACACGCGTGTATCGCAATGCTGCGGCTGCGACCTCCAAAGGCTTCGAGCTGGAAGGTACATGGGCGATCACCCATGCGCTATCCTTGTCGGGTAGCTATGGTTATACCGATGCAGAGTATGACGACTTTGTTGATGAGGTCATGGGAGAAAATTATTCAGGGAATCCGCTGCCCTTTGCTCCTGAACATAGTTTTAATGCCGGTCTGCGCTGGAGTCATGAATTCCAAAACAATTGGAACATGAATGCTGGCATTGATTATAGCTATCGCAGTTCTTACTCGTTTACTTCATCCAATAATTACCGTCAGAAGCCGACGAACCTCGTTGATGCGCATATTGGTCTTTCCAAAGATTGGTGGAGTGCAACATTGTGGGGTAAAAACCTCACGGATGAGACCTATCTGAAGAACTATTTCAGCTATTCGGGCACCGATATGGGCGTTGCAGCACAGGGACGCTCTTATGGACTGACCCTTGCGGCGAAGTGGTAAGCTTTATGACTGACGTTTCGATGAAGGTGCAGGCTGATCCGGTCGCGAAACAACGCAGTGATCATTTTTTGCTGATCCTCATTGGTGCCTTGTATTTCTCGCAAGGCATTCCGATGGGCATGGCGATGGAAGCATTCCCCGTCATCATGCGTCAGAACGGCGTGTCCCTGGAGTTACTGGCATTTGTGCCTCTGGCAGGGTTACCATGGATACTTAAGATATTCTGGGCACCAATGGTCGATAATTGCTGGAGTGCCACGCTCGGGCGCAGGCGCAGCTGGTTGCTGACAATGCAAACGCTTTTGCTGATTGCCATGGTGTTGCTGGCGTTTGTGCCTGCCACATCCGCAAACGCCGTGCTGATGATCGTCATCATGAGTGTCGGCATGCTTGCAAGCGCAACACAAGATACCGCAACCGACGGGCTGGCTGCTGAACGTCTGCGTGCAGGCGCATTAAGCCGTGCCAATGCGCTCCAAATTGGCGGTATGATGGCAGGGTTCATGGTTGGCGGCGGTGGCGCACTGCTTCTCATCGACACACTCGGCCAGCAATATTTGCTTCTTTTGCTTTCACTCATTCCGCTGGCAACGATCATACTGGTCTTGCTGTGGAAGGAAGAACCGCAAGCAAGCCACATTGCTACGCAAGGCAAAGCACGCCTTTCGGATTGCTTCCGTCGCCAGGGCATTTGGCCACTATTACTGCTGGCATTTCTCTACGGCAGTGCGCATGCGGGCGGGATGAGCATCACGAAACTGTTTCTGGTTGATCTTGGCTGGAGCAATCAGGAAGCGGGTTTGGTGGCAACACTTGGTGGTTTGGTACTCATTGTATTGGGCAGCCCGGCAGGTAGCTGGCTTGCTTCACGCAAGCTCTGGACAGGGCTGACCATCGGGGTTTTTGTGGTGATGGTTGGGCTTGGCACATGGGGGCTTCTGGCGCTCGGATCGCTACCAGTTAACTGGATGACTGTAGCCATCGCAACGCTTTGGCTGAATATCGGCAGCGGGATTATCGCAGTTTGCGCCGCAACTTTGAATATGTCATTCGGCGGTTCAGGTAAGCAGGCGGGAACAGACGTTACATTGTTGCAGAGTGTCAATGTAACAGGCGAAATGCTATTTGCAGGAATTGTTGTCTGGCTGGCATCACTTCTTGGCTACAGTACGATGTTTCTTGCGGTTGCCTGCGGAGGGCTACTCATTCTTGTTGTTGCCCGGTTGGTGAGAAGCAGGCTTTCTCCTGCGGCTCTCATGCCACTGCATGAAGATGCAACAGGCGCCTAAGATGAGCGATTTCGCTGATAAACTGGTTGATCGCATTGCGCGTAAACCGCACGGCCTGTTAGGACGCCTGCTTTACAGGTTTCCGCTCGCACACAAGCCGGGCTTTGATCTTGTGCTGGCAAAAGCTGCACCTGATGTCGATGATACAATTGTCGAAGTTGGTTGCGGCGGTGGCGTCTTCATGCGCAGGGCATTGATGACGGGTTGCCGGGCTGTTGCAGTCGATCATAGTCAGGCAATGGTTGATGCGACAGCCAAATTAAATCATGCCGCAGTTCGGGCGGGGCGTCTCAATGTTGTTCAGGCGGATGCGTTGCAACTGCCGCTACAAACAGCCAGTGCAGACAAGATCTATTGCCTGAATGCGTTTTTCTTCTTTCCTGATCCGGAAGGGGCATTACGCGAAATGGCGCGAGTGTTAAAACCAGACGGTATTCTCGCACTGGTGACAGCGCCGCCGGAAATGCGCGACGACATTGGCGGATATTTTGGCCGGATGGCGCAATCCATGCAGTTCTATAGCCGAACGATGCTTTCCGATATGGCATTAGCTGCGGGTCTCGAGACAAGCGAAATAATGGATGCTCCAAAAGCAGGCCTACTCATGCTTTCGCGTAAAAGCTGAGCACGCGCGTCGACCAAACAATCGAGCCTTCAAAAGGATCTGATGAAGTCAGATCAAAATGTTTCCCAAAAGACAGAGCGAGTTTGATGTCCAAGATAGATAGTGAAGTGAAGCCGCCAAGCGTGTGGTCGATATTGCATCCGGTTGTTGGAAAAATTCGCTTTGCGATGGTGTTGTCTGCCTTTGCATCGGCTTTTACGGTTCTCGGTCTGATTGCACTCGCATGGGCTTTGCAATCATTGTTTAGCCAGTCTGATCAGTTCCCTTGGGTGGCGATGGGAATTGCGACATTGTCCGTCGCGCTTTCTTATGTGTTTAAGCTCTTTTCCTTTAATCAGTCGCATTATGCGGCCTTCCGCCTTGAAACTTTGCTGCGCCGAAAACTTGCAGCGCATCTCGCCAAAGTGCCGCTCGGATATGTCGAAGATACCGGACCGGCTGCGCTTGCCAAAATTATGATGGACGATGTTAAAGCACTGCATGCCTTTGTAGCTGACAGCACGCCACTTTATGCACGGTCCTATGTTTCGCCGCTTGTTTCATTTGTAGTGCTTTTCATTCTTGATTGGCGTCTTGGGCTGGTTGCAACTGCCGTTCTTGTCTTTGGGTTTGGCGTGATTGCAAAAACCATGAGTAATAGCCACGAGATGATGCACCGGTTTAATCTGGCGCGTGAGCAAGTGAGTATTTCGGTCGTTGAATATGTCCAGGCGATGCCAGTCGTACGCAGCTTTGACAGTGGTACGGCTACATTTGGACGCTACCAAAAAGCTCTCGAAAACTATCTTGAAATCGTTTTGCAATGGTATCAAAAAGCAGGCTTTTCAGCACGCTTTTCGATGGCAATTCTTAACCCGATGCCGACAGTCACCGTTGTGTTGTGGTTTGGTGTGTGGCTGTTTTTGAACGATGGGTTAAGCCTTGCGGCACTTGTTGCAGTGCTCCTGATCTGTACTGGAATGGCTGAGGCATTATTACCTCTTATGTCTTTGAAACATCTGATTTCGCGCACGCAAATGAGTGTTCAGCGTATTCAACAGGTGCTTGAGACACCCGTATTGAAAGAAGTTGAGATTAAAGACGCACAGCTCCCGTCGAATTCCGGCATCGAATTTAAAAATGTGGGGTTCCGCTATAAGGCTGACCAGCCGAACGTGCTTCACGATATTTCATTTATAGCAAAACCGGATACGATAACCGCCCTTGTTGGTCCGTCCGGTGCAGGCAAGACAACAGTTGCCCGCTTGGTTGCTCGCTTTTGGGATACGAGCGAGGGCCAAATTCTGATTGGCGGAGCCGATCTGCGTCTCATTCCGACTGAGAGCCTGATGCAACAGGTAGCGCTCGTGTTTCAGGATACTTTTTTATTTTCAGGTACGATTGCTGAGAACATCACTATTGGCATGCCAGATGCCTCTTTGGATGATGTTATTGAGGCGGCCAAAGCTGCGCAGGCGCACGAATTTATTATGTCGTTTCCGGCTGGCTATCAGACGCTTTGCGGCGAACGCGGCATTTTTCTATCTGGCGGCCAGCGACAAAGAATTACGATTGCGAGAGCAATCCTGCAGAACAGGCCGATCCTTGTTCTGGATGAAGCAACAGCTTTTGCCGATGCCGAAAACGAGGCCGCAATCGTTAAAGCTCTCGCTTATCTGATGAAGGGTAAAACTGTGCTTATGGTTGCTCATCGGCTGTCAACCATTCGTCACGCTGACCAGATCCTTGTTTTTGATCGCGGGCGTCTGGAAGAGTGCGGTAAGCACGATGAACTTGTAGCCAAAAGTGGGGTTTATGCGCGGTTATGGAGCCATTATGAGCGTGCGCGCGACTGGCGTTTGACAGGAGAAACGATGTGATGGCGACAGAAACCGGAACCACATCTCTCCGCGTGACATGGCAGCAGTTGATGCGTGCTGCGCGTAGTCGCGCGAATGGATTACGCCGAAGCTTAATCGGGCTAGGTCTGGCCGCTGCACTTCAGGGACTGGCATTTGCCTGCATCATGCCGGTATTTATATCGCTGACGGCCAATGCCACTTGGAAGGGAATTGTGCCATGGCTCTTGGTGATGGCTCTATTGATGATTGCAAGCACTATTGTGCGCTGGAAGGCGCAGAGCTTTGATTATAACGGCGAAATGGTGCGCAATACGCATGAGTTGCGCTCAGAGCTTGGTTTGCAACTGCGCAAAATCCCGCTGCTGACATTGCAGGATAAACGAGCGGGCGAGGTCAATGCGACATTGCTGGGCAATGTGGATGAAAACCTCACCTACGTGTTGACGATTGGCAATCAGATTGCAACCGCCGTTATCACGCCGTTTGTGGTTGCCATTGCTACTTTGTTTTTCGATTGGCGGATGGGATTGCTTTTGCTGGTGATCTTTCCTGTTCTCATTCCGTTTTATCGATGGCGCCGGCCTGCATTCGGACGTGGAATGAGGGCATTGGCTGATGCTACAGAACAGGCAAGCGCTGAAATGCTAGAATATGCGCAAGGGCTACACGTGTTGCGCACGGCAGGCGCGGTTGGCGACAGGGCACTGCGTCTCAATGCCAGCATTGAGCATCTGGAGAATGTGCAGGCTTACGGGCAGCGTAAAGGTACAAAGCCTAATCTGATGATTGCGACCGCCATGGAAATTGGCTTGCTTCTGGTCGTGGTCATAGGCGCATGGCTTGTGACGTATAATTTGCTACAGGTTGGGCTGCTCGCAGCTATAACTATTATTGTGGTTCGGTTTGCTGAGCCGCTGAGTACAGTCATTTTGATGACACTCATCATTGACCTGATGGAAACGGCATTGGGGAAAATCGAGGCGCTTCTCGATATCAAACCTTTGCCGCAACAACTGCCTCCCCAAACTCCGCAAAACTATGCAATCGAGTTTGATAATGTATCCTTTGGTTATGAAGCGGTTGGCGGGAGTTCCGTGCTTGAAAATATCACGCTTACATTTGCAGAAAAAAGCCTGACGGCTCTGGTTGGCCCATCCGGTTCAGGCAAGACAACGATAACGCGACTGATGATGCGGCAGGCCGATGCCGATCATGGTTCGGTAAAGATTGGTGGTGTCGATGTTAAATCGATCGACCCGGACAATCTAAATCAGCTCATCTCTGTGGTTTTTCAGGACGTATATTTGTTTGACGATACGATCCTCAACAATATTCGTATGGCGCGTCCGGATGCGAGCGATAAAGATGTGGAGGCAGCAGCACGTGCTGCACATTGCCATGAATTTGTCAGCCGTTTGCCAGACGGCTATCAAACGCAGGTTGGCTCCTTAGGCGGGCGTCTGTCCGGCGGGGAGCGCCAGCGTATAAGCATCGCCAGAGCAATGCTGAAGAATGCGCCGATTGTTATTCTCGATGAGCCAACGGCTGCGTTGGACACAGAAAGCGAAGTGGCGGTGCAATCGGCAATTGATGCATTGGTGCGCGAGCGCACTGTGATTGTTATAGCGCATCGGCTCTCGACAATTGTCGCTGCCGACAAAATTGTTGTCATTGAAGACGGCCAATTGAAAGAACAGGGTACGCAAGCGCAGCTTTTATCAAACTCCGGTCGCTATGCATCCATGTGGAAGACGCAGACTGCTTCAACAGATTGGTACGTGTAATGCGATAGTTTCAAAGGGCTGTTGGCAGTTTGCAGAATGAATGCCGAGTTTAATATTTTCTATGTCATTATCGAAGCATATAGTGTTGGATAGTCATTCCATTAACATCAGCTTCGCTAATGCGGCATCGCTATAAACAATTGACCAAGTATGAGCTCTCATAAATTTTGTCGTGACGTTTGCCTGGAGCGTGGCGAGCCTATGCCGGGCGCTGGGGTTGCCGCCAGACGCTATGTGCTGTTGCATTGGCCGCGTCGGCACTGGCGTGTGCCAAGAACAAACGCTTTCGGCATGTCTGCGCAGCTCGCAGCGGCAATCATTGCTGCTAATCAGGCTGGAATTCATGTCGCTCTCGTGGAGGGCGATGAAATTGCTTTGTCATGTGACAATCTTATTCTGCGTTCGGCAACGCCTGAAATTTTGTCCGAACAATTGCTTATGCTGGCAGCGGGAGGGAAACTTGCCGGAGAGCCCGATGAGCGCATTACAATCCTGTGCTGCACAGATGGAAAACAGGACCCTTGCTGCGCTCGTTACGGCTTTGCGACTTGGAAAGCTTTGCGTGATTATGCCGACCCAACAAATTTCAGGGTTCTTCAGTCAACGCATCTTGGGGGCTGCCGCTTTGCTGCTTCACTTCTCGTATTACCGCATCGCGCTAGATATGGCCGTCTCGAACCACAAGATGTACCGGATTTCCTGTCTTGTCTTGGCAAGGGTATTCCATACCTTCCGGCTTACAGGGGAAACCCAGAACTTGATGCCCTTGAGCAGGTGGCTGAACACGCAGCTCTGACGTTTTGGAGCGACAGTGGAGTGCGGGAAAAAATTACTTTTGAAAATAAATCTAGCAGCGATGCCGGGGAAGACGCTGAGGTTATTGCCTCTACGACATCTCAACGACTGCTCATTCGGCTAAGGTTAGATACGTTCGACATCAATACGCGTTGTGACACCCTGAAGACTGACTGCCCGACTGAACAGGTTGGTCGCTGGAGTGCAGTTTCAATTACGCCGCTAGTGTAAAGACTACCTATTGCGATTTTTGCCGAAGGATTTCCCGCTCGCCGATATGTGATAAAAGCAAAGTCGCAGATCCAATCAAACCTTCCATCGTTTCGCCATAGCGACTGCGGTTGAAGTACAAAAATTGTCGATTGCGCACAGCAAACAGATTGCGCCACTGGACAGTCGAGCGAAAGGCGCGTGTCTCGGCTTCTTCATCCAGCATTTCTTCATAGGTGTCGATGATGATGTCACTATCAAAGTCGGAAAGGCGTTCCAAGCTATAGGGTATATCGCTCGAGCTATTCTCATAAGCGGGAACGTGGCCAAGACCAAAATCGTCTATCACCTGCTCCATGCCACCCCTCCCGATTATCCGAAAACCATCCCGGTAAATTTCAATAGGTGTCACGGTAATTGAAGCAGGGTTCTTTACGCGTTTCCCGAATTCGCTGACGACATCTTGATATTCGTGGTTGAGTTCATCATAGCGGTGGCGTTTGCCCACCAGATCAGCCAGTTGCTCTGCATAAGAACGGATACCTTCTTCGCGCAGCGGTAGAAGCACTACCGGTGCAATGGCCGAAAGCTTATCGCGCAGTGCTGCATGATAGGATAGCCCCACGATGAGGTCAGGCTTTAATGCGGCAATTGTTTCGATATCTGGTGCCTGATGAGTTCCGACATATTGAATATCCGACGTATCGTATCTTTGCGATGCGCCTCTATAAATTGTATCTGTGAACAACCGCTTGCGGCCGGATGATCCGCAAGGCGTGACCCCTAGTTCAAGTAACTGTGTTGTCAGACTAAAATCGTGCAAAGACACCACGCAGTGGGGCCTGACTGGCACTTGTACTGAGCCAAATCTGTTGGAGAATGTTCGTTTTTCCCCTGCATGAGAAAAGCCGACGAATCCGAAACTGCATATTAGAATAAGCAACGCTGATGCTATCTTGATCATCGGGTGGTTCCTTTGCGCGACAGCAGATAAAGAAGATAGGGCGCACCAATTACGGCCACCACGAGCCCGGCAGGAATTTGAAGCGGGGCAAAAACTGTACGGCCTATTGTGTCACTGATGAGAACAATGCAAGCGCCCATTAAGGCAGCCAGTGGCAAAAGCAGTCGGTGTTTTTCTCCAACAAGAAGTCTTGCCGCATGAGGAGCTAAAAGACCAATGAAGCTCATCGTGCCCACATTGGCGACAGCTGAAGCGGTGAGCGTCACACTGAGCAAAAGTGATATGATCTGAAAACGCATGACATTCAGGCCGCGCGTACCCGCAACGGCGTTGCCAAGTTGAAACAAATCAAACTGACGGAAAAGCAGCATCACTGGAATACCAGCAAGCAGCAGCCACAAAGTCTGACCGCGCACATTCTCCCATCCCGTCTTGTGCAAACTACCGGCAATCCAGAGCAAAGCCGATTCCACATGATCGATACGACCATAAGTAATCAGCAAATCTGAAATTGCGCTGAGGATGGCTGTGACACCAACTCCAACCAGAAGGAGGCGCAGGGGCGAAACCCCTTTGTTCCATGATAGTGCAATCACGAAGAGTGCTACCAGCAATCCACCAACCAAAGCGGCAAGTGGATAAAGTTCCACAGCAAGTGCAGCAGGCCAGAGAATGAGTGCAGCAAGCACAGTTAATCCCGCGCCGGCCTCGACACCCACCAACCCAGGTGCAGCAAGTGAATTGCGTGTGAGCACTTGTAGTATAACACCTGCAAGAGCCATAGCCATGCCTGAAAAGATCGCGAGTAATATCCGCGGAAGGCGCGTGTCGACAACAATACTCCATATTGCATTATCAGCTCTATCAGGTGCTAAAAAAGCCAGAGCAATTTCGGCAGGTGTAACCGGATAGCTACCAAGCGTCATCGCCAGCAATGCTATTCCCGCAAGCAAGGCCATTATACCCAGTAGAATTATTCGGCCATGGGAGAAACGCTTGTAGGTCTGCTTGGTGGCGGTTGTTCGCGCTTTCATCATTTTACCTTGCCCAATACGAGAGCAATGAAAATGGGACCGCCGACGATGGCAGTCACAATACCAGTATTGATTTCCAACGGACTGACAGCAGTACGGGAGATAATGTCACTCACGACAATTAGCAATGCGCCAATCAGAGGGCTTGCTGGCACGATGAACCGATAATCGTTGCCAAAGATAATACGCCCGATATGCGGCGCGACGAGGCCGACAAATCCTATAGGTCCTGCGATTGCGACGGATGACCCAGCCAGAAGCACGATCGCCAGAAGGGATGAAAGGCGCATTCGCAATACATTCAATCCCATCAGTGCTGCCGATTGGGCGCCTAAGCGGTGCAGATTGAGCGCAGGGATATTTGCGATTGCAATGCATCCCCCCACCATGATGAACGGAAAGGTCTGCCACCGCGCTTGTGAACTATCGAAAGCAAGCGAACCGACAAGCCAGCGCCTTAAGCTCTCAAGTCCTTGTTGATCCAGCAAAAGAACCATTGAGGTTAAAGCACTGAACAGGGCTGCAACCATCACGCCTGATAAAACAAGACGAACCGGATTGGGATCAGTTCCAGTGTTAAGAAGCACAAAACCCGCTGCAACAATAGCACCAGCGAAGGCTAAGAGTGGGATCATGGCAAGCGTATTACCCGGAAACACCAGCAATCCGATTACCACGAAGAAAGCTGCGCCGCTGTTCACGCCCATAAGCCCGGGATCTGCAAGTGGATTTTCGCTTACAGCCTGCATCAGTGCACCTGCAAGACCAAGCGCTGCACCCACAATCACAGCACCCATCAATCTGGGCATTCGCATTTCGATTATGATGCTGTGCAAAGGATTGGCTGGAACATAGGCAACAAGCGTTTGCCAAACCGTGCTCCAGTCAAGCTGACGCGCACCAAGTTTCAGATGCAGAATAGCAGCCACAATAAGCAGCACAGAAAGAATGGAGAACTGGAAAATACGCCAATATGCCGACACGGAGGTACCCATTAAGCAGATGATGAGGCAATGCACACGGCAATGCCTGTCTCAGGGTCATCCACCATTCTCGAACGGACCGAAAAGACGCTATCAATATTGGGCGCAGTGAAGACCTGCTGTGTGTTTCCTTTCGCCACGACCCGCCCATTTTTCAGCATAACCAGTTGATCTGCATAGCGCGCGGCCTGATTGAGGTCATGCAATATTGCAACCACTGTGCGTCCTGCATCGCGCAATACTGAAAGCAGGTCGAGAAGGCTTAACTGGTTTGCAACATCCAGAAAGGTCGTGGGTTCGTCGAGCAGTATAATTGGTGTGTCCTGAACCAGTGTCATTGCGATCCAAGCGCGTTGTAGCTGCCCTCCTGAGAGGTTTTGCAAGGGACGATCAAGAAGTTGTTCGATGCCGCATAATTCTACAGCGCGTGTAACAGCATCCTCATCTCGTCTGGACCAGCCACCCAACCAGCTTCTCCAGGGGAAGCGTCCCTGCGCAAGCAATTCACGAACATTCATTCCCGCTGGCGTATGCACATGCTGCGGCAGAAAGGCCATTTGCTGTGCCAACTCACGTCTAGAATAGGACGACAGCTGCTTTGAACTAAGTTTCATATGGCCGCTTTGTATCGCAACGGTGGTTGCCATGCTGCCCAGAAGAGTTGATTTGCCAGAGCCGTTTGGCCCGATCAGAGCCGTGAAATGGCCGGAAAGAATATTCAAATCAATATCATGGAGAATGTGCTGAGAGCCACGATAGACGTTTAATCCTCTTATTTCTATCATGACCATTAATTCCTTGTCCCATTGTCAGAAGCGGCAGTCACTGGGCTCTTCCGATCGCGTCATAGCATCGGTAGGGCTGCGAAGGCGCTGCAATAAGTGTGTTGTGACACTTTCTTGATTTATTCAAAGTGAATCACATGATAGCCAAGGCTTATCTTTGTTGATCGTAATTGTCATGTTATTCGATGGCTGTTCCAGCTTTCTTGTAATCATGCATTGAAGTTGGGGAATGGCTATGCCGGTAAACTATCTGAAATCAAGTATCGGCGGGCTGCCCTATGTTTCGTCATTGCCATATAGCATTCCGCTTGCCTGTGCCATGATGGCGCTATCGGTCGGTAATCTTTCAGCACAGGACGCAGATGCTGGAATTAATCTGCAAACGATTGTCGTTCAGGACAATGACCGCTCAACTGAGCCTGTTAAAGGTTATGTAGCCAAAGTTAGCAGCAGTGGCACCAAATCAGATACCCCTATCGTGCTCACACCGCAGTCTGTTTCGGTGGTTTCTGCGACCGAAATAAAGGACCGCGAGGCACAAACCCTCGCTGACGTACTGGCCTATACCCCAAGCTTCACAGCGCAGCCGGGCCCATTCTCACGGGTTGCTGACAGATTTCGCATTCGTGGTTTCGATGTTGAGCCAGGAACCGGCGGTTTGCTGCGCGACGGTATGAGGCTCCAAAATAATTCATATGATGGCACACAGGAACCGTTTGGCCTCGAACGCGTCGATGTTGTACGCGGTGCGGCTTCTGTTCTTTATGGCCAGCTCTCGCCGGGTGGCTTCGTAAACGGCGTAAGCAAACGTCCGACTCCGGAGCCTTTGCGTGAGGTTTCCGTACAGGGCGGGCTTCATAATCGTAAACAGGTGACGGCGGACTTCAGCGATGCCATAACTGATACATTGTCTTATCGTTTAACGTTTCTTGGTCGCGACAGCGACACCGATGTTGATTATATCACTGATGATCGTATCTATGTCGCGCCAGCCGTCGAGTGGAAGCCGGATGAAGACACATCGCTAACTGTGCTCGGTTTTTATCAGAAAAGCAGCACGCGTTTTCCTGCCGCACTTCCTTATGAGATTGTGGAAGGTATCGGTAATGGTCCCTTCATTCTCGGTCGCGATACATTTATCGGTGAGCCGGACTATGATCGGATGAAAAGTGATATGGGCGCATTGGGTTACGAGTTTACCCATCGCTTCGACAATGATGTTAAGTTCTCAGCAAAGTCGCGCTATTACGAATCCGATCTGGACTGGCGTTATATGATGGCCCAGACGAGCGCCGCCGCGGTTAATCAGGTCGCACAGACAGGCATACTGGCTCGTCAATACAGCGACCGTCATGATCGTGCGAAGGGCCTTACACATGATATGAATGTTGCTTTCGATGTCGAGACAGGCCCGCTCTCACATTCATTGCTCGTCGGTTATGACTTTTACGACACAACGTATGATTCAGATAATTTCCGCGCAGCTGCTCCGTCAATCGATCTGAACAATCCAGTCTATGGTGCTAATTTCACAGTCAATCGCGATCCGTCGCGTAATCGTGGTGGTAAAACAGAAACGATACAGCACGGTATCTATCTTCAGGATAAAATTACGTTTGATGAACGCTGGAACGTATTGCTTGGCATAAGACATGACTGGGCCGATCAGAATTTCAGCTATCACGCTAACAACCAGTCGATCAGTCGTAAGTCTGAGAAGACAACGTGGCGCGCTGGGGTCGTTTACGAAGCTGAGAATGGACTGGCTCCCTATGTCAGTTATGCGCAATCCTTCTTCCCGGTCGCCGTGACTGAATATGTCGAAGATATGAATTTCTCACCTACGACAGGAGAACAGATTGAAGTCGGTATTCGTTATCAGCCGCTAGGCACCAATATGCTGTTCAGTGGAGCCGTCTATCAGCTCAAGCAGGACAATATCGTCACCCGTACACTTGCAGGAGACCTCACACAGATCGGTCAGAGGCGCGCGCGCGGATTGGAGCTTGAGGCCAAAGCGGAGCTGACTGATTACCTGACGATGGTAAGCTCGTATTCTTATACAGATGCCCGCATCACCAAGAGCGAAGAACTTTTGCAACTTGGCCAGCGCAGTGAAAATACTCCCTATCATCAGGCTGCTCTCTGGATGACTTATGATATGGCGCAGTTGGGCATAGATGGCCTGTCTGTTGGAAGTGGCATCCGATACACGGGGACAACTCGCGCGTCGGGAATAGATAAACCAATTCCGGGTTATACGCTTGTAGATGCAATGGTTCGTTATGAAGTGAGTAAAAACATTACCTTGTCGTTGAATGCCACAAACCTCTTCAATAAAGAATATGCAGTTTGCGAATTTGCAAAGTGTCTCTACGGAGATGGCAGAGAGGTTATGGTGTCTTCAAGCTTCCGCTGGTAGCATTGATCATAGTCCAGGGGTTCTATAGGCATACATATAACAATCATGCAAATTGTCTGCGTGGTTGTTATATGGTTTTCGATAATAATATTATGGAGCAACGCATCTATCAGTGCCCAACATTGGGCGATGTGCACTAAAATAATAAGACCTATCCGTTCAATTTATCTTTGTGGGATTTCCATACGTCTATGTAGCTATCTACCATGCTTGCTATCTTGAATTTTTCTTGATTAACGGTTTCCCTCAAGAAACCCTCATTTTGTAGCTTTCTTAAGCGCTTGATATCAGTGATATATTCAATGATTTTGTTCTGTATGTCATGCGTGTTTGGCTGGCAGGAAAATTCTTTCTGTATATAGCTGTCCATTCCAAGGCCGGGCGTTGCTATGAGTGCACAGTTTGATAGCAACGCCTCTAAACCGACAATGCCATAGCTTTCTTGGGAACTTGGGAAAACCACAATATCTGTTTCTGAGAATGCTTTTCTCTTTGCATCGCCTTGTACGTAAGTGAGGCCCTTAAACCCTTCCTTTTCCATATAAGGCGGAATGTTTTCTGGCCCATAAACTCTTGGTTCGATAATTTCTCGGAGCTTGGGAGGTAATGTATTAATTGCCTCACGGAAAATCTGAAAATTTTTCACAATATCCGTAAAGCGACCGAAGAAGCTTACGACTATCTTATTTTCAGGATGACGCGTCTTTTTCTGAGGGTAGTCAGGAAAGTTAACGCCAATTGGAAATATATGTGGTTTAACAATGTCCGCAGATACGTGGTTCAATATCGATTGAAACGCCCATTCACTGTGCATGACAACGGAGCCACTTTGACGAACTGCAATTCGCTGCTCCCAATAATGTTGCAGGCCGCGCTGGGTCTTTGAAAGATAATGTTGCATTCCAATATAGCTTGAGTGCAAGGTAAATTGAACCCGATCTAAATGAAAATAAAATGGCATAATTGCCGAATTTTCATGAACGGATATTATGTCTGGATTATAATCTTCTAGTATAGGCTTTATCTTTTCTGATGTGCTCCACGCCAGATTGAGACTTAGCGCTTCTGGTGAGGAATCAAATGGGAGCTCCGGCTTGAGCATGATTTCATAGTCAGCCATTTTTGAAGGCCGTGTTTTTTGATTATTTAAGTACAAAACCTTAAATGGATACTGACGTTTTTTTAGCTCTGCCCAAAATATTTCGTTAAAGAACCCAAGCCCACTGAAGAGCACGTCTGGCGCTTCTGTGGTGACAATTAACACACGAGGGTTCATGACGGCTCCATTCGAAAATAGACAGAATTTTGAATTCCTTCAAATATTGATTATTTCAGCAAGTCTTTATAGATCGCTAATGCAAGTAGAATAAACGGTGGAAAATTTCGCCGATTTTGATGGTTTACATACAGAAGCAATCTCCGTGTGCATGTGGATGCAAATGAGCTTAATGTTAGGTGCTAATAGGGTACGAATATAGCTGTTCATCAAATTACGACTATTGCGTGTAACGGTAGGTGCTAATACTTATGAAGACGAAGGCTGTATTTTAATAGCATTAAAAATCATAAGGCATAGATTGCCCTAATTATCCTGCCTTAGCGATTTTCATGCCGGCGTTTAAGGCTGAATCATATTTTTACTGATCCGAATCACGCAACACTCAATGCAATCTAGGATTGCTATGCGATCCATTCATCTCAGATGTAATATAGTTTCAACAAAATTGATAGGCGGCCCAAAAAAGGTAAATTTCGATTAAGTGAATTTATCTTTATATCATAATAGACTTATTAATAATATTATCTATATTTGATATGAGTTTATCTTGGTGAGGGGTTAAGATGAAAAATAAAGTCGATCGCATTTCGAGAAAATTTAAAAAAGCTCTTGCGGCATTGCCGCTCACCGTTTCATTTATTCCCTCTGCCATGGCAGACGAATGTTATTATGTTTCTGATTATTCTGGTGCTATAAGCTGCGTGGATAGTGGTGACAAACTCAATGCCGTTATTCATGATAGTATAGTTATTACTAATGATTATGGCTATGTTAATGTTGGTTCCGGCACCAGCCGCACTGACAAAGTATTTGTTGAGTTAGAAAAAGGCGTCACCGTAGAGACGAAAAGCATTGGGGTTCGTGCTTTTGGTACTACAGAAGTTGAGTTTACTTCGAATGGCAATATCATTTCGGGTGACCGCGCTAGTTTGGATGGATATGAACCAGCGCCGCCGCATGCTGGCTCGTCTGGAGGCTTTTACCCAGATAGGACCAGTATTCGTCGTACAGATGAGGCGAGTATATACATTAATGGTGGCTCTTCTGGTGGTCCTATCGGTATCGTAAAGTTAGTTCAATCTGCCGACAGCGAGTTGCTTAATCGAAGTGGCAACAAGAATTCATCCGCGATCTATACGCATGGATTCGAAGTCGATATCACTACGTCAGGTTTGGTGCGTTCTTATGTTGGTGATGGTGTTAGGATTGAGGGTAGAGGCACAGAAGTTGAATTAGTAGGTAGTAGTAGTGGATATATCATTACGGACTCACAGAATGTATTCCAGATGCATGCGCGAGATCAAAGTGTCATTGAAGGTGGTGCCGTTGGATCTGCAATCAGTACAGTGGGAGGTGGGACATCCTCCATTATCATTGATAGCGGCGCTACAGTCGGAGCGCTATCTGATATAGCAATTAGTGCGGACGGTTATGTAGATCGTTTTGATTATTATGATTATGATAATGGTATTCCAGCGACGATAATATCATCGTTTAAAGGCGCCGTTACTAATATATCTAATTCGGGCGATTTGACGGGTATCATTCGTCTGAGCAGCGGTGAAGATACAGTTGTCAATCAATCCACCGGAAAGTGGACCGTACGGCATTTTTCAGATTCCAATCGTGATGGTATCAGAGATACGGTCGCCCCAGTTGCAATCAGTGACTTTGGGGGTGGCACGACGCGGCTCACCAATTATGGGTTGATCCAGCTCGCATCAAATGATGATGGTTCAGCCAATAATGCTCTATTCAAGGACCTGGCGACATTTCAAAATTCTGGTGTATTAAGTCTCTCCAATACGGTTCTTGGTGATCGTTTTACGATCGATGGCGATTACATTGGAAATAATGGTACAATAAGGCTCGATAGCCAACTTGATGGCGATGCGTCCAAAACAGATATGTTGACCATCAATGGCAGTACTTCTGGCAGCTCCTATGTTATTGTGACGAATATTGGCGGCACGGGCGAAAAAACGGTCAACGGTATCAAGATCATTAAGGTGGCTGGCGCATCAGATGGGCAATTCAGTCTGATTGGTAATTATAAAGCCAGATCAGGCCAACAAGTGGTGGTCGGCGGTGAATATGCCTATTCGTTGTACCAAGGGGTCTCATCAGATCCGACGGATGGCAATTGGTATCTGCGCTCACAGTTGCAACCAACCGACCCTGTAGACCCCGTAGATCCAGTCAATCCTGATCCCGTGGACCCTGTTGAGCCAGAACCACTCTATCAGGCTGGTGTTCCGGTTTATGAAGCCTATCCGCAGGCTCTGCTTGGTTTGAACGGTGTTGCAACCTTGCAGCAGCGGACCGGCAACCGTGTCTGGTCGGGCAATGGCAATCGTGTGGTTGCACAGGGTGCTGATGCAATTGGCTCGCCTTATGCCGCCCCTGATGAAGCGGGTGCAGCAATTAACGGCAATGGCGTCTGGGGCCGTATTGAAGGTTCGCATAACCATATGGAACCGCGCTTCTCGACCTCTGATACCAATTACAACCAGAATGTCTTCAAAATGCAGGCTGGTATTGATGGCATGCTGACGGAGACCGAAAACGGCAAGCTGATTGGCGGCTTCATGGTGCATTATGCCCATGGCAAGACGAAAACCAATTCAGCCCATGGCGATGGTGATATCAGCACGGACGGCTATGGTCTTGGTGGAACGCTCACCTGGTATGGCGAAAATGGCTTTTACCTTGATGGTCAGGGTCAGGTGACGTGGTATCGCAGTGATCTTCACTCAACGACTGCCAATATAGGCCTCACCGATAACAATCATGGCTTTGGCTATGCTTTATCACTGGAAGGCGGGCAGCGCTTTGCCATCAACGAAGCATGGTCACTGACACCACAGGCACAGCTGACCTATTCCAATGTTGATTTTGATGCATTCACGGATGCATTTGATGCAGATGTCAGCCTTGATCGTGGGGAAAGCTTGCAGGGTCGTCTTGGTCTGACGGTTGATCATGAGAATTCATGGCAGAATGCCAATGGCATGCTGGATCGGACACGGGTGTATGGGATTGCTAATCTCTACTACGAGTTTCTGCAGGGCACGCGTGTGACTGTTGCGGAAAGCAGCTTCACGAGCCGCAATGATCGGGTGTGGGGTGGATTGGGCCTTGGTGGTTCTTACAACTGGAACGATGATAAGTATTCGATCTATGGCGAGGGCCTCATCAACACCAGCCTCAACAACTTCGGTGATAGCTATGCAATCAAAGGCAATGTCGGCTTCAAAGTGAAGTGGTAGTTCCCGATTGAGAGCAATGAATAGAAGCCCCGGATGGCGCTAAGGCGTCCGGGATTATAATGATCGAGAGCAAATACTTCCGAACTCAGGCGTTCGATAGATTGGACAAGCGTAATCCTAGTCAATGCAGGCTGTATCAATTAAAGATTTAGCTCTCCAGCTTTTCCTGATTTGTTATGATAGCGTCGATAGCAAACTGGTTGGGCGTTTTTATATGATATAAAACAACAAAAGGCGGAGCCTGACTGGCTTCGCCTTTTTGTGCAGTCCTACCGGCGGGTGCCGATATTAGTTCTGGTAGCTTGAAGGCGATGCGTCGCCAAAGCGATGAGCTGAGCCATCCTGATAGGTCTTCTGGCCAATCGAAGCGGTAGCGGTGTTATCAACCTGCTGCGAAGCAACTGGTGTACGGTCATTGGCATAAAGATCAGCAGGAGTGCCAACATTTGGGTTTTCAGCGAATGCAGCACCAGCGCTAAGGGCAACGGCTACGGCAGCAAGAGCAAACTTCTTCATTTTTCTATTCCTTTTTCAATCGCCCTTTGGATGGCATCAGTGCTTCCGGGGCACCGGAGTAGCATCAATGCCATCCACCGGGGAGATAACTGGGATTGCCGTTCGGATCAGTCCGTCAGGCGGGGTTGTTCATAAATTCAGAATTAGTTCTGGAAGCTCGAAGGCGATGCGTCGCCAAAACGATGAGCGGAACCATCCATGACCGAAGCTTTGCCAATCGAAGCGGTTGCAGTGCGATCGATCTGCTGAGCAGCAACGGGTGTGCGGTCATTTGCATAAAGATCAGCAGGGGTGCCAACATTTGGGTTTTCAGCGAAAGCAGCGCCAGCGCTCAGAACAACAGCAACAGTAGCAAGAACAAACTTTTTCATTTTCTATCTCCTTGGTTTGTGTGAAGCGGCGATGTGTTCGTCGTTTCGATGACTAAGAGATAGGCCTTTCAATCGGCTGCGCATAGCCAGCGTTTGGTTCACGCATTGTATTCTAATTGGTAGACAATGAACCCTTGAAACCAGAGGATTGTTCTATAGGCAGCTATTTATTCAAGTATATGTGAACAGTATGAGGTGGCCCGTGATTGAATTATGAGAGGCTTCCTCTGCTTAGGTTTGTTATGGCCGGGTCGCTAAACAAACTTTACCGTTTACGACAAGTACACGCCTCGTAGCCGCCCGGGAACAAGCGGCCAGGTGTCATGCCAATTTGAGCCGGAACATCGAGTAAAGTTGCAACCCGCAGCGTTCCAGCCATAGCAATTGCGGCCTCCGCGCACATGGCTGCATCAGCAGCAGCGTTGTGATGCTTGAAGCTCAATCCGAGATAGCTGGCCAGCACATTTAATTTATGTGACGACAGACCTGGCCAAACTTTCTGCGCCATCTTGACTGAGCAAAGATACTGTAATTCAGGATAATTCTGGCGATATTGATCTAGACACGCTCGCCAGACACTGAAATCGAAAGAAGCGTTATGCGCAAGCATTGTTGCTCCGCGAAAATCATCGGCAAACTCGTCCATAATTTCTGGAAATTCCGCAGCATCCTCGACGTGCTCCGGTCTAATGCCGTGGATAGCGATGTTGAAAGAAGAGAAGCGCATCTCTTTAGGACGGATCAATCGTTCTACCACCCGAGTGACGTGGCCATCTTCAATCCATGCCAACCCCACGGAACACGCGCTTCCTCGCTGTTCATTTGCTGTTTCAAAATCAACCGCGATAATTTTCAAGTCATGCTCCAGCTTTTGTTATCGCTGTTTAAGGCTAAACTTGAAATAACGTCAATCAGATGTGATGAATGCCGAAGGATTTTTAGAGTCACTGACCCAGAAATAGAATAACGGCGATGACAAGGGACGCTGCAACGGCTGAGAGCGTGCCAGCCCCTTGCAAAGCACCCATTCGGTAAAGCACCAGCGAAAAACCTATGATGACGGGCGTTGCTATCAACAGTCCGAACTGCGCTTCTGTCATTGAAACATTCCTTTGTTTTGAAAACGCACAATGCATCCGCAGTGCCGATTTTTCTTTGCCAAAACGCAAAGAAGACACGTGTGCTGCGCGGTAGGCATGTGCATGCCTACAACAGAAGATACGGCCTTTGCGGCAACGATTTCAAATGATGTAGGGGAGGATAATCTCCTCCTCTGGATTCTCGTCTGGAGTGAGCTTGTCACCTTTGCAATTTTACTGATCGCTTTCATGGTGATGTCCATCATCAATATTGAAGGCGTTGCGCAATTGCGCATGCATCTCAGCCCTGGACTGGCGGCGACCAATACGATCGTTTTGCTGTTGAGTGGCTGGCAGGCGGCAATTGCCGTTCGCAGACGTTGCCATATAGAGAGAGTACGACGCCCGCTTTTAAGGGCCGCATTTTTCGGCGCTGTTTTCGTGGTTGTGAAACTCGTTGAATATTCGCATGAAATACAGTTCGCAGGCGATGAAGCCGCGGGTTCGTTCTTTGAGCTCTATTTTCTGCTGACAGGCTTTCACCTTATGCATGTGTTGTTCGGGTCGGTCATTCTCGCGCTGGTCGCGTGGCGACCATCTCCATCCAATGTCCTGCTGATCACCACACTCTGGCACGCGATTGATCTCGTCTGGCTGGTGATGTTTCCGGTTCTCTATCTTGCGTGAGGCAACAAGGTGATGACCCACAAACATACTTCGCTTAACCGCACGATCATCATTTTGCTGGCACTTGCGCTGAGCGGGGCGCTGGTTGCGAGTTTCAGTAGAGGCATGCTTGCAGCAATTGTCGCAGTGCTAATTCTTGCTTTTGCAAAAGGCTGGTTCGTCGTGCTTGATTTCATGGAAATGCGCGTCACCAGAGGCGCTTTGAAGTCTGCTTTGCTGGCCTGGCCTGCAATCCTTCTGACATTGGCACTTGCGCGTTCTGTTGCAGTACGGTTCTTCCTTTAAGCAACTGTTGTGGTCTTTGCCAAATCGCAAAGACGCCTTTTCACCTCCCGATAGAACGGTGCTGTCCCGCGATGCTGGGGAGGGGATTCACCAGCAAAACATTGATGGGGGATAAGAGCGCATTCCGAAAAGTGTGAAACGGTTTTCGGAAAAAGATGCGCGTTCAAACAAATATTCAGAGTGAAACGGCTCTGAATGCCGGGGCTTAGCCTTTGGCCAATGAAAGGACGAAGGGGATGGCAGAACGCCTAACCAAGACCGGCGCCCGAAACGTCTTCTATGGCGGTTCTATATTCTTTTTCGCGATCTTCGTGGGACTGACGGCGCACAGCCATTATTACATGAAAACAACATCTACGGATGAATCGACGCTGACCGAAGGGGTCATTCGCGGCAAGCACGTCTGGGAAAAGAATTCCTGCATCAACTGTCACACGCTGCTGGGTGAGGGCGCTTATTTCGCCCCTGAACTCGGCAATGTCTGGAAGCGTTATGGCGGTGAAGATGATCCCGAAGGCGCGCGCGACACCATGAAAGCGTGGATGCAGGCACAGCCGACGGGCATCGAGGGACGCCGCCAGATGCCGCAGTTCAATCTCAGTGAACAGGAACTCAACGATCTGGCTGATTTCCTTGAATGGACAAGCCGCATCAAGACGCAGGACTGGCCACCCAATGAGGCAGGCTAAGGCGCGGATGAACGGAGTTTTATGATATGAAATATGAAAGCCAAAAGGTTGCGATGCTCTATTTCTATGGAGCACTCGCCCTGTTTGTTGCGCAGGTCGCATTCGGCGTTGTCGCCGGTTTGATCTATGTGCTCCCCAACACGCTCTCCGAGCTTCTGCCGTTCAATATTGTGCGCATGATCCATACCAATGCGCTGATCGTCTGGCTGCTGATGGGGTTTATGGGTTCGACCTATTATCTTCTGCCGGAAGAAACAGAAACCGAGCTATACAGCACAAAGCTTGCCGTTATTCAGTTCTGGATGTTCTTTGTGGCAGCCGGTGTCGCGGTGGTGGGTTATCTGTTTAAAATCCACGAGGGCCGCGAGTTTCTGGAGCAACCCTTTATCATCAAGGTTGGCATTCTCGTTGTCTGTCTGATGTTCATGTTCAACATCACGTTGACAGCTTTGAAAGGCCGCAAAACGACGGTCACCAATATTCTCCTATTTGGTCTGTGGGGTCTGTCGCTGTTCTTCCTCTTCGCCTTCTATAATCCTGTCAACCTCGCCATCGACAAGCTTTACTGGTGGTATGTGATCCATCTTTGGGTTGAAGGTGTCTGGGAACTGATTATGGCTTCGATCCTCGCCTTCCTGATGATCAAGCTCAATGGTATCGACCGCGAAGTCGTTGAAAAGTGGCTCTATGTTATTGTCGGTCTGGCCCTGTTTTCAGGTATTCTCGGCACTGGTCACCACTATTATTGGATCGGCGCACCGGGTTACTGGCAGTGGATTGGTTCGCTGTTCTCGACACTGGAAGTCGCTCCCTTCTTCACCATGGTAATGTTCACCTTCGTGATGACATGGAAAGCCGGTCGCAAACATCCAAACCGTGCTGCACTTTTGTGGTCGATAGGTTGTTCGGTGATGGCGTTCTTTGGTGCAGGCGTATGGGGCTTCATGCACACGCTGTCCTCGGTCAACTATTACACGCACGGCACACAGCTCACGGCTGCCCACGGTCACCTCGCTTTCTTCGGTGCTTATGTGATGCTCAACCTCGCGGTCATGGCCTATGCAATCCCGGAAATTCGCGGACGGGCACCTTATAATCAGATGCTCTCCATGGTGAGCTTCTGGGCCATGTGTACAGCGATGTCGGTCATGACCTTTGCGCTTACCTTTGCAGGCGTGGTGCAAACCCATCTGCAACGCGTGCTGGGTGAAAACTTCATGGTTGTGCAAGATCAACTCGCGATCTTCTACTGGATGCGTCTTGGCTCCGGCGTTGTCGTGGTGATCTCAGTCTTCATGTTCATCTGGGCCGTGTTGGTTCCGGGTAAGGAACGCCGCGAAAAAGTAACTGGTTTCGTACAGCCTGCTGAGTAATCAATGCTAAAAAGCCCCGCCGTCTGGCGGGGCTTCTTCACTTCATAAAAAGGAAGAAGGCCATGAACAGCACAATCAATTCTGTTTTGAAGAGCGTTAAAACAATTGACGTTTCCATTCCCGCATATAGCCCTTCTGGCAATGAATGCGCCTTGTTTGAAATGGCTTGGAAGCGTAAGCTGCCGCTGCTTTTAAAAGGCCCGACAGGTTGCGGCAAAACCCGTTTTGTCAGCCATATGGCTTCGAAACTTGAGTTACCACTTTCAACAGTTTCCTGCCACGACGATCTGGCCGCGGCTGATCTTACTGGGCGCTATCTACTCAAAGGTGGCGACACCCATTGGGTGGATGGACCACTCACACGCGCAGTGCGTGAAGGTGGAATCTGCTATCTTGATGAGATTGTCGAGGCACGCAAAGATGTGGCGGTGGTTCTGCACCCGCTGACTGACGACCGCCGTGTTCTGCCGCTGGAACGCACCGGCGAATTGCTCGAAGCACCAGACCGCTTCATGCTCGTTGTTTCTTATAATCCCGGCTACCAGAACTTGCTCAAATCACTCAAGCCAAGCACGCGTCAGCGTTTTGTGGCTATTGAGTTCGACTTCCTGCCGAAAGAGCAGGAAATTGCCGTCGTGAGCGAAGAAAGTGGCCTTGATGCTAAGTCCGTTGCGCCGCTGGTCACGCTAGCGCATCGCCTGCGCGGTTTGAAAGGACATGATCTTGAAGAAGGAGTTTCAACACGTCTTCTGGTCTATTGCGCTTCACTGATCGATGCGGGCCTGTCGCAAAGAGAAGCTGCGCGTGCGGCCATGATCGAACCGCTCACCGATGAGCCGGATGTGAAGGCAGCTCTTTTGGAAGTTGCTGATGCAATGCTGAAATAGGCGGTCATATCATGCTGGATTTTCTGGAGCTCGAAGAAACCGTTGGCCGGGCTTGGCATCGCCTTATCGGGAAGACGGGATCTTGGCCGCAATATCCCGACCAAGCGATAAGGCTTGCCGACATTCGCCAGCGACTTGCAATTTGTTTCCGTGGTTTTGGCGGCGATGTTGCTGTTCAGATCGCGCCCGCGCGGGCGCGAACTTCTGGACACAGGCTTGGATTGCGGCAGCGTATGGCTTTGGGTGAGGAGAAACTCAACCACCCTTTGCGTGATGAAGCAACGCTGATGTTGCCACCTGAAATAGCGCTGTTTCCTGATCGCAGGCTTAATTATGATCTATACGTCTGGCTGGCAGGTTACATGGCAGTCATGCCGACGGATCTCGCCGCAATGCCAGATGATCCGTTACGCCGTGATCTGACATCGCTTGATATTGCTGCAGACACGACGCTGAAAACCTGCGCGCTGTTTCCGGGATTGCGGGATCGTTATATGCGACTTTGCGATGCCGTGCTGGCTGCGAGACCCAAGCGACCGCTAAACCAGCTTGAACAGCTTGTCGAACAGCGCATTCTATCATTGCTGAAAGTGGGAGCAGGCCAGCCGGATTTCAGCTTTGCGGCGATTTTTCCGCATCGTGCACCAGCTGGTTATCTGCCGATCTTGCCAGTGCCGCTCTGGCCGGGACTGATACGGCGCGACGAAACCGCTTCGCGTTCCGATGCAGACGAGCCCGTGCGCAATTCCAACGCAGAAGGCATTGAAACAGGGCGACAGATTGCACAGCGTGAAAAGCAGGATAATCGCCAGACTGATCGAAGCCCTTTCATTCTCAATCGCTTTGAGAAAATTTTGGCCATGGCTGAAATGGTCAGCGTTGATAGGCCTTCGGATGACAGTGACGAGCAGAGCGCAAAATCCGCTGATGAACTGGACGATCTGACATTGGGCGAACGCAAGGGTAAGCCAGCAGCGCGCTTTCGGTTTGATCTTGATCTGCCGCCAGAGGCTGTTGATCACAGTCTACTGACCGCGAAACTCACTTATCCTGAGTGGGATTATCGCAAGGCGAGCTATCTTGAGGATCATTGCAGTGTACTGGCTGCTCCCGTGCAGGACCGCGATGAGGCACTCGAACTCGATGATGAGGCGCGAAGTCTTGTGCGAAAAGTGCGGCGTCAGTTTGAGATTCTGCGCCCCGGTCGCGAGATGATGCGAGCGCAGCTCGACGGTAACGATCTTGATCTGGATGCAGTTGTGCGCTCGCGTTGTGATTTTGCTGCAGGCGGGCAGGGCAGTGAGCGCGTGCATGTGATGAGCCGCCCACAGGCCAACGATCTGGCGGTGACTATCCTTGTCGATGTTTCGCTATCAACCGATGCATGGGTGGATAATCGGCGGGTGCTGGATGTGGAGAAAGAAGCGCTGCTCGTGTTGGCAAACGGCATTGCCGCTTGTGGCGACCGCTGTTCAATCCTCACATTTACCTCGCGCCGTCGCGCATGGGTGCGGGTTGAAACGGTAAAAGATTTCGATGAGCCATTTAGCAAGACGGTTGAACACCGGATTGCTGCGCTTAAACCCGGCTTCTATACGCGTATGGGTGCTGCGATGCGCCATGCAACGGCTAAGCTCAGCGAACAGCATAATCGCAAGAAGCTGCTGCTTCTGCTGACCGATGGCAAGCCCAATGATGTTGATCATTATGAGGGCCGCTTTGCTTTGGAGGATACACGCCGGGCGGTTAGCGAAGCACGCACCCAAGGCATTAATGTCTTTGCCGTAACCGTTGACCGCGAAGCCAATGCTTATTTGCCCGCACTTTTCGGGCATGGCGGCTATTCGCTGATTGCAAAATTGTCCAAGCTTCCGGCAGCTCTTCCTGCAATTTACCGCATGCTTGCGGGATAGGTTTGCAATAGTCCTATTTTTTTATCTTGTTTGAGATGAAACAAATCGCCCCCGCATCATCCAGTTTAGAATTGGTCTTGTGATGATGCGGGGCTGTCATCATCATCTTTCGATAGCCGACGGCCATGGATGAACCTGATGACAAGCGAACCTGTTTCCACGATCAATATTATCGATGTACGCACCATTCCGCCTATCTCCCGTCATGCGACCATTTTCGCGATGATTGATGATCTTGAGCCGGGGCAAACGTTGCAGATCGTCAACGATCATGATCCGCTTCCGCTGCGCCATCAGCTTGAAAACCGTAATCCGGGTGTCTTCTCGTGGGAATATAAGGAGAGCGGTCCATTGTGGCGCGTAGAAATTGGTCGCCCAAAGAACCATTCCCATGATCACGCCGATGGCCACGAATGCACTTGTGGTAACCATTAATCCCGTTTTTTGATTAAGGCCTGCCATGTTCGGTGCCGCGCTTTCCCGATGGACACTCTCATATGTCGCCGCCTCGCTGCTTTTCTTGATCGCAGGAATGGCACTGATGGCGGGAGGTTTCGGCTACCCGTTTGATGATTTGCGGGCACCAGAAACACTCATGGTGGTGCATATAATCGCTATTGGGTGGCTTTCATTATTGATGTGCGGCGCGTTATTGCAGTTTGTGCCTGTGCTGGTGGCAAAGCCTTTGCAATTTAGTGGTGCCGGGCTTCCGGCATTGCTGTTTTTGCTGATCGGCCTTTGCGGGCTGATAGGCGGCTTTGCAGCTCTCGCTGGCATTGTCGATTTGCCGTTATGGCTTATGCCGTTTTCAGCACTGTTTCTGATGGTTGGTTTTGCAATTATCAGCGTGATGCTTGGCAAGACCATTTGGAGCGCGCGACCGCTGACATTGCCAGCACGTTTTGTAGGTGTTGGTCTTGTGTGCCTGCTGGTTGTGGTTGTTTTGGGAAGTCTTTTTACACTGATGCTATCCGGCATGCTCGATCAGGTTTTTCTGATGGAAATCGCTTCCTCAGGGCTTTCAACCCATGTCATTTTGGGTCTTGGCGGCTGGATGACCTTTACCGCAATGGGTGTTAGCTATCGCCTTCTGACCATGTTCATGCTTGCGCCTGATCCTGCAAAAAAGACGGTGCATCTGGTTTGGGCAGCAGGTGTTTCCGCTCTGGCTCTGCTGGTTTTCGTAACAGTCTTCACACATTGGGGTTATGAGTGGACCGATAATACCCTCATGGTAGCATTGGTTTTGGGCGTTACCAGCATCGGCCTCTATGCTCATGATGTGCATTTGATTTATGGCGAGAGAAAACGCAAAACCATTGAACTAAACAGCGCTGCATCCGTTCCGGCCTTTGCTGCCATGATGCTTTCGCTGCTAGTCGCAATTGCTCTTCCTTGGGTCGGCACAACGGATGGTGTTGTTGCAGCGCTGGTCTATCTTTTTACATTTGGATGGCTGACAGGCCTTAGTCTCGCGCAGCTTTATAAGATCGTCCCGTTCCTGACATGGCTTGAATGCTATGGTCCGGTGATGGGTAAAGTTCTGGCTCCGCGCGTCCAGGACATTGTGGTTGAAAGCCGGGCAAAGCGCTGGTTCTGGGTGTACTATACAGGCGTCGCCATCGCCGTTATCGCGCTCATCGTCGGGCAGACGCTCGCATTCAGATTGGGGTGTGCACTTAATCTTGTTGCAATCCTCGCTTTGTCGTCTCATTTCATTCGCGCGCGGCGGCTGATGGATGTGCCGGAAGCTATGAAGCTTCCAAATGTAATCTCTGTGCCACATCTGATTTACGCTGGCAGGCCAATTTCTGGGAGGAGCAAATGACGTTGTCCGTTTACGAGTTGATTCCGCGCGAGCTTGATGTTCGCCCTCTATTGAAAGCTGGCGTTGAGCCGTTTCAGGCGATTATGGGTGCCGTCGAAGGGTTGGCTGTCGGGCAAAGCCTGATTTTGATCGCCCCGTTTAAGCCGGTTCCCCTTTTTGCAGTCATGGAACGCAAGGGGTTCTCGGCGAAAGCGGAAGCAATTGGCGATGGCGATTGGCAGGTTTTGTTTGCACCAATCGGACAGGACACGCCAGTTGTGCAGATTTCCGATAATGCTGGTTCGCCCGATGACTGGCCGGAGCCTTCGCAATATCTTGATTGCTCGGATATGGATCCGCCACAGCCGATGGTCAGCATTCTTGCAGAAGTTGAGAATATGCAGAAGGGTGAAGTGCTGTTTGCGCTGCTGCATCGCGAACCGCTGTTTTTGTTTCCAGAGCTTGAAAAGCGCGGCTATCAGTGGGTTGGGAATTTTGACGAAACAGGTCAGGCCTATCGCATTATGATCCGCGTCGGAACAGCATGAGGGATGATGATGCAAAGCGAACAACTCGATCAGCTGGAAGATGAAGTGCGCAATGCATTGCGTATTGTTATGGATCCAGAACTCGGCATTAATCTCGTTGATCTTGGCATGATCTATATGATCACCGCGCATGTGAATGGTGATGTCTCGGTCAAAATGACCACAACCACGCGCGGCTGTCCTGCGGCTGGATTTCTGACGCAAGCCGTACAAGCGTGCGTCGAGGATGTGGCGGGTGTTTCTCATGCAGACGTTGAACTGACCTACGAACCGGCTTGGTCACCGGATATGGCAATACCTGAATCACGTGCGCGTTTTGCGGTGCCAGATTTCTGAGACTTGTTGCAGCGAAATTTCTAAGAAAGCGGCTTTAGTGAGGGTCGCTTTTTAGTTCTGTTCGACATGAAATGGCCAGTGACGAACCGTTTTAAACCACACCAATAGGCGCATATGAGCTTAAAGAGTAGGCTGGGATTTCGCTTTTTGTGGCCTTACTTGTTCCAGCGCAAATGACGAAGTTAAATTGTGAAATCATCGATTTAAGTATATGATTTTTCATAATAATTATTATCAGATAATTCGCCCGATATTGATTGTAAGCAATGAATAAGGATCGGATGCCTCCTATACATGTTGTGACAGAGCGGAAGAACGCTCGGTCCTATCGGAAGGAGAGAATCGATGGGTGACCATATCAATATTAATCGCCGCACAATTTTGGCAGGAGCAGCCCTAGCGGGCGCACTGGCACCCGTTTTGGCGACAAGCTCTGCCTGGGCAACGGGAACCTTAAAAAAGGCAAGTGCCGCAGAAATTGCAGCATTACCAAGAGAGAAGGTTGAACTGGTTAAGCCTCCTTTCGTGCATTCGCATAGTCAGGTCGCCATTGGTGGTCCGAAGGTGGTTGAGTTCACCATGGTGATCGAAGAAAAGAAGATGATCCTCGATGATGCGGGCACCGAAGTCCACGCAATGACATTCAACGGCACAGTGCCGGGACCGCTGATGGTTGTGCATCAGGACGACTATGTTGAGCTGACGCTCATCAATCCTGAAACCAACACACTCATGCACAACATCGATTTCCATGCCGCAACGGGTGCATTGGGCGGCGGTGGACTGACCGAAATCAACCCGGGTGAAAAGACGATCCTGCGCTTTAAGGCAACCAAGCCCGGTGTGTTTGTTTATCACTGCGCACCTCCCGGAATGGTACCATGGCACGTTACATCGGGCATGAATGGTGCAATCATGGTGCTGCCGCGCGATGGCCTGCATGATGGCAAGGGCAATGCGCTGACTTATGACAAAATCTACTATGTTGGCGAACAGGACTTTTATGTTCCGCGTGACGAAGAGGGCAATTACAAGAAGTATGACGCTCCCGGCGACTCTTATGAAGATGTTGTCAAAGTCATGCGCACGCTCATTCCAACCCATGTCGTTTTTAACGGCGGTGTCGGCGCGCTGACCGGCGATAAAGCCATGACAGCCAAGGTGGGTGAAAAGGTTCTGATCGTTCACTCGCAGGCTAATCGCGATACGCGTCCGCATCTCATTGGTGGACATGGCGATTATGTCTGGGCAACCGGCAAGTTCAATACACCGCCGGATGTTGATCAGGAGACATGGTTTATTCCGGGTGGTGCAGCGGCAGCAGCCTTCTACACCTTCCAGCAACCGGGCATTTATGCCTATGTGAACCATAACCTGATCGAAGCTTTTGAACTGGGTGCTGCTGCTCACTTCAAGGTAACGGGCGAATGGAACGACGATTTGATGACGTCGATACTGGCGCCATCGGGCATGTAAGTCGGACATGATAGCCAATAGTTCGGGGGACATGAGAGCACTGGAGGCTCGTCTCCCGGACGACTGATCCTGTAACTGATCGTGTGAACATCATGAAACAGAGTGCAAAGAAAAAGCTGCGCGAATTTGGCGTTGCTGTTCCGGCTGTCCTTCTCGCTGTTGTTAGCGCACTATTCGTTGTCGATGCGGTGGGCCAGATCAGCGTAAAAGACGGGGCGTTTGAGGTCAGTCGCCCACAAACAGTTACTGTTACGCAGCGAAGCATGACCTATCGCGCGGATGGTGATTTTCAGAAGAATAATTACCCAACTGATGCACCGTTGTTGACACGCAAGCTTGGCCGGTCGTTCGAGATTATGAAATATCAGGTCACCGTTGCGGACTATGCCAAGTGCGTGAGCGATGGAGCATGTGTTGTAGCCGATACTCAGTCTAAAGCCGCAAACGCTGCGCAATCGACCCATCCGGTTGTAGGCATCAGCTATGATGATGCAGAGGCTTACGCGCGCTGGTTTTCGGACAAAACGGGCGAAGTCTGGCATTTGCCGACCGACGAGCAATGGGCTTTCGCTGCGGGGTCGCGTTTTGCCGATGATGCTCTAGGCGATGATGACGATGGTAGCATTAACCCCGCACTGCGTTGGCTGCGCGACTATGAAAAACAAAGCGTACGGAAACAGGATCGCGACCCTGCGGTTTTGCCAGTAGGCAGTTTTGGCGAAAACGAACTCGGCATTGCCGATATTGGCGGCAATGTGTGGGAATGGACCACGACTTGTCACCGTCGTGTCAATCTTGATGCCTATGGTAAGGTGGCGAGCGAAAACGTGGTGTGCGGTGTCTATGTGGTGAATGGCAAGCATCGTGCAGCGATGAGTTCGTTTATCCGCAACCCAAAATCCGGCGGATGCAGCGTCGGCTTGCCGCCTGATAATCTCGGATTTCGCCTTGTCCGCGACGGGCGCTGGTATGCCCCTGTGCTCAAGCGGTTAAAAGCCCTTTCGGTGTAACCTTAATTGATGAATCGCCAGAAGTTTTTGCCCCTAAACGCATGCTTTTCCTGCTTAATTATGCTAAGCAGGAATAGGGATTTAAAGTAGGGGTATTAGAATGGCCACGATTGATCGCGGTCTTGTTAGGAAGTTATCATTATTCGCCAAAATGGGGGACAATGAGCTTGATAAGCTTGTCTCTTACGCGATGTCGCGCCGTATCGCGCAGGGTGAATCTATTTTCGAACAGGGCGATGAAGCCGGGACATTTTATCTGCTGCTTCACGGCCGCCTAAAGGTCAATCAGGTGACTGCCGACGGACAGCAGATCATTGTCCGTATGGTGCATCCGGGCGATCTTTTTGGCTTTGCCAAAGCTTTGCAGCGCAATGATTACCCCGGAACCGCAGTGGCTGTAACAGAGAGTATAATACTCGGCTGGCCGACAGAGCTGTGGGATTATTTCGTCGAGCAAAATCCCGGTCTGGCGATGAATGCTATCCAGACGATCGGCAAGCGGCTTGAAGAGGCACATACGCGTATTCGCGAAATGTCGACGGAAGAGGTTGAACGTCGCGTCGCTCACGTTGTGCTGCGTCTGGCGCAAAAGGCAGGCAAAAAAGAAGAGGGCGGTATTCGTATCGACTTCCCGATTACACGACAGGATATCGCCGAAATGACCGGCACGACATTGCATACCGTATCGCGGATTTTGAGTGCATGGGAAACGAAGGGCTTTGTTTCGGGCGGACGTCAGAAGCTAACTGTGATCGATACGTCCGGTATCCGGCGGCTCGCCGAAGGCGAGATTTGAAGCTCTTTAAGTGCAGAGTTATGCTGATGAAAAGTCGGTGTTTTCTTGTAAAACCACCGACTTTAAGGCTTTTCATACTAGGCGTGCATGACTGAAGCACTCTTCTGACGACTGACATAAGCAGCGCCGATACCACCATGCAAAAAGCCGTTGGAGAGCGGCGCCGCCGGGTAAATCTTCTGCAACCTGGCAAGCGCTTCCTCAGACTCAATGCGACCATGCAGAACATCGTCATGAATGCGCGCAACGGCAACCATGTCGCAATCTTGTGGGGATAGCCTAAAACGCCGAACGCCTGCCTGCGCCAGATCTGGCATATCCTCAATCAACGACTGACAGGTGTGCGAAAGTGTCTGAACACCGTTGAGTGCGAGAAATGGCTGACTGTCGAGGGTTTTAACGGGTAGACCATCCGGCTCTTCGCCACAGACAAACTGGCAATTGTCCTTGATATGGCCTTTCGAGCGGGCATGGGCGCACCGCGCCGAGATCGCCAATGGTATGCGTCCAAAAGCGAAGACTTCAAATGCGATCTCTGGTGCACCTTTGATAATTTCACAAATGGAATTGAGAGGTAATTCGGGCGGAAGGCAAATCGATGTTGCGCCACGCGCTGCCAGCACTTTCGCCGTGGCTGCATTATAAACATTGACCAATGGGCCGACAATATGCGGCTTGCCTGTTAGCAGCCCCAGCGCTGAAAGGTCGTTGGCCTCGACCGGAAAAGATGAATCCTTTGCCGTTTGGCGCACATGCTTTGCTTCACGTTCCAGCATGACCAGTGCGAGTGATCCAAGGCTCACGCTCTTACCCGCATTTTGTAGCCGCTCAATCACTTCTTCCATAAAGGGATCAATAAAATGAAAGCGTTTGGAACAGACGATTTCCCCGACTGTCACATTCTCAATCGGGGATTCATCGGCGATACGAAAATAGAAATCCCGCCATTTGGGCCCATCCCATAAAAACAGAACAGGTCCAAGGCTAAGAGTGGGAGCGTGATCCGACATAATTATCTCCAGCGTTTTTCATAGGCGCCTGAAGTGGTCTGCTGACCTTCACTCAAAGCGCGCAATCTTGATAGAAGGGCGGCGCGCCGTTCTGGTCCCGCGGATAATGTCTGGCGCAAAGTTGAAACAACTTCCGCAACATAGGCTTTCCCACGCTGACGGCCTTCGATTTTCAGCGCCGAGACACCTGCCACACGCAGCTCATCAATATGGTTCATCACATCGAGCGACACCGGATCTTCAAAGGCATAGCCTTCTTCGTCTCCGATATTGAACCGGCCTTTGCAAAGTGTCGGATAACCTGCGGCTTCTCCTGCCGGAAACCGGTTGATCGTATAGTCACCCAGTTCCGACACCAGTTCGGAACCGTCATTGCGGTAACGAACATGGCTTGCCGGAGAGCAGACGCCATTCATATTGGGTGACTTTCCGGTGGCATAAGAGGAGAGCGAGCAACGCCCTTCTGCCATCACGCAAAGACCACCAAAGACGAAAACTTCTATTTCACAGGCGATTTTTTTGCCGAGTTTTGCAATGTCGGGAATGGTCAGAACGCGCGGTAGCACGACGCGTTTTGCTTTGAAAGCATCGATCAGAAAACGCACTGCATCGGCATTAGATGCTGAAGCCTGAACCGAAACATGCAAGCGCTGTTCTGGGTGTTTCTCTGCGGTGTACGCCATGAGTCCAAAGTCAGCCAAAATGACAGCATCGGCGCCAAGAGCCGCGGCGTCATCGACAGCAGAATACCAGATATGTTCGTCGCCTGCGCGCATGAAAGTGTTGATGGCCACAAAGACCTGTGTGCGGCGGGAATGCGCGAAACTGATAGCATCGCGCAGTTCATTGCGGCTGAAATTGAGCCCCGGAAAATTGCGTGCATTGGTTTCGTCACGAAATCCGCAATAAACCGCATCAGCGCCCGCCTGAACAGCTTCGCGCAATGCGGCTGGTGTGCCTGCCGGACAGATCAGTTCCATGCGCGTTCTCTCTGATCCGGCCCTTTTGTATTCATTGTCTTGTCGCGAACGTATCCTGCAATGTTCTGAACAAGCGGCGCAAATGGGCCTGCGGCTTTCCCGAGATCGGCTGGAAGATCGACATTGCAATCGTCCAACGCATTGCGCAACGCAAGCATCGCTTCCATGTCGCCTGTCACTGTGATGTCACGCGAGAAGAACAGTGCATCCCCATCGAGCTTTCCCTCAAGCAATGCCAGCAGCATCACGAGTGGGCCATCAATCGCCGCATCGGTCTCAACAGCCGTATCTTTGCGCATAACGGTAATGGCTGGCCGCGCAGGCTCGACTACAAACATAAATGGGAGATCGGACGGGCTAAAACCAAATCTCTTATCGACATAGTTTCCAAGACGCTCAAACAAGCTTGGATGTGCGCGGATGACCTGAAGAAATACGCGTGAAACAATCGGGGTCAGCAGAAATGGCGGAACAAGCCGGGCAGGAGCAGCCACAGCCGGTGGTATCTTCATCATTACTCAGCTCCTGTTTAACATAAAAAAGAATTATGCGATTCAGTGCCGGCTGAGTTTGATTAAGATCAAAGACGGTGAAAAAATTTTCCTTCAAACGTTAATCATGAAAACGCGCCTATTGTTCCATGTAGAACAACAAGAATTATTTCTAATATAAATTTATAATTATTCTAATATTTTGTAAGTTGATACTAATATTTAATTTTAATTAATTTAATATATAGGATAATATTTCCCATGGCAGACCGTCCGATTATGACCACAAGCGCAGGTGCGCCTATTCCGGATAACCAGAATTCCCTTACCGCCGGTGAGCGCGGGCCTGTTTTATTGCAGGATTATCAGCTGATCGAAAAGCTGACGCATCAGAACCGTGAACGCATTCCTGAGCGCGTTGTGCATGCCAAGGGCTGGGGGGCTTTTGGCACACTGACTATTACTGGCGA
>NZ_JAVDQT010000005.1:0-300536 GCF_031454375.1 Brucella pseudogrignonensis
GTCAGAATGTGACGGTTACGTTGGCTGATGCAGCCGGTAACGTCTCTGATGAAACCGCGGTCTCTCTGCCAGACACGCTTGGTCCTGATGCTCCTGAAGTAACATTTGGAGAGGATGGACGCACGCTCACGATCACTGGCGAGGCTGGATCTACGGCTATGATCCGTGGCCCTGGCGGCGCTGTTCTTGGCACAGTTGTACTTGGCGACGATGGTTCAGCCACATTTGAAGTTCCTGCAAGCGACGGTCAGAATGTGACGGTTACGTTGGCTGATGCAGCCGGTAACGTCTCTGATGAAACCGCGGTCTCTCTGCCAGACACGCTTGGTCCTGATGCTCCTATCGACTTGAGTGTGAGTCTTGATGGAGCAATTTTGACAGGGAAAGGCGAGGTTGGCGCTAAGGTTTTAATACGAGATTCCAATAACAATATCATTGGGGAAGGGATTGTAAGCGATGATGGTAATTTTGAAATTACACTAAATCCCGCGCAGACCGAAGGCGGCCAGCTTTCTGTTATTCTTGAAGACGCCGTTGGAAACGCATCAGGGGCAACTTTCATAACTGCTCCAATTATTGATGATGGTGATGCCGACGCTGATGCCGACGCGGATGCTGACGCCGATGCCGATGCCGACGCTGACGCTGATGCCGACGCTGACGCTGATGCCGACGCGGATGCTGATGCCGACGCTGACGCGGATGCTGACGCTGACGCCGATGCTGACGCTGACGCTGACGCGGATGCTGACGCTGACGCTGATGCCGACGCGGATGCTGATGCCGACGCGGATGCTGACGCCGATGCTGACGCGGATGCTGATGCCGACGCTGACGCTGACGCCGATGCCGATGCCGATGCCGACGCTGACGCCGATGCTGACGCTGATGCCGACGCTGACGCTGATGCTGACGCCGATGCCGATGCCGATGCCGACGCTGACGCGGATGCCGACGCTGATGCTGACGCTGACGCCGATGCCGATGCTGATGCCGACGCTGACGCCGATGCCGATGCCGATGCCGACGCTGACGCGGATGCCGACGCTGATGCTGACGCTGACGCGGATGCCGATGCTGACGCTGACGCTGATGCCGACGCGGATGCCGACGCAGATGCCGATGCTGATACGGATGCACCAGACGCTCCTGAAGTAACAATAGGTGAAGATGGACGTACGCTCACGATCACTGGTGAGCCGAATACAACTGCTACTATCTACAATTCTGCGGGCGTAGTGATTGGAACGGTTGGACTTGATGGTACAGGTGAAGCGACCTATCAGCTTGAACAGACCAATGGTCAGGAAGTTACCGTAACTCTTACCGACGCTTCCAATAATGAGTCACTTGAGACCGAAGTGTCAGTTCCTGACACGCTGGCACCTGACGCGCCATTGGTTGAGGTTGCAGTTGGCGAAGACGGTGTCACGCTGACAATTACCGGTGAGCCTGGTGCAACGGCAACGATCACCGCAGCGGATGGCTCGCCACTTGGCACGGTTGTTCTTGATGGTGCAGGAGCAGGTTCGATCCTTCTTGATCCGCTCAATGCACAGGATGTGAACGTCACGCAGACAGATGTTGCAGGCAATGTCTCAGATGCGGCTGTCGTTCCGGTTCCAGATACCTTGGCACCTGATGTGCCATTGGTGAGGTTGCAGTTGGCGAAGACGGTGTCACGCTGACAATTACCGGTGAGCCTGGTGCGACTGCAACGATCACCGCAGCGGATGGCTCGCCACTTGGCACGGTTGTTCTTGATGGTGAGGGCGCAGGCTCGATCCTTCTTGATCCGCTCAATGCACAGGATGTGAACGTCAAGCAGACAGATGTTGCAGGCAATGTCTCGGATGCGGCTGTTGTTCCGGTTCCAGATACTCTGGCACCAGAAGCTCCGATAGTCACTGTGGGCGAAGACGGCGTCACACTGACTATCACGGGTGAACCGGGTGCGACGGCTACCATTTACGACGCAGATGGCGAAGTTATCGATACTGTCGAACTTGGTGAGACAGGTGAAGCAACCTATGTGCTCGAACAGACCAACGGTCAGGATGTTACCGTTACGCAAACAGATGAAGCTGGTAATATTTCCGAGGAAACGCCGGTTACGCTACCAGACTCACTAGCACCACCCGCTCCGACCGTCACTGTGGGCGAAGACGGTATTACGCTGACAATTACCGGTGAGCCAAATGCGACGGCCACGATCTACAATGCTCAGGGCGGCATCATCGCTACGGTTCCGCTAGGGGCAGGTGGTTCTGCAACATATGAACTTGCGCAGAGCAATGGTCAGAATGTGCTGGTTACCCAGACCGATGAAGCGGGCAATCAGTCGGAAGAAAGCTCTGCGACAGTGCCGGATACTCTGCCGCCAGCTGCACCGACAGAATTGAGTGTCAGCCCTGACGGCAATACCATCAGCGGTAAGGGTGAGCCTGAAACCAAGGTTGTTATTCGCGATGGGGATAACAATATTGTTGGCGAGGGTAATGTCGGCAGCAACGGCAGCTTCCAGATCACCCTTAACCCGCCGCAACGCGATGGTGGACAGCTCTCGGCGACACTTGAGGATGCGGCTGAAAACGTCTCTGAATCTGCCTCTGCAACTGCGCCATTGATTGATCCGGCCAGCACGGCTCCAATCGTGGACAATGTGTCGGCAGAAGTGAATATTGTGCCGACTTCAACCAACGTCACCCATCCGAATGCAGCTTATGTTCTGCTGGTCGGGCTGCTTGGTACAGATATTACGGTGTTGAGTGTTCCTTCCAGCAACTTCGTGGTTGCACAAGGTCATCAACAGAATCTGCAGTTCAGCTATTCCCAGCTGTTGGGTGTGGACGTGGCTTCCAGTACAACAATTGTTGTCCAGAAGCTTATGCCAGACGGAACGTGGTCATCCGTGGATGGTAGTGGTGACGCAACACTGCTTAACCTGACACTTCTCGGTAACAGTGCTCAAGCCAGTGCGCTTCTGGGCGAAGGTACTTATCGCGCCTTTGCTGCTTCGCAAAGTCTGCTGAGCGTCGGATTGATCGGCAATCTGCAGGTTTCGGGAACTGATCTCAACTATGTTGAGCCTTCAGGTGTTCAGGTTGAAGATGTCGAGGGTAACGTCCTTGCTAATGACGGAACGGCTATCAGTTCAGGTCATCTCGTCACCAGCGTTACTGTTGAGGGAATACCTCACGCTGTCGCGCCGGGTACTCAAGGAACAACAATCGAAGGTCAATACGGCAATCTGGTAATCCATCAGGATGGTTCATACACCTACACACCGAATGGAAGTCTGGAGAGCATTGGTAAGGTTGATCAGTTCACTTACACCAAATTTGATCCACTGACAGGTATCAACACACAGGCTGAGCTGAACATCAGAATTGATAGTGATGGTCAGGGTCTTGTCTGGGATAACAATAACTTTGCAGAGGATGCGACATACGACTTCGCTGCAACTAACGACACTGATACGGCCGGAATAATCTGGGCCAATGTGGTGAACAATACATTTGTTGATCAGACTCAGGGTTTAGGTGCTGCTCTTGGAGGTAATGCGCAGACTAATAGTAATACATTCACTATCGGTAATAATATGATCGCTAGTGGTACCATTACACTGAGTTCAACTCTCACGGTTGGCGGCGCGGGTACAGTTGCCCTTCAAGTAAAAGTTGGCAATGACTGGGTTGATGTCAGCACGAACAAAACCTTCAATATTCCACTTGGCTTACTGGGGGTTGTTAAAACTATCGACCTTGGAAGCCTAAATCTTCCTGCTGGTGAGTATCGCGTTCATACGACATTGACTGGTGTTCTGGGCGCTGTCAGCATCCATACTGATGTTAACGTTACTTATACGGATCAGTTCATCAAACAGAGTAATTCGGGTACGACGGGCAACCTGTTCGACAATGATGGCTCTCTGCCAGTCACTGCGAAATTGCAGGTTCAGGGTTCTGCGGGCTTCGTAAATGTTCTTGCAACAGGAACGGTTGTCGCCGGAACCTACGGTGATCTGACGATCTACAGTAACGGTTCTTATAAGTATCAGCCGCATGCAAACCTGAGCTATGCTGATCGCGAAGCATCGGAAAGCTTTACTTATAAGATCGTTCTGCCAAATGGTCATGAATCGACTGCACAACTGACTGTCGATCTTCAGGAGATGGGTCAAATATCACTTGCTCGTTTCGCAGAAGATACCGTGCATGATGATAGTGTCGTTGCGGCTGATCACGAAAATGCGGCTGCGACGGCTGAACACAACGACGACACCAATACTCATACCGATAGTCAAACGGACGACAATCTGGTGGCTGCTCATACTGTGACCGATGATGGAAACAGTGATGCAGACGGGGCAGATCACAGCGACAGTGATGTCGTTCCGATTGGTGATCTTGGTGAAGTCGCAGATGCAGGTTCCGCTGGTGAACATGCTGCTGAAAACAGTCTGACAGAAGGCGTGTTCCTTGATGATGGTAGCGGTGATGTACCCCTGCCATTCGGGGAAGACCAAACCTCGGATCAAGATAGTTTTGTTTCGGCTAACGCGATGAATGGCAGCAGTGCTGACGTGGGTGAGAATGCGGATGCATTTGATGATCCACTCAGTCATCTGGTCCCTGATCCGCTCACGCAGGAGGATGATCTTCACACGACACACGCGGTCTGATCGGCCGAGATTTCCTTTCGCCGCCGAGGCCACGGCGGCGAAAGTCAGATCATGAAATACCGGCCTGTGCCGGTCATAACGGATACTCGATGCGAAAATTCCAGGTTTTAAGACGTTTCGCGACAATATCGATGATTTCATGCCTTTTGGCTGCGTGCCAAATGTCTGCAAACAATCTCGCTTTGACAAATGACAACCTGTCTCAGTCAAAGAAGACTGAAGCCCCGCGGCCCCTATCAACTGCTGGTTCCGCCCCCGTACCAGCGGTTGATAGGAGTGCTGTGACGAGTGCCACGTCTCCCAAGTCGGCGGCCGGGCTCCCGGATGGTGGGTCCCTTACGATGGAAACTGCCGTCCGGCGGGCGCTGGGCTGGCACCCTGCTGTTGATGAAGCGTCTGGTAGAATTTTGGCCTCTGATGAACGCATACGTGCAGCACAGGCGGGCTATTATCCCAAGCTGCAAGCGGGTGTGAATTCTGGCTATCAAAGCAACAACACAAATGGATGGCGACCGCAGTTTAATGTCGGCGCATCGCAAATGCTTTATGATTTTGGCAAAGTATCGAGTGCGGTCGATACGGAACGTGCGGGCAAGGCCATCAACCACGCGCGTTTGCTTCTCACAGTCGATAATCTGGCGCGCGATACTGCCAATGCAATTGTTGAGGTGCAGCGCTATCGTACGCTGTCGTCCTATGCAAAAGCGCAAGTTGACGGCGTTAAGAAAATTGCTGGTCTTGTGAATGAACGGACCGATAAAGGCGCCAGCACAATGTCTGACAAGGTACAGGCAGATGCGCGTGTTGAATCGGCGCTCGCAAACCAACTCCAATATCAATCGGAGCTGAGCCGCTGGCAGGTTGCACTTTCCGCGCTCATTGGTGGCGGGTCGCCTAATCCTGCATCATCGGTCCCGTCGTGGCTTGGAAATGCTTGCAGCATATCTGCACCCGATTGGGAGCAGGTGCCTGCGATGCTTGAGGCGCAAGCTGCACGCGAGGAAGCCAAAGCGCAGCTTGCAGCGAGCCGCGCAGATGGCTTGCCGACAGTCTCACTTGAAGCGACAACCGGCTATGATCTCAATGCCTCGCGCGATGATACGCGCAGCAATGATCGGCAACCCGAATATTCAGTCGGCGTGAATGTCTCTTCCAGCCTTTATAATGGTGGCCAGACAGCCGCACGCAAACGCGCTGCCTCTTATGCCTTGCAGTCAGCTGAAGCAGCGATCAGCACGGCGCGTTTTGATGTTCAGCGCAATCTCATGGAGTCGCGTAGCCAGATTGGTACTTTGAACCGGCTTATGGGCTCGCTTCAGTCACGTGCCGAAATGATGGTCAAAACCCGTGATCTCTATCGCGAGCAATATGTCGAGCTTGGCACCCGAACGCTGCTTGATCTGCTGAATGCCGAGCAGGAACTGCATGAGGCACGGTTCCAGACCGCTAACACGGTTCATGACATCCGTCGGCTGGATATCAATTGTCTCTACAGTTCCGGCAAGACGCGCCAAAGTTTTGGTCTTAATGCATCAATGTTGCGGGAAGGCGGAGGTACACTATGAGGCATGACGAAAACCCTCCCGGCTTTGATGGTGTTGATCTGAATGAACCCGCTGAACGGTTGAAGAATCCTGCGGGAAATTTGAGTTTTGATGCGGATGAGTGGCTTGAAGCGCTTGGACGCGTCGCGCAGCATTATCGCATTCCGATATCTCTGCAGGGCGCAAAGATTGCAGCGGCCGCAAGCATTAGCGCGGACGAAAATACAAAGATAAGCTCTATTGCGCGGCATGTCGGCCTCGGAATAAGGTTTGTTGATCCCGCGACGATCACACTTTCGACATGGCATTTGCCTTTCGTGCTGAAGCTTAATGACGGGCAGCTCGCTGTCGTAAATACCCTGTCGAAAGATCGGGAAGTCAGCGCCTGGATGATTGGCGAGCAAGGTCTGGAGCAGCCTTTCAAGCTTGAAGTGCTTCTGGCCGAAACCGAAAAAATCATCCTCGCCCGCCCGTCGAAAACCGTTCCTGATGCGCGTGTCGATGCCTACATAAAACCTTTTGAAGAGAACTGGCTGCGACGCATTCTGTTTCGCGATATGGGTTCATACGGCCATGTCCTCGTCGCGTCACTGATCGCCAACACGCTTGGCCTTGCAGGTATTCTTTTTTCCATGCAGGTCTATGATCGCGTCGTACCTGCGCAATCTTTCAATACGCTTTACGTTCTGTTTAGCGGTGTTCTGCTGGCAATTCTGTTCGATTTTCTTATGCGACGTGCACGCATGGGCATCATCGATGTGTTGGGCAAACAGTCTGATTTGCAAATGTCGGATGTGGTTTTTGGTCATGCGCTTCGGGTTAAAAACCGCGCGAGACCAACATCGACTGGCTCGTTCATCGCTCAGCTTCGCGATACGGAGCAAGTGCGTGAACTGCTGACATCCACGACTGTTGCAGCCCTTGCCGATCTGCCGTTTTTCTTTATGTTTCTGGTTATCTATTGGTTCCTGGCTGGATGGATGGTTGCCATTCCGCTCGGTGCCTTGGTTGCGCTGATTATACCGGGGCTTTTGTTGCAACGTAGGTTGAGGATTTATGCCAATCAGGCCATGCGCGAAGCCTCGCTGCGCAATGCCATGCTGGTGGAAACCGTGCAGGGGATCGAAGACATAAAAGGTCTTCAGGCCGAGGACCACTTTCAGCAGCAGTGGAACCATTTTAATGCCGTAACAGGCGAAGCGCAGATCAGATTGCGTGCGCTCACAAATAGCCTCAGTGTCTGGACACAGAATGTGCAGGCCGGCGTTTATGCTCTTACGGTCTTTGCGGGTGCGCCGCTGATTATTGCCGGCGACATGACGACGGGTGCTTTGGTTGGCGCATCAATTCTCGGATCGCGCATGCTGGCACCGATGGGGCAACTTTCGCAAATTCTGGGTCGCCTGCAGCACGCACGTATCGCCAAAAAAGGTCTTGATCAGCTGATGCAGATGCCGGTTGATCATCCTGACACTGAAACGCGAATTCATTGCCCAAAAATCAACGGTTCTTACCAGCTGAAAAGCGCACTGTTTCGGTATGGTGATGAGAGCTCTCCGCCAGTGTTGCTCGTTAAAGACCTGAAAGTAGAGCAGGGCGAATGTATCGCTGTTCTTGGTCGAAATGGTGCGGGTAAATCTACGCTTTTGATGGCCATGTCTGGATTGCTTGACGCATCTGACGGCGAGGTTTTGCTTGATGATTTATCCCTGCCACAGATCGATCCCGCAGATGTTCGGCGCGATGTCGGTTTGCTGACGCAAAACTCGCGGCTGTTTTTCGGATCGCTGCGCGAAAACATCACCATGGGCGCCCCGGACGCATCGGATGCTGAAATCCAGCGCGTACTGGTTATGGTTGGTGCCGATAGTTTTGTGCGTAAGCTGCCAAAAGGTCTTGAACATCTGGTGCAGGAAGGTGGCGGTGGTCTTTCCGGCGGTCAGAAACAGGCAATTCTTCTGGCGCGTCTTCTTATCCGTGATCCCTCTGTGATTCTGCTCGATGAACCTACATCGACAATGGATGAGGCGACAGAACGCCATTTCATCCAGCAGTTTGCCAAGTGGAGTGCGGGACGCACGGTGATTATCGCAACCCACCGCATGCGTGTCCTTGAATTGGTGCAGCGTCTCATTGTTATTGAGAACGGTCAGGTTGCCTTGGACGACAGCAAGGAGCGCGGGCTGCAAACCCTGCGTGGCATGAGCAAAGTGGAACCAACAAATACGATATAACCCGGAGAGAATATATGACGGCCGTGGGCGGAGACTTTGGAGCCTGGGTTAATGGAAGCGAGCAGGGGCAGCGGCTTAAGCGGTCAAAGCGCTTTGTGCGGCTGGTTTTTGTCTTTTTCGCAGTTCTCATCGGCTGGTCTTATCTGGCTTTGCTGGACGAGGTTTCAACAGGAACCGGCAAGGTCGTGCCAACCTCTCAGGAGCAGGTCATTCAGTCACTTGAGGGTGGCGTTGTCGCCAGGCTGCTGGTGCGTCAGGACGATGTTGTCGAACCGGGACAGATACTTGCCCAGCTTGATCCCACAGTGACAGAGTCGAGTGTTCAGGAAAGTTCAGCAAAATATCGTGCTGCACTTGCAAGCTCCGCACGCCTTAACGCTGAAGTCAGCCAGACTGAACTGCAATTTTCACCGGAACTGGATGCATTTCCTGCGCTTCTTGCCTCGGAGACAAGGCTGTTTGAAGCGCGCAAGCAAAGCTTGAAAGAAGCGCTGCAATGGATCGCTGAATCAAAACAGCTGGTGCAGGATGAGCTGAACATCAGTCAGTCATTGAGCAAGATGGGTGCGGCCAGCAATGTTGAAGTGATCCGCCTGAAACGACAGTTGGTTGAGCTTCAACTGAAAGAAACCGAGATTAAATCTGATTATATTGTGCAAGCGCGTGAGGAACTGGCAAAGGCCAATGCCGAAGTGGATTCGCTATCATCTGTTATCCGTGGGCGTTCCGATTCCCTTGCACGTATGACGCTGCGCTCGCCGGTGCGCGGTATCGTCAAGAATATTGAGGTGGCAACGATTGGCGGCGTCGTTCCTCCCAACGGTAAGCTGATGGTAATCGTGCCACTTGATGAGCAGTTGCTTATCGAAACACGGGTTTTGCCGCGTGATATTGCCTATATTCACCCCGATCAGCGCGCGACTGTGAAAATCACGGCCTATGATTATGCGATTTATGGAGCGCTTGAAGGTAAGGTTGTGAGCATTTCTGCGGATACTATTCAGGACGAAATCAAGCCTGAGGAGTATTATTATCGTGTGTTCATCAAGACGGAAACAGATGCGCTTATGAACAAGAATGATCAGCGCTTCCCAATCGTTCCGGGCATGATTGCCACGGTAGATATTCACACTGGCGCCAAAACAGTATTCGAGTATCTGATCAAGCCGTTTAACAGAGCCAGCGAAGCGTTGCGGGAGCGATAAGGCTTAGATGTTGGGAAACTCATATCGTTAGATAGGGGTAGTGATAGATCAAATAGAGATGTAATAAAAACTCATTTATCGGAAATGGTATGTCGGAAAAAATCAAAGCATTATTTGATAAAATCGAAGAGCGGGTCAGAGATGGAGTAAAGGCTTCGATAAGACGAGAGAGTTTTGATTGTGTTGTACTTTTTATCTCTTTTACGGATGCTAAACAACGCGCTGAGACACATACGTTTCGCGCGACCAATTTTCGTGATGGCTGGAAAGCGGCGATCGAGAAGACAGTTCAATTGGTTGGTAAAAGCGATGCAGTAAGATGGCTCCGAGTTGATTGGCTGGAAAACGTGGAGACGCTTAGTTGGAAAGCGCTCCAAAAGGACTTGAAGAACACAAAGCGCAATTACTATCGCTACGGCTTATCGCTGGATAAGCAATTTCGCCATGCATTTTTAGAAACGGAACTGAATGCGAATGCCATGCTTTACGGGGGCGGGCAAATTGAACATGCAGTGATCAACACCAATAATTTTCTTCGATACGCAAAGATCCGCCACAGCTTGTCCAATGTCAGTATGAATCCCGATGACATCGTCTACAAGTTTTCGACACAAGCGGTATTCATCGACTGCGAGGAAAACACTGTTCACCTGATCTCAGGCGCAGGAGGAACGACTGGGCGTCGAACGATCGAGCGAATGTCAAAAGAGGATATTTATGGACTTATTGATAGGGGAAGTAAGTTTCTTTCAACACAGGTCGAGCAATCAGGCCGTTTCATTTACGGGTGGCACCCATGTTTTGATCGCCCCATAAAGGCCTACAATAGCCTTAGGCATGCCAGCACTTTATATGCGATGATTGAAGCATGGTCTGTTACGCGAGATCCATTGCTTGGAGATGCGATCGAAAGAGCTGTCGCTTATCTCACAGAAGAATTGATTAAGGTGGTGATTCATCAAAAGCGTGATCTTGCATTTTTGGTTGATGAGAACGCTGAAATAAAGCTTGGAGGAAATGCGGTCTGTTTATTGGCGCTTGTTAAGTACAGTGAAGTGTTAATGACTGATCGATACCACGAGATCCTCAATAAGCTCGCATGCGGAATATTATATATGCAGGATAAGGATGCTGGAAAATTTACTCATGTTCTGAATTATCCGGAACTAACTGTAAAATCAGATTTTCGCATAATATACTATGATGGAGAGGCGGCGTTTGGTTTAATGAAGCTTTATTCTCTCACAGGAGATGAACGCTGGATAAATGCCGTTGAAAAAAGCTTTGAGTATTTTATCGCAGCTGAGCATTGGAAGGCCCACGATCATTGGCTCTCTTATGCGGTTAACGAAATTACGCGTTACAGGCCAAAGAGCGAATACTTTGTTTTCGGGCTAAACAATTTTAAAGATTATTTAGATTTTGTTGAAAACAGGATCACAACATTTCCAACTCTGCTAGAATTGATGATGGCCGCACAGGAAATGGTATTGAGATTACAAACGTCCACGAAACACTCACATTTATTGGAAAGTTTGGACTTAGACAGGTTTTATCGCGCGTTGGAAGCCCGCGCCCATCATCTTCTAAATGGTCACTTCTGGCCGGAACTCGCTATGTTTTACGCAAATCCATGGAAGATTAATGGAAGCTTTTTTATTCGCCATCATGCGTTTCGCATCCGCATTGATGATGTTGAGCATTACTTATCTGGCTTGGTAGCATTCCTGCAATACAGAAACTCAGCAGCAGCGCCAATCAACCCACCAAAAGGTATTCAGAATGGGCGATATGCACATGATCTCGAAATCACCTGAAACGGTATGGATATCATGGGGTGGTGATGTAAACGTTGGACGGAGGTTCCATTATGCTTATCAGGAGAATACAGAAAATTTTTGTCTTGGTAACATTTCTGTACTCCAAAGATCTGATTTGAATATCGTTAATTTAGAGTGTGTAATCGCAACGCATGGACAAGAAGGGCTAAACAAGGGAGAAAGGGCTTCCTATTACTATCGCGCACGTCCCGAAATGCTCTCTGCCTTACGAAAGGCGAACATACAGCTGGTCGCGACGGCAAATAATCATAGTGGTGATTATGGCTCAGTCGCGTTAATGGAGCAAGCACAGTGGTTGAAAGCATCTGGGATTGATCATGCCGGGTCAGGTTCCACTCTCAAAGAGGCTTTCACACCTGTTATTCGCAGGGTGAAGGGCGTCACCATCGCATTTTTTGCGATTGATTCAACCCAAAGAAGTTTTGCTGCAACAGAGTTCGCGGCAGGGCATGCTTTTCTTGACATCAATAAGCCAGATGTTTGGTATTCTTGCCTTAAACCGCTGATTGCCGAGGCGCGGCAGGTTGCGGACGTTGTTTTGGTAGCAATCCACTGGGGCGCCAATAATGAGCATTCTCCATCCCATAGTGAGATCTCTGTCGGACACGCAGTAGTTGACGCTGGTGCGGATGCCATACTTGGATCTTCCGCGCATGTCTTACAGGGCATCGAGATATACAAAGATCGGCCAATCATACACGATGCTGGGGATTTGTTGTTTGATGCAATTAGGAGAAGTGACAAAGATACGGCGATCTTCACACTTGAGGTTAGTCGATTAGGCGTAGAAAAAATATACTTCACTCCCCTGGAGATAGGATTTTGCACGACTACGAATTTGGATGAAATACCATCGCGTAATGCCACCCGGCGCTATGCGAAAAAATGCGAAGAGTTTGGCACCAGCTTGCACGTTATGGATAATGGCGCCGGTGTGCTTGATTTGCATCCACCCATTCGACCCATCTTACAACAGGGGGGAAGTAGGGATTTCGTTTCAGAGAAACCTTACCAGCAGCCGCTTCATTCACCACAATCCGCTTATGTTGTCGACGCAGTTCCAGAAGACATAAAGCTTTCCACACCAATAAAAATCGGCCCTTTGGAATTGGTAGGGGTTCGGATTAGTCCGGAAGTATTAGTGAGCCGTGGTTTAATCTGGGTTGAATCCTACTGGGTTTTGTCTGAGGCTACCACACACGACTGGCGATTGGATTTCATAGCCGAAAATAGTGATGGCCTGGGTGTCGGGCGATGGGGCGTGTCTTGCGATCATGACCCATGTGACTGGATGTGGCCGACAAGTCGCTGGTCCAAAGGCACGATCTATCGTGACCTCTACGCCTTACGCCCACCTGTCGTCAAAAAATGGCAGGACGATGTCTTAAGTCTTTTTGTGGGTCTTAGATCTAAAGACGGGGTCATTGATCGAATAAAGCTTCCAATTGAAGTGCCGTTTGCTCTGTCACCAACTGAAGCTTTTGCCGTACTCAGGGCAAACGTTCCCACTTATAAACTGGCAACCGACAAAAAGTTATCGCAATTGCCAAAAGTATTATGGGATGCGAAACAAATTGAACAAATCACGGGTGGCAAATGGATTACGGCTCCGCCGCCTCATTGGTACGTCGGTTCAATCTCACATAAGTCGAATATGATTTTCAATGAGGATATGCCTGAACCCCGAATGTTTGTGGCTACAGATACTAAAATTGTTGCCCGTCACGAATTGTATTCGCAATTTTCCGGTAAGTTTTGGGATTCGCATCAACGGCTGGTGAAAATTCAGCATCGTCTCGCAGGTACGATCATAGCGCGCCCATTGCCGACCCTTCGCCCGTCATTGCCTGCGCTTCAAGTCGATGATCCCCTTCATGCATTGATGCAGTTGGGTGTAGCAGGTCGTCAGCGACTGCGGGGAAAAGTCGTTGCCGTTACGGGGAGTGCAGGGAAGTCATCTTTTAGTGCCATGCTGGCGCACGCTATGTCGTTTGATCGAAGTGTGAGTTCCAACGCGCGAACAAATTACAATTCCCGGGTCGGACTGCTTCATCTTTTAGCGAATACTTATGAGCATACCGATCTCGTGATAATGGAAACCGCAGTAAGCGCCATTAATGCCCCTAATTTTCAGAATATCAAACTGGCTAGGCCAGATATCGCGGTAATCACAAATATCGCGCCATCCCATTTGCCACCCGGAAAAGACCTGAATTATATCGCTCGAAGAAAAGCTAATATTTTTATGGGTGTCCAGCCTGAGGGATGGGCCGTAATCTATCGGGAAACGCATTGTTTTGAATTGTTAAAAAGTAAAGCAGTCGAGCGTGGTCTTAATATAGTGACCTATGGTCAATCACTTGATGCTGACTTTCAGATCTTAAAATTTGACCCCGAATTGAATGCCATAACTGCGCGAACAATTGAAGGTCGTATTGTTGAATATGCAATGGCAGCTCGAGGCCTGCATATGGCAATCAACAGCTTAGCCTGTTTAGCTGTTCGGAGTATTCTAGGACTGGAAATTGACGATTTTATTAATAATCTAAGTACGTTTAATTCCCTTTCGGGACGAGGCGAAAATATTAGCATCGATTTAAACGGCAAATTGATAAATATTATCGATGAATCTTACAACTCCAATCCCCTTTCAATGGAATACGCTCTTTCGATATTTAATACACTTCCAAAACATTCACGAAAGATCCTCATACTTGGCGATATGCTGGAACTTGGCGATCATTCAATAAAATATCATGAAGATTTAGCTTTGCGTGTGGCTGCTTTAAAACCAGACTGCGTTCTTGCATGTGGAGCCTTAATGAAGTTTTTTTGGAATGCACTGGAGGGTATTTGGGAAACAGATCCCTTCGGCAAATGGTATCCAAACGTTGAAATACTCTAGGCTGAATTGGCGCAGTGGCTTTCAGATGGCGATAATGTGCTTATTAAGGGATCAAACTCAGTAGGACTGGGTAAACTGGTAAAATCGCTGCAAAATAATGATATTAGTTTTTCTACGCCGACATAATCCATAATAATTTTGTCATGCTTGCCATAAAAGATAACTGCTGCCGTTAGATATTGGACCTAAATGATTAATGGCAGCCGCAAGAATGAAGATAGGCCTAACCATTTCAATACGGCTAAGCATATGCGGTTTACAGCTTGTGGGTTAATTTTCCCGTTTTTAACGGGCCTCTTTAGAAGAATTCACGCAGCCATTTTTAGTTTCGGTGCGGGTGTGATGCCGCCGATGCACAATCGGGCCGTTCGTTGTTATACGTCCAGAGCCATTGAGTAGCGAATTTCGGAGCCTCTTCAATGCTCTCAATGATGTGTTGGTCTGGCCATTCGTGCCGAATAGTGCGGTTATAGCGTTCGACATAAGCGTTTCGTTGCGGCTTTCCTGGTTGGATGTGACTGATGGTAACGCCTTGTTTTTCAGCCCATTCCATGAGCTTGCCACTGACATATTCAGGCCCATTATCCACACGAGTTGCGCGGAGTTTCGCGCTATTCGATGATCTGGTTGAGGCAACGAATGACACGCTCAGCTGGTAGTGAGAAGTTGACTTCAATGCCGAGCCCCTCTCGATCAAAGTCGTCCAGGACATTCAACAGCCGGAATTCCCTGCCGTCTTCCAACCGATCCGCCATGAAATCCATGGACCAAATCAAATTTGGCGCTTCGGGCACGGCCAGCGCATCGGGTTTGTCGCGCTTCAACCGCTTGCGTGGCTTGATCCTCAGGTTCCGTTCCAGCTCACGGTAGATGCGGTATATGCGCTTGTGGTTCCACCGATGCCCCCGGACATTGCGCAGGTAAAGAAAACAAAGACCAAAGCCCAAAGACCAAAACCCCAGTTCTTCTTCGCCCTCGTTAGCCCGATCAGCAGATCGGCGATCTGCTCGTTCTCTTCGTTGAGCTTGGCGCTGTAACGGTAGCAGGTCTCGCTGACACCAAAGGTACGGCAGGCCAGTGCAATGCTGACCCCGCGTAGAGCCACGGCTTACCTGGCCATCTCTCGGCGTTAAGATGACCGCGTCATTTTTTTCCAGGAGCCTCTTTTAAAAGCTCTGTCTGCATGCTCATCTCGGCATACATCTTCTTGAGCCGACGGTTCTCATCCTCCAGAGCCTTCATCTGGCTGATCATCGATGCATCCATGCCGCCATACCTGGCGCGCCACTTGTAGAATGAAGCGTTGCTCATTCCATGTTCGCGACATAGCTCCGGTACTATAACACCACCTTCTGCCTGACGCAGGATTGCAAGAATCTGTGGTTCGCTAAATCTGCTTATCTTCATCAACAATCTCCTCGATCATAATGCCGAGAAAATTCTACTTTTAAAGCCTGTTAATTGTCGGGGGATTACCCCGGATCTTATTCAAGAAATGACCTGAGCCCCTAAGTTTCCTTCAAAATTTGGTTGAGACCCTCACAAACAGTGCGCTGAGCCCCAACATTGGACCGCCGGGAAAATAGCGCGGAAAACCCTGATTATAAACGGTCCAGTTTTGAGGAAGCAGAGCACGAGCTGTTGGAGATCAACCAGTTTCATCAATCAAGGTCCACAAATCCGCCAGGTCCACCTTAGTGCGAAGGTATGTACAAAAGTGAATTTTTTATCCGCTTTAGAATATGGGAAAGACGAAACTGCGATAAAGCCAATTGGTATATTGCCGCCATCCAAATCGTCTATTTTTTCAAATTCGACTGGCATGCAATTTCACTGCGCCCGGGAAGACGCGTTTGGTTTTGCCAATTCGTTGCTCCGTGGGCGGCTTAACGCGGAAAAGGAAGCAGACTGTAGCTATTCGCCTGATAACAGTTTTTCGATAGCCTATGGAACAACCAGGCGCGTTTGCAGTTTATAATTCTGAACAGATGAGGAGAGTGGCAATGCTTATTCGGTTGGGTTACGAAATTGCCGTGGAAGTCGAATTTCCAACAGCCGTCTACACGTATTTGAACATTCACCCTGATCATAAACCCGATATTGTGTGGTTAAAATCACAACATGACTTTGGTACTTGTCACGTTGACATCCACGGAAATGAATTGCACCGACATACCTTAGCGCCTGGAGAAACGATACTCCATTACGATGCGATTATTCAAAATGACGGCCTCCCTGATGTGTTTAATAATATGGCGGATCAAGTAGATCCTGCCAATTTGCCTACCGAATGCCTCCCTTATTTGCTCGGCAGCAGATATTGCGAAACTGATAGATTGTCCCAAATTGCATGGACCCGTTTTGGGCATTATAAATGTGGTGCAGACAAAGTTCGCGCCATTTGTGATTTCGTAAACTCTCATTTGAATTTTTCGTATGGATACGCCCGGTCAACGCGAACCGCGCTTGAGGCGTACAATGAGCGAGTGGGTGTGTGCAGGGATTTCGCGCACCTGGCTATTACATTCTGTCGTGCACTCAATATCCCCGCGCGCTATGCAAACGGTTTTATGGGCGATATTGGAGTTCCCGCTGATCCATCACCAATGGACTACAATGCATGGGTTGAAGTTTACCTCGATGGTAAGTGGTTTACTGTTGATGCCCGTCATAACCAGCCAAGGATAGGGCGGGTTCTCGTCGCGCGTGGCAGAGACGCCAGCGACATTCCGTTATTTTCAACCTTTGGGCCACATCAGCTTAACCGGTTTGAAGTCTGGACCGAAGAATACAAAGGCCTCCATTCAAATATCAGCAATCGCACTCGCCCATTGCGTTTAACAACTGCGCGCTATGGGCCAGCTGGGCGTTCCCCGCATGATTTGGGCGTGAGTCATTTTAGTAATTCTCTTATTTGAAAATGTAACATTTATCCTCAACCGTATCGTTGAATAGATTTCCCTGAGTTTTTGGTCCTAATCATCATTTTCTCCCTGCGTCTTCCTCTGGAAATTCATGGTCAGGAGTGATGCCACGGTGGGTTCAGTTCTATTAATAATGCCTTCCCGATCTCAACGCTGATTTCAGAGTGCTGGACTTCGAAATTGAAAACTCCCTTGGAACCAATTCTAGCGATTATCGTTGTTAAAATGGAGTTACAAAAACATACTTTAGGGAGATAGTTAAAATGAGCAGTACCTCAGATAAGGTATCCGGCAAAGCTAATGAACTCGCTGGTAAAGCTAAGCAATCAATCGGCAAAGCCATTGATAATAAAGAGATGCAAGCCAAAGGTCTGGCTCAGGAAGCCAAGGGCGATGCACAGCAGGCCAAGGGTAAGGCCAAAGATGCTGTAAAGAGCGTTATCGATAAAGCCTGACAGATGGCGCATTTTGTGAAAAGCTCATTGCTTTAAGCAGTGAGCTTTCTGCGTATCGTGTTGAACCCGGTATCTGGTTTGCCTTGTCGGTAGGGGCTATTGTATTAATTAAATCCTAACCAATATTTTCCGTAAATAGTCCTCTTTTCGTATGCTTTGCCAATGTAAATGCAAGCTCTACTTATCGATTTGCACAATAGGAACACGAACGAGCAAGAGGTATTATGCAACGCGGACTTGGACGTGGTAACCACTCTTTAGCTGCGGCGCAGGAACAATCCCGGTTGCCCGCACTTGCAGCTGTCGCCGCAGTCGTTGCTATTCTATATTTTGCTCAAGACGTTTTCCTGCCCCTAGCCATTGCTGTGCTTTTAACCTTCATGCTGGCGCCGATTGTCTCTGATCTCAGACGTATCGGTTTACCGCGTTTGCCTGCCATTATCACCAGCGTTACGGGCGGGTTTCTGATTATTGGATTGTTTGGTGCAATTCTGGCATTTCAAGTCAATGAAGTTGGTCAGAACATTGCGACCTATCAATACAATATCATTGAGAAAATTCGTACGCTTAAGGAAACTGGTACTGATAATGGTCTGCTTAATCGCCTGAACAGCTTTGCGGAACGTATTGGCGCGGAGATCAGTCAGGATGAGAGAAAAACTGTCGATGAGGCCGTCTCAGGACAGTCTGAGCGAAAGCCCATTCTCGTAGAAATATTTTCACAGCGAAATCCGATTCAAACGCTTGAGACAATCGTGGGGCCGCTTATCGGGCCGCTTGCGACTTTGGGGCTCGTTATTGTGGTGGTGGTCTTCATGCTTCTCGAGAGAGAAGAATTACGAGATCGCTTTATCCGTCTGGTGGGTCATGGGGATCTTCATCGAACCACCTCAGCTTTGCAGGAGGCTGGTACGCGTGTGGGGCGCTATCTGCTCACACAGCTGGTCGTAAATATCAGTTATGGCGTGCCGTTGGGCATTGGGCTTTGGATTTTAGCTGTACCGAACGCTCTTTTATGGGGCATGCTGGCAATAGTTTTACGATTTGCGCCATATATTGGTCCGGTTATCGCAGCGATAATGCCACTTTTTCTGGCATTTGCGATAGCACCCGGATGGGATCTTATTTTATGGACCATCGCGCTTTTCGTTTTGCTTGAACTCATCAGTAACAATGTAATTGAGCCGTGGCTCTATGGATCGCGGACTGGCCTTTCACCTTTAGCAATTATCGTTTCTGCAATCTTCTGGACATGGTTATGGGGTCCGATTGGATTGATACTCTCAACCCCACTGACCGTATGTTTGGTCGTTTTGGGGCGCTATGTTCCGCAGTTTCGCTTTCTTGAAATTCTTTTTGGCTCGGAGCCGGTACTCAATCCCGAAGAGAGGCTTTATCAACGACTTCTGGCTGGTGATCCTAATGAGGCCACCGACAATGCGCTTGAATTATTATCAGACCAATTTTTAGTAGAATATTACGGCAACGTAGCCATTCCAGCGCTGCTTATTGCACAACAGGATCGCATTCGCGGCGTTCTCAGTGACACACAGCTACAACAGATTTCACAGAGTTCCAGAATGCTGGTCGCAAATCTCAAACAAATAGCCGATGAAGAAGAGGATAATGAAGAAACTGTCTCTGTTGATGCGTTATCAGACACCGAAGATGGCGAAATGTTGCAAATCCCCTCAGGTGAAAACAAATCTATAATTTGTGTAGGCGGTCGTGGTCCTTTGGATGATATTACGGCTGCGATGCTGGCGCAGGTTTTAGCGGTTCAGGCAGCGCAAACCAAGGTGATTGATCAGGAGCAAACTCAACCCAGTCAATTGCGCAAAGAAGACATTGCAGGTGCCACTGCGATTGTTCTTTGCGTGCTGGACATAGCCTCCGCACATCGCGCCAAGTTTACTCTACGGCGTTTGAGACGCCTCAATCCAGCGGCCCGTATCGGACTGGCATTTTGGCAGACAACCACGAACGAGACGACATTTGATCGCAAGAAATTGCAAGAAGAAAGCCAGGCTGATTTTCTGGCACTCAACCTCCTGGAAGCTGCAATCGAGTGTCTCTCCGATACCAAGCCAGAAGTATTTGAAAATCTACGACCCATAATCTTCAGAAAGCTACCCGGTAAACGAAACGGGTAAACTCTATTCATCAAGTTTAAAACTATCAAAATTAAAAATAGCGATTATTGAGAGCACATCCCCATCGATCAGATCTGTGCATTAATGATTGAATTCAACTTTATACTGAGCGATGAAATATCGATAGGTTTGCGGATAAATTCGATATGCCGGAAGCGTTTAGGAATGGATAACTGATCACTATATCCAGTCATGAAAGTAAATGGAATTCCGCGTTCAGCAAGATGCACTGCGACAGTCTCTGACGTAATGGAGCCAAGATTGAAATCCAGGATCGCTATGTGCGGATTGAAAGTCGAAAGGGCAGCCATAGCCCCTGCGGCATCACTGACAAGTGTTATGTCATGCGCACCCATTTCCTGCAGTATGTCATCCACGTCAATAGCGATAAGACTCTGGTCTTGAACTGCGAGAATGGAAGTGCCATTCAGTTTAGGTTTCTCTGATATGTATAATTGAGCCTCCCTGGTCATCATGAGCTCTTCTGAACCAATATATGCTGCGGGAATTTGAAATGGTGCGTAGAGCCCATTGGACTTGCGTTCGATATGAACTGTTCCCCGTAAGTCATAGTCGAAAGAGCTTCTGATCAGCTTGTTTCCAAAGCCGGTGTTTGTCGGCTGTACAACTATAAAGCCTTTGCTCTCCTGCCAGATAATCCTGCATTCCCCATTCGCTTCAAGATGCCAGCTAATATCCAGCCGGCCATTGCTCGTGGAGGGTTCGCCGTATTTTGCTGCATTGGTCATCATCTCATGTACAACAAGTGACAGAACCCTAAAGGCGCGCTGATCCCGACTGAGTGCTTCACCATTAGCCAGCGAACGGCGAAATGGCTGCTGTCTGCATCTGCCAGAACAAATTCAGATCATTTTGAACTCACCCATGACCAGTTATCCGAAATGCTTGGTTTAGGATGAACGTTTATAACAGGGACGATAAGGCAACTTCGCGCAGAAGGGGTTATTTCAACAAAGCGTGGTGTCGTAACCATTGAGGATGCGGCCCCTTTGCGTAAAAAGTCATGTAACTGCACTACAGCCATTGAAAATAATTATGATGCAGTGATGCACGGAATTTATCAGGGCCATTCAAACAGGTTTAAAACACTTCTCGGAAAAATGTTCGTTAAGATAGGAGTTTGAAACGTAATCGGGGCGAGCTCCTGACAATCAGAGAGGGTGGCACAGTTATTCTTCATACAAACGCTCAGCTTACGGAACCGATAACGTATTCATACGTTTATTCAGCATCCAGAATATAAGTTTGAATATCGGAGAAACATCATGAAAATCAGCACCATGGCGCTCGTCAGCGCATGTTTTCTTACGCCTTCTGTTGCCTTTGCTCAAACTTCTGCTCCCGATACGGGTTCGACGGCGAAAGAGACGCCGGCGGTTAGTACACCAGGCGATAAGAACCCCGACGCACCAGTGAAAGGCGAGAATAGCTTCACTGAGGATCAGGCAAAATCCCGAATTGAAGAAGCCGGATATAGTAGCGTCACGGATCTTAAGCTGGGGGAAGATGGGATTTGGAATGCCTCTGCAATGAAAGGGGCAGACAAGGTCCAGGTCCAGCTTGATTATCAGGGAAATGTAACCACGAAGGCAATGTAAAGCTGGTTTCAGAGATACCTTCATCTTTCAATAGAATTTTTATCGGAGCGTAGAATGAAAACTGTTACCGGACTATTTGATAATTATGATGCCGCGAAAGATGCAGTTAACCGGCTGGAAACTGCTGGCTTTCCGTCAGATGATATTTCTATCGTTTCTCATCACCGGGAAGGTGAAACCAATGCTGGAGCAGGTGCGGGTGTAGGTGCCGGTATTGGCGCTGCAATCGGCGGAGCGGGCGGGTTGTTAACCGGCCTCGGAATTATGGCGATCCCGGGTGTTGGTCCGGTTGTCGCTGCCGGTTGGCTCGCAGCGACCCTGGCCGGTGCAGTTGGTGGTGCGGTGGTCGGTGGCGTAGCAGGTGGCCTTATTGGAGCACTGACAGAGTCGGGTGTTTCCGAAGAGGATGCTAATGTTTACGCGGAAAGCGTACGTCGTGGTGGTTCACTGGTGACTGCCCGCGTCCCTGAAGACAGAGCAGCTGAAGCAGATGCGATTCTGGCAGGTGCATCACGTGTCGATGTGGTCGCACGTCGCGAGGTATATACCCGCGAAGGCTGGCAGAATTTTGATCCCAACGCGGAACCCTATACGTCAGAAGAGATTGAACGAGAAAGAAACCGATACCTTTAATGAATGAAAAGCGAGCCTTACGGCTCGCTTTTTTTTAAACTGGCTTTTTTGTATGTTTACTTTGTCTATGATATCTCAGAACCAATTATAGGTCTTATTTAGATGTATAGATTACGATGATGCAAATATCATAGGCATAAATATTCCTAATATTTTTATCTTCTGCACTAGTAATCGAAATTAGACAAATATAGTCTGCAATATTTTCTTATAAGTTTCTCACTAATTCTGGATGATTGACTAAGATTATCAAAAAACGGTGAAATTACGTCCCGTCATAGAAATTTGAATTTCTGCTGTTATCGATGTGGTGGAATTATAAGATTCATTACATTCGTCGAGCCGGGCAATAGTGCAAAACTGATTCAAATATCAGAAATCCTCGAATTCCATGCAACCATTTTGGGGTTGCAATGGTTTGTATTAGCAATTTCGCATAGTGCCGAGATCAACACTCTTAACTTCTTGCCGTCTTTAATTCAGATATGGCTGGAAGTCTCCAAACCTATTGGCTGAAGTGGCTCGCTTTGGCTTTTGTCAGGAACTTATGGATACACCTATGTTAGAAGATCTTTACCGTCTCCTCAGAAGCGGGCATGTGCAAGCACAGGGCGTTGTGGATACGATGACCCAGCCGATCGTGGTTCTTAATCAGAATTTGCACGTCATTACTGCAAACAATGCTTTCATCAAAACGTTTAAAGTGGAGCGGGATGACATCCTCGATAAGAGCTTCTTTAGTCTTGGCGATGGACAGTGGGATGTTCCAGAGCTTCGAACTTTGATTTCAGCCGTCATTCCCAGAGCGGCCGCCGTCATTGGCTTTGAGGTGAAGCACGATTTTCCGTCGATTGGTCCGCGCACCTTTCTGGTCGACGCACGTCGCTTAATTCAATCTGATGACAACGGTTCAAATATTCTTGTTCTCTTCGATGATGTAACGGAGCGCCAGCACCGTACGGCAGAAATGGAGTTTATCATTTCTGAAACACGCCATCGGATGAAGAATTTGTTCTCCGTTGTCCGCGCAATTGCAATGCAAACAGAGGTGAAGGACGTAACGGCGGCCGAATTTCGCCAGGTGCTGCTAGGGCGATTGGAAACGACGTTCCGCGCACAGGAAATAGCGGCGACGAACGAGACCGCTGATTTTGACTTGTTGGTGAAACAATCCGTTGGCGAACCCGGATTAAATCGCGTTCGCTGTGCTGGTCCATCCGTGGAAATAGCAGCTTCAAAAGTTCTGCCTGTTAGCATGATTTTTCACGAACTTACAACAAACGCCGTGAAGTACGGGGCTCTTTCCGTATCGGGCGGCGAAGTCGATATCTCTTGGCGCGTGGAGTCTGGTCCGAAAGACCGTAAATATGTCGTGTGTCAGTGGCGCGAAGAGAAAGGCCCGACAGTCCAGGAGCCCGTCCGTACGGGATACGGCACGAGTTTAATCAAGGCGACGGCGGCTCAAGCTGGCGGAACCGTGGAACTAAACTACGAGAAGCGTGGTTTAAATGCTACGATCAGAATTGCAGTGTGAGGATATGAGTAAAGTCACGGTGGACGACATCAAAAACAAAGACCTCATTCTTGTTGTTGAAGATGAGATGTTTATCGCGATGGAGATTGAGCAGGCACTTGAGGACGGAGGGTTTCTGGTACAAGGTCCGGTCGGATCTGTCAGCTCCGCCTTAGATTTACTGGATCATGAAAGCCCTTACGCCGCCGTTCTTGATTTTAACCTCGGTCGGGAGAAAGTAACGCCTGTTGCGCTTAAATTGCAATCTCGGGGTATTCCTTTCGTGCTTACGAGCGCCACGTCTGACACAGAACTTGCTCGTTATGGTATCCTGGCTGCCGCCACTAACATGGGAAAACCAACAGATATGAAGCGTCTTGTCGAGGCAGTTCGTGCGTTCAAAAAGTGAAAATCCACTGCTGCTCCCAGGAGAAAACTGTTGGCGCATTGAGAGTACGGATCGGTTTGCCTTCATTGTTGACGGTGCTGACTATTTCATTTTTCTGCGCAATGCGCTCCTGAACGCCAAACGTTCGATTATGCTCGTCGGCTGGGATTTTGACACTCGTATCGCGTTTGGTGATAACGCTGATGGTGGACCAGAGCGACTTGGTGATTTCATCTTATGGCTTGCGGATCGCACACCTTCACTTGAAATCCGTCTGCTGCGCTGGGACACAGGTGCGTTCAAAGCTATGCTGCGCGGTAACACGCTCTGGACCATATTACGTTGGAAGGCACATCCTCGTATTACCTTGAGGCTGGATGCAACGCATCCCATTGCCGGATCACATCACCAGAAGATCGTTGCCATTGATGACAGTCTTGCTTTTTGCGGCGGGATTGATCTAACGATGCAACGCTGGGATACGCGCGAACATATAGATGACGACCCCAGACGAACCAGCCCCGGCGGCCACATCGAAACGCCCTGGCACGATGCTACCAGCGTGTTTGATGGAAACGCTGCCAAAGCTATTGGGGATTTGGCGCGTGCCCGTTGGGAGGCTGCTACAAAGGAAGCTTTACTCCCTTGCGAGCAAACTCACGATTGCTGGCCTCATAAGCTAAGTCCGACGTTTCAAAATTTAAAGCTCGGTATTGCTCGGACGCTTCCTAAGATGAGCAATCAGGAAGCCATTCATGAGATAGAAGCGGCCTGGCTTGATATGATCCGTTATGCAAATCGTATGATCTATGCGGAAAGCCAATATTTTGCATCGCGCAAGATAGCCCATGCAATTGCCCAGCGCCTTTTGGAGGAGAACCCTCCTGAAATCGTAATTGTGACGCCGCACTCTGCCGAGGGATGGCTCGAACCAATCGCAATGAATACTGCACGAGCAAAATTAATGGAGGCTCTGCAGCGCCTGGACCGAAACGGCCGCTTGCGTATGTTCCATCCTCAGACCAAGGGTGGTGAATCAATTTATGTTCATGCGAAAGTGATGGTGGTGGACGATGAAGTTCTGCGTGTTGGATCATCCAATTTCAACAATCGCTCAATGCGGTTGGATACAGAATGTGATGTCATTTTTTCTACCGATTTGAATGACGAAAATCCACTGAGCGCCCAGATAGCCAACCTTAGAAATGATCTGCTCGCTGAACATCTCGGTGTTGATGTCACAGTCGTATCCCAGACACTTAAGGAAACTGGTTCTCTGATTGCTACTATCGATGAACTTCGTGGTAACGGACGGAGTTTGGTTCCTTATGAACTACCCGAGCTATCGGGGTTAGAAGAGTGGTTGGCCGAAAATGAGATACTCGACCCAAATGGACCAGACGAGATTTTTGAAAATACAAGCAAACGAGGATTACTCAACGGATGGGAAAAGCTTAAAACGCGCATGCCATCCAATATAAAATCAGGAGATCGTAGTTCTCTGGGTAGTTGAGGATCAGCCTCAACTCCCCAGAGTGTGAACATCACATTATTCCAAGAGTGCGCGCTCCATCAGAGGCATTTAAAGACAAAATGAGCAGCCCTGGCTGCTTAATAAATATTGGTATCTGTCTGACCGAAAATCCACACCCAGGCGAAGCCGAATAACCAGATAGGTCTTAACTGACAACGTCATGATAACTAGCTGGAAACAAGATTTCAAATGTGGTGTATCGGAATTGAGACAGGTTTGGCAGGTACTTGTCGGAACGGTTCAGGATACAGGCCCTATGGGTATTCGCATGGGGCTGCCATTGCCAGCCGGGATGCTAACGCTTGGACCGACACTTGCGACCCAATCTGGCCCTGTGTTCTTTGCAGGAACGCAAGACTTCTTCCTCCGCGCATATGATGGGCGGACAGGTAAGGAAGTCTGGAAAGCAAGGTTGCCGTGGGCAGCCAGGGTGGGCCAATGACTTACTGCTCGCCAGATACCGCCAAGCAATATGTTGGTATTTCTGCAGGTGATGCGCGTCAGTCACCTTGCCGTGGTGACTATGTTATTGCCTATAGTCTTGTGGACTAAGTATTGAAAAGCACTGCCGGGGAGTTGCCCCGGCAGTGCTACAAATTTTGACCCTATCTCTCATCAATGTTGATGAGGGATACGTAGGAATGCATCGTGAACTGATAAACGCACAGCTATAGGTCTAATTTTGAACGCATAAGTTGAAGTTACTTCTTCAATGCTTCAACATCAATGTCGAGCTTGAAGTTAGGTCCAAGGCCAGAATCAGCTAGTTTTGGAATGCCGAATTCTGTTGCATCGAACTCTCCGGTTGCGGAAAATCCGGTTTTGATTTTACTGGCATCCCAAGGCAAACCGGATTCTTCATTCCAGATCACTTCAAGTGTAACAGGCTTACTACTTCCAGCAATCGACAAGTCGCCGGTCACTTTCGCAGTTTTGTCGCCGGTCTTTTCGATTTTCGTGCTCTTGTAGGTAATTTCTGGAAATTCTTCAGCGTTCAAAAAATCAGGGCTCTTGAGGTGCGTATCACGCTGCTCATGATTGGTATCGATGCTGGCAGCCTGAATTTTCAGGTCAATCGAACTGTTCTCAACGTTGTCTTTATCAAATGAAATCGTACCAGATACATCTTTGAATGTGCCATGTGCATTAGCCCAGCCATTGTGGTTGGTCTTGAAGCTAACCCATGCATGGGTAGGATCAATATCGTAAGCGTCTGCGGCAAAGGCGTTTCCGGCCATGACGAGCCCAAGAACAGTTGCGGTTGTCGCAAGAAATTTCATTTGGATTTCCTTTTCGATTGAAAGTATTAGCCAGCAAACTGCATGCCAGCCACGAGAATACCTGCAAGTGCAGGGACGGCTACTATTACTCCTAACAGGAGTGGTCGAAGCAGATAGGGCACGCGACCCGCTACAGGTGCGTAAACATGAGAGAATGGCACCGCTGTGAGAGTGCAGGTAGTCAGGATAAGCGCTAAGCTCGATGCTTTGGGTGTAAGAATACCCGTGACGAGCACGCCAATAAAAGCGACCCAACTCATAGCAAGCGCGCCCTGGCCTTTAAGCACAAAAGCCTGTGCATCACCTCTGAGATATCGCACATATGAGACGAATAAATAGCCCCCAAACATGACGGACAGAGCGGCGTTGAACATCAACATACCCATATATCCGCCCAGTATTGCGATCAAAGCACCAGCGATTGACGTGGCAAATACGGCTTGTGGAAGAACGTCGGGCAAAGGCTTTGCCTTAGCTACTGCAAAATATCTATACAGGAAGGCGCCGCCCACGGTTAGAAGAACGAGAATTGTAACGACAGTCGCTTTTTGACTGTTATTCATCAGAATAGTTTTTCCCATCCACCAGGTCGGCAGGGCTACCATCAATGCAAAAGCCAGGCCCCAATAAATGATACTGCGACGAAAAAACAGCCATGCGGAAATTGCAAAAAATAAACCTCCAGCAAAGAGTATGTAAGGAAATTTATGTGCAGCTCTCACGGGTGGAAAACCTGGAAAACCGTCTAAGACGATTATGATGACACATGCAAACAACGGAGCGAGAAACGCGAGAACCAGATTTTGCTGCTGCTCAAATCGGTATGTTGCAAGCGCCAGAATTGCGCCAAGAAGCAGCGGAAACGCAATGACTTTAATGATAATGGATTGTAGCATTAGGGCCCGTTGAATTTTTCAGTTCATTTGAAATATTCATAGAGCTTAATTTTGATATTCGATCATAACGTTTATTTTATTCCGATAAACACACTGTCTATAAAAATTGAACAGTTCGATTGGACACGTTTCAAGAAGTGCATCGTGCTTTTGATGACGTCGTCACGATGGCTACTTTTGCAGTGATGTCTTTCAAATGTGTATTGAGGCTTCGTTTTACAGGCTTGAATGAGAGCGAGAATTCCTGACTATTTTCAAAGCGCTCCAGACGCTTTTGGAACTATTAACGGCGTCAAAAGGGTCCGCTTAAGATTGGAGGCGTTTCGGGGAGTTAATACTTCGCTGGCAAAAAGATCGCGGCGGCTCTGGAAAAGGAGAGACTGCTCATCGTCGATTAAGCTCGCTTTAGCGCTCTCCAGCCCACCACTATAGCCCTTGCCGACGTCGGCTTGTCCAGGCGTTGCGCCAGATCGGCATACGTGATGGTCGTGCCATAGCGCGCTTTCATCAGATGCGACCATGCATTCTGCAGGAACGGATTACCTGTTGGAGCGATAGGCAAATTGAAAACCTGGAGCGCTCCGCGAAAGTAACCCGCGATCTGTAAGGCGACATGCGCCACGCAATTGTCTTCGCGGCTAAGTTGGTCAGAGGACTGCCAGTTAACATCTACCCGGGTGTCGCCCACGAAATCGAGGCGAACCAGAGCACCGCCGTCATTCTCACGTGTGTGTACCCCGGGTAATGCGAGGATTATTTTTGGACCGCCCGAACGTGAGATCGATTACGGTCATTTGGAGAGCATACACCGCATCGCCTCCGTGAGTATTGTGAAGATGTCGCCAAAGGCAGTTCCGTGTTTCAGTGATTTTCATTATTACTTTCAATAACAAATTCCATTCTGTCTGCGGAAAACCGCGTCAAAGAAAACTGTATAGGCTTTCCCTCGGTATCGATATTGATTGCGCGCGCTGTCAGCACGATTGCACCGGGAGACAATTTGAGGTGTTTGAGATCATCAGGATCGGCATGGCGGGCTGATACCACAGTCGATTTTCTGAAATAATCGCTGACGCCTGCTGCTTTGAATGCAGAAGTGATTGACCCGCTGGCCGTGTAATCTTCGGTGAAAGTCGGAAAAGCCTTTGAATCTACCCAGTGGGTGGCGATTGAGATCGGGTGCCCGTCGGCGCTATGCATGGTCTCTAACCGTAGCACTTCTGAGCCAATATCCATTCCAAGCGCCTGCGCGATGTCAGTCGTCGCAATTTCCAGAGAGGAGCTAAGCAGTATGCCCCTGGTTTCACTCACTTGTGGGGCGAGTGCTTGCGAAATACGCGTGCGGCGCCCGATCTGGTAGGTGAGGCGTTTTGCATTGGCGATAAAGGTGCCGCGTCCTTGTTCCGCGCGCAGAACGCCTTCCTGCGTAAGAGCCGCAATTGCGCTGCGCACCGTATGGCGATTGACGCCAAATCGTTCTGCCAGGTCCATTTCAGCTGGCATACGCGCGCCCGTAGCAAGTTTCCCGGCCATGATGTCGCCACGTATCTCGTCGGCAATCTGCCGCCAGATGGCTACCCCGCTGTTTCTCTCAATCCGTCCACTCTTTTTCATCTGCGCCTTTGTCGTCAATTGTCATCGTCCTGTCATTGGCAGGGCGTATTCATTCTGGTATTGTATAGTTGTCTATATGAATAGACAATTAAGGCGATCAAGTCAACCGGATTAGATAGGGCGGATAAGCTCATGAACACGACGGGGCATACTACCCGGCACAGCACAGTTGAAAGTGGAGGTGGCTCCGCCGCTGAAAGCAATTTGGCGCCGGATGCAACGCAGGCAGCACGTCAGGCCAGTTTGGCGCTTCTCGCTCGCGCAAGCGGCGAAGAATTGAAGACGTTCTGGCAGAACTGGGCAGACAAGCCCGAATTTGAAGTTTTGCGTGGCCCGGAAACCGGGCTGGTTATGATGCGCGGTCGTATTGGCGGCGGCGGTGCCCCGTTCAATGTTGGCGAGGCAACCGTCACCCGCGCAACTGTTCGTCTGGCGAATGGCTCGGTCGGGCATTCCTATGCGCTGGGACGTGATCAGGAAAAGGCGAAGCTCGCTGCGTTGTTTGATGCGCTTTGGCTCGATGAGGCCACCCGCGATGCGATCGAAAGCAGTGTGCTCAATGCATTGCGTGGTCGTGTCGATACTGCGGATGCAAAACGGCGCAATGAGGCTGCTGCCACGAAGGTCGATTTCTTCACAATGGTTCGGGGAGACAACTGATGCTCCATTCTTCTTCTGCATTTGAAGGCGGACTGGCTGATCCAGTCAATGAAGCGCAGTCGGCGTTTCATGCGCTCATGCACGCAATGGCCAATCCTGGTCGTATCCATTTGCTGCCTAGTGCGGCTGCGCCATCAAAGCCGCTTACGCCTGAGCTTGGCCTGATCGCAGCAACGCTTCTTGATCACGACGCAAGCGTCTGGGTCGATGCTGAAATAGCAGCCAATCAGGATGCGACGGCATGGCTGACATTCCATACCGGTGCACCAATCGTCGGCGATCAGTCGAAAGCGCAGTTCGCACTTGTAACGGATGCGCAATCGTTGCCGGCACTTACTTCCTTCGCGCGGGGAGACCCTGAATTTCCGGATCGTTCGACCACTGTTGTTCTAGCAGTTTCGTCGTTGACGAGCGGGCAGGGTTTCAGCCTCAAAGGCCCGGGCATCAAGGATGAAACTGTGCTGACCGTTAATGGTTTGCCGCAGGATTTTGCTGCGCAATGGCGTGAAAATGCCGCGTTGTTTCCGCTGGGTATCGATCTGGTTCTCGTCGCTGACGGCAAAGTTGCAGCGCTTCCCCGTACCACGCGTATAGCAAGTTTGGCGCATGATCCCGAAGAGTGGGAACCGGTCTTCGGAAAAGATCATGCTGTCGAAAAGATTGAGGGCTAATCCATGTATGTTGCTGTAAAGGGCGGTGAAACCGCCATCCGCAATGCCCACCGTCTGCTTGATGATCGCCGTCGTGGTGACCGCTCGGTTCCAGCGTTGCGTCTTGACCAGATTGCCGAACAGCTGGGTCTCGCCGTTGATCGCGTCATGGCCGAAGGTTCGCTTTATGACCGAGAACTCGCAGCACTTGCCGTGCGCCAGTCGCGTGGCGATCTGATCGAGGCAATCTTTCTGGTTCGTGCCTACCGCACAACCCTGCCACGTTTCGGCTATTCGCGGCCACTTGAGACCGCGAATATGCAGATCGAACGTCGCATTTCGGCTACCTATAAAGACCTGCCCGGCGGGCAGCTGTTGGGGCCGACATTTGACTACACGCATCGTCTGCTTGACCCGGAACTGGCGGGTGATGTCAGTGTTCCGGAGCCGGAAGTACGTGCGACTGAGCCTGAAGAAACGCCACGCGTGACGGATATTCTCGGTGCCAACGGCATGATCGAAGAAGATGGTGCAATGCCGGAAGGGCATGAGCCGGGCGATCTTACCCGGGAACCGTGGACGTTCCCGATGCCGCGCGATCTGCGCTTGCAGGCTTTGGCGCGCGGTGATGAAGGATTCTTGCTGGCGCTGGGTTATTCCACGCAACGCGGTTATGGCAACACGCATCCATTTGTCGGTGAAATCCGCATTGGCGAGGTGGAGGTTGAGTTTGATGTGCCTGAGCTCGGCTTTGCCGTTTCGCTTGGCCGTGTTCAGCTGACCGAATGCCAGATGGTGAGCCAGTTCAAAGGCTCGTCCAAGCAGGCACCACAGTTTACTCGTGGCTATGGTCTGGTGTTCGGACAAAGCGAGCGCAAAGCCATGTCGATGTCGCTTTGCGACCGGGCGCTGCGTGTCCGCGAATTCGATGCGGATGTGACAGCACCCGCGCAGGACGAAGAATTCGTCATTTCCCATTCCGACAATGTGCAGTCGACGGGCTTCGTTGAGCATCTGAAATTGCCCCATTACGTGGACTTTCAGGCCGAGCTTGATCTCATCCGCCGTATGCGTGCGGAATATGAACAAGCGAACAACGAGACTGAAGTTTTGGCAACCGAAGCAGCAGCCAATATCGGCACAGGCAAGGAAGCAGCAGAATGAGCGATCTAGCCAATTACAATTTCGCCTATCTGGACGAGCAGACAAAGCGGATGATCCGTCGTGCTATCCTGAAAGCCATTGCTATTCCGGGCTATCAGGTTCCGTTCGCAAGCCGTGAAATGCCGATGCCTTATGGCTGGGGCACGGGCGGCGTCCAGGTGACGGCGGCGATTCTCGGTCAGGATGATGTGCTCAAAGTTATCGATCAGGGCGCTGATGATACGACCAATGCCGTTTCCATCCGGGCATTCTTCCAGAAAACTGCAGATGTTGCCGTGACCACCCATACGGGTGAGGCGACTATTATCCAGACACGTCACCGCATTCCGGAATATCCGCTGAGCGAAGGGCAGGTGATTGTCTATCAGGTGCCAATTCCTGAGCCGCTGCGTTTTCTGGAGCCGCGTGAAACCGAAACGCGAAAGATGCACGCGCTTGCTGAATATGGCCTCATGCATGTGAAGCTTTACGAAGATATCGCGCGCCACGGCCATATCGCCAAGACCTATGATTATCCGGTGATGATCGAAGGGCGCTATGTCATGGCACCGTCGCCGACGCCCAAGTTCGACAATCCAAAGATGCATATGTCGCCAGCTTTGCAGCTTTTTGGTGCCGGTCGTGAAAAGCGCATCTATGCCGTACCGCCTTATACGGATGTCGTGAGCCTCGATTTCGAGGATCATCCATTTGAGGTGCAGAAATTCAAACAGCCTTGCGCATTGTGTGGCGCTCGCGGCGTCTATCTCGACGAAGTCGTGCTCGATGACCGTGGCGGCTCGATGTTTGTCTGCTCCGATACCGATTATTGTGAAGATCGTCAGGCGAATGGCCACTTTGGTCATCTGGCAGCGAACAATGAGGCCGCAGCCAAGGGAGCCCTGAAATGAGTATTGAAATGAGCGTCGAACCTTTGCTGAAAGTCAGCAATCTCTCGAAGTTTTATGGCAGCCGCCGCGGTTGTGCAGATATCGACTTCTCGCTTTGGCCGGGCGAAGTGCTGGCCATCGTCGGCGAATCCGGTTCGGGCAAGACGACTTTGCTCAACTGTCTGGCAACACGTCTGGAACCGACATCGGGCAGTGTCGAATATCGGATGCGTGATGGCGAGTTCCGCGATCTTTACAAGATCGGAGAGGCTGAACGCCGCTTTCTGATGCGTACCGACTGGGGCTTTGTGCATCAGAATCCTTCGGATGGTCTGCGCATGACCGTTTCGGCGGGTGCTAATGTCGGTGAACGGCTGATGGCTGTTGGCGAGCGCCATTATGGCAATATTCGCAACACGGCAACTGAATGGCTCGGACGTGTCGAAATCGCTGCCGACCGCATCGACGACCAGCCCCGCGCTTTCTCCGGCGGTATGCGTCAGCGTCTGCAGATTGCGCGCAATCTCGTCACAGCTCCGCGTCTTGTTTTCATGGATGAACCGACCGGCGGTCTAGACGTGTCCGTGCAGGCACGCCTTCTCGACCTGCTGCGCGGTCTGGTGAGCGATCTCGGCCTTTCGGTTGTCATCGTGACCCACGATCTCGCAGTGGCGCGTCTTCTGTCCCATCGCATCATGGTCATGAAAGACGGCCATATTGTCGAACAGGGCCTGACCGACCGCGTTCTGGATGACCCGCAAGCGCCTTACACGCAGCTGCTCGTGTCGTCTATTCTGCAGGTTTAGTAAATTAAAACAGATGTTTGCAGCGTGTTGTTCGTAAATTAGCGAAACTTCATGCGTGAGGTGAGAAATGACACAAGTTAGAACATTCTCTCCGCTGGTCGTATCGGGTCTGGCGAAGACGTTCACGATGCATTTGCAGGGTGGCATTCAGTTGCCAGTCGTAAGTGGCGTGGACTTCAATCTGGAAGCAGGCGAATGCGCCGTGCTTGGCGGACCTTCCGGTGCTGGTAAAAGCTCCATTCTCAAGATGGTCTATGGCAATTACGCCGTGAATGCAGGTTCTATCCTCATTCGTCACGAAGACCGTATGGTGGATCTGGCAACAGCCGATCCGCGCGAAGTGCTGGCCGTTCGGCGTGACACGATTGGTTATGTCAGCCAGTTCCTGCGCACATTGCCGCGCGTGGCGGCAATCGACGTCGTTGCGGAGCCATTGGTGGCTCGTGGTGTTGATCGCGATGCTGCTCGCAATCGTGCAAGCGAGTTGCTCGCGCAGCTCAACCTGCCGGAACGGCTCTGGGTATTGCCACCTGCAACCTTCTCCGGCGGTGAGCAGCAGCGCGTGAATATTGCGCGTGGTTTCATCACGGATCATCCGGTGTTGCTGCTTGATGAGCCGACCGCTTCGCTCGATGCCAAAAACAGGGCAGTCGTTGTTGATCTCATCAAGGCCAAGAAGGCGCAAGGCGTCGCAATGCTTGGCATTTTCCACGATGAAGATGTGCGTGAACAGGTTGCTGATCGCATTATCGACGTAACCGCTTTCTCGCCGAGGGCAGCAGTATGACCAAGCTCTCGGTAGAACCACTGGTTCACGAAACGGCTGAAGTAAACGGTAGCAAGCTTGGTCGATATACCGAGATCGGCGCGCGCAGTCGTGTGTCTGAGACTGTGCTGGACGACTATTCCTATCTCGGTATCGATTGCGAAATCTGGTGTGCTGAGATCGGCAAGTTTTCCAATATCGCCAGCCATGTGCGCATCAACGCCACCAATCATCCGACATGGCGTCCGACGTTGCATCATTTCACCTATCGCGCCGGTGATTACTGGCCGGAAGAAAAGGATGAGACGGAGTTCTTTGATTGGCGTCGCGGCAATGCCGTGAAAATTGGCCATGACACATGGCTCGGCCATGGCTCCACCATCTTGCCGGGTGTGACGGTTGGCAATGGTGCGGTTGTCGGTGCCGGAGCTGTCGTAAGCAGGGACGTGGCGCCCTATACAATTGTTGGTGGGGTTCCGGCGCGTCTCATTCGTGAACGCTTCGACGCTGCGACCGGAAATCGTCTGGATCGACTGGCCTGGTGGGACTGGAGCCATGATCGTCTGCGCCAAGCGCTCGATGATTTCCGCGCGCTCGATATTGAAGCTTTCCTCTCGAAATATGAAACGGCCGCTAATACGAATGCGGTCATGAAAGAGCTATCCAATGGCTAATGAAACTGTTCTGAAAAATGCGCAGATCGTGCTTGCTGATGAGATTGTTACCGGTTCTATCCTGATCCGTGATGGCAAAATTGCCGCCATTGATCAGGGCAATACCAATGGCGGCGATGACATGGATGGCGATTATGTCATTCCGGGACTCATCGAGCTGCATACCGATCAGCTGGAAAGCCATTACGCGCCGCGTCCAAAGGTGCGCTGGAATGTCGATGCAGCGGTTCAGGCGCATGATGCGCAGGTTGCAGCATCGGGCATCACGACAGTTTTCGATGCGATGCGCGTTGGTTCTGATTATGACCGTGACTTCGTGGGCAAGGATATGCGGATGCTTGCGGACGCCATCGAAAGCGGTGTTCGCGAAAACCGCCTGCGTGCAGACCACTTTTTGCACCTGCGCTGCGAAGTTTCCTCAGCAGATTGCCTTGAAACATTCGAGCTTTTCGCAGGCGATGACCGCGTTAAACTCGCTTCGCTGATGGATCATGCACCGGGACAGCGTCAATTCGTTGATCTTAATACGTATCGCACTTATTACATGCGCAAGATGAAGCTCACGGATGAGGAGTTCCGGGTGCATTGTGAGAAGCGTATGGCGGATTCGGACGCCTATTCGGCCAAGCATCGTCGCGCCATTGCCGAACTGGCGGCAGCGCGCAGCATCGTACTGGCCAGCCATGATGATGCGACCAGCGCGCACGTCGATGAATCACTCGACCATGGTGTGCGGATCGCCGAGTTTCCGACCACGATGGAAGCAGCCAGTGCCTCTAAAGGCGCAGGTCTTTCCATTCTGATGGGCGCGCCCAATATTGTGCGCGGTGGCTCGCATTCCGGTAACATCGCTGCACGCGATCTCGTCGATAATGGTAGTCTCGACATTCTGTCCTCGGATTACATTCCGTTCAGCCTCATTCAGTCGGCTTTCGGCCTTGCTTCGGGTGAGCGTCCGATTGCGCTGCCACAGGCTGTCTGCCTCGTAACCAAGAACCCGGCTGATGCCATGGCGATGGATGATCGCGGCGAAATCGCTATCGGAAAGCGTGCCGATCTGGTTCGCGTGCGCCCGAAAGGTGCAATTCCGGTTGTGCGCACTGTCTGGCGCGAAGGCGAACGGGTGCTTTGATGCAGATGCAATCCGATACGCCGAAAGGCTTTTTCGTTGCCGTTGTCGGTCCCAGCGGGGCCGGCAAAGACACGATTATGGATGCAGCGCGTGTGGCTCTTGCGGGCGACACGCGGTTTCATTTTGTGCGCCGGATCATCACGCGTCCACAAATGCCTGGCACGGAAGATCACGACAGTCTGGATGAAACAGCGTTTACGAAAGCCGCAGGCGAGGGTGCTTTCGCGCTGCACTGGCAGGCGCATGGCCTGAGCTATGGATTGCCGAAATCGCTTGATGATGAAATAGCCGACGGTATCGTGGTGATTGCCAATGTCTCGCGGCGTGTACTTGGCGATATCCGCAGGCTTTATTCGGAACGGTCCGTTGTTGTCATCTCGGCAAGGCCGGAAGTACTTGCAGAGCGGCTTGCATCGCGCGGACGTGAAAGTCGAGAAGAAATCGCTTTGCGACTTAAGCGCGAAGTGAGCTTCGATGACGGTGCAGACGACGTCGTCATAATAGACAATTCAGGTGAAGTAACTATTTCCACAGAGTCCTTTATCAATCATTTGAAAGAAATAAGCTTAAAAACAAATGCTTAGATGAAATATTCTGGGTAGTTTTTAAGTTTACACAAACGTCATTGTCCGTTCATTGCGATGTCATTGAACTGATCAATAGTAAGCATGAATGGAGACGAATTCATGCTTCAACTGCAAGGCGTAACGCGCCGCTATAATGATAAGGTGGCGGTTTCGGGCGTTGACCTAGAGATTGAACCGGGCACGTTTGTTGGAATTATTGGTCGGTCCGGTGCTGGTAAGTCGACGCTGCTGCGTATGATCAATCGCCTTGTTGAGCCTTCAGAGGGAACAATTCACTGGGATGGTCGCGACGTTACCGGGCTCAAGGGTTCGGGATTGCGCGATTGGCGCGCACAATGCGCGATGATTTTCCAGCATTTCAATCTGGTCGATCGTCTTGATGTTCTGACCAATGTGCTGATGGGGCGTCTCAACTATGTTTCGACGCCTAAGTCGCTTCTGCGTATCTGGAGCGATGAAGAGCGTCTGATTGCTCTTTCGGCGTTGCAGCAGTTCGATATTGCGCATCTCGCAGCCCATCGCGCCGATGAGCTTTCGGGTGGTCAGCAGCAGCGCGTGGCCATTGCCCGTGCGCTTGTTCAGCAGCCGCGCATAATACTCGCAGACGAGCCGATTGCATCGCTCGATCCGCGCAATACCCGCAGCGTCATGGACGCTCTGCGTCGCATCAATCGCGAATATGGCATCACGGTTCTCTGCAATCTGCACTCGCTCGATATTGCGCGCAGCTATTGCGACCGCCTCGTCGGCATGTCTGCCGGCAAGATCGTATTCCGCGGCACACCGTCGATGCTGACCGATATGGCATCACGCGACCTTTACGGCATGGAAGCCGATGACGTCATCGATACCTATGAACAGGCTGAAACAATGCCAATGCCAGTTCCGCATTCGGCTGAAGCCATGCTGCGCCAGCTTTCCGCCTGAGCGCACGAAGCTCCGGAAAAACACCTTCCTAAAATCGGGGATTAACAGGAGATACTTATGCTTAACCGTAGAAACTTTCTCGCGGCTGCTGCACTCACAGCTACGCTGACCATGCCAATGATGGCTTCCACTGCACAGGCTGCAGACTGGAGCAAGGATTATCCAGAAATCGTTCTGGGCGTGATCCCAGCTGAAAACGCTTCGACCACTTCCGACCGTTATGCGCCTCTGGCAGCTTATCTCGGCAAGGAACTCGGCACGAAGGTTACGCTGCGCGTTGCTAACGACTATGCGGCTGTTATCGAAGGTCAGCGCGCTGGCAACATTCAGATCGCATTCTATGGCCCGGCTTCTTACGCCCGCGCTGTGATGACTGGCGTTGAAACCACTCCTATGGTCAATCAGCGCCACAACACTGGCGTGAACGGCTATTATTCGGTTGTGTATGTTCTTAATGATAGCCCATACAAGACCATGGAAGACCTGAAGGGCAAAGCCATTGCTCTGGTTGATCCAAACTCGACTTCAGGCAACAACGCGCCGCGCTTCTTCCTGAATCGCGATGGCTATAGCGTTGATACATTCTTTGGTAAGAACTTCTTTGCTGGCAGCCACGAAAATGCAGTTCTCGCCCTCGCACAGGGTACCGCAGACGCTGCTGCAAACTCCTGGAACTCGGAAGACGATTCCAATCTGACCCGCATGGTTAGCCGCGGCGTTCTTAAGGATGCAAACGGCAAGGTTATGACCAAGGATGATTTCCGCATTATCTTCAAGTCGGACTTCCTTCCAGAAGGCCCATTTGCGGTCCTCAAAAGCTTGCCAGAACAGCTACAGGCCGACATCAAGCAGGCTTTCCTCGATATGCCTAAGAAAGACAAGGCAGGCTTCGATGCACTTTCCGACGGCAAGGATCTCGAGTTCGTAGGAACTGAAGCCAAGGAATATGAGCCAATCATCGAAATGCTCAAGTTCAACGACAAGGCTCGCAAGTCTTAATCCCTAGAACAATTGAAGTGCCCGGAACGCAACCCGTTCCGGGCATTTTTATAGGAAAGATCGCATGACGGTATCCTCACTCGACGGCAACGGCGCAAAAAGCCTGCTTGCCGATTATCGGAGAGAAGTCGGCAAACGGCGTCTCTACGGTATCGCGCTCCTCCTTGCGCTCGTCGTTGTCGCCATTGCTGCCTCCGTCGTTGCCGATGTTCGGCTTGGCACATTGGCCGAAAACCTTTTCCGCTTTACAAATTATCTTGGGCGTATCCTGCCAGAACTCACCATTGCCAATTTCGGGGCCGATATGGCCAATTGGTACTGGAACATCGGCGGCTGGCTCAAAATGTTGTTTGAGACACTACTCATTGCTTATCTTGCTACGCTTATTGGCGGCGTAATTGCATTTGGCGCATGTTTTGCAGCTTCATCGAATATGGCTCCTAACTCGACGGTGCGTTTCGTTGTTCGTCGCGGGCTGGAACTGCTGCGGACGGTTCCTGAAATTGTTTTCGCTTTGCTGTTCGTTATTGCCTTTGGTCTTGGGCCAATGGCGGGTGTGCTGGCGCTGATGCTTCACACAACGGGTGCGTTGGGCAAGCTGTTCTCCGAAGTTGTTGAGAACATTGATATGCGTCCGGTGGAGGGAATTCGCGCTTCGGGTGGTTCCGGTTTTCAGGTCATCCGCTTCGCCGTGCTTCCACAAGTAGCCGCAAATTTTGCGTCCTATGGCCTGCTGCGCTTTGAAATCAACGTGCGCGGTGCCTCGGTTATGGGCTTTGTGGGTGCGGGCGGTATCGGGCAGGAACTGCTGACTTCTATCCGCCAGTTCTATTACAGCGACGTCAGCGCCATTCTGCTTTTGATTATCGTGACAATTGTTGCCATCGATCTCATTACACAGCGTATTCGCCATGCGCTTCTGGGTCGTATTGGTTGAGGAGCGTGATCCCGAAAAGTGAGAACCGGTTTTCGGAAAAGATCATGCTCAAACAAAAGAGAGAATTATGACCGATATTGCACAAAGTCTCTCACGTGAGGCGCACGCGCATGAAAAGGAACTTCGGGCAGAACATGCCGAATTGTTCGGAAACGCGCGTGCCTGGCGAATTCTGGCGATTTTAACCGTAGCTTTGATTGCTTCCGTCTGGTTCGCTTTCTACTGGCTCGATTTTTCGCTGCTGCGCATTCTCAACGGTCTGGGTCGCCTCGGCGATTTTGCACTCATGATGATGCCGCCATCGTCCGGCGGGCGTTTCAGCCTTTATCTGTGGTCAATGCTCGAAACCTTGGCGATTGCATATCTCGGCACATTGCTGGCGGCGATCCTTGCTTTCCCATTTGGCTTTCTTGCTGCCAAGAATATCATCCCGAATGTATTCCTGCATTTCGGCATTCGTCGCTTCCTCGATGCTATTCGCGGCGTCGATACGCTGATTTGGGCATTGATCTGGGTGTCGGTTGTGGGTCTTGGACCTTTTGCCGGTATTCTCGCAATTGCCTGCTCGGATTTCGGGGCATTTGGCAAGCTGTTCTCGGAAGCCATTGAAGGCGCTGACAAGAAGCCGGTCGAGGGTGTTGTCTCATCGGGCGGTAGTAAACTTCATGGCTATCGCTTCGGCGTTTTGCCGCAGGTTTTGCCGCTGATCGGCAGTCAGGTGCTTTACTTCTTTGAGTCAAATACCCGTTCGGCAACCATCATCGGTATCGTTGGGGCAGGTGGTATAGGCGCGCATCTGGCTGAGCAGATCAAGGTTCTCAATCTTCAGGACGTTTCCTTCCTGATCATCATGATCCTGATCGCTGTCGCTGTTATCGACTGGTTTTCGTCAAAGCTTCGCCATGCGATGATTGGCAAGAAGGCGATGAAATCGGCTTAGCAGGCCAATAGGCTGGAGCAGTCCGACTTTTCGGGATGTGCTTCAGCCTTCATTTTGAGCTAAGCGGCGGGCTGCATTAGTTTTTGAATTTATCGAGAAAAGATTACTCAATTATCACTTTGGCTATTCGAGAGCTGAATTCCGATGGAACTGGCCTTAAGATAAAGGTCGGATTAATAGAGCACCTTGACGCCCCCTTTTTCCAAAGCAGCATAAACAGAGCTTGGTGGTGGTTGGTCTGTGATCACCAGATCAATGCTTGATGTCGGCAGGATCGAAAACTTATCAGATGTTTGTAACGCGGTGTGGCTTGCCAGCACGACGAATTGCCTTGTTTGCCGGCGTACCACTTGCGCCAATTGCAAATGTCGATCAGACGGACCGAGCAATCCACGCTGCACGTCAAAACCACTGGCCCCTATGAAAGCGATATCGAAAACACGACGCGAAATTATCTCCATCGATTCAAAACCGAAGGAAGAGCGTGAATGTTTGTCAAACTGTCCTCCGCAAAGCGTGAGGTCGGTTTGGCCTCCCATCGATAGGACGATCATAATATCGACCATCAATGATGTGGCGATGATCGGTGGCTCATGACGCGCCTCCCAAGCGGTGGCCAAGGCGGTTGAACCGCCGCTGAAAAACACCGACATGCCCGGTTTAAGCAGTTCATGGGCGAGCCGGGCAATTCGCTCCTTGGCTTCGCGATCCGTTCCTATGCGTAAGTCGATATGCGGCAAACCAATCGCTGTAACGGCGCGCGCGCCGCCATGAACGCGCATCGCTTGCCCCCTCTCTTCCAAAGAAGCCAAATCTCGTCTGATCGTTTCTTCCGAAACCGCGAATATGCTCGCCAGTTCCGCGCAGGTGGTGTCGCCCTGTCTGATGAGACGATCGCGGATTCGATCCTGCCGATCCGAGGGCCGAAGAGGTCTTTGTGCCATTTTAAGGTCATGCCATTGTTACGTCGCGGCAGACCTAACGAACTTACCTCACAGAAATACGACAAAATCTCACCAAACCGGTCATTAAACGGGCAAATAGCGCAAGGGCCGGTCGAAACTCACAATTCGCATGTCATTCGCGCCCGATAGTTTGTACCCAAATCGGACACAGGAGTGACGGACATGGTTGAACTTTCAAGGCGCAGTTTTCTGACAGCCTCCGCTGCATTGGCAGCCACAAGCACCTTTGGTATTTCTTCGGCTTTTTCCGCTGATGCCAAAATTGAAATCTCCAGCATCTGGGGACCGGACAAGCCATTTCAGAAAGTCGTAGACGCTTTCAACGCACTGAAGACTGGCGTCACCGTCACCAACCGCTTTGATGGCGATTATGAAACAGCGACTGCCAAGGCACTCGCCGGTATCGCTGCAGGCAAGCCGCCAGCAATCATGGTAACAGGTTGGAAGTTCGGATATTTCGCACGCCGCACCCTTGGTGCCCGTGATCTCAACGAAATCGATTCAACCAAGGCAAAGGCCATTATTGCGAATTTCGTTCCTTCGCTGATGCCGCTGGTCACCATCGACGATGCTGTGATTGGCCTGCCATGGGCAATGTCCACGCCGATCACCTTCATCAACCGCGCTCTTTGGGCGGAAGCCGGTCTTGATCCAAACCTTCCGGAATATCCGGATACGGATTGGCTCTATAAGGCTACGCGCACGCTTGATGAAAAACTCAAGGGCAAACATGCCACCTACCGGTCGGCACTGGCTCTTTCCAACAATGAATGGACCAGCCAGTCCTTCATTCAGAATGCCGGTGGCTACATCATCGACCCCGAAGGCAAGCTTGCGCTTAACAGCGATGAGGCTGCAAAGGGCATGGAACTTTTCTGCCAGCCAGCCCATCAGGGGCTCTGGACTCCCGTCAGCGGCAAAGAGCAGGATGCCGCTTTTGAAGCTGGCGCGCTTGCGATCTGCACCACAAGTTCGACACGCGCTGCCAGCTTCCCGTTTGGTAATGCCAAGGCGATCACCGCGCGCTTCCCCGGCATTCCGGGCCATGCCCGTAACATGAACAGCGGCGGAAACTTCCTCGCTGTCTATGCAAAGAATGACGAACAGGCCAAGGCTTCGCTTGCGTTCCTTGAATTCTGCGCCTCGCCGGAAGGTCAGAAGATCTGGTCGGAAGTCGGCTATCTCAACACATCCGTTCACGACATTCCGCTGATTAACGACTTCATGAAACCTGCTGCGGGTCAGCTTACCGATGGTTTGACTGCCGAAACCATCTGGCCGGGCAAGCGCGGTCTTGAAGGCCAGAACATCTGGCGCAAATGGGTATCACGCATGTTGCTGAAGGAAACCGATATCAAATCCGGCCTCAAATCAGCTCATGACGAACTTGCAACCGTGCTGGTGGATGCCTGACGCGAAATGCCGAAACCTCTGTTTGTAAAGTTGGCGCCGTGGATTTTCGCGGGGCCAGCCGTCCTTTCCGTTATTGTTTTCCTTTATGGCCCGATCATCGCTTCGGCGGTTCTGTCGGTTGTTGACTGGAACCTGCTTTCAACCGATGTCAGCTTTGTTGGGCTCGACAATTACAAAAGTTTGTTTGCTGACGCCGATTTCCGGCTCGCAGCCTGGAACACGGTGCTTTACTGCATCATTCTCGTTCCGGCGCAGATTATTCTACCGCTGATTATCGCTGTGATGATCCACGCGGTGCAGGGCTCCAAGCTCGAACGCATCTATCGCGGCGCTTTCTTCCTGCCGACCATCCTCGCCTATTCTGTTGCTGGCGTTGCATGGTCATGGCTGCTTAATCCGGTCAACGGGCTTTTCAACGAAGTTCTCGTCTGGTTCGGATTGCCAACGTCCATGTGGCACCTCGATCCGGATCTCGCACTCTTATCTGTGTCAGTTGTCACGTTCTGGAAAAGCTTCGGCCTCAACATGCTGTTGTGGATCGCAGCGCTTGCCAATGTTCCGCAGTCTTTGCGCGAAGCGTCTCGACTGGATGGTGCTGGCGCATGGCGGCGCTTTTTCACCATCGAACTGCCGCTGATTACACCGACCGCCTTTTTCATTTCGGTCACAACCGTATTTTCGGTACTCGACGATATTGTTGGCGTTGTTGACGTTCTGACGGGTGGCGGACCAGCGGGCAGAAGCTCCAATCTGCTTTATTTCCTCTGGCAGCAGGGCCTACAGTTCTTCCAGTTTGGCAGAGCAAGTGCAGTGGCCATGATCATCATCGTGGCAGTGCTTCTCATCACCTGGGCGCAGTTCCGCTTCGGCGAAAAGCGGGTGCATTATCAATGACTGCAAATTCTCTCAGCGCCACGCTTCAGCGTGGTACACTCCATATTCTTCTCATTGTGCTGTCGCTCATCACGCTGTTTCCACTGTTGTGGATGGTGACATCTGCTTTCACACCGAACGAACTGATTGCGCAAAAAGCGCTGCGGTTCTGGCCCGAGCAGATCACCTTGTCGAACTTCCAGCTCGCAGCGGATCGTTATCCGATCTGGTGGTGGCTGTTTAACTCCGTGGTGACATCGGCTGCTATCACATTGGGCAAACTCATCATCAGCCTGCCTGCGGGCTATGCTTTTGCCCGAATGGAATTTCGCGGCAAACATTTCCTGTTCTGGGTGGTGATTGCCACCATGTCCTTTCCGACGGTTCTCGCGATCATTCCCACCTATATCGCAGTGGTGAAGATACAGGCCTTCGATACCTATTGGGCCATGATCATCCCTTCGATCCCCTATATCGGCTTTTATGTCTTCTATTTCAGACAGTCGTTCCGCTCGCTTCCCGACGAGATGTTTGAAGCAGCACGCATCGATGGTTGCGGTATCTGGAAACAGTTCAAGGATGTGGCCATACCCAACGTGCTGCCAGCCATTGCAGCCCTTTCCGTGATTTCTTTCATGGGCGCGTGGAACATCTATCTTTGGGGGCAACTCGTCCTCGAAGACACGGGCCGAAAGACACTCACCACGGGCATTGCCATGTTTGCTGATGTGGACGGCGCTGAAACCCCATGGGGACCACTGATGGCGACCAGCCTTCTCTCCGTATTGCCCGTACTCGGCATGTTTCTTCTGGCGCAACGTTACATCGTTGAAGCATTCTCGGCCGGCACAGGAGAGAAATAATGGCGCGTGTTCTGGTAATCGCACATCTCAACCATGATCGGATCTGGGAGCTGGACGGGCCACTCAAATCCGGCTCCCGCGTTTCGTGGGGAAAGCGTGAGACAAGGCTCGGTGGCGGTGGGTATTTCACCGGCTCACCATTTCTGGCACTGGGACATGAGGTGGCGCTGGTCGGCTCGCTTGGCAATGATGCGCTTGGTGATACAGCCCGCTCTGAGCTCTCAGAACTCGGCTTCGACATGCAGCATGTTTGCAAGCGAGATAGCGGCACTCTTATCACCGATATTCTGCTTGAGCCTTCAGGCGAGCGCACGATTTTAACGCCGAGCCAGGGACCGATGCGATTGTTCCGGCTTGATGGCGATGTCAAAGCCGATGCTGCCTATATCAATTGCTTCAACCCAGATGCGACGATCCTTAAAACGCTCGATTCAATAGGTTTGGTGGCGTCTCAGTTTCCCTTGTCTGAGACCTCCGTGCCGCGACCAGCGGATCTCATGATCGGCTCAAAAGGCGATTTTCCGGAGTTGGATGACAATGCGCTCTGGCACAAAGCACAGCGTTTCTGCGGTTCCCGCCTGAAGCATCTCGTGATGACCGACGGTGCGCGCGCCATCACCATTCATGATGGCGAGCAAATAAGGAATGTCACCCCCATCAAACGCGCTGTCGTCAAAAACACGATCGGCGCGGGCGACCATTTCAGCGCCAATCTCGTATCCGCGCTGCTTGCGGGAGCCGCGATTGAAGATGCCGCGCGCAATGCCAGCAAAGCAACCGCCGATTGGCTGGAACAGCGGGATCAGGAAAAGTATTAAGCGCTTTGGTCCTGTGTTGAAATCTCAAATTTGAAGATGCAAAGCGTATAACATTTTGCTTTGCGGAAATGGAGAAAAATGGCCGGTATCATCATGAAGGACCTCAAGAAGGTCTATGCTGGTGGAGTGGAAGCCGTGAAAGGCGTATCCATCGATATCCGTGCAGGTGAATTTATTGTTCTGGTAGGCCCGTCAGGCTGCGGAAAATCAACGCTGCTGCGTATGGTTGCTGGTCTTGAAGATATTTCGGGCGGTGAAGTCAGCATTGGCGGACGCATCGTCAACGAGGTTGAACCTGCTGATCGTGACATCGCAATGGTGTTCCAGAACTATGCGCTCTATCCACATATGAGCGTCTATAACAATATGGCCTATGGCTTGCGCAACCGCAAAACACCAAAGGCCGAAATCGAAACACGCGTGGCAGAGGCCGCCCGTATGCTGGAGATCGAACCGTTTCTTGATCGCAAACCGAAGGCATTGTCGGGCGGTCAGCGCCAGCGCGTTTCCATGGGGCGCGCAATCGTGCGCAAGCCTTCCGTCTTCCTTTTTGACGAACCACTATCCAATCTCGATGCCAAATTGCGCGTTACCATGCGCGGCGAAATCAAGCGATTGCAAAGGCGGCTGGGCACGACCTCGCTCTATGTAACGCATGACCAGCTCGAAGCCATGACCCTCGCGCATCGTCTTGTCGTGTTGAATAAGGGCAGTATCGAGCAAATCGGAACCCCGCTTGAGGTTTATCACAATCCGGCCTCGACTTTTGTCGCGAGCTTTATCGGCTCACCAGCTATGAACCTCCTCAATGCCCGGCTCGACGGCAACTGTTTGATGATCGATGACGCTACATTGCAGCTTTCAGGCAGTCTTCTCTCCTCCGGTCCACTCACGGTGGGGATCAGACCGGAGGATCTCGTTATGGCGCAGAACGGTGTGAATGCACTTAGTTTCACACTCGATCATGTCGAAGAACTCGGCGCCCAGCGCCTCGTTCATGGTATGGTTGGAGAGCAGCGGATAACTGCAGCCTTCTCGCCTCACGTCCCAATCAGCGACCATATGCAATTGACGGTATCGATTGATAAAATTCACTTTTTCGCTGCGAATACCGGCAGAAGACTGCCTAAGAATTTAGATAAAATCGATCTTTCCGGTGGGGCGATAGAGTCGCCGGGGATGGGGCTCTTTCAACCGCACGATGTTAGCACCGAGACGTGTGCGATTGCTGGGGGGTGATTTACACCCTACATCTTAATCAATGCGCTACGTCACCGCTTCAGATTCACCAGTACATCCATAAGTTCTGAGCCCGTCTGGAAGACTTTGGAATTGGCTGTATAACTTCGTTGCGCTTCAATCATATCGGTGAGTTCCTGCGCAATGTCCGCATTCGAATTTTCTAATGCGCCGGTTCTGATCGTGCCGTTGCCGTTGGCGGCAGCTGTACCAAGGATGACGTCGCCTGATTCAGCGGATGCTGAGAAAACATTACCGCTGATAACCGTCATTCTGTCGGGGCTCGCGACAGTGGCAATTGCCAGCTGATAGCGTGCCAGCATGTCACCGCGTGCCGATCGATCATAGACGACCCCATCCTCACCGATGACCGTTTCCACTGTCGCACTTGGTGGGTTTCCATTGAGTTCCGCTTTCGCAATCTGATAATCGCCAGCGCGCTGTGTGGAGGCTGTCAGGTCAAGCAACATGGTTTGGCCACCGGGGATGGCTATCTCAACTTCACCGCCCTCAAGCAACGTGCCATTCTGGGGATCAAAACGCATGAGCGATGTGGCAAGCGGCGCACTACCTGAAGTGGCATAGGGAAACCCGCCATTGGCTGATGCGTCTGCACGATTGAAGACCGCCACTTCCCAGTTAAAGTCTGCGCCCTTGGTAAAGTACACATCAAGTGTCACAGGCGTTCCCTGATCATCATAAGAAATCAGCGATGTTTTATGAGAATAGGAACTACCCGCCACATTATCCGCTGCAGTATTACCAAGCACGGACGGCTTAATAACAGGGGCCGTCGCGGGCAAATTGAGGGCTGCGTACACGCCTTCATTTACCATCAGACTTGGATCAGCAAGAGACATGCTGCCGCTAAAATCAATCGGCCAGACATCTCCATTTGGTAGCGTAACATTCAGATCGCCACCGCTCATCAGAATGCCCGTTGCCGGATCAAATTGAAGACTTGTTTGGCCAAGCGCAGTAGTGCCGTAGGGAAATGGCTGGCTGGCTCCACTTGTTGCCGCATCCGAGCTATTATAGACAGCAACATCCCATGTATCAGGACCGGTGCGGGTATAATAAACATCGAGACCAACATTGCTGGGAAAACCAGCATAGCCACGCACTGTCATGCGCTCAGTGTAAACGCTGTTTTCATTGTTATCAGAGGCTGGCAGTTCACCCCCAGCAGTATCAATAATATTCGTCAGCCTTGATAAATTGGTGTTGATTTTTACCGCTGGGGTTGCGCCGCCAGTTGCAGTTTGCGTGAATGCTGACAAATCGACCGCGAATGAATCAATATTGGAAACAGGGGTAGTATCAATCAAACTTCCGGTGGCGGGATCAAAATTGAGCTGAATGGCATGCACAGTGACATTGCCGCTGTTTAAATCATAGGGAAAGCCAGTTGATGCAGGGCCATCGGTTTCAAAGATTGTAACTTCCCACTTGTCTTCAGCAACTTTGGTGAAGTAGGTGTCGGTGGTCACAAACTCGCCAGCACTGTTTTGGCTTGATGTCGTGAGCTTGCGGCTCCATGCACTGTAAGGACTGTTTTCCGATGGCGGCACGTTAATGATTGCCTGCCCCACATCATGTCCATTTGCAGGGAGGTTTACAGTGAATGTACCATTCGTTGTTGGTTCAGCAGGAAAGCTGCTCTGACCAAGGGTGATAGGTTGCAAACCTTCAAAACCGTTGCCTGCCCCTGAAAAAGGGTAAGGGTGGCCCATCAGCGTAAAGCCTGCCACATTCACCAGTGCGCCGTTTTTGTCGGGCACAAATGAACCGGCGCGGGTGAGATAAGGCATTCCGCTGGCATCCTGCACCACGAAAAAGCCTTTTCCATCAAGGGCTATATCTGTGGTTGAACTGGTTGATGTCAGGCCACCCTGTGCGCCAATCGCATGACGTACATTGGTTAGAACGCTGCCAGAATTATAACTGCCAGCCGTTGATGGCAAAACCAACGAAGAAAACTCTGTAGAAGCGCGTTTATATCCATTAGTGCTTGCGTTTGCAATATTATCTGCGACAGCGCTAAGCCTGTTTGCCTGAGCGTTCATACCTGAAACGCCCGTTCGCATCATTCCATAAAGTCCCATAGTCGTCCCCAATTTGCCCAGGGACATTGTGCACGACGTAACTTGTGCGAAGCTTACATTCTTTTGATCAGGCGTTTCATTAACCGTTTGACTGGAGTTGGTTTTACCCGTCAAATTATTTGTTTGAATGTTTGCCATGTATCGATTTATTTTTTGCTGTCCGAATGACATTAAAAATTATATCGATTTATAATAATATAGTTAGTACAGTATAAGAGATTTAAAAAAGAAAACTCAATTATACGTAAAACATATAATAATTATCGTCGAAGAAACCAATAGATGAAATTTTAATATTATAGAAGTATTTTCGGCTTATAGAGAAGATTTGTGGTGTATGTTGTTAATATTAGGAGCTTTACGCAGAATAGGAGGCTGCCTATCAGCAGCCTCCTACGCGGTTTAATGACCTCACCTTGTAATGCTATTGTTTCCTATGGCACCGTAAGCTAAACTTTGGCGTAATCTAACGGAGCGACTTTGCGCTATGAAAAAGCCCGCTTAACGATTTATCACCGCCATCGCTTGCCAGCCAGGGTCATCGCGGAAGCAGCGTGGCAGTATTTCCTCTTTCCGTTAAGGTTTCGCCTGGTTGAAGACCTTCTGACTTATCGAGGGTTCGTCGTAACTCATAAGACAGTCTGCGAATGGGCGGAGAAATTCGGGTGGGCCTATGCCAACACAATCCGTCGCCGGACACCGCGCCCTGGTGACAAGTGGCATCTGGATGAATGCGTCATATCGATCAAAGGTGAACATCACATCCTGTGGCGCGCTGTTGATCAGGATGGATTTGTGCTGGAGGATTGGGTTAAGAAACGACGCGATACCAAAGCTGCCAGGCGTTTCATGCGTAAATTGATATCCGCTCAGGGTTGCTCGCCACGGGTGATAGTCACAGATAAACTTGGGCCTTACGGAGCTGTCAGGCGGGAATTAGGCAGGAGCATTTGTGATCAGCGCCAGCATAAAGGCCTGAAAAATCGTCGCTGGAATGCGCATCAGCCAATGCGACCACGAGAACGCACAATGAAGCGTTTCAAGTCAGCGCGCCATATAAAAAATCACGTCGATACATGACCCTAATTACAACCTTTAACTTTCCACGTAACCAATGCAGTTCTGCCAATCACCGTGAATTACGTCAACCCGCAACAGACATGTGGCGCGAAATAGCGTGCCTGAAAGCCGCATAAAAAGAACCAACAATATCCAAATTCCTCTGCATTCAAGTTAACGTTACGCTGCCTTAACCAGTGCGCTGATGAGCCAATATTCTGGCTAAAAGCATTTCAATGGGACGTGACCTTTTGAGCCATTGGGTTTATTGACAACGCAATATCGTTGAGCGCGTCTTCAGAAAATTAAAACAGTTCAGACGCATACCACTCGTTGCGATAAAGATCCGATAAATTTTCTCGCCGCCGTTAAATTTGTGGCAGTTGGAATTTGTATCAGATCGCTAGGCGCCCACGGATCAATTTTAACTCATCGCGAAGCAGAAGAGCAGGCAAAAACTGCTCCTCTGCCTTTTCCGGCCAACAAATTTAGTCCGATGCCAGTATAATTTTCCTGGTATCCGATACGAAAGTGGCGTCGAGAAAGATCGTACGGCTTATAGGTAGCATTTCTTTAACATTGAACTGCACGCACTCATTGTTTCAAAGCCCGTGCGTGCCGTCATATCCGTTGATTTTCGGTGCGACCCAGCTGTCTGGCTTACGAGCGGGTTTATAGACTTCAACGACAAGTGGATAGCAAGCGGCTGTGTCGGAGGAGTGCTCCGACGAACAGTCACCGCCCGGGCAGGCCGACATGCAGCCCAGCAGGTCGATTTCGGCGAAAAACTCAAGATAGTCGCCGGGGCGAACCGGGCTTGCCTTCATGAAATACTGGCCGGTATCCCGCGTGAAGCCTGTGCACATGAAGACGTTGAGGACGTCATGAACAAAATTGCCTGCTTCCTCCAGCGATTTGCCGGTCTGTTTTGCAAAAGCACGGGTCAGATTGGAGTGGCAGCAATGATGGTACTGGCCGCCATTGCTGAGAAGATTGTGGGTGTACGGGTCGCAGCGGGTTCCGATCACGTCATGTACCGAGCCGCCGAATTCATCAAAGCCGTACCAGTCCAGTGTGTCATGCGTGATCGTTGCGATCGGGCGCAGGTAAGGCATATTCGAGAAGAGTTGATCGCCAAGGCCTACATGCGATCCGTTAAGGGCGCGTGTTTTGCCGGTATAAAGCCGCTCATTGAGGTTCTTTGCATTAAACAGGTTGAGATCGCCGACCTGTGAACCTTCGCTACAAAGAATACGACAGAAATGTCCCGCCGGAACCTGCCAACACGCCGCATCACGCGCCGGAACGACGATGCGTTCGACGAATTCCAACTCATCGCGTAGCGCGCGATAGGCCGCGAGATCAGGGCGCGGCAATGTGTCGACGGGATAGCAAATCACAGGTTTGATCGCCTTACGGGCAGACGCATCTTCCGGCGCAAGGGTAATGGGTTCAGGTTTCATCCCTGTATTCTCCTTAGTATCGGTATGTCACGCTATTCTGCGTGTGAAGGTATCTTTTTGCTGGGACGGGGCAGGCTTTGTGCGCGGGCTGCTTCGAGAACCACACGTTCAGATTCCTGCAAATAGAGTTCAAGAGCACGACTTGCGGCAGCGCGATCACCGTCGCAGAGCAGGCCACAGATTTCGACATCGCGTGCCACCCAAGGCTCCTGAAACCGGCGCGCATCCGGCGCCATGGAGAAGGCCAGGCGCGCTTGTGCTGCAACCGTTGCGAAAACCTCATTCAAGCGCGGACTGCCAATAAAATCGACGATCTGCTGGTGAAACTCGAGCGAAGCGGTGCCGCATTGCTGCCAGTCCCTTTTAAGTGCTGCGCGCTGCACAGCTTCGACACGCTCAACAAGTTCTGACATCGCTTCCTGCGAGGCATAAGCACTGCACGTGACGCCGCGCAGTTCCAGCGTCATGCGGATTGCGTAGATCTCACTGATTTCAGCAGCGTTCAACGCACGCACAGTAGCGCCGTGATGCGCACGGTGCTCAATCAGGCCTTCGGCGACAAGGTCGCGCAATGCTTCGCGCAATGTATTGCGCGATACGTTTAGCGCCTCGGCCCAGACAACCTCGCGCAGCGGCGTGCCGGGCGCCAGTTCACCACGCAGAATTTTGTCGCGCAACAAGCCAGCCGCAGTCTGCGTCAGCACAAGAGGGCGATCTGTAGGGCGGTCCTGATTGGTCACTATGGTCTCCTTGGCATTATAATTTGTTGAACAATATTTCGATGTCAAGGGAAAATGCGCCACCCGCTTACTCCCATAAGCAAAATCTGTAGCAGATTCTCGAAGGTTGCGGCGTTTTGTTTGCCAAGCATCAAGTGCTGGCGAAGATGGCTTCTGGCCTTAGATACCTGGTTTTCGGCCAAAGACCAGCTGCCATGGGGTAAAAGTCCGGATTTGCGATGCCGGCTGCAAGTTGAGAATTTTTCCCTCTAATGTTGAACAAAAAAGAAATGCCCGAAAAATTAATAATTACAGTCATTTAATCGGGTTTACTGCGTTTAGTTTCGTTATTTTTACCGACCTTGAACAGTTTATGATGAAAATTTGTGCAGGTACAGGGATTGCTTTCTTATAATTGTTCAACAAAGATAAGAAAACGAATGAGAGGAACACCCTATGAAAAAACTTCTGGCCACGACCTTCATCCTGATGGCTTCACTCACAGGTGCTCATGCAGAGGCACTTAAGATCGGTGTCGATCTGACTTATCCGCCTTACAATTACTTCGACGAAGCCAATCAACCAGCGGGCTTTGACGTAGAACTGGTGAAACTGATCGGCAATAAGACGGGCAGTGAAGTTTCCTTTCAGGATACCCGTTTTGAAAACCTGATCCTCGGTGTTTCCAGTGATCAGTTCAATGTCATTGCCTCTACGCTTTACGTAACGCCTGCGCGTGCTAAGCAAATTGACTACATCCCTTACATGAAAACTGGTGTTTCCATCGCGGTTGCTACGAGCAGCGGTGAAAACTTCACCAAGCCGGAAGAGCTGTGCGGTAAGCGCGTTGGCTCGATCAAGGGTGCTGCATGGATTCCTGAGCTTGAAAAGCTCAACAAGTCGGTTTGCTCCGCAAATCCGATTGACTCTCGTGAGTTCCCGACTTCACCAGAAGCGACACAAGCTCTCCTTTCCGGCGGCGTTGACGCGCAGCTTGAAAACTCTGCCGTGCTGGCGGATGCAGCCGAAAAGCTCCGTGGCCGTATGAAGGTCACTTCGACTGATCAGCTTTATCCTGTGATCGTCGGCTTCGGTGTCAAAAAGGGCAATGAAGAGCAGGCTAAGTTCCTGCGTGATGCACTGACCAAGCTTGACGGCGATACCGATTACGAAGCCCTGTTCAGCAAGTATGGCGTTGCGAAATCGACGGAAGCCGAATTCAAGGCAGCCATTGCCGAATAAGCGTGTCTGGCAGATGGACACCACACATCTGCCAGACCAATCACGACTGGAATTTGCAGCGCTTCAAAACGCATCCCGAAAACTGTGAAACGGTTTTTGGATAAAGGTGCGCATTAAAACACTGATTTAAAGCGCCATGCGCCCAACTTGGCGCGCTACATTTGGGAAATCCGGCCCATGAGTTTTGACTGGAACTATCTCTTCAGCCTGGTGCTGTATCCAGATTTCTGGCGTGCCACAGCACTAGTCGCATGGCTGGGTGTGCTGACATGGGTTGTCGGTACTGTGCTTGGCTTTTTGCTTGCGCTTGCAAGACAATCCAACCTGCGCGTCGTGCGCTGGTCTGCAAAGACCTATATCTGGCTGTTTCGCAGCCTGCCTTTGCTGGTGTTGCTGATCTTCGTTTACAACATGCCGCAGTTCATACCGGCGCTCGGTCCTGTCCTGTCCGTACCCTTCTGGGCTGGTCTGATCGCGCTGGTTATTTCGGAAACGGCCTATCTCGCAGAAATTCATCGCGCCGGTCTCATTTCGGTTGATCAGGGCCAGCACGAAGCAGCACACGCACTTGGCGTCCGCCCGTTGGGCAAATATCGCCATATCATTTTGCCGCAAGCCGTTCGCGTTGCACTACCATCGCTGGGCAATGAATTCATTACAATCGTCAAGCTGACGTCGCTTGTATCGGTGATTTCGCTTGCGGAGATATTGCTGGTTGGCCAGCGGCTTTACACACGCAATTTCATGGTCATTGAAACCCTGGTTGCGGTCTCATTCTACTATGTGCTGGTGGTGTCTGTTTTCAGCTTTTTCCTGTCACGGCTTGAAGGTCGTCTCGATATCACACGTATGACCGGGGCCGAAATTGCAGTGCCTGCAGCAATGCATGCACCAGCTCAAACCACCAATCAGCGTCGCATTGGCGACGAAGTCGTGGTGGCTCTTGAGCATGTCTGCAAGGATTTTGGTGACAAGCATGCGCTTGCCGACGTGTCACTGAAGGTAAACAAGGGCGAAGTGGTCAGCATCATCGGACCGTCCGGCTCTGGCAAGACGACCCTGATCCGCACGATCAATGCGCTTCAGGACATCGATAAAGGTCGTATTCTGCTGGATGGTGGCGAGTGGATTACAGCTGATGACAAAGGCTATCGGGTTGTTTCCGATTTCCATGATCGCGTTACGCGGCTTGGAATGGTGTTCCAGTCGTTCAACCTGTTTCCGCATATGACTGTTTTGCAGAACGTGACTTTTGGCCCACGTTATCACGGCAATCGCAACAAGGAAGCGTTACGTCAAGCTGCCATGAACCATCTGGCACGTGTCGGCATGGCTGCACACGCCAACAAATATCCGCATCAGCTTTCGGGTGGGCAGAAGCAGCGTGTGGCCATTGCCCGTGCGCTGGCTATGGACCCGGAAATCATGCTGTTTGATGAGCCGACCTCAGCGCTTGATCCGGAACTCGTGGGTGAAGTGTTGCAGGTTATTGAAAGCCTCGCACGTGATGGCATGACGATGATTATCGTGACCCATGAAATGCGCTTTGTCAGCCGTGTTAGTGACCGCGTTGTGATGATGGAAAATGGCCATGTCGCAGTCAACATGACGGCAGACGAACTCAAAGATGCCCCGGCCAATAGCCGCATCCAGAAGTTCATGCTGCAAACCTAAGCACATCCCGAAAAGTGCGTAGCGGTTTTCGGCCCATGATGTGCGGTCACAAGAGATGCATCCCGAAAAGTGCGTAGTGTTTTCGGGATAGAGCATTACAAACAAAGACCGGCGGATTGAGAAATCCGCCGGTCTTTTTTGGTTTGAGAAAGGGGCATTGCTGCCCCTAGTATTATTCTATGGTTGCGAGTTCCGCGCCAAGCCCAACGCTTTGACCGGGCTGTGCACTCAGACTGATTTTCCCAGCTCTAGGCGCGGCTATGCGGGTCTCCATCTTCATGGCTTCCATGATGGCAACGACTTCGCCTTCTGCAACCGTTGCGCCATCTTCAACCAGCCATTGCTGGAATGTGCCGGGAATGGGTGCCGTGACAGCGCCTTCTGTAACCTGCTGCGTGGCAGAGGCTGTTTGCTGTGGTGCGCTGAGACCGGAGAAGAGAGCAGCGGGCAAGCCAAGCTCATGGCGCTTGCCGTCAATCTCGATAAAGCTGCGGATGACGCCAGTATCGACCGGATCAATCCTTTCCGATGGTTCAACACCGCAGAACTCGGTTTCAATCCAGTTGGTGAAAACCTTAAACCCGTCTTCGCCGGTAAAGGCCTCGTCTTCAACCACCGCTCGATGGAATGGCAGCACGGAGGCAACACCTTCGATTTTAAACTCGGCCAGTGCGCGTCGCGCACGGATAAGCGCTTCCTCGCGTGTAGCACCCGTCACAATAAGCTTTGCCATCAAAGAGTCGTAGAGGCCGGGAATTTCCGATCCGCTTTCAACACCGGTGTCCAGACGCACACCCGGACCCGACGGAGCGCGGAAACGCGTGATCAGGCCCGGTGTCGGCAGAAAGCCACGGCCCGGATCTTCGGCATTGATGCGGAATTCAAAGGCATGACCGCGTGGCGCTGGGGTTTCGGTGACTGATAATTCCTTGCCGTCCGCAATGCGCAGCTGCTCGATGACGATATCGATGCCGGTGGTTTCTTCGGTGATCGGATGTTCGACCTGAAGACGCGTGTTAACTTCGAGAAACGAAATCGTGCCGTTCTGGGACAGCAGAAACTCGACCGTGCCTGCTCCCGTATAGCCCGCTGCAGCACAGATTGCGCGCGCGGAGTCATGAATACGGGTGCGCTGCTCTTCCGTGATAAAGGGCGCAGGCGCTTCTTCGACAAGCTTCTGATTGCGACGTTGCAGTGAGCAATCACGCGTGCCAAGAACAACAGTGTTGCCGTGTGTATCGGCGATAACCTGTGCCTCAATATGGCGCGGCTTTTCAAGGAATTGCTCGGCGTAGCATTCGCCACGTCCGAATGCCTCGACGGCCTCACGAACGGCGGAATCGAACAATTCGCCGACTTCTTCCAGACGATGCGCCACCTTCATGCCGCGACCACCGCCGCCAAAGGCAGCTTTGATCGCCAAAGGCAGCCCAGCTTCACGTGCAAAGGCCACAGCTTCCGCAGCTGATGCCAGAGGGCCGTCGGAACCCTTAACGAGTGGCGCGCCGACTTTTTCGGCAATGCGCCGTGCTTCAACCTTGTCTCCCAGCGACGTGATGACTTCTGGCGATGGGCCGACCCAGATCAGACCGGCATCAATCACGGCTTTGGCAAATTCCGCACGTTCCGACAAAAAGCCATAGCCGGGATGAACGGCATCCGCGCCCGAACGCTTAGCGATGTCGAGTATCTTTGCAATATTGAGATAAGTATCAGCCGGACGACCTGCGCCGAGACCATAGGCCTCGTCGGCAAATTCGGCGTGCAGTGAATTCGCATCTGCGTCGGAATAGATCGCGACGGACGCAACGCCATAATCGCGTGCTGCGCGGATGATGCGGATGGCGATCTCGCCGCGATTGGCAATAAGCAGCTTCTTCATCGGGCTATAACTTCTTGCGGTTCGAAAGTGGAGATTGGGTTAAAGCGAATGCGGGCACCGATAGGTATCTGGCCTGCAAGATCGAGATGATGGTTTGCCACCACGCCTATAACTGGATAACCGCCGGTCAGCGGGTGGTCGGCCAGAAACAGAACGGGTTGACCGCTCGCAGGCACCTGAATGGCACCAAGGGCGGTGCCTTCGGATGGCAGCTCATCGTGAATGGCGCGTTCGATGGTGGTAGCACCTTTAAGGCGCATACCGACACGGCTTGATTGAGGTGTCACATCCCAGTCCTGCGATGTGAGGGTGGTAAGTCCTTGCTGGGTGAACCAGTCGGTACGCGGGCCCAGCACAATATCGAGTGTCACGACTTCGCCAGCACGCGGTAACGCGCGCGATGCGCGTACCTCGGATGAAACCGCCAATGCTGGCCGGTCGGCAGGTACAAGAATATCGCCAGCCGCAATTGGAGCAGGGCCAACTTTGGCTAGTGTGTCACGTGCGACTGATCCGAGCACGGGTTCAACTTCAAATCCACCGCGAAGCGCGAGATAGCTCAGCATTCCTTCCGGAGGGATGCCGAGCGACAATTCATCACCTGCATTGAGTGCAAATGGCTTTGCGAAGCCTGCGGTAACAGTTTTGCCTTCCGGCGTCCGAATGGTCAGCGGGCAAGGCGCGCCGGTCACGGCAACAGTCACAGGACGGTCGGCCTTGAACGCAAAGCCACCAAAGGAAATTTCGATAGCCGCCGCATTACCAGGATTGCCAACGCAGTGATTGGCTTCTCGCATAGCAGTACGATCAAGCGCGCCGGATTCCGACACTCCCTGACTGGCAAGGCCCGGGCGACCCATATCCTGATACAATGCCGGACGATCAGCGCGTGTTACCAGAAGGCCTTCTGCGGTCTGTGTCTTCACTGCTTCTGCGGCCGGCTTTGATACGGCGATTGTTCCACTCTTCGCCATGTCGCAGAACCGTACGCGGTCACCGGGCGCAAGCAGTGCTGCGCGTTCCCTTGTCGTGTCCCACATGGCAAGCGGTGTGGTGCCAAGCAATTGCCAGCCGCCGGGGCTGTCCGAGGGATAAATACCGCCGAATTTACCTGCCAGCGCCACCGATCCAGCCGGAATTTTCACGCGCGGGCTTTTGCGACGCGGCACATCGAAGCCGGGATCATCACAGGTCATATAGGCAAAGCCGGGGGCGAAGCCGGTAAAGGCGACCGTATAGGTTGCCTCCGTGTGGCGCTCAATGACCTCGTTGATCGTGCAGCCAAGCATGGCTGCAACGTCGCCCAGATCTTCTCCATCATAGGTGACGGGTATTTCAAACAGGTCGCCACTACGGGTGCTGCGGACCGAGAGATCCAGTGCTGCAATCTGGCTTATAAGTTTGGAGCGGTTTGTCAGCCAGCGATCAAAGCGGATCATAATCGTGCGCGCACCGGGAATGACTTCGCACAAGCCTTCAAGCTTTGCTGCCTGCAAAGCGTCGAGCAGCGTGAGCGTTATGGCAAGATCATCAAGCTCGACCAGAAAACTATCGCTGCCGGATGGCAGAAAGCGCAGGCGTTCACTCATGATTTGACATCAACGAAGGGCTTGAGTTCCACGCCGCGTGCTTCCAGGCGCTCACGCAATGCGGCGGCGATTGCAACAGCGGTCGGATTATCGCCATGCACGCAAATCGACTGCGCATCCAGCGCAATATCGGTTCCATCAATGGCGGTCACGCGCTGCTCATTGACCATGCGCAGCATCCGTTCAGCAATCACTTCAGGGTCGTGGATGACCGAACCTTCAAGGCGGCGATTAACGAGACTGCCATCGACATTATAGGCGCGGTCGGCAAAGGCTTCGCACACGACGGTTAGTCCGGCTTTGCGAGCCTGTTCAACGATTGGCGCACCAGCCAGTGCCATCAGCACGAGCGATGGGTCGATTGCTTTAATCCCGGTAATGACATCAGCTGCCTGCCGCGCATCATGGGCGATTGTGTTGTAAAGCGCGCCATGCGGCTTCACATAACGCACCTTTGTTCCGGCAGCCCGTGCCAGCCCCTGCAATGCGCCGATCTGGTAAATCGTATCGGCCACGAGTTCACTGCTCGAAGGATCCATGTTGCGGCGGCCAAAGCCGACGAGATCACGATAGCCGATATGCGCGCCAACAGACACGCCACGTCGGGCAGCTTCGCGTAGCACAGTGAGAATTCCGGCAGGGTCGCCCGCATGAAAGCCACAAGCAATATTGGCGCTGGTCACGATCGCCAGCATTGCTGTGTCGTCTCCCATAGGCCATGGGCCGAAGCCTTCTCCAAGATCGCTGTTGAGATCGATAGCTGCCATGTCGCGCCCCTGTTGAACATAAATGTATTACGGGTTATTGTTGAATAACCTATTATGGATTGTTCAACAATATGAAATCGTATATTTGCAGAAATATGATGTGAAATAGCTGATCCGACTTATGGTTAACACGGTTCTTAGAGTTTGGCCCGCAAAGCTGTCCTGAATTGACAGGGTTTTGAAGGATATTCATGACACGCGAAATCTTGCCGCCTGCAGATGACCGGACATTGGCGACCCAGACTGCTGCCAAAATTCGTGAGATGCTGATTACCGGCGAACTCTCGCCGGGGACAAAGCTTTCCGAACAGCAAATTTCAACGCAGTTTGGCATATCGCGCAACACGCTTCGCGAAGTTTTTCGTCTGCTGACCAGTCAGAGCCTTCTGACTTATATTCCCAATCGTGGCGTGTTTGTTGCCACACCTGATGAGGCCACGGTCGTTGATATTTATCGTGTGCGGCGCGTCATCCAGAAGGGTGCTGTTCAGGTTGCCATCCCCGGCCATCCTGCATTGATCCGGATGAGAGCACTGCTGGCACAAACGGCATCGGCACAGGAAACCGGCGACTGGCGACAAGTCGGAACAATCAATATGGAGTTTCACCGTGCAATGGTGGAGCTTTGCGATAGCCCACGACTAAGTACGTGCTTTGATCTGGTGCTGGCTGAATTGCGTCTTGTCTTCGTGCAACTGGAAGACACAGCGCATCTGCACGAGCCTTACATCGCACAGAACGCGGAACTGCTGGCTTCTCTTGAGGCAGGCGATATCGAAACGGCGACCCAGCAACTCGATTCTTATCTCCTGCGTTCTGAACGTTCAGTGCTGGCCGCGTTGCAGCGTAGAATTCGTTAAGATAAAAACTTTATTACGGAGCCACACAGCATTCGAAAGCGCTACTTTAAGTAAACTATTCCGTTGACGAGGGCAGTCAACTGCGCCTCGTTTACCTGCGTCAGGTCTGCATTGCAGGATATACACCGTCGTGGGAGTTTGTAGAGATAGTCTGGTTCGAACGGGTTGCGAGGCAAACCCCGCAAATAAGACGCCGAACTCAGCATGGCTCCATGATATCAGTCCATTCCGGATACATTGGTCAATCGTCTTCGTTGCAAAGGCTGGAGACGCGTACCTGACGTGTCAACAAATGCGCCACGAAGATTGATAATTTGCACGAATACCGTACCAATCTATGACTGCCTGGACTGACACACCAAGTCGCAAGCTTTGCGAAAGAATACGCGCCTTCAAATTAGCTGACCACGGGCGATGACTGTTACGCTCACTATGATCAACTGAGAGAGAATCCCTTTGGCGAGGGATTTAAATTTGCATTTTTTGACGGAAATGGTGTTTGACGCAGTCATCGGTGTGTATTCATGCCGTAATTAATGGCATTGCCAGCATATTACCAAATTTCAGTGATAGCCACACAGTATCTAATATTTATCTACTCCACCCGCTTGGATAAAACGCGGGAGGCGTACTTTGATATTGGATCAGAAGAGAGAAACCACACATTTGCCACGTCTAAAGCGTGCGCTCCTGGCTGGCGTATGTGTAACGACACTCAGTGTTGTTGCTCCTGATCCAATTCTGGCGCAAGACATGTATTCCGGTGTGGCGCCGGTTTCATTTCCTCTCTTATCTGAGCTTTTAAAGAAGGGGAGCATCGTTTCGCAGCAACCCAGTGGTGCCAATGGCGGCAATGGTTCAGATGCAAGTCTTGCTCCTTCACGCAAAAGTGCAACGGCGGGTGGCTCAGGTGAAAATGGACCGGGTTCATCGCAATCCATTGGAGCTTCGATCTCAACGTTTGGCGTTAATGCGATTGTTGGCGGCAGTACTGGCGGTTCAGGCGGTAATGGCGGAAGTGTTGGTCGAGCTCGTCCCGGCAATGGCGCGGATGCTGGTCACGGCGGTAGCGGCGGTTCAGTTGATATCGCGAGTGCTGGCGGCTTAACTGTCACCAATGGTACTGGCATTATCGCCTATTCCTCGGGTGGTGATGGTGGCAAAGGCGGTAATGCCAGCGCTTTGACCAGCTCGATTGTCTCCGGCTCCGGCGGCAGTGGTGGTAATGGCGGCTCGGTTACGGTGTATAATTCCGGCCGAATCCAGACGATAGGAGATAACGCAGTCGGCATTTTTGCACAGTCTTCGGGTGGAGCCGGCGGGAAGGCGGGCGACGCCGATGGCGATGCTGCGAGAGCAACTGCTGGCAGAGGCGGGCATGGTGGCAATGGCGGAACGGTCACAGTCACAAATCAACACTTGATCTCCACAAATGGTGCGCATTCTGACGCAATCCATGGCCTTTCGCTTGGTGGGAATGGTGCAGATGCCGCACAAGCGAAATCGACATTCAGAAGCGCTACGAATGGCCTGGCTGGTAACGGTGGCAATGCCGGTGGAGTGACGATTGTCAATCACAACACACTAGCCACTCAGGGAGCGCAGTCAAACGGGCTTGTTGGAAGATCAGTTGGTGGTCAGGGTGGCAATGGAAATAATGTAACGCCGGGTGGGTCCGTCAGCACCAATGCATCTTCCGGTGGAAGTGGTGGTTCATCTGGCACTGTTAATCTGACAAATAATGCAATTGTGGCGGTCAACAGTGGTCACGCGGTTTATGCTGAATCAACCGGTGGTGCTGGTGGAACAGGTGGTTCTTCAATCGCAGCATTGAGCACAGTTAAATCGGGCAATGGCGGTAATGGTGGCAGTGCTGGCGCGGTCAGTGTCACCAATCAGGGGAATGTTCAGACAACGGTTTCGTCATCAAGCGCTATTGTCGCCCTTTCCAATGGAGGGGCTAGTGGCAATAGTGGCCTTGCGGGCAGCTCGCTGCAAGCAGAAGCGGGTAATGGTGGAAATGGTGGTGGCGCCGGACAGGTTATCATCGATAACCGTGCCACAGTTACCACCAGCGGCACATCTTCAGATGGCATTGTCGCGGCATCCAACGGTGGCAAAGGTGGCCATGCTGGCGCAGCAGTTTCTCTCGCGGGAGCGCCAGCTTCAGGGGCTGGCGGTGCCGCAGGCAGCGGTTCAACTGTTTCGGTTACAAACAACGGTAATATCACGACAAACGGTGGAAATTCCGCAGCGGTTGTCGCCAGTTCATCAGGAGGCACGGGTGGCAATGCCGGGTTTTCGGTTGGGATTGCGACCGCGACCAGCGGTCGTGGTGGCAATGGTGGTAATGCCGAACAGGTAAAAGTCGAGAACAAAGCGGTCATCACTACAAAAGGCGCTTCGTCGGCAGGCATTATTGCTGCTTCGATAGGTGGTGCAGGTGGCAATTCTGGATGGTCAGTTGCCGGAGGGGATGCTGTCTCGGGCTCCGGTGGCAGTGGCGGTGTGTCTGGAAAAATTGACATTGATAACAAAGCGACGGTCACCACCGACGGGGATCAATCGATTGCAGTTGTTGCCCTTTCGACGGGCGGCAATGGTGGTAATGCTGGCTTCTCTGCAGGCGTGGGTGTCGCAACCAGTGCTTCAGGTGGAAACGGTGGTAATGCCGGTGCCGTCAGTATTGCGAACTCCGGAGAAGTTTTAACGAAAGGTAATTCTTCTTCTGCGCTTGTCGCAGCATCTGGTGGCGGCAATGGCGGCAATGCTGGCTGGGCAGCTGCCGTTGGAAAAAGCACTTCCGGCAAAGGCGGAAAAGGTGGCGATGGCAGCACAGTCTCGATCGCCAATAGTGGATCGGTATCGACAGTGGGTATGTCGTCCAGTGCAGTGGTTGCCACCTCAAATGGTGGGAATGGAGGCAATGGCGGCCTGGCCATTGGCACTTATGCAAATTCTAACGGTGCTGGTTCGGGAGGCAAGTCCGGGAATGTGAGTGTCGTAAACGATGGCCATATCTCGACATCGCAATCTTCCTCTCTCGGTATTGTCGCACAGTCAAATGGCGGTATGGGTGGCGATGGTGGATTGAATATCAGTATCGCATCGAACGGCGGAGATGGTGGTTCAGGCGGTGCTGCGGGTGCGGTTTCTGTGACCAATAGTGGTTCAATTGAAACAGGTATCGCAGCACGCGGTTCAAATATGACTGTGACAGATGCTTCTGCAATCGTTGCTCGATCTGCGGGTGGTGATGGGGGAAATAGTGGCAGCAATATCACTGGTCTCCCGATAATCTCTGGTTCATCAGGGGGGACGGGTGGTAATGGCGGTGCGGGCGGCACTGTTACGGTCAGCCTCACTTCCGGGGCAGATAGTAGTACGATCACCACTTGGGGCGATAATTCCGCTGGCGTTATCGCGCAATCTGCTGGTGGCAATGGTGGTAAAGGTGAATTGACGGTTAGTCTCGCAGCCGGACCCGGCGCGGTGGCTGGTGCGGCGGGTACAATCGGCGGCAAGGGTGGTGGCGCTGGGGATGTCATCGTTAATGCCGCAGGTTCGATCATCACGAATGGCAATAGTTCTGTCGGCATTTTCGCCAATTCAGCCGGGGGTGATGGTGGCGAAGGCGGACTGACCATAACGGCTGCTGCAAGTACAATCGCTTCAGCTGCGATTGCAGTTTCCCGTGAAGGAGGCGCTGGTGGCAATGGCGACCTCGTTTCCGTAAATAACTCGGCCACAGTCACTACTACGGGCATTCAGTCGAGTGCTATTGCCGCCATATCGGACGGTGGCAAAGGTGGCCAAGGCGGTTCGTCTGGCGATTTGGCCGTTCCGATGGCAGCAGCAGTATCGGCTTCGATCGGCGGGAATGGTGGTGCTGGCGGCAACGCGGGAGCCAGCAGTGTTGTAAATCTGGGTGCAGTTTCGACAAGTGGTGCTGGTTCAGCGGGTGTTATCGCTCAATCAAATGGTGGTGAAGGCGGCGCTGGTGGTAAAGCGCTGGCACTTACGCTTGGCACGGGCGGGTCCCTTTCCGGGTCAGTGGGCGGTAAAGGCGGTGTTGGCGGTCAGGCCGGTAAGGTAACTGTTGCAAACAGTGGCGTGATCACAACAGCTGGTGGTGGATCATCCGCAATCGCAGCGCAGTCAATTGGTGGCGACGGTGGCGCCGGTGAAGGAAATGGAACCGGTGCCTTCACCTCTGCGGGCGCGCTCACTGTTGCTGGAGGCAATGATGGTGGCATGGGCGGTCATGCAGGATCCGTTCTCATCAACAATACTGGAAATCTGACTACAGCCGGTAGCGCAGCTGCGGGCATCAGTGCGGTTTCGCAAGGTGGTGAAGGTGGAAACGGAGGCAATGCGGTTAGCATTGCTACGGCATCGGTTGCGGCGGCTTCAGGCGTATGGAGTGGAAAAGGTGGCAATGGTGGAGCGGCGTCGGATGTCGCGGTCATCAATGCCGGCACTATCATTACAGCCGGAGTAAACTCTTCGGCCATTGATGCGCAGTCGTTGGGCGGTGCTGGTGGTGATGCTGGTCTTGCAGGAGCCGCTGGCCTGGCAGTCTTTACATCTATGCCGACCGGTGCGTTGTCTGTCGGTTTTGGACAGGGCGGCGCAGAAGGTGGGTCTGCCGGGAATGTTAGCATTCAATCGCAATCTGAAGATAACCGTCCATTGGATAACATTGCTTCTATCGCAACGTTTGGCGATGGTTCGGCGGGTATCCTTGCTCAGTCTTCTGGCGGGACAGGTGGTGCTGGTGGCTTGGCCGGAGCATTGTCCGGTTCTCTTGGCCCAACGACATTTGATGCTGCTATTGCTATTGGCGGCAATGGCGGAACAGGTGGCAATTCCGGTCATGTTGTTGTCTCCAGTTTTGATAACATCGTGACGAAAGGTAACGACGCCAGCGCGATCAAAGCTCGCGCTTCAGGCGGTAGTGGTGGTCAAGGTGGCGCGGCTGGCACACTGGCGCTGGAAGCCAGTACAGGTTCTAAGTCTTACGGCGGGTTTGCAACAATCAGCGGCTCAGGCGGCGAGGGCGGTGTATCGGGTGATGTTGAGGCTGCTTTTAACGGCCAGATTGCGACCTATGGTGATCAATCACACGGTATAGATGTTGCCACTATCGGCGGTAAAGGTGGCGATGCTAGCAACGTTGTGGGTGCAGGTGTCAGTTTCACGCCAGATGGGTTGAATATTGCTGCGGGCGTTGGCGGTGCGGGCGGTGCCGGTGGCAATGCCGGGAATGCAACCATTGATTTCGAAGGTATAATTGTAACTGAAGGCAATGCATCCTCCGGAGTTGTCGCGAAGAGCTCCGGGGGCAACGGCGGTGCAGGTGCCGTGAGCGTTTCTACTGCGTTGGGCCAGCTTGGGTCTACAAATATCGCTGCCACATGGGGCCGTAAAGCAGGTGATGCTGGACTGGGCGGTGACGTTGAAATTCAAAGCGCCGGTATCATCATCACAGAAGGCGATGGCTCTGACGCAATCTACGCGTTGTCTTCCGGTGGTACAGGCGGAGCGGCACAGCATGCGATTGCTGCGACAGCCGGTGCACAGAGTTCAAGTGCCAATAGTAACATTAGCATTGCAGTTGCAGGCAACGGTGGCAGCGGCGCATCCGCCGGAACAGTGAGCGTCGGGAATACGGCCGATGTTTATACGACAGGCTCAGATGCACGTGCCATTGTTGCGTTGTCAGCTGGTGGCGATGGCAGTAATGGGGGTGCTTCTGTTTCAGGTGCAGCAAATCTCGCAGGGATAAACACCGGACAGTCAAGAGTGGGCCTTGTAACTGTTGCGGGCACTGGTGGTGCGGGTGGCGCAGGTTCAGGCATAAACATGCGCAATGATGGCAGTATTCAGACGGAGGGTGCTAACTCTTCCGGGCTAGTGGCCCTTTCTTCGGGTGGTTCTGGTGGTCAGGGAGGAGAAGCTGGCCTCGCTCATCTGCTCTTTAAAGCAGAACTACCAGAGGTTGAAAGCGGCAGTGGTTCGGAGGAAGAAGAATTTCCATCAGCGAATACGTATCAGCTTCTTATTGGAGCTGCGGGTGGAAATGGTGGTGTTTCCGGGACAATAACTGTCGCTAATAATGGTAAAGTGCAGACTGCTGGTGCGGGCAGCAGTGGTATTGATGCGCAATCCATCGGTGGAAATGGTGGCACAGGCGGAAGCACGAATGTTTTGTTTACCGCAGCAGATGTGCCTGTTGATGAAATCAGCCAGTTTGCTGACAAGGACTCAAATGACTGGATTATTGGTGCAGCGGGAACTGGCGGCGCAGGCGGCACGAGTGGTTCTGTTAACGTCACAAACACTGGCATTATCATCACAGAGGGCGACGCATCGGCGGGTATTGTGGTGCGCTCTGTCGGCGGCGCGGGTGGTAACAGTGGAAATGGCGGTCTTGCTGGCGGAAGTCTCGGCATTGGGGGCGGTGCGTTTACAGAAATTGTTCGTTCCATTGGCGACGCAAATAACGAACAGTCGAATATCCTCGATCCGCTTTTTAATTGGGCAGAAGATGTTAGTGCTGGTGGTCATGCTGGCAATGTAAGCATTGTAAACGGTGGTTTGAATGATAAGACCATTGGTGCAATCTTCACAGAAGGCAGTAATTCCGGTGCACTTATTGCACAAACAAGCGGCGGCAACGGTGGCGACGGCGGAAATGGCGTCGGTAAGATAGCGTTTGGTGGTGATGGTGGGCGTGCAGGCAATGCCGGTGCAGTGGATCTCGAAAATCACGCTTATCTGATTACAGCCGGCGATAATTCTGCTGCCATTGCCGCGCGCTCCCTTGGTGGCGCTGGTGGAAATGGTGGCAATGCAAGTTCCGGTGATGATGAGGGGGCGTATCTGACTTTTGGTGGCCGCGGTGGTGCAGGGGGTTCGGCAAATCAGATTAACATATTAAATCAAGGCATTATCGCAATCAGCGGACAGGGATCGCAGGGCATTCTCGCACAATCTATTGGCGGAAATGGCGGCAATTCCGGTTCTGGCGACAGCACATATGCTGGTATTGGCGGCGGGCTGCTTGATACGACAATTGCGCAGAATTTTTATTGGCTTGGCACCAGCGGTGAAGGCGGCCATAGCGCCGATGTCCGTATTAACAACGGCTATTCCGGCGACATAATTGCAGGCGCAATTTTCACCTATGGTGATCAGTCCGATGCAATTTGGGCAGAGTCACTTGGCGGACAGGGTGGCGCGGGTGGCTCTGCAAGCGGGTATCTGGCGCTTGCTGGCGACGGTGGTAAAGCGGGTGACGCAGGTTTGGTCGATGTTAACAACCATGCATTTCTGATCACAAAGGGCAATGAATCCTCTGGTATTGTTGCAAGATCAATGGGTGGCGCGGGTGGAACAGGCGGTGACACTGGTAGTCACAATACGCGTAAGAGTATCTTCGGCGTCGGTGGACGTGCTGGCGCAGGTGGGTCGTCTGCCGCTGTTATCGTCAACAACGCTGGTGTGATTGAAACCTTTGGAGATAATGCGAGCGGGATCATTGCCCAATCTCAGGGTGGAAACGGCGGAAATGGCGGTGATAGCAACACACAACTGATTGCAGCGGGTGGCAATGTGCTCAACGCGCTGATCAGTGGCAAAGCAGACTGGTACGGGAAATCTGCGCTGGGTGGTGCTTCCGAAGCGGTTTTCGTCAGAAATGGTGAAGCAAACAATGCCGACGCAGGTCTGATTTTATCTCATGGTGATAATTCGGCTCTGATCATAGCACAGTCTGTCGGTGGAGACGGCGGGAACGGAGGCAACGCTTCCGGTCTCATGCAGTTCGATATTCCATTAAATGACTATAAGGCTGCGATTGGCCTTTCACTTGCTGGCGATGGTGGTGATGCTGGCAGTGGCTCGACTGTCAGAGTTGAGAATTTTGCAGTTTTGGCGAGTGAAGGCCGGAATTCAACAGCAATTGCTGCGCAGTCTCTTGGCGGGCAGGGCGGCGATGGCGGTAACGCCGGCGCCATGGTTGACGACGCAATGATAAGTCTGACAGCCGCTGCTGGTGGCCTGAGTGGCTCTGGTGGCAATGCCGATCTGGTGGCAGTTCTTAACCGCGGTTCCATTTATACACTGGGCGATGGATCAGTTGGAATAAAGGCGCTTTCAGCTGGTGGTGACGCTGGCATTGCTGGCGATGCTGCAGCGTCGCTGGCGCTTGCAGGTGGCGCACTTAGCGGCATAGGCGGCATTGGCAATGGTGCTGGCGGCAATGGTGGTGACGTTAGCGTTGTAAACGGCTCTAACGACGTTCCAAACCAGGGATTAATCTATACGGCTGGTCATAATGCAACTGCAATCATCGCCACATCACGCGGCGGAAATGGCAGTGCAGGTGGCAATACCGCAGGGATACTCACGCTTGGAGGTGCTGGCGGGAATGGCGGTAGCGCTGGAGGCGTCAGTGTTGAAAATTATGCCACTTTGATCACGCAAGGTGATCGTGCATCAGGTATTCTGGCACAGTCGCATGGTGGGCAGGGTGGCTTCGCTACAATGAGCGATGTTGATAGTTTGCCAGTCGCAGCCGATGGTGTTGCCGGGAGTGCGGGAGCGGTTACGGTTGCCAATAGCGGTACGGTGGTGACACGTGGTACAGCTTCGCAGGCGATTGCGGCGCTGTCACAAGGGGCGGCTGCGGGAGAGGCTTCTGTCTCGAACGCAGGCACCGTAATCACCACTGGCGATCAGTCATCCGGTGTTTCAGCTCAATCGCTGGGAAGTAGCTCTGCTGCGAATGTTAGTCTTACCAATAAGGCCGATATTGTAACAGAAGGGACAGCGTCAAATGCTCTGGTTGCGCGTTCTGTCGCAGATCAGTTCGCATTAGATACATCTGACTTTTTCCTTTTTGCCGGCAGTGGATTTGCCGGAAATGTGCTTGTTGATCATGTCGGTGATCTGATTGCTACCGGTGCCGACTCTTCTGCAATTTATGCACAGAGCTCTGGCATAGTGAATGGCAATATTGATGTCGTGGTGCAGGCAGACAGCATCGTGGTTGGCGGCAGTGCGGGTGGTGCAGGTGTTTCGCTCATTGATGGTGCGCAGAATAGTCTTGTAAATGCCGGAACAATCACTGCGATCGGCGAGAAGGTTGGCTATGTTCCCGGTGCTGATGGACAGTTAATCGCTGTTGGCTGGGTTGATGGTCAGGCCATTCAGGGCACGACGGGCAATACACATATATCCAATACCGGGCTTATTGTTGGATCTGTTGACCTTGGCAGCGGTAGCGGCAGCCTCACAAATGAAGAAAATGGTTGGCTCGTCGCTGGTGATAGTATCGGCCTTGGTGGTCACGAAGGATCGTTGCTTGCCAATGAGGGTAACTTAACTCTTGGAGGCATTAGTACGGCTCAGACGACAAAGGTGATAGGAAATTTCAACCAGACGGAGAGTGGCAATTATCTGGTTGATGTTGATTTTGCGGGAGAAAGTGCTTCTGGCAACCAGCGCGCATCAGGAGGGGTTGCGACTTCCGGCAAAGCGGATCGTCTGGACGTGAGCGGTTGGGCAAATCTGGCCGGGCGTTTACCAGTGAGCATTTCTAACGCTGGTTATGCACAAAGCGGGAGCAATGATTATGTGATTGTGCATGCTGAAGGCGGGATTAACGATGATGGTATGGTTCTCGTTGCACCCAGCACTGCGGTGGCCACCTTCACGCTGGCTTATAGCGCATATGAAGCAAACCTTACTGCCAACATTGACTACGCAGCAAGCGGCCTGACCGAAAACGGTATTGCCGTTGGTAATACCATTAATTCAATCCAGCTCGATCAGACGTCGCCTGCATTCCGTCCACTGGCTGAAGCCATTTTTGCGCAGCCAGATATTGCCTCTCTCCAGAGAACATATGATCTGATCGATGGTGAGGGTACGGCGGGTGCTCAGCAGGCTTACTTCTCCGAAACCAATGCATTTATTGGCACAATTGCGCAACAGACCAGTCTTTGGAGCAATCCATATCGCCAGATGGATGCGAATGCGAAACCCGATCGCGATTGCGTGGTAAAAGATCAAACCTGTGCGTCAAGCAGATGGCGCGGCTGGTTTTCGGGCTTCGGAAGCAGCACAAGTGTCGACGGTGATCCAACGGTTGTTGGCTCGGGTGATCTGCGAAGCCACAGCAAAGGCATGGCGGCTGGCTTTGATTATCAGCTCAGCCAGCAGGCACTGCTTGGTTTTGCAATCGGTGTTGGCGACACAGACTTCAAAGTCACTGACCGCCTGACAAGCGGCGACATGCAGACAGGACGAAGCGCGATTTATGGCGCATATAAGCGGGATAATTTCTACATTGACGGTTTGCTTGGGTTGGATTGGTTCAATGTCAGTACCGAACGTTTCGCAGCTATAGGAGCCACTGCATCCAATGCGGGGGTGCATGACTGGCTACAAAATGATTTTTCTGGCTATGGCTTTAACATGCGCCTTGAAGGCGGCTACCGTACAGAGCTTGGAGGCGTTCAGTTGACCCCCTTTGCGGCGTTGCAATTGTCGTCGTTTCACATGAATGGCTCAACAGAACGTGCGGATGTGACAGATGGAAGTCTCGCACTTTATTATAAAAACCGGACGATCAATTCTGTTCCTCTCACGCTTGGAGCTCAGTTCGATACGCGTGTAGAACTGAGTGAAAATGCGCATTTCACGCCTTACATGCGTGCATCCTGGGTTCATGAATTCGCAAACAAACGCTCGGTTGAAGCAGGTTTCACGGCGGCTCCTGGCTATGAGTTCGTCGTGCATGGTGCGCAAGCGCCGCGCGATTCGGCACAACTCGAGGCAGGCTTCAATGTGCAGATCGAGACGGGATTGTCTCTCTACGGCAAAGTGACCGGCAACCTTTCCAGATCGTCAAACGATATATCTGGCTCGGGTGGTTTCCGGTTACGATGGTAAAAGGGCAGTATGTGAATATGCAAATACGAATGAAAACCCTTTGTTTGATAGTTATGGCCCTGTCGGCGACACCCATTGTTTTGGCCAGAGCGCAGAATGAACAGTCAGCTGCGGCATCAAATTCGCAGCAGACCCTTGAACTTAAGACGAGCGGCTGGCAGAGCCAATGTGTTGCCAGAGATCGTCAGGCTCCGTTAGAATGTGTCATTGAAGCGAGTGCCGTGCTTAGCAACAATGGACAGCGTTTGACAGATTTTTCTATTCGTATTCCTGATGCAAAAGCGCAACCGGTTATGTTGGTGCGTGTTCCTCTGGAAGTAGCATTAACTGCGGGTCTCAATCTGAAGGTGGACGCGGGTAAAACGTTCAGCTATCCGTTACAGACCTGCAATAATGATGGCTGTTTTGTTGGTGATGCCATCGATAAAGACCTGCTTGAGGCGATGATTAAGGGCGCAAATGTTGAGGTGTCCTTCAAGGATACAGCGCAAAATGATATTCGGCTGACGTTACCGCTTAAAGGCTTCGGCGATGCTTACAAAGGGGTCAGGTAACAAACAATGTTGATACTCATTACAAGTGATATCGTGTGAGCGTATATGATGGTGACCAATAGCCTGCTGTTAATCAGAACGGTTGTAACTTCATTCGACTGATTAGTGATTTTCTCACTGTCTCTTGCCAAAAAAGGAAACTCAGATGTCTCTGAGCACATTTGCAGTCGATATCGCTTTACCTGCGCCAGTTCTTCTCGTTGAAGATGATCTGGCAGTCCGTCGCAGGCTTGAGGGAATACTTCTGCAATTTGGCTATAAGATTGAGGCTATTATCTTTGTGGCATCTTTGGCTGAAGCGCGCGCTTATCTGGCCGAAGAACCAGTTTCTCTGGCGCTTGTTGATTTGGGCCTGCCTGATGGCAATGGCGTGGATCTGATCAAAGAATTACATGTTAGTGAGCCGGCACTGCCGATTTTGGTAATTTCCGCCTGGTGCACACAGGACGTCATTCTTTCTGCGTTGAGAGCAGGTGCAATTGGTTATGTGTTAAAGGAGCGGGATGATATCGAAGTCGCTCTGGCAATACGCAGTGTCTTGCGCGGTGGAGCACCGATAGATCCATTTGTGGCGAAACGGATCATTGAAGAGCTTCCTGCTGAAACGCAGGAGCGCCCCGAACCGCAAAGTTCTATGGAGGCGCTGACTGCACGAGAAAGCCAAATATTATCGTTGGTAGCTGAAGGGCTGGGAAACAAAGATATTGCTGACACGCTGTGTCTGTCCCGCTATACGGTGGAATGCCATATCAAGCGGATCTATCGCAAACTCGCTGTTTCTTCACGTACCCGCGCCATTCATACTGCGCGGCAGCGCGGTTTGTTGGCGTGAGATGGCTGTTCATCGTATTATTCTTGTGTGGTCTTGGCCCATCCGCCTGGGCTAAGGAAGCCAGCGATGTCCCGGTCTGCCCCGTTCAGATTGTTGGTATTCAGGCAGCTCAATCACTTGAAAATGGTCAAAGGCCCGATAATACGGGACATTGGGAAAATGTTACTTTACCCGATGATTGGAATTGGCGCCACAAGGAGCAGGCAGATAATATCTGGTATCGTATAAGCTGGCGTCAAGATTGCGAGCCTGCACCGGAAGAGCGTATTGCACTGCTGTTGCGTTCAATCATCATGGCCGGTGAAATTTATATCAATGATCATTTTCTTTGGCGCGATGAGCATTTGGTTGAGCCACTATCACGCAGCATGAATATGCCGCGTTATTGGGTTTTGCCAGATGCCTGGCTCCAGGACGGTACCAACACAATTTGGATCAGGGTTGTAGGTGTCAAAGGACAAATGCTGGGTCTCGGACCAATTGCTGTGGGCGAGGCTACTTCTCTCTATCCGCAATATGAAAACCTATGGTGGCGTAACCGCACATTATATATCGCCAATATTATCGTTTCTGGTGTTATTGGGATTTTGTTCTTTTGTATCTGGTTCGTTCGGCGCGATCATACGGCTTATGGCTGGTACGCCTTTTCGTCCTTATTCTGGGTTGTGTTTATATCGAATACTCTTGTTACGACGCCGTGGCCATGGCCTGACACCTTGACCGCATCCCGGGCCAATGTCGTTGCCTTGATGTTATGTGTGGCATGCTTTTGTATGTTTGTTATGCGTTTCGGAGAGCTGTTTCCCAGGCTATATGAGCGAACGCTTTGGGCTTTTGTGGCCATATTGGTCGTTGCGTCGCTTTTTACGCCGCAAGCCTTTTTTGTTTATATTCAAATAGCTGGTGTTATCATTGCCGCCGTTTTCTTTTTATTCAATTGTATTCAGTTTCCGCTTTATGCATGGCAAACGAAAAAGCCGGAACACCTTATGCTTGGCGGCTGCCTGCTTGTTCTCATCTTAACAATATTGCATGATATCTTCATGGTTTTTGGGCTTATTCCGGGAGATTTTACGGTGTTGCCCTATTCCAACATCGTCATTACCTTGAGTTTGTCTGGCATATTAGGTCTGCGTCATGCTCATAATGTTCGCCGTATTGAGCAGTTCAATGTCGAGCTTGCCGAAAGCATAGACAGTGCCCGCTCCGAGCTCGCAACAACACTTGAACGTGAATATTCACTCGCTCTATCCAATACCCGTTTAAAAGATCGGTTGGAAATTGCCCACGACCTTCATGATGGTTTAGGCGGCGCGCTGGTTCATATGATGGCGTCAATCGAGCAGGGGAGCGGGCCCGTAAACCGTTCGCAAGTTGTTTCCATGCTGAAGCTGATAAGGGATGACTTGCGTCAGACAATTGATAGTAATTCAAGCCCAAGTATCAAGGTTCCTGCAACGCCGATCGAGTGGGCAGCGCCACTCAGACACCGTTTCACGGCACTTTTTGATGAATTGGATATTGCCGCTGAATGGAGTTTTCCCGCTCGCTGGCAAAAGCCTCCAACGACATTGCAATGTTTGGCATTGGCGCGTGTCGTTGAAGAAGCTTTGACGAACGTCATTAAACATAGTCGCGCGAAGCATGTGATCGTGCGTCTTAAGCAGTCTGCAACCAATGAACTGACATTGGAGGTCGAAGATGACGGTGCTGGCTTTGATGTTTCGGCTGTTCAATTGGCAAGTATGAGTATCGGTACCCGCAGTATGTCGATGCGCATTATGCGTATCGGCGGACGTTTCAGTATAACATCCTGTCCTGGAAAAACGACGGTGTTGGCAACATTTACATTATAGAGTTATGACTTGTTTTGCTCCCATGGCGTTCCGCTCGCCCATTCTTTGCGAATGGCTTCGATGAAACGTCTTACTTTTGGCGAAACATGGCGCCGCGTAGGATAGACAGCAGTAATGGGCAATTCTTCGTGACGTAAATGTGTGAGGATTGGTATCAGGCGCCCCTTTTTAATATCATCTCCAACCAGAAAAGCGCCGAGCTGCACAATTCCAAGGTTATTTAAAGCCGCATCGCGGATTGCTTCCGTGTTGTTGAGTTTCAGGCGTCCTTCGACAGAAATGTATCGAACCTCACCACCAATTTGGTAACGCCATGGCATTGGCGAGTTGGCATAGGTAAACACAATTTTGTTGTGGTTTTTCAGATCATCAAGGCTTTGTGGCATGCCATGATGTTCCAGATAGGCAGGTGTTGCACAGGTGAAAAAACTGTGGGGTGCCAGAACCTGCCGGATCAAACCGCTATCGGTTGGTCCACCAATGCGAACTGCAACATCAATTCCATCTGAGACAAGATCGCAATAGTCATCAGAGAATGTCACATCCGCCTCCAGTTCGGGCCATTCGGCTAGAAACTTTTGTAATACGGGCAGGACGTGCAGACGACCGAACGCTGTTGGAATATCTATGCGAAGTCGTCCCTTAGGCGCCTGATTGCGCATAGCCAGTGTCGCTTCTGCGTCATCGACTTCACAAATGATACGCAAAGCGTGGTCGTAAAATAATTTTCCCTCCTCTGTGAGGCTCACGCTTCGTGTCGTGCGATGAACCAGACGTGTGGCAAGATTTTCTTCAAGCCGGGCGATACTCTTTCCGACAGCCGAACGTGTAATCCCTAACTTTGTCGCTGCTTGAGTAAAACTCTCGGTATCTGCAACGCGCACGAAAGCCAGAATGTCTCCGAAATGATCAAGCATTGGTTCCAGTTTGTCCCATCTGATGCGGCCTTGAGCTACTTTATCAATTTTCCGGACCTAGTAAAGACTGCCGAACGATTGAGGTGAACTTCAAAAGCCTCGCAATAAAAGGCAGTCCAATGGCACAGATCACGAAATTAAGACAAAGCGCTCAGCATACGGATTGGTCGGCGGTTTATGTTGTCGGCCTTACGACTTTTGCAGTTGTGACAACTGAAATGTTGCCGATAGGCATGATGATGCCAATTGCAAAGGAACTGAATATTTCGCTCGGCAGTGCCGGGCTAATTATTTCAGTTCCCGCACTGCTTGCCGCTTTTTTTGCACCCATGGTTATCCTCATGGCAGGTGAAATTGATAGACGTCGAATTCTTGTCGCGCTGCTTATGCTCCTGACCGTCGCTAATCTCGCTTCGGCCTTGTCACCATCATACGAATGGCTGCTTGTCGCGAGAGTTATTGTAGGATTCTGCATGGGCGGGATATGGGCAGTCGCTGGGGGACTGGCCCCAAAATTGGTTCCTACGCAATCGATAGGAGTGGCGACAGCAATTATTTTTGGCGGGGTTGCTGCCGCGTCAGTCGTGGGGGTGCCGCTTGGCGTGATGATTTCTGACATTGCAGAATGGCGAGGGGCATTTGCAGTCATGGCAGGATTTAGCTTGATTGTCTTCGGGCTTGGTTTTCGTCTCTTGCCAGCCTTGCGTGTCAATCAGTCTGTCCGGGCAAGCCAGATGATCGCCGAATTGAAAAGACCTCGTGTTCAGGCGGGACTGTTCCTTACACTGTTGCTCGTCGCGGGACATTTCATCGCCTATACATTTGTGGGCTCAATTTTAAAGGTTATATCTGGTGTTAAGACGGAATGGATCGGCATGTTGCTGTTCATTTACGGCGCTGCAGGAATTATTGGGAATTTTCTGGCAGGCAGGTTCGCTTTAGCACGACTTGGAATGACACTAGGGACGATTATTCTCAGCCTTTTGATAGCAATTCTTGGGTTCGCCTTTATTGGGGAAGGAACTATCTCAGCGGCTGAAATCCTCATCTTGTGGGGCGTGGCATATGGTGGAGTTTCTGTCACTCTGCAAATATGGATGATGAAAGCGGCATCAACCTCCATTGAGATTACGACCGCGCTTTTTGTGTCGGTCTTTAATAGTGCTATCGCTTTAGGGACATTGATTGGTGGGCAAGTCACCGACCGTTTTGATTTGCATACAACCCTTATTGTCGCGGCAATTTTTGCGGCATTAGCCCTATCGTTTTTGCTGCTCACTCTGCGGGGGAAATTAAAATGAGTTATGATATCTTTGACTTAGGCGATATCCAACTTCAATCAAAACAATATATCCGTAATGCGCAGCTTGCATACAAAACATATGGCCGGCTCAATAATGAGAGAGATAACGTCATTATCTATCCTACATCTTTTGCGGCCACGCACGATGATGCTGCCTGGTTGATTGGTCAGGGGCGTGCTCTCGATCCGGATAAGTACTTCATCATTGTTCCAGATATGTTTGGTAATGGTGTATCCAGCTCCCCGAGTAATATGCCATCGTGCATCGATGCTGGGAAATTCCCACGTGTGACGATTCATGACAATGTTAAGCAACAGCATCGGCTCTTGACCGAAAGGTTCAATATTCAAAAAATAAAACTAGCTATAGGCTGGTCTTTAGGAGGAGCACAAGCATTTGATTGGGCATCATTCTTTCCAGACATGGTTGAGCGCCTGTTCACTTTTCAGAGCGCTGCACGCACCTCACGACACTTCTATTTGTTCTTTGATAGCGTGCGAGCCGCTATTGAACTTGATGCAAATTTTGAACAGGGTTTCTATACGAAGCAACCGCTTTGTGGCCTTCGTGTTGCCGCGCGTATTTATGCAGCATGGGGTTTTTCGCAGGCGTTTTTTCGAGAGAAGCTCGATGAGCGCGCGCTTGGTTACAAGTCGCTTGACGATTTTCTTGTAAATTTCTGGGAAGATTGGTTTTTGAAGCGCGATGCGAATAATGTTCTCGCGCACCTATGGACCGGCCAACATGCAGACATAAGCGCTAACGAAAAATATCTTGGTGACCTTGATCAAGCACTGGCTGCAATAAAAGCTGACACTATGATCATGCCTGCGTCCAGTGACCTGTATTTTCCGGTAAAAGATGCCGCCTGGGAAACTTCCCGTATTCCGAAAGCCGAGCTGCGTATTTTGGAAACCGTATGGGGACATGTTGCTGGCGAAGGTTTGAATGATGCTGACACCAAAGTCATTGAGACTGCAATATTTGAACTACTGCAACGATGATACAAACTACACATTATTCAATCGCAGCAGATATGAAAAATAGTGTGCTAGCTAAAGATTGGCATTAGCAAAAACGCGGAGTTCTGGTTTTTCGACATATGAAAGATCAGAATTTTCGACGCCGAGTTCTGTAAGGGCTGCCTTCAACGCCCAACGTGCTTGCTTTTCAGGATCTTGATCGAGGACAAAATCTAAAATGCGTTCCCGGATTAAAGCTTCATGAGCATCATTGCGCTCATGGCCAATCCAGATTGGTTTCCGATCAAGTTTTCTCAGTATAGTCGCGATTTCGCCACCAGAGTCGGCAGTTTCATAAATTGCATCTGGCAAGCGGCCGTACTTTGCCAGCTCTGCCAAATGGCCCCACGATGCGTTTGGGGCCTCGTGAGTGACAAAGACATCGCTCTTATGGTTTGTATGCAATTCAGCTCTGAAGCCTTCCACTCTGTCGCGGTGCGATTGTAAGGTTGTATTTGCTTGGAGGATCAGCACTTTGGCAGGCTTGTCACGCAGTGCGAAATTTATCAGGGATGCTGCCAGACGTCCGGCAGCCATATTATTGACCCCACTAAATGCATGAGCTGGCAAGCCGGGAATACGGGTGGATACAAAGATAAGGATTTCACCCTTCTCCATGACGCCCGCCAAGCTTTCTGCAACTTCGCTGTCCAGTTCTGCTGCAACGATCAGAGCGCTGCGTTTTAACTGCGATGCAGTAATCGCACGGATCATCGCCTGCGGATCGTTTTCCGGCACAAAAGTTCGATGAAGCATTATGCCACGCGGCAGTAGTTTTGCTGCGTTCTTAAAACTGTTTGAAAGCTTGGCCCAATATGGCGTTGGATTCGTGGGAAGGATCGCCTCTATCCTCAGGTTTCCGTAGTCGGGAAGAGGCAAAACACGTCTAAGACCCAGCTGTGAGGCCGCGTGTAAAACTTTTTCCCGTGTTTTTGGGGATACGCTGCCGCGTTCGTTCAGGACCCGTTCAACTGTTGTGATGCTTACCTTAGCAAATTCAGCGACGTCCCGAAATCCGGGGTTTTTGGACGCGTCAATCAAAATGGCCTCTTTATGATTCACTTGTCCTCCCAAAGAGAGCGATTAACACACGCTGGCAATTTAGAACATAATAAAATGTCAATAGCTCAGATGACGTGAATCCGTCCAAACGGTCCTTGGAGACGACTTGTCGCACTTTTTAACGCGCCATATAAGAGCGCTTTCCTCCCAAGGAAAGCTCAACTGTGTTGCATATCCGATCCTAAGTCTGGCTCAATTCCGACGAGGGCGTGTGCGCACAGTTGTGCGTTATTGACTGGTTGCTGAATAGAGATTTCAGCGATCCAAATATGGAGCAGCTTCAGATGCGCGATGCGGATCTCGTACGAGTTTTCAGGCTATGCAAACGCCCGCAGCAAAAGCTTTATCGGAATCGTGCTGCCATTGTGAAAAGCGTCTGAAGCTCCTGTAGTTCAAATGGATTATTCAACATGAACAATGTTTTAACATGGATACTCCGTGTTCTGGGGGTGGTCGTTGCACTGCTCGGACTCGGCCTCGTCTGGGGAGGGGTTAAACTTCTCTCGCTGGGCGGTTCGTGGTTTTATCTCGCTGCAGGTATCGCCATGTTGGCGATTGGCTATTTTGCATTTCGCAAACGTGGCGCAACGTTGTGGATCGCACTTGCTCTTTTTATTGCAAGTGTCATCTGGGGTGTGTGGGAAGTCGGGTTCGATTTCTGGCAGCTCGTTCCACGCACTCTAACATTCCTCGTCATCGCGCTCGCCACCGCTGTCATTTCACCAGCTCTGGTACGCAAGTCGGGTGGCGCAGCGCTGTCTTGTAAATATTCGGCTGGTTTGTCAGTCGTGCTTGCTGCAGCTTTCGTCGCTACGCTCTTTGGCATGTTCCGTCCGCATCCAACGGTCGTTGCAGCGGGCAATGGCCCAGCACCTGTCATCAATGCTGATGCAGGCAAAGATAGCGGCAATGACTGGCCAGCTTACGGCCGGAATACGGGCGGTAACCGTTTTGTTCAGTTCGATCAGATTAACAAGTCGAACGTAAAAGATCTGAAAGTCGCCTGGACCTATCGCACAGGCGACCTTGCCGTCGATGGCAAGGAATATCAGGTTACGCCGCTTAAGATTGACGACACGGTTTATCTTTGCACGCCGTCCAACATAGTCATTGCGATTGATGCGACGACTGGACAGGAACGCTGGAAGTTCAACCCACAGGCAACTGTCTTTGAGAGCACGAAGGGCTGGCGTCGATGCCGCGGTGTTGGCTACGCTGATCTCACAGCACTTCCAGCACCTGCGAGCGAAGACGCGAATGCCGATGCAAACGCCATTCAGGCATCTGCTCCTGCTGTTTGTCGTAAGCGCATTTTTACATCGACCATCGATGCACGCCTTCTCGCAATTGATGCCGATACCGGCAAGCTTTGCGAAGATTTTGGTGTGAATGGCGCTGTCGATCTGAGTGTCGGCCTGACGCCCGATCCGGTTGGTGGTCAGCAGGGCTCTTACAACGTAACATCTGCACCTCTGGTTGCCGATGGCGTTGTGATGGTTGGCGGTCGTCTGAACGACAATCTGACCGTCGGCGAGCCTTCGGGTGTTGTGCGTGGCTTTGATGCGCGCACAGGAAAAATCCTGTGGGCTTGGGATGCCGCTCGCGGCGCAACCGATAGCACGCCTCTGCCAGAAGGTCAGACATACGCGCCAGAAACACCAAATTTCTGGGGCACGGCTGCCTACGATCCAGAGCTTGGCCTCGCGTTCTTCCCAACGGGAAATCAGACGCCTGACTTCTGGACTGGAAATCGTCATCCGTATTCGGATGAGTATAACGATGCCATCGTTGCTGTCGATATGAAGACAGGTAAAGAGCGCTGGCATTTCCGCACTGCGAATATTGATCAGTTTGACTACGATGTTTCATCGCAGCCAATTCTCTACGATCTTCCACGTGCCGATGGCACAAAAACACCGGTCATCATTCAGCTTACCAAGCGTGGTCAGATTTTTGTTCTCGACCGTCGCACGGGTGAACCTGTTGTACCGGTTGAAGAACGTCCGGTATCAACAGATTCCATGCCAGGCATGAATGTTGCGCCAACACAGCCATACTCCGCGATTTCCGTCGGCACTGATAAGCTGACTGAACGCGATATGTGGGGCGCAACAATCTTTGATCAGTTGTATTGCCGCATTGAGTTTAAGGATATGCGTTGGGAAGGTGAGTTTACACCGCTCTCCGATAAGCAGCGCACTCTGATCTATCCGGGCTATTATGGTGGCTTTAACTGGGGTGGTGGTGCTATTGACGCGGCGACAGGTACGTTGATCGTCAATGATATCCGCATGGCTCAGTGGGGTCGCTTTATCAAGCAGGATGAAGCCAAGCGCATCGGACTGAAGCCTTCGACTGAAGGCGAATATTCTGAGCAGCTCGGCACTCCCTGGGGTGTAGAACGTTCGATGTTTGTCTCACCGCTCGGCATTCCGTGCTTTAAGCCACCGTTCGGCACTATGACAGCCATTGACCTCGAAAGCGGCAAGACAAAGTGGCAGGTTCCTATGGGATCGATCCAGGATGCGCCGGTTCGCGGTATCGTTCCGGGCGTTCTCATTCCACTCGGCATGCCAACGATGGGTGGACCATTGGTAACCAAGGGCGGCCTGACATTCTTCCACGGTACACTGGATTACTATACACGTGCGCTCGACAGTGACACGGGTGAGGAACTCTGGCGTGGACGTCTTCCCGTTGGTGGTCAGGGCGCGCCGATGAGCTATGTCGGAAAAGATGGCAAGCAGTATATCGTTGTTGTTGCTGGTGGTGCCACACGTACCGGCACCAATGACAATCGCGGTGACTATGTCATTGCCTATGCGTTGCCTGACTAAAGGCATCAACGAACATGGCCGAAGAAAATCGGCCATGTCACGCACATAATTTTGATCATGCAAATCCCGATTTTGTGCGAAATAATGTTATGTGAGTGAATTATAACTTTTGCGTGAGGCTTTGCCCAAAATGCAATCTAAGCCTTATAATAAATACGAGCAGTTTTATCTGCTCTTGAATAAGGAGTATCGAAATGAAGTGGTCTGCACCAAAATTCGTTGAAGTTACCTGCGGAATGGAAATCAATCGCTATGCTCCGGCTGACGGCGATGAACCGATCCTGTTCTAATCATTGAAGCATGGTTTTTGCCGCTTGCAGCAAGACCATCTGAGAAATGATTTTGTTGGTGGCAATCGTCCGCGTCACATTGGTTGCGGGTTACGGTTGCCATCAACATTTTGAGTTATCGCGCATCGGCGCAACCGAGTTATTCCGACATGCATAAGACAACTCGGACAAGGAATTAGATTTCATGAGCAGCCTGCGTTTTCTCGTGCTTGGCGCCGCCGCAGGTGGTGGCCTGCCACAATGGAATTGCAATTGTGCCAATTGCGCTGCCGCACGCGATCCCAAATCAGGGCTAACTCCCCAAACGCAATCATCACTTGCTGTGAGCGTCGATGGCAAAAACTGGGCCGTGTTCAATGCGTCACCTGATATTCGGCAGCAGTTGATACAAACCAAGGCACTGCATCCGAGAGCCTTACGTGATAGCCCTGTCAAAAGCATCGTGATTACCAATGCTGATGTGGACCATATTGGCGGATTGCTAACGGTACGTGAGAAGCAACCTTTCCGGTTGCTGGCAACATCCGCTATTCAGAAAGTCCTGAGCGAAAACCCGGTTTTTAAAGTTCTTGATCCTGACTACGTAGAGCGAAAAACTATTCAGCTTGATGAAGAGTTTACACCGCTAGACGGGCTGACCGCGCGCATTTTTTCTGTGCCGGGAAAAGTTGCACTTTTTCAGGAAGAGGGCGAGCCTGAACTTGGCGTCAAGGGTGAGCAAACTATCGGCATTGAATTTATAGCAGGCACCAAACGCGCATATTATATTCCCGGATGTGCGGCACTACCCGATTGGCTGGCAGAGCGCATTCGCGGTGCTGACCTTGTGTTTTTTGATGGCACATTGTTCACTGATGACGAAATGATTACGGCCGGAACCGGTCTCAAAACCGGGCAACGGATGGGGCATATGTCGATTTCCGGGCCAGATGGCAGTCTGGCACTGTTGTCTGCTCTCAACATTGCTCAGGTGGTTTATGTCCATATCAACAATACCAACCCGATCTGGCTGTTGGGACCAGAGCGCGCAACCGTAGAGGCAGCTGGAATGGCTGTTGCCTTTGACGGCATGGAGATTGATCTTGACTGAAGCTCAAAACAGAACAGCTTTCGAAGCACGCTTGCGTGCAATCGGTGATGCCCGCTATCACGACAAGCACCCTTTTCACGATATGCTGCATGGCGGACGGTGCAACATCACGCAGGTTCGTGCCTGGGTCATCAACCGTTTCTATTATCAGAGCCGTATCCCGTTAAAGGACGCTGCTTTTATGTCCCGCTGCGAAGACGTGTCGATACGGCGCGCATGGCGCAAGCGCATTGAAGACCATGATGGTGGTGTAGAAGAGGGTGGCGGTATTCGACGCTGGCTGAAGCTTGCGGAGGCTGTGGGTCTTGATCCGGATTATGTCGCCTCAAATCGTGGTGTTCTTCCCGGCACACGTTTTGCCTGCGATGCATATGTACGTTTTGTGCGCGATATGCCGATGCTGGATGCGGTGGCAGCCTCGCTCACTGAACTCTTCGCCCCTGCCATTCATAAAAACCGCATCGCTGGTTTGATTGAACATTATGCTTTCGCTAACGAACAGGCTCTTTCCTATTTTCGTAAACGTCTGGATGAAGCGCCCGTCGATGTGGCTTTTGGTCTGAACTATGTGCTGAATCATGCTGACACGAAAGAAAAGCAGGACGCGGCTGCCGCAGCGCTGACGTTTAAGACCGATGTGCTCTGGGCGCAGCTCGATGCTCTGCATCAGGCATATGTAGCGCCAGCCTTGTTGCCCCCCGATGGTTGGGATGGGCGCGAAGGTGTCATTGGCCAACTCGACCAGCCTGCGCGTAAGCTGGAAGTTGAGGGAGCGGCACAATGACAGAACCCACAGCCGTTATCGTATCGGGTGGTACAATAGCCAAGCTCGCGCGGGGCGTGCGTTTGCGTCAGGATCCGGTACGCGGTCAGAATGTTTTATTGGCACCTGAGCGCGCGCTGGCTTTGGATGAAATTGCGGTGATGATCGTGAATGCGCTTGATGGTGAGCGCACGCTGGAAGAAATCGCCAGTGAATTTGCGGTTAAATTTGAAGCGCCCAAGGATCAGATCCTCAGTGATGTTATTGCTTTTGTGGATGAGTTTTCAAAACGCAGGATGCTGGAGCTGAAGCCTTGAACGAGCATGTAAGTGTCAGGCCGACAAGCGAATGGAATGGGGGACGTATTCGTATTCCTGCTCCCATCGCTATGCTTGCGGAGTTGACACATCGCTGCCCGCTTGCGTGCCCATATTGCTCAAATCCTCTTGAGCTTGAAGGTGTTAAAACTGAGCTTTCGACCGAGGAATGGATTAAAGCCTTCCAGCAAGCGGCCGCTTTAGGCGTATTACATTTGCACCTTTCAGGTGGAGAGCCTGCGGCGCGTCGCGATCTTGTGGAACTGACGGCTGCTGCCGCTAAAGCCGGTCTCTACACCAATCTTATCACATCCGGCATTGGCCTTACGGAAAAGCGTATAGCTGAACTATCCGATGCAGGTCTCGATCATTTGCAACTTTCAATTCAGGGATCGACACCTGAACGGGCCGACCGTGTTGGCGGATATAAGGGTGGCTATCAACGCAAAATTGCCGTTGCCGAATGGACTCATGCGGCTGGTATTCCCCTCACGGTCAATGCGGTCTGTCATAAGCAGAACATGGACCAGATGGATGAAATGCTGGACCTTGCAGTTAAGCTTGGGGCGCGGCGCATCGAGATTGCGACGGTTCAATTTCATGGCTGGGCCGACAAAAACCGCAAAGCTTTGATGCCGACAAAAGAGCAATTTCTGAAAGCAAATGCATTCGTTGAAAGTGCGCGGAAACGTCTCGAAGGGATCATTGTCATCGACTATGTTGGCGCAGATCATCATGCATCTTATCCAAAGGCCTGTATGGGTGGCTGGGCGCGCACAGGTCTGAACATTACGCCTTCGGGTAAAGCATTACCGTGCCATGCAGCAGAAACAATCCCAACACTGCAATTTGACAATGTGCGCGACAAAGACCTCGAAACAATCTGGTATGAGGGGCAGGCATTTAACGCTTTTCGCGGTGATAGCTGGATGCCGGAACTCTGCCGCAGTTGTGATCGCAAGGCGATTGATTTTGGTGGTTGCCGCTGTCAGGCGATGGCGCTTGCGGGTGATGCTTCTGCAACTGACCCTGTCTGTATTCGCTCTCCGTTGCGTCAACTGCTGGCTGAGCAAGCGGAAGCAGATAGCCTCGCAGAACCACCACCCTTTGTTTATCGGGGGCGATAGGGCCACTGCATAGAAATACTTTTGTGCTCAATTCACAGGTTAAAAGGTTAATGTTGGCGAGCGTATTCTGGTGTAATATCCAGTCAGATAGCTATTTTTTGATATTCTAATTAATAATCAAAAATTTGTGACCGTTCTGCCTATAGCATTAAACCACGTTATGATTGATGCCTGGTTCAGTATTCAGGCGAATTGGAGTGAGTTCCATGTTAACTCGTATAGGCGGTTTAATAACTGCTTTATTGGGCGCTGCCATTTTATATTATGGTGCGCAGCTGGCAATTATTGGCGGCAGTTTTTTCTATGTCATCATGGCTTTAGGGCTTCTGATTTCAGGCTTGCAGCTTTTTCGGCTACGTCAGAATGGGCTTGTAATCTACGCATTAACGCTTGTCGTGACCTTCATATGGACACTTTATGAAGTCGGGATGGACAAGTGGCAGTGGATACCACGTGGTGCGCTCATAATCTTCTTAGGCCTGCTACTTTCGTTGCCCTTTATTGTGCGCGGCCTTCGTGACAAGCCTGTAAAGCTTTGGTCGCCGGGCCTTACGAATGGCCCGTTTATTTTACGTTCTGTCGTCGGTCTGGTTGCAACGATGGCGCTTGTTGCATGGTTTATCGATCCCATCGAAAAACAGGGGACATTGCAAACTGTCGCTGGTGCTAAAGAGGTGAGTATTGATCCAAGTGGCGTCCCTTATCCAGCAAATGACTGGGTTGCATATGGCGGAACGAACCTTGGTCAGCGTTATTCGTCGCTAAAAGATATCAATAGTGACAATGTGGGAAAACTGAAAGTCGCGTGGGAACATCATACAGGTGATCTGCGTGAAGGTGATGCCGTCGATTCAAAAGAATACACTTTCGAAGCGACCCCAATCAAAGTGAATGGTCTTCTGTATTTCTGTACGCCACATAATATCGTACGGGCATTGGAGCCGGAAACAGGCAAACTGGCCTGGTCCTTTGATCCGAAGATGCAACGCGACAACCAATACCAGCATCAGACCTGCCGTGGCGTTTCTTATAATGATTCGTCAGAGTATGTCGTTCCCGCAGATACTGATCCTGCAAAAGCCGAAGCAATTAAGGCTGCAATTTTGCAATGCCCGCGCCGCATCATTGCTTCGTCCGTCGATGCACGCCTTTATGTGTTGAACGCAGACAATGGTGAATTGTGCACCAGCTTTGGCGATAATGGTTATGTCGATCTTAAAGCGCAGATGCCAAACATGGAACGCGCAACTTACCAGCAAACCTCCGCACCGCTGGTAACTGCTGATCTGATCATTCTTGGGAGCGCGATCGCCGATAATTATTACGAGAATAACCCGTCAGGTGTTATTCGCGCTTACGATGTACGCACTGGCGATATCGTTTGGAAGTTTGATGCGGGTAAACCAGATGAAACCGCACCACTCGCGAGCGACGAGCTTTACGAGCCCAATTCGGCTGTTGCCTGGACGCAGCTTTCCGCAGATGAGAAGCTTGGCTTGGTTTATGTTCCATTCGGAAATAAATCACCCGATCAGGTCGGTGTATCAAGGTCTGAAGCAGACCAGAAGATGGTAGATTCGCTCGCCGCACTCGACCTCAGGACGGGCCGTTTGGTTTGGAATTTTCAGACAACCCATCACGACCTTTGGGACCGCGATATTCCTTCACAGCCAGTATTGCTGAACTTGCCGCATGACGGGCAGGATGTTCCTGCAATTCTCGTTCCTACGAAAATCGGTAACATTTGGGTTTTAGATCGTCGCACTGGCGATCCAATCATGCCCGTTCATGAAATGAATGTTTCGACAAAGACAGACATTCCAAATGAAAAGCTGTCGTCGACACAACTAATGTCCGCCCTATCTTTCACTCCAGCGCCATTAACTGAAGCTGACATGTGGGGCACAACGCCATTTGATCAGATCGCCTGTCGCATTACCTACCGTCAGGCGCGTTATGACGGAAACCCTTTTACCCCACCGCAGACAGAAGGTCTTTCGCTTGTATGGCCAGGAAATATCGGTGTCTTTAACTGGGGTTCGGTGGCCGTAGATCCGGTCAACGGATGGATGATTGCTACACCTCAGTACCTTCCTTACCTGTACCGGCTGTATAAACGACCTGAAGGTGAACCTGATAAACGAATGTTTGGAAACGCGGGCGACGCAGGTGGGGAATCCAAGCCTGGTAACGAAAATCTCGGCGGACCCTATGCTGTCTCAATCAGTCACATGCGTTCTGCCCTGGGCGTGCCATGCAATACTCCACCGTGGGGCGTTCGTGTTGGTGTCAATCTCGCAGACGGCACGACGGCTTGGAAATATCGTAATGGTACGGTAGCGGGTCAGAAAATTGCCGGTATTCAGTTCCCTATACCATTCGAAATGGGCATGCTCGCACATGGTGGAACACTAACTACAGCTGGTGGCATTGCCTTTACTGGGGCAGCTCTTGATGACATCATTCGTGGTTACGATATGAAAACTGGCGAAACACTGTGGTCCCATAAACTCCCAGCCGGGGGGCAGGCAACTCCTATGACGTATCGTGGTAAAGATGGTAAGCAGTATGTCGTTATTGCTGCTGGAGGTCATGGTTCTCTGGGAACAACTCCTGGAGATTCCGTGATCGCATATACGGTTGACTAACCTGCATTACGGTATAGCGATAGCAGCACCGCAGGGTGCTGCTATCGACACGATGGTATCTATGTGGTGAGAATAAATGCCAACAATCTTTTCAAATGGCGAGGGTAGTGTTTGGCATAAGATGAGCTTCTTAATGAACCGATAGAGAAATAAATAGATTATACCAAATCATGAATATATTTAAATAATAATTTCTGTAGGATTTTACTATATTAGCTAGATATAATATTATTAATATGGCATCTGCAAATTGATTTGCTTAAAGATGAAGGCTTTTTGCATAATTTGATGGAATGCAAAGATGAAGAATACCTCAAATATTGGCTATAAGACTCTAGTCGAATATCCGTCTCGTTTGTCACCCCTTCCTGAGGCAGACTTGGATGATTATAAGCGTGAAGAGGCCTTTATCCGCTATGCTTTAGATAGTGCCGCAATAGTTGCCGTAACAGACGTTAAGGGCACGATCACATATGTAAATAATAAATTTTGTGAGATAAGTGGCTATCGGCGCGATCAGTTGATTGGACATAATCATAGGCTACTCAAATCAGGTCTCCATGAGTTAAATTTCTTTAAAGACATGTATCATCAGATCGGAAATGGCCATGTCTGGCATGGCGAAATTTGCAACAAAGCCAAAGATGGTAGCTATTACTGGGTTGATACCACAATAGTCCCCCATCGCAATACTGACGGGAAAATCGATAGCTACACGGCAATTAGATTTGATATATCCCATCAAAAAGCGGTTGAGGCCGAATTACGTAAGAATGAAACTGAGCTGGATACACTCGCTAATAGTGATGCGCTGACCGGGTTAGGTAACAGGCGAAGTTTTCAGGCGCAGATGAATAAGGCACTGGTCGTTTGCAAGGCAAACAGGTCAGAATTGACGCTGGCATTATTGGATATCGACTCGTTCAAAGATGTAAATGACTCATATGGCCACGACGCTGGTGATATTTTATTGGACAAAATTTCAAGAACACTGAGAGAAAACCTCGAGCAATCAACATTTGTGGCTCGTTTAGGCGGAGACGAGTTTGGATTGATTTTCGCGAATGATAATCAACAAGAGACACTTGCGACTTTAAATAGCCTACTGGAAAAAATAAGAGCTATCCCAACAAGTGGTATTAATTCCAGGCATTGTAGTGCAAGCATAGGTATCTCTCATTACCCTGATGATGGACAAGACCTGACATCTTTGTTTAAAGCGGCAGACATTGCACTTTATTGCGCTAAGTCAATAGGGCGAAACCAAGTCTCGGTCTTTGAAGAGCAATTGCTGGTTCAACTGAATGCGCGTGTTTCCCTGTTAGAAGAGGTGAAAATAGGATTAGCGAATGGGCAGTTTGAATTGTTCTATCAACCCATTGTCTCTCTTTTAGCTGACAGAGAAATCTCTTTTGAGGCTTTGCTACGCTGGAACCATCCAAGCGGAAAGATACTCACTCCGGAGCATTTCGAAGCCGCATTGGAAGACGATCAAACCTCTGAGCTAATCGGTCAGTTTGTCCTTGAGAGAGTATTTTCCGATGCAATTGAGTTGCGGACACTTGGCATTGAAACCGACTTCATCGCTATAAACATTACGAATTCTGACCTAAAATCGGACGTTTATATTAAACGCTTTGTAGAACTTTTGAGGTTAACTGGCCTGCCTGCTTCCCGTTTTTGTATCGAGATTACGGAGCGTATGCTTTTAAGTCGAGATCGAGAACATGTTTATGACGGGCTTAAGAAGTTTCATGAGATTGGAGTCAAGGTCGCCTTCGATGACTTTGGAACCGGGTACGCATCTCTGACTCATTTGCGAGCAATATCGATAGATCATATTAAAATTGATCGCTCCTTTGTGCAGAATATTGAGACATCTGTCGCAGATCAGGCAATTGTCGAAGGTATAATCCATATTTCACATAGGATGGGAAAACGCGTTGTTGCCGAAGGTATCGAAACCAAAGAGCAACTGATAAAATTGCGTCATATGAAATGTGATGACCTTCAAGGCTGGTTGTTCTCAAAACCGAAACCGATCAGAGCGTTAGAAGGTGGGGTTAAAGCAATAAAGCGCATGTTGGACGGCAATCTGTGCAACACTTTATAAAGGGCATATAATTTGGAAATGTTGTGGGTGGGTTGCGACAAGCAACGAGCCAGAAGCCAAGTACTTAAAGCACTTCGCACAATCTGAACGCTACAGTATTTAGCTAGCAGAGAAACTATCTTGTTAAGCGTAATATTCTTGGCTGTCTCTGCGTTTGCCTCGCTCACAGTTCGCCATCTTGGGCGCTGGCAATCCTGCGAGTTGCTATTGCTGCCGATGCCCCAAACCGAATACCGACGCTGCGGGCCATGATCTTTCTCTACCAGCCTGCAAAAGCGCATGACCGTAGGTCGTCACTTAACACTCGTCCCATCTGGCGGTTCCGTGGCTTGAAACTCTTAAATATGCATACCATAAACCGTTGCTTCACAATCAATTCAACTTTTGCTCACGTGTATGGCGTTAGCTCTGCGTGTAGTTCATAGCTGAGATGCACAAAAAATAGGTGCTTTATGATAATTATTTAGGCATAAGCGCGTCAGCTGTGACGCATTCCTCCCATTTTTGCGTCCAGCTGTTCCCCTCTGAAGGTTTAACCTTCTAAATTTAAAGGGCCTCGGTTTCCGATGGCCCTCTTTTTTTGCCCTTAGTTAAGATCCGCATTGCGCTGTGAATGTCTTGTCGATTTTGCTCGCCGAGCAGCGAGCCGTGCCGATCATGCTCTTACTGTCCAATCATAACTAATCAATTTTTATAAATGTTAGTCTTTGTTGACTTATATAAAGAATCGCGCAAAAAGTGTAGAAGTGGAGCTTGAGGAAGTCACAGGAGCTTGGGATGTTAAGACTACGGGAGGAGAGCCTTCGCAGGTTGGCAACTAAGCCGGAGTTTGACGTTCTTATTATTGGTGGCGGCGTAAATGGCGTTGCCGTTCAGCGCGAACTTTCACTCAATGGTGTTTCCTCTTTGCTCATCGATAACGGTGATTTTTGTAAAGGCGCAACGGGAGCGTCGTCTCGAATGGCGCATGGCGGCTTGCGTTATCTTGAAAACAGAGAATTCAAGCTTGTTGCGGAGTCGGCACGTGAACGTAATTTGCTGTTGAAGTATGCACCACACTTCACCAGACCATTAGAAATCGTCGTTCCTCTTTCCGGATACATTCATGGTCTCTCTGGATCGGTTTTAAGATTTCTAGGGTTTAAAACGGCCAATGGCCCACTCAGCGCAGCAAGCTTGAAAGGAGCACTTTTTCTTTACGAGTTCCTTGGACGTATTGAAAAAGTGCTGCCGGATCATCGCACACAACTGTTGCGTCGTGGCTTTCCAAAAGCAATCGCTGCTCGTTACAAAGCAGTTATCAGCTATTTCGACGCGCGCATCCGCAATCCGGAAGCGCTCGTTCTGGAGATGATCGCTGATGCTATGCAAGCTCATGAGAGAGCAGTTTGCCTTAATTATGTTGATTGGCGTTATGATGCCGATGGTGGAGTGGTTGTAAGTGACCCGATTACCGGGCAAACGGCGACAGTTAAGCCCCGCTTAATAGCAAATGCGGCAGGCGCCTGGGTCGATGTTGTGAACGGTTTGCTGGGGAAAAAAACCCAATATATCAGGCCGGTTAAGGGCGCTCATGTTCTGCTCCGCCACAATGAACTACACCAACGGATGGCTGGCCGTGCGTTCTATTTTGATGATGGAACAGGCCGGATGGTTATTTGCTATCCACTTGATAAAACGATCCTCTTGGGCACAACTGAGATTCAGGTTGCTAGCGCCGATGATCATTCCATAGCACCATCTGAAGTCAGCTATCTTCTCAGCGCTCTGTCTGGTCTTTTCGACGATATCAGCATCACAGACGAACATGTTGTTGCTTTAACGACTGGAATTCGGCCTTTGCAGGCCGGAGGTAGTGGCAGCGCCAATCAGGCAAATCGTGATCATCGCATCGCGTTTGATGAGTTAAATGATAACACGCCGTTGTTGTCTTTGGTCGGTGGAAAATGGACAACGTTCCGTGCGTTTGGAGAACAGGCTGCAAGCCTTATTCTGGATCAACTGCATGTCACCCGAACCGTTTCGACGCGGGAACGGATATATCCAGGATCTGTTGGGTTAATTGCGGGTGATAATGCAGTAGCTAAGCTCGAAGCAGTTATCGCGGAAACGTTTGGTCTGTCCTGGAAACGCGCCAAAGATCTTGTCGCAAGATATGGAGCGCTTGCCAATGTGGTCGCAGATTTTTGCAGTTTAGAAACCGATGAATTCCTCAAAACTGTTCCTGATTACAGCAGAAGGGAGCTTCGATGGCTGATCGAGTACAGAGCTGCACTGTTTCTCGATGATGTTCTGCTTCGGCGCACACAACTCGTTGTAGAAGGGCGCTGTAGTCGCGCTGTGGTCGAGGAAATTGGGCATTTACTCGCAAATATAAGAGGTTTGGACGAACAATGGGCAGAGGAGGAAGTTGCCCGTTGTCTCGAAATGTCGACGATTATTCCGCGCTAATTGTGCGAAACAATAAAGGGAGGTGTGTCGATGGGAGACTTGTTTCTCGCTATCGATGCTGGAGGAACAGCGGTAAAGGCGGCTGTTTTCGATGCAAGAGGCAAACTTGTCGCTCTTCGTGCTGTTGATGTCACAACGGTGTATCGTGACAATGGCTGGGTTGAGCGTGAACCAAAGCGATTTTGGGAGAATACAGCGCAAGCCATTCGCGAACTCACGACAACCGTCGTGAAGCCGGAGCGTATAGCGGCGATAACCTGTACAGGTTTTGGCAACGGTATCTTCCTTGTTGATGAGAATGGGCGAGGGATACGAGACGGCATTGTCTCGGTTGATCAGCGGGCACAGCCAATTGCTGACGCGTTTATTGAAGACCATACAGCAATCCATATGGAGGCAACCACAGGACATCGTGTCTGGGGCGGGCAAACGATCATGCAGATGATCTGGCTTGCGCGAAATGAGCCCGATGTTGTTAAAAAGACGCGCTGGGCACTGGCATGCAAAGACTATGTTCGCATGCAATTGACGGGTATTGCGGCGACGGACCCCACCGACGCCAGCGGTGGGGGGCTGCTCAATCTTACATGCAATGCCTATGACGAAGCATATTTTGAGATGCTCGGAATTTCATCACTCTTTCGGTGCATGCCGCCCCTGCTGAATAATTCTGGCATTGCAGGGAGAGTAACGTCTGAAGCAGCAGCGCAAACTGGATTGCAGATTGGAACGCCTGTCGTTGCAGGAATGATGGACGTCAGTTCCTGCGTTATCGGGTCGGGTGTTATCGGCAGTGATGCTCTGACGATGATAGCTGGCACCTGGTCCATCAATGCAGTTGAAACCCAACAGGCAATAAACAGTGCGCCGCCTATCCTTAATATGCTTCATCGCGATCGGACTTGTCGTCTGATTGCAGAAGGAAGTCCGACCTCTGCTGGTAATCTGAATTGGTATCTCTCGCGAGCAGTCGATGGTCTAGTCAATATTGATACTGCAAATGCGCTTGTTGCGGGCAGCGCGGTTATAGGCCGTCGCTGTCATTTCATGCCCTTTCTGAATGGGCCTGAGCCCCGTCAGGGTGCCTTTGTTGGCCTTGGTAGCTCGGACGATCAGGGGTCAATGTTGCGCGCGCTTTTTGAAGGTGTCGCATTCCAGCACCGCCGTCATGGGGAAAGTATCATGGAATATGTTGCCCCTCAGAGGCCGGAAACAATTCGTCTGGCTGGAGGTGCTTCCAAAAGCGATATCTGGTCCCAGATTTTCGCAGATATCTGCGGGTTACCTGTCGAGGTCTCGGAAGGTGAGGAGATTGGCGCATTGGGAGCGGCGATTTGTGCAGCCGTTGCGACAGGTTTTTACTCAGACATCTCTGAAGCGACAAAGTCCATGTGTCGCATCACCCGAACAGCGTTACCAAACCCCGAATTGCGTGAGTTTTATGAGAGCCGCTACCGCCAGTTCTTAACACTGGATCATAAACTGGCAGGTCTTTTCACCTGATCTTTAACGTCATGAAGTTTTCTTTGGAGGAGGAATGAGAATGAAACTGCAAATGATTTTACTGAGTTCCGTCTGCTTGCTAGCCGGTATGGGCCTGGCAAATGCCAATGATGATATGTGCGTTGGGAAAGTACCGACGCTCAACGTAATTGGTCAAGGCATGCCATCCGTCACAGAGCTCGACAAATATGTTGGCGAGTTTAATGATAAATGGAAAACAACAGTTAAAATCAATCTGCTTGGCGAAAACGAGCGGCGCGCCAAGGCACGTCTTGATGCTTCAACAGGTGCAGGTGCCTATCAGGTGCTGTATGTGGACGAAGCCAATACACCTGAATATGCAAGCGCTGGCTGGTTATACCCTCTCGCAGATGTTTTGCCCGAAGAATATGATATTGCCGATTTCCGCGTAGATCTTGCGAATGTTGCAAGCTATGAGGGCAAACAATATTTCGCCCCGCTTGTCGGTGGCGGCGATATTCTGATCTATCGCAAGGATGTGTTGGAAAAGGCAGGATTGCCTGTGCCAAAGACGCTCGATGAACTCGTCACAGGCGTGAAGACAGTAAACGATCCTGCAAATAAGTTGTACGGATGGGCCGCTCGTGGCCAGCGTGGTTCAGGCATGAACGTCTGGCGCTGGACGCCATTCTTCCGTGGCCTTGGTGGTCAATGGCTTGATGGCGATCAACCGGCGTTCAATTCTGAGATCGGAGTGAAGGCGACCGAACTCTATATCGATCTTTTGAAGTCTGCTCCTCCGGGTGCTGGTACATTCAGCTGGTCAGATGCGGTTGAAGCATTCCGTGGTGGCCAGGTTGCCTATCTGATTGAATCAGATGTTTTTGGACCATGGATGGAAGTTCCAGATAAGTCGGTCGTTGCGGGTAAGGTGGGATATGCTCCACCGCCTGAGCCTTTGGGATCTGCTGGTTGGGCGCATGGTTTCGCTGTTTCCGCCGTGGGTGCAAAAGATGACTGTACCAAAAAGGTAGCTGCGGATTTTGTCGGTTGGGCCACGTCAAAAGACATGGAAGCTCGTCGTCTCTCCAATGGGATCGCTTCTGATATAGGTCGTCAGTCCAGCCTGAAAAGTGAAGCGTTCAGCAAAGCCGTTCCTAAAGAGTATATTGAAGCACTTCTTGCGACGGGTTCGCGCACGCAGTTGCTCATCATGGCCAGCCCAGCATGGCCGGAGATTGGCGATAATCTTGGTCTCGCGCTCGAAGAGTTGTTTACGGGCACTAAAACTGATGTTCAAGCGACATTGGATGAGGCGGCTTTCACCGCTGAAGATGCACTTCGCCGCGTTAAATAAACAAAGGTTTGACCGGGTGTCTTGAACGACGCCCGGACACACTTTTCAATTCAAGAGCAACGGAATGCATAAACAAAAATTCGTATTCTGGACGCTTGCACCCGCGTTCAGCATTCTGGGAATTCTCGCCTTCGTTTCGATCGCTGGTGCAATTTACTTTTCGGTGATGGACCGATCACTGCGATATGCCGATTATGACTTCGTTGGGCTTTATAATTACCAACGCCTTCTTGGCGATCGAAGGTTTCTGAATGCGCTTAAGATTTCGGCCATATGGGAACTTGTAACAGTGGCTGGGACGCTTATCGTAGCGACACTATTGTCCGTGCTGATTTTCGAGAATGTAAAATCGTCGCGTACCCGCAATCTGATCTGCATCGCGTTTCTCGCTCCGGTTTTGTTGCCTCGTGTGGCCGCAGCTTTCATCTGGCGGTTCCTCTATTCGCCTTCACTTGGTCTTATCAACTATCTTGCAGATATCGTGGGACTTGGCCCGATAGAATTCCTTGCTAATCCGTCACTGGCCCTTGTTTCAGTAGCTGTTGTCGATATTTGGCAATGGGGACTGTTCTTTACAGTTATAATGCTCAAACTGCTGGAAACACTACCCAAGGATCCAATTGAGGCGGCCCAGCTTGATAATGCCAAGACATGGGAAATTCATGCTTATGTGACGCTGCCTATGTTGAAAGCCCCGATCATAAGTCTTGCGCTGGTGAAGGCTGTGGAGTCACTACGCTCGTTTGACCTGATTTACGTGATGACGGGTGGTGGCCCGGGAACTGCGACCGAGACGCTCGATCTTTATGCGTATCAGGCAGGTATTAATCTTGGTGGGCGTGTCTCCTACGCTTCAGCTATGTCTATTCTTTTGCTCCTGATCACAACGGTTGTCTTTACACTGATATGGCGAGGTATCCGCAAATGGTCGGTTTGATCCAACGTATCGTTGCACGTGCAATTCTCTCGTTCATGATCCTGATTGCTCTCATACCGATTTTGTGGACGGTTCTTGGCTCCTTTAAACAGCTGAAAGATATTGTTACGCCTGTTCCCAAGCTGATTTTTACTCCGACGTTAGAGAACTTCGGCGTTATCCTGCAAAACCCATCTATTCGTGACGGGCTTCTCAACTCTGTTGTGGTGGTAGGTACCTCAGTACTCCTCGGCGCGCTCTTTGGTATACCAGCGGCTTATACGCTGGCGCGTCATGTGAGGCGTAAAAAGGACGACTTGCAATTTTTTGTCTTGTCGTTGCGCTTCATGCCGCCTGTTGCAATCGCGATACCATTCATCGTCCTATACTTAGACTCTGGTCTCTATGACACGCTATCAGGTTTGATATTAGTATACCTTATTTCGACGATCTCGACAGTTATCTGGTTATCGGTACCAGCATTTGAGCGCGTTCCAAAAGAGATTGAAGAAGCCGCAGCTATGGAAGGTTGTTCGCAAACTGAAATCTTTCTGAAGTTTGCCTTGCCCGTGGCCGCACCCTCGCTCTTTGGCGGATTGGTTTTCACATTTGTTCTTATCTGGAATGAGCTTTTACTCGCATTAACGCTCGCCGCGGAAAACTCAACGTTACCAGTCGTTGCCGCTTCGATTACGTCGCTGGGCAAAGAAGTTCCATGGGGTGTGATTAATGCCTCCACAGTTATTCTCGTATTGCCACCGTTGATTTTCATCGGGCTGTTGATGGGGTTCATCAATCGTATGGTTTCTACGGGTCGCAAATAGGATACCCATTATGGCAAATATCAAATGTACGCAAATTCGTAAGTCTTACGGCAACACGACCGTTATTTCAGATCTCAATCTCGATATTGACGACCATGAGTTCGTTGTATTTTTGGGACCATCCGGTTGTGGTAAGTCGACAATGCTGCGAATGATCGCGGGACTTGAGGAAATCTCGGATGGAACTGTCACCATTGGCGGCAAAGATGTGACCCATCTCCCTCCAGGAGAGCGCGGTGTTGCCATGGTTTTCCAGTCTTATGCGCTTTATCCGCATATGACCGTTTTCGATAACATCGCTTTTGGTCTGCGAAGACAGAAGGTGGCTGCCGAAGAAATCAATCGCCGTGTAAAGCAAGTATCAGACGTTTTAGGTCTGGCTCAGTTTTTAGACCGGAAGCCCAAGAACCTGTCGGGTGGTCAACAACAGCGGGTTGCAATGGCGCGCGCCATGATCAAAACGCCAAAGTTGTTCCTTTTCGATGAGCCGCTTTCAAATCTTGATGCTAAGCTGAGGGAAAAATTGCGGACAGAAATTCGTCGTATGCATCTTGAGCTCAAGACAACGACAATTTTTGTTACGCATGACCAGCTTGAAGCGATGACTATCGCGGATCGTATCGTGCTTATGCGAGCTGGCGCAATTGAGCAGCAAGGAACACCATCCGAAATTTTCGATAGTCCTGCCACACGCTTTGTCGCCGATTTTATTGGTTCGCCAGCAATGAATTTCCGAGATTGCACAGTGCAGAGTACCGGCGACACGGCGGAACTGGTTTCTGGATCAATTCGCCTACAAGTCCCAGTCAGTTCATATAATGGTCTTGCTACTGGACTTCAGGTTGAAGTTGGACTGCGTCCATCGAAGATGGACATTGCCGTCCCTGGAGATGTGAATGTCATAGCAGGAAGCATCGTTCTGGTTGAAAATATGGGCAGTGAGGCACAGGTGATTGTGGAGGTAGACGGGAGGGAAATGTCGTTTGTGACCAAAGCCTTCCGATCTTTGGAAATTGGGCAGACAGTCAATTTCTCGATCGACGTGGAAAGTATACACCTCTTCTCTAAAGAAGATGGGCGTTCTCTTTTACGTAAAGCTAACTGATAATTCTGAAGATAGATGGATGATAGACAATGACAACTACGCGGTATGACCAGAAGATTGAACGTATTCGTGCGGGCCGCTATACAAAAGGCGATTTTCTGATCGCTGATGCGAAGGATGCTGACTTGTCTGGTGGGATTTTGACCGCTGGGGTGAAACGTGATGACAAGGGCAGAGCAATAGGTAATCGGTCACGCCCAGAGTTTCTGGCCGAGATAGAAGCATTGATCGAACAAGATGTTGTGGACATTATGCTCGCATCAACATCGAACATCGAATATCTTCAGAATAAGGATGCCTTCAAAGGCACTGGTGTGACGCCAGCGTTCAGAGCGAATGACACCACAGATGTATGGGGTGTCATTCGCGGTGGGGCTTATCGATCATTCTTATCCAAACCCTATAGTGGAACGGACCTTTCGAAAGCGCAGGCTGATCTTTGCCTTTATTCGATGACATTCAACAATGATGCAGACGCCGACATGGCAACACTTGAAGCCTATCGGGATTTCAGGCCGCGCGCGCGCGCAGCAGGTAAGCGTCATTTTCTGGAAGTGTTTAACCCGAATATGGCGACAGGATTCACTGCTGCTGAAACGGGGATGTTTGTGAATGATTGTATCGTTCGCGCGCTTGCCAGCCTCACGATTGAGGAACGTCCGGAGTTCTTAAAAGTGGCTTATAATGGTGCAGCAGCTTTGGAAGAGTTAGTAGATCATGATCCATCTGTGATTATTGGGGTTCTGGGTGGCGGAGCAGGAACGCATCGTGATACATTTGAACTTGTCTGGCAGGCTGAAAAATATGGTGCTCGACTAGCTTTGTTCGGGCGCAAGATTAATTTGGCTGAACATCAACCAACCTTCATTCGATGGATGCGATTGGTCGCTGATGGCAATGCAAAGCCTGAAGAAGCGATACGTGGCTATCATGCAGATATCGTTAAACTGGGTCTTGTGACGGATCGCTCTATTGACGATGACATTCGGATCACTGAAGACGTTCTTATTCACGCGTCAGAAAAATAAAGTCAGAAGAAACGATGTATAAAGCACAACATCCATCCAGCAAGATTATCGCCGAAGTTGCATGGATGTACTATGTGAAAAATCTTAATCAGGGTGAGATCGCGGATGTTCTCTCCCTGTCGAGACCGACGGTCATCAGCTATCTTAAGATCGCAAAAGAACGCAATATCGTTTGTATTCAGGTTGCTCCGGAGCATTATCGGTTAAATGATATTGCGGACACACTCGCGCAAAAATATAACCTCAAGTCTGTACATGTCGTACCGGATGAAGGCCTTGAAGGGGAGATGCTATCACGTCTCGTCTGTGAAGTGGCTGCACAATATTTGCCTTTCTTCCTGAAAAAAGGTGATAGCCTTGGTGTGTCGTGGGGGCAGACGATTTCGTTCGTCTCCGAGTATGTGCCGCATTGGCCAGTTGAAAGCCTGATTGTGCGCCAATTGATTGGATCGATTGCCAATCCGCTATTGAGCACTTCAGAAAGCTGTACTACCGAAATAGCGAGCCGGCTTGAAGCTTATTGCGTCAACTTAAACGCTCCGGCGGTTTGTTCCAGCGTATCTTTGGCTTCGGCATTAAAAGCCGAACCCATTATAAAAGAACAGCTGGATTCTCTGCAAACTTGCAATAAGTCGATTTTCTCACTCAGTCCATGTACTCCAGATACGCATGTGGTTCAGTTCAAGATTGCGAGTGTGGACGACATCGAATTCTATCGCAAAAAAGGGGCGGTGGGTATAATTGCAGGCCGCTTTATAGATGCAGACGGACAACCTGTGCTTGGTGAACTCGACGAGCGTATTATCGGAGCTGACCATGCCTTGTTGAAAAAGATGGAAGGCCTCATGGTTGTAAGCGGCAGCTTTAAGCTTGATGCAACTTTAGCTGCTCTTAGAGGAGGATTCGCTGATCATTTGGTCATTGACCAACGAACTGCGAGTGAGCTTTGCGCATAAGGCGTCTTAGGGTCTTTATTGTTTGATGAATTGATTGCTATCTGTCGCAATTATTTGTTCATACAAGGAGCCTGGGAAAACGTCGGCAACTCATGTTCAACACCATGGCGGAGTTTGCAGGCTGCTCTGCGTGTACGGAGCAGGCCCAATGACCGTGTGGCGACCTTTTTGGATCTGAAAGACCAGATGGGCCTGACTGATTGAAAGATCTGAAGTATCGTCAGGATAAGCAAGGCCCATTTGTCCGTCAGTTCCGAGAAAATAGGAGCCGTTCACGCCGCGATTGATAGAGGTGCGCAGATCTGAAACAACATCGCGGAATTTGCGCGGTTGACCTGTGCGAAGCCACGCACCGCTGAGTAGCGTAACCCGGTCATAGGCAAGTCCAGCCTGAGACTGGCCGGGAAGGGTGGAAAAACGATGCTGATAACGTTTGCGGAATCCCTCACCGATTGCATCGGTATAAAGGCCACTTGTGGTGGCCCATACAATACCTTCGCTTAAATCTCCAAGTTCAGCGCAAAATTGCGGTACTGAGGGCGCATAAATTGCATAGATCATGGCGTGTAAAGGTTGCTGCATAAACGCACGCTGAAAGGCGATGGCATCTTCAACAAAGAAGGATGCCAGAACGATAATGGACGGATCAGTTCTGGCCAAACTAGCAACCGCGTTCTGCCAGCAATCTGCTGATGCGGTCGGAACTTCAATGACGTCGATTTGCCAGCCTCTCAAATGCAATTCCGCTTCGACCTGCTCAATCCCAAGATCCAAGTTTGACCATGAGGGTTTCACAACAGCAAGTCGTCGTTGTTTGGTGCACCAGTGTTTCATGGCCTGCATTTGCTCGATAAAACGCGTTAGGCCAACGCCATAATTGATATCACTCGCGCAAGTCTGAAATATATTACCAAGCCTCGTCCGGTCGTATTTTACCCGCTTTACGGCTTGATCCATAGTTGCCGCATGAAGATAAGGAATGCCTGTTTCACCAATCATATCGTGAACTTCGGGTGAGTAGCAGGCGTAACCAGATGTAATCGCATCCACTTCATGCTCAATGAGTTGGTGGTAGGCAGCGAGAATGCTGTTTTTGTTTCCGCCTTCATAAGCAACAGCATGCAGTTCAATATTTCGTCCCAGAACGCCGCCACGTGCATTTAATTCCGCAATGGCGAGTTCTGCGCCGTTCAGCATTTCTTTTGCATCTGCTACACCCCATCCTTGCGCGGCATAAGGCATACCAATGTAAAGCGGGCGTAATCCGTTTTGGCGCGCAGTGCACTGGTTTTTCGACACCTCCTTACGCAGACGGTGGCGCTTACGCATGTCGGCAATTTCTTCGATCTGACCCGTTGCGAGTGGATAGCCGTCATATCCTCCGGGTGTTGGAAGGCGAAGCAGACCATTATCAACCGCAAAACCAGCCAGTGCTGAGCGGCTCCAGAGTTTTGTTTTATGGAATAGGTTTTCGACGTGTTTAGCGACTGTCCGTGTGCTGATGGTCAGGCGGGCCGAGATGTTCTCATTTGAAAGACCGCCCGCGAGGAGAGTGAGAACATCCAGTTCGCGAATTGTCAGTTCATGGGATGGTCGGATCATTCGCAACTGGACTGATGCAAACTGGTGTGAGCCCAGCTGTGCTTCGCGCAGGATAAGCACACGATACCATTGTCCTGCCTCGGCAATGATGTGAAAAACCAGTTGATCACGATCAGAAAGCAGCAAAGCACGGGCATAATGGGCTATATCGTCAAAAGCACGGATATAGTCTGCACCTGAACGGTCTTCGAGTTCTTCTACGCGTCCGTTTGAATCAACAAGACATCGCCAGCGGTAACGTGGAACTTCTGCTATCCGAATTCTCCTGACCTAGTCCAACGAACGTACCCAATTGTGATCAATGTGTATGAAGCACCGGCAAAGTCAAGGATATGGTTATGGTAAGCCTATGCCCGGCCTATTGCTCAGCCGGGCACAATTCTGAAAAGCCCGGTTTATTTGCCGGGCCAGTTATAATCGTCTGGCATTGGGGAAACACCACGCGCATCCGGCAAAGCCATACGACGTTGATCTTCTTCGTCATCTACCCACGCATGAGCGATTTCTTCACAGGTTGCAAACCAGACGCCGTCATGCCCTTTGATATGCTCGATAAGTTTTTCAAGCATAATCATGTGATGTGCCTGTCCAATTATCTGCGGATGCAGCGCCATCGCATAGACGCCATTCGGTTGGTTTTCATAGGCATAATCGAAGATGTCTTTCCAGCGGCGCAGAACGCTTTCCGTATCGGACATGCCTTCCTGACTGCCTGTATATGCAAGCGCCGGAAAATCATCGAGATACCAGCTTACCGGGATTTCCAGCACCCTACTTGCAGGGCCTGCGATATTGGGCTGTTCCCAGTTTACCTGCCAGCGTTGTGGACGATAGGGCACGAGATCACGCGCCATCAGGCTGCTGTCATAAAGGAAGCCTGCTTCTTCGATAAGGTCGAGCGTGTTCTCGCTATAATCCCAATAAGGCGAACGATAGCCGCTCGGGCGTATGCCGAAATGGTTTTTGTAAGTCGCAAAAGCCAGATCCATAAGGCGGCGTTCGGTATCGCGATCAATCAAGGTTGGGTTTTCGTGATAATAACCGTGATGCGCGATCTCATGACCCGCCTCAAAAACTTTCTGATTGATGGCGGGAAATGTATCGACAGTATGGCCCGGAGTGAAGAATGTCGTGCGGATATCGTGCTTCCGGAACAGTGACAGCAGACGAGGGGTTCCCACTTCGGCACCGAATTCGCCGCGTGACATGAAGGACGGTGAAGGGCGGTTGAACCCACCTAGCCAGAGGGACTGTGCATCAAAGTCAACACCAAGATTAACTGCTATTTTTTTGCCTTCCGGCAGTTGTAAATGACCCATTTTCTCCTCCAGTGGTCAAAGAGAACGGCCAGGCCATAGCGCGACCGTTCAAGGCTGAATTGATTGAAACTTTAAATCGCGATTAAATGTGCGACGGCCATGCGCGGTAAAGATGTGCCTGTCTGCGACGGTCATTGAATGTCGTAGCGGCACCACTCGCACGGTTTTCATACAGAAGGTCGAGATTGACCTTTCCGGTCACAGTGGTTTCGACATTTGTGGGCGCTTCGGCGATGATCCCTGCAGCATTCTGCCATGCGAGATCGCATGGACCCAGAACCGAGCTTCGTGCATAGCCGTTTGGCAAAGGCGCGCCGGGCTGGCCACCGAGACAGCAATGCACGAGATAGACCTGATTTTCGATGCATCGTGACTGGGCACAATGACGAACTCGCCAGAAACCTTGCTCGGTGAAAGTCGCCGAAGGCGTCAGGATAATCTCCGCGCCTTGTTCGGCGAGAGAGGCGGAGCACTCCGGAATCTCGGTTTCGTAGCAGACATTGAAACCCACTTTGGCGAATGGAAGCTGGATGGCTTCCATCTTCTCGCCTTCGGTGGTTGACCAACCGGATTCGGCAGGGAAAATATGCGTCTTGCTATGCGCGAAGACTTCACCGCCGGGACCGAAAAGATAGGCGATGTTCTCAAACCGCTCTTCTGAGACCTTCTCCAGATGAGAACCGGCTGCGATGAACTGACCGCGTTTTTTTGCTTCTGCACGGAACAGCTCTTTATAGGCGGCAGTGAACTGGTCAATTAGCACCAGTTCAGCAATCGGCCGCTCACGCCATCCCGGCAGAGTTGTGAAAAGTTCGATGGTAAAGAGTTCTGGAAATACAACAATATCCGAACCACCGGCCTGATCGAGAAGGGCTCGCACGCGCTGAGCCATATCCTCGAATCCCCGGATTTCCTGCACCAGATACTGGCAGGCAGACAGAGTGACTTCACGCGGCATTATGGATCCTCCCATGATTATAAACGTGGGGAATATCTTAAAATTCCGGATGTGACGGCTCCATACGTATAAATACGTATGAGGGTTTAATGTGTGTGGTGTGAATTGATCTCAGAGTTCAGATATTGGGCATCGGCCCGCCTGAACGCGACTACAAATGAAAGGTGAACGATGCATGACCTCTCATCTCGATGATTAGTTCATGTCGTTCTTTATGGTGCGGATGCTTGGTTTTATCTTTTGCGGAAACTGAATCGGCGGTGGGCCAGCGGATCTCAATAGGACTCCAGCGCTGTTTTTGAGAAAATAAGCACTTCGTGAAAAGAGATAGAAGCCCTAACTTAACGTGCTGGGGCTTCTTTTCTTTGTTCTTCTCTTGCTCGAATGACCAAATTCGAACTGACCAATACAGAGAAATTTACGAAAATCTCTCAGGAGAAAATGCTGCCAATTCTGGCCTCGGGGTTTGGTCAAACATGCTTTCGACGAGTAGTTTTCCCGTAATGGCACTCATGGTTAAACCAAGATGTCCGTGGCCAAACGCAAAATGCGCGTTTGCGAATGTCGGCGAATGACCGATAACAGGGCGATGATCAGGCACTGAAGGGCGGGAACCCATCCACTCGCTACCTTCAGACACTTCGCCAACCCCAGCATGCGCTGCGGCTGCTTTTTGGGCTTTAAGGTGGATCAAACTATAATCAGCTTCGAGATTCAAACCGCCATAAACCAGACCGGTCGTGATGCGTACCTGATCATCCATCGGCGACGAATATGTGACAAGGTCAGAATAGTAGATAGAGCGTCTGAGCCGTTGATCGTCTTCACGCGCTTTCGTCATAACGTGGTATCCGCTCTCAGGTTCAAGCGGGATGTCTGCACCGAGTTCGGCAGCCAAAGGCTTGCTCCATGCGCCTGCAGATACGACAAAATGGTCAGCTTGCACTTCGCCGGATGTCGTAATAACGGCCTCAACTTTTTGCCCGTTTTTCTTGAAACCTTTTACTTCCGCTACGATCCGTGTCGCACCGAGGCTCATCGCATATTCTTCAAGACGGCGCAGGTATTCGCCAGGAAGCTGTACATTGCCCGATTTCGGGTGCATGACTCCATGAGTGTATTCTTTTGACAGACCAGGTTCCAGTTCGCGTAACTGAGCGTCGTTCAGAAATTCAATAGGGGTGCCGACCTCGCGGGTGTACTTCAGTTCATCCTGAGTGAAGTGATTAAATGCTGCCTCACCCTTAAATACCTTAAAGTAGCCTTCAGGGTTCAGGCGATCCAGCGTGCCAGATTCTTTGGCAAGCTCAAAATGCGCATCAGTGGCTTGTCCTAAAATCCACGCCAATGCTTTGGTTGAAGCACGGACATAGTCGTCTGTGCTGGCCAGTGCAAAGCGTGTTAAATAGGGAGTTGCCTGAACAGCATAAGATGGGCGGATACTTAAGGGATGCTCGGAATCAAGCAACATCGAAGGTGCTGCTTCAAGGTTCATTGGAGTCCCTAAAGGAGCGGTGTCACCAATAGCAATCACGCCCGCATTTCCAAATGATGCGCGTCGGCGAGGCTCATTTGGCGCTATGATGGTCACCTTAAGGCCGCGCTTCAGTGCATTTATGGAGTTCGCGATCGCAACAAGACCGCCACCCACGACAACCAAACTGTCGCCCGGTTTAGCTGGAATATGTGGGAATTTTGGCGCCGCCGCACCATTGGCCCAGTAGACCTCATGGGGGCTGAGCAATTTAACTGCCGCTGTTCCACCAATTGCAGCTGTTCCGACGCCAACTCCGGCGCCGATTAGGAATCCACGTCTTGTAATTTTCAATTCAGCTCTCCTGGGTATCGCTAAATATGATAGCGATATTCAAGAAATTCTGTTTCACTAACGTAAGTTGCTTTGGTGCTAAATAGCGACATAAAAGGTCGCAAAAAGACAACTTTATGCTCTATAAATTTGTTCTCGAGATCATACTTCGTTCATGGGACACGTGATGCGCAGGTTTTCGATTTTCGATTAAATTCATCGTTCGCAATACTTTCGTCACGATAATGGTGAGTATGCACAATGTGATTGGAGTTCAGAATTTTGAAAATTGGTGATGTTTTTGAACGCGGACCCACGATTAAAAGTCAAATTCAATGATCTGACAATTACGGCTTAATCAAAGTGGCTCAAGTCACCGATATTTTTGTTCACGGATGATTTTATATATCTCGTTAACAATCAAATCTGGTTCAGTTAAAAGCACGCAGTGTCCAGATTTTTTTGCCAGCACATGACGTCCGTGAGGCAACAGTTTGGCGCGTAGGTTGTGTGCCGTGTTGGCAGCAGCACGCAAGCGTGTACTCATTCCGAAATCTGCTTTCGCTCCGGAGATGAGCGTCACAGGATTATTGGGTAATGTTGGAGCCTGATAGCGATATTTGTTCAGTGCTTCACGTAGACCTTTAAGCTCGGCGCCGCGCGTAGCCATGGCTTTTTGAGTGAAGCCTTCTCTCCCCAAATCATGCCTTACATCACGAGGGAGCGGTGCCATTAGGCGCCTATAGAAAAGCGAAAGCAGTCCAACGCGTGCCAACGCACAACTCGCCGCGTGAGCCACTTTTTCTAACAGCAGAAACGTCTTATCAAACAGGGCTAGACAGCCTTCATCTGGAGCGTCAATCAAGACGAGGCCAGCGATGCGCTCAGGTCTCGCCGCGGTTGCTTCCCGAATGATTGGCCCGCCGCCACTATGTGCAACGAGAATAAATGGGCCCGGACCGAGTTGATCGAGTAGATCATTCAAATCGCTTGCCATGTTTTCCATTGAGCGAGGCATAGGTCTGTATTCACTGCGCCCTAGGCCACTCCGGTCGTATACGACCGCCTTCGTGAACTGAGCAGTTGCCGGTTGGACTAGCCCCCAAAATGATCGTGACGCAGCCAATCCACTTTCAAAGACAACGGTGGGCGCGCTACTATCAAGCGGCCCGGATAATTCCTGATAGAATAGGCTTCTACCGTCTCTGGTGCGCGCATAATGCTCTTTGCCTTGGCTATGCAAATGGGGAGTAAGCACTTAAATTTTCTTTATCTGCCAAGACGTTGAAGAGCGCCGCCGATGCCACCAGGTCGCAAATTTTTTGTTAGATTGGATAAGGCTTGCCAGATCGCCAGTTTCAACGACACGACCGTCTTCGATGAAAACTATGTTATCAGCGTTGGCGATCGTCTCCACCCTATGAGCAACCACAATAATCGTATGCTCTGAGAAGTCGCTGAGTGTTTTATTGATCGCTGTTTCGTTGATGGTGTCGAGAGCACTTGTCGCTTCATCAAGCAACAGTACAGGTGCCTTTTTCAAAAGCGCACGGGCGATGGAGATACGCTGACGCTCTCCGCCAGAAAGAAGTTGCCCTTCATCTCCAATAGAAGCATCCCATCCGCCGAGCCTTTTGGCAATTTCTTCTGCACCTGCGAGGCGACCTGCTACAGTTACTTCCACATCACTCGCATCTGGTCGTGCAATTCTGATATTACCAGCAATTGTATCATCCAGCAGCTGAACGTTTTGAAAAACGACCGCCAGTGATTGAATGTGATCGTGTTGATCAATATTGCGAAAGGCGACATCACCGATTTTAATCAGACCATCATCGGGCTCATGAAACCGTGCAATGAGAGAGAGTATTGTCGATTTACCAGCACCGGACGGCCCAACAAGCGCTGTCATTTTTCCGGCTGGCGCTTTGAAACTTACGTTTTGAAGGATTTTTTGATCACCAATCGAAAAAGAGACGTTTTCTAACCCGACATCGTATCGAGACGGAACTTCTGTTTGCTTTGAAGTAGCTAGGATCGGTGCTCCTAAAATACGCGTGGTCCGCTGCGCTGTGCCGTGCAGGTTTTCCAGAGCAGGGAACAGTGCAGTCAGCGCTTCTACCGGTTCTATAAACCGCAAGATAATGATGCCAAGACCTATCGCTTCCAGGGTGCTTATGCTCTGGGTCCACAGCATCCAACCGAGCAGTGAATAGAGAAGGACAAGCACGAACTGCAAAGCGAGTGAGAAGAGTAATGTTCCGGGAAGGCTAAACCAGAGAATGCGGGTTGTTGCTTGTCGTTGAGCTTCGATTGCCTCGCCTACAGGACCAGAAGTACCTGATCGACCGGATGATCTGAGAACCATTTGCACAGAAGCGAATTCATCGATCCGTTCAGATGCATTACGATTAGCGTTTGCGAAGTCTGTCTCTGCACGACGCATCAGTCTCGCACCAGTTATCATCGCAAACTGTAATATCGGCCAGCAGACCAATGCTGCGATACCAAGTGGCCATGAAATGAAGAGCAGGCCGATAGCGATAAGCCCCGGTAGAACGACGTTTATTCCGATTTGTGCGGAAAGATTAATACAGGCTGCAAAAATCTCCATACCAGTTTCCGACAGCGCACGTTTGGCTTCGGATTGTCTCCCGCCAGTCAACCAGCCAAGTGGAATGTTAAGCAGTATATTTATCAATCTATCGTTTAATGATGTCATGCTCGACAGACCCAAATCGAAGCTTGACGTCGCTAATTGCCTTTCAGTAAGCCAACCAGCGAACACGACGATGAGAATTGTTCCAAGCCAGGGCACAGCCGTGGCAGGATCGTAAAAGATCGCGTTGAGAAAGGGGACCAGAAGCAATGACGAACAGGCCCGTAAAGTTGCCGCCAATAGGATCCACAATTGCAGCATGCGGACTGAAGACTTGCTATCTGGGTGCAATAAGAGTGACAACCGCATTATCGTTCTCCGCTTCGCCACATTGAAGCATAAAGGCCATTCCGAGCCAGCAATGCTTCGTGATTGCCCTCTTCAACGATGGCCCCATTTTGGAGAACCACGATTTTATCAGTTTGCACTATAGTTTGAAGACGGTGCGCTATCATCAGGACGGTGCGGCCATCGGCAACAGAGCTTAGTGCTTGTTGGATAAGATGTTCTGCATCGGGATCCGCCATTGCGGTTGCTTCGTCCAGAATAAGCACGGGAGGATCTGTCAAAAGGGTGCGAGCGATGGAAACTCTTTGTGCTTCTCCACCCGAAAAGCGGACATCCTCACCGATAACGCTGTCGTAGCCGCGCGGCAGTTTGATGATGCGCTCGTGAATCTGAGCTGCTTTCGCCGCTGAGATTATTTCCGCTAGCCCAGCGTCCGGCCGAGCAAGTGCAATATTGTCTCTAATCGTACCAGCAATTAAACGCACGTCCTGGAAGACGAAACCAACGGTCTTTTGTAACGATTGGGCCTCAAGTGTTCGTATGTCGAAGCTCTCAGAGCCTACAGTCAAATTGATTGCCCCGGACGAGACGTCATGAAAACGCCCGGCGAGTGTTGCAAGCGTCGATTTTCCTCCACCGGATGGTCCGACCAGCGCTGTAACACTTCCGGGAGGGCAATTCAGGGTGAGTTCTTTGATCACCGGGCGGTTAGGTCGATAGCCAAACGAAACGTTGCTGAAAGATAGGCCGGTCGGTCCGATCGGCAACGCGCGCGTTGCACGGCTCTGGTCGAGCTCTTGCTCGCCCAACAACATGCCAATGCGACGCGTGGCAGCTTTGCTTTCTCTGAGCGGCACCAGACTATAGAGAATGCCGCTGATTTGAGGGCCGAAGGCTGTTCCCAGCACGAGAAATGGTATCAAGTCGATGGATTGCAGGCTATTTCGTTGAATAAGCCAGAGGCCTGCTGCGCAGATCACAACCAGAAAGACGGGCGGTTGGACGACAAACTGAGCGCTCAGCTTCCGCCGCGCCATTTGACGTTGCCATTCCTTCAGAAACTGTGCTTGACCCGAAAGCGTATCGCGTAATTGCTGAGCACCTCCGCCAAAGATACGAACGACAGGAAGTGCGTTGATGAAGGTGCTGGCGGCCGTAGATGATCGCTTGGACCAGTCAGCAACACGCGCAATGTTATCTCCTTCACCGTGGATCATGCGGATAAGCAAAATTACATAGAGAAGGATCGGAATAAACAGGAAGCCAGTCAGTGCCGCACTCACTGTGAACAAATATAGTAAAGCCGCTAATGGTGTAACGATAGCCGCGACGAGGTCTGGAACTGCATGGGTAATGCGGTAATGTAGACGAGCTGTGTCTTGATCAACCGCCTGACGGATCGCTGACGAGCTCTTTTCTGAAAACCAGCCCAATGGTAAGCGCGAGAGCTTGGCAACACTTTTAAGCCGTAGGTCTTTGCCAAATGCGGCATCAACATGGTGCAACCAAAAGATAAGACCTGAGACTACAAGACCCGAAAGCCCATAAAACACGAGCGCCCATAATAGCGGTGTCGCAACATTGTCCAGGCCGTGTTTTGGGGTTATAAGGCGACGTGCCACTTCTGCTAACAAGACGAGCGGAACCACTTGCATGACAGCAGCCATCGCTTGAACTGCAATGGCAATTCGGAGCTTCCATTTAATCGACTCAAGAAGGCCGTCGGCACCTTGGGACCGCCATTGGGATGGTTTGCGTTTTTTTTGAACTTCGAAGGATTCTAACGTGTTTTCAACCGGTATAACCTGAGAATTGCTGGCGATCGCGTCAGCATCTGTAGGCTCATCTCCGACCGATCGCTCCTTTTTTAGCCGCATCTGCTTGCCGCGGATCCAATATGCCGCGTTTGTGATATCGGTCAGAGGAAACCCAAAATGTTGGTTCAATCGACTGCGTAGCGTTTTAACAGCCAGACTTTCGCCAGCAATCCAGGCATACCAGTTGGACCAGTCACGGTCAGGTATTGCGTCAGCAAGCGCATTTAACCCAGGGCCTGTGCGGATATATTGTACGCCTTCATGGGCAGCAATTGGAATGTTGATATCATCTGCATCGTTATCTTGCAGAACAACAATGATCTGGCAGTCTTTGGGTAGAGTGTTCAGAATGGCATTGATAGCGGGAAAGGTTGCAGCATCTCCTGCAATTAAATAGCCGGCAGGTTCTGGTTCCGGGCGCTCAAATTTTTTTGAGGAAAAGTAGGACGCCTTGATCGTATCGCCTATGGTCGCTTTCCCAGCCCAATGTGACGCAGGGCCGGATGGGAGATGAAGGACAAAATCTAAGCTAACTTCGCCATTTGAAGGGTCAGGGTCGACCAGAGTATAGCCGCGCTGATGAACCTTGCCGTCACCGCTCGGATCGGGTGCCCATAAGCGAAGATAGCTTGCAGGTGGTGTCTCGCGACCATCGATCATGCTTGGAGCGTGAAAGCGAATGCGCCGGAAAGTCGGCGTTATATCAGTGACGCTTATCACGGTCATCTCATGATCTGTCGCACCCATGGCCCGCAATATGGCCTTGTCAAAGCGACTGCCCATTACCGTTGAAGCTCCATACTCATATTATTCCGCTTTGGTGATACGCGACCATTCCACCGCAGGGTTTGTGCGGTGGATTCGACCGATCAAAGGTTCACATGCATTGCATCGAACTCGGCCCGCGGTGAGGCCCGTAGCTCTGTTCTGGTTGTTGTCTCTGCTCACCACTGAGTGCTTAAACCGAGACCCAAGACACGACCGCGACCGACATAAGCTGCTGAAACGCCTGTAGTGATAGGAACGGCATAATAAACGGGCCGCTCGTCGAACACATTGTTGGCAAATACGTAAAGATTCACATTGTCTTTCTGCCAACCTATTTTTGCGTTGACCAGATTATAGGGATCGAGCTTGCCAGTGTTTGCAACATCACTATAGCGCACGCCAACATATTGATAATTGACGGATGCTTTGAACTCACCCGGAACACCGATCTGCTCCGCGGAGAAAGTGTAATCGAGACCTATGTTTGCGGAGAATGAGGGCACCTGCGGTACCTTGTTTCCCTCTGCTGCACCAGCTGCAACCGACTCTGGCGTTACATTCACAAGCTTTGACTGAATGACGCTAAATCCGCCAGTCAGGTCTAGTCCGCCTAACAGTGTTGCTGTCGCGCTGGCTTCAAAGCCATAGCTGTGATAGTCCTGATTGGTGAGATGCGCGGTTAACGTGGCATTGTCGAAGCTTGTGAGAAGTCCGTTGCTCACATCGTTGTAAAACAATGCACCATTGATACGCAGCCAGTTAGTCACCTGGGCTTTTGAGCCGAGTTCATAGGTCCATGAAGTCGCTGGATCGAACGGGGATTGCACAACACCATAAGGTGCATATGTCGTGGCTTTTTCAAAGCCACCTGATGAGTATCCATGCGCAATAGAAGCATAGGAGATGATTTCATCAGTCCATTTATACGAAAGAGCAGCACGACCTGTTAGATAAGTATCTGAATATTTCTCGCTTTGTGAAAGCGATGGAACCGTGCCGGGAAAGCCGTTCGATGTGTAATTCCCATCAAGGTGCTGATCTTCGTAAGCAAGGCGGAGTCCGCCTGAAACTTCCCATCTTTCACCTAAAGGTACACTTGTATCACCAAACAAGGCCACTGTTTGACTGGTGATATCGTTGTCGATAAAGCCGTTCAGAGTTGGGTAAAGCGTGCTGTTCATATCCCTGTTCAGGGAATAAGTAGATCTGAAGTAGTTTGCGCCAACCACCCACTTCAAAGGTTCCCTGTCGAGGGAGTTCAAACGAATTTCCTGATTGAAAATCCGCTCGTGATCGCGAAAGCGCAATTTATCAGCTGATGTGTCATTAAAGTAATTGTAGTAGGGTAGGTATGCAGACATGCCTGTCGCATTCAGATATGCCGAATAGAGAAGACTGTCGGTAAAATCATTATTACTTCTAACCCGAATATCCTGAAGGCTCGTGGTCGAAGTTAAGCTAAAGGCATCGAACTCTTTAGAAATTTTGACCGAGCCACCACCAATCGATTGTTGATTGAAAGGCCGGATATCCTGCCCGCTGAGTGGAAAGTCGCCAGTTTCCAACAGAATATTGGACGGATTAGAATTGCGATTACGACTATAATCGCCTGAAATGTCGATTGTCAGTGTGCTATCCGGTGTGAAGCGTAGAGTTCCGCGCGCAGCTCCGATCCGAGATGCGCCGTCATCACCTCCGAGTACCGTATTGGGAATGTCTCCATCGAACTTCTCTAAACGGATTACACCGCGTCCGGCAACTTTATCGGGGAGAATCCATCCGCCTACAGTGCCTTGAACGAAACCAAAGCCGTCGGTTCCGATTTCAGTGTCGACCCTGACTTCTCTTTTTCCATCAGCAGGCTTTGTAACAATATTGATAGAGCCGCCAAGTGCATTGCGGCCGAATGTGGTTCCCTGAGGCCCTTTTAGTATTTCTACATGATCCACATCAAGCATCGGAGCATTGATGCCCGAGAGGCTTGTAGGAATCTCATTGGTGGAAAAGCCAACCGTGTTGTCGAGCGGGTTTTGTGCCGAACCAAGTACGGCGGTTCCGCGCATCGTCAGATAGTTTTCGCCAAAACGGCCATAATCTACAAAGACGGTGCCTGGCGTTTGGCGTGCGATTTCCGAAAGAGGATCGAGGGTCGATGCGCCGATCTGATCTGGCGCCAGAATTGTTGTCGCAATAGGCAATGTAAGGTCTTTTTCATCCTGCTTGCGCGACGAGATCGTAATGGTGTCGAGTACAAGAGTTGAAGCGCTCTCTTGCGCGTGTGCCTGAAAAGCGATGCCGCTTGTAAACAATATGCTTAAGGCGGTGCTTGCGAGTAAAGGGCGGCAAGTGGCTTTTGAATGCACGTTTTATCTCCACGCGCCCTCCAGCCATCGGAATATCAAGGCTTGAGGGTAAGTTGAATTTTAAGTTCAACTTTATCGTGGCTGTGATAAATTCACCAGCTTGCGATCGTCGCGAGACATTAAAAAATCGTCGCGTAAAATAATATATTTGCTTTAAACCGCGTCCTCTTGCGTCGGTGAGTAACCGAACTGGCGTTTATAGGCAGCCGCAAATGCTGACGGGCTTGCATAGCCTACGCGCCGTCCAGCCTCTGCAACGGTCAGTTTATGTTCGAGCATTAAAATCTGAGCGATTGAAAGCCGTTGTCTCCGAACATATCCGAAAATTGTCGTACCAAATACGGTTTTAAAGTTTGCCTGAAGCGTCGTTATATTCATGCCGACACGGCGCGCAATTTCAAGGGATGTTGGCGGGTTATTCAGATTCCTATCAAGAAAATCACTGGCTTCGATGACGCGATCATAATGGCGTCGCCCTAATTTCGAAACGAGTTTTGTCTGCCGTTTAAGCTGATCCGCTATTTCGGTGACAAGATAAAGCGTATTGCTTTCCAGAAAAAGCTGACCAAGCTGGCCATTATAAGGATGCGATAATGCCAGTCGGGCGCGGTCAGCAAGCGCAGGTGCACAGGGCAGCGTCTCGGTTTGAATTCCACCTGCAATAAAATTGCGCAGCGTGATCAACCCGTCGTCGGTAATGTCATCGGCGAAGCGGTCAAAAAATGATGGCTTAATCATAAACCCGCTGCCGATACTTCTGTGATGAAGCGCGGGGCGCCAGCGGCAAGAACTTCGTGTTCCATAGCCAACAAGCACCGGACAATTAAGGCGTTTGCGGACACGATGTTTTTCGCCGATTAAAATTTCTTCAGCATCTCCTTCCAGTAGAAAGCCACAGGAGAGTGCTGTGTCAACGTTGACGATAACCTCTTCATCCGTGAGGTAGGTGACGTCACTTGCTGTCACAGTCAGTCCGGGCTGCACTTCTCTTACAAGGAGCTGTCCGGCGAAAAACGGCGTCTCCATAACAGTTGCTGAAATATCGGAAGGCTCCACTTCAAGCGACAGAGACGCACTGTGTTGCAGAATATCACGCGCTGTAAAGTTGCTTACCGGAAGGGCGGCGCTCATGGTGAGTTATGTCCGTACTGGCCAGCATTGACTTCACTGTCTTGCAGGCAAGAGAATTTTATCGAGACGATGAGTGTTCAAAAACTTGATTATTAAACTCAATTTATAGCGCCGGAATAAAAAAGGAAATGCCTTGGAACAAAAATAGTAAGGAGCTCAATGTGCGCCCTGAAATTTCAACGTTTTCGCTGAACACGCATTCTCCCCAGTCAAAGATCAGCAGTGGAAATCACCCGTTCTGAATGCTTAATCGGAGGGGTGCGATCAAACTAGCCGCTCTCACCAGCAACCAGTTCCATAGGCCAGATAATATGCTGCTCTTGTCTGTTATAAATATCTGCGTAAGCTGGCATAGTTGATAATAAGACTTGGCCAACAGATATTCCCAATTCGTGGAGAGACAATCTGAAGCTCGTTAATTGTGGCTGCATGAAGCGTCCACGAGGCTCTTCCCGAAAGCCGATCACGGCGACATCGCGACCTGGCACAATTCCCGCTTCTTCAAGTCGCCGATACAAACCGAGCGCCATCAGCTCATAGATTAAAACCACTGCAGTCGGACGAGGGCTCATTTGTAGCAGCTCACTGCCAGCGTGGTAGCCGCCTTGCTCGCTTGAACGCGCCCTGATGATCAAAGAGGGGTCGAATGGAATGCCGTTTTCTTGAAGGGCTTTTTTATACCCATCCATAAAAAGATAGCCAAGATTGATATCATTGTCTGGTATGGCGATTGCGATGCGACGGTGCCCGTTGGTGACAAACCGATTAACCGCTTGCCGCGCGACACCTTCAAAATCGAGATCAATCCACGTGTGAGCGCCGCCAGATTGCGACCGGCCCAGAGCTAAAAATGGCAGGCGGGCACGGATCAGAAAATCAATGCGCCGATCAATGCGTTTGGTTGAAGAGATTATCATAGCATCGACCATGCGACGCGCTACCATACGCTTAAGATATTCTTCGCTGTCTTCATCCTCGGGGCAAGGAAGAATAACGAGGTCAAGGTTGTGCTGGGTCAGTACGCTCTGCAGCCCGTCTGTCAGCCCTGTAAAAAAATTATCAGCATTCTCGACTGTTTCGGGCGTACTTCCAGTCATGAGTCCAATGACGTTGGTTGTTCCTTGTCGAAGGCTGCGCCCTGATTGGTTGGCGACATATCCAAGGGTTTCAGCAGCTTCCAGAACGCGCTGGCGCGTTTCTTCGTTCACATCAGGCTTGCCATTGAGCGCTCTGGAAACAGTGCCAATAGAAATATTCAGATGCTCGGCAAGCTGACGAATGCCCTTCATGATTCACTCCCCACGCGATTTTTTTGGTTCGGCTTTTAACAGGTCTTGACACATATAGCATTAATCGCATAGCGTCGTAAACGTTTACGGAATATGTGCGTTAAGGAGAACGTGCACTGTAATCGGGAGGAAATCGTGACATTGAATGCCGTTATATGCGGTTGCGGAGCTATGGCCAAAGGTTGGTTGCGCGCAATCGCGTCGTCTCCAGAACTGTCTTCGTCGCTGCGTATCGTTGGGCTTGTGGATCTCAATCATGAGACAGCGGAGGCTTTGGCGCAGGAGTTTGGCCTCACCAATGCTCTGATTGGTTCAGATCTTGATAAGGTGCTCAAAGCAACACATGCAGATGTCCTGTTTGACATCGTTGTTCCTGCCGCACGCTTTGAAGTTGTATCGACAGGTTTGGCCGCTGGCTGTCATGTATTAAGCGAAAAGCCGATGGCCTCTTCTATCGAAGAAGGGCAAAAGCTTATATCCTTGGCTAAAGAAGCCGGTAAAGTTCATGCTATTGTACAAAATAGACGCTTTATTGCGGGTATCCGGCGTTTGAGACGCGCTGTTAAAGAAGGCCTTATTGGCGATCTTTCTGCGATACATTGTGATTTTTTCTTAGCGCCACATTTTGGCGGCTTCCGCGAAGAAATGCGCAATGTTCTTCTTCTTGATATGGCAATTCACACCTTTGACGCCGCGCGTTTTGTAGCCGGTGAAGTTCCAAATGCCGTCTATTGCCTTGAAACCAATCCTAAGGGATCATGGTATAGCCATGGTGCAGCGGCAAATGCCGTTTTTGAATTTTCCAACAATGTCGTTTTCACGTATCGTGGCTCTTGGTGCGCAGAAGGTGAGCGTACGAGTTGGGAAAGTGCTTGGCGGTTGGTTGGCTCCAAAGGCATGATTACCTGGGACGGAGAAGATAGCTTAAAGGCATCCTTAGCCGGCATGGATGCTGGGCTGCTTCATGGATCTGAATTCGTAAACGTTTCTGGACCTGAAAATGATACAGAAACACACGGCCATGCGAGTGTTCTGTCTTCTTTCTTGGATGCGATCAAAAGCGGAACTTCTCCGGAAACAGCTTCTTCCGACAATATTAAAAGTCTGGCGATGGTGGTTGGTGCGATTGAAAGTGCCAATCTTCGTCAACGTGTAACAATTGCAGCATGAGGGTTAGACATTGAGCAATCCGGCAAAATCTATTCGCATGGGAACGATGGTCAGAGGGTCTAAGGAAGATGCGGCGCAACGCATCAGTCAGATAGCTGACTTGGGCTTTGAGAGTTTCGAGCCATTTTTCTGGCAGACGACAAATGGCCAGGATCTTGCAGATTTGGGCAAGCGATGCGTAGAGGCAATTGGTGATCGTGATATTACGATTTCGACGCTCGGTATGTTTGGCAATCCGTTGGAAACGACCGACATTGATCTCGAAACGCTTCAAGGTTGGAAAGATTGCATTGATAATGCGCATCATTTTGGCGCTACCTGTGTTGCAGGTTTTACTGGGCGTGTACGGGGCAAGCCGCTGACAGATAGTCTTCCACGGTACAAAGAGGTGTGGAGTGAGCTGGCCAAGCGTGCCGCTGACAAAGGAATCAAAATCGCGTTCGAAAACTGCGCTATGGATGGTAATTGGGCGACAGGTGACTGGAATATTGCTCATAATCCAGATGCATGGGAATTGATTTTCAACGAAACGCCAGATGATCATATTGGTATTGAATGGGAGCCATGCCATCAAATGGTTTATCTCATCGATCCCATCCCGCAAATTCGCAAATGGGCAGATAAGATTTTCCACGTTCATGGAAAAGATGCGACAATCCGTTGGGATGTGATCAAAGAGCATGGAATCTTTGGCAAAGAGCCATTCGTATTCATGCGTACCCCGGGCTTCGGGGATACCAACTGGACTGATGTGATTTCAGAATTACGTCTGGCTGGCTGGTCGGGTTCAATAGACATCGAAGGTTGGCATGATCCCGTTTACCGTGGTGATCTTGAAATGACCGGTCAGGTTCATGGACTAAATTATCTAAAAAAATGCCGGGGCGGAGAGTTTGTTAACTATCCGGCTTAAGTGAAAAATAAACGGCCGGGGGAGCGGCCGTTTATTAAGATTTAGCAAGCGATAACCAAGGAGGAGGAGACTATGGGAATCGTAAAGAACCTAACTGTGGGTGTGTTGGCGTTGGCGAGTGCTTCGGTCAGCGCGGTTTCAGCATATGCCGAAGACGTAACAATTAATGTTTGGGCTGTGGATCGTGAGATTCAGCCTGTGCCAAACATGACCAAGGAATTTAATAAGCTCAATAATGGCATTCGCGTTGAATTTCGGCAGGTTCAGTTTGATGATCTCGTGAGCGAAGCAATGCGGGCGTATTCGACCGGTAATGCCCCTGACATTATTGCGATCGATAATCCAAATCATGCCATGTTTGCAGCGCGCAAAGCATTTCTTGATCTTACCGATAAGATTGCGGCATCTGACGTTGTAAAGCCAGACAATTATTTTCCGGGACCACTTAAGTCGACAATGTGGGATGACAAGTATTTTGGCATTCCAAAGGCAACCAACACGATTGCACTTTATTATAATAAGGACATGTTTAAATCAGCAGGCCTTGATCCTGAAAGTCCCCCAAAAACATGGGATGAGTTGGTTTCAGCCGCCCGCAAGCTGACAGATCCATCCAAAAATGTTTATGGACTTGCCTTTTCCGCCAAAGCGAACGAGGAGGGGACTTTCCAGTTCTTGCCGTGGGTGCAGATGGCTGGTGCCTCATATAAAGACATTAATGCTGATGGCGCAGTTAAAGCGCTGGATACATGGAAAACAATTATTGATGAGAAACTTGCATCTCCCGATACCTTGACGCGCAGTCAGTGGGATGCGACCGCGACATTTAATGCTGGCAATGCTGGTATGGCAATCTCAGGGCCCTGGGAAATTGATCGAATGATCACCGATGCCAAGTTTGACTGGGGGGTGGCCTTGTTGCCAGTGCCAAGTGCAGATTCTCCAAGATCGTCGGCGATGGGAGATTATAACTGGGCAATTTTCTCCAACAGCAAACATCCTGATGAAGCTTTTAAAGTGCTTGAGTATTTCGTTTCTCAGGACAAGGATATGTTCAAAAATTTTGGACAACTACCCGCTCGTTCCGACATTGCTGCACCCTCAACCGGCAATCAAACAAAGGACGATGCTTTGAAGGTATTTGTTGAACAGTTGCAATATGCGCAGCCACGTGGCCCCTCGCCAGAATGGCCCAAAATATCCAAAGCGATTCAAGATGCCGTTCAGGCCACTTTGACGGGTCAGATGTCTGCGAAAGAAGCGCTTGATCAGGCTGCGGAGAAAATCAAACTTACTGAAGGTTAATTAAGACGCTGGCTTGTTATCAAGCGTCTAAGGCTTTCAAAAACCGACCTTATCCTCCCCGGGCAGGGCTGTCTGTCGCTTATCGATGGGCAGCCCGATCCGAACAAATGGGTGTTTGATGAAGAAGTTGTTTTCCAGCATGAGAGATGGTCGCGGTTTCGACATTATGTTGATCGCCGTACCGTTTCTATTTTTGTTCGTGCTGGCTGGCTTGCCGCTGATTTATAATGTGATCATGAGTTTTCAGGAAGTCGACATGTTCAGTCTTGGCACGTTTGTCAGGCCTTTTGTTGGCTTTAAGAATTATATCGATCTCTTTCGTCAACCTGAAACTCTTCCGATTTTGACGAATACAATTGTATTTGTTGTCGCTTCAATTGCGGGACAGTTTCTGATCGGGTTTGGATTGGCACTCTTTTTCTGGGCGAATTTTCCGGGTTCGACATGGCTTCGTGGCTTGTTCCTCGTATCCTGGGTGATGCCAGGACTTGTGGTTGGAGCAGTTTGGAACTGGATACTTTCAGGCGATTTTGGAGTTCTGAATTTTCTTCTGCGTGAGGGAGGTATTATTGATGCCAATATTTTTTGGCGCTCAGATCCGTCATTCTCGCTATGGGCTGTGATAATAGCCAATGTTTGGTTAGGCACGTCCTTCAATATGATCCTGTTGTCGGTTGGGTTGGCTGCGATACCGGATGATCTTTATGAAGCCGCTGAGCTTGACGGCGCGAATGCATGGCAGCGCTTTTATACAATAACATTGCCAATGATGCGGTCCACGATTGGAGCAATCATTGCACTTGGATTGATCTTCACGCTCCAGCAATTTGATCTTTTTGCAGCCATCACCGATGGTGGACCAAATAATACGTCAAATGTTGCACAATATTGGGCATGGGATCTGTCATTCCGACAATATGACTTCGGTAAAGGTGCGACTATCTCTGTAATCATGATTGTTTTCGTCATGCTGGCTTCGGTCGTGTATGTGCGTTCAACACGACATGAGGTGCGCGGATGAACATGAAAACCCGCAACCGTCTCATGCTGGCAATTGCCCTCGTTTTGGCAGCTATTTATCTCTTTCCGCTATACTGGATGTATATAACATCTCTCAAAAGCGGATCGGAAATGTTTGCGAATCCACCAACTCTGTTGCCTCATTCCGCTCAATGGGACACGTATTCCAATGTATGGCAAAGCCGGAATATGGGCCGATATTTGTGGAATTCTGTGATCATAGCATTGGGGGCCGTCAGCCTCATCAGCATACTCGGTGTTGGCTGTGCCTATGTGCTCGCCCGCTACCGCAATGTCTGGGTTGATGTTGGATTGTTCCTGATACTGATGCTTCAGGTGCTGCCTGCCTCGCTGATGATTACGCCAATTTTTGTTGGCTTTTCGCAGTTCGGTTTGCTCGATTATCCACGCTTTGCCGTTATCTTAGCCATTGCTGCCAAAAGCATGCCGTTCTTTGTTGTGCTGGTGCGGGCGACTTTCATGGCTGTTCCGCAGGAACTAGAAGAAGCTGCACTCGTAGACGGTAATTCGAGAGTGGGGGCATTTTTTCACATCGTACTGCCACTAGCCCGCAATGGTATTCTTGTTAGTGCTATCTTGATTTTCATGCAGGCCTTTGGAGAATTCGTTTATTCTAAGTCCATCATTCAGGCTGTGGAGTTTCAACCGGCAAGCGTTGGACTGAACTCCTTTATGGGGCCGAATACAAGTGAATGGAACAACATCATGGCTTACGCGACCATGTATGTAACGCCCATTCTCGCTCTGTTCATTCTCTTGCAGCGCCGAATTGTGTCCGGCCTAACCTCGGGAGCGCTCAAATGAGCCTGCAAATCGAACTGTCCAACGTTAATAAACATTATGGTAATTTCCACGCGCTCAAAGATATCAATCTGGCAATTAAGAAAGGTACCTTTGTGGCTCTCGTTGGCCCATCTGGCTGCGGGAAATCCACGTTGCTTCGTTCGCTTGCCGGGCTTGAAACGATATCGGGCGGAGATATGCGGATTGCGGGAGCGCTGATGAATGGTGTGCCACCACGCAAGCGTGACGTAGCGATGGTCTTTCAGTCTTATGCACTTTATCCGCATATGACAGTAGAACAGAACCTGACATATTCCCTGAGAATACGTGGCGTAAACAAAGCCGAAGCTCGGAAGGCGGCAGAAGAGGTTGCAGCGACAACCGGGCTTTCCCATCTGATGAAGCGTTACCCGCGCGAGTTATCAGGCGGACAGCGTCAGCGTGTGGCAATGAGCCGAGCTATTATCAGGCACCCGCAGGCATTTTTATTTGATGAGCCGCTTTCCAATCTTGACGCTGCATTGCGCGTTCATATGCGAAAGGAGATCCGAGCACTGCACGATCGCCTTAATGCGACATCAGTTTATGTTACCCATGATCAGATAGAGGCCATGACAATGGCCGATCATGTCGTGGTGATGCGCGATGGCATGATTGAGCAGCAAGGATCGCCGGTAGAGCTATATGACAAACCGGTGAACCGTTTCGTAGCTGGTTTTATTGGTTCGCCTGCGATGAATTTCATACCTGCGAGTGTGGGCGCTGATGGGCAGGCGCTTATGCTGGAGATCGGAATAAGTGCGACGAAGCCATTGCGCTCGCCTCAGGCATTGGAGGCAGGACGACGGGTTATTACGGGCCTGCGACCTGAGCATATTAGCGTCGTGCCATTCGGAGATGGGCGCTTGAATCTTGAAGTTGCAGCAGTTGAGACAACCGGTTCATCAACGTTCATATCGTTGAAGACCGAGCCTGAAATTTCATTTGTGCTGCAAGGGCGAAGTAATGTGCAGGCAGGTGATCAGATTGGACTCTCATTCGATTTGTCTGCACTCCACCTGTTTGATGAGAAAACGGGCCATCGTATTTGAAGGTTAAGGTCCTCTTTGCAAAAAATAGGGATTTGATGCGATGAATATTCATCAAATCCTATCGTCATAGGTCGCAACCTTCCGGAAAAGCGGGAGTAGATCCCGTTAATTGCTCAAGAAAAGTTTTGCGTTTTCCGCAGCATGCCTTTCGATAATTATGTCGAAACTAACCGGCATCATGTTCATCGTTCTGCGGTCAAAGCATAGGCCCGATCCATTGTTTAGTTTCATATGGCGTATATTGCCCCTCCAGAAGTTCGATTAAATTTTCATGCCGATCGTGAAACAAACTTCAAAGCTGGATTTATAATTTTCGATATGAATATTACAACTGCAGTACCTAATATGAACCCAAAAACTCCATCAGCAAAAGCTGTAGCAATCCAATTTATCATGCTTGCAAGATTTATGGTTACCTGGCCGGACAGCATAGCTGCTAAAGTAGAGATACCTTCAAAGGGTTGGTGAATGCCAAATTCGTGGAGACTATGTATAAAGATGTTACCACCAACCCAAAGCATTGCTGCCGTTCCAATGATGGTCAAAAGGTGCAGTAATTTTGGTACTCCATGCACTGTCAATCGGCCGATGGTTCGCGTTACCGAAAAACGCCCCTTTCTAGCCAACAAGACACCGAAATCATCAAGTTTAACGATGACTGCGACAACGCCATAAACTAAAACGGTAATCATGATACCGACCGTAATCAGGGTTCCAATCTCGACCCAGATAGAATTTGTTTCGATCATGGAGAGCGCCAGCGTCATGATTTCAGCAGAAAGAATAAGGTCGGTTTTAATGGCACCTGCGACGCGCTTCTCTTCAAGTGCGGTAGGGTCTTTATCGAGACTTCCTTCAGCATTTTCGTGGTCGTGACCAGGAAATATCTTGTGCCAGACTTTTTCAGCACCCTCAAAACAAAGATAAGCACCACCGATCATCAAAAGTGCGGTGATTGCTATCGGCATGAAATAGTCTAGCAATAAGAGCGCAGGGATCAGCAAAGCTTTGTTACGCAAGCTCCCGAGCGCGATTTTTCCGACCATTGGTAATTCGCGTGCAGCCGTTATACCAACAACATAATTCGGTGTAACAGCGGCGTCATCAATCAAAACGCCAATCGTCTTCGTGCCAGCCTTTGCAGCATTTGCCGCTATATCATCAACGGAAGCTGCTGCAATTTTAGTAATCGCCGCGACATCGTCTAGAAGGGCCAAAAAGCCACTCATCCTATTCGTTTCCTTATTAACCGATGGCACACGGATTAGCACATCAAGAGATAATTTGCTTTGAATAACACAACTGACCGTAAAAAGCCGGATCTTACCACTAAGATTAATTGATATCTTTATTGCAACAAAGGAGATAAATAAGCTTAGTCAGATTGACATTCGCCTTATCTGATCGAAGTCCTCGCGAAACTGTGCCAGTGCATCGTTGCGTTTTCCACTGTCTGGTATTCGTAAAATATAAGAAGGATGGACGGTCACAAGAAGTGTTCGTTTATCTTGCATGGCTATTGTCTGACCACGTATATCCTCCAACCTATCTTTCTGGCCGGTGAGAGAAAATAATGCGGTGGAACCCATCGCTACGATTAGCTTTGGCTGCACAATATCTATTTCCTTTGTTAACCACCAGCGACAGTGCTCAATCTCAGTGGTATTTGGCCGCTGGTGGATGCGTCGCTTCCCGCGCGGTTCATACTTAAAATGTTTAACTGCATTCGTAAGGTATAGCGTATTTCGATCTAAACCCGCTGCCGAAAGGGCTTCGTTCAAGACGCGCCCGGCAGGTCCAACAAATGGCTGCCCTGCAAGGTCTTCCTGATCACCCGGTTGCTCGCCGACAATCATGACACGCGCATTGGGTGGGCCTTCGCCAAACACCGTTTGCGTAGCACGGCAATGAAGATCGCACCGGTTACAATATCGCGCACTTTCCTTAAGAGCGTCAATCGTATCGACCTCATCGACCGGCGCGGTCGGAATACGGACAGCAGCTTTTTGCAGGCGATCATGGAATGGCAAAGGGGTACTGGCCTGCTTTTGCCCCATCTCAACAACTCTGGCTTCGGCACCTGCAATCAGGTTAGGAATGAGGTCTGCCTCTGGAAGGTTCTTCCAATATTTTTTCGGCATTTCCGTCATCATCATCTTTACCTTCAATCGCGCTGGGTTGAAGGTAGATGCATAGTACGTACGCCAAAGTTGCTCCGTTTCATCATTAATGTCTGGCTTGATAGTTGGCTCAGATGAACAATGCAGGTTTTCACCATCCCAGGAAGCCGATCCGTGGGGCGTCGTGATTATCCAATCCATATCGTTGAAACGACGCTGAAAAAACGGAGCGACTCTCCTAACAATGAAATGATCTGGTTCGAACCATGCCATAAATCGTCTGCGACCTATGACGTTTATAGGAAGCGGCATTTCCTTAAACCGAACGAAGGCTGTCATTTTATGATAATCACGACTAACAGATTTTAGCATGCGATGTGCAACCGCAACGTCTGCGTCCGACTTCAAATCCAATAAATGTCGTTCTGACCGTAAGCGGTAGAGAAGCTTATATAACAATCCGAAGCGAGTAGGGTCGGAATGACAAATCACGGCTTCTGCTAGCCGAAGAAATGCCAAAGGAACGTTGATTGCGGCAGTGCCACGCTGCTGAGCATCTTCACCAGATTTTGGGTTGTCATCCTGATCAAGCAATCCCTGCCGCTGACCTCGAAGTCGCCAGTCGATATCTCTCGGTTCAACATTCGCAAGAAGAAACCGTCTTGCAGCACTGCGCCACTCCGAAAAATCTCCACGCCCTTCAAGGAAACAGGTTTCCGTCATAGCAGCGACAATTGCTGCGGCTTAGGCATGAACATTGACCGTAAATCTGTGCGATCGATCAGACGGTGCGGTGTCCATCCTTCTGCTAAAATGAAAGCCTGTACCTTTTTCAGAGATACGCCGAGCCGACCAATATCTTCAAGACGCAAGCGCTTGAACCGACGTGACGAGACAATAGAACTCACCGTTTTCGTACCGAACCCTGGCACACGAAGCAGTGCCTCTTTATCAGCACGATTTACATCTACTGGAAAACTTTCACGGTGGCCAAGTGCCCAGGCCAATTTGGGATCTATATCCAAATCGAGCATTCCATCGGCCGATGAAGAGGTAATTTCGCTGATATCGAACCCATAAAACCGATACAGCCAGTCGGCTTGATATAGCCGATGCTCCCGCATGAGAGGAGGCTTGATCAACGGTAAGTTTTTTGAAGAATCCGGGATCGGACTGAATGCTGAATAGTAAACGCGCTTCAATCCGTAACTACCATAGAGCCGAGCACTTGTACCAAGGATGGTCGCATCGTTTGCAGCATCAGCACCGATAATCATTTGCGTGCTTTGACCTGCTGGCGCAAATCTACGCCGCCGCTTGGTTTGTAGGCTCGGTTCAGCCATATCCTCAATTTTCATACGCAGATTTCCCATTGATCTGCGAATGTTTTCTGGCCGCTTTTCAGGTGCGAACTTGCTGATACCAGCGTCCGTCGGCAATTCGATATTAATCGACAAACGATCAGCATATAGCCCCGCCTCATCGATCAGTTGCGGCGAGGCTTCCGGAATGGATTTAAGATGAATATATCCCCTAAAATTATGCGTGGTGCGGAGCTCTCTGGCGATGCGCACCATTTCTTCCATGGTGTAATCAGAAGAACGAATAATACCCGAAGAAAGAAACAAGCCTTCGATGTAGTTGCGTCGATAAAATTCCAGCGTCAACCACACAACTTCTTCAGCGGTAAACCTCGCCCGCTCGACATTGCTCGATGATCTGTTGATGCAATAAGCACAGTCGTAAATGCAAAAATTGGTCATCAAAATTTTTAGAAGCGAAATACAACGGCCATCTGGTGCGTAAGCATGGCAGATTCCGGAACCTTCTGTCGAACCAAGTCCGCCAGACGATGCTGAGTTCCGTTTGACAGTGCCGCTCGACGCACATGAAGCATCGTACTTTGCAGCATCAGACAGAATAGCCAGGCGTTCTTTAAGAGACTTTTTCATCAGTTTGTTCACTATATGTTCCAATATAAAATGTCAAGACTGGCGCCGTGCTCGTTTGAAGCGATCCCATAAATACAAGATCATTGTTTCTGGGATTATTGTGCCGTTCAATTTAAGCGGTTGGACTTCTGTTGCCCAGATTTTATAAATGTGTTCGCATGGAATGAAGCAGCGCAGCATTGTTAATCTGCGGGTGTAATTTTAGACATTATTAAAGTCGTGGAGGCGCATAACGATGCTCATCAGAGGACGATAATCATTACGTCGTCGTCAACAGCGGCTTCATTAATGACTAAGCCATGCGGCACCAGCCCAGACAATGCTCACTCGGTGTTTAAGTTAAACTATCTAAGAACTGGTATCAATTATACGACTATCAGAATGCACAATTGGCCGCTTATCTGCGTTGTTGAGCAACATCGTGAAAGTGGCCTTCAACATCGAAGCTGATCTGCTGAACGGTAAGGTAGATGCGTATTTTTCGAAGAGATGAAGGAGAACGCAAAAATAAGGCGCTCGAGACATCGCAAGCCACGCCTGTCAATCTGAACGGAATATTCCGTTCAGATTGACAGGATGAGCCATGGGCTAAGAACGCTTCCACCATAGCAGCGAGGGATGCCGACAAAGCCGCGAACAATTTGATCGTGACTTGTTTGTTCATGGGAGTGCCGTTCCGGTCAGAACTTCGCCGTCATGTTCATTCGGAACGTACGACCCGGAGAGGGCATCAAACCCAGCGTCAGCGTGTCCATGTAATAGACGTCAGCTACATTGTCGATTGCCGCATCGACCTGGAATTGCTCGTTGACCTTGTAGCTTGCAAACAAGTCGACAAGTGTATACGGCTCCCACTTCACCAGTTCTATTGTGCCGCCGCCAGAGTTCATTGAATCTGAAAGCACGCCGCCGATACCTCGGTCGCCGACATAGGTCACACGCCCTCCGACGGTTAGTTTCTCTTCAAAGGCGCGAGCACCGAGCGTCAGAGACAGACTGTCCTTGGGAGGCAGCTGGTTGACGACATAGCTGTTTTCTGTCCCGCCGGCATTACAAAGAGCAAACGGGGTTCCTGGATTGACGTTCTCCGGCCGATTGCAGAAATTCGTATGCGTGTAGTGCGTATAGGCCAGATCACCGAAGAAACGGCCCATATCATAAGACGCCTGCAGCTCAATGCCGCGCAACTCGGCATAGTCAATGTTCACGATGGGCGCGGTTCCGCCCGGACCGGTCGCGAGGGACGTTCTGGTTATGTAGTCGTTCACCCTGTTGTCAAAATAGCTCGCTTTAAGACGAAGTTTGTCTCCGCCGGTGAAGACGTCATCCTTCAGGACATTGAGACCTAATTCCCATGTCTTTGCATGCTCAGGCTTGAGACCCAACCCAAGACCAGGCATAGCACCTACGGTCGAAAAGCCTCTGGTTGTTTCGAACAGACTGGGGAGCCGTATCGCCTCGGCATATTTTCCGTAGAACTGAAAGCCTTGCCAGGGCTCTACGGTTGCGCTGAACATGGGCGCAAAGCCATCGCCTTGGTAGTTCCGGTCATCGCGCCGATAGGTGTACACGTATCGCGTGCTGATCGTCGTCGGGCGCGGTCTCGGCAAGAGCGCATATTCCGCAGTCGTCATTTCGATCGTGCCGCCATTTCCATCACTGATCGTGCGGTATTCAACGGTCGAGGCAATCTGAGGCTGTTTATCTGTCGACTTGAAGTCGGAATAGCGCAGGGATGCATCTAGCGTCAGCCAGTCAGAAGGCTTCCACTGGCCTGCGGTAAAGAGGCTGACCTCCTGGCGATTGCCAAAACGGCTGTTACGCCAGTCTGCGCCTTCGCCTGGTTCTATGGTTTCATATGTATATGAGCCACCATAGTTCAGCGACAGACCACCCCATGCAGTATCGAACTCGGATCTATTCTCGGCATTGAAGCCCCAGCGCCGGTTTTTTGTGCCGTAGGCATTCAGCAGGCTCGGATCAGCTTCACGGTAGAATTGAGTTGGAATCTTGAGCTCGGCATCCGTCATCCACAATCCGGCCTTGAGGTTGATCAGATCATTGCCTTCCGGATTCCATTTGTACCTTGACGTGTAGGTATCCATCACCACTTCATTCAGCTTGCCCTGGTACGGTCCCTGGCCTCCGAAATATATGATCTGCGACGGCATGATCTCGCCATACTTGCTCTCGTATCGCATGTAACTCAGATCAAACTCGTGTTCGTCAGGAAGGCGAAGCGTACCCTTGAGAAGGATAGAGGCGTTGTCCTGCGAAGTGTTAAGCACCTCCTCGCCAGCGCGATAACGGTTCACTCCCTCAAATGCGACGCCTGTCATGCCGGGCGCCACTTGAGAGCAGCCGTCGGATGATACACTGCCCCCGCAGTCGGCGAAGAACTTGAGCGTGGGAGCGTCGTTGCCTGTTCCCGCGAAGTAATTCCCATTCTTTCTGCGTGCATAGGCAGCGACAAGATCGACATGTTCCGATCTGAAAGCGCCTGCGATACTGCCGGAACCGCCGGTGGGTTCGAGCAAGGATGGTCTATCTAGGCCACGCGTTCCGCCGAATGAGGTTGGAACAGCATTACTCGGATATATGCCACCACCCCAGTAACCGCCCTGCGTATCGATCGCGGGCGGCGCAGAACTGTTGGAATTGAAGCCGCCCTTTATCCTCAGACCGAAATTCTTGCCGGGCCGTAGAATGTCATCGACCGTAATTGTATTCATGCGCACGATGCCGCCGATCACACCTGCGCCATCCGCCGCTGAGCTAGGCCCCTTTTCGATCATGACGCCGCCGATAAAATCTGGATCCACGTATGAACGCCCTGCGATACCTGAATAGCCCCGATAGACTGTCGTTTCCTGTATCGCACCATCCACGCTTACCGGCACGCGGCCCTGTCCCTGCATGCCACGAATATTCACATCGAGTGCAGCGCCATTACGGTTATCAGCGTTCAACACCCCCGGCGTGCCGGATAGCATGTCACCTACCGACGTCCCCCGGAACCGCTCGATTTTCTCACCCGAAATGTAGGTGCTCGAACCCGCCGTCTGATAAGGCGCGTCTTCTAGACTGTCGGCCTTCCCACCCGACACGGTGATTGTATCGAGAAGCGTCGAGCCACTTGCGTCAATTGGAGCAGATGCGCCTGTTGATCCGTTTGAGATTGTTACCGTATTTGCATCGGTGAAACTGTAGTTCAACCCAGAGCCAGAAAGGACTTTTGCTAAAGCATTTTGAGGCGAGTGATTTCCAATCACTCCTGAGCTGTGCTTTCCGCGTGTCATTTCGCTTGGATATACAATCCTAAGATTTGCTTGTCGGCCAAGCTGGAGTAGCGCATTCTCTAGTGATCCTGCCGACACTGAGAAATTCAGCGCCGATGCCTGTGCTGTGCTTCCCAAATTCGTTTGCGCATAGAGCGAACTGCTCAACGTCAGAACCGAAATTCCCGCCAGTAATGCTCCTACTACCTTGTTTCGCAAATAGTTTGTTCGTTCAGCGGCCGCCATACCAACCCCGTTTTGTTATGATCATGAGGGCGACTGGTTGCGGCCCTCCTGATACATAAGAGTCAAAAGCAGCGTATCTCCTGACGTAAATTTTTTTAAAAATTGAAAAATTTATCTGGCGCTGACAAAAACAAGGAAATCGGTAACACGGGTCATGTTTACAGGCAGGCTTGCCTGGAGTGCATTAAGTGCGTCATCAGTGTTCTTAATGTCAAAAATACCGGATACTCTCTGATCGCCGATCGTGTGGTCGAGCAGAACAATTCGTCCATTTCGGTATCGGGAGAGCGTGGCAAGCACATCTCGCAATGGGCGTTCGGAGAATATCAACTTGCCGTCTTTCCAAGCGGTTTTACTCTCGACATCGTCTCGAGTGATTTCGATCTTGTCTTTTTCTATGACCGTGGCAACCTGACCGGGACTGAGCAATGCGTGGTCGCTCGCGGTCTCTACTTCGACGCTTCCTTCCTCGACTTGTACCTCACTGGACAGCGCACCCGATGCTTTACGAACCGTATATCGTGTCCCCACGGCTCTAGCGTTGAGACTACCATTATCCACAACAAACGGACGTTGCGGATTTTTCGCCACATTGAAGAATGCTTCCCCACGCAACAAGCGAATGGTGCGTTTGTCGGCGGTATACGCAACTTCGATAGCGGTATCCGTATTCAGGTCGACCTGAGTGCCATCTTCCAGACGAATTGCACGTATTTCGCCTGCAACCGTGTAATAGTCAGACTGCCAACGGTCATAATAGCCAGCCCGGTAGAGCCCGATGATGGCAATTCCAGCAATGACAACGCTTGCGACGCCCGCCGACCTCAGTCGTCGACCAGGCCGCAGACGCTCAAGGCCAGCCTTCGGCATTGGAATATGTTTCAGATCACCCCAAAGGTCTTGCATCTCCTCGTAGGCTAGGCCGTTCTTCGGATCACTTTCAAGCCAGAGCTCGAAGGCAGCTCTGTCTTCTTCTGTCGCGTCCTTCGATTGAAGCCGTGCTACCCATAGCGCGGCCTCTTCGTCGCATTCATTTATAGATGGATCGTTTCGATGCCGCATGACATCCTTTGTATCGCCGCCGATCCGAATTTGCCAGACGAACAAATTCGTAACCTGACTATTAAGAGTATTTGGAAAGCTAAGTTCTGACGTTCGTTCAGGAATTTATTTTCAGTCGCACATTACGGCAATGTAGCAGTGCTTTGATAATGTGCTTTTCGACCATGTTGCGGGTGATGCCCAGTTCAGCCGCGATCTCTCCATTCGGCATTCCGTGAAGTCGGCTCAGAATGAAAACCTGCTGACAACGGTTCGGCAGTTCAGCAATTGCCTGTGCCAATAGGAGCAGACATTGACGACCGCTAACAATACGCTCCTGACAAGGGGCGTCATCTGCGATATGAAGTTCTGACACATCAAAGGACAAGAAAAGCCCCGCATCTTTTGCGGCACGGCCTAGCGTCCTGTTGGCGACGTTCTTAGCGACCTGATACAGATAGGCTTGCGGATTTTCTATCAGGGTTGACCGGGACGCAGAGAGAACGCGCAGGAAGGTTTCCTGCATCGCATCCGAAGCGTCTTCATTATTCCTCAAGCGCCGCTGAAAGAATTTCTTCAGTCGCCCGTTTTCCGTTTCGTGAAGAGAACGTAGAGACGCAACGTCCATATTGCAATCGGCAGGATTTCAACCCGCCCCCATTTCTTGATTTGAAAACTCATGTTTTATTTCCCGCCATACATAATGCAATCGGAAATAGGTGTGCTTTTCTGTTCAGTTGTGGAGCGTGTCTGTTCTGCCACACCAACCTATACAGTCCAATGTGCGGTAATAACCGGACCAATTTTTAGGTATTGATAAGAAATAGCTATTCAACGAAACGAACCTGTCATGGCCCGTACCTATTCGCATATTGGTCTGGATGAACGCCGCAGAATAGCGTGCTGGCGCCCTGCAAAGCTTTCCGTGGACATTATTGCTGAAAAGCTTGGATGGCTTCGTTCGAAGCAACGCAAGCTGATCCGGTTTGATGAATTGTGCAAGATTGTGGTCCAACACATCCGTGATGGCTGGTCGCCGTAACAGATTGCATGGAGAATACGGTTGGAACGCCATCCGATCTCATGCCCCCGGATATGGTTGTCAAACGTAAGAAGTTAGGCAAAGCCAATGTGATGCTTATGGTCGAGCGGGTCACATGCCTTACGGTTTTGTTGCGCAACACTGATCGTCTGTCCTGATCGGTGGCGGATAGGGTACTACAACCTGTACCAAATGGTCCGCCGATTAATCACCTTTGATCGTGGTACTGAGTTTACAGATTGGTCTTATCTGCAGAATGGGATTGGGTCGCAAACATGGTTCTGTGATCCGCAGGTACGCTGGTAGAAAGGCACTGTTGAAAACACTGATAGGTGCACAAGACGCAGGCTTTCCCGAGACCTTGATCCGCTCGCTCTCAGTCATCGAGACCTTGCATTCATCTGTCATCGCTTCAGCAATACACAGCGCAAACATTTGAGCTACAAAACACCTGCACAAATCGTTCGGAAAAAATTAATCGCAAACAGGCATCGTTGTGCGTAAATTCAAACGGCAAAAGTCCTACTTCAGCATGCCTTTACATTAATCGCCAATTAAACTGACAGGAGCTTCAATATATGTCTCAACAACTTGTTATATACCAAAAAAATACCAAACTAATTATCGGCGGATTAGTTATGGCAGCTATGGCGGTTGGCATGGTTGTTATGCTCTGGATCGGCCCCAATCCTGATTCAATCTTTCGCTTTTTCCGTTCACCTTTAATGGTCTACGGACTTAGCTGTGTTGGCTTACTACTGTCTCTCTGGCTACTCTGGTTTGCTATGAAGAGCCTGAGTAAACCAAAACCGAGGGTAATAATTTCGGATGACGGCTTAATTGTTGACGGTTTCACAGGGCGTTTTGCTGGAAGATGGAGCGATTTCACTGGTTACACGATCAAGAACAAATCTATTTTCATTATTTTGCACAAGGATTTAGATACATACATTGCATCTCTTCCATCTGGCCGATCGAAACAAACTGCAGAGGCACTCGCAAGGCGGTTTGGAAGTCCGTTTATTATAGAAACATCAATTCTCGAAACCGAGATGAGTACGGTCGAAAAATATCTGCAGAACCATCTCAGGAGCATAGGCTGATCTGTACCTCGTAATACAGCGACAAAGAGAGCTTGCTCCTTTGGAAGAAAAGGGGTTCTTCAAGCTTGCACGATAAGGGCCAACACGGCGGTCGCTCGTATCGTGCCAACGTCTGTAAACAAACCAGTCATTCAAAAAATCTTTCAGAATAACAGCTTTGGACAAAGCAATTTACAAGTGATCGCTCGTCTATCCGCTATGGATATAATAAGGATTCTGATCATCATGGTGTTTGATTTTTGTTCGAGCAAAAAAGAGGAGAATAGCAATGCTGAAAAAGTTTTCTTATTTCGCTATCTCATTTTCACTTTTTGGATCATCAAGTATTTCGCTTGCACAAGATAACGTTAACTCAGAGTTTCGCGGCAAGTACAATCAATCCTTGCTATGTGGCGCGTATATGGGAAACTTCACAATTCTTGCGCAAAAAATTGACGATCAAAAGCTGGAGGCTGCTTTTGAGGCCGCGACCGAACGTTATATGCATGAGATTGTGGATTATGGCGACAAGCTGGGCATTGTAAAGGATGATGGTGTTGACGAATTGAAGAAGCTGGCTGCCTCGCTTGAAAAGGGCCGATCTGGTTACAGCGAAAAAGAAATTGCAAACATGACGAAATTTTGTGCTCCCGAAATTCTTCCGCTCCTCGAATAATTTGCTGTTAAGCGCCAAAACATCATCAGAATAAGCCTTTCCCGCAAAATATTACTTCGTCGCTAAGCACTCGTTCTGCATGTGGCCCCAAATCCAATCTTACAGCGATAAATTTTGTGACTGAATTGGCGATGGCCTCAGTTCATCCAACCCGAAATCGGCTTCCGAAATTGACGGTTAAAAGGAGGCTGACATACGCGGCGATCGCTGCTTTGATCAAATCACCTGGTACAAAGATAAGGTTACCTATAATTGCCTCTGCGAGCGTTAAACCTGCCGCGAATGCAAGCCAGGCGATCCCGAAGGCGTGATCGATGACAACACCCAGGGCCGCGGCAGCGAAAAAGCCGGAGGCCAGTTTCCACCGGCCAGTGATGCGATGAGCCACCTTGTCAGAAAACCAGCCCGTTACAAACGCGGCCGGCAGGAAGCCGACAAGATAGCCGGCTGTCGGGCTGAGGAATACTGCAAGACCGCCTCGTCCTCCAGATAACACTGGCAGGCCGACAGCGACAAGAACCCAAAGCAGAAGTACGGTTAAGGTGCCGCCACGGGCGCCCAGCACGGCCCCAGCCAAGAGTACGCCCATGCTTTGCGCATGTATGGGGACGGGGAAAAAGCCGATCATGATGGGCGGGATCAGCCCCAAAACGACGATGATTGCTGTAAACAGAGCGATGAGAACCAGAGATCGGGTGGACATTCTTTGAACCTCTATTTGCGCTTTGGTGCGGTAGTGCGAATATTACGGGCGTCAATGGCATTGGCGATTTCGTCGGCGCTCGTGATAGTAGCGATGATGACTGGCCCGATGATAGTGGATGGGCGCAGCTTAAGCCCTCTGGCGCGATGCGCATCGACGACATTTCGGTAGCGCGCATGGATTTCGGGCACGAAGCGGACGACGAGGCCTATGGCCAACCCGATGTCTCCTGCGTTGGCAAGGCCGAGCTTTTCCAGTGGGCGAGCGAGGCGTGTGACGGTGTCGATAAACTGTCCGACCGTCGTGGTTGCTGTGACAACAGTGGCAAACAGGCTAAGCGACCCCAGCCGAAGCAAGGTGATGGAAGTCGCTTCCGGACCTCGGGCAAACCATGTCCAGATGCCCAACGCGACAATGGTGAGGAGGAGCGGCCAACCCTTGACCCACTTTACAAACGCGGAGCGGCAGCACAGCAGCGTTACTGCGACTACCGCACCAGCCAGCCAGGCCAAGGCCAGAGGAGAAGCGAGTGCGAACAGCAGTACACTAAACGCGAAAAGCGCAAAGAGCTTGGCTTCCGGTGGAACTCGGTGGATCAGAGTTTTATCCAAGGTGTCCAGGATCATCACGCAGCGAGCTTCAAATAATGGCCGATAGTTTCTGCGGCCGGGCCATCATGAACAAGAGTACCTTCGTGAAAAAGAAGCACGCGCGGGAAATTCGCGATAAGCCCCAGATCATGAGTTACGACGATAACATCCTCATCGAGGGTTTGGATCGTCCGCTCGACAAGGTTTCGGTTGCGAAGATCAAGTTGATTGGTGGGTTCATCCATGATGATAATGTCAGGAGCGGTCGCGAGTACAGCCGCAAGGGCCGCAAGTTGCACTTCCCCGCCCGACAACTCATGCGCTCGTCGTTCCAAAAGATGAACTATACCGACACGCTCAAGCGCATCCAATACGGCTTGATCGATCTCAGCCCTGACACGACAGCGCGACTGGAGGCTAAGTGCAATGTCCTCTTTTATTAGCGGCAGCACGATCTGATTTGCTGGATTCTGAAATATGTAGCCAACTGTTGCCCGGGCCTGGGCGGCGTTCGTTGACGTATCATGACCGTTCGTAATGACGCGGCCAGAAGACGGCAGCAGGAGCCCGTTAATAAGCCGTGAGAATGTGCTTTTCCCAGAGCCGTTCAAGCCAATGATGCCAATGCGCCTCTCAGTCAACCTCAACGACAGCGCTTGTAGCACCACGCGCCGATCAAAAGTCACCTGGGCGTGATCAAATACAATGTCCATTGTCGGAACCCATTTGTTGCGTGAGTGACCTCGCTTGTCGTAAGAAAAAAGTCAAGGTTCATGTGCGGGCCAGCTTGAATGGTTTTTATCCAGAAACTGGCAGGCCGCTTTAATTGCAGGTCAATAAGACGTCCCTGTTATTTTTTGAGATGAAGGGGCAAGGGAACCGTGTTCTACATACGTAAGGATGCAATCAAAACCATTGGCGGATACATTGACGGTTTCTATAATCCTGTGCGCAGACATTCTGCACTCGGATAAAAATCACCGATCCGGTTCGAGATGATAAATCGTAAATTAGTGACAGAACCTCTCCAATAAATCAGGGCAAGTTCAGTCTATCGTAAGGCCGATATTACGTGCCATGGCATTTTTTTGCTGTGGCAGTGCAAAAAACAGTGCCGTCAAACGTCTTAGTAATAGAGAGCTGATTTCAGAGCCAAACTGGCAGAAATATCCGCTCGCTATGAGGGACAAACGACATGACTGATGCTGTCATCCAGAGGCACCTGATTAACCCGCTTCGCGCTGCAAGCCTTAAAGTGCACGCGATGGTTACTCACGAGCGCTATGCAATGCTTGAAAAAAAGCGATATCAGTTTCATCGAGACGGTCTTGCTCTTTATGAAGATGCGAAATTTGCTTTTTGCAGCATTCATGCTTTGACGAGCGAAAAACGCTCATGACCGTATCTGATCTAACCGCGAATGATACCAGTTTGACACAGCCGGCATATCCCAATGATCGCCAACGCGCAGGCTATCTCTCATTGGGGCTTCTATCGGTAGTAGCAGCATTAATCGGCCAGAGACTGTCTTTGATGCCGTCTGCCATTTTTGCTTTTTGTGCTTTGCTTTGTTTTCTGCAGCTTTCACCCAAAATATTAGCTTGGCTTCGGGCGACAAATACTACGCGTCGTATCATGAATGCATGGAAAGCGTTGAACGCCTTGTCTTCGGTATTCCGGTGCTCTCTGCTTGCAATCGTCATCCTGATTTGTCTTGCAGGGTTGGCTTTTGAGCCGCGTATGGCTGTGCTTGAACTCTCGATAAATGTGGTTCTTTGCGCCGTTCTCCTGCTATTTATGGGGCCGCAGGATAGTAATATCAGATATGATACAGAGTAATATGTTTACGATGAAATTTGCCAGACATTTTGAGTTTTTAATTGAGATTCTCGTTCTTTGCGCAAGAGTAGCCGCTTACAATGCTGTGACAACGTATAAGGTGGCACTGGTGACCAGCGCCAAGAAAAATCATGCAGCGCGGATCGTGATGAATCTAATCCGCCATGGATTTCTCGTCGACGCATGCGTACGTAGTATTCTTCTGGTGCGTCCGGTAGATTTAGGGGAGGGCGCATAATGACCGGTGGTGACGATAGCGTACAAACCGTCAGCCGGGCTGCAGAAATCGCTCTTTGGGTGGGGGCAGGGCTTATCGTGTTGTCTGTGCATATCGGCACAGCGATGTGGTTGTTGCGCGAACCTGAAATGCTGGCCGCTGATAATACGCCGCCAGCTGCCATTATGATTGAGCTCGCCGACACACCGGAAGCGGCCATGACCGAAGAGAATGAAATCTCGCCCGATCAGGAAACTTCGGATGCTAGCGCTCCTGCTGAAAAAGTTGAGGAACCTATTGATGAGCCGATTGAACAGGAAGTTGGTGAGGACGAACCCGAGCTTGTTGAACAAGAAGAGCCTGAGCAGGAATTGACGCAGCTTGAAAACGTCCAGGTTCCACTTCCAGTTGCAAAGCCAAAGCCCCCTGAACCAAAAAAAGAAATCGTTAAAGAAGAAAAGCCGGTAAAAAAACGCCAAAAACAGCAAGTCGCCTCGAAGCAGGCCGTGCAGGCGCAAGCACAGGTCACTCAATCAAACCGCAATGCGGCACGGCAAACGGCCTCTGGATTGTTTGCATCTTCCGTGACACCGGCGCGGTGGCAATCCCGCCTTATGGCGCATCTTGAACGCAGAAAGAAATATCCTTCCGGTGCGAAATCACGTCGTGAAGAGGGGGTGGTATATGTTCGCTTTCGTATAGACGATGCTGGCAAGGTCTTATCGGCGTCGCTGGCTAGATCTTCGGGCTGGCCGGAGCTGGATAATGAAGTTCTTTCGCTGGTACAGCGTGCTTCACCTGTTCCTGCGCCGCCGCCAGGCGTGAACAAGACTATCACTGCCCCCGTTCGCTTCAGTAGGAGATAAGAGGCTTTTTGCGTAAGCTACTACTGATAAAGTCGTGACGTAAAAGCCTGCCGCTTTTTCCTTCAGCAATGCACCCGGGAGGATTCGGACATCTGGGCATGAAGTTAATTGAAGGTTGAATTGGCTGTCTCCGGAACGGGTGAATTGTTGTGCGGCGGCTCAGCCATTCAACACATCGTATAACACCGCGGTCTGGATGACGAAAAAATCCTGAATGAAAAGCATAGACATAATTCGTATGTGGATAAACCATAACCTTGCAATTTATGCCTATGCGCCCTGGGAGAACGAAGGCGCACTTATACACCAACGTCTTATGTGGCTCGTTTTCCACCGTTCCTAAAACTTTCAAAAACGTTACAATCAGGAAGTTCGACTTATAAGTTGAGTAAATTGGTATTGTATTGCGAAGTTCATTCGTTTGGATTATGAGCGATGCTGGTTGTGATAATCCTCATCCAAGGCATCTCGTACAAATGAAGCTAGATTCAACAGACAGCGCGGAAGAGCTTATCTCGGTTTATCTCCGTCAGTTGAAATGGCTGCGCGACACACTCAAAAGGCGAATAAGTTCACACGAGTTGACGGAAGATGCTTTGCAGGAGACTTGGCTGAGGCTAGCATCATTGAAAAGCAAGCCACCAGAAATTCGTGACCAGCGCGCGTTTATCCTCAGAATTGCTGGCAATATCGCAATTGATTTGCTCCGCAAAGACAGGCGCCACAATGCTGTATGTATTAGCGACGAGGACGTGCTGGCGGCAATAGCTGATAGCTATCCATCGCCTGAAACGTTTGCATTGGATCGTGACAATCTTCGACAGCTTGTAATCGCGCTCATGCAGATATCGCAAAAAGCGCGATCTGCGCTGCTTTTTGCCCGATGCGATGGGCTATCACATAGGGAAATCGCGGAACAGCTCGGTGTTTCTGAAAGCATGGTTGCTCGCTATCTCGCGCAAGCACTTCGTCATTGCCGTGATCATTTCAGAAATCTGCAATAATTTATCCCTCCGCTGTGTAAGATTGCTCTTTGTGTTTCGTCTTATAAGGGTAAGTTCATGCGACCGCTTTCCAAAATCTTTGGCAGCGGCGGTTTTTAGAGCGCTGATCAATTGATGAATTCTGCTAGAAAAAAATTTGATACTGATATTGGTCTCAGTGACACGGCGATTGATTGGGTGGTTAAGCTCAGTTCCGGACGTGCTACTGCAGAAGACAGAGTGCAATTTGATCTATGGCGACAGCAGAGTGATGAACACGAATTGGCAGCACTGGAAGCCGAAAGCCTCTGGTATGGTATTGGTTCGACAGGTAATCAGATACGCAAGACGGAACGTAATACTAAAATTACGCGCCGAACCCTCTTGGGCGCAGCAGTGCTTGGTGCTACCGGCATAGCGTTTGAGCGTGTCGGCATTGTTGGCCCACGCCTATATGCCGATTATGTAACAAGCTCAGCCGAACAGAAAACCGTACTACTATCCGATGGCTCGACCGTGTTTATGAATGGAAATACCGCGTTTTCAGCGCGTCTAACCGGGTCCGAACGCCGACTTTTCTTATTTGAAGGGCAAGCCTTGTTTAAGGTGGCGAAAGATGCGTCGCGTCCGTTTATCGTTGAAGCTGGTGGCGGCGAGACGCGTGCCATTGGAACAGAGTTTGATATCGATATCCGCCCTGAAAACGTCGCAGTGACTGTCACAGAAGGAATTGTAAGCGTTTCCAATAGTTCGAAGCCTATTGAAGAAGATAGTGACAGTGTCCGGGCAGTTGCAAATCAGCGTGTTACATATCAGACGGACAAAACGCCTTCGGTGCCGGAGGATATTGATGCGGAAATGGAAACGGCTTGGCTTCGCGGAAAGCTGATATTCAACTCAAAGCCTTTGGGTGAAGTCGTCGCTGCATTGTCGCGCTATCAGTCTGGCAAGATTTTCATCGCCAATAGTCGGCTTCGATCGCTCAATGTCACTGGCGTTTTTGATTTAACACAGCCTGAAACAGTGCTCGATACGGTTGAGAAAACATTGCCAGTCACAGTGACACGCATGCCTTTTGTCACGATCCTTCGATGAAAATTTAAAGCTATGAAATTAGATGATTATAATAATCAACTTTTTTGAAATTTGCGGTGTAAGATTCAGAAATTGATTTCGTCCTAGAAACTGAGAGGGCTGTTGAAGATGCGCAAGCACCGGATATCAGCTGAGAAAAATGATCAGGACGGGCGAAATTTTATGCGCAGTGCATCAACCACAAATAATAAGCGATCTCTTTCTAGAGGTGTAATTAAAGCTGGCCTATTCGCGTCAGTGGCAATCATCGGCACAATTCCAATGGCCCAGCTTGGTGCCGCATATGCTCAACAAGCTTCTGCACAAACAATTGCGTTTAACATTCGTTCGCAAAGCATGGGCGGTGCTTTGACTGCCTTTGCGGATCGCGCCGGTCTGAAATTGCTGCTGCAATCGAGCGTGGTTGCAGGAAAAACAAGCCCAAGTGTCCAAGGAAACTTTACTGCAGAGCAGGCACTTTCGCGGCTGCTTACCGGGTCTGGTCTCAACTATCATATCAACGGAACAACGGTGACGATTGCTGACCCGGTTGGTGAAAATCAGCTTGCGCCGGATGTTTTGAACACCACTATGCTCGATACAATAACGGTGAGCGGCGGCAATGGTATTTCCGCTGTCGACGCGCCTTATTATACGGCTGCACCAACGGCATTTATCTCTGAACAGTCTATCGAGCGGTTTCGTGGTTCAAGCCCTGCGGATATTTTTAGGGGGACAGCAGGTGTCATGTCTGCGGAAGCACGTAATGGTGCAGGCTCTATTGATGTGAACATTCGTGGCATGCAAGGCATGGGCCGCGTAAAGACAACGATTGATGGCGCCGAAAACGCAATTAATATTTATCAGGGATACCAGGGTATTTCTAATCGTACCTTTGTCGATCCTGATCTTCTTGCAGGCGTTGAAATTCAGAAAGGCTCGGATGCAGCGTCAAGCGGTATAGCTGGTACGGTTGCTATGCGGACAGTTGAGGCGGGCGATATTGTCAAGGAAGGCAATCGCTTCGGCATTCGTGTTAAGGGTGGCTTTGGCACCAACTCAAGCAAGCCTGTTGCGGGAGATGTTGCAGGCTATCAGGTTATAAATAGGGGCTATGCCGGCCCTCAAATGAACGACCCTGAGTTGCCAGATTACGATAGTTTGTTCGTCCCTTCTGTGACTGCAAGTGAAGATACAATGAACCGGCCAGCATTTCTGGAGCCAACAAATGGCTCAGGGAGTATTGTTGCAGCGATGAAAGAAGAGCAGATAGAACTGCTTGCCGGTTACGCTTATCGTAAACGGGGGAACTATCATGCAGGCAAACACGGTCCCGCGTCTGAGGTCAATGACCGTGGTCCTACATCAGTTTGCACAACTCTTTCATGTCAATTAAATCCCAGCGATCCTTACAACTGGATGTGGTATCCGCAGTATATGGAGCATTCGGGGCTAACAAATTACCGTCCGGGCGAGCAAGTACTCAATACCCAGCTCGAAACAAAATCCTGGCTGCTTAAAGGTAAAGTCAAGTTTGGCGATGGGCATAGTATTCAGCTTGGATACACTGGCTTCCAAAGCATATCGGGCGATAGAATGGCATCCAACCTAAATGGTCGGAGCGTACAAGCACGCCAACAAAGCCAAACTACGGATGCAGATATTCACACGGGTACGTTTAAGTATCGCTGGAATCCGGAAGATAATGATTTAATCAACGTAAAATCAAACATTTGGGTGACGCGTCTCGAGCAGCGTAGTCCTCCTGCCTATGGTGGAAACGCTGGCGCCCCTGCAGGTTTTAAGTCCGGTCCTGATTTATGGACTTGGGGTGCGGATATCAGTAACGAATCCCACCACGTGACAACCTATGGCGAATTAGATCTAAATTATGGTGCATCTTACAAGTTAGAAGATACATCTCCGTCTGAAGCAACCCGTAAATGGGATACCTGGCTTGATCTGCGCGATGGCAAACGTGAAGAAGCTGCAACTTACATTAAGGCAGCATACAAGCCTGTGGACTGGCTGACTTTGAACGGTGGTTTACGCTACTCTTACATGTGGTCGAAAGACAGAAGTAATCCAACGGTTGTTCTACCTGAGATGGATTATGCAATGGCAGCGGTTAAAGAGGGAGGATTTAGTCCGTCATTCGGCGTAACAGTTGAGCCTGTGAAAGGAACGCAGGTTTATGCGAATTACTCCAGCACACTTCGTGCACCAAGCATAATGGAATCCGTCACCGCATTTAGCATGAACGTAAATGCCGATACGAAGTCAGAACGCTCTAATAACTGGGAAGTCGGTGTTAACTTTGTTGAAGACAACATTATTGCAGACGCTGACCAAGCGATGATTAAGTTCGGCTATTTCAATTGGGATGTGCAGGACTACATCGCCCGTGAATGGTACAAGGATCCCACTAAGATCTATCCTGGTATGCGCATTATTAATATCGACCGCGCAAAATTCTCTGGATTGGAGCTCTCTGCACGTTATGATCTCGGTGGATTTAGCGCTGAGCTTGCAGCCAATTATTATCTGAATGTAGAGTTTTGCCGCACCTCGGAAACTTGTGAGGATAAGTCACTTTATGCGGATTATTCGACCAACGCTATTCCGCCTAAATATGGTATAGACCTTACATTATCGCAAAAATTCCTGGAAGACGCTCTCACTTTAGGAAGTCGTATATCCCATGTATCCAATCGCGCAATTGGACATGGTGATGCAACGGCACAAGGCATGTCCCAATTTATTAAACAGATTGAATGGGAACCTTACACACTGGTCGATGTGTTTGCAGAATATAAGCTCAATGAGAATTACACAGCCACTGTTCGTGTAGAAAATCTAACGGATAAATACTATGTTGATCCGCTCAGTTTGGTCCAGCAGCCTGGTCCTGGCCGCACATTCTATGCATCTTTGACAGCGAGTTTCTAGCCTTTTTAGCGCCGAACGTCCGCGCGTAATCGCGCGGAAGTTCGTGGCCAGGTGGATGAGGGAGGCTTCGTCTTTTAAGAAGATTACGCGTTAAGTGACAAATGGTCCGTACGCGCTGACTACGGATACACGCGTTTTGGTCGAGCAAAATTCGAATTCAAAGATGCACGAGAAGGCACAGCTCCCGAATTTGATGATGACATCTTCTGTAAAGATGGTAATCGCCCAGAGGGATGTCCAGCAACTGGTGACTCCTTTATGCCCGTTCATGTCGATGGGACTTGCAAAAATGTCAATGGTAGAAAAGCTTCAAATTGGATGGATTTTCATTCGGTGAAGATCGGGTTGAATTACCATTTCTAATCGTCCTTAATATTATATAACCGGCTGCGCATTGAAAACGCTCGGCCGGTTATGTGAACGTAAAGCATCAACTGTTCGTATTGATCGCTGACATTTTAAATGGGATGTTATTCGTTAGATTTGTTGTCTTAGAGTCAGATAATAATCGTCATCCCAAGCGTATGATATGATAAAGAAAGGTGCTATTTTCACTTAATGCGCTCAATTATTGCGTAAGCGCGCAATGTGCGTGTCGCGCATTGATGAAATCTAGCGTTTCTCTCGCTAATATAAATGCAATTAAAATGATTAGTTGTTATGTGCAAAAAACTGTGATCATAAAGAGTACTGTTGCGCAATAAGATATCATTCCTTTGTCAGGTGCGTTTTTGGAGATATTCCTGACATCTATCCAAAACGGAATAAAAACAGTTTCGGAGTTAGGGTTGGACCAGATATTTGTAGCCTATCAGTTCTGGTCTGAGCAGGATTGTGTCGATGAACCAACGACTGATTGGCCGTATTACTGCGCTATGGAGTTGCTTAAACACCCCGTAGATACCGCCATTTCTGAGTATTTGAATTTTGTTGGCAAGGCATCGCATTCTGACCGGGCATGGATGATAGAATACGGGAAGGATATGCTGCGGTTTCGCAATACGCATGAGTGGTGTCGTGGAGGTACGACGTCATTTCTTGAAGAATTACAGGAAGCTCCCACAACGCTTATCGGATGGCTGCATCGGTACCTGATGGATGGTAAAGCCGTCGCAGTTAATGATGTTCATGGCTTGCCGCGTGTAGCACGCACAATTCAGGTCGAATTCGTACGGCAGGGAAACAAGAGCATACTGAGCATTCCGATTTTCCATCAAGGACGGCTGAGGGGTATTATTGGCTTCGATATGACCCGCGAGTACCGCCAGTGGTCAGGCTCTGAAATCAAGGCGATGTTCCAATGCGCCAGGCTGATCGCTCAAGCTAAGTACGGCAATACTACCAATCAGATTGTGAATATTCCGGAGGATGAAACAACGCCGGTAGTTTATCTGCGAAAGCGCGGCGTTGTCCGCGGTGTCGCACCCGAAACTATCGTCGGCGTCCGTTCGGCGGGGAATTATAGCGAAATTTGGCTCAACGATGGTTCGATGGTACTCGATTCACGCCCGCTTGGCATCTGGCTAAGCATATTACCGGAAAGCTATTTCTTTCGTGTTCACCGCACGGCTTTCGTCAATGCGCTGCATGTCTCAGACGTGGACCGCAGCAAGCCAGACAAATGGCTGATCAAGATGCGTGCAATCAAGCAATCCTGGCCAGTTTCGCGTGTTTATCGTAAACCCCTGCGCGAACGACTTGGCGTTTAATACAACCTACATCCTTGATGCCCAAAACTTGATGGTCACTCGTCCAACGGGTAGGTTGATTCATCCTTCTGTCATTGCTCAAGGCGATGCTTGTTTTCAATGCTTGCAACATCAAAATAGTAACGCCAGTCTGTGAACAGGGGATCAACATGCGTTCGAGCCAATCGTTTGACTATCGAACTTCAAGCATTATTCGCGCTTTGCTGATATCGAGCAGTTTGGTCGTCATGGCGACCCAGCAATCCGGTGCTGAGGACCTTGCTTTAAAGGACGCCGTCTCCATGACCGGTATGGCCCTGTTTCTCAATTCCGGCGCGCCAGCACTCACCATCGCAGTGGTTCGCGGTGATCAAAGTATCGTACAAGGTTTTGGGGAGACTGTGCCTGGCAACGATACGGAGCCAAACGGAAAATCGATATTTCGCCTGGGTTCTATCTCGAAGGTGTTCGCAACCGATGTGCTGACCGCGCTGGCAGCCGATGGTAAATTGAAGCTAACAGACCCGCTCGCGAAATACGCTCCAGATGGTTCAACCGTGAAGCAGACGGGTCGGCCAATTACATTACTTGATCTTGCCACGCATTCTGCAGGTTTGCCACGCGAGCTTGCAGATCCAGGAGCAAAACCCTCCGATAATCCGTTTGATGCCTTTAATCGCGACTATTACTGGAAATGGATCGGATCAAATGCACCCGCTTATGCGCCCGGCACGACCACGCTATATTCCAATCTCGGTTATGGACTTATGGGGGACGCACTCGCCAAAGCAGGCAATAGCAGCTTTGCCGATCTGCTGAAGAGGAGAGTATTCGAAGCTGCAAGCATGGATGACACAACAACTGCGCTGAACGACGAGCAGAAAAAGCGCATGATGGTTGGTCTTGATCCATTCAATAAGAATGATCCGAACAACATCGTACCAGACATCATGTACGCCAGTGCCGGTGTTTATTCGACAGCCGATGATATGGTGAAGTGGATGCAATGGCATCTCAATCCAACCGCTGCAACAATGGAAGCACATACGCTCGATCATACAATGTGGTTGCCTTATGACGGTCTCGAACGTGTCGTTGGCACGGAAGTGACCGGAGGGGAAGGAATGGGCCTCGGCTGGGTTGTAACGATGCCGCGCAATGGTACACCTATGCTTCTCGGTAAAAGCGGCGGCCTCGGCGGTTTCATGACTTATGTGGTACTTTCACCCAACCGTAAACTCGGTATTTTCGTCGTCGCAAACCGCGTTAATTTCGGGATGTTCAATGATATTCGCTCAAGCGTTCACGAACTTGCTGCAGAGCTTGGGCCACAATAGCCCAGGCTCGTGTTCCTACCATTTGTAACGAAGCACGCCTTTGCCAGCATAATTGGAACTGGAACCCGAAAACTCGGCATCAAAAGCTGCGCCAAGTGAAAGGCCATTGGTCCAGCTCATCTCAGCTGAAATGCTGGCAAGTCCAACATCTTTGGGCTGCGATGCGGTAACCGCGCTTGACCTGGGTAATTTACTTCTTGGTATAGCTATTTGCCCCGGTGTTGGGAATGGCTCAGGTGGTGCATCAACCGGTACGCGTTTGCTGACTGGACCAGGTGGCAGCCTCCAATATCAAATATACTCAGACGCCAATAGGCAGGTTCCGTGGGGAGGTTATACAGGCGGCCTTTTGTTCGGTGATGCGCCCTTATTTCGCATGACGGCACAAGTGGGCACTGTATCACAAAGCTGGCCAATTTATGCATCTGTGCCGGGGCAACAAAACCTCTCGCCAGGTCAGTATATCAGCACCTTTAGCGGAACTGCAGGCACTCAGATACGCTATGGCTCTTTGGGAAGTTTGCTCGGTTGTAGTTCGCTTGGTGCCACATTGTCTACGACTGCAAACTTTACAGTTCAAGCGACAGTTAGCCCGAAGTGCAATGTTCTTGCACCCGATAACATCAATTTTGGCACACGTGGACTGCTGAAAAATAATGTCGCTGCGCAAGGAACGGTTCGTCTCTCCTGCACACAAACTACGAATTATGCAGTCGCTTTAGAAACAGGTGGTGTTTCACCAACCGCGCGACTTATGAAAAACGGAGCCAATAGTGTAGTCTATGGACTGTACAAAGATAGCCAGCATCTTCAACCATGGGGAGATGCAGCGGGGCAGACCTATAGTTCTGCGGGCACGGGAACCACAACGTCAATACCCGTTTATGGGCTGGTTTTACCACAGGCAACACCACCTGCAGGTGTTTACACCGACACGGTTATTGTCCGGATAACCTACTAGGTGCCGCTGATAATCTCCGCCTGGTTGGCGTCGTAGGGCGAAGATTGACTAAGGCATCCGTGTTTAGATAAAGTTTACATATCTTCATTTGCTTCATGGTTTGTTCGACTGTAAATCTCTCATTCCACCCACGATTAGAGCACGAATTAAAAAGTGTGAATCGGTTTCGGACAAAGATGTACGTTAGAATCAATATTTAAAGCGCCGGTCTGCTTCAATCAGGCCAGTTGCCTATCGGCTCAAAACTGCTCGCTTTCTATCTGATTGCGATCTGAACAACTTTGATTTTCTAAGCAGCGAGATAAACGAGGCTTTGATCCAGCAGCTTCATCGCGCAGACTTTCTCAATGATGCAAATAATATCGCTTTGGTTGGTGGACCCAGAATGGGTGAGAGACATAATGCCACCGCCATTGGTGTACAGGCGATTGAACTCTACCATATCCTTGAAACTGGAAGTGGCAGCTTCCGCTTCAAAAACAGTTCTGTACAGGAAGCAGAACGAGCAAAGAAAAAACAAAATTTGATCGTGATTGAAAACCTCAACAATACTTCAAAAGTGCATTGCTTTGCAAATGCAATCAAAGATTGCACTTGATGTAACAGGGACACAGAGGTGCGGGATTAGCCGCTTCCACCTCTGAAAGTCGCAGGACATGTATCACCAACGTTTCAGCACGATCTCGCCCGATGAAGTGTAAGCATAGAATCCTGCGGTGGGCCCATATGCATATGTTGTTGCAAGAGCCACCGCAGCGCGGGCACCCTCTTCAGGAGAATGCCCGGGTCCGTTTCCGGTCATGTCGGTCGACGTTAGGCCAGGGTCTACTGCGTTCACTTTAATTCCTTCCCGATCCAACTCCTTCGCGAGTTTGACAGTCAACATATTCAGTGCCGTCTTCGAGGCACAGTACCCGGCAAATCCAACGCTCCAGGTTTCGCTCCGCATGTCGAGTGCATCTGTCAAGGAACTAAGGCCACTGCTCATCATGACGATCCGAGCCGCCTTAGATTTGCGTAACAATGGCAAAAAAGCTTGAGTAACGCGCATCACCCCTAACACGTTCGTATCGAACATGTGCTGCATCTCATCAATTGACTCCTCAGCAAGTGAAGAAGGTGAGCCGAACATGAGACCGGCATTGTTGACCAATACGTCCAGATGATCGGTCTCACTTTGTAAAGTTTTGGCGGCGTTGGAAACACTGGCGCCGTCTGTAACGTCAAGTTGAAGGGGACGAGCATCAATCCCATCGGCACGCAGTGTGCGAGCTGCAATCTCACCGCGTGAAATGTCCCGGCAACCCAGCCAGACGATATGTCCGGCTTTACCCAATTGCTGCGCAATGGCGTGGCCGATCCCCTTGTTTGCTCCGGTGATGAGAGCGATAGGCGAGTTATGAATCATCAGAATGTCCCTGATCGTTTTAGATTGCAGAGACATAATACGAATTTCGTATTATTCAAATATCGTATTTTACGATTTGCTGCGTCAACCGCAAAAAAATAGCCTGGTCAGCCGGATCGAGTGCCTCAAGCATTGCTTTGCAAGAGGCCCGGTATCCATCAATATAGCCTGCAACGACCTGATGCCCCTTATCGGTCAGAGATAAGGCAACCGACCTGCGGTTCGTCTCGGGCCGCTGCCGTTCAATTATCTCCCGACGCACCAACCGGTCGACTGAAGACGACATTGTTGTGAGTGCCACCTGAAGATGCCGGGCAACATCGCCCAAATTACAGGCGGGATGCTCATCGATAAAAATGAGCGCCTGAATGTCGAGGGCGTTGAGCGAATTTTGCATCGCTGCCGCAGCCTCAGTGACCTTGAAGCGACGGGTAAAGCGCTCAAACGCAATTGCAAGTTGTTCGATCTGGTCGGGTGTCGGTTGTGTCATTTCTGCTATTAAGCATTTTCGGCCTTTGGATGTAAGCTGAATAGGCCAAAATATGTACTGAGTGAATTAGCGTAATTTCCGTCAATCAAGCGAACGTAGTGCTAAAACGAAAATCGTGCGGTGCACATTTCCAGGGAAGGACGCAGATGAGATAATAAATCAAACACACTAACGCGAGAATTTGAGTGGTTCATTTGTGACGTCAGATATAAGCTAAATCTCAACTAACAATATCAGGCAGGCTACCCGTGGATCAGATTCTCGCCATTCGAACCTTTGTCCGCGTCGCGGAGGCAGGCTCTTTTGCTAAGGCAGCCGACACGCTGAACCTGCCGCGATCCTCGGTGAGCAAGCTCGTGCAGGACCTTGAGGCGCACCTTGGCACAAAGCTTGTTGAACGCACGACCCGCTCAGTCACCATGACAATAGAGGGCATCGCTTATCATGAGCGTGCGCTTCGGCTTCTCGCCGATCTTGATGATATGGACGGCACTATCGCTGGCTCGCGCAGCGCACCAAAAGGAAAACTGCGCGTCGACATAGGCTCTGTACTGGCAAACCAGATCCTTATACCCGCACTCTCAGACTTTCAGCATCATTATCCTGATGTCGACCTCATGCTCGGCGTTAGCGATCGACCTGCGGACCTCGTCAGTGAGGGGATCGACTGCGTCATCCGTGGCGGGGCCCTGAGTGACTCGTCAATGAAGGCGCGAAAGCTCTGTGAGTTAGATTACGTGCTTTGTGCCTCACCTGTCTATTTGGATGGTCTGCATTTGCCGGAACGGCCTGATGATATGGCCAAGCATCGGATCGTCAGCTACTTTTCCGCATCGTCAGGAAAGAGATTTCCATTGCGCTTCCAACGCGGCGAAGAGCGAAGCGAATATCTGTCGACATCCAGCGGCATTTCCGTCAACGAAAGCACCGCACATCTCAATGCCCTGCTCGCAGGCCTAGGGATCGGACAGAGCTTTGGCTTTCTCGCCAGACCACATATCGAAAAGGGTAGGTTGATCGAACTGCTGCCCGACTGGAAGCCGGATAATCACACCCTGCACCTTGTATACCCAGCTGATCGGTTCCCCAATCCGCGGCTTCGCGCCTTCACACAATGGGCAGAAAAGATATTCGAAGCAGTCGATGCGCGACGCCATGTGGTGGCGGAGACTATCCATCCACATGGATAATGTCTCCACGCCGAGCGCCTTCTCACTCCTGAACTGATAAACTAAATTCTCCACATCGGACGGCTTAACGCTCAACAGCCAAAGCCACTCCCCGAACAGCTTCAGAATTTTAACAGGCCGCACATTCGGGCTGAACCCTTTCGTGCGCCCGCAATCAGGAGAATATCATGACCAACAGGCTCGAAAACAAAATCGCCGTTATCACTGGAGCTACCAGCGGTATTGGCCTTGCGACCGCCAGACTTTTTGCTGCAGAAGGCGCACGCGTCTATATCACCGGCAGGCGCAGAGATGCCCTCGACAAAGCAGTGGACGAAATTGGTCACGGCGCCATCGGTGTTCAAGCCGACTCCTCCAATAATGACGAACTGGAAAAGCTGTTCGCTCGGGTACAAGCAGAACATGGACGCCTCGATGCCCTGGTCGTCAATGCCGGTGGCGGCACCATGCTTCCCCTCGGTCAGATTACCGAAGAGCAGATCGATGACACCTTTGGTCGCAACGTGAAGGCCGTCATCTTCACTGTACAAAAAGCACTTCCATTACTCGTTAAAGGAGCATCGGTTGTATTGACCGGCTCAACGGCGGGCAGTGAGGGAACGGCTGCTTTCTCTGTCTATTCCGCTTCCAAGGCAGCGGTCCGCAATCTGGCGCGTTCCTGGGCACTTGACCTCAAAGGCACTGGCATCCGTGTTAATGTCGTCTCTCCCGGTGCGACGCGCACCCCCGGTCTGGTCGAGCTAGCTGGTGACGACAAGGAACAGCAGCAGGGTCTGCTTGATTATCTCGCTTCGCGCATCCCGTTGGGCCGGGTTGGTGAAGCTGAAGAGATTGCTAAGGCGACGTTGTTCCTCGCTTCTGATGACGCAAGTTTCGTTAACGGCACTGAACTCTTTGCGGATGGCGGTCAGGCCCAGGTCTAAGCCTCTTACTGGAGCGGCCTACAGCCGCTCCCTTGCTCAAGGAGAACCATCAATGCGTGCTACAGTCTATTTCAAACATGGGAAGCCAGAGGAGGTTCTTCAGACTATTGAAGTTGAATCTCCGAAGCCTCCGGCACTCAACGAGGTGCTGGTCCGTGTCCTTCTTCGTCCGGTTCACCACGGCGACCTTCTCGGCGTATCGGGTCGCTACCAACCCGCAGCCGTTGTTTCCAAAGAGGGCGTGCGCGTCGGCTTCGAAGGATACGGCCTCGTCGAGAAGGCCGGCGATGGTGTTGATCTGAAGCCCGGCACCCGCGTTGCTTTTTTCCCCGGCAAAGGTGCGTGGAGCGAGAAGGTCATCGTGCCAGTCGAATATGTCACCGAAATCCCGGATAATGTGTCGGATGACGCCGCTGCGCAGCTTCACGTCAATCCCCTCACAACAGCGCTTCTATTGCGAGCTGTCGAGGCATCCGGCGCGAAACCAGGTCACGATGTCATCGTTCTGACCGCCGCCGGATCCGCTGTCGCAAGACTGGTAATAGCTCTGCTTCTTGATCGCGGCTTCGACGTCGTTGGCATCGTCAGGCGAGAAGCCGGTGTAAACGAACTCAATGTCGTTTTCCCGGACCTGCCTGTGGTTTCCACGGAAGAACCGGGCTGGCAGGACAAAGTCATTTCTGCAGCGGACGGGCATCCGATTGGTGTCGTCCTCGACCCGGTAGGGGGAGGAATTGCGAGTGCGGCGGCAGGGCTTCTGGCTCAGGGTGGCAGTCTGGTATCTTACGGCGACCTTTCCGGACAACCAATCTCAGTCCCGGCGCTTTACTTTTCGACGCGTGACATCCGGATCTCCGGCCTAACAGTCGGACGGTGGGCAAACATTCCCACAGAAATTCGCAAGGCTGACCTTAAACTGGCGCTCGAACTCGCTGCCAGCAAGCCAGAACTGTTTCAGGTCGAAAAGACCTTCGATCTGGCAGATGTAGCCAAAGCGGCAGCGCTCGTCGAAAAGCCCGGCAAATCCGGCACGGTTTTGATCGCATCGCGCACTTGATAATCTCTCATCATATCTTTGAGCGAACCTTTGGGTTCAAACAGCAACATAATCAAAAGCAGGAAAACTATGGCAGACCATGATAAAACTTTACCGACCAGCGTCGTCGTTAGTGCGTACTATCGCGTTCATCCTGATGACCGTCAGACTTTCATCGATGCCGTCATCCCGGAGATGACAGCAGCAGAAAAGATTAAAGGCTGTCGATTTTATGCGTTCGCACAGGACCTGCTCGACCCCAATACCTTTCACCTGATTGAAGGTTATGAGAACGAGCGCGCCTACGAAGAGCACGAGAACTCTGAGACCTTTCTTAAAGCACTCGCCCACGTTGTAAAAAACGTCCGAATACTTGACCGCCAGGGCGTGCGATATGACGTTGAAAAACTACATATCGACGACCCGCGCGCTCGCGTGTCCTAATAATCAGCAGGCGCACGCTTCCCTTCGGAGGGGCGATGCATTTCTTTTACAAGTTATCATACCGTGGCCAATTCAGGCCAATTGCGACACAGGAAGGGTTTTGGCGACCTTCCTGTCGTTCCTCACCATTAAAGCTCATGAAAATTAAAACTCAACAAAAAGAGCAATTGACTGCTTAAAACAATCTGTTACTGTACCAATCAGTAAAGTCTTTACTATTTGGTACAAAAGATAATTTATATAGGAAAATCCCCATGTCTCGTCCTCCTCTCCCGCCTTTTAACCGTGAAACAGCAATCGAAAAGGTCCGTCTTGCAGAAGATGGCTGGAACACACGCGACGCCGCCAAAGTCGCCCTCGCTTACACGCTCGATACCCGCTGGCGAAACCGCGTTGAATTCGCAACCAACCGCGAAGAAGCTGAGGCCTTTCTGACGCGCAAGTGGAATAAGGAGCATGAATATCGTCTCATCAAAGAGCTCTGGGCTTTTACCGGAAACCGCATTGCTGTACGTTACGCCTACGAATATCGCGACGACAGTGGGCAATGGTTCCGCGCGTACGGGAATGAGAACTGGGAATTCGCAGAGGACGGCCTTATGGCGCACCGCCACGCATGCATTAACGAAATGCCAATAGCTGAGAGTGATCGACTTTACCATTGGCCACTGGGCCGCCGTCCGGATGACCATCCCAGCTTAAGTGATCTGGGCCTCTGATCATGGCGCGCATGGTCGCTGAGAGGTCCGACGCTATTGCTGCACTGGCCGAAGTATTCCGCGAACATGGATACGAAGGTGCTAGCCTTGCCTTGATTGGCAAGGCCACCGGCTTGGGTAAAGGCAGTCTGTACCACTTCTTCCCAAATGGAAAAGAGGAAATGGTGCGGGCGGTACTCAGCGAAATTGAGCAATGGTTTGAGCATTCCATCTATGTACCTCTGCGAGATGGGACAAATCCCAATGCCGCCATCACCGCAATGCTGGATGAAACAGCAAAATATTTCAAGTCGGGCAGGCGTGTCTGTCTCGTCGGAGCCTTAGCTGTCTCCAACACCAGAGATCTCTTCGCGCAAGCCATCCGAGGCTATTTCGTGGCCTGGGTCGACGCGCTGCAGTCAGCACTTGTTCGGCGAGGTCACGATAGCGAACAGGCGCGTGCACTTTCAGAGGATGCTGTCCTGGCGATTCAGGGAGCGATTGTTCTTTCGCGGGCAATAGACGATCCGGCAGTATTCCAGCGTAACATCGACCAACTTCGTGGGCGGCTGGGCGTTGAGGGCAGTATCGATAATGGTTCCGGCAGTAAAAGGCATTCGTGACGCTTGGTCCAAATAAAGTTTGAGCGCTTTCCGTTTAACCAGCACATCAGTGTTGAGTTGTAATGATGCTATTTTTAAAACTGACGATATCAGATCTGATGGGCAGTGGATAAGCAATTGCCTGCCACTGCGTTAATCGCTTCGCGGCAATGACCAGATTTATGAACAAACAAATGATCATGATTACGATGTAACGGGATTCCAGTTGTAGAGGATTTACTGCCCAGAGCCGGTTTGAGAAGCATCAACAACGCAGGAGCTTTTAACAATAGGCTATCATCAGCCAGCAGGAGTTAATATCGCGCGTGGCTCAAGAAGTGCGTCGAGACCATAGGCTCCGATCTCGCGACCAAGACCTGATTGTCTGAAGCCGCCAAAAGGTGCTCGCGGATCATGCGGCGCTCCATTGATCACGACACGTCCGGCAAAAAGCCGCTCAGCAAAGTGCTGTGCATGTGTAGGATCGCTTCCCAGAACATATGCTTGCAAACCATATTCGCTGTCATTAGCGATTGCGGCTGCATCATCTTCATCTTCGTAAGTAATGAGGCTCAGAACCGGCCCAAAAATCTCTTCTCTGGCAATGCGCATATCATTACGGACATTGGTGAAGATTGTTGGACGGACAAACCAGCCTTTTGAAAGCCCTTCAGGGCGATCAAGTCCGCCGGCCAGTACCGTCGCACCTTCTTCAAGACCAAGACGAATATACGACTGCACGCGGTCCCATTGTGCGAGATTGGCCATTGGTCCAATTCGGACGGCCGCATCACGCGGATCGCCAATTTTGAATTTGGAAACTTCCTGCTTGAGGCGTGCTTCGACCTCTGAAAGACGCGCGCGTGGCACAAGAATACGTGTGCCAGCAACACAGGCCTGATCACTGTTGGCAAAGCCGGACATCAGCGCAATCGGCAGTGCCTTATCCAGATCAGCATCGGGCAACACAATCGTTGCACCCTTGCCACCCAGTTCCAGTATCACCCTTTTCATGCCGGGGATCGCCGCCATCTGAATATGGTTTGCAGCGGATGTAGAGCCCGTGAAGCTGATAGTCGCTACATCCGGATGACGTGTCAGGGCTGCACCAACAACCGGCCCGGTACCGTTGACGATGTTGAAAACCCCAGCTGGCAAGCCAGCGTAATGAAGGCGTTCCACAAAAACCTGCGTTTGAATCGCGCTCTGTTCAGCTGGCTTGATAACCACTGTCGAGCCGGAGCCTATTGCATGCGCAAGTTTGCTCGCGATAAAGCCAAAGTTGCTGTTCCACGGTGTAATGGCCGCCACGACACCACGCGGCAGCATTGTCACGCTGCTGCGCCCTGCAACACGATCAAATGCGTAATCTGCAACGGCTTCCGCCATAACGTTAAATGTGGCAGCGGCGTTCTGCGCCGAGAAACGGGTGAAATAATCCGGCGCACCATATTCTTCTCTCATCGCATCGACGAGCTGTTGCGGGCTTTTGAGCACCGCATCACCGATGCTTTTCAGCATGTCGATGCGTTCAGCTTTGCTGGTTGCTGCCATCGCAGGAAAAGCGCGTTTCGCGGCCGCAATGGCGGCTTTGGCATCATTCTGATTGCCAAGCCGCACGCTGCCAATACTCTCTTCAGTCGATGGATTGGTAAGATTCAGCCATTCGTTACCCTCAGGCGTGACGAAGGCACCGTCGATATAAATCTGATCAATCGTTCGCATTTCATTCTCCCTTGCTGATTGCTGTTCAAGAGGTAAATCTCTGCTATTGATAAGTAAATGAGTGCGAAAGTTTGCGGACTGATGAGGAAAATAGATCGATGACCAATGCTACACTTGCCGAATTGCAGGCTGTCACTGCTGTGGCGCGCAACAAGGGATTTCGTGCTGCCGCGCGAGAACTTGGGGTTTCATCATCCGCATTAAGCCATGCGGTTGCAGGCTTAGAGGAGCGCCTCAGTGTCCGGCTTTTCAACCGGTCTTCGCGCAGCGTCGCCCTCACAACGGCCGGTGAGCGACTGGTCGCCGAGTTGATACCGGCTCTCAATGCCATTGATATTGCCCTCGACAATATCAGCGAAGAGGGCCCTGAGCCGACAGGCGTTCTGCGGCTCAATATGGCAATCGGTGCCGCCCGTATGCTGATGAGACCGCTCATACTTGAATATTTGCGGCTTTATCCGCGAATGGAGGTCGAGCTAATCACTGAAGGTGGTCTGATCGATGTTATTGGTGAGGGCTTTGATGCTGGTATCCGCCTCAGAGAGGCTGTATCACCTGATATGATTGCTATTCCGATCATTCCAAAAATACGCTCGGTTGTTGTTGCTTCTCCCGATTATTTTGAAGGTCACGGCATACCTCTGCATCCGCTTGATCTGATGAAGCACGATTGCATTCGCGCCAGAATGGTCAGTGGTCGCTATTACCAGTGGGAGTTCGAAAATCAGGGCGAGGAACTGCGCGTCGATGTTCCCGGTCAATTGGTTCTTGATGAAAGCGGCCTGATGCTCGAAGCTGCTCTTGCAGGTGCAGGACCGGCATATCTCTCTGAATTCGCGGTCGAACCACACCTGAGAACGGGTAAACTTATTCAGGTCCTTGATGAATGGACTCCACCTTATGATGGATTGTGTCTCTACTATCCCGGACGCAGGCATGTACCGGCCAAGCTTCGTGCATTTATCGAACTTGCCAGAAGCTATGCATCATCCTGATAAATGAAAGAAAACGGCGCTGATTATGTATGTCGGCGCCGATATCTTTCAGGTATTTCGTTCTGAGATCAGCCTGCACCTGTCAGCAAGCTGAAAAGACCCGCCAGCGCTGAAGGTTCGTCAGATGTCAGATCATAGGGACAGGCTGCTGCAAGCGTTGAAAAGGCAATCAGTCCGATAATCGCATATTTCATCGGAAACACTCCTCTTCGCAACTATGCATCAGCAAGCGTCAGCTCTACTGAAATATTGCCACGCGTCGCCTTTGAATAGGGACAATTCTGATGCGCTTCGTCGACAATTGCACGCGCAAGCGCGGGCTCAATTCCGGGCAAGTTCACCTGCAATCGGGCTTGCAGAAAATAGCCGCCTTCACTCGTGATAAGATCGACTTCCGCATCGACTGCAACGTTAGCCGGAAGACGAAGCTGGTGCTTAGCCGCGGCAAGTGTCATCGCACCAATGAAACAGGCAGACCATCCGGCGGCAAACAATTGTTCAGGATTGGTTCCTGGCTTACCAGTGCCCGGAGGTGATAGTCGCACATCAAGTGCACCATCATGACTGCGGGCAGCGCCATCACGACCACCGGTTACATGCGTTTTTCCCGTGTAGAGAACTTTTTCAATTGCAGACATAATCTTTCCTCACTTTTTGCAGCTTTGCGAGAAACATTCTCAGAAGCCGTTAACGAGAGGAAACTAGAAGAGTGCAGTGGCCTGCATATTTCAGAAAATACCTTTATTGTATCAAAGCGTAACCTGGACCTGTCGATGCAATCATTGCTCTTTTGGTAATCTGACTTCAGCAGCCAAACCACCACCAGTACGATTGTAAAGCCTGACCGTTCCGCCAATTGCGCCTGCCAGTTGCTGTGCTATTGCCAGCCCTAGTCCTGCGCCGCCTGTCTCTCTGTTGCGAGAGTGTTCAAGGCGATAAAAGGGCTGCATAGCAGCGGCCAGCTTATCGTCCGGAATGCCCCTGCCACGATCCAGAACCGTAATAACCAGATCACCGTCTGGCATCCGCTCAGCACTGATCTCCGCTGCGCCGGCAAATTTCAGTGCATTGTCAATGAAGTTGGTCAGAATTCTGCGCAAGGCGTGTGGCTTTGTGAGTGCGGTACCGATTACAGCGCCACTAACAGCAACGTTCTTGCCAGTGTCCTGATAATCAAATGCGACACTGTCAATGAATGACGACAAATCAATACGCGAGGGTTTTTCCCCGCGACCATGCGTGCTGCGCGCATAAGCAATACCGTCCTGAACAAGTTGCTCTATTTCGCGCAAATCATTGACAAGTTTGCGCTTATCCTCAGTTTCATCCGCCATATCAGCACGCAGACGCATACGCGTGATTGGCGTTTGCAGATCATGAGAAATCGCGGCCAGAATCTGCACCCGCTCCTCCAGATAGTGAGCAATTCTCTCACGCATGGCATTAAAGGCGCGCGTAGCCCTGACGACTTCTGCCGGGCCACTCTCCGCAAGAGCATCTGTCTTTTTATTAGGGTCCAGCGCATCGGCAGCAGCTGCAAAATCACTCAGAGGCCGCACTGCCAGCCGTACCGCAAACCAGACACAGATAATCAGCAACATCATTTGAAATATGAAGACATAAGGAAGCCATGCAGCGATTGGCATGACACCGCGTGGCGTGACATCGATTGTCAGCGCCTGGCCATCCGACAAAGTCAAATGTGCCTGCAATCTGCGCCCTTCACCCGGAATAGCTTCAACGCGCAGCGGATATTTATGCCCTGCCGCGTCCTCTATCCGTTCAGCAATTTCAGCGCCGCGCCCGCTCATATCCTCGACACCGGGGTCACCTGCACCAAGAACAAGCCGGTAATTGCCGCGACTAAGCCGGTCCAGCCAGTCTGGTCGTTCCTGTGCTGGCAGGCGGTCAATAATGGCAATCGATGTGGCGAGATCACTTTCCAGCGTTCCAAGCATAACTGCCTTTGCCGACATATACCGTTCAGCTGCCAGAATGCTGAAGGACAGTCCATAAGCAATAAGAAGTCCTGCAAACAAAATAAAAAAAAGCCGCGCACGCAAAGTCCGGGGCCAGACACCAAAACGCGGCTTGGAAGCTTCTGCCGTCATATACGGGGTTCCGATATCTCAATGGGCACAGAGAATACATAACCTTCAGCGCGGACAGTCTTGATATAAATCGGCTCGCGCGCATCGTCCCCCAATCTCTGCCGCAAACGGCTGACCAGAAGATCAATGGACCGGTCAAACAGTTCGGCATCGCGGCCCTGCGTCAGATTGAGTAGCTGGTCTCGGTTGAGAACCCGCTGCGGATGATCGATAAATACCCGCAGTAAACGATATTCTGCACCGCTTAACGCTACTTCTGTTCCTTCCTGATCCAGCAGGTGCCGCCCCACGGTATTCAGCCGCCAGTTGCCGAACTTAAGTAATGTTCCGGCATCGCTGATCTGAAGATTGGGAGGCAGCATACGCGTTCTGCGCAAAACTGACTTGATACGGGCCAGAAGCTCCCGCGCAGCAAAAGGCTTTGGAATATAATCGTCCGCACCCATTTCCAGTCCGATAATCCGATCCATCTCGTCATCGCGTGCGGTCAGCAGGATAACTGGCACTGCCCGGTTTTTGCCAGCGCGCAATTCCCGGCAAAGAACGAGGCCGTCATCTCCGGGCATCATAATGTCAAGAACAATCAAATCGACTGAGTTAGCCTCAAGAAAGTTTCGCATCTGACGGCCATCGGCCGAGACCGTTGCCCTGAAACCATTTTTCTTCAGATAGCTCGATACAAGCTCACGGATCTCCCGGTCATCATCGACAACCAATATATGATCGACATGCTCCATAACGACTCTTTCAATCTCATTGGTTCAGACAATTACATTTCGCGCGAAATCCTGCTGCATACAAAGCTTTTCACCAGACGCATCATAAAAAATCAGTCAGGTCTGGATCAACAATCGCGAACATGATCAGAATATCATCACGCATGATTTTTGAATGAGGACACGTCTGATGACCAGCGTCACCTCATTGCTAATCGCCATGCATTAAAGTGATTTTTATAATGCTCTCGTGTCCAATATGTTTCAGAAGTCGGTTGTATTGTATCAAACTGTATCAAAGCCGTTTTCTCTGTCAGATGACAAAACTAAAGAACTGCCAGCAGCAGATACACTGAGATACGTTTGCGACGTATCATGGAAATATGCCGGATACCCTGCCGCATCATAAGTGCCGTGTGCTGGTCGAGCTTCATCGCCGTCCAGATCCCGACATACGGTTTCAAAGGAAACGATGATGACGCTTCTTATAATTGCCTATCTGGGTGGGGTCCTGACCATCTTCAGTCCCTGCATCCTGCCTGTTCTGCCATTTGTTTTCGTACGCGCTGGACAGCCCTTTCTGCGCAGTTCACTGCCGATGCTTCTCGGCATGGCTTTAACATTTGCCCTTGTGGCCAGCCTTGCAACTGTCGGCGGAAGCTGGGTGATCAATGCCAATAGCTATGGTCGATATGCGGCCCTGCTTCTGCTTGCTCTGTTCGGAATTGGGCTGATATCCCCGCGCTTCGCACAGTTTGGCTCACAATTCATTGTCAGATTTGGCAACCGTCTGACAAACAGTGCATCATCTGGCAAAGCAAGTTCCACGGCTGGCAGCTCCTTCTTGCTCGGGATCGCTACCGGACTGTTGTGGGCACCATGCGCAGGACCAGTTCTAGGTATCATCCTCACAGGAGCCGCGTTGAACGGTGCCAGCTTTCAGACAGCTTTGTTACTGCTGGCTTTCGCAGTGGGGGCTGCGACATCGCTTGGTCTTGCCCTCAGCGTCAGTGGGAAAATCTTCACCTCAATGAAACAGCACCTCGGTATCAGTGAGGGCATTCGTAAAGCGATTGGCATTGGTGTTCTGTGTGGTGTCGCAGCGATCGGACTTGGTCTCGACACAGGACTTCTCGCACGGGTTTCCTATGCCAGCACTGCATCACTGGAACAATCAGTGCTTGATCGCTTCAACGGCCCCCAAAAAACTACCGCTCCTATTGACGACACGCAGGTATCCAGCACCACTCATGATGGCACACGTCCTTATCATAGCAATCTGCCTGATGAAGGAACTGCCCCGCCTTTGGATGGCGCGGTTGAATGGCTCAATTCTGCACCTCTTACTATGGAACAGTTACGCGGCAAGGTCATTCTGATCGATTTCTGGACTTATTCATGCATCAACTGCATTCGAACCATTCCATATGTTCGTGCATGGGCGGAAAAATATAAGGAGCAGGGGCTTGTTGTCATCGGTGTTCATACCCCTGAATTTGCATTTGAGAAGAAAATCGACAACATCAAAAAGGCAATCAGCAGCTTCAAGATTAACTATCCGGTTACGGTAGATAACGACTACAAAATCTGGCGCGCTTACAGCAATAATTATTGGCCGGCACATTACCTCATCGATGGCAATGGTCAAATCCGCTACCACCACTTTGGCGAGGGAAACTATCGCAAGACTGAGCAGGCTATTCAGGACCTGCTTCATGAAGCTGGAAGCCGTACGTCATTGGATACAACCGTTAATCCTGATGCAAAGGGAGCAGAAGCGAGCCCCGATCTGCAACATATCCGTTCGCCAGAGACGTATCTCGGCTACGAAAGAACATCGGGTTTCGCATCCTCAATTCCCATTGTTGAAGACAAGCCAAACTCTTATTCCTTCAGAAAACTTGCTCTCAATCAATGGGGTCTTTCGGGCACATGGAACGTCGGAGCCGAACAGGCAGTTCTCACCAGCCCGAACGGGATGGTCGCCTTCCGGTTCCGCGCACGCGATCTGCATCTGGTGATGGGACCATCTGCGACCTCAGAGCCGATTAGATTTCAGGTCTCTATAGACGGCAAAGCGCCGGGTGCTGATCATGGCTCGGATACAGATTCACAGGCAACGGAACAGTAACCACCACCAAACTATACCAGCTCGTCCGGCAATCGAACGACATTGAAGAGCATGAGTTTGAAATACGCTTTTTGAGCCCCGGCGTTGCCGCTTACGCTTTTACCTTCGGCTGAGTATCGGTCGATCAATCCACTTAGCGTCGCAAGTAAAAACCCCGGAGAAATGGTCTGTTCCGTTGCTCCGGGATTGCTTTTTTCCATATTACATCTGCTGCGAAATGTATGGTTTGTGATACATAAACGCTGATTACCGACATATGTGAGATACAGCAGCACTCCATTTTTCGACTGTCCATTCAGCGAAGGAGTAATTAAATTGCTAAATAAAATCCTTATGATAGGCGCTCTTATGTCATCACTCACTGGTTTCGCTTATGCAGAGCAAAAACCAACAATTGTGCTTGTGCACGGGGCATTTGCGGAATCCAACAGTTGGGATGGCGTTATCAAAGGCCTCCAAAAAGACGGCTACAGGGTTATCGGTGCGGCAAATCCTCTGCGCGGCGTCAGCAATGATGCTGATTATATTTCATCCATCGTTGGCGGAATCAAAGGGCCTATTGTTCTGGTCGGGCATTCTTACGGTGGCAGCGTCATTCCCGGCGCCGCCAATGGTCATAGTAACGTCAGAGGATTGGTCTATGTTGCAGCTTTTGCACCAGAGGCTGGTGAAAGTGCGGCGGCGTTGAGCGGCAAATTTCCGGGCAGCACTCTGGCCCCAACGTTGGCCCCGCCTGTCGAATTAACAGACGGCAGGAAGGACCTTTATATTGATCAGGAAAAATTCCACGATCAGTTTGCGGCTGACGTGCCGGTGGAGCAGGCGAATTTAATGGCTGCGGGACAGCGCCCGATCAAAGATTCCGCCCTTTCAGAACCAGCCGGGCAGCCTGCATGGAAATCAATTCCATCGTGGTTTGTTTATGGTGACAACGACAAAAACATTCCGCCTGCAGCTCAGGCATGGATGGCGGATCGAGCCAAATCCCGTAAACCATTGTCGTTGAGGGAGGTTCCCACGTGGTGATGGTGTCCCATCCCGAAATCGTATTGAAACTCATTGAGGATGCTGCAAACGCTTCCAAATAAATACCCTAAGGCGGCGCGCAGTCGCCTTTTCTAAAAGATTGAAGCGCATGAACCCGGTCTCGTTGAGACAAAAAAATCCCTGTTGCAATTGCAGCCGGGATTTATATCACTGATAATCGAGTTAGAACCTGGCCACGTCGATAACAGCCTGCGCAAAGGCCAGTGGTGCTTCCTGCGGAAGATTGTGTCCGACACCACCCTCTACATTTCGGTGTTCGTATTTTCCTGTAAACATCTTGGCATAGGATGCAGGATTTGGATGCGGTGCGCCATTGGCAGCTCCTTCCATCGTAATAGTCGGAATACTAATCTTTGGTGTGGTCGCAAGTTTTGCCTCGTAAGTGTCGAATTTCTTTTCGCCACGCGTAAGCCCCAGCCGCCAGCGATAATTATCAATCGTAATCGCTACATGATCGGGATTGTCAAAAGCCTTTGCTGTTCGATCAAAGGTCGTATTATCGAATACCCATTGCGGTGAGGCGAGTTGCCAGATGAGCTTGTTAAAATCACGCGTATTTTGCGCATAACCCCGCTGGCCCCGTTCAGTAGCAAAGTAAAACTGATACCACCATGCCAGCTCCGCTTTGGGCGGCAGAGGACTGCTGTTGGCAGCCTGGCTGCCAATAAGATAGCCACTTACTGAAACCATCGCTTTACAGCGATCCGGCCAAAGTGCCGCCATGATGTTGACCGTCCGGGCACCCCAGTCAAAGCCACCCAGAATGGCCTTTTCTATTTTCAGAGCATCCAGAAAGGCAATCATATCAACGGCAAAAGCGCTTTGCTGTCCGTTCCTGGGTGTCTTCTGCGACAGGAAACGTGTCGACCCATAGCCTCGGAGATAAGGGATAAGAACCCTATAACCTTGCTCTTTCAGTACCTCTGCCACATCGGCGTAGCTATAGATATCATAGGGCCAGCCATGAAGAAGCAGAACCGCCGGACCATCGATGGGGCCTAAATCCGCATAGCTGATTTCAAGAACGCCAGCCCTGATATGCTGCAATGGAAGTGGTGATGACCCTGGTAATTTTACACTGCCCGAGGCAGCCGTGGCATGAGCAGCTGATACAGCACCCAATTGCAGTGAAACGGCGGTGAGTGCAGCCGCACTTAATAGAAAACGTCTATTGGGATCGAAGGAATGAGGCATATGTGTTTCTCCCGAAGTTCATAATCAGAAAAAACAGCATCCATGTATCTCAGACATGTCATGATGGGGGACACTATGCGTGGAACTGTAAAGGAGCCGGAACCCGATACGTTAAAATACAAAACAGTCTTAGCTTTCCATTTTCTAAATCCGATGAACCAGGTCATCTGACCTTTTGCGGGATTAGGTTCACAATTGAAGCGTTATGGATGCCGTGAGCAAAGTTATTACGCTGCTCGAGGCTGCGACATGTGTTAATCGCTTCGCCAGATACGATTATAATCCAGCCTGAAAGGTATCTGCGCTAGGGTTTGGTGGCTGGCTGTTATCATTGGCACGACGACAAATGTTCATTCTATGGTAGATGCTTAGTGAAACAAGTTTCAATCATTATGTTGTTGATTATTCTTAGAAAAATGCTCGGTGCATACGTGCATTGTTAAATTTCCTTAGCTTAAAAAATCTTTCCTGAATGCCTGATTAACGAACCGAATTTATTGATTCAACAATACAATAAAACAATGATGAGTTATTGCGTGAACATCTAATGACTGGAAATATAAATTAACGATTACAACTTTTAACAACATTCAAATTGAGCACTTTTTCTAAGTTCATCCGATGTTCTTTTTATAAATATGTGTAATTTTTCATTTACTAACTAACGCAGCCGGATAGAATATATTTATATGTATTCATGCATGAGGGGCGACGGCATGTTATTTAGAAATAGCAATGAACTCTTTCTTAAATTTAAAGTTGCAATTCTGAGTTCTACTCTATTGGGAGTATTAACCTATCCAGTCTTCTCCCAGACACAAACTTTTTCCGGTAACGAAACTACAAACGGGCCTTTCAATGACGGTGAGCAACATTTCTTCGATAATAGTGCTCTCAATGCTGTTTCAACTGCTGCCATAAGCGGAGGTACACAACTCTTCAATCAGTCAAGTACTCTAAATGCCAGTACCGCATATGCAATCACCGATGGGGTTCAGTTTTTCTTTGACTCAAGCACTCTCAATGCCAGCGCATCCAGTGCAATCAACGGCGGCATGCAGTCTTTCACAGAGGCCAATACGCTCAATGCCACTGCGGCGGGAGCTATTAATAATGGCACACAAATTTTCAATGCAACAAGTACTTTTAACGCAAGTGCGGCGGGCGCGATCACTGGTGGCGATCAGAATTTCCACGATACCAGCTTCCTTGATGCTGGTGCGGCGGGCTCGATCAGCGGGGGCACGCAAAATTTCGCTGCGGACAGTTTCCTTAACGCCAATGCATCAGAAGCCATCAATGGCGGTGAACAGACATTCTTTAGCCAAAGCAGTCTCAATGTGAACGCGGCAGGTGCCATCATTGGAGGGCTACAATACTTCAACGAATACAGTACTCTTAACGCCAGTGCAGTCGGCTCCATCAGCGGGGGAACTCAGTATTTATACGACAATAGCTCCCTTAATGCTCGTGCAGCAGATGCTATCAATGGTGGGGCTCAATACTTTCATGCTAATGCCAGCCTTAATGCCAGCGCAGACGGCGCCATCAGTGGTGGAACCCAGATATTCATTGACTCCAGTACTCTTAACGCGAACGTAGAAGGCGCCATCAGCGGCGGGTTTCAGACATTCTATAATACCAGCACGCTCAACCTCAACGTCGCAAATTCGATCAGTGACGGTCAGCAGAGTTTTTATAACACCAGTACCCTTGAGGCAGGGTTAGCAAATGCGCTGAGTGGCGGAATCCAGTATTTCTATGAGAATAGTATTCTCAATGCCAGTGCCGGTGATGCGATAAGCGGTGGATTTCAAACCTTAAACAATAACACCGTCCTTTATGCTATGACGGCGGATGCAATCAGTGGTGGAACCCAACAATTTTATGACACCGCTATTCTCGATGCGAGTTCCGCAGATGCGATAAGCGGCGGTATGCAGATTTTTTACAGTGACAACATTCTCAGCGCCAACGCGACGGGTGCCATCAGTAACGGGGAGCAACATTTCCAGAACACAGGAATCCTGGACGCCAACACAAAAGGTGCAGTCAGCGGTGGAGCGCAATATTTTTTCGTTAATAGTATTCTCAATGCTAATGCGGCAGATGCTATTAGCGGAGGCATTCAGTATTTCTATGATACTGCTACTTTTGACGCCAGTGTAACTGATGCTTTAAGTAATGGGAAGCAAGTCTTTTTTATGAACAGCACATTGCGTGTTCTGGCCCAAAACAGCCTAACAACAACTGCCAATGTTAATTTCGATAATAAATTTGGCGGTATTGGCGGAATATTACAACTCAATGGCTATGACACCGTCGCGGGTGGCATTAACAGTCTTACTAAAGGCAGCGGCCGCATTGTAAACAATGGTGATACAAACAGCGTATTGACGATTAACACGTCACTACTGGCTCCGGCGTTCTATTCCGGAGCGATCTACGATGGATCGGGAGTTGGGTCACTTGCTATGAATGTTGCTGGAGGTCAACTGACATTCACAGGCACTGCGACACATACAGGTGGAACAGATGTTTCTGGTGGTGTGCTTCTGGTTGGCGTTCAAGGCCAAGCGGGCGGACTCGTAACGGGAACTGTGAATGTTGGACAAAATGGCATACTTGGGGGTGTTGGAACAGTCGGTACGACTACCAATCAAGGTATTATTTCTGTGGGGAGAACACCAGATAATAAGTTTAGCTCGAATGGAATATTCACGATCACCGGCGATTATATCGGTCAGAATGGCTTGGTGCTGATTGATTCCGTTTTGGGTAGTGATAATTCGTTAACAGACAAACTGGTTATAGAGGGCGATACCGCTGGAAGCTCTTCTGTCATCGTAACGAATATTGGCGGCACAGGCGAAAAGACTGTCAACGGTATCAAAATCATTGAGGTGGGTGGCGCATCAGATGGGCAATTTAGTCTGATTGGTAATTATAAAGCGAGATCAGGCCAACAAGTAGTGGTCGGCGGTGAATATGCCTATTCGCTGTTCCAGGGCGTCTCATCAGATCCGACGGATGGCAATTGGTATTTACGCTCGCAGTTTCAACCAACCGGCCCTGTAGACCCGGTTGATCCAGTCAATCCTGATCCCTTGGATCCCGTTGAGCCAGAACCGCTGTATCAGGCTGGTGTTCCGGTTTATGAAGTCTATCCGCAGGCTCTGCTTGGCTTGAACGGTGTTGCGACCTTGCAGCAGCGTACCAGCAACCGTGTCTGGTCGGGCAATGGCAATCGTGTGGTTGCACAGGGCGCTGATGCGATTGGCTCGCCTTATGCCGCCCCTGATGAAGTCGGTGCTGCAATCAACGGCAATGGCGTCTGGGGTCGCATTGAAGGTTCGCATAACCATATGGAACCGCGCTTCTCTACCTCTGATACCAATTACAACCAGAATGTCTTCAAAATGCAGGCTGGTATTGATGGCATGCTGACGGAGACCGAAAACGGCAAGCTGATTGGCGGCTTCACGGTGCATTATGCCCATGGCAAGACAAAAACCAATTCAGCCCATGGCGATGGTGATATCAGCACAGACGGCTATGGTCTTGGCGGAACGCTTACCTGGTATGGCGAGAATGGCTTTTACCTTGATGGGCAGGGTCAGGTGACGTGGTATCGCAGTGATCTTCACTCAACGACTGCCAATATAGGCCTCACCGATAACAATCATGGCTTTGGCTATGCTTTATCACTGGAAGGCGGACAGCGCTTTGCCATCAACGAAGCATGGTCACTGACACCACAGGCACAGCTGACCTATTCCAATGTTGATTTTGATGCATTCACGGATGCATTTGATGCAGATGTCAGCCTTGATCGTGGGGAAAGCTTGCAGGGTCGTCTTGGTCTGACGATTGATCATGAGAATTCATGGCAGAATGCCAATGGCATGCTGGATCGGACACGGGTGTATGGGATTGCTAATCTCTATTACGAGTTTCTCAAAGGCACGCGTGTGACTGTTGCAGAAAGCAGCTTCACGAGCCGCAATGATCGGGTATGGGGTGGACTGGGTCTTGGTGGTTCTTACAACTGGAACGATGATAAATATTCGATCTATGGCGAGGGCCTCGTCAACACCAGCCTCAACCACTTCGGTGACAGCTATGCAATCAAAGGCAATATTGGATTCAAGGTAAAGTGGTAGCACCTGATAAAGAGCAACGAGCAGAAATCCCGGACGGTTTAGGCGTCCGGGGTTATAATGATATAGAACACGTACTTTCCCAAATTTTTCAGTTTAAGTCGTCTGTCGCCACCTCAATATCTTAATGTATTCCTAAAATGATTAAATCGGAGGGGTTTAAAATTTATCCGCCTTCTGCTCTAAGCTATCTGCCGTTCTAGGTTGAGATATATGACGCCCCCGTCTTTCGATCTTCGCATACGTGTTGTTGCCGCGTTTAACGTCGGCGCATAGCATTGCGATGCTGATGAGCGCTTTGGTTTGAGTGTATCCAGTGTTATCCGTTGGCGTATCCCGCAATTCCAGCAGGGAGGTGTTCGGCCCGATATCCTTTGTGACTGCCGAAATTCTTTCAAAGCGGGAGCTTATGCTGATCTGACCAAGACCCGGCTCAGCCTGCGTCGGGATGGTTCTTTTTTGAACTTAACGATGAGTTGTCTGCCTAAGGTGTCGTAATCAGCAAGTTGTTATTGCTTCGCTTTTTTGTTAGGCACGAACAAAAGCGCAAATAAAGATTGGCCGTGCGATCGAACCAGTCCGTCCAAATGTTCTGGAAAAGCAGTATGCTGGCTCGAGGACAACCCGATCACGACCCAGCGGCGGTTTTCATCTTCAAGACCTGGACGGCGACCAATGTGGCCCGTCTTCATGTGCGGCGCCGCAAGGGTTGGCTATTTTAGGTGGGGTTCCCTTACGGTCGCTGCAACGGCCGCATGCGTTGAGGGGCTGTGCAACGCAGGAATGTTGCTCAAGTTTTTGTTCCGGCATTGAAAACAGGCAATATTGTCATGCTCTATAATCGGTCCAGCATTAAACAGCCTGGATCTACGCAGTCGACATCAGAATGATGTTCCTGCCGCTCTGCAGCTCAGACTTCAACCCTATCGAAAAGGCATTGTTACGTAAGGCTTAAGAGAAAATTGCCACTAGGCTTTAAGATCGCAATGGAAAGCTGGTTAATCTCGAGGGAATCCCAGAATGCAAAAATACTTCAATTTGTGTGGTTGCGATCCAATATGAAAAAGAAGCGCTATAAACCAATTAGAAATGCCGTCGGTTTCAAATTAGAGTGCATGCTCTTTAATACTGGGATGCCTTAAATTTAGCTTGCTGCCTATTTTCTAGGCATCTAAAGGCTGGCATGGCATCGTTGCGTAGTTGGCGTCTAGCTATTCTTGCTTGCGCTTACCCAATTAGAAGCCATTTTCAGCGGCTAATTCACTAAACAAGCTCGTGCTCATCAGGGAAGTGTGAAACTGGCACGACATTTGCTTTGTATATTTCAGATGTAACGGCAGCCTCCAAAGCCGCCGTTAAAAAGTTAATGATTTGATATAAAGAGACTAGGCGATGACCAAATATAAGCTCGAATACATATGGCTCGACGGCTTTACTCCGACACCTGGCTTGCGTGGCAAAACACAGGTGAAGGAATATGATGCGTTTCCAACGCTTGAACAATTGCCGTTTTGGGGTTTTGATGGTTCGTCGACCATGCAGGCAGAGGGGCGCAGCTCTGATTGTGTGCTAAAGCCTGTTGCCGTTTATCCCGATCCAGCACGGTCGAATGGTGTCCTTGTCATGTGCGAAGTCATGATGCCAGATGGCGTTACACCGCACGTTTCCAACAGCCGCGCGACGATTCTTGAAGATGAAGATGCATGGTTCGGTTTTGAGCAGGAGTATTTTTTCTATCAGAATGGTCGCCCTCTCGGATTTCCTGAACAAGGTTATCCTGCTCCACAAGGGCCATACTATTGTGGTGTAGGATCCAACAGTGTTGGACCAATCGCGCGCCAGATCGTCGAAGAGCATTTAGATCTTTGCCTGGCCGCTGGGATTAATCATGAGGGCATCAATGCCGAAGTGGCTAAGGGTCAGTGGGAGTTTCAGATTTTTGGCAAGGGCTCGAAAAATGCGGCTGACCAGATGTGGATGGCTCGCTATTTGTTACAGCGTCTGACCGAGAAGTATGGCATTGATATTGAATACCACTGCAAGCCGCTCGGTGATACGGATTGGAATGGTTCGGGTATGCATTGCAACTTCTCAACGCAACACATGCGTGAAGTTGGGGGCAAAGATTATTTCGAAGCCTTAATGAAGCAGTTCGAAAAAAACCTTAATGAGCATATTGAGGTTTATGGCCCGGATAATCACATGCGGCTTACCGGCAAACACGAAACAGCTCCGTGGAATAAGTTTTCCTACGGCGTTGCAGATCGTGGCGCATCTATCCGTGTTCCTCACTCCTTTGTTAAGAACGATTATAGAGGCTATCTGGAGGACCGTCGCCCAAATTCACAGGGTTGCCCGTATCAGATAGCTTCGCAGGTTCTCAAAACTATTTCTGAAGTTCCAACACCTGAAGCTGAATCGTTGGCGGCTTAATTATAGTCAATATTTTCTATGTGCATCAATGGTCAGTTGATGCACATAGTTCCGTTTCGACAGCAGCTGCATAAAAATTCACCTAGAAAGTGATAGATACGCTGGTGTGAGCCGCCTTTGCTCCATCTAGGATCCCGTCTTAAGTAGGCTTGCTCTGGTGCTGATTTGATAGAGCGAAGCGGAAACGCTGTATTGCCTTACGGCAAGGAATGGCGCTGTAGTTCATCAGCAGCGTTTAACGACATTTTTCCGAAGACGAACCGTCGTGCCGCCTTACAACGGAAGCGGTATTAAGTCATATGCAAGGCGGTATTAGAGCTGTTCCGTTATACCGTAGCGGATGCGTTTGACGACCGTCACAATCAAAAGCAGACAAAGCACTGGCTGCACCCAGAATGCCCAATCCGGTAAAGCGCCATCAATAGCGACCCACGCGCCAAGCACGCCGAAAAATACAGCGCGGTCGCTCTTGCCCATCGGCCCATCATAACGGCGGCTTGATCCGAGTGAGGCTGCCGTCACGCCGACAAATTCAGTCAGCGTTGAGATAAAGATAATCGCGAAAATCCAGAATGCGGAAAACGGCGCGATGATCGCAAAAGGTGCATAGAGCGCGGTATCAGAAATCACGTCGCCAATCTCGTTGAGATAGGCACCGAGCATGGATTTTTGACTATGCTCGCGTGCCAGCATTCCATCAACCGCATTCAGCGCCATGCGCAGAAATAGCCAGACCGGCACCAGCGCAAACCAGATCGCATTCCCGTTCAGGCAAAGAAAAGCACCAAGAGCAATAGAAACCAATGCAGCGACTACCGTCACCTGATTGGCTGTCACGCCCTTTGCTGCGAGTCGCACGACAAGCGGTCGCAATAAGTTCTGAAAGCGGGATTTCAATTGGTAGACAGACATAAGAACCCTTCAGAAATGACGATTAATTAGAAATCAGCTATTTGCGAGCAGCTTTAGCTCGTTTATTCAAATATTATATTCTACTCAATAATTATTGGGGAGAAGAAGTTAGAAGGCTTACTGAGAGGAGTGGGAATGAACCAGCGTGCAGGACTGACGGGGCATGAAGCCGCATCACATCGTGAAGCGCAGGAATCCCATTTCGTCACCCATGATGGTACTTCGCTGTTCTATCGTTTCTGGCCTGCGCTGTCTGAAAAGCCCAAAGGCGTGATCGTGCTGCTGCATCGCGGGCACGAGCATAGCGGGCGAGTGAGCCATCTCGTTGATGAGCTTGGTCTTGATGATTATGCCTTCTATGCCTGGGATGCACGCGGTCACGGAAACTCGCCCGGCGTACGCGGCTTTTCACCATCCTTTGGCGCGTCGGTCCGCGACCTCGATAGTTTCGTTGCCTATATTCGCAATGAAACCGGGGTAAAAAACGAAGATGTGGCGTTGATTGCGCAGAGTGTCGGCGCGGTTCTCGCGGCCGCATGGGTGCATGGCTATGCGCCCAATATCCGCGCATTGGTCATGGCGTCGCCTGCTTTTGACATCAAACTTTATGTGCCTCTCGCAAAAGAGGGCATCGCGCTCTGGCAGAAGCTCAAGGGCACGTTCTATGTCAATTCCTATGTCAAGCCGCAGTTTCTGACCCATGATAGGGAGCGGATTGAATCCTATCGCACCGATCCGCTGATTACGCGTCCCATTGCCTCGCATATTCTGCTTCAGCTTTATGAAGCAGCAAAGCGTGTGGTGGATGATGCTAGGGCAATTACCGTTCCAACGCAGTTGCTCATTTCCGGCAGCGATTTTGTCGTGCGGCCGACGCCACAGCATCGCTTTTTTGAAAACCTCGGCAGCCGCATCAAAGAGCGCCATGTGCTCAAAGGTTTTTACCATGACACGCTCGGCGAACGCGACCGCAAACCAGCGCTCACACTGATCCAAGATTTCATCGAGGCGCGTTTTGCAGAGGCGCCACAGCGCGCTGATCTGACGGATGCGCATATTGCAGGCCACACCCGCGACGAGGCCGACAAACTATCCAGCCCGCTGCCACTGCTTTCACCACGCGGGCTTTACTGGGCGTCAACGCGTGCTTCCATCGGCTTTGGCTCGCTTTTATCGAATGGACTGAGTGTTGGTCGTCGCACCGGCTTTGATTCGGGTTCCACGCTCGATTATGTCTATGAAAACGAAGCGCGTGGCTTAGGCCCCGGCGGCAAACTCATCGATAAACAGTTTCTGGAAGCCATTGGCTGGCGCGGCATTCGCCAGCGCAAGGTGCATCTTGAGGAACTGATCCGACATGCGATCCGGCGGCTCGAAAGCGAAGGTCGCTCGACCAATATCCTCGACATTGCCTGCGGTCATGGCCGTTATGTGATTGATGCGGTGGTGCGTGCCGGCGAATTGCCGAACAACATTCATCTGCGCGATTATTCGCCGATCAATGTGCTGGCCGGGCGCAAGCTCATCAAAGAGCGCGGGCTTGAGGCCATTGCTCATATGGAAGAAGGCGACGCCTTTGACGACGAAAGCCTTGCAAGCATCACGCCGCAGCCAGACCTTGCGATTGTATCGGGGCTTTATGAGCTGTTTTCGGATAACGCATTGATCAACCGTTCTCTTTCTGGACTCGCCCGTGTGCAAAAGCCCGGTTCGCTGCTCATTTATACCAACCAGCCATGGCACCCGCAGCTTGAAATGATTGCGCGGGCGCTCACGTCACATCGCGGCGGACAGGCATGGGTGATGCGCCGCCGCACCCAAGGCGAAATGGATCAGCTTGTTGAAAAGGCAGGCTATCGCAAGATCGAACAGCGCATTGATCAATGGGGCATTTTCACTGTCTCGATCGCCGAACGCATCGGAGACGACGCAGCGTGATCACACGACCGGCAGGCCACGATGGTTTCTCACGGCGGGCTGTCATCCGCCGTGCAATCCTCTGGCTGCTGTTTCTCGGCCCCTTTTTCTATCTGACCTACGGCACCGCCAACTGGCTCGCATCGCTCCATCATGATGTGCCAAACCTCGCTTTCAACTGGGAAGGCTATATTCCCTTTATCGCGTGGAGCATCATTCCCTACTGGTCGGTCAATCTGTTTTACGCAATTGCGCTGTTCATCAATGACAGCCCGGAACAGGTAGACAGACTGGCAAAACGTTATCTCACAGCACAGATCATCGCTGTTCTGTGTTTCGTTGCCTTTCCGCTGACAGCCACGTTTGTGAAGCCTGAAACATCCGGTCTTCCGGGTTTTATGTTCGATGTGCTGGGCGGGTTCGACAAACCCTTCAACCAGGCACCCTCGCTGCATATTGCGCTGCTGATTATCATCTGGGATCAGATGCGCCGCGTGATGAGCTTTGGACTGCGTGTGGTCTGGCATGTCTGGTGTCTGCTGATCGGATTATCGGTGCTAACCACCTATCAGCATCATGCGGTTGATATTCCGGCAGGCGCTTTGCTCGGGCTGTTTGCTCTGTGGCTTTTCCCGCGCAACACGCCATCGCCTTTGGCAGAGTTTCATTTCACATCAGACCCGAAATCCAGACGGATTGGTCTTTATTATCTGGCCGGCACAGCTCTGTTTCTCGCACTCGCTGTTCATGGCCTCAGCATTACCGGCTATGCCATTTTCTGGCTCTGGCCTGCAACCGCACTTGCAATCGTGGCACTGGGTTATTTCGGTGCCGATGCAACCATTTTTGAGAAACAAACTGACGGCTCGGTCAATTTTGCCAGCCGCCTTTTGCTCTGGCCTTACCGCTTCTTTGCCCGGCTTAATATCCGCTACTGGACACGCAAACTTCCATCCCATGTCGAGATTGGCGACAATGTTTTCTTAGGGCGTTTTCCAAATGCTACAGAAGTAAATGCCTTTACCACCGTCATTGACCTTGCAGCCGAAATGGTGCCGCCAAGTCATAGCGGTGACTGGAAAAGCTACAGCACGCTTGATCTGATCGCTCCCTCAGTTGAAAAAGTGCGGCTGGCATCAGAGGCTGTTGAGGTCGCGCGCCATCACGGTCCAGTGCTCATCTGTTGCGCGCTGGGCTTTCAGCGCAGCGCCACCGTTGCAGCCCACTGGCTTATCAAAACAGGGCGTGTGAACAACCGGCGCGAGGCCGAAGTGCTGATCCGGGCTAAAGGCTGGCCGGTGCATCTCCATGCAAATGAGGCGCATCAATGAATGCACAAGCATCAGGCATCGCGGCAAGTTTGCAGCGCACCGCCTATCTTGGCATTGCACTGGCCGTATTGATGCTGGCAATCGCACCGTTTTTGCGTGCCGTCCATGATCTCACGTTCTGGCTGGTGTGGCCGGTTCTGCTTTTGAGCACACTAATCGCTCTTGGAATTGCAGCGCATCTGCTTTTTGATGCCGTACTTTTCCGGCTTGTGGCCGCAAATCCTGTTGAAGAAGCGGGACTCATCGAACTCGACAGAACCCTCGCAAAAATGGGCCTGCGTGAAGCAATCGGCGCCACTCGCCCGCTCGTCGAACGGATAGCCGGTTCCAGGCGCATCATCATGCGGCTGCGGTTTTTTCTGATACTGGCAATCGTGCTGTTCTTTCTTCTGGCCTTCGTGCCACATGGTCAGGGACTTTGATATGCGGGAACTGATCCACCATCAGGTGCAATCGATTTTTGGCTCGTTTCTGGCGATCCTCTCACGCGGGATTACCGGCGTGCGGCCCATCTGGAGCGGAACTGGCCCCTCGCGCAACCAGCGCATCTATTTTGCCAACCACACCAGCCATGGTGATTTCATTTTGCTTTCCTCCTGTCTTAACCAGGAAGAGCGCGCCCGGACCCGTGCTGTCGCTGGTGCCGATTACTGGCGCGGCAATGCAGTGCGCCAGTTCATGGCTGAAGTGCTGCTGCGCACCGTGCTTGTCGAACGCAACTGGGTAGAACGCACGCAAGACCCGATGGAAGTGATGTTGAAAGCGCTCGCCGATGGTCATTCACTCATCATTTTTCCCGAAGGCACACGCAATATGAGTGATGAAGCGCTGTTGCGTTTTCGGTCCGGCATCTACAACCTTGCGCTGGCGCGACCGGATGTCGAACTGGTGCCATGCTGGATTGAAAACATGTCACGTGTGCTGCCAAAAGGCGCAATGCTGCCGGTGCCGCTGCTTTGCCGCGTCATTTTCGGTGCGCCGGTTCAACTTTATGCGGGCGAAGATCGCAGGGATTTCTTGACCCGCGCCCGCCAAAGCCTTCTCGATATTCAGCCCCAGAACGGTAATGCGTCATGAGCGAAACAACCCAGCTTTTTCTTGGCCTCATGGGCGTTCTGGTTACAGCCAGCACTGTTGCCGGTGTATTGTCATGGCGCGCACCAAAGCCGCTTTCATCCACACTGATTAACCTCAATGCCCGCATCAAAGCATGGTGGATCATGGTCGGCGCCATGTGCATCTCCTTCCTGTTCGGTAAAGGCGGCGTGATCGTGCTGTTTGCGCTCATTTCTTTCGCATCCTTGCGCGAATATGCAACGCTGACACAAACCCGCCGCGCTGATCACCGTGTCTTGCTCGGCATGTTTCTACTGGTCATTCCAGTACAGTATTATCTGATCTGGACCGACTGGTATGGCCTCTATTCCATCTTCATCCCGGTCTATTGCTTCCTCGCCATGCCGGTGCTGACAGCGCTTTCCGGTGATACATCGCGCTTTCTCGAACGCATCAGTGAACAGCAATGGGGCATCATGCTCTCGGTCTATTGCATCAGCCATGTTCCAGCGCTGATGACGCTGGATATTCCAGGCTATGAAGGAAAAGAACTACTGCTCATTGCATTTTTGGTTGCAACTGTTCAGGGCAGCGACGTGTTGCAATATATATTCGGCAAGCTATTCGGCAAACACCGCATTGCTCCCAATATCTCTCCGTCCAAGACATGGGAAGGGTTTGTCGGTGGGATAGCCGCCGCCTCGCTGCTGGGTGCTGGGCTTGCATGGCTTACACCTTTTTCGCCCGTTCAGGCGGGTGTGCTTGCCGCAGCTGTCTGCATTATGGGCTTTTTTGGCGGGCTCGTCGCATCGGCCATCAAGCGTGATCGCGGGGTAAAAGATTGGGGCCATATGATTGAAGGTCATGGCGGTATGCTCGACCGCGCTGACAGCCTTGTTTTCTCAGCGCCCGTCTTCTTTCATATCGTTCGTTATGTCTGGACCTAATAGAGTGGGGCGAGTGCTTAAAGCGGTTTTTTGAATAAGATACGCGAAAGCTATCCTAACCAGCGGCGTCCAAATTGCATGTGTATTGCACGCCTTGAGTTGTAAGGAATATCTGGTTCATATTTTCAAAAGATATTTCATATCCCTGCTCCCCCTTGAATAAATTGAGGGGGGTGGAGCTAACTCTTTCAAAAATGCGCTCTTTACTGAAAGCATTGAGTATCAAGCTATCTGGCTTATCCTGCGCAATAATAATCTCAATGGCATTATCATGGTTGCAGATATAAGAATAACGATCTTCATCGATATTTGCGAATGCGACACCCGGCATGAGTAACAAAAGTGCAATTATGTACTGGTGCATCATACATTACCTCAAAGTCGGACAAATGGAGCCTGTTCTATATCTTCTACAACAATATCTGCATAGACGAGATAGCGTAGCGGCCCTTGCGTGACGGCATCAAAAGGGTAACACGTTGCAAGAACGAGATGCGATCCTGATGCATGAATATCAATTTGCGCCTCGTCCCAGCGCGTGATTGTCATATGGGTGGTGCGGTAGGTATATGTCGTTCCGTCATTGCGCGTAACACGGATAAGGTCTCCTTTTTCAATATCTTTCAGAAAAGCAAAATGCGTATCACGATGCGCTGCATAGACTGCGGTTCCACGATCACCGGCCTGCGGCGTGCTTTGTAAATGGCCGGGACCAAAGGCAAGAGATTGTCCACTCACATCACGCAGAGCAATAGCGGACATTTCCAATCGTGGCGCTTCGATACGTGCAACCGGCCACGTATCAGCCCAACTCCATGGTTTGACCTCATCGCCAGAGTTGATGCTCTGTGAAAAAGCTCGTTCCAGAAGAATTTGTGCCGCATAGGCCTTTACATGGATCCAAAGCCCTTGGCTGAAAAGAACAAGACCAGAGATCATTATGATGATCGAAACAAGCCTCATAGGAGCGCGCAACATAGCGCGCTCTGTTAGTTTGGATTTCTGCGCCATAAGCATTTTCATTGTGCGCTCTTTCTGCGAACGGAGAACCAGAAGACCAAAAACCCAATGAAAATAATGCTTAAGCCCTGAAACATATTGAGGGTTGCTGGCGTGGCCGTCTGCGGCAAACGCATTGTTGGTGCGGGAAGATTTGGTGCGCTGATGACAGCTTTTTTGTGAAGCTGTATTTTTTCAGCGCTGGCATCAGCGTGGTCCGTAGGGCTGCGTTCAGTGCGAATGCCAAAGAGAGAATCGAAGTCCCATCCAGCTGGCAGTTCGAGTGGAATTTCTGCACGGGTAAGCGGGGTATTTGAGGGGCGTTCTGGCGTCTTATCTACGGCCACCAGACTTGTAAGCCGTGTTACGAGATGATGTTCCAATGCGAGACTAAGGATACGTGCATCAGCTGCGCGCGGTGATACGCGGTTCAGTTTTATGTCAACTTCTGCATCATCGATTTTTCGCCGAGCCCATATCTTAGAAATACCGTCTGCATTGCTCGCCTCATCAAGTGGCAAGGTGATCGTCCAGGCGCGGCTTCCTACATTGCCTTTAATCGTTAGTGACCCAGTTGCATGCTTTAACCGTGCAGCAATAACGAGGGGTTCGCCGTGATAGATGTCTGGAAGCATGCCAGGGGTTTGGCTGGCACCATCCTGTGAAAATTTCGCTGTCACACTCGTTACAGCCGGGCTCTGCAGCTTATCGAACAATTCACGCATACGTTGCTCCACCTCATCAGGCGAACCGATATGTGTGAACGTACCGCGACCAAGTTCAGCGGCTTTGTTCATCAGATATGTATTGGGGGCCGATCCGATGCCGACCATGAAGAGACGTGAGCGGTCGCGACGCGATGCAATAACATCAAGCAATTGCTGTTCATTGCTGATTGCGCCATCCGTCAGGAACACGATCTGGCGCAAACCATCTTTCTTGTGGCTGTCATCAAAAGCCGCGTGCATTGCGGGCAACATTTCTGTTCCGCCGACAGCTTCGAGGCCGGCAACATACTGGCGGGCATCATCAATATTTTGCTCTGTGGCATCGACAGAATCCTCGAAGAACTTGGTGAGTGTGTTGTCAAAACGAATTACGTTGAAACGATCTCCGGGGTTAAGTCTGGAAAGGGCATAGCGGAGACTGGTCTTGGCCTGTCTCATTGATGTGCCGCCCATTGAACCAGAATTATCGATCACGAAGATGATTTCCCGCGACTGAACCGTGTCGGGTTCAGCATGCGGTGGTGTTACATATGCAAGTACATAGTCATCATCGCCAACGCGTTCGCGAAACAATCCGACGTTAGGCATATCTGTCTTCGCGGCTCGCCATTCGAGCACAAAATCACGGTCCGCTGTGGTTTCACCATCCAGAGTGATTTTAGACGTCTGCGGGCTCTGCTGATCAATATGAACCTTATGATAAAGGCTTTTAATCTCAGTGGTAGCAAAGCCAGGTTTGAGGTTGATGCCTATTGTGACCAGATTCATGCGCTTTTCACCCGGCATAATAAGCGATGTTTTGATGGGGTTATTATCTGGACCAATGGTTCGCTGTGTTTGAGTATTCCCCCATCCGCCATCAACGTTGACGGTTTGTTTAATGGGATCAATGTTTTCTGGATTGTATCGTGGCGCAGCCACAAGTGGCAGGCGCAAGGAAAACTGATCGTCATTCAGGCGGACAGGCTGTTGATATTCGATTTGTACAACGACTTTCTCGTGAGGTCCGAGATTAGCAACCGCATTGGTAAAAACATTAGGGCGTTGTTGCTCAATGAGTGCTGTTTTTTTGCCTTCACTCTTTGCTTTTTCGTAAATTTCGCGTGCTGCCTGCTTTTCCTTGATGTCGGCAACAATAATCCGCTCACCAACAATCATTTTCAAGGAATAGACCGCACTATCTTCCGGCAGCGGAAAAACATATAGCCCCTCTACCCAGCCGTCAGTCGGATTTTCAAAAATCTGGCTCAGACGGGCGCGGGCTGTCGGGCCGCTGACATCAATGTCGTAATCTGTTGTTAGGCGAGGTGCTTCAATATACTGGCCCTCCTGACTGCTTTGCAGCAGAAGGCTACCGCTTTGCACCGCATTCGGTGTCAGATATGCGGGCTTTTCTGCTCGGACTGAGGCGATATTCAGGAGTGAAAAAATAACTGCCACAATCGGTAATATCAGCATATTCATCAACCAGATGGCTTTGCAGAAATGCGACAGACGCATAGATTTCTCGCTCGCTTGTAAGTGCCTGTAGGCAGGTAACATGATGCGCTCCTGTATCGGTCATTTAACTGGAGGCATTCTTCGCTGTTCCGCTGATGTGGCACCAGCGTAAGCTTTGCCAAGTTTTATCCGCCGTTTGCCGCAAACCACCTTGCCGCTTGCGCTGTTGTGTGGAATTGTGAAAGAAAGTACGTATTCAGGAAGATTTCATGTCTCAGCAAGACGCTGTTTTACCCGATCAGATGAACAGCCATGTCGCTGAACGTGTACGAGAGGAGATAGCGCGTCGCAGAATTTCCCGTCAACAATTGGCAGACGAGGCGCGTATCAGCCTATCGACGTTAGAAAAAGCTCTGTCTGGACACCGGCCATTTACGCTCGCGACCATCATCCGGCTTGAGCAGGCTATGGGGCTGAAGCTGCGTGATAAGCCAGAGACGGAAAAGCCAATAATAACGACTCCTCAAGCACATGCTCATGAAGATTTAGGGGCATATTCGCGTGCTGCGGTCTCCTGGCTGGAAGGCACATTTTTAACGCTTCGCCCTTCCTTTGGTAAGAGCAGTGATATCTTTGCTTACTGCACTGATATTGGTTGGGATTCTGAAAATACGCATCTAAAGTTTGAAGAGCGGGAACGTATCGATACGTCATTCTCGCAACATGGACGTGTTTCTGTTCCCCATCTCTCAGGCCATGTTTATCTGGTGACTAACACATCAGGTCAGTATCGAATGGCGGTTTTATCCCGTCCCAGTATTTCAGGTGAAATGTATGGGATTCTAACGACCTTGCGGGCGGGGCAGGGAGCGCAGCTAACGCCTGTATCAGTGCCGCTGGTTCTGATACCGATGAGGGTTTTTGAAACGCCGGTCTTTGGGCGCGTGTCGGCGGAAGATAAAGCTTACGATCGTTATTCAGGCTTTCTTAGCAGAGCGATTGGTGACGGCTATGCAAGCTTCATCACATCACACCAAACTTGAAACTGGCTGCTCTCTCCGAATCCAGGATCCCTGACCTTATAGAAAATACAGCTCTATTTTAGCGAAGTAAGTAGCCGCTCGTGTGGATATTCTCGGAAAGAAAATCTATAAAAGCACGGATACGAGCAGCGAGATAGTTGTGCCCCAAAAACACGGCATGTATCTGTTCAATATCTTCCGCGTTGAAGTCCTCAAGCACTGGAATGAGACGGCCAGCGTCAATATCGGCTTGCACGTGAAACTGCCCCACTCTTCCCAGACCTGCTCCTGAAAGGCATAGTCTGCGGATGACCATTCCACTGTTCACCAGGGCATTGCCCGTAATTGGTATGCGATAAACCTCTGATGATCCCGGATTTCGGAATGGCCATTCATTAAGGGTGCGAGCGAAGTTAAAACTGAAGCAATTGTGATGAGCAAGATCTTGCGGCGTTAGCGGGGCTGATTTCGATGCTAAATAGTCAGGGGATGCGACGACAACACGTCGGCTTTCAAAAATTTTTCTGGCCTTGAATGAGGAGTCGGCCATCATTCCAGAGCGTATTGCAACATCCGTGCGTTCTTCGATCAAGCCAATGATGCCGTCTGTAAGTGATAGATCGATGTGGACATCTGGATATTGTTCAAGGAAGGCCGGCAGGAGTGGCAATAATATTACCTCACCAAACCCGACAGAAGCACTGACTCTGAGCAACCCACGCGGCGTATTATCACGCTTATTAGCGATGCTCTTCTCGGTATCATCAATGTCAGACAATATCTGTCGAGCCCTCGCCAGATAAGTTTCTCCCTCTGGTGTCAACGTCATCATTCGTGTCGATCGATGCAATAACCGTACTCCGAGACGATCCTCAATACGCGTAACAATTTTGCTCACCGCAGAGGGGGACATGTTCAGCCGTCTGCCCGCAGCTGAGAAGCTTTGCAGTTCCGAGGCGACAACAAACACCTCCATCTCCCCGGTACGATTATCCATTGGTGCTACCTGTGAATTTTTTTCATAAATATTAATCCAACAATACGGATTATCAATCAAGTCCTCCAAGATCATATTCCGGCCAACAGGAACCCTCGGATCAATAAGCTGATAGCGTTCTCAAAATCGCCATCGACGAAGGAATGGTCATGCCATTAGCTATATTTGCTCTAACAATCGCAGCCTATGCGATTGGAACTACGGAATTTGTGATTGTTGGCCTCTTACCAACTGTTGCGAGTGATCTGCATATTTCATTGCCATTGGCGGGTTTAATCGTCAGCGTATATGCACTGGGCGTTACGTTTGGTGCACCCGTTCTGACCGCACTCACCGGACGCGTCGAGAGAAAGCCCTTATTGCTCGGGCTGATGGCGCTCTTTGTTGTCGGAAATGCAGTAGCAGCAGTTTCACCAAACTACGCATTGCTCCTTGTTGCCAGAGTATTGGCCGCATTTGCACACGGTGTCTTCTTCTCAGTTGGTGCAACCATTGCAGCTGATCTGGTACCGCAAGATCGTCGCGGTTCTGCGATTGCCATGATGTTCATGGGGCTTACAGTAGCAATCGTTACGGGCGTTCCTCTTGGCACTTACATCGGTCAGGTGTTCGGCTGGCGCGCAACATTCTGGGCTGTTGCTGCCCTTGGTATTGTCGCTTTTTTGGCAATCCTGACACTTCTTCCTAACAACTTGAAAAAGGCTGCTCCGGCTAACATTCTTGATCAATTGAAAGTGTTGAGCTCAGGAAGGCTGCTCATCGTATTCGCAATGACGGCATTGGGCTATGGCGGAACCTTTGTTGCCTTTACCTATCTCGCACCGATACTCCAGCAGATGACTGGATTTTCTGAGAAAAGTGTAAGCCTCGTATTGGTGCTATACGGTGTAGCAATTGCTTTAGGCAACATGGCCGGGGGGCGGATTGCCAACAAAAACCCTGTGAAAGCCCTGATAGGTCTCTTTGCCTTACAAGCTCTCGTGTTGATCATGTTGACATTTACTGCCGTATCTCCGTTGCCTGCAATTCTAACACTTGCTTTGCTGGGGTTTCTCCAGTTCGCCAATGTGCCGGGACTCCAACTTTATGTCGTTAAGCTTGCTCAGGAACACCGCCCAGGTGCTGTAGATGTTGCATCCGCATTAAACATCGCTGCTTTTAATCTTGGTATTGCCATTGGAGCCTGGCTTGGTGGCCTCGTTGTGGAATCCTCGCTAGGCCTTGGATCGACACCTTGGGTTGGTGCCATTCTGGTGACTATCGCTCTAATCCTGACTATTTGGAGTTCTTATCTCGATCAGAACGCCATTCGTACCCAAGCAATATTTAGGACTTCTTCGCAGTGAGGAGCAAACCATAGTTTTTGACTTTTTTGGAAGAGTTAGCTTCGCACTCAGACAGACGACTCAGGTTCTGTAATATTGCTAAGGGCGAACCAATACTTCCTGATAAGCCCCTATAGCGCTGATGGTTGCGAGTAAGGTGGGCCTGCATGGCTGCGCGGGCCTGCTCTGCATGGCGTGCGCTGATTGTTTCACAAATGGAGCGATGCTCTACAACCGTGTTTTGAATAAATTCCGGCGTGATCAGAGCGGGATTGAGATTGCGTGAAAATGCGGGCTGCGGCAGCATTTTCATGCTTATCCAACGCCCCTTCGTCATCCTGCGAGCTCTCAAACTGTTTTAGAGCCTCCCACATTTTAGCTTCCTGCGCCCATGATATGCGTTGTGCTGCCAGTCCCGCCGTATGAACCTCAAATGCCATTCGCGATTCCAGAAGGTCCATAAAAGGCCGGGCGGCTCCATAATGGTGGCGGCTTCGCCGGGTACTACATTAGCTTTGTCCTGATCACGAACAAGGGTAACGGTACAAGTCCGGTCCGCCGAGTGGCTAGGTATCTACACGAATATTGTGCAGGCCGGATAATGCGCCATGTATCGGTCCATGCGTTTATCCGCACCCCCCTTTATCAATTCTCATTGGCAATCAACGGCGTGGTTTTTGTTCGTTTCACATCATGTTTCGGAGCTGTTGCGACGCTGATGATTTGTTGCTGCGGATTTAAAAGATCTTTTTTGAACCTCATTCTGGCTCACGCTTTGCTCTACATGCCGATTTCGTCAGTGCTATAGCCACTGACGAATGTCAGCCTCAATTGTCCCCCTTGTTTAGCAATTTGTTTCTCTGCGACATGAAACGACAAAACGTCAGGTTCTTAATGACTGACGATTATTAGCCTATAAATTTTATAGGATTTAATTATCGAAAGCGCATCATGATTATAACGCCACGTGAACAGGAGTTCTGGCTGCAAGCCAGCGAGGGCGCTCATAGCGAGCAGGCGCAGCCCGGTGTTTTGCGCAAGCTGCCGCGTCGTAGGCGCGATATTCGCCCGTCTTTTATCCTCCAAAGGCTTGGTGCAACGGTAATTTCTGTTCTCGGTTCAGTGTCACTGGTTTTCTTCCTGATTTTTGCAACTGGCAGCCCGGCAACCTTGCTTGCGGGCGGGCAGGCGACAAAGGAAGAAGTCGCAGCCCTGAACGCAAGCTACGGGTTTGATCGCCCTGTGATCGAGCAATATGGGCACTTTTTATTTAACAGCCTGCGTGGCGAGTTTCCAAAATCATTGCGTTTTGACATCCCTGCTGTTGATGTTCTGGCACCGGCCATACCGCTGACGCTCGTGTTGGTTTTGACGGCGCTTTTGATCGGTTCTGCAATAGGGTTGTTCGCTGGCTATCTGTCGGCCACGTCATCAAACCGATGTCTTCGTGAAGGCCCGCTGGCACTTTTAACGGTTGTGCAGTCCACGCCTGTTTTTGTAACCGGCATCCTTGCGGTTCTGTTCTTCTCTTTGACGCTCGGCTGGCTCCCAACGGGGGGAAGTGGCAGCTTAAGGCATCTCGTTTTGCCTGCTTTGACTCTGTCTTTGTTGATCGCTCCGCCTGTAGCACGGCTGTTTCGCACCAGTCTTAAACAGCAGCAGGGTGCAGACCATGTCCGCACGGCTTTATCGAAACATATTTCGCTCGGTCGTGTGCGTTTCAGGCACATCGCTATCAATGCCCTCGTTCCTGTGATTGCCCTCTTGGGTACGCAAACGGGAACCTTGTTGGGCGGAGCTGTTCTGACAGAAACAGTCTTTGGCTGGCCGGGTGTTGGCACGGTTCTGGTCAGCGCCGTTGGCATGAAAGATTATCCGGTCATTCTGGCGGCGATTGTCCTGATCGCCCTGACTGTCAGTCTTTGCAATCTACTCGCCGATCTTTTCATCGCTGTTGTTGATCCACGAAGTGCGGTGACCAAATGAGTGAAATTTCTAATCAGGATTTTATTGAACTCTCTCGCGAAACTCCAAAGCCAAAGCTGGCTTTGAGAGGTAAGATCGGCCTGCTGATCATCCTTCTTTGGGTGGTGGCTGCCATTTTTGCACCGTTGCTTGCGCCCTATGAGCCCAATTCCAGTGATCTGATGGCATTTCTGCAAGCGCCGTCATGGAATAGCGGGCATTGGCTCGGCACTGATGATCTGGGACGGGATATTTTAAGCCGGGTTTTTTACGGTGCACGGCCTGTTCTGCTGGTTGCAACCATAGCAACGCTTCTTTCCGCTTTGATCGGAAGTCTGCTGGGTATTGTTGCAGGATTGAGCAATCGTTTGCTTGACCAGATCATTGCCCGGATCGCTGAAATTCAGTTAACAATTCCCGGTCTGGTTTTGGCGCTTCTGGCACTCGCCTTGTTTGGTTCAAGGCTTGAGAACCTGATCCTTATTCTGGCACTTGAAAGCTGGCCTCTGCATTTCCGTGTCGCGCGTTCCTATACGCTGAATGCGCGCAATCAGGGCTATATGGAAGCTGCATGGCTTGCAGGCGTTCCGCTTTGGAAGTCCGTTCTGCGCCATATCGTGCCGGGGCTGTTGCCGCTACTGATTGCAACCTCAACAATAAGTGCTGCCTTCATCATCATGACAGAAGCTGGTCTCAGCTTCATTGGTTTGGGTATCCAGCCGCCGACTGCCGATTGGGGCCTCATGATCGCTCAGGGAAAATCGCAGCTCGGTGCCGCCTGGTGGCTGTCAGTGATGCCTGCTCTTGCTCTGCTCAGCCTTCTTTTTGGTGTGCAGCTTTTGGGTGATGCCCTTTCGAGCAGGCTTTCCGCGCGCGAAACAGGAGAGCCAGCATGACAATTATCAACACGCTTCTGTCCGTTGAAGGGCTGGTTGTCAGATCAAATGAAACGGCACTTGCAGGCCCGGTGTCATTCACGCTGAAACAAGGCGAAACGCTTGGAATTGTCGGTGAATCCGGCTCCGGTAAAACACTCACAGCAATGGCTGTCGCAGGTCTTCTGCCCCAAAGCCTTCGAGCTGATGGTCAGGTCTATCTCGATGGAGCACCACTTGCACTTGGCATATCTGACCGAGGCCGTGACTTCAGAACGTCACAGATTGGAGTCGTTTTTCAAAACCCAACAACGGCTCTTAATCCGCGGTTGAGTGTTGGCGCGCAGCTGTTTGAAGCCCTCTCGCCTGCAATGCGCCGTGATAAAGCCAAGGCTGCGAATATCTGCCTGCATCTTTTGGAAGAGGTGGGCATCAGAGATCCAGTGAAGAAGCTGACCGCTTGGCCACATGAACTTTCGGGCGGGCTGGCCCAGCGCGTTGTTATCGCGATGGCTTTGGCGCGGCAACCGAAACTGCTTATCGCAGATGAGCCGACGACTGCACTTGATGTAACGGTGCAGGCGCAAATTCTTGATCTCATTGCCCGGCTGCAAAAACGTCATGGGTTCGGTGTTCTGCTGATTACCCACGACATGGGCGTGATGCGGGATCGAGCGGATAGTGTTGCCGTCATGGATGGTGGGGCGATTGTCGAAAGTGGCGCTACGCGCGATCTTTTTGCAAATCCGACCAGCAGCGCTGCGCGATCACTTCTGAAAGCAAGTGAGCTGACTTTTGCGACTGCGAGTGGTGCGCTTCACGAAGCTGTTTCCCAACCTCCACTTGTTGAAGTCAAAGCTCTTCAAAAGACATTTCGCAATGGTCCGCGTGCGCTTGGTGGTGTCGATATTTCGGTGAAGGCTGGAACAACACTGGGGATTGTTGGCGAGAGTGGGTCGGGTAAAACCACGTTGGCGCGCATTATCGCGGGTCTGGAACGCGCAGATGACGGCCATATCCTGATTGACGGTAGCGTACGACCAGCGCGAACACGCTCAGACCACGTACAATATGTGTTTCAGGACCCATATTCATCTCTCGATCCACGCATAAGCATTGTGGACACTGTGGCAGAACCCTTGCTTGCCAAAGGACTTCGCAAAGCTGAGGCCGTGAGACTTGCACAAAGCTTGCTTGAAGAAGTCGGCATCCATCCGTCTTTGTGGCATCGCCTGCCGGGGCGTCTATCGGGAGGACAGCGCCAGCGCGTGGGTTTCGCGCGGGCGATTGCACCCAGCCCCAAACTTCTCATCGCCGATGAGCCAGTTGCAGCACTCGACTCCACATCGCGGGAGCGCGTGCTTGCCTTGATGGAAGACATGCAGCGTCGGCATGGTACCGCGCAACTGCTTATTTCTCATGATCTATCGGTCATTGCCCGGCTTTGTCGTGAAGTCGTGGTGATGCGTGGCGGTGAAATCGTCGAGCGCGGCGAAACCCGTCGTATCTTTGAGGCTCCGGTTCATCCTTACACCCGACAATTGCTTGCGGCCATTCCTGGCAGAAAGCCATTTGTCGCTCCAAATCCTTAAATCTGAACACAAACACTGGAAGAAACACATGATTGTAAGACGATCATTACACGCATTGAGACTGATGGGAGCAAGCCTGCTTCTCATGTCAGCAACGCTATCGGTAACCCACGCGCAGGCACCTGCGGTCTATGGCAAGACACACGAATTGGTGGTGGCGCTGCCTTATGCCTTGCAGACTCTTGATCCTGCCGTTGGGGGCAATCTGCGCGGCGATTTGAGCATCATTGCATCAATCTATTCTCCACTGACACGCCTTGATGGTGAAGGCAAACTGGTGGGTGTTCTGGCCAAAGACTGGAAGCAGGAGTCGGATACGCGTTGGGTGTTCGATCTGCGCGACGACGTGGTTTTCTCCAACAATGTGCCATTTGATGCTCAAGTCGTTAAGTGGAACATCGAGCGCATCCTGTCGTCGGAAAAGCCAAGCTGGATCGTCTCGTCGATGAAGGCGGTCGATAAGGTTGAAGTCCTTTCACCGCATCAGGTTGCCTTTACGCTGAAAGCGCCCGACATTGAGTTTCCCAAGCGGTTGGCAGGCATTTTCTATCTGGAACCTGAATGGGCCAAGTCACACAACCCAGCGATTGAGGCGCTCGGCACTGGCCCCTATAAGCTGGTGAGCTATAATCCAGAGGGCGAAGTTCGCCTTGAAGCCAATGAACATTATTTCGGCAAGGTAGCACCATTCACCAAGGCGCAGTTCCGCGTTGTGGTCGACGCTGCGGCCAAGATTAACGGCCTGAAGTCCGGTGAGATTGATGCCGCAGCGGTTATCGCGCCGCAGGATCTCGCTCAGCTCGAAAGCAATGGTAATCTGGTGGCAGGTGCGCGCCCAAGCACGCGCGTACAGATCATCCGATTTAACACCAATATCAAGCCGCTTGATGATGCGCGGGTGCGGCAGGCTTTGAACTACGCCATTGATAAGGAAGCTATTACCAAAGCGCTTTTCAAGGGATTGGTAAGCCCAGCCAACAGCCAGATCATCACCAGCTTTCATGAGGGCTATAACACAAACCTGAAGCCATGGCCTTATGATCCCGCGAAGGCCAAAGCGCTGCTTGCGGAAGCAGGCTATCCGGATGGCTTTGATGTCGAGATGGTGTTTGGCAAAGGCACCTATGTCGGTGGAGAGCAGGCAGCGCAGATTATCGCGGCGCAACTGGCCGCGGTTGGTGTCCGTGCACAGCTCAATATTCTGCCCGCTTCGTCTCATGCCGAGCGCGCGGCATCCGACAACGCCGCTGGCCTGACGTGGTTTGGTTACGCCGATACGGCAAGCATTGCAGCCGAAACACTCACCTATCTCGGCAGCACGCATTTTCAGACAATTGGGCCAGTCCCGGCCGCCTTTGACGAAGCGGTAAAACAGGCAAAAGGCGCACTCACCAAGGACGCCGAGCTTGCATCAGTCAAACGCGCAACCGAAGTGGCATCTGACGAAGCGCTTGCCGTCTTCCTTTGGGATCTGCCGCAAACCTATGCCTACAGCAACAAAGTCGTGTGGGACATCCGCCGGGATGACTGGACGCTGCCATACGAAATCAAACCTGCTGAATAAGCCTTTCTTCCAACATACCCAATACAGGAAATACCTATGACCAGTGGTCTGACGAAATATATCCGACACAAGAGAAAGCTGCACGACGCAAAAAAGGGACAGCCAGCAGGCACCGGCCATCTTTCCGCTCGCGTTGTTGCCGAAGGACGCAGCGGTATCCGTCGTCTTTTCATTCGTGATTTTCAGATTATCACCGATGGATCACCCGCTGGCGGTGGTTTTGATCTTGGTCCGGCCCCGGGTGAATTGCTGATCGGCGCCGTTGCTGGTTGCCTAAATCATGGATTTCTCATTCAGGCGTCACTACTCGATATCGAGATCGATGCGCTGGAAGTTGTCGCTGAAGCTGTCAGTAAGCCGGGACAAATCGGAACAGGCTCAAGCGAGCCCGTCGATCTGGAACTTCGCTACACCGCGAAAATCCGGTCTCCCGCATCTGACGCTGAGCTGGAAGACCTGCGCCAGCGTGTTGAACTTAATAGCTTTGTTTATAACGTCGTTACCCGCGGCGCTTCGATTGCAGGAAGTCTGGAAAGGATCACCGCATGACCATTCGAGTTATTGAAACTGATAAAGCAACGTCCGGCGGTCTGCGTTTCGCCACACGAGCGACCCCTGAGCCGGGCTTTGGGGAAGTGCTTATCGATGTCACACATACTTCGTTGAACTTCGGTGAAACCCGACGTGGTGCGCGCGGTCTTGAGGCTGATGGTACGGTTCTTGGATGGGACGCGTCCGGTGTGATTGTAGCCGTTGGCCCACAAACCAAAGCGCCGCCCATTGGAACATTGGTTGTCACCCGCGCCCCACTTGGGGCCTGGGCTGAAAAGCGCATTGCACATGTGGAGGATATCGCGGTCATTCCGGAGGGTGTAGATCCGGCAGAAGCAGCAACTCTGCCGACAGCAGCTGTCACGGCGCTGGCGACCTTGCAGCTTGGTGGGCCAATCTTAGGCAAAACAGTTCTGATCACCGGTGCTTCTGGCGGCGTAGGCCGCTTTGCAATCCAGCTCGCACGGCTGGGTGGTGCGCGCGTTATCGCCTCTGTAGGGTCCGAAGCCAGTGCAGCGGGTCTGACAGAACTTGGTGCGGACCGTGTTGTGACCAGCCTTGATGATGTGAAAGAAGGTATTGATCTGGTGATCGAGAGTGTTGGCGGGGCGCAGCTCGTACAATCTTTCAAGCTTCTTAACCGTCATGGCAATGTGCAGAGCCTTGGCTGGGCTTCAGGCGAAGACGCCGTTTTTGGTCATCTTGGCACAGTCGGTCCGGTTGGACGCCACATTCATGGCTTCCTGATTTCCGAGTATCGGGTGGGCTCCTATCTCAAAGCGCTGCTGCAATGGCTAGCTGAGGGCAAGCTCAAGACAGAAGTGAAATGGCGTGGTGACTGGAACCTGTTTGACGAGGCTGTCGCGGCTCTTCTTGACCGACGTTTGCATGGTAAAGCCGTTCTGGATGTGAAACCATGAATGCACATGCGCAATCCTTCCGGCATACGCACTGGTTTGATCCGCCAATCGAGGCGGACATCCGGGCGCGTGTTGAGCAGGTGAAAACTGAGCTAGCGCCGCATGTGGTAGAGCGGGACCGTAAAGGTTCCGCCCCCGTCGAGGAAGCATCGCTCTTGCGCCAGTCTGGACTGGCGGCACTAACCGTTAATGATGATCTGGCGTTGTTTCGCAACGCTGACGACCGCAGGGAAGCGATAGGCGCACGTTGGCAACATGCTCTTTTTGCGATCCGGGAGATTTCACGCATCGATTTATCGAGTGCAGCACTTCTCGGCTATAATTACATGCATCTGCTGCGCATTGAGATTGCCGGGCGTGGGCTGGTCTTCTCAAAAGCCGTGGCAGATTCGTTGCAGACGCCGACACTTTGGGGCGGTGCCAACAATCCAGGCGGCCCTGCCGCAGATTTGAAGCGGGTTGATGGCGGCTATATTGCCAATGGCAGGAAAAGCTTCGCAACCGCCGCACAAACAGCTGACCGTCTGGTCGTCGGTGAAAGCTATCGCGCACCCGATGGCCAGGAGAAACGTCTGACGTTCGTTCTCGATGCGTCAACGCCGGGCATTGTCCATGCGGATGACTGGGATGGCATTGGTGCGCGTCGCTCCGCATCAGGCAGTCTGGTCTTTGAAAATGTGTTTATCCCGGATGCCGCGATTTTCAGCACGTCGGCAGCCGATCCAACAAAGCGTCCCCTCAATGAATCGATAGGCTCGCTGGCCTTTCAGATCATGTTCGTCAATTTTCTCAATGGAACGGCGTTGGGGGCAATTGATACTGCATTGTCGCAATTGCATTTGCGCAAAAACGGCCTGAATACATCAGTGCCGGACTATATTGCCGATACTATTGGCAATTCTATCACCTCAGCCAACGCATCTTTTGCGCTTTCAACTGTCGCCAACAAGGCGTTTGGCGAACTGGTTGCAGACATTGATGAGAACCGTTTGACTCGGGAACGCCGTGGCGAGATTGCTGATCTCATATCACAGGCCAAGGTTGCGTCGGACGCAGCAGCACTTTCAGTAACATCGCGCATTTTTGAAGCCGTTGGCGCGCGTTCCGCGACTTTGAAACAAGGGCTGGATCGCTATTGGCGTGATGCCCGTATTTACACGCTGCATGATCCGGTAGCGGTTAAAATACAGGAAGTTGGCAGATATGCCGTTGATCTTGAGTTGGCGACGCCTTCAGCGAACAGTTGATTTTGTTCGTACTTATCTCATAAGTATCGTCCGGCTTTTAAAGCTGGACGACTTGTCATGCAAAGAGTGAGCTGATGGATATAACCACTGCAAAAGCCGGGCATCCAAAAGAGCGCCGGAAAAAAGGAAGCTGGCGCTTCCTGTTCCGCTCGGACAGTGTTGCACTCAATCTCGTTGCGACCATCGCGGCATCAAAGGATAGGACAAAAGGCGTTGATCGGTTTTCAGAGCCTTCATTGCTTGATAGGTGGCTTTGCGAGGCCGAACTACCGCCGCTTGCAGGTTCTGTAACGGATGAGGAACTTGCAAAGACAAAGTCTTTGCGAGAGGCAATATTCAGGCTGGCCGATAATCGTATTAATCAAAGCGAGATATTGGTGTCGGATATCGCGCTTATCAACGCGCATGCGCGCTCTGGTATGCCGGTTGTGCGTATTGCTTGTGATGGATTTAATACGGAACCGCCGGACGTAGCTGAAATGGACGAGATATTGGGCCTCATCGCACGTGATGCTGTCGAAGTTTTCACCGGCCCCTATCGCAATCGAATAAAGCAATGTGCTTCGCCACGTTGCCATGTGATGTTCGTTGATAAGTCGCCCGCTGGGAATAGACAGTGGTGTTCGATGTCTCCATGCGGCGATCAAGCGAGCGCTCGTGCATATCGACAGAGAAAGCGTAGCCAAGAGAGTTGATCATCCTGCCAGGCAACTGTGTAATACTGGAATTTATCTATAATCTGATCAAACGAATATGAGAGAGGAAGCTACTTCGTTTGCAGCGTTCCCACGACAAGAATTGTGTTGATTAAAACAGTCTAACTGCATGTACCTACACCGAAACCTCCGTCAATCCGTTCCGGAAAATGATCAGAAATTATCGGAGTACCATCCTATTTAACTACTGCAGATTCATTGCTTAGCATTGTTTAAATTTCTCTGTTCAGAAATTTCCCAGGTTTGTTATTCACACTTCAGTTGAAATAATTTACCGAAAAAGCCACTGTAATTTTAAGAAGAATATTTTTATCGTACCAAAAATTTTAGTTAATTGATGCGTGCGTCAAGTCCCTTTGATGTGAAAAACTCTAATCAGTTTTTCATTGGTGAGAGGGTCTCCAATTGCGATCAAATATACTAAGCCTCGTAGCAGCGACATTGATTATTGCTTCCTCAACACAGTTGAGTAATGCTGAGACATTGCGCTGGACCAGAGCTGCTGATGCACTCACGCTGGACCCCCATGCACAAAATGATGGCGTTACGCATGCGGTTCTCAACCACATTTATGAAAGCCTGATATGGCGTGATGCCGAAGGCAAACTCGTTCCACGTCTGGCGACTGAATGGAGTTTGAAAGAGGGTGACCCCACCACTTGGGTCTTTGAACTACGCAAGGATGTTAAGTTCCACGACGGTGCAGATTTTACCGCCGAAGACGTTGTTTTTACGCTGGATCGAGCGCGCTCAGATAAATCCAATCTCCGTCAGCTTCATGCAGATGTGGAAAAGGTGACAGCTGTTGATGACAACACGGTTGAGGTTAAGCTGCGCGCTCCCAATGCGATTTATCCCAATAATCTGACCGGAACTTACATTCTGGATAAGGGATGGGCGGAAAAGCATGACGTGACAGATGTTCAGGATATCGCGGCAGGGAAGGACAATTACGCGGTTAGAAACACCAACGGCACGGGTCCATATACGCTAAAATCCCGTGAAGTCGGCGTCCGAACTGTGCTTGATGCAAATCCGGCATATTGGGCGGAGAAGAAGCCGGAAATAACAGAAATCGTATACACGCCTATCGCCGACAATGCGACACGTGTTGCAGCTCTTCTTTCGGGCGAAGTGGATTTTCTGCATGAGGTGCCAGTACAAGATATCGAACGGCTAAGAAATACGCCGGGTATTAAAGTCTCTGTTGGTCCAGAAAACCGGTCCATTTTCCTTGGCTACCGGGTTGATGATGCACCGCTGGCGTCATCTGACGTCAAGGATAAAAATCCACTGAGCGATGTGCGGGTGCGCGAGGCTTTTGATCTCGCAATAGACCGCGATGCAATTAGGACGGTTGTTCTTCGTGGTAATTCTGTGCCAACCGGCATCATCGTGCCACCGTTTGTTCATGGCTGGACGCAGGAACTTGATACCTATTCCAAGCCCGATGTTGAGAAAGCAAAAGCGCTCTTGAGTGAAGCGGGTTATCCGCAAGGCTTTACGATTACTCTCGACACTCCCAACAATCGTTATGTCAATGATGAGGCAATCGCACAGGCAGTTGTCGGGTTTCTTGGACGCATAGGCGTAAAGGTGAATCTGGCATCGCGCCCCTATGCGCAACACTCGCCGTTAATTGTTGATCAAAAAACAGACTTCTATCTCTTTGGTTGGGGTGTACCGACATTCGACAGCGCTTATAACTTTAACGATTTGGTGCACACACGACAGGGACGTTATGGAGCCTATAACGCAACCGGCTATTCAAATGCTGAGGTTGATCAGAAAATTGAGTCACTGGGCGCTGAAATAGATCCAGCGAAGCGTGATGCAACCATCGACGAATTATGGAAGCTGGTGAAATCGGAGCATCTATACCTGCCGCTTCACAATCAGGTGGGAGCGTGGGCCGTGCGTGACAAGTTTAACCTTGAACATCAGCCGGATAATTCGCCCAAGATCGGACAGGCAACGGTCAACAAGTAAGCACTCGCAGCTTTCGCCTCCGCATGCGGGGGCGGAGCATCATCATGAATAAAAGCCACACGGTGGCGGTTGAGTTTGGGCTGAATATATGACCAGTTTCATCATCAGGCGTATCTTCCAATCTGCTGGCGTCATGCTGACCGTGGCGTTGATCGCATTTGCTGTCATTCGCTTTGTTGGCGATCCGCTGGAATCCATTGCCAGTCAGGAAACACGTCTGGAAGAACGACAGGAGCTGAAAGAACGCCTTGGATTGAACAAGCCGGTTTATCTGCAATTCTTGTCTTTCATACAGCGTGGTCTGGTGGGTGACTTTGGCCTCTCATACAAACAGCAGGAACCCGTCAGCCGGATGATTATAGAGAAACTGCCCGCGACAATTGAACTGGCAATTACCTCGTCGCTCATCGCGCTTATCGGTGGTGGCATCTTGGGCGTCTATGCTGCTTTACGCCCTAAAACGCGTCTGACTGCTTTCATCATGACATCGTCTTTGATCGGCGTATCACTGCCAACATTTCTGATCGGGGTGGGGCTGATCTATTTGTTTTCTGTCGAGCTGGGCTGGTTGCCATCTTTTGGGCGAGGGCAGGTTATTGAGATTGGTAACTGGTGGACGACGGGCTTTCTGACGACATCAGGGCTGCGTTCATTGATACTGCCTGCAATAACCTTGTCCCTGTTTCAGACAACGCTTTTAATGCGGCTTATCAGGTCGGAAATGCTCGATGTTTTGCGGCAGGATTATATCCGATTTGCAAAAGCGCGCGGACTTTCCAGCCGCAGTATCTATTTCGGACACGCGTTGAAAAATACCCTTGTTCCGGTGATTACGGTGGTCGGATTGCAACTGGGATCTGTGATCGCCTTCGCTATTGTAACAGAGACAGTCTTTCAATGGCCGGGTGTGGGTTCACTCTTTATCAACTCCGTACAGGCCGTCGATGTGCCGGTTATGGCTGCATATCTGGTCTTTATCTCTTTGCTTTTTGTGAGCATCAATCTCGTGGTTGATATTCTTTATTTTGCTGTCGATCCGCGTCTTCGTTTCGACCGTATCAAGACGGGAGCGTAACGTGACTGATACGCCTTTTTCTTTAGAAGCCGCACATAATCGCCACTCTGTGAGAGCTAAAGTTCCGCGGTTTAAACGGTTGCCAGTGGTTACAACGATAGCTGGGGTGCTTGCTGCAATATTGGTATTAGGTGCAGTATTTGCACCTTTGATTGCGCCATATTCACCTTTTGATCCGTCAACCTTGAACCTGATGGATGGTTTGAGTGCGCCTTTGCAGCCCAGTGCGTTCACAGGTAATACCTTTCTGATGGGAACGGATCATCAGGGGCGGGATATATTATCTTCCATTCTTTATGGTAGTCGCGTTTCATTGTTAGTGGCTTTGTCTGCAACCGTTCTTTCATTGTTCATAGGTGTTAGTGCCGGACTTATCAGCGGATACGCAGGTGGACTGCTTGATACGATAATCATGCGAATAGCTGATACACAATTGACTTTTCCTACAATTCTTATTGCGCTTTTAATCTTCGGTCTTGCGCAAGGGGTTGTCCCTCCCGCGCATCAGGAGGCTGCCGCTGTGTGGCTGCTTATTTTTGCTATTGGTCTTTCGAACTGGCCACAATTTGCACGGATAGTTCGGGGAGCAGTGTTAGTCGAACGACGAAAAGATTATGTGGCTGCCGCAAGGCTGATTGGTGTTCGTCCTGCTCGTTTGTTGATTACCCATATTTTACCGAATTTACTTGGACCAACTCTCGTTGTTGCAACATTGGGGCTGGCTCTGGCAATTCTCGAAGAAGCCACTTTGTCTTATCTTGGGGTAGGGGTTCCACCCACGCGTCCATCATTGGGCACACTCATTCGCAATGGCCAGCAATTTTTGTTTTCAGGAGAGTGGTGGATACTATTCTTCCCTGCGGTCACATTGGTTCTGCTCGCTTTATCCATCAATTTGCTGGGTGACCGGTTGCGAGAGTTTCTCAATCCGAAGAAGCAAGGGCAACTCTAATGCATGAAGCATCGAGAAAAGAGCCTGTGCCGGTTCTAACCGTGCGCAATCTGCAAGTCGACTTCCCCTCGGATGGCCACGTCTTTCACGCCGTTAATCGCGTGTCTTTCGATATCCATGCCGGTGAAGTGCTTGGAATGATTGGAGAGTCAGGCGCAGGGAAGTCGATGACCGGATCGGCGATTACGCGCCTTCTTGATGCTCCCGGATATGTTTCAGGCGGCGAAATTTATCTCAAAGAACAACGCATTGATAATTTGCCGGACAAAGAATTAGCAGCCTTACGTGGCAAAAAAATTGGAACGGTCTTTCAGGATCCGCTGTCCAGTCTCAACCCGCTCTATACGATTGGCCGTCAATTAATCGAGACAATACAGCGCCATCGCTCCCTTTCTCAACCGGCTGCCCGTAAGCGTGCAATAGAGCTTCTCACAGAGGTTGGAATATTGGATGCGGAAAGACGGCTTGATGCTTATCCGCACGAGTTTTCTGGAGGTATGCGTCAGCGTGTTGTGATTGCATTGGCAATTGCTGCCGACCCGGAACTGCTTATCGCCGATGAGCCAACGTCGGCTCTTGATGTCTCAGTTCAGGCGCAGATTGTTGCGCTTCTGAAAAAGCTTTGCGTTGAGCGTGGCTTAGCTGTGTTGCTTATTACGCATGATATGGGGGTCATTGCAGAAATTGCCGATCGTGTTGTGGTGCTTCATCATGGACGTGCTGTGGAGGCCGGCTCCGTCCGTGACGTGATACAGACACCGCGTGAAGATTATACCCGCAAGCTGATCGCTGCCACTCCTTCGATTCACCAAAAAAACATCCGTACCTCCTCACAGTCATCAGCCGGTGAGATTTTGCGGGTTGACAATCTTGCGCATGATTTTCGTATCGGGAGCCGCGGCTTTTTCTTCTGGACGCGTGGGGAAGGACAGAACAAGCTTCGTGCCGTCAATGACGTTTCGTTTCATATCAGGGAGGGCGAAACCTATGCGCTAGTTGGCGAATCCGGTTCCGGTAAATCGACAATTGCGCGCATAGTTGCCGGACTTTTGCCGCTCGGCGAGGGACTGATCAGGGTTAATGGTGTTGATCGTTCTGATGGCGCATCTGTTGATCATAATGGCGCTGTGCAGATGATATTTCAGGACCCCTATGCGAGCCTCAACCCCCACTGGCGTGTCGGCGATATTATTGCTGAACCTATCCGCCGTTTGAAGCTTGAGCGTGACCCATCTGTTGTAAAGGCTCGCGTAAGTGATTTGCTGGAGAAGGTGAGATTGCCGCAAGATTCTGCGCAACGTTATCCGCACGAGTTTTCTGGCGGACAAAGACAACGCATCGCAATCGCAAGAGCACTCGCCAGTCGGCCTCGTTTTATCATTTGCGATGAACCCACATCCGCGCTCGACGTTTCGGTTCAGGCTCAGGTTCTCGACTTAATGACGTCATTGCAAGCAGAATTTAATCTGACTTATCTGCTGATAAGCCATAATCTCGCAGTGGTACGACAGATGGCTGATCGTGTTGGCATACTGCGTCATGGTATTCTCGTGGAGCAGGGGCAGGTCGAAGATATTTTCGAAAATCCAACCCACGACTACACAAAAATGCTGATCAGTGCAGTGCCCGATATTAATGAAGCATTGGCTCGACGCAACTTGCATTAGGATAGTGGAGGGGTAGCACGCATTCTGCGTTAGCTATCTTTCTTTGGAGTTGCAAACAGATTACTGGCCATGAAGTCGACAAATACTCTAATTTTTGGCGATAAATATCTGTTTGTCGGCCATAAAACGCGAAAGATACCCGTTTCTGCCAGATATTCATCGAGTATAGCAACCAGCGTGCCTTCTGCGATCTGCTGCTTGACTGCAAAGTTAGGTAAACACGTGATGCCAAAGCCGTTTTCTGCGAGGTGGATAAGCGGCTCTAAAGTGCTGGCAATGGTAGTCATAGGCAAGGTAAGACGTGTCTCAGTGTGGATTGCAATGAGTGGCCACGGCTCAAGCTTTCCCGAATTGGCAAAGCGGTGATGCATACACTTATGATGCAGCAAATCCTCTGGCAAACGTGGCGTACCCTGTCGTAGCAGGTAGTCGGGTGATGCGACAATCCGATGCTTGAAGGTTCCCAGTTTACGGCTCATCAGCCGGGTATCGCGAACTTCGCCTGTGCGCACAACGGCATCAAACCCTTCCTCAATCACATCAACCAGCCGATCGGTGAAGTCTAATTCGAGATCAATTGCAGGATAAGCCTTCATAAATGTAGAAATGGTTGGCATGAGCAACATTCCGGTCAATGGAAAGCTTACACGTAACAGGCCACTTGGCGTGCTATGTGATCGCGAGAGTTGCGCTTCAGCGGCATCAAGTTCGGATAATATCCTTTTACAAGTATCGAGGAAGAAACTCCCTTCTTCCGTAAGTGTCATGCTGCGGGTGGAGCGATGGAACAGAGAGACGCCAACCTCATGCTCAAGGCGCGCCACGGCTTTGCCGACAGCCGAACTGGTGAGCCCCATGCGTTGGGATGCCGCAACAAAGCTGCCACTTTCAGCGGTTTGAACGAATATCTTCAAGGTTGCCAGCTTGTCCATAGCGCTCTCTATTAAGGAATTTAATTCCTGTCTTATCAGAATAGGAGATTATTTATCGCTTATTTGGAAAGCGATATCCAGTTTGTCTCAAGATGAGTGAGCTGTCTTTTAAAGGGAATACACAATGGATATGCAGCCTTCAGCCGGATTTACGTCTTCGCCAGTTCCAACCACATTTATCGTCAATGTAATTCATGCCTTTCCCGGCAAGCAGGATGAGGCGTTTCAAATCATTCAGGACGTCGTTCATTATGTGGCGGAGAGAAAGCCCGGTTTTCTGTGGAGCAATCTTGCCAGGAGTACGGATGGGCTAACGGTCGTCAATATCGAGGCCATTCAGGGCGCAGGTAACGTGGACGAGTTCTTCTCCGATCCTGTGTTCGTTGAAAAGTTTCGGAAGTTAGATACCGTCTCAACAAGTGAGTTCCATACGTATCAAGTGGACGATCTGGTTTTGCCAAAGCGTGGGCTTGAGGCCTAATAGCGATGCCCAGTAGTATTTTAGAAAATGACGATTGCGTTCAACTGACTGATGAAACCAGATTGCCGATGGCCGCTTTGCTAACCCTCGCTATGGCAGGTTTCATCACAATCCTGACGGAAGCATTGCCTGCTGGCCTTCTTCCTTTGATGAGCAAGGACCTAAGTGCCAGTCCCTCCGCGATTGGTCAGCTCATCACAATATATGCTGTAGGCTCCCTTATCGCGGCTATTCCGCTAACAAAGCTTACACAGCATTTTGCGCGCAAACCGGTGCTGCTTTGTGCAATTGCCGGATTTGCCGTAGCCAATAGCGTGACCGCGATCACAGCAAGTTATAGCATTATGCTGCTGGCGCGGTTATTCGCCGGAATTTGTGCGGGGCTTCTTTGGGCGATGCTGGCGGGATATGCAGCTCGTATGGTTTCAGAACAATTGCGAGGCCGTGCGATTGCTGTTGCTATGGTTGGAACTCCCCTTGCTTTGTCATTGGGCATTCCTGCGGGCACGATGATCGGTTCCTTCATTGGCTGGAGAACGACATTTTTGTTGATGACGGCTCTCACCCTGGCTTTGGTTATCCTGGTCCTAATAAAAGTGCCCAATTATCCCGGAACGACCCTTCGTGATAAGGCGTCTATAGGAGGGACGTTGGCGATCGGTGGCATCAAATCAGTGTTACTTGTCACCCTTTTATTCGTGCTCGCTCATAACATTCTTTACACATACATTGGCCCACTTGTTGAGCCTTCCGGATTGTCCTCTAAGCTCGATCTTGTTTTGCTCGTTTTTGGGGTAACGGCAATTGTTGGAATTTGCATTATTGGCTATTTCATCGGCCGGTGGCTTCGAGAGTTGGTCTTAGCAAGCATTCTGCTTTTCAGTGCAGCAGCATTGATGTTGAGCATATGGGGTGATGTGCAAAGTCTATTCTGGTTGGCGACAGTTATGTGGGGGCTGGCTTTTGGTGGAGCTGCAACCCTGTTCCAAACAGCCGCAGCAAACACGGCATATGAAGCATCGGATCTCGCGCAGTCTATGATCGTCACAGCCTGGAATCTTGCAATCGCGGGAGGCGGGCTTATCGGTGGATTGTTACTTCAACATGCAGATGTTGCATGGCTATCATGGCCGGTGTTGATGTTGTTATTGTTGGCCTACGCTATAGCTTCTCTTGCCAAAGAGCGTGGATTTCCACCTAACGCAACATGACCGCACGACATTTCCAATTAGTGCTCTAATGTGATTGGTGCATTCTGTTTCAATCAGCTCGAGATGCGCTCTAAAATATGCCGGGCATATATGTCCGGCACTTTTGTCTGAAACAGCAACCAACACCCAGATATGATATGTGTTTATTTATAGTACGCTTCTATTGTGCGCGATATTGGGAATGTCCTGGTGAAGCGCTTCGATCTCAGCAGCAACAAGCTCTTGCAGCTTCCAAAGATTGCGGTCGCGAATGCCTTTTTCTTCAAGGTGCCTGACGGTGTGATAAAGATACTCGGCGCATGATCCAATATGACCACAGGCGCGTGCCAAAACATGCGCTACGGACTCCAGCGATAAGCCGTTCAGCACACGGTCCCCACGTGGTCCCGCCCAGAACGTCAAAGCTCGAACCGGACCTTCCGGCGTATCGACCGCGACCCAGCGAATACTGTAAGCGTCACTCATTGAACTGATTTCACGGCGGATCATGCGCTGGATCTGCGCAAGCCGATCTTCTTCCGACAGGCGAAAGACAATACCGTTGCAGCTGCCACCCGGCCTTAGTGCAAGCATTAATCCGGGTTGGCTTTGAGTGCCACGCCATCGGGTTAAACGAAGACAGAACGAGCGATGCCAGCCTTTCACACCGCCATAACGCCAGCCAACGGCATTAAAATCCGGCTTCCAAATGAGCGAGCCATAGGCAAAAACCCATAGCGGAGTGTCACCGCTCTCGCGAAAAAGCTTTTCAGACAGTGCCTCAACATCCTGATCTGTCATGGGAATGCGATTGGGTTCTGGACCCAGATCCACTTCAGTCCGAATGCTCAGTGAGACCAATTCCTCGGTCAGTGTCATTCTGGATGCAAAATCACTCAATGCGCTTTTCCCGCTTAACCCAACTTCACCTTCGACAGTCCACTCGGGGATTATGAAACGAATTTGGCATTTTGCTCAAGCCCTGAGAGATGCTTTAGCATCATCCAACCGGCGAATGCTGGAAAACAGCGTTTCACGATCTGATAAGTGCCGCTCGAATAATGCGATGAAGGTCGTATTATCGGCGATATGTGGAAGAGGAGCCGACTGCGCGCGGCGCAGACTTTCGTTTGCGGCCTGTTTTGCAGCTTCAACGGCAGCCAATAGGGATGCTATGGTTCCTCGCTCCTGCATGCATTTACCATAGACCTTTGATAAAGAATGCTGATTATCTGACTGATTTTGCATCGTGATCACATCTCCTATCAATTGCGTTATGATCTATTGGCTATGTGCCTATTGTACGTTCTTGATCAGCTACGAAACGAGGCACTCAAAGCTATTTCTTGGCAACAGTCTGAAATATCAACGCTTTGATAATCAGAGTTGGTAGAAAAACCGATTTTCGCTCAACCGTAAAAACGAAAGTGGCAGCCAAAGCTGCCACTCTTTTTCGTATCTGGAACAAAAGCTTTCCTGATTAGAAAGAGCGCTGGAAACGAACAACGCCCTGCCATGCATCCTGTCCTTTGAGGATCGACTTGCTATCGTCCCACTTGGTGTAGGAAACCTGCGGCGTGATGGTGAAGCCCGGAACGAGCTGATAGGCAACATTCGCACTTGCAGCAAATGTGTCGGCCGCTTCATATGCCAACTGTACGTTGAAGGTCGCTTTGTTTGTAGCCTTAAACTTTGCGCCGCCCCATACAGCCCAATCGCCGCCCCATGTACCGAAGAAACTGTCGATTACACGCACGCCGCGATAGGTGCTGCTGCCTCCGTCATGAACGATAACGCCGCTGCCGTTGTAATGCACATAATGGTCTTTGTTGGACTTATATGCACCCTGTAACCAGACGGAAAACTGGTCTGTTACATTGACATCTGCGCGGATCTTTCCGGCCCATTTTTCGTTGACTGCATCATAGGCCGCAACACCGGCAATCGAGCCCCAGCTTTGCGCATATTTAAGACCACCAACCACGTGCGGTGTATAGTCATCAATCACGCCATTCCAATCGACATCGGAATTGTTGCCCTGTTCAAGAGACAGAATAGCTGAAATGCCATTGCCACCCTTGAAGGTGTAGCTGATCTGGTTGGTGCGATAGCCGCCTGCGCTGATAACGTCATCATTCAGCACATCACCGAAATATCCGGTAAATGTATAGAAGGCCGAGTCATCAAGGCCAATGCGAAAGCCACCAAGCTGGATGTAAGCGCGGTTGAGCGTTGTCCCGGCATCAGCACCGTTACCAAAGTTAAAACGCGATTCAGTGAAAGTCGAAAGTGTTCCGAGTTCCGTTTCAGAAGCAGTCGATGTGCGCAGTGTGAAACGCGTATTGTTGTTCCATGTCTCATAAGACTTGCCGCGTGGGCTAAGATTAAAGGCACTGCCGTCAGGAGCGCGGCTAACGCCTGCACCACGATAGTAGACGTTATCACCCGCCCTCAAGTCATAACGCACATAACCATGAATGCGCAGGCACGTTTCCGTGCCCGGAATATAGAAATAGCCTGCACCATAAGCATCGCAAACGCGTACATATTCTACAGCTTCCGGTTCCGGTGCTACGACCGCATCCGCTGCATTTGCATTCGTCATCCCCAGAACTACAAATGCAGAGCCGATGACTGTGTTTTTCAGAATCATAATTATCCCCACTAACAATAGACAAAATCGTTTTATTTCAGAGGGATAATTCGATTAAGGCAATTATATCTAATTATTGTAAAATATATGACAAATAATATTTCATATAGAAATAATAAATATTGATATAATTGACGATGCTATAGTAATATTTACCTTTAATCTGACAATTATGGTTAAAATGTATTACGTTAGTATATGTATATATCGCAATAGTTATTCAATTTATAAATCGTAGATGTTTTTACTAATCGGTTATCACCGGCTCCTGAAACAATGACAAGTAGCGCTCTCCGCTATCAGGCAGAACGGCAACGATGGTCTTACCTGCATTCTCCGGGCGTTTTGCAATTTGAAGAGCTGCTGCAATTGCCGCACCAGAAGACGTTCCGACCAGAAAGCCCTCTTCGCGCGCAACTGACAATGCGGAACGTCGAGCCTGCTCCGTCGTCACAGCGACTATTTCATCGACAATCGCCCTGTCGTAGTTTTCAGGCAAAATCGTCTCATCGATATCGGTGACTTTGTGAACGCCTTCAATAGTTTCGGCTTTTGGATTATCGGCAGAAGGCACCGAATCTGCCGTCGGCTCCACCAGAATGATGCGAAGAGATGATTTCTTTTCTTTAAGGTACTTTCCCGCCCCTGAGATGGTCCCGCCAGTGCCTACGGTACTGACCAAAATATCCACCTCGCCATCCGTGTCGCGCCAGATTTCCGGGCCGGTCGTTTCAAAATGAATTGCCGGATTTGCAGGATTGGACCGCTGACCCGTATAATAAGCGCCCGGATTTTCGCTGCGAATACGATCGAGCACCTTTTGCAACGCCCCTATTTCCAGCAACTCATCATTATCAATCAGCACGAGTTCTGACCCGAACTGACGCAGGATATTGATTTTGTCTTCGCTGATTGTATCACGCAGGTAAAACTTCGTCCGATAGCCCTTTGCGGCAGCAACAGCCGCAATACCAATGCCGGTATTTCCGCTTGTCAGATCTACCAGAAGATCCCCCGGCTTAATCTTACCTGCACGCTCGGCATCCCGAATAATCCCCCATGCTGTACGGTCTTTGATGCTGCCAGCCGGATTGAGATACTCGATTTTTGCGAGAAGACGCCCAGAAACGTCATTGCTCTTCTGAAGGCGTGAGAAAGCAACCAGAGGCGTATTGCCGACAAGCTCCGAAAAACCATTGCGTATGTTACCCATGTTCCACTCCCTTTTGCCAACAGGTATCAAAATTCAACGTCTCATTTTCACCAGCCGTTGAATTTTATTAAGAAAATTATTCACTTAGTTCGCCCCTCACATAGATTTGCAATCCACTGCAGGAGGCCTCTTTGCATTTATATTCGCGTATCAACGCTGCCCGGATCATCATGAATGATGTCCCCTATTCGATAGACTGACGGGATTCGCACGAGCCTTACTGATTGCTGTCTCAAGGATTGAAGGCTCTAACTTTTCATGCCCTGCCCATCGAAAACGTATCCAGCCATTCTGATCTACGAGAAAGCTTGCCCCAGCGGCAGTTGGTGTCAGAATCTGAATAGCCACAGCCGCAGTCTGGTCGGAAACATCGCATTGTGCCGTGATCCCATTGCTATCAACTGCAAAGGCTTCAAGCTGTTCACCCTGAAGATGAAGCAGCCAGAAACTCTCGGATTGCCGACCGATCTCATGCCGTTTAGCCTCGCAATAGATCGTAATCTGCGGGCTTGCAGCCGGGTAAACCGCACCATCAGGCGCAGGCAGACTGATCGTCCGGGCAGACGCAATCGTTCGGATGTAATCCACTAGCGACCACGCGGCTTTCGCATCCAACGCCGTTTCAAAACCGGGCATGGATTGCCGACCGTCTTGCGTCTCCTTGCCATGCATGATCGTCCAGAAGATTTCTCCGTCACTGCGATCCGCAAACAAGGGCGCTGTCAGATCGGGTGGCCATACCGGATCGCCCGTTGCTTGCTCACCGCGCCCGCGCCCGTCATTGCCATGACAGGAGGCACAATTGTTTCCGAAAGCCGTAGCACCCCGCGCAATTGCGATGGACGTGTGGGATGTGGACGAGCGCAAAAAGCTTGCTTCATTAGCATCCTGCACAAACAATCCGATGCGTGGTGGCTGGAACAACGCGAACCCGATAATTGCCACGATAACAATAGCTTGCCATCGCCATTTAGGCAGAAAAAGGCACCAAATACCAATCAGAAATGCCAGCAGAAGTGGCTTGAGGCTCCGCCATGCGGCATCGACGAGAAACGCATCAGCCAGAATATTGTCGCGCAAACGATAGGCGAAAGGCCACATGATGTCTTCATGAACGCCGGGCGGTTGTGTGGCGAGAAGTGACGCCGCAAGAAACACTACAATGCCGATTGTACTCTCAAGGATCAGCGCATAACCAAGTCCACGCCCGCTGCTGCCATCACGGCTCAGCCAGAAACGATTAAGTGCTGCAAGTGTTAGCATGGCCGCCAGAAGCGCGATCTTCACGATCATGATCCTGCCGTAAGTGGTACCAACCAGCCCCGGCAAACCACCTGTCAAAAGCCATCCTGCAATTGCGGCACCAATAACAAGAATGGCAACAAAAATAATGCCATATAGCGAAAAGCGCTGCGCTGCCTGCAAACCCTCATCCCGCGAGGCACGTAAAAGAAGATAGAGTGGTGGCAGCGAACCAAACCATAGAGCACCCGCAATCACATGCGCAAAAACCGCCAGTGGCAACCAGATTGTGTCAGCTGCTGCTGCGTGCCCCATGCGCATCTGAAGACCAAGCGCGAAAACAGTGATCAAAAACAGAAGGACACGGATGGCTTGAGACTTTATCGCGTGCGGCAGAAGCAATGCAGCAAGCAAGATTGCCAATGCACGCAAGCACGATGCAATGCCAAACGCTGTGCCGAAAAGTCCGCTTGGGAGAAAAGCCAATGCATCAGAAAAACTGTTCGCACCAGACAGCAGTGAGAACTGAAGTGGAACCCATAGAACCAGTCCAAAGGCACTGATTGCCACGGAATAGCTGCAAAGTTGATCCCAGATTCTCACAAAAGACGTAGGTTTGCCGTCACTTATTTCGCTTGAAACAAGAAAAATTCGAAAAAATAGGGCGCCTGCGAGCAGTGCGAGGCCCGCAAGATTAAGGCATCGCACGAGCGCAATGACGATATCAATTCCAGTCATTGCGCCCGGCAACCTTAATTAGCAATCTTGAATTTGAACGCGCCTTCGGTGCGGTGCGTATCGACTGACGCAGCACCCCACTCGACCGTATAAGTGCCCGGCTTCAAGGCTGGCGGTTTGACCGAAAGCGTCTTGGTATTGCCGTCAATATGTTCAGGCTTACTGGTCTCGATAGTCGCCCCGCTCTCATCCTTGAGGACGAGTTTGCTAAGGCCGAGTTCCAGCGCTTCGGTATATTCGATGGAAACAATGGCAGGTGTTTTATTGAGCACAGCGTCCTCGGCTGGCTCGGATTGTGCGAGATGCGCATGCGCATAAAGTTGCGTCATCGACCCCAATAAAAGGGCCGTTGTGAGAATTGCTTTTTTGAACATTTTTCTTTCCTGATTTTACCAGTCGGCATCAAGTCCCAGATGCGCAAGTGCCTGCCTGCGCAGTTCCGCCAATCGTGGATCGCCGCGATGGCGCGGATAGCTTAGATCCACTTTAAGTTCGGCTTCGATGCTTGCCGGACGGTTGCCAAAGATGATGACCCGCTGCGCAAGGAAAATCGCTTCCTCGACATCATGCGTGACGAGCAATGTGGTAAAGCCGTTGCGTTGCCAAAGATCGAGAAGCTCAGCCTGCATGGCAAGCCGCGTCAGGGAATCGAGTTTCCCCAATGGCTCGTCCAGAATGAGCAATTTAGGGTCATTGACGAGCGCACGCGCCAAGGCTGCACGCTGCGCCATGCCGCCCGAAAGCTGGCGCGGATAGGCATTGGCAAAAGCCGACAATCCCACCAGCTCAATTGCTTCATCGATGCGGTGTCCCTGAGTTTTAATCACGCCACGCGCCTGAAGCCCCAAAGCCACATTGTCCCGAACCGTCCGCCATGGATAAAGTGTGGGGTCTTGGAAGACCACCACGCGCGACGGATTAGGTCCGAGGATTTCCTCGCCATCGGCCAGAATTCGCCCTTCACTTGGCGGCTCCAGCCCGGCAGCGAGCCGCAAAAGCGTACTCTTGCCGCACCCCGATGGACCCAGAATGGCAACAAATTCACCCGGTTGCACATCAAGCTCAATGTGGTTGAGAACCGGCAGTGACTTGCCTTCAAGGCCAAAGCGATGGCTTACATTCTCAACCTGAATATGGAAGCCACGGCTTTTATCAGCGGTGGCGGCAGGCGTTTGTTTGAGGGCAGCATTCACCATTTCACATCCCCCTTCTGCCAGGTCAGAACGCGATCACGCACCGTAAAGAGCAGCGTAATCAGACCGGAAAATACAATCGCCATGATGATGAGCGCGCCATAGAGATTGTTGTAGGCCGCCCAGCCTTGCGCCCATTGCAGATACCAGCCGAGACCGGACTTGACGCCCATCATTTCGGCGGCGACCAGCACCGAGAAAGATGCACCCAACCCCATGAAAAGACCGACAAAAACATGCGGTAACGCTGCCGGAATTGCGACGCGCAGGATCAGGAACAACTGACTGGCGCCCAAAGTGCGGGCAACATCGTAGTAAGCTTTATCGACGCTCGCCACGCCCGACCATGTCAGAACTGTCAGCGGGAACCATGTTGCAAGCGCGATGAGAAAGACTGCTGCTGAAAAGCCTGACGGGAAGAAATAGAATGCCATTGGTAACAGTGCAGTTGAAGGAATTGGCCCGAGAAACCGCAAAACCGGATGAACCCAATAGCCGATTGCCTGTACCCAGCCGATGGAAACACCAGTCAGAAAGCCCGCAATCGCACCAAGCACAAAACCCGAAGCCAGCAACTTGAACGAGTTATAGAGGCTGTCGAGCAGACGCGGCCAATCATCAAGATAGACTTCGAGCAGAGACGAAGGTGGTTGAAAAAACGGCACAGGGAGCCATGCGAACTTGGCCGTAAGCAATTCCCAAACACCAAAAAATATCGCCAAAGCCGTCAGCCATGGCGACCAGTAAATAAGCCTTTTGCCAATTGCCGGATTGACCGCAACCAATGCTGCAGCGACTGCCAGAAGGATCGTCCAGCCGATGAACAAACCATTGGTTTCACGCACATAAAGCGGCTCGGCAAACCCAACCACCACATTGGGAAGGAAGACTGAAATCGCACTGACGATAGCCCAGGCGATCACCGCCACAAACGGCCATAGCGAACGGCGAAGCGCGGAGGGCAGAGCCTCCCGCGCGTCGTCCTTAGACGAGATATAGACTGTGTCAGGTGATGACATTGGCGACGATCTTTTCGGCAAATGCATCCGTATTGGTATTTGGCCGGATGACATTGATGATCTTGAGCTCATCCACGAACAAAGCGACATCCTTGCGCAAGGCATCACCCGTCGAATGATGGTCATGCGTGTGACTGCGCAGGATACGCGCCACGTCCGTTGCAGAGACATTGCCCGGAACGAAAGGTGCAAAGATTTCAGCGCTTTCATCTGGGTGCGCTGCAGTCCAAGCCTGTGCTTCTACGATTGCACGCGACAAGGCGCTCGCAACTTCCGGCTCATCACGAACCAGACTGCCGCGCAGACCCAGCACACAGCAGGCAGAATTGACATACTGTCCATCAAGATTGGTCGCGACTTCCTTGAGGCCATCACGCTCGCGCTGGAGGAAGGCGTGCGGATCATCACCAGCCACAGCCTGCACTTCACCCTTCTTCAAGGCTTCCGCAAAAAGATCAGCCGGATATTGCAGCCACTCGATTTCGGTATCCGGATTGATACCCTGCTTGGCCGCCTGAATGGCGAAGAAGTTGCGGATCGGGCTTGCCTGATCGCTGACGGCAACCTTCTTGCCTTTCATATCAGCAATCGAATTGATACCTGAATCGGGTGCAGCCAGAAGGCGCATACAGCCGCCATGCGTTCCGACCGTCAGCGATACGTCAAACCCTTGCTCAAGCGGCTTCAACCATCGCAGCGCCATGCCAATGCCGCCATCTGCCTTGCCGGTGGCGATTGCCTGAAGCAGCTGATCGGTTGGACCAGAGAAATTGACCGGCTCGACAGTCAGTCCATATTTCTCAAACAGGCCTTTCTTGAGCGCGACCGAAATTGGCGACTGACACACAGCCGTCTGCCCCCAGGCCAGCTTGATCACTCTCGGAGAAGATGAGGTGCTCTGTGCGAATGCCTTGCGTACAAAGCCATCGGAGCCACCAATGGCTGCCACACCAAGACCAACTGCGGATGCCCCCAGAAAAGCACGCCGAGACAGATAAGATTTCTTATTTTCGGAAGTCATGCAATCACCCTGCTTATAAAGAAAGATGATTGACCATATTTATAGTGATAAATTAAGTTCAGAAATTGTAATTCAATTTATTGGTGAAACTTAAAAATTATTACTCATTACAAATTAAAATAATTTACCAATGCTCAATAATTTTAAAATATTAATAATAAATAATACAAAATTTTTATAAAAATATACTGTAATATGTAAAATCAAGAAAGAGATTTTGTTGATATTCGCCGATATTGGAATCCTTTTCTTTTACTCATCCATATCCGCGAATGTTTCAAAGACCACAAAATATATTTTACCCACCATTCGCGCGGATCATGCAAATAATTGCATAGTCTTCACAGATTGCCGCTAGAGCTGCTGGAGCCGCTCGTCATGACGTTTCGAATTAAACCTCTCGCAATGACCGCTTTCTTAGAGTTTGCCCGGCATGATGTAGTCGATTTCGACGCCAACTGCTGCAATGCACTCCCATGTGAACTCATCAATCACATGGACCACGTGAGCGCGGCAACGGACGGGATTTAGAAGTTTACCGTGGCGGCCTTCGCATGGAACGTCTTGCTATTGTGAGGTCAGAAGCAGTCCGCCCAAGCCAGGCATTCGCTACGCGCAGTTGCTTCAGCCGCATAACCCAATCGCCCTTCAATCCGCGGTATCCGGACCGCCGCCAGTAAGATGTTGCTTCCGCAGCACCTATCATACGGCCAGTTTGAGCAAACGATCTTGCCCGCGCATTCAACACGTCAACCCGACCGAGCTTCGTGACAATCTATTATGTCGTGTATCTCTTTGTTGCTATTTCAATGACGTTCTGCAGCGCATAAGCCAAACTTCAAGAACGATAAATTTTCAGGGTGCAAACTAGAAGAGCATGCAGCTGCATACTTGTAATGTATGGAGAGGTTTCAGGAGCACAGCACCCGGCGCTAAAATGTTCGCGCCTATCATCGCTTTTTCAGCCCCATATTCAAACACCTCGCATGGGTCTTAAAGGAAGACACAGGCAAGGTGCTTGATAGATCAGATGTAGTGTCTATAAACTGCGCTTAAGAACGTCAGCCTCAGAGCTTGCCAAGACGACGACGCAGTTCGGCGTTTTCTTCGCGGAGCTTGGTAGCCAGTTCTTTGCGCAACTTGTTATTTTCCGCTTCCAATGAGACCAATGATGCGAGATCATCGCCCGATGCAGTTTTCACGGCCTTTGAAGCTGGCTTCGGAGCCGACTTTGGAGTGGACTTTGGAGCCGACGTTGGAGCTACTTTTTCAGCGGCATTTTTCCAATTATAGTATGTCTGCTCGCTCACTTCAGCTTGCTGCAAGGCAGCTTTAAGTGTCTGCTTGCCATTTTTTGTCGCAGCTTCAATGGACGACATGATAGAGGCGCGTTGTTCTGGCGTATATTTCTTACGCTTAGCTGTTGTTTTTTCTTCTGCAACAGGGGCTGCTTTCGCTGCCGTTTTGCGCGGCTTAACAGACTTAACAGTTGCAGGTGTCTCTGTTACGGTAGAATTTGTATTTGAGGTATTTTCATCTGCCACGATAGGTGTCTCCTGATTTAGCTTGCGATGATTATCGGTCTTGAATGTGAATATATGAAGAGGATATCATGATTTATATTGGTCTAACAAATGCTGATATTAAGTTTCAATCAAAGCCTGTATTATAGGATTAATATCTGATACAAGTTAACAAAGAGCACCTAAAAATGCTCCTCCTATCTTACTCTAATTTTTCATTAGGAAAACAGTTTACGGATGAAAACTCCAAACCGCAATGTTGTTGTTGAATATAAGAACAGGCGTAGTCGCAAGGACAGCGCATCCCTTTGGGGCAACCTTGACTTGAAGTCGATTGCAGAAGAGGTCGATGCACTTATTGTCACATCGCCAGCTGAGAGTGGCGCAGCGAAATCATTATCAGAAAAAATCGACATTGAGACCGCGTCCAAACTAGCGAAAACTCCACCGCGTATTCTATCCGGTAAAGAAGACATCGCAGAAGTTGCGATTAGAGATGACATATCTGTTGTAGATGCTGTTGCTACAACAGACACTCCAGTCCCAATGCCAATAGTGCAGTTCGCATCTGAAAAAGCAGAAGCGCGTGGTGTCGTTGGAGAGAAACCATCGCAAGCGCGCAACAGGAAAGCAGCTCAACCCAACAAGCGAGTTGGCGAACGCGTTTCAAGCGACGACGAAATTCGCGCTGAGTTGTCTCATCTTGAGATGGAAAATACTGACCTCAAGCGTGAATTGCGTACGAAGCTGCGCGAACAAAATCAGGCCCTTTTGACGATGCTTAAAAGGCTGGAAATTCGGACCAGGCGCAAGATTTAGAATGAGTCGATTGATTCTTTTTTCGCAGGTATGGTGGAGATCAATATGGATTCCATCCGAACGTAAATGCGCTTTAGTGTTGGTGTTGCCGTAATTTGATTTAGCGCTGTCAGCCTTACTCAAGGTCGCTGTTATTAAAAGCGAGGATATCTGACCATGAAGTCTTTAAGTGAGCGTCTCGTTGCAAAGTTGAAAAACTGGAGACTGCGCAATGACGACACGAAGGTTGAAGACGCCGCAAGCGTTGAACATGCTGTGAATGAAGATCCTACGTCGCCTCGCAAAGACTATGAGCGAGACCAACCGATTGAGCCCGCGTCGGAAGGAATTGACGCGATAGCTACAAAATCCGTTTCACCGAAGAAATCCGACGATAGTTTTGATGCCCCTCCAAACATTGAAGGTGTGGTCGCAAGTAAGCCTAAAGCCAAAGTCGATGCGCGCAGATTGCTCAACGATGATACCGCTGTTCGCCAGGTCCTCGCAAACACCGATGAGACTTCCGCTCAAAACACGACAAAAAAATTGGGTGTGACGCGTGAGAATACGTACGCAGCTTCAGCTGTCGGAGACGACCAAGCAGTTTCAACGACCGTCAACAAGCAAGAATCGAGTCAAACGCCAGAGACCAAAAGGAAGAGGCAGGCGGTTAAGCAACGAACCACAAAAAATGTGATTGCTCGGCCCGCTCTTGCATCAACTGAAAAGCCCAGTCGTTTGCCCAAGCAAAATGTAGCCGGTTCACTTGTTACCGATCAGGAACTTGATGCGCTTGAAGCTGAGAATAAGCGGTTAAAGCTACTGCTGAGTGAAAAGCTAAAAGGCGGTTTTGAAGGTTAATCCGATAAAATTGCATTGCCAAAAAGTGAGCCGATGATCCCAATTGGGTTGGGCTTCTTTTCCTCCAGATATGGCCTCGATTAGTTTTCGAGGTCTCCTTTAACGTTGTCTCTCCAATTATCAGTTTCGATATAAATTTGGGGTGAGGGCGATGGTCTTTTCTTTTGTGGGTCCCAATCTGCGTCGCGAACTCAGACAATTGAGCTTGCTTGCTCTGTACAGGACCAAATTTCTACATCTACTGCCAATTTGATAGATTGTAAGCGTACTTTCCTCGCTGGCCGAACGGGCTGGCTGGGGATCAGCCGCTGGCCTGCTCTCGAACCAAAGCTGCCGCCGTGCTTGGGCTGAAATACAGGGTTATAATTTTCTTTTGAAAGATGGGATCGTTTGAACATTATCAAACGAAATAAATGCACAAATCATAACAATCTTGCGTTTTGAAACTTGACTCGGACCATCATGTTAAATTAGGACAACAATGCTGACCAATTTCAGGAGGAAGCATTGTGAGCCAGTTGGAACCGCATCTCAGCCTTTATGATCTGTCCGAAGACCGGAGCAGTTGTGGTGTAGGTTTCATTACGCGAAAAGACAGCGTGCAGACGCATGATGTTCTGCTCAAAGCCCATGAGGCGCTGTGCGCAGTGCCGCATCGCGGTGGTATGTCGTCGGAGGGCGTAGGCGATGGCGCTGGTGTTTCTGTCGATCTTTCGCTTGGTTTCTTCCGCAAGCTCACAGGCAAGGATGATCTCGCGCATCGCCGTTATGGCGTGGGCAACTTCTTCTTACCAGCAGATACGTCTCTGCATACGGAGGCAGAAGCAATCATTGAAGCCGCTCTCACTGAGCAGGACTTTACGCTGTTTCTTAAGCGCGACGTCCCGGTCAACAATGATGTCATCCGCCCGAAAGCCGTGCAGTATCAGCTTCCAATCCGGCAATGGGTGTTTTCTATCCATGACGAGGCAGCAAGCGAAGCTGAATTTGATCTTCGCATTCACAAGGCGCTGCTGACCATTGAGGCGCAGGCCTATACCCGCCCGGAATTTACCGGCTTTTATCCGCTGTCGCTGAGCGCACGCATGCAGGTCTTCAAAGGACGGCTCAACTCCGATGAGGTCATTCCTTATTTCTGTGATCTGGTCGATAGTGATCATGCGATCCACACGATCTATTTCCATACGCGGTTTTCGACCAATACCGATCCGCATCCATCGATGGCGCAGCCGTTCCGCTTCATGGCCCATAATGGCGAGCTGAACACCGACCGCAAGAACCGCCTTTCGGAAGCAGCGATCGCGTTGGCAAAGAACGCATCCATCATTCGCCCGAAGGGCCAGTCCGACAGCTGCCGTCTCGACCAAACCTTGCAGATGCGTGTCGTTGAAGACGGGCTTGATCTCGTCACTGCTGTCGTTTCAATGATGCCGCCCGCATGGGAAAACGACGAAACCTTGTCGGCAGACGTGCTGGCGATGCTCGAATTCTTCTCGCTTCAGGAAGAGAAGAATGATGGCCCGGCAGCGCTGATCTTTGGCGATGGCGACATTATCGGTGCACGGCTTGATCGTCTCGGGCTGCGTCCGCTCCGCAGCGTCGAGACGCATGATTATCTTTGCGTTATGTCGGAAGCGGGACAGATTGCTTTTCCACCTGAAACAGTCATCCGCCGCGGACGTATCGAAGCGGGCGGCATGCTTTATTATAATCATGCGGAAAAGCGTGCCTTTGGCACCAATGAAGCGCTGGAAGTGCTCGCCGCCCAGCGGCCCTATCAGGCGCTTCTGCGTGATGCGCGTGTGACACTGGAAGAATTACCGGAAATTCCCGCTGAAAAGCAGGGTTCACCACTGCGTTATAATGGCGATCTGGAGCGCAATCAGCGATATGTCGCTTATTCGCTCAATCAGGAAAGCTTCAAGTTTCTGATGGACCCCATGCTGGCCACGGGTGCCGAAAAGATTTCGGCCATGGGCTATGGCAATGCCATCAACGCGCTGTCTGATCAGGAAGGCGGTGTGGCGAAATATTTCTCGCAGCGTTTCGCGCAGGTGACAAATCCGCCGCTCGATTCCATCCGCGAAGCTGATGGCATGACGCTACGCGTGGCGTTGGGTGCAAAGCCAAATCTTGGCACAAAGGCTGCGCGCCAAATCGTTGTGCAATCGCCAATCCTGACGCATCTCGACATGCTGCGGCTGCGCGAGCAGCAGGAAACGCCGCTTAAGCGTTTTGAAATGCTGTATACTCCTGATCTCAACGATGCAGCTTCCAATGCGCAAGCACTGGAAAAGGCGATTGATGATCTGTGTGCAGCTATCGCCAATTTTGTCAGCAGTGAAGGCGGCATTGCCGTGGTCACAGACCGACATGTATCGCGTGAGCGTGCCGCTTTGCCGATGATTATTGTCGTGTCGGCCATCAATCAAAAACTGATTGAAGAAGGTCTGCGCCTGCGCATGTCGCTGATTGTCGAAAGCGGACAGGTGGCCTCGTCGCATCATGTGGCAACCGTGCTGGGCTTTGGTGCTGCGGCTGTCTATCCGCTGGGTGTGCAGTTCCGCGCTGAAGAAAAATTCGGTGATGAAGCCGACAAGGCTTTCAAGCGCTTTGCCAAGGCGTCTGAAAAGTCACTGATGAAGACCATGGGTAAGGTTGGGCTATGTACAGCGGAGAGCTATATCGGCGGCGAATTTTTTGAGCCGAATTTCCTTGATACCAATGATCCGGTTTTGCGCCGTTATTTTCCCAATGTGAAAACCCCTGTCGGTGGTGTGAACTTCAAGGTCATCGCGCAGGCTGTTGCCGACTGGCACGCTAAGGCACTGACGGTTGGCAGTGAAAATGAAATCCCGCTGCTCGGTCTTTTCAAAGAACGTGCGGAAGGTGCGGGCCATTCCTTCGGCACGACGGCGGTGCGCGGCTTCGTCGATATGACGGAAGAAAAGATCAGCTTTGACGGTGCGGTCACGGAGGAAGATCCTTTCCTGCGCTTGCTTACGCTTGGCCGTCTGGAAGATGCCTTCGGCATCAATGATACGGCTTATCGTGCCAGTGGCTATGACCGGCTGTCGAATGATGCGATTGATCGTTTCAGCATTACGCCGGGCTATCGGTCCTTCATCCGCATGATGAGCGAAGAGCGCGCGCGCCGTCCGGCAGCTTTGCGCGACGTGCTGTCCTTCCCGGCAGATGTGACCTTCCTAACCGCGCCTGAAGATTTCCGAAAAGAAATGGGTCGCTTTTCGCGCAAGGGCAACAACAGCTTCATGGTGCGCGGCTTAAGCTGCGAGACCCTGGGCGATGATCAATTCCGGCTGAAGCTTACGGGCCTTCTGGGTGGTGATCTTGCACGACTTGCGGCGCTTGGTCAGTCACTGGTGATGCGCTTTCAGTCTGATGTTCTCGGTCACTGGCTTGAAGGCGGTGCGCTGATCGTTCATGCGGCGGGACAGGCGCTTGATTATCTTGGTCTGATCCGTTCAGCCCCCGACAGCATCGGGCTTGATGCCGTGCAGAAGGCCAGCGAAATAACGCCACTTCTGACATCGGGTGCCATGAGCCACGGCGCTTTGGTCTCCAACGCCCATGAAGCGGTTGCACATGGCACCAATATGGTCGGTGGCATGTCGAATTCGGGCGAGGGCGGCGAACATATTTCACGCTATGGCACGATCCGCGCGTCGCGCATCAAGCAGTTTGCGTCGGGCCGCTTTGGTATCTGGGCAGGCTATCTTGCCGATCCGATGCTGGAAGAGCTGGAAATCAAGATCGGGCAGGGCGCAAAGCCCGGCGAGGGCGGTCAGCTTCCAGCTCAAAAAGTGACGGTGGAAATCGCTGCAGCGCGTGGCGGCACGCCGGGCGTCGAGCTTGTTTCGCCACCCCCACACCATGATACTTATTCCATCGAAGATCTTGCGCAGTTGATCCATGACTGTAAAGCAGCGCGCGTTCGCGTCATCGTCAAGCTCGTGTCATCAGAAGGCATCGGCACAATTGCGGTCGGCGTCGCCAAGGCGGGCGCAGATGTTATCAATGTCGCAGGCAATACCGGCGGCACGGGTGCTGCGGCTGTGACCAGCCTCAAATATACTGGTCGTGCGGCTGAAATCGGCATCGCAGAAGTGCATCAGGCGCTTTGCGCCAATGGTCTACGGCAGAAGGTCAAGCTGCGTTGCTCGGGTGCACACCAGACGGCCAGCGATGTGGTGAAGTCTGCGCTGCTTGGCGGTGACAGTTTCGAGTTCGGCACCACGGCACTGATGATGCTTAAATGCGTCATGGCCAAAAACTGCAATGTGAAATGCCCGGCGGGTCTGACCACCAATCAGGAAGTCTTTGACGGCGATCCACGTGCGCTTGCGCAATATCTGATGAATATCGCCCATGAAACGCGCGAAATTTTGGCACAGCTTGGCCTGATATCGCTGGCGCAAGCGCGTGGCCGTTCTGATCTGCTGCACTTGCTTGATCATCCGTCGAGCGTCGGCCAGCTTGATTTGCGCGCCATGCTTGCTGTGGTCAATGAAGTGCGTATCGACGATCCGGTCTATATGGAAAAGGACTATTCGGTCGATGATGGCTTTATCGAGCTGCTGCGTCATGCGTTGATTGATGGTGAGCGTGCATCTGTGACGCTCGGTGGCAATCGTTTCCTCAACAATCGCAACAAGAGTGTTGGCGGTCAGCTTGCGGTCGATATTGAGCGGATGCTCAATTATGAGATCACTGACGAGCAGGCAGCCAAAGCGCCCGCGGTTCTGACCGATAAGCGCGGACGGCGTTATCTTGATGCTGAGAGCGTGAAGATTTTCACCTCCGGTTCCGCTGGTCAGTCCTTTGGCGCGTTCTGTAATGACGGCATGGCGCTCACCCATATTGGCACCTGCAATGACGGTGTGGGCAAGAGTGCGGGCGGCGGCACCATCGCGGTGCGTTCGCCGGGCGGCGGTTCGGAAGGACCGGGCGGCAATGTACTGATCGGTAATTTCGCTCTGTTTGGTGCAACCGGCGGCAGGCTTTTTGTTGAAGGTCAAGCCGGTGATCGCTTTGCGGTGCGCAACTCCGGCTCTTCTGCTGTGGTCGAGGGCGTTGGTGATTTCTGCTGCGAATATATGACCAACGGCGCGGTGCTTAATCTTGGCGGCTTCGGCAAGGGTTTTGGAAACGGGATGAGCGGCGGTTTCGCCTATCAATATGATCCTTATGGCGAATTGGGCGCAAAGGTCAGCCATGACTCGATCCTGATCGGACGTCTGGATGTTGAAGGCGATCCGCAATGTGCCTTCCACGCCGATGCCATTTATCAGATGCTGCAATGGCATGTCGCAGCCACAGGTTCCCAAAAGGCGCAATGGCTGATTGAGAACTGGGAAAGCGAAAAGCACAATTTCGTCTATGGCATGCCTCGTGCGCTGCTGCTCTATCAGGATAGCGATGCGATCCTCAAAGCAAAGAGCCGCAAGGATCTGGTTGAGGAACTCGCAACCGCCCTGTCAGCGCATCAGCTCCGCAAGTTCAAGCTTGCCTATCGCAATCGCAAGGCTGTGCTGAACGGTCGTGTTCCGGGCTATGGCGAAACTGATACCGAGGAGATGTTCACGCTTCTCAACAATTATACGGTGCTGAGCATGGCGCAGGCCATTGCAATGGCGCGTGTGCCAAATGCCAGCGGACCATCTGATCCGGCGGTCGATAAAGCCGTGCGCAATCTGGTGCTGACCGAAGACTTTTCGCTGATGCACAGGCTGAGCCGTTATTCCCGCGAAGCAGTTGCCGATTATGACGATGAAGCACTCGCTGTCATGGTCGCAGCCAAGCGGTTGCGCGATTACAAGGAGGCGCTGCAAGGCCGCAACACGCTTTCCATTGATAGTCTTGGCACCTATGGCTGGATCATTCATCAGACACAGAAAAACATCGCGAGGATCGGGCGTATCCCAAGCTTTGAGGAGCTTTTCGCCCGCCAATCGATGGAAAATCTGACGGTCGCAAAGAAGCAGGTGTGAGGCAGATCATGAAGCTCCCATATATCCCGGAAGATGCTCCCTTCAGTGCCGATCAGCGCGCATGGCTGTCCGGCTTTCTGGCCGGTCTGCATTCACGCCTTGCAATTGCCGGTGAGGCCAATGCAGTTGCTACATCATCGGCTGCAAAGTCTGTGACGCCTCTGCATATCCTGTTTGGCACACAGACCGGCAATGCCGAAATGGTGGCAAGTGACGCCGCCGCCGCGGCGCGCGGTCTCGGATTTGCGCCTGAAGTGCTCGGCCTTGATGATATGGACATGGCGAAGCTTGCCGATGTGAAACGTGCGGTCATCATCACCTCGACTTATGGCGAGGGTGAAATGCCGGACAATGCGCAGCTTTTCTGGGATGCTTTGTCATCGTCAGATGCGCCGCGTCTTGAGAACCTCAATTTCGCCGTGCTTGCCTTGGGCGACACCAGCTATGATGGGTTCTGTCAGGCGGGTAAGCTGATCGATATGCGTCTGGAGCAGCTTGGTGCAACGCGTTTTGCCGCACGGCTTGATTGCGACATTGATTTTGAAGATGCGGCTGCAAGCTGGCTCAATGATACGCTGCCGCTGGCCTCAACGGGCGATCAGGCACAGGCTGGCCCACAAGTGGCAACAGAGGCAGCCGCTCCCCGTGCAGCTTCAGCGTGGAACCGCAAAAACCCTTATGCTTCGCGGCTTGTGGTCAACCGGCTTTTGTCGGGTTCGGCTTCGTCGAAAGAAATCCGCCATTACGAATTTGATCTGGCAGATAGTGGTCTCAACTATGAAGCGGGTGACGCGCTGGGCGTTGTTCCGGTCAATGATCCGGCGCTGGTTGATCTCCTGATCAAGCGTCTCGGTGCCGATGCGGAAATGCCACTGGGCGACACGACCCTTGGCGCGGCTTTGTTGAGAAGCCTCGAAATTTCAACGCCGTCGCGTGACCTCATTGCTGAAATCGAACGCCGCGCTGGTAATGACGAGCTGAGCTTTGTTCTACGCAATGGCGACAAGGAAGCGCTTGATGCTTATCTGTGGGGCAAGGATATTTACGATCTGCTGATGCTTAATCAGGGGGTGGCAATTTCGCCCGCCGAGCTTGTCGCTTTGATGAAGCCATTGCAGCATCGCGCCTATTCCATTTCGTCCAGTCCCCATGCAGCAGGCTCGCATGTGCATCTGACGGTGGCAAGTGTGCGCTATCATGCCGATGGTCGCGATCGCGGTGGCGTCTGCTCGACATATCTCGCCGACCGGCTGGCAAGCGCTGCCACGGCTGGCGTTTTCGTGTCGCAGAACAAGGCATTCCGCGTGCCGTCTGACAATGATGCGCCGATGATCATGGTTGGACCGGGCACCGGCATTGCGCCGTTCCGTGCCTTTTTGCAGGAGCGCCGGGCGCGTGATGCGAAAGGGCGTAACTGGCTGTTCTTTGGCGATCAGCATAGGGCCAATGATTTCATCTATGAGGATGAGCTGGGTGATATGAGCCGCGATGGTTTGCTAACCCGGCTTGATTTGGCTTTTTCACGCGATCAGGACGCGAAAATTTACGTTCAGACCCGCATGAAAGAGAATGGCAAGGCGCTGTTCTCATGGCTGGAAGAGGGCGCGTCTTTCTATGTCTGTGGTGACGCAAGCCGTATGGCACGCGATGTTGATACGGCACTGACGGATATCATCGCGACACATGGCAATATGAGTGCAGATAAAGCCACCGATTATGTCGCTGGTCTGCGTCGTGAAAAGCGCTATCTGCGCGACGTTTATTGATACCAATCAGACCAAGCTATTATTGCGAGTGTGGTGAATTTGGGGTTCTTATCATCAGATTGTTTTCTCATGTTAGAACTCCAAATATACCACTAATTTGAATCAATCTTGCTCAATTGATTCAAAACATTCATTGGATATTAGCGAGGGGATGAATCACATTCCTTCGTATGAACACACCAAACTCATGGCAGATTGATCTGCAACGCCGCAATCCATCTCAAAACATGGCTCGTTTCTATGGCTTGTCAATTCAGGTCGATCTTTTTGGTATATGGATTCTATCACGCAATTGGGGGCGAATTGGAAGTGTTGGGCAATCAAAGTACCAGTCATTCAATAACGCGCAAGATGCATATATAATTCTTGATCGATTGCATCGTCAAAAACTCAAGAGAGGCTATACGCCAGTCAGAACGGGCACCTCTTAAATTGTCTGAGTCTTTCGAAGTAACCCTATTGATATATAGTCGCAGCCTTCGCAGGGCTCTCAATCTGACAGTTAAATAGTAATAGACTATGCTTAACGCTTGGCAGTCGCGGTTTATTAAGTTCCATAACATATCTTATGCGATCACCTTGTGTAGCAGGGGTACATTCTATTTTAAACTGCAACATGCCAATGAATTCATGTGGTTAGCCATGGAAGAAATTGGATGTCAACTTGCTATTCACAGATCACTTTGCGTGAACGGCGTCGGTTATTTGAGCTGAAACAGCTTAAAGTCCCTCTTGGCGACATTGCGCGGCTGATGGCTCGCCATCGCTCGACGATCTATCGCGAGATCAAACGCAACAGCTTTCGGGACACTGAGATACCAGACTACAATGGCTATCATAGCGTTGTTGCCGACAATATCAGCAAAGACCGCAGAACGCGGTTGCGCAAGCTCAGACGTTATCCAGAGCTGCGCAAGTTCGTCATTGAACAATTGGAAGCACACTGGTCACCAGAGCAGATCTGCGGCCGACTGATTAGCCATGGTCTGAGCGCGATACGTCTGTGTGCCGAAACAATCTATCGCTTCATTTACTCAAAGGAAGAATATGGGTTAAAGCTGTATGAGCATCTGGCCGAGATGCGCACAAAGCGCTGCCCACGCGGCACCAGAAGATCGCGCAGCTCCCGCATTCCAGAAGCGTTTCGCATTCATCAACGTCCTGATTTTATTGGCAATCGTCTGCAATTCGGCAATTGGGAGGGTGATTTGATCATCTTTGATCGTGACCTCGGAGAAGCCAATGTCATGACACTTGTTGAACGCAAAAGTCGTTACTGCGTCATCATTAAAAACAGCAGTCGGCACTCAAAGCCTATCATGAACAAAATCATTCAGGCCTTTGCAGCGCTGCCTTATCATGCACGCCGCAGTTTTACCTTTGATCGTGGTTCCGAGTTTATGGCGTATCGGACTTTGGAGGATGGAATGGGGGCAAGAAGCTGGTTTTGTGATCCAAACTCACCATGGCAAAAAGGTGCGATTGAGAACATCAACAAGCGCATCCGACGGTATTTGCCCAGCAACACGGACCTGACACAAGTTAGCCAGGCGCAGTTGACCGCCCTCGCCCATAATCTCAATGCAACACCGCGAAAGTGTCTTGGATTTAAGACACCAGCCGAGGCTTTTGCTACATTTTTAAGGATGCAGCATAATCAGATACTCTCACTACCGGCATGATGCAGGTGGGGCAGCTTTTCCAGAACGAAATCACGTGTATTTATTCAGTTAATTAGTTGCATAATTAATTCATATTAATAAATGCATCGGTACAATAATAGCTTACTAATAGTTGCAAATTATAAAATTATGCAAGTAGTATCAAATATAAAGATATGGTGAAATTTATCATATTAGTTTTATATATATGAAATTAGCAAAAGTATAGCAGTCATCAATTCTGATATTTCTTATAATATTATTAATGACACAATTTAAATATATATTTGCCACTATTTAGACGCAATTTATACTAATCATAGAACGACTGGTACCAGCGAAACTTCATACAATGAATCGATGACCTATCGTTATCGAAACACAAAATGGAGACAGCCATGAATATTGAACACAATCAGACAATTCCAGCAAATCCCTCCACTGAGGGGGATGTTCTTCGCGAGAAGGGGATCGGCGCCGGTACGAATACCGGGCATGTATACGAAATGGATGATGACATGATCTTCGATACTGCCCTGGCAACGATGCAGGTGAGCGTCAGCGGCGGCTACTCTTAATCGAAAATGCGGGAGGGCGTTTTGTGCCCTCCTTTTCTACTCGATGCTATGGAGGAGAACATTATGGACAATGCCGCATTAATTTCCGCATTTCCATCAAAGGCACGTACCGATCTGGCGCGTCAGAATTACTATTTCAAGGTTCTATCAAGTCTAGCATATCTTATTTCCGTAGGGGCGCCTAACCGGGATTGTCCCAATATCTCATCATTGGTGAGAACCCCTCTTAGTTCTGGAGCCTTGGAGCCGCGACTATTTTATCTCCATGATGCGCTTTTGCTTGCCATGCGCGCACAAGACGTCAACCGTGTTCAACAAACATTGCAGGCGGTGGAAGAGGTAGCGAAAGCCGGCATGAGGATCAAGAACGATCATATACCGGAGATAATATCTATCGGTGATGCTGATTGGGAAAATTTTATAGTCGAGAATTCTATCAATCTAGGAGAAGAATATTTCAATAAGTGTCCAGAAATCGCTCCTGTTTCGGAGGATGTCGCGGCTGAACAGCGCGGAAACGTGATCGCAGCACTAGAACTCATTGAAGAATTTTTCCCCGCTATGCACGAAGAGGTTCAGGGGCTTCTCAATAAGCTCCGGCTGTTTAAGGGTGCCGTAACAATGGGGATTACAGACGTCCGAATGTTCGGATGCATGTTGATCCGAACGCCGCGGCCGGAGGTTAACACTCAACTCTATTATGCTGAACATATCACTCACGAGACTTCGCATATGTATCTCAATGCAGCGATGTCTATAGATCCTATATTGCTAAATGATCGTTCGGAACTTTTTACATCCCCACTTCGACCTGACCCACGGCCAATGATTGGTGTTTTTCATGCGACTTTCGTCACATCCAGAATTGTCCAACTATTCGAAAGTCTCTCTCAAGATTGGGCCGCTTCAGAGGACACGGACGTGTACCTTTACCAGCAATTGGATGAACTAAAAGCTGGGATCAACGAAGTGACGAGGGGCGCGAAGCTTACGCCGACGGGAGCACTCCTACTCCGAGAGTTCGAAGAAATAGCACAGAATGCCGATCAGGTTATAGCAAAGTCCGGTTTAGATACCGGCAAGGTGTATATGCACCGCTTCGGCGGTGGAACAGAATTCAAGCCTGCCAAATCAATTGACAAGTCGGTCGAGACACATGGATAGGAGTTCAGGCCATGAATATTTCTGCCATTGTGGCCTCTGTGAGAAGAGAGCTAGACGGCAAGGGCTGGAGTTTTATCGAGGGTGGTGAATCTTCTGTCTTCGACCAAGTCACAGACACATTAGCAAACAAGCTATACGACAGCGATATCCGCCTTGACGACCGCTTTCCGCATACGGTGTCGAAGCCAGCAGCAATCGCCTTTCATTGCGATAGTCCACGAGCGAGGTACATTGCTTGGCTATGCATCGCAAGTGGAGAGAGGAGCGTACCGCTTAAACTCGTCGATACTTGGAGCGTGTTGGCGAAAATGGACGAAGACACTGTCGCAACACTCGCAGCAACTAGATTGGGGTTCAATTGTCGCATAACAGAAAAATTATGTTCCATGCCCATAGTCAGCAAAAATGCAGCTGATGATGAGGTCATCGTATTCTTCAATCGCTTGAATGCACCGAAAAACTTATCAGAAAGGCAAAGACAGGCAGTTGCCGACTTTACAAGTTCTGTTGATCGGGCTGAAGCCGTTGAGATAAATTTTCGATCCAATGATATACTTATAGTGAAAAATCACCGAATTGTGCATGGAAGAGATGCATTAGATGAAAGTTCCAATCGACACCTGGTTCGTCGTTTGCTTGACGATCCGTCGGTAAGTCTTCCTATCAAATTCGTTCGAGCCTCGAATGTCGTCACAACACACTGATAATGAGAATAGGCGGAAGCTGAAAATTCCCGCTCTACCGTTCCGTGTCGCGACTAAGCTGTGCGTCAATGGGGAATGGTGGTACGCAAAAGCTGCGCTTTCGCTTCGTTGTGTCGGACAAGCATTGCCAGTCTTTGGATTTTCGTGCTCCGAAAGCAAAGAGCAGGCGATAAAGTCAGCCAAGTTTGAATGCGTGGAGCACTTGTGGGGAAGAATGGAGTTTTATACCTCTGGCAGCCTTGCTGAACACTTGCCTGTACAATCGTGGCCATCTGGAAGTTGCGTTGGGAAAATCGCGCGAAGCAAGTTGCTTATAGGATCTAGTGCACCTCAAACAGCGGCTTTGAATGCCACGGGACTAGCATTAGGTTCACCAGAGCACGACGCCATTTCGCACTCCGTGATGGAGCTATTTGAACGACATTATGCGGCAAGTTGGTGGAATAAAGAGACGCTCACCCTTCGACGAAAGTACGCTGACATTGATGCCAACAGAATAAGAGCCGTGCTCGTTAGGCAGGTTGAGAGAGGATATTTCGCTGTCAGTTTGGAGGTCGATCAGTCGCTTCCGCTTACATGCTTTGGATCAGCCTTTCGAAGCGACTACTTGTCAGCAGTAAGGCATGCTGAGGAAGAGTATATCATGCTGAAAACCGATATGTCTGATAGTACGAAAATCAGCAACAGGCATAGATGTCTTGTTGATGAAAGCTATTGCAGATCAATATATGAAAAACTCCTCACTAAGTTTTCATTTGACCATGAGTTTAATGAAACTCCAATTCCGAATTGCTATTATTCATACTTATATTCGGAAGAAGATATAATTCTTGTTCGTGCATTTTCGGATAATGCACTAGATGTAACGCGGAATTTATCGGAGATCAGGAGTCCATTCCTATGAACCTAAGTTCCATTGTATTTCTGTTTAGTGCCTTCTATCCAACATCCATCGGAATGCTGATAACAACGATTATTGGTATCTCGACATTACGGAATGAAAGTGCACTCTTATCTTCCGTAATATTTGCGCTTCCGTTTGTGATAACCATTGTAGTGTCACCAATCGTCGCGAAGTTGTTAAAGGGATTACCAAGAGATAATATCATAAAAATACAGTATTTAACAAGATCGCTATTGATTGTATCGGTTCTGACAACTCTTTATGTTGTCTTGCAGGAAAAAATATACGTGATATTCCCATATGTATTACTTTTGACGACCTTGTGTTTTGATCAAGTTTTGACGAGTGATGCTCCTTTAATTGCCAAGGATATATATGGCACGCAGTTTAGCTCGGCAACTGCATTTGGTAATTTTCTTGGCCGCGGTTTCCAGAGTGTAACGCCTGTCGTTGCGGCTTATCTGGCAGCTTCGAACCATGGGATTTTTTGGGTTTCACTCATTACCGTGACTGCCTTTCTCGGTCTGCTCTATCCCTATGTAGTTGCATTGGTGCAAGATGAGTTTGAAAAGCCAGCACAAAAGAAAAGCGATACTACTAACACGTCAAACGGAGCATTGTACGACAGTGACGCATGGGGAAAGTGGTATGTCGTATTTAGTGTTTTGGTGAACCTATCGCAAGGATCTGTGGCTTTCGTGTTGATCGCAATTGATCCCAATTATTATGGACCCATCTATTCCAGTATCCTTTATGGTGCATTTTTTATTGTTCAAATAGCTGTGCTGACTGGATTTTTGCGTATGGAAACTATTAGCAGGCTCCCCACTGGAGTGACGTGGTTTCTTTTTTTTAATGCGATAGGGCTACTCATTCTTTCCATACTAGGGAACTCTTCGGCCATCGCAATCATAGTGGCTGTTATTGGACTTGCGTACGGTGTCTCCATTCCGCTTCTGTCTGAGGTCATATTAGGTCGTTTACGGGGCCCACATTTTAGACAGTATTTGGCGAATGCAAAAAGTGGTGGGAGGCTCGCGTCTATTTTCGCCTTGTGGGCAGCGGGTTTGGCACTGTCAAGGGGTATCTCGTCGAGCCATCTACTTATGATTTCAAGTATATTTCTGGCAGGAAGTGCTGCGATCCTGGCAGTATTAGCTAAACGCCTTCAAAAAGCTGATGACATATCAACGGCAGCAGTGTCAGGCGACAACGCTATTTCCGGTGGTTAATGGCCGGTTGCGTTGGGGTACATTCTATCATAAGCATGCAATATGCCATTGAATTCATGTGCTTAGCCGTGGAGGAAATTGGATGTCGAATTGCTATTCGCAGATCACTTTGTCCGAACGTCGCCGCCTTTTCGAACTTAAACAGCTTAAAGTCCCTCTCGGCGACATTGCACGCTTGATGGGTAGTCATCGCTCGACGATCTATCGCGAGATCAAGCGCAACAGCTTTCGGGACACGGAGATACCAGACTATAATGGCTATCACGTCTGATCCCGGTCGATCGGCGACTTTTACGCCATTGTGCGCGCCGCGTTAATCATGACCTGTTTACGCATGAAGTCACAAGAGTTGCGAATGATGAATTTATGGGGTCCATAACAACAGGCTTTATGCGAAACGCTATGCGTAGTGCAGAAACCATGATGCGGGCTTCTTCAAACTAAGGTGGGCATGCAACACGCCCGCCAGTGTCCGTTTGAAGTTCAGATCCACTTGTACGGATTATACTCAGATACCCCTGGTGATCGAAGTGGCCCTCGCCTATTTGGCGCAACACCGTCCCCGATGGAAGATTGATTTGATGACGAAATATAACCGCACCCGGAGCCAGCGGGATCATGGGTGGCTGATCCTGGTGATGATGTTTATGGTGCTTGTGTTTGAGCGCATCAATGGTCAGCACCGTGCCACCGATTAGTGCGCCGCCAAACAAAGGGTTTCTGGCTATCGTGTTGTTGTCGGTGGATTGAGCTAAGGCACTGTGTAGTGCAGACAGGTTCAAAGCAGCGAGGAATGTCAGTGTAATCATCAGCCGCCTGTCAAAACCCTCAAAACATACATTATCAATAGTGGAAACAGGCATTGTCACTGCGGAATATACGATATAATATATCTGGATATACACCAATAGATATACATGAGGACCAATGCCCCTCTATATTCGCGACGATGAAGTTGATGCCCTGGCTATCAAGGTCATGAATATGACCAAAGCACCCAATAAAACGGAAGCCGTACGTCGTGCGCTGATGCACGAGTTGGCACGTAGCAGCAAAACCGTTCCTCTGAAGGACAGAGTAGACCAAATCACTCTGCGCATAAAAGCCAGAATGGGCCAAAATCAAACAGATTTCGACCCCAAGAAATTTGCTGATGATATGTGGGGCTCGTAATGTTTCTGGATGCATCAGCTATTGTTGCCATTCTGACTGGCGAGGAAGACGGCGGATATTTTCTTGCTAAGATCGAAGCCAGTAAGAAGCCTATTTATGTCTCAGCGCTATCGATTTTTGAAGCTGTCATTACGATCGCGCGCAAAGAATCCGTTTCGCACAATGGCGCAAACGCACCGACGCCGCCTGCCATGATTGAACAATCACAAACCGATGTGACAGAGTTTCTGAGTATCATCGGCGCGAAAGAGCTGCCCATCAACGGATCTCTGCACAAGGTCGCTATTGCTGCGGCTTCTGAATATGGCCGCTTTGTTGCACATCCAGCGCAGCTTAATTTTGGTGATTGTTTTACCTATGCCTGTGCAACTGCCAATCATTTGCCGCTCCTCTTTAAAGGCAATGATTTCGTACACACTGACATTGAGCGCGCCTGAAGCATTCTAAGCATAAGTGATCGAAAAAGAGGTGGCACTAAAATAGTCTTATGCTGTTTAATAACAATCACTTCTTTTTAGTTTCTGCTTATATTCAGTTATACCCCAGACTGTAAGGCCTCTTCGAGCCCCAGCGACGGATACATTGCTGTGATAGCATTGATATCATCCATCAATTCTGCGATTAACCAGTCGCGAACCTGCGCCACAATGGGACGAACAGGCTTGCCCCGCAGACGCACCAGATGACATTTGCGATGCGTTGGTAATAGCCGATTTTGAGCTGGGATTAAAGCGTTTGTCCGAAGCCAATGCGCAACGACATTTAACCAGCCAATCGCCACCCCCTGCCCCAGCAATGCGGCCTGAACAACAATGGCATAGTCAGAGAACAGCATTTCATCGTGAGCTGCCCGACCGCGCGCGGGTAGGAAAAAATCCGGCCAGTTAGGCTGCGCCTCACTCAGATTAATAAGCGTTGTCGCGGGCTGATCCAGAACCGAAGTCGCTTCATCATGCTCTCTTTGATAGGTCGGGCTACAAATCGGCACGAGTATTTCGGGCATAACGAAAGTGGCTTCATGATTATCATCACCACCTTCTACAAATCTCATACCGAGATCAACGTCATTCACTGGGCCAGCCAGCGGCCCCATAATTAATTCGAACCGCAGATCAACGCCGGGAAAAGTCTTCTTAAAAGCCGCCATGCGCGGCATCACCCAATGCGTCGTAAAACCGGTTGAAAGCGAGAGCGTAACCGTTTGAACGCCCTGTTTTCGGTCGCTGATTTCTCTTAATGCCTGTTCAATGCCAGCGAAGCCCCGGTCAATCGCATCATGTAGAATCTTACCGTACTCGGTCAGCGTGACACCGCTCGTCGTGCGAATGAAAAGCTGTACATCCAGATGCTCTTCAAGTCGCCCGATCATACGACTGATAGCGGCTGGCGTCACGTTCAGCTCCTGAGCCGCTTTGGAAAAATTTCCATGACGTGCTGCTGCCTCCAATGTGAAAAGGCCATTCATCGAAGGAAGAGCGCGTCGCAAAATCGTCATTACATTTTGTAACATCGTCTCAAGCTTTTTTCAATTGCGCCCGTCGCAGTTATTTGTTCTCCTACTCATCAAGAAAGGAGAAAATCCTTCATTATCGTCAGGGGAACAAAGCATTCGTAAGCGCTCAGTGCCAAAGCAGTTATGCGCAAAACTAATGTTTAGCTCTTCCATTGAATGCAGCAGATCGAGCCTGACCAATATTTGATCAGTCGATAAAATATTTAGTGGAATCAAATGACTGAAACCAAAAAATCGTCAAGTGTTGGAGTTTCCATCCGTTCAGCGACGAAGACCTATGGAGCTTTCTGCGCACTTGATTCAGTCAGTCTTGATGTTGCGCCCGGTGAATTCGTCTCAATTCTGGGGCCATCCGGTTCCGGTAAAACAACATTTCTTGGCATTCTTGGCGGATTTGTTCAGCCCACATCCGGTTCCATTTGGTTGGGTGATCGCGATATTACATTGGAGCCACCGCACAAACGCGACATTGGCATCGTCTTTCAGAACTATGCCCTGTTTCCACACATGAACGTCGCCGACAATATCACATTTCCATTGCGTGCACGCCGGATGCCAAAATCGGAGTGGCCAGAAAAACTGCGCGATGCACTAGCAATGGTTGAACTGACAGGACTTGAAGGCCGCAAGATTGACGAATTGTCAGGTGGCCAACGACAGCGTGTCGCTCTTGCCCGCGCAATGATCTTTGAGCCGCGCCTCATTTTGATGGATGAGCCGCTTTCAGCGCTCGACAAGCAACTGCGTGAAAACATGCAGATTGAGCTCAAACAGCTGCATCGCAAGCTTGGTGCAACGATTGTTTATGTCACGCATGACCAGCGCGAAGCTCTTACCATGAGTGACCGCGTTGCGATCATGAACAAGGGCAAAATCGTGCAGATCGACACGCCGGAAATGCTGCACGACCGGCCAATAAATTCGTTCGTCGCCAGCTTCATCGGTGAAGCTACGATTCTACCCGTCACTAGAAATGGTGACAATAGTGTCAGCCTTGCAGGCACGACGCTGCGCTCAGCTTACCCGATTCCGCAAGGCGAAAAACTCTATCTCGCACTCCATTCCGAAAAGCTGACTGTCAACGACCAGCCCGGAAGCGACCATGTAAATCGTCTGCGTGGCACCGTTATCGACGCACTTTATCAGGGCGAAAGCATCCGCGTTTTCATGCAGCTACCCTCTGGCGAAAAATTAAGTTTCCGTCTGCCGACCAATCACGCAGGTCGTGCGCAACTGCGCGCCCCCGGCGAAGAAATCGAAATTGCACTTCACCCGGAAGACACGGTGATTGTGCCGCAAACCAACTAACGATCACGCATAAGTATTACGAGGAAAACAGCAATGAAGATCACAGATTTTAAAGTGATGACCTTTGACGTCGTGGGCACTTTGATCGACTTTGAAAGTGGCGTTTTGAATGCAACCCGCAAAGTCGGCGGCGAAAAGGCTGCCAAGCTGAGCGACGATGAAATCTTCGGCCCATACATTCGCGGGCGCGATAAATTTTACGGTCGTTCTTCGTCGGCGATGAAGGATGTTTACCTTCACATGGCAACGGAACTCGGCATCAACAACGATCAGGCTTCCGCAGACTTGTTCCAGTTCGCCATTCTGCATCACCCCGCTTTTGAAGATTCCATTGCAGCACTGAAGCGTCTGCGCAAAAACTTCCGTCTCGTCGCCATGACCAATGCTGACCGCACTACGTTCTCAGCCTATTCGGAAACACTCGAAAACCCATTCCATGACAGCGTGACCTGCGATGAAACCGGATATGCAAAACCAAATCCGAATTTCTTTGCTTACAACAAAGGCCGTCAATCAGCGTTTGGCTTCAAACCATCAGAAATCCTGCACGTAGCTCAGAGCCAATACCACGATATCGGCATAGCAAAAGAGCTGGGCTACACAACCTGCTGGATCGAGCGCCGTCAGGGACAAAACGGCTTTGGCGGTACGCCGACACCCAAGGGCGTAACAAAGCCTGACTTCCACTTCTCGACATTGAAGCAGCTTGCAGACGCAATTGACGCTGAACTCCTTTCAGCTTCAGTCGCAAACGCAGCATAGATCGGAGCGTCACCCCACCATGACGACACGCCCACCCTTCGATGACATCAAATCCCTATGGCAAGCAACAGCCGTTGAGCGCCCGCAATTTTCAGCGATTGCAGGCGGAAGCCAATATGATGTCGCGATCATCGGAGGTGGCTATACCGGCCTTTCAACAGCACGATACTTGGCACGCAAAGGCCTGTCAGTGATCGTGCTGGAAGCAAGCCGTATCGGATGGGGCGCGAGTGGACGCAATGGTGGCGTCGTCTCTGCTAAATTCCGGCTGGCATATCGCGATATTGCCAGCCGCTTCGGCATCGATGTCGCCCGGCGTATGCACGATATCAGCATTGAAGCGGTAGAACATGTCGGCGAACTGGTCCGCGATTACGCTATCAAAGATGCAAATTATCACGCCTCAGGCTCTCTCCGGTGCGCCCATAATCAGGTCTCGCTTGATGCAATCAAAGCGGAATGCGCCTGGCTGAATGAAGCACTCGGCGACACGGCTTGTTCGATACAATCCGCTGCGCAAGTGGCAGAAGAGACGGGGTCAAATGACTTCCTGGGCGGCATGCTCAACACCCACGGCGGCATTATTCATCCGCTCAATTTTGTCTTGGGATTGGCATGCGGTGTGCAGGCCGAAGGCATCACAATATCTGAAAATACACCTGTAATAGGCATCAAACGCCAATCAAACGGCGTTATTGTCGAAACACAAAACGCTGCCATTCGTGCACAGACGGTTGTCATCGCAACCAACTCTTATTCTGACCTGACCAAAGCCACCGCACCCGTGCGAAAGGCAATCATCCCGTTCCGCTCGGCGATGATCGCGACGCAACCACTCACTGGCACAGTAGGCGAAAGCCTTCTTAAAAACGCGCGAAGCTATACCGAAACCCGGCGCATGATGCGCTGGTTCCGCAAGTCTGGCGATCGTCTTATTTATGGCGGCCGCGGTGCATTTGGAAAAACGGATTCCGAAGCAGCATTTACCGCCTTGCACAAAGCGATGGTCAAACAGTTTCCTGAACTTCAATCTGTTCAGGTCACGCATCGCTGGTCAGGCCTTGTTGCTATGACGCTCGATAGTCTTCCCCATGTCGGACGTATCGATGACCGGATTGTCTACGCGCTAGGTTATAACGGAACGGGTGTCGCCATGTCGTCATATATTGGCAAGCATGTGGCTGAGCTTGTGGCTGGCAACAAGGTTGATCTGGGTCTGCTCACGCAACTCCCGCTCAAACAAATCCCTTTTTATGGTCTGCGCGCACCAGCCGTTCGTGTGGTTGCAGGCTGGTATCAGCTTCTCGACGCCATCGGACGTTGAGGGAGATCGAAGCTGTGCGCCGGAGCAGCTGCTTAATCAAGCCGGTAGACAAGAATGGACCCGGAAGGTCCACACAGAGGAGAACGAACATGCGCATACCAACTCTCGCAGTCCTCCTGTCCTCAGCGGCTTTTGTCACTGGTATCAGTCAAGCATCTGCTGAACAGATCACCTTTGTTTCACAAGGCGGCGCCTATCAGGAAGCACAGACCAAAGCTATTCTGGATCCAGTTGCGGAAAAGCTTGGCATCACGATCAATCAGGATAGTTCACCAGATGCATGGCCTGTGATCAAAACGCAGACTGAAACCGGAAAACCGGTTTGGGATGTTATTGATACGCCAGCAAAAGACTGCATTCGCGGCGGCGAGCAAGGCATGATCGAAAAGCTCGATTTCTCCAAGCTGCCGAACGTCAAGGACATGCCAGCTGAATATAAGTCGCCATATTCGGTCGCTTATGAATTTTATTCCAGCGTACTTGCTTATAATAAAGACAAGTTTGGCGATAATGCACCAAAGACATGGGTAGACTTCTGGGACGTTAAGAAATTCCCCGGCACCCGCGCCTTGCGCAATCACCCGCTGGCAACACTTGAAGCCGCTCTGATTGCAGATGGCGTTCCAATGGATAAGCTTTACCCGCTTGATGTCGATCGCGCTTTTAAAAAGCTTGAGGAAATAAAGCCGTTTGTTACCGTCTGGTGGACGTCCGGCGCACAATCGGCGCAGCTTCTGGCCGATGGTGAAGTGGATATGACAATGGCGTGGAACGGTCGCGTTTCCGTTGTGGTGAAAGAAGGTCTGCCGATTGGCTACACCTTCAATCAGGGTTTCCTGCAATATACGTCGCTTTGCATTCTGAAAGGCGCGCCCAATCTTGAAACTGGCGTGAAGTTCATCAACGCAGCGCTGGACCCGGAAATTCAGGCGAACTTCCCAGCCTATATCGATTATGGCCCGGCAAACCCTGCTGCTTATAAGACAGGTAAGATCTCACCTGAACGCGCAACCGAAATGCCAAGTTCACCAGATAATGCAGCCAGACAGGTTCTCGTTTCCGATGAATGGTGGAGTTCGCCAGCAGGTGAAGAAGCTCAGAAGCGTTGGGCTGAATTTATCCAGAAGTAACATCAGCAAGCGCGCATGCCGTTCTGGTGTGCGCGTTTTTCGCAGTTGAGCGATACAGCATGTCACGGTGATCTTAATGAGCAGTCTGGCCCTAAATCCAAGTGAACTTTATAGACGCAAAGAAATGCGGCTGATGTTGTTTCTTCTGGCGCCCGCATTGGCAGTCGTCACCGCTCTGCTGATTGTGCCGCTTGGCTGGCTTGCCTGGCAATCCATCTGGCAAGATGGGGGTTTTACCGCCGTTCACTATCAGCGTTTTCTGACCGAAAACGTCTATTGGATGACATTTCTGCAAACCTTCAAGATTGCATTTATCGTCACAATAGCGGCTCTATTGCTCGGTTATCCAATTGCTTATCTCGCAGCGACCGTGCCGCATAAATGGAGCATCGTCATTCTGGCGATGGTCATTTTACCGTTCTGGACCAGCGTGCTCGTGCGTGCTTATGCATGGCTGATCCTTTTGCAACGAACAGGGCTGGTCAACTCGGCACTCAAAACAATGAGCTTGATCGATGCGCCGCTACCATTGGTGAATAATGAGTTCGGTACTGTTATCGCTACAATCCATATTCTGTTGCCGTTCATGGTGTTACCGCTTTACGCAACTATGCAGAAAATCCCGCGTGAGCTTTCAATGGCAGGATCAAGCCTCGGCGGCACACCGTTTTATGTTTTCACGCGTGTTTTTCTGCCTCTATCCCTGCCGGGAATGATTGCGGGCATGGTGCTGGTGTTCGTGCTTACACTGGGTTTTTACATCACACCGGAACTGCTTGGCGGCGGGCGGACCTATATGGTTTCCATGCTCGTTTCGCGCAACATCGAGGTCTATCACGAGTGGGGGGCTGCATCATCAATCAGTGTTGTTCTGCTGATTTGTGTGTTCCTGATCTTCCGTTTGACCAGCATGGTGATCCCGTTTGAACGCATTATGGGGACGAAGTAAGATCATGTCAGTTTCCCGCGCAATCCTCATCACTGTCGTATCGCTCATCCTGATCTGGCTGATCATTCCGATCCTCATCATCGTACCGATGTCTTTTTCCGGCGCACGCTTTTTGACGTTTCCTCCGCCAAGCTGGTCATTCCGCTGGTATGAAGCTTATCTGGCCAGCAGTGCATGGATGCAGGCAACCAAAGTTAGCCTGATCGTTGCAATAGCGAGTGCGATTCTTTCCACGATCATCGGCACTGCCGCCGCTTACGCGCTCAATCTGACATCCTCCCGGCTTGTCCGCAGCATGCAGGTGGTCTTGTTACTGCCGCTTGTTGTGCCCATCGTTATCACTGCTGTCGGCGTGTTCTTTGTATTTGCGAAGGTCGGATTGCTGGCAACACTTTCAGGCCTCATCCTCGCCAATGTGATGCTCGGCCTTCCTTATGTAGTCACGTCAGTTTTGGTCGGCTTGCGCAAATTCGATCCAACACAGGAGATGGTTGCACGTAGCCTCGGTATGAACCGTTTTCGGGCCTTCTTTGCGGTCACGTTGCCACAAATCAAACCGAGCGTTATCTCTGGTCTTTTGTTCGCATTCATTTCCGCAATTGATGAGACGGTAGTATCGCTGTTTATTTCCGGTGGACAATATCAGACACTGACAAAGCGCATGTTCACAGCACTTCGTGACGAAATTGATCCAACCATTGCGTCGATCAGTTCTCTCCTGACCGCCGTGTCCTTTATCGTCGTCATGCTCGCGGCCCTGAGTAGCGGTCGACAGCGTAAGGAGCATGCAACAGCATGATTGCCGATCATCTCATACTCGGCGGAGGATCTGCGGGTTGCGTTCTGGCGGCTCGTCTGTCGGAAGACCCCAATCGACGCGTGATACTTGTTGAGGCAGGCCGCGACATCAGCGCATCCGACATGCCCGATGCCATTCGCAGCCGTTATCCAGGCCGAGCCTATCTCGACACAAACAATATCTGGACGAAACTAAAAGCCCGTATGGGTGGCTTTGGTCATAATGGCGATAAGCGAGCCTCACGCCGCTATGAACAGGCAAAAATTCTCGGCGGTGGTTCAACCATCAATGCGTTGATGGCCAATCGCGGTGCACCCACCGATTATGACGAATGGGAGACGCTCGGCGCGCAAGGGTGGAACTGGGAAAACTGTCTTCCCTATTTTCGTAAAATTGAAGCAGATCGAGATTTTTCTGGGCCTCTGCATGGGCATGATGGACCAATTTCAATCCGTCGTATCGATGATAAAAGCATATCGCCATTCGTTGATGGGGTGATGCACACAATAGATAAAAATGGCTGGCCAATTGGCGAGGATCAGAATGGCCAATGGCGCGATGGGACCTATCGCGGGGCTATCGCCGTCAGTGATAAGGGGGAGCGGCTTCCCACATCTGTCGCCTATCTTACCGATGAGGTTCGCAAGCGCCCTAACCTGAAAATCATGACCGGCTTTACAGCCGTAAAGATCACGTTTGACGGTAAAAAAGCTACCGGCGCTATTATCAGAAGCAACACTCAGAACACTGACGATATTAAACTCTACGCGCTTGAAGTCATCGTTTCGTCAGGTGCAATACATTCACCAGCACTGTTGATGCGCTCTGGTATCGGCCCCGGTCAGCACCTTAAAAGTCTTGAAATTCCTGTTATCCATGCGCTTGCAGGCCTTGGCCAAAATCTGATGGAGCATCCTTCCATCGCGGTCGCAGCTTATTTGCCGCCAGCCGCACGCAACCGGGATGCACTTGAACATCATGAGCAAGCGATCTGGCGCTACTCATCTGACCTCCCCGGCGCGCCATCCGGTGATATGCATGCTGCAATTCTTGCACGCTCTGGCTGGCATTCGGTCGGCAATCGTATCGGCAGCCTGTTCTTCTGGGTCAACAAATCCTATTCGCGTGGAGCCGTTTCGCTCTCATCACCTGATGAATACGCAGAACCAGATGTCGATTTCCGTATGTTGAGCGATGAACGCGATCTGACGCGTTTGAAGGATGCTGTCCGAAAAGGCGCCACAGTCTTATCTGATCAAAATATGCGTAAGTTTGCTGGTACGGTTTTCCCCTCAAGCTATACGCCTCGGGTGGCAAAAGTTGCCACGCCCGGAACATGGAATGCATTTCAACGTGGCACTCTGTCTGCCATGCTTGATGCGGCAGGGCCGTTACGAACAGCACTCATTCATACTGCTATTACATCCGGTGTGAGTATTAAATCGCTCTTGGAAGATGATTCAGAACTCACCAGTTTCGTGCGTCAGCATGTTGGCGGTACATGGCATCCTTCAGGCACATGCCGCATGGGCACGGCAGATGATTCACTTTCCGTCACCGACGCGAGCGGCAAAGTTCACGGCATTGATGGACTTCGTGTTTGTGATGCGTCCCTCATGCCTGCAATACCTTGTGCCAACACAAACATGCCCACCATCATGATCGCTGAGAAAATAGCCGACATGATAAAAAGTAAAATTCATTAATGGAAAATTTTAGAGGTCGACTGAGCTAAGCTTCTTACAAACAAAGCCAGTCAAAACCAAACCCATTATTTGATAACCAGTCGGAGTTTCGCGTATCTCGCTCCCGACCGAATCCGTTGGTTGTTCCTATATCGTGTGCGGGTTGATACGATGTGAGACAGTAACCATACACATAAATATGCGCATATACCTATAGCTCAAAGGAGCACGTCTTATGCCACAACCGGAACCTGCCCGGACATTCAAGCGCGCAACCAATCTTTCAATCGATAGTGAGCTTCTTTCCGAAGCGCGCCGACATAAGATAAATATTTCACGTGCAGCCGAAAGTGGAATTGCGCAGGCACTCGCTGCTGCGAAGTCATTACTTTGGAAAGAAGATAATCGATCAGCGATACAAAGTTCTAATGCTTACGTCGAAGCAAATGGCTTACCTCTTGAACGCTATCGTCAATTCTAATGGCGAGATATGACGTTTACGCAAATCCGGGTGGCGGCTATGTGCTCGACGTACAGGCTGATTTACTAGATGAACTGAAAACACGTATGTCGTCCCCCTCATTATTAAAGAGATGGCGCCCATCCCGGCGAAACGGCTCAATCCGAGCTTCGAGATTGAGGGAGACGAGCATGTGTTGGTTACACAGTTTATGTCCGCAATTCCGGTGTCCATATTAAAGAACCCAGTCACAAACCTTTCTGTTTCACATGACGAGATCGTATCCGCGCTCGATATGGCGTTTCACGGGTTTTGAACTCTATTGTTTAGTTACTCAACTGGGTGAAAACATTGATGATCAGTCAAGATTCCTGGTGCTGATCAAGACTACAAATAACCGAGCTTCGTTGTCTTAAACGCGAATATGCAACTTCACTGAAGATCAAATTCTGTGTGACCCTGAATGGCCGTCTAAAAAGTCAGTGGCCATAGACCTCGGTCGGTATCTGTTCGTCATTATTACTTATCGATGACGATTTCGACCCGGTCTTTTTGCTTCGATTTAATAGGAATTCACGGTAATACTAACGAGTGTAAATGTGACATTTCAGGCACATCTTTAGGATAAAGATTTGAGATGTCTTTCAGTTTCAAACAAGCGAAGAAGCGATCTTACCCGTCGAAGCCCCTGTTTTGACAAGACAAAGATGAGTAATTTAGACATATTTTATCTGTCAGCCTGGAATTCTTCTAAATCACTGCGATTGCGCGACATTTTTTAAACCTTTAAGGCGTGAGCAGGGTTCTGTCTGTTCGCAGATGCCCAAAGTATCTTATCCGGAGTGCGCTTAAGAATGACTTCCCGTTTGTGGGATCTGACAGAACTCTATGAAAGTGAGCAGATTAATCTGCGAGCTTTTGTGCGCCGTATTGTCGGAAACACCGCCACAGCCGAAGATGTCGTTCAACAAGCGTTCCTGAACCTGCTCTCGAGATATGAAGATACAGAGAAAGCGCCCGGTCCAGCTTATGTAAAGAGAACAGCGCGTAATCTGGCACTTAATCATTTGCGCAATATCCGTCGTAGGTCAGATGTCGAGATTGCTGTCGATGAGCCAGAGCGCCTCGCCGATACCAGTCCATCCCCCGAAATGACTGTGCTTTACCGCAGTGAACTGCATCGTCTTTTACACTCGATTGCGCAGCTTCCGCCCCGCAGGCGCGAAGCCTTTATTCTCAACCGGATCGAAGGCTTGAGCTACGATGAAGTCGCCGAGCGTATGGGCATTTCCCGAAATACGGTTATAACCCAGATCGTGTCAGCCTTAGCTGAACTCGACAGACAGCTTTCGGAATAGTTATCAGCGGAAACATCAGGACGCGCATGAAGGAGTTTGAAACCGATCCGGTTTACATGAAAGCGCTGGAATGGTTTGTCCTTTTGCAGGATAAAACCGTCAACGCTGATGATCGGCATGCGTTTTCAGTCTGGATCGCGTCTGATCCCGCGCATCGATTGGCCTATGAGCGCGCACAAAAACTGTGGCAACGCTTTGATACTGTTAAACCTGAGTATGATCGCCTTCGCCATCCGAAACGGCGCGTTGATCGGCGTGGCGTTGTGCTGGGCGGCCTCGCAGCACTTGTTCTCCTTCCCGGTGCTTTTATCATGTCGCGCCGTGGCTTGTTTGCGACCTATCGAACAGATGTTGGTGAACGCCAAAGTTTCAAACTTGCCGATGGAAGCACAGTCGAACTCGGCAGCTATTCCGCTTTGTCGGTCGATTTTGCGGATGATCGCCGTAATCTCGTGCTTCATGAAGGACAGGCATTCTTTCAGGTCGCCTCCGACCACTCGCGTCCCTTTGTGGTCAGTGCGGGTGGCGGCACTATAACCGCGCTCGGAACTGCTTTTGACGTCAAACTGACAGATCAAGCAGTGACTGTGTCTGTTCTCGAGCATGCTGTTTCAGTAGCTTTCGGCCAGATTGACCCGCTGCGGCTGAATGAGGGCTGGCAAATGACATATGGGGCTGAGGAAGCACCCCTTCCTCGGCCCGCCGATCTCCAGATGGTGGAAGCATGGCGCAACGACAGGGTGATCTTTGAAGATGTTCCGCTTGAGCGGGTACTCAAAGAGCTTGAACGCTATCGTCGGGGCAGTATCTTCCTCACTGACACAGAAATCGGCAACATGCCTGTAACGGCTATTTTCGATACGCGTGACGCTGAAGCGGCGCTTACAACCATTGCCGATACTTTGCCAATCCGAGTTCTGAACGGCGCCGGCTGGGTCACGATTATTACGCGGCGATAAACACCGGATTAAAAAATCAAATTTTTTACAATGCCGATCATTAGCTCGCGCGTCTGAGGTGTCTGGTTCTGTAAGGGGCTGCGTTGCAGCCGAGAAGCAATCGGAAAATCCTGCATTGGCAGGCCGTCAGACATCGGGAAAACAGCCTATGCACGTTGATATTAGGAGCGGAATGCGGAGCCGTCATCACCAGAGTTCTAAGGCTCTTCTTAGAACAGGGTTCTCTCTGCATTTGCTTGCGGCCAGCGCATTGGTTGGCATTACGGTATTTGCGCCGGACGGCGTGTGGGCGCAAACCACTCCAAATGGTCAGGTCCAGCGCACATCATTTGATATTGCGGCACAGCCATTGTCCAAAGCGCTGGTTCAATATTCCAACCAAACCGGTGTTCAACTGTTCTTTGATGCAAGCATTGTACGTGGCAAAAACTCTGGCGGTGCGCAAGGTTCGCTGACACGTCCAGAAGCACTGAACCACATTCTTTCCGGCTCTGGTCTCACATATAGTCTGCGTGGCAATACCGTTACGATATCAGCGCAGCAATCTGCCAATGCGGTCGGAGTTGCACCCGATGGCTCCGTGTTGCTTAATACAATTACGGTTGAAGGAAGCGCGGGGCAAAGTGCATTTGGTCCCATTGATGGTTATCTCGCAGTCAGTTCCTCATCTGCAACAAAGATGGACACACCGCTGATTGAAACACCACAATCAGTCACTGTAGTTACAGCCGACCAGGTACGTGATCAGAAAGCAACGTCGATCGCTCAGACGCTGAGCTACACCCCGGGTGTATCCGCCCAATCAGGCTCATTCAGCCGCATGGTGGATGATCTGACTATTCGCGGTTTCAATGTTGCATCCGGTAATAGCGGAACTTTGCGCGATGGTATGAAACTGCAATCAAATGTTTATGACGGTGGACAGGAGCCTTATGGCCTGGAACGTGTGGAAGTTCTGCGCGGCGCGTCTTCCGTGCTCTATGGTCAACTGTCGCCGGGCGGGGTGGTCAATGGCGTTTCCAAACGCCCGACTGATAAACCATTGCACGAAGTGAATGTCGAATATGGCAGCTATAACCGCAAGCAGGTCTCTGCTGATTTTGGCGGCCCAGTTACCAGTGATAGCAGTCTGACCTATCGTCTGACGGGACTTTTCCGCGACGCGGACAACTGGGTTGATAATACGCCTGATGATAAGTTTTACATCGCACCAGCTCTTACCTGGAAACCGGATGAGGCAACGTCATTCACTGTGCTCGGAAGCTATCAGCGTATCAAAACGGGTTTCGCTACGCCGCTACGCTATGAAGATGTCAGCCAGGGGACAATCCCGCATGACCGCTTCTTGGGGATTGAAGGCTTCGATAAATATAATGTCGATATGTATACGGTTGGCGGATTGTTCGAACACCAGTTTGAAAACGGCGTGAAGCTGCGCAGCAACAATCGCTATTTCCACTCTGATGTTGAGTGGAACTACATGTTTGGCAATCTGGCACCATCGAGTAACGGTAAGCTTACACGGCTTGCCAGTGAACGCTATGAAACATCCTATGGTGCCACCTCGGATACTTCACTCGAATATGCTTTCAATACAGGTGCGATTGAACACAGGATTATCGGTGGTTTTGATTATTATCGCAGGTCCTACGATTCAAACCGCTACAGAGGCACTGGTTATAGCGTACTTGATCTTGAAACGGGCCAATATACCGGCAGCCCTGCCGTGAGCTATGCGGTTAATCGTGGTCAGAAAGCGATCGGCAACCAATATGGACTTTATCTGCAGGATCAGATCAAATTCGATGAGCATTGGACCTTGTTGCTTGGCGGCCGGCATGACTGGTCAGAAAGCACAACAACAACATATCAGAATGGCAAGGTTACAGACCAGAAGAACAGCGCCTTCACCGGGCGCGCTGGCCTCGTCTATGTGTTTGACAATGGCATCGCACCTTATGTCAGTGTCAGTCAGTCGTTTGATCCGCAGATTGGTGCGGATGTGAATGGTGATGCGCTGGAGCCAAACAAGGGACTGCAATACGAGGCTGGTGTTCGTTATCAGCCCGATGGAACTGACCTGATGCTAAGCGCGGCAGTGTTCGATCTCACGCAAAAGAACGTCGTGACCTACAATGCATTTGGCGACGCATTTCAGCAGGGTAAAGTCCAATCGCGTGGTCTTGAACTGGAAGCGCGGGGACAGGTTGGCGATCTTGGTCTGATTGCCGCCTATACATTTACCGATGCAACGATCAGACAAAGCGCCAAGCCTTACGAAATCGGCGAACAGGTTGCGCTGGTTCCACGCCATAGTTTCTCGATCTGGGCCGATTACGATCTCGATAAGGTCGGTGTTAAGGGCGTCAATGTCGGAGCAGGCCTTCGTTATGTCGGAAAGACCAACCTGCCAGACATGGAAGAGGACGTTCCAGCCTACACGATGGTCGATGCGATGCTTCGTTTCGATCTGGGCGCTTTCAAGAACGAGCTTGAGGGAACTTCGCTGACGATCAACGCACGTAATCTTTTTGATAAAAAATATTACACCTGTGTTGCTCAGGATGGATGCCGCTATGGAGAACCTCTTACCGTGACCGCTACCATTGGATATAAATGGTAACCAATAGAAGCATCACGCGTCGAGGCTTACTGGGGGCGGCTCTTGCCGCTCCTTTGGCGTTTACGATCCCGACCGGGCAAGCTGGTCAAACAGGCGGCATGCCGTCTATGTCACGCATCGTCAGCATGGATCTGCTGCTTACTGAATTACTCGTAACGCTTGGTCTGCAGCCAATCGCGACGGCCAATGTGCCTCTTTATCAGCGCCTCGTCGGTGACCCTGCGCTTGATATCACCGTTGCCGATCTTGGGCCGTTAAATGAGCCTAATATTGAATACATGCTCTCACTTAAACCCGATCATATTTTGATGGCGGACTGGCAGGCCTCATCGCTTGAAGTGCTTAGGAAAATTGCTCCGGTAACAGCCTATCCGGTCTTCGCAGGCAAAACGCCGGCGGTTGAACATGTTCAGATACTTCTCCGCCGTCTCGCCATGCAAACAGATCGCCTCGCTGTTGCAGACACCATGATCAACAACTGTGAACGTGGGATTGAAACAGCGTCGCGCGCGCTTTCGGGTTTTGATCGCCCTGTCTATGTGTGCCGGTTCAATCGCGATGGGCGGAATGTGGCGATGTTCGGTGGCAATGGCCTGATCGGTGACATGTTAAAGCGCCTTTCGTTGCGGAATGCATTCGAGGGTCGTGTGAATGCATCGGGCGTTACATCTGTTGCGCTTAACCGCCTTGCAGAGAATTCTGACGCAGTCATTATCCACTTTGACAGAGGTGCAGAAACCGACGCGGCTTTAGACAGGCTCACTCATAATCCTATCTGGAACGCGTTTCCGGCGGTGCAAGCGGGCCGCATTGTGCGTATGCCGGTCATTTATCCCAATGGCGGCGTTCGTTCCGCTGAGCGACTGGCGGAGCAAATGTGCGAAGGGCTTTCCAATGTCTGACGCCACAACGCCCGCGATGATCCAAAAAGATCAGCCCCGCAATATAAGCGTTGCCCTTGGAGCTGCTCTGATTGGCCTGGGGCTGTTTCTTTTTATGCTTAACCTACACCGAAGCGATATATGGCCTGCCAGTACCGGAGCGATATTTGCGCCTGATACAACCAGTCTTTCGGATATGGTCGTTTATTATAGCTATCTCCCACGCGTGAGCGTAGCAATTCTGGCAGGAATTTTATTAGGTCTCTGTACAACGCTTTTGCAGCAAGTACTTTCCAACCCGCTTGCCGAGCCCGGCACTTTGGGTATCTTTTCTGCATCACGCGTTGCTGTTGCCGTCACTGTTCTCTGGTTCCCTGCGGCAGCGATTTCCGGCTTTATTCTTCCCTCTCTTGTTGGCAGCGGCATTGCGCTGGCAGTCATTTTATTCCTCACGAAAACCCAGCAATTCGCTCCGCTCAGAATCGTGCTTTACGGCATGGTGCTTTCGCTCTGTTTTGAAGCCGTGACTACGATGCTGTTGATTGCGCATTTTGAAGATCTGGGTGAACTCATCGTCTGGCAATCAGGGTCACTATCTCAGAACAACTGGAACGGAACGCAGTTGCTTCTTATTGCAACTCTGGCGCTTAGTTTAGTCGCATTTATGTTGTTGCGACCTCTGACAGCAATGGGCGTCAACGAGACCGTGGCAACCAGTCTCGGCTCAAAACCTGTACTCGTGCGCACTGTGACGCTGGTCGCTGCCGTAACAGGTGCTGCGATTGTCATATCTACCTGCGGCGTCATTGCCTTTATCGGCCTTGGGGGCGCTGCAATAGCCCGCTTTGCCGGAGCAAGGCGATTGAAAGACCAGTTGATTGCAGCTCCGCTGATTGCGGGGGGCTTATTACTGACAACCGATCAATTGTTACTGTTTCTCCTGCCAGCTTTGGATGTTCCGGCCGGAAGCCTAACGGCTATTCTTGGTGCGCCACTTCTCCTTATTATCCTGCGAAAAGCCCGGTCTCTGGGGACGCAGACCTCCTCGCTAACTGACGGAACCTCCTATCAACGCCAGACGCCGTTGTTTCTCCTCTTGCTCCTGTTTGCATTGATGGCTTTGACGCTCTTTGTCCTTGTGATGACGCGTTCTGAGGGGGGCTGGCATATTCTTATCGCCGGCGAATGGACAAGCTATTTTGAATGGCGGGCTCCGCGTATAATGGCTGCCGCGGCAACCGGAGCGATGCTCGCAATAGCGGGATGTCTTATGCAAAGGATGACCGGCAATCCTATGGCAAGCCCTGAATTGCTGGGCATATCATCCGGAGCCGCACTTCTTATGATCCCAATTGTTCTCTTTCTGCCTCCGCTTGGACGAACGCAGAGCATTTTGATTGCGGCGCTGGGAAGCATATTATTCCTCTCCGTTTCATTACGCTTGACAGCACGGTCAGGCTTTGCGCCGGAAAGACTGCTGATGACTGGTATTGCGGTCACCGCACTTTCAGGTTCCTTTATGTCGATTGTCATTTTTCTGGGCGATATGAGGCTAACGCGGCTACTGGGGTGGATGTCCGGGTCGCTTTATTCCGTTCGCATGTCCGATGCTGTAATCGCAACAGTAATCTGTGTCACTGGCCTCTGCGTTGCATTGTTGCTCCAGCGATGGATGGCGATTTTACCATTAGGGCAGCAAGTTTCCCGCTCGCTCGGGTTGAGTTTAAGGCGGGCCCGCCTGCTCGTCATTCTTTTGACAGGGCTACTGACAGGGACTTCCGTTCTCATTGTCGGGCCAGTCAGTTTCATCGGTTTGCTGGCACCTCATCTCGCTCGACTAACCGGAAATCAGCGACCCATACCATTTCTGCTCGGTTCATCGCTGATCGGGGCGTTAATTCTCGTACTCGCTGACTGGATCGGCAGATATATCGCGTTTCCATGGGAAATACCGGCCGGGTTGATCGCTACCTTTATTGGCGGCTTATTTTTCTGCGTGGCGGTAGCGCGGCGATGATCAGAATTTTCGGAGATCACTTTACAGGGCCACTCGAAGAACTGGCTGAAAATTTCTTCCTGATCAGCGAAGCGACAACGGATTTTGAACCCGCACTTCAGATCTTTAATCAGGATCGCTTAGACAAAATTCTGAAGAGTTTCGCTAAACGCTATGAAGAGTCTGAGCCCCGCGCTGTGGCTTCGCAATGGTCTAAACTCTATTTCTCCCGGCTTATTCTGCCAGCGGCTGCGGCTGCCATTTTATTTGACTGGCAACTAAGGCTCGATCTTTCAAATATCTGCATCGCTCTGGATGACGAAGGCGGCAATATGCGCTTTGGTTTGCCGTTCAAGGGCATTCAAAACGCGGCGAATAACTCCAGAGAACGCTTTTCATTTCTTGTCGACGATCATCTGAGACAAGTCATTTCAGTTCTATCTGATGTCAGTGGGCTGCCACGCAAGGTGCTTTGGAGCAATGCTGGAAACATACTTGAAAATGTGGTTGAGCGCAGCGCTGCGTTGCTGAGACCAGAGCATCAGGGCGTCCGTGACGGACAAAACTATCTTACAACACGCCGCTTTGAGGACGGTTCGCTCAACCCATTATTTGAACCCGTTCGATACGTTGATAACGATGGTGTCGTACAACGTAAACGCCGCATCTGCTGCTTACGATATTTCATCCCTTCATTGTCAATCTGCAAAACCTGTCCTTTAGAAAAAACCTAAAGCGCAACCTAGGTATATTTGTTCGCGAGTCTCTGACCTAGATAGCCGGTCAAGAACCGGCACTTCTCTCAAGCACCGTCCGTGACACGGGACTGGAGTTCAGCAAGTTTCGTAGCCATCGTCGGATTATCACGCGTCAGTCGCTTAACAGTCAGGTCATCAGATCGCTTCATCAATACGCTTCGTTGCTTCTTCAAAACCGTCTGAGGCCCGAAGACAGTTTTTCCCGAACACTGATTTGAAATCGTAAAGCTTGCTTTCGAAATTGGTAATGTCGACGTTTTGTACTTTCACCAACGCTAGTTCAGTCTTGTACTTCCATGAGTTCATTGCCGCATTTCGTAAAAGCATAATGATTGGGATAATAAATTGCGGCCGCACCACGTACATCTTTGGATAACGATGCGAAACGTCTACAATTCTTGTGTTGCAGAGTTCGCTATCCGGTTCCAGTAGTGAGACGGTATTGCCAAATTGTTTGAGGCAGGCCGCAGGAACGCTTTGAGCTTTTGCTCAAGCGGTCATTTCAGCGGTGTAGTTATGTCAAAATGCAAATGCATCATTACGTGCATGGCGGTGGGCACGAGCTGTTTGTTTATGGCGACGCGAACGGTAAATCAGGTTAATCGGATCGTGAGCAGCAAGGAACCTTTGTGCATGTCGCGCTGCCTTGGACCGCCCAAATATCTTTTCCCGTTTTCGTGTTGGCCTATGCGAAACTTCGATGGCGTTATTCAGGCCTTTATGGGCCCGGTGATCCGCAACTGGTGAAAGGTTCTGTATCGGCTTAATGTAACTGTGCAGCTTATCCGTCACAACCACACATGGTCGACCGAATTGGGGAAAAACCGTTTGGCAGCCTTAGTGTTACGACAAGTTTTGAACCAGAATACCAAGAACATCGCCGTCTGCATCAATTGTCCGCCAAAGCCAGAACTTCTTTCCGCTGATCATGATGACGACCTCATCGATGTGCGCTTTGTCATTTGGCTGTAGTCGGCCCTTGCGGATACAGTCGTCCAAATGGCGGCCGAAGCGATTAATCCATACGCAAACGGTCTCCCGGCTGCCAAGCACACCACGCTCAGCAATAAGATCTTCCACATCGCCCGTGCTTAAAGCAAATCGGTGATAGGTCCAGACAACGTAGGCAATAATTAAACCGGAAAACGAACCTCCTTCGCCCGGGAAATGGACCTGGGTGATTTCATGCGATATCGATACCGGAAACGCCAGGCTCAAACAAACTGGTAATACCTCTCCGCACAGCGTAAAGTCACTTATGCATCTTTCAACGCTCTCTTCGGGCCTGGAATTGCTCAAACGCAATTTGCAGTTTCGCACCGATCCTCGCGAGGGGTTCTGGTGGGATCCAGTTGGGGCCAGTCATATTCAATCGATCCGTTAGTAGCTGTGAACCAACGCCTGCAGCAAGATCCGCAAGGAGTTTGCCCTGACTTGTCCCACGAAGCACACCTGCGCCACCGCACCCTACCGATACGAACATCCCTCGATAGGCCTCACCAAAATAGAAGCCGCCATTATGTGTAACTGCAGTAAATCCACCCCATACGAATTCAAATTCATGGTTTTGCATATCCGGGTACCGGTTTCGATATAAAGCTGTCAACATGGCCCGCGCTTTTTCTGGCGCAAGCTCTTGCTCATAAGAATCTCCGCTCCGAATAAGCAGTCTGCGGTTCGTCTTCCGCATCGTTGTGCCCATTCGATGCGCGGGCAATATCCCCCATTTAGCTTGCTCACCCAAACGTGCCAGTTCATTGTCATCAAGTTCTGGCGTAAACGCACCATAGGTTAGAATACCGATCATTCGATTGCGCACAATCCCAAGTTCGCGTGCGTGAAGGTTGTTTGTGATAAACACACGATCGGCAACAAAATCACCCCGGCTCGTCTGAATGTGAAAAGGTGAACTCTTCGATACCGACTGAACAACAATATTCTCAACCAAATGCACCGATAGCGGAAGATTATCCGCAAGCCCTCTATGCAGGGATGCTGGCTGAACCAAAACTTTGGTCAGTGACCCGAGCCCATATCGATAGTAGTCACTTCCGATGATAGTAGACAATTCAGCTTGAGAATATTCCCGTGGATCCATACCCCATTTGCGGTAGGTGGCTACTGTCGCTCTGGCACTTTTCTCAACACGCCGGGTCGCCGCGGCGGTGATCGCCAAGGGGTTTTCATCCCAATCGCATTCAATCGCATAACGGTTGACGTGTGTTTTCAGTTCATCCAAACCGGCCTGAACAATGTTCATCTGCCTTGTGGCCCAGCCGGCTGTAAACTCTTCAGCGTTGGCGCTTGGTTCGCCCGGATTAATTAGCAAATAGCCCGAGTTTCGACCTGATGCCCCCTCCCCGATTGTTGAAGCTTCCAGAAGTAGTACCGGCTCATCGGGATATAATTCAGCCAAACGTCTCGCAGCGGCAAGGCCAGTGTAACCGGCGCCCACAACAATGCTTCTATATCGTCTGGAGGTTGGAAGGTCCGTTTTTGTTACTCTTGGCGGCAAGAGTGCATCCCAGCCCGATCTTGACTTATATTTAGGGGCCATTTGCATAGTTTTCTCCATCCTCCACCGACAGATAGCGAACATTAGTAACAAAACACCGGGTTCAGTTGGTGTTTCATAGAACTTGGATTGGGTCGCGTGTCACAATTTAGGTGCACAAGCACCAAGTCACCCCATCCGTCTCCGGTAATTGTTTTTGTGCGCCCCCATCATTCTAACGGGTCTGTAATGAGATGTAACGCTTATTGAAAATACTTTCAATAAGATTTATCGTTCTATTTCTCGATAAGATGATGCAATACAAAATGTGAAGAAAGATAAATTATTTATTTCAAAACAACTATTTAAACAAATGTTTTAAGTGTTCAATTTAGGTCATTCTCAATGAGAGAACATCAACGCACAAACGCATATGTGAACCCGTCCGTACGATTTTCAGATTTAATCCGCCACATCACGTTGCTATGGTTTATCTTGGCGACATTGCCCCATAAAGGCGTAATCAGCAGCTAAATGCGTCGCGTAACTTATCAAGATTTTATTCGTCAGCCAGTTTCTTACTCTCGGCCATTTCCGGGCGTTGGATGAAGGCGGCTCAGGGGGCCAAGCTGAGCCTCGAGAAGAGAATAGCACCCCTCGATAGCATCCTCTCTTGAGACAGCTGTTGGGTCGAGGCACCACTCCAGCCAAAGCCCATCAAATAGCGCAATAAAATTTATGGCCAACTGTTGCGAGTTAAGCTCGTAATTACGTTGTGCAGCGAGTGCCGCTATATCCAACTGAAGTGCTTCGCGATACGCCTGCCAAAGCTTTCTGTGTCGGGTTTTCAGTGCTTCATTCTTATCGATCTCACCCCAAAGCGCTAACCATATGTGCAGGTTATCCTTTGAAAAATGCTTCTCCGAAAATTGTGCCTGAATGAGTGTGCTTAACCGCTGCTCTGGACTGCTGGAATCATCGGCACGGCTTTTCTGGGCTTCTATTATCTGGTGGTGAACATCATCATAAAGCGAAACTTGGTACACTTCAGAAAGAATTTCATCTTTGCCCGAGAAGTGATGTGAAACGAGACCAATAGATACTTTTGCTTCCTTCCGTATATTATCTGTCGTTAATGCGGTAATCCCGCCGCGAGCAAGGCAACGAGTAGCAGCTTCGACTAACATACGCTTACGTACAGCTGGTAATTCACGAGTAAATCGTGGGCCTTGTTTTTTAACCTGCTCTGCCATTCGTACGCCTCACGTGTTTTAAATTTTGCTGAACGATTCCGTCCGCAAATCGTAATTCACCACCTTATGACAGATAGTTTCGTTTCAGTCAGCGTTGCACTGGCAATGGATCGGGCAGCATTACCACACAGGGTTGGGGCCTTGGTGCGAACGCCACCTGGTATGGCACCTCCGGCTTCTATCTCGACACACAGGCACAAGCCAACTGGTATGACAGTGACCTGGATGTCGATGCAACCAACCCAACGCTTGCCAATGGCAACAAAGGCTTTGGCTATGCGCTCAGCCTTGAAGCAGGGCAGCGCTTTGATCTCGATCCGTATTGGTCGCTGACACCGCAAGCACAGCTTACATGGTCATCCGTTGATTTCGATACATTTACCGATACCTATGGTGCGCGTATCTCCAATCGAAACGGTGACAGTCTGAATGCCCGTATCGGCCTTGCTGCCAACTATGCCAATAGCTGGAAAGACAAGGACGGCCTGATGGTCAATACCTCACTCTATGGCATTGCCAATCTCTATCAGGAGCTCATGGGTGACGCCCGGATGAATTACGCAGGAGCCCATATGGCAACCGATAGAGACAACACATGGGGCGGTATCGGCGCAGGCGGCACCTATGCATGGGCAAACAACAAATATGCTCTGTATGGCGAAGGCTCAATCAACACTTCGCTCAATCACTTCTCTGACAGCTATGCAATCAAAGGCAACATCGGCTTCAAAGTGAACTGGTGAGGAACAACGCATAAAACAAAAACAAAGCTCCCGGAGCAAATCCGGGAGCTATTGCCGTATTTATTGCAGCCATTTCTCAATGCAGAATATTTGAGGCGCATGTAAGTCGACCTCGCACAATCCATCGAACCAATGAGGGATTGCAACAAATCATGCCATATGAACCCATCCGCCGTTCTTATTGGATGAGCGAACACAGGCATCGATGAACGATACACCTCTTACCCCGTCATCGACCGTTGGATAGATAACTGCTCTATCAACCTTGGCATTGTCACGTCGCGCCTGAATTGCATTTGCAGCTTCTGTGTAGATCGTTGCAAAGGCTTCGAGATAGCCTTCAGGGTGGCCACCCGGAATGCGGGTTACGCGCGCCGCAGCTTCTCCCGCACCAGCACCGCCACGCGTGATCAGACGCTTTGGCTCGCCAAATGGCGTGAACCACAGACGGTTCGGATCTTCCTGGGCCCATTCTACACCGCCTTTGGTGCCATAAACCCGCAGACGCAGCGTGTTTTCATTGCCCGGAGCGACCTGGCTGCACCAAAGCATACCCTTGGCGCCACCTGCAAAACGCAGCATGACATGCGCATTGTCATCAAGACGGCGACCCGGAACAAAGCTATCGAGATCGGCAGCTAAGCTTTCAAGCGTGAGGCCCGTCACAAAGGATGCAAGGTTAAACGCATGGGTGCCAATATCACCCGTTGCTCCACCAAGCCCGGATTGTGCCGGATCGGTGCGCCAAACTGCACCTTTAGCCCCGGTTTCTTCAACCGCTTCGGTCAGCCAGTCTTGCGCATATTCCACCTGCACCACACGCAGATCACCAAGCTCGCCATTGGCGATCATTTCGCGCGCCTGTCGCACCATCGGATAGCCGGTATAATTGTGGGTGAGCACAAACAATACGCCACTCTCATCAGCGACTTTCTTAAGCTTTTTCGCATCAGCCAGCGTCGAGGTCAGTGGCTTATCGCAGATCACATGAATGCCACGGCGCAGAAACTCCTTTGCCGCACCATAATGCACATGGTTTGGCGTAACGATTGCAACCGCTTCAATGCCATTTTTAAGACGCGCTTCACGGATCGCCATTTCCTTATAGCTTGAATAAATGCGATCTTCCGCAAGTCCCAGCTCGCGTCCCGACGCCTGCGCTTTTTCTGCTGAAGACGAGAGTGCGCCTGCCACCAACTCAAAACGGTTATCAAGACGCGACGCCATGCGATGCACACCGCCAATAAACGCACCCGCACCGCCGCCAACCATGCCAAGCCGAATGCGCGGATTGGCTGTTTCTTTGGTCTTTGCTTCAATAGTCATAGCTATTCCTCCGAGCGCACTCGATCTGATTTTCTCAGATCGGCGCTCTTACTTGATATTTTTTCGCGTATCTTGGCCGAAAACCGCTACGCACTTTTCGGGATACGCTTTATAGCCCCAGCATACGACGATTGGCGGCATCATCCGTTCCGCCTGCGGCAAAGTCATCGAATGCTTTCTCCGTCACGCGAATGATGTGGTGTTTGACAAACTCAGCACCCTCGCGCGCTCCGTCTTCAGGATGCTTGAGCGCGCATTCCCACTCGACAACAGCCCAGCCGTCAAAGTCATTGGCTGCCATTTTCGAGAACACAGCGCCAAAATCGACCTGACCATCGCCCAGCGAACGGAAGCGACCGGCGCGATTGACCCAGCCCTGATAGCCGCCATAAACGCCTTGACGCCCGGTCGGATTAAACTCAGCATCCTTGACGTGGAACATCCTGATACGGTCTTTGTAAATGTCGATATTGTCGAGGTAATCCAGACATTGCAGCACATAATGCGATGGATCATAAAGCATGTTCGCACGCGAATGGTTCTTCACACGTTCAAGGAACATCTCGAACGTCACACCATCATGCAGGTCTTCGCCCGGATGAATTTCGTAGCAAATATCAACACCATGCTCATCCGCATGATCAAGGATCGGCAGCCAACGACGTGCCAGTTCATCAAAAGCCGTTTCGACCAGACCAGCCGGGCGCTGCGGCCACGGATAGATAAACGGCCAAGCCAAAGCGCCTGAAAAGGTTGCATGAGCGCCAATGCCAAGATTACGAGAAGCACGGATCGCCATTTTCACCTGCTCAACAGCCCATGTTTGACGTGCTTTCGGATTGCCGCGCACTTCCGGCACAGCAAAACCATCAAATGCCTCATCATAGGCCGGATGAACTGCAATAAGCTGTCCCTGCAAATGCGTCGAAAGCTCGGTGACTTCAACGCCATTCTCACGCGCAACACCGGCAAATTCATCGCAATAGTCTTTGGATTCAGAAGCCTTTTTGAGGTCGATCAATTGGCTTGCCCATGTCGGCACTTGCACACCAGCATAGCCTTTTCCAGCCGCCCATTTGGTAATGCTGTCCCAACTGTTAAATGGCGCTGCGTCGCCCGCAAACTGCCCGAGAAAAATCCCAGGCCCCTTGATCGTCTTCATCAAAAATCCTCCAAAGATAACGCAAATTCAGTTAGGCATTCCAAAAGATATCTTAGGAATGCGAAACACTTCTAAACCACTATGATTGTCTGAATTACTATCTTCCATATTTAGAAAATTCAGTATCATCAATTGCTTCGATAATTTCCTCAAACCAAAACCGCAACTTGAGCTTTTTCATTCATCAGAAGAAACTCCTCGCTGCACAGCAGTTACAGTGCGAGGCCGCTTGAGCGGTCAAAAACATGCACACGCTCGTGATTAAGCGTCGCTGCGAATGGTGCATGAACGCGCACATGTTGCTCACCGTCCACAACAGCAGTTATCCGATCCTCGCCGAGTTCAAAAACCACATGTGTTTGGGCACCTGTAGGCTCCACCAAAACAGCCTTGCCCTCCAAACGGATGTCCCCAGCTGTGGCCGACCCAATGTGTTCTGGCCTTAGACCAATGGTAACCTCCTGCCCGCGTTTTACGCTCTTTTCAGCAGAAATCCGGATTGCCGTTCCATCGTTGAGACGCGCTACTGGCGCATTTGCATCAGCATCAATGACACAATGAATGAGATTCATTGCAGGAGAACCGATAAAGGCTGCGACGAACACATTTGCAGGCGTCTTATAGAGTTCAAGCGGCGTGCCCTGTTGCTCAATGCGCCCTTGATTGAGAACCACAACACGATCAGCCAATGTCATCGCTTCTATTTGATCATGAGTGACATAAATAGAAGTGGTGGCTACCTTCTGGTGCAGATTCTTGATTTCACTTCGCATTTGCACGCGGAGCTTTGCATCGAGGTTGGATAAAGGCTCGTCGAATAGAAACACCGAGGGATTACGCACCACAGCACGACCCATTGCTACGCGCTGGCGCTGACCACCTGAAAGTTGTGATGGCTTCCGATCAAGCAGCTTCCCAAGATCAAGCATACGCGCCGCCTCGGCAACCCGCTCGTCAATAATATTTTTGGGCTGCCCTGCAAGTTTCAGGTTAAATCCCATATTCTGAGCTACAGTCATATGAGGATATAAGGCGTAAGACTGGAACACCATAGCAATATTGCGCTCGCGCGGCGTCATACCATTGACCACCTGTCCGCCGATTGCAATTTCACCGTCGGTTATTTCTTCAAGCCCTGCGACCATACGCAAAAGTGTAGACTTACCGCAGCCTGATGGGCCAACGAGTGCAACAAACTCCCCATCATTGATCGATAAAGAAACATCGTGAATGACATCGAGAGATGCATAAGACTTATGGATGTTGATAAGCTCTACTGAAGCCATAATTGTGTCTCCCAATCAGGATTTGACTGCACCGGCTGTCAAGCCAGCGATGATGTGTTTTTGTGCGAGGAAGAACACGATGACAGTTGGCAAAATTGTCAGTGTTATGAAAGCGAGAACAAGCTGCCATTCGGTGCCAAATTCACCTCTATAGACCATAATTCCCAGAGGCCATGGATATTTCGATTCCGAATTGAGCATGATCAAAGGCAAAAGATAGCTGTTCCAGCTGCCAACGAATGAAACAATGCCAACCGTTGCCAGAATTGGTCGCGAGAGTGGAAGTGAAATATGCCAGAAAAAGCGCAGATACCCGCAACCATCGACAAATGCTGCGTGAAACAACTCTTCGGGCAAATTCCGGAAATAGTTCCGGAAAAGCAGGATGCTCATACCAAGACCAAAGGCGACTTGTGGCAGCACTACACCCCAGTATGTATCCAGCAAGCCAAGGTCACGTATGCGGATGAACAACGGCAAGATTGCCGTCGCAGCCGGAAACATCAAGCCGAGAAGGAAGTAATTCAGTAAGAATGACGACCCGAAAAACTTCACATGCGCGAAAGTGAAGGCAGCCATAGCTGAAACAACTAGTGTCAGAAAGACCGTCAAAACTGCGATAACAAGTGAGTTAAATATTTGCAGCCAATAACGGTGGCCCAGCAGAATGTCGCCATAGTTCGCCCATTGCCACTCAGCCGGAAGACCAAACGGATTAACGCGAAGATCACCGAGTGTTTTGAAACCACCAAGGGCTGTGGTCAAAAGTGGAACCAGGACAATTGCAGCTATGAACCCCAGCGAAACATAAAGGTAGAGCCTGGTTTGTATCGTCATGCGTACGGCGTTTGATGTATCAGTCATGGCGCATGAAAATCCTTTTATAACCGAACGCGAGCGTCACACAGATTACGAACAGGACCACACCAACGGCACTGCCAAGGCCTACCTGCATACGCATAACGCCATATGTGTAGAGGAAGGTCACCATAGTTTGAGTGGAGTTGGACGGCCCGCCACCGGTTAACGGCATGATCATATCGAAAAGTTGCAGTGAACCGATAACAGCGAAGAATACCGATAGTCGAACTGTGGAGCCCAACATGGGTAATGTGACATAGCGAAATTTCTGCCACCCGGTGGCACCATCAATTTCTGCGGCTTCCAGAACGGCCTTATCGACAGATTGAAGTCCGGCAATAAACAGCATCATATGGAAGCCGAAATATTTCCAGACAATGACCGCAAGTACAGCATAAATCGCCACATCCTTATCGGCGAGGACATAGGGATTGGCAAAGCCAAAGAAGTTTGAAGCTGCTGCAAACAGGCCATAGTCGCCATCATAAACGAAACGCCAAATCAAACCCGCTGCAACATCCGCCAGAACATAGGGTAAAAAGAAAATCAGCCTGAATGCAACGACGCCCGGAATACGATGCGCCAGCATCATAGCAAGCCAGATAGCGAGCGGAATTTGAATCAAAACGGAAATAAAGATGATCAGACCATTATTGAACAAAGCCTGCGAGAACGCTGCATTGTTAAAGAGGACTTGAAAGTTCTTTAGGCCTACAAATTCGGTTGGAGTACCATACCCGTTCCAGCGATACAGACTATACCATGCCGCCTCTCCCATAGGCAGGATGACAAACAGCGTAAAAAGCAATAACGCGGGAGGCAAAAAAACCAATAGCGTGAGAGTTCGGTCATGAGCAACTGAACTGTGTTTCTTCTTAACTGATGACACTCTGCGTCGGGGCGAGGATGCCGAAGTCATGGACATATCAGCCATCTTTCCGCTTTCTTTATAAAGACTATGAAGATGCAGAGTGCGCCTTATCTCGTCGAAGCGCACTCAATCCGTGCTTAGCGCAACTCAAATGCATCCTGAATTTGCTGCGCAGCTTCCTCCGAACTCATCTGCCCGGAGACGATTTCAACTGACACATCATTCACAACGCGCCCGACAGCGGCGCCCAGAGTCTGATCAAAAAAGTTCTGATGCCATGTCGAACTGGCCAGTTGTTTGGCTGAATCGGCGAGTAGCGGATTTGTTACGGCACTATCAGCACCGCTCGCCACTGGTAGGATCATTCCAGCCGCGGCCATCTTTTCTTCATTGGCTTTGTTTGTCAGGAAAAGCGCGAAATCGATTGCTTCCTTGGATGCATTTTTCGTAACAGCCCAGCCGTTCAAGCCGCCTAAAGTGTCTGTTGCCTTGCCGACGCCGCCTTCAACTACAGGAAATGCAAACCGGCCTATATTATCAGACGCAAGACCTTTTCCATCTCCAGCATTTTTGATCTGATTGGCTTCAGTATTATCGAAGCCCAAAATCATTGCTGCCTTTCCGTCACCGAAAACGCCAAGTGCTTGCGGCCAGGATGCACCAAGATAACCCGGCTGAAATGGCTCTAACTTGCCAAACTCAGCCAGTTGTTCTCCCGCTTTAAGAATTGCGGGGTCCATAAAACCCTCGCCTTCTCCCTTGCTTGCAGCTTCAAATACAGCCTGACCACCATTGCGCATGACAAGGTAGCTCCAGTAGAAATGAATAGGCCATTTCTCACCGCCGCCGCCGGCAATTGGCACAATGCCTGCATCTTTGAGTTTGCGCACTGCTGCGCTCAGATCATCCCAGGTCTGAATACCATTGGCATCAACGCCAGCTTTCGAAAAAAGTTCTTTATTATAGAAAAAACTAACGAGATTAACCTTATAAGGAACAGCCCAGAGCTTGCCATCAAACGACAAGCCATCGATAGCAGAAGCGTTATATGCTTGTCTTAGTTTGCCACCATCGGCATCAAAATCTTCTGTCAGATCTTTAAGAACGCCAGTCTTTGACTGTTCATCCAAAACGCCGCCGCCCCAGCTATAGAAAAAGTCAGGCACGTCATTAGACTGAAGAAGCGTGGGAAGCTTAGCTTTAAAAGCTTCATTCTCAAGAAACTGTAATTGTATCTTTACGTCGGGATGCTGACTTTCGTAGTCCCTTGCAATTTCTTCCCATACGGCCACCGCCTTGGGATCCAGCTCCACATGCATCCATTTAACGACCGTGGTCGCAGAAGCGCTTGCGGTGCCGAGCATCAGTGCTATGCTGGTTTTTGCGGCATAAGAAATCAACTTGCCGCTCAGGCTTGCGCCTGCGTGCCAATAGGTCATCTTTGTGATCCTCCCTTGGGGTCATCCTCACAATTTATTCCCCAATACGGATTAATTCAGCCGACATATTCATCGATGTCAAGGCTATTTTCTAATTTATTGAGTATTACACTTGACATGGAGGCTCAAAATAATCTTATTTAATCCGCAATCCGATTTAAATAAGATTTGATCAACATTGATCGCAACAGGATCCCATGAAGACCGCAGACCCCGAACTCATGCGTGCAATCAACAGGTTGAGCGTATTAGATACGATCCGTCGTCACGGTCCTATTTCCCGTGTCGAGATTAGCGAACGAACAGAATTGTCAACGACAACGGTGTCTGCAATTACAGCATCTCTGCTCGATGACGGCCTCATACTGACACGTCACGAAGGTGATATTCGCAATGAAACCACACGCGGCAGACCGCGCGTTATGCTGGAGCTTAACCCGGAAGCTGCGCGCGTGGTTGGCGCCAAAATAGCAACCAACAGAATGATTTTCGTTGTCACCGATTTTCGCGGTGATATTCTCTCCAATCTCTCTCTGCCTATCCGCGTTGATAGACAGCCGATAGGTGTAATCGCTGATCTCATTGAAGACGGTGTGCGCAGATGTGTGCTTGACGCGGGCTTGTCGCTTGAAGACATAGATATGATTTGTCTCGGCATTCCGGGGGTTATTGAACATCGAACTGGTATCATCCGCAGCACGCCCATTTTGCGTGAGCAAAACATTGATTTTGCGGCCGAAATGACTTCACGCCTAAACGCACCAACAATCATTGAAAGCGATGCTCATGCAATAACGCTGGGACATCATTGGTTCGGTCATGCGCGCGAATTTGAAGATATGGTTCTCATTTCCCTTGAACAAACACTGGGGCTTGGGGTGCTGCATCGAAATGAGCTATTTCGTGGCGCGGATGGATTAAGCCAGAACCTCGGCGACCTTGTTCTGGGATACGAAAACAACACCACTATCCGATTGGCAAATCATGCGGGAGAAAGCGCTATTCTGGGCATTCGTCCAACAGACGGGCGCTTTGCAGAAGCCATGCGCCTCGGACGCGGTGTGCAACATGCGCGTGCACTCATCCAGGGGGCGGATGAGGAGCTTATATCGGCAACACAACGTGCAGGTGCAGCAGTTGGCCTGACATTGGCGAACATTGTCACACTATTTGCGCCACCACGCGTCATCATCACCGGCACCAGTCTCGAATTGGGTGAACCGTTCATCCAGAGCATTCGCGAAAACTACCATATCGCCGTGCCTCAATCTCTAAAAGGCGTCGCAGAGCTGATTTTTGACATTGCGAGCGACGAGTTATGGGCGCAGGGGGCAGCGGCTGTTGCGCTGCACGAACTCTATGAATCCCCATGGAGCACAACTGGTCCAGCAGCTTAAACACATCTCGACATACATTTCTGGGAGGAAACATCATGGACAAGGTCGGCATCGGCATCATTGGTTGCGGGAACATTTCCAGCGCATATCTCAAGGCTATGGCGAGATTCCCCATTCTCGACATCCTCGGCATTGCTGATATGAATGCGGAAACCGCGCAAAAACGTGCCGATGAATTTGGCGTGCAAGCCCGGACGGTAGAAGAACTGCTCAACGATCCAAAAGTCGATATTATTGTCAATCTCACCATTCCCAAAGCGCATGTGGAAGTTGGGTTGAGAGCATTGAACGCTGGAAAACACGTCTATTCTGAAAAGCCGCTGGGTATCAATTTTGCTGAAGCAAAGCATCTGTTTGATACCGCTAAAGCAAAGAACCTGCGTATAGGCTCTGCACCAGACACATTTCTCGGTGGAAGCCACCAGGCAGCGCGTATTTTGATTGATAAGGGTGTGCTTGGTACGCCCGTAGGTGGAACTGCAACATTTATGTGCCCGGGCCATGAGCGCTGGCATCCTAATCCCGCTTTTTATTATGAAGTCGGCGGCGGGCCAATGCTCGATATGGGACCTTATTATATTACTGACCTTGTTAACTTGCTCGGCCCAGTTGATAAGGTCGCAAGCTTTGCAACAGCACCACGCAAAGAGCGCATTATTACAAGTGCTGAGCGCAATGGCGAGCATATTCCGGTGCATGTATCCACGCATGTCGCTGGCGTTCTTGCATTTAAAAACGGGGCTATTGTTCAGGTAGCGATGAGTTTTGATGTTGCTGGCCACAAACACGTTCCACTCGAAATTTATGGCACAGAAGGGACGCTCATTGTCCCGGACCCAAATTATTTTGGTGGCGATGTATTGCTTTTGAAAAAGGGGGGCGAGTTCGAGCAGCAAACCGTTTCGCAGCCTTACGCCGACGACAACTACCGTTCGCTCGGTATAGCCGATATGGCGCATGCCATCAGAAGCAACCGACCGCATCGTGCAAATGGTTCTCTCGCACTTCACGTGTTGGAAGTGATGGAAGCATTCCAAACCGCATCTGATACGGAAAGGACCATAACGATTACAACCGGGGTCGAACGGCCAGCACCGCTAGAAGAGTCTCTGGTTAATAACCAGATTGCAAAGTAATCCTGAGGAGGAAATGATGAAAGAAGCGCTTATTGTCTGGGGTGGCTGGAGCGGTCATGAGCCACAAGAATGCTCCGTAATCGTCAAAGACATTCTCGAAGAAGAGGGCTTTAAGGTCTATGTTGAGCATAGTACCGAGGCTTTTGCTGATCCCTCGGTACACGATTTGAGCCTTGTTGTTCCCATTGTAACAATGTCAAAAATCGAAAAGGAAGAAATCAAAAACCTTACCAAGGCCGTTGAGAATGGTGTTGGCATCGCAGGCTTCCATGGCGGCGCCGGTGATAGTTTCCGCGAATGTGTTGACTATCAATTCATGATCGGCGGGCAATGGGTTGCCCATCCAGGCGACATTATTGATTACCATGTCAACATAACACGTCCGGATGATCCACTTATGGAGGGAATCTCCGACTTTCCATATAGATCAGAGCAATATTATATGCATGTAGACCCTTCAAACGAGGTGTTGGCCACTACGACTTTTACGGGAGATCATGCCTGGTGGATCGACGGCGTAGTGATGCCGGTTGTTTGGAAACGTAAATATGGCAAGGGCCGCGTTTTCTATTCCGCGCTTGGCCATCAGGCGAAAGAGTTTTCCGTACCTCAAATGCAGACGATCTTTCGACGTGGGGCAAACTGGGCGGCACGGTAAAGCGCTCAATTAACAAAGGCCCATGATTTAGTTCATATATTATGGTTCAGTTATATCATCAAAACTGAACCATAATGATGTGTAAGACAAAAATATCAATGCCAGCATAAACATACTTAGTGTCAATGGCGTCGGGATATGGCTCAAATTTCAGTTGATTTTGCCAGTTCAATCTCTGACTTAATTGCATTGGTAAAATAGCGACCGAGCCAAGCGCGGGGCATTTTGCGCATGATGAAATTGCGTAAGTGAAATGCAAAGGCGCTTTGCGGAATGAAGACTGCCGCCATTTTGCGGCTGCGTGCCTGCAACCGTCCAATGATTGGCCGCAACTTCTGTTCATGCAAAGCCAAGGCCTTGTTGATATCCGGCTCTGCTAGCAACACCCTTCCTAATATTTCCGCAGAGGCCAGTGCCATTCCCGCTCCCTGGCCAGAAACCAGTGTCAGACAATGTGCGCTGTCGCCTAACAACAGCACCCGACCCTTTGACCATTTAGGCAGATCAATCATCGTAAGGCTGTCGATGAGAATGTTTGACCCTTCCTGTTTGGCTTGATCAAGCAAATGCCGCACTTCCGGATGACTTCCACCACTGACTTTCTTTAACAAGTCATAGCGATCTTCGCTTTGTTCCAGTCCCGCCCGCGCGTCGCGCCAGACATGCATTGCCGCTAGTCGGCCGCCATGCAGCGAATAATATTCTGCGAGATGGCCGGGTTCAGCATAGGATAGAAAATCCGTGTCAAAACTGCGCGGTGCATCGACATCGTAAACTGCAAAATAATAGCCAAGGGGTTGCAGATAATCATTGTCGGAGGTGTCGGCTCCGAAGAGTTTTTGTCGCGTCGAAGAGCGAAAGCCGTCCGCACCGATCAGCAAATCGGCTTCAATGACCTCGCCACTCGCAAGTCTTGCTTCAACACCGTTACCCGTATCGATGAAACTCTCGATTTGATTGTTAAAGCGAGTTGAAACTGTATCAGGAAGCGCATCGGCAAGCGCACGCACCAGATCGTTACGACGCAGTGCGAGATAGGGAAGGTCGCGAATAAAGTCGCGATAGCGTAGCCGCAACAACTCCTTACCCTTGCTGTCCTTATAGACATTCTCATTGATCGTGTAAGAAGCTGAACGCAATGTTTCCAGTAAGCCCATGCGATCGGCTGTCTCGTAGCCAAGCCCAGATAGGCCGAGCATGTAGCCATTTTCGCGCAGGCTTTCTGCACGCTCGATAATGACGGATTGCCAGCCAGCTTTATCTAGCCACCAAGCGGCGGCAAGACCCGCTACTCCAGATCCATTGATGATGGCAAGTGGCTTGTTCACGAGGATGTTCCCTTCGTAAGACGACGTTCAAGAAGCATAAGAAGTGGTGGCGTGACGATTGCTAAGCCCGCCGACATGACAAAACTCGTGGCATAGCCAGCCTGATGCGCAAGAATGCCACCGGCAGTTCCGAATAAGGCGGCTGCAACGGCGCTGGCGCTTTGGAAGAGTGTAAAATCGACGCCCGGTTGTGACGGAGATACCAGGCCCATCAGACGTGAGTAAATGGCGACAAAGCCCGCGGCCATCACGGCACTTTCAAGAATGAATATAGTCACAAGAACAGGAATATCCCGAACCCCAAGCACAACAATCAAAGCGACACCGCAAAGTGCGATAACGTGGACAGTGGCAATGTAAAGGACGGCTTTGATTGAGCCTGAGCGTTGGACCAACAAGCCGCCAACAGCAGCACCAAAGATGCCAGCTATCACACCACCCATTCCGTTTAAGATACCCAGCAGCGAAAGGGGAACCCCCGCATCAACAAGGAACGGGCCTGTTAACGACTGCGTTAGTCTTCCCCCCATTTCAAATACGACGGCCATTATAAGGCCAGTCCGAATGTCGAAGCGTTGGAATGCATCGCGAAGACTGGGGCTTTTAGTAGCTTCAACGGGCGGCACATTAGCCTCACGCGCCAAAGCCATTGGCAGACTCATCAGGAGAACCAGACAAGCAAGTAGAATACAGGCGGCTAACCAACCATAGACGGCCAGGGTCGTAACAAACAGGCCGCTGCCGAAAATCAGGCCGAGATATCCTCCGCCAACCTGAGCAACGTTGCCTGCTCCGCGTTTATTCTGTGTCAATTGCTCGATAATGAAGGCATCACAGGCAATATCGATGGTTGCTGACGCAATAGCCATAAGCAGGAGCAACGCAATAATGATGGTGAAGCTTGCAGCCCCAGTTAAGCCCAGCGCAACGAGCAAGCTTGCAGTTATCACTTCCCCAATGAGTATAATTTTTCGCGATCTGCGATTGCCATTGGGCCTAATACGCAAACGTTCGAGCGGCGGAGCCCAAAGAAACTTAACGGCCCAAACAAGCATAACCAGCGAGATCAGACCAATTTTGTCGAGGGCGACATTATTGGCGCGCAGAACCGCGGGAATCCCCATAAAAGTGAGACCGCCGATCAGACTTTGCGCCGTGTAGATACCACCTGCCGCGATAAGAATGCGCGGCAGGCTGGAGGATTTAGCATTGGGCATCCGCTTAGAAGTCCTTGCGCAGGGTCAAGCCAAAGGTGCGGCCTTTGCCCAATGTACCCAACTCATAAGGGCCGTTTACGAAGCCAGAGGTTTTGTAGCTCTTATCGGCGATGTTCTGCACATAAAGCTGTGCCTTAAAACCAGATGTATTGGCGAAATCGAGACTTGCATCGAAGGTCGAAAATCCATCCTGCCCCGTGCTGTTGGCTTCGTCGAAATAGACCTTCGAGTTGTAATTGACACCGCCATTTGCCGTCAGCGTACCGTTGAGGATATCTTCACTGAGTATGTAGGCAATATTGATATGTGTGGTGACGTCGGGTGCATAGGGCACATGATTTCCATCATAGCTTACGCCCGTGTAAGGGTCCGTAAAATCAGTGAACTCTGATCGTCCAAAAGCAGCGTTCCCAGTCAGTGTCAGACGGTTTGTAGCCCGCCATGTGCCTTCCAGCTCAATGCCTGCGCTGGTGGCTTCACCTGCATTTCGGATAAACTGCTGGCCAATCATTCCGACATAGATCTGCTTGTCAGTCGAGCGGATATAATAAACCGACGCCGATACATCCACCGCGCCGCCTAAGAGCGTCGATTTTACGCCAGTCTCAAAATTCCATGCTGATTCAGCTTCATAGGGTGAAGCATCAATGGTCGACGAAATACTGTGATTGAAACCACCCGGTTTATAACCGCGAGAGATCACGCCAAACAATCGGGTATCAGGCGCAATTTCGTAACCAATCGCGACTTTTGGCTGAATGCTCGTGAAATGGGCTTTGTTATCAAAATCAAAGCCATAGCCAGTTGCATATGTATCGTCACGATAGGCATCGATACTGGAGCGGTCATAGGTAGCACGTAAGCCGCCGGTCAGATCCAGTTTGTCGGTCGCATGCCATGTGACTTCACCAAAGGCTGCAATGCTGTCATTGACGACATTGTTGCTGGAGTCACCATAATAGCCGGTATAGCCGTTTTTGGTTCCAGTGAAGTCATCATGGCTGTACCAAAGACCTGCCACGCCGCTGAACATCGCGCTGTCATAAGCCAGTCGCATTTCTTGCGTGAACAACTTATCATTTTGTGGCCAGAAATATCTTGAGCCAGCACCGGACGAAAAATTACGCATCACGTCGCTTTCCTGATAGGCTGAAATGCTGGAAAGCGTGAAATCACCAAAACGATAATTAAATTGGCCAGAGATGTTCGTGACTTTGCGCTTGAGAAGCGGAAGCTCACCATACAGACCGCTGTCATAGATACGATCATCGACGTCTTGCTGAAAAGCGTAAACCTCTTCATGTGAGCGCAACCACTCACGTGAATAGGTGATTGAAGCATCAAAATCACCACCGGTAGGCGCATAACGCAAGGTTGCGCGTCCAAATCCGTTATCCGACGTATTGATGTTGTCGTCGCCTGTGGTGCGATCATCAAAATCACCGGAGAAATGTGCGAACGTGCCAGCGTAATCCAGGAACAGCGTATCAGGCGTGAGAACAGCAGTGCCGCCAATCTGAACAGATGGTTCCTGTGCAGAAATGGTGGACTGAATGTAGAATCGGTTTTTATCACCCTTCTTGGTGATGATATTGATCACGCCACCATAGGCGTTGGCGCCGTACAGGGTGCCTTGCGGGCCGCGCAACAGTTCAACCCGATCTACATCGACCAGCATCTGTGAAAAAGTCGAAGGCGTCTGCGGTGCACCATCGACATAGATCTGAACAGTTGGGTTAAAATAGTCTGGTGAGGAGAGACCACGAATTGTAAAATTCGAATAGATGCGATTGCCGCGATTGGCGATACTCAAGCCTGGAAAGACTTTCTGGAGATCGTCGACGGTGCGGATACCGCGCTCTTCCAGTTGCGCGGCGGTCACAACCGAGACTGACGCATCAATCGAATTCAATGCCTGTTCGCGTTTGGATGCCGTAACGGTGATTGTATCGAGAATGATCCCGCCATTTTCCTGAGCGAGCGACACATTGCCCGTCATGCCTGTGAAGCACACCGAACTCGCCAAAACAATCTTTCTCACGTCGAGCATATTGATCCACCAGAACCGCCAAGTTAAACTTGATGTCTCTATTCCACTTTATGGATTTATGAGCTAACGTTTTTTGAACGTCGATTAACGGAAACGGGACTAATTTGCCGGAAAGCTGCATCGCAGATGACATTTTCAAACGATCCATTGCACCATGAGCAAGAAGACGATCATTGGCGGGAAGCTGTTGATGGAAAAATTGACCAGCTGGGTTGGCGCGCATTCACAAAAGTCGAACAGCCAGATAGCGACATCACCGTTTTCATGATTGATGTGACGCCGGTTGCAGATACGGTTTTCCACCCTGAAGGACCGGCGACGTTCTCCCTCTCCGTATTCCTCGATGGTCTAGGAACCTTATCCGTCGATGGTGCAGCACCCTTTGCTTTGAAGTCCGGTTCTGCTGTGCTGTTTGCTTGCAACAGAACGACGCGCGGCGAAAATTTCGTTCAGGCAAACCAGAGATTGCGCGTTGTTGATATTCGTTTTGAGGCCGCATTGCTCGAAAAACTGGGGGGTGTTTCGCTTTCAAAACTCGGCGGCTCTGTGATGACCGAACACAGTCTGCCAGAACAAGATGTCTTTTTGGTAGGATTCAAGGCTCCGCCAGAATTGCTTGCCGCTGCGAATAGTCTTTTTCAATGTCGTTATGAACCGGGGTTAGCCCGACAGCTGCATCTTTACAGCAAGTCCATTGAAGCGCTGAGTATTGGCCTTGATACGGTTTCGCGTGGTCAGACGGGCAAGCCCGTCAAACCGATTACCTCAGAAGAAATGCTCAAATTGCATAAGGCAGTCGAAATTATCGAGAAACAATATAGCGCCGATTGGACAATTCCGAGACTTGCCCGCGAAGTTGGCCTCAATGAACGCCGTCTCAAGCAAGCGTTTCGTCTTGAAATTGGCAGGTCGGTTCATGATTATCTGCGCACAACGCGGCTTGATGCGGCTGCGGCCCTCCTTCAATCAGGTGTGAGCGTAACTGAGGCTGCCTATGCGGTTGGTTTTGATAATCTCAGCCATTTCAGCAAGGTTTTTCGCGAAGAAAAAGGCATACTTCCGAGTCGTTATACCTCGTCAAAATGTGCGCAATCCCAGTGACAAAGTATGATCGTGCTGTCCGCTCGAATTGTGCTTACGACATGTCTGACATTTTGACATGACCATCACCGTTCAATTGCGCGCCTCTCCAAATTGGCGATGCGCCGGGTGAAGAAAATAATAAACGCAGATGACCGATCAGTTGTCCCGCGCGTGCGTCAGCAATTCGGTACACCACTGCGCGCGCAACGCGTCTGCCTTCAATCATTCCAGCTTCCCGCAACTCACCCAATTGCTGGGATAAAGTTGGCTGATGAATGTCAAGAAATTCTTCTATATCGCTGACCGTAGATTCCCCCTCTAACAATACGCAGAGAATTGATAGTCTGACGGGGTTTGAGAGCGCTTTTAAGAATTCCGAGGCCTCGCCAATCGCTTGGCATTTCACTTTTGGAACAGTATTTTTTACGCCAGTTTTTTGATCCATTTACCTTGTGCCCCATCATCTCATCTAAAAACCGTGTCATTTTAAGAATAATTTTTCGCGTTTGCGCCGATGTTTAATTGCGTCTTTCTATGATCGCTGCCTCGTTCTCATTATATAATTTTATATAACGACTTTGCAACCGGATCGAATTTTCATGGTGTTTAAAATTGGGTTCCATCCCAACAATCTTCATCTGACGCTGGCATCACGCTGGCCGGGTGCTTTTGCGGAATTAAACTCCGAATTTATTCCATACGCTGAAGGTCGGGACACAGCAAAAATGCTGGAGTCTGGTACAATTGATATAGGCGGCACGGGCTCCACTCCCCCCATTCTGGCTGCAGAAAGTGGATTGCCGGTTATCTATGTCGCGGCTTCGGCGCAACGCCCCGCCAACGGTGCAATTTTAGTCCGCAAAGATAGTCCCATCAAGACACTTGCTGATCTCAAAGGGCTTGATATTGCGCTGGTTGATGGATCATTTCACACTTACTTTTTGGCAAAAAGTCTCGAACAGGTTGGGCTTCGTCTTGATGATGTGAAGCGTCACGACCTTTTGGCCAGCCCATCGCGTGATCTCCTGCGTTCAGGCGAAGTTAGTGCCTGGATAGCTATGGCTCCGCATCTGGAACAAGCGTTAGCCAGTGGCGAGTTTCATCCAATACTACATTGTGGAACCACCATTCCCAATCGTTCGGTGTTCTGGACAATTGCGCAGCGGAAGCTGCCGCATGATGTCATACAGGCTTTTACTCAAGAACTCACGAGAATTAGCGGCGAGATCATTGCAAATCCCGCTCAGGCAGCGGCATTACTTTCCAAAGGTTCAGATGACAATGAGCGTCGTGCCTGGACGCGAGTTATTTCGGAACGGAACTGGGGAATTCTGGCTTCTGGTTCAACCCTTCTGCAAGAACAGCAGGCGGAAGCAGACATCTTGCTCCGACACGATGCTATCAGCAGAAAAATCGACATTATGACAGAGAATAGCAAGGCAGTAGAAGCATGAATGTGCTGTGGTACATGTGCGCACCCGATGGTGCTTATCCCTGGAAACCTGAAGGCTCACGCGTTGTCGATTACGGCTATTATAAACAGTTAGCGCAAGCCTATGATCATCTGGGTTATACGGGTGCATTGTTTGCAACAGGTGCGCATGATGTCTGGCCACTGGCAAGTGCACTATTGCCTTACACTGAGCGCATGAAGTTTTTGCTTGCCTTTCACCCAGGCCTTGTCGCCCCTACGCTTCTGGCAAAAATGGCAGCCACTTTTCAGGAGTTTTCCAACGGCCGTTTAATGCTGAATGTGGTTTCCGGCGATGCCAAAATGCTCGGTGCTTATGGCATGATGCTTCCTCATGACGAACGTTATGTGATGGCTGACGAATATTTGTGTCTATGGCATCGCTTGATGGCTGGTGAAAGCGTAACCCATAAGGGAAAGTATTTTCAGACTGAAGGCGCAAAGCTTGCGCTGCCTGCTGGCTCTTCCATCGCACCGCCCCCACTTTGGTTTGGTGGTTCATCTGATAGTGCTATCGATGTCGCAGCAAAACACGTCGATACTTATCTCTCATGGGGCGAAACGCCGGAGCAAATGGGCGAAAAGGTAAAGCAAGTCAAAGCGCGGGCTGCATCATATGGACGTGAGCTGAAATATGCCATTCGTCTTTACGTAATTGTTCGCTCTACAGATGCGAAAGCATGGGAAGCCGCCGCTGATCTCTACGATCAAATGGACGAAGCAGCTATGGCTGGCAACAAGCGCTTTGTATCCAATAGCGATTCAGTTGGACAGCAGAGAATGACGGCCATGCATGGTGGCGTGAAACCCGACAATCTGCGTGATCTTGAAATTTCTCCAAACCTGTGGGCAGGCATCGGCTTGGTGCGCCCCGGCCCTGGCACAGCAATTGTCGGTTCGCCTGATACGGTTATCCGAACGCTTGAGGCTTATCAGGCCGTCGGCGTTGACACGTTTATCTTATCTGGCATGCCCCTACTGGAAGAAGCCTATCGTTTTGGAGAGCTTGTTCTTCCACGCCTCCCCGTTGAACGTCCTGTGAATGAACGAAAACAGTTCACCTGGTCGACTCTATTTGACAGAGATCTGACTGGAAAGGGCGCCAATGGCTGACGCGCAAGCTCTGGAAAAAACAGGAAAGTTTCAATCCAGCAAAAATGACCAGGGCAAACTAAAAGCCATTACACCACAATGGCTGCTCAGACTGTTGTCGCCCATTATCATTTTGATATTGTGGCAATTGGCAAGCATGTCAGGTCTCCTATCGCCACGCACGCTGGCGTCACCACTCGAAATCGCGACAACGGCATTGCGCCTTTTGATGTCTGGTGAACTCGCGACCAGCCTCGCGGTCTCGTTTCTGCGTGTACTTGCCGGGTTTTCAATTGCGCTTGTGATTGGCATTGTACTTGCGCTTTTAGCTGGCCTTTCCCGTATTGGGGAGGCCATCATTGATCCCCCCGTACAAATGCTCAAAGCAATGCCTTTTCTGGGCCTGCTGCCACTGTTCATTCTTTGGTATGGTATTGGAGAGGCTCCCAAAATCGGGATGGTGGCGTTCGGTTCTGTATTCCCGATCTATTTAACACTTTATGGCGGCATACGCAGCGTTGACCGCAAGCTCATTGAAGCAGGGCGCACTCTTGACTTGAGTACAATAGACATCATTCGTCATATAATTATCCCCGGAGCTATGCCGTCTCTGCTTGTTGGTATCCGTTATGGATTAAGCATTGCGTGGCTAAGTCTGGTCGTCGCCGAGCAAATCAACGCGTCGAGCGGCATCGGCTATATACTCACTTACGCGCGTGATTTTTTACAGACGGACGTGATTGTGGTTTGCCTGCTGGTCTACGCGCTTATGGGGCTTCTAACAGATGGTCTGGTTCGTGCCATTGAGACTTATAGCCTGCGCTGGCGTCCTGCGGTGGTATCATGAGTGAAGTTGTCAAAATTCGTGACCTGTCACGCTCCTTCGGCGGCCCGCAGGTTCTCAATGGTATAGACCTCACCATCAAAGCCGGGGAGTTTGTAGCACTCCTTGGAAGAAGTGGTTCCGGGAAATCAACCTTGCTCCGCGTTTTGGCTGGCCTTGATAGTGCGCCTGCAAATGAATTGAACATACCACAGCGTCGAGCCGTTGTTTTTCAGGAACCGCGCCTGATGCCGTGGAAGACAGTCATCGACAATGTGACACTCGGCGCTCCAAAATCACACAGCACCGGAAAAGCGAAGCAGGTACTGACCGATGTAGGTTTGCTACATCGGCTGGACGCATGGCCGCTCACACTTTCTGGCGGTGAAGCGCAGCGTGCGGCCTTGGCGAGAGCCTTGGTGCGTGAGCCGGAACTGCTGCTGCTTGATGAACCATTTGCGGCACTAGACGCCCTCACGCGCATGCACATGCACGCTCTGGTACTCGACCTTTGGCGAAAGCACAAACCTGCAATGCTTCTGGTAACGCACGACATATGGGAGGCGGTAGCCTTGGCAGACCGTATTTTGGTTCTGGATCAGGGGCGCTTTACGCACGACTTGAGAGTTAACGTTGATCACCCACGGCAGCGAACCGACACACGCGCGGCCGTCATAGAAGCTGAACTGCTGGAAGCGCTTGGCGTCAGGCACATACCCCTGCCCCATTAGAGCATTGAGCTGACTGGGTCAGACCAGTGCTCTAATGATTTATTTTAACACGCATCTTTATCCGAAAACCATTTCATACTTTTCGGGATGCGCACTAAGCGGAGATTTTCATGAAAAAACGTTACGTTCTGGCTGCGCTTACTGGTGCGGCTATGTTGATTACCAGCACAACCAGCTTCGCTGCCGATCAGGTCGTTCGGATTGGCTGGCTGCGCGGGCCAAACGACATTACACTGGCTAAATCGCGTGGCACATTGGAAAAAGCATTGGCTGAACGCGGCGTGAAAGTGGAATGGGCAGGTCCATTCCCTGCCGCAGCGCCGGCTTTTGAAGCATTGAATGCTGGCAGCATTGATATCACTGCCGGAAGCTCAACTTCTGCAATTGCAGCTTTGGCTGCGAACATCCCCCTCACTATCTTTGGCTATCAGAAGATGTCGGCAACTTCTGAGGGTATTGTTGCGAAAAAAGAATCAGAAATTCAGTCAATCAAAGATCTGGTCGGCAAAAAAGTTGCGGTCAACCGGGGCGGTACTGGTGAATATCTGCTGATGCAGGGACTGGAAAAAAATGGCGTAGACGCTGGCAGCGTCGAACGTGTTTATCTGAGCCCAAGTGATAGTGGTCCAAGCTTTTTACAAGGGCACGTAGATGCATGGGCAACATGGGACCCATTTGTCGCGATTGCAGAGAAATCCTATGACGGAAAAGTCATTGCAGATGGCGCTGCTATAGGCTCTGACAATGCAGTCGTTCTGGTTTCAAGCCGCCAATATGCAAACGAAAACACGGATGACTTGCAGGCAATTTTTGACGTCTTGAAACAAGACAATGCCTGGGCGGTTGCCAACAAGACGGAAGCAGGATCGATATGGGCAAAGGAAATGAATATTCCTGTCGAACTGGGAGATGCTATCGGTAATAGCAATGCAGTTCCAACAACCCCTGTTACTGCTAATGATACAGAACAACTTAACAAGATTGCTGAATGGTATGTGAAAAGTGCTATCATCCCTCAGAAGCCGGATATTGAAGCTGCAACAATTCAATTAAAATAGCCGCTCATACAGTTGTTCAAAGGTCATATTTTTGGGCCCGCTATCATTGCCTTTAAGGAGTTTCCTTGACTGACATTGATGGTGGGCCTCACGATATTATAGGTCCATATTCCGACTGTCTTTCTTCCACCCTGCATAGAAGCAGAAGCTGGGAAAGATCGCCGTTTAACAGCAATTATTAAACTTAAAAGGCAATAAAAACAGTGATCTAATATTCCTCGCAATTATGTGAACTCATCTGTGTTTGCATTTTCGACTGATCAGTCATATATCGCATCCCATCAAAATTATTGCGTCTCGGAGACTCCGTTCGCGCAATCAGGGAGTTGCTCGTGACAATATCGAGAAGAAGATTTCTCAAGAACAGCAGTGTGATCTTGGGTAGTGCACTTGTTGGTGCGACAGGTGGGGCAATGTTCGCTTCGGCACCCGGTTGGCGTGCGCCATCTCATGTGCCGTTGGCCGAACCCGTAGACACAACGCAAACCATACCTGCAAGTACTGATGTCGTCGTTATTGGTGGTGGAATTGCCGGCATATCGACCGCGCTTTTCCTCAATGAGCGCGGTTTAAGCACTGTTATCCTCGAAAAAGGTGTCGTAGCTGGAGAGCAATCGAGCCGGGCTTTTGGATGGATTTATTCAAACGGCTGGGATTTGGGGAAGCTTGAGCTTAGCAACAGATCAAAAGCCATATGGCAGGGTTTTGCGGCCCGCTTTGGAGAAGATATTGGTTTTCGACAATCGGGAAACTTCTCGCTTTTAAGCAGCGATGAAGAGGTTGAAGCGAGCAATGCATGGCTGAAAAGCGCTCTCGAAGTACAGCCGCAAATGGATGCACGCATTATCATGGGTAGCGATCTCGACGCGCTTATTCCGGGAGCGTCGGAGAAGTTTCGTGCTGCACTTTATCAGGCCAGTGACGGTACTGCTGAGCCAACCTGGTCTGTGTCCCGCATAGCACGAGGAGCACTCCGCGAAGGTGTAAAAATTTACGCACCTGTAGCAGCAAGGACCATAGAGCGAGAAGCTGGAAAAGTAGCAGGCGTTCACACCGAACTCGGCTATATCAAAGCAAAAGCGGTTGTTGTTGCAGGTGGTGCATGGTCATCTCTGTTCGCTCGCAATGCCGGGATTAGCCTGCCTCAACTCGCTATTAACTCTTCAATGCAAAGAGTTAGCAAAATCGACGACGCCCTGCCCGGTGCAGGATATGGGCCTGATTTTGCTTGGCGACACATGGCAAATGGCGAAACGGCCATTGGAGTTTCCAGCAACAATTCACCGATTACTGATGATAGCTTCCGGTATGTATTCGACTTCCTGCCAGCTTTGAAACACTCGAGCGGGTTAATTAACGTTCGCACTTCAAGCGACTTCTTTTCATCGTTGCAGGTTAAATCGAACTGGAAAGCAGATGAAATATCGCCATTTGAAGAAGTACGGATGCTTTCCGCAAATGTTGACACACAAGAAGCTGATCGAGCTTTAGCAAGTCTTCGCAGAGCTTATCCGCAGTATGAGAAGGCTATCGTTCGACAAAGATGGGCAGGTATGATCGACGCTACGCCTGACTCTACCCAGTATATTGGCGAAGTACCCGAAGTGCCAGGTCTATTCATCATAACCGGATTCTCCGGAAATGGACTAACCACAGCGCCCGCATCTGGCGAAATGATCGCACAAATGATCGCCGGACAGAAAACGACTGCGGATTCATCGATCTATCGCCTGAATCGGTTTGCGGATGGTTCTGAGTATGTGTTCCGTCACTAGAATGGTTTAGGGATATGGAGTTCCGAAAAGTGAAAACACACATGATAGGAACTTCAAATCAACTACACCAGGCTGTAGCAAACCAATTTCATGAAAGATAAAAATGGCCCGCCCAAGAGAGATAGACCACGATCGCGTTCTCGATGCTGCAGAAGCCGTTATGGTTGAAAGTGAAGGACGTGGTTTTACGCTTGATGCGGTCGCAGAACGTGCTGGCGTCAGCAAAGGTGGGTTGGTCTATGCCTTCGCAAGCAAAGATGAGCTGATTGCCGCAGCACTTGCGCGTGAATTGCACCGTTTCACTGTTTGCTGGAATGCGAAAGCAGACCCGGTTGATACGTCCCCGATAGCAATGCTCAATGCTTATGTAGCCGAGATCCAAAGTCAGGAAGAAACACATTTAAGAACTGCGTCATTGCTGATGACAGCACTTTCTAATGCGCCCGAAGTATCGGAGCCTGCACGGAAATTCTACCGCTCAGTTTTCACTCATTTTGATGGATCAACACAACGAGGCCGCGATATTCGTCAGGCAATTCTGGCAATCGAAGGCTTATTTTTCTTGCGTGGTCTGGGTCTGATTGATCCTGACCACGAAGAATGGCTCTCTGTTGTCAATCATGCTGAGGCGACGTTGCGGAAGTCGAATGCTAAAACTGACCCGACTTAGTCGACCATAGCTCATCCCAAAAACCGCGCTGGCGGCCTTAAGAGGATTTTATGAAAACCGTAACTGATACAGGCACGGCGTCCTTTGGTGTCGCCATTGCTTTGGGCTTTCTAACGTTACTTGGGCCAACATCAATCGATATGTATCTGCCTTCGTTGCCCGTAATGGCAAACGAGTTAGGCACTAACTATACGACCATGCAATTCACTTTGACCGTGTTCTTATTGGCTATGGGTGGTGGGCAGCTCATATTTGGACCCATTATAGATGCCCTCGGGCGCAGAGGCCCCCTACTCACCGCAATCCTAATATTTGTTTTCACATCTGTATGGTCTGCTTGGGCATCAACACATGAAAGCTTGATAATCGCGCGCTTTTTTCAGGGGCTGGCTGCATCCTTGGCAATCGTAACGGCCATGAGCAGTGTTCGGGATGTCGCAGAGGGAGCTCGTGCGACACAGATTTTTGCACTTCTAATGACCGTTCAGGGCCTCGGTCCAGTTTTTGCGCCAGCAATTGGTGGACTTATTGGCGAAGCGTTTGGCTGGCGCGCTATTTTTCTAACCTTAGCCGCACTTGGCATTCTGGTATTGATCAGTAGTTTGATAATGTTGCCTGAATCGCTTCCAGCCGAAAAACGGACAAAACTAGAGTTCGGCGAGATTTTTCGTACATATACTGAGATCCTGTCCGACCCGAAATTTCTGGTTCCAGCGACTGCATTGACTCTGACTTTCGTCTTTCTGTTTGTATATATTGGAGGCTCTGCGTTTGCTTATCAGAAACACTATGGCTTATCGCCATCTCATTTCGGGTTAGTATTTGGCGGAACTGGTTTCGCTGTTCTACTCGGTGCTATGCTCAGTGCACGTTTGGCTATTCACATGGCTGTTCAGAAATTGGCTCTAATTGGTTCATTGGCAATTTTAATTGGAACAAGTATCGCCCTCACCTCATCTATGACACCCATGGGTTTTTATGGGATAGTCATTGGTATGTTCGTATCGTTGGCGGGCTTAGGAATAGCCGAGAGCACTTTGATGTCCATAGCCCTCGCTAAGCGAAATAAAGCTTTGGGTTCAAGTGCAGCTATATTAGGCGCGCTGCCGCTTATGCTCGGTGCCGCCGCTACGCCACTCGCTGCATATTTGGTTCAGCAAAGCTCGATCTGGTGGCTTCTATGCATGGTTTTAATAGCGGTAACGTGCCTGTTTTTCTGCATCATGACGGTAAAATTAGCAGGCGCTCCCAATCGGTGATTGGAGGCGCTCTGCATCATTATACTTGTTCTACACCGTCGAGTGACCTTTGCAGCCTCAAAGTGGCGCCTTTAATATAATTCTTTCCTCAGTATTATGTTGAATTCGTTCCCATGAATATAGAAGTGGTAAAGGCTTAGCATTACGCCAATTCTTTGATAAATCAGCATAGTGCTGATTAAGCGGCATGCCGGACTGGCCGGGATTATTGATGAAGCGACTATTATCCCAGTTGCCGATATCTATAATCATGCGAACAGATGGCCCCGCGACTACCGAGAAGTCGTGCAAACGATAGGTTGCATAATTCAGCGTCGAACTGCTGCCGTCAAGCGCTATGGGCTTCAATGACCAATCCTTGTCTGTCAACGACTGCAAAGGATGGCGGAGGTCAAGCTTATGAATGGCACCCCATGCCCATTGCGTAGCATCCGCCCCCATCAAAGAGGCGCACTCAGCCCAGGCATCGGTGAGACTTTGCTGAATGGCCGCGGTATGCTTGGACGATGTTTCTGTATTTTCCAGCCATGACACTATGCTCGGTGAATCAAATGGCATAAGCAGCGGTATCACATCTGCGGTGGCGCCTTCGGCTTTTGCAACAAGCGGTCCCAGATGCTTACTCAACCAAACTTCAAAAAGCGCTGCCGATGCAGATTTTGCCGACAGGTCCGCATCCCAATCGCGAAGAAGCAGCACAGCCGGATCATCACTATGCGGAAACAGTCGCTTGAGGCTTTTTAGTGTCCGCGCGGCAATGGGTGAAAAAGTGGAGGCTTGCAGGCGCGCGCAGTCTTCAAGCGATATTGGCGCTTTGCGCGACAGCGCTTGATGCAGGGTGTCGTGACGACTGCTATCCAGCCATTCATAACCAATGGCCGGATTGGTGGCTGTCCACGCATCAGGCACATTCATGGCGTTGGCGGTCGCGATAAAGCCAAGTTCTGGATTAATTTCAACAGGGCCAGACTGCGGAGCCAGATAGCCATTCCACTCATAACGCCCATCACCGGGGACAGGTAAAAGTCCGTCCCAGTTCTCGCGAATAGGTGTCGCGCCTGAAGGCTTCCATGCAATGGTGTTTGTTGTATCTGCATAGATGTGATTGACCGACGGGCACCCCCAGCCATCCAGCGCGCTGGCATAATCGGCATAGTTTTTAGCCCGCATGACGGATAGGCTGGCCATATAGGGTGCCATGCCCGCATCCATCCAGACTGTACGCAGACCAAAGGCGCGGTTGTTCGCTTTATCCTCATAGAGCACAGGGCCATGCCGCGTGAATTTGAGTTCGACGGTTTGATCCGGATACCCTTTTACGGAAATGTATTCGGTAATCGTTGTGAACTCCTCCCAATTGCCTTGATATGCATATTGGTCGTGGTTGTTTTCATCGGTCTGGTAGACGTAGATATCTTCCTGATCGGCTCCAAAGATGGTGAGGCCAAAGGCAGCGGTGCCGTTATGACCCATGGAAATTCCAGGAACCATAGGCTCGCCTGCGCCGATCACATCAAGGCCCGGCATGGTCAGATGAACGACGTAGCGGATGGATGGCAAGCCATGAGTTCGGTGGGGATCGAGTGCCAGTATTGGTCGCCCGGTTGTGGTCTTTTCAGCTGCGATTGCCCAATTATTGGAACCCTCTTCAAAAGAGGCGCGTGCGATGTCGCCGGATGCCGAAACAACCGTCCAGAGACCTGCTTCATCAAGTGTTGCAGCCAAGCGTTCTTTAGAGAAGGTGGCGGGACTGACAGCGAGCTGGAAGTCACGCAAAACCCTGTCAGTCATGATGTTGGGATCAAAGCCGTCGACCGGTTTTGGTACCACGCCATGCGACAATTCCTTGCGTAACTGATCGAGCTTACCACCCAGCTCCACACCCGCTTTTGCCATGACTTTTGAACGCAGAAGCTCGGATGATGCATTACGTGTCAGCGAATGGGTGCGTACCCGTACTACGTCTTCAGCACACCAATGATCAGGCTTGTGACAGAGCAATGCAAACTCTGGCGGAAGTAGCTGCTCGCCTGCTTCACAGGCATCGATATATGCATTGATGCCTTGAGCAAAAGCCGTGCATATCTGTTCCGAATCCGGACCATAGGCCTTCCATTCCGGCACTATGTCTCCGCGATAAAGCAGCCGGCGTGCAGCCCTGTCCTGCTCAAGATAGCCCGGGCCAAAATCTCGCGCCAACAGACCAAGCCCGCGCTTGCGTGCTATATCGATCTGCCAGAGACGATCGCGCGCGGCATTAAAACCTTGCGCGAAAAACAGATCATGCAAGTTCTCCGCCCTGATATGGGCGACGCCCCATTGATCCACATTGATCGTGACTTCACTCAGCAGACCCGCAATGCGGGCTGCTGTTGATCTTGTAGCATCGGCCATGGCCGCACCTCTGGCTGTTATTCCAGTGAGAGAAACAGGCCCGCATGAAGGCGAGCACGTTCGACCAGACTGTCTTCGAAAATATGCTCGCCCAGCGTATGCAGGCCTTCACCACGCACGCCGATGGAATCGATTGTCGGGACACCAAGCGCTCCGGTAAAATTACCGTCCGAGCCGCCGCCCGAACTCTGGACCGACATGGTGAAGCCGATCTCCTTTGCGATATCATTGGCAAAGTTGAAAAGTTTCATATCCTGTGGCTGACCCGGCTCCCAAACAGGACGCGTGACGCCGCGGGTGACGATCAATTCAACTCCGTCTTTGTCTCCGCCAAGCGCCATGATCCGCGCAACGCCATCTTCAAGGTCTTTTTGCGTTTTGGCCATGCTAAGCGCTTCGGCATTACAGCTTGACGAGACGCAATTGACCCATTGGCCTGCATGAATGACTCCAACCGAAAAGGTGCAATCGTCTGTTGTGAGCGCTTCGATCTCGATAATTTTTTCGGCCATACGACGGATTGCCGAACGGCCTTCTTTGAGAAGCCAACCGGCGTGGCTTGGCTTGCCAACAGTCTCAAGATTGTATCGTGCGATTGCATAACGACCGACGACCGCACCTCCATCACGCAATGCTGGCTCTGGCACCAGAACATATTTGTTCTTGAGCGCTTCCTGCTCAATAAGATCACGGGTCGAAGGCGTGCCGACTTCTTCATCCGGTGTCAGAAGAAACGTAACAGGAAGCTTTGTTGCAAGCCCGCCTCGTGCAATTTCACGCATGGCTTCAAGCGCCACGAAGTTGCCACCCTTCATATCCTGAATGCCGGGACCGTAAAGCTTACCGTCCTCGCGGCGATAGGGATTGATGTTGATCACACCGAGCGGATGAACCGTATCAAGATGACCTGATACCAGGATACCCGGCTTGCCCTGATCCTTGTGCGGGAAACGAGCGCGCAGGGAGCCGCCGAACCCCATGCGACCCGGAATGAATTCAATCGTGGCGCCTGCCGCGGCAAAATCATAGGCGGCAACCTCGACCATGCGGTTCACGGCGCTTGCATCGAAAGTCGGGCTTTCCGTTTCAATCCAAGGGCGCAGGCGCGCAATCATGTCATCGAGGTTAAATGGCAATTCATGCATGCTCATGCTGCTAAGTCCTTGTTTACTGGCAGGCGGGTTTCCACGATCCGGGCATAGATTGATGCGCCAATAGGCAATGTTTCAGGTTCAAGAATGAAAGCAGGATTATGCAGCGCAGCTTTACCGCCATGCATCACATTAATGTACGCACCCGGCACACGCGCCAACATGTCGGCAAAATCTTCACTGCCCATAAAGGCCGGACAGTCATCGCTGACGTTGTCTTCACCCAGCACATCGCGCGCTGCCGCCATATAAGCATCGGAGAGTTCATGGTCGTTGCGCAGGACGTCAAAGACGTTGCGAAGATCGACATCAACCGTGATGCCATAACCCGCAGCAACACCTGCACAGATTTCACGGATACGGCTTTCCGCAAGATCGCAGACACGCTGCTCGAAATAGCGGATGGTACCTGTGATGGTTGCCACTTCCGGCACGATATTATAGGCGCTGCCGGTATGAAACTGCGTGCAGGATACAACGCAGGCATCCGTTGCAGGGATGTTTCGTGACACAATGGTCTGCAACTGGCCAACCAGATCGGCACCAATCACCAGCACATCGCGGGCATTGTGCGGCTGGGCTGCATGGCTTCCCTTGCCGGTCAGTTTGATGTCGAAGAAGCTTGCGCCAGCCATAGCCGCACCCTTGCGGATAAGCGCTTTGCCGAGTGTGCCCATAGGCTGGTTGTGCATTCCATAGATTTCGTCGCAAGGGAAACGTTCGAACAGTCCTTCGGCGATCATGCCGCGTGCTCCACCCAGACCTTCTTCGGCGGGCTGGAAGACAAAGACTGCAGTACCTTCGAAATTGCGCGTTTCAGCAAGATATTGAGCCGCACCAAGCAGCATGGTTGTATGACCATCATGCCCGCAGGCATGCATCCGGCCGAGATTTTGCGACGTGTAAGACACGCCCGAAATCTCATCGATTGGTAGCGCATCCATATCTGCACGCAGCCCCACACGACGATTGCCCGGGTTTCGGCCTTTCAGAATGCCAACGACACCGGTTTTGGCGATGCCGGTATGCACCTCGTCAAAACCCCATTTTTCTAACAGCGCTGCTACAACGCCTGAAGCATGTTGTTCCTCAAAGCCAATTTGCGGATGACGATGCAGATCTTCAAAAACCGCGCGCATCTCGCCGGCTTTCTCCTCAATAAACGGTATGATGGGCATGATTTTATTCCTGTCTGAAATACTTAAGATAATTCAAGCGGCCGGACGTCCCGCCGCAAAATCCCAGAAGCGACCAGGCGCCGCCTCTATCAAAGATCGCGTATATTCATGCGAAGGCTTGCCAAGCACGTCGGAAGCATTGCCCTGCTCAACAACCTGTCCGCGTTTCATCACCAGTACCTCGTCGCAAATCTGCGCGGCCACACGCAGATCGTGGGTGATAAAAATGATGGCAATGCCGGTATCGCGCTGCAATTCGGCAAGAAGTTCGAGAACCTGTGCCTGTACCGAAACGTCGAGGGCAGACACAGCCTCGTCGGCCACCAGAATATCTGGTCGAAGGGCTACCGCGCGCGCAATGGCAATACGCTGCCGCTGGCCACCGGAAAATTGGTGCGGATAACGCTTCAGCGAATCCTCCGGAAGCGAGACAATCGTCAACAGACGTTTGGCTTCAGCGACGGCCTCTTCATAAGGAACACCATAATTGACCGGGCCTTCCGTCAGGCTTTGCTCAATTGTCCAACGCGGGTTCAATGAGCGGAATGGGTCCTGAAACACAACCTGAAGCTTCTTGCGGAACGGCTTCATTTCACGTTTTCCAAGATGCGCAATATCCCGCCCATCTACGACGATTTCACCCTCAGTCGGTTCGATCAGACGCATGATCGAGCGGGCGACAGTCGTTTTGCCGGAACCAGATTCGCCGACAATTCCAAGTGTTCTTCCGGGCTGAAGCTCAAAGTTCACTTCATAAGACGCTTTCACTCCGGGTTTTGTACTAAACAGCCCGCCTGTTTTATAGGTCATGCCAAGGTCACGAACGCGGATCACCGCTTCATGTCCCTGTGGTTCACGCGCCAGTCGCGGAATGAGGCTTGGCACAGAGCCAAGCAGGTCTTTGGTATATTGCTGCTGTGGCGATGTCAGAACGTCACGGATGGTCCCGCGCTCCACAATCTCACCGCTGCGCATAACACAGACGCGATCAGCAATTTCGGCAACTACGCCCATATCATGGGTGATGAACAGCACGGCTGTTCCATGCTTCTCCTGCAATTCTGCAATAAGCGACAGGATTTGTTTTTGTGTTGTCACGTCAAGCGCAGTGGTCGGCTCATCGGCAATCAGAACCATCGGCTCCAGGATGAGCGCCATAGCAATCATGATACGCTGACGCTGCCCACCTGAAAGCTGGTGCGGATAGCTCTGATAGATTCGCTCCACATCGGGCAGATGTACCTGCTCCATGATGTTGATGACTTTGGCACGCTTAGCCTCTGACGAAAGGCTGGTATGAACATCCAGCACTTCCGTGATCTGCTCACCCACCCGCATAACAGGATTAAGCGCCGTCATCGGTTCCTGAAAGATCATGGAGATACGTGTTGCACGCATCTTTTTCATGTCCGCTGCCGACAGCTTGAGCAAATCGGTGCCGGCGAGCCTGATCGCCCCTTCTTTGACCAGAAGTGCATCTTTCGGCAAGAGCCCCATTGCGGTGAGCGACGTTACCGACTTGCCTGAACCGGATTCGCCCACGAGACAAACGGTTTCGCCCTTGCGAATGTCAAAGCTCACGCCCCGCAGAACTTGTGTGCCGCCCGGAAGCGCCACAATAAGATTTTCGACATCCAGAACGACAGGCTCATTTGTGAAGTCACGATTGCGCAGTTCCATATCAGCCCTCCCGCTTTTTCAGACGTGGGTCGAGTGTATCGCGCGCTGCGTCACCCAATAGATTGATCGACAGAACGCAGAGTGTCAGCAACAGACCCGGCCAAAGCACAATCGATGGCTTGATGCGGAAAAACTGGCGACCTTCTGCCATGATATTGCCCCAGGTCGGGATTTCCGTGCTGATACCGGCACCAAGGAATGACAGGATTGCCTCGGTGAGGATTGCAGATGCAACGATATAGGTGCCCTGCACGATCAGCGGCGCCATCGTATTGGGTAGCAGATGCCGGAACAGAATTTTTGGCGTGCTCGAGCCGAGCGCTAAGGCTGCTTCAACATAGGGTTCCTCACGCGCGGTCAGAATGACAGAGCGGACCAGACGCACGACGCGGGGAATTTCCGGAATGGTGATCGCTATAATGACTGAACCAATCGATGGACCGTTGAGAGCGACCAGAGCAATCGCGATCAGGATCGATGGCATCGCCATCAAAGCATCCATCATACGCATGATGATGGCATCTGCGGTGCGGAAGAAACCAGCAATAAGGCCGATGATCACGCCAACACCAATAGATGCGGCGGCGGCCAGAAGTCCGATCAGCAGCGAAATACGCCCACCGAGGATCATGCGCGAAAACAGATCACGACCATAATTGTCCGTTCCAAGCAGATATTCATCCGATGGAGGCTTAAGCCGCATCATGGGGTTCATGGCGAGCGGATCGTGTGGAGCTATCCACGGGGAAATGAGGGTGAGAAGAAGGATTGCACCGAGAAGAATGGCTGCAATCATCGGCCCGATACCAACGCGTGCAACGCGCGGCAGCGAGAACATGCGGAGCATCCAATGCATACCCGCTGATGTTTTTTCTGAGCGCATCAATAACGAATCCTTGGGTCGAACAGTGTATAGGAAAGGTCGATCAGCAGATTGACGAACACATAAAGCGCGCTGGTCAGCAGGATCATCGCCTGAATGACCGGATAATCACGCGCGAGAACTGCATCGACAGTCAGGCGCCCGATGCCCGGGATATTGAAAATGCTCTCGGTTACGACCACGCCGGAAATCAGCAGAGCAAAGCCGGTTCCAACGATGGTAACAACCGGCACAGCCGCGTTTTTGAGCGCATGAACAAACAGCAGGCGGCGGTCACTCACGCCTTTGGCACGCGCGGTGCGAATATAATCTTCGCCAAGCACATCAAGCATTGCCGCACGGGTCATACGGGCAATCAGCGCAATGTAGATCGAAGCGAGTGTAAGAGCAGGCAGAATTGCGCGCTCCAGAAAGCCGCCCAAGCCTGATGAAATCGGCTTGAAACCCTGCACCGGAAGCCAGCCAAGATTGACCGAGAAAATCAACAACAGCACATAACCGACAAGAAAGACCGGAACGGAAAAGCCAAGAACTGAAAAGCTCATGACAAGATAGTCGGCCCATGAACGGTGGCGCCATGCAGCAATCACCCCCATTGGAATGGCGACAAGCACTGCAATGATAATGGTCAGCACAGCGATAGAGATTGTGGGGCCGATACGCTGCGAAACCATATCGAGAACTGGCACGCCAGAAATCAGCGATACGCCAAGATCGCCCTGCATGATGTTACCCATCCAGGTGAAATACTGGGTGAGGATTGGCTCATTAAGGCCCATTGCTTCGCGGATGCGTTCAAGCTGTTCGGTGGTGGCGGCGTCGCCAGCCAGAATTGCTGCCGGATCGCCCGGCGTCAGTCTCAGGAGGAGGAATACAAACACTGATACCAGCAACAACACCGGCACAAGTGCGAAGATACGTTTTAACAGATAGACAGCCATATGCGCGTCCCGCTTGAGGTGGGACCGGTACTAAGCCGGCCCCACATTGAACTGGGAGCTATCGCACGAAGCGCGATAGCTGCGGGCGGATTATTCTTCAGTCTTTTTCACATTCCAGAAGACCGGAACAGGCGAACCAAGCATATCGACGACATTGGTTCTGCGGCCCTGCGGCGGGTTATACTCACCCAGTGGAATGTAGAGAACATTTTCCAGTGTCTGCGCCTGTATCTTCTCTACCGCAGCTTTCTGCTCTTCAGGCGTCTTGGCCGCGATATATTCCTTCTTGAGAGCTTCGATCTTTTCATCTTCCGGCCAGCCAAACCAGGCTTGCTCACCACGGCCATTGAGCATGACTGAGTTCAATGGTGTCGCAATTTCCGGAATCTGCCAGTTTGTAAAGAACATATTCCAGCCACCCTTTGCAGGCTCATCTTTCGATGCGCGACGGCCAACAAGGGTTTGCCAGTCCATGGGCTGCATATCGACGGTGAAACCGGCTGCACGCAATTGTTGGGCTGCAACAACGGGCTGTGGTGACAGACTGGAAACGTCGGTTGGCTGCATCAAAACAACCGGCTTGCCATCATAACCAGCCTTCTTGAGAAGCTCTTTTGCTTCTTCGATATTGCCCTTTGCTACGAGGCTTTCAGAGCCGACATCTGTGGCGTTCGGGGTGCCGCAACCAAAAATCGCACCGCAAACCTTGTAGTAGTTTGGATCAGCCATCAGAGCTGCCAGCACTGGCTCCTGCGACATGGCAAGGAACGCTGCGCGACGAATATCCGGGTTATCAAAAGGCGGATGCTTGAAATTGAGGCGACCCATGGTCTGATAACCAAGCGGATCGCGCTGTTCCAGAACAACTGTATCATCGCCTTCAAAAAGCGGCACAAGATCAACCGGAACCTGCTCGATATAATCGATTTCACCACTTGTCAGCGCATTCGCGGCCGTCTGAGCATCGGTCATCGTGACCCAACGCACCTTATCGACGTTGACAACTTTACCGCCCGCCATCCAGCTGGCTGGTTCGCTGCGCGGTACATAATCTTCGTTCTTTATGTAGGTCACGCCGACGCCGGGCTGGAACTCGGCGGGTACGAACTTGAACGGCCCCGAACCAATATGTTCTGTAATCGCTGTGTCAGCAGGCGTTGCCGCGATACGCGCTGGCATAATGAATGGAGGCAATGCGGACTGCTTGGCAATCGTATCGAGGAACGGTGCAAAAGGTTCCTTCAGCGTCCAGACGATTGTTTTATCGTCATTTGCTTTGAGCGAATCTGTGATGTCCATGATCAGCTGGCCGCCAGTATCGCGCTTGGCCCAGCGTTCAAGCGAAGCGACAACGTCCGCAGCCGTTACCGGCGCACCATCATGGAATTTGAGACCATCGCGTAATGTGAAAGTATAGGTCTTGCCGTCGTCGGAGACGGTCCACTCCGCCATTTGCGGCTGAGGCTTGAAGTTTTCATCAACGGCAATCAGCACGTCATAAATCATATAGGCATGATCACGCGTAATGTGCGCGGTGGTGATCACCGGATCAAGCATACGCAGATCCGAATGCATAACAGCAGTCAGTGTGGTTTCTGCTGTGGCATGACCCGCACTGAGCGCAATCAGCGAAGCGGCAATGCCATATTTGAGTTTGCGGAGGATAGGCCCAGTCTGTGGTGGTTTAAAAAACGTCATATACTTGGTTCCTCTGAAGGTTGTTATTATTGTTTTATTTGAACGGTTCTCCGAGTGGCTCCAGCCGAATGCCGGAACGCAAATTCTTCCATGATAGTTTTGCAGGACTAAGCGGCATTGCACCCGGAGCAGTGCAAACCAGCAGCTTTTCGGCAATCGGCGCGAAGTCTGCCCTGAAATGCACCGAACTTTTATTGACCAGAATGGCTTCCTGTTCAGGCTCAATCCCAACCATGCGATAAAGCGCGCGATCCGCCATCTGTGCGAGATTTGTGGTTACAACTACCCGTGTTCCACCAAGCCGCAGACAGGCCGATGGTCCCATATCAAGCCATGTTCCGCCATAATAAGGGCCCGTTGCATGCGCCTTACCGTCAGACAGCTTTTCGACGGTAAATTTAGCCTTATAAGGTTCATCGCCTGCGATGCCAGACTTGCCGCCGAGTGCAATTTCGACTTCCGCACCTTCTCCTGCCAGATGTGCAATCTTCGCTGCTTCCGCGTCATGCATACAGCCAATCGAGGCTCGCTTTGCACCACTGGCAACAAGCGCACGTAGCATGCCAGTCGTGTCGGAACTGCCACCGGCACCGGGATTATCCTGGGTATCAGCAATGACGATTGGGCGGCTCGCATCGCGGGAAAGCTCTATCGCCTTCTCAACGCCTTCTTCTGGCAAATATGCTGTCCCTGCGAATGCAGGTTCTGCCGCAGCCAATGCTTCCAGTATCTGATCGGCATAGGCTTCAACAGCTTGTTTGTCCCAGCCATACGTAAACATCGATGGGCCACATTCGGCAAAATCAGCCGCCGGGAAACCCATAAACAATGAAGCCGTTTCAACGCCTTCCGGCAGATCAATGGTCATGCCGTAAAGGCCTTTGGCGGGCTGTTCATCTGTGCACTGCCACGCAATCGGAATAAGGTAGTCGCCCTGACGCATTGTTTTATGCCAGCCCTCAGGCTTGATCATCAGCGCCTGTAATGCTTCGGCTGCACGATAACCGGTTTCGGCCATATCAATATGCGGATAGGTGCGGAAGCCAACCATAACATCCGCGTGGTCGAACATACGCTTAGTGATATTGCCATGCAGATCGAGCGCTACGGATAGCGGATCGCTTGGGCGCACCGCACGAACGCGCTCAAGCAGTTCGCCTTCACCATCATCAATGTGCTCAGCAACCATGGCGCCATGCAGATCAATGAAGATGCCATCAAGCGGGCCGCAGTCTTTCAACCCTGCCACGATTTCGGAAACGATTGTCTCATAGGCTTCTTTGGTAACGGGTGCGGAAGGAATAGCGCCGGCCCATAAGATCGGTACGACTTCCCAGTTCGCTTCCCGCGCAAATTTCAGCGCCCCCGCGATACCAAGATTAACATTCTGCGCATTTTTGAAAATCGCGTCGCCACGCGAAAGCGGGATATATCCGCCGCCCTGTACAAACGCCTCTAACGTTGCGGGACTGGCCGCAAAAGTGTTTGTTTCATGCAAAAAGCCAGCTACAGCCACGCGTTTTGACACGAGCGTACTCCCATTTTCCTGGTTTGCCCCCTCGGGCTATTACGTGTATCTGTCAGCGATACATCTATATTGATTTTTTATGATAGGGACCAACTTTGACGCTTGTCAATCACTGAATCTGGATTAAAGCTTTTTCTTATGAACACATTTCGAGACTTGCGCGGCATTTCAACTTTTGATCCGGACGAAGCGGAAGCGTTTCAGGACGACCCGCTATTTCTGCGCTCTGTCGCGAGAACAGTTGCGGTCATGTCTGCTTTTCAAACTGCGAGACATCCTTTATCTCTCAGTCAGGTTGCAACTGCTGCGGGCATCGATAGAAGCGCCGCACAGCGCATTATTCATACGCTTCTTGCACTGAACATGCTCGCTCGTGACCCCGACGATCGCGGTTATCTGCCGGGGCTGCGTGTGCTCGACATGACCCATGATCTTTTGCGTCTCAACCCGATGTTACAGCGCGCAAATCCAGTTATGCTGGAGCTTCGTCGCCGCGTGAGTGAGCGTGTTGATCTCTCTCTCTTTGACGATGTTCGCGTTATTTACGCATTGCGCATGCCCTCAAAACATGAGGTCTTTAGTGCAACCATAGTTGGTAATGCAGTTCCGACCTATTGCACGGCGGGCGGGGTAGCAATTCTCTCGCGACTGCCAGACGACACAATTGCCGATATTGTCAGCCGCTCGGACATGACACCATTTACACCGCATACCGTGCGGGATTTGGAAGGTGTGATGGACTATGTTCGTGCCACACGCGAACGGGGACACTCTCTGCTGTGCAGGCAGTTGCTCAGCCATGAGGTGGTTATTGGCGCGCCCATCATGGATTGGAAGGGCGCGCCGGTCGGAGCTATTCATGTGGCTGGTAGTTTACAGGAATGGACCCCGGAAAAATTTAGCGAAAGCTTTGGACCACTTATTCAGAACGCAGCCCAAACTATTTCTGAACCAAAGAGAAGTTAGTCACAGATACATCCTTGCTGTTCGACGAAACTACCAACCCTGATCCCAATTCGGTTGGCCACGAAAACGGTCTGCGAGATAATCGACAAGAGCGCGCACTTTGAGTGCGAGATGCCTTGCCGGAGGGTAAACCGCATGAATACCAAGCGGCTTATCTTCACATGTCTTTAAAAGCTGCCGCACGCGGCCCTCGCGAATGAACGGTCCAGCAATAAAGCTTGGAACATGAGCAATTCCAAGCCCCGCTATTGCTGCTTGAAGGCAGGCTTCGCCATTTGAAAATTGCAATTTTCCGGCAATGTTGACTGCACGTGGTTCGCCTTCGGTGGACGGCGCAAAGCGCCAGACAAATGGTTCGCGAAAATTGGTATCAATGATGCAATTATGCGAAATCAGATCACGGGGTTCCTGTGGTGATCCGTGCTTGTCGATGTAGGCCTCTGACGCCACCAGAACCAAACGCGTATCGCAAATTCGTCGCGCTATCAGGCTGCTATCGAGTGGCTTGCCGATACGCACACCAATGTCAAAATTTTCATCGACGAGGCTGGCGATGCGGTCCGAAAAGCTGACGTCAATTTGAATATCAGGGAAAGACTGCGCGAAATCGAGAAGAACCGGCGTCAGACGCAATGTGCCAAAGGACATGGGAGCGGTTAGCCGGATGCGCCCTGTCGGAGCGCCGGAAGCGTTGCGGACTGAGGCGTCGAGCGCGTCAAAATCCTGTAGTAAGCCTTTCATGCGCTCGTAATAGGCAAAGCCTACTTCTGTCGGTGACAATGCGCGCGTCGTCCGTCTGATTAACTGAACACCAAGATCAGCCTCAAGCTTCGATACAAGTTTGGATGCCTGACCGCTGCTTGTTTCTAATCGTTGGGCGGCTGCGGAAAAGCTACCCGTATCGAGCACCGCGACGAACATGCGCTCACAATCGAGCCGATCCATAATTACTTCCAATTCAGCTATTATTCCAGCTTGTAAGCGCGAAAATAGCTGAATTTGGAAATTATCCAAGATACAGAGTTTTCTTTAGAAAATTGACTGCAAGAGTGGCGCCCTCGGCAGAGATCGTGTGCCCGATGCCCGGCAGGATATGGCATGTCGATTTAACGCCGATTGCGCTGAGTCGCTCATGGGCCTGTTGAGATTCACTTGGCGGAATGACGGGGTCAGCACCACCATGTATAAGCAGCGTAGCTGTTGAAAGTGATGGCGTAAAAGGCTTAGGCGATGCAAGCCGCCCGGAAAATGCGACAACTGCACCTAAAGGCCAGCGGCCTGTCACCAGTGCATCGAGCGACATGATAGAACCTTGGGAAAAGCCCACAAGTGATACACGATGCGGCTTATCAGCAAAGCCCTTTGCCGTCATGATTGTCTGCAATGTTTCGTCAAAAGCTTGACGCGCATCCACAATCCGCTGCGCGCGGTTTTCTGGCGTTACACCCCTTACGCTAAACCATTGTCGGCCTGCACCACCCTGATCGAAGGGATAGGGCGCATCTGGTGCAGCGAATGATGCACCCGGCAATGCCTGTGACCAGTATTCGCCCAGCGGCGCCAGATCGGCACCGCGGCTTCCGACACCATGCAGAAAGATAATCAGCGAATCCATGACGTTATCTTTCAAATTTTGACAGGAGCGAGGCCTGGCAGATCTGGCCCGACGGGCACAATGCCAGTTGGGTTGAGTGCCTTGATAGAATAGTAGCCACGCTTAATATGGTCGATATTGACCGTCTCGCGGATGCCGGGAATTTCCAGTATGCGCATCAGCCATGCTTGCAGCGCCGGATAGTCAGCGATGCGGCGCAGGTTGCACTTGAACAGGCTGAAATAGGCCGCATCAAACCGCACGAGTGTTACAAACAGCCTGATATCGGTCTCAGTCAGTTGATCACCAAACAGAAACGGGCCTTTACCTGTGAGCTTTACTTCCAATTCATTGAGCGTTGTGAAGATATCGTGAAAAGCTTCATCATAGGCGACTTGCGTGGTGGCAAAGCCTGCCCGATAAACACCGTTGTTGAGACGCGGATAGATATATTCATTCAGAGCATCGATATCAGCGCGCAGAGCTTCCGGATAAAGGTCAATTGTATTGCGTGCGAGATCGCCAAAGCCGGAATTGAGCATACGCAGAATATCGGCGGATTCATTGTTGACGATGGTGTTCTTCTGCTTGTCCCACAACACGGGAACAGTCGCGCGACCGGTATAATGTGGATCGGCTTTTGTGTAGATCTCATGCATGTAGGTGGCATGGTTCAGGCTGTCGCGGTCGGAACCAGGATAGTCGCCAAATCGCCAGCCCTGATCAGTCAGCGCAGGCTCTACAACGGAAAGGGAGACGACGTCTTCCAGACCTTTGAGCTTGCGACCAATTAGCGTGCGCGAAGCCCATGGACAGATATAGGCGACATATAAATGGTAGCGGCCTGCTTCGGCCTTAAATCCTGCTTCGCCAGTCGGACCGGCGCTGCCATCGGGCGTGACCCAATTGCGAAAGCCTGAAATCTGGCGAACAAAGCCGCCTTTTTCATCCTTGGCCTGAACCGGCTGCCAGTCTTCTGTCCATTTTCCGTCTACCAGCATGGTATCTATCCCTGAAAACCTGTTTGAAACCACGGGGCATGGCCCCGTGGTGCCGTCACATACTTACTTGCCCGGCTTAAGAGCATAGGCGCCATTGCCGCCCAATGCTACAGCTGCAAGGCCAACAATCCAGAGTGCGATGAATTCCCAGCCGCCATTTGGATTGGTGAAGAAGAAGCCTGCTGCACCATGAACGGTATAGATAGCGCCGAGAAGGATTGGGATAAGGGCTACTGCTGCAATACGTGGGAAAATGCCGAGGATGAGTGCAACTGCACCAACCAGTTCCCAGAGAATGGTGACATAAGCAAACCAGCCAGGAAGACCGAGCGATCCGAAGAAAGCAGCAGTGCCAGCAGGCGTGAAAACGAAAATTTTCAGTCCGGCATGGGCCAGAAAGAGAATGCCAAGTGCGAGACGCAGAAGGAAGATTGCATAAGGAGCGGTACGATTGTCGATCACGATAGCCTCATTTCAGAATGTGAAGTTGAGGTGCACTATGTCTAAAAATCGTTGCCTTGATTAGCGGGGGCTGGCGAAGCTTACTTCTTCCAAAATGGAAACAATAGAACCAAATTGTATCAACCGCACCGACCTTATGCTGTTTCGCGTTATCCGCGCGACTGACCCTCTATCCAATAGCCAATAGCCTCAATGCGGTTTTTATCAAAGCCAAGTGCGTCTCGAAAATGCTTGCGGCTCTGTGACACCATCTGCGCTTCACCGGCGATATAAATATAGCCGTTTCCCGCTGGTAATGTCATAATTTCGGCAGCAATAGTCGCCAATTTTGTGTGTGCTTTCCCTGTCTTTTCCGTATCCAGAATGTGCCACGTGAGGTCAAGGTCGGCCCGTGTCTTGAGAGATTGCTTGTCGGCATCCGAAAGTAACTCAACATGAAAATATGCCTTAATCCCTTGCGGTAATTCCTCAGCTACGCGTGCAACAGCGGGCAAACCGGTAATATCGGTGATCATCAGCACCCAGTCTGTTTGCTTCGGCAAGCGAAAGCGACCCGCAGGATTACAAACGCCGACACGATCGCCCGGACGGGCTGACTTGGCCCATTCTGTTGCCAAGCCGCTGGCATGTGCCACAATATCAACTGTCATCTCGTGACGAGAACCATCCCAGCGACGAACCGTATAAGGACGATCCGGGCATGGCTCTGCTCCCTCAGGCCATCGCCATTTCCCGTTCTCGTCACGAACTTGCAGTGACAGAGGCGTTTCGGCATTTGGCTTAAAACTCAGCCTGACCCATTCGTCAGGACATCGGCTTGGAACAAAGCGATCCCCCTCGTGTATCTTGAAGACAAACCTTGTCATTGATGGCGTGATCTCTTGCAAAGAGACAACATCCGCCCAGAAACAATCATAGGCGTAAGGTACGGGATCAGTCTCGGTTTCTGTTGTGGTTTGAATTGCAGCGCGCGCGTTCAATGATCTAATCCTTTGTTATTCTTGCAGCACTAGCCAGCCGCGTTGCAAAACGTTGAAAACCATAAGGTATGGATGAAACACTCAGCGCAGATGTCGCCCACACTTCGACCGGGTCTTCCAGCGCCACATAAGAACCGCGCTGGACAGAGCCGAGCGCTTGAAATAGCGGTTGTGTTTCCAGCGAAGCGCGCGCGGTCTCTCCAAACCACAAGATAAGAATATTTGCGTCGATGCTGTCGAGATTTTCGAGACTGACGCCAGTTGAAAACTCGTCGGGGTACTGCTTCCCAAGTGCTTCCACCCCTGAAGAAAGCTCTAACCCCATGAGACGGAGGGCCGCGACACGAGGATCGGACGGAAGATAAACGACGAGATTGCCAGAGCCCGGGAAGAATGTGCCAAAAGTGAATGTCTTGCCTGCAAGCTCCGGGTGGGACTTTCCGAGAGCGACAAGATAATCATCCGCACCCTTAACAAGCTTTTCCGCTTCACCTTGTTTACCGAGCGCTTCACCAATGATCGTCGTCTGTTCACGCCAATCTGCGCGCCATGGGCCGGAACGGTAAGCTACCGTGGGTGCGATAGACGAAAGCCGTTGGTAGGATATTGCATTGAGGCCGGAATATATACTGAGGATAAGATCCGACTTGAGCGCGGCAATGGCTTCATAGTCCATGCCGAAGTTAAGGAGCGTTGGTGTTGCTGATAACTTTCCCTCGTTCCACGGGAAAATACCGCTCGGGAACGTCGTATATCGTGGCATCGCGATTGGAGTAACACCAAGGGCCAGAACAGAGTCCTCTCCGCTCCAGCCGATAGTGATAATGCGTTTCGGAGATTTCTCGATCACCGTCGATCCGAGCGCATGTTTGACCACAACTGGAAAAACACCATCCGCGAACGCGGAGCTATAAGCTCCGCATCCCATCAGTATCAGACATATCAGTCGTATGAGCTTCATCATGCCAAAGTCAGGTTGAGCCTGATGCAGCAAGCCGCATCAGGCGTCAAATCAGAATGTGTGCTTGAGGTTCAGTCTGAACTCGCGCGGCGCGCCCATCCAGTTGTTCAGCCCCACCGTCGGATCGATTGAAGTATAATAGCGCTTGTCAAAAAGATTGTTGACGTTGAACTGGATAGCCGTTTTGTCGCTAATATCATATTTTGCCATCACATCAGCGACTGCGAATGCGCCCTGCTCCAGATCGACAGTTGCAGTCTTGGAATAGATCTTGCTCTGCGCGCGCACACCACCGCCGAGCGTCAGCTTGTCTTCAAGCAAAGAATAGGACGTATAGAGCTTGAATACGTTTTCAGGAGACTGGGTCGTGTTGAAGCGCTGACCATCCATGCTTCCTTCCGTATATTTGGAAACCGCATAGGTGTAACCGGCCATGATATTCCAGTGTTGGGTAATCGCACCGCGCAACTCAAGCTCAATGCCCTTGCTCTCAACACCGTCAACGCCTTCATAGCAACTGCTCGACAGCGGATTACAATAAGAAATCCCGATAATCCTTTGCCCCACATTGTCGCGCATCGTGCGGAACACTGCGGCAGTCGCAGAAAGCTGTCCGTTGAAGAGGTCCGCCTTAACGCCAGCTTCGAGGTTCGTTCCCTCAATTGGCTTCAGCAGGTCACCGTTGCGTCCATAATAGTTCTGCGGCTTGAAAATTCCGGTGTAACTTGCATAGGCAGTCAGGTCGGATGTGACATCATAAACAAGACCGACATAAGGAACGAAATTTGCATTCGCACTGTAATCAGAGCTGCTTGTCGCGCCATTGGTGTAAGATGTCTGTTCCTTGTCCCACTTCCACCATGATATGCGGCCACCGGCAATTAGCTTAAGATCGTCCGTAAGGCTAAATCGTGCCGAAGCATATCCGCCAATCTGATCTGTCTTTTCATCACTCCCACTCGTCAAAGCAATATCTTCGGGTGCAGGTTCTGCACCCGGATCCCAAGTGGTCGGATCCATGATAGATGAGGCATAGTTTGAGACACCGACCCATAGATTCGTTCTTGAGCCATTAACACCAAAGACAAAGTCGTGATCTCTGCCGAAGATTTCGATCGGTCCTGACGCATTGACGTCGAACGAATAAACATCATTCGCGTAAGGGAAGCGACCCGGATAGAACCAAAGATCGTCACCGATCCACCAGGTATAACCACCCCGCATGTCAGCTCTTGACCACGCACCGCGCCCGTCGAAACTTAGCTTCCAGCCGTTATCAAAGCGATGTTCCAGATCAAGAAACAAGGTATTCTGACGACGATACAAATAGTCCCAGTCATTGCCAAGGAATGTCGACGGGCTGAACTCATCATAAAAAGAACCATCCGGACGCGCTGGCAAGCCGCCCCAGTCAAACCCGTCGATTTTTTGGTTCTGATAACTGTAGCCGATGTTTAACGTGGTATCTTCTGTCAGATCGGCATCAATAGTGGCGTAAAACATGCCATCACGATTGGAGTAATAATCTTTGTAGCTATCACCGCCTCCGAATGCTCCGACGATACGGGCACGGACGGTTTTTGCTTCATTGAGCGGTTTGGAGTAGTCAACGACTGCACGTCCATTGCCCCATGAAGAGGCGCGTGTTGTGACTGTCAGCTTCTCCTCATCGAGAGGACGCTTACGCACGAGATTGATCGCACCGGCAGGATTACCAGCACCAGTCGTCAGACCAGCCGCACCCTTAATGACCTCAACCCGGTCATACATATCCAGATCATCCTGGCCATCGCTGTCGCGGGCAAAATAGTGAACATTGTTTGAAACGCCATCATATTGGATATTATCGATTTCCAGACCGCGCGACCAGTATTCATGGCGCACACTGGACGCACCGATTTTTGTGGTGATGCCGGGCGTGTCGGCCATGGCTTGATCGAGTGTCTGATAGTCTTTGTCATCAATCATTTTGCGCGTGACAACAGAAACTGACTGCGGCGTCTCGCGTATCGACATTGGCAGTTTCGTTGCCGTCGACATTGAGCCGGTCGTATAAGAATTTGTGCCTTCGGTCGTCGACCCATTGCCGCCCGCAACCGTAATCGTATTGAGAACAGTCGTGCCCTCTGGCACCGCGCCGGTGCTGGATGATGACGGCTGCGAGATAACAACGGATGACGCATCTGTGAACGAATAGGTAAGACCAGTTCCCCGCAGCAATTGCGCAATCGCCTGCTCTCTGGTCGCGGCCTTCTGGACGCCGGGCGATTTCTTTCCCTGAACGATAGACGCTTCATAGGAAATCTGTGTGCCGGACTGGCTGCCAAAATTTGATAATGCACGGCTTAACGATCCAGCCTGAACCGAATATGTCGTTTGAGCATAGGCATTTATGCAGGTCGGAACGACAATGATTGGTGTCGTTGTCGCTAAAAGTCCAAGAACGAGCAGTCTATGGCTCGTATTGCTAAAATTTCTGATCCGAGACTTTTGCCCCATCGCCAAACCGCTCCGCTATTCACATATCATGGGTTAAATCGCGGGTATTCCGCGGCCCTCAGTGTGTATTACGGATAGCGACAGAAAATTTTCCAATTTTTCTCAAGTTTTTTAAACGGAGGAGATCACCGTCAAAAATGGGGCAACTTGACGTAGTTTCGCACCGAAAGGACGCACGACCGCCTCCAGTGCCCGAACTGGATCATCAAGGTCAAAAACGCCGCTGACGATTTTCGATCCAAGAGAACGATCTGCGATAATAACTTTACCGGACTGCCAGCGCGCGATTTTAGCAACGAGCGCGGCTACTGTTTCTTTCTCCGCGACAATCATCCCTTTGCGCCAGGCAGCGACCTGCGCATTCTCCAGATTTCCTCTGTTCAGAGTGGAAGTGTTCGGATCAAATTGAAGCCATTCGCCAGCGCCGAGCTGCTTTATTCCATCAGCAGGAAAGCCGGGGGCTGTAATATCAATAAGTCCCTGATCAACGGACACTGAGATGACATCCGCATCATTGGAAAAATCGAATGCGGCAGCTTGTGTTTTGGCCTTAAAAGAGGCGCTTACCACCATGAATGGTCGCGCATTATCCGGCACCACCTCAAAATAAGCCATGCCGGCCAAAAGACTGATGCCACGCAACTTTTCTGTATAGTCAACCCCGATTGCACTGTCGGGTCCGAGTGTTACGACGCTTCCATCTGAAAGTGGAACGGTCTTTATTTCACCAACTGAAGTCAGATGATCAGCCTGCGCTTTTAAGATCAGGCCCGGCAAAGTTAATGATCCTATCCCGCCCACAGTCAGCGCTGCGAGGCCACCCGCCATAAAACTACGCCGATTAGGGCCGGTTTTCGCGCGCTGACGATCCGTTAGTATCTTTCCAGTCATGCCGTGTAGGGTTGCTACCCGTCGCCAGGCATCTTCATGCGCTGGGCTACGGCTGATCCAGCTGCGGACGATATCAACGGAAACAGGATTGGCAGCATCGTTTTGCAGACGGATAGCCAAATCCGCTGCCTCACGAAACAATCTGCGCTCTTCCGATACTTCGTTCATTCATCATCCAAAATGGGGCCTATTTACAATCACCCATGCAAATACATGCCTATACGGAGCCAATTGGTTCGAGAAGATGTTTTTGTGATCTGGTTAAAACCCGTTGAGCCGATCTTCCAGATGCTCGTAAGCATCCCTGATCAAAACCCACGTTCGTGTCGTTGACATTTCAAGCCGTTTGGCAACTTCTGTAACCGTCAAACCACCCATACGGTGGAGTTCGAAGGCTTCTCTTACCCTGCGCGGCAACTCCGCAAGCGCCTCATCGACAAGCCGGAGCTTCTGGCGATCATAGACAATGGTTTCCGCTGAAGGCGTAGGATCAGCGATTGCCATGAAATCGTCATCTGACAGATGCACGCGAACCAGCACACGCTCATGGCGCACCTGATCGACACTCAAGTTTGCCGCAATGCGATACAGGTAAGCCTTCGGATTATGCCTTGGCGCCCCGTCAGAAGGCTGCGACGCAAGTACTTTTACGAATGTGTCTTGTGTAAGATCGGCAGCGGTTTCCGAGTCCACGCCTTTTCGGCGCAACGAGTGCGCAATTCCCTTTGCGTGGCGCCGAAACAGCTCCTGAATATCCCAACTCAATCAGAAAACCTTTCTGATACCAGCAGGGAAAATTGACATTTACTGGCCAAAGTTGCCTGTAATTGGGCGCATGCGCTCCAAATGCTCATCAGCCTGGCTAGAACAATCACGACACATTTTCCAAATAAACAAGAGACTCTTAGTCATGTTTAATCTCATGCAAAGTGAACTTGCAAGCATTTTGATAAGGTGATTGTCTGCGCGTTCAGCAAGCGCTGGAAAAACTGTGAAAAGGTCTGAGCAATTTCAAACTTAAACTGGATCTTTCTTCAGCGAAAGAACAACGGAATCAACCAATTGCTCAATGGACTTCCCCTTCAAAAGTGGAGGGCTTCTGTTAGACAAGATTGACAGGAGACTTAGAATTGAAGCAGCGAGAATTTACAGAAGATTTCAAGCGCGAAGCTGTTCGTATTTTAACGACGAGTGGTCGCAGCATTTCATCGGTCGCGGCCGACCTAGGCATTGGCAAATCAACGCTTGACCGCTGGCGTCGCATTTTTGCTGAGCAAGATTTGCTCTCTGGTCCGCATGAGGACATGAGCCAGGAACTTGCTCGCCTTCGCAAAGAAAACGAACTCCTGCGCCAGGAACGCGATCTACTAAAAAAAATAAGCGACGGCCTTCTTCGCTCGGGAGACAAGTCGATGAAGTTTGCTTTCATCGATACGGAGAAGGTCCACATGTCTCTGTCGCGGCTGTGTACTTTTGCAGGCGTCAGCATCAGCGGTTATTATGCATGGAAGCATCGGCGCCCCAGTCGCCGTCAGCTTGATGACATGATTATCCTGGCCTATATTCGCAATCAGTTTGCGCTATCACGTGAAACCTATGGCAGCCCTCGAATGCTTGTTGAACTGAATGAAGAAGGTATTCGAGTAGGACGTCACCGCACGGCGAGACTGATGCGTGAAAATGATTTGAAAGCCCGGCAGAAAACGCGCTTCAAACGCACGACCGACGGCAATCATGGTGAGCCTGTCGCTCCCAATCTGCTGGATCAGGACTTTAACTGTGATGGACCGGATCAGAAATGGGGTGTCGATATCAGTTACATATGGACCGCAAAAGGATGGATGTGTCTGGTAATTGTTGCCGATCTTTATTCTCGTCGCATCATTGGCTGGGAAGCACGGGACCGGATGAAAAAGGTCCTTGCTATCTGTGCTTTGAAGAAGGCCATTGCAATCCGGCAACCAAGGCCGGGCTTGATCCAGCATTCGGACAGGGGAAGCCAATATGCCAGTTATGAGTATCGCAGAATTCTCGAAGCGCACAGCATGCTTCCATCCATGAGCGGCAAAGGAAATTGTTACGATAATTCGATGTTGGAAACCGTCTTAAAAACGATCAAGTCAAAACTGATATGGCGAACGGTGTTCTACACACGTAAGGATGCAATCAAAGCCATTGGCGAATACATTGACGGCTTCTATAATCCTGTGCGCAGACATTCTGCCCTTGGATATAAATCCCCGATCCAGTTCGAGGCCATGAACCGGAAATTAGTGACAGAAACTCTCCACTAAATCAGGGCAAGTCCATCTGGTGCGGTTGTCAGAATGTAGAAAGCCTTGAGTGCAGGCGAGAGGGCTAAAGCTCCAGCGACTTCCGTGTCTATTTGGGCGGTTGTGATCTTGCTGACGGGCCAGCGCTTGCGCTTTTTGCACTGCAGGCCGATGGGATAGAGCGCGCCGTTCCGAGCGACGATATCGACCCCGCTCTGGCGCTGGCCGGCCCCTCCATGACGGACGAGAGCTGGATCCCGCCATGCCGACTGGAATATGTTGGCACACAATTCTTCGAACTGTTCCTAAGATCGGGGTGGGGCGTAGTCGGCATGGAGGTGTCGGTGCAATGGCGTGCCTTCCTACGCACTCGAAAGCCCTTGGTCACTGAGCGAGGCCGTGATGTCGGCGATCGAGCGAAACAGCACAAGGGGATCATCTTTGCTGGGGACAAAACCGCGGCGCTGCCAGAACTGCATTGCCTCTTCATCGACTGCGTTGACCATCAGAGCACGACCGCCGATCAGAGTGGACGCCTGTACGCAGCGTTGAAGGGCATGCTTCACGAGACCAGTGCCAATCCCGTGCCCAGCCCAGCCCGTATCAGTAGCCAGTTGACCGAGAAGCAGGCAAGGAACTGGATTGGGTGGCTGCCCGGTTCGAACTGAGCGCGGCAGGATCGCAGGGATCACGGCCGTTGGCGCCAGACCATAATAGCCGACAACACGCCCGGCTTCGTGAACCACGAGAACCGCCGTGAAGCCCTTTTGCTGATTTGAGAGCGCACGCGTCCTCAGCCAATGGTCGAGCGTGGGCTTGCCACAAGAGAACTGCGATACGTCGTGTGCTTCAGTAAGCGGTTCAGGAGCCGATACTGACACAACTCACCGCTTTGCGACGTATTCGGGTTCCCAAGGCGCGGTCCGCCTGGACAACTCCACGATTTCCGGAACCGGCACCGCAGGGCGGGACAGCACATCCATGAAATCGGCGAACCCTTCGGGACTCATGCGTATCAACCCTTGCTCCATCACGACCTCCTCGGCGGCGCGCACGGCAGCATCCCGCACGAAATCAGTGCGTGAGCGGCCGCGCAATGTGGCCGCGCGATCAATCATCGCGACGTCAGCCTCCGGCAGGCGCATCGAGATCGGGTATTCCTTACGTTCGACGGTGGTGGCCATGATGATCTCCTTATCCCGAAGATAATGAATTGTAGCGCGAAATGCAATACGTATTTATCGTATTCATCCGTAACCGGCGCTGTCTTGATGAAAGAGGACTAAGTAGGCGGACGCTTAGGAGAATATATGGATCAGGAGCAAATTTGGCGGGAATGTCGTAGGTTTGCACTTTTTGGATTGCCCCTGCCCGCGCGTCACGGTCATTAAGGGTTGTATGTGGTTGCGTGGTTCATTACCCTCGATTTGAACCTATTTTAGCTAAGGCACTGTTATAACTTATAAAATGAGATTTTATGGATTTTGGGATTTTTTTAGAAGACAAAAAAATCGGCCAACTATTTGAATTGATTAAGAATTATTCGTTTTATTTGGTTGCGGGGGCAGGATTTGAACCTGCGGCCTTCAGGTTATGAGCCTGACGAGCTACCGGGCTGCTCCACCCCGCGCCAGGGTGTGTTTATTGAACCGGTTGGGTAGTTTGTGCGCGTAGCGCTAGTAAAGCTGTTTTGTATTGATTTGAGAAGATGAGATTTATATTTGTGTGCTTAGCAGACCTGGCAGCGACCTACTCTCCCGTGTCTTAAGACAAAGTACCATTGGCGCTGGAGCGTTTCACGGCCGAGTTCGGA
>NZ_JAVDQT010000006.1:0-244800 GCF_031454375.1 Brucella pseudogrignonensis
GTTTTGATCGGTGCCACGATGCCGCTTTATGATAGTGGACTTCGTGCCGCCCAGCTTAAGAGTGCTGAATCGACACGCAATGCCGCGACTGAAACGTTCCGTAAGGTTCAGCTTGATGCGGTTGCAGAAATCGTTCTTGCATCCAATCTTCTTAAAACGTCTCTGGCTGCTAACAAAGCTGCGGGTGTTCTGGTTCAGACGTCTGCCACAGCATATGATGCAGCGCTTGAATCTTATAAGAATGGGCTAGGCACGATTACGATTGTCAATGAAGCCAACAATGCATTGCTTGATGCAAAGCTGGCGCACACGGATGCTCACGCTGCCTCACTAATTGCGGCTGCGAATCTGGCTTTTTTCACCGGAGCTTTGACATCAAGTTCAAGCGCAGGTGCGAGCTTGCCGGGAGTTTCAGCAGGGCAATGAAGACTGTCTAAAGGCGGGGTGAAATGGCAAAATACTGGGTAGCAGCAGGAATTATTCTGCTTTTTGCGATTGCCGCCTTTGTGTTCTGGTTTCTGATACGACACAAAAAAGGCTGGTCGAGAAACATTTTAGCTCATCTGACATTCGTTGCTGCGATGTTTGGACTTATTATGACGTTCAGGCAAGTCGCTTACATGCTGCTTGTTGATTATAAGATAACGGCGATTACGCCCGAAGTAATCAACACGGTATCGACTTTCGTTATGGCATTGATTGCCATGCAGCAGCTATTCCAGTTGATTAATCGCCTCACGCACAGTCAGATTGCACGTGGAAATGATGTGACTTCTGCGCGTATGGTTGCCCGTATTTTAAAGCTGGCGCTATTTCTCTTCATTATGCTGCTTTTTGGCGAGCAATTTGGGATTGGCCTATCCGGCTTACTTGCTTTTGGCGGTATCGGTGGTATCGCGATTGGTGTTGCCGGAAAAGATGTACTCAGTAACCTCTTCTCTGGGGTGATGCTTTATTTCGATCGGCCGTTTAGCATCGGTGACTGGATAAGTTCGCCTGATCGAAACATTGAAGGTACAGTTGTTGAGATCGGCTGGCGGCTGACAAAGATTAAGACCTTTGATAATCGCCCGCTTTATGTGCCTAATGCCGCATTTTCTACCATCAGCGTTGAAAATCCGGGGCGCATGACCAACCGGCGCATCAGTACGACGATTGGCTTGCGTTATGAAGACGGCGATAAAGTTTCTGGCGTTATTGACGACATAAGATCAATGCTCAAAGCCAATGAAAAGATCGATCAGACACAAAGTCTGCTGATATATTTTAATGAGTTCGCAGATTCCTCACTCAACATCATGGTCTATTGCTTCACAAAAACAACCATTTGGGCGGATTGGCTTGAAGCGCAGCAAGAGGTTTATCTCAAGATTATCGAGATTGTGCATGCTCATGGAGCAGATTTCGCGTTCTCGTCTGAAACTCTTTACATTCAGCCGGATAAAGCCGCCGAACAGAAGCCAGTTGAAGCATAATCATTTTAAAGCAGTCTGTTGAGCTTCAATACTCACTTCCTTTCTAAGGCTTTGGCTCAGCAGTTGTGAGAAGGGAGGCGATAAAGAGAACATTTTTGGAAATGTTTGGAAAAGCTACTCCAACTGCATCATGCCGTAGGTAAAGCTATCTGATTATGCTGCTTCCCGCAAAAGTGTAGCAAAAGCCTCGGCTGGTGTCTTAAATCCAAGACACTTGCGCGGCGTTGCATTGAGATCATGGGCGAGGGCGGTCAACTGCGCCTGGCTAACTTGTGTCAGGTCCGTGTTGCTGGGCAAATACCGTCGGATGCGCTTGTTGATGTTCTCAATCGCACCTTTTTGCCATGGTGAGTTTGGATCACAGAACCATGTTTGAGATCCTATCCCATTCTGTAGATAGGACCACTCTGTAAACTCAGTACCACGATCAAAGGTGATTGATCGGCGGGCCGTTTGGGGCAGGAGTTGGAGTACCCTAATCACCCCATCCATCACTGGTCGGGACTGACGATCATTGTTGCGTAGCAACACAGTAAAGCGGCTTACCCGCTCGACCAGAGACGTCACATTGGCTTTGCCGAACCTCTTGCGAAACTGGATGAGGTCGCACTCCCAGTGTCCGAACTGCTTGCGCCTGGCAACTATATCCGGGCGGTGTAAGATGCTGAGTTCTGGTGGAAAGCGGCGCCCATGATGACGCCGGGCATGGCGTGGGCGTCGTTTGGCACGACGTTCCGGCAGATACTTCCAAAGCCCTTCTTGGCGTCCGTCGGTGGAATACACAAACTGATAGATCGTTTCATGACTGACAGAGATGGGATGCCGCTCCAACCGCATTCTCCCGGCAATCTGTTGCGGTGACCACCCATCGCTGATGTGCTGGATCACGGACTGCCGGAGATGATCATAACGAATAAGTTTTCGTTGCTTCGAGCGACGCTCACGGCATTTCTGGTCAGCAATCGTACAATAATAGCCGTTTAAATCCTCGATCTCATCATCGGTAAACTGATTGCGTTTGAGTTCACGAAAAATGGTCGAGCGATGCCTTCCAAGCCTCTCAGCAATAACGTCAACCGAAAGCTTTGCAGTGCGCCAGCGCGCTATTCTGCGGCGTTCATCCAAATCAATATGCGAATAGGTGCGGTCCATGACAGGTTCCTTGCATTGGATAACTCATTGTTATCATTTGCAAGTCGCACTTCAAGCTAGAACCCACCCCGGCTACATATCCAAATCAGATAATGTAAATTATGGAACTATAAGTTTTGATCGTAACTGAGCTACGCTAGCGAATTCCCGAAAGAGCGCTGACATGGTTACAGTGCATTATTACGCGGCGGCCAATTTAATTGCACCGGCGACCCATTCATTCAGGCTCTTGCCGGCAGCAGCAGCAGCGGCGACGGCTGCGGCATGGTCGGTTGGGTCGATGCGTACATTAAAGCGCCCTGAAAACTGGCGATGCGGCTCAATGCCTTTTTCTTTACAAAGCTCAAAAAACACTTCAAGCGATTTGCGGCCTTCTTCGACCAAATCCTGCACATTGTTGGCGTAAAAATCAGCGCCGCCAATCATACCGATAAACTCACCACGAAACATCTCAATGTCAGGATCAAAGGTGATAACAGCCTTTTCTCCAATAATTTCCATAACATTTCTCATGGTTTTACTCCGTTTTCTTCGAGCCACTTTCTAACGCTGGCTACCGCACCCTTGTCAGTGTCCGGTGAAGGATGTGGTCTATGAAACACCCTGATTTCACCAAAGAGATAGACGCCTATGCGCGAACCTTCGCGTTCACTCACTTCCGCACCCAGTGCAATAAACAGAGCTTCAATCTCACTCCATTTAATCGAACCGCTGACAGGTCGAACGAATATCAGTTCCAATGTTGTTCGATGCCGCTTTTTCATGAGGGTTAGTACCATGAATTGGTACCACATTCAAGGATTTTAATACTAGGTGCCTTCAAGCAAACTCCTATTAAAAAAACCCCGCTTCATGATCGCAGTACCACCAGTTACTGCAGATTGTTCAGCCATTATAAAGAATTAGTCTACAGGATTCTCTACCTCGTCATTCTCAGCGATTGTAACAAAGGCTGTGATGACGCGGGGTGGTGGTATTCAGACAGAACCGTCCGTTCGGCTTTCTGTTTAGCCGCTATGACCGCAAATGCTTTCTGTTTGTCTTGGTTTTCTGCGACCGCCGCTTCAATTGCCGGGCAGACGATGACTGATAGATAGTTTCTCCAGCATTGCCAAGCTATTGAGCTCGCAGGCTGTGCACATCAAAACGCAATGATATCGCCGGGGCGCGTTTATCTACTGATAGGATATTGCTCTCCACGTGAAATCATCGCCTACCGAGTAATACTTCTTAAATCGACTTCGACTTTCGCGGTAAGAAGATAATGTTTCAAGAGTAGTCTTCGATCAGTTCTTCATCAAGAATCTGACGAACAGTCTTATCTGATACTTTTCCCGAAAGACCTTCTTCGACGCGAGTTTCAACCATCGCTTTTAATTCTTGCCAAGCCTTATCGGCCTCGATGTCTCCTGGAAACAACCGTTCTAAAGCATATTGTTTAATGGTTTTTTCTTGCAAAGCGGCAAGAGTTTTCACGCTCTGATGCCGCTTATCGGATATATCAATCGTAAGGCGGCTCATGGGCAATTTCCATATATTTTTACAAATCCAGATTAGCACACTTGTGCAAAAAACACTATGGCGCGAATTTTGAGACGTCGATCCAGAATGTTCAAATCAATTAGCCTGAAAAATTAATAAAGCACATCAAAGTCGAAGATGCGCAGAAGCAGAAAAGAATGAGTTACGGAGGCAACGCTGGCTCAACCAACCGGAGTATAACCGCGTTTCAATTTTTGGCGATGTAAGCGATCAAGTGCAGAGCAAGCCTCATGCGCATTCTCAAATGATTGGCATTTTGATTGACCCAAACTGCCTATGCGTCCCCAGTTACGTGATAGCACCCAGACGCCAAAAAGATCGGGCTCCACAGACAAACCATAAAAACGGGCCATGTTCTGTGATGGATCTCGTCGCTGCAAATCGACGTGCCTTGAAACTGAGTGGTTCATGCAAAGGAATGTGATTCATCGCTGATATAATATCCAATGAATGTTTTGAATCATTCGGCGCCAATGGATTCAAAATAGTGTTGTATTGACGTCGGTGGCATATGCGCCATCTGGAATTTTATATCGCATATGCAGAATAGGACGGCTCAGTTCGCGAACAACAATTTCTTCGTAAATAATACATGGCTGCAAGCAGCATGAGTTTGACTTGCGCATTTGGATGGGCAACAGGCAGATCACATTTGTTACGCAACTGATCTTATTTTTGAATCCATTCGATGTTTCTGCGCTTGCATCTTGCTCACCTTTCCGCATAACGTCTTTGTTGAGGCAGAACGCATCTGCCTTGGGGCGTGGAAACCTCATACTTGCGGTTTTGTGCTGGCCGTTACAGCACTGACTCTTTGACCTTATGGTCGGGGAGCCTGTGGCGTATGCAACAGGCCTCCGGCTAAAGGCCACAGGGATCGTCAAGTACGATTTTCCAACTCCCCGATCACCAAGGGGTCAATGAGCATATGAAGCGGGGGCGTCCCGCAGATGCTCCTGGAAACCGGCTTTAAGACACGCCCTATTCGGCATTTCCAAAGCTTGCGTTTTCTACCCCTTTCGTCTCGGCGGGAGGATAGAATGAATATTTGCATGCCATCACAAAGAGCGGAAATTCATTGCATTACTGCGCTTTTCGAAAATGTCTTTTTAAATCCAGAATACCTGACACCACCACGAGAAAAATGTCACGGCAGCCATCATCCCGACCAATCTTATTATTCGTGCGCAAACGAAATCTGTAACTCATATAATCGGCCAGGGTCGTCAGATATCCGCTCAAACCGTTCAATCTATTCGCCAGACGCGAGGCTTTACTATTATTCACAGAATGCCCTTACGATCACCGGGGACAACGCCCGATGAGATATCAAAGCGTCGGCGAGATTGGTTGTTACTTAAAGCTTTCCCGGTTCCGCGCGTTGTCAACTGGCATGAAACTGGGTGTGGCGTGGTATCTTGCAAATATCAAAGCAACGGATTTTTGCACGCGCTTGCAGGACCTGAATGTCTATATGCAAGGCGCTCCTCCCCTCCAGAATACTGGTTAGGGCCGCAGTAAAACGCACCCAGTCATTTAGTAGTCCCAAAATTCTAAACGGTTGTCGAGAATACCGATCGACCGATCGGTTTCGTGCGTTCTTTTGAGCACTATTCAGACAGCCATTTGCCCGAATATTTCTATGAGGTCATGATGACGATACAAAAATACATAGCCCGCTTCCTTGTCACTTTGACATTGCTCCTCGGCGTCAGTGTTACGCCTGGAATTGCGCAAAATTTTGATGAATTAAAACTGGTATTGAAAGAGGGCTTTAAACCGCTGTCACTACCGCTCCAAACGGATTGGGGATCAATCAGCACTTTCGACCTTCCAAAAAGGTCGGCAAATTCCTTGAGCCCGCGAGATGAGTACTTCAGACGCCATAAAATCAAGATTGAACGACCTGCCGATCCGCTCGACACATTTGGTTTTAAAAATTATATGATGAGCAAAGACGGCACACAGGCGTGCCGGTATCTTGTAGAGCTGATGAAATACACCACCTGCCCACCGCTCAAAGCTGCATTCGTCAACCCACAAAACATCACTGAATTCATCGTCGTGTCAGATGAAATTCGCTCGGGCTATATTTCTAAAACGCTCATCGAGAAAACTCTGTTACCAGGTGCCCTGAAACAACTCGAGGAAACGGCAAGTCAGCAATCGGATGAAGACGGTGTCGTCAAAACTGCCGCGCTCATTGAGCCACCATATTTTGAGCTACCGAGGTATAACCCGCAGATCGTCTATACAATGCAAATGACGTTCCGCAATAATGCTGAAACAGCGCGTTATTATAATCAGAGCGTCTTTGTTCTCACTAGAAATGGCTATCTCGGAGTCAATCTTTTCAACACCAAATTTATGGATAAAAAGCTTTTGCTGCAGTTCATTGACAATCTCATAAAAGTTGCCGAACCCAATCGTTATGCCAGTGCTTCAGTCTTTGATTTTAACAAAGCCGATATAACCGCGGAAGATTTCCTGATGTTTGAGTGATGCTGCTTATCGCGTCAGTATCAAATCGATCATTGGATGCGGTCATCCACAGCATCACGACACGTGACATTTCCAGCTCATCGCCGCTCGCAAAGCACAGCAAGTGAAGCGACACCTTTGAGCATATTCCAACACGACCAGGACGTTTTGATATGATCATTACAGAAGACATCAAAGTTGGCAGCGGTGTTTATCACTTCATGGCCATCACCGGAGCAATTGTTGCTACAGATCAGCGTAGCGATACACATGTGAGCGGCCAAACCAATGTCAGTGTCAATGACGGTCGCGGCAGTGGCTCTCATTCAATATCCTCATCTGTGAACGTGGTGCGTGATGTGTGGTTCAAACAAGAAAATGGGGAAGAGCATCACGTTCGCATCCACCGTGATATGCCCATGCGACCGGGTCATCTGGTCGCCTTAATTGCGGTTGGTGGGCGCTGCATTGAGGGAAATGCGGATACTGAATTGGTCTTCTTCAACAAGGATGCCAACAACAAAACAATATTGAGCGGCACAGCAATCCATAAACGCGTTAACATCCTTTATTGGCTGGGTTGTTTTGTACCAATCGCATTGGCGATCTTCGTTGCCTGGAGCATGTTTATTGGGGTGCCGGTGAACAAGTTCGGTTTGTTCGTGACAATCTTTGGCGGAGGTTTCCTCACCAATCGCGTTTGTAATTACATTCGCCGCCGTCGATTTGACGCCATGCTCAAAGCAAGTGAAGCTTTCATCCAAAGCGTGCGCATACGCATGGAGGCAAATAAATAGCATGAAAGCATGACGGGATCATTTATATCACTTTCAAAAAGTCGCCACGCCAAGCGCTCCAACAGCTCTCCCGGCAATCAAAGGCCGAACTAATCGCGGTCGACCTGTGCTTGGCGCGTGGCGGGCTTTTAGTCGGCCGCCGACATGCCAACAATCTTATTAATGCCGTCAGGAATGCACTTGGGGAGATCGCGTCGAATTAGACGTAGAGCTGCTCGATTATTGTTCAATGTCGCGACGCCCAATCCCGACAAGAGAGGAGACGATCCGGCACGCCAGACCTATCTCACAGGTCTCCCCGTGCCCCCCATTTTCACGATCTAATACTACCCCTGCCCCAATATGGCCAACGATTTATGATTGTATTAGTTTTTATTCTTACGACTTCTCGGGGACAAAGCTACCTCTGTCGCGGTATCTAAGTAAATAATTAACATCATCCCAATCGGGATGATTTATCACATAAGCAAATGAACAATGCGAGAAAAGAACCGATCAGGATCTTTGACCGAGGTATGAATTACTGTTTAGCGCCCCACGCAACCCATCGTAAAGGGTATCTCATTCGCCGTCATCAAAGATAGAACAGCAAGAAAGGCGTTATCTTCGTCAAAATGTCATTTCTTAAAAGAATCAATATTCATAAATGGATCGGAGGAAATAATTTCTTCTGAAGGCAGAAGTTCATGAAGCTTCAAGACTGAAAGTAAGATTGCCTGTGAACCGGTTGCTACACGAAGATCAATATCACTCTCAACGAGACCGGAGAAAATGGTATTTGAATAAAGAGCGCGTGAAAGAGCAACGTTCATGCGCGCAATCCCCATTTCATCCTCCAGACCGTTAATACGGGACGGCGTTTTCCCGCCGGAGGTCAAAGACGCACCGATTGAAACAAACACATGATCCGCTTCTTTGCCCTGAATATCTTCCGGCAAGCCGGCAAATTTCAATCGTGCAGCGTGCTCCGCCCCCATGCATTCAAAAATGGCCGACAACTGCTTTTTGCTAAACGCAACGACAGCCGCAGATCCCCCTTGATCAAGTGCGGCAATAGCCGCATTGGAAACTGCGCGCGCCTCGGCCATCACGACACCATTGATCTTTTTGGACATCGGCACATAGCGCATGCCAGACAAGCGTTTGCCATGTTGAATAGTCTGAACAGCGGAATCGTACCTAAAGATACTGGGCCAAGCCATAAGATCAGCATTCTGCGCGCGGTAATTGCGCATCAGAATAACTTTTGGAATACCAGACCTTTCAGCCCAATCCAAAACAGATCCTTCTTTAGCAATCTGGAAGATATCGCCAACAACAAGAAGAGCGACTTCCGGATCTAAGAATTCATCTCGCATCTCAATAAGAGAGGCTTCATCGATAATCGTTATATGATGACCTTCTCTTTCAAAGGACTTCGTTCTTCGAACAGGCGCACCATCACGGCGCTTGACGATCATATGATCATCAAAACGGTCAATAGAGACATCAATACCGTTCTCTTTCTTAGCCATAGCCGTGCGAAGATTATTCTCAATCACATCAAGAGAACCGCCGCCGCCAATAACCTTAACGGTCGCGCCCGAATAAGTCATTGATGACATAAAGAGGGTAATCATCGTCGTCTTGCCGGAACCAGGACCACCAGCAAGAACAACTGGTGAGCCAGAAATCAACGTCTCTAAAACATTAACATAAGCGTTCGACGGATAAGAAAGACCCTGACCTCTGCGAATATCAAATTTTTCAACACGAATAGTATTATCCGTTATGACGCGACTATCCACAGGCAAAGGTGGACGTTTAGCCTTTAAAATCTCCGGAAATATTTTCGCGCGGCTTTCATCGTATCTCTTTGGATAAACAGGATCTCGAACAACATATTTCGCAATCAATGAGCCGCTCGATGAATAAGCAACACGATGTGAATCAAGAGAAATCACATTCGGGCGATTCATCCAGTTTTTAGTTGCATAATCACGATTGCGATTAAACTTATCGAGATCAACAGAAAGCCTCTCTGGCATAGAATTTACATAAAAATCAGCATTCTTCGGATCTATACCAGACTTATAGAAGTGCAAACGAATAGCCGCGTCAATAAAGTCCGGTTCAGCCATTTTGGCAACCAGACTATAAAAATCAGCATTATCAACGCCGTCACCCACAAGGGCGCCGTCGTCAACAAATTTGTTGCGCACTTCAATTCCCGCAGCTTTGCGGACTGAAACCAGCTCATTTGGCTTGGAAACAACCATTTCCTCACTGTCGCTGGAAACGATATCTCTGCGGACAATCTCTCCTGCCTCAAGAACCTCGGCGTCTTTCAGGACAAGCCTTTCAACGCCGTCAACAATCTCGGTCGCAAAAAGATCGGCAAAAGCTGCCTGCACTCCCGAGATCAAATTGACCTTAGGCGGATTGATCTTCAGCCATGCAAATCCCTTCTGAATAAAGGCATAACGATCATTAAACTGGTCAACATAAGCACGCAAATCATCGATTGAAGAACGCAATTTGGAGCGATGCTTCACCAAACGATGGCCGACATATTTCTGATATTGCTTAGACGTTCCGCTAAATGTCCAAGGATAAGACGTTGTGTAAAGGCTTCCTGGCATACGCTGGGAAAGCTTCTTCACACCCTTATGCGACTTGTTCCAATCACCAATCTGAGTATGTGCTTCAGACGTAAGAGCACGGACAGAATACAGGTCAGACTTTGCCTTGTCAAAGCGAGAAATGCGCGCAGACAAAATCCGCTGGATCACTCCGTATGAGCGATCGAGACGGCGCTGCATCTCTCTTCTGGAGGCCGTCGAGTAAGCCCTTGAGGGCTCAACATCAACGGCACGATTGACCAAAGGCATGCGTCCTACCGCGCTCCAACAACGAATTTCGCAATCATTAAATAGCCAAAATGCGGGAATTTCAGGGCCCAAATTCGGGTTATTTATGGACAAAATACAATAATAGGATACCAAAATCAACCCGGATTGAGTTCAGATTGGTCCAAAACGCATCTCGTCGATTTAAAGAATATCCAAGTAGAGTTAAAAAAGCAATGGATTTATGTATAAAAATTAAAAAGCGGATAGGGAGAGTTTTTATCGAAATGGAATCAGCGGAAAGAATTATCTTTTGGAAAATTTCCGCATCAAAAAAAAATTTCGAAAAGCTATCCGTTTTTTTAAAAATTTCTATTAATGACCTAAGATAAGTTTTTTTACTTATATTTTTACGAATTCTGCTTCAATTTCCGGAATATTTTTTGAAAACGGAAAATCTTACAAGAATATCATAGCTTTCAGCACAGGGCTCTTATGGCCAAAAGAAAGGGCTTCATGAGAAATACTGCGCGGAGCGCAAAGAAAGCCCGGAAAAGTGGGTTTTTGGCCGTTTAAGAGCATAAGTAAAGAGCTCAGTAAACCTCGCAATAAGGGTATCTGTTTTTGATCCATATACTTCGAAAAACGGGATCAAAAAACGGACCTAAAATTAGGTCGATTTAAGAGAAATTGGGATATGTGAGGTGTGTTTTTACCCAATTTCGGAGGGCTCAATACCGCAAAAGTGCCGCTGCGTGGCACTTTAGCTGAATTTCGAAGGGCTGAATAACGCCAATCTGATGCAAGGCTCAGATTGGCGAGAATGACAGGGCTCAATACCGCAAAAGTGGCGCTGCGAGCCACTTTTGCTATTCGTATTTCGGCCCATGAGGAGCTTATTAGTCTGCGTTTTTGGGCGGTTTCTCACCACAAAAACACGCTATCGCGTGGCAGACAAGTACTTACAATTTTAGAGGCTGGCGAAAATTCGCCATTTTTATACTTTGCAAGGATAGACCGGTTGGGTGAGGCTTAGCCTGTTCAACGCAGACTGCCAAGCATCTGTTTACGGGCGAATGCATGTTGGCGACTGAGAGTACTTACTTTAACGTGCGGCAAGCGAGCGATGTGTAAGCTCCTTACAAGCATTTACGATTTGGCGGCATAGTGAAATAGGATTTCCCCGCCTTCATAATTTTGAAAGTGTTGGCTTTTGAAGTGGCTATAGCTGCCGATCCGCCCCCGTTTCGTGTGCCAACCCACATGCCGGAAATATCTGATTGCATGCAGATTTGTTCAAAGCGGAATATGTTTCGAGTTTATGATATTTTTAAAGGCTGATCTGAAACCGGGCATTTTACATAAGGCGCAGTTGGCAAAACGAAGGCGTAAACATCTTACGAACAATTTCAGTTTTTTGCGAGCGATTCAGATTTGTGCCGATTGGCCGTCAAGCCAATTGGGATGTTGCTGAATGAAGCAGCTTATTGATTGAATGATTGATTGGTCGGGACACGTGTTGGTTTGGCGACGGACAGGATTTGCGAGTTGGTTTATTTTTGAAGAGTCGATCTGCGATCTCTTAATAGTTAGATTTCCCGAAAAAAGAAAAGATTGGCGCGCTCAAGAGATTGTCAAAGCGCGCAGTCATTAATTGGTTTGAGTGAGAGGTTTTGCGGTTTCAGCCTTGCTGAGGCCAAGGCATTTGCTCGTCCAAAATTATAAGGAATTATGAAATGCGAATAATTGGAATGTTTGATCAGCGGGGCAATAGCATCGTGGGTCAAATGGAACTGATCGGGCACACGATCGATCTTGTATTCTGGCCGCGTGAAAAGAAAAGCGAATTCAGCCCGGATTACGATATTTATAAAAAGAGCTTTATCGTTGGATCTGCCTGGCGACGAAAGACGCTCGATACAGAGCAGAATTATCTCTCCGTTAAATTCGATGATCCGACTTTTGTCGCACCATTTTATGCGCGGCTGCTCGATAAGGATGCAGACGGCAAATTTGCTCTCATCTGGCAGCGTCCGAAAGCCACGCCTGTTTAAACCGTTCCGGTATTCACTGATATCACCATTGTCATCCGCATGCGTGCGTCTGACCATCTGTCGATAATATTTCCATTCATCGACTGCTCTGAGGCAACAAGGCCATTAACTCCGCCGCCTGAATGAATCAGGCCGCAGGCTATTCCGCCTCCCCTTCCAAGAAGATTGATCGCGCAATCCACCTAATCCTGTCTGGAGCAGACATGCTTCCAGCGTGCTTTCGCGCGCGGTTCGTCAGCACTCACATCAACAACAAAACAAACCAAGAAATAGAAAGACCGAAATTTATGCCTACTGAAAATAAAACTATCCAGATCACCATTTCCTTTGATGCTGGCAATGAGCCGCAATCCGCAAACATGCGCATCCAACTCGGGGAAGCAAGCCTCGTGCTGCCGCTCGCCCCTGGGCTTCGCTTTGAGGGTGAAAAACCACTGAGCATCAGCCTGTCCTTCCCCAACCATTTTATTCTCAATCAGGAAACAATCGATGCAAGCGTTTCGTCAAAATCAGCAATCACCGAAGAAACATCACACACGAAAGCCTCTGAGAACAAAGCAGACAAAAAGCAATTGCTTCTACCGTCTGCCCGTTCACAGACAGCTTCATCAAAATACCAAACACAATGGCCAGTCATCGGCGGTGATGACCTCATCCTCGACACGGCCGATATTCTGAGTTCAAACGCATTCGCGGAGAAATTCAGTCCCGGCATAAAGCGAGACATTTATATCGCTGGCTGCCCTGGTCTCAAGGATCTCAAAAAGCAGCTCAGCATTCCGATCTTCAAAATCGGCGAATGCGGCGAAGGCCGAATTGCTGATCGTATCAAGCAGCAGAGCAAAGACCAGTATGGATCTTATTATCAGATCGATGGTGACTGGCCGGTGCAGGATGAAGGCTATGATGAATATTCAGCTCTTCAGATCTATCTGCCAGAGACCCTTCACGAGAATAGCCCGGTTCGTGCTTTAACGCGCGGTCTGTCGGTCACACTCCCCCAGGGCATGAGCCGACAGCAGTTCAGCTCTGGCTTTCAAAAGCGGCTTGCGTCCTGCAGCTGGCTCAAATGGCGTAACACCGAAGATGCCATTGGGCATTTTGAGCGCAAGAATATCAATCAGGATATTATTGATCGTTACACCGATTATGGCATTGGCGGTCGAACGGACATGACCCAGGCCGTTGAGCTTTACTGCATCCGCAATGAAAACCCCGACGACTGCAAGCGGCTCATCGCAATCATTGAGAATGTCATTCTCGCACATATGGGTTTGATTTAAACAAACAGACAGGCGACAGATAGATTTCTGCCGCCTGTCGTTTACAACCGGATGGCGTTGCAATGATGTTTAATAAATTTGCGGCCACCTTATTGCCGCACCACTGGTGGAGCACAGATAGCCCTTCATTGAGCCGTAGAAGTCGCTCAGAGGGCGATTTAACGTTCGTATGCCGAATTTATCAGTCGTGCATCAATGTCGCGCCAGCGGGCAAAATAGGCGAAATCGATCGGAGTGCCAATACGACCACGGCTCAAAGAAGAGGCTGCCGAAATTGAGCAGTTGAAATCCTGATGCTGCCTTCGTCGTGTACCAATCGAATAATATTGTTGTAATGATTAATGGAAACACAGGTTAATAATGAAACCGCAACTGAGCAATTTCCAAACTCTGAGAATTGCCCGTTCCACTGACACGATAGACCATTCGGTCTTCCTGAGAGATGCGACGCGACCACCAGCCAGTTAAATCGCCTTTTAATGGTTCAGGTTTACCAGTTCCCTGAAATGGTGTTCTCTGACACTGTTTGATCAGTTCATTGATACGGTCGCGCATCTTATTGTTGGTATTTACCCAGTACAAATAATCTTCCCAAGCTTGTTCCGAAAAAACAAGCCTCACTTGATCAACTCACGTTCTTCGCCGTTTCCAGCATCGAGCTCAGCGATAGAAGTGCGCAAACGCGCAGCGTTGTGCGGCGTTGACAAGAGGTGAAGCGTTTCATTTACCGCGTTCCATGTTTCCAAGGAAACCACAACAACGGACTCACCATTCTTACGTGTCACGACGACTTCCTGTTTGTCATTGATTGCGCGGTCCATCACGTTTTTCAGTTGAGCACGCGCGTCCGAGTAAGTCATTACATCCATGACAGCAATCCTTTCGTGTTGCACCAAATACGTACAATATATGGTACAATTTAAGCCAGACTTCAAGCGCGTCAAAAGCTGCATTGACAACGTCACCTGGGGGTATTGGACTTGTCCCGTTTTATTTCCGCCTCTTTATCTCTTTTCGGCGGCTTTTTGCTCGAATTGAGCGGGCGACATTCCTCCAAGTGTCGAATATCTTCTGTGTAGATTGTAAAATCCGTTGATGTATTTGAACGGGGCATCTGTCAGCTGTTTACGTGTTTGCCACGTATGTCGCCAAATCAGCTCCGCCTTGAGTGTTTTGAAGAATGTTTCTGAGACAGCATTATCCCAGCAATTTCCTTTTCCACTCATTGAGACCCGGAATTCGAGCTGCCTTAACCGTTTCTGATAGTCATGAGCACAATATTGACTGGTGTTGTCACGTTAAGTTTATTTGGCCGGAAAGGTCAGCGGCTCGTAGATATTCAGGCGACACCGGCCGCAATTTTCCATGCGTCGAAGGCCTCGAGGCGATGGTATCGAATTGTTTGTGCGGCTCGGCGACGGGACGGAATTGAAAAGCAATTGCGGGTAGCTGAGTACATGGAGACGAACCGTTGCAACATGCCTGGTGATCGGTGGCCTTGCATGGTTCGTTCCCGTTTTCGAAACGACAGATGGCTATTCTCGGCACGATTATTGAGGCCCTTGTGCGACCAATGCTCAAGGCCGGGTGCCACTTCTGCTTTTGCTGCACTGTACGAGCGGAGCTTATCAGTGATGATCCGTTTGGGAGCGAAGCCATAGCGCTTCATTAACGCCACGAGCATTCGCTTTGCTGCCCCTTTATCTCGCCGCTTCTGCAAGATTTCTTCGAGAACGATGCCGTTTTGATCCACCGTACGCCAGAGCCAGAATTTCTTTCCAGAGCATTGGACGACCACTTCGTCCAAATACCAAATATCGCCAGGGCGCGCCTGACGACGCCGCAAGTTGTGTGCGATCTGAGGTCCAAACTTGGCGATCCAACGACGAACTGTTTCGTATGAAACGTCGATACCACGCTCAAGCAGCATTTCCTCAACCTCACGCAGACTAAGGTTAAACTGTAGGTAAAGCCAAACCGCGTGTGAAATGATCTGCGGTGTAAAACGGTGACGCTTGAAGATGATATCTGACGACTGCATCGTCAAAATTTACGCCCAACCCGTCAGTCAGGCAAATGCAGCCCTGTTAACGTGACAACACCCGTGCGCCCCATCCGAGTACGTGGGGCAAATCCGGTAGGATGTTTCTGATTTTGAGTTGGAGACAGAGTTTACTTTACCAGCCACGTTTGTATTTGGTTTATTTTTGGTAGCAGGTGGATTTAGCGGCTGGCTGCTGATTGAGCGTCAGAAAACTGATGATTATCGTTTGCTTGCTTGAATAGAAATGTGGATCGCAAAAAGCCCTGAAGTTTGAAATCAGGGCTTTATTTATTTGATCGGATATCTCGAAATATTCGCCGACCGTTACGCGGCAGGCTTGCGGCCGAGGCCTAATTTAAGCGCGATCTTTGAGCGTTCTTTTGAGTATCCTGGTGCAACCATGGGGTAATCGTGCGGAAGAGAGAAGTGCGCACGGTATTCATCCGGAGTGAAACCATGTGAGGTGCCAATATGACGCTTTATAGACTTAAACGATTTCCCGCAGCAAAGGCATGTAATCTGCTTATCGCTAACCGATTTCTTTACACTTACAAACGGCTTTGGCGCTTCAACGGCAGGTACTTCTTCAGCTTTGATATTAAGCGTGCTGTTTTGCAAGCTTGCGATAGCTGTGTGAACAGATTTGATGGTTTCAATAAGATCGTCAGGTCGCACTGCGTTATTTGACACCCATGCTGACACGATCTTAGCCGTAAGTTCTGCGGTATTGAAATCAGAGTTTTCTATTGAAATGGAATCCGACATTTTTAATGCCCTTTTTATGATTGTAATAATTTTCTATATAAGCCAAATTTTTCAACATGCAATATAATTAAAATAAAAATCGTCGGCCTATTGTCGCATGCGTTAGTTTAAAAGATATTATTGCGTATAAATGAAATAGATAGATGGTCTCTTGATGAATACTATTAATATCGGTTGTCATAATTGGGATTTAACGTACCAAAATATAGATATGATGATAACGAATTCGATATTACCTATCTCTGAAGGACAAACATTTATAAATATTTCATCGGATTTTTTATAAATTCGGAATGTCAAACATATAATTTAAATATCGATTTTGAAACAAGGAGATAATCATGAAAAAGATTGCGATATAAGGACGATTTTACGTCGAGCCAGATGAAGAAAAAAGGAGCCACCTAAAGATGGCTTCATATATAGATTACTAATGGCCTTATTTTGGAACGATACACGGGGTTCAAAATGAAGACCTTTGCTTTCTCACTGGCATTCTCTGCAATCCTGTTCTCATCAGCTTTCGCTTCGTTGCGCTACACCGTGGCGGGATCCTCCAACCAAATACGACAATTGGAATACGATCTATCGACGCTTTCGGCGCTGGAGCGAAGTGCGGGTCAGGGAGGCATTTTCAGTTAGCCTTGCCGAAATCATGGCTGACAATGGCCACTACAGCATCGATAGCACCACGGTTCGTGCCCATATTTCGACAGCGGGCGGAAATGGGGGGTTCATCGACGTGCTCTTAGCCGCTCACGGGGCGGGTTCACCAGTAAACTTCACCGTCTGGCTGATGCCAGAGGAAGATCGCTCGCCTTCCACTGAACGGTTGGCTAGACGGCAGATTGCAAGGCTTATGACAAACTGATCAGCGTACCCGAGCAAGCGCCAAAGGCGCTCTTTGCTGATAAGGGCTACGATGCGGATGCCATTCGTAATGAACTTGCCAGCTGCACTATCGAACCCGTCATTGCTGGCAGAGCAAACCGTCGCGTGAAGCTTGAATATGATCGCACGCTGTAAAAACAGCGTAACTTACTCGAAACGATGTTTGATCGACCGAAAATCAACCGCGCCATTGCCATCCGACCAATTTGCCGGGAGCTTTATCAGCATGGTTCATATTGCTACCGAAAGATACTGGCTCAAATTCGTCCACGCTGCCTGGGTAAGGCAGATGAACTATTAGATTTTTCCATGCAAATAAGTTTGATGTCAATAAATGAAAAACCCACTGCTCTCTTCCCGGAAAACAGCAGGCTTCTTTGTTACATCTTATATTTAGGAGATACAGAGATGTGTTAGTATCTTCAAAAATATTGATATCGATGTCAATAAAGAAGCCCGCTAACAACGGGCGCGCAACGAGTGGGTTATTCATAAATGTTTTTAAGGCAGGTCTATGAATAGGAGAATTTTCGATAAAATTAACGTCTGTTGATTTCCATCCAGAATTAATGGTGTGGGGGGCGGACGAAAACCTGGACTTTTAGCGAGTTAGTTCCTGTATTCCTACGAAGACTGGATTTGAGCAGGAAAATGACAATTAGACTGTCGGTGTGATCAGCAAGGCGTTGCTTGCGGAGTGCTTCCTGATGAAGGTGGAAGACCGAGACACCGTTCACCGCAGGGCGACAAAGCTTGTTCGAGGTGTATGAAAAAAGCGCTCTATCTGGCATTTTTTGTTTATTATTCTTTAATCATAATAAAACGCCAATCGATTAAATGCCCCTATTGCATTAGGTGTGGCTTATTTACTACAGACTTTTTAGCGTGGTGGCCTATTTTGATCTCTAGAGTTTTTCTAATGGGCTTGGAGAGATTAAAATGAAAATTAAAGCGATCTTGTTTGCTTCGGCAGCTATCTTTGCAGGTGTTTCGGCAGCGAATGCAGCTGACGCCATCGTTTATGACGAACCAGCACCGGTTGTTTCTGCACCTGTGTTCTCTTGGACTGGTGGTTATCTCGGCGGTCAGGTTGGTTGGGGTTGGGCGAAGTCCACCTTCGATCTTAACGGCTACAATGTCGGCCACATGAAGCCAGATGGTTTCCTTGGCGGTCTTTACGCGGGTTATAACTTCGACCTCGGCAACAATGTTGTTCTGGGTCTTGATGGTGATGTAACCTTCAACAATCAGAAAGACAGCATTTCTGAGACCTTCACTAATGGCGTAGACACCCTGACACTCGGCGCTGAAAGCAAGCTTCGCACTTCCGGTGCGGTTCGTGCGCGTGCAGGTTATGCATTTGATCGTTGGCTTCCATACGTTGCCGCAGGTGTTGCGATTGGCAGCGTGAAGAATACCGTATCAGCTTCGGGCGTTATCGACGGTGATGCTTTTGATGTTTCAGAATCCAAAAGCAAGACTCACGTTGGCTGGACTGCTGGCGCTGGCGTAGATTACGCTGCAACTGATAACGTCATTCTGCGTCTCGAATACCGTTACAGCGACTACGGCAAAAAGAACTACTCTGTAGTAGACGACGTACTGACAGCTCGTAACAAGTTTAAAACCAACGAAGTTCGTCTCGGCGTTGCCTACAAGTTCTAATAACTGGTGACCTCCAGTTTAATTAAACCGTTCAGAGAAATCTGGACGGTTTTTTGTGGCTTAAATGGGCCTTAATCGACTAAACTTATTGTTAGCCTAACACTATCTAACCTGAAGCGAAGTTCTTTATTGGTAATTCAATTCACAGTAAATAAGCCTTATTTTTCCTGCTGACCAGGCTAAGGACTAGTTGCTTTCCGAGCCAGAATATAACGGCTGCTGCGAGATCTATTGCTGCACGGAGCACGACCGGGCAGCGATCATAACGGGTAACAATTCTTCACCAGTCTTTCAGTCTGCCAAACATGATTTTGATTCGATTACACTACTTGTATCGGCGTTTGTCATACCTGATAGGCTTCTTACGGTTTTTGCGACCCGGGATGCACGGCTTTATCGCTTTGTCTTTTAACCGTTTTCTGAACCAGCCAGCATCATAGCCTCTATCGGCAAGAAGCCAGTCGACCTTCGCTAACGCCTCGATTAAAGTTGCAACTCCGGTGTAGTCGCTGATTTGTCCCGCCGTGACGTGTAACCTGATGGGGCGCCCTTGCGCTCAGTGACGGCATGCAACCTGGTATGCATGTCACCTTTTGTCCGGCCGATCAGTCGTCGATCGCCCCCTTTTTTTACAGTGGGCTTGAAGGCGTGCAGTAAGCTTTCAAATGGTCGCATCCATCATGACCGTCTTTCCAATCGACGATTTGGAAGACAGCCCTTATAATATCTGAGCAAATATCCCCTTGTGACACCAACGGTCCCAAAGATCATAGAGCGTTTTATAAGGCCCGTATTCCCGAGAGGTATCACACCACTGTAACCTATTGCGAAGAATGAAGATACTTCCACTCAAACACGTCTGTCATCAACGCGTGGATGTCCATGGCTCATGGGCAAAAGGGACGAAGGCGCGACAACGGTCCTTCGCTCAGCCAGTAAATATTGCGCATCGTTCAGTCTCCTCAAGCGAAACTGAATAAGTTCTTCATCCTCAAACCAATGGGTCCTGAGTCTGGGTATCATACAATACAAAGCCATCATCTTTCAGCTTGCCGTGCATGATCATCGATGGTCATTTTCATAACCCCAAGTACTTCATGACCGGAGGTGCCGTTTGACCTGTGGCGGACAGGATATGGCGGATTGAATAACGTATCGGTGTTGAACGAGTTTATTGTCCGCCAACCAATTTACATCCCGGTTTCGCGGTTGTCGCCCATATCGGGCTTTTTGCCGGTTACTGATGCAAAGAGCATCTTCGCCGTCGCCATGATTGCACCGGGGCCGTCCCAAAATTCGGCATGGCTCGGAGATACGACAATCAGACGGATTTTTGGATCGTTCTCAGATTCCCAGAACGCCTTAGCGAAAGGCGTCCAAACATCTTTGATTTTCGCGCGATCATTGGACACCTGAGCATTGCCTTCAATAAACAGATAATCATTGGCAGACTCATTCGAAAAAGTGAGCTGCACAGTTGATTGTCCTTGAATGTCGGTGACCTTATCGCTTCGCGCGTCAGTGAGGAAGTAAATTGCACCCTCTTCTTTGCGAACGATCGGAGACATTGGAACCTGTTTTCCATTCCAGCCATAAAAGCAGACGCGGTTGTCTTCAGCTATCTTCCAGGCTCTCTGTGGATCTGAATGGGACATTGGTTTTACCTCTTCTGTGCGTATGGGGGTTCAGATTTATCGAAAGTCGTTTAGCTATCGGCGACAACGACCCAGCATCATGCCAGTAAGCAACCCGATGATGCCAACTGTTGCCAATGTTGCGGTTGCTGCACCAGGATTTTCGCGAGCTGCGTTCAGTACTCTTTCGCCATGGTAGCGAGCGTTCGATGCAACGTCTTCAAATGCGGACGATGCGGACGATAAGGCGTTATCAGCCTTGTCAGAAGCGCTTCCAAGGCGCTCGGCAAGCTGTGAAGAGAGATTGCTCAGTTGGCTACGAAGTTCGCTGATCTGGTCCGCAACTGAATTTTCTGGTTCGTTTGCCATTGAGGTAATTCCTTCTTTAATAAATTGGTCGACAGCATAGGCTGTGTTGCCATCTGAAAACGTATTGCACCGCCTTTTGTTTCACTGAAATCAAAAAAGAAAATCTTATCTGGATGTATATCTCAGCAGGGCGAGCACTCAGTTTGGGCCCTGGAAGCCGCCGGTTCAAACTCTGGGACCCTAACCATATTCATCAGATCATTCGCCACAAGGTTGATTAAGTCTGCCACTTCAGATGAAACCAAAATGAGTCATTTCCCTAATGATTCGGGGATATTTTTGGCTCTTAATTTGGATAAGAGGATATTGGTGCGCGTCGCGCTCGATGCAAATTTACATGTGTTGAGAGGATATTCTCGCCCTGTGCTAAGTCAGGATGACGGCAAGAATTCGCATTTAAAGTAGTTTATCGCGATAGTTGAAAAGGAAGTGTCCAGCGCGAGGGAACAAGACTATGTCGGCATTCTCAATGCAATTATTGGTTCATACCTACCATCGACGTCGTCTTGGTGCAAAATACAGCAACAAAAACGTTGCGATGATGGGTATTGATACGCCGACGAAGTACTGCCCCATGTGGGTTGAAAAGAAATGTAATAGTTGCGCCATGCCACCCCGCCTTAAAATTCACCCCAACGAATAGTCCCCTATCGTTGGGACTATGACAAAAGCAACAAGTTTATTCATCGCAAAGCCACATGGCAATTATGGCCATGGAAACTGAAAAAAGCCCTAATTCAGGGGTGAGTGAGCCGCGGTCATGCGGGTTTTCCATTTTCGACGTTAAGGTTGACCCGTCGTTTCAATAAATCACTTTGGTAGCCACCAAAGAAGAGTGCATGCCAAAGCTGTTGCCAGTACAGCCCCTGCAATGAGCAATACTTGATCTGAAAACGCGAAATTGAGAACTGTCATCTGTGATTTCGCTCCGACCAGATCATAAAGCCAATCAGGGTAAGCAATGCGACCGTCATTAATCCAATGAACCAACCCATAACATTTCCTCCGCCCAATAAACGCGCTTAGCGGGAAAAAGGTTCAATGTGCTATTTAAAATAGAAAGCCCCGGCAGACGGTAGGTCAAATCCGGGGCTCTACACCAAGGCAACTATGACGGGCGACCTTAAATACATCTTCTATATTACAAAAGATGCTAAAAAAGAAAAGCCCCAGCGAGAGGGATCAAGCTAGGGCTGCACCAAAGCATTTGTTTTGGACGACTTTGAATGCGTCAAATCTATTACCGAACGGTCCAATAAATGGAAAGCCCCGGATGAATGGATGTTACATCGAAGGCTGCGTGAAGCCATTTTCACAACATTCCAATGCAACCTAAAAACTAGTTTGGCGCGCGAAGAAGATAAGCGTTGTCAAAGCCCCCACCATGACAATGCCGCGCGTGGAGAAGGACATTCGCATGTCTGGCGCCTGTGCAATCCAGCCGTGTGTCCGGAAAAGAAAATCCCGGACGACTGGTGGTCCATATGTGCCGGGGCAGCGCTGGTTAGATTGTCACACCGCACCCGCGCCAGAAAATTGAAACGCACATAGACACCAAAAAAAACCCCGGTGCATGCGGGCGCTACCGGGGCCGCGCACCGATTTAGCTTGGGGGCTGGGAACGGTGCGCGAATAAAAGCGTAGCTGGTTCGTCAGAACCTGTGAACCCGTACGGTTATAACGATATTTTACTTCGGGAAACAAATGACACGACGCATCAACGCGGCGGGCTTTCAACTATTCAGAAATGAGAAGGGATTAAGCTGACTGCTTATAAAGGATTGGCAGGTATTTGAACGATTGGTTCTGGCCTTAAATCCGCAGTAGGATCGCCAACGGTAGCACCGGGAATGACGATCACAAGGGCATACCGTGACCGGGTTTGATCTCGCGTTGTTGCGGCCGCCAGAGATGATGTGCGACGAATTTGAGCAACAATGCTTCGGGCGCGGGGAAGGGGAGGGGGCTGCCGGTTACAGCCATTCGCCAGGCTTTGAGATAAGCCAGATCTGAAGTCAGCGCACGCAGGGTGTTTTCGCCCATGCCCTCATTGATGAGATGCCGGAGCGTTTCGACATCCGCATCGCTCAGAACCTCCGCCAGCATGTCGCGGCGGTTCATTGGCAGTACAGCTACAAACGTTTCCAGTTTCTGGGTACGTCATTCAATCGTCTTTTCCTCCGCCATCGCTATAATGTTGAAGAATCATGGTGCAGTTTAATGTCGGTCTGCCCGAAATCCTGTCCTTTAAAAAGCAGCGGTGCTTTAGCAATACGGGCCACAACCACCGACAATCCCAACAGGCAGCGGAGCAAGGATTGTTTTACCGTTCGGTGCCATCCAGCATTCACGCCGGTAGTGAATAACCTCAGCGCGCAAAACCACATCTCGCACGTAACAACTTTTGTAGCCTTTGAAGCGTGAGCCGTCTGGAACACTGGCACGAAGAACAATGTCGCGGTCAACACGTTCCACATCCAGTTTTGGTCCACGAGGTTTTTTCTTGCCACCACGGCTGTCGAGAACCTTCGCATCCGTTGCCTTGTCTATCCCTGACGGTTTGAATGGTGGTCGTGGCGGTAGGTTTTTCAGTCGCGCAATCTCATCGCGAAGGAGTTGGTTCTCAACTTTAAGCTGGGTATTTTACAGACGGAGCTCGGCATTCTCCTTACGGAGTGCTGCATTCTCAGCGTCCAGCTTCTCAAGTTGAACTTCTGCACGTTCTGCCTTCTCAACCAGACCCTTGACCAGACTGCGCAACGCGTTCAGTGAAAGCGTGTCAGCATGCTTGGGCGAGGGAAGCGTTCTCTTCGGCATCTCAACAGAGAATCATGATTTGCGAAAATCAGGAAACCTCGGGCTCAAAATGATCGACGAACTTCGGCGTTATGCACAAGTCTTGAGTAAAAAGCATTTCTGACTTTGACTCCAACTCTAAATCAGAAACATCCCACCGGATTTGCCCCGCATACGCTGATAAGCACGCCACGCTCAGCAAGAAGATCTTCTACATCGGCGGTGCTTAACGCAAATCGGTGATAGGCCCAGACAGCGTAAGCAATAATTTCGCGCAGAAAACGAAACCCCTTCAACCGGGGAAAGGAGCTGGGTGATTTCATGCGATATCAATCCCGGAAACGCCAAGCTCAAACAACTTGGCTATACCATTTGACGATGCGCTTATTATACTTCTTTCTGCATTTTTTGTTATCGTCTTAAATGGCTGAGTATCAGTATATCCGAAGGAGGTATCAATGCGAATTTTTTTGATTACGGGTCTGTTGACCATTATGGGAACCAGTGTAGGCCTTGCCGCTTCTTGTGAACAAAGTTTTAGATCAGAAGGCGTTCCCCTTTTAACCCCGACAGTTTACTGCGCGACACAAAGTTTTGAAGGTGTGAAATCTTCAGATGCATTGCAGCGTATGGCACAAGCTATCGCAGCGGATGGGTTTTCTGGCATCACGATTAACAAGCAACTCGCCTCTATTGACGCCTTTCAGGATGGGGCCGGATCAGGCCGTATGCAAACCTTGCGCGTATCTGCGCCATGTTTCTCCAACGTGAAATACCGAGCGATGAAGTCATGATCGGAAAACCGTTCTCATATGCATAAAGAGCGGTCCGATCAAAGCGCATAGTACAGCGGACACCGCGTTCCGGCTCCCATTCCATCCCCTTTGCACGGGCGAACCAATTGTCTTTGTCATAATCGGCATCAATGAATGAAACGCCGTTTTTTCCGCAAAACGGATGTTCTCGTCCTTGCGCAGTAGGTATTCTCGCTCTGGATGGATGTTGGGATTGTAAAAGAAAATCGCATAATTGATGCCAGACGCGAGCATCGCTTCCATAACTTCGCTGGAGCAGGGCGCGCAACATGAGTGCAGGAGCACTTTCTTTTCTCCGCCAGGCGGGATTAATTCGGTCCTTTGAATTTTCATTATCGTGACATACCTCCGAGCCGACCGCAAAGATGCGAACGGATGAACGAACAAAGGCTCCGTACGAAATAATGTACGAAGCGACGGTATCACTCTTACGGAGAAGCCGCTCCTGACACGCCGCCCGCGGCCAGAACAGGTGAACGATCCAGGCAGGTTTCCTGACTTGCGGTTCTTTGCTTTACCCGGCCTTCCCGGCGTATATCGCCAGTGGCATATCGGGTGAGCTCGCCGCCTACAGTTGCGGGGGCAGTTCCGGATTTGAGTTTGACCCGACCGGATTCCCTTTTACCCGGAGTTTCCTCCGGCACCTGAATCGCGATGAGGAACATCACAAGTGCCAGCCTCTGTCAAACTCAAACGATATGCCATGCCATTTCACGATGAATAGATTGGGATGCGTTTTGCAATTTAGTCCTTGATCTTTGATCCGGGTCATCAAGAGGATATGTGTGCTGCCTCACAGAGTTCCTCGGCTGAGAAGAATGTCGGCAAGGGACTTGATGTAGGTGGAGCAATTTCACATCAGGTACCCGCACTCTAAAATGTATCGCTTAAAGATATAAACATTTCTTTATATGCTCTTGACATGGCGTGCATGATGCAAGAATATGGGTTTGCCTAGGTTCTCCGGTTGTCGTTGTGACATACCGGGGCTAAGAGGGAAGCCGGTGCCCCGTTATTCGGGAAAGCCGGCGCTGCCCCCGCAACTGTAAGCGGCGAGCTGTTGTCTACAATGTCACTGGGGTTCAACCTGGGAAGACAGACACTAGCGATGAACCGTGAGCCAGGAGACCTGCCTTGGCAAAATAACGTCCACGGGCGGGGTGTCCCGGTGTGCCGTAGCAAAGACCGCTTAGCGGTCTGTATTGCTATGCGTTCGCTTACCCATGCCCCCAACTTATTGGGGTGAGCTATGTCTCAAGCCGTAATTCCAGTCGCCGCCAAGGGCGAGCCATTTTCCGACTGCCAGCAGAGCACGCGGCATCGCGACTTCACGTTTTGTCTTAAAAGCCAGCGTTTTGATGAACGCTATCATCCTTCAGACAATACGCGCATCACGACAAACTTTGCTAATTTGGCAAGGGGAAAAAACCGTCAGCAAAATCTCCGTAATGCCTTGAGAATGATTGACAATCGTTTCAACGCATTGGCGCATTGGGACAATCCGGAAGGCAATCGCTATTCCGTGGAACTTGAGATTATCTCGGTTGAATTGAACGTCAACGCAGAAGGCAATAAAGATGCTTTCCCTCTAATTGAAATCTTAAAAACCAATATCGTTGATCAAAAGACTGGTGAACGTATTGACGGTATCGTCGGGAATAATTTCTCTTCATACGTTCGGGATTACGATTTCAGCGTGGTTCTGCCGGCTTATAATAAGGATCGCCCCACATTCAGCATTCCGGGTGACTTCGGTGATCTGCATGGAAAACTGTTCAAATGCTTCATTAACTCTAATGTTTACAAAGAGAGTTTTCATAAACCACCAGTCATATGCTTGAGTGCATCCAGCAGTAAAACATATCATCGGACGGGAAATTCTCATCCGATTTTGGGTGTAGAATATCAGCAAAACGAATTGTCTTTGACGGATCAATATTTTCAGAAAATGGGGTTGCAGGTCTGCTTCTTCATGCCGCCGAATAGCGTTGCGCCTTTTGCTTTCTATTTTGTCGGCGATCTCCTCAATGATTATACTAATCTCGAGCTTATCAGCACAATCAGCACGATGGAATCTTTTCAGAAGATCTACCGGCCAGAGATTTACAACGCGAATTCAATAGCTGGATCCAGGTTTCAGCCCAGTCTGAAGCATGAGGACTATTCGCTGACGCGCATCGACTACGATCGTGACGAGCGTAGTCGGCTTGCTGTCGAACAGGGAAAGTTTGCTGAGAAGCACTTCATGACGCCGTATAAGACCGTCCTTGAGCAATGGTCTGCCAATTACACCCTTTGATGAGCCAAAAAATAAGGTTGCCTATTATGAAAAGACTATTGCCCACCTCAACTGCTGGCAGTTTGCCAAAACCTTCCTGGCTTGCAGAGCCTGAAAAACTTTGGTCACCCTGGAAGTTGCAAGGAGAGGAATTAATCGCAGGTAAGCAGGATGCTCTGCGCTTGTCCTTAGACGATCAGCGACAGGCAGGTATCGATATTGTTAGTGACGGGGAACAAACACGCCAGCATTTTGTCACGACGTTTATCGAGCATCTCGACGGCGTTGACTTTGAAAAGCGCGAAACGGTGAGAATCCGCAACCGATACGATGCGAGTGTGCCAACAGTCGTTGGTGCTGTATCGCGCCCGAAGCCAGTTTTTGTCGATGACGCCAAATTCTTGCGTCAGCAGACCCAGCAGCCAATCAAATGGGCCTTGCCTGGTCCCATGACCATGATCGACACGCTTTATGATGCTCACTACAAGAGCCGTGAGAAACTCGCGTGGGAATTTGCAAAGATACTCAATGAGGAAGCCAAGGAACTTGAGGCTGCTGGCGTCGACATTATTCAGTTCGATGAACCGGCATTCAACGTCTTCTTTGACGACGTGAATGGTTGGGGAGTTGCGACTCTCGAAAGAGCAATCGAAGGCCTTAAGTGCGAAACAGCTGTCCATATTTGCTATGGCTACGGAATTAAGGCCAACACCGATTGGAAAAAGACCCTTGGTTCCGAATGGCGTCAGTATGAGGAATCCTTCCCTAAGCTGCAAGAATCCAATATCGATCTCATATCGCTTGAGTGCCAGAACTCTCATGTTCCGATAGACCTAATTGAACTCTTAAGAGGCAAAAAGGTGATGGTGGGGGCTATCGATGTCGCAACTCAAAACGTTGAAACCCCTGAGGAAGTTGCTAACACTTTGCGAAAAGCGCTTCAGTTCGTGAATGCCGATAAGCTCTATCCATGCACAAATTGCGGTATGGCGCCGCTACCTCGTCATGTTGCACAAGGCAAATTAAGAGCTTTGAGTGCTGGCGCAGAAATTATCAGAAAAGAGCTTTCGGCCTAGTCCTGGCTGAGTTGCAAGAGGCCGACATGAATTTTATCAACCATCGCTCCGACAATGTAGACAAAGCTGCGTTTCGTAATGGCATGTCGCGCCTCGGCTCTGCCGTCAGTGTTGTGACAACGATACACGAAGGCAGACGTTATGGCTTTACAGCTTCGGCGGTCTGCAGCGTCAGCGACACGCCCGCGACCCTTCTCGTCTGCCTTAATCGTGCAAGCTCGTGCTTTAAAGTTTTTGAAAGCGCTCGCCATTTCTGCATCAATACCCTTATGCCAGGGCAAGAAAGTATTTCGGACCATTTTGGTTGTTGATTGCCGCTGAGAAGTGACCCACCGGGGTCACTTCTCAGCGGCAATCAACAATTGGGTTAGCGAACCTTTCTAACGCCTGTTTGTGAAATTCAGCCCGAATTGGACCTGGTTATGTTTGATGCTGACCAGGTCCAGCAATGGTATCCTACCGAAACCTTTGCCTAATTCCGTAATTGTGTGGGTTAATCCGAAAGGGAAACTGGCTCAAAGTAAGACAAAACTCGACAGCAATGTGCAAAAATCAGGGAAGAGCGATGACTTCAGGGGTGAACGGCTTCCCGGCTCACGATCTCGCCACGCTCAACATAGCCGATCTTCCACATTGGCTATGCTGAGCACAAACCGGTGAGATGCCCATACGGAATAAGCGATAACCTCACGCGAAAAGCAAAACCCTGAAAAGTGAGGAAAGGCACTCGGTAATTTCATGCCTAGTCAACCCCCAACACCAACCTCAAACAGCCTTGCGATAACTTAAATTCCTATGTTTCACCGCCGTATTCCTTTATTATTTTGGCTACTCTGATCACGTGCTTTTTAAACCAAACTGTTCGACCTTTTTCCCGAGCAACCATATGCTCTTTATTTAATTTAAATGTTTTCATCGATTCAAGGTCTTTCCAGTAGGCAATAAAAAGAGAAAAACCCTCGTTGTCTGCCAGTCCTTCTGCCCCTACAAATCCAGGGTTTTGACTCGCAATTTCCAGCATTCGTTTTTCTACGATACGGAAAGCCCTACTATCTTTGTCAGACATTTGAATTGAGAAGATTACAGCATAATATGGGGGTTTGGGAGTGGTTAAAAATTTATCAGCATGAGAAACACTGGCACCAGAAAAGATCAGAAGACTAGCTAATAGATATTTTTTAAACATTTTACGATCCTTTGTAATTTTTTAATCATTGGAATTGAAAATTAATCCAAGTTATATCTTGTATCTAATAGCTTGTTGTAGTAACTTTAAATAACAATTTATTATAAATATATTTATATTATCTTATATCAATACTTTTACATTTTTATATATTTTTGAATATTTTACGAGCAAATATATTTTTTCATTTATTGGTCATTAAAAATATATATAGATATTTTATATATGTGTTAATAACATGGATATTTCTTTAATAATGGCATATCCGATGAAAAAGGCCGGAAATGTTAAGTAAGTAAAAAAATGCTAAGTATGACAGTTGAAAATTATTCGTATTTACAAACAATTTGTATATTTTTTTGTAAAGCATACTTTTTCATGACAATATTATCCATTTGCTAAAGACGTATTATAGAAATATGTTAAAATTTTACGTTGAAGAGCGAGGGGGAAGGCGCTCCTCTTATAAGGGAAGTCAAGTAATGACCTGACTTCCCCGTGTTGTTTTGCGGCCCGCTTATCGACCAAAGTCAGTATAACTGGACGGCGATGCATCACCAAAACGATGCGCGGAGCCGTCACGATATGTAAGTATCATAGACGGTTTCTTCCGAACCTTTGCATGAGATGCGTCATGTTTAAAGGACTTTAGTAGAAAATTTGGACCGTTCATGCGATCCGATCAAGAGGCATAACAGAATTCAAAACATGCCGCTGCCTCGCAGAAATCGGTGAACTGCATAGCGACCAGGTGAGGCGCCTCAGGGAATTGGAAATCGTGAACACTAGCCTTTGCTTGACAATTTCCTATCTGGCTGTGAAAAAGATGCTCTTGGTAGGGGGCGCTTGGAGATATTCTATGTTCCGTTCGCCACTGTGCTTGTGTTGATCACGTCATTGCGCAACCGGGCGTGTCCGAATGGCGTCATGCGAGGTTTGCGCCGATCATCGTGTCCTTCATCTGCCGTCGTCAGCGTTGTATAGTCAACGCCACACCATCTTGGTTCACACCAGTAATAAACACATTTCCTATCCAGGGCGTCGGCTTATCAGGTTACGTTCTAACAATAATCCGCGATCACCCATGAGTGCGGAAAATTTGTTAATCAAGTAATTAAATAAACACTATCTATATCAATGCTATATGGTATAATTGCTACTTCATACATGATTATGAAATAGCGTATCTTATAAAAGTATTACCAAAAGTATCGTTTAATTAGCCATTTTATATCTAAAATGTGGGGGATATGGCGCTAATGAGATGCATACCTATCATATTGTTTTTGCTGCTATACAACCAAAATATAACGAATGCGCAGAACTTCAATGTTAATTACAATGATTACTTCATGAAAGTAAGTTTGGACGTTGATGATTTTGACGATGACGATGACGATGACGATGACGATGATGACGAGCTTCCGAAGCCTATTCCCGTTAATAGGTCGCTTATAATTGATAACAGAACTGAGTATGCAACATGCAGTGCAAGCCGGGATCGGCCTCGTTGTGATGCCGATAATATAATTGTTGGAAAGTCCAATACGGGTATTTTCAATGTCATCAACAATAAAAATGCATATGCGTCCGGATATATAATTTTAGGTGAGAATGCTGGATCAAATGGGATTGTTAATGTTGAAGATACAGGGTCTTTTATAGAGTTTTCAGATTTATTTATTATTGGAAAAGAAGGAAACGGTACCCTTAACATATCAAAAGGTGGAAGCGCGTCCGATTATTCAAGTGAATCTATCGATGGTAGACATCGTATTATAATTGGTGATCGCTCAACAGGTGAGGGTGCCGTCTATATATCTGGAATAAAATCTAACTTAACAAATTATATCGGTGATACTGTCGTCGGATTAAACGGACGTGCAGCAATAAATGTAAGTAACTCCGGGTCTTTAATTGCTGGAAATTCACTCTCTATTGCTGAAGGTTCTGGAAGTATTGGTGCAGTCCGATTAACAGATCCCGGAACAACACTTGTAGCCGGTAATATACACATTGGCCAAAAAGGGACGGCATCCCTGACGCTTTCAGACGGTGCTATGGTCAAGGTTAGCGATAGTAACGGAATTATTAATTTAGGCGCTCAAACCATTTCCACAGCCGGCTTGAGCTCACAACTTAATTTTGGTTCTGCACACGGACAAAGTCCTGCAAATCCTGGTTTCTTATCTGCCAAAGAAATCAGACTGGGTTATGGTGATAACTCTATAAATTTTAATCATATAGGTCAGTTTAAGCTTAAAGCGAAGCTCTCGGATGCTGGCGCTGGCAGTTACACAATCAACCATTATGCGGGCAATACCACGTTTACCGCTGACAATTCCCAATTTAACGGTACGACTAACATCTATGACGGCAAGCTTTATCTTGGCAACGAAGACGGAGACACTGACAATCTCAACATTTTAGGTGGCAAGGTTAATGTTCTGTCAGGTGGAACATTGGGAGGCTATGGCGCCTTTTCAGGTATCGTCGATGTCGACGGTACGTTAAGTATAGGTGACAATGGCGGTAGTCTTGTATTTCTGGACCAGCTTAATCTCAAGGCGACCTCCAAGGCCATTTTTGATTTTAATAACATGGGATCGCTCAATCCCGATGATAATGCACAAGACACGGCGGTTTTTGTAGATCAGCTTAACATCGATGGTGCCAGTCTTGAGACAAGAGTTGCCGGTGCTGGCATTTATATTCTGTTTCTTTACAACTCGCCTTCCTACGGCACGCAGTTCTCCGATGAGACCGTCGTCTCTACAAAGCCGGATTTTGACATAGGCTCTGCATCAGTTGGTTACGACATACCACAGTCGATTTACCTGAAGGTTCTTGGTGCGGGCCAAACTATGCAGTTCTGGGATGGGACGAAAATGTCAGGTTCGGGCAATGCAGCGGGCGGCGATGGCATATGGAATGCAGTCAATACCAATTGGGTGGATGATTTTGTTATTACAGCGCATGATGTCTGGGGTGAGTCCGTTGGTGTTTTTGCAGGACAGAAAGGAACTGTCAGCGTAGAGGGAACGCAAACGTTTGATACATTAAACTTTATCACCGATGGATATCAGATTGTTGACGGTGAACTTGCGCTTAAAGGTGCAAGCGGCAGTACACTGAATATAGCAACGAGCGTCGCCACAACCATTAGCTCCAGGATTGTCGATGGCGCTTCTGATACACTGAATATTATCGGCAGCGGTAAAGTCATCCTGACCAATGACAATACCTATACAGGTGAGACGCAATTGCTTGGTGGTGTACTTTCTGTATCAAGGGATTCCAACCTGGGCGCTCCTTCCGCCACATTACGTTTTGACGGCGGCACGTTACTGGCTACGACTGATATGGATTTGAACCGACCTGTCATTTTCGATGATGGTAATGGTGCCATTGCAGTAGAAGAAAACGATACGCTGACAACCCTTACATCCTTTACAGGCACGGGCGGTTTCGTCAAGCGCGGGCTTGGCACGTTGAAAATCGCAGCTGAAGGTAATTATTCCGGTGAGACCATCATACGTAGTGGCACATTGACAGTTACGGGTGAAAATCTCCTCAGCCAGGCTTCCGCTTTTACGATTGAAGACGGTGGTACGCTCGCCCTACAAAATTACGACCAGACCTTGTCTTCACTCACCAATGGCGGGCTGACTGACATGGGTGTGACGCCGGGAACCACTTTAACCATTAACGGCAATTATATTGGTAATAATGGTATCATCCGGATGCGCACTGTCTTGAGCGACGACAATTCCATAACCGACAGACTGGTCATCAATGGCAATAGTGAAGGTTTCACCACTCTGGCAGTTGAAAATGCTGGCGGCACTGGAACCTATACTGTGGAGGGGATCAAGCTTGTTGATGTCAAGCAGAACTCTAATGGCGTTTTCAGGTTACAGGGCAATTATGAACATGAAGGCGAACAGGCTGTTGTGATTGGTGCTTATGCCTATAAGCTTCACAAAAATGGCATCAGCGACGCTTCTGATGGTGATTGGTATTTGCGTTCTCTGCGTGATGATCCTAATCCTCAGCCTCTCTATCAAGCAGGTGCTCCTGTTTATGAAGCCTATGGGCAATCACTTCTGGCTTTAAACAGCTTCTCCACTCTACAAGAGCGTAACGGCAATCGTGTATGGGCAGGGAATGGCAATCGAACCATCATACAAGGTGCAGACAGTGTTGATAGTGCCTATGCCGCCATTGAGGAAGCTGGCAATCATACAGAGGGCAATGGTATCTGGGGACGCATTGAAGGCGCGCACAATCATATCAAACCACATGTCTCCGGAAGTGAAGTCAATTTCAATCAGAACATCTATAAAGTTCAGATTGGTATTGACGGCATGTTGCAACAAAACAATACAGGAAAGCTCATTGGCGGCTTAACCTTCCAATATGCATCCGCTGAAACCAGAGTTTATTCAGCCTCTGGCGATGGAACGATCAACACGGACGGTTATCGTGTTGGAACATCGCTTACATGGTATCATGATGAGGGTTATTATGCCGATGCACAGGCACAGTTCAGTTGGTATCGCAGTAACCTGAAGTCGGATATGATTGTCGCAGATCTTGCCCGGGACAATCATGGTACTGGTTATGCCTTCTCTATAGAAGGTGGAAAGCGCATTGCGCTGGATGATCCGTCATGGTCTTTTACCCCACAAGCACAACTGATATATTCGGCCATTCGTTTTGATGATTTCACTGATAGCTTTGGCTCCAGAGCTAAACTGGAACGCGGCGATAGTCTTCATTCCCGTTTGGGACTTGCATTAGCTCATGAGAATGCATGGCAAAACAGCCAGGGCATGACAAACCGCACCCATATTTATGGGCTGACGAATCTTTATTATGAATTCCTCGATGGAACGAAAGTCGATCTGGAACAAACAAGCTTAGCCAATGCAAAAGATCGATTCTGGGCTGGCGTGGGTTTGGGAGGAACATACAACTGGAATGATGATAAGTTTTCGATCTATGGTGAAGGCGTTTACAACACAAGCTTCAACAGCTTTGCAGATAGCTATATGATTAAAGGGCAAGTTGGATTTAAGGTAAAATGGTGACATGACCAACCTACTTTTTTGGAAAGGCTGTTGAGTTTCAGCCGACTTTGACTCACTTTTTCATATAGCAGTATACCATATAACTACGATTATGATGTTGACGAAAAATATCTTGTCTTGGGGCTAGTTGATCCCTTCAAAATGAAAATGTTGCTCAAAATCGTGGGGTAAATCAACATGTGAAAGAAAAAACCGGCAGACGGTACTTCAATTCCGAGACCTTACACCGAAGATATTATGATGGGCGGCCTTGAGTGCGTCTTATGTATTACAGAACGTGCTAGAAAATAAAATCCCAGCGAGAGGTATCAAGCTAGGGTTACACCAAAGCATTTGTTCGTATGACTTTGAATGCATCAGATCTATTACCGAACGGACCAAAAATGGAGAGCCCCGGATGGAGCGATGTCACATCCGAGGCTGCGTGAAAACATTCCCACAACGTGCCCGCGCTGCCGAAAAACGAGTGTAGCTCAAGAAAAAGGAACGCCTTGCCATAGCCCCCACCATGACAAGGCTGCGCGTGGACAAGGACTGTCACATGTCTGGCGCCTCTGCAATCTAGCCGAGTGTTCTGAAAAGAAAAGCCCCGGACGACTAGTGGCTGTGGGGGCTTAATCTATCTTCAGCGAACCTCGAGAACTTCACCAGTACGTCGATCAACGACAACGCGCATGTCGTTGTCTCGGCGGTCTATTCCGCGAACGACGAAGCTGTTACGACGGCTGGAGACGCTTTCAACTTCATCCATACCCTCGGCTCGCGCAATGCGCGCTGCTTGACGCTCACTGATATCACCGCGAATGACTCGGCGGTTGCGGTCCATTCGATTGTTACCATCAGGAATGACCTGAATGCCATTCGGGCCGATTTCAATACTCTGAGAGTTTGCTGGAGCGGTTAAAGCAACAACCGACATGAACACTGCTGCAAATGCTGACATTTTATACATGGCAACTATCCGTTCTTTTGTACGCCCACCGTTGGCAACAACGTGACTAGCCCAACGGAGTTCCGGCCGTGTCTCTCAAAATTGCTAACATCCATAATATAGCGTGAAACCAGTGCGTATGAGCCGAACGGCTTACGCATACGGCGCCAGATTACAGACTACCTTTTGCGGTGAAGCTCATGACCAGGAGAGCAATAATGGCAATGAATAAACCTGCGTAAATTACGCCGTCTGCGTCTGGTAAGAATGGATGATGCATGTGTGGCTCTGTGAACTTATTTATATCAAATATGGATTATCACTAATCGTTACGCTCTATCCACGCACTGAATACGATCAGAACAAGCCAAGCCGTTGATATTGTGGTGATGAAAGTGCCCATCATTTGTCCTCTTCGCCAGATAAACTACCGGATGGCGAAAAGGTTCACGGCTTTGCAGAAAAATGATAGCAACGGTGTCCAGGCTTATAGCGAAATTAGCGTTACCCGTCGCGTACCCCGATTAAACTAATCAGACCACTCTCTGCGAGGATCTGCTGCCTCTCTGCAACGCCACATCAATGCACAAAAAATAGTCACGATAAAACTAACAGTAGCGACTGAAGCCCAAAACTCTGCTGGCATGACGTTCTCCCAAATTCCTAATGAACTGTTAACGTCGTGCTATAGATTTTGATCCATAAAAAAAAGCCCCGGTGCATGTGGGCGCTACCGGGGCTGCGCTCTACTGAAAGCGGGGGCTTTAAGAGCGCAGACTAATCATCTCACAAAAATAGGAAATCACAATGAAATTGCACCTTGGCGATACCCTCCTCTTGATAGATGTGCCGATTAAAAGTCAGAAAAATACTCGCTAAAGTGAAGTAAGTTGAATCCAGTCATCGGCAAAGATAATGTTTCCTGTAAAATCCACTAATTTGTGTAATGGGAAAGGCTTGCTACTCTTTTGTAATAATAATTGTATTATCATGTCGGAAATTGCTTTCACATCACTCTGGTTAAAATGAAAGCGCGAACCTTTGGACGTGTTGCCGAGATTAGTCTTGTCACTATAACCGAACATTTTAATGGTTATTGTGCTTGCCGACGCATTTAGACACCGAGAATACTCGAATTCTCCATAGAAGGTTCTCCCAAGAAAACGAATAGCAAACGTATTGTGACCGAGTTCGTCGGTGCCCCGTATGCTGCCGCAAAACTGTGCTTGACCCTGGGGGAGATCGACCCATTCAAATTTGTCTGACACGGAAACCTCAAACGCTATGAAGATAGCCTATTACGAATTGATTGTACGAATGACAACTTAATCCCACCAGTCCAATTCGCAGAACGCGTATTAGTCAGCGTTCGGGCTGTCACGCTTCGCGATGTCTTTGTGTGGAATGATATTTGGCGCGTATCCAGGCTGTGATTAGAGTACGCCATAACAACCGGGTCGCGACAGGGAAAAACGACCTTCAAGCCATACGGCCCCAACACAGTGTCACAAGAAACGAAAATGCAATGGATAGAACCGTGCCTGCTGGCGCGGCGTTTTTGCTTGACATCATCGCACATACGGAAGTCGGAAGCATAGTCCGCGCATCTTATGACGTAATCTACGGCCACAATCAGGGGAAGCTACCCAAGCAGATCACAAGCTTGACGCTTGGCAAATTTATCGACCCACAGGCTTCATTTTCGAAGGGCTTCAAATCGTCAGCATCCGGTCGATACCGGTTCATGAAAGCCACTTGCACGTTTGGCTCAGGAGCTTGGTTTACGCGGTACCCAGTTCTTCGACCCGGATTTGCAAGATCGCCTCGGCTTTCACTTGCTCATTTGTCGCGGGTGTAACGAGTTCATCGCTGGCAAAATCAGCTGCACTGAGTTGTGCAAGCGTCTTTCGCAGGAGTGGGCATCGTTTCCGGTAGTGGCCGCAACCAAGGGCCCATACTGCGATCTGACACGCGGTGAGCGCGCATGAGCGCCATGGAACACAATCTGACCGGGACTGTGCCTCGCGTCACCAAGCTTTGGCAGTGTCAGTCGGGGATTGCAGGCGCACGAACCGACGAGAAATGGAAGAACGTGGACAAGCGATTTGACGACGACCTCGACCAAAAGATCGAGAAGGTGAGCAGCATCCTGTCCAAAAACAGGTGGCTGGTTATCAGTGGCTTGATAATGGCGTTCGTGGCTTTTTTGATCGAGGGTGGTTTGAAGTCACTGTAAAATATGAAGTTAATCATAAAGTAATGTAGTAAAATAAATAGCTAATAAAATCTATTTATTTGCAATAAATTACAATAAGCATCTTATAAATGGGCTTGGAGTTATTATACATGATGTTCGTTGTTTTTGGGTTTATGGCTGCTGCGCTTGTCGTCGGCTGGTATGGGCGTAGGTGCGTTGCACTATTGCTTTTAGCTATTTTCTTTGTTTTGGCGGTCCATCAATTCCTCTGGGAAATTTATAGTCCTGATTATGGCTACAGAATGCCATGGATACAAACAGAACTGATGCCAATTCAGTCAACAAAGCTTGCTTGAGGAGATAGCTGATATGGTTATTATGGATACGCAAGCTTATAAAGACAGAGGCACACTGGCGGGGTTTCTTTACTTCTACATGCTCGGCATGATGGCTGTCGTTGCGTCAATTCTGACGGCCGCAATGACATTGCAGTACGTTAGCGGTGAACTGCCGTGCCCGTTATGCTTATTGCAACGTGCAGCAATGTTCGGTGTCTGTTTTGGAATCATGCAGCAGTTCCGACACGGCTATTCCTATCGCAACACAGGTATTAGTCTCGGTTTTTCAGTTCTCTTGCTCGTTATTGCCGTACGTCAGACCTTGCTCGACATTTACCCTCGACCTGGACATGAATATGTGGGCAGTGCGGTTTTTGGGATGCACATGCCTGTATGGTCGGTGTTGATAGCGACATGCTTAATCATCGCATTGGCTGCACAACTGGTTGTCTGGGGTGGAAATACTCAGTGGCGTGACAGACCTGTTTCTGAATTTCCGATCCTGAAAACACTAGCCGGTATTTTAAGCGTTTACGTGGTCGTAATTGCAGTGGTGAATTTCGCATCTGTTGGCGTACAATGTAAGTTCAATGAATGTCATACATTCAGCTATCAGTTGCTCGATGAAAATTAAGTGATTACTGAAATTAGTTGAACGATAACTTAAACCCGCTGCGGCGGGTTTATTTTTTTGAAATAGGGAGGAGGACACTAAATCTTAGAGAATGGATTATTGTGTTGCTCGCTCTCTTTTCTGCTGGTGCAGGATAAGAAATAGAAGGCGCTAGCGCCAGAACGGAACTTATTCGCGCTTTGACGGTTGGCCTCTTAGTTAGGTTTATTCTGACAGGAGGAATATCTCGTGAAAAAGTTAAACCCCACCGAGGCGCGGCAGGGCAAAGAAGGCAAACCAGTACTCATTATATTGTTGGTCAGTCTTGCTGCGGCGGCAGTCGTTTGGATCGGGATAGAGATATTCGGCAATGTCATCGAACCGGAAACTCCAGCAAACAGCGAGCACTCTGTCCCGCCTGCTTCCTCCGAGCAAGTGCCGCCAGCCTCCGCCAATTAACTAAGCCAGATGGACTTTTGCGTGCCCTCGATGAGAATTGCGATGGCGGTTTTCAACAAGCGCCTTGATCAAGTTCTTGTAGTGCTGGCGTAGGACGAGAAAAAGCCCCACTGCGCTTACAACGAGCAGGGCTACTTTTTTATTTTGGCAAGTTGGCTGCTGCTTGTTTAATGGTGCTAGCCATCATTTCACAAAGCTTCGCTTCATCAATGCCCTGAGCCTTTGCTGACGTTTGAATGTCCTGCTCCATGCCCATAGCTGAAACTTTTCCTTCTTTACCGAGAGCTTCAGCTGCATCGCCCTTAGAGACGTCAGCGGGAGTTGGAACTAGCGTCATCAACTTTGCCTGAACTTCGATTGCGCTGCCGTCAATAAATCCCTTTTCCTGGCAGTATGAGAGCACGCCAAGTTGATTGCGCGCGGCATTGTAAGCCATTTCCATCTGTTCAGGCGTTGGCTGTTGAGCAAATGCGGAAGTCAATGTTGTTCCGGTAATTGCTGCTGCAATAATTAGACGGCGCATATATTTCTCCATATTTTGCAGTTATAGGTATCATTTTCTAATGAGCTAAATATATGGCCGCAACCTATTGATGATATTTCGTGGAACAATTTTCATTAAAGCTTGATATTCAAAATTTACACCAATTTTTACTTCATAGTAAACTTTGTGGAGAAATTTATACTAAGCGGATGGAAGCCTTTATTCATGCCATTAGAAATTGACATGCCAAAAAACGAGAATAAGTTTTTTTGCTCCTCCTCATTGTCATTTGTGGGTGTGAAATCGATAAAGTCCGCGTCTGGCGATGGTTTCTGCATTTCCTTTGCCTCATCCCATGGAGCGAGAAGCCAGGTTTCAATGTCCTCTGTCGTGCGAAGAATGACGGGCATTGCTTTGGGATGGACCGGCTTAACGACTGCGTTAGGCTCAGTAGTTAGAAAGCCGAATATATCGACTTCGGCCGGCCCTTCCTTTTTCTTCCGCACGCCTTGCCATGTCGTCCAGATGCCAGCGAACGCAAACAGCGGCTTTTCCTCATTCAGAGCGAACCAGTGCAGCGGCTTGCGCTTCGTTTTTGGATCTGGCGTTTGACCGTATTCAAAGAATGAGGTGGCTGGAACAATGCACCGGCTTTCAACGCCTTGCCATCGCCGCCAATGAGGAGAGGTTAGGTTGCGAATGTTCGTGACGCCCGTATCTGCTTCGCCCGTCACGTATAGGGGTGGCGTTGGCATTCCCCGGCGAAGATATGCCAACTCATGCTCCTTCAGCGAGATTTCGGATGACTGGGGCGGGATAATCTGGGTAAACGTCCAATTGAGGATCAACACGGTTCGTCACGTCGCCAAATTTTGGAAACAATCGGCGCATGGCTTCATGGTTTGTCGTGATGTTGTACAGATTGCACATGTGATCCTCCTGCAAGGAAGAGAATAGGGCGTCAATTGATGCCGCCCAACTACTCAGTCCAATTGCGTATAGTTCCAGCGAGGAATTTTTCTTACGCCAAACTGACTTTCACCCTTTGAATTGCAAACTGTGCAACGCATTCGCTTGTGAAGGTCAATGAAAGAGGTGTGCGTGCCAAACTTGCGCAGAATGATCTTGTGCTGAATTGGTCCAATATGGCCACACGGAAAACAGTAACCGTTCAACTTATACCACGACACCATATCCTCGATACGCGTTTCAGGTGGTATTGCTTCTAATTGGCGAGGTTTTGATCGCATTTTTCAAAGTATTTCTCCCATGGTTTAGATTTTTAATCCCATGGATCATGCGTACCGCCGCTATAAAGCCTGATGTACTCGTGCTGGCCTTCTTCCGTTTTGAACATAGCTATTTCGAAGTATTTGATATCATGCCGTGCGCTAACCCAAAGGTGATATCCACCCAGACGCGTGCTGTCATTCAGCATTTGGATAAGATTTGTCCTGTCCAGTCGGTCAAAAAAAGCACGACTTGAAATGGATAATCCTTGTTGATGAGCGTCTTTGGCGGCTCGCCGCGTGATCTACTCATTTTACAAACACTGTCGGCTTCCAGCCACGGGCAAAGCCCATCAACATTGCAAGGCTGGCGTATTCGATTTCTTTGACGAGAAAGTCGCGGTCTTTAGCACGCGACGAACCGTCACCGAATGATGTTCGGTGGCGGGATTTTTCGCAATGACTCGACTATATCGGGCCTTTGCTCAGCAACCGTTGCAACAATTGCTTCAGCAACGGTGAAAATTGCGGAAGGTGAGTTGGGCAACAATTCACTCTTGGCCGTCGCATAAATCACGCTGTTTGCAAGTGAAGCGAGGGGCGAAGTCGGGCTATCGGTTAATACCAAGATCTTGGCATTTTTGGATTTTGCCAACTTCGTAAGATCCAAAGTGCTTTGCGAATATCTGGGAATAGATATTGCAATAACGACGTCTCTCTCCGTGATAGAATTGATAATATTGCTTGAATATGAGCTGGCACCGCGCACAAGAGCGTTTGTCACGCTTTTTTCGGTATAGAGCGCCAAACCTTCCTCAAGATATGATGCGGCATAGTGGCTCGCACCTGTTCCCAATATGATGATGCGATGTGCTTCAATGATAGAACTTATGAAACTCTGGGCCGTTACATAGTCGATGTTTGAGACCGTGTTTTGTACGTTGTGCACATTGTCTATGAGCAATCTGTGAAGGGTTGACGTTTGGCCGTTTAGGCTACTTTCATGGTTTTGATAATCAGCTACTCCGGATGAAATTGACTGATAATCTGATACAATTCGCTCGCGAAACTCACTAAACCCGCTGTATCCTGCGGTTTTTACAAATCGTGTAATCGTTGCGGTGGAACTGCCGCTTGCCTCCGCGACGCCGTCAATTGACATAGCCACAACATCTAACGGTCGCGCCAGAACGAAATCGGCAATCTTCTGATGGGACTTGCTCAGAGACGGATAAACCTCAGCCATTCGCTGAGCAAATTCTGACTTGGGACTCAAAGTTGTGGCCATTGATTATTTCCGCCGTTGACGTCTAGAAATTTTCATATAATCTAAAAATGAAAATAATCACATCAAAAAGATGTCTACTCCAAGGGAACGAATATAGTTATGTACAAAAAGCTCGTGATAGCTAGCCTTTTTGCGTCCACAGTTCTGTGTGGTGCAGCAAATGCCCAGACTCTTAAAGTCGCGCTTTCTTCGGAAGCGACTGCTGTTGATCCCCATTATCATGATCTGACGCCGAACAATGCGCTGGCGGCGCATATTTTCGATAGTCTGACCAGGCAGGATGAGAAGCAGAAGTTGCATCCGGCTCTGGCTGAATCATGGGAGAACGATGGCAAGAACAAGTGGACTTTCAAGCTGCGTGACGGCGTCAAATTCTCTGATGGAACACCCTTCACAGCTGATGACGTGCTGTTTACCTTTTGCCGCACATTAAAAAATGAAACCGCAGTTTCTGGTTCGTTTGCGGATATTACAGCAAATTTTGAATCGGTCGAAGCACCTGACGCTAAAACCCTGATCATCACGACAAAAGTTCCTGAGCCACTGCTTGCAACCTTTATGGGGACGGTCGGAATTTTAAGCTCGTCGATTGTTGATCATGGGAAAATTACTTTTGATCCAGCCAATAATTGTGGTGTCACGGGTGCCTGGCCAGTTGTTGGTGACTTTAATGACGGTAAAAAGACGATCGGAACTGGGCCTTACAAGCTGAAAAGCTATGTAAAAGGATCCACGATCGACTTAGAGCGGAATGATAATTACTGGGGTGATAAAGAGCCTTGGGAAAGCGTACGTTTTATTCCTGTCCCGAATGCCGGAACGCGATTGGCCGGTCTGCTTGCCGGAGATTATGATCTTGTCGAAAATCCAGCGGCGCGTGATCTGAAGCGTATTAAGGACGACAAGCGTTTCGTTGCTGAAGTCACTCCGACTACCCGCGTCATTTATTACCAGCTGGATGTGGGTCGTGAACAAAGCCCCTTTGTCAAATCTGCTGACGGCAAAAATCCTTTGCAGGATGTTCGTGTGCGTGAAGCCATGTCGCTGGCGATTGACAGACAAGCAATTATCGCCCGTCTGATGGATGGCGCCGCTGAGCAGGCAAATGAGTTCCTGCCGAAGGGCATGTTTGGTACACTGCCGGACGCGCCGGAGCTGCGTTATGATCCTGCTGCTGCTAAGAAGCTCCTTGCAGAAGCGGGCTACCCAGACGGATTTGAACTCACCCTCTCAACGACAAATGATCGTTACATCAATGATAGCCAGATTACGCAGGTTGTTGCGCAATATCTGACGCAGATTGGGATTAAAGCCGATGTTGATGCAATGACACGTGCATTGTATTTCCCGCGTCGCTCTAAGAAAGAATTGAGTGTTGCACTGGGTGGATGGGCCTCGACGAGCGGCGAAGCTTCGTCGTTCCTGCGTCAGTGGCCTGCATCACCTAATGAAGCGGGTACGATGGGCGGTTCCAATTATGGAAGTTACAAGAATCCTGCTTTCGACAAGCTGATTTATGAGGCTGTGGAAACGATGGACGACGATAAGCGTTCTGCGCTTTTGCAGCAGGCGACGACTGAAGTGCTGAAGGATTATGCGTTTATTCCGTTGCATTTCGAAAGTGGCATCTGGGCTCATAAGGCCGATATCGATTTCACCGGCCGTTCTGATCAGTTCACCCTTGCAATGTCAGCGAAGCCGAAGAAGTAATTATCTTCTTTAGAATTGCGTGCGCCCTATCGGGCGCATGCAAAAACCTCTCAATACAGTTCGGGTAAAATGTGATGACTGTATATGCTTTGCAGCGCTTGATCCAGAGCGCGCTGGTACTGCTGGCGGTTTCGGTAGCCGTATTCTTTGCCATTTATGGCATTGGTGATCCAATTGAACTGCTGGTACCACCACAGGTTAGTGCTGCCGAAAGGCTGGCATTAATTAAGAGGCTTGGACTGGATCTGCCGGTATGGCAGCAATATTTCACCTTTCTTGACAATGCTCTGCAAGGCGATTTGGGGACGTCCTTTGTCCATGGCGTGCCGGTTGTGTCCCTCATACTTGGGCGTCTTCCCGCCACATTAGAGTTGGTACTCTTGTCTATGACGCTTGCTACAATCGTCAGTGTACCTTTGGGACTGTATGCGGGTCTGAATACTGAAAGTCGCTTTTCGCGGATTGTTTTGGCTGGAACAGTCATCGGCTTTTCTCTTCCTAGTTTCTGGAAGGGAATGATGTTGATTTTGCTGTTCAGTGTGGTTCTCGGCTGGCTTCCAACTGCAGGAAGAGGCGAGACGGTTGCCCTCTTCGGAATTCAGACAAGCCTTTTTACCCTCGATGGCTTGCGCCATCTTATTCTACCAACACTCAACCTTGCTGTCCCGACATCCGCCCTGTTGGTGCGACTCGTTGCTGCTGGCACGGCCGAGGCCACAACGCAGGACTATGTTAAGTTTGCCCGCGCCAAGGGCGTGCGTCATAAACGTATCGTTTTTCGGCATATCATGCGCAATATTCTTATCCCCGTTGTAACCGTCGCGGGCATTGAATTCGGTAGTCTGGTTGCCTTCTCCACCATCACGGAAACGGTGTTCTCCTGGCCGGGCATGGGTAAACTTCTGATCGATAGTATCTATCAGCTCGATCGCCCGGTTGTGGTTGCCTATGTCATGTTGGCGACGCTGCTTTTCGTCGGTGTCAATTTTCTCGTCGACGTCCTTTATGCAGCCCTCGACCCAAGAGTGAAGCTTTCGGGAGAGATGGTATGAACAAGCCCGTTATTCCCGAAGCTGCTAACACATCTTTGCGCAAGCTTGTCCTCAAGCGCATTCGCAATAAACCCACGATGCGCGGTGCTGCTATTCTTCTTGCATGTATGGTGCTGCTAGCGATCTTGGCACCATTTATTGCGCTTCAAGATCCCTATGACCTTGGTTCGCTGAGTGTCATGGACAATCGGCTTCCACCCGGTTCAGCCAGCATGACTGGAATGACATACTGGCTTGGCACTGATGCGCAGGGGCGCGATATGGTCAGTGCAATCCTTTACGGCCTTCGCACAAGCTTGCTTGTTGGACTTCTGTCGACACTTGGTGCGATGATCATCGGCGTTACCGCTGGATTATTTGCAGCGCAAAGCGGTGGAATTGTTGATACGCTCATCATGCGTTTTGTCGATTTCATGCTTGGGTTTCCATCGATCCTCGTAGCCCTCGTGCTTTTGGCATCTGTTGGGCGCGGAATAGATAAGGTGATTTTCGCTATCATCGTGGTTCAGTGGGCGCAATATGCGCGCCTGATGCGTGCTTCTGCGATGGTTGAACGGCGCAAAGAATATATTGAGGCCGCAGTCAATTTCGGTCTTCCAACACGCCATATCATGCTGGCGCACCTGCTGCCGAACTCGGTCGGCTCTGTGCTGGTCATGTCCACAATCAGTATTGCGGGTGCGATAACGCTTGAAGCTACCTTGTCGTTTCTCGGTGTCGGTGTACCCGTAACACAGCCATCTCTTGGTTTGTTGATTGCGAATGGTTTTGAGTATCTGCTTTCAGGTGAATACTGGATCGCTGTTTTTCCCGGCGTAGCACTTGTTCTGCTGATTATTTCGCTGAATTTTGTGGGTGATCGTGTTCGCCGCAGCTTTAATGTGAGAGCCAACGCATGACAGCACTTCTTGATATAAAAGGTCTGCGCACGGTCTTTCACTTACTCGGCGGGGCATGGTCCGCGGTTGATGGGGTCGATCTTCAGGTCGAACGCGGCGAAGTTCTTTGCCTCGTAGGAGAATCCGGTTCCGGAAAATCGGTAACGGGCTTTTCGATTGTTCAGTTGATTGATGCGCCGGGAGAGATTGTTGAGGGCAAGGTACTTTTCAACGGAACCGATCTTCGGATGGCCTCAGAGGAACAATTGCGTTCGATGCGCGGTGACCGTATTGCGATGATCTTTCAAGATCCGCTGTCTACGCTCAATCCGGTCCTTACCATCGGAGAGCAGATGCTTGAAGCAATTTTCGAGCATCGGAGCTGTAGCCGTGAGCAAGCACGCGGCGAGGCTATGCAGGCACTGACACGAGTTGGCATTTCTTCACCGGAAGCGCGATTGAAACAATATCCGCACGAGTTTTCAGGTGGCATGCGTCAGCGTGTGGCTATTGCAATAGCTTTGCTCAATAGTCCCGATCTTATTATCGCCGATGAGCCGACGACCGCGCTGGACGTCACTATACAGAGCCAGATCCTTTATGAGGTTCAGAAACTGGCGCGCGAAACCGGAACAGCGGTTCTATGGATCACGCACGATCTTGCAGTCGTTGCCGAATTGGCTGATCGAGTTGCGGTTATGTATGCCGGGCAGATTGTCGAAAGCGGTTTGGTGGATGATGTGCTTGATCGCCCTATGCATCCCTACACGCTTGGCTTGCTGAGCTCCTCAACAGGCATGGTTCGTCCGGGTGAGCGACTTCACCAAATCAATGGTAATGCGCCTCGTATCGATGCGCGACCATCCGGATGTCCATTCCGAACGCGCTGTGATCACGTCATCGACGTTTGCACCAATATATATCCAGAAAAGCAGAGTGTTGGAGATCATATTTTCCGTTGCCACAACCCGGTTGCGAGCTTGGAGGTGATCTCGTGAGCGATATTTTGTTCGAGATGAAAGGCGTTCGCAAACACTTTGAATCCAGAGTGACGGCCGCCGAGAAAATCCTCGCTCTTGCCGGAAAAAAGCAGCCCAACAGGCTGTTACGCGCTGTAGAAGGTGTTGATCTTAGCGTCAAAAAGGGTGAGGTTCTTGGACTGGTTGGAGAATCTGGTTGTGGTAAGTCCACCTTGGCACGTATAGCAACCGGCATCCATAAGCCGACGACGGGCGATGTCTTCTATAAAAATAAAAACGTCGCTGAATTGCGTGACCGCGAAAAGCTCGACTTTCTGCTGAAGGTGCAGATGATTTTTCAGGATCCGTTTGCTTCGCTTGATCCCAGGATGAAGGTTCATGCGATTGTCGCGGAAGCGCTGAAGGTTCACAAGCTGATGCCGAAAAGCGAGATACCGGCCATGGTTGACCGTGCATTGGAAGAGGTCGGTCTTGATGTGGCTTATCGTGAACGCTATCCGCATCAGTTTTCTGGTGGTCAGCGACAGCGTATCGGCATTGCGCGTGCGCTTGCCGTTAAACCAGATTTCCTGGTTTGTGACGAACCTGTTTCGGCGCTTGATGTCTCCATCCAGGCACAGGTCATCAATCTGTTTATGGACCTGCGCGACCGATACGGACTGACATATCTGTTCGTCAGTCACGATCTGGGGGTGGTGCGTCACATCAGTGACCGTATCGCGATCATGTATCTTGGCCGGATTGTAGAGATCGGATCGGCTGCGGATGTTTTTGCAAACCCTGCACATCCCTACAGCGCGGCCTTGCTCAATGCCAGTCCTTCGGTCAAGCGGCGCAAGCGCAACTTCGAGCCGCTCAAAGGCGATTTACCGTCGCCTCTCGCACCGCCTAGCGGTTGCCCTTTCCACCCGCGTTGCGCGCAAGCCATGCCGGTTTGCAGCGAACATCGCCCTGAACTTAAAGAAGTTTCTGCGCATCAAAGCGCGGCATGTCATTTGCATAATTCGGAGTTACAATGATCACCTCATCGCTCAGTCCAGAAGTCGGGAGAAGTGCGCTCCCATTTATTGATCGGTATCAGCCTGATCGTCCGCTGGAAGTGAACTTTTATCGGCCAGAGAATTATCAACCGCAAAACCCTGTTATCATTGTCCAGCACGGTATGCTTCGTAATGGTGATGAATACCGGGATTTCTGGATACCCGCAGCCGAAAAGCACGGATTGCTCATAGCTGCGCCGACGTTCTCAGATGCCTATTTCCCTATGGCTGAAAGCTATAACAATGGACTTGTCCGTCGTGCAGATGCAAGCGTTCGAGATCACTCTGAATGGCTATATAGTGTACCGGGAAGAGTTTTTGCCGCTTTGCAAGAATCGGGCGCAACCAATCAGAAAACAGCTTTTCTATATGGCCATTCGGCGGGTGGGCAATTTGCGCATCGCTTATTAGCGACGCAGGAAACCTATCCGTTTCATGCGGTGATTGCCGCCAATCCCGGTTGGTACACGCTGCCGGATTTTGATCGAGAGTTTCCCGAAGGCATGGGGGGTATCGGTTTGTCAAATGATCAGCTAGCGCGCTGGTTTGCATACCCCATGCATATATTCGCGGGCGATCAGGACATTGTAGAAGATGATCCGAACCTCCCATCACAGCCAGAAGCTCTGGCGCAGGGCGCTTCACGTTTCAAGCGTGCACATTTTGTCTATGCATTCGCGAAGGCACATGCCCAAAAGCTTGGACTGCCATTTAACTGGAAGCTCATCGATATTGAGGGCGTTGGTCATGATGGCGCTGCCATGTCTCGTGCTGCGGCTGCATTCTGGTTTGAAAATAGAATTCCACCAGCCGATCAACTCGTATTTGATGAAGCAGCGCAGCTTTAGAAGCAGAGATTGGACCAGTCAATGAGTGCAAATAACCGTAAAGAGCTCTGGCAAAAAGTCGACGATCAGAAGCAGCGGCTTATCGAGTTAAGTGATCGCATATGGGGAATGCCGGAGGTCTGTTACACAGAGGTTCGCTCTATGGCCGAGCATAAAGCGGAACTTCTGCATCAGGGCTTTCGCGTTGTGGAGGGCATTGCGGATATTCCGACTTCAGTCATTGGTGAAGCAGGAGAGGGCGGCCCTGTTATTGCGTTTCTAGGCGAATATGATGCGTTGCCCGGACTTAGTCAGGAAGCGGGCGTTTCAGAGCATCGGCCGATAGAGGCAGGTGGTCACGGTCATGGCTGCGGGCATAATTTGCTTGGCTCCGGCTCGATGCTCGCTGCAATTGCTTTGAAGAACTACCTTGCAGAAAAAGGCATTCCGGCGCGTGTGCGCTATTATGGTTGTCCGGCTGAAGAGGGTGGTGCCGCCAAAACGTTTATGGTGCGTGCCGGTGCTTTTGATGATGTCGATATTGCGATATCATGGCATCCATACAGTTTCTGGGAGGTCGCTCCCGCACTTTCACTAGCCAATACGCGCGCTGATTTCACGTTCAAAGGACGCGCAGCGCATGCAGCCGCAGCTCCACACCTTGGGCGAAGCGCGCTTGATGCGCTTGAGCTCATGAGCGTAGGTGTCAATTACATGCGTGAGCATATGCCGTCAGATGCACGTGTTCATTCAGCGATTCTTGATACGGGTGGCATTGCCCCCAATGTCGTGCAGGCTCATGCTCGCGTTCGATATTCCATTCGCGCAATGGAGTTGCAGGATATGAATGATCTTGTTCATCGTGTGCATAAGATTGCACAGGGTGCTGCCATGATGACAGAAACAACTGTCGAGATGAAAATCGTTAGTGCCGTTTCGAATACTCTCGACAATAAGCCGCTGGAAAATGCGCTTTACAGTGCGATGGATGAATTGGGATTGCCCGATTTTGACGATCAGGACCGTGCATTCGCAGGTGAAATTCGTAAAACATTCTCTGAAAAAGATATTACTTCTGTCTATAAAGCGATAGGCATGCCCGTAACAGACGAGCCACTCGCCAACTTCCTCACGCCACAAAATACCAATCGCAAACCCTTTATTGGTTCTACGGATATTGGCGATGTGAGTTGGGTTGTACCGACAGTTCAGGTTCACGCACCAACAGTGGCGATAGGTACCCCGTTTCATACCTGGCAGATTGTTGCACAGGGAAAGTCACCCGCTGCACACAAAGCAATGGTCCATGCTGCAAAGGCAATGGCTGCCACTGGATTGAATGCGATTACCGATCCGCTTCTGTTGAAAGATGCGAAGGAAGCATTGGCCGAGCAGACGTCCAGAACGCCTTATATTTGTCCGCTCGGTGACGATGTGAAACCGCCGTTGGATATGTCCCGGGGATGACGTTCCGTCGATCATGGAAATAGCCGATGAATTAATCATCAACAGATGATGAGTTGGTAAAGGTTACGTTATGTTCGTAACCTCATAGAAAAAGTAAGCTGATTAATGGTAGCTGGAACATATGGTAAAAGGTGAATTTTGCTATATTTGCTGTGTTGCCTTGTTCACCACGTGTCAAAAAAGGGACCAATCTGGACCGACCAGTTTCTAAAATTCGTGCGATATTGGGAAAGGCAAGCCGGTGAGACCCTGCAGATTTCCATCGAGAAAATGCGAATTATTGTTGCATGTTTTCGCTGGAACCTTGAAGCTTTAAACCATACGACAGAAGTCGGTCTGCCGGAGAGTGAAAGGGGTACAGTCTGACATCAGGAGGATTAATTTGCTTGTTGCCATTTTCCACAAGTATGTGACGATGCGCGGTCTTTCGAGAAGCTGCGATAAAACGCATTAGCGAAGACCGCGTCCGGTCACGTGTTCAGATGAACCAACGGTTTTGAATAGCTTGCCGCAACCACTGAAGTGTTATGCCACCGAAAGATGAGTATCGACAAAAGAACGTGCATGCTTTGCAAGTTCAAACCCATCAGACCAGGTATCACGCCAGATTGCGAGATCGTTAGAAAGCCCTTCTGCGATGACTGCCGAAGAGAAGGATTCAAACGTAATCGGTCCGTGATACTTTATGTCAGCAAGGGCATGAAAGAAGCCGGTGAAGTCGATATGTCCTGATCCCAGATAGCCGCGATGGTTCTCACCAATATGGATATATCCGAGCCGCTCACCCACTTCGTGCAATGGACGAATGAGGTTATCTTCCTCAATATTCATGTGATAGGTATCGAGGTGAATTACCGTGTTATCCGCCCCGATATCATCGGCCAGTGACAGGGCTTGCCTTGCCGTATTAACGAGATGGGTTTCATAGCGGTTGCACACTTCTAATCCCAAAGTAACGCCAAGCTTGTTGGCTTCACTTGCAAGGTCTCTGATAACAGCAACAGCATTATCACGCCCTTTTGCACTTGCGGGCTTTCCATACTTCCCGAGCGCCGAATAGAGCGCGCCAGTCAAAAGTTTTCCGCCAAGGCTATGCGTGGCAATCAGCGAATGATGAAGAAGTTCCGCACCTTTGCGAACGACAGACAGGTCATCGCTTGAAACATCGGCATCAAATGCTAATCCACGCGAGCACACAATCGAAAGGTTAGAAGCGCTTAAAACCGAACGGGCATGATCGACATCGAGATTATCGAGATCATGCAATGAGAGCTCAAGCAGATCATAACCCGTTTCAATGCTGCGCTTTGCAGCCAGTTCAATTGAGGCCTTGGATGTATCGCCGGTCCATACCAAGGCATGAACACCAATCTGGTTGCTGTAGCTTTTCATTATGCGCTCTCCCTCGCACAGGTTTCGACATCGACCCAGCCGTGTGCCGCTTCGTTGGAGCGGATACAGGCATCGATGAAATAAAGTCCGTTAAGTCCGTCTTCGATTGTCGGATATGCAATATTGCTTGGATCGCTCTTGCGCTGCTGATGGCTGCGAATTGCATTGGCAGCCGACTTATAAATGTTACCAAAGGCTTCCATAAAGCCTTCCGGATGACCGGGAGGGACACGCGCTGATTGCGTGTTGCCGTGGGTCGCCCCAGCGCCTGCGCGCGTTAGCATGGCGCGTGGCTGCCCTGATTTGCAATACCAAAGGCGGTTCGGGTCTTCCTGCGACCACTCAAGTGAGCCTTTGGTACCAAATATGCGGCAATTCAAGCGGTTTTCGTTGCCGATCGCCACCTGACTGATCCAGAATTGCCCTTTTGCACCATTGTCATAACGCAGCAGAATCGAAGCATTATCATCAAGCCTGCGTCCTTTGATAAACGAAGTAAGATCAGCGCAAAGTTTATCCGGCGTCAGCCCTGTTACGTAAGATGCGAGATTATAGGCATGCGTTCCAATATCACCGATTGCCCCACCTGCGCCCGCCTTTTGAGGATCGGTCCGCCATTCAGCGGCCTTGGACCCCTGCAGTTCGACAGGTTCGCTGAGCCAGTCCTGAACATACTCGCAATTGACAAAGCGTATCTCGCCCAGTTCTCCGGAAAGCACCATGTCGCGCATCTGCCGCACCATGGCGTTCCCGGTGTAATTATGTGTCAAGAAAAACATGCCCGGCGCATTTCGTACAATGTCAACAAGCGCGACGGCATCCTCTAATGCAGAGGTCACAGGCTTATCGCAAATAACGTGAAATCCCGCCTGCAAGCAGGCTTTGACGGCATCAAAATGCAAATGATTGGGCGTAACGATAGCGACCGCCTCCGCACCATCAGGCCGCGCTTTCTCACCCTCAATCAGCGCTTCTACCGTATCGTAAACCCGATCATTTGAGACACCCAATGCATTGGCAGATCGCAAATTGCGCTCAGGATCGGAACTGAAATCACCGGCGACCAGTTCAAACTCATTATCCATCCGTGCTGCAATACGATGCACGTTTCCGATCAGCGCACCTTCTCCACCGCCGATCATAGCCAATCGAATTTTCTGCATAATTTTCTCCCGATCAATCTGTTCCGGTTTTTGAGATTTGTTGAGCCACAGATTCCCGCACGCGCATATCCGTCATATGCGCCACATGCGAGAGCGGTCGCTCAGGCTCCCCGATACGCTGCATAAGAAGCTGCCACGCGCTATCCACCATCGCATCAATCGGCTGTGCGACCGTGCTGATAGTTGGCTTGAGCACTGTCATCCAGTCCGAGTCGTCAAAGCCTAACAGCGATATATCGCGGGGTATCTCAAGCCCCGCCTGTCTTGCGGCCTTGATAGCACCAAGTGTTGCAATATACGCCGATGCAAACAAGGCTGTCGGTGGCTTCTGACTAAAAACCTGTTGCTCTAAAGAATGCCTGCACTCTTCTATCGTTACACCGGCATAAATCACTTTGACATGGTTCGAGAGCCCAGCCTCGGTCATCGCTTTTTTGTAGCCCTCAACGCGCTGGTTCATATGAACCAGACTGTCCCGCGTTGCGAGAAATGTTATTTCCTTATGTCCCATTTCAATAAGATGGGCAGTGCCAGCATGGGTGGCGGCACTATTATCGATAGCAACCGTATCGAAATCCGGCAGTTCGGCACCGCGATCCACCAGAACAGTCGGCACAGAGCGGATTAGCGAATTGCCACCGGATGAAATTTCCTCATCACTGAGAAAGATAATCAAGCCATCCACCTGTCGCGCAATCAGCGTATCGATCAAATCAGCCTGTGTGACCGACAGTTCATTGCTGTTCATGAGCAGAAGTTGCATACCATCCTGCATTGCAACCGTTCCCGCCCGCTGCACAAACTCCGAGAAGAACGGATTGGTTATATCTGGTACAATAATTCCGATGGAATTCGTACGCCCCTGCCGCAGGCTCGAAGCGACGAAGTTCGGTTTGTAGTTCATCTCGGCAACGGCTTCGAGAACCGTTTTCCGCAAATCCTGATGAACGAATTTACGTCCGGTCAGCACATTGGAAACAGTGCTCGGTGCGACGCCTGCATATTTCGCCACATCCTGAATAGTCACAGGCTTTTCGGTCTTTGGCGGGGCCAGCTTTTTAGCCTTTGGCGGGGATTGTCGTGTCATGTTGGCAGGCAATCGCTCCTGTTACTTCCTGTTGGCAATCAAACGGTCAAGAGTAACCGCTACAATGATCAGGCCGCCCATGACAACTAATTGATAGAATGTGGGCACCCGCATCAGATTGAGACCATTGCTGATCGTACCGATGATAAGCCCGCCGATTACAACAGAAGGAATACGGCCCTTGCCACCAAAGAAACTGGTTCCGCCAATAATCGCGGACGCAATGGCGAAAGTTTCAAAACCCGTACCGGCTGCGGGTTCGGCCGCACCAAGACGGGCCGTGCTTAATACACCCGCAAGACCCGCACAAAGACCGGAAATCATAAATACGATCAGCGTATGTTTTTTAACGTTGATACCGGAGAAAAACGCAGCTTCACGATTACCGCCAATAGCATAGATATTTCGGCCAAGCCTTGTCTGCTGCGTTAAATACCAAAGGATTGCGGCCATCCCGAAAGCTACAATCACAGGAACAGGAACCCACAAAATCGTACCTGCAAAGGTTTCCGTGAAGCTGTAGGGGAAGCCAAAAACCGGACTTGCACCGGAAATAATCAGCGTTATTCCGCGGAAAATGGCATTTGTTCCCAGAGTGATAATAAACGGATGTAGTCCGGTAAAATTGACCAGAAGGCCGTTGAATGCGCCGAGCGTCAAGCCAACGCCAGCACCACCGATCAGCGCCGCGCTATAGGGATCAAAACCTGCAAGCAGCAGTTTGCCAGTCACAATACCCGCCAATGCCAGAATGGAACCGACCGACAGATCAATGCCCGCGATCAGGATCGGGAAAAACTCGCCCAGCGCTAGCAAGATCGTGATCGAGCTTTGCAGCATGATCTGGACAAGATTCTGCCGACGCAGAAAATACTCAGGCGAAAGGACACTAAACAGAACGAGAATAACAACCAGAATGCACAGTGTGCCGTATCTGTCCCAGTTCTCCTGAAACTTTTTCATGATGCTGCTCCACCGATAGCGTGGCTTAAAAGGATTTCTTCATTTGCGTTGTGCCCATCAACGATGGTCGCGATGCTGCCATCGCGGTAAACTGCAATGCGGTTACAGACCCCAAGCACTTCTGCGAGCTCTGACGAAACCACGATGATTGCTTTGCCCTGCAAGGCCAGTTGCCGGATGATTGCGTAGATTTCCGCTTTGGCACCGACATCGATACCGCGCGTCGGCTCGTCAAAGATGATCAAGTCAGGTTCGGTCGCTATCCACTTGGCGACAATCACCTTTTGTTGGTTGCCGCCAGAAAGCTCAGTTACCATCTGATCGACGGATGAGCTTTTCACATTGAGTTTTTTACGTTCGATCTCGGCAAGTCTTCGGTCATCGCGCTTGCTGACAACGGCACCCATGCCATCCAGAGGAGCATCTTTCACGCGCTTGGAAAGGACTATGTTTTCAAGTATGGAAAAATTCTGAAAGAAACCCGTTTTTCTGCGGTTCTCAGTAATGAAAGCCATTCCATTTTTCAGAGCCTGAGACGGGGACCGGGGCGTAACATCGCGGCCATTGAGTTCAATTTTACCAGAAGCACGTTTATCTGCACCAAACAGGCACTCCATCAGTTCCGTGCGGCCTGAACCTATCAGACCAGCAAAGCCAAACACTTCGCCATGACGCACTTCAAAACTCACGTCCCGAACGCGATCATTGGAGGCGGAAGTAACGTTGCTGACTTTCAGAACAACCGGCGACTCATCATCCAGCGCCGGATTTGTGTAATTATGTATCAGCGCACGGCCAACCATCATCTGAACCAGCTCATCATTTGTATAATCTGCGATCATACCCGTGCCATTGGAGCTACCATCTTTAAGCACCGTAAAGCGGTCACCAATCTGGCGCACTTCATCGAACTTGTGCGAGATGAACAGTACCGCCATGCCTTCCTCACGGAGCTGGTTCACCAGTTGCAGAAGGCTCTGAATTTCAACTCGCGTGAGTGAAGATGTCGGCTCGTCCATTACCAGAACTCTGACATTTCCCATCAAAGCTTTGGCAATTTCGAGAATTTGTTTATGGGCAATCGGTAGATCACCTGCCGGGCGATCCAGATTGATATTGATTTTCAGCCGGGCAAGAATGGCTTGCGCACGCAAACGCATCAGTTTCCAGTCTATGCTCTTCAATAGAAGCCTGCGTTTAATCGGCAAATTACCGACAAACAGATTTTCGAGTGCTGACAGCTCGTCGATGATACTGAGTTCCTGATAGATAATCGAAATGCCAGACTGAGCTGCCTGCCCCGGCGTAAGACGGGTATGTGTTTGGCCATCAATGGTGATTTCACCGCCGGTCGGCGCGAACACACCCGACAAAACCTTCATGAGAGTGGATTTGCCAGCGCCGTTTTCGCCAAGCAGCACATGCACCTCACCGGCATGAATATCGAGATCAACGCCCTTCAATGCCTGAATACCACCAAACGATTTGGCAATATTGCGCATCTTAATAAGAGGACATGGCAATTCGTGGCCAGAATCCGGCATGAAACCCTCCCCGGTCAACGATGAGTTAGGAAAAGGATGCGGTAGAACTCTTCACTTTTCGTGTTTTGCCGGAAAAGCTCTAACCGCACCCGATTTTTCTTACTGTTTGGTCACCAGCACAGATTCAATGTTAACCTGAGGCGCATCTGCATCCGGCGCAATCAACTTGCCGGATTTGACAGCTTCAACAGCAGCAACAAGTGCATCTGCACCGATTGTTGCAGGGTTCTGGGCAACTGTCGCATCAAGACGTCCGGCCTGAACAGATTCACGCGCTTCCGGCGCACCATCTGTTCCAACAACAATCACTTCACCGGTCTTGCCAGCATTCTGTACGGCCTGCACCACGCCCAGCGCCATTGTGTCATTGGCACAATAGAAAGCTTTCAGATTAGGTGAGGACTGCAGAATATTGGCTGCAACATCGAGCGCTTTCAAGCGATCCCAGTCCGCAGGCTGGCTTGCAACCAGCTTGATATTGGATGCTTTGCTGAAAGCATCAGTTGCACCAGCTTTACGGTCTTCACCCGATGCAACACCAGCCTTACCTTCAATGATTGCAACTTCGCCACCGTCAGCACCCAGCTTTTCGATGATAAAATTAGCGCCATTTGCACCAACCGCCTTATTATCGGTGGTGATGAAAGCCTGAATGTTGGCACCCGCCTGCTTGAGAGCCGCGAGATCGACCTTTTCATCAATATTGATCAGCGGAATGTTCTTTTTATAGGCTTGAGCTGCTGGCTGTACGAGATTAACCGGAGAAATCGGGGCAAACATAATTGCCTTATAATCGCGGTTCAACACATCCTCGAAAAGCTGCAACTGCGCCTGCGTATCATCTTCGGTCGGAGAGGCAAAAATATCCACCTCGACGCCCAGTTCCTTAGCTTTGTCCTCAACGCCCTGCTTCATCGATTGCCAGAATGGATTGGACAGGGTTTTCAGAATAACAGCATAATCAGCTGCCTGCACGGCAGATGCATTTATGAATGCACCGACCGCAAAAACGGCTGACAATAATAAAGTTTTACCGGCTTTCATGTTCATTCTCCTCCATAGAACGTGAAAATATTGGCAGACTTGTTTTTATGTTATGAGATCGTCACCGGCTTGGACCGGAGTTTCGCAGCCGTTGCCGGATCAGCCCGGCGGCACAATTGCGGCGGCAGACCTTTCATGATCAGCTCAGCGTCTGCGACAGTCATTGAACCGATTTCATAGAACGCATCACGCGTTCCGCCTGTACGATGCGCGGAAAGCAAAAGCCCTTCGATAGAACGTACCGGATCACCGAATGCTACAGGTTCATCCGGGAAAACATCGGTCGCGGCCTGAATACGTCCCGATTTAACTGCCTCCAGCATGGCCGGAAAATCCACAACCGCAGCCCGGCTCATCAGCAGAAACTTTGCGCCCTTTTGCATCATTGCAAACTCGCGCGAACCAATAAGACCCTGATTTTCACTGGTTACACTGGCAAAAACCAGAATGAACTGGCTCTGCTTAACCACCTGATCGAGAGATGCCGGGATGCAATCTGCTCGCTCAATGATTTCTGTCGGCAGCCACGGATCATAAACCAGTGTTTTGTTGCGGAACGGACGAATGAGATCACGAAACTGCCTTCCAAGATCGCCAAAGCCGATGATACCGACGGTTGATCCCATAAAGCGGACTGTATCGACATTCCCTTCAAGGCCGTATTGTTCAGTTCCCACACGCATTTCCCGGTCTGCGGTGGTAATTCCACGCGCCAGATCCAATGCCATTGCAAGAGCTGATTCAGCAACCGGCCCTGCGAAGGCTGAAGCAGGCGTCAGCACCCATATGCCACGCTCTACGCAGGCCTGATAATCAATATTAGGCAGAAAGTTCGTTTCGACATTGAAGATGCCTTTGAGCTTTGACGCACGATCAAGCCGCTCTTTGGGCATAGCTGTCTGCCCTATCAGAAGCACGGTATCGGGCAGATAGCGCTCAACCGTCTCGTCATCCATTGGCTTGTCTTCGCTGATGACAAGCTCACCCAGCGCCTCTAGTCGAGTCCGAACTTCCGGACGCATGATCAGGTCCAGAGTCCGCGGCAACGGATCCACCAGAATTATATTCTTTGTCATAGCTCCTCCCACAAAGCCCACTTAGCTTGGTGGAAAAATCGATTTTCTGCAACAGGAATCTTATTGGACCGCTATTTTTCACAAAAGAAACCTTTACACTACAAGCACATTGGGAGCTAATCGCGACAACATCAAATACTCAGTGAAAATTTACGCTACAAAAAAATCTCAGTTATCGACGCACATCTAATCAATCGTTGTCGAGCGAGCCGTTTTTTGTAATCCTATCCCAAGATGGGGTTATTCATTTGCTGACCGGTGGAAGGTCGCGTTTGAGCCAGAAAATTTATTGGCGCCTTGATTATTTCAGGAGCTTCGACCGGGTGGTCTGCCCCCATCGGGTGATCCGTGTTTACTGTTAGTGCATGCTCGGTCGACTTGCCACTGTTGGTGTTGACGCTGGCCCATTTTGTGGGGGGCAGACGCCTGCAAGCGCTCCGGCAGCATAGTTTCGACAAAAGCGACGGGTTGTGATCCCGACAATCGGACCGCTCGATTTCACTAATTTACTGCCCCACTATTTAAGTCGATCGACTGGGTTAACCTAAACTAAGAAAGATTAGATCATCACCCAGGTCATCAGAAACCGTTTCCAGGTGTTTGATAATGGCTCTCCAGATCACAGGTTACTGTCATCGGTTATTGACGAATTGATGAATCCTGCCAAATCTCACATATTGAAGCGATAATTCAATAATTTATCCAATAAATACGAATGTTAAAACTACTCATTTGTATCATTATGTACCGTGAATAAATCATTCACATCATAATTTGTTAGCGCTAACTCTAGACACTGTGGGAGGCATCAGTGGGTATTTTGTTTGGGGCCCGGGTTCTCGATCGCTTAATCGTCAAGGCCGCACCGTTTGCGCTTGAGAAAATGCGGCAACTATTATTGCGGAGGCGGTGATAGCATGCAGGGAGGAGCATTAATCAGACAGCTTGGAAGGCACCGCGAGGCGTCAGTTCTTCTGATGCTGCTCGTAGTTTCGGTCTATCTAGCTTTTGCCAGCGACTACTTTCTCGCGCCGCGCAATCTCCTAAACATAGGACGACAGGCTTCAGTCGTCGCTATCGTTGCGCTCGGGCAAGCTCTCGTGATCATTGCTCGGGGCATCGATCTTTCGGTAGGGGCAGTTATCGGCCTATCTGCAGTCGTTGCCGCCGTGGTCACTCGTGATACTGGCGTTGAAAGCATCGGCCTGATTTCTGGCATTCTGACCGGACTGCTTTGCGGGTTGGTGAACGGGCTACTTTACACGAAGTTCCGAATTAACCCGTTTATAGCAACCCTCGGTACACTTTCTGTAGCCAGGGGCATTGCACTGCTCATGACCGGCGGGATTCCCGTCGAAGTCGGAGGTTTAGCAGAATTCATCGGCGCTGGAAGGCTGTATGGTGTCCCAATATCACTGCTTCTTATGATCGTGCTTGCCATTGTCGTCCACATCTTTGCCGGGCGTACAGTGATCGGCCGCGAAATTTACGCAATCGGCGATAATCCCAAGGCTGCTCGCTTGGCCGGCGTCAACCTGAAGCGCACACGCTTGTTCGTGTTCACGCTCTGCGGAACCTTAGCCGGCCTGGGAGGGCTGATACTATCAGGTAATCTTGCGAGCGCCGACCCTAATCTCGGACTTGGCTACGAGCTCGATGTCATCGCTGCGGTTATTCTTGGAGGGACAGCCCTTAGCGGTGGCCGGGGCTCGATCATTGGCGTCATCATCGGTGCTCTTCTGATGGCGGTCCTAAACAACGCATTCGTGCTTCTCGGCATCTCGGCCTATTGGCAGGTTGTGACTAAGGGTCTGGTAATCATCCTCGCGGTTGGCCTGGACGGCCTGCAGCGCGGTAGCGACGACGATTAATTCCACAGTTCAACGGAGGAGAATGTAATGAACTGGAAATCAATAAAAGCTGCCGCTGGCGTGGCACTTGCAGTGCTAACAATCTCAATGTCGGCCCATGCTCAGGATGCTCCGAATGGTGGATCAGTTGCGGCGGTTGAAAATAACAAGGGTCCGATCAAGATCGCATTCCTTTCGTTTCAGAACAATCCTTTCTGGACGCCCGTCACAGAAGGGGCCAAGGCCGCCAATGAGTATCTCTCCAAGTATAATGCGAAAGTTGATTTCGTAGACCTGGGCAACACGCTCTCTGCGGAGGCTGTCGTCGCGGGCATAGAAGGGGCGCTTGCAAAAGAATACAACGGTATCGTTGTCGTGCCGATCTTTGACGGCACGTCCCGCATCATCGACGAGGCAACAGAGTCGGGCGTGCCCGTTTTCAACATCGTGGCTGAGGGCAGTAAGCCGTCGCAACGCCTCGCATTCATTGGACAGAATGCAACTGCCGCAGGAAAGCAGATTGGCGAGTTCATTGTAGAGAAGATGGGCGGCAAAGGTGAGCTTGGTGTGATTACTGGCTACTTCGGTGCCACACAGCACACCGAGCGAATGAATGGTGCACTCGACTACATTAAGGCTAATGCGCCTGACATCAAGATCGTTGGGCCGTTCGAAAACAAGGACAAGGCTGAAGAAGCCTATTCCATCGTACAAAATATGGTCACCTCGAACCCTCAACTTTCAATGGTATACGTCACGGCTGGCGGCCCGTTTGGTGCAGCCAAAGCGATCAAGGACCTTGGTTTGACCGGCAAACTCGGGGTGATTGGCTTCGATCACACTCCCGACAACATGACCTACTTGAAGACAGGCGAGATGGTAGGTCTTCTTGATCAGGCTCCGTATCAGCAGGCTATCGATGCAAGCGTGTTGCTTTTTAACTACCTTGTCGCTGGAGTTCAGCCTCCTTCTAAGGTGATCCCTGTTGAAGGAAAACTCTTGAAACCAGAAGATGTGAAGTGAGAGCAGCAATTCGATGATCGGCGCACCTGTAGCATCCGTTCATCCCGGCTTGAAAGGTGATCCGCTCGTGCGTGCACGCGCGGTCGACAAGGCCTTTGCCGGGAACCCAGTCCTAAATTCGGTGGACCTTGACCTCTACCCTGGTGAGGTGGTCGGGCTACTGGGTGAGAATGGCGCTGGCAAGTCAACTCTAATGCATATTCTCTCTGGAGGCCTCGTCGCCGACACTGGATCCATCGAACTGGCCGGAAACGCTATTGATTTTAAAAACGTGAGCGATGGCATTGATGCGGGGATCAGCTTCGTTCATCAGGAGCTATCGGTGGTTGGAGCCCTGTCTGTTGCGGAAAACCTCCATCTTGGACGCTTCCCAAAAAAGCGGGGGTTTGTTGACTTCCGAGCAATGAAAGCGGCTTCTCAAGCGCTTCTCGAATGGATTGGTGCTGGCCACATCGACCCCTCTAAGGATGCAGGATCATTGCGTGCCGGTGAACAGCAGCTTGTTGAAATTGCCAAAGCTGCCGCGCGAAACCCTCGACTTCTAATCCTTGACGAACCAACGTCTTCTCTTACGCCGCATGAGGTTGAGAGTTTCGTCTTGTATGTGCGCGCTGCACGAGCAGCTGGCACTGCCATAATTTTCATCACGCATCGGCTTGAGGAGGCTCTGGCTCTTTGCGACAGACTTGTTGTCCTGCGTAATGGCTCCATTGTTAGCGAACGTATCCCGCAGGAGACCACACGAGAACAACTTATTACCGATATGACGGGCAAGCCCGCGATTTATGCGTATCGACCACGGGCGATTGACCGAACGCACGTCGCTATATCCTTGAACTCAGTGTCCGATGGCAGCCTTGTTCGAGATGTTGATATTTCGGTCCACAAAGGAGAGATAGTAGGTCTTTTCGGACTCGTGGGAGCTGGCCGGACCGAATTGCTTGATTTGATTCATGGCGTCAAACCTCTCGTTAACGGAAAGATCGAACTTTCTGGGGCCACGTATTCGCCCAAAAGCTCGAGCGACGCTGTCAGAAGCGGTGTGGCTCTCGTACCGGAGGGCCGAAAGACGGCCGGAATTCTCCCGCAACACAGCGTTCGTACCAACGCCGCAATATCGAGCATGCGCAGGTTCGCAGGAAGCATATTTTCGGACCGGCGTGGCGAAGCGGCCCGAATGGCTGGCTTTACGCGCGGTCTGGGTATTCGTATGGTGAACGATCTACAGCCTATTGCTACATTGTCGGGTGGCAACCAGCAGAAGGTTATTTTCGCACGAGCCCTCCTGACGGAGCCACGTATTCTTCTTTTGGATGAGCCTACCCACGGCGTTGACGTTGGCGCTAAAGCCGATATTTACACAATCATCTCTGAGGCTGCTGAGAATGGATTAACTGTGCTGATGGCCTCGTCGGAAGTACCAGAAATCTTAGCGCTATGTGATCGAGTAGCTATCCTCTCGAAAGGCAGATTGGCCGGCATGCTTGAGCGAAGCGAGATGACCGAAGACCGAATCCTTACTCTGGCATTTGCCGAACACTGAACGGGTTGCCGAATTTCAAATCTTTTTCCAGAGAACCAGATGTGCGGGTGACTATAAAAGACTTTAACTTTTATGATGGGTTTCGTTGCAAACATATTCTAGCAATGTAACCGAATGGCGCGAGATAGCCGGTTCGACGAAAGTTTAAATGCCTTAAAAGAAGACACATGCTCGTGAATTCGAATTCGCGAGAGACGTGTTTTTGTTAGTGTTAGTTGAATTGCGTTTATTGCGGGATTTTTGCGAATCCTTTGGAAAGAATCGGTCCAGTTGGCCGCCCTGTGGGCGAACCGCCAGCAGGCTCTAGCGTGAGTTCATAGAGTTGTTCGCTACGCGGCAACGGTAGATCTGGTGCCTTCAGCTCGGCGGATTGCGCACCTTCAAGCAAACCCATTGAGACAGGACCCATGTCCTGTGACGGAAGTGTCCAGACCTGAATGGTTTTACCTGATGGAATTTCGACATTGTTTAATAGCCGCACGCGAGCATTTTCATTGCCAAAATCTTCAACGATGGCCTGAACGCCTCCGGTATCATCCAGCAAAACAGCAATGACGACCGGCTCAATTGTTCTCGTGAGCGACCATCCGAGACCAATAGCAAGAAGGATTGATGCAGCCGATGCCGAGAGTGCCGCTAGTCGCCATCCATTAACACTAGGATCGTTATCGTTGGCACTTTTGACAGGTGTTGTAGCCGGGACTGGGCTATCCGAAAGCTGATTTTGAACACTTTCCCAGATGCGTTCATCAACGATCATCGGTGTTATGGACGTATCCAGCTCCAAAAATCGTTCACGACTGCGGGTAATTGCCTGTTTTAGCTCCTCATTGCGGGTAATTTCGGCCTCGACGTGAAGGACTTCGTCTGGATTAAGAAGACCGAGCACATATTCGTCGGCAATCTCTGGGGTATTATCGAATGATTTTATCATGTCATGCATGCTCGCAATGCGCTCAGACCGCGTCGTACCCAGGATTTTGCGGTTCCCAACGGTATTTGTAATCTGCCGGCGATTTCACCATGCGTGTAACCTCCGACATATGCCATGAGGATTCCATCCCGCTTGTCTTTGTCGAGAGCGTCGAGACATTCCTTTAGCTGGCTTGTTTGATCAAGCTGATGCCACGCCGTGAGAATTTCATTTGAATGCTCAGCTTCGCTTAAAGCGTCGACATCATTCACTGTCTGCTCACGTTTTCCATCGCGCAGAGCATTCAAGGCACGATTACGCACAATCGCATAAATCCACCCCTTGGCAGAGCCCTGATCGGGCGCATATTGATGGGCATGGGTCCAGATGCGAATGAGCGCTTCCTGCAAAACCTCTTCGGCAAGTTCGCGGCGGCGCAGAATGCGGTGGGCAACGGCCAGCAATCGTCCCGATTCCTGATCAAATATCGCACGGAGTCCTGACCGATCACGCCGCACGCAGGCAGCAATAGCCTTTGCCAGCTCATCCGTTTGCCCGCCCATTGCACACATCTCCTCATCCGTTCGACAGATTAGCCCTAATTCATCTACGCAGGAAACACGCAAACAGATGCATTGGGAATTTTATTTTTCTCCACTGCATCCAAACCGGCGTTCCCATGTGTCTGATAATCAGAGGCGCTGAAACCCACGACTTAAACGGCAGCTTCGAAAAGCGAAACAGAGGAGAACAATGATGCGTATCATTCAACTGGCACTGGCTACATCCACAATTCTTGGCGTTTCGATTATTCATGGCATAGCCGCACCTGCTCTTGGCCTGGTCGGTGACAAGACGCTTGTGATGTTTGACACAGATGACGGCAAAGTCACGAAGACACTGGAGGTTGATGGTGTTGAAAATCTGGTTGGAATCGATTTTCGACCTGTCGATAAGACTGTTGTCGGCGTTACGGGGGATCATCGTATCGTCGCAATCAGCCTCGAAAGTGGAGCGACAACAGAAATCGCTAAAATGAATACGATGTTGCCAATGGCTGAAGGGCAGGCTGTCGTTGTTGATTTTAATCCAATGGCTGATCGTCTTCGTTTCATGACGGGCACGACGAACCATCGTGTTCATCCCGATACCGGTGAAGTGACGGTCGATGGCAAGCTGGCCTATGAAAAAGGTGATGCTGGCGAGGGCACTGAAAGCAAAATTGTCGCCGCTGCTTATACCAATTCAATCGGCAAGCCTGAACAGACGGCCATGTTTAATATCGACGCCGGTAACAAAACCCTTGTGCAGCAGACGAAGCCGAATGATGGAACGCTGAAAACAATCGGTAAACTGGAAATCGAGGGAAGTCCGGAGATTTACGCTTTCGATATTCATGGAATGGAAGAAGATAAGAATATGGCTTACCTGGTCGGTGACAACACGATTTACACTGTAAATCTCGAAACTGGCGCTGCCTTGAAGATAGGCAACGTTGAGAAACTGGAAAGCAATATGCGCGATGTGGCTATTTTGCCAGCATCATAATTTCCGGAATGGGGCCGGTTTCAAACCGGCCCTTTTTCGTCTTTTGCCTCATCTACAATCTGACGCTCCACTTGCCTCGCTACAACACTCAAATCTATGTCTCGCCCCGCAACCTTCTCAATGGCTGAGCTCACAAGATCGCGTGCCACATAGTCAGATTTGTGCCCCATACCTTTGATCACATAAAGTTCTGACAGGGTAATGTCATTTGCTAGTCGTCGCGCATGCACGTCGGGCGATACAATGTCGTCTGTATCGCCTGTGATAATAATGGTTGGTGCTTTGATCTGTTTATAGTTTTTATGAGTAGTTTCAGCCCATTTACATAAGGCGCCGAGTTCTCGCGCATTATGTCGGAAGGCGCGGGGGCGCAACGTTTGCCATGCCTTTGTCCAACTGGTGTAGCCAGAAGGGTATTTATTTGGTGTGAAAACCGATTTCATTGCTTTTTTTAGACTTAATAGCCCGATTGTTGGCGCAACAAGCAGAGTGAACAATGCTCCAATTATGGGAGCCTTTGCCAGATTATTATACCATGAGATGCCGCCAACCCATGGATAGACAGCTGGTGAGAGGAAAATCAAACCTGCTACGCGTTCGGGATGACGGACAGCCAATGCGGCGGCAACCGCTCCACCGTAAGAGTGACCTACGATAATTGCATTATCGATACCGTGTATTTGCATAAGTCTGGCTATGGCATCTGCTTGTGCATCCGGGCGAATATTTTCAGCAGGTCCCTGTTCGGATTGTCCATGTCCTGGCCGGTCTACAAAAAGCATTTGCATGTCTTGCAGGCATAGGTCCGAGAACGTGAAATATGGATCCAAGAGGCTGCAGCTGGCACCGTGAATGAATAAAATTGTTGCTTCAATTGTGGAGTTGACTGGCGAAATAAGAATGCTGCTGAGCTGATAATTACCCAGATTTGTCATCATTCGGGTGCAGCGCATTAAGTTTGGATCCATGATCAGCAGGGCATTTGATGTGAAACGAGATTGATTTTAGATTTTTTATTTAACATTCGCAAAGCGAAAAAGCGCGCCATTGCTTCATTTGAGAAGATGCCCGCCGATGATAAGCGCCGTTCGACAACAGTTGAGATAATTTTCTTGGCTTAAAAAACATTAGAGTGTTCACTATGTTGACATATGTCATAAGTTGAGTTTAGATATTTGTGTAAGGCAGAATTCAACTCCAGGAGGCCTGTTAATCAGGTGAGGTGAATTGTGCTCGGGAGGAATAATAATGAACGCATATCAAATGATGCGAACGCGTCTCGCGTACGCTTGTTTTCTGACGGCTATGAAAAAGTCAGCGCAAGCGCGCGGCACAAAACCAGCTGTCATTCTTGCTGAAGATCGGGGCTTCTTTGCGCATAAGGTTGTTTGCGCATGAAGTATGAGTTCAGTTTCGCTTTCCTGGAAAAATATTGGCCATTGCTGCTGCAAGGTACAATCGAAACGATAAAAATGTCGCTCATCGTGACCTTTTTAGGTTTTCTATTGGGTGCCCTTTGCGCCGTCGCAAGCATTAGCAAGTATCGCTTCTTGCGTATTATCGTGGCGATATATGTCGAAGCCATCCGCAATACCCCGCTGCTTATCCAGCTGTTTTTGGTGTATTTCGGCCTGTCTTCTTTAGGACTAAAGTTCTCTGCGCAAGCTTCCGCGTTGATCGGGCTAACCATCAATGTTGGCGCTTATTCCAGTGAGATCATCCGTGCGGGCTTGCAGTCAATCAATAAGGGTCAGCTGGAAGCTGCCGACACGCTTGGTCTGAACCGTTTGCAAATGCTTGCCGCTGTGATGCTCCCGCCAGCGCTGGAACGTGTCTACCCATCGCTGGTTAGCCAATATGTGCTGTTGATGCTTGCAACAAGCGTCGCGTCCCAGATTTCTGCGGAAGAGCTCACGGGTGCCGCAGCGCGGATACAATCGATGACCTTCCGATCCTTTGAAGTCTATTTGGTCATTCTCGTGATTTATCTGCTGCTCTCGTTTCTTATGCGCGGCCTGTTCAAGCTTCTTGCGCTCGGCTTCTTTCCCCGCAAACGCCGTCTTGGCACCAATCTCTAGGAGGACGCAATGTTTACATCTTTCTCCTGGCTGCATGTTGAAGTTTTGCTGCAAGGGCTTGTTTGGACTGTCATATTATCGATTATCAGCTTTGTTTTTGGTGGGATTTTTGGGTTCGCGGTCTCTCTTGCAGGCATTTCCAAACACAAGGCGTTGGTTCGATTAGCCGATGCCTACATCGTTCTCGTGCAGGGCACGCCAGTCCTGATATTGATGTTTCTGGTCTATTTTGGACTGCCAATCCTCAACATTGAAGTGTCTTCACTTTTCGCGGCAAGCGTTGCCATGACGATCTTCGCAAGCGCCTTTCTTGGTGCGATCTGGCGCGGTAGTTTCCAATCGGTTTCGCGCACGCAATGGGAGGCTTCCGACTGTCTTGCACTGACCGGATTGCAAGGGCTGTGGTTGGTAATCGTTCCGCAAGCAGTTCGTATTGCGACACCGCCGACGGTCGGTTTCATGGTGCAAATTGTGAAGAATACATCGCTGGCTTCGATCATTGGCATGGCGGAAATGACCTATATCGGCAAGGAAATTAACGCCTCCACTTTCCAGCCCTTCACCACCTATCTCGTGATTGCTTTGTTCTATTTTTGCATCTGCTTCCCACTCTCGGCGGCAAGTCGCAAATTTGAGAGGATGTATAATGTCAGCCATCGTTAAGTTTGTTGATGTCCATAAAAGCTATGGCTCGCTACCCGTCCTCAAAGGGATCAATCTTGAAATTGAAAAGGGTCAGGTTGTTGCGTTAATCGGGCGTAGCGGATCGGGAAAGAGTACAGCATTGCGCTGCGTCGACCGGCTCGAGACCATCAATAGCGGTGATATTTGGGTCTGCGATCATCACGTCAACGATCCTGAACTTAATGTGCGTTCGCTTCGTCAGGATGTGGGGATTGTTTTTCAGAGCTATAATTTATTTCCGCATTTGACGGTTGAACAGAACATCACGCTCGCGCTTCGCTGGGTTAAGAAGCTCAACCGCACAGAGGCCAGAGAACTGGCTGAAATGGTGCTGCGTCAGGTCGGTCTCGCTGAGAAAATCGACAATTATCCGGAGCAGCTTTCGGGTGGCCAACAGCAGCGTGTCGCGATTGCGCGCTCTTTGGCGATGAAGCCGAAAGTCATGCTGTTTGATGAGGTGACATCCGCACTCGATCCAGAGCTGACAGGCGAAGTTCTCAAAGTCATCGAAGACTTGGCGCGCAATGGAATGACGATGCTGCTCGTAACGCACGAGATGGATTTTGCAAAACGGGTCGCAGACACGGTTGTGTTTATGCACCAGGGCAAGATTTGCGAACAGGGCAGCCCTGACATTCTAAGCAATCCAACGACACCGGAATTGAAGAATTTCGTTGGCGCACACCACTGATGTTTGCATTGGCGTAGAGGAGCGCCAAAGCAATTTTCAAATTTTCCAGGAGGAGGAAACATGACTGTATTTAATAGAAGAAGAATGCTCACCGCATTGGGGCTAGGGCTGAGCTTTATGGCACTTTCCCTGCAACCGTCTTTTGCTAATCAGCTCGAAAGCATCCGCGAAAAGGGTAAGCTGCAAGTCGCAATTGATCTCGGTAATCCGCCCTATGCCATGCGCGACGCCAAGTTTGAGCCAACAGGCTCTGAGGTTGAGACCGCCAAATTGCTTGCGAAAGACTTGGGTGTTGAAATCGAATTTTTGACAGTGCCGACGTCTGGGCGCATTCCGTTCCTCGTCTCTGGTAAGGCGGATTTGGCGGTATCGACATTGTCGATTACCAAAGAGCGGTTGGATGTGGTCGACTTCAGTGTTCCTTATGCTGAAACAGCTATCGTGGTGGCTGCACCCAAAGAATCCAATGTGAAGTCCTATGCCGATTTGGCGGGGTCGTCGGTTGCGGTCACACGCGGCACCGTCAATGACACCAATCTCACGGAAAAGACGGCTGATATTTCTGGCGTACAGATCGTGCGTTTTGAAGATGATCCGACCTCGAGTGCTGCCGTCACGAGTGGTCAGATGGCTATTTATGCAACCTCGCGTCCGCTTTTGACCGAGCTGATCAAAGCCAATCCAAAGCTCGATCTCGAAGAAAAGTTTGTTGCGCAAGCTTATCCGCTCGGGATCGCGATGCGTCGCAATGAACCACAGCTTAAGGAATGGATCGATGCCTGGGTAAAAACCAATCTCGATAACGGCAAGCTGGTCGAGATTTACGAAAAGTATCACGCTGCAAAGCTTGATCCTAAAAAACTCGCAACGATGGATCTGCCCCGATAATCCGCCTGCGCCAGAGACGGGTATGAAGTCACCGCCCTCTCTGGCCCATGACGCCGATCAAAATGGCATTTCCTTACAAATATACTCGGTCGTGCAAACCGTTCTTCGACCGAGACACGTTCAATATTAATGATTGAATTATCAGGATTTAAAATGGTCGATAAGTTCAGTGTGAAAGACAAAGTCGCGATTGTGACGGGTGGTTTGGGTCAGCTGGGAACACAGTTCAGCAAGTCACTTGCTGAAGCCGGTGCAAAGGTTGCTATCTTCAGCCGTCGTCCGATCAGTGCGGATGATCTCAGTGCCAAATTCCCTAGTCTCACAGACAATATCCGTGTCTATGTTGCAAGCGTCACCGATAAAAGCGCTTTGGAACAGGCAACCAATCAATTGATTGAAGATTGGGGCGTACCGCATATTCTCGTAAACAATGCAGGTATTGACTCCAAACCATCGGGTTCTGCGGATCAGAATAGTCCTTTTGAAATTTACCCGCAGGAATATTGGAACGAAATTATCGAGACCAATCTGACGGGTGTTATGCTCTGCTGTCAGGTGATCGGCTCCAAGATGGCTGATGTGAAGCGCGGAAGCATCATCAATGTTGGTTCGATTTACGGAATAGTCTCTCCTAATCAGGCGCTTTATGCATATCGCGAAGCGCGCGATGGCGAACCGTTCATCAAGGCAATTTCCTATGCAGCCTCCAAGTCAGGTCTGGTCAATCTGACCCGATATCTTGGCACCTATTGGGGCACTAAAAATGTCCGCGTTAACCTGATTTCATTTGGTGGCGTGAAGACGGCAAACTTCGACAAAGAGTTTATCGACGCCTTCCTTGAACGCGTTCCAATGCATCGTCAGGCAGAGCTTGATGAATATAACGGCGTTATTCAGTTTCTTGCCTCTGATGCGTCATCCTATATGACGGGTTCAAACGTCGTCGTCGATGGAGGATTTACAGCGTGGTAGCAGAGCAGGCAGACAGCCGACAGTCCCAGAAACGTGCCATCCCAGATCGGGATAAGCTGCATGTTTCAGTCGTGGAAGACTTCGAAGCGCAGATATTATCTGGGCAATTGGAGGTCGGTGATCGTTTGCCTGCAGAAGCGGCCATTGCAAGAGACTTTAACGTGAGCACGCGTTCGGTGCGTGAAGCACTCCAAATTCTTGAAACGAAAGGCCTTGTTCGTCGTAAGCATGGTGAACGTGCGCTGGTCGTTCGTGATGATGTTGGAGAGTTTCTCGGATCATTGGCCAAAACCGTGAAACAGCTTTTCGCGAACAACTCCGATTATCTTGTGCAACTGATGGAAGTGCGCCGGATCATCGAGACAGAGGTTGTCACGCGTCTAAGCTCGGAAGAGTTGACGATCACCCAAGAGGTCGAAGACTCGCTCGCAGAAATGCGCGCGGCGGCGCAAGCCAATGATATGTCGCGATTTACCGACAGTGATGCTGCGTTCCACCGTGGGCTTGTGCACTCGGTCGGCAATGAAATCCTCAATGTGGTCTACGACAATCTGTTTTCGATCATCATTGATGTCATTCGCGTGACGAGCCGCGTGCCAGATAAATCGCTTCAAGACGGGCTTGCAGAGCATGAGGAAATCTACAACCTCATCAAAGCAAAGCAGCCTGACGAAGCGCGTAATTCTATCCGCAGACAAATTGAAGAAAGCTCCCGCTACCTCAAGGTAGCAATGGACAAAGCAGCTATGAATTCAAAGGCGAGAAGCACATGAACAAGTTCGATTATGCAGATACTGATTGGGAATCCATCAAGCGTTTGTCAAAGTGGTATTCCGGCGATGTCCACGACAGCTTGGAACAGCTGGGTGGCTGGGGCTATCTTGATGGCATCTCATTGCAAGGTACCTTGGAGCCTGGCCAGGTTGTATGCGGCCCGGCAGTGACGGTACAGTTTGAACCAAGCGAACGCCGCAATCAGCCACAGGACGCATATCATCATGCGATTGATTGCACGCCAGAGGGCGGGATTATCGTTGTCGATTCATCTTGTGCTCAGGGCTCATGTTCTGGTGAATTGATGAGCTCAGGCGCAAAAACACGCGGTGCTGCTGCAACCATTGTGAACGGAACGGTGCGAGATATCGCGCAGGTTCGCGGTCTCGGGTATCCGCTGTTTGGCCGTGCACGTTCGCCTGTTTCTGTTTCAGGAAAAATGGAGCCAAAACGCTCTCAAGTCGAAATCGAAATTGCTGGCGTAAAAATCAATCCCGGCGATGTGATTTTCGCCGACATTGACGGTGTCGTGGTTATTCCAAAAGCTATGCTGTCGAAGGTTGCAGATCAGGCAGACCAATTGGGTGCAAACGAAGCCGCAGCACGAGATCGTATTCTTGGTGGCGAAAAACTGCAGTCGGTTTGGCCGGTTGAATCCAAATACGGCGTTTAATACCTGTAAGGCAGCTTTAGTCGCTTCGTTGCTAGAGCTGCCTAATATCTATGACTATTTGCTGATGCTGTCTTCGTCCTTGAACCTTTGCTTTTCTTGTGCCAGCATTTGGTTGGAGGAGGAGCAATATGGTGTCGGCACTGTCGCACATCAGGGAGATTGAGCGCGTCGCTATGGGCGGTGCGTCTGATCGTGATCGTCCGGTCATCCAATCCTGGCTGCGTTGTCTCAACGATTACCAGCTTAATCCTGCCCGGACGCAGGAGGCTTATATTGTGCCCGACGCATTGCTGCGCGAGCATCGTGAGCAGTCAGAAGAACTGATCCGGATTGGCAGAACCGGCCTTGAAGGCCTTTTCCGGCAGGTTGCAGATCAGAACTATGTGCTGTTGTTGTCGGATGCGCGCGGCGTCACCGTCGAGTTTATGGGCGATCCGACCTTTGATAATCATCTGCGCAAGGCGGGGCTTTATCTTGGATCGGAGTGGTCTGAAGATCGCGCCGGAACCTGCGCAGTGGGTGCCTGTATCGTATCGGGAAAGCCTGTCATCATCCATCAGGACGATCACTTCGATGCCTCGCACATTGGATTGACCTGCACAGCCGCTCCTATTTTCGACACTCTGGGTGATCTATCGGCAGTGCTCGACATTTCACAATTGCGGTCACCAACTGCCAAAGCCAGCCAACAGCTTGCATTGCATCTCGTGGCTTCCACAGCGCGTCGCATTGAGCTTGCCAATTTGATGACCAGAGCACGAGAAGACTGGGTTCTGCGGCTGGCAAAACTGCCGGATTTCCTCGATGTTGATCCTGACGCAGCACTGACTATTGACGGCAGCGGCATGATAACCGGAATGACACATGGCGGTTTTGGTGCTGTTGCACGCGGCATGAACCTCAACACTCTTTCGACCAAGGACTTTATCGGAAAGCCGATTTCCAGCGTCTTTGATGTCGATATTGATCAGCTCCCCGCGCTGATGCGGGGACGTCCTAATGGAGAGCGTTTGCTGCGCGCGCGCAATGGTCTGGCGCTGTTTGCAAGCGCGATTGCACCAGTTAGCAGTTTCCGCGCTCCAACAACCAGCATATCCGTGCGATTACCTGCCGCCTTGCGACAGTTGAGTTTTGGCGACCCAGCTATGGAGGCGCTGCAGGCTCGCGCCGCCAAACTGGCGGATCGGCATATCCCCATTCTCATCAAGGGTGAAACTGGCAGCGGTAAGGAATATCTGGCGCGTGCCATTCACGATAGCAGCGCCAAACCCGGTCCGTTCATTGCGGTTAATTGCGCGGCAATTCCTGAACAACTGATCGAATCCGAGTTGTTCGGCTATGTTCCCGGTGCCTTTACCGGCGCCATGCAAAAGGGAAAGATCGGGCTTATCGAGGCAGCCAATGGCGGCACGCTGTTTCTGGACGAGATCGGCGATATGCCGCTTATCCTGCAAAGCCGTCTGCTACGGGTTCTCTCAGAAAACGAAATTCAGCCGGTCGGCGCGCTGAAACCGAAGCCAGTCAAATTTCGGCTTTTGTCGGCATCGCATCGTGATCTTGCAGCGCTTGCTGCCGAAGGCCGTTTTCGCGAAGATCTGCTCTACCGGCTCAATGCCGCAACATTGACGTTGCCGTCGCTGCGACAGCGGCAGGATTTTGACGCGCTGGTTGATCACCTTCTACGCCGTATTGGCGAAGAAGAGGGCGAGACGATCACGATTGATCGCATAGCGAAGGCTAAACTTGCAGCCTATAGCTGGCCCGGAAATCTGCGCGAGTTGGACAATACGTTGCGTGTTGCAGCCGCAATTGCAACAGATGCAACTATCACAATCGACTGTCTGCCCGATCAGTTCCAGACGGATATTGGGGTGGCGAACAATCATCAGGGCCTGCGCAATCAGCTTGATGAATGCGGTAACAATATTTCGGCGCTTGCGCGCAAGCTCGGCGTTAATCGGTCAACGATTCATCGTCGCCTGAAACAGACCCACTGATGCTGCAACAGATGCAACACCTGTTGCAGGAAGCGTGTTGCATTGGTTTTAGTTCCCAATTTATTGCCAAATAAAATGAATAAAAATCAATATCTTATTGTCTAAGGTAAAACTGGCATACCGCTTGCTTTTCTTCTCTCGCAAATGGAGGAGAAATATATGCGTGCGTTGCGCTTTTATGCTGCCAAGGATCTGCGCGTTGAAGACGTGCCAGCGCCAGACGATCTTGGCCCGGATCAGGTTCTCATTGAAAATCGCTTCTGCGGTATCTGCGGCACTGATCTGCACGAATATGCTTATGGGCCGATTTTCATTCCGACCGAACCGCATCCTTTTACAAAAACAAGCGGCCCTCAGATTTTGGGCCATGAGTTTGGCGGCGTGGTCAAAGCTGTGGGCTCGGACGTCAGTCATGTCAAAATTGGTGACCGCGTATCGGTGCAGCCACTTATCATGCCAAGGGCAGGGGATTACTTTGCAGATCGTGGGCTTTATCACTTAAGCACCAGTCTGGCGCTTGCGGGGCTATCTTGGCATTCGGGCGGTATGGCAGAACAGGCTTTGCTCAACAGCTATAATGTCCAACCCATTCCCGACGATCTCAGTGATGAAGAGGCAGCTCTGATCGAACCGACGGCTGTTGCAGTCTACGCCTGTGACCGTGGCGGCGTTACGGCTGGCAATAGTGTGCTTGTTACGGGTGCTGGGCCGATTGGTATTCTGGTGGCGATGGCAGCACGGGCTGCAGGCGCGTCGCAGATATTCCTGTCCGACCTCAACGAAACACGGCTGCAGCTCGCGCGCGAAAAGCTGGGTGATATTCGCACCATCAATCCGAAGTCTGAAAATGTTGGCGATGTGGTCCGTGCGGAAACCGAAGGCAATGTCGGTTGTGATGTGGCCATCGAATGTGTCGGCAATGAACATGCCTTGAAGAACTGCACCGATGCCGTACGCAAACAGGGCGTCGTGGTGCAGACCGGGCTGCATCCGCATGAAAATCCGCTCAACTGGTTTGATGTCACGTTTAAGGATATCGATATTCGTGGTTCCTGGGCCTATCCCACACATTATTGGCCGCGTGTCGCAAGGCTGATCGCCAGCGGTCAGATTCCTGCAAAGAATATTGTAACCAAGACAATCGCGTTGGAGGACGCTGTTGCCGAAGGTTTCGACCGCTTGCTCGATCCGGCCGGCACCCAGCTCAAAATACTAATCGATTTGAAGCGATAGGCATTTCACTGCCGGGCTTGGGAGAGCCCGGCGTCAACATCTATGGGAGGAAATTGCAATGTTAGAGAAAACACCAACGGTCCGTGTGCAGGCCTTTCTCGATAAGTTCGGCTCAGCACTTGAAGCGGGTAGGATCGATGAAGCTGTTTCGATGTTTGCCGATGATTGTTATTGGCGTGATCTGGTTGCCTTCACCTGGAATATCAAAACGGTCGAGGGGCAGGATCAGGTGAGAGACATGCTGCAGTCACAATTGCAGCTGGTAAAGCCGACGAAATGGCTTGTTGCGCCGGGTGAAGCGGCGACAGACGCCGATGGTGTGACCGAAAGCTGGATCTCTTTCGAAACCGAAGTCGCTCGCGGCTATGGGCTCATCCGTCTGAAGGGTGGCAGGATATGGACGCTTCTCACCGTCATGTCTGAATTGAAAGGCCATGAGGAGAAATCCGGCTTCACTCGTCCGCTGGGAGCAAAGCACGGTCAGGATCTCGGCGCAAAGACATGGAAGGAAGAACGCGAGGAGGAAGCCCGTACGCTTGGTTATGAAACACAGCCCTATGTGTTGGTGATTGGCGGCGGGCAGGGCGGTATTGCGCTTGGCGCACGCCTGCGTCAGCTCGGCGTGCCAACGATTATTGTTGAGCGCAATGAGCGTCCCGGCGATTCATGGCGCAAGCGCTACAAGTCGCTCTGTTTGCATGATCCGGTCTGGTACGATCATCTGCCCTATATCGATTTTCCGAAAAACTGGCCGGTTTTTGCTCCGAAAGACAAGATTGGTGACTGGCTGGAATTCTACACCAAGGTGATGGAGCTGAATTACTGGACGCGCTCCACGGTCAAGTCTGCACAATGGAACGAAGACAAGAAGGAATGGTCTGTCATCATCGACCGGGATGGCGAGGAAGTCACGCTGCGACCCAAACAACTGGTGTTCGCAACCGGCATGTCGGGTAAGGCGAATATTCCGAGCGTGAAAGGACAGGACCGTTTCAAAGGTGAGCAGCAGCATTCTTCTCGCCATCCGGGACCGGACGGTTACAAAGGCAAGAAAGTCGTTGTCATCGGGTCGAACAACTCAGCGCATGATATTTGCGCAGCGCTTTGCGAAGCTGGCGTCGATGTGACTATGGTGCAGCGCTCATCCACGCATATTGTCCGCTCTGAACCGCTCATGAAACATGGGCTGGGCGCACTTTATTCAGAAGAAGCCCTGCAGAATGGCGTTACCACCGCCAAGGCTGATTTGATCTTTGCGTCACTGCCTTATCGTATCATGCATGAGTTCCAGATACCCATTTATGACAAGATCCGTGAGATCGATGCAGATTTCTATGCGGCACTTGAAAAGGCTGGTTTCCAGCTGGATTTCGGTTCCGATGGTTCCGGGCTATTTCTCAAATATCTGCGGCGCGGGTCCGGCTACTATATCGATATCGGCGCTTCACAGCTTATCATTGACGGCAAAATCAAGCTTGCTTCCGGTCAAATTGATGAGATCACAGAAAACGGTGTCAGACTTGCCAATGGTACGGAGTTGCCAGCGGACCTCATTGTCTATGCGACCGGCTACGGCTCCATGAATGGTTGGGTTGAAGATATTATTGATAAGGAAACCGCGGACAAGGTTGGTAAGGTTTGGGGATTGGGATCGGATACGCCAAAAGACCCCGGACCATGGGAAGGCGAACAGCGCAATATGTGGAAGCCGACCCAGCAGGAGGCATTATGGTTCCACGGCGGCAATCTGCACCAGTCACGACACTATTCGCAGTATCTTTCGCTTCAGCTTAAAGCCCGAATGGAGGGAATAGATACGCCGGTCTATGAGCTTCAAGCAGTTCACCATACGCATTAAAAGCAGGACTTGCGCGCGCCGATTTCGGCGCGCGCAGTCAAGCAGTTTTGTCTTAACCTCCACCCCCTTGACTTCATGCTCACCGAGCGCCGAAATCTTGCGGCTGCGAGGCGTTTCTTTAAGCACGCAATGGTCTTCCTGACAAAATCGTCATTGATAAAAGCGGAGTAAATCTGGCTGGTGCACAGGCTCTAGACAACATCCTGAAAATCACGGGCGCAGGCAAAGTGATTGAAATCCTGCAAGTCAAATATCTCAACAATATTCTCGCGCAGGATCATTGGTTCATCAAACGGATCACCGAACACATGTTAGGCTTCAAAACATTTCATTCCGCTGCAGCCACTATTGCCGGCATTGAAGTGGCGCATATGATCCGCAAAAACCCATTCGCAAATGACAATGGACCGCCATTCAAAGTCGTTGTGGAGTTCGCAGCATAATTGCGTCCAAAGATAGGCTTGTTCTTAACCTGCTGAAATATTTTCGACAGAGCCCAATTAACTCAGCGGGAAAGCGATGGCAGTGATAAAGCGATCAATAAGGTTCGGTCACCCCTTTTTATCACACCGCATGCTTAGGCTAAAGTTTAGGTAATGGTGCCATTGGAGGATGCTCCGTTCAGAACAGGTTCATGAAATTTTGGTTAACATTTTTGTGAGGTTGTCGCACTTTGTTCTTAATCAGCAAATACCGATAGCAACATAAGGCAATTTTGTTCCGGGAAAATGCTCGCAATTTATGCCTTCTATAAGGAGAAGGGCTATGTCTATTCGTTCTAAGCGTATGATGCTTCTTGCTACGGTCTTTGTACCAGCTTTTTCTGTTTCCATGAGCGTCCAACCGAGCATGTCAGAAACTTTAGAGCCCCCTGTGCTGTTGGCCCAGGATAGCGGTGAGCCTGCATCAGAAGGCCAAGATCTGCGTCAGCAGCAAGAAGACGAGTTGAGACGCGCTCAGGAAGAGGCCCGGCGCGCAGCTGACGAACAACAGCGAGCTGCAGAAGAAGAAAATAGACGCCAGGCCGAAGAGCAACAAAGAGCAGCTCAGGAAGAAGCTGATCGTCAAGCTATCGAGCAGCAGCGTGCTGCAGAGCAGGCGCGGCAAGCTGCAGAGGAAGATCAGCGCGCCATCGAACAACAACGTCAGCAAGCTGAACAGGCTCGTCAAGAGTCTGAAAAGCAGCAGCGTGCTGCCGAAGAAGAGATGCGACGCAACGCCGAAGCAGAACAGAAAGCAGCAAAAGAGGAAGCTGCGAAGCACGCTCTGGAGCAAGAGAAAGCCGCTGACGATGCAAAGCGGAAAGCAGCCGAACAGCAGGCAAACGAAGATAAACAACGTGCAACAGAAGAAGAGGCGCGCAGGAAAGCTGCTGAAGAACCCACACCACAAGAAGTGGAACAACAGTCAGCACCTCAAATGCCTGCCCAACCAGCTGACGAGCCGCTGCCATCCCCAGCTTTGGAAACTCCGCCTCAGGAAAATACTGCTGAACAACAACAGCAGCCATCACATAATGCCCGACCACTTCAAAATGAAGTTCCCCCGCAACCGGAACAACCCATTGATCAGCCTTCAATGCCCCCAAAAGTACCTGAGGGTGCATCAACTCAGCAGCCCGTTGAGCAGCCAATAGAACCAAACCGTGAGGTGCAGCAAACAATTGCTCCGGTACCGGCACCAGAGATTGTTGACGAACGTACGAACGATGAAAAGCAAGCGATTGCGAAAGACCCTGCAAAGAGTGACGAGACTGTTGTTTTGCCAGTCGAAAACGGTGCGGCAATCCTGGACAGCGATAAAGATGCAGACAATTGGGGTGGCAATAAATCTCGTGAAGATCGTCGGAAACAGCGTGAACAACAACGCGCGAGTGAGGAAAATACAGCGTCACCTGTCGACGACGCATCTGCGCAAGTCGCCATTCCAGAAGCGTTGAAGGCGGATTTGTCTAAAAAAATAGAGGCAAATCTCAAACAAGAGGGTACGCGCATTGACGCTGCCCCCGCCTTTGTCGTTCCTGAAACAACCAATATAATCAACAATACGGTTATCAATAACACTGTTGTTAACAACACGACGGTCAACAATATCAATAACAATGTGACAAACGTTAAGGTCGTTGAACAGGTTGACAATCGTGTCATTCTGGATGCTGGCGATCGTATTTTTGTTCGGGGTGACGACCGTCCTCGCCTTCGTCGCGATGCAGAGCGCACCTACTATGATGAATTGCCGGGAGGCCGCATGCGCGAGACAATTGTACGCCCCGGCGGCTACGAAATCGTGACAGTTTATAACCGCTATGGCGATATTCTACAGCGCAATAGGATCGATAGGGATGGCAATGACTATCTCATGATATACGCTCCCGAATATGATGATGGGCCACGCGCTGCTATCGTGGATGTCGGCTATGAACTGCCGCCAATGCGGCTGACAGTTCCTGTTCGTGATTATATTATCGATGTCGCAGACGATCCTGACCGCGATTTCTATGATTTCCTTGCTCGCCCTCCTGTTGAGCGTGTTGAACGTGTTTACACGATTGATGAAGTCCGCCATTCAGCCCGAATTCGCGACAAAGTAAGGCGCATCGATCTTGATACAATTCATTTTGCGACGGGAAGCGCCGAAGTCTCTCTTTCACAAGCAAAAACTTTGCGAAAAGTGGCTGATGCCATGCACAAAGTTTTGCAGAAAGATCCGGGTGAAACCTTTTTCATCGAAGGGCATACAGATGCTATCGGCTCGGATCGCTCGAACCTTATCTTGTCAGACCGTCGTGCAGAGTCTGTCGCCAGCCTCTTGACCGAAGTTTACGATATTCCAGCTGAAAACCTCGTCACACAGGGTTATGGTGAACGCTTCCTCAAAATACGCACACAGGCGGCCGAGCAAGAAAACCGGCGCGTCACCATCAGGCGTGTAACACCGCTGGTACGTCCTGTGGCACAACGTTAAGCTCTCGTTGTTCCCCGGCCATTCACCAGCTTGGCCGGGGAACACCTATAAATAATTCAGAAGGTTATGTTCGAAAACATGATGCGAGAGCGACACTGAGTGGCATGACGATTCTATTTAATCGCACGCGATATAAACAATACAGCTAATCAAGTGGGTGTTTGGTAGATTGCAAATCAACATCGCAACGACACCGATACCTTAACTTTAACGTAAGCTTGCGGTGTGATAAAAACGGTAGACCGAGCCTCATTCTTAGTTTTATGTCCGCCATCTTTTTCCGCTGAGATTATCGCAGAAGCAGTAAGGTCGTATTTTCGTTTTCCACTTAGCTTTCGCATAGTCGAGGCTATGCTGGCTTTCCGTGTCATGATTGTTACCCACAAGACAATTCGTGAATGAGCTGAGAAGTTCGGGCGACGCTACGCCAATAGTATAGTCGTCGAACGCCACGGCCTGGTGAGAAATGGACCTGGACGAATGTGTGATATCCATCAAAAGTGAGAAACACATTCTCTGGCGTGCAGTTGATCAGGAAGGGTTTGTCCTTGAAGTCGTTGTGCAAAAACGCCGTCATACTAGCGATGCCAAGCACCTTATCCGTAGACTTTTATCTGACCAGGGCCGTTCGCTTGGCGTCGTGGTGACCGACAAGCTGGGTTCTTACAGTGCTGCAAATCGTGAGATCGGCGTGAGCGTTTGCGACCAGCGCCAGTATAAGGGTTTAAACAATCGTGGCGAGAATTTGCATCAGCCTGTTGGGCGACGAGAAGGCATAAGGAAGCGTTTCAAGTCTGCTCGACATTTACAAAGTTCGCTTCCATTCACGACCCTACTTACAACCGCCATTACTCCCCAGGAAACAAATTCAGTTCCGCCGATCACCGTGAATTTCGCCAGGCCGCAACAAACATGTGGCGTGAAATCGCCTGCCTGTAGATCAAGTCAAATACAATACATTCCTCAAGCAAAACGGTAGTCAGGTTCAGGTTACGCTGTCGTTTCAATTTGTTTTGTGATAAGTGGGGAGGAGAGCAGGCAGTCACAATCCTCCGCTGCAATCCCTCTTTGACAGTCTCCCGAAAAATTGCTTTCTATCCTTGAGTTGGAAGGCTTTGCCATTGAATCAAAGCCTTTTCGTACATGAGGCATGTAAGGATATCGAATGCTCGCACACCGCTTTTTCCCCAACCCGCTTTGCCATGCTTTGTTGTTCTCAAGCACAATTCTTTTAGTGGTGACTGTCGGAGAAGCGCGGAGCGCGCAAGAGATTCCGCCGGTTCCTGCGATAATGATACCTGATTTTATTGGTGTCGAGCCCGCGCAACAAAAGTTTCAAAATGCGCTTAGCAAAACGCTTTTCGCTGTTCCAGGCATCCGTGTCTTTCCAGCACGCTGCGACGATCAGGGTGCATTCGTATCGGGACTTGGTTTGGTACTCAAGGAAGATGCCGGAATTGTCGCGAATTTCGGTGATCAGGGCGCCTTTATTATAGAGCAAGGCGGAGCAGGCGTTGCTAATATCAATGGCGCTCAGTTTACTGTCGAAGAGGATGGTTCGGGTACCATCAACCGTGTTGGTGAGGATGGCGAGCAGATCACAATCGAGGCCGATGGCTCAGGAAGCTATAATGGTCAGGCCGATCAGATTACCCTTGATGGTAAAGGAGGTGGAACCTGGAACTCTGAGCGCATGGGTCAGGTCGTGATTGAACCAGATGGCAGTGGGGTCTGGAATGGTCCTCTTGGCCAGGTCGTCAATGAGGGCGATGGAAAGGGATCATGGAATGGAGAACACGTCATTATCAATGACGGTGATGGCAATGGCACCATAGACGGTCAGAGTGTAAAGATGGAGCCTCTGCCTCCTGTACCAAAAGCAGGTAAATTCCCGTTGTTGACGAAATTCCGTTTGCCACCGGCAGTATGTGGTTATCTTATCACCCTGGAAGATCGTATTCTTTTTAATTTTGACAAAGCCGATTTGCGTTCTGACGCCAGCGCAACCGTCGATTCACTGGCAGCGGCGTTAATTAGTGCCGCCCCCAAACGTCTGGAGATCAGAGGCCATACTGATGCTAAAGGCACTGACGAATACAACTTGGACTTATCTGAGCGACGTGCATTGACAGTTAAGTCTGCGTTGAAAGATCGAAAAGTCACCACCGAGATGGAAGCCAAAGGCTTAGGTGAAACCCAACCGGTTGCGCTGAATGAAGTCGACGGCAAGGACAACCCTGCTGGCCGTCAACTCAATCGAAGGGTTGAAATATTTGTGCCTGATTGATGTCTTGTACAGATGACGTGTTCAGACTGGGTTCTCGTCTCATCGGCAGCAAAGTTTCCTTTATTAGTCCTCTACGTTGGGTGTGACACTTTTAAGCTGATACCTCATTAAACCAAGTGCACAGTCTTAACGTTATGGGCTCCTGTTGCAGATGGCGATGAACAGAACTCGGTCTTTTGACTGGACATCAGCATAATATAGCTTGCAAAGAAGCGAAAATTTACTGGTACGAGCGTACACGAAAACCGCACTGATCAACGGCTTGTCTAATCTTGTCTGCCAGTTCAACAGAGTTAGGTGTGTCGCTGTGGATTAGGATTGAATCCACACACATATCTATATGGGTTCCGTCAACCGTTTCTAATCCGCCTGTTTGCAGTATCGCAGAAATTCGCCGGGCGACGGCTGAACTGTCATGAATGACCGCACCGTTCTCTCCACGCGCAACCGGCAGCCCTGCTTTTGAATATCCGCGATCAGCAAGGAAGGATTTTATGAGTTTGACATTCTGTAACTCGGCCTGATGGGCCGCAGCGGTGTTCGGAAGTCCAATGAAAGCGAGCGTGGGGTCAAAGGCTTTCATAGCTGCAATCAATGTTTTTGCTACATCGTTGTCGGTGAAAGCGAGATTGCCAAGTGCGCCATGAAAATTTGCGTGCGTTAGTCTCCCACCGCGATGTTGGGCGATCGCAGACAATGCACCCAATTGCGTGATCGTCGTGAGTTCCAACTCCTTCAGCGACAGCCTCATCATACGGCGCCCGAAGCCCTCACGATCAGGAAAGCCGATATGCGCACCAATGGCGACTTTGTTCTTGAGTGCTTCCTTAACCGTTCTGTCCATAACAACCGGGTCGCCTGCATGTACACCACAGGCGATATTGGCTGAGGAAACTATTTTAAGTAATGCCTGATCGTCAGCCACTTCATAGGCACCATAGCCTTCACCAAGATCAGAGTTTAAATCAATGGCTTTATTAGTCATGTGATATTCCTCTTAGGTGCGGATGTTGGCAAGTATCGTATTATAGCCAACAATGTGCCCGTTGCTCACGTTGAAATGTTCGAATATTCCGGCTTCAGGGGTTTTAACTTCAAAAATTAAATCTCCTGTCTCAAGCCAACCCAGCCGCTCATTCTTACTGACCGGAATACCAGCCCGCAGTACCTGGTTGCTGATTTCCTCACGAAATACGCCCGGAGTGAAAGCACGAATTGCCAGAAGCTGCCCATGGGAGGCCGACTCCGGCACAGGGGTATCAAGCCAAAGTTCCAGCCTGGAGTGTCCGGTTGAAATGCAGACATGGCTGATGCCTGCAGTGGTTGCATGGTCACTGACCGCACGAATAAAATTACCAGTAAATAGTGTCATGCAGCTTTTTTCCTGACCATTTGCCATGCGAGTGTCGCCTGCGCCTCCAACTGGTTTAAACGCAGTTCGCTGGCATTGGCGGCGGCAATCGCAGTCTCATGATCGGTGCGTGTAAATCGGACGTGTCCCCCCAGTCGGGTCTGGGCAAGTTTGCGCAGGTCGGCACCAATAATAACACCGAGTTTTGGGTAGCCGCCGCACGTGTTGGCGTCATTCATCTGAACAACAGGTTGCCCCGATGGCGGCAACTGGATAACCCCCGGCAAAATGCCATGGGAGAAGAGTTCAGTTTTTCTCACAGCTTCTATAATCGGACCTTCGAGACGATAGCCGATGCGATTGCTGTCAGGCTGGATACGCCAGTTACTCTGCAGAAAGCTTTGTTGCATGGCGCTATCGTAGTTGTCCCACTCGGCGGCTGGGAGCATTCTGATCACGTTATCAGTTTCAAGCAGACCGAACTTCTGCGTGTTGAAACCAAATCCCCGGGCGATTGAAATTTCTTGCGCACCCGATCTGAGGGGTAGGTGGTCGCCCGTCTTGAGAGCACGTCCTTCAATACCACCAAAGCCGCCTTTGCGATCAGTTGAAACTGAACCCAAAACCGGTTCAATGGTAAAGCCGCCGGCGATGGCGAGGTAAGCATACATACCTTCCCCTACTGGGGTCGACTTTAACACTTGACCAGCATAAGCCTGCTGAACCCACCAGCCGGGGACAGGAGAGCCGTCAAGAGTTGCATTGATATTGGTTCCGGTAAGCGCGAAAACGGTGTCATGTAAAAAGTGAATTTCAATGCCACCGAGCGCAATTTCTATTGTTGCCTCATTGCGGTTGTTTCCAGCCAGAATATTTGCGGCTTGAAAAGCGAGTGGGTCCATCGCGCCACTGGCCGTCACACCGACCTGCCGGTAGGATGGTCGGCCGAGATCTTGTATAGTCGACAGAATTCCAGGCTGAATAATTTCAATCATGGCTGAATGTTCTCAATGATGAAGCGGACACGATCTCCCGGCGTAAGCAGCGCGGGGGAGGGATGGTCTATATTGAAAAACTCCAGATCAGTTTCACCGATAACATGCCATCCTGACGGTGAGGTGCGTGCTTGCACGGCAGTCTGACCTCCACCGATGATCACTGAACCAGCTTTTACACTCAAGCGCGGTGTATCTCGGCGTGGCGTTGAAAGCAGCGGATCCAACCCTCCAAGGTAGCCAAACCCAGGTTGGCTACCCAGTGCATAGACAATATAATCTCCGCCCGCATGCAAGTGGACAAATTCTTCCGCACTAAGGCCCTTGCTCTGTGCAAGAACAGGAAGATCTTCACCGCAAGTGCCACCATATCGTACTGGTATCTCTATAAGCTTTCCGGCGCGGGGACGGCTGTTGGCGCCGCTCCATAAAAGGGTGATATGGCTTACCAGCGCATCGCGTGAGAGAATATTTGCATCATACCCGACCAGCAGATTGTTCATGCCGGGGATGTTTTCTCCGACTCCTTTAAATTTCTCCAGTTCCTCACTCAGTGCCCAGAAACGTTCCTGCGTTTGCACCGATAAGGCGGCCGGAGGCAACTGGCACAAGATGGCCCGTTCTCCCATGTCGGAGATAAGAAGTGCTGCGGCGTCGGTCATGCTGCGGTGCCCCCCGCACCAATTATTCTTTTTTCAAGGAAGTGAATATTTGTGCCACCGGCACAGAAATCCGGGTCTTGCAGAATGACCTGATGCAGAGGGATATTGGTTTTCACCCCCTGAAGCTTTGTCATTTTGAGGGCGTTCTGCATACGCTTGATTGCGTCTTGCCGGGTCTCGCCCCAGACGATAATTTTCCCGATCATGGAATCGTAATGGCGCGGGATTTCGTAGCCCTCTTCGATATGGCTATCGACACGGACATGTTCACTTGCCGGAAAAACCCATTCGCTGATTATACCCGGTGAAGGGAAGAAGCTCTGCGGATCCTCAGCGTTGATGCGGCATTCCAATGCATGTCCTTTAAGGACGATATCCTGCTGCGAGAAGCCCAGTTGTTCACCCCGGGCAATGCGCAATTGGGCCTGAACAATATCAACTCCGGTAATTGCTTCTGTTACCGGATGCTCAACCTGCAGACGCGTATTCATTTCAATGAAGTAAAGTGCGCCATCTTCGTAGAGGAATTCGAAAGTACCGGCACCACGGTAATTGATCTGATGGCAGGCTAGCAGACACTGTTCTGCAACCCGACCTATCAGATCACGATTGATATGTGGCGCAGGTGCCTCTTCGACAATTTTCTGATGACGTCTTTGCATTGAGCAATCACGTTCACCCAGCCAGACGCCATTGCCATGGCTATCTATAAGAATTTGAATCTCGACGTGACGTGGATTGGTCAGGAATTTTTCGAGATAGACTTCCGGATTACCAAACGCGTTTCCTGCTTCTTCTCGCGTAATTGCGATTGCCTCAGAAAGTTCAGCCTCACTATGGACAACACGCATCCCGCGACCGCCACCGCCGCCCGATGCTTTAATAATAACAGGATAACCTATTTTTCGTGCCAGATATTGTTGTTCGGAGAGCGAATTGCTCAGAGCTCCTTCTGATCCGGGAAGGCAGGGTACGCCCGCCGCAGCCATCGTAGTCCGTGCTCTGACTTTGTCACCCATCAGATAGATTGCTGAAGCGGGGGGACCGACGAAAGTTATTCCGCTGTTTTCTACGGCTTCGACAAAGCCGAAATTTTCTGAAAGAAAACCATATCCCGGATGAATTGCATCTGCGCCGCAACTCATTGCCGCAAATATAATGGCAGATTTATTCAGATAGCTTTCACGCGGTGAAGCCGGGCCGATACAAATTGCCTGTTCTGCACGTTTTACATAAGGCGCGTCGACGTCACCTTCTGAATAGGCCTGCACATAAGGTATTTGCATTTCCTTACAGGCACGCTGGATACGGACAGCAATTTCTCCGCGATTGGCAATAAGCACCTTGTTGATCATGCTTTTTACTCCGCTGCGGGTGCCATGCCGAAAAGCTTTTGCGCTGAATCGACAGAAGCTTCATTTTCTACAAATATTGCAGCGATAATACCATCTTCAGTGGCTGCTACAGGCACCATCGTTTTCATGGCTTCAATCAAAGCAAGGGTATCGCCTTTTTTAACAGCGCTACCGATTATGGCATAAGGAGCCGCATCAGGGGATGGTGCCAGATAAAGAATGCCGGGCAGGGGGGCATTGATAGTGCTTGTGTGATGCGTCTCAGTTGTTGAAGTGGAAAGAGGGGGTGGTGCGATGCTGACTGGTGCATCCTTTGGATCGCGCCTGAGACGAATTTCTCCATCATTATCGATCAGCACCAGCTCTTTGACGGATGAGCTGGACATCAGATCCAGCAAATCCTTAACGCGCTCCAGATTCATAAGATTGTTTTTCCGATTTACCCATTTTGCCGGACAAAGTGATTATCCGGTGCCTCCGTAACGCCCGATGTGACGACAAGGGATTGCTCCCGGGACTTCTTATTGACAGTACGTCATCGAGTCCCCGACATGTGACCTTAATCGAGCTTCCGAAAGATGATCGGCAAGCATAAAGAATAAAAGCGATAAAAATATATAATTTGCCATCGCTTTTGGGAATGTAGCTTTTAATTCTGATATTGACGTGAGAAATCACAGATTTCTGCTGCGAGTTTGGCGATAGTGGAGACAATAGCTGCCGGACGGTCGCTGCGATACATTGCTGAATACGGAACTGGGGGAAGTGCAGGCGATGTCGGAATTATTTCCAATTTGCCCTCATTCACCAGAGGCTGGAAACAATCGCGGGGAACATAGCTCAATCCAAGACCGGCGATTGAGAAACCGAGAAGGGCGGTCATGCTGTCACTTGACAGAAGTTTTGGGAAAATGACGCCTTCATTGCGAAACCATTTTTTGAGGTAAAGTCCGGATCCTGACCTCCCACCCTGAGACAGAATAGGGTATTTTGTAAGTTCCGACAGAGATACGCTATCTTCGAAGTTGACCAGTCCAGGTTTCGCCATCCAGGCGTTTTCCACTTTTGCCAGTGGAATCGCAATAACATCCGGATCAGCGAATGTCTCTGGGATTACGATGAAATCCATTGAGCCATCGCAGAGTTTTTCAAACAGTGTTCGGCTCATGTCCACTTCCGGCTCAAGCAATACGGACGGAAAAATTGCTCTGAGTTCTGTCACGAAACGAGGCAACCATGTAATGGCAGTCAACTCCGTTACACCAATACGCAGGCGGTAAAGTGGTTGCTGTGACGTGTCGTGCAGTGCCTGAATGCGATCTGTCAGCTGTAGCATTTCCTCTGCAATGGCAAATAAATACTCGCCTTGCTCGGTAAGCCGGGCCCCGCGCTGCGAACGGTCGAAAACGGTTATGCCTGTCAACCCTTCAAGCTCTTGTACACGTTTAGAAATAGCTGATTGGGACGTGTTGAGCCGCAATGCGGCTTTTTCAAATGTACCCAGATTGGTGATCCAGTAAAGCGCTTCCATTTGTTTTACAGTTACACCGGTGGTCATATTAGTCATTCCCAAAAGAGATGAAATTTTATTATTATTTATCGTTTTTCAGAATGAAAATAAAGCATCACTTTCTGTTCAGTTTGTCGGGCTTTGACCTGTGCCCGATTCCCAACCTGGAACAAATGATGTCAATTGAGCTTTCAAAACGCGTTCTTGATCTGAAACCATCTGCCAGTATTGCGGCCAAAGCCAAAGTGCGCGAGCTGGAAAGTCAGGGATTCAGGATTATTGATTTTACAATTGGTGAACCGGATTTCGCAACCCCACCACATATTATAGATGCCGCAATGGATGCGTTGAAGGCGGGTGATACACACTACACTGCAACGCAGGGCACGGATGCACTACGCTCTGCAATTGTTGGAAAATTGAAGCGTGATCATAATGTATCCTATGATATCTCGGAAGTTATTGTTGGTGTTGGTGCAAAGCAGCTGATCTTCGAAGCATTTGCTGCAACTCTGAACAAGGGTGATGAAGTTATTGTTCCTGCACCATACTGGGTTTCTTACCCCGATATTGTCGCCGTTAATGATGGCACCCCGGTTGTCGTTGTCTGCGGGGAAAAACATGGGTTTAAGCTGACGCCATCAGCGCTTGAAGCAGCCATTACGCCAAAAACCAAGTGGCTTATTCTGAACTCTCCGAGTAACCCAACGGGCGCTGTTTACAATCAAGAAGAACTGCGCGCATTGCTGGCAGTTCTTGATCGTCATCCGCATGTGGCGATCATGACGGATGATATTTATGAGCACATCGTTTATGATGGGGTGACGCATTACACACCTGTGCAGATCAATCCGGATTTCAAGGCACGTTGCTTGCTCATCAATGGCATGTCGAAAGCCTATGCCATGACTGGCTGGCGTGTTGGCTATGCAGCAGGGCCTAAGCCGTTGATCGCAGCAATTGGAAAATTGCTTGGCCAGAGCACAACCTGTGCAAGCTCTATCAGTCAGGCAGCCTCTGCAGCAGCGCTAAATGGCGATCAGAATCCGGTCAAAGATATGTGCGCCATCTATAAACAGCGTCGTGACCGGATGTGTGAATTGCTCGCTGAGATTCCGGGTATTCGCTGTGCGACACCGGAAGGTGCTTTTTATGTGTATCCATCGGTCGAAGGACTGCTGGGTAAGACCACACCAGATGGTCGCGTGCTGAAAACCGATCTTGATGTGAGTATGTATTTCCTTGAGGTCGCCAATGTCGCTGTGATGGATGGCACGTCATATGGTCTTTCGCCCTATCTGCGTCTGTCTTTTGCGACTGCCATCGAAACAATCGAGCAGGGCTGTGAGCGTATTGCGCAAGCTTGCGCTGCACTGAGCTGACCAATACCGACATCGAAAAAATAATATCTTAAACCGGTAGCAGCTTTTGCTGCCGGGCTATTTCCGGAGATTAAATATGACAGGAAATCGTCGTTTGCAGAGTGCTGAGCAAGCCAGTTCTGAGTTGATTGCGGCCTTCGCAAAAATACCCGTTGCCAATATCAGCGATAATCTTGAGCGGCTTTCTGGTGCAGTTGGCATCCGGCCTTATCACAACGGTTCGGTAATGGCTGGTACAGCCCTTACAGTTCGCACCCGCGCGGGTGACAATAAAGCCATTCATGAAGCACTGGAAATGATCCGCCCAGGCGATGTGATCGTGGTCGACGGTGGCGGTGATACAAGCCGCGCTTTGATTGGCGAAATCATGTCTTCCGTTGCTGCAATGCGCGGAGCGGCTGGCTTTGTGCTGGACGGTGCTATTCGCGACGCAGCAGAGCTTGCAAAGTCAGATTTTCCTGTCTTTGCGAGGGCAGCCATTCATCTCGGTCCTTATAAGAATGGCCCTGGTGAAATCAATGTTCCGGTCAGCATTGGGGGTATGACAGTCAACCCGGGCGATATCGTTATTGGTGATGCAGATGGCATTGTCGCTTTCCCTCAAGAAATTGCTCAGGAGCTTTTGAAAGCTTCGCAACAACAGTCGGCTAAAGAGGACGAAATCCTGAAGGGAATTGCTGCAGGGCAATATACCGGCGTCTACGCAAAACATTAAATGTAACAAATAATAATAAGAACAGAGGTGAACATGACAACCACACATTCAGCGGCCAGTCTGGCCGCACGACTCGATCGCCTGCCTATTCTCGGCTTTCATAAAAAATTCCTGCTCCTGGTTGGGGCAGGGATGTTCTTTGATTCTTTCGATATTTACCTGGCAAACTCTGTACTTGCGACACTCAAGCAATCGGGTTGGTCGACATTAACGCAGAATGCGACGTTTCTTTCAGCAACAGCTGTAGGGATGTTGATCGGCTCTTTGATGGCCGGTATTCTGGGGGATCGTTATGGACGCAAGTTTACCTATCAGTTCAATCTTGCCATTTTTGGCTTTGCAGCAATAGCCTGTGCCTTTGCACCGAACATGGAGTTTTTGATCGTCGCGCGATTTATTAGTGCGATTGGTATGGGTGCAGAGAATATCATCGGCTACGGCATCATCAGTGAGTTTGTTCCACCTGCTTATCGTGGGCGCTGGGCTGCACTGCTGTCGTGCATTGCGCAGGCCGGTTTGTTCTTTGCGACACTAACTGCATGGCTCGTTATTCCGACCATGGGTTGGCAGATGATGTTCATCATCGTGGGCGTTGGAGCTATTACCGTTTTAATAGCGCGGAAGAATATTCCTGAATCTCCACGCTGGCTGGCAAGCAAAGGGCGTTTTGAGGAAGCCGCGGCTGTTGTTGCGGATATTGAAAAAGGGACGGATGTTTCCAAGCTGCCACCACTGACGATTGATCGCACGACGACGCAGAATATTTCGGCAGACTACAAGACTTTCGATCCACGTTTCCGCACATCGCTGATCGTTGCTGGCATTGCCATGATCGTACAGAGCGTCTCTATCTATGGTTTTGTTGCCTGGGTGCCTACTATTCTGACCCAACAGGGCATTTCGTTGAATGCGTCTCTGCTTCAATCAGCATTCATGACTCTTGGCGGACCTTGCGGTGCTATCCTCGCTTTCATGTTGACTGACCGTATCGGCCGTCGTCCGGCAATCATTGGCGGTTCGCTTCTTGCTGCGATCGTGGGGCCACTATTTGCTTTGGTGACGTCACAGGTTGCGGCAACGGCTTTAGGCTTTGTGATGTTCACGATTATCTATTATCTCGTGTCCGTCGTTCAGGCTGGCTATCTGCCGGAACTGTTCCCGACCCAGGTTCGTATGCGTGCTACCGCAGTTGCCGTAATGGCAGGACGTTTTGCAAGCATCGGCGTTCCTTATGCAATCCTGTTCCTGCTCAATGGCTGGGGCCTGATGGCTGTCGTTGCGATGGTCTCTGTCTTACTGGTCATCCAGATCATCGCGATTGCCGTTGCCGGTGTTGAAACCCGACACAAGAGCCTCGAGGCAATTACGACAGAGACGATCACATCCCGATAAGCGCGCTGCTTGTCCTTCATCCCGGCATGGCTTCGATCAGAACTTTGCCGGGTTTGTTTTAGTGCGCATTCAAAGAGTGTGAAGCGTGCTCAGAAATCCACCTCTAAAGATGACTGCAACCGCCTGAAATCCTAAAATCCAGTGCCTTGCTCTGTATTGCGATTGCATTCGAAATGGTCCAACGTCATGCACAGTCACGAAATCCAAAAAATAATTCAGATCGCTGAGAATGCCACTCGGAATGGGCCACCATCGCGTCCGGGTAATCCTTATTTTGGCGTTGGTCCAATTACGGATGGCACAGATGGTATTCTGGCCTCTCAGCAACTCAATTTTGAATTTGGAAGATGGCTGACAGCCAATTACAGAAAATATGATGATCGGGGCCGTGATCTGGGCGGCTTCACTATCGCCGAAATTGAACAATCCATGCACCGGGGCTACCCGGCGGATAAGATCATTCTCGACATGATGCGTGAAATTCATAGTTATTTTGGTTTTTCTGAAAAGAACCGCCTGGCTGTTGGCCTCGGCGGGGGGCACAGCGGCTTCACCAGTTGCATCATGCATCTCATGAATACGTCCCCGGACTGTCAGGTATATGTTGATACGCCTGCACCTGAAGGGGATGATGCAGCTGGCGCAGGTTTTTTCCGACAGTCATGGGCAGCGCAGATTATAGAGATGCAGCGTCATGCCAAAGACGGAGATGTCAGCCGATTGCATTTTGCAGCATCCGAAGGGGCGATACCCGACACTGCATGGTTGAAAAGCAGGCGCATTCGTCTGTTTATTGGTGTCGGCCACGAAACGACTGGTGCAACAAGTTACAGTGCAGCTGATATTCGCAATCTTTGTGACTGGCTTGATGCTGACCCGCATAATCATCACGCCATTTTGGATGCCACGTCTCTGTTAGGTGCAATGGCGTGGGAACCGTCACTGATCAAAGCCGTTATGGAAAAGTGTTGTCTTTTTACACCACTGCAGAAAGCTATTGGTGGCATTGCGGGCTACTTCGTAGCGTCATTCACGCCACATGCTCTCGCTCTCATTGGTCGCAATCAGCAAACTCTATCATGGTTTATTCCGCGACAGCTGCGACTAACGGCACCACTAGACCCGAAACGGCCACTTAGCAGTCAGTCGAGTGTTGAAATCGGACCATTTTATGATCCGGCTTCCGATAAAATGCTGGGCGGGGTGATTAATACTTTTAGCGTTTTGGCTTTTGCACGCACGACCTTCGGTTTGATGCGTGTTAAGAGTAGAATTGGCAATGTTGAAGCCTTGAACCTCGCGTCAATACGCAATCGTGATGTGATCGCGAACTGGACGAAGACCAGTACATTGTTGTCATTGTCGGTCAGCGATGTCGAACGTCGCGGTGCTGCGGTTACATTGTTGAGCGTAAATGACGCGGATATTACTGATCCTGAAACCCATGCCCGGATCCTTGCAAAAGCAAAAAGTTTGCTGGGCTATGAGGGCATAACCCATGCCAGTGGTCGTCATGAGGCGGGGCTTTGTGCAGCATTTTATATCAATGCTTTTCCTGGGACACCGGGAGATTTCCGTGCATGGGTTGGCGGAGTGCGCAGTGAAGAGGACGTTCTGCTTCTGCTGGAAAATCTGCAGTATGCCTGGCAACGTGCGAAGATTGTCGTTTTGCAATCTGACAATGATAGCACGGTCACAGCAACAGATATTACAGGCCACATACGTCGTGAACTCGATATATCCATTTCTTCAGATCATGCCGAGCAGTTGTTGGAACTACGCAAAAATGCCGAAGATATTGCGGCCTTATCCGTTGCGATGTTGGCGTGCCGGGCTGATGAATATCCTGAGTTAGTCAAAGAGCTTACCGCACACTTGCGACGGCTTTCTTGCTCAGCAGCCGCTGTTAATCCGATTCTTGCTCGAGCTTAAAAGCTGGGAAAGACAATCAATGGCGGTCAATTATGAGAAAGTAATTCTTCGTTGAAAAAAGTACTTATTTGCGATCTGGTTGGTTTAAAACTTAATCAAAATGGTTGCCCGGATCATTCTGAGGTGGCGGACTTTGTCCACGCGCAGGGGGGCGTATTTCATATCGGCGGCGTTCTGGAGAACGCAGCAGAAGCGCGTGCTGATGCCGTTAATTTCTATTATTTGCCGCATCTGTCTTCGGATGAAGAAATGATGCAGGCAGGAAATGGAAGTTATGATGCTGTTATTGCTGCTGCAACCCTCATTCCATCACAAGCACAGTTTGGTCTTGGCGGTGTACGGATCGGTGCGGGAACGGGAAACATGGGATCGGCCTCATGGGGCGGTAGCACCGGTGCTGGCGGTAACGCGCCGCTGATGAATACGCCGGGCAGTAACAGCCGTGCCACAGCACAGATGGTCATGAAGGCGATACTGAGTGTGGCGCCTGATCTGCCGCTTGATGATCTGCATGATAAGGTTCTGACCGGGCGTTTTGATACGCGGTTTCATATTCAGGCCTACCCGACAGAAAAACTTGAAGGTAAACGACTTACTGTCCTTGGATTTGGTAATATTGGCCGTGAGGTCGCAAGGCTCGCAAAAGCTTTCCGGATGCATGTAACTGTCTATGCGCGTTCTGCGCACAAAAAGCGAGTTCTTGCTGAAGGTTTTGATTACAGCGATGATCTGGTTGCAGCTTGCAGCAATGCTGACATTCTGAGTGTCCATGTTGGTCTCGGCCTGCGTGACGAAACCAGTGGCTTGTATGGGAACTTCGCAATTGTCAGCGCTTCAGTGTTAAAGGCGATGCGTCCCGGAGCCATTATTGTAAACTTTGATCGTGGAGAGGTCGTTGATGTTGACGCGCTGTCGGATGCGATGCGATGCGGCCAGGTGCGTTACGCTTTTATTGATGCAGATATTTTTCGCGATACGCAAACGGGTCACTTGAGTGGACCGTTAGCTCCTTATATTGAACCCGCCCGCCAACTTGGCGGCAGAATGAAGCTTTATCCGCATATTGCTGCTGATACCGATCATCCGTCACGGGTTGCGGGTGCAAAACAAGCCGTTTTGCAGATTATCGAAGCCATACGTGACAAGCGTGTTCGTAATCTGGTCGGTGATCTCCCAGATGGTTACACATGCGCTGTTGATGACATCGCGCACATAGCTGAATGAGCATTTGCATGATTGCCGATACAAAGACATTCTTTGATAGCCTTTTCCGCGCGGCCGTAGCTGCGGCAGACCCCGCTCTAAGTATTTGCAAGTTTTTGCCGTCGAGACCAAAAGGTCGGACGATTGTGATCGGCGCTGGAAAAGCGTCATCACAAATGGCGGCAGCACTTGAGAATAACTGGCAGGGCCAACTCGAAGGTGTAGTGGTCACGCGCTATGGATATGCTGCGCATTGTGAAAAGATTGAAATCCTTGAAGCTGCTCATCCTGTTCCTGATCAAGCCGGCTTGCTCGCATCACAACGCCTGTTCGAGGCGGTATCTGATCTTACAGAAAATGATCTGGTAATCGCCCTGGTATCGGGCGGCGGTTCTGCCTTACTGCCAGCGCCGCCAGAAGGCATGTCACTGGCCGACGAGATTGTAATCAACGATGCACTGCTTGCCTCCGGTGCTCCGATTGCCGCGATGAACACTGTTCGCAAGCAGCTTTCTAAAATCAAAGGCGGCAGACTTGCGCTTGCAGCATGGCCTGCGAAACTTGTCACGCTTGTCGTCTCGGATATTCCCGGCGATGATCCGGCTCTTGTGGCATCAGGGCCGACCATTGCAGATCAAACAACACGTGCAGACGCGCTCAGAATTATTGATGAGTATAAGATAAGGCTGCCCAAATCGGCAATCCGTCATCTCTCTTTTTCCGAAGTGACTGCGCCGTTGCCATATGATGAGCGTTTGCGAAATCATCGGGCTGAGGTGATTGCTTCTGCAGCACTTTCGCTCGAAGCCGCTGCCAAATATGCGCGAAGGCAGGGCATTGAGGCGGTCATTCTTTCGGATTCTATCGAAGGAGAGGCAAGGGACGTAGCCGGGGTCCATGCGGCTATTGCGCGTGAAATTAAGCTACGCAATCGACCTTTTCCTAAGCCCATTCTGCTTTTGTCTGGAGGCGAGACCACAGTGACCCTTCGAGGGAAAAGTGGCAAAGGTGGTCGCAACAGTGAGTTTCTGCTGGCACTTGCCATTGCTTTGCAAGGTTTAGACGGCGTGTGCGCTTTCGCGGCTGATACGGACGGTATTGATGGTTCCGAGAGCAACGCTGGTGCGTTTGTAACGCCGGATACACTTGTGAGAATGCGAGAGGCGGATGTGGATCCTGGTGCGTCATTATCCGGTAATGACTCCTGGACAGCATTCAATTCAATTCAGGATCTTTATATGTCAGGGCCTACCGGGACCAATGTGAATGACTTACGGGCTATCTTAATTACATGACAGATCGGGATTCGTAGCGTCCTAAGCCCGTAAAAATTTCAATGTTTGAAATGCTTAACTGGTTATAACATGCGAACCCGTTAAAGCGAATACACCCTTTGATGTTATCTTTTGCGCATTAAAAATAAAAATATTGATCGAGAGCTTCTAAGCATATTGAATAGTCTGTGTCGTTGTTTGTAATATAAATGCTGTTAAGCGCCGTGATTTATAATGCTTCTGAAATTTGTATTGCGAGGTTTCAGTGACTGAAGATCAGACTTTCAAAAAAGATGATGATAACAGCGCAAGCAGTGGACTGCACTCCGAAAGCATGATCAGGCCTGTTCTGTTATTTGCGGGTCCCATTGTCGCAATCGTAATTGCTCTTTTAATTTATTTTACTGGTGGTCGTACGGTCTCGGAAAACGACAGCTATGTCGGCGCGCCCAATGTGACTATTGTCGCCCAGGTTTCAGGTCGGGTCACCCATATCACTGCTGTTGAGAATGAGCATGTTGCCATTAACTCCACTCTTTTTGAAATTGACCAGGATCTTTATCGCATAGCACTTGATCAGGCTAAGGCACAGGTTCAAGCCGCGCGTGAAAAGCTGGATGGCCTTGCATTAACATATAAACAAAACTTAGCTGCTGTTGAACAAGCTAAAGCTGATGTCACATATGCACAAGGTGAACTTGATCGTGCTCAACAGCTTCGCCAAACTGGAGTAGGAACTGTACAAGCTGCTGAAGAGGCGCGGCGGAACCTGCGCGTTGCACAGGATCAGCGGATAGCGGCACAAGACGCAGCCAATTCGACTCTCGCCTTACTCGGCGGGTCTGTAGATATTCCGGTTGAACAACAAGCAGAATACCTGCAAGCAATGGCAATGCAGGAAAAGGCGGCTTGGAATTTAGGTCAGGCCATAGTGCGTGCACCGTTTGATGGTATCGCAACACAAGTGGATAATATTCAGATAGGAACTTACCTCGTGCCGGGCCAGGCGGCCTTCACACTTGTCTCAACGGAGTCGTGGGTTGATGCCAATATTAAAGAGACAGACCTCGCTCATATTAAAGTGGGTAATTCTGTCGATATTGTCGTTGATAACTATCCTGATCTGAAACTCCATGGGCGTGTCGCGAGTATTTCCCCAGCGTCCGGCTCTGTGTTCTCGTTGCTGCCGCCGCAAAACGCGAGTGGTAACTGGGTGAAGGTTGTGCAACGCATTCCCGTTCGTATTTCAATTGAAGATCGTCCAGATGATGTTCTTTTGCGGGTGGGCTCAAGCGCCAGTGTAACTGTTCATACGGGATATCGCCGGACGCTAAAAACTTTGATGGCTGATCTGGCCAGCATAGTGAATTTTTAATGGCGGCGCCGTTGGTCGAAAATCAGCAGGCCGTCGGATCGCGACGAGTTGCGATAACACTCTGTGTTATGGTTGCGACGCTAATGCAGGCCCTGGACTCTACCATCGCAAATGTTGCTTTGCCCTATATGCAAGGAGCGTTGTCAGCCACAAGCACGCAAGTTAACTGGGTTTTGACATCTTATATCGTTGCTGCTGCCATCACGACCCCGGCGACTGGCTGGCTGGAAGAAAGATTTGGCCGCCGCCGCCTGTTCATAATTTGTATCATTGGGTTTGTGGGCGCGTCCATGCTATGCGGAACCGCTACCAGCCTGACGGAGATGGTCGTATTTCGTCTTATCCAGGGAGTGTTTGGTGCGCCATTGGTTCCCCTTGCTCAAGCAACACTCTTAGACACTTATCCTCGACGCATTCAGGGGCAAGCGATGGCCATGTTTGGCCTTGGGGTTATGCTTGGGCCGATCCTGGGGCCAACTTTGGGCGGTTGGCTTACTGAGTATTATGACTGGCGTTGGGTTTTCTATGTAAATGTGCCGATTGGAGCGTTCGCTCTATTTCTTGCCGTAGGATATCTGCCGAAACGACCATCTAACCCTAACGCTCGCATTGACGCCTTTGGGTTCGCGACACTCAGCCTTGCAATAGCCTCGCTGCAATTGTTTCTGGATCGCGGACAGGAACTAAACTGGTTCCAATCTGTCGAAATTCGTTTTGAATTTGGGCTATTCATTTTGGGCTTCTACCTCTTTATTGTTCACACTGCCACTGCAAGGTCTGAAAGCTTTATAAATCGTAATCTGTTTGTTGATCGAAACTTTGTTGTTTCGCAATTTCTGATTTTCGTGGTTGGCGCTGTTCTACTCGCAACCCTTGCGATGTTGAGCCCATATCTGCAGGAGTTATTGGATTATCCTGTTTTGACAGCCGGTATAGTGCTCGCTCCCCGCGGCATTGGAACTATGATTGCAATGATCTTAGTTGGTCGCTTAATTGGGAAGGTTGATATTCGATTACTATTGGCCGCAGGTTTTATGATGACCGCTTACTCGTTGTGGGAAATGAGTAAGTTCACTCAGAATGTGTCGGAGGCGACGCTTATAAGGACCGGCATTATTCAGGGTTTTGGAATAGGGTTTGTTTTTGTCCCGATGTCGACTGTTGCATTTGCTACTCTTCCTGACGCGTTAAGAACACAAGGCACAGCTTTCTATAACCTTGTCCGAAATATCGGTTCCAGCGTGGGCATTTCTGTGATGAGTTTCTTACTCGTTCAAAACCAACAGATCATACATTCATCATTGGCTCGGGATGTCTCACCATACTCCCGCGCCCTTCAGCAATTAGGCAGCACAGTAGATGTGTCCTCTTTGCAAGGGCGAGCAGAGATAAATGGGCTTGTTAGTGTACAGGCCGAAGTGATCGCTTATGCTGATTGCTTCCTGTTGATGATGTATGCCAGCTTAGCTGCATTGCCGTTGATATTACTATTGAGGGGTAATGATCGTAGTTAGCGATGGATGCCATCAGCGCAATTATCAAGTTAGCTATGCTGCGTAACTTCCAGACGATTTTGCGTCATCATCACGTACTAACAGCTTGCCTGGAAGGTGATGTTGCTTAAGGCCTATAGACGTGAGCATGTAAAAAAGATGCTTGATGATGATCAGTTTAGCATAGGGCGGTTAGCTGTCGCCTGTTTCCCATTCCGAAGTCCGGTTGTTACCCTCTGGAGGCTTTCCTGGCTAAATTTAACGGCTTAAGTTGCAGACGTTTCTCTTTTCTGGCGATATCACGTCAGACATTGCAATCGGTGCTGTTATTTCCTACGAGTAACCATTCACCAGAAGTTCAATTGTTCTTAGGCTCATGGCAACAAAATTTCATATTCGTCGATTTTACATCGCTATATCGAATAGCCAGTCGGCCTTCCCACTGATGATGGACGCCCGGTCTGACGATGCCATTGGGTTGCTGTTCCTTTAGGCGCAGCGACCCCAGAAAATCCAATCACCCAAAATTATCAAAGTTCTACCTTTTTAAAGGTAGTTCCATGGTTGGGATTTATCATGGCTATTTGGACTGAGATTGCTCGCACCAGTAACATTGCTGGCGACGAGATACTATTGCGCAGGCGAGATGATATTTACGAGATCCGTTTTAATGGGCTCGAACTTATGTCGAATATAAACGTTCGGTCAGAAACCGTTCTTGCTGAACGTTCACTAAGAATACTAAATCATTCACCGCAAAATGTTCTGATTGGCGGCCTTGGAATGGGCTTTACGTTAAGAGCCGCACTCGACGTTTTGCCGGAATATACAAAGGTCACTGTGTGCGAATTTGTTCCTGCAATAGTTGAATGGAACCGGCACCGCATCGGGCATCTTACAAATTATCCACTTAACGACACTCGGGTTGAAGTCGTTGTTGGTGATGTGATGCAGACATTGATTGGTAGCCGCTCACAGTTCGACATGATTTTGATGGATACGGATAATGGGCCGGATTTTCTGGTCAGAAAAGATAATGATGCTATCTACGCGCAAGACGGTCTATCGGTTGCCATAGAGGCTTTAAGGCAGGGTGGGGCAGTAAGCTTTTGGTCGGCAACAGCATCTGATATGTTCGAGCGGCTTCTTGATATGATGCAGCTTGAATGGGAACGTCACGACGTATGTCTGATGAGCGGTCGCGCAGATGCTTTCCATTACATCTATTTTATTACAAATGACGGAGCTGCAACGCGTAAAATCGGCAGAAGACGGCAAAAAGCGTTAGCTGAATATATTATATAACCAGAAATACGGGGCGGCTGAGTGGCCGTCCCATTCTCTCGCTTACCTCCTTCTTTATATCTATTCGGGCGCTGTCTGGGGAAGGAGCAGCAATTAACATTCACTGACCTGCGTTTCGCAGGTATAGCAATCATTCAGCCGTCGATCCGCCGGTCCTTCCCGAAAAATATCGCGTTTATTCTTACTTCATCAGATTCTGAAGGAGTAATGGAATGCGCGGCGCGGATATTTTGGTGCAAATGTTGATTGGTTACGGTGTCGAGACAATCTTCGGAGTGCCCGGCGATACCAATGTGCCTCTCTACGAAGCATTGCAGCAGCGCGAGGGCGAAATCCGCCATATCATGGCGCGCGATGAACGCTCTGCTGGTTATATGGCCGATGCCTATGGTCGCTTTTCTAACAAGCCGGGTGTGTTTGAGTGTCCGTCGGGCGCGGGCGCCATGTATTCGTTGCCACCTGTCGCTGAATCAAACGGTTCATCCGTTCCGGTCATCCTTTTGACGATTGATATTCCGTTGCCGGGCGAAGGTCGTGGTGTTCTAACGGAGCTTGATTGTGCCAAACTGTTCGAGCCAGTGACGAAGCTCTCAGTGCAGGTGAAATCTGCCGATAAGTTACCTGAAATCATTCGCCGTGCCTTCCGTGTTGCCTGTTCTGGCAAGCCGGGTGCAGTGCATCTGCAAATTCCAGAGGATATGTTGCTGGCCGAAGTCGATCCTGCACGCATCTCGCTTCATGTTGAAGAAGAGTGCAAGACCTTTCCTGCCTTCCCCACACTGCCGCCAAAGCAAAAACTCGATGAACTTCTCGAACTTATTGCAAAGGCTGAGCGCCCATTGATCGTCGCGGGTGGTGGTGTCAACCGTGCCCATGCCGGAGGACTTATTACCAAACTCGCCGAGCGTTTTGATATTCCAATGTGCACCACCATGACAGGGCAGGGTGCGATTGACGATGACCACCGTCTCGCGATCGGTGTGATCGGTGACAATGGTTATCACCCTCATGCAAACTGGGCGCTGGAGCATTCCGATTTTACATTGTTTGTCGGATCGCGGATTGGTTCTGTGGTAACGATTGGTTGGACTTTCCCCAAAATCACTCTCAACCGTCGTCTTGCTCAGATTGATATTTCGCCCGAAATTATGGCCAATAATTATGAGAACCTGCTTTCTATTCAAGGCGATGCATTGCTGGTTCTGGATGAATTGTTGCAGATTGAGCAAAAAGACGAGCCTAAAAGGCATGACAGTTGGATTGAAGAACTGAATGCGCATCGCCGCACATTCTGGGAGCATGCTGAAGAAGCCTTGAGCGATGAACGGGTGCCTTTGCGCCCTGAACGTGTTGTGCGCTCGTTTAACGAGGCGCTGAGTCAGTCAGGCCAGCCAGCATTGATCTATTCAGATGCTGGTACGCCAACGCCCTATATGACGCGCTTCCTGAAGATCAATGATCGTGAAACGCGCTTTGCTATTCCGCGTGCTTTTGGTGGTTTAGGTTCGGCTTTGCCAGCAACGGTTGGTGCGTGGCGTGCTGACCCCGATAAGCGACCAATCGGAATGTTTGGCGATGGTTCCTTTGGGATGACAGTGGGTGAATTGGAAACGTTGGTGCGATTGCAGGTGCCTGCACTTCTGATCTTGTTTAACAACGGAACGTTCGGCTGGATCAAAGGCCTTCATCGCCTGAAAGGGCATAATCAATGTTTCGGTGTTGATTTTCTGGCACCAAAAGGACAGGCGATTGCCGAAGCGTATGGTCTGAAAGCATGGACCGCCAAAACAGCAGATCAGCTGGATGCCGCTATGTCCGAGGCATTCGCCTGGAAAGATGGCCCGTGCTTTATTGATATTCATGTTGAATCGATCGCTGACCGTGTTCCGCCCGTTTATTCGTGGCTTTTAAAACGCGGTGAAGACCCGCTCAACTTAAAGCCCGTTGAACGCTCTTATATCTGAGCACCTCACGCCACAGGCACTTGATGTCTGTGGCGTTTTGCTTCTGCGATGAACCAGTCGCGAAACAGGCGGACGTTTTTCGATCCTTGGCGCGCTTGTGCAGAGCACAGAAAATAGCTTTCTCCTGATGTCTGAACACGATCGAGCGCCAGCTTGAGCTTTCCGGAGCGCAATTCGTCCTGCACGAAAATTTTGGGCGCTATCGCAAGCCCCATCCCCGCAACAGCGCATTCGATAATGATGTCATGCGTTGGAAGGCGTGGTCCAAAGATGCGCTTGTTATAATGAATACCCGCGCCACGCAGCCAGTGCAGCCATAGGCTCGGCCTGTTTGAATTCTGGATCAGTGGAAAATCGAGCAGTTCTACGTCTCCGTTCAGCCCATTCTCGGGCACAACGTCGGGCGAGCCAATCACGACCAGTTCTTCATCGAAAAGCAAGTGGCTGCGGACATTCGCCCAGTTGCCGATACCACGCAGAACCGCGAGATCAAGGTCGGATTTGCTCCAGTCGAGATCATGGGAGCAGGGAAACACTTCAAACCATATTTGCGGATGCGATCTCGCGAAGGTGCTGATAATGCCCGGCGCCCATTTGCGCATCAGTGTTGGTGGTAGGCCAACTTTGAGCAGGCTTTGCGTTTTATAGCCGCGCACCGCATCCATCGACACTTCTTCAAGCTTTGCGAGGATGCGCGAGACTTCTTCGTAATAGCTTTGCCCTTCTTCCGTTAAAACCAGTCGCGGCCCTGCACGCTCGAAAAGCTTAAGCCCCAGAAAAGATTCAAGGTTTTGAATCTGACGGCTAACGCCGCTTTGCGTCATGCCTAAGTTTTCGGAGGCCCGCGTGAAACTGAGATAACGCACAGATGCATCGAAAGCATGCAGTGCGGAGAGGGAGGGAAGAAAACGGCGCATCGGGTTTCCTCAAAATTTCATCATGAGTTTAAGTCATGACTAATCCAATTTTCAATGCTTTTATTTGATGAGAAAGAGCCGCATTCTCATTAAAAATAAAGATAAGGGAACACGATGGACTACGGTGATAGCATCGACCGAAATCTGGTCAGTATCCTGGAAGAGAATGCACGGCTTCCTGCAAGTGAACTGGCGCGGCGCGTGGGTCTTGCCCGATCAAGCGTTCAAGAGCGCATTGGCCGTCTGGAACGACGCGGTGTCATATTGGGCTATCGCGCGATCGTTCGTCGGGCAACAGACGATAACAGCATTTCCGCCTATTTGTTTATCACGGCTGCGCAACGTATCGCGCAACGTCTGTTTGCGACATTGCGTGCTTACCCGGAAATCCTGACTGCCGATGCGATCAGTGGGCCGGCCAATATTATGTGTCGCGTTCATGTTGGCTTTCTTGAGGATCTGGAAGCTTTGATTGAAGAGCTGGCACAGATAGAAGAGATCGAGAACGTTAGTTACTCGGTGGTACTTTCCAATAAGTTTAATAGAGAAAGCAGCCTGGCGCATTCAAGCGCCCAATAATGTTCGACGGAATGCTCGGTCAAAAAAGAGGGAAACAACAATGAACAGACGTAAATTTATCCAGACAACGCTTTTGGGTGGCACAGCAGTGATGCTGGCACCTAGTCTTTCATGGGCCGTTGAAGAAGGCGCGACGCTTAAAGCGATCAAAGATCGGGGTGCATTGCGCATCGGCGTTTTTAACGGCACCCCGCCTTATTATCAGAAAAATCTTGCAACCGGCGAATGGGATGGTTTCTGCGTTTCGATGGGCAGGGATTTGGCTGAAAATATTGGAGTCCCGCTGGAAATGGTCGAAACCACCTGGGGCAATTCCGTTATGGATCTTCAGAGTGGCAAAATCGATATCATGTTCGCACTGAGCAATAATCCTGAACGCGCGAAGACCGTCGATTTTACTGAAGCGATGATGGACAATGTCTTCACTGTCATCACCAACAAAGACCGCGATGTTAAAACGTGGGAAGAGCTGAATAAGCCGGAAATTCGCGTCACGGTTGATCTTGGTTCCACGCAGGATCTTTTTGCCCGTAAAACATTGCCCAATTGCACGCTGGTTGCGCTTAAAGGTGCGGATGAAACCGTTATCGCCCTGCAATCGGGTCGGGCCGATGCAATCGTTCAGGTCGCACTGATGTCTGTAGTGACAGCGCATAAGCTGGGCGACAAATTTAAAGTGTTTGTTCCAGAGCCATTGGATAGCCAGCCGACCACGATTGGCGTGCGCAAAGACGAGAAGGGCGAATTCCGCGACTACGTTGACGTTTGGCTCAAGAAGCGTCGTGAGGACGGAAAGGTCAATGAGTGGATCGTCAGCAGTCTTTCACTTGTCGGCGTGCAGCCATCTGATCTGCCACCAACGCTGAAATTCTGACGCGTCAACCATCATGCAGTTCGAGCAGAAAACACTCGGTGTCATCATGCTTGACACCGACTTTCCAAGGCCGCCCGGAGACGTCGGAAATCCGGCATCATGGGATATGTCTGTGCGGTTCAGGAAGGTCGTTGGAGCGTCAGCCGATAAGATAATCCGTCAACGAGGCGCTGGATTGATCGAAGACTTTGTTGAGGCTGGCAATGCTTTGATCATTGAAGGGTGCAATGCGCTGGTCACGTCTTGCGGTTTCATGGCGCGGCATCAAAGTGTTTTAAGTGAGAGACTATCGGTGCCGATGGCAACGTCCAGCTTGCTGCAATTGCCGATGGTGAAAGCACTGGTTGGTCAGACACGCAAAGTCGGTGTGATCACCTATGATGAAGCGAGCCTTGATGAGGCAATCTTCCTGGCTTGCGGTGCCGACATCAACACACCACGGATCGGCATGCCAGACGGCGGCGCATTTCGTGAATTAATCGAAGGCAGTGGGATTTACGACCGCTCTGCCCTCGAAGCTGAAATCATCCACGCGGCGCAGCGATTGCAGTCACAAGAACCAGATCTTGGTGCCGTAGTGCTCGAGTGTACGAACATGCCGCCATTCGCACAAGCGGTCGCAAAAGCCTGTGGCGTGCCGGTGTTCGATATTCTGTCGCTTGGGCACTGGCTGTTCAGCTCAACGTCCTCCCGTGCCTTTGCCGGGATGTCAGAAAGAGTGAATTAATGGACTATCAATGGGACTTTTCCGGCCTGTGGCAATATCGGGGATTATTTGCCCAAGGTCTGGCCTACACTGTCGGTTTCACAATTATAACGGTTATTTCCGGCATCTTGGTTGGCACAATTTTCGCTCTCGGCAGACTTTCCGGTAATAAGATTATCACCGTGCCTATTATGACGGTTGTAGAAATATTCCGTTGTACGCCGGTGCTGGTGCAGCTTGTCTGGTGCTACTATGCGCTCCCCATGCTGATCGGCCTTGAAATCTCGCCAGCCATGGCGGCTTTTCTTACGCTGACGTTTTATGGTGCTGCATTTTACGCGGAAATCATCCGCGGCGGCATTGTTTCCATCGATGCAGGGCAGTGGGATGCCGGACGCGCTATCGGTATGCGCCGCGGTCAATTGATGGGCAAGATTATTCTGCCGCAAGCACTCCGCCGCATGGTGCCACCGCTGGTCAACCAGTCTGTACTTCAGCTGAAAAACACATCGCTTTTATCGGTCCTTGCAGTACCCGATCTCCTATACCAGGGCCAGCTTGTGACATCGGCGACTTACCGTCCGCTTGAAACCTACACCTTGATTGCAGTGCTTTATCTCGCAGTTCTCTTCCCTCTCACACGCCTCGCTCATGGGCTGGAAGGCAAGCTGAAATGACGTATCGAATGAAGCAAGCAAGCCTTGTGGAGATAAGCCATGAATACTGAACCGATGATCGAAGTACGTGGGCTTAAGAAGTCTTTTGGTGACATCGAAGTGCTGCGCAACATTAGCCTCACCGTCGAGCGTGGCCAGGTGGTTGCGCTGATTGGACCAAGCGGCTCTGGCAAATCCACACTGCTGCGCAGCCTAAATCTGCTCTCGCTACCGGATGCAGGCTATGTTGCAATAGGCGATCAGAAGATTGATTTTTCTTCAGGAAACGTATCGCTGAAGGATAAATATCTCGCTGCGTTTCGCGCCAATACGGGCATGGTGTTTCAGAACTTCAATCTGTTCCCGCATATGAGCGTGATCGATAACGTCATGGTCGGGCCTGTCACCGTTCTGAAGCAGGATAAAAAAGCAGCTCGCCAGTTGGCAATGGAATTACTGGAAAAGGTGGGGCTCGCAGCACGTGCGGATGCCAGACCGGAGCAGCTTTCAGGTGGACAGAAACAGCGTGTGGCAATTGCAAGAGCGCTCGCGATGCGTCCCGATGTGATGCTATTCGATGAGGCGACGTCGGCTCTAGATCCGGCGCTGGTCGGCGAAGTTCTTGCCGTCATCCGACAACTGGCAGAGCAGGGCATGACGATGATCCTCGTAACTCATGAAATGGCTTTTGCACGGGATGTTGCTGACAAAGTCATCTTCATGCAGGACGGTTATGTCGTTGAAACAGGCGATGCTCGTCAGATGATCAATGAGCCACGCGAAGCTGCAACCCGCGAGTTCTTAAGCCATTTCCATGGCGGCCTGGCATAAGCGCACGCGCAGAACGGATAGATGTCATGACAGGCAATGTTATTGTCGTTGGGGCTGGCATTATCGGCTCCACAATCGCTTTGCGGCTTGCCGAGGCTGGCCTGAAGGTAACGCTGTGCGACGGCTCAGAACCGGGCGGCGAACAAAGTGCAAGCTATGGCAATGGTGGCTGGATCAGTCCCGCTTCTATCATTCCCATGAGTATGCCGGGCCTCTGGCGGCAGGTGCCGGGCTTTCTGCTGGATCGCAATGGCCCGCTTACGCTGGACTGGAAATCCCTCCCAAGGCTCATGCCATGGCTTGCGCGTTTCCTGTTTGCCGGCGCCACAAAATCACGCGTGACGAAGACTGCTGCTAAACTGAACTGGTTGCTCAATGATGGACCGAAACGGCATCTGGAGCTGGCGCATAAGACGGGGCAAGAACATCTCATTGTGCAGAAGGGTTTGCTTTATGCCTATCCCGATCGCATGGCCTTTGAAGCTGAATCACTGAGCTGGCAGCTACGCCGCGATAACGGCATCCTGTTCGACGAATGGGAGGAAACGGAACTGCGCGAGCGCATTCCTGCGCTCGGAAATAACTATCGTTTTGCCATTCATGTAACGGAAGGCGCGCATTGTCTTGATACTGGCAGATATGTTGCGGGTATCGCAGCACAAGCTGAAAAATCCGGCGTTCAGTTTATACGAAAAAATGTCGTGCGCGTGCTTGCAGGTTTGTCTCCGCGCGTTGTCCTGGACAACAATGAAAGCCTTGCTGCTGATCATATCGTGCTTGCCGCAGGTATTCATTCTGGCCGCATCATGAATGATCTTGGCATGCATGTGCCAATGCAAAGCGAGCGCGGCTATCACGTAACTTTGCCGATGAAAGAGCTTCCCTTCGATATTCCGATCATGCCGAGCACTGGTCGGATGGGGAACACGCCAACCAATATGGGGCTGCGCTTGTCCGGGCAGGTTGAACTCGCAACCGTTGAGAAGGCACCAGACTGGAGGCGTTCCGAAGTTTTGCTGAAACACGCGTTGGCGACTTACCCCAATCTAGCCAAGCAGGATTTACAGCATCTCAAGCTTTGGATGGGCCATCGCCCTTCGCCATCTGATGGTGTTCCGGTGATTGGAAAACTTACGCGCCATCCAGGAATTATTACGGCTTTTGGTCATGGTCATATCGGGATCGCAGCGGCTCCCAAAACCGCAGACATGGTTCTCGACGCAATCAACAATGTCGCCTCTGAACGCGCTCGTGACTTCTCGCCCGCACGTTTCGGCCACTAATTTTCTGAATACAAAGGAATAAAACAATGATGCTCAAAGGTGGCTTCACCAATTATGGTCAGCAGATTGGTGTGTTGATGCTGGACACAATTTTCCCGCGTCCGGCTGGCGATATCGGCAATGCGCTATCGTATGATTTTCCCGTTCGCTACAAGACGGTGAAAGGTGCGCATGCCACGCGCATCATGGGCAACAACCCGGATCCAAAACTCATTGAACCCTTTATCGAAGCTGCGCGAGAGCTTGAAGCAGAAGGTGTACGCGCCATCACCACAAGCTGCGGTTTTCTGGGGCCATTCCAAAAAGACATTGCGGCAGCGGTGAATATTCCTGTCTTTACATCTGCCCTGATGCAAGCACCGATTATCCATGCGATGCTGGCTCCAGGCAAGGTCATTGGTGTGTTCACCGAGCGCGCACACCACATGAATGACGCTCACTTCAAGGGTGTTGGCTGGTCGTCAGAAGTGATCCCTGTTCAGGTGCAGGGTATGAAGGAAAACGCTGAGTTTCCGCAGACCTATATCGAAGGCCGTGATTATCTTGATACGGATGTGTTGAAGGAAGAAATGCTGGAAATGACACGTGCATTCATGGCGAGCTGTGAAAATCCCGGCGCTATCTTGTTTGAATGCACCAACATGTGCCCGTTTTCGTCATTTGTTGCGGAAGAATCCGGCTTGCCTGTGTTTGATATCAATACGCTGATCAACACATTTTATCTGGCAGCCAATCCCCGCCGCTATCTATAATTAATTATCGCCTCCACAACGAACCGTCGTGGAGGCGATAATTATGCAATTTTCGCAGATTTATCTTTGTTTCGTATGAGGCAGAACCAACTGATTATTTGCGCAATTCTGCTTCGATATCGTCAAATGCCTTGTCTTTGCCGATGCCAGTCAGAAATGGCAGGCCTTTGATAACCGTCTTCGTTACCGAAGCTGAAATTGGTGTCGTGGAGACGATAAAATCCACGTTGTCTGCCAGAGAAGGAACTTCGGTTGCTTTCGCCTGCTGAGCGTTGAAAGTCAGGCCACGCTTTTTCATTTCTTCGGTGACAGCCGCATTCACTGCAGTAGATGTTGCTACTCCTGTGCCGCATGCGAAGAGAATTGTTTTTATTTTAGCCATGATTTCCTCCAACTAGGCTCATGCACCTTCACGGTGCACAAATGCGTATTCTGTTTATTAGTTCAGCCCGTAATTATTACCTATGCATCGCATTGGCATTTTATCAAAGAGCGGATCGAACGTCTTCTAAAGTGCGCGCTGCTTTCAATCGGTCGAGTGCATCAGCGTCCTGAATGGTCGTCATAATCTGCTGCAAGGTCTCAATCTGTTTGTCTTTGTCGTCGATAGCAAGCAGAAAGACATAGCCAACCGGAACTGTTTCTTCCGGGTCTTCCATATTGGCAAAGTTGACAGGTGATTTCAGTGTTGCAAACGCCACACCAGCTTTGATTACGTGCTCAGGATCAGTATGCGGCACGGCAACATTATCGTCGCGCTCAAGCGGCAATCCGGTTGGCATTGATAATTCGCGTGCAATGACGGCATCAGCATAGCTTGGCTTTACATAACCGAGCTTTTCGAGCTTGCCTGCTAAAATGCGGATAATTTCTTCGTTGGTTTTTGCTTCGCTTTGAAGCTCAATCGCTTGTGGGTCGAGATAATCAAGCAGACCAGCAGCCATTCCATACTCCATTTGGAAAAGACCGCACGTCGAAACTGACGTGCGGCTTTGATTATAGTGCAGAATTAATTGCCAGTATCAGGCAATCTTTTCTTCAGCAGGCTCATCTTCTGCGCCCGCCGCACGTTCCCAAGCGAGTGTGTTGCGGCGATAGAGAATGAACAGCAGGGCGATAACAGCTGCAATGACTGCCACGCCAACCGTACCACCAAGCCAGCTGATTGTTTTGATGATAATATCAGGAACCCATAGGAACCCATCAACCACCGAAGTAATCTGCAAGGCATTTTCAGGCAGCTTGAAGCCAGACGACACCGCTGCACTGGTAAAGAGCGGAGCAAGCGCATTGGCAACATAGAAGCCAATTGCCAAAGTGATGGTGCCGACCACGACCATACGGAATACGTTTCCTTTCAGAAGCGGAGCCGTCATGGCGACGATGAACGGGATAACCGCAAGATCGGCAAACAGGATCACGCGGTTGCCCGGCAGGATGACAGAAAGGATAATCGCAATCGGCACAAGAATGAGCGCCGACGAGATTGCTGCCGGATGACCAATCAGGATGGCCGAATCGAGACCAACGAGCAGTTCGCGGTCACCTGTGCGCTTACGCACAAATTCCTGCGCTGCATCAGAAACCGGAAGCAGGCCTTCCATCAAAATTTTGACCATGCGCGGCAGAAGCAGCATCACAGCTGCCAGTGTCATGCCCGTTCCAAGTACCTTGGCAAGCACCGTACCGAAGTCGCCCGCATTATAGAATGCGATAAGTCCGAGCACGAGACCGATGATCAGGCCCATCACAACGGGCTCACCAAAGACCCCAAAGCGGCGTTCGATGGTTTCGGTATTGATGTTGATCTTGTTGATGCCTGGAATGCGATCCATGATCCAATTGAGCACAATCGCGATTGGCAGGATTTGTGCGGACGCCAGATGTGGCACGGAAACGCCGGGAATGCCGTAGAACTGCTGCACAGCGCGCGCCGACCAATCTGCAAAGAGCAGAGATAGGGCTGCAACAAGGGCTGCAACAATAATACCGTAAGCGATATTATCGGTTGCAGCCACTACCAGCGAGCCAACGAAGGCAAAGTGCCAGAAATTCCACACATCGACATTCAGCGTTCGCGTCCAGCGCATCAGAAGAAGGGCGATGTTGACCAGGATACCAACCGGAATAACCCATAGGCCCACCGACGAGCCAAAGGCGATTGCCGCAGCAGAAGGCCAGCCCACATCCACGATATCGCGCTTAATGCCTGTGTTGGTGACGATTGCCTGAGCGACTTCACCGATAGAGGTGAACATCAAGCCCAGAACCAGATTAATACCGATGAAAGCGACACCGATGGTGATCGCAGCGCGGAAGGCTTTGCCCACCTTGGCACCAAGAACCACCGCTATAATGAAGATGACGATAGGCAACAGAACCGTTGCCCCAAGCGTATCGACTGCCGTTTTTAGTCCGCTCAGAAACGCGTCCATTTATTTCTCCTCCCCCCGAAGCACTCCCAACGTGCATCGAGCTCACAGAACGCCATTGTTAGCTCTTACGTGTCGACACTTCAAAATATGAGTTATGCGAAACGGCAGAACATTTGTATTCTATAGCAAACTAAAGTTGAATAACAAGATGGCATTTCAACGGGCTTGGCGTGAGATCAAAATGAACACTGGTATTGACTTAGAAACAAATGTTCATTAATCGATAGGATATCAGAGGAGACTGCAAACGTATTGCAGAGACGTTCAGGAGGAAACGATGGCAACCAATGTGGCGTTGACAGGTTTGGCACGCGATATGCAGGCGCGGGCGGACAGCGGACGACCGATCCGTATCGGGCTGATAGGCTCCGGCGAAATGGGTACCGACATTGTCACGCGCGTTGCGCACATGCCGGGTATCGAAGTTGGTGCTATCTCTGAACTGCGTGTTCCTAACGCTCTCAAGGCCGTTGATATCGCTTTTCAGGAAGAAGGGCATGGTCGCGAAGTATCGACTGCGTCTGATCTGACCGCCGCGATGGAAGCGCATAAGGTTGCTGTCACCGACAACGCAAATCTTATCCTTGAAAATGATCTTATTGATGTTGTGATTGATGCGACTGGCGTTCCGGCTGTTGGTGCCGAGATCGGCCTGCGCGCCATGGAGCATGGCAAGCATCTGGTCATGATGAATGTTGAAGCCGATGTCACCATCGGCGCTTACCTGAAAGCGGAAGCGGAGCGCCTTGGCGTCACCTATTCGCTGGGCGCTGGTGACGAGCCATCATCCTGTATGGAGCTGATCGAGTTCGTCTCCGCCATGGGCCACCCAATTGTGGCTGCTGGCAAGGGCAAGAACAATCCGCTCAACATCGATGCAGTTCCTGATCAATATCTGGAAGAAGCCACGCGCCGTAACATGAACGTGCGTATGTTGGTGGAGTTCGTCGATGGTTCAAAAACCATGGTCGAAATGGCCGCCATTGCCAATGCGACAGGTCTTGTGCCTGATAAAGCCGGTATGCACGGCCCAGCTGCGACGCTTGACCAGCTTAACAAGACGCTGATCCCTGAAAAGGATGGTGGCGTGCTGTCAAAGGTTGGTGTTGTTGATTATTCTATCGGCAAAGGCGTTGCGCCGGGCGTTTTCGTTGTCGCCGACATGTCGCATCCGCGTATTTCCGAGCGCATGGAAGACCTGAAGATGGGCAAGGGTCCATATTTCACATTCCATCGCCCATATCACCTGACATCGCTTGAAGTGCCGCTCACCTGCGCCCGTGTTGTTCTTTATGGCAAGCCTGACATGGTTCCGCTTTCAAAGCCGGTCGCAGAAGTGGCTGCCGTTGCAAAGAAGGACATGCAGCCGGGCGAAAAGCTCGATGCGATTGGCGAATATTGCTACCGCGCATGGATCATGACTTCCGGCGAGGCAAGAAGCGCGCATGCGATCCCATGCGGGTTGTTGCAGGGTGGCAACGTGACCAAGCCGATCAAAAAAGGCGAACTGATCACTTACGACAACGCTGCTGTAGCTCCCGGCTCCAAGATTGCCGAGCTGCGCGCACGTCAGGACAAGCTCGTTTACGGAGCGTGAGGACAAAACATCATGGTTCAAGCCAAAAAAGTCGAACCGCAGGATACGGGCGACCGTCACAACTTGCCTTATGCCTTTCGCACTTATTCGCCAGAGCAGCTGAAAGAAGCCTTGCATAAAATGTATCTGATCCGCCGCTTTGAAGAGGGCGCGGAAGAAAGCTACACGCGTGGTCTCATTCACGGAACAATGCATCTGTCCATCGGACAGGAAGCAAGCGCGATGGGATCGTGCCTGCCTCTTAACGACGATGATATGATCACCTCGACCCATCGTGGTCATGGTCATTGCATCGCCAAGGGTGCAGACGTGAAACGTATGTTTGCTGAGTTTTTCGGCAAGGAAACTGGCTATTGCAAAGGCCGTGGCGGGTCGATGCATATTGCTGACGTTTCCAAGGGAAATCTTGGTGCAAACGGCATTGTCGGCGGTGGTATTCCGATTGCGGTAGGTGCTGCACTTTCTGCCAAAAAGCAGAAAAACGGCAAGGTCGTCGTGTCGTTCTTTGGAGACGGTGCTAATAATGAGGGCGCGTTTCATGAAGCGCTCAATATGGCCTCGGTTTGGAAGCTGCCAGTCGTTTTTATCTGTGAAAACAACGGTTACGGCATGTCTACATCGACCAAGCGCTCGACGGCAGTTGCCAATGTCGCTGACCGCGCATCTGCCTACAATATGCCGGGTGTGATCGTAGACGGTAACAATCTGTCGGAAGTAGCAGAGGCCGTCAACGAAGCCAGCGAGCGCGCACGGCGCGGCGATGGCCCGACGCTGATTGAAAACAAAACATACCGCATTCGTGGTCATTCCAAGAGCGATCGTAACCGCTATCGCACCAAGGAAGAAATTGAGCATTGGCAGAATGATCGCGATCCAATCGCGCATTTTGAGGCCGACTTGAAAGCTTATGGCTTCATCAATGACGCCGAGATCGAGGCCATTCGTGCTGAGGTGGAAAAGGAAATCGCCGATGCGATTGAATTCGCCAAGAACAGCCCGGCGCCTGATCTTACCAACCTTACCCGCGACGTTTACACGGACGATATTTGAACATGGACACCACAATCCGTGAGTTGAGCTATTCGCAAGCCATTCAGGAAGCAATGGCGATTGCCATGGAACGCGACGACCGCGTTTTCCTGATGGGTGAAGATATTGGCGTCTATGGCGGCGCATTTCAGGTGACAGGTGATCTGGTGCATCGCTTTGGCGAGGACCGGGTTATGGACACGCCGATTTCAGAACTGGGTGGCGCAGGTGTTGCGGTCGGTGCAGCTCTGACCGGTATGCGTCCGATTTTTGAATTCCAGTTTTCTGACTTTGCAGCCCTAGCCATGGAGCAGATCGTCAATCAGGCAGCGAAAATTCGCTATATGCTTGGTGGTGCGGTTTCTGTGCCGCTGGTCATGCGCTTTCCGGCTGGGTCGGGAACGGGTGCTGCTGCACAGCACAGCCAGAGCCTTGAAGCATGGCTTGGCCATGTGCCGGGTCTCAAGGTCTTGCAGCCTTCGACACCTTATGATGCCAAGGGAATGTTGCTTGCAGCCGTCGAAGATCCTGATCCGGTGATGATTTTCGAGCACAAGCTGCTTTACAAGACCAAGGGTCCGGTTCCTGAAGGTTTCTACACCGTGCCAATTGGTAAGGCGGAAGTGGTTCGCGAAGGCCGCGATCTCACAATCGTTGCAACAGCGATTATGGTGCATAAGTCGCTTGAAGCCGCCGCTGAACTTGCCAAAGAAGGCATTGATGTTGAAGTGATTGATCTGCGCACCGTGCGTCCAATTGATCGCGAAACCATCATCAAGAGCGTCAAGAAGACGTCGAAGCTTCTTTGCGTTTATGAAGCGGTCAAGACGCTCGGTATCGGTGCTGAAATCTCTGCAATCGTTGCGGAAAGTGACGCGTTTGATTACCTTGATGCACCGATTGTGCGTCTGGGCGGAGCTGAAACGCCAATTCCTTATAATCCTGATCTTGAACGCGCGACCGTTCCGCAGGTGCCTGATATCCTGAAAAGCGCTCGTGATCTGGCCAAAGGAGTGCGCTGACCATGGCTGTGGAAGTCATTCTCCCCAAGGTCGATATGGATATGGAGACGGGGCAGATTTCGCGTTGGTTTGCCAAGGATGGCGATACCGTCACGAAAGGCCAGCTTCTCTTTGAAATTGAAACCGACAAGGCAGCGATGGAAGTCGATGCTCCAGCATCCGGTATCATCGCAGACATTACTGCTGAGGAAGGGACCGTTGTTCCCGTCGGTCAAGCTGTCGCCTGGATTTATGCTGAAGGTGAAGAGCGTAACGGCAAGTCAACACCCGTCGTTGAAGAGCCAGTTGCTGCTGCGCCCGTAGAAGCTGTTATCGAGCCGGTGGCTTTAAAGCAGGCTGAACCAAAATCCTCCCAGGACTTTGAACCGGGTTCAGCCAATGATGTGCGGGCAACGCCGCTCGCACGTCGGCTTGCGCGTGAAGCTGGTATTGACCTCAAGTCCATTCAAGGTTCAGGCCCGAAAGGCCGCGTGCAGAAAAAAGACGTTGAAGGCAATATCAGCGTTGCGAAGCCAGTAGCTGCTGCGGTTGCGGCTAAACCGCCAGTGAGAAACGCTGCTGAACCGATTGTTCCGGGACAGCTTCATGCCGTGTGGTTGCGTGAGGGTGATGCAGGCCGCCTGCCGATCGTTTTGATCCACGGTTATGCGGCGGATCTCAATTCGTGGCGCGGATTGTTTGCTGGTGCGTCGCTCGGTCATCCGATCCTTGCACTTGATCTTCCGGGACACGGCAATTCACCACGTGCCGTTCCTGCAAGCATTGACGACATTGCCGCAAGCGTCGAAGCAACGCTCGCATCGCTGAACGTATCAGCTTGCGTGCTCGTTGGGCATTCGCTCGGTGGTGCGGTCGCGACTGTTACGGCAGCCCGCGGTGTTGTCGATGTGCGCTCGCTGCTGTTGATTTCGTCGGGTGGTTTAGGCCCGCAGGTCAATGGCGCATTTATAACGGGTCTTGTCGGCGCAAAAAGCGAAGCCAGCATCGTTCCCTGGTTGAAAGTTCTTGTTGCTGATGAAAGCCATCTGACAAAACCGTTTATCAATGCAACGGTTGCTCAGGCTGCTGATACAGAGCTGCGCGATACGCAAGAAGCCATTGGTGCCCGGTTCTTTGCTGATGGCACACAGACCTTTGAAGTGCGCTCAAGCATTGCATCGCTTGCCATGCCCGTGCGGCTCATCTTCGGTGCGGAAGATCGCGTCATTCCCGCGTCTCACGCGCATGGTCTGCCGGGTAAAGTGGGTGTCCATATCTTCGCAGGTTGTGGACATATGCCACAAATCGAAGAGCGGGCTGCTGTGCTGCAAATCCTGAAAGAATGCGCAGCCGCCGCCAATTAATACCGGCCTAGAGCAATCAAAAAGCGCATCGTTTTACAACGATGCGCTTTCTGACTTTAGTGGGCTGCCGCTTTGTCTTTCAGCATTTGCGCGGCACTTTCCTCATCCGTGATGAGTACCGTGGGCTTCAGAAGCTCTACGGCACCAAGCAATGCTGCGATTTTTTCTTTGCCACCGGATGTCAGAATGCGCTGCGGCGTTTTTTGAAGGCTCTCGATCTTGGCTGACATGACACGATCATGTACCGGATCATCAACGATCTTGCCGTTTATGTCATAGAAATGGAACAGCACGTCGCCGACGGCACCGTTTTCGATGAGCGATATTTTCTGCTGCTCATCAATCAGGCCCACACGATAAGACGTGCTACTGGCTGTCTGAATATCGCCGACGCTGAGCAGCACCATGTCGAGTTGCTCTGCCATATCAAGCACTGTGTTTAAGCCGCAGCGCTCAATCAGTGCTATCCGGGTCTCTTTGCTGTCAACCAGTGCAGGGGCGGGGATCAAATAGCCTTCGCCCTGAAAAATCTGCGCAAATTGCCATGCAAATTCCGGCGGGTTCGAGCGCCGTGGCTGCACAATACCGCCGAGCAGCGAGATAACTTTCAAGTCATTAAGCGGACGCGCACCGATATGTTGAAGCGTGCTGGAAAGCGTTCGGCCCCAGCCCACGCCAATTGTCATGCCGTGCTGCACTTTTTCCGAAAGATAGGCGCCGGTTGCTGCACTGATTGGCGGAATCGGATCAATATCGGCGGATGATAGCGGCGCGACAATGGCGCGTTCTAAACCGAAGGTCTTTTCAAGCTCGACTTCCAGCGCTGTCAGGCTTGCCAGTTTGCCTTCAATGGTAATCTTGACTTCGTTGCGAGCACGGGCATCAGCAAGAAGGCGAACGATTGTGACACGGCCAACACCAAGCGCTTCTGCAATGTCATTTTGCGTCATCTGCTCGACGTAATACATCCATGCAGCGCGCGTTCTCAGCCGGCTTGTACGATTTTCCGCAGCCACACCTTCCGAACCAATAATGAGGTCTGTTGCGTCAGCATTTTTCTTTGTCTGCTTGCCGGTTTTCTTCAAAACTATCCCTCAAATTAATAGCAAAATACAGTGTTATTGAAGTTGTGGTCTTCTTGTTAAACTATTGCTTTTCCATGTGAACGCAAACAATAATTCCTATGCATTGCCTATTCTGTTATCATGGCGGCGTCGGTGAGGAAAACGAATATGTTACGCATAATTTCAGAAGATATTGCAGTCAATTTGAAGGACCGTCTGCGTGAGGTCCGATATATGATCCGTCGCAATCGTGATGAAAGTTTGCGTGCAGATCAGGCCTCATCGCGTCCCGGTCAAATTGTTTCTCCCGAACTGCTGCTGGGCCATGCGGCCAGCGTTATGGACAAAGCACTGACCACCGCCGAAACAATTTCGATCTCGCTAATTTCATCTGATCCAAAGGTCCATAATGGTACGCCACGTGTGAAGAGCCTTGCGATTTACTTCGGTGGATCGGCAGAGGGTGTGCGGGCTTTCCGCAAAGATATGTATTATCTCACCAAGGAGGTACTGCGACGGCACCAGTTGCAGAATGTCCTGATTCAGGAAGCGGTCTTTGTCACAGTTCATGACAGGCTCGTACGGAACCACACTGCGTTGCTCAAAAACGCGTTTGCGGGAGAAGCTGAGGAGGACAGAATAGCCGCGACGGCAAAAGTCATTTCTACGATGTTTACGCAGCTGCTTTTGGAGAGACCTGTGCGGTTTATTTCGATGGAGGGTAACTGCGATCCGCAGGCTTTGCGCCGGTTTGAAATATCCTGTTTTGCCGCCGTCAGTCTCGCCTGTGGTTTGATGACTTTGAAACCTGCTGATCTCGCGGGCACTGATCCTTTGGAAAGTGCTATTCTGGCATTGGATGTGCGGCAGGAGCGCCTCATGCAGGCAGCAGAAAACGGCAATCAATCGCAGCTCGAAGCCCTGTTTCAGACACTGCTTGCGCATCTTCCATAAGAGAAAACCCGGATCATGATCCGGGTTTCAATGCTTGCATCGCAAATGAAGCTTAATTTGCGAACATGTCCGCGATCAGCTTTTTTGCACGCGGAATGGATGCCGGGCTCATGCTGAGTTCGGTCAATCCCATACGAATAAACTCGCCAATCAGTTCTGGCTTGCCTGCTGCTTCACCACACATGCCAACCATGATGCCTGCCTCGGTGCCGGCTTTAGCCGTCATCTCGATTGCAGCCATCACCGCCGGGTGACTGACATCATTGAGCTTCGCAACGGTCGGATTGAGTCTGTCAGCGGCCATCACATATTGCGTCAGATCATTGGTGCCGATGGAGAAGAAGGCAGACTCTTTTGCTAGTTCTCTGGCCGCAAAAACCGCTGCCGGAGTTTCGATCATCACACCAAGATCGACATCAGCGTAGGCTTTGCCTTCATTCTTAAGTTCGGCGGCACATTCTGCGATCAGCCGCTTTGTGGCCCGGATTTCTTCGACATCTGAAATCATTGGCAACATTACTTTGAGATTGCCATTGACCGCTGCACGCAAAAGCGCACGCAGCTGCGGCTTGAATATATCCGGGCGGTCGAGACACATGCGAATGCCGCGCCAGCCGAGGAACGGATTTTCCTCTTGAGGAAACTCGATCCCTGCAATCGGCTTGTCACCACCAATATCGAGTGTGCGAACGATAACCGGGTTTGGCGCAAAAGCCTTCAAAAGCGCAGAATAAGTTTCTGTCTGCATATCTTCGGATGGCAGATGAATATGCTTCATGAAAAGAAGTTCGGTGCGGAACAATCCAACACCCATGGCTCCAGATTCAAGCGCAATGTCAATTTCTTCCAGCGCACCCATATTGGCCGCGACTTCGATAATCGTTCCATCTGCACGGCGCGGCGTTATTGAGCGATAAGCATCCAATGCCTGTTTGTCCTGCAAAGCTTTGGCAATGCGCGCTTCGATCTCGGTGCGGGTAGCCTCGTCCGGATCGGCGTGAACGATGCCAAAACTTCCATCGACTGCTACGGTTTTCGCAGTCTTGAGCTGTTGAACAGCACTGCCAAGACCCAGAACCGCGGGGATGCCATGCGTGCGGGCGATGATAGCGACATGCGATGTTGCGCCACCATGTCCGCAGACAACGCCTTTGATTTTCTTGAGTGGTGCACGCGCCAGATCCCAGGCACCAATATCCTCGGCAATCAGAACGGAACCGTCCGGGAGTTCTTCCAGATTGATGTCGTCTTTGCCAAGTAGCGCAAGACAAATCTGGCGACTGACCGCATGAACATCATCGGCGCGTGCGTTGAGATATGGATCATCGAGTGCTGCAAATTGCCCGGCCACGGTTGAGGCAGCAGCAAGCATTGCCGAAATCGCATCAAGACCGCCACGGATAAGCCCAAGCGCTTCGTCGGTTAGGCTGTCATCGGCTGCGATGTCTTTCAAAGCTGCAATAATGCCACGGTCAGCATCGGCGAGATTGCCGCTTGCAAGCGAGGCATCCATGCGATGCTGCACGGTTGCGATTGCCGATTTGAAATGTTCGATCTCCGCATCAATTTCCGATGCTGCGAGTTGTCTGCCCGAAGGCTTGATTTCTTCTGGAAAAAACGGAAATGCCGTGCCCAGTGAAATACCTTCACTGGCTCCAACGCCCTTAATCTGACCGGCAGGCAATTCTATCGAAAGCGCGGGTTGAGGCACAGTCGAAGGTGTAGCTTCCGCTTTGGGTGAAGGGGCAGTGGCAGTGGCTTCTTCAATCCCTGCCTGCGGGTTTTCCAGATAGCCGATCAAAGCTTCAATGGCTTCAATCGCATCCGCTCCATCGGCACGAACGGTCACTTCATCAAGCTCTTTCACGCCAAGCAACATCAGCTTGACGGAGCTTTTTGCACTGACGCTTTTTCCGGCTTTGGCGATCTCAATATCGCTTTCAAAGCCTTTAGCCAGTTTAACGAAGCGCGTGGCAGGGCGCGCATGCAGCCCTTCATGCACCCGGACGATTGTCGAGCGTTCCATGTCTATAGCCTCAAATCAACAGATGAAACAATTCCAGCGTCCGGGACTTTGATAATCATTCCAATAGTCTGTTTTAGAACATAATTTTAGATGAGAGAGCAATCAGCCCTCAGCCGCCGATGGTGATAATCTGGCCTTCTTTCAGGGCCGCGACAAGGTCTTCGCCTGCTATTTCACTGGCGCAGATTTCTCCCGGGCGATCAGTTGAGGTTGCGCCTGTGAAAGAAATAACGACATGTCCGATCTCACGCACTTTTTGCCAGGCACTTTCGCCAACGGCTGTAATTTCTGCAGTGACCGAGCCAATGGCAATTTTAGCGCCAATTGCAGGCGCAGAGGCTTCCGGGCCTTCTTCCACAATATGCATGACTGACACTTCGGCCAGTTCTGGCGGGGAGCCATCAGCAAAAAGAATAAGAACGCCGCCCTCCGCGAGATCCGCAACTTCCGGGCCGATCGCGGTGATCCGCGTTTTCAGGTGTATCGACATAGAGGCGGTCCTTTCCTGGTATGTTGTTCGATGTTTGAAAGCATCGCTATTGTCATGTTTGGGATTGTCCTGCCGCATTAGGGTTGCGGCAGGACAGGAGTTTTAAAGCACTGCGAGGCTGACAAGCCATGCAATCAGAACCGAGAGCGGTCCCATGAATTGGCGACTGATAAGAACAGCAGGAACACCAATTTCAATTGTCTTTGGCTTTGCTTCTCCAAGTGCCAGACCAACTGGTACGAAGTCACAACCAACCTGCGCATTGTAAGCAAACAGTGCTGGCAGAGCCATCGCAGGCGCAATGGTTCCGTTGGCAATTTGTGGCCCAATGATCGCCACACCAATCACCTGCGCGATGACCGCACCCGGTCCCAGAATTGGTGAGAGGAATGGCAAGCCACAGATTGCCGACAAGATAAGCAGACCAACAATATTATTGGCGAGCGGTCCGAGTGGCTGTGCAAGAATGTCGCCGATACCCGTGTATAGGATAAGACCGATAAGCATCGTAACAAACGCCATGAATGGCAGTACGTTACGGATAACCTGATCGATAGTACGGCGACCAGCCTGGAAGAAGATACCAACCACGCGGCCCATAACGCGGCCGATGCTGCTGATGAAGCCGACAATGCCGCCTTCGCTTGGCAGATCAACCGGTTCAGCTGTTTCTTCTTCTGACGCTGCAGCTGATGCTGCCTGTGCCGGAGTTTCCGAACCGTCGGCAAGAATAATGTCTTCCGGCTTCACGCCCGACACATAAATGTCTTCCGTGATGAACTGGGCCAATGGGCCAGACTGTCCGACAGGCGTGAGGTTGACGGTCGGAATACGCTTGCGTGGATATACGCCGCAACGCGCTGTTCCACCGCAATCAACAACCACAACGGCCATTTCGCTTTCAATGGGTGGTGAACGAAAGCCGTCGACAGCTTCACCGCCAGTGAGATCGGCGATCCGTCGTGCAAGCGGATGGATTCCACCGCCAGTAACAGACACGATCTTGTTGCGCTGTTCGGTCGGTTGAATGACCAGAGGTCCGCCCCAGCCGTTTGAACCGCGGGAAATTTTTACTGCTTTATAGGTTTTAGCCATGATGTCCTCCCCAGTTCCCGCTTAAAGATCAATGCCCTGACGCCGCGCCATGATGGCGGTGATGCGTTCGGTCAGCATGCCTTTGAGGAGGATGACGAAGAGACCCACAATCGCGTACCAGATGGCGACATTGATGTGATAGCCAGCGGGCACAGCACCCTTTTTCTCAAGCTCAAGCAAAGCAACCAGAACACCGCCCCAGACGAAATATTCACCCGGATTGATGTGTGGGAAGAGGCCCAGTGGCGGATGCACATAAGAAACAGCAGCATCATAGAAAGCTGGCTTGTATTTTTCATCCAGGAACGAACCGAAGGTATAAGCCATCGGGTTGGTCAGGAAGAAAACGGCAAGCACTGGCAGCACGGTATAGCGGGTGAGGGCGATACGTCCTGCGCCACGTGCAATGCCGTGAACACGCTTTTCGCCAACCAGTTCGGTAATGGCATAAAACGCCGTCATCAGCACGATCAGTGTCGGAATGATGCCGGTCACAAAGCCGGAAAAGACTTCACCGCCCTTTTGGAAGACGCCGATAAAGTGCTTGCCAATAGAGGCGAGCCAGCCGAGCTGTTCTTCCTGTGCGACGTTCTGCAAACGCTCCTTGAACTGGTCAACGGAGATTCCGGCTGTTCCGGTGTCTGCAGGTGCTGGTGTTGTCGCCTGTGCGAGTTGCAGCAGATCATTACCAGCGTGTTCGGCGGCATGTTTACCATGCAGCGCCGCGTCTGATAACATGCTGCCAGCGACATGTATTGTTTGCATTGTTGTGTCGGCGTGTTGCGCCAACATTGAGATTAACGACATAGCTCCTCCTCAATTGCCTGTTCAGACAAGCAATCCTAAGCTCCCACTGCCTTCAAACCTTCGAGTCCGAGACCATCGGACTGATCTCTTATGCGACCGATCTGCTCCATAGCCTGCGTAGCAGCAGCAGCTACTTCAGGCTTTCCTTCTCCGATTGCAGGATTGTCCTGTAATTCACCCAGGCGCATTCCTTCAAAGCCTTCACGGCGGATGAATTTGGCAAAGACGGTACGTCCGCTCATTTCCAGAAAACGCCGCACCACCAAATTCCGGTCAACGACGATCAAAACGATCACGCCTTTGGCGAAACGCCCCCGCACATGCCCGGCGCCAACAAAGCCGTCGGTATATTTTGCGGAGATGCCTTTCATGACATCGGAATAGTGGCGCATCTGGAACCAGACGCCCAAAGCCTGACAGCCCCATAGCAAAGCGAGGCCAATTAAAGCCCATTGCCAGATTGCCATATTGATCCTCCTCCACGAAAAAAGTGCCGGAAATATCCAGCCTATCTTTCAATTGATTAGAGAACATTTGTTTTCTTGAATGTCAATATGTATAATTATCGTGGGTATTCTGATGCGATTGACACCTGACATCCGCTTTCGTTTGGCTTAAGATAAATCGCAAATTGGAGAACGTTGCGATATGGACTTGCTTCTCAGAGAGCAGATGGCATCAATGCCTGATCTACGGCATCGGCTGCGCCAGTTGCGCTGGTTTCGCGCGACCTTTCGCAAACATGCCGGACAGCTGCAGGACGTGTATGGCGTCGAGTATTATATTGACGAAAAGAAGCTGACCGAAGCGTTTCTCAATTGGGTGGAACTGGTTGATCAGAACAAACGCTTTGCAAAGATTGACCGCAAAGATTTTATAAGTTTTGCCGCTGGACTTGTTCTGCGCGAACTCATTCGCTTGTCGCCAGTAAAGCTTGCCAATCCACCAAAGCATGCAAGCGGGGATTCCGCCCGAATGTACGAGATCATCAGCTTCTGGCCGGAAGGTTTTTTATACACCAATTACTGTATCTGTGCGATTGCCGCTATTCAGGAGCAGGAGTTCGGCATCGTTCCGGACCTTGATAAATGTGCAGATGATTTACGCACTTGGTGGTCATATAAAGAGAATGTCTCAGAAATGCCGGGCTATGCAATTGCATTTCTCGATAAGTTCCTTGGTGGTGAGCCTAATTGGATCATGCCGGATTTGGCCTCAGCACGTGCAGCGATTAAGCGGGGGCAGTTGAATCTGGTGTCGGGCAAAAGTATGTTAAGGATCAGATCGGAAAAGCTACCCCAAGTGCATCATGACAAAGGTGAGAGTATCTGATTATGCTGCTTCCTGCAAAAGTTGGGCAAAGCTCTCAGTGGGTGTCTTAAATCCGAGACACGTGCGCGGCATTCCATTGAGATTATGGGCGAGGGCGGTTAGCTGTGCCTGCCTAGATAGCTTGTGTCAGGTCAGTGATGCAGGATAGATGCTGTCGAATGCGTTTGTTTGTGTTCTCAATCGTACCTTTTTGCCATGGTGTGTTTCGATCACAAAAGCAGCTTGTCGTTCGCCATTCCATCTTCCAATGCGCGGTACCGCATAAACTCTGAAGATAGATTGTTTCGGCTCACAGACGTATCACGCTCAGGCTATGGCTAATCAGCCGGCCGCAGATCTGCTCCGGCGACCAATGGGCTTCCAATTGATTAAAGCAAACTTGGGTAGTTCTGGGTAACGTCTGAGCATGCGCAACCATGTTCTGCATTCCTTACTGATGTCGTCGGCAAAAACGCTATGATGGCCATTATAGTCCGGTGTCTGAGTGTCCCGAAAGCTGTTGCGCTTGATTTCGCGATAGATCGTCGAACGATGACGCCGCATCAGCCGCGCTATATCGCCGAGAGGGACTTTGAGCTGTTTAACTTCGAAAAGACGGTGACGTTCACGCAAAGTGATCAGTTAACAGCAATTCGGCATCCAATTTCCTCCATGGCTAGCCACATGAATTTATTGGTATTTTGCAGTTTAAAATAGAACGCACCTCCGTTCGACGCAATCGTGGCATAACTACTTCCAGAGTTAAGCTGCGCTGCATTGTTGCGATGAGAACCACAGGCACACTATCCGGATCGGCTCTTAGGATAGGAACTCCGTTTTGATCGGTAGTTCACCATGAATCGTTTTAATGTCAATCGCGTCGTTATCTCTTGCGAGCATGTCGAAAAGTACAAAACAGTTTTAGATAACATGTCTGTTTCAATGAAATACCAGAGCGCTGGTATAGCTTCAAATTCGAGATTCGCATCCCTTTGAAACAGACATCGGAACGGATTTCAGGTTCGAAGCCATACGAGTAACTTTTGAATCTGGTGTAGTTTACCGATTTGAAGTTCCTAAACGTGAATGCAACACAATTGATAAGAACTTCAAATACACCACATTAGCTGAATGCCCAGACGTCTTCACAATACATTCCAACATCATAGCCAGCAGCCTTCAGCTTCACAATAACATTGCCAACATCTGTCGGGGAAAGGGCACCTACTTCAACTTTAATCATGCCCGGCCGATACCGGTGCAGATCAAGCTGATCAAACACGATCCAGTCCGCTCCTTCACAATCAACCAGAAATGCATCAATATATTCAATATTGTTGCGATCCAAAATCGCCTGCAGTGTATCAGACGGGACAACAATTTCTTTCAGGTGTGGAGCAAACTTGTGAAAGTTCGGATCATCGGGTCCCCAAACATTCTTACCCGACATCAGGTTACTGTCCGTGACAGACGAGCATCCAATAAATTCTATCGGTAAAGTTCCATCTTCCAGCGCTTTGGCATCAAATGTTTTCACCGTGATTGAGCCCGGCTCGCGCGTCACTGCAACAGGTTCAATCTTAAAGCGCTCCGTATCCTGATAGTTTTGACGCAGCCTATGCAGGTTATAAGGAATAGGTTCTACTAATACCGCTTTGGAGCGAGGGATGCGGTGTAACCAAGGAGTCACATCATCAAAAAGAACACCATCGCAGGCACCAACATTGACCATCTGAAAAGGACGTTGTTTGCCGGATTTCGCAATGCTGGCAGCATGAGCGAGAAATCGTGTGCCACGAAGAGCAGCACTTCGGTTCAATATGCCATTAGGAACACTGCGTGCAGTCAATGTGCGTGCATAGTCTCTAAATTTCGATGTCCCTGGAGCATTCATGCTCGCGCCCTTTCATATGGCGATTTAAAATCAGATGTCAAAAAACGCTTAGTTAAATTCGTTAAGCCACCTTCGACAGTTAACTGATGACTTGTCGTTTTGCGATGAACCAAACAAAACTCGTTTGCTGACCATATTTCTCGTTCATTCTTAAAGTACGCTAAACTCGATCCGCTTCACGACGAAGGACGCGGAGCGAATAAAAGTGGAATATCTGTCGACATATTTGAGTAGCTTGCGCTGCCGTAATTTTAATCGCCATTGCTATTAATCCGAGAATTACCAACTGTTTCACAGCAGGCAAAATACTGCCGCAAAGCCCATTTTCGACATTCATACAGTTATCACCCCCGCGCCGCCTTCAACCCATAACGCAAATGAATAACACTTGTCTTCTTTAAATATTATCAAATTTGTAGAATTTTCATTATTTTATTAGTTTCTAATATGTTTAAATCGTCTACAGTGCTTGAATATTCTTCAGAATATTCGCCATAAGCGCACCCTATTGGTCCCTGGCATCTGACAATGTAGATGAAATCCGCCAGGCGTTTTTGAAGTGCAGAATCAAACGTCAACGGGATGAAAATAACAAAGCAACGGGCAACGGCAGCTTGCTCCGGCCGTATTATAGCTCAAGTTAAATGTGTTACATAACGAGTTGAGACTTGCGATACTCAGGACTTCACGTTGGACTGCACGCCAATTGTCGCTGCCCTGCAAAAGGCCAGGTTGATTTGCTAACGGCTGCTGCGAAAGTCCGAAGCCACGTTTCTGCGTTTAATAAGTCCGTATCAGGTTATTGGTCCTCGCTAGAGATAGCACACAATCAAATCAATTTACGATTTCGCTATGGCTGCGAGGTGACGCGTGCGGCAATCGTAGATGATCACGAACTTCCGCTGAGAGAAGGAAAAGGACGAAGCTGGCATTTATATAATGTTTCTTATACTTAAACGATAGAAAGCGGGTTTAGTCAGGCCGGGGCAGATAATGGATACAATAGTAAATTTGGATCAGCAGACAATGTTCACAGTCAATGCATTGCTGCTGGTGGTTTTCGCTATTGCTTTTGCGTTTGCAGGTTTTGAACGCCAGGATAGAAAATACTGGTGTTATATGCTGATTTCAAATGTCGTTTTTGCTGTTGCATTTCTCATTTTCTCAAAAGAAATTGGTGCAGAATCTGCTGAGCTTTTTTTACCAAATCTTCTCCTTTTCATCGGTTTAAGCTTACGGTGGAATGCTATTCGTGAGTTTTTCGGCCATCCTGTGTCTCTTGCGGCGATGACCGCTCCGCCATTGATTGGTATGATCATATTCGCTTTCTCACCGTGGCTCCGAAACAGTATCACCTTCGGTGCACTCAACTTGTTGATTACGTTGCAGATTGTCATGATTATCTGGGCAATTGCTTCAGAGCCCGAAGCTCTGAAATCCAAATGGGGCCTGATAGCCAGTTATGCGGTGCTCGTATTATCTTCATTCCTGCGTGTCATGCAGGGCTGGCTGTTTGACACGTCAATGGTATCAATGTTGCCAGCAGATGTTTTCCTTCACCTCAACCTTATTGCGGCTGCCGTTCATATAAGTGCGAGCGGTGCTTTTTCTTTACTCATCGCCTACGAACGCAATGCAAATAATCTGCAAGAGATCGCATTGCGCGACCCATTGACAGGCTTACTCAACAGATGGAGCATTGAAACGATCACCCTGCCCAGTGAGAGCAAGATAAGTCCAAAACTGATCTCGGCCATCATGATCGATATCGATCATTTCAAACTAATCAACGATAGCTATGGTCATTCGACTGGGGACGCCGCGTTGCGGCACCTGGCCATGCTGATAAAAGATGCGTTTCCTCAGGAAGCCACCATAGCAAGAGTAGGCGGTGAAGAATTTATGATCCTAGCCTATGAGCAAGGGGCAAGTAAAAGCGCAGAAATCTGCGCGCTTCTACGTAAAAAGCTCGCAGAAAACCCATTTCAGCATGGTGATCTTTTCGTACCCTTCACAATTAGCATCGGCATATGCTCTGCTTATGTGAATACACGTGCGGACATCGACCATATCTGGAACCGAGCCGACGAAGCGCTTTACATCGCAAAATCTTCAGGGCGTGATAGAACCAAAATAGCGGATAACAACAGCAAGCCAATTTAACAGGGGCGTGGTTGGTAAGCATGCGTCCTTCCCTATGGTAGTCGTCACCTCCATTGTGCCGCGTCAAGACCGCAGGAGTGGAGGCGAGCCCATTCAACCCAGACCTACTGCAATTTTAACGACAATAAACAATCCAAGATACGTCAACTGACGACACGGAATTATATATATTACAGTTTTACAAACTAAAACTTCAATACAGCATTTGCGGCATATGTTGTTGAGTCTGTTTCGTTTCCGAAAACTCCGGTATATGTCAGGTTCATTGAGAGACGCTCCAAATTAACCAGACCAATCTGTAATCTCATAAGCAAATATTCATCGTTGGAAGAAGCGCCAACAACATAGAAAGGATACTCGGGCGCAAATGAAAGTTCACGGCGGGTATTGCGATCACCCCACTCCTTACTCCAGGCAGCGTTTAGCCGTGCATTTAGACTATATCTCTGATTGAGAGAATAAGAGGCGTTGGTCTGGATACCCAGCGTTCCCGTCGTATTGTTTATGGACAATGAATGTCCGGAAAGGGCTGCATCCAACAGGCCACTTTCCTGAAAACCGTCAATCTCCGTCCGCGAATGGCTCAAAGCCAGATACGGTTGGACGTCCATAAACCCCGCGTCGAATGTATAACCAGCTTTGGTAAAATACTGAGTGGTGTACGCGTTATAATCAGCACTCAATGCACCCGTTAATGCATTTAAGTGTAACGATCGTTGCGTTTGGATTGAATGATATTGATATGTTGCACCACCTGCAACATTGAAGCCGTTCTGCTGCCATTGCAAGAATAAACCCGCCCCCCACGTGTTAATATCTGCGGAGCTAGCGCGGTCGGAAATCTTTAGCGAGTTATCTTGATAATCACCTACGATACCGGCGGATAGATGATCTGTAAAATCATAGGCAATACCGGCGTTGATACCGTAACCATTTGATTTGGTGCCTGCAATTGCTTCTGAACCGTTCGTTTTGGCATTCAGGCTTCTGCCAGACAGCCAAAACCGAGGGTGTTCGGAACGCGTTTCAGTTCCTCTAAAGCCATGCAAAGCGCGGTTAAATATTTCATCGCGAAAAGACAAACTGCTGTCAGATAAAGCCGTTGTAATGCTTGAATGCACTTCGCCTGAAAGAAGGTCAAAACTCCGTCTCGCATCGGTTTCAGAACTGCTTATAATTGAACGATATACCAAATTGTCTGGATTAAGATATTCGAGCGCGCCTGCCACCGCTGTTTGATTGGGTGTATTTGAAACGCTATCAAAACGGATATCGTTACGCGTAAGAATAACCGTATTTGAATCCACCGACGGCGTGACAAATACAAAATCGTGGCTTAACACCTCGCTGAACGCGGACCCGCTATATGTCGGAGCGTAAAAGATGCCGTATGTCTTGTTAATTTCATAAAGCAAATCATCGGCCCGTCTTAAGTCGAGAGTGCCACCTTGGAGTTCCAGGTCTTCAGCAATCAATCGACCATAACCGAGCACGAGACTGACATGGGACGTGTCATTGAGTACGATCTTCTGATCTGCCGTTAGTGTGGTTCTGCCTAAATTGACATTCCCAGCACTGACAAGAGAGCCTATAGATAGTTGCTGATTATCAAGCCGGGAAACATCCAAAGACCCATTTTGATCAATGTGAATGTCTGAGGTTCCGCCAGTGGACTGGCCAATAAAGCGTGCTGTTCCCCCTCCACTTATAAGGATCGAGGAACTCCCCGCTGATGCTGTACCCGAAAACGCAAGGTCGCCAGCATTGATGATGAAACTGCTTCCAGCGTTTGAATTGTTATCGAAACTTATGGAAGATTTCTCGTTGTTAAACAGACGTGCACTGCCAGCGCTGCTCTCATCGCTAAATGCGATTGTGCCACTATTGTTTATATTCGCGCTGCCGGCTGTTGCACTGCCATCTAAGCGCATAGTCCCCGTCTCATTGTTCACAATAGAGGATTGGCTTGCTGACGAATGATCGCTGAGAACAAGTGAACCACTATTGTTGAGATCGGATGAATTCGTCGTAGACGACCCATAGAAATTTATATTGCCAGACTCGTTATTGACAATAAGACCCTGACCAGCAGAGCTCTGGTCATAAAAATCAATCTGGCCATTATTTGTTATGTTGCGACGCCCCGCATCAGCGTTATCGCGAAACGCCATATCACCAGAAGAGTTATTGGTAATCAGAGAATTGTCTGCAGACGAACTTCCATTAAAATTAACGGTTCCATTGTTCGTTATAACAGAGTCACCGGCTGAGGCCTCATCGGAAAAGGTAACAAGCCCCGCCTCATTATTGGTTATTCGGGAATCTGCCGCAGAACTCTGTTGGTCAAACGATAATTTTGCATCCGTGTTCACAGTAATAAATGCGTTTGAGGCAGTGGACTGGTCCGAAAACCGCGTTTCGCCTCCAGAATTATTGATAATAGTCGCCTCGCCGCCAGAACTTTGGTCGAGAAATGTCGTCCTATCAGCAACATTATTTGTAATTTCGAGCTGACCCGCTGTTTCCCCATTTTTGAATACGAGATCACGGCCGTTTTGAACATCGCTCGAGAGCATTTGAAACCCCTTAATCCCTGGTTCATCGACGGGAGAAAGAGGAATATTATCGGTTTCCAGCAGCTGAAACGGCTCTGCGGAGGAAGCGGCATTAGTATGGAGTGCAATTGAATTAAAACAGAAGAAGCTAAGGATTAAGCTCTTAGCACATGCTGAATTTAATCGCTTTCGTTTTTCCGCCGCCATCAGACACAATCCAAAAAAACAACTTCAATCTGAAGTTGAGCGGACTATGAATCACCCGCCTATTCGAATAGTGCCCAACATGGTTAATAGCTAACCAATTACTGCAATATTAGCAATTCGTTTACACTTATTAACAAAGTTATAATTTGTCGAAAGAAGAAGATTCGACAAATTATCTTCCCTGAATATCTCTGATTGCAGCCATTCCTCTTATTCCCTCGCGATCACCGGTGGCAGCCAATGCCTCATAAATTACCCTCGCATCATCATAACGACGAAGTTTCAAATAGGCCGCGGCTTGAAGACCCATCAGATCCTTTCGAGGGGCTGCCAATTGAGCGCGTTGCTCAAGTATAAAGAGGACATCACGAAAGTTGCCAGCTTGATACGCAGCAACGGCTCTATCTGATAATATTGAAACGCGCAGTTCCTTCTGACGTTGAGGGCTTAACGGCGCCTTAGTGGCTGATACGGCGGCTTTATCAACAAGACCTGCACGCAAATAAGCCAGCGCCTGGCCATAGGCCGCGTCCGAACGTTGGGAAGCAGATCCAGTCATCAGCGCAGATTCAAAACTTCTTACAGCGTCGAGAGGACGATTGAGTTCCATCAGACACCAGCCATGAGAAACTGCATTCCCGCCAGTGGGCATCGGCCCTTCCAGAGCCTGAGCACAGGATCGCGCATTTCCTGATCCTGCTGATCTCGGCGGTGCTGCACGATCCACCGGGTTGTCTGAATTGCTCCTGACAGTTCGGGTAGCGGTCGCGTTACTTGGCCTTGAGGTCTGCCCCCGAGAAGAACGGCTGCTATTTTGTCTGCTATCGCCAACCTCCCGAATGCGAGCCGACTTGGAGTCCCAGTTCTCTTTTACTTGCCGCAACTGATTTTCGTCATCTATCGACAGCAGACCTAAAGCCAATCCGTAGGCAGCGGGTTCATTTGACGGGTCCCACGAAAGAGCAGTCTGGAACCATTGAACTGCGGTCAAATCTTGTTCCATTGCCCGCGCATACCAACCAAGTTGTTCTGCTGTCGTAATATTTTTTTCCGCAACCGTAGCATTTGCAATACGCGTCAATACTTGCGGACTAATAGTCTCAGGCATTCGATTGGGTGGATCACTTGAGAGCAAGTTCGCCGCAGAATCAAAATAAACCAGCGTTGCATCGGGCGACTTATCACGCCACGGATACATCAAATCCTCTGCTGCCGAATAATCTTTGCGCGCATTTAAGACAAGCGCCATTCCTTGGGCAGATGTAACCGTCGCTTGCTTCTTATTGGCCAAATCAAACCATTTTTCAGCCTTTGTCGGCTCATCACGGCGCATATAATACCAACCGAGCATCTCCGCATCAGATCCCAGAGTTTCACTGTCCGGGATGTTTTCGAGTGCTGAAATATTGGACGGATCTATTACCAGATCTTTATCGAGAGCAGCCAAACCAACGAAATGACGCGCTATATCTTTCTCGAGCCCTGCAAATTCACGCTGTCCATCTGGTGAGCGCCTTTCAACCTCCAAAAGCTTTTGCATTTCATCATAAGAGAGATTTGTCAGTGCCTTTTGTATCGTACCAGTACGAACATTGGGATCAGAGCAATTATTTATAATGTAGAGATAACCGTCGAGCGCTCGATTACCTTTATCAACCTTGGCAAAGGCTTCGGATAATCTCCAAAGGACGTCTACCTCATTGCAAGTCAGCATTTCTGGCGAACCCGCCGCAAGATTGATGACCATCTCATACTGAGCATTGTTCGATGCATTGATAAGACGTTCTCTATTCTCGCTTTGGTCGAGAGCCTTCAAAAGATCATCCGGCACAACCCAATCAGGTTCACTACTCTTTCGCGACGCAATCGCTTTGCGTAGCGCGCTGTATTCGCCTTTGGAATACAGCTCCCAAAGTTCATCAAGTTTGTTGTCAGAGACTTTCGCTGGTGCTGCAGGATCCTCTGGCGGAACCCAGTCTGGATGCAAGGACTTCAATCGGGCGATCTCGGCTTGCATTCGAACCTTATCACCTCGCGTTGCAAAATAACGCAGCGCGCTTTCATCGACATCGGAGCTGGTGTCACTTTGAGCAGCTGTTTGGCTTGCACGATTTGAAACTGGGGAAGGTGAAGTTGCTTGATTGACAGTGCCGAACTGCAAATCAGACAGAGGATCATCGTTTTTAAAAAATAAATAATAACCGCCGACGGCAACCGACCCTAGCAAAACACTGATGAGAATATTTTTCATAGGCATAGCGGGTAAACTTCTTTGATATAAGCGAGTGAAAGAAGGTGTAGAGTTGACGGATAGTAATGTGTCGGCTGAAACTCTTTAAGTGCTGCCGATATCTTTTGTCCGGATTTTGCACATGAAACCAGTTCGTTCAGAATCCTATAGCCCGGTTCACTTAACGAGGTTACGGTCGCGCCTGTTTGAACATTGACCAAACGGACATCACCATTTTTTTGCGTCATCGCTGTGGTTAAGTCGACCGTAAGCTGGTCAGCTCCATTGCCGGCACGTGCGAGATAAAGTGGTATCCGAACATTATTGTAACTGAATTCTGGCGGAAATCCATTTGCAGGCATCGGCTTCTCCCCAAGACTAATCCAGTCGGAAGGGAGTTTAACAGACCCGAAACGGGTTAGCGACAGCAGTTTAAGGCCACTCAATTTTAGAGCATTCCATTTCGGCGAAGGGGCAATTTCGTTTAGCACCGGAAACGCTTCAAATACCCAATAAGAAAGATTGATGATCGGTCCATCTTTCCTGTCATCCTGTGAAAATCCCCGAATGGCGGGCAGAAGTATCGTTTCACCATTATAAACAACGATCTGCTTCGCCAACAATGTATTGGCGATGGTGTGCGCATAAGTAAGATATTCAGTATTTGGCCATTTCCTGCCAGCCAAGGTGAGCGCATAGGCTATCAGGATATCTCCGTCCGATGCATTGTTCGTATCAACAATATGCGGACGGACACCCGGATCCCATTTCCAAGCGGACAGACCGTCATTGCGTATCAGCAGCTCTGTTTTAGTGAATGTCCAGATGAGTTCAAAATCATCCTGTCGCCCAGCCAGAACAGCCAGAAGCAAGCCATAACCCTGTCCTTCGCTGTGGCTTATGTTGCCATTCGCATCATCAATGATACGACCTTCGGGGCTGAGAAACTTTTCAGTGTAAAGTTTCCACTCGTTTGCATTGATGGTCATAGGGGCTTTGGTAACATCTTGGGCGTGAGAATTCCAAACTGGCATACCGAATAACAATAGTACTGCCATCGTAGCAGCAATGCGCTTCCATTGGCTCACAATCATCGAAAAGCGACTGCCATTATTCATCATCACGTCTCCCCGAACGTGAAACCAAAGCAGACGTTGTCAGACCGAGTGCCACAAAAACCGCTATCATTAATAAGACATAGGATAATGCGTTGCTTGATAACCAGTTGGTAGCGATAAGGCGCCAGTTCGATATTGAAAAAGGCTGCGTGGGAATGAAAGAAAGATTCTGAACCGGCATGGTTTCAACGGCAGTATTCACCCTGTTATAGGCCGTAATTCTGCCCTGACTTTCGTTCCAATTTTCCTGTTGCGTAAGCGTTTGTGCAGTTGTTCTTAGCATGGCGCTATCAGGTGCCGTAAATACGGTCCATGCTCCATTTGAAGATGGGCTTGGACCTTGTGCCATAACGCCCGAAATTTCTCTCGACGGCGTATATTGCGTTGTTTCTCCCGGGAATAAACGCAGTTCATTCGAAATATTAAACGTTGTGCGCAGACTGGAATAAATATTTTGCAGATTACTCACCCAGGTAGATTGATGCAATCGTTGCCAATCCTTGAGAGTCAAGTTCTTATTGTCGGGTAAAAGAACCTCTGAATCGTCATCGCTCCATGAGTTCTTTGCATCAGGATTAAGACCAACGCTTGATAATACGGTGTCAGGCAAGCTATTGATATTACCAACAAAAAGCGCGTTGTTTGATAGAAGACGATCATCCGTGATGCTTGTGGTAATATCAAATGGTCTGCCTGCTGCGCTGGCAAGATTGCCCAGAATTGTGGCGGACGCCCCCATGACATTGAAATCGTTAAAGTTTGCTACTAACGGAAGCGTTTCACGTGAGTAGCTATAAGGATAAGCCATTCCAGCCATTGCAGCGAGATTTGGGGTTTGCCCGATCCGGGCGAATGTCGGGACGCTAAATGTCGATGAATCAAAAAGTGCAAAGCGTGGTGAACTCTGTGAGGTTGTCACACCAGGCGCGCACACATTATCCTGATTGGTCAAGAGAGCAGCTTCTACGACGACTGTATTGACGCCGGGGCGGAAATTGCGCATCGAGATATTGATTGGCAATTGGCGCATGACGCCACCGTCAGTGTTCGTAATCGGTATCGTCGTCGCAATATTATCATTGACGTAAATATCAATCCGGCTGCCTGGCAAGACTTCCGATGAATATGCCGCGTCCATGTAAATGGTCGCATTGCCGTAAGAGTTTGCATAGAAATCCGCAGGAATGCCAAAAATAAACTCGTTACTCAATCTGCGACCATTAAATTGCTGTGTGGGTATCCCAAGCTCTGAAAATGTCAGAGTTGTTTTATTTCTGACCATCGGTGCTTCTGGCAAATGCCAGTTCTGCGTGTTCAATTCAGTCCTTAACACATCAGCCGGACGATCTGTTAACTCGGCAATCCGATCTATGCTCTGCTTTACCCGTTGCCAGTTACCACCCGCAATTAATAGAACTCTGCGTCCGGAAGGATCAGTTAAAAACTCAACACTTTCCGGGGCCTTGGCATCAAACTGAATACCCAGGGTTTGCGCGGCAGTTTTGAGTTCGTCATAAGTTCCCAACAAAACGGTCAGTTCTCCAGAACGATGAAGACTTGCATCTTGAACGTCTGAAAAAAGAAACTTTTCGACGGAAAAGCTCTGATTAGGCATTCCCCCCAATATAGCTAAGGCTTGTGAGAGCCGCAGAAGGCTATTGCCATTCTCGCTATTATTTGAACCCGGAGCGACAATGGTGAAGTGTGTTTCACCTTTCGCGTTAACACCTATGGTTGAAATATGATCATTAATGTCACGCAAGCTGCCAGAAATATTGTCAGACTCAGCACTCAGGTCGAACGTCAAAAATGTCCGGGTGGAATCGATATTGGTCCAAAGCTCGTATGTTGACTGAACAGAACAATCCGTCCGATGTCTCTGATGAGCGCTTAAGGTTATCGTATTATTGCCGGCTCTGAGTAATTTGGCCGGAACGGCAATATTTACATCAGCAACCTGATCAGATGATCGAATGGCCTGCTTCAATACTTCTGTATTGTTCAGCGTGACAGTGAAGAATGAATTCTCTGGTGCAACCAGGATCGCATTTTGATAGCCAATGTTTAATGTCGCTGCCGAACTGGCTTCCGCCTCGGAGAGGGATATGTTCCAACTACGTTTGAACTGCTCACCCCTTACGGATAATTGGTTCGTTGGTATGAGGTATCGTTGCCATTTATGCAAATTGGCTGCCGACGGAACTGCTGAAGGCGGCGCTACTGTTGGTTGCTGGATGACAGGGATGCTTTCCTGTGCGCCTTCCGGCGTCATACTGAAAGGCGCTTGTGCATATGAACAGGTTGAAGCAAGTGATGCCACCGCCCCACTGACAATCACCGCGCCCACTCTAAATTTGCTAATAACCGACTTTTTTTGGGGTAGAAAGACCGTCATGCCTTACCTACCTTTTTTGCCTGTGCTTTCGCTCTGCTGTTTTTAGAGTACTGATTCAGCCCCAGGAAATAAGCAAGTCCTCTGCCCGTTTGGTAAATTGAAAGGCTGAGAAACCATAGTGTCGCACGCAACACACCTGGATTGGTTCTCCGTTCTTGTTGTATTTCTTTCCAGCGCTCCGAATTTGCAAAAATCAGGTCGGCTACCAATCTGTGATGATCAGCGGTAGTGGGTTTAAAAAGGCAACCCACAGACAAAAGGTCTCCCTCCAGTTTCACATTTCTGACTTCAATCGGGAGTTCGTCGCTGTCCATAGTTGCAAGCGTCTGGAAGCGGGCCGACGTGCGTTGTCCAACGCTGAGCGCGTTTGCGTCGGTCGCATAAACAGTCAAATGCATCCCGTTGACAGAAACATCATCAATCGTCGCTGTATTCCACTCTCCATTGATCAGGACAGAACTTCGTCGTGTCACCTTTACGCGCACGGTAGATGACCACTCACCCCGCTCTGAAACAACACCCAATGCGCATCCGGCCATGATCAGGTTAAGCAGCGTCCATCCGCCCACAACAATCAAAACATCGGCTTTGTAGGGTTCTGTATATACGCGATATGCCGCGTAGAGCAACGCGATCACCAAAACGATGAATATTATAAAAAATGGTCGTGATATTTCAGACAGTCGGCTGACTGTTATGGATTCATCTTTCGCCGTCACATTAAATGTAGGCTTTTTGGGATTGAGCAGAACCGATATGATCGCCGGAAACAGATGTACGGACTGCACATATTCATAAAGCTCGGAGATCCACGGCCAGCGATAGTTCCCATAGAGATAGTTTTGAAGCAACAAATTGATAAACAGATAGATCAACGTGTAGGCAAGAAATTCGCCTCCTGAGGCAACAAAAATCTGGAGATCAAAAAACAGATAAAACAGTGGGGCAACAAGAAATGTCATTCGAGCAAATGGGAAGAGCCAGAATAGCGTCGATGACATATAACAAAGCCGCTGAGGTAATGCTAATCCAGGCAGAAATGGCGGGAAGCGGTATCGAAGAATTTGCATCATTCCTTGAGCCCAACGGCTTCTCTGCCCGATAAAGCTCGCGAAGGTTGCTGGTTGCAGGCCAGCGATCAGCGGACGATCAATATAGACACTTTCCCATCCCTGAGCATGCAAGTTAACCGCAGTTTCACAATCCTCGGTGATGCTAACACCGCTAAATCCATCAGTTGTGGACAGTGCTTCACGGCTTAACAGCGCAGCGGAGCCACAGAAAAACGCCGCGTTCCACTTATCGAGGCCACGTTGAATCATGCCATAAAACATCTCGTTTTCACTTGGCATCTGATTAAATGTACGAAGATTTCGCTCAACCGGATCGGGATTGATGAAGAAATGCGGGGTCTGCACGAGAAACAATTTACGGTTTTGTACAAAGTAGCCCACGGTTTGCGTCAAGAAATTTCGAGCTGGTGCATGATCCGCATCAAAAACGGCTATGAGTTCGCCTTTTGAATGCGCAAGGCCATTATTCAGGTTACCCGCTTTTGCATGTTCGTTTCGTGCACGTGTCAAATAATTAATACCGAAGTCGGCACAGAGCGCTTTTAATGTTGCGCGACGTTCTGTGGCGCGGCGGCTCGCCAATAGATCTGATGACCCGCATTTTTGATCGGTGCCACCATCATCCAGCAGCCAGATTGCGAGCTTGTCCGCTGGGTAATCCATATTAACAGCCGCAGCGATCGTGTTGGCAAGGAGGTTTGCATCTTCGTTGTAAGAAGGAATGAACACATCAACCGATGGCATGTCATCTTCAACCAGATCAACACTGTCCGGCGATTTACGGGGAAGTGAAACCACAAATACGGAAAGTGCCAGCATCATCACACTGTAAAGTTCCGCCATATAGAGTAAAATTCCAGGTATGAAATTCTGTAACTGGCTTACGGGAGGAATAGTTTGTGTCGTTCTCCAATAAACGTATCGCAAAACGATAGCACTACAAAGACCAACGACAACAAGTCGCCATGGTCCGCCAATCCTGAAATGTTTCAGAACTGCAACGAGAACCAGAACACTAATACCAAGAGAAAGCTGCGTTGCCAAATTTATCGGAATAAAGCAAAAAAATAGCACACCGACAGCTGAAAGAATCCAACAGATTACAATTCCCAAATTCGGCATAGCGTATTCTTTCCTCGACCCATTATTCGAACAATGCAGATACGTTAATTGCAGAAGTTATTAGCTTCGCTTTCTCCCCCATTTGATCTCTGAGGCCTGATTAACGAACAAGGAGACGGAACTTGTACGGCGTCGTTTTTCACTGCTCCACCATTCGGCGACTGCTCTCTCGAAAAACTGGAGTTCTGACCCGCCACTGGCGGAGACGGGACAGTAACCGTGTTTGGATTGGTAACTTTAACAGAAGCTGGCACTGCGCTCTGTGGCGCCACACTCTGCGGGCTTGTACTGCGCGATGATGGGTTTCGCGGACGGTTTTCTTGCTGTTTATTTTGCACAGCATTTTCGAAAGTCGTCTCGTTTTTATTTAATCGACTGCTGTTTAAATCTGATGCTGGAAACGGCCCGGCAAGTTCAGTTTTTACAGCCGGCGGGAAAACCGGATTGCCCGGTCGGCCAAGGTTGGGCGACGGAGAAGCGGGTTCGCCATATGGGTTCCACGAGTTGGCCTGGTTCGTCGCATTGATTGTGAAGCCGTACATCGCCGACAAAAGCTTATCTACATCTGCACCAGTCTCGCAAAGGCGTAAGCGCAAATTGATACGCCCTCTGTTTTGGAAAAAGTTTTGATTATGATCAGGCGATTGAATTTGTTGCCACGCATATATGCAATTGTCGCCCCCGGGAGCCTTACCGGTTGCATAGCTGAAAGAGCCATAATTGTTTTGGACATAGAATGGAGAGCGCGACATTGCGATGCCAGCCATCTCAGTGCGCAATTCTCGTGCTATCCTGCCGTCTGTAATCGCAGCATATGAAATGGTGTTTTCCGTGCGCGCGTCTGTCGGGCCCAAAAACTGAACGTAGAAGTAATTTTCGCCCGCCAGCTTGGAGTTCGTACTCAGTGTAATTTTTTGCGTAACGCCATTACGCGCCCGATCTTCGACAACACCAACAACGAAATAATTTGCAGGGAGAACGAACGCATCCTCCGGCGTAACCACCCGTTTGCCGTTGCTAATGCTAGCCGTTCCCGTTGAAGTGCATGAAGCGAGCAACGGAGCTATTAAAGCAAGAATGCAAACATGCCAATTATTCAAAACAACGAGTCCCACCCTCATAAAATATGATGACATAATCAGCAATTCGTTATTCATTATTTAGTAATTTTTAATCTTAGTGTATAGAGAAAATTCGAGAAATTAACGTGTTTTGTTTCATTTTGATTTGTTTCCGGCTGCCTACCGCAATTTGCCGGGGGAGTCTTGACCTGAGCAGTAAAATATTTGAGGCTTGCCTTATGCTAAATCAACACATTGCAGCCCATGCAAAGGGTCTGATTATTATCCAGACGTTTGCGGCGTAAACCCCCACCTCAGAGAAAGACGACCATTTTCTCGGAGTTCTTTGCTGCACTGAACCTCAAGTTTAGACAGCGGGGAATCAGAATTTTCCGGCTCTCGTCCCAATGGCTGGCTGATAACGCCATCAGGATTATGAGGGGCAATCGGTGCATCATATTCGATTGCCGAATGAGGACGATCCTCATTATAGTGTCGGTGCCAATTCTTCAATTTTTTGCACGCATTTTCGAGCGTTAAGAACCAGTGTGCGTTCACATATTCTGTATGAAGCTTGCTGTTGAAGGCCTTAATGAGCCCGGTATCCGTCGACTTACCCGAACCAGAGAAATTCAGCGTGACTTTGTTGGCATAATCACAGATCCAGGGCGTCGCCTGATAAACTGATCCAGCAGATGCGGATAGCGATGAGTTTGACAACAGCAAGGAAATTGGCTGGTTTCTTGTTGTAACGTATGGTGATGCCACGATAGTACTTGATGCGGTTAAAGAAGCGTTCGAGTAGGTTTCTCTGGCGATCCACCCATTGTGAGAACGCGAAAACATCATTAAATTCATCACGATGCCGCCATCATAGGCCCACACACGGCCCCCGGCAGTCGATCCCAGACAACAGTACGTCGCCAACGGATGAACCGGTTGTAACAGGTCGTTGCAACACCACAGCATTCAGGGATTTCGGACCATGATGAACCCTGTACGGAAACACCATAGAATGCCATTGTGCATCATGCGATCATCAACACGTGGTACGCCACGAGGTGTGCACGACAACGGCGGCGCAATAAGCGACCATTCTCGTGGAAGTGGAGCCAGAGCACTTAAGAGCGCTGGCTCCAAATAATCAGAAGGAATGCTTTAGCGTAAGCTTGAAATTACGGGGCGAACCCATGAAGAAGCCATATCCAGCGCTCGTATTCAGGGCCGAATAATAATCCTTATCGAAAAGATTATTGACATTGAGTTGGAGCGCTGTCTGTTCGTTGAAGTCATACTTCGCCATCACATCAGCCACCGCATAAGCCGGCTGCTCGGCATTGAATGCACCACTTTCATAGTAGAGCTTACTTTGAGCCCTTACACCGCCACCAATAGTGAGATGCTCATCCGGGAAAGTGTAAGTTGTAAACAGCTTGAAGACGTGTTCCGGATATTGATAGGTGGCAAATTTTTCTCCTGCAGAAGCACCTTCAGTATACTTGGAAAGAGCATAGGTATACCCGCCTGTCATACGCCAACGATCTGTGATGAAGCCGCTCAGTTCGAGTTCAATGCCGCGCGTCCGAACACCATCTACACCTTCGTAGCAAGCAAGAATTGTTGGATTACAATATGAAACGTCTGAAAGGCGAGAGGCGACGTTGTCTCGCATTACCTGGAAAACGGCGAGTGTTCCATTGAGCCTCTGATCGAAAAATTCGCCTTTGAAACCAGCCTCGATATTTGTGCCAGTGATCGGATCAAGCAGATCGCCGCCACGGCCGAAATTATATTGTGGCTGGAAGATGCTGGTATAACTCGCATAAGCGGAGAGAGTATCGTTGATATCATAAACGACACCGGCATAAGGCGTGAATATCCCATTCTCTCGAATTTGGTTTGGCGTAACTTTTGCAGTCGAAAGGATAGTGGTCGTGGCATCGTAGTCGTACCATGAGAACCTGGCTCCGGCGATCAGCTTAAGGGAATCGGTGATTGCAAAGCGACCGGCTGCATAAGCTCCAATTTGCTCAGTCTTATAGTGAAGCTGGCTGAAGGGCTTGAAATCTGAATAGTCGAATACCGATGATGAACTCCAGTTTAATGGGTCGTTAATCAGGGTTGTTGGGCCAAGCGAGTTTAGAATTGTTAGATTGGTGCGGTTAGCATTGATGCCAAGGACGAGATCATGTTCACGACCGAACGCTTCTAGCGAACCATTAAGGTTGGCATCGAACGCGTAGACGTCATTATCATAGTTGAAAAGGCGATCGTACAGATAAAGATTGGAACCAGTGTAGCTTGAAAAGGATGCTGCCATTTCCGACTTAGACCAGGATGCGCGGCCAGTAACGTTCAGTTTCCATTCATTGTCAAAACGATGCTCCAAATCAACAAATGCGGTGTGCTGTGTACGATCAACATACTGCCAGTCATTGCCAATAAAATCTGATGGTGAAAAATCATAGAATGAGCCATCTGTTTTAACCGGTAACCCACCCCAATCGTAGCCATCAATCTTCTGCTTCTGGTAACTATATCCAAGGTTGACGGTCGTATTCTCTGTCACATCCGCTTCGAGCGTGCCGTAAAAGATGCCATCCTTGTTAAAAGAGTCATCTTTATAGGTTTGACCAGAACCATAGGAACTCACTATGCGGCCCCGCACAGTTCCTTCAGTGTTGAGCGGAGTAGAATGGTCCAAAACCGCTTTGATGCTCCCCCACGACGAAGCCCTTGTGGTAATTGTGGTTTTCTTCTCATCAAGAGGTCTCTTGCGCATCAAATTTATTGCACCGGATGGATTACCAGCGCCCGTGACAAGGCCCGATGCACCGCGCAGCACTTCAACACGATCATACATGTCCATATCATCGGCGCCATCACTGTCACGTGCATAATACTGCACAGGATTAGCCACACCATCATACTGCATGTTGTCGATGATTAACCCGCGCGACCAATATTGATAACGTGCATCACCAAAGTTCTGATTAGCAATAAGGCCCGGGGTATCCGCAACCGCCTGATCAAGCGTTTCATAAGACTTGTCTTCAATTTTTTGGCGAGTCACCACTGTAACGGTCTGAGGCGTTTCCTTGACGGAAAGCGGTAGCTTCACACCGGTCGACATTGCGCCTGTCGTGTAGGAGCCAGTACCTTCTGTTGTACTGCCAAGGCCACTGATGGTTATGGTATCAAGTACTGTGGAGTTTTCGACGTTTTTCACATGGTCCGTCGTCAAGCCCGAGACAAGAGAAACTGAAGTTGCTCCGGTGAAGCGATAGGAAACGCCCGTCCCTTGCAACAATATACCGATTGCCTGTTCACGCGAATAAGTGCCCTTAACGCCGGAACTGCGAAGTCCCTTCAATCGGTCAGCGTCATAGAAAACCTGGAGCCCCGCACGATCTGCAAGAGCGAGAACGGCTGTATTGAGACTCTGTGCGGGAATGCTGAGAGTAATTTTCGACGCATCTGCTACTGCGCCAGCGGTCTTCTGCTGCGCTAAAGCCGACGATGCTGAGATTGCTAGCCCAGCGACGATAGTCAGCGCACTTGCGGAAGCTACGAGCCAGATTGGCGTGGTATGCCTGCTTTCCGAGCGATTGCCACCTGATTGCATCCCCATTGCGAAAACCTTTCATCCTATTCGATTGCATTGGCAAAATATCTCTTCCGCCAGTTCGCAAATAAGACGAATTCAGTCATGTTTCCCGGTAACGATTTTCCCAGTTTTTTAAAAAATATGATAAGCTATTGTAATATATTGTATATTTTATCACCATAAGGACGAAATTTAATAAAGCACCGTGACCAGATGAGGAACAGATGTCGAGCGCAAGCCGAGTTCGCTGGAGATGGTGGAGAGCGCATTATCAAGATCATTGATCTGGAACACGCCGCTGACCCTGCGGTTCGCAAGTGTAGAGTCGGAGATGACAATGCGACCGCGGCGATAGCGGTTGAGTTCCGCTACAACCTCAGCAAGCGTCACCTGATCAAAGACCAGACGGCCGCGGCGCCAAGCTGTGGCTTGCTCAACATTCTGGAGGCTCACCTGGCCGAGGCCCGTAGCCCGAGAATAGCGCACGGATTGTCCAGGAGATAAAACGACTTGTTTCATGTCGCCTGCTGCGTCGGAAAGCTCAACCCGGACTTCATGCTCGGCAACCGTAACCTCAACGGTATCCGATAGACGCTCCATCGCAAACTGGGTGCCGAGCGCCGTCGCCGTACCATTGACGCCTTCAACGACGAAGGGACGCTTTTCACCTGATCCCATGGGAGCAACGGTAAAATACGCCGCGCCCTTGATCAGCGTGACGCGTCGTTCCTGATCACTAAAATGCAATGCGATTGCGCTGTTGGTGGAAAGCTCTACAACGCTTCCATCGGAGAGGTTCACAGTACTCTGCTCGCCCGGCGTCGTGTAGTAATCCGAAGCAATGAGCGTGACGGGGTTCCCATACCAAAAGCTCAGGGCAGTAGCAGCAACGATCAGACAGATGGCCGCCATCACAGACCGCTGCCAGAAGCCAGAGCGCTGTTTTATGATCGGTACACGTACAGGCTGATACGGTCGCTTTTGCTGTTTGGAAGGCGCTATATCAGCATTCAATAGGTCGGGAGTGTGACGAAGCCCGGCCAGATCGCTCCATGTCTGTCGGGCAAACTCAAACGCTCTTGTATGAGACTTACTTCTTGAGCACCAGACTTCAAATGACTTTTGCTCGTGCGGCGACAGCGGTTTTCCACCCAAACGGATAACCCATTCAGCGGCTTCAGCCTCTATTTGTTCTTTGTCGTCTTTTTGTCCCACACTACGGTCCATGTCATTTGTGCTAACTGCCCAGACCCATTTCTGAATATGACGCTCGAGCACCCCATATCCAGTAAAGCCCTGACGATTTTTTGTTATTGTGGCCTAAGTCGCTGCGTAACGTGCAGCAGCGCCTTGGCAAGATGTTTTTGCACGGAGCTTTCCGAAATTCCAAGCCGATCAGCCGTCTCAGCATAGCTCAAACCTTCAATTCGGCTGAGCACAAAGATTTGACGAGTTCGCCCTGGCAATTCAGCGACAGCAGTCTGCAAGCGGTCGAGCTTTTGCCGGGCGTCGATCGCCTCTTCTTGTGTTGGGCGATCGTCGGCAATCTCCGCCATCTCGTCATGGGTAGAAGTATCTGTCTTTCGACGCGCTTTCTGCCGCACATGGTCAACAGCCAGATTATGCGCCGTACGATAAAGATAGGAGCGAGCGTGCACAACTTTTGTGCCGTCCACGGAGTTTTGTTCTGCATAGCGTAAGAACGCTTCTTGCGTCAGGTCCGCAGCAGTGTCCGAGTCTTTTAACTTTTGTGTGAGATAGGCTTTCAGTTCCCGCTGGTGTGCAAGGAACAGCCCCTTCAACGTCTTACCTGCCACTTTTTTTGGTAAACACTCTCAGTTTATCAAATTCATGAGCGAAACTATCCGGATTTATACGATTCCGCAATCTGGCAGTATACAGACCATCGCAAATTCCCATAACCAACCATTGCCCGTTGAGGTTCGCTAAACACTAAAAGATAGTGCGATCTATTTGAATCGAAGCGACTATCTCACACTTAGCGCAATACGATTGGCCGGTTTTAGGGCTATTAGAATTCGAGCACAGCGTCCGGTTTAGAGCGCAAAGCGGGCATTGTTTAGCCATACGAAATCTGCGCCTGACATCTAATAGCAACTTCTGTCGGGACTTCGCGATTTGGCAATGCTTTCTTCCATGAACCACTCAGCGGCATTTCGTCTACAGCCGGCACGGTGTTGTCCTGCTTACTACGCGAAACAACTCATAGGGCATATCTGTTGGCGGTATGATGTTTCTAATTCAAAGTCGAAATCGGCCCTCGCTAACGGCGCGCGCAGTGCAAGGTGTATGATTTCCAGCATAAATCTCAGAGTTTTTCTTATGCTTAAGCCAGACTTTGCTCTCAATCCATTATACGCCGTCGTATTTTTGGCCCATTAAAATCTGATATTTCAGATATTGAAGTATCAGATATGTTCTGTTAATGATGCCTGACAGACGAATTTGGAGAAGAGAAGAACTTTGGATCAGCATGCTTCACCCTTTAAACCGATAAAGCTGAAAAACCTTCGGGATCATGTTCATGATGATCTTCGTGAAGCGATTATTTCAGGGCGATTGAAGTCGGGGGACAGGTTGAATGAGCGCCAGCTGGCGCTGGATCTTGGGATCAGTACCAGTCCGCTTAAAGAAGCTCTGCGCCAGCTAGAGGGTGAGGGATTGGTGCGGACTGAATCGCGTCGCGGTACCTTTGTTTGCTTCAACGCGCGTCAGGCTGAAGAAATGACACTGGCGCGCGCGGCGCTTGAAAGCATCATAGCACGGCAGGCAGCAAAACACGGAAGCGAGGAGGCTTTCATCATGTTGCGTGCGGTGATTGAAGAAATGCGTCTTGCTGTAGAATCTGGCGATGTGGATGCTCTTATTGAGCTCAATGAGAAGTTTCACGATGGCATCCATGATGCGTCGGGATGTGAATATCTGCGGCGCTTACAGAATGCGCAGCGGATGTATGATCACGCAGCCCGAGTAACGGTGTTGTCGCGGGAGGATGTTCGTCGCCAGTCATTTCAAGAGCATGAGTCAATCATGAACGCGATTGCTGCGAGAGATGGAGATTTGGCTGAGCGACTGATGCGTGAGCATATCGTGAAGGCGGGGGATACGCATATCGAACTGGTCTTCTGACCAGTACCTGGGAGGGTATTATGAATTTGACGGAATACCGTGGGGTGCTGCGAGGCATCTCAGGCGTACACGCGACTGCATATAATAGCGACGGCGATATCGATGCGGTTCTGACAACAAAAATCGTTGAGCGTATCGCCAGTGCCGGTGTGCATAATATTGTTACCGGCGGCAATACTGGCGAATTCTATAGTATGACCATTGATGAGGTCATTCGCTTGCAGGCGATTGCCATTAAAGCAGTGGATGGCAAGGCAGCCGTAACTGCCGCCGCCGGACGCTCGGTGCGTGATGCAATCCGACTTTGTAAAGCTGCGAGTACAGAGGGTGCTATGGGTGTGATGATCCATCATCCGCTTGATCCTTTTGCCGCACCTCATGCGCAGGTCGATTATTTCATTGAGATTGCTGAATCCACAGATCTGCCGATCGTGGCCTATATCCGTTCAGATCTTATACCGCTTGATGAGATGGTGCGTCTTGCGACGCACCCTGGAGTAGCAGGCGTCAAATTTGCGTCGCCCAATGCAATGCTTTTCTTCGAATGTTGCCGGGCGACCAAAGGCACCGATGCGACATGGATTTGCGGCCTCGCGGAAAGCTGGGCCCTGCCATTTTACGCGCTTGGAGGGCGTGGCTTTACGTCAGGGCTGGTCAATGTTGCACCAAAACGTTCGCTTGCTGTGTGGAATGCGCTGGAGAAGGGCGATTACCAGCGTGCAAGAGGGATTGTGGAAAGTATCGCTGATTTTGAAACGATGCGGACCAAATATCGCAATGGTTCCAATGTCACAGTTGTGAAGGAAGCTTTGCAGATTCAAGGGCTTGCGGTTGGGGATGTTCGGTTGCCCGGTTTGCCGAAGCTTGATGCGGAAGATCGTAAGTCACTCGAAAAGATTATTGCCGGATGGGAGACTGACGCTCTTGTCTGAAAAATAGAAAACCGGCCCGCTGCGCAGGAGGAAGCGAAGCGTGCCGGATTGTTTAAAAGTGGAGGAGAACATGGGTACAGGAATTTCACGCCGTACATTCATGGCTGGCGCTGGTCTTGCGACAGGTATGGGGATTTTATTGCCTAAAGGGGCTGCATGGGCGCAATCGGCAAAATTGCCATCCAGCCCGGTCGGAATCAATGTGATTGACGCGGCAGGTAATCTCGCGCTGACACAGCCGATATTTGATAATTTTGCTGCCGAAAATAAGAACCTGGTTTCCCGCTTTACATTTAACAAAGCGCCAGCGCCGGAGTTGCCCGGCAAAATCAAAGCTCAGCAGCGAGCCAATCGCGTAGATATTGATCTTGTGATCATCGGTCCTGATGCACTTTCAGCTGGCCTTGCCGATGACATCTGGACTGACATTATCGCTCTGCCTGATAGCGGTCTGCCAAATTTGCAAGACGTCTATATGGAGCCAGCATGGCGCATGCAGGAAATGTCGCAAGGCAAAGGCGTTGTGGTTTCCTATTATCCATCGGGGCCTTTGCTTGAGTATCACCCCGATAAGGTAAAGACGCCGCCTAAGACTGCGGAAGAGCTGCTCGAATGGACCAAACAAAATCCGAATAAGTTCATATATGCCCGCCCTGCAAATTCTGGTCCGGGTCGTACGTTCCTGATGGGGCTGCCGTATCTTCTGGGCGATAGTGATCCAAAAGATCCAGTGAATGGCTGGGACAAAACATGGGCCTATCTCAAGGAACTGCACAAGAATATTGAATATTACCCTGCCGGCACGGGCGCTTTGATGAAAGAGCTGGGCGAAGGCACACGCGACATGACTGTCACCACCACGGGTTGGGACATCAATCCGCGTGCGCTGGGTGTGGTTCCAAAGGAAATGGCTGTAAGTAAACTCGACGGTTTCCATTGGGTGGCGGATGCGCATTATTTTGCCATTCCGAAAGGCGTGCCGGAAGAGAAAGTCGCGGTTCTGATGGAGTTTATCAAGTTCGCGCTCAAGCCGGATCAGCAAGCTTACTCTTATGATGCGGGTTATTTCTATCCGGGACCTGCGGTCAAAGATGTGACTATCGATATGGCTCCACAGGCAAGTCAGGACGTAATCGCCGAATTTGGCCGTCCTGAATATGCTGACTGGATTGCCAACAATCCTATCGAAATGCCGCTTGAGCCGGCAGCTCTGGTCGCAGCTTTCCGCCGTTGGGACGAGGAAGTCGCCTCTCAGTAGGTCTCTAGTGTGGCGTCTGTAACGGGCATCAGATTGCGCCGTTACAGGCAGCCCATGATCACCAATCAACTTATGGTGCTTGCGTCAATGTCATTTCAAGAATTGCGGCTTGACCGCATGAGCCGGTCATTCGGAAATTTTGCTGCGCTGAGTGAAATTAATCTCACCATCAGGAAGGGAGAATTTATTGCTCTTCTTGGTCCCTCGGGTTGCGGAAAGTCGACCGCACTTAATTGCATCGCCGGTTTGTTGGGCACCACCGGCGGTGGCATTTATGTCGATGACAGGCGTGTGGATCAGTTGAAGCCGGAAGATCGCGGTTTTGGTATGGTCTTCCAGAATTATGCACTGTTTCCGCATATGACTGTGCTTCAGAATGTGGGCTTTGGCTTGAAAATGCGCGGCGTTTCAAAAAGTGAAATCGAACAGCGCTCCCGTGCGGCCTTAATGCTTGTGCGTTTGCAGGGACAGGAAGATAAACTGCCGGGACAGCTTTCCGGTGGACAGCAACAGCGTGTCGCTATCGCACGCGCGATTGTGATTGAGCCGCCTGTCGTGCTGATGGATGAACCGCTCTCCAATCTTGATGCAAAACTGCGGCTCGAAATGCGCGCCGAAATCAGACGCATTCATAACCAGCTCAACTCAACGACGATCTATGTGACTCATGATCAGGATGAGGCTTTGTCATTGGCCGACCGTATTGTGGTTTTGCGGGACGGTGAAATCCGGCAGGTCGGAACACCGCACGAGCTTTACGAAAAGCCGCTTTATCGCGATGTCGCGGCTTTTATGGGCTTCCGCAATGCACTGCATGGACAAGTGCTGCGTATCCATGGTGATCAGGCAACGATTTTGGTCGCAGGCCGAGAGTTAAACGGGCGTGCCATGGACATGCTTGCACCGGGCAGTGATGCGGTTTTGATGGCGCGTGGCGACGATGTTGTTTCGGGTCAGAAGGGCAACAATACCATTGAAGCGATTGTCGAGACGATCGAATATCGCGGACGTGAATATGTCGGCATAGCGCGTACCGACAATGCCATGGAAATGGTTTTTCATGGCCCGCAAGAAGTCGGTCCGGGCGCAAAAATCACACTGAGTATCGATGCGGAAAATGCTCTTGTCTTTGCCGGAGGAGCTTAAGCCATGGCGGACGAACGGTTTTCCAATGCGGCTCTGGCACCGGGATGGCGTCAGCGGCTTGCCAATCGCGGAATTGACGGCGTTACGTTGCTAATTCTTCCGGCTCTATTATTTGTAATCGGCGTTTTCATCTATCCGTTTCTTTATGGTCTCGTTCTCTCGTTCAATCCGCTAGATGGTGGTGGAATGCTTGCGAATTATCGTAAGTTCTTTTCCGATCCGTTTCTTTATAAAACCATCGGTGCAACCCTGTGGTTGGCGATCCCGGTCACCGTGATCAGTGTGCTGCTGGCGGTTCCCATCGCCATGCGTGTTCGTCTGATGCACAAGCAGCGTCTTTTAACGACAATATTGGTACTGCCTGTAACGCTAGGCACGGTTCTGATTGCTGAAGGTTTGCTGAATTATCTCGGTCCCCAGGGCTGGTTCAGCCGTAGTCTGATTGCGATTGGCTTTATCGATAATCCATTAAAGCTCACCAATAACTACTGGGGTGTGTTCGCCTCGCTTGTGATCACGGTGTTTCCGTTCACCTTCCTGTTGACGCTGTCTTACGTGACCGGGATAGATCCCGCACTGGAACGTGCCGCTGCGACACATGGTGCCGGAAGCTGGCAACGCTTTCGTTTCGTTATGCTGCCGCTGCTGGTTCCTGGACTTGTCGTAGCCTCATGCCTGACATTTGTGCAGGCGTTTGCTGTGTTTCCATCTGCGGTGTTGCTTGGCGCGCCATCAGGGCCGACGCGTGTCATTTCCATTGCCGCAGCGCAGGCAGCCTTTGAGCAGTATGATGACTCCATGGCCTCCTCTATCGCCATGATAATGGCTGTGGTTCAGCTTTTGGTGGTCGGCGCTCTGCTTGGTGTGCGCTCGTTATTTTACCGCGGTTCGACCGCTGGCGGGAAAGGCTAAACCATGATCCGCGATACATCTGCACTTTCCAAACTTTGGATCACTGTTGTTTGGCTTGTCACCGGCTTCTTCGTTCTCAATGTATTGGCCGTCATAACAGCGGTCGTAGTTTCAAGTTTTGGAACGCGATGGCTTGGCACATGGTTGCCGGATGCGTTTACGACGCGCTGGTATGCGGCTGCATGGGCAGAGTTCCAGCTTGATCAGGTCCTTCTTGTTACCTTTCAGGTTGTGTTTGCCGTTGTCATTCTGTCAGGCTTTCTTGGTGTTACTGCAGCCTATGCCATGGCACGCCGCGACTTTCCCGGTAAAAAGCTGGTGCTGCTGATCTTCTTGCTGCCATTGTTGGTGCCACCAATCACTTTCGGCATTCCGCTGGCAACCGTGCTCTACAAGTTTGGTGTTGGTGGTACTTTCTGGGGCGTTGTTCTCGCCAATCTGGTTCCGACCGTGCCTTTTGTTATTCTGGTTATGGTGCCATTCATTGAGCAGATTGATCCCAAAATTGAAGCAGCGGCGCGCGTGTTTGGTGCGGGTACGTTCAAATTGTTTTTGCATGTGCTGTTGCCAATGCTGACACCTGGTATACTGGCTGCAATGCTGCTTGTGCTGGTGCGCACGGTCGCCATGTTTGAGTTGACCTTCCTTACTGCCGGACCAACATCGCAAACCCTTGTGGTCGCGCTCTATTATTCGGTCTTTGCGGCTGGTGTCCGTTCTGTTCAATCCATCGATGCAATGGCGGTGATTTACATGATCACGTCGTTGATCTGGCTGATTTTGGCACTGCGTTTCGTCAATCCGACACAGATCGTTGCCCGCAGCCGTCAATCCTCAGCGCATTGATCGATCATATTATTTGGAGTGCATGATGAAAATTACTGCGATCGAAACGGTGCAGCTTCCACATCTCAATAATATCCTTTGGGTTCAGATTCATACGGATGAAGGGATCATTGGTCTGGGAGAAACGTTTCGAGGAGCTAATGCTGTGGCGGCTTATATTCATAGTGATATTGCACCGCAGCTTATTGGCCAGAACCCGCTGGAAATTGATCGTATATCGAAGCTTCTGCTGGAGCCTTATGTCGGTTTTCGTTCGTCTGGCGTCGAAATTCGCGCGGCTTCCGCAATCGATATTGCGCTGTGGGATATTTTCGGAAAGCTGACTGGCCAGCCGATCCACCAGTTGCTGGGCGGGCTCTCACGCCAGTCTATCCGTACTTACAATACCTGCGCTGGTTACACCTATAACAAGAGTGGTGCGCGCCGCTATATTGGCGATCAGGATAAGGCGCAGGAAGGTCCCTATGAGGACCAGCTTGCCTTCCATCGTGATGCAGGGGCACTGGCTGAAAGCCTTCTGTCAGAAGGTATAACTGCAATGAAAATCTGGCCGTTCGATCCTTTTGCGGTCGCAAATGGCGGCAACTTCATTCATGCCACCGACCTTGATAAGGCGCTGCTGCCGTTTCGTCAGATCCGCGATGCGGTTGGCGATAAAATGGAAATCATGGTTGAGTTTCATTCTATGTGGGATTTGACTTCTGCACTTGCCATAGCAAGAGAACTCAAGCCATTTCGTCCTTTCTGGTCGGAAGACCCGATCAAAATGACAAATCCGCAGTCGCTGGCCGTTTACGCGGAGCGCTCAGGCATTCCTGTCTGTGCCAGCGAGACAATGGCAACGCGGTCCCAATATCTTGATGTGTTGCGGGCAGAAGCATCCGATTATGTGATGCTCGATATTTCATGGTGTGGGGGGCTTTCGGAAGCCAAAAAAATCGCCACGATGGCCGAGGCTTTTCAGCGGCCGATTGCACCGCATGATTGCACTGGACCTGTGGTCTTTGCAGCCTCCATTCATTTGTCGCTTAATGCCCCCAATGCCATTTATCAGGAGTCGGTGAGGGCCTATTACACCTCGTGGTATCGTGATCTTGTTACTGTCATGCCGCGAATTGAAAATGGCATAATTTACCCGTTTGAGGGGGCAGGGCTGGGATTAGAGCTTTCGGATTTTGTGCTCAAACACCCGAATGTTATTCGTCGAAGCACTGGGGCGGAATGATGGGTCCATTTCAATGCATAGCGGATTTACGCGGGCAGTTGATGGAAAGTCCTGTTTGGGATGATCGTCGGAAAACGCTGTTTGCCTGCGATATTAATGGGCACAAAATCTATGAGATTGATCTTGAAAAAGGTCCGTTGCGCGAATGGGCGTTTGAAACAGAAGTGCCATGTGTGGGGCTTGCCGAAAGTGGTAAACTGGTTGTCGCACTGGCGCGCGAAGTGATCCTCTTCGACCCTGAAACAGGAGAGCGCCAAGCCCTATGGAGCGGTTATACTGAGCCGGAATCCTCGCGCCTCAACGACGGCAAGGTCGGACCTGATGGCGCACTCTGGATCGGCAGTATGGATGCTCGTCCTGAACGCGAGGCAATTTCCAAACTCTATCGTATCACCGCCGATGGCCTCGCGCAGATAAAAGCGGAAGGCTTTGAAATATCCAACGGACTGGCATGGTCTGCCGAAGGCAAAACCATGTTTCATACAGATTCACGCGGTCCATGGATTGATCGCTACGACTTTGATGCATCCACGGGCGATATTTCGGCGCGTAAGCGCATCCGTGTTCTGGACGAGCAGACTGGCAGGCCGGATGGTGGCGCATGTGACATCGAAGGCCATTATTGGAGCGCTGGTGTTTCAGCCGGTGTGCTCAATCGTTTCGACCGTGACGGCGCTTTGCTCGAGAGCGTTGCAGTGCCAGTTCCTTCGCCGACAATGCCATGTTTTTGTGGGCCGGATTTAACCTTGATCGCCGTGACATCGCATAGTCTCGGTAGCTCAGACAGTCCGCAATCGGGTGGTGTACATCTTGCAAAATCTCATGTTGCGGGCGCAAAAATTGCACGCATGAAGGGAGTGTGAAGCGATGAAACATATTCTTCTCACGGGCGCCTCTGGAAATCTTGGTCGAATGCTGGCTCCAAAACTGGTGGAGGCAGGCTATCGGTTGCGCCTATCGGACATTGAGCCTTTCCCGGATGAATTGCCGCATGGTACTGAATTTATTCAGGCTGATCTGAGCAATGCAGAAGCGGTGGCAGACCTTGTTGATGGCACTGATGCTGTGCTGCACTTTGGTGGTATCAGCGTTGAGAAATCTTACGACCTGATCGCTCAGGCTAATCTTCTGGGTGTCATACATATATTTGAGGCTGCCCGCCCTGCGCGGCAGCGCGTTGTATTTGCGAGTTCCAATCATACGATTGGATTTTACGCTCGCAACGAGTTGTTGAATGCTGATGCGGCTTTTCGTCCGGATGGATATTATGGTCTCTCCAAAGCCTATGGTGAGATGCTCGGGCGTATGATGTTCGACAAGCACGGTATTGAGAGCGTGCATCTGCGTATTGGTTCGTGTTTGCCAAAACCGACCGAGGCTCGCCATCTGGCGACATGGCTGTCGCATGATGATCTGGTTCGGTTGTTGATTGCGGCGGTCGAGGCACCACGCACCGGCGTTGCAACAGTTTGGGGCATTTCCGCCAATCGTGATCGCTGGTGGGACAAGGATGATGCTGCGCTGATTGGCTATTTACCGCAGGATGACGCCTCGCGATTTGGCGTATTGGCTGAAACCGGCGATCCAGTATCCCGTCGCTTTCAGGGTGGAACTTTCACTGCGCATGATTATTCCCGTACGGATTAACGCTTATGGTGATTGAACTGGCTGCTTATGATTATCGCCTGAAAGTGGACCCAAAGCATGGTGCGACCATACTCTCGGTGGAATGGCAGCATCCGGATGGCGATCAGGTGCCGCTCTTGCTGTCGCTTGATCAGCCTGAGGCAGGATTGAAAGCCGGCTGCTTTGTCATGGCGCCTTTTGCCAATCGTATTGATGGTGGAAAATTCGTGCTTAATGACCGGCCAATACAGTTGCCGGTCAATGCACCGGACGAAGCTATGGCAATTCATGGCTTTTCGCGAGACAGGCAATGGCAATGCGCATCGGTACGCGATGATCGGGTCCTGATGACGGATATCGTTGCTGGAAGCCAGCATCCTTACAGTTACCACCTTGGACAGCAAATCTCGATTTTACCCGAGGGTATTCGGGTATCGCTTTCTATTCGCAATGAAAGTCTGCTGCGACTCCCATTCGGCCTTGGACTTCACCCATGGTTTGAAAAGACACCGGGTGCAACGCTGGAGTTTTCATCTGGTGGCGCGCCACGGTCTGACACACGCGGACTGCCGGAGGGGTGTGCTGTTTTGATGGCAGGATTTGAACCGGGTTGTCCGACGCGACTTAGTGTTCTGCCATTAATCAATAGTTGTTTTTCCGGCTGGAACAGCTGTGAGGCTCTGATCAAGTGGCCGGAAAGATCTACAGCGCTCATGTTGCGAGCGGAAGGTGCATTGAAACACCTTCATGTTTTCAATCCTCAGGACCGGGCAGTGTTTTGCGCTGAACCCGTCAGTCATTTGCCGGATGCCGTAAACCGGCCCGCCCTTGGCAAAGATGCCGCCATGACCATTCTAAGCCCCGGAGAAAGCCTTTCCGGTAGCGCTTTTTTCTCTGCCTTCGCTCTTCAAAACAGCACGGTCGAGCCTTTTTCGGGAAGGACTTAATATGAGCAGAAAGATTTATAGCGATCTGCGTTCAGCACGCTGGATGTTGCCGGACGATCAACGTTCGTCCGGTCATCGCTCCCGAACGATGCAGATGGGCTACGATCCTGCCGACTGGGAAGGCAAACCGATCATCGCGATCATCAATACATGGTCGGATGCTCAGCCGTGTCATGCGCATTTTAAAGACAGGGTAGAATGGGTCAAACGCGGTATTCTTCAGGCGGGGGGCTTTCCGCTTGAACTGCCTGCGCTTTCATTGTCTGAAAGCTATGTCAAACCCACAACGATGCTCTATCGCAATATGCTTGCGATGGAGACTGAGGAGCTTTTGCGTTCGCATCCGGTGGACGGTGCGGTGCTTATGGGGGGATGCGACAAGACAACGCCTGCTCTTATCATGGGCGCAACAAGCGCTGGCCTACCGTTCATTTTTCTACCTGCAGGGCCAATGCTGCGCGGCAACTACGCGGGCAAATTTCTTGGTTCTGGTACGGATATGTTCAAGTTCTGGGACGAAAGACGCGCAGGTACGATCGGCAAAGAGGAGTGGCAGGGTATAGAGGGCGGAATTGCTCGCAGCTATGGTCATTGCATGACCATGGGCACGGCTTCTACCATGACGATTATCGCTGAAACCATGGGGCTGACATTGCCCGGTGCGTCGTCCATTCCCGCACCTGACGCCAATCACCAACGTATGTCCACTCAATGTGGTCGCCGTATAGTTGAGATGGTATGGGAAGATCTCACGCCTGATCAGATTATCACACCAGCGGCCGTCAAAAATTCGGTGATCGTTGCCATGGCGACGGGATGTTCGACCAATGCGATTATTCATCTGATTGCTATGGCGCGTCGTGCCGGTGTTCCGCTTGAACTCGACGATCTTGACCGTATTGGGCGCTCCACGCCGGTCATTGCCAATATCCGGCCATCGGGTTCCAGTTATTTGATGGAGGACTTTTACTATGCAGGTGGCATCCGTGCGCTTGTTAAGCAACTTGCGGGTAAACTGGATACGTCTGCAATCACTGTGACGGGAAAGCCGATCACAGATGGTCTGGAAAATGTTCAGGTCTTCAACGATGATGTCATCCGGCCTTTGTCCAATCCGGTTTACCATGAAGGTTCACTTGCCGTGCTCAAAGGTAATCTGTGCCCTGATGGTGCTGTGATCAAACCTGCTGCCTGTGACCCTAAATATCATAGGCATACTGGTCCGGCGCTGATCGCAGACAGCTATCCTGAACTCAAAAAAATCATTGATGATCCAGATTATCCGCTGACACCTGAAACCGTGCTCGTATTGCGCAATGCTGGTCCGCAGGGGGGGCCGGGCATGCCGGAATGGGGTATGATTCCGATGCCCAAAGCACTGCTTAAACTTGGTTTGCGGGATATGGTACGGATTTCCGATGCGCGTATGTCTGGAACCAGTTTTGGTGCCTGTGTCTTGCATGTTGCGCCTGAATCCTTTGTTGGCGGTCCGTTAGCCTTGCTTAAAACTGGCGACATGGTTGAGCTCGATATTCCGGCACGCAGTCTCAATATGCTTGTGCCTGAAGATGAATTGGTTGCTCGCCGCGCTGCGTGGATCGCACCGGAGCCCAAATATGAGCGTGGCTATGGCTTTGTATTTTCCAAACATGTCGAGCAGGCCGATAAGGGCTGTGACTTTGATTTTCTTAAAACTGAATTTGGTCGTCCGGTTGACGAGCCAGTGATCTATTAAGGATCCCCTATGATGGACTATATTCTCTCAGAAGAAACCCGCTCTAAACTCAAAAAAGTCTCGACTGCATCTGTTGCTACCGCTCTTTATAAACGCGGGTTGCGCAATCAGTTTATTCAAGGAGCGGTGCAGGTCGCACGTAAGCCGGAAAATATGGTCGGACAGGCCTTCACGCTGCGCTATATTCCAGCTCGTGAAGATCGCAATCCGATTACTGTTTTCCGCAATCCGGATCACAAGCAACGCGTGGCAATAGAGACCTGTCCGCCTGGATGCGTATTGGTTATGGATGCGCGAAAGGATGCGCGTGCAGCCACTGCCGGCTCCATTCTGGTGACGCGTCTGGCCCTACGCGGTGCGGCGGGCATTGTCTCTGATGGCGGCTTTCGGGATGTCACTGGCATTGGCGAACTTGATATGCCTGCTTATTGCGCCAAAGCATCCGCGCCAACAAATCTGACCCTACACGAGGCGATCGACATTAATGTGCCGATTTCCTGTGGCGATGCTGCGGTGTTTCCCGGTGACGTTCTCGTTGGTGATGCGGACGGAGTGATGGTTATCCCGGCGCATTTAGCGGAAGAGATTGCAGATGAATGCGCAGGAATGGAGGTGTTTGAAGATTTTGTTCTGGAAGAAGTGATAAAAGGAGCGGCCATCATTGGTCTTTACCCTTGCACCGACGAGACAATTGCTAAGAAGTTTGACGACTGGCGACGACACAACAAACGCTGACGTTTGAAAGGAGATGTACTGCTGAACACGGCTTTAATTCTGATCATATCCCGTTAACGCCTCGAACAATAACGTTAACAGCGGATTTATTCTGTTTCACAGACTTGTATCAAGTTTCGGCGTCATGACCTCGAACATAGGCAGAGAAGCTGCACCAAGGGCCGCAGTAAATTGGCCTGTTTGTCCGCGAAGAACACGGGGTATGGTTCGTGCACTTCTGTTCGCAACGGATATAGGCAGTTCACCCATCTGCGAGATAAGCGCATCAATAACAGGATCTGGCAGCATTCCTCCAAGAATCACGGTCTCGGGGTCCAGTATATTTTCAATAATCGCAATCATTTGAGCGAGATGCCTGGCAGCATCGTTTAACCATTCAAGGATCAATGGATTTTTTTCGCGTAGTAGTTCTTCGAGCCTTTCAGAACTGACATCAATCAGTCCGGCCTTCGCCAAAGTTTCTTTTAGAGCATGTGCTGACGAGTAGGTTTCGAGGCATCCGTGCTGGCCGCAGGAGCACAGCCTTCCATCCGGCACAATGGAAATATGCCCTATTTCACCAGCATTGCCAAAAGCCCCTCGAAAAGGTGCTCCATCCTGTATCATGCCAAGGCCGATACCGGCTCCAAAATAGATCATTGCAAAGTTTGAAATTGCACGCCCTGCACCAAAAAGCCGCTCACCCACTGCCGCAGCATTCGCATCATTCTCTACAAGAACGGGTTCGCCAAACGCTGAGCTTAAAACTGCTGCAGCATCAATGCCTGCCCAACCGGGTAGTGTCGTCGGGCCGACTGAGGTCATACCTTCGATGCCAAAAGGGCCAGGCATCACGACCCCAATACCAAGAAGTCGTGCATCAAATTCGGATTTTATCTTGTCGATTTCGATGCGGAGTTGTGAACAAAGTGCTGCTGGTCGTGTGTCGCGTACCAAATGTATCTGCTGCTTGCGCGGGGCGCCAGCGAGATCGAGGACTGTCGTCACGATATGAGACGAACCCATTTCGATTCCGATTGTCATTGCCCCGGAAGGATTGACGGCAAACTGGATCGGCGGTTGGCCGCGACCCGTCTTTAATCTGCCAAGCTGCATCAGAAGATTTTCTGCAACCAGTTCATCAACAATATTGGCGATAGCCTGAGCTGTCAGATGCGTCAAACGAGCGATGTGCATGCGTCCGACGGGACCATGGCGGCGTACAACATCCAACACAACGCGACGGTTATGGTCCCGGATTCGTTCAGGATTTTTCCCCAAAGTGATGGGGTGTGTGTCGGGATGCGTCATGGTTGATGGGTCTGCCGTCTTTGATTTCATGTCCTCTCCCAATTGTCTTGAATTTAGATAGCCTGCATGACTTTTAACAGCAATATATTAATTCAACTAAATTATCTTATTGACAAATGGGTCGCAAAATAGAAGCCTAAGCGAGGGCAAAAAATTGTCTTGTCGGTAGTTGAGCGGCTTTTGCCGAACACGCCGGCGGTGAGGACGCGTCACGAAAAGTGAAGCAATGGTGGAACCGGCAGGTCGATGACCTGCCCATACCTTGTTCGGGCACCAGAGGGTCTGAACAACGGGGAGGTCGAAAGCAAATGGGTAAATTGCTACTTGCTGGTCTTGTGGCCGGTCTGAGTTCAATCGCGATCAATGCTGCACAGGCAGTTGAAATCGAATATTGGCAATATGTCTTTGAATCACGCGTCAAGACGATGGACACGCTGATTGAAAATTTTGAAAAAGCTAATCCGGACATCAAAGTCAAACATGTAACATTCCCTTATGATGATTATCAAACCCGCGTAATTGCTGCCAAAATGGCCGGCAAAAGCCCGGACGTGATGCAGCTTTTCTATGGCTGGCTGGACAAATTTGCAGCTGGCGGCATTTTGCAGCCATTGCCACAGGATGCATTCCCGCACGACAAAATTGAGAGTGAGTTTTTCCCGATTGTTGGTGCGATGAAGCGTGACGGTGAGTATTACGGCCTGCCGACGGCTGTGCGCTCGCTGGCGCTGTTTTACAACAAGAAATTGTTTGAAGAAGCCGGGCTTGATCCGAACAATCCGCCTAAAAACCTTGAAGAATTGCTCGAATATGCACAGAAAACCACCAAACGTGATGGTTCAGGCAATCTTTTGAGCGAAGGTATCACGTTGGACATGCCAGGTCAGGACCTGCATTGGTATCGTGAAGTGCTGGTGCGGCAGTTCGGTGGCAAGCCTTACAGCGATGATTATACCAAGGTTGCCTATAACGACGAAGCTGGTGAAAAGGCTTTGCAGTTCTACACTGACTTGCAGACCAAATATAAGGTCGGTGAAGTTAAGTTCATGGACGAAGGTCATGCTGCATTCCGCGCCGGTAAAGCTGCAATGACTGTTGACGGCACTTTCCGTCTTGCTGCTTTCAGAACCATTGAAGGTTTTGACTGGGGTGTGACCGAACTGCCGGCGAATGGTGATGGTGTTCGCTCAAACTATGCCAGCTATTTTGCCAATGGCATCAGCGCATCGACCAAGGGTGAAAAACTTGTCGCTGCTTCCAAGTTCCTGAATTATATTTCTTCTCCGGAAGCAATGGAAATCTGGCTTAAAGGCGTTGGCGAGTTGCCTGCACGCCGCTCGGCAGCTTTGACAGAGACCAATCTGGCAGATCCGATTTATGGGCCATTCCTCAAAGGTTTGGAATACGCGCATACAACCATGTTCAAAGATGAGCTGAAACAGCGCCAGATCATCGTTGATATGTCTAATCGCGTAATTCTGCAAAACCAGCCGGTTAAGGATTCCATCGCGGAAGCTGCCAAAGCTGAACAGGCACTTTTGGACGCTGCGAAGTAACACTGATCGGGTAGGGCGGTTTGTGAAAGCCGCCCGCTCATAACTTTAGCAACGCAAGAATTGTTGACCAGCTTTATACGACTGTTTGGTTTTGAAACCTGACAGTCTGACTATTTCCTCTCATGGCTACCATGCCTTGCAGCGGCGTCACCTCGCCGAAGGATTTTGATAATGACAATGACGGCTGAACCCGATCATACAGCGCGCAGACCGTTTGGTTCGCGCCTGACAGATCGCCTGTCGATGAAAACCAGACGCTTGATGTGGGTGTGGAGCTTTTTGGCTCTGCCGATCCTGTTCTATAGTGTTATCCGCTTTTATCCGACGATTGAAGCATTCTGGTTGTCTTTCACCGATTGGGATCTGATGAGCCCGCCCCAGTTTATCGGGATCGGCAATTATGAGAAACTATTTGCTGATCCGGAATTCTGGAAAGTGTTCAAAAACACTTTCATCTATCTGTTGGTTGGCACACCGATCAGCCTGCTTATCGCATTTGTCATTGCTTATTATCTGGATCGTGTCCGGATTATGCATGGTTTTATCCGTGCGCTCTATTTCCTGCCTTATCTGACAACTGCGGCAGCTATGGCATGGGTATGGCGTTGGTTCTATCAGCCGGCACCCATCGGCTTTATCAATAATATTCTGAGTTCAATGGGGCTGCCGCAACAAGGCTTTTTGCGGTCCGTGGATCAGGGGCTTTATGCCATTATGGCAACCTCGATCTGGGCGGGCCTTGGTTTTCAGATCATCATTTTTATGGCTGGCTTACGCGCGGTGCCAAATACATTCTATGAAGCCGCACGCATTGACGGCCTCGGTGAATGGGCAATCTTACGCAAGATCACGATTCCACTATTGAAACCGACCACTGTGTTTCTGGTGGTGTTCTCTTCCATTGGCTTCCTGCGCATTTTCGATCAGGTCTATAACATGACCACCAATGATCCGGGAGGACCGCTGGGTTCGACAAAGCCGCTGGTGCTGATGATTTATCAGACAGCATTTTCCTCCTATGCAATGGGCTATGCGGCTGCGCAAACCATTATTCTCTTCATCATTCTGCTTTGCGTATCGCTGTTGCAGCTCTGGATTCTGAGGGAAAAGAAATGACCGCGACGGCACAAACAAAATCACTTCCGTTCCAGAATTTGAAGCCCGGCCGTATCATCACATGGACATTGCTGTTTATCGGCGGCCTGATCATGATCACACCACTGGCATTTATGTTTTCCACCTCGTTGAAAACCGCCAGTCAGGTTTATGATCTGCGTCTTATACCGGCGGCACCGACTTTACAGAACTATATCACAATTCTCGCTGACGGACGCTTTCTGCGTTGGTTCATGAATTCGATGATTGTTGCTGTTGTGGTGACCTTATCGAACGTGTTTTTCGACAGTCTTGTCGGTTACACACTGGCCAAGTTCCAGTTTCGCGGTCGTTACTTCATCTTCCTTGCGATCCTATCAACACTGATGATCCCAACTGAAATGCTGGTTATTCCCTGGTATCTGATGTCGAGCAAACTCGGCTGGCTGGACAGCTATTGGGGCATCATGTTCCCGGGAATGATGACCGCTTTTGGTACCTTCCTCATGAAGCAATTCTTTGAAGGCGTACCGAATGACTTCCTTGAAGCCGCGCGTGTTGATGGCCTCAACGAGTTCCAGATCTGGTGGAAAATTGCCATGCCTCTGGTCACGCCTGCTTTGTCGGCACTGGCGATTTTTACCTTCCTTGGCAACTGGACGGCGTTCTTCTGGCCACTGATCGTTTCAACCAGTCCGGAGCTTTATACGTTGCCGGTAGGATTATCGAGCTTTGCGGTTGAGCAATCGATCCAGTGGGAAATGATCATGACCGGAGCAGCTATTGCCACATTGCCTACACTTGTCGTTTTCATGCTGCTTCAGCGTTACATCGTACGCGGTGTCATGCTGGCAGGTCTGAAAGGTTGAACCATGTCTGATCTCGACCCTAAATTGGCCGACAAAAGCGTTTTCCCAAATGCGGTTTATAAAGAAACCGTTCTGCGTCCGCTGTTTGATGGTGCCAAGACACATCACGTCGATGGTTTCCGTCGTATTGACCGCGCTCATTTGGTGATGCTTGTTGAAACCGGCATCCTTGATCGCGAACAGGCAGCACAGATTGCCGTTGCATTGCAAGCGATTGATCTTGAGATCAATCCGGCTGAGCTGACCTATACCGGTGAGGTTGAAGACTTTTTCTTCCTCATCGAGAAGGAACTGAAAGCCCGTATCGGTGCTGATGTTGCCGGGCGGCTGCACACTGCACGTTCGCGCAATGATATTGATCACACGCTGTTCAAACTCGGTTTGAAAAAGCACATTGATGTGCTGCTGGAAAAATTACGTCACTTGCTTGATGTGTTCATTGCAGCGGCTGATCGCGAACAGGCGACATTGATTGTCGCCTATACCCATGGTCAGCCGGCACAGCCGACGACATTCGGTCATTATCTGGCAGCAGCAACAGAGGTGCTGATCCGTGATATTGAGCGGATTGAAGCAGCGCGTGCGATTGTCAACCAGTCACCAATGGGGGCAGCAGCCATCACCACCTCAGGTTTTCCTATTGATCGCCAACGCGTCGCGGAACTGTTGGGTTTTGCTGCCCCTTTACACAATTCTTATAGCTGCATTGCTGCGGTGGATTATGTCACCTCGACCTATTCGGCGCTGGAATTGATGTTCATACACCTTGGACGCCTCATTCAGGACTTCCAGTTCTGGACGAGTTTTGAAGTCGGCCAGATTTATGTGCCGAATGCATTTGTGCAGATTTCTTCAATCATGCCACAAAAGCGCAATCCGGTACCGATTGAGCATATGCGCCATTTGTCGAGCCAGACCATGGGGCGTGCCCGCACAGTGCTGGATGTGATGCATAATACGCCTTTCACCGACATGAATGATAGTGAAGGCGAAACCCAGCAAATGGGCTATGAGGGTTTTGCCTCTGCCGGTCGTGTGCTTGATCTGCTGGCAGCGTTCATTGAGGCTATCCGCATTGACCCATTGCGCGTTGCGGAAAATATCCGCCGCTCGTGCATTACCATCACCGAACTGGCGGATTCACTGGTGCGTATTGAAGGCCTGTCTTTCCGGCAAGCGCATGAGATTGCGGCCAAAGTTGCCCGCGCGGTGGTCGCCCAAGGCGGCGGGTTGGAAAAAGATGGCTTTACGCCGTTCCTGACAGCCTTCCATGAGGCAACTGGACGCGATCCATCTTTCGATCAGGCTAAATTTGAAGAACTGGTTTCGCCGCAGCATTTTGTTGCCGTGCGAGACCGTTTGGGTGGACCGGCACCAAAGCCAATGGGTGAAGCTCTGGCGCGTTACCATGCGGCCGCTCAAGGCTTTACTGACCGGGCCTCAGAACATGCAGCGTTAGAGGCAAAATCTGATCGCGAACTTAATGAAAAATTCAGCGCACTTGCGGAGACACGTTAATGGCAATCATTGAACTTGAAAAACTTGTCAAACGTTACGGCAAAGTCGAAGCGGTTCGCGCAATAGATTTGCAAATTTCCGATGGTGAATTTGTCGTTTTTGTCGGCCCTTCCGGCTGCGGTAAATCGACAACTTTGCGCATGATTGCCGGTTTGGAAGATATTTCCGGTGGCAATCTGAAAATTGGTGGCGAAGTGGTCAATGAGCGTGACCCAAAGCAGCGTAATATTGCAATGGTGTTCCAGAACTACGCAATTTACCCACATATGAGTGTGCGCCAGAATATCGGTTTTGGTCTCTATACGTCGAGGCTTTCGAAGGCTGAAAAAGCCAAGCGTATCGAAGAGGTCGGAGCATCCTTGGGACTGACACCTTATCTTGATCGTCGTCCTGCAGCACTTTCCGGTGGTCAGCGGCAGCGCGTAGCAATCGGTCGGGCGATGGTACGTAAACCATCAGCATTTTTGTTTGATGAGCCATTGTCCAACCTTGATGCGCAGTTGCGTGCGCAGATGCGTATTGAAATCAAGCGTCTGCATCAGAGTCTCAAGACAACTACGGTTTACGTAACCCATGATCAGGTGGAGGCCATGACGATGGCTGACCGTATTGTTGTGATGCGTGACGGTAATATTCTGCAAACCGGCACACCGACTGAGCTGTATGAAAATCCTGTCGATGTTTTCACAGCACGTTTTATCGGTAGCCCATCGATGAATCTTCTCAAGGGGCGCCGCAAGGGTGATACGGTCGAGTTTTCTTCAGATGGTGATGTGTTGATCGGTATCCGTCCGCATGAACTGACTGTTGGTGGCCCCCTCACAACCGGCGGTGTATCGCTGCAAGGAGTGGTCACAGCCGTTGAGCCGCTCGGTGCTGAAACTTTGGTGCATCTTGATGTGAATGGTGATGCGGTTATTGCAACGGCGCCGGGTAAAACCGTGCCTGTCTCTGGCAGTACACTGCAAGTTTTTGCGCCTGCGGGCAGTCTGTATCTGTTCGATGCTAAAACAGAAAAGAGCCTCGGTCGCCTATAATGTCAAAGCAATTTAAAACTCCCGCAGTCCTGAGTATCGGACGTCTTTATTGCGATCTCATTTTCACGGGCCTTGAGGCATTGCCACAACTGGGGCGTGAGGTATTCGCACGTGATATGAAAATCGTAGCTGGCGGAGGTGCATTCATTTCCGCCGCCCATTTCGCCCATATTGGCCGCTCGGTTGCGCTGGTCGCGCGACTTGGTACGGATAGTCTCTCGCAGGGTCTAACGACTGATTTGACTATCGATGGCCTTGATCTGAGTTTTTTGGAAACGTCTGAGAATGCGGGGCCGCAGCTCACAGTCGCTAGTGTTATAGGCAATGATAGAGCGTTTCTTTCGCGAAGAGCAGGGACAGCGCATCCTTCCACACTTGAAGACGCTTTGGCCTGGAAAAATGCAAAGCACTTGCACATTGCTGAATATGCAACACTGCACGAAATTCCTGATCTTATAGCAAAAGCAAAAGCTGCCGGTTTGACAATCTCCCTTGATCCAAGCTGGGACGAGACCCTTATCTACAGCGAAGATTTCCTGACAAACTGTGCTGGCGTGGATATTTTCCTCCCAAATAGCGAAGAAGCAGAAGCAATTACCGGCGAGAGTGATCCGAGCAAAGCGCTCGATATCCTATCTGAGCACTTTCCGCTGGTTGTCTTGAAGAGGGGAGCAGAGGGCGCGTGGGTGCGTTTTGACGAAACCTCGGTTCATTTGCCAGCTGAAGCCGTCGACGTTGTTGATACCACAGGCGCCGGCGACGCTTTTAACGCCGGATTTATTGATCTTTGGATCGAGGGACGTTGCGCTTTGGATTGTCTGGAAGCTGGCGTCAGACGTGGTAGTCTTGCTGTTCAGGCAGCAGGCGGTGCTTCGATTTTGCAGGGTTAAACCGCGAAAATTATTAGTCTAATGGTGAGGTCTTCAATGACTACGACATCTTTTATGCGGCAAGAAACGATAGAAGCGGGATCTGTTGTTTCTCACGTATTGAGTGAAGAAGCAGCTACAATAGCTGAGATCAAGCGCATTTATGATCAGCTCAAGCCACGCGTTATTACAACGGCTGCGCGGGGCTCGTCGGATCATGCTGCTTCTTTTTTTAAATATCTCTTCGAAATCAGCGTAGGCATACCTGTCGCGTCTATTGGCCCCTCAGTAACCTCTGTCTACAATAGTCGTTTGCAATTGCATGATGGTTTGCATTTTACGGTTTCACAATCGGGTGCGAGTCCTGACATTGTCGCGTTGCAGAAGGCGGCTAAACAGGGTGGAGCTGTTACCGTTGCAGTGGTCAATGTGATTGATAGTCCGTTGGCAAGTCAGGCGGACATCGTTCTCAACCTGCACGCCGGTAAAGAGCAAAGCGTTGCAGCTACCAAATCCTGTATAGCCGGTGCCGTAGCGCTTGCTGCCATTACAGCAGAAATCAGCGGAGATGCTGCGCTGAAACAAGCATTGTCAAAACTCCCGGAAGCTCTGGAGAAGACAACGACTGCGGCAATTGATGGTGATCTCGTTTCCCGTCTCGCAGCCGTTGAAAGCATGTATATGGTTGGCCGTGGCACGGGCTTTGCGGTTGCACAAGAAGCCGCGCTCAAAGCCAAAGAAACCTGTGGGATTCATGCGGAAGCATTTTCGCTTGCAGAAGTAATGCACGGCCCAATCCGCCTGGTACACAGCGATTTTCCAGTGCTCGCATTCCTCAATCGAGATGAAGCCTACGATGCAGGTAAGCAAGCAATCGATCGTCTTATTGGAATGGGGGCAGACGTCATCACAATTGGCGATAATGCGGGCACAGAAAAGAGCATCAAGATCACGTCCAGCGGCAACGGTTTGATCGACCCATTGGTTGGGCTCGGCGCCTATTATCGCCTGATCGAAGAAGTTGCACAAGCTCGGGGATTAAATCCGGATACCCCGATGAACCTTCGCAAAGTCACGGAAACTATATAAATTGAGTTTTATATTCTCCGTTCGGTTACCCAGTGCGAATACTGCTAAATCAAGGCCGCCGGAGGGGTGTCCATCCAGCAGATCTAAAAATCGGTTTTAAATTGGAGGAATGACAAAAAGGACCGGTATGCTTCATGCAGGTCCTTATTTTCTTTGTGTATTTATCCAATGGTCCGTTTTACAAAATTAAACTGAAACAAAATTTTTCTGATATTATATGCTGATGCGGCAATTATAAGTCATTGGTTTGTATGTTATATTTGTGAAGATATCAGAATATATCTCTAGCGTATCTATGCCATTATTGCTGGTGGTTCGAGCGTGATTGATTTCAATCAAAGGCTTAATATTGTCATCTGTTAATATACATAAGGTAGCCTACTGACGGCTGAGTTTTGCTGTTGGTAAAATGTTGAGCGCGATTGAAGCTAGGCTCTCTAGGAGCCGCAGTTGTTTTAGATACGCAGCAGGATTATAAACTAACTGGGCGCTGCATATTTCAATCGTTTGGTCCCTACAGATTCTGTGGGAGCCTGAGCAGGCAAAGTGTGCAATGATGAAACAGCCGATCAATAATGTCGTCGAGACGACGTCGCTTCCCATTGAGGGAGCTAAGGCAACAATACTTGGTAATGATACGTCTCTTTTTGTTACGAAAGAGGTAGAAACGATCCGCAGTAGCCAAAGGCACGGCTGGCAGGAGCTATTTGCTGCCCATACACTCGAGCATCCTCATGAAAGTTCTCATCATTCGGTTCCTTTCTTTTGGTTGAGTATGGGGCTGAGCGATACGCAAGTGCATAGAAGCATTTCAGGGCAAGAAGAGCTTGCGGTGTTACCTGCTTACTCCATCAGCATTGCAGAGCCGCTCACTCCAGTTGATTGCGTTATTGGCAATGAAACAGAGGCCGTACACGTCTTTTTGAGGCCTGAGCTGTTGCATGAAGTCGCATATGAGCTGTTTGAAATTGGTCCCGATAGGCTTTCCCTTTCGCCGGTATTTGGCGAAAAAAGCACCAGCTTGAGCTGGCTTTTACGTTCAATCAAGCAATCCCTGAACGAGCCTGCTCATCTTTCTCAGCTTAAAATCGACTACATGTCTCGTGCGCTTTGTGCAGATTTACTGGCCAAATATTCCGTCACATCAACGGTTGCAATCAGTTCTGAGCGGCTGAGTGGGCTGACCTCCAGGCAAATGCGCAGGCTTGATGAATATATAATCGAACACCTCGGTCACGATATACATATCAGTGAACTCGCTTCTCTGTGTGCTATGGGGCGCACGACGTTCCATCAGCGTTTCAAGACCACAATGCACATGACGCCCTACCAATATGTTATGCGGTTACGCGTTAGCAAAGCTAAGGAAATGCTTGGCACTTCAAACTTGCCGCTTGCCGAGATTGGCTTCGCCTGTGGGTTTTCTGATCAGGCACACTTCGCGACGCTATTTAAACGTTTAGCTGGGTCCACGCCCGCTTCGTTCAGACGTGCTGCTGCATAAGTTATTGCATATATTACGTTTTTCGCAATGCGTATGGATAACACACATTACATATTATTGTACTATTTTAAAAACGTCTGAAGTTTTATGCAATTATTTTTGCTGATTAAATCATAAAAGTGCATGGAATTTAAAGCAAATACCCACCTGATGGTAGCTTGATATGTGGAGTGAATATTAGACTTAATCTCTATGATGGAGATTAAGTCTAATTTTTGTTCTATTTATTCTAATAGAAATGGTTTGATTACTAACTTTTTCTATAGAGTTATTTAGGGTGGCCTCGGGTAAGGATTGTCTTCCATGTCGCCTCAGAAACACCAAAATCAATTCACTGCTATCGGCCGCCACCATTGGACTTGTATGCTCAGTGTTTCTGTAATCGTTCTCGCGGCGACGGCAACTCCAGTAATTGCACAACAGATCCGGGTTATTGCAGGTCAAGAGCGTATTATCGAAAACTCGGATGCGCACGCGCATACGACTTCCGCAAACGGTCAACTGGATGCACCGGCCGTATGGGTTACAAATGGTACTTTGACCATAACCAATTCGGACATTGATCTTGTGAGTGAAGGTCGCGCTGCGGAGGCATTGCGCGTTGAAAGCTATCGCTCATCTGCTCCGAGTACTGTCAGGATCGTCGGTGCAGACGGTAAGGCAGCGCGCCTCGTTGCAACTGGTGCAGCCGGCAACGTCGTCAATATCTACGGTGATGGGTCGTCTGTCTATTTGGAAAATGTAGAGGTTATCGGGAGCGGAACCGGTCGACGCGGCATTCTGACTATGGATGAGACCCATTTGTCATTGATTGGCAGCAGTGTCGTGGCGGACGAAGTTGGTATTTCGATGCAGGGTAAATATGGATCGACTGCGGCATCGATATTTGTTGACGATACCAGGATTACGACCACGACGGGTGCCGGCATTTCAGCGATGAGTGGTACGCTCATCGCAAATAATTTTGATATCCGCACTGGCTGGAACGCTGCTACCAATGCGCCGACAACAAGTCGTGGTGCTTATGGCATTAATGCCAATACAAATAGCGATACAACTCTATCCAACGGTCGTATTGAGACTTGGGGCGATTATAATAATGGGATTTTTGCAGCCAATAACACCAGCGATACGAGCCAGGTAAAGCTACGTACAGATGGGGTAGACATCGTCACTCATGGGACGAATGCCACTGGGATTGAAAATATAAATGTACGTTCAGTTATCAATGGTGGCAGCACTCTTACTTATGGCCTGGGCGGACATGGTGTTGCCGCTGGCAATGGTGGTGTGAACAGCTGGGCGCCTTCGCATGTCACGATTTCGGGCACTAAAATCACGACCGAAGGTGAAAGCGCTTATGGGTTAGTTGCAACAACGCGGTCGACAATAGATGCCAGTGGGTTGATTATAAAAACCAGCGGTGAAAGTGCCATAGGTGCGCGTAGTCACGGTACTGGGCGGATACTTTTGTCTGGTGGAACATCCATTGCGACATCCGGCGATTATGCGCATGGAGCTGCCGTCACATTTGGCTCACATATGGATATTTCTGATACGAGTATCGTGACCACTGGCGAGAATGCTGCTGGCATATATTTGCTTGGCTATAATACGCCGGAGAATGTCACTCCTGTCACAAAGCACATCAATAGCGTTGATGTGGCAAATTCAACGGTTCATGTTGCGAAAGGCCCTGCGCTACGCGTGGGTGGCGGAGGTAGCAGCACATTTAACCTCAAGAATACCAGCGTTAGCGGTAAAGGTGATAATGCACTTTTGTTCTCCAGCGCGGATTATATCTATAATGATGGCACCAACATCATTCCTATGCCTGTTGGAACTGCAAGTGTGAATGCGGAAGGCTCCCTGCTTGAAGGTGATATTCTTGTTGCCAGTGGGGCAGTCAACTTTGATCTTCGTGATGGAAGTTTATTGTCCGGGGCTGCGCGTGAAAGCGATACTGGCACTATGCTCGACAAATTGTCGATAGACAACACAAGTGCCTGGGAAATTACCGGTTCATCTATCATTAACACGCTGGACAGCGCTGGTACAATTTCATTCGCTTCACCCAATGAGGATGAATTTAAGACGCTGACGGTGAAAGGCGATTTCACGTCTGACGATAGCCTGTTTGTCCTCAATAGCAAACTCGGAGATGACGGTTCTAAGACGGATCGTCTGATTTTTGAGGGGGCTGTTGACGGTATCAGCCGGTTGAGCGTTAATAATGCCGGCGGTCTTGGTGCACAAACAACAGGCAATGGGATTATGCTTGTCGATGCCAGTCAGGCAAGCAGTGGAGCCTTTGTGCAGCAGGGGCGTATTTCAGCGGGCGCATATGACTATACGCTTTACGCTGGGGATTACTCTGGTACGTTTGATGGACAATGGTATCTGCGCTCCACATATAACCCGACGCCAGATCCGGACCCAGATCCGGACCCAGAGCCAGACCCTGATCCAAAGCCCAACCCGGATCCAGATCCAAAACCAGAGCCTAAGCCCGATCCAGAGCTTCCGGACTATCGCTCGGAAGTGCCGCTGAGCATGGTCGCTCCTATTCTTGCTTCCCGGTTTGGTTTAGCTATGCTCGGTACATATCACGATAGGCGGGATACAATTGATCTGAATGCATCAGCCTTCTGGTTCCGCGCGTTCGGTGAACATGGAAATGCTGGCACTGCGTCTGGTGACGCTGAGCAACACCTCGCGGACTTCTATCGTGATGGTGCTTCCTATAGTTACACATTAGGAGGCTTCCAGGCTGGTGGAGATTTGTATCGTGGTGAGAGCGCGAATGGTTCGCTTGATTTTCTGGGATTATTCGTAGGTGTTGGTCGTGCTGAGGCCGATGTTGACCGCGTCTATGGTGGTAAAGCCGGTGACCTGTCGATGAATGGTTATAGCTTCGGTGGTTATTGGACCCATCTTGATCATACTGGCTGGTACACTGACGCTGTCATTCAGGGAACACGTTACGATCAGGTGCATAGCAGTTCGGTCGACAACGTTGGTATGCAAACAGCAGGATGGGGTTTTATCTCCTCTCTCGAAGGCGGATATCGTTATGCGCTCAATGATGGGTGGACTGTTGAGCCTCAGGCTCAGCTTATCTACCAGCATGTTTCGCTGGATGATACATCAGATCGGTTTGGCCAGATTGCCTTTGCCAGCAATGACATTGTTTATGGTCGTATTGGCGCAAAAGTTTCTCGCGATTGGAAAGCTGAAGATGGCCGACGTTATTCAGCATGGGCGCGTGTCAATGTCTGGCATACCATGGGTGATAAGGCAAAAACGAGTTTTTCTAATCTTGAAGGCAACAATCGCGTGACACTAGGCAGTGACCTTGATGGAACCAGAGGGCAAGTCGGTTTCGGGTTTTCCGGCCAGTTGACTGAACAAGTTTCTCTGTTTGCCAGTGGTGATTATAGCCGCAACCTTGGCCACAATGGTATCAAAAATGATAGCATCTCTGGTCGGGTTGGCTTCAAGATGAAGTGGTAAACCGCCATTCCTGCATCCGGCAGCGCCCCCCGTCAGGGATGCAGGGGTCGTCTCCTTCGCGGACAACGCGAAGGAGACGTATATTATTTAACTCGTGAATAGATCACGGCATATATCGATCTTAAGTCAAAGAACTAAATTCGACCGGCTTCGACGATGCGCTGAAGGAATGCAGCTGTACGCTCTCCGCTTGGGTTTCCAAAAATCTGCTCTGGAGTACCTTCCTCATAAACTCTGCCTTCAGCGAGAAAGCATATTTTGCTGGATACTTCGCGCGCAAACCCCATCTCATGAGTAGCAAGTAACATGGTCATACCATCTGCGGCAAGATCGCGGACTATGTTGAGAACTTCAGAAACCAGTTCAGGATCGAGGGCTGATGTGATTTCGTCCAACAGTAAGATCATCGGGCTCATAGCAAGCGCACGAATGATTGCAACTCGTTGCTGTTGCCCGCCAGACAAACGGTCAGGGTAAGCATTTGCTTTATGTGCCAGCCCAATACGTTCAAGCAAGGGCAGGGCAATTGCGGTCGCGTCCGCTCTGCTTTGGCCCAACACTTTGCAAGGAGCCAGAGTGATGTTCTCCAACACAGTCATATGCGGAAACAGATTGTAACTTTGAAAAACGATACCAACATCACGACGCAGGGCATTCACATCGACACCGGGCCCTGTTATGCGGTCATCATGAATTCGAATTTCGCCAGTGTCGATGGTTTCAAGACCATTCATGCAGCGTAACAGTGTTGATTTTCCGCAGCCAGAAGCTCCAATCAAGCAAACGACCTGATGCTCTTCAACCTCAAGATTAAGCCCATCGAAAACTTTGAAATCGCCATAGCTTTTTGAAATATTCTTTACTTCTATGATAGCCATTGCAAAGAACCTTATGCCGCACGCGTCCGACGCTGATCTCGCTCTAAAATTCGATCAACAAAACGCGCTTGCGGAATCGTGATCAGGATGAAGATGAAAGCGACGACAGAAACCGGTGAGAGATTGAAGTGATTGCTGGAGAGGATTTTGGCCTGATTAAAGGCGTCGACCGATCCAATGATATTGACCAGTGCTGTATCCTTCTGCAAGCCAATGAAATCGTTTAGCAAAGGTGGCACGATCCGTCGGACCGCCTGAGGAATGATGACATAACGCATGGTTTGGATATAAGAGAGGCCGAGCGATCTTGCTGCCGCAACCTGACTCCAGTGAATGCCTTCAATGCCCGAGCGATAAACCTCGGCCACATATGCGCCAAATGTTAAAGTCAGTGCGATAATTGCGTAAGTCTCAACTGACAGTCCGCTGAGTATCGGTAGACCACTTAAAGGTAACCCAAACCCCACCAGATATATGGTGATGATAGCGGGCATCCCCCGGAAGATATCTGTATAGAGTATAGCGAGTGCTCTGATAGGTGCGCCAGTTTTGCCCGGAACAAGTCGGGCGATTGCAACGATAAGCCCCCAAACAAGAACGCAAACTTCGGCAATCAGGAAGATATAAATGTTAACCCAGAAGGCCTTGAGTATCAGAGGGAATGACTGCCAAATGAGCGAAGGCGAGAGGAAGGTTTTGCTGACCGCAAGATCATTGGCCAGCAAAAACTGGGTGAATGCGACAATGACGGCTGCGAATACGGAAAACCCAATTGTATATTGGGCGTAATCCAGCGCCTTGGCGGTTGCAACGCGTGCCTCTATAAGTTGATCTGCCTCAAGCGCTCTTCTTACTTCCTGTGTTTTCAGAATAGTGTGCACAGCTGGCCAGCAAAGCGCTAATATGCAGATGATTGCTATTCCTGGTATAGCGCTGGCTAAAAGTGGCTGCACATCAAGTGTTACAGATTCGTGATAGGCTTCGCGGGCTGTAACCCACATACCAATTGAAACCAGAAAGAAACATATGACAGCAGAGGCTGTCCACCCGCGCACATCTTTTGGCGCAGCACCTGCGCCAAAAGAACGTTTGCTATTTTGAGATTGTAGGGTCGGTTTACCCGAAGAAATCGAAGTCATACCATTCCTCCAACGATTATGGTTGAAGGTAAGGTATTGCTGTCGGATCAGCGCCCCATATGCCAGAAAGATAGCTCGATGCCATTTTCTTTAGCGTGCCGTCAGCGCGCATGTCATCTATCACCTTATCAATGGCTTCTTTGTTTGGGGAGCCTTTCGGCAAAATTGCACCGTAAGACTCACCTGTTTCATATTGTCCGGCGATTTCCAGTGCGCCGTTCGATTTTGCTGCTTGCGCCAATAGGATGGCAGTATCGGTCACAGCCGCATCAATCTGGCCAGCCATAAGTGCTGCAAACATTGCAGGGTTCTCGGAATAAACACGAATGTCTTGGGGTTTTATGCGATCGCTTACAAAGTTTGCACCGGTGGTCCCTTGCAGAACGCCAATGCGGAATGTTTTCATCGCATCTGCGTCGACTTTTTTACCGGCTTTTACCAGAACTCCAATGTCGGAAGAGAAGTAAGGCGATGAAAAATCGATAACTTTCTTGCGCTCGTCCGTGATGGAGAGCGTTGCCATGCCCAGATCTTTCTTCTGGTTGTTATTCGCAATCATCGCGGGCACTGAGGAGACGACAAGCTTAACTTCGTCGAAGCCGGCACGATGAGCAATGTTTGCTGCAAGGCAATATTCGAAGCCATCAAGGATCTGGTCCGGAGTATCGCCATTCAACCAACCAGGATTTGGAAGGGCGATCTCGGCAGTAATCACGCCGGGGTTCGCGGGAGTGAGTGATATATCCCCTTTCGTGCCTGATAAAATGCACTTTGAAATGTCATTAGCCTTTGCCAGACCAGCGGATGAAACTAGAAATCCACACGCAATAAGCAATGCCCCAGAGAGTTTTCTGGTGGTATTCATACCGTTCCCCTTTTTGATAGGTCGATTGGTTCGGCACTCTAATCAAAAGTTCATAAAGCCCGCACACCAGCAGACTAACAGCAGAGCCAGCGAAAGTTTGTCGCTCGCGGGACTGAAACTTCTTCGATTTGGCCAATTTGAGGTAATTTAGAACTATACTACTTGAATTTGGCTATAGGGGCGTCAAAATCGGCAATGAATATCAGGGAGTCGTAATGCGCCGGGAGATACAATGAAACGCAGCCAAGATTATCCTCTTACAATTCGACCAGTGGTAACGCTGTCTGATGAGTATCCGGCTGGCTATGTTGATCCGTTTCATTCCCATGAACGAGCACAATTGAGCTTCTCGATTTCAGGCGTTCTTTGTATCACGACGGAAGATGCGAGCTATATTTTGCCGCCCAATCGCGCTATCTGGATCCCTCCCGGTGTGCGCCATCAAACCAGTTGTCGAGAGAATGTCAGGTTTCACGTTGTTTACATCGATCCTACACTCGATAACTTGCCTGAAAAATGCCGTGTATTCGAGGTGTCTGATCTGATCTGCGCGCTGATCGGCGAGATTGTAACCTTCAACTTTGCCTATGATGAAACGGGACGCGAGGGGCAGATTGTCCGGTTACTTCTTGATGAAATCCCGCGCATGCCGACGATGAATATTCATATCCCCATGCCGCGCGACAATCGCATCTTACGCGTTTGCAATCAGTTGATCGAGAACCCAAGCGATCAGAGTGATATCGACTATTGGGCATCTATTGCCAATATGGGACGCCGTACTTTCACCCGTATTTTCAAGAATGAGACCGGTATGGGAATGGCGACATGGCGTTTGCAGGTTCGGTTGATGCACGCAGTTTCTTTGCTGCATGCAGGCCATTCAATCACATCAGTGGCCTTTGGTATCGGCTATGAAAGTGTTTCGGCTTTTACCTCAGTTTTTCATCGTTCTTTCGGCTTTCCACCGAGCCATTATCGGGCAGCGCAGAATTTGTCGCGGCGTTCGATAACGGCCTGAATGAGAAAGTAAAAGACCCGATAGAACGAGCAGTTCAAAGTGGACAGTTGCTAGGGTCGTCTGGCCAAGACAATTGATAGGAACAATCCAGTGAACAAAACTCTTCTGGCTGCACAATCCGAACTCGATCTTTCGCCCATTGATGAGGAGATTGGCCTTTTTCTCGCAAAGATGCGTGAAGGTTGGGCGAAGCATCCCTCATTATCGTCTGTATCGACGGACGAAGCGCGTAAGATTGCTGAAGCTGTTCGAGAACCATTTCGTCAGGGTGGGCCCGAAATGGCAGATGTTCGCGAGTTTTCGATCCCAACGCGGCACGGTGCGATGCGCACGCGCCTATACAATCCCGGTCTTGATGATGAGGCACCGCTGCTCATTTATCTCCATGGCGGAGGGTTCACACTTTTTAGTATTGATACACATGATCGCCTGATGCGGGAATATGCTGCTGCTGCGAATGTTAAGGTTCTTGGGTTGGATTATTATCTCTCACCTGAATACAAATATCCCGTAGCAATCGATCAGGTCGAAGATACTTTAACCTGGCTGAAAACGGCGGATATTGGCATCGCTCTTGATCGCGTGGCAATTGGCGGAGATTCTGCCGGAGGCAATATTAGCATGGCTGTTGCAATACGCTTGCGGGAAAAGGGTGAGGGGGCCTTTCTCAAAGGTGTTTTGTTCAACTATGCAGGTTTTTCGACCGAATGCTCCGATGAGGCTGAAGCATTGCATGGTGGTTCTGGCTCGGTCATGGATCGCGATGAGATTAACTATTATTATTCGAATTACACTCGCTCTACCGAGGATTTGATAAGTCCGGAAATCTATTCGCTCAAGGCCGATGTCCGTGATCTTCCGCCCACATTTTTTGTTATTCCTGACCGGGACATCATTGCCGACAATAGCTACGCGATGGTAGCCAAGTTGCAGGATACTGGTGCAAAACCAGATTATAAAATTTACAAAGGTGCAACGCATTCATTTCTTGAAGCGATGTCCATGTCGAGTTTGGCACGGGAAGCAATCGCTGATGGCGCCCGATTTATAAAAAACGTTCTCAAAAATTAAGATGAAGGAAGCGCACATTGACTGACCAAGCGGGGCAAGCTTTGTTCTCTGATCAGGATATTCGGGAATTGGTTGCATTTCGACATGATCTGCATCGCAATCCAGAAATATCGGGCGAAGAGTATGAGACAGCGCAACGCGTCGTCTCATTTCTCGAACCTCTTAAGCCGGATCGCATGTTAACGGCGCTCGGGCAGACTGGTGTGGCTGTTGTGTTTGAAGGTCGTGAGCCAGGCCCATCAGTTCTGTTTCGTTGTGAACTTGATGCTTTGCCGATTGCGGAAACGAATGGCCTCGCTCACGCATCGGTTAGGGCTGGTAAGGGTCATATGTGTGGACATGACGGTCATATGGCTACGATGGCAGCCTTTGCGCGTGTTGTTTCCCGAAACCGCCCCGCCAGGGGGCGCGCAATTCTGCTGTTTCAGCCCGCTGAAGAAACAGGGGCGGGTGCTTTAGCTGTTCTGGAAGATCCGGCATTTGAAGAAATACGACCAGATCTGTCATTTTCACTGCATAATATGCCCGGCTATGACATGGGCTATTGTGTATTGAAAACAGGTCCGGTCAATTGTGCATCACGTGGTATTAGAGTGCGTTTAACCGGACGGACAGCGCATGCATCGACGCCCGAAACCGGAAAATCGCCCATGATGGCGTTGTCGCGCCTTATGCCGAATTTGGCAGCATTTTCGGAAAACATGCCGAAAGCGGGGCAGGAGATTGCTCCTTCATTTGCGATGATTACCGTCACTCATGCTGCGCTGGGCGAGCCCACATTTGGGGTTGCGCCGGGTTCTGCCGAAATATGGGCAACGCTTCGAACCTTGACGGATAGCCGCATGGATGTACTGCAAGCCGATGTTGAGGCGCTTGTGCAAAAGGTGGCGTATGAGGACGGACTTGATGTCGTGATAGACTATCATGATGTGTTTCCGCATTGTGAGAACAGTCCTGAGGCGGTGGAACATCTTATGGTCGCTATGACTGATGAAGGTGTGGCTTTTGGTCCCGGAGATTTACCAATGCGTGGATCGGAGGATTTTGGACGATTCCGCTCTGTGGCGCCTTCGGCGATGTTTTTCTTAGGCGCAGGACACGCAGTACAGGCTCTTCATAGTCCGGACTACGATTTTCCTGATGAGCTTATACCGATTGGTGCCAGCGTATTTTCGCGTGTGGTGCTTAATATTTTGGGCCACGCTGACAAACGATAAACCGGCTTTTCTGATGCCTCTATGATCGCTTCTGCTGAGAAGGGATAATGAAAGAATAAAATGAGTGATAAGTTCAGTACCTGGTCAGATCAGGATTTATCGGATGTCGTTGGCGCCTATCCGATGGCCAGTATTCTGGGGTTAGATGAAGATCCTTCCACGCTTGATATGCCGGTTTTGCTTGAAACGGATGCATCGGGTAAGCCCTCAAGTCTGTTGGGCCACTTACCGCGCCGGTCGGCCCTCGTTCGGGGAAAAGGTGTTGTCGCGCGCGCTATCTTCATTTTTCACGGTCCGGCGGGATACATTTCCCCCGCAATGGCCGGGCGGTCAAACTGGGCGCCGACGTGGAACTTTATAACGGTCAAAATCATCGCTGATATCAGCACTGATGATGGGCTGACTGATGAAGCACTTCGCTGTACAGTCGCGCATATGGAGCAGGATCAACCATCGCCGTGGTCTATTGATCAGATCGGCGCGCGATATGAGAAGCTCAAGACAGCAATTGTTGGCTTTAGGGCGCAGATTGTTTCTGTATCGGCACGCTTCAAGCTCGGTCAGGATGAAACATCTGAGACTTTTGAGCACATTGTTAGCAAACTTGATGATGCAAGCCTAAAATACTGGATGTTGCGAATGCGCGAAGCCGACAATACCGAATAGCTTTCGGTGGTTGCCAGTAAACAGGCTGCAAAGGTCCGAAAAGACAAGTTCACGCCTTGGCTCTGCATTTTAACTGAGGTGGCGTGCGAGGAATCCGTAGAATTCTTCATTGTCCGTGTGGGCAACATTCAAACGGATTCCCCGCCGCACTGGATTGTCTTTATTGACGCAGAAGACACTTCCCGGGGCGATGAAGATACCATCTTTTGCGCCGCGTTTTGCCAGCTCAATGTCATCGATATGCGAAGGAAGTTGCAGATAGAGATAATACCCGCCGCCATTATCTGAGAAAACGCGATATCCCAGCATTTCCAGTTGCTTCATAGCACGGTCAGCTGCTGTCTCGATACGATGTGATAGCCGCTTAAGATGTCGTGCGTAATGGCCCTCCATAAGCAGCCGATGGATAAGTCGCTCAACATGGCCGGAACTGTTGACGCTTGTGAGCATTTTGAGCTCAGTCAAAGCATTAATCCACTCGGCGCTTCCGACAATATAGCCGCTGCGCAAGCTGGCCGAGAGTGTCTTTGAAAAAGTGCCAATCGACATGACCCGGTTGAGTTGATCGAGGGTGACAAGGCGACTCGGGACGTTTGAAGCTAAATCAGAGAAAGGATCGTCTTCAACAATCGTAATGTTATGTTGGGCTGCAGCGTTCAACAGAGCGTGGGCCACGGGTAGGCTGATTGAGCTTCCCGTTGGGTTGTGCCCGATTGATTGGGTGAAGAAAAATCGTGGGCGTTCTGATGCCGCTTTTGCGATGAAATCAGAGACGTCGGGTCCATCAGCGTTTCTGCGTATACCGACCATTCTTATCTGTGCCAGTTTTAGTTTCGCAAAGAGTGGATAATAGCCAGGCTCATCAACCAGCACGACATCGCCAGGCGACAGAAAGGCACGAACGATAAGATCAAGCGCGTGATTTGCACCAAAGGTCATCAGTATCTGCTCAGGTGACGCATTAACGTGCTGTGAGGCCAATTTTTTCGAGATTTCCTGACGAAGCGGTGGAAAACCAAGTGCGGAGCCGTAGGCGTCTGTTCCCATGATGTGAGCGATGCCTGACGCGCCCAAATGACGCTTTATTTCTGACTGTTCTGCCCATGAAGCTGGCGGGCGTCCATCGCCGACACGAATTGTAAAATTCTCGTCTAACTGGGCGCTGAGAAGAGTGGCAATATCAACGGCCTCTGCCACATGGCGCGGGCGCTCATTTCGTTGCATATCCTGCGGCAAACAGACCACAAATCCCGAACCAGGTCTCGCTACGGCTAAACCTGCGGCGACGAGTCGATCATAGACCTCAATGATAGTATTCTTAGAGACATTAAACCGTTCGGCTGCTTTACGGATCGACATCAAACGACTTCCAACCGGCCGCAATCCTTGTTTAACCTCGCTGCTCAACAGCGTGAATAGTTGATCGGTCAATGTACCCGATTGTTCAGGCGCAATGTTAGGGCTTGTCAAAAAGCTGCCTCCGTATTGGGTACAGTTTGGTAACAATTAAGTTTAACTGTACCTGTTCAATCATAGCAATAACGTTGATTTCTGATCAAGAGGAAGAATACATGGGAGGCGGCATTGGCCGACATTCACAACAGCGGAACACATCAGCTTAGTTCGCGTATTGAGGGCCTGCGCAATTTAGAACCTGAAGAGCGCATGGCACGCGTCGTTGAGGCGGCACGGCTGAATGACGCGCAACAAAAGGCGTTTGAGCCGGGTTCATTGCCGCTTTCGCTTGCTAATGGAATGATCGAGAATGTTATCGGAACCTTCGAACTGCCGATAGGCATCGCAACGAATTTTACCGTTAATGGCAAAGATTACCTGATCCCGATGGCAGTGGAAGAGCCTTCTGTCGTCGCTGCTGCGTCCTATATGGCAAGGCTTGCACGCGAGGGTGGAGGTTTTTTCACTTCCAGCAGCGGACCGATTATGCGCGCGCAGATTCAGGTTATTAATGTGACCGACCCTCACGGCGCACGGGCGCGGATTTTGCGAGAGCGGGATGCGATTATAGCTGCCGCCAACGCACGCGACAAAGTGCTGGTTTCGCTTGGTGGTGGCTGCCGTGATGTCGAAGTTCATATCTTTGATGATACGCCGGTTGGGCCAATGCTCGCTGCACATCTAATCGTTGATGTTCGCGATGCTATGGGTGCGAATACCGTTAACACCATGGCAGAAGCCGTTGCGCCACTCATCGAAAAGGTTTCGGGTGGTGTGGTGCGCCTGCGTATTCTGTCCAACTTTGCCGATCTTCGTTTGGCGCGCGCCAGTGTTAGGCTTTCACCTGATATTCTCAAGACGGATGAATATGAAGGTGCGCGGATTGCGCAGGGAATTGTCGAGGCTTGCGCCTTTGCGATTGTTGATCCATATCGTGCTGCCACCCACAATAAAGGTATTATGAACGGCATTGATCCGGTCGTGGTAGCAACAGGCAATGATTGGCGCGCAATTGAAGCAGGCGCCCATGCTTATGCAGCGCGAAGCGGTCGTTATACCTCACTCACCCGATGGGAAATTGATAACGAGAACCATCTTGTCGGTACACTGGAACTGCCAATGGCCCTTGGTATTGTTGGCGGAGCAACCAAAACCCACCCGTCTGCTCAGGCCGCGCTGCGGATTTTAGGTGTTTCGACGGCGCAGGAACTTGCTGAAGTGACGACAGCGGTCGGGCTTGCACAAAACATGGCAGCGCTGCGTGCTCTCGCGACCGAGGGGATCCAACGTGGTCACATGGCTCTTCATGCTCGTAATATCGCGATTGTTGCCGGAGCTGTTGGCAGCGAAATAGAGCTTATAGCTGCCAAGCTGGCAGCGGATCACGACGTGCGTGTGGACCGAGCAAAAGAGCTTATTAACGCAGTGCGCCTTGAAAAATCTTAAATAAAATAACGGTTTGCAAACGCTAATCGATTTCATTCCGCTGAATTCTACGCTTTATCGGGCGATCAGGCAGATAGTTCAGACTTTGGGAGAAACATGATGACAGAACAAAACGAATTCGACAGCTGGAAGGCCCGTCGCACCGGGCCGCTGACTGGCGTAACAGTTCTGGATATAACACGCGTTGTCGCTGGACCGTTTTGTTCGATGCTGATGGCAGAGCTTGGCGCAACAGTCATCAAGGTGGAACACCCCGCTGAACCAGATTATGCGCGTACTTTTCCTCCCTTCGTCGGTGACGATGAAGAGCAGCTTAGTGCATTTTTTACGCAGTTTAATCGCAATAAGCTGGGTATCACACTCAATTTGAAGTCGGATGAAGGGAAGGAGCTGTTGCGTAAATTAGTGCGCAAGGTTGATATTCTTGTCGAGAATTTTCGACCGGGGACAATGGAAAAACTGGGCCTTGGCTATGATAGCTTGAAAGCAATTAATCCCAGGCTTGTTTATGCAGCTATCAGTGGTTTTGGACGTACAGGGCCAAACTCGTCACGGCCAGCATATGATAATACTGGTCAGGCTGCGGGTGGCTTGTGGTCAATGAACGGCTACGCAGATCGTCCGCCTGTGCGTGTAGGCACAATCATCGGTGATCTTGCTGCATCGCTTTACGCTGCAATTGGGGCAATCGCAGCATTAAGGGAAGCTGAACGCACGGGGCAAGGCCAAGTCGTCGATGTATCGCAGCAAGACTCAGTTTTGACGCTGACAGAAAATGCGGTTGTTCGCTATACCACGCAAAAAGAAGTGGCTACACCACTTGGCAACGACCATCCCTTCGTGCGGCCTTATGGTCAGTTTCGTTGCAAAGATGGCTTTGTCTTCTTTGGTGGCTACACTGACAAATTCTGGGCCATCACATGTGCCATGTTTGGCAATCCTGAAAAGGCAACGGATTCAGCGATTGATACAATGGAGAAGCGGTTTGATCCGGTCATTGCGGACACTGTGGTTAAGCCTTTGCTTGAGGGATGGTTCTCCAATTATACCAAGGCCGAACTTGAGGATATGGCGGGCGACAAAGTACCATTGAGCGCCATTAAAACAATCGCCGAGGTCGTTGAGGATCCACATATCGCCGCGCGAAACATGATTGTTAATGTTCCTGTTGCTGGCAAACTGATCGGTATGTTTGGTATGCCAATCAAACTTTCAGGCAAGCAGGAAACGGACCATGAAAAGGCGCCAGCACCCGGCGAGCACAATGCTCTGGTCTTGGAAAGACTGATTGGAATTGATGCGGATGAACTCAACCGTCTCAAGGTTGCGGGGGCCATCTGATGTCAATCGATTATCACAACGACAAAGGCGTTGCTACCATCTGCATCAACCGGCCCGATAAACTCAATGCCTTGACGCTTGCGATGTATGACGATCTTGGCAAAGCTTTTGATGAAGCGGCTAAAGATGAAGCAATACGAGCGGTCGTACTCACGGGGGCAGGAGACAGGGCGTTCTGTGTGGGTGCTGATCTGACCGAGTCAATTCCTGCATTGGCGGAAGGCCGCTTCGATATCTCTGAATGGGATCCGGCCCATCTGAAGGTTGAAGGCTTTTTTAAACCTGTGATCAGCGCGATCAAAGGGCTTTGTCTTGGTGGCGGGTTCGAGATCATGCTCGCTACCGATATTCGTATTGCAGCGCATGACGCTCAATTTCAGTTGCCGGAAGCAGGTCATGGTTTCGTGCCTGCGGGAGGCACACTTGTGCGATTGGTTCGTCAGGTTGGCTACGCACATGCGATGGAAATTATGCTGACGGCAAAGCGATTTTCTGCGGCGGATATGTACAGAGTGGGCGTGGTTAATCACCTCCATGGCATTGCCGACGTCGACGAGGTGGCACATGAGACAGCGCATCACATTGCTTCGTTAAGCGCAACGGCTGTGCAGACTATCAAAGAAGCTGCGCTGACGTTGCAGCACTTACCTCTCGTGGAGGCTTATCGGCAGGAAGCTGCTCTCGGGCAACGTACTTTCACAAGTGAAGACGCGCAGCGCGGCCTCGCAGCTTTTGCCAATAGATCGAGACAAAAGTGATGATCATGCTGCGGCGGATAACAGAGCAGCTTTTGTGGTGATGTGCTGATGACCCATATTTCAATCGTTGAAGTCGGCCCGCGCGACGGGTTGCAAAATGAAAAACACATTGTGCCAACCAATGATAAGTTGCGGCTGATCGAACTTCTATGTGATGCCGGATTGTCGCGCATTGAACTCACCGCATTTGTGTCACCGCGATGGGTTCCACAAATGGCAGATCATGAAATGGTGTTGCGCAATGTGCCTGAAAGTTCGGGGTTAAAGAGGTCCGTTCTGGTGCCCAATGAAAAGGGCGCATTAAGCGCTTTGGCAATCGGCGTTGAAGAAATTGCCATCTTTACCAGCGCCTCAGAAACCTTTGCACAAAAGAATATTAATTGCTCGATTGCTGAAAGCTTTGAGCGGTTTGCACCTGTGGCAGCTCTCGCACAAGAATATGGGGCGAGATTGCGTGGCTACATATCCTGCACCACGGAGTGCCCATTTGAAGGTCTCATAACGCCACAAGCCACAACTCAAGTGGTTGCTGCTTTAATGGCCCTGGGCTGCACGGAGGTTTCTCTTGCGGATACTATTGGCCGTGCTTCTCCAGATCAGGTCGATGCCATGTTAAAGAACGTGAGGGCACAATTTCCGGCTGAGGGCTTGGCATGTCATTTTCACGATACGTCAGGACAGGCGCTCAATAACGTCGACGTCGCTCTCAATCATGATATACGTGTCTTTGACAGTGCTGCCGGGGGGCTTGGTGGCTGTCCTTACGCGCCCGGTGCTGCTGGAAACCTTAAAACCTCTACTCTCGTCACACATCTTCAAGAGAGAGGATATTCAACCGGAGTTTCGCTGTCCGCATTGGAACAAGCAGAAAGATTTGCTGTGGGCTTACGCGCCGATTTGGTTTGAGTGTTGGAAGTATATGCATTGGGAGGTGCATGAATATGGGAATATCTCTGAAGATTTTAGGCTATACGCTCTGTCTGACCAGCTTGCTCGCCACATCTGCAAGTTATGCTCAGGAAAAGATCAGTGACGGTGTCGTTCGGATTGGTCTGATTGAAGATATGAGCGGAGTTTATGCCGATATCACAGGCATGGGAGCCGTTACGGCCGCACAGATGGCGGTAGACGAGTTTGGTGGAACCGTTCTTGGTATGCCAATTGAAATTATAAGCGCAGATCATCAGAATAAACCGGATATAGGTGGGGCAATCGCGCGTAAATGGCTAGATGAAGACAAGGTTGATGCAATTCTTGACGTCGCTTCATCATCGCCTGCATTGGCAGCTCTTGAAGTTGCCAAGCAAAAAAATAAACTGATCGTTTTGAGCTCTCCTGGTTCATTGCGCATAACAAATGACCTTTGTGGTCCATATGTTATGCATTGGGCCTACGATACCTATGCTATTGCCCATACGACGGGACAGGCTCTCGTTGATCAGGGTATGAATAGCTGGTATTTTGTAACGGCGGATTACGCTTTTGGGCATGGTCTTGAGAAAGAAACAGGCGATGTGGTTAAGGCGCGTGGTGGCACTGTTTTAGGTAGCACCCGTCTGCCGATTGGAACCACAGATTTCGCTTCAGTTCTTCTGACGGCTCAGGGTTCAGGTGCTAATGTCGTAGCGCTTGCAAATGCTGGTGCAGATACAATCAACTCGGTGAAACAGGCTGCGCAGTTCGGTCTTACGCAGGCAGGGCAAAAAGTTGCAACACTCGGTGGCTTTATCAATGACGTCCATGGGCTGGGACTTGAGGAAGCACAAGGCTTGACCATTGTCGAAGCGAGTTACTGGGACATGAATGATGAAACCAGAGCTTGGTCCAAGCGGTTTTATGAGCAGCGCAACGCAATGCCCAATATGTTGCAAACAGGTGTTTACTCGTCAGTGCTGCATTATCTTCGCGCGATTGAGAAAGCAGGAACCGATGATACCGAGCAAGTCGTCGCAAAAATGCGGGAACTGCCCGTCAATGACGTTTTCTACAAGAACGGTTATGTCCGTGAAGATGGTCGAATGATGCATGACATGTATCTGTTTGAGGTAAAAACGCCCGCGGAATCGAGTGGTGATTGGGACTACTATAAGTTGTTGGCTACTGTTTCACCTGACAAGGCGTTTCAGCCTTTGGACAAGTCACAATGCGCACTGGTAAAAAAATAAATGGTTTGCATTGATTAAGTATTTCGGCGGCCAGTTTGCTGGCAAAGTCTAGCAAATGGGCTGCCGCGTATGACTGTAAGGAAAAATGTCCCCATGCATAAAGACTCAGGCCCGATCGATAAAAACATACGTACAACTACTGCTAACCTGCCAGCCGATAAAGTGACTATCAGATCAAACTGCGAGAAAAGAAAATGGAATTGCCTGCTTTAAAGTCAGGCATCAATCCATTCAATCGTTGGTTTAAAGGCCAAAACCTTGGGGAAAATAGATGAATTTGAATGTAACAACGCCAAATAAGGGCAGCATTCTGTCCAATGAAATTGATCTGGCAGATAGCCCGGTTAAAAAGAAAGTTGTGGTTGCCGCGGTCGCTGGCAATGCGTTGGAGTTCTATGACTTCATCGTCTATGCGTTTTTTGCTGTCTATATTGGCAATGCTTTCTTTCCGGCAACGGATCCGTATGTCAGTCTGTTGTTGAGCGTTGCAGTCTATGGCGTTGGCTTCTTTTCCCGACCATTAGGTGCAATTTTTATCGGCGGTTTTGCTGATAGGATCGGTCGTAAACCGGCCATGCTGCTGACTATCATGCTCATTACAGTTGGGACTTTGGGGCTTGCCTTTACACCAACATATGCAGCAATTGGTGTCGCTGCTCCTATTATCATCGTTATATGCAGATTGATTCAAGGTTTCGCTTTGGGTGGCGAGGTTGGACCATCGACGGCATTTCTGGTTGAGATCGCCCCGGAAAATAAAAAAGGCTTCTTCGTTAGCTGGCAGCTTGCAAGTCAGGGTGTTGCTGCGATGATGGCAGGGTTAATAGGCCTGCTGATGTCCTTAATTTTACCTCTCGAACAGCTTGCCGATTGGGGTTGGCGGGTTCCATTCCTTTTTTGTCTGCTGCTTATCCCTATTGGTATCTACTTGCGTCGCGATATGCCGGAGACACGCGAGCAGGGCACGTCGTCACGTGAACATCAGGGCTGGGGCGAGCTGCGTGGCTATACAGGGCTGATCATTCTGGCGATATTAAGCATTATGGGCCTGACCGTTTCGACATATGTTGCTCAATATATGACGACATATGCAATCACCACGCTAAAGCTTTCACCTTCTGTGGCAATCGGTGCAACAATTGCGGGCGGCTTGGCAGTTTTGATTTGTAGTCTTATTGGCGGCTGGATGTCTGATCGTATTGGGCGGTGGAGCGTGATGTTCTGGCCTCGTGTTATGACGGCTGTCATCATCGTGCCGCTATTTATTTGGCTGACGCTGCATCCGTCACCTACGACACTTTTTCTTACATCCGCAATCCTTGCAGGCATAACTTCAATCAGCGGAGCTGCTACCTTCATAGCTATTCCGGAATTGCTGCCCCGGTCGATACGTGCAACAGGTCTGTCGATTGCCTACGGTCTGAGTGTGACGATTTTTGGTGGCACCACCCACTTCATCATTACTTATTTAATTAAAACGACTGGTAATCCGATTTCTCCGGCTTGGTATGTGATGGTTACAAGCCTAATTGCCGCTGGTGCTATTTATCTTATTCCCGAAAGCAGTAAGAGCCGGCCTTGAACGGGTTAGTCTTCAAACCTTGAAATCTCCCGTTTAAAAAGGTCTGTTATGTCTTTGCTTAATCTGGAAAACAATTCGGAGTTTCTGCAAGAGCTTATCAGCTGGCGGCACGAACTGCATCGATATCCTGAGCTTATGTATGCGTTGCCCCGGACCGCGTCTTTTGTAGCCAATAAACTTCGTCAGTTTGGCTTTGATGAGGTCGTTGAAGATATAGCGCAAAGCGGTGTTATCGGTGTTTTGCATGGCAGAACGGGACCTGCAAAAAATCAGCAGCATCGCATTCTGCTGCGGTCGGATATGGATGCTTTGCCGATTGAAGAGCGAACAAGTCTTGGATACCGTTCGCAATTTCCGGGCAAGATGCATGCATGTGGCCATGATGGCCACATGGTTATGTTATTAGGTGCAGCAAAACTTCTTGCGGGTGCTCGCGATTTTGAAGGCAGCATTGTCTTCTGTTTTCAGCCCGCTGAAGAGGGTGGGGCAGGTGCTCAGGCAATGATTGATGCGGGTTTGCTGGAAAAATACCCGGTTCAATCAGCGTTTGGTTTGCATAACTGGCCGGGGATGCCAGTTGGATCTTTTGGCATTGCACCACGTGCTATGATGGCTGGCGCGGATGCGCTCCTGATTACGATTGAGGGTACAGGTTCACATGCCGCACAGCCACATCTTGGACGTGATCCAATAGCCGCTGCTGGTTATCTTATCACCCTGTTGCAGACGATTGTGTCACGCAAGCTGGACCCACTGGATCCTGCAGTCGTTTCGATCACATCTATTCATGGCGGCGAGGCGTGGAATGTCATCCCAGACACGGTGCAGATGCGTTGCAACATTCGCAGCTTTTCGGAAGATGTCGCCGCAACCATCGGTAATGAAATTCAGTCTTTATGTTTGCAAACCGCGAATGGCTTTGGTGTCAATATTGAAGCAGTCCTGCCTGAAGGATGCATTCCGTATCCGGCTACGATCAATCATCCGGCACAGGTCGATATTGCAGTAGACGCAGCCAAAGCGGCGACAGATACGGGCCTTGTCAATGCAGACATGAAGCCGACTATGGCGGCAGAAGACTTCGGCTTTATCCTGCGCGAGGTGCCGGGGGCATTCATGTTCATTGGCAATGGTGACAGCGCATCACTGCACAGCTCAGAATATGACTTTGATGATAAAGCTATACCATTCGGTGTGGCATATTGGCTGAACCTCGTGAAGAAGTCGTTAGTATAACATGCACCAGCACGAGGTGTGCTCCATTTAAAGGAAGCAGTTACCGGGTTCGGTGCCCACAGTTATGGTTTTTAAGTGCATCTGTGGACTAACGCTTTTGGTTCATAGTCAATCTGTCACGAGACTAGGGTTTGCCAAATTCTACGACAAATTGACTAATGCCAGATGCGAGAAATTGAACTGCAAGGCAAGTTAAAAGAAACCCCATAATTTTCGTCACCGCTTGCATGCCATGATCACCGAGAAATTTTTCAATCCAGTTGGATGATAGCAAGCCAATATAGGCGATGATGGACATGATGGCGACGCCGATAGCGATCACTGTATGGCCAAATATGCTATGATCACTTGGAATCTGGGATGAGAAACCCATGACTACAGCTATAGAGCCGGGACCTGCCAAGCTTGGCATGGCAAGAGGTGAGAATGAGTAATCGAGATCCGCTTTTTTAATGTCTGCAGGATCGGCGTCCACCTCAGAAGAAGTGTCTTCACCGGAGAAAATCATGCGTAAGGCTAATATCATTATGATTATACCGCCAGCGACACGAATGCCTGGTAACGATATTCCAAATATTTTGATAATACCATTGCCCAGCAGCATAAACACCGTAAGGATTAAGAAGGCATAAATGCATGTCTTTCTGGCCTGCGCGCGTTTGTTTTCGTCGCTCATGCGCTTGGTCAATGACATATATAAAGGAATGGTTGTCAGTGGGTTCATAATTGGCAGAAGACCTATCACCACAATAGATACGTATTTTACCAGATCAGGCGCGAAATCCATTTAAAAATCCTTGTATATCCGCCGTGAATATAACTTTTCTTAACATGTATCGAAATTATGAGCGTTACGTAAACAAAAATATTGATCGTCGGCGCGATTTAATGATTGCGGTTTTTAATTTTTTTTGAACGGCATTTTATTAGCGTTTATTTTTTCTGCGCAGATTGATTAATCTAATATTTGGCCTAGGTTATATCGAAATATTCATTGCAGGTTAAATCATACGGGGGTCATGTATGTGCACACGAGTTCTTTGGTCTGATGATGATGGCTTAGTAATAGCCGGTCGAAATATGGATTTTTATAAAGATCTTATGACAAATCTTTGGACGCAGCCTCGTGGCATTGATAGAAATAACGGTGTTAACGGCGATTTGAAATGGACGTCCAAATATGGAAGTGTGGTCGCTACCTGTTTCGATATGATCTCTGTCGATGGATTAAACGAAGCTGGACTTGCCGGGCATATTCTGTGGTTGGCGGAGTCGGAATACGGTGAAGTAGATCCAAGCCGACCGCAGCTTAGTCAGGCGATATGGCTGCAATATTTTCTTGATAATTTTTCAACTGTCGCGGACGCTGTTTCCTGGATCAAGGCGACAAATGTACAAGTCGTGCAGATGGAGGACCCAACAGGTGGCGTTCCACTTGCGCTCCACCTGGCTCTTGAAGATGCTACCGGAGACTCCTGCATTATAGAATATGTTCATGGCAAGCCTGTCGTTTATCATAGTACGGATTACCGTGTAATGACGAACTCGCCTACCTATGATCAGCAATTGAAGTTGGTTAAGCAAATTAGCGGTTTGGGCGGATCACAATCACTGCCCGGATCAACAAAAGCAAGTGATCGTTTTGCGCGCGCTAGTTATTATGTCAGCCGTTTACCGAAACCAAAAAGCGACGTGCAGGCTGTTGCTTCAATGTTTAGCGTCATGCGCAATGCAGCCCAACCCTTCAGAATACCAGATCCAGATGCACCGGAGGCTTCGCAGACCTTGTGGCAAACCGTCGTGGACTTGACCAATAAGCGCTATGTATTTGAGTCGACGACGCGCCCGAACATCGTCTGGGTGAACATCAAGGATTTAAACCTGGCCAAGGGCGCGGATCAGATGAAACTCAACCTGGTTGAGGATTTGACTCTGGAAAATGGCATTGTGAGCGAGGTCAGTAAAGATTTTTCCAGTGCTGGAGAATTGAAGTTTCTGACCGTAGATATTAAAAACTAATCGCATAGACGATTAAATAATTTATGTTATGAACAGCAGAATGAATGACAAGTAGTCTGTTATTCATTCTGTTGTATGTGTATTTTTTGTTTTATATCATGAAAGTGGATAAATATTCATAATATTAAATAAAGTTCTGGACAGGTATTATTCATTTTTCCTAAGTTCACGAAAGGGATCTATCAAAGATCGATGTATTTCGTCAGATGGTTAGGAAATCTAATGTTTTCCCTGGGTGACATATTTAGACATTCGCCAGAAATCGCGCTATTCCTGTCTTTGGCGATCGGCTACTGGATTGGAAAAATTCAGTTTGGTAAGTTTCAACTTGGCGGCGTGGCAGGCTCATTGCTCGCTGCGGTAGTGATCAGCCAGGTTGGCGTGGAAATCGACAACGGTATCAAAGCTGTACTCTTTGCACTTTTTATTTACGCTGTTGGCTTTGAAAGTGGTCCACAATTTTTCCGATCGTTAGGCAAACAATCAATCCGTGAAATCGTGATGGCAACAGTTCTTGCCATTAGTGGTCTTGTGACAGTTGTTATTCTTGCACGGATTATGGGACTCGACAAAGGAATTGCCGCTGGTATTGCAGCGGGCGGCTTAACGCAATCTGCGATTATAGGTACAGCAGGTTCTGCAATTGAGAAGCTAGGTCTGGCCGCCGATGAAGTGCAACGTTTGCAGTCAAACGTGGCGATTGGTTACGCGGTGACTTATATCTTCGGATCATTTGGTGCGATTATCGTCTGCGTTAATATTTTGCCTTGGTTTATGAAGCGCAGCATTCGTGATGATGCTCTTAAAGCAGAAGCGGAAATGTTAAAGGGCGCGAAAGTTTACGGAGTAGGCGAAACGCCAGCACTCCCTGAACTTGTCGGCCGTATATATCGGATAACTTCCGCTGCGGGCAAAAATGTCAGCACGATCGAGTCTCTCACAAATGACGGTGTTATTACTGTTGGTGGTGATGCAGTCACGATTGAACGCATCAAACGAAAAGGAAAAATCATCGGTGTCGAGCCAACCACAAAGCTTCTCGCTGACGATCTAGTCCTGATTGTTGGACGTCGCAATGGTGTCATCGGGCTAGAAGACAAGCTTGGTCCAGAAGTATCTGGCAGCGAAGGCATGGAACTGGTTGTCACAACCCGTGACATTGTCGTTCGTAACAAAGATTTTGCAGATCATACTGTCGCTGAGATTATTCAAGCCAGCGGTGAACTGCGCCATGGTATCTATGTGCTTAATGTTACACGTAGCGGAAGCAAAGTTGATCTCACCAATGACACGGTTATCAAGGTCGGGGATCTTGTAACGGTCTATGGCGTACAGGAAGATCTTCAACGTTTGACCGCACGTGTTGGCCCTGCGCTTATCCCAAGTGATAAAACCGACTTTGTATTTCACGGCCTTGGTATTGCTGTTGGTTTGCTCATCGGTTTGGCTGTCGTCAAGATAGGTTCGATTCCTCTGACTCTGGGATCGGGCGGTGGTGCACTTATGTCTGGCCTCGTGTTCGGCTGGTATAAAAGCCGACATATGACGCTTGGCAATATGCCAACTGCTGCATCAACTTTACTTCGTGATCTTGGCCTCGCCGGGTTTGTCGTCGTTGTCGGTCTTCAGTCTGGCCAGCAAGCTGTGACAACGATTGCACAAAGTGGCCTGTCGATCTTTATCGCTGGTGTCATTGTGACAGTTGTGCCGCTCATTATTACGATGCTTGTCGGAAGGTACATCCTGCGTTACGAAAACGTGGCTGTATTTGCAGGCGCACTGACAGGTTCTCGTAGCGCCAACCCAGCATTTGGCGAAGTTCTCGACAAGGCTGGCAATTCTGTACCCACCACACCTTTCGCCATCACCTATGCTCTTGCAAACGTCTTCCTGACGTTGTTGGGGCCACTCGTTATCGCGTTCGTTTAAATTATTGGAGAGAGAAGCAATGAACGACTACAGCCAGTTCGCCAAGCTCAGCCCATTTGAACTTAAAGACGAGCTCATCAAATTGGCGTCCACCAAAACCGATATGGTTATGCTTAATGCTGGACGCGGCAACCCTAACTTCCTTGCGACCCTTCCTCGTCGGGGCTTTTTCAGGCTCGGTCTTTTTGCGGCGACAGAGTCTGAACTCTCCTTTTCTTACATGCAGCAAGGTATTGGTGGCTTGCCGCGCATTGAAGGCATTGAAGCGAGATTTGAACGTTTTCTTGCAGATAATCGCGATCAGGAGGGGGTCGATTTTCTACGGCGCGCCATCAGCTATGTTCGCGACCAGCTCGGCTTGTCGGCTTCAGACTTTCTGCATGAAATGGTTGAAGGAATTTTGGGTTGCAATTATCCGGTACCGCCGAGAATGTTGCGTGTCAGTGAAGATATTGTTCGCCAATATCTGATGAAAGAAATGGTTGGCGGACATATTTCAGGCAAAGATGTCGATGTGTTCGCGACCGAAGGCGGCACCGCTGCCATGACTTATGTTTTTGACACGTTAAAGAAAAATCACCTTGTCAAAAAAGGCGATAAAGTTGCTATCGGGATGCCGGTTTTCACGCCCTATATCGAAATTCCTGAGCTGGATGCTTATGGTCTGGAAGAGGTGGCGATTAATGCCGATCCAGATGCAGATTGGCAGTATTCGGACGCCGAACTGGACAAGTTGAAAGACCCTTCAATCAAGGTCTTCTTTTGCATCAATCCAAGCAATCCACCATCTGTGAAGTTGGATGAGCGTAGCTTGCAGCGAATTGCAGATATTGTGAAAAATCATCGTCCAGATTTGATCGTGTTGACGGACGATGTCTACGGCACATTTGCCGATAATTTCAAATCACTATTTGCTATTTGCCCCAACAATACAATTCTCGTCTATTCCTATTCGAAATATTTTGGCGCAACAGGTTGGCGTTTGGGAACAGTCGCGCTCCACCACAATAATGTGCTTGATAACACTATTGCCAAGCTCCCTGATGATGCCAAAGAGGCACTAGAAAGGCGCTATTCGTCAATTGTGACTGATGTATCATCACTCAAATTTATCGATAGATTAGTCGCGGATAGCAGAACAGTCGCCTTGAACCACACAGCTGGCCTCTCAACCCCACAACAGGTACAGATGGTGTTGTTTTCATTGTTTGCTCTGATGGATGAGCAAGACAGCTACAAAGCGACACTTAAGCGTGTTATCCGTCGCAGGCAGGCAGCGCTTTATGCAGAACTGGGCATAGATATGCCTGACAATGAAAATTCAGTTGATTATTATACTCTTCTGGACCTCGAGAAGATTGCAAGAAAACTTTATGGTGAAGACTTTGCGGTATGGGTGAAACAAGAGTTTTCTGCCAATGAGCTACTATTCCGTATAGCGGATGAAACGGGTATCGTCCTGCTGCCAGGGCGTGGGTTCGGTACACAGCATCCGTCGGGTCGCGCATCTCTCGCAAATCTAAATGAGTTTGAGTACGCCGCTATTGGTCGGTCATTGCGGAAAATGGCCGATGAATATCATGCTGAGTTTTTGAAGAAAAAATAGACATTACGGCTTCTACTCCCTTGCAAGATCTGTCATTTGCAAGGGAGTTTCTTATTTCGTCAGGTATATCTATGATAGCCTTTTAATCCAAAGCATTATTCATAATATCCAAAAATATCTAAATGATATATTTTCTATTCTGGAGATTATTGATTGGTCGAGGCTTCATTCAATAAGAGTGTTGGTTCCAGCTTTTCGAGTCCCTGATAAGGGTTTGCGTGGATTGCTAAGATCCATAAGCATAAAGTTGCACTACAAGAAAAAATGGTAAGAGCGGTGTTTCCTGCGCGGCGTCTGTCTGCATGTGTCGCCGCAATCGTAATGATGGTCATTGCGGTGAGAATAAGCACGAGATACCATTTATACGCATCAATGGATGTCTTCCCGACTGCCAGCCTGGTGTTTCTTGCATCCTGTAGGATATCAAAATCATTCAGTACATGCGTAACGATCGGGGCTGCAATATCCGATTTTCCAAGAGCCAGTATATTGTCTCTGATGGTTTGTAATGCAGCTTCAACGGAAGTGGCTGGACGAAGATTAATATTCCTGGTCCATTCGTCATCTATTACGGCATTTCTGTATAGTAAAAGTGCGTTTCGCATCTTGATAGCGTTTATTTCTGGTGAACCAGCGATGCCAATTAATCGCTCAATAGCAGATCTTTCATCAATAGTCGCCTGTTCCGCTTTTGCAGAGTTTGCCCATATGTCTGCGGCCACGAAACCCAAGGCCAGCGCCCAGGCCGTTGCAACAGTTCCAATGAAAGCACCAATTGGAATTGTTTGATTGTAGTCTTTGCGTTGCGCAAGGATAAACAATACGAAATATCCAACCAAAAAAAATATCAAGCCAAGGCCTGCAAAAGCCAATAGCGACTTAAAGATCGAGAACCCAAATAGCGCAGCCATTCTTTTACCGTTTCAAAAATATTAAATACGTTCGCAGTTTGACTTTAAAGCCCCTAACCGCCGCGTCCCTCATAACCGTCGCCATGCATGCTGCGTTGTTTTAGCAGTGCTTTGAGCGCTACAATTTGCTCATCAGTCCAGCCCTCTATGCCAGTGACTTCCAACCAGGCATTAAGATAGTGTTCGGGTGCAAAAACATGACCATATCCCATCGGCACGGTATCGGCTAAAGGCATATCAATCAGCAACTGAAGCATACTTACAATCGGATACCAACGAAGGTCTGGTGATACATCCGGTGCTCGTGGTGATTTCATCCAATCGGCTTCTCGATAAAGCAAACTCTTGTCAAAAAAGGTAATCGCATCACTGCCGTATTGCAGATATATAAAGCGTAGATCGCCCCACGGCTGGGTGTTTCCGTCGGGCGCTCCTGATTGATTCATAAAACGCACAAAACGTCCGTTCTGAAAAACAGGAAGCCATTCGGTCGAACCGGGTGCCCTATCTTTTGTCAGCGATCGCCATTTTTCACTTGGGAAAGGAGGGCCGCTCCATACTGCGCCATCTATAGGATCACTCAGAACATCGAAGAATGTAATTGAGCGCTGTGAATTGAACGCACCTAAGCTAAGTCCGTGAAGATAGAGCTTGGGGCGTTGTTCTTTAGGTAGCGTCTTCCAATAGTTATAAACTGTTCTAAACAGAGCCTCCGACGAGACAAGCCCGTTTTCGGGTTGAAATAGCAGGGAGAGTGGGCTGTTTAAATAGGAATACTGCAACGCAACGCTGGCAACATTGCCTTTCAGCAAAAACTCCAGTCCATCAATCGCCGACGGATCGACCCAACCAGTACCTGTGGGAGTTATGATAACCAATGCATCCCGCTCAAAAGCTTTAAGCGTGATTAATTCTTCCAGCAATAATGATGCTCTTTGCTCAGGCGTTTCAGCTATCTGTAAGCCGGCATATAGACGTATAGGTTCAACAGAAGCTTGCTGCGTAAAAGTGCTGATTTCCTGCGCCGTTGGTCCGGAGGCCACAAACTCTCTGCCAGCGCGTCCCAATTTCCGCCAATCCAGTTTTGACTGTGGATTTCCTGCTCGTTCTGCGATCAGTGGCTGCGGTCTGTCAGGCTCCACCAATGCATCCAACTGCCGAAAGGAACTGTCCATTACCTGGAATGAGTACCTGATCAGCACGCCGTTTGTGATCGTGTAGATAAGCGAAATTGTTAAAAAAACGCCGATAACAATAGAAACTCTGGGGGGGAAGAGCCGTTTAAGTTTGCTTATGATGAACTGTCCTAGCCGAATTAATCCCCGCGCCAAAAATAACAGAATGCCAAAACACACAATAGCAATCCATGTAACGCTCAGAGGATAAGCGCTATCGACTGCTTCCATTCCAACTACACGCCTGACAGCGTTTTGCCAGTCAGCGGCATGATAGAGAGCTACAAGCATGATAACGATGCAGACTGTAGCGGCGCATACCTTCCAAATCTTAGTAAGATATTGATCCGCAACTGGCAATTCGAGATACTGCCAAAGATTACGGATCGCGACGCCGATACCATAACCTGCGCTGAAAGCGATTCCAGACAATACGCCCTGCACTTCAAAAGTGCGAGGTATCAAGCTCGGTGTTAACGCAGCAGCAAACAGTACTGATCCAAAAAGAAGGCCAATCCCCGAAATGTTTCGAATTAGCGTCAGTGCGTGCCGTCGCATGAAGTTATCCCCCGAAATTCTGCAATTATAGGTTTAGTCGGCATTCGTGTATTCTGTAAATAAAAATGCGAACGAATTAATCGCTAACCTACAATGGAATATTGCGGATTCTGCCCGCAGCTAAGACTTTTTGTGATTATGCAGGACCGAGCATGATGAAAGTCTCGCTTTTGCTCACACCTTGAAGTGAACGAATTGTAGAGATGACTTCATTCAACTCGGAGATGGTTGAGACTTCGAGCTCGGCGATGACATCCCAAATGCCATTGGTGTTGCACAGGCTGGTTAGTCCGGGAACACGCTTAATTGCGGCAATGGTGGACTTAAGTGATGCACCTGACATTTCGATTAGCATAAAGGCGCGGATCTGGTCTTTTCCGATGTCATCGCGAACGCGCACCGTAAAACCTTTGATGTCACCATTGGCCATCAAGCGGTCGAGGCGTTTTTGAGCCGTCGCGCGCGCGACGCCGAGGAGTTCTGCCAGCTGTGGAACGGACGCACGACCATTGATGCGCAATTCTGTAATCAGTCTCTTATCGAGTTCGTCCATCGTTCCCACTTTCTTTTTCGTAATTATTTCTGATTAAATCGTCAGTTTATTATAAAAATAATCACTTTATATTCTTTTTTGTCAATGAGATTGTAGCTAATGATTTCATCCAAGGGGAATGTAAAAGTGACTCCTAAAATGCTGCAAGCAGGAGGAGTGCGGTATTATTCCCCGTTCAGGCCGGTTACAAGGCTGTGAAAATTGCGTCAACAGCTCCGTTCGGAGCTTTCGTAGGGAACGTTGATAATGAAAATGGCGAGACTTATTTCCACGGCGCTTGTTGCGCTTGGCATTTCTTTCTCCGCACATGCGGCAAAAGCTGATGATCTGGAAAAGATCCAGAAGAACGGCAAAATGACAATTGCGCTTTCGGGCGTGTTTCCACCTTTCAGCTTCGTTGATGAAAACAATCAGGTCGTCGGCTTTGACGTTGACATCGGTTCTGAAATTGCGCGCCGCCTGAAGGCAGAGCCTGAAATCGTAACTACTGCCTGGGATGGTATTATTGCCGGTCTGGTCACGGGTCGTTTTGATACGATCGTTGGATCGATGGGCATTACTGACGAGCGTAAGAAGGCGATCGATTTCGTCGGGCCTTACTACCGTTCCGGTCTGGCGCTGTTTGTGCGTAAGGGTGATGCGGTTAAGTCGCTTAATGAGCTTGAAGGCAAAACCATTGGCGTGACGCTCGGCGAAACTTCCGAAAAGTGGGTTCGTGAGCAGGGCAAATATGAAGTCCGCACTTATAAAGGCCTGCCAGAGATGCTGCTAGACCTCGGTTCTGGTCGCATTGATGCTGTTGTGGCTGACGATGTTCCGGTGCTTGTTGCAATTAGCAAAAGCAATGCGCCAATCGATCAGGTTAAGGACGATCAGCTGCCGCGCTACGACATTGGTATTGCCGTGCGCAAGAACAATCCAGAGCTGCGCGATGCCATGCAGAAAGCTCTCGATGACATGATGGCAGATGGCACCTACAAAACCATCTCTGAAAAGTGGATCGGCGCGGATATCCGCTAATCTTAAACTTGGTTGCGAGCGGCTTATTAGCCGCTCCACCTTCGATAAACGCGACATCACTGTTGATGCCGCTCAAGCTTCCCCCAGCTTTTGGCTTTGACACAATGTCAGGCAATCGTTTGGAGAATGCTTTCGTTCCTAAACTTTGTCATATGCATCTTCTGGCGCCTTGCCGGATTGATCAGATATGGCAGATGCTTCCTGAGTTGGAGCAGAAAGGTTGAAGGATGGATATCGCACTCATTGAGCGGATTTTTCCCTTCATTGTTCAGGCAGGGTGGGTCACAGTTGAGCTGACTGTCGTGTCATTGCTGATTGGTCTTGTTGTTGCCAGCCTGTTGGTGATTGCCAAGTTTTCGCGTTATGCAGCCGTTCGATGGATCGCAATCGCTTATATCAGCGTCATGCGTGGTACGCCGCTTCTGGTACAATTGTTCCTCGTTTTTTTCGGCGGACCGCAATTCGGCTTTGAATTCACGCCCTTTGTTGCTGGCGTGATTACAATGGGCTTCAATATCGGCGCCTATATGTCTGAAGGCATGCGCGGCGCAATTCTGGCCGTTGATAAGGGGCAGAATGAAGCGGCACGCTCGCTTGGCTTTAGTCGTGTTGGAACGATGCGCCTTTTTATTCTGCCACAAGCTGCACCCTTGATGATCCGCTCGCTCGGCGTGAACACGGTTATTTTGACAAAAAGTACCGCGCTTGTGTCCACGATTGGCGTGGTTGAATTGACTTACACTGCGCAGCGTTTTGTGACTTCAACCTATAAGCCGTTTGAGGTTTTTGCGGTGGCAGCGGCAGCATATATTGTGATTATCGCCGTCATTTCCGTGATCATTCGCGGCCTTGAAATCTACTTCAGTGCAGACAAGAGGGCAGGGGCATGAGTCTCGATTTTACCGTTGTTCCGCCCTATGCCGAACTGATGCTGATTGGTCTGACCTGGACGGTTCTAATAACGCTGCTGGCTGGCTTAATTAGTATTTTGTTGGGGATCATCATTGCGATTGTAACGTTGCATGCACCCAAACTGATCAGCCTGCCAATACGCGGCATTGTGTTTCTCTTCATGGGGACGCCACTGCTTTTGCAGCTTTATTTGCTCTATTACGGCCTGTCGCAGATTGGCATTATGGTTCCAGCTTTCTGGACCGGCGTCTTTGGCCTTGGTATGCACTATGCGGCTTACAATGCCGATATTTTCCGTGCATCACTCCAAGCCGTTGATAAGGGACAGATGGAAGCTGCACGTTCGCTCGGTTTTGGAAGCGGCGCATCGCTGCGCTATTTCATTATCCCACAGGCGATCCTGACTGCGTTACCGCAAGTCGGAAATAACAGCATTATCTTGCTCAAGGACACAGCCGTTTTGTCGGTGCTTGGCATCACGGAATTGGTGCTGAGTGCACAACGTGGCATCAGTGAAACCTACCGTCCTTTTGAGTTCTACTTCGTTGCAGCCGTTCTCTATTACCTCGTCAATCTTTTGATGGAGTGGGTTTTGAGTAAAGCGGCCAAGAAAGCGGAAGCTATCCGATGAACACACCGACCCCTATGATCGAACTGCGTCAGATCAGAAAATCCTATGGCGATATTGAAGTGCTGAAAGGCATTGATCTGACTGTAGCTAAAGGCAAAATTGTTTCTATTATTGGACCCAGTGGTTCAGGCAAAAGCACGCTTTTGCGTTCTATCAATATGCTGGAAGAAACCAACAGTGGCGAAATCTGGCTGGATGGGCATCAAGTCAATCGCCCGCTAAAGGGTCGCGCTTTTGAAAAGCACATCAACCATATCCGTCAGGAAATGGGGATGGTGTTCCAGCAGTTTAATTTGTTCCCACATCTGACTGTTCTTCAGAATATCATGGTTGGTCCGATGAAGCTGAAGGGCTTGTCGAAAGCTGATGCACTGGAACGTGCCAATAGTCTGCTTGCGAAGGTCGGGCTTGTCGATAAGGGCCATTCCTACCCCGCTCGGCTTTCAGGCGGTCAGAAACAGCGTGTTGCGATTGCCCGCGCATTGGCTATGCAGCCAAAAGTGATGCTGTTTGATGAAGCGACTTCAGCACTTGATCCCGAACTGGTTGAAGAAGTGAACCAAGTCATGAAACAACTCGCAAGTGAACATATGACCATGCTGATCGTCACACATGAAATGCGTTTTGCTGCTGAAGTCTGTGACCATGTGATGTTCATGGATGGCGGGGTGGTTGTCGAACAAGGTTCCCCTGATCAGGTTCTGTCCAATCCAACGGAAGAGCGCACACGCGCATTCTTGCGTAAGCATCTGTCTCATTAAAATTTGAAATTAATGCCTTATAGGCGTGTTGCGCTGATCGCGAACACGCTTCGATCAAAGGAGATTTGATCTATGACTGCGAATATTGCAAACGGCGCGTCCAACGCCGTAACGATGGCGCACAACCATATTAATGCGCAGCATGTCGAAGAGCTGGCGCTGCGTCTGGTTGGCTGGAATAGCGAAACCGGAACGCCGGGCGAAGCGACATTCTCCGACCATTTGGTTTCTGTATTGAAGGAAATCCCATACTTTCAGCAGAACCCAGACAATATCCGTACCGTTGCCAGCCATGGTGATCCGCTGACGCATAATGTCGTCGCACTGGTGCGCGGTAAGGGCAAGCAAACACTTGCTCTGGCAGGTCATTTTGATACGGTTGCAACGGATAATTATCACGAATTGAAATCCCTTGCCTGCGAGAGCCTCAAACTTAAAGATGCGTTGATTGCGGATTTATCCAAGCGCTCACGCTCTGCACAGGAAGAGCGCGCATTGGAAGATCTGCTAAGCGGCAATTTCCTTCCTGGACGCGGTATGCTTGATATGAAAAGCGGCCTTGCCGTTGGTATCGCTTGCGCAGAAAAATTTGCCGAAGATGAAGATCGCAGCGGTAATCTCCTGCTTGTTTTCACACCGGATGAAGAGCGCGAAAGCCGTGGTATGCGCTCAATGCGCAATGCGCTGCCAGCAATTGCGCGTGACTTCGATATTGAAATTGCAGCAGCTATCAATCTCGATGTGACGTCTGATCAGGGTGACGGTCAGGAAGGCCGCGCCGTTTATGCCGGAACCATTGGTAAGTTGCTTCCATTTGCCTTGGTTATTGGTCTGAGTTCGCATGCGAGTTACCCTTATGAAGGCGTCAGTGCACAGGCTATGGCCGCTGGTATTCTGGCTCGCTTTGAGGGTAACGCTGCTCTTGCCGATCGTGACGAGAATGATATTTCGCCACCACCAATCTGCCTTGAAGCAAAAGACTTGCGCGATGGCTATGAGGTGACGACACCGGAACGCTTCTGGATTGCACTAAACTGGCTTTACCATGCCATGACCGCAGAAGAACTGTTTGAGCGTTTCAAGAGTGAAGTTTTGGCAGGCGCCACGCAAGCGGTTGAGCGTTTTACGGCCCAGTCTGAAGCTTTTGGCAAGCTGATCGGCAAACGTGCAGGTGCAATTCCGGCTGCACCTAAGCTCATCACATTTGAGCAATTACGGTTGATGGCTGCCGAAGTTGCAGGTGACAAGTTTGAGGCACTTTACAGCGAGCAGGAAAAGCGCCTTTCGCATATTGATAATCCTTTATCCGTCAGCCGCCAATTAACTGAATGGTTGGTGGGTGTGGCTCATCTGTCTGGTCCAGCAGTTGTAGTCGGCTTTGCCGGTCTTCATTATCCTGCAAGCCATCTAGATGAAAAGCAGGTCAATGACCGCGCATTCAAACAGGCGATTGACGCGACGATGCAGCAATTCGCAAATTTTGCGGATCAGGCATTGGTCTGGAAGCCTTATTTCCAGGGAATTTCAGATATGAGTTTCTTGGGGCAGGCGACACTGGGTCAGGATCTCGTTTCGCTCAATACACCTGTCGCACGTTTAGTGGATCATCCGGCAAACGATGCATTGCAGTTCCCTGTTGTGAATATTGGCCCTTGGGGACGCGAATTCCACCAGAAGCTGGAACGCGTACATGCGCCTTATGCATTTGAAGTCTTGCCGCAGGTCGTATCGATGATCGCGGAAGAGTTTTTGTCGAAGCGTGCCTGAAGTTCAGCACTAAATCATCCGATAGAGGATTAATAATATGACCATTGAAAAGCTGAACATCGTCCCTTTCGTCAGCGTTGATAATATGATGAAGCTGGTTTTGACCATTGGTGTTGAAACCTTCCTCAAAGAACTGGCCGAGGTGATTGAAGAAGACTTCCGCCGCTGGGAACAGTTCGATAAGACACCGCGCGTTGCATCACATTCGGATGAAGGCGTGATTGAGTTAATGCCAACGAGCGATGGTACGCTCTATGGCTTCAAATATGTCAATGGTCATCCAAAGAATACGAAGGAAGGTCGCCAAACCGTAACCGCTTTCGGCGTTTTGGCTGATGTTGGTAATGGCTATCCGATGCTGTTGACCGAGATGACTATCCTGACGGCTCTTCGCACCGCCGCAATGTCGGCAGTTGCTGCCAAGCATCTTGCACGGCCTGATTCAAAGACCATGACCATCATCGGTAATGGCGCTCAGAGTGAGTTTCAGGCGCTGGCATTCAAAGCGATTGTCGGCATTGAAAACCTGCGTCTTTTCGACATTGACCGTTCTGCCAGTGAGCGCTGTGCACGTAATCTCGCCAATACCGGACTTTCAATTTCTATCTTTGGCACCTCACAGGAAGCTGTAGAAGGCGCTGATATTATCACGACTGTGACAGCAGATAAGCAATATGCAACGATCCTGAGCGACAATATGGTTGGTCCTGGCGTCCACATTAATGCCGTTGGTGGCGATTGCCCCGGTAAGACAGAGTTGAACAAGGATATCCTGTTGCGCTCCGACATTTTTGTCGAATACCCGCCGCAGACCCGCATTGAGGGTGAGATCCAGCAGCTTGATGCCGACTATCCGGTTAAGGAGCTTTGGGAAGTCATTACTGGTGGCATTCAAGGCCGCTCGTCAGAACGGGCGATTACCCTGTTCGATAGCGTCGGCTTTGCGATTGAAGATTTTTCTGCACTTCGTTATGTCCGCAGCAAGCTCGCCGAAACCGGCTTGTTTGACGAGCTTGATATGCTGGCCGATCCCGATGAGCCACGCGATCTTTATGGAATGCTGCTTAGATGCGAGAAGGCCGCGAGCAAACTTTAATAGGTAACTTTTCTCGTCGGCACATGCCTTGAACATAAGAGGTAGTTTCCGGCGACAGAAATATGTTAAACAAATATGGCGTCTTAGTTCAGCAAACAGCTAAGATGCCATATGCAGTGCTTATATCGCCATTTTCAGGTTTGGTTACTGTTGCAGTCACGCTGTCATTTGCGCATCGTAATGTGATCAAAGGCAAAGCAACTCGGCATTCAAAGGTTGCGCTCTTAATCTCGATCCTCCTTAAAAATCATGAACTGCAAAAGTAGCCAGTCTGCATGAATCCGTCACAGCCATGATACACTATGGATAACATTACCGGCTCCCGGATTTGCTCCGGGAGCTTTGTTTGTTTTATGCGTTGTTCCTCACCAGTTCACTTTGAAGCCGATGTGTCCTTTGATTGCATAGCTGTCATAGAAGTGATTGAACGATCCCGAGGGTCAGAGCCTTGCATTATCGTCCAAACCGTATCGTCAATGGTCATTGTGGCTTTTATATATCGACAAATATATATATAAAGCAAAATATTCGATATATTGAGTAGGCGGCCATGGCACAAAACTTTCTTATTCTTACAGCGGATGATGCTTTGCCGGTATTGCGTGGACTCGCATCGGCGGCCCGGCTGGAAATATTGAAAATTTTACATAATCAAGGGCCTTTGAATGTCAACGAGCTGGCTGATCGTCTTGGGCAACCGCAGTCCAGCGTATCGGCCAACATTTCGATGCTTGAAGAAGTCGGGTTGATCCAGACTGAAACGCGTAAGGCACGCAAAGGCAGTCAAAAGATCTGTAAGGTTCTGCATGAAGAAGTCATGCTGGTTTTTAATACTGAGGCTGATAAGTCAGGCAATGACTGGATTGAAGTCGAAATGCCGGTCGGGCTTTATACGGGATTTGATGTCACTGCGCCGTGCGGAATGTGTTCTGACGAGAAAATCATTGGATACCTTGATAATCCTGACACATTCCTCAACCCAGAGCGCATGAAGGCAGGATTGGTTTGGTTTACGCGCGGTTATGTGGACTATCAATTTCCTAATAATGCGCGCATCGACGGTAAAAACATATCAGAGCTGGAGCTTGTATTGGAGCTCTCTTCAGAAGTTCCGGGAACGTCAGAAGAATGGCCATCCGATATCGATGTTTTTCTCAACGGCGTGAAGCTCGCAACCTGGACATCACCAGGGGATTTCGGCGATCAACGCGGAAAATATACGCCAGATTGGTGGAAGTTGCATGGCAGCCAGTATGGTGTCTTAAAGTCATGGCGCGTGACCAATGCCGGTACATTTATCGACGGGACGCGAATGTCTGATGTAACTATTGATGACCTTGGGTTGAAGGATCACCGTTCTATCAGGATTCGTATCGGAGTTTCCGATACGGCCAAAAACCCAGGTGGTGTTAATATTTTTGGTCGAGAATTTGGTAATTATAATCAAGGCATTAAGCTTCGTGTGCGGACCTGATTGAGAAAAGGCTCTTGACGTAACTTCCTCTTCATAACAGTATTTACAAAGGAGATATATATCAGATTATCTGATATTATGGAGGAAGACTTAAAATGCGTGCAGATGTTACCGCAAATCGCGGTTTCAAAGTCGCGGAAATAGATCCGCGTCTATATGGTTCTTTCATTGAGCATCTTGGTCGAGCCATTTATACGGGTATTTATGAGCCGGATCACAAGACAGCAAATGCACAAGGCTTCAGAGAAGATGTTCTTGATTTAGTTCGAGAGCTGGACGTGCCAGTCGTTCGTTATCCCGGCGGCAATTTTGTATCTGCATATAATTGGGAAGATGGTATCGGTCCGAAAGAGGAACGCCCCGTACGCCTTGATCTCGCATGGCATACGTCTGAGAGTAATGCAGTCGGTATTCACGAATTCGCAGATTGGGCAAAAGCCGCTGGCACTGAGATGATGCTGGCTGTGAACCTGGGTTCGCGCGGCCTTGATGCGGCACGGAATTTTCTGGAATATGTTAATCATCCCGGTGGAAGTTACTGGTCAGACTTACGTCAAAAGAACGGACAAAGCGAACCATGGAACGTAAAGCTATGGTGCTTGGGCAATGAAATGGATGGACCATGGCAGATCGGTCAAAAGACTGCTGATGAGTATGGCAGAATAGCCTTTGAAACTGCCAAAGCGATGCGTGCCTTCGATAAATCAATTGAACTGGTTGTGTGCGGATCGTCATCACCCAAAATGGCTACATATCCAGAGTGGGAGGCGACTGTTCTTGATTATACATATGATGTTGTCGACTATATCAGCCTGCATATGTATTTCGAAAATCATGCCGGAAATACTGCCGAATATCTCGCCCAGAATGCGCGCCTTGAACAATACATCGATACGATTGCCGGCGTTATAACCTTTACGAAGGCAAAAAAACGTTCAAAGAAAAATGTCTACATCAGTTTTGATGAGTGGAATGTTTGGTATCACTCCCGCGAAGCTGATCGTGAAGTTCTTGAAGGTAGAGATGGTTGGCCTCATGCACCAGAACTGCTGGAGGACATCTATAATTTTGAAGATGTTTTGCAGGTAGGTTGTATTATTAACAGCTTCATTCGTCGTTCCGATGTGGTGCGGATTGGCTGCCTGGCTCAATTGGTCAATGTTATAGCGCCTATCATGACTGTTCCGGGTGGACCTGCGTGGAAGCAGACCATTTTCTATCCGTTTCTCTTCGCATCAAAGTATGGACGCGGTACAGCCTTGCGCCTGAATGTAGAATGCCCAACCTATAAGTCAGAGTATTGCGATAGCGTGCCATATCTTGATGTCTCGGCAGTAGAGAATGATACAGGCATCACTCTGTTTGTCGTCAATCGCCATGAAAATGAAGCAATCGATTTTAATATCACACTTGATGGCTATCAGGATCTGCAGGTGATTGAAGATAAGGTCATCATTCATCCTGAACTTCGAGCAGTGAACAGCCCGCAAGGGGAGGCTGTAGGGCCGGAAAATGGTGAAGGTACAGTTGCTCGCGATGGTCGCGTAAAGTCGCGTATTTTGCCGCTTAGCTACCGGATGATCCGTCTGGAGGCAAAGCATGTCAGCAGCGATTGAAATACGAAACGTTACAAAAAAATTCGGGAACCTCATGGTTCTCGATGACATCTCATTGGACGTTAATGCTGGTGAGTTTGTTGCATTTCTTGGGCCGTCGGGTTGCGGAAAGTCAACCTTGCTTCGCATGATCGCGGGCTTGGAGACTTTGTCATCTGGAGAGATTCATCTTGGTGGCAAGCGTATTGATGAACTCAAACCCGGCGCAAGGGACGTGGCCATGGTTTTTCAGTCATATGCGCTTTACCCGCATATGACCGTCCGGCAGAACTTGTCATTCGGACTTGAAAATATCAACACGTCAAAAAGTGAGATTGAGCGACGTGTAAACAGTGCTGCTCAAATCCTTGAAATTGCGTCTTATTTGGACAGAAAGCCACAACAGCTTTCGGGCGGACAGCGTCAGCGTGTTGCTATCGGTCGCGCGATTGTCAAAGAACCCAAAGCATTTTTGTTTGATGAGCCGCTTTCCAATCTTGATGCTGCGCTGCGCGGTCGAACACGCCTTGAACTCGCAAGCTTACATCAAAGGCTTGGTGCGACAATGGTCTTCGTTACCCACGATCAGGTAGAAGCGATGACGCTTGCTGACCGTATTGTTGTGATGAATGCATGCAAAATAGAGCAAATTGGTACACCAACTGAGATCTATCAACGACCTGCTACACGTTTTGTTGCCGGGTTCGTTGGGACGCCAGCGATGAGTTTTCTGCCCGTGTTATCAGCACAGGGAGACAATGACAGGACGAGCATAAAAGTCAGCGGTGTTGGGGCTCTTCGCCTTCCTATGCGTGAAGGGGGTTCAATAATTGAAACGATGGGTGTTCGTCCGGAAGACGTGAAGGTTGTTACCCCAGAGGAAAGTGACAGTGTAAAGGCTAAAGTCGAGATTGTTGAGCGACTGGGCGAACGAACCCTGCTTTATACACGCCTGCACGATGGATCCCAGTTAACCGCGCAGGCCGATGGTCGGACTTTGATCAGAGCAAAAGACGAAATTTATCTGAAGCCAGATTTGAATTTTGTACATCTGTTTGCTCAGGATGGAAGGGCTATACCGGCTAAGGTTGGTGCAGCATGAAAGAGCGCCACAGTAATACTCTTTTTGTAGTGCCATTCATGTTGATGTTTATCAGCATGCTTGTTGTCCCTTTGTTTTGGGGCATGTGGCTTTCATTGCTAAAGGTAGACCTGTTTGCACCCGGACAGTTTGTAGGGCTTCGGAATTATGAGCGTCTCTTTAATGATCGCGTCTTCCTTCAGGCATTACGCAACACCGTCGTTTTCGTAGTTTTCTCGGTTCCAACGCTTGTAGTTATCGGACTAGGGCTTGCGCTGGCACTCAACAGACCAGGTCGTCTATCCTCCATATTAAGAGGCACCTTTTTCGCCTCATCGGTATTGTCTGTTACTATTGTGACACTTATCTGGCGCATTGTCTTCATCCCGAATGAAGGGCTGATGGCGATGATCTTTTCCAAACTGGGTTTAGAGCCGATAGGGTTTCTATCTACATCGGGCTGGTCGCTATTTTCTGTTGGTGTCGCGACAGTATGGTGGTGCATCGGATTGCCAATGATGTTGTTTCTCGCAGCGTTGCAGCAGATTCCGCGCGATATTTACGAAGCGGCGGCATTGGACAATGCATCGCATCGTCGTGTTCTGACACACATAACGCTACCTCAAATTATGCGAACGCTCATTCTCGTAACGATCATTCAAATTGTGATGCAGTTTCAGCTCTTTGGTCAGGCATTGCTGATGACCAATGGCGGTCCGTCTGGCTCCTCGCGTCCGATCGTTATGTATATCTACGAAACAGGTTTTGTCCGCTGGGAAATCGGTAGAGCTGCTGCTGCGTCAGAAGTTTTGTTCATGATTATTTTGCTCGCAGCGATGGCGCAATATTTTGTAACCCGACGCAAGGAGGGGCGATCATGATCACATCCAACAAGAGTAATGATCGGATTATTCTGATTGGTGTAACAGTGCTCGCGATCATCATGCTTGCGCCGTTTTTGTGGGTCGTTGGTTTATCGTTTAAGGCAAATGCGGAGCTTGCCTTGGGATCTGAAGCCGTATTCAGCTTCCCCTATACCTTGCGCAACTACGCTGACATTGGCCAATCCAGCATGGTGTTCCGCTGGCTCGGAAACAGTTTCATCGTGGCAGTTGGTATGACTTTCGGTGTTTTGGTCCTCTCATCATTGGCTGGCTATGCTTTTGCCCGGCTTGAGTTTCCATTTCGGAAAGTCTTGTTTGTTATCGTATTGTTTGGATTGGCGGTACCAGAACAGGCGGTCATTATCGCTCGCCATCAGATGTTCACATGGATCGGTTGGCATAATACTTATCAGGCCTTGATATTGCCGGGTCTGTCAGCACCTTTCGGTGTCTTCTTGATGACCCAGTTTTTTAAGGCTATTCCACCCGAAATTGATGAGGCAGCGCTTCTTGATCACGCGTCGCGCTTTAAAATATTCTGGCGGGTTCTGTTGCCGCTGACATTACCGGCACAGGCAACACTCGGTATTTTTACATTCCTTCATGCATGGAATGATTACTGGTGGCCTCTGATTTCTGCGACAAACAAAGAAATGTACACGCTGACCGTCGGAATTGCTTCCAGTCAAACCAACTTTGCGCAGAGTGAAGGTCTTGGCTTTCTAACGGCTCAGGCAGTCTTTGCCAGCCTACCAGTGATCATCGTCTATGTTCTGTTTCAAAAACACATTGTTACCGCTGTGTCCGGCGGAGCTGTCAAATAGCTGGTGGTGGATCGGAGGAGCGATCTTTTACACAAAGCAAAAAAGGGAGAGAGAAATGAAACGAGTATTACTTGGAAGTGTATTTGGCTTTTATAGCCTGATGTCGGTTGCGCAGGCCGAAGTTACGATCAATCTGCAACGTTTCTTCGGTGCTTGCGAAGCCGAATATGGTAAGAGTACCGATGTTTCAAAAGCTGTCGGCGAATGCGGCATCATAACCACTCTGGTCAATAAATTTCAGCAAGATAACCCCGATATAAAAGTGAATGTCACGACCGTTGAGTGGCCCGGATATGACCAGCTCAATGCGCAGCTGGCCTCTCGGTCTGCCCCCGACGTTGTGAGTATGCATTATTCAATCATACCTGATTATCAGTCGCGTGGGCTCATAGAGCCGATTGACGAATTATTGGCCAGCTCAGGGGTTGATTTGGCGACTTTCACCGAGGTGGCCAAAAGTGGCGTGGCAAAAGAAGAGGCTGTTTATGGTCTGCCTTTTGACACCTGGACAATGTTGTTTCATGTCAACATGAACCTGATGAAGGAAGCAGATTTGGTAAATCCGGATGGCACACCAATTCTGCCCAAAACTGTCGATGAATTGTTCGTGCAAGGCGCTCAATTTAAAGAGAAGACCGGAAAGCCATACTTTGTGCAAATCACGGCTAACGAAAGCGCGGCCTATGCAAGGTTATTCTACACGTGGTTGCAGCAACAGAATTCAGATTTCTTCGCCAATCCTTCAGAGGTCAAGCTAAACACACCAGAGGGTGTTGCGGCGCTTTCGCTCATGAAAAAGATTTATACGGAAGGTCTGAGCACTAAGGATATGGATTATGCTGCATCGGTGGCAGCTTTTAGTCAGGGTGCAGGTGGTATTGCTATAAATGGAACGTGGCTTATTGGAACATTCGATGAGCAAGCAAAAAAGCCGGGCAATCCTCTGTCTGATGGATATCGTGTCTATCCGGTATCTCAGCTCTTTCCTGAGAAAGATGCAACGTATGCCGATGGACATGCATGGGTTCTTCCAAAAAAAGATAGATCAGATGAGCAGAGTGCGGCAATTGGCAAACTGTTTAAGTTTTTAGCTAACAATGAAGCCGATTGGGCTCGCACTGGGCATTTGCCTGCAATCCAGTCAATTATTGATTCCGAAACATTTGCAGCGATGCCACACCGGTCTGAAGTTGAGAAAATCGCAACCACAGGTCAGACGCTGCCACCACAAGTTCAAAGACAATTTGCTATTCAGGACATCTTAGCAGAAGAACTAAATTCAGCGATTGTGGGAAACACGCCTATACAAGAAGCCCTTACGGAATCAGAAAATAGAATTAACGACCTTTTGGGAGACCTATAATCAATTTGTTCCCCTCAAGTCAGGCAACAATATATGTTGGCTTGAGGGGCCATATTGAGTAGCAATCGGCTTGTAATGTTTATCTTTTATGTCAGGTTGTTACGATGTTTATGTGTCGATGCAAAAGATAGCTCATCTCGGCACGCATATCTGTTTCTGATTGGGCGGGTACCGTGTGTAAAACTGCTGAGGGTCACTTGGATCACGGAGGCGCTGGATTGAAACCTCTGATTGGCAGTTATCTAATGCGCGATGATTTGATCGTTATTTGCATGCAGACATCGGACTTCAAACAGCCTGCGTCTTTTATCAGCTCTGAAATCGCTCCTTCCAAGCCTGTTCCGGCTATAGGAGGAGCACAGTAGAAGGTACCAGCTGCAGAAAACAGGCCGCTGTAAGCACAGCGTTTATGAATTTAAAAAGCGCATCTTGATTCAAGCTTTTCGCTCTTCCAGCATAATGGAAATTAACCTGGGTCAACAATCGGGGCAGGCTATATAGTCGGCCTATCTTTCTGCGCATAGTCAATAAAATATCATGCAGCATCACCTCCGCTTATCCCTGGCGAAGTAAAAGCCATTGCGTTTGTACTGCAATTCAAATAGGTACGCAGGCGATTGAAGAACCATCTTACAGCTAATCTGGCTCTTTAAAATTATTCTAAAATATTTGTGTGATTTAGTGGCAATCCGCGGGGTAAAGTTGGATTATACCGACAGAAATCTCAGAACATATCTTGATCATCGTCGTGAGCTTGTTGATTACGCAACGACGATTGTAGGTGATCGCGCGCAGGGCGAAGATGTTGTTCAAGAAGCCTTCCTACGGTTGAATGCCGCTACTTTTGACCGACACCTTGAAGAGCCTGTTGGTTATCTGCGCCGTATCATACGCAATCTGGCGATTGATTTAACCCGACGCGCAGTTAATGACCGACGTCGTCATGACAATACCACCGATTTTGAGGCTGTTGCTGAAGACCGGCCCTCTCAGGAGGACGTAATCGCGCATCGCGACGAGTTGCGTGTGGTGATGGATGCGATGGCTGAGCTTCCTGAAAGAACGAGAGTTGCCCTCGAAATGCACCGGTTCGAAGGCTTCAAACTGAAAGAAATCGCCGCACATCTTGGAGTTTCTGTCGCTTTAGCTCATGCTCTCATTTACGAAGGGCTCGATCATTGTCGTAAGCGTTTGATAGATCGCAATTGAAGATATGTGTCGATAATTGAAAAAGTGCCGCTCGATTTCGTTCTTGATATGAGGGGTGATTTTGAAAGTACAAACAGCAAATGTCGAATAGTTTCTAGGGAGTCAGACTTATTTCATCGAGTGAGATATCAGAGCGTGCAAATCGCGAAGCACTCCATTGGTTAATCGCGCTACAGGAAGAGCCAGATGATGCTGACCTTCTTGATCGTTTCAATGCGTGGCTAAAAAGCAGTGCGGAAAATAACCGAGCATGGAATGAGGCACAGTATGTCTCGAATGCGCTCGCGAATGCAATGGGTTCGACGGTTCTTAGCGGCACGGCTAAAGCATCGCAGCGGCCAATCTCTGGGCGGCAAGCTGGCAGACAATCCCGTCTGTGGCCAGCAATCTATTCAGTAGCTGTTCTCGCGGCTGTTTGTCTTACTGTTGTTATCCAGCCGAGTTTTAGCATTTGGTTTTCAGCGGATTGGTCAACTGGCAAAGCTGAAACGCGCAACATACATCTAGAGGATGGCAGTCTCGTTCATCTTGGCGCTGGTAGTGCCTTACAGATTGATTTTGACGAGGGATTCCGGCGGGTCAAGCTCCTATCCGGAGAAGCGTATTTTGAAGTTGAGCCCGATAAAAATCGACCATTTCAAGTTGTCGCGGGAAATGTCGATGCAACAGTTCTTGGCACTGCATTTGATGTCAAGATAATGAGTGAAGCCGTAGCTGTCGCGGTTAATCATGGTCGCGTTGCTGTTGATAGTTCCGCTGCAAATCAACAAGTTGGATCGCCGCTGGAAGCTGGAGATTGGGTGCGCATTGATAGTAACGGGCAGGTTGCACGTGGAAATGATATGCCTGAACTGGTTGGAAGTTGGCGCAGCGGCATGCTTGCAGTCAAAGACCAGACCATTTCCGATGTCGTTGATGAAATCCGGCGGCAGTATAAAGGCAAGATAGTCCTGGCCAGCGATGATCTCGGTAATAGGCGGGTAACCGGGGTGTATGATCTTAATAAACCCATGGATGCGTTGACTGCTCTTGTGCAAGTTCATGGCGCACGTATCCGGCAGATCAGTCCCTGGCTGACAGTTGTTTCAACATTTTAAGCGCGTTTTTGAAGAAAATTGAAAACATGAGTATTTTTATCTGAAAAAACTGAAACCTGTTTCGTTCTTTAGGTAAGAGGCTTTCAGGCAATGCAATTGCATTGCTCCTCATACTGAAGAGTGAAGGGTTTTGGAAATGCGTGCTAAGGGCATTGTGAGACGAGGTGTGGTTGCGGCGTTGTGGATGAGTACCGCAGTTGCGATCATTGGAATGGCTACCCCAGCTCTTTCGCAGCATGCCGAGAACAAGTCTTTTACTATCCGCCCACAATCTCTTCAAAATGCTCTCGTTGTTTTTGGACAGCAAGCTGGGATGCAGGTATCAGTTGATGCTTCTGCATTGCGTGGCCTCACCTCGGCAGGTGTTTCCGGATCGTTAACTCCACAGGAAGCACTTACACGTCTTCTGACAGGTTCAGGGTTAGAATATAGATTTGCGGGACCCAAGACAGTTCTGATTGCAAAACCCGGCATACAGGCCAGTGGTTTAAATGCTGAAGGTACCACTGTTCTGAATACAATTACAGTTCAGGGTAGCGGCAACCAGACTGAAGGTTCCAATCTCTATACGATTGAGTCCATGAATTCTGCGACTGGATTGGCGCTCTCGCCCCGAGAAACTCCGCAATCCACAAGTGTGATTACACAACAGCGCGTCAAAGATACGAATGCGCAAAATATTACAGATGTGTTGAAATCCAGTCCTGGCATTTTTGTAAATGAAACAGATGGTTACCGATCAGAACCATATGCCCGTGGCTTTTATATCGACCGCTTTCAATATGATGGCGTGACGATCAATGTGCAGAATGGCTGGCATGGCGAGCATTCCAATGAGAGTGCTTTTTACGATCATGCTGAAATTGTCAGAGGCTCGACTGGCCTTATGACCGGCGCTGGCAATCCGTCTGCTTCCATTAATTTTGTTCGTAAACGTGCTGACTCCAAAACTGCGCAGGGTTCGATCACAGCAAGTGCGGGTTCTTGGGACAATTATCGAACGATTTTGGACTATTCTTCGCCTTTAAATAAGGAGGGTACGGTTCGTGGGCGCGTGATAGGCGTACTGCAAAATAAAGAAGCGTTTTTTGATCGCGAGCACATGAAACGTGGCGCGATCTATGGAACCGCAGAAATAGATGTATCTGAAGATACGCTTGTCACCATTGGCGCGGATTATCAAAAACGAGATACCGATGGTGCGCAGTGGGGTGGAATACCGGCCATGATGAGTAACGGCCAGCCTGCCAACCTCCCGAGATCATTCTCTACATCAACGGATTGGACTTATTATAAAGCTGAGACATGGAATGTCTTTGGGCGCCTTGATCACGAGTTTGATAATGGCTGGAAACTGCGTGCGGATGCGCTGCAACGTGGCAGCAACTATGATATGAAGGGTAACTTTCCGCGTGGGGTACTTAACCCGGATGGTAGTGGGATCAGCTTTGCGCCAAGCTATATGATTGCGGATGCAGAGCAGCGTGTCCTTAATCTTAATCTGTCAGGCGACTTCGAACTGTTTGAAAGACAGCATGACTTCACGGCCGGACTGACGAGTGACTATGCCAAGCAGAATTACTATTTCCGCTCGAGAAAATCGCTCACCCCGATTGCGAACCTCTTCGACTGGAACGGTTCGATGGCAGAACCAGAATGGACAAACCCTTATTACTACCTCACGGAAACCAAACAGCAGGCGGCTTATGTTGCGACACGGCTATCGTTGTATGATGGTCTTCACGCGATCGTCGGCAGCCGGTTTACAAAGTGGGAACAGAACACTTATGGAACCATCGCCACCGGCAATGAAGTTATCCCTTACGTTGGATTGACCTACGATCTGACTGATAATTTGACTGTTTATGCGAGTTATACGGACATTTTCGCCCCGCAAACCAATCTTGACAGGTATGGCAATTTTCTCGACCCCAAAACCGGAAAAAGCTATGAAATTGGATTAAAGGGTGAGTTTCTGGATGGCCGACTGAATGCTTCTGCTGCGATCTTCCGAACGCTCCAAGACAATGTCGCCGTTGCAGATACCGGCTATTACGTGCCCGGCACATCCAGTCAGGCCTATCGAGGGGCTAAGGGTGTTGAAACGAAGGGTATTGAAGCCGAGATTGGCGGAGAGATTGCTTACGGCTGGAATGCCTGGCTGAGTGGCACCTATATGGAAAGCAAAGATGCTGACGGAGTTCGGGTCAATCCACAAATTCCACGCGCTACCGCCGGTCTGTTTACCACTTATGACTTGAAGGATCGCTTGGACGGGCTGACGCTGGGCGGCGGGGTGCGTTGGCAGGGCGGAACATCCAGGCCAATATCTACTGGTACTGAGACTGTAGACTTCAAGCAATCTGGATTTGCGACGGTCGATCTCCTTACAAGATATAAATTTACCGACAGCATGGAAGCACAGCTCAACGTTAACAACGTATTTGATAAAAAGTACTCGCGATTAACAGAAGACGGGCTCCTGTTTTACGGAGCACCCCGCAATTTTAATCTTACTCTAACTGCAAAATTCTGAGCACAGATAATGTGTGATGAGGCTTCCCCGCAGTTACTGAAAAAGCGTCCTGTGCGTCTATCGCGCAGGCAGCTCTTGATTGGGGGGATCGCTGTCCCCTCACTATTCTTTATCGACCCGGCAAAAGCAGACGACGGCTTTCCTGTTACGATCAGGCATTCGTTTGGGGAAACGCTTGTTCGTAAACCTCCCAAGAGAATTGTGACAATTGGGTGGTGTGGCGAGGATCCGGTTATCGCATTGGGCGAAGTGCCGGTTGGCATGACGGGTTATCCTTATTGGCCGGATAAAATCGCAGATTGGAACACACAGTATATTGGGTCTGAAAAGCCAGTTCTGATGAACTATTTGGTAAATTACGAACAGATTGCTGCGTTGCGCCCAGACCTCATTTTATCTGTTTTTTCGGGAATAGATGGGCTTGCCTATCAAAGGCTATCGCAGATCGCTCCAGTTGTTTGCCCTTTAAATGGTGCCTGGACAAGCGACTGGCGTGAGCAAACCCTATTGGCAGGACACGCCATGGGGAAAACGTCGCAAGCGACGCAGTTGATAGATGCGGTTGATCAGTCAATTGATGATTTGAGAACAAGACACCCGGAAATTGCAGGTAAGTCTTTCGCGCTTGTCTCACATTTTCCGCGGCAAAATGGCTTTGATGTCTATTTGTCTGGTGATAGCCGTTTCGTAATGTTTGAACAGTTGGGTTTGCGTCCATGCCAAGGTGTTGTTAATTTGGGAAAGGCGGAAGGCGGTCGATACGTCAAACCGGTCAGTCTTGAGCAGCTTGATGTGCTGGACTGTGACATCTTAATAGCCTGGTTTTCTGAGGGGGCAGAAGCGGCACTGAATAGACAGCCAATATTCCGTACTTTGCCCTCGGTTCAGCGAGGAACAGTTGTGGCTTTAGAGGACCCGGCAGAAATCTGGTCTGTGTTGACGCCGACGGTCCTCTCAATACCCTATGGTTTTCCCAAACTCGTGTCACGTCTGGCTGCTGCCGCGCGTAAATTGTAGTAGCAATAAACTATTCTCTGGTTCCCTACGACATGAAACGGTTATGCGTTAACCATTAGAACTTCGTCGACATACCGAAATTGAAGTTCTGCACCTTATCAGAGTCAGCTTTGGTAATTGGGAAAGCGTAATCGAAGCGCAGAGGTCCGAATGGCGACGCCCACATAAGACTAACGCCCGCTGACGAACGCAACTTCATATCCTCACCGAGTGCCCCACTTGTATCATTGCCATAAATCGTTGCGGCATCTGCAAAAACGCCGCCGCGCATACCTAAGCTATCTGGTACAAGTGGCAGGGGAAACTGTAGCTCCGCAGTTGCGTTGAAATAAGTATTGCCACCAAGCCAATATTTTTTACCGCTGGTCGATTCCTGATAGGGTCCGATATATTTAAAGCCGCGGATTATGTCAGTGCTGCTTTTGAACAAATCAAAAATGCGCGTTCCGTCGCCGCTATAGTCGTAGATATAACCACCACCTACGCCCAGCATACCGACGATATCAGCTTCCTGTGCGAGTGTCTGATAGTAATTGCCCTTGAAAGTCGTCTTGATGTACTTCGCGTCGCCGCCGAGACCTGCAAATTCCTGATTGAACTTTGCAAAGATACCATCATGTGGGTTCTTCATGTCATCAATCGAATTATAGGTCAGCGAATAACTGATCGAAGAACGAATCCAAGGGCTGTTATTGACAGCATCGATAATCGCTGGCGCATAGTAACTCTCAGGGTCGCTCACATCATCATCCAGCGTGTATTTGTCCTGAACGAGATTATAAGCGATACCACCTGTAACGTTCTCGGTGATTGGAAGACCGAGCCGGACCGTACCACCTGTCTGCTCAACATAGTACGTGCTATTAGCCGTATATGTTCTGCGAAAAACATCAAAACCCGCTGCGACACGTGAGCCAAGGAAGTATGGCTCTGTGAACGAAAGCGCATAGTTCTGTACATCATCTGTTCCGACCCCGGCGCTTACTTTTATAAACTGACCACGACCGAGAAAATTGCGCTCCGTTATGGAGGCTTCAACAGATGGGCCGGGAGTATCACCACCTGTTGTATAGCCACCACCGATGGAGAATTCACCGGTCGACTTCTCGACAACATCAACAATCAGAACAACCTGATCAGGCTCTGCACCCGGAGCGGTTGAAACATTGACTGTCTGGAAGAAATCAAGCGCTTCAAGACGACGCTTTGCGCGCTGAACCATGACCTGATTGAAGGCATCGCCTTCATTCATGTCGAATTCGCGACGGATTACGTAATCGCGTGTCTTGTCGTTGCCACGGATTTCAATGCGCTCAACATAAGCGCGTGGACCCTGATCAACGCTATAAACAACCGAAATCGTGTTGTTTTCGAAGTTACGATCACCGCGTGGCTCAACTTTCGCAAAAGCATAACCGCTACCGGCTACGTTTTCGGTGATCGCAGTAACCGAGTCTTCAACTTCCTTGGCGCTGTAAGCCTTGCCCGAGCGGGTCTTTACGAGGCCATTGAGCGCCTGCGTATCAACACCTTCAACGGTGCTTTCAACAGAAACATCACCGAAGTTATAGCGATTACCTTCATCAACATTGATGGTGATCGTGTATTCATTGGTCGAAGGATCAAGCGTCGCGTTTGAAGACAAGACGCGGAAATCTGCATAACCACGGTTGTAGTAGAAACGACGCAGCGCTTCTTCGTCAGCCTGCAAACGGCCTTCATCGTAAACGTCATTACGGGTCAACCACGACAGCGGGTTCGAACGCTTGGTGGAGATGACATCGCGCAGACGGCGCGAACCGTAAGCATTGTTACCGACAAAGTTAATGTCCGCGATCTTGGTGCGACCACCTTCCGTGATCTCATAGACCACATTGACGCGACCTTGACCGAGATCAACGGTACGTGCATTCACGATCGCATCGCTGCGTCCGATATGCGCGTAAGCACCCTTGATGGCTTCCTTATCGGCTTCCATGGTTGCAGCATCATAAGGCGAACGCGCCTTGAGCTGGACTGCACGTGCCAGATCAGGATCCTTGATCTTCTTATTGCCCTGGAACAGGACGTTATTGACGACCGAACGCTCATCAACATGAACGACGAGCGTGCTGCCGGACTGGTTGATGCGAACATCAGAGAACAGGCCCATTGCATAGAGACGCTTTACAGCTTCATCGATGTCATTAGCGTTGAAAGCTTTGCCCGGCTGAATGCCGATATTATCACGGACCGTCTGCGCATCAACACGCGCGTTGCCGCGCACTTCAATGCGATTGACAACAGCAGCATGAGCAGCAGTGACCGATGCAAGAGAAAGCGCAGCCGAACCTGAAGCTACCAGAGCAACTGACATGGCGAGCGCTGAAGCGGCACCAAGAATCTTGGGGTTTTTCATGCAGGATTAGCTTTCTTACGCGATACTAAAAAACGAGGGCCAGACAAGATGTTTATGGAAGGATTTTCCAGAATCTGTGTCTTTGTGCACGCGATGATATTGAGTGTTGCACTGCTTACAACGCGTAATTTGTAACATTTGTTTGCTGAAAGTTGCTCTAGCAATTAAACATAACTGAAGCTGGTAATGCGCGCTAATGAAGCGTATCAGACTTTATCTTGCATACTTTAAAAAGCGATTTTACCAGAAAAAGTACGCCTAAGAATAGTGCTGCTACTATAGCTATCATGATGAAACGCAGGATCAACAACGCACCTGCAATTGTATATATTATGTCCATATAGGTGGCCTGTGAATTGATCGGGTCTATCAGTTTTTTTGGTAGCTTCTGAGCCTATGGTAGGCCTTCACAATGCCGTTAAGCGGTATGGAAAATTCTTTTCTTTTTGAAGAAATGGCGTCGAAACTGATTATTTTTAATTGAGTGCCAGCTAGAATTTGATCCATGCTTTTATCTGCGACCACCATCGGCACAATGCATCCATCTGGAGCGCAGGTGGAAAAAGGTATGCGATGGTCAGATGGTGTATTGTCTATCACCAGAGTAACGCCTTCCGAAACGGCTAGGCCAAAAGGCAATAACAACAATGCCTTATTTGTATCCTTCTTATCAGGTTGCAGCACCTCAATGCCGAGCTGATCGCCAACTTTCTGACTGATTGAACAACGCGGTCCTTCCGCATAACGCCGACAATCAAATGTCCAGTTGCCGTATCTCTCGATTATAGCATCCGCTTCGCTCGACCATTGAGGAGAAGTTCTCACTTCTTCCGCCGTACCAGCCGTTTGACTGATTTCAGTCGTATCATTCTTTTCCGGCACTTCCAAAGCGATTGAAGGCGACGTCATATCGCTCGCGGTTTGCAACGCGGCAGCAGCAGTCCCTACGTCATAAGTAAACGCAGCAACAATCAAAATGTAAAGAAGCTTCTTCATCAAGAATTCGCCAAGTTTCGTCTTAGAGAGGGGAAAACGCGGAGAGCAAATGTCGCCACGCACTGCCGTTTTTTAATTCATTGATTGACCACTGGCGCCAGGCAAGGTCATGACACCACTGCGTGCGATCAGGTCGTCTCAAAGGCTCATCAATTCGATGAGACCCCATTGGATAAGCAACGGAGCCTTCGTCTTCGACGCAGACCGGAACTCCGGCGAGAACAGCTTCAACTGCTGTTGTTGAGCAGTATGTTACGACAAAGCCAGCGTAGGTAAGATCAGTCTGAAGATCACGCCGCGAGCAGATCGCCCCATCAGGCACAGGCGTATCGGCCAAAGGGTGTGGTCTATAGACAACAACGTGCCCAGCCTTTCGCAACTCATCAGTTCGGGACTGTGCCCACTCCACGATATCAAGGCCGTTTAGCGACGAGTCTCCGGGGACCTGCCCTATGAGCAACGCATAGCCTTTTCGCTCCTGCCACGGTCGCAAATGATGGCTGAAATGCTTCTCCCACCGTTCACCGCCATCATTGGCTGGCGGAAAATGGCCTCGATTGTTGAAGCCATTCAGCGCGAGGCTGACCCACTCATTGCGTGGTTGGATGAAACCACGCTCCATCACAATGAGCGGCGTATTCTTTTGCTGCGCCATCTTAATGATTTTGGGGCGCTTCCAGCTCCAGATCACAGCTATATCGGCATTACTTGGCTTCCACTTAGGGCCGACTTCGGTTTTGATTCCGGTTCTCTGCATCCCGCGGCGCAAAGCATCACTTGCCTCAATTCGATATTGAAACTTGGGATAGGAAAGCCACGAACCCGGGTAGTAAGGCCAACCGCGGGGATACGTGTGAAAGCTGGCAGTCCGTAAATACAATTGTCTGTCTTTCGAATAACTGGATGCTCGGCTTGGACGGCCAAGTGAAAAAGAACGCGTAAGGAAAATCGGATTTAGTTTCCCGAAGAAGCCCCAAGTGGCTCTCTCTCGATATGAGGACCAGATCCAAAAGGCGGCCTGGGCATCAAATGCGGCATTGGATTCAGAACCGCTTGTAATTTTTCCAATTGGTCCGCTCGCAAGGTTGCTGACAATTTCGCCAAAGCATCCTTAAATTTTGCAGCATCCTGCCCATGACGGATTGCGTCATCGGCTTCCTGATGAAGCAGGCCCATCACATCAATATGTGCCGGGGAAAAATCTTTTGGTTTTGGCGGTTCGCGCATAGCAATGAGCGATGTTGTGAAACCGATCCAAGCTTCGTTCTGCCCGGATTCCAGACCGATATATGTCGCAACTGCATTCAGTTCCGCAGCCAAAGCAAGTCCCGGATGGAGAGGTGGCTTCTCGCCCATCCAGGGCTTATTTGCCGGATTAAAGGGCGGTTGCCCTTCTGGAGAGGAACCTTCAAATTCATGCGGTGGAAAATTCTGAGCAAATGCGAATTGTGGGATAATAGCTATCTGCGTGAGCAGAAGCGTAGCCAAAAGATAGCGCTTCACGATCTTTCCCTTCATATTCAAAACATGAAGAGGCTAATTATCGCAGCTGTGTAATTCTCTTCCGTCCAGCATGTTTCTGAACGTGAAAACGGCACCGAAATTTGTATCCCAACATTGCTGAACGCTATTCAGCAATGTTGGGATACAAAAAAGCTCAGCCAAAACTGACAAACTCATTATAAATGTTTCCATAACAAGTGATGGAACTCAATGAACGCGCAGCCACATATCTTAATTGTCGATGACGACCCAGAAATACGCAGCCTCCTGTCTCGCTATATCAGTGAGCAGGGTTTTCGCGTTTCTGTTGCTGGTGACCGCCGCGAGTGCGAACGAAAGTTACAGGAGACAAACCCGGATCTCTTAGTTCTGGATGTCATGTTACCCGATGGTTCAGGGCTGGATATTTGTCGGCGGCTGCACAATGAAAACTCAACCCTTCCAGTAATCTTATTGACTGCACTTAAAGAAGACGTTGATCGGATTATTGGGCTGGAAATCGGCGCTGACGATTATCTCGGAAAACCTTTTAACCCGCGTGAACTGATAGCGCGCATAAAGGCCGTGCTCCGCCGCACACAGCAACTTGGCACATTGCCAAGCGACGAAGTCACAATTTATCATTTTGGCGAGCTTACACTAAATCCGCAGCTGCGGACTGTGGTTGTGGCGGATTGCGGCGCAGTCGATCTGACTGCGGCTGAATTCGACCTTCTTAAAGTGTTTCTGGAAAGACCGGGACGGCTATTATCACGTGATCAGCTTTTAGATTTTACCCAAGGACGCGGACGCGGCCCACTCGACCGTTCCATCGATGTTTTGATGAGCCGTCTGCGCAAGAAGCTGGAGCCTTATCATACGTCCGACGTGTTCAAGACAGTGCGCAATGGCGGATATCAAATGACACTACCCGTCTCAACATCCGTTGTTAAGCAATGAACTCACTTCGCAACCGAATAGCCCTCTTGCTGATCTGCGTCATTATAATGGTCGTTGGATTGGTCATTTTTGCGGCCGATCGTGTTTTAAGTCCACCGCCTCAGCCGTTAATGTTTGATCCAATCGCGCGCCAGATCGTCGTTGCTGCTGCACTCGCCGAAGAAGACGCAGATAAGGCGAGATCTTTGGGAGTGCGGATCGAAACTGCGCCTGATATTCAGGACGTTGACGAAAGAGCAACCGACTTTATTGCTAAATCTCTTCGCTCAAGTGGTCGCAATTGGGAAATCATTGTCAGCCATACCGAAAACCCACGATCTGATGCTGTTTCCGTCTATGTTCAGCCGGGCAAATGGCTGATTACTCAAATACCCCGCATGGGCCCGCCTCCGGGCAGAAACAGTATTCTGGCGATGTGGGTCGTTACGATTATTCTTGGTAGCGGTTTGCTCGCTTTATGGGCCGCGAACAAAGCCACAAAATCATTGCGCCTTCTCGAAGATGCCGTCTCCCATATTGGACCTGACGGCACGTTAAACCATGTGCCCGAAACAGGGTCAGCGGAAATTCGGGCGACAGCGCGCGCACTTAATAATCTGTCGCTTCGCCTGAAGAATGCGATGGAAAGCCGTATGCGTCTGGTCGCGGCTGCAGGCCATGACTTGCGCACGCCCATGACAAGAATGCGATTGCGCGCCGAATTTGTTGCAGATGCACAAGAGCGTGCGAAATGGCTTTCGGATCTCGAAGAACTGGACCTGATTGCTGATAGCGCGATCCGGCTTGTGCGCGAAGAGGTTGGCGGCGCTGAAGAAACGCAGCCTTTGCGTGTCAACGAATTGATTGGCGGTCTTGTCAGTGAGCTTTCAACCCTCGGTTACTCAGTAGAACTCAGCAAACGTGATTATGATAAGCAAACGACTGTCGTTGCAAACCCGATTGCATTAACCCGCGCATTGCGAAATCTCATCATCAATGCAGCCACACATGGCGAGCACGCCAAAGTGTCGTGGTGCACAGATGGAAAGAATGTAGTCGTTCAAATCGAAGATGATGGCCCCGGGATACCCGAGGAGATGATTGAACACATATTCGAGCCTTTTTTCCGTGTGGATGCAGGTCGGCGCAAGAAGCATCCCGGTGCGGGACTCGGCATGGCAATTGCCAAGGAAATAATCGAGCGTCTTGGCGGCACCATCACTGTTGAGAATAAAACGCCCAAGGGTTTTATGCAGCGCGTCATGATAAAAGCCGCTCGGAAATAGAAGCCGAGAGCATGTTGCAAACAACATCAAAGCGAGCCGAGAAACATTCGGACAACAATCATTACAAAACGAAACTTGCTTTAGATGTGGCTAAAAGTAAATTGAATGTGGGTGCGGCAGTACCCAAAACTGATCGGACAACATATGTATCTATGGCCCGCAAGACCCCGTGCAATGTTCTCCAAAATGATCAGCTTACGCGACGCAAAGTTCACTTTGCCCATCGCATAAAAGCCGGGGACGCATGGTATCCGAACCTTCTGCGTCCTCGGCATTTTCATTGCCTCTTCCAGAGAGGAAGGTTTGGTGGTCAGGCTAACTCCGTGTCATCAGACCAAAGATCAATCCGGGCGTTCCGTGCTTTCAACAGGCAAAATGCCGCTTGTAAAGATCGCGATACATTGACTGAGATAGGCACGTCTTTCCGTATCCGATGGCCAGAAAAGCTCCTGCCTGTGTTTGATGATGATCGCGCCGAAAATCATATCCATCAGGATTTTTGCAGCATTCCAAGGATCGCCGAGAACAATCCGTCCAGCATCCTTTTGCCTTTGCAGCCAATCTGCAAGCAAACGACGCGAATATTCTCCTCCGCGCTCATGCAGCACTTCTTCAAGCTCAGGAAAGCGCTCTGCTTCCAGACGCACAAGACGGATGATCGCAAGGCGCTCATGGTCCTGCTCTTTGCTCAAATCCAGCAGGAATATTGCCCAGAGCGCGTCAAAGATCGACAAATGGTCATAGTCGCCGGGCAGCGCAAGCATGGTCTTACGATGGTTGTCGATGATTGCCGAAAAGATATCGCTCTTACTTTTAAACAAAGAATAGAGCGTTCGTTTAGAGATATGGCAATTAATAGCGATGTCATCCATCGTCACATTCGCGTATCCATTAGCAATAAAAAGATCACGCGCAAGATGTGCAATTTCAACGGTACGCTGTTCATCAGATTTCGTTTTTGGACGGCCGCGTTTTGCTTTCGTTTCCGTCATCAGGCCCTCACTTATCATCACAATTTCGCGCGTTGCATATCATTTGGTCCGATTACGGGCCACGCATGATTGACTCATTATGCAAATATAATAATGGTACGACTTCGTTTTATAAATAAGGTTATACGATGTTCCCCCCCTGCGTCACCTATAAAAAAATGAAGAATACCATAAAGTCAGTACGCTATGGCTGCATGGTTTCCGCTGCCTTTTCGCTCATATTGCTTTCTGCATGCTCTCAAGAAGGAACGACAAGTGCCGGTGTCGAGTCCGCACCAAAGCCGCAAGTGGGCGTGGTGACCTTGCAACCACAGTCGATCTCCATAACTGCTGAAATGCCCGGGCGTACGACGGCTTCACTGACATCAGAAGTGCGTCCACAGGTTAACGGCATCATTCAAAAACGCCTTTTCAAAGAAGGCGGTGAGGTAGATGAAGGCGAAGCGCTTTACCAGATTGATCCGGCCAGCTATCAGGCCGCTTATGACAGTGCGGCTGCGGATCTTCAGAAAGCAGAAGCCTCTGTCCCAAGTGCACAGGCTAAGGTCACGCGTTATCAAGGCTTGATCAAACAAAATGCTGTCGCACGGCAAGATTTTGACGAAGCCGCAGCTTCTCTAGCGCAGGCGAAAGCAGATGTCGCGGCAGCGAAAGCAGCACTCGACACTGCGAAAATCAACCTCGATTACACATCCATCAAAGCGCCGATCAGTGGCCGGATTGATAAATCAACCCTGACGCCCGGCGCACTTGTAACCGCAAGTCAGGATACCGCGCTTACAACTATCCGGACAATTGACCCGATCAATGTGGATGTGACGCAATCCAGCACCAACCTTCTTAATTTACGGCAAGCCATCAAAGATGGACGCATAAAGATTACCGGCGAAAATGTGAGTGTTCGCCTCCGTCTGGAAAATGGTGAAACATATCCTTTGGCGGGTACACTCGAATTTGCTGAATCTGCCGTGAGTGAAACGACCGGCACATTTACTGTACGCGCGCAGTTTCCAAATCCCGACCGGCTTTTGCTGCCGGGAATGTATGTCCGTGCCCTTGTTGAAGAAGGCGTCGCGCCGAATAGCTTTCTTGTCCCGCAACGCGCCGTCTCCCGCAACACCAAGGGCGAGCCAACCGCCTTATTCGTGAACGCTGAAAACAAGGTTGAAGAGCGCGTTTTGCAGGTTGACCGAAGCGTCGGCAATAACTGGCTGGTGAGCGCAGGCGTATCGGCCGGCGATCGCGTGATCGTCGAAGGCTCTCTCATGGTTAAAGCCGGTCAGAATGTCGAAGCCGTGACGGTTATCGTTGACGACACCACCGGCGAAGTCCGCGAGCGCAAGTCTGCACAGGCACCAGCAAGTTCAACTGAAAACAATGCGGTGAAGGAATAGACGATGTCACGTTTCTTCATTAACCGCCCCAACTTTGCCTGGGTGATTGCAATTGTCATTATGCTGGGCGGGCTGCTCGCGCTCAACTCACTATCCGTTTCCCAATATCCGCAGATTGCGCCAACGACAGTCCGCATCAATGCCACTTATGCGGGTGCGGATGCAGAGACAGTCGAAAACTCAGTTACGAAAGTGATTGAGCAGGGCATGACCGGGATCGATAATCTCGACTACATGACTGCTACGTCAACCTCGACAGGATCGGCATCCATTTCGCTGACATTTACCAGTGCAGCTGATCCCGATGTTGCGCAGATGCAGGTGCAGAATAAGCTACAGCTTGTGCAGTCGCAATTGCCTGAAAGCGTTCAAAGTCAGGGTATTACGGTCAGCAAATCGTCTGACAGCTTTCTGATGGTCATTGGCTTTGTCTCGCAAGACGGCAAACTCAATGCAACTGACCTTGCCGATTATATCGACAGCACTCTCAACGATACGCTCAAGCGTGTTGAAGGTGTTGGCGACACACAAATTTTTGGTTCAGGCTATGCAATGCGCATATGGCTCGATGCCAATAAGCTCGCAAAATATGCGCTTATGCCGAGCGATGTGACGACGGCACTCGAAGCGCAGAATACACAAGTCTCTGCCGGTCAGCTTGGAGCTCTTCCTGCAAAACAAGGCCAACAACTCAATGCGACGGTTACAGCCCAGAGCCGTCTCCAGACACCAGAACAGTTTCGCAATATTATTCTCAAAAGCACAACAGACGGATCGCTTGTTAGACTTAATGATGTTGCGCGTGTAGAACTGGGTGCAGAGAGTTACACCAACTCTTCCAGCTACAATGGCAAGCCAGCGGCTGGTCTTGCGATCAATCTCGCAACGGGTGCAAATGCCATCAGCACGGCTGAAGCCGTTCAGCAGACCATCAACAACCTGTCCGGCACATTCCCGGAAGGCGTTGAAGTCGTCTACCCCTATGACACGACGCCCTTCGTTCAGTTGTCCATCGACGAAGTTATTAAAACCCTGATCGAAGCCATCATCCTCGTCTTTGTGGTGATGTTGGTCTTCCTGCAAAATATCCGCGCAACACTGATCCCAACACTCGCGGTTCCAGTGGTTCTGCTTGGTACATTTGGTGTTCTGGCTCTGTTTGGTTACTCCATCAATACGCTGACAATGTTTGCGATGGTGCTCGCTATCGGTCTTCTCGTCGATGATGCGATTGTCGTCGTCGAAAACGTTGAACGTGTCATGGAGGAAGAAGGGCTTTCGCCTAAAGAAGCGACGCTCAAGTCCATGCAGGAAATTACTGGCGCTCTTATCGGTATTGCAACGGTTCTTTCTGCTGTTTTCGTTCCAATGGCATTTTTTGGTGGTTCCGTCGGCATTATCTATCGCCAGTTTTCGGTCACCATTGTTTCAGCGATGGTTCTTTCGGTGGTCGTGGCACTTGTGCTCACGCCGGCGCTTTGCGCAACACTTTTGAAAAAAACTGAAGGACATGCTAAACAAACTGGCATAACCGGCTGGTTTAACCGGGGATTTGATCGCACAACCAATGCCTATCGCAATGGTGTGAGTGGAATTCTCAATCGTTCAACACGGTTTCTTGCCGTCTTTGTCGCAATCGTTATTGCGATGGGTTGGCTTTTCACCAAATTGCCGAGTTCGTTTCTCCCGCAGGAAGATCAGGGCATTTTGATCACCGGCGTCCAGCTACCTGTTGGCGCGACGCAAGACCGTACCGAGCGCGTCTTGAAGCAGGTTACTGACTACTATCTCGAAAACGAAAAAGATGCCGTTGATGGTGTGATGAGCGTAGTAGGTTTTGGCTTCGGTGGACAGGGTCAGAACGTCGGCATGGCCTTTGTCCGGCTGAAAGATTTTGACGCCCGCAAATCGGCTGATCTGTCTTCAAGTGCGGTTGCCGGTCGAGCGATGAAAGTCTTTTCGCAGATTCGGGATGGTAAGGTTTATGCACTTGCACCGCCTGCAATTCAGGGTATGGGCAACTCCAATGGCTTTGATTTTTACTTGAAAGACGTCAATGGCGTCGGTCATGCGAAGCTGATTGAGACACGCAATCAACTGTTGGGGCTAGCCCAGCAAAGTGAAAAGCTGACCAATACACGTCCGAACGGTCAGGAAGATACACCACAATTCTCAATCACGATTGATCAGGAAAAAGCGAGCGCGCTCGGCGTATCATTGTCTGACATCAACACAACGCTTTCGACCGCATGGGGCAGTTCTTACGTCAATGATTTCATTGATCGTGGACGGATCAAGCCGGTCTACATTCAGGCCGACAGCGATTTTAGAATGCAGCCGGAAGATCTGGAAAAATGGCAGGTGCGCAATTCAAGCGGCACGATGGTTCCATTCTCAGCATTTGCCACCGGTCATTGGAATTACGGTTCACCGCGCCTTGAACGCTATAATGGTTCGTCAGCTGTCGAGATACAGGGTGAAGCTGCATCAGGCGTTAGTTCCGGTGTCGCGATGGATGAAATCGACGCCATCATGAAGCAATTGCCCGCCGGTTATTCCCATGAGTGGACGGGGCTCTCTTATCAGGAGCGGCTTTCCGGAAATCAGGCAACAGCGCTTTATGCTATTTCGGTGCTGGTCGTGTTCCTGTGTCTGGTGGCACTTTATGAAAGTTGGTCTATTCCTTTTGCCGTCATGCTGACGGTTCCTATCGGCATATTCGGCGCGCTGCTGGCAGCAACGATTTTTGGCCAATCAAACGACGTTTATTTCAAAGTGGGGCTGCTTACGACCATTGGCCTTGCAGCGAAAAACGCGATCCTCATCGTCGAATTTGCTATTGAACGGCAGGCCGCGGGCATGGGCGTTATCGAAGCAACGCTTGAGGCTTCCCGTCAGCGTTTGCGGCCAATTCTCATGACCTCATTTGCCTTTATCTTAGGTGTAACACCCTTGGCTATTGCCAGCGGTGCCGGTTCGGGTGCGCAAAATGCCATTGGTATCGGCGTGATGGGCGGCATGATTGCCTCTACTTTCATCGGTATTTTTCTTGCTCCACTGCTGTTTGTGACAGTTCGACACATATTCAAGGGCAAGGCCGCTTCTCATCAAACAGTTTCGCCGCAGTTACAGACGGAAAATCATCATGACAAAACCTAACAAACCACTGGCTGCGAACGATATGCAACAGAATTTACAGTGCGCTGAAAAGCGCCCCTTCAGCCGATATTTAAGAGTGCTGAGTGCAGTGCTTCTGATGACAGCTGTTAGTGGCTGCGTTGTCGGGCCGGATTACCAAAAGCCCATTGTGAACATGCCATTCAGTTGGGGCAATAAGGCCACCGCCAAACAAGAAAAGCCAGCGCAGCTGGCTGAATGGTGGAAACGTTTCAACGATCCATTGCTGAATGCACTGGTTGATGAATCCGTGGAAGGTAGCCTGACAGTCGCAACCGCGAAAGCCAAGGTGCGCGAAGCGCGTGCATCTTACAGGCAGAGTGTTTCAGGCCTGTTTCCTTCAGCGGATGGCACTGCAACTGCAACACGCAGCAGAACAGCTGGTGGTGATAGTGGCGCCTCATCAACCAGCAGCCTGTTTAAGTCAGGGCTTGATGCAAGCTGGGAAGCGGATCTGTTCGGTGCCAACAAGCGCTCTGTGGAAGCAGAAAAATATGGTATGGATAGTGCCGAAGAAGAGTTGCGCAACACATTGCTGACGCTGATTGGTGACGTCACCACCAATTATGTCGAAGCGAGAGGTTATCAGGCTCGTATTGCTTTAGCGAAACGCACAGCTGCCTCGCAGCGCAAGACTGCACAGCTGACCCGTGATAAATTTGAAGCCGGTGCTTCGTCGGCAGTCGATCTTTCGAACGCATCGGGACAGGCCGCATCAACTGAAGCTGCTATTCCTGATCTTGAATCGTCCTATACGCAATCGGTTCACCGGTTGTCGGTACTGACGGGCCGCGCACCATCAGCTCTTGCTGATCGCATGAAACCTGTCAAAGCGATTCCGAAACCAAAATTACCAATGCCGACAGGCATTCCGGCCGATATTCTGCTGACCCGTCCCGATGTGCGTCTGGCAGAGCGTCAATACGCGCAATATACTGCAAAGGTCGGGCAGGCAGAAGCAGCACGCTATCCGAGCGTCAGCCTTACCGGCAGTATCGCAACTTCCGGTTCGCAACTTGGTGACCTTGGCAAAAGCTCTTCAATCAGCTGGTCTTTTGGCCCAAGCCTGAGCGTTCCGATCTTCAATGCCGGAAAACTCAAAGCAGCCGTTGAGGTCGCCCAAGCACAGCGCGATCAGTATTTTATTGCCTACAGATCATCGATCCTCACCGCACTTGAAGACGTTGAAAATGCTATGGTTTCGCTTGCGCAAGAACGCATCAAGTCGTCGAAGCTCTCCGTTTCTGCACGTCATTATCGTGAGGCCGCTTCGCTTGCGCGCTCGCTTTACCAGTCCGGCACAACGAGCTTCCTTGATCTGCTTGAGGCTGATCGCTCGCTTTATTCAGCAGAAGATTCACTGCTGAGCAGTCAGGTGGCCATCTCCACGGACTATATCGCATTGAATAAAGCACTTGGCGGTGGTTGGAGTGGCGCTGTTGAAGTGGCAAAGCCAGAGATCGCTGACGTCAATACAGGGCCTCATCTTCAGCAACATGGCGCTGTCATTAAGGCATCAACGAAATAACATGGTTTTACGTAAGATAATGCAGCAGCTTCAGGGTTTTCGGTAATGGGTTTCAAACGTCTGTCTATCTTGGCTGCTGTGATTATCGCCGTCGCCCTATGCGGTTATTATTACTTCTACGGTCAATCATCCTCGCAAACGCAGTCAATTATGACTGCCGTTGCAACGCGCGGTGATATTGACGTCACAGTGCTCGCCACAGGAACAATCAAGCCTGTTCGTCTTGTCGCTGTGGGCGCGCAGGCTTCAGGACGTATCACGTCTGTGAAAGTGGAACTTGGTCAGCTTGTTAAAGCCAATGATCTGATTGCAGAAATTGACTCGACAACGCAGAAAAACGATCTGCGCACTTCAGAAGCAGCACTTGCCAATATGAAGGCACAGCTGAAAGAAAAGCAGGCGACTCTCCAGCTGAACCAACAGACCTTGAGCCGCCAGAAAACCATGCTTGCCAGACATGCCGTCTCGCAGGCAGATTATGACACAGCGGCGGCTGATCTGGATGTAACGCAGGCACAGATTGAGGCGATCGGTGCGCAGATCAGGGAGGCAGAGGTTGCTGTTGAAACAGCAAAAGCAAACCTCGGTTACACCCAGATCACAGCACCAATTGAAGGCACTGTGCTTTCAATTGTCAGTCAGGAAGGGCAGACCGTTAACGCATCGCAGTCTGCGCCAACAATCGTCATCCTTGGTCAGCTCGACCGCATGACCGTCTACACGGAAATTTCGGAAGCAGATATCGTTCGGATCAAGCCGGGCCTGCCACTCTATTTCACTGTTCTGGGCGATCAGGATCGTCGTTATGATGCAACACTTCAGTCGGTCGAGCCTGCACCTGAATCGATCAGAAGCGACAGCAGTTTCAGCTCTTCCAGCTCAAGTTCATCTTCCTCATCCAGCAGCAGCTCTTCTTCCGAAGCGATTTATTACAACGGTCTCTTTACGGTTCCAAATCCCGATGGGCATTTGCGCACATATATGACAGCCGAAGTGCATATCGTACTTGGTCAGGCAAAAGATGCCTTAACGATACCCTCTTCGGCGCTCGGACGTGCGAATGGTGACAATCGCTATAGTGTGCGTATTGTCGAGCCAGATGGCGCAATCAAAGCCAAAGAAATAGAAATAGGCCTCAACAATAAAGTCAATGTTGAAGTCCGCTCCGGTCTTAAGGAAGGAGACCGCGTGATCACAGGCGAATTGTCTGCTTCCGCTAATTCAGGATCGAATAATCGCGGTGGACCTCCGCCGATGGGCTTCTGACGATGACCGAACCGCTTATTAAACTCAAGGCAATCCGGCGGGAATATCCATCAGGGGATAGTTCGATTGCCGTTTTGAAAGATGTCGACCTAACGATTCACGCCGGTGAAATGGTTGCGATTGTTGGCGCATCGGGTTCGGGCAAGTCAACTTTGATGAATATTCTTGGCTGCCTTGATCGACCGACATCGGGAAGCTTCGAGGTTTCAGGACGCGAAACAGCATTGATGGATGGTGATGAGCTGGCGGCTTTGCGTCGAGAGCATTTCGGCTTTATCTTTCAACGCTACCATCTGCTGGCGGAACTGACGGCACTCGGAAATGTGGAAATTCCTGCAATTTATGCCGGTGTCGACCCTGCAACACGTGCGAAACGCGCGACTGCTTTGCTACAGCGTTTGGGTATGGGCGAGCGTCTTCATCATAAACCGGGGCAGCTTTCCGGCGGACAGCAACAGCGCGTGTCAATCGCGCGTGCATTGATGAACAATGCCAACCTTATTCTCGCTGATGAACCAACGGGCGCGCTTGATAAACAGAGCGGGGAAGAAGTGCTTCGGATTCTCGGCGAGCTTCATGCTGAGGGGCGCACGGTCATTATCGTTACGCATGATATGTCGATTGCCAATAAGGCCGATAGAATTATCGAGATCAGTGACGGCGAGATAATTGCAGATCGACAAGTTGAAAAATCCACGCCTGTCGAAAGCCTCCCCGAGGAAACAGTGTCGGGCAATACGAAACCGGCTCTATCTCTTCACGCTGTAGCTGGCGCCATTCGTGAAGCATTTCTGATGGCAATGCTGTCAATGCGTGCGCACAAATTACGTACGTTTTTGACCATGCTTGGTATTATCATCGGTATTGCATCAGTCGTGAGCGTTGTCGCACTGGGTCAAGGCTCTCAACAAAAAGTTCTTGCCGATATTTCTAGCCTGGGCACCAACACGCTCGAGATATTTGCTGGCAAGGACTTCGGCGATGTTCGTTCTGGCAAGATCACGACATTGGTGGTTTCAGACGCAACTGAACTTACAAAGCAGCCTTATGTGAAAGCGGCGACACCCACGGTTTCAACAAGCAGCACTGTCCGATTTGTCTCGAAAGAATCCAATGCACAAGTGAACGGGGTCAGTGAGCAATACTTCGTTGCTAAGGGCAGCAAAATTGCGGATGGGCAATTCTTCGACAATGATAGTGTGCGAACGATCGCGCAGGATGTTGTCATTGATCAAAATACCAAAAATGCTTTTTTCTCAGACACCAATCAAAGTCCGGTCGGGCAGGTGCTTCTGATCGGGACTGTCCCCGTGCGCATTGTTGGGGTCATGGAGCCACAGCAAGGTGGCTTTGGCTCCAACCAGAACCTGTCGCTTTATCTGCCATACACCACGGTCCAGTCGCGTTTTTTGGGCAGCAACTCGTTGCGCAGTATCACTTTGCAAGTTGAAGACGGTATTGATACGGCATTGGCTGAACAGACCGTGACTGATTTCCTAACTCAACGGCACGGAACAAAGGATTTTTATATCCTGAACACTGATGATATTCGCAAGACGATCACAAGTGCGACCCAGACGATGACACTTCTGGTTGCGGCTATTGCTGTCATATCGCTGATCGTCGGTGGCATCGGCGTGATGAATATTATGCTCGTAACCGTATCCGAGCGAATTTCGGAAATCGGTGTCAGAATGGCTGTCGGCGGACGGCAGAGTGATATTTTACGACAGTTCCTGATTGAAGCGGTGCTTGTATGTCTGTTTGGCGGTGTGCTCGGCATTATCACGGCGCTGGGTTTCGGCACCTTGTTCAGCCTGTTCAGTAGTGATTTCAGCTTCGTTTACTCAACAACATCAATCGTGACGGCGTTTCTGTGTTCGACACTCATCGGCGTGGTCTTTGGATACCTTCCGGCAAGAAGCGCGTCGCAACTTGATCCCGTCGTGGCGTTGTCCGGATTATAAATATTGCGCGGGCACCAGAAAATGATTTGCTGCCGCCTCACAAGGGTTCTGTCACAAAAATTTCAGCTGGTTAAGAAAGGCCTTATCTGCAGACGCAATTATGCTGCGAGCTCCGCAAAGACCTTGAATGATGAATGACCATCATTTGCGAATTGGTTTTTGCGGATCATATGCGGCACTTCAATTCCAGCAATGGTCGCTGAGGCCGAATGAAATGCTTTGAAACCTAACATATGTTTGGTGATCCGTTTGATGAACCGTTGGTCCTGTTCAAGGATGTTGTTGAGATATTTGACTTGCAGGATTTCAATCATCTTGCCAGCACCTGTCATTTTCAAGATGCAGTTTACAGCCTGTGCACCAGCCAGATTGGCCCCGCTTTTATCAATGGCAACCTTGTGCGGAACACCATTGCTTGCAATGGCTCTCTTAAAGAAACGCCTCGCTGCACTGAGATTTCGGCGCTACGAGAGCATAAATTCCAAGGTTTGGCCGTCACGATCAACGGCTCTGTACAGATAGGTCTATTTCCCTTTGACTTTTATGTACGTTTCATCGACCCGCCAAGAGCCAGACGTTGGCCGCTTGCGCTTCTGAGCTTGATCCGCAATCTGAGGGGAGTATCGAACGACCCAACGGTTCAATGTTGCACGATCTACATTTACGCCACGTTCAGCCATAATTTCTTGAAGGTCGCGATAGGAGCCAGGGTAACGAAGGTAAAAGTACACGGCATAAAGCACGACACTTTTAGGAAAATGAGCCCCTTTGAAGTCAATGGCCATTCCTCTTTGCCTCGCTTAATGTTCACAACCGAACAGGCAATAACCCATCAACTGTAAATTTTTTTTTGACAAAGCCCGTTTGAGAAGCCGTATCCGCCTCGTTCTACGGGACGCAAAGGCGACAAAGTCGGATTACTAGAATGATAAATCAGGCGTATTTTCAGTTATTTACATCGTATTTTTAAAGCCCAAACTATCGCCGAAATTACAAATGACGTATAAAACTCGACAAATGTAAAATTCATATATTGACATTTGTCGATCAATTGTTGATTTTTGTCATGCGTGGTCAAGGAGGATACCGTGCAGACGCTATTGAAAGTTGAGAGCCTAAAAAAATCGTTCGGCGGTGTTGCAGCACTTCGCAATGGCCAGCTGGAACTGCGTGCAGGCTCGGTCCATGCGCTGTGCGGTGGTAATGGCGCAGGCAAATCCACATTCCTCTCTATTCTGATGGGTATCCAGCAGCGCGACGGCGGCAAGATCTGGCTGCGCGGTGAAGAGGTCCAGTATTCGACACCTGCGGAAGCGCTGAAATCCGGCATTGCGATAATCGAGCAGGAGCTGAGCCCTGTTCCGCATATGAGTGTCGCAGAAAATATCTATCTTGGTCGCGAACCTTCAACGCGATTTGGCGGTATTGATTTCAAGAAGATGAACAGTGAAGCGCAGGCGCTTCTGGATCGTCTGGAGTTCGACATTCGCGCGACACAGGTGATGAGTCAGTTGTCCGTTGCGCAGATGCAGCTCGTGGAAATCGCCAAGGCGTTCAGCCACAATGCTGATGTGATCTTCATGGATGAGCCGACATCGGCCATTGGTGAAAAGGAAGCGCAGCACCTGTTTAAGGCAGTCGAGCGTCTCAAGGCTGAAGGCAAAGGCATCGTCTATGTCTCGCATCGCCTATCCGAGATTTTCCAGATTGCAGATTCCTATACGGTTTTCCGTGATGGCGGTTATGTTGGTTCGGGCGCACTGAGCGATATTGATCGCCCGGAACTTATCCGTCTCATTGTTGGGCGCGAGCTTGGCGAAGAATTTATCAAAACCAATGAGCCGACCGATCAGATTGGCTTTGAGGTTTCTGATCTCGCTCTTCCGGGTAAGATTGAAGACATCTCCTTCTCGGTCCGCAAAGGCGAAATCTTTGGTATTTATGGCCTGATGGGTTCGGGGCGTTCGGAGATTTTCAACTGCATCTTCGGCCTCGACAAGGCAAGCAAGGGCGAAATAAAGCTTGAGGGCCGCGCGCTCAAAGTGGGCAAGCCTGCTGATGCAATGGCTGAAGGCATTGCCTTTGTCACCGAAGATCGCAAGCTGACGGGGCTTAACCTCACAGACAGCGTGCGCGCCAATATCTGCCTTGCGAGCCTGCCAGAAATGAGCCCGTCATTTGCCATGCGTCAGCGCGAAGAAGCTGCAGCAAGCGCGAAAATGATTGAGCATTTCGGCATCAAGGCTGCCCGCGATACGATGCCGGTTTCCGGTCTTTCTGGCGGCAATCAGCAGAAAGTTGTGCTCGGAAAATGGTTCCTGCGCAATCCGCGTTTGTTGCTGCTTGATGAGCCAACGCGCGGTGTGGATGTGGGCGCTAAACGCGAAATCTATCGCATCATTTGCGAATTCACTGCGTCAGGCGGAACGGTCGTTATGATTTCATCTGAAATCGACGAAGTTCTGGGCATGTCTGACCGCATCCTCGTGATGCGGCAGGGCAAGTCGGCTGGCGTCTATGACAGGGCCGACACTGATGCACAGAAGCTGGTGCATCTGTCTACCTAACAATGGATGTCGCTCTGCGCGCAAGATTGAGAATTAAGCCTGACATTGGCAGGCTGGGAGAGGCTAGAAAACGTGAGCAACAACGAAAACACACAATCGACCAGCTGGTTCGCTTCTGAAAAGCGCCGGTTGATCATTCAGGAATACGGCATCTTCCTTGCTTTCCTGCTTCTGGTCTTCATCCTGTCGGTGTCAAATCCATACTTCCTGACAACGGGCAATATCTCAAACGTGCTGCTGCAAACCTCAATCAACGGCGTTCTGGCTGTTGGCATGACGTTTGTTATTCTGACGCGCGGCATTGATTTGTCTGTTGGTTCGGTTGCAGCGCTGACGGGCATTGTTGCAGCAAGTCTGGCAACAACCTCTGCAACAGCAGGTGTTGCGGGCGGTCCTTATCCGGCAATTGTTGCTATTGCTGCTGGTCTTGCGGTTGGTTGCGCTTGCGGCGGACTGGTTGGCTGGATCGTTTCGCGTTTCTCGGTGCCTGCATTCGTTGCAACGCTTGGTATGCTTTCGGCCGCACGCGGCATGACGCTTATCTATGGCGGCGGCAAGCCTGTGCCTGCTTTGACACCTGATTTCCGCTGGATCGGCACCGAAAAAATCTTCGGCATTCCAATGCCTGTGATCATTCTGGTGATCGTGTTTGCAGTTGCCTGGTGGGTCCTCTCGCGCAGCCGTTTTGGCCGTTACATTTATGCGGTTGGTGGCAATCCACATGCAGCAAAGACATCGGGTATCAATGTCACCCGCGTCCGCTTCTCTGTTTATGTCATCTCTGGCGCGCTTTCTGGTCTTGCAGGCATGATGCTTGCAGCCCGTACTGGTTCGGCACTGCCGCAGGCCGGTATTGCTTACGAACTCGATGCAATTGCTGCAGTTGTTATCGGCGGCACCAGCCTTTCGGGCGGCGTAGGCCGTGTGACAGGAACACTGATTGGCGCGCTCATTATTGGCGTGATGAACAACGGTCTCGATCTGATGGGTATCGAATCTTACTACCAGCAGGTTCTCAAAGGAGCGCTGATCGTCGGTGCAGTCATGCTCGATCAGAAACGCAACCAGAGCGCCTGATTTCTAAAAACTACCAATTGCCAGTCACCTGGCGCAACGAACACCGCACATTTAGTCATGGCGGATATTGTGGAGGAGAATACCGATGAAGAAATTGCTTATTGCTTTGGCATCTGCCACTGCTCTGTTTGCAGGTGCTGCACATGCTCAGGAAAAGCTGAAGATTGGCGCAGCGCCTTACGGCCTGAATGCTGAATTCATGCAGATCTGGTCTGAAGCTCTGAAAGAACATCCTGCTGTGAAGAGCGGCGAAGTTTCGCTCACTGTTTTCGACGGTCGCTATGATGCGCTCGTTCAGCAGGAACAGTTTAACAACATGATCACGCAGAAGTTTGACGCGATCATCTTCGTGCCAATCGACGTTGAAGCTGGCGCAACCGCTGTTCAGGCAGCAGCTGACGCAAACATTCCGGTTGTTGGTTCCAACACCCGCGTAAATTCCGATCTTCTGGCTTCATATGTCGGTTCTGACGATGCAGTTTCCGGCTACATGGAAGCCAAGACTGTTCTCGACAAGATCGGCTGTAAGGGCAATGTTGTGATCATCGAAGGCCCGATTGGCCAGTCCTCGCAGGTTTCGCGCCTCGAAGGCAACAAGAAGGCGCTTGCTGAATGCCCGGACGTCAAGGTTCTTGAGCAGCAGACCGCTAACTGGTCGCGCGCTGAAGCACAGACCCTGATGGAAAACTGGCTGACTTCGCATAAGGGCGAAATCAACGGCGTCATCGGTCAGAACGACGAAATGGCACTCGGTGCGATCGAAGCGATCAAGTCGGCAGGTCTTAAGGTCGATGACTTTGCTATCGCCGGTATCGACGGTGTGACCGATGCGTTGAACGCTGTTAAGGCTGGCACCATGACGTCGATCCTTCAGGACGCACGCGCTCAGGCGCAGGGCGCAATGGACCTCGCAATCTTCCACGCGAAAAAGGGCGACTACAAGCCTCAGTCTGACATCTGGGCACAGTATCCTGACATGCCGTTCAACGACGGTAAGGACAAGGAATACAATGTTCCTTGGACGCCAGTCACTGCCGACAACGTCGACAAGCTGCTCGAAGCACGTAAGTAATATAACTTGCGGGATGAGCGGCCCCCGGCTCATCCCGCATCCCCAAAATTCCTGCTACCCTCAACACCGAGGATCAAACAATGTCCGACCAATCTCCCCAAATCGACCTGAACTTCCCGCTTAACGGTAAAGTTACTCTGGTAACTGGTGCTGCTTCCGGTATTGGCGCGGCCGTTGCTGAGGCCTTCGCTGCCAAGGGTGCAAAGGTTGCCGTGCTTGATATCAATACTGATCAGGCGCGCGCCAAGGCAGAAGCGCTTGGAGCGGATGCAAAACCTTTCGTCTGCGATGTATCTGATCCAGCTTCGGTAAAGGCTGCTGTATCGGGCGTGGTCGAAGCGTTTGGACAAATCGATATCGCCGTAAACAGCGCCGGTGTTGTTTTCCTTGCTCCTGCCGAAGATCTGACGATTTCCGATTGGGATCGAACGATTGCGATTAACCTCAAGGGCAGCTTCCTTGTTACGCAGGAAGTGGGTCGCGCCATGATCGCTGCAGGCAAAGGCGGCAAGATCGTCAATCTCGCCTCGCAGGCCGGAACTGTAGCGATTGAAGAGCATGTTGCTTACTGTGCTTCGAAGTTCGGCGTCATCGGCATGTCCAAGACCTTTGCTGCTGAATGGGGCAAATACGGCATCACCGTTAACACGATCTCGCCGACTATCGTTCTCACAGAGCTTGGCAAGAAGGCCTGGAATGGCGAAAAGGGCGAAGCTGCCAAGAAGCGCATTCCAACCGGACGTTTTGCCTTCCCGGAAGAAATTGCTGCCGCCGCAGTGTTCCTCGCATCCAGTGGCGCAAACATGATAAATGGTGCAGACCTCCTGATCGATGGTGGCTACACAATTCTTTAAGAATGCGGGCAGTCTGACGATTGTTCGGGGCCGGAATTACGGCTTTAAAATTATAGAGCGGGAACTGATCTCTCGCCTTCGATAGGTGCAAAATGCAAAGATTTATCAATAACCCGGATGAAGTGGTCGAAGATACCGTCAAGGGTTTCGTCAAGGCACATAAGGACCTTGTCCGTCTGTCGACGGAAAACTCGCGCGTGGTTGTCGCTAAAGATGCACCGATTGAGGGCAAGGTTGGCGTTATCACCGGCGGCGGCTCTGGCCATGAGCCAGCTTTCATCGGCTATACCGGCAAAAACCTGCTTGACGCTGTTGCAGTTGGTGAACTGTTCTCCTCGCCGACTGCCAAGAGCTTCTACGATGCTGCGCGTGAAGCCAATGGTGGCAAGGGCGTCGTTTGCCTTTACGGAAACTATGCTGGCGACAACATGAACGTCAAAATGGCGATCAAGCTTGCTGCCAAAGTCGGCATCGAAATCCTGACCGTTGTTGCCAATGACGATGTCTGCTCCGCGCCTGCCAGCGAACGCGAAAAGCGTCGCGGCGTTGCTGGCGAAATCTTCATGTGGAAGGTTGGCGGTGCAAAAGCTGCATCGGGTGCAAGCCTGCAGGAAGTTCAGGCAACTGCACAGAAAGCCATCGACAATTGCCGTTCGATCGGCGTGGGCCTTGGTCCTTGCACGCTGCCAGCTGTTGGCCATCCGAACTTTCAGATTGAGCCGGGCACAATGGAAGTTGGCATTGGTCATCATGGCGAGCCGGGCGTCCGCGTTGAGCCGTTAAAGCGTGCTGACGAAGTTGCCAGGGATATGAGCAAGATCGTTCTCGACGATCACAATTTGTCCGAAGGCACCGAAGTTGCAGTTCTGGTTTCCGGACTTGGCGCAACGCCGATCAACGAGCTTTATATCCTCAACGATACGATTGAGCAGGAAATTACTGCACGTGGTCTCAAGATCTATCGCACCTATGTCGGCAATTACTTCACGTCGCTCGAAATGGTTGGTGCTACGCTGACAGTTATGGCGTTGGACGATGAACTGAAGGCACTACTGGATGTAGAAGCCCGCTGCACGGCGGTTTTGTAAGAAAGAAGCATATCATGCAGACATTCAAGAATGCCGGATCGGGTGAGATCGTTCTTTCGCTTGCAGACCGGATTATCGAAAACAAAGCTTACTTAAGCGAAATCGACGGCAAGATTGGCGATGGCGACCATGGTGTGAACATGGCCAAGGGTTTCGGCCTTGCAGCCGAACGCTTGCGCGGCAAGGATGTAACCCTTGCTGAAGGTCTTGATACGCTCGGGACAATTCTGCTAACCGAAATCGGTGGCTCGATGGGCCCGCTTTATGGTGTGATGTTCAACGAGTTCGCAGAAAAGCTGGAAGGCGTCGAAAATATTGACGCAGCCACGTTTAGCACCATGCTTCATGCAGGTCTTGACGGCATCCAGTCAATCGGTTCGGCAAAGCTTGGTGACAAGACGCTGCTCGACACGCTGATCCCGGCAATCAATGCTTTTGACGAAGCAAATGGCAAGGGCCAGTCCTTTGCTGAAAGCCTGGACGCTTTGTCGGTGGCTGCTGAAGCCGGTCGCGACTCCACACTTAATCTTGTGGCAAAGATCGGTCGCGCAAGCCGCCTCGGTGAGCGTTCGCTGGGTGTCCTTGATGCGGGTGCAACATCCTGCGCACTGATTCTGACTGATCTTGCAGCACAGGCAAAGAGCCGCTTGCAGTAAGGCTTTCTGTCCCGATTTTGAGTTTGGCGTCTGAAAACTGTGTGGGTCCACACGTTCAGGCGCCAAATTCGTTTCATGATGTTGCAATTGCGTTTGAACGCTTTCATGTTTGCTGCGCAGGAGAGAGGCAACAGATAATCGCATGACGCTCAAGCCCAACACATCGCGCAAACTTGGCAAGCCAAAGGCCACTGCAAGCGATAGTTCGATCACGATTCCGATGCGTTATGGTGATGATCCCTATGTGTGGGCCTGCTGGCTTTATTACGAAGACGGTCTGACGCAGAGCGAGATCGCCGATGTCATGGGTATTTCGCGCGCCACCGTGAACAGCTATCTGGCTGAAGCGCGGGATAAGGGCATCGTCAATATTTCTCTTGAGGGCGGACGGCTGGAGTCGCTGTCTGTTGCTCAGGAGTTGAAGCGTCATTTCGGCCTGACGGACTGCTTAATTCTCCCGCATGATGACAATGCCCGACCGCTGATTGACCGGCTTGGTGTTGCGGGCGCACATGCGCTCAACAAGATTCTCAAATCCGGCGATACACTCGCGGTTGCCTGGGGACGGACGGTGCTTTCGGTCGGCGAACAGACCGCCATCGGCTCTTTGCAGGACATGACAGTCGTGCAGGCGACAGGCGGCACCACGGCGTCATTTCCCTATACGCCCGAACGTTGTGCGGCAGTGCTTGCAGAAGCCGTCTCAGCACGCTGCGTGAATATCATGGCACCCGCTATGGTGCGTTCGCAGCAGACGCGGGACGTGTTGCTCGAAGAGCCTTTGCTTCAGGAACAGTTTGCGACCCTTGAGAATGCCAATCGCATTCTTTTTGGTGTTTCGTCGCTGCGTTCCAATTCTACCATCCACACTAGCGGCTTTTTTGAATCGGTTTCTCTGCAGCAATATCTTGCAGCGGGCGCTGTCGGAGTTGTAGCAGGCCGTTTTATCGACGAGCGTGGAAAGCCGGTTGCAGGACCGCTTGATGAACGAACAATCGGCATTTCGCTCGATAAGCTGCGGCAGATTCATACGCGTATTGCGGTAGCAGGTGGTTTCGACAAGGTGCCAGCACTTTTGGCAGCGCTCCGCGGCGGTTTCATCAATGTGCTTGTGACCGATGCTGCGACCGGGCTCGGTATTTTGCGCGCCGATGGCGTGATTGATCTGGATGCGCGCCTTTCACAGAGGCCCAAGACCAATCAGGTTCCGACAGCTTTTCGCGTGCGGGTGAAGAAGCTCCTCAACAATCCAAACGAGGTGGTTGAGGAAATGCTCGACGGCATTGTTCGGGCCAATAGCAAATTCGTGCAGCCGATTGGCGGCTCCAACCGGGCACTGGTCGCGCGGGATGGTCCGCGCCCCGGCAAGGTGGGGCTGGTGATTGGCGGTGGTGCCGGTCACGAGCCATGCTTTGTGGGCTATGTGGGTAAGGGCCTTGCAGACGCTGTTGCGGTCGGCAATGTTTTCTCGTCGCCTCCGCCCGATCCGATTGTGCAATGCGCACTGGCAGCTTCCAACGGCGAAGGCGTTCTCTTCGTCTATGGCAATTATGCCGGCGACGTTATGAATTTCGAGATGGCGGCTGAAATGGCCGAGGAAAAGGGCGTCAGGATCAAGACGGTTCTGACTACCGACGATATCGCCTCATCCCCAATCGACGACAAGGACGGACGCCGTGGCGTGGCAGGTAATTTCTTCGTCTTCAAGGTGGCAGGGGCTGCCTGCGACAAGGGGTTGTCGCTCGATGCCTGTGAGATCGTTACCCGCAAGGCCAATTCGCGGACTTATACGATCGGTGTGGCACTTGAGCCGGGTTCATTGCCGCAAACTGGTCGGCATAATTTTGAAATCGGTCCTGAAGATATGGAAATCGGCGTTGGCATTCACGGCGAACCGGGTGTATCGCGTGATCGCATTCGTCAGGCCGATGAAATCGTCGATGGCATTATGGACAGAATCTTCAATGAAATGAAGGCTCTGCCGGGTGATCGCGTGGCGGTACTGGTCAATTCATTCGGAGCGACACCGCTGATGGAACTTTACATTCTCTACCGGCGTGTGGCGCAACGACTTGAAGCTAAGAACATTCATATTGAAGCCAACTGGATCGGGCATTATTGCACGTCTCTGGATATGGTGGGCGCGTCGATATCGATCATGCATCTTGATAATGAACTGTCAGAAATGCTGCTACATCCATGTGAAACTGCTGCTCTCAAAATTAGCTAACAGCGTCTTTGAGTTCTATCGTTTCACTGCGCCTGAAAGTAAATTAGCATACGCCTGATGACGAGCGACGCGCGTTGCAGTTGTAAGGTTTGAGGAGAAAATCCATGTCGGAAACTGCCGCTCGTCGTCTTGCCCATATGTTTGATGCTGTTTCTGCGTCGCTGGCAGAGGAACGCGATCGGCTGTCCGAACTCGACGGAGCAATCGGCGACGGCGACCATGGAACGACAATGGCTCTGGGCTTTCAGGCTGTGCGCAGCGAATTGTCGAAGCTCAATCTCGACGATGCCGACATTTCGAAAGTTCTCAATACGGCGGCAACCGCATTCATTAATGCGGTTGGTGCATCAACTGGGCCGCTTTATGCCACTGGATTCCGCCGTGCCGCAAAGGCAACGGAAGGCCGCGAGAATCTTGATCTGGCGACTTTTGCGATCATCATTGAGGCCATCGGCGTTGGCATTCGTGAGCGAGGCCATGGACAGCGTGGCGACAAGACAATGCTGGATGCATGGCTGCCTGCTGCTGAAGCCGCACAAATGGCCGTGTCTGCTAATCAAAGTTCTGCCGAGTTTTGGTACAAGGTTGTCGCCGCTGCCACGGCTGGCGCCAACACGACCCGTTCGATGATCGCCACCAAGGGACGCGCTGCGCGTCTTCGTGAACGCTCGCTTGGTCATATGGACCCCGGCGCTGCATCAGCGGTCATCATTCTGCAGGCCATGGCAGATGGTGTTGCGGAGCGCATGGGCTGGTCCAGCTCGCCGCTGCGCTGATTGCATATTAGAGTAGGCTGGGTGAGGGCGCGTTGAGCGTCCTTTATCATTCTCACGACAGAATCGGGTTGTTTGTGTTGGTTAAGAATTGATAAAATTGCTTTGGTTTTGCTGTGGAAAGAAACTTTGTGTTTTTTTATGAAAGTTCGTTGACAGTTTTGGTGGTTGGGGTCTATATGGCTTCCAACGAGGGCGGCGACGCTGCTAGCGGCAGGTTGCTTCGTCCTTGTAGTTCATCGGATAGCGATTGACAGTGATGTTGAGAGTGGTTAGTTGAGC
>NZ_JAVDQT010000007.1:0-244629 GCF_031454375.1 Brucella pseudogrignonensis
ATATCGGTTTGTATTCGAGCTAGTCTTTTTCCAGTGGTTTGATGCAGTATTTTTACAAGCATCGAACGTTTGTTCTCGTCGTCATTGGCTGCGGCGAGTTTCTCCCGCAGCCACGGATCCATCAACGGGTTTATATTTGAGAGTGCATTACGTGCCACCAAAAGGCGTTCACGCAATTCATCGCGCAGAAGTTTAAGGCTCCACTGACCAAAAAATAAGCTGAAACCCGCAATGACAAACATGGGAAGAATGGCCATTTCCCATGCGTAGCGCAGAGCAACAGAAATAACGCCATTAATCGGAACCTGACTAACAAGGCTCAAAATGAAGGCTATAATCAATGCGACGATGCTGCCGCCCTCTCCCAGTTTACTGGCAGCACCGAGGAAAATAAAAACGAATGAAACGAGGATCATAACGAGAATACGCAACAACGCAGATTCTATGGTCCACTGAAGTACAGGAACCATCAGCGCCACCAGAATGGTGATCGCAATAACCGCGGCAGTCGCAACAATCGTATTCTCAGCGCCATCAGCCTTCATCAGAAAAATGACGAGATAACAGCTAATGGCAGATTCCGGGATTTTGAACAGCATCGCGATGCCGGCAACAAGAGCGCAGACGGCTGCCACACGCCATGACGTTGCCATGCGACCCGGAAAAGGCGCCAGGTCCGCTAGGGTTTCGCGGACCGCATCCCAAAGTCCGTATTTAGCAATCGTTGCCATTATGCACTGTCACAACGGCTGAAGCGCCAGAGCGCGTCAGCTCTGCTGGGGGATCAATCAGTTTTACACGCACGGGAAACCGCTGTGCAATACGAACCCAATTCAAGTTTTTAGGCACATAGGGCAAACTACGCGGAATATTGATGAGATCCTCGGATGAAACACCCCAACCAATCCCCTCGACACGCCCTTTTACCACAATAGAGCTATCGGCCAGAATTCTCACAGCAGCACAACTGCCAACCTTAATGCCGCGAAGTTCTGTTTCAGGAAAAGTTGCTGATGCATACCAGCTCGACGTATCAATTAATGTAAATACAGACTGGCCGGGAGCTATAATCTGCCCGGTGCCATGATTGGAGCCCACAACCCTGCCGTCATGGGGCGCCGTAACTACCGCGTTGTCGAGATTATGTTTCGCCAGTGCAAGAGCCGCTTGCCTTGCACGCACCAATGCCTGTGCGCTGTCTAGCGTTCCGACAAGTGTTGTGGCGGCTTCTGCCTGCTTAACTGCCTGTGTCAAACTGATCTGAGCGTCATTTCGCAACGTCTTTGCATCATCAACCTGCTGACGCGTGACATAGCCCTTTGGGCTAAGCGCCTCTAAGCGTTTTAGCGTTGCTTCAGCCAGATCGAGATTGGTTCTGGCACGCACTACCTGCTGGTCGGCAATGATTGCATTTTGCGATTCGGCCTTTACCGCACGCCTTTGAGTATCAAGTGCCGCTTCAGCTATTGCGAGGTCCGCGGCTGTCTGATCAACCAATATCTGGAGAGGTACCGGATCAATCGAAAAAAGCACATCGCCTTTTTTGACGGCCTGATTTTCTTCAACATTAATGGAAAGGATTTTTCCGGGAACCGTCGCAGCAATATTAACAATATTAGCTCCGATAACAGCGTCATCAGAAAGCGGTTTTTTGTCGGCTTCACGCAAATAAAGCCACGCCATAACGAAAGCGACGACGATCAATATGCCTGTCAGCAATACACCGACAATACTGAACTCTCTTTTACTATAGGCGTTTTTTTCCATACTCATCGACCATACACAAAAAGCGCGAGGCCGCAGGCAATCGCGATAACCATTGCAGTGTAAGCTGTCAGGCGAAACGGAAGAATATCATCAAGACCAATGCGGATCAGAACTACCCGCACGAGAAGAGTGATAATTATCGCAATGAAAAGGCACAGCATCCACGATGGGAAATATGCGCCTAACAAAGAAAATGACGGACCTGACACCGACTAAAAGTCTCCGCTAAGTAGGCTGCGCACACCCCGCGTGTGGCAGATTCTTACTTCTCACTTCATAGTTACGGGAACGTCAATATGCCTGCAAGCAGCAAATCCAACTTAAATTGATAATCGTATGGTCGGAACAAGAAAGAAAACAGAGCGCGATTTTAGCTCAATGTTACTTCACAATGAACGATAGCTTGATGAATAGCGACGGACCAATGCATTCGAGTCCAAAGCTTTCATTCGCGGTATGGCTGCCCCCGCCTCGTAATAAAAATATCGCTTACTTCTCAAACCGATCAGTTCCAGTGCGATCACGCTCGTATCGATTTTCAACCGGAAACTTCGGCAGCCAGGCCTCACGCCGTATCGTCCAAAGTTCATAAGTGGGTTTGAACTGATTGGGCGCATCCAGCGATCCCAGATTGATTTCAATTTCATCACCCGACTTTGAAAATACGGATGCCCCGCAAGTTGGGCAGAAATATCGCCCCTGATAGCTGTTCGTTTCTCCGTCAATTATCACAGCGCTCTCCGGGAAAATCGCAGACGCATGAAACAATGCACCATGATGCTTCCGGCAATCGAGGCAATGGCAGACACCAACCCTGTAAGGATTGCCAGAAGCTTCCAGTCTGACGCGTCCACACAAGCAACCACCTGTAAACTGTTTCATCTCTGCCTCTCCTCCGCGAGCCGATTACCGGCTTTTATCATACTAAAAGATAATAACCGTTTGAAACGATTCAGTTCATCATGACTACGTGGAGAAGTGTGCGGAAGTTGGAGGAGAACATCCGCACATATCAGCAAAAATGCTGTTGGGAGGAACCCTATGTCAGTGCAATCGAGCGCCAAGGCCGGCGCGCCTAAAATGACGCGTGAAGAAAAGAAGGTTATTTTCGCCTCTTCACTCGGCACCGTGTTTGAATGGTATGATTTTTATCTTTACGGAACACTTGCTGCCTTTATTGGCGCCGCGTTCTTCAATGAATATCCGGAAACAACTCGTAATATCTTCGTTCTGCTCGCTTTCGCGGCAGGCTTTCTTGTGCGCCCGTTTGGCGCGCTCGTCTTCGGACGCATCGGCGATCTCGTCGGTCGTAAATATACGTTCCTTGTGACCATCGTCATCATGGGCGCATCGACATTCCTCGTCGGTATCCTGCCCGGATCGGCAACACTTGGTATCGTCGCACCTGCAATCCTGATCATCCTGCGCATGTTGCAGGGTTTGGCATTGGGTGGCGAATACGGCGGCGCTGCAACCTATGTGGCTGAACACGCACCAAACGGTCGTCGTGGTTTCTACACATCGTGGATTCAGACGACTGCAACGCTTGGTCTGTTCCTGTCACTGATGGTCATTCTGAGCATTCAAAACGTCATGACCACAGAATCCTTCGCCTCGTGGGGCTGGCGTATTCCGTTCCTTGTTTCGATTGTTCTTCTGGGTATTTCCGTCTGGATTCGTTTGCAGATGAGTGAATCGCCTGCGTTTAAGAAGATGAAAGAAGAAGGCAAGACATCAAAAGCACCGCTTTCCGAAGCCTTTGGCCAATGGAAAAACGCGAAGATCGCTCTGATCGCTTTGTTCGGCCTTACAATGGGTCAGGCTGTTGTCTGGTATAGTGGACAGTTCTACGCTCTGTTCTTCTTGCAGAACGTACTTAAGGTGGAAAACCAATCTGCAAACATCATGGTTGCAACTGCTCTTATTATCGGCACCGGCTTCTTCGTTGTGTTCGGCTGGTTGTCAGATAAGATTGGCCGTAAGCCGATTATTATGGCTGGCCTGCTTCTGGCCGCAGTCACATATTTCCCACTGTTCAAGGCACTTACACAGGCTGCTAATCCAGCACTTGCCCATGCGGAACAGACAATCCGTGCAACTGTTACGGCAGCGCCTGGCGATTGTAACTTCCAGTTCAATGCGACAGGTACGGCCAAGTTTACCAGCTCATGCGACATTGCAACCAGCTTCTTGTCGCGCAGTGCTGTGCCTTATGATGTTGTGACTGGTCCTGCCGGACAGCCTGCAACCGTCAAGATTGGCGATGCAACTGTTACCTCCTTTGATGCAAATGCTGCAGGTGCGGATGCAAAAGCCAAGCAGGCTACCCTGACACACGACATCAACCTTGCTCTGCAAAAGGCTGGTTGGCCGCTGGTTCGTAGCCCTGCAAAGGTTGCAGACTCTAAACTTGATGCTTTCGTTGCTGCGAATCCAGAACTCGCTCTCGATGCAAGTGCTGTTCGTGCAGGCGAAAGCGCCACAATGACCAATGCAGAGTTGGTCAAGGCAAACATCGTTACGCAGATCGAAGCAGATGCGGCGGGTGAGCCAAGTCAAGCTGTTTACACCATCCCGAATGCAGGCGCGTTCAAGATGGTTGCTGATCCGGCACAGATCAACTGGACCATGACAATCGCAATCCTGACCGTTCTCGTTATCTACGTGACTATGGTTTATGGCCCGATTGCCGCTATCCTCGTTGAAATGTTCCCAACCCGCATCCGTTATACCGGTATGTCACTGCCTTATCACATCGGTAACGGCTGGTTCGGTGGCCTTCTGCCTGCGACTGTCTTTGCGATGAGTGCTGCCAAGGGCGATATTTATTATGGTCTCTGGTACCCGATCATCATTGCAACGATCACACTTGTGATTGGCGTGATGTTCGTCAAGGAAACAAAGGACGTTGACCTCAACAAGGTCGAGTAATCAGCGCCATTATTGAAACAGAAACGCCGCCTCTTTGGGCGGCGTTTTCATTTGTAGAGATAGCTCAACGATACTGTGCTTCAATCTCAATTAGCTTCTGTTTGCGCCAAAGCCCGCCGCCATAACCAGTCAGCGAACCATCAGCGCCTATTACCCGATGGCACGGAATGAGGATGGCGATTTGATTGGCTCCATTGGCACGTGCCACAGCCCGAACCGCGAGTGGCTTTTCGACAGCTCTCGCAATCTCGCTATAACTTCGCGTCTGCCCTGCCCCAATGTTTTGCAACTCGCGCCAGACATCGCGTGTAAATTCACTTCCATGCAACACAAGCGGCATATCAAACCTTGCAGATTGACCGGCAAAGAAAGCGTTAAGCTGTTGTGCCAGCACATCATGTGAAGGATACCGCCCTATGCCGATTGATCCATGACAAGCTTTGTAAAGCTTCTTCAACTCCTGCGGTAACGCCTTGCGATCCGCAAACTCCAGCAGATGCAAAGCCGACTGATCACAGACTGCAATCATCGTGCCCAGCGGTGTCTTGATCCAGTCAGCACGCAACAAGCCGTCTTTTCGCAACTGAGCCGGTGGCATTCCAAGAATACGTGCGAAAGCATTGCGAAATGCATCGGGCGATTCAAAACCCGCATCGACTTGCGCATCGATAACGCGCTCACCCTGCGCAAGAGTTTGAAATCCTTGTCGCAGTCTTTCCTGCCGAGCCATTTCCAGAAACGTAATGCCAAAGTGCCGTCTGAAACTACGCCGCACAGTTGACGGGTCAAAGCCCATTCCGGCAACATCGTCTTCACTCCAGCGACGTTGGGGCTGTGCTTCAAGCGCTTTCAACAAACGTTCAACCGAGACATCCGCTTCAGCTGCGGGCTGCAATGGATGACATCTTTTGCAAGCTCGGAAACCAGCGGCAATACATTCTGGAATAGACGCAAAAAAGCGGCAGTTCTCTTTCAGCGGCTTCCTCGCCGGACAAGTCAGTCGACAAAAAATGCCCGTCGACAGCACGCCAACATAGGCCTTGCCTTCATAGGCCGCATCACGAGCAAGCAATGCGTCATACAAGGTGTTCAAATCTGGGAGTGTGTTCAACATGGCAACAACTGTTAGTGCATCAGAGCCAAATTGCAGCCGGAAATCGGGCGTCTATTTCTTGAACCACAACCTTTTTCTGGGTTGAGGTTTATTACTTTGACACGATGTAACGACACGACATATCTATAGTATAGATATCTAATAAACACTACTTTGCAAAAATTGATACGGGTGAACATTGCCTTCAGGAGTTGACACCGCGATCAGCGCTGCTGATGCATTCTCTCACATGCGCATCATTAACGGCATGGGCATCAGTCTTTGCCTCTCAAGATTGCTGATCTTTGCATCCAGATTTGTCCAGCATCCTAACAAGCATAAGATATCGTATATGCATATCGGCTGGGTGATCGTTGTGTTTCTCTGGATCATTCAGTTCTGGTGGGACTACCTTTTTGAAAGCAGCACAAAGACCTACAACGTCTATACCTATGTTTTGGATTTGCTTTATGTATTCGGCCTTTTTTTCATGTGCGTCACTCTAACTCCAGATGACATCAAAGAGTATGGGGATTACGAAAGATATTTTCTTTCACGAAAAATATGGCTGTTATCGCTTTTGATACTGCTCAATCTTATTGAATTATTACGCAGTGCAGGCCCCAGCATTTCTATCAATAACGAGGAATCTCCGCTTGGGGATTTCATTTTCTTCACGATTGAAACTGCTGTGATACTACTTGCTATGAAGATCAGGAAAAAAGGCTTTCAATATTTCTTTATTGCACTGCTTATAGCGGCGGTATTTGCAGACTTCACAATTCAACTCGACTGAAATTAAAAAGCCGCTGAGCGATCTTCACACAGCGGCTTTTTCAACGAATATTTGTCAGCGATTAAGCTGAAAGTGCCTTGAACTTGGCAAGGATTGCATCGCCCATCTCGGTCGTTCCGACCTTGTTGGTACCCTCTGACCAAATGTCAGCAGTACGCAGACCATCGTCAAGAACGCCGGCAATTGCCGCTTCCAGACGATCAGCTTCATCGATCAGGTTGAACGAATAGCGCAGGCACATGGCAAGCGATGCGATCATTGCAATCGGATTGGCAACGCCCTGACCTGCAATATCCGGCGCCGAACCATGAACCGGCTCATAAAGCGCCTTACGCTTGCCAGTCACACCATCAGCTGCACCGAGCGAGGCCGATGGTAGCATACCGAGCGAACCCGTCAGCATCGCTGCAACGTCGGAAAGCATGTCACCAAACAGGTTATCGGTGACGATCACGTCGAACTGCTTCGGCCAGCGAACGAGCTGCATACCGCCCGCATCAGCCAGCATATGCTCAAGTTCAACGTCCGAATGCTTTTCTTTATGACGTGCTGTGACGACCTGATTCCACAGGACGCCCGACTTCATCACATTGCGCTTTTCCATCGAAGTGACTTTGTTGCCGCGCGTGCGTGCCAGTTCAAAAGCCACATCGGCAATGCGCTCGATTTCATAGGTGTCGTACACCTGCGTATCGATACCGCGTTTCTGACCATTGCCCAGATCGATGATTTCCTTCGGTTCACCGAAGTAAACACCGCCGGTCAGTTCGCGCAGGATCAGAATGTCGAGACCTTCAATCACTTCCGGCTTCAGCGAAGATGAATGCGCGAGTGCTGGATAGCAGATGGCCGGACGCAAATTGGCATAAAGAGCCAAATCCTTACGCAAACGCAGAAGGCCTGCTTCTGGGCGCACTTCGTAAGGAACGCTGTCCCACTTAGGGCCACCAACTGCGCCGAAAAGCACTGCATCAGCAGCTAGTGCCTTTTCCATATCGGCATCGGAAATCGCCTGACCATGCGCATCATACGCCGAACCACCAACAAGGCCTTCATCGGTTTCAAAACCGAGATTGAGACCAGAATTGAGGAAAGCGATAATCTTGCGGACTTCAGCCATTGCTTCAGGACCGATACCGTCACCGGGCAGGAGGAGGAGTTTTCTGGATGCCATAATGCCAAGCCTCTGTTTTTTATTGCTTAATAGCGGTAGAAAAATCAAACTCCGCCATCATAACCTAAAGTTCCGCGAGGGTTATAGAACCCCCGTGCACAGCAAGCAATAATTGCCGCGCGAAATTTATGAAAAAGAACAGCGAAAATATGGAAATTATATAACATCAAGGTTTAGCGCCTCTTCTTTGTAGATGACGGCGCTATTAATGTGAGCCCAGCTATTCAATTGTCCGCGCTTCGGATGGAAGCATGATCGGAATGCCACCTCGAATTGGATAAGCAAGTTTAGCTTTTTGCGAAATCAATTCGCTGTTTTCTGCATCATATTGCAGTGGCCCCTTGGTGAGTGGGCACACAAGCAATTCGAGTAGCTTCACGTCAAGATTGCCGGCACTCTCTTTGGTGGTCATTTATATTTCCTTGGAACGTCATATTGTGCGGACACGTTCATTGCAGACGTGAACCATAGTCATCTTTGGCTTTCGCCAACACCATTTCCGTAATAGCAATCAACGTTGCAGCACGCGTTTTCAGATCCGCAGCTTCCAATAATGCCTGCTTTTCAGCTGCACCAAACGGCGACATTATTGAGAGTGCATTCACCAGTGTGTCATTGGCCGCGCGCGAGATGCTATCCCAATCCGCCTGCAGATTATGCACTTCCAGATAGTCCTTGAATGCGCGCAAGAGCGCTTCACGATCAATCTCTCCAACATCATTCGCAGCTTCGAGATCGGTCAAAAATGGCGCTATCTTGCATTGGCGATAAGGTTTGCGAGAATGCACCTCCTCGAGAACCCGAAACCGGCAAATGCCTTGTAATGTGATCAATACGCGACCGTCGCCCGTCTCTGAATAGGCAGTTATCCGCCCCAGACAACCAACCTGGCTCAATTCAGGTTTCAGTGTCTCGTCGAGATCATCGCTATCGTCTTCTTCCTCGACATCATGAATGCGAGGCTGGATCATCGCGATAATCCGTTTGCCGGACAATGCATCGTCGACCATTTCGAGATAACGAGGCTCGAATATGTTTAACGGCAATTGGCCGCCCGGCAGCAAAAGTGCGCCTTTAAGTGGAAACACCGGAACAAGCTCCGGTATATCCGAAGCTATCCGATAACGGGCATTGCCCACTTGCATAACTATCTCCTTTAAGAAAACAGAAGCGACGAAAGCTTGCGGCGCGCACCCAAAGTCGCTGGGTCTGCATTGCCCCAGGCTTCAAAAAACTGCAGAAGCTGTTTGCGTGCACCATCATCATTCCAGCTACGGTCCGCCTTCATGACTGCCAGCAACTCATCAGCGGCCTCCACGCGCCGCCCCTGAGCATTCCGCACCTGCGCTAAATCATAACGAGCCTGAAAATCGTTGGGATCAGCCTGAACGCGACGCTCCAGCTCTACCGGATCACCGATGAGTTTTACCTGATCAGCAAGGGCAAGCTTCGCTTCAAGCGCACGAACAGGTGCGGCATCTTGCTTATCCGCAGGCACACTTGCCAATATTTCGCGGGCTTTCTCATCATCGCCAGATTCAAGCAAGCACGTCGCCAAGCCGACAATTGCATCAACATTATCAGGTGCTACTTGCAGAATTGACGAAAAAATCTGCGCTGATTGCACGAAATCACCAGCCTCAACCAGTTCTTTCGCAGCCGTAACTGCTTCAGTAATCGCTGCTTCCTGATCACTAGGGCCGCTGATTTTCGCAATAAATTCTTTGACTTTAGAGTCTGGCAAAGCGCCCATAAAGCCATCGGCAGGCTGGCCATTCACAAATGCGATGACAGCGGGGATTGATTGAATGCCAAGCTGACCAGCAATCGACGGATGGTCATCTATATTCATTTTGACGAGCTTAACTGCACCACCTGCTTCGCGGACGGCATTCTCAATAATCGGCGTAAGCTGTTTACAAGGGCCGCACCATGGTGCCCAGAAATCAACAAGAACTGGCTGATTGCGCGATTCCGCGATTACGTCGGCCTGAAAGGCGGCTGTCGTCGTATCTTTGATCAGATCATGGCCGCCAACAGCCGAGGTTGATGTTCCAAAAGACACATTCCCGGTCAATTGCCCGCCCATCTGTGCACTTGTATTCGAATAAGGATTGTTTTGGCTTGTCATCGGATATTTTCCTTGGGTCTTTCAGCCAGCATATAGGGCGGCGGCAAACAATTTTCGATATGGCAGTTTGTATCTACAGCAATCAATGTCGAGCTGCGTTTCCGCAAAGTTGCAGTTGGTGGCTTCTGATCTATAGGGAAACTTTAGCATCTTCTGAAACAGCGAGAATACGGACTTCATGACCAGTGGACGCCAGAAAGCGCAGAAGATCATCGCGCTTGATCGATGTTGTGGCTTCATTCGTCAAAGGGTGCCCATTAATAATGTCGTTTTTCATAAGAGCCGCATCAAGGACAATCTGAACGTTGTGTTCGGTGTCGTTTACTGCGCCAAACACAGTCACGCCTCCGGGTACGACACCGAGATATTCCATTAGTTTTTCCGGTTTGCCAAAAGAAACGCGGCTGGAAGCACCAATAATCTGATGGATCGATTTGAGGTCGACGACAGCGTCTTCATCGACTGTCACGAGAAAGAAATTGTCTTTCTTATCTTTCAAAAACAGATTCTTGGTGTGGCCACCAGGAATTTCCCCACGCAAACCTTGTGAATCGGCTACAGTGAATAATGGTGGGTGTTCAACCGTGCTCACCTCTATGTCGAGGTTTTTCAGATAATCGTGAAGTTCCGCCGATGTCATAGGCATAAGATATAATTTCCCAAATAGGAGGCCAACTCAAAGCCTCTTTATGAAAGCGTTTGGTACACTTAATCACGTGCACCAAGGAGGCAATAGTCAAATTTTCTCATGTAGCGTCTCGGGTTCATTCGTATTTCCCCCGAATGATTGCATTGTCATGCATATGAATCGGTATGTGGATATAAATTAGCAATTCTGAACGAACTGATTCACATCGGTTTCAAAAGAATGGGCGCTTCAAAAAGCTTGAATGGCGATTTTCCACAGTGATCAGATAATTATTTTATTGATAAAATACAATTACTTATACAATTTTTTGCCTCTCAATTCACGAATATGGATTTTTCCTATTGCATTCCCCGAAGCGTTCAGCGATACAGCGCCTGCCTAACGGAAACGACTTCTCTCTCCGCAGAGAAGGCTGGCGCGAGCGGGTGTAGCTCAGGGGTAGAGCACAACCTTGCCAAGGTTGGGGTCGAGGGTTCGAATCCCTTCGCCCGCTCCAGTTTTTCCGATTGGTTAGGTATCAAAATCCCGGCTTTGTCCGGGATTTTTGCTTTTAGGAATTTGGATTATCGCAATATTAAACCGTCCACATTGCTTCACATTTTGAGATGGAAACAATAGAAATATAATGAGCTTCGACTGCAAACAGCCCAACACTGAAGTTTAAAAGATTGATAGATATTTGACTGCTTTTTATCCCGCCGCAGCATTCAGATAATGTGCGACTAACTTTCATAATTTATTCATGGTCAGTGGTAGTTTTTTGACAATCCCAGAGTCAAATTGTTACAAGTGATACAATGTATAGACTTTTTGTTAAGTTGTTGTAATAGCAATTGATATAGGTCCAACTAGGGACTCATGATAGTAATGATTCGAGTGTGTTGCTTTTCGTTTAGCAAACAGGGAAAAATACGTTTTTGGCCAGTTAAAACTTAGCTAAAATCTGCTTTTATTCTCTCTTGGAGAGAGACATAGGGTATAATTCATATGAATTTAAACTCTCAATGGCAAACGCTAGCTGGCCTGCCACGGTTGAGCAAACAGATAATTTTGCTCATAAGCGACTGTTTGCTTCTATTGCTCAGCGCCTATCTCGCGTTTGTTATGAGACTGGGTTTCGTTTTCGTGCCCTCTCATGCCCAGTTCTTTCTTATAATTATTGCACCATTATTGGGAATTCCCGTTTTCATTCGTTTCGGGCTCTACAGGGCAATAATTAGGTATCTTGCGGAACGCTCAATTTGGCCCATCTTCCAAGCGACAGCAATCGCCGCGCTATTTTGGGTCGCCCTCGTATTTCTAATGGAACTATATGGCAGTTCCGGTCTGCCTCGTTCCGTACCTCTGCTGTACTGGCTACTCAGCACGGTGCTGATCTCAGCCAGTCGATTTGGGGCAAAGTGGCTATTACGCAATGCTGGCGGTGGAAAAACATATTCCAGTTCGGCAATCATCGTAGGGGTCGGTGAACCGGGACGTCAATTAGCTGCCGCTTTAAGAAGCCATAGCGACACACAAATAATTGGATTTGTTGACCCAAGCGGCATGCTCAACGGCATGGATATCACCGGACTTCGCGTCTATTCCACAAAACAGATACCGCAACTGATTGAAAATTACGGCATCAGGCAAGTCATCATATCTGAACCGGAGTTAACTCAGGCTCAGCGGCAAGAATTTGCACGCGTCCTAAGCCCGTTACCGGTCAGCACGCGTATTCTTCCACCCATTGCTGACCTTACTACCGGAAAATACCTCGTCAGTTCATTACGCAATGTCGAAATTGATGATCTTCTCGGGCGCTCTCCGGTTCCACCTGATGTAACCATGCTACGCGAAGTGGTCGAAGAACGCCGTATTATGATCACTGGCGCGGGCGGCTCCATAGGTAGTCAGCTTTGCCAAATCATTGCGCAATGGAAGCCAGAATCTATCGTCCTCTTTGAATCTAGTGAGTTTGCACTTTACCAAATCGAACGTCAGCTCCAACGGACTGCATCGTGTGAAATCGTACCCGTTTTGGGGTCAGTACAAGATAAAGATATCCTGGAAAACGTCATCCGCTTACATCACGTTGATACCGTTTACCATTGTGCAGCCTACAAACACGTCCCTCTTGTCGAGAAGAATGTATTGATTGGCATTTGTAACAATGTCTTTGGAACGCTCAATGTGGCTTCAGCATGTTTTGCCACCGATGTTGAGCGCATGGTGCTTATCTCATCTGACAAAGCGGTTCGCCCCACAAATGTCATGGGTGCAACGAAACGCTGGGCCGAGCTCATCGTGTATTATTACGGAATGCTAGCTGAACAAGCAGGTAAAAATACCTCTTTTTATTCTGTACGCTTTGGCAACGTTCTAGGGTCAAATGGCTCGGTTGTTCCATTATTTCGCGAGCAAATCGCCAATGGCGGGCCAGTAACTCTGACGCATGAAGATATGACGCGATATTTTATGTCGATCAAAGAGGCTGCCGAACTAATCGTGCAGTCTGGTGCGATTGCCGAAACAGGAGATACAGTCTTACTGGAAATGGGTGAGCCCGTAAAAGTCAGAGATCTCGCGGAAAATATGATTCTTCTGGCAGGACTTACAGTTCGCAACAGCGATAACCCACAAGGCGATATCGCGATTGAAGTCACCGGCATTCGCGAAGGTGAAAAGATGTATGAAGAGCTTTTTTACGACCCATCGCAGGCGCGAACAACAAGACATCCAAAAATCATGCGTGCTCCTAAGGGTAAAAAAGCAGATGTAGATGTCATGCAAAGTTTGAATGAGCTACGTGCCGCTATGGACACAAATGATGTCACAGCAATACGCAAAGTACTTTTTGAAGTTATAGCTTTTTAAACCGACCGCGAAAATCTAATAATAATAACAGAACAGCAACAATCGCGACCATCAGGAATATTATCTGAGAGAGCAAGTGATTAAAATACATCATTGATGCAGCGCACAATATAAGAATTAAGTTTAAAATACCAATGTGCGAAACAACTTTGACAACACTCCAACCTGATCTTTTTGCTACCTGATACGCATGCTTTGAATGAGCTTTCAATACATTTTCCCTTGCTGCCAAACGCAGGATAATTGTCGTTCCAGCATCAAAAACATAATATAGCGGAAGAACGACTGCTACAGTTATGTGCGTTTCACGCGCCAACAACAATAAAGCTGTACCAGTCATTAACCCGAGAGGCAGACTACCGGAGTCACCTAAAAAGATACGTGCTGGTGGGCGATTAAAAAACGAGAAGCCCAATAGACCGCCTGCAAGGATGGCTGCAAGCGCGCCACTTTCAACACCAGCAAAATGCAGTACAGTCAGAATAACAATTCCTAGCAGCGGAATCCCCAAACCCGCCACCGTCATTAAGTCCAGTCCATCCATAAAATTTGTTATATTGATTGCCGCAACAAGTGTGATGACAATCAAAATTGCTTCACACCAATGCGGAAGCAAATCCGGCAACAATCTATATTCCGGCCCCAAACCATAAAGAACCAAGCAGCTTGCGAGCAGTTGCGATCCAAAACGCAGATAAACGGGCAATTCAAACCGATCATCCAGCGCTCCAACGGCCCATAACAATATGGAGGCACCCGACAAAAAGCTGACTAGCTCGACCGTGATTCCGAGGTCCGGACCGAATGTAAACAGAGTGATGAGCGCTGCGGGAATAAGCGCAAGGCCACCAATTTGCTGTGCAGGAACATTATGATTTGATCGTGGATTGAAGCCTGCTGCGAGAAAAGATCTCGGCAACAAAACGGACAGAATATAGAGCGAAGCGCCACAGAGAATGGCGCTTGATACAAACGAGACGAACAGCAAAATCATTGGAATACCGACGAAAAACTATCAATAAATCCGATTTAACATCTTTGCCGATATTGGCAAATCTCTTACTCACAGTTGTTCGTTAAAGAATAAGTGTTTCGCCTTTTGTTCTTGCCGATCAAAGCTATAAATATTGAATTCGGATAACGTTTCCAACTCCTCTATACTAATCTCGTAATGATCGCCTTGATCTCACGTTCGAAGAAATCTGAGAACGTCGCAATGCGTGGCGGCAGCTTCTGGAATGGTGGATAATAAAGCGTCAGCCAAAGTTGCGGCGGTGACCACTCCGGCAAGATATGAACAAGCTGACCCGTGCGCAAATGTTCTGCCACAATAAAAGTCGGCAGCATCGCAACGCCTGCCCCGCCAGCCGCCATGTTGGCGAGTACTTCACCATTATTAGCACTGATCATGCGCCCAGCGGAAACATTGAAGGTTGAGCTGCCATCCGACAAGGCCCAGGTTTCACGGCGGCTTTCTGAACTATAGCCCAGACATCCATCCGAGGTCAGTTCGCTCGGATGCGCCACATCAACATATGGCGTACCGGGCGCAGCGACCAGAATACGCTTAATCTCAATGATCTTGCGCCAGATGGTGAATTTATCCGACGGCGCACCGGAAATGCGTATGGCCAGATCGAAATCCTGCTCAACAATATCGAGCATTTGGTCAGTCAACGACAGCTCAACTTCAATCTTGGGATATAGCTCACGGAATGCCGAAAGAATTTGCGGCAGCACCTGCTGGCCTAGCGACATCGGCGCATTGATCCGTAAGCGCCCTTGATCTGCCTTATGAACATTCATAAGGTCATGCCGTGCGGCCTCCAGCGCTTCCACTGCCGGTTCGATACGCGCAGCGAAGACTGCACCGTCACTGGTCAGCGATACCTGCCGCGTCGTGCGGACAAAAAGCTGCACACCCAGCTCTTCCTCCAGTGCCGCAATTGTGCGGGTAACAGAGGCTGGCGTCATATCCAACTCCCGCGCCACTTGGGCAAAATTTCGCTTCTCGGCCGCCAGAAGGAAGGTTTTCAGAGCTTTCAGTTCATTCATTTAATTATTGCACTCTGCGTAATAGATTAGCAATTATTGCGACAATTGTTATCAACTATCAAGTCTCTTAAATTCGGCTCAACAAGATTGCAAAGCGGTAATGCCGCAGAAAGGCAAATATCATGCTGAACCAGATTAAGGGCCTTCACCACGTCACATCAATGGCCGCTGATGCGCGCCAGAACAATAGCTTCTTTACCGACACACTCGGCCTGCGTCGTGTAAAAAAGACCGTCAATTTCGACGAGCCAAGTGTTTACCACCTTTATTATGGCGATGAAGTCGGCACCCCCGGGTCGGTCATGACCTACTTCCCATTCCCAAATATCGTTCGCGGTCGTCCGGGTGTTGGTGAAGTTGGTGAAACGGAATTCTCTGTGCCAAAGGGTTCGCTCGGTTTCTGGAAAGACCGCCTTGTTGCTAAAGGCGTAACCGGCCTTGAAGCTGACCGTGTGTTCGGCTCCGAGCGCCTGCGTTTTCAGGGACCGGACGGCGATGGCTTTGCGCTCGTTGAGATCGAAGACGACAAACGTGCACCATGGATGAGCGCGGGCGTGTCTGAGGATGTCGCTATCCGTGGCTTCAGCGGCGCACGTATGCGGCTTCATGATATTGACGCCAGTGCCGAACTGCTCAAGTTCATGGGTTATGAACGCGCTGAAACAGAAGGCAATGTCAGCCGCTTCATCATGCCAAATGGCAATGGTGCCGATACGATTGACCTTGAAGCTCTGCCTTCGGCTCAGGCTGCACGTCAGGGTGCTGGTTCCGTCCACCACATCGCCTTTGCGGTGCCAGACCGGGCTGCACAACTTGAAGTGCGCAAGGCACTGATGGACACGGGCTACCACGTTACGCCAGTGATCGACCGTGATTATTTCTGGGCGATCTACTTCCGTACACCGGGCGGTGTGCTGTTTGAAGTGGCAACCAACGAGCCCGGCTTTGACCGCGATGAAGACACGGCGCATCTGGGCGAAGCACTCAAGTTGCCAAGCCGCTATGAAGCCTATCGTGATCGCATCGAAGCCAATCTCGAACCTTTGGAAAGCAGTTCAATCTGATTGCCGCGCTGGCTTTAGCTCACTTAAAGTTCATTCTGAAAAACAGTATCTTAAATTTCAGAATGAACTTCTGTTCAAGCTATTATGCACGCGGTAGACAAATAGGCCTATGCACTTTAAATCGGTTTTAGCCATTCAACCTCCATCAGAAGAGCAAGCCCATGCCGCAGAAAACCGATCTTCTCGTTCCCGTCTTGCAAGGCCAGCCCGTCATTCCCGTCTTGCTGATTGATAAGGCCGAACATGCGGTTCCTTTGGCACGCGCGCTTGCCAAAGGCGGATTGCCTGCAATCGAGATAACGTTGCGCACGCCAGCAGCACTCGATGCAATCCGTGCAGTTGCCTCAGAAGTGCCGGAAGCGATCGTTGGAGCGGGCACCATTCTCAATGCAAAACAATATGAAGAAGCAGCTAAGGCTGGTTCGCGCTTCATCGTAAGCCCCGGCGCAACGAAGTATATTCTTGCGGCGGCCGATGATAGTGACGTGCCTCTGCTGCCTGCGGCCATCACCCCAAGCGAAATGCTTGCCCTTCGTGAAGAAGGCTACACGCATCTCAAATTCTTCCCGGCGGAACAGGCAGGCGGCGCGCCGTTCCTCAAGGCCCTTTCCTCACCACTGGCAGGACTAACCTTCTGCCCAACTGGCGGCGTAAGCCTTGCAAATGCGAAGACCTATCTATCGCTGCCAAATGTGGTCTGTGTCGGCGGCTCATGGGTTGCACCGAAGGAACTGCTGGAAGCGGGCGATTGGGACGGCATAACTAAGCTTGCGGCGGAAGCAGCAGCCTTGAAGGCCTAAGCGTTAAACGGTGAAATAAATAAAGGGGCCACAAGGCCCCTTTTGCTTATCTTGATTCCGCAAATAATCAGTTCGTTTTAGTAAACTTCGCAACGGTTAGGAAGGTTACGGCATTCCCGCTGAACTGACTGGAGCGTTCGCTTGGTAAATCTCCACGCTGGAAACCAGCCGTATAAACCATAGCAGGTGCTGATCTCATCGCATCGTTACGTAGAACAGCATTGGTTGCTGGTGCCGTTTGAGCGACAGACTCTGTAGACATTGCGACTGCAGAAGCTGGAATTACAGCTGGCTGAACCATTGGCGCTGGACGCGCGGCCGAAGCAGCAATGCGACGGTCTCCCTTGCCCGTTGAACGAGCGCCAGTTTTCGCAGCATGTCCAACGGCAGCAACATGCGAACGTGTTGGAGCCGTCTTTGCAACGGATGCGGTCTTAACAGGCGCAATCTTCACAGGCTGAGGTTTTGCAGCAGCAACTTGCTGTGCTTCAAAATCATCTGATGGGGGCGCGATAAGCTCGCCGATTTCATCCTTTTTGGAAACCATTGCCAATTGCGTATTGGCGCGCGGCGCCTCCTTTGGCAGCGGATAGGACGCGGCATTGCCCTGTGCAATCACATTACCCGCATCAGCAACCGTTGCTTCGGCCTGCGGATTATTATTAACGATCTGCGCAATCGCATCCTGCGGATTTTCTTGCGCTGACTGCGGACGCATCGCGGGGACGACAGCCGCCGCCAATTGCGGTGCTATTTCCTGCTGCGGACGCATTGATGGGACTGGAACAAAACCGGTCAGCATCGCGTTTGTACCAGCATCAGCAACCTGCTGGGCAGAATCCTCCTCTGGCGTCGCAGCTGCTGCGAGAGCAATAGCGTCCTGCGCCGCATTAGCAGGCTTACGTGAAGGGATAGGAACATTGAACGCAACGGCCGGTGCTTCTTCTGCCTGCTGTGGAACCTCTACAATTGCTTCAGGGCGCGGAGCCTGCATCGGAATTGGCGCATCACGTGCCGGCAAAGCGGCAATCATCGCTTCAGGCTGTGGCGTCTGGACTGGAGCCGCAGGTGTTGGAGCCTGACGAACAGGAGCAGCACGGGCAGGACGAGCAGCCGCTGGCGCTACATCACCATTATCTTCTTCTTCATCAGCACCACCGCCACCAAACAGTGCACCAAACAGCGTCTTGCTCTTTTTTGGCGCAGAATTGCTTGCCATCATGACATTGCCGCCACTGGCTTTTTGTCGTTCGATCATTGCCAGCGCTTGCTCATAGCCCGGCAATGGCTTGCCGTCAGCTGGAAGGTGAGCAGTTTTGCCATCTGGGAACAGTGCCAGCAGTTCGCGACGGCTCATACGTGGCCACGAACGAACATTGCCCACATCCATATGGGTGAAGGGCGAACCGGAGCGCGGATAGTAGCCAACGCCACCGACCTGATAGCGCATGCCAATGGCGCGTAGTTTCGCAAGCGGCACACCCGGAATGAAAAAGTCCATCGCACGGCCAAGCGTATGCTGGCTCTTTTTAGCAACACCGCTGGTCTTGGAACGCAGCATGTTGTTGGTCGCAGGCGAACGATAAGCAGAAACGACAGTGATATACTGGCTAGATCCGGTCGAGCGATAAACCTGCCAAACGAGATCGAACAGACGCGGGTCCATGCGGGTCGGTTCGTTGCGACGCCAATCGCGCAGGAAGACATTCAGCTTCTTCAAGCCGTCCGGCAGGAACTTGCCGTTCTTTTTGAAGGTGATTTCTGCCTTTTCACCCGTATGAACATAATAGAGCTTCAGCGTACGTGTTTCGGCAGATGCCTGCGAAGGCGCCAGTGCCGTTACAATCGCCGCTGCAACCAAAGCTGTCGAAGCAGACGCTCGAACCTGAGAAGCCGAATTGAACAATCCTGTCCAGACTTTCGCCAACCGTGCTTTGATAGTCGATATGCTGCTCATCGAATTATATCGCCTTACCGTGTTGTCCGCCCTAGGGGCCGTATCAGAGTCCAAGAAACGAATATGCGTGAACCCTGATTGTCGGTTTTAATGGTTAATGGACACTTAGTGAACAACAAATGAGGAAACACCATGGCAAAAAAGCCACAGTCACGCATCTATTTTCAACATAGTAAAAAAACTATTAACAATCTTCATTGATGCTAACATTCTGGCAACACAGACAGGAGCAATCAAAAAGTCAATATTTTCTATGGCCTTAACAGGCATTATCCACGCGAAGTACGTCGAGTAATATGAGTATCGACATCTAAAGCATCATCTTGCGCCTTGTGGGAAATAGTCGCCACATCAACGCCGTATTCCTTCAATTTCCGATAAAGAGTCGTTCTGCCAATACCCAGACGGCGCGCAACCTCACTGATTTGCCCGTCATAATGTGCGATTGCAATGCGGATCATTTGCTCTTCCGCTGCTGCAAGCGTTCGAACCTGCCCTTCAAAATCGATACTGCTGATAGCCGCCCCATTATTATGCGAAACTACTGCCGCAAGTGGAGATATTCTGTTCTCGGGCGACGATTTTGAGGCCGGCATAATCGCATCGAACCCAATATGACGAAAATCTCGTGCCGTGAGAGCCGTTTCATTGCTCAGAATCACTGCCTGATAAATTGCGTTTTTTAATTCGCGCACATTTCCGGGCCAATCATAAGATTTGAGACACTCCAATGCATAAGGCGTAATACCTGCAATGTGGCCGCGCCGCTCCTCACTGGCAAAGCGCATTAGAAACTGATGCGCCAAAACTGGTATATCTACTGAACGATCGCGCAGATGAGGCATCGTTATCGAAAACGATGCAAAAAAGTGATACAAACCGGGATGAAACTGCCCAAGCTGGACCAATTCAGCCAAAGAATGACTGTCGGAAGCAATCAGACGCACATCACTGAAAAGCGAGCCTTTTTCTCCAACCGAGATAGACTGACTTGCTTTGATAAAAGCAAACAGGCGCTGCTGCGTGCGAGGGGGCAACGCGCTGATCTGATCGAAAAACAGGCTGCCGCCTTCTGCTTCTGCTACTTTTCCCGCGACCTTATCCGGCACACTGTCAGACTTTAAAAAATCATGATCAGCAGACTGTCCAAAGAGGATTTCATCCGCACTTTCTCTTATTAAAGATCGACAGTCGACTGCGACAAACGCCCCTTGCCAACGGTTACCACCGCTAACAATTGCACGTGCAAGCGTTTCTTTACCGGTGCCAACTTCGCCTTCGATCAACACAGGAGTGTCGAGTGATGCAGCGCGCCGTGCCAAGGAAACGACTTTTTCCATTTCCGAACTTTTGGATGACATTTCCGAGAGTGAAATGTCACTTTTTTGAGAAACGCGGGTACGCTTTATTTCATGCGTCAACGAATCCAGCTTAAACACATTTGCAATAGAAACCTGCACCCGCTCAAAAGGCGCAGGTTTGACGATGAAATCAATCGCGCCAAGCCGAATGGCATGCATTGCGTTCTCAATCTCAGTATCGAGAACGAGCGCGATCACCGGGATACTGATACCCGATTCACGGAGCTTCGTGAGAACGGCATATCCGTCCAAATCCGGCAGACTGAGGTCAAGAAGGATAAGCGATACGTCCTTACGGCTTCCGATAATGTTAAGGGCATTGATGCCGCCATCTGCGAGAATAGTGCGATAGCCCATACGCAGAACAGCCGCCTCAAGGCCTCTGCACTGTATCGGATCATCATCAACTATAAGAATACGCGTACTCATGAACAACTATCTACCGATGGTTTAAACGTCTCTATATCCCAATATCCAGTATGTGTCTTATTTCAGGCGTGCATTTGGAGTAGCGTTTCCTTTAAACGCAACCCCTCCTATCGTCGAAGCCCGTTTCATCCTCAGAATAGTTCGATCATCCAAGCTGCTGGCTACCCCCTTGGCGTCTTGAAAAAGACGTGCGAGAAGAAGGCAACAGGAGAATGCAATGACCGAAGCGACAAAACTTGGACAATTGCCAGAATGGAATCTGGCTGACCTCTACCCCTCTGCCGAGAGCGCTGAATTGAAAGCCGATCTCGAAAAGGCGGCAAAGGATGCAGCCGATTTTGAAACCCGCTGGAAGGGCAAACTCGGAGAAGAAGCTGCCAAGACCAATGGCGGAAATTTTGCCGATGCGGTGAAAGAATATGAAGCTTTAAGCGAACTTATGGGCCGCATCGCTTCCTTCGCGGGCCTTTATTACTACGGCGACACCACTGATCCCAAGCGCATGAAACTGTTCGGTGATGTACAGCAGAAGCTGACTGACGCCAACACGCCGCTGATTTTCTTCAGTCTCGAAATCAACCGTATTGATGACGGCATACTCGAAGAAGCTATCGTCTCTAATCCGGCGATCGCTCACTACCGCCCATGGCTGGAAGATCTTCGCCTCGACAAGCCATATGAGCTTGACGACAAGCTGGAACAGCTTTTCCACGAAAAGTCGATCACCGGCTACGGCGCCTGGAACCGCCTGTTCGATGAAACCATGTCGAGCCTGCGTTTTGAAATCGATGGCGAAGAACTGGCCATCGAGCAGACGCTCAACATGCTGCAGGACGCAGATGGTGCTGTGCGCAAAAAGGCATCGGAAGCGCTTGCCAAGACTTTCGGCGCAAACCTGCGCACTTTCACGCTGATTACCAATACGCTGGCCAAGGACAAGGAAATCTCCGACCGCTGGCGTGGTTTTCAGGACATTGCCGACAGCCGCCATCTTGCCAATCGCGTTGAACGTGAAGTTGTCGATGCGCTTAGCAGTGCCGTCGAAGCAGCCTATCCGCGTATTTCGCACCGCTATTATGCGTTGAAAGCCAAGTGGCTCGGCCTTGAAAAGCTGGAGAACTGGGATCGCAATGCGCCGCTGCCGGAAACACCGCAGGCGCTGATCTCTTGGGATGAGGCACGCGAAACCGTGCTTTCCGCCTATGGCAACTTCGCGCCTGAAATGGCCGAAATCGCCAAGAAATTCTTCGATAAGAACTGGATTGACGCGCCAGTGCGTCCGGGCAAGGCGCCGGGTGCTTTTGCGCATCCAACCGTGCCTTCCGCCCATCCTTATGTGCTGCTCAACTATATGGGCAAGCCGCGCGATGTGATGACGCTTGCGCACGAGCTTGGCCATGGCGTGCATCAGGTGCTGGCCGGCGAACAGGGTGCGCTGATGGCATCTACGCCACTCACACTGGCGGAAACGGCTTCCGTTTTTGGTGAGATGCTCACGTTCCGCTCGCTGCTTGAACGCACCACCAACAAACGCGAACGCAAGGCCATGCTGGCTCAGAAGGCCGAGGACATGATCAATACGGTCGTGCGCCAGATCGCTTTCTACCAGTTCGAGCGTCGTGTTCACACCGAGCGCCGCGAAGGCGAACTGACATCAGAGCGTATCGGCGAAATCTGGATGGACGTGCAGCGCGAAAGCCTTGGCGATGCGGTCAATCTCAATCCGGGTTACGAAACCTTCTGGACCTATATTCCGCACTTCATCCATTCGCCGTTCTACGTCTATGCTTATGCTTTCGGCGATTGTCTGGTAAACTCGCTTTATGCCGTCTACCAGAACTCGGAACAAGGCTTCCAGCAGAAGTATTTCGACATGCTGAAAGCGGGTGGCACCAAGCACCACAAGGAACTGCTGGCGCCATTTGGCCTCGATGCAACTGATCCGGATTTCTGGAGCAAGGGCCTGTCGGTGGTGGAAGGCATCATCGACGAACTCGAAGCCATGGAAGACTGAGCAAATTCGTGACCCACAAGGGTTTGAATAGGCCGCAAATCCTTTTTCGGGATGACAAGGCGGGCCGCGATGTTTTATTCGCGGCTCCGTCTTCGATTATCCGTGCCGATACGCCAGATACGTTCGAAGCAGCATGGAAGGCCATGCAACGCGCCCACGAAGCGGGCAAATGGCTTGCAGGCTACCTCTCCTATGAGGCGGGCTATCTTCTTGAACCCAAACTGAAAGAGCTTCTGCCGGAAAATCGCAAAGCCCCCCTTTTATGCTTTGGTGTCTTCGACGGCCCATCAGATGAAGCCTTGCACACGCGCAGCGATGACAACATCACCTACCTGCGTGAACCGGTCGCCCAGTGGTCGCTTGAAGATTACCAGCCGAAGTTTGCACGCCTTCACCAGCATTTGCGCGAAGGCGATTGCTATCAGGGCAATCTGACCTTTCCGGTGCATGCTGAATGGGACGGCGATCCGCTCGTGCTGTTCAACACGCTCGCAAAGCGCCAGCCTGTTCGCTATGCGACCTATTGCGATCTCGGTGGCCCGATCATCCTGTCGCGTTCGCCGGAGCTCTTCTTTGAAGTGGATGGCGAAGGCTATATCGAAACCCATCCGATGAAGGGCACCATGCCGCGCGGTGCCACCCCTTTTGAGGATGAGGCGAACCGCCAGTTCCTGATGAACGACCCTAAGAATCAGGCGGAAAACCGCATGATTGTCGATCTCCTGCGCAATGACATTTCACTGGTCAGCGAAGTCGGATCGCTGGATGTGCCGGAAATTTTCCGGGTCGAAACTTATCCAACCGTTCACCAGATGATCAGCCGCGTGCGTGCAAAGCTTAAAGACAATCTGCCGCTGCGCGCAATTTTTGCGGCACTTTTCCCATGCGGTTCCATTACCGGCGCGCCGAAAATAAGCGCAATGGAAATCCTGCGCAGGCTGGAAACCGGCCCGCGCGACATCTATTGCGGCTCACTCGGCTGGATCGAGCCGGGTGGGCGTATGCGGTTCAATGTTGCCATCCGCACGATCTCGCTTCTTGAGCAAAATCGTGCAATCTTCAATGTCGGGGGCGGTGTGGTCTTCGATTCCACAGCGCAAGCGGAGTATGAGGAATGTCTTCTGAAAGCACGGTTCGCGACGGGACAGCGACCAGCCATGCGGAACCAGACTATCAGCTGATCGAGACCATGCGCTGGGAGCCTCTTTCGGGTATCCTGCGTTGCGATCTTCATATGGCGCGGTTGGAAAACTCCGCAAGAGCGCTCGGCTTCCGTTACAACATGGAAACGGTTCATAAGAAGATCACCGAGATCAGCGCCGGGGACAGCCCGCTCAAACTGCGCCTGACCCTTGCTCCGGATGGACTCGTCGAGATTGCGGCTTTTCCTTATGAGCCGTTGCAGCCACAGACTGTCTGGCGCATCGCAGTGGCTGAAACGTGTCTGAAGCACGATGATGCCTTGCTGCGCCACAAGACTACGCGGCGTCAGGCCTATATTTCGGCCCGTGAAGAATATTCGTCAGCCGAGGTGGACGAAGTCATTCTGCTCAACGAACGCGGCGAAGTGTGCGAAGGCACCATCACATCGATTTTCCTCGATATCGGCGGCACGACCTGTGTCACCCCCGCCCTTTCCTGCGGCCTGCTCGATGGTGTTCTGCGGCGTGAACTTCTGAACAATAGCGTGGTTCAGGAAGGCGTTGTGACATTGGATGATCTTAGTCGCGCGCGAAACATTCTCGTCGGCAATTCGCTGCGTGGAATGATCCGCGCTCAGCTGGTTACGATATAAATTCGTTAAACACGTTTACTGTCATAGGGTTGTGACGTTTCTTTCTTTCTATGAACCTGTGCTATCGTAGCAAAATGAGTAATTCCGCATCCCGGAAGTACCAAGCGCTGCATTCTTGCGGCAGGAGAGAGAAAGAAAATGGCGAAATCGAAATGGCCAGTCTATGGCGAAATTACCGGCTCTGTTATCATGATCGGCTTCGGCTCGATCGGGCGCGGTACCCTGCCACTGATCGAACGCCATTTCAAATTCGACAAGTCCCGTCTGGTCGTCATTGATCCATCTGAGAAGAACCGCAAAATACTGGATGACAAGGGCATCCGCTTCATCAAGGAAGCGATCACCAAGGACAATTACAAGAAAGTTCTTGGGCCTCTGATCAAGGAAGGCGAAGGCCAACCGTTCATCGTCAATCTGTCCGTCGACACTGGTTCGCTCGACTTGATGCGTTACAGCCGTGAAGAAGGCGCGCTCTATATCGATACGGTTGTCGAGCCATGGCTTGGCTTCTATTTTGATGAAAAAGCCGACAATGCCGCTCGCACCAATTATGCACTGCGCGAAACGGTGCGTGCTGAAAAGAAAAAACATCCGGGCGGCCCTACCGCTGTTTCCTGCTGCGGCGCAAATCCTGGCATGGTGTCGTGGTTTGTTAAAAAGGCGCTGATTGACCTCGCCACCGAACTCAAATTGGAATTTGAAGAGCCGGCCACTGATGACCGTCAGGGTTGGGCGAAGCTCATGAAAAAGGTCGGCGTGAAAGGTGTTCACATTGCCGAACGCGACACACAGCGCGCAAAAGAACCAAAGCCATTTGATACATTCTGGAACACATGGTCGGTCGAAGGGTTCATTTCTGAAGGCTTGCAGCCTGCCGAGCTCGGCTGGGGCACCCACGAAAACTGGAAACCGAAGAATGCTCGCAAACAGAAAAAGGGCAGCAAGGCTGCGATCTTCCTTGAACAGCCCGGCGGCAACACGCGCATTCGCACATGGTGCCCGACCCACGGCGCACAATATGGCCTGCTTGTAACCCACAATGAAGCAATTTCGATTGCCGACTTTTTCACTGTGCGCAGCAAGAAGGGCAAACTCGAATATCGCCCGACCTGTAACTATGCCTATCATCCGAGTAATGTCGCCATTCTCTCGCTTGATGAAATGTTTGGCGGCAGTGGACGTGCACAGACGGTCCAGCATGTTCTCGAAGAAGACGAAATTCTCGACGGTTCGGATGAGCTGGGCGTCTTGCTCTATGGTCACGACAAAAATGCCTATTGGTATGGCTCGCAGCTGAGCGTCGAAGAAGCCCGCAAACTCGCACCTTATCAGAACGCAACAGGCTTGCAGGTGTCTTCCTCGGTGCTGGCAGGCATGGTCTGGGCATTGGAAAATCCTGAAAGCGGCATCGTCGAAACCGACGAAATGGACTATCGCCGCTGCCTTGAAGTACAGCTGCCATATTTGGGACCGGTCAAAGGCTATTACACCGACTGGAACCCGCTGGAAGGCCGTGGCGTCCTCTTCGAAGAAGACCTCGACACCAAAGACCCATGGCAGTTCCGCAACATTCTGGTGCGTTAAATTGCACGTCATTGCCCTGCCTCTGCCGGGCAATGACCATTGCGGCACTTGAGCAACAATCTCACAATAGTCTTCAACAGGGCTTGTATTCGTGTAAATTTCCATACATCACACGAGAAACACTCTTACGGAGAAAATGGACATGAAACGCTTCCGCATCATCGGCTCTACGGCAATCGTATCGCTCGCGCTTGCAGGTTGTGTGGCAACCGGCCCCGGCGGTGGTGGCAATGTCCCTGTCGTCAATCGCGCACCATCGGGTATCGACGGTTCCTGGGTTGATCCGAACGGCATCGTCTCGTCGTTCAATGGTGGCATCTTCGAAACGCGCTCGACCGACACCAATGAAAAGCTGGCAGAAGGCAACTATCGTTACCAGTCGCCACAGCTCGTTGAGATCGACATGCGTTCAATCGTGCGCGGAACATCGTCGCGCGTGAATTGCGCACTCGTTTCGCAGAACCAGCTTAACTGCACGTCATCGGCAGGCTCGCGTTTCTCGCTGACGCGCCGCGCATAAAATCTATCTGCATTATAGTTTAACGGCATACGCTTTATGCGTGTGCCGTTTTTTCATGCGTTTTTATCCCAAATAACTGACAATTCAACGGCCTTTGCCATTGTTAGGATTGTAATTTACCTTTTTTTCTCTAGTTTTCCGGCAAAGCAGGAGTCGGAAAATGAGTGAGACAGATAAAGTAATCGCCACGCCAGCCAACCATGCTGTCAAACAGCCAAAAGTTGGTGTGTTGCTGGTCAATCTCGGAACGCCAGATGGTACGAGCTATGTTCCAATGCGGCGCTATCTCGCCGAGTTCCTCTCCGACCGTCGCGTTATCGAATGGTCGCGCCTTTTCTGGTATCCGATCCTTTACGGCATCGTACTGACTGTCCGCCCAAAGCGCTCAGGCAAGCTCTACGATCGCATCTGGAACCACGAGAAAAACGAATCTCCTCTGCGCACCTATACCCGCGCTCAGGGTGAAAAGCTTGCAGTCGTCCTGAAAGACGAGCCGAACGTCATCGTTGATTGGGCTATGCGCTATGGACAGCCTTCGATTGAAGACGTGACAGATCGTTTGTTGAAACAGGGCTGCGAACGCATCGTCATGTTCCCGCTCTATCCGCAATATTCGGCAACCACGACTGCGACAGTGAACGATAAGTTCTTTGAAGTGCTGATGAAAAAGCGTTTCATGCCAGCCGTGCGAACGATCCCATCCTATGAGGTCGAACCTGTCTATATTGAGGCGCTTGCACAGTCGATTGAGAAGCATCTGGCAACGCTTGATTTCAAGCCAGAAGTCATCCTTGCCTCCTATCACGGAATTCCAAAAAGCTATTCCGACAAAGGCGACCCGTATCGTTCGCAATGTCTTGAAACATCACGGCTTTTGCGCGTACGTCTCGGCATGGATGACAAACAATTCCGCTCGACATTCCAGTCGCGTTTCGGACCGGAAGAGTGGCTCCAGCCTTATACCGACGAAACCCTTGTGGAACTGGCGAAGCAAGGCGTAAAATCCGTTGCAGTGCTCAATCCCGGCTTTGTGGTGGATTGTCTGGAAACGGTTGATGAAATCGGCCACGAAGCGGCAGAAGAGTTTCACGAGGCTGGTGGCGTAAACTTCAGCCATATACCGTGCCTCAACGATAGCGAAGAAGGCATGAAAGTCATCGAGACTCTCGTCCGTCGCGAGTTGCAGGGTTGGGTTTAATTTAGAGGGTTTGGATAATGACTGGTTTTGACATTACGCTGCTGATTTTAGCTGCACTCGTTCTTATTACGCTTTTTGCTGGCATCAAGACTGTGCCACAGGGCTACAACTATACAGTCGAGCGTTTTGGTCGCTACACCCGTACTCTGATGCCGGGCCTCAATCTCATTGTGCCATTTTTCGACCGGATCGGCGCACGCCTCAATATGATGGAACAGGTGCTCGACGTTCCGACGCAGGAAGTTATCACCCGTGATAATGCGATTGTTGGCGTTGATGGCGTCGCGTTCTATCAGGTGTTGAACGCAGCACAATCCGCCTATCAGGTCTCCAACCTGCAATATGCAATCCTCAATCTCACCATGACAAATATCCGTTCTGTTATGGGTTCGATGGATCTGGACGAACTGCTTTCCAACCGCGATGCGATCAATGATCGTCTGCTGCGTATTGTTGATGAAGCGGCCCATCCATGGGGTCTGAAAATGACCCGCGTGGAAATCAAGGACATCAATCCGCCTGCCGACATCGTCACCTCGATGGCTCGCCAAATGAAGGCGGAACGCGATAAACGCGCACAGGTTTTGGAAGCTGAAGGCGACCGCAATGCGCAGATTTTGCGTGCGGAAGGCCAGAAGCAGTCACAAATTCTGGAAGCTGAAGGTAAGCTTGAAGCTGCGAAGCGCGAAGCTGAAGCGCGCGAACGTCTTGCGGAAGCTGAAGCCCGGGCAACGACTCTCGTTTCCGACGCTGTCTCCAGCGGAAACGTTCAGGCGCTTAACTACTTCGTTGCCCAGAAATACACCGAAGCTCTTGGTAATATCGCGAGTGCCAAGAACCAGAAAGTGGTCTTGATGCCGCTTGAAGCAAGCTCGTTAATCGGCTCGCTGGCTGGCATTGGCGCGATTGCCAAGGAAGTGTTTGGTGATAGCGGTCACACTGTTGACCCGACGCCAACTACGCCTGCACCCCGCTCGCGCAGCGTTCCAACCACTCGCAGCTAAAACAGGAACGGTGCCATGATTATTCATTTCCTGTCACAACTTGGGCTTTGGGGCTGGTTCGTTCTTGGCCTCGTCTTGCTCATTTTGGAAATTATGGCGCCCGGCATTTTCCTAATCTGGTTTGGACTTGCTGCTCTTGTGACGGGCGGCATTTCCTTCCTGCTTGGCTCACTTGCAGGTTTCGGCTGGCAATTGCAAATTGTCTTGTTTCTGGTGCTTTCAGTGATCTTCGTGCTAGCGGGCCGACGCGTTTTCGGCTCCAGCGATCGTCAGGATGAGCCTTTGCTCAATCGTCGTGGTGACCAGCTTGTTGGCCAGCGTGCAACGCTCGCAGAACCAATCGTCAATGGTCGCGGCCGCATCCGGATCAACGACACGACTTGGCGCATCAAAGGCCCGGACCTACCAGCTGGGACCGAAGTGCATATTGTCTCATTTGATGCGATTACGCTTGAAATGGAAGTGGCTGTTTAAACAGCCGCTTTCCTTAGACGCGCATCTTAGTCCGAAAACCGTTTCACACTTTTCGGGATGCGCTCTAAATTAAGCAACGCCAATCCGCAGCAGATCGTGGAAGTGAACCAAACCAATCGGGCGATTGTTTTCAGCAACAATCAACGCGCCGATATGCTTCTCGTTGATCAGACTAAGCGCTGCACTCGCCAACAAATTCTGCTCAACCGTTTTAGGCTTTCGGGTCATAATATCATCGACCGCAAGCTCGGAGAGATTGCGAGCCAGATTGCGTGAAATATCACCGTCAGTGATAATACCTGCCAGCTGACCATCCTGTTCCACAACGATGACGCAACCGAAACTCTTCTGCGCCTGCACCTTCATGGCCTCAGGCATCTTCGTACCAACAGCGACCAGCGGCAGACGGTCCCCCTTATGCATGATCTCGCGAACATGGACGAGGCTCGCGCCGAGCGAACCGCCAGGATGGAAGGTTTTAAAATCTGTTGGGCTGAAACCACGCGCTTCGAGAAGCGCGATTGCAAGCGCATCGCCAATCGCCAACTGCATCAGTGTTGATGTTGTTGGTGCGAGGCCATGCGGACAAGCTTCCTGCACCTTTGGCAGCAGCAACGCGACATTCGCCGCACGTCCAAGAGCAGATTCTTCGCCAGCAGTAATTGCGATCAGCGGAATGCGGAAGCGCTGCGAATAATTGACGATGCCCTTGAGTTCCGCCGTTTCGCCCGACCATGAAATGGCGAGAATAACGTCATCCGTGCTGATCATGCCAAGGTCGCCATGATTGGCTTCCGCCGAATGCACGAAGAAAGCCGAGGTGCCAGTGGAAGCGAATGTTGCTGCAAGCTTGGCACCAATATGCCCGCTTTTACCAACGCCGGTGACAACCAGACGGCCTTTAGAGCCAACAACCGTCCTGACTGCTTCCGCAAAGGGTGCAGCAAGGCCGTTGTTCAGCGCGTCTTCGAGCGCCAAAAGACCAGCGTTTTCGGTCTGGATGGTGCGCAGAGCCGAAGCGATTGAATCCGTCGCAGAGGCCGCTTCATGTGTCGTGTCGAGCTTTGTCATGCCGCAAGGGTTAGCGCCTTAAAGGCATATTGTCCAAGCATTTGTTGCCGCACAATCAACGCCTCAAAACGCTAAAAATAAATAAAGAATTAACCATGTCTGTTTACCGTTCATCTACCACGTTGCAACGGTTTGAACACAATATGCTTTTTGCCAAATCCACACCTGGCGGATCACCGCCATTTGCCCTCAGGCTGCGATGCCTGTTGCTGGCAAGTTGTGCTTTGGCAATCTCTGGCTCTGCCGCCTTTTCGCAGGAAGTTAGGCTGCGCGGCACGCTTGATGATGATACGCTGCCCGTAACATCGACAGATCAGACCACAAATCGCGATGCCGATGCATTTGATCCGAATGCACCTGTTACGGACGAATTTGCAGACGATTCCTATACACCCCCAAGCGAGCCACAGCCTGCTGAGACGGTACAGGTTGCACCCGTTAATGATGAAGAACCGCGACGCTTCCTGACGACCGATAATATGCCAGTCGGTGCAGTAACAATCGAAGAACAAGATTCAACAGGTCGTGCTCGTCGTGAAAACTTACCTGCTATTGCTGAACAAGGTCGCCGTATAACACAAGAGGCCGATCCTTTTGCACCGCTTGGCATTCGCACAGGCAACTTCGTCCTGCGCCCATCACTTGAACAGGGCATTCGCGCCACCACCAACGGCGATAACAGTTCAACTGGTTCGAGCGCGGTTCTGTCTGAAACCACACTTCGGCTTAAGGCAGAATCCGATTGGGCGCGCCATCAGGCAACGCTTGACGCCTCCGGCACACTGAGCAAATCGATCTCCGGGCAGGATGTGTCAGAACCACGCGTCGAAGTTCAGGGCAATCTACGGTTTGATTTGAGCGACCAAACAACGGTGAATGCGGGCGCGGGCTATAAGCTGCGCCGCGAAAGCGCATCAAGCCCCAACGGTGTGACGGATGCCTTGAAGCGCCCGCTTGTCCATACGATTAACGGCAGCCTTGGCATCGAACGTGACACAGGACTGGTGTTTGGGCGCGCCACAGGCCGCATCGAGCATGACAGCTACGGCGATGCAGAACTTTCGTCTGGTGGGATTGTCAGCCAGAAAGACCGTGACAACACCTATGCCAGCATAACCCTTCGCGGTGGTTTCACGATTTCACCCGCGCTGAAGCCTTTCATCGAGGCAGAACTCGGCAAACGCATGTTCGATGAACGGGTAGACAGTAACGGCTATGAGCGCAGTGGCTCACAATATGCTTTGCGCGCCGGTCTGATGTTTGATCGCGGTGAAAAATTCAATGGAGAATTATCAGCGGGCTACATGCGCGCCAACAGCGACGATTCCCGCCTCGCCGATATCAGCGGCCCATCGCTTGCAGCAGCCATCAACTGGTCGCCATTGCGTGGAACCGACGTGCAGCTTTATGCACGCACGATGGTGGATACCTCGACAACGCCGGGCGTTGCAGGCGCGCTGCTGCATTTTGCAAGCCTTGAGGTCACGCGACGTGTACGCTCTGATCTGAGCCTAAACGGTAAGCTGGATCTCAATGTCCGCGACAGCAAAGACGGCACTGGCACGGATTACACCATCGGCGCACAGATTGGCGCGACATACTGGATCAATCGCTTTGTCGGCATTGATGCACGGCTAAGGCATGAGTTTCAAACCAGCCAGATTTCTTATCGCGAGTACCACGCCAACAGCATTTACGTTGGCATGAAGGTACAGCGTTAAAGCATTTGAACCACATACAAAAAAACCGCCTTCATTGCTGAAAGCGGGTCTTTGGTCGTTTATGCTGTCAAGCTTAAGCGGACTTGATCGTCTTCAGCAATTCAGCGATCGAGACTTCAACCGTTGGACGGATGTCCTTGCGCCACAGCGCAAAAGCTACGTTTGCTTCGATAAAGCCTGACTTCGAACCACAGTCGAACGTCCGGCCATGATAATCAAAGCCATAGAATTTCTGCTGATCGGCCAGCTTGAGCATGGCGTCGGTCAACTGAATTTCATTGCCTGCACCCTTCTCCTGCTTGCTCAGCAGTTCGAAGATTTCCGGCTGAAGAATATAGCGACCATTGATATAGAGATTGGAAGGTGCAGTGCCCTTGGCTGGCTTTTCAACCATCTGGTTGATCTCAAAACCGTTGCCGATCGCATTGCCCTTGCCGACGATGCCATATTTATGGGCCTCTTCAGGATCACATTCCTGCACGGCAATCACATTGCCGCCGGTCTGCTCATAAAGCTCGACCATTTCCTTGAGACAGCCCTTCTTCGACTGCATGACCATATCTGGCAGAAGCAGTGCAAAAGGCTCATCGCCAACCAATTCACGCGCGCACCAGACCGCATGGCCAAGGCCAAGTGGAACCTGCTGACGGGTGAAGCTTGTGGTACCTGGCTGCGGCTGCAATTCCTGCAAATGCTCAAGCTCAGCCTTTTTGCCGCGTTCGGCAAGTGTTGAATAAAGCTCAACCTGCGCGTCGAAGTAATCTTCGATAACAGCCTTGTTGCGTCCGGTGACGAAAATCAGATGTTCGATACCGGCCTCGCGGGCCTCGTCCACCACATACTGGATGACGGGCTTGTCGACAACGGTAAGCATTTCCTTGGGGATGGACTTTGTCGCTGGAAGAAAGCGCGTGCCAAGACCGGCGACCGGGAAAACTGCCTTACGGATTTTGCGGATCGAACTCATTCGTCTCCTCGATGTGTTAAAAACAACGTTGTGCTATCAAAGCATTGAAACCACTGCATTTCAATTAGGGCGTTTTAATTAAAGAATAGCGAAAATCTGCTTTTAGCCCATCACATTAAGTGACTTTTCCTTAATGTTACTTGATTCAAGAAAACCACAAAATTTTTAGCAATTTTCTGGCTCGTCGCACCATGGTAAACCAAATGCTAACCTGAAGCCTGTAATTTGATGCATCATAAGGGCCGGCCCTAAATTCAACACTGGATCGTATTAATGACTTAATGCAATCTAGCTGAACGAGGATCGGCATGAAAGGCAACTCGCCGTTTGAAGCGGCAGAACATGATTGCAGAAGGGAAACACAGAATGCTGCGATTTCCATTCACTCTGGGACGAGGAATGCGCGCCAAGATTACAGCGACCGTTGCGGTAGCCATACTCGCATCTGGCCTGTCTACCGGCGCCGCTTTTGCCGATGCCAATTTTAGAAAATGGGTATCCAGTTTCCGTACAACAGCCATTCAAAATGGCGTATCGCCATCGACTTTCGACCGGGCTTTTAAAGGTGTTAATTCGCCTGATCCTGAAGTTTTGCGCAAAGCAAACCTTCAGCCAGAGTTTAACGAACCCGTTTGGAGTTACATCGACAACCGCGTGAATGAGCATTCCGTGGCCATCGGCCAGAGCATGGCGAAAAAATGGGGGCCATGGCTCCAGCGCATCGAACAACGTTTCTCGGTTGATCGCAATATCTTGCTTGCCATCTGGTCGATGGAAAGCAATTACGGCGAGATTCTCAAGCGTGACGATGTCATGATGGACACGATCCGCTCGCTTGCAACCCTCGCCTATGCCGATCAACGCCGCGCCAAATTTGGCCGCACACAGTTGATTGCTGCAATGAAAATTCTTCAGACTGGCGACATCGACCGCGGACATCTGACCGGTTCATGGGCGGGTGCAATGGGTCATACCCAGTTCATCCCAACAAGCTATCAGGCCTATGCGGTCGACATGGACGGCAATGGCAAGCGCGACATCTGGAATTCGGTTCCCGATGCTCTTGGCACCGCCGCAAACCTTCTGCATCGCAATGGCTGGCAGCCAGGTCGCACATGGGGCTATGAAGTCGTGCTTCCAGCAGGGCGTAAATTCCCATCCGGCTCGCTTTCAGCCTCCGAATGGCAGAAGCTTGGTGTGGTTCGGGCCAATGGCCGTCCATTCCCGGATGCCAATGAAAAAGTAACCTTGAAAGTGATGGATGGTCGTGAAGGTCCAGCATTCTTGATGGCCAAGAATTTCTTCATGATCAAGCGCTACAACAATGCTGATAAATACGCTCTCGCAGTCGGATTGCTTGCAGATCGCATCGGCGGCTATCAGGGGCTGCGTCAGGATTGGAACCGTCCATTCACTCCGATCACAATGAATGAGCGTGAAGAGTTGCAGTCGCATCTTAAAGCACTCGGCTATTATGACGGCAAAATTGACGGCAAAATCGGCTCTACATCGCGCAAAGCAATTGAAGCGTTCCAACAGCGCAACGGCTTGCAGCAAGATGGGCATCCAAGCAAAGAAGTGCTGACGGTTCTTCGTCGCCGTTAGAAGTAATATGAATAAAGCTGGAGCGCGCATTGTTGTGCGCTCCTTTTTCTTTTCAGCAAAGGACGCTACTATTCTGGGCGCAGGAGAGTAAAACCAATGCAGACAGAACGTTTCAAACAACCTATCAGCGGCGTTCTGATGACTATGCTGGTTGCCTTTGCAATGATACTGGCCGCCTTATCTTCCGCATCTGCACAGAACCGGCCACGCACAATTTTTGATATGCTGTTTGGGCCAAAGCAGACGCAACCACAGCCTCAATATGAACAGCCCAAGCCCCAACGCGCACGCCCTGCAAAGCCAAAACGTGCACCGAAAGCTGTAACGCCCGCAGCTCGTGCCGCTCCGGCTACGCCACCACAACCTGAAATCAACCTTGTTGAGAAAAAGCCAGACGCCAAAAAAATTCTCGTGGTCGGTGATTTTATCGGCAACGGCTTAGCGGAAGGGCTCGATGTTGCCTTTGCCGCCGATACTGACCTACGGATCGTCAGCCGCATCAATGGCTCCTCCGGCTTTGTCCGTGACGATCACTTCGACTGGCCTGCAAACATCAGCAAGATTCTCGATGAAGAAAAGCCAGCTGCTGTCGTCGTCATGATTGGCTCAAACGACCGGCAGGCGATTACCATTAAAGGACAGAGCCTCGCAGCACGATCGCCAGAATGGACGGCGGAATATCAAAGCCGCGTTTCAAAATTCTTGAAAGAAATTACCGATAAGAATTATCCGTTGATATGGGTCGGTCAACCACCATTCCGCCCTCGCGGCATGTCGCAGGATATGCTGGCACTCAATGAAATCTATCGCACGACATCCGAAAAAGCGGGAGCAAAGTTCGTCGATGTATGGGATGGGTTTGTCGATGAAGAAGGGAATTTCAGCCAGACAGGCTTTGACATTAATGGTCAGACGGCACGTTTGCGCGGCAATGACGGTATCAACACGACGACAGCCGGTAAACGCAAACTCGCATTCTATGCGGAGAAGCCGCTGAAAGCACTCTTCGGCGGCAGCAAAGAAAATGAGCAATTGCTGCCAACCGCTCAGACAAATGACCCGGAAAAACCAGTAGATCGTATTGCTCCGGTTAGTCTGCGCGACGTTGATCGGGATAATAGCGGTGTTTTGCTTGGCGGCGTAATCGCGCCGAAGGCGAAAAACAATCAAACGCCCAACAAAAGCAACGGCGCTTCATCGGGCCGTGCTGATGACTTTTCGTGGCCGCAGAAAAGCGTAAATCCCTGAATAATAATACTATTTGCAAATATGATTTTATAAATCACGCTATAATGCCGTGAAATACGCGGCATTTCTTCGCCTAAATGCTAATTATCTCGTAGTTCACATTTGATATTTCCTCGTCTATCAGAAGGTCGCGCAGTCCAAAAGGACATTTCGCGCACGCGTCTGCATTGAATAAGAGGCATATGAATGAACATCGCATCGAAGCCTCCCGTTGAAAACAACCGGGAGGAGGAACCCCATCTTGCACGCAATCTCACCAATCGACATCTCCAGCTGATCGCCATTGGCGGCGCGATTGGCACGGGCCTTTTCATGGGTTCGGGCAAGACCATCTCGCTCGCTGGGCCATCCATTCTGCTAGTCTATGCGATCATCGGCTTCATGCTGTTCTTCGTCATGCGTGCGCTGGGTGAAATTCTGCTCTCCAATCTCGAATATCGTTCATTCGCTGATTTCGCAGGCGACTATCTCGGACCGTGGGCACAATTCTTCACCGGCTGGACCTATTGGCTCTGCTGGATTGTAACCGGCATTGCCGACGTTGTGGCCGTTTCAGGCTATATTTCGTTCTGGTATCCAGATCTGGCATTGTGGATACCTGCGCTCGGACTGATTGGCGTTTTGCTTGTATTGAACCTGCCGAATGTTCGCAATTTTGGCGAAATTGAATTCTGGTTTGCGCTCATCAAAATCATAGCAATCGTAGCTCTTATTCTTGCTGGCGCTTACATGCTGATTACCGGCTTTGCTCTGCCAAACGGCACGCAAGCTTCGATCACACATCTCTGGGCGAATGGCGGGTTCTTCCCGAACGGCTTCTTCGGCTTTGTGGCAGGCTTCCAGATCGCAGTTTTCGCATTTGTCGGCATTGAGCTTGTTGGCACAGCTGCTGCCGAAACAGAAAACCCGACCCGCAACCTGCCAAAGGCGATCAATTCGATCCCGATCCGCGTTGTTCTTTTCTATGTGGGTGCACTGTTCGTCATCATCACGGTTATTCCGTGGGATCAGGTTGATCCGGGCTCAAGCCCATTCGTTGCCATGTTCTCGCTGGCGGGCCTTGGTATTGCGGCACACGTCGTCAACTTCGTCGTGCTGACCTCTGCAACATCGAGCGCCAATTCCGGCATCTACTCGACCTCGCGCATGATCTATGGTCTGGCCACCTCGCGCCTCGCACCGCAGACACTAGGCAAGCTGAACAGCCGTAAAGTGCCGGTGAATGCGCTGTTCTTCTCCTGCATCTTCCTGCTTGCAGGCGTTGTTCTGCTTTATGCAGGCGATAGCATTATTGAAGTGTTCACACTCGTCACGACGATTTCGGCACTTCTGTTCATTTTCATCTGGTCGATCATTCTTGCGTCTTACATTCAGTATCGCCGCAAGCGTCCTGACCTGCATGAAAAATCGACCTTCAAGCTTCCCGGTGGCCGCGCTTCTGTCGCAATGGTCTTTGCCTTCTTTGCCTTCATCCTCTGGGCGCTGGCACAGGAACAGGACACAGCAGCGGCGCTAAAAGTAACACCGATCTGGTTTGTGTTCTTGGGTGTTGTCTATCTGGCAATTCGCAAAAAGCGTCAGCAGAGCTAACATAAAAGCAAAAAGCCCGGCTCAGAGCCGGGCTTTTTAATTCTTTAGGCCTTAGAGCTGTTGAGATTTCGGAGGCTGGCGCATTGAAAATGGTCGGGTTTGAGAACCGGCGCGCAGCGTACTTACAGGTACGTGAGCACCGGAAGCGAAAAACACGCCATTTGCAGATCGCCAGAGCCGAAATAACACAGCTCTAACGTGGCAATACCGACGATCCCATCAGATCAGCGTCGATTGCATGGGCTGCCTGACGGCCTTCACGAATGGCCCAGACAACCAGCGACTGACCGCGACGCACGTCACCTGCAGCATAGAGCTTATCGACACTGGTGCGGTAATCACGCTGGTTGGCCTTCACAGACGTTCCACCGCGACGATCCGTTGCGATCTCGAGCTTATCACTCATTTCCTTGAGCACAGAGTTTTCGGCAGGGCCAAAGAAGCCAATTGCGATGAAAGCCAGATCAGCCTTGATGAAGAACTCGGAGCCAGCAATCGGCTTGCGCTGGTCATCAACCTGACAGCACTTCACATGCGTGAGCTTGCCGTCTTCGCCGATAAACTCAAGCGTTGCCACCTGAAACTCGCGATTAGCTCCTTCCGCCTGACTGGAAGACGTGCGCATCTTGGTAGCCCAATAAGGCCAGACGCTGAGCTTGTCTTCACGCTCTGGCGGCTGTGGGCGAATATCAAGCTGCGTGACATTGACAGCGCCCTGACGGAAAGCCGTGCCGACGCAGTCAGACGCCGTATCACCACCGCCGACAACGACGATGTGCTTGCCACCGGCAAGGATTGGCGCTTCGTGCCATGCAACTGATTCAATGTTTTCGCGGCCAACACGACGGTTCTGCTGAACGAGGTAAGGCATGGCATCATGCACGCCTTCAAGGTCTGCACCCGGAATACCGGCTGGACGCGGCTTTTCAGAACCGCCCGAATAAAGCACAGCATCATAGGTATCGAGCAAACCGCGCAGCGGCTTATCGACACCAATATTGACGCCGCAAAGGAAGCGAACGCCCTCACCTTCCATCTGCGTGACGCGACGGTCGATCAGGTGCTTTTCCATTTTGAAGTCAGGGATACCATAACGCAGCAGACCGCCGGGACGACTTTCGCGTTCATAGACATCGACCATGTGACCAGCGCGTGCCAGCTGCTGTGCGGCAGCAAGACCTGCCGGGCCAGAACCAATGATCGCGACCGACTTGCCGGTTTTCTGTGCCGATGGCTGCGGAACAATATAACCTAACTCATAGGCCTTATCACCCAGTGCCTGTTCAACCGTCTTGATTGCAACTGGCGCATCTTCGAGGTTCAACGTGCAGGCTTCCTCGCAAGGCGCCGGACAAACACGACCCGTAAACTCCGGGAAATTGTTGGTCAGATGCAGGTTGCGGATCGCCTGATCCCAGTTGTTGTTATAGACGAGGTCGTTCCAGTCCGGGATCTGATTGTTCACCGGACAACCAGTATCACCGTGGCAGAACGGAATACCGCAATCCATGCAACGTGCCGCCTGCTTCTGCACTTCACCATCCGTCATCGGCAGCGTGAATTCGCGGAAGTGGCGAATGCGATCTGATGCAGGCTGGTACTTTGCTACCTGCCGGTCGATCTCAAGAAAACCAGTAACCTTACCCATTTTATGCTCCTTTCACGGTGCTGTTCGCCATTTCAGGCGCACAAACACCGCGTTATGATATTTATTTACTCAGCTGCGACACCGATCTGCATGCGCTCCATCTCTTCCAGAGCGCGGCGATATTCGACCGGCATGACCTTCACGAATTTCGGACGATAGCTCTCCCAATTGTCGAGAATGTCCTTGGCACGCGTGGAACCAGTATAATGCAGATGGTTGGCAATCAGCTGCACCAGACGTTCTTCGTCGTGGCGCGTCATATTTGCCGATACATCCACACGCCCCTTATGCATCAGGTCGCCGCCGTGATGGTGCAGCTTTTCGAGGATGTCATCCTCTTCCGGCACTGGTTCAAGCTCGACCATCGCCATGTTGCAACGCTGTGCGAAGTCGCCAACTTCATCCAGCACATAGGCGACACCGCCCGACATGCCAGCTGCAAAGTTACGGCCCGTCTGACCGATAACGACAACGACACCGCCGGTCATATATTCGCAGCCGTGATCACCCACGCCTTCGACAACCGTGACCGCACCGGAGTTACGCACTGCGAAACGCTCGCCTGCCACACCGCGGAAATAGCACTCGCCTTCAAGCGCACCGTAAAGCACGGTATTGCCTGCGATGATCGAGTTTTCAGCCACAATACGCGTGTCTTCTGGCGGACGTATGACAATGCGACCCCCCGAAAGACCCTTGCCGATATAGTCGTTGCCATCGCCAATCAGTTCAAACGAGACACCGCGTGCAAGGAAGGCACCGAAGGACTGGCCAGCCGTACCGCGCAGGGTAACGGCAATAGTATCATCCGGCAGACCCTTGTGGCGGAAACGCTTGGCCACTTCACCCGAAAGCATCGCACCTGCCGAACGGTCGACGTTCTTGATGTCGACATCGATCTTGACCGGCGTCTTGTTTTCCAGCGCAGGCATGGCCTGAGCAATCAGAGTCCGATCCAGAACATCTTCAATCGGATGATGCTGACGTTCGGTCCAGAAGATTTCGTGCTTCTCGGCTTCCGGCTTGTAGAAGATACGGCTGAAGTCGAGACCCTTGGCCTTCCAATGATCAATCATGGTCTGCTTTTCGAGCAGTTCCGTTTCGCCGATAATCTGCTCAAGCTTGGTGAAGCCCATGGCTGCCAGCAATGCGCGCACTTCCTCTGCCAGATAGAAGAAGAAGTTGATCACATGCTCAGGCGTGCCCTTGAAGCGCTTGCGCAGAACAGGGTCCTGCGTAGCAACGCCCACAGGACAGGTGTTGAGATGGCACTTGCGCATCATGATGCAGCCAGCGGCAATCAGCGGAGCGGTCGAGAAACCGAACTCGTCTGCACCGAGCAGCGCACCGATCACCACGTCGCGACCGGTCCGAAGACCGCCATCAACCTGCAACGCAATACGTGAACGAAGACCGTTCAACACCAGCGTCTGATGGGTTTCGGCAAGGCCGATTTCCCATGGCGAACCAGCGTGCTTCAACGAGGTGAGCGGAGACGCACCCGTGCCACCATCATAGCCGGACACTGTGATGTGGTCAGCGCGTGCCTTGGCAACACCGGCCGCAACCGTACCAACACCCACTTCCGAAACCAGCTTGACCGAAATATCAGCAGCCGGATTGACGTTCTTCAGATCATAGATGAGCTGTGCCAGATCTTCGATCGAGTAGATGTCATGGTGTGGTGGAGGCGAAATGAGGCCAACACCCGGCGTCGAGTGACGTGTCTTGGCGATGGTCGCATCAACCTTATGGCCCGGCAGCTGGCCGCCTTCACCCGGCTTTGCACCCTGCGCAACCTTGATCTGGATAAGATCGGAGTTGACCAGATATTCCGTCGTCACACCAAAACGGCCCGATGCCACCTGCTTGATCGCAGAGCGTTCTGGGTTTGGCGTACCATCCGGCAGCGGATAGAAACGATCCGGCTCTTCACCGCCCTCACCCGTATTCGACTTGCCGCCAATGGCGTTCATCGCACGCGCAAGCGTGGTGTGAGCTTCACGCGAGATCGAGCCAAACGACATGGCGCCCGTCGAGAAGCGCTTGACGATATCGACAGCCGATTCAACCTCTTCAATGGCAACCGGCTTACGACCACTTGCTTCGGCAAAGCGGATATCAAACAAGCCACGAATGGTCTTTGCCTGCGCCGCCTTGGAGTCGAGCATGGACGTATATTCGGTGAATGTGTCGGGGTTCGAAGTACGAACGGCGTGCTGCAGTTTCGCTACCGCATCCGGCGACCAGAGATGTGCTTCGCCACGCATACGGTAGGCATATTCGCCACCAACTTCGAGCGCTGTCAGCAGAACCGGGTCGTTGCCGAATGCATCGGTGTGACGGCGCACGGTTTCTTCCGCGATTTCGCCAAGACCAACGCCTTCGATGCTCGTTGCCGTGCCGAAGAAGAACTGATCGACAAAGCTCGTCTGTAGGCCGACCGCATCAAAAATCTGCGCGCCGCAATAGGACTGGTAGGTCGAGATGCCCATCTTGGACATGACCTTGAGAATGCCCTTACCGATCGACTTGATGTAGCGCTTGACCAGTTCGTCGGCATCGACTTCCGGCGGGAATTCGCGACGGCGATGCATGTCGAGCAGCGTGTCGAATGCCAGATACGGGTTGATTGCTTCTGCACCATAGCCTGCGAGGCAAGCGAAGTGATGCACTTCGCGCGGTTCACCCGATTCAACGACCAGACCGACCGATGTACGCAGGCCCTTGCGGATCAGGTGATGGTGGACAGCAGCCGTTGCCAGCAGAGCCGGGATCGGAATGCGATCCGGACCAACCTGACGATCCGACAGGATGACAATGTTATAGCCGCCATGAACCGCTGCTTCCGCACGATCGCACAAGCGTTCAATCGCGCCCTGCATACCGTTAGCGCCTTCGCCAACATTATAGGTAATGTCGAGCGTTTTGGTATCGAAGCGATCTTCCGTGTGACCGATGGAGCGGATCTTTTCGAGATCGCCATTGGTCAGGATCGGCTGACGCACTTCCAGACGCTTACGGCGCGATGTGCCAACCAGATCGAAAATATTTGGGCGCGGTCCGATGAAGGAGACAAGGCTCATCACCAGCTCTTCACGGATCGGATCAATCGGCGGGTTCGTGACCTGTGCGAAATTCTGCTTGAAATAGGTGTAGAGCAGCTTCGACTTGTCGGACATGGCCGAAATCGGCGTATCCGTACCCATCGAACCGATGGCTTCCTGACCAGTTGTGGCCATTGGTGACATCAGAAGCTTGGTGTCTTCCTGGCTGTAACCGAATGACTGCTGACGGTCGAGGAGGCTTACATCCTTGCGCAGCGCGCGAGGCTCAACCGGGTTCAGGTCTTCCAGAATAAGCTGCGTGTTGGAAAGCCACTGCTTGTAAGGATGCTTCTGTGCGATCTGTGACTTGATTTCCTCATCCGAAACGATGCGGCCTTCTTCCATATCGATCAGCAGCATACGGCCTGGCTGAAGACGCCACTTCTTGACGACCTTCTTCTCTTCGACAGGCAGAACTCCTGCTTCTGACGCCAGAATGACGAAATCATCGTCAGTCACAATATAACGGGCCGGACGCAGACCGTTACGGTCCAGCGTCGCACCAATCTGGCGACCATCGGTAAAGGCAACGGCAGCAGGACCATCCCATGGCTCCATGAGGGCCGCATGATATTCGTAGAACGCGCGGCGTTCGTCCGACATCAGCTTATTGCCCGACCATGCTTCCGGGATCAGCATCATCATCGCATGGGCGAGGCTGTAGCCACCCTGATGCAGGAATTCGAGCGCGTTATCAAAGCAGGCGGTGTCTGACTGGCCTTCGTAGGAAATTGGCCAGAGCTTGGAAATATCGTTGCCGAAAAGCTCCGAATCCACCGATGCCTGACGGGCAGCCATCCAGTTGACGTTGCCGCGCAGCGTGTTGATTTCACCGTTATGCGCAACCATGCGATAGGGATGCGCCAGACGCCATGATGGGAAAGTGTTGGTCGAAAAGCGCTGGTGAACAAGTGCCACAGCACTTTCAAAGCGCGGATCTTTCAAGTCGTTGTAATAGGCACCAACCTGATAGGCTAGGAACATCCCCTTATAAACAACGGTGCGCGCCGACATGGAGACGATATAGAAGCCCTTATCGTCGCCCTCGTTTTCCTGATAGATGCGGTTGGAAATAACCTTGCGCAGCACGAACAGACGGCGTTCAAAATCATCGTCAGTTTCAATGGTCGCGCTACGGCCGATGAAAACCTGAACATGGAAAGGTTCGGTCGCGGCAATTTCAGGAGCCTTCGACAAAGACTCATTATCAACCGGCACCTGACGGAAACCGATGAAGGTCTGGCCCTCAGCAGCAATGACTTCCTTGATGATCTCTTCGATATGCGCGCGCAATTCCGCATCGCGTGGCATGAAGAGATAGCCAACGGCATAATGGCCCGGCTGTGGCAGGTCGATGCCCTGACGCGCCATTTCTTCGCGAAAAAAGCGATCTGGAATCTGCACCAGAATGCCCGCACCGTCGCCCATCAGAGGGTCGGCGCCAACCGCACCACGATGGGTGAGGTTTTCGAGCATCTTGAGGCCGTTTTCGACAACCTGATGCGACTTCTGACCCTTCATATGCGCAATGAAGCCAACGCCGCAGGCGTCGCGTTCGTTGCGTGGATCATAGAGACCTTGGGCGGGGGGAGTACCCGCCGAAGTTCGCGTTTTTCGGGTTGCGTTGGTGGAATTGGTCGCAGCTTTGACCGTTCCGTTCTGACCGTTGTGTAAATCCACATGCGATACAGATGGCGTCAAATGCGGCATCGTCATTCCCTCCAGTGAGCGCGCAACCCTGCGCGATACGATAATGAACCGGAACAGCTATTCGTTCCGTAAGTGATTTGTGAGTATTGAAAGCCTTATCGAAAAGGCGTTGGACGACGTTCCGTGGCCGATGGCACAGCCATCGAAAGGAATATTGCTTTCTCGCCTTAGTCTTTCAGGCTCGACAAGCGACCTCGGCCCGCATCGCGGCGCACCAAACTCCCCTGTCTATTTTGAGCACCACATTCCGCCGTGTTATCCCGATCCGCGCGACACTCTCTTTCTGCAACGCTGGAAATCCTGAACAGAAAACCTGACAATTACAGTGAAGAATTGGACAGTAAGACTGAATTAGTCAGCATTGCTGTCCTAATAACGTATGGCAGAATTCAAATTCGGTCACAAGATGGAAACATGATTTTTCCAGCCCGATTGCGAAACAAAGTGTCGCACATCCAATCGAAAGCATTATTTAATTGCGTAAAGAGGCGATTGCGTCAGTTTGGCGCGGCTTGTGACACGCGTCATCAGCTTTAAAAAGTGACAGAGACTGCCTGAATTTTAGCACTTGCAGGCCTTACACCTGTTACCGAGTCCGGTTATAGACATTTCCATAAGGTCCTACCGCCAGCGGAGAACATCGTGCATTTTGCTTCAGACAACTGGGCAGGCGCCCACCCGAAAATCGCTGAAAGTCTTTCCCTTCATGCCAATGGGTTTGCAGCAGCCTATGGTGCCAGCGAACTCGACAAGCGCGTGGAACAGCGTTTTAATGAATTGTTCGAGCGCGAAGTTGCTGTTTTCTTTGTCGGCACAGGCACAGCCGCCAACTCCTTGGCGCTCGCCAGTGTCAACCGTCCGGGTGGCGTCTCGCTTGTGCATCGTGAAGCCCACGTGATCGAGGATGAATGCGGCGCACCGGAATATTTCACCGGCGGCGCACGTCTGCATCCGATTGATGGCGCGATGGGTCGTATCGATCCTGAGCTTTTGAAGCGCGAACTCAAGCGCTTTAATCCAGCTTTCGTCCATGCTGGTCAGCCGATGGCGGTCAGCATCACGCAGGCCACAGAAGTCGGTACCCTTTATCAACCCGAGCATATTGCAACGATTTCAGAAATCTGCCGCGGCGCAGGCCTGCCGCTGCATATGGATGGCGCACGCTTTGCCAATGCGCTGGTGTCGCTCGATATGACACCTGCCGAAATGACATGGAAGCAGGGCGTCGATATTGTTTCTTTTGGCGGCACCAAGAATGGTTGCTGGTGTGCAGAAGCACTGGTCTTCATGGACCCTGCCCGCGCGCGCGATCTGCCTTTCATCCGCAAACGTGCCGCACAGCTCTTCTCAAAAACGCGCTTCATTGCAGCCCAGTTCGATGCCTATCTAGCGGACGATCTGTGGATTGAGCTGGCAAAGCATTCCAATACGCTTTCCGCACGCCTTGCCCGTCACATCGATGCATCCAGCCAGATGCGCCTTGCATGGAAGCCGGAAGCCAATGAGGTTTTCGCAATCATGAAGCACTCGGTCTATGATCGCCTGCGCGATGCAGGCGCGATCTTCTACGATTGGAATCCGCCGCATTCGGAAGTTAATCGCATCAGCGAAGGCGAAATCTTTGCGCGCTTCGTTACAAGTTTTGCCAATACGGAAGAAGAAGTCGACCAGTTCGGCAAGCTTATCGCCTGACATCCTTTATTTGCAGATGCACTTAAACAAAAAGCGGCGCTGAATGCGCCGCTTTCTTTATAGAATCTCAACAGAGGTTAGTGGGCGGTTTTCGCCTCGATCTGCTGAGCATCAGCCGCAGAAGAATTGCTGACCTCGATCTTGCGTGGTTTCATCTGTTCAGGGATTTCACGCTTAAGATCAATGTGGAGCAAACCATTCTTGAGGCTGGCACCAGCGACTTCAACAAAGTCTGCAAGCTGGAAGCGGCGCTCAAAAGCACGCGAAGCAATGCCGCGATAAAGCACTTCACCGGTTTCGGAAGCATCGTTTTCGGCCTTCTGGCCCTTAACGGTCAGCTGATTGCGATGGGCTTCGATTTCGAGTTCGCTTTCCGAAAAGCCTGCAACAGCCATGGTAATGCGATAGGCGTTCTCACCAGTCCGCTCAATATTATAAGGCGGATAAGACTGCGAACCTTCCGGCGATGCGAGCGTATCAAGCATCGAAGAGAAGAGACGGTCAAAACCAACAGTGGAACGATAGAGTGGGGAAAAATCAACGTGACGCATGTGTAAGCCCTCCTTAAGAGCGACAAGGATGCATTATATTGGCGGCAGAACTCCCATTCTGGCGAATTCTCTGGTGCCGACGGCCCCGTTATCGGCAACCGCAAAACTTAATTGGGAATGCCACTTTTTCTTTTCAAGGATGATTTTACTTTAGCTTGTCGAAAAATATTACGGAGGCAAGCAACGCCGCGTCCCTGATTGCTACACGGCTCATCACGCTGCGTAACAACTCCTGATCAGTTGCGACCCCTAAATTAGGGTTTCTGCCACGCAATGAACCCAAAATGAACACCATCTTCGGCGAGCGTTCAGGTGCTTGGGAATAATCTTCCCCTATGCCTGCTGAGAAGCGGGTTCATCAAAGGATTACGGTTATGAAAAAAGCTCTTTTTGCTTTTGCCGCACTTGCCACTGTCGGAACTGCTATCGCAACTCCGACCCTCGCCGCAGACAATGGCCTGCGTGTTCAGGTCCAGTATTACGACGACGATGGTTATCGTCCACCAATGCCGCCACGCGGCGGACCACGTTCCGACTGGGATGGTCCGGATCGCGGATATGACAGAGGCCCAGATCGGGGACCCAATCGCGGCCCAGGCCGCGGGCCCGGCTGGGGTGACGGCTATGGACGCCCTGACATCTTAGGCCCTCGTCAGATTTCGCGTTCCCTGCAACGTCGTGGCTATGATGTGGGCGATATCCGCCGCGACCGAGGGGCTTATCTCGTCAAAGCAACCCGCCCGAATGGCCGCCGCGTGATCGTCGTTGTTGACGCTTTCAGCGGCCGCATCATCGATGAACGCCGCGTTGGTCGCGGCTGGTAACTTAATCTGATTTTGAAAGATCAGCCTGCGTAACGTCCCTTGCACAGGCTGTATTCTGAACCGGAAGTTTGCGAGCAAACTTCCGGTTACTTTTTATAATTCTTTATCTCATTATACTGGCACACGAATTTTAGCTGGGGCAGCAATCTGAATGCCAGATTTTCTTTTTGAAACCGGGGCCAACCCAATTCCCGCAGGAACGACGTCCGGGCTATTTAAGTCCAACGATGGCACTGATCTGCGTTATGCAATTCTTAAATCAGAAGCGAAGCCCTCACGCGGAACGATCATTCTGCTGCAAGGCCGCAACGAGTTTATCGAAAAATACTTTGAAACGATGTCAGACCTCACTGCGCGCGGTTTCATCGTCGCCACAATGGACTGGCGCGGACAGGGTGGTTCTCAACGGCTTCTTAAAGATCGCATGCGTGGCTATGTGCGGAATTTCAGCGATTATACTGAGGATCTCGATCAATTCCTGACTGAGATCGTTCTGCCGGATTGTCCGCCACCCTTCTACGTTCTGGCGCATTCAGCGGGTGCACTCATCACCTATTCATCAATGCATAAGCTCGCATCACGCGTGACCCGCATTGTTCTGTGCGCGCCGCTGATGGGGTTACGCCCATTGCAATCAGGTGATGATAAAATGCGCCGCATGGCAACGGCCCTGCGCTGGATAGGGTTGGGCCGAAAATATGCTGCTGGTGGGCGGATACGCGGCGAGCGGCAGTTTGAAAACAACCCGTTGACCAGCGATCCAGTGCGCTTTGCACGCAATACGGAAGTTGTCCGCAACAACCCGGATCTGGCGCTGGGAGGACCGACCATTCAATGGATCGGTAATGCTCTCGCTGCGGCATCGCGGATTCATCAACCCGGCTTTTACGAAGGACCGACAGTGCCGGTCCTCATCATCGCCGCTGGTGCCGACACGGTAGTCTCGACTGCTGCAACAGAACGCCTTGCAGCCTGCACCCGTAACATCTCGCTTGTCGTCATTGATGGCGCGCGTCACGAACTGCTGCAAGAGGCCGACTTTTATCGGGAGCAGACCCTTGCAGCCTTTGACGCCTTCATTCCCGGCACATCGGAAATAGAAACGCAGTCAGATAGCCTGGAGCCTGCAAATCCCAACGAAAACTGATCAGCTATTGAGTAGTTCAAGCGCTGCACTGTGCAATTCCGGCGAAGCGGCGGCAACAATATCGCCGCCCTTTTCCGCCGGACCACCGTCGCGCTGTGTGACTACACCACCCGCCTGCTCGATAATCGGAATGAGCGCAACAATATCATAAGGCTGAAGCCCAGCCTCCACGACAAGATCAGCGAAGCCGCTGGCAAGCATGGCAAAAGCATAACAATCGACGCCATAACGCGATAGACGAACAGCATTTTCCAGCCGGTCAAAACCTTTACGCAGATCGCCTTTAAACAGCGCTGGCGTTGTGGTGAACATGGTCGCATCATCAAGCTTTGCCTGTGCACGTACCGCAAGGCGACGCGGCTCTGAACCTTCTCGTACCAAATACGAACCGCTGCCATCACTGTAGAAAAGCTCTCCCGTAAAAGGCTGGGACATCATGCCAGCCTTTGCATCGCCCTCAACAGTCAGACCGACCAGCGTTCCCCAGACCGGCAGGCCAGAAATGAATGCGCGGGTTCCATCCACCGGATCAATAACCCAAACATGGCTGCGGTCGATATTTTCAGGGCCATATTCTTCGCCAAGAATACCATGGTCAGGAAACTTCCGGCCAATGACGGCACGAATCGCGCGCTCCGCTGCGCGGTCTGCTTCCGTTACCGGATCAAAGCCCGTGGTATATTTATTGTCGATTTCGTTGAACTGGCGAAATCTTGGCAAGGTTTCATGCGCTGCAACGCTCGCCACTTCGGAAAAAAATGCCTTATCGATCAGCAATCCTAAACTCCCGTTTTCATCAATTGATGCATTGATATGCATTCCTTGCTAATGTTGCCTATAAATTGAGCTATCTATTTTTAAGCTCAAAAAATATGCGTAAGTCCTTGACCGAAAAGGCTTTGCCGCGTAGCTTAAAGGACAGACAGGCTGTCCTGTCGGTGCCTTTCGGGGCATTTCCTCCCTAGTCTTTGGCCGCGCTTCTTCATTGCAGCGCGGCTCTTTTTATGGAGAATACCGAGCTACTCTGCTGCCAGCGGCGGCACAACCAGAAGCTCATCTGGCAAAGAGGTAAGATCGCTCAAGAATTGATAGAGATCTCCGCACAGAGCATCAAAACCAACCAGTTTCTGCAAAGTCTGCTCATTCATATAGAGGCTGCGATTGATCTCAATCTGAAGTGCATAGCAAGCCGCGGCAGGCCGCCCGTAATGCTCCGTGATAAAACCACCTGCATAGGGCTTGTTATGCGCAACCGTGTAACCAAGCCCTTGCAACAACTCGATTGCCGCCTGCGTTAGCTGCTCACCGCAAGACCGGCCAAAACGATCGCCAATAATAAAATCGGGCCGCCCGGCAGTCTCTCCTGAACGTGTCCCACCCGGCATTGAGTGACAATCGATGAGAACGGAATAACCGAAGCGCTCATGCGTTTCCTTCAGCAATGCATCGAGCACGCGGTGATATGGTTTATAAAGCTGTTCAATCCGGTAAACTGCTTCTTCCAGCGCAATGCGTCCGGGATATATCAGCTGCCCTTCACCAACAAGGCGTGGCACAGTCCCCAGACCTCCGGCGACACGCGCTGACTGACTGTTTACAAAGGGCGGCAGCGGTTCAGCGAACATACGCGGATCAAGTTCGTAAGGCTCGCGGTTTACATCAAGAAATGCGCGCGGGAAATGCGCCTTAAGCAATGGCGCGCCAAGCCGTGGAACATTGGCAAATAGCTCATCAACGTAGCAATCTTCGGAATTCCGGATAGCGAGCGAATCGAGTCGCGATTCCTTTAGAAAAGACGCTGGGTAGACGCGTCCGCTATGAGGCGAATTGAAAACGAACGGGATTCGCTGCTGCGCCGGCGCACATATCTCAAAAGGAGGAATCTGAGGAAAATCGCGTTCCAGACTCATATTCTCTACCTGTCCTGCTGCCTTTTAGTGACACGCGATAAGATAATTCGGCTTTTAAAGCAGTGCCTTATACCAGTCTCGCATTAACCAGTATACGTCATTTGAATAACCGTCCTCCCTCCCTCTGGCAGGCGCTTCAAACGGCAAAAAGCTGTAACATAAAACAGCTTGTTGCCAAACAGTGGCCATAACAATTAACATTTAACAGAGCATTCATTTCATATTTACCAAAAAAGCGTTTTCTATGGGAAATGCTGAGTCGTCGGCCATGCATAAAGCTGGGTACGAACGACATGAAATTCGGACGGACCAATGAAGAGAATTCTGCTAGCTGAAGACGACAACGATATGCGTCGCTTCCTCGTGAAAGCGCTGGAAAAGGCGGGCTATCACGTCACGCACTTCGATAATGGCGCCAGCGCCTATGAAAGATTACGCGAAGAACCGTTTTCGCTGCTGCTAACTGACATCGTCATGCCGGAAATGGACGGCATCGAGCTTGCACGCCGCGCAACAGAAATCGATCCCGACCTTAAGATCATGTTCATCACCGGCTTCGCAGCTGTTGCTCTGAACCCAGATTCTGATGCTCCGCGCGATGCAAAGGTGCTTTCAAAGCCTTTCCACCTTCGCGATTTAGTGAACGAAATCGAAAAAATGCTGATTGCCGCCTAAGGCAATCATCGCGTTTTCCAACCTTTCATAAGTTATTCAACAAAAAGAACAAAAACTTCGAAAAAGGGCATTGACGGGCGCATCGCGATATGGTGTATGCGCCACATCGAATGGGCGTATAGCTCAGCGGGAGAGCACTACATTGACATTGTAGGGGTCACAGGTTCAATCCCTGTTACGCCCACCATTCGAACCCCAATACATCAATGCGTTATATGAAATTCGTTGAGAGAATTAATAGCGCTCTCTAGGCTCATTGAACCTATTGGCCAATTTCCCATCCACACTGACTCACCTCGCGAGGATTGAGAGAACTCGGTGAACTCAACAAAAATAAACCGCCCCGAAGGGCGGTTGTGATTGTCGATTTAAAATAATTACTTTGCCCAGCGGCCATCATATTTGAACTCTGGTGCCTTCTCAATTTCCTCCTTGGTCGAGTTCATAACCGCCGACCATTTTTTGTCTTCATCAAAATAGGTGATGTCCACTGCATCAGGTGCAACAATCACGTAGCGCTCGCCGACACCCAGAAAGCCTCCAACGGACACAATGTAACCGCTCAGCACACCGTCTGCGATAATAAGGTCCTTAATCTCACCAATGGTTTGATCGTCGCCGTTTACAATGTTCAGGCCGATAAGATTGTAGCTAAGAACCGCAGTCGGTTGAGCCGTCACAAACACTTCTTTTTCTGCAACAGTAGCAGTCTGAGCGTTAGCAAAAGAAACCAGGGCAACAGTTGCAGCGGCAGCGAGCAGAATACGACGCATCTAAATTCTCCAAAATAATCAATGACATATTAGTCAGATACATAATGGCGTTGCACTCAAAACGTTCCATACATACTAAAAAAATCTTTTAGATATCCTCTTCGTGCCCGACCTTGTGCAAGAGGCATTATTCACCAAACCAGGCTCGGATTGCGGTTTCATACATTCCTAATACAAAACACCTGACATCAGATGATGTCAGGTGTAATCAAAAACCCGCGTTAGTGGGCGCAAATAAGAAATTTCCTCTCTCACCGACTTAACTCAAAATCATTGCGAGAGAGATGATGACCAGAAATGCTGCGGCGGCAATCGTTTCAATTCGCGAATATAAAAGCATGTCTACCTCCAATCATGGTTAACGATACCTAAACAACGCAGAAGACGGAGATTGGTTCATAATCGATCTTGCGTCACAGTATCGTGAGAGTAGCATTGCGTTCGACGGTTCTGCACATTTCCAGTAGACATGAGCAGCCAGCAACTCTGTATGGGGTTCATCCTTTTTGCACTTCTGACGCGTTTACGCCTTCATCATTCACACCCGCCTCCAAAGCTAGACTTTTTCCATCTCCTCGACTTCTGGTGGCAACTGGTCGCCATAAGCAAAGATAAGCTTTGGCGGCTCGAAATCGCCTGTAGCCGCGTCGCCGGTATTTACGAAAGCAATCACCATAGGGCTACTATTTGCCATACGCTCTGCGGTGCGCCGAGCGTGTGCAACATCTTTTGCAATAAAAGGCGTGTCAGCAACTAGCTTGCCCCGCTGACCATGACTGTAGCTCTGAACTACGAAATGTGTTTCCATGTCTATTACCTATATGCGGTACTAAGCCTAATATGTCTGTCAGGATGACCTATAAATCGAAACAAATCAAGAACATTCAAGGGGGCGTAATGGCGCATCACCCGCTACTACATCGGTCGGTCTGGCCAAAAGGTTGGCACATATTCGCGCCCAAGATGAAAGAACCAAACTATAGATACGCTAAGGCGTAAAGCGTGAGGCATCAATGAAAGCAATATCAACGGCTATCTGCATAATTCTGTTGGCCGCGGCTGTTAGCGGCTGCGCGAACAGATCGTGTCGAGATTGGCCGGGAACCTGTATCATACAATGATTGTAGCGGCGCTATCGCCGGAGCAATTGGAAAAATTAAGATGAAACTGACAGCAACAATCTCAGTTGCACACGCATGTTAGATCGAAAGACCTCGGTATCAGCTTGATATAAACTATCAAGAAACAACAAGCTCACTTTAATACGCAAAACGCAATCAAAGAAGCGATGCAAAAGGCTTTTGTAAAGATGCACATGATGGTTGCTCTTAAGTCGGCGCGCCTCTTAAATTTGAGATTCCATTTCCGCAGCTTGAAACCGCTTAGGGTTATCCCCCCTTCGGTGAGGTTTCTTTTGGCTTTGCAAAGCCCCTGTTATTAAAGTTTACCATCCACTCGGTCGCTTAAACCGCACTTTAAGGCATCGTCGGTATTGATGAGCGAGATTCCAGAATTAGTACGAGCGGGCAAAAATGATTTCAGATTTTATAATCGGTTCAGCAGTAGGAATGGCAGTGATGTTTGTTCACTTGCTGGCCACGCTCACCGTCTATTCACTGGTGCATCTGATCGGAAACAGGATTGATGAAAACAGAGTGATATTTCTCGCCCTGTCATTAGTGACGCTGTATTTTATCCTCTTTATTTGCCTCTGTTGCAGCGTGACGATCTGGGCAACAACCTATTACCACATGGGATTAGTTGATACTTTTGGTGATGCATTTTACTCTGCAATGCTGAATTACACCACGCTTGGAACGGGCGACCTCAACCAAATTGCAAAGACACGCCTGTTCGGCCCAATTACAGCGGCAAGTGGCATCATCATGTTTGGATGGTCAGCCGCTTTGCTGGTTTACATTATCCAGCTGCATCTGCCCGTGATCCTGAAAAAGAAATGGGAACGCTGATAGGCACAGCTCTGCAGAAGTGGAATTTCCCTAAAATGATTTCAAGTACCTAAAAGAATCTGCCGCAATAAGCCTGCGGCGGGTTCTTTGACTCTTGAATTACCCCATTTATCGAGGCCCTCTTTTGATTGGTTGGAACCCGTCAGGTCGTACCCAATTAGCTTTGTTGTCGTTATTCATCGGACGAACTAATTGCGGTCTGGCAGGACGATTGTCAGGACGCGCATCTGGACGCCTGTCAGGGCGGGTGTTCTGATAATCTGGGCGACGTGAAGGTCGTTCATGACGCTCACCTCTGCGATAGTTATTGTCCCTGTAGTATCGGTCATTTCTATATCGGCGTGAATCATATCGAGGTCCCGAACGATAAACTACGGCTGAACCACCGTAATAACCGCCATATGATTGTCCATAACCACCGCTGCCGCCATAATAAGGATCTCCCACACAGCCCATAAGCACAACCGACAGTAAGCCTATGGAGGCCGCAGAAAAAATCTTTCTAATCGTGATCATTTTAATTCTCCGCATTCTCGTCATGTATATAGAAATACCCTGATCACTTCGAACGGCAAGAGCAATATAAAAGCTCAGTTGGCCCACGACCCACTGGAAACACGCTCTAAATCACATTCTACATATCACAAACAACCGGCACCTGGCGTCAGGACACAGTGATTTTTGGGCGCTGAATTACGTTGATGACGAAGATCATTCCTGCATCTTTCCAGTCGTACTGAAATAACCTCGCACAATCAGAATACGTCTTGACGCCACGCCGTTATTAGGTAGACTGACCTACCTAATAACGGCGGTCTAAGAAATAATGTCCAACGATATTGCCACATCATCCAAAACAGCACGTGAGCGGCTTTTAGAAACTGCCGCTATCCTGTTCTATAATGACGGAATTGCAGCGACTGGAATTGATACAATTACCCGACGCGCGGGAGTTGCCAAGCAAAGCCTTTATAACAACTTTTCATCCAAGGCTGATCTCGTAGCCACTTATCTGGAATTGCGTCACAATGAATGGCTGACCCTTTATAATAAGCGACTTGAGAGTAAGACACAGCCTAAAGAAAAGATTTTGGCCGTCTTTAAAGCCTATGAGGATCACGCCGAATTTGCTTATGAGCATGGCTTTCGCGGCTGCGGACTTCTGAATGCAGCAGCAGAATTATCAGCAAGTGATCCCGGTCGCGCAACAGTTCGAAAACACAAAGAACAGATTGAAGATTTTATCGAAGATCATCTTCGCGCACTCCTCACGAATGAAGAGCAGATTAAAATAATGGCCAGGCATCTCTCCTTCATCCTTGAAGGCGCGATTACCCGCGCAGGGCTTGAAGGAAATGGCAGACAAATGCGCGAAGCCCAAGATCTGGTCCTCACAATTCTGAAGAACCTTTAATGCAATCATCAAAAGACTACTTGCTCGGCATTGCAGGCATCATCATTGCTTCAATCGTCTGGGGAACAACTGGCACCGCCGCAACATTTGCGCCCGAAGTGAGTGCTGCAGCAATTGGTGCGGCTGCCATGGGAATTGGCGGACTGCTGCAAGCTTTGCTTGCTTTCAAAGGGATCTCCGCCTCCCGCCACGCTTTGCGTACCCAATGGCGTTGCCTTACGCTGGGCGCTGTTGCTGTCGCGATTTATCCTCTCGCGTTTTATGCATCCATGCGAATGGCTGGAGTAACAATCGGAACGGTCATATCCATCGGTTCGGCACCTTTGCTATCCGCCCTTATTGAATACAAGCTCGACGGTTTTCGTCTTTCCGCCAGATGGATAGTAGGTGCCCTTACTGGTATTCTCGGAATGATACTGCTTAGCCTTGCAGAAAGCGGTACAGCACACGCATCTGCTACAAATAACTCAGCTATGATAGGCATATTATTGGGACTTGTGGCCGGTTTCACCTATGCACTTTATTCTTGGTGCGCGCGGCGGGTTATGCAAAGCGGTATCAGTTCAACAGTCGCTATGGGTACGATTTTTGGTCTTGGTGGATTATTGCTAATGCCAGTTCTGGTAGTCACCGGCGGCGCATTTCTGACATCATGGAACAATGCAGCCGTTGGCATCTATATGGCGATCATTCCAATGTTCATCGGTTATGTCTGCTTTGGCTATGGGCTAAGCCGGGTTCAAGCAAGCACAGCAACAACAATTACTCTTTTCGAACCTGTCGTTGCAGCGTTTTTAGCCGTCATCATTGTAGGAGAGCGTTTGCCTTTACTCGGTTGGTTGGGTGTGGTGCTGGTTGTAGCCTGCTTGGTTATTATTACATTGCCACAGAAAACGAGAAGGCCTGACAATAATGCTATTTTTAGAGGAAATATGCCACAACGGACAAAAAGTTAACAACCAGTTAACGATATAGACTGGCGATCCGTTCCGTTTGAAGTTATGGGCCTCTCGATAAATATCTTATGAGGGGTCTATGTCCTACTTCCCAAATTGGCGTCTTACCAACGACAGCACTGTCCTGCCCGACGAGCGTCTTCCAACCGCAGCAGCAGTTCCGATGGGCATCCAGCATTTGCTGGCTATGTCCGGTTCCACAATCGTTGCGCCACTGCTCATGGGCTTTGACCCAAATGTCGCTGTCTTCTTCTCCGGTATCGGAACACTGTTGTTTTTCCTGATGACCGGCGGGCGTGTTCCAAGCTATCTCGGCTCATCCTTTGCGTTTATCGCAGTGGTTATCGCCGTCACCGGCTATGCTGGTAGTGGTCCTAACCCGAATATCGCACTGGCACTCGGCGGTATTATCGCCTGCGGTGCGCTTTATGCGGTGATCGGTCTGATCGTTATGGCGGTCGGTACAGGTTGGGTAGAAAAGCTCATGCCGCCGGCTGTTACTGGCGCAATCGGGGTGGCAATTGGTCTGAACCTCGCACCTGTGGCTGTCGGCCAGCTTAAAGGTTCCGGCGCGCACATGACCATTGCGCTGCTGACCGTGCTTTGCATGGCGATGATTTCCGCCTATGGATCGCTCGCAATCAAGCGCATCGCCGTATTACTGGCGTTGTTGTTCGGCTATTGTCTCGTGCTGATTTTCGGTAACGGCTTGGGCTTTGTACCCGGCATCAGCTTTGCAGCTGTCGGTGCTGCACCCTGGTTTGGCCTGCCAGCTTTTACGGCACCTGTTTTCACATGGCCTGCAATCACACTGATCGCGCCAGTCGCCATCGTTCTTGTTGCTGAAAATCTCGGCCACATCAAAGCACTTGGCTCAATCACCGGCCAAAACATGGATCGTTATATCGGTCGCGGTTTTCTCGGTGATGGTATCGCCACGATGATCTCAGGTTCCGGCGGCGGTACCGGCGTGACCACCTATGCGGAAAACATTGGCGTCATGGCAATGACGAAAGTTTATTCGACGCTGATCTTTGTGATCGCCGCGATTGTGGCCATTGCACTCGGTATGTCGCCAAAATTCGGTGCAATCCTGCAAACCATTCCAGCGCCGGTTCTGGCCGGTCTTGCCGTATCGGTATTTGGTCTTATTGCTTCAGCAATGGCCCGCATCTGGGTGGTCAATAAGGTCAATTTTGCTGATCCACGCAACCTTTTTACCGTTGGCGTTGCGCTGATTTTCGGTGCCGGTGACTTCACCGTTAACATCGGAAGCTTTGCTCTTGGTGGTATTGGTACGTCAACCTTTGCCGCTCTGATCATGTATCAGCTGCTCAGCATTGGTCGTAAGAGCGACGAGATCCACTAAAAAATGCGTCGCGCAAAACCAATCAAGGTTTTGCGCGACACGCCCCCGCCCGCATCAATAACGTCGTACCTTAATTAGGCCCGACGCGTACCCGACGAAACAATATCGAGATAAACAGCCAGCACCAAAATGCTGCCCTTGATAATCTGCTGCCAAAATGTATCGACGCCCAGCATCGACATGCCATTGTCGAGGCTCGACATAATGAGCGCGCCGACCAGTGCACCAATCACCGAGCCGACACCGCCACGCATTGACGTGCCGCCGATGAAGCATGACGCGATAGCATCAAGTTCGCCACCAAAACCCGCCGATGGCGTACCCGCAGCAAGACGCGCAGTAGTGGTGAGGCCAGCCACAGCTGCCATCAGCCCCATCAGCGCAAACACTGCCATCTTGACGAAGTTCACATTGACACCCGAAAAACGCGTGGCTTCCAGATTGGAACCGACCGCATAAATATGGCGTCCGAAGACTGTCTGCCGTGAAATAATGGTGAAAACACCAAGAATAATGAGCAGCACGAGAACCGGAAATGGAACACCCTGATAGCTGTTCAGAACCAGAATGAAGCCAAGAATCAAGATGCCTGTTCCAACCAGACGCGCAATTTCCATAGCCGGTGAAAGCATTTGCAGATTGTGCTTACGCTTGCTGGCGCGCGTTCGCAAAGTGATCAAAATGAGCACGGCGAACAAGGCCATCGCGCAGACATTGCCAAACCATTCTGGCAGATAGCCCTGCCCGAGATACTTAAAGTCTGACGAGATTGGCGCGATGGTAACGCCGCCCATAATGCCAAGCACGATCCCGCGGAAAACCAGCTGTCCACCAAGCGTGACGATGAAGGAGGGAATACCGAGATAGGCTGTCAGCCAACCGTTAAAGCCACCCAAGATCACGCCTAAAACAAGCACCGTGCTAATCGTAGCCCATAAAGGCCAGCCATAGACAACATCGAGTACAGCCGCTACGCCTCCCAGAAGGCCGAGCAACGCCCCGACAGACAAGTCGATTTCACCCGCCACGATGACGAACACCATAGCTGAAGCCAGCATGCCGGTAATCGCCATTTGACGCAGAAGATTTGAGAAGTTACGCGCCGTCAAAAACTGCGACCGACCCATTTCTGGATCATAAGTCATGACCGCAAAGAATGCCCAGATCAAAGCGACCACGATCAGCAGCGCCACGATCTTATATTCTGATAAAAATTTTCTGAGGCTTTTGCCTGTCAACGTCATGTCATGCACCGGTTAGATTAGTTGCGGTTCAATGTTCAAAAAACTAGGCCGCATTGGTTGCAGGCTTGCCAATTGCAGCGGCAAGAACCCTCTCTTGGGTGAGATTTTCATTCGGGAAGTCACCGCGCAATTTGCCCTCGCCAATGACGAGAACACGATCGCTAATGCCAAGCACTTCTGGCATTTCCGACGACACCATCAAAATTGCCACGCCTTGCTTTGCGAGTGCGAATATCAGCTTGTAGATTTCATACTTCGCACCAACATCGACACCCCGTGTCGGCTCATCAAGGATGAGAACCTTCGGATCGGGCAGCATCATTTTAGAGAGAACTGCCTTCTGCTGATTGCCGCCCGATAGAGAAGCAATCGCCAACATCGGATCAGCCGTCTTCACTTTCAAACGCAGAATTTCGCGCTGGATCGTTGCAAGTTCAGCTTCCTTGTCGATGAGACCACGCAGCGAGAAGCGATCAAGAACAGAAATCGTCATGTTATGACCGACCGGCATGATCGGCAGGATGCCGTCGCGTTTGCGGTCTTCGGGCACCATACAAATGCCCTGCTGCACCGCATCACGCGGCGTGCGGATTTTGATTTCTTTGCCTTCCAGAAAAATCTGCCCCTGATGCACGCCGGGCCAGACGCCAAACAGACTGGAGACAAGTTCAGTGCGTCCGGCACCGACAAGACCTGCGATGCCAAGAATTTCACCGCGCCTTAATTCAAAGGAAACATCATCGACCACTTTGCGGTCGGGGTTTGTAACGCCCCAGCAGCTTACATTGCGGGCTTCAAACACCACCTCGCCAATATCGTGCGGCTCGCGCGGGAAAAGATTTTTCATTTCACGACCGACCATCATCGTGATGATATCTGGTGTCGTGAGTTCTGCCATCGGACGCGTCGCAATATGTGCGCCGTCGCGGATAACGGTCACCGTGTCAGAAATTTCAGCCACTTCATCAAGCTTGTGCGAGATATAGACACAAGCCATGCCCTGCGCTTTGAAATCCTTGATCAGATCAAGCAGAATGCGCGTTTCGGATGAAGTCAGCGCCGAAGTCGGCTCATCCAGAATGAGAAGCTTGGCATTTTTGTTGATTGCTTTCGCAATTTCGATCAGCTGCTGCTTACCACCAGTGTAGTGATAAACGGGCAGCGCGACATTGATGTCGAAAATCTTAAGGCGTGCGAGCAACTCGGTCGCCCGCGCATTCATCTGATCGTAATCGATAAAGCCGCCCGTTGTCGGCTCAGAACCCAAGAAGATGTTTTCGGCGACCGATAAATGCGGCACCATCATCAATTCCTGATGGATAATAACTATGCCAGCTTCTTCCGTATCGCGAATGCCGCTGGCTTTTAGTTCCTTGCCTTCCCAGAAAATCTCGCCAGTCCAGGTGCCATAGGGATAAACACCCGAAAGCACTTTCATAAGCGTCGATTTGCCCGCGCCATTTTCACCGCAAAGGCCGACACATTCTCCCGGACGCACTTTCAGATAAATGCCATCCAACGCCTTTACGCCGTTGAAATCCTTACTGATGTTTCGCATTTCCAAAAGATATTCGGACATAAATTAAAGACCTTGCAGTATTTCGGGCAGCATTTTCACAAAGAAAATTGATCATAGACAACGCTGTCATAGACTGGCCAACCAAGATTTGCTGAAGATCAGACGCCAAAAAGAAAAATGCGCGACGTCTGATCTTCAACTTATTCCAAGTCCAACGAAAAGAAGCTTACTTCCCTTCGATCTGTTCCTTGGTGTAGAAGCCGTCCGTTACGTAGACGTCAACATTGTCCTTGGTCACAGCAGTTGGCGTCAGAAGCAATGTGTCCACTTCCTTCGAACCATTGTCGATCTTGCCATTGAATTCAGGCTTTTCGTCCCGAACCAGCTGCACGGTAAGCTTTGCCGCTTCTTCAGCAATCAGCTTAAGCGGCTTGTAAACAGTCACTGTCTGCGTGCCATCAACCAGACGCTTTACAGCCGCAAGATCGCTATCCTGACCGGAAACTGCTGTTTTGCCTGCAAGACCCTGAGCAGCCAAAGCCTGAATTGCACCACCAGCAGTACCGTCGTTGGAAGCAACAACAGCGTCAATCTTGTTCTGGTTTGCAGTCAGCGCATTTTCCATGATTGAGAGCGCTTCAGTCGGGCTCCATTCCTTGACCCACTGCGAGCCAACAATCTTGACCTTGCCGGAATCGACTGCTTCTTTCAGCGCTTTTTCCTGACCAGCACGAAGAAGCTTCGCGTTGTTGTCGGTTGGCGAACCACCCAGCAGGTAATAATTGCCTTCCGGCTTTTCCTTCAGCACGGCTTCCGCCTGCATGAAACCAACGCGCTCATTATCAAAGGAAATATAAGCATCGATATCGGCATTGAGGATCAGGCGGTCATAGGACAGAACCTTGATTCCAGAAGCCTTTGCATCGGCCACAACAGCGTCAAAAACCTTGGAATTCATAGGTACGATAACGATGGCATCAACGCCCTGCGAGATCAGATTTTCAACCTGCTTGACCTGCTTTTCTTCGTTGCCGTCAGCCGACTGAACGTTGACCTTGGCGCCCAGCTTTTCCGCTGCTGCGATGAAATAATCGCGGTCACGCGCCCAACGCTCTACGCGCAAATCATCGATAGAAAAGCCGATAACCGGATTTTCCGGCGATGCAAATGCTGGTGCAGTCCCCATTGCACCAATGCCCAAAGCTGCGGCAACCAACGCACCTGTCAAAAAATTACGACGTTTCATGCACGTTCCTCCAATCACCACCGACGCCATGTCGGCTGATACAAGACCTCGCCCCGAACGAAACCGCCCCCGGAGTTTGGTACGACAAAGCAGCCTCTATCGAGACCACTCATTTCTTATATCTGGCTGATCCTCCCTGCGGCGCTAAGCGCCTAGATCACTCCAGTCGGCCATACGCATGGTGCACGGCCCCTATCCTCGGCAGCAATTGATACGCGAACAAAAATGAATAGCAAGCATTTTTCTGATTTACGTACCTCATTTTTACTCCTATGTTCCGCAGCGAGGAGTGAGCATGAAACCTACCGTCCATGATATAGCCAGAACTGCGGGCGTCAGTCTCGCCACGGTTGACCGTGTGCTGAACGACCGCCCCGGCGTAAAAGGCAAGACTCGCGACCGTGTGACGGAAGCGATGAATGCGCTTGGCTATGTGCGTGATGTGGGCGCTGCCAATCTCGCTCGCGGCAGGTTGTATCAGTTCGATTTTATTTTGCCGGATAACGAAAATACCTTCATGCTCAGCCTGCGCGCAGAGCTGGATGCTGCTGCCGAGCGCAGTATCGCAGAACGCGTGTTTATCAATCTCATTCTCGTTCCTCCATTTGATGAAGCAGCTCTTGTCAAAGCTTTGGATGCCAGCGCGGAACGCAAACCAGATGGGGTTGCGTTTGTTGCAATCGACACCGACCCGGTGCGCGAGGCCTGCAAAAGACTTTCAGAACAAAGCGTTAACGCAGTCACTCTCATTTCGGACCTTGGCCTGTCATCGCGTGCACATTATGTCGGCATTGACAACGGCGCAGCAGGGCGCACCGCGGCGCGGTTACTGGGTTTGTTTGTAAGCGGAACAGATGGCGCTATTGCTGTCATTGCAGGCTCGCTCAAAGTACGTGATCACCAAGAGCGCTTTGAAGGCTTCAAAAGCGCTATGGAAACGGACTTTTCGGAGCGTTTGATTCTACCTGTACTTGAAGGTTTCGACGAGAGCGCTCAGGTTGAAAAACTGGTCCGCAACCTGCTTGACCAGCGCAGTGACATTGCCGGTATCTATAATCTTGGGGCGGGTAATAGTGGTCTTGTTCAGGCGCTCGACACCCACCCTGGCCCCCGCCCTCTCGTTGTCGCCCATGAGCGCGACGACGTGACTTCACAGGCACTGGAAGAAGGCTTGATCCATGCCGTTTTGGCGCAGGATGCAGGACACGAAATTCGCAGTGCTATCCGTGTTTTGAAAGCGACGGCAGACCGCCTTTCCATCGTGCCCGGACAAGAACACATTCGCATTGAAATCTTTCTTAAAGACAACCTTCCCCAACCCGATTGAGGCATGGGGCATACGACAATTCGACTGGAGCAACTATGTATCTCGGGCTTGATCTAGGAACATCTGGCGTAAAGGCGCTTCTGATTGATGAAAATCAGGCCGTCATCGGTTCGGCCCATGGCGAACTTGACGTCTCGCGCCCGCATCCGGGTTGGAGCGAACAAGATCCCGCGCAATGGATCAAGGCTTGCGAAACCGCCATTGATGGTCTTCGAGCTGCCCATCCAAAAGAATTTGCAGCCGTTGCAGGCATTGGTCTATCCGGCCAGATGCATGGTGCGACGCTGCTTGATGAAAATGATCAGGTCCTGCGCCCATGCATTCTCTGGAATGATACCCGCAGCTATAAGGAAGCTGCCGAGCTCGATGCTGATCCGGCATTCCGTGCCATCACCGGCAACATTGTTTTTCCAGGTTTTACAGCGCCGAAGCTCGTTTGGGTCGCGCGCAACGAGCCGGATATTTTCTCCCGCACCCGCAAAGTGCTTTTGCCAAAGGATTATCTGCGCCTCTGGCTGACCGGCGAATACGTATCCGATATGTCAGATTCGGCAGGTACAAGCTGGCTCGATACGGGTGCACGCAGATGGTCGCAAGAGCTTCTCGCAAAGACAGGGCTCACCGAAAACCATATGCCAGCGCTTGCTGAAGGCAGCGACGCAACCGGAACTTTGCGCTCTGAACTGACGGCGCGCTGGGGACTTTCTACCGCGCCTGTTGTTGCAGGCGGTGCGGGTGATAATGCAGCCTCGGCCTGCGGCATGGGAACAGTGCAACCCGGTCATGCTTTCGTGTCACTCGGCACATCGGGCGTGTTGTTTGCTGCCAATGGCGCTTATCAGCCAAAGCCTGAAAGTGCCGTTCACGCATTCTGCCATGCACTTCCCGGTACATGGCACCAGATGGGTGTAATCCTGTCGGCAGCAAGCGCGCTCGATTGGTTCTCCCGTATCACCGGTACCAGCGCGCATGCGCTTGATGCAGAGCTTGGCAGCACGCTCAATGCCCCGGGAAGCACAACTTTCCTGCCTTATCTTTCGGGCGAGCGCACTCCTTACAACGACGCGAAGATTCGTGGTGCCTTCAGCGGCCTCGACCATGAGACCGATCGCAAAGCGATGACGCAGGCAGTCCTTGAAGGTGTGGCTTTTGCCATCCGCGATAATCTTGTGGCACTGCAATCAGCTGGAACTGAGATCAAGTCGCTGATCGCTGTGGGCGGAGGCTCACGCTCTGCCTATTGGCTCAAATCCATCGCAACAGCACTGAATGTCCCAATTTCACTGCCAGAAGAAGGCGACTTTGGAGCGGCCTTCGGTGCAGCGCGTCTTGGGTTGATTGCTGCAAGCGGCGCTGATCCTTTTGCGATCTGCACACCGCCACGCACAGCCCGCACCATAGAACCAGAACAGGCGCTGCTTTCATCTTATGACGAAGCTTATCAGCGCTACCACGCACTTTATCCCGCGTTGCGCCCTCTCGCTTAAGAGAGCGCGCACTTTATCCATCATCTAAATCGGAGGAATATGATGAGCACCGGATTTTTCGGCGACATCCAGAAAATACGTTACGAAGGACCAGACAGCGACAATCCACTGGCGTTCCGCCATTATAACCCAGACGAAATCGTCATGGGCAAGCGTCTGGAAGATCATTTGCGTTTCGCTGTCGCCTATTGGCATAGCTTTGCATGGGAAGGCGGAGACCCGTTCGGCGGACGCACTTTCGACCGCCCTTGGTACAAGGATGGTCTTGAAGCTGCAAAGCTGAAAGCAGATGTTGCGTTCGAATTCTTCTCGCTTCTCGGCGCACCATTCTATTGCTTCCACGACGCCGACGTGCGCCCGGAAGGCGATAGTTTTGCTGAAAACACAAAAAATCTCGAAGCTATTGTCGATATTTTCGAGAAGAAGCAGGCTGAAACCGGCATCAAGCTTTTGTGGGGAACAGCAAACCTATTCTCGCATCGCCGTTATATGTCGGGTGCTGCGACCAATCCTGATCCGGAAGTGTTTGCATTTGCAGCTGCGACCGTCAAAACCTGCCTTGATGCTACAAAACGTCTTGGTGGAGACAATTACGTGCTTTGGGGCGGTCGTGAAGGTTATGAAACCCTGCTGAACACGGACCTCAGCCGCGAACTCGACAATATGGGCCGCTTCCTCAACCTCGTGGTCGAGTACAAGCATAAGATCGGCTTCAAGGGCACGATCCTGATCGAGCCTAAGCCACAGGAACCAACCAAGCATCAGTACGATTACGATGTTGCAACGGTTTACGGCTTCCTCAAGCGCTATGGTCTTGAGAATGAAGTGAAGCTCAATATCGAACAGGGCCATGCTATTCTTGCCGGCCATTCGTTCGAGCATGAACTGGCACTGGCCCGCAGCCTCGGCATTCTCGGTTCCATCGACATGAACCGTAATGATTATCAGTCTGGCTGGGATACCGATCAGTTCCCGAACAATGTGCCGGAAATGGCATTGGCCTATTATCAGGTTCTGCTTGATGGCGGCTTCAAAAATGGCGGCACCAATTTCGACGCCAAGCTGCGCCGTCAATCGCTTGATCCACAGGATCTGCTGATCGGTCATATCGGCGGTATGGATTGCTGTGCACGTGGCCTCAAGGCTGCGGCTCGCATGGTTGAAGACGGCGCGCTGACCAAGCCATTGGATGAACGCTACGCTGGCTGGTCTGGCGATTTCGGCAAAAAGCTAGCAACTGGCCTTTCGCTGGAACAGATCGCATCCGAAGTCGAAACAAAGGGCATCAACCCGCAGCCAAAATCTGGCCGTCAGGAATATCTGGAAAACGTCGTCAACCGCTACGTTTGATAAGTCTAGTAAAAAACCCCGCTCGCCGAGCGGGGTTTTTGTTTCTAGTTTAATGCAACATCATGCGGCTTTCGACAGGCTCCAAAACGATCAAGCGTCTGATCATAAGCAGATGTTTTAACCGCCATCATGCCCAGTACCGTATGAAATAGATTGTCATGCGATGACGGCTCAGCTGTTGTTTTGCGCAAGCAATCGAGATTTAGCCCCGTATCGGCGGCGTAATCAGGCGAAAACCACGTGATGAAAGGAATATGGGTCTGCTGCGATGGTGCAATAAAATAGGGTGCCGCGTGAAGATATAGACCATCCTCACCGAGCGACTCACCATGATCGGACATATAAATCATCGAAGACGCAAACTTGTCCTGATGTTCTTTCAGGAGATCGATAACTTCAGAAAGAATATGATCCGTGTACAGAATGGAGTTGTCGTACGCGTTTACGATTTCCTCATGTGAGCATTTGGCAAAGTCATTTGAACGGCAGTCTGGCTTAAAGCGCTCATACTCTGCCGGATAGCGGCGATAATAAGCCGGGCCGTGGCTGCCCGTCATGTGTAGAACAATGGTCGCGTTACCGGTCGTTTCGCTAAGCTCTTTCGACAGACTATTAATCAAAATCTGGTCAAGACATTCACCACCTTCGCAATAGCTTTTATCTTGCGCACCCTGCAAATCAATCAGCTTGATGCGTTCGGCAACGCCTTTGCTGCCAGTATTGTTCTCATACCAACTCGTCTGCACGCCTGCATGTTTGAGAACGTCCATCAGATTTTCAGAACCGCGGAATTTGGTGTTGGAATAACCCTCGCGTGTAAAAGGTGAAAACATGCAAGGCACCGAAACAGAGGTTTCCGTGCCGCAACTTGATGTATTGGTGAAGGCTATAACGTCGCGCTTTTTCAATTCAGGATTGGTTTCACGCGCATAGCCATTCAGGCTAAAGTTTTCGGCACGCGCTGTTTCGCCGACCACGACAACAGTCACGAGCTTTTTGCCTGCTGGCAACTGCGTGAGCGTCTGCTTGGCATCCAACCCCAATGGCTCCATTACGATATCGCGGTTTTTATATACGTGCGAAACATATTGAATGGTGCTCGCGATGGGCGTGCTTGGCATTATCTTCTGCATAATATCAGCCCCATGTTCACGGAACATGGAAGCATAGGCCGCATAATTCGTGCCTATTATGACAACAGATGCGATCACACAGCTTAGGATGACGCCTGTATTCACCAGCAACTTAGAGAATATCGGGCGGTGTTTTATGCGCACCCAAGCGATCAACAGCGACGGAACAATGCCAAAGATGACCATATGCCAAAGATAGCTTGAGGTAAGCAGCGCACCCGATTCAGCTTGCGTCGTTGTAAGCGCTGCTTCGACAACATATTTGTCAATAATCGTGCCGAATGTGTCTGTGAAATAGGAACCGCCCGCCGCAACCATCACAAACAAGATCAGCATTGGCTTGATAATATATTTTGCTGAGAACAGCATAAAGAGCGCAATGTGCAGCAACAGCAAGACAACTGCGATGCCAGTCAGCCTCCACGGAGCGTCAGCATAATATGTGCCAATCGCGCGCCAGAAGGAAGTATTTGTAAAAATGAGAACGTAGAGAGCTGTTAAAAAACACAGTGGACCACTGGAGATTATGGGACGAAACTTCTGCATGGCACGCTTTCGAAATTTTTGAACACGCGCGCCTTACAAGAGCAACCAACGACAGAGGTTGGCTTTTCAGGCCCGTTTCCGCCAGACATGAAATCAAGACGGCTTTTTTACGGCGGCAATATCCTCAATTTTTTCAAACCAGCAAGCGCATCATATTTCAGAAAATCTAACCGGCGGGAAATCCGGCTTATGTCAAATCAGGATGCACCTTAAGCGGCATATCATCATGCATAGTTACAGTTTGTCGCTCAATCATACGGTGCACCAAAGGAGGTGTGGCACCCTTGTGAAGGGCGAGTAGACGCTCTGACACTTCGGCATCCGACTGCGTACGGCGCTGATTATGACGCACATATTCAACCCACGTCGGCACATGATAGCTCTCTGTCCACGTCTCAGGGTTTTCCAGATCACGTAGCAGCGCCCATTGTCGCGCACCATCACGAATACGGATGCGCCGTCTCAATGCCATGGCTGCGAGGAATGCGGGGACATCGGCCTGCGCTATTTTATAATCGACCATAATCATGATCGGACCACTGCGCGAACGAAGATCAAGTCGTAACTCAGGCTCGCTAAAGCGATTCAACGGGTCGAGATTGAGAGATTCAAAATCCGGCTGCGGTAAGAGGAGCCCAACCAGTGCACCAAACAGCAAGACACAAGATGCCACAAGCAAAGCATAGGGGACGCCAAATTCATCAGCAACCGAACCCCATAGCCAGCTGCCTGCCGCCATTCCGCCGAAGGTTGCGGTCTGATACATCGCAAGCGCGCGCCCGACCACCCAGCGTGGTGTTGATAGCTGCACCGTCACGTTGAACAGAGACAAAGCAAGCACCCAGGAAAGCCCCGCTGGAAGCAAAAAAATACAGCTCATCCAGATGCTTCGGCTTACCGAGAGCAAAGCACAACTCACTGCAAAAGCAACGAACGCCCCGCGCACGAGCCATTCATTGCCGAGCAATTCACGCAGGCGTGCGCTCAACAAAGCACCGCCAATCGCACCAACCCCAAAAAAGCCAAGCATAATACCGTATGTCAGCGCAGTACCCTTGACCAGATCGCGCGCAACGAGCGGCAAAAGTGCCAGAATAACAATCGCCGACAAGCCAAACAGAAAGCCGCGAAACATCACTTTCAAGAGGTTTGGCGACATCGAAACATAGCGCAGTCCAGCCACCATTGCCGGGCCAAAGGCTTCACGTGGCAAGGTCGATTTGGCAAGCTGTGGCTGCCAACGCCAGAGTGCCAATATAAGCGCAATATAGCTGAAAGCATTGAAGATAAAGGCAAAGGCAGCACCCGCTGCCGCAACAATTGCACCACCAATAGCAGGGCCAATGCTGCGCATGAGATTAAAGCTCATGGAGTTTAATGCAACAGCCGCAGGAAGATCGGTTCGTGGAACAATATCCCCCATTGAGGCTTGCCATGAAGGATTGTGCAGTGCACCGCCACAGCCGATGAGAAAGGTAAAGCCCAGCAGCATCCATGGCGTTAACATGCCCAAATAGGCAAAGGTTGCAAGCGCAACAGAAACGACCAACAGCATGATTTGCGCGGTCAACATGATACGGCGGCGATCAAAATTATCGGCAAGCGCACCGGCTGCGACCGAGAAAAACATTACTGGTAGAGTTGTGGACGCCTGAACCAGTGCGACCATGTCGTCAGAGTGCGCAATGGTTGCCATCATCCAGCCTGCGCCAACTGTCTGCACAAGACCGCCAAGGTTTGAAAACAGCGTTGCAGACCAGAGAGCGCGAAAAGTTCCATATTGGAACGGCGCCAGGGGGGAATTTCTTTGCGGCATTCGGACGAACCTCCATCCTACACCAATACTTTAGGTGACATAGATATAGCCACAAAGGAATAAGTGAATTCGGTCAGGCGCGACGCGACGACACAGTGTTATGCAACCTGCCCTGCACACCAACCCGATGACCATGCCCACTGGAAATTGTAACCACCAAGCCACCCTGTGACATCGACCACCTCTCCGATGAAATAGAGACCCGGCATAGCTCTTGCTTCCATGGTTTTGGAATCAAGATCACGCGTATCAACACCACCCAGCGTCACTTCCGCTGTCCGATAACCTTCCGAGCCCGCAGGCTTTACATGCCATTCATTGACTGCCGCAGCCGCGCGCCGCAACACGGCATCCGAACAGTCCGCCAAATTGCTCGCAGGAAAATCAGCGGCAATGAGTTGTGCCAATTTCTTTGGAATAAAATAGGAAAGAGCAGTTTGCAGAGCTTGTTTGCCATTTTTTGACCGCTGCTCCCGCAATAGTTCAAACAGATCGGCTTTTGGCAGCATGGAGATGACAATCTCATCGCCTTCTCTCCAGTAAGACGAAATCTGGAGAATAGAGGGGCCGCTAATACCACGATGCGTAAAAAGCATCGCTTCCGTAAATTTCGTCTTCTTGCAAGCAACAACGGCATCGACCGCAACACCAGCGAGAGGTTTGAGCCGCTCAAGCAAATTGGGTTCAAAAGTCAGCGGCACAAGACCGGGTCGCGTCTCAACCAGACGCAAATTGAACCGCTTGGCTATATCATAACCGAAGCCTGTCGCTCCCATTTTGGGAATGGACTTCCCACCTGTCGCGATGACCAACGATTTTGCCGCGACTGTTCCACTGGAATGGCGCACAACATAACCGTGTTCGCCTTTTTCAACATTTTCGATTGATGTCTCGAGCTGCAAGCGAGCGCCGTAGTGATGCATTTCATCAAGCAACATATCGATGATCTGTGTTGCCGAACCATCGCAAAACAATTGCCCAAGCGTCTTTTCATGATAGGCAATACCGTATCGCTCTACCAGCTTTATGAAATCGCGTTGCGTGTAGCGGCTCAAGGCAGAAATGCAAAAATGCGGATTCTGCGATAGGAAATTTTTTGGGCTTGCATGGATATTGGTGAAGTTACAGCGTCCACCACCGGAGATACGTATCTTATCGCCCGGCTTTTTGGCGTGATCCAAAACCAGCACCGAACGACCGCGTTTTGCCGCCTCAATCGCGCACATCATGCCAGCAGCGCCAGCGCCTATCACTAAAACATCGACGCTCTGCAAAACACAACTCCAGCCTAACGGTTAAGCGCGCACCATATTGCGGGAAATTTCAAGCGCAAGATATGTTTTGCAGATTTTAAACATATACGGGATAGAACTGTATAGCTCGGACAAATTATGCCGGACGGGGGAACGTTTGAAAATTTCAGCATCCAGATTGCCAGACGTAAACTCTGCGAAATCCCGCTTCCCGGGCCAACCAGTCTGGTGGATGCTTGTGGTGCTTTTAGCGCTGCTAGGTCTATTAAGCATCAAGCTAACTGTCCCAATTGGACCGATGTATTGGGACACCTATCTCTATCTGGACGCGGCGCATCGTATTAGTACCGGCCAAATACCATCGGTCGACTTTTCAACGCCTGTCGGACCACTTGGATATTATCTTTTCGCATGGGGCATGAAGCTTTTTCCAAACGCCCAGTCTTTGTTGCTTGCGCAATGGTCTTTGCTCGTAGTGGCGGCCCCGTTGATGATGGTCGCTCTTCTGGAAGTTAATAGAAAAAGCAGAACGCTGACATTCGCACTTCTCATTCCGTTCCTTGTTTTTGCAATCTTTCCCGCCAACGTGCAGACTTACACATCGTATCCAGGGCTCGATGGCTTCGGCATCTATAATCGTCAGGTATCGCTGCTACTTTATGTGCTGACATGCGGACTGATGTTTATTGCAGATGGCCGCAAACTCGCAGCCTTTTGTGCCGTTATTATGCTTGCGCTGTTTCTAACAAAAATCACCGGATTTGTTGTTGGTGGTCTTTTGGGTCTGACTGCAATTCTGGCCGGGCGCATCTCACTTAAAAGCGTTCTGGTTTCAACAACTCTTGCGGTATTGGCCCTCGTGGCACTCGAATTAAATGGCCACATGATTTCGGCCTATATTGCAGACATTTGGCAGCTTCTTTTATTGAACGAAGACGGATTGCTGTCGCGTTTCCTGACGGTTGTTTCCGGCACATTGGACGTTATTCTGCCAACTGCAATTCTTGTTGTGGTTCTGCTATGGATCGAAACCACACACAGCATAGGTCCTGACCGCTTTTTCGACCGTAGTTCCGTATGGATTGCGGTCATCTTGTTCGGCGGTATTGCTGTAGAAACACAAAACACTGGCAGTCAGGAATTTATTTTTATCTGGCCCGTTTTGCTGATGATCTACGATCGTATCAAACATGTCGAAGGCAAAGCCAAAATCGCTTTCGTGGTGCTCGCAGCTTTCTGCGTTATTCCAACTTTTAGCAAAGTAACGCATCGAACTTTGCGGGCGATTGCTGTGGCACCAACCTATGTGCAACCGCCTGTGACCGAGCTGAAAAACATGCGCCAGGTTTCGGCCCGGCCTGACATTATGACTCGCGCAAAACTGCTGCCCGAGCATTATGCCAAGTACCCCGCGCCTTATGAGGCCCTTGCAAGGCAAGGACAGCTGCCAAGCTGGCGGCTTTATTCCGAGCTTGATTATCAAATGTATTGGCTCATCTCAGCTGACGAAGCCGTTAAAGCATTTAAACAGTTTGAGACGAAATCCGGCCTGCATCTGGATACGCTGATGGCGCTCGACTTCACCGATCCGTTTCCTTGGTTACTTGATCGGAATGCGACCCGTAAAATCCAGATCGGCGCTGATCCGTTCCGAACTGTTCCCGCCATGTCGCCTGAAACCAAAGCTGCAATTGAAGCAACTGATGGTATCTTACGACCTAAATGCCCGATGACGACATCCCGGCTTGCCTTGCAGGAAATCTATGCCGATGCACTGAAAAATCGCGATGTGGTTGCGCTGGACCCCTGCTGGGATTTGCTGCTACGCCCCGGTATTCTGCAAAAATAAAAGCCGGATGAAATCACCCGGCTTTTTCGCTTTACTTGATCTGAGCTTTCACGAAGTCTTTGACGATGCCAACAATGCCGCGTCCGAGAATTTCATCAAGCGCTGTGATGAACTCATCAACATGCGCGCGTCCGCAAATCAGCGGTGGCTCAAGGCGGATCACGTTGCGATTATACTCGGTGAAAGCCACCAACACGCCGTGATCACGCAGCAGATGACTGCCGATAAAGCCCGGCAACGAGCCTTTCAGCTTGTCATCAAGCATAGCCAGCACAGGACGAAGTACCATTGGCATCGCGTTGGAGAAGTCATGGAACTCCAGCCCAACCATCATGCCCTTGCCGCGTACATCCTTAATAAGTTTCGGGTAGCGTGCGTGCAGCTCATTCAGACGCTCCAGCAGATAATCGCCGGTTTCCGCCGAGTTATCGATGAGATGTTCATCGTAAAGCACATTGATCGTTTCAATCGAGGTGATACAGGCTTCACCAATGCCGCCGAAAGTCGCCATTGCATGGATCATCGCCGTCTTCGGCGTACCATAGGCTTTCATATAGACGTCGCGCTTGGCAATCATTGCAGCCATAGCTGTCTTGCCGCCGCCCAGCGACTTCGCAAGGGCAGTAACATCCGGAATGACGCCGTAATGTTCAAAGGCATAGAACTTTCCGGTACGGCCAAAGCCGCACTGCACTTCGTCGGCGACCCAGATCACACCATACTGATCACAGAGCTGGCGCAGCTTCTGCCAGAATGCGGTATCAGCCTGAATGATGCCGCCGCCGCCCTGAACCGTTTCAAGCACGATGACACCAATTTCAGGATCCGCGCGGAACGCGTTTTCGATTGACTCAATATCGCCGAACGGTACGCGCACCGTATTGTCGACCAGCTTGAACTCACCACGATAAAGCCCGCCATCGGTGATCGACAGCACACCCTTGGTTTTGCCGTGGAAAGAATTTTCGGCATAGACGATCTTTGGCTTCTTCGGCCCAGCGGCACGTTCTGCAACCTTGATCGCAGCTTCCATGGCTTCCGAACCGGACGAGCCCAAGAACACCATATCAAGATCGCCCGGCGAGCAGGCTGCAATGTCATAGGCAAGGGCCGCCGCATATTGAGACATGAATGCAATCGCGATTTCGTGCCGCATTTCTTCCTGAAATTTACGGCGTGCTTCAAGAATACGCGGGTGATTATGGCCAAGTGCCAGCGAACCAAAACCACCGAAGAAATCGAGAATCTTGCGACCGTTCTGATCGTAATAATACATGCCTTCGGCACGCTCGATTTTCACCTTGTGAAAGCCGAGCAGCTTCATGAAATGCAGCTGCCCCGGATTAAGGTGCCCAGTGAAAAGCTCCGTCATCCGTGGCAGGTCAAGCGCCTTGGCGTCTTCAACCGTCAAAAGCTTCGGCTTGGGCGTGGTATTTGTTATTACTTGATTGGTCATGGCCTGTCCTCACGCTGCCTTCGATGCAAGCTTTTTGTGATATTCGCTATAGGCTGCGATCAGCATGTCTTCATCGCGATATTGCGGTACCCAGCCGAGTTCCCGCTCGCCTTTCGACACATCGAGAACGCACATTTCATCGGCAATCAGATATTGCTCCGGGTCCATCAAAGGCTTGTTGAGCCAGTCGAGGAAATCCAGCGTGCGCTTAACCGCCCAGGCTGGTGTCGGCACCAGAATGGATTTCGAGCCTGCGTGCTTGACCAGATCGCCGAGCAATTTGCGCACCGGCGGCGGATTAAGCGAGCCGAGATTATAAACCTCGTTCGGCACGCCTGCTTTGAAAGCGGCATAGCAAGCAGAGGCACAGTCGAACACGGAAATAAACTGATAAGGATTTTTGCCAGAGCCGATCATCGGCACCGGCAGATTGTTATCGATCAGCTTGAACAGCTTTTCCAGAATGCCAAGACGTCCAGGTCCGATGATCAGGCGCGGACGGAACAGCGAAATGTTCATCCCTTTCTTGCGCCATTCTGCGGCCAATTCCTCGGTCTTGAGCTTCGACAGGCCATATTCGCCCAGCGGATTGCATGGGTGATCTTCCTTCTGTGGCCAGACATACGTGTGGCCATAAACCATGTCGGTGGTGAAATGCACGAGGCGCTTTGCACCAGCCTCGTCCATTGCCTTGATAATGTTTTCCGTGCCGTAATAGTTGACCGGAAAGAAGAAATCGTGACGCTTGGCCCGCACTTGAAGCGGCGAAAGCATCTTGGCCGAGAGATTATAGACCATATCATCGGCGCGAAGCCCAAGCTTGCGGATTGCTTCCGGGTCAGTCACATCCGTATGCACGAAAGTCGCTTGCGCATAATGCGCGAGATCGCTTTTCACGATGTCTGCGACGATCACTTCATGCCCGTCAGCGAGAAGCAATGGAGCCAGATAACGCCCCACAAAGCCATCGCCACCGAAAATAATATGTCTCATAATCCTGCCCCAACCTTAAATTTATGATGCTGAACGGTCTTGAACCGCCGCGTTCTGTTCGGCATTCGGCGTCTTGCCGCTCTGCGCGATCAGCACTGTTCCAATGCAAATGAAGGCGATGCCCGCAATCTTGTAGGCGCCCAGTTCCTCCTTGAACAAAAGCCATGCGAAAACTGCCACAGCGACATAGGCGAGGCTCAAAAAAGGATAGGCAAAAGACAAATCGACTTTTGAGAGCACATACATATGTGATGCCATGGAAATCACGAACATGGTCAAACCAGCGAAAACCCACGGGTTAAACACAATCTGAAATACCCGGTAAATCAGCGTATCCGCTGTATAGCTGGCATTACTGAACGTCATCATGCCATATTTGAGCAGCAGCTGTGCTGCCGCATTGGTCATGACCGTAAAGAGAATGAATGGGATATATTTCATCGTCTGTCCCGTGGTTTAATTTTTTAATGCGGTACGCCGCCAGAAATCGGAGCAGAACTGCGCATCGCGCATGTCTTCTAGCTGCTGCCACTCTGGAAAGCCTGCCTTGAATGTTTCAGCACTCATGCGCTGATCCTTATAGGGATTAACGCGCCCGCCTGCCTCAACGGTCATTTTGTCGAGCTGATCCAGCAGATCAAGCGTCTTGCGCCCGCGATTGGGAAAATCCATCGTCAGCGTATAACCGGGCTTTGGAAATGATAGCAGCCCCGGAGAATGCAGATCGCCGAAGCGCTTGAGAACTGTCAGGAAAGAGGACTGTCCGGCATCACGACTTGCTGCCAGCATTGCCGGGATGGTCTTTTCCGCTGCCTCAAAAGGTATCACGCTCTGATGCTGATATAGTCCGGCTGGGCCATAGAAGCGGTTCCAATTGCGCAAACCATCCAGCGGATAGAAGAAGCCCGAAAAGCCTGTCAGATGCGGCTCCTGCTTACGGCGTTTTGCATGAAAATAGAGAGTGTTGAAGGCCGTAAGGCTCAGCTTATTGAGCATCGAAAATGGCAGATCGAACGGGACGCCGAGCCGCGCCTCGCCGCTGTTCACGCTACGGTTGCCATTGATCGCGTGATTGCCGGTTAGCAACACACCCCGCCCTTCCGAGCGACCAGTTGCCAATTGATCCACCCAAGCCACCGCATATTCATTGTGGCGGTCGGCGTTTTCCGCAATCGCGAAATACTCAGACAGGCTTTTAAACGGCGTGATGCGTTCTTCGACATCCAACGACCCGACTGGCATCAGACGGATGCGCGCATTGAGGATAAGCCCTGTCAGGCCCATGCCGCCAATCGTTGACGCGAAGAGCTCCGCATTTTCAGCGCTTGAGCAGACGTAATGCACACCATCAGAACGAAGCAGCTCCAGGCTCTCGACGTGGCTTCCAAACGTTCCGCGCAAATGGTGGTTCTTACCGTGGACGTCATTGGCAATTGCGCCGCCAAGCGTCACAAAACGCGTGCCGGGCGTTACCGGCAGAAAGTAGCCGTATCTGGCAACCGCCTGAATAATTTCGCTCAACAGCGCGCCAGATTCCGCTTCCAGTATTCCGGTATGCGGGTCAAAACTGACAATGCGATTGTGCGCCCGCATCGGCACAAGCAAACCCGCATCATTATGACAGCTATCGCCATAAGAGCGTCCATTGCCGAAAGCCAGCAGCGTTTCTGGGCCTTCCAGTTTGGAAAATACATCATCGAACGCAATCGCGTTGCGATTGTGGCGATCAATGCGTCCAAAGCTGTCGAAAGACTGTTCCATCATCGCATTCCGGCGACAAATAGCAGGATGGTGCCGATGGCGATTACAACCTGACTGCGCCAATCATTTGCAAGAAACACCACTGGATCGTCATCCATTTCCTTGCGATGCGCCAAAATCCACACGCGGATGATGATATAGAGCACGATCGGAACAAGCGGCCAGATCAGCCACGGGTAGGTATAAAGCTGCTGAACGGCTGCGCTATTAATGTAAAGCGCCAAAACCACGACGGCTGTAAAGCCGGAAGCTACGCCACTTTGCCCGACAATATCAATGTCTTCAGGTCTATATCCACGCCCGGCAATGCGGTCTTTTTCCGTCGCCGTCGAGTTTTGTAGCTCGACATAGCGCTTGACCAGCGCAAGTGACAGAAAGAAGAACATGGCGAAAGCCATCAGCCAGAATGACTGTGGAATTTCTGTCGCCGCAGTACCGCCCAAAAGTCGGAGCGCATAAAGTGCCGCAAGGCAAATAACATCCACAAGAAGTGCGCGTTTCAAAACAAGCGAATAGGCTGTCGTGGCAATAAGGTAAGTGCCGATGACCAGACTGAACGCTAAGGGTAAAAAGAAGCACGTTACCGCAGTAATCACGAGCAGCAGAAATGAAACTTTCAAGCCAAAAGGAATACTAAGCGCACCACTGGCAAAGGGGCGCAGCCGCTTTCTTGCATGCTGTCTATCGAGCGGCAAATCAATGATATCGTTGATGATATAGATTGCGGAAGCAGCTGCAGAAAACGCGACGAAAGCTAGGATGGAGGCAATGAAGTCTTCAGCAAGAAAGATGGTATGTGCCAGAATAGCAGGGACAAAAACCAGCAGGTTTTTAAGCCATTGATGCACGCGTAGCATCTTAAGATATGGCTTTATGCCAGTCACAGGCTTTGCAAAAAATTGGCTATCATTGGCTTTTTGAAACCGGGATGCGGCACGGTCAGGTGCGACAACGATTACTTCACGCGCTGCTGCAAAAACGGCAAGATCAGCACGGTCATTACCGGCATAATCAAAGCCTTTTGCCCCATAGTGATCGGTCAGCGCTTTTGCTTTGCGATGCGAAGACAAGTTGGTCGCACCTGAAGTCGCAAAAACCGCTTCAAAAAACCCCAGCTCTTGTGCGACCGACTGTGCCAAAGGTTTCGCAGCCGCCGTTGCAAGCACAAGTCTGCGCCCGCTTGCATGTTGATGCCGAAGATAATCAAGAAAATCCTGCCGGTATGGCAGTAGCGAAACATCAAACGTAATACGGTTTGCAATCTGCTGTTTCAAATTGGCTTTGCCGGATAACAACCAGACAGGGAGCAAAAGCAAATATAGCGGATTTCGTTTGAGCAGAACGAAGATGCTTTCCCACAGCAGGTCAGTCGCGATTAGCGTTCCGTCCAGATCAACGGCCAAAGGCACTTCATGGCTTTTGAGCCGTTCATCCATATTAACTGATCCCCGTAGTGCATGCCCGCAAGGCAAATCTCGTCCGCTTTTATCGGCAGTTCATAGGACGAGAAAACAAATGAATTATAAAAATTCCCCATACAATCGATAATTGTTATCGGGTCAGATGTCTCTACCAATCTGATTATTCCCTAACCCCTTATAATTTTGGTTAATAAACCTTCGGCTATATAAACACTGGTTAATTATTATTCTCCATCATATAAGGCATTTTCGGTGTGGCATCCGATACACACCGGCTACCGTTTCGCTTCGGTCTGAGAGCCTGATCATGAATATGGAATTCGCATTGACTGATGGTGCCAATGTCTTCGAACTCGCACCTATTTCTCTTTGGCTCGAAGATTACAGCGGCTTGCGCGAGCAATTCGAACAGTGGCGGAAGCTTGGCGTTACGGATTTAAGGGCATTTCTCAAAGAAGACACAAGCCGCTTGCGCATCTGCACAAGCCACATCCGTGTTCTCAAGGTTAATCGCAAAACTCTATCGCTTTATGAAGCGCAGGACATCAATCATCTGGTTGAAAATCTGGAACGCGTTTTCCGCGACGACATGCTTGATCCACATATCGAAGAAATGGTTCAGCTCTGGAATGGCGATAACGCGTTTAACAGCGATACCATCAATTATTCGCTCAATGGCAAGCGCCTCGACATTCAGCTCAAAGGCGTGGTTCTCCCGGGTCATGAAGAAACATGGGATCGTGTTCTTTTATCCATTGAAGATGTGACAGCACGCGAAGAAGCGCGGCGCGAGCAGAGCAAGCACAAACAGCATGCCGAAGGCCTTTTCGAGCATTCACCTGTTTCGCTTTGGGTTGAAGATTTCAGCCGCATCAAGCAATTGATGGATGACATTCGCGAGCGTGGAATTGAAGATTTCCGCGTCTTTACCGATGTGCATCCAGAATTTGTACGCCAGTGCATGAGCGAAATTCGCGTTCTCGACATAAACCGCGAAACGCTGGATTTATTCGCGGCACCCGACAAAGAGACACTTCTTAAAAACCTGCCCCATGTCTTCAAAGATGACATGGAGACGAATTTCCGCGAACAGCTGATTGATCTCTGGAATGGAGTCTATTTTCAGCGTCGTGAAGTCGTCAATTATGCACTTGATGGCACAGAACGACATTTACTGTTGCAGTTCTCAGTTCTTCCGGGCCATGAAACCGATTGGTCACTGGTACAGGTTGCCCTTGCGGACATTACAGCCCGCAAAAAGGCCGAAGCCTATCTCGAATATCTCGGCAAACACGATGTTCTGACCAAGTTGCATAACCGCGCCTTCTATGTTGATGAACTCAACCGGCTTGAGCGCAAAAATCATGAGCCGGTATCGATCATCATCATTGATCTCAATGGCCTCAAAACTGCCAATGATCAGCTTGGTCATGCCAGCGGCGACGGCTTGCTGCGCCGGATCGGCGAAGTTCTGAATGAAGCCGTCAAGCTGCCCGGTCACGCAGCGCGCATCGGCGGTGATGAGTTTGCGGTCGTTCTGCCTTATATCGATGAACGCGGCGCGGATGCGGTCATGGAAGATATTCGTCGGCTGATCGACATCAACAATCAATATTACTCGCACCTTAAGATTGAGCTTTCGATGGGCGCGGCTACCAGCATGCCGGGCGAAAAACTGGAAACGGTTGCCAAGCGCGCTGATCTTCTGATGTATGCCGATAAGCGCAAGCATTACTCAGCGGAAGCATTGCGCAAGTCGCAGCTTTCCTGATTACTCATCAAACTTGATGATTGTCTTACCGCGCGTGAGATCAGTTACGAGTTGTGCCAGCTCACTTTGAATAGCGAGCGGCATCGCGCCAACCATTTCAACGCCCGTTGCTGTGAAATTTTCATGAGCAATCATCACGTGTTCAACCGCCGTCAGACGCGCTTTTAACAACATATGATCTGAAAAATCGCAGGCGAGCGCAAAGCCAATAACGGGGATCACCTCGGTCTTTTCGGCTTGCCGCAAACACATTGCCGCCGTGCCGCCATAGGCGCGCATCAATCCGCCACTGCCTAGCAGAATGCCGCCGAACCAGCGTGTGACGACCACCACAATATTATCAAGCTGCTGACCATCAATGGCTTGTAGAATGGGCTTACCCGCCGTGCCACTCGGTTCGCCATCGTCGCTGAAACGATAGTTCTGCCCAATGCGCCATGCCCAGCAATTATGGTTGGCGGAAAGATCGGAATGTTCAGCCAGAAAATCTTTCGCCGCTTGTTCATTCGCAACAGGGGCGGCAATACCCAGAAAGCGGCTCTTCTTAATCTCCTGCGTAATGGTCTCAATGCGGCTAATGGTAAACATAACGATCCTGCAAACGGTATTTCTGCGGCCTAGCATTTTACGTTGCGGATGACGACTCCAAATGCCGCCGAGAGCATTGCACCCATGTAAAGTTGGGTATAAGTCAAAGCGTAAATGAGCAGCACCTTATAGCGCTCATATTTTTATAACGACCAAGAGGCTGCTGATGTTCGACCTGATTGTAAGAAACGCCAATCTTCCCGACGGACGTGAAAAGCAGGACATTCTGGTCAAGGACGGCAAGATTGCCGATGTTGTGCCATCGAAAGGCGAACATCAGGCAGCGAAAGAAATCGACGCATCTGACCGTCTCGTCACACCGCCTTTCGTCGACCCTCATTTCCATATGGACGCGACTTTGTCGCTCGGCCTGCCCCGCCTCAACCGCTCTGGCACGCTTCTGGAAGGTATCGCGCTCTGGGGCGAATTAAAGCCTATGCTGACCGTTGAAGCCATGGTTGAGCGCGCACTGCGTTATTGCGATCTGGCAGTAAGCCAAGGTCTACTTGCCATCCGCAGCCATGTTGATGTCAGTGATCCACGCCTGCTCACTGCTGAGGCGATGATCGAAGTGCGCGAAAAGGTAAAACCCTATATCGACTTGCAACTCGTGGCTTTCCCGCAGGACGGTTACTATCGCTCGCCGGGCGCTGTCGATCTCGTCAACCGCTCGCTCGACATGGGCCTTGACGTCGTAGGCGGCATTCCGCATTTCGAACGCACCATGACCGACGGGGCTGCCTCACTCGAAGAACTCTGCCGCATTGCAGCCGAACGTGGTCTGCCAGTTGATATCCACTGCGATGAAACCGACGATCCAATGTCGCGCCACGTTGAAACATTAGCAGCACAGACGATGCGCTTTGGTCTGCAAGGCCGCGTGTCTGGCTCGCATCTCACCTCAATGCATTCGATGGACAACTACTACGTTTCCAAGCTCATTCCGCTGATTGCGGAAGCGCAGATGAATGCCATTCCAAACCCGCTCATCAATATTACATTGCAGGGCCGCGCCGATACCTATCCAAAGCGCCGTGGCATGACCCGCGTGCCGGAACTGATGGCTGCTGGCGTTAATGTAGCCTTTGGCCACGATTGCGTTATGGATCCATGGTATTCAATGGGTTCAGGCGACATGCTGGAAGTCGGCCATATGGCTGTTCATGTGGCACAGATGACATCGATTGAAGGAAAAAAGCAGGTCTTTAATTCGCTCACCGTCAATTCGGCCAAAGCGCTGGGTCTCGAAGGTTACGGGCTTGAAAAAGGCTGCAATGCAGATTTCGTCGTACTGCAGGCACGCGATCCGCTGGAAGCGTTGCGTCTTAAAGCCAACCGTCTGACAGTCGTCAAGCGCGGCAAGATCATTGCCGAAACGCCGCAGCGCATCAGCAATTTAAACCTCGCAGGACGGCCTTCATCCGTTGATGGTGCGGATTACGCACCACGCGGATAATACCCACAGAAATGCGACGGAAAACTAATGCCTGTTTTTCAATCGTCTGATAAAAGCGCTTGAATTAACGGCAGATTCGTCTGAAATACGTGACATTGCTCATAAGTCTCAACAAAAGAGGCGGAGCAAAAAGTCGCGCATAATTGCACGTCTAAAATCACCCAAGAGGGGTTCCTATGACCAAAACATCCACATTCACACGCCGCAGCGTTCTCGTCATGTCGGCAGCACTCGGTGCGACCGCACTCACCAGCAACGTTTTTGCAGCTGACGAAAAGCTCAAAGTCGCAGGCATCCATGCATCGCCCGTCGAAAATGCATGGAACTCGCGCCTTCATGAAGCGCTCAAGCAAGCCAATGACGAAGGCGTCATTGAATATGTCTTTTCAGAAGGCGTTTCTGCCAGTGATTATCCGCGCGCCATGCGCGAATATGCCGAACAGGGCATTAAGCTGATTGTTGGTGAATCCTACGCCGTTGAACGCGAAGCGCGTCAGGTCGCAGCCGATTATCCGCAGACGACCTTCATCATGGGATCTTCCGGCAAAGAACAGGGCGACAATTTCGGTGTCTTCGGCACCTGGAATTTTGAAGCGGCTTATCTTGCAGGCATGTTGGCAGGCGGCATGAGCAAGACCGGCACGTTCGGCTCGGTCGGTGCTATTCCAATTCCCGAAGTCAACATGCTGATTAATGCGTTTCAGGAAGGTGTAAAAGAAACCCGCCCTGATGCGAAGTTCAATGCGTCCTTTATCGGTACGTTCTTCGATCCACCAAAGGCACGCGAAGCCGGTCTTGCTCAGATCGATGCTGGCGCCGACATTCTGTTTGGCGAACGCATCGGCACAGCAGATGCTGCCAAGGAACGCGGCATCAAAGCTATCGGTTCGCTGATCGACTACACCCCGCGTTATCCTGATACCGTCTTCGCCAATGCGATGTGGAATTTCCGCCCGATCCTCAACGCAGCCATTGCTGATGTTAAGGCGGGAACACCAACCGGCAAGGACTACACACCATTCAGCCTGATGAAGGAAGGCGGCAACGACATCGTTTACGTCAAGGGCTCAGCACCAGCAGACGTCGAAGCCAAGATGGAAGCGCGCCGCGCTGAGATTAAGGCTGGAACATTCAAGGTCGAGCCAAATCCGGCAGAACCGAAATAACGGATTTCAGGACAGCAGACGTGGCACTCGATATGAAGCAACAGGATGCAACAGCACTCGCAAAAGCGATTGCGAAAGGCGTTTTGACCGCACGAGAGGCTATGGATGCCGCAATTGAAGCAGCAGAAAAATGGCGCCCTTTGGGCGCCATTGCATATCTCGACGGAGAACTTGGGCGCAAGAATGCGGAAGCTTTTGATCACAAAGCTCCTTTCGCCGGAGTGCCGTCGCTTTTCAAAGATCTGGGCGGACCTTGCGCTGGGCTGCCAATCCGGCTTGGCTCACGCGCCTGCGCAGATGCACCGCGCGAACTTGATTCAGAACTAGCAGCACGTTTACGCAAAGCAGGCCTTAATTTCTTTGGGACAACTACCGTGCCGGAATTCGGCATGGCGCTTTCGAGTGAGCCAACAAAAGGCCCCCTCGCCCGCCATCCTTTCGATGAAAAGCTTTCGCCTGCCGGTTCATCCGGTGGTGCCGCTGCAGCCGTTGCAGCAGGCATTGTATCGATAGCGCACGCAACCGATGCAGGCGGCTCGATCCGTGTTCCGGCTGCAACCTGCGGTCTGATTGGCCTCAAGCCAAGCCGTGGCGCAATGCCAGCTGGTCCGCATTTCGGTAATTATCTGGCAGGCATTGCCAGCGAATTTGCACTTTGCCGTTCCATCCGCGATGCAAAAGCACTATTCTCGCTAGTGGCTGGGAACATTGAAAGCTTCCTTCCCGACTTGGCATTTTCACACGGCGAGCAACTCTCAAAATTGCGTATCGGAATTGTATCGGGTGATTTGGCCAAATATCCTGTGACGGAAGAGCGCAAGCAAGTGATTGCAGATGCCGCACGCTTTCTTGAAGCACAGGGCCATACAATTCGCAACATTGATGTGCGCACGCTTGCACCGCTCATTGATGCAAGTGCTGTAGCTTTTGATCGCATCATCTCGGCCAATCTCGCATCGGCAATTGATGCATTCGCCATTGATGAATCAAAGCTCGAAAGACTGACACAGACCGTAGCATTACGTGGGCGCGAGATGAGCGCCGTCGAACTCTACGACGCTATGAATGGCGGCGTGATGACTGCCTGGCAGCTGTGGCAGATTTTTCATGATGTCGATGTGCTGATTACGCCGATGCTCGCGCGCGGGCCGCAGCCCATCGGCTCTTATCCAATGGATCACGACGATGTAGACGCGCATTGGCATAAGATGAATGCCTTTGCGCCTTATGCGGCACTGGCCAACATCTCCGGCTTTCCTGCGCTTTCCATGCCTTTTGGTGAGGACGTAAACGGTATGCCGCTTGCAATTCAGTTGATTGCTCCGATGGGAGCGGACAATCTTCTCTTAAACCTTGGCGAGCTGATGGAAGAGGACCATCGCTGGCAGCACAAATTTGGCGTTGCGGGGTTGAACGCATGACCACGACAGTTCTTGAACTGCAAAACATCACCAAGCGGTTCGGCGCGCTGACCGCCAATAACGATATTTCGTTGAAGCTTGAGCGCGGCGAAATCCTCGCTTTCTTGGGCGAAAACGGTGCTGGCAAAACCACGCTGATGAATATCCTCTTCGGCCATTATGTCCCCGATGAAGGCCGCGTTTTCGTCAAGGGCACTGAAATCCCGCAGGGCAAGCCACGTGCCGCAATTGATGCAGGCGTTGGCATGGTGCATCAGCACTTTACCCTTGCTCCCAACCTTACAGTTCTTGAAAACATTATCACCGGCACTGAAAGCCTGTGGAAGCTTAAATCAGCACACAGTGCTGCACGCAGTAAGATCGCGGAAATCGCCAAGCGCTTTGGTTTGCAGGTCGATCCTGATGCCCGGCTTGGTGATCTTTCAGTTGGCGAACAGCAACGCGTGGAAATTCTCAAAGCACTTTATAATGATGCCGACATTTTGATCCTTGATGAGCCGACTGCCGTTCTAACCACGCAGGAAGCGGAAGGTCTATTTAAAACGCTCAAAGAAATGGCGCGTCAGGGCCTGTCGCTCATTTTCATTTCGCACAAACTACACGAAGTCATGTCTGCCGCTGACCGCGTTGTGGTCTTGCGCGGCGGCAAGCTCGTGGCTGAGCGTAAAGCGTCGGAAACGTCGAAGGAAGAACTAGCCGAACTGATGGTCGGTCGCCGTGTTTCACGCCCTTCGCGCGCCGCCGCTACTCCCGGCGAGACTTTACTTGAAGCCAAAAGCGTGACGGTCATTGAAGATGGCGCCACCCGTCTGAGTGATCTCGATTTTTATCTGCGTGCAGGCGAGACGTTGGGCATCATCGGTGTCTCCGGCAATGGTCAGGCAGCACTTGGGCGACTGGTTTCGGGGCTGAGCCAGCCTGCAAGCGGTTCGCTTGTGATGTTCGGGCAGGCTGTGACCAAATTTGATCCGCGCGAGTTTGTGGGAGCAGGTGTTGGCCGCATCCCTGAAGATCGAAATGCAGAAGGTGCAATAGGCGATCTGACGCTTTGGGAAAATGCCGTGCTCGAACGCGTGCGCGATCCGCAGTTTTCCAATGGCATTCTGGTGAATCGCACGGCTGCACGCGAGTTTACTGATCGCATCATCAAGGATTTCGATGTGCGCGGCGGAACGCCCGACAGCCGTATTCGTCTGCTTTCGGGCGGCAACATGCAAAAGCTTATTCTGGGTCGCAATCTTGAAACAGCGCCGCGTATTTTGATTGCAGCGCAGCCAACACGCGGCCTCGATGAAGGCGCAGTTGCAGCCATCCATGCCCGCATTCTGGAGGCACGCGCCAAAGGTGCAGCCGTGTTGTTGATCTCGGAAGACCTCGACGAAATTATCGGCCTTGCCGACCGCGTGCAGGCAATCGTCAAGGGTAAGCTATCGCCGCCGATTGATGCAGCTGAGGCCAATGCGCAAAGACTTGGCCTGATGATGGCCGGTGAATGGCAGACCAATACCACGAAGGGGCTCAACTAATGCGTATTGAACGACGCGAAACACGGCCCATGGCTTTGGTGGCAACCGCGCCGGTTATCGCTGTGCTCGCTGCCTTTGTGCTCGCTGGCTTGCTGATTGCAGCTGCCGGCGCGCCTGTGTTTGAATCTTTCAAACAGATTGCAATTGGTGCTTTTGGAACCAAGCTTTCAATCACCGAAACGCTGACCCGCGCTACTCCGTTAATGCTAACTGGCCTTGCGGCGGCTGTCGCGTTCCGCTCCAAGCTCTGGAATATTGGTGCAGAAGGTCAATTCTATATGGGCGCGCTTGCAGTTGTTGCCTTCGGCACGCAATTAGCGCTCCCCGCGCCCTTACTCATTCCGTTGCTGCTGATCGTCGGCGCTATTGCTGGCATGATCTTCCTGCTGATCCCGCTTGGTCTGCGCCTGCGCTTTGGCGTTGATGAAGTCGTCACCACGCTACTGCTCAATTTCGTCGCCGTGCTGTTCGTGTCCATGATGATTGAAGGCCCGATGAAAGACCCGCTGGCTTTCGGTTGGCCGCAGTCAGAGCCAATACCGGATGCAGCCGTGCTGCCAAAAATCATGTCCGGCATGCGTCTTCATATTGGCATCGTGATTGCCATCGTTCTCGCCCTCATCATCGCTTATGTGCAGAAGCGGACTGTTTTTGGCCTCGAAACCAAAGCTGCAGGGCTTAATCCGAAAGCCGCACGTTTTGCAGGTGTCCCGCTTGGCAAAACACTGGTGAAAGTTGCTTGCATTTCTGGTGGTCTGGCTGGTCTTGCCGGTGCCATACAAATCATGGGCGTTAAAGGCTATGTCACGACCGACCTTTCGCCGGGCTTTGGTTATTCCGGCATTATCGTTGCCATGCTCGCCAATCTGAACCCGATTGGCGCGATCTTCTCAGCACTTTTTGCCGCCGCCATGTTCGTAGGTGCAGACGGCATGAGCCGCGCCATCGGCATTCCAAGCTTCATTGCAGATGTGACCGTGGCGCTTTCCCTGCTCACCATGCTGGTCGCCCTCTTCTTCACCCAATACAGGATCGCCCGATGAACGAGTTGATGGATATCCTGCTTTCCGCTGGCCTATGGGTCTCGGTTCTACGCATTGCAACGCCGCTGATTTTCGGCACGCTCGGCGCGCTTTATTGCGAACGTGCGGGCGTACTCAATCTCGGCATCGAAGGCATCATGACCTTTGGCGCAATGATCGGCTGGTTGACTGTCTTTAACGGCGCTGATTTGTGGGTGGGCGTGCTGGCAGCAGCAGCATCCGGTGCCGTGTTTGGTCTGCTGCACGCAGCGCTGACCGTGCCGCTTGGCCTCTCGCAGCATGTTGTGGGCCTTGGCATCACGCTCTTTGCCTCGAGCCTCAGCTATTTTCTGTTTCGTCTTCTGGTGCCACTGTCGTCAACGCCACCATCAATCACGCCGTTCCAGCCAGTTAACCCATCATGGCTCGCCGATATTCCATTTATCGGGCAGGTGCTTGGCACTCAGACGGCATTGACATGGCTTGCCATTCCGCTGGCACTCCTGCTTGGTTATGTACTGTTTCGCACGCCGCTTGGCCTTGCCATCCGCATGACTGGCGAAAACCCGCATGCCGCCGAAGCGCAAGGTATCAATCCGATCCGCGTTCGCATCTTTACGATTATGTTCGGCAGTGCGCTGATGGCAGTCGGCGGCTCGTTTCTGACGCTCTCTGCGTTCAACTCGTTCTTCCCAACCATGATGCAGGGACGCGGCTGGGTATGTATCGCCCTCGTCGTATTCGCCTCGTGGAAGCCCGCACGCGCACTTTTGGGCGCTCTGCTCTTTGCGCTCTTTGATGCTTTCCAGCTGCGCTTGCAGACGGTTTACGGCAAACTGGTGCCTTATCAACTTTTCCTGATGATCCCTTACATCATGTCAATTGTAGCACTCGTCGTCATGGCGCGCCGTGCCCGCGTGCCACAGGCATTGATGCAGCCGTATCGCCGCGGCGAACGCTAACTCGCCCAGCTCATCAGAACAAACAAAAACGGCGCCTTTCGGCGCCGTTTCTTTTTAATCATTTTTCACAGCAATCAGGCAGCGCCCTTGCCACTCTTTTCAAAACGCTTGCGCTCATTTGGATCGAGGTAGAGCTTGCGCAGACGGATCGACTTTGGCGTCACTTCAACCAATTCGTCGTCCTGAATCCACGACAGAGCGCGTTCCAGAGTCATACGGATTGGCGGGGTCAGCTTCACAGCTTCATCCTTACCAGCGGCACGAATGTTGGTGAGCTTCTTGCCCTTGAGTACGTTGACTTCCAGATCGTTGTCGCGCGAGTGAATGCCGATCAGCATGCCCTGATAGACCTTAACGCCAGCGTCAATAATCATCGGACCACGATCTTCAAGGTTGAAGAGCGCGTAAGCAACGGCTTCACCCTGATCGTTGGAAATCAGAACGCCGTTGTTACGACCCGATATTTCACCCTTATATGGCTGATAATCATGGAACAGACGGTTCATGATTGCCGTACCGCGTGTATCGGTCAGAAGTTCCGACTGGTAACCAATCAGACCACGGGTCGGTGCATAGAATACCATACGAACGCGGTTGCCGCCCGAAGGACGCAACTCGACCATTTCAGCCTTACGTTCAGACATTTTCTGAACAACAGTACCCGAATATTCTTCATCAACGTCGATGACGACTTCTTCGATAGGCTCAAGCTTTTCGCCATTTTCGCCGTCTTTCATGACGACGCGTGGACGCGAAACACCAAGCTCGAAGCCTTCACGGCGCATGTTTTCGATCAGAACTGCAAGCTGCAATTCGCCACGACCCGAAACGAAGAACGAATCTTTTTCGTTTGATTCTTCGATTTTAAGCGCAACGTTGCCTTCTGCTTCCTTGAACAGACGGTCACGAATAACGCGGCTCGTCACCTTATCGCCTTCAGTACCAGCATAAGGGCTGTCATTGACGATGAAGGACATGGTCACAGTTGGCGGATCGATTGGCTGCGCTTCCAACGGAATGCTAACGGAAGGATCGCAGAACGTGTCAGCAACAGTGCCCTTGGAAAGGCCCGCGATAGCAACGATGTCGCCTGCCTGTGCTTCTTCAATTGGCTGACGCTCAATGCCGCGGAACGCGAGAATCTTCGAAATACGGCCGTTTTCGAGCAGCGAACCATCCTGACCAAGAACCTTAACAGCCTGGTTAGCCTTGATGGAACCGGAGTGAATACGACCTGTGATGATACGGCCAAGGAACGGATCAGCTTCAAGAATCGTACCGATCATGCGGAACGGACCTTCAGCAACCTTTGGCGCTGGAACGTGCTTGAGAACCAAATCGAACAATGGTGCCAGACCTTCGTCCTGTGGGCCTTCCGGGTTCAGTGCCATCCAACCGTTACGGCCTGAACCGTAAAGAACTGGAAAGTCGAGCTGTTCGTCAGTTGCGTCGAGATTAGCGAAGAGGTCGAAAACTTCGTTGATGACTTCTTCATGGCGACCATCTGGACGGTCGATCTTGTTGATCGCAACGATCGGACGAAGGCCAACCTTAAGAGCCTTGCCAACAACGAACTTCGTCTGTGGCATTGGACCTTCAGCAGCGTCAACGAGCACGATAGCGCCGTCAACCATCGAAAGAATACGCTCAACTTCACCGCCGAAGTCGGCGTGGCCTGGCGTATCAACGATGTTGATGCGTGTGTTCTTCCAAACAACTGAAGTGGCTTTCGCGAGAATGGTAATCCCACGTTCCTTTTCGATGTCGTTCGAATCCATCATGCGTTCTTGAACGCGCTGATTGTCACGGAACGAGCCCGACTGCTTCAGCAGTTCATCGACCAGTGTTGTTTTGCCATGATCGACGTGTGCGATAATAGCGATATTACGCAATTCCATATGGAGATCACTTCTTTTATGAGTTGGGAGCCGCGCCAAGATGGATGCACGGAAAATCAATGAGGCGCTCTTACAGGTTTTTTTGCGTTTTAGAAAGGGGCAGTGCGAAACTGCCCCTTAATTAACCGAAAAAGTCCAGAATTGCGCGTTTATTTACACTGCAATTGTGACAGTTTTGCCAAAAACCTCAGGTCATTTTTACAATAAAGTGCCTGAAAGGATGACAAGTGCCACACTGAAATAGATCACGAGACCGGTCACATCGACCAGGGTTGCTACGAATGGTGCCGATGCACTGGCAGGATCGAAGCCCAATCTGCGAAGAATAAACGGCAACATTGAGCCTGTCAGCGAGCCAAACGTCACGATACAGACGAGTGCCATGCCAACTGTCGCTGCAACCAGTATCCAATGCTCACCATAATCGTAAATGCCAAGGCTCTGCCAAATGGCAATACGAACGACACCGATGAAACCGAGGAATGCGCCAAGCGCCAAACCAGTCGGTATTTCGCGCAAAGCAACTCGCCACCAATCTTTCAGGCTCAACTCCTGAAGCGCAAGCGCGCGAATGATCAGCGATGTGGCCTGTGAACCGGAATTACCACCCGACGACATGATAAGTGGGATGAAAAGTGTCAGAACGAGTGCTTTTTCAAGTTCAAGTTCAAAATGCTGCATAGCGCTCGCTGTGAGCATTTCGCCAAGGAACAGCACGCCCAGCCAGCCGCCGCGTTTTTTCAGCATCTCGGCAAAACTGATGCGCATATAAGGCTTATCAAGCGCCTCCATGCCGCCAAAGCGGTAAGCGTCTTCACTTGCATCTTCGGTCATGGCATCCAGCACATCATCGACAGTTACAATGCCGATGATGTGGCGGCTGTCATCAACGACAGGAACGGCCAGCAAGTCGTGCTTACGGAAAAGACGTGCGACGTCTTCGCGATCTTCAAGCGGCGAGATCGTGATCGGATCATCGTCGCGTGCAAGCGAGAGGATTGGTTCATCCAGTTCGCGAACGATCAGGCGGCGAAGGCTGACAACGCCTAGCAGAACGCGGGTTTGCGGATCGACCACATAGATGGCGTAGACAGTCTCACGCGTACGCTCAACCTGACGGATATGATCGAGCGTCTGCCCGACATTCCAGTTGGAAGGCACTGTGATGAACTCAATAGTCATCAGACTACCGGCCGTATTCGGCGCATAGCCCATCAGCTTCTTAAGCGCGGCCTTTGTTTCGGGCGCCAGAATGGGGAACAGACGTGCGCGGTCTGCGTCATCCAGTTCATGGAAAACGTCTGTCGCACGGTCAGCAGACATACCATCCAGAAGTTGGCTGGCAATATTTGGCTGCAAAGTTGCAAGAATTTCGGTCGCACGTTCCAATTCCGGCTGATCGAGCAGACGGATAGCGTCATCATGCGAAAGCTGGGCAACAACGGCAATTGCGTCGTCTGCATCCAGTTCATTGACGATTTCTACTGCGTCGCCGGTACGAATATCAGCGATGCGGCTGGCAATTGCAGCAGCAGGAAGGTCGGCAACATTTAGAACTTCAGTGAAGTTGTTGTCGGTCATTAGCTTGCCTTTCTGTCGATCCGCCGTCAGAGGCTGATCGTGCAAGCTGACCGCAAACGATCAGATCACGAACTGCCTTGACGGCTGAAACAATCGACTGTGACTGTCGCTTGGCATAAGAGAATAAGACTCCGGTTGAAATGCAGCCAAAGAGTTGCGGCTGCGTGGCTGATTTGCGCCCGGTTGCCCCGAAAGTCAACCCCCGACCCGGATCATGAAAGCTTTTTCATAATCCCGACATACCCTTGTCTCACCGCCTGCAAAATCCTAAGTCTGATACATATCGAATTCATTTTATCTGGAGTCTCTGATGTCCGAAAAGCAGCCTTACAATCACGCATTGACCCAATGGAATGGACCGCTTGGCCTGCCGGATTTCACAGCATTTAAGGACAATGATTTCGCCGCCACTTTCGATGCAGCCTTGGCTGAAGACCTCGCGGAAGTTGAAGCGATCATCAATGATGCCGCTGAACCAACAATTGAAAATACGCTAAAAGCTTTACAGCTTACCGGCCAATCGCTTGATCGCGTTTCTTCAATTTTCTGGATGCGTGCTGGCGCTCACACCAACGATACTATTCAAGCCTTGGAGCGCGAAATCGCGCCAAAAATGTCGCGTCATTATTCGCGCATTATGATGGACCCAAAGCTGTTCGCCCGCATTGATGCGCTTTATGAAAATCGCAGTCATCTTGATCTCGACATTGAGACAAAGCGCGTATTGGAAAAGACATGGAAGGGCTTTGTCCGTTCCGGCGCAAAGCTTGATGAAGCAGGCAAACAGGAACTCGCAGGCATCAACGAGAAGCTTGCCGGGCTCGGCGCACGGTTCGGCCAGAACGTTCTCAAGGATGAAGCAAGCTGGTTCTTATTGATCACCGACGAAGCTGACCTTGCAGGACTGCCTGATTTTCTAAAAAATGCCATGCAGAGTGCCGCAGCTGAACGCGGCCAGCCGGATGCGTGGGCAATTACGCTGTCTCGTTCGATTGTTGAGCCGTTCCTAACTTTCTCAGAAAACCGCGAGCTACGCGAACAAGCGTTCAATGCATGGGGCAAGCGCGGCGAAAATGGCGGTGACACCGACAATCGCGACGTTGTGCGCGAAATGGTGGAACTGCGCGAGCGCAAGGCGTATTTGCTTGGTTACGCGAATTTCGCTGCCTATAAGCTCGACGACACCATGGCCAAGACACCAAAAGCCGTGATGGATCTGCTTGAGCCGGTCTGGGACAAGGCACGCGCCAAAGCGAGCGAAGAAGAAGCAGAACTTGAACGGCTGATCGCAGCTGCTGGTCACAATCACAAAGTTGCGCCGTGGGACTGGCGTTTTTATGCGGAGAAGCTTCGTGCCGAGCGTTTCGCGTTCGATGAAGCAGAGCTGAAGCCATATCTGCAACTCGAAAAAATCATCGAAGCGAGCTTCGATGTAGCCACCCGTCTTTTCGGCATTCGGTTCGAAGAGAAAAGAGGCATCCCGACATGGCACCCTGATGTGCGCGTGTTTCGGATTCTCAATGCTGATGGCAGCGAACGCGGCTTATTCCTTGGTGATTATTTTGCCCGCACATCCAAGCGTTCAGGTGCGTGGATGAGCTCTTTGCAATCAAGCCATAAGCTAGATGCAGGGCAAAAGCCGTTTATCTACAATGTCATGAATTTCGCGAAGCCTAAGGCTGGTGAACCTGCGCTGCTTTCGCTGGATGATGCCCGCACATTGTTCCACGAATTTGGCCACGCGCTGCATGGGCTGTTGTCGGATGTGACATGGCCTGCCATTTCCGGAACGGCCGTTTCGCGAGATTTCGTCGAACTGCCATCGCAGCTTTATGAGCATTGGCTGACCGTGCCGGAGGTGCTTGAAAAATATGCCGTGCATTATCGCACCGGCGAAGCAATGCCTAAGGCGCTTCTCGACAAGGTGCTTGCTGCACGTTCGTTTAATGCAGGCTTCAACACGGTCGAGTTTACCTCGTCCGCACTTGTCGATATGGCATTCCATACCGGCACCGAGAAAATCAATGATCCGTTAGCTTTTGAAGCGGCAACGCTGAAAAAGCTATCCATGCCTGACGCAATCATCATGCGTCATCGCACACCACATTTCACCCATGTATTCTCGGGCGATGGCTACTCAGCTGGCTACTATTCCTACATGTGGTCGGAAGTGCTTGATGCCGATGCATTCTCGGCCTTTGAAGAAACGGGCGATGCTTTCAACCCGGAACTGGCCGCAAAGCTTAAGCAATATATCTATGCAGCCGGTGGCAGCCGCGACCCGGAAGAACTTTACAAGGCATTCCGCGGCAAAATGCCGACGCCTGATGCAATGATTGAAAAACGCGGATTGAATTAACAGCATATCTCCCAAAAGTGGGAACCGGTTTTGGGAGACATGCACAGAAAGAGGAAAGGCCGGGAAACCGGCCTTTTTCATTCAATCAATACTCGCCAAGCTTGATGTCAGGCGTATATTCGACGCCCTCAACTTCTTTTATGACTGGCTGACCACAATGCAGCACGCCCGTTGCTGCATTGAACGCATAAGTCGGCGAACCATGCAGCTGCCAGCCTTTGTTCAAAGCTGCCGTCACGCGATGACAAAATGCGGAGTCATCTGGTCCGGTGATGAAACGATAAAGCTTCATAGTCTTCTTTCCTTTAAGTTTTTACGAAGTTGATTTAGCCAGCACGCGCTCGGCCATTTTAAGATGCAGGCGTTCGACCATCTGGCCGTCCAGCGAGACGACGCCTTTGTCAGCATTTTCTGGCAGCGCGAATGCAGCAACCACCGCACGGGCATGCACCACGTCATCATCAGACGGCGAAAAACTTCGATTAGCCGCCTCGATTTGCGAAGGATGAATAAGTGTCTTTCCATCAAAGCCCATTGCGGCACCTTGCACGCATTCTGCTTCAAAGCCTGCAGTATCGCGAAAATCGTTATAGACGCCGTCTAACACATCGATGCCACCAGCACGCGCGGCCAGTAATATCTGCATCAGCCATGGGACCAGATAAGGCCGCCCAGATTGCGGACGCACACCGGTTGCCAGCGCAATATCATTTGGCCCGACCACAAAGCAGCCAAGACGCGCAGCCGAACGATGGCCTAGAGCAGCAATTTCATCTGCATTGAGAATTCCGCGCGGTGTTTCGATCATCGCCCAGACACGCATTTCAGGATCGGCATCCTGGCGATCAAGTAGGCTCGCCGCATCAATCACATCCTGCGGCCGCTCAACCTTCGGCAGCAAAACTGCATCAGCGCCCATATTTGCAACAGCAATAAGATCAGCCTTATTCCATTGTGTATCAGCAGCGTTCACGCGCACAACGCGCTCAAAGCCGACGTTTGGATGCTCTGAAAAATACTTCATCAATGCATCGCGCGCAGCAAGTTTCGCTTCCGGCGCAACAGAGTCTTCCAGATCATAAATGACGCAATCTGCTTCAAGCGTCAGCGATTTTTCAACTGCACGGCTATTGAAAGCAGGCACAAACAAAACGGAACGGCGCGGACGGGCAATTGTTTTCATGCCCAATTTGTGCACCGAATAGCATCAGTGCACAAGCGCTAGGCCTGTAAAGTTTTAAAGTCCGCTCGCCTCGTGTTCCAACTTCCCTGTGAACTCACACGATGCGCCGTGGTAATAGGTACACCCGGCAACCTCTTCGATCTCCAGGTTATACTCGCCAACAAACTTCATTTTGATTTCACAAAAACGAGGGTTCCGAAGGGATTCCTTTTCGCTCGGGTCAAAGCCTTCGCTTTCGATTTTGAACGTCGCATTTTTGTTCTTGATCGTAACATCACCGGCAACGTCACCGCCACAACCCGGTTGATTTCCAATCAAAGGAACCATCGTGGACAAAGATACCGAATAAAGATCGCCACCTTTATGCTTCACATTGGCTTGCAGCTGCATGCCATCATTGCCAGTATATTGCCCCTCATAGACATTGTAACTCGGCTTATTTTCGGCAGCGGCTGGCAAAGTAATGACTGCAACTGTTAGTCCCAACATAAAAGTACGGAGCATAATCCACCCTTAGCTGATCATCCAAAAATCAAAGTGTAAGCAGGACTTTGACTATTTAGACTGTCCGGTCAAGGACACATAATATTCCCGGCATTTTACATAATTGATCTTGCGATAGCCGCTCTGAAAAACCTGCCTGTTACGGTGTGGCAAACTCTTGAGACTTGAAATCTGTCTTATGACTGCTTATTTTGCATCCACGGTTGGAATGCACCCGCCGCTCGCAGCCTCAAGGCCATGGTAAAGCATTCTGAATTCACGTTCCTGTTCCGGTGACGGCAGAAACGGCAATGCGGGCACCCGTTCACGAAAATGCTGCTCACATTCAGGAGCGATATTATGACCACAGCAATCCTTGCTGGGAACACGACAACTGACTTCAAACATCAGGCCCGCCGTTTAAGGCAGGCTCTGGGCGAAGAAGGCATTAACATTAGCCACGGAAAAGCGCTTGATCTCGTTGCCCGCCAATCAGGCACACGCGATTGGAATACGCTTGCAGCCAACAGCGCGAATATTGAAACTCCAAAGGTTGAAGGCGATAAAGCACCTTACCGCATCAGTCAGCGCGTTTCGGGCATGTTCCATTCAACTGCATTTGAAGCCCGCATCATCGGCGTGGAAGAAACGATCAAGCCTGATCTCTGGCGGATCACGCTGCAATTCGATCCCGCGATTAATGTCGCAGTTTCACCAAACCTGTCGATGCTGCGCAGGCGGTTTACGTTCGTTGTTGGTGCAGATGGTAAGTCACGCCGATTGACCGGCAGTGAAAGTGGCGGAATTACACTAAACATACAATAATTTCGCCAATGCCAGCATAGGCGCATGATTCTGAGTTTATCAGCAAAATCTCAGAAATATTCATGCGCAAAGACTGAAAAGCCCCTTCCGGCGTGTCTCCATATATGCCGGAAGGGCAATTTCGGTCTTGAGGGTTGCGACCTATTGGGCACTTGCGCCCAGAAAGATTGACTCTCTGCGATGCTGATGTAAATCAGACTGCAAATTTAAAATACCCAACCGACAGGTCAGGAACATGGATAAGTTCACCAAGCTCACGGGCGTTGCAGCCCCCCTGCCGATCGTCAATATCGATACGGACATGATTATCCCGAAGGATTATCTGAAGACGATCAAGCGCACGGGTCTGAGCAAGGGGCTTTTTGCCGAAATGCGCTTCAACGAAGACGGAACGGAAAATCCGGATTTCGTTCTCAACAAGCCTAGCTATCGCAACGCGCAGATTCTGGTTGCTGGCGACAACTTTGGTTGTGGCTCTTCGCGTGAACATGCGCCATGGGCACTGCTCGATTTCGGCATTCGTTGTGTTATCTCAACCTCATTTGCCGACATCTTCTACAACAACTGCTTCAAGAACGGCATCCTGCCAATCAGAGTTAGCCAGGAAGACCTCGACAAGCTGATGGACGACGCATCGCGCGGCGCCAATGCAACGCTGACCGTTGATCTCGAAGCCAAAGAGATCCACGGTCCTGACGGCGGTTCGATTGCCTTTGACCTTGACGATTTCAAGCGTCATTGTCTGCTCAATGGTCTTGATGACATAGGTCTGACCATGGAAAAGGTAACGAACATCGATACGTTCGAGGCAAAAAACGCTCAACAGCGTCCTTGGGCATAATGATAGCTCCGTTATGCGCCTTTGGCCGATGTGCGGTGGCCTGAACCATTGAATAGGACACGGTTGGCTGAAATGGCCAGAGAAGATCAAAGCGGTGACTGGGCGGGACGTCTCTCGCCCTCGCTAGACGAAATTGAATCTATTGCGATTGAAGCGCTTGCGCATCTTCCGCAGGAATTTCGTGCGCTTTGTGGTGACATCATCATCCAGATTGCAGATTTCCCTGAAGAACAGATCATTGAAGATATGGGTTTAGAGACGCCTTTCGATCTTCTTGGCCTGTTTGAAGGCATGGGGATAGGTGAACGTTTCAGCCTGCAAACCGGCGACACACCCAACCGCATCACGCTCTTTCGCCGCGCAATTCTCGACTATTGGTCAGAGAATGAAGAGACGCTAGGCGACATTATCACCCATGTTCTCATTCATGAAATTGGCCACCATTTCGGCCTTTCGGATGATGATATGGAAGCTCTGGAAGCACACGCTGATTAAAGCAACACATTATCGCGTTGCTTTATCAGGCTATCAGTTCCAACCAAAATTGAGACAATTTTGGTCGTTTTCGATACAATCCAATTAAGATATCGGACGCGGAAAATGCTATAGATCTGCTCAGTTCAATCCGAGTGATGATCATGAGCCTTTCGCCCGCCGCCTATCAGCTTCTTCTTGTTTACACGACTTATGTGATTGCCGCCGGAAGTCCCGGCCCAAGCAATATGCGCATCATGGGCGTTGCCATGCATCAGGGCCGCAAGGCAGGTCTGATGTTTGCAGCAGGTGTTGTGACCGGCTCTATATTCTGGGGCCTAATGGCGGCAACAGGCGTATCTGCAATCCTTACACGGTTTGCCGAAGCGCTTATTATTCTCAAGATTTTCGGTGGTCTTTATCTGCTCTACCTCGCGTTCAAAGCAGCACGTGCTGCTATTACATCAGATGAGCAAATCGCTGCACGCAACATAAATGGTGATGCGTTCCTGTCAGGCGGCGAACTATATCGTCGTGGCCTGCTTCTGCATCTGTCCAATCCAAAGTCGATACTGTCATGGATAGCACTCGTCACGCTTGGCCTTGGCACAAATTCGTCTTGGCCACAGATGGCGGCATTCCTCGGCGGCTGCATTACGCTCAGCATTACGATCTTCTGCGGCTATGCAATTGTGTTCTCTACCGCACCCATGGTGCGCATATATCGAAGCGCTCGCCGCTGGATCGAAGGTGTTCTGTCCGCTGTGTTCGCATTCGCCGGTATTCGTCTCCTTCTGTCACGCTAAAGCAATCTGAAAAATGAGTGTCGCAATGAAGATGTTCCATGGTCTCTCCGCCTTTCCGCTCACGCCGATGGATGCCGAAGGCAATTTGATAGAGGACGCGCTAGAGGCTTTTCTTACGCGCATCCATGACGCAGGCGCAGATTCGATTGGCCTGCTGGGAAGCACAGGTGGATATACTTTTCTCACACGTGAACAACGTCGACATACGGTCAGGACTGCGGTGAAATACATCGGCGGCAAGACGCCACTGATCGTGGGCGTCGGCGCGTTGCGCACTGATGAAGCGCAGGCACTTGCAAGAGATGCCGCCGATGAAGGCGCTGATGCATTACTGCTTGCACCCGTTTCCTATACGCCGCTGACACAAGAAGAAGGCTTTCAGCATTTCAAGGCTGTAGCACGAGCCACTGATTTACCGCTCTGCATTTATAACAATCCTGGGACCACACGATTTGTCTTCAGTGACGAACTGATTGCTCGACTTGCGGATATCGACAATATCTATGCTATCAAGATGCCCTTGCCCGCCGACGATAATTATGCGGCAGAAATTGAGAAATTGCGTGCATCTACACCCGACGACTTTGCCATCGGTTATAGTGGCGATTGGGGGGCAAAAGATGCGCTTCTCGCGGGTGCCGACGCTTTCTATAGCGTCGCTGCCGGCCTGCTGCCAAAACAGTTTTTAGCACTTGTACGCGCTTCACAAAGTGGCGATCGGGCTGAGGCGGAACGCATCAACTCAGCGTTTGAGCCACTCTGGAGCCTGTTTAAAACCTATGGCAGCTTCCGCGTGATGTATGTCATCGCCGAATTGCTTAGTCTTGCAAAAATCGAACCGCCTCGGCCCATATTGCCGTTAACGACAGAGGTCCGTGGACAGATTGAGACTGCATTAAAAGCGTTGGAAGAACTACCCTCATAAACAAAAAAGGCGCTCAACCGAGCGCCTTTTGCTTATCTGATTTATGCTACACTCAGGCGGACATCGATATTGCCACGTGTTGCATGGGAATAAGGGCAGACGATGTGCGCAGCATTGACGAGCTCTTGCGCCTTGGCTTTTTCAACACCCGGCAGAGCGACTTCCAGAGCCACATCCAGACCAAAACCAGTGCCATCTTCACGCGGACCAATACCAACAGTGGCTGTAACCGTGCTATCAGCAGAAATAGAAACCTTTTCTTTCGCTGCGACGAATTTCAATGCGCCGAGGAAACAAGCTGCGTAGCCTGATGCAAAGAGCTGCTCAGGATTAGTGCCTTCGCCGCCCGAACCACCCAGCTCTTTTGGAGTATCGAGAACGACGCTGAGACGGCCATCAGCAGTCTTTGCGCTGCCTGTGCGGCCGCCAGTTGCGGTGGACTGCGTCGTGTAAAGAATAGCCATTTGAATGTCTCCGTTGGTATCGTTGAATTATCTCCACAATCAAGCTCGCAGATTTTTATATTGCGCACAATCTAATTTTGCAAAATTAGTTTACACAAATATGTGATGCGCAATTCAATTGCGCCTCATGTAAAGTTCTGTCATGGAGCCTGTGCTATGAAAGACGACAAACAAGAATCTCATCTCAATCTGTCGGATATGGTTTGTTTCGCGATCTATTCCACTGCGAATGCATTGACGCGCGCATACCAACCAATTCTGAGTAAACTAGAGCTAACCTATCCGCAGTTTCTGGTGATGGTTGTTTTATGGGAACAGGATAATTGCACGGTTTCGGAAATTGGCGCGAAACTCAATCTTGATTCTGGCACCCTCACCCCACTTTTAAAGCGGCTTGAAGCGGCAGGTCATCTCGCGCGCCGCAGGGATCCAGAGGATGAGCGACAAGTCCGCATTACACTGACTGATGAAGGTCGTCATTTGCGGATAAAAGCCGCCGATATTCCAGAGCAGGTCTTTTGCGCGCTTGGTGAGCCTCTGAATGACTTGCAGAATTTGCGTGACCGATTGCTGAATGTCCGCAATAATCTCAAAGAAAGCATTTCAAGGTAATAAAAAAGCGCCGGTTTTCCGGCGCTTTTGTTTTTTAACTGCAAGATCGATTAAGCAGCAAGTGCCTTTGGTGTGATCAGGCCACGCGCAACGAGCAGTTCTGCGATCTGGATCGTGTTAAGCGCTGCACCCTTACGCAGGTTGTCGGAAACAACCCACATCGACAGGCCGTTTTCAACTGTGATGTCTTCACGGATACGGCTGATGTAAGTTGCGTCTTCACCTGCCGATTCATAAGGCGTGATATAACCGCCATTTTCGTGCTTATCGACAACCTGACAGCCTGGTGCTTCACGCAGAATTTCACGTGCTTCTTCAGCGGAAATCGGGTTTTCGAACTCGATGTTAACAGCTTCAGAGTGGCCAATGAAGACAGGAACGCGCACAGCCGTTGCCGTGAGCTTGATCTTTGGATCAAGCATCTTCTTCGTTTCAGCCATCACCTTCCATTCTTCTTTGGTGTAGCCGTCTTCCATAAATTCGTCGATATGCGGGATCACGTTGAACGCAATGCGCTTGGTGAACTTCTGCGCCGTGACAGGATCGGCAACGAAAACCGCACGCGACTGCTGGAACAGCTCGTCCATGCCTTCCTTGCCAGCGCCCGAAACGGACTGGTAGGTCGCAACAACAACGCGCTTGATCTTTGCTGCATCGTGCAATGGCTTGAGAGCCACAACGAGCTGCGCAGTCGAACAGTTTGGGTTTGCAATAATGTTGCGTTTGCGGAAGTCTTCGATCGCGTCTGGGTTCACTTCCGGAACGATCAGCGGCACATTGGCATCATAGCGCCATGCGGATGAATTATCGATGACAACGCAACCCTGCGCACCGATCTTCGGCGACCATTCTTTTGAAATGTTGCCACCAGCAGACATAAGGCAGATGTCAGTATCCGAAAAATCGTACTGGTCGAGCGCCCTGACTTTCAGCGTCTTATCGCCATAAGATACTTCAGTACCCTGACTGCGACGCGAAGCGAGTGCTACGACTTCATCAGCCGGAAAACCGCGTTCTTCGAGGATATTGAGCATTTCGCGACCGACATTTCCGGTGGCGCCGACGACTGCAATCTTAAAACCCATTTACCTGTCTCCTGTCCTCTCCGCTTCCATAAAAACCCGCGACCAGCGGGCCTTTTCCCTGGGCCGGACCCGGGGAGAGAGGGCGAGCAGGCCAAGGGGTCAGACCGTTTTGGTGGTCGTTTTAATGCAAGTGGTCGTGGTAATTTTGGAAACGGACGCCATAGCGGCACCGATGGCGTTGAGGCCATTCAGTCCGTACAGGCTATGTGATGCGCAGGAAGCGTTCACGGGATTTCTCCTTTTCCGATTGCGCTTTTAAGCCCTTTGAAAAAAGAGTCAATGTGTTTGCAAAGACTAGCGCAACAAAACTGCTCAAATATGCAGGAACAATGCCGCTTATTACCCTGACAGGCGCAATGAAAAAGCCCGCGCAGCGGATGCGGCGCGGGCCTTACTCAAAATTGCGACGAATTAATACAGCAAACGCGTGCGGATTGTGCCCGGAATTTCGCGCATCGCCTGAAGTACGTCCTCCGCATGTTCCTCCATCGCATCGCCTTCGATCACCACATAACCCACTTCACCATCGGTCTGCAAAAACTGGCTGATGATGTTGATATTGTGCGACGAGAAAATATTGACGAGACTGTTGAGGATGCCCGGACGATTTTCATGCACATGCATGAAGCGCGTACCGTTTGGACGTGCTGGCAACTGTACTTGTGGGAAGTTGACGGCACCGAGGGTCGAGCCGACATCGGAATATTCAACGAGCTTACGGGTAACTTCCATGCCAATGCGCTCTTGTGCTTCTGCAGTCGAGCCGCCGATGTGCGGGGTCAGAATGACATTCTCCAGCCCCTGCAAAGGCGAAACAAACGGATCTTTGTTGGATGCAGGTTCAACCGGGAACACGTCGATTGCTGCACCAGCAAGATGGCCTTCTTTAAGCACTGTGGCCAGCGCTTCCAGATCAACCACATTTCCGCGCGCATTGTTGATAAGGAAGGCACCCTTCTTCATCTTGCGCAATTTCGCTTCGGTGATCATCTTAGCCGTCGATTTGTTCGATGGCACATGCAGGCTGATCACGTCCGAAATCTTGAGCAATTCATCCAGTGTCTCGGTCGGGATCACATTGCCATATTGCAACTTGTCGGTCATGTCGAAGTAGCGAACGGTCATGCCGAGGCTTTCGGCAAGATTGCCGACCTGCGAACCGATGTTGCCGTAGCCAACGATACCCAGCGTCTTGCCGCGCACTTCACGGCTACCCGTTGCGCTCTTATCCCAGCCGCCAGTATGCGCGGAGTTGGAACGTGGAAAAATGCGACGCATCAGCATGATAATTTCGCCAATTACCAGCTCGGCCACCGAACGTGTATTGGAGAAAGGTGCATTGAAAACAGGGATACCACGTTTGCGGGCTGCTTTCAAATCAACCTGATTGGTACCAACCGAAAAACAACCAACTGCGATCAAGCGCTGTGCAGCTTCAAAAACCTCATCGGTGAGCTGGGTGCGCGAGCGAATGCCTATAATATGCGCCGACGCAATCGCCTCGATCAGCTCAGCCTTGTCCAGCGCCTTTGGCAGATGGACAACATTGGTATAGCCAGACGATTTGAAATAATCGACAGCGGACTGATTGATGCCTTCGAGAAGAAGAACATTGATACGCTCACGCGCAAATGAAAGACGTGCGGTCATTTTTTTGGGCTTTCAGGCTCTGGCTATGCTGATCAACTCGCCATATAGCTTGGTTGGCATTTATCGCGAGAGCGACTTAGCATTCAAAGCTGAAGAAAAAAACCAAATTCGACAAAAATTGACGGATTGACGTCGTATTTGGACAAACATTCCTACTTCACAGAATATGGATCAACAAAACGCCTACGCGATGGCCATTCTTAAAATAATCTCAGCTCAAACCAGATATAAGAAGTCGCAAATCTCAATCGCCCAAATTGGACAGGAGAAATTGTAACTGCGACTCTTACATTCTTAAAGGCTCCGCCTGTCAAAACTCTGTTTGAGCAATCGCGTTTCGGCCGCTTTTCTTGCTTGCATATAATTGCTGGTCTGCATGCTGGAGCCACAGATACCCACCCATGTCACTTCGGGTTCGGGCAGATGCAATCCCGATACTGAGCGTCACACTTTTACTGACTGTAGAACCAGTATGCGGAATATTCAGTGATTGGATCTGAAACTGAATTTCGCGTGCAGTTGCAAGCGCAGCCTCAGGATCAGCTTCTGGCAAAACACATGCAAACTCTTCGCCACCATAACGCGCTGTCATACCTGACACTTTATGAACCGCACGTGTGAGCGCTGCTGCCACCATGGAGATGCAGCGGTCGCCTTCCGGATGACCATATGTGTCGTTGAACAACTTAAAGAAGTCGATATCCAGCATGATAACGGAGAGCCACGCACCTGTCGGACCCAAACGAGATATTTCTGCCGTAAGTATAGATTCCAGCTGCCGACGATTGCTAAGCCCGGTCAGTGCATCAGTCACGGCCATTTGAGCGAGCTGATCACGCAGGCGTTTAAGTTCAATGTGGTTTGAGACGCGAGCATTAAGAACGATAGGATTTATTGGCTTGGTTACATAATCAATGGCACCAAGCGACAAGCCACGAACTTCGGCCTCCTGATCATCAAGTCCTGTCGTGAATATTACGGGCACATCGGCCAACAGCCTATCGCTTTTCAGGCGTGAACAAACTTCATATCCATCCAAGCCAGGCATCATAACATCGAGCAGAATTAAATCCGGCAACACTGAACGTGCCACCTCTAGCGCCTGTTCTCCAGAAGTCGCAAAAGATATTTCATAATGATCTTCCAGCACCGCGTTCATGATCTCGATATTTGATACTTCATCATCAACGATCAGAATTGTTGCGCGATCTGACATCTGGCTTACTCCGGTAGTTCTGCAACGTACCCATCAAGAGAATTACTCTGTTCTTGATGAGCACGTGCATTTAGAAATGGCTTGGTTTTCGTTTATGGGGCAAAATCGGCTGCGTTATCCGACGCTTATACTTTCACGGGATGGATAATCGACATCACACTTTCAAGCCTCACGTTGTGTTGAACTTGGACTATCATCAACGAAGACTTCATCCAATCTCTGAAGTGCCGTATCATAGTCGAGTTTATCGAGCGCAGACTTCGCCGCTTGGAGAGCTTCTGCTTTTTGTCCTTCATAAACGGGCGATCCGACCAGCTGCAGCAATGCATCAAAACTGGCGCGCGCGCGCATGCTACGACGTTTGAGGTTCTCTCTAAGCGTAGAGACTGCCAATTTTATATCGTCAGATTGAGCACTACCTTCAGCCTGCTGCAAAGGAGTTACTCCAGTATTTATTAGGCTTGATGCAGCCTTCAAAGCTGGCTTCATTGCAGAATTGAGCGCAGACAGCGTCGATTGAAGTCCGACGAGCTGTTCATTAGCGATCGCCAACTCCACTTCAGCCGAAATACGCGCTATATCTGGAAGTTCGAGAGAAGAAGCGACCCCCTTCAATGTATGAGCAAGACGACGGGCAGAAGTTAAGTCGCCTTTGGCAATCTGATCCATCAGCGTTTGGATAACGTTTTCGAAATCATCATGGAAACTAATGATCAGTCGGCGCAACAATGCACGCTTTCCGTTCACACGAACGAGTGCCCTCGTAAGGTCGAAAGGTTCCAGACTCTCCGGCAATTCGGAATAATCAACGCTTGCCTTTTTTTCCTGCGGGCGAGTTCCGTCAGCTTCAACACGAAGTGGCTTCATCCAACGCTCTAGTGTGCCAATTAAGACACTTGGATCGATTGGCTTTGCGATATGATCATTCATACCCGCCTCTGCACATCGACGACGTTCCTCTTCGTAGGCATGCGCGGTTAAAGCGATAATGGGTAACGCCTCAGCGCTCCATTCACGACGAATATGTCGTGTCGCTTCAAGACCATCCATTTCAGGCATCTGCACATCCATCAAGATAGCTGAATAAGCGCCTTTTAATCGTGCAACACTTTCACAGGCTATTCGCCCGTTCTCAGCTATATCAACATCCAGACCCGCATCATCGAGCAACTGATAAGCAATCTCACGATTGATTGCATTATCTTCAACCAAAAGCACACGTGCGCCTCTCAAAGGCTCCGCAATCAGCTCAGAATCTCTGGTTGCTTCGGCGTTGGTGTTTTCAATGGGGAATAGCGTGTTAAGTGTCTGCAAGATTTGCTGCGCTTCTATAGGCTTGGGCAAATATGCTGCAATACCCGCACGCGAGGCCTGAGTTTTAAACTCATCACTGCCGTATGCGGTAATTAGAATTATTTCCGGCAATTTTGCCAGTTTTGCGCTGGCATAAAGACGACCGACTGTTTCAAGCCCATCCATGCCGGGCATTTTCCAATCAAGTAAGAGCGCGTCATAAGCTTGGCCACGTTCGAGCGCAGTTTCCAACGCACTGATAACCTCTGTACCAGAAGCAACCAGATCGACCGCAATCGACCAGTCTGCGAAAATACCTTGCAAAATCTCCCGTGAAGCCGGGTTATCGTCAGCGACCAGCACCCGTAACTTCTGAATATGCGGTTGCGGCCTCTCAACGATTGAATATGTACGGTCTACTTTCGCCAGCATCGCCGTCACAGTGAAAACGCTACCTTTTCCTGGCGTGCTGAATACCGTGATGTCACCGCCCATTTGAACAGCGATCTGCTTACTGATGACCAGACCTAATCCTGTGCCGCCAAAGCGGCGCGTGGTGGAACTATCGGCCTGAGAGAAAGAGTTAAATAGCTTTGATTGCTGTTCCGGCGTCATCCCGATACCAGTATCGGCAATCGTGACCTGCAACTTGTAGCCACTTGCCTCGGTCACAGTTCCGCTGACGCGCAGCGTTACAGAACCATTCTCACTGAACTTAATTGCATTACTGAGAAGATTGAGGAGAATCTGTCCAAGGCGCATCTCATCGCCAACAAGACGATCGGGCACATCTTGATCAATATGAAGATTCACATCGACATTTTTGGTCCGTGCATCTGCACCAGTAATTTGTAATTTGCGGTCGAAAAGCGCACGCAACTCAAACGGCCGGTTTTCAAATGTCAGCTTACCAGCGTCATTCTTAGAAAAATCCAGAATATCATTGATAAGACGGAGCAATGATCCGCTGGCCGTATTAATTTTGGAAAGATAATCGCGCTGCCGTTCCGTCATGTCTGTGCGCGACATCAAGTGGCAGAATCCAAGAATTGCATTGAGCGGCGTGCGAATTTCATGGCTCATATTGGCAAGGAACATGCCCTTTGCCTTATAAGCTTGCTCCACCTCGGTAGAACGCACTTCAATCTCGGCATTCTTGACCATGATTTCGTCGCGCATATTGCTAATGCTGTTGACGCACGCGACAAGCATATCGGAAAACCAAACCAAAACGGCAGCTTCAAGCGCTACAATAACGGCGTGAATCATCACGCGGCGAAGATCGCCTCCAGTTGGAAAAACCAAGAATGGCAAGAAATAATCAAGAGCTAAATGGTGGAACGCAACAGCTATTGCAGCAATGATGGTCGCTCTGCGATCACACCAGCCAATGGTTAGCGCGAGCATGGCAAAAAAGTACATATGCATGTCCATTTGCCATATGTGGCCACGCAGTAAGTAAAGCAAAACAGCCGGCTCAGCGACAAGCGCGACAGCAGACAGAAAACGGGTTTCAGGCGCTATATCAGCGCGCAACCACATTAAATTATATGCGAGTGCAAGAACCCCTGCGGCCAAAGCTCCGCCTATCACGGAATTCCCGGTCGCGTAAGCGATAGCTGCAAAAAGTGGAACATGCAGCCAGAAAAACACAACCAAAAAACGCGCAAAACGTCTGCGAATATCATCAAGTTCGATAATCATGATGGATTAAGCCTCTGGGACTTTGAGATCAAAACAGCTTGCAAGTTGGGACGGCTCAAAAACGAGCCACGCACCGGCACTATATAACGCCGAAACAGCATCAGAACGCGGAGCATTCACAACCAGAACATTCGTGCGCTCATTAAAGGAGATGACGTCTGCTCCGGTTTCATTCACCAGAGCAACGACTTCAGAAGCATCCGCCCAAGGATTCAACATAACTGCAAAGTTATTGCTTTCCCCTTGTGGTAAAATCATTGCATAGGCAAGCGTTCCTAGCCCCAAAACAAATAAGGCAAGGGCGGGCAAAAGCTCTCTCATACGCCACTGGCTTTGTACCAAAGGGGAACCCATCTGCATGCATCCGCAAATTAAAACGCGCTTCTCATAAGAGTGTTTATTATATAAAAATCAGCATGTCTCGCAGTAAGTGCTAATTTAAGATTGCAATTTTCACTTAAACCACAACCTTAATATCAAAGCGGTATAAACTGCCGTTTTTGTAATACTCAGTTCGTTTAAACTGTAATGACTTTATCGATAAACTCTCTCAATTTCCCGGCGACAGCAGCATCGAGCATCAACCAATATGGTCATTGATTGAACACAAGTTTTCTCTGCAACCAAAACCCGCGGAACTAGCTAGGATTGGCTGCATATTCCCGCAAATGATTGAAAAGACGTCTTGAATAACCAGGCAATTGCGCTTCATTTCGTGTGCATAGATAAAGCTCGCGGTCGGCCCAGCTTTCATTAATGTCTATGATACTCAGCGCCATATAGCTTCCATAACGCAATGCTGCACTTTGCGGAACAATTGCGATACCGGCACCGCCTTCGACCATACGGCAGGCAGCTTCAAAATTTTCGGCACGCATCCGGTAGTCAACAGTACGACCGAGCTCATTGGCAAGACGACCCAGAAACTGCATGAGTGCTGTCTGCTTCGGCAGACCAATCAGCTTGAAATCCAGAACTCTGGAATAGTTCACCTGCGATGCTGAAAGGGGATGCTCGGGCGGAGTAACCAGGACCAGTTTATCTGGCACAAACCGCCACTGTTCTAATCCGCTCATGTCCGCAGATGATGCGACAATGCCGATGTCAGCTTCGCCGTTTCGGAGCAAGCTCACCACTTCCAGACTGGGCTTGTCTTCAATGCTCACGGTGACATCGGGATGGGCCGCAAGAAATGTCCCAAGGGCGTGCGGCAAATGTTCCGCTAACATATTTGTGTTCGACAGCAGTTTCACGTGTCCACCACGGCCATCCGCAAAGTCATCAAGTGCGGTCTGTGCGCGCCGTGCGTCGTCGATCAGCTTGCGTGCATTTCGTGCAAACATTTCACCCGCCAGCGTTGGGCGAATGCCACGTCCGGTTCTATCGAACAGCTTAAGATTAAAGGATTCTTCCAGCTTTTTGAGACGCGCACTCACCGCAGCAACCACGATATTGTTTTGGTTGGCCGCGGCAGTCAGGCTTCCGTGTTCAATAGCGGACACGAATATGCGCAGATCAATTAGGTCGAATTTCATTCGATAAGCTTTCACGAATTATGAAATCAGACTTTAGCAAAGACTGATTTTCATATCCAGTCACTTAGAGTTATTCCAAAAACCAAGTCGCGTAACAGCCTATTTCCAATTCTTTGAATCGTTGATGAGAATAGGAATATCCAAGAAAATCATATTCTTGGATTGCTATGCTTGTTTCGTTTCGGGCAGAGATAGAAGGCTACTTTCTATATGAAAGTCGCCTGCGCTTTGCATTGAATATTCATGCTTCATGAAAGCTCGATCAAAATGTCGCAATCAGGCAGCTTTAAGCAATACCCCGTTGCACCCCGTCCTTCATGGAAAGCACTTATTGGCGCAACAGCCGTTTTTATCGTGGCGCTAGGATCAGTGGCTATGGCCGACGAGCCATCTGCAGAGCTGATCGCCAAGGGTCGTTATATCGCTACCGCGTCCGACTGTGCTGCGTGTCATACCGCACCACATGGCGGGACACCTTTTGCGGGTGGCTATGGAATTTCATCGCCGCTTGGCACTATTTTCTCGACAAACATCACGCCGTCGAAGGCTGATGGCATCGGCGATTACACTGAAGAGGAATTTGCGCACGCCGTTCGTGACGGTGTAGCGAAAGATGGTTCACATCTTTATCCGGCTATGCCCTATACGGCCTATGCAAAGATGACCGACGACGATGTGAAGGCGCTTTATGCTTATTTCATGCATGAGGTGAAGCCGGTCGATCATCAGCCGCAGAAGACAGAACTGCCGTTCCCGTTCAGTGTAAGAACTTCGATGGCTGCGTGGAACTTGCTTTTCCTCGATAAGACTCGCTTCACGCCCGATGCGAATAAATCCGCAGAATGGAATCGCGGCGCGTATTTGTCAGAAGCGCTGGCTCATTGCAGTACCTGTCACACACCGCGCAACTATCTGATGGCCGAACAGAACAGCAAAGCACTGTCCGGCGGTTCGCTGGGTTCATGGTATGCGCCGAACATTACATCCGACCCGGTCAGTGGGATTGGTGACTGGCCACAGGAAAATCTGGTTCAGTATCTTCGCACGGGTCACGTAGCAGGCAAGGCGCAGGCAGCTGGCCCCATGGCAGAGGCTATCGAACATAGCCTTCAGCATTTGACCGATGAAGATCTGAATGCAATTGCGGTTTACGTAAAGGACGTGGCTCCGATTTCGTCGGGTGACAAAACCCCGCGTGACAAGTTCGGCAAGCCATCGGTCACGGAATATGCGCTGCGCGGACTTCCGGGTGAAGCGCCGAACGAAAGTGGCTTCCGTATTTTCAGTGGCGTCTGTGCAAATTGCCATCAGATGGATGGCGAAGGCAACAAGCACTATCCGTCGCTGTTCCACAATACGGTTACGGGTGCTGACCGCTCAGACAATTTGCTTTCGGCAATCGTCTTTGGCGTTAATCGCACGGTTGATGGACAAACCGCTTATATGCCGGGCTTTGGGCCAGATGCCTTCTATACCGATCGCCTTTCCGATCAGGATATTGCCGATGTCAGCAATTATGTGTTGGCACAATACGGCAATCCGGATGTCAAAGTGACGCCCGCCGATGTGAAGTTGATCCGCGAAGGTGGACCGAAGCCGCTAATTGCCAAGCTTGCCCCCTTCGCAGCACCGGCAATGGTGGTCGGCGTTCTGGTGCTGATTGCGCTGATTGTCTGGCTGGTTCGCCGCCGTAAACGCGCAGCGCGCGCCTGATCATTTCTTTCACAATTGCATTGCGCACTCCCGCAGGAGACCAATAATGCCAGTCGATAATTTTTCTGACACCGTTTTCGGTCGTCATATTTCCCGCCGATCCGTGTTGCGAGGCTCCGTTGCAATGGCGGCGCTTGCGGCAATCGGTGCTCTTGCCGGACCTTTGCCAGCATCGGCTGCCGACGAGACTCAGCAGGACTTCATGCAGCTTTCGACCTTTCTGACCGGGCACGATCTCGATCCGGTGCTAGGCAGCCGCTATTTCGCAGCCTTGCAGAAGCGCAATCCTGATCTCATTGAGCAGATGAATGTGCTCAGTTCAGCCATCAAGCAAAGCAATGCTGCCAATATGGATGCGTTTCTGGAGCTGCCTTCAATTGATCCGAAGCTGATGGAAACTGCAACCAAGATCGTATCCGCCTGGTATCTCGGCGTTGTCGGCGAGCCGGAAGATGCAGAGTTAATCGCATACGGAGAAGCGCTGATGTATCGCCCGACGCGCGGTATTCTGGCGATCCCGACCTATGGACCCGGCCCAGATGCCTGGGGTCCGAAACCTGACACCAAGATTTGACAGGAAGAGAACAATGGCAAACGACGCATATGATGCGGACCTGATCGTTATTGGTTCGGGCGTAATGGGCGGTATCATTGCCAACAGTCTTGCAAAGGCTGGCAAGAAAGTGATCGTGCTCGAAGCAGGCCCGCGCGTAGATCGCCGCGATATTGTCGAGACTTTTCGCAATGCACCTGTGAAGCTTTCGCTGGCCAATGCAAAATTGCAGGGCGCAGGTTCGCCGTTTCCAAGCTTGCCACACGCGCCATCGACCTATGGAGATTATCTCCAGCAGGTCGGTCCGGTTAAATACAACACGTCATACTTACGCGTTGTCGGTGGTACGACATGGCATTTTGGCTCGTCGCTCTGGCGTATGATCCCGAATGACTTCCGTTTGAAGTCGCTTTATGGGCACGGTCGCGACTGGCCAATCAGCTATGATGAGCTCGAGCCATTCTATGCACGCGCTGAAGAAGAACTCGGCGTGAGCGGTGTCGATGGTCAGGATGAAAGTGGGCAGGGCGGTAGCGCCTATCCACCGCGCTCTATTCCGTATCCGATGCGCGGGCTCAAGCCGAGCTATATGTTTAACCAGCTTTCTGAGAAGCTCTCAAAGGGTGGTTTCAATCCGATCCTTGAGCCAAATGGCCGTGCAACACGTCCTTATGGCAGACGTCCCGCCTGTGGTGGCAATAACAATTGCAATCCTGTCTGCCCGATTGCTGCGAAATATGACGGTTCGATGCATATAGATGAAGCCGAACGTCATGGCGCGATCATTCAGGACAATTCGGTTGTCTGTAAGATCGATGCTGACGACACCGGCAAGATCACGGCGATCTGCTATAAGCGTCCTGACGGTTCGGAACACAAGCTCACCGCACGTTATTTCGTGATGGCTGCTTATGGTATTGAATCGCCAAAGATCATGCTTTTGTCGAAGTCTGATCGTTTTCCGAACGGCATTGCAAATTCATCCGATCAGGTTGGTCGCAACCTGATGGATCATACGGGCATCAGCATGAATGTGATGGCGAAAGAAGATTTCTGGCCGGGCGAAGGCCCTACCCAGCTTCTCGTCTATCTCAATCAGCGCGATGGCGAATTCCGCAAAAACTATCCGAGTTACAAGATTAAGGTTCGTAACACTGTTCCGACGGGTCAGACGACTGCAAGTCTTTTGAAAAAGGGGGTTCTCGGTTCAAAGCTTGATGCCGAAATTCGCCGTCAGTCGGCCCGTTCGCTCAATTGGGCGGTTGATTTTGAAACGCTGCCTCTGGCTGAAAACCGTGTCCTCCCAAGCACGGACAAGGTCGATGCGCTGGGTATTCCAGTGCCATCGATTTATTACAGCGTGACTGACTATTGGAATGCTGGTCGCGACCGTGCATTGCAAGATTTTGATCAGATCGCCAAGCTGCTCGATGGCGAAATTCTGAGTACCGATGTGAAATGGCAAAATCGTCAGCACATCATGGGCACAACGATTATGGGCGACGATCCGAAGAACTCGGTTGTTGATCGCGATTGCCGCACGCATGATCATCGCAACATGTTCATTGCGGGCACCAGCGTCATGCCTTCATCGTCATGTGTGAACCCAACGCTGACAGGTGCGGCCTTGAGCGTGCGCATCGCGGATACGTTGATCAAAGAGATTTGATGAAATGCATAGGGGTAGCAACGGCCTGACTAATGAATCCAGTTATCCCTATGCGAACAATCGATAACGCCAAGCACTCTCTTTCAAAGAGTGCTTGGCGTCTTTTCGGTGTTTCCAATTCTGCGCCTAAAATCCAGAGGCCGAATTCAGCATGATACTCGACAAGCTATAAAAGCCATGGAGCTTGAACTGGCGTGATAGCTACATCACTCCATCGACAATAATTTGCATTTTTCCCTGACTACAGGTTTCGACCCGCGCTTCAATGCCATAGACACTGGCCAGCATATCTGGGGTGACGACAGCCTTTGGTGTTCCATAAGCATAAAGACCACCATCTTTCAGAACTGCAATCGAATCTGCATATCGCAAAGCAAGCGCAACATCGTGCAACACTGCCACGACGATAGCGCCTTTCATACGCACGAGGCGTGCCGCAGACTGCATCACAAACACCTGATGCTTAAGATCAAGCGCACTGGTTGGTTCGTCCAACAACAACACCTCAGGCTTGCGGACTATTGCCTGTGCAAGCGCAACAATCTGCCGCTGTCCGCCTGATAACTCGTGAAGATTGCGCAAAGCGAGATCTGCGGCGCCCAAATCTTCAAGCACCTTATAGGCCTGATTGATTGCCTCATCCCGCCCTTTACTGCTGCCAAAGGCACTCATGACAGCTTCAAGAGCTGGAAGGCCAATTGCCGGTGGCTGTGATTGCGGCATGTAAGCAATCTTACGGGCGCGTTTTGCACCCGGCACAGACAGAATATCCGCGCCATTAAGACTGATATGCCCACTAAACGAGCCAATGCCTGCAATTGCCTTGAGCAGTGTCGATTTACCAGCCGCATTCGGGCCAAGCACCGCAACAAATTGGCCAGGTTCAACTGGCCCCATTGAGAAAGAATGGATAATTTCTTTGCGCCCATATCGAACGGCAAGATTCGAAATCAGCAGGCCCTTCTCATCTTTGTTCATCGACCCGACCTGCCTCTAAAAATCAGCATAACAAATACCGGCACACCAACAAGCGCAGTGACGATGCCGACAGGTACAATCAAGCCGGGCAGCACTGTCTTACTTGCTATGGACGACAAGGAGAGTAACAAAGCCCCGACCAGACCGCTTGCGGGCAATGCATAACGCTGATCTTCGCCTACGAGTAGTCGCGCCATGTGAGGTCCGACCAGACCGATAAAGCCGATCGTTCCAACGAATGCGACAGCCATGGCCGACAAAACACTGATCCTTAGCAACGCAAAATAGCGCAGCCTTTTCACATCTATGCCGAAACTGATGGCGCGTTCCTCGCCCATCCGTAGCGCCGTCATCTTACCAGATGAGACAAACGAAAGCGGCATCACGACGGCGAGCGCAATCGCCAGAACAAGCACTTTCTCCCAATCTGCACGCGCAAGACTACCAACAGACCAAAAAACCAACTGCTGAAGTACATCTTCCGTCGCGATCAACTGAAATAAAAGAACAACCGCATTGCAGCTGAACACCAGCGCAATGCCGAGCAGAACAGTGGTTTCCATGCTTGTTCCACGCAATCGCGCCAATGCATCAATGAGTAAGACCGACCCAAATGCAAAAACAAACGCCGCCGCCGATACCAGCCAATTATAGGGCAACCAAGCAACTGACAGCCCAAAGACAATAACAGTCGACGCACCAAGGGCAGCAGCAGACGCAACGCCTAATGTGAAAGGACTTGCAAGCGGATTATTAAGAACCACCTGCATCTCAGCACCAGCGAGCGATAATGCAGCGCCCACAAGCAATGCCATCAACGAGAAAGGCAAGCGCACATTCCATATAATAACCCGATCCGTCGGAGATAAATCCGACGGATGTAACACGCCATGCAAGAAACTTTGCACCGTCATCCCAGATGAACCTGTGACGATATCATAGCAGAACGAAACGATGAGAAGGGCAAACAGTCCCGAAATAATAGCTAACCGTCGCTTGCGGAGCTTCCCATATCGCGCTTTCAGGGCTTCGAAACCAGAATCCGCATTCGCCTCGGTGATTGTTTTCATATCTGAAGACACGCTTGCCATCCCGCCGCCTTACTCTCCTTGCACAGGATCAACCCAATAAGTGCCATTATTTTTGATTGTCAAAAACTCATTCAACTCCTCTTGAGTCTTTGTAGGATCAACATCCTTGAACAAGTCAGGATGCAGCCACTTTGCGAGCAATTCGACTGCCATGATGTTATAAGGTGAGTTGTAATAGTCGTGCCATAAGCCATGAGCATTATGCTCACGGATTGCCCTCAACTCCTTGAATTCCGGACGCTCCAGAACCGTGTTCAGGCTTTGACGGGCAGTTGCTTCGTCAACCGCGGCACCAAGCAAAACACCCGGCGCACGGTTACCAGTCGCAACATAAATGTCGGGGTCAGCCTGTAAAACATACTCAACAGCGACATCGCCGATAGCACCCGGAACAACGCTTGATGCAATATTACGCCCGCCAACGGTGTTAATGAATTGGCCGAGCCCTCCATTGCCCGTTGTATGACCGGGAGCTTGCCAGACGCCTGGAAGAAGTTCTGCAAAAACCGTTGGCTTTTTCGCCTCATCAAGATTACGCACTTTATCGGTCAGGCGCTTGAGATGTGTCCCATAGAAATCGGTAAAGGCTTTGGCCTCGTCTTTCCGATCAATCGCTTCGCCAAGCAGTTCGATGCTTTTGGGCGTGTTTTCAATCGGGTTAACGCGGAAATCGACGTAAACGACAGCCACTCCAGCCTTCGCCAGCGTGTCAGCAATCGGGCTATGCGCTTTAGGGCCCTCACCCGCCACGCTGAAAACCACCAGATCCGGTTTAAGCGCGAGAATGGTTTCAACATTCACGCTGACTTCGGAAGCCTGACCTATAAGAGCAATATCCGCAACCTCCGGAAATGCTGTTTTATAGGCTTCAAAGGTATGCGGATCGAGTTTACGCAAATCGTTTTGCCAGCCGACAATCCGTTTGAAGGGGTTGTCGCGATCCAGCAATGCGAGCGCATAGCTCAGGCGACCTTCCCCCAATACGACACGTTCAACATGCTCTGGAACCTGAACCTTTCGTCCCAGAACATCCGTAATTTCCGCTGCGTGAGAAACAAGAGGTGAAAGAATACAAACCCCGGCGAAAGCCAAGGACCGCACCGCATTAACAAACGACATATAGATACTCCTGCCAGCTGTATCAGACGTTCACAAAGCATCTGCCACAAAACATCCGCTTAATTGAAAGCCACAAACTTAAACATGACAATAAATGTCAGATATCTGCCGTCTTGGACGAAACAACTGACTTAAGGAACTGAAACCTCTGCATACCAATATGCATGTTGTGCATTTTACTTTATAATCAAACTGCGCGTAATGCATTCTATGGAAAAATAAAGCAGGAGAATGAAGACTGAGATGGCGCTTCCGAACATCAATCAGATTGATCTCAATCTTCTGCGGATTTTCGATGCGATCTTCCGTGAGCGAAATATCATGCGTGCGGCGCAGCGCCTCGGCATGAGCCAGCCGGCTGCCAGCCACGCTCTCGCTCGGCTACGACATACGCTTCAGGATGATCTATTTGTGCGTTCAGCACGCGGCATGTTACCAACGTCACGCGCTGAACAACTTTCAGGCCCCATTAGGCAGGCATTGAATTATCTTGAACTCGGCCTTCAGGCGCAAGATTTTAATCCTCTGACCGCAAACCAAAAATTCCGTATAGCGCTCGATAATTGTAGTGCCGTCGCACTGACTGCCAAACTCGTTCAGACAATTGAAGCCAATGCCCCAGGGATTTCTCTGATTTTACGACCCAGTGGAACGATCGATGTGGATCGCCTCATTGATGATTCTGAGCTGGATCTCTTCATCGGAAAACCTGGAATTGAGCGCGAACGCTTTGCTTCAGTGGAATTGAGCAACGATGATTTCGTTGTTGTTCATCACAAAAATCTGCGCGAACCCAATACAAAAATTTCTGTAACAGAGCTCATCGGCCAACCACATCTCAATTTGTCATCAACAGGTGATGATGTGGGGTTTCTCGATACTTGGCTTGCACAAAAAAAATTATCGCGAAACGTCAAGCATTCTATCCCCTTGCTCGGATTCAGCACTGTGATGGAGGATCAGGATGTCTTGGCAGTTATGCGGCGACCGATTGCAAAGGTCGTTTGTCAGAGCTCACATCTCGCGATGAGCGAACTACCTTTTGAATCGCCACGGATCTCAATCTGTATGCGATGGCATAAGCGCCTGGATTCTCAGCCTGCGCATAGCTGGCTACGCGATACAATTGTTAGAAATATCTTCTCCTAGAAAGCCAAAAGGAAATGCGCCACACCCCATCGCAATTCCCTAATAAATCCCATGCATGACGGCATCATAATGATTCTCTATCGCCAACGTGCAGCTACAAGACTTTTTACTAAGGGCCGCTTTATCGCGAATAACCACACTCCCTCGACGCGTTTCGATTATTTCTTCCGATCTGAGTTGACCTAGGGTGCGCGTCACAAAGGTTCGGCCCACACCAAGCATTTCAGATAGCTGATCATGGGTAAGTTCAAAACTGTCTGAGTTGGTACGTGCCGAGGCGGCGAGCAACCATTTTGCGGTACGTTGTGTAATCGTGTGCGTTGCATTGCAGGCGGCTGTTTGAAATACCTGCGCCATAAGGCAGTCAGAATACCGTGAAAACCAATGCCTCAGCGTCACAGATTCAGCCTTCACCTGTTCCAGTGCAGCTGTTTTAATACGAAGAAACCTGCCCGGATTGCGTACAATTGCCGTCGCATAGGCTGGGAGACTGCCATTCGATACAATTCCGCCGATAGCCCCCTCCCGGCCAATTAACGCCACCTCCACTGCACTATTGTCATCATCAACCCAGCGCTGAAAACTTGCCATCGCTGATCCACAGGGGAACCACGTATTTAAAACATCGTCTCCTGCCTTATGTAAAATTGTCAGCGCCTCCATTTCGAAAGCCATGGTATGTGGAGCCAGCCTTTTGCGGTCATCCTCACTAAGCATCATCAACAACAGATTATCTGAGGTCTCGCGGATCAATTGCGTACTCATTGAAAACATTCTTTTATTTCCCTGAACAATGTCCATAAGTGGACAGACGCCAAAGAGGTGTTATGTTACTTTTTGACATAACACCTACAACGAATAGGGACCTCATTTTCTCTCGCCCCAAAGGAGCGCTTCAAATTGCTCATTGCAAAAATGCTCCTAATTCAAGAAAGCTTTAGGCGTCTAAAAGTTCCCGTCCTAAAAACACCCATCCAATTCGCTCATGTGAGAAAGTGCGCCGCTTCTAATGTACATTCCGGAGTCTGTTAACCTCACGAACTGTGATCGCGAACCTATTCATATTCCGGGTTCCATACAGGCACACGGCGCGATGCTCGTCATTGACCCAGCAACTCAACTGTTACGATACGCGTCAGCAAATTTCTCAACATTAACAGGCTATACGGGTTCCCTAACCCCAGGAACCGACATTTCTCAGATCGCTGGCGATAAGAATGCGCATGATTTTCGCAATGCAGTTGCCAAATCAAGAGAACCGGGCCTTTCTTCCATTATTATTGGTCTACGCTTTCCCGGCAGAGCGCCCCTGTTTGACGCCGTCGTCCATTCACATGACGGAAATATTTTTGTCGAATTCGAACCTTCACCAGATAGAGGACAAACAGCGCGCCAAGCATTAGACCTCACACGATCAGTCATTCACAGATTAGGGCTGGAAGAAAATGTAGATCGGGCGGCCACGGCTGCGGCACGGCTTGTTCGAGCAATGCTTGGTTACGATCGTGTTATGATCTACCGTTTTCTTCACAATGGCGCAGGACGGGTTATTGCGGAAGCAAAGACGTCTACCCTCAATAGCTTTATGGGACAGCACTTCCCGGCAAGCGATATTCCAGCTCAGGCCCGCAAGCTATATATAAGCAACACAATCCGTATGATCGCAGACACCACATCCACACCCGTTGGATTAAGTCCTGCACTGTTGCCGGATGAAAAACCCGTAGATATGTCTTTCGCACAATTAAGAAGCGTTTCGCCTATACATTGTGAGTATCTGAACAATATGGGTGTCGCTGCATCACTATCCATATCGGTAATCGTGAACGGTGAACTATGGGGCTTGATTGCGTGTCATCATGATACACCAAAAATCACGCCATTGCCGCTTCGCATTGGCGCAGAACTCTTTGGACAGTATTTTTCACTTCACATTGCTGCTTGCGAGCGTCGGGCAACCCTGCAAGCGACTGCCGACACGCGGTCGAAACTCGACTCCATCGTATCTCGTCTAGGCATTAACAGCTCAATGCGTGATGACCTGATTAGCCAGTTACCGGAGTTTGCAAAATTAGTTGCAAGCCACGGAGCAGCTTTATGGATGAATGACCAATGGTTCCAGACAGGGGATGCGCTGGATGAAGAACCGACGCGTCAATTGCTGAACAATATAAAACAACAATCATCAAATGACATATGGTCCACGTCTGAGATAAAGTCGTTCATTCCAGATATAGAGTCCAATGTGGCTGGATTGATAGCAATCCCTCTGTCCGTCACATTTGGTGAATATCTTATTCTATTTAGAAATGAAGAGGCCCATCAAATCGAGTGGGCGGGCGAACCCGTAAAACAGGTTCTAAATACGCCTTTTGGAGAGCGTCTCACGCCACGTGGTAGTTTTGATACGTGGCGTGAGGATGTGAAAGGTAGATCAATGCCTTGGACAGCAACAGATATTTCTGTCGCCCGTGCCATAGCAACATATCTGCGGGACGTTATTCTTCGCCAGAACGAGATCTCAGAGAAAGAACGCGTTCGCACGGAACAACGCCGGCGTATTTTAAATGCCGAACTCAACCACCGGGTGAAAAACATATTATCGCTGGTTAAGTCCATCGCCAAGCAAACCGGGATGGGTGCCAGAAATGTCGACGAATATGCGCAGACATTGGAAGGGCGACTACGCGCGCTTTCCTCAGCACATGACCAGTCATTAGATGGCTCCCAAAGCGGCTTTATTAAAACACTAGTCGAGAGCGAAGCTGATCTATTTAGAGACAATGAAACACCCGACAGGATAGTTCTCGAAGGGGCTCCCCTCATTCTTGACCAGCGCGCCTATAGCGTCCTGTCATTGGTAATTCATGAAATGATGACCAATGCCGCAAAATACGGCGCGCTTTCCACAGATCAAGGTCAACTATGTATCAGATGGGAGCTTAACGAAACCGGAGACTGCCTGATCAACTGGAAGGAAATAGGTGGTCCTGTTGTTATTCGCCCAACACAAACGGGCTTTGGTACAAAGCTGATCAAAAGCTCGTTTGAATATGACCTTCGTGGAAAGGTTCATATTGAACATCACGATAGTGGCTTATGCGCGACATTTCAAATTCCCGCCTCGCATGTCGTATTGGGCGAACTTAATTCTCTTGCACCCATTTCACAAACGTTATCAAATCAGCCGCAACTTGACGGTATCTCCGTTCTTGTCGTTGAAGACCAAAGCCTTATCGCAATGGACGTAGAGGACACCCTCCGGGAAATGGGAGCGAAGAATATACACCTCGCAAGTGACACAAATGATGCCATCTCAACTCTAAAATCATTTCAGCCAGACATTGCTATACTGGACTTCAATCTAGGATCCAGAACATCTGAGGTAGTCGCAGATGTTCTTTCTGAACGCAAAATCCCATTTATATTTATGACAGGCTACAGTGACGATTCAGCCATTCCAGACCGTTTCCGTTCCATCGATATCTTACGCAAGCCTATCAGCAAATCATCACTTGCTACCAAGTTAAAGAATAACTTGGAGGCGAAGTGATATAACGCCGACCTTACGGATATTGCGCACCTGTGACGGTCAAATAAACTGCGTAGAGCGATTTTGTTGCAGTGATGAAAAGCCGGTTACGACGTGGCCCGCCAAAAGTGACATTCGCGACGGTCTGAGGCGTCTTGATCTTGCCGAGAAGTTTACCTTCAGGCGAAAAGCAATGCACGCCGTCGCCCGCGCTCGTCCATAGATTGCCGTCTGTATCGAAGCGAAAGCCATCTGGCAGACCGTTATCAATCGTGCAGAAAATCTTACCGCCCGTGACGCGCTTGCCGTCATCAACGACATCGAAAACCCGGATATGACGCGGTGCTTTTTCGTCGTGGCTATAGGCGCTGTCGGCAACGAAGAGCTTTGTCTCATCCGGTGAAAAGGCGAGGCCGTTTGGCTGCACAAAGTCTTTGACGACGGCAGTCAGTTCACCGCTTTTCGGATCAAGACGATAGACGTTGCGGGTTGGCTGTTCAGGCTCTGCTTTATAGCCCTCGTAATCACCCATAATGCCGTAGGTCGGATCGGTGAACCAAATGGTACCGTCAGAGCGTACGATAACATCATTGGGCGCGTTGAGTTTTTTGCCCTGATAGTTGTCAGCAAGCACGGTGATGCTACCGTCAAATTCAGTGCGGGTAACACGACGCCCGCCATGCTCACAGGAGACCAGTCGTCCTTCACGGTCACGCGTATTGCCATTGGCAAAATTCGATGGCTGGCGGAAGGTCGATACCCCGCCATCTGGAACCCAGCGCAAAATACGCTGATTGGGAATGTCGCTCCAAAGCAGGCAGTTTAAATCACCGAACCAAACCGGACCTTCGGCCCAGCGACAATCGCTGTAAAGTTCATCAAGATCGGCGCTCGATATGATCAGATTTTGAAAGCGTTCGTCGTGAATTTCGTAAATCGAATGGTTCTGAGACAAAGATACTACTCCGGGAATGCTGTTTAACGCTCAGGTCTGCGGCTGCTCGCCAGGAAAATCACCGCAATAATGGTGAGACCTGTCAGGACCAGACGAACACCGGCACCAAAGCCGTAGGTGTTGAGCATTGAGACTATGAGGAACATGAAGAGTGCAGCACCCCAAATGCCGGGAATGTTAGAATCGCCACCTGCAACCGCCGTGCCGCCAATGATGACAACGGCAATCGACATCAGGAGATATTCCGTGCCCATGTTGAGAGCCGCGCCGCCCGAGAAACAGGCAAGCAGGAAGCCGCAGAGCGAAGCCAGAACTGCGCATAGCAGATAGGTCACGAAGCGTGTGCCATCAACCGGAACACCTGCCATACGTGCTGCAAACGGATTTTGCCCGATGGCTGAAATCCAGCGGCCATAAATGCTTTTCTTGAGAAGCACCCAGCCTAACACCGACAGGAGCAGTGCCACGATTGCAACATTGGGAATGCCAAAGACAGAGGAGGTGGTGAAGTCTGCCAGAACTTCAGGCGGCTTTACACGCAGACCGCGATTGCTCCAGATGGCGGTCGACTGGATAAGAAAGCTCATCGAAAGAGTTGCAATGATTGGCGGAATGCGCAGCAGCTTGATCAGCGCATAATTGCAGATGCCGATGCCAAGGCCGATCAGAAGGGCAACGGCAAGCCCTGCCAGCACCATGCTGTCTTGCGAGTCCATCAGCTTCAATGCCAATGTTGCGGCAAGCGTCATGGTTGCAGGAACCGAGAGGTCGATGTTGCCGGGACCAAGCGTGATGACGAACATCTGCCCGAGGCCGACAATCACCGAGAATGATGCAAAGGTAAAAGCTGCGTGAGAAAGCCCTGCAGCACCCGCGCCGCCCGTGAACAATACGGTGATAATCCAGACCGCAATGGTTGCGATGAACGACCATATCCATGGACGACTTGTGAGAACGGAGACAGCACTCATTGCTTTTTCCCCTTGCGGTCGAGACGGTTGAGGAAGAGGCGAAGCGCCAGCACAACGATAAGGATTCCGCCCTGCGCACCAATCTGCCAGTCGGGCGAAATGCGCATGAAGGAGAGGAATGAGCCTGCAAGAGTAAGGGTTAGTGCGCCGATGACGGCACCAATCGGTGAGATGCGACCGCCAACAAATTCACCGCCGCCCAAAATGACACCGGCAATGGAGAGCAGCGTGTAGCGCAACGCAATATTGGCATCTGCCGAAGTGGTCAGTCCCACAAGCGCGATACCGGCAAGCACTGCAAAGAAGGCTGCAAGCGCATAGGTTCCGGCGCGAATTGCGGTGACAGACCAGCCTGCACGCTCAATGGAGCGTCCATTGCCACCTGCGCCCCGCATCAGAACGCCGAAGGTTGTGCGCATGACAATGAAATGCGTGACAATGGCGATCAAAATGCTTGCAACAATTGCCATCGGCACAAATGGCGGTTTGGTCGTCATGATCCAGCGTGCCCAATCAGGCGCCTGACCGCCGGGTGAGGGCAGCAGAAGAACGGCAAGCCCACCCCACACGAACGACATTCCGAGTGTGACGACGATGGATGGCAAATTGCGCAGGTGAATGATCGCACCCAGCGCTGCATAGGCTAAGATTGCCGCCGCAAGGATCAGAACACCGATCACCGGATCGGTATTGAGATAGGTTGCGGCCACGCACACCACGAAACTTACGAAGGTGCCCATCGACAGATCAAGATCATTGACCGCCATGATGAGCATCTGCGCGATTGTTGCGAGTGCAATCGGTACTGCGAGATTGAACAGCAGGTTAAGGCCAGTATAGCTCATGGCACGCGGCTGCATGTAGAAAACAGCGGCCAGCAGCAAAGCGAGCGAGAAAACCGGCGTTAACAGGCGAAGGGATGAAGCGGAGAGACGCATTATTCGTGTCCTCCCTCAAAGGATGCAGCAAGCACGTTCTTTTCCGTGATTTCGTCGCCGACCAATTCTGTCACGATTGCACCGTCGCGGAAGACATAGACACGATCACATAGCTCGATCTCGTCCATTTCGGTGGAATACCAGACAAAGGTACGGCCATTTTCTGCCTCATGGCGCAGGATTTCATAGACTTCCTGCTTAGTGCCAACATCCACGCCGCGCATGGGATCGTCCATCAGAATGGCATTGGCAGTGGTGGCAAGCGCGCGGGCAAAAAGAACTTTTTGCTGATTGCCGCCGGAAAGCGAAAGAATGCGATTGCCCATATCCGGTGTGCGGATCTGGATTTTGTCTTTCCATAGCGAGCCGAGCTGATCTTCGCGTGACTGATCGACAAGCTTTAGCGATGAGAGGCGATCAAGCGAGCCTATGGTGAGATTGTGCAGGATACTCCAGAGTGGAAACGTGCCGTTAAGGCTGCGATCACCAGCCACGAAGGCGATTTCGCAATTGCGTGCAGGCAACCAGTTTGACCGACGCGCATAATAAAGATCGAGTAGCATCTTGGTTTGACCGTGACCGGCAAGTCCAGCGAGGCCGATAACTTCACCCTTGAAAGCCTGAAACGGCTTGCTGTCATGGGGGCGCTTTTTTGCAGAGAGAACAGCTGAGCCCGTCGTGTCGGCTTTTGCTGCGCGGCGTGTCGCTTTTTCACGTTCGACACTGCCCATGGCTTCGACAAGGCTGCGGTTTGTAAAATCGTCTGCTGTGCGATTGGCGACAACCTTGCCGTCTTTCATCACGACGATGCGGTCGGATGTTGAGAGGATTTCACCAAGCATATGCGAAATGAGGATCACCGAACCACCTGTGCCGACAAAGCGACGGACATAGGCCATCAGCTGTGCAGCAATGCCCGCATCGAGCGATGAGGTCGGCTCATCAAGAATGACAAGCTTCGGCGGCGTGCCGGGGGCGGTGAAGTTGATAGCGATTTCAACCATCTGCCGTTCAGCAATGGACAACTCATCAACGGTTGCCGCGCAATCGATCTTGTGACCGGGGAAAATCTCACCAAGCTTTGTGGCTATCAGATCGACAGCCTTGCCGCGCCAGTTCGCGCCCGTAAGGTCGCGCTGCATAATGCGGACATTTTCGGCAATTGTCAGATTGGGGAAAAGCGACAGCTCCTGAAAGACGCAGCGGATGCCGTGCTTGCGGGCAGTCGTCACGCCATGGCCTGCCTCACCGTGATAGGAGAGGCTGCCTTCATGCGGGGTAAGGCCACCATTGATGACATTGACGATGGTGGATTTGCCCGCGCCATTATGGCCGACAAGTCCGACACATTCGCCTTCATGGATCACAAGTTCAGCGCCATCCAGTGCCTTAACCGCACCGAACTGCACGCGAATATTGCGTGCGGCGACGACCTCGCCTTTGTCGATTGAATGAGACATGCATCCGAACTGTATTGGAGATAAGGGAGGGGCGGACACAGGAAATGCCCACCCCCTGGGAGAAAAGGTTTACTTCGCTTCTGCGATGACCTTCTGTGCGTCTTCCAGCGAATATTCGACATTCGCAACGCCACCCTTCTGGGTATTTCCGAGATCCTTATCGAGCGATTCCTGGCTGACGCTCAGGAATGGAACGACGAGGTCTTTCTTGACTTCCTTGCCATCAAGAATCTGCTGTGCGACCCAGAAAGCAAGTGTTGAAACGCCCGGCGCGATAGAAACGGACATGGTTTCATAGCCGTTCGCATCTTTCTGCTGCTTCCACCACTGCAGTTCGTCTTCACGGTTGCCCATGATGATGATCGGTGTTTCGCGCTTTGCAGCCGCAAAGGCCTGCGCAGCACCATAACCGTCGCCGCCTTGCGTTACCACGGCGTCGATCTTCGGCAGGCTTGGCAGAACGCCTGCGACTGCGCGCTGTGCAACATCTGCAGCCCAATCGCCATGCACAGAACCTACGATCTTGAAGTTCGGATGCTTCTTCACGCCTTCCTGAATGCCGGCGTGCATCTCGTCATCAACGGAAACGCCTGCAAGGCCGCGAATTTCAAGCAGATTTCCGCCTTCTGGCAGACGTTTTGCGAGATAGTCAACCTGGCCTTCGCCCATGGCCTTGAAGTCAACCGCAATGCGCCATGCGCAAGGCTCGGTGACAATGCCGTCGAACGAAACGACTGTGATGCCCGCATCGCAGGCTTCTTTGATTGCGCCATTCAATGCAGTTGGTGAAGCAGCGTTGACGACAATCGCGTCATAGCCCTGCAAAATCATGTTCTGGATTTGTGCAGCCTGCTCGGTGGCCTGATTTTCAGCGGTGGTGAAAGCGTCGGCTGCAGAAACTGCACCTGCGCTGACGGCTTCTTTCGTCACCTTGTCCCAGCTCTGCAACATGGCCTGACGCCATGAATTGCCGGCATAATTGTTGGAGAAGGCGATCTTTTTCGATGATGTGTCGGCAAATGCGCTACCGCTTGCCATCAATGTGGCGAGTGCGGCGGATGCCAAAAGAATTTTCCCAAGCTTCATTTCTTTCCTCCCAGTTGCGAATATCCGCGCCGCAGAACGATAACGCCCTTCGGATCGCTTGAATTTGAATGTGGCGCGAAACCTCCCGCACCGCCGCTCCTCAACGGCACCAGCACACCCACAACATTTCCTGTTGTCTTGCGGGCAATTTTCTGGTCAAGCGAAGATGGAATAAATGCGTTGCGCTGTGAAGGCTGATCAAAGCAACCGACATGCGGTTTAACGCAACAAAATTGCGGGATCCCGCAAGACGCACTGGTGGAGCAGTGGCGTATTATAAAAGCTAAGCAATCTGTCTTGAGGAGGAGAGTCGCTTGCTGGAACTAGCCCCTGCGCGCCTGCTGGACCATTATCTGAATATCTCCAGATTGCTAGCTGGCCAGCTTGATTTTGACTCCATCATTCAGGCTGTTGCTGCCGAGATCAATCATATCCTGCCCTATGATCATCTCGATGTTTGCATCAAGATGATCGATGGCAAGTTTCACATTGCCTATGAAAGCGGGATTGAAACGGCATGGAGCCGCAACCCGCCCGCGCTTTTGTCGGGAAGTCCTATCCGCACAGTCTTATCTGGTGAAGCTGAATATCTGCTGACGGATGATGCCCGTACTGATCCACGTTTTCATTTTGACGGTGCGTTTTCGACGCCAATTATTGAGCATGACCTTAAAGGTCGTCTTCATGTGCCGCTCAAAGCACAGGGTAACATTATCGGCGCTTTAAGCTGTTCGAGTTTGCAAACTGGCAGCTACTCGATGCGTGACGTGGAAAATGCGCAATCGATTGCCGATCTTCTGGCACCTTATTTCTTCGCAATTCGTGCCGCTGAACAGGCCAAGCGCTCGGCAATTGTCGAGACAGAAGCGCGTGCCCGCGAAGAAGGTTTGCGCTTTGGAGCTCTGAAACTCACCGAAGCTTTGGAGACTGAGCGTCATCGTATCGGCATGGATTTGCATGATCAAACTCTTGCTGATCTTACGCGTCTCGCACGTCATGTGGAGCGTCTGACCCGCGCGCCGGATTTGTCGGGCGAACAGCTTGAACCCCTCTTTCGGGGTCTGCAACATTGCATGCAGGATCTTCGCCAGATCATCGAAGAGGCCAAACCTTCCGTGCTTCAGCTTTTTGGCTTTGCGCAGGCAACGGAGAACCATCTGGACCGTTCGATCCGCGAAAGCGGCGCTGCGATTGAGTGGTTTTTGGAGGACCAAAGCGACGGCATGACCGACAGACTTGAAGAGACGGTCGCGACCTCGCTTTTCCGCATTGTGCAGGAAGCGATCAACAATGCGATCCGTCATGCTCTGGCTGGAGAAATCCGCGTTCGTCTGCGCGATAAGGGTGGTCGGCTTCTCGTTGAAGTTATGGATGACGGCATTGGCATGGATCGTCAGGCGCAACGTATCGGCCATGGCATCGATAATATGCGCACAAGAGCAAGGCTCATTTCTGCGAGCTTTGCCATCAGAAAGAATACCGACAGCAGCGGTACGTGCGTAACGATCCACTTGCCGCCGGAAATGTATAAACCAATTGGAGGGTAAGATGCAGGTTTTGATCGTAGAGGATGATCCGTTGCATCGTACCTATCTGGGCGAAGCGATCCGTGCGGCACTGCCCGAATGCAGTGATGTGCTGGAAGCGGATAATGGCTCGACTGGTGAAAAGCTGGCCCGAATGCACCGTGCAGCGCATATTGTGATGGACCTGCAGATGAGCGGGCGTAACGGTATTGAAGCCGCACGCACCATCTGGAAAGAAAATCCGGAGACCCGCATTCTTTTCTGGTCTAACTACGCTGATGAAGCCTATGTGCGCGGTGTCTCGCGTATCGTGCCGGAAGGTGCGGCCTACGGCTATGTGCTGAAATCGGCGTCCGACGACAAGCTGCGCTTGGCACTCCGCAGCATTTTTGTCGAAGCACAATGCGTGATTGATCGTGAAGTGCGCGGCTTACAGCAAAAGAGCCTCGGCCATACCAGCGGCTTTAGTGAAAGCGAATATGAAATCCTGATCGATATAGCACTTGGCCTGACCGACCGCGTTATTGCGCGCCGTCGCAACCTGTCGCTCAGAAGCGTTCAAAACCGCTTACAACAGCTTTACGAAAAGCTTGGTGTCTATCAGGAAAAAGGTGAGCCGGATGAAGGACGCTTCAATTTACGCTCGCGGGCAGTAACCGTCGCACTGTTACGAAAGCTTTTGAATTATAGCGCATTGGAACGCGCTGAAATCGAGCTGAATGAATGGCTGAAGTGAATACATTAAGATCTAAGCGTCTTGATCATAGATCTATTCTTAGAAAAATACTATAATCTTGCTAGCAAATCCGCTGCTGAAAGCCCATACAACGTCGACAGTATGAACCTAATATCAGCAGCGGTAATTTTATCCCCAGATGCCTTTTCTAATTAAAGGCACCACTGTCACTTCTGCTTTCAGGGCGTTCTTTCGCAACCTTCTCGCGATAACCGCTGGCCCGATAAGCTGCAATCGGCTCGATTGCTCCGCCGGTACGTCGACGCGCTTCTGCAAGAATTGGCTCGACGTCGGTACGATAAGCGCGCTTCAACGTATCGGATGCCATCAGGGCATCGTTTTCCTGCTGATAGGTTTCCAGCGCTTCCCGATCCACCAACAAAGCCTGCGTATAAGCACGGCGGGTTTCATTAGCTGACGAAATCAGGCTTTCTATCGGGTCGGTCACATTATGCGACTGATCGATCATATGTTCAGGATGGAAATCCTTTACACCGCGATAATCTGCATCGACCAGCTCGTTGAAAACGAGGAACAGACGGTATGGATCAATCGATCCCGCATCGAGATCGTCGTCACCATATTTGCTGTCATTGAAATGGAAACCACCGAGCTTTCCGAATTGGATCAACCGTGCCACGATCATTTCAATGTTGGTGTTTGGTGCATGGTGGCCAAGATCGACCAGACATTGCGCCTTTGGACCAAGGGTCGAGGCGATAAGGTAATTCGTGCCCCAATCCTGAACGACTGTTGAATAGAAGGCTGGCTCATACATTTTGTGCTCAGAGAACAGCCGCCAGTCATCCGGGAGCGCTTTATAGATTTCACCCATCGAATGCAGATAACGCTCGAATGCGCGGGTGAAATTCTGCTGACCAGGGAAGTTTGAACCATCGCCAAGCCAGACGGTCAATGCCTTCGAACCAATGGCATTTCCGATCTCAATACACTCAATATTGTGTTCAACGGCCTGCGCACGCACGGCCGGATCAACATGGGTAAGCGAACCATATTTATAAGAATGCTGCTGATCAGCCGAATCTGAGAACGTGTTTGAGTTCATCGCGTCAAAACCAAGCCCGAGTGCTTCCGCATGGGCTTTGAGTTTTTTCGGGTCAGTCTTATCCCACGGAATATGCAGCGAAACATTCGGCGTTGCGCGTGAAAGTTCGTTGATGACCGAACAGTCGTCAAGTTTGTCGAAAATCCCGCGCGGCTCTCCGCGACCGGGGAAACGGCCAAAGCGTGTACCGCCAGTCCCTGTTCCCCAAGAGGGTACAGCGACAAAATATTTTGCAACTTTCTCAGTGATTTTTTCAATCTCGATGCCGCGGCGGGCAAGCTGTTCGCCAAGAGCCTGATAGTCGCTCCTTTGTGCATTCTCAAAGCCAGAATTGTGTTCAGCAATGAAATTGGCTGCAATACGTTGTTCGGACATGGTTCCTCCCAGAATGTCCTCAATTTCTTGGATAAAAGACAGGAAGGCAAGATCGCCTTACCTGCCTTCCGAGTAATTAGCGCGGGAAGCTCACCTGATTTCCGGCGTCAACATTGATAATGTTGCCGGTGGACTTGGCCGATGCATCGCTTGAAAGGAAGTAGATCGCTTCAGCAATATCTTCCGGCAGAACATTGAGTTTGAGCAGCGAGCGCTTGCGATAATGTTCTTCCAGTTCCGTCACATCAATCTTCGATGACGCTGCGCGCTGTTCGCGCCATTCGCCGTCCCAGATTTTCGAGCCACGCAGCACAGCATCCGGGTTGACCACGTTCACACGAATGCCAGCTTCGGCACCTTCAAGCGCAAGGCAGCGCGCCAGATGGATTTCCGCAGCCTTTGCCGTGCAATAGGCGGATGCGCCGGGTGAAGCGGCGAGCCCATTCTTGGAAGCGACGAAAACCACGTTACCGCCGAGGTTCTGACGTCGGAATAACCTGAATGCTTCGCGAGAAACAAGAAAATATCCTGTAGCAAGTATGTCGATATTGCGGTTCCACATCGAAAGCTCGGTATTTTCGACCGAAGCAGACGATGCAATGCCAGCATTTGAAACCAGTATATCGATGCCACCAAGTTCAACACTTGCCTCTGTGAAAGCATTGATGACCGCACTTTCATTGGTGACGTTCAGCTCAACGCTGCGAACCTGATCGGAACCAAAATGCTTGGAGAGATTTGCGTGAGCGGTTTTGAGCGATTCTGCGTCGATATCTGCCAGAACCACGCAAGCACCCTCACCTGCCAGACGTTCAGCGGTGGCATAGCCGATTCCACCTGCACCGCCGGTAATCAACGCAATGCGCCCGGCTAGGCTTTTTGGCTTTGGCATACGCTGGAGTTTGGCTTCTTCAAGGAGCCAATATTCAATATCGAAGGCTTCCTGTTCGGGCAGCCCCTGATATTCAGATACGGATGATGCTCCGCGCATGACATTGATCGCGTTAACGTAGAACTCACCGGCAATACGCGCTGTCGCTTTGTCGCGCGCAAAAGACAACATGCCGACGCCGGGGATCAGGAAAATGACCGGGTTGGGATCTCGCATTTTCGGTGAATTGTCGTGCTTGCAGCTCTCATAATAGCGCGTGTAATCAGCACGATAGGCTTCGAGTGAAGCTTCAAGACCTGCAACGACACCATCAACATCCGGTTTCGCGGGATCGAAATCGACCACAAGCGGACGAATTTTCGTGCGCAGGAAGTGATCTGGGCAAGATGTGCCAAGGCGTGCGAGTGGCTGTAGTTCTTTTGAATTTACGAATTGCAGAACCGCATCCTGATCATCGAAATGGCCAAGCTTGCGCTCTTCCTTTCCGATCAATCCGCGTATCTCTGGCATGAGACGCGCAGCAATTGCACGGCGTTCTGAAGCATCAAGGCTTTGGGTCACGGGACCGCCAAAAGCGGCCTTGCCTCCACCCTTCTTATCAAGCCATTCGATAGCCTCGTTAATAATGGCAAGTGTCAATTCATAGCAGTCCTTAGCGTCATTGGCCCAAGTAAAAAGACCATGACTTTCAAGGACTACGCCCTTGGCGTTTGGATTTGCTTTCACAAAGGCTTCAAGATCGAGACCAAGCTGGAAGCCCGGACGGCGCCATGGCAGCCAGCCAATTTCATCACCAAAAATCTCAGCAGTCAGCTCGCGGGAGTTCTTTGATGCGGCAATTGCGATGATCGCATCAGGATGCATGTGGTCAACATGCGTAAATGGTACAAAACCATGCAGTGGCGTGTCGATAGACGCCGCACGCGGGTTGAGATTGAATGTGCAGTGCGGGAGGAAGCCGACCATACGGTCTTCGTCTTCAACGCCTTTATAGATGCCCTTCAACGCGTCGAGCTTGTCCTGATAAAGTGTCGAAAAACCATCAAGCTTTATAGTGCCGACATCGCCACCAGAGCCTTTAACCCAAAGTACCGGAACGGTCTTTCCGGTGAGTGGGTCGGTTTCCTGTACCTTGGCTGATGTATTACCACCACCATAATTGGTGATCCGCTTATCGGAACCGAGCAGGTTTGAGCGGTAAAGCAATTTTCCGGGTTCATCCAGCGTTGCCGCTTTCGCGTCGTCCCATCGATTATCCAACAGCCTATTTTGCGCCACCATCTCATCCTCCCGATATATGGTGAAGACCTGATTGAACGCTGTTTACGCCCAACCGATCATATTTCAGGCAGATATGGCGTTATGTAACTGAAGGTGTCAATCAAAAATAATCATAATCGATCAACAATAGTAAATTTTATATCGCTATTGATTGTTTGTGATTGACAGCTTCCCCTTTTATGTTTGATACATGAAAAAGGAGGAGCCATGCACGAGAGAGAGCGCCACCGTATTATCCTGAGTGCAGTTCAGGAAAAGCCGGTGATCACCATTCAGGATCTTGTAGAACTGACGGAAGCGTCTGAGGCGACGCTGCGACGTGATATTGCATCTCTTCATATGCAAGGCCGCATTAAACGCGTTCGTGGTGGCGCAGAAGCTGTTCATCCACCGCAACTCAGCAATCTTGCAGGTCGTTCCTTTAAAGTATCGGAAGCCGAGAATACGGACTGCAAACGCGCAATTGCACGCGAAGCCGTATCGCTTTGCGAAGAAGGTGACAGCATTATCATAAATGGTGGCTCAACCACGTTCCAGATGGTGCATTACCTTGCAGCACGGCGCTTGCAAGTGCTGACCAACTCCTTTGCAATCGCTGAGCATCTTTTGCGGCAGTCGAAAAGCACTGTGCTGGTTCCGGGCGGCGCTATTTATCGCGAGCAAAGCCTTATTCTGTCGCCATTCGATAATGACGTGATCCGCAACTTTTACGGACGCCGCATGTTTCTGGGGTGTCAGGGCATCAGCCCGCTTGGCGTGATGGAAGCAGACGCTCTTGTTATTCAAAGTGAACAGAAACTGATGGGTCAAGCGGACGAAATCGTCCTGATGGTCGATTCATCAAAATTTACCCGCCGTTCAAGCCTCATCCTCTGCCCTCTTGATCGGGTCAGCACGCTGATCACAGATGACGGTATTTCGGATGATGCGCGGCGGATGGTCGAAAATGCAGGTATCAGGCTCATTGTAACGCCTGTCTCTGCAAATGCTGGCAAAGGTAACGATCGGGGAGAGACCACAGAGGTTGCCTAAGCTTTAATATAAATCGGATTGTTCTTAATCGGGAGGAATGGGACATGAAACTTTTCAAAAAACTGGTATTGAGTACAGCGCTGGCTGTTGCTTTCATGGCAACTGCGGCGCAGGCTGCTGATATGAAAATCGCACTTGTTGCGAAGTCGCTGGGCAATGGCTTTTTTGAAGCGGCCAATAAAGGTGCACAGGAAGCTGCCAAGGAACTGGGTGGCGTTGAAGTCATCTATACTGGCCCAACGACAACAACTGCCGAAGGTCAGATTGAAGTTATCAATTCGCTGATTGCGCAAGGCGTGGATGCGATTGCAATCTCTGCAAACGATCCGGATGCGGTCGTTCCAGCACTCAAGAAGGCTGCACAGCGCGGTATCAAGGTTATCTCGTGGGATTCCGGTGTCGCGCCTGAAGGCCGCATTGTTCATCTCAATCCATCATCGAACGATCTGATCGGCAAAATGTGCCTGACGCTCGCAGCGCATCATTTGCCAGATGGTAAGGGTGATTTCGCGATCCTTTCGGCAACAACCACCTCGACCAACCAGAATATCTGGATTGACGAGATGAAGAAGCAGCTCAAGGATTTTCCGGGCCTTAATCTCGTCACCACCGTTTACGGTGATGACCTTGCCGATAAGAGCTACCGTGAAGCGCAAGGCCTCCTCACCTCCAACCCTAATGTGAAGGTAATTGTCGCTCCAACCACGGTTGGCGTGCTTGCTGCCTCGCAGGCTGTCAAAGACGCGGGCAAAATCGGCGATGTTTATGTAACCGGCCTTGGCCTACCGTCTGAAATGGCAGGCGCTATTAAGTCAGGTGCAACCAAGGAATTCGCGATCTGGAACCCGATCGATCTGGGTTATTCTGCAACGCAGATTGCCTATCATCTCGTAAAGGGTGATGCAGACGGCAAGCCGGGCTCGGAAATCGAAGCCGGTCGCATGGGTAAGATCAAGATCGGCGAAAACGGCGAAGCCGCGATGAGCGATCCATTTGTCTATGACGCATCGAACATCGACGAATTCTCTAAGGTCTTTTAATTCTAAGACTGAGGCTGGCGGTGCGAGGGATATTCTTGCACCGCCATCATTTTCCGAATTGAATTCAGGTATTTCTGATGAATGCAGCTTTGCAGAAAAGCGGGCAATCGGTGTTGCCTGCCAGCCATCCGGATACGCCTTTGCTGGAAATGCGCGGCATTGCCAAGACATTTCCCGGAGTGCGAGCGCTTGATAACGTCAATATCGCGCTCTATCCAGGCCAGGTAACAGCACTGATCGGCGAAAACGGAGCGGGCAAGTCGACGCTCGTCAAAATTCTGACGGGAATTTATCACCCGGACGAAGGCGAAATTCTGATTGATGATCAGCCAGTTCATTTTTCGACTGCGCAGGATGCGACCGACGCCGGTGTAACCGCCATTCATCAGGAAACAGTGCTTTTCGACGAATTATCCGTTGGCGAGAATATCTATCTTGGCCACGCGCCCCGCACGAAGCTTGGTTTCGTCAATTGGGCGGCAGTTTTTGCACGGGCACAGGCTCTGCTCTCTTCGCTGGAAATCACGGTTGATGCACGTATCAAGCTGCGAGAACTTTCCATCGCGCAGCGACATCTGGTGGCGATTGCGCGCGCGCTTTCGGTGGATTCCCGCGTCGTCATTATGGATGAGCCGACAGCAGCTCTGTCGCGCAAGGAAGTCGATGATCTTTTCCGCATCGTCAAGCGGCTGAAATCACAGGGCAAAGCAATCCTGTTCATCAGTCACAAATTTGATGAAGTCTATGAGATAGCGGATCGGTATGCGGTTTTCCGCGATGGTTGTGCGGTCGGGCACGGACTATTGTCAGAGATGAATGAACGCGAAATCGTCCGGCTGATGGTTGGACGTTCGGTGGAAAAAGCTTTTCCCAAGCAGGATGTTGCGCTTGGCGACACGGTGCTGAAGGTTACGAATTATTCTCATCCGACCGAGTTTCGCGACATATCCTTTGAACTGCGGCGCGGTGAAATCCTCGGTGTCTATGGTCTGGTGGGCGCTGGTCGTTCTGAGTTCGCTCAATCGCTGTTTGGCATGACGACGCCCTCATCCGGTCAGGTTGTGCTGGAAGGCAAGGAAATCAAAATCCGCCGCTCAGGCGATGCAATTGCTCAAGGCATTGTCTATGTGCCGGAAGAACGCGGGCGGCATGGTGCTATTTTGCAAATGCCGATTTTCCAGAACATCTCCCTGCCCTCGCTTAAGCGTACATCACGCGATGGCTTCCTGCGCGTTGCACAGGAATTTAAGCTGGCACGAAAATATGCCGAGCGGTTTGACTTGCGTGCTGCCGCACTTTCGGTGCCGGTGGGAACGCTTTCCGGCGGCAATCAGCAGAAGGTGGTTATCGGTAAATGGCTCGCGACCCATCCAAAGGTCATCATTCTCGATGAACCGACAAAAGGCATCGACATTGGCTCGAAAGCCGCCGTGCATGAATTTATCAGTGAGTTAGCTGCGGAAGGTCTGAGCATCATTATGATCTCGTCCGAGTTACCCGAAATTATAGGCATGTCGGATCGCGTCATGGTGATGCGCGAAGGGCTGGTGGAAGGTATTTTTGATCGTACCGACCTTGATGCCGAAGTTCTGGTGCGCGCGGCCACTGGAAATGCCGGTGAGAATGCGGAGTAAGATATGAAAAAGCTTCTCAAACAGCGCGAACTCCTGCTTCTTGTCATCATTGCAATCATGATCGGGCTGTTCTCAATGCGCGCGCCGGGTTTCAGCTCACCGCGCAATCTCGCGAACATTTTCAACGACACGTCGATCCTGATTATTCTGGCTCTGGGTCAGATGTCTGTAATCCTGACAAAGTCCATCGATCTTTCGGTCGCGGCCAATCTGGCATTTACCGGCATGGCGGTGGCGATGCTCAATGCCGCCTTCCCTGAAATACCACTGGTCGTACTGATTGTTGCAGCCGTGGGTATTGGTGCCATTCTGGGTGCGATCAATGGTATTCTGGTTTGGAAGCTGGATATTCCCGCCATCGTGGTTACACTTGGCACACTGACCATATATCGCGGCATGGCCTTTGTTCTGTCGGGTGGCAGTTGGGTCAATGCTCATCAGATGACCGGGCCGTTTCTCAATACGCCTCGCACGGTGTTTCTGGGACTTCCGCTCCTTGGCTGGACGGCGCTGCTGATTATCGGCCTCATCTATGTATTGCTCACTCGCAGCTTTTTTGGCCGGGCCCTTTATGCATCAGGTGGCAATCCGACAGCTGCAGTCTATGCCGGTATCGATGTGGGCCGTACGCGCTTCTTCGCCTTTGTGCTGTCCGGCTCATTGGCAGGGTTGTGCGGTTATCTCTGGGTTTCACGCTATGCGGTTGCTTATGTCGATATAGCCAACGGATTTGAACTCGACAGCGTTGCTGCCTGCGTGATCGGCGGAATTTCAATCATCGGCGGCATTGGCACGGCCTTTGGCGCAGTACTGGGTGCGCTGTTTCTCGGCGTCATCAAAAACGCCCTGCCCGTCATCAACATCTCACCCTTCTGGCAAATGGCGATTTCCGGTGCGGTTATCATCGCAGCCGTGATCTTCAATGCCCGACAGGAGAAACGCGGCGGACGTATCATTCTACGCGACAAGGCCGCAAAGACTTATGAGGAGCCAGCAGCGTGAGCGAGATAACGGAACGCCGTCATATCCCGGATCGGCTGGGAACGTCCTACACGCGGCTGTTCGCCAGTTGGGAAATGTTGTTGCTTGGCGTAGCGATTGCGATTTTCATCGCCAATTCATTTGCCTCGCCATATTTCCTCAATGCATGGAACCTTTCAGACGCAACGTTCAATTTCACCGAAAAAGCGCTCATTGCCTTTGCAATGACGTTGTTGATTATCTCCGGTGAGATCGATCTGTCGGTCGCTGCTATCATTGCTTTAGCATCGACCGCCATGGGGGCCGCAGCACAGCTGGGTGTAGGCACGCCCGGTCTCGTGTTGATCGGCATCGGTACAGGTCTCGTTTGCGGGGCGATCAATGGCGGGCTTGTGGCCGGACTTAAGCTTCCGTCCATCGTTGTCACCATCGGTACGATGAGCCTGTTTCGTGGCATTTCCTATATTGTGCTGGGCGACAAAGCCTATGGCGGCTATCCGGAAAACTTCGCTTATTTCGGACAGGGATATGTCGTCTGGGTTTTCTCGTTTGAATTTGTGTTGTTCATCGCCTTCGCACTGATTTTTGGCGTGCTGCTTCACGCAACCAGCTTTGGCCGCCGTGTTTATGCGATCGGCAACAATGAATTCGCCGCACGCTTCTCGGGAATTCCGGTTGAGCGCATGAAGTTCACTCTGTTCATGCTGACGGGGCTGATGAGTGGCATTGCAGCCGTCTGCCTCACTTCGCGCCTCGGTTCCACCCGCCCATCGATTGCTCAGGGCTGGGAACTTGAGATCATCACGATGGTCGTGCTCGGCGGTGTGTCGATCCTCGGCGGCGCAGGCAGCATCATCGGCGTGGTGATCGCGGCTTTTGTGATGGGGCTTGTGACATTCGGCTTGGGGCTTCTCAACGTGCCGGGCATCGTTATGTCGATCTTCATCGGGCTTTTGTTGATCATCACGATCTCGCTGCCAATCCTTGGCCGCAAGTTCAAAGCAAGGCGTAAATCATGACAACTGAGCGCTATGCTTTTCGCATGAAACTTCATGCAGGTCAGGAAGCTGAATACCGGCGTCGCCACGATGAAATCTGGCCGGAGCTTGTTGATCTGCTGCACGAAGCTGGTGTGTCCGATTATTCGATCTGGCTAGATGAAGAAACGCACCTTCTTTTTGGAACGCTTACCCGCACGAAGACGCACAGCATGGCTTCGCTGCCCGATCATCCCATCATGAAAAAATGGTGGGCGCATATGGCTGACATCATGGAAACGAATACCGATAATTCTCCGGTTTCCATCGACCTCAAACCCGTCTTTCATATGCTATGAAACGCATTGCCATTCTTGATATTGGCAAAACAAATGCCAAGGCTGTGCTGCTTGATGCAGAAACAGGGAGTGAAATCACTGTTCATCGTACGCCAAACAAAGTTTTGCGCGATGGGCCTTATCCGCATCATGACATCGAAGCGCTCTGGCAGTTTTTTCTGAAAAGCCTCACTGATTTTGCACACAATCCGGGCTTTGACGCTATCTCTATCACAACCCACGGTGCCTGTGCGGCTTTGCTGAACGATACGGGTAAGCTCGCAATGCCAGTGCTCGATTATGAGCATGAATATACACCGGAAATCCGGGCTGCTTACGCTCGCATTAAGCCACCATTTGCGGAAACCTTTTCACCATCACTGGGCGCTGGACTAAATCTTGGCGCACAGCTCCATTATTTGAAAACCGCGTTTCCGGAAAAATTTGCCAATGTGAGCCAGATCCTCACCTACCCGCAATATTGGGCGTATCGGTTGACGAGCGTACCATCGGTTGAAGCAACATCACTTGGTTGCCATACGGATCTTTGGCTTCCGAAAACAGGCACCTATTCATCGCTAGTTGAAACCCTTGGCCTTGAAGACAAGTTTCCGCCTTTACGTTCGGCATTCGACGTTTTGGGGCAGATGCATCGGGATCTGTCGGATGAAATCGGCTTATCTGTTCCGGTTCCAGTTTACTGCGGTATTCATGATTCCAATGCGTCGCTACTGGCGCACCTTTTGGGCAGAGATCCGCCTTTTTCTGTCGTATCAACCGGCACATGGGTGGTGTGCTTTGCCGTTGGTGGCGATCTCGAAGGACTTGATCCCAAACGCGATACACTGGCCAATGTCGATGCTTATGGGCGGGCGGTGCCTTCTGCGCGTTACATGGGTGGGCGCGAGTTTGATATCATGACGGATGGCATCAAAACGCCGACACCAAACCAAATAGCAAAGGCACTAGACACCGTCATCAAACATAAAATCATGGCGCTTCCGGCAGCTATTTCTGGCAGCGGCCCTTATCCTAACAGTTCACTTCGATGGATAAATGCTGCTTCTGCAAGCTTAGAAGAGCGTTATGTTGCAACATGCCTTTATGCGGCTTTAATGACAGCGACCTGCCTCGATTTACTAAAAGCAGGTGGTCCAACTATCGTTGAGGGGCCATTTGCAAAAAACCCGATTTATCTTTCAGCACTGTCCGGTTTCACCGAGCGTGACGTTACAGCTGTATCCGGCAGCACCGGCACTGCGCTCGGAGCAGGATTACTTGCGGGATCAACTATTCCTGAAGTGGAAAGTGAAACATACTCAATTCATAGCGATTCATATTTGCTTTATAGAGAATATTGGGCAAATCAAATAACGACATAAATCAAATATTATTCCTATATAAAATAATATCTAAAAAGCGACCAGAAAACAGCCCAATAAGCTTTAAAGCACAGCTAAATCTTCCAAAATTAAGAAATATAAATATTAACCAAATGGCTTTGCCGAAGCGAGCGTTATCGAAAACGTCTCGACTATCCCTGCTGTTTGCCTGGCAATAAAATAGCAAAAAGCGTGTATTGACAGGCTGAGATTTGTTGTGTGTTATAACACTTAACAAAGAAAAGCTTAAACTGGGAACGACATGAGCCACCACCACGCTACGCCGCGGTTAGAGGACCGCCTTAAAGATTCTTCACTCCTGCGGAACAACGCATATATCGGTGGCGAATGGATAGCTGCTGACAATGGAGAGACGGTTGTTGTTACTGATCCGGCAACCAACCTTGCGATCGGTTCTGTGCCGAATATGGGCGCTAATGAGACGCGACGTGCAATTGAGTGTGCGGAGGAGTCTCGTCATGCATGGGCAGCGCTGCCAGCCATGGAGCGCGCGATCATACTGCGCCGTTGGTTTGACCTGATAATTGCTAATCTTTCCGATCTCGCAACGATCATGACTGCCGAGCAGGGCAAACCGCTTGCGGAAAGTCAGGCCGAAATCCGTTATGCCGCTTCTTTTGCGGAATGGTTTTCGGAAGAGGCAAAGCGTGCCTACGGAGATCTCATCCCGGCTCCGCGTGCTCGGTCTCGTATCATGGTTCTTAAGCAACCAATAGGCGTTGTTGCGGCGATCACACCTTGGAATTTCCCAGCCGCAATGATTACCCGAAAGTGCGCACCAGCTTTCGCTGCGGGCTGTTCGGTCGTGGTTAAACCGTCAGAATTTACGCCTTACTCGGCACTCGCACTGGCCGAACTTGCCGAACGTGCGGGTATTCCGAAAGGGGTCTTCAACATTGTCACAGGTGACGCTACTGCAATCGGCGGCGAAATGACCTCAAGCCAGATCGTGCGCAAGATCAGCTTCACAGGATCGACCCGCGTTGGAAAGCTTCTGCTTGAACAATCGGCAAATACGGTCAAAAAAGTAGCGATGGAGCTTGGCGGCAATGCCCCACTTATCGTGTTTGAAGACGCCGATCTTGATGTTGCGGTTCAAGGCGTTCTCAACGCAAAATTCCGTAATACCGGCCAAACCTGCATTTGCCCGAACCGCATTTATGTTCATGAGAACGTTCACGACACTTTCATTGAGCGCCTCTCTGCGGCAGTCAGCGCATTAAAGGTGGGCGATGGCTTTGGCGAGAGTGTACAACAAGGTCCCTTAATCAATGAGGCCGCGCTGACGAAGGTGGAGCGTCACATAGCCGACGCAGTCAGTAAGGGCGCCAAAGTTGTCGCGGGCGGCAAGCGACACGAGCTTGGACAAACTTTCTACGAGCCTACGGTGCTTGTTGATGTCGATGCGACGATGCTCTTTGAAAGCGAAGAAACCTTCGGACCAGTTGCGCCCATACAGCGGTTTTCGGATGAAAAAGCCGTCATCAAAGCCGCGAATGCCACCACATCCGGCCTCGCAGCTTACATTTTTACGCGTGATCTCGACCGGATGTGGCGCGTTGCTGAACAAATAGAGTCTGGCATTGTCGGCGTCAATGAAGGCTTGGTTTCAAATGAGGTCGCACCTTTTGGCGGCGTAAAAGAATCTGGCATCGGGCGGGAGGGCTCAAAGTACGGGATCGAAGAATTCCTTGAGCTGAAATACATCTGCATCACCCAATCTGCAGCATGAATGCCGAGCGGCGCGACGCCGCGAGGTTGATTTAAACGCATAATAACAAAGGGGAATAACGTGAAAATCACGAGCACTTTGAAAATGGGAATTATGGCTTGTGCAGCTGCGCTAATGGGGGCGACTGCACTGAGTGGAGCAGCACAGGCTGGTGCTGCTTTGGATGCGATCAAATCCAAGGGCACTCTGGTTTGTGGCGTGGGTCAGGCCGTTCCGGGCTTTTCAGCTCCAGCTGCGAATGGCGAGCTGGCTGGTATTGACATTGACTATTGTAAAGCGATGGCGGCGGCTATTCTTGGCGATGCGTCTAAAGTCAACTATCGCCAAACATCTTATGCCGAACGCTTTGTATTGCTGTCATCAGGTGAAATTGACGTTCTTGCTCATGATACCACTACGACACTCAACCGCGAAGGTGCTCAGAGCGCACGCTTCACCTCACCAAACTACTTTGACGGCTATACGTTTATGGTACCAAAGTCACTTGGTATTGATAGTCCTGAAAAACTGGCAGACGCTACGGTATGCATCCTGCAGGGCTCAACTTTTGAGGTGAACACCGAGAATTTCTTCAAGTCTCGCGGCCTCAACTATACACCACTTGTTCTAAGTGCCTGGGAGCAACTTGATGCCGCTTTTTTTGGCGGACGTTGTGATGCGTTCGGCGGCAATTATGGTAATCTCGCCGGATCACGCGCTGGCAATGGTAATGTCGACGATTACATCATCTTCCCCAATTTCATAACGCTGGAGCCTTATGCACCTGCCGTCAAAAGTGGCGATGAGCAACTTTTTCTCATAGCCCGATGGGTTATGTTCGCTTTGGTGGAGGCCGAGCGGCTTGGTATTACGCAGGCTAATGTTGAAGATCTTGCCAAAAATTCTACTGATCCGGAAGTTAAGCAGATACTCGGCACCACACCGGGTAACGGCAAAGATCTCGGTTTGCCGGAAGACTGGGTTGTTAAACTTGTCTCGGCCGTTGGCAATTACGGCGAGAGCTTTGAGCGCAACCTTGGTAAGGCTTCTCCTCTCAAGCTCGAACGCGGTCTCAATGACCTGTGGACGAAGGGTGGCCTTATGTATGCAGCACCGTTGCGCTAATGCGTAGCGAGCGCCTTCAAAACGCGCTGTTTGTTGTGGCAGCCATTGCAGTTTTTGCGTGGCTGTCACACAATCTTGCGTCCAATCTCGCTGCACGCGGCATCAGTATCGATTATAGCTTCTTGTGGAGCGCTACGTCGTTTCCGATTGGCGAGTCATTGATTTCCTTTAGTTCAGGAGACAGCTACTTCCGGGCATTGCTTGTCGGTTTGCTCAATACAATTAAACTGGCTGCTGCTGCTATTGTATTGTCCACTGTGCTCGGACTTTTCATTGGTCTTGCAGGACGTGCTGCTCATCCGCAGCTTCGCACGATAGCAAAGACCTACATCGAGGTCACGCGCAACACACCGCTGCTGCTCATTCTCGTTGTCTGTGCAACGGCTGTCCGCGTGCTTCCTGCACCGCGTCAGGCGTGGGCACTTGGGGACTTTGTGTTCATCTCAAGCCGTGGCCTCCATGTACCAACAATTCTGTTCGGAGATAGTGGGCCTGCGCTGGCTACTGTCTTCATTGCAAGTCTGATCAGTGGCTATGTATTCTGGCGCTTCATGGTGAAAGGACGCAACGAAACCGGAAACTTTCCCCGACGGGCCACAATTGGCTTTTACGTTTCTCTTGCTGCTATTTTCGGTGTCATCATTTTTGCGCTTGGTTGGGGAGAGATACAGAAACCAGCACTGACCGGGTTTAATTTCCGTGGCGGAGTGGGCCTTACACCGGAATATATAGCGATGCTAATTGGCCTATCATTTTACACTTCTGGTTTTATTGCTGAAATCGTACGCGGAAGTCTTGCAGCTTTGCCAAAAGGGCAAACAGAGGCGGCAAGCTCGCTCGGCCTCAATCCATTGCTCACACTCTATTTGGTTCTTGCACCACAAGCGCTTCGGCTCATGCTGCCCCCACTGGCTAATCAATATCTTAACGCAATCAAGAATACGACACTGGCCGTCCTGATTGGTTACCCCGATCTGGTTTCGGTAGGGAATACTGCGCTCAACCAAACAGGTCGCGCTATTGAGACCGTCTCCATTTATCTTCTGATCTATTTGTCGCTCAGCCTGATAACCTCCGCGGTTATCCGCTGGTTGGAGAAGCGCGCACAATTGGTGAAAGCATGAGCGAACCTTCTGCAACACTTCAACGCCCCTCCGATGGCTTCGTATCGGGTTGGCTTCGGCCTTATTTTCATCCATGGCCCCATGCCCTGCTGACAGTAGTCATCACTGGCGGACTTCTTTACCTAATCTGGCACTTCTATCAATGGGCCTTTGTAAACGCTGTATTTGGTCCGGCGTCACCCGATGTTTGCAGAGCTGCGGCTGGAGCCTGTTGGGCGTTTCTCTATGAGCGCTATCATATTATCCTTTTTGGCAGTTACCCAATCGATCAGTACTGGCGTCCTACGCTCGCTGTCGTGTTGGTGCTTTCCATCCTCATTCTTAGTGGCTTTCGTCGTTTCTGGAAACCAGCACTTGCACTCGCTTGGGTAGCAGTCATGGTGATCAGCCTCATACTCATGCGGGGTGGAATCTTGGGGCTGCCAGCAGTCTCAACGAGCCGTTGGGGTGGTCTGCCGCTCACTGTTGGCCTGTCTGCTTTCGGTATTGTGTTGGCACTTCCACTTTCCGTTTTGATTGTCCTTGGCCGCCAGTCGAAAGCCGCTATCGTCCGGCGTTTCTGCTCACTCTATGTCGAGATCGTGCGCGGTCTGCCACTCATTGCTGTGCTGTTCATTGCATCAACGATGCTGCCTTTCCTGTTGCCCGGCGGCAATATGGTGGACAATATCCTGCGTGCACAGGTGGCACTGATCCTGTTTCAGGCTGCCTACCTTGCCGAAGCAATCCGTGGTGGCCTTGAAGCCGTGCCTCGAGGTCAGTCAGAAGCGGGGAAGAGCTTGGGGCTTTCCGGTGGCCTGATTTCACGTTTAATCGTGTTGCCGCAGGCATTTCGCATCGCTTTACCTGCAATCATCAACACCTTTATCGAGTCCATCAAAGACACAACGTTGATTAGCATCATTGGCTTGATCGACGTGCTCGGCGGTGCACGCGGGGCCATTGCTGACGGTGCGTGGCTTGGTTTCTATCGTGAAGCATATCTTGTTGTCGGTGGTGCGTTTTTCGTATTTTGTTTCATTCTCTCCATTCACTCCCGGCGTCTTGAGCGCGAATTTGCTCTTGAGAGGCGCTAGATATGGACAGCAAGCAAAACGTGCTGGCAGATGACGGTTCCATGCCGACATATAAGACGCTCGTTCAGGATACATTGAACGAACAGATCTACCAGCAGATCAAGGAAAAACTCATCATCGGGGAGTTTCGCCCCGGTGATAGACTTATCCTTCGGAATCTGGCTGCGGCTCTTGGAACAAGTGTGGTTCCGGTCCGCGACGCGCTTCAAAAGCTCGAAAGCCTTGGCGCACTGCGTCTTGAGCGCACCTTTATAGTGCCGCGTCTGACCATGCTTGAACTCACGGAAATTCGCGATATTCGGGTGGCATTGGAAGGACTTTCGGCGGCGCGTGCCGCGCGAGCTTCTACGCCCGAAAGTCTTGCTGGTTTACGTGTGCATTTTGAAGCCATGATTGTGGCAGCACGCGCCAATGATACCAGTCATTTCCTGCGTGCGAATGCCAGCTTCCATCTGCATATTGCAGATATGAGCAACTCTCCCATTCTGCGCGATATGATTGAACCGCTTTGGTTGAGAATGGGCCCATCTGTACGTCTGGCCAAGGCTGAGCCGGGTAAACTGATTGACGCAATTCCCGATCACGAAATAGCCTATGATGCCATAGCGTCTCACAATGCTTCAGCCGCGCGAAAAGCTGTTGTCTCCGATGTCGTCAACTGCTTCGGCATTCTGGCTGATTCATTTCAGGAAGCAGAAGAATGATGGAGCGCCTTACGACGATTGATGCAGAGACACTTACGCGGAAGCATTTTGGTGTTAATGGTCAAGCCACAGAGCTTGGCGGTGAACGCACGCAAAATTTCCGTATTCGTGTAGTCGATGGCGCGACGTTCACGCTCAAGGTTTCTGATCCGCAGGAAAGCATCGACAGTGTATTGTTGGAAAATGCAGCTCTTCTCCATATTGAGCAAGCGGCACCAGAAATTCCAGCACCACGTGTCACATCCACAATCAATGGCGAGACGATTGTTCCCATCGCGCTAGATGATGGCAGATATTTGCGGCTATTGACCTATCTTGAAGGAACACCGCTTTCTTCTGTAGCTTCATTATCAAGAGAATTACGCCAGACAATTGGGCGGTCAGTGGCCAACCTTGATAATGCATTGTCTGCCTTTGATCATGCCTATGCTCACGAGCGCGATCTTGTATGGGATGTGAAAAATATCAGCCTTCTGCGGGCGCATTTACGTCTGATCGACGCAGATCGTCGTCCGCTGGCTCAGGCCATGCTTGATCGTTTTGAAACGGTAGCGCTGCCACGAATCGCTCAATTGCCCACACAGGCTGTTCATAGTGACATGAACGGTCAAAACATCCTTATCAGCGGCGACCAATTGGCTGGTTTCCTTGATTTCGGGGATTTGGTCTACGCTCCTCGTCTCGTCGATCTTGCTGGTGCAGCGTTGCTACAAATTCGCGGTGAAGAGGATGATTTTCAGAACGCCGCCGATGTCGTCAGCGCTTATCATAGTGTTGCAGCTTTATCGGATTTGGAATGCACGCTCTTGCCGGAGTTTATGATCGCACGGTGCGTCATCAACGTCATTGTTACAGAGTTTTTGGCAGATAGTGATCCGGCCAACCGTCCTTACATCATGAAAAACAATCCCGCCTCTTGGATGCGTTTAAAGCGGCTGTCAGCACTATCGCAAAACCCATTCAGCACCATTCACCAGAAATAAAGGCGCATGCCATGAGTGTACCTGTGATGATCAATGCGTTTGATGCTCAGAACTCCGGAAACCTTGATGAGCGTACACGAAACCTTGTCGAACGCCGTCAGCGTGTTCTGGGTCAACCGTACCGCATGTTCTACGAAGAGCCGGTGCATTTTGAACGCGCATTTGGCGTCCGGCTCTATGATGAGGCGAGAAATGCCTATCTTGATGCCTATAACAATGTGCCCTGCGTTGGGCATTGTCATCCCCGTGTTGTATCAGCGATTGCTGAACAGGCTGCGCGCCTTAATGTTCACACGCGTTATCTCGATGAAGGTATTATCAGCTATGCTGAGAAATTGCTCAGCCACTTTCCGGCCCAAACCAACCGTTTGATGCTAACCTGTACAGGCAGCGAAGCCAATGATCTGGCGCTGCGCATTGCCCGTAACCATACAGGCGGAACAGGTTTTATTGTCACTGCTAATGCCTATCACGGTATTAGCCATGCAATAGCGGCCATGTCGCCTTCGCTCGGCCCAAATGTGCCATTGGCGATTGACGTTCGCACTATTGCTGCGCCTGATGCACGCGTTGCGGGTTCTCCTGAGCAGATCGCAGCTTTTTTTGAAAATGAAGTTCGAGTTGCTATTGCAGATATGCAGCGTCATGGCATTCGTCCCGCCGGACTTCTTGTCGATACGATTTTTTCGAGCGATGGTGTCTTTGCCGAACCGCCCGGTTTTCTTAAAGGTGCTGTTGATGCAATCCGCGAAGCAGGCGGCCTTTTTATTGCCGATGAAGTGCAGGCTGGCTTCGGTCGTTTGGGTTCACATATGTGGGGCTTCCAGCGCCACGGCATCGTCCCTGATCTCGTCACCATGGGTAAACCGATGGGCAACGGCTACCCGATCGCGGGCGTCGTCGCACGTGAGGAAGTTCTTGAACGTTTTGCTCGCGAAGCCCGCTACTTCAACACATTCGGCGGCAACCCTGTTGCCTGTGCCGCTGCCTCTGCAGTTTTGGACATACTTCACGATGACGACCTTCTGGCAAATGCCTTAAAAGTCGGCACACATATGAAAGCCGGCTTCGAGGACCTATCGAAGCGCCACGCAGCGATCGGTGACGTGCGCGGCGTGGGCTTATTTCTAGGCGTTGATATTCTTGACGAGAATGGCAGACCTTCACCAGATGATGCTGGTAAACTCGTCAATGAGCTTCGCCGCCGCCGCGTGCTGATCAGTGCATCTGGACCGCTTGGTCATGTCCTGAAAATCAGGCCACCACTGCCTTTTTCTATCTCTGATGCTGATGAGCTTTTACAGATATGTGACGAGGCGTTGAGCAGCTTCTGAATTCAAATAGTCAGATAGCGAATATTGATAAACTGTGCAGCCCAATGGGCAAAGCCGTAACAATTCAGAAGGATGCTCTAATGGCAGGCGAAAATGTCAAACGTTTCGAAGAGCGTCAAGAACATAGCTCTCAAATGACGATCTCGAAGACTGAAGTGGCTATCGAGATTAAGAACATGCACAAATGGTATGGCGAGTTCCATGTTCTGCGTGACATAAATCTCAAAGTTATGCGTGGCGAACGTATCGTCGTCGCGGGTCCATCGGGTTCAGGCAAATCAACGATGATCCGGTGCGTCAACCGTCTGGAAGGACACCAGAAGGGCCAGATCATTGTCGATGGCATCGAACTGACCAATGATCTTAAGAAGATTGATGAAGTGCGCCGTGAAGTCGGCATGGTGTTTCAGCACTTCAACCTCTTTCCACATTTGACTATTCTGGAAAACTGCACGCTGGCCCCGATCTGGGTGCGTAAAATGCCAAAGAAGCAGGCGGAAGAAATCGCCATGCATTATTTAAAGCGCGTGAAAATCCCGGAGCAGGCCAATAAATATCCGGGTCAGCTTTCCGGTGGTCAGCAGCAACGCGTGGCAATTGCCCGTGCACTTTGCATGAACCCGAAAGTCATGCTGTTTGATGAGCCGACATCGGCGCTTGATCCGGAAATGGTCAAGGAAGTGCTCGATACGATGGTAAGCCTTGCCGATGAAGGCATGACGATGATCTGCGTGACACATGAAATGGGCTTTGCGCGTCAGGTTGCGAACCGTGTGATCTTTATGGATCAGGGGCAGATCGTTGAAGAAAATGCGCCCGCCGAATTCTTCGATAACCCACAGCACGAGCGAACAAAACTGTTTCTTAGCCAGATTCTGCACTAGGCGACTAATAAAACGATGAACTCATTAAAAAGGGCGCTGTAATTTATACAGCGCCCTTCGTGTTGTTGATTAGTTCAGGTTTTCAGAGTTCCGCCACCGGGCAGTATCGTCAAGTGTTCTGCGGAGACGTTTCACCGTCTCATGCACCTGTTCTTCGTTGATGATGAGTGGTGGGCACAGTGCAACAACATCACCAATAGCGCGAACAATCAGTCCATTCTCATGTCCAGCTGCAAAAGCGCGAGCACCAATTTTTCCTGGTGCGGAAAAGGGGCGACGGCTTTCTTTATCAGCAACAAGCTCGATACCAGCGATTAGGCCTGCGCCGCGGACTTCCCCAACAAGTGGATGATCGGCAAGCTCTGCCAGTTGTGACTGCAAAATGGCACCCATACGGGCTGCATTTCCAATCAGATCACGCTCTTCAATGATTTTGAGATTTTCAACACCCACGGCTGTTGCAACCGGATGACCGGAGGCAGTGAAGCCATGGCCGAAAGTGCCGATCTTGGCCGTATTGTCGGCAATCGCATCATAGACGGCCTCGGTAAATACAACCGCTGCGAGGGGCATATATGACGAGGTCAGTTGCTTGGACATGATCAGAATGTCCGGACTGAAACCGTAATGCTCACAGCCAAAGGTCGTGCCAAGACGACCAAAGCCGCAGATTACTTCATCAGCAATCAGCAGAATATCATATTTGCGACAGAGCGCTTCAATGCCTTTCCAATAACCTTCCGGCGGAGGCATCACGCCGCCCGCAGCCATTAGTGGCTCACCGATGAAACCCGCAATAGTTTCCGGGCCTTCCTCAAGGATCACTGTTTCAGCTTCAGCAATCAGCCTAGCTGTGAATTCAGCTTCGCTCTCGCCCGGCAGGCCATACCGATAAAAATGCGGACAAGTCAGATGACGAACCGGAATCGCAGGGAGGTCGAAATCGCGATGATTGTTTGGCAAGCCTGTCAGACTGCCAGAGGCAATCGTGATACCATGATAGCCACGCGTTCGGGCGAGAAATTTCTTCTTTAGTGGTCGGCCCAGCGCATTGTTCATGTACCAAACCATCTTGACCATAGTGTCGTTGGCTTCGGAACCTGAACTCGTAAAAAACACCCGTGTTAGCTGCGCAGGTGTCATCTCAACGATCTTCTCCGCGAGACGGATGGATGGCTCATGAGATTTGTGGCTGAATGTATGGTAGTAGGGCAATTTCGCCATTTGCTCGGCTGCAACTTTGACGAGACGCGGTTCGTCAAAGCCAACCGCTACCGACCACAATCCCGCCAACCCCTCTATATATTCCTTGCCAGCATCATCGTAAATATAGATGCCTTTGCCGCGATCAATGATCATTGGGCCTTGCAGTTCATGCGCACGCGCATCTGTGTAGGGATGCAAAGTTGTCGTGATATCCGCATGGGCGAGAGAGTTGGAAAGCCTATCATTCATTTGTATCTTCCTCCATTTGACGTTTGCGCAATCGTCCGTCTGGGCACGAGGGCTGCAAGAGACCGCTTTATTAAGGTCTGCTCCGTCCATTCATCTGACATGATCTTTTCAAGGCAAACTTGGCGGTATGAGATTATGGCTACGCTGCACATTTGTCTAGTGTTATAACAGTTTTGCAGCAATGTTTTTAATGCTAAAGGTTATGTTCGATGTTATGACGACGGCATATTGAGAGGAGACCTTATGCAAAATCGTGAAATCGGCCCAGCAGGATCGAGCGCGCCTGAACTGTCACCAGTTTCCCGTGACATGCTTCATGAGCAAATTTATGAGATGCTTAAGCGTAATCTTATGATGGGGCGATTTACACCGGGGCAGAAGCTACCTCTCCGAGGACTCGCTAAAAGCCTGGGAACCAGTTTGATGCCCGTTCGTGATGCATTACAGAGGCTGGAGAGTGTTGGCAGTGTGGTTTCAACAGCCAATCGAACGATGATGGTGCCGATATTCACCACTAAGGAACTGTATGATATTCGCGTGCTAAGAACTATCTTAGAAACTGCTGCGCTGGAACGCGCGATCGAAAATCATACGCAAGAGCAGCTTGATAAGCTGAAAATCTACGTTGCAAATATTTGCCGCTCCGCTGAAATTAACGATCTAGACCTCTTCCTTGAGGCGAATTATCATTTTCATATGTTGATTGCAGAAATGAGCAACCTTGCCTTCATCAGCCAACTATTGGAACCACTTTGGATGCATATCGGTCCTTCCGTGCGGCAATCCGTTCCAAATGACACGCTTTTCCGAAGCTCTGCTCAGCACCACATAGACGTTTACGAAGCAATCGTTGCGAAGGATATTAAAAAAGCAACTGTTGCCCTACAGCTTGATATTTCAGAAGGATATACTTTCTAAATCAGCTTTACAGCGAATGAAGATAGATTTTTATAAAACCAAATAACGATTACAAAATCACGCGATCAATAAAAAATTCGACTGCGCGTGATTAGATAATAATAGAGTTACCTATCGCGGGGTAGCAAACAACAACCCATTAGAAGAATTACGCATAACATCCATCTCTATTCCATATATGTCCCGAAGCTGTTCAGGCTGCATAATATCGTTGCAGGTCGAGCGGGCGATTAATTTACCACTGTGCAGGGCTAAAACCTCGTCACAAAAGCGCGAAGCCATATTAACATCATGTAAAACAACGAACACGCTTAGTTTTTTTTCGTGCGATAGTTTTCGTACAAGCGATAAAACTTCAATTTGATGAGCAATATCCAGCGCAGATGTTGGCTCATCCAACAACAAGCACTCTGCATCCTGCGCGACCAACATAGCAAGCCACACACGCTGCCGCTCTCCACCTGAAAGCGTATCAACCAAACGATTAACAAACGGGCGCAGCCCCGTTAATTCAATGGCCTCGTCAACTTTCTGCCGATCAATCGAGCCAAACCGCCCAAGAGCACCATGCCAAGGGTAGCGTCCCAATGCCACGAGTTCTTTGACAAGCATACCCGTAGCTGGCGCAGTCTGCTGCGGAAGATATGCAAGCTTACGCGCAAATTCTCGCTCACCCCATTTATCAAGCTTTTTACCTGCAAAGCTTATCTTTCCTGCCGATGCAACGTGTTGCCGAGCAAGAATTTTAAGCAATGTCGACTTCCCGGAACCGTTGTGTCCGATAAGCGCAGTCATACTGCCCGCTTGTATAGATGCTGTCAGGGGCTGCAACAGCGTGCGTCCTTCAACCGAAAAAGTCACATTCTCAAGTTCAAACAATGCAGACATGCTAATCCTGTCCCGGTTGCGGAGAGCCCAGATACCATTCTCTTAATAAGACGACCTGTAGCGCGATAATAGTTAAATTTACCATTGGCGATGAGTATACATCTACACGTCGGGGCAGCGCCTCTGGATAGTCCATCATTGCCATATTTTGAATATTCGAAATCTTTAGTCGCCTCGAATCTTACCGAATTAAGTTCGCATCGGGCCAGCCATGCGTGAGAGAATACCATCTTTAAGAACCAAACGATGATACAGCGCGGCCAGTATGTGGGCGACGATCAACACGCACAGAACCCATGAAAGCAGGCTGTGCAGCGCATTTGCGGGTGCCATCATCCATTCCACCTTCTCGCCCGTTGCAGGGACAATATTGATGCCCCATTGCTCGCGTCCCTTACCGCTGCCATAGGCGCGAAACAGTGCCAGAGCCGGAATGGCGAACATCAGCACATAGAAAGCATTATGTGCAATGCGCGCCAGTTTGCCCATCAGTCCTGCTTGATGCGGCGGGCGCTGATTGCGATTGATGAATGCCCAGATGCCACGCATGACAACCAATACAATCGTCAGAAACCCGACCGTTCCATGTGCCGGACCGAAAACCCGGATGGCATCCAGCACCGGTGAAGGGCCAACCATTTTCCACAAAAGGATCATCACAAACTGCCAGAGCAGAATATAGGCCATTGCCCAATGCAGAATCCGGCTCACAAGCCCGTATCGCTCCGGAGAATCCATCCAGAGCGGCGTGTTCGTGTTCATCGGATTATCCTTTTTTACTTAATGCCCAGGCAAGATAGGGCGCACCGACCAAAGCTGCGAAAAGGCCCAGCGGTAACTCATAAGGGAAGGTCGCATTGCGCGAACCAAGATCGGCAATCACCATCAAAAGCGCGCCCAGCACGGCTGATGCCACGACATGCGACTGAGCCTGATCAAAGCCCATACGCCGCGTCATATGCGGTGCCATCAGCCCCACAAAACTCAAGGGACCGACGAGAAGCGATGCTGCGGCACTGGCAATCGCGGCAAGCAGGATCGTCAATATCCGCGCAGACCGCACCGGCAAACCAAGCGAGACTGGAATCGTCTGCCCCAGCGGCAGGATGGTCAGCCAGCGGGATGCGAGCAATGCCAGCCCAATCACTGTGAATGTCAGCACGACAAGGAAGAGCGAACTTTCCGGCGTTGCCGTTGCCGATGACCCGCTGAGCCAGGCAAGAATCTGCCACGACCGCTGATCGCCAATCGAGAGGAAGATGCTCAAAATGGCAGATGCGAGCGAACCGACCGAAATACCGGCCAGCAGCAAGCGTGCAGATGACAGCCTTCTGCGGCTCGCAAAGCTCAACACAACCAGCATGGCAATCAGCGCACCAATGGACGCGCAAAGCAGCAATTGCGCATTATTGGGTGCCGCGAAAATTGTCAGTGCTAAAGCAAAGCCTATGCCTGCCCCGCCACTGACGCCGATTACTTCCGGGCTTGCCAGCGGGTTGCCGGTTAGGCGCTGAAGGACAGCGCCCGCCATTGCAAGCAGACTGCCTGCGGCAGCGGCTGCCAGAAGGCGCGGCCAGCGCAAAGGCAAGATATCGCGAAGATTATGGCCTGTCAGAAGCAACCAGCCTTCCGGCGTGCGCGCAAGCGCAAGAGCGAGAAAAGCTGCGACCAGCAGAGCGATGAGCAAAAAGCCAAGTTTGGCATTGGAAGCACGTCTGAAAACCTGTGCAGGTGAGGATTGCTGCGATCCTGTCGAACGCACACGCGGAATGAGCCAGAGCAGCAAAGGCCCGCCGATCAGCGCGGTAACTGCGCCTGTCGGGAAAGTCTCACCCAGATTTGCGCCGAAAACTTGCACCGCTCCGTCGCAGATCCAGAGAAGAACGGCACCAGCAAAAGGTGACGCCAGCAGGATTGAACCCGGCTTTCTGACCCCGAAGCCACGGACGATTGCGGGGGCAGCCAGACCGATAAAACTGACAAGCCCGACACTGGCTGCAACGCCTGCACTCAGCACCACCGCAACAGCCACGACCGCAACGCGCAGCCATGCCAGCGGAACACCCAGCGAGCGAGCGCTGCTATCGCCAAGGCCTGCAAGCGTCAGCGGACGGCTCAGCATGATTGCGGCAATGAGGCAGACAAGAAATTGCAAAGCAAGGGCGACTGTCGATGACCAGTCCTGCTGGCTCAGCGAACCGCCATTCCATGTCACAAGCGACATGAGATACTGGCCCTGCGATAGTGTCATCGCGGCGGAAATCGCACTGCATGTCACACCGATCAGAAGACCGGACACAACCATCGTCACTGGCTCAAGCCGACTGCGCCAGCCGAGCAGAAACACAATTGCGGTCGCAACACCAGCACCCGAAAGCGCCACCGCCCAGCGAAACTGGTCAAGCACTGTCGGGAAGAACAGCGTTGCAGTAACGATTGCCAGCTGCGCGCCCGATGACACACCAAGCGTCGATGGATCGGCAATTGGGTTGTTGAGCAAACGCTGCAGCAAAGCACCCGCCAGCCCCAGTGCTGCACCGGCAAAAATCGCAACGGAAGCACGCGGAAACAGCGCATAGGCCAGAATGACCTGCTCGGTACTCATGCTTTGCGGATTAAACGGCAGCGAAGGCCATTGTGCAAAAGGCAAAAATGCATTGGCGTTCCAGAGAAACAGCCCAAGAGCAATCATAACACCGATTACAGCGCTTGAAATCAGTCCACCACGGGTCACAGGAATGCCTCGCCGCTTACCTGCAACGCCCGACTCAGAAGCCGTGCAAATCGCAATCCGGCGGTCAGTCCGCCATAGGGATTGATGTTACCCACCATATAGACACGGCCGTCGCGGACAGGTTTGAGCGATTGCCAGATCACGCTGTTACGCAGGCTGTTGCGCGATTCAACTGGAATATCCGAGATGATGATGATGCGCGCATCAGGATTTGCTGCCAGATTTTCCAGCGGAACGGGAGCCGCAAATGTAAAGCGCGAGCGATCCGTCCAGGCGTTTGGCAGACCAAGCCGTTCCAGCACATCACCAAACATGCTGTCATTGCCGAAAGCGCGGAAATGGCGCGCATCGCCAATATTGATGAGGTAGGTCGGGCGCGATGCAAAAGGTTTCAACGTCTCTTTCGTCTCGGCAATAAACTTCGCCTGATCCTCAACAACACTTGATGCTTTGGCGCTGAGTTCAAGCTTATCGCCCAGCGCCGTTACAGCTTGCAGCGACTTCTCATAAGGCCCCTCGCCGCGCACGTAAAACGGCAACGACATGATCGGCGCTATCGATTTCATCGCCTCTTCATGGCGGGTATAAAAAGGAGAACTCAGGATCAGATCAGGCTTGAGCAGATAGAGCAGCTCGAAATTCGGCGAACCACGCAGACCGAGATCGACAACCGAAGCAGGCAATTGCGGCTCAACCGCATCTTCACGAAACCGGATCAGCTCTGTTGCCGCAATCGGCGTGACACCCAATGCCACAAGACATTCGAGCATTGCCCAATCGATTGCCGCAATGCGCGGAAATGGATTGGCGCGCGCTACATTCGGCAAAGCCAAAGCCGCCAGAAGGCCAAGGGCTTTCCGGCGGCTGATTTTAGATGCAGAGACTATCGATCCGCGTTGCGGGCCTTTTACCATGAAAATGTCAGCTTGCTCATATAGGTTCTGCCGTCACCATAGTTACATCCGAAAGAACTGCAACTTGCGACATACTTCTTGTCCGCAATATTCTTAATATTGAGCGACGCCCTGATGTGATCCTTCTGATAGTGAATGACGGCATCTGTAAGCGTGATTGCATCAAGATCATAATTATTATCGAGATCGCCATAACGCTGACCGACATAGCGCACGCCGCCGCCAACGCCGAAACCTTCAAGCACTGAGCCTTCTTGGAAAGTATAGTCGAGCCAGACACTTGCCGCATGTTCAGGGACATTGGCAGGACGCTTGCCATTATAATTACCCTCGATATTTTCAGCATCCATGTATGTGTAGGCTGCACGCAGATCGAGGCCTTGTGTGAGACTTGCAACACCCTCAAGTTCCAAACCCCGAACGCGTACTTCGCCAATCTGCTTTGTAACAGTTTTATCGTTCTCAAGGACCGAAACCGCAACATTCTGCTGGCGCAAGTCGTAAATGGCTGCTGCAAAATAGCCGTCCCAGCCATTCGGCTGATATTTAATGCCTGCTTCCCACTGTTTGCCAGTGGTCGGTTCAAGCACTGGGCCAGTTGCAGGCACAGCAAGCGGTTCGAACGATGTCGAATAGCTGATGTATGGTGCAATGCCATTATCAAACACATATCCAAGTCCAGCACGGCCTGTCAGCTTGTGATCATCCTTGTCGAGCGGACGCGATATAAGCGTATTCAAATTGGTTGAAGTGCCCTTCGTGCTCGCCCAATCCTGACGCAGACCAAAGGTAGCGCGCCAGTTTTCATAGGCGAGTTCGTCCTGTGCATAAATACCAAGCTGGCTCAGGCTTGAATCGACCTTAGTCGCCAGATTTCTTTCCGTCAGATTGATCGGCTGACCATAGATGGGATTATAAATATCCAGCGGTGCCCAGCGCCAGAACTGCGTTTCTACATTATTGTCGAAATAGCGATAATCGAGGCCAGCGAGAAATTTATGCTCAACCGGGCCGGTATTAAATTCCGCCACAAGGTTATTATCGATATTATAGGTGTTCAGGCGTTCATCCTGATATGTCGCAATACGTCTTAAAGTACGGCCATCCGTAATTCGTCCAGAATTTGAATAGCCAAGCGCCTGATATTGCCAGCTCTGATTGGAATAGCGCGCGTTCTGACGGAAGGTCCACGTCTCATTGATACGATGCTCAAGTTCATAACCAAGATTGATAACATCGCGGCTTGAACGGTCGAAATCAGGATCGCCCAGCGAAAAATCGCGCGGCAGGGTATAGCCGGTCGAATTGAGTGTAAATTCTGGTGGCAATCCCGAAGGCGAGCTTGGATTGTCGTGCTGGAAGCTGGTGAGAATGGTTAGCTTTGTGTCTTCATCCGGCTTCCACGTGAATGCAGGCGCGATGAAATAACGATCATTATCAAGAAAATCTGTCTGTGTGCCAGCTTTGCGCACCATACCCGTCAGGCGATAGGCAAATTGATCACTGTCCGCGACAGGCCCGCCAAAGTCGAAATAGGTGCCATAAGTCTCATAGCTGCCAGCCTGAACACCGATCTCGCCGAACTTCTCAAACGTTGGGCGCTTGCTGATCATATTGATCAGGCCACCGGGATTGCCCTGACCGAACATCACTGAGGCAGGCCCACGCACCACTTCAATGCGCTCAAGCATATAGGGATCAACCGCCGAGGCACCTGCAGTGCGCATCAAGCGAAGACCGTTGAGAAACTGAACCTGACGGCCATCGAAACCACGGATCAGCGGTGAATCAAAGCGCGGATCGGACCCATAAGGCTCAGACACAACGCCCGGCGTATAGCCAAGCGCCTGTCCAAGGTTCTGGGCACCCTGTGCTGCCATTTCATTCGCTGTCACCACAGAGATTGACTGCGGAGTTTCAACCAGAGGCGTTCCGGTCTTGGTCGCGCTGATACTGGTTTTAGCGACATAGCCCTTAATCGGCGCTGTGGGATCTTCCGAACCGCCATTCACGACAATCGGTGCGAGCACAGTGGTGCTTGCTGATTCCTGCGCATTGACTGCAACGATGGAGGCCAACGTCGTGCCGGAAAGAATAACAACCGATAATGTGCTGCGATTTCGGGCCAGGATTTTCACTTTGATCCCCTCAAGGTTTAAACTGGACCCCATTAATCATCTTTTCGTAATCTATCCAATAATTCAAGGGCGTATTTTTCATAAGTTTGAGTTATGATAATCAAAATCGCCATAGTATTGAATTATTCAAAGAAACATCCATGCCGGAACAGCGCAGCAAGCTCCTCACGCCAAAATCCTTTGAACTCCGACATCTGCGCTATTTTTGCGCGCTTGTAGAGGAAAAGAACTTCGAACGTGCGGCCGCGAAACTTGGTATTGCCCAACCGGGCTTGAGCCAACAGATCATGGCGCTGGAAACCATTCTCGGGGCGCCACTTCTCGACCGCTCACGCCGCGCTGTTCAGCTCACACAATCAGGCGAAGTGCTCTATCGCGAGGCTGTCAAAATCCTGATGCAGGTCGATGCGACGATGATTGCGGTCAATCGCGCCGGGCGTGGTGAGATTGGTCAGATCTCCATTGGTTATGTCGCATCAGCCGCCTATTCAGGCATTGTTTTCGAGACCATACGTAAATTTAAGGAGGAGTATCCCGACGTCTCCGTCAATCTGGTGGAGATGGAACTGCGGATGCAATTAACGCGCATTTCCGAAGGGCTTCTCGATATGGGCTTCGTGCGCTGGCCCGCGCCACTTCTGCCGGGCCTCACGAGCCTTGTGGTGAGAAAGGAGCCGCTTGTTGCAGTTCTCAGCGAAACGCACCCGCTGGTGCATCAATCGACCATCGAGCTTCCATCGCTCAAGGATGAAATCTTCATCACCCCGCGTCAGCCATCCGACATCGGCTTTCACGGCACAACAATCGAAGCGTGCCACAGCGCTGGTTTTGACCCCAGCATTAGTGCACAGGCTCTTGATTTTACAGAAATTGCCAGTCGCGTGTCGATAAGTATGGGCGTCGCTCTGGCCCCCAAATCCTTAAGTGCAGTAGGCTTGCCCGGCATTCGTTATATCGATGTAACAGGTATTCCCACCACATCAGACGTGGCCCTCGCATTTCGCAAAAACGAGGCGTCTCAATCAGTTAAAAGATTTATAGCAATGTGTAGACAGATAGAATTATGAGCAGAGTGCGGATGGAACCAATATCTTGCTTCGTCGAATGCTATTGCTGACTGGCTTCATATCTCTCGTGCGCAAATCATAAGCTGTAACGTCAATAGACTCTATACTTCACCAGTATGGCAGCGCTCCAGAATCTTAAGTGCAGTGCGCATATGTGGCTTATCAATCATCTGGCCATCGATGCGAATGACGCCAGCGTCGGGATTTTCCTTAAACGCACTTACGACTTTATTTGCCCAAATCACTTCCTCAGCTTTAGACGAAAAAGCATCATTCACAACGGCAATGTGATTTGGATGAATAATAGCCTTGCCAGCGAAACCATCGCGACGGGCCTGAACAGCTTCGTTCTCTATGCGCTGGATATCTTCAATATCAGTACAGACTGCATCAATGGCGTCAACCCCGGCCGCAGCAGCACCTGCCAAGCATAGATTTCGAGCCATCAAAAATGGCGCCGAATAGCTTGTCCCACTTCGGTTTTCGATAGCCCCCAATGACGCTGCAAGGTCTTCCGCTCCCCACATCATCCCGCAAAGACGATCACTTGAACCCGTGAATGATGCCATTTGAAATAGCGCCTGAGCGGTTTCCGTAACGATTGCAATTATTTTGGTTATTCCCAAACTCAGATTGTATGAGACTTCAAAAGCATCCAACCAATTCGATAGCAAGGTAACATCGCTTCCGCAGCCTGCCTTTGGTAATACAATACCGTCCGGTCGAAATGGCATAGCCGCAGCGAGATCATAAATACTCTGATTTGTATCGAGAGCGTTGATCCGTACAAAAAATTTCTGTTTGCCACGCGGGGCTTGCAACATAGTTGCGAGACTCAATCTCGCACTTTCCTTAGCAGTATGGGCAACAGAATCCTCAAGATCTAGAATAAGCGTATCGGCCGCACCATGTCGTGCTTTTTCAAATTTCCGCAAACTTTCGGCTGGAACGAAAAGATAAGAACGCATCAGGCAACCTGCCGTCTTTGCATCATTGCCATACGTCGGCAGATCGCGACAATATCGCCGTATTGATTGACGCAAGTATGCTCGAACTCGACCAGTCCGGCATCCGCACGAGATTTACTTTCACGGAGAGAAACAATCTTTGTTCGGCTGCGCAATGTATCCCCATGGAATACAGGTTTCGGAAATCGCACATCCGACATACCAAGATTACCTATGGTAGTACCCAGTGTAGTATCTTGAACACTCATACCTACCATTATTGCCAATGTATAAAGACTATTGAACAGAGGCTTACCCCACTCTGTTTGCGCTGCGAAATGCGCATCAATATGTAATGGCTGGGGGTTTAAAGTCATCAGACTAAAACTGATATTGTCCGCTTCAGTGACGGTTCGGCTTAATTCGTGCCGGAATTCTCGACCGATCACGAAGTCCTCATAATATAAACCCGCCATTCAGCGCTCCTCTCTCGGCAGCCTAATCTTCATTACAGTCATTTGGTTTGCAGTTCTGAACCCGGTAGCGCTGCAAGCAACCGCCGTGTGTAATCATGTCGTGGGGATTGAAAGACCTGCTTCGCAGTTCCCGTTTCTACAACCTGCCCCTTGCTCATAACAGCAATGTAGTTGCAGATATTCGAAGCAACTCGCAGGTCGTGCGTTATGAAAAACATCGAAAAGCCCAGCTCTCGCTGCAAAGATTGCAAGAGTTCCAGCACCTGCGCCTGAACCGTAACATCAAGTGCTGATACGGCTTCATCAGCCACAATAACGTCCGGCTCCAATGCAAGGGCACGGGCAATGCAAATACGTTGTCGTTGGCCACCGGAAAACTCGTGGGGAAAGCGTTCCATGGCGGAAGGCAGCAACCCCACCTGCTCTAAAAGCTCGCGAGCACGATGAACTGCGTCACTCCTCGATTTACCATGGCGCACAGGACCTTCGGTTAAAGACTGGCCGATTGTTCGGCGCGGATTAAGCGAGCTAAAGGGATCTTGGAAGATCATCTGGATACGATGGCGTACACTTGTCAGGGTCGCTGTATCGATTGCTAGCATATCCTTCCCTTTGAAGAATATACTGCCACTATCGGGCTGTTCAAAACCCAGGACAGTTTTCGCAAAAGTGCTTTTCCCTGAGCCTGATTCACCAACGATACCGAGTGTTTCCCCTTGAGAAACAGATAAACTTACACCATCCAGTGCAGTCACTTCCTGCTTTTTGCGAAGCCAGCCCTTTTGGCGATAAGTCAATCGCAAGTCACTAGCCTGAAGTACGACTGATGAGTTAGCCTCACTAGGAGGCAGATACTGAAAACGAGGCACAGCGGCGATTAACTCACGCGTGTAGGGATGTTGTGGATTGCCTATGATTTGATCCGGCAAACCACTTTCGACAGTTTTCCCCTGCTTCATAACTGTGACATGATCGGCGACATCTGCAACCACACCAAAATCATGAGTAATCATGAGAATTCCACTGTCATGCTTTTGCAGCAACTCGCGGAATAATAACAAAATCTGCGCCTGCGTTGTAACGTCAAGCGCTGTAGTAGGTTCATCCGCAATAATTAATGCAGGCTCCATAGCGAGCGCCATAGCGATGGTCACCCGCTGACGTTGCCCACCGGAAATCTGATGCGGGTAGCGTTTATACATTTCCTCCGGTGCAGGCAGATGGACATCCGCCATTAGCTCTATCACTCTCTTGCGAGTATCTACCGAACTCATGGAAGGTCTGTGAAGCTGCAAGACTTCGGCAATCTGATCTCCGAGGCGCATCACCGGGTTAAGTGCAGTCAACGGCTCCTGAAAAATCATAGCCATTCGATTGCCACGTAAGCTGTTCATTCGGCTGACACTCGCATTGGTGATGTCTTCACCATCAAGCCGCACGCTTCCTTGAACAATACGCAACGCATCAGGCAAAAGCCCCATAACGACAGACGCTGTAACCGATTTTCCCGATCCCGATTCCCCAACAACACAGGTAATTTCTCTGCGCTTCACCGTTAAAGACACATTATCCACGGCATAGGCACGATCAAGTCCACCAGGAAGTGCAACGCTTAGGTTCTCAACCTCTAGTATGGCACTATTGCTGCCAGTTTTGAGCGTCATGACTGAATCCTTGTCGTACGTGACAATCTTGGGTCAAGGCGATCCCGCAGGCTGTCACCAAGTAAATTGACTGACATAACGGTGATAGCAAGCATGAGACCCGGAGCAATAATCGTCCACGGCGCGCGTAAGAAAACCGTTCGACCATCGGCAACAATATTACCCCATGTTGGTGTACCTTGCGGAAAACCAACGCCCAAAAAACCAAGTATAGCTTCGGACAAAATAGCCGACGCAAAGATATAGGTGGTCTGCACGATCAAGGGTGCTACACAACTTGGCAGTATATGGCGTATAAGAATAAGAGGTGTGCGTATCGACATGCCAACAGCGGCCTTCACATACGGCTCCTCTCTGACGCTCAGTACGACGCTTCGCACCAAACGAACAACACGCGGAATTTCACTAAATGCTAGTGCGCCGACAATAGTTAGAAGACTTGGACCTAACAATGATACAACAGCGACTGCAAACAGAATGTTCGGAATAGCCATTATCGCGTCCATCAAGCGCATAATTAGTCCGTCGATTCGTCGGAAATATCCCGTAACAAGCCCAATAACGGTCCCTAGAAGACCACCAGAAAAGGCTGTCAGCAACCCCACCAATAATGATAGCTTTGCGCCATAGAGAGACAATGCAAATACATCTCTCCCCATCGCATCTGTTCCAAACCACGCGAGTTCTGAAGGTGGTTTCAATCGCATACGCGGACGCACCATTGTTAAATCCGCCGGGATGAACCAATGGGCTGCAAGAGAAGCCACAATTATAATTGCAAGTATCAAGCAACAAGCTATCGGCAGCATATTATTAGCTACGAAATTACGCCATTGTAACTTGGGCGAATGTAAAGAGATCGTCTCAGAAGCCACTGACCTACCCTCAATACTGAATTCTTGGGTCAACAACGATGTAAGCTATGTCAATAAGTAAATTTACTACAACATAGATCAGTGCAAAGAAAAGCATGAGCCCCTGAACAACGGGGTAGTCGCGTGCGAGTATTGCATCAATTGTAAGGCGTCCAATACCCGGAATATTGAAAACACTTTCCGTCACAACAACACCCGAAATTAGCATGGCAATACCTAATCCGATCACAGTGATGATCGGGATTGCAGCATTCGGCAGCGCATGCCGCCAAAGCATTCGAAAAGCTGGATTGCCTTTTGCTTTTGCGGTGCGGACAAAGTCCTGATTGAGAACATCCAGCAGGCTGGATCGCGTAACGCGAGCAATAAGTGCCATAAAAACAAGAGCGAGTGTTAGCGAAGGCAAGATCAAATGCCTTATAGCGCCTCCTAAATCAACCAGGGGGCTAACATAGCCCTGCACAGGTAAAAGCCCAGATTTGACGGAAAAAAACAGCATTAAAAGATACGCAACCACGAATGCAGGTATTGAAAAGCCGAGCACCGAAAGAGTCATCACAGCACGGTCCACCCATGTGTTATGCCGCCACGCAGCAAGTGCACCCAACGGCACTGCAACAACTACAGTAAGAACAATGGCAGACAGCGCCAGTATAAGAGTGGGCGCCAACCTATCTGCAATCAATGTTGTAACTGGCATACGAGACAGGATTGATTGCCCGAAATCACCTTGCAAAATGCCAGCAATCCACGTCAGAAACTGAATAGGTAGAGGTTGATCCAGCCCCATTTGCGAGCGCAAAGCTGCAACCGCTTCAGGTGTGGCCGTATCTCCGGCCATGATTGTAGCCGGATCACCGGGACTTAAACGAAGTAATAAGAAGACGATCAATGCTACGAACAACATAACTGGTATTGCAGAGACCGTACGAAGAATAAGTAGCCTTAGCATTAGCTTTTGCCCACTCCCCAGAGAATGGCGACAGGAGAGCTCACGTAATTTGCAAATTCAGGCCGGATTGCTGTGTACTGGTCATATGTGCCAAGCGGGATATAGAACACCTGCTCATAGGCGCGTTTCTGCATTTCAGCAGCAATCTCTTTTTGTTTTGCCGGATCAGATTCCTGCTGATAGCGCGTTTTAAGCGCTTCCGTTTCTGGATCAACAATAAACCCAGTGTAGCCATCCTTACCCCGGGCATCGAAGTTCATGTTGCCTAATGGAGATATCAGATCAATACCATCAAAGACAGCGTGAGCGAGGTTCCAACCACCGTCACTGACGGGCCCGGAATTGGCACGCCGGGTTAGAAAAGCGCTCCATTCCATGGTTTGGATCTCACTTTGAATACCAATCGAGCTCAACAACTGTTGGGTCATCGGCGCAAGAGCAGAAAACGAGGCAAGATCGCCGGGTGTGATAATAACAACCTTCTCGCCGTTATAACTCGATTCCTCAACGAGCTTCTTCGCACGTTCGATGTCCGGTGTACCACTATCAATGAACCCCGCATCGGTTTCCAGTGGGGTATTACACCCGAAAAGAGCTGGACATATTTTATAGGCGTCAGGGTCACCCACCACAACATCCAGATAGTCTTGCTGTGTTGCTACTGCTTGCACAGCCTGTCGTAATTTGATGTCATTAAAGGGAGGTTGCGCCCAATTAAAACGAATAGTTGAGATCGTTGGGCTGCCCTTTGGCTGAAGCGAAATATCGCTTCCCGTAAAATTGATACGATGATCCGGATTAATGGATTCCATAATATCAAGTTCACCACTCTGAAGAGCGCTCATTGCCGTGTCAGGGCTTGGAAACCAGATCGCTTCGATCCGGTCAACATTCGGCACCTTTCCACCTGCAAGACCATCAGCGGGTTCGGTACGCGGAACATATTTCTCGTTTTTAACATAAGTCCAGCCAACACCGGGACGAAACTCTTCCTGCACAAAACGAAATGGCCCAGAGCCCACTACTTCTTCCAGCACAGTCGTTGGGGGAAGATCAGCAATGCGCTTGGGCATAATGAAAAGAGGTATTGACGACGGGCGAGCAAAGGCTTCAAGCATGATACCAAATGGTTCTTTGAGAACTATGCGAAAGCTTTTATCGTCCGTCGCTGTGATCTCGTTTGTTGCCGCCTGCAAGCGGACACCAATTACATCTTTTTGCCACCAGCGTTTAATAGAAGCAATTACATCTGCTGATGTTACCTTCGCGCCATCATGAAAATCCAGTCCGTCTCTCAAGGTAAAGTCCCAAGTCAAACCGTCATCAGATGTCTTCCACTGATCAACCATTTGGGGCTGAGGCATATATTTGGAATCCATGCTGAACAGATTATCGTAGACTAGGAATGCATGGTTACGGGTGACATATGCGCTCGTGGTAACAGGATCAAGAACCCGCAAGGCCGCGTGTGGCGCAAAACGCAGGACACTCTGCGATGCTGCCAAAACCGGACGAGTTGCCGCAAATAGAATAGCGCCTCCACCTAAAAAAAGCGCCTCACGACGATTCAATTTCATATCACCTTCTCCTCTGAAGATCGTTTTTTATTATTATCTATCGTTTCTTTATCAGTAGACTTTGCCCCGCCGGGGATCGGGCCAGAAAGAGGTATTGGCTCTGGCGGGTCCACCACCTGCTGCCATTGGCACACCATCAGCGCGCCAGCAAGACGCCCCAATCATGGTTCCATTGGATAGGAATTGGATTGCACCCATTCCGCCAGCAACGTGAGCGACCGGCAGGACGCGATGCCCTCTCGCAGATAATCCCTCGCGCACTTCATTCGAAAAGCCGTTTTCAACTTCGACTTCCTGCCCCCATGTGAAAACACGGGGCGCTTCTACTGCCTCCTGCAACGACATGCCATGATCAATCAGATTGATAACAGCCTGCATTGCGGAAGCAGGAATACGATGAGCGCCAGGCAAGCCCAACGCGAATTCAAGCTTTCCATTTTTTTTGCCGATTAGAGCTGTTATCCCGCTGGTAATTCGCTTACCCGGAGCAAGGGAAAGTGCTTTCCCCGGATGAGGGTCGAACAAATACATATAATTATTAGGAATAATCCCGGTGCCGGGGATGACCACGCGCGCACCAAACAGACTATTAATAGTCTGTGTTGATGTTACTACATTTCCCTCTCCATCAGCAATTGTAACATGCGTTGTATTTGCAGACTCAATAGTGAGAATTTTCGCTTTTTGCACACGCGCATGGTCTGGATCGAAATCATCTGCCCGCTCCCGAGCATATTCCTTGGACGTCAATCGCTCCAAAGGCACATCCACGAACGCTGGATCTGCGGTCACGGCTAGACGATCAGCTGCAGCGATCTTCATTGCCTCGATCAGTCGATGCAAGGTTTCAGACGTCCCAAATCCACCTTCGGAAACATCGTTAGATTCCAGAAGATTAAGAACCTGAACAGTCTGCACACCACCTGAACACGGCGGCGGCGGACCGAAAATATCAAAACCCCGGTAAGTTCCATGAACAGCTTCACGACGAACGACCTTGTACTGTTCTATGTCTCTCTCAGTGACCCAAGTTCCAGAGGCCGACAAAAATTGACGCAAATGTTCGGCGAGTTCACCCTGAAACAATGCATCTGGCCCGCCGGCTGCGATGGCCCGAAGTGTACGTGCGTAATCCTTCTGAATGAGACGCTCGCCTGCTTTCAGAGGAACACCATTAGGAAGGAAAATCGCAGCGATTGCGCTATCAAGTGCAAGATCTGGCGCAATTTCTTCTATACAAGTTGCAAGATAAGGTGAGAGGATAAAGCCCTCTTCAGCGTAACGAATGGCTGGGCCTATAAGCTGTGTAAGTGGCAACCGCCCGAAATTGGAAGCCATCTCACACCATGCCTTAAGATTACCAGGCACAGCAATTGCTTTCGGGCCAACGCGGTTCTGGCGACCTTTTGTCTCCATATAATCAGGCCAGCTGTCGGAGATGGGTATATAACTATCAGCTCTGGTTTGAGCCGGAGCGGTAGCGAGGCCGTCGAAAACATCTATTGCGCCATCCGCGTGATGAACCACCGCGGCCCCACCACCAAATATGCCAACCATCATTGGTTCGACTACGGTCAACGTGAAAAGCGAGGATACAGTAGCATCAAAAGCATTGCCGCCCGCGGCAAGCATTTCCATTGCCGCAGCTGAGGCCAAAGGATGGTTGGTAACCGCCACTCCAATAGTACCGGAGACTGAACCCTTTTCACATTTAAAAATTGATCCCGCCCGCTTTGTCCAGTCTGCCAACGTAATGCCTTCCAACTTCGCGAAAATGAGCGATAACGCCTTGTGATAAGCCGATTTTCAACTAATTTCGCCGTGATCCCGTTTATGGTTGTGACGTAATCATAGCTTCGTCATAACAGCATTAAATGCCAGCCGACCCTTCATCACAATACGTTCCCAGAGCGAATTTCATAACTAATACTTATTAGTTGAGAGGGATAAACTCATCAATCATTCGCAGGCGACTGAAAGTAGCGACGCGCAACGGAAACAAAAGTTCGCACGATTGGAGAATGATCACTACGTCTGAATGCAACAGCAAGTTCGGCACGTGTGCTAACATCTCTTATTGGTCTGTAAACAACAGACGGCAGCTGAACACACTGAATGGACTGTGGAACCACAGCAACACCAAGTCCCACCGAAACCATACTGGCAATAGTCGTGAAATCTCGCCCTTTGAGCCCAAACTCAGGCTCAAATCCAGCAGCCTGACAAGCCAAAGTTGTGTAGTAATTGAAGCTGACTTGTGATGGGTGGTCCGGAATAATGAACTTTTCGGCTTTTAAATCATTGAGAGCGACTTCATTCCGTTCTGCAAGCAAATGATCAGCTGGCAAAGCAATCATTAAGTCTTCATGCAGGATAGGAATAGACGCAATACTCGTCGGCAAAGGAGCAGGTGGGCGAATAAACCCCACATCCATGCGCCCGTCTCCGATCGCATCAACTTGACGCAGCATCTCCAATTCAGAGATTTCCAGCTCGACAGAAGGATGTGTTTTGCGAAACTCTCCAATCACACGTGTTAGCATGCCGGTATAGGCAGCCGAGCCAACATACCCAACAACTAGCCGCCCAACTTCACCGCGCGCAGCACGCTTTGCTGTCTGGGTCGCAACCTCAAACTGGGCAAGAATTTTTCTGGTATCTTCAAAAAATAATTCACCCGCAAGCGTAAATCGTAATTTTCGACGCGACCTGTCAAAAAGCCGAACTTCAAGCAGCTCTTCAAGAATCTTGATTTGCTGGCTTAATCCCGGCTGCGCGACATTTAATCGATCAGCGGCACGAGCAAAGCTCATCTCTTCCGCAATAGCTAAGAAGTAGCGCAAATGCCGTAATTCTATATTACCTGCGCCTCTGCGTCGTACATTATCCACGTGCTGCTCGCTGTCATTATTACAAACAGCTTGCAGTTTAAGCGAGCGCTGATCCATTGCAATGCTACATCATAACTCAAGCAACGGTCATATGACTTGATATTCCGATTACACCGTCAGCTGAAAGGGCTTCAATTTCAGTATCAGAGTAGCCAATTTCACTTAAAACCGAATGCGTATGCTGGCCTAAAATGGGTGCTGGAGACGAATGTTTTGGTTGTGTGCGGCTCCACGTCGAGGGCACACGCATTGTTTTAACCGCGCCTTCCACTGAATGTTCCTGATGTTCGAAGAAGCCAATTGCTTTAAGATGCGGATCATCCATGATAGTCGAAAGAGAATGAAGCGGCGTGTTCGGAATATCCGCTGTATTCAACAATTCATGCCATTGCGCCGTTGTGCGCAGTGGAAAAATCCGACGCAACAAATGATTGATCTCGTCGACATGCTTCTGCCGACCGGAGAAGCTCTCAAAGCGTGGGTCGATAAAAGCTTCCTCGTTTTGCACCAAAGACTTGAACCGTTGCCAATGCTGATCAGTATATAGTACGACACCTATATACCCGTCAGAGGTTGGGAATGGCTTTCTGCTGCTCGATAGCAAGCGCTGATATCCGCCTTGATCAAGAGGTGGATCAAAAGAAAGCCCTCCCATATGATCACCAAGAACAAAGCTCACCATTGTCTCGAACATTGGCACGTCTATGCGTTGGCCTTCACCCGTTTGATCACGATGCCTCAAGCCTGCAAGAATGGCAGTCGCCGCATGAAGACCAACAATTCGGTCTGCTATGTTAATTGGAACATATGATGGCGCATCACCTGATGCCTGCGCCAACAGCATAGGTATGCCGCTGGCAGCCTGAATAAGATCATCATAGGCTGGTCGATCTGCATAGGGCCCGTTTTGGCCAAACCCAAAAGCACCGACGTAGAGCAATCCCGGATTCTGCGCGGCGATATCTTCGTAACCAAGGCCGAGCCGTTGCATAGCCTTTGGACGAATATTGTAGAACAGCACATCACAAGTTTTGGCAATCTTCAGCAGCGTATCACGTCCAAGTTTTGTTTTTAGGTCAATGGCGACACTACGCTTGCCAATGTTAGAGTGCATAAATATGCCACCCATGCTACCACCACGAGAAGCACCGGCACTGCGCAAAATATCACCGCCAATAGGTTCAATTTTGACAACATCAGCTCCCATGTCGCTAAGAATGGTAGTAGCATAAGGCCCCATTAACACAGACGTCATGTCAAGGATACGAATTCCATCAAGAGGACGCATCTGTTTATCTCCAATTACTGGCTTATTTGGGAAGTAGGCACCGGTGGATCATAAGCTTGAATTGGCGGCAGAACGCCATCAAATCGCTCCACCTCAACAACGGTCACTTGCCCACAGCACCCCTGAGCCAACTTTGATGTACCTACATCTCGTGTGACGAGATTGGGGTTTCCATGCCTACATTCCCAAATGGAGGCCAAAGGATCAATGGGATCAAACCATGCGCCAGTTGATAGATTAACCACGCCTGGCATGACACCATCTGCAACAACAACACCAGCCAGACATGCACCCCTTTCATTGAATATCCGAATAATGTCACCATCACGAATGTTACGTGCTTTTGCATCACTCGGATTCATTCGAGCGGGCTCCCGCCCCCGAATTTTCGACGACTGGCTATAAGCACCGAAATCGAGTTGGCTATGCAGTCGAGTTGCTGGCTGATTAGCAATTAAAGTTAACGGATATCGTTGATCGGGCACTTCATCAGGAGAAAGCCAAACAGGGTGACCTGGACAATCATCATAGTTGAAACCAGCAATTTTCTCAGAATAGAGTTCAATTTTGCCGCTTACAGTTGGCAATGGTTTTGTGACGGGATCGTTTCTAAAAGCTCTGAGAAGTCCTCCGTCATCCGGAGCAGAAGGCAGAGCGATTTCGCCACGCTCCCAAAATGTAGCAAAGTCTGGGGCGTCATAACCATATTCTTCTAATGCTCGACGGGTGGGCTCATAAAGATATTCCATCCATTGCTTGGCATTTCGCCCTTCAGTAAATAGATCAGCACTTCCCATGAGTTGAGAAAGAGCTGAAAAAATATCGTAATCATCCCGCGCCTGCCCCGCGGCAGGGGCGAGCTTGCGCATTGCAATCAAACGGGGGTCCGTTGCAGCTGCTGCAATATCTTCTCGCTCAAGCGTCATTGTTGCGGGCAAAACGATGTCTGCAGACCGCGCCATTGGCGTCCAGGCGTTTTCCTGTACGATAATTGTTTCGGGCACGGCGAAAGCATGCCTTAATCTATTGAGATCCTGATGATGGTGAAAAGGATTTCCACCTGCCCAGTATATAACGCGAATTTCTGGGTAAGTCATTTCGCGACCGTTATACTGATACTTACCACCAGGGTTGAAAAGCATGTCACAGATACGCGCGACGGGGATAAAATTTTCCACACCGTTCTTGCCCTGTGAAAGAGTTGGAATGGGCACGGCGTTTACACGCCGGCCCGTATGCCCCATTGCACCGAGCGCATAGTTATATCCCCCACCAGGCAAACCTATTTGTCCGGTCATGGCGGCAAGGGCCAGACCGGCCCAGACCGGCTGCTCTCCAAAACGCGCCCGCTGCAAAGCGTGAGCAACAGTCACCAATGACCGCTTTTGCGACATCTCTCTCGCCAACTCAGAAATAGTTTCTACCGCAACACCCGATATATTTGCAGCCCATTGCGCCGTCTTTGGTTGTTGGTCGTCGCAACCTTCAAGATATCTCGCAAAAATATCAAACCCATTGCAGTGACTTTGCAAAAAGTCTTGATCATGTAATCCACTTACCAGCATTGTATGACAGAGGCCCAACATAACAGCGACATCTGTTCCGGGCTTTATTGGATGCCAGATAGCTCCGGCTTCAGGAGGAAAATCATCCCGCAACGGGCTAAAAAGATGGAAGCGGCATCCACGTGCTGCGGCCTTTTCCATGGAGCCACGTTCTATATGTGTTGTGATACCACCACTTGCAATATTGGAGTTTTTAAGAGCCATCCCTCCGAAAGCAAGCACGATATCCGTATGTTCCTCTACTTGTTCCCACGTTACGTTTCGGCGCGATAATTCTTCAAACGGCCCCATAACATGCGGAAGAATAACGGATGATGCGCCCGCACTATAGCTATTGACCGAACGTACATAGCCGCCAATAGCCATGTTCAAAAAGCGGTGAACCTGGCTTTGGACATGGTGAAATCGACCCGCACTAGACCACCCATAGGACCCACCGAAAACTTTGTCCGCACCGTACTGATCACGAACATCAGCAAGCGTTTGGGCAACAATCGGGAGAACCTCATCCCAATCCATTTCAACAAATGTATCACTGAGATTTCGAATTCCCGATCGTGCGCCGCGTTCCAACCAACTTTTTCTGACTGCAGGTTTAAGAATCCGGGCTTTGTGCCGCAAAACATTCGTAAGGTTTCCCAGAATCGGTGAAGGCTCTGGGTCTGCGGGATGAGGAAGAATATTGAGGTGCTTACCATCCCATTTTGCTGTGAATGAGCCCCAATGCGCCGAGTGCGTCTTATGATCGGACATGTCGCGGCTTCCTCATCATGCTGAAAACTTAATCTGGCGTACGTCGAAACACTGTTATTCTGACGCCGACAAAGACAGCCTTCCAGTATGCATTGAGCATGACTTCGATAATCATCGCTTATTGGTCGCAAGCCTCAACTTGAAAGCTAAACCATTCACCGCTTTGCTGGGAGCTTAAATCTCACCCTAATCACTTAATAAAGAACATACTGAAATGACTATTTATCATCATATCCAACAGCGAACTTTTATGTCTACTAAACATCGCCTTCCTGACGAACTGTAATCGAATTTTCATCTGCTTGCTCAGCATCAATAGACCCTTGAATCAGTTCTTCCGTGACGCGAAGTTCGGCACCAACCGGTGAAAATGGTGTGGCCGGAGCAAAGGGAGCAGCTGGTATAGATTCAGGACGAACACCTCGACGCCAAATGAAAAACAACGCCATTAAAGCATTGAGCGCACACATAGACCAGAACAGGCCTGCCGCGCCAAATTCAGACATGACAGGAGAGATAATGAGTGGGCTAACCATAGACCCAAGTGAATTGATCAACAACAGCCCTTGAATCATACGAACAAGCGAATCCGCAGAAGTGCTGTCAGCAGAAAAGCTGACCGCGACTGGATAGATGGCAAATATTCCACCTCCGAGAAGAAAGAATACATAAATTAATAAAGGTGATGACGACGGCATTACAATAATAAGAGCGGAAAGCAGAAAACACGCGATACTGAGCGTGATCAACACAATCCGGCGGTCTTGCCGATCAGACCAACGGCCCACCGGATACTGCAACAACATCGCACCAAGAATAACGCTGGCCATCATTTTTCCAACGTCACTAACATTGAGACCAATGCGCTGCAGATAAAGTGGCAACAGTGAATAAACTGCAGCAATCGCAATACCGGAACCAAAGCAACCGATCACACCACTCGGCGTCATGCGCAAAAGCTGGATCGGTTTGATAGGTTCGGCTCGCTCTACAACTGGCGTAACTTTCGGAAGAATAACTATAGGAAGAACAGATAAGGACGCCAACATCCCCGCCACCATGAAAGGCGCAACATCTCCCATAGCATTAATACTACCAAGAAATGCTTGTCCTATCATACCTGATCCGTACAATGCGATCATATAGAGTGCCAGAATGCGTCCGCGGATCTTCTCATCAGAGGCTAAAAGCAACCAACTCTCGATGACAAGAAAGACTCCAATCGCGGCCCAGCCATACAAGAAACGCAAAACAAACCAAAACCAAATATCAAAATACATGCCCTGCAACAAAACGCTGACAGCAATTAGCGAAGCAAAGCTGCTATAGGCACGGATGTGGCCAATGCGTACGATAAGGCGATCATGGAACAAAGCACCAATCGTAAGACCAACAAAATAAGCGGATGAAACAACGCCAATCATAATAGGAGAGGCACCGGCAGCATCGAGCCGCAAAGTCGTCAATGACGAAATAAAGCCATTTCCAATACTGACAACAAATAAACCAAGTAATGGCGCTAACAACATAGCCAGCAATTGCGGAGACATTGCAACCTCAATAAAGCGAAAAACAAGCCCTTTGATTACAGAAACAATGCATTCTCTGGCTTTACTACCCAAAACACTTGATTCTGGTGCCAGCTTATAAACCAGAAATTACGCCATGCAAGGCTGTGAGTTAAATATAAATACAAGCATGTTTACAATCTATGGGGCTTTAAATGTGCCCGATAGCAACCATCCCTAATGACAAGTATGAATTTGGCAAGGATGGCACTAATGTCTGCGTTCAAGCCTAGCCCGATCGTAATACCCAGCGCAAATAATAGCATAATCAAGGGTACACTCACGCAACGCCATCCCACTGCGTGATACCGAGCGGCTTTTTTCTTAAAATGATGCGTTCCGCATAGAGCACATCAAGCGTGCAGGTTCCACTTAGTATCACCACTACTGGAATATTGATCTTATCTAACTACGAGAACCCCGGACGCCAAAGGCCGTCCGGGGCTTCTGTTCGTTGTTCTCAATCAGGTGCTACCACTTCACTTTGAAGCCGACATTGCCTTTGATTGCATAGCTGTCACCGAAGTTGTTGAGGCTGGTATTGACGAGGCCCTCACCATAGATCGAATATTTATCGTCGTTCCAGTTGTAAGAACCACCAAGGCCCAATCCACCCCATACCCGATCATTGCGGCTCGTGAAGCTGCTTTCCGCAACAGTCACACGCGTGCCTTTGAGAAACTCGTAATAGAGATTAGCAATCCCATACACCCGTGTCCGATCCAGCATGCCATTGGCATTCTGCCATGAGTTCTCATGATCAACCGTCAGACCAAGACGACCCTGCAAGCTCTCCCCACGATCAAGGCTGACATCCGCATCAAATGCATCCGTGAATGCATCAAAATCAACATTGGAATAGGTCAGCTGTGCCTGTGGTGTCAGTGACCATGCTTCGTTGATGGCAAAGCGCTGTCCGCCTTCAAGTGATAAAGCATAGCCAAAGCCGTGATTGTTATCGGTGAGGCCTGTATTGGCGGTCGTTGAGTGAAGATCACTGCGATACCACGTCACCTGACCCTGACCATCAAGGTAAAAACCATTCTCGCCATACCAGGTAAGGGTTCCGCCAAGACCATAGCCGTCCGTGCTGATATCACCATCGCCATGGGCTGAATTCGTTTTCGTCTTGCCATGGGCATAATGCACCGTGAAGCCACCAATCAGCTTGCCGTTTTCGGTCTCCGTCAGCATGCCATCAATACCAGCCTGCATTTTGAAGACATTCTGGTTATAATTGGTGTCAGAGGTCGAAAAGCGCGGCTCCATATGGTTATGCGAACCTTCAATACGGCCCCAGACGCCATTGCCGTTGATTGCAGCACCGGCTTCATCAGGGGCTGCATAAAGCGAGCCAATCGCATCAGCACCCTGTACAACCACACGATTGCCATTGCCCGACCAGACACGGTTGCCGGTACGCTGCTGCAAGGTTGCAACACCATTCAGGCCAAGCAGAGCTTGCGGATAGGCTTCATAAACCGGAACACCAGCCTGATAGAGTGGTTCTTCAGATTCACCCGGGATGAACTGCGAGCGGAGATACCAATCTCCATCGTCAGGATCAGATACAGATCCATGAACTAGCGCATATGCATATTCACCACCAACGACCACTTGTTGACCAGATGTCGTTTGGTAATCTCCGATCAGGCTAAAAATACCTTCCGATGCCCCACTAACCTCAATGAGCTTAATGCCCTCAACCGTAAGGTCACCATCGCCATCAAGATTATTCACGATGACGCTGGTCAAGCCCTTTGTATCACCAACAACAATAAGTCTATCTGTGGCAGAGTTATCATCCTCCAATATTGCATTGAAATGGATATAACCACCTTCGCCATTATAGTCGCTTTGTACAGTAAGAGTTTTGAAGCCAACGTCCGTGTTAGAAAATATTATATTGCCGTTGTTTTCCAGTGAATTGACAGCAGAACTACCTGTGACGAACCACCTACTTGTATCATCCAGCGACAGTGAATTTAATATAAGCGTACCATTATCCCGCGCGGCGCCTGACCAAGCAGAGTTTTGGGCGAGCACAAAATTAGCGGAACCGCTGCCGATGTCGACATCACCCGACAACTCAGACGCCGTAACATTAACCTCCGCAATCCCCATGGCATACTCACCATAAAGACCACTTGAAAAGAGTAATGCATTTGAACCCGACCCTGCGACGAGCCTTGAATCAGAGATAGTGACTGTGGTTTTGGCACTACCTAAGATTCTGAGGACGGCGGCATCCTCAACGTTGATTTCGGTCCTTGTGAGATTCACCACATTATTGTCAGCTCGACCTGCACGGTTCTCATCTTCAAAGCCTATGCTGTCGCCAGTGGATTCATAATCTCGCTCAACAGATTCATCATCAACGACGGCAATGGTTCGTTTAAAACATCAAGGCTATCACCCAGTGAATTAAGTGTTATAATATCTGAAATATTATAACCCGCTGTATAGATACCAGCCGCATTGGTGCCGGTTGTTTCAATCAGCGTGTCAGATATATTGATTTCAGTGCCCAGCATAGCCGCTACGCCATGGCCACCAAGTCCAGTTGTCCTGATTGTGCTGCTTCCCGTCAGGTCAATACGACCTGTTGCCTGACTGTAAACACCGACACCGCTTTCACCAGACGTCGCGATAGAAACTCCAGCCGCTCGAATGTCGGAGCTTGACGTCGCAACCAGACCATAAGCTTGACGGCCACTTGTAGTAATTGTTGTCCCCTGAACGACAACGTGTGAAGGTACAAAACTTGAAGAACCACCATTACTCGAGCCGATGCCATGTGCGCCGGCACCGTAAGTAACAATACTTCCGCCTTCAATGAAAGATCGTGTATTAATGTTATCAATTCCGGTCGCATTATTACCATGTGTAATGATATTAACATCTTTTACACGAAGGCGTTCAATATCTGAGTTCGTGTAATCCATGACAGCATTGATGCCAATGCTATTTGCTGTCCACGTTTCTATTTGCCCGTTGTTCAGTGTCAAAAAGTTTTTATTCTCGGCATAAACGCCGAAAAGATGAGTTTTGCTCGACGGTGCACCTACACTCTCATCCCAACCGGTTGAAATATCAAAACTCTCTGCAAAAGCAGTGGAGTCACTGACAACAACTCCGCGGCCGCTGGCAGTCTTAATGATGCTATCAGACAAATTCAGTGTCGCATTGAGGCTGCCGAAAGTGCCTCGCGAAGTAACGCCGACAGAACTGGTGCCAATTGTTGTAATGTTCAGATTGCGTAGAGAAATATTGCTATTATTCTGACCGTAAACTGCGGAGCCGTCTTTATCTGTAGCTGCGACAAGAGCAGGTCGACCTTCTTGTCCTGTGATACTGACTGTTGCACCGACACCCGCCTGAACAGTGTATTTGCCACTCTCTAAATTCAGGTCGGAAGAATCAATCGTAAGGGTAGAGTTTTTAATGTTGATCGCCGGATTACTATCCGATGAAATATTGATAACCTGCCCAGAAATTTCTTGTGACCCACTATTCAATATAATTGGCTGGGTAATCTCTTGAGCGACAGTTCCTCCCGATCCAACCAAGATGATAAGAGAGGAAAGCAACAAGGTTTTTTTGTGATTTCTCACAAGGTGGCATGAGCCTTTTATATTACCGACCATTAAATGACCCCCACATCAGATATGCGATGATCAAGTAATACGTTTATTTAATATAATGCAAATAAAATATGACATTCAAAAATATCAAAATACTGAATTAATTGGTCACTTTCCTGTATTATTTATAAATAAACAACATCACAATACTACCATTAGTTGTTTTGAAAACAAAGGGGTTCACAATAACAGATATCGCTATTACCCATCATCCGGCTATGCATACATAGCTCGTACAACATATCCAGAAGAGCTTTCAAACGGCAGCAGAATATTGAAAGCTATAACTGAAAAACAAATCCAATTGCAACCAAACAGCGAATTGTCGCTGCGCAATATCAAGACTTGCTCAAGGCATACAGTTAAATTTGGTAAATTCTATCAGCTCGCTTTTATTTATGCTGAAACCTGAAGCCTTAATGGTCAGCGTTCCAATCATCGTGTCATTGCACAACATAATAGATGTTGGCTTTTTTCCAGGTAACGTCATATCGCAGATAGCGCCAAAGCTTTCATTCCGCTCCTGATTCTGTATGTCGACCATTAACTCGCACGTTAACTTGGCAGAGATACCCAAATAAGCGAGATCTTTCTCGAAACTACTGGCTTGCGCTGACATTTGTTGTGAATTGCTAATATCGCGCACTTGCAAAGGGGCAGCAGCCACTGGCGCCATTGAGAATGCAATGGCAGACACACAGATACCAACCAACCGAAAATGCATAATATCACTCCTCACTATTATCTCGAATAATTAAGTACCTGTTACTAAACATTCCGGTTTTCTGTCAATTTTAAATAAATCATGTTGTTCTGTAGCGATCAAAGCAAGATTTATAATCGGGTAATGTCTATCGAACATAAACATTGGAAAAGCGGCCACTACAAAAGGCGCAGTGGCCGCCTTATCGACAATATTGGATTGCGTCACATAATGACTAATGCGTTCATATGAAATTCAAGCAAGTTTATTTCGCTGCAAGTAGTTCCGCAACGTTCAGCAATATGAATTCGTTATTCGCAGCTTCGCCGATCTGGCGACCGCCCGAGAATGGCAGATTATTGTCATTGGCGATCAGGATATGCGTATCGTCAACGCGCATCACGTCTTCAATGGTGAAGAACGGGAAGGTAAACTTGCCCTTGAGGTCGCGTGCTGCTGCAGTCTTCAGGATTGCTTTGTCGTCAGGGTCCTGAATGTCCATCAGATTGATATGACCGATACGATGGATGTAACCGTCAGCGTCGATCTTCGATGTATCGACGAGAACGATGTTCTTGACCTTGGCTGGCAGAGGGTAGCAAGCAGAAAGATCATCGGTCTTGCATTCAAGGCTTGGATCGCCTTCGCCATTGTCACGCTCGATGACCAGCGCGCGGGAGTCGTCAATAAAGTTAAAATCGCCGATAGCGGTTGCGCCTTCAGCCAGACGGAAACGGTAGCTATTGCCGGTCCATTCGCCCTTGCCGGTGTCGAAAGTGATGACGCGCAGGAAATCGCCTTCCGGCTTACCACTGTCGTCATAAAGCGGCTTTTCAAGCATGGCCCAGAGCTGGTTGGTCTTTGGCTGCAATGCCATGCCTTCATAACCGCCCGAACGCTGAACGCGATAATCCTTGCCGGCAGCGGCTGGTACGACGATGCCCGGTGTATCCGGTCCTGTCAGTTGCTTACCATCGAGCATGGTTGGATAGACGGCTTTTACGCGGCCATCGAGACCAGCGCGAATGATGTAAGGGCCAAACTCATCACCAATCCAGATCTCGTCATTGAGATACTGAATGCTTTCCGGGTCAAAATCCGCACCTGTCAGGTAACGGCCATCGGTGCCTTCATAAGCGATGCGGAACGGCACTTTCTTGTCGGGATCGCGCAGAAATACCGATTCCACGCGCTCAACCTTGCCGGTTTCAAAATCAGGCTTCATGCGGTGAAAGAACAGCAATGCATCCGGGCTGTTGGCCTTGGTACCAAAACCGTTGTCGGTCAGTGTGAAAATGCTGCCATCGGCTGCGCGGTTCATCGCGAAACCTGACATGCCCTGTACCGGCTGGCCGATGAAGGGAAGCGAGATGCCTGTGGTGTGGCTGCCATAGGCCTTGCCGACATCGCCCATGACGCTCATTGGCTTGTCATTGCGTGCCTTGCCGGTGAACTTGCCGGAAACCCATGCGTCGCGGGGTGCATCGGCAGGCGGTGTTATCAGCGTCAGAGCTGGCAGATAGGCGTGACCTGCCAGTTTAGCGGTGAATGTCTCTTCAGCCATGGCCGAAGACGTCATTGCAATCGTGGCAATGGAAGCGAGAAGATAACCAAGGCGCATAAGGGACCCCCTAAATTGCGAAACAAACGCAATGGTCCTTAAAGGGGCCCTGTGACGGGTGATTATCATCACGATTAAGGTTTGATGACAGCTGCTAAGGAAGCTTGATCACGACGAACTGGGTAAACTGGTCGGCATTGAAATTATTGTCGGACGCGATCACCAGCGTTTTCGCACCATCGATTTCTGGACCCCATGTGATGGATTCGATATTGTCGATATCGAGGCCGAACGTTCCTTCATCAAGACGCAGCAAGAGTTCTTTCTTCAACGGTGTGGCTGCGATCCCCTCAAGCGATGATTTGCCGTTCACATCAGTCGCACCATCGAAGGATGCGCGATAAATGCTGATGCGGTTGCCCACGCCGTGAGCGTAGCTTCGCTCCACAGTGAGAAGATTGGGCCCATCCGTCATGAACTCGCTTAATCCATTGTCGTTCCAGAAAGGCGGCAGCGTTGCCTTTGCGAAAACCGGATCAGTTTCATAGACATGCTCGGCGGTTGCTTCGCCCGATGCGATATCGAAGGAGATGATGCGCGACTTGCTGCCTTTATCAAGCGTGGCAATCTCACCATCCTGAGCCAGAGCATTTTCAGTGCCTGCAAGCAGCGTCTTGCCGTCGGCTGTGATGGCGAGACTTTCAAAAGCCAGGTTGTTTCGCGTGCCACGCGTTTTATTCTCATCTGGCAAATAGGCTTCCGGCAGTTTGAATTCACGAACAAAGCTTCCATCGAGCTTCATTTCACGAACAGAAGGCTCGCCTTTGCGGTCGCCTTCGCTAGACCAGTAAATCGTCTGGCTTTCAGGGTTGAAGCGAATGCTTTCCGCATCGACATCCTTGATTGCAAAAGGCTTTCCCTCGGCATCAAGCAGAGTTTTGGTTTCCAGAATATCCAGCCCGTGAATACCGGATGCGTCGATATCTAGTTTAAGCTTGTAGAAACGGGCAGGTGCCTTCTCTGAACGGTCATCGGAAATCGCATAATAGACATTTTGGGCCGGATCGTAATCAAGGCCGGAAATGCCGCCAAACTCAACGCCATTGAGTTTCAGGCCGGTAGGCAGAACAAACTCGCCGACCAAAGCGGGCACTTTTTCTTGCGCAAAGACAGGCAGGGCTGTGCTGAGCAGAAGTGCAGTTAATGGAATGATCGAGAGCGTTTTGCGTATCATATGTCACCTGTCTGATTGATCCGCATAGGCTAACTCGGCTTTTTTACAGACACATGAAGCATGGGGAAGATTTGCAAGCTCCCGTAGCTGGCAAATCATCTTTCACCAAAAAATCGGCTGACTGTTATACCACTGTCATCTAGTTTTCTTATCAGCCTCCCCACACGCATTACACAGTGGGGATTTTCTGATATGCGCAAACTGCTTCTTGCTCTCGCCTCAGCAACCATGCTGACGACTGCGGCTGGTGCTGCAACCGTCTATCCAATTGACCGGGCGACAATCCTCGTCAATTCGCCATTCGATTTCAAGGTAGAGTTCGATAAGGTCGTTAAGCCAGAGGACGTGAAAGTTACCGTCAATGGACAGGACTATGAAGCTGTATTTGGCAGCAAAGCCGAGTTTACCGCTGAAGAAAAGGGCGCAGAAGACAAGGTTCTTGGCTCGGCCCTGATCCTGCGCAACCTGAAAATCGGCAAGGCCGGCGATTACAAGGTTGACGTTTCTGCTGGCGACGAAACCAAGTCGGTCAACTGGGATGTGTATTCGACCGGCAATGAAGCCAAAGCCAAGAACATCATCTTCCTGATCGCTGACGGTCTGTCGGTCGCGCACCGCACCGGCGCGCGCATCATGTCGAAGGGCATGAGCGAAGGTAAGGCCAATGGCCGCCTCAACATGGACGATATTCCACCTGTTGCTTTCATCGGCACTTCGTCGACTCATTCGATTGCGACCGATAGTGCCAACACCATGTCGGCTTACATGACGGGCCACAAATCACGCGTGAATGCACTCGGCGTTTATGCCGATCGTACACCTGACAGCCAGGACGACCCGAAGGTTGAAACCATTGCAGAAGCAATGCGTCGCGAAACCAAGAAGTCCATCGGCATTGTTTCGACCTCCGAACTTCAGGACGCGACACCGGCCGCGCTGGTCGCACATACCCGCAAGCGTTCCGACAAGGCTGATATTGTCGGCATGATGTATGATGTGAAGCCTGACGTTATTCTTGGCGGCGGTTCTGCTTACTTCCTCGCCAAGGATGTTCCGGGTTCCAAGCGCAAGGACGACAAGGATTATATCCAGCTGTTCAAGGATGCCGGATATGCGCTGGTCACAAGCAAGGACGAGCTTGCTGCATCGGGTGAGTCCAATCAGGACAAGCTGCTCGGTCTTTTCCATACCGGCAACCTCGACGTGACGCTTGATCGTGAGTTCCTCAAGAAAGGCACGGTTGACAAGTTCCCGAACCAGCCGGGTCTGGTGGAAATGACCAAGACAGCTCTCGAAAAGCTCTCCAAGAATCCGGAAGGCTTCTTCCTGATGGTTGAAGGCGCATCGGTTGATAAGATGAGCCATCCGCTTGATTGGGATCGCGCGCTGGTCGAAACCATCGAGTTCGACAAGGCTGTTGGCGTTGCCCGCGAATTTGCCGAAAAGCACCCGGACACGATGATTATCGTCACCGGCGATCATACCCATGGCGTTGCCATCATTGGTACAGTCGATGATGAAAAGCCGGGCGATGAAATGCGCGAAAAGGTTGGCACTTACGATGCCGCCGGATTCCCGAATTACGAAGACTCCAATGGCGACGGTTATCCGGATCGCATCGATGTTTCGCGTCGTCTGTTCCTCGCCGCCAATAACGGCCCGGATCATTACGAAACCTTCCGCCCAAAGATGGATGGCGCCTTCGTGCCAGCCGTTAAGAACGAGAAGGGCGAATATGTAGCCAATGAGGCTTACAAGGATGTTCCGGGCGCAGTCTTCGTTCAGGGCAACATCCCTAAGGAAGATGACACCGGCGTTCACGCGGTCGATGACGTTGTTCTTCAGGCAACGGGTCCAGGTTCCGAGGGTCTGCGCGGCTATATGGAACAGAGCGATGTTTACCGTGTGCTTGCTGACACCTTTGCGCTCGGCAAGGCAAAGTCTGAGTAATCTTCGTTTTATTAAGGACAGGCGGGTTTTCCGCCTGTCCACTTCTCTTCAGGAGGACAGGATGCGCAAAGGAACGCATTTCAATCGCAGGCAACTCATGCTTGGTGCATTGGCAACTGCGCCTTTGATGTGCATTGCAAACAGGGCACAAGCCGCAGAGCAGCTTGGCTTTGACAATCTGTATAAAAGTTTTGGCGTGCTGGGTCTGGAGTTTTCCGATCAGGTCAAAAATTCTTCCGGCAAGGAAGTGGCGATCAGCGGGTTCATGGCACCGCCACTCAAGGCTGAAGCCAATTTCTTCGTTCTGACCGAAATTCCGATGTCGATCTGCCCATTCTGCTCGTCGGATTCCGATTGGCCCGACAATATCATGGTCGTTTATCTGGCATCCAAACAGACATTCGTGCAGTTCAACGCGCCAATTCTGACGCGCGGCACGTTGGAATATGGTTCATGGACAGACCCTGAAACAGGCTTTGTCAGTCAGCTTCGTCTGCGTGATGCTTCTTTCAAAACGGTCTGATGATGATGCTTGCCAAGCCATCGGGCCTGTCGCTCGATATTGCCGATCTGGAAGTGCGCTTTCCGGGGTTGGCTCTCCCTGTGCTTTCCATTGAAAAGTTTAATCTGGTTGCGGGTGGTCATCTGGCAATTACCGGTGCCTCCGGCTCGGGGAAAAGCACGCTGGTCAACGCCATAACGGGTCTCGAACCTGTGAAAGCCGGCAAAGTAGTTTGGGGCGAAACGGCAATCAGCAGCCTGTCTTCTTTCAGGCGCGATGCGTTTCGTGCGCGCAACATTGGTCTGGTGATGCAGGATTTTCACTTGTTTCCCGGCCTTTCCGCACTGTCCAATGTGCTCTTGCCGCTCAAATTGAGTTTTGGGGTGAAAGCTGATGATCGCGCACGCGCGCTTCAATTGCTTCAAACAGTCGGAATAATCCGCCCGGACCAACATATCGAAACACTGTCGCGCGGTGAGATGCAGCGCGTTGCTATCGCGCGTGCGCTTCTATCTAAGCCCGGCGTGATCGTGGCCGATGAACCGACTGCAAGTCTTGATCAGAAAACCGGTGCCGATGTTGCCGAACTTCTGGTGCGGCTTGCGACCGAAGAAAAGGCGACATTGGTGGTCGTCACGCATGATCCGCAGCTGATGCAGTATCTGCAGCGCCGCATTCGCCTTGAAGGCGGAAGGATTGCAAGCGACAGCGCGGAGATGGAATTGTCATGATCGCATTCATTCTTGCCGATCTGCGCCGTTTCTGGAGTGGTGCCGTCGCCATCATCGTTCTGCTGGCTTTGTCGGTTGCATTAAGTTCAGTCGTAACCTTGCAGGAACGGGCTGTGCGGCTTGGGACGGCGCGGGCATCTGACAAGTTTGACCTTGTGATCGGTGCTGCAGGAAGTGACACGCAGCTCACACTTTCGTCGGTCTTTTTGCAGCCGTCGCCTCTGCCGCTGATGTCGGGTGCGATGCTGGGCAAACTTGCCAATGACAAGCGCGTGGCCTTCGCAGCACCCATAGGCTTTGGCGACAGCGCGATGGGCTTTCCCATTGTCGGCACGACAACCGAGCTTATTTCCGCCCTGTCACCGCAGCTCGCCGAAGGCACGATGTTCGCACGTCTGGGCGAGGCAATTATCGGTTCGGCAGTCGATCTGGCTGTCGGTGCTAAAGTCAATCCAATGCACGGTACTGTTGAGACCGGCGGACATACACATACCGAGGTCAGCTATCATGTCGCTGGCAAAATGGCTCCGACCGGCACTGCTTGGGATCGGTCCATTCTGGTTCCCATTCGCACTGTCTGGCAGCTGCATGGCATGGAAGCTCATGAAGAACACGAGCATGACGACCATGCTGAAAAGCCGGGTAACGGATTTGGTGTGCTTATCAATGAAAAGCCGCATGACCATGATCACGAAATCGACGTCAATGCGCCGCTTGATGAGGCTTTCGATGCTGATAGCCCCGGTGTTCCGGCTATTCTTGTAAAACCAAAGACCATTGCGGATGCCTATCGACTGCGGCAGGAATATCGTTCTGATCGCACATTGGCGATCTTCCCGGCAGAGGTTCTCACAAGGCTCTATTCAACATTGGGAGATGCCCGCAGCCTGCTGCTTGGTATCGCCATTGGTACGCAGGTGATTGTGGTTTTCGCCTTGTTGTTGGTTGCGGTCATGCATATCGGCGCGCGAAAACGTCAGATCGGTGCGCTGCGTGCGCTTGGTGCGCCGGTTCGCTCCATCATGGCGATTGTCTGGGGCGAATTGTTTTTCCTGCTACTGCTTGGAATCTTTCTTGGGCTGGCAATCGGCTATGCGGCAGCGCGGGCCATCACATCATGGCTCACCGCAACAACAGCAGTCAGGATGCCGGTGGAATTTGCTATGAGCGATGTCTGGCTTGCTATTGGCTTTATTGCTGTTGCAGCGGTGGTTTCACTGGTTCCGGCGTTGATGACGCTGCGCATGAGTGCGGCAGAAGCCTTGAGATCCTAAATCGTTGATCGATCTGGAAATATATAATGGCGCTTGGCCCGAGCGGGCATATTTCGACTTGGTCACAACCCGCTCGATATTAAAATAATAATTATAATTCATGCAATTATACAAATTTCAGTTTTTGGACCTAATAGCAGTCATTAAATCCCTATTCCGTATGTTTATTGTAACAAATTACCTTCATGCAAATTATAATTATAATTAGAAAACTCATATAATTTGATGGAGAATTATATGAATCTGAAATCACTCACACTCACCACGATCCTTTCTCAGTTTGGCATTTGGGGGGCCTATGCCGCTGAAATTCAGCCCGTGCCTGACGCGGAGCCTGCCGAATATGTCAAGATTTGCGATGCTTATGGTGCCGGCTATTTCTATATTCCGGGGACCGAGACCTGTGTCCGTATCCATGGCTACATTCGTAATGCGACAACGGGTGGTGATAATGTTTACGCGACGCGTGGCAGCGCTGTTAAAGCCGACACATGGCGTAGTCAGACACGTTTCCAATTTCGCTTTACAACGGCAAGTCATACCGATCTCGGCGATCTTAAAACGCACACCGAGATCCGCTATCAGTGGTTCAATGCGAATGACACAACAACACTTCGCTTCGCATATATTCAGCTGGGTGGGTTACGAGTTGGCCTTGATGAATCTGCGTTCCTTACCTTCACCGGCTATCTTGGGAATGTCCTAAGTGATGATATCATTCTCGCTGGTGGATATCGAACCAACCTCATCAGTTATACCTTTGAGCCAAACAAGCATTTTTCTGCAATTCTCTCGCTTGAACAGGGCGGAAACTCCGAAGCCAACACAGATGTTACCATTGATGACTACGTTCCGCACATTGTAGGCGGTGTAAAATGGAAAGGTGACGCGGGTAGTATTGCAGGCGTTGCAGCATACGACTCCCGTAACGAAACCTGGGCTGGTAAAATTCGCGGCGATCTCAAAATTACAGATCAGTTCTCAATCTGGTTGCAGGGGGCCTACAAATCGAACCACGATCATTATGCGATAGCCAATGGTGAAGCTTATAGAAAAATTGACGCCTTTTACGGAACATGGGGCGGAGATTGGACTTTTTGGGGCGGCTTAGAATACAAGGCTTCAAAGAAGCAAACTTTGAACTTGCAGGTCTCATATGACGGAACAGACAATCTGGCCGTTGTGGGAACAGCTCCATATCAATTGACACCGGGACTGCGTGTAACTCCAGAAATCGCCTATGTAAAATGGAGTGACTCCAATAGCAGCCTTGATGGCAAACACGCTCTACATGGCCGCGTTTCATTGCAGCGCACTTTCTGATTGTTTAAAGCAGCCCGAAATCAATTCGGGCTGCTTAATTATTACGTCTATGTTGAAAGCTTATCCTGCAATCAACAAAGCGATAGCACCACTCAGCGGTGGTAATAGTAGGGAGGAAAAAGTGCGGATGCATAAAAAGCGAATGCCCATAAGCGGTAGTTCATAAGAAATAATCCGATGTACCGCGAAAACAGACCACCCCGTCAGAAACGCCACCATCTGCGCCTCGCCTGCCCCTGTATTCCAGATCGTCAGCGCGATAGGAAAAGAGATCATCGGACCACCCGGCACAAAAGCACCCAAAACACTGGCAAATAGAATGCCGGTAAAGCCACTTTCGCGTCCTACGAAAGAGCCTATTAGATCAGCAGGCAAAAGACGGCTGAGAAATGCAGCTATGATAAAGCCTGCCGGAACACTGACGATTATGGACTTTGATTGATCTCTTATTTGCTGGAACAGAACGCTGATACGGTCGGGATGTTTAAACCATATCAAACCAACAAGAACAACGGCTAGAGCGAGCATGAAAATTTCACTGTTATCCATGCAAGTCACCATTGCCCCTTCAAAATTCTGCTAGCCGCAAAGCGCGCAAGAAACCCCGCAAGCCATGGTAGTGGTAGACTGGCGACCAATCGCAGCATACCGAAGTCAAAGCCAAGCAGCGGAATTTCCCAGATCAACAGACGACTCAGGCTAAGAGCAGCCCATGCTGTTAAGAACGCAATCAGCGCGCCAATATCAGCTCCTGCTTTTGCCAATGCCAACACCAAAGGGAAGGAAGCAAAAGGACCACCGGGCATAATTGCACCCAAGGCGCTGGCAATTACCAGGCCTCTTGTGCCAGACTTTGAGCCAAGCCAGCCACGCACCTTATCACGCGGAACAAGAACACTGATTGCTGAAGCCACCACGATACCGCAAAAAAGTTGCAGAACTACGCCCCCAAGTTGTTTCCCGGCTTCGTGCATCCCATCAAAGACTGCTTGCCCACCACGTATGATGTAGCAGGCGATAGCAGCAAGCACGGCGCCGATAACAAATATCGCTGCTTGTCGCCGCCAGTCTGGTTTGCGCGGCACTGTAACGCTGGCACCGTCCAGACTTTTCAAACCAATCGGCTTGTTCATAATTCTATATTCCGATCAGAAAATATGTTGGTACATCCGGTTAAGCAAAAGCCGACCTTGCGAGGGCACGGTCGGCAAAGTCTACGGTCAACTGTGAATGACGTCAGGCCAATTTTTCTGTGGGCCTTAAAGGGTCCGCAGACCACGCGGAGAACGACCCCACAAACAACCGAGCATCAACGCCATTTTCTCGCAGGACCAATGTTTCAAGTGCAGCGGCAACGCCACCACCACAATAAACACCAACCGTATCACCGGGCCTTACACCCTTCTGCTCAAGGAGAGTTGTGATTTCTGCAGCTGATAACAGCTTCCCGTCGAGAGCCAAAAATGCCTTTGAAGGCAAGCTTACAGCACCTGGAATATGCCCACTCCTATCCGAACCATCGCCTGCATATGCAGACGTGGGGCGCGCATCCAGCACAGTTTTTTGACCTGAGATAAGTTCCGCGATTTCATCGGCAGTTGCGGTGGGTAAATGCCCTGTCGTGTTGATGATAAAATCACCACCACCTGTCTTGGGTAGATCGGCATTCACATCGCCGCCAGCTTGTTGCCACGCGGTTAGGCCACCATCAAGAAAGCTTACCTTCGCAACACCCGCCCAGCGGAGTACAAACCATGCTCGCGCCGCTGCCGCTGGCGTATCATTGCTATAGACAATTACTCTACTATCACAGCTGATGCCCCAGCGTGCTATATCGGACTGAAGCTGTTCGACGCTGGGTAGTGGTCGCGCGCCGGAGACCCCGCCGCCCTTCCCCTGCAATTGTGTTGGAAGATCAACAAAATGTGCGCCCGCGATATGCGCCTCTTCATAGCCGCGCTTAAGATCAGCTTTTCCCGGTGCAAAACGAACATCAAGAAAAACAACAGCTGCGCCCTTTCTGACAAGAGCGATTGCTTCTTCTGCTGCGATAATCGATGAAATCTTATTGTTGGTCATGCCCCGCCCTCAATTTTTATTCCGACCGTCAAGGCCCAGATGGCCAGTCAATGTCGTTGTTTCGTATTCAGTTCGATAGATGCCGCGCCTCTGCAACTCTGGCACAACCAGATCAACAAACGCTGCCAGCGGCTGTGGTGAATAAGGTGGAAACACCTTAACGCCGTCAAATTCTCGGTCTTCGAACCGCTCTTCAATCCAGTCCGCAACTTCGCGCGCACTACCCACGACGGGCGCCTGATTTCCGGGAAAATTGACGATGTAATGATAAAGATCGTTGAACGTTACTTCTTCAATGTCGCCAAAGCTTTCAAGCGCCATTTCGAGCGCCCAAAGCTTGTTGGCTGCCTGACCCGGCTGCCCGTTGAGCTGAACTGGCTGTGCTGCCGCTTCTTTTCGCAGCTTTTCTATATCGACAATGTTGAGCACTTTTTCATGTTTGTCTGCTGAAACCAGTTCAAGCCCTAGAAAGCTGGAAACGACTTTGGGAGCATATTCTTCCAGCGTAAAATTCTGCACCATACGATAGGTGTCACGTGCAGATCGCGTTGTTTCATCAACGAAAAATGTGAAGCCCGGGAGAATGAACTGGTCATCTTCACTGCGCCCATATTTCGGCAAACGGCTCTTTATGTCTTTATAATAGGCTTTGTTCCAGTCGCGCCCACGATAGGGGCTGAAACGTATATCGGCATATTTCGCACCAAGCTCAAACGACTGCTCACTGGTGCCTGCATGAATGATCGGAATACGGTCCTGTATTGGCGGCGGAACATTGAGCGGCCCACGCACCGAGAAAAAATGGCCTGAGTGATCTATACGACGGCCTTTTTTCGGATCAAGGAAAACACCATTATCGCGATCATCAACAAGCCAGTCTTTATCCCAACTGGTTATAAGTCTACTGAAAACATCAAGAAACTCGTCGGCCTGCTGGTATTTTTCTTCCGCTTTTGGATGAGCTGCACGGGAGAAATTTAACGCAGCATCGGTGCCTGCCGCACCTGTAACCACATTCAGTCCGGCACGCCCGCGACTTAAATGATCGAGCGAAACAATAGCTCGCGCTGTGTTGTAGGGGTCAGAATAGGTAATATTGATCGTTACCACGATACCGATACGGCTGGTGATAGCGGCTGCATAACCACCAAGGGCATAACCCTCGATTTTGAACACTTCATTGCCATTGGAGCGCGCTGCATCCGGGTCACTTTTTACCGCATTGCCAATAAAATAATAGTCAAACAATCCACGTTCTGCGGTGCGTATTGTATCGGCCATGAAGTCGGGATCAACGGTGCCAGTGTTGCTCGCTTCAGGAAGGCGCCATGCAGTCCTGTGATGACCTGTAGGCCAGATAGAATAGCCGAGCCGCAACCGGCGTTTGCTATGTGTCATAATATTCCTCTCAGACCGACAGCGGTCTGCTCTTCCCACGAAGTCATGTGGAAAGAGACTTGTTATCATGCTTGATTATTGGGCTGATGGCAGCAGATAGTCGGCTATAGAAACATTCTCTAGCACTTGCTCAGGCGCGGCTTTCACACCCGATGCAATCCACTCTTGAGTTGCATTCACATCAACCGGGCCTTCAACGTAACGGGCTGTCGTCAGAAACGCCAGATTTTTGAGCTTTTCCGGGTCGCCATTCGCGACTTTTGCGAAATCAAGCTTGTCAAAACGTGCAGCAAGCTCAACGCGTTTATCGAGATCAAGTTTGTTATACCAGCTTGCAAATTCCCGATATGCAGCACTAAACTTTTGTGCCGTATCTGCATTGCTGTCTGCCCATTCAGCGGAGGTCCACCATCCAGCCTGCACTGCGTTAGGGTTCTGGTATTTCGCCGTGCTCGGATCACCAATAGTCCGGAAATTATAACCGTCACCAGTGCCATCATTGTTGTAGGCAACGATGAAGCCAAGTGATTGAATGGCGTCCACAGCGCCATTCTGCAGTGCTTCGGGCAATGCAGAACTTTGCTTGATGATGGTAAAGTTCACATCTGCAGGCTGAACGCCATTGCTTTCCAGATATTTGTTGGCAAACACCCGGAAGAAAGGCACCCCACCAATGCCAAGTTTGCGCGCTTTTAGGTCTTCCGGAGTCTTGATGTCACTGTCTTGTTTGACGAGATAATTGACTGCCTGGCTGGTGTGATTGGCGCCTGCGACCAGCTTGAGACCAAAGCCATTGTGGATGGCATTTACGCCAGCAAAAGTATCAGCATAAGCAATATCGGCGCTGCCACCTTTAACCGCCGCGATGGATTCTGTTCCGGTTGCAAGCTGTACCAGCTCCGTTCGGATGCCGTGGCGCGCGAAGAATCCCTCCTGTTCAGCAATCGCGATGTTGTAAGTTCCGGGTGTCAACGCGACCCGTACCAAAGTTGGCTCTTGAGCAAATGCTGCCGGAGATAAAGCCGTCGCGATTGCGAGTGACAAAAGCAGACGTCGGGATATTGTAACCATTTGAGATACTTTCACAAAACGATATCTGATTTTACCGGTTAAGCGGCTTGCGAGCTACTTGCGGCGTCCAGTTTTCTAAATTCGGGCGCTATATCGGATCCCAGGATTTCAATCGCACGCAACTGATCGGCATGCGGAACTGCCCGCCAGTCGAGCTGGAAAATATGGCGATCATAGCCAATACGGGCATGTTGGTGCTTCAGCTTGGCAAGAACATGTTTTGCATCACCGACAATAATATTGGAGTTCAGGTCTTCAACTGCTTCTTCATACTGCTCGCGCGTTGGTACTGGTTTGCCGCGATTGAGGCGCATATTGGCAACATAAGTCTGATAATGGATGAAAAAGCTGTCGATGGATTTTTGATTGTCGTCGCCAATATAGCCATGCGCGCTCAGTGCCACACGGCTGCGATTGGCCGGATGTCCCAGTTCGAATGCAGCCTTTCGATAGAGGGTGACAAGCTCTGCAAGCCGCTCAAAATCAGGGCCTCTCGAACCCGTCTGCACTGAAAAGCCGAGCTTTGCTGCACGCAGAAACGACCCTTCCGAAAGTCCAGTCGTCTGCCACAGATCAAGATGACCACTCAACGGACGCGGCCAGACCAGTAGATTATCCAGCGGCGGACGGCTGACACCTTTGAAAGTAACATTCTCATGGGCGTCAATATTGGCGATGAGGTTGAGCTTCTCATCAAAATAAGCATTGCGATCCGCATAGTCGACGCCAAACAGATCGAACGATTCCAGAAATACACCACCACCAAGACCGAGTTCTGCACGGCCATGCGATAAGAGGTCCAGCGTTGCAAATTGCTGGTAAAGGCGGACAGGATCATCCGTTGAAAGAACAATTGTTGCAGTACCAAGACGGATGGTTTTGGTACGCGCCGCAGCAGCCGCGAGCACCGTTGAACAAGCAGCGACCGAAAAGTCCGGGCGGTGATGTTCGCCTACGCCAAAAAAATCGAGGCCGAGACGGTCTGCAAGCTCAATACGCTCAAGCAGATCTTTGAGATTATCATAAGCAGTCTGTCGTTCACCCGTGATCGGGTTGGGATAGGTATCGCCAAAGCTGAAAACGCCGATTTCTGGCATGGAATTCTCCTGATGATTGATCAGTTCGGCGTATGACCCGCTCTCGTGAAGCGCTTTTCGAGCATCAGAAAGAGCGAATTGATCAAATAGCCGACTGCCGCCACGAGAACGGTCGCGGCGAGAAGTTTTCGAATATTGAAGGATTGCTGGGCTTCGAGAATATAAAAGCCGATGCCGTCATTGCCTGCGACCATGCCAACAACCACAGACATCATCAAGGATGTGCCTAGTGCCTGTCGCATACCAACAAGAATGTAAGGAAGCGCTGCTGGCAGAGCGACCTCAATCTGGGTTTGAAACCAGCTTAACTTGAACGTCTGCGCCGTTTCGCGCAGCGTTTTAGATAGGCTCTGCGCCCCTGCATAGGAGGTCATCAGCAACGGAAAAATTGCCGAAAGCAGGAACACGAGAATTTTCATTGTGTCGCCAATGCCAAAAAACAGGATCAGGACTGGAATGATGGCCGTTGTCGGCTTGGCGCGGGCAATTTCCACCACAGGCTCAAGGAGAGCCCAGAAAAAGCGTACCCGGCCCATCAGAAAGCCAAGTGCAATGCCAAAAGGTGCGGCAATCGCGAAGCCGATTACGAGAAGTCGCAGCGTATCCAGCAACGCCCAGAGCAACGCACCACCTGCAAGTTCTTCGCCAAGCGTCTGTCCAATTTGAATTGGTGAAGAAACTGTTGGATTATACCGTATCCACGCTGATACCTGCCACAGAGCTAACAATACACATAAGACCGTCCAACCAAGTACGCGACTGGAAACGAAGCGCGAAAGAAAACTGTCTTTAGACACTCTCTCATCATTAACGTTCACGCCTGACTCACTAAATAGCTCGGCCTCCGGACGCGGGGCTTGTTCATGTTGAACGATAGAGATGATTTGTGCACTTGTGGCCTTGGTGCTCATGAGGCCTCTCCCAACAGCCGATGGAGAACCTCCCGGCGCAGCTTCAGGAAGCCTGCATCTTCGCGACTTGCGACCTGATCGCGCGGACGCGCAATCGAGACGGTAATATCCTGATCGATTCCTGCGCCCTGCTCTTTCATGACGATGACACGGTCTGCGAGATACAGAGCCTCATCAATGTCGTGGGTCACAAAGACAATCGTCAGATTATGCTGTTTCCAGATACGCAGAAGTAGGTCCTGCATATTGGCTCGGCTCAACGCATCAATTGCACTGAATGGTTCATCAAGCAGGAGAATTTCGGGTCGCGATGCGATTGCACGCGCAATTGCAAGCCGCTGTTGCATACCACCCGACAACTCGGATGGATAAAAAGACGATTTTCCAGCAAGACCAACCTCAGCCAAATGACCTTCGATCAACTCCTGACGCTTTGCACCAGAAACTGAAGCCAAATCGTTGCTATTGCTTGCATGTCTAAGGCCAAATCCGATATTTTGACCGACACTTAACCATGGGAAAAGAGATTCTATATAGTTTTGAAAGACATAGCGCACGCCACGCTTTGCACCATCTGTTCCCTTAACAGACAGATTTCCCGCGGTCGGCGTTTCAAGACCCGCAATCAAACGCAGTAGAGTTGATTTTCCGCAACCGGAGCGCCCGACAATTGCGACAAAAGACCCGGCTTCGATCTGTAGATCAACCGGAGCCAAGGCTCGGACGTTTCCTCTACCGTTTGAGGCAAAGGTCTTCGCCAAGCCTTTAATGTCAATCGCTATGATCTGTTTGGGACGTTTTTGAAATGCAAGTTCAACCATGGGTATGGCCCACCGAACCAGTCTCAGAGTTGAACAGCAATCCGAACGTACTGGCGAAGCCCACCGCCGTAACAATGTGCGGTCGGTAGCTCGCTAATTCATCTGGGGATCGGTCGCTTAAGACAGGCACTGCATTTCTCTATAATATGGCGGAGTCAATCTCCCGCTGCCAGCCACTTGGCAGCTTTCCATATTTTTATGTAATTATAATTATAATTATAAAAGAAATTGTTTTATAAAAAATGGGCTGATTTTAGATTATCTGTCCAAAGACAAAGACACATCGCTTCTGACAGCATCACAAAAATAACCCGGACCCAACTTGGCCCGGGCAATCGACCTTTTAAATAGCATAGTAAGGACGTTACGTAGGCGCGAGTCCCGTTTCCATTGGCAAGGTCGCATCTAAAACCCATTCAGCCAAAGACCCGTCATATTCGGCAGTATTAGAGTACCCCAGCACAGCCAGAGCAAGTGCGCCGAGCGTCGATGCAACACCGCCCCCGCAATAGGTTATCACTTGACGCCCATCCAGCGAAATAACTTCAGAAAAAAGCTGCTTAAGCTTTTCAGTCGGCTGTAAGCCATTGGTTGTAGGATCAAGAAGCTTCTTGAATGGCAAATTCGCGCTGCCCGGAATATGGCCTAATCGTTCCCGAACGTTAATCCTTCCAGCAAAATCATCTTCGGGCAAGAAGCAAACGATGTCCGTCTTAGAACTGGAATCCGTTGCTCGAACAACATCTTGCTTTGAAACAATAAAGTTTCCATCAGAAGGCGCGCTATATTGAGCCATGGGGTATGGGTAGGGGCGCCCTTCTTCTAGTTTGCGGCCTTCACGAAGGTATTTTTTCAAGCCTCCATCCAAAACACTGACCTTCGAATGGCCGAAACTACGGAATAGCCACCATAAACGTGAGGCCCATTGGCCGACCAGACGGTCATATATAATTACGTGGCTGTCAGGTGTTATTCCTAATCTTCCAGCAGCCGCATCAAAGTGGGATTTGTTAGGCCGGGTAAAAGGTAATGATGAATTAGGATCAGAAAACTCTGAAAACATATCTGCAAAGCGCGCTTTCGGAATGCGCCCTTCCCCTTCGAACGCATCCAATCCGCTGCGGAACTCAGGACGCCCAGACATTTCCGACAGTTCAAGAAACACACTCGATTCGAGGACAACCACCGAATTATCCTCTGCGTGCATTTCAAGCCAATCCGTAGAAACAAGTGGGCTGAATTGGGTCATAAAGAGTAGACACTTTCGGATTATGGGGGTGCGACGCGACGTGCAGCACTTTACCTGATTGGAATTTGATATTAATAATTCTAACTATATTTTCCTGTCGATCAAGGTAAGGAAATTGTCTCATGCTCAAACTGGCGCAATGTCATGCGCCAATAGACAGCTGCAGGTGAATTTTCTACCTTGAAAGTCGGATTTAGCTCTGAATTGCAAACATCAAGGAACGCAGGTTGTTCTCAGCCAAACGATATCCGGAAGATATTCGGACCAAAGCAATAGAAGCCGTTAATCAGCGTCGTCTTGTAAACCCGCGTGACCGCACAATCTATAGAGAAATTGCCGAACAGTTTAATATCGGTGAGCAATCTTTAAGGCTTTGGGTGAAGAAGCAGGATACCAATCCAGAAGACAGCGAAACGATTAATGAGCTCGATAGTGGTGCTGATGAACCTAAAACTGACGATCACACACCAATGACGCAGGCCGAACTGGAAGTGGAACTGAGAAAACTGCGGTCAAATATCGAGAAATTGAAGGCCGAAAATCAGCTTCTAAAGAAAGCGTTCGTTGTATTTTCCGCTGATTGGTCAAAGTGATATATCCCTATCTAGATTTTAAATCGCTCTGCTGAGAAACAAAAACAATTATACCCAACGTACCAGGATACTTCATTGGTAGTCGCCGCTATGTCGTAGTCGCGATTGCTTGGCATGGGCCGTCGATATGAATAACGACACTATAATTAGTTTTATAATCAAATGGCACGATGTGCTGGGACCGAACCTCTTTCAACATCCCCAAGACATTATTGGCAAGATCACGACAGCTCTTTCCCCACTCAGCATCATTGCCGCTCCGCTTTGCGTGCAGCCTCGGCCAGACGCGGGACAAACTTAGGAAAACCATAGGGAATGGAGAGAACACTTAAAGCCGATGTGGACCAAACCGACACCGGATCATCAAGCGCCACATAAGAGCCCCGCTTCACGGAATTCAGTGCGGCAAACAAAGGTTGCGTTTCAGCAGCATTCCTTGCACCCTCCCCGTACCACATGATCAGAATATCAGCATCAATACTGCCAATGTTCTCAAGACTAACAGAAGTCGACGTCTCATCAGGGTCTGAAGTGGCGAGTGCCTCTACGCCTGAAGATATCTTCAGCCCCATTTTTGTCAGTGCCTGTACACGTGGATCGGACGGCAGATAGACAATGAGACTCGAACTGCCCGGCATATATGAGCCAAACGTAAACGTCTTACCCTGAAGTTCAGGGTAATCATTACCAAAACCTTCCAGCAAGGCTTCTGTTTCGGCGATTAGAGCTTGGGCTTCCTTGCTCTTCCCCAGTGCCTCGCCAATAATTTCAGTTTGTTCTCTCCAATCTGCCTGCCACGGACCAGAACGATAAACCACTGTTGGGGCAATTGCCGAAAGGCGTTTATAAGCCACCGCGTCTATGCCAGAATAGATACCCAGAATAAGATCAGGCTTTAAAGCTGCTATCGTCTCATAGTTAAGATCGCCACTAAGCAAAAGAGGTCTTTCGCCAGTCAGCTTAGCTTCATCCCATGGAAACATTCCGCTGGGAAATGAACCATAGCGGGTCATTGCAATGGGAACCGTTCCCAGAGCGAGTACGACGTCTTCACCACTCCATCCAAGCGTTATTACCCTGTGTGGCGAGGGCGAAATATCGGAAATTCCAAGCGCATGCGAAACCTTGACAGTACCTGTTGCATTTTCGCTATGCGCAAATTTAAGGGGACCTAATAACAATAGGGCGATAGTAATAAATTTTACAATCAAAGTATTACGCTTCACCATGGTTGTCTCTTTAATCCAAATAAAAAGCCATTGGGAGCGCCTACGCGCTCCCAGAAAAACCTAAAATTTATAGGTGCCAGTTATGGTGAAGCTTCGTGGTGCTCCGATTAGATTGGCATTATCCGTGTAACCAACGCTTTTGTAATAATACTTATCAAACACATTATACACGTTTAGCCTGAAATCGCTATACTCCGTCGGACTGTAAGCAACCATCAAATCCAGAAGACCATAAGCATCCTGCTTTGCGTTCACATAGCCATTTACGTTACCTTCGATTGAACTTTGAAAGCGACCAGATGCCCCCACACGCCAATGGTTGAAATCTTCGGGAAGCGTGTAAACCGTTGAAAGCGTGAGCAGATGCTGCGGTTTATCTCTCCCATATCGGTCACCCGCTTTACCACCCGTTGAATCTTCAAGATATTTCGCGTTGATGTAGGTATAACCAGCAAAGATGCGCCAGTCTTCTGTAATCAGACCAGAAACTTCAGCCTCAAATCCGCGACTACGAACCTTCCCTGCCGCAGAGTAACACTCAATACCTCCGTCACAGGGTGGCAACTGATCCGGCAAGTTTTTCTGGTCGATCTGAAATGCAGCTAAGCTCGCATTAAGTCTACCACCAAGGAATTCACCTTTGATACCTGCTTCATAATTCGTGCCGGTCACAGGATTAAGCAACGCACCATTTGTTCCCGTGTAATTCTGCGGCTTAAAGATAGAGGTTACGCTGCCATAGACCGTGAATACATCGTTCAGATCATAGGTTGCAGCAACATAAGGTGTGAACCTATGTTCAGCGTCAAACGCTGTGGATTCTGTATAAGTGCCGCTACGGAAAAATGTGTTCGTTTCATACCAGCTCAGTCGCCCCCCAACAAACACGTTAAGAGGATCAGTCACATTAAATTTGGCTGTTCCATAAAGACCATAGTTAACTTCTTTAGACTGCCGCTCCCACATATAATTGAAATCGGGCATAGGAACGTCAACTGATTGCTGCCAATTGAACGGATCAAATTGATATGGAAACTCGGATGGCCAGCCACCAGGGCCATCATCATTGATATTGCGCCTGTAGTTACCACCCAACGACAGCTCATGGGTGCGACCAAGCAAGTCAAATGAACCTTGAGCATTTACATCAAAAGCAGTCTGCTTGTGATGATAATCGTATTTGCCAATATTGTATTGCAATTCGTCACTGGCGGGATCTAGGCGATACAGTGAAGCGCCAAGCATATCCATCTTAGCGTCAAGATAGCTTCCTTTGAGCTTAATCACCCAATCATTGTCGAGTTCATGCTTAATTTCACCGAAGACATTGGTGTTCGCTTTGTTCCAGTAGGTCCATGATGGACTTGAACGAACAGAGCGATCAAAGTCGTAAAAACTGCCATCAGGTCGGGTTGGCAGGCCATTCCAATCAGCACCCGGGCTTTTTTCACGGTTATAATAACCACCCAATGTCAGCATCGTATCTTCTGTCAGATCAGCTTCAAGTATCCCGTAATATAGCTGACGCTGCCGTTCGTAGTCCTGCGTGAATGTATCCGAATCCTGTAGCGACGTGACCATACGCCCGCGAAGTGTGCCTTCAGCATTTAAGGAACCACCGGCATCAAGCGTCCCCATGTAGTTATTCCAGCTACCCGCTGTTCCCGTCACGATGATCTGTCGTTCTGCTGTCGGACGCTTCCGAACCAGATTAATAGATGCTGATGGGTTTCCCGCTCCCTCAAGCAAACCAGTGGCCCCTCGTACAACTTCAACCCGATCATACATTGCAAGTGTTGAAGAGCCCACAACATCTGAATCCTGGCTGATGGTAAGGCCATCGACCATGATGTTGTCGACCTGAAATCCTCGCGCAAAATAATTACTTCGCTCGCCACCCGTTGCACCAACGGTGATGCCTGTCGTATTCGCTAAGGCATCTTCAACCGTGACCATACCCGCGTCCCGTATCCGCGCATTTGTCACCACACTGACTGACTGCGGCGTTTCTCGAATTGAGAGGTTTAGCCCGGTCGCCGTCGACATTTCGCCCGTTGTGTAAGAGCCGGAGCCTTCCGTGACTGATCCCTGTCCGACGACAGTTATTGTATTCAGAACAGTCGCGCCGTCAGGCGCAGTCACTACGCCCGATGATATAGACGCTGGGTCAACGATTGTAACTGTATTCGCATTTGTAAAGCGCCAGTTTAAGCCAGTTCCGGCCAAAGCTGTAGCGATTGCCTGAGAAGTGGACATTGATCCACGGACTGTTTTGGCAACCTTGGACGCTAAGGCTGTCTCATTGAAAACCACGGCTACCCCGGAAATACGGCCAATATCATTCAGTGTCTGGCGAACAGATTTCGACTGAATATTGAAGTCATGAACTTTTTCAGCTGCCGCCTGAGCATATGCGCTCGTGAGAAACACTGAAGCATCAATTGCCACTGACAAAACTGTTGTCGCAAGCAGCAACGCAAATCTGCGTGTCCCGGCGCTGGTATTCATGATTATGCCTTTCCCGTATCCATTCTGGTGCGGGCGCATTGATTTCGCGCCCCTCTCAATGGACGTAACGGTCAGGATGGCAAGCCACCCTCATAAAAAGATGAATTATTTTATCCTATTTGTGAAATTGATAATCATGGCCCAATGACGACGAGGCGTTGGCTCAATTTGCGCATGTTGAAACCGACTGAGGTTTGCAACGACGACAAAGCTGCATCCGTATCTTTGAGTGAAAAACTACCGCTGATGCGTCGCGCACCCAAGGCTGACCCCATGACGATAATACGGCCATGACGATAACGCTCAATCTTTTGCAACACATCCTTCAGTGTCGCATCGTTGAATACAAACCGTCCCTCATGCCAAGAAAGCGCATCACCTATGTCAACACTATGCGGTGTGGATAGCCCTTTATAGCTGTATCCGACAGCTTCACCCGGCTTAAGAACAACCTGATCCAAAGAATTGGCCACTTCTACACGCAAGCTGCCATGTTCAAGTGTCACTTCGACACTGGCTTCATTGAGAGAGACGTCAAAGGCAGTGCCAAGAACACGCGAGCGTCCATTTCCTGCCTCGACGATGAACGGCACACTGGAAGGCGTGACCTCAAAATAGGCCGTGCCGCGCAACAATTTCACCTGACGGGCATGATCGTCAAGGTGAACCTCAATAGCAGTATCAGCATCAAGTAGAACCGACGAACCGTCATCCAACCGAACCTGCCGCGCTTCACCGCGTGCAGATACGTAATCTGCATTGAAGTCTTGCCAGAGATTTGGCTTTTCCAGCCATATCCAGCCACTTCCAAGTGCAAACAGCAGGACGAGCATTCCTGCAACGCCTTTGCTGCCCGATTTTCTGCGTTTGCGCATGTCTTTAATACGACTGAGATGACCGGCAAGTAACGATGCTTCTTCGCGCGCTATTTCTGCGCCGGGTGCAATACTGGACGACCAAAGAGCACTGATTGCGCGAAAAGCGGCTTCATTCTCTGGATTAAGCTTCTGCCATGCCAGAAAATTCTGTTTATCGGAACGCGAAGGCTTGCCATTCATACGCGTAAACCAAGCTATAGCCTCTTTTTCGGCTTGAGCTTGATCAGATATGTCAGCACTATGCTCTTCCATGATCACCAAGTATCTCACGCGTATGAGGCAGCACTCCGCATGCGGCCTCTCCGATATAACGATTATCCAGCACCCTACCCATCAGCTTTTTATTCGGCAGCTTGTCGACAGGCAAGAATGGCCTTTGCCATATCTCGTTCTACTGTGCTGTATGAAATATTGAGTGCTTCAGCGATTTCGTCATAGGAACAGCCATGAATTCGATTGAGAAGGAATATATGTCTGACACGCTCTGGCAATGAACGGATTGCCTTATCGATCTGGTGAACATCGTTGATCGCAATGACAATTTGCTCAGGTGTTGCGACAGGTGCAGCGTACTGCTCTTCTGTCAACATTTCGGGCAATTTCTTATGTCTGTTTTCAACCCTTATCAAGTCGATTGCCGCATTGCGTACACACCGGCTAAGATATGCAGGCGTCAGAATGATATGCTCTCTGGTCTTACCCCAAAGACGAACAAACACATCCTGAACAACATCAGATGCGTTCGGTGCGCCTATCTTTCGAATGACCATACGTTCGAGACGCTGACGCTCAGCCCTGTAAAGAGTATCTATCTCGTCAGACTTTGCGTCCATTAGAAGTTACAATCCATAACCAGCGACATTATCAATAACTCTTACCATCGCTCATATAAAACATGACTACAATAGGCAAGAATACAAGCGAGTTTTGTCCTCTACAAATTACAAGAGGTATTTCAAACTAGCCCCAATCTGTAAAATTTACAGCAAAAGCTACTATTTAGCCACTTCACCAATTAACTCGCCCAACTGTCACATTCACTCCCTTTTTGATGGGTGTTGCTAAAAAGCATCTACATTCTTCGAAACCGAGACGGCACGGTGGAAACACTACAAGCCACAGTTGAACGAAAAACAAAATGATATATTGACCCAATCACTCAACTTTAGCCAGCAAGTCCTTAGGCAAGCCAGCAAACGCGCAACGCTTATCCGGGGAATATCAAATGCTGCGGCCTTCAGTCTTCAAATTTTCTATCAATCGTAAAATGCTGGTAGCGCTTTATGCCTCTGCCGCTCTAATGGCTTATACCAATGCTCATGCACAAATAGCACCGGAAACGCAAAAGCAGCAGCAGACCCAGAAAAAAGACGACGAAAGCCCAGAAACAATCCGGCTACAAACAATTACTCTCTCCGCAGAGCGTGCAGCCAAAAACCTTCTTGATGTACCGATGTCGATCAGTGTGATTGATCGTGACACGCTTGATCGACACCAAGTCCGCGATATTCAGGATATGGTGCGTTATGAACCCGGTGTGAGCGTCGATCGGCAAACCTCGCTCACCAATCCCTTTGGTCAGCTTAACAGCTTCAACATTCGTGGCGTTGGCGGAAATCGGGTACAAATCCTCGTCGATGGTGCTCGCGTTCAGGAGCGTATTACGGATGGTAGTCGCGATTTCGTAGACCCCTTCAACATGAAATCAGTTGAAATAACACGCGGGCCAAATTCGGTACTTTGGGGTGCCGATGCCTTGGGTGGCGTTGTGTTCTTCAGAACGATGGATCCGGACGACTTGCTGGATGGTACCAAACCGTGGGCTGTCGAAACAAAGTTTAGTTATGACAGCTTTGACAAATCATTTCGCAAACAAATTACCGGTGCCGCAGAAGCGGGCGACTTCAAGGTTTTGGGCAGTTTCGGACACATCAATGCATCTGAACCAGATATGCGCAAGGCACGTGCTGATGGCGGCATATGGGGCTGCCCACGTGAGTCTATATGGCCATGCAACAAAGCATTCCCTATGGATACGGACTCTTACAACGGACTTATGAAACTTCAGTGGAACCCATCGGCTGATCATGAATTCAAGCTGACCGGGGAGTGGTTTGAACGCAACACGGATGTCGATCAAAAATATGATTCCGGCGCAGCCAATCCGGCCTATCTGAACACACCTAGCTTCTACTACGAAAGTGAGAGTTGGGATCGATCTTTGAAAATGCAGCGGGCACGCTTTGCGCTGGACCACCGCTGGACAGTCGGTGCTTCATGGCTGGATGAAGTGAAGTGGAATATTTCCTATTCGCCGCAAAAGCGAGATACCACGAGCAACCAGATTCGTAACTACTCGCGTTATGCAACGCCGCGGCGTGAGGATCGCATTCAGATTCGCAACTACAGCGAAGACTTCTTGCAGGCCGATGTGCAGTTGACATCGTCATTTGATCTTGGCCAGACAAACCATAAACTCATTTATGGTTTTGCAGGTGACATCACCAAGAGCAACTATGATGGCAAAAATATTACGACAAATCTGAATACGGGCATCACCACAGTTGCTTTGCGACAAGGGTTTAATTTCCCGAAAGTGGACACGGTTCGCGCAGATTTTTATGTACAGGATGAAATCAAGCTGCTGGACGATCGCTTGACCCTGACACCGGGCTTGCGCCTTGCGACTTATTCCATCGATCCGACCAGCGATGGCGACTACGTTCCGCTGGATGGCTTTGAGCCCGAGAAAATGGACAAGACCCGTCTCATCAAGCGCCTTGGTGGCATCTATAAACTTGACGACACTTATTCACTTTTCGCTTCATATGGCGAAGGCTTCAAGATGCCAACTGCCCAGCAACTCTTTATTTCTTCCTCTTCAATCGGCGCGACAGGCATGGTGGAAGTTATTCCAAATCCAAACCTGAAGCCTGAATTTGTCCGCAGCTATGAGGCCGGTTTGCGTGGTGAGTATGATCGCGGATATTTCAGTGCCTCTGCATTCTATTCCGATTACAAGGACTTTATCCGCAGCTTACAGCGGGTTCCGGGTACAGCGGATAAATATACATCCGATAATGTTGAGAGCGTAAAGGTCTGGGGAATTGAGTTCGCTGGTGAATATGAGGTCTATAATAACCTCTTTGCCAACGCTGCACTGTCTTACATGCGTGGTGACCAGCGTGTCGATGCAGGCTCGGAAAAGACCCCGTTTGATGGCGCTGTTCCACTAACGACAGTTCTGGGGCTACGATACATCATCCCGGATTGGAATCTTGAAACAGAATTTGTCGGCACTTTTGCATCTGGTGTGAAGCGTCGCGCGGATGAGAATGCTTTCAAGCCTTCAAACTACTCGGTATTTGATGCTTATGCCAAGTGGAAGCCGACCAAACATATCGACGTGAACTTCGGGGTCGAGAACATTTTCGAAAAGCGCTATTTCCCGAATACACTCACCGGTTATGCCAATACTCCGGACTCTTCTTCGGTAGCGAACGTGAACCCACTGGAAATGCAGATCGCACCAGGCCGCTCCTTTAAAATCGGTGCAACAATGCGTTTCTAAACATCTTCGATAATCACCATGCCGGAGGAGATTAAAAATCCCCTCCGGCTTTATCATGTCTGTGTGGGTTGTTAATGCTTACGGTACTTAAACAATTTTGGCAGTTGCTCAAATATTGCAATTCGGGACCAGGCAAAGTTCTGAATTTATCACTGCTCGCTGTTATCTTCGCTCTACACCTTGTGGGCATCTACATGGGTCTGTGGCTTATCAAGTGGACCGCAGATTTTTATAATGCGCTGGAGCAGCGCAATATTTCCGTCACCATAAGCCAGATCGGCATTTTTGGTTTAATCGTGCTGATCAATACTTCTCTCACGCTCACAGGGCAGTATTTGCAAGGCGCCCTCAATATCCGCTGGCGCCAAAGACTAACCGAGACGGCCATAACATTCTGGATGTCGAATAAGGCCTATTGGCATCTTTCCATAGGTCACAGCGACCCTGTGCCGGACAATCCTGATCAGCGTATTGCTGAAGACTGCGACCTCTTTGTCAAACACACATTAGAAGAGGGAATAGGGCTTATCACAAATATTATAGCGCTATTTTCCTACATTGCAGTGCTTTGGGGCCTCTCAACTTATGCGCTGAATTTTAGCCTCGCGGGAATAGAGTTTACGATACCGCGCTATATGCTATGGGCTGCGTTTGTTTACGTGTTTATCTCTTCGTTCGTGACGCACCTGTTCGGACGACGGCTGAAAGCGACATTTGTTGAGCAACAGAAGAAGGAAGCAGACTTCCGCTTTGCGATGGCGCATATCCGCCAGCATGCGGGTGACATTGCCATATTGAACGGCGAAAATCAGGAGAAAAGAATACTTTCAGACAAGTTTGCCAAAGTTCGTGAGAATTGGTTCCGACTGGTTTTTCGTCAGGTGCAACTCGGTATATTTACCTTTCCCTATCGTCACAGCATATTCAGAATTCCTACCTTTCTAGGGCTTCCAGCATATTTTGCAGGCACCGTAACATTTGGCGGACTGATGCAACTCGGTCAGGCATTTACGCATGTGTCCACCAATCTCTCGTGGTTTATTTTCAACTACAAGACATTGGCGGAACTCGTATCGGCGGTTTCGCGCTTATCCGGATTTATAAATGCCACGCAGCGCATTCAGCCACCGACGCACACATCCATTTCTCAGCCGTCAGGTGCACCGCTGCATTTGCGAGATATTGTATTGAATACGCCCGATGGACGAAACCTTATTGAAATTTCAAATCTCGAAATCAAGCGCGGTGAAACAGTTTGGCTGCGCGGTCGATCAGGCCTCGGCAAAACAACATTACTAAGGCTTATCGCCGGTGCATGGAATTTTGCGAGCGGAACACTCCACCGGCCAGATACCACCATTCTTGTGCTTTCACAAAAGCCATATATGCCGAATGTAAAGTTAAGCGAGGCGGTATCCTACCCGCTCGCAGCAGATCAATTTGATCATGACGAAATCGCGCGAGCACTGGCAAATGTTGGGCTACCAGATATTTTGCGTCAACAGTCCCGAGAAAAACAGGTTGCACTCGGGACTCTTTCCGGTGGAGAAATGCAAAGATTTGCACTTGCCCGCGCGCTGCTCATGAAGCCTGACTGGTTGTTTCTTGATGAAGCAACAAGTGCGCTGGATAAGGCGTCCGAAACAATGCTGCTTAATCTCTTGCGACGGGAACTGCCCGATACAACAATCGTCATTCTGGCTCATCGTCAGCCAGGTGACATTCCAATCGACCGTATAATCGATCTTGAAGCGTCGGGCGTAGCCGACATACGCCCTGATAACACCATTCCACAAACTGCATGAGGAAACTATGAGCGACCAACCAATCCGAGTAAAGCTTTTGGCTGATGCCGCAGACATTCTGAGTACACTACCCTTAATGGGCAAACTCATGATTAACTCCAAAAGCGGTGGTGCAACGCATGAACGTATCGGCATGGTAGAACACGTTGAGGTTCGGCAGGGTTGGATTCATTTTTCTGGTACCGAACATCATTCGAGCATTGACCTCTCAGCAATCACTTCGCTTATTGCGGACCGTAGTAGTGTGATGCAGGAAAAGGTTTATCCTCGTATTGATCTCCTAGCAGCAGACGAAACGATTATCGGCAGTGTGATTGGCTTCGACGGCGCTGCGCCATTTGACAAAGCTCTGGAGAGCTTCACTTTTACTGTGCTTGAACCAGCCAACAAAGATCGTGGCACTGGTGAAGCGCTGGAGATTAGCGATGACGAGCCCGGTTTGAAGCCATTTGTAGCTGCGCAGCGCAATAAGGCCGAAGTACGGATATCGCTTGATCTGCCCGCTTTCAAACAAGAGTGGAGTGGCGAGATGCCGGACGTGCGCCCATCGCGCGGCTTTATCAATGTCATGAAGCCAGATTTTCATCTGCATCTCAAAGCTGGTCATGTTGCATCATGGCGGGAACTCAAGAACATTGACGAGCATCAATTTTATGCGCTTAATGCAGCCGGCGAGGAAACAGGCCTGATCATTTCCGGAAAAAAGGAGGCGTTCCTATGAATTCAACTCATGAAACGCTGCGAGCAGGACAATGGTTCGATCCAAAATCAGGTGAGATCAGAACGCATCAATCGCTTATGCAGGAGATGTCACAGAAGCGCGTTGTTCTATTGGGCGAACTGCATGACCGATATGATATTCACCGCTGGCAGGTAAATATTTCTGCTTCGCTCCTCGCGTACCGAGATAATCTTGCCATTGGCTTTGAAATGTTCCCAAGACGACTTCAGCCGGTTCTTGATGAGTGGGTCGCTGGAAAGTTGAATGCAGATCAATTTCTGGAACGCGCTGAATGGGGCAAAGTATGGGGCTTTGCAGCAGACCTTTACTGGCCAATTTTTAACTTCTGTCGTGAATTCCATATCAAGATGCTGGCATTAAATTGTCGTCGTGACCTCGTAACACGCGTTGGAAAAGAGGGCTGGGAAGAAATTGCCGAAGAGGACCGCGACGGACTGACACCTGCACGCGCTGCAAGCCTTGCACACCGGGAGCATCTTTTGCGCCTTACCAACGGCGGACCACCCGCAATGCAGGGGAAGTCGGCTGATGCTCCGGAATTTGATAGGTTTGTACGCGCCCAACAAACATGGGATCGTGCATTCGCCTGCAACATTGCGAACTATCTTAATGAAAAGCCCGATGCGCTTGTCGTAGGCATCATCGGTCGTGGTCATATGGAATACGGGTTTGGCACACCAGATCAACTGGATGACCTTGGCATTACTGATGTGGCGGTACTTTTGACTCAGGACTTAGGCAACACACCTGAAATACCGCCCCGCTCCAATATTGCTAATGCCATCTTTGCATTAAACCCGTACTGATCAAGCGCGGGATGCGGCGGGCTAATCCGGTATATATGTCGCAAAAGCTGAACTGTCAGGCGACGCGTTAAAAGAAAGAACATACATGAAAGCCTGCCGCGTGATGTGATGCGGCAGTTCTTGGCTTTTGAGTACAAAAACACGCGAGTAAAGAAGATTGATGCACGACGTCATATGCCGAAGGCTCTGGGTCGGGTTGGCAAACTGAGAAAACCATATTCCGACCATTAGTATGGACAGGAACAACCGATTAGGTAGTGGCCTCATCACCATCATAGTGTGGAATTTGCCATCCCGTCTTCTCTTAACCGGTCAATGAAGCGTCAAACCCGTCACTTGCAAAGATTACAATGAAAAGAATTGAGCCATCATTATAGATGGATTTTTGGAAAAATACCCACCAAGCGCTCAAGCCGAGATATTCACCTATAAATACAAAAACAGAACCTATTTTTATCCATCAAAAACTTGAAATAATTAATTTTAAATATATCGTAATATTAAGTTATGAACTGGAGGCAATCTCTGCATATTACATATCATTAGCGAATTTGCATATGCTAAATAAAATTCATTATATATTTTATCAGTAAATTAGAAAATAAAGTAAGTCATTTATCGGCACATTCATCTAAATATAGTTTCATTAATTTTCCTAATTTACACGATATTCTGATTGGCATTCGAGGATTTATCGGAGAATAAATAACATGGGGGGCAGCAAATGAAACGCTATAATGAGAATAATTCGGATGAAGTTGGCGACAATAGTCCATCAAACGATAGGCATAATTGGCGGCAAATCATTAGCCCGCTATACGATGCCAATCGCGTAGGTGGTGGCATGGAAATTGATGGGCACGTCGAGACAAACTTCCTAGGAAGGTCTCTTATCGGTCGATCAAATTACCAACAACATACATGCTTGAGAACGAATAAATTAATAAATTTTGGCGGAATAAATCAAATACTTCTACAGATAATAACAAAAGGAAACTGTTCAGGGGATTGCAACGGAAATACGGTAAATCTGAATAAAGGTGATATTATTATATTCGACTACAGTGCACCATTTAATATAATGGTAAGCGATGGAAGTACGATATCTATAGCTTTTGACCGAGAATTAATATCACGAATAATCGACCCTAGAGCACTCAATGGCGCTGTCATAAAGGGCGAAACCTCACTCGGTATTCTATTAACGAGTTCGGTAGTCTCTGCTTTAAAAATAACAGAAGAAAATGCATTCGACGACCCTCATGAATTCGAAGCCGACATACTTGAATATATAGCTAAACTTCTCAGTAGAAAATTTGACAACGTAGTCAATTTACATAACATCGAGAGACAGACAATCATTGATTTTATCGACAAGAATATTGCAAACCATAACTTAACACCGGATTTTCTTTATAATAATTTTAACATGTCACGCTCTCATATTTATAGAATTTTTGAGAAAGACGGTGGAGTCGGCCAAGTTATCTGGGAGAGACGCCTAAAATTGGCTTGGAATGAGATGGCCAAGTCAAATAGTGGACAGAAAATATCTCTTAAGAATATCGCTTGGCGATTTGGATGTAGCGACCCAGCTATTTTCAGTAAAAGATTTAGATCCTTTTTCGATTTTTCTCCCAAAGATTTTAAAAAGTTCAATTTTGATAACTCTCATGACTTTAATACTCTATCGAAAATCAGACAACACTTCTCAAGCTTGGAATCCGACTAATTTTACTGATTTCATGTTCCGAAAGCATGATCCACTGGGAACACTAGATTATCGCTTCTATTTCGAACCAACCGGCGAAGGGCCCTATCAAATCGATGTGGAGGATCAATAATCTAATCAAATATGACTATACAACTCTTGTTATAGCGACAGCATTCAGACTATATCAGCGATCACTGAAATGTTTGGTTTCCAACCTAGGCGCCCATAATCGTGATCACGTTCAAATCATTCCTAATTACTTCTACTTTAGCCGCTTCTTTGGCCCTCCAAATAGCGCCAGCATCCGCAGCGCCGACGCAATACCCGCTCACAATTGAAAATTGCGGTGCGAAAATCACGATCCCAAAGGCTCCGGAGCGTGCTGTTGGCCTTGGGCAGAACAGCGCGGAAATCATGCTGCTTCTGGGCCTCGAAGACAAAATGGCGGGCACCGCATTCTGGCCGAGTAAAGTACTCCCGCAGCTTGAAACTGCGAATTCAAAGGTCAAGCTTCTAACGGTAGAATTTCCGACATTTGAATCCATTCTCGCGGAAAATCCTGATTTTGTTGCCGCCGCCTTACCGAGCCTCATAGGCCCGAGCAGCAAAGTCGCCAAGCGTGAGGACTTTGATAAGGTAGGCGTGCCTACTTATCTTTCGCCAAGCACTTGCCTGAGCACTGAACAGGTTAAGGACGAATATGGCAGCCGCGATAAGCTCTGGAATATGGATCTGCTTTACCAAGAGATTGATGAGCTTTCGCAGATTTTCGACGTTGCGGACCGTGGTCAGGCGCTGATCGCTGATTTCAAAGCCCGTGAAGCAAAACTACGAGCAAGCGTGCCTACCGGTGACAAGAAGCTTTCCTATGTGTTCTGGTTCTCGAGCCAATCACCTTCGGCAGATGCATATTTGGGCGGCGGCAATGGTGCTTCTACATTTATTGCAGATGTTCTTGGTGGTAAAAATGCCATTAAAGCGGAAGCTGAATGGCCAACTCTGGGTTGGGAGGGCATTATTGCCGCTAATCCAGATGTGATTGTCGTCGCCAATCTTGATCGCAATCGCTGGGAGCTCGACAAGCCAGAAGCAAAAATTCAGTTCCTGAATACAGATCCGGCAGTTAGCCAGATGCCGGCAGTCAAGAACAAAGCAATTGTCGTGATGGATGGACAGGCTATGAACCCTACCATTCGTACAATTTATGGTGCCGAGCAAGTTGCGGCTCAATTGAAAGAACTTGGTATTCTCAAGTGATCATTGAAAGCCATTCTTTAAAGCAATGGGGTGCATACAGCGCTGTAATTTTGCTCTCCATTGCAACGATTGGATTGGTCATCGGGATCAGTGTGGGTATTGGCGATTTGCCGATCCCTCTCTCGACAACCTTTGCCGCTATCACCAATCGTGTGGGATGGACACATATTGAGCTTAACCGCATCCATGAGACGGTAATCTGGGATTATCGTCTCAGTCGCGCACTTGTGGCCGCATTTTGTGGTGCGGGGCTCGCGCTCTCGGGTGCAATCATGCAGTCACTGCTAAGAAACCCTCTGGCGGAACCCTATGTGTTAGGCATCTCAGCAGGTGCTTCGACAGGTGCAGTGGCTATCGTCATTCTCGGTATCGGTGCGGGCGCAGTATCGCTCTCTGCTGGTGCGTTTGTTGGCGCGTTTGCAGCGTTTTTCTTTGTGGCACTTCTGTCAAATGGAACGCGTGCGGGCGCCGATCGCACGATCCTCGCGGGTGTAGCCGCTTCACAACTATTCAATGCCACAACATCTTACATCGTCACGACATCAGGCAATGCACAACAAGCGCGCGATGTAATGTTTTGGCTGCTTGGCAGTTTTGGTGGTGTGCGCTGGCCGGAGTTTCTACTTGTTTCCGTTGTGATTAGTTTTGGCCTGATCGCCTGCTTATTCTATTCTCGCGTTCTTGATGCTTTTGCATTTGGCGATGAAGCAGCGTCGTCGCTTGGTGTTAATGTGGGCCGCACGCGCCTTGTGCTATTTGCACTTACAGCAATGATGACCGCGACAATCGTCAGTATGGTTGGATCGATTGGTTTTGTCGGTCTCGTAGTGCCCCATGCAGCCCGGTTCATCGTTGGCCCATTACACATAAGGCTGTTACCGGCCTGCGCGGTAATTGGTGCTATTTTTATGGTTCTGGCTGACATAACCTCGCGTGCGCTTATTCCCCAGCAGACGCTGCCAATCGGGGTCGTAACCGCTCTTGTTGGCGTTCCGGTCTTTTCCATTATCCTCTATCGGTTTCAGCGTACATCATGACGATTAAGGCAGAGAATCTATGTTGGAAGATCGGCAAGAAGGCCATTTTGGACCATGTGTCCTTTGAAGCCACACCCGGAAAAATGCTCGGGCTTCTCGGGCCAAACGGCTCTGGCAAGACATCTCTGCTGAGATTGGTTGCGGGATTACGCAAACCCGATTCCGGTCGGGTTCTTCTTGATAGTAAAGATCTTCGCTCAATCGCACGCCGGACAGTCGCGCAACGTGTTGCATTTATTGAACAGCATGCAACAACCAACGCCAATCTCAAGGTCATTGATGTCATCAGGCTGGGTCGCTTTCCACACAGATCGATGTTCTCAAGCTGGAGCGCATCGGATGAAACAGCCGTGGAAGAGGCTATTGAGCGCACAGGTATGCGAGCCAAGCGTAATGAAAGCTGGCAAAGCCTCTCAGGTGGTGAGAAACAACGCGCACATATTGCAAGAGCATTATGTCAGGCACCAAAGGAATTGATCCTTGATGAGCCAACCAATCATCTGGATATTCAGCACCAAATGAGCTTGCTAAGGCTGGTTTCTGGCTTGTCAATCACAAGCATCATAGCACTGCATGATCTCAATCATGCAGCTATGTTCTGTGACGAGCTGATTGTTATGCAGGCTGGGAAGATAGTTGCATCAGGCAGCCCGCAGGAGGTTATAACGCAGGACATACTTAAAAATGTTTTTTGCGTTGATGCTCGAGTAGAAATACAAGCCGATACCGGACGCCCGCATATTTATTACACGCGGTGAAGCTTAGGCCGCAGATGTACGGAGAAGCTTCACTGGCAGAATGACCATTATGGCGACAAACACCAAATCGCTATGCCTGTCGCCTATTTGCTCAATTTGAGGAAACGCGGCCAACATGATAATATGAAATTACGGGCCAGCGCAGATCTCGGCCTGACTTGTGGCTTCCTGCCCGACCTCAAAGCTATAAGCGCGTAATCCATGTTCATCGAGCTTTATGACGCGATAGCAAGGCAACCCGCCCGTCCACCAAGGATTTGGGCTATCCAGCTCCGTTATGAAGCGGTGTGAACAAGCTTGTCCCGAACTATAAGCAATACCGTGTGCGGTGGTGCCCGATAACGGAACATGGATATGACCAAAGATAATGTGGCGAATGCCGGCCTTATGAGCATGAAGGCGCTGCATAACTGCACCATCGTCATGCATCCCGATATTGTCAAAATGCGCAATGCCTGCATCGAAGGGTGGATGATGAATAAAAACCGTCACCGGCTGTTCGCCCGCGCCATTCAGCGCCGTGTTAAGCCATGCCAGCCGATCTTCGCCATAAATGCCGCCAATAACCTCAGATTGGTGACTGTCTAGAAATAGCAGCCGTCCGAAAGGAGTGTCCATGTAAGACTGAATATAGTCGTTGGCATCGCGCGGATGATTAGGAAAAGCCGCTATGAATTCTGGTCGGCGATCGTGGTTTCCAAGCATCATGCGTACTGGGAATGATATGGGAGCCAGAATGTCACGTAGCAATTCATAAGCTTCTGGATCACCATAATTACATAGATCGCCAGTAATCGTCAGCAGATCAGCATCGCTATGTTTTTCAATGATATCGGCTATTGCGACACGCAGCTGTTTTTCCGGATCGACGCCATTTACCACGATGCCCGATGGCATAAGATGCGTGTCTGTGAGTTGAATGATTTTCATAATATATCTTTCAGCCAATTAAGAAGGCTGCGGATAACCAGAGTAAAGGTTTCGCAGCCTTCTCGATCAAGCGAAGGTCTTATTTCATAAGGGCGTTTGTCTGCTCAACGAGCTGCTTGAGGCCCTCTTCTGGCGATACTTCACCGCGCATCACAGTACCAATAACGTCGCGCTGGGTGCGCCAGATACGAACGGAATCACCGCCCGGATAGCCAGCCCATGGCAACGAACGATCAGCCTGCAACGAAGCAGTTTTAACATTCGGATGTTCGGCATAATATGGCGCAAGATAGTCTTTACCCGTTGCGAGTTTGTTTGTCGGCAGATAACCGGTAATGCGCACAATCACATTCTGTGCTTCAGGGCCTGTGATCCACTTCAGGTATTTCCATGCCGCATCCTGCTTTTCCTTATCCTGTGTCAGGATAACAGCCGAATTGCCGCCGGTCGGAACGCCGCCGTTTTCGGCATTATCGAGCGGAAACGTAGAGGTTACCAGCTTGAAGCGATCGCCGACCAGACCTTCGATGGTCTGAACATGCGCAGGCGTCGAGAAAATGAAGCCGGTAAGACCTGCACCAAACTGCTGACGTGACTGGTCCCAATCGAGCAAGTTCTGGCCGCCTTCAGTGACAAACTGGCGCGTGAGTTTCAGCGCATTCAGACCGATCTCATTATCGAACGCGACCTTCTTGGTTTCTTCATCAACCAGTTTGCCGCCCTGCTGGAATACGAGCGATTGCCAGAGCCAATCATCTGGCCAGCCATTGATGTCATAGCCCATGCCAGCAATCTTGGGGTCAAGCGCATGGATTTTATTGGCCAGTTCAATGAGACCGGCAAAGGTCTTCGGCATGTTTTCAGGATTACCACCAGCCTTCTTCACGAGATCGGCATTGATATAAATGATTGGGGATGATGCATTGACCGGAAGGCCATACTGCTTGCCATCAACCTGACCGAGAGCAGCCATTTTCGGGCTATAATTCTTGTCGAGGAAAGCCTGGCCGCCCTCTGCTTCAATGAACGGCGCAAGATCGGTAATCTGGTTGCGCGGTGCAAGCGTATGTACCAGCTCACCTGTCAGATTATAGCCGGAGAAATACACATCCGGCAGATTGCCTGTTACAGCTGCGCGCAATACCTGCTGCTGACCTTCATTGTAGCCAACTGCGGGCGCAAGAAAGTTGATCTTGATATCCGGATTGTTCTTCATAAATTCATCGGCCAGCGGCTGATGGAACTTGGTGAAGCCCGGCAGATTGTAAAGCACGTTGAGGGTTACATCGGCAGCGGCGGCTACACCTGGTGTGATGAGCGAAACGGCTGCGAGGCCCATAAACATACCGTTTAAAACAGTGCGTCGGCTGATAGTCATCATAGTCTCCAGAGGTCTGTTGGGAGGAGGATGGAGGAGAGAGGTTGACCGGCTTTATTTCACTCCGGTCATGGTGATACCCGCAATGAAATGTCTGCGTGCAAGCAGGAAGCAGACAACCATTGGTGCGGTGATGATGGTGGCGCCCGCCATAAGCGCACCGTAATTGGCGCCCGATTCAATATCGGCGAAGAACAGCATCCCAAGCGGCGGCGGCGCGAGATTGGTGTCAGAGACAACCACCATCGGCCAGTAAAGATCGTTCCAGTGCGCGACGAGTGAGAATACCGAGAAGGCTGCGAGCGATGGCAGCGATCCGCGAAGGACGATGCCCCAGCAGATTTCCATCTCCGAGAAACCATCCATACGGGCCGCTTCGATAATCTCATCGGGATAACTACGGAACGACTGGTGAAACAGAAAGATTGCGAACACTGAGAGGAAGAAAGGTGCCATCATCGCAAAATAGGTGTTTAGCAATTGCGCCTTTGCGAGACCCACGAAGAGCGGCAATGCCAACGCCTGAATAGGCACGCAAAGGGCTGCGATAACCAAAGCGAGCATGATCTTGCGACCCGGGAAACGAAGCTTTGCAAGTGCGTAGGCTGCTGGCACGGCAGTCACGACCTGAACGAACAGAATGCCAAAACAGACAATCACGCCATTGAGCATAAAGCGCAGCATTGGCACTTGTCCGGCTGCCCGGGTGTAGTTTTCAACCGCGTCGAATTTTTCCGGAATGGGCCAGAGAGATACGTTAAAGACTTCCGCCGGAGAACGGATAGAGGTCAACACCATCCAGTAGAATGGCAGCAGCATGACACAAGCGCCCAGCGCCAGAACCAAATGCGGGATATATTTGCGAAGTGCGGCCATCAGTAGTGCACTTTCTTGTCGAGATGAAGCGTCTGGCCAATTGAAAGCACCAGAACGATCGCAAGGAAAATCAGAGTCAGGGCCGCGGCATAGCCGGTGTTCGAATATTCAAAGCCTTCAAGATAAAGATCAAAAAGCAATGTCTCCGAACCAAAACGGCCTTTGGTCAACACCGCGACCGTTTCAAAGACCTTGAACGCCGAAATAGATGTCGTGACGACCACGAACATGGTGGTCGGCCCAAGCATCGGCCATGTTACGGTGAAAAAACGATCAATCGGGTTCTTCGCGCCATCGAGGCGAGCAGCTTCATGCAAATCTTTCGAGATTGCTGTAAGGCCCGCCAAAAATAGCACCATGTTGAAGCCCAGCACCTGCCAAATGCCAATCAGTGCCATAGTGGGGATCAGCAGCGCTGGGTTCGATAAAAATGCAATCGGCTCAAAGCCAAACCACTTGATAACGGCATTGACTGGACCGATGGATGGATGAAGAAGAAATTGCCAAACAGTTGCCATGGCGACCAGCGTTGCAGTCACAGGCAAAAAATAGGCGACTTCCCAAAAACCACGGCTTCGCTTGCGGCTATAAACAAGCAACGCGATACCGAGCGCCAGAAACACGCCAAACGGGATAACAATAAGCGCATAGATCACGGTGTTACGCAGAGCCCGCATAAAAACCGGATCACTGAACGCGTTGACGAAGTTGTCGATACCGACAAAGCGAGTTGAGAGTGCGCCAAGCTGATAATCGGTTACCGAAAACCCAGCCAGCACGATCATCGGAATGATATAGGTTGCAAACAGTAGGAACACTGCTGGAGCTGCAAACATCAATCCGCGCATGACAAGGCGTTTTGTGGCGCTCGATTGGCGCGGTCGTGTCGCAACGACACTGCCCGTTGTGAAATCTGCAGTGGTCATGCCAGCACCCGCTCACGCGCGCGTTCAATACGCAGACCGTTTTCACCGAACAGATGAATACGGTCAGGCGCGAACCCGATATGCAACAAACCGTCCGCATCAGCACCGAGAGTTTCTCCAGCGCGTTGGCGTACAGTCAGTTCGATATTGTTGTCATTCGCAAGACGGCATGTAACGAAGCGATCAGCACCGTGCGTCTCACTGCGCACGACATGTGCAGTCATCCCATTTTTGGCAACATATAAATCTTCCGCACGCAAACCCAGCATTGCAGGCCCGGCTTGAGCTGATGCAACCTCAATCCCAAGCGCGTCACCTACAAAAGTCACGTTGCCTTGCGCGTCGATCTCGACAGGCAGCAGATTAATCGACGGCGTGCCAATGAAACGAGCGACGGTCAGTGTGGCCGGACGGCTATAAAGCTCATCCGGCGTACCGAGCTGCTCGATCCGGCCTTCCGACATGAGCGCAATACGATCAGACATCGTCATGGCTTCAATTTGATCGTGGGTCACGTAGACAAAGGTCGCGCCTAAACGGCGATGCAAACGTGCAAGCTCTTCGCGCATATGGGCGCGGAGCTTCGCATCCAAATTGGAAAGCGGTTCGTCCATGAGAAAGGCCGCGGGCGAACGCACCAATGCACGGGCGAGTGCTACACGCTGCCGCTGTCCACCTGAGAGCTGCGCTGGCTTGCGGTCCAGCAAATGCCCGATTTGCAACGTATCAGCTGCTTGAACAACTTCGTCATCAATTTCTGCAAGCGTTTTGGTTGACGAAAACAAGCGACCCAGCAAAGGTAGGCGAGCCGAAAGGTTCAGCTTTCGCATTCTAAGCGGCGTCGCGATATTCTGGCGCACATTCATATGCGGATAAAGCGCATAGGATTGAAAAACCATTGCAAGATTGCGGTCGCTTGGGTCGATGTCGGTAACATCCTGATCGCCGATAGACACGGTCCCACTATCGGAAGCTTCAAGACCGGCGATGATACGCAAAAGGGTCGACTTACCGCACCCAGACATACCGACGAGAGAAATGAACTCGCCCGGACGAATGGAGAGATCGATGCCTTTGAGGACATCATTTCCGCCAAAGGATTTTCCGATATTCGTGAGTTCAATTGATTGAGGCATTACTGCGCACTCCTTTACTGAGGCGCGGATGCCTATGCGTCCTCAACTTAACAGTCGGACGTCAGATTTACGAAAGTTCAGTGACAATCGGTTATGTTTGGCTCGTGCTCTTTTCAAAAATTGTTCACATATTTTTGGGTAAACAGCTGTCTATAGAACGATCCTCTGGCCTCGAGGGCTCATTGTCTACCATTTGAGATACAATGCGTGAACCAAACGCTGGCTATGCGCAGCGGATTGAAAGGCCTATCTCTTAGTCATCGAAACGACGAACACATCGCCGCTTCACACAAACCAAGGAGATAAAAAATGAAAAAGTTTGTTCTTGCTACTGTTGCTGTTGTTCTGAGCGCTGGCGCTGCTTTCGCTGAAAACCCAAATGTTGGCACCCCTGCCGATCTCTATGCCAATGACCGCACACCCGTTGTTGCTCAGCAGATTGACCGCACTGCAACCGCTTCGATCGGCAAGGTTTCGATCATGGATGGTTCGGCTCATCGCTTTGGTGATGCATCGCCTTCGAGCTTCCAGAACTAAGATCCGCCAACCCGGTTATATTCAAAAAGGCGAAGCCTCTCGGCTCCGCCTTTTGTCTTTTGCGTCATATAAAGATGTGCGTCTGCCTACTTATAAAAGCGTCTACAGCAAAGGCGGGATTGTCGGCATGATTGGAACCGCCAGCACAGTGGGCCCATTGCGGTTTAAAGCCGCCTGGCATTCGCGCGCAACGTCTTCCAATGTTTCAGTTTTTACACCCGTTGCACCATAACCTTTTGCAAGACTGACAAAATCCAAGCCGGGAATATCCAATCCCGGCACGCCCGGCGTTTCCTCCAGTTCAGCAAAGGATTTCAGAATGCCATATTGCTGATTGCACGGCACGACAAACAAAATCGGCAATTGGTGCTGGACGGCAGTCCACAGCGCCTGAATGGAATATTGGAAAGACCCGTCACCAATAATTGCCAAAACAGGACGTGGGCTGGCACTTTCTTTTTCCGCCAAAGCGAGACCAACGCTTGCCGGTAAATTCCAGCCCAAACTACCACTGGCAAAAGTATAAAAAGAATCCGGCTTTTCGATTGGCCATGCTGTATGCAGCTCACCCAGATTAGACGGAGATTCTTCAACAAGTATCGTATCAGCAGGCATTGCCTTACGCAGCGTCTTGAACAATTCAAGTGCTGTAATCACACCATCAGACGCTGTTTTAGCTGCTGCCGGATGCGGTGCCATACCATGGGCTTGTTTTAACGGGCTAGCGCTTGGCTTATGCCGCTTAGTAACGAGTTTGATCAGCGTCTCGATAGAGAGAATTGCATCCCCCACAAGGCTGTCACCAACCGGCGCCTTGGCGCTTTCAGTGGCATCATCCGTAATATGCAGCAATTGCAGATTATCCGGCAGATATGCACCATCAACATATGGGTAATAGCGAAAGACAGGGGCGCCAATTACAATCGCGACATCATATCCTTTAAGTCGCTCTGACAATGGGCCTTTGGCAAACGGCAAGCCACCACAATAAAGAGGATGGGTTTCAGGAAAAGGCGGGCGCTCAGAAGCAGGTGCTGCAAAGACATGCGCCTGCATTTTCTCGGCCAGTTCAATCGCCTGTTTCCAGCCATCAGAGCGAGCAATTGCTGCGCCATAAATCAGTGCCGGATTCTTCGCCTTATCCAAAATAGCTGCAAATTCTGCTAGCCGCAGCGGATCAGGCGCAATGCGTGTTGCAACAGTGCGTACCGTTGCGGCCTCTGTGGCGGGCTTATCCCAATCATCCAACGGAATGGACAAAAACACAGGTCCTTGCGGCGCTTGCATTGCCATAGCATAAGCGCGCATAAATGCAGCCGGGACATCCTCTGCACGCACAGGCTCATAACTCCACTTCACCCAGGGGCGCGGCAAATTCGCAGGCTCAATATTGGTGAGCCAGGGCTCCATGAGCAACATTTCACGCGTCTGATTTCCGGCAGTGATGATCAGCGGCGTTTTGTTCATAAACGCCGTCAGAATATTACTCATACCATTACAAAGACCGGCAGATGTATGCACATTAACGATTGCTGGCTTGCGGGTCGCCTGCGCATATCCATCCGCAGCACCAACTGCAGACGCCTCTTGCAAGGTTTGAATATACGTAAAATCTTCCGGAAAATCTTTGAGAAACGTTTCTTCCGTCGAACCCGGGTTGCCAAAAACAGTCGTTAAACCAAGATCTCGCAACAGTTGAAATGTAACGTCTCTAATCGTCTTCTCAGTCATGCAATCCCCCAATGCCCAATGCCCAATGCTACGACAAGCAAAGCATGGCGCACCCGAAATGGGCTGTCAATATTACAAGACACTTACTATACTTTAGAAGCATAGAGATATTATCAATGTTTTCCCTTGGAAATTCACAATGGAAATACAAGTGGTCAAAAGAGCATCCTGAGCAGAGCGAGATAGCTTGCGGACTACAATGCGTCTTTATGATTGATCGGCTTAAATCTAAAAATCAGCTACCTTGCCCCATACGCTTCGGTTCAACCGTTCAGGCTTATAGGGATTGGGGTCAACGATTGGAGAGCGAGCCAAAATGACATCAGCAATCATGTGCCCTGCACCTGGCCCAATTCCAAAGCCGTGACCACTGAAACCAGCAGCCAAAATGAACCCCGGGACGGTTTCAATTTCTCCAATCGCCGGGACACCGTCCGGCGTACTATCAATGTAACCAGCCCAACTATGCGCAATTGGTACGCTTGTTAGTTCGGGCAGCAGATCGCGCGCTCTTTGATACGTTAATCTGATTTGCCCGTTGTCTGGTTTCGGATCAAGAATGCGATTTCTCTCCATAGGAGTGACTTGATCTAACGACCACTTGCTCAATGTTTCATGACCCGCGCCCCACCCCTGAAGCCCGCCTGGCGCCAGACTGCGCCAGCGACGCATAAACATCGGTACAAACTCACGGCAAAAGCGCAATTGCTGTGGCGTCGTATCGACGCGCGCGCGCCCGCTGATCGCAAGCGTATAGCCACCATCCATACGCCGCGTTAGGGAGACGTGTGACGTGTGCAGTGCATCCGGCAATCCAACGGTACCGGGCGCGACGGACAATATAGACGCACGCACGGCCGCCTGAGGAAACCTGACACCCAATTGGTGACAGAAGGATGAAGCCCAGGCACCGCCCGCCATTACAACTGTTTTGGTACGAATAGTACCTGCTTCAGTCACCACACCGCTAACCCGACCACCACTTAACTCCAGTCCGCGAGCGGCGCAGTTTTGATGAACGGTACCACCGGCGGCCATAATGCCGCGTGCAACTACAGGAACAGCCCGCGAAGGATCTGCAACACCATCGCTCGGCGAAAACACGCCACCTTTCCACGAACGCCCCGTGGCTTTCGCCCGCTCAGTTGCTTCAGCTGCGCTCAATATGTTGGTTGTAACACCAACAGATTGCGCAAAGTCACGCCAGCGTGCCCAGCCCGCAATTTCAGCCTCATCTTGTGAAAGGTAAAGGAGGCCGCAACGACGAAAGCCCGTATCCTCGCCAATTTCTTCAGCAAGCTTATCCCAGAGTTCCAAACTCTTGGTCGCCATTGGGAGTTCTCGCGCATCGCGATTTTGTTGACGACACCATCCCCAGTTTCGGCTCGACTGTTCCGCTGCAATTCGCCCCTTTTCTATCAGTGCAACCTTTACACCTCTTCGTGCGAGGTAATAGGCTGTAAAAACACCGACAACTCCACCACCAATAACAACAACATCAGCCTCGGCCGGCAAAATTGAATTTGTCTCTATGTGCATTAAGGGTGCGGACATGTGCAGAACTCCAGTCTTTGACATATCCTAATCCGACACGCGTCAGATCGCGCATCGGAGTTTGCATTTACACAGAATTTCATATGGTTTGAAGCGGGCTCAACAGGTGATTATTGCGCCACGGCATAAACAAGCATCAGGTCTTCTCAAATGCATTTCTGCACTGGCAGACGATAGCCTATTGCCAAATCGAGCATGCAGACATAGCGATTTTCTGCGCATGCAGTTCTATTCCGGTAAACCCATTGGATATGGCTCTATTGCATCGGCATGAACCCAACCCTGAGGACAGGACTTATAACCCTGGTTTTCCACATAACGACAATCCTTCATCATCGTTTGATACGGCTCCGGTGGCATTGTCGGCGCTCGACAAGACGTATCTGAACTATCACATTTTTCAGATTCCTGAGATGGAAGAGCCATGACAAAATATTCGGCATCACTTGAACCAGACTTGGCCGTCGCTTTAATGCAAACTAACTGACCTTTAGCCAGAGCTTCTGCTTCGCCACTTTCCTTATAACCAGTTGTCGCCACCCGCTTGCGCAGAACAACCGGTTTTTCAAATACCCCGCCATAATACGGAGCAATCTTACAATCGCTATGGATAGCGACGTCATAGTAATCTCCAGTCGCCAAGTCGCCAGCTGTGCAATCAAATTTTCTCTCGGCGGAACAAGAAACACCTGCATCCTGCAAGAGTTGTGCAAGCTTTTCTCCCTCCAGATCACCATCCTCTGTCGCAGCAAGAGCGGGAAATGTAGCTGCAAACGACATAGTCATAATGACTGAGAAAAGAACGTTCGTGCATTTTTTAAGTTTGATAAACGACATTAGCTTTTCCCAAAAAAATGAATTACCTGCGACAGTGCGTGGCAAATTGATAGTTTCCGTGACGCAATTGTTCAATACCGATATGATATTCCGGCTTAAATTGATGGTTCAGACGGCATCTGGCGAACGGGATGAAAATAGCTTGAAAGAATAGCTGCCAATATCCCAAGCAATCTCGTTAGAACAGGCAGGTGTGGCAGCGTTGCATCTGGAACCACCAGCACCCGGCTCTTTGACTTGGCATCAGCACATCATCAAGCCGATCACAGCCCTCACAACATGCTACATGAGCCTATGCAGGAAAAACTCAATTGATCTGCATTCCGATGAACGAACCGGTATATTCCGTTGGCGTGCAGCGCGGAATATCGTCGGTTCTTTACAGCCAATTCAGACAATCGACGGCTTGCCTGCATAAACGTCAATGGATTTTCATATTTTTCAGAATTATTGTTGATCATACATTTTATTAGCAAATATGTTGTCGCGGGAACGAAAGATTTTTTGTGGCGAAAATAAATGAACAATCGCCATCCCGCGAATGGTTTAGCTAATGTTAGGCCGACCTAGAATAGTAAGTAAGGATTGCATATGTCATTGTCAAAACTGCGTTATCTGTTGGCTGGTGTCGTTGTCGCTGGTTATGTGTTTCCTGCCTCTTCACAGGACATCAAAAACACGCACGAATTGAACTCGGCTGCCGGGCAGATAACTATTGATGCTTTGACAAAGCAGTCGCCTTATCAAATTGAATTTGTGAATCTTCAAGCCTTTAGCGATGCAGGTACACCGCTCAACACATCCAATGGCGCGCGCCGCCTGGCATTTGGCTGGAACATCGACGGCATTCAGGCTTTTGGCAGCACGGACGACAAGACCTGGGAAGAAAATTTTGGCGCTCCACGCGCTGAAATACATTGGGTTGCCGGTAGCGGACCAGCGCCAGATACAAATACCCTTTGGGGATTAAGCGACAAAAACGCTCTTGATAAGCTAATTACCGGCTTAACAGGTCGTGGGTTTACGCCGGTGAGTGGATCATCAGCTCCAATCCTGGGCAATGGCGAAGCAGGAGCTTTTGACCCAACGCAAAACGATCCTAAAAATCCATGGCGCGGAACTATGGGAGCCGCACGTTTTGCACTGCCACTGGATACAGCCGTTGCAAGCGCCCCTAAGCCAGAATTGCTCGACGCATTCGGCAAGGCAGAACCCCTTAATCAATACGCGCCGATGCAAGCTGTAATTCAGGCGATCAACGAGCAAGAAGGCGTCCTCATGCAAGCAGCTTTGATTTCGCCAGTGTTCGGCATGCAAGCTTCCGATCTGCCTGCCAATTTTCTGTCCGGCAAGCCTGAAGAAATTCTCAATGCGTGGCAATCATCCGAAAAGCCAGAGACAGGTTCGCTACCAATTTATCAGGCTGGGGCAATCGTCGATCTGCAATCTGACACCAACCAGCCGAGCTTGGTCATTGCACTTGCATTTGCAAACTGTGAAACCGCAAAATCGGCTGTCGATGTTGTATCTGACCGTTGGAACAAATCAGAACTCACACAGATTACAACCGAATTAAAAGCCAGCACCGTACAATCGGACAATGGACAATGTGTCAGCGTTTTCCAAACGAACCCCTCTGATCCTCAAGCCATCGGTAATGCTGTTGCATCTGCGATCAATAATGCGGTTTTATCTCGATCATTCAACCTGCTCACAATTGGAGCTGTTGCAAATTAACGTAATTCTAGAGCGCATCCCGACAGGCGTGAAATTGCCTGCGGGATGCGCTCATTAACAATAAAATCTACGGGATTGCTCTTGAGCCAAACAGTTTTTTGCCAAACTGTTTATTTTTGTACGTACATATCAAAAAAATAAATTCATGATTTATTTTATCAAGATATTTGATTGCGATAACTCTGAATGCTGTGATGCGTTCTTCATTCAACCTAAGTTGAACATGGTGCGGTATCTTGTCAGGTAGCCTTGATTGAGAGGCAAGAAAACCATAATAAACGGTCAGATTTACATTTCCGTTTGTAGGCTGCGTCTCCGTGCACTCTACAAGATGCACCATAGAATTGGGATTACGATGACCCTTTACCTGGATTACCTCGCTGAAATCAAAAGCAGAGAAACACAAGGGCTCGCTCCGAAGCCAATCGATGACGGCGCCTTGACCGCGGAAATCACCGCCCTGATCGATGACAGCGCGAACGAACATCGTGCAGAAGCGTTGAATTTTTTCATCTATAACACGCTGCCGGGAACGACCAGCGCAGCAGGTGTAAAAGCCGCATATCTGAAAAAAATTATTCTCGGCGAAACAGTCGTCCCTGAAATTACACCGGATTTTGCGCTCGAATTGCTCTCGCACATGAAGGGCGGCCCATCGGTTGAAGTGCTGCTTGATGTTGCACTTGGCGATGACACTACAATTGCAGCGAAAGCTGGCGATGTCCTTAAGACGCAGGTTTTCCTTTACGATGCGGATATGTTCCGCCTGCGTGATGCCTACAAGGCAGGAAACCCCGTCGCGAAAGACGTTCTCGAGAGCTATGCCAAGGCAGAGTTTTTCACGAAGCTCCCTGACGTTGATGATGAAATCAAGGTTGTGACCTTTATCGCTGCCGAAGGCGATATTTCTACTGACCTTTTGTCGCCGGGCAATCAGGCGCATTCACGCTCCGACCGTCAGCTGCATGGTCAGTGCATGATTACCCCTGAAGCACAGCAGGAAATCGTAGCACTACAAAAGCAGCATCCTGACAAACGCGTTATGATGATTGCCGAAAAAGGCACGATGGGCGTTGGCTCGTCGCGTATGTCGGGCGTCAATAACGTAGCATTGTGGACCGGTAAACAGTCCAGCCCTTACGTGCCTTTTGTCAATTTCGCACCGATTGTCGCTGGCACCAACGGTATCTCGCCAATTTTCGCAACGACCGTTGATGTGACGGGCGGCATCGGCATCAACCTGAAGAACTGGGTTAAAAAGACCGGTGAAGATGGCAAGCCGATCCTCAACAACGACGGCAACCCAATTCTTGAACAGAAGTTCTCCGTCGAAACCGGCACCGTTCTGAAGATCGACGCAAAGAATAAGAAGCTGCGTGACGACAGCGGCAATGAACTGGTTGACGTCGCATCGTCATTCACACCGCAGAAAATGGAATTCATGAAGGCCGGTAGCTCTTATGCTATCGTCTTCGGCAAGAAGCTCCAGACATTTGCTGCACAGACGCTTGGCATCGAACCAACACCCGTTTTTGCGCCAAACAAAGAAATCACCATCGAAGGTCAGGGCCTGACCGCCGTTGAAAAAATCTTCAATCGCAATGCGGTCGGTGTCACACCGGGCAAAGTCCTGCACGCGGGTTCAGATGTGCGCGTTAAGGTCAATATCGTCGGCTCGCAGGATACGACCGGCCTGATGACCGCGCAGGAACTTGAGGCGATGGCAGCCACTGTCATTTCGCCGCTGGTTGATGGTGCCTATCAGTCTGGCTGCCACACCGCATCGGTCTGGGACAAGAAGGCTCAGGTTAACATTCCGAAACTCATGTCTTTCATGAACAATTTCGGCGTCATCACCGCGCGCGATCCAAAGGGCGTGTATCATTCGATGACCGACGTGATCCACAAGGTCTTGAACGACATCACCGTGGATGACTGGGATATCATCATTGGTGGCGACAGCCATACGCGCATGTCCAAAGGCGTGGCCTTTGGTGCGGACTCAGGCACCGTTGCACTGGCGCTTGCAACCGGCGAAGCCACCATGCCGATCCCGCAATCGGTTAAAGTGACCTTCAAAGGCACAATGCAACCTTACATGGACTTCCGCGATGTCGTTCATGCGACACAGGCGCAGATGCTCAAGCAGCATGGCGACAACGTCTTCCAGGGCCGCATTATTGAAGTTCATATCGGAACATTGCTGGCTGACCAGGCCTTCACCTTCACCGACTGGACTGCGGAAATGAAGGCGAAAGCGTCGATTTGTATTTCGGAAGACGAAACGCTGATCGAGTCGCTTGAGATCGCCAAGTCGCGTATCCAGATCATGATCGACAAGGGCATGGACAATGCCGCGCACACCTTGCAGGGTCTGATCAACAAGGCCGACGCCCGTATTTTCGAGATCCGTTCTGGTGAAAAACCTGCGCTGAAGCCAGACGACAACGCGAAATATTTTGCGGAAGTCGTTGTTGATCTCGATGAAATCAACGAGCCTATGATTGCCGACCCGGACGTCAACAATGCTGATGTCTCGCGCCGCTACACGCACGACACCATCCGTCCGGTTTCCTATTATGGCGGAACCAAGAAGGTTGATCTTGGCTTTGTCGGTTCGTGCATGGTTCACAAGGGCGACATTAAAATCGTCGCTCAGATGCTCAAGAACCTCGAAAAGGAACAGGGCAAGGTTGAATTCAAGGCACCACTCGTTGTCGCAGCACCAACCTACAACATCATTGATGAGCTGAAAGCCGAAGGCGACTGGGAAATTCTCCAGAAGTATTCTGGCTTTGAATTCGATGATGTGAAGCCGAAAACTGCCAACCGCACCGAATATGAAAATATTCTCTATCTGGAGCGTCCGGGCTGCAATCTGTGCATGGGCAATCAGGAAAAGGCTGAAAAAGGCGATACGGTTCTTGCAACCTCAACCCGCCTTTTCCAGGGCCGCGTTGTTGAAGATACGGCTGAAAAGAAGGGCGAATCCCTGCTGGCATCTACGCCGCTAGTGGTTCTGTCCGCCATCCTTGGCCGTACACCAAGCATTGAGGAGTATCGTTCGGCAGTTGAAGGTATCAATCTGACGAAGTTCGCACCGCCAAAGACAACGCCGATTGATTCATTGTCAGTGCATTATTAATGAATCTGCAATGAACTGATCTGTTTAATATAAAATGATCGCAAACTAATATCTCTGCGCTGTAAACAGCGCAGAGATATCTTTATTTTACTGATTTCTATAAATCTCTATATATTGTAAAAAGACGCACTTATCGGTTACAATATTTTATTCTCGTGAAACGCGATCATCTGCTTTCTTCTTCAATAATTATGCTTGCCCATGATTGCCGATGGTTTACGGATTAAAGGCTTTGCTCATATCACCGCTCGGAATTTTACGGCAGAAAGTCAATTCTAAAGCTACTCACTTGCCAACCGAATTAAAGTTGATTAGTTGAATCATGTTTATGGAAGAGCACAATCAAAATTCGGCTCTTGCTCAGATATGGTGGTGGTGTTGAGTTTCTGGCACTCGATGATATGGAATGCGGAAGGTATTCGCGTTGTTGCACCAGTGAAATGGCGGGTCTTGGACGGACTCGTCAGTGTTTTCTGGGAAGCAGAAAGCCATTCAGGAGCATCAGGCTATTTCCTATCGCATGATCCACGCATCATGATTTTCTTCCAGGATGTCTCTTCAAAAATACAAATGTCCAGTGAAGATGGAGTAGGCGCTCTGCGCCATCGTCCCATGTCACGCGCTATTTATATCCCAGCAGGCGTACCGCTCAGAACAAACACGGTATCATCGCATCGCTTCTCTCACCTGAATCTGCATTTTCATAAAGATCGTCTGTTAAAATATCTGCGTCCTTCATTGGGGCCATCTATGGCAATGGCCGCTATTCAAAACCCAATCGAAATTCAAGACATCGGCACGCTGGAAGTTTTAGCGAAACTGATCGAGGATGAAGTTTCCAATCCATCACAACACGCATTATATATAGAGAACCTGATTGGTGCGATCCTTGCTCGTTTGCTTGTGCAGCCGGAACAGGACATAAAGCAAGATTATGGCCGCCTAACACAAGGCCAGATGAATAAGCTTAATGCGCGTTTAAGCATATCCAGCGACGGTCGTTTAAGCGTTTCAGATATGGCAGCAACAGTTGGCTTATCGGAGAGCTGGTTTTCCAATGTTTTCAAGCAAACCACTGGTAAAACACCCCTGCAATGGCAGTTGGCAAAACGCATTGATCGCGCTTGTGATTTATTGAGCGCGAGCGATGCAACAGTTGCAGGTATTGCGGCCCAGCTTGGCTTTACCGATCAGGCTCACCTGACAAAGGCTTTTCGCCAGATTGTAGGTGAAACACCTGCTGCATGGCGTCGATTGCAGCAGGTGCGTTCATAATATCAAGATCAATACCTGATCAATAAATCAAGCAACTACCAACTCCGACGCAAAGTTGCCGTTACTTCGCGACCAGGATTGTAGAAGTCCGCACCAAATCCACCATACGCAACGTATTTTTTATCAAAAAGATTGCTGACATTAACCTGAAGTGCGGTTTTATCGATAAACTCATATGTGTATGCGAGGTCAATAATCACGTTATCGCCTGCTCCAAACGTGTTCGCACTGTCAAAATAGTAGGATCCGGTATAGCGCGCACCGAGACCGAAGGTCATATCACCGCGATTCCCGTTGCCTTCCCACCGATACTGCCCCCAAAGCGAAGCGGTATGTTCCGGAACAAGCGTCAGATGCTTGCCAGCAGTTCCGTTATTGGCATCCTCCAATATCTCATGGTTCATATAGGAATAAGCAGCCGTTACACTAATATTATTGGTAATTTCGGCCTTACCCTCCAGATCAAGCCCACGGACGCGTATCTTTCCGATTGCTGACTCTTCTCGCGTGATAGGATCTGTCTTGGTAATATTTGTTTTCTTCAGATCGTATATTGATGCACTGAAAAGCGCTGGAAAGCTATCCGGTCGATATTTCACGCCGACTTCATATTGCTCACCGCGTTCCGGCTCCGCATTGATGGATGCAGGTACGGCTGACTGAGCGTAGCTTGTAAAGGCCATGAATTGATCAGTAAATTTATATGCCACACCAACGCGCGTGGTAAATTCACTTAGATCAGCGCTTAGCGACTTGTTGTTCAGCTTATCAAACTGATCGATGTCCATCCAGTCATTGCGCAAGCCAAGCGTAACAATCAGCTTATTTGCAAATGTGACGTCCTGCTGGGCGTAAAGCGCTTTGGTTTCTTGATTATTGCGTCGATTACTGGTTGTGGGAAGGTTAAGCGGAGGCCCGGAATAAACAGGATTTTCCCAGTCAATGCCAACCCCATTTGCCCATTGGCCAAAACTACTGCCGCGGTAATTATTATATTCAAATCCTACAAGGCTGCGGCTTTCAATGTTGTCAAAGTTCGCTTCATATTGAAGATGGGTATCGACGATGAATTGCTTATTTGAACTGTCGCTCGTCATAAAGCCGCGTTCGGCGTAGGTCGAACCGTCGGTCGGCGTCTTTGAAATATAGGCGTATCCGTAGCTTTTGTCGCCTTTGCTATAGCGCGCATTGGCGTTGAACGTCAGACCATTGCCGAAATCGTGGTCAGCCAATACCGTCAGTGTATCACGCTTTGTTTTGCCATAATTGAAGTCTGGCTCGCCAAAAAAACGCTTCCGACTAAAATCTATTCCAACAGGATAACCACCACTGTTAGGCGTATCCTTCAGATAAAGGTGATCATAAAGAACTGTTACGCTCGTCACATCCGTTGGACGCCATGTCAGACCTCCGAGAAAGAACTTCTCATCGTCGCGTGAGTAATCATATTCACGCTCTGCCTTTTTGAGCTTGCCAGTAAGGCGATATGACAATGTATCGTCTGCGGTGATATTGCCACCGAAATCAAAACCCGTTTCGACGTGATTGTATGATCCACCTGAAAGATAGGCCTCGCCGAAACGCTCCGATTTCGGCTTTTTGCTTGTGAAATTTACTGAGCCACCAGGATCAGAAACACCAAACACGCTGGAACTACCACCTTTTAGAACTTCAACGCGTTCAAATGCAAAAGGCTCTTCGCGAATGCCTCCGAATGGCTTTCCAAGCGACATCCCATCACGATACATATATGCATCGAAGCCCCGAATTTTAAAATAATCAAAACGATCATCCGAGCCGTAAAAGGTCGTCACAACACCAGCGGTATAGTTAAGAACCTGCTCAACATTGGTTGCGTTGCGCTCTTGTATTTCCTTAGCCGTGATTACGGAGACAGATGCGGGCGTATCCATCACATCAGTTGGGATTTTACCACCGCTGGTGGTTTGCGTTGCGACAATTGAGTTACGATCGTCATCACCAAGGGTCTTGCCGTCAACTGTAATTGTTTCCAGCACAAGCGGAGTCGATGAATTGCTTGATTGCTGGGCATAAGAGACATTTGGTATGAATGCCGAGAGCGCAGAACAGCCAAGCAGAAAAATTAAACGCGTTCGCAACGTGGGCTGACGGTCATTAACAATAGTCATGCTCATATTCATGATAAGGTTCCGCAATCTCTATATACAGTTACAAACGGAAGCATCCGTGGGTACAAAGCAATCGCGGAACGCTACAATCTGCATGCAATGGACCTGCGATGAGCAACTTACCGTGATTGTTCACAAATGCCACTAACTTGAGATTGTTTGTCCAGTATTGTAAAAATCATTTTTATTGTAAAAAGCCACGGTTAATTCATGGCAATTCCAGCATGGATCAAGCACTCGCCCTTGACTGCCTCATTTTAACCTGAGACTGAGTGACCAGTTTTAATGTGCGCTCTGGCGGTCGTTTGTTCACCTTTTCAGTGTGCCCCGCTCAATGGGAGAGTGTAACCATGCGCCATTTCATCCGCACATTTCTCATCATGATGGCTGTTATCCTGTTGCCGAAAACAATAGCTGTCTCCCATGCAGAACAATCATATCCCATTGTTATAAAACATGCTTTTGGAACGACAACGATCAATGAAAAACCAAAACGCATTGCAACGGTTGCATGGGCAAACCATGAAGTACCATTAGCGCTTGGCGTTGTTCCTGTGGGAATGGCAGCTGCCAATTTTGGTGATGACGACGGTGACGGCATTCTGCCTTGGGTTTCACAACGCCTTAAGGAGCTCAATGCAGAAGCACCTGTTTTGTTTGACGAAGGTGACGGCATCGACTTTGAAGCAGTGGCCGCGACCAGTCCTGATGTTATATTGGCCTCATATTCAGGCCTTAGCCAGTCTGACTATGATACGTTGAGCCAGATTGCACCTGTTGTTGCTTATCCGGAAGCCCCATGGTCAACCGATTGGCGCACCATGATCCGCCTTAACAGTCAGGGAATGGGAATGGCCGATGATGGTGACGCATTGATTAACAAAATCGATGCTGAGATTGCCGAAACCGTTCGCGCCTACCCTCACCTGAAAGACAAAACGGCCATGTTTGTCACGCATCTTGATGCCACAAACCTGAGCATGATCAATTTTTATACGACCAACGATACCCGTGTAAAATTCTTTCAGGATTTGGGCTTGGCTTCTCCTAAAAGTGTCGTACAGGCATCCCAGCCCGGACAGTTTTCCGGCTCAATCAGTGCCGAACGCATCGATTTATTCGATGATGTTGATATCGTTGTCACTTACGGTGGTGAAGAACTTTCAAAGGCAATGCATGCCCATCCATTGCTATCAAAACTACCTGTTGTCACCAATGATGCGGTCGTGATGTTGGGACGCAATCCACTTGGAACGGCTGCAAACCCTACGCCCCTTTCGATCTCTTGGGTTCTCAAAGACTATGTTGCACTGCTTGCCGAAGCAGCGGACAAGAAAAAATGAAGCCGTTAAACATCACACGCGCAACAAACGGGAGGCAAACAGGCAGGTCCAATACGATACGCCTCAGCTTTCTGTGCCTTGTGATGATCGTGTTGATTGTTCTTTGTTTCATGTCTGTGGCGCTTGGCACAAGAAGTGTAGAATGGGCAGATATTTGGGCTGCACTGAACGGATATAGCGACACAATCAGTCAGGCGGCAGTAACAACGCGTATCCCACGCACGCTTCTTGCCCTTCTGGCTGGTGCAGCTCTGGGACTAGCCGGTGCTGTCATGCAGGGAATAACCCGTAACCCGCTTGCAGATCCCGGTATTTTAGGCGTCAATATCGGGGCATCACTGGCGATTGTGATCGCGATTGTCTGGTTCGGAATTGCAACACCAACCGCGTATATATGGATCGCCATACTAGGAGCGGGTGCCGCTTCGTTGTTTGTCTACACAATCGGATCGCTTGGGCGCGGCGGAGCAACACCTCTTAAACTGGCGCTTGCAGGAGCGGCAACATCAGTGGCATTTGCATCGCTGACAATTGCCATAGTCCTGCCGCGCGCTGATCTGGCAGGCGGCATCCGTTCTTGGCAGATAGGCGGCGTTGGTGGTGCCACGATGGATCGCATCACCTATGTATTGCCATTCCTGCTGGTCGGTTTTGCGATTAGCCTGCTTTCTGCACGAAAACTCAACTCTTTGGCACTTGGAGATGAACTCGCTGCCGGTCTGGGAGAAAATGTTGTTGTTGCACGTGCCCTATCTGCGACAGGGGCAATCTTGTTATGCGGCGCGACAACTGCCATATGCGGCCCTATCGGATTTGTCGGGTTGATTGTGCCACATCTGTGCCGCTTACTTGTCGGTGTCGATCACAGATGGCTGCTACCGCTTTCTGCTTTAACAGGTGCCTGTCTGCTGGTTGGCTCAGATATCGTTGGCCGCCTTATTGCGCGCCCCGCGGAAATCGATGTCGGCATTATCACTGCGTTTGTCGGCGCGCCGTTTTTCATCTGGATTGTCAGACGCCAGCGGGTGCGAGAGCTGTGACCGATATTTCTCCCATCTATGATCGTTTGCTCGCCACACGCAAACATCAAGCACGCAAGCGCAGATTACTGATCTTTGTGCTTATGCTCGTTCTTATCGCCCTCTTTGCCCTCACACTGATGCTGGGACAATCATACACGCCTCCACAAGATGTCTTGCGCGTTTTGCTTGGTGAGAATGTAGCGGGTGCAAGTTTTACTGTCGGGCAATTACGTCTTCCCCGTGCGGTCCTTTCCATCCTTGCAGGTTTAAGTTTCGGCCTTGGCGGCGTTGCATTCCAGACAATGCTTCGCAACCCGCTTGCCAGTCCCGATATTATCGGTATTAGCTCGGGTGCAAGCGCTGCTGCGGTTTTTGCCATTGTCGTTCTTTCGATGAGTGGGCCTGCCGTTTCGATATTGGCCGTCACCAGCGGACTTGGCGTCGCACTGCTTGTTTATGCGCTTGCTTATAAAAACGGTGTTGCAGGTACGCGCCTTATTCTGGTGGGAATTGGCATGTCCGCCATGCTGGAAAGCTTCATTGCTTATATTCTTTCAAGCGCTCCTGCATGGAACCTTCGGGAAGCTATGCGCTGGCTGACGGGGAGTGTGAATGGTGCACGGCTTGACCAGTTGCTGCCATTATTAATTGCACTAATTGTTTTTGGCGGCTTGTTACTAAGCCGCGCACGCGATCTCGAAACATTGCGTCTTGGTGATGATACAGCAGCAGCTTTGGGCACAAAGGTCGCGCAAACCCGTATTCTCATTATTGTTGCCGCAGTCGGCATAATCTCTTTTGCAACAGCCATAGCAGGCCCCATCTCTTTCGTGGCTTTCCTGTCAGGCCCCATTGCATCACGCATTGTAAAAAACAACGGGTCACTCCTCCTTCCAGCGGCTTTAATGGGGGCCATACTTGTACTGGCTGGCGATTATGTCGGGCAATTTATGTTACCAGGGCGCTATCCTGTCGGCGTGATTACAGGTGCACTTGGTGCACCCTACCTCATCTATCTCATAATACGGGTTAATCGCAGCGGAGGTTCGCTATGACAAACCACACACTGAAAGTCAGCCAGCTATCTTCGGGTTACGCAGACAAGATCATCCTTGAAGAGCTGGACATGGATGTTGCGCCCGGCAAAATCACCGTCATTGTCGGTGCCAATGCATGTGGTAAATCAACATTATTGCGCAGCATGTCACGCCTGCTTAAACCAAGCCAAGGCCATGTTTTTCTGGATGGTAAATCAATCCACAAAATCCCTTCACGTGCCCTTGCCCAGTCCCTTGGGTTACTGCCGCAATCTCCCATAGCGCCGGACGGCATCACGGTTGCTGATTTGGTAAGCAGGGGACGCCACCCCTATCAGGGCATATTCTCACGTTGGACGAAACAGGATGATGTAGCAGTTGCTGCCGCTCTTAGTGCCACCAAAACTGACGATCTGGCAGATCGTGCAATTGATGAATTGTCCGGTGGCCAAAGACAACGCGTCTGGATTGCCATGGCACTGGCACAAGAAACGGATATTTTGCTGCTTGATGAGCCAACGACCTTCCTTGATATCAGCCATCAGGTAGAAGTGCTTGATCTCCTGACCGATCTCAATCGGGAGCGTGGCACAACAATCGTCATGGTTCTGCACGACATTAATCTGGCTGCACGCTATGCAGACTTTCTGGTTGCGATGAAGTCCGGCCGTCTCTTTGTTTCAGGCAAGCCGGAAGACGTCTTAAACGAAACGAATATGCGTGAAGTTTTCGACATCGCCAGCAGCGTTATAACCGATCCGACAACCGGTCGGCCCATGATGCTGCCGATAGGCCGTCACCATACAGTATCCAAGCCGGATATATCTAACGCTGGCCCCATCAAATAACTATCACTTTCACCTCAGAAAATCGCGGAAACGGCGAAGCGCAAAGAAGAATAAAACGCTTCCGATAACGATCATGGCTAGCAATTGCGGCCACACGACACTGAGTCCCGCACCTCGAAAGAGGACCGATTGTGCGAGCATCACGAAATGCGTATTGGGTGCCGCCAGCATGATATTCTGAATGATTTCCGGCATACTTTCGCGCGGCGTTGTACCGCCCGAAAGAACCTGAAGGGGCAGCAGAACCAGCATCAGCAGAAGCCCGAACTGAGGCATAGAACCAGCAATCGTTGCAAGGAAGATGCCAAGGCTTGTGGTCGCAAAGAGCTGCAATGCAGCCCCCGCTAAAAACAACGTCAGCGAACCATTGATAGGCACTGCCAGAATGCCCTGCACAACCACTATCAGCGAGAAAGCGGTTGCCACCAGCACAACCATCCCCATCGACCAGACTTTTGAGACCATAATCTCAAGCGGTGTGACGGGCATAACCAGCAGATGTTCAATCGTACCATGCTCACGCTCGCGGATGAGAGCAGCACCCGTTAGAATGATGGAAAGCATTGTCACCGATGAGATGACATTGGTGATCGCCCCAAACCAGCCTTTGTTCAAATCCTGATTGAACCGCGCACGTAAGCCCAATCCAACGACCGCTTCCGCATCGCCGCGATAGCGATTAACAAACTCGTTCACTTCGCTCGAAACAATCGACTGCACATAACCGCCGCCCGTAAAAGCCTGGCTCATACGGGTTGCATCAACATTCAACTGAATTGTTGGCGAACGCCCGGCAAGCAGATCGCGCTGAAAATTCGGCGGAATATTGAGCGCAAATGTATCAAGGCCGGAATCCATGCGCTTATCCATCTCATGAGATGATATGAGCTTTGGCGGCACGAAATATGGCGGATAGAACGCCGTCGTGATACGGCCTGAAACCGGCGACTGATCTTCATCGACAATGGCAATGGCTGCATTGTTGAGATTTTCCGGCATTGCCTTCGCAGCGGTATAGATCGCAAGCGTAAAAGCATAAACGATCAGCAGCAGAAGCATCGGATCACGCGCCAGTCCGCGCAGTTCCTTCACACCAAGCTGGAATATGTTGGAAATCCGCATCTCAACCCGCCTGCTTCTTGAGAAGAACAATGCCGAGAACAGTCAGAACTGGTATGGCTATCAGCAGTGGTAAAAACGATCCGGCAAGATCGGAGAAATCGAGCGCTTTTGAGAAAGTCCCGCGCGAGATCGTCACGAAATATGTGGTCGGATAAATCTTGCCGATAAACGCACCCGCCCCCTGCAAAGATGAGACCGGATCAATAATTCCGGAATATTGCACTGCGGGAATGAGTGTCAGCAATGCGGTGCCGAAGATCGCTGCAATCTGGCTATTGATGAAAGTCGAAATCACCAGCCCCATACCGGTTGTGATGATCACATAGAGCAGTGCTGCCGTGGCATAGGTCAAAAAGCTGCCTGTGAAAGGCACACGGAAAATGAATACGGCAAACGCCGTTAGCATCAGGAAGTTGAGGAAGGCAAGCGCGATATAAGGCAGCTGTTTACCCAGCAAAAACTCGAACTTCGTCACTGGCGTCACATAGAAATTAATGATCGAGCCAAGTTCTTTTTCACGTACAACGCTCAAGACCGCCAGCATCGCCGGAATCATCAGCAGAAGCAGCGGGATAACGGCCGGAACCATCGCCACAAGGCTCTGAACGTCCGGATTATAGCGATAACGAATTTCGAGATTGAAATTCCCGAAAGTGGCAGCACTTCCGTAAAGCTCTCGCGCTTTTTGTGTCAGCCAATTGGCGTGCATTCCCTGCACATAACCGCGAACGGTTTCCGCTCGCGTTGGCATCGCACCATCAATCCAGGCACCAATTTCGACAGGACGGCCACGCGCGACATTGCTGCCAAAATTCGGCGGGATTTCAATTGCCAGACTGATTTCACCTTCGCGCATACGTCGGTCAAGATCATCATAATCGGTTATGGGTGCTTTTTCGGTGAAATACCGGGAACCGGCAAGTTGCTGCGTATAATCCCGGCTGATCGTCGTATCGTCACGATCCAAAACGGCGAACGTCAAGTCCTCTACATCGAGATTGATACCGTATCCGATAACGAACATCAGGATCACTGTGCCAAGAATGGCCAGTGTCGCGCGGATCGGATCGCGTTTAAGTTCCAACGCCTCGCGGCGCGAGAAAGCTAAAACCCGCCGTGGATTTGGCAACCAACTGGAAGATCGTTTTTTGCTTGTTTCGACCTTTTCAGGTTGAGCATTCACCGCTTCCTGAACGTCTTTTTTAGGCGCGGTTTCGCCAATTGCCTCTTCGAGATAAGCGATGAAAGCGTCTTCAAGTGTCGCTGCATTGCGGCTTGCGGTAATGGCTTTTGGCGTATCACTGATCAACACCTTACCGGCATGCATCAATGATATACGATCACAGAGTTCCGCCTCATTCATAAAATGGGTCGACACGAAGATCGTGACGTTATCGTTACGCGAAAGATCAGCCAGGATTTTCCAAAAGGCATCGCGCGCAACTGGATCAACGCCTGAAGTTGGCTCATCGAGAATGAGAATATCCGGCGAATGGATCAGCGCGACAGCCAACGACAGGCGCTGACGAATGCCGAGCGGCATCGAGTCTGGCAGATCATCCATAACCGCAGTCAAATCAAACCTTTGGGCTAGTTCCTTGATTCTGCGTTTGGTGTCTTCTTCCGTCATGCCAAACAGCTTGGCATGAAGCTCCAAATTCTGATGAACCGTCAGTTCGGAATAGAGTGAAAACGCCTGCGACATGTAACCAACATGACGGCGTATATCGATATCCTTTGGATCGACTTCACGTCCAAACAGCCTTGCCGTGCCTTCGCTCGCAGGCAACAAGCCGGTCAAGACCTTCATCGTCGTGGATTTGCCGCAGCCATTGGAGCCGAGGAACCCGAAAATCTCGCCGCGAGGAATACGAAAACTCACATTATCGACGGCAGTGAAATTGCCAAATCGCACCGTGACATGCTCAGCTTCAATAGCGATGCCGGTATCTGCCTGCGTATTTCGCGGCGGCATAACCACTTCGCTGTGGCCCTTAGTCAATTCCTCCGGCAAAAGCGCAATGAAGGCCGCATCCAAATTGGGCGTCTTGGTTTTCTCAAGCAATTGCTGCGGCGTACCAGTCGCCAGAATCTGGCCGTCATTCATCGCAACCAGCCAGTCGAAGCGCTCCGCCTCTTCCATATAGGCGGTGGCCACAATAACGCTCATGCCCGGACGATCTTTACGAATATCGTCAATCAACTCCCAGAACTGACGCCGCGACAAAGGATCGACGCCAGTCGTCGGCTCATCGAGGATAAGCAGATCAGGATCATGGATCAGCGAACAACAAAGACTTGTCTTTTGCTTCATGCCACCCGAAAGCTTACCCGCCGGACGATCCGCAAAGGGAGACATGCCGGTTCGCGCCAGAAGATCAGCAATACGGCGTTCGCGCTCATGCTTATCATGGCCAAACAGCCGCCCGAAAAATTCGATATTCTCAAAAACGGAAAGCGTCGGATACAGGTTCTTTCCCAAGCCTTGCGGCATATAGGCGATACGCGGAAAGGCAGACTGTCGATGGCGCTTATCGGCAATATCGCCGCCGAGCACTTCAATCCTGCCTTTCTGCATAACGCGGGCGCCAGCAATCAAAGACAGAAGGCTCGACTTTCCAACGCCATCGGGGCCGATCAGACCAACCATGCACCCGGCTGGGACATTAAGCGAAATATCGCGCAGCGCTTGAGCTGATCCATAAGACAACTCCACGCTGTCCGCGCGAACGACAAAGCTGTCGTCGCCCACGCCAGCCTTTATCGAAGCCTCACTCATTTTACGGTTTCCGCAAGGTTCTTCGGCCATTCAGCATTAGGGTCGAGCTTCACATAAGCCATGCCCGGAAGACCCGTCTTGACCTGCTGAATATATTTCTGAAGCAAATCCTGCGGAATTTTTGCCTTTACGCGGAACATGAGCTTCTGACGCTCTTCTTCCGTCTCAACCGATTTCGGCGTGAACTGCGCAACATCGGCCACGAAGCTGATTTTAGCGGGGATCACATATTGCGGTGCTGCATCAAGCACGATGCGAGCATCAGCACCAATCGCCACACGACCAGCCTGCGATGTTGGCAGGAAGAAAGTCATGTAGACATCGCTGACATCGACGAGATTAAGGACGCGTCCACCAGCCGACAGCACTTCGCCGGGTTGCGCAACACGGTATTGCACCCGGCCCGGCTTTGGCGAGCGCAACGTAGCATCGTTGATATCCGTATCAATTGTGGCAATAGCTGCCTTTGCGGCTTCAACTGAGGCTTCAGCATCGACAACTTGCGCCTTCGCTGCGCTGATCGCAGCCGCCGTGGCTGCTAACTGCGCCTTGGCGGCACCAACGGCTGCCTCAGCACCCTGCGCAGTGGCGCGATCATCATCGAGAACCTGCTGAGAGACAGTGCGCGATTCTGAAAGCTGCTGCGAGCGAGCCAGACGGCGATTTGCGGCATCAAGCTGCGCTTCCCGTTGTGCGACGGTTGCCTGCGCAGCGATTTGCTCGGCCTCGCGTTGAGCAACCAGACTTTTCGCTGTGTCTATGCTGATTTCGGCACGGCGCAACTGCGCTTCCGCCTGTTTGCGCTGGCTCTCAAGCTGAGCCGTATCCATGCGTGCCAGAACAGCGTCTGCTTCGACAAACTGCCCTTCATCGGCAAGAATTTCGCGAATACGTCCGGGGCTTTTGGTTGAAACATCAATCTCAACTGCTTCGATGCGGCCATTACCGCCTGCAATGCCTTCCGGCAATCCGGGATCGCTCAGTGTTTTCCAGCCATAGTAGCCTCCAGCTGCCAAAGCCACGACTACACCAGTTACGATCCACTGCTTGCGATTAAACCCCATGCCGCAACAACCTCCGCATCAATCTCTCACCGAGTCGACAATCAATCTATGTCATCTTGATAATATTAGTAATTCTACAGAAGCTGTATTTCAATTAAGATTGTATGCCTTGATCGAAATCAAATAATAGCAATCAGATCGGAGTTCAAAATCTAGATTTTTATTCAGTTGCGAGAACGTAAAATTATTTGAGATGCCTTTGATCAGCTTTCCAATATCCGTGTGTCGCAGCATTAGACACGATCGTGAAAATATAAAATTAAATACGAACCAATTGATGCCGAAAACAATTCGGCATCAATAAATACGCAACCTATATTTTTATGAGTAAAACTCTGGCGCCTTTTTGAAACCTGCCCAAGCATCAGGATCATGACCAGTTACCACAATCGCACCAGTTTTCTCGGCAACTGTGTGCATCTTTTGAACGGAGCGAACCGTATCAACAGTCGAAGCCAAGAAGCCTGGAAGTGCCTTTTCCTCCCAATGATCAACCGTGTATGCCGCATCAATTGTCAAAAGCAGGGGCTTACTATTTGGCAATCGAATGAGGAATGACTGATGTCCGGGTGCATGACCTGGAGTGAAAATGGTCGTTATTGTTCCATCACCGTAGATGTCATAAAAATCATCTTGCGTACCATTGAGGAACTGCCATTTAAGGCCCGGCTTATCAAAGTCTTTGCGGATGTACCCGCCGCCTGCAAACCAGTCTGGCGTAAAGGCATATTCATATTCCGAACGCTGAACAATATGGGTCGCATTCGGGAAGCGGCCAATAGCACCTGTATGATCCAGATGAAGATGCGACTGCAATACATACTTTACATCGGCAGGATCGATACCCAGAGCCTTTACCTGATCAACACAACCCTTATCTTTGTCTAAAACTGGCCAGTAAACGTCACAGATTCCACCCCAATAACCTCGTGGATCTGTCGCCACCTCAATGGCATTGCCACCATCAATAATAGTATGACCATCGGGGTGTGTGATCAAAAAGAATGGAACAGGAATTTCATAATCCGCACCATCGCCTTGGTTCATTTTAATATTATGTACTTTGCATTTCAAGGTGCCCGATTGGAGCATATAAAGCCGAATATCTGTCATGAATGTCCTCCTCATGATAACAGTTTATGTATTCTGATGATCAAAATGCTTCGCGATAAAGTGCGAGTGCATCCTCTTCTTTAACTTCAATGGGATTGTTTATTAACAGCCGACTTTGCTTCATCGCATCAGAAGCAAGCATTGCAAGACTATTATCAGTAACCCCTACATCTCGGAGACGCCTCGGTGCACCACTTTCGTCCATAAGCCTTTGCATATGGGCCACAAATGCTTCCGATCGCGCATTCGTATCTCCTGTCCCACTAACGCCCATCACATCAGCAAGCTCCGCATAAAGCGGCGCAGCAGCAGCAGCATTAAATCGCAACACTGGCCCAAGCATGAGTGCATTCGAGAGACCATGTGGAATATGATAGTGCCCACCAAGCGGGTAAGCGAGAGCATGGACAGCGGCTACAGGTGAATTTGAGAAAGACTGCCCTGCCAGCGTTGCACCCAACAACATTCCCTCTCTTGCACCCCTATCAGAGCCATCTTTACACGCCGTAATCAGATTAGCTCCGAGCAACCGCAGTGCTTCACGGGCAAGCGCATCAGATAGCGGATTTTTCTTATGTTTGCTTGTGTAGGCTTCAATGGCATGTACCATCGCATCAATGCCAGTGGCAGCAGTATGCATCTGTGGTAAGCCAATAGTCAGCTCAGCATCCAGCAATACAAAATCTGCATAAAGCTGAGGGGAGACAACCCCCATCTTGGTAGTTTCACCAGTGGTTATGATAGAAATATTGGTGACTTCAGATCCTGTACCAGCCGTCGTCGGAATCAGCAGAAGTGGCACTCGTGCGCCTTGTACCTTTCCAATTCCATACATGTCAGAAAGAGGCTGATCAGATTTCACCAATACCGCGACGAGCTTAGCAATATCTAATGACGATCCTCCACCAAGTCCTATCACAATATCAACTTGCGCTGTTCTTGCCTCATCAACACAATGATTAAGGACAGCCTCCGGCGGATCTGCAACGACCTTATCAAAAATCGTGATCTTGAAACCAGCCTGGCGCAGATTTTCTGCAATAGGCCCAATAAGCCCGCTTTTGATTAGGCCTTCGTCCGTGACAAGCAACGCATTGCGCTGAGAAAAGCGTGCAGCAGCTATTTCCCCCAAACGCTGCGCACCTCCCCATGCCATTTCAATTGATGGAACGGTGCGGAATTCAAACGGATTGATCGTCAAAGTTTCTCCTCCAAATTATTGCAAGCGCTTTAAGACAAACAGCAGTATGATCTAACATGACAGACAGATTGTTCAATTAGTTGAACGCAATGCATTATATTGAACAATGAAACAGATTCCCGATTGCTGTCAAGCGGAATAGATTTGCTAACTTCAAAATATCGCTTCAATCAGATTGGACGATTCATCGGTTTGGGGTCCCAAAGAGGCACCTCCGATAGACACAATGGTCAATAGTCAAACATTCGTCGCAAAGGGCGCGAGATTAGTTCTGCTCGCGCAAATAGAGGTAAAGCGGGAAAGCCAATGAAAGACCAACAAGGAAACTAGCTGGAAGAACGAGCCACCAGCGCCCCACTTTTTGTTTAGACGCATCATGCCAAGACCAAATCAAGAATACAAAGATAGAAATAAAAACATCTACGGAGAAACCGCCTGCTGCTCCGTTGATAAATAACGATCGCATAAATAAGGGAATATCAGGTCCATTCGTTAAGAAAAAAGACCCAAACATCAACCAAGGTAAAAAGGTTCCCACCACAGCAATGACGAGATAGAAATTCTTAATTTTCATTTTTCCCTCAGCCCCGAATTTTCAGTATTCAATGCGTTTTAAATAGCCGATTATGGCGGCACTTATTATCTCTTTCGGATCGCAATTTGACTATCGTTAAACGTAAAGACGCGGAAAGTCCTCTGCAACATTTAATAACCCACCGAAACAAAAAGCTTTAAATTGCGAAAGAGAAAAAACTGCATTTTTAAAACTCTCATAACGCAATTTAATTATTACGCACGGAACTGTTTCCCGTAAGGCAGCATATCTGTAATAAGTGTCTATAATGTATTTCGCAGGGTTAAATATATGCGTCTTCAGTCACCATGGTCACCCCGCCTATCAGAAAATGGTAATAACCCTGCAAATCGCCTTGTAGAGGCCCTTTCAGAAGACATTCTATCAGGGAGACTACTCGGTGGCGACAGATTACCCGCACATCGCGATCTTGCTTGGAAGCTAAACATCGGAGTTGGAACAGTCACAAAAGCCTATTCAATGCTGGAACGACGCGGACTGGCAAGAAGCGTAAAAGGCAGTGGTACATTTGTTGCAGTCTTTGAATCATGGAAGGGCCCTGCAATTGATTTCTCTGTAAACCGCTTGCCTGTTATGCTCAGTGATCGGCTATTGGCTGGCACGCTGTCTACAATTTCCAGAAAAATCAATTCCGCGCATGTTAACCTCTACCCGCCACCCGCTGGCCACAATGAACATAGGCGGTTGTTGGCACGTTGGCTTGAAACACTGGGCATCAAAGCGGAAGCGAAACGGATCATACTGGCCGGAAGCGGCCAACAGGCACTTTGGCTTGCTTTTGATATTCTGTGTGGCGGCAACGGTCTGATTATCACAGAACGTCTTAGCTATTCGGGAGCTATCGCACTCGCGCGCTATCGCGGCCACCCTATGCGAAGCGTAAATATCGACGCAGAAGGTATGATGCCGGATGATCTTGATCAAGTTCTCGCTGAAGCAGAGAACAGTGGTCGTCGTCGGCTCGTTTATCTTACACCCATGCTGCACAACCCCACGACAATTTCTATGGGTGCAACCCGCAGAAAGCAAATCGTTGATATCTGCAAAAAGAGAAACGTTCCGATTGTTGAAGATGGTGTCTATACATTGGGCGCCAACCCAGACAATCCTCCGCTCGTCGCTCTGTCACCGGAACGCGTGTTTCATGTTACCAGTTTATCTAAGTCGATAAGTCCAGGGCTCCGCCTAGGCGTTTTGGTTTTACCATCAAGTTGGAAGGAACATGCGGAAGAAGCGTTACGAGCTCTGCCACTATCTTCTTCGCCAGTTGATTATGCACTTCTCGAAGAGTGGTTCACCAGTGGTGTGATGGAGACAGTACGCGACACTTTGCGGGCCGAGGCTTTTAAAAGGGTCAAAATTGCCCGATCCTTTTTTGACGACAGAGTTATAATGACCAATGAAAACGCCTTTCATGCCTGGTTACCCATGCCCCATAAGGATGCAGAAGCATTCGAGGCAGCTGCCACGGCACTCGGTGTTGTTGTTACCCAGCCAGACGCAATACGTGCTGACCGTAATGACGAAGAAACAGGGATCCGACTGTGTTTGGGCGGAATCGGAATGGAAGACCTCACCACAGGACTTACTTTGCTTTCACGGCTGAAAATCGGTGACAATTCTTAAGTCGCGCGTCGGTAAATAGACTGGTCCAATAGCGAGGCTCTCAATCAAACGGCGCGGCAAGGCCTTTTATAGCCGGTTGCCGCGCCAATGTCCGATGATGCTTTCATACCTGCCTTGGTGGCCATTCGTTGCAATCCTGGCCTGACCCAAATGCGATCTGGTCAAAGCACATTGAAGGCCAACCAATGCCGTTCAATAATCATTATGCTAAAAACAATCAGAATTTAGCATTGAAAATGACTTCATCAAGACGGATATTCCAAACTACTGAGTGGCTTCTTTAGCCGACAATGTCTTCCACATAACACCGCCGAATACACCTCCAACAAGCGGAGCTACCCAGAACAACCAAAGCTGATTAAGGGCAGCAACGGTTGCGAAGAGTGCAACGCCTGTTGAGCGCGCTGGATTGACTGATGTGTTAGCCACTGGTCCTGACATTAATATGATAGCCGTTAAGCAAAGACCAATCGCAATAGGGGCGAAGCCAGCAAGTGCCTCATTTGAGGTGACACTCAAAATCACAAAGATGAACCCTGCAGTCAGGACAGCTTCACTGATTAAAGCCGCAACCATACTATAACCACCTGGCGATAAGTCACCATAGCCATTACTGGCAAATCCACCTGCGACGAAATCTGCTCTGCCTGATGCAATAAGATAAAGAACAAACGCAGCGACTATTGATCCTGCTACCTGTGCTATCCAGTAACCTATTAGAATTTTCGGAGAGCACCGACCGGAAACAACAAAACCCAGTGTTACAGCAGGATTAAAATGTCCGCCAGAAACCCCACCAAGTGTATATGCCATTGACATTAAGGCTAAACCAAATGCCAGCGCAATGCCTATTATACCGATACCAAGTCCCGGGAATGCAGCGGAAATGACTGCAGCTCCACATCCAATAAATACTAACCAGAAAGTACCGATAAACTCGGCAGTTAATTTCTTAAACATTTTTTTCTCGTAATAACAAAGTTGTAGTAATTGCACTGCCAACTATAATAGTAATGCAACTTTTTCTTCAGGGATTAGGCCTGATATCCATGGGCGTTATGCAATGCCTTGCGAACGCCAGCTTCATAGTCTGGATGAACCAGCTTGAAGTGTGCCAGCTGACGTTCGACGATAAAGCCCGGCACCCCACCCATTGCGGCTGCAATGTTTGAGAACAGGCGCGCCTTCTGGCCGTCATCAAACAGGTTGAACAGTGCGCGCGGCTGCGAATAATCGTCATTACCAATGCGATGATTGTAGCGATCTGC
>NZ_JAVDQT010000008.1:0-207356 GCF_031454375.1 Brucella pseudogrignonensis
AGCCATATAGACCCCAACCACCAAAACTGTCAACGAACTTTCATAAAAAAACACAAAGTTTCTTTCCACAGCAAAACCAAAGCAATTTTATCAATCCTTAACCAACACAAACAGCCCGATTCTGTCGTGAGAGCAATCAATGCCCACCCCAACGCCCCCTCACCCAGCTTATATATGCAATCAGCGCAGCGGTGAACTCGACCAGCCCATCCGTTCCGCAACACTATCCGCCAATGCACGAACCCGTGCGCCCATCGTCTCAATAACCTCTGGACGAGCCTCCGCTGCCATCATCGATAACGCAATGCCAGCCGCAGGGTGATTTGGCCGATCACAAATCGATGCACCTATGCAAAACATACCTTCGCGCAACTGACCATCATCCAGGGAATAGCCCTTCGTCTTGACTTCCGCCATTTCAGCTTCGAGGTTCCTCAGAGATTGAACGCTTGAGGGCGTAATCGGCTTTGGCCAATCAGATGGCAGATGGCGCGCTCGGTCCTGTGGGATCATAGAAGACAACATTGCCTTACCTGTCGCAGTGAAAACAGCCGGCACACGCATACCAATGCGGAAAGTGATACCAAGCGGCGCCGAAGAATTACGGCAAGACAGATAGATGACTTCTGGGCCCTCAAGGTGGGAAAGTGTCAATGTATAAGCTTCAAGCCCATCCGCGTCTGCCACCGCTTCATGAAACGCATCAACAATATCACTCTTCGCCAAGAAGACATTGGCCCAGCGAACGGACTGCGGACCCATCGTAAAACATCCGTCGCCATTCAACTTCAACAGCTTGAGATGCGCCAACGTCTGGCAAAGGCCATGAACACTGCTTTTAGGCAATCCAGTCTTGCGGACGAGATCGGAAAGCTTGATGCCATCACGGCTCTCGGCAACACAATCAAGTATCTGCGACGCCCGCATAACGGCAGGAACCAGCTTTAGGGAACTTTCGTCATCGAGTTCGGTTTTGTCCATATGCCCTCTTTAACCATACGACAGACGAATTGACTTTAACGCCGCCGGCTGGTTTATTCAGTATATCGTATGTCGTTCAATATAATGAACGACCATCTAGCGCAACACTGGGATGGAATATCAGATATGCTCGCTTTAAAAGACCCCTCACTGCTTAAATCGCAATGCCTTGTGGATGGAAACTGGATCGACGCAGCAGACGGCAAGACAATCGATGTAACCAATCCGGCAGACGGCTCCGTGATTGGCACCGTTCCATCCCTCTCCGTTGACACTATTAAAGAGACAATCAACGCATCGAACAAGGCACTTCCGGCATGGGCTGCGAAGACTGCCAAAGAACGCGCCGGAATCCTGCGCAAATGGTTTGATCTGATCGTTGCTAATGCGGACGATATTGCCCTTATCATGACATCGGAACAGGGCAAGCCACTCGCAGAGGCGCGCGGCGAAGTTCTTTATGCAGCCTCTTTCATTGAATGGTTCGCGGAAGAAGCCAAGCGCGTCTATGGCGATACGATTCCGGCCACTCAGCCCGGCCAGCGCTTGACCGTCATTCGTCAGCCAGTCGGTGTGACTGCTGCAATCACGCCATGGAACTTCCCGGCGGCCATGATCACCCGTAAAGCTGCACCCGCACTGGCTGCTGGCTGCACGATGATCGTACGTCCTGCTGACCTCACGCCGCTAACCGCGCTTGCGCTTGGTGTTCTGGCTGAAAAGGCTGGCATTCCTGCAGGCGTTCTTCAGATCGTGACCGGCAAGGCCCGCGAAATAGGTGCTGAACTCACCAGCAATGACATTGTCCGCAAGCTTTCTTTCACTGGCTCGACAGAAGTTGGTCGTCTGCTGATGGCGCAATGCGCTCCGACCATCAAGCGCGTATCGCTTGAACTTGGTGGCAATGCACCTTTCATCGTGTTCGATGATGCAGACATTGATGCCGCTGTCGAAGGCGCAATGCTTTCAAAATATCGCAATGCTGGTCAGACCTGTGTTTGCGCCAACCGCATCTATGTTCAGCGCGGCGTTTACGACAAGTTCGCTGAAAAGCTGGCCGCGAAGGTGAAAGAACTGAAAGTCGGCAACGGCACCGAGCCGGGCGTCGTCATCGGCCCGATGATCGAAGAAAAAGCCATCACCAAGGTCAAATCGCATATTGAAGATGCAGTTTCAAAAGGTGCGAAGCTTATTGCAGGCGGCAAGGAACTGGGTGGCCTGTTCTTTGAACCGGGCATTCTGACCGGCGTTACGTCGGACATGCTCGTTACCAAGGAAGAAACCTTCGGACCGCTCGCACCACTCTTTGCCTTCGACACCGAAGAAGAAGTGATCGCTGCTGCCAACGACACAATCTTCGGTCTGGCTGCTTACTTCTATACCGAGAACTTCAGCCGCGCGATCCGCGTGAGTGAAGGACTGGAATATGGCATGGTCGGACACAACACCGGCCTGATCTCCAACGAAGTCGCACCATTCGGCGGCGTGAAGCAGTCAGGCCTCGGTCGCGAAGGCTCTAAATATGGCATCGAGGAATATCTCGAAACCAAATATATTTGCAGCGCCTACAAACGTTAAAATCGACTTCATCGACATTAAGAGGTGGCGCGCATTGTTCGTGCCACCTTTTTTATTTATAGAGAGTGCAAATAATCCCCGAATGTTTGCACCTATAAAAATCCGGAAAAATCATGCTGCGCCGACTCTACGACTGGACGATCTCGCTTGCTGCCCGAAAGTCTGCCGAATATTGGCTCGCTTTCATCGCTTTTGTAGAAAGCTCAGTGTTTCTGGTGCCAGCCGATGTGCTCTTCCTTCCGATGGCGCTTGCGCGCCCGGAGCGCGCCTATCGCTATGCGCTTGTGGCGACGATCTTTTCCGTTCTCGGCGGCATAGCGGGATGGTATCTCGGCTATCATGCCTACGAACAGGTCGCAAAGCCTGTGCTTGAAATGTATGGCAAGCTCGACACATTCGAGCAGATGCGTGGCACGACCAGCGCCGACATGATTTTGCTGATGCTCATTACATCCGGCCTATCGCATTTGCCGCCAATCAAAGTCGTGACAATCCTGTCCGGTGCAGCGGGCATCAATATCTGGCTATTTATTGCATCCGCAATCATCGCGCGTGGTGCACGCTTCTTCTTCCTCGCATGGCTGTTGAAGCGTTATGGCGAGCCGATCCGCCACTTTATCGAAAAGCGTCTTGGCCTGCTGGCTGGCCTTGTTGCCGTGGTGCTAATTGCACTGTTCCTAGCGGTTAAATATCTTCACTTTTGATTTTGCCTCAAGTCAGTCAAATTTAATTGCTTGGAAGCAAAGTAGCATTCTAGACTACTGATAAAGCCAGTGTGGCGCAGGAAATCTCATATGGCATTTGCCCTTAATAGACCCGTTGGCAAAATTCAGGCTTGGACCGCAGGCATCATGACAGTCGGACTTGCAGCGACGGTCGGTACGGCTCTGGGCTTCGAGCATCTGGCTGGCTTTATGCCTTGCAAGCTCTGCCTCGAAGAGCGCACACCATATTATATCGGTGTCCCTGTTCTTGCAGCAGCGTTTATTTCCTATATCTTGAAACTGCCTCCGGTGCTGATACGCGGTCTTATTCTGATCGGCGCGCTGCTGATGACCTTTGGTCTGGTACTTGCGATCTATCACACCGGCGTTGAGCTTAAATATTGGCCGGGTCCGGCTGATTGCAGTGCAGCCACCATGAAGGTCACACTCGATGCAGGCAATCTGCTCGGCGATCTCAACGCGACCCGCCCACCCGCATGCGACAGCGCACCGGGCTTCTTCCTCGGCCTGTCATTTGCCGGATGGAACGTCGTCGCAAGTCTGCTCTTTGCAGCAATTGGCTACTACGGCGCTTTTGCAAAAGGTGGGAAGTAAGAGCGGATTCTGAGGAGGTTTTTCTTTCTTCGCAACGCAGATAAATCGCCATTTGCAGACCGGCATGGCGACTTTTAGAACAGACACTAAGGTTCCAGTTCGACATCCCAGTATAGAAAATCGAGCCAGCTATCGTGGAGATGGTTGGGTGGGAAAAGACGTCCATTGTTATGTAGATCATGCATCGTGGGCTGAACCGGCTTCTGACGCGGCCACATATGCGCGCGTGCTGGCATCAAGCCACCTTTGCGCAAATTGCATGGAGAACAGGCGGCGACCACATTTTCCCACGTCGTCGCACCGCCATGGCAACGCGGGGTAACGTGATCAAAGGTCAGATCATGCGGCGAGCCGCAATACTGACATTCAAAACGATCACGCAAAAACAGATTGAAGCGGGTAAATGCCGGATGGCGCGGCGGCTGCACATAATCCTTGAGACAGATCACGCTTGGCAAACGCATGGAAAATGTTGGCGATGATACGACCTGATCATATTCCGCCACGATATGCACGCGTTCAAGAAACACGGCCTTTATCGCATCCTGCCATGACCAGAGCGACAAAGGATAATAGCTAAGCGGCCTATAATCCGCATTGAGAACCAGAGCAGGCAAACCACTGCTCGACACCGTTCGGGGAGAGACGGCTACATTCAAGGGCACACCTCCTTCAGAACAATTCCGAAAGAAAAGTGCGAATGGCTTTCCATGCGGAATTGCGCTTCTGACGAGAGCGCCGCGCGTCCATCATGGGCGCAACCTACGACGCTCCAACCTTGCAAAAGGCGGCAGTGCGATAGGCAGGGTACCAAGTTTCTGCGAATCGAAATGCCGTCATTCACCTGATGCGAATAATGTAATCCCGACATGACAGCATTGTGAAGCAGAAACGCATTTATGTCCCCGTAAACACGCAACTTTTACAGAAGCGGAGCCGCCTCCCGCCCCTTGATCGCAGCGTAATATGCCCAGAACAAACGTGCTGCCACACCACGCCATGGCGCCCAGTCTTCCGCAAGCAAGCGAAGCGCCTTTGTATCGGGTCGCGTTTCATGCGCAAAAGCGTGACCGACAGCCGTTTGCAACGCTACATCACCAGCCGGAAACACGTCGGGATGACCAGCGGCAAACAGCAGATAGACTTCAGCCGTCCATGGACCGATGCCCTTGATAGCGGTCAGCGCCTTGATCGCTTCTTCGGCAGGCAAATCGCACAGCCCATGCAAATCAATTGCCTCTTCCGTCAAAGCTTCACTCAAAGCAAACAGCGTTCTCTGTTTTGGTCGCGACAGTCCAGCAAAACGCCATGCCTCTTCCCCGCCTGCAATATAAGCCTCCGGTGTCATTGGATTGATCACCTGCTTGAACCGCGCCCATATTGCTGCTGCGCTTGCAGTTGAAACCTGTTGCGCAACGATAATCGAGGCAAGACTTTCAAAGCCCGGCTGAGACCTTCGAAGCGGAACAGCGTGAGACCGACTGCGAATATCAAGCAACCGCGCGTCGGCTAATCCCAGTGCTTCAAGCGCGACTTCAATATCGTCCAATGTATCGATCCGCCGCATCGTCAGGCCTTTCATTTCAGTGTGGCACAACGTACCAATGCAGTCAGACAATAATCAACTGACTGAATAATGACCCAGCCTGTATATCGCTTTGCTCCAAGCCCCAATGGTCAATTGCATCTTGGCCACGCCTATTCCGCACTTCTCAATGCACAAATGGCGCATACCACTAATGGGCGCTTTCTGCTTCGCATGGAAGACATCGACACCGCTCGCTGCACACCGCAACTCGAACAGGGTATCTACGATGATCTCCACTGGCTTGGGCTTGAATGGGAACAGCCAGTACGCCGCCAATCAGAGCATTTCGGCGAATATCGCAATGCACTGACCAAGCTTGCCGACAAGGGGCTCGTCTATCCCGCCTTTCTGAGCCGAACGGAAGTACGCGAGATCATCGGCGAAGCCCATGCCAAAGGCCAGGAATGGCCTGCCGACCCTGACGGCACACCGCTTTATCCGCAGGGCGAACGAGGCTTGAGCGAAAAGGAGCAGATGGAGCGCATCGTCTCCGGTGCGCCCTATGCATGGCGGCTCAATATGGAGAAAGCGCTCGAGTTGGCTGGCGAAACGCTCTTCTGGAATGAAAGCGACACCGGACTTATCAAGGCAAATCCTGCTCAATGGGGCGACGTGGTGATCGCCCGCAAAGACACCCCCACCAGCTATCATCTTTCCGTCGTGGTGGATGATGCGCTGCAAGGCATCACGCATATTGTCCGCGGACGCGATCTGTTTCATGCAACATCCGTGCATCGGCTTCTGCAAAAGCTTCTGGGCCTACCGGAACCGCTTTATCATCATCACGATCTGGTGCTGGGCGATGATGGTTTGAAACTATCCAAAAGCCGCAAGGATACGGCACTCAGCAGCTTGCGTGAACAGGGCTTTACGCCTGACGATATCCGCGCAAGACTGTCGCTGTAAAAACTATTTTCGCCGCAGCGTCACAGATGATGTGCCCGCACGCTGATTGACGAAAGCGCGCTAAAGCGGTTCAAAGACAGCATGATAGCTGGCACTGAAGAGTGCTGGCGGTGATTTTGTTTATTTTGAAGGAGGCAGAGCCATGGTTTCTCAGAAAGCCGGTAACTACGTTGAGATAGAAGGCTTGCGCGTTGCCCCTGAACTGGTGGAGTTTCTGGAAAGCGAAGCCGCACCCGGCACTGGCGTTGAACCAGAAGCCTTCTGGAAGGGCTTCGCCGCCATCATCCGCGATCTTGCACCGAAGAATCGCGCCCTCCTCAAAAAGCGCGACGATCTGCAGGCCAAGATCGATGCCTGGTACAAGGATAATCGCGACAAAGGCTATTCGCAGGCTGACTATCAGCAATTCCTGAAAGATATAGGCTATCTCCTGCCCGAAGGCGGAGAGTTCAAGGTCTCGACCGCCAATGTCGATCCGGAAATCATGCATATTGCAGGACCGCAGCTTGTCGTTCCGGTCATGAATGCCCGCTATGCGCTCAATGCTGCCAATGCACGCTGGGGTTCGCTCTATGACGCGCTTTACGGCACCGATGCTATCTCTGAAGATGACGGCGCGGAAAAAGGCAAAGGCTACAACCCGAAGCGCGGCGAAAAAGTCATCGCATGGGCCAAGAATTTCCTCGACGAAAGCGCACCGCTCAATGCGGGCAAGTGGGCCGACGTCTCAGGCCTTTCCGTCACGGACGGCAAACTCGCTGTAACGCTTGCCGACGGTTCGAGCACCGCCTTGAAGGACGGCAGCCAGTTCAAGGGATATAATGGCGATGCGGCGGCACCGACCAATGTGCTGCTGGCCAAGAACAACATGCATGTTGATATCGTAATCAATGCGGACAGCCCGATCGGCAAGACCGACCCGGCGCATATCGCAGACATGGTTCTGGAATCGGCCGTCAGCACGATCCAGGATTGCGAAGATTCGATTGCAGCAGTCGATGCGGAAGACAAGATTGCCGTCTACCGCAACTGGCTTGGCCTGATGAATGGCAAGCTAGAAGACACCTTCGAGAAGGGCGGCAAGCAGATGACGCGCCGCCTTAATGGCGACCGCAGCTATAAGGCTGCCGATGGCTCGGAACTCAGCCTCAAGGGCCGTTCGCTGATGCTGGTGCGCAATGTCGGCCACCTCATGACCAATCCGGCGATCATTGATGCCGAAGGTCACGAAGTGCCGGAAGGCATCATGGATGCCGCCTTCACCAGCCTGATCGCACTGCATGATATTGGGGCGAACGGTCGCCACATGAATTCGCGCGAAGGCTCGGTCTATATCGTCAAGCCAAAGATGCACGGGCCGGAAGAAGTGGCATTCGCCAATGAAATCTTCACCCGCACCGAAGAGCTGCTTGGTATGAAGCCGAATACGCTGAAAATCGGCATCATGGATGAGGAACGCCGCACCACGGTTAACCTCAAGGAAGCGATCCGCGCTGCCAAGGAACGCGTCGTCTTCATCAATACCGGCTTCCTTGATCGCACCGGCGACGAAATCCATACCTCGATGGAAGCTGGCCCGATGATCCGCAAGGGCGACATGAAGCAGGCTGCCTGGATCGGCGCTTATGAACAGTGGAATGTCGATATCGGTCTTGAATGCGGCCTTTCCGGCCATGCGCAGATCGGTAAGGGCATGTGGGCCATGCCGGACCTGATGGCTGCAATGCTGGAACAGAAAATCGCCCATCCGAAGGCTGGTGCGAACACCGCCTGGGTGCCATCGCCAACCGCTGCAACCCTGCACGCAACCCATTATCATCAGATTGATGTTGCAAGCGTTCAGGAAAAGCTGAAGAGCCGCCCACGCGCCAAACTCGATGATATTCTGTCGGTGCCGGTCGCCCCGCGTCCAAACTGGACGCCGGAAGACATCCAGCACGAAATCGACAACAACGCACAGGGCATCCTCGGCTATGTCGTGCGCTGGGTTGATCAGGGCGTTGGCTGCTCGAAAGTGCCGGACATCAACAATGTCGGCCTGATGGAAGATCGTGCAACGCTGCGCATCTCGGCACAGCACATCGCCAACTGGCTCTATCATGGCGTGGTTTCGGAAGCGCAAGTCATGGAGACCCTGAAGCGCATGGCGGCCGTCGTGGACAAGCAGAATGAAGGCGATCCGCTTTATCGTCCGATGGCCGCAAACTTCGACAAGTCGATTGCATTTCAGGCCGCTTGCGATCTGGTTTTCAAGGGCCGCGAACAGCCGAATGGTTACACCGAGCCAGTCCTGCATCGCCGCCGGTTAGAACTGAAAGCGCAAGGCTAATCAGGAATTATTCGGACAGATAGAATGCGGCGGGAGAAATCCCGCCGTTTCTGTTTTCGAAATCGCTTGACTCCATTATAATAGATATTAATTCTAAGATAATGGAAAATATAAATGAGCATCTCGACAACGCCATTGGCGAAAATCTGCGTCGCCTGCGCCTTGCGCAAGGTATGACGCTGGATGCGCTTGGTGACGCGTCAGGTGTCAGCCGCGCCATGATCTCGCGGATCGAGCGTGGCGAAACCAGCCCGACCGCACAGCTTCTGGCGCGCATTTGTGCAGCGCTCGGCACATCGCTCTCAGCCTTCTTTGCCGATGCGGAAGCCCCCGCCTCTCCCTTGCTCACGCATGATCGCCAACCAGTCTGGCGTGATCCAGATACTGGCTATATCCGGCGGTCTGTTTCACCACCGGCAACGGGGTCGAATATCGACATGATCGAGGTCGAATTTCCCGCAGGCGCCAGAGTGGCCTTCGCACCACAGGCGGCCAATGCAGGCATCACACAGCATTTGTGGCTCCTGAATGGGCAGATGGAAATCACCGTTGGAGCAACCGCCTATCAGCTCCATACCGGCGACTGTCTTTATATGCCGCTCGCGGAAGGCATCACCTTTCATAATCCCGGCAACTCGACAGCACGTTATGCAATCGTGCTCGAACGCCGCAGCAATCTCTGAAAGTACAATATGATTCGTGTCCTTAACTACGAAGACGTAGGCTCTGCCCTTCTCCCTCTGGCAGAAATCCTGACCGATTGCGTTAATGATGGCGCGTCAGTTGGTTTCATGGCGCCATGTGAATGGCAGGGCTTCATCCCCTACTGGAACCGCGTCTTTAATGAAGTAGAGCGAGGCGACACGGCCCTTCTGGTTGCCGAGCATGACGGCGAAATCGTCGGCACGGTTCAGCTTGGTCTCGCACAAATGCCCAATCAGCCGCATCGTGCCGATCTTAAAAAACTGCTGATCCATCGCAAGGCGCGCGGCCTTGGTCTTGCACGCAAGCTGATGGAAGCCGTTGAAGAAGAAGCACGTAACCGACGCAAGACACTTCTCTGCCTGGACACCGCAACCGGCAGTCCGGCGGAAGCAATTTACACCCATCTCGGCTGGGAGCGGGTAGGTGTTATCCCGAATTATGCGCTTTATCCTGACGGCAGCCCCTGCGCGACCACACTTTTCTATAAAGGCCTCTGAAATGACCCTCACCATCCGGTTTGCCAACGAAGCTGACCTCCCTGCTCTGCTTGCGATCTACAATGATGCAGTTGAGAACACGCTTGCCATCTGGAACGAAACGCTCGTCGATCTGGAAAACCGTCGCGAATGGCTCAAAGCCCGCAACCGCGACGGCTTTCCGGTTCTGGTGGCCGAACGCGAGGAACAGGTCGTCGGCTATGCGAGTTATGGCCCTTTCCGCCCGTTTGAAGGCTTCCGCCACTCATCGGAACTCTCTGTTTATGTGGCAAGCGATGCGCGCGGCGGCGGTATCGGACGCGCACTTCTGGCAGAGCTTGTGGAAGAAGCACGCGAGCGTAAAGTCCATGTGCTGGTGGCAGGCATTGAAGCAGGCAATGCTGCATCCATCGCATTGCACAAATCGCAGGGTTTTTCAGATTGCGGCACGCTGAAACAGGTCGGCCAGAAATTCGGACGCTGGCTTGATCTGACCTTCATGCAAAAGATACTCTGATCAGCACCGTGCAATAGAAAGCGCAGCGGGCCATTGCCCTGCTGCGTTTTTTTTGTTTATACAGGCGTATTCGCAAGGACCCGGTGAAAGCCCGGGTGGCTCTTCTGGCCGCCTATCCGCCAGACAACGCAACAACATCCCCCATTTTTACAATCGGCCATGTTGAATCGGACGGCTCTCAACGCCCGTCTTCTATTTGCGGAAAATTCAATGACACGTCTTGCTGCCTACCGCCGCGAGTGGTTCTCCAATATTCGCGGCGATATTCTTTCCGGCATCGTCGTAGCACTTGCCCTTATCCCGGAAGCCATCGGCTTTTCGGTCATCGCTGGCGTCGACCCCAAGGTCGGCCTCTTCGCCTCTTTCGCCATTGCCTGTGTCTCCGCCTTCACCGGTGGACGTCCTGGCATGATCTCTGCTGCAACCGCTGCAACTGCTGTGGTGATGGTCTCGCTCGTCAAGGAACACGGTTTGCAATATCTATTTGCAGCCACGATCCTGATGGGCATTCTGCAAATCTTTGCAGGCTTCTTCAAACTCGGGCGCCTGATGCGGTTTGTATCGCGCTCGGTCATCACCGGCTTCGTCAATGCGCTTGCTATCCTCATTTTTATGGCGCAGCTGCCTGAACTCATTCATGTTCCGGTTGAGACCTACTGGATGATCGCAGGCGGTCTCGCCATCATCTATCTCTTCCCGCGCTTAACCAAAGCCATCCCCTCGCCGCTCGTTGCCATTGCGGTGCTCACCACGCTTGCATGGACAAGCGGCATGGATCTGCGAACCGTTGGCGATCTCGGCGAATTGCCTTCTGCATTGCCGATCTTCGCGCTTCCACAAGTGCCGCTGACGCTGGAAACGCTGCAGATCATCCTGCCATATTCAATCACGCTGGCGGCTGTCGGCCTGCTTGAATCGCTGATGACGGCCCAGATTGTCGATGACATGACGGATACCAACAGCAACAAAAACCAGGAATGTATTGGTCAGGGCACCAGCAATATCGCATCCGCCATGATTGGCGGCATGGGAGGTTGCGCCATGATCGGACAGTCGGTGATCAATGTGTCGTCCGGCGGTCGCGGCAGGCTTTCAACCTTCGTTGCTGGCTCTTTCCTGCTGTTTCTCATTCTCGTTCTCGACGATCTTGTGCGGATCATTCCAATGGCCGCACTGGTGGCCGTGATGATCATGGTATCGATTGGCACCTTCTCATGGCGTTCGATCCTCGATCTGCGCCGCAACCCGCCATCCTCATCCATTGTCATGCTGGCAACCGTCATAACTGTGGTTTCCACCCATGATCTTGCCAAGGGCGTTCTGGTTGGCGTGCTGCTTTCCGGCGTGTTCTTCGCAGGAAAAGTCGCAAAGATGTTCCGCGTGCGCGAAACAACGAGCGAAGATGGAACCGAGCGCACCTATACCGTTCAGGGCCAGATCTTCTTTGCCTCGGCACAAAACTTCATTGCAGCTTTCGATTTTTCATCACCTGCAAAAAAGGTGACGATTGATGTCAGCCATGCCCATCTGTGGGACATTACCTCCGTCGGTGCGCTCGACAAAGTCGTGCTGAAATACCGTGCCAGCGGTACGGATGTTTCGGTGATCGGCTTTAATGAAGCAAGCAGCGATATGATCGACCGCTTCGCTGTCCATGATAAAGAACCGGGCAGCGCAAAGCTCGCAACACATTAAACAAAGAAAAAGGGCCGCTTTCGCGGCCCTCTTTTTATCAGTTCGGCTGTGGAACGGCGGGCAGATCATCAAGCCCGATATCACCTTCAACCTGATCGCTGCGAGCTATCAGGTAGAGGCCGAGCACAGAGGTCAAAACCGCGATGAACACCAGATACCATGCATGTGCCATAGGGTTGACCGCCAGAAGCGAGGTTACGATCACCGGCGTCAGTCCACCAAAAACCGCATAGGAAATATTGTAGGAAAACGACAGGCCCGAGAAGCGAACGGGTGCCGGGAATGCGCGCACCATCACATAAGGCACCGCGCCAACCATGCCCACCGAAAGACCCATCACCGCATAAAGCGCGAACAGAACAGGCAGGGAAACCGCCGCATAGGTGTAGAACACGAAAGTCGCAACACCGAAGAAAATGCCTGCAACCGCAAAGAAGCGGCCACTGCCAATGCGATCAACAATCGCGCCAGCGCTCACCGTTCCGAACATCAAAAACAATGTGCCAAAGCTTGTGGCGGCAAGCGACTGCAAAGGCGTGTAACCATAAAGCTTCTGCAGAAAGGTCGCAGTCATCAATGTAGTAACGACGATGCCAGCCGACAGAATCCAGGTCAGCAGCACGGAAATGATAACGCCATGCATGTGGTTGCGCAGAACAGTGCCGAGCGGCAGTTTGTCCTTGAGAAGATGGCTGTTTTTCATCTCGGTGAAGATCGGCGTTTCAGCCAACCAGCGGCGCAGGTAAACGGCGAACAGGCCGAAAATACCACCGATGAAGAACGGAATGCGCCATGCGTAACCGGCAAGTTCTTCCGGCGTGAAAATCCAGTTGATGGCGGTAGCGATCAGCGAACCAAGCATAATGCCAAGCGTGAGGCCCGAGCACAGGAAACCACACGCCATACCAACACGATTGGCGGGAACATGCTCCGCCACAAAGGTCCATGCGCCGGGGACTTCACCACCGATGGCAGCGCCCTGCAACATGCGGAAGATAATCAGCAGGATTGGCGCGCCAACACCAAGCGTTGCATAGGTTGGCAAGCAGGCCATGGCCAATGTCGAAATCGACATCAGAAACACCGAGAACGCGAAGACGCGCTTGCGGCCAAACTTGTCGCCAAAATGCGCCAGCACGATGCCGCCAATCGGGCGCACCAGATAGCCGGCTGCGAAAATGCCAAAAGTCTGGATCAGAACCAGCCAGTCCGGCATGTCGGGCGGAAAAAAAAGATGTCCGATAACGCTCGCGAAAAATACGAAGATAATGAAATCATAAAACTCCAGCGCGCCGCCCAATGCCGAAAGGCCAAGAGTGCGGAAATCCTGCCTGTTTAATGGTCGTGGATTGTTGCTTGTAGGGGAGTTTGTTGATGCCATCGATTCCATCTCTTCTGATCGGGTATCCGGATGTGGACCCTAATGCGCCAATTGCACGCGCACTGCAAGCTTGACTTTTTGTCAACTTGGACTATTTTAGAATTATTCTAAACTATGGATTTTACAATGCTCAGCCGATTTTTTAAAAATAGCCGTCGTCCTTTTAAGTCCCTATCCGAACAAGAAATTCTCGCCCTCGCCATCTCCTCGGAGGAAGACGATGCGCGCATCTATCTGGCTTATGCTGATGGGTTACGTGAAGAGTTCCCCCAATCTGCGAAAATCTTCGAGCAAATGGCTGCGGAAGAACATGAACATCGCGATGCATTAATAGAGCGATACCGCGCTCGCTTTGGCGACCGGATTCCACTTATTCGCCGCGAGCACGTCAGCGGCTATTACGAGCGCAAACCCGACTGGCTGGTGCGTCCGCTTGGCATTGATAAGGTGCGTGATGCAGCAGCACAAATGGAAGATCAAGCCTACCGCTTTTACATTGAAGCTTCCAAGCACGTGACAGACGCGCAGACCCGCAAGCTTTTGGGTGATCTGGCGCAGCAAGAAAAACAACACGAAGCGACAGCCGAGTCGCTTGAAGGCGAGCTCACTCCTTACGATGTCAAAGACGACGAACGGGCGTCGGAGCGCAAGCAGTTTATCCTGACTTATGTGCAGCCGGGCCTCGCCGGATTGATGGATGGTTCCGTCTCCACCCTTGCGCCAATTTTCGCCGCAGCCTTCGCTACGCAGGATACGTGGCAGACTTTTCTTGTCGGTCTTTCAGCCTCGGTCGGCGCAGGTATTTCGATGGGTTTCACGGAAGCCGTGCATGATGATGGCAAGCTTTCAGGCCGTGGTTCGCCGATCAAGCGCGGCATTTCCTGTGGCGTGATGACGACGCTCGGTGGCCTTGGCCACACCCTGCCCTATCTCATCAAGGATTTCTGGACCGCGACAAGCATCGCTGCAATACTGGTGTTCTTCGAGCTCTGGGCAATCGCTTTCATCCAGAACCGCTATATGGAAACGCCGTTCTTCCGCGCAGCCCTTCAGGTGGTGTTCGGCGGCGCGCTTGTTCTGGCTGTCGGCATATTGATCGGCAGCGCTTAAACCCGCACTTCGTCACGAGGCTGAGAAACAGGCTCTTCGAAGACATCAATCGCAATACGGCCCTGCCGGGAGACAGTGACAAAACTGTTTGCCGGCACCGCCATCCAGTTTGCAACTTCACCATCGAGCGGCTCAGACACTACACATATTCCCGAAGCACTTCCGAGCGTCGCCGTATAAAGCGTCGGTGCAAATGCATCAGTCGCATAGCGGATAGCATAAAGCTGACTGCCATCCGAAAAAGCAGCAGTCAGTCGCAAGAATGGCGGCACGCCTGCAATTATGGCTTCTTCAACAATCGTTGCGACCATGCGCTTCATAGCCAACACCGGGTCGTTTTCGAGACCAAACTCCAGCATCAGCAGAAAGATCAGCTCAGAATCCGTTGCGCCGTGTTTTTGTCGGTAAATATCATCGCTCAGATGGCCTTCAAGCCTGCGCCGCAAACGATCAAAATTTCCAATCTGGCCGTTATGCATAAAACTCCAGCGACCCGAAACAAACGGATGGCAGTTGGAGCGACTGGTCAGCCCGCCTGTCGAAGCACGCACATGCGCAAGAAAAAGGCGCGACCGGATCTGCCGCGCAAGACTATTCAAATTCTGGTCGGACCATGCGGGCAGAATATCCCGATAAAGCCCCGGTTCCGCACGATCACCATACCAGGCGACGCCGAAGCCATCGCCATTGGTACGCGTTTTCGCTTCATGCGCATCGTGGCTTTGCGCCACGAGCGAATGGCATGGAGACGATATTATGTCTTCCAAATAAGTTTCAGGTCCGAGATAGGCGGCCCAACGACACATGTTTGATTCCGAAATTACCGGCTTCGGTTATGCGTCCGCTCATAAAGCTGGCGAACAATCGAGCTCGCAGTCTTTTCGAACAAAAATGGCAAAATTGCATGGATGAGTGCTGCGAAAGCTGCACAAAAAAGCTTGAACGAAAAACGACCAGCAAAGGCCATATGCTGAAAATAGGTTTCGTCAACTGACTCAGGATGTTCAGTAAAGAGACGTGTGATGCGAGTGGTCATTGGAAATACTCCCGTCAATGAGCAATTTGTTCCCGTTTATCCAGCGCAATCGCGCTTTTCTGGAAAATCATTTTAGCAAAAACCGACGAGATGAAATCTCAATTTGTCCTTGATAATTGACATTTAATGAGACAATTATCCCAATATGAAACTCACTTTAGACGAAATTGACCGCAAAATATTGGATGAACTGCAAATCGACGGAACCTTGTCCGTTGATTCTCTCTCCGAGCGCGTGCATCTTTCCCGCAATGCCTGCTGGCGACGGGTCAAGCGCATGGAAGACGCAGGGATCATCAAAGCGCGTGTCGCTCTGATTGATGCCGAGATGGCGGGTTGCGGCCTATCCGTTTTCATTCTGGTTCGCACATCGAGTCACGACCCCGATTGGCTTGGCAAGTTTCGCTCGGCGATGGGCCGTTTTCCAGAGATTGTTGGCGTTTATCGCATGACGGGCGATCTTGACTATGTGCTCAAGGCCCGCGTTTCCGACGTCAAAGCCTATGACCGCCTCTATCAGCGATTGATTGCCAGTGTGCCCTTATCGGATGTATCAGCTTCATTCGTCATGGAGGAGATCAAGGAAACGACAGCCGTGCCATTAGAGCGGGATTGATCTGCCGAAAAATGATATCTCATCGTGTAAAAGCATGACCCTGTGCCGGACAATCATTGCAAAACATCAAATAGACGGTACACCTTTGTAGTAATTTCACGTATGAGCGTCGCCAATTTAACTTCACGTAGGAAAGGCCCCCTCATGACTGCACCAACGCTCGGCATCATTCGCCTTGAACATGCGGAAGGCCTTGAACTCCCCGCTTATGAAACGTCCGGCTCCGCTGGTATGGACCTTCGTGCCGCCGTTGCAGAAGATCGCCAAATCGTACTGCTACCGGGTCGGCGCACGCTGGTGCCAACCGGGCTCATCTTTGAAATCCCGGAAGGCTATGAAGTGCAGATCCGCCCGCGCTCTGGCCTCGCCTTCAAAAACGGCATTACATGCCTCAACACGCCGGGAACCATTGATTCGGATTATCGTGGCGAAGTGAAGGTGCTGCTCGTTAATCTTGGCGATGAAGATTTCCGCATCGAACGCGGTATGCGTATTGCGCAGGCTGTGTTCTCTCCGGTGGTTCAGCCGAAAATCGAAGAGCGCATTGAAATCAGCGAAACCAAACGCGGCGCTGGTGGTTTCGGCTCAACTGGCACTGCCTGATTAAACACATTCAGAAAATATAAAAGCCGGGCAAAGCCCGGCTTTTCTTCTGCACTCACACATTTCAAAAATTACATTTAAACCATAAAACAACCGCTTAAGCGTCCTCACACTAGGACTATTGGGCGCATGACAAATAATTAAGATGAATTCCTGACTGCGCAGGCATAGATATCCGCCTAACACTATTTTTAAAATTGATTTCTCAGGGGTTACCGGGTGCTTAAATCCACTGATACACTTGCCACAGCTCGAAAAAAGACTGCCACACGCAAACGCAATCGTTTGTGGATCGGTTTGGCTGTTGCGGCCATTGCCTTGGGAGCAGGCTGGTATTTCTTCAGTGGCAGAGAAACAGGAAGCCAGAAAAGCACCTATCTGGCTGAGACCGTCGAGCGCGGAAATATCGAAAACTCCATCACGGCTGTTGGAACATTGAGCGCGCTACGCAGCGTTAATGTTGGTGCGCAGGTTTCAGGCCAGCTCAAAAGCGTCAAAGTTGATATCGGTGACACTGTTAAACAGGGTGATCTTCTGGCTGAAATCGATCCCTCGCCTTTCGAAAAAAAGATGGAAATCGCCAGCGCGCAGCTCGATAATCTCAAAGCGCAGCTGTTAAGTAAGCAGGCACAGCTTACACTCAAAAAATCCAATGCTGCCCGCCAGCGCTCCCTGCTGGCCACTAAAAATGCATCGCAATCCACGATTGATCAGGCCGATGCTGATCTCGCCGTGGCCGACGCCGATGTGAAAGCGCTAAGCGCTCAGATCCGTCAGCAGGAAGCCCAGCTCGCCAGCGACAAAGTCGATCTCGGCTACACCACTATCTACAGCCCAATGGCAGGCACCGTTGTCGACCAAACTTCTAAAGAAGGCGAAACACTCAATGCTGTGCAAAGCGCGCCGACGGTTGTAACCGTGGCAGACCTCACGGTGATGACGGTCGAAGCACAGGTTTCGGAAGCCGACATCAGCAAGCTAAAACCCGGCATGCCGGTTTATTTCACGCTGCTTGGTCAGCCGGAAAAGCGCTTTACCGGAACACTTCGCCAGATCAAACCAACTCCTCAGACGGATAACAACGTCGTCCTCTATTATGCGCTGTTCGACGTTCCCAATCCGACTGGCGAACTCATGATTAATATGAGCGCTCAGGTCTATTTCGTTCTCGACAGTGCCGAGAATGTGCTCGTTGTTCCAACCGCTGCACTGAATACGAAGTCTGACAAAGACGGCAAGCCACAAACTACTGTGCAGGTCGTGGATAAAAGTGGCGCCACGACGGAACGTGCTGTTGAAGTTGGCGTGCGCAACCGCGTTCAGGCGGAAATCAAAAGCGGCCTTGAAGAAGGCGATAAGGTTGTTGTCACGTCAGCATCAGGAGCGGCGGGTTCCAGCCAGCGTGGTCGCAGACCCGGCGGTATGTTCTTCTGATGGAGCACGCCATGACCGATACTCCGCTCATAAGATTGCAGGATATTCGCAAGACCTACCACAATGGCGATCTCGCCGTTGAGGTTCTGCACGGCATCACGCTCGATATTCGTGCGGGTGAGTTCGTTGCCATCAAAGGCGCGTCGGGTTCCGGCAAATCGACCCTGATGAATATTCTGGGCTGCCTCGACAGCCCGAGCGGCGGTCAATATCTGCTTGATGGCGAGGATGTCTCGACACTGAATGCCGATGAGCTGGCAGGGTTACGCCGGCGCACATTCGGCTTCGTGTTTCAGAGCTATAATCTCATTGCCACCTCAACTGCACTTGAGAATGTCGAAGTTCCGGCGATCTATGCAGGCATGCCAGCTGCTGAGCGTCACGAACGCGCGGCAGCACTTCTTGAAACGCTTAAACTCGGCGACCGTCTGGACCATCGCCCCAACCAGCTTTCGGGTGGTCAGCAGCAGCGTGTTTCCATAGCGCGCGCATTGATGAATGGTGGCCGGATCATCCTTGCGGACGAACCGACCGGTGCGCTCGATAGCCAGAGCGGCGAAGATGTCATGGCACTTTTGCGCTCGATGCACGAGCAAGGTCACACGATCGTCGTCATCACCCACGCTCGCGAAGTCGCGGAACGTGCCGACCGGCTGATCGAAATTCGCGACGGCCAGATTCTGTCCGATACGACCAAGCATGAAATCCCGGACGTCGAGGCACCCAAAAACCTCCAGCAGGTCACTCAAACCGGTGCAGCGCATATCGCGGATATTTCCGAAGCGGTCAAAATGGCGATGCGTGCGTTACGTGCCAACATCTTCCGCACGGTTTTGACATTGCTCGGGATCATCATCGGCGTGAGTTCTGTTGTGACAATGCTGGCAATCGGTACCGGCGCACAAAACTCGATTCTCGATCGCATCAACGCGATGGGAACCGATTTGGTGCTGATTCGTCCATCCATGCCCGGTTTCCGTGGCTCAGGCTCTGTGGCAACGCTTGTTCCTGAAGATGCCGATGCAATCCTGCAATTGCCTAATGTGAAAACCGCCGTGCCCGAAGTCACTGGCAGCGTTACGCTAAGACGCGGCAATGTCGATTATCAATCGCAAGCCAATGGAACAGTCGCAGCCTTCTCAGAAGCGAAATCGTGGAAGATCGACACTGGCGATTTTATTACACCGCATGACATGGAATCTTATGCGCCAGTTGCGGTGCTTGGTTCCACCGTGGTCAAAACGCTGTTCCCAGACGGCTCCAACCCCATTGGCCAATATATTCTAATCCAGAAAATCCCGTTTCAGGTGATAGGCACTCTTGAATCCAAGGGCGCAGGCTTTGGTGGCTCAGATCAGGACGATGTCGTGGTCGTACCGCTCTCAACCGGCAACCTCCGGCTCTTTGGCCAGAAATATGTCCGCACCATCACTGTTCAGGTGAAGGATGCCGACCTGATAGACACAACACAGGATCAGATTCAAGAATTGCTTGATCACCGCCACAAGCAGCGTGACACGATGATCACCAACATGTCGTCTATTCGAGACGATGCGGCTGCTATGGGATCGACACTCACGCTGTTTCTGGGATCGGTGGCGGCAATCTCGCTTCTGGTCGGTGGCATTGGCGTTATGAATATCATGCTCGTCAGCGTAACCGAGCGCACGCGTGAGATTGGTGTTCGTATGGCAACAGGCGCAAGACGACGCGACATTCTCCTCCAATTCATTACCGAAGCTCTGACCGTATCAGCAATCGGTGGAGCATTCGGCGTGATACTTGGTGTGGGAGCAGCGACACTCATATCCTTTGCAGGTGTAGCGGTGGCCTTCAGCGCCGGTCCTGTGCTGCTTGCCTTTACATGCGCATTCGCGACCGGACTTGTGTTTGGCTTCTTACCCGCCCGCAAAGCTTCCCGTCTGTTGCCAGCAGTAGCGCTCTCATCTGAATAAGTCGCTCATCTCACAAAGAAAAAAGCTGGCCCGTTTTCACAGGCCAGCTTTATTAACATTGCTTTGTAGAACTTACTTAAACTGAATTGGCACCGTGATCGGCATCCGTGGTTTGGCAATTGCTGCTGGCGGTGCTGGCACAGGTGACGAATTGCGCGTAGCCTGAACAGCCAATTGATCAACAAGCGGATTACCCGATGACCGTGCCAGACTAACAGACAGAATGTTGCCCGACGGATCGACGACAAATGAAACCTGTGCTGTACCCTTAACGCCTCTTCCTGCCTGACGCTGCAATGAACGTGTTCGGCGCTGCATATGGGCTTGCAACTTCGACTGCCACTTATTCGAGCTTACACCGGCGGATGCATTGTTCTCACCCCGACGGCTTGCAACTGCTCTGGACCCCGAATCAACGTCCATACGTGGAGCGCTTGCCGTACGGGTTTCTACAGCCTTTTCAGCCTTTTTCGGCTTCGGCTTTTCAACCTTTTTTACCGGCTTTGGCTTTTCAACCTTTGGTTTTTCAACTTTTGGCTTCTCGACCTTTGGCTCAGGCTTTTTAACGGGAGCAGGCACGGCCACTTCCGGCTTTGGAGCCTCAACGATATCTGGGATGACCTCTTCCGGTTCTTCAACTGGTTCAGGCTCCGGCTCTGGCTCCGGTTCCTTAATTTCCTCGATAACAGGTTCCGGTTGCTCTTCTTCAATAGGTTCAACGGCTGCTTCCTGCTGCGGAGCCTCGGAAACAGCCTCTTCCATCGGTGCTTCTGGTTCAGGAGCAAACTCCACCACCATGGCAGCTACCTCAGCACCATCCGGTTGGTCTTCATCCTGGTTCATGCTCACAGCATACGCACCAGCAGCGTGCACGCTTAAAACAATAATCCCCGCACCAAGCCAACGCCCTGCATCATGCCAGAAGGAATGATGATGGCTATCAGTTGATGCCACATTTTTAATAGGCGGATGTTCGGGCGGCAATCTGTTCATTACTGAACCCCCTGCTCAACAGGTAGGGCTGTTGATGAAGGTGTTGGCGCAGCAACCGGCGCTGATCCGGCTGATCCATCGGCAGCAGGTGCAGCACCCACAGTTTCAAGGCCAACCAGCGCTATCTTGAGATATCCAGCTTCCCGCAACAAATTCATCACGCGCATCAGTTCGCCATAACCGACGGTTTTATCGGCGCGAAGAAAGACGCGTGCTTCCTTGTTGTTTTCAGATACACCATCAAGCTTCGGACCAAGAGCTTCACGCACAACGGTATCATTACCAACACTAACGGTAAGGTCGTCTTTAAGTGTGACATAGATCGGCTTGTCGGGACGAGGTGCAGGCGTGGCAGTTGAAGCAGGAAGATCAACATTGATATCAACCGTTGCCAGTGGGGCAGCAACCATGAAGATGATCAACAGAACCAGCATAACGTCAATAAATGGCGTCACATTGATTTCGTGATTAAGCTCCAGATCGTCACCACCGCCTTCGCGAATTTTGCCAGCCATTTTGCTTACTCCGCAGCGTGCAGCTTGCCTTCAGACACACCAGCGGTTCTGAAGTCGAAATCACGGCTCACAAGGCGCTCAACACCAGCGCCAGCATCTGCAAGCAATGAACGATAGCCAGTAATCGAGCGTGCAAAGACGTTATAGATAACAACAGCCGGAATAGCTGCGACAAGACCGATAGCCGTTGCGAGCAGCGCTTCAGCAATACCGGGAGCAACAACTGCAAGGTTGGTCGTCTGCGCCTGACTGATGCCGATAAAGGAGTTCATAATACCCCAAACGGTGCCGAACAGACCAACGAACGGTGCAACAGAACCGATGGTTGCCAGAATGCCGGTGCCTTTTGAAAGGCGGCGTCCAGCTTTTGCTTCGATGCGCGACAGACGCGAGGACACGCGTTCTTTAAGGCCATCGCCACCAGCGCGGGAAAGTGCAGGACCAGACAAACGAACTTCATCTTCTGCGGCACGCACAAGAATTGAAGCCGGACCTTTCACACCGTCAAGCGAACGAACCGCTTCAGCAAGCGTCGCAGAATGGCCAATAACTTTCAGCGCACGCTTGGCGCGGCTTCTTGCGCCAGCGAGTTCAAGTGATTTCGCGATCCAGATCGTCCAGGTTAAAAGTGATGCAACGGCAAGGCCAATCATCACGCTCTTGACCACCCAATCGGCAGCCATGAACATGCCCCAAGGCGAAAGGTCATGCGGCAATACAAAAGCAGGCTTTGCTTCACCGGCAACCACAGGCTCATTAGCTGGTGCAGTGACAGGCGTAGTGGCTGGCGCTACAACTGGCTGCTCGGCAGCTGGCGCTACAGCAGGTTGCTGCGCAGCAGGCGCAACCGGCGCCGCCGCTGGTGCGGGACTGGATACTGCCGGATTATTGGTAGCAGGCTCCTGCGCCTCCTGTGCAAGTGCAGAACCTGCAAATGCCAGTAACCCCATGCCCATCACCGTAGCCATGAAGCCTTTTCGCCAGAAACCAGTCATTGTGATCGCCTTTTGATTTTTCTCTTCCGTGCGCGCACAACAGATCGACCGTGCAAACTGCCACGCCGCTTAAGGGCTTTTCTTAACTCTCATTAACCTGATGTTGCAAGTCATGTTTTGAAATTAAAAGCATTTTCCTGATCATTATGGGCAAATAATGCAACTTATACGCGCTGATATAGTCCTTGCTCGCGACTCACCAATTTGGTGAAAACAGCAAAGCACGCGGCGGCTGCGCTCCTGTCTGTCTTCTTAAACAGCGCGACACAGCCGATCAGCTCTTCATTTCAATATGCGTAGCGGAGAATGGAACGACTAACCCAGCCACATAGTCCATATTTGCTCCCCCATTTGGATCAACCCTAAACGGTTATCCGTTCACACCAATTCTGTAAAACGAATAGGCCCCGAGCCTATTGCATAAAACCTTCAAATCAGGCGTGATAATGTGGATAGCGAACCTGACGTAGCAAAGCCTTACGGAAGGGCCGCTTGGAAATTGGGAGGATATGCTCATGATGTTTAAGGACATCCAGGCGCTCGAAAATGCCGCTCGCACCGCCATGGCAGGCAATGATGATCCACTGCCTATTCGTGCACGTGCATTAAAACCATCGCATTACGGTCTGGCCCTAATAGCAATTGTCGGCGCTGCTTATTTTTTACTCGCTTAAAATTAAACCGCTTCACGACAAATAATCCGACAGACGTTTACCATGACATACAATCAGCAACGGATTGAGTTGCTGAATTGGTGTTCGCCATGCAACCATTAGGCCTAAACAACGTTATCAAAGTCAAGCAACACAGGTTGCGAACCACTGAACGTACAGGAGACCAGATATGGCGCGCGCAGCAAGCAATACGGCAAAGATCGGCAAAGAGATCGAAGAAGCGTTGACAGATTCGACGACCGAAGATCTTCAAGCTCAGGTCGAGCAGCTTAAGGAAGATATTGCTGCCATCGCTGCGACGCTCACAAATCTTGGCTCGCAAACCGTGCGAGATGCAAAGCGTACCGCCAAAGATACATATAGAAGCGCTTATGTTCAGGGTGAAGACGTCGTCGATGATCTCAAGAACAAGGCACAGGACGTCGAAGCACAATTAACTGAGACAATTCGTGCTCGACCAATTGCTTCTTTGGCTACCGCAGTCGGCGTAGGCTATTTGCTCGCCCTTCTTTCGCGCCGCTGATTCCTGCCATGCTAAAACTTTTGGCCCCAGTCGTGGCAACGCTTGCAGGTGATGAGTTAAAACTCCTCACCGGACGCGCAAAACGTGCTGCAATTTTTGCGATAGCAGTAGCCATATTCGGGCTAATAGCGATCGTGTTTCTTTGTGTCGCAGCTTTCCTCGCCCTGAGTGAAAACTATAGCGGCCCTGTTGCAGCACTCATTCTTTCAGGATTAGCGCTGATTGTGGCGTTGCTCATTCTTGCAGTGTTGAAGATCCAAGCAGCCGCTGAAGAAAAAAAACGCAAAGAGCGTATTGCAGCCGATAAATCGGCACTCATGGCAACGGCGGCAATCGCAACCGTTCCTTCTATCTTAAAGCGACCCATTCTTGCCGTAGCGTTGCCTTTGGCTGGCATCGCACTGATTAGCCTGCTTTCTGATAAGAAAAAACGATAAGATATCAGTTTAATAAATCTTATTACGTCGGCTCCTGTGAACTCTCACCGGGGCCGTTTTCTTGATGAGGGTCTAAATTCGTTAGTGACGCCAACCGAATAATGACGCGCGTGCCAGTACCATTTAACGATTTCATATAGATGGGCTTGTCGCCAAACTGCACACAGAGCTGTTCAACAACCAAAGTGCCAAGACCATTCTGCTCTCGCTCCCCATCAACATCACTGCTCTTCCAGCCAATACCGTTATCTTCCACAACCAGCGCCAGTGATCCGGCTTCTTCATCATTTTTCAAGCTGACACAAATCTCTCCCCCCTCGCGACCGACAAAGGCATGTTTGACCGCGTTGGTGATGAGTTCACCCAAAATAATACCGATGGTCGTGACGTCACGGGATTTAAAATCATATGGCGCAAAATCAGTTTTGAAAGTGATCTTACGATCCTCACTAATTCCTTCCTGAATATCTTCGATGACGGTCTCTAAAAACTCATCAATACGGGTCGATTCCATATCCTCACCCAGACGAAGCCTTCGATGAGCGGTAGAAACGGTTTGCACCCGGTCACGAGCCGCAATAAGTGCTGCACGCGCTTCTTCACTGCGGGTTTGTCGCAATTGCAACCCAAGCAAAGACGATACCGTTGCCAATGAATTGCCTATCCGGTGATTGGAATCTTGTAAAAGCACCTCGACGCGATTGCGCTCCTTCTCGGCAATAGCCCGTTCCTTTTCCAGTTCGGCTGTGCGCTCTTGGACACGCTGCTCAAGAAGCTGATTCTCTGTCAGCAACAGCGACTGACCTTCAAAGAGCGCGCGCGCTGCACGTTGAACACTCGACAAAAGCAAGAGAGTTAACATCGCCGCCGAGGCAAGCGCCACAATAGAAGTCACGGTCAGCATAAAACGCATATGATCGATATAGGCGTTACGCTGTTCAAGCTCGGCACCTTCGGTCGCAACAAACTGCGCTACGGTTGTCGCAAGTTGCTCCCGCAAAACCTTGCCCGCGTTTCCACGTAGCTGAGCTGTTGCCTCGCTAATTTGTCCTGCTCGGGCTAGGTTTATCGTTTCACGAATATCCTTCTGACCCCGTTCGACCAACGATTTAATCTCTATAACCCGCTCATGTTGTTGCGGATTATCTTGTGTCATCAGAGCGAGGTTAGACAATGTCTCATCAATATCGATGATCGCCTGTTCATAACGGTCGATATATTCTTTATCGAGCGTTAGCAGAAAGCCACGACGGCTCATTTCAATATTATATGCAATACGCGTGATCGTGTTTACTTGTTCGCGGAGCTCAAAATTTTTAGAAATATCAATAACTTGCTTATTCACTCCATTCGAAAGAAACAGCGTTATTAATGCAGACAACAAGACCAGACTGAGCGACACGATAAAAGCGATCGGACGCATCGAAGATTTATATAAGCGTTTCAACAGCATTGATAACAACGGCAATCCCACAACAAAAACATTACGCCTGAACGCTGTATAAATACTCAAACAAATGGCCATGCCACATAGTAATTATCCCTAGCAAAACAGCATTGGAAGCATCATTGCTTCCAATGCTAATTTGACAAGGAGATATTAATCTAAAGAAATATTCAAGTACCAGACATCAAGCCGCAAAAGACAACGTCAAGCGAAGCTTCGTAGCGTTGCGCGAGATGAATTGGCGTCTGGCCCGTAATCTGCGTCACCTTCTATCTGCAAAATTTCCTGCAAACGGGTGCGCGCACGACTGACACGACTTTTAATCGTACCAACCGCACATCCGCAGATCTCGGCAGCTTCTTCATAAGCAAAGCCCGACGCGCCAATGAGGATAATCGCTTCACGCTGATCATCCGGCAATTGCTCCAGCGCAGCCTTAAAGTCCTGCAAATCAAGTGTACCGTATTGCGATGGATGAACGGCCAGCTGCTCACTGAACACGCCATCAGTATCCTGCACCTCACGGCCACGTTTACGCATCTGCGTATAAAATTCATTACGAAGGATCGTAAAAAGCCAAGCCTTGATATTGGTTCCTAATTCAAAGGAATCCTGCTTGGCCCACGCTTTCATAATCGTATCCTGTACGAGATCATCTGCGCGGTCAGGTTGACCAATCAACGAAACCGCGAACGCACGCAGGCTCGGCAATGACGCCAAAAGCTCACGCTTGAACTGCGCCAAATCTTCAGCCGACGGAACCAGTGCTGTGCTCACGCGTACTCTCCTGTTCGGCCTGATCGAGTTTTTCCAACAGATCGAGAAAACGATCTGGAATGCTCTCGTCCTGTATCGAGCTATAAAGCGCTTTTAGTTTAAGGCCGACCTCGCAATTCGGCCCTAAAATGTCCTTCCGGACGCGCCCGCCAAGCCGTATTCCGGCCCCGTTCGCATGAAGGTTTTTCTTCTCTGTCATCTCTTAATCATTCCAGGCATTCGCCATTTCAACAAAACCAAGCCCTGCTTGTCAGATAGAATGCATCCAAACTCAAAAAGTTCCCAGAATTACGACATGCCGTTGGAACTTTTTCCATTCACTGACGTTTTGGGTAGGATAATGCTGCGCTCTATAAGATTTTCAACGCCTTCTAAAAAGTCGATTGAAAGCTTGAAGAGAAAAATTTGCGGCAATGAGGAGTCCAAAAACCATGACGTTATCGACGCGAATTGCGCCGCACCTTCCCTATCTTCGCCGTTTCTCACGCGCACTGACCGGCTCGCAAGCATCAGGAGATGCTTATGTGGCTGCGACATTGGAAGCCTTGATCGCAGATATAAGTATTTTCCCACCAGCATCAGCTGACCGGATTGCCCTCTACAGGCTTTTCTGCAAACTCTTTAAAACCGCTTCGGTTCAGGTGCCAGAACCATCGACAGAGTTTGCATGGGAGAAACAGGCGGCACGCAATCTGGCGCATATTGCACCAATTCCGAGACAGGCCTTTTTGCTTGTCGCCGTTGAAGGTTTTAGTGATCGCGAAGCCGCTGAAATTCTCGAACTCAGCGAAGTTGAATTCGGAAAAGTCCTGGTATCTGCATCAACGGAAATCTCAAAGCAGGTTGCTACCCGCATCATGATTATCGAAGATGAGCCATTGATTGCTATGGACATCGAGCAAATGGTCGAAAGTCTGGGCCATCAAGTTGTTGGCATCGCACGCACAAAAGATGAAGCACTGGCACTCTATAATTCTGCGAAGCCACGTATGGTCCTCGCGGATATTCAGCTCGCCGATGGTAGCTCTGGCATAGATGCAGTCAATGAGATTTTGCAGGATCAAACTATCCCTGTGATTTTCATTACCGCTTTTCCAGAGCGGCTTCTTACAGGTGAACGCCCGGAACCAACCTTCCTTGTCACAAAGCCATTCAATCCGGACATGGTCAAAGCACTGATCAGTCAGGCACTATTCTTTGAGGAAGCCGCTCAGGTTGCAGCTTAGGAAAAATATATACAAGCTTTAAGCCACCAACCTTCGGGGATTTATGTTCCCGGAGGCTTTTGTCTTTTAAATAATATCTGCTTGAAAAAGCTTGATATTTTCGCTGTCTGGACACGAAACTTGTCTATTCTACGGAACCAAAAGCATAGATCAGCCGTTTCTCTTTCAATAGTAAAAGAGGAGATTAAAAATGCTGTATTATGCTCTCGTTTTTCTGGTGGTCGCTTTGGTTGCAGGCGCACTAGGCTTTGGTGGAATTGCAGGTGCATCGGCTGGCATAGCGCAGATTCTGTTCTTCGTGTTCCTTGCGCTTCTGGTGATCTCGCTGATTGCATCTGTTCTGCGCAAGGCATAGAAAAAACATCACTGACTACCGAACGAGGGAATAATCTCTCGTTCGGTAATCCGCTAAAAAGATTGCGCCGGTTTATATTATCCGCCAGCGACACGATCAATTCGCTTAAAAAGAAACGATTTTATAATAGCTCTTTCAGTACCAAGCGGCCTACTTCAATCCATACCGAACTGCAGTTGAGGCATTCATGACAGCGTCCAACTCATACCTCACTGAAACAGAGCCAGATGCCTCACGTTTGCGTTCTTTGTTGCGCGCGGTGCGAAACAGTAATGTTTGCGTTCTTTATCAGACACCTGATCTTATCTATGCTTGGGGAGAAAATATCCCCGCTTACTGGCAGGAAAAATGGAAAGCCGGAGGTCAGGACTGCGATTTTATTTTTTCCACTTCAATGTCACGACTCGAACATGCGAAACGTACAGCGCTTGAAACAGGAACAGCGCAGAACGTTGAACTCGCTATCAATGATGGCGATAAGCTCCGCTGGATAGAGTTTCACATTGATTGCGATCGCGACTATGATGGTACGATCATCGGACTTGTGACGACTGCCCTTGAAATCAGTGAACTCAAGCGCCGTGAACAGGTGCTTAAAACATTGCTGCGGGAGGTTAGCCACCGCTCAAAAAATCTGCTCGCTATCGTACAGAGCATTGCAACACAAACTGCACGTTTCACAGATTCCGTAGATGATTTTCTGTTGAAATTCCGCGGACGTATCCAGTCGCTTTCTTATTCTCAGGACCTGGTTACCGATTCAAACTGGCATGGCGCGCTATTTCTTGATCTCGTGCATTCGCAAATCGAGAAATATATCGACATGCAGGATGAACGCCTGACGATTGAAGGCGACAATCCCTATCTCTTCCCCGGGGCAGCATTGCATGTCGGGCTGGCTCTGCACGAGCTCATCATAAATGCAACATCATTTGGTGGACTGTCTATTCCATACGGTCGCGTCATCGTCTCTGCAAAAATCCAGAAAAACGATAATGGCGATGATGAGTTGGTCTTCCATTGGAATGAAACCAATCCATCGATGCCAGAAGTGAAGCATGACCCGCGCTTTGGCAGCGCAGTGTTGCAACGAATCGTTCCGTCCGCAGTCGGTGGCCACGCGGAATATCGCGTTGACGGCTCAGGCGCCGTCTATTCTCTGATTGTGCCAGCAGAACAATTTGATTCCTGACCCAATCGCATCGAAAAATGGGCATTCTCCCCTATACCGCAAAAAGCCGTCATGGATTTAAACCATAACGGCTTTTTTAATAATGCGGAACGCCAGCAGCAAAAACGGGGGGTGATTGCGCGGCATTCTCGCTGTCCACTCCATACGGGGAGGTTGGAATGAACTTTGAAGGCCGCTGCGGGGCGGGTTGCGACCTTCATATCACAAAACACCTCTGAACGTATTTGGTTCCGTCAAGGTTTGATTTTTTTACAATAAAGTTCAAGACGGTGATGAACAATCTCGTAACCGAGTTCGCGTGCGATCTCTTCCTGAAGTTTTTCGATCTTGTCAGAGCGAAATTCGACCACATCACCTGAGTCCATATCAATGATATGGTCATGATGTGCGCCACTTGCTTGCTCAAAGCGCGACGGTCCACCGGCAAATGCATGGCGATGAATGGCACCCAGCTCTTCAAGCAGCTTCATCGTGCGATAGACTGTCGACAGCGAAATACTGCTGTCAATTAACACCGCACGCCTGAAGATTTCCAATGCATCTGGATGATCTTCGGTCTCGGTCAGAATGTTCAGGATGATACGACGAGGCCGCGTAATACGCACGCCAGCATTTCGCAGTTCCTGCTCATAATCGGGTTTCTTGTGCGATTCACTCATACACCGATTATGCACTTACGACGATCCAGTTGCAAATTTTTGCAACTGGATCGCTCCGCATCGCCCACAGCTTTTGTTAAAGCTATACAATCAAGGCCCGCGCCTACTCAGCACCCACCCGGAAATAAGTACCGGCAGCTGAACCAAAGCCGCCAGATGTCGATTCATCGCAAAAAGGAGTGGGGATTTTGAGTGCGGCTCCGTCGAGCTTCAGGATCAACGGCCCGCTCTCGCTCTCAAACTCCGCTTCACCAGCACTCTTCTGGTTCAACACACCTTCAAAGCTGCATATCCAGCTTCCATTAGCCTGATCCGAAACATCAACCTGAACCGAAAGTTTATCAGGTGATTTTTTCTCGACTTTGATACTACCCCAGGCATTCTGCCAGTTTCCTTCAAGGGAGGAACTCTCCGCAACTGAAACCCAGTTTAACAGTTCTGCGCGCGCTTCAGTCCGGTAACTCAGACCTTCCAGTCGCATTGCAGCATTGGATAAATGACTTTCGAAAGCCTCTGAACGTTGCTTCAAAAAACCAGCCTGATCATTGCGAAGTGCTTCTTTCAAATCGGGTGAAGCCCTCTCGACAAGCGCGCTATAGGCTATCGACATCGCCCGATCCGCCTCCGCAATATCTTTGTTCGAGCAAATTGCCTTCTCGGTATCGGTAGAGGCTTTTGCGCAATCAAAACCAGCCTGGGCGAAGGCTGCAACGGGAGACAAAGCGCAGACACCCAAAGCCAGACTGAAAATGACAGAGTAGTTCATAAAATAATCCCCTCGCACTGTTTGGCCACATGCAATCAAGCAATGAACAAGCAGCTGAAACTTGGCGAGGCTGACGTAAATACGACGCCGCCGCCGTTAATTAACCCATGCAGGTAAAAGCCTATGGAGCTGGTTCAAAAGCAAACGGATCGGCATCGACGAATTGATCCGACGTTTCTCCGACAAACACACGGCTCATATCAACACCAAGATCGAGCTTTCGTACTTTGGCACCCTCTGAAAAATCGAGCTTCTTCAGATCAACCCAAAAGACGTTTGGCGATGTTGCCGATTCTGCGTGAAATGTCAGACTCTTCTGATCTGCAACAACACGCCAGCGGGTTGTCGAAAGATTGGGCGCATCAGGCAGGCTGACACCATAAGGCACCGAAGCATTGCGGATAACACTGAAAACCGCAGAAGCGGCAATCCTTGGATCTTCAGTTTGCGTTACGGCATTGACATAGAACCCTGCGCGCACAAACCGATCCTCTGAGCGCCCGCTTCCGGGAAGGAAGTTCAACAAGTTGAGAGCGCTCCAATATTTCTGATTGGCAAGCTGGAAATCAAATGGCGGATCATTTGTAACCACCTGATATGAACGATCATGATGGATTTTAAGCTTTCCATCGATCCACTCCAGCACAGCGCTGTCACCGGAAGCATCCGAGAGCGTCAGATGCAACGGCGCGAGACTGCCGGGACGACCAGGCACTTCCCCGCTCACCACGTCAAACGGCTGGTTACGTGTATATTCTACGGCCTCGGCAACGGTCGCGAACTGATCCAGATAGAATTGCGCCCATATTGCCAGAGACATGCGCGGTGTCGCATCATCATCTTTTGGGAATTGCGTTGCGTTCAACCACAGCAGGCTTGCATTGAGGCCAGCCTCATTCATGCCATCGACTGTAGAAATATCATAGCCTGACACTGCGAGGCTTCCATACTTCGACGTCCATTCTTTTGAGCGTGAGCCGGCTTCGCCACTGCGCTTCATACCACGCGGAAATACCCAGAAATTGCTGACCATCGGATCCCTGAAATCCATATTCCGGCCAGTAAGCACACGCCCCTGCTCTCCATGATAAACAATTCGGGTACAGGCCTGAACTTCAGCTGTCATTAACGCAGTTGCTGCGGCAAGTGCTGCAAGTACACGTGTGAAGCGGGACATCATGGACACCTATTCGTCACCTAATGGGACATTTTTATCGATGGAATTGAGATAGCAACACAATATGAAAACTCTGTTTTCACGAACACTCTATTTGTGCGCCCAATCAGGATCAATGCCATTTGTGCCCATGATCCCATAATAACCACCTGTGTTGATAAACCACACAGTAAAGGCCGCACATAACACCAAGAAGATACTTATCGCGATCACAATACGTTTCTTGCGCGCCGTGCGCCTCAACATGAGATAAACGCCAGCACTGAAAAGAGCGGATCCGATATAAGCTGCGATCATTCCACCCTCCCCCGACTTACTCACAAACACCTAAACCGTTTTGATGACACCCGAAAGGCTCAGAATCCAGAAGGAAGCACAACCAAAAATTTGGTCATCATAAGTTGGAATTGTGTTAAGCGGCCGAAAATATAGGGTTTAATAAGAAATTCATAATTTAAAGGAAACTAAAATGCGTAAAATTATTATATCGGCAGCCATATTGGTATCATTCTCTAATTCTTATGTTCAATACGCAGAAGCCGAAGATTCGACAGCAATAAACACGAACCACGACATGGCCTGCATGCAACAGGGTGGAAACGTACTTGATTGCTCTAATCGATGCGCAACGCTAGGTATATATTTTTTAACATGCGTTTAAAAAATGCCATGACGCAACAACCCATATTACTATTTATCGCATCTGCACTCATCATCTTAAGCAACGTCAACTTAACAGCGGCCAAAGCTTACTTTCCACCTGATGATGGCTGCCAATATTATTATTGGGATGGGCAGCGTGTGAAATGTTGCCCTGACTCAACAGGCCGATGGGTTTGCAATTAAAGGACATAACGCATGAAACCGATACCCCTCAGTTGTAACGCATAACCACCAACCATTGAAATCATTGGTACGCCCAAGGGGAATCGAACCCCTGTTTGCGCCGTGAGAGGCGCCGTCCTAACCGCTAGACGATGGGCGCAAGCAGTGCCTGCTAATATAAGACGCGTAGCACGCAATGAAAAGGGCGGCAAATCTGCCGCCCGCATCCCAAACTATTCGACGTTACCGAGCTTGATACGCCCAAGGATCCGCGATTCACGGTAATCATAAATGATGAGTTCCGTGCCGCCATCTGGCAGAAGCGTTTCAAGCGAAAGCTGATCGCCAGACAGGCTCTGCGATAAAAGACGCGTGCCCGGTGTCAGATCAATCTGCGATTCGATCAGCTTCGGCGGTTCCGGCTTAATGGGCGTTGCAACCTGTCCCGGAATGTCTGAACGTGCAACTTCTGTCTCGGAAGTATCCGGTGCGCGATTGATCTTGTAGACAACGGCGACAAGCACAGCCATAAGACCAATCAACATAACACCGATGGAAACTGCAAGCAGCCGCACCATCTTACGACGGACTTTCTCCATCGCTGGATCAAGCGGGGGTTCCGGTTGTTGTTGGTCCGGGTAATAGCCCTGCTGATAGTCCTGATATCCAGAATCCTGATGGTTCTGATATTTCGGATAGTGTGGATCCTGCATTAAATGACTCCGGTTCATGCACCCGCGTGGGCGCGTGATAACGAAGGGAAGAGACAATTGAAAGAACTAATTGCCGACCTAGACGCTGCGGGCAAAAGATTAGACCAGTGGCTGGCCGCAGCATTGGGGCCGGAACTCTCCCGCAGTCGCGTCCAGTCCCTGATTGCTGATGGTCATGTGACCATCGATGATGTTCCTGCCAGTGGCGCAAAGCAAAAGCTGCGCGAAGGCATGAAGATTACCGTCGTGCTGCCAGAGCCTGAACCTGCCGACCCGCAAGGCGAGAACATCCCACTGGATATTCTCTATGAAGACGATGATCTCATCGTCATCAACAAACCCGCGGGCCTGGTTGTCCATCCGGGCAACGGCAACTGGACGGGAACGCTGGTGAATGCTCTTATCTATCATTGTGGCGATAGCTTGTCGGGAATTGGCGGCGTGCGTCGTCCGGGCATTGTTCATCGTCTGGATAAAGACACGAGCGGCGTCATGGTTGTGGCCAAGAACGACCATTCCCATCGCCATCTCAGCGACCAGTTTGCCGATCATGGGCGCACCGGCGATCTCGAACGCGCCTACAAGGCACTTGTTTGGGGCATGACCGAACGTCCGCAAGGTTATATCGACGCCTATCTTGGACGCTCGCATCGCGACCGTACGAAGCAAGCCGTTGTCAAAGAAGACCGCGAAGACGCACGTCACGCCATCACGCATTATTCGACAATCGAGAAATTCGCACCGCAAGAAGATGCCACATCACTTGCTTCCCTGGTGGAATGTCGCCTTGAAACAGGTCGCACGCATCAGATTCGCGTTCACATGGCCCATATCGGTCATCCGCTTGTCGGCGACATGGATTATGGCGGCGCTTACAAAACCAAGGCCAACAAGCTGCCAGAACCATTGAAAAACGCCGTGAACGGCTTCCAGCGTCAAGCGCTGCACGCTTGGCTTTTGGCATTCACGCATCCAACGACCGATGAAATCATGCGCTTTGAGGCCGATCTGCCTGAAGATATGGAGACGCTTCTGGAAAATTTCCGTAAGCACTCTACATAAAGCTGTAAGTTCTCACAGTTTCAGAACACCCGATTAAGTCTGTAAAGATTATGCTTTGACGGCGAAAACGGAATCTCAAAACAAGGCTTCAACCAAAATGGTTGTGGCCTCTCAAGAATGACAAGTGTTCACATTCTAGTGACACATTGTTTCATGAGGTTAGAGATCGTGTTTTCGCCAAAATCATGCCTATATATGTAAGTTCGCGAGGGAAGTGCAGGAGGCAGCCAGCGCGACAGGTTTGCCAGACGGGAACCTGAAACTATAAAGGAGGGTGCTCAATGGCCCGTACTAGTCTTCCAAGCATTACATCCGGTGACGGTGGCCTAACCCGTTATATGGAAGAAATCCGCCGTTTTCCAATGCTTCAGCCGCAAGAAGAATACATGCTGGCGAAGCGTTATCATGAACATAGCGATCCGAAAGCCGCACATAAGCTGGTGACCAGCCATCTTCGTCTCGTGGCAAAGATCGCCATGGGCTATCGCGGTTACGGCTTGCCAATCGGTGAAGTTATTTCCGAAGGCAATGTCGGTCTGATGCAGGCGGTCAAGCGCTTCGAACCAGAGCGCGGCTTCCGCCTTGCCACATATGCAATGTGGTGGATCAAGGCCTCGATCCAGGAGTATATCCTGCGTTCGTGGAGCCTTGTGAAGATGGGTACGACTGCCAATCAAAAGCGCCTATTCTTCAATCTGCGTAAGATGAAGAGCAAAATTCAGGCGCTTGATGATGGCGATCTCAACCCTGATCAGGTCAAGCAGATTGCGACCAAGCTGAAGGTCAGCGAAGACGAAGTGGTTTCCATGAACCGCCGTCTGTCCGGCGATGCTTCGCTGAATGCGCCACTGCGTGCAGCCGAAGGTGAATCAGGCGAATGGCAGGACTGGCTTGTCGACGATAGCAGCAGTCAGGAACAGGTTCTGATTGAACAGGATGAGCTAGAAAGCCGCCGCTCGCTGCTTGAACAGGCGATGGATTCGCTCAATGAACGCGAACGCCGTATCTTTGAAGCACGCCGCCTCTCGGAAGACCCGATGACACTGGAAGATCTTTCCGGTGAGTTTGGTATCAGCCGCGAACGTGTACGCCAGATTGAAGTCCGTGCCTTTGAAAAGGTACAGGCTGCAGTCAAAGCAGCAGCTTTCAAACAGCATAAGGCATTGACCCATGTCGAGGAAGCCAACGCATAATCCTGCTCGTTTAGATTCCATTCTACTGCCGCAATTGGGAAACCATTTGCGGCAGTTTCGTTATGTGTCATCCAACTGATAAAAAACCGTCAAATATCTGTAATGCAATGTCTTTAGGCAACAGGTCGTATTTCACCGAAGCCTTAAAGGTCATGCTATGAAAAAGCTCCTGCTTGCTGCAACGCTCGCTCTTACTGCTGCCACTGCTGTATCTGCGTCTGAATATGTCTCTTATCTCGACTATCCGCAGAAAGAGCAGGACGGAAAAGAATTCTTCACTGCCATTGAAATTCCACAGGGCAGCTTCACCAAATACGAAATCAACGACAAGACCGGCCACATCATCGTTGATCGTTATCAGTCGATGCCGGTTGTCTACCCAGCCAATTATGGCTCGATCACCAGCACGCTCGCAGGCGATGGCGATCCGCTTGATGCGCTCGTTTACACCCGTGAGCCAATCGTTCCGGGTGCGATCATCAAGGTTCGTCCAATCGGCGTTTTGAAGATGATCGATGGCGGCGAGCAGGACGACAAGATCGTTGCTGTACCAACCTCGAAAATCGACCCAACCTATGACAACATCAAAGAACTTTCTGACCTGCCAAAGATCGAGCAGCAGCGTCTCGAAGCCTTCTTCCGCGTCTACAAGCAGCTTCCAGAAGGCCGCAAGACTGTAGAGCTCAACGGCTTTGATACTGCCGAAACTGCGGCTTCTGAAGTTGCAAAGGCGATCAAGGCTTTCTCTGAAAAGAAGTAACTCATTTTTAGCTATCCCACACGGCATTGAAAACACGGGCTCTGCGTAACGCATCCTTCAAAATGCTCGGATAGTTCACGCATAACAGATAGAGCGTTGGTCTGATTTCGTCAGATCAGCGCTTTTATGCTTTTCAGCGAAACACTAAATGATAAAAATCTGTAATTCTTGATTACTGGACACAACATATAGTTGCATGCATGATTAGCCATTGTTTAATTTAGACATCGGAAACAATGGGGGAAAGATGCGTAAAATTCCAAGTATAATCTTGCTGGTTACTACTACCCTCTATGGTAGTTCTGCATTCTCAGCAGATATGTCAGAAGCTGGCTTGCGCGAACTGAGATCAGAGCAAGGCTCACACGTAAATTGTGCGACACTCGTTAAAAAGCCGCGAACCAAATCCAATACGGCCCTGCTAAAGCGTCATGGCTGTAAAGTCCCAACCATTCCAGTCCCGCCATCAAATGGGGGCAATGGCAATAGCGGCAACAACAGTGGAACAGATACCGGCACTGATGCAAGCAATGGCAATGGTGGCAACAACAGCGGGACCGATACTGGCACCGGCGCTAGCAATGGTAACGGTGGCAACAACGGCGGGACCGACACCGGAGGCAGTGATACTGGTGGCAGCAACGGTAGCAATGGCAATAGCGGCAACAACGGTGGGGACGATTCCGGAGGCGGCGACACCGGTGGAGCCAACGGAAGCAATGGTAATGGCGGCAACAATGGTGGCGACGATTCCGGAGGCGGCGACACTGGTGGCAGCAACGGGGGCAATGGCAATAGTGGTAATAATGGTGGCAACGGTGGCCCCAGCGGCCCTGGTGGCGACGATAATGGCGGCACCGGTGGCAGTGCTGGAGGAACAGGTAACAATGGAAGCAACGGCGGGAATGGGAACAACGGCGGAGCTTAGAGCATCTGAGGCTCCAACAGTTTAACATAAGAGCATAATTAGGATTTTTGCTCTCATTCGTCAGCTTCCAAAGCAACCATTTAAGATTAATAAAAAACCCCGCGCATGCGGGGTTTTTTTATTGCTAACCTTTGGTTAGGTCACTCTGCTATTAACCGGCACCCAGAACGTCGTTAAACACCTTCTCGCCTGGCACGCCTTTTTCAAGACTGATCAGAGCACGACGACCATTGCGATATGAGATCGGAATATCAATCCACTGCAAACGGCGCATCAGCGACAAGTTGGTGTCCTGCGCCGTCGTCGCATCATTGAGCCAGATAATAAAGAAATTATCGGCAATCTTTGATGGTACAGCGATAAGCGGATTGCCCGCTGCCTGTTCCGTGTCTTTGAACGTAATACGCTGAACATTATCGATCGCGCCGCCCGCAAAATCATCCGGTACAGTGAACACCATCTCGATCAGATGGCTCGCAGGAATAGACTGATCCGTGTTCTTGCGAATGGTCAGTTTAAGTTCGGCTTTGGTGTCAGGCATCGTGATCGTGCCACGAATTGCCGGAGCCGCAGGTTCACCTTCGCCCGGGCTTTCCTGAATTTCCGACCAGACAACCGTTCCACGCTCGACCGAACCGGTCTCTGTACCACCACGCTCTTCATAAAGAAGTGCTTGCTGGCCCACAGCAACAGCTTGCTGAGCTTGCGGCTGGTTTTGCGTATTGGTCTGTTCAGCGCCCGGTGTTGAAGCTGCCGTCGACTTGCCTTCACCAAGACCTGCCTGACCGCCCGCTGGACCTTCGTCTTTCTCGCTGCCATCTTCCATAAGACGCTGCGTCATTTTCTGTTCTTCAGACGGCGTCGCTGGCTGGCCAGTCTGCGGCTGTTCGGAACCTGCGGTCTGCCCGGTTTCTGGCTGCGTTGTTCCCGCATCACCACTTGTCGGCGCATCGCTGCGACCAAGACTTGATGCCAGTTCCTGCAGCTTGTCTTTGTTCGCCCAAACACCGTATCCGGCACCGCCAAGAGCGAGCACAGCAATCAGACCGATGATGAGGCCCTTGTAAGAACGCTTTTCTTTAAAGCGTACCGGGTCAGTATATTCACCGCGGCGGGCATAAGCAGGTTTGTCTTCGGTGCGATCCTGTTCGCGCTCTGCTGACCACTCATCCTGACGACGCGTATGCACCGGTGCTGCATCTTCATCAGTATCGACATCATGATCGGTATAAGACCGATTGCCAGCAACAAAAGGCGCCTCATCATAGGATGAGGACGCAGATGCTTGCGTTGATTCGGCAAGAAAATCTTCAAGCGGATCATGCAACGGCTGCTCTGCAACAGGTGCGGCAGCTGGCGGCGCATAAAAGGCTTCGACTTCTTCGATAGCATCTTCAAGTATTTTGCGTTGGCGAACTGCCACAACTTGCGAAGCATTTGCTGTCACAAGCTTCTGTTCAATCGTCGCACGTGCCTTTGCATAGACACGCTCGCGCAGTTCAGGCGATTTATCCGCCTGAGCATCGATTGTCTTTTTCAGAACCGCTACAAAATCAGCCATACGTCTTACCCAGTTTCCGCGCGTTCGAAATGCAGTAAATACCTCAATAATCACAATAATCGTTAGAAAGCAAAGGTTGCGGCAACGATTAAGTGAACGCATCCCGAAAAGTGTGAAGCGGTTTTCGGAAAAGATGCGGTCCAAAATACAAAATTTGAGCGCCGATCTGATGCAATCAGATCGAAATACGCTCTAACGCTTTCAAAATGATCGCGAAAAAACCTTAAAAAAATACCCGGTCAGCCATAAAGGCAAACCGGGCTTGTTCTTTACAGGAAGCAAAGTTCCGAACGACTAGTCCTGGAATGGATCCGTTACGAGGATGGTGTCTTCGCGTTCCGGGCTCGTCGAGAGCATCGACACCGGTGCACCAATCAGTTCTTCGATGTGGCGGACATATTTGACAGCCTGTGCTGGAAGATCGTTCCACGAACGTGCACCAGCAGTCGTTTCCGACCAGCCCGGCAGCGTTTCATAGATCGGCTTCACACGAGCCTGCGCACCCATCGAAGATGGCAGATAATCAATACGCTTGCCATCAAGTTCGTAAGCTACGCAGATCTTGATTTCATCAAGACCGTCGAGAACGTCAAGCTTGGTCAATGCAATACCGGTGATGCCCGATGTGCGAACCGTCTGGCGAACGATAACCGCATCGAACCAGCCACAACGACGCTTGCGACCTGTCACCACGCCAAATTCATGGCCCTTGGTGCCGAGAAATTCGCCAATCTCATCGTTGAGTTCGGTCGGGAACGGACCTTCACCAACGCGAGTGGTGTAAGCCTTGGTGATGCCAAGAACATAACCGATTGCTGTCGGACCAAGACCCGAACCAGCCGCTGCCTGACCGGCAACAGTGTTTGACGAAGTCACAAACGGATAGGTGCCATGGTCGTTATCAAGCAATGCGCCCTGCGCACCTTCGAACAGAATACGGTCGCCAGACTTGCGGCGTTCGTCGAGAACGCGCCAGACCTGATCGATATAAGGAAGAATCTTGTCTGCAACCGAGGTCAGCTCTTCAAGAATGGTCGCAACCGCGATCTCTTCCAAGCCCATGCCGCGACGCAGCAGATTGTGATGCGCAAGCAGGCGCTCAACCTTTGGCTCTAACGTGTCTGGCTCTGTCAGGTCGATCACGCGGATCGCGCGACGGCCAACCTTATCTTCATAAGCAGGGCCGATGCCGCGCTTCGTGGTGCCAATCTTAAGACCTTCAGTAGCGCCTTCGCGCATCGCGTCGAGTTCACGGTGAACCGAGAGAATCAACGGAGCATTTTCAGCAATACGCAGAACATCCGGATTAATATCGATGCCCTGCCCGCGCAGCTTTTCGACTTCCATGACGAAATGATGCGGGTCAACCACAACACCATTGCCGATCACGCTCAATTTGCCGCGCACCAGACCCGATGGAAGAAGCGAAAGCTTGTAGCTGACGCCATCGATAACAAGTGTATGACCGGCATTATGGCCGCCCTGATAACGCACGATCACATCGGCGCGTTCGGACAACCAGTCCACGATCTTTCCCTTGCCCTCGTCGCCCCATTGCGACCCGACGACAACCACATTAGCCATTGAGAAAACTCCTCGGTCCGGCATCTCAGCCGTAAATATAACCCAAGGATCGCAAGCAGCCCCGACAGTTTGACGCGAGGTGCTGATCCCTCGTCTCTATACAGACTGAATCGTGCTTACGCGACTCTTTACATGCAAAAAATACGAATATTTTCACGAAGACGTGGAAAGATAGCGTCAGATCGTCTGAGATTCTGGATATGGTGGGGCGAAAATGGTGTTCTTTGAGAACCGGAGCGGAGTGTACTTTTGGGTACATGAGCACCGGAAGCGGAGAAAAACGCCATTTGCAGACCGCCAGATCCGGAATATCTACGATCTAGCCGGCGCGGACCATGTATAGTGCCTCGTCCGAATAGCCTTTCAGCTTGTCTTCGAGTGCTGGCACATCGCGGGTAACGAAGCCCTTTTTCTCCCAAAAGCCATGCGAGCCATTCACCGCGACAAGCGCCATGGTCGCAAAACCGTCCCGCTCTGCCTGAGCGCCCATCAGCTCAACAACGCGCGATGCTTGCCCGCCTGAACGTACTTCCGGCAAGAGTGCAATATCATGAATATAATAGGTGCTGATCTCTTTTGGCAGTTCGCCAAGAACGGAATTCAGTGCTGGGACCGAATCGAGCTTCCATGGATGACTGATGCCATAGCCGACGATTTCACTGCCCTTTGCCAGCACAAAACAACCGGCTGGGTAGATGTTGAAGCGGTCCCGAAAGACCGCCTCATCCTCGAAGAAGTCGGGATGAACAATGTTGGCGACAGTCGTAACGCCTGCAAAATCCTGTGCCTGCATCCGCCGCCATTCTGCCTGTTCAATCCCGTCATTCATATCGTTTAAGCTTCCTCGACGTTAAATTCCAAAGGTCTTGCCGCCTTGATTGCCTCTTGCGCGATCAGTTCGTCAAGTGCTGCCTGTGGAATTCTGTCATCGACATAGAGCATCGCAATGGCATCGCCGCCCGGATGATCACGTCCTAGAGCGAAGTTTGCGATGTTGATATCATGCTTACCGCAGATCGTTCCAAGCAGACCAATCATGCCCGGAATATCGACATTGGTGACATAAAGCATGTGCGGCCCAACTTCCGCATCAAGGTTGATTCCCTTGATCTGGATAAAGCGTGCCTTGCCATCCGAGAAGCATGTACCAGCTACCGAGCGTTCGCGTTCAGTCGTCTTGACGGTCAGCTTGATATAGCCGTCAAAAATACCGGATTTGTCGCGCTTGATTTCCGAAACGATGATTCCCCGTTCCTTCACCATAATCGGCGCAGAAACCATGTTTACATCTGCAACCTGTGGACGGATCAGACCAGCAAGCGCCGCACTGATCAAAGCGCGGGTGTTCATCGCCGCAGTCGCACCATCAAAAAGCACTTCGACTTCCTGAATAGGCTCGTCTGTCACCTGACCAACAAAAGCACCAAGAACCTCTGCAAGCTTGACGAAAGGCCTGAGACGCGGCGCTTCTTCTGCCGTGATCGACGGCATGTTGATCGCGTTGGAAACAGCACCCTTGACCAGATAATCCGACATTTGCTCGGCCACCTGAATGGCAACATTTTCCTGCGCTTCGGACGTCGAAGCACCAAGATGCGGTGTGCAGACCACGTTGGGGAGATTGAAGAGCTCATTCTCTGTTGCAGGCTCAGTTTCGAAAACATCAATACCAGCACCAGCAACATGACCCGATTTCAACGCTTCAACCAGATCCTTTTCAACGATCAGGCCGCCGCGTGCGCAGTTAACAATGCGAACACCCGGCTTGGTCTTAGCCAGTGCATCGGCATTGATGATGCCGCGTGTCTTGTCAGTGAGCGGTGTATGCAGGGTGATGAAATCAGCACGCGCCAGAAGTTCATCAAGCTCCAGCTTTTCGACGCCAAGTTCCTGCGCGCGCGCTTCCGAAAGAAACGGATCAAACGCAACAACGTGCATCTTGAGACCAATACCGCGCGCTGCAACCACAGCGCCGATATTGCCACAACCGACAACACCAAGCGTTTTGCCTGTGATTTCCACGCCCATGAAGCGGTTCTTTTCCCACTTGCCAGCGCGCGTGGAAACATCCGCTTCGGGGAGCTGACGCGCAACTGCAAACATCAGTGCAATTGCATGTTCTGCAGTGGTGATCGAATTGCCGAAAGGCGTATTCATCACAATGATACCGCGGCGCGATGCTGCCGGAATATCGACATTGTCCACGCCAATCCCGGCGCGACCAATGACCTTGAGCTTCGTTGCTGCTGCGATCAGCTTTTCTGTTGCCTTGGTAGCGGAGCGGATAGCAAGACCATCATATTGGCCGATGATTTCGAGCAGTTTTTCTTTGTCCTTGCCAAGATCTGGCAGGTAATCAACTTCAACGCCGCGGTCTTTGAAAATCTGAACGGCGGTCGGCGACAATTTATCGGATACGAGTACGCGAGGTGCCATAAGAGCCTCCTTCGGATGTGTACGATCGAGCATTACCAGCAAAAGTGCGTAGCGGTTTTGCGTAGGATAATGCGATAAAATGACTACTTAGAGCGGTTCACATATTTCAGTAAAAATGAGAAGCGCTCTAAGGAATTGACGGCTATGGCCGTCCCAACTCCGGCCACAGCTCTCTGCATCGCTTGCGATTACGCAGCGGCCTTGAGTGCTGCTTTCTGCGCGGCAAAAGCCCAGTCGAGCCAAGCGGTGAGTGCTTCAAGATCAGAAGCTTCAACCGTAGCACCCGCCCAGATGCGCAAACCGGAAGGCGCATCGCGATACGCACCGATGTCGAATGCAACGCCTTCTTTTTCGAGCGCCGAGACCATGCCCTTGGCAAAAGCTGCCTGCTGGTCCGCAGACAAAGCAGTCACTTCCGGATCAACAATCGTTACACAAACAGATGTGTTGGAGCGCGTTTCAGGCTTCTGAGCCAGATTAGCGATCCATGGCGTCCGCTCGATGAAAGCATCAAGCACGGCAAAATTTGCATCCGCACGTCCGACAAGACCGTCGAGACCGCCGACCGAACGCGCCCAGCTCAGCGCATCCAGATAATCTTCAACGCAGAGCATCGAAGGCGTGTTAATGGTTTCGCCGACGAAGATGCCCTCGATCAGCTTGCCGCCAGAAGTCAGACGGAAAATCTTTGGCAGCGGCCATGCTGGCTTGTAGCTTTCCAGACGCGCAACAGCGCGTGGGGAAAGAATGAGAATGCCGTGTGCGCCCTCGCCGCCAAGCACTTTCTGCCATGAGAAAGTGACCACATCGAGCTTTGCAAAATCAAGACGCTGCGCGAAAGCAGCAGAGGTCGCATCGCAAATGGTCAGGCCTTCACGATTTGCAGGAATGAAATCGGCATTAGGCACGCGAACGCCAGACGTGGTGCCGTTCCAGGTGAAAACGACGTCACGGTTGAAATCGACTTCAGAAAAATCGACCAGCTCGCCATAAGGCGCAACAAAAGTACGGGTGTCTTCCAGCTTCAGCTGCTTGATCACGTCTGTGACCCAGCCCGAACCGAAGCTTTCCCACGCAACCATATCCACGCCGCGCTCACCGAGCAGCGACCACAGGGCCATTTCGACCGCACCCGTATCGGATGCAGGCACGATGCCAATGCGGTAATCAGCAGGAACGCCGAGAATTTCGCGGGTAAGGTCGATAGCTTCTTTCAGCTTGTTTTTGCCGATTTTCGCGCGGTGCGAACGGCCAAGCGGCGCATCGGCGAGCGCTTGAAGCGACCAACCGGGGCGTTTTGCACAGGGACCTGAAGAAAAATTAGGGTTAGCCGGGCGAACTACCGGCTTCGCAATCGTCGTCATTTTGTTTCCTATCCTCACAGATAGCACGCGCCTCGTTGGGGAGGCGTGGCCCACTGATGAAAATATCGGAAAGCAAAAATTTCACAAGATGGCGCGAAAGATTCTTTTTCTATAAAGAAAAAGGCCCGGAAAACCGGGCCTTTGAATTCAATGGATAACACTATCAGCCGCCAAACATATAGCGAAGACCAACACGGATATCGTGGATATTCATGCCCTTATCGCGGACTGCACCAATATCCGTATCACCCTCAAACATTTTGCCACCATTAACATGGCGGAAGCGATAGCCAGCATCCAACTTAAGATTATGCGTGAGATCGACCGATGCACCGGCCATCAATGCATAGGTAAAGCGCCAATCGGCTTGGCCTGATAATTCGTTACCATTGGCTGTAAGGGCCATATCGTCCCACTTCACACGCGTGCCACCAAGCCCTGCGCCGACATACGGTGTCACGCCGCCAAAATTTGCGAGATCGACATAGGCATTTGCCAGAGCCGACAAGCCGGACATCTTGCTGTTATCGTAATCGGTGGTGAATTTTGAGCGTGTTGAGTAGTCAAGCGTCAAATCAGTGCGGAAATAATCCGTAATCTGATAGCCAACGCCCCCGCCAAAAACGAACGATTCTTTCAGATCGCCATCAAATCGAGTGCCATCAAAATCTGCTCTTTTGAAGCGATTGAGGGAATAACCAAGATCACCACGCAGATACCAGCCACCAGTAGCTGAAGGCGTAACAACGACTTCCGGCACGGATTCCATGTCATCGGCGGCAAATGCCACAGACGAAAAGTCAGTCAGTGCAGCGGATAATACAAGGCCGGCACAAAAAGTCTTAATCAGACCATTCATTTATTTGTCCCATCAATCAGTGACGCAGCAAACACGCCGGAACCAAAATCTTGGGATCAAAATACGGATCAAAAATTAAATACTAATTAACCTTATTTTTTAATCGTTTTTTATCATGCATTTTCAAAGTGAAAGCCTTTCAGGACAAACAAAAAAGCGCGGAAAACCCGCGCTTTTTATTAATCCGTTGTCCGACTGATCAGGCAGCAGCACTTTCAGCAGAAATCACATTGATAATGTCATTGACGACCTTCTCAACAAGGGCGCGGTCATCGCCTTCTGCCATCACACGAATAAGCGGCTCGGTTCCCGATGGACGGATAACCAAACGTCCCTGCGAGCCCAAACGATCAGTTGCCTCATCAATCGCGCTCTTGACCTTCTTGTTTTCAAGAGGCTTTCCGCCAGAAGTGCGAACATTCTTGAGAAGCTGCGGCACTGGCTCAAACTTACGGCACAACTCGCTCAACGGCTTGTTTTCTTCCTGCGCGACGGCAAGAATCTGCAAGGCCGATACCAACCCATCGCCCGTCGTGGCAAAATCCGACAGAACGATGTGGCCCGATTGTTCACCACCAACATTGAAGCCATGCTCACGCATATGTTCAACTACGTAGCGGTCGCCAACCTTGGTACGGGCCAACGTCATATTATGGTCATGCAGGTAACGCTCAAGGCCCAGATTGGACATGATCGTTGCAACGATCCCACCGCCTTGCAGACGATCTGACTTTGCCCATGATTCGGCAATGACGGCCAGAAGCTGATCGCCGTCAATCACGGTGCCGTTTTCATCAACCAACAAAACGCGGTCCGCATCACCATCAAGCGCAATGCCGACATCGGCGCGTACTTCATGCACTTTCTTCATCAGACCAATTGGATGGGTCGAGCCGCAATCCTCATTAATGTTGATGCCGTTTGGCTCGTCATTAATGGTAATGACTTCTGCACCAAGCTCCCAAAGTGCGGCAGGCGCCACTTTATAGCCAGCACCGTTCGCGCAATCGACAACAACGCGCAAACCATTAAGCGAAATATTGCGTGGCAGTGTGCGTTTCGCAAATTCGATATAGCGATAAATATCACCATCAACGCGCTTGGCCTTGCCGACTTCACCATGGGTCGCAAGATGCGCGGAGAGATCGCTATCGATCAGGCTTTCAATCTGCAACTCGATTTCGTCTGATAGCTTGAAGCCGTCAGGACCAAACAGCTTGATGCCATTGTCATAGAATGGATTGTGCGAGGCCGAGATCATCACACCAATATCGGCACGAAGCGAACGGCAAAGCATAGCGACAGCTGGCGTTGGGATTGGGCCGAGAAGGAACACGTCCATGCCCGCAGCTGTGAAACCGGCGACAAGCGCGTTTTCCAGCATATAACCAGAGCGGCGCGTATCCTTGCCGATCACAACGCGCGAGGCTTGACCCTTGCGGCGAAAAATATGCCCAACCGCCATACCGACTTTCATGGCAATATCGGGCGTCATCGGAAAGCTGTTTGCCTTACCGCGAATACCATCAGTTCCGAAATACTTACGTGTCATATTCTTAGCCTTGCGTTGCGCCATAAAGCTGTCTCGAAGCAATTAAAAATCAGTCGCGGTTAATTCATGAGACGGCAATGACATCCGGGATCGTTAGCCCGGCAATCGATTGTCTGCGTTAATAGCGCAAAACCACCCGTCATTGCAATTTCACCTTTCGACGAAACAGATCGTATCAAAGCATCAATTTCCAAACTTGACCCATGATGCGCCGAAATACTTAACCGAGCCTTTCTAACAAAAGGCACTTCAGAAGCAGAAAAGCCGGACAGAATGCCCGGCTTTTCATAATTCTTACAGATGCTTACTGCGGCTGCGGGTTTGGCTCAATGCCAGGCTCACTGCCGGGTTCTTCACCCTTGCGCTTGCGTGGGCTGCCAGCTTTAGGAACGCCTGAACCACGCGATGGCGTATCATTACCCTGATCACGTGATGGCTTATTGCCCGCAATCAGTTCCTTGATTTCATCGCCACTGAGCGTTTCATATTCAAGCAGACCTTCAGCAAGAGCGATCCAATCCTCACGCTTTTCAGTCAGGATACGGGTTGCTTCTGCATAGGCTTCATCCACAAGACGGCGCACTTCAGCATCGATGATCTGCGCGGTTGCTTCCGAAATATTCTGCGTGCGTGAAACCGAGTGACCAAGGAACACTTCTTCCTGGTTGTCACCATAAGCCACGCGACCAAGCTTATCGGAATAACCCCACTGCGTCACCATGGAGCGCGCAAGCTTGGTTGCCTGCTGAATATCGGAAGACGCACCAGACGTGATGTTTTCCTTACCAAATTTCAGCTCTTCCGCAACACGGCCACCCATCAGAATCGCAAGACGCGAAACCATCCAGGTATAAGTTGCCGAATAACGATCACCTTCCGGCAACTGCATCACCATACCAAGCGCACGACCGCGTGGAATGATTGTCGCCTTATGGACCGGATCAGACTTTGGCACGTTGATCGCCAGAATAGCATGGCCAGCTTCGTGATAGGCCGTGTTTGCCTTTTCTTCTGGCGTCATGGCGGAGCGGCGTTCCGCACCCATCATGATCTTGTCCTTGGCGTCTTCAAATTCCTGCATGGTTACGAGGCGCTTGTTGCGACGCGCTGCCATCAAAGCAGATTCGTTGACGAGGTTGGCAAGATCGGCACCAGAGAAGCCCGGCGTACCGCGTGCCACAACTTTAAGATCGACATTTGGAGCAAGCGGCACATTGCGCACATGCACTTTGAGGATCTGTTCACGACCAACGATATCCGGGTTCGGAACCACGACCTGACGGTCAAAACGGCCCGGACGCAGGAGCGCTGGATCAAGAACGTCAGGACGGTTGGTTGCAGCAATCAGAATGATCGATTCGTTTGCTTCAAAACCATCCATCTCGACCAGAAGCTGGTTGAGCGTCTGTTCACGTTCGTCGTTACCGCCGCCAAGACCTGCACCACGATGACGACCAACAGCATCGATTTCGTCGATGAAGATAATGCAAGGTGCATTCTTCTTCGCCTGTTCGAACATGTCGCGGACGCGGCTTGCACCAACACCAACAAACATTTCAACGAAGTCAGAACCGGAAATCGTGAAGAACGGCACATTGGCTTCGCCTGCAACAGAGCGCGCGAGCAAAGTCTTACCAGTTCCAGGAGGGCCAACGAGCAGCACACCGCGTGGAATTTTACCGCCAAGACGCTGGAATTTCTGCGGATCACGCAGGAATTCTACGATTTCTTCCAGATCCTGCTTGGCTTCTTCAACGCCCGCAACATCCTGAAAAGTGATACGGCCATGCGCTTCGGTCAAAAGCTTCGCCTTTGACTTGCCAAAGCCCATCGCACCGCGTGAACCACCCTGCATCTGGCGCATGAAGAAAATCCACACACCCAGAATAAGGATCATCGGCAACCATGAAAGCAGGATACCAAGAAGCGAACCGGAACCGTCGTTTTCAGGACGGGCAGTGATGGTCACGCCCTTTTCCTCAAGACGGGAGACTAGTCCTGTATCGCCAGGCGAATAGGTCTGGAAGGTCGATCCATTATCGGCAAATGTACCGCTGATCTTCTCACCAGTAATTGTAACCGACTTAACGCGTCCATTGGAAACGTCATCGATAAACTGGGAGTAGGAAACTTCACGGGAATTCGAGCGCTGGCCAGGACTCTGGAACAGGTTGAACAACGCTATCAAAAGTAGAGCAATGATCGCCCAGAGGGCGAAGTTGCGATAGTTCGGATTCATATCGGGTCCTATCGATACCACAGCCACCCGACAAGGGCGGTACGATGTTTCGACTTAACATAGGATCGAAGAACGGCCTTGCCAAGGCGCGAGAGCCGCCTCATCTTCGATTCTTATCAAACTGGTTTATAAAAATTAGGACATTCGCGCCCAAACTGCGTTTCAATGGCCTTTGCCAGCGCAAAATCATAGCCCGGAAGCACATGATCAAAGATTGCGAAGTGCTTTTCGACGGTGATTCCTGAAGGCAACTGCTGGCCGTTAACTGCCGGAACTTGCTGTAATTTGCCGTTTTCATAGATCGCAGGTAGCACCAGCAAAGCTTCGCGTTGTGCAAAATCAAGTTCAATCATATGCATTTCAATGAAATCAGTCAGTTCCTGCCGATCCGGTGCGGCCACTTCAAAAGGCGTTTGAGCATCATTTTTAAAGCGATAGCGCCCATCCCAGATGATCGTTTGCCCGGGATGAAGTTCCATAGTTGGAAGATTACGGCGTTCACGACGAAACTTATGCGGCTCACCATTTTTACCAAGCTCAACAAGCGCGCCAAACACAGTGAGACGGCCAACTTTCTCCTGACCGAACAAGAGCTTTTCGATCCGTGCACGCTCAGCATCACCGGGCAGAAAACGCCGCCCACCGGCAATCGATGCGAGAAGGCCAGAAAACAAGCGCCGAACCGTTTCTGGCAACGCTGCATAAATGGAGGCATCGACCAAAATCGTGCCTAACGCGTTCATTTGCAGGCAACCAGGGTTTGAAAGTGCTGCAACAAGCGCCGCATTATCGCGTTTGCGCGCCGCAGATGCCAGTGCGACTTGTGCCATCACGCGGTCTGGATCGACTTCTGTGGCCGATGTCAGCCGCACGCGCGGACGCTCATAATTGGTGTTCACGTTGCTGGGATCATCAATCCAGACGATCGATTTCTTAGTGAGTTCCTGCCGCAGGCTTGAACGGGATGTGTCCAGCAGCGGCCTCACCAAGATAACCGAATTTTCAAGCCATGACTGCGGTGCCATTGCAGCGAGACCGCGTGCTTCCGAATGAGAGCTCCGCTCTTTGCGCATTAAAAATGTTTCGATCTGATCATCGCGTGTATGCCCCGTCGCAATAAAATCAGCACCCGCCTCATGCGCGGCCTGAACCAGCAACCGATAACGAGCAGAGCGAGCGGCAGCGGCTAAACCAGTTTTGGGCTTGGTGTCGTCCCAAACAAGAACACGGTGCGCTATGCCATGTTGGTGGCAAAGCGCGCCTACATTGTCAGCCTCTTGTGCCGATTCCGCACGCAAACGATGATCAATAGTAACAGCTGTCAGCGGCGGCGGATTATCCAGCGTCGCGAGATAGTCTTTCAAGAGAAAAAGAAGAGCCAGAGAATCGCTCCCGCCTGACACGGCAGCAATGACTCCTTTTGCGCGATCTAATCTGAAAGGCTCAAAAATATCGGTCGGGGAAAGCCCCACAAATGTTCTCCAAAATCAACACTTGATACGCGTGCGCTCATCACTCACCCGCTTCAAAACAGCGGGCGCAGCCTTAGGATAGCGTTCTGGAATCTGCTTGAATGTTGCACAAGCGACGTCGTGATTATCCATCTTTTCAAGCGTCATACCCAGCTTGAACATATTCTCCGCTGCGCGTTTGGAATCGGGGTAATCACGTTGCGTATCGATGAAAACAGTCGCGGCTTCAGGATAACGCGCCTGACCATAAAGCGATTCACCCAGCCAATAGCGTGCCTCAGCCGTGGTAGGATCAGCCGGATAGCGCTTGATGTGCTCGCGGAAACCAGTCTCTGCTGCTTTATAATCGCCCGACATCACATATTGATACGCGGCCTGATAGAGTGAATTCGGATTATCATCAGTCGGCAGCGATGCAACCGCCTGTCCAGCAGCCTGACCAACTGGCAATGCAGCGCCCTGCTCAATCGGGCGAGGCTGCACATCAATGGTTTCGCCGATTACATTGCCATTGTTGTCAAAGCGGATGGAGCCGAGCGACCGCGGCGGCTCTCCACGTTGTGGGCCACTTTGCGGAGCGGCGCCTGAACCAATAGCCACGGAATCGGCGCCCGATGTATCATTGGTCGCCAATTGTGTATCTGAACCAAAATCACCGCCCTGCGCCGTGTTGCCAGAAACCCCATCATCGGGGTTTCCAGCCGGTGTCGCATCAGCAAGCGAAGTCTCGTCCGGTGCATTGCCCGCATCGGCGCGGCCACCTTCCAGCTTCTGGAAGCGGCGTTCATTGTCTTCCTGCATTTTCTGCATCTGGTCCTGCAATTCGAGAACCTGGAAGTTCATGGCTTCGGCACGATTACCAAGTGTATCGGCGGTGCTTACCGGATTGCCCATGCCCTGCGCACAAAGATCGCTGCCGGGAGGCGCGCTCACCTGAGCGTTCTGAGACAGATCAGACTTTGCCGGAGCCGTTACACCCTGCTTCTTTTCCAGCTCTTCAAAGCGGAAATCATTGTCATCCTGTGTCTTCTGCAGCAGCTCATTCGTAAATGAAATCTGCGCATCGACATCCTCAACCTTACCGGTGAGGTTACGGATCAACTCTTGCTGCAAGCCTGGGCTTTGCTGATAGCCGCCCTGACCGCCCCCGCTGCCATTGTCGCGCATGGCATCGTCGAGAATCGCGGTCGAGCCGATATTCGCGTGATTCTGTCCACCGCCATTGCCCTTTTCCAGCGCACGAAAACGGGTTTCATTATCACGCTGAATTTTCAGCATATTGTCGCGCAGTTGCATGATGCGGGCATAGGACTGTGCGTTCTGATGCGCCAGATTACAAACCTGCTGCGAAAACTGATCGCCACCCGGACTTCCAGCTTGCGCAAGTTGAATGTTTCCCTGCTGCGAAAAACCAGATGCTGCCAGAACCGGCGCACTCGCCAAAAGCGGCAGCATGGCAATTGCCAGCGTCACTTTCCTCATTGGTTTCCTCATTCCCTTTTGCCCCTATCGCTCATTGTCGAAAAATGATGGTGCCCTGAAACTATAAACCGCGACCACCAAGGTCTGGATAAACAATCAAACACGATGCCTGAACATTTTCTGAACACCTGATTTTCCGCGGTTCTTTTCAGTTATTAGAGAAAAACCTTAAAAAGCATAGATGCTTTCCCTATGACACAGGTTACTTCGGCCAAAATTTGTCGAAATTACCAATAGTTGTCTTTCAGCACAAAAAAAGCGGCCCGAAGACCGCTTTTCTCTGATTAGGTCAGGCTATTTGCTGAAACTTAGCTGCCAGCACCGTTAAGAACGGTAACGGCACGGCGGTTCTGCGACCAGCAAGAGTTGTTATCGCAAACAGCGATTGGACGCTCATTGCCGTAAGAAACGGTGCGCATACGGCTGGTTGGAATGCCGCGGGCTGCAAGGAAGTCACGGGTTGCAGCAGCACGACGCTGGCCGAGTGCAAGGTTGTACTCACGTGTACCACGTTCGTCGGCATGGCCTTCGACAGTGATCGAGTACTGTGGGTAACGCTGCAACCACTGTGCCTGCTTCGACAATGTCTGCTGTGCGTCCGAACGGATCAGCGACGAATCGAGGTCAAACAGAATGCGGTCACCGACGTTTACAGTGAAGTCCTGAGCGGAGCCGGGCGTTGCAGCGCCACCAGCCAAGCCAAGATCACCGGCATTGTTCGGGAGATTCTTCTTGGACGCACAACCAACAACGGCGAGCGACATGAAAAGGGCAATAGCGATCGGGCTACGTGCAATCGACTGGATACGGCGCATGGGCCGGAGCTCCTTAAGATTTGATGTTCCTGCGTAACCAACCAATAATCATATTTAGGTTAAAACAGGCTCAAGAAGTATGGTTAATAATTTCTTGCGACCATCTGCAAACCGTTTTTATCCGGTAGCAATTCTGCTTCTAGCCCTTGAGGGCTAAATGAGGCAGAAACACGGCTCCAAGGCTATAATTGTGGCATTTTGCCATGAAAAAGGCGCGAAACCTATGCTTCGCGCCCCAAACTCATTCGAGCTGATACCAAAACTACTCGAGCAATGGCGACCATGCTGGATCAGAACCGAAGTTTGGTGTCTGAATCTGACGTTCATTGCGACCCGTCAAATCAATACTGAAGAGCTTCGGACCACCAGCACCTGATGCCTTGCGGAAGAACATCAGCACGCGACCGTTTGGTGCCCACGTTGGACCTTCATTGTGGAAGCCCGAAGTCAGCAGTCGCTCACCTGTACCATCAGTCTTCATAACGCCAATCGAGAACTGGCCCTGTGACTGCTTGGTGAAAGCAATGAGATCACCACGTGGAGACCAAACCGGGGTCGAGTAGCTGCCGTCACCCGACGAGATACGGCGTGGGTTGGAACCATCAGCGCCCATCACATAGAGCTGTGGACGTCCGCCACGATCAGAAGAGAACACAATCTGCGAACCATCCGGCGAGTAAGACGCACTGGTATCGATTGCCTGACTGTTGGTGAGACGTGTCGTGGTGCGATTACGCAGATCCATCGTGTAGATGTTCGCGCTGCCGTCATCCTGCAAAAGGCTCATGACAACCTTCTGACCATCTGGCGAAAAGCGTGGTGCAATCGACATGCCGGGGAAGTTGCCAACCAGTTCGCGCTGGCCAGTTTCAAGCTGCAACAGGTAAACGCGCGGCTGGCCACCAGCAAAGGACATATAAGTCACTTCCTGACGGTTTGGCGAAAAACGCGGGGTTAGTGCAATATCGCGGCCATCAGAAAGGTAACGAATATTGGCACCATCCTGATCCATGATCGCCAAACGCTTGACGCGCTTCTGGGCTGGACCGGATTCGTCAACGAAAACGACGCGAGTATCGAAATAGCCCTTTTCACCCGTCAGGCGCTCATAGATGGCATCAGCGATAATATGTGCAACACGACGCCAGTTATCTGGCGTGGTAAAGAACTGCTGTCCAATCAGCTGCTGACCACCAAATGTATCCCAGAGACGGAATTCAGCCTTCAGGCGACCGTCTGGCTGCTTGGTAATGCGACCAGTGACCAATGCCTGCGCATTGATGACCTTCCAATCTTCAAAACGCGGCGATGCATCAGGGTTGGAAATCTTTTCGATGAATGCGCCCTTGCTGATCGGCGCAAACAAGCCGGAGCGCTCAAGATCGGCGGCAATCACAGACGTGATATTGGCACCAAGCTGATCGCCCGAAAGGAAATCAGTGATTGCAATTGGCAATGGTTCGACAACACCCTTGTTGATGTTGATTTCGACCACGGCATGCGCAGGAGCGGTTGCAACAAAACTTGCGGCAATGACACAGGCCAAAGCCGAAAGGGCTGCTCGGATCTTCGTTTTCATAATGCCCATTTTCATGTCTTTGGGGACCTCTTTTGTCCTTGGCATTGAACTTAACTGTGACCGGAACCCGGTCAGAACATTTCGCTTGGGTCGAAGTTAACAATCACTTCCGACCAATTCTCATATTTGTCTGCTGGCAGATTATACGGTGCGCAACGTGCCACAGCGCGACGGGCGCTTTCTGCAGCCGCTCTGCCCACACCATCACTACCACCACCGGATGTCACTTCGGGTGAACCCTGAATGGAACCATCCTGATTGAGATGCATCTTCACCGTCACAACAAGACCAGGCGCATCGGCGACACCAGCAGGCACGTTCCAACACTTCGAGATCGCGCCACGAAGCGCATCCATTTCATTTTGGCTCAGCTTTGAGCCGCCAGTATTCTTCTTGCCGCCCAGCGATGCCTGATCCGTCGAACGCTTTGCACCGCCGCCAGAAGCCTTCTGCTTATTAAGAAGTGCTGCCACTTCATCCGCGATGGCGTCATTCTTTGACTGCGACGTCTGCGAAGCTGACTGCGTCGGCTTCTTCTCTTCAACAGGCTTGCGATCCGGTGTCTTGGCGGTCTGCGCCTGCGGAGGCTTTGGCTTTTCCTGCGGTGCCGGAACATTATCCGGCAATTTAGGTGCTGCCTGATCAGGCGCTTCTGCCTGTTTCTCAATCGCTTCCGCGACCGGGTCAGGCTTCACTTCCTGCTTTTCTTCCGGCTTGGTCTGAACTTCCGTGGCAGGGACCGGCGTAGGCTTATCCTGCGGTTTGGGTTCAGGCTTTGGGTCGGGCTTCGGCTCCGGCTTTTTGACTGGCTCCGGCTGCGCCTTTGGTTCCTGAGCAGCTTCAAGCGGCTTAGCTGTGGTGTCAGGCGTCGGCGGTGTCTGGCTATCAACGCTCTGATCACCAAACTCCTGCGCATCCGGTACCGTCTGCGGTTTTGTTGTCGGAATAGGTGCCGACTTTTCCTTCATAGGCGCTTTTTTATCGCCCTGCTGAATTTGCGTGATTGATTCAATCGGAACGATGTCAACCGGAAACGATTCCGAATCCTGCACGTCGAAAGCCTTCGGCGAGGAAAACGAAACCACTGCCAGCGCAAGTGCCGCGGCATGCAGTGCAACAGAAGATGTCAGGCCAGCCTTCATGATGCCGTCAGCTATCCTGCTCCTGGAGTGTCACAAGGCCGATATTCTTGAAACCGGCGGCGGAAATGCGAGCCATAACCTTCATGACAGTGCCGTAATCGGCAGCTTTGTCACCACGCACGAAGATACGCTCTTCGTAGCCGGTCTTGGCAATCGCCTGAAGTTTAGTGACAACTTCATCAATCGGAATTTCTGTTTCCTGAAGATAGATTTTACCTTCGCTATTCACCGATACGGTGATTGGCTGCGTGTCGGCATTCATCGATTTCGCCTGCGTATCGGGCAGATCGATCGGCACACCAACGGTCAGAAGCGGTGCAGAAACCATGAAGATGATCAGCAGAACCAGCATCACGTCCACGAATGGCGTAACGTTGATTTCGCTCATCAATGCCTTCTTGCGGCCACGCCTACGGCGACCACCCGACTGCATTCCCTGATTTCCAACTGACATGCCCATTTCAATATTCCCGAAGGCTCGATTTCGCTTTGAGGTTGGAACGCTTTATTTTTGCTTTCACGCATGACGTTATCGGAAAGCCGGTTCCCACTTTTCCGCGTTATGCTTTAGTTACGCGGCGTCAACTTCTCATCAATTTGGCGCGACAGTATGGCGGAGAACTCATCGGCAAAGCCTTCAAGGCGTCCGCTAATCTTGCCCGCATCGGCAGAAAGCTTGTTGTAAGCAATAACCGCAGGAATAGCGGCGAGCAGACCAATCGCCGTTGCAAGCAATGCTTCCGCGATACCCGGTGCCACAACTGCAAGACTTGTGTTCTTGGAAGCAGCAATCGCCTGGAAGGAGGTCATAATACCAACAACCGTCCCAAACAGACCGACGAATGGTGCTGCCGAACCTGTCGTTGCAAGAAATCCAAGGCGGGAGTCGAGCTTTTCGCCCTCACGCGCCAGTGCCACATCCATCGCCTTATCGATGCGCATCTGCAAACCAATTGGCGAGCGCGCACCTTTCTCAAACGACTTTTTCCATTCACGCATTGCGGCGATGAAAATGGAGGCCATGCCAGTGGTACGGCGTTCATTAAGCGTGCGATAGAGTTCTTCCAGTGACTGACCAGACCAGAAAGCCTGCTCAAAACGCTCCATAGCGCCGCGAGCGCGACGATAAGAAACAATCTTGTCGACGATGATTGCCCAGGTCCAGACCGATGCGCCTATCAGGCCGAGCATCACAAGCTTGACCACCCAGCCCGCATGCATAAACAGGCCCCAGAGGGTAATATCGGCGGCAGGGGCCGCGAGCGCAATATTTTCCATCGATCTACCGTCCTCGAATCCAAACGCCCGGCATTGTGACCGGGCGGCATCGCAAATTACTCGAAAAACGTCCGCTGCCGAACGCCCCAACCGCCATAACCGGATTTTAACTTTAAATCCTCAAGCGCTTGTCATGGTTAATTTTGGTGAAAGGAAGGCGTTACACCGTAACGAGCCTCTCAACCGAATCCGTCAGCGTGATTAATCCGATATTATGGTTAAAGATAAGTTACTCTTAATGTGCGAATGGTATCTTGGCGCAAAGAATCCCGGTCAATTGCCGATACGACGCGCAATAGCCTTTTGCGTCGCCGCAACAAATTGAGATTTCAGTGTCCCGGAGTTAGCGAATGCATGGCGAAGGGACAGTGGTAGTTCCATCTGCGCACCTTTGCCCGACTGACAGCGATTGCAAAGATTGTCCTGATTGCTAGCAAGAAATGCATGACCGGAAGAGCGTGTGGCAAAACCGGACTTTCTCAATTCGTCGTCAAGAAACTGGATAAACTGCGTATCCAATCCACCGAGATAAATCGCATCCTTATCGTCCAGCTCTCCGAGGCTTGCCAGTTTTTGCATATCTTTACGTCCATGTATGGCGAGCGCATATCTGGAGTGTGAAAGAAGATCATCCATCCTCACTTCAAAAAAGCGATGGGATGTAATGTGAAGGTCTCGCGCATGCTTACGATCCATCAGCCCGACAAAAGAATAAAAACTATAATGTTCAACAGCAATTTCGTAAGCAAGTTCGGTCGTGAAATATTCGATTGTACCGCCGTGCGGCGCTATAATGACAATTTTCGAGCCCGGAACAAAGCGGGTTACGACCTCAAAATCGGTCCCTTCCGCAAAAACATCGCAAAGTTCTTCAAACGAGTGGAAACGATCACTCATTGCCGACCTTCGTGAAAGCGTCACGCCATTCGTCGGGTATCCGGCGCGGCTGGCCTTCTTTCGTGATCATCACGGCCTCAACCTTCGCTTCAGAAAGCAGCCGCTCACCACAGGTAATCTTCTGCGCCATGATAACCCGTGCACCACGAATTTCGCTGACACGGGTTTCAATCAGGATAAGATCATCCATTTTCGCAGGTGATTTATAGTCGATCTCCATACGGCGAACGACCCAAACCATTTCCTCACCAAGCGAACCTTCAGCAAGCTCGATATGATGCACATCCTGAAGCCGCAGGAAATCCGTGCGTCCGCGTTCGTAAAATTCGAGATAACGACCGTGATAGACGAAGCCGGAAAAATCCGTGTCAGCATAATAGATACGCGCATAGAGATAATGCGTACCGTCTTTCAGTTCCCCTGCGACCTGCGCATTGTCCATTTACTCGTCTTCCATGAAAAGGCCGAACTGCGACTGTTGCGCGGCTTCAGCGGGCGCAGCAAGCCCCAGATGTTGCCAGGCAAGATTCGTCAGAACACGCCCGCGAGGGGTGCGCTGCAAAAAGCCCTGCTGAATCATATAGGGTTCGATAATATCTTCAATCGCATCGCGCGGTTCTGACAAACCCGCTGCGATGGTTTCGATACCGACAGGCCCACCACCAAAGTTGCGCGCGATCATATCAAGATAACGCCGGTCCAACTGATCGAACCCGCGGTTATCGACTTCAAGCCGCGAGAGCGCTTCATCGGCAATCTTGCTGTCGATTACATCAACGCCTGCGACCAGCGCGAAATCACGAACGCGGCGCAACAGACGCCCTGCGATACGCGGAGTGCCGCGTGAACGACGCGCCACTTCCAGCGCACCATCCGGCGAAATACCCATCTGCATGATGCGCGCGCCACGGCGGACAATATATTCGAGTTCTTCGACGGTATAGAAATTGAGCCGTGTCGGAATGCCAAAACGATCACGCAACGGAGTGGTCAAAAGCCCAAGACGTGTGGTTGCTGCGACCAGCGTAAATTTTGCCAGATCAATTTTGACCGAGCGCGCCGCCGGACCCTCACCGATAATCAGATCAAGCTGAAAATCTTCCATCGCCGGATAGAGAATTTCTTCAACAGCCGGGCTGAGACGATGGATTTCATCGATAAACAGCACATCACGATCTTCAAGATTGGTCAAAAGCGCTGCAAGATCACCGGCCTTTGCAATCACCGGACCTGAGGTCGAACGGAAATTGACACCAAGCTCCTTGGCCATAATTTGCGCGAGCGTGGTTTTACCTAGTCCTGGAGGACCGACAAACAACACATGATCAAGTGCTTCGCCACGCACTTTTGCAGCTTCAATAAACACTTTGAGATTGGCGCGCGCAGCAGCCTGCCCGACAAAATCGTCCAGCGTTTGCGGGCGCAATGTCGTGTCGGCATCTTCGCCACGCAGATCAGCGTCAATCAGGGGGTTGCGGTCGCTCATGCCAGTCCTCTCGCATGAACATTCAATTGAGACAAGTCACTCAACGCGACAGTTCCTTCAAACCAAGACGAATAAGCTTGGCCGAATCGGCATCTTCCCCGGCTTCGCGGAGTGCTGCGGCGACAGCATTTGCCGCCTGATCACGTGAATAGCCGAGATTGGAGAGAGCTGAGACGGCATCGCTAACCGGAGCCGATGCAGCGCCCGCACCGATTTCCTGCTTAAGCCCGATGGTGCCGCTGGCATCACCCGCAAAGGCAGGAGCTTTATTCTTCAACTCAGTAACAATACGTTCGGCAACTTTTTTACCAACGCCCGGCGCACGTGAAACCATCGCGAGATCACGAAGCGCGATTGCGTTTGCAAGTTCAGGCGGTGTCAGCGTTCCGAGCACGGCAAGCGCAACCTTGGCACCAACGCCCTGCACATTCTGCAACAGGCGGAACCATTCGCGCTCAAGCTGTGATGCAAAACCATAAAGGCGGATCATGTCCTCGCGCACATAGGTCTCGATGAGCAGCACCGCCGCGACGCCTTCGCCACCCAGATTGCCGAGCGTGCGGGAAGAACAAAACACGACATAGCCAACCCCATGCACGTCAATCACAGCATGATCATCAGCAATTTCATCGATCACGCCTTTAAGCTTGCCGATCATTCTGGTTTTACCCCGCTAATAACGCCTGCATTCTGCGTGCGCTGACAATGCTCTGACGATGATGCGCATGGCAAATGGCTATGGCAAGCGCATCGGCAGCATCGCTCGTATCGAACGTTGCGCGCGGCATCAAAACCTTCACCATCATATGAATTTGCTGCTTTTCGCCATGACCCACGCCAATGACCGCCTTCTTGACGGCATTCGGCGCATATTCCGCAACCGGCAGCCCAGCCTGTGCGGGCGCTAGTAGTGCAATACCACGCGCCTGACCAAGCTTCAGCGTCGCCGTCGCATCCTTATTGACGAATGTATGTTCTACGGCTGCTTCATGCGGCATGAATTCATGCAGGACTTTCGACAGTCCTTCATGCAACTGGCAAAGCCTTGAAGCGAGATCCATCTCAGCATTCGAGGTCACAGTGCCAGAGCCAATAAAATGCAGGGAATTTCCAAGCGATTCCACGACGCCCCAGCCGGTACGGCGGAGCCCCGGATCAATACCAATGATGCGAATCGTTTCTTTCATAAGTGAACCCTATCCTCAGACGGGTTCACTTGACAGTATAAATGTGAACAAAAGAGAAACATTGCATGCAGCCGCCACTTAGACTGCACAGATTTTGGCTGTGATCAGCCGAAAATAGTGTTCTTTGAGACCCGGAGCGGAGTGTACTTTTGGGTACATGAGCACCGGAAGCGTAAAAGAGCGCTATTTGCAGGCCATCACAGCCGAAATATCAGCAGTCTTAGGATGCGCCAAAGGCAGTCTTCAAAAGGACAATCTGATCGGAAACCGGATTGCCACGCGGCGCACTCTGCAAAGCTACAACTTCACCATAAACATTGCGATCCATGCGGCGAACCCGTGCCTGAAGACGAATTGAGCGCTCAACCAGCTCAGTGAAAGCAAAAGGCAACTCATTCCAGCCCTGCGCAACGTCGCCAGCCGAAGGTGTATCAAGACGAACCTTGGCCTTTTCAGCTTCTACCTGCTTACGGGACATCTCGCCATTACGCGCTGCACGCTGCAACAGAAGCCAAGAAGCAACCTGCATGAGACGTGTCGTCAGACGCATCGATTCGGCAGCATAAAGGGTTGCGGCAACACGCGAGAGATTGCGCGCTTCCTCGCGGCCTTCGCCGTCGAGATAGCTGGCGGCTTCCTCAACCATGTCCATGCCTTCGCTGTAAATCGGCTTGAACGAATCTGAGAAAACCATGCGCTCAGCGAGGCTAATCATATTGCCCGGCATCTGTCCCTGTTCGCTAATCACTGCTCTGCCACCTTACATAAACGCATATGCGATTATTTTGTTGCTCGCGCACCGTCAAAATGTGCGTGAAATAATAGAATGAACTGTCGTTCGATCATGGGGAGAGCTGGGACGGAACAGCTTGATCGGTCGAGTCCACGATAAACTGCACCTTCATGCACCGTCGCGCAAGTTTATGTTTAACATTCGGTTAATTTTTTAAAATGCTTTTGAATAAACTGTGAAAGGCATTGACGCCAAATTTGCCGGAAAAGCAGGCGATTCCCTCAAAACCATAAAAAAAAGAGCCGCAAAGGCGGCTCTCAGGAGTTTAACAGGGAGGCGTCAAACAAAGTGGCTTCACCACTCGGTAAGAATCCAGCCGAACTGGATGTAAACCATTAAACGCCGTTAAGATTAATGATTGGTTAATTCTGAGTGCAAGCTGTGGAATAATCCGCAAACAAAAAAGCCGCCCGAAGGCGGCTTTTAATTACATTTGCTGAAGTGCCGGTTTTGGATTGGCTCCAAGCGAGGCCTTTGAACCTTCCGCAGCAGGCTTTGCGGCAGGCTTCTTGCCCCAACCGATGGTTGGGAGCCATTCCAGATAATAAGCCAGCGCGAACTGCATCACTACACCCGTTGCGATAAGCAGAGCGTCGTATGGCAGGCCACCCGGATTAACGAGTTTCATGACCTGCGCAACCATCGCCAACAGCGTACCGGCAATGAACACCGGCAGCGAATGCTTGCCGAGAATTGCGAGCGGATTATCCGGCGAAGTACGCGCAATGCTGTTAAGCGTTGGAACGACAGCAATCAGATAAGCCATGGCCAATACATGCAGAAGACGTGGAGCCGACAAAAACGTCTTGTCAAAGCCCGTCAGAACCGCAGGCATGCCCATTGAAACATCAATGCCCCAAAGCGGAATGCGGACCCAAGCCAGCGAAAGAACCAGATAACCAACAGCCGCTGCAATCAATGCAGGATTGGTCGGCAGTTTGCCACCACGACGCACATGGATTGTGCCAGCAATACCGATAGCAAACAGGAACTGCCATGATAGCGGGTTGAGGAACCAGACGCCTTCAGTTGGGTAATTTACCGGAGCAACATGATAGATACCAGCAAGCAACCACACCATACCTGATACGCCGAGCATCAGCGACAGGCTGATACGCGCGAGCAAAAGCAGCAGTGGTGTGATTAGCAGCACAACGGCATACATCGAGAGAATATTGTTATAGCCAAGCTGATGACCGAGCGTAACCAGACCGAGAAGCGCCTCAACCGGCTGCTTAACCAGTGGGCCAATATTGATCTGAGTCAGAAGCTCACGATGCTTGAGGAAAATCGCGGCGGAGGCAAAAATACCGATTGTCGCCAGCGTCGTCATGATGTGCGCGGTATACAGCACACAGGCGCGACGCCACATTTTCAAAGTCAGCATCAGACGATTGCCTGGAGCAAACTTCGACCCATAGGCCAATGCCACCGCCATGCCTGAAATCAGAACAAAAGCTTCTGCCGAATCCGAAAAGCCGAGATTCTTATGCGTGAAATGCTCGAAAAAGGTTCCGGGCACATGATTGATGAAAATCGTAAGCAGTGCCAGCGCGCGAAACACATCAATGCGTGTGTCGCGGACTTTTGGCACTATTTTCGCCGTTTCATTCGTCATTTCGCCTGCCTGCCGTTTATATTTCAGTCTGCGATAGCGCAGCACTCATTGCCGCCTATATAACTGGTAATTCGGTTAGAACGCGGTTGGTTCCAATCAACTTTCGTTCCAGTGGATAACATTATGCCAACACAGCTGTTTCCCACGCCCGCAACAAAAGCGTTAAAATGCAAAGGGGCTATTCAAGCAACGCCTCTTACTTTATGCCCGAATTCCATCAACATTTTTCGCTAGGTTTGGTTTATGAACGCGCCAACTGCTAAACAAAACAATGATCGCTGCCGCCTTTTGCTGGTTGCACCACCCATCGCAAATGGGGATGCACTTGCAAAACTGTTGTCGGCAGCCTTGTCAGGTGGCGACGTTGCAAGTGTGATTCTCGACGGAACCGATCTGGATGAAGCGACATTTCAGGCATCAGCCCAGAAGGCCGTTGCTGTCATTCAGGAAAAAGGTGCTGCCGCGATCATCCTAAATGATACGCGCATTGCGGGCCGTGTTGGTGCCGATGGCATCCACATTGAAGGCAAAGCCGCAGAGCTTGCTGAAGCAATTGAAAAGCACACACCAAAATTCATCGTTGGCACAGGCAATCTGCGTGATCGTCATAGTGCTATGGAAATCGGTGAGTTGCAGCCTGATTATGTTTTCTTCGGCAAGATTGGTGCTGACAACAAGCCAGACGCACACCCGCGCAATCTGTCTTTGGCTGAATGGTGGTCTGAGCTTGTTGAAATTCCAAGCATCGCACAGGCTGGCAATACGTTGGAAAGCGTCATCGCCGCCGCGCAGACTGGTGCAGATTTTGTTGCCCTTGGTAGCGCCATATTTGAAGCGGAAAACCCTGCGGAGGCTGTCGCTGAAGCCAACCGGCTTCTTGATGAACACGCTCCTCGTTTTGAAAATTAACTTCGGCAAGGTTTTGTACGCCCCCATGAAGAGCAAAATTCTTCTCACCACAGCTTTGATATTCGCTGCGTCTGTTCCGGTTGTTCATGCTGCCGGAACTGCTGGTGAACCCGCAGGCGTACAAAAGAAACAGGACAAGAAAAGTGATAAGCCTGCTGAAAAGCCCAAGATGCTGCCACAACCGGCATCGACCAGCGCTTTGCCGGCAATTGATCCAAGCCGGTTTGGCGATAAGCCCGCAGATGAGGCCTTTGGTGCCTATCAGCGTGGGCTGTATCTGACCGCATTCAATCTAGCGAAACCAAAGGCTGAGCAAGGCGATCCGGCTTCCCAGACACTTGTCGCAGAAATCTACGCGCGCGGTCTGGGTGTCCCTGCCGATCAGAAAAAAGCTGCTGAGTGGTATGCCAAAGCTGCCGACAAAGGCGTGCATGAAGCGCAGTTCCGCTATGCCGCCCTGCTGCTTCAAGGCCGCTACGTCAAAAAAGACACAGCCAAGGCGACGGAACTGATGCAAAAAGCTGCCGAAAGCGGCAATGCCATGGCACAGTTCAATTATGGCCAGCTGCTCATGATGAAAGCGACGACTGCTTCTGGCATCGATGCTGCTTTCCCATGGTTTGAGAAAGCTGCCACCGCACAACTCGCCGATGCTGAATATGCTTTGAGCCAGATTTACGCCAACGGCACCGACAAAATACCGCATGACGACAAGAAAGCGCGTGAATATCTGCTGCGCGCTGCGCGCAAGGGTTATGACACTGCACAATATGATCTGGGTCGTTGGCTGGTCGAAGGCCGTGGCGGTGATCGCAATTACGAGCAGGGCTTTGGCTGGATGCAGATTGCAGCACAGCGCGGCATGGTTTTGGCTCAGGCCTGGCTTGCAAGACTTTATCGCGACGGTATCGGCACGGATGGTGACACAGTCAAATCCGCAGCATGGTATATCGTTGCTCAGCGCGCCGGTTATCGCTCACCAGACCTCAATGACATGATGGATGGTTTGGCTGATGATCAGCTTAAGCAGGCAATCCAGATCGCAAACAATCTGCGTGTTCGGTAAAACCATACAGTTTTTTGATAAGCTGACACGCTGATTTGCGGCTCAGGCTTGCACAAAGCGCTATTTTATGGTCTTGGAGAGCCCGATTATCGTGGTTCGAGTTAAAGATGGACGCAATCCCTGCAAATAAGCGGGAGATTGCCTTTCTGTCGTGATGCGCCGGGCCGCAACAGTTTCACATTTACTCCCGGATTAATCTTATGAAGATCAATGGTAACGAAATCCGCCCAGGCAATGTTATCGAGCATGATGGCGGCCTGTGGGCAGCGGTTAAGACCAATGCGGTCAAGCCTGGTAAGGGCGGCGCTTACAATCAGGTTGAACTGAAGAACCTCATCACCGGCACCAAGCTCAACGAACGTTTCCGCGCAGCTGAAACCGTAGAGCGCGTTCGTCTGGAACAGAAGGACTTCTCGTTCCTCTACGAACAGGGCGAAGCGCTGGTTTTCATGGATACCGAAACCTACGAACAGCTTGAGCTGCTGAAGGATTTCGTTGGCGACCGCGCAGCCTTCCTTCAAGACGGCATGATGGTTACCGTTGAACTCTATGAAGAAAAGCCAATCGGCATTCGTCTTCCTGATCAGGTTACCCTTGAAATCGTCGAAGCTGATCCGGTCGTCAAAGGCCAGACAGCAGCTTCTTCTTACAAGCCAGCTGTTCTTGAAAACGGCATCCGTATCCTCGTTCCACCATTCATCGCTTCGGGTGAACGCGTGATCGTTGATACCAACGAACTGACCTACGTCAGCCGCGCATAATCTAATATTTGAAATCATGCGGCGCCTGCAAAACCGGCGCCGCAGTCCATTCTCTTTGAAGAGAAATGCGACAGTTCTTTCTCAGCTTGCTCAGTTCTGAGTGCCATAGGTTTGATCTTATCAGATCGGCGCTCTGTGATTTATCAACGCGCATCTTTTTCGAAAGCCAGCTCACAGGTTTCGGAATGCGCTTCTAAAAGGACGATCAGATGGCGCGTTCAGCCCTTCTCAATGTTATGGTTCAGGCCGCTATGAAAGCCGGACGCGGTCTCGCGCGCGACTTCGGCGAAGTGCAGAACCTTCAGGTTTCGCTTAAAGGTCCAGGCGATTATGTCAGCCAGGCTGACCGCAAAGCCGAAAAAGTCATTTACACCGAACTGAGCCGCGCCCGCCCGGATTTTGGCTTCCTGATGGAAGAATCGGGTGAGGTTGAATCGAAAGACGGACAGCATCGCTGGCTGGTCGATCCACTCGACGGCACCACAAACTTCCTTCACGGTATTCCTGTTTTCGCAGTCTCTATCGCGCTTGAGCGTCAGGGACAGATCGTTGCTGGCGTGATTTACAACCCAGCTATGGACGAGCTTTACACCGCTGAACGCGGCGGTGGCGCATTCCTCAATGATCGTCGTCTGCGCGTTGCCGCCCGCAACAAGCTGGTTGATTGCGTAATCGGCACCGGCATCCCGCATCTGGGTCGCCCAGGCCACGGCCAATACCTTGTCGAACTGCGCAATGTCATGGCTGAAACATCGGGCATTCGCCGCATGGGTGCCGTTGCTCTTGATCTTGCTTATGTCGCAGCAGGTCGCCTTGATGGCTTCTGGGAAGACGGCATGCATCCTTGGGATCTTGGCGCAGGCATGCTGATGATCCGCGAAGCTGGTGGCTTTGTATCTGACAAAAAGGGTGGTCAGGATATTTTTGGCACCAAGACCATCGTTGCTGGCAATGAAATCATTCAGAAGGCATTGCTCAAGACGGTCAATAAGCCAATCTGATCCGTTTACTTCTTCTATGTTTTTATGCGCTCCGGTATTCCAACCGGGGCGCATTATTTTTTCGCTTTAAGCGATTCCGCTTCGCTAAATTATGCAGTAGGCTCCCCCGCGACAGATTATCCCAATGGATATCCATGGAGCCAAACGCATGAGCGATCTGAGACTTTCACGGGAACGCCTCGACGATACACGGGACTATGACCCCTACCGCCTGAGCAGCCCGAGAATTGTCATTCTATCCATGGTGATCTTTCTCATCATTGTTGCATTCCTTGCAGCGATCCTGATGCGGCAGATCCATACATTCTTCGTCACCAATCCCGGCTTGAATGGTTTGATCTTTGGCGTGCTGCTCATCGGCATTCTGCTGGCTTTCGGACAGGTGCTGCGACTTCTGCCAGAAATCCGCTGGGTCAATTCATTCCGCGACGGTGAGCGCGATGGCACGACACGTCCACCAGTGCTTCTGGCACCGATGCGCGCTCTGATCGGTCGCAGACAATCCATGGCGCTGACGACCACGTCCACACGCACCATTCTCGACTCGATTGCTTCGCGCCTAGATGAAAGCCGCGATATTTCGCGCTATCTGATTGGCCTTCTGGTCTTTCTGGGTCTGCTCGGTACCTTCTGGGGGCTGCTTGAAACAGTGGGCTCTATTGGCCAAACCATCCAGTCACTCGACCCGAGTTCGGGCAGCACGACCGATGTGCTTGATTCGCTCAAAGCCGGATTGCAAGCGCCGCTATCAGGTATGGGAACTGCGTTCTCATCCTCGCTGTTTGGCCTTTCCGGCTCACTGATTCTGGGCTTCCTCGATTTGCAATCGGGCCGGGCGCAAAATCGTTTCTACACCGAGCTTGAAAACTGGTTGTCATCTGTGACCGACCTTGGTTCGGATATCAGCACCGATGAGCATCTCGGCGGCATTCGTAGCCTGACAGAGCATGTGCAGAACCTGCAAGGGGGCGAGGCTTCCAGCCAGCGCACGACAGCAGCACTTGCCAATCTGGCGGAAGGCATTCAGGGGCTGGTCAAGAGCATGCGCAGCGAACAGCAGTTGATGCGCGACTGGGCTGAGAAGCAGACGGAAGAGCAGCAGGCCATTCGTGAAACGCTTGGTCGTCTCAATGACGCCATTGCCTCCAGGGCCCCAGCCGAGCGCGCTCCAGGTCGCCCTACTGACAGCAAACGGCCGGAGTAAGCAGCATGGCTCTAGGCCGTAACCGCCGCCCGCAACGTCATGTCGATTATTGGCCCGGCTTTGTCGATGCGCTGACGACATTGCTGCTGGCCATCATGTTCTTGCTCACAGTCTTTGTGCTGGGACAGTTTTTGTTGAGCCGCGATGTCGATAGCAAAGATACTGCGCTCGCGCGCCTCAACAGCCAAATACAGGAACTGACACAGCTTCTTTCGCTAGAGAAAAGCAACTCGCAGGACATGCAGGATACGATTGCTGACCTGCAGGCATCCTTGTCAGGTGCCGAGAGCGAGCGTTCCCGCTTGCAGGCACTACTCAATGAGGGCAGTGGTGCAGGTGCTGCCGCTGAAAAGCGGGCTGGCGAACTGGGCCAGAGCCTTGATGCAGAAAAGCAAGTCAGCGCACGCGCACTTTCGCAGGTTGAATTGCTCAATCAGCAGATTTCTGCACTTCGTCGTCAGATTGCGGCACTGGAAGATGCACTTAATGCATCAGAATCGCGAGATCGCGAGTCAAACGCCAAGATCGCCGATCTCGGTCGTCGCCTGAACGTAGCGCTTGCACAGCGCGTTCAGGAACTCAATCGCTATCGTTCTGACTTCTTTGGTCGTCTGCGGGCGATTCTGTCCGACAAAGAAAACATCCGCATCGTCGGCGACCGTTTTGTTTTTCAGTCGGAAGTTCTTTTCCCAACCGGCTCGTCTGATCTTAATCCCGCCGGTCTGGATGAAATGAAGAAGCTTGCTGAAGCAGTCATCACACTCAATCAGGAAATCCCGGATGACATCAACTGGGTGCTGCGTGTGGATGGCCATACCGACAATGTGCCGCTCGCGGGAACTGGTCGTTTCCGCGACAACTGGGAGCTTTCCTCAGCGCGCGCAACAGCTGTGGTCAAAGATCTGATAGCAAATGGCGTTCCGCCGAACCGTCTGGTTGCGGCAGGCTTTGGCGAATACCAGCCGCTTGATAACGCAGATACGCCCGATGCCCGGGCCAGAAATCGCCGCATCGAGCTAAAACTGACTGAGAGATAGAAATAAAGGGGCGCTTAGCCCCTTTATTTATTTCCCGAAAACGCCGGAACCGGCTTCAAATTGCAACTTGGCAAGGCGGGCATAAATCCCGCCCTTTTCAACCAGCGTCTGGTGGGTTCCCTCTTCCACGATCTGCCCCTTATCGAGCACCAGAATGCGGTCGGCTTTCAGAACTGTTGCAAGACGATGCGCCACGACCAGCGTGGTGCGATTATCCATCAGGCTATCCAGTGCCTTTTGCACCAGCATTTCGCTTTCGGCATCAAGCGCAGAAGTCGCTTCATCGAGCAACAGAACGGGTGCCGCCCGCAGAATTGCACGCGCAATCGCGATACGCTGACGCTGACCACCTGAGAGCGTTACGCCGCGTTCACCGACTTCCGTGTCATATCCCTTGTCGAGTGCCAGAATAAAATCATGCGCAAGAGCTGCTTTCGCCGCAGCTTCGATTTCCGCATCACTCGCGCCCGGCTTACCGAAGCCGATATTTTCGCGAATGCTGGTGGCAAAGATCACAACGTCTTGCGGCACGACTGCAATGCGCTCACGCACCTTAGCCGGATCGGCATCTGGCAAAGCCACACCATCCATACGCACAGAACCTGTCTGAGGGTCGTAATAACGCATCACCAGCGAGAAGATCGTGCTTTTACCAGCTCCAGACGGGCCAACAATCGCAACCGTCTCACCGGGCTTTACAGCGAAGCTGACGCCGTTGAGCGACGGCGCGTCGGGGCGCGTCGGGTAAGAGAAGTGCACATTATCGAAGCTGATTTCGCCCCGCGCTGGCTCCGGAAGAGCAACTGGCTTTGACGGCGCAGCGATGCCCGGATTTTCATCAAGAATCTCCGCAAGACGCTCTGTGGCACCAGCGGCCTGCGCAAGTTCACCACCCACTTCGGAAAGCGCACCAAATGCACTGGCTGCAAATACCGCATAAAGAACAAACTGGCCGAGCGTTCCTGCGCTCATTGTGCCCGACAGCACATCGCGTGAGCCAAACCACAACACCGCAACAACACTGGCAAAGATCAGGAAGATCGCAAAGCCAGTGAGAATAGCACGTGCTTTGATGGATGAACGTGCAGCCTGATAGGCTTTTTCAACGGCACCTGCAAAACGCCCCACCACCATATTTTCATTGGTGAAAGCCTGCAAAGTACGCATGGCACCAATCTGCTCGCTGGCATAGGCATTGGCATGGGCCAGCATATCCTGCGTCATACGCGAACGACGCCGCACCGAGCGGCCAAAGGCAATCAGCGGAATAACAATCAGCGGAATGGCAGCAATCACCAGCATGGAAAGCTTAGGGCTTGTGACGACCATCATGATCAGCGCACCGATGCCGAGAATCACATTGCGCAAAGCAACAGAGGCCGTCGCACCAACAACCGACTTGATCTGTGTTGTATCCACAGACAGTCGTGAAACAATCTCGCCAGACTGCGAGCGATCAAAGAATTCCGTCGAAAGGCTGGTCACATGTGAAAACACGGCATTGCGCAGATCGGCCACTACGCGCTCGCCAAGCGAGATCACAAAGAAGTAGCGAAGCCCGGATGCCAGCGCCAGCACCAGCGCCAATGCCACCAGCATGACGAAGTAATTATTGACGAAGATCGCATCAGAACCTGAGAATCCATGATCAATCATCCGGCGAACGGCGACAGGGACTGCAAGAGTTGTTACAGCAGCAAGGACCAGCGAAAAAAGCGCGCCAACAACCAGACTCTTATAGCGCGAGAGAAATGGGATCATCCGCTTCAAAGGCTTAAGCGAGCGGCGTTTCCGATCTTCTTGGGTATTGAAATCAGGATTCATGCGAATTTGACTATCTGTGCTGGCCATTCTTGAGATTGCGCCCTTGTTATTGCCGTGCGCCTGATGTATAGGCTCGCCAACCCTTTTGGAAGCCGTTGCCTCTGGTAACGGGTCTTCATATTGACCATCGGGCGAAAGTGCCGCAGTTTTAAACATTAGAGCTGGGCTTTTCTTCCCAGACTTTCAGGATTGAGAAGATGAAAGCTGATATCCATCCCGACTACCACACCATCAAGGTCGTGATGACCGATGGCACCGAATACACAACCCGTTCTACCTGGGGCAAAGAAGGCGATACGATGAACCTCGATATCGACCCAACCACGCATCCAGCTTGGACCGGTGGTTCGCAGACCCTGCTCGACCGCGGTGGCCGCGTTACCAAGTTCAAAAACCGTTTCGGCAATCTCGGTATCTAATATCGTTATTGATGAACTTACGAAAAACCTCGCTCTGGCGAGGTTTTTTGTTGTGTGCATCCCCGATCTAAAAGGCGTTATAGTCAGACTTTAACGGTCTGGAGACTGGAGTAATGGAGCGCACAATGTCTGGCATATTGATTGCCGGAACTTCCCATGTCGGAAAATCAACATTTGCCTCACGCCTGAGAAAAGCGCTCGGGTGGAATCTCGTTTCTACTGACAGCCTTGCCCGACATCCCGGGCGTCCCTGGCCTACAATCCGCCCAGCAGTCGCTGAATATTATTCAAACCTTTCACCTGAAACCATTTACTGGTTTCTGAAGGTACATCATGAAAATATGTGGCCTCTTGTCCAGCAGCAGATCGAGAGCTTTGGGCATGACGGACAACACTTTATCTGCGAGGGGACAGCATTGCGTCCGGAATATCTGGCGACACTAAACGCCAGCTCAACCGAATGTATCTGTCTTTATGCTGAAGACGATTTTCTGCTCAGCAGAATGCGCAGCGAGGCGGCCTATGATCGTACTGAGCGAAGTCTTAGGCATATCATCGATAAATTTATCGAACGCTCACTGCGGGATAACTCAGAACTCAAAGCATCTGCGCAGCGAAATAACATAAGACTGGTGAATGCAACCGACAGGATTGAGGTCAACGAGCTCTACGAGAGGCTATTGCAACGCGCACGCAGTGACTGTGCGAAATAAAAAACTCCCGGACGAGCCGGGAGTTCAAAGAGTTAAAACTGAAGCCAGAACTTAGGCGCTCAGCTTCTCCATAACTTCGTCGCTGACTTCAAAGTTGCTGTAGACGTTCTGAACGTCATCATCATCTTCGAGCACGTTGAGAAGCTTCAGCACAGAGCGTGCCTTTTCTTCATCAAGTTCAGTGTTGGTCTGTGGCTTCCAGATCGTCTTGATCGATTCGGCTTCGCCAAGCGCTGTTTCCAGCGCCTTAGATACGTCACCGATGTCTTCAAAGGCGCAAAGGATCACATGTTCTTCTTCGCCTGATTGAACATCGTCAGCACCGGCTTCAATCGCTGCTTCCATGACAGTGTCAGCATCGCCAACGGCAATCTTGTAAACGATTTCGCCAACGCGATCGAACATGAATGCAGCCGAACCGGTTTCGCCCAGCGCACCACCAGACTTGGTGAAAGCTGCACGCACATTGGATGCAGTACGGTTGCGGTTGTCGGTCAGGGCTTCAACGATAACCATAACGCCGCCCGGGCCACGGCCCTCGTAACGCACTTCATCGTAGTTTTCACCGTCATTGCCAGCGGCCTTTTTGATGGCGCGTTCAATGTTGTCTTTCGGCATCGACTGCGCTTTGGCGTTCTGGATTGCCAGACGCAGGCGCGGATTCATCAATGGGTCAGGCAGACCCTGCTTGGCCGCAACGGTAATTTCGCGTCCGAGCTTTGAAAACATTTTCGACCGCACGGCATCCTGACGGCCTTTGCGGTGCATGATATTCTTAAACTGTGAATGGCCAGCCATGGCACCCCTGTTCGGTTCAAATGAAGCGCACGGAGAAAGCGTCACTTGAGAAGAGGGCAGGCCACAGCTCGGGCCAGCGTGCTTTCCGTGCAGAATGGGCGCGTTATAAGGAATTGAGGCTCATTCGTCCAGCAAAAGCGCCAAATTACAAATTCCTCTGTCAATTATGCGATTAGCTGTCGACGCCTACACCCAAACAGCTTTATCTATAAAGCCATGAAACAGCATTCCAGCAACACCACCAGCGAAACAATTGCTACCCGCATCAGCCGCATTCTGGCCGACCGCATTATTGCGGGTGAGATCGAGCCGGGCGTGAAGTTGCGGCAGGATCATATTGCTGAAGAATTTGAAACGAGCCATGTGCCTGTCCGTGAAGCGTTTCGACGACTGGAAGCACAAGGGCTGGCAATTTCGGAGCCGAGACGCGGTGTTCGCGTTGCTTCTTTCGACATCAAAGAAATTCGTGAAGTGGCGGAAATGCGTGCAGCTCTTGAAGTGCTGGCATTGCGCCATGCGGCCCCGCACATCACGCGCGCCACGCTGGATGCAGCAGAGCAAGCCACAGTCGAAGGTGATAAATCACGCGACGTTAGAAGCTGGGAAGAAGCCAATCGTCGCTTTCATCGGCTGATTCTTGAGCCATGCAACATGCCACGCTTACTTGCGACCATTGACGATCTGCATGCAGCCAGTGCGCGCTTTCTGTTTGCCACATGGCGGTCGGAGTGGGAAACCCGCACCGATCATGACCACCGGGCTATTTTAACTGCGCTTCGTCAGAACGATATTGACGCCGCAACGACCATTCTCGCACGACACGTGCAATGGATCGGCCATCGCCCGATCAAAACGGCATCGGGCAAGACCCGCGATTCTTTCGCAATCGTCGGCTAAACGGCAGCTTCAACAATCGGATTTTTTACTGCCCCGTGACCTGCAGTTATTGCAGATCGCGAACGGGTCTTATCGTATTGATTTTAAACAATTCCCAGTTTTTATATATTTTATCTATTTCACACTTGCCAAAACGCATCAATCCAGAGATTTTAAATAGATCGAATCGTAATTTTATCTATAATTTGAGGAAGTCATGGCCTACATCACCCAAAAGAGCGTATCTTTTAGCCCGCTTGATCTTGAGTCCCGCTCGCCTGCCCTGCGCATCGCAGCCGTCGCATTTGGTACATTGGTTCTGGCAATCTCATCGCAGATTGAAGTTCCGATGATCCCCGTTCCAATTACGCTTCAGACGCTGATCGTGCCATTGATCGGCGCGCTCTATGGCTGGCGTCTGGGTGCGGCCACAGTTCTCGCATGGCTCGGTCAGGCGATGATTGGGCTTCCTGTTCTTGCAGGCGGCGCTGGCGGTATCCACCACTTTGCAGGCGCAACGGCTGGTTATCTCGCAGCCTTCCCTATTATCGCAGCGCTAACCGGCTATCTCGCTGAGCGCGGCTGGAATAAGAACATTGTTTTAAGCTTCGCGTCTTTCCTTGCTGCCAACGCAATCTGTCTGGCGCTTGGCGCGCTGTGGCTTTCGGGCGTCATCGGCATTGAAAAGGCCGTCGCCTTCGGCGTCACGCCATTCCTCGTCGGCGCAGTGATCAAATCGGCACTCGGCGCTGCGATTCTCAAAGCAGCAAACCGATAAACAGAAAATGACGGTACGCTTACGCGGCCATCATCTTCTCTGCATGCTGACTTATATCGGCAAAGGCTACAGCCCGGCATTCGTGGACAATTATGACACGATTGCCGGGCGCTTGTCTGGTGGAGAAGACATCGAGATCATTGATGGGCCAGACGATATTTGCCAACCGCTGCTTTGTACCGGCGATTGCCACTGCTTTAATGAAAGTGTTGTGGTCCGTGACCGGCTGGCGCTGAACGCCGTCTCAGACTTATTTGAAACCACAATTGCCGCAGGCTCTTCTTTTGAGCTTGATGCAGCGCGGCTTACATTAATGCGCTCTGCCTTTGCAGCAGGAACCATCCGCAAAGCCTGTCGATCTTGCGAATGGTCAGATCTCTGTACCCGCATCGCCGTCAACGACGATTATGCGGGCGTGCAGATCAGATTGTAGATCGGAACTATTTCCAGAATTCTGGAATATTCTCTTCCAGTCGTGCACCAATACGCAGTGGTGCAATTTTTTCGGCAAGCCCCGTGCGGTCAGAAATCTCAATCCCCACGCCGCAGACAGTGGCAGGACCGCTGGCTGCCTCAAAGCGGCCTTTCGGTACTTTCGACAGGAACCGATTAAGCGGCTCTTCCTTTTCCATGCCCAGCGACGAATCATAATCGCCGCACATGCCAGCATCCGACATATAGGCCGTGCCGTTGCGCAGGATTTGATAGTCGGCAGTCGGCACGTGTGTGTGCGTTCCAACCACAGCACTGGCGCGACCATCGACAAAATGACCGAAGCACTGCTTTTCGCTTGTGGCTTCTGCGTGAAAATCGAAGAACACGGCATCGGCCTGTTCACCAAGTGGACACGCTTCGAGGATTTTCTCGGCTGTGATGAACGGATCGTTGAGGTCAGGGTGCATGAAAACGCGGCCCATCACATTGGAAACCAGCACGCGCGCACCGTTTTTGGCGATGTAAAGCCCTTCGCCTTTGCCCGCTGTTCCTTTCGGAAAATTTGCAGGACGCAGAAAACGATCTTCACGTTTGGAAAAATCAAGCGCCTCGCGCTGATCCCAAACGTGATTGCCGGTCGTCACGACGTCGGCACCCGCGCGAATCGTGTCGTGAAAAATCTCTTCGGTAATACCGAAGCCGCCAGCGGCGTTCTCACCGTTGACGATCACGAAGTCCAGCTTCAGATCGGAAATCAGCCCCGGCAGCTTATCATAGACCGCCGTGCGCCCCGATCGGCCCACCATATCACCAAGAAAAAGTAATCTCATAAATCCGTCTTTATCAGCCCTGATCGAAGGAGCGCAAGCCAGTCTCGGTCAGTATCTGGTGAAGAGCGATATCGTGCGGCTCATTGGGCACATGTGGCACTTCCTGACATTCAAATGCCATGCCGATCAGCAGCGGCTCCAGACCGCGTTGTCTGAAGCGCGACAGCGCGCGATCATAGTGCCCTGCCCCATAGCCAAGCCTGTGGCCACGCCTGTCAAAACCTGCAAGCGGCATCAGCAAAATGGCGGGATCGACCAGCGGTGCATTCTTATCTGGTCCCATCGTACCAAAGCCCGTCTGCACCAGTTCCGCATCCGGCAGAAACTCGCGGAAAGCAATCGTCTCTTTATCCAGAACCACCGGCAGACACAGCCGTACACCCTTGTCGCGCATGAAAGACAATAGCGGGCGTGGATCAATCTCCGATCGGATCGGCCAATACCCGGCAATCATTGTTCCCTTCGGAATGCGAAGAGCAGCTTCTGCCTTTTTAGCCGCCGACAAAGAAGCCTCGTAACGAAACCGCGGATCAAGCGCATCGCGACGCGAAAGCACTGCTCGCCTCAACTGTTGCTTATCGCCACCTTGCGGCTGCCCGGTATCATTCATCAAACGCCTCCACCAATTGCTAATAGTGGACCCGGAATGTGCTTATCCGTCAAGCGGCAGTTGCTAATCTCTCCGAGCGCTCACGAATAACTTTCAGCACAACACCGTGAAAATCATTCAGGAAAACCTTACCCCAGAGATCGCAATAGAAATTGATCGGCGTAGCAATCCGGTAGCGCGTGGTCAGTGTCAGGCGCGTGTGACCATTCGGAAGGGTTTCAAGCTGATAATCGCCATTGGTAAGCTTGAGATAGGAACTATCTACATCGATATGCGCTTCAACGGCAGCAGGTATCGATTCCGGCCCAAAATTGAAATCCCATGCAAGAAGACGATTTTTTTCCCACTGCGTTATAATTTCCTGAAATTTTACACCGCGCGTCCATTCAAGCTGGCGTACAGCGCCGACGCCCTCGCCCTCAAGCCGCGCATCAACAGGCTGCGGCACACCGACGATGCCATGACTGAATGTCCAAGACAGTTCATCCGCGCGAACGTTGCGGATTTCAGCCGTCTGCTGCCACACAATCTCAGGCGAAGCTGCAATATCGATAACAGTCGTAACCGCCCCCTCATGCGGCTCATATTTCAGCAACGGCTCGAACGGATAAAACATCAATGGAAGCGCAATGACCAACATTGTCGAACGCGGCGTACGGAAGCGCCGGATAAGGGAAAGCGCCGCCCATGATCCAATCGCCGAAAAAACTGCGAAGAATGGGGCAGCCATAATCACGCAAATCCCGCCCTCCCGAAAGAAGACCATACTGATAACGACGAGGCCGCCAATTATCATCCAGCCCATTTTTACATGGCGCCAGAGGCTTTTTAGCGCGCGCGGATCGTTAATACTTGATGCCAAACTTGCAACCGCCATCGGTAAAAGCATCAGTCCAGCAATGAAGGGCATCATATCGGCGACCTGCGTCAACCAGATAAAGACATAAAGTAGCAGCCCATAGACCATCGCAACTGGAACAGCGACGCGCAGACGTTCAGAAACAGGAGGCAAGTCAGGGGGAGTATAAGTCATCAGTAAACGCACATATCTTTGAGGGGATAAGGCGCTTTAAAACACATTTGTCTTAAATAACAAACCGCTTAGCTCAAAAAGGCGCAAAGCGAGAGAAAAAGTGGCGACCACGACAACCGATGGTAGTGTTTGATCCCGGGAACCTACAACGTAGGTGGGCGCCATATGCAAAAGCCCACAGGCCTTCACAGGGACAGCTCCCTTAGAGATCAATAAGGCCCCGGGGATGCTGTTACACCTGTCGGGAAGCGCAGTACGCCGACAACACATATAGGCGCAGTCATGCATAAGCGCCAGAGCTATCGAGACAGATACAGAAATCTTTTAAGAAAATTAAGTCGAACTACGACGCGGTGAGATACGCGCCGCCACCTGCTCAAGACGAGCCGCAACATCTGCAAGCATTCCGGTTACGGCAGCATCATTCTTGTCGGCACTTGTCAGCGCTTCATCATGTGAGTGGCGCAGGTTTTCAACCTCTTTTTCAAGCGCTTTGACACGCTTCTGGGTCTCAGCAAGCTCATCCATCACCATAATGCCAGACATGACAGTGAGACGCAGATCACCGATTTCGCCAAAAGAAGATTTCAGATGAGTGACATACTGGTCGAAACGATCCGCAAGGCCAGAGAGATGCTCTTCTTGCCCTTCGTCACAGGCCATCCGATAAGCTTTGCCATCGATGGTAACGGTTACAGTCGCCATGCTTGTGTCCTTTATCGATCCAGAACGGCGCGGATGGTTTCCATAGCGGTCACAAGACGACGTGACACTTCACGGTTCGCAGCTTCCAGCCGCTCTGCGCGTGCCTCAGATTGATCAAGTTCCTGAGCAAGTTTGCTACGGTCAGCGTTCATACGCTGCACCTCTTCCTCGGCTTCGGCGAAGTCGCCTTCCTTGTCCAGCCGCAGATCAACTGCTTGTTCAAGCGTGTTGAGTGCTTTGTCCAGCCGTTCGAGGACTTGCCTGAGGGTCGTATCGGGTGCCATCCATATCCTTTCCAATGCCAGATCACAGACCCAGATTACAGACTTCGAATCGCGCCTGCCGGACGGGCATCTTTAAAAAGACTGTAATAATCGTGAGCCCGATAAGCAACAAATGAGGGGGCTTTGACCCCGTTCATGCACCGTTATCAGCGCAAAAAAGGCTTTTCAGTGTTAGCCGCCCCAGCAATTGCCCGCATTTCGCACTTAATCGCGGAGTGTTTATTGTCGAAAAGCTATCGTTTTGTTGACTCCTCGGTCGCAGGTGCTATGTGTCCCAAAGCCTTTTGCAGCGCGAGCATCTGACGCATTTAATCGGTTTAAATTGATTAAATCGTTTAGTATAAGAAGTTCGTGCTTCAGTCCCGAGGCATCGCCGCAACCCCGTTCAAACCACTCTGGAAAGACGGCTGAGACCATGACGAATTCCGATAAACAAAATCAGTTGGCCAATGCAATCCGCTTCCTCTCGATTGATGCGGTTGAAAAAGCCAACTCCGGCCATCCCGGACTCCCGATGGGTGCAGCCGATATTGCGACCGCGCTCTACACGCGCTTCCTGTCGCATGACCCACAGAACCCACATTGGCCAGATCGCGACCGCTTCGTGCTTTCCGCAGGTCACGGCTCGATGCTTCTTTATTCGCTGCTCTTCCTTTCGGGCTACGAAGACATCTCGATTGAGGAAATCAAGAATTTCCGTCAGCTCGGCGCACGTACTGCTGGTCACCCAGAATACGGTCATGCCGCTGGCATCGAAACCACAACTGGTCCGCTTGGTCAGGGCATTGCAAATGCTGTTGGCATGGCGCTTTCCGAACGCGTTCTGAATGCACAGTTCGGCGACAGCCTCGTTGACCACTACACCTATGCGATCGTTGGTGATGGCTGCCTTATGGAAGGCATCAGCCAGGAAGCTCTTTCGCTTGCAGGCCATCTGAAGCTTAACAAGCTGATCGTTCTTTGGGATGACAACAACATCTCCATCGACGGCCCGATCTCGCTGTCCGACAACACCGATCAGCCTGCACGTTTCGCCGCTTCCGGCTGGAACACGCTGGCAGTTGATGGTCACGATCAGGACGCCATTGCCAAGGCAATTGAACTTGCCAAGGTTTCGGAAAAGCCAACCTTCATCGCTTGTAAGACCACCATTGGTTTTGGTTCGCCAAACCGCGCTGGTACCAACAAGGTCCACGGCTCTCCGCTCGGCGCAGAAGAAATTGCTGCAACGCGCAAGGCACTCGGCTGGACTTCAGAACCTTTCGTTGTTCCTGCTGAAGTTCTCGACGCATGGCGCGTTGCTGGCCTCAACGCTGCGAAGAAGCGTCAGGAATGGGAAAAGCGTCTTGCTGCGGCTGACGCAGAAACCCGCGCAGAATTCGAACGTCGTATGCGTGGCGACCTACCTGCAAACTTCGATGACGCGATCAACGAATACAAGAAGAAGCTTTCCGCTGAAAAGCCAAAGGTTGCGACCCGTAAGTCGTCCGAAATGGCTCTGGAAGTAATCAATGGCGTTGTGCCTGAAACGCTCGGCGGCTCTGCCGACCTGACCGGTTCCAACAACACCAAGACCAGTCAGACTAAGGCTGTTACGCCGGAAAACTACGGTGGCCGTTATATCCACTACGGTATCCGCGAACACGGCATGGCTGCTGCGATGAACGGCATCACACTGCATGGCGGTCTGATTCCTTACTCTGGCACCTTCATGTGCTTCTCGGATTATTGCCGTCCGGCCATGCGTCTGTCGTCGCTGATGGGCATCCGTGTTGTTTACGTCATGACCCATGATTCGATTGGTCTTGGCGAAGACGGCCCGACCCACCAGCCGGTTGAGCATCTTGCAGCTCTGCGCGCCATTCCAAACCACAATGTCTTCCGTCCGGCAGACGCTGTGGAAGTTGCAGAATGCTGGCAGATTGCACTGCATTCGAAGGGCACTCCTTCGACACTCGCTCTGACCCGTCAGAACCTGCCTGTCGTTCGTACTGACCATCGCGAAGAAAACCTCTCCGCATTCGGTGCTTACGAACTGGCAGCTGCAAAGGGCGATGCAAAGGTTTCGATCTTTGCGACCGGTTCCGAAGTTGAAATCGCGCTCAAGGCGCGTGATCTTCTCGAAGCCAAGGGCATTGCAACCCGCGTTGTTTCGGTTCCATGCTTTGAGCTGTTTGAAGAACAGAGCGATGCTTACAAGCAGGCAACGCTTGGCGATGCTTCCGTTAAGGTCGCAATCGAAGCTGGTCTTTCGATGGGGTGGGAACGCTTCATCGGCGAAAACGGCGTCTTCATCGGCATGAAGGGCTTCGGCGCTTCGGGTGAGATCAACGATCTCTACAAGCATTTCGGCATCACAGCAGAACATGCTGCTGAAGCTGCGGAAAAGAAGCTCAACGCCGCATAATGATCAAACGCCGGCGCTAAACACGCCGGCGTTTACCTTTCCAGTTGGGGCTTACCGCCTTAGCTGTTTTATCAAGCCACTGCATATGCAGAACCCTTTTGGGAGAATTAGAGAAAATGGCAGTTCGCGTCGCAATCAACGGTTTTGGCCGCATCGGCCGCAATGTCCTTCGCGCTATCGTCGAATCGGGCCGCACCGACATTCAGGTCGTTGCAATCAACGATCTCGGCCCTGTAGAAACAAATGCGCACCTTCTGCGCTATGACAGCGTTCATGGTCGTTTTCCAAAGGAAGTAAAAGTCGTTGGTGACACCATCGACGTTGGCTACGGCCCGATCAAGGTTCACGCTGTTCGCAACCCGGCTGAACTGCCGTGGAAAGAAGAAAACGTCGACATCGCTCTGGAATGCACCGGCATTTTCACTGCACGCGACAAGGCAGCCCTTCATCTTGAAGCTGGCGCAAAGCGCGTTATCGTTTCGGCTCCTGCCGATGGCGCTGATCTGACTGTCGTTTTCGGCGTCAACCACGACAAGCTGACGAAGGATCATCAGGTCATTTCCAACGCTTCGTGCACCACCAACTGCCTTGCACCAGTGGCACAGGTTCTTAACGATGCAATCGGCATCGAAAAGGGCTTCATGACCACGATCCATTCTTACACTGGCGACCAGCCAACGCTGGACACCATGCACAAGGATCTCTACCGCGCACGCGCAGCAGCTCTTTCGATGATCCCGACTTCGACGGGCGCTGCCAAGGCTGTTGGTCTGGTTCTGCCAGAACTGAAGGGCAAGCTCGACGGCGTTGCAATCCGCGTTCCGACCCCGAATGTTTCGGTCGTTGACCTGACTTTCGTTGCCAAGCGCACAACCACTGTTGAAGAAATCAACAATGCGATCCGTGAAGCTGCCAATGGCCGCCTCAAGGGCATCCTCGGTTACACCGATGAGCCGCTGGTATCGCACGACTTCAACCATGATTCGCATTCGTCGGTTTTCCACACCGACCAGACCAAGGTCATGGACGGCACCATGGTGCGCATCCTGTCGTGGTACGACAATGAGTGGGGCTTCTCGAACCGCATGAGCGACACCGCTGTCGCTATGGGCAAGCTGATCTAATACCTGACAACGCCCCTTCAATCATGAAGGGGCGTTTTCAATTACATATTCAAAACCGAGAGAAGAAAAATGGCTTTCCGCACCCTTGATGATGTCGACGTCAAATCAAAGCGCGTTCTGGTTCGCGTGGACCTCAACGTACCAATGGCAAACGGCGAGGTAACTGACCTCACCCGTATCGAACGTATTGTTCCAACCATTGCGGAGCTCTCGAAGAAGGGTGCAAAGGTTATCCTGCTCGCCCATTTCGGTCGCCCGAAGGGTGTGGCCTCTGACGAAAATTCACTGAAGCATGTCGTAAAGCCGCTCGCCAAGGTTCTTGGTCATGGTGTGCATTTTGCAGAAGACAGCATTGGCGACAAAGCCAAGACTGCTGTTGATGCACTGAAAGACGGTGATGTTCTTCTTCTCGAAAACACCCGCTTCCACAAAGGCGAAGAAAAGAACGACCCGGAATTCGTGGCAGCACTTGCTGCAAACGGCGACATTTATGTCAACGATGCTTTCTCGGCTGCACACCGCGCGCACGCTTCGACTGAAGGCCTGGCCCATGTACTGCCAGCCTATGCAGGCCGTGGTATGCAGGCAGAACTCGAAGCCCTTGAAAAAGGTCTCGGCCAGCCGGTGCGTCCGGTTGTTGCAATTGTTGGCGGCGCCAAGGTTTCGACAAAGCTCGACCTCCTCTCCAACCTGATTGAAAAGGTTGACGCACTAGTGATCGGCGGCGGCATGGCCAACACCTTCCTCGCAGCACAGGGCCACGACGTTGGCAAATCGCTTTGCGAACATGATCTTGCGCATACCGCGCGCGAAATCATGGCTAAGGCTGAAAAGACCAAATGCGCGATCATCTTGCCTGTTGATGCTGTTGTGGGCTGGCACTTTGCTGCCGACACGCCAAATCAGACCTATGGCGTTGATGGCGTACCAAGCGACGGCATGATTCTGGATGCAGGCGCGCTTTCAACCGACCTGATCGCTTCGGCCATTGATGATGCGGCAACGCTCATCTGGAACGGCCCGCTCGGTGCGTTTGAATTGCGTCCGTTCGATGCCGCAACCGTTAAGACTGCAAAGCATGTTGCAGCCCGCACCAAAGCTGGCAAGCTGGTTTCGGTCGGCGGCGGTGGCGACACTGTTGCTGCACTCAACCATGCAGGCGTTGCAGACGACTTCACCTATATCTCGACTGCTGGCGGCGCATTCCTTGAGTGGATGGAAGGCAAGCCGCTTCCCGGCGTTGATGTCTTGAAGAAGTAAAAGGAAAGGCCGGACAAGCGCATTCCGAAAAGTGGGAACCGGTTTTCGGACAAAATGCGCGTCAGGTAAAAAATTAGAGCGCCGATAAAATCGGCGCTCTAATCCGGGGCTTTATCTTTATGGCTTAGACGTCAGTTTTAATAAACGACCCGGATTATCATCTTCGATCACCCAGATCGCACCATCAGGCGCAACCGCAACATCGCGGATACGATTTTCCATCGCAAAGCGCTCTGCTTCATTCGGCTGGCCGTCACTGTTAATCGTGACGCGGATCAATGCCTGCGATGAAAGCCCCGCAATCAGCGCAGAACCATTCCAGTCAGAGAACTGCTTGCCCTTATAGAAAACCAGTCCGCCCGGTGAAATCACCGGCGTCCAGAACAGCATCGGTGCCTCAAAATCCGGTCGTGTGCTGTGCCGTGGAATAGGTCTGCCGCTATAATTGTCGCCATTGGATACGACCGGCCAGCCATAGTTCAAACCCGGCTTGATGAGATTGAACTCATCGCCACCGCGCGGTCCCATCTCATGTTCCCAGAGTTTACCGTCAGGCGCGAAAGCAAGCCCATAGGGATTGCGATGCCCCATGCTCCATGTCAGCGCTTTAACGCCCTCTTCCGATGCATGTGGATTGTCTTTCGGAACAGAACCATCAAGGTTCATACGCAGAACCTTGCCCATCGGTGCATTTTCGTCCTGCGCAGTAGCAGGGATCATCCGATCACCGACTGACAAGAACAGATGCTTTTTATCGGGCGAAAACGCGATCTTGCCACCAGGCTGTCCACCCTTAGCAACCGCAGACTGTTTCCAGATTGCCTCAAGGTTCTTAAACTCCGCCTTGCCTTTGCCTTCAGACAAAGTGGCACGCACCAGCACAAGACTACCGCCACCATTTTCCGGCATGACATAGGTGAAGTAAATTGCCTTGCTCTTGGCAAAATCAGGCGCTGGCACAATATCCAGCAATCCATTCTGGCCACTATAGAGGACTTCAGGAAGACCGGAAACTTCAGTCTTTTCACCCTTTTGGGTCACGACAAAAGCTTTGCCACCCTTCTCGGTAAGGATCAATTTTCCGCCCGGCAAAAATGCAATCGCCCATGGTGTGTCGAATTCTGCCACTGGCGCTATGTTGAAAGGCAACTCAGTGGTGGCTTGCCTGCTTCCTGCATTGATGCTTTCCGCGAATGCGGTTTGCATCGGAACGGCGATCATCGATGCAGCCAGCATGAATGGCAGGCTTAACAGGGCACGTCGCATCTCTCCTCCTATAGCTAATAGTATTTAGATGGGATTTTTCACCGCCATTTCAAAACCCAATTATGGCTAAAATGACCCTTAAGCTGCGAAAATATCAATAAAAACTCACGCCAATTGATAATTTTAGCTTTCAGCGAAATGAAAACCAACAACTACCGCCATAGCGAAAATTGCAAACACAGCGATCTTCCAAAAATCACCGCGCTTTTTCAGACCCGGCCAACCCAGCGGCTTGATAATATGCAAAGCCATGAGGGCCATCAGCAGCACTGGCAAAATTTTGGTCACGAAGCACCTCTCATTCCTCCTTGTGACGTAGCAACAGACCTGCTGCAAGTCTGATCACTGCTTTCCCGACTCTGATATGTTTATTCATCTTTAGTTTGATGGACGAAACTTCGCTCATCAGCTTACACTCATCCCCGGAGGAGATGAAAAGCGCGTGGAGGAGATAAGGCCAACGAGCCAAATCTTGCGCTTTCATCCAGCATGTTATCGCAATGCGTAACCAAGTGACGAGCTTGCTCAACGCGTGCGTCTGGGAGGAACAGCATGACATCGAAATATGCGCAAACCTATGCATCATGGCAGAATGACCCGGAGAAATTCTGGGCGACTGCGGCTAAGGCCATTGACTGGTTCAAGCCATGGGATCAGGTTTTTGCGAGCGATGAAGGCGTCTATGGGCACTGGTTTAAAGGCGCTGAATGCAACACCTGTTACAATGCGCTCGACCGTCATGTCGCCAATGGGCGTGGCGATCAGGTTGCGCTCATTTACGAAAGCCCGGTAACAGGCTCTGTACGCAAATTCACCTATCGCGAATTGCTGGAAGAGGTGGAAGCCCTCTCGGCAGTCATGCTCGATAATGGGGTAACCAAAGGCGACCGTGTGCTTATCTATATGCCAATGGTGCCAGAGGCAGCGATCGCAATGCTGGCCTCAGCGCGTATTGGAGCCGTGCACTCCGTTGTGTTTGGTGGCTTTGCTGCCAACGAGCTTGCAACCCGAATTGATGATGCAAAACCGGTAATGATTATCGCCGGCTCGTGCGGCATCGAACCAACCCGTGTCGTGCCGTATCAGGCCATGCTCGACAAAGCGATTGCCACTGCCCGTCACAAGGTCGAGCATTGCATCATCCTTCAGCGCGACCAGCACCCGCATAATCCCGTTGAAGGCCGCGACATAGATTACCGTACATCCGTCGATGCAGCACGCGGTCGTCACGTTCCCTGTACGCCGGTTGATGCTACTGATCCGCTTTATGTGCTTTATACATCCGGCACCACGGGCGAGCCAAAAGGTGTCGTGCGTGACAATGGCGGGCATATGGTAGCACTTGCATGGTCGCTGAAGCATGTCTTTGGCGTTGAACCGGGACAGGTGTTTTGGGCCGCTTCTGATGTCGGCTGGGTCGTTGGCCATTCCTATATCGTCTATGCGCCACTGATTGCCGGTGCCACCAGCATTCTGTTTGAAGGTAAGCCAGTCGGCACGCCCGATGCAGGCACCTATTGGCGCATCATTGCTGAACACAATGTGGAAGTGATGTTCACCGCGCCAACCGCTTTGCGTGCCATCAAGAAAGACGACGCGGACGGCAATTTCGTGCGTAAATATGATCTTTCCAAATTCCGCGCACTCTATCTGGCGGGCGAACGTGCTGATCCCGACACTATCCACTGGGCTGAAAATCTGCTTGGCTGTCCGGTGATTGATCATTGGTGGCAGACCGAGAGCGGCTGGCCAATGGTCGCCAATCCGCTCGGCCTCGGCCTGCTTGAAACCAAATATGGCTCACCTGCGGTTTGCCTGCCCGGCTATGATATTCAGGTGCTCGATGATGCGGGCCATGAAGTCGAACGCGGACAGCTTGGTAATATTCTGATTAAGTTGCCCTTGCCGCCCGGTTGTCTGCCGACCTTGTGGAACGCCGATGAGCGCTTTCGCAAAGCCTATCTCAACGAGTTTCCCGGCTATTATAAGACTGCCGATGCAGGCTATATGGATGAAGCCGGCTATCTCTACATCATGAGCCGCACCGACGACATCATCAATGTCGCCGGCCATCGTCTCTCAACAGGCGCCATGGAGGAAGTGCTTTCCAGTCATCCGGATGTTGCAGAATGCGCGGTGCTTGGCATTTCCGATTCTGTCAAAGGTCAGGTGCCTTGCGGATTTCTCGTGCTGAAATCCAATATCGACCGCGATAGCCAAGAAGTCGAAAAAGAATGCGTGAGCATGATTCGCGATGCCATCGGCCCGGTCGCAGCTTTCCGACTGGCTCTCACCGTCAAACGTCTGCCCAAAACCCGTTCCGGCAAGATTTTGCGCTCAACGATCCAGAAAATTGCTGATGGTGTGGAATGGAAAATGCCTGCCACCATTGATGACCCAGCGATTCTCGACGAGATCAGCACGGTTCTGCGCGAGCGTCACATCGGGCTAGCTTTTGTCTAATTTATTGATCATGCATTGACCGGCGAAAGTCGCCGGTCCACTCTCCGGCAAAATTCGGAGAATAATACATGCAGTTAGAAGGCAAGGTTGCGATCATCACAGGGGCTGCGCGTGGCATCGGCTATGCCATCGCCAAACGCTTCCTGATGGATGGTGCTAGCGTTGTTTTATCGGATATTGACGGGTCAGAAGCTGCAAAAGCCGTCAGAGATCTGGAGCAATATGGCAAAGTTCTGTCGATTGCCTGCGATGTGGGTGACAAGCTCGACATTCACAATCTGCTGACCTATGCGGCAACCAATCTTGGCGAAATCGATATTCTGGTCAACAATGCCGGTATCGTGCATCAGGCCGATTTTCTCGATCTGAAAGAAGCCGATTTCGACCGGGTGATGCGCGTTAATCTCAAGGGTGCATTTCTTTGCGGGCAGTCTGTTGCAAAACGGATGGTCGCACGCGTAGAAGCCGGTGGCGATGCAGGCAAAATCATCAATATGTCATCGATCAATGCCATTTACGGCTTGCCAGAACAGCTTGCTTATTCTGTCTCCAAAGGCGGTATGAACCAGCTGACACGCACAATGGCAGTGGCACTTGCCAAATGGGGTATCCGCGTCAATGCGATTGGCCCCGGTTCGATTGAAACCGATATGCTTGCTGCGGTGAATACAGACAAGGAAGCACGCAAAAAGATACTCGACCGAACGCCATTGGGCCGAATCGGTCAAGCCACTGAAATTGCAGCAATTGCTTCATTTCTAGCATCCAACGATTCGAGTTTCATCACTGGTCAGACGATCTATGCCGACGGCGGACGCCTGCCGCTCAGCTACACGGCAGAACCGCGATTTAAACCCTAACAATCAGCATTACTCCTGACAGAGAGTTGTCAGGAGCACTGTGTCATAGTGCATTCTTACAGACGAGGGATTCACCATGGCATTCGCAATCGCACCACTGCTCGCAATTCTGAAGGAATACAGGCGCAGACAAAATGAGCGTCGGCGCTTCATTCTTACACAGCGCGCACTCGATGAACTTCCGGGCGAACTGCGTAAGGATATGGGCTGGCCAGATCGCTATCTGGAACAGCGCAAAGCAAAACAATGTAACGGAGAATAAATCCGGAATGCGCCGCGCAGACCGCCTTTTCCAAATTGTTCAGCATCTGCGCGGTGGCAGGCTTGTCACCGCACGGCAGCTTGCCGAACGGTTGGAAGTCTCCGAACGCACCATCTATCGCGATATAGCCGATCTTCAATCAACGGGCGTTCCTATCGATGGGGAGGCTGGTGTCGGCTATATTCTGCGTCAGGGGTTCGAGCTGCCGCCGCTGATGTTTACCCGCGATGAGATCGTGGCGCTGGTTGCTGGTGCGCGCCTGATCCGTGCATGGGGTGGTGTTTCCATGGCACGCGGTGCCGAGGAAGCGCTTGTAAAAATTGAGGCCGTTCTGCCCAAGGAAGAGCGCGCGCGCATTACCAGCACGCAAATCCATGCGCCATCCACATCGATCAGTGTGGATGAACGGCGCATTATTGATGCCGTCGAACGCGCGGTGGATGAAGGCACCGTGCTCAATATCCGCTATAGAGACCTTGAAGCGCGTGAGAGTGAGCGTGACATTCGTCCGCTTGGTCTTTGGTTCTGGGGCAAGGTCTGGACTGTGATCGGCTGGTGCGAATTGCGCAATGCTTTCCGCACATTTCGCACGGACCGCATTATCACCGCTGACAAAGCTGGTCGCACATTCCGTTCAGAACGCGGCAAAACACTGGCCGACTTTTATCGGCTCATGGAATTAAGCGAGTGGAATTCTTTTAAGGATTGAAGCACCATCCAGCTTAAAAAGAAAAACCCGCCAGACCGGCGGGTTTTCTGTGTTCATCGAAGACAATCTTATTCTTCGTCTTCGTCGGAGTTTGTGCTCTTCAATGAAGAAAGCTTTGCGAAAACCTTTTCCGCATCCAGCTCTTCTTCTTCAGGAGCCGCATCGCGGTAATCAAAGTTTTCGGTCGCTGATGCTGGCAGCAATGTGCTGTCGGATTCAACAACTGGACGGCTGCGTGCTGCACGATCAACTTCAAGATCGAGATCAATCTGCGAGCAAAGACCAAGTGTTACCGGGTCCATTGCGGTCAAAGTTGCCGAATTCCAATGGGTACGGTTGCGAATCTGCTCAATGGTCGACTTTGTCGTTCCAACGAGACGCGAAACCTGTGCGTCCTTCAATTCAGGATGGTTGCGAACCAGCCAGAGAATCGCATTCGGACGATCCTGACGCTTTGAAAGCGGCGTGTAACGTGGGCCCTTGCGCTTGGCTTCTGGTACGCGAACCTTTGGCTCAGAAAGCTTTACACGATGATACGGGTCTTTTTCGCCCTTCGCGATTTCTTCGCGCGAAAGCTGGCCGGTAATCACCGGATCAAGTCCCTTGATACCCTGCGAGGCCTCACCGTCCGCAATAGCCTTCACTTCGAGCGGATGCAGCTTGCAAAGAGCCGCGATCTGATCAAAGGACAGAGCCGTATTATCAACGAGCCAGACTGCCGTTGCCTTCGGCATAAGAAGCTGGGTGGCCATTAGATATAATCCTCTTGTTCGTCCGCTCCGGTAGGGCGGGCCGTGGGAAAAACCACAAATTCCGGGAAATCACGGTCTATATATATTTTTTTTGAGCGCAGAGCAAGAAACTGCTGCCATCCCATCCCATGTTCTCTTTTCATTGAACAAAATCAGGCAACTTCAAGCACAATCTTGCCGATATGCTGACTGCCTTCCATGCGCTCATGCGCCTGCCGCGCATCTTTCAATGGGAAAGTCATATCCATCACTGGTGCAACGCGACGCTCAGCAAGAAGCGGCCAGACTTTTGCTTCCAGTTCACGCGCGATGCCTGCTTTGAACTCCACCGAACGCGACCGCAATGTCGAACCAGTATGCGTGAGGCGTTTGGTCATCAGGAGTGCGAAATTGGCCGTAGCCTTTGCACCATTCAGAAAAGCAATCTGCACGATACGTCCATCTTCAGCGGCAGCCTTATAATTGCGATCAACATAATCGCCGCCAACCATATCAAGAATGACATCCGCGCCCTTGCCGTCCGTCATATCTTTCACCACGGCAACGAAATCTTCGTCACGATAATTCACCGCGCGGTCAGCACCGAGCTTGAGACAAGCATCGCATTTATCAGCTGAGCCAGCCGTAACAATCACCTTCGCACCGAAAGCCTTGGCAAGCTGAATAGCGGTGGTGCCAATGCCAGATGACCCGCCATGGATCAGCAGCGTTTCGCCTTCTTTCAATCCACCGCGCTCAAACACATTGTGCCAAACAGTGAAGAAGGTTTCGGGGATCGCCGCCGCTTCACTGTAGCTATAGCCGGATGGCAACGGCAGAGCCGTGCTTTCATGCACCGTGGCATATTCTGCATAACCACCACCAGCGAGCAGCGCCACGACTGCATCACCAATGCGATAGCGCTTCACACCTTCACCAATTGCAACAACATCACCCGCAATTTCCAACCCCGGAATGTCGGACGCTCCCGGTGGCGGAGCGTAACTGCCTTGTCGCTGCAACACGTCAGGACGGTTTACACCCGCAGCGCGAACCCGCACCAGTATTTCGCCAGCTTTCGGCTGAGGAACTGCGCGCTCAACAGGTTGCAATACACTTGCGTCACCCGGCTGCACAATTTCGATTGCAGTCATGTGGGAAGGCAATTCAGCCGTCATGATCAAAGCTCCTGTTTCGTCCTATCGTCGCATAAATGCCGCACATAGCGACATGCTGGGTAAGTTCGGCGAAATCATCATCGATTTCTGGAAATATATATGCGAAGATTCAAGGTGTTAAATCTTTTCTCTCTTTATAAGCCCATCATAGACTCCGGAGGAAGGCCATGAGCGGTTTTGACGAAGATGTTACAAAACCACGCAACAGTGTGGTTCTTAGTGATGAAGAATTATCCCTGCTGTCGGTTATCGAAATCGACCAGCACATCGCTTTACTCCAGTCTGAAATAGAACGTCTAAAAGCCGAGAGGCTAAAGAAGGGAGACAGCCGCGCAGCGGCGGAAGCTCTTTTCCGTTGAGACTGCGCTGTTTCCTCATCAATGATAAAGCGAAGTAGCGGTTAAGCGACTTCATAAAATCCCGGGAACGTGATCTTGCGCATTTATATTCAGGTTCTGGCGCTGCTCTGCGGCACAGCCTTTCTGTTGATGGCCTCCGGCCTGCATGGTCTGCTTCTGCCATTGCGCGGTGGACTAGAAGGCTTTTCAGTTGCATCGCTTGGTATGCTGGGGACCACATGGGCAGGTGGCTTCGTTGCTGGTTGTCTTTTTGCCCCGCGCCTTGTGCGGCGTGTCGGCCATGTGCGTGCTTTTGGCTGTTTCGCAGCCTCCGCAGCAATCATAGCCCTTTTGTCTGGCATCTATATCGATGCGGTATCCTGGATAATCTTACGCACATTCACCGGCTTCTCAATGGCCGGCGCTTTCATGGTCATTGAAAGCTGGCTCAACGAGCGCGCAACCAATGAATCGCGTGGCAAAATCTTCGGCCTTTATATGATGGTCAACTATGGTGCGACCATGAGCGGCCAGATGATGGTCGCCAACGGCGATATTCGTTCTGATCACCTTTTTATGATCACCGGCATTCTGTTCTGCCTGGCGCTGATCCCGACCGCCATGTCCACTGCCGTGAGCCCCAAACCGCTAACCGAAGTGCAACTGGACCTCAAAGCACTCTATCGCAATTCACCTGCCGCATTTGTCGGCTGCATCCTGATCGGGATTGCAAACGGTGCATGGGGCACGCTAGGCGCGGTATTCGGCGCAAAATCCGGCATTTCTACCCCAGAAATCGCGCTCATGGTTAGCGTGACAATTGCCGCTGGCGCATTGATGCAAATACCTGTCGGCCGCATTTCCGATCTGATTGATCGCCGTTATGTGTTAGCTGGCGTTGCTTCGCTTGCGGCTCTTGTCGGCCTGGCAGCCTTTATAATCGGCCCATCAAACGGCACGGTGATCATCATCATGACTGGCTGCTATGGCTCGCTTGCTTATGCGCTTTATCCGGTCGCCGTTGCTCATGCCAATGACCACGCCACATCTGAAAGCTTCGTGAAAGTATCGAGCGGGCTACTGCTACTTTATGGCTTCGGCACCATGCTCGGACCTTTGCTGGCTGCGGCTGCGATGGATATTTTCTGGCCATCGGGATTGTTTGCAATCACCGCGCTCGCGCATATTTCAATAACAGCCTATGCACTGTTTCGCTCACGCCGACGCGCATCAATACCGAAATCTGAAAAAGAGCAGTTTAAGAGCATGCCATCTGTGAAGAGTGCAACGCCTGAGGGGATGAATCTCGACCCACGGGCGGAGGGCGAAGCCAACTAAATAAAGATGTTCGGCGGCTGTAACGCAGCCACCAATATCTGAGGGGTGATGGTTCGCATCATGTATCTGGAGCGCGATGTTTAGAGCGCCGATCTGATTCAATCAGATCGAAACGCGCTCTAGCATAGGCGGAAAAGAAAACGACGCTAAATCAACAATTTAAGGATGTTGACCACCGTGCTTGGGGATCAGTGACGCGTCACCTGAATTTTCAGTTTTTCAATCTGCTCTTTGAGAGCCAGCTTCTTGCGCTTGAGAGACGTAACATGCAGGTCATCAATTGCCGGTGACGCTAAAGCTTCGGAGATTTCCTCTTCCAAAGCGCCGTGCTTCTGTTCAAGCGTGGCAAGATGGGACTCGATAGCCATCATCAATTCTCCTTCGATTGATTTAACCAAAAGGACAGAGCCATGTCGCGTTTTGCCAACAAATGGCTCTATCCGCTCTCACCTGCGCAAACGCCCGGTAGTACACCTCCTGCTATCCGGGCCAATTACGCAGTCCCGGCTGCCATTCAACAGTTTCGTTAGCAACCGTTGTTCATGACAGAACAATGACACTGTGGCATGAGTTTGATGCAAAGTCGAATTTGTTTTGGTAGGATTTTCCAATCACGAAAAATGTGATAAAGGCTTCGCTTGAAACGGGTCTGCACCAGTCTGGAGCGGCCCGTAATATTATTTTTAAGAAATGGGGCAAACCGCATGTCCGATCAGGATCAGGCCGAAATCAGATTGGCCGTTGCACGTCTGAAACAGGAACACGCGGATTTTGATGCAGCCATAGATGCAATGATGCAGGTCGGCTGCGATCAGCTGCGCATACAGCGCATGAAAAAGAAAAAGCTCGCAATCAAAGACAAGCTTCAGGAGCTGGAAGATCAGGTCATCCCTGACATCATCGCCTGAGCATCACATAAAAGACGTTTCATAGCCGGGGTTCGCCCGGCTTTGTTTTTCATTCCATGATCTCAAGAAGCAGGACGGATCAATGAGCAGAAGTGCAGATGTCGCAATCATTATGGGAAGCCAATCCGATTGGGAAACAATGCGCCATGCCGCTGATACGCTTGAGGCATTGGGTATATCTTTCGATGCCCGCATTGTGTCCGCCCACCGTACCCCTGATCGCCTCGTTTCTTTTGCCAAAGGCGCAAAAGCCGAAGGCTTGAAGGTCGTGATTGCTGGCGCTGGCGGCGCTGCCCACCTCCCCGGTATGGCCGCAGCGATGACTCCACTTCCGGTCTTTGGCGTTCCGGTTCAGTCGAAAGCGCTTTCTGGTCAGGACTCACTCCTTTCCATCGTACAGATGCCAGCCGGCATACCAGTTGGCACACTCGCCATCGGTCGCGCTGGCGCAGTCAACGCAGCGCTTTTATCGGCAGCAGTCCTTGCACTTTATGACGACGCTCTTGCAGCCCGTCTTGACGAATGGCGCAGCGCCCAGACCGAAAGCGTTGCAGAACGCCCATCCGATGAGGTCTGATATGACAGGTTCAGCATTGCAGGCAGGTTCTACAATCGGCATCATCGGCGGCGGCCAGCTTGGCCGCATGCTCGCTATGGCGGCTGCGCGCCTTGGATATGAAACCATCATTCTCGAACCACAGGCAGACTGTCCGGCAGCACAGGTGGCAAATCGCCAGATTATTGCTGCCTATGATGATCCGGCGGCGCTGGCACAGCTTGCAGCAGCGTCTGACGTTATCACATATGAGTTTGAGAATGTGCCGGTAACGGCCGCTGACAAGCTTGCAGAATCGGCGCTCGTTTTTCCGCCACCCGCAGCGCTTGAGATTTCGCAGGATCGCTTTACCGAAAAGCAATTCCTCAATGAAAGCGGCATCGAAACCGCCCCGTGGCGTCTCGTTGACGATGAAGAATCGCTCATAGCAGCGCTCGGAGCACTGGGTGAACGCGGTATTCTGAAAACCCGCCGCCTCGGCTATGATGGCAAGGGACAGGTCCGCCTCACATCGCTTGACGAAAACGAAGCGAAGAACGCGCTTGACGCAATCAAGCACGCACCGGCAATCCTTGAAGGCTTTGTCGCTTTTGAACGCGAAGTGTCAGTGATCGCAGCGCGCGACCGTAGCGGCAATGTTGCAATCTTCGATATTTCAGAAAACGTCCATAAGGACGGCATTCTGTCGACTTCGACCGTTCCGGCAGCAATCTCGACTGAGACAGCCGACACCGCCAGCAAGGCCGCTGAGAAGCTTCTCCATGCGCTTGATTATGTCGGTGTGCTTGGTCTCGAATTCTTCGTTATGGCTGACGGAACGCTGCTGGCCAATGAATTTGCACCACGCGTACATAATTCCGGTCACTGGACGGAAGCTGCCTGCGCGATCTCGCAGTTTGAACAGCATATCCGTGCCGTTGCAGGGCTGCCGCTTGGTGACACGGTGCGCCATTCCGATTGCGTGATGGAAAACTTGATCGGCAACGATATTGAGCAGGTTCCGGCGATTCTCGCAGAATCGAATGCTGTGCTGCATCTCTATGGTAAAAAAGAAGCCCGCCCGGGCCGCAAAATGGGTCATGTGACCCGCATTCACCCCCGCGCACGCTAAGCATCACGCAGGAATCGATCAGATTCCTGCGTTCGTAGGCCCTGCGGCAAGATTTTCGGGACCAGTCTTCGTGAATCTGCGGCGCAGGAGTTGACATTCGGCTGAAATATTGTGTATTTCGGCCAACCCTTCGGGCAGGAATACTGCCTGTAACCAATTGGCGCCTTGGGCGCCTGTTTTTATGCCGCCCCGCGACACGTGCTGTCGATGGGCCCAACCAAGACCGGTGATTGACATGAAGATCAAGAATTCGCTCAAGGCGCTCAAGGGCCGTCATCGTGACTGCCAGCTCGTTCGTCGTAAGGGCCGCGTTTACATCATCAATAAGACTGCTCCGCGCTTCAAGGCACGTCAGGGCTAATCTTATTTCTGATTTTGCATTTGACGTTTCGCTACGTATAATAAACATTATGCGTATGCGGAACGTTTTTGCTTATCCAATACACATTACGCTCCTATCAGCCTTTAGCGCAGCTCTGCTGATCACCAGCCCTGCCCTCGCTGATACGAAGCCTAAGCTGACCGCCCCTATCCTGCCTGTGCAGACGGGTGCCGACAGCGAACAAAAGCCTGCTCCCAAACCCCAAGAACAAGCAGACCAAACGCCTGAAGAGCGTCTCGATAAGCTTTTTGCTGATCTCAAGCGTACCTCGGATGCGACCAAGGCTCGGCGCCTGACGATCCAGATCAATCAGATCTGGCAGCAATCTGGCAGCGCCACGGTGGACCTTCTGGTGCAATGGGCCAATTCAGCGATGCTTGAAAAGCGCTACACGTCAGCGCTCGATTTTCTCAATGAAGCCATCGCGATCAATCCCGACTATGCGGAAGCATGGAACCGTCGTGCGACGGTCTATTACCTGCGCAATGACTATGCGCATGCCATGTATGACATCAACCGCACGCTGGAGCTTGAGCCGCGCCACTATGGCGCTCTGACCGGCATGGCCGATATTTTGCGTGCCCGTGGTCTTAAGGAGCAAGCTCTAAAAGCCTATGAGAAAGCGCTTGAGGTTAATCCGATGATGCGTGATGCGCAGAAGAACCTGCTCGATCTCACGGAAGAGCTGAGCGACACCCGCACCTGATTCTCACGCAACGATACAAACAAAAACGCGCCCCGAAAGGAGCGCGTTTTTTTCTTTTATATGAGGCCACCCAAAACTGGATGGAATTCGGAATTATGGTGAGCCGAAAATGGTGGGATTTGAGAACCGGCGCGCAGCGTACTTAACGTACGTGAGCACCGGAAGCGAAAAATCACGCCATTTGCAGGCCAGCAGAAACCGAATACCGACAGTTTAGTCGGTGGAAGACTGTCCGTCGGCCCCAATATAGGCAATGCGAAGAAGGTTGGTTGCGCCCGGTGTTCCGAATGGCACACCAGCCGTAACGATCAGACGATCGCCAGCTTTGCCGAACTCTTCCTTGAAGGCGACCTGACAGGCGTGATCGACCATATCTTCCAGATCATGCGCGTCTTCTGTGACAACGCAATGCAGACCCCAGACAACTGACAGGCGGCGTGCGGTTTCAACAACCGGCGACAGCGCGATGATTGGCGTACGAGGACGTTCACGCGCCGCACGAAGACCAGTTGCACCCGAAGCCGTGTACGTGACGATTGCCGAAAGGTTCAGCGTTTCAGCGATCTGACGTGCAGCCAAAGCAATCGCATCGGAGCCGGTTGGTTCAGGAATTGCGCGCTGCGCATCCAGAATGCCCGGATAGGTCGGCTCGCGCTCAACCTTTTCCGCAATGCGGTTCATGGTGGCAACTGCTTCAACCGGATACTGGCCAGAAGCCGATTCTGCCGAAAGCATAACCGCGTCTGCACCTTCAAACACAGCCGTTGCAACGTCCGACACTTCAGCGCGGGTTGGAACTGGTGCCGTGATCATTGATTCGAGCATCTGCGTGGCAACCACAACCGGCTTACCAGCGCGGCGTGCCTTGCGGATCATCTGCTTCTGAATGCCCGGAACGCTTTCCAGTGGCATTTCAACGCCAAGATCACCACGGGCAACCATGATAGCGTCGGACAGTTCGATGATCTCATCCAAACGGGTGACAGCCTGCGGCTTTTCGATCTTCGACATCAGACCGACCTTGCCGCCTGAAATCTTGCGTGCTTCGATCAAATCTTCCGGACGCTGAATGAACGACAGGGCAACCCAGTCGATATCTTCCTTCAGAACAGCGTCGAAATCCTTGTAATCTTTTTCCGTCAGAGCGCCGACACCCAGCGTGGTATCCGGCAGGCTAACACCCTTACGATCGGAAATGCTGGTTCCAGCAACAACCTTACAAACAATCGACTTGCCGTCACTTGATTCTGCGATCAGTTCCAGCTTGCCGTCATCGATCAGAAGACGATGGCCAGCTTCCACAGCTTCCAGAATTTCAGGATGCGGGAGATAAACGCGGGTTTCATCGCCCGGTTCCTGATTGTTGTCGAGGGTAAAGGTCTGACCAACGGTCAATGTGACTTTGGTATCTTTGAACTTGCCAACGCGGAGCTTTGGACCCTGAAGATCGGCGAGAATGCCGATTGGACGACCAAGCTCTTTTTCAACATTGCGGATGCGCTTCACAAGCGTACGCATCATATCATGATCGGCATGACTCATATTGATACGGAAAACGTCTGCGCCTGCTTCAAAAAGCTGACGGATAACGGATTCCTCGCCAGACGCCGGGCCGAGTGTGGCGAGAATCTTGACCTTGCGGTTGCGCTTCATGGGTTATTCGTTCCTGTAACTGTGGAGTTTTCTAACGGCGTTTCGTCCGTGAGCTGTACCATCCAGCTCGATTGTTCCCCGGTATCGTATTCCTGAAAGCCATTGCGCTGGAAACCACGGGCAAAACAATCCTGAACACCTGTGATACGGAATTCTTTTTCCGCCACACACATGTTCACTTTGCCTTCCCAGCGACCGCCGCTCTGAGAATCTTCTGCGAAAAGATAATAATATCGGGAGGTCAACGGCCCCTCGATCAGCGTCTTGCAGGTGGAGCCATCAATATGCCACCAGCCCTCGGTCACCCAGCCGGCCTTGGCTCTGTAGCCAATGGAAACACCAACCAGATTCTGAGTTGAGTTACATACTCGAAAATCAGCACGCGCTTCCATGGATGTCATACCCAAAGCGCCCACAAGCACAGTGGAAAACAAACCCAAAAACACTGGAAGTCGCATTCGCCGAACTCCTTCAGTCCGCAATCGCTTTTGTCTCACGCAAGGAAATCCTCTTTCGGTCGATCTCTTTTCGGCAGTTTCGCCTTTGATGTCAACGCAATCCCGGAGAGAACAAATCAGTTACAGCATTTCCAATCAAACTGCATAGCGATTTTCGCGCAATTTAAACGATTAGATTCCTGCCTTGCCTCAATCCCGAAACTCCTTCACCATTCTTTTGAGAATGATCGTTGCAATACCGACTTTCTCATGACAGAGCTGAAACTACTTGCGATTTATGACAGAAATCCCACCCAAGAAGCTGCATCCATGTCATTTGATCCGTCGTTCTCACCCGTCCATCAGGTCGATGGCGACCTTAGCCTCGGCTTGCTTCTGACTGCCGATCATGCCCGGCGTGATTTGCCTGCCAAATATGGCAGTCTTGGCTTGGCGCAAAGCGAGTTTGAGCGCCATATCGCTTATGATATCGGCGTCGAGGAACTGACGCGGCAACTGGCAGCCAAGCTCAAGGCCCCAGCCGTCATGGGTGGCTTTTCCCGGTTGCTGATTGATCCCAATCGCGGCGAAGACGATCCGACACTCATCATGCAATTATCAGACGGTGCGGTGATTTCCGGTAACTACCCGATGACGCCGGAAGAGCGCGAAAGCCGCCTCGACCGTTTCTATCGCCCCTATCACGATGCCGTAGCCTCAATGAGCACACGCGTTGCAGCTGAAAGCGGGAAAGCACCATTCATCGTCGCGATCCATTCCTTTACACCAAACTGGCGCGGCAAAGACCGTCCGTGGCATATCGGGCTGTTATGGGATGCTGACCCGCGTGGTGTTACCCCTTTCCTTTCCATGCTGCGCAATGAGGCCGGATTGGTTGTCGGCGATAACGAACCTTATGATGGTGCACTTAAGAACGATGCGCTTTATCGCCATGCAACCGCCAGAGGCTATGCGCATGTTCTCATTGAAGTGCGACAGGATTTGATTGCTGACAAAGCCGGGGCAACACAATGGGCAGAACTGCTGGGGCCGATGCTGGCAAAAATCAACGCGATGCCTGAAATCCATGAAATCCGGCATTTCGGTTCGCGATCTGGCCCGGTTGGCTGATCCTTTGCCCGCTATCCACAGCCCGTCGGCGATAAAAAGTGCATTTCCAAGCCCACTGGCTCTTAATTTTGCCTGCGACTCGCAGAAAAACTAAGTCCGACTTTCGGCAATGGTCCTGTTCCTGTAACGGATGACCTTTGACCCGCATTCATAATCGACTTTGAATTGGAGAAACGCGTGAGCGACGACATTACCAGCGAAGCCCAGACCATTGCTGTTGGCCAGTTGCGTGCTTTCATCGAGCGCATCGAGCGCCTCGAAGAAGAAAAAAAGACCATTGGCGACGATATCAAGGAAGTTTACGCGGAATTGAAGGGTTCGGGGTTTGACAGCAAGGTCGTAAGGACCATTATTCGTCTGCGTAAAAAAGAAGACCATGAACGTCAGGAAGAAGAAGCGATGCTCCAGCTTTACATGGACGCGCTTGGCATGGGCTAACCCGGTCCCAATCTCTTCTTCCTGAAATCGAAGCCCTGCGAATTCGCCGGAATTCGTACACACAGGAAGGGGATAGGGTCCATGGAGTTTAGAAAACTCGGACGTACTGAACTCGAAGTTTCACCGCTTTGTTTTGGCGGTAATGTGTTTGGCTGGACGGTCGATGAAGCAACATCATTTTCGCTTCTCGACCGTTTTGTCGATGCCGGTCTTAATTTCATCGACACAGCGGATGTCTATTCCGCATGGGCGCCAGGCAATGTTGGTGGCGAATCCGAAACCATCATCGGCAACTGGCTGAAATCCCGCGGCCTCCGTCACAAAGTTGTGATCGCTACTAAAGTCGGCTCCGAAATGGGTCCAGACGAAAAGGGATTGTCTCCCGCCTATATTCGCAAAGCAGTCGATGCCTCCCTCAAACGACTGCAAACCGACTATATCGATCTCTACCAGTCGCATTGGGATGACCCGGAAACACCTTTTGAAGATGTTCTTGGCACCTATCAGGAGCTGATCAAGGCTGGCAAAGTTCGCGCAATCGGCGCATCCAATCTCACCGTAGAACGCCTGACAGAATCGCTGAGCGTTGCAAAGCAGCACAACCTGCCACGCTACGAAACATTGCAGCCACTCTATAATCTCTATGATCGTACAGGCTTTGAAGATGGGCTTGAAGCGATCTGCCGCGACAACGAACTCGGCGTTATCAACTATTACTCCCTGGCTTCCGGCTTTCTGACGGGCAAATACCGCTCGAAAGATGACCTTGGTCAAAGCGCTCGTGGTCAAACAGTCGAAAAATATCTGACCGATCGCGGATCGCGAATTATTGCGGCACTCGATCAGGTTGCCCGCGCCAATGATGCCACACCTGCGCAGATCGCAATTGCGTGGCTGATCGCACGACCCGCTGTCACTTCCCCGATTGCGAGCGCCACACGTCTTACCCAGCTCAATGAACTGATCGACGCTGCACAGATCAAGCTGGACGATGAAGCAATTGCCCTGCTCGACAAGGCAAGCGCTTAACCAAAAACGAAACGGAAGGGTAAACTACCCTTCCAGTTCTTCCCGTAGCATCTCCAGCTCCAGCCACTCTTCTTCCATGGCGGAATGCTCTGAACGCTTCTTGTCGAGGAGATCGGCAGTTTTACCAAAAAGTGTTGGGTCTTTGGCGTAAAGCTGCGGATCGGCAAGCTTGCCTTCGAGCACTGACATTTCTTTTGCCAAAGCGTCCATTTTTCCTGGTAAGGTTTCGAGCGCAAATTTCTGTTTGTAGGAAAGCTTGCGCTTTTCTTCACGCTTAGGCTGCGGTGCGTCAGTGCTTTTGTCATCAGAACGCGCAGCAGCTGTTTTCACATTGCGACGCGCTAAGGCCTGCTCCTTGCGCTGCGCCATCATATCGGCATAGCCACCCGCATATTCCAGCCAGTTGCCATCACCTTCCGGCGCGATCACAGACGTTACCGTGCGATCAAGGAAATCACGGTCATGGCTGACAAGAATAACGGTTCCCGGAAAGCCGGAGACCAGCTCCTGCAACAGATCGAGCGTTTCCATGTCGAGATCATTGGTCGGCTCGTCGAGGATTAGCAGATTGGCGGGCCGCGCCAGAACACGCGCCAGCATCAGACGCGCGCGCTCACCACCGGAAAGTTCGCGGATTGGGGTGCGGGCTTGTTCCGGCTGGAACAGAAAGTCCTTCATATAGGACACGACATGGCGCTGTTCGCCATTGATAACAAGATTCTCCCCGCGCCCATCGGTCAGATAATGCGCAAGCGTATCTTCAAGGTTCAGGCTTTCACGCTTCTGGTCAAGTTCGGCCATTTCCAGATTAACGCCAAGGCGCAGCGTGCCCGAATCAGGCTCAAGCTTGCCCATCAGCATCGACAAAAGCGTCGTCTTGCCCGCACCATTTGGCCCAACAAGACCAATGCGATCACCGCGCTGTATCCGGGTAGAAAAATCCTGAACAAGCACCCGTTCACCATAAGCTTTGTTGAGCTTCTTCGCCTCGATCACCAGCTTGCCGGATTCTTTGGAATCACTTGCCGCAAGCACGGCGGTTCCTTGCGCTTTGCGATGATTGCGGAAATCAGCGCGCATGGAATGCAACTCACCAAGGCGACGCATATTACGCTTGCGACGCGCGGTTACACCATAACGCAGCCAGTGTTCTTCGCGCGCAATCTGGCGGCCAAGCTTGTGGTGGTCGCGCTCTTCTTCTTCGAGAACCTTGTCGCGCCATTCTTCGAAATGCGCAAAGCCCTGATCGATGCGACGTGTAATGCCGCGATCAAGCCAGACCGTCGAACGGCTGACATTTTCAAGAAAACGACGGTCATGCGAAATCAGAACAATTGCTGATCGGATCTGGCGCAGCTCACCTTCAAGCCATTCAATTGTTGTCAGATCGAGATGGTTGGTCGGCTCGTCCAGCAATAACACATCAGGTTGCGGAGCAATAACGCGTGCAAGCGCTGCGCGGCGCGCTTCACCGCCTGAAAGGTGATCCGGCTTTTCTTCACCGGTCAGGCCAAGATGCTCAAGCAGGTAAGTCACGCGATGCGGATCGTCTGCCGGTCCAAGACCAGCCTCCACATAAGCGCGCACATTGGCATAGCCGTCCAAATCCGGCACCTGCGGCAGATAACGAATAGTCGCGCCCGGATGTTTGAATATTTCACCGGATGTCGCTTCGACCATACCGGCTGCAATTTTGAGCAAAGTGGACTTGCCCGAACCGTTACGGCCGACCAGCGCAATGCGGTCGCCCTCACTGACAGAAAGGGCAGCTTCTTCCAGAAGCGGTGTGCCGCCAAAGGTGAGCTTGATCTGGTCGAGGCGAAGAAGCGGAGGTGCCATGGTTCTCTTTGAAAACTGCCGTTGAAATTTCTGCCCTGCTTGTCGGGGACAAAATGCATTCTGTCAAATGATATGGCCCGGAAAAACAAACAGGCCGGATTTCTCCGGCCTGTTTTCAAACTTAAATAGCGCCCAGCGGCTTATGCGTCTTAGTTACAAGGCGCTTCGTAAACGCGACCGTAATTATCGCGGTAACGGCAATACTGAACATTGTTACGGGTCGTCGCTGCGCCGAGCAACGTACCACCAACAGCACCAATTGCTGCTCCAGTCAAAGCACCGCGACCGTTACCGCCGATAGCGCCACCTGCAAGCGCACCAAGCGCTGCGCCGCCAACGCCGTAACCGGCTGTACGCTGTTCACCCGTCGTGCATGCTGCTGTTGAGAACGCAAGCGCACCGACGATTGCGATCATGGAAAGACGTGATTTCATGAAACAATCTCCTATTAGAGTTACACTAACACCGACGTTGCGTCCCCAAATTCGGCGTCTCGCTTGACATATTTACAATACGTTTCAACGCTCAGCGTCAAGCATTTTCAATTATTAAGGTTAGCGGCGATCCCAATGATGAACCTGCTAATCTAGGCTCGCTACAAGTATCGCAAGACCAGAACGCACGGAAACACAAAGGGTTCCGCGTACAACATTGGAAACTGTCCATGAAGAACCGAAAGGCAGGGTCACATTGTCTAACGGCCACTCTGCATTTGTGATTGAAAGCCCTTCGACAGTGCAAAAATTCACAACGCTAAATGATGTTCCCTCTGGGAAATCATAAACATAGTCTCCTGCAACCAGCGGCCACGCCTCTTCAGCGCCGCTTGAGAGCAAAATATTGCGGCCTTTGTCTGCCTGAGCCGTCGCCATGGTCAAATGTAAAAGCGTGTGATCCGTGCGCGAACCGCCAAAAGCACCGCAAAGAATAACGCGCTCAGCACCGCGCGCGAAGGCCTCCTCGAGTGCTAATTCCCCGTCTGTCATATCCTTGGCAGCAGGAAATGTCTTCTTCGGCACATGCGCATATTGCGCCAGCAAGTCTTCCGACGTGGAATCAAAATCGCCCAGCCAAAGCTCCGGCTCCACACCGATCGCTTGCGCATGGCGCATACCACCATCAGCGGCCAGAACCCGTGCACCAGCTATCTGACGTTTCAGGCGCTCTGTGACAACCAGATCACCGCCAAGAAGAATGACAAATGTACTCATAAGTCGCTCATAACACGCGAGAATTATCCCCGAAAGCCCGCATCTTCATCGCTTGCTCTCGGACGCTCTACGCACTATTATCGATCCTGCTCTAACGGGGTGCCATTCAATCTCTGAATGGCTGAGAGGCCGCACTCCGGCTAACCCGCTGAACCTGATCCGGTTTGTACCGGCGGAGGGATTAGATGCTGACCGATTTTGATAACGGCGCACAATCTTTTCGAACAAAAGAAAGGAATGCCGTTATGCGGCTTTTATCTCTTCTAACCCTGTCATTGACTGCGGCTTTTGCCTTTTCAGCGCAGGCGAAAGAAAAGCTCACAATCTACACCTATGACAGTTTTGTTTCCGAATGGGGCCCCGGTCCCAAAGTGAAGGAAAACTTTGAGAAAGAATGCGATTGCGAGCTGGAATGGGTCGCATCGGCGGATGGTGTTGCCCTTCTTAATCGCCTCAAGCTTGAAGGCGGCAATACCAAAGCCGACATCGTGCTTGGCCTCGACACGAACCTCACGACGGAAGCGCGTGCCACCGGCTATTTCGCGCCAAGCAATGTTGATCTTGCCAATGTCAAAGTCCCTGGCGACTTTAAGGACGATATTTTCGTACCTTATGACTACGGTTATTTTGCCGTCGTCTATGATTCAGAAAAACTGCCAAATCCACCGCAAAGCCTGAAAGAACTGGTAGAGGGCGATCCGTCGCAAAAGATCGTCATTCAGGATCCACGCACATCGACACCGGGCCTTGGCATTCTGCTCTGGATCAAATCGGTCTATGGTGATCAGGCGGATGAAGCATGGGAAAAGCTGCAAAAGCGCATTCTTACTGTCACGCCGGGTTGGTCCGAAGCCTATGGCCTATTCACCAAAGGCGAAGCGCCGATGGTGCTTTCCTACACAACCTCGCCTGCCTATCACATGATTGCCGAGAATACGGAGCGTTATAAGGCACTGGCCTTTCCCGAAGGTAACTACCTTCAGATCGAGCTTGCGGCCCAGACGACAACCGGCGCAAAGAACCCACTGGCGCAAAAGTTTCTGGCTTTCTTGACTGGACCCGGCTTTCAGGATGTAATCCCTGAAACCAACTGGATGTATCCAGCAGGAAAAACCTCCGCACCGCTTGCCCCGGCTTTCGACAAACTGCCAAAGCCTGAAAAAACACTGCTGATCCCGGCTGACGACGTTGCGAAAAACCGCAAGGCCTGGGTCGATGAATGGCTGGCTGCATCCAGCAAATGATAACATCGCCGACCAACAACCTTGCCAGAAATACGCCTGCGATGAAGCAACTCGCAGGCATGTTGGCGCTTGGCTTTTTAGCGGTTCTGGTCGGCGGCTCTTTGATAGCATTGGCGTTTGAAGCCAGCGGCTTTAATACCGACGTTTATTTCGACGCCTATCTGCTGCGCGTTGCGCGGTTTACCGTCCTGCAAGCGGCAGCATCAGCGCTTTTGTCGGTGCTGTTTGCCATTCCTGTGGCACGCGCACTTTATTCGGAAACGAGCTTTCCGGGACGCGGCTTGATTCTGCGCCTTTTTGCGTTGCCGCTTGCACTGCCAGCGCTCGTGACCGTGCTTGGTATCACCAGCATTTATGGCCGCAACGGATTTATCGCGCAGCTTTCACAATCAACTGGCTATCCGGTCTCACCCGACATCTATGGCCTCACCGGCATTTTGATCGCGCATGTGTTTTTCAACATGCCATTGGCAGTGCGGCTCATTCTAGCAGCTTATGAATCGATCCCAGCGGACTACTGGAAGCTTTCCGCACAGCTTGGCATGGCAAACGGAGCGCGCTTCCGCCTGATTGAGTGGCCTGTCATCCGCCGCAATCTACCGGGCATAATCGGCCTCATCTTCATGCTCTGTGTGACCAGCTTCACCACTGTTCTGACGCTCGGTGGTGGACCACGTGCAACAACGCTGGAAGTCGCGATTTACCAGAGCCTGCATTTCGATTTCGATCCGGCACGGGCTGTTGCGCTTACACTGGCACAACTCGCGCTTACGCTTGCTATACTGCTCGCTTTGCGGCTGACCGGACGTCCATCCGAAGAAGGTTTTACGCTTACAAACACTGCTAAGCGTTATGGAAAACCTTCTGCGCCTGAGCGCATCTTCAATATCGCAGCCATCGCCCTAGGCTTTCTCTATGTGGCCTTACCGGTTGCCGGTGTTGTCATCTCCGGTCTTGCTGCCGATCTTATTCGATTGTTAAGCGAACGAACCGTCTGGCGTGCCATCAGCACCAGCATCGCGCTTGGCTTTTCCGCAGCCTTTCTTTCGGTGATACTCTCACTTTCCCTTGTCATTGCCCGAGAGGCAACAAGAAGTGCACGGCTCTCAAGTCTGTTTGATACTGGTTCGAGCCTCATTCTGGTAATGCCGCCCATTGTGCTTGGCGCAGGCTGGTTCATTCTGCTGAGAAACTTCACCGATCCGTTTACTATGGCGCCTTTCATGGTGGTGACGGTCAATGCAGCCATGGCTATGCCTTTTGCTGTTCGCCTATTGCGCCCGGCATGGGATACTTCAGCAGCACGCCATAACAGGCTCTGTGCACAGCTTGGCATCACCGGCTTCAACCGCTTACGTCTGATAGATTGGCCATCCATCCGCAAACCTTTCGGCATGGCCTTTGCCTTCGCCATGGCATTATCGCTTGGAGACCTCGGCACTATCGCACTTTTTGGCAGCGATGCGCTTCTAACGCTCCCCTATCTGCTGTTTCAGCGCCTGGGCAGCTATCGCACCTTCGACGCGGCAGGCCTTGCACTTATCCTCGGAATCTTATGTCTTTGCCTGATGATGCTTGCAGACCGCGCAGCATCGCGAAAGGAAACGCCACTTTCATGACTGTTCAAGCCGACATCAGGCTTCGCAATGTGCATTTCAGCTATGGCGAAACCACCATGCATTTCGACGCCACCATACCGGGCGGCGTGATTGCGGCTATCGTCGGCCCAAGCGGTTCGGGAAAATCCACCCTGCTCAATCTGATCGCCGGTTTTGAAGCCCCGCAATCCGGGACAATCACTATCGGCGATGCAGATGTTACCGGCCTGCAGCCTGCAGCCCGTCCGGTCTCAATGGTGTTTCAAGAAAACAATCTCTTCGCTCACTTGACAGTTGAGCAGAATGTTGGCCTCGGACGTTCGCCCAATCTGAAATTTACTCAACATGATCGCGCCGCAGTCACCACGGCATTACAGCGCGTGGGCTTGAAGGGCAAAGAACAGCGCAAACCGGAAGCGCTTTCCGGTGGCGAACGCCAGCGTGTGGCGATTGCACGAGCGCTCGTGCGCGAACGCCCGGTCCTGCTACTCGATGAAGCTTTTGCCTCACTGGGCCCTGCCCTGCGGCATCAGATGCTCGATCTGGTACGAGAACTGCATCGGGAAAATGCCATGACCGTACTCATGGTTACGCACACGCCAGAAGACGCGCTTTATCTCAATGCTTTACTGCTATTTTTAGAAAATGGTCACATTACCGCACAGGGACCGGCAAGTGATTTGCTCTCACCATCTGGACCAGACGCTTTGAAGCGCTATATCGGCGATCAGACTTTCCAGCTCAAATAGAGTTACCGTCGCGGACATATTTTGTTCGCATTCGCCTTGAACAACAGCTTTGATGACCGAACTACTTCTTGTAGGTGCTTCAGTCAGTAGCTAGATTTGTGCCAGAGTGATCGGTACTGATTCAATTGCGAGGGTAAAATACTGTTCCGTCATACGACCCGTCTTCGGGCCTCCCTGTGTCTTCCCCTTTCCCTGCCAGAATGGGCACAGCACAATTGGCGGAAATCGGCCATCGGTTTTGGCTTGCTTTCTGTTGCCATGATGTCGGGCTGCCAGTCGATCAATTCCAGTAAGGATCTGGGCCTTCAGCCGTCTTCAAATCCGGTGACCGTTGAAAACGTTTCCCGCAATGATCGCCTGGCGCAAATTGGCGCACAGCAGCATCCACGCATTCTTGCCACCTATGGCGGCGAATATAAGGATGCGAAGCTCGAGCGCATGGTCGCCAAGATCGTGGGTAATCTCACAACCGTTTCTGACAAGCCGGATCAAACTTATCGCATCACCATTCTCGATAGCCCGAATATTAATGCTTTCGCATTGCCGGGCGGTTTTCTGTACGTAACGCGTGGTCTGCTGGCACTTGCCAACGACTCGTCAGAAGTTGCAGCTGTCATCGCACACGAAATGGGCCATGTGGTTGCCAATCACGGTATTCTGCGTCAGGAAAAAGAAGCCGAGACGGCAATCGCCGGACGCGTTGCGACTGAAGTGTTGCACAATGAGAGCGCAAGCCGTGAAGCAGACATTCGCGGCAAGCTGCGTCTTGCGCAGTTCTCCCGCAATCAGGAACTTCAAGCCGATGCTATCGGCATCAAGATGATCGGTGAAGCGGGTTACGACCCGTTTGCGTCTGCACGTTTCCTGCAATCGATGGAAGCCTATACGGATTTCCGTTCAGTCTCAGGTGCCACCGATGCAAGCCTCGACTTCCTTGCAAGCCACCCTGCAACGCCGCAGCGCATTCAGTTGGCACTCGGTCATGCGCGCCGTATCGGTGCACCGGGTGTCGGCACAACGGATCGCGATTCTTTCCTCAATGGTATTGATGGGCTGCTGTATGGCGACTCACCGAGCGAGGGCTATGTTCGCGAACAGACCTTCATTCATCCAAAACTTGGGGTGACCTTTACAGCTCCCGCCGGTTTCACCATCGACAATTCAGCGACAGCCGTCATGGCAAGCGGTCCGGGCGAAGTGGCCATCCGCTTTGACGGCGCATCGCTACCATCAGGCTCAAACCTTACCGATTACATCAAATCGGGTTGGGTGACAGGCCTGGACGAAAGCTCGATCCGTCCGATCACCATTAACGGCCTGCCCGCTGCAACAGCACGCGCAAGTGCCGACCGCTGGCAATTCGACATTGTGGTGATAGCCGCTAACAACAAGGTTTATCGCTTCCTCACTGCAGCGCCAAAAGCCAGCAATGCTTTGATGCCTGCATCGCAAACCGTGACGCAGTCGTTCCGTCTGCTTTCACCCGCTGAACAGGAAGCTATCAAGCCATTGCGTATTCGCGTGGTCGCTGTGAAGCCGGGCGACACGATGGCAAGCCTTTCGGCACGCATGCAGGGCACGACGCGCAAACTGGAGCTGTTCCGTCTTCTCAATGCTATGCCAGCCGGTGCGACGGTATCAGTCGGCGACCGCGTGAAGCTCATCAGCGAGTAGGTCTTAATGGAAGTGATCGTCGAATCATTGCTCGCTGGAAAGATTGCCCCCTTGGGAGAGCGGAAAGCACCAAGCGGCATTGATAAAAAGCCCGTTTATGGCCCCGTCCGCCTTCTGCGCGATGGGCTGGAATGCGATAAGCAAGGCGACAGAAAAGTGCATGGCGGGCCTGAAAAAGCTGTCCATCACTATCCACGCGATCATTATGCGGATTGGCTCAACGATGTCGGCGAAAATCAGCAGCTCGACAATGCAGGTGCCTTTGGCGAGAATATTTCTACCACCGGCCTGACTGAACATAATGTTGCGGTCGGTGATCGCTTTCGCATAGGCACGGCAGTTATTGAAATTTCTCAGGGCAGACAGCCCTGCTGGAAGCTGAATGCTCGTTTCAATGTCGCAGATATGGCTGTCCGTGTTCAAAAGACAGGTCGCACCGGCTGGTATTATCGTGTTTTGGAAGAAGGCGTCGTTGCGCAAAACGATGCAATGACACTGATCGAGCGCCTATCGCCAGAATGGACGTTACACCGTCTCTGGCATCTGCTTTATGTCGATACGCTCAATTATGACGAGCTGGCACAGATGGCCGGAATCGCCCACCTCGCCGACGGCTGGAAGCGCTATGCCCTCCGCCGCCTTGAAAACCGCAAAGTCGAAGACTGGTCAGCCCGGTTAAAAGGCAGTCAGGAATAAATATCAGGCCTGATAAGCTGCCATTTCGTGCTGATTAAGCAGTGCGATCTTAAGTTTTTCCATCGCGCGGCTTTCGATCTGCCTGACGCGCTCTTTTGAAATGCCAAGCTTTTCACCGAGCGCTTCCAACGTCACACCATCATCATCAAGACGACGCTCGCGAATGATATGCAGCTCGCGTTCATTGAGCGCATGAAGCGCTGTGTGAAGCCAGCCAACACGACGTTCCGTATCGATAGTGCCTTCCACGACCTCATCCTGCAAAGGATGATCATCGACAAGAAAATCCATGCGGCTTGACGTGCCTGATTCATCATTGTTCATCGAGGCTGAAAGCGAACTGTCAGAGCCAGAAAGCCTGCTATCCATCACTTCAACATCGCTCGCCGACACGCCAAGTTGCGTTGAAATCTGGCGATAGATTTCTGCCTTCGTCAGCGTTTCATCTTCTTGCGCAAGCTTCGAGCGCAGGCGACGAAGATTGAAGAACAGCGACTTTTGTGCCGAACTGGTGCCACCGCGAACGATCGACCAGTTGCGCAAAATGTAATCCTGCATCGAAGCGCGGATCCACCATGAGGCATAAGTCGAGAAACGAACTTCACGCTCAGGATCAAAGCGTGCTGCTGCTTCAAGCAGACCTACATAGCCTTCCTGAATAAGATCACTCATCGGCAGCTTAAACTTGCGGAAACGTCCCGCCATCGAAATGACCAACCGCATATGTGATGCGGTCATACGATGCAGCGCGTCCTGATCTTTATTTTCTTTCCAGGCTATGGCCAGCGAACGCTCTTCTTCACGCTCAAGATAAGGCGCTGACATCGCATTGCGGATCATCGATTGGGGGGAGGAAGATGGTGCAGGCACCATGTTGCGCGACGCCTTCGGCAACCGCAACGAGGGAACTGAGGCTGAAACTTGGGTCGGAACTGGGGAGGAACTGCTAATCGACAACATGCTCATCTGGTTCTCCTGTTCTTAGTGCAAAGCCTTCAAAAGAACTCTGAAGGGCAAGACAAAAGATAAATCAGCTCTGCGAAGAACAATTGAATGAACAACTCGTATTCGTTCAAAAACCCTATGACAGACCTGCTTTGAGGCCAGATTGGTACGCCGCAAAACAAACCCGTTTACGAACTGGTTTGATTACAACGCAAACGAAGCTCTGCGGTTCCATTAGGAACGCGATAAATCTTCAGATATCAAAGAAAATAGAGTTCAGGATCAGTTGGGCAAGGCCAAACTCTGTTGCGCGGCAAATAAAAAGCCCGGCAGAACCGGGCTTTTTAAAGAAAAATACAGCGATTTATTATGCTGCTTCGACTTCGTCACCTTCAGCATCGCCTTCGGCTTCAATATCAGCCTTGGTGCGCTTCGGGCTCTTAGCAAGATTTGCTTCGATAAGACGAACAGCTTCTGTATCTGAAAGCTTGTTCACTGCAGCAATTTCGCGAGCCATACGGTCAAGCGCTGCTTCATAAAGCTGACGCTCAGAGTAGGACTGCTCTGGTTGGTTTTCAGCGCGATGCAGATCACGAACAACTTCAGAAATCATGATGAGGTCGCCGGAATTGATCTTCGCATCATATTCCTGTGCGCGGCGCGACCACATGGTGCGCTTGACGCGTGCACGGCCCTGTACGACCTTCAATGCGCGTTCAACATAATCGGTTTCCGACAGCTTGCGCATACCGATGCTGACAGCCTTAGCGACTGGCACCTTGAGGCGCATCTTGTCTTTTTCAAAGTCGATAACAAAAAGCTCAAGCTTGTGGCCGGCAACTTCCTGCTCTTCGATGGCTACGATCTGACCAACGCCGTGAGCTGGATAAACAATGGATTCACCGGTCTTGAAACCCTGACGAGCCGGCGCCTTCTTCTGCTGGGATGTCATACGCTCTAATACTCCCTGTTGTGCCCGGCACAACTCGCCGGTTAACACATGATTTCGACCGCACGCCTTGGGAGACGTACGGAAGTCGTTGCGGTTTTGAGCTGGAAGCGCATCTCAGGCACAAATTTATTCACCGGGAGAGTTTGGTGAGGAACGGTTGCTGCAATCGCAATAATCCATCCCGGTGCCATACAGCCCAGTAAAAAAGATTAGCCCTTTCAGAGATTAACGCATTTGCGCCACGTGTTGACGTCCAGTCACCGAAATTATTTACGCAAGGTAACACAATTTCGCGCAAGAATCAACAAATTGCCAAATATGTCGCATTCCACGATTCAGAACGCATTTTTGAGGCAACTATTTTTATCAAAATTAACCGAAAAAAGCTCTAGCGAGCGATCAATCGCCGGGGCCAGCCTCAGCCGAGAAGAACTGCTCAAGCTTGCCGGTCACGCCATCCATTTCTTTCGCTTCAGGAAGCTCATCTTTTTTGGCGGTCAGGTTTGGCCACTTCGCTGCATATTCAGCGTTCAACTCGAGCCACTTGTCGAGGCCCGGCTCAGTATCAGGGCTAATGGCTTCAGCAGGGCATTCAGGCTCACAGACACCGCAATCGATGCACTCGTCTGGATTGATGACGAGCATATTCTCGCCTTCATAGAAACAGTCGACAGGACAAACCTCGACGCAGTCCGTATATTTGCAACGAATGCAATTATCGGTCACGACATAAGTCATTGTCCAACTCCTGTTGCCACTCTTCCATTTGAAGAGACGGCTTATCTCTAGTGAACTGGCAGTTAAACACGCAGATCGAACATCTGAATGTTTTCGCTCCGGTCACGTCATATGTGTCACGCATATGGTGCTACGGCGTGTGGCTTGCTTGCCAGCTCATGCCTATGCAATCGCCAACGGTGAGGTAACGACTTTATCTCGCCATGACAAGGGTCCAAACGACGCAATATCACTATGTCACGAACATCTGAAATGACATTTCTTTTGCGCATTAAAATTCAGAAAATGCTTTTATTTTAGACGCTTAACACGCAATTTCATTCGTTAAAGCACATCAAACTGCGTCATTGCGTCCGCATCAGTGACCGCGCAAACGATCCGTTTCGCGGCGTTCTTTCTTCGTCGGTCGTCCCGCACCACTTTCACGCTGTGGCTGAACGGCCTCAATAGCTTTCGATTGTTGCGTTGGTTTGGGCGTCATATCTTCATAAAGAAGCTGCGCCTCGGGCGCTGGGCCGCGCCGTTCTCCGGGGGCCAAAACCTTGTAGACCAGAATATGTCGTTCAAGCGTGATGGTGAGAACATCGCCAATCTTCACTTGATAGGCAGCCTGATCGATCTTTCCGCTATTAACCCGGACCTTACCGCCAGCGGCGAGTTTCGCCGCCAGCGATCTTGATTTAACCACGCGAGCAAAGAACAGCCACTTATCGATGCGCTGTCGTGCAATCGCTTCGGTCACCATTTTACTTCTTCATCTGCTCCTTAAGAGCAAGAAGCTTGGCAAATGGCGAATCGGGGTCAATACGAACCGGACGTTCCTGCTCGACGCGCTTGTTTGCCTGTGGGCTCACATTGTCACGCTTTGGCTGGCGATGATCGCGATTGCCATCACGAGGCTTGCCTTTAAAGCCTTCACGCTTGTTCTGGCCACGATCCTGACCTTCGCCATCATTACGACGGTTCTTGTCAAAACGCTTTGCACCGCCGCGATTATCACGTGCGCCCTGCGCATCACCACCTTCAGCACCAGCATCTGACTTGCGCGCATCACCCTGCTGTGGGCGATTGTTGCGCTGACGATTCTGGTTCTGATCCTGATTGCGATTGCGGCCTTCGAAGCGGCCCTGACGCCAGAGAAGAACAGGCTTAGGTTCTTCAGCAGGAGCCTCGACTGATTCTGATACTGGCTTTGCCTTTGCAACAGCCTCAACATGCGCTGGAACAGGTTCTGCGGCAGGAACAGCGGGCTTTACTTCGCTAACCGGCGCAGAGGCTGGAACAGCTGCTTTGAAGACCGTTTCTTCTTCAACAACCTCAGCTTGAGCAGCAGTTGCGGCAGCAGCCGCAAATGCATCAAGCTCGGCAAGCTTAGCGGTGACAGCAGCTGCGTCCATCGCTTCCTGACGATAACCGAGGCTTTTCAGAATTTCTTCCATGTCCTCAGCAGTCGCGCCCAGAATAGACATCATCGCAGGCGTCACAATAAAGCGACCGCCATCAAATGCGCCTTCCGCACGCGTACCCGCGCCTGGACGCCAGGCAAGTGCCGGACGGATAAGATCAGCCAAACGCTCCAGAATGTCGATACGAACAGCACGACGGCCCAGCACGCGATAACCTGCAAGACGGTAGAACTGCTGATCAAAAGCCGGGTCAACGACAACCGATGTACGGCCAGCGGCCAGCACATTGACGACGTCGCCGTAGCCCGCGCGTTCTTTGCCTTCGTTCTTCAATGCCCAAAGCAGTGTGATCAGGCCAGCAGGAGCAGGCTTGAGCAGCATTGGCATGAAAACATGATAGGCACCGAAGCGCACGCCAAGACGACGAAGCGCTGCGCGCGAGTCCTGATCAAGACCACGTACTTCTTCGCTCACATCGCGACGCTGAAGAACACCAAGACCTTCTACGATCTGGAAAGCCAGACCGCGTGTCATGCCGGTCAGCGCATCAGCAGCACTGAGATCCGTCAGAGGCTTTAAAACGGTCTCAATGTGATGAGCGACAAAACGTTCAATGCGTGCAGCAACTTTATCGCGCGCTGGGCCAGTCAGCTGCTCATCAGCTAAAATGACCGCGCGCGGCTTCAACACATCATCGCCCGCAACAAGCGTAGCGACCGTCGCACCAACCCAGCGCAGAACACCGTCTGAACCGAGCGCAAAATCACCGTTGGGAGCAGCGGCAAAACGCTCCGCACGACGGTCAAATTCGGCGGCTAGCGCCTTTTGTGCAGCCGTCTTTACTGCCTTCGCATCCGGTCCATCGGACTGAACGTCAGCGGTAAAACGGAATCCTTCCAGTTGCCCGACATTATGGCCTTCGACGTTTACGTCTCCGGTCGAGCTGATTTCTGCTTCTAGCATAGCATTCTCTCTCAGGCGCCTCATAAGCACGCTTGTCCTGCGGTCTACAAAGCGTTTCGTCAACCTTTCATGCAGCGCGTCGGACAATCTGTCCTCAATTTCGCGCGTCTTTTCCTGCCAGTGTGTCGGATCGGCAAGCCATCCTGGCCTGTGCGACACAAAAGTCCAGGTACGGATTTGCGCGACGCGATGAGACAGAGTGTCGATTTCCCCCTCTGTACTATCGGCGCGGCGCACCTGTTCGCTCATATAATCTTCATCAACGCTCCCTCGGCGGACCAGATCCTGATAAATGGTTGCTATGATATCGGCATGTTGAGCCGGCGCGATCTTACGATAATCGGGGAGCGCACAGGTATCCCACAAAAGTTCAATCCGCGCAGGCGTCGTTGCAAGCCGCACAATGTCTTCGTCTTTCGACAAATTTTCAAGAGCCTGCTGATCAACAGCAGGCAAAGCTTTGGTCAAACCGACAACAGGTGTTGGTGTGTCCAAAGAATAGAGCAAGGCATTCAGCGAAGAAAAGTCGAAACGACCCGTCCGCCATTGCAGAACTTTAACTGGGTCAAAGTCATGCGCTTCAACCCGCTCAACCATTTCATCGTCCAGCGGACGAACCTGACCCGTCACGCCAAACGTACCATCACGCAAATGACGACCGGCGCGACCAGCGATCTGCCCTAACTCAGCTGGTGTCAGATCACGGAACTGATAACCATCAAACTTGCGGTTTTGCGCAAAGGCGACATGATCGACATCCAGATTAAGGCCCATGCCAATGGCATCGGTCGCAACGAGAAAGTCAACATCGCCCGACTGATAAAGCTCGACCTGTGCATTGCGTGTGCGTGGGCTCAGCGCGCCCATAACCACCGCAGCACCACCGCGCTGACGGCGGATTAACTCGGCAATCGCATAAACTTCATCGGCAGAAAAAGCGACAACCGCAGAACGGTTGGGCAAACGGATAATCTTCTTGGAACCTGCGTAGGTGAGATGTGACAGGCGCGGACGCGTCACCACCGTAATGCCACGCAACAGCTTTTCCAAAATGCCGCGCATCGTGCCAGCGCCGAGCAACAACGTTTCCTGCCGCCCACGCAGATGCAAAATACGATCCGTGAAAATATGCCCGCGTTCAAGATCGCCAGCGAGCTGCACTTCATCGATAGCCACAAAGGGCATATCCGTGCGGCGCGGCATGGCCTCAACAGTGCAAACAGAATAGCGCGAATTGGGCGGAGCGATTTTTTCTTCGCCGGTGATCAGCGAAACATTAGCCGCGCCCACTCTCTCAACGACACGATTGTAGACTTCGCGCGCAAGCAAACGCAGCGGAAGACCAATCATGCCACTGCCATGTGACAACATACGCTCAATCGCGAGATGCGTCTTGCCGGTATTCGTCGGCCCAAGCACCGCAGTCACACCGCGGCCGCTCAAGGTCAGCGGCAGATCATGGGCAGGGAGTTGGTTCATGCCAATTGTAGAATTCCCGGAACAAATGCCATACGTAAAGCTATGCGATAGCACTATATGACTTGAGCCGAAAGCGCTCCTGTTAAGTTTAGACCTATGTTCTTAAAGCAATTCCGGCGCGGTCAAAGCCGCGACTGTTCTAGCCGGAACTCTTGATGCATGCACCCTCAAAAAAACAAAACGGCTTATCCATGGCACTGCGCCTCAATACACATGATTCACTCTGGGTTTTGGATGCCCGGATATCTTAACAAATACGCCGTTTAACAAATGGAACGACTCTGGAACGAATCGGCGACGAATCGCTGACTCTGCGCTCTTCGCCTTTTGTTCACGGCAACATATAGACATTGACGCCTATCCTGCCACTATATGATGAATCGTAATTGTTAATGCACGGGAGTTTTCGAGTATAAAACTGCGCGATTGTTAACCTTTGCATTCATCGACACAATTCGCAGAGCGCAATAAAATCACCCGTTTCTAAATTATCATTTTTTTCCGAGCCTTAGTTCAATTCAGGCCGATTAAAAACGTATTTTCATTAACCTTCAGTTCAAAGCCAGAACGAATCGGCGACGAATCGCTGATTGATCGATTTTCTGCCTTTGTTCTCACAATATGTAGTGGCTCCGTGATTGGAATCCCCATAGGGCAGCACATATTTGCTGCCCTAATGTCGTTTCAAAGCGTATCAGCGTTAACCTTTAAGCTGTTTATGGCCGCTCGACACACATCGCGACACCCATGCCACCACCGATGCAAAGCGTAGCAAGACCACGCTTTGCGCCACGACGTTCCATCTCATAGAGAAGGGTCGTCAGCACGCGTGCGCCCGATGCGCCTATCGGATGGCCGATAGCAATCGCTCCGCCATTCACATTGACGATCTCTGGGTTAATCCCAAGATCGCGAACCACAGCACAGGATTGCGCGGCGAAAGCTTCGTTGGCTTCGACCAGATCAAGATCAGCAACTGTCCAGCCAGCCTTTTCGAGTGCTTTGCGCGTAGCAGGAATTGGCCCTGTTCCCATGATCGATGGATCGACACCTGCGGTTGCCCAGGAAACAATCCGTGCAAGCGGCTCAACACCACGCTTTGCAGCCTCATCGGCATCCATCAGGACCAGCGCGGCAGCACCATCATTAATGCCGGATGCGTTCCCAGCCGTCACAGTGCCTTCTTTATCAAAAGCAGGCTTGAGTTTTGAAAGCGCCTCAATAGTCGTTCCCGCACGAATATATTCGTCCGCAGAAACAACCGTTTCACCCTTGCGGCTTTTGACTACAAACGGCACGATTTCATCATCGAAACGGCCAGCCTTCTGCGCTGCCTCCGCCTTGTTTTGCGAAGCAAGCGCAAAGCTGTCCTGATCCTCCCGACTCAGATGCCATTGCTTTGCGATGTTTTCGGCAGTGATACCCATGTGGTATCCGTGAAAGGCATCGGTCAGGCCGTCCTTGATCATCGTATCGATCATCTTGAAGTCGCCCATCTTCACGCCACTGCGCAGATGCGCGCAATGCGGCGCCATCGACATCGATTCCTGACCACCTGCAACAATGATTTTCGCATCACCCGAAAGGATCTGCTGCATACCAAGCGCCACGGCACGTAGGCCCGAACCACAAAGCTGGTTGATCGAAAAGGCAGTCGTCTCGATGGGACAACCAGCGACCATAGCGGACTGACGGGCAGGATTCTGCCCCTCACCCGCAGTGAGCACCTGTCCGAGAATGACCTCATCAACATCAGCAGCGTCCACACCTGCACGTTCAAGTGCTGCCTTAATCGCAGCCGCTCCAAGTTCATGCGCGGGTACATTGGCGAAAGCGCCATTAAACGCCCCCACAGCGGTACGCGCTGCACTGGCGATGACGATTGCTTTCTGGGTATGTGATGCAGTCATTCTTTCCTCCTTGAAAATCACCGACAGAGAAAGACCAAAACGCATTGCTTTGCAAGTTTCGTGCATTGCAACGATGCGAAGTATTTTTGCTCAAATCAATAATCTGTTTCGTCATGGAGCGCGCACTTAAAGCCACACGCCTCGCGCAACACGCGTTAAGTTGGGATGACGGAAACTAAGGAGATCACTATGTCCGCGCTCACCCTAGGAAAAGCCAATGCCATCATCACAGCCGCTTTTGCAAAAGCCACGGAACTGAAGCTAAAGCCGTTGGCCGTATCAGTCTTTGATGCCGGTGGTCACCTGAAGGCTTTTCAAAAACAGGACGGCGCATCGATTTTACGTTTTGAAATCGCATCCGGCAAAGCCTTCGGCGCTCTCGCTGTCGGCGCTGGATCACGCTGGCTTAACAACCAGGCAAAAGATAGGCCACATTTCCTTGAAGGCTTGTCCAACGTTTCCGGGGGGAGAATCGTTCCAGTGCCGGGCGGCGTTCTCATCAAGGATTCCAACAACGAAATCATCGGTGCGGTTGGTATTTCCGGCGACACCTCAGACAATGATGAGCTAGCCGCTGTTTCCGGAGTTGAAGCCAGCAATTTTGTCGCTGACGCGGGCTAGCGTGATAAACGCCACGTATCATTCAAGATATGTGGCGTTTGCATTCCCACTAAGGGTAACCCTATCGCAAGTTTTTATCAGCGAAACTCGTAATTGCTGCGGGTGTAAGGCTATCAGAACTCCCCACCTGACAAGGTGTATCTGATATAATTTTAGATACACCTTCATTAACATCCGTACTTTTAAATACATCTAATAAGAAAATTGATGAATTTAATGACAGATCTCCATTATGTATCAGTATATTAAAAAGACCATTCATAACTAAACCCATTTTTTTAAAATTATCTAAAATAACAATTATAAATAGTATCAAAAATCATGTTTTAATTATGATTTTTTACCTTATGGTAAAAATATAAATTCAGACAGCTGCAACGGATTAATAAAAAACGCCGCTTCCGGAAACCGGAAGCGGCGTTTTTGAAAACCATCTTTCAGCTGCGAAGCAGCTTAAGACTATTCCTTAGCTTCGAGGACCTGACGGCCACGATACATACCGCTCTTAAGGTCGATATGATGTGGACGACGAAGTTCGCCCGAGTTCTTGTCCTCGACGTAAGTCGGGGCCTTGAGTGCATCTGCCGAGCGGCGCATGCCGCGCTTCGACGGAGACGTTTTGCGTTTAGGTACTGCCATGGATTCAGCTCCACTGATCGATCAATAAACGTCCGGCACGGCCCCGAGGAGCCTGTCACATCGGACAAAATTCCGGAAAGTCACGTGCCTATACACGCTCTCGCAGCATTTGACCAGCGGAGTCTTATCTTTTTTACACGCTAACCACTTATCGCACGCAAGTCACATAAGGACCAGCGCGTGAAGCACGTCCGGCAACAATACGTGAAATGCGCTGCATGTTGCGCGTAGGTTTGGCAGGATTGCGAAGCGCAGGGTTGGGAAGCGTTACAGCAAGCAAGGCCGATTGCTGCGCATTCAGCCGAGATGCGGGGCGTTTAAAATAGTGCTGCGCCGCCGCCTCAATGCCATAGATGCCCGGACCCCACTCAGCAATATTGAGATAAATCTCCATAATACGTCGCTTTGACAATACGGCATCGGCGGCCAGCGCCAATGGAAACTCCAGCCCCTTGCGCACATAAGACCGGCCATTCCAGAGGAAAAGATTCTTCACCGTCTGCATAGTGATCGTAGAAGCACCTCGACTGGGTGCACCATCACTGTCGAGCACGAGACTAAGTTGATGCCAGTCCACGCCGCCATGGCTGCAAAACTGTCCATCCTCAGCCATCATCACCGAGTTGACCAGAACCGGCGCAACATCGTCGATACTCACCCACTGCCGATCAACACCTTGGAACAGGACATAATCCTTGACCATCAACGTGGAGATTGGACGCACAAAAGGAACTGAATAGAGCAGGATCAGAAAAAGCGGAACAATGGCAAGACCGATCAAAATCTTGAGCATAAGGGCAATTCTGCCACCCCAAACGGGATCAGCCAAGTAATTGCGACCATCTTTGCTCCTGAGAATGATTTTTGCCACATCCACCGCCCGTTATTCCTTATCAAGCGACATAAACTATTCCTTAACAATAATGAACCTGATTCCATAAAGCTTCTGACAAGAAACAACCTGTTTGATGACTGCTGGATGAAAAAGCCTGTGCTGATCGTTGTGCCCAGTTGACCAAATCTGCACTTTGGTCCATCCCCTAACATATGGAAAACGTGTCTGTAGATTTTGCTCAATCCCTGCATCTGCGCGCTCTCGAAGTCGAGACAATGCTGGTCGGGCTTCTGGATCTTCGGTTGCGCACCGGCGAAGTGGCGCGCCCCGAACGATTGCTCGCCGCGATGCGCCATGGTGTGCTGAATGGCGGAAAGCGCCTGCGCCCCTTCCTCGTTGTCGAGAGTGCCGCCATGTTCGGCCAGCACGGCGATTCTGTATTACGCGTGGCGGCGGCGCTAGAATGCATTCACTGCTATTCGCTTGTGCATGATGATCTGCCTGCCATGGACAATGATGATATGCGGCGCGGTCAGCCGACCGTGCATAAGGCTTTTGATGAAGCCGCAGCAATCCTCGCAGGCGACAGCCTGCTGACCTATGCCTTTGATATTGTCTCCTCAGACGAAACCAACCTACCAGCGAGCATTCGCATTGAGCTGGTCTCGGCGCTCGCGCGTGCATCAGGTATTGGCGGCATGGCAGGCGGTCAGGCCCTTGATCTGATGGCAGAAAGCAACAAGCCGGATGAAGCGGGTATCATTACACTGCAAGCAATGAAGACCGGTGCGCTTATTCGTTTTGCGTGTGAGGCAGGAGCAATCATTGCAGGTGCGTCGCGCGAATATCGCGAGCGCATGGCTGAATTCGGCTCAGCTATCGGCCTTGCTTTCCAGCTTGCCGATGATCTTCTGGACGTGACTGCGGATGCGGCCATAATGGGTAAAGCCACGGGAAAAGACGCAGCGGCAGGCAAAGCCACGCTCGTATCGCTTCATGGCATCGACTGGACCCGCAAGCAGCTCTCAGGCCTTGTCGAACAGGCCGAGGGGCTTCTTGAGCCATTTGGTGAAGATGCAACTATTCTCAAGCAGGCCGCTCGCTTTATCGCAGAACGGCAGAGCTAATTACGGCTGATCAGGAAGCGACTTTCTGATCAAGTCCGAAACGGTTTTCGATATATTCGGCAACCATCTTCTGGAAATCAGCGGCAATCTGAGGTCCACGCAGTGTCGTCACCTTCTTGCCATCGACAAAGACCGGTGCGGACGGCGTTTCGCCTGTGCCCGGAAGCGAAATGCCAATATCGGCATGTTTCGATTCGCCCGGACCATTGACTATGCACCCCATAACCGCCACCGAAAGCGATTCCACGCCGGGATATTTCTCGCGCCAGATCGGCATGCTACGGCGAATATCGTCCTGAATATTCTGCGCCAGTTCCTGAAACACGGTTGAGGTCGTGCGTCCGCAACCAGGACATGCGGCAACAATCGGAATAAACTGGCGAAAGCCCATGGTCTGCAACAATTCCTGCGAAACCTGCACTTCGCGCGTGCGATCACCACCCGGCTCCGGTGTGAGTGAAATGCGAATTGTATCGCCAATGCCCTGCTGAAGCAGAATACCCATTGCAGCAGAAGACGCGACAACGCCCTTGGTGCCCATTCCGGCCTCGGTGAGACCAAGATGCAGTGCATGATCGCAACGATTAGCGAGCATCGTGTAAACAGCGATCAGATCCTGCACCTGACTGACTTTGGCCGACAGGATGATCTTGTCGCGGCTCAAACCAATCTCTTCAGCAAGATTTGCCGAAATCAGTGCCGACTGCACAATGGCTTCACGCATGACTTCCTGCGCGCTCAAAGGCGCACCTTCCGCCTGATTCCGATCCATCAGCGTGGTCAACAATTCCTGATCAAGCGAACCCCAGTTGACGCCAATGCGCACTGGCTTGTCGTAACGGATCGCCATTTCGACGATGTCAGCGAACTGCTTGTCTTTTTTGTCTTTGAAACCGACATTGCCCGGATTGATGCGATATTTCGCAAGCGCTTCAGCGCAGGCCGGATGATCGGCCAAAAGCTTGTGACCGATATAATGAAAATCGCCGACCAGCGGCACATTCATGCCGAGGCGTTCAAGACGCTCGCGGATCTTCGGCACAGCCGCAGCCGATTCGTCCCGATCCACTGTAATACGCACGATCTCGGAACCGGCACGATGCAAAGCTGCAACCTGTGCAACAGTTCCATCAACATCAGCCGTATCGGTATTGGTCATCGACTGGACAACAACAGGTTCGCTGCCGCCAACAATAACTCCGCCAACGCTCACGCCAACGGATCGGCGACGGGGAAAAGGATGCGAAAAATAGCTGACGGTCTCGGAAGACATTGTGCTCTGTTCTTTTGTCCTGCTGCAATTGCCGAAGCAAATTATATTTCGCGTATCGGAAACCGCTCTTCGTACGGGCCTGTTTTCAGGTGGCGTAGCAAGGCGCAATTGTCAACGCCTGCCTGCATCGTTTTCTTGTTATATAATCACTTGCCGACGGCTTGTCGCCTCCTCATTATGCAATGATTCCAGAGGAGGAGATGAAACATGGCAAATGCTAAGGCCCACAAAACCGCTATTGTCACGGGTTCCAATTCCGGCATTGGTCTTGGCATCGCCCATGCGTTGGCCGGTTCCGGGCACAATGTTGTGATCAACTCCTTCACAGACCGCAGCGAAGACCACGATCTGGCACAAGCAATCGCCAAAGAACATGGCGTAAGCGTGATCTATATTGCCGCTGATATGTCAAAGCCCGACGATTGCCGCGCGTTGATTACAAAAAGCGTAGATGCTTTTGGCAGCGCAGACATGATCGTCAATAATGCTGGCATCCAGCACGTAGCGCCCGTCGAAGATTTTCCGACAGATCAATGGGACCGGATTATAGCGATCAACCTGACATCGGCGTTTCACACGTCAGCCGCAGCGATCCCACATATGAAAAAAGCTGGCTGGGGCCGTATCATCAATATCGCGTCAGCGCATGGCCTTGTCGCATCACCGTTCAAGTCGGCCTATGTCGCAGCCAAACACGGCATTGTCGGCTTCACAAAAACACTGGCTCTTGAACTCGCGACCGCAAAGATAACAGCCAACGCCATCTGCCCCGGCTATGTATTGACCCCACTTGTCGAAGCACAGATACCTGATCAGATGAAAGCGCATAATATGGATCGCGAAACGGTGATCCGCGAAGTCATGCTGGATAAGCAACCGACAAAGGAATTTGTGACGACTGCGCAGATCGGTGCGCTTGCGGCCTTCCTTGCAACGGATGCCGCAGCGCAGATCAATGGTGCCGCCCTACCCGTCGAGGGCGGCTGGACCGCTGAATAAACATCGAGCGATAATCGCTCGATGCATTTTTTCCACGCATTATCCTACGCAAAACCGCTACGCACTTTTGACTCAAATACTTTAATGCGAACTATCCGCGTATTTCGCCAATCCTGAGAAAGTCAGTACGACCAGCAGCAGAACGGGCAGAGACAAGAACACGACGCTGAAACCGCTATGCTTGGCGACAAAGCCAATCAGCGAAGGCGCAACCAGCATCCCCGAATAGCCCATCGTCGTGGCAATCGACAGGCCAACACTCGGGTTGATGCCAGGTATATTGCCGCCAATCGAGAAGGCAATCGGCACCATGTTGGAGATGCCAATACCGCAAATGGCGAAGCCAAAGATCACCGCATAAGGGTGGCTTGAAATGCCGACGATAACCATACCGACAATCGCTATCGACGTACAAAAGCGCAACGTGTTGATCGCACCGAAACGGTCGCGCACGACGTCGCCAGCAAAACGCATGATCGCCATGGTCATGGAGAAGGCAGCAAAGCCAAAGCCAGCAACAGTCACGGACGCGCCCAGTTCATCACGCAGATAATAAGCACCCCAATCGAGAATTGCGCCTTCCGGGATCATCGAGAACAGAGCAATAATACCCACCAACCATGGCAGTGCGGTGCGTGGCAAAGTCAGCTTCTGCTTTTCACCACTTGGATGATAATGCTTATCGGCAATAATTGAAGGCCAAGCGAAGGCAAGCACGCCTGCGGCAACGACAGTTGCAATCAGTGCATGAGCGGTTGAGCCGACATGCGCAATCAGAAAGCCGCCAGTCGCGGCACCAATCAGACCGCCAAGGCTCCAGAAAGCGTGGCAGGACGACATTATTGCGCGGCGCATGTGTTTTTCAACGCCAACCGCATTCGCGTTCATTGCTACGTCCATCGCGCCGATCATGCCACCAAAATAGAACATGACAATCACGGCTGTGACGATATTGGGCACCAGCGCAATAACGAGCAAAGCCGGGACAAGACCGATTGCAAACATCTTCACAACCGCACCAGAGCCACGATGTGCCGACAGTGCGCCTGCCACCGGCATCATCGAAAGTGAACCGATACCAAACACAAGGATCATCAGACCCATGCCGCTGGTATCAAGCCCAAGACGACCTGCAAACTCGGGTATCTTCGGTGCCCAGCCACCAAAAATATATCCGTTCATCAGAAAGAGCAGCGCTACCGCAATGCGCTCTCTGGTTACGATTGGCGCCCGATCACTCAGCGCATCATTTCGTCCTGCAGTCTGTTCCATGGCTTCCTCAGTCACGCCCTTCTGCGGCGTGTATAATCGTCATGCCTGATGCCCGATAAGGCGCAAGCACATCTTCCTTTGTATCGTATTCGACAGCCATAACATTGACCGCCTCAATGGGTATGACATCATGCGCAGCAACAGTGCCGAGCTTGTCGCTGGTGATTGCCAGCACAACCTTACGGCTACGGCCCGCAATAACCCGTTTGAATTCCGCATCTTCCAGATGAAGCGCTGTAATACCGGTTTCGGCAGAAAAGCCGCATACTCCGAGCATACAAAGATCAGGCCGCACCAGTTCCGCATCGCGCAAAGCGCGCGTACCAACCGCCGCGCTCACGCGACGATCAATAGGACCGCCAATCATCACAACATCGATCTTATCGGACTGCAGAACGATTGCTGCAATCGACGGCGTGTTGGTGACAATCGTGATTGAATCACCCCTATCCACCAACAGACGCGCAAGCGCCAAATTGGTCGAGGAGGAATCGAGAAACACAGTCATGTTCGGCTCGATCAGACAAGCCAGCGTGGCCGCAAGCGTCGTCTTGGCCTCTGGTCTTTCCGTATCACGTTCAGCAAGCGGTGCATAAGAAGGCGCGGCCTTCAAAGCACCGCCATAGACGCGCTTGCAAAGACCCGCAGCCGCCATCTCACGAAGGTCACGTCGGATCGTATCTTCCGAAACACCAAAGTATTCAGCGAGCTCGGTCGCCAATACGCGGCCAGACTGCTCAAGCAGTTGCTGAATGCGCGCTTGTCTTTCGTCCAGTAATAGCTCTGTCATCGCCCATTCCTGTTATCATGCAAAAACATGCATGAATCGGTAAAAACGTGCATAGCAGATTTTTATAGCCGCGCAAGCAAAAGAAAACGCCGCGCTCTTTTTAAGGGCACGGCGTTTTCAAGTTTAGTAAAAAGGGAATTACTCGCCAAAGACGATCAAAAGATCCTTCGCATCGATCTGTTCGCCTGGGCGCACGAGTACTTCAGCAATTGAACCATCGCGTTCAGCACGCAGGGCCGTTTCCATCTTCATCGCTTCGATGGAAAGCAATACATCGCCTGCTTTCACATTCTGGCCCTGCGAGACAGCAACCGTAGACACAACACCCGGCATTGGCGCGCCGACATGCTTGTCATTGCCGAGTTCCGCCTTGCGCTTTACGCCACCCGACGCACCCTTGGCGCGGTTTGGCACTTTGACGCGCCGCGGCTGACCATTGAGCTCGAAGAACACAGTGACCATGCCCTTCTCATCCGTTTCGGACATTGCCTGATTGACGATCACAAGCGTCTTGCCGCGTTCAAGATCAACGAAGACTTCTTCTTCCGGCTTCAAGCCATAGAAATAAACCGGGGTTGGCAGAACACTGGTCGGACCATAATTTTCCTGCGCAGCCGCATAATCCGTGAAGACCTTCGGATACATCAGATAGGAAGCAAATTCCTGATCCGTGATCTCGCGGCCAAGTGTTTCCTCAATCGACTTACGCTCGGCATCGAGATCAGCGGCTGGAAGCAGCGAACCAGGACGAACCGTGAAAGGCTTTTCGTCTTTCAGCACCTTCTTCTGCAGCGATGCTGGCCAGCCCGATGGCGGCTGACCGAGATCGCCGCGCATCATCGACACAACCGAATCCGGGAAAGCAATATCCTTGTCCGGGTTCTCAACATCGGCAACGGTCAAGTCCTGAGAGACCATCATCAACGCCATGTCGCCCACCACTTTGGAGGACGGCGTGACCTTGACGATATCGCCAAACATGCGGTTCACATCGGCATAGGCCTGTGCCACTTCATGCCAGCGAGTTTCTAAACCCAGCGAACGCGCCTGTTCTTTGAGGTTCGTGAACTGGCCGCCCGGCATTTCATGCAAGTACACTTCCGAAGCAGGTCCCTTAAGGTCACTTTCAAAGGCCGCATACTGGTTGCGCACCGCTTCCCAATAGAAGGAAATGCGGCGGATAGTTTCCGTATCAAGGCCCGGATCGCGGTCCGAACCATGCAACGCTTCGACAATCGACCCAAGGCATGGCTGCGATGTATTGCCGGAGAAGGCATCCATTGCCGCATCTACTGCATCGACACCGGCATCGACAGCAGCAAGCACAGTTGCTGCCGAAATACCTGACGTGTCATGCGTGTGGAAATGGATCGGAAGATCGGTTTCCTCGCGCAGCGTCTTAAACAGCACGCGTGCAGCCGCTGGCTTTAACAGGCCTGCCATGTCTTTGACGGCGATGATGTGCGCGCCAGCCTTTTCAACCTGCTTGGCCAGATCGACATAATATTTAAGGTCATATTTGGCGCGCTCAGGATTGAGAATATCGCCCGTATAGCAGATCGCTGCTTCACAAAGCTTGTTTTCTTCCAGAACCGCATCCATCGACACGCGCATGTTCTCAACCCAGTTGAGGCTGTCGAACACGCGGAACAAATCCATGCCGCCACGCGCTGCTTCACGCACGAAATACTTCACCACATTGTCCGGGTAGGACTTGTAGCCAACACCATTGGCGCCGCGCAGCAGCATTTGCAGCAGGATGTTTGGCGCGCCTTCACGCACCATCGCCAGACGTTCCCACGGATCTTCCGTCAGGAAGCGCATCGATACGTCAAAGGTCGCACCGCCCCAGCATTCAAGCGAGAAGAGATTTGGCAGCGCCTGCGCATAGGCATTAGCCACGCGCGCAATATCATAGGTGCGCACACGCGTTGCCAGCAGTGACTGATGACCATCACGCATAGTCGTATCGGTCAACAGAACACGCTTTTCATTGCGCATCCATTCAGCAAACTTCTGCGGTCCGAGCTTGTCGAGCAACTGCTTAGTACCATCGACCACCGGACGATCACCAAACCACGGCACAATCGGCTTGGCCGCATCCTGAGATGGCTCTGCGCGACCTTTGGTTTCCGGATGACCATTAACCGTAACATCAGCAACGTAGGTCAGGAGCTTGGTCGCACGATCCTGACGCTTCATATGCGTGAAGAGCTCAGGCGTCGTATCGATGAAGCGCGTCGTATAATCATTCGACTGGAACTTCGGATGATTGATGATCGCTTCAACGAAGGTGAGATTTGTTGCAACACCACGAATACGGAATTCACGCAACGCGCGGTCCATACGACGGATGGCTTCAATCGGCGTCGAGCCCGACGCTGTGACCTTCACCAGCAGCGGATCATAATAGCGCGTGATAACCGCACCTGAATAGGCAGTGCCGCCATCGAGACGAATGCCAAAACCCGATGCCGAGCGATAGGCCTGAATGCGTCCATAATCTGGAACGAAATTCTGCTCAGGATCTTCAGTGGTAATGCGGCACTGAAGCGCATGACCGTTGAGGCGAATATCCTTCTGCTCCGGCACGCCCGATTCTGGCGTTCCAATCGCATAGCCTTCTAGAATATGAATCTGCGCCTTGACGATATCGATGCCCGTCACTTCTTCCGTGACCGTATGCTCAACCTGAATACGCGGGTTCACTTCGATGAAGTAAAACGCCCCGGTATCAGCATCCATCAGGAATTCGACCGTGCCTGCACCAATATAATCGGTGGCATGGGCGATCTTCAGGCCATAGCTGGCCAGTTCCTGACGCTGTTCGTCATTGAGGTAAGGCGCAGGCGCACGCTCAACGACTTTCTGATTGCGACGCTGGATCGAGCAGTCGCGCTCATAAAGATGAACGGCATTGCCATGCGTATCGCCCAGAATCTGTACTTCGACATGACGCGCGCGTTCGACAAGCTTTTCGAGATAGACTTCATCCTTGCCGAAAGCTGCTTTGGCTTCGCGCTTGGCTTCCGTCACTTCGCGATCAAGGTCTTCTTCAGCGCGAATGGCGCGCATACCGCGACCGCCACCACCCCATGATGCTTTCAGCATCAGCGGATAGCCAATCTTGGCGGCAAGCTTCTTTACTTCTGCTATATCATCTGGCAGCGGATCGGTTGCAGGCACCACCGGAACACCAATCTCAATTGCGAGATTACGCGCCGCAACCTTGTTTCCAAGGCGACGCATGGTTTCAGGCTTCGGGCCGATGAAAATGATGCCGTTCTCAGCACAGGCATCGGCAAATTCGGGGCTTTCCGACAAAAGGCCGTAACCCGGATGGATCGCATCGGCACCCGAAAGCTTGGCGACGCGGATGACTTCATCAATCGACAGATAGCTTTCAATTGGTCCGAGATCTCGCGCCAAATGCGGTCCGCGACCGACCTGATAACTTTCATCCGCTTTAAAGCGATGCAGTGAGAGTTTATCTTCCTCTGCCCATATGGCCACCGTTTTTATGCCAAGCTCGTTGGCTGCACGGAACACGCGGATAGCAATTTCTGAACGGTTGGCGACCAGAATTTTTCTAATGGGCAAGGCAGGACTCCCAAAACTGCAATGATAGATAGGACTTTGATTAGCCTGCAATGTAAGCAAGCGCAAACAAACTGTGCAATCGGGAGAGAAAAACAATATGCCCGGCCAAAAGCCGGGCACACTGCTGAAATTAAAAGCAAAACTTGCTAATATATGAGGCAAAATGCACCGATTTACTCATGAATTAGTGCATTCAGCTGACTGAACATCGTTCAGCACTCATACTGACTGGCTGAGTCTGGCTTACTTCTTCTGGAAGTAGTTATATTTGCCGTCATCACCCTTGCGCCATTCAAACATCACGTAAGGCGAAAGGCTTGGATCACCCTTTGCGTCATAGGACAGATCTCCGAGAACTGTCTTGAATGGACCCTTGCCCTTGAGAGCAGCGGCAACTTCCTGCGGATCATTGTTTCCGGCAGCATTGGCTGCATCAACCAGTGACTGAACACCCGCATAAGCATAGAAGGTGTAGGCTTCTGGCTCAAATCCCTTATCACGGAACGCCTTGATCAGATCAGCATTGGCTGCATCATCACGCGGGTCTGGGCCAAAAGTATTAAGCACACCGGCAACCGCATCACCTGCAATCGAGGCCAGTTCGTTGGAAACAATGCCGTCACCCGAAATGAACTGCGCCTTCAAACCCTGATCGGCCATCTGGCGGATGATGAGTGCCGCTTCCGGGTGCATACCACCCCAGTAAACAGCAGTAATTCCAGCGGCTTTCATCTTGGAAATCAGCGCCGAGAAATCCTTGTCGCCCTGATTGACGCCTTCATAAAGCGTTTCTTCCTTGCCATTGGCATTGAGCGATTTCTTGGTTTCATCGGCAAGGCCCTGACCATAAGGAGTCTTGTCATGCAGGATGGCGACTTTGCCGTCCTTGTAGTTGTCGGCAATGTACTTACCCGCAACGATGCCCTGCTGATCGTCACGACGGCATGTGCGGAAAGTGTTCCACAGATCACGCTCGGTAAATGTTGGGTTCGTTGTACCCGGCGCAATCATCAGCACGCCGTTTTCTGCATAAATATCCGATGTCGGAATGCTTACGCCAGAATTGAAGTGACCGATAACAAACTGCACACCGTCGCCGACAAACTTGTTTGCAACGGAAATGCCCTGACGCGGATCAGCCGCATCGTCACCATAAACGACCGTGATCTGTTCGCCGTTCATGCCACCCTTAGCATTGGCTTCTGCGACAGCGGCTTCAACGCCGCGCTTGATCTGTTCGCCATAGGCAGCCTGACCGCCCGTAAGCGGTGCACCAACGCCCAAAAGTACATCAGCGAAAGAGGCTCCACCCATCGCTACCAAAGCAGAAAGGCAAACGCCACAGAATAAGGATTTCTTCAATTCAACTACTCCCTAACCAATTCACCCCTCCTCAGGGGAACGAATTATACGCCGCGATAAACACCAGCAAAAATCGTTACAGTAGTTAGATTATCTTAGTTTTTTGTTGTCCAGTTTATTTTAGACTAAAAATCATGCTTTTTTCGCATGATGTCATTCCTTTATGAAAATCTAAAATAAAAATGCCCGGCATATAGCCGGGCATCTACGATCAAAACGAAATAATACTACGAAAAACTTACTGCTGAACGTAAGTATATTTCCCGTCAGCGCCCTTTTCCCACTTATACATTACATAACCTGGGAGTTTTGGATCACCCTTCTCGTCATAGGACAGATCGCCAAGCACAGTTGGGAACGGACCTTTTTCCTTCAACGCTTTCGCAACTTCCTGTGGGTCGTTGCTGCCAGCGGCCTTTGCAGCACCTGCCAGCGACTGAACAGCGGCATAAGAGTAGAGCGTGTAAGCTTCCGGCTCAAAGCCTGCGTCGCGGAACTTCTTGACGAGTTCAGCATTTGCAGGGCTGTTACGTGGATCTGGACCAAACGTATTGAGCGTTCCAGCAACCGCGTCACCAGCAATCGAAGCCAGTTCGTTCGAAACGATACCATCGCCCGAAATGAACTGAACCTTCAGACCCTGATCAGCGAGCTGACGGATGATGAGACCAGCTTCAGCGTGAAGACCACCCCAATACAGAACATTCACGCCCTGCTGCTTGAGCTTAGCGATCAGTGCCGAGAAGTCCTTTTCGCCGACATTCACGCCTTCATAGACGGTTTCTGTAACGCCAAGTTCATTCAGCTTCTTCTTGGTTTCATCGGCAAGGCCCTGACCATAAGGGGTCTTGTCGTGAATGACAGCAATCTTGCCGTCCTTGAAATTGTCGAAGATATACTGGCCAGCAACGATGCCCTGCTGATCATCACGGCCACAGGTACGGAACGTGTTCCAGAGGTCGCGCTCGGTATAGACCGGGTTGGTTGCAGCTGGCGAGATTTCGAGAATGCCGTTTTCGGCATAAACTTCAGAAGCCGGGATCGAAACGCCGGAGTTGAAGTGACCGATCACATATTTCACGCCATCAGCAGCAAACTTATTTGCAACGGAAATACCCTGCTTCGGATCAGACACGTCGTCGCCGAGCGTGATCGTGATCTTTTCGCCATTGATACCACCGGCATCATTGATTTCCTTGATAGCCGCTTCAGCACCCTTCTGAATCTGAGCACCGTAAACAGCGTTTGGACCGGTCAATGGTGCACCGATGCCCAAAAGCACGTCTGCCCAAGCCGAGCCACTGAAAGCCATCACTGCTGCAAGAGCAACGCCTGAAAAAAGCGATTTCTTCATTTACTTGAACTCCCGATTATAGTTACCCCGAACGATGTTTTGCATCGCTTATTTTCTTGCTGATTACCCAGCAATATCTACGCTGAATTCTATTTGTTCAACGTGATCTTTTAGAAAAACTCCGCCGCCAGAGCATTTTAGTTTTTATTTTCAGAACGACTGCTTTAGAGCCGTGTTTTTCATGTCTCTTGCGGCGAAATTTTAAATTACTTTGCCTTCCAGCTCAAAGGCGAAGCCTTTTCATAGAGCCAGTTATACTGGCGCACCATCTGCTTGGTGCGGGTAAAGCGAAATCCTACTGTTCCAATGATCACCAGGACGACGAGGTCGACCAGATAATAATGCAGCGACAGCAGCGTACCGCCAAACAAGGCGTAGTGAATGAAGCGAACCGCCGCGCCCAATGGGATGAGATACAGCAGAAGCTGCGGATAAGTCCGCCATGTCTGCGCACAGGCGCGTCCAGTCATCCATGCGGCCCAGCCACCAAGAAGGCAAGTGATGAGAAAAAACAGCCAGAATGACGGTTCTTCGTAGAGAATTCCCTGCATGTTTTTGCTCCTTAATGCCTTCCGCCTTCGAGATAGGCAGCACGCACTTCCGGGTCAGCCAGCAGTTCGCGGCCTGCGCCGCTCATTGTGATTGATCCATTGACCATAACATAACCGCGATCAGCAAGCTTAAGCGCACCAAACGCGTTCTGCTCAACGAGGAACACGGTCAGACCCTGCGTGCGGTTCAATTCCTTGATCGCTTCGAAAATCTGCTTGACGATCAGCGGTGCCAGACCGAGTGAGGGTTCATCCAGAAGCAACAGCTTCGGACGTGCCATCAGCGCACGAGCGATAGCCAGCATCTGTTGCTCGCCACCGGAAAGTGTACCGCCGCGCTGCGTGATACGCTCTTTCAAACGCGGAAACAGATCGAACATCAGCGCAACATCTTCTTCAAAATATTGCTGATTATCGAGGCTTGCGCCCATCTGAAGGTTTTCGAGAACCGTCATGCGTGGGAAAATACGGCGACCTTCCGGCGACTGCGCAATGCGCAGCTTGGCGATCTCATGCGGAGGCATAGCCGTAATGTCCTTGCCACCGAAGAGAATACGGCCTGTACGCGCACGCGGCGAGCCAAAGATCGTCATCATCAGCGTGGACTTACCAGCACCGTTGGCACCAATGAGTGCAACGATTTCGCCTTCATTCACGGTGAGATCAATGCCCTTCAGCGCACGGATATTGCCGTAATAAGTCTCGACCTTTTCGACGGCCAGAAGCGGTTGTTTTGTCTGCATGGTTTCAGCCGTCATCATTCGCTTCCCTTCTTAGGCTTGGCCGGAGCTTTGGTGCCTTTCGGCGCTCGGGCTGCCTTTGCGGGAGTGGTCTTATGGCTTGTTGGGACATCGCCTGCTTCAACACGCGCTGAAAACTCCGTGGCCTGACCGGAGGCAAGCTGTGCCGCCTGTCCAACCCAGCCTTCGCGGGCGATACGACCGTCAAATTCCAGATAGGTTTCTGCCTGCACGATGTCGGCTTCGGTCCACGCGGCAATCTGATCAAAATGATAGATGCCGTGCTCGTTCAGCTTCTTTTCGTTGATTTCACCGATGCCCTTGATGAGCGTCAGATTGTCAGGCGTACCATCACGCGCAGCAGCCAGGCCACCTGCGAAACGAACCGCTTCTTCTGCCTTTTCTTCCTCAATCGCCTCTTCAGCAAGCTGAGCTGCGATAAAGTCAGCAGGGTCACCAGCACCCGGCTTGTCAGCCTCTTCGATCAGATCGGCGATCTCATCATCGTCTACGCCTAGATAGGCAGCGATAACGCGTGGATCGTTGCGGACTTCTTCCGGTGAGCCGTCAGAAATCTTAGTGCCATATTCAAGCACGATGACATGGTCGGAAATTTCCATAACAACCGACATGTCGTGCTCAATGAGCAGGATCGAAGTGCCTGTTTCCTTGCGAATATCGAGCAAAAGCTTATTCAGCTCTGCCGATTCGCGCGGATTAAGACCCGCTGCCGGTTCATCCAAGCAAAGGATTTCCGGTTCGGTGCACATGGCGCGTGCGATTTCCAGACGGCGCTGATCACCATAAGGAAGATCACCCGCCGGATCATCTGCACGATCAATCAGATTGATCTTCTCAAGCCATTGACGTGCTTTCTCAATCGCGTCCTTGGCAGCCTTCCGATAGGTCGGAAAACCAAGCAGACCGAGAATTGTATAACCCGATGAGCGCATCAACGTGTTGTGCTGTGCGACAAGCAGGTTTTCAAGAACAGTCAGGCCTGAAAACAGGCGAATGTTCTGGAAAGTACGCGCAACACGCGCATCCTGCGTGATCTTGAAATCGGGCAGACGTTCAAGAAGAAACTTCTCACCCGTCGTTCTGTTCATTGTCAGCATGCCGCCGGTCGGCTTATAGAAGCCGGTAATGCAGTTAAAAACCGTAGTCTTACCTGCACCGTTTGGGCCAATGATCGCCGTGATGTCACCGCGCTTTACGTTAAAGCTCAGATCGTTGATCGCGACGAGACCGCCAAAGCGCATCGACAGATGCTCAACTGTAAGAATGGTGTCTTTCGAACCATTGCCAGCCATAATTTTTGTCTCCGCCATCAGCCGTGCCCTTCCTTAGTAAAGGCACCTGACACCATCTTCTTCTGATTAAGGAACGCGCTTGGTTCTCGGCTTCCGACAAATCCGCGCGGCTTCCAGACCATGACAACCACCATAGCAAGACCGAAGATCAGCATGCGGTAGAGTTCAGGCGTGAAGTTTGGACCGAAGATAGCTTTCAGGAAGCTCATCTCGCGTAGAATTTCCGTGCCGCCAATCATCGCAATTGCAGCAATAGCAATCCCAACGAGCGAACCCATACCACCCAGAACAACGATAGCCAGAATGACTGCCGATTCAAGGAACACGAAGGATTCCGGGCTGACGAAGCCCTGACGTGCAGCAAAGAACGAACCCGCAAAACCACCGAACATGGCACCCGTCGCAAAGGCGGTGAGCTTTGTTGTTGTGGTGTTGATACCGAGCGAACGGCAGGCGATTTCATCTTCACGCAGCGCTTCCCACGCACGACCAACCGGCATGCGGCGCAGACGGATCGTCACGAGTGCGGTGATCAACGCTAGAATGAGAATGATATAGTAAAGGAAGAACTTGTAGTGCGCCGCCGAGAAGGTCAGACCGTAATAGGCTGCAAAACCGTCCTTGCTGGCATTAAACTGAAGGCCAAAGAACGTTGCCTTGGCGATGCCCGAAATACCAAAAGTACCCTTGGTAAGTTCGGTCCAATTTATCAGCACAAGTCTGATGATTTCACCAAACGCCAGCGTCACGATAGCAAGATAATCGCCGCGAAGCCGCAGAACGGGGAAACCGAGGATAACACCCCACGTTGCCGCCAGAAGACCTGCAATTGGCAACAGAACCCAGAACGACCAACCAAAATAAGCGGACAGAATAGCGTAGGAATAAGCGCCAACCGCGTAGAAGGCGACATAGCCCAGATCAAGCAGGCCTGCGAGGCCAACCACGATGTTGAGACCCCATGCCAGCATCACATAGATGAGGATCTGGACGCCGAAGTTATCGACCCATTTCAGCGAACCCTGCCATCCAACAAGCGCGACAATCAGGATCGGATAAGCAAAAAGAAATGCAACACCGAAATGCGAGAAATGCCTGCGGAAGAACGATGGCGTTTCGACTGCACCTACAGGGCGACTTGCCTTTTCAAACTTGCGCGCCTGAAGCCATGGCTGCAGGAACGCGATGAAAGCAAAGCGACCTACGGCAGCAATCGCAACGAGGATTGCGAGTGCACCCCAGCGCTGTGTCAGCACCAGTTCATTGCTGATATTCTGATCGGTTTTGAAGCCGACGATAAGAATGAAGAGACCCAACGCCAGAAGACCGGCAAGGAAACCTTCACGAATGGCCCGGGCAAAAAGGGAATCCGGGCGTGGACCTGTTTGTTCGGCCATGATTACACCTTTTCGACTTCAGGACGACCAAGAATGCCGGACGGCATGAAGATCAGCACGATTGCCAGGATCGAGAACGCTGCAACATCCTTGTAATCGATCGAGAAATAAGCGGACCACAAGGCCTCGATAAGACCGATCAGCAAGCCACCGACAACAGCACCCGGCAATGAGCCAATCCCACCCAGAACCGCAGCAGTGAATGCCTTAACGCCGGGGATGAAGCCGTCGGCAAAGGAAATCACGCCGTAGAAGGAGAGATAAAGCGTACCCGCAACAGCGGCCAGCATCGCACCCATCACGAAGGTCAACGAAATGACGCGGTCGACATTGATGCCGAGAAGCGCTGCCATCTTGCGATCCTGCTCACAGGCGCGCTGTGCACGACCAAGTGAGGTGCGGTTGACGATGTACCAGAAGATTGTCAGCAGCACTGCCGTCACAACGATAACCACAATCTGCTTGAGCGAGATCGTCACATCGGTTCCGAAGATGCTGTAAGAGCCGTTGAGCAACTGTGGCACCGGCTTATTGCGCGGTCCCTGCGTTACCTGAACGAAGTTGGACAACGCAATCGACATACCGATAGCCGTAATCAACGGTGCCAAACGGAACGATCCGCGCAATGGCCGGTAAGCGGCCCGCTCAATCGTCCAGCTCCACAGCCCCGTGAGAAGCATTGCAACAACCATCATCAGCATCAGCATGAGCGCAATTGGTAGCGCGCCGATGAACGTTGTTATGATTAGAAAAACAATCAGCGCCATAAAGGCGCCGAGCATAAAGACATCACCATGAGCAAAGTTGATCATGCCGATAATGCCGTAGACCATCGTGTAACCGATGGCGATCAGGCCATAAATCGATCCGAGCGCGAGCCCGTTGATCACCTGCTGGAAGAAATATTCCATCGAGAAGCCACCCATTTAACTCTGCCGGGATTTTATTGACGCATCATTATTTCGTGCGCCTTCATTTTTTTCCCGGATAATTACACCTAACGGCTGTATTAAGGATTGCAAGCCCCTTTTGTCTCAGACAAAAGGCTAATGACTTACTTCCTCCACAAACTAGTTATGTCCCCTAAAAAGCGCCTTGTATATATATTTTTCTCCTATTTGAGGCGCGTTATTCCATATTTTTCCCGAAGCGTCACAGACAAAAAATAGGGATCAGATCCCTATTTTTGCCAGCCGTACCGCTTTTACGCAACAGTGAATCCATGCGCGAACGGATCACGATCATCAATGAAGATCGTATTGTACCCGGTCATGCGTGCCCAACCGGCGATTGAAGGTATGATTCCCGCCCCGCCGCCAACTTCCACGGCCCGTTCTACGCGGCCATGAAACAGCGATCCGATGATGGATTCATGCACAAAATCGTCGCCCGGCTTGAGCTTTCCCTTGGCTGCAAGCTGTGCCATACGGGCCGAAGTGCCGGTTCCGCAAGGCGAACGGTCGATTGCCTTGTCGCCATAGAAAACCGCGTTACGTGCATGCGCTTCCGAGTGTCTTGGCTTGCCTGTCCAAAGAATATGCGTAAGGCGATTTATGTCAGCCAGTTCCGGATGCTGGAATTTATATTTCTCATTCAGGCGCTCACGCAGCACTGGACTCCATGCAATAAGTTGCAATGCGGAATAATCTTGCATGTCGGTGTAATTTTCTTGCGGTTCGACAATCGCATAGAAGTTTCCACCATAGGCAACATCAACCTTAAGCGTGCCTAAATCGGGGCATTCCACTTCCATCGCTTCCGCATAAAGGAAAGCTGGAACATTGGTCAGGCGCACCCGGTCGACATATTGGCCGTTCTGCTCATATTCGATTGCAACCAGACCGGCAGGGGTTTCGAGATTGATCTTACCCGGAACCTTTGGCGTTATAAGCCCCTGCTCTATCGCCATGGTAACAGTGCCGATCGTGCCGTGACCGCACATCGGCAGGCAGCCAGATGTTTCAATAAACAGCACGGCTACATCGCAGTCGTCGCGTGTCGGCGGATAAAGGATCGAGCCAGACATCATGTCATGGCCACGTGGCTCAAACATCAGGCCTGTGCGAATCCAGTCATACTCGCGCAAGAAATGTGCGCGCTTTTCCATCATGTTGGAGCCAACGAGGTTTGGGCCACCACCTGCAACCAGCCGCACTGGATTGCCGCATGTATGTCCGTCGACGCAGAAAAAAGAATGTCTTGCCATGATGGTCAGTTCCGAAAACGTTGTGGCTTGAATGGTTCAATATCGAGCGCCGGTGCATTACCCGTAATCAAATCACGAATGATGCGCGCCGTCGCTGCCGATTGTGTGAGGCCGAGATGGCCATGGCCGAAGCCATAGTAAATATTGCCGCCAGCGGAGGCGCGACCGATTACCGGCATGGAATCAGGCATGGACGGGCGATAGCCCATCCATTGGCGTCCACCTTCGGTTTTTAACCCCGGCAAAAACTGTGAAGCTTTTTTCAGCATTGCAGCCGAGCGGGCATAATTCGGCGCGAGTTCCAAACCGCCAAACTCAACCGCGCCACCAACGCGCAAGCCCGTAGCCATAGGCGTCACGACAAAGCCATGACCGGGGAAGGTCAACTGTCGCTTTGCATCAAAGCTGCCAACCGGAAGGGTCGTGTTATAGCCGCGCTCAGTATCGAGCGGCACAACATCACCAAAGCCTTTTGCGAGCTTCTTCGACCAGGCACCTGCCATGAGAACCAGATGTGAAGCAGCGATTTCTGTACCATTATCCAGCCGAACGACTGCGCCGCCATTCGCTACCTGCGCGGTTGTAACGCTGGCTTTGATAAAACACGCGCCTTTGCTTTCGGCATAAGCCCATATGGCCTGACCAAAGAGCTTGGGATCGCTGACATTCTTCCAGCCGGGAACAAAGGTTCCGGCGACAAAGCGTGGGTCGAGACCCGGCTGTAATTCTTTCAACCGCTCGCCACGCACATGTTCATATGCGATACCGGCTTTTGCCTTCGCATCCCAACCGGGCTGAGATGCCTTGAGTTCAGCTTCACTCTCATAGAGTTCTAGGTTGCCGTCTTCGCGCAAACGGTCACGTAAGCCTGCGCGATCAATCAGACCCAGCATCTCGCTTTGCGCAAGCTGCATCATATTGCCCTGCGCAACAGTGGTCTTTTCCAATGCTTGAGCGCTGCTTGCACGCCAAAAGCGATAAAGCCACGGGATCATTTTCGGAAAGTACGACGCGCGGATTGTGAACGGTCCAAGCGGATCCATCAGCCAACCGGGAACTTTGCCCATCACGCCTTTGGAAGCCATCGGCAGAATATCAGAGAAGGCAAGCGCTGCTGCATTGCCGGAACTGGTTTCCTCGCAAATGCCGCTTCGATCAATGACCAAAACTTCGCGGCCAGCCTCTGCGAGTAATGCTGCCGTCGCCACGCCCACGATCCCGCCGCCGATAATAACAATGTCGTGCGAGGCCTTCGGATCAGATTTCATAAATGCACGGCTCCCGACCGTTTCAGCCATAGTCGTCTCAGCACAAAGTTCTGGCACAGTTTTGCGCTGGTAGCACGCTCATCATTCACGCATCTTTTGGAATGACACCATGCGAAAAGCCCGTTATCGATGATAGTCGCTCCTTACCGTTATCGGTATTATTTTTGCGACGGCAAACTGCCTTTCATTGATATATCAGAGATATATCTATAGGCTCAATACCTGTCAATCGCAATCAGTATAAGGCTTCGACTGCATGGAACGTGCAAGTGTCATTGATAAAGCAGCCAGCAACAGCATCGCCCTCATCGACAGCTGGGGCAGCGAAAGCCTTGCTGAACAGGCTTATCGTGTGCTGGAACGTTTGATCGTTACGCTGGAATTGGAACCAGGTTCTATCGTCAATGAACGCACACTGATCGAATTGACTGGTATGGGTCGCACCCCGATCCGCGAAGCGATCCAGCGGCTTGCATGGGAAGGACTGGTTGAAGTTCGGCCACGTTCCGGCATTGCTATCGCGCCAATTGATCCAAAAGACTTCAACAAAGTTCTGGATGCACGCGAAGGTGTTGAGCGCGTATTGGCCCGGGACGCTGCACGCTTTGGCAGCGCCCGCGATTATGAACGACTACAAACTGCCGCCGATGCGATGCGAGAAGCAATCCCATCCGACAATGTTTCATTGTTTCTTGATGCTGACAAAGCCTTCGACATTGTGTTGGGAAGCGCTGCCGCCAATCCCTACGCCACGCGCCTCGCAGCTCCATTGCAAACACATAGCCGTCGTTTCTGGTTTAGGTTGCGTCCAACAACAGGCATCGTTGGCTCGGCAAATGCTCATGCGACACTCATTGAAGCGATCATATCGCGGGAACCAGACCGCGCGAGCGATACCGCCAGCGAATTGATGAGCTATCTGCGCACGCTGGCGCCGTAAAGCGAAACTTCAACCCGCGTTCAGCGTGCGATTTGAATAGAGTGTAGAACTCACGTCAGAATCTGCTGACGAACGGGTATCGAAGATAACTCCGTCATCGGTGCCAATGTCGTTGGTAGCCTGCACATAAGAATGTCGGCTACCATGCGCCATATCGACGTTTTGAACTGTCATGATCGAGAATATGGCTATAAAGCCGAATAGTGCCTGCGACGAGTAACGCATCTCCAACGCTCCGCCATGAATTTGACGGCTCAAATTAAGCGCTGCCTCATGTCAGAATAATGGCATATACATCGCAACAATAAGCGATCACATCACAAACACGCGATCAGCTTCAGCTGACTTTATGGCCTCAGCTTACTTTATGCATTGAGTCTGACATTTTCCGCATAACTTGAAGCGTTGTGTTTAAATCATCGTCGCTGATGCCTTCAAGAAGATCAACGCGCACTTCAGCCGCAAGGTCTACAACCTGCTGGGCGAGCGCTTTACCCTCTTCTGTCATGACGATGCGTTTTGCACGACGGTCGCCTTCAACGGCTTGGCGCTCAACAAATGCCTGACGTTCAAGCCCGTCAATCAGACGAACCATCGTGGCATTCTCAATTTCCAACACCTCTGCCAATTCTTTTTGGTAAAGGCCTTCCTGCTCGATCAGCGTCAACAGGGTGCGTGCGCGTGCCAATGTCAGGCCGCGCTCCTTCACACGAGCATCAAAAACAGTACGAAGCTTGCGGTTGACCTTCGCCATTGCATCGATCATTTCCGCGCTGAGTTCTGCTCTGCTCATTGCATCAACCTTTATATTAGCAACCTAACAATTCTATTATGGGATAAATTGCCGGAATATTATTTTCAAGCGATCTTCCAGACCTCACGCAAGCGTGATGGTATAAGTCGCACTACCGATCAAAACAAAAAAGCGGACCGAAGTCCGCCTTTTCAAATTCTCTTTTAATGGGAAGCCGAAGCTTGTCCCTTTCAGGCCGGAAGCACCGAGCCCTGCAACGTCATCAGCTGATGCAGGAAAATCTCTGCCTTCGTGCGATGTTCGTTGCTTGTAGCATCTTCAAGATGCTTACGTGCAATTTCAATACGCTTCTGAATATCAGCCGGATCAACGTCATCAACATGCGTTGCCGATTCAGCCAGCACAGTGCAGCCCTGTGGGGTAATGTCAGCAAAGCCGCCAAAGACCACGTAGGAATCAGATTTGCCGTCGCTCAGCTTAACCGAAACAACACCCGGCATGATGGTTGTCATCAGCGGCGAATGACCAGCAAGCGCCGTCAGGTAGCCTTCGCTGCCCGGAATGACAACTTCCGTCACTTCAGCCGAAAGCAGAAGGCGCTCTGGCGAAACGAGTTCGAATTGGAAAGCTTGAGCCATGGTTCTCACTTAAATTTCTGGAGCCTGATCCCGAAAACAAAACAGCTTCGATAAAAGATCATACTCAAACACATGAACAGGCATTTTCGGCGGGCTTTAACACCCGCCGAAAATTCAATTCATTAAGCAGCTTCAGCGGCCAGCTTCTTTGCCTTTTCGATCGCTTCTTCAATCGAGCCAACCATGTAGAAGGCTGGTTCTGGAAGATGATCGTATTCACCTGCGCAAAGGCCTTTGAAGCCCTTGATGGTGTCTTCGAGCGCAACAAGCTTACCTGGCGAACCAGTGAACACTTCAGCAACGAAGAACGGCTGCGACAGGAAGCGTTCAATCTTACGAGCTCGCGCAACGGTCAGCTTATCTTCTTCCGACAGTTCGTCCATGCCGAGGATGGCGATGATGTCCTGAAGCGACTTGTAGCGCTGAAGGATCGACTGAACCTGACGGGCAACAGTGTAGTGTTCTTCACCAACGATCATTGGATCGAGCATACGCGATGTGGATTCAAGTGGATCCACAGCCGGGTAAATACCCTTTTCAGCGATCGAACGGTTCAGCGTGGTGGTCGCATCCAAGTGAGCGAACGACGTAGCTGGTGCAGGGTCGGTCAAATCGTCGGCAGGAACGTAAATTGCCTGAACCGAAGTAATCGAACCCTTGGTCGTCGTGGTGATGCGTTCCTGCATCGCGCCCATGTCGGTTGCCAGCGTTGGCTGATAACCCACAGCAGAAGGAATACGGCCGAGAAGAGCCGAAAGTTCCGAACCAGCCTGCGTAAAGCGGAAGATGTTATCCACGAAGAACAGAACGTCCTGGCCCTTGTCACGGAAGTTTTCAGCAACCGTCAGACCCGACAGAGCAACACGAGCGCGCGCACCTGGTGGCTCATTCATCTGACCGTAAACGAGTGCGGCCTTGGAGCCTTCACCGCCACCGAGCTTGTTAACACCCGATTCGATCATTTCGTGGTAAAGGTCGTTACCTTCACGAGTACGTTCACCAACGCCTGCGAACACCGAGTAACCGCCGTGCGCCTTAGCAACGTTGTTGATCAGTTCCATGATGAGAACGGTCTTACCAACGCCCGCACCGCCGAACAGACCAATCTTACCACCCTTTGCGTAAGGAGCGAGAAGGTCAACAACCTTAATGCCCGTTACGAGGATTTCAGCTTCGGTAGACTGTTCGATGTACTCAGGAGCTTCCTGGTGGATCGCGCGACGTGCAGTGGTCTTGATTGGACCTGCTTCGTCAACTGGCTCACCAATAACGTTCATGATGCGGCCAAGCGTTTCTTCGCCAACCGGAACCATGATCGGGTTGCCCGTGTCGCGTACTTCGTGACCACGAACCAGACCTTCGGTCGAGTCCATAGCAATCGTGCGAACGGTGTTTTCACCCAGATGCTGAGCAACTTCGAGAACCAGACGGTTGCCGAGGTTGTCGGTTTCGAGAGCGTTGAGAATCAGCGGAAGCTGACCATCTTCAAACTGAACGTCGACAACAGCGCCGATGACCTGAGTGATCTTGCCGACTGCGCCAGTCGTTGCAGCCTTAGGAGCTGCGTCAGCCTTAGCAGCAGCTGTCTTAGCTGGAGCCCGCTTGGCTGGAGCTTTTGCCGCTGCTGGCGTCGCTTCGGCCGCGGCGGTAGTTTTCGGGGTCGCTGCTTTTGCCATCGATCCTTACCTTCCGTTAGCATGATCCCGAAAAGCCATAGACTTTTCGGAAAAGATCATGCGGTGAACCAAATTTTAAAGCGCTTCCGCGCCCGAAATGATTTCAATGAGCTCTTTGGTGATCTGAGCCTGACGCTGACGGTTATACGTGATCGACAATTTGTTGATCATGTCACCGGCATTGCGCGTTGCATTGTCCATCGCGCTCATCTTCGCGCCCATTTCGCCCGCCACATTTTCCAGCAGAGCGCGGAAAATCTGGACCGAAATGTTGCGCGGGATCAGTGTGCTCAGGATCTCCGCAGGATCAGGTTCGTACTCATAAATCGCATCGCTTGCAGTTCCTGCCTGCTCAGTAGCACCAGCCGAAGCCGGGATAATCTGCTGTGCAGTTGGGATCTGTGCAATCACCGACTTGAACTCGGAATAGAACAGTGTGCAGACATCAAATGCGCCCTGTTCAAACAGTTCGATGATCTTGTGGCCGATCTGGTCGGCATGCACAAAAGCAAGCTGTTTGACTTCACGCAGATTGACATGGTCGATGATCAACGAAGCAAATTCACGACGCAGAATATCTGCACCCTTTTTGCCGATCGTCAGAATCTTGACTGTCTTGCCTTCAGCGAGGAGCTTGCGGGCATGATCACGCGCATAACGCGCGATCTGCGAGTTGAAACCGCCGCAAAGGCCACGTTCTGCAGTAGCGACGACGAGCAAATGCACGTCGTCTTTACCTGTACCAGCCATCAAAGCCGGTGCATCTTCACCGCTCACGTTCTGCGCGATGTTAGCGAGAACGGCGCCCATGCGCTGCGAGTAAGGCCGTGCGGCCTCCGCAGCTTCCTGGGCACGGCGCAGCTTCGCCGCGGCGACCATCTGCATCGCTTTGGTGATTTTCTGCGTCGCCTTGACCGAGGCGATACGGTTTCTCAGATCCTTTAGTGAAGGCATCCGTTCATCCCGTCACAAAGTTCAAGCGAAAGACTTGGCGAACGCGTCGACCGCTGCCTTGAGCTTTGCTTTGATGTTGTCGGTGAGTGCCTTTTCGTCGCGGATCGCGTCGAGAACATCTTTGTGCTCGGTGCGCAGCGAGGAAAGAAGACCCGCTTCGAACTTGCCAACCTGGTTGACGGCGATCTTATCAAGATAACCATTCACGCCAGCGAAGATCACGGCAACCTGTTCTTCCGTCTTAAGCGGCGAGAACTGTGGCTGCTTGAGAAGTTCGGTCAGACGTGCACCGCGGTTAAGCAAACGCTGTGTGGAAGCATCAAGATCCGAACCGAACTGAGCAAATGCTGCCATTTCACGATACTGGGCGAGTTCACCCTTAATCGAACCAGCAACCTGCTTCATGGCCTTGATCTGAGCGGACGAACCAACGCGCGAAACCGACAGACCGACGTTAACAGCCGGACGAATACCCTGATAGAACAGGTTGGTTTCGAGGAAGATCTGGCCGTCAGTGATCGAGATCACGTTGGTCGGAATGAACGCGGAAACGTCGTTACCCTGAGTTTCGATGACTGGCAGAGCCGTCAGCGAACCAGCGCCGTTTTCGTCGTTGAGCTTCGCAGCGCGCTCAAGAAGACGCGAGTGAAGGTAGAAAACGTCACCTGGATAAGCTTCACGGCCCGGAGGACGACGAAGCAGAAGCGACATCTGACGATAAGCAACAGCCTGCTTGGAAAGATCGTCATAGCCGATCAGAGCGTGCTGGCCATTGTCACGGAAATATTCGCCGATTGCGCAGCCTGCGAATGGTGCAAGGTACTGCATCGGAGCCGGATCGGAAGCGGTAGCCGCGATCACGACGGAATATTCAAGAGCGCCGCGTTCTTCGAGAACCTTAACGAACTGAGCAACAGTCGAACGCTTCTGGCCGATAGCAACGTAAACGCAATAAAGCTTTTCGCTGTCTGGGCCGTTGTCGTGGATTGGCTTCTGGTTAAGGAAGGTATCGAGAATGATAGCGGTTTTACCGGTCTGACGGTCACCGATGACCAGCTCGCGCTGACCACGACCAACAGGGATCAGAGCGTCAACAGCCTTGAGGCCGGTCGACATTGGCTCATGAACCGACTTACGCGGAATGATGCCCGGTGCCTTAACGTCGACGCGGCGACGTTCGGTAGCAACGATTGGACCCTTGCCGTCGATTGGATTGCCGAGAGCATCGACAACGCGGCCGAGCAGGCCTGGACCGACTGGAACGTCAACGATCGCGCCGGTACGCTTGACGACGTCGCCTTCCTTGATGTCACGGTCGGCGCCGAAAATAACCACACCGACATTGTCGGTTTCGAGGTTAAGCGCCATGCCGCGAATACCACCAGGGAATTCGACCATTTCGCCAGCCTGAACATTGTCCAGACCGTAAACGCGGGCGATACCGTCGCCAACGGACAGAACCTGACCGACTTCGGAGACCTCAGCCTCCTTGCCGAAGTTCTTGATTTGCTCTTTCAGGATAGCGGAAATTTCCGCGGCGCGGATGTCCATCAGCCGACCTCTTTCAGTGCAAGCTTGAGAGAAGAAAGTTTTGTGCGAAGGGACGTGTCGATCTGACGCGAACCCATTTTGACGACAAGCCCGCCGAGGATCGAAGGATCGACGGTGACATTGATCGTCACGTCCTTGCCGGCGACGCCCTTCAGCGTTGCCTTCAATTCGTTCTGCTGTGCAGCAGTTAATTCGTGCGCAGAAATAACATCGGCGGAAATTTCACCGCGATGTTCGGCTGCAATCGCACGGAAAGCGGCGATAATGCCAGGCAACGCGAAAAGGCGGCGATTAGACGCCACGACGCGCAGGAAATTGCCGACCAGACCTTTGATGCCAGCCTTATCAGCAATCGCGCCAATGGCGTGAAGCTGGTCTTCAGCATTGAAGACCGGGCTGGAAATCAGACGCTTCAGGTCTTCGCTTCCGCTCAGAAGCGCCTCGAAACGGCCAAGATCTTTTTCCACAGCAGCAACGGATTTTGCATCGAGCGCAAGCTCAAACAACGATCCGGCGTAGCGCTGTGCGACACCTGAAATGAGCGAAGACGTTTCTGCCACGAACAACCTGCTCTCTACGTTGAAACCATCTTTTTGGGAGTTCAGCAGGACCAAATGGCCCAAGCAGATGATTTTATTGAATGTTTCCGGGGAACCCCTGACGCGCGAGCGCGACAACACCGAAATGTGATTGCCGTCTAGCATAGACGAACCGGACTCGCAACACGCGAATCCCGCACTTTTGTGTAAGTTTTGCCGCTATTTTAGGTTAGAAAACTACTAACGAAGCTCACTAATCAAGCATGATGCTTTTTAGCAGAGCAATCCAACTTCAGCTGATAAAGCCAAAAGCGTAAAGCAGAGCTCCAGCAGCAAGTGCAAATTCGATCAAAGCGGCGATGATATTGTAAAAAGTTGCACCCTTATCCGACATCATCGAAATGAAGCGTCCGAACAGGGCAAATCCCCAAACAGCCCCAAGCACAACCCACAAAAATGGTTGTGCAAAAATCAAACAACCGAGCCCCACACCCAGATATGGGCCAGCCAGAACAGCACGAATGGAGCTGTAAGCTTCCGGGCGCGCATTGATCGGCTGAAGACGCAGCAGCTTCATTGTAATGCCGGGCGCAAACAACATGACGACACCGGCCAGCGCTGTTACGACTGCCGCACTCCATGCAAGCCATTCGCCGGTTGTCGCAGGAAGATAGAATTCCATTGTGTTTTATCCTCTTATCAATCTTGCACTCTGTAGCTGAAATCAGGGCTTGTTGTCATGCCTGCTTTCTAAGGTGCTTAGACAGCGCAGATTTTGGTTTTGCTAAGCCGAAAACGGTGGATTAGGAGAACCGGCGCGCAGCGTACTTGAAGTACGTGAGCACCGGAAGCGCACGAAGACGCCGTTTGCAGGCCAGCATAATCAAAATATCAGCGGTCTAAAGGAAGCTTTGCGGATCAATGTCTATATTCACCCGGATCGAACCGCGTTCTTTGGGAGACGCAGCCAGCAAAGCACGGATAAACCCTTGAATATCCGCACGTTTTGTTCCGTGTACAAGAATGCGGAAACGATGACGCCCACGCACAATTGCAAGCGGTGCCTCTGCTGGTCCTAGCACAGAAATCTCAGGCGAAGTGGGTGCGGCACGGCGCAACGCACGTGCATGGTTCTCGGCATCAGGCCGGTTATCAGCTGAGATAATCAGTGCAGCAAGGCGACCGAATGGTGGGAGAACACTGCGCTCACGTTCTTCGATTTCGCGTGCATAAAAGGCTTCCGAATCGCCGCTAATAATTGCCTTCATCACTGGATGATCCGGCTGATAGGTCTGCAAAAGCCCAAGGCTCTTACGGCCCGTACGCCCTGCACGGCCCGTCACCTGATTGAGCAACTGGAATGTGCGTTCAGCCGCGCGCGGATCGCCATTGGCAAGGCCAAGGTCAGCATCCACCACGCCAACGAGCGTCATATTGGGGAAGTTATGCCCCTTGGCGACAAGCTGCGTGCCGATCACAATATCCGCCTCGCCCTTGGCAATCGCATCCAGTTCGAGCCGCAGACGCTTCACGCCACCCGCCATATCCGACGACAGCACGATGATTCGCGCATCCGGGAAGGTTGCAGCAACCTCTTCCGCAATACGCTCCACGCCCGGACCGCAGGCGACCAGATGATCAAGCGTACCGCATTCCGGGCATGCTTCCGGCACTGGCTCGTGATAGCCACACTGGTGGCACATCAATTGCTTGCGAAAGCGATGCTCGACCAGCCAGCTTGAACATTGCGGACACTGAAACCTATGCCCACAGACGCGACAGAGCGTAAGCGGTGCATAGCCACGCCGGTTGAGAAACAGCAGTGCTTGTTCACCGCGTTCTACTGTTTTACCCACAGCTTCTGTAAGCGCTGGCGACAAAAATCGTCCCGGCGGCGGCGGGGAGCGCCGCATATCGATGGTTTTCAGCGTTGGCAAAGCCGCTTCAGCATAACGACCATAGAGCTTGATTCGTTTATAACGCCCTTGATCGGCATTGACCTGGCTCTCGATCGATGGCGTTGCTGACGCCAGTATCACCGGAAAGCCACCAATATGGCCGCGCACCACGGCCATATCCCGCGCATTGTAATAAACGCGATCTTCCTGCTTATAAGCTGGATCATGTTCTTCATCGACCACGATCAGACCAAGTTCTTTGAATGGCAAAAACAATGCCGAACGCGCACCGGCAACAACCCGGACTGTGCCTTCTGTCACTTGTCGCCAAACACGCTCGCGGGTTCGCGGTGCAAGATCGGAATGCCATTCGGCTGGCTTTGAACCAAAACGATCATGGAAACGGTCGAGAAACTGCTGCGTCAGCGCAATTTCAGGCAGGAGAATCAGCACCTGCTTGCCCTGATCGAGCGCCTTGGCCACAGCTTCAAAGTAAACTTCGGTTTTGCCTGATCCGGTCACACCATCAAGCAGCGATACAGAAAATGCATCCGCTGCAACTGATTCGGCCAGCATTTCAGCCGCCGCTTGCTGATCTTCTGAAAGTGTAGCGCGCGCATAGCTCGTATCAGGCGTTGCCACCACCGCAGGCGGCGGCAGCATGACTTCCTCAAACACGCCCTGCGTTTTAAGGCCTTCCACAACGGTCTGCGAGACACCGGCTGCATGCGCTAGCCCGGAGCGCGTCCAGGCAAGCCCATCGCGCGCCAGTTCCATCACGCGAGCACGCGCACCGGTCATGCGTTCCGGCTCGTTACCATTATAACGAATTCCCGGTACTTTTGGCTCAGGATCAAAGGCTGCAGGGGCACGCAACACCATACGTGCCACCATTCCGGGCGGCGAAAGCGTGTAATCTGCGGCCCAGCGCATGAAGCGCAGCATTTCGGCATCTACCGGCGGGCAATCGAAAACTTCAGTGATTGCCCGCAGTTTTTTGGAATCCACCGCATCGGTGGCACCATCGCAGACGATGCCCGCAACCTCACGCGGCCCCAATGGCACGCGCACAATCGAACCGGGCTGGACGTGCATTCCAGCCGGCACCATATAAGAATAAGGACGCTCTGCGGGCATAGGTACGAGCACCGGCACCACGCTTTGGGTGGGCTCCGCAAAGAGGCTTAAAATATCGTGCGAATCTTTCGACATGATAGCGTGACCTTGGCGCGGCTTTGCGCTAAAGAAAAGCCACCTTGCCGGATTTAAATCAATTTAAATCCCCTAACCCGCGCTCATTATGGAGGAACGCTGTTATGAAGTTTTTCGTCGACACTGCGGACGTCAAGGAAATCCGCGAACTCAACGATCTCGGTCTGGTTGATGGCGTGACCACCAATCCATCGCTGATCCTGAAGTCTGGCCGCGATATTCTTGAAGTAACCAAAGAAATCTGCTCTTTCGTTAAGGGTCCGGTTTCGGCTGAAGTTGCTGGAACAGAATACGAGCAGATCATGAAGGAAGCGGCTGTCATCGCCAAGATCGCAGACAATATCTGCATCAAGCTTCCACTGACGCTCGACGGCCTCAAGGCTTGTAAGGCACTGACCTCCGATGGTCACAAGACCAACGTGACGCTCTGCTTCTCGGCCAATCAGGCTCTGCTCGCTGCTAAGGCTGGTGCTACGTTAGTTTCGCCATTCATCGGCCGTATCGATGACATGGGCATCAACGGCATGGAACTGATTGCTGAAATCCGTACCATCTTCGACAACTACGATTTCCGCACTGAAATCCTCGCTGCTTCGGTTCGCACAGTAAATCACGTCAAGGAAGCAGCCCTTATCGGCGCAGACGTTGTTACTGCACCGCCAGCAACACTAAAGGCACTCGTCAAGCATCCGCTGACCGACAAGGGCCTCGAAACATTCCTCGCCGACTGGGCGAAGACTGGCCAGAAAATCGCTTAAAGCAAATCGCTTAATCAGTTCACTGATTAAAATACAAAACGGCGGATCAGTGATCCGCCGTTTTTGTTTATCCAAGTTCCGTTTCGCCATCATTCTTAGCAACATGGATCGGCCTGCTGCCGCAATATTCTGTAATCGCTTCGGCAAGCCGCGCCGAATGCGTCACCACCCAAATCTGGCTGCGCTCCGAAGCGCGCGCAATCATCTTAGCAAGCGATGGAATCATATCTGGATGGAGACTTGCTTCCGGTTCGTTCAAAGCAATCAGTGGCGGCAGACGATAGGACAGCAATGCGCCAGCCAAAGCCAGCAAACGTATTTGCCCATCGGACAATTCACCCGGACGAAATACGCGATGCGGAAAGGCAGGGAAACTCAAACCAAATGTTGCCGTCTCTTGCGGATAGGGGATGTCCAGCTTCGCGCCTTCAAGCGCATTTGCAATCAGCTCATCAAGATCGACCGTATCCTGACGGATATGCGCGAGCGTCGCAAAGACCGAAGCGAGATTATTGCCATCTTCATCGAGCATCGAAGCTGTTGCTGCGATTGATGGCTGACGCACAGGTGCATCGCGGTCACTTCTGAAACCATGATAAAAACGCCAGCCGCGCATTTGCGCTGCGAGATCACCGATCTCTGGATAATGCCCGGATTGTCCAAGCACCGACAATGCACTCTCCGACGTCAAAAGACGACTTGGATGTTCGGTTCGCCGCCCCTCCCCGTCGCGCGCAAAAACCGCAGGCCCTTTGCGATCCATCAGATCAACCGGACGCCGCCCGGTATCAAGATTAAGCTGCTCTTCCTTGATCTGTGGCTCAAACGGAAAAGCACCCGATACAGGCGGCGGCAGACCAGCCTCAACCTTGTAAGACAGACGCGAGGCAAGGCGCTCGTCTTCAAACTCGGCTTCCAGAATGATTCGGGCGGGCTCCTGCTTGCGCCTAACACCGCCCCACATGGCGGATTGCATGCCACCTTCGCGGACAATCTCAGTTGAAAATGTACCTTGGGCGGCAGCCTTAACCAATTGCAAGGCGCGATAGAGGTTGGATTTCCCGGCACCATTTTCACCAACAAAAACCGTGACCTGTCCGAGATCAAACCGAACGGATCGAAGCGAACGATAGCCTTTTGCTGAGAATGAAACGAGCCGCATAATTTCCTCTGTCAGATAAGCAAAAGGCGGCACAGGATGCGCCGCCTTTTACAATTCAACGAAATAACTCGCTCAGAGCTTCGACATCTGCATCGCGATGGCGAGATAAATCTGCTCGGCCAGTTCTTCGGCAGCACGCTTGGTCGCATCACGCTCTGCACGCAGGTTAGCAAACTCCTGGCGCGGGCGGTCGAAGGATGCGCCAACAGTGCGCGTGCCAGCTTTCAGCGGCTTGCCGTCTTTGTCAAACAGCACGAAGTTCGACGTTGCATTGACAGTACCAGCCGACGGACGACCCGTGCGGTCCGTCTGATCGCCAATATCAACACTGACGAAGGACGTGACCGACTTGCTCAGACCAAGACGGAGTTTATAGACCGGATTTGCAGGCTCGCCAGCACCGCCCGACAGTAAGAAAATCAGCCGGTTGCGAACCTGAACACCATAAATGTCATTCACCGGCTCAATCGAAATCGATGCCAGCTTCGAGCGCATATCCGGCGTAACACTGCCACCGATGGTGCTGCCAGCATTGCCGCCACCCGAATAGAGCGGCTGCACGGTGCAGCCTGCAAGAAGAACCGCGGCTCCGAGTGCCACAACGGCAACGCGGAAGTTTTTGAAAGCGGTCATGAAGCGATCAGGCAACGACATTGACGATCCTTTGCGGAACCACGATGATCTTCTTCGGCGTGCCCCCTTCGAGGGCTGCCTTGACAAAGTCAAGTTCGAGCACTGCCTGTTGGATTGTAGCTTGATCAGCGTCGCGCGCGATTGTCAAATCACCACGCTTCTTACCGTTGATCTGAACCGGCATAACGATCTCGTTTTCCACGATCATCGCTGCATCAAACTTCGGCCATGGCGCAGTTGCGGCAATCGTTTGCTCACCAGCAATTGTTCCACCAAGCTCGCTCACACACTGTTCGGCCAAATGCGGCATCATCGGTGCCAGCATCAACACCAGCATTTCAGTTGCTTCACGCAAAGCACTCTTCAGCTGATCATCAGCCTTACCGGATGCGACCTGCTGCAACGGTGCTGCGAGCGTGTTGACCAGTTCGTAAAGACGGGCAACAGCGCGGTTAAACGCAAGCTTTTCAATGTCGTCGCCGACAGCCTGAACCGTCTTGTGCGCAGCTTTCGTCACAGCAAGCGCTTCGCCTTCCGCACCGGACTTCGCCACAACATCCTTCAGAGCAGGAGCTGCTTCCGAAACCAGACGCCAGACGCGCTGCACAAAACGATGTGCACCTTCGGCACCAGCTTCGGTCCAGATCACATCGCGTTCTGGCGGGCTGTCGGAGAGCATGAACCAGCGCGCAGTATCGGCACCATAAGAAGAGATAATGTCGTCAGGATCGACCACATTCTTCTTCGACTTCGACATTTTTTCAATCGAGCCGATTTCAACCGGAGCGCCACTGTCGAGCATAGTCGCTGTGCGCTTGCCGTCTGATTCTTCGATGCGAATATCGGCAGGTGCCACCCACTGGCCATCAGCCTTATAGGTTTCATGCACCACCATGCCCTGCGTAAACAGGCCCTTGAATGGCTCATCAATGCCGACATGGCCAGCCACTTTCATGGCGCGGGTGAAGAAGCGCGAATAGAGCAGATGCAGGATCGCGTGCTCAACACCGCCAATATACTGATCAACCGGCAACCAGCGATCCGCAACGGCACGATCTGTCGGCTCGTTTTCCCAAGGAGCCGTGAAGCGTGTGTAATACCATGACGAATCGACGAAGGTATCCATCGTATCGGTTTCTCGACGTGCTTCGCCGCCGCATTTCGGGCACTTCACATGACGCCATGTTGCATGACGATCAAGCGGATTGCCCGGACGGTCAAACTCAACATCATCTGGCAACTTAACCGGCAGATCAGCACGCGGCACCGGATTAACGCCACAGCTTTCGCAATGGATCATCGGGATCGGACAACCCCAGTAACGCTGGCGCGAAATACCCCAGTCACGCAGACGGAACTGAACCTTACGTGCAGCCTGCGGGCGGCCATCAAGCTCAGTCTTTTCCAGACGATCAGCAACTTCCGCGAAAGCTGCTTCTGGCGTCATACCATCGAGGAAGCGCGAATTGATCATCACGCCATCGTCGGTGAAAGCTGTTTCGCCAACGCTGAAGCTTGCAGCATCCTCGCCCTTTGGCAGAACAACTGGTGTGACTTTCAGCGCATATTTATTGGCGAAATCCAGATCGCGCTGATCATGCGCCGGGCAGCCGAATACTGCGCCCGTACCATATTCCATCAGCACGAAATTGGCGACGTAAAGCGGCAGCTCCCAGTTTTCATCAAACGGGTGCTTGACCTTAACGCCAGTATCGAAGCCCTTCTTTTCTGCCTTTTCAAGCGCTTCAAGCGACGTGCCATGCTGATGGCATTCATCAATAAAGCCAGTCAGCTCAGCATTGTTTTCTGCAAGCGTTTTCGCCAGCGGATGATCCGGTGAGATCGCGACAAAAGACGCACCGAACAGTGTGTCCGGGCGGGTCGTGTAAACTTCGACTTCCGAGAAACCAGCAGGAGCGGTCGAAGCGTTCAGCGCAAAACGAACCTGCAAGCCTTCCGACTTACCGATCCAGTTTTTCTGCATGACGCGGACTTTTTCCGGCCACTGGTCAAGCGTATCAAGACCAGCCAGCAGGTCTTCGCTGAAATCGGTGATCTTGAAGAACCACTGCGTCAGTTCACGCTGTTCGACCAGCGCACCCGAACGCCAGCCGCGTCCATCCACGACCTGCTCATTGGCAAGCACCGTGTTGTCGACCGGATCCCAATTAACTTTTGAGGTCTTGCGCGTCACCAGACCTTTTTCAAACAGATCGATGAACAGCATCTGCTGACGATGGTAATATTCGACATCACAGGTCGCAAACTCACGCGACCAGTCAAGCGACAGGCCCATCGATTTCAGCTGACGCTTCATCGTGTCAATGTTCTGATAGGTCCATTCTTTCGGATGCACCTTGTTCTGCATTGCCGCGTTTTCCGCAGGCATGCCGAATGCGTCCCATCCCATCGGATGAAGGACGTTAAAACCCTTGGCGCGCTTATAGCGTGCCACCACATCACCCATCGCATAATTGCGCACATGGCCCATGTGAATGCGCCCTGACGGATAAGGGAACATTTCGAGCACGTAGTATTTTTCGCGCGGATCGCTGTTGTCAGTCTCGAAAGTCTGGTTTTCTTCCCAGATTTTCTGCCAATGTGCTTCCGCAACACGCGGATTATAACGTTCGGATGCCATGAGCGTATTTACTCGTACGAAGGTGATGCAATAAGGAGAGTCGATATTTAATGGCGACCTTCACCACGTATTGGCGAGAGCGTCAAGTTTTTGCGGACTTAAAAGCCTGAAAGCGAGAGTTTCATGTCAGATATTGGTTCGAACCTGAACACGGTCAAGACCGCGATTGAAGATGCCGAGAAAGAAGCGCACCGCAAAAAAGGCTCTGTAATGCTCGTTGCCGTGTCCAAAACATTCGATGCCGACGAAATCCGCCCGGCGCTCGATCTCGGTCAGCGGGTGTTTGGTGAAAACCGCGTTCAGGAAGCTCAAACCAAATGGCCCGGCTTACGCGAAGCCTATTCCGATATTGAATTACATCTCATCGGACCGCTGCAATCCAACAAGGCCGCCGATGCGGTTGCTCTGTTTGATGTGATCGAAACTGTTGACCGAGAGAAGATCGCAGCGGCACTTGCAGTTGAGATCAAAAAGCAAGGCAAAAGCCCAAAACTCTATGTGCAGGTCAATACAGGCCTTGAAGAACAAAAAGCTGGTATCCCACCGAAAGAAGCAGTCAGCTTTGTCCAACGCTGCCGCACGGAACATGGCCTGGCAATCGAAGGTCTGATGTGCATACCGCCTGCAGATGAAAATCCGGGGCCACATTTTGCACTGCTTGAAAAGCTCGCCCGCGAAGCTGGCGTCGAAAAGCTCTCCATGGGCATGTCGGGCGATTACGAGACTGCAGTTGGTTTCGGTGCGACTTCAGTACGCGTTGGTTCGGCAATCTTTGGCGGACGTAGTTATTCACCATCCGCTTGAGGCGGAGCTGGGCGCCGATGCGCCCTCACCCGCTCTATTATCTTGGTGTAAATCCAGGCCAAAGTAATTGCCACCACACAACCCAACGCGATTTCCATTAATCGCGTGAGCGCAAGTAAAAGCTCTTCATTGCGTGTTTGAGCAAAGCGTCCCGCATCCATGACGATCACCACGGTTGCGGGTGCCAAGCGCCAGTTCACTGGATAGCGGTCAATCATCAGGATTACAAAGACGGTGAGCGCTGCTCCGAACAGGCTTGCAACCGGCGAATACCCCACCAGCCAGATCGTGACCATGCCGATGAAGCATCCAACAGCGGTATTAATCGCGCGAGCCTGAGAAAGCGCGAGCGTGGTACGCACATCCGGATCAGAAATAATAAGGACCGTAATCACCGCCCAAATCGGATGATCAACCCCGGCCCATTGCAGCCCAAACCAGCAGATCAGGCAACCAAGCAATGTCTTGGACGCGTATAACAGCGCTTTTTCCGGATGAGAAAGATGAACAAGCGCCATTTGGCCGTCCGCATGCCCCGATTGGAATCAAAACCTGTTGCCAATCATAGAGAAGTGCGGATCAGTGCAACAGTATTTCTCCACGCACATTTTTCCAGTCCGAAGGACCCAGTAATTTGTGATGCGTGTAGACGACCGAATGTAATGGCCCGTCGATCTTTTCTTTCCAAAACTCGATGAAGTGGTGCAGCACCGGAAATTCCGGAGCGAGATCATAATCTTGCCAGACAAAAAGCTGCAACAAATGCGGATGATCAGGCATATGGTAAAAGAGCTTTGCCGTTGTAAGACCGTAACCGGCAAGCTGCAATTCAAAGGCAGACTTTGCAACAAAAGCGGATGTCGTCATGCCGATTTCCCCTTTTTATAGGGATCTCATTGTGAAAATTCAGCGGACCCCACAGAAATTATAATCGCAGAAATTTGTTTTTAAAACGTAAAAACAATATGTTAGCACCATCTAGGCATGAGTGCTACCACGCTGATCATATTTTCGTGCTGCGTCACTGTGGACCATAGTCGATCCGAATGTCTAATTTACGTTGAGCCAGACGGAATGTAGATGAGTCTGGCGATAGCTTCGCCCCGATGCGAGCTATCGATTACGGCGGGAGGATCGCCGGACAGCAAGGAGGACGACATGTCGGAAAAGCTTTACCCTGTTCTGCCGGGGGCAAAGAAAAACACGCTCATCGACAACGAGAAATATCTCGAATGGTACAATGAGAGCGTGACCGACCCGGATGGATTCTGGGCCAAGCACGGCCGACGGATTGATTGGTTCAAACCCTTCACCAAAGTCAAGAACACCGATTTCAACGGCGATGTTTCGATCAAATGGTATGAGGATGGTGTTACCAACATCTCCTACAACTGTATTGACCGTCATCTGAAAAACCGTGGCGATCAGGTTGCGATTATCTGGGAAGGCGACAATCCCTATATCGACAAGAAGATCACCTATCGCGAGCTGCATGAAAATGTCTGCCGCCTTGCCAATGTGCTCAAAAAGCACGGCGTCAAGAAAGGCGATCGCGTCACCATCTATCTACCAATGATCCCGGAAGCCGCTTATGCGATGCTCGCCTGCGCCCGTATTGGCGCGGTGCATTCCGTTGTCTTTGCTGGTTTCTCGCCAGAAGCACTGGCCGGTCGTATCGTCGATTGCGAATCCACTTTCGTTATCACAGCCGACGAAGGTGTGCGCGGCGGCAAGCCCGTCCCTCTGAAAGAGAACACCGACACAGCTATCGATATTGCGGCCAAGCAGTATGTGTTCGTCAACAAGGTTCTGACTGTACGTCGCACCGGCGGCAAGGTCAGCTGGGGCCCGGGCCGCGATCTTTGGTATCATCAGGAAGTCGCAAGCGTAGAGCCAACCTGTGATCCAGAACCAATGAACGCGGAAGATCCGCTATTCATTCTTTATACGTCCGGTTCGACAGGCAAGCCTAAGGGCGTTCTGCACACAACGGGCGGTTACATCGTTTACGCTTCGATGACCCATCAATATGTCTTCGACTATCATGACGGCGACATCTATTGGTGTACGGCAGATGTGGGCTGGGTTACGGGCCATTCCTATATCGTCTATGGACCGCTGGCCAATGGCGCAACAACGCTGATGTTTGAAGGTGTTCCGAACTTCCCCGATCAGGGTCGTTTCTGGGAAGTGATCGACAAGCACCATGTCAATATCTTCTACACCGCACCAACAGCGATACGCGCTCTGATGGGCGCTGGCGATGAATTTGTTACCCGCTCGTCGCGCTCCACTCTGCGCCTTCTCGGCTCGGTCGGGGAACCGATCAACCCGGAAGCATGGGAATGGTATTACAACGTGGTCGGCGACCAACATTCGCCAATCGTTGATACATGGTGGCAGACGGAAACCGGCGGTATTCTGATTACACCTCTGCCCGGCGCAACCGACTTGAAGCCGGGTTCTGCAACCCGTCCATTCTTTGGCGTAAAGCCACAGCTGGTTGATAATGAAGGCTCAGTTGTTGAAGGCGCAGTCGATGGCAATCTCTGCATCATCGACAGCTGGCCGGGCCAGATGCGCACGCTTTACGGCGATCACAAGCGCTTCATCGAGGCTTACTTCTCCACCTATAAGGGCAAGTATTTCACAGGTGACGGCTGCCGTCGCGATGAAGACGGCTACTACTGGATCACAGGCCGCGTCGATGACGTGCTCAACATTTCCGGCCATCGCCTCGGCACCGCGGAAATTGAGTCGGCACTCGTTTCGCACCACTCGGTTTCGGAAGCTGCTGTCGTTGGCTATCCGCACCCAATCAAGGGACAGGGCATTTATTGCTATGTCACGCTGATGACCGGCGAAAGCGTTCAGGACGAAGAAGCCCTGCGCAAAGAGCTGACCTTGCATGTGCGCAAGGAAATCGGGCCTATCGCAACGCCGGATAAGATTCAGTTCTCACCCGGACTGCCAAAGACCCGCTCTGGCAAGATCATGCGCCGTATTCTGCGCAAGATTGCGGAAGACGAGTTCGGCGCACTGGGCGATACTTCAACCCTCGCCGATCCAGGCGTCGTAGATGATCTGATCGAAAATCGTCAGAACAAGAAGTAGTAAAAAGCCCCGGGAAACCGGGGCTTTTCTTTAAAAATCAATGGTACGCCCCTTGATTTCCCAGTCGCCAAAGCGCGCTGGATCTTTACCGCCGCGCCCGCCAATCTCGCGCGGAAGCTTTTCAGCGCTTTCGGCGGCGCGGCGTTCTTCTGCTTCCTTTAACGCGCGCTGAGCTGCGGGCGGCAGCGTGTCAATTTTGCTCCGATCGGCGTTGTCATTCAATTCTGTTTCGTTGAATTTATCGGTCATAAGCGGCAAATCCATTATTGAAGCGGTAACGTTCCATACCCATCATATAGTTAAACTTCGTGGGTAAACAAAACCCCGATTGATGTAAACTATTGCTGAACTGGAGACCTCGACACATGAATATGACGAAAACTGCCATGCTGATTGCTCTCATGACAGTCATGTTCATGAGCATCGGCTATTTGTTGGGCGGCGGCGGCGGCATGATGATCGCGCTGGTGGTCGCTGTGGCCATGAACCTGTTTGGCTATTGGAACTCCGACAAAATGGTGCTGCGCATGTATAATGCGCAAGAGGTCGATGAGCGTTCCGGCTCCGATTATTACCGCATGGTCAGTGGTCTCGCTGCCAATGCAGGACTGCCGATGCCAAAGGTCTACATCATTCACGAAGATCAGCCCAATGCATTTGCCACTGGCCGCAACCCGGAAAATGCTGCCGTAGCCGCCACGACTGGCCTTTTGAACCGCCTGACGCCTGAAGAAGTTGCGGGCGTGATGGCGCATGAACTGGCTCACGTTCAGAACCGCGACACGCTGACCATGACAATCGTGGCAACACTTGCCGGTGCCATTTCTATGCTCGGCAATTTCGCCTTCTTTCTCGGCGGCAACCGCGAAAACGGCAACGGCATCATGGGCGTGATCGGCACGATCCTCGCAATGATCGTCGCACCTTTTGCAGCGATGATCGTGCAGATGGCCGTTAGCCGTACCCGTGAATATGCAGCCGATCGTCGTGGTGCAGAGATTTGCGGTAACCCGCTTTGGCTTTCCTCAGCTCTTGGCAAGATCGCACGCGGTGCCAAGTCTGTTGTCAATGAAGAAGCCGAACATAACCCCGCGACAGCGCATATGTTCATCATCAATCCGCTAAGTGGACGCGGTGCAGACAATCTGTTCTCGACCCACCCGGACACCGACAATCGTATTCAGGCGCTGGAGCAAATGGCGGCTGAAATGGGCATTCGCTCGGCGGGAATGACACAGCGTAACACAGCACCTGCACAAAACAGTGGTCCTTGGGGGCAAACTAGTGGTAATGCAGACAAAAATAACAGTGGTGGTTCAGGTTCCAATTCTGGTTACCGAGGCCCGTGGTCGTAGAAACGCATCCCAAGCGTTAGATAAAGTAGAACAGCGTGAACGATAAGAAACCTGCGCCAAAGCGTGGAAATAACAAGTCGCAGACACATGATTACGTCGCAGACCGTGCTGAACAGCAACGGCCCGGTCTTGCCGCGCGTCTCACTGCGGCCCGCCTGCTTGGTGCAGTGATCGAAAAGAACACTTCACTCGACGGTCTGACTGATAACAGCCATGGCCATCCACAATATCTCGCACTTGAGCCACGCGACCGTTCGCTCGTTCGCGCTATTTTAGGCTCCGCACTGCGCAATCGCGGCAGCATTGATCGCGCAATCAACAAGCGTCTTGATCGCCCATTGCCGGAAAATGCGCATGCGCTCAAACACCTACTGCATGTCGCCGTCGCGCAGATTTTCTATCTCAACCTGCCCGATCATTCAGCGGTTGATCTGGCCGTTGAAGCGGCAAATTATGACCCGCGCAATCGCAAATATGCAGGTCTGGTGAACGCTCTTCTGCGCCGCCTGTCGCGCAACAAAGAACGCGCGCTCGAGCACACATTGCAGCCTGAAAAAAATGTGCCGGAATGGTTTTCAAGAAGCCTAGTCGATTCCTACGGCCCGAAGAAAACCGAAGCTATTTTGACCATGCATGGTTACGAGCCGCCAATTGATTTCACCGTGAAAGGTGATCCGAAGGAGTGGGCAGAGAAGCTCGGCGGTGTAGCTTTGCCCAATGGTTCAGTCCGTCTTGAGACAGTTGCGGGCAACCTCACCGACCTGCCCGGCTTTGCCGAGGGTGACTGGTGGGTGCAGGATGCTGCCGCAAGCCTGCCAGCGCGCCTGATGGGCGACATCCAAGGCAAGCGCGTGGCCGATCTTTGTGCGGCCCCCGGCGGCAAGACAGCACAGCTTGTGCTTCAGGGTGCTGATGTGACAGCCCTTGATATGTCCGAAAACCGCCTCAAGCGGCTTGACGGCAATCTGGAACGTCTGGGCCTAAAAGCCCGCACAGTTGCAAGCAATATGATGGATTTTAAGCCGGATACATTGTTTGATGCCGTATTGCTGGATGCGCCCTGCTCATCCACTGGCACTGTGCGCCGTCACCCAGATGTGCCATGGACCAAGACACCGCAGGATATTAAGAAGCTTGCAACCCTTCAGGCCAAAATGCTTGAAAAGGCCATCACGCTTGTGAAGCCCGGCGGCACAATATTGTTCTCCAATTGCTCGCTGCATCCGCAGGAGGGCGAGGACATGGCCCGCAATGCGCTCAAAAACCCGGCCATTGAAGCCTATCCTATCACGATTGACGATTGCCCCGGCCTTGAAGGCTTAGTCACCAAAGAAGGCTTCCTGCGCTCAACCCCTGCCGATCTGCCTGCGGAAAATTTCGATGGCAATCCGAATATGGCAGGCATGGACGGCTTTTTCGCCGCCCGTTTCAGACGCAAGGCCTAAAGCATGCCACGGAAAAGTGGGAACCGGTTTTCCGATAACGACATGCGTACAAACAATGACTTAAAGCGCGTCTCCTGAATACGAAAAATTGCGGCGCGCTTTAATCAGTTAGCAACTGCTGATTAAAATCGATGGATTTGGCATAATGGGTGCTCTGCACCCATTATGGTTAACACTCGATTCACCATTATAGACGATTCTAAGAATGCATGATTCCGAAGTCCGGAAACCGGCATTTCGATACATCATGACGTGAAAGGACGGACCTGCCTTATCGGGTCCATTGCGAATGAATTTGAATACGGAGAACGAGAGGGTGGCAGTCGCGTTGAGCGAAACCCCGCATCTTTGGGGACTGGCTGTTGCACAGGCTTGGCGCAAGTTCAGCCGTCGCCTGCGCATGGGCCCGCTTTATCGCTGGCGTTTCACCGGCTTCACGCCGGAACGCATCCTGATTGCCCCGCCTGATCTTCGCGTTGCCGACCCGCAATTGGCACAGGAATTCTACCACGGTCGGTTCGCGTTGGCTGGTCGTCTTGTCGAAACTGGCGGCATGTCGCCTTTCGCAGTCGAACCGCCAACACCGGAATGGGAAGCCGCCCTTCAAGGCTTTGGCTGGCTCAGGCATCTCAAAAGTGCCAATAGCGAACTTGCCACCGCAAATGCGCGCGCACTGGTCGACGACTGGATGCGCTTTTATGGCAAGCGCATCGGCGGTCTTGCATGGTCGCCAGAGGTGACAGCCCAGCGTATCATCGCGTGGCTGCAGCATTCCAATCTGATTTTGTCTGGCGCAGAACTACCCGCTTATCGCAAATTTATGCGCTCGCTTGCCATGCAAGTGCGTTATCTGCGCACCGTCGCCTCGGCTATGGATGACGGCGAAGAACGTCTGCGTGCGCGCATTGCGCTTGCCTTTGCAGCACTCGCTTTGCCGGTTTCTCCGCCGACCGCGCGTGCGGCTCGTCGCAATCTTGAATATGAATTGAAGCGTCAGATCCTACCAGACGGCGGACATATCTCGCGCAATCCGGTTACAATTCTCGAACTGTTGGCTGATCTTCTGCCACTGCGTCAGACCTACGCCAATGGCACTGAAGCGCCACCAAAAGCTCTGATTGAAGCTGTCGAGCGCATGCTGCCAGCTTTGCGTTTCTTCCGGCATCAGGATGGCAGCCTTGCGCTGTTTAATGGCGTTGGCCCGACCTTGTCGGAGCGCATCATTTCAGTACTGCGTCATGACGAAACCGCAGGCTCACCGCTGACGCACGCACCCTATTCCGGCTATGAACGCCTTTCGATGGGTGCCACAACGATTATAGCCGATACCGGACTTCCGCCGCCGGTGACTGCGTCACGTGATGCGCATGCCGGTTGCCTCGCCTTTGAGATGTCCTCCGGACGTCAGCGCTATATTGTGAATTCCGGCATCGACCGTTACGGCCCGCCGGAATTTCGTCCGCTGGGACGCTCGACTGCCGCGCACTCGACCGCCACCATCAATGATACGTCATCATGCCGTTTCAGCCATAATACGGGCCTGTCCAGCATGATCGGCACGCCAATCGTGGCCGGCCCGACCCGCGTTCAACGCGATCGTGTGGAAGATCAGGGGCGGCAAGGTTTTGTTGCGAACCATGATGGCTATGTTCGCTTGTTCGGCATTTTTCATGAGCGCCGTGTCGTGCTTTCGCATAATGGCAGCGTTATTCAGGGTGCCGACCGCTTTTATCGTGGCGATGCCAAAGCTTTGAAAGCCAATGGCCGCGATAATGTTGCTGTGCGGTTTCATATCCATCCATCCGTTGACATCTCGTTTGATGAAAACGGACTGATAAATCTAAGCGCTCCGCACGACGACACATGGGCTTTCTCCTGCTTTGAAGTGGCTCCGCAGCTTGAAGACAGCATCTTCTTTGCTGGTTTCCGCGGACCTGTGACATCAAAGCAAATCGTGCTCTCGTTCCCGGCGCATGAGCTTCCGGAAGTGAACTGGCAATTCAGCCGCGTCGCCATTGGCAGCTATACCTGACCATAAAGCCTTTATTACTGGCTTTTAGGGTATGATTCACGTCTCAGCTGTGCTAACTCGCCATCGTCCCACCCTTCCTGAACGCAAAACGCTTCAGCAACGAAGAGACCGTTTCCTATGGCTGTCAGCTCCAAGCATATTCCCGCTCCCGATCTTCATCGGGTGCGCCGCGCCCTTCTTTCCGTATCGGACAAGACCGGTCTCATCGATTTCGCTAAGGCACTTCATGCCCACGGCGTTGAAATTCTCTCGACAGGCGGCACCGCCAAGTCGATTGCCGCCGAAGGCATTCCTGTAAAAGACGTTTCGGAAGTTACCGGCTTCCCGGAAATCATGGACGGACGCGTGAAGACGCTGCACCCATCAGTTCACGGCGGCCTGCTTGCAGTGCGCAACGACCCTGAACATGTTGCGGCCATGGAAGCCCACGGCATTGGCGGCATAGATCTGGCCGTCATTAATCTCTACCCATTTGAAGAAGTTCGCTTCAAGGGCGGCGACTACGACACCACCGTCGAAAATATCGACATTGGTGGCCCGGCCATGATCCGCGCTTCAGCAAAAAACCATGCCTATGTCGCAACGGTTGTCGATCCGGCTGACTATGCAGATGTTGTAGCCGAGCTCGAAAAGAACGAAGGCTCGCTGCCTATTTCTTTCCGCAAGAAGCTCGCTGCCAAGGCGTTCTCGCGCACTGCCGCTTACGATGCAGCCATTTCCAACTGGTTTGCCGAAGCAATCAATGAGGAAACCCCGACCTATCGCTCGGTTGCAGGCAAGCTGCACTCCGTCATGCGCTATGGTGAAAACCCGCATCAGACGGCTGGCTTTTATCTGACCGGCGAACAGCGTCCGGGTGTAGCCACGGCAACCCAGCTTCAGGGTAAGCAGCTTTCCTATAACAACATCAACGATACCGATGCAGCTTTTGAGCTCGTGGCCGAGTTCGACCCAGCCCGCACCGCAGCCGTTGCCATCATCAAGCATGCCAATCCGTGCGGCGTTGCCGAAGCAGCCACCATCACCGAAGCCTATCTAAAGGCGCTCGCCTGCGACCCTGTTTCGGCTTTTGGCGGTATTGTTGCGCTCAACAAGACACTTGATGAAGCCGCAGCTGAAGAAATCGTCAAAATCTTCACCGAAGTCATCATTGCACCCGACGCCACTGAAGGCGCACAGGCCATTGTTGCAGCCAAGAAGAACCTGCGTCTGCTGGTAACGGGCGGTCTGCCAGATCCGCGCGCCAAGGGCATTGCAGCGAAAACCGTTGCAGGCGGCCTGCTGGTTCAATCGCGCGACAACGGCGTTGTCGATGATCTTGACCTCAAGGTTGTCACCAAACGCGCTCCAAGCGAAGCCGAACTCAACGATATGAAGTTCGCTTTCCGCGTTGGCAAGCATGTGAAGTCCAATGCAATCGTCTATGTCAAGGATGGCGCAACGGTTGGCATCGGCGCAGGCCAAATGAGCCGTGTGGACTCGGCCCGTATCGCTGCCCGCAAGGCAGAAGATGCAGCAGAAGCCGCCGGTCTTGCCGAGCCGCTGACCAAGGGCTGTGTTGTTGCGTCCGACGCGTTCTTCCCGTTTGCTGACGGTCTGCTGTCTGCTGTTCAGGCAGGTGCGACTGCTGTTATCCAGCCAGGCGGCTCAATGCGTGACGATGAAGTAATCGCTGCTGCTGACGAACATGGCATTGCCATGGTGATGACTGGTATGCGTCACTTCCGTCATTAATCTCAGCAACTGCTGAAACAATTTATAGCCCCCACAACTTCGGTGTTGCGGGGGCTATTTCTTTGTATTCATATCATTTTCGTTTAAGTTCGGTTTAGACTGCAATGAAACGTGGAGGAGCATATTTAATGACACAGTTCGTCGGTTCTATCGATCAGGGAACCACCAGTTCGCGTTTCATTATTTTTGATAGAAACGGCGATATTGTCGCCATGGATCAGCGCGAACACGAGCAGATCTATCCCAAGGCTGGCTGGGTTGAGCACAATGCCAATGAAATCTGGCGCAACACGCAGCATGTCATCGCCGAAACACTGAAGAAAGCGAAGCTCAAGGCTTCCGATATTGCATCCGTCGGCATCACCAATCAGCGCGAAACAACGCTGCTGTGGGACAGGAAGACCGGCGCACCGCTTTACAATGCCATTGTCTGGATGGATACCCGCACAGACGAACTGGTCGATCATTTTGTCAAAGATGGTGGCGCAGATCGCCTGCGTGATAAGACCGGACTGCCGATTTCGACTTACTTCTCGGGCCTTAAACTGCGCTGGATACTCGATAATGTTCCCGGTGCGCGCGAAAAGGCAGAAGCAGGCGATGCGCTGTTCGGCACGATGGATAGCTGGCTTGTCTGGAATCTCACCGGCGGCGCAAAAGGCGGTATTCACATCACCGATGTAACCAACGCGTCACGCACGCAGTTGATGGACTTGTCTACGCTCAAATGGGATGAGGAAATCCTGCAGCTGTTCGGTATTCCCGCAGCTTGCCTGCCGGAAATTCGTTCTTCCAGCGAAGTCTATGGCGAGATTACCCTGCCCGTGCTTGTCAGTGTCAAGCTTGCAGGCATTCTGGGCGATCAGCAGGCAGCCCTTTTCGGTCAGGCCTGCCTTGAGCCGGGCGAAGCAAAGAACACCTATGGCACCGGCTGCTTCATGCTGATGAATACTGGCGAAAAGCTGGTTCCGTCCACCTATGGGCTTCTAACGACTGTTGCCTATCAGCTTGGTAAGCAAAAGCCGGTCTATGCGCTGGAAGGTTCCATCGCGATCACCGGCGCACTGGTGCAATGGCTGCGCGATAATCTTGGCATTATCAAAACCAGCGCTGACATTGAAACACTGGCGCGCACGGTCGAAGACAATGGCGATGTATATTTCGTTCCGGCCTTCTCCGGCCTTTATGCACCACATTGGGAAGATTCTGCACGCGGCGTCATTGCTGGTCTGACGCGCTTTGCCAATAAGGGTCACATTGCCCGCGCCGCCCTTGAAGCAAGCGCCTATCAGGTGCGCGAAGTGCTGGAAGCCATGGCCAAGGATTCAGGTGTAGAGATCACTGAACTGCGCGCCGATGGCGGCATGATCATCAACGAACTGCTCATGCAGTTTCAGTCTGATATTCTGAATGTTCCGGTCGTGCGTCCGAAGATCATCGAAACCACTGCCCTTGGTGCAGCTTATGCGGCTGGGCTTGCGGTCGGCTATTGGAAGTCGACGAACGACATTATTGAGAACTGGCAGGTCGGCCAGCGCTGGCATCCAAAGATGACAGCAAAGGAGCGCACCAGCCTGTTCAACGCGTGGGAGAAGGCCGTCCAGCGGTCTCTCAACTGGGTCGATTAGAGCATAATCCGACCGGAGTGGAACGAGGATCGATAAGATTATGCTTAAAGTAAAAAGTTTTAGAGCGCCGATCTGATTCAATCAGATCGAAACGCCTCTAAAACTAAGGCTTTTTTAACAGACCGAACTTGAAAACGATCAATAATTATCAACAGCCGGTGAGCACATCCGCTCACCGGGCGGCTTTTTAGTACCTAAATTATTTTCTCGGAGTAGATAATGAGCAATGGTTTTATCGGTGAATTTCTCGGCACGATGGTGCTTATCCTGTTGGGCGATGGCGTGGTTGCAAACGTACTTCTTGCAAAATCCAAAGGCCAGAATTCCGGCTGGTTCGTCATTACCGCAGGCTGGGGCTTTGCAGTTCTATGCGGTGTGATGGTTGCCGTTGCAGCTGGCAGTGCGGGTCATCTAAACCCTGCCGTGACGCTTGCTTTTTATGCGGCTGGCACTTTTCCGGCGACTGAAGTTGCACCCTATATTGCGGCGCAGATGCTTGGTGCTTTCGCAGGTGCGTTGCTTGTCTATCTCGCCTACCTGCCACACTGGAAGCCAACGGAAGACAAAGGCCTCAAGCTCGGCGTCTTCTGCACCGGACCAGCCATCCGCAATCTTCCGGCAAATTGCCTCACCGAGATCATCGGTACCTTCGTGCTGGTATTCGTTGTCATTGCCATTGGCGCAAAGGCTGTTGGTGCAACAGGTGTTCTTGGACCACTGATGGTCGGCCTGCTTGTCTGGGCACTTGGTGTTTCACTGGGTGGTCCAACCGGCTATGCAATCAATCCGGCACGCGATCTCGGACCACGTATCGCCCACGCATTGCTGCCTATTCCGGGTAAAGGCGGCTCGGATTGGTCTTATGCCTGGGTGCCCGTAGCAGCGCCGATCATCGGTGGACTGATGGCAATTACCTGCGCGAAAGCTGCTGGCATGATGTGAACTATAGGGCGCAGCATTATCGCTGCGCCCTATTTTCAAACACGTTCAGCCGGATAAGGCGTGGCTTTAGCCAGTAAAAAACCTGCACCAAATAACACAACCAAAACCGACATGCCGAGCGCTGCCGATCCGCTAAGCGCTGTAACAGTCGCCACCAGAAATGGCCCGATAAAGCTGGTCGCGCGTCCGGCAAGCGCATAGATACCAAAATAGCGGCCCGACTCTTCGGGCTTAATGCTGCGCGCAAACCATGACCGCGATGATGCCTGTACCGGCCCAAACGCCGCACCGATCATCAACCCGTAAATCAGATAAGCGTGTTCGGCAGGTGTTGCGAACAAGCCTTTCGCATCAGTCGGCGCGAAAGAAATTAGGCCAAACATCGTATAGTCATGGCCAGTCGATACAATCCCAAGAGTCGCGATGAAAAGCAGGACGATTGAGCCAAGGACAACAGCCTTTGACCCCACCCGCGTATCCAGCTTGCTTGCAACCAAGCAACTAAAAATAGCCATCACATTCAGGATCATACCAAACAGACCAATTTCGGTGATCGACCAGCTGAATAGCACGGCGGCATAACCAGCGCCAAGCGCCAGCAAGGCATTGACACCATCCTGATAAACCATACGCGCAATCAGGAAGCGGACGATCCCCGGACGTCTGCGAACTTCACCAAGCGTCTTTTTCAATTCACTCAAACCTGAGCGCAAAGCTGGTGCGAGTTTTTCACCCTTTGCCACATCAGGCGTGAAGAAAAACATCGGCAGGATAAACACAAAATACCAGAGGGCGGAAATCGGTCCGGCTATGCGTCCGTCTTCGCCTTTCACTGGATCAAGCCCAAACAGCGGATCAATCCCAATGATTGTTTTTCCTGTTTGAGGTGAAGCAGCCAGACAAAAAACGATGAAAATCAGCACCGTCATGCCACCAAGATAGCCAAGCCCCCAGGCAATATTCGACACCCGGCCAATATCTTTTTGTGGGACAAGCCTTGGCATCATAGAATCATTGAAGACAATCGAGAACTCTGCGGCAATCATCGCCAACGCGAATGCAAACAGCACCCAGTAAATATTCGCACCCGGAACAGCGAACCACAGCGTACAAAGCGCTGTAATCTTAATAATTGCAAAGAACGCTATCCATGGTTTTCGCGGTCCTGTTCTGTCAGACACAGCTCCGAGGATTGGCGATAGGATCGCTACGGCAAGCCCTGCTGCTGCAAAGCCATAGCCCCACGCGATCTGCCCAGCCTCTGGGCTTTCTGCCATGCGGGAGATGAAATAAGGTCCGAAAATAAACGTCGTGACGACTGTAAAAAACGGCTGCGCCGCCCAGTCAAAAAATATCCAGCCCCACACACCGCGGCGTGAAGAATAGCTGTCTTTCGGCATTGCATGTTCCGTCATATTTCGCGCCCATCCCCCATGAAGCGCTCCGAACTTACACTGCTCGCTTTCACACCACAACAAAGCAAAAAGGGCAGCCGGAGCTGCCCTTTTCATTTCCAATAGAATGCATCCTATTGTGCCAAGTCTGACATCAGCCCCGCTGCAACCGCGAGACGCGAAACGGTGAGATCACCGCCCTCGGTCAATGCGACCATACGATTTCGGACCTGATCAATACGGACGGCATCTTCTGCAAACCATGCAGCCGCGGCGTCCTTGTCCTTGCCGTACTTCTTAAGTGCCGCAATGGTAATGCCGCGAGCCGCTTGCGTGATCGTATCGCTCGCACGCGACAGTGCCAGACCATCATAATAGTCGGTGACTGGAATAGTGCGTGCTGCTTCTTCGATACGGCCAATGCGGAACGCTTCCGAAACGCCAAAATAAGCCTTGGCGGCTGCCACCAGATCAGCATTGGCCAGATGTGCAATCAACGCAATATCCGGCATGATGCCCGCAAGCTGGAGATTAGCCAGACGCTGTGCAAGCTTCTCTGGCGCACCCTTTTCAACGAAGGCTGCCTTGTCGGACTGAACTGCCTCAATGAGGTAATCCGGCATCAAACCGTCAAAGCGTGGCTCAAGCGCTGCACGAGCAGTGGTGATCGTGTTCACCAGTTCTGTGAGGTTTGCACGCGTTGTGTCATTGCGCAGTACCCATGCTGTTGTTGCAAGCAGCATTTCGCCAACCAGATGATAGAACTGATTCTGCACATCACCCGCCACCTTGTTATCGAGCGCATCAATGGCGTCATAGATCGCATCGATCTCAAAGCCATCACGCACCGCAACATAGGCGCGAACAATATCGGCAGGCGACTTGCCTGTCGTATCAGCCAGACGGCTGATGAAGGTGATGCCGCCGCGATTGATCACATCATTAGCCAACAAAGTAGCCACGATTTCGCGCTTCAAACGGTGGTTTGAAATTTCCTCTGCATAGGTTTTGACCATGCGTTTTGGGAAATAACCAAACAGCAGCTGCTCGAAATATGGCTCATCAGGTAGCTTGCTTGCAACCAGATCATCCGATAGCGACAGCTTGGCATAAGCGAGCAGAACAGCGAGTTCTGGACGCGTCAGCGGCTGGCCAGATTTCTGACGATCATTGAGCACCGCATCAGAAGGCAGATATTCGACCTTACGGTCCAAAAGCTTACGGGCTTCAAGCTCGGCCATGAAGCGTGCCTGATAAGGCAGCTCCGTGAGACCATGACGTTCGCTCAAAGACAGAGCCAGCGGCTGGAGATAGTTGTTGCGCAGTACCAGTTCCGACACATCGTCGGTCATGCTCACCAGCAGCTTATCGCGTGCCGGACGCTTTAGCTTGCCCGATCGCATGGCAGCAGCCAGTGCAATCTTGATGTTAACCTCAACGTCAGAGCAATTGACGCCTGCCGAGTTGTCGATAGCGTCGGTATTGTTGCGACCACCGGTCAGCGCATATTCAATACGACCGCGCTGCGTCAGGCCAAGATTTGCACCTTCGCCGATTACCCGTGCACGCACTTCCGACCCCGTGATGCGGATCGCATCATTGGCACGATCACCAACCTGCGCGTCCGTTTCGGCGGTTGAGCGGATATAAGTGCCGATACCACCAAACCACAGAAGATCGACCTGAGCTTTCAGGATCGTCGTCATGATTTCCTGCGGTGAAGCAGTGGTTTTGCCAAGGCCGATGGCCTTCGCTGCTTCCGCTGAAAGCGTGATTGTCTTCTGACTACGGCTATAGACGCCGCCACCTTCCGACAGCTTCGAGCGATCATAATCCTGCCAGCTCGAGCGCGGCAGATCAAACAGACGCTTGCGCTCTGCAAAGCCGTCGGCAGGGACCGGATTTGGATCGATGAAGATGTCACGGTGATCGAAGGCTGCAACCAGCCTGATCTGCTCAGACAACAGCATACCATTGCCGAACACGTCGCCCGACATATCACCCACACCAGCAACCGTGAACGGCTCGGTCTGAATGTCTGTGTCGAGTTCACGGAAATGCCGCTTCACAGCTTCCCATGCGCCGCGCGCGGTGATTGCCATGCCCTTGTGATCATAACCGGCAGAGCCACCCGATGCAAAAGCATCATCGAGCCAGAAGTCATGCGCCTGGCTGATCGCATTCGCCGTATCGGAGAATGTCGCGGTGCCTTTATCAGCAGCAACCACGAAATACGGATCATCCTTATCGTGGCGAACAACATCAACAGGCGGCACAACATCATTGTCGTGAATGTTGTCAGTGACGGAGAGAAGCGTCGAGATGAAAACCTTATAGGCATCACGACCGGCTTCAAACACCGCATTGCGATCGCCGCCAACCGGCAGACGCTTCGGATAGAAGCCGCCCTTGGCACCAACCGGCACAATCACCGCATTCTTGACCTGTTGTGCCTTCACCAGACCGAGGACTTCTGTGCGGTAATCCTGTGCACGATCTGACCAGCGCAGACCACCACGTGCAACAGCGCCAAAGCGTAAGTGCACGCCTTCCACTTCCGGACCATAGACGAAGATTTCGCGATATGGGCGCGGATCAGGCAGACCTTCCACAAGCCGCGGATTGAGCTTGAACGCGAATGTCACGCGAGGCTTGCCATCTGCATCAAGCTGATAGGCATTGGTGCGCAGCGTTGCTTCGATCAAATTGCGGAAACGACGCAGAATCTGATCGTCGTCGATGCTTGGCACACCAAGAAGTGCGGTTTCAATAGCATCAACCAGTTTGGTCTCTGCCGCTTCACGACGCTTAGCCGATGGGTTGAAACGCAGATCAAACAGCGAATAGAGGTCGTTAGCGATTTCTGGATAGCGGTTTAATGCAGCTGCAATGAAGCCCTGCGAGTAAGCAATGCCCGCCTGTTGCAGATAACGACCATAGGCACGCAGGATCATGATCTGACGAGCGCTGAGACGTGCAGTCTGCACCAGCGCATTATAAGCATCATTGTCAGCGAGAGCGTCCCACACAGTGCGGAACACATCTTCCAGCATTTCGCCATCGTCCGACAGATCCACCGGCGCGCCATAGGCGTTTACGAGCTGCATGTCATGCACATAAACAGCTGCACCATCTTTGCCGGCTAACGGCAGATCAATGGTCTGCTCGCTGACAACACGGAAGCCCATATTTTCAAGAAGCGGCACACGCTGCGACAGCACAACCGGCGCACCGTGATGATAGATCTTCAGCGAAACTGCATCCGGTCCATCAGTACGATAGCGATAAAAGTCCACGAAAAGCGGAGCTTCTGCACTCAGGCCAGCAATGCGTTCTGCATCGACCAGTGCTTCCGGCGCTGTGAAAATTTCGCGATAGGATTGTGGGAAGCTTGAAGCGAGAGCAATAGTCTTCGCGTCAGCACTATCCGCGCTTTCACGCACGGCATCATCCCATGTGCGAACGATTGAACGCACTTCTTCTTCCAGCGCATCGCGATCCACATGCGGCGTTGAACGCTCATGGCGACGAATGACGAACTGCACACGCGTCAGGCCGTTCTGCAAGAACACCGGATGGAATTCAAAGCTGTCGCCGCTATAAATATCGACGAGATAGCGACCGATTTTTTCACGCACAACTGAGTCGTAACGGTCACGCGGAATATAGACCAGCACAGTGGCAAAACGGCCAAAGCGATCAAGACGCGGGATCGCGCGCACGCGCGGACGTTCACCCAATGCCAGAATAAGTTCGGCATTGGCCGTTAGGCTTTCCGTATCAATCTGGAAAAGCTCATCGCGCGGATATTCTTCCAGCACATTGATAAGCGCCTTGCCCGAATGATCTTCACGATTAAAGCCAAGGTGCTTGATAACCGTATCCGCCTTAGAGCGGATGAACGGAATACCAGCAACCGAAGTGATATAAGCAACGGATGTGAACAGGCCGACGACACGAAGCTCACCAATGGCTTCTCCGTTTGGCCCGAAAATCTTCACGCCGACATAATCAAGATACGACCGGCGGTGCACCAGCGAAAGTGAATTCGCCTTGGTTACGATCAGCGGTTCACTGCCATCGAGGAAGTCTGTGATTTCCCGTGGTGTCGCTTTGTCGTCATCATCCTTACGCAGAACGCGGACTTCGCCGTCATTGAGAATGCCAAGCGTTTCTTTATCCGCAACAAGATCGCGCTTATCACCCTTACCTTTGAAGGTCAGCTCACGCATACCAAGGAAGATGAAACGATCATCACGCAGCCATTCAAGGAAGGCGATTGCTTCCGGCATAGCCGGATCAAGGGTGAGCTTCTGAACGCGCTTGTAATCATCAATCGCCACGTCAAGGCGCTTGATCATTGGCTTCCAGTCGCTGACAGCAGAGCGAACCTGTCCGAGAACACGCTTGAGAGCGGCAGTCAAATCAGACTTAGCCTGCTTATCGAGCAGCGGCAGATGGATCTGCACAAGGCTGACGCGCTCAATGCCCTTAGCAGGAGCGAGCTGTGATGCTTCGCCCAAAATAGTCAGGCTGTCCTTTTCCCGCTCAATATCGAGAACCGGGTGAACAACCATGAAAATCTGGCTGACATGATCGTTCAGCTCACCCATGATCGAGTCAAGCAGGAACGGCATGTTGTCGTTGACGATGGTAATGACGCTGACAGGGCGGCCATGGCGTTCGATACTGTTATCGACGCTGATGATGCTCTTACCCTTGCGATAGGACTCAAGCGCTTCATAGCCATACTGGGCAGATTTATCGAGCGCTGCGGCATCATATGCCGCAAGATCTTCGGGCGGTGCCCATTCGAAGAGAAGCTGCGAAAAAGCGTTTAGCGTCTTCGACTTTCCTCCCTTCTTTTCCTCCTTGGCTGCCTTAGAACCCTTAACTTTGCTCGACCGATCCTGCTTTGCAGTCACGTCGGATACTCCTGTCATGATGGCAATGCGCGCCAAACTAGCAGATTGCCCGCTCGTTTCGATGACAAATCGTTGAAAACAACCAAATATTTCCGTGAAAGTCAGAAAATACGCATCTAATCCATTTAAATTGGAACAAAACTTCGGAAAGCTTTTGAAAAATTTCAGAATGTGCCGTCGAGGCTGTACGGAAATGACACAGCTTCTTTACGTAAGCGTCACAAAAGCTAAATTTCGCCACAAATCATGGCCGAATCTGGTGCTGCTAATCGCGCTTAAAGCTCGATCAAATGGTCATCCAATTCATTGATATTATGCGCGCCTGCCGGAAAATGTTTCTCCAGCAATTTACCTGCCTGACCAATGGCCAGCACGAAACCTTCAGCCACTTCCGAGCGTGATGCATGCTGCGTCAGCGTAGCAACGATCTCGTTCCATTCTTCCTGTTCCACCCGCGCATGAATGCCTGCATCGGCAATCACTTCCGCATAATGTTCAGCCATAGAAACAAACAGCAAAATGCCAGTTCGGTGTTCGGTGATATGGACATTGCGTGCCAGAAACTGCTGCAAAGCATTCAAATGCGCGCGCTTGTAGCGAATACGACGCGGCACCAGCAACATGCGAATAGATGGAACCAACCACAGAAGCAGCATCGCTGTGGCAAAAGCTGCAAGTATCGCGAGGCCAAACATCGGCAGGCTGATATCGAACCAGTACCAATGTGCGAGGAAGGCCATGATAACCGAAGCAATCAGAATGCCACAGGTCGCAACAAAACCTGCCGCGAAGAAATAATCATCGCTGGTACGGGCCAGAACTGCGTAGATTTCACCACTCGTATTAGCTTCCGCATCCCGGATGGCAACAGCAATACGCTCGTGATCCTGTCCGCTGATAAGGTTTTTAGAACTCACAGATGTCTCCCTTACCAGCTACCCGAAGCGCCACCGCCACCGGACGAACCACCGCCGCCGGAGAAGCCGCCACCACCACTGCTGCTGCCTGATGACCAACCGCCACCACCGCCAGAAAATCCACCGCCACCGCCGGAGCCGCCACGGGAATTGAAATCCATCACCATTCCCAGCCAGCGATATTTTCCGGGGCCGATCTTTTGTCCAAAGATCGGTGCCAGGATCGCCATGCCAAAGCCGCCAAAGAAGATCACGGCCCAGAAGATGATGAAGATAACAAAGACCCAATCAATATCATCGGACCCGGAACTGGTCTGAACATTCCGCTTGGCACGCGCTTCAAGCTCAGCAGCATCACCGGAAAGAACCGACAAAATGCCGTCGACACCTTGCACAATACCATCAGAGTAATTGCCGCTACGAAATTCCGGAATGATCGTGCCATTAATGATGACGCTCGAAAGCGCATCGGTCATCGTACCTTCAAGCCCGTAACCGACCTCGATACGCACCTTACGATCATTGGGTGCCACAACCAGCAGAACACCATTGTTCTCCTGCTTCTGCCCTAAGGCCCAAGCCCGGAACAGACGATTGGAATAGCTTTCAATGTCTTCGCCATTGAGGCTCGGCACCGTTACCACGACCACCTGATCGGATGAATTTGCTTCAAAATCAGCCAACTTCTGTGTGAGTTGCTGCAACTGTGACGGATCGATAATCCCAGCCGCATCAACCACACGACCTGTCAGTGCTTGCGCTGGCTTTGCCGCATCCTGCGCATTGGCGCCAACTGCAACAAAGCTTGCAAACAGGAAAAGCAGAAACGCCGCGAGCATTCGCGGCCCATTCAGGCCACGAACCACGGCTTTACGCATTGGGAGCAAAGCTGCCACGGGCGCAGGCTCCGTTGTTAAAACTTGACCTGTGGAGCGCTCTGGCTTGACGCATCGGCACTAAATGTCTGCATTGGTGCAGCATCGCGATACCAGATCCATGTCCAGATCATCGTCGGCATCGTGCGGATCGATGTATTATAGACGCGGACCGCTTCAATATAATCACGCCGTGCGACAGCTATGCGGTTTTCCGTGCCTTCCAGCTGCGATTGCAACGCAAGGAAGTTCTGATTGGCCTTCAGATCAGGATAACGCTCCACTACTACCATCAGGCGCGAAAGCGCGCTGGTGAGGTTTGCCTGATTATCCTGAAACTGCTTGAAGAGTTCAGGATTGTTCAATGTCTCTGGCGTGATCTGCACCTGTGTCGCCTTGGCACGTGCTTCGATCACGGCTTCCAGCGTTTCCTTTTCGTGCGCAGCATAGCCCTTCACTGTTTCTACCAGATTGGGCACCAGATCAGCGCGGCGCTGGTACTGGTTCTGCACTTCGCTCCAAGCAGCTTTGGCTTTTTCATCATTGGTTGGAATTGTGTTGAAACCGCACGCTGAAAGCAGTGGAACCAAAACAGCCAAACCCAGAGCAACGAAAATGCGACGGAATGAAAACGCACGAATAGCCGTTACAGCCGACATGGTATTCTCCTGAACAAGGCGCCTTTTCAGCGCTGTAAAACTCTATGCTCGCATATGCGCATTCACGAAAATGCGAGCCGTCAAATCAATAAGATAGACGAAATTCCGGCATTTTCCAGTCGATTTGCTCGAAGTCGAAAACCAAATAAAAAAGGCAGCGGATTGCTCCGCTGCCTTTTCTTTCGCAAGTTGCGAAAAATTATTCGCTTGCAGCTTCTTCAGCTGGTGCAGCTGCTGCGGCAGCAGCGGCTTCAGCTTCAGCAGCAGCCTTTGCAGCTGCATCTTCTTCAGCCTGCTTAGCCATAGCAAGACGTTCCTGAGCCTTCTTGCCTGGCAGACCCTTGGTCAGGTTGCTGCGTTCTTCACGCTTTGCAATACCGGCCTGATCGAGGAAGCGAAGAACGCGATCGGTTGGCTGTGCGCCCTGTGCAATCCAATGCTGGATGCGGTCAGCGTCGAGCTTTACGCGCTCTGCGTCTTTCGCAAGCATTGGGTTCCATGCACCAACGGTTTCGATGAAACGGCCATCGCGTGGGCTGCGAGCGTCAGCAACAACAACGTGGTAGTAAGGACGCTTCTTGGAGCCAGCGCGGGCGAGACGGATCTTAAGAGCCATTTTTTCTTTCCTTTAGTCAATTATTCTGCCCTGTCGGGCAATCGGTTAAGCCAGTTTGGCTATTCAGTTTCCGCTGTGATTTGCAGCGGCATGCTCATGGTGCCGAATGACTTCCTTCACGATGAAGTTCAGGAATTTTTCAGCAAAATCGGGATCGAGATGGGCATCAACAGCCAGCGCACGCAGACGCTCGACCTGACGCTTCTCGCGGGCCGGGTCAGCAGCAGCAAGGCCGCGCTCGGCTTTCAATACACCAACAGCTTTTGTGCAGCGAAAACGCTCAGCAAGCATATGGATGAGTGCCGCATCGATATTATCGATGGAAGCACGCAGAGAGAGAAGTTCAGCGGGTACGGTGTTCTGTTCGTCAGCCATCTTACTCACTTCTTCTTTGGCAGGCCGGGAAGACCGCCACCAAAACCGGGAAGTTTAGGACCGCCCAAACCCGGCAGACCTCCACCGGGAAGACCAGGCATTCCGCCGCCTTTGGTCAAACCAGCGGCTTCTGCCTGTTTGGCCAGCGCTTCAAGCTGCTTAGGATCCATCTTGGACAGATCAGGCATACCACCCATTCCACCGCCAAGACCACCGAGGCCCATCTTGCCAGCAAGACCACCCATCATCTGCTTCATCATTCCGCCCTTGCCCTTACCCATGACTTTCATCATGTCGGCCATCTGGCGGTGCATCTTGAGAAGCTTGTTAATGTCGGCAGAACTGGTGCCAGAACCCTTAGCGATGCGCTGCTTGCGGCTGTGCTTGAGAAGATCAGGATTGGCGCGCTCGGCCTTTGTCATCGAACCGATGATGGCCAGCTGACGATCAAATACCTTGTCGTCAAGACCGGCAGCTGCTGCCTTGTCCTTCATTCCGCCCATGCCGGGCATCATACCCATGATGCTGCCCATGCCGCCGAGCTTTTTCATCTGGCCAAGCTGATCGGCAAGATCATTGAGATCGAACTTGCCCGACTGCATCTTTTTGGCCATCGCTGCGGCTTTTTCCGCATCGATGTTTTCAGCAGCCTTTTCGACCAGCGAAACAATGTCGCCCATGCCAAGAATACGGTCGGCAATACGCTTTGGATAAAACTCCTCAAGCGCATCCATTTTTTCGCCAGTGGCGATCAACTTGATTGGCTTGCCGGTGATTGCGCGCATCGAAAGTGCAGCACCGCCACGGCCATCACCATCCATACGGGTGAGAACAATACCGGTGATGCCAACGCGCTCATCGAAGTTGCGCGCGAGGTTTACCGCGTCCTGACCAGTCAGACTGTCTGCCACGAGCAGAATTTCATGAGGATTGGCGGCTTTGCGGATATCCGCCATTTCCACCATCAGCGGCTCGTCGATATGCGTGCGACCAGCGGTATCGAGGATCACTACATCATGACCGCCGAGCTTTGCAGCCTGAACGGCGCGCTTGGCGATTTCAACCGGCGACTGGCCGGCGATGATTGGCAATGTATCAACAGAAGTCTGGATACCGAGCTGACGGAGCTGTTCCTGCGCTGCCGGACGACGCGTATCAAGCGACGCCATCAGCACCTTTTTGCGTTGACGTTCTGTCAGGCGCTTGGAAAGCTTGCCCGTCGTTGTTGTCTTACCCGAACCCTGCAAACCAACCATCATAATGACGACAGGTGCCGGTGCATTCAGATCAACTGTAACGCCTTCGGTGCCAAGCATTTCGATAAGTTCGTCATGGACGATCTTAACGACCATCTGGCCGGGCTTGATGCTTTTGAGAATCTCTGCGCCGACAGCCTTCTCGCGAACGCGGTCAGTGAAAGAACGAACCACTTCCAGCGAAACGTCGGCTTCGATCAGCGCACGACGCACTTCGCGCAGCGCAGCCGCCACGTCGCTTTCAGAGAGAGCGCCGCGTCCGGTCAGGCCGTTCAGAATGGAGCCAAGACGCTCCTGAAGTGATTCAAACATCTAATTTCCTTTTAATCCGCGAGGACGCTCAGTGCTTCATCGGGATAGATCGTTCTTTGACCAAACCAGTTCAAGAACCAACCAAAGCGATACAACACCCGAGGGCGCATCGCGCTGTCGGATGTGGACCTCCGGGATCTTTTTATACCAAATGGGTCCCGGTCGGTGGCTCGCGTTCTAGAGATCGCGGATAGACTGGCTGTCGCTTTAAAGTGGAGAGCCTGTCATGTCAAGCAAAAGCCAGAAAACAGCACTTTTAAACGGCTATTTGGCCCATAAATGCAGGCAATTTCGCACCAGTTTACTAAAACTTGAAGATTACGTGGAAAAAGGATTATAAGCGCGCCGCTGTTCTTCGGGCTTATAGGCCCATTGCAGCATGACATTCGGTGTAAAGAATGGCAAATTCGCGCCGAGGTAGAATCAACTCCGAAGGAGAAACGAATGGCATTGTTTGCCAAGGGCCGGACATGGACGGCAGCAGCAGTACTTGCAGTGAGCATGATGGCTGGTACAAGCATCGTCGAAGCAGCCCAGTGTGGCAACAATGGCGCTGGCTATAATGCCTGGCTCCAGCAGACAGTCAAGGAAGCGCAGTCGCGCGGCATTGGCAATCGCGCCATCAACGCTCTGAAGAATACAAAATATGCGCAGGCTACCATCAATGCCGACCGCAATCAGAAGAGCTTCAAGCTGACGTTTGAGCAGTTCATGCAGAAGCGTGGTGCAAACACCATTATTCAGCGTGGCAAGTCGATCAAGAAGCAGAATGCAGCGCTCTTCGCAGCAATCGAAAAGCGTTACGGCGTTCCTGCTGGTCCATTGATCGCAATCTGGGGCATGGAAACCGGCTTCGGCGCTTATCTTGGCAAGCAGCACACGCTTTCGGCGGTTGCTACACTGGCTTATGACTGCCGCCGCAGCGACTACTTCACACAGCAGCTTTACGCAGCACTCAAGCTGATCGACAATCAGGATCTCGATCCGAATGCGGTTGGCGCAATGCACGGCGAAATCGGCCAGACACAGTTCCTGCCAGTCAACGTTCTGAAATACGGCGTCGATGGTGATGGCAGCGGCCATATCGACATGGCGCGTTCAAAGGCTGACGCTCTTTATTCGACCGCCAACTTCCTCGTCGGCCACGGCTGGAAACGCGGCGCTGGCTTCCAGCCGGGAGAGCCAAACTATGGTGCGATCCAGGGTTGGAATGCTGCGCAGGTTTACCAGCGCGCTATTGCTGTCATGGGCAAAGCAATCGACGAGTAATTATAGATATGGCGAAGCAGACATTGTGCTTCGTCCTATAAACAATAAAGAAAAGCCCCGAAAATCGGGGCTTTTTTGTTTTATGCTGTTGCTTCAGAGGCGTTTACAACTGCCCCTTCGGGTCTCTTAAAATCACCCGTCTGCTGGTCCATAACCCAAAGTTCGCCGGTCGAAATGTCGAACCACGCGCCATACAGGGTGAGCTTACCCTTCTTCTCAAGAATATCGACACATGGGAATGTGCGAAGATTGTTGAGCGAATAGCGGATCGAAATGCGTTCCAGCGCTGTCTGGCGCTCCGTCGGTGTCATCAGTTCATTGCCGCTGATCGTTTCGGCAGCCGGAGCAATCAGGCTCATCCATTTGCCTATGAAATCGCTTGGTGAGAGCGGCGCAAATTGTGTATCAAGAGCCGCCTTGATACCACCGCATCGGCCATGGCCCATGACGACGATATTTTTCACCTTGAGGCTCTGCACAGCAAACTCTAGCGCCGCCGAAGCCGCATGGAATTCGCCATCCGGCTCATAAGGCGGGATGAGATTTGCAACGTTACGAAGAACGAAAATCTCACCGGGAGCGGTATTGAAAATTGTTTCTGGAGCGGCGCGGGAATCGCAGCAGGCAATGACCAGCGTTTCTGGTGCCTGACCTTTTTCAGCGAGTTCCTTATAACGTGCCGTTTCAGACGCGAAATGCTCGCTCATAAAGGTTTGGTAACCGGCGAGGAGTGTATCTGGAATATCAGCCATGACTTTCCATTATCCCTATCGAAAACGCAGAGCAATCAAAAAACATCAAGCCATAATCCTTGCGACCCGTTGCCGCTTATAAATGCACTATGCACGCAAGCCTTTGGTCGGATGAACCAGCCGTCTTGTCTGCACCATGGCCATAGGCTTGGCCAAACTCGATGCATCGGCTTCCAGCATCAACTCATCGGCACCGCGTTTCGCTGAACGCGCCATGATTTCAAAGACGGCAGCTGTAGTGCTTTGGAGAGATTTCTCCTCCGAAAAGCCAGCCAGTCTTCGCGCAAGGAATACAGCAGAAGTAAGATCGCCAAGACCATTGGTCGGCCCGTCAACGCAGCGATGCTCCGCCATAAGTGCTGAAGTCGGCGTCAGTAAAATGTTACCGATACTTCCGGTCATCAGCGGGAAGGCTGATGTCACCAGCATCGTTGCCGGTCCGGTATCAAGGGCTGCTTCCATCAATGCCTTGTTGTCTTCGAGTTCAACACCCGTCAGCCATGAAAGCTCAAAACGATTGGGCGTTGCAATATCGGCAAGCGGCATCAGATGATCACGAATACCGACCGCCGTCGCTTCCGGTACATAAAGCCCTTTCTGATCACCAATCACCGGGTCGCAGAGATACAGCGCATTTGGATTGCGCTCCTTCACCTTTTTAACAAGTCCGGCAACCGCCTCTGCTTGTTCAGGATTGCCGAGATAACCTGTCAGAATAGCGCCCACCTCCCCAAGCCAAGGGGCGCGCTCAAGATCCTGCATCAGTGTTGCAAACTCTTGTGGAGGCGGCACAATTCGCCCCGCAGGACCATGGCCCGGATGCCACGGCAGTACCACTGTCGGCACAGCCCAAACTGGGAAACCGAGCGTTTCGAGTGCGAATACAGCGGCGCGATTTCCAACGGAACCGCGCACGACATGGCTTGAGATGACAATAACGGTTGTCGCGTCCGAAGGCGCAGAAAGCGTCATGTTAAACCTGGCTTTGCATGAGATAGGATATCAGCCAGACGATAATCGCCAGCGTGATGATGAGGCCAAGCCAGCGCCCGACGCGCGTGGCCCAGAGTTCGATAGGATCGTTTTCGGGCGCATCATCGGCAGAGAGATGTTTGCTTGTACGAGAAAGCCCACGCCGAACCATGGCTTGCGGGCCGGTTTGCTCGCGCGCCAGCCGCTCAAGAATACGCTGGGCTTCATCCTGACGCTCGCGTCCCGGATTTCCGCCCTCGCCTATGCCCGCCTGATGGCGTTCTCCCATATTCTGCCTGCCTTCAAGAAAGACTCGTGCCCCGGATTAGACGATACAGCATTATGCCCGGAAGGCAGTTCTGCAAGCAGAATATTGTCTGCTTATGTCAGTTTCACGATGAGCTTACCGAAATTGCCGCCTTCGAGCATTGAAATGAAAGCTTTTGGCGCGTTTTCAAGCCCTTCAACAATATCTTCACGGTAGCGGACATGACCATCGGCAATCCACTTCGCCATATCATGATAAAAAGCTGGACGCTGATCGGCAAAATCACGCTGAATGAAACCGCGAATAGTCAGGCTCTTGGTCAGAATATCGCGCATCAGCAGCGGCATCCGATCCGGTCCATCAAACGCGCCCTTCTGATTATATTGCGCAATCAGACCGCACACGGGAATACGTGCAAACGGATTGAGAAGCGGCAGAACCGCATCGAAAACCTTGCCGCCGACATTCTCGAAATAAACATCAATGCCTTTCGGGCAAGCCAGCGCCAATTCCTGAGCAAAATTCGCACTGCGATGATCAAGTGCTTCATCAAAGCCAAATTCATCAATCAGTGCTTTGCATTTGTCGGGTCCACCCGCAATACCGATGGCACGCGCACCTTTAAGCTTGGCAATCTGACCGACAGCAGAGCCAACCGGGCCAGTCGCGGCGGCTACCACAACTGTTTCACCCTCTTTGGGCTGACCGATTGTCAGAAGTCCTGAATAGGCAGTGAAGCCCGGCATACCCATGACGCCAAGAGCAGTCGTAACCGGCGCTTGTTTCGAGTCAAGCTTGCGCAACGTCGATGCATCGACAACCGCAAAGCTCTGCCAGCCTGAATGGGAGAGAACAAAGTCGCCGGGAAGAAAGCCCGCACTGTTGCTTTTCACAACTTCGCCGACTGTACCGCCTTCCATTGGAGCGCCGATCTCGACCGGAGCAGCATAGGATTTGGCTGCACTCATGCGCCCGCGCATATAGGGATCAAGCGACAGATAGCGGATTTTAAGCAGAACTTCGCCTTCACCCGGCTCAGGGATTGCGGCTTCATCAAGACGGAAATTGTCGGCACTTGGCTTTCCATCCGGGCGCGATGCAAGGACGATCCGCTGATTGATTTTTCCGCTCATAAATCCGTCTCCTGATATTCTCGATAAGACGTAATCTAGTGTGGGTTCAGGAAAAGTGCACCTGTTTCGTTGCAGAGATTACATAAAGAAAACCTCGCCTATGGCGGGGGCACCATGGGCGAGGTCTCTCACTTGGAGGGAGAAGTAAGGTGGCGCGTACTGCTTACGGGAACGCGCAACCTCATGAGAAGTAGGTTACTTCATCGTTGGAATGACGAACTCTGCGCCATTCTTAACGCCATGCCGTGCGCCCGCAGCGAAGCGAGGACGCACAACATGAAAAAAGTCTGGTGTTACTTCATCGTCGGGATGACGAATTCTGCACCATCCTTAACGCCAGACGGCCAACGCGAGGTAACAGTCTTGGTCTTGGTGTAGAAGCGGAATGCATCCGGGCCGTGCTGGTTGAGATCACCGAAGCCCGAAGCTTTCCAGCCGCCGAAGGTGTAGTAAGCGATTGGAACCGGGATCGGCACATTGATACCTACCATGCCGACCTGAACGCGGCTTGCGAAATCGCGTGCCGCATCGCCATCACGGGTAAAGATCGCGACGCCATTGCCGTATTCATGTTCGTTCGGCAGAGCGAGCGCTTCTTCGTAGGTCTTGGCGCGAACCACTGAAAGAACCGGACCGAAAATTTCTTCCTTATAGATGCGCATGTCGGAGGTGACATTGTCGAAGAGACAGCCGCCCATGTAGAAGCCATCTTCATAGCCCTGCATCTTGAAGCCACGGCCATCGACAACGAGCTTCGCGCCTTCTTCAACGCCAAGATCAACATAGCCGCGCACACGATCAAGGGCTGCTTTCGAGACCAGCGGACCGTAGTCGGCAGAATTGTCAGTCGAGGTGCCGATTTTCAGCGCTTCAACACGTGGAATGAGCTTTTCCATCAGACGGTTTGCGGTGTCTTCACCAACAGGGACAGCAACAGAAATTGCCATGCAGCGCTCGCCAGCCGAACCGTAACCAGCACCGATCAACGCATCAACAGTCTGATCCATATCGGCATCTGGCATGATCAGCATGTGGTTCTTCGCACCACCGAAGCATTGAACGCGCTTGCCGTTCGAGCAGCCACGACCATAAATATATTGCGCGATTGGTGTCGAGCCAACGAAGCCAATGGCCTGCACGTCTGGATCGTCAAGCAGCGCGTCGACCGCATCCTTGTCGCCATTGACGACGTTGAAAATGCCCGCTGGAAGACCGGCTTCCATGAACAATTCAGCGAGACGCATCGGTACGCCCGGATCACGCTCTGAAGGCTTGAGGATAAAGGCGTTACCGCAAGCAATTGCTGGACCGGCTTTCCAAAGCGGAATCATGGCTGGGAAGTTGAACGGCGTAATACCGGCAACAACACCAAGAGCCTGGCGCATGGAATAGGTGTCGATACCTGTACCAGCATTATCAGTGAATTCGCCCTTGAGCATATGTGCTGAACCGAGGCAGACTTCCACCACTTCAAGACCACGCTGAATGTCGCCCTTAGCATCCGCAATCGTCTTGCCGTGTTCGCGGGCAAGCAGTTCTGCAAGGCTGTCATATTCGGCTTCAACCAGTTCAAGGAACTTGCGCAGAATACGCACGCGGCGCTGTGGATTGGTCGCAGCCCATGCTGGCTGTGCTGCCTTGGCGTTTTCGACTGCCGCACGCACTTCATCTTTCGTGGCGAGCGCAACAGTGCCCTGCACCGAACCGTCCAGTGGCTGATAAATATCTGTGGTGCGTCCGCTTTTTCCGGCAACATGCTTGCCGCCGATGAAATGTCCTACAGTGCGCATCGAAATGCCTCCCAGCTGTTATGTTCCATAAGGCGACATTAAGAGTCACCCTCTTGGCGCATATCTTGACTCTGCAAAATCATGATTGCAAGTCGCTGAAAAGCGTATCCGTTGTGCATTTTTTATAGTACGGTTTTCGGAGAAACACGCTTTAGCAGAGAATGCCATGAACTGGGATGATATTCGGATATTTCTGGCGGTAGCACGCTCTGGGCAGATTCTCGGCGCCGCGAAACGGCTTGGTATCAACCACACCACCGTTGCGCGTCGGCTGACTGCACTTGAAGCAGCTCTGTCGACCACGCTTTTGACACGCCGCACCAATGGATCGACACTTACCCACGCGGGCGAAGAATTTCTGCTTGCTGCTGAACGCATGGAAGCGGAAATGCTTTCGGCACGTTCAAATATTGGCAACGCCGATGTCGCCGTCTCCGGCACAGTTCGCATCGGCGCACCTGATGGTTTTGGTGTGAATTTTCTCGCTCCGCGATTGGCACGGCTCACACAGCAATATCCTGACCTGACCATACAGCTCGTTCCCGTGCCGCGATCATTTTCGCTTTCACGACGCGAGGCAGATATTGCCATTACCGTGGAACGCCCTGAACAGGGACGGTTGATTGCCCGCAGGCTCGTGGATTATACGCTCGGCCTATATGCGCATCGCAGCTATCTTGAAGAACACGGCACACCGCAAAGCACGGAAGAGCTGAGCAACCACCGACTGATTGGCTATGTCGAAGATCTTGTGGTCAACCCATCACTGGCATATGCCCCTGAAATAAGCCGCGACTGGAAGCCAGATTTCGAGGTCTCCAGTGCGCTTGGTCAGGTGGAAGCGGTTCGAGCAGGTGCTGGTATTGGCATCCTTCATGCGTTTATTGCGCGGGCTGATCCCGATCTTGTACCGCTGTTCCCAGATCGTACGATCCGGCGCGCCTATTGGCTCACGTATCACGAATCCGCACGCACCTTGCGGCGTGTCACGGCAGTTTCGGCGCTAATTTCAGAGCTGGTCGAGAGCGAGAAATCGCTGTTTAGCTAACCAATACGCCAATAAATCGCCATAACGGCAGCGATCATAACGACTGGAATATAGAGTGCATCCAGTCCAATAAAATAATGCCCCAAGCCGCCACAAACCGCTCCGATCATCAGCGAAAGCCAGACGGAAAAATGTTGCAACCAACGCCAGCGCGGAACTTCTCCGCGTATATACCCAGCAAGATCGGCTGCTGAATTAAAGAGCGTTCCGGTTACATAAGTAACACCCAAGCGCGCAGAACCAATCGGCTGTACGGCGGCATTTTGTGCGCCCATAGCAGCCGCAAGCATCAACACCGGATGGATCAAATCCAGTCGGAAATGGCGCAAGACGCAGACCAGAACGAGTGTCAACGCCACAATCGCCATGACGGCAATACTACCATTTCGGCCATAAGCACGAACGACAAGCGTGCCGAACAGGGCGCCAGCAAAAAACAAACCGATCAGCGCAACCGGAAGCCAGACAATTATCCGGCCCATAATATCCGGCTGTCTGGCGATGGCGAGACCAAGCTGTGTCGTGTTGCCACTCATGAAAGAAGCAAAAAAGCCTCCCAATTCCAGAAAGGCTATTCCATCAACAAAACCAGCGGCAGCCGTTAAAGCCAAACCAAGCGACAGCTTTGAATTCGGTGTCATTTTTCCAAGCTTTGAAAGAAAGTCGCCCGGTTGTGACAACCGGGCAAAAATTTCGTCAAACGCGTTTGACGATCCGCAGAATAATCAAAAGGATTGCCGCACCAATAAACGCATTGACGATGGAAGCGATCACGCCGCCGCCCACCGAAAAGCCGAGACGCGGCAACAACCAACCTGCAAAGAAGGCCCCAATCACACCGACAATAATATTACCGATGAGACCAAAGCCACCGCCCTGCACGACTTTGCCTGCCAGCCAACCTGCAATCAGACCAACGAACAGAAATACAAGAAGACTCATACCATCCATAAGCATCTCTCCCTATCAGAGCACATCTCCGACGCGCCTTTAGCGAGTTGACAATGAGTCGGCTTAGCAAACAAGAGGGCTTACAAATTATGGTGCGAGATGCTGGAAAGCGCTCACGACCTCTTCATAAACCTTGCGCTTGAAAGGCACGATCAGCTCAGGCAATTCCTGCATGGGCTTCCACGCCCATTCCTCAAACTCAGCCGTGTGTCCACCGGGCGGCGGGTTGATCGCGATTTCGCTCTCATCACCTTCAAAACGGTAAGCAAACCACTTTTGAGTCTGTCCGCGATATTTGCCCTTAAGCGCCTGACCAACAAGATGCGGTGGCAGATCATAATTGATCCAGTTTGGTGCTTCTTCAAGCAAAGTGACCGACTTCATGCCGGTTTCTTCATAAAGCTCACGCAACGAAGCAACAGCAGGGTCTTCACCTTTGTCGATACCGCCCTGTGGCATCTGCCAAAGCTGTGTTGCTCCATCCATTTCATCACCCGGAATGACGATGCGGCGACCCGCCCAGACGAGACCAGCCTTATTGAGTACCATCAGCCCAACGCAGGGCCGATAAGGTAGGCTTTCAGGATCGACAAGGCCTTTGTGCTTCGACATGGTATCTCCGTATGCGGGGGTTTGAATAAGTCTTATGCGGCAGTTTATAGTGTTTCAATGTTATTGACGTGCGACAAAAAGAAAACGCGGAAGCCTGAACTCCCGCGTCTATAATTGTCACATCGAAAACCAGTTAGTTCAAAACGGCTTTCTTGGGGTCTGGTGGGAATGACGCATTGGCGACTTCACCACGCAGGAGCTTCAATGCTTCATTGAGCTGCACGTCATCCTTGGCTTCAAGCGGCACATAGGCAGCCGATCCCGATCCCTGATCGTCTTCAGCATTACCTTTGATGTGGCCCTTAAGCTCGGACTCACCACGCACAACATCCTGACCGAGCATTTCTGGCGGCAACGGCTGCTCAACTTTGATGTCCGGCGTAATACCCTTGCCCTGAATCGACTTGCCCGACGGCGTGTAATAGAGCGCGGTCGTCAGACGCAGCGAACCATTTTCACCCAGTGGAATGATCGTCTGGACCGAGCCCTTGCCGAAGGACTGCGTGCCAAGCACCGTGGCGCGGCGATGATCCTGCAATGCACCAGCTACAATTTCAGACGCACTGGCTGAACCGCCATTGATCAGCACGATCACCGGCTTTCCATCAACAAGATCACCCTTGCGTGCATCAAAACGGGTTACATCCTGCGGATCACGACCACGGGTCGAAACAATTTCGCCCTTGTCGAGGAAAGTGTCTGAAACAGCGACAGCCTGATCAAGCAAACCACCCGGATTGAGACGAAGATCAAGCACATAGCCCTTGAGCTTATCGCCTGGAATCTTTTCCTGAATATCCTTGATTGCCTTACGCAGATCATCAGAAGTCTGTTCCGTAAACGAAATCACACGCAAGTAGCCAACGTCATTTTCAACACGCGATCGAACAGCCTTCACCTTGATCACAGCGCGATCAATCTTGAGCGTGATCGGCTTTTCCGCACCTTCGCGAATAAGGGTCAGTTCAATCGGCGAACCAACCTCACCACGCATCTTTTCCACCGCGTCACTGAGGCTCAGACCACGCACTTCCGTGCCATCAATCTTGCTGATCAGATCGCCCGCGAGAACACCAGCTTTTGAAGCAGGCGTGTCATCAATCGGCGCAATGACCTTTACAAGGTCGTTGTCCATCGTGACTTCAATGCCAAGACCACCAAATTCACCCTTGGTCTGCACGCGCATGTCCTGCGCTGCTTCCGGGTTGAGGTAAGAAGAGTGCGGATCAAGCGAGGTCAACATGCCGTTGATCGCACTTTCCGTCAGCTTCTTATCATCAGGCGGCGTCACATATTGCTGGCGCACACGCTCAAAAATATCACCGAAAAGAGCCAGGTCCTTATAGACATCGCTGTCTTTTCCCGCTGCTGCAAAAGCAGTGGAAGCAGGCGCGCCCTGAACCATCACCATGGCTGACGCGCCCAACAGGGCTCCGGCGAACAGCAGCGACAGTTTACGTATCATTTTGTGTCCTTCCAGAAAGCCGCTCGGTCCACCATGGGGCCGGATCAACGGGTTTTCCATCTTTTCGAAACTCAATGTAGAGCAATGGAGCGCCATTGCCCACCTCAATTGGTGCAACACTTGCGAGAAGTTTTTCTCCCATCGCGCCAACAGGCTCACCCGCCAAAACGAACTGACCCTGAGCAACGTCGATTCGACCCATGCCAGCCATGACAATATGATATCCATTGCCAGCATCGAGGATCAAGAGCTGTCCATAAGATCTGAATGTTCCTGCATATAACACAACGCCATCGGAAGGTGACGTAATCGTGGCAGCGGGCAAGGTTTCAACCACCTGCCCCATCATGTTGCCGCCGACACCATCCTTCTCTGCAAAATGCCGGATCGTCTTTCCAGCGGCAGGCAGCGCCAGCCTTCCCTGTAACGATGCAAAATCTATCTGCGCATGAAGGCGGTTCTCATCAGGCGTTGATTCTCCGGCCTTTTCCTGCGCTTTTGCAAGGCGTTCAGCTTCGGCCTTGCGCGCTGCATCCGCAGCATCGCGTACGCCCGCCATTTGCTTATCAAGCCCGTCAATCAGCTCTTTCAGGCTGCCTGCCCGATCTGCAAGCTCTTCAGAGCGTTTACGCTGGGCTTCAATTTCCTGCTCGGATTGTGACTGCAACTTCTTTTTTTCTTCAAGAAGAAGTGATTGACGCTTTTGCTCTTCCGCCTGTTGCGTGCGTGTTTCTTTGAGCCTCTCCTGCTCCTGCGATATGGATGCAGTCACCCGCTGCATATCGTCAAGATCACCCGTCAGCTCTTCAACCTGACCACGCATTTCCGGCACAACGGCTCCAAGCAGTACAGCACTCCTCACCGATGCGAGCGCATCATCTGGTCTCACAAGGATCGCAGGTGGCGGGTTCAACCCCATACGCTGCAAGGCTGCCAAAACTTCCGCCAGAACCCCGCGTCGCGCACGCAAAGACGTTCGAATGCCATCTTCCTGCTCACGCAAGGATTCAAGCTTATCGGCACTATCAGCAATATCCTGCTGTAACTTCTTATCCGTCTTTGCAGACTGAATGAGTGCAGCCGTAATCGTCGCCTGATCTTTCTTGAGGTTCGCCACCTCGCCTTCAAGCTGTTTGAGCTTGTCACCCGTCACCGACAATTCGGTGGTTAGCTGCTCATATTCACTTGCTGCCTGATCGCGCTGCTGCTGAATAGCCTGTTGCGCATAGGACTGAGACGCACCTGCCAAAAGCGCAGTCGCAGCAAAGCCAGCCCGCAAAAGAGCGAGCAAAGGCAGCTTTGAGAAAGGGCAAACAGAATTCATGGCGCGCTATATCTGAAAGAAACAAGGCCAAAACTAGCCCGAGAGCATTAAGGAATTGTTAGCCATAGATAGCAAGCGCGCAATATTACGGCAAAAGATCAGGATAGCTCTGTGCATATTCATGCATCTCACGACGATAGCGCCAAACCGCGCGAGCGCGATGTTTCCAGAGATCGCGACGTGGCCTTTTCCATGGTTTTTCAGGACCATGAAAATGGACAATGATCTCAGGGCTAACTCTGCTTTCCTCAGCATCGCCGCCAAGCCGCGCAATATGACGCCGCTGCCGCGCCACTTGACTCCATGATGAATTATAGGCCGGGTTGAGCAGATGTACGCGACCCAGAAAGACGTTGTTCAGGTGATCCTGGTCACCCAGCGCATAAGCAGATGCTCGGGCCAAATCATGCATGGCCTGATGCAGTTCGGGTTCTGCGCGAATGGCATCGGTATCCAGCAAAAGAACACCAGCATTAAAGTAACGCGAGATATCGCTTTGCTGCATCAATTCTTGCAATTCACGCACACGTGGTATCGATTTTTCGCGCACCTTGAGACTGCGCGACGACCATTTCGCCACAACGCAATCGCGCACCGCACCAATCGGACAACCATTAAGATCAAGCGCGAAAAGAGGGGAGACATCACCCACCACTTGCGTATCACCATCAATATAAAGAACGCGGCCAGAAATACGCGACGGTATATGAAGTCGCCCCATTGTAGCCGCCGAAATATGCGAGGTTGGCCCCTTGGCACCTTCCAGATCATCTGCAGTCAAACGCAAGCTATTGAGTGTTACGGCTGGATTTGTGGCTGCCACGCGGTGCACAGCCTCCCAATCTTCATCTTGGAGACCGTCGCCCCAGAAATGCACAATACCGGGCTGCGTTAAGTGACGCAGCACACCCCACATCGCAACAAGCGTGGGTTTGAGAAAGCCGCGATCAGTTACGAATGCGATCTGCGGCAACCTTGTGTTCGTCGATGAAAGCGACATCTAATTCTTCAAATGATGCACGAGGCAGTTACGAAACCCGACCCGTTGCATCAGTTATGAGAAGAACATGAAAGAATTAGGATCGGTGATACGGATGCCCTGCAAGAATTGTTGCGGCCCGATATAATTGCTCAGCAACCAAAATGCGGGCGATCTGATGCGGCCACGTTAAAGCACCCAGAGCTAAAACCAGATCAGCACGCGAGCGCAATGCCGGGTCGTGTCCATCCGGGCCACCAATGGCGACAATCAACTGCCGTTTGCCATCATCACGCATACGACCAATACGTTCGGCAAAATCTTCCGAACCAAGCGTCTTCCCGCGCTCGTCGAGTAAAATCAACGCGGCACCATTATCCAGTGCTTCATTAATGCGCTGTGCTTCTTCGGCTTTGCGTAGCTCTGCCGTCTGTCCACGGCTTTCTGGGATTTCGCTCACACCGGCGAATTCAAGACCAAGTGGCGGTCCAGACTTGGAAAAACGGTCAAAATAACGCTCGACCAACTCCCGCTCGGGGCCGGCTTTCATCCGGCCCACGGCAAACACACTCACACGCATAGCGCCCTCACTCAGACTGGATTAGTGCACAGTTCCCGATGCACGTTTGTCTTCGAGGTCATTGTCGATCCAGATCTTTTCCAGATTGTAGAAATCACGGATTTCCGGACGGAAAATATGGACGACAATATCGCCTGTATCGATAAGAACCCAATCACCAGCTTCGAGTCCTTCAACCCGAATGTCTTTGCAGCCCATCTCACGAAGCGCCTGCAAAAGATGATCCGCGACAGCCGAAACATGGCGATGCGAACGACCAGATGCGATGATCATAAAATCACCGATCGAAGATCGTGAGCGAATGTCGATGGGGATGATGGATTCTGCTTTGGAGTTTTCGAGACTGGCCAAAGCCGCATCGAAGGCCTGGGACACGAAAGTTGTTTCGTTCATCCCGACCGGTGAAGGCGCGTGGTGAGCCTTCTTCTCAATTGCTGTTCTCAGTGTATTTCCTTTCAGCAAGAACAACGCAATACGGCAGTTATAAGCACCGTACATGCGTAAGATAGGCAGAGTCCCTGCATTCTTTCAAGAGTTTTGGCTTGTTAAGCCCATTCACTTTTTCGATTTCTGTTTACGAAGCGCACTTGAAGACAATGTCGAGCGGGGACCATGGATAAAGGTCCATGCAGGAGGCGCGCGACGTGCCAGCAATGGCGCATAGTGTTCATCAATACGACTGGCCGAGAATGTCTGCGCCATCCGTGACGACAAATAAGCAAGCGTTGAGCCCGGGCGATCAATCACGGCAATGGGGAAATTCTTTGCAATTTCGCGCCACCGCTGCCAGCGATGAAACGATGCAAGATTGTCCGCACCCATCACCCAGACGAAATGCACACCGGGATTGGCTTTTTGTATCAGGGCCAGAGTATCGGCAGTGTAGCGCGTATGGAAAACCGCTTCGAGCGCTGTAACCTTAATGCGAGGATCGGTCGATATATCTTCGCTCAGCTTTAAACGCTCTGCAAGCGATGCCAGTTCGCGCGTATCTTTCAGCGGGTTGCCGGGTGTGACCATCCACCAGAGCTGATCGAGCTTCAGGCGCCTAATAGCGATTTCAGCGACCAGCGCATGCCCCCCATGTGGAGGATTGAACGAGCCGCCAAACAAGCCAACAGTCAGACCCTTCTCAACATAAGGCATACGCAGATAATGCGCATCAACATCTGGATAGTTGGCTTTTAACGCGGACAGCCCGAAGCCGAATTTCATCAGCCCCGAACCTGACCATTGCCACGAACACGATATTTGAACGATGTCAGCTGTTCGACACCGACCGGACCACGCGCATGCATTTTTCCGGTAGCAATGCCGATTTCCGCCCCCATGCCAAACTCACCGCCATCCGCAAATTGGGTCGAGGCGTTGTGCAAAAGAATAGCCGAGTCGATCTCGTTGAAGAAACGCGCCACAACCTCTGCATCTTCCGCAATAACCGCTTCGGTATGATGCGATGAATATTGCCCAATATGCGCAATTGCATCTGAAACGCCGTCAACCAACTTCACGGATATGATCGCATCGAGATATTCCGTCGACCAGTCTTGTTCCGTTGCAGGCGTAGCATCAGGATAAAGCACCAACACCTCTTCGCTGCCGCGTATTTCACAGCCCTTGGCAGCCAAATCTCGCAAAATTGGCACAAGATGGGTGTCAGCCACTGCACTGTCCACCAGCAGCGTTTCAGCAGAACCACAAATTCCAGTGCGGCGCATTTTGGAATTGAGCGCAATCGCGCGCGCCATATCAAGATCGGCGGACTTATCAATGTAGAGATGGCAAATGCCTTCGAGATGCGCAAAAACTGGCACACGCGCTTCCGATTGCACCCGTGCGACAAGGCTTTTGCCGCCGCGTGGTACAATCACATCAATCGCACCATTCAGTCCTTTGAGCATTTCGCCAACCGCTGCACGATCCGTCACCGGCACGATCTGGATCGCATCTACTGGCAAATTTCCAGCTTCCAACCCCACCACCAGCGCCTTGTGAATGGCTGCCGAGGAATGCGCGGAATCAGAACCGCCGCGCAGAATAACCGCATTACCAGCCTTGAGGCAAAGCGCACCAGCATCTGCCGTTACATTGGGGCGGCTTTCATAGATGACGCCAATCACACCGAGCGGCGTGCGCACACGCTCAATGTGCAGACCATTCGGGCGATCCCACTCCGCAATCACTTCGCCAACCGGATCAGGCAGAGCAGCAATTGCGCGAATACCATCGGCGATGGCCTGAATACGACTATCATCCAGCGTCAGGCGATCCACAAACGAAGCCGCCATGCCACTTTGCGCAGCATTGGCAAGGTCGAGCTTATTGGCTTCAAGGATTGCATCTTTGCTTGCCAGAACGGCATCAGCAGCGGCAAGCAAGGCTTTGTTTTTCTGTTGAGGCGAAGCAATGGAAAGCGGAGCCGCTGCCTGTCTGGCTTTACGACCAACCTCAGCCATAATAGCCGCGATATCAGTTCCGGCGTCCACTTTGTTCAACATCCTCTTCCCCTACGCTTCTTCCGTCTCGCTAGTGGTTACACCCCGTACCACCAGATCATTGCGATGGATCATTGCAGCGCGTGCATCATAACCAAGAATATCACTGATCTCATCGCTTTTATGACCAGCAATTTTGCGCGCATCATCAGCGTCATATGCGATCAGACCGCGTGCAATTTCACGACCATCTTCGTTGAGAACAGCAACAGTGTCTCCACGCTCGAACTGGCCTTCGATGTCTTTGACACCGGCGGGCAACAGCGACTTGCCAGATTTGAGCGCCTTGGCGGCACCCGCATCAACCGTCAAACGACCAGCGGGTTCCAGATTGCCGGAAATCCACGTTTTCCATGCATTGACCGGCGCATTGGACGGCTCAAACAAAGTTGCGCGCTCACCGCGATCAATCGCTGAAAGTGGTGCCATTCGGGTGCCAGAGGTAATGATCATGGCCGTGCCGGCGGCATTGGCAATCTTGCCTGCATCAAGCTTGGTTTTCATACCCCCGCGCGAAAGCTCGGAAGCAGCAGCACCCGCCATGGCTTCGATCTGTGGCGTAATACTTGCCACAAGCGGTATGAACTGCGCGTTCGGGTCTTTATGTGGCGGCGCCGTGTAAAGCCCGTCAATATCGGAAAGCAGAATGAGAAGATCAGCGCCCATCATAGTGGCTACGCGCGCAGCCAGACGATCATTATCACCATAACGAATTTCAGTCGTCGCAACCGTATCATTCTCATTGATGATCGGCACCGCACCGAGCTTCAGCAAAGTCTCGATTGTTGCCCGTGCATTGAGATAACGGCGACGCTCTTCAGTATCATCCAGCGTGAGCAGAATCTGACCCGATTTAACGCCATGCCCGCCCAACACATCGGCATAGGCTTTGGCCAAAGCGATCTGACCAGCCGCAGCCGCAGCCTGACTTTCCTCAAGCTTTAGCGATTTCTTTGGCAGTCCAAGCACCGTGCGCCCCAATGCGATAGCACCAGAGGAGACAACCAGCACTTCAACACCGGCGCGCGAAAGGTTTGCGATGTCCTGCCCGAGACTTTCAAGCCAGCTCTGCTTGAGGCCAGTCGAACGATCCACGAGCAGCGCAGATCCAATTTTGATAACAATGCGGCGATAGTCTTTGAGTTGTTTCAGCATGTCTTCAGTTCCTGCGCCGCATTACCAATTTTTATTCTTCTTCGACAGCGCCTGCTTCGGCAGCGCGGCTTTTATCAATCACACTCGCAAGCTGACGCAGAACATCGTTCAAACCTTCATGGCTGACAGCTGAAAGCAGCATCGGATCGCGTCCACATGCCTTTTTAAGCGCCTTGATCTTTTCCTTACGAGTCTCAGGATCAATCGTATCAATCTGCGACAGAGCTACAATTTCCGTCTTTTCAGACAGACCATGTTCATAGGCTTCAAGTTCACCACGAATAACCGTGTAAGCTTTCGCCACATCTTCTTCCTGCGCCGATACAAGATGCAATAGCACGCGGGTACGCTCGACATGGCCGAGGAAGCGATCACCGAGGCCCACACCTTCGCTTGCACCTTCAATCAGCCCTGGAATATCCGCAATTACAAACTCACGGCCATCGACACGCGAAACACCAAGGTTTGGATGCAACGTGGTAAAAGGATAATCTGCGATCTTTGGCTTTGCAGCCGTCACACTTGCGAGGAATGTGGATTTACCCGCATTTGGCAATCCAACCAGACCCGCATCAGCAATCAGTTTCAGGCGCAGCCATAATGTGCGCTCAATGCCATCCTGACCGGGATTGGCATGACGCGGCGCGCGGTTTCGCGATGTCGTGAAATGCAGATTACCAAAACCGCCATTGCCGCCCTTCGCCAGTCGATAACGCTGGCCAAGTTCGGTAATGTCGCAAATCAGCGTTTCGTTATCTTCTTCGAAAATCTGCGTCCCAACTGGCACCTTGAGAATAACATCATTGCCCTTGCCGCCGGTCATGTTACGACCCATGCCGTGCATGCCGATCTGAGCCTTGAAATGCTGCTGGTAACGATAATCGATCAGCGTGTTAAGGCCGTCAACGGCCTCAACCCAGACATCACCACCGCGACCACCATCGCCGCCATCAGGACCACCAAATTCAAGAAATTTCTCGCGCCGGAACGAAACAGCGCCTGCACCGCCCGCGCCGGAGCGAATGTAAATCTTGGCCTGATCGAGAAATTTCATTGAACTTACCTCTTGTGACGCACCGTATTTGTATCGGAGCGCGTCTTAAACTTTGGGATTGTGCAAAGTCCCGCGCAATCCGATTTGCAATTACAGCAAAACCCGCGTCCTGCAAACAGCAGAACTCATAGGTTTTCAGCTTAAATTCAGTTTCCAAGCTGGATCACTGAAATCGATATAGAGCAGTTCCTGATCCAGATACTGCCCCTGCACATAAAGTGACTTGCGCTCAAGGCCATAGGATTTGAAGCCAAGCTCGTCATAAATGCGCTTGGCAGGCTCATTCGTTGCCACAACCTTCGCATCCAGTATCACGACATGCTGTGCTGCATGTTCGATAACATGCTGAACAAGCGCCTTGCCAAGGTGCAGCCCGCGCGCTTCGGGTGCAACATAGACACTTACTAAAGTGCCACGGTGCCGTTCCGATTTGCGCTCATGCCGAAACATTCCGGCGATGCCCATCAGGTTCTCACCATCAAATGCACCGAAAATAACGTTACCATTCACCTGTTCAAGACGACGCGCGAACACGCTTTCGGAATAGGCATTTTCTTCTTCAAAGGTCGATCCAAAAGCTTGCGGCGCAAGCTGTAAAGCCGAAAGACGTATCGCACGAAACCGATGCAGGTCGCCCTTATCCAGCGCCCGAACCTCCACCCTCTCGCGGGTGATTGCGTATATATCGTTCATATTATTCCCCGATAATTATCGGCCCTGCGCTCTAACGATTTGTTTTAACGCGCATCTTATCCGAAAATCGTTTCACACTTTTCGGGATGCGCTCTAAACGCAGGGCCATTCTTTATCATTATGACTGCCAGCTTCTCAGGCCGATCCATGTACGCCGATCGAGAACATAGCGCTCGACAGGAACATTTCCGGCAGCAAGTGAATCCGCCATTCCCATGCTGCTGAACTGGAAACCGCACTTATGGATCACCTTGCGCGAACCGCTATTGCTGGCGTGGCACGAAACATGCAACCGCTCGATTGGCGTGGCACGAAAGGCCAGATCGATCAATGCGTGGGCAGCTTCGGTGGCAAAACCATGCCCCCAATAGGGCTCGCCCAGCCAATAGCCGATCTCCAGACCTTCGCTGTGGCTGTGCGGATGGATGCCACAACAGCCCATAAAGATACCGGTTTCAGCTTGGGTAATTGCGTAAATGCAATTGCCCATCTCGCCTTTTCGCACGCGCTCGACAAAGTCCACGGCATTTTCGCGGGTGTATGGATGAGGCATACGGGCGAGCATAGTGGAGACGCGGGCGTTATTAGCAAGATAGGAAATTGCATCCACGTCTTCGACATGCGGCGGGCGAAGAACCAGCCTGTCAGTCACGAGAACGGGGCAATCCAACTGATCTGCTAATCCCGGCGAGAGATCAGCATAGCTGGCCTCCCGCTCACTACAGCTCTCGTAATAATCTTCTTCTAAAACTTCGATGACCATTGTTCTGTCCTCCAGACGAAAAAAAGGAAGATGGTTGTCCCATCTTCCCTTTGATCTTCTGGCAGGTCGCCATATGTACCGGGTCCATGGGACGCCGGTACTTTATAGAGGTCCGGCTTACTCTGCTGCTTCCGCGATCGGGGTAACCGACACGTAAGTACGACCGTTGGCTTTCGTGCGGAAAGCAACGGAACCATTGGTGGTAGCAAAAATGGTGTGGTCTTTACCGAGGCCAACATTAACGCCCGGATGCCACTTGGTGCCGCGCTGGCGCACGATGATGTTGCCAGAAACGACAGCTTCGCCACCGAACTTCTTCACGCCAAGGCGCTTCGACTCTGAATCGCGACCGTTACGCGACGAACCACCAGCTTTTTTGTGTGCCATTGGATTTCTCCTTTAATCTCTTCTACTTACTCAGCCGAATCGGCCTTGGCTGCAGCCTTCTTAGGCGCTGCCTTCTTTGGCTTTGCGACTTCGCCTTCAGCGGCGTCTGCCTTTGGAGCCTTCTTATCAGCAGCCTTCTTGGAAGGCTTCGCGCCGTCGGTAAGGATCTCCGAGATACGGATTGTCGTCAGTTCCTGACGATGACCGCGGGTGCGCTTCGAGTTCTGACGACGACGCTTCTTGAACGCGATAACCTTGCGTGCACGACCCTGCTCAACGACTTCTGCCGTTACGAGAGCGCCTGCAACAACTGGCGCGCCAATGGTCGAACCAACCATCAGAACTTCTGCAAATTCTACGATGTCGCCAGCTTCGCCAGCAACCTTTTCAACCTTGATCAGGTCGTTTGCGGCAACGCGGTACTGCTTGCCACCAGTCTTAATGACTGCGAACATTTGTTTTCCTTTCGGGTCGTTCGGTCCAGCTCTCATACCCTGCAACGCAAGCGCCTTGGGCACGGGCCGTCTTTTTATCAGTCGGTTGATTTTGAAAGCTTTTCAGCCTCCAGATCAGAGCCCGGTAAACCGAAAATCTCCAATCAAAACAATAGGCGCGGATAAATCTGCGCTTAAAGTCTGGTGCTTATAGGTGTGAGACAGCGGAAAAGTCAAGAATTTTCGCACTGTTATGCAAATTAGGTCTTGTCTAATTGCATTTGGCCCGTTATTGAGCCGCTACACACTTAGCATTCGCTTTAGATGCTTACCAACGGCACGGTTTTTATAGATCGTATTACCGTAGTGCACCATGCGGAGAGGTGGCTGAGTGGTCGAAAGTACCGCACTCGAAATGCGGCGTGGGGGTAACTCCACCGTGGGTTCGAATCCCACCCTCTCCGCCATTTTTTTGAAATCAATGTCTTAAAGATGTCCCGCATGCTTTGTGCTCGTGGCGCAATTCTTATCGCATAATACCGATTTCAGCCGTTGCCCAAGCGCCCCCAAATCTCCAAGCACTTGATGAACTGTTCGCTTTATGCCCTATACTTACAAAGAGTTGGTGCGTAAGGGGGCGCTGAAATGTCGAAAAATATGTGTTCCCGGCCAAAGTCGACCGCCAGCATTCTAGCCATCTGGCTCATGTTTATGGCACTTTATCTGGCGGTTTCGACTAACAGATCGCTCAAAAACGAGGCCACCGAGTTAAACGAAGCTGGCTTTCTTTTACATCGTATGATTTCGCAGCGCGTGGCGCAGCACGACGCACATATGACGACGCTAGCCTCGCTAATTCTCGCAGATGAAAGTAAAAAGCCACAGCTTATCACCCAGGTCAGCGATAGCATCATGCGGTTTTATCCTCGCATCAAAGCTATTCAGGAAATCGAAATTACATGGCGTGAACCCTCAGCTACTACGGATGTGCTCCAAATTTTATCCGTACCTCTTGATGCAACGTTACCGGATTACCAATCACTCGGCAGGGAAATTTTTGTCCAGAAAGCCGGAGAAGTCAGAAGCTATATCAGCCCCTCTTCCGATCAGGGATATCTACTGGCCAAGAAGCTGAAAGATACAAATCCAGCCGTTGCGCTCGTCATGCAGATCGATGCCCAGAAGCTTATCGATCTGGACGAGCTTCCTGCGTGGGCGAACATCAGGCTCATACTCGACGGCTCCATGGTAATGGAGCAAAAAGCCAAGCAAAAGGCATCGGGATGGCTCGCTTCACCGTGGTTCAGTCGAGTGATCGATAGCGGATCACAGCCGCTTCTTCTCACAATGGATTACCCCATCGCACTAACTGACCTTGTTGATGGCACTTCATTAGCTATGGTGGCAATTGTCAGTCTTATTGTGCTTTCTCTTCTTGGATATAGTTTGCAGCACAGGCGTGAAGTGCGTCGTCTCAAAGCTTCCGCAGAAATGGCCGAGCAACGCAGCATAACACTCGCGCGTGAGACACGTCTGGCGCATGCGGCGAGAGTTAACTCCATGGGAGAACTGGCTTCCGGCATTGCGCATGAACTGGCACAACCTCTGACAGCACTGATGAGCCAAAGCCGCGCCGCTGAACGTCTTGTCGAGCAGTCAGGCATCGACAACGCACTGTTGAAAAAAGCGATGGCTGCCAATGTGCGTGAAGCCAGACGCGCTGGTGATATGCTCAAACGGATGCGTGATTATATCAGCAACCGCCCACCCAAGCCTGTGCCGGTCGAGATCAACAACGTCATTCATGATACGGCAGAGCTTCTGCATACCGAACTCGAACAACGCAACATAGCGCTGAATTTCACGCTCGAACCCAACCTGCCCACTATAATGGCCGACCCAGTTGAACTCGAGCAGGTCTTCAACAACCTGATTCGGAATGCCTCCGATAGTCTCAACGAAGCCGGTATTTCGGGAGGGAAGATCAGCGTCTCAACGAAGCGCGAAGGCGAACATATCTGCGTTAGTATATGCGACAATGGACCGGGAATTCCTGCAGATCTGCAACCGCGCCTGTTTGAACCTTTTTTCACGACAAAGAAAGACGGGATGGGGCTTGGCCTCACTCTGTGCTCAACACTCATTGAGCGCGTTGGTGGGCACATCAAAGCACAGAACAATGATGATGGCGGAGCATGTTTCATGGTCTGGCTGCCAATTCAGAATAAGGGAGCCAATACATGAGCGGAACGATGATCTATCTAGTTGATGACGACGAAGCGGTGCGGGATGGGCTTTCACTGCTACTTTCAACCTACGGCATGACGGTCGAGACCTTTGCCGATCCAACAACGTTTCTCGCACATATTGATGAGCATCGCCCCGGAATCTTGTTGCTTGATCTGCGCATGCCGCTGATCAGCGGATTACAGGTGCAGCAGAAGCTGACGGAACGCCGCATCAACTGGCCAGTCATCATGATCACTGGTCATGGCGATGTGAACGCGTGCCGCCGTGCCTTCAAAGCGGGTATCAGTGACTTTCTCAGCAAGCCAATTGACGAAGACGTGTTGCTGGACGCAATCCATTCTGCGCAAACACTCCTGCAAACGCGTCTCGAAAAGCAGGAAGCGGTTGATCTTCTGGCAAGCCTCACAAGTCGGGAACGCGAAGTGTTTGACCTTGTCTGCGAAGGTTTCGCCAGCAAGGATATTGCCGCAGCCCTTGATATTTCAGCGCGCACGATTGATGCGCATCGCGCCAATATTGCCGAGAAGCTCAAAACAAGCTCAGTGGCGGAATTTGTCCGCCTCACAATAGCGGCCTCTCAGTAGAACTACCTACCCAGCTTCGTGTGATCGCGGATTACGCAAAATGCGGCTGACCTTTAGAACTGTCATCAGAAAGCGAGGCTTTCAGGGAAAGTTCCAAAGGAGACACGACTATGAAACGCATTTTTCTAGCCGCTACTGCCGCCGCCCTCATGACCTCGGCTGCATCCGCACAGATCCTTGAAGAAAAGAATATGCCAATGGAATTGGCCAGCACCATTGCGCGTGAAGCAGTCGCTGCCTGTTCCGCTGAAGGCTACAATGTTTCCGCAGCCGTTGTTGATCGCGCCGGTGTCCTTCGCGCTCTGTTGCGTGCCGACAATGCCGGCTCTCATACACCAGAAGCCGCACGCCAGAAGGCTTACACCTCATCGTCCTCGCGTATGCCAACCAGTGCTATGGCTGAAAACATCACCAAGAACCCAGCAGCTGCCGAACTCGCATCCATTGATGGCTTCCTCGTTCTGGCTGGCGGCGTTCCAGTCAAGGTCGGCGATGTAACGATCGGTGCAGTTGGTGTGGGTGGCGCACCTGGCGGCCAGTTTGACGAAGCATGTGCGATTGCAGCGATCAACAAGGTTCAGGACCAGCTCAAGTAATCATTGCTTTTGAAACCAAAAATAAGCCGCGCAACCAGTCACTGGATGCGCGGCGTTTTTTACATCATTTGGAATAGCTCTATCAGATATTCTTCTGAGCAAACCGATCAAATGCCTTGAGGAAATCACCGAGGAACTTTGCCGTGTCGGGCACCAGTTTACCGCTTTCATCCAGCATTTTATCAACATGCGCGAGATAAGCCTCTGGTTGCTGCAAGGTCGGCATATCCAGAAAAACGAGCGACTGACGCAGGTGATGATTGGCACCAAATGCTGAAATATTACCCGGCGAACCGCTGATAATTGCTGCTGGCTTTCCACCCCACACGCTCTTGCCATAAGGGCGTGACCCGACATCAAGGGCATTTTTAAGAGCAGCCGGAACAGACCGATTATATTCAGGCGTTACGAATAAAACGGCATTGGCTTTCGCGAGCTCCGAGCGAAACCGCGTCCAGGCTTCGGGCGGTGTATCCGTATCAAGATCAGGGTTATAGAGCGGGAGGTCGCCAATCTCGACAAGGGTGAGGGCCATGTCATCCGGCGTTACCGCATTCAAACCCACCGCAACTTTGCGATTGAATGAATCTTTTCTCAAGCTTCCAACCAGAACAGCCACATTCAATTTCGGCATCGCTAATTCCCATCCTCAATGTTGATCTGCAACAAAGTAAAACAGAAGATCATGAGGTCAAGCTTATAAACACGCAATAAGAGTCGAAACTGTAAAGCGTTTTTGGAATTACTGTCATTCAAAAAGAAATACATATTCTTTCATGCAGAAAAGCAATCGTAAGAAGCTTTAATTTGCGGTAATTTTCGCCTTAACGAACACGTCGTAGCGTGTGCTTTTGCCCAAAATCTGATGCGACGGTTTGCGTAAACCCTCCATAGGCTCCGCCCGCAACGGCCATTTCAGAACAACACGGTTCTGCGCATATTCCAATGCAATCTGCATGAGCAATTGTGAATCCGGGTCTGCACCCACAATTTCACGGATCTGGCGCATTTCCTTTTTAACGAGTGCCGTATTTCCACGCGGCGGGTGCATCGGATCAACCAGTACAACCATAGGCTTGAGTGTGGGCAAAAGCAGACATGAATCTCCATGGAGCAAGGTCATTCGCTCCACTGTTTGCGCATATTTTCCGCCTTCGGCACTTGCGCGTACGAGCCCTTCAGCAAGAAGATCATACATCCTCTTCGAACGCTCAATCAAAGTTACCCGCGCCCCAAGAGCGGCGAGCAAAAAAGCATCGCGACCAAGTCCAGCCGTTGCATCCACGATATCAGGCGTAACACTACCCGTAAGCCCAGCGGCCTTAGCCAGTGCCTGCCCTCGCCCCTCTCCCATGCGGAACCGGTGCCCGACTGCACCACCTATAAAATCTACGATCAGTTCTGCTGGTTCAGCCTTTTGCGACATGGTGCACTCAGAATGGGCAGGGAACAGTAAATGTGACATCACGGCCGTCTGGATGCTGAAACGTCAATTCTTCAGCATGCAGCAATAGGCGTTCGGAAGCATCAAGCGAGGCACCTTCAGCGTAGAAGGCATCGCCAAGTATGACATGGCCTAGCGCCTTCATATGAACACGTAACTGGTGTGTTCGTCCGGTCAATGGAAAAAGCCGGAGCCGGGTCGTATTCTCACCACGTGCTAAAACTTGCCACCGCGTTTGGGCGGGCTTACCGTTTTGATGGTCCACGCGATGACGTGGCTTATTTTCTGCATCAATCGCCAGCGGCAAATCAATTAAGCCCTCATCCTCAGCAACCTGCCCCCATACTTGAGCTATATAAGCCTTATGGGTCGTTCGCGCCTCAAATTGAGCCGCTATAGCAGCATGAGCCTTACGATTAAGGGACATCAACACAAGGCCAGACGTGTCTTTATCCAGACGATTGATCATCAAAGCATCGGGAAACTGCTTCTGCACCCGGACAGCAAGGCTGTCCGACAAAGCTGGATGACGTCCGGGGACAGATAATAGCCCGCTCGGCTTATCGAGAACCAAAATATCAGCATCCCGGTGGATGATCGATACATATGGCTCAAGCGGCGGATTATAAACAGGAAAGTCGGGCATTGGTGCATTCATAACGGCGTTTTAGCACGGTTTGCACGGCGACGAAAAGTGTTGATCAATATGGCAGTGACCATGCATAAGCCGTATATCAAGTGTTCTAGCTTGATCTATCGCGTCGTGACAATTCTGGACAATCAATGGCATCAAAAACCACTTTGAATGCAAAAAATCTCGAAGCGCTCGGTGTTGAACGCCTTGCGGAGCTATTGATTGAGGTCAGTACCGGCAATGCCAACCATAAGCGTCGGCTTCGCATGGAGCTTGCAGGTAACTCAAGCAGTGCGGAACTTGCAAGAGAGGTTCGCAAACGCTTGGGCAGCATTGCACGTGCACAAAGCTGGATAGGCTGGAGAAAGATTAAATCCTTCAAGGCCGATCTTGAAAGCCAGCGTAATACCATTGTCAAAAAGATAGCCCCCTCCGATCCAGAGGACGGATTTGAATTGATATGGCAGTTTCTTTCGCTTTCAGACCAGATATTTGAACGCTCTGACGATGGCAATGGTACGCTCTTGGAGAGCTTTCATGCTGCAAATCGAGACGCTGGACACATAGCGACACTGGCTAATCCCCCGACGGAAAGGCTTGTTGACCAAATATTTCAGGCCCTTCTGAACAATGAATATGGTCAATATGACCAACTTATCAGTTCTATGGCACCAGCACTGAACGAAAACGGTCTTCGAAAACTCCAGCAACGTTTTGAAGAATGGAATGATGATCACTCAACACATAAACATAGCGTCACAGCTGATGCTCGTTCCGGCGCAGTAAAAATCTCACTTCAAAAAATAGCTGACGAACTCAATGATGTTGATCTTTTCGTCGCCCAACATTCTGCACACACACATCGATTACCAAGCGTTTCCACTGAAATCGCTAAGAGACTGCTTTCAGCGGGCCGTCCCCAGGAAGCATTGGAAATGCTCGATGGTGCTCAGTTTAGTGGAGAACGTGAAACACTGCCAGAATGGCAATTGACGCGAGTTAACGCACTAGAGGCATTGGGGCACTTGGAAGAAGCTCAGCAATTTCGTTGGGACGGCTTCAGGCAAACACTCAACGTCGATCTTCTGCGCGGTTTTCTACGTAAGCTGCCAGATTTTGATGATATTGATGCTGAGGAAAAAGCCTTTAAACTTGTCGGCGATTATCCAGATGCCAACAAGGCAATTCTATTTTTTATGCAGTATCCATCTGTTAGTCAGATGGCCAAATTCGTAATTCATCGCTCATCCGAACTTGATGGCGAAAAATACGAGTTGATGTCAGAAGCAGCGGAGAAGCTTGTCGACAAGTATCCAGTTGCAGCAATCCTATTATTCAGGCGCATGATAGACTTCGCACTTACGCGCAGCCGAACGAGCCGATACAAGCAAGCAGCGCAGCATCTGTCGGAATGCATCTTACTCGATCGCAATGTTACAAGTTACGGCACGATCGTTCAGCACGATGTTTACCTTTCGAACCTTCGTAAGCAACACCACAAGAAATATAGTTTTTGGGATCTGGTAAATTGACGATTCCTATTTTAGATAATACTCATGTATTCCATGAATGAGACCTCTCTGAAAAAGCTACAGGATGATTTGGAGCGCCTGCAGATTGAGCTGGCGAACAAAGATCGGCTTATTCATGAGCAGGAACAAACGCTTTCACATTTCAGAAAAATCTACGGTCAATCTTCCATTGTTGCTCAGATTGGTATCTGGGAATGTACGTTACCCGACGAGGAGTTAACCTGGTCGGATTATGTTTACGATATTTTTGAACTACCCAAGGGAGAACCTCTCACGCGTGCCGATACACTGGCATGCTATACGGAGGCTTCAAAGATAGAACTTCAAAAACGCCGGTCAGATGCCATTGCGCAACGCAACGGCTTTACGTTCGAAGCAGAGATAACTACTTTTCGTGGAAACAAGCGTTGGATACGCATTACGGCGTCGGTCGAATGCCAGGATGAAACACCAGTCCGCATCTTTGGCATGAAACAGGATATTACGGAGCAGAAAGCATTATTCGACAAAATAATGCATCTTGCCGAATACGATCAGATGTCTGGCCTCGCAAATAAAAGCCAGTTCCACACAAAACTTTCATCGATGCTGGATCTCGTCAATAATGAGAAAGAAAACAGCTTCCTCCTATTGATTGATCTCGATGGTTTTAAGAAAATAAATGATGAATTTGGCCATCTTGCAGGAGATGAATGCATTAAAGAAATTGGATCTCGACTTAGTGGCCTAAATTCGTTCGGTAGTCATACTTATCGAATTGGTGGCGACGAGTTTGCAGTCATTACATCAGGGTCTTGTGACCAAAAGCAAGCCGAGGACATTGCGCAAATAATAATAGCTCGCGTTAGCTCACCTATAGCATTTAATGGCAAGAATCTTAAACTTGGAGCATCTGTTGGCATAGCCCCATTAGTAGGGCTCACAGAATCTGATGTCTTTAACAACGCGGATGCTGCACTGTATTGCGCTAAAGCTGAAGGGAAGGCGACATTTCGTTGCTACCAACCCCATTTACAAGCGGCCAGCGCTTGAGCCGAAGCATTATATAAATCAGTAACAAGTCCTATTTTCCTAATCAGTTAGGTCTTGTCCTAGCTGCGCTAATAAAAGTTTGCAGCTTCCAGAGCATTATATGACGATCCAACGCTCGCATCTTATAGCGCGGCGCTGTTTCAGAATTCTATTTTCTAAAGCAAAAAGCCCGCTTTGGGCGGGCTGTTGTTGGGTGTGTTTTGCGCACGTGTGCATACGAGCTTTTATTTATCGGATTATATAGTTTTTGTTAGATTTGGTTGCGGGGGCAGGATTTGAACCTGCGGCCTTCAGGTTATGAGCCTGACGA
>NZ_JAVDQT010000009.1:0-144708 GCF_031454375.1 Brucella pseudogrignonensis
TCAGGGCTGAGAACGGCACCCGACAGATCGCTGACATGCGCGGAAAGATCACGGATATTGCCGTCTGCATCGAGAAGGCCCGGCTTTTCCTGACCAGTTTCGCCATAGCGAAGAAATTTCATGAGTGCTGCCTCTCAAATTAGTGTAATATCTGCTGTAGAAACAGCTTGGTGCGTTCGTGCTGCGGGTTATCGAAGAACTCGACTGGTGCGTTTTGTTCGACGATTTGCCCCTGATCCATGAAGATCACGCGGTTTGCGACCTGGCGCGCAAAACCCATTTCATGCGTCACACAGATCATGGTCATGCCTTCATCAGCAAGGTTGACCATAGTGTCGAGCACTTCCTTGACCATTTCCGGGTCAAGTGCCGAAGTCGGCTCATCAAACAGCATGACTTTTGGATTCATGCAGAGAGCACGGGCAATAGCTACGCGCTGCTGCTGACCACCGGAGAGCTGGCCCGGATATTTATTGGCCTGTTCCGGAATTTTCACGCGCTTCAGATAGTGCATGGCGATTTCTTCGGCCTGCTTCTTTGGCATTTTACGCACCCAGATCGGGGCAAGCGTGCAGTTTTCCAAAATGGTCAGATGTGGGAAGAGGTTGAAGTGCTGGAACACCATGCCAACTTCACGGCGCACTTCATCGATGTTTTTGAGATCGTTGGTCAGTTCGATGCCGTCGACAATGATCTGACCTCTCTGGTGCTCTTCCAGACGATTGACGCAACGGATCATAGTTGATTTGCCTGAACCTGATGGGCCAGCCACGACAATACGTTCGCCACGCATAACTTTGAGATTTATGTCACTCAGCACGTGGAACTCGCCATACCACTTGTGCATGTTCCTGATTTCGATGACAGTTTCAGCAGCTGCTTGACGCGCATTGGCTGACATTTTGGATCGTATCGACATAGCTTGTTCTCCAGCCATCAAAATAGCTACTCTGTAAGCGATGTTGAAATATCGTTGGCAATCTGAATAACGGTGGGTGCAAGTCCTGCAAGTCTGGCGTCTGGCATGCGTTCAGCTGGACCGGACACACTCACAGCTGCAAAGACGCGTCGGGTCGAGTCGCGCACTGGTGCTCCGATGCAACGCACGCCAACCTCGATTTCTTCGTCGTCGACCGAATACCCCCTTGCCCGAATACGTTCCAAATCTTGCAAGAGCGTGTCCAGGTTAGTAATGGTATTGGCCGTATAGCTGTGTAACCCCTCGCTCGCGATTTTTCTAACCAGCTGCTCGTTCTGAAAAGCAAGAAAAGCTTTTCCAACGCTTGTACAATATGTCGGTGCGGCGCTGAGCGTCGTCAGACTTGAGGCGATCATTTCCTCTCGTTCGACACAGACCATTTGATGCCCATCAAACATGTGAAAATGTATGATCTCTCCGGTCAACTGCTGGAGCCGGGCAATATGTGGGTGCGCACGAGTAGCTGTATCGAGGCTATCGAGAACACTGCTGCCATAATGAAACATTTTCATTCCGAGCCGATAGCCTTGCCTGCGGCCGTCCTGATCAAGAAGGCCCACATCCCGAAGAGAAGCGACGATCCGGTGTACGGTTGTTTTGGGAAGTCCTGTCGCACCGGCGATCTCACCAACCGTTAGTGAAGGTTGTTTCCTTGTAAAGCTATCAAGCACAAGTGCCATTTTGCGTAATGATTTTGCACCTGTTTCGCGGCTTTCGCTGCTGTCGGCATTATGAGTATCTGTGTCATTTTCTGTCATAGCTTTGTCCAAATCTATCTTCCTGCTAAAATCAATCGCGCGCGCTTTTCTAATTTTCCTGCAACTCTTTCCAGCACAAAGCAAACACCAAAATATATCAATGCCAGAACTCCGAAAATAACAAAGGGTTCGTTTGTTCGGATCACAACTTCGCGTGCGAGCTTGGTGATTTCGCTGATCCCAACGACGGATACAAGTGATGTATCTTTGATAATCAGGATGCTTTGTCCTAATAAGGATGGAATGATCGCCATAAGTGTTTGAGGAAGTGTAATGTCCTTAAGCCGCTGAAACAGATTGAATCCGAGCGCTATGGCCGCCTCGTTTTGACCTTTGTCAAGACCGCGTAACCCGCCCTTGATGATTTCGGTCATATAGGCACCGTGAGAGAGAGACAATGCTATCACGGCAGTCGTAATGTGGCCGATATCGATGCCGAATTCAGGCAGACCATAATAGACGAGAAATATAAACATCAAGAACGGTGTGCTTCGAAAAATGTATACGTAGATAGTGACGATCAGGCGAACCAACCGCCATGGCGATGTCGCCAGTACCCCGCCAATGATGCCAAGTCCAAGGGCTGGAAAAAAAGAAGCGATCATCAGGTAAAGAACGATTGGCAGACCTGTTAGTATAAGAGCCAGCGCGTCACCTGATATCGAAATAAGATGTACCATGCTCATGCTCGCTTATGTCTGGAGAAACCTGCGCGGTTTTCGTAAACGTCCACCAAAACGTTCAGCATCACGCAGATGATTATGTAAAGAACGCAGCTCACAAGATATGCGGGCAAAAACTGGTAGCTTTCGTTTGCGACATCATCGGCAGCTTTTGTGATTTCTAGAACCGCAATCGTATAGAGTAGTGATGTATCTTTGATCAGCTGAACGAATTGGCCTGTCACTGCTGGTAGAATTACTGGAGCAGCCTGAGGCAATAATACCTTGTGAAGCGTCATATGCTGATTTAGCCCAAGCGCTGATGCAGCTTCACTTTGGCCTTTAGGAAGCGCGTTTAATCCGCCGCGTACCATTTCCGCAATATAAGCGCCTGAGTTAAATGTGAGTGCGATAACTCCGGTCCAGAATGCGCTGAGTGTAATGCCACAAGCTGGTAGTCCAAAATAGATGAAGTAGACTTGTACCAGAAGTGGAGTATTCCGTACAATCGATACATACACCGCAATGATGCGACCAATGAAATTGGTACTTTTGAACCGTGATATACCCGCAAAGATGCCAATAATCAGCGCAAATGCTAGCCCCAATGAGGCTGCGGAAAGTGCGTTTTTAACACCTGTGAGGTAGGTGTCCTGATATTGCAGAAATAGATCGTAGGCGTCAGAAAACATTTTAATTCTCCTAGTGCCTTAAAATTTGATCAAGAAAGTTACGCGTGCGTTGCTCGGCCGGATTTGAAAAGAACTTTTCCGGCGGGGCTATTTCCACCAGTTGACCTTGTTCCAAAAACGCAATTTCATTTGCTATTTCGCGCGCAAAGCCCATTTCATGCGTCACTATAATCATAGTCATCCCCGAATGAGCCAGTTCGCGCATCACCTGAAGCACTTCTCCGACCATTTCAGGATCTAATGCAGAGGTTGGTTCGTCAAAAAGCAGCATTTCGGGGTCCATTGCCAGTGCCCGACAAATTGCTACCCGTTGCTGTTGTCCCCCTGAGAGCTGAACCGGATAGGATCGAGCTTTGTCAGCCAGCCCAACGCGTTCTAGGAGGGCGATCGCGCGCGCATGTGCTTCACTGCGACCGCGGCGTAATACGCGGCGTTGCGGGAGCGAAATATTCTCTGCAACGGTCAGATGTTGGAACAGATTGAACCTTTGAAATACCATGCCAATTCTGCGATGCAGATTTTTAGCTCGCATAGTAGATAAATCTTCGCCTTCAAGAAGCATCATTCCGTCCGAAAGCTTCGGTGCAAGCCGGTTAATCGCGCGAATGAATGTGCTCTTCCCAGATCCCGATGGTCCACATATCACCAGAACGTTGGACTTTTCGAGCGAGAGAGAGATATTGCGCAAGGCATGGAACTGATTGAAGTGCAAACCAACGTCGCGCGCCTCGAAATATGCCAAATTAGCCTCCCAAAAGCCGATAAACTGAAATTTTCCTATGGCGACATGTAGTGAGACACGTCGCCTATGAGGGGGCTTATTGGAGTGTCATACGGCTTCCATCGCCGCTTTCAGGGACATAGGCGCTGATACCAAGGAGTTCCACGAGAGCTTTACGGTCATCTGATACGCCGTTATTTTTTTCAAGGAAGTCCTTTTTCCAAGCGTCTCCTTCCACCCAATATTTCTTAAGTGCAGCGAGTTCGCCACTCTCGGCGATCTTGGTCAGAAAGAAATCGAGGTATTGTTGTGTATAAAAATCACCGGGGCGAACGGCAAAGCCCCACGTGTCTGCGGTTATGAGTTGGCGCGGCTCTGAGAGAGCTTCAAATCCATATTCAGGTTTGACAATGCCAAGTACTGCGAGATCATTAAGGATTGCATTTACTCGGCCTGTCTTAAGTGCCTGATAGGTATCAACGTCATTTGGGTAGGTTTGCAATTCTGCCTTCGGGAAAAATTGTTTGGCAGCATCAACAGCGTTTGTACCTGCTTTGACGGCAATTTTTTGTCCCGGCTGATTGAGGTCTTCCCACGACTGATCTTTGTTTTCAGGCTGAACAATCGCGACGACGCCCGTTTCATACCAATTGTTACGCGTAAACATTACCTGTTGTGCACGTTTAAATGTTGTGGACATGCTGGTTGCCAGAATATCTGACTTGCGGCTGAGCAAGCCAGGAATGAGCCCCGCCCATTCTACGTTGCGCATCTCCAGATCAACATCAAGCTTCGCAGCAATCAGGCGATCAAGATCGATTGAAAAGCCAGCAGCATTGCCATTGGCATCGCGAAATTGCCACGGCGCTGCAGATAGATCGTTCATGATAACAATCTTCTTGGCCTTTAGAATGTCACCCAACGTTCCGCGAGGGTCTTCCGCTGCTGCCACTGACAATGTTGCGATGCTGGTTGCGACAAGTGCACCTATAAAGAGCTTCATGATTTTTTTCATTTTGTTCTCCCTTATTCCGTTATTCGGAATATATATTTGTAGCAAAGTAATAAACGCACAAAATTGATAGATAGGCAATAACGGTGTTGACTATTTCATATTTTTTTATTTTACTGACGCATAGAAATACATATTCCGAATTGTGGAATAATGACAGTAGAGAAGCTGCATTGCTGGGGCTAGAGGAGCAGCCTTGGCTTTCTGGGTTGAAAAACAAATGAGGGGTACAACTTCGCATAGGATGTGTTCCGTGCTGAAGGCTGTCGTCAGGAGCGATAATAATGAATTTTCAGGCAGCGAACTGGCCGGTTGCAGGAACTCCAGCTCGGATCAACAAAATAGAGCTGAACCAGATTTGCGACATTGCTGATCTTGCGCGCGAGGATCCGGATGTCATTAAACTCTGGATTGGAGAAGGGGACCTTCCCACTCCGGCTTTTATTCGTGAGGCTGCCATCAATGCGCTCGAAAATGGCCAGACACGGTACACCTATGCATTGGGTGTCCCCGCGCTTCGCGATGCGCTTGCGCGTTATCACAAGCGACATTGGAATGTTGATGTCAATCCAAATCGCTTTAGTGCTACTGCTGGTGGTGTTCAGGCCATTATGCAAGCTTTCCAGGCTATTCTAAGCCCTGGAGATGAGGTGATTGTGCCCGTCCCAGCGTGGCCTAATCTCATAGAGATTGTCGGCATACTCGGAGGGAAGGTCGTTCCTGTTCCATATCGGACTAAAGAGCAGGGCGGGTTCCTGCTCGATCTTGACGATCTGTTTGCTGCTGTGACGCCGCGCACGAAAGTTATTGCAATCAACTCGCCTTCCAATCCAACTGGTTGGATCATGCCGCGTGAGCAAATGATTGCAGTTCGGGATTTCGCACGCGAACGCGGACTGTGGATCGTTTCTGACGAAGTTTATTCACACTTCACTTATGATGGTAGCCTGGCACCATCATTTTTGGAGCTGACGGAGCCGACGGACAGGCTGCTGATAACCAACACCTTTTCCAAAAATTGGTGCATGACGGGTTGGCGGGTTGGTTGGATTATATATCCTGAGGGCATGTCGACGATCTTCGACAATCTCAGTCAATACAACACAACAAGCGTGTCAACCTTTAGTCAGCATGCAGCAGTCGCTGCACTCGATCATGGAGACAGCTTCATAAAGGAGCTGGTTGCACGTTCTGCGAAGGGGCGCGAGATCATATGTTCCACACTTGATAAGCTCCCGAATGTACGTGTGTTTTGGCCTGAAGGAACATTTTACTTCTTCTTTTCGGTGCATGGCATGAACAACGGCTACGATATGGCAAGACGTATTTTGCGTGAGGCGAGCGTAGGAGTCGCGCCAGGCTCCGCCTTTGGGCCGGGTGGAGAAGCATTCTTGCGCGTTTGCTTTGCAGTGGACCCGGCGCTCATTGCCGAAGGAGCAGGTCGTCTCGAGGAGTTTTTAAAGAAAATATAGGATTTGAGGCTTTGGGCGACACGAGTATTGCTCTGATTGATCAGTGTTGTTCCCGGCTTATGAAAATCTTGGTGAATGGACTATCTGGGAGAGAAAAGTGAAAAAAATTATCAACCGCCCGGCGGATATCGTCCGCGAAATGTTGGAAGGTTTGGTCGGGATTAATGCAAACTTGTCACTGTTGGACAGCGAAAATGTGGTGATACAGTCCAGTTTACCTGATCCGGTTCAGCGTAAGGTTGCGTTAATCTCCGGAGGAGGTGCGGGTCACGAACCTGCTCATGCAGGTTATGTCGGTGAAGGCATGTTAACTGCGGCCGTCACAGGCGAGATATTTACATCCCCAAGTGCAGACGCCGTTCTGGCAGCTATCCGGGCAAGTGCTGGTCCGCAGGGTGCTCTTCTTATCGTGAAAAACTACACGGGTGATCGCTTGAATTTCGGCCTGGCTGGAGAGCTTGCAGCACTTGAAGGTATTCCCACCGAACTCGTTGTCGTCGCCGATGATGTGGCGCTTGCAGGCATAGTTCCTGACGAGCGCAGACGCGGTATCGCTGGAACCGTCTTTATTCATAAGATTGCTGGTGCAGCAGCTGCATCGGGAAAATCACTTGCTGAGGTTGCCGACATTGCGCGACGTGCGGCGGAACGTATTGGTACAATGGGTGTCGCACTTGGTTCGTGTACCATTCCAGCTGCAGGAAAGCCGAGTTTTGAACTTGGCGAACAGGAGATAGAACTTGGTCTTGGGATCCATGGTGAAAAAGGTGTAGAGCGTGTCAGCATCATGGCCGCAGACCAGCTCACAGAGCGTTTGATTGACACCATTGTTGCTGATCGCAAGATACATGCTGGTGCGCGCGTTGTTTTGCTCGTGAATGGCCTTGGTTCCACGCCGCCTATGGAGTTGGCTATTGTTTCACGGCGCGCACTTGCGAGGCTACGTGAGCTGAACATTGAAGTGGAAAGAGCGTGGAGCGGGAACTTTCTGACTGCGATTGAAATGGCAGGCTGTTCGATTTCGCTGTTGGAAGTTGATGATGCAACACTCCTTGGTTTAGATCATGAAACCGATGCGAGTGCCTGGCCTCGCGGTGGAAATGTTCCAAAGCAACTTAATGTCACGCGTATGTCGGCCCAACAGGCAGTTCAAACGCTTGCGGTATCGTCGGTGCGATATGATGCTAAGACTGTTCAAGCCATTGCACTTTCAATCGCTGATGCGCTCGAACAGGCCGAACCTGAATTGACAGATCTTGACAGCAAAGCAGGCGACGGCGATCTCGGAGCGAGTATGGTGCGTGGCGCACAAGCGATTCGTGATGTGCCTGAGGCGTTATGGGCAGATCCCGCAAACGCTTTGATTACACTGGGCAATGATGTACGCCGTGCCATCGCAGGGAGTTCCGGACCATTTTACGCAATTGCATTGACACGCGCTGGCCGTTCACTTGGCTTGGATGCTGTGTCCGGGGTTCCTGATTATAAAGAGGCACTCCGTATAGCAACCGCCGCGGTCAGTGAAATTGGGGGCGCCAAGGCAGGCGACCGCACGATGCTTGATGCTCTTTTACCTGCCAGAGATGCGCTTGATTCAGCTGCAGCGTCATCGACTGCTAAAGACGCGTGGCACGATGCAGCTCAAGCAGCTGAAGTCGGTGCAAAAGCTACGGCGGCTATGATGCCGCGACTTGGACGGGCAAGTTATTTGGGCGAACGTGCACTTGGGGTTCCAGATGGAGGAGCTGTGGCCGTAGCTATTTGGATGCGTGCGCTGGCAAACAGTTTGTAACAGCGATCACTAGCAACAAACAAAGTAATAAAGATTCACGTCGTCACGAGAATGGGCGAACCCTTTCGTGCGCCTTGATGAAACAGACCTGAATGGTCAAACCTTGGGAAAAAGTTATGAATCTAGAAAACATCAATGGCATCATTCCACCAATCGTCACACCGTTCACCGCTGATGGAGAAATCGACGAAGCCGCATTCCGCAATATCGTAAAATTTAACCTCGACAAGAAGGTCCATGGGGTTTGCGTTGGCGGAAGCTCGGGCGAAGGTCATACGCTTACTGTTGAAGAATTCGCACGCCTTATGGAAATTACTGTCGAAGAAGTCGATGGTCGTATTCCGGTGCTTGCAGGAATTATTGCTAACTCTACACGCGATGCGATCCGCCGCGCCCAGGCAATCTCACACCTGTCGGTACAGGGGCTTCAGGTGACACCTGTTCACTACGTTTTCAAGCCGGATGAAGAAGCTACATTTGCACATTTCAAAGCACTCACTGAAGCGACTGACGTTCCCGTCATCATCTATAACGTCGTTCCATGGAACTATCTAAGCCCGGCACTGCTCATTCGTCTCATGAAAGAACTGCCCGGCGTTCAGGGCGTAAAGCAGAGTGCAGGCGATTTGAAGCTAATGGCTGATCTGATGCTTGGCATTCCTGCAGGCTGTAAAATTTATACAGCTGTTGATGCCTTGCTCTATCCTTCTTTTGCGCTTGGCTGCCATGGAACTATCGCAGCTAATCCAGCAGCTGTGCCAGGGGTTTGCATAGCATTGTGGAATGCAGTGCAGCGCGGTGATCATAAGCGCGCAAAGGAAATTCATGAAGCGCTGCTTCGCTTCTGGAACACGATTTCCGCGGACAACCTGCCGGCCAACATCAAGACAGTTATTGCACTGCAAGGCACTGAAGCTGGTCTTCCACGCATGCCAATGCCGCAAACATCGGCCGTGCAGTTGGAAAACATCAAACGCGAACTCAAGAATGTACTGAAATACGAAGAAGCTTAATGTCATACATGGGCGTTCACTCTGAACGCCCATTCACGCCTTGTTACGGTTGTGTGGGGCAATGCCGTGCGACCTGCCTACTGTTCTAATCTCGTTTACAAATTTCGTGATGGCTGACGTATCTGTCATTACAACCTGAATTCCGTGGGAGGAAAATTATGTTTAAACTGATTTCGTCAAAAGCATTAGCATCCGGTTTTGTAGCAACCGCTATATTGTCCAACCCAGTTTATTCACAAGAATGGCCAACCCGGCCAGTTCAACTCGTGGTAGTGGCAGGTGCCGGCGGCGGATCAGATTACACATTTCGCTTAATGGCTGCTGAGCTTGAGCGCACCCTGGGACAGCCCTTCACCGTTGTCAATCAAGCTCAAGCATCGGGTATCGTCGGCTATACAGCTTATAAAAATTCAGCGCCAGACGGTTATACACTAGGCCAACTTTCGCCAATTGCTCAATTTTCTATGCTAGGGCAAGCCGATTTCAAAGCAGATGACTTCACACCCATTGCTCAATTCAATGCGGACCCTTCAGCGATCCACGTTGCTGGCGACTCTCAATACCAGGATCTGCGCTCGCTCGTCGCTGCCATTAAAGACAATCCTTCCTCCTTTAACATCTCGTGTGGTGGAACATGCAATGCAAGTTGGGATATTCCATTTGTCTCGATGCTGCTTGGAGAGGGTGTCGATGTTAGCCAGATTAAATTGATCCCTTCTCAGGGTTCAGGCGCAGCACTTCAGGAACTCGCTTCAGGTGGCATTGATATTGTCCTGTGTTCAGTGCCAGAAGTGACCTCGATGGCCGATGCCGGAATTGTAAAAACACTTGCCGTGATGAGTGCAGAGCGCTTGCCAATTAACGATGCAATTCCCACGGTCAAAGAGGCTATTGGTACGAGCTATATGGGAGGAACCTGGCGCGGGATTGCTGGACCGGCTGGTCTTGATCCTAATGTCGTTGCCAAACTGGAGCAAGCGGTCGCTAAAGCTGTCGAATCCGAAACCTTCCTAAAAGGGATGCAAAACCGTGGGTTCGGCGTCACTTATCTCAACAGCGCTGATTTTACGACATTTCTCGGTGATCATTACAAAGAAACTGAAGTCGTGCTGAAAGCCGTTGCTGGGAAGTAACAATCGGCTCCCTAACCAGATACAGCTGCCGGCGCGATGCGTCGGCAATGGCGTATGGTGAATAAGGATTCAAATATGACGCAGAGATTGGTGGGTGCAGGGTTTGCGCTGCTTGGGATATTGGTTGTCATTTTAGCAATGCAATTACCCCAGCCGTTGGCCGCCACACGTATAGCTTATGGACCAGGTTTTTTTCCGCTCTTGTTGGGAACTGTTATAGCGGCTGCAGGAATATGGCTGGCTCTCGTGGGGTCCGGGCAAGCGATGGATGAGTTAGAGTGTGAACGATACTCTTTAGCTAATTTTGCAAAGCCCGCTGTCGTCTTTGGAGCTGCATTAATTTACGTTTTTTACTCTCAGCATTTCGGCTTTCTTATCTTGGCTCCGCTCATTTTGTTCACGCTTTTGCTCTTGGGCCGGGTGAGTCTTGTTCCTGCACTGCTAATAGCTCTAGCGACATCCATTATAGTTTACGTCGTCTTTGCTAAAATTCTTCTCGTTCCGCTGCCACTTGGATTTCTTAGTCCTTGGGGGAGGTACCTGTAATGGAAAATGTTATTGCAGGACTCGGTCTTTTGTTCAGTGTTGAAGTTATGCTTGTTATGCTGGCCGCTGGCATTTTTGGGCTTTTCATGGGCGCGCTGCCCGGACTCACGGCTACGATGGCAGTTGCGCTACTTGTACCCGTCACGTTTTATATGGACCCGGTGCCAGCGATCGCAGCTATGGTGACGGCCGCCGCTATGGCAATGTTTGCTGGAGACATTCCGGCGGTTCTCTTGCGCATGCCCGGAACTCCTGCATCCGCAGCATATACTGATGACGCTCATTCATTGACAAAAAAGGGGCAAACCCATGTCGCTATGGGTCTTTGCCTTCTGGCCTCAGCGATAGGTGGTCTTTTCGGTGCACTCATTCTGGCCACATTGGCACCGCCATTGGCAATGATCGCGTTGCGCTTTTCGTCTTACGAGTATTTCTGGCTTTGTCTTTTAGGCCTTACGACAACTGCCTTCATGATTTCGTCATCGCGGGTTAAAGGTGTCCTATCCCTGTCTCTTGGCCTTTTTACCGCTACCATTGGCATTGACCCAATTAGCGGCGTACCACGTTTTACATTTGGAAATCATAACCTCATCGGCGGTTTATCACTTGTTCCAATCATGATTGGACTTTTTGCTATTGCCGAAGTCTTTCGATACTATGCTCGTAAGGAGCCTACGGTTCGTCTTGAACAAAAGGCGATTAAAGGTGTGTTCGAAGGTCAGGCCAGACTACTCTGGAAAGAGCGTCGGGCTGTTGCTCAGGGAAATATTCTAGGAACAATACTCGGAATATTGCCCGGCGCTGGCGCAGACATTGCGGCCTGGATTTCATATTCTCTGGCTAAGCGGTTTGCACGTGAACCAGAAAAGTTCGGTAAAGGATCAACGGAGGGGTTAGCTGCCGCGGGTGCTGCCAACAATGCTGCTGTAAGCGGTGGTTTTATTCCGTCGCTTGTTTTCGGCATCCCCGGTGATGCCATCGCAGCCATCATCATCGGTGTCTTGTTCATGAAGGGTGTCAATCCTGGACCGACGATCTTTTTGAATAACCCCGCTATCGTATATGCAATCTTTGGCGCATTCTTTCTCGCTAATTTGTTACTTATTCCCCTTGGTTGGGTGGCGATACGGCTGAGCCGCGTGATGCTGATGGTACGTCTTAGCATATTGATGCCGATAATATTTATCTTCTGTCTGGTTGGCGCATTTGCAATGGAAAACACAGTGAGCGCCGTCGGTGTGGCATTGGCGTTTGGTGTTATCGGGTTTGCATTTGAGGCCTTTCGCATTCCGCTTGCGCCGTTTGTTCTCGGAGTTGTTTTAGGCCCCCTCCTCGAGCAAAATTTTTTGAGTTCAATGATGAAATCAGGTGGCAATTGGCTAACGTTTGTCGATCGTCCGATAGCAGGGGGACTTGCGCTATTAACGTTGCTCATATGGTGCTCGCCGCTAATCAAAGCTGGTCTTAGCCGTACAAGGTAATGTTCTACTACCATAATTTCGGCGTTGTGAAGGGAAGCACGCAGTAGAGTAGCCAGTCACCAATATAGTGGCATACTTGACTGGCTCTTCCTGAACTCGGATAATTTATACCGGATCTAAGCGGCTGTTGTTACTGGACCAACGTCTGAAAATTACGCTGGCGTTGACCCCACCAAACCCAAAACCGTTGGATATTGCGTATTCAGTGTCAATCTGGCGCGATTGGTTTGATACAAAGGTGAAGCCACTGGCTTCTGGATCCGGGTTATCTAAGTTGTGTGTTGGTAGTGCAACCTGATCCTTTAGCGCCAGAATTGTGAAAATTGCCTCAAGCCCCCCAGCAGCGCCCAACAGATGACCTGTCGCGGATCTGGGGGAAAGTGGCGTCCATGATGACGACGGGCATGACGTGGACGTCGTTTGGCGCGACGTTCGGGAGGATACTTTCAAAGCTCTTCTTTGCAACCATCAGCGGAATACACAAACTGATAGATCGTTTCATGACTGACAGAAACGGGATCGCGCACCAGTCGCATTCTCCCGGCAATCTGTTGCGGTGACCATCCACCGCTGATGTGATCGATCACGGACTGCCGGAGCTCATCATACCGGATGAGCTTGCGTTGCTTCGAACGCCGCTCACGACATTTCTGGTCAGCAATCGTACAGTAATAGCCGTTTAAATCCTTGATTTCATCATCGTGAAACTGATTGCGTTTCAGTTCACGAAAAATCGTCGAGCGATGCCTTCCAAGCCTTTCAGCAATAACGTCAACGAAAAGCTTTGCAGTGCGCCAGCGCGCTATTTTACGGCGTTCATCCAGATCAATATGCGAATAGGTGCATTGGATAACCCATTGTTATCATTTGTAAGTCGCACTTCAAGCTGGAACTCACCTAGTAACAAGCAGGTAGTAATCAAAAAACTCAGTCTCATCTGTCTCTCCAAGTTGGTGAGAACTTAAATGAAGACTGGCTCTAATCGGTATCCCTAAGAATAAGGGGCAGACTGTGTCGCCCCTCATTGATTATGCGGCTTCCAGCTCGTGAATTGCAGCCAAATCGCCTTCAATCTTGAGGTCAAAGCTTGCTTGCATATTCATCCAGAATTCCGGCGTAGTGCGAAAAAACTTTGCGAGGCGCAATGCGGTATCGGGTGTAACGGCTGTCTGTTCGTTTGCTAAGCGCTCGATTCGAGTACGAGGTACGTTCAACTGCTTGGCCAGTGCTCCTGTGCTCATATGGAGTGGAATAAGGTATTCCTCGCGAAGGATTTCGCCTGGATGCACGGGAGGCAGTATGCTGGTCATGGCTTTTCCTTTCAGTGGTAATCTACAATTTCGACCTGTTCAGCACCAGCACCAATCCAAACAAAGCAGATGCGCCACTGGTCATTTATCCGAATTGAGTGCTGTCCAATGCTATCCTTCTTCAAAGCCTCTAAACGATTGCCGGGCGGCGAACGAAGGTCATAAATTGTTACGGTGCTCTCAATCATTGTCAGTTTACGAACCGCAACTCTTACTGAATCAGCCGGGAAACCCGTTGGGCATTTGCCACTCGCGAGGGTCTCCGTTGGCTGTCTTTGTATGATCGGTTCATACTGAACTCCTTATGTATGTATCATATCGTGATACATTTTTGTCAGCATATAAGATGATTAGCCGCCGTCCTTTTGGGCGGCTTTTTGAATGGGAAAATCACATGAACCCGATTGAACAATATATCCGCCAAGCTGCATTTCAGCGGGGCATCAACCCCGATATTGCGACGCGTTAATTTTCTGAATTTGCCAATAAGGCGGTCGTACGAGAGGAAAATGGCGGCCGCTTCTTACGCTTTTAAGAGCCTGACTCATAATAACGCAATTATATCATGCTCTTGCGATGCGGGGGATGGAGCAGGCGGATATTTGCGATGTAGACCCACGCTTCAGCAGAGCCGAGCTACTCTAATTTGCTTCGTCTAACTGTCTAAGAATTCGTTTCGCGCGCTTTTGGACTTCATATGAGACACGGCTTAAGAGATCATGCCCCCCGACTTGTGTCCCGGCTATTTCATTGGCGACCATCTCAGCATGCTCTAGTACACTCTTGGCCAAGGATTGCACTCTGCGCAGTGTTTTAGCCGGACTGAGGCTAACACGCGTCGCCAATTCTTTCCAATCGGCTGCGTGCAACTCGTTAGCATTCGCTATGCCAGCAATCGCCTGAGCCAGGGATTGATCTACATTTTTGTAGATGGAAGTGCACATCAGATCGTACAGCGGAGCCAATTTAGCTGATCCACCTTGACCAATCAGGATTGAGTAATTCTTCGCGTGAGCATCAGTATTGCAGATCAAAACATTGAAGATAACGGCATCAAGGAATTTTTCGCGCTCACCAGCCGAAATGAACTCTTCAACGGCTTTAAACATGTCGACAAGCGTTGGGCCATTCCGACCGCCGAACCTGGAGCGTTCATATTTTTGAGCAGGAAAGTAACCCAGCACCTGGCAGAAATCTTCTTGATGGATACGGCGCACGAAGCCTTTGCCGTCTCGAATGCGGTCATAGCGTTCGACGAGGAGATACGAGCGACTTCCTGCTACTCCCGTTGTCACGTTCGCAACATCAAGACCGCATGCCTGGCGAGACGCATGCAGAAAGCTTCGTTCTGAACGCTTGCAGGAAGCAGGGTTTTCAGAACATCAGGTTTCAAAATATGCGTTGATGGTGTCCCCTCAGTTGGTACCCCAAGCATTCCATCATCGAGCATGTAGACCGGCAGTTTGTCTTGAACTCCAGCCAGAGACATGGATACGCCTTCGGTGCCAATCAAAAATGGCTTCTCTGGCAGCTCTTTGATTATCTTCTCCAGTGTTGCTTCATCTGGAATGGGTGTAACACTCGTACTCCCACTTTTGCGCGGCGCGCCGACTGATATTGCGCCAGCGGTATCTCTTCCGAGGTGAGCTAGCACACCGACGATGTCTTGCGGTGACACCTTGAGCCGCTGACGAATCTCACTCAGATGGCTTTCCGGCATCAAGTTAGCAAGCCAGGGCAGAATCTTATCAGAGCCATATGATGACGTTTTTGTTGGCATGGTCACGGAGAGAGGGAAGGCCGACTTTTGACTTGCCCATTTGTCCAGATAAGCGAAATTCAAGTTCTCTTCGGAGTGGAGCTCGCCAACTGCAAAATCTTCATAAAAAAGAGTTGTCATTACAAATGGCCTCGGCGTTTAGTATTTTGGCACGAATGACAATTCGTCGTTGTCTTCTGGTAACGTTTGCCGATTAACTGTAAGCGAATTTGCATCGATGATATTAATGCCGACTTCACGGGCTACCACCAGAGCCTTCCCGAGTTGGCATGTCGCCTTACCTTTTTCCAGGTCGATGATAAAGCGATCTCCGGTGCCGCATCTGCCTGCCAGGTCGGTTTGTGTCCAGCCGAGAGCTTTTCGCTTCTCGCGAACCAGTGCCCCCAAATCTGCAGCTGACTTTAACAATCGCCTTCTCCTTTTCATCTTACCGTACAGTAAGATTTAGGCGAGTTCAACTCGAAACATACCGAGCGGTAATATTTGCAGAATCCTTACCGGATTCTTATCGTTCGGTAAGAGAGAAGGCTCTATCGCAAATAATACATTTGGTTAGATGCGTGATTATTGTCGAGTTTCACCAGGATTTAACCCGTATTTCCATTTCGCACTAGACCACCCATCTCCGTGGCAGTGAATTGTTCGAAAACAGTTTTACCAGGCGTAAGTGGATTACGGCGGAATCGAAAAATGGATCGAACTCAAACGAGGGCTATTACTCTCTGTTTAATGAGATGTTTGAGCGCTCCATTTTTCGCAGTGCCGAGGCGAAAAAACGCCCCGGCAAAAAATGTTGCACATTTTAGGCACTAGAAGTGGAAGTTAAGACCTAACTTAACTGTATGTGTGTCCAGGGAGTTGGATGACTTGCGACCATTCACGACATTTGAACTACCAGTTTGAGGAACGTATTCCATAATTGGTTGTTCCATCGGTTCACAGAAAACACCGCCTAATACTTCACAGTTCCATGGATCGACCGGAATAATCTCCGTACCAACTTGCACAGGCTGATAGTAATCTAAGCCCGTGCCGGACCGGGCACTATCAAAACTGAAGCTTTTATTACCAAAGCGACTGTAAGTGTAATCGGCAGAAATTGACCATCGATCGTTGATTGCATATTCAGCGCCGCCACCAACGGTCAGACCCGTGCGTACACCAGAATCTTTTTCTATGAAAAACAGTGTATTCTCAGAATAAGAAACTTCATCAAAGCGATACTGGTCGCGTGACATTTTTTGATGTGCGAAGGCGACGCCCGCCGTGCCGTAAACCATCCAGCGATTATCGAACGCGTAGCCCAGACGCCCGCGGATAGAGCCCTTCCAATCAACTTCATAATTCGTGTTGGATTGAATACCCGCAATATCGTTGCGAGGGCCAATCCACTCTGGTTCCATATAGCTGAGGTTTGACCCTTTCATGCGAATTTTGCTGACGTCAGCTTCCACGCCGACAACGACGCGATTTTTAAACTGATAGTTATAGCCAGCCTGAACACCAAACATCGCGGAGTTACCGATGCCGTGATCAAAGGATTCGCTGCTCGATATCGGATCAGTCGTTCCATCGAGTGCTGTCGTTGTTGACGACGTGCTGCCTGAATTCATCCCAGTGTGAACGCCGCCATAAAAGCCGGTCCAGTTGATTGCATTTGCTCCGCCCTGCGAGCGGGAGAATGGCGAGAGCTGTGGCAAGCGCTGGTCGCCACCAAAATTACTGGTCAGACCTGCATAGAATGTGCGTCCCGGACCAGGCTGGTTTACCAGGCCAAGCGGGTCGACATAATATTGATCGGTCAGGTTTTCGACACGGAATGTAGCGGTGAGGCTGTCATTGACCTTATATTCCGCAAACACATCGACCAGCGTGTACGGATCCCATTTCGTCTGCGCGATAAACTGGCTCGCACCCACTGCCGTCACGTCACCGTGACCAATTGCACGCGGACCAATGTAGGAGACACGACCGCCCAATGTCAGCCGGTCTTCCATCATTTTCTGAGACAGGGTCAGATCGACACTGTATTCAGGCGGCACCTGATTGGTGGCATAATCGCCATAAAGCGATTTCTCTCCGCACGTATCTGACGTACGGCAGAATTCTACGCCAAGATAGTAATTAGCTGACAAGTCAGCGGTAAATCCACCAGCTTCATAGCGGCTGGAAAACTCAAGGCCAGAGAAACGTGCGCGGTCAATATTATAGACCTGCATACCTGTGAACGAAAACTCGCCTGCGGAGTTGTAAAACTCTCGATAAGCACGCGCGATGTAATTTTTAACGTCCCAGTTGAAGTAGCTTAACTTGACCATGCCACGGTCATCATCTCCAAGCAGACCTTCCTTTGTGAAGTTGGCGCCAACCTCCCAATTGCTGGAACGCTCAGGTTCAAGCATAGCATTTGGAATAACCGTAAAGGCTGAAACTGACTCAAACATGCTTGGATAGCGCAGCGCGTTTGAGTAGTTCACATAGAGTTGGCTTCCGTCAAACGGCTCGACAGTTACGCCAACCGAAGGGCTTAGGCCTCCGGAATCACGTTTTGGTTCCGGGTTGAGCTGTTCTGCACTGTTGGCTTCTGTGCGGCGATCGTTCGACCAGTAATGCGAATAGCGCAAGCCTGTATTCAGTGTCAGCCAGTCAACCGGCTTGTAGGCTGCCTTAGTGAACAGATCAAGTTCATCGCGGTCGGCATCGCGCAGGTTGAGCCAGCCCTCAAGCTCATTGGTGTGCTTGCTCGGGCGCGTATCTTCGTTGAGATAAGAAATGCCGTAATTCAGATCGAGGTCACCATAGTCTCCGAGTGAAAATTTGGATGTGTTGGTGACATCCCAACCCCACATGACTGTATCTGAGCCGGTACGGAAGTTTTTCGGCAGGCCGACAGACTCTGACGTTGGATATGTGCTGCCGCGGCGCGGATTGCGCAATTGTAGCTTCGTGATCCAGAGATTGGAGCGCAGATCAATCAGGTCATTGTCATCTGGATTCCAGCTGTAACGTAACGTGCCAGTATCAAGCGTAGAGCCAGAGGTAACTGCCTGCTGTGTCGGTTGTGTTTTATCACTGGTAAAGCGGGATGCCAGCAGATCGCCTGCCTCGCCACGAAAACCTGTGTATCCAAGCTTGAGCGTATGACCGCCATCAAAACGCAATGTCGTCTTGGTCAGGAATGATTTGGTTTCAAGCTGTGTGTTGAGAACTTCTTCGCCAGCACGATAGTTTGTGAGTCCACCGTTTTCGAGGAAATTGGGCCAGTTCTGGCAAAAAGATCCGTTAGAATTACAAACTGACCTTGGACCGGTATCCACTGGATCTGCCGCCGGGCCATTCTTACCAGCATGATAATTGCCGCGCTTTCGATAAGCATAGCCGGCAAAGAAATCATAATTTTCTTCTTTGATTGCCGCGATAATGCTTGCTGAGCCATTGGTTGGCTTCAGGAAGGAAGGTCTATCCATCCCGTCGGGCGATCCAATCGCAACAGGTGCAGCTGAAGTTGAATTTGGCCACTTATACCCGCCTGTTGCACCTGCCTGAGGCGTGGAGGAGTTGCCGCCAAACTCGCCTTTGACGCGCATACCCCAACCGTCGCCTTCTTTTACAATGTCATCGGCATCAAGCGTACGGATCGCGACACTGCCAGCAATGCCGCGTGATGATGCGTCCGATCCCTTATTGATGTCGACGCCTGCGATCAGGTCAGGATCGATATAGGTGCGGTTGGATAGGCCCTGATAACCTTGATAGACGGTGACACTGTTTTCAGCACCATCGATGGTGGTCGCAACACGCCCCATGCCCTGCATACCGCGAATATTAACGTCAATCGAACCCGCACCGTTACGCGCTTCGCCAGACATCACACCCGGTGTGCCACGGAAAATATCTGCCGGGCTTGAGCCACGAAAACGTTCGATGGTTTGAGCGGAAATATAATTGGTTGGGGCTGCGGTATAATAAGGGGTGTCTGCTGGCGTGAAACCCGCACCACCAGAAACAGTAATCGTATCGAGAAGTGTTGTACCATCAGCTGATAATGGAGCTTGCGCCGCTGCAGATTGATCGCCCAAAGCAACGGTATTTGTTCCGGTGAAACGATAAGAGATACCGGAACCAGACAGGAGGCGTGAAAGGGCGTCCTGACGCGACATCGTGCCGGAAACCGCCGGTGCCTGTTTTGAAGCTGCAATCTGCGGCTGATATGTGACCTGCATGCCCACCTGTCGGCCAAAATTGGCAAGCGACGCGGCGAGTGATCCAGCGGGTATGTTGAATGAAATCTGCTGTGAAGTCTGCGCTTCAGCCTGAACAGATATGGAAAGGGATAATGCGTAAACACACACAGATCCCATCAATGCAGCCGTCAGAACCCGTGTTCCGAAACGTCGCGCAGCACTTTTATCAACCCGAAGCCCCATTGCTCAATCACTCCAATACCCAGAACGCCGTGCGCCTTCGTGGACGCATCAAATACGCTCTAATCCCTCGAATCTACGCGTCGTGCTCTCCTAAACCGGGATCGATTTTGGCTGACGCAGTAGTGAAAAGGCGGATGTATGGCAGCGGCTAACTTCCGACCCTGATGTTTAAAACGAACAGGGTTTCAAATTTTTCTCCCCACAAAAAATAAATTCATTAAATTGAAGAAACGATTGTGAGCCATGGCGAGACCTGTCGCACGCGGCCACCATAAGGTTCAACAACGGCTTCCAGAGCGGCGGCAGGATTGTTCAGATCGAATACACCACTGATGCGCTGTGCCCCAAATCCAGACTGTGCCAATAGGACCCTGCCGGATTGCCAGCGTGCAATACGTGCGACTACAGAGGCGATTGTATCACGTTCAGCAACGAGTAAACCCTGACGCCATGCCGCGATTTGCGAGGCATCTCGGTTGCCCCGTTCAAAATTATGCGTTTGTTCATTAAACGATAGCCAATCGCCTTGCCCGAGCGGTGTCAGCGCATCATTTGCGCCTGTTGGCCTGATAGCAACAAGTCCATGATCAACCGACACGGTGAGATAACCCGCGTCATTGCTTACATCAAAAGCCGTCCCAACAGCCGTCGCTGTAAGATCACCCGTCTGCACAATAAACGGACGCGCAGGGTCTGACTTCACATCGAAGAATGCCATTCCCGCAAGAAGTTCTATCCGGCGTTCGCTTTCGCCGAACCGCAAACGGATTGCCGTATCTGGGCCAAGCGTTACCTGGCTGCCGTCAGAAAGAGATACGTCCTTTAGCTGAGCTGACGTCGTCATGAAATCAGCCTGTGCTTGCAAGATCAGCTGCGGTCCAAACAATGCACCGGCCGCAATAACGGCAAGGCCTGCTGCGCTGCCTGTTAGCAAAGAGCGTCGTGATATTTTTGACGATGTGGCGCGACGCTGGTCACGCATGACCTTGCCTGTCATGCCGTAAATTTCCATGGCTTCACGCCAGGCGACTTCGTGATCAGCGCTGCGTGCGCGCCATCGGCTGACGAGCTCAAGCGTAACAGGGTTTTCAGGGTCTTCCTGAATGCGCATGACAATATCGAGAGCTTCCTCGAAAAGCCTTTCGTCCTGCGAAGTTTTCTCATCCATGCAGCATTAGTCCTTTTGTCCAGCGAGTTCGCTTGCTGAACGGCTTTAGATAATCAACTCGTACAAGCTATAACGATTAGGAGGGAGAAATTTTCTCCCAGAGCGCATCCCGAATAACGGAAACCGATTTACGGAAAAAGATGTGCGTATAAATAAAGAGCCAGAGCATTTCGTCTGATGCAAATCAGGAATCCTATCGTTTTAAGAAGGAATGTCTTCGTTCAAGCGAGAACGCAAATGCACATATCCGCGTTTGATCAAGGTCCATGTCCGGGATACTGACAGGCTGAGTTCGCCAGCGACCTCGGTTATGGTTTTTTCGTGGAGGCGGTGTAATTCAAAGGCGCGGCGCGTCTGTTCAGGCAATTCAAGTAATGCCTTTTCAATAATAGCAAGTCGCTGCCGATCATAAACAATCGTTTCCGGTGTCGGTGTGCTATCCGCCAGCCGCCGCCATTCCTCATCCGGCATGTTGACAAATTCAACGATGCGCTCGCGTCGATAAAGGTCGATTGAGAGATTGCGTGCAACCTGATGCAGATATGCGCGAGAATTATGCTCTTTGGCCGACGGCGTGGCAGACATCAAACGTATAAATGTATCTTGTGTGAGATCGGCCGCGGTTTCCGCATTGTGTCCTCTGCGCCGAAAAAAGCGATTAAGCTCTCGCGCATGACTCTGGAAAAGGCGTTGCAGATTCCACATCAATAGAACTCATTCGGAATATAGGTGATGCCGATCAAGCGGCCGAGCCTGGAGTGTCGCCCACCGAATTGGCAGCTTCATGCTGCTCAATTATCTCTTAGTCTTATATATGATTACAATAGTCAACTTAATATTACAGGCTCTTCCCGATGGAATCCACAATCGGAATCGGACACAAGGCCTGCGGCGTCACACGAAAGGTCGCGAACACTTGCTGGCTCTCCCGTCGATCGTGCCCCAAACTCTAACATCACACTCGGAGTGACATGGCCTGAGCCTCCACCAACGGCTTCGTAGTCGACGAATGATTAGTCGGAGTCGATTTTTACTGTCGCTGGAAGCGCCTGTGCGTTGATCGCATCGACTATGAGTGGGCTAACAGTCTCATATAGCCAGATGGGCAAACGTTTCCTCGCTTCTGGTTTTCGGCAACGCCTCGTCATTCTCGCCCCCGAGATCATGAGCGAGCTCACGAATATCGTAGGTCAGGTCGACATCCTGCGAAAAACTGCGGATGGCCTTGTAAGCTTTGGAGACGGACGTGCCACTTTTGAAAACGAGGTGATCGCAGGGCGCCGTCCCATAGAGGGTCGCCAGAGCCCAGACGACCCATGCGTCCTTTTCCAGAAGATGGATTGGCCGCCCGGCCTTCTCAGCGGCGATCGCAAGAACATCTCTCCGATCTTCTCAAGAGAGCTGCAAAAACTGTTCAGCCATGGGCGGCCTTTCCTACGCTGCGGGCAAGCCAGCCGGGAAACTGGGGGGCGCGACGAGTTAGGTGAACGCCTCGGCGGAAAGCTACCGCTTGATGCTCAGAAGTGCCTCTTCTGCCTTTTGAGGACCAAGCCACGCCAGCGCGCGGACTGCCAGGCCGGCCGGTTTGTTCCTCAGGGCGAGCTGCCAGCGCGGCACGTGCTTTAGCTCGACAGTATGGCTACCGACCGTCATGGTACGGCTGCGGCCGGATGTGAAATAGATGGACCGGACCGGTACCTGAGTGGACAGCCCCAGCGAGTTTGTAGCGGCAGCACCATTTGAAACGATCACCTCACCGCGCTGGTGCGCAACCGCTTCTACGGCCTGCTCTACCGTCGGCGGCCGGATTCCGAAGCGGCTTTTGATCGCCTTCAGATAGACCCCACGACCTGCCTGTACGAGCTCGCCGCGTTTATGCAGACGTGACAATGCCTGGTCTACCGCGGCACGGTTTCCCAAATGCAGGAAGACCTTTGCCGAAAGCGCCGTTCCCTCGGCAACTGCCCGGCGTGACCCATGATCTGCGTTGTCAGTCTTTGCATGGCAATTCTCCTGTCAGAAATATATACAATTTTCTGACACTTTGGAATCCGGTGGCCCCGGTCTTTTTCAATCTAAGGAAAATCTGAATAGGAAAATTTTACTTCCCCGTTCCATGAGTGACAAGGCTATATCCATGATTCTTTTTGTGAATCGTGTTTAAGCAGCCAGTTCACGACCACGGACGGTAGAATCCGCCCGCTTGACTCTTTCTGGTTTTAAGAACAAAAAGAGAACAAATTCGTCCCTCTGGACATGAAAACTCAAAACGCGAGCCTGAGGAGGTCCGTGAACGATGTCACGCGCCCATAATCCTCGCATGATCGAGGACTTGAGAAACAGGATTGCTCACCTTGAGGGATCGGCGAACCGTAAGGCCGAGGTCTTGCCATTCGGCGTAGCCGAGATCGACAGGCACCTCCCCGGCGGAGGGCTTGCTTTCGGTGCGTTGCATGAGGTTGCCGGAGGAGGGGCGGGGACCGTCGATGGCGCAGCCGCCGCCTTGTTCGTCGCTGGCGTCGCGGCGCGCTCGAAAGGCAAGGTTCTCTGGTGCCTGACGCGACCGGATCTGTTTTTCCCGGCGATTTCGCAGGCAGGCCTGCATCCCGATCGCGTGATCTTCTGCGAGGCCGATAAGGAGGAGGATGTCCTGGCTTCGATGGAGGAGGGGCTCGCCTTTGGCGGGCTCGGCGCTGTCGTTGGCGAACTGGTCCGGTTGCCGATGACGGCCTCACGGCGCCTGCAACTCGCCGCCGAGAAGACCGGTACGTTGGGGCTGGCGCTCCGCCGCTGGCGCCGGCAGACCGAAGCCTCCGATTACGGCCAGCCGACGGCATTGACGACCAGGTGGCGGGTCAGCGTCCTGCCGTCCGACCCCTTACCCGTCGCTGGCGTCGGACGCGCGCGCTGGCTGGCCGAGCTGATGCGCGTCAAAGCGGGCGAGTGTGCCGAGTTCGAATTAGGAGCCTGTGATGCCCAGGGCCGTATCTGTCTTCTTTCCCTATCTGCCGACGGATCGCATCCGGCGCACCGGTGGGGACAGCGCGCCGGCTGACCAGCCACTTGTCGTTGTCGCCAAATCCGGCGCCAGGCGTTGGCTTTCGGCCGTCGAGCCGCAGGCCCTCAAACTTGGCCTGCGCGTCGGCATGCCCGCCAGCAAGGCGCAGGCGCTTGTCTCCAACCTCGTGATGATCGACGCGGATTTGGCTGCGGACGCCGCGGCACTGGAACGCCTGGCGCTCTGGGCACTTCGCCAATATAGCCCTGTCGTTGCCGTCGATGGCACCGACGGGCTGATCCTCGACACCGAAGGTGCCGATCATTTGCGCGGCGGGGAATTGCCGCTCATCACCAGCTTCGTCAATTCGCTACGGGCTAAGGGCCTGACCGCGCGTGCGGCCGTCGCCGACACCTGGGGTGCCGCGCACGCCATTGCCCGCATGCGACGGGCCGAAACCAGTATCATTCCGATTGGCGAGATCGCGGGAGCAGTGACCGGCCTGCCGATCCATTGCCTGCGGCTCCCTGCCGACACGATCCAGGCCTTGTGCGTTCTCGGTGTCGAGACCATCGGCGATCTGTCGGCAATGCCGCGCGCGCCGCTCACCCTGCGCTTTGGCCCCGAAGTCGGCCGGCGGCTCGACCAGATGTTCGGCCGGCTTGCCGAGCCGATCGAGCCCTTGCGCACCCCGGACATTGTCGAGGTCGCGCGGAACTTCCAGGAGCCGATCGGCGCGACGGAGACGATCGCCAAATATGTCCGTCGGCTCGTCACCCAGCTGATGGAAAAGCTCGAAGCCCGCGGCCTCGGGGTCCGGCGCTCGGATCTCATCATCCACCGCGTCGACAATACCCGCCAGTCGATCCGCGCCGGTCTCGCCAGGCCGGTGCGCGATCCGGCCCGTCTGTCGAAGCTGATCTGCGATCGGATCGAGGCGATCGATCCGGGCTTCGGGATCGAGCGGATGGTGCTGGTCGCAATCATGGCCGAGCCGCTCGAAGAAAAGCAGGTCACCTCCTCGCTGATCGACGAAGAGGTCATCGATGTCACCCCGCTCGTCGATATCCTCGGCAATCGCGGCCAGCGCCTCTATAGGGTGACGCCGGTCGCCTCGGATGTGCCGGAGCGGTCCATCGCGCGTATCGCGCCGACGGCAGCCGAGACTGGCGCCGACTGGGCGGCCAAATGGCCACGGCCCACGCGGCTGCTGGCCTTTCCCGATCCGATTGAGGTGATGAACGTGCTGCCCGACCATCCCCCGGCCGTCTTCACCTGGCGCGGCAAGCGCAGACGGGTGAGGCGCGCCGACGGGCCGGAGCGCATTTTTGGCGAATGGTGGATCCGGCCGACCGAGAAGCAGGCGGTCCGGGACTACTTTGTCGTCGAGGACGAGCTGGGTGAACGCTACTGGGTGTTTCGCACCGGAGATGGCGTCCACATGGAGACCGGGGCGCATCGGTGGTTCCTGCATGGAGTTTTCGGATGAGATATGCCGAACTTCAAGTAACCAGCCACTTCTCCTTTCTGCGCGGCGCAAGCTCCGCGCCGGAACTGTTCGAGACCGCGGCTGCACTCGGTATCGAAGCGCTTGGGATCGTCGATCGCAATAGCTTGGCCGGTATCGTACGCGCCTGGGAGGCGGCGCGGGCGACCGGGATCCGGCTTGTCGTCGGCTGCCGGCTTGATCTGACCGACGGCATGTCGCTCCTCGTTTATCCGATGGATCGCCCGGCCTATTCGCGCCTGACCCGGCTTCTCTCGCTCGGTAAGGGCAGGGGCGGAAAGGGCCGCTGCATTCTCGATCTGACCGATGTCGAAGCCTATAGCGAAGGGCTGATCGCTGTTCTCGTGCCGGATGAGGCTGACGACACCTATGCGGGGCAGCTGCGCAAGATCGCGGCGGTCTTCGGCGATCGCGCTTATGTCAGCCTGTGCCTGCGCCGGCGTCCGAATGATCGGCTGCGCCTTCACAATCTCTCGAACCGCGCCGCGCGCCACAAGGTGAAGACCGTCGTCACCAATGACGTGCTCTTCCATGAACCGGGCCGCCGGCAGATGCAGGACATTGTTACCTGCATTCGCAATCATACAACGATCGACGATGTCGGGTTCGACCGGGAACGCCATGCCGACCGGTTCCTCAAAGCGCCGGAGGAAATGCACCGGCTCTTTTCCGACTATCCGGAGGCGCTCGCGCGCTCGCGCGAAATTGTCGAGCGCTGCTGTTTCGACATGTCCCAGCTGCAATATCAGTATCCGGAAGAGGCGATCGTACCCGGCCTCGATGCACAGCAGTCGCTGACGAAGTTCACATGGGAAGGGGCTGCCGACCGCTATCCCGAAGGCATTCCCGACGAGGTGCGCAAGGCGATCCTGCATGAGCTTGAGCTCATTCGCGAGATGCGATACGCGCCCTATTTCCTCACGGTTTATTCGATCGTCCGCTTCGCCCGCTCGAAGGATATTCTTTGCCAGGGGCGCGGTTCGGCGGCCAATTCCGCCGTCTGCTATTGTCTCGGCATCACCTCGATCAATCCGGAGACCTCGGACCTTCTCTTCGAGCGCTTTGTCAGCCGGGAACGCGACGAGCCGCCGGACATTGATGTCGATTTCGAACACAACAGGCGCGAAGAAGTCATCCAGTGGATCTATGAGACCTATGGCCGGTCGCGATCGGCGCTCTGCTGTACCGTCCTGCGCTACCAGACCAAGGGAGCTATGAAAGATGTCGGCAAGGCCCTCGGTCTGCCGGAGGACCTGATCAGCCAGCTTCTCTCCGGTGTCTGGGGCTTCAGCCGCGAAGCGATCGGTGAAAAGCAACTGAAGGACAACAACCTCAACGCCACAGATTATCGCTTGCGCCTGGCGCTCGAACTCTCCGCCCAGCTGATCGGCACGCCCCGCCATCTTGGCCAGCATCCGGGCGGCTTTGTCCTGACCCAGGACCGGCTGGACGATCTCGTGCCTATCGAGCCGGCCGCGATGGACGATCGGCAGGTGGTGGAATGGGACAAGGACGATATTGAAGTTCTCAAGTTCATGAAAATGGACGTGCTCGGCCTTGGTATGCTGTCCTGCATCGCCCGCGCCTTTGTTCTTCTGGCTGAGTACAAGAACCTGCCCATGGGCCTCGCCGATGTCGAGCAGGAGGATCCAATGACCTATGCGATGATCCGCAAGGCCGAGACGCTCGGCACATTCCAGATCGAAAGCCGGGCTCAGATGGCAATGCTCCCGCGGCTGAAACCCCGAACCTTCTATGATCTCGTCATTCAGGTTGCGATCGTTCGCCCCGGCCCGATCCAGGGTGACATGGTGCATCCGTATCTGCGCCGACGCGAGGGCAAGGAGGAGCCTTATTATCCGACGCCTGAACTCGAAGCAGTTCTTTCAAAGACTTTGGGTGTGCCGCTGTTTCAAGAAAGTGCGATGCGGGTTGCGATGGTTTGTGCTGGCTTCACAGCTGGAGAGGCCGACCAGCTGCGCAAATCCATGGCGACTTTCAAGTTCACCGGTGGCGTCAGTAAGTTCAAGGACAAGCTGATCGCGGGAATGCTGAAGAACGGTTACGCCCGGGAATTTGCTGAGCAGACATTTGGCCAGCTCGAGGGTTTTGGTTCCTATGGGTTTCCGGAGAGCCATGCCGCAAGCTTTGCGCTGATCGCCTATGCCTCCTGCTGGATCAAGTGCCACCACCCGGATATCTTCTGCGCAGCGTTGATCAACAGCCAGCCGATGGGCTTTTACAGTGTCGCTCAGATCGTCCAGGACGCCAAGAAGAATGGCGTCGAGATCCGGCCGGTCTGTGTCAACGCCTCGCGCTGGGATTGCACGATGGAGCCGGCCAGTCGGGAAGGGCGCCTTGCCGTCCGGCTCGGAATGCGTCTGGTGAAAGGGCTCTCTGAAAATGACACGGCCCGGATCGTTCTGGCCCGCGGTGAGGAAGCCTTTCATTCGGCCGATGACATGTGGCGGCGATCCGGCGTCCCGACGGCAAACCGTGCAAGTCAGGCAATCGTTCCATTGCTGATTGAAGGCTTCAAGGATGCGGGAATGGATACATCCGCGCTATCTGAAGGCGTTCGTTTCTGATTTCGGATATTCAACAAGAAAGGTGCCGGTTACGGCACCTTTTGCAATTAAGCGAGCATTCCACCTCAGATATATACCTATAGAACAATAGAAAATTCTGTAACTAATCCATATCAAGTGAGCATTATTGCTTAGATGCATGATATCGGGGATGCTTTGATACAAGGCGGAGGGATGGCTTGAAATGGCGTATCACGACGAAGAACACGACGATCCAATGTTGGTTCGGGCCGTGGAAAAGGCGTTTCGCGTACTCGAAACCTTTGATGCAGTTCATTCTCGTCAAACGCTCACACAGCTTGCTCAGCGCGCAGGGATCGACCGTTCTGCTGCGCAGCGCTTTGCGCATACGTTACTGTATCTTGGCTATCTTCAAAAAGTACCAAATGCGAAGACGTATGAGCTTTCAGCCAAGTCGTTGAATATGGGTTACCGCTATACGCGTTCCAGTCAGCTTGTGCAGCGCGCTCATCCTTATTTGATGCATCTCAATCGCAGCACTGGAGAGACAATCTCCCTTACATTGCGTGATGACACCGATATTATTTATCTTGCTCGCTATTTGTCCACCAATACGCTCGACAACGATGTGATCGTTGGTAGTAAGCTTCCGGCTTATTGTTCTGCGGCAGGGCTGGTTTTCCTAGCCGGATTACAAGACGACCAAATTAACGATATTCTGGCGCGAAGTGACTTGCGTGCTTACACGCCCAAAACGATCTTCGAGCCTGAGCGGATATGGCAGCGTATTTATGAGACCCGCCAGCGGGGGTTTGCTATTGCTGTAGAGCAGGTTTATGCCAACGATATTGCCTTGGCCGCACCAATCCATTTGCCAGATGGTCACACGACCGCTTCCGTGGTGCTTGCTGCGTCTAATCTACGATATGATGAAAATACCCTCACGCGCCAGTTTGTACCGATGATGATTTCAGCGACCCGATCTGTGACGCAGATTCTCTCCTAGGCATCATAACAGTTCGCTCTACCCTTGCTGAGCTGAATTGGCCGTCAGCCCATAATAGTCTTGCTTTTGAATGCAATCATACGAAAAAAATGAGTTAGCGAGTGTTTTGGAGAGCTTGCCTCAATGACATCTCGCTTTCGGCAATGTCATCTCCAGGCACATTTGTTGCTGTTCATCTCTTTCCAACCCATTTGGCACCTTGCGTTGATTGTTTGGAATCGGAACCAACAATCTCGACTGACACTCTGGAAAACGGAAGGCAATATTCTGCGCGGGGCAGTTTCTTGATTTGCAATCAGCACTCGATCCAGTAATAGGGGCAAGAGGTTCATACTCCATTGTTTCATCCAAACATTACGCTGTGATGTCGAGTAGCTGCATGCATAAGGCGCGGGCATCGTTTGAAATGTCTGGACTAAAAACCAGCCAATAGCCTTTTGCGCTTGTCAGTGTCACATCGCAGGCGTGGACCAACTTCCCGCGCGCTATTGCATTATCGATAAGTCCCACCCAGCCAAGCGCGATCCCCTGATCGGCCATAGCTGCTTCCAAAACGAGGTTATAAGTGTTGAAAATCAACCCGTAATTTCCCTCATCAATCTTTTCGTTGATAGCCTCAAGCCATGTTGGCCACGTGTACCAGCGATCGCCTTGCAATGTATCCAGGTGCAAAAGTGCCGATGATTTGATACCCGCCGCATTCGGGAAAGGGCCATGTTCCTCTAAAAATGCAGGAGAGCAGACAGGGACAACAGCTTCTCCGATGAATGCAATAGAGTCTTTTGGGACGTCGTCCTTTGCTCCAAACAAGATTGCAACATCGGCTTCGCGATAATCCAGCGGCTTGATCATAGAAGATGCGGTGATACGAACGTCAACATCAGGATGTCTGGGGCGGAATTTCGCTACACGCGGCATCAGCCAGAATGCAGCGAAGCCGTAATCTGTTGCAATGCGCAGGCCGGGAGTCCGCTGTCTGCGTTTAATTTGTTGAATCGCATCTTCAATACCGTCAAGGCCGCGACGCACAGCATCATAAAGTATGCGTCCCTCCGGGAGAATTTCGACGCCTCGGGCTCGTCGTGCGAACAGCGATACGCCCAATCGATCTTCCATGCGTTTTATTTGATAACTGACAGCAGGTTGTGTCATGCCTAACTCACGCGCTGCGAGAGTTAGATTTTCTAATCGTCCAACAGCTTCAAAAACGCCGAGACTGCCCATATCCCAGGATGGAGAAACCATAAATAACCTTTATGACTATGATAAAAAATCAGTGTCTTTTCCCTTATCCCTAAAGATGTTTTTCTTAAACAAGGAATGCAAGACATAACGAATTTTGATTGAAAATCATTTCGCTAAATACAGATAGGGGACAGATATGCGCTACCTTACAATGACAGCAATTGCACTTGCGAGCTTTGCAGGTTTGTCGAATGCAGCCTCTGCGGCTGATGCTGCGGCGTGTGAAACAATTCGTCTGTCTGATCCGGGTTGGACGGATATTACATCAACAAATTCAATCGCCAGCGTGCTTCTTGACGGTCTTGGCTATAAGCCTGACGTGAAGACAATGTCAGTTCCTATCGGATATGAGGCACTCAAAACCGGTAATCTGGATGTTTTTCTTGGCAACTGGATGCCCGCGCAGCAGAAATTCCGGGATGATCTCGATAAAGCAAATGCTGCTGAGGTTTTGGTAAAGAACCTTGAAGGCGCAAAGTTCACATTGGCTGTTCCTGACTACGTGGCTAAAGAGGGTGTGAAAGATTTCGCTGATCTTGCAGCGCATGCTGATAAATTTAGCAAAGAGATCTATGGCATCGAACCCGGTGCGCCCGCGAACCAAAACATTCAGAAAATTATTGAAGATAAAAAGTTCAAGCTGGACGGCTGGAACCTTGTGGAATCAAGCGAGCAGGCAATGCTTGCTCAAGTGGACCGCAAGAACCGCGATAAGCAATGGGTTGTCTTTCTCGCATGGGCGCCACACCCGATGAACACCAAACTCAACATCGAATATTTGGCGGGTGGTGACGATTATTTTGGTGCGAATTACGGTGGCGCTGAAGTCTACACGCTTTCACGCACGGGTTGGGCAAACGATTGTGCAAACGCTGCTAAATTCTTCAAGCAATTGACGTTCACGGTTGATCTTGAAAATGAGCTGATGGACAAGATCCTTAACGAGGGAACTGAGGGCACTGCTGCGGCAACTGCATGGCTCAAAGCCAATCCGGCTCAGATCGATAAATGGCTTAATGGTGTAACCACGCTCAAGGGCGAGCCGGGCGCTGCCGCAGTGAAGGCAAAGCTCGGATTATAAGTCGCACGACAGTCTTGGTTTCGGCGGGCGTTGATTGCGCCCGTCGTTTACGTTTGTACTTTATCTCCATTGATGGTTCTTCCCATGAAAAAGCCGAACATACTCATCTTGATGGTCGATCAGTTGAATGGCACATTCTTTCCTGATGGACCGGCCGAGTTCCTTCATGCTCCGCATTTGCGAAAGCTTGCCGAACGATCTGCGCGTTTTGCAAATTGTTACACGGCGAGCCCGTTATGCGCGCCGGCACGCGCTTCGTTTATGTCGGGGCAATTGCCATCGCGCACCGGCGTTTATGACAATGCGGCTGAGTTCTCGTCCGAAATACCAACCTATGCGCATCATTTGCGAAATGCTGGATATCAAACAGCCTTGTCAGGCAAAATGCATTTTGTCGGACCTGATCAATTGCATGGCTTTGAGCAGCGCTTAACGACAGATATTTATCCTGCCGATTTCGGTTGGACACCGGATTATCGCAAGCCGGGTGAGCGGATTGACTGGTGGTATCATAATCTTGGTTCCATCACAGGCGCTGGAACAGCTGAGATAACAAACCAACTCGAATATGACGACGAAGTCGCTTATCAGGCTGAGACCAAACTTTATGATCTGGCTCGCGGCCATGATGAACGCCCATGGTGCCTCACTGTGAGTTTCACGCATCCACATGATCCGTACGTGGCGAGAAAAAAGTTCTTTGATCTTTATGCAGACATTCCTGAGCTTGATCCAAAAATTGGACCATTGCCCGCAAGTGAAATTGATCCGCACAGCGAACGTTTGCTACGGGCTTGCAAGGCGGAAGACTATGACCTGACACAAGAACAGATCAGGGCAGCTCGTCAGGCCTATTTTGCTAATATTTCTTATGTCGATGATAAAATTGGCAGCATTCTTGACGTCATTGAGCGATGCGGGATGGCTGAAAATACAATTGTTGTGTTTACGTCAGATCACGGAGATATGCTCGGTGAACGCGGGCTATGGTTCAAGATGAATTTCTTTGATGGCTCTGCACGTGTGCCTTTGATGATCGCGTCGCCGCAGCTTAAGCCGAGACGGATTGAGGAAGCTGTATCAACGCTTGATGTATTGCCGACGCTTGCTGACCTCGCTGGAATAAATCTCAGCGATATCATGCCTTGGACCGATGGGGCGTCATTGGTCGATATCGCATCAGGCGCTAAATCGCGCGGCGTGGTGCCGATGGAATATGCTGCGGAAGGCACTATCGCGCCTATGGTCGCGGTGAGAGAGGGGCGATGGAAACTTAATCTGTGCAAGGCTGATCCACCGCAACTGTTTAATCTTGTAGAAGACCCGGATGAACTGATGAACCTCGCCGATGCGTTTGAATATAAGGACGTTTTTAAACGTCTTAAAACACAGGCAGAAAAGCGTTGGAATTTAGAACTTTATGATCAGCAGGTTCGGGCAAGTCAGGCGCGCCGACATGTGGTTTACACTGCGCTTCGCAATGGTGCTTACTATCCCTGGGATTATCAGCCGCTTCAAAAAGCTTCGGAGCGCTACATGCGCAACCACATGGATTTAAATATTCTTGAGGAAGCGCAACGGTTTCCAAAATAGAATCGGAGCTCTTTGATGTCCACATGCATCGCTGAGTTATGTATTTCAGTCCGAAAATGCTTGACCATTTCAATGAGCCGTTAGGTTATACGCAAGTGGAACCGGCTCAGACAGATTAGCGCCATTAATGCAGGCGCTCCAGCACGTATCGTAATAATCGCACTCAGCATGATCAGTACGGAATTAAGCATCGCACATGCTCTATCTTCCACTTTAAGTCCGAAGTCGCAGAGGATATTACGCTTTCCGGTATTGAAGTCATGCATATGATGCGAAAACAGCAAGGGGACTTCGCCTGACTAACGCCGCGTATCATTGCACACCTGTTCAGGTATTATGGTATCGCTCAATTGGCGGGTAGTCGGGCTATCTGGACTTTTGCGGATTGAGTAAGCGATTGGAAATTGGCCTTGACCGCTTGGATCGGAATATTTCACATGAGGACCGATTAATCGCTTCGATCGCTTGCTCTCCCTTTAGTGCAAACCAAGGCTAACAGAAATAATCATGCATGAAATCATTTGTCCTCACTGCAACAAGGCCTTCAAGATCGACGAAACTGGTTATGCTGATATTTTAAAGCAGGTTAGAGACGGGGATTTCGAGAAGCAACTGCATGAGCGTTTGGAATTGGCCGAGCACGACAAGCGGAACGCAGTGGAACTGGCACAGGCTAAGGTTGCTAGTGAATTACAGAAGACGACTTCTGCAAAGGATTTTGAAATCCAGGAGTTGCGCGCAAAGCTTGAAGCAGGCGAAGTTGCGCGGAAGCTTGCGGTTGCTGAGGCTTTGAGCGACGTTGAAAAGCAGCGTGATAAGCTGGTGAACGATCTTGATAACGCCAGGCGGGATCAGGAAGCGATGTCTAAACTCGCAGAGGCAAAGCTGATTTCAGAGTTGCAAAAAGCTGGCTCAATTAAGGACGCTGAAATCCAGAGCCTAAAGGCGAGACTTGAGGCGGGAGAACTTTCGCAGCAACTCGCTGTAACACAAGCGGTCAGCGCGATTGAAAGAGAACGCCAGGAGCTGAAGAACGGTCTTTCCCGGGTAGAGCTCGAAAAGAAGCTGGCTGAAACGGCTCTCAAGGACAAGTACGAAACACAGCTCCGGGATCGCGATGACGCTATTGAACGCTTGAGAGATATGAAAGCGAAGCTGTCGACAAAGATGATCGGTGAGACGCTCGAACAACACTGTGCTACCGAGTTCGACCGAATTCGAGCGACGGCCTTTCCGCGCGCTTATTTTGAGAAAGACAATGACGCGCGCAACGGTAGCAAGGGGGACTTTATCTTCCGCGATATACATGATGGCGGGTCTGAAATCGTTTCGATCATGTTCGAGATGAAGAATGAGAATGATGAGACAGCTACAAAGAAGAAGAACGAGGACTTTTTTAAAGAACTGGACAAGGATCGCAACGCTAAGGGCTGTGAGTATGCCGTATTGGTCTCACTTCTGGAACCGGAGAGCGAACTCTACAACACCGGAATTGTAGACGTCTCGCATCGTTATCAGAAAATGTACGTGGTTCGCCCGCAATTTTTTATCCCGATCATTACGCTTTTACGAAATGCGGCAATGAACTCATTGAAATACAAAACTGAACTGGCTCTGGTGAAAGCGCAAAACGTCGACATTACCAATTTCGAAAGCCAGCTTGACGATTTCAAATCAGCGTTCGGGAGAAACTGGCGTCTTGCCTCAGACGGTTTTGAAGAAGCAATCAAGCGTATTGATGAAGCTATCAAAGATTTGGAGAAAACCAAAGAAGCGCTTCATAAGTCAGCAAACAACTTACGGCTTGCAAATGACAAGGCTGAGGATTTGACGGTCAAACGACTGACGCGTGGTAATCCAACGATGGCTACGAAATTTGCTGAACTCCAGTCCGGTGTCACGGAAGGTGATTGAGAGAACTACCGATTCTTGACTGGCTATCAAAACTGCCGGCTCGCGCCCGGTGGACGGCCAGTGACACGCTTGAATGCGCGGCTGAAAGCAGCTTGAGATGTATAGCCAAGTTTATGCGCCACAGTGTCAATCGCCAGCCTGTCCCGGTTTAGCCATTGGCTGGCAAGCCGCATCCGAAGTTCGGAAGCATAGCGAAGCGGCGGAATACCAATGGTTGATTGAAAGCGCCCGGCAAAAACAGACCGGGAAATGTTGCATTCAGCCGCAAGTTCTTCCACCGACCAATGATGGCCAGGGTTTCGGTGTAGTGCAAGAATAGCGCGCGCCAGACGCGGATCACGCAAGGCAGCCACGAGACCAGAGGCATTTTCACAGCCGCATTCCACCCAGCTTCGCACGATCAGAGCGGTCATGACTTCGGCCAGTCGCGCGAGTACGCCTGCAAATCCGATCCGTCCTGAACAGATTTCATTCTTCATACTGGTGAAAATGGGTTCCAGTCCCGGATAACGGTCATTATGAGCATCCGCCAGCATGACGGGCGGCATCAGCGGACCAAGCCCCTGCATTCCGCCCAGATCGAACTCCATACAGCCATAAAATAGAATGACGCTGGGTATCGTGCTGGTACTCGGGCAGGTGTCCACCCCACAGACCGCGTCACCAAGAGCGGCTGTGGCAAAGCTGTCGATAGGTTGCACCGGGACATGATCATCGGACAGCAACGCGTGCTCTCCGCCTTGAGGCATGAGAACGGCGCTGCCTGCCGATAGCCTGTGAAGACTTCCATCTGCGCTTCTTAGCAGTGCTGTGCCTACCGCAAGGTAATGAAAATAGGCATGACCGGGTCTGTCATCAAAACTCATGCCGAACTCCGGCCCCGTCTGTATGCGGCGATATTGAACCCCGCGCAGTCGCATCCCGGACAGCAACTCGCTTACAAGGTCGGAGGATAGCGCGAAGGAGTTATGAAGAGCCATATCAGGAGTTTCTATCAAATAATCAGGTCAGTTAGTCATAGATCGTCCGTTGATTGATGTCTAGGTTCCGGTTCCAATTGATTGAAAACGGAAAGAAACTGGATGACTGATATCACTTGCTGCTCTGCATTAAGTACAGAGCCTGATGGCGTAATACATGACGAGCCCGTATCTGCTTCGTGGCTTGCAGTGTTTTCGCTGACAATGGGCGTATTCGGTCTGCTGACGGCAGAGTATTTGCCGGCAAGCCTGCTGACACCTATGGCTGCCGAGCTTGGTGTTTCTGAGGCTTTGGCAGGGCAGGCTGTTACAGTCACCGCAGTGGTGGCGCTATTTTCAGGTCTGTTTGTTCCGGTTCTGACAAGAGGGTTCGACCGGCGCATAATTCTCCTGGCCTTCTCCACGTTGATGATCGCTTCCAACTTGCTGGTGGCTGTCTCCTCCAGCATAACAATTCTGTTGATTATGCGAGTTTTTCTGGGCGTTGCTCTTGGTGGTTTCTGGGCAATGGCCGCGGCTGTCACAATGCGGCTTGTACCTCCTGTACTGCTTCCGCGCGCACTTTCCATCGTCTTTAGCGGCATTGCCGTGGGGACAGTCGTTTCAGTGCCGCTAGGCAGCTATCTGGGAGAGTTGTTCGGGTGGCGTAGCGCCTTTTATGCAGCAGCGGCTATTGGGCTCGCAACATTGTTGTTTCAGCTTTTTACTTTACCGCGGCTTGCGCCGCGCAAAACGACGGCCCGTCTCAGAACAGTGCTCGATGTCGTGATGCGTCCGGGCATTGCGATTGGCATGCTGGGCTGCATTCTCGCGCACACCGGGCATTATGCGCTGTTCACGTATATAAGGCCATTTCTCGAAAGCACCGCTGGCGTTGGTCCGGATGCGCTTGCTTTGATGCTGCTGGGCTTTGGCATAGCGAATTTTGCTGGCACTCTTTTGGGAGGCTGGTTGATGGAGCGCAGTTTGCACCTCACACTTGTGCTCATGCCAATGCTTGTTGGCATCGCGGGCCTGGCTCTTGTCTTCCTACCTGCCTCGGGCCTTGGGCTGGCCCTACTGGTGGCTTTCTGGGGATTGACGTTTGGCGGTGTTCCCGTCGCCTGGTCGACCTGGGTTGCCCGTTCAGTTCCAGATCAGGCGGAAAGCGCCGGTGGAATAGTGGTCGCCTCTGTGCAAGGGGCCATCGCTGCCGGGGCTGCAACCGGAGGTCTCATGTTCGGCTTAAGCGGCATTGTTGGCGTGTTCATAGGTGGCAGCCTGGTGATGCTGCTTGCCGCATTGCTCATAGCACTACGTGTTAAGGTAGATGCTTCGGCAGGAGATGGAACAGGTGCAGCAAAGGTTCACCTCTGAATACCCGTCGGGTGTTCTCCGACATGTCAAAACAGTCAAACCGCGCGCAGCTCTAATATTAGAAGAAGGATTTTACGATGATTGCTTTGGTAAATTCCGCCTGAATCTGCAGCGGTTTTTTGTTTGGTTTTATCCAACTCAATACATATGCCCTATTGAAAGTAAATTCAATTAACGTCCTCATGGAGGGCAGCCGGAAATCAAAAGCAAGCTCGATTTCGGGCAAAAATCTAAAAATTACGGGCTATGTTGGCATCGGTGATGGCCGCTTCCCCATTTTTCTTCAATGACCTAAACCTTGATTCTCTGCCCCATTTGCCGTTGTGGATAGAGATATCAAGTCGCTATCTTCGCAATTATTTTATCCGCAAAACTTTGCGCCGTCGGAGACAGAATCTGACCTTTTCTTTTAATGAGCGCCATTTTACGGCTGATCGTTGGTTCGTTAAGTTGCAGGACACGGGCAGACTTTGCAGATCTTGTTTTCAGTCGTGAGGCCGGCTGTACGGATGCTCCCAAACCGGCCTCAGCCATGGCTATAATGGTTTCAGCGTGAATGAACTGATAACGTGTTTCGACACTCAGTCCGAGTTTTTCCAATACATCATCGACTAATCTTCGCATTGCAGTATCGTTACTGGGGAGCAGTAAAGGCAGCTTTACAATTTCTTCCCATGACACCTGACGCCGATTTTTGGAAATCATGTGTGTGGGTATGAGCGCTTGTATAGGGTCATGCAAAATCGTCGTATAGGAAAACTCGTCATCATCAAGTTGTGGCCCAATCGCAAAATCGACCTCTTTGCGTCGCAAGGCGTCAAACAGTTCCCGTGACGTCAGTTCACGAATTGAAAGTGTGACTTCCGGGTAATCACGGATGAACTCAGTAAGAATTGGTGGCAGGTGAATAGAGGCGATGTTGGAAGAACTCGCCACTGAAAGACGGCCACGTTTAAAATCCACAAATTCACGAACCTGACGGAGCCCAAGCTGGATTTCGTAAAGCGCTTTATTGGAGCTTTCGCGTAACTTTTCACCTTCGAATGTGAGTTTAATACTGCGCGTGGTTCTTTCAAACAGCTGTGCGCCCAACTGAAGTTCGAGCTGCTTAATCTGCATGCTCACTGCGGAGTGTGAGCGATGAAGTTTTTCCGCTGCTATGCGAAAACTTCCCTCGGAAGCGACCAAAAGAAATGTTTGCAGCAGCTTGAGATTAATGTTTCCAATCAGCTCCACGATGCCTCACATTGGTTTGAAAAACTGAATAATTGGTAGAAAAATTGAACTTGTTGTACCAATCATAAAATGTCAACTTCAGCGACGTGAATGGAAAACAGCTTTCGCAGGAGGCGTAAGTATCTTCCAAAATCCATGTGGGTTTATAGGCCTCAGGGGTTTGCTCTGTGTGCGTCGCGATAAACTGCGATTGTACCAAATAGCTTCACGATCCAAAGGAGGAGTTGGATTATGATGAGGAAAAGAGTTCGTTCCGCGCGCCGGCAATTACTCGCTGCAATTGCATCATTGACCCTTGCGCCCTTAACATTCATAGGATCAGCAGTTGCACAAAGTTATCCTGACAGGACAATTAATTACATTGTGACAGCCGGCGTTGGTGGTGGCAGCGACATTCTGGCCAGAACACTCGTTCGTGTTCTTGAAGAAAAAAAGCTGCTGCCGGTGAATGTTCTGGTTGAAAACCGAACAGGCGGATCAGGCGCAATTGGCTACAATTATATTAATGCACGTCAGGGCGATCCCTATGTGCTGGGCGGTGTTGGGGTGAGCTATTTCACGACGCCGCTGCTCGGTCGGATGGCATTCAACTATAAGAGCTTTACACCTTTGGCAGCTGTCGCCCGCTCGCCATATATTCTTGCGGTTCGCACGTCGTCCCCGATTGAAAAGCTGGATGATCTGAAGTCAGCGACCGGTTTGCGCATTGGTACAGTTGGTGCTGTGTCCGATCCTGCATTGCTCAGTAAAATGGTCAATCAGCAATTGGGAACGGAAATCCGCGTTGTTCCATTTGATGGTGGTGGTGAGGTTCTTAGTGCTGTCCTTGGTGGACATCTGGACATGTTGTTCGGTAATCCCAACGAAATTCTGGAACAGGTTAAAGCCGGAACCATGCGTCCGATTGCGGTCACGTCTGGAGAGCGCATGACCTCATTGCCTGATGTGCCAACATTCAAAGAACTTGGATATGACATTGAGCACACTCAATTGCGCGGCATAATCATGCCGGGAGACGTCGATCCAAAGGTTGTTGAATATTGGGAAGGGGTGCTGAAGGCCGTTGCTAAAAGCCCGGAATGGAAGGCCGCCTATCTTGATCGTTTCAATGAGATTCCGCTCTTTCTCGACAGTGCCGGGTTTGCAGCCGAGGCCGAACAAACCGCAACGCGTTACGAAGCGATGATGCGAGACCTTAATCTCATTCAGTAATCTGACATTCAGGGCCGGACGCCAGAAATATTTATTTCTGGTGCCGGGGAGGGAAACAATTATGTTTCAGACGCGAAATCTTGATATCGCGATGTCGACAGTCTTTCTGCTATTTGGCGTTTTCGTAACCCTTGAAGGTTATGGTTACGGCTATAGCGATCATGGCGCACCGGGGGCGGGCTTCTTCCCGATCTGGATTGGTGCAGGGATTCTTGTATTTTCTGCTATCAATCTGCTGAACAGCATTCGTCGCACCAATATAGGTGATATCATTGAGCGCGCTGAAGTCGGTCGCGTACTGGCATGCAGCGCTGCTATCTCAATCTTTGTTTTTTTGTCCGGCTTAATTGGAATGATAGCCTCTGGCTTTCTTCTTATGCTTGCCGTCAGTTGGATATTCGGTCACCGCAGCCTCGGATATTTTATCCGCTACGTTGCTGTAGCAATCGTAATCACCGCAGCTCTCTATACCATTTTCGGTAAGCTGCTGGGTGTGCCGCTGCTTTGAGCGCGGCTTGAAGGATCTCCCATGTTAGAAACCTGGACCTTGCTTCTTAACGGGCTTGTTGCTGCTTCAAGTCCTTCAATATTGCTCGCGGTTTTCATCGGTGCCGTCATTGGACTTTTCATTGGCGCATTGCCGGGCCTCGGCCCCACAGCCGGCGTTGCAATTCTCCTCCCCGTTGCGGTGAGCTTTGAAGGCACCGCAGCTATCGCGGCTTTGGGTGCTGTTTATTACGGTGCCCAATATGGTGGTGCCGTCAGTGCGATCCTGTTGGGAATTCCGGGAGATTCTTCCGCAGCAATGACTGTTCTGGATGGCTACCCGCTTACCAAACAAGGAAAAGCAGGCAAAGCACTTGGCCTTTCCATTTCATCCTCGTTTATTGGTGGTTTGCTTGGGATGGTGCTTGTAACCATCTTCGCAACGACGATTGCTCAGGCCGCTCTGGCTTTCGGTCCCGTCGAGATGACAGCCGTCATGGTTTTTGCGTTATCTTTGGTCTCTACACTGGGTGGTAAAGATCAGATCAAGGCGATGGTTTCGCTTGGATTGGGATTATGGATAGGTACGATTGGACTTGATCCGATCGTCGGTATTCCACGGTTCAATTTCGGAGAGATAAGGCTTTTTGACGGAATTGCATTTTCTATTCTTGCCGTCGGCGTTTTTGGCCTCGCGGAAATGTATTCAACACGCATCATTCCGGCCAGTGAGCAGCGCCCTGCAAGGCTTCGCATCAAAGACCTCATACCGGACTTGGGCACAACCTTCCGCTGCTGGCGTGATCTGCTGGTGGGTACATTATCCGGTTTTATTCTTGGTATTCTGCCGGGTACCGGTGCAACGGCTGCAACGATGATGTCGTATGCGGTTTCCAAGCGGATATCGAAAACACCGGAGCGTTTCGGGCATGGTGCTTATGAAGGGCTTGTTTCACCAGAAGCTGCAGGAAATTCTGCGTCTTATGGCTCTATGATCCCGATGTTTGCTTTGGGTGTTCCGGGTTCTGGGACAACAGCAGTCTTGTTGGGCGGCCTTTTGATGATCGGACTCCAGCCTGGCCCGATGCTGTTTCAAACGCAGCCGCAATTTGTCTGGACGATCTTTGGTAGCTTCTACATTGGGAATATCGCTCTGGTCGCCATCACAATTTTGCTGATACCGCTTTTGGCAAGCTTTGCATTCGTCAAACAGGGCTATCTCTTCCCTGCGGTTATAGCTGTCGTTGTATTCGGTATTTATTCGATCAGCTACTCTATGTTCGATGTGATGTTGGCTGTCCTTTTCGGAATCTTCGGATACATACTATCAAAGCTTAAGTACCCTGCCGTTCCACTAATCCTCGGTATGATCCTCGGTCCAATTCTTGAAAGGGGCATCCGCCGCACACTTGTCAGCTCAGATGGCGACACGATGGTGTTTCTTCAAAGCCCGATAGCCGTAACCATTTTTCTTGCGAGCGCGATACTTCTCACATGGCCATTGATGAAAAAGCTGCTGGTTCGACGGTCGCATAAAACCACGACTGCCTGACACTAGCACGCTCTTGTCCCAACTGCCTTACTTACCCCGGGCCCCCGCGCAGGACCCGGAAGGGCGAAGCTTTGCCAAATCTGGCGCAACACGACGCACATGGTCAGTGCGTTCAGAACAGGATTAATTATGGTCTATCATCATCTTTATGAGCAGTTTTCAAAAGCCACCACCGTACGTGTTGGTGTTATTGGTGCGGGAAATTATGGTACGGCAATTGTTACGCAAGAGCCTTACACGGACAGACTGACTATTCTTGCAATAGCAGATATTTCAGTTGATGCGGCGCGAGGCGCCTTTGAAAAGGCCGGGCTTGATATGTCTCAGGTTGTTTACTGCAGCACCGTAGAAGAGGCTGAAGTCCACATTCGCGAAGGCCGGAGAGTTTACACAGATCACCCGGAAATCATTCCACAGCTCTCAGCGGTTGACATTGTTTGCGAAAGCACAGGTGTACCCGAAGCAAGTGCGCGTTTTGCTCTCGACGCGATAGCGCATCGTAAGCATGTTGCCATGATAACCAAGGACTGTGATGTTGTTGTAGGGCCTATCCTCAAGCACAAAGCGAAGGAAGCCGGCCTTGTCTATACACCGGTTGATGGCGACCAGCACGGTCTTCTGATCCAGCTTTTTGAATGGGCAAAGTCTATCGGACTAACGGTTCTTTCCGGCGGCAAAGCAACGGACGGCGAGTATGTCTATGACAAAGATGCCGGAACTGTGTCAATCAGGACTGAAAAGAAGATACATCCTCCCTATGTCGAGACGGTCAGCGTGTCGGCTGAAAATCGAAAATATCTCGATTTTATTCCCGAGGGGCAGGCCGATCTTTACACACGCAAGCGCGCCGAAATTCTAGCGCAGTTGCCGCAGCCGGGGTGCTATGATCTTTGTGAAATAACGGTTGCAGCAAACTATACCGGTATGAAGCCAGCGATCAGTTCGCTGGTCCACGCACCATTGCGCATTACCGAAATTCCGGTCGTTTATTGCGAGAAAAGCAACGGCGGAATTTTTGATCACACCGACACAATTGATCTGGCAACATGCCTGCGCGCACCGGAAGAGGCCGGGTTGGGGGGTGGTGTATTTATCGTGGTGCGCTGCGATAACAACTACTCAAACCATATTCTTACGACAAAAGGCCAGATCGCAAATTACGATGACACCGCCGCAGTTATATATCGCCCTTATCATCTATGCGGCGTTGAAACCTCAACGTCTCTGCTCATGGCGGGTCTGTTGGGGATTGATACGGGATCAGGCTCTTATTTTCCGCATTTTGATCTGGTGAAAGTTGCGGCGCGCGACATCAAGGCTGGTGAGGTCTTTGGCAATGATCATAGTCCTATGATGACCGCTTTGATTATAGAAGCCAAACCAGTCGCCATGGGAAATCCCGCTGCAGCTCATCTTCTCACCGGGAACCAGGCGGCAGTCGATATTCCTGCCGGCACCGTCATAACATACGACATGGTAGTCGAGCCTGAGAGTTCAACAATCTGGCCATTGCGCCGTGAACAGGATGCCTTGTTTCTGACCACCGTATCTCAGTCCACGTGATTTCGTGCGGGTATATTTCAATGAAAACGCTTACCCCAATTTGGGTGGTCTCTTTGGAGGGAATATAATGGATAGGCCGAGGATCGTTTTTCTTCATGCAACCACTGTGGCAATGCCTCCAGTAAAGGCAACTTTGGGTGCACTCTGGCCTGAAGCTGAAATGGTCAACTTACTTGATGATGGTCTTTCAGCGGATCGTGCGCGCGAGGCGGCAGAATTGTCCGGCGCTATGATGAGGCGCTTCATTGACCTTGGACGATACGCACAGGACATTCATGCTGATGCAATTCTTGTTACCTGTTCAGCCTTTGGTCCAGCTATTGAACGAATGGCTGCGCGGTTAACAATTCCTGTTTTCAAGCCCAATGAAGCGATGTTTCGGGAAGCACTTGCTTGCGGTCCCAGAATTGCGATGCTTGCAACATTCGCGCCTGCAATCCCAACAATGGAAAGCGAGTTTCATGAAATCGTGCGTGAAGCGGGTCAGCAAGCCGAGCTGACAAGTGTGCTGGTGGATGGTGCGTTGACATGCCTGCATGATAATGATGTCGATGGGCATGACCGTCTTATTGCCGAAGCTGCATCAGAACTTCGTAATTTTGATGCCATTATGCTTGCTCATTTCTCAACCTCGCAGGCCATCGGCGCAGTTAAAGCAGTAACAAGCATTCCGGTATTTTCAGCTCCCTGTTCGGCCATTGCAGGACTTCGTGAACGCGTTGAAGATCATAATCCGCTGAAGAGGGTAAACAATTGAGGGCGATTACAACACGTATAGCCATCGTTGCTCATGATGCGCGGAAAGAATTTGCTGTCGCGTGGGCACGACAGCATTCTGAAAAGCTTTCAGACCTCAAACTTTACGCAACAGGCACAACAGGTGAGCGCCTTCAAAGTGAAGCGGGGCTTAATATCTGCCGATTGCTCAGTGGCCCCATGGGCGGAGATGCGCAACTTGGCGGGATGATCGCAGAGGGCAAACTTGATGCTCTGATCTTTTTCATCGATCCGTTGTCGGCACTACCCCACGACGTTGATGTCAAGTCGCTGTTACGGCTTGCGATCCTTTATGACACGCCACTTGCGGTCAACCAGAGCAGCGCGAACGCTATTATCGAGACTTTGCCGGGTATAGAGGAACCAACATGACAGTATTGGGATGCATAGCAGACGATTTTACTGGCGCAACAGATATAGCCAGCTTGCTTGCCCGTTCTGGTTACCGTGTTCGTCTTCATGCCGGGTTGCCTACAGGTGAACCTGACGGCGAGGGGGCTGACTTTGAGGTGATAGCCCTTAAATGCCGAACCTCTCCCGTCAGCGAAGCAATCAAAGAGACATCTGCGGCGTTTGACTGGTTGCATCGCAGAGGGGCAAAGCGGTTTTTCTGGAAATATTGTTCGAGTTTTGACAGTACGGCACAGGGAAATATCGGACCCGTTGCTGAAATGCTTATGGCAAAAACCGGTGTCAGGCAAACGATCTATTGCCCCGCTTTTCCGGATAATGGGCGTCGCGTCTTCATGGGCAATCTTTTTCTGAACGAAACGCCGCTCGCAGAAAGCTCCATGAAAGATCATCCGCTGACGCCCATGCGCGATAGCAATGTGATGCGACTGCTCGCTCCGCAGGTTGCAGGCGCTATAGGGCTGATTTCATTGCCCGATATAGCAATGGGCGCTCAGGCAGTACGCGCGCGTCTTGCTGCTTTAAAAGAGCAAGGGGTAGCGCATATCGTTATCGATGCTGTAAGCAATGATGACCTGCAAAAGGTTGCTGCGGCCTGTTGTGATATGGAACTCCTCACCGGAGGTTCTGCACTAACTCTGGCTCTTCCGGAGCTATATCTGCAAAGTGGATTACTGGCGGAAAACGCAGAGAAAAGATCAAGCCCATCATTGGGCTTAAAAGCTATTATCTTAGCTGGCAGCGTCTCTGCTATGACCAATCTGCAAGTCGCCGAATATCTGAAAGCCGGAGGCCCAGCTCTGAAACTCGATCCGTTGAGGCTTGCAACTGATGGTTATGACTATGCTGTTGAGTGGCTGGCGTCTCAGGATCTGACACGTGCACCTATTGTTTATACGACAACCGAACCTGAGCGCGTGAAACAAATACAAGTGAAACTTGGTGTTGAGAGAGCAGGGCAACTCGTTGAAGTGGCTTTGGCCGCATGCGCGCTTGCAGCGCGTAATCTGGGAGTTCAGAGATTTGTAGTCGCTGGCGGCGAAACCTCAGGTGCTGTCACGAAGGCGCTCAAGGTAAAAGAAATGGATGTCGGTCCGGAAATTTCTCCCGGCGTACCATGGTGCTTTTGCTTGTCTGATAAGACGCAGATTGCCCTCACTTTGAAGTCGGGAAACTTTGGTGCTCCCACATTTTTCCGGGATGCTTTCCAACGTCTGGAGTCTTTATGAGTACGGAATCTAAACTTCGTGAACAGATTTGCAGTCTTGCAAAGTCAATTTTTGACCGCGGACTTACGGGTGGCTCTTCCGGCAATATTTCCGCACGAACTGACGATGGTGGCCTGCTTGTAAGTCCAAGTGGATCTAGTTTCGGGCGCCTGGATCCCGCGCGGTTAAGCCGGTTTGATGAGGCTGGACAATTGATAAGCGGAGACAGGCCAACCAAGGAAATGCCTCTTCACAGTGCGTTTTACGATACGCGGTCAGCAACGGGGGCAGTGGTACACCTCCACTCTTGTTACTCGGTAGCGCTATCCATGCTGCCTGATACAAATGAGGATGATTTCCTCCCGCCACTTACTCCTTATGCAATAATGCAGTTAGGGAAGGTAAAGCTGTTGCCATATTACATGCCCGGTGATCCCGGCATGGGTGATGCTGTTCGTGGTCTTGCTGGAAAAAGAACAGCAGTAATGCTGGCTAATCATGGGCCAGTCGTTGCCGGACTTGATGTAGAGGCCGCATGTAATGCAATAGAAGAGTTGGAGGCGACAGCAAAACTGGCAATTCTGACACGTGGGATGCACCCAATAGGCCTTAGGTGTGCGGATGTAAAACGACTGGAGAACAGATCAGACAAATAACAATCTATTTTTATATTAATCTAATGGAGGATGAAATTGTACTCAACATTAAAGACAGTTGTTTTAATGGTGGTAGCCGCTACCTCCTTCCATTTGTCCAGCGCAAGAGCTGCGGACAAGAGTTTCATTTATGTTTCAAATGCTGAAGATGGGACAATTACGAGTTATATTCTGAATGATCAGGGTATTATGCGTCAGTTGCAAGTTTTTAGGGTTGGGGGCCTTGTCATGCCGTTGGCATCTAACCCCAGGAAGAACGTTCTATATGCCGGAGTTCGTTCAGCACCTTTTAAAGTTCATTCTATGAGTATAGATCCAAAGACAGGCATCTTGACGACGTTAAATTCAGCGCCTCTGAAAGATAATATGCTGCATATTTCCACCGACAATGCGGGGAATTATCTTTTTGCATCTTCAAACAGTGGCGATTTAATTGCCATTAAATCATTGTCAGATTTAGGTGAAGCGTCACAGGAAGATATTCAGGTGATCAAATCGCTGCATTATACGCATGCAATAAAACTCGACTGGACGAACCGTTTCGCCTTTGCGCCATCATTGGGTGAGAACGCGGTAGAAAAGTTTATATTCGATGCTCGACATGGCACCTTAAGATATAATGACCCACGTAAAATTGTCTCTGACAAAAAAAGTGGACTGCGACATCTGAGCTTGTCGCCAGACAACCAACACCTCTATGTGGTTAGCCAGTTTCTTGCGACAGTTGAAGCTTTTTCTATAGATCATAAAACAGGATCATTGAAAAAAATCGGCAGTTTCGAAGGCCTTGCTGATACTACCCTTGCGCCTGGAAAACAACGCCCCCCAGTTTCACAGAATGGAGCCGCAAAGCCTGATGTTCAAGCAATTTGGGCAGCTGATATTCAAATTACACCTGATGGCAGTTTCGTTTATATAACGGAGCGAACAACGAGTCAGATAATTGGGTTTAAGAGAAACGAAAGCACCGGAGAGTTGACATATATCAATTCTTTGCAGACCGAAGAACAACCACGGTCATTTTCTATTAATAAGAAAGGCGATTTTCTTGTCGTTGCTGGGGAAAAATCCGATCATATTTCTTCTTATTCAATTAATCGGAAAGATGGGTCGTTGAAGTTAATTGATCGTCAGGCCACAGGAAAAGGTTCGGCATGGGTTGAGATTGTATCAATAGTTGTTGGAAAAAACGATTAGCCATAGAGCAATATTGATTGTCATATTCTGTATAAAATTTCCATTTCTAGCACTATTTATTATTCATGCGGTACATGAGGTGACGGTTTGGTACCAGTCTAAGACAAGTGATGCGATCAAAGATGGTTCATGCTTTTTACGATTAAATGCAATAATTATCCGGTGCGGCTAAGAATCTTGACTGGACCTCAAGCTCACAAATTCGTTAGCGGTTGTGCCTCTCTTCTCAGAGCAGAAGATGGGCTGTCCGTTCGATTGGTCTGCCCCGATGGGGTGATTCCTTTGTAATGGTAGTGCATGCTGTGTCTGCTTGCCACTGCTGGTTGACGCTGGGCCATTTTGTTTAGGCCAGACGACTGCTTCGGGTGCCGGTGGCTTGTAGCCTAGTGTTGAATGGGGCCGCACTGTGTTGTAACGCTGTTTCCAGTTTTCGATGATGATCTTGTTTGGTGGGCAATCGATTCACCGGATCGATTGCTTTTCCACCTCACCCTTGAGCGTGTAGAAGATTTCGCCGTTGAGCAGTTCGTCACGGAGTTTGAAGTTGAAGCTCTCCCAATAGCCGTTTTCCCAAGGACTGCCCGGCATGATATAGGCGGTCTTGGCACCGACTGCTGCGATCCACTCCCGTAGCGCCTTGGCGATGAACTCCGGCCTATTGTCGGAACGAATATGGGTGGGGACACCGCGAAAGATGAAGAGGTCGGAAAGCACGTCGATGACACCGGCGGACTTCAGCTTGCTCTCGACCCTGATAGCGATGCATTCCCGCGTGAACTCATCGATCGCGTTGAGCATGCGGACTTCCTGCCGTTATGCGTCCGGTCCTCGACAAAGTTGCAGGACCAGACATGATTTGGGTATCCCAGTCGAAGCTGCATGCACGAGCTGTCGTTCAGCCACAGTCGGCTGCGTTTCGGTTGCTTGCGCGGCACTTTCAGCCCCTCCCGTCGCCAGATGCGCTCAACCCGCCTGACGTTCACGATCCAGCCAGCCTGGTGCAGCATCGCCGTTATGCGACGATAGCCATAGCGACCAAACTTAAGGGCGAGTGCATGATGTCCGCAGTCAACGCTGCTTTATCATCCGGCGGCTTGGCGATCTTGCGCTGCGTGGAACGAGGCTGGCCCAAAGCCCGGCACACCCATCTCTCGTGCTCCTTTATTCCATCTATCACATCGTGCACGCAAGCGCGGCGATGGGCGGGGCTCAGACGTTTCCCTTGAAGGCCTCGGCAAGGATCATCTAATCCAGTATGAGATCAGGAACAGCCCGCCTCAGCCGTTTATTCTCTGCCTCAGTTCCTTCAATCGCTTAACCTGATCGCCATTCAAGCCACCGTAGTCGGAACGCCATCGGTAATATGTGACTTCCGTCACGCCGATCGACCGGATCGCTTCCGCTATCTATTTTCCCTGCGCATACAACACGTCAATCTGACGAAGCTTGGTGACGATCTCTTTTGCCTTATGTCTTTTCGCTGCCATTTCAATGTCCTTCTGAGGCTCATAAGCCATACTTTATGTAGGGTCACTTTTCAGGGCGCAGACCAGTTCCCATTACATGTGCAATTTGCGCCGTGTGAAAGCTTAATTGCGGACAAGTTTGATAACTAAGCTTCGGTAATATTGCTCAATGGTGAACCCACACTCCCTGAAAAGCCTCTATAGCGCTGATGGCTGCGGGTAAGGTGAGCCTGCATCGCATTGCGGGCTTTTTCCGTGTCGCCTGAGCTGATCGCTTCGCAAATAGCGCGATGCTCTACAACCGTGTTCTGAATATATTCCGGCGTGATCAGAGCGGGGTTGAGATTGCGTGAGAACGCGGGCTGCGGCAGCATTTTCACGCTCATTACGCTGAAAAATTCGATGAAAGCAAGGTTGTTTGTAGCTTCCGCTATGCATCGATGGAAAACAAAATCAAGTTCATCTAATGCCGCTTCGTCATCCTGCGAGTTCTCAAACTGTTTAAGAGCCTCCCACATTTTAGCTTCCTGTGCCCATGATCTGCGCTGAGCAGCTAACCCGGCCGCATGAACCTCAAATGCCATTCGTAATTCAAGCAAGTCCATAAAGGGTAGGGATAAAAGACCGAGCGGCTCCAGAATGGTGGAGGCTTCGCCGGGTGCGACAATGGCTTTGTCCTGATCGCGAACAAAGATACCCACTCCGTGTTTCGCCTCCAGCAATCCGTCTGAGCGTAAGGCTGCAATCGCTTCGCGAATAACCGTTCGGCTGACGCCAAGCGTGTCGCCGAGCTCTGCCAAAGTGGGGAGCTTGTCTCCATTTTGGAGTGTTCCATCGGTAATCAGCGCCTTGAGATTGTCAATCGTTCGCGATGTCAGTGTTTTCAATGAAAATCTATCCCGCTCAATTCATTTTCTCATCTCTCAGCTTTGTTACGATGCCTTCACGAAAGAAGCAAGATATTATCATTGATAAGGTGATATTATCTCCTGCTAAATTCGTTTGCCTTTTGGTTAAAATTTGTATGAATTCAGATTCCTGAGCCCAAGAAAATCCAATCCAAGATGTGCATTTCAAAAAGAGATTCCATTTAAAAATTTATCAGACAGAAACTAATTATACAGGGCGGAACCTTGATAAGACATTATTTTAAAACAATAAAATGCAGCTCTTGAATATGTCGCAAACGCTGTACGACATCTCATAATCCATCTTGACAAGAAGTAATATTTCCGCGAATTTGATGTCATAACAAAACCGCAAGTGATAATATCACATTCTTTCTATGTCACATAACAGGTGATCAAAGCAGGAATTGCGGAAAACAATAAGGGGAAACATGATGGGATCGGTTTCATCCAGGCTAAAAGAACTCGGTATCACTATTCCTGAGATCACTGCACCAAACGGCACATATGTCCCGTTCAGGCTCAGCGGTGATACGCTCTATATCTCGGGGCAGGTTCCGCGCGTTGACGGTATTGATTGCTATATTGGCTTGGTGGGTGGCACGATGGATGTGAAAGAGGCTTACCAGGCAGCCCGCATCTGTGCGCTTAATATTCTAGCGCGTGTGTCCACTGCGCTTGAAGGCGATCTTGACCGCATTAATGCTTGTCTGCAAGTGCGCGGCTTTGTGAATGCAGTGCCCGATTTTAAGGATCATCCAGCTGTCATTGATGGGGCTTCTGATCTTCTCGTTGAAATTCTTGGCGAGAAAGGTCGTCACGCGCGTACTGCTTTGGGTGCAGGCTCCTTGCCGCGTGGTTTCGCCGTTGAAGTCGATGCGATTTTTGAGGTTCGGGCTTAAAGCGCTGTTTCCATTCTGCTGATATAACGAAGCGAGAGTTAGATGACTGACAAAGCCATCAAGATGAGTGCGGTCAACAAATGGTATGGCCAGCTTCACGTCCTCAGAGACATCAATCTGGAGGTTAATCGCGGCGAGCATATCGTGCTGTGCGGTCCTTCCGGTTCTGGAAAATCCACGCTGATACGCTGCATTAATTTCCTCGAAGAAATACAAGATGGTATAATTGATGTGAATGGAACCCGTTTGGGCAACAAAGGAGCGAATGTCGATCATATTCGCCGCGATGTCGGGATGGTCTTTCAGCAGTTTAATTTGTTTCCGCATATGACCGTGCTGGAAAATTGCATGCTCGCTCCGCGCCGCGTGCACAAGTCGTCGACGCCGGCTGCGAAAGAGAAAGCAATGCATTTTCTCAACCGCGTCCATATTGCGGATCAGGCCAACAAGTATCCAGCTCAGCTATCCGGTGGGCAGCAGCAGCGGGTTGCCATTGCGCGCGCACTTTGTATGGACCCCAAGATCATGCTTTTTGACGAACCGACTTCAGCGCTTGATCCCGAGATGGTCAAAGAGGTGCTTGATACTATGGTATGTCTTGCTGATGATGGCATCACGATGATCTGTGTAACCCATGAAATGGGTTTTGCGCGCGCAGTTGCCCATCGCGTGATTTTCATGGATCGCGGCGAGATTATCGAAAGCGCTCCACCCAACGAATTTTTCAGCAATCCCAAACATGAGCGCGCCAAAGCGTTTCTCGGGCAGATTCTCAACCACTGACAATAAGGGGAACAAAGGTGATAAGTGGGAGATAGCGAATGCATTATATATTTGACTTTGGACCAGTCTTGGCAGCATGGCCGGCGCTCGTTAATGGCGCAATCCTGACGCTGAAAATATCGTCCACGTCGATGATTTTGGGCCTGCTGCTCGGTATTGTTTTCATGCTTATGCGCATGAGCTCGATCAGGCCAATTGCGCTTATCGCGTTTGGCTATATCGAACTGATCCGGAATACTCCTTTTCTCGTGCAGTTGTTTTTTATCTTTTTTGGCATGCCTTCCATGGGGATCACGCTGACTGCTGAACAGGCGGCAATTTTGGCGATGACGCTGAATTGCGCGGCCTATGCTGCTGAAATTGTTCGCGGTGGTGTTGAATCAATCAAGGTTGGGCAGGTTGAAGCTGGCAAGGCATTGGGGCTTCATACATTCGATATTTACCGCTTCATTATCTTCCGCCCCGCCATTCGCGCAGTCTACCCCGCTTTGTGCAGTCAGTTCATTCTGATGATGCTCAATTCAAGCCTGGTGGCATCCATCTCTGCGGAAGAACTGACCTATGTGGGACAGATGATCGATTCAGAAACGTTCCGAAGTTTTGAGGTCTATTTCATACTGGGCGTTATCTATCTTGCACTATCGCAGTTCTTCTCCATCGTTCTGCAATTCATCGGCAGAACCTACTTTTCCTATCCGACGAAGTGAGGCTTAGCGATGATCCGTAGTTTTGGTTCAGGAGAATTCTTTTTCATCCTTGAAGGCGCACGCTGGACGGTCTTGTTGTCAATCCTCGCTTTTACTTTCGGAGGGCTTGCGGGCTTAATGGTTGCGCTTGGGCGTACCAGCCGGATGAAATGGCTGCGTTATACGATGGCCACCTATATCCAGATTTTCCAGGGTACACCGCTGCTTATCCAGCTCTTCTTTGTCTATTTTGGCTTGCCGCTGTTGGGCCTTCGTGTCGATGTTTGGGTAGCCATGATCGTCGGACTTTCGCTGCATGCCAGTGCGTTTCTAGGCGAAATCTGGCGTGGAAGTATTGAAGCTGTTCCGACCGGTCAGGACGAGGCTGCACGTGCGCTCGGCGTTGGATATTTTGATCGTATGAAGGATGTCGTACTGCCACAGGCATTTCGCATCGGTCTGCCCGCGACCATCGGATTTCTGGTCAATCTTATCAAGGGAACAGCGTTAGCCGCATTGCTTGGGCTGACCGAGCTCACGCGATCAGGACAGCTCATGGCAAATATCACTTTCGAGCCGATGAAAGTCTTTGGAACGGTGGGTCTCATGTATTTCGTCATTTGTGTTCCGCTCACTTACTACAGCGCCCGGATCGAGAAGCGCCTCAACGCGTCACGTTAAATCAACAATAAATAAACCAGAGGTAAGAACATGTTTTCGAAGATCGCATTTAGTCTGGCAGCAGGAGTTGTTGCATCTCTTTGGGCTTCGGGTACTGCACTGGCTGCATCACCTGACGAAATCAAAGCCAAGGGTGTCGCCGTTGTTGGGGTTCAGATGGACCAGTTTCCATGGGGCTTTATTGACGAGAATGGCAAAAATGGTGGCTACGACATTGAAGTCGCCAATCTGATTGCCAAGGAGCTTGGAGTCGAGGTCAAGTTCGAACGCGTTACCGGCCAAAACCGTATTCCATTGCTAACCAATGGTATGGTTGATTTCCTTGTGCCATCTATGACGGTCACGCCGGAACGCGCCAAGGTCATTCAGTTTGCTCTGCCTTACTCCGCAAATGACATCACTGTTTGGGGTAAAAAAGACCTCGCCATTAAAGGCAATGAAGATCTTGCCAACTATACAATAGGTGTCAACCGAGGCAGCGCGTTTGAGCCGATCCTTAGAAGGGTTGCACCAGCGGGCACAAAAACCAAAGGTTTCGATGATGATGCAACAACCGTGCAAGCCCTTTTGTCTGGACAGGTAGACGCTATTCTTGGAAGTCTGACCTATGGTTTGGTGATCGACAGCACGGGGAATGGCGATAACTATGACCGCAAGTATAAGGCTGCAGATAATATTCAATCCATGGCTGTTCGTAAGGGCGACCAGGAAATGCTCGACTATCTCAATGATTTCGTAACGCGGCATAATGCCGACGGATCATTGGATGCGCTTTATAAAAAGTGGATTGGTGTTGATCGCCCAAAACTACCAACCGAGCTTGATGGTGTAGACTTTACGGGCAAGCAATAGTTATCCCGTGATTTGAGTTAGATTGTGTGCGGCGCTAACCGTACACCACCACCAAAGCATGCACATTCGACGACATTGAACCCGCAAAGGATATTTGCGGGAACCGATAGACACGTGCCGCTTTACAGCTTTCCAGCTGCGCCCGCACATACCGTATTGATCTCTTTCTGGGAGTTAAGCAAGAACATGACGATAGATGGCAAACTGATCAGGGTTGGTGTCGATATTGGCGGAACCTTTACTGATGTGGCGATGGAAGTTGGTGAGACTCTTCATTCGACCAAGGTGCTGACGGATTACGCATTTCCGGAAAACGCGATCATCAAAGCCATTGCTGAAGTGGCTGAAAAAGCTGGAGTTAAGCTTGAGCAGATCGACACCGTTATTCACGGCACAACACTTGCTACGAATGCGTTGATTGAGCGGCGCGGTGCCAAGACGGCACTGGTGACGACAAAGGGCTTCCGTGACGTTATCGAAATGCGCACTGAAAGTCGCTTCGAGCAGTATGATCTGGATATTGTCCTGCCAGCACCACTTGTTCCGCGCAATGACCGATTGGTAATCGATGAGCGTATTGGAGCAACGGGAGAAATTCTTAAGCCGCTTGATGAGAAGGAAGTCGACACGCTCTGCGACCGTATTATTGCGGAAGGCTATGAAAGCGTCGCCGTCGGATTTATTCATTCATATCTCAACGGAGAACATGAACGCCGCTTCCGTGATCGGTTGTTGGCGAAAAAGCCTGATCTGTCGGTGTCCATCTCATCGGAAGTGTCGCCACAGATGCGCGAGTTCCAGCGCTTCAATACGGTTTGTGCGAACGCCTATGTAAAGCCGCTGATGGCTTCTTATCTCAATCGTCTTGTTGGCCGTTTGCGCGAAGAGGGGCTGGTCTCTCCTGTCTTCATGATCCATTCGGGTGGTGGTATCATTAGTATTGAAAGTGCGATTGAATTTCCGGTTCGTCTGCTTGAATCGGGACCCGCAGGAGGCGCTATCTTTGCGGCCTATATTGCGGCCAACCACAAGCTTGATCAGGTCGTTTCCTACGATATGGGTGGGACAACCGCCAAAATCTGTTTGATCGAACAACAGGTTCCTAAGACGTCGAAGACCTTTGAAGTGGCACGTACATATCGCTTCAAGAAGGGTAGCGGCATGCCAATTTCTATTCCGGTTATCGAAATGGTCGAGATCGGCGCCGGTGGCGGCTCGATTGCAACGGTGGATTCGATGCGTCAGATCCGCGTTGGTCCGCATAGTGCTGGCTCAGAACCGGGCCCTGCATGCTATGATCGTGGTGGTATTCATCCAACCGTTACGGATGCTGATGTTATTCTCGGTCGCCTTGATCCCGACAGCTTCGCTGGTGGTGCCATGAAGCTGTCGCGCAATGCGTCTGAAAAGGCGATGGAAGCTGATATTGGAAGTAAACTCGGTTCAGATGTTGCAACCTCTGCTTATGGTTTGAGTGAAGTCGTTGACGAGAACATGAGCAACGCAGCGCGCATGCATGCGGTCGAAAACGGCAAGGAATTATCGGAATTCACAATGATTGCCTTCGGTGGAGCAGCGCCTGTTCATGCGGCACGTCTTTGCGAAAAGCTCGGTGTTAATGATCTTCTCATTCCACCCGGTGCAGGCGTCGGCTCGGCAATCGGCTTTCTGCGCGCTCCTTTTGGTTTTGAATCTGTCCGCAGTGCCTATAGTCGCCTGAGCCGTTTTGATGGCACCGCGATCAACACGGTCATCCGCGAACTGGTCGAGGAAGCAACGTCCTTTGTCCGTTCGGGTGCGCCTGATGCGAACCCATCGCTCGAATGTACGGCCTACATGCGCTATGCGGGTCAAGGCTGGGAAGTACCCGTAACTATCGAAGTTCGTGACTATCAGGATGCGGATGCTGGTCTTTTCCGCGGTCTTTTCGATGAATGCTATGAACGTTTCTTCGGTCGTGTGATTGATGATCTGGACGTTGAAATCGTGAGCTGGTCGTTACGTGCAAGCGCAGATGCGGCCGCTCCATCACCTGCAAAGCCTGTAAACAAACAGTCGCGGGCATCCGTGTCTGGTCAGCGTCAGATATTCGATGTTCTCGAAGAGCGCTTTCTGGATGCCTCTGTGGTTGAACGTGCTGATATGAAACCGGGTGATTGGATCGCCGGACCTGCGGTCATTACAGAACGCGAAACATCAACCATTGTGACTGCTAGCCGCGAAGTGGTCATGCAGGCCGATGGATGCCTGTTATTGCGCGCAAAAGCTGCTTGAGGAATGTTATCATGACAAAGAAACCTATTTCAGACGTCCATATGCAGATCATGTGGAACCGACTTATTTCTGTTGTTGAAGAACAGGCAGTGACGCTCATCCGCACCGCTTTCAGTACGAGTGTGCGTGAATCCGGCGATCTTTCGGCGGGTGTTTTCAACCGCGCTGGTTTGATGATCGCTCAGGCCGTCACCGGCACCCCTGGACACGTCAATGCCATGGCGGAAGCAGTCGGCCATTTCATCAATGACATTGGCCGTGAGAATATTTTTGAGGGTGATGTTTACATTACCAATGACCCATGGAAGGGCACAGGACATCTGCACGACTTTACCGTCGTGTCGCCAAGCTTTCGCAAAGGCGAGTTAACCGGCTTTTTTGCCTGTACGGCACACGTTGTTGATGTCGGCGGCCGTGGTTTTGGACCCGACGCAAATGAAGTTTATGAGGAAGGCATTTTTGTGCCGATCATGAAGTTTGCGGAACGCGGTGTGGTCAATAAGGACCTCGTCAATATTCTGCGCAACAACGTGCGTGAAAGCCATCAGGTTGTTGGTGACGTCTATTCGCTTGCCGCTTGTAATGAAATCGGTCATCGCCGTCTGATGGACATGATGGATGAATTTCATCTCGACGACCTTGAGGGACTGGCTGAATTCATTTTCAAGCGCAGCTATGATGCAACGCTCGAACGGCTTGCTGCTTTGCCGCATGGATCCTATTCCAATGTCATGCGGGTCGATGGTTATCTTGATCCCATCGACATTGTTGTCCGCCTTGATGTGCATTCCGATCATATTCTGGCCGACTTCGCTGGGACATCCGCGCCAAGCCCTAAGGGGATTAACTGTCCGTTGATCTATTCAGCAGCCTATGCATGCTATGGCTTGAAATGTTCCCTTGCACCGGAAATTCCGAACAATCATGCCTCGCTGTTGCCATTCAAGGTGACTGCGCCGAAAGACTGTATTCTTAATGCGCAGCGTCCGGCACCTGTTTCAGTCCGCCACGTTCTTGGTCATCTCGTGCCCGATGCGGTACTTGGTGCGGTTCACAAGATGCTACCGGGAAAAATTCCGGCGGAAGGTTCCGGTGCCTTGTGGAACCTTCATGTCAGTGCGCGGCCATTGACCGGGGAAAATGCGCCAAAGAATGGCGGACATCGTGCCGAAGTCTTATTGTTTAATAGTGGTGGAACGGGTGCGCGTCCGCAACTCGACGGTTTAAGTGCCACCGCCTTTCCAAGTGGCGTTCATTCGATGTCGATTGAAGCCACCGAACATGTCGGCCCGGTTATATTCTGGCGTAAGGAATTGCGCGACGGATCTGGTGGTGCAGGTCAATATCGTGGTGGTCTTGGGCAGGTTGTTGAGATTGCGCCGACCGAAGGGCATGAAATTTACTTTAACGCCATGTTCGATCGCATCAAGCATCCGCCGCGTGGTCGTGAAGGTGGCGAAGATGGAGCCGCCGGAGCTGTCGTGCTCGATGACGGCACAGTCCTTAATGCCAAGGGCAGACAGCATGTGCCCGCTGGTCGCCGTCTTATCCTGGAGCTACCCGGTGGCGGCGGTTATGGCCCTGTCGAGAAGCGGTGTGAAGAGGCCGTGCAACGTGATCTCGAATTTGACTATGTCATAAGCCGGTAATTGCAAGACTTTCAGAAGCCGCCGCATGGGCGGCTTCTTTTGTCTCAATGTTTGGAAAAGAGCGTTCAAAATGAATTATGAAAACCGCCGATCAGCAGGTGTGAAAGCTTCACCCAGTATGGCAGTTTCGATGGCCGCTAAAAAGCTACGCGCCGAAGGCCGTGATATTGTCGACTTATCTTTGGGGGAACCGGATTTCGAGCCACCAGCCCATGTTGTCGATGCCGCCTGTGCTGCGGTGAAAGCAGGTGGTGTTCGCTATGGGGCTGCCGCGGGAACGGAAGCACTTCGTAACGCGATTACTGCCAAGTTCAAACGCGACAATCAGCTGGATTTTAGCCTCGACGAACTGACGGTCGCGAATGGTGCAAAGCAAATCTTATTCGACGCATTTCTCGCCACCCTTGAGGAGGACGATGAGGTTATTATTCCGACGCCATGTTGGGTTTCATATGCCGATATTGTTTCACTGCACGGTGGCAAACCGGTTTTCATGAACTGCGGACCTGAAACGGGTTTTAAACTCACGTCAGCGCAGCTTAAAGCAGCGATCACCCCGCGCACGCGTTGGCTAATGCTCAACTCGCCATCCAATCCGACTGGTGCAGTTTACAGCGCTGATGAATATACGCAATTGGCTGCTGTGCTCGAACGACACGAACGCATTCTCATTCTTTCTGACGAGATTTATGAACACATCCTGCTAAGCGATGTCCCATTTGTCTCTTTTGGGAGTGTATGCCCGCAATTGCGTGAGCGCACGATGATCGTCAACGGTGTTTCCAAAGCATATGCCATGACGGGTTGGCGTGTTGGCTATGTGGCAGGCCCCAAGGGGCTGATCGCTGCGATCAATAAAATGCAATCTCAAAGCGTCACATCTGTGTGTGGCATTGCACAGGCGGCGGCAAAAGCAGCACTTGATGGCGATCAGGATTTTGTTGCGGATGCAGCGCACACTTTCAGCCGCCGTGCCGATTTGGTATCTGGTTATCTTTGTCAAATAACTGAGATTGAGTTTCTCAAACCAGCAGGTGCTTTTTATGCATTTATCGGGGTGGAGCAGCTGTTTGGAAGACAAACGCCGTCGGGCGTAACGCTTAATGATGATACGGACATTGCAAGTTATTTGCTCAATGCTTTTGGCGTTTCCAGTGTTCCAGGGATCGCGTTTGGTGCGCCGGGTTTTATTCGGCTATCGATTGCAGCTTCCGATGAAGAACTTATTCAAGCATGTTCGCGTCTGAAAGATATGGTTGCCTCTCTATCTTAGAAGAGTGCTTAAAAGTGAAAAGCCGCAGGTGAAAACTTGCGGCTTTTGTTTGTAGTTGGGACTTATGCAGCCTGCTTTCGAGCATATTTGCCGATCAAAGCTTCAAGCATTCCCTCTTCCTCACGCGTCAGATCGGAGAGAGGCGAGCGGACCTTGCCAGCGTTAAAACCTTGCAGACGAACGCCAGCTTTGACTGCTGCGACAGCATAGCCTTTGCGGCGGTTGCGAATGGCCATGAACGGATAAAAGAAGTCATTCAGAATGCGTTCACACGTGGCACGTTCGCCAGCGCGAAGGGCTTTATAAAACTCAACTGCCAGACCTGGAACGAAGTTGAATACTGCCGATGAATAGGTGGTAAAGCCTGCGCCGAGATAGGCTTCCGCAAAGAGTTCTGCTGTCGGCATTCCACCCAGATAGGTCAGACGGTCGCCCATTTTTGCCGTGATCTGACGAACAAGCCCGATGTCGCCGACACCATCCTTAAAGCCCACGAGATTAGGGCAGTCATCACACAAGCGAGCCAATGTGTCAGGCTGGATGACCGAGTTATCACGATTGTAGACCATGACGCCAATACCAATCGACTGGCAAACGCGTTTAATATGTTCGTACAAGCCTTCCTGTGGTGCATCAATCAGGTAATGGGGCAAAAGCAGAATGCCGTCTGCACCTGCTTTTTCCGCCGATCGTGCAATATCGATAGCGACTTCAGTTCCGTAACCGCAACCCGAAACAATAGCTGTGTCGCTGTTGCCTACAGCGTCCTTGGCGGCAGATACAATCGCAGGAATCTCGTCTGGAAGCAGTGAGAAAAACTCACCTGTTCCGCCAGCTGCGAAAAGAACCGGCGCGTCGAAGCTGGAGAGCCATTCGACATGCGCTTTATAGCTTTCAGGCGTAAACCGCCCTTCAGTATCGAAATGCGTGACCGGAAAAGACAGCAATCCGGCGCCCAGTTTTTGTTTGATCTGTTGCGGTTCCATATGAAGTTCCCTTTAGAGCGAAGTTTCATAGGGACTGTAGTAGAGTCAGATGATGAGTGTCAATAACTTATATTATAAGTTATCGCGTGCCTGCCGCAAAATTGCGCGATACCGCATCTGGCTACCCTTCAGGTGGCTACGCATCGCTTCTCGTGCACCATCTTCATCTCCGGTTGCGATAGCTTCGATGATCCGTTCATGCTCTTGATGCAGGTGAGCGATATAATTGCCAGAACTTGTATCATTACCAGGCTGAAGAGCTGCGCGTGGGATAACGCCGTTACCGATCATCGTCAGGAACTCTCGAAACCGCGGATTGTTGGATGCGTCGGCTATGGCAATATGTAATGCGAAATCCGCCTCGGCCGTGGATTCTCCAGCTTCAAGGCAGGCCAGAACTTGTCGGTGGCGAATGAATATATTTTCTTCCTGCTGCGGTGAGCGCCTTACCGCAGCAAGTCCGGCAGCTTCGATCTCGACGCCTGTTCTAAGCTCCAGAAGCTCAATAACAGACGAAATTCGCTCGTAATTCAGGTTTTGAAACGGCAATGTCTCTTGCGGCTGCGCTTCAAGCACGAATACACCTGCTCCTTGTCGCGCTTCAACAAGCCCGTCTGCGCGCAACGCTGCGATAGCCTCTCGAATGACTGTCCGGCTCACACCCATGGATTCCGTTAGCTTCGCTTCGCTTGGCAATTTCATACCTGGCTTAAAAGTGCCAGCTTGGATCGCCTCTTTAAGCTCGTCACTTGTTTTGACGACAAGACTGCCCCTGGTGCGAGGCAGCGGCTCATATTTATTGATCATTACCCTGATCTTCCTCAAATTATCTATTTTAGCTTTTAACAATTTGAGTTGCGGACAACAAGACAAAAGCTCCAGGTTATCTTATATGTCGAAGTGCTTTGACTATCTTGCATTATAAGTTAATGAGGTCGACGATGGGCTGCTGATGCCCATCACACCTCGTATTGTTATATGGGCCGACGAACTTGAATTGGAATGGAGAATCTTGCCTGGCACTCTGGATGCTGCGGATACCCTCGGGATTATAGGCCAGGTTTTTCGGCCTTGTACGCGCGTATGGGAATTTCATTGATGGTCTTAAGTTTCAATTAGGCTGCCTCATTGACATCTAAAAGTATATCCCGGACGGTTGGCTATCGATATGATATCAATATGGATAATGAGGTATTACGAAGATGGAACAGGGCGCAGTATTCCAAAGCAATCGAAGTCAAGCTATCCGCTTGCCAAAGTCAGTAGCTTTGCCTGCCGACGTGAAGCGTGTCGATATTGTTGCTGTGGGGCGCACTCGAATTATTGCACCTGCTGGGGAGGTGTGGGATAGCTGGTTTGAAGGTATTGAGCCCACATCCGACTTCATGATTGAGCGTGATCAGCCTGCATCGCAGGAACGCGAGGCGCTGTAATGCTGAAGTACATGCTGGCTACGAATATATGTATTTTTACGATTAAGAACAGACCACAGCAAGTTCGGGAAGCGTTTAACCGCTTCCGCGATCAATTGTGCATTAGCTCGATGAGCTTGATGGAATTGATTTACGGGGCGGAAAAATCCGACAATCCCGAAAAAACTTTGCAGTCGTGGAGGTGTTTGCAGCTCGCCTTGAAGTATTATCGTATGATGAACCGGCAGCAAACCATACGGCCCAATTACGTGCCGAATTGGCGCGTAATGGAACTCCTTTAGGCCCATACGATCAATTGATAGCTGGCCACGCCCGCTCACGTGGTCTGATTGTGGTTACGAACAATCGCAGAGAGTTTGATCGTGTTCCTGGTTTACGGGTAGAAGACTTGGCTGTTTGATTTCCAACAACATTTCGTGGGCTATTGATAGTCAGTAATTGTTTAATTCATCCCTATCACTAGCTGGTTGTGGGATTAGTTCCCTTCAAAAATATAGTGTACTATGTTGTCGTCAGTCACGGACAACCGCTGCGAAGCTTGACTGGAAGTCTGGAAAGCGGACAGCAGATTTTCTGCACGCGCGGATTCTTGATTTCAACTCTAAATCAGAAACATCCCACCGGATTTGCCCCACATACTACGGCGTTTAGCGTTAACACCCTTTCAGGGGTGAATTCGTGGGTCGCAGGGGTCTCTGGGGAGGCGCCCAAAACGTGATTGCGCCTGAACTTCGCTGCGGCCTATTGTCGAATTGATAAAGATGGATGATAAGGGTGTTGCGTTCGATACAGAAACGGTCGGTGGAGAAATCCCAGAGCGCCCTTCCTAAGGCCTTGGGATAGATCGAGTTTACGAAAGGTTTGAGTTGCTAGGCCGCAATTTTAACGCAAATGACTCGACTTTGGCATGGTAGAAACACTTGTGCAGAAGCCAGGGACTTGCACCGCCCTTTGTGAGTTGATTCTGACGCTTTAAAACCCATACTTATACCCCACCTGCTTGCCTTATCCCTGAACTCAGGTCCGGTTAGTGCTGTTAACTGTCCGCGTTGATCGCTAAGGAGTTTTTCATGGTGTGGCGATAATGCGCACGTTTTAAACGGACTTAGAAGTACAATACCTTGCCTGAATTTTATAAAAAAATTCTTAAATTTTATCTATTTAGCTTGATTCTTAGCGTATCTTTTACTGTTGTGGCTTCTTCCTGCATGAGAGTCATGAACTTGGCGATCAGCCGTGCATTCTTGCTTTTTTGTGGATGCCATAAGTGCATCGTATATGGGATTTCAATGCTGAAACGCCGTAGCGCAATGCCCATTTCAAGATAGTCACATGCTGTCAGAGGATTGACGATGGAAACGCCCAGTCCGGCCATGACCATTGAGCAAACACTGGCCGCGGTTGTGGTCTCAACAGAGTAGCGGCACATAATATCGTTCTGCGCAAAGATTTCATCGACTTTGCGACGGTACGGATCATCCTGCGAAAATGAAACGTAAGGAACGCAGTCGAAATCTTGCGGGGTTAATACGTTTTTCTGTGTCAGCGGATGATTGATTGGTATGACACATACGAGCGATCCAACGTCAATTTGCTCGTGGCAGAAACCTTGGTACTCGAACTGTCCCTCTGTGATACCGAGATCGAAAACAGTCGTCATCATCTCGTTTTGAAGCGAGATTTCTTCGTGGGAATGAAGCGAAAGATGAACGCTGGTCTTCGAATTTTGTAGCCTTTTTGCAACCCTTGGAATAATCGATTCCGCATAAGCGGGGATGGTTGCGATACGAAAGTTAGCTGCATTATGCGTGCGTATCGCTGAGGCTGCGCGGCTGATTTCGTCCATGCCAATGAATGCTCGCCGCACCACATCATGTAGAAGAAATGCCTGATCTGTTGGTGTTAAACGCTTGCCAAAACGAATGAAAAGATCAAAGCCGATCCGCTCTTCCATGTCGCGGAGTTCCCGACTGATGGTGGGTTGCGATGTGTTCAAATGAGCAGCCGCAACAGTCATGTTCTTATTGACCATAATGGCATTGAAAACTTCAATTTGCCTCTGGTTCAGTTTTCTCATCAGCCAGCACCCTCTCTATATATCAATTTTGAATAAAAAAGAGTTTTTGAGCATTTCACAAGCATAAAAAACTTTGGAATTATATTCCCAAAACACCCCCTACAACGATTGGGGAAAAATGGGTGATACAATGAAAACGTCGTCGTCGGTTAATCAGCGGCAGTCAAACTGCACGTGGTTCTCTTACAAAAAAGGAGAGCTTCACGCTGAAAAGGTTCGCCTTAGCGAAATTGCGCAGGATATTCCGACGCCATTTTATTGCTATTCTACGGATGCCATAAAATGGGCTTATCAAACGCTGGCGGAAGAGCTGAACAAGATTGACGTTTCGATCTGTTTTGCAGTTAAGGCAAATAGCAACATTGCTGTTTTGCGTTTGCTGGCTGAGTTGGGCTGCGGCATGGATATCGTGTCCGGTGGAGAACTGGAGCGCGTGCTCGCGGCTGGTATCCCGGCGAAAAGTGTCATTTTTTCAGGCATCGGTAAAACGCGTCAGGAAATTAAGAGGGCACTTAAGGTTGGCGTTCATCAGATTAATGTTGAATCAGCAGCTGAATTGGACGAGATCATTGACATCGCACGCCTTCTTAAAACGCGAGCACCGGTTGCATTGCGGGTTAATCCTGACGTCGACGCAAAAACTCATGCGAAGATTACGACAGCAACAAAGAAGAGCAAATTTGGCATTCCAATTGCCGAAGTGCCGCGCGTTTATGCATCGGCTTCTAAATGTGCGGAATTGGAGCTTAAGGGTCTAGCAGTCCATGTCGGCTCCCAGATGCAGGATCTGTCGCCATTCAGGAATACATTTTCAACGATGTCGGATTTGGTTCGCGATTTGCGTTTAAAAGGTCTTGAGGTTCCGCATCTTGATCTTGGTGGTGGCATTGGAATTTCGATCGGCGAAAAGCCCGGACCTGATGTCAAAGAATATGCGGCAATCATTGCTGAAACCGTGGGCAACCTTGGCTGCAAATTGACTGTAGAGCCCGGGCGTTGGCTCGTTGGTCGGGCAGGGCTTCTTGTAACCGAAGTTCTGTATCTGAAAGACGTCGATAGCGACGCTGTTGCTATCATTGACAGTGGCATGAATGATCTTATTCGTCCCGCACTCTATGACGCGACCCATCCTGTTATCCCGATTAATGAACCAGAACAGAATGCGAAGTCACAACATAGGATTGTTGGTCCCATTTGTGAAAGTTCGGATGATTTTGGTTATTACGAAGGTCTCGGAGAGCTCGCCGCTGGTGATCTGGTCGCCTTTGACTGTGCTGGTGCATACGGCGCAACCATGTCCTCCACCTACAATTCCAGAGATCTTATAGCGGAAGTCCTCGTTGAGGATGATCGTTACCGGCTCATTCGCAACCGGCTGGATATTCGGGAGCAGTTGAAGATTGAAGACAAAGGCGAATGGAAATCTGCCATTGGCTTTTAGAAGGATGTGGCGGAAAGCCTCGCCACTTTGAATTTTGATGAGAAAAAATACAAGAAAAAGGGGAATATAATGTTACAAAAAATCAAGACCATTCTATCGGCAAGCGTCGTCAGCTTAGCTTTGCTCGCACCAGCAATGGCATCCGACCATATGCTGCGTGTCTCATATCCTGAAGACCCCAAGACGGCGGATGTTCAAAAAACAACGGACGCCTATACTTTGCCACTCAACGTATTTGATCGGCTGATTGAGGCAGAGACAACCGCGCCCGGTAAGTCAGAACTCGTTCCCAGCCTTGCAGAAAGCTGGACGGTTTCCGATGATGGTAAAGTCTATACTTTCAAGCTGCGTAAGGGCGTGCTTTTCCATAATGGCGAAGAATTAAAGGCTGATGATGTCGTCTATACTTTTGACCGTATGCTGGATCCTGCTACCAAGGCATTAAGCACTGATATTCTGGACTTTGTTGATGGTGCGACCGAGCGATTGAATGGCAGCGCCGACAAAGTGCGCGGCATTGAAGCTGTCGATGATTATACCGTCCGCATAACGCTAAAAGAGCCATATGCAGCGTTTACTGCGCTCATGGCCAGTCCACAAGCATCGATCTATAATCGCAAATTTACTGAGCCACTTGGTGATCAGTTTGGCCTGTCACCGGAAACGACCAATGGCACAGGCCCATTTGTGTTGCGCGAGTATAATCTCAATGACAACCAAATGCTTGAGGCGAATGAAGCTTACTTTAAAGGAAGACCAAAGCTTGATCGTGTTCTGGTCCGCGTTGTAGCGGATTCAGAGACCCTGCGTCTTTTGTTCGAAGCTGACGAACTTGACGTGTTCGATCTCGATTACGCAATGAGCCAGACTCCATACTTCTATGGAAGTGACACATGGAAAGAGCACATCAAAAGCGGGCCGCGCGTTGGTATGTATTACTATCATATCAATCAGGCCAACAAACCATTTGATGATCCCAAAGTTCGTAAGGCTTTCCAGATGGGGATCAACCGTCAGGAAATTCTTGATAAGAACTTCTATGGCAAGGGTAAACTCGAAAACGGTGTCATGCCGCGTGGTTTGATCTGCTACACCGACGCGACCCCCATTGAATATAATCCTGAAAAGGCTAAGCAACTGCTTGCTGAAGCCGGCTATCCGGATGGTGTTGATATCAATCTCGCGCAGGTGAGCAGCTGGTCATCCAAATGGTCTGATATGAACCAGATCATTCAGGCGCAACTCAAGAAATCCGGCTTCAATACCCAGATTAAAACGATGGATGAATCCGCTTATTTTGATTTGCGGAAAGCAGGAAAAATCGACAATTACACGCAGACCTGGTCGGCGGACTTTAACGATCCCGACAATTTCTTTTATACGTTTTTCAGCAAAAGTGGGACGGGCGTGCGGGGTTTCAACAATAACGACCCTAAAGTCTTTGAAGATGTCGAGAAAGCGCGCGTTATCACCGATCCGGCAGAACGGTGTGCAGTTTATCAAAAGCTGACCGAACAAATTGTTCAGGACGATGCGGCTTGGGTGCCGTTGTTTAGCCTCGACCATAACTATGTGGTTCAACCAAGGGTCAAGAACTTTACGATCCCCTGGAATGGCTGGAGTGACATGAGCTATTACAAGACAGAAGTCGAATAGGGCTCTTAAAGCACGTTGCAGCAGCAAGACTGACTGCAACGTGTTTCGATCTCTCATCACATGCCGTTTTGGAAAGCAGTTGGCCCGCGAAAGAAAGCGGACCAGCAACTGCTTTTGATTAATTACGCCGCAAAAGCTGCTGGCGCATTGTAAAGGAACTCCTTGCGATGCTGAATTTCGTTATAAAGCGCATCGCGATTTCGATCCCGGTTTTGATCGGAATTACCGCTTTGTTGTTTATCATGCTGAATGTCATACCCGGTGATCCTGTAGCCCTTCTGATGAAGGAACATGCAAGCCCGGACGTGATTGCACGCGTGCGTGCGCAGATGCATCTCGATGACCCACTGATAACGCGCTATTTTCGTTTCCTTTTCGCCGCAGTGCAGGGCGATCTTGGTACGTCGATTAAGCTCAATCGCAGTGTTACGACGCTTATTATGAATGCCTTTCCAAACACATTGCTGCTTGCTGCATGTGCTGCAGTGGTGTCGTGGATGATCGGTATTCCTGCTGGAATTATTTCTGCTGTGCGCCGCGATACAATGGTTGACCATTTTTTCATGGGCTTTTCACTGCTCGGCGTTTCAATGCCGATCTTCTGGTCGGCTTTGCTGATGCAGTATGTGTTTGCGGTTCAGCTTAAATGGCTGCCGGTGTCGGGTTTTTATGGCTATCAATATGTCATCATGCCGGCACTTGTTTTGGGATGGAGTTCAGCAGGTGTTATTGCGCGTTTAACCCGCTCAAGTTTACTTGAAGTTATGCGCCATGATTATATTCGAACAGCGCGGGCGAAAGGCCTGCATGAAACCTTTGTTATCACCCGACATGCACTGAAAAACTCGCTCATTCCGGTTGTAACCATAATGGCTATTCAGGTGGCGAGCCTCTTGTCTGGTGCAGTGATTACCGAAGCGATTTTTGGCATTCCCGGAGTTGGGCGCATTTCAGTCAATGCAATTCAAGCGCGTGACATGCCACTTCTCCAAGGGTCGGTATTGTTTGCAACTGTCCTCGTCATTCTGGGCAATTTGCTCGCGGATATACTCTATTCCGTCCTCGATCCTCGCATCCGTAATCAAATGAAGGGTGGCTCGAAATGACGCAAATCGCACAAGTTGTTCAGAATATTGATGAGCAGATTCACGATGCGCAAAGCGACAGCTTTTTAAGTGATACGATCCGCAGTTTCAGAAGAAACAAGAAGGCGATGATCGGGCTTTTCGTTATTGCTGCCCTTGTTTTTATAGCGATTTTTGTTCCATGGATTAGCCCACACGATCCTTACCGTGTGGAATTGGATGAGCAGTTGCTGCCCCCGTCTTTGACCTACTGGCTGGGTACAGACAATTTTGGCCGCGATCTGTTGACCCGAATTCTTTACGGTGCACGTATTTCTTTGCTGGTGGGCATCATCCCAAGCATGATCGCATTGATCCTCGGCACGATCATGGGGGTAATCAGTGGCTTTTATGGTGGACGTGTGGATTTCGTCATCATGCGCTTGGCTGATATGATGATCTCCTTTCCGTCGCTCCTGCTTGCGATGGTCGTGATGTACACTTTAGGCGCAAACCTCTTTAACATTTTCATAGCATTGAGCTTGGTTGGTTGGGCGGGTGTGGCCCGTGTTGTTCGATCCCAAACTTTGGCAGTGCGCGAAAAGGAATTTATTGAGGCGGCTCGTGCGAATGGCACGTCTAAATCGGTCATTATGTTCCGGCATATATTTCCAAATGTCGTGCCGACGCTAATCGTGCTTTTTTCGCTCAGCATTCCCGAAGCCATTATGTGGGAGTCGAGCCTGAGTTTCCTTGGAGTTGGCGTTCAGCCGCCAGAGGCAAGTTGGGGGCTGTTGGTAGCAAAAGGCAAGGAGTATCTCTTTGCTGCGCCCTTAGTCGCCATCATGCCCGGCGTTGCCATTCTCATAACCGTTCTCGCGTTCAACTTCATCGGTGACGGTCTGCGTGACGCGCTGGACCCTTACATGAAAGATTGAGGCTCAAGTCATGTCGAACAGTGATATTCTTCTCAAAGTGCGGAATCTTTGCACCGATTTTAAAAAGCAAACTGGCTCAGTGCGCATTCTTGACCATGTATCCTTTAACGTTGGTCGGGGAAAAATAGTCGGGCTTGTCGGAGAGTCCGGCTCTGGCAAAAGCATGACCTCGCTTTCCTTAATGGGGTTGGTGCCAACGCCTCCCGGTAAGGTGACCGCAGACAGCATCACGTTGGATGGCTCGGATTTGAGCAAACTCAAGCCGGATGAGATGCGCCGCAAGCGCGGCCGCGAGATCGCGATGGTTTTTCAGGAGCCGATGACGGCGCTAAACCCTGTGAAGACAATGCTTCAACAGGTCGGCGAGCCACTCGAAATTCAAGGACAGTTGAGCAAACGTGAAATCCGCAAAAAAGTTTTGCAGATGTTTGAAATGGTCGGAATTCCGGAACCAGAAGCGCGTTTGAGTGCCTATCCACATGAGCTATCCGGCGGGCTTCGTCAGCGCGCAGCTATCGCCATGGGGCTGATCTGTGAGCCAAAGTTGCTGATCGCAGATGAACCCACCACAGCGCTGGATGTCACCACGCAGGCACAAATTCTTAGATTGATGCTTGAACTGCGCGACCGGGCATCAACGGCAATTCTGCTGATCACCCATGATCTTGGCATTATTGCTGAGATGTGTGACGAGGTGAATGTTATGTATGCGGGCCAAATTGTTGAGCAGGCAAATGTGTTTGACCTTTTTGACAAACCTTCCCACCCATACACACGTGGTCTTTTGGCTTCGATACCCAAGGCGACGGAACGACCAACAGGCAACCGTCTCAATAGTATCAAAGGTATGGTGCCCAATCTGGCTTACTTGCCGACAGGCTGTCGTTTTAGCCCACGCTGTGCAGACGCAATGCCAATCTGTCATGTGCAATCACCCGATATTTTTGACATCGGAAGCGGACATAAAGCCCGTTGCTGGCTTCATGAGAGAAAAGGAGTGGCAGCATGAACGAGGCTTTAATTTCCACCAAAGACGTCAGCAAATACTATCATATCAAGAGCGGATTTTTCACATCAAAGGAAAAGGTTGTCCGCGCGGTCGATGGTATTACGCTTGATATATACGAGCGTGAAACCTTTGCGCTTGTTGGAGAGTCCGGTTGCGGCAAGACGACCCTTGGACGGGTTATCTTGCGGCTTTTGGAAAAAAGCAGTGGCGGTATTCGTTATCGCGGGCACGACCTGCACGACCTGGACGACGATGCGATGCGATCCTTACGCAAGAAGCTTCAAATCGTCTTTCAAGACCCTTATGCGTCGCTCAACCCTCGTATGCGGATAAAGCACATTCTTGCGGAGCCTTTGCGTGCGCATAAGTATGGTTCGTCTGAACAGATCGAAGCAAGGTGTCGGGAATTGCTGGAAATGGTTGGTCTTCGCGCCGATCTTCTGAACCATTATCCGCATCAGTTCAGTGGCGGTCAGCGCCAGCGCATTGGCATCGCACGCGCACTTGCCAATAACCCTGAATTTATCGTGTGTGACGAAGCCGTGTCGGCACTTGATGTTTCAATTCAGGCACAGGTTCTTAATCTTCTGAGTGATTTACAAGAGAAGATGAAGCTCACCTATTTGTTCATTACCCATGATTTGAGCGTCGTGCGGCAATTTGCGGATCGCGTAGGGGTGATGTTTTTAGGCCGTCTTGTGGAAGTTGGTACAACCGAAGAGCTTTTTACAAATCCGCGTCATCCCTACACCATGTTTTTGATTTCAGCTGTTCCGCGTCCTGATCCGCATCAGAGAAAACGTGAGAGGCTGATTTTAAAGGGTGACATACCAAGTCCGATGAACTTACCTTCGGGGTGTCGGTTCCACACACGCTGCCCCTATGTGCAGGATATTTGTCGTGTAGAAGATCCTGTTTTGGAAATGCACCAATCAAGAAGTGTGGCGTGCCACTTTCCGTTGAACGAGAGTGCTATGCTATCCGTGTAAGAGTGCCCTCTGTAACATGGTGGCACAACGACGATGATGACTTATGGCTGAAGAGTAGAATAATGGACCTGTTGATCAAAAAAGTGGATGATAATCTCTGGCATGCACAGTTCGGCGACAAGATTTGGCGCTGTGCCGTTGGCAGAGGTGGTATTCAGCAGCATAAGGAAGAAGGGGATGGTGTAAGCCCCGTTGGGCGTTGGCCTCTCCGCCGTTTATTTTACCGAACTGATCGCATTTCAAAGCCGGAAACAGTCATTGATTGCCGTGAAATGACCGCTCTTGATGGATGGTGTGACGATCCTGCAAGCCCTGCTTATAATAAGCATGTGACTTTGCCTTTTGCAGCACGGCATGAAGTTTTCTGGATGGAAGACGATATTTACGACTGCGTTGTGGTCCTTGGGCACAATGACAGTCCAATTGTTCCCGGTGCGGGCAGTGCAATATTTCTACATATTGCCCGGCCGGAATATACACCGACCGCAGGTTGCGCAGCGCTAAGCAAAGAGGATCTGTTAGAGTTTTTGAAACTGGCGCAAAAGGATACTCATCTGCAATTTCTTGATAGATAACTCAGCTGTTCAAATTACCATTGTCTGATTGTCTAAGCCGTAGAATACGGTATATTTTATCACTGGTAATAGAATTTTTGCGCAATACAGTGAGTCCGATAGACTTAATGACTCTGATCGGCGGAAATTTGGACTGTCAGAGTTACGTAGAAATCAGGAAGGCAAAAAGGAGAGAGGGTGCTAAGTGCTCGCTCTCTGAAAATGGCTGGTATATGCAATTTCGGTTGTTAGAACGATTTGCTTAACGCCCGGAATGGTTGGTAAGATAGTGCAAGCTCATTGACTTAGAATTACTCTAAATGATTTTAGTTGCGTATGTTTTTTTGATCCACTAAGTCGAGCGCATCCTCAATAATACAGGTGCGTTTTAGTTTACGTATAGGTAATGTGGACAAGTTGAAACTTGGCAATCTTTTTTTAGCCTTTATGAAGGCCCGACCACGTCTTGAGGCGGCGGCGCGGATGCGGGCATCCAATAGCTCAATCGCTGAAGACGTTGTGCAAGATGCATGGCTGAAGCTTGAAGCTGCCAACGCTAGTACTCCCGTTGATAATGTTGGCGGTTATCTATCCCGTGTCGTCAATAATGCCGTTACCGATCATTTCAGAAAAGAGCGCAGACGCTCTGAAATTGATAAGGAGCTTTCCGAGATATTATGGGAAAGCGTTGATACAATCTCGCCTGAAAAGATGCTGATCGACCGGGAAAACCTTGCCTTGCTTTGCAACGCACTTGATGAGCTGCCTGACAAGACACGTGAAATCTTTCTGCTCAATCGTATGCAAGGGGTGCCTCATCGCAAGATAGCCGAGCAGATGGGAATGAGCGACAATGCAGTTTATTATCATATAAGGCGTGCGCTTGAGCATCTTGCCAGATTTCGTGATGAGTTTAACAGCTGATTTCTTGAATTTCTCTTTGGAAAATGCTGCGTTTAAACGTCTATAGTATAAGAGTATTTAATTTCCTACGTTTTGTGTGGGACCAGATCGCAAAGTTATAATGGCCGAACCTGAACAACGCTCTGACAATGAACGCCATACCGCAATGGATGCGCGCGACTGGATCGTGCGGCTGACCTCAGGCGATGTGAGTGAAGCGGATCTGAGGCGATTCAAGGTTTGGCGGGATGCATCAGACATAAACCGGCAGGCATTTGAACGTGAGCGTGTGTTCTGGCAGGAATTGCACGTGCTGGATGCAAAGCCTGTAACTCCTGTTCTCAAGCCAGATCAAATAGTCCTATCGCAACCACGGATCGGACGCAGAGCGTTTTTGGCTGGAGGTGGTATAGCGCTCGCTGCATCTGCGGCAGCATTTAATCTTCCAACGTTACGGACATGGTGGCAAGCTGATTTCACAACGGGTGTTGGACAACAGGCAGAAGTGCTTCTTGCAGACGGCTCTGTAGCTTTCCTGAATACAGACAGTGCAATTTCTGTCAATTTTCGTCCGGATTTTCGTTTCGTTCACCTTCTTAAAGGTGAAGTCGATTTCCGTGTTGCTCAGGAAAAGACACTGTTTCGGGTCACGTCGCAAAATGGCAACAGTGATGCACTAGGAACCGTATTTACGGTTCATGCAACGAATGAGACGACCACAGTGACTGTTACCAAGGGACAAGTTCGCGTATCTGCTGGTTCAGCTGCGAGTGATAAAGGTAGTGTCTTGCTGAACGCCAGTGAGCAGACAAGCTACGGCATAGGTGGTTTGCCAATGCGCGCGCATCGTGTTGATCTGGATACAGAGCTAGCATGGAAAACAGGGCGATTGATTTTTGAAGGTCGTCCTTTTGGCAATGTGGTCGCTGATATTGGCCGTTATCTGCCTGAACGGATTGTTCTTGGTCCGGGTGTCAATTCGGACGTGCCGGTCAGCGGCGTTTTCGCGACGAGTGAGCTTTTGCCCGCCATTCGTGCGTTATCACAGACGCAGGGACTCTCCGTTCATCGTGTTCCCGGTGTCGTTATTCTTATTGCCTGATATAATTTTTTAAATTTTACATTTTTCTCTTTGGGCAAATCACGCGGTAGCGCGTCTACATATCAGAGGGTTCAGGCAGCATTTCACCCACAATCCTTACAACGGGCTTCTCGGCCCGGCACTTTGACGTCTGTAAGAAGGATTGTGACGTTCGATGATAGTTACTGAGGGAGTTTCAGCAGGATTTTGGCACATGCGTGGTGGCCTGCTTGCGAGTTTGATGACAAGTACAGCGCTTTGTCTTGCTGTCGTGCCCGCTTCAATGCCCAAGGCCGCTTATGCGCAGACAACACAGACGCATCGGTTCAATATTCCGAGCCAGCCGCTCAATCGCGCCTTACGGCTTCTGGCTGATCAGTCCGGCATTCAGCTTGCCTATCAGACATCGGTTGCATCAGGCACAAATTCCCCGGCACTTTCGGGAGCAATGACCCGTGAAGAAGCGCTTTCGCGCCTCTTGAATGGTAGTGGTCTGTCCTATGGCTTCACAGGTGCCAACACTGTCACCATTCGCAGCAAAGAACCCGCATTGCCTCAGACGATGAGTGCTGAAGGTACGACGCTGCTCGACACAATTACAGTTACAACCGGATTGGGTGCAACACTTGCTGATGCGCCTTATCAGACAGCAGGCTCCAGCAATTATATTTCCGAAAAGGAGATTGAACGCTTTCGTGGGACTTCTGTTGGCGATTTCCTGAAAGGGACACCTGGTGTTCTTTCGGGCGATAACCGCAACAGCGGTGCCGTTGATATTAATGTTCGTGGTATGCAAGGCTTTGGTCGTGTGCCGGTGGTTATTGATGGCGCTCAACAGCAGAATGTTGTCTATCGTGGCTATTCTGGCGTTGCCTCGCGGAATTACGTCGATCCTGACATGATCGGCGGTGTGATGATCGAAAAAGGGCCAACGACTGGTGTTTATGGTGTTGGCGCTACGGGCGGTCTCGCGGTGATGCGTACTCTTGAAGCAGATGACATTATTACGGGTGATAAAAACTGGGGCATCCGCGTTCGTGGCAGTGTCATGTCAAATACCTCAAGCCCTCCGCCTGAAGGCACGACAGGTGGTATTTATGGCTATTCCGAGAAATCATACCGCACAGATTGCAGTTGGGCATGCAATCCGGTCGTTGCACCGGAAACGCTGCCAAATATCAACGATTATATGTCACCGACTGGCATGGATCGTCCGGCATTTTTAGAGCCGAAATCGGGCTCTGGCAGTGTAGCTTTTGCTGCGCGCTGGGAAAATGCTGAAATCGTTGCCGCTTATACGCGACGTAAGACGGGCAATTATTATTCCGGCACACATGGGGACGTTCCAGAGATTGAGCGCATCGTTGAACGTGTTCCGGCCACACGAGGGCGTTGGGTCGAGAATACGGTTTTCCGTCTTACGGGGCTCAATCGCTACCGTGGTGGCGAAGAAGTGCTCAACACTTCGCAGGACAACACGTCATACCTTCTGAAGGGAAAGATTACGTTTGAGGGTGGTCATTCACTGAAGCTTGGTTATATGCGCTATAACAGCCACTTTGGTGAGTTGATGCCATCGGTCATTGTCCGTGGTGAAGGCGTTGTGCAGGCACCTTTGAGTGAAGTGACAGTTAATACCTTTACGTCGCGATATGAGTGGAACCCCGATGATACTGATCTCATCAATCTGACAGCTAATCTCTGGCATACCAATACCGAAACGCAGATTCTAACACCCTATGAGTTCTTCGGTATCGATATGAGCGATGGTTATTGGGACATCGCCAAGAGGACAGGCTTTGACCTTTCTAACAAGAGCCTGATCTCAACGGGTTGGGGCGATGTTACTCTGAATTATGGCGGATCATACACCTATGAAACCCTTGCACCGCCAGACGATGTCGATCTCGGCGCATCCGGTGTAACGGCACTTCAAACGACGCGTGACGGCTGGCGTCGCGAGGCAAGTGGCTTTGTTGCATCCGAGTGGAAGCCGCAAGACTGGCTGAAACTTGAAGCTGCTCTTCGATATACCTGGAGCCACAGCTACGATAATAATCCTGAGCGGATTGTCAGAACCGATACATACATGAACAATGATCAGACAAATTCAGGCTTTGCGCCGGTCTTTGCTGGGACCTTAGAGCCGATCGACGGTATTCAGTTCTATAGCCGTTATGCAGAGGCAATCCGTTCGCCAAGCCTATTTGAATCGACGTCTGGCTGGTCGTTCGGCGCAGCACCGACGCTCGATGTAAAGCCAGAGCATGCCAAAAACTGGGAATTCGGCTTCAACGTTCTTGAAGATGACGTATTTACCAGTGGCGATAAGGTTCGCTTTAAGGCGGCATATTTCAACAACACAATTGATAATTATCTCACGCGAACCACACAAACCGTTACAGAAGGCGCAAATGTTCCTTCCGTGGCCATGCGTAATCTGAAATATGCCAAATTCCGTGGTTTTGAGGCGTCGGCTGAATATGACAACGGACGCTTTTTCACGCAAGCATCCGGTATTTATTACAAACACATGGAATTTTGCACGAAGGAAGAAGAAATCTATAGCATCATAGCTTGTCGTCCGGGCGGTGTTTCCAATGGCTTTGCACAATTGCATCTTCCACCAAAGATGACGGGTTCTATAACGCTTGGCACCCGCTGGTTTGACGAAAAACTCGAACTTGGCGGGCGTGTATCTTATACTGGAAAACGTGCGACAGACACTTCAAGTGCAAATAGCGGGTTCTATACTGCTGCGGTCAACTGGACATCCTACACTCTGCTCGATTTGTTCGGCAGCTATAAGATCAATGATAAAACGACGTTTGATTTTGCGGTCGATAACGCAACCGATGTCTATTATATGGATGCATTGACGCTTGGTCTAATGCCGTCGCCGGGCAGAACCGTGCGGGCCAGTTTGACAGCAAAATTCTAACACTTAATCCGGGTTCGGGCAAAGCTCGGATTTGACATTTCATGCTATGGCTTTTTTTAGCCTTGTCGTTCGGAAAATAGTGTTCTCAAACCTTGACCCCAGTCCCAGGCTCTCTCCAGTTTTTGGTGAGAGTCTTGGGTTTGTAATCCTCCTTCAATGCGGCGATCTCAATACCCGTATCAAGAACTGAATCTCATTGAGGTATGCATCGTAAAAACTGCCGTTGAAGCTTGCCACAATTTCGTTTTGCATCGGCCTGTCGGGTGCGATTTAGTGCCATTGGACATGAATATCCTTACACCCTTTCAAGCTGTCCGAGCTTGTCATGTCCGTGCCTTTGTCCGACATAATCGTTCAAGGCGAGCCCCTTCTTGTGATGATTGCATCCCAATTCCTGGTAAACCTCCGACGCGACGGAAATGTCTCCGCAAACAATGCCATGCACACTTGTGTGAAATCATCAACGACCGTCAGCATGCGGAAACTGTTGCCATCGGAGAAAGCGCCGCTGACGGAATCCAGGCTCCACTGCGCATTAGGGCGTGATGGCAATACCAATGGACGGCTAGCCCCAAGGGCACGCTTAAAGCGTACAGTTGGAAAAGATCTATAGAGTGTGTCATCTAAGACGACAGAGAGTTCAGTTTTGCAGTTGTATTTTCTTGACTTGCAATCTGTGCAAAAGGCATCGGCGTTCTCCCGGCATGGTGCCGAACATCATGTTCTTGACTTGAAATCAGATTATCTTTCTACATCACGATCAGGAGGCCGATAATTATGATTGTAATACCTATCGTACTATCAATGGTGATTAAAATCGAGCGTTATGCTGTAGTGTCTTTTGAATAAACTCGAAGTAGAGCGTCCTTTAATGCCTCGCGTGTCGCGGAAACCGTCATTTCTATGTGGCCGTGTAGAATTTTTACCCCGTTTTCGATATCACGGGTCATTGCAGCCGCGACAATACTGGAATGTGCGGAAATCAAATTCATGTCGTGGGTGGAGTGTTCGATTTGTATGCGACGAATGAAGCGGATTCTCGCATTGATTGATTCCAAAGTATTGACGATTTCTGGGTTTCCCGACAATTCGGCAATGAGAAGATGAAAACTTTCATCAATGGATAAGATCGCATCGGCCGGCAGATCATTATAGCCGATAACCTTGGCATCCCAATACGATTTTAGGCGGAGCAGTTCTGCGTCATCAGCGCGTTGGCACATCAGTTTAAATGCCGAACACTCCAGAATGGATCGCAATTCATAGAGGCCCAGTAAGCCTTCTATATTCAGGCTGCGCACAAAAAAACCGCGATTAGGGACAGCAGAGACGAAGCCCTCTGAAGCCAGACGGTTTAACGCTTCACGGATTGGAGTTCTTGAAACTCCAAGATTTCGTGAGAGCTGAACTTCGTTTAATCGTTCTTCAGGCTTGAGTTTGAATTCAACCAATAACTGTCGAATTGCTTGATAAGCTTTTTCACTACTATCGGCCGATCGGCGGGTGTCGCTCGTTGCTGAAAATTCCAGAGCCTCGGCCATATTTGTTGTGTCTTTCATAAAGTTTTTTGCCTATAACTATTATAGTGTCGACAGTTTGCAATACACATGTGCTTTTAATTTAGGACAGAGCAAAAGTCACGCGGTTGATTGGGGTCGAGTAATGATTTTCGGAATTTTGGGTGTAGGCCATCTCGCAAAGGTGATAATAAGTGGACTAATAGGTAACGGGTTTAAAGCTGATGATATACTTGTATCTCCACGAGGGAAAGCGCAAGAGGTATGTAGTCTATATGGCATCTCGATTGCTTCCGATAATCGAGATCTTGTAGACCGTTCAGATGTTATTCTTGTTGCTGTGCGCCCGTTTGATGCGATAAATTCTGTGGATGGGCTTCCGTGGCGCGAAAATCATGTGATTATTAATGTGTGTGCTGGTGTCTCAATTGACGCGTTGCCGGTAAATCCAGCTAGGGTTGTTCGAGCCATGCCGCTCACTGCCTCGGAGATTAATGCAAGCCCAACCGTTTGTTTTCCAGATTTGCCTGAAGCAACTGCCATATTAAGACATTTAGGTCCCGTTATTCCTTTAACTAGCGAAGCAGATTTCGAGGTCGCGACGGTGAATGCGGCGGTTTATGGTTGGGTTCAGGATCTAATCGGCCAAACGACAGATTGGTGTAGCGAAAAGGGTCTAAACCAAGCCACTGCCCGGCGGCTTGTTGCAAACACTTTTGTCGCTGCTGGCCGACTGATTGCGGAGAGGCCTGAGCCGATTGAGCAGCTGCTTTCGGAATTGGTCACTCCGGGTGGCATTACGGAGTTGGGTATAAAGGTGCTATCTGAAAAAGGGCATCCAATCATTTGGCGTGATGCCTCGGAAGCTGTACTAGAAAAATTGTTGCAAGACTAAACTTCTGCTGCGTAAAATCTGGGTCGTGTTTTCTACACGACCCCGACTTTAGAAAAGAGTATTTTTAGTCTGCTACTGGAGGGCTTTCAGGATATACAGCCCCGCCCGCGGCTTGCTCAGTTGGAGTAACCCACATCTTCGCTATATCAACATGCGAAGGAAGTGACAGTGCATCAATGAGTACTTGGGCGATATCATTTGGCACAAGAGGCCTTTGATGCCTGTACATCTTGTCACGTAGCTTTTCTTTGTCACCGCCAAAGGCCTGGACATAGAATTCAGTTTCCACGCGGCCCGGTGCAATTTCAGTCAGGCGGACGCCAGTCCCGGCGAGATCAAAGCGAAGAATATCTCCTGCTTGTGATAGTCCTGCCTTTGCTGCTCCATAAGCCGTTGTTCCAGTAAAGACAGCGCTGGCGGCTGTACTAGTAAGATTGAAGATGTGACCGCGCCGTTGTTCGATCATATGTGGCAACACAAGACGAATGAGTTGCAGCGGTGCGGTCAGGTTCAGCTCGATAGTTTCGGTCGTTTCCTCGGCTGTTTGCTCATGTAGCGGCCGCACCGTCGCTAATCCGCCCGCATTATTTACCAACACATCGATCCGCCCATCATTAAGAGCAGCAGCGATCGCTACATGATCTCGTACGTCGGCTGTGATTGGCCTGAAACGTTCACCAAAATTTCGGGCTTGCTCATCAAGTGCGGATAAATTGCGTGCCAGTCCGTAAACGGTTAGGCCAGCTTCAATCAGTTTCGCCGTGATCGCTGCGCCAATTCCTTTTGAAGCGCCCGTTACAAGTGCTGTTTTATATTGCATGGCAAACCTCCAAAGGGGCTATAGGGCTCCGTGGTCTGAGACAGTCTTGAGGATGTCAATAAGGCCGGTGTCACGTTGTTCTCGGAGTTCAGAAGATGAGCGAGACTTGACTGCTTCATCAGTTGAAGATGCAACGATCTTGATCGTGTCCTTATCAAGTTTCACGTCGAGTAACGTGTCCCAAATTGCCTGATAGGTCGGACCATATTTGACGAGAAAATCTTCAATATCGTTTGCATTAAGACAATTGGAAATAAAGGACCCCTGTAGTGTCCATTTAGGACCGGGGCCGTACATGAATGCGCGATCTACGTCTTCGACGGAAGCAACGCCGTCACGGACCAACGCAATTGCCTCACGCCACATCGCGCCCATCAGACGCAAGGCCAGATGGCCCGTCATTTCGCGATTTAGTATGACGACCTTCTTGCCAATTTCTTCATAGATAATCTTTGCTTTAGTAAGATTTTCAGAGCTTGTCACCCTGCCGCCAACGACTTCCACCAAAGGCATCAGATGAACTGGGTTGAAGGGGTGCCCGAGAATAATCCGATCTGGCTTGCGACAATCATTCTGCATATCGCTCACCAGTAATGCGGACGATGAAGATGCAATAATAATGTTGTCGCCAATATGGCTTTCGATTTCAGCGAGGAGCTTGCGTTTGAGCTCGATTTTCTCTGGCCCATTTTCTTGAATAAAATCAGCACCTGACAATGCTTCTGCAAGAGTTGGAAATAACTCGATCGTTCCCGGTTTCGATTGCTCTCCTTTCAGCATATCCAAATCGTGTAAGAGGGATGGCAAAACATCCTGCTGGTAAAGGTCTGCGTTCCCAGCCGGATCATAGACGCGGACTGGGTGACCCGCATGCGCAAAGGCTGCGGCCCAACGCTGGCCAATGACACCAAAGCCGATAATGCCAATTGTAATTTTAGCCATGGGTCACGTCTTTCTGTGGAGATGCCAAGCGAAATGCTTCGTTGATGTCGTTCCACGGGATAAGGAGATCCAACCATGCGCCAATGCGTCCAGCGATAAGAATAGCTTCGTCAATCAGTTGGCTAAATGGGATGTCTTCCAACATTGCCCTTTCCAATCGGAAAAGGGTCGCAGAGGTTTCATCAAGATGACAGAAGTCTCGCAGACGGGTTGCCGCCTTGTTGATAACAAGCGCCGCCGTTTTGCGTTGCGTTGACTCCTCAGCACGGCCAATCTCCGCACGAACCCACCATAGAAGTTCGTGCAGCACACGAGCCTCGGATTCTGCAGCAAAAACAGGGCCAGCCGGATGCATGATAGCGCGCGACTCCGTCAGCCGTATAATTTCTGTGGGACATGACTTCCACAATGCTATGCGCGCCTGAATAATATCGTCGGGAATGTCCGACCCTATTGCTGGTGAGGCTACAGCATTATCTGCCCGTTGCAGGGTGCCGTTGAAAATTTTCTGGCCTTGTTCAATCTTAAGAGATTGTGCCAGCGCAGCAATCCCTTCAATGGGGGCATCAAGATGGCCAAGAACCGTGATATGAGCGGTCTCAGCTTGCAAAGGCGCAAAAGTAATTTCTAGAAATTGGCGGACTGGCCAATAGATAAATGCACCGGGCTTGGCATCAAGCACATGCACAGCGCCTTCGACGTCTTCGACGAAAGGTGCGTGCCAGTAAATATGGCTTCCTGCAATTTTCGGTGTATGCAGTTGTAGTTGCATAGGGAGAGCGGCCAAAAGCGCCTTTTGCGTGCGCTCAGCCTTATCATTCAGTTTTACAGGCCATGACTGGCCTTGTGCAGAAAAAATCAGATCCATGTTATTTCTCTGTATTGAAGAAGGAAACCGGCTTGAGAATCTGATTGCTCATGTCCAACAGATAATCAGTTTCTATTACTTTCTGGCGGTATTCCTGCCATGCAGGATCAGCTTCCATCTTGTCGCGACGCGCCTCGCGGTCGGCCAAGCTTTCATATTTCCAAATATGAACTACTCTTGATAGATCGCCGATATGGGTTTGAAAGAAGCCAAAAGGTTCGCCAAGGTAATGCCGTTGCATAGGCAAACCGACTTCTTCATAGAGCTTGAGAAATTTAGGCAGCATATTGGGACGCGCGGTATAAGTGCGATGATCAAAAATCATATGTCTTGCTCCAAAATGACGAATAGGCGGTTGAAGGGATGGACGTGGCCGGGGTGATTGACTTTTCATTTGTCCCCAGTTGCTGTGTGTGATTGGGGCACCAGGTTGCGGTGGTCCCAAGCTAAAGCCATCGCCGAACTAAGATGCGCTTCGTACTGTTTGCAATATGAGACGTGCTGTCAGTGCAGGTGCTTCAAGCTGAGGCACATGTCCGATGTTCTCCAGCAGATGCGTTGCAATCTGCCCCGGGACACGATTGACGTGTGAGGCAGGAATGATCTGATCTGCGCGACCCCAGATAATGCGAGCTGGGATTTCCAGTTTTTGGAGAGCGGGCAACTGGTTGAATGCTTGGGTGCCGTCCGGGAAGATGTTTTGTGCCAATACACGCAACCCATCTTGTAGGCCATTAGTCTGCATTTGCCGCAGTGCCGCACGAGCAAACCCTTTTGGTAAGTTTGCTGCATCATCCACCATCAAACTTAACCAACGTTCAAGTGACTCTTCTGTAGTGGATCGAGTAAGTCCGTTGATAAAGTTGATGTTGATCTCTGGTCCAAGTCCAGCTGGTGCGAGAAGAGTAGCGGAACGAATAGAAGCTTTGCCGAGTGAGGTGAGGCCGAGCGCCACAGCACCACCAAGCGAATGGCCTACAATATGTGCGCGTTCTATACCCATCGTTTCCAGTCGGTCTGAAACATCGAAAACTATTTCGTCCAGGCTCGTTGGAGCGCTCCGAAGTTCAGCGCCATGAGCTGGCAGATCCAATGCAATTGTTTCGTATTCGGAAGGTAGAAGGGCGGTAACCTGTCGCCACGACGAACGATCGGCTCCAAATCCGTGCAAGAAAACAATGGTTTCTGATCTCAAAACAGGTGAGGAGATTATCGTTTCCGGTAATGCCGCTTTTGATATGGTCGCTGCAACCTTAACCGTGGCATCCGTTTGAGCATTTATTGCCGCCAGAACATCACGTTCCTTAATCCGCCCGTGTGGACCGGAACCTTTTATATGTGTAAGATCAAGTCCTGCACTCTTTGCTACACGTCGTGCCAATGGGCTTGCAACAACCCTCTGATCGACAATCTGTGCATTTAGAGTAGGCTGACTCACGGTGTCGGTAAGGCTTGGCGGAGTAGCAGTTGGAGCAGCTACCCGCGGAGCATTGCTTTCGAGAGATAGTTCGGTATCGGAGATCGTGCCAAGAACAGCGCCAAGAGGCGCTTCCTGTCCCTCATCGAAGAATACCTCAGCTAACCAGCCGTCGCGGTCGGCCTCAATCTCAGTTGCGGCTTTCGCCGTTTCGACCGTTAAGATGAGTTGACCTGCTTTGACAGTTTCACCAGGTTGGACAGACCAACCAACGATCACGACGGTTTCCATATATTCGCCGCCGGCGCTTTCGATGCTGATTGGGTGTTTTGCCATTGTTTCCCCCAATTATTTCAATGTCGCTAGAGCGGCAGCACGAATTTTTTCGGCATTCGGCAACATCGCAGTTTCGAGAGGTTCGGAATATGGGATTGGCATATCCGGCAGCGTGACACGGGCAACGGGCGCATCGAGATCATCAAAAGCATGGTCCATGATTGTTGCGGACAGCTCTGCCGCGTAACCACAGAAACGCCAGCCTTCATTCACCACAACAGCATGATTTGTCTTGGCAATAGATGCTTTGATCGTGTCCAGATCGAGAGGGCGTAGCGAGCGAAGATCAATTACCTCAGCTGTTACTCCATCTTTCGCAAGTAGTTCTGCGGCCTTGTTCGCCTCTATGACCATCTTTGATGTTGCAAAGATTGATATGTCTTTACCTTCGCGTGTGATGGCGGCTTTACCCAATGGCACGATGATGTCGCCTTCGGGCACTTCGCCCCGAATATTGTAAAGCAGCTTGTGTTCAAGAAATACGACAGGCTGATCATCCCGAATGGCTGCTTTAAGCATGCCCTTAGCGTCTGCTGGAGTGGAAGGTGCCACAACTTTGATGCCGGGAATATGCGCAAGCATGGAATCGAGAGCTTTCGAATGCTGCGCACCCGCACCCGCACCGCCGCCACCCTGCGTACGCAGTACAAATGGCATTTTTACCTGCTCATTCCAAATGTAGTTATAAATGGAAGCCTGATTAACAAGTGCATCCAGCGTTAGCGGGATGAAGTCTGCGTACATAATTTCCAGAATTGGACGAGTTCCGGTCATTGCTGCAGTCACAGCCATGGCGGTTAATGCTTGTTCTGAAATGGGGGTGTCACGGACGCGGCTTTCGCCGAATTCTTCCATCAGACCTTTACTGACTTTGAATACACCGCCGTATCGGGCGACATCCTCACCGAACAAAAAGACAGAAGGATCTGCGAGCATTTCTTCCCGAAGAGCAGCATTTAATGCTTCGGCATAACGCATAAGGGCCATATTAGTGCGCCTCACTATAAGGATTGCATTTTTCGTCGAGGCTGAACTCCGGTAATGGATCTGCGAGCGCCGTTGCGAATGCGGTATCGATTTCGACACGGGCAGCTTCTTCAACCTCCAGCAGTTTTTCTTCTCCAAGCTCACTCAACAGAGCTTTTCTGGAGATTATGAGAGGATCCCGTTCTCTCCAGTGGGCAATATCTTCAGGCTTTTGGTAGCCACCCATATCGGAGGTTGAAAAACCTTCGAGACGATAGGTTTTACATTCCACCATCCCAGGACCGTCACCTCTGCGGGCGCGCTCGACCATTGTCGAAACAGCGCGGTAAACCGCTACGGCGTCATTGCCATCAACGATTTCTGCGGGGATGTCATACCCTGCAGCACGGATGGAAAGATCTTGTATTGGAGACTGAACGTCAGTAGGGACCGTGAGACCAAATTGGTTATGTTCGAGTACGAAAACCACGGGTAATTTCCATAGACCAGCCATATTCATGGCCTCATGGCAGATACCTGTTTGCGCGGCACCATCGCCAAACACGCACATGGCGACGCCTTTCTGACCCAGAACCTGCATCGAAAGCGCCATACCTGTCGCCGCAGGAATGCCAGCGCCGACGATTGCATTACCGCCTATGACACCCTTATCAGCATCGGCGACAAGCATGTGTCCCGCGCGACCAGCACAGGCGCCAGTGGCACGTCCCAGAATTTCTGCGATGACCGGATGAGGTGCCATTCCTTTACCAAGATAGACAGAATGACCGCGATGCGTCGTTGCGACCTTGTCGTTGATTTCGAGTGTAGCAGTTGCAGCAACGCCAACAGCTTCCTGGCCATCACAACGATGGATCGGTCCACGGGTGCGACCTTCCTTATGCAGAGCACCCAAGCCTTCTTCCAGATAGCGGACCAGCAGCATTTTGCGGTAAATTTCGAGGTGTTCCTCGGTTGAGGGAGTATTTTTCACGAGTGCCTCCGATACAGTTGTCCTATTAAATACAAAAGTGTAGACACTTTGCAAGTGGTTGTGCAAGATTAGAAAAATTATTCAACAAAGGGGAAGTTTATGCGGCTGAAAAACAAGGTTGCTATCATTACGGGTGGCGGATCTGGAATTGGAGCTGCCGCTGCCGAACTGTTTGCAGAAGAAGGTGCAAAAGTTCTGGTGGTTGACCGTGATGCGGATCAGGCCCACATGGTAGCTCAACATATCGGTGCAGAGAGTTTTAGTTCTGATGTATCCGATGAAACGCAGGTTATCGCTATGGCTAGGTATGCCAGTGACACGTTTGGTCGGGTTGATATTCTCGTCAACAATGCTGGCTATGGCATTCGCGGTTCTGTCACGCAGACCCAAGTGGGAGATTGGGATGCCCTCATGGCTGTAAATCTTAAGGGCATATTCCTTTGCTCCAAACACATAATCCCTTTGATAGCTGATAGTGGTGGTGGCTCCATCGTAAATACTGCTTCGAACATTGCGCATGTTGGCATTGCGGATCGTGCAGCCTATGTCGCGTCAAAGGGTGGGGTGGTTGCTCTTACGCGCGCAATGGCGCTGGATCATGTCGCTGAAAATATCCGTGTCAACACAGTCGCGCCGGGTACGACCTGGTCTAGCTACTTTGACGAAATTCTCGCGAAGCACGAGGCTCCGGAAGAGTTCATCGCTGCCCTCAACGCGCGGGCGCCAATGAACCGTACGGCTAAGCCACGAGAAATAGCTCACGCCATTTTGTGGCTCGCTTCTGACGATTCATCCTATGCGACCGGGTCTGTACTCACAGTCGATGGTGGAATGACAGCTTGGTAATAGTTAAGCTGGCGAAACAGGGTTGGCCATCCGTCTCAGGGAGGCCAGCATGTCGTCTAAATTAACGCAGGGATAATACCCGAGTTCTGAAATCTCCTGCGATACTTCGACAGGAAGCCCCGAATTTGAATCTTTTGGTACTTCATTCAAGCGTCCGCCCATTATTACGGGAAGATCAAGATTACGCTCTTTTAGTACGGCTTTAACTGCCTTCGCGTAGGTTAACGCCACACCATTATAGGTGCTAATTGCAATAACATTTGCGCCATTTACAATCGCTGTGGTCACCAGAACTTCCGGATCAACGGCGACCCCGGCATCGACGATGTTGATGTTCATCCCTTCAAGCGCTTGCTCGACAAGGTATTTGCCGTGTTCGTGGACATCTGTAGTGCCGATACAAAGGATTAATGAATTTGCATTGGCAAAAGGGCTTTGCGCAGCCACCCAATGCTCGGCTTTTTCATTGAGTTCCCGTGCCCACTCAGCATGGATAAGCGGCTTACGCCCACGCTGTGTTTCTATGCCTGGCCCAAAAAGTGCTTCCATACGTTTTGGACCAATGCGGCGGATTGCCAGCAAAAGTGCTGCGGGGTCTTTGATGTCCACACCGCGCTCCTCCAATCCTTTCAGGACTGAGCTGGCGAATGCTTTGCCGCCCTCAACGAGGGTATCAGCCATCGCTTCCGGTTTAGACCAATCGTAGACGGGATTATAATAAGGTGCGTGCAAACTAAGGCGATGGGCGAAGGTTTGGGCATCGATGATCTCATCGACATCTGGTATTCGTTGGTTTTCGGTAACCGGGACAGGGTTGACTGCGTGACCACTCGGCCAACGACCAAGTGCGAGTATGTCTGCCAAAAGATAACTAGAAAGGCTCGCGTAATTTCCGGCCGGTGTAGATTGATAAGCGACGGTATTGCCGAAAATCATTGTACCGGGTGTCTCGCTCACTCGGATTAAAGCGGCATGAAATGCCGTTCTAGATAAAGGATCACTGAAATGGTGACCGTAGCAATGCGCGATTTTTGCGCCAATCAAATCTTCGATAATGTATTTTTCGACTAGCACCATACCGAGTGCGCAGGCCATATCGATGAACAATCCTGCGAAACCGTCGTCGAGATTGGAATGCACCAGCACTTCCGCTTCCTGTGCCGCGATCAACCCTAATGCTTTAACTGTAGACTCGGTTGTAGCGACATCGTCATCCCAATATGGCAGACGGAATGTGAAGTATTGTCCAAGGTTCCCTACCGCTGTTGCTCCCGCGGCCAGCGCAGCGCGGGTGTTCTCTACGGCTCCGGGCAGGCCAAGCATGAAATCACCAAAATGCGCTGCTGCGGGTGCCGCATTGGTAATTCGTGCGAAGTCTTCGGGCCCGGATAGAACAATTCCGGTGCCACGCGACGCTTTCGCACGCATGGATTCCGGGTATCCCATTGACCAGTCGAGGGTAATACCGAAGCGGTCAACAGTTATACCGCTTTTCAAACATGTGCCGTGAACTTCTGCAATGGCCTCAATTGTACGATTAACATCGCGAAAGCCAATATGTGCATGCTGCATCACGCGACCTTCAGTGATGGCCCTACGCTTCCACTCCAACTCCGAAGAAACATTCATTTCGGAAAGAAAGCGGCAAGTTCCCACGCGCCAGTCGCGCGCCATGGCGCGTCCCTCCGCCAGAAGATCGGATCCCGGTTTCAAGCGTGCATCTGTCAAGTTTGGAATTGGTTGAAACTGGTTCATTTTATTTAACCATTCGGCTAAGAAACTGTTGGATGACAGCCGCAAACTGGTCTGGACTGGCAAGCGGATGAAAATGCGCGCCTGACACCTGGGTCAGCGTAGAATCCGGTATTTCGGCGGTTATTTCTTCCGAAAGAACCGTTGGAGTTAGAATGTCGTCATTCGCTGAAATGACATGGACAGGCCGCTGTATTTTCGGCAAATCCGCTAGACGATCATGTTCCAATAGCATGCGGATTCTTGCTGCAGTCACTGAAAATGGTGAAAGACTGTTCGCGGCATCAGCAATACCAATGCCCCATATTTCAGGATTTTTTGTAATCCATTCAGCGGTGTGACCGAAGACGTAGGTCATTCGCTGATATGTTTCCGCCAGCCCGGCATCAATCATTTCTGCCCGGGCTTTGAAAAGCATCCTAAAGCGCTGATCGGCACGAGCCCAAGAACTGCTAATTGTATAACTCAAGCCGACATCGGAATGATCGAGTGCAATAACTTGGGTAATTGCACCACCTGTCGAGTGACCAATAACGTGCACTGGACGATCGAGTTCCCTTATAAGGCCTACTATGTCATGCGCGATCAGAGGGATGGAATAAGGTCCAGTAGGCCTGTCACTTTGTCCTGCCCCTCTATGGTCGGGCACGATTAGTCGAAACTTGTTTTTGAGTTGTTCGATGACCCCGTTCCAAAACCGCCCGTCGCCACCTAAGCCCGGAATCAGCACAAGGGAGGGGCCGGTGTGGCCGTAAAGCTGATAATGAATCCGACATCCATCTTGAGCTATATGATAAGGCATCAATCGCTTCCTTTCGTTTCCAGGAATTTCCGAAGCGATGATGCGAGACTGAGCGCTGTTATCATTGAAGTCTTTGGGTTCAATTCCGAGGGTACGTTTTCCAAACGAATGAATGCGGTGCCTGCTGCACTTTCGACTTCGATTTCATGTGTGTTGGCTTTCGCATCAGGGTCGACCAATACGCGAACTTCCAAATTGTGTGGTCTTATTGCTAGCGAAATGGTGAGCGCAGCGTTGAGGTTTTTCGGATAAAGACGTGCAGCTTCTTGCGATGAGCCTTCGAACAATATCAAAGCACCCCCATCGCAGACGAGATTTCTTTCCTCGAGTTCCGCCTTCCACGCGGCAGGTGGCTTCCTAGATGTGTAGCGGATTCGCACATCCTCAAGCGGAGCAATTGCGGAGAGGTAATCCAATCCCCCAACCGCGCCCGATGGAAAGATTAAAGATGCGTTTGTTTCTCGACAGGCTCTATCAAGAGTAGAAACAAGTGTTTCATCGGCAAAGGCGCCCACAGAAGCCGCAATAACAGAGATGCCAGCTTCGAGAATTGCGGGAACCTGATCGCGCAGTGCGCTTTGGGCTGCTGCTTCAACGACAATGCACGGACGCGACTGAATAAGTTCATCAAGGTTTTGTACGAAGGTGATGTTACATTCGGCGTCATCAACGACAGCGGCTGATCGTGTGTAAACGATCCACCTAACATTCTCATTTGTGAATCGCGTCAGAAGCTCTCGCGCAATAGCTCCGAATCCGATCAGCCCTATAACACGTGGTTGTGTAGCGTCTGATTGGAATTGATCCGATGAAAGCTGCCGTGACATTGTTTTAACGCTTGCTCTGGTTTACAGGATCGAATTTGTCGGAGAGATCTGCGCCAAAGACCGTTTGACGTTCAATCTCAAGAACATTTTCAGGTCGAGGGAAATTGGAAGGTACACGGTCCCCCGGCTTGCGTGGTTTGCCGATCAGTCGGAAGAAGTTCTCTAGTCCATTGGGAACGATTAGCCATACCCAGCGCATAGGCGTTTCGCCATCATTGATGAACATATGGCGCGTTGATTTTGGAATAAAGACGGTACTATCTGGCCCCAGCTTGTATTCCTGCCCCGCAATTACTGTTCGTCCGTGACCTTCGATTACGAAGACTGCTTCTTCATGTTCTTCGTGGGTGTGTTCACGTACGTATCCACCCGGCGCAAGCGATTGCGTACCCATACCGAAGGGATTTTCCATGCCAACAAGATGAGGGGCTAAGGCTATGCTGACATAGCCATTTGCTGGAACTGGTTGCCAATAGCTTTCGCGCTCCTCTGGACCAGAAACGTAGACTCCGCTGGGTGCAGATGCGGTCTGTATCGTGTCTTCCATCACTCAGTTCCCGATTGTTTATATGAGTTATTATGGCAAGGGATCGTAATCTGCAAAAAGTGTAGACACAATAGTAGACAGATAATTTTTTATTGGTTTATAAATGCCAATAACAATGCAGGGGAATTGCAATGAAGAATTTCGATGTCGTCGTCATTGGAACGGGCTCCGCAGCCTGCTCTGCCGCTTTGCGCGCCGCAAAAGGTGGATTGAAGGTTTTGGCAATTGAGAAGACTGCCAAACTTGGTGGAACTTCAGCAATGTCCGGTTCCGGTGTATGGATACCAGCCAATCATATTGCTGCTGCTCAAGGCGTTGACGATAGCCAGGAAGAAGCATTGGCCTATCTGCGTGCGGTTCAGCCTGTAGAATGGGGTGACAAGGAAAATGCACGTCATGCAGCCTTTGTCGCAAACGCACCGGCAATGTTGAAGTTCCTGACGGATAATACCCTTATTGATTTTCGGCTTATTGATGAGCCCGATCCTTATGTCGAAGCCCCCGGCGGCAAGAAGTATGGGCGGATGATGTCGCCGCGGCCATTAAGTCGCCGCCTGCTTGGGAAATATTCCAAGCATATTCGCCGCTCGACCTTGCCTCACACTTTCACATATCAGGAAAATGTAAATCTCGATCTCTACCACACACCTTTTCGTGCAGGTTTGAAGATGTGGCCGAAATTGCTCTGGCGCTGGCTTAACAATGCGGGTGCGCAAGGTACTGCATTGATGACAGGTCTGCTCAAAGCGTGTTTGGACAACGGTGTGGAATTGAGGCTTCAAACGCGTGCGGTTGGTCTCGTTCAGGATGAAACGGGACGCATTATCGGCGTTGAAGTCGAAAGCGACGGAAAACGCGAAACAATCGCGGCGAAGCGGGGTGTTATAATAGCATCGGGTGGCTTTGAGTGGGACAAGGACATGCGGGAAAAATACTTCCCCGGTCCATTTGATCGCATCGGGACACCATCTGGTAATGAAGGCGATGGCCAGAAAATGGCTGCTGCCGTTGGTGCCCATATGGATCATATGGAAGAGGCTAATGTTTACGCCTGTCTGCCCACTCGGTATGAAGGCAAGCGGTACGGATTACCTATCAATTTCTTATATGAGCCCCATTCAATCGTTGTGAATCGTTATGGAAAGCGCTTTGTGAGCGAAGCGCATTTCAACAGTGGCGAAGCCATTAATTTACGCAATGCCGATGGTTCTCCCGTTCATCTCCCTTGCTATATGATTGGCGATCATCGCTTCTTGCGCACTTCATTTCCTTTCCGCTGGTATGCATCTTATGAACCAGACTGGATAAAGAAAGCTGACACCATTGAAGAACTGGCAAAAAAGCTGGAACTGCCAGCAGCTGAGCTTCGTCAAACTGTCGAACGATGGAATGCATTGTGTGCAAAAGGGCGCGATGAAGATTTTCACCGTGGTGAGAATTACTGGGAGCATAAAAAAGATGGCTGCGGCGAGGATGGTTCAATTCGTCTGAAGCCAATCGATAAGGCGCCTTATATTGGTGTGTCCATGAACCGTTCTATTATTGGAACGAAGGGTGGACCAAGAACCAATGAGTTCGGACAAGTTGTTCGCCAAGATGGATCGATTATACCCGGTCTGTATGCTGCTGGGCTGGCGATGGCGAACCCTATCGGTACACGCGCGGTTGGCGCTGGAACGACATTGGGGCCCAATTTAACTTGGGGCTTCATTTCAGCTGAGACAATTTTAAAGCAGAACAGCTAGTATGGTGAATTCGAAATTTGGATCACTTTGAAGCAGCTTGCGGAGTGAATTTAGGTGTCAAATCCAGCGCACTAGCGCGGTTGCCTTTTCAGGGCTGGATGAACATATGTCCTAGCCAATGGCGTAAAATGAACTTCATCAACGGTACGGCCAGTGGTCGTATGTCCGATTAAATGCGCGCGCCTAACAAGCAGATTGGCATGTATGAAAAAATGAACGCAATAGTGTAGACACTTTCTTGACGTTTTATAAATTCTCTGCTTCCTTATGGCTTCAAGACTTTCAAAAAACATCTAGGGGAATAAAAATGAAGACCGTTTTTGCACTTTGCCTTGGCGCTGCTTTAATCAGTGCTCCCGCTATAGCTGAGGAAGTCACCATCGGCATCGCCGCGCCCTTGTCCGGCCCGCAAGCTTATTTTGGAGCAACCTGGCATAACGGCTTCAAGCTTTATGTTGAGAAGCTTAACGCCGCAGGTGGCGTCAATGGAACCAAGATAAATATCGATCAGCAGGATGATAAGGCTGACCCTCGGGAAGCAACCCTCGTGGCGCAAAAGTTTTGCGACAATGATGATGTCAGCATTGCATTGGTGAACTTCAATTCGGGTGTCGCTCAGTCGACTCTGCCGATCTATGAGGATTGCGAGTTGCCAAATATGACATTCGCGTCGAACCCAGCTTTGACCCACATGGACTATAAGTTTATGGTTCGTCCTGTCGGCAATGATCTCACAAATGCACGTCTTCCTGCCGAATATGCCCTCAACAAGCTAAGTGCAAAAACGGCCTTGGTCGTAAGCGACAAGCAGGTTTTTGGACAGGGCGTCGCGGAAATCTTTTCCGAGAATTTCAAAAAGGGTGGCGGCGAGATTGTCGATACGTTGAGTGTCGCCCCAGCAGACGTTGATTTCACAGCGGTTCTTGCAAAAATCAAAGCGAGTAATCCCGATGTTATCTTCATCGGCGCAGTGATGCCGCAGCTATCTCTTTTTGCAAAGCAGATGCACGAACAGGGCGTCAAGTCACAGCTGATCGTTCCAGATGGCGGTTACACGCCGGACTTTATCAATCAGGCCGGTGAAGCCAATGTGCAGGGTGTGGTTATGGCTATCCAGGTCCCACCTATGGATGCTTCGCCTGAGATCGCTGAATTCGCTAAGGCGTATAAAGCCAAGTTTGGTGAAGAAGCTGGCCCTTACTCGATATATGGTTATGTTCAGGGGCAGATTCTGGAAGAAGTTATCAAGACGACGAAGGGCTTCAGCCGCGAAGAGATGAACGCTGCTCTTCATGGGGTCAAAGTGAAAACGGTTGTGGGTGATCTTGAATTCGACGATATTGGCGAACTCAAAGTTGCACCATCTTATATCTATCAAGTTGAGGGTAAGGACTTTACACTCAAAGGATCAAACTAAGGTACAACCTCACTTGCCGGGACTAGCCCCGGCAAGTGAGACGCGTCGTGCGCCAGCCTTAACTTTATTGTAGGCGCACTCCTCTCCTTGTTCAGCAAAAAATGCTGACCCCTCGAGCAGGATCCCCCATGCTTGGAACGTTTATCCAACAAACAGTCAACGCTCTGACTATCGGTTCACTTTATGCCCTAATCGCACTCGGTTACACGATGGTCTACGGCGTATTGCGAATGATCAATTTCTCCCACGCAGAAATGTTTATGTTGGGAGCCTACGCTGCATTCTTCGGTCTCGTGCTTATAGTGGGGCAAATTGGAGGCGCTGGTACGATTGCTTTAACGATCGTCTTCTTTTTGGCCATTATAACTGTCGGCCTTATTGGCGTGGGCATCGAAAAAGTAGCGTATAAACCGCTGCGAAACTCATCTCGCTTAGCACCTATGCTTTCCTCACTTGGTGTTTCACTGACGCTTGTGACAGCAATTCAAATTCTTGCAGGCCCTCAGCCCATAGGCTTTCCAAGCTTTTTCCCATCCGTACGCTTTGAGATTTTTGGTGCAACAATCACTGCGATGCAGATCGGTATTCTGATCTCATCTTTCATACTCATGTATGGATTGCATCTGATCGTTAATCGGAGCCGGATAGGCGTTATTGTGCGTGCGGTTGCTGAAAATCGCGGGACTGCACGCCTTTTGGGTATAAACGTCAATCTTGCAATCTCGATGGTATTCTTCTTTGGACCGCTTCTAGGAGCCGCAGGCGGAATTCTGTACGCTAGCTATTACGGCATCATGTCACCAACTATGGGAGCGGTAATTGGTCTTAAGGCATTTACTGCAGCCATCTTAGGAGGAATTGGTTCCATACCTGGTGCGGTAATCGGGGCCTATATTCTCGCATTCATCGAAGTAGGTGGGGTCGCGCTGCTGCCTATTATTACAGGTGGAACATTGGGTACCGAGTACCGTGATGTCTTGTCGTTCGCGATCCTAATCCTTGTTCTGCTCGTCAAACCAGCAGGTATTCTTGGTGAGACAGTGTCCGAAGAAAGCATGGTCTATAAGAGGGAATTCTGATGTCGATCAATGCTGCTTCATTAACAAAAGAAAAACCAAAAGGGCGTTTGGCGGCATTCTTTGTGCTCGCTGTTGTTGTTGCCCTTGTGATTATAACCCCATTTTTACCGAACTATCATATCCGTGTCGTTAATGGCTTGCTGATCTATATCCTGCTTGGAATTGGTCTCAATATCGTGATCGGCTATGCTGGTTTGCTTGATCTGGGTTTTGTCGCGTTCTATGCTGTTGGCGCTTATACTTATGCACTGCTAGCGAGTCCCCAGTTCGATCTTCATTTACCCTTTTTCGCGATCTTATTTATCGCGGTTTTTCTGGGTGCTATGATGGGGATACTCCTCGGCATACCTGTTCTGAAGCTTCGAGGGGATTATCTTGCGATTGTCACTCTGGGCTTTGGTGAGATCATTCGTATCGTTGTCAATAATGTTGATTGGCTAACCGGTGGGCCGCAGGGCATTGCACGCCTCGATAAACTGTCGATTTTTGGACTCGACGTCAGCAAGCCTGGTCAAATTTATTGGCTGCTTCTGGTTACCGTTATCATCGTCGCCATCGTTGTCTGGCGTTTGGAACAATCCATTCTCGGCAAAGCATGGTCAGCAGTACGTGAAGATCAAGACGCTGCACGTGGCATTGGTATCAACACAACAAATGCCAAGCTTGCAGCCTTTGCGACCTCTGCATCGATTGGCTCGATTGCAGGTGTCATTTTTGCGGCGTCGCAAAGGTTCGTCAGCCCAGAAAGTTTTACTCTGCAGGAATCCGTACTCATCGTTCTGATGATTGTGATCGGTGGGATTGGAAACATTCTCGGAATTGTCGCTGGCGCAACTATTTTGATCATTTTGCCCGAAATTCTACGTGAATTTGCAGAATGGAGAATTTTGTTCCTCGGATTGTTGATGGTCACACTTATCATAATTCGGCCAGCGGGTATCGTGCCGCGCAGCTTTGGCCCGGATAAGCTATTCAAGAGGCTACTCGGAAAATGACTCTTGCCTTCAAAAATCTACGCAAGCAGTACGGAGAAGTTGTAGCAACAGATAATGTTACAACGCAGTTCGCACCGGGTTTGATCCACGGAATTATCGGCCCGAATGGTGCTGGCAAGTCGACTTTGATCAATATGACTGCCGGTTCGTACGAGGTTTCTTCAGGTTCAATTGTTCTTGATGGGCAACATCTTGAGAACCTAAAGAAATATCAGATTGCCAATGCTGGCGTCGCGCGAACCTATCAGAATATCCGGCTATTCGATCAGATGACGGTACTGGAAAATCTGGAGGTCTGTTTTTATCCCGAGGACGTAAAGAACACCTGGAAAGAGGTTCTTTGGCCACCATTCAGCCGCGTGGAACTGGCCAGGCGCCGTGCGATATGTATGGAAACACTCGGCTTGTTCAACCTCCAGGGTTATGCTGATCTGGAAGCTGGCAGCTTGTCTTATGGACGACAGCGGATGTTGGAAATAGCGCGGGCCTTAGTTCGGAACCCGCGGGTGCTGCTGCTCGACGAACCCGCGGCCGGCTTGAATCATCACGAAACTGCGGAGCTGACCCAGCAATTGGCCGCGCTTCGTTCTTCTGATCGGATTATGATCGTCGTTGAGCACGACATGGATCTGGTTATGACGGTTTGCGATAATATTGTGGTGATGCATCACGGCAAACTGCTTTTCGAAGGAACGCCTGAGCAGGTTCAGGCAAATCCCGACGTTCAACTCGCCTATCTGGGGACAGACAATGACATCGACGAAATCCGCACCGCTGCTGAAGATCGCCGGACTAAGCTCGGGTTACGGCCGCGTCGGCGTTCTTGAAGGCGTGAACTTGGAGGTTGATTCTCACGAGATCGTTGTTATCCTCGGGCCAAATGGCGCGGGCAAGACTACATTACTCAATTCGATCTCTGGTGTCGCACAGACTAGGGCTGGCTCGATCCATTTCGATGGCAAGGACATCACAGGCGCCAAGCCTGAGCAAGTCGTCCGCATGGGCCTGACCCATTGCCCTGAGGGCCGCCAAATCTTCCAGCGCCTCACAGTTGAAGAAAACCTCATTGCCGCACATGTTGGGCGAGTGGGAAAAAGCTTTGAAACGCTTCGTGAAGAAGTATTTGAGCTGTTTCCGGTTCTTAAAGAACGACGCAATGGTATGGCAAGCCGGATGTCGGGTGGGCAGCAGCAGATGCTGGCCATTGGGCGTGCGCTGATGTCTGAACCCAAACTATTAATGCTGGACGAGCCGTCGTTGGGGCTTGCTCCAAAAATCATTCATCAGATTTTTCGGATCATTCTTGATCTTTCACAGGCGGGTATTTCCATTTTGCTTGTTGAGCAAAACGTCCAGTTGGCTCTTGAATGTGGTGATTACGCTTATCTACTCAATACGGGTCGTGTTCGATTGCATGGTCCGGCACAAGAAATGATAGAACACTCCGATTTAAGTGATCATTATCTCGGTGGAGCGTCGGAAGAAAACATTCATGTTTGAAGTCGATTGGAAAACACCACATCTTTGGCGGAAGACGGCGTCAAACCGGATTACAGCATCAAAACTGATCGGAGAACATCGCACAGACCTCCTGGTAGTGGGTGGTGGTTTTACTGGCATGGCAGCAGCATTGGGTGCCCGCGATTGTGGTGCGAGCGTCATTTTGCTGGAAGGTAATGAGATTGGTTCTTCGGCTTCAGGTCGAAATAACGGGCTGGTTATATCGCATCATTCCAAGGCTTCACCAAGTGAGTTTGAGGCTGGTTATGGCAAGAAGGTAGGTAGCCGATTTAATGAAATGGTTGCAGAGTCTGGAGCTATTGCTTTTGGACTGATGCAACGATTTGGTATTGATGCACATCAGGTCCAGAACGGATGGATTCAGCCAGCGCACAATACAGCTAGTCTAGCGCGCGCCCGGCAGTTCTATAGCGAATGGAAATCGCTCGGCGCAGACGTTCAATGGTTAAACCGCGAGGAAGTCTCGGCAAGGATCGGAAGTCCGTACCTAGGGGGATGGATTGTCAACAACTCTGGTCACATCAATCCGTTTGCTATGACGATAGGGTTGGCAAAGGGTCTTGAAGATGATGGCGTTAGAATATTCGAGAATTCAAAAGCCTTGTCCCTTGAGAAAAGCGGCAGCGGATGGAAGGTCACGACAGTTAATGGTTCGGTTTATGCGTCAAAGGTAGTTTTGGCGACCAATGCCCTGACTGATAAACTATGGCCGGGACTGCAACAGACGCTCATCCCGTTCAAAGTTTTTCAAGCGGCAACAGAACCTCTTTCAGACGAGCTTCGTTCGCAAATACTTGTTGGTAATCCGGCGGTATCAGACATGCGTAACGACCTGCGTTATTTTCATTACGATTGCGACAACCGTCTTGTTAGCGGCGGCACGCACACTTTTTGGCATAATGAAGCTGAACGCGGTCGTCATAAGGTTGGACAACTCTTGAAAAAGGCATTTTCGGCGTTCGACCATACGCCGAAAATTACCGAATATTGGCATGGTACTTTTGCAGTGGTCCCTGATCGCAGTCCCCGATTGTATAGACTAGCACCAGGCTTGGTTTTTGGTGGTGTCTATTCGGGCCGCGGCGTGGCACTCTCAATGTCTTTGGGACAGGCGATAGGCCGTTGGGCAGTCGAGCATGATCAGGATGATCAGATGCCGCTACCTATTACAAACATGCAGCCCGTTCCGTTTCATCCGATTGCCAAGCAAGTCGCAAATCGAATACATTTTTGGAACCGTATACAAGATGCTCTTGATAAATAAATTTTTTATTGCCCATCACGGAAGTTAATACGCAACGGTATTGTTACGTGAAGATTAACGATCGCTTTCCTTGACTCCAACTCTAAATCAGAAACATCCCACCGGATTTGCCCCACGTACGTAAGCGAGGGGGTAAACGGAGCATATTGGTTGGGAACGCCGGTACAAACCGGTAAGGAGTAGATGGTGAAAGTCCATTACGATGAAGGATTAGCGATCCACATTGGCCCCGAGTCATGCGCGGGCACTCGTGAGGCTGTAAGTGAAGTGTTGACAGGGGAGTATGCAGGCCAGCCATTGAGCCGCGAAAGATTGGACATTTCGGGTGCCGACGCTCTCCAACTATGCGGAAGGCAATATGAACGGTCACGCTATCGCAAGTGGCCGTTCGACCCGGCGCGGTCGAAGACCCTGGCATGCATAGACGCTTCTTGCACGGGAACCGGGAGGCCTCATGATTGGCCAGCATGGCTAAGCCATACTGGTCCGCATTGGAAAGGTGAGGAACCGTAGCCAATGATGCACGATCATGAGGAGTCTGATTTCGCCATAGTAGCGATGAAGCTTGCGAACAAAACCGGCCTGCCGGTGGCGGAGCAGGGGGAGCGAAGGGTGGGAACCGAGAGGAATGCGGATCAGCACAACACGCGCCGGGCACAGGACCGGGAAAGTGTGTCCCATGAGCTGGACCGCATACGGCAAGCCGCAAGGCAAAGGAGGAATGAGAAGTTCACCGCGCTCTTCCACCACATTAATCCAGAGATGATGAGGACGGCGTTCTACGCACTCAGGCGTAACGCAGCCCCTGGTGTTGATGGACAAACGTGGAGGACCTACGAGGCAGACCTCGATCAACGTATTGTGGAGTTGCACGATCGGGTCCAACGAGGAGCGTACCGGGCGCAGCCATCGCGGCGGATGCATATACCGAAGCCGGATGGAAAGCAGCGACCGATTGCGATCGCCGCGCTTGAGGACAAGATAGTCCAGAGGGCGACGGCAATGGTTCTGAACCAAATCTACGAGGAGGAATTTCTCGGGTTCAGTTACGGGTTTCGACCGGAGCGCGGCCAGCACGATGCGCTGGACGCCGTTTTTGTTGGAATTGATACGCGAAAGGTGAGCTATATTCTGGACGCCGACATTGCGAGTTTCTTCGACCGGGTCAATCAGGATTGGTTGATCCGCTTCGTGGAGCATCGCATCGGCGATAAACGCATTATCCGTCTGATCCGCAAATGGCTCAGCGTGGGCGTTCTGGAAAACGGTGTTGTACAGACGAGTGAACAAGGGACTGGGCAAGGATCGGTAATCTCACCGCTCCTCGCCAACCTCTACTTATACTATGTCTTTGATCTGTGGGCTGAACGCTGGCGACGGCGCGAGGCTACAGGCGACATGATCATCGTGCGCTACGCGGACGATATTGTCGTTGGCTTTCAATATGAGGCTGACGCGCGTCGTTTCCGGAACATGATGCGAGAGCGGTTGCTGGAGTTTTCGTTGCAACTCAATCCGGACAAAACCCGACTGATCAGGTTTGGCCGCTTTGCGGCCCTCACCCGTGAGAAGAAGGGACTGGGCAAACCGGAAACGTTCAACTTCCTCGGCTTTACACATATCTGCGGGAAAGATCGGTAGGGCCGGTTTCAAATCCGGCGCAAAAGTCGCATCGACCGCAGACGCGCAAAGCTGAAAGAGGTCAGGAACGAGTTGCAGCGGCGTATGCATCACTCAATCCCTGCGCAGGGGAAGTGGCTGAAGCAGGTGATGAAAGGCTATTTTGTCTATCATGGGGTTCCAACCAACCATCGGTCGCTTTGGTCGTTTCGTGAAAATGTCAAACGCATTTGGCTTCGCACGCTGCGGCGTCGAAGTCAGAAACATGCGTTGCGATGGGATCGAATGCTGAGGATTGCCGATGAGTGGCTGCCGTTGCCAAAAATCTTTCACCCATGGCCGAATGCGCGCTTTGCCGTCAAATACTCAAGGTAGGAGCCGGATGCGGGAATTCTGCACGTCCGGATCTGTGCGGGGGCGCTCAGTAATGAGCGTCCCTACCGCGAACAGTGCCGTTTTGGTAGGCAGTCGCGCCTGATCGTAATCTATCATAAGGTGACAACTGACAGCAAACATACTTTCAATATAGCGCCGAACTTACTGGATCAGGACTTCTCGGCTGACAAGCCTAATCAGAAATGGGCGGGTGATATCAGTTACTTATGGACACGAGAAGAATATATCTCGCTGTCAAAATTGATCTTCATTCACGGAGGTTGTTGGTTTGGCTGTCAGTGATCGCTTGAAACAAGACCTTATATTACAGGCATTGAACAGAGCAATTGCTTTGCGCAGTCCAGAGCCCGGCTGCATTCATCATACAGACCGAGGCAGTCAATATTGTTCTCATGACGATCAAAAGCGGTCGAAGCAGCACGAATTTTAAGTCTCGATGATTGGAAAAGGAAATTGCTTGGATAATGCTGTGTCAGAAACATTCTTCAAGACACTGAAGGCCGAGTTGATTTGGCGACATGCCTGGCAAATACGTCAACAGCTGACAGATGCGCTTTTCAAATATATCAATGGATTTTACAATATACGCAGACGGCATTCGACGCTCGGAGGAATATCGCCCGCTCAATTCGAACAAATAAACGCCGAAAAGAGATAAAGAGGCGGAAATAAAACGGGACAAGTCCACCTCCTTTTGGCCTGATTTTATTCCGCCGTTGACTTACAATGGAGTATCAAAGTTTAGCGAGACGCTCAGTCAGTAGCGTGAAAAAACCATCCGCATCAACATCCTTGATGAAGAGTGCGTTCTTTGGACGATCGGTAACTTCCCACCAATCGACGACTGTTTCACCGATTGTCATTTCCGAATTGATCTCGATTTCCACGTTGCAATGACGGCCCGAGTAAAGTTCAGGCTTCAGCAGAAAGGCGATGACGTTCGGGTCATGCAGCGGGCCGCCATCGGTGCTGTATTTTGCTTCGTCATAGCGCTCGAAGAATTCAAGCCACGCAGCAACCACTTCGCCGACATGCGTGCCGAGGCCGCGAATGGCTGCGATGCGCTTCTCGGTGGTTAGAACCTTGTGCGTGACATCAAGCGGCATCATGGTGATTTGAATGCCTGACTTGAACACAACTGCGGCTGCATGTGGATCGACATAGATGTTGAACTCAGCCGATGGCGTGATGTTGCCGCCCTCGAAATAGCCGCCGCCCATCAGCACGATTTCTTTGACGCGTTCAGCGATCTTCGGCTCGCGGATGAGTGCAGAGGCAATGTTCGTGAGAGGGCCGAGCGGGCAGAGAGTGACAGTGCCAGCTTCTTCCTTCATCAGTGTTTCGATAATGAAATCGACGCCATGCTGTGCCTGAAGCGGCATGGTGGGTGCAGGCAGATCATAACCATCAAGGCCTGTTTTGCCATGAACGTTTTCAGCCGTTACGAGGGGGCGCACCAGCGGACGGATAGAGCCCGCAAATACTTTTGTGGCCGGCTTTTTCGCAACTTCACAGATGGTGCGGGTATTGATTTCAGTGCGAGCCAGCGGGCCGTTGCCAGCAACGGCGGTGATGCCGAGAATGTCGAGCTCAGGGCTTGCGAGTGCCAGAAGAATGGCGACTGCATCGTCCTGACCGGGATCGGTATCGATAATAATTTTACGGGCCATGATGTGTTCCTAATAGGGGATTTTAAAGAGCGTTGCGCGCTGCACTAACCGTCTGATCGACAAGCGCATCGAATGAGATTTTCGCCGGGCGGCGCATATAGGTGACGATGTCGTCGGCGAGGAGTGGCTTTGACCAGCGTTCTGCAATAATGCCGGGGCCGTGCTGGATGGCGATCATGCTCAGAATCTGCGCGGCATTGCAGTCAACGTCATGGCCGATGCCGCAGACGATTTCCAGCGTCTGATCGAAGTCGCCTTCGCCGAACCAGAGCGCCACAACTTGTGCCGCGGCATTTGGCGTGACGTGAATCCAGTTATACTCGGCATATTCAGCGTCGCATTTTGCCCAGGCGTCCTGCCAGTTGTCAGCAGCACGGCAGGCATCAAGCGCGAACGCGAGAACCGCACCATATTCCGTGTCAGTCGAGAAAAGCTCTGCGGTTGAGACCAGCAATTCGCGCGTGTTTTGAACCGCAAAGGCGCGGGCCGCCATGACGGCATTGAAAACTTCGCCCAGGATTCCGTTACCGGCGTGGGAGATTTCCGCATCCATCCAGGCAAGGCGGGCAGCTTCACGCGCACGTCCCGGCACGACCATGCCGCAGATTGTGCCGCGCATCTGAGCGCCGATCCATTCATCGAACGGATTGTCGGACGTGCCGGTTTCAGGCGCCGTGAGGCCGCGACGCATATTCGAAAGGGCGATTGCCTCTGCCGACCAGCCAAGCGGGATCAGCGACGTCCAGCGTTCGGCAATGTCGGCGCTGGTCACAGAAGAACCCTTCTCGCCAAAGGCTTCCAGAAAGGCGATTTCAAAGGTGATGTCGTCATTATAGGTGTTGGGCTCGCGCACATAATCGCGGATTGGACCGAAAACCTCCATGATGTTTTCAGCCGTATAGCCCTCAAGTGCTGTGCCAGCCGCAGCGCCCACCAACTGCGCCATCCATGCGCCCGCGGTACGGTCTCGGAAATCATCAGACTGGATAGGATAAGCCACATCGTCCGGCCACTTCACGCTCGCGTCAAACGCTTCCCATGATGCAAAGCGGATGGTTTTCTGCGATGGATGCTCGGGATCGGGCTTTGCCGCGCGCATGAGTATGCGCAAACGCATATCGATGCGATAAAGCGTTTCAAAATCAGAGCGCTCCAGTGCTGCAAGCCCGTCGCGCAGAAGCTCTGCATAGGGTGCCAGCACATAGCCCTTGTTTTCAAGCGATTGCAGCGCACCGGCCATCAGGCATTCGGGTGCGGCTGACCCCGGCACATTGCTTTTCCAGAACATGGCCATGAGATCGTCCTGCGCCTTCATGACGGCGCTTGCGTCCCATGTCTGCTCTTCTGCCGTGCGTATAACAGGCTTCGTGTCGCGCAGCAGATCGCGTGTCAGCTCCCAAGCTTTCATGTTTTTCTCGTTTTCATGCATTTCAGGATTTCTTCAACTGTCTTGCACGCCGCTGTCTTCTTGCGGCATGTACCGTCAGCACCACAACGGGCACGAGATAAGGGATCATCTGCATCAGCTCGAACGGCAGTCCAAGGCTTTGCAAGGTGATTGCCAGCGATTCCGCTGCAGCCAGCACAAGACTTGCGACCAGCGTTCCCCAAGCTGTTCCCTGTCCCATCACTTCGGCTGCAATCGCGATGAAGCCACGACCAGCGGTCATGTTCTGGCCGAACCATGTCACATAGCCGAGTGAGAGATAGGCGCCTGCCGCGCCGCCAAAGATGCCAGAAAGTATAAGCGCCTGCATCTGAACGCGTCCGGTGTGAATGCCTGCAGCGCGCGCGGATTTGGGATCAACACCCGTTGCGCGCAGATGAAGGCCGAACCGCGTGCGCATCATCAGAAGGCTGACGGCCGGAACAGCCAGCAATGCGACAAAGCTCAGGATATGGATATTGCCGATATAAGGAATGCTGAGGCTTGGCAGCGCCCCGCTTTTCAATGCGCCCGACATGCCCTTGTCGCCGGTGGCAACGAAAAGCCCCAGCGTTGTGCCTGCTGCCGCGGCAATATTGAGCGCGATGCCGGTCATGATGAGATCGGTGCCGAGCTTGTTGACCGATAGCGACATCAGCCAGCCGAGAAAGGCGCCGACTATAAGAGCCGCAAGGAGACCAATGGCCGGGCTTCCCGTCGCCGCACTTGCGAGAACCGCAATCAGCGCTGCAATCAGCATCATGCCTTCCATGCCGATATTCAGCACGCCTGCACGGTCAGAAATCATCACGCCGAGCGCTGCCAGCAAAAGTGGCGTGCCGACACGCAGAATGGTCGCGATGAAAGCTGGATCGAGGATTTGTGCGAGAACTGCGCTCATGACTGCTCTCCTTCACGATTGCGCAAGTTTCGGATCACACGCAGCACGGTTGGATGTTTGTGAATGACGCTTGCCGTGGCACCAACCATGATAGCGGCGGTGACAAGGCCCACAACTTCGGTCGGGATATTCATGTTGCGGGCGAGAAGATCGCCGCCAACCTGAACGAACCCAAGGAACAAAGCTGCCGGAATGAGCAGGAATGGGTTTTCGCGGCCAAGGATTGCAACCACCAGCCCCGTCCAGCCGTAACCGGGCAGGTCCAGCCATGCGAAGCGGTTATGCAAGCCCAAAACTTCGAGCGCACCGGCCATGCCTGCCACCAGACCACCAACGATCTGCGCGCGCATGATGATGCCCTTGAGTGGCAGGCCCAGATGATTTGCAAATCCGGGACTGGAGCCTGCAATGCGGATATTGAGACCGGAACGTGTCCAGTAAAGCCAGATGCCACCTGCGATACAGGCGAGAATGGCAATGATCGAGCCGGAGTTCAAGCGCGTGCCTGCCAGAAGCCGGTCGAGCTTTGCTTCGGGTGGAATGCGCATGGACATCATGCCGCCCGCAGCCGGGTCGCGAATGACATAATTGAGCACGAAGAGGCCGAGAAACAGGAAGGCGTAGTTGAGAACCAGAGACGTTACCATTTCAGATGCGCCGAAACGCAGGCGCAGCGCTGCCGGGATCGTGCAGGCAAAGCTGCCCGCAACCGCACCGCACAAAATGGCAACCGGCAGCGAGAACCAGCCAAGCGACGGCAGCAGAACGGCTCCCGCAACCGCACCCAGTCCACCAAGATAGAAACCGCTTTCAGCACCCAGATTAAACAGGCCGGAGCGGAAAAGAATGGTGATGGCGAGGCCCGTCAGCATGATCGGCGTTGCAGCTTCCACCACATTGCCCATGTGGCGAATGCTGCCAAATGGTCCGAGGAAGAAGGTCTTGAGCACACCTGCCGGATTATCCTGCATCAAGGCCAATGGAACGAGCAGCAGCGCCATGATGACGCCGATCACCAGCACGGTCAGAAAGAAGGGAATAAGATAGGATACAAATCTACGCATCAGGCTGCATCTCGCGTGCCCAGCATATAAGGTCCAAGGACCGCTGGAGTAATATCGGGTCCGTTTCTGAGAACGGCAACAATGCGACCATTGAAGAACACGACAATGCGATCGCTCAACCGCAGCAATTCATCGAGATCGGCACTGACGAGAAGCACAGCACAGCCACCCTGCGCCACTTCATCGATGCGGCGATGCAGGAAGGCTGCCGCTGAAACATCAATGCCGCGTGTTGGCTGATCGGCGATCAGGAATTTCGGTTTGGTGGCAAGTTCGCGCGCAGCGATAAGCTTCTGCGCATTGCCGCCCGACAACGAGTCGAGCCTTTCGGTGATCGCTCCTGCACGCACCGAATATTGTTTAATCATGCCGCTGACACGCGCTTTGATCGCGCTCCATCGCAGGAAGGGGCCGAAATCAGTGTCGCGGTTTCCGTCCGTGCCGGCAATTGTGTTTTCAGCCAGAGACAGGCCCGGCGCACCGCCTTGTGAAAAGCGGTCGGCAGGCAGATAGGCCAGGCCTTTTTTGCGCCAGCTGGCCGTGTCGGCAGCACACATATCTGCGCCGTTAAGGGTGATTGCACCTTGAGATGCGCGCATCAGACCAGACAATGAGGAAACCAGTCCACGCTGGCCGCTGCCATCCACACCGGCAACACCGACGATTTCGCCTTCGCCGATGGTGAGGTTTACATCGCGGATACGGTCGGCAGGGTCGAGGGCTTCAATGGTGACGCCCTTCATTTCAAGAACTGTTTGCGTCGCATTCAGCTTGTGTGCGCGTTCCGGAATTTCGACCGCGTGGCCCATAACCATCTGCATGATGGCATCGTCCGGCACATCGGCGAGCTTTTCGGTTCCTGCAACTGCGCCTGCGCGCAAGACCGTGACGCTTTCAGCCAGTTCGCGCACTTCATTGAGCTTATGAGAAATGAAGAGAATGGTGATGCCTTCATCACGCAGTGCTTTCAGCCTGCGCATCAGCTCTTCAATTTCGGGCGGCGAAAGAACGGCGGTCGGCTCATCCAGGATCAGCAGCCGTGTGCGACGCGCCAGCGCCTTGAGGATTTCGATCTTCTGCTGGGCTGCAACAGAAAGCGTACCGGTGATCGCATCCGGATCCGCGTGCAGATCATAATGCTGCATCAGCTCTTCGACCGATTTGCGCGCGCTCACACGGTCGATAAACCCGCCTTTCACCGGCTCATGGCCGAGAATGATATTTTCGGTGACGGTCAGTGTCGGCACCAGCGAGAAATGCTGATGCACCATGCCGATACCTCGGGCGCTGGCATCTTCCGGTGACCATGATGAGATCGTCTGGCCGTCGATCACGATCTCGCCTGCGGTGGCATTTTCGATGCCGAACAGGATTTTCATGAGCGTGGATTTGCCTGCACCGTTCTCGCCGCAAATGGCGTGGATCGAACCGGCGCGGATCGAAAACGACACATCGCGCAGTGCAACCGTTCCGTTCGGATAGACCTTGCTCACATCTCGGAAGGCGACGATTGCATCGCCGCCTTCAATGTTTTCAGCTTGTTTTTCCACGATTATGGACGAACCTTGTTGCGGATCGCATTGAGATCTTCGGTGCTCATGCCAAATGCGGTTGGGACCGTGACCTTGCCTTCGGAGATTTCATCGGAAGCCTTCTTGATGGCGTCCTTCATTTCCTGCGTGGCCATGGAAGCCATGTTGCCATCCTGCACGATGCCGACAGCGCCTTCCTTCAGGCCGAGCGCTTCAGCCTTGCCGAATGGAAGATTGCCTTCCTTGAAGCGGTCATAGGCTTGCAGAAGGCTGACATCGACATTCTTCAGCACGGAGCTGACGACCTGCTTGGCCATTGCCGGATCACTGTCCTTGAAGATGGCTTCCTGATCGGAATCGACGCCCAGAACGTACTTGCCGGTTTCTTTTGCAGCCGAAAGCTGACCAAGGCCAGTCTGCGAGGCAACGACGAAGCCGAGCGATACACCCGAACGATACTGCGCGAGGCCAAGTTCCTTGCCCTTTGCCGCATCCATGAAGGAGCCTGCATAGGAGATCGCGATTTTGGCGTCCGGCTCAATTGCCTGCACGCCAGCAATATAGCCAACGAGGAAGTCGTTGATGACCGGAATATCCATGCCGCCAAGGAAGCCGAGATTCTTTCCGGTATCGCCGAGCTTGCCGTCTTTCAGGAGCGAAGCCGCCAGCATCCCACCGAGATAGGAACCTTCGTTCTGCTTGTACTGGATCGAATAAACGTTGTCGTAGCCGCCTTCTTCATAAGGCACGCTTGCATCGTAAAGGACGTATTTCTTGTCCGGATATTGCTGCGCAACGGAGCCAACGGTTTCCGACATCTGGTAGGTACCGCCGATGATCAGATCCCAATCCTGTTCGGACGCATCAAGGAAAACCGGCTCCCACTTGGTCGGATCATCACCGATTTCCAAAATCTTGGTTTCGACGTCGTCGCCATACTTGTCCTTGATCATCTTCATGCCATTGGCAGCGGAATCGAAGAAGGATTTATCGCCGAGCGCGCCATTGATGATGAGCAGGATCTTGTCCTGAGCCTGTGCTGCCGTTGTGGCAAGGCTGCCCAGCGCCGTGGAACCGGCGAGAGTGAGAGCAAGATGAAACATTCCCCGTCTGGTGAACTTGAACACAACAGAACTCCATTTTTACATCAATAAAGAGATGGAATTTCTGCTTTGGGCTTTTGCCTCATTTTACAGATCCCCCACACTTGCCCGATCAAACGATGCCAACAAGTGTGAGTCAATCTTCAATTTTTGGAACCTCTGTGGACAAGATATCGCACCTTGGAAAAGCTAACCCAAATGTATCATGCTCTTGGTTGGGTCAAACCAACGGACCACTTTTGCAGGCTTGTTTTCACAGCATATGGAAACGTTGTCCGACGGGCTTTAATCAGAGCTGGGATTTTTGACTGGCACTCAAGCCTCGAACGCTTTCGATTCTTATATGGTAATTACAAATACGAGTGATTGCAAGAAACGCAGCAAAACGAACTTGTCTTGACGAACCATGACGGTTCATAGATAATCTAAGTGAACCATGGGGAGTTGCATCATGACTGCTGCGTTCACAGTTCGTGTTCAGGATGACATCGTCAGAAAACTTGATAAAATTGCTGCGCTGTCTGATAGATCACGTGCATATCTGGCTGCACAAGCCATCGAAGACTATGTGGCTCGGGAAGAGTGGCAATTGGCGGAGATTCATGCAGGTATGGCTGAAGCTGATCGCCAAGAATTCGCGACTGCAGAAGAGCTGGGCAACGTAATAGAAAAGTACGTAGGAACTGGCCGCAGCGCATGAGTGCTTCGACGTTATGGTGGACGCGCCGCGCCATTCGGCGACTCGACCAGATAGGTGGCTATGTCGCGAAAGACAATCCCGATGCTGCTGCTCAAATTGTAACGCGGATTGTATCGGCCGTTGATAATATCCTAAGTTATCCTTCAATGGGACGGGTGGGGCGTATAAAGGGCTCTCGCGAATATCCGTTGGGAGACATTCCGTATGTTATCGTATACCGGCGACAGTCCGGGGTAGTGGAAATTATTACTGTTTTCCATGGCGCTCAGAAATGGCCATTGCAGTTGGACTAATACGTAAAAAAAAGCATTGCACTGAAGCGCTGTGCAGGCCGTTAAGAATACTATTAAGGTTGTTGGCTGGACATAGTGACATAGTCGGTCGTGGCCAATCTTAATAGACATCGGGATGCCAGGATATCTTGGCGCGCATATATTAATGCCGATCCTCATTCTCTTTGCTGGCTATCATAGTTATTTTCTTTGATCCGTCACTCGCGGGCTCGCACTCTGTTTGCTTTGAACAGCTTGCTCGTTGACGGGATGATAATCCATTCATTATTTTTTCAGCAGGCTTTCCGCGATATCGGAGCCTAGCGTTATTTTTAATGCTTCAACTCCGTTTTTGGGCAATCTCGAAAGGCCACTGACGATGCCTTTTTTCCATGCGCCACCGCGATCACATGCTTCTTCCCACGCATCTCTCAGTTCATCACCGTGACGCGTTTACACCAGAGCTTCGAAGAGCAGAGCGGCCTTTGTAAGGCCTTTGTCAGCCTTCAAGTGTACTAACGTGTCTGTAAGCCTCCGCGAAGACATAATCAGTTTGTGAATGGCATATCTTTCGGGAGCAGGAACGAGGATGTTGACGCCTTTACGGAAAAGAAGCACCGTGCGGATAGGCTTGCTTTATCTGTCTTATGCGCAACAGCCCGGAAATGTGGATTAACCGACTGTAGTATTTTGAGGATTGGCGGCAGGCTGTTCTGGACCTCAGATGATATTGCGAAGTCCTGGGCAAAATCCGCGTCGCCTGTCTGCATCGCGGTGGCAGGCAAGCGGGCACCTGGCATTCCAGCGTAAGTGCTGAATGCCACTGACCCCATCAGCAAAGCGTGCAAGCGAAACAGTCCGGCCTCGGCTAAGGCTTTGGTGACATCGCCTGCAAAAGGATCAGAACCGGGAAAGCCAGCGCGTCGCAGCGTGCTGACCATGCGCCTTCTCTCCCTAATGTGGTCCTTGATCTCTTTGTCGGCATTTACCGGCTCACTGATCGCTTAGTCACTCGCAGGGCCTACGTAACTACGCTTATCTTTGCCTTCGGGTCTGGGGAGGTCGCGACACCAGTAATCACCATTTTTGACTGTAACGTTCACGAACCATCCTTCCAGAGGAAAGTCTGCTGCAAATTGTGCATCCATTGTCCGGTTGAGTAACTCCGCGAACATTGTTCGATAACTGATAACGATATCTTTCCTCGCTTACGCTTTTTTTCGGGTGATGGCTCTGGTGAGGGTCGAGAGAACCATTCTGCAGCGGCGTTATAAGTGTCTGTCAAAACCTTATAACGAGTAAGTCGGCAAAAGAACTCCAAATAGCGGAAGTAAATATTTTTCGTTTGATTCAATCACTGTATTGTCGTGAGGCTATAGCGTGCGTTTCATTCGTCGCTCCCTCCTGCCAGTCACCCGCTCGTGACGTAATTTCCCCCGGAGCTAATTGATTTTAAAAGTAGAATTTTTACAATGATTTTGGAGAAGATTCCGATGAAGACATCACAATTCACCGACTAGCTCTGGATCAGTATCATCCAACATTTGCTGATTTGCTGCGTTTAAATACTCAACTCGCCACCTCAGATCCTTGTTGCTGTAGCGGCGAGTTGAGGGTCACTTCCGTCAAACCCTTTGCTGCTTTTCCTGAGGCAGTATAATGTTCAGAATGATCGCGAAGATAGCGCCGAATGCGATTGACGAGCCGAGCAGGTACCGCACGAGATCAGGCAGGCCATCAACAAATTCTTTAGGCACTAAAGTTGCAAAAAGTGCCATCAGGATCGGCAGGCCAACCACCAGCATGTTGCGTTCGGTCAGCGCGCAATTACGGATCACGCGAAAGCCATTGATCGCGATGACAGCGCAGACGACGCCAAAAACACCACCGATGACGGGAGCTGGTATCACTGCGATCACTGCAGCCAGCTTGCCAATCAAACCGAATAGAACAAGAAAGATGCCAGCTGCTGCAAAGGCCACGCGGCTGGCAATACCCGTTACAGCAATAATGCCGGCATTCGACGAGTATCCGGTCACAGGAGTGCTGCAGAGCAACGCACTGGCAAAACAGCCGAGGCCCTCACCTATTGCACCGCGGTCCAGCTGCTTGTTGGTTAACGGTTTGTCGGTTACGGCGCTTATTGCAAACCACGTTCCCGTCGTTTCAGCCAGTACGACGAGATAAACCACAATCATTGTGAGTATCGCTGAGATGGAAAAGCTTACATCGAAATTAACAAACGCGATGCGGGGAGCGCTGAACCATTCCGCATCGTATACAGGCTGTAAGCTGAAACGCCCCATTAATGAGGCTGCAATGCAACCGCCGGCGAGCGCGATGATTACTGATGAGACACGAAGCCAATTGCCTCTGTTACCCATGCTGAGCCCAACGACAATGCAGGCAACGAGCAGTACAGCTGATGTTGCTGCAAGCACTATGTTCTGGGTGAGAGTTCCTGTTCCATGAACAGCAAATACGCTTTCGCGCAGCGCAACAGGCATGAGGGCGATGCCCACAACAATGATGATTGTTCCGCCAACCAATGGTGGCACCAGCCGGCCAACAATTTTATGGAAAACACGTGTCATTCCAAGCAGGGCAATAATTATGGCTCCGGGGATTAGTGCGCCGATGACGGTTGAAAGACCAGCTACGCCACCACCTGCACCGAAAGCTATAGCAAGAACAGCACCGATTGGCACGTAAGACGGGCCCTGGACAATCGGCAGCCGCATGACCCATTGCGATTGGATAAGAGTTGCGATGCCCGCTGCCAGAAAACCCGATTGGATGAACGCCGCTGAATCAGGAACGTTAAAGGCCAGCACAGAAGCAATGATAAACGGTACGATGTAAACATCCATCGCCAGCACATGCTGAAGGCCGAGAAACGCTGCCTTAGCAGGAGGGATTTTATCCTCAGGTCCGGCGACGAGAGCACCCTCATATGCTTGTTGTGATTCCATTATATGTCCCTTTTTGGCACCGCGTAGCCATTATTTGCTGGGCGCGTTCGTACCCTCTGATCTTAATATAGAAATGGATCGACAATTCACTTAGAAGATTTCCGTCAGTTTCGGTTTATCCCAAGTTTTGTTGCCGGTTTCCCAAGGCTTCACAAAACGAACGGTATTGAGGATTTTTATGCGTAATACGGTAATCTGCGGTGCGGCCTTCCACACTCCCGAGCGCGGTCGAATAGAGGCGATGGATTGCGTGGCGATAGCCGTTGATTCAAAAGGCGTCATTACCCACGTCGAGGCAGAAGGTACGCCGGATTTCGATGAGTTGGTCTTGAATGCAAAAGTCTCGAACCGGTTGATTGAGCTTTCTCGAGAAAGCATTCTCATGCCGGGCCTTGTTGATCTTCATATTCATGCGCCGCAGTGGCCGCAACTCGGCAAAGCCTTGGACGAACCACTCGAAGTCTGGTTGCAGAAATATACCTTTCCGCTCGAAGCCCGTTATGAAGACGTTGATTTTGCACGCATAGTTTATCGCGATTTGGTGCGCAGTCTGTTAGCACATGGCACCACAACTGCGGTTTACTTCGCCACGACGCATGTGGAGGCCTCAGTTGAACTGGCCCAAATCTGCCTTGATGAAGGTCAGCGCGCCTTTGTCGGAAAAGTGGCGATGGATGATGCCGGGCAATGCCCGGAATATTACCGCGATCAGAGTGCGCACACCGCGATCGAGGATACGCGCAGTTTCATTAATCGTGTACATGCTTTGGCGGGAAGAGAAGAGGCGTTAGTCAGGCCGATCATTACGCCGCGCTTTATCCCGAGTTGCACCGATGAACTTCTGCAAGGGCTCGGAGAACTGGCCGCCGAAACTGGCTGTCTCGTTCAGACGCACTGTTCGGAAAGTGATTGGGAACGCGACTTTGTTCTTGAACGGCATGGGCGTACCGACAGCGAAGTATTGCGCGACTTTGGATTACTGCGTGAACATACGGTGCTCGCACACTCAAATTTCGTGAACGAGCAGGATCTCGAGCTTATTCGAGAGAAAGGTGCAGCGGTTGCGCATTGTCCGTTATCGAATTTCTACTTCGCCAATGCGGTGTTTCCGCTCAGACTCGCACTCGATATGGATGTGAGGACGGGCTTGGGTAGTGACATTTCCGGTGGCCATAGCCCCTCAGTTCTTGATGCGTGTCGTCATGGCCTCATAGCATCCCGGGTTCATGGAAGCGGTGTTGATGCAACGACGCCAGCAGCCAACAGAGGTGTATCCAGTGCTCCGGTAACGGTTGCAGAAATGCTCTGGTTAGCGACCGCCGGTGGAGGTGAAGCAATTGGATTGTCAGTTGGAAAGTTCGCGCCAGGCTTCCGCTTCGATGCAGTCCTCATAGAGACTAATCGCCCGAATAGCCCCATTAAAATTTGGCCGGGCATCGACACCCTGGAAGAAACAGCTGCAAAGATCATACTGAACGCCAGCAGAGATGATATTGTGCGTGTGTGGGTCGAGGGTAGAGAGGTCTTGCGAGCTTAACGTTTCTTTCAAAGCTTTTTATGGAAGCGAACTGAAGCGCATCTTCAGACACCGCGACCACGTAGGCACGGCTCACATAATTGCGCCACGCAGACCAGGGCTTGCCACTCGTGCCCGGCTGCGCCGTGGTGACAACCATGTTTTGCGAAATGATGATTGTCATATTTACAATTCTCCAGCGCACTGCGTATTGTCTCCCGACACGCAAACGGGCCTTCTTATTTGCTTACTCGGTGGGGGATTTTTATTTGAACAAAGCGGTATCGACGGTCACAGCGCTGAGTTTGATTGCAGGATTATTTTTCTTGGGATGGTGGCTCGAAATTAGCTTCACGAACGACATGGGCAAATGGATGATGTCGTGGGTGCAGTAGCCTGAGCAGGCAGGGATAACGCCATCACTCCTCTGTTATATAATGCTGATGTAATCCAAAGTTTACATTTCTACTGACAAGCGCTTCTTTGTGAACTAAAGATTACGCATGATCGAAGTTCGCTAAACCACAACATTTGCTAAATGGCTCGCCGAGCTTCGAAACAACAATGCTTGTCTACGGATTGTTACACGTATCCGTAGAATGGAGCTTGGCAATCCTGGTGACGTGAAAGTCGTTGGAGAAGGTGTCGACGAAATGCGGATGACCTAAGGCCCCGGTTATCGGATTTATTTTGTAACAATGGGGTCAACCATTGTTATGCTGTTGTGCGGCGGCGATAGTTCATCACAAAGCCGAGCCATTTCATTGGCGAAGCAGATGGCAGAGGTGATTTAATATGCCTCTCGAAACCACCCGTTTTGACATTCTCGATTACCTTAAAACACCAGAGGATCGAGTTGCTTATCTCGAAGCCGCCTTTGAAGATGGCGATAGCGAGGATAATGCTATGTCTGTCGGAGACATTGCTCGTTCTCTTGATATGACCAATGTTGCGAAAGAAGCAGGCGTAACCCGCGAAGCCCTTTACAAAGCCCTGAGCGAAAAAGGCGACCCTAAGCTTTCAACTCTGCTTGGTGTGATGAAAGCCCTTGGTATCCACCTGATCGTAAGCGCCAACCAACAGGCGGCGTAAAAGTGGGCAGGGCAGTGTTATGTTAAGCAGAGTACAGACGTAAGTCATCCTTTGGCTCCCCTGTTATGCAGATCGCAAGCATGCAATTTCGCACCACATGCTGGTTGTGGCTTGTCGTAATTCACGGTGATCAGTCGGACCTGAAAGTATTTCTTGGGAAGAAATGCAGGTTGTAAATAGGATCGTGAATGGAAGCTTACTTTTTTAAATGTAGTGCTGATTTAAAGCGCTTCATAACACGCTCCTGTCGTCGGATCGGCTGATGCGAGTTCTCTGCCCGATTGTTAAAACCTTTATGCTGGCGATGATTGCAACCACCAATGCCTGTTACCCGCCTGGCAGCGCCATTTGATCGTAGTCTATCAGTGACCATAATTCGTGGTGCGCAGTCCGGAGCACAGAGTAGTTTGCGTATGAAACGCTTGGCTTCCTTAATATTGCGGGGTTTCTGAACAAGGCATGCAGCACGAAGCCATCCTGATCAAGCTATCACCAAAGAATGTTATGCTCACCTTTGATGGATACGCACATTCGTCGAGGTGCCATTTGTCACCCGCCGTGGCGTACGACGACAGATGGTATTGGCATAGGCTCGCCCGAACTTCGCGGATAGTCTTATATGTGACGATGATCCCGCGATATGCCCGCATGTCTTCAACCATGCGATAGCTCAAATGAAAGCGGAAATACAACCATAGGGCTTCTGCTATAATCTCAGCGGGATAACGGTGACGACGATAAAGCGAAAAAAGTGGTTCGGTAATCACCCGTTATCGCCACTGATGTTTACACTAAGGTTAAGGTAACAGGGCCCTTGAGAAGCTTAACTTGCATGATAGGTCAACGGCTCGATCCCTAAGAAAGAATTTAAATTTGATGCATTCTTTTATGTAAGTGGCGATATGACTGACGGGTCGCAGCTATTTTAATACTGTGATTAATGATGGAACGTTATTCAAACATGATCGTTAAGCACGCGAAATAGTCGCTTGTGGGAAAATGATGGAATAGTTTCAATCGGCACTTCATGAAGTTTTGAATGCGGATAATTTTAATGTCTGGCCGCATGTTATAACCTTAGCAGCTGCGTATATATTAGCTTTGCCAATTGGTTGGCATCGCGAGCGAGAGGAACGCAGCGCAGGTCTTCGGACATTTCCGCTTGTGGCAGTCGCGAGTTGTGGCTTTGTTCAAGCCACTGAAGGCTTAACTGCGGATAATCCAGAAGCGATGGCTCGCATCATAGAAGGGGTTATTACGGGAATGGGTTTCATAGGCGGCGGAGCGATTTTACGCCTGAGTACCTCAGTTAAGGGAACTGCGACTGCAGCAAGTCTCTGGTCTACCGGTGCCATTGGCATCGCTTGCGCTGTTAATGCCTTCGATGTGGCAATTATTATAATGGTCTTTGCTCTTGTCACACTTGCATTATTCTCTAACGGTAAGGATCATATCGTTAAGGAGACTGAGAAAAATTCAAACGTAGATTCCGAGTAAGAAAATACTATTCGGTCCTTATAATTCCAAATATATAGATCATATTTGATATTTTAACATAGTATAGATGAATAAAATGGGAAATACTATTTAATTAATAATCGATTCTTGTGGGACCCAAATTATTTTTGAAGGATCAATTTTCATATTTTTTGCAACAGATAATGCTTTGCTTTTGAGAGACCTGTTTAGCTTTGGTTTCCGTGATAGAATCCAAAAATATTTATCCGGATTCGGACCAACTATGATTGCCCACTGATAATTCTGATCGAGTGCAACAACATTATAACCACCGTAAAACGGACCGAAAAACGAGACCTTGAGTGCGCCTACATTTGGTGCATTGGCGAACTTTGCTTTACCGATAGCGCTGCGATATGCCCCCTTTGCAGGATCAAAACCCGCATTGATGACTTTTATTGTTCCGTCTTTATTCAACGAGTAATGGGCAGTTGTTTCTGTCATGCCACGCTCGAAGCTATTCTCGATGCGACCAAGCTCATACCATTTTCCGAGATAGCGATTTGCTTCAAAGTTTTCTACAGGAATAATGCGTGTTTGATTATTGAGGGCATCTTTGCCGACACAACCCATAAGAGCAGAAAGCAATAGAATTGCGAGTGCTTTGCTTTTCATTTTTGCTATCCAATGAACTCACTAATGACTTAGTGCCGACCGCGCTTGATTCAATATCGTGTGAAGAACAATTTACATAGTGAGCAACGAGCGCCATCGGGAAATACTAACAAGTCTTGAGTAATCGAAGCGGTATTCAGAATATGGCACGAAGAGCATTTATCGAAGTAATTTTTACTTTAAAAAACCATCCAGGTTAAACTCGTCCCAGCCTTGCAGTTTTGGTTCTGCGATGTTTGCTTCCGATTTGAGTGCACTAGCCTTTTTTCCTTTAGCAGCCCTGAGAATTTTTGCCTTCATTGCCGCACGTCGCCTGTTTTCAGCCGCGGTCACCAAATCTTCTTCACGCCAGATCATCACTATATCGCGATCCAGAATATCCTCGATTAACTCGATATCAAAAACATGGAAGGTTATCTTTTTTGCCCGACCTCTTAATCGTACTGTCCGGGTCCCGGCACTCGGCAAGCGCCCATCATTTAACCATCTGCGCCTTTCCGTACTCGAAATTACCAGAATATCTTCAATTTCACGCGGAATAATGGGTAAAGCAGCGATGTTTTTGAGCGCTTCATCCACAATCGTGATTGCAGCACGGAAAGTCGTTCGCAAATTGTAGGATGCAGTCAATATAAGCGTTTTTGAGTCCAGAGTAAGAGCTTTGCGAACCGTTATGGGAAGCCTGGCCCTAATCTCCTGTAGAATACCCTTCGCGCGTACAGAAGAACCGAGGGTCGCCGATAACGGTAACTCCCATGTTTTAATCAACTCAGTGGCGACAGTTGCGCCTTCTTTTTCTTTTGGCATCGCTTATCAAATGGTTGTCTTAAAGAGGAAATCAATACCGGTATTTCATCCTGAAGCGGCATGTGAAACGTCAAGCCGTCGGTCTGTCATCTGTACCCCAAATTCCATAAGACTATTATTCCTAATTTTTCTACTTGTTTGCTACTCTCTTTTCATGCGCGGCGCGCTGTCTATCAACTGACGTGTATAGGCATGTTGTGGCTTCGCAAAAAGGTCCTTGGCGGTCGCTTCCTCGACGATTTCCCCATAATACATGACGGCTACGCGATCGCTAATGGCTTCCACCACCGCAAGATCATGGCTTATGAAGAGATAGGACAGGCCAAACTGCTCTTTAAGTTCATCGAGCAGCAGCAGCACTTGCGCCTGAACGGAGACATCAAGTGCACTTACCGGCTCATCCAGCACGATGATTTCGGCATCTGCTGCAAGTGTGCGGGCAATGGCGATACGCTGTGCCTGTCCGCCGGAAAATTCATGCGGATAGCGCAGAAGAGTATCTTTTGGCATCTGCACGGCATCGAGCAGTTCTTCCATCCGCTTTCTGCGCATTTGACTATCAAGTTCACCGAGTAGTTTCAGGGGTGTTTCCAGTATCTGCCAAATGGTCTTGCGCGGATTAAGCGACGCCACGGGGTCCTGAAACACATATTGGATCACTTTGCCGAAAGCCCGCGGACCAGAGCGGCGAAGTGAACTGGCATCCTGTCCGGCGATTTTCATCGTGCCCTCGCTCGGCTCTGTAAGCCCCACCAGCATTCGCGCCAACGTGCTTTTTCCTGATCCGCTTTCGCCTACGATTGCCAGTGTTTCGCCGCGAGCGAGATTGAGCGAGACAGACTTGACTGCTTCAACAACATGGCGCTGTTTGCCGAAAAATGTACGTCCGCCACCAAAGGTTTTGCTCAGATTGTGGACACTGATTGCAGCCCGGCTCATGTGGCGGCCTCCGTCTGTTTGCGGCTGAACAGCTTTGCCACGCGCTCATAGAAGTCTTTGCCGTGGCCAAGTTCTGGCACGCAGGCAATCAGCCGCTTGGTATATCTGTGTTGCGGGTTGGCGAGCACCTCTCGGGCGGCTCCTGTCTCGACGATCACCCCGTCTTTCATGACGGCAACGCGATCGCAGATTTCGGAGACGACGCCAAAGTCATGAGTAATGAACAATAGCGCCATGCCGCGTTCGCGCTGGAGATCGCGTAAAAGCTCAAGAATGCGCGCCTGTACGGTCACATCAAGTGCGGTGGTCGGCTCATCGGCTATGATGATGTCCGGATCATTTGCAAGTGCCATGGCTATGCCGACACGCTGACGCTGACCGCCTGAAAGCTGGTGCGGGTAATGATCTGCACGCTCCTTTGCATCCGGAATACCCACTTTCTCCAGCAAGGCGATGGCTTCTGCCCGGCGTTCGGATGCGCTGATCGATTTATGCGCAGCGATTGCCTCCTCGACCTGTTTGCCGATTGAGTACATCGGGTGCAGCGTAGTCAACGGATCTTGAAAGACATAGGCGACCTTGCTGCCGCGCGTGGCGGTGAGTTCGGTTTCGCTCATGTCGAGTACGTCTTCGCCGTCAAGATAGATGGCGCCGTTGCGGATCAATCCGGGCGGAGAAGCGACCAGCCCCATGATGGAAAGTGCGGTAACGCTTTTGCCTGAGCCGCTTTCGCCAATCAGGCCAAGACATTCACCGCGATTAAGATGCAGGGAAACATTGTTGACCGCAGGCGTGTAGTTGCCATTGTTGACGAAGCCTGTTTCGAGCTTTTCGACCGCGAGGGCTGCATTCAGCATCCTCGTCTTGGGCGCGGTTCTGTTCCTGGCGATTGCCGTTACCGAGCCGGGACGGGCAAGAGCACCGGAGCGCAAACGCGGATCAAGCACATCGCGGATACCGTCGCCCAGTACATTGAGGCTGATGACAATCAGAAAGATCATCAGGCCCGGCACGATGGAAACATGCGGTGCCGTGAACATTTGCGCGCGGCCTTCACCGAGCATCGAGCCAAGATCAGCCTGCGGCGGCTGTGCACCGAGACCCAGAAAGCTGAGACCTGCCGTTTCAAGGATCATCCAGCCTGCCGTGGTCGACATGGTGATGACGATAACCGGCAACACGTTGGGCAACACTTCGGTAAGCAGGATTGAAATGTGCCCTTTGCCGGAAAGCCGGGCAGCATCGACAAATTCGCGATTGGCGAGGCCGAGTGTTGCGCCGCGCACATTACGTGCGAAGAACGGGATATTGACCACGGCAATTGCATAAAGCGCATTCATCAATCCCGGTCCGAGCGCTGCAACGATTGCAAGAGCCAGCAGGATATAGGGGAAGGCCATCAGCATATCGATGCCGCGCATCATAAAGTTGTCGGTGCGCCCGCCTGCATAGCCTGCGACGATGCCGATAGCCGAGCCGATCACGGCGGCAATCAGCGTGGCTGCAAAGCCAACCGCGACCGAGACCCGTGCGCCCCAGAGAAGGCGACTCAGAATATCGCGTCCAAGCTGGTCTGTGCCCAGCAGATGACCTGCAGAGAAGACGGGTTGCAGCCGGTTTGCAGGTGCTGTCGCATCCGGGTTGGGTAATGGCAGGATTGGCACGACTATTATCAGCACGCAGATGAGCGCGAGCAGAAAAAAGCCAAAAGCTGCCAGACGATTGCTCATCAGCAGACGCCATGACGACAGGCGTGCAGGAGCGGCTGGGGTGTAGGTTTCCGAAAGGGCGCTCATGTGCGTATCCTCGGATCAAGCATGGTCTGAAGGACATCGGCGAGCAGATTAAACAGCACATAGCTGGCTGCCACGATCAGCACGCCGCCCTGCACAAGCAGGATGTCGCGGGTCGAAATTGCCTTCACAAGCATGGCGCCAATACCGGGCCATTGAAACACGGTCTCGATATAGACTGCACCGCCCAGCACGAAGCCTGCCTGAATGCCGATGACGGGAATGACACTGACAAGGGCTGCACGAAAGGCGTGGCCGTAAATCACGCGACGCTCATTGAGCCCTTTGGCGCGTGCGGTGCGGATATAATCCTGACGCAGCACTTCAAGCATTGCCCCGCGCGTCAGCCGGGCAATCACACCGGCAGCAACGACTGCAAGCGTCGATGCAGGCAGGATCAGATGCCAGATTAGGTCCTTGAGATCACCGCCGCCATAGACTGCATACATGCCGGAGGCCGGAAGTATGCGCCAATGCACTGCGAAGAGATAAATCAACAGAAGGCCAAGCCAGAATGACGGGATCGAAATGCCTGCCAGAACGATGAAGGTGATGGTGCGATCTGCCCAGCCAAATTGACGAACGGCTGAGACAATGCCTGCGAAAAGTCCGAAGATTGAACAGAGCACGAGAGCAACGCCCGCCAGAATAAGCGTTGCCTGAAAGCGTTCCAGCACCTCATCGAGAACAGGACGATTGAGCACGAAGGAGCGACCGAAATCACCGTGCAACAGATTGCCGATCCAGATGAAATATTGCTGGACCAGTGGCTTGTCGAGGCCGAGATCACGATTGATACGCTCGACATTTTCCGGCGTTGCATAAGAGCCGAGCAGGGCTGTCGCGGTATCGCCAGGAATTGATGCCATCACCAGAAACACGATGATGGACAGCCCGAAAAGTACGGGAACGACTGCGATGAGCCGCTTGAAGATATAGGCTGGCATTGGCCCTCCTCCGCTTCATCTGGGGCGCATTTCGTGCAAAATCGGGTTTCGCTTCTGCTTAAAATGCGCAAGTAAAATTGCGCCAGCGGCCCTAGAGCGCCGTGCGTCCAATTGGGCGCACAAAGAACGCTCTAACTTATTGAATCTACGCACCGTGCTTTCCAAAAATCAAATACGATTTTTGGGCCAATGCTGTAACCTCTGGCGCAAAGCTTCATTGTTTGGTCACATCTTTGAGATGCAGCAGGAATGACGGCTGGAGCTTGAAGCCCTGAACCGCAGCTGTTGTGACAGCGTTCTGTTTCCAATTGGCAACAAAGAGCCATGGCGCATCGTCGTGGACGATGGACTGGATCTCGCCATAAAGCTTGCCGCGCTCTGCCTGATCGGTCGATGTGCGTGCCTTGGTCAGCAATTCATCGACTTTCAGATTGGAATAATAGCCCGAGTTAAAGCCGCCTTTGTGCGGCAGGGCTTCGGTGCGAAGCGTGAGAAATGGAACCGTGTCCGGATCATTGGTCATCCATGCCATTTCTGCCATGTCTGCCTTGCCATCGAGACCGGAATTCACGCGACCAAGAAAGGTGTTCCACTCGTAGGTTTCAATCTTCACCTTGAAGCCGACGGCCTGAAGATCCGCCTGAATAGCTGCGCCCATATTGATCGGGTCAAGCATCCCCGAGCCACCTTCTGTCACATAGAAAGTGAGTTGAGGATTGGTAGCGCCTGCTTCCTTTAACAGCGCCTTGGCTTTTTCCGGATCGTAAGGATAAGGCTCGGCTTTATTATCAACCCAGTTGAATGCAGGTGGCACGGGACCGGCCGCGACAGTTGCAGAACCTTGGAGGACATTATCGACCAGACCTTGTTTGTTGACTGCATAATTTGCAGCCTGACGAACTTTCTTGTCGGCGAACGGTCCGCTTTTGGTGTTGAGAATGCTGAACCAGACATGTGGTCCCGCCTGTTCTGCGACAGCGAAATTTGCATCCTGCCTGAAGGTTGCGAGATTATCCGGCGGAACCTCGACCATGATGTCGATGCCACCTGCCATCATTTCAGCAACGCGCGTATTGGCGTCGGTGATGGGACGGAAAACAATCGCGTTCAGGGTCGGAGCCTTATCCCAGTAGTCGGGATTGCGCTCGACCACCACGCGCTGGCCAGACTGCCATTCGGCAAACTTGAATGGGCCGGTGCCCGACGGATGGCGACCAAATTCAGTGCCATATTGTTCAACGGCGGCTGGCGAAACAATGAGGCCGGTCGGATAGGCGAGGTTTGACAGGAAGGGCGCGAACGGCTCTTTCAGGTTGAACTCAACTGTGTTTGCATCGACCGCATTGACGCTTTCAATGGATTCAAAGTTAAAGGAGAGGGGGAACGGGCCGGTATTGTAGAACGGATGATCCTTGTTCAGCATCCGCTCGAAATTGAATTTGACCGCTTCAGCGTTGAAATTGGAACCGTCATGGAATTTCAAGTGCTCTCTCAGCTTGAATGTATAGGTTTTGCCATCGTCCGAAATGGTCCAGCTTTCAGCAAGCGCCGGCTCGATTTCCAGCGTGCCATCCTTATAGCGGACCAGACCGTCATAGATGTTCACAAGGATGCGGAAATCATTCGTTGCCGTGACCGTGTGCGGGTCAAGTGATTGCGGTTCAGCAATTTGCCCGACGATCAGAACATCGGGCGGTGTCTGCGCGCCAGCGTGAAATGTCGCTGAAGCCAGAACCAGAGTGGCCGCTGTCAAAACGGCGCGAAATAACCTCTTCATCAGCGGGTCCTTTCGTTTGGCCATACCTGCCTGCAAATCTGTCAGTATTTAATTGTAGGGCTGAAAAAACGGATATCAACAAATTGTAGAAATTAATTTATTAAGCCTATTAGTTTAAATTTATAAAACTCATCTCAATTAATATCTAATATTTTTATGGATGATAAAATATTACCAATCATTCATTATTTGTTTTTCAATGAAATTTACTATTATTATCATGAAATAATTATAATTATATTATGCTATGGGTTGGATGACGTTCTTGATTATTCAATTGATCGCACTGAATTTCAGATACATTATGTAGTCGCGTGACCAGAGGCCTTTTTAAATGAAAAACCCAGCAATAGGCTGGGTTTTTTCAATTGCAGCGATTAATCGCGATGCTCTGGCATCTCTTTTAGCTGGTCTTTCGTCCAGCTCGTCACAGCATGAACGTCTCCGCTTTCATCGCGCATGAAATCAAGATCGGTTAAAGCTACTGCCACGGGCTTTGCACCAATGCCAAGAAAACCTCCCACATCAACAATCACTTGACTTGCAGCGCCCATTGCATGGACATGATCTACTTTACCGATTTTGTGATCATCGGCTCCATAAACGACTGCCCCCTCCAAAATAGAAGGTGTCAGCTCTGTGGGTAAAAGGCGCGTATGTTTACTGTGATCCATAACAGGTTTCTCCTTATAAATTCTTACCGCTCTAAGTTTTAAGAGCATCAATTGATGGCCTCGGTATAAGAGCGACTGACGATTGGTATGAGAATTGACCAAGAAGCCTTCAACTCGCTATTTCATATCAATCGCCAGAAGTTTTTTATCATCGACATGGTCTATGATCGCGTGCTTTATAGATAACGACTGCGCTCACGTTGCACTTCATCAGCGGTGTATGGTGCTGCGGCCGTATCAAACCGCTGCCAGCCATCTTCGGTATAAACGCGGCGGCGCTCTACAAGGTCGACGCGATTTGCACGCGAGAGAATAGCCTCTGCCTCTGCGTAGCGATCTTCAGGCACCTTTGCAGTGACCACAGTGCCGCCACGTCTTACACCTTCTGCATAGAGATGTGCATCTTCTTCAGACACTCCCGCTTCAGTGAAGGCACCGATTAGTCCGCCTGCTGCACCACCAACAACGGCACCTCCAACTGCGCCAGTAAGTGTGGCGGCTAACCAACCTGCCGCAACGACAGGTCCAACACCTGGAATGGCCATAATGCCAAGACCAGTCAGCAATCCACCCGCACCACCGACGGCAGCACCTATACCTGCACCAACGCCAGCACCTTCAGCAGCATTGCTTTCTTTCTCATGGTCGCGTGAAACAATGCTGATATCAGACGATGGAATACCAGCAGATTCCAGTTCTGAAACAGCTACCTTAGCTGATGAATAAACGTCAAACAGACCTGTAACGGTTCGCATTTTAATCTCCCTTAGTTAAACGATTTCTCAAGCTGAATTACATAGCTTTTTTTGTAACATTGCCTTGATAGTCGAGCTGAACGGAAACCTTGTCCGCTCCCTTCATCGCGGAAGCTTCCCAGATTCCTGCTTCTGTCAGTTTAAGATCGTTTACTTGTGAATAGCCTGCTTCTTCGAAACGATCTTTTGCCTGCTCTTCTGTGAAGCTATTTTTACCTGCTACCGGAGCTGTTGGGTTATTCGTTTCTGGTGTTGCAACAGCCGGCGTTTCCGCACTTTTTGCGTCCTGTGAAAAGGCAAAAGTTGGCGCGAATGCCAGCGCGCTAGCAAAGGCTAACGTTATGATTTTCATAGTATTTCTCCCAGTTAATAGACTGAATGAACCAGTATTACGAAAACGTCCAAAACTCTTTTGAGTTCCACGTTGTTTTCATAGTTTGCAGAAAATTTAGATTTCTGATGCCAACTAGTTCTTAAGCTCTTTACCAACAAACCCGCGTTGAAGCTCGTCAGATACCAATTTAATTGCGGTCGCAGCCTCTGTGGGCGCCCAGCCAGCATTGACCGCTTCGTTTATCAGGTCGCGAACACCAGGTACACTTGTTCCCAAAACAACTGCATCAGCTTCCTCTTCAGAATGTCCTGTCAGAGTGGTACGTTTAATAAGATCTACAATACCTGGCGATACAGCGTCTTTGCAATCGCGCTGTCTGCCTGGATAATCACCTGCTGATTTGGGACTTCTCATTGACGTCCTTCCTTCATACTTGATAGGATAGTTTAGTCTTCAGATCGATCTTTATATGGCTCGTTTGGAAGCTGCTTTCTTGAGCTGCCAGGAGCGTTTCCCTGCTCATGAGTAGGTCGCATTTGTTGGTCTCTGGGTTCAACAGATGATGGATCTGATGACTTATCCGTGCGATTCAGATCAGGATCAGACCAAGGGGACTTTCTCTTATTCATTTTCTCTCCAATGAATAAAACCCCGCCGAAGCGGGGTTACTCGATTTAAGCAGCTTTTAAATTGATCTTGGTTTCTGCAAGTTTGGTGAGATCCTTGTCGGTCTGACCTTCTTCCTGGAGCGTGGCATCTAACAGCTTGGCAATGTCTTTATGTCCAAGCTCTGAAGCCCACCGCTTGAGGGTGCCATATCGGGTAATCTCGTAGTGTTCGACCGCCTGCGCTGATGAAATAAGACCAGCATCAAGCGCCTTGGTTCCCTTAAACTCGTCAATGATTTCTTCGCCCTCAGCAATAATACCCTCAATGGCATCACATGTTTTGCCTTGAGCTCGCCTGCCCAGGATTTCAAACACCTGCTGAAGGCGTTCAATGTGTTCCTGGGTTTGGTCTTTATGCTTTTCAAAGGCCGTTTTAAGCTCAGGAGACGATGCTGCGCGAGCCATCTTCGGTAGCGCTTTCACAATTTTTCGCTCAGCGTAATAGATGTCCTTGAGCGTATCGTAAAAAAGATCGTCGAGCGTTTTTTCTTTTGACGTTGGCATGGTTCTCTCCCTCAAATTTGGTAGAAAGCCCCCGCCTGTAGGTAATGCAATTGCAACTCATAAGTTCCGCGATTTTCGCAATGCTGCTACTGAACTCGTTTACGAAAAAATATTATGACGACACGTAAGATAAAAAACTTGGTTGCCCGATATGCAACAATGCTATGCTTTGGTAAAGAATTCTCCAGGGCTGTTTTCACACTATTCTATGGTGGATAAGCACCGCTGCGAATTGTTTGAACACCAATTCGATGAATGGTCTCTGAAATAAGATTGTCAGTGCCTTTGATTTCAAACTGATCGACCTGATCTATCAATAGCGAAATTGTCGTCTCAACGATTTGCAATCTTAAACGCTCGTTCGAAGTGTAGAAGCTCGCTTTGTTATACAGCAACCGCCTCAAGTTGAACGGGTCTGTGTCGCATGCAGTGTTGAGGAGAACCATGGTGCTCCTCCTTCCTGGCAGGCAAGAGCACATATGAACCCTCAGCCGTCACCGCCTACGTATTCGGATTGGTGACGATGAAACAAGCATACCCCCACACAATTAAGAGTCAACCTCTTGGACATCATGCGAGTAAGAGAGCGTTTCTGCCAGAACTTGCAGTCACCATCCCGAACTCCATTTATTGACAGTTCGCAATACGGTTTCATTCTTTCGCCATGCTGTTTGAACGATCAATTATTGGAAATCCAGCATCAAAACGCGGCAGCGATACGGGCTCAATTGCTCTCAAAGTAAATTTACGTCCAGCGTTAATCTGCCCGGCAGACCGCATCTCTCTCAATTTCCAATGGAACCTTAACCTTGAAAGAGGGTTGATATTTGTAGGAAACACAATTGGAGGAATTGTTATGAAAATCTCTGCCCTTCTACTTGCCAGTGCAATGGTGCTCGTACCAGCAATTGCTGGTGCACAGGCAACTCAAACACCCAACACTGATGCGCCGGGCGCAACGAACACCCCGACACACGATGACAAAACACCTGATGCCGGCCAGAACAGCATAACCGAGGCGCAGGCAACTGAGTTGTTAGGTAAAGCAGGATACACTGACCTCACAGGATTAAAGCTCAACGATCAGGGGGTATGGGAGGCTTCCGCTATGAAGGACGGTAAAAACGTAATGCTCTCGCTTGATGCAGAGGGCAAGGTTTCAGAACATATGATGTAGGCTTGTAAGCTAATTTTTTGAAAGCCGCTTTGGCGGCTTTCAAAATTAATAGCCCTGATAATCCAACAAGAAGGCATTGAGGAAATGAAACCTGAATCTACTGATCCATTGACGCATGACAAGGACGTTAAATTTCTAACTGAGAATTCCGATCTTTCCCCTCTTAAGGCAAAAGAATTGATTCAATCACTTGGACGTGATCACCCTGATTTGCTCAAAGAAGCGAAGAAATTCAAAGCAGAAAGCTGACAGATTTAGCAAATAAATACTTTCATTTTTAGCTATCTTTCAAGAAAACAAGAATTAAACGGAATCTGAACGCACTGCGTCTGGGAAATACAATTTTGTTTAGTCGATGCTGGCGTCCAGAAATCTTGGTTACATGTGCGGTATGCGGCTATGGCGACAGATAAGCTTTCTTTGTACAGAAGTAAGCGCGACTTCAGCTTAACGACTGAACCGAAGAATTCAACTTTAAAAAACCGTTCAAAACAAAGACGTTTCGTCATTCAGAAGCACGACGCGACCCGGCTTCACTATGATCTTCGACTTGAACTGGATGGCGTTTTCAAATCCTGGGCAGTCACAAAAGGGCCGTCACTTGATCCTCATGACAAGCGCCTTGCAGTCGAAGTTGAGGATCACCCGCTCGATTACGGCGACTTCGAAGGGATAATCCCAAAGAAGCAATATGGTGGTGGTACCGTTATGCTATGGGACCGGGGTTACTGGGAACCTGAAGGCAATAGAACACCGCAAGAAGCCCTTGAGAAGGGCGATCTGAAGTTCACCCTTGAGGGCGACCGCTTACATGGCAGTTTCGTGCTGGTGCGCATGCGCCATGATCGCAATGCTGGTAACCGCATTAACTGGCTGCTGATCAAACACGAAGATGAGTTCTCCGTGGCAGAGAATGGCGCAGGGGTCCTCGAGAAGTACTTCAAGTCGGTGGCGTCCGGACGAACGATGGAGGTTATCGCGTCTGGCACAGGCAGAAAACCAAAGCCATTTATGACCACAACCGCCGGCGTCGAGGCAGATGCTGTGTGGGATAGTAGTCGTGGTCTGGCCGCTCAGGAGCGCAAGACCGGTGGAAGAGTTAAGCCCCCCTCTGAAAAGCGGAACGAAAAATTGGCTCCTGTGCGTCGCAAGATTGCCGGCAACGCATCAGTTATGCCTGCATTTATACCACCGCAATTGTGCAAGACCTTGGCGCGGCCGCCATCTGCCCCTGGCTGGCTCCATGAAATCAAGTTTGATGGCTATCGGCTGCAGATGCGCATCGAACGCGGCACGGTTACCCTGAAGACGAGAAAAGGCGTCGATTGGACGATAAAGTTCCGTGCCATCGAAAAAGCAGCATGCATGCTTCCCGATGCAATTATCGATGGAGAAATTTGCGCACTTGATGACCACGGGGCACCGGACTTCGCAATCCTGCAGGCAGCTCTTTCAAAAGAGCAAACAGATGCCCTAGTATTCTTTGCCTTTGATATGCTGTTTGAAGGCCATGAGGACACACGCGAACTGCCGCTTTTTGAGCGCAAGCATAGGCTTGAGGCGCTTTTATCAGACACAGGTGAGAATACGCGTATTCGATTTGTTGAGCATTTTGATACCGGTGGAGATGCCGTTCTCTACTCCGCCTGTCGCCTGTCACTTGAGGGGATCATTTCCAAAAAAGCCGATGCGCCCTATCGCTCGGGCAGGAGCCAGTCCTGGACGAAATCCAAATGCCGTGCCGGTCATGAGGTGGTAATCGGTGCCTACGCTAAAACCAATGGCAAGTTTCGGTCTTTATTGGTAGGCGTCAATCGCGACGGCCAATTCGTCTATGTTGGTCGTGTCGGAACGGGGTATAGTGCCAAAGTGGTGCAGACCATTTTGCCCAAGTTGCAAGCGCTGGAAACATCTACGTCGCCGTTTACAGGCTTGGATGCTCCAAAAAGCCATGATGACATCGTCTGGCTTAAGCCCGAATTGGTGGCCGAGATCGAATTCGCCGGATGGACAGGAGATGGTCAGATACGTCAGGCGTCATTCAAGGGCTTGCGCGAAGACAAACCTGCGGAGGAGGTTGAGACAGAGACACCGACAAATCCCGAAGAGACTGATTTACCTCAACCGGAGACGGCCAGGCCCCATCCCGAACGTTCTGCCAGAGGCCGCAAGGCGCAGGTGATGGGGGTGATGATTTCCCATCCCAACAAGCCGTTATGGCCCGATACTGAGGATTGCAAGGCGGTTAGCAAGCTTGAGCTTGCACGATATTACGAGGCCATAGGCCCCTGGATGATAGAACACTTAAAGGGTAGGCCATGTTCGATCCTGCGGACACCCGATGGCATTGAGGGTGAACAATTTTTTCAGCGTCATGCAATGAAAGGTATGTCAAACCTCCTGGAACTTGTCACCATAAGCGGTGACCGCACGCCCTATCTGCAGATCGACCGGATTGAGGGGCTCGCTGCCATCGCTCAGATCGGTGGTGCAGAGCTTCATCCGTGGAATTGCCAGCCGGGCAAACCCGATAATCCAGGTCGTCTGGTCTTCGATCTGGACCCCGGTCCTGGTGTCGCGTTTCCAAATATCGTTGCCGCGGCGCGAGAGATACGTGACCGGCTGGAGGAACTTGGTCTTCTGAGCTTTTGTAAGACCACCGGCGGTAAAGGCTTGCATGTGGTCACGCCGCTTGCCTCGTACAAAGAGAAGGTCGAAGGCTGGGATGCGGCAAAGATGTTTGCTCACGATATTTGTAAGCAAATGGCACGAGACAATCCAGACCTTTACCTGATCAAAATGGCGAAGAACCAACGCGAGGGGCGTATTTTCCTCGATTATCTGCGAAATGACCGCATGGCGACAGCTGTTGCGCCGCTTTCACCACGCGCCCGCCCGGGCGCTCCCGTCTCCATGCCACTTAATTGGTCGCAGGTCACACCCGACCTCGATCCGAAACGTTTCAATATTAGCACTGTGCCAAGGCTCTTATCAAACATAACTGCCTGGCAGGATTATAATCAGAGCCAACGGCCGCTTGCAGAGGCGATAAAGCGGCTGGCCAATATCAACGGGGCCTGAAGTATCAACGGCAAGACTTACTTTCGCGGCTGCTTTTGTTCAGCGAGAGATTTGCGCAATGCATCCATGATATTGATCACATTGTCAGCTGTTTCGTGGGACTGTTTTTTCGCTCTGCTTTTCGCCGGCTTTTTAAGCATCTTTTTCCGAGTTTCAATAATATCGAGCAGCCGATCCTGCACAGGATCAATCACCATACTGGCATCCCAATTCCTTGTCTGGCTTTTAATTAGTTTCTGTACCAACTGCATCATATCGGCATCTGGCTTTTCTTTACTGACGCCTTTGAAATAACTTTCCTCATCACGAACCTCGTCACCGTAGCGCAAGGTCCAGAGCACTATGCCTTTGCCCCGGGGCTCCAGCATCACAGCGCGTTCGCGGCGGGCGATGACCAGCCGGGATATGCCTACCATTTTCTGCGCTTCCATCGCATCACGAATGACGGAGAATGCCTCTTGGCCGACCGGTTCATTTGGAGACAAATAATAGGGCGTATCGAGCCAGATCCATTCAATGCTGTCGCGCGGTATGAAGGTTGAAATATCAATGGTTTTGGTACTGTCGAGGGACACATTCTCTAACTCGTCATCTTCCAGTATCACGTAGTCAACTTCACCACGCTTATACCCTTTCACCTCGTCCTCTTCCCTGACGGTTTTTCCTGTCACTGAATCCACATATTGACTAATGACACGGTTACCGGTTGGCCGATTTAGCGTGTGGAAACGAACCCGCTCACTTTCGGATGTTGCGGGTACCATTTGAACTCCGCAGGTCACGAGTGACAGCTTCAGATACCCCTTCCAGTAAGAACGAATAGCCATGGTGATTTCCTATCAGCTTGCCTTACGGCCCTTCGGAGCGTTATGGTTCGGTTTTGCGGCAGTCTTTTGCCCTTGTTCGCCCGAGTTGACATTGGCCGCTGGACGCTTGGACTTTTTCTTGTTCGTATCCATAGCAGCACTTTCACGCAACGCCTTGAGAAGATCGGCTGGCTTTGAGGCAGCGGGAGTTTTTCTTCTTGGAATCGACCGGCCTTCCATCTTGGCTTTTACAAGTTCATTCAGCGCTTCGTCGTAGCGGTCTTCAAACTTGGTGATATCAAATGAGCTGGTCTTCGTTGCAATGATATGCTTTGCCAGTTCGAGCATCTCGCCTTTGATCTTGAGATCGGGAAGTTCCTCGAAAGCTTCTTCGGATGCGCGTACTTCATAATCGAAATTCAGCGTTGTGGCGATTAACCCTTCACTGTGCGGACGGATTAAGACCGTTCGCAGCCGACGAAACAACACGGTTCTCGCAATCGCTGCAACCTTTTGCTGTTTCATGCCGTCGCGTAAAAGTACAAAGGCTTCTATGCCTCTTCTATCGGGTGCCAGGTAATAGGGTTTGTCAAAATAAACATTGTCGACCTGCGAGCAGGGAATGAATGCATCAATCATCAGGGTCTTGTCGCTTTCCGGGACTGCTGCTGATATTTCATCCGCCTCCAACACGACATAGCGACCATCGTCGATCTCATAACCCTTGACCTGTTTGTCGCGATCCACAACATCACCGGTTTCGCTATCGACGAACTCCCGTCTTACACGGTTTCCGGTTTTGCGATTTAGAATGTTAAAACTTATCCTGTCTGAGGTAGATGCAGCAGTGTAAAGCGCCACGGGGCAGGACACTTCACCGAATTTAATGAAACCCTTCCAGTTCGCTCGCGGAGCCACCATGGTGGTATTCCTTCTGTTCACTCCAGCAATAAAACCGAGAGATTGACTGCCACTAATTCTCAGAGATCATGGTGAGGGCTCAACTTTTTCGACGCTGAACGCAATTTGCTCACTGATTGATCAATCATCTGGATATCTTCCACCGTGACGACCGGTATAGGATCGGACGCCATAGCCTCCAGAACATCTGTCGAAAGACAGTTGTTTCGCAAGACCCACTCCATCGCCTCGCGCGTCTCCCGTTCAGCGCGCAGCTGGGCATAAAGGACAAGGATGAGCCGATCGCGGGCATCGAATGAATTTCCTTGCGATTTTATCGGATTTTTTGACATGGCCACTGTCCCACAATTACCCTATTCCACGGCCGCCTGTTGCACCATAAACCTCACCATTGATGAAGCTTGCCTCTTGCGAAGCGAGCAAGACATAAATGGGGGCTATCTCAACAGGTTGACCGGGGCGTCCAAAGTCACTGCTTTCTCCAAAATGGCGCACCTTTTCATCGGGTTGCCCGCCACTTGGTTGAAGCACTGTCCAGAAGGGGCCGGGTGCCACAGCATTGACACGCACACCTTTCTCAATGAGTTGTTTAGAAAGGCCTTTGGTGTAAGCAATAATGCCTGCTTTGGTCGTAGCGTAATCCAATAGGATATGTGAAGGGTCATATGCCTGGATTGATGCGGTAGTAATAACCGAAGCCCCTGCATAAAGGTGCGGGGTGGCCGCCTGGGTAATCCAATGAAGCGCATAGAGATTTGTTTTCATCGTCTTGTCGAAGTCAGCGCTCGACAATTCGCTGATATCCTCGCGGTATTGTTGTCTGGCGGCATTGATGACGAGGATGTCCAGGCCACCAAGATCACGAAACGCCATTTCCACCATATTTCGGCACCATGCCTCGTCTGATATGTCCCCTGGAAGAGATATGCCAATCCGACCTTCTGCTTTTATAAGATCGATTACGGTTTCGGCATCGGATTGCTCTTCCTCAAGGTACGAAATCGCTACATCAGCACCTTCGCGAGCAAACGCAATTGCCACTGCGCGACCGATCCCTGAATCACCGCCGGTGATCAGAGCCTTTCGTCCTGTCAGCTTTCCCGAGCCTTTATAGCTTTTCTCTCCGTGATCTGGGGCTGGAAGCATGTTTTCAACCAGTCCCGGCATCGGTTGTGGTTGCGCATCAAAGGGTGGAGCCGGATATTGAATGCGTGGATCCTGCTTTGTAAGGCGGTCCCTCATCATAATTGTCCTCCATATTGCAAATTAAAGGCTCGCTCGAATTGCACGTCCGATGCGAGTAATTAAATGCTTATAAAGGTAACGTTCGCCTTCTCACGTCGTTCCACAATTTGAGAGGATTTTAGGCTAAGCTGTCATTTTAGCGCGAACAACTCCGCGTCGGCGTCTCGAGCTCCATTAATTGCGGTAGAGATTATCTCCGCAGCAATCTGGCTGTAAGTAATACCATTGCCACCAAATCCCATTACACAGTAGACATTTTGCAAATCAGGTACTGGGCCAATCAACGGCAGTCCTGTGGTTGTTGAGCCGAAAGCGGCAGCCCATCGGTATTCCACTGGTCCAATATCAACACCAAGCAGTTTACTCACTTTTCGCTGGATAGTCTTCTCTTTTTTATGCAGTTTTTCTTCAGAGTGATAAGCGCTGGCGTTGTTCTCATCTTCACCGCCCGCGATCAAACGTCCCTGATTATCTGTTCTCAGATAAAGATAGGGGTCGGATGCTTCCCAAAGGATATGGTTTTTCAGCCAGTGGGGAAGGGCGACGCCTGCTTTACTCGCTATCGCCCATGTTGAAATGATCTCGTGTTTTTTGTTGGCAAGGCTCTGAAGAAACTCATAACCAGTACAGAATACGACATGTCCAGCGGATATTAGTTTGCCTGCTGCAGTTCCCAGAACGACCCTCTCTTTGAAGGCCTTTATGTCAGTGATTTCCACTCCGCTCACGATTTCAGCCCCAACCCTGGCCGCATGACGTAGCAATCCAGCGGTCAACTGACCGGGGTTGGCGGATGCGGATATGTCACTCAATATGGCGCCACTACGCTCAATATCGTAGAGCTTTTTCATACCAACCTTATCAATGAACTGCGCGCCTATTCCAGCTTTTACACGTGCTTCCATTTCATTTTTAAGACCGCGGGCTCCAATTTCGTCACCTGCAACGTAGAGTGCTTGCTTGCGTTGCATGAAGCAGGAAATTTCAAGCGAGCGAACAATTTCTTCGAGTTTAAGCACAGCTTTTGCAGAACGCAACCAGGCCCTGTTTGCCTGTTCTTGTCCGATCATTTTTTGAAGCTTATGTAAGGGCACATCAATTTCGTGCTGGATCATTGCCGTGCTGGCAATACTACTGCCATGAACAGGAGTGCGTTTATCAATAATGAGTATGGACTTGCCGGGTTTGACGAGAGCTTGCGCAACGAGCGCTCCGCTAATCCCCGCGCCGACGATCACAATATCGTAGTGATCCATGCCAATGGAGCTTTTGCTTCGTACAGTGATACGAGGGCTATCAATCCATAGGGGACGAGAATCTCGCAGATCACGAGTCTTCGTAAGCTTTTGTTCTGTCATGACGCTCTTTCATGTGCAGCTATTATGGCTCTTTGTAGCCGACCACATGGATAGTGAGTGTGCCGGACGATGGGTTGGTTTTAAAAAATAAGATCCCCGTCTCATGGGATTCAGATGCGACGTAATCGAACGTTATGTCAGAGCTTTCAGTGCTGCTGGATGAGGAAATGTCTCCGCGAACCTGCACCTGGGCGGCTGTTGAAAGAGAAGTGTTACGGAGATCGAACGTTACGCGGTAAACTTTGTTCATAGAGTTTATCGACATGATTGATATGTCGAACTGAGGCTCTTGAACTTCATATCGATAAATGTCCCGGCCAATCCATACGAAAAGGGCAATGACCAACAAAGTGCAAATTCCGCCTGCAACCCATTCTAACCAATGAGGTTGAGCGGTTTCGGTATGTGTATTGCCTTTGGATTTTGTCATCGTTCAATCACAATATGAGACGTGCGGCGGCAGCGCCGATGGAGGCGGGGAATCCGAGGATGACGGCGGCAGTAAGTATTTGGGAGAGGGATGTGTGATCGAGACGTTCAAAAGTCCACAAGGCATAAATGCTGACCACGATGGCGATGACATATCCAGGCATTGTGAAACGGATGAAGGGTTCCCACCAAGGCATTCCCGCTGAGGTGCTATGTGAGCCCTTAAAATGAAGCGCGTAAACAAAGCCGTGCATTAGCGTAACGGAGATCAGGGCGATGCAGGCGGTATGAAACGGGCTGATCTTATACGCAATTAGGATCATTTCATCAGTTGGGGCGACATTGAGACTGAGAAACAGCGATCCAACCAACATCATGAAAAGTTCATGGAGATATCCGGTTTCGCCTTCATATTCACCGTCTTGTTTGTCGCGTTCTTCCGAGCGAAATCCAAGCTGACTGCGTCCCAGTAATGCGCCGATACTGGCTGGCACAGACTGCAAAGCAATTTTGGCCACCATGATGCTGATGGTCAACTGGTCATCAATAACGCCCAGAAGAAGCAAAATGGCGGCACTTACGGCAATACCCAGCCCATAAGCTATTACGGCATCACGAAATGCTTCATGCCAAGTGGTGGTCTTTTCAAAACCTATCCGCCTGGCGAGTACCCAAAGCAAAGGCAAATTGAGAAGGCAAAGTAGCAGCAGACGCGAGCGATTTACGTATAGGCCAAGGAACCACATTTCCATAGTCATCAACATCGGCAGAGCGAAAAGAAGTGCTCCTGCAACACCACGCGCGATACCGATAATAACGTGACTGGCTTTATGGTCCCCAGGTCTGCCTGCTGCAATTGCCACCATGAAAAGCCTCCAGCTCCATGTCAGCATTAACGCTTGTCTCAGACACTGGTTCCCCGCTCAGCTCGACGTATCGATAAGTGCAATGCCAAATTCTGGACGATAGCGACGTCGCAACTCTTGAGGTGTCTCCCTAATGATCACTTCGAGGGTCGGCCTTACATACCCGTTGACAAAATGGCCGCCCCGCGTGTGCCCGTCTGCCAGACCGAGAACGGCATGCAAATGTGGATTTGGTTTTCCCTTCTCATCTAGCGTGACATCGCCTATCAGGCTCAAAACCTCGCTTTGAGCGTCGACGGGAATATTTAAATAAGATTTTGATGTCAGATCGAAGAAGGCTAGCATGGCAGTCTCGAACGCGCCGATGGCTGTAACTGAAGCGGCAGTAATATCTTGTTTGATTGCGAAGTCTCTAATGGTTTCGAAAGCTTCTTCACCGGGGTCAACGATAAGCATAAAAACACGTTCATCGTCATTTAATAACATTTTGCTTTGCATGATCTTAATCCCTTTCTCTCCAGTAGAGGGCTACCAACCAAGTAAGTTACCAGACAAGATATGCAATTTGTCAGCCAACGCGGCGCAGATGACGCCCTTCTTCGATTTCTTCGACGATCTTGTTCACAAATGCATCAAGATCGTCCGGCGAACGGGATGTGATAATACCCTGATCGACTACAACCTTTTCGTCTGACCACACGCCACCGGCATTTCGCACATCTGTCTTAATTGAGCCGTAGGAAGTTACATTTCGTCCTCTGATCGCATCTGCTTCTATCAACAACCAGGGCGCATGGCATATCGCAGCAACGATTTTGCCAGATTGGGTAAATTCGCGCACAACACGCATGGCGTTTTCATCAGTTCGCAGCTTGTCAGGATTAATCTGACCGCCCGGCAGCACAAGCGCATCGAAGTCTTCAACGTTAACATTCTCTGCCAAAAGGTCGACGTTGACTGAATCACCCCAATTGGAGTTGTCCCAACTCTTGATCGCACCGCTTTGAATGGACGCGATTTTTACGTTTGCACCCCGGCGCTGCAGTTCTTCATAAGGGACATGGAGCTCGGAACGCTCATAACCATCAGTTGCCAGTATAACGATCTTTGCATTCTTTATAGCTTTCATATTTTGGTCCTTTCCAATTTCTCGGTATTTGATCGATGTCGTTGAATTGCAGAAAAATTAGACATCTTAGCATTGGGATCTATTGAAAATTTCGAGCGGGCGGAGCGCGCGCCGGACGGGTAAGAAGCTCGTCTGCCGTTTCGTTGGCCATCAAGGGAAAACGGAAAAATCCTGATGTTCTTCAGCACCGTCGAGTCCGTTTGACACAGCGCGGCTCCTTTCAAACCAACGTAAGCAAAGAGGGATTGTTCCCTCGATTGTGCCAGCCCGTCGTATTAAACTTTTTTAGTTAGGGGGGCGGAGCTGAGTTTGATTTATTAAGCAAGCAGTTCGAAAGCGCAGAGATTCTAAGCAAGCACCAATCCGGGTTGAATTTATCTCCACGTTTCCTGAGCCATCGCTGGCTGAACACTTTTTGGGCTGGTATTTCAATACCTCTAAAGCACTATGAAATGGCAGATCATTGCGTGTTAATAAAATATATGTCTACTAGTGCACTGGCGTTTTTATAGCTTTAAGCTATTGATTTGACCTTATTAATGAGCGGGATACGAATCATGCTGTTGTGTTGCGCTCAAGCGCCTCAGTCTGCCATAAGTTTTTCGAGGCTTTCAAAGCGTGATGGCTGTTATTTCAGTCAGTGCAACTGCAACATCGTCGCGAGACAGCCATGAAAACAAGCCACCGTTTCATCCGGTCAGGAAGGCTTTTAGGCCTTGATTTCGGTGTGGCCATGGGCCTCGCTGCCGCTTTATTGTTTTTTGCGATAAGCGGCGTTCTGACCTATTTCAATTTTCAAGGTATCCGCGAAGCAAACCAGAAAATTGTTCAGACGCATCAGGCTATTGTCTCCCTGCAAAGCCTTTTCTCAAAGCTGCAAGATGCAGAAACGGGCCAGAGAGGATATCTTTTAACTGGTGAGGTCAGTTACCTTGCCCCTTACCAGACCGCACGCAGCGCGATCGATAATGAAATCGCAAAGGTTGCTGAACGTACGGGAGAAAACTTAGGACAAAGCGAAAGGCTTGATAGTCTCAGGCAGCATGTCAACGCTAAGCTCGGTGAATTGGCCGATGCAATTGCGCTCAGGAGAAGCGGTGGATTTGATGCCGCGCTTGCTCTGGTTCGCTCTGATCGCGGTAAGCTCGAAATGGATGCTATTCGCGATGGTATTAGCGCAATGTCAGAGGTCGAGAACAATGTACGCAGCGAGCGCTTATCAGAAATGGCAAAGGCGCAGCAACAAGCGCTAATAAGTACGGTTCTTGCGGCAGTCCTCGGTATAATTCTTACATTGGTAGTCGGGTACCTCATTCGGAACGCATCCCTTAGACAATACCGCGATGAATGGCTGCAGACTGGCGAAATTGGCCTCGCATCGGCAATGATAGGCGATCAGCGCATTGATGAATTGGGTGAAAATATCCTCGACTATCTGACGCAATATACGGGCGCTGTGGCGGGAGCTTTTTTCAGCGGCAGTGGTGGTCAATATCGACTGGGCGCTGTTTTGGGCGTACCAGACACGAATAGTGTGCCTGAAGCTTTTGCTACACGCCAAGGATTGTTAGGGCAAGCAGCGGCAAAAGGGGATCTAATTGTTCTCAACGATGTTCCAGACGGATATCTGGCCTTTGGATCAGCACTCGGCAGGGACAAACCACGTCATCTCGTTATCATTCCAGCGGCCTTAAATGGCACGGTCAACTCAGTAGTAGAACTTGGTTTTCTGGAACGAGCAGACGAAAAAGTAGTGACGCTGTTGAACAGGGCTGCCGAAACGATTGCGGAGAGCGTCCAGGCTGCAGCATATCGTGATGAGTTGCAGAATTTGCTCGAAGAGACACAGCAACAGTCTGAAGAGTTGCAGGCTCAGGGCGAAGAGCTTCGTGTTTCCAACGAAGAACTCGAAGAGCAAAGCCGGGTCTTGAAGGAATCGCAGTCGCGGCTCGAGCAACAACAAGCTGAACTTGAGCAAACTAACAGCCAACTTGAAGAGCAGGCAAACCAACTGGAACTACAACGCAGTGATCTGGAACGTGTGCACGCGTCAGTGCAGATGAAAGCCGATGAGCTTGAACGCTCTAGCCAGTATAAATCTGATTTTCTAGCAAACATGTCGCATGAGCTGCGCACACCGCTGAATTCGTCGTTGATCCTTGCTAAGCTTCTTGCGGACAATCCCGACGAAAACTTGACTCAAGACCAAGTCAAATATGCGCGAACCATCCAGTCTTCGGGCAATGATCTTCTCAATCTCATTAATGACATTCTTGATTTATCAAAAATCGAAGCCGGTCACGTTGAAATTCATCCGGAAGTCACGCCTCTTGCACGTCTTTCGACAAGTCTGAAGCAGCTGTTTCAGCCGTTGGCAGATGAAAAAGACCTTAAGCTTGTTATCGAGGTTGATGATCGTCTGCCGAAATCGTTTGTCACAGACCCTCAGCGACTGGATCAAATACTTAAAAATCTTCTCGCCAATGCCATCAAATTCACTGAACGTGGACAAGTCGAGGTGTCAATCCGACTACAAGAAGGGCAACAAATCAGCTTTTCCGTAAAAGACAGTGGCATTGGGATATCTTCAGACCAGCTCAAAAGTATCTTCGAAGCATTTCATCAAGCGGACAGCACTATCAGCCGACGATTTGGCGGCACTGGACTTGGTCTGTCTATCTCAAGGCAGCTTGCCAGATTGTTGGGTGGCGCAATAAGTGTGGAAAGCACTCTCGGACAAGGCAGCAATTTCACCGTCACTTTGCCGCTGCGATATGAGCCTGGCGGGAAAAGCGCGTTGCCCCTCACGCAGGTTGTTGCGGCGGGAGAAACGCCAACGAACACGCCAGTTACATCCAAGAGCTTGCCACAACCTTTTCATTTGGAAGACGATCGGGATGCGCTCACTGATGACAGGCGTGTTCTTCTGGTTATCGAAGACGATGACACATTCGCCGCAATTGTGCGCGATCTGTCTCGTGAGATGGGGTTTCATTCTGTTGTGGCCCGCACAGCAGAGGAGGCCGTGCGCTTAGCGCGTGAGTTTTCGCCAAATGCTATCGTGTTGGATGTTGGCCTGCCTGACGAGTCCGGTTTATCAGTTCTCGATCGGTTAAAAAATGACGTGCGCACCCGTCATATCCCAATCCATGTCATTTCTGCGGGCGATCATACCAGAACCGCTTACGCGCTTGGCGCTGTTGGTTATCTTAACAAACCAGTCAGTCGTGAGGAGCTTGTTGATGTTCTGAGCCAGCTGCAAAATCGAATAACCAAACGTGTACATAAGGTTCTCATCGTTGAAGATGATGAGCGGCAGCGTGAAGCGGTTGCAAAACTTTTAGGTTCAAGCGATGTTGAGACTACAACTGCCGGCAATGTGGCCGAATGCCTCGATCTGCTGCGCGAGCAGACTTTTGATTGCATGGTGCTGGATCTTTCTTTGCCCGATGAATCAGGCTTCTCACTGCTTGAAACACTTAGCAATGAAACTGCCTACGCATTTCCACCAGTAATTGTTTATACCGGAAGAGAACTTTCCAGCGAAAGTGAGCAGAAACTCCGGCGGTATTCCAAGTCAATTATCATTAAAGGTGCAAAGTCCCCCGAGCGACTGCTCGACGAAGTCAGCCTTTTCCTGCATCAGATCATTTCTGAATTGCCCGCAGAACAGCAACAGATGATCCGCAAAGCGCGTCATCGCGATGCGATGCTTGAGGGTCGTCGTATTCTCGTCGTTGAGGACGACATCCGTAATGTTTACGCACTCACGAATATTTTGGAGCCGCGTGGTGCCCAGGTCATTATTGCCCGCAACGGCCAGGAGGCTATCGAAGCACTCAATCGGTCGCTCGAAAATGCTGAGGCACGTATTGATCTTGTGTTGATGGATGTGATGATGCCTGTCATGGATGGATTGACAGCTACAAAGGAAATTCGTCGAAATCCAGCCTGGAAGAAACTGCCCATTGTAACGCTGACGGCCAAAGCGATGCCTGATGATCAGCAACGCTGTATTGAAGCCGGCGCAAATGACTACATGGCGAAGCCGCTGGATGTTGATAAACTCCTGTCACTTGTTCGGGTCTGGATGCCCAAATGACAGGGCCACTTGAACACGGCTCCGCTGAAGAAATTGAGATCAGACTGTTGTTGGAGGCACTGTACCTTCGATACCATTATGACTTCCGCAGCTATTCGCTTGGTTCGATCAAGCGTCGGCTTCGGCAGGCACGCGAACAGATGGGCTTTGCCAGTTTTTCTGCGATGCAGGAAAGTGTGTTGCATGATGCAACCATACTTCCGCATTTGCTGCGCTACCTCACAGTTCAGGTCAGCGATATGTTCCGTGATCCAAGCTATTTTCGAGCCATTCGCGAGCATGTTGTGCCGCATTTGCGAACGTATCCCTCACTCAAGGTTTGGATTGCTGGATGCTCGAGTGGCGAGGAGCTTTACTCCATGGTCATTCTTTTTCGTGAAGAGGGTTTGGAGGAGCGAACGCTCTTTTACGCTACCGATATTAATCCGGAGGCGCTCCAAGCGGCCGAGGCCGGTGTTTATCCGATTGATCGCGTGCAGTCGTTCACTTCCAATCACCAGCAATCAGGCGGTTTGACATCGCTATCTGACTATTATCAGGCTGCATATGGCAGGGTCTCGTTTGATAGGTCACTGCGTCGAAACGTTGTGTTCTCGGATCACAGCCTTGCGACCGACGCTGTTTTTGGAGAGATGCACCTGATTTCATGCCGCAACGTGCTTATCTATTTTGATCACGACCTGAAAAATCACGTGCTGGGCTTGTTCAAAAGTTCCTTAGCCCATCGTGGATTCCTGGGATTGGGGGCAAAAGAAAGCGTTCGCTTTTCTCGTTATGCGGAGACCTACGCTGATTTTGTGCGTGAGGATAAAATTTATCAGAAGGTGTCGTCATGACGGTCTCCAAAACGCAGGCCGTGGTCATCGGTGCGTCGGCGGGAGCGTTTGATGCATTGTCGGCGATCCTGCCCTCTCTGCCGGTCACTTTTGGATTGCCTGTGATGGTCGTGGTGCATCTTCCGCCAGACAAGCGCAGCTTGATGGCTGGACTTTTTCGGCATAAATGCATACTGGCGGTGGAAGAGGCTGAAGATAAGCAGCCACTGTGTTCTGGCACAATCTATTTCGCACCACCTGATTATCATATGCTTGTTGAAAGGGACAATACACTGTCACTTTCCAAGGATGCACCAGTCCTCTATTCCCGTCCATCTATCGATGTTCTTTTTGAAAGCGCGGCCGATATCTTCGGGCCCAAACTGCTGGGCATCGTGCTGACAGGCGGCAATGAAGACGGTGCCAAGGGTTTACAGTCTATAACGGCGGCGGGCGGCAAAACACTGGTTCAGGACCCCAAAAGCGCCTTCGTACCAACGATGCCAGAGGCTGCTATCCGCTCTTGTCCGGATGCCAAAATTTTATCGCTTGAAGCGATAGCGCAATATTTGAGAGAGGTTTAGGTCAACACATGGAGCCCATTTCGTTTCTTCTCGTTGACGATCTTGAGGAAAATCTTATCGCCTTGGAAGCATTGCTTCGCCGGGATGGCTTGAGAATACTAAAAGCCAATTCCGGTGATCAGGCACTTGAACTGCTTCTTCAACACGATATTGCTCTTGCTCTTGTCGATGTTCAGATGCCTGGGCTCGACGGTTTTCAGCTCGCAGAACTTATGCGCGGAAACGAGCGCACACGTCACGTGCCAATCATTTTCGTAACAGCTGGTGGTGGTGGACAGCGCCGTTTTCAGGGTTATGAAGCAGGAGCGGTAGACTTCATACAGAAACCTATCGAACCGGATGTATTGCGCAGCAAGGCCGATGTTTTTTATGCATTATATCGGCAGCGTCAACAGCTTGCTTTTCAACGCGACGAGCTCGCTGTTCAGGCTGCGGCCTTGCGCCAATCAGCGCAGGAAAAAGACATTCTTCTTAAAGAAATCAATCACCGCATTAAAAACTTGTTTGGCTTGACATCTGGCTTGATATCCCTCAGCGCTCGATCCACAGACAACATTGATGACCTGGTCACCAACTTGCGGTCTCGCATGCAAGCCCTTGCGCGGGCGCACGAACTCACTCTTCCCGTACCCGGAACGAGTGAAGCCAACGAGAGATCCACATCCGTGGTGGCGCTTATTGAAGCAATCCTCGCACCGCACAATAACGAACAAAAGTCGGCTGTTACAATTACCGGAACCGATGTAGCGCTTTCCGGTAAGGCGCTGACGTCCCTGGCTCTTTTGTTGCACGAGTTGACCACGAACTCGGCAAAGTATGGCGCGCTCTCTTCGCCAGAAGGCCAACTGGCGATTGAGATTAATCTGGACGCAGAACTCCTTCAGCTTCATTGGAGAGAAATCGGCGTCAAAATGCTGTCCAACCAACCTGATCGTCAAGGATTTGGGGCCACGCTTGAAAAGGCCACCGTGCAAGGTTTGAATGGGACGATCTCTCGTGATTGGTGTCCAGATGGATTGTCTTTGGTTCTTAAAGTTCCATCAGCCCAACTTAATCCCCACCTTTAAGATAAAATTTAAAAATAGTCAGTCGGCGAGGGATCGTTTTAGTTTGTGCGTGTTGTCAATTTCAAAAGCATTTTAAGGAAGTTTAATGACTGACAACAGCATTCCCTTTGCCCTCGTGGCCGAAGATGACGTCATAATCCGCATGGATGCTGTAGATATTCTAGAATCCGCGGGTTTTCGCGTCAAAGAAGCCGGTAATGTTGAAGAAGCATTAGAATTGCTGAATGACGGTCCAGACAGATTCCGTCTTTTATTCACAGACTTACAAAGGCCGCCAAGTGAGCAGACTGGTTTTGATCTCGCGCGCCATTGTTCAAAACATTGGCCTCACATAGGAATTTTAATTGCTTCCGGGATGATGGTGCCAGAAGACAATGATGTACCTGATGGAGCCATTTTTGTAAGAAAGCCCTTCAGTTCGCACGTGATCTACAATCATCTTCAAGTTATTCTGCCTGACGGTAAAAAACCTGAGCCACTGAAAAAATGGCTATCTAATTCAAGACTTATAAATGTGCTCGGAACGTGAATGTAACACCACTCGCTCATACTTCAGATCAACACTGCCTTGAGCTGAATAAGCGAGCAGGTGCGTTGTAATTTTAAATCTTCACTAGTCTATACTGAATCGATGACCAGTTGCCCTGAAACCTCCCCTCAGACAGTGTTGAACACGTTCGTATCTGGTGTTTAATCGATCTGCATATGACGCGATGTATTAAGAGTTAAACCATAACTCTAAGCATTTGTTCCGAGTGCACTCAGCCCCAACATTGGACCGCCGGGAAAATAGCGCGGAAAACTCCAATCATAAGTGGTCCAGTTATAAGGGAGCAGAGTAAGCGGGCTTGGTTTTTACGGAACGATGACTAATCAAATACCACAACAAAAAAATCGACTTTTGTCGCTTTAGAACAATTTTTGTTAGTATCAGCATAGACTTTGCTTTTCCTCATGTTGAAAGTGATATTTGGGTAGTTAGCGTCTTTGAGGGGTCGATTCAGCATTTATTACAAATGAAGATTACTGACTTTTTTTGGAGAAAACATTTCTTGCTGTGTATAGGTATTTATAAATTTTTTAGATAGCATCGTTTGAGAATATTACGTGTCAGTTGATCTTATTTTGTAAGTGCCTGAACTCGTTAATTATTGACCCTTGAAGCTCATTCGCGAATTGAGGAGAGCGTCATGGTTGCAGTTGTCACGAATAAGGCGAGTGGTAGTTCGCGAACAGTAACTGGTAATGATATTATCCTTTCGGCGCCGAGCGTCGTCAAAATTTCTTTAAATCCAAAATCTATTTCTGAATATCAAAGAATTGGAGATGACCTCCTCATCAGATTGCATAATGGCGATACAATTCGCATCGTTAATTATTACACGCACTATAGCGACGGTCAGGACAACGACCTCGTCCTGCAAGATGAAAACGGCCAGCTCTGGGCTGGTAATCACAGCGATGGGCTGGCAGATTTTAATTTCTCGGAAATTCAAGGTGTTGATCAGCTTGCAGGTGGCGGTGGCGATCTGGGGCCGGTCCTGCTTGGGCTCGCCGGTTTGGGAGCTTTGGGTGCAGCAATTGGTGCTGGTTCTCGAAGCGATAATGATGATGATAGCGACGCTGACGCTGACGCAGATGCCGACGCCGACGCCGATGCGGACGCCGACGCAGATGCAGACGCTGATGCGGACGCCGACGCCGACGCAGACGCAGACGCAGATGCTGACGCAGATGCCGATGCGGACGCAGACGCAGACGCTGACGCTGATGCCGATGCCGATGCGGACGCCGACGCTGACGCTGACGCTGATGCCGATGCCGATGCCGACGCTGATACGGATGCACCAGACGCTCCTGAAGTAACACTTGGAGAGGATGGACGCACGCTCACGATCACTGGCGAGGCTGGATCTACGGCTACGATCCGTGGCCCTGGCGGCGCTGTTCTTGGCACAGTTGTA
>NZ_JAVDQT010000010.1:0-132100 GCF_031454375.1 Brucella pseudogrignonensis
GGATGCTAGCCTTCGGTCTCTATGTTCTCGAATATGGCCCAATGCTCTCATGCAAACGAAAAACGTGAATATAAAACTGGATTGAAGAACGACTGTATTATGAAACTGTCGCTTCTGCATCACTATTATGTTCGGTGCATCAATTTGAGAATGATCGAGTTTAGCGATAACTTATCGTCTGCTCGTTTCAAATCACGAACCAGTAAGCAGCTTTGCTGCTTTAGTGTCCTGGCGGCTTTGAGCAATCACATGAAACAATTATGCGTTCTGATCAATTGAGTGGCATGACCATCATTTTTACGCTTTGTGCCGACGGAGGTTAGAAAGAAACTATCTTTGCACATCGGGACTTGCTTATTCATTATCGTCAACTATCAAGATCACCTTGTGCAATATGAATGTGACTGAACCAGCACATTGCTAATTATAAAATAGTACTGCCTCCAAATCAGGTCCGCTTAAGATTTATGAGCAGCTGGGCAGATTTAGATTCCAAGTCAAAAATATTGCACGAAGCTGGATCGGAGAAAATCCTCGACCGTTAAGATTTAAAAGGCAATCGCGCCTTCACTGCGGACCACGCCTGTAACGCCGCCTTGCCAGTCGCTTGCGATTTTGAAGGTTCGGACCCTAGAATTTTCAATATTTCTGTTAATTCCGTCTCAACCGCCAGAGGATGCACCTTTGCAGCATCCATCGCCGAGAGACAGGCACGTGCTTTCTCTGGTTGATCCAAAGTTGGAATGAGCTCTTCCAAATCGCAGATGACTTCTCCAAGCGAAACGATATCGTCAGTAAAACGCGACTGAATCCAATCGTCGATTTCTGATTTACTTTTGGGAACCGATGCCTTCTTGTCTTTAAGCATTCCCACCTTCGCCCGTATTGCCATCAAAACTGCAATTCGAAACCGCTCTGTCGAGGCGTCGAGTTCAGAAAGCCATTCTGAAAACAGTAGTCTGGTCACTTGTCCCTTTGTCCAACTGGCACCTATCAGTGCGCCGATACCACCGACACTACCCAGGACCAGAGCTCCAGCTGGCCCGAACGCAAGAAGACCAAGAGCCTTACCTGAAAGTGCGCCGACGGCGGAGAGACTTCCTTTAACGCTTGCATCCATCACGACAGAAATTGGAAGGTCGGATAACGGTATATCACCGCTCCACACACGGTGAAGATTACGAACAGAAGACACGGCCACCGCAAAATACGGTACATTCAAATCACCAAGCGCTTCGCCGGCTTCCAAAGACGCGTTCATTATCATATTCGCAATGTCGCGATCAAATCCATCTACGTAGAAAACAAGCTGGGACCATGAAGCACCGCTTGCTATGACCGCATCTGCCAACTCAGCATTGGCGTATACGGGCATATCTGGATATTTCAAAAAGTGTTCTCGCAATCCTTCAAGGCTCTGCAGACATTTTACCTGGAATGGGACACCATCCACCAGAAGATCGAATCCCGCATTATTTGATGTCTCGGGAAAACTGACCACGTGACCAATTTCCACCAAGCGCGCTGCGACCAGTTGTTCCGAGACATATCCCCGAAGATTATTCTCTGCTCCTGCGGCTGCAGCCTCGCTCATAGAGCTGATATGGCTCGCGAAAGCGCCGAACTTGAAAATGTCGCTAATGTCCTGTGCGCGAGAAAAATCTGCCGCAGCAAGAACCATTGGATCGATGGATACTGCATTGTAGAGAATGTCGCATGCCGAAAGACCTGCGGTTACTCCCATCTCTACCACATCTCCTCTGCTCTTTGACAATATCTCATCCAACAGGTTGCTCTGGCGATTAGATACAAGCGAAGATGACCTGAGTTTGCCTACCGATTTAGGTAAATCATTTCCCGACAATAGGGACACTCTCTCGATACGTGAGAGCATCGAAGTTCTGATATTTAATGGAAGCGGGATAAGATCAGTTTGGCTCGCATTTCTAAAGTCATTGAGGATGACTGCCAAGCCATCTCTATCGGCTGAGAGCCCACGCAGCGCAAGTTGGACACAAACGCTGGCAGCAAGTTTTGCAGCCTGACCACTGTTCACATAGCGGTTAGCGAAATATCCGGCTCCAAGAACTACTGGAATACTGAAGAGTGGATTAGCAAACACAAACAATGTGGATACGACAGCGGGGCCACTCATAAACGGAATGAAGGCCGAGGCTTGAGCTGCGAGAATATAAGCACTGAAACCGGCTAAATTTACACCTACTCCAATCGAAAACGCTGTTGTACCGGTAGCGATCAGAGCCAATGCGGCCTTGTCTCCGGAAGCCAGGGCATTACGCATTGCGTCGTCGCGCATTTCGGGCGGTATATCTTTAATATAATCGCGGATGCGTTCACTGAACTCTTGTTGGTCATCTTCAGACAACTCCCCAGATTGAGCAGCAGCAGCTACCGTCGTCGCGACAAGCCGCGCCCGATCGGCAACCAAACAAGAAAAATCCTGATGAGGTTTAACGAAAATTGATGTCAGCGCTTGTCTCACTTTTTGAATCCCCGTCTCCGGGACTGGCTCATCCTCGCTTACGGCCGGCATGTCTAAAATTGCTGCTGCCTTCAAGCTTATTCCTGCGCCAACGGAGTTAGCTTGTTTGGAAGATAACGCCAGCGTTGCGTCGATACCAAAGGCTTCAGCAATTCTAGCCCAGAGGCGAATTCGTAATGCAGGCGTATCTACCTTCGACACAAAAAGGGTATCCGCGGCATCCTTCAAGCGATTTGCGAAAGCGGTGACATACGAAGACTGCCCAGCCTTTTGAAGGCGCAAAAGTAGATCGCTGACCCGGTCCATAGACATTGATAAAAGAGTTGTGGTCTCGAAACTCGCAATAAGATTGCAAAGATCGCGGCGATCGATTGCTCCAAGCCCAGAAAAAATCGTCCACGGCGGTACGTACATAACATCACCATATTAGCGCTATGCTGTTCATGCAGAACCCACCCACGATTGTCGACTGTTTTCTACTCTGTTTGCTATGTTCTCGTCGATCAAAGGCACGAGCTTGTAATCCCTCACTACCAGCTGCAACATAGCTATGCTTTAGGTTTAACGCCTTTAAAAACGAACTGATGGTTTTCTAGGGAGCATAAAAGAAAGCATCCTCTTCTGGGAGGATACTTTCATATTGTCATTTCGCCACAAATATATACATCAGCGGGCTTTGTCGCAAACTTTTTACATTTGCTACGTCATGTGCCGAGCATTACGAATAGTAGCGTGAGGTAAAGAAGAATGGCAGTTGATTTCAAAGGGGCTCATTTTCCCGAAAGCGCTATCCTTTATGCTATATTCTTCTACCTTCGTTAACCTGGCTCCTATCCCGACCTTCAGGAAATTATGGCTGAGCGAGGCGTAGATGTTGATCGTGATGGCCAAATCCTTGATTTCATGCTCTTCGAGCGCTGCGATCTTGCGGCTGCGAGGCGTTTCCTCAAGAAGGTCGTTGCAAGTCATGGTGTTCCGCACCAGGTTGTCATTGATAAAAGCGGGGCCACCCTGGCTGGTGCACAGGCTGTAAACTGCATCCTGAAATTGACAGGTGCTGGCAAGATGATTGAAATCCTGCAAGTCACATATCTCAACAACATCCCTGAGCAGGATCATCGATTCATTAAGCGGATAACAAAACACATGTTATGCTTTAAAGCATTCCATTTAGCCAAAGCGACTATTGCTGGAATTGAAGTGGCGCACATGATCCGCAAATACCAATTCGCAAATGATGGCTGCTCTTAACCTGCTAAAACATTTTCGAAAAATCCATAACTCTCGCAGCTTAATTGGAGATTAAATATGATTAATTTAAAAAATTATTTCAAATCTCTAAATTAGATGAAATAATTATATTTCAGCACGAAAGGATAAATTAGAATTATGCCGGGAATTTTTTATTATTATCTTGAGAAACAAAAAGGGCAATCAGGAATGGATCTTCTGGAGCATAATCATTCAGAAAGTGATAAGGTTGTTGTAATATCGCATCCACCAGCATCTGAAAATGGTGCATTTGATATCAAAATGAATGAAAGTGGAATCTATGTAGCAACTGTTATATCAAAAAATACTGAGGATAATAAAGAATAGATCTCACAATAATTATTCACCTTCAGATTTGATGTCATAATAGATGTTAATTGGCCTGAGCCCAGGTTCCTTCCAGTTTTTGGTAGCAAAATAGCACCAGAAGAAGGTGCCCCCGCCATGCCATATGCCTGCGGGGGTATAAGTAGCGATCAGAACCTATAATTTAATCCTACTTTAAACGTATGCATATCAAGCGAATTGGCCGCCTTGCGCCCATTCGTAACACTTGAGGTCCCTTCATGATCAACCGGCTTATATACTGTCTGCGTATACGGATTGCAGAAGAAATCGTCTGGATTCGAGACGCATATCTCATGTTCTGGAGGCAGGGCCGGAGGGATAATCGTTTCACCATCCGGGATATAAGTTACGTAGTCTTTGCTCGTTCCTGCTTTTGCTGTGTCGAATTTAATATTTGTTTTGCCAAAACGACTATAGGAGTAATCTCCACGGATAGACCAATGCTCATTTAGGGCGTATTCCAAACCGCTACCGAGCGTATAACCAATCCTTGTTTTGGAAGCGCTTTCAACGCCAGACGCTTCTGTTTCATAACCAAAAGGCTGATCCGATGAGTAAGCATTGGATTTGTACTGCGTCCGATACTGGGACTCTTTCAAAAGTGCCAGACCACCTGAAGCGTATGCCATAAATCTGTCATTGAACGCATACCCCACCTTCGGCTGCAAAGTCGCCATCCAGTCGATATCGTATTTTATGCTAGCATCTCGATAGTTGTCCTTAGCAAGTGCTGGATCCAGCGAGAACACATCCTCTTTGGTTGGTTTGCCATAAAACTTGCTGGCATTCGCTTCAAGGCCAAGAATAATTCCATTTTTGAACTGCCAGTTATACCCAGCCTGCAATCCAAACATTGCGCCATTCAATGCCACGTCATCAGCGGACTCCCGCAAAGCATTCTCGGCATAGGATCCATCGAAACTCGTGGTTTTACCCCATGTCGTACCAAAGCCACCACCCGCGTGGCCCCCAACATACAGACCTGTCCAGTCAATCTGTTTGGATTCAGAGTTCCTATTGCCACCAAGGTTCGGCAGGAACGAAAGAGCGGGCATAAAGTTTGTCTCACCGCCGAACGATCCGGTTAGGCCCGCATAGAATGTGCGCCCAGGCCCTGGCTGTGTGACAAGACCAAGCGGATCAACATAAAAGCGATCGAACAGGTTCTCGACGCGGAAGTCAGCAGTCAGGCTATCGCTCACCTTATACTGAGCAAAAAGGTCAACGAGTGTGTAAGGCTCCCAGCGGGTCTGTGCAATAAATTCCATTGCTCCCGTTGCGGTTACATCACCATGACCTACGGCGCGCGGCCCAATGTGCGTCACACGTCCACCAAGTGTTAACCGCTCCTCTAGCAACTTCTGCGACAGCGAGAGGTTAACCATGTACTTTGGCTGCACATGATTTGTGGCGTAATCAGCATACGTTGTTTTGTTAACGCAGCTATTCGCGGTCTTACAGTATTCTACGCCGAGAAAATAATTAGCTGATAGGTCAGCCGTAAATCCGTCGTTCTCATATCGGCTCGAAAACTCCAGGCCGGAAAAACGGGCACGGTCGAAGTTTGAAATCTTCAATATGGAAGCACCACCATCGGCCTCACGACCAATATAATCTTTAACATCCCAGTTAAAGTAGCCAAGTTTGACCATTGCACGATCGGAAAAAGTAACGACGTCCTCGCCGGTCAGATTCACGCCTAGCTCCCAGTTATTGGAGCGTTCTGGGCGAACATCCAAGTTTGCTGGCGTGCTGAACGCTGCCACAGTTTCCATAATACTTGGCGCGCGCATTGTGCTCGAATAGGTCGTGTAGAGCTGCACACCTTCCAGTGGATCAAGTGTCACGCCCACGGAAGGACTAAAGCCACCATCGCTAAAACGTGAGCCCAGTCCACCCAGTGCGATCCCGACCTTTTGTTCAGGATCAATTCTATCCTCGGTCCAGAAATGCGAATAGCGCAGGCCACTGTTCACCTTTAGCCAATCGGTGGGTGACCAGACAGACTTTATATATGCGGCTGCTTCATGCCGGATAGCATCTCTGGCGGGTGACAACTTGTCCAGAACATCTGAGTATTTGCTGCCGCGTGTATTTTCTCCACGATAAGAAACGCCGTAAGTCAGATCAATATCGCCGTATGCGCTGTAGAATTTCGACAGGTTATTGATATCAGCGCCCCAGAGGTCGCTATCGGAACCCACGCGGAATGTTGAGGGTAACCCCAGGGCTTCAGGCTTCAGAGCCGTAAATTCCACTCGGATTGGATTGCGTAATGTCAGATGCGTCCAATATGCATTGGCGTTCAGATGAATGAGATCGTTGTCTTCAGGATCCCAGTTATATCGCGCTGTAAAACTGTCAACACTGGTCCCGGCGGTCTGCGATTGCTGTGTCGCCTGGCCCTTTTCTCCCGTCAAACGAGATGCGGTGCGGTCGCCAGCTTCGCTGCGAAAGTTCGTATATCCCAGTTGAAGCTTCTGGCTTTCAGTCAACTGCGTTGAAATCTTTGCAAGCCAAGAACGCGTTTCAAGCTGCGTGTTGAGGACTTCTTCACCGCCGCGATAGTTCACAAGGCCTTTATTAATGTAGTAATTGTCCCACTGATACCAACTAACCTTCTGCGGACCAGTTCCAAATGGCTCTACACTCGGACCATATTTTCCAGCATGATAATTGCCTTGCTTGCGCTGAGCATAACCCACCAGAAGCTCAAGACGGTCATCATCCTTGTAAGCGGCAATCATACTTCCCGATCCACGTGTCGGCGAGAGCGCTGACGGCCTGTCCATTCCGCTTGCAGATAGGATAGGGATCTTACCCAATGGATCATAAGGCGTCGCGGGCCAATAATATCCAGCTTTATCACCAGCATGGGGTGTGGAGCTATTCGTTCCAACTTCACCTTTTACTCTAACACCCCAATTATTGCCCGGTTTGATAATGTCGTCAGCATTGACAGTGCGCATGGCGACTGAACCTGCATTCCCCCAGTTCTGCGTATCCGAACCCTTGGTAATATCAATGCCACCAATAAAATCAGGATCTACATATGTTCTGTTCGATACACCCTGATAACCTTGATAAACACTCAGCGAGTTTTCAGCGCCGTCGACCGTTGTCGTCACGCGCCCCATCCCTTGCATGCCGCGAATGTTAACGTCGATAGCACCGGCACCATTTCGCGCCTCGCCCGACATGACGCTCGGCGTGCCACGAAAAATATCTGCAGGGCTCGAACCGCGATAGCGCTCAATCGTTTCGGAAGAAATGTAATCTGCCGGTGCAGCCGTATAATATGGCTCCTCACTCGGTGTTACGCCCGCTCCACCAGTAACCGTAATCGTGTCGAGGATTGTGCCGCCGCCATCATCAAGCTGTGCATCATTCTTCTGCCCCGTTGTAGATGTAACCAAGGCTGCGGTGGAGGCACCAGAGATGCTTGCACTAACACCCGTGCCTTGAAGCAATCTATGCAAAGCTTGTGCTGGAGCCATTGAACCGTTAACGGCAGCCGATCGTTTTCCCTTCACTGCTTGAGAAGTGAAACCTACCTCCCATCCAGAAATACAAATGAAAGTTGCTATCGCTGAAGACAACGGCTGAGCTGGAATATCGTAATTAACCGGAACGGTCGCGTGCTGCTGCGTATAGCCTGCGGTTGGTACTATCAGACCCAAGCTCGCGAGGCACGAGGACGCGATTAATAGCCCGACAAAACGTTTTCCCGTAGAGTATTTGGCTGAACTATTTGAAACTTTTGTGCTCAGTAGGAACGCCTTATGCCTCATCGCAAGCCCTCATGCATGAATTAATTGACCAATCTGCTTTGCAGAATTTTGGCCTCTAATCCTTTGACAAACGAGCTCAGCAAATCTTGCAAAAAAAGTTGAATATTTAATGCAAGATTATAATTCCACCCGGAATTTGCGTTATATAGGCCCCGGCAGCCTCTGCTAGAGACTGAATCACACGCACCGGATCATCGATGCGATAAGTACCATTGATCTTCAAACTACGAAGGTCTGAGTTAGCGATTATGATCGTGTGCGCGTAGTATCGAGCGATTTCATCGATCACATCGCCAAAGGGTTGATCGTCAAACACAAACCGTCCCTGTTGCCAGGCAAGAGCAGTTGTTAGATCAACTTTCTCCACTGACGAAAGCTGTGTTACCGACGCAGTGATAGTCTCACCAGCTTCCAGATTTGCCGTATCGCTCACTGTTCCACGATGGGTTACACTGACATGCCCATGCTCAAGCACAATAGTATCGTGGTCTGATTGCTTGCGCACCGAAAATGCTGTGCCCTTAACTTCAACGTCAGAGAATGCAGAAGCAACTTTAAAGGGCCTTGATGCATCGGGAACAACGTCAAAATACGCCTCACCTTGGAGCAAACGAACCCCGCGCTTACCTTCTTCAAAGTCAAGAGCGACTGCTGAGCCGGTGTTCAATGTCATGCGCGAACCATCAGGCAATGTCACTTCTTCACGGGTACCGACTGCTGTTAGATAATCAGCCTGCCATCGCAGCATCATCTCTGGATATTTTTGCACGCCAATGGCTATGAGTATGACGGCAGCAGCGGCAATGGATGCTTGAAAAAACCTATTTCGATTGGCTTTTTTGAGACGGGCGGGCGCGATTGAAATAATCGGATTTTGCTTTAGGTAGCCTGAGGCAAGCGCGATATCTTGTGCGATGATCTCCATTTCAGGCAGCTTCCAAGCCTCCGCAACAACTTCGAAAGCTTTTGCGTGTGCAGGATCAGCTTTTTTCCAGTTTTCGAATTCTTCCAATACCACATGATCATCGCTGGAAGCCTGAAGACTAAAAAACCAATGAAGGGCTTCCTCCGTCGCTTGATCGCTATGATCGGAGCCATTTTGGTTAGAACGGTCTTCTTTTTTCTCTTCTGTCACTCAGTCGGTCCGGTCCAAAAACACGCCAGTTGATGCCTATAATTTATAAGACAATTGAGGGTGTTAAATCTTACAAAAATAAATTCTCAGCCGAGTTAATTTAGAAATCCAATAAAGCTTCATCGAACTCGGCGCATTACCGATCAACTTTTGCCAAAGCCTCCAAACAAACTGCATGCGCCTTTTTCAGATCGTTGAACACAGTATGTGCAGAGACTCCGAGATGCTCGGCAATTTTTGTATGGGTCCACTTCTCAATATGGCTCAGCATCCATGCAGTCTGTGTCCGTTGAGGAAGCTTGGCAATGGCATCACTTATACTTTGCAATGTCTGCCGTTGAATTAAATTCGCTTCCTGAGAAGGTACAGCGGAGGGAACTTGAGCGAGCTCCGCATCATCAATATTCTCAAGTTCAAATCTACCCCGCATCTTTTGGCGACGCTTGTGATTAAACGCAAGATTTCGCGCCGTCACATAAAGGAATGCCTCAAGGTGCTGAATGGATCCTCCCTCTAGCGCCTTTTTTACTTGAACATATGATTCTTGAATGATGTCTTCAGCCGTCTGTGGATCGCCAACAATACTCATGACGCGCCACATTAATGGCTTGCGATTTGTCATAAAAATATCAGTTAGACTCTGGCGCACAGCTATAACAAAAGACCTAAAAGCTCGCTTCGTGACGCGAACGGACATCGATGGCTTGGCAAGCCAATAACTGAATTGACAGATTGTCGCAACCAAAAAGTGTCATTGTCCCACGGCGAGCCGCAAGCGCTTCTTTCAAGATTTAGGCCTGTGAAAGAGGGAGGGACGTCTAACAATGTGCACAGCAGTGGACACCATGTCATTGAGTGGCGAGTTTATTATTTAAACGCAGAAAGTATCGACTGCCTTTAAACAGAACGACGCCTTATTGTCATTAAGTGTCGGACGATACGGATCTGGAGCGTGTCGCGCCTATTTATATTCACTACACTCACTCTAACTCTTTATTGTTGGGTATGTCGTTGTCGGTAAGCTGTTTCCTACTTTTCCGTGACTTGCTTTAGATTTCAAGTCAAGAACATGATGTTCGGCACCATGCCGGGAGAACGCCGATGCCTTTTGCACAGATTGCAAGTCAAGAAAATACAACTGCAAAACTGAACTCTCTGTCGTCTTAGATGACACACTCTATAGACCTTTTCCAACTGTACGCTTTAAGCGTGCCCTTGGGGCTAGCCGTCCATTGGTATTGCCATCACGCCCTAATGCGCAGTGGAGCCTGGATTCCGTCAGCGGCGCTTTCTCCGATGGCAACAGTTTCCGCATGCTGACGGTCGTTGATGATTTCACACAAGTGTGCATGGCATTGTTTGCGGAGACATTTCCGTCGCGTCGGAGGTTTACCAGGAATTGGGATGCAATCATCACAAGAAGGGGCTGGCCTCGAACGACTATTTCGGACAAGGGCACGGACATGACAAGCTCGGACAGCTTGAAAGGGTGTAAGGATATTCATGTCCAATGGCACTAAATCGCACCCGACAGGCCGATGCAAAACGAAATTGTGGCAAGCTTCAACGGCAGTTTTTACGATGCATACCTCAATGAGATTCAGTTCTTGATACGGGTATTGAGATCGCCGCATTGAAGGAGGATTACAAACCCAAGACTCTCCCCAAAAACTGGAGAGAGCCTGGGACTGGGGTCAAGGTTTGAGAACACTATTTTCCGAACGACAAGGCTAAAAAAAGCCATAGCATGAAATGTCAAATCCGAGCTTTGCCCGAACCCGGATTAAGTGTTAGAATTTTGCTGTCAAACTGGCCCGCACGGTTCTGCCCGGCGACGGCATTAGACCAAGCGTCAATGCATCCATGTAATAGACATCGGTTGCGTTATCGATCGCAATAGTCCCGGCCATCCTGCCGCCATTCTATGTCAGCAATCCAATGAAGCACATCTATAGATCGAATAATTCAAGTTGGAAAGAACTCGAGAAATAGATGTAAGAGAAATTGAAGTGGCGCTATACGTGATGCGTTAAAATAAAAAATATATCAATAAACTAGCTTTATCGACATCTCCGATCAATAATTACTTCATTTTAGTTTAATTATTCTTGCTATTTTGTTAATTGACCCAAATTCTAGCCGATAATGGGCAGTTCGAGGAATGTTGTCACAGGTCACAATGACCGCGACCAGACTTTTGACTTTCGCTTGGATCGCTTCTCATGTCACTTAACTTGTCACACCAATAACCAGATGGACGGATATGATGTCAGACTATCCAATCGAGCATGTCGGAAAAGGCAATGCCAAGTGTGACAATTAATAAGGGACAATCGACACAGTGCCAATATGACTGGAGTTTTGGACATTGAGCGGACTCGCATGGTCAATGAGAACCAATTGCAAATCATAATCGCTATTAAAAGTGTGTGGGGCTATCAGTATAATTGTAGTGTGCAACAAGGCGGCTATTAGAAGCATAAATTTTTGCGATAGAGCCACGCAAACGCATTAAATAAGCCCCGGATTTCCGGGGCTTTTTTCTTAGAGTTTTGCCACTTTTTTCAAATCGTCCACCGCGCCGGGTGCAGCAACGAAAACCTTGCTACCCTTGGTCAGTTGCTCGCCTTCCGTTGGAAATGGGTGCGTATAGCCGCCTGCTTCGCGGACCAGGCAAAAACCTGCCATGCAATCCCAAGCGTGCATATATGGCTCGTAATAGCCCACTAGACGCCCTGCTGCCACATAGGCAATCATCAGCGCGCCAGAGCCATTGCGAATGAATGTGCCGCCTGCTTCAAGCAAATCTTCAACGATCTTCGCAACCACCTGCGGCGTTACGTAATTATTGGCACCAATGCCCGTCACCGCGTTGCGAATTGTGCGCGTTTCATCAAGCACAAGCTTTTTGCCATTAAGCGTTGCGCCCTGCCCCTTGGCGGATGCGTAAAGTTCATCAAAGCAAGGTGCCTGAATAACACCGATCACTGGCTCGCCATCTTTCAGCACGGCAATGGAAACGCACCAGTTCGGCATTCCGTTCACAAAAGGGCTGGTGCCATCAATGGGATCAACCACCCATGTATAACCTGAGCTACCCGCATTCAGTCCATATTCTTCACCCAGAAAGCCATCGTCGCTGAAAGCTGCTGATACACGTTCATTGATCAGCTGTTCGACATTGCGGTCAGCAATGGACACCACATCTTGCGGATCGCGTTTGGTTTCAATGACAAGCGTCTCGCGGCGATTGAAGTAATCGAGTGCCAGCGCACCAGCTTCGCGCGCAATGTCCTGCGCAAGCTCAAACCGTGCTTCAAGCTCTTTTGAAATGTCTGAGGTCATGCCTGGTTTCCAGTCAGAGGGAATGAAGATGCATGGTTCATGTGCTCAATTGTTGATGATGGCAAGGCCGCGCGGCTTGAAATGTATAGCCACATCCGTTTGTGGCGGAAGCGCTTCTTCCACGGCCGGATCGACAATGAAAAGCTTGCCGTGTTCAGTGTCGATTTCATATTCGATATGATCACCGAGATAAGCGGAATGGGCCACGCGTCCCGGGAAGTCTCCGCCTATCTGGGCTTTCAAGCTCACCGCATTTGGTCGGATCGCAAGCTGTGCGGGTCCCAGCCTTACATGTGACGATGCCAGTCGATGACTGAGTTTTCCAATACGAATGACAGCTTCTCCATTTTCTGCGCTGACGACTTCACAGGGCACGACATTGGCCTCACCCATGAAGTCTGCAATGAAGGCAGATGCGGGACACTCATAAAGGTCACGCGGACTGCCTTGTTGCGCTATATCGCCGTCTTTCATGACAATAATTGTATCAGACACAGCCAAAGCTTCGTCCTGATCGTGTGTGACATAAACTGCAGTAAAACCGAGCCTTTGCTGGAGTTCCCTGATTTCCGTTCTCACACGGCGGCGCAGACGCGCATCAAGATTGGAAAGTGGCTCATCAAGCAGCAGTACCTGTGGTTCCAGCACCAATGCGCGTGCAACTGCAACGCGTTGTTGCTGTCCACCTGAAAGCTCTGCAGGCAGGCGATGCCCCATGCCAGCGAGGCCAACGAGCTTGAGTCCGTCCTCGGCCCGCTCGCGCGCTTCTTTCTTCTTTAACCCGGAAGATTCAAGCCCGTACGCAACATTGTCGAGTGAAGTCATATGTGGAAACAGCGCATAAGATTGAAACACCATGGACACGTCGCGCTCATTGGCAGGAAGCATGGTCACATCCTTTCCACCGATCAGAATACGACCCGATGTCGGATGTTCAAGCCCTGCCAGAAGGCGCAGGGTCGTGGTCTTGCCACAACCCGACGGACCAAGCAGCGTAACAAGCGTTCCGGGTTCGACTGTCAGCGACAAATCCGGCAGAGCGGTGAAATTGCCAAATTTCTTGGTAACATTTTGAAAGGTAACGGAGCCGGGACGTATCTTGGTCATACGGCTTTCTCCTGTTGAACAGTTTTGATCGGCGTGAGCGTGGCAACGCGGTTTTCACGTCGTAACCGCCGTTCGCCGACAAGAAGCTGGAAGCCGGCAATTACGACCACCATCACCAGAATGAGTGCAGAGGAGTAAGCAATCGCCACCCCGAATTCGCCGTTCTCAACGAGGCCAACGATGTAAGAAGTTGCCATATTATACTCCGCCGAAACAAGGAAGATCACGGCGCTGATTGATGTAATGGCACGCACGAAAGAGTAGACGAGCGCGGCTGTAATGGCAGGCCGCAACAGCGGAAGAATGACTTTGCGGATCGTGCGGAAACTGCCTGCACGCAGCGTAAGCGATGCTTCATCAAGGCTTTTATCGAGCTGGCTCATGGCAGCGATACCTCCGCGCACGCCAACCGGCATATTGCGGAACACGAAGCAGGCAATCAGGATCAGCGCCGTGCCGGTCATTTCAAGCGGTGGCAGGTTGAATGCCATGATGTAGCTGACGCCAATCACCGTACCAGGAATGGCAAAGCTCAGCATCAGTGCAAACTCAAACACGTTGCGTCCGAAGAAGCGCTGCCGTACGATCAGATAGGCGGTGAGCAATCCTACTCCAGCAGTGAGAGGTGCCGAGATCAGCGATATCTCCATTGTCGTCCAGAACGAGTTCCAGGCAACACCGGTCCATGCAAAACCACTATCGGTCCATGCCACCGAGAAAGCACGGCGATAATGATCGAACGTCAGCGAATTATCGAGACCCCAAGTGCGCACAAAACCACCGACAAGGATCATGAGATAAACGACCACGGTGAAGATCATCCATGGAATGACAAGGGCATAAACGCCGATCTTCAATTGTTTTGGCAAACCGGCATGCATACCTGAATCGCCTTTACCGGTGACCGTCGCAAAGTTCTTGCCCGATAGCCAGAGCCGCTGAATAAGGAATGCCGACAGTGTGAAACTGAGCAAAACAATCGCGAGAACAGCAGCACGCGATGGATCGTTTTGTGCACCGACCACGGCAAAGAATATCTCTGTTGAGAGCACTCCATGACTGCCACCCAGCACCATCGGATTGCCGAAATCGGCCATGCTTTCAATAAAAGCGATCAGGAATGCATTGGCCAGTCCCGGTGCCATCAACGGCAGTGAAACACGGTTGAAAGTACGCCAGCGGTCAGCACGCAAAGTTTGTGATGCTTCTTCCATGGAAGGCGATACACCTTCTACGACGCCGATTAGAACGAGAAATGTGATGGGCGTGAATGACAACACCTGTGCAATCCAGATGCCTGTGAGACCATAAAGCCAGCGGCCCGGCTCGACGCCAAAAATATTTGAAATCTGCTCTGTCACTACCCCAGCGCGACCAAACAGCAAAATTAGCGCCAGACCGATAACGAATGGCGGCGTGATGATCGGCAGCACCGTAAGAATACGCAGCCCTTTTTTAAAGGGAAAGCCCGTCCGCGTCGCAACAAGTGCAAATGAAAGCCCAAGCACGGTTGAGCCAGCTGCGGTCATCAGAGCGAGCCAAAGTGTGCGCCATGCCACACCACAACGCCCATCCCCGATCACACAAGCAAGGCTCCAGATCGAAGAATCCTGTATATTTCCAATGAAACCATCCGGCTTGAAGGAACCGTCAAAATCCTGAACGGAAGCGCCAAACATGCTGAAAATCGGATAGAACACAAAGACGCTGACAAGTGCTACCAAGAGGGTGATGGAGGAAACGACAAAAGCATCACCTTTCATCACACCACGTTCGGCAAGAGCGAACGAGAATATCAGCAGAAAACAAAGGCCTGTCAGGACAGCGCCTGCGCCAAAAGCCGGTTGTCCGACGGCTAGCTGACCAAATAATATTTCGCTAAAGGCCCAGTTCCAGCCTGTGAAACCAATGGCCAATCCTTGCAATGCGAGAAGTCCAGCGCCGAGAAGACTTGCACCGATCAAAACGGACGTGCGTTTTTCGGCAGACATTGCAAAGCGAGCAAAGCCACAAACGAGCATCAGCACCGCAATAACAGCAAGCCAAGGTCGGCCATAAACGAATATTTGCAGAATACCCGGAGCATCTTCCGACTGACTGAAAATCCCTTGCAGCCAGTCGAAATTGAAGAACCCTTGCTCAATGCGATACCAAGGCAGGATAAAGAACGCAGCAAAAGCAAGCGCCAAAACTACATCAAGCCGTCGATTATGTTGTTTCATATTCTATCCGCTTTTCTGCTCAGTTTTTGCTCTTAGCCTGCAAAGTGGATGCAATTAAATGTCTTCCGCCAAACAACCGGCGGAAGCTCGATAAAAATGAAGGCTTGCTTACCGCGAATGCGGCTATGTTTTAGTTGGCCTTTGCACCGATTTCCTTATCCCAACGCTCAAGGATTTCCTTGCGCTTGGTCGGTTCGCCATAGGTCTTGAAGTCGTAGTCGATCAGCTTGATGTCTTCAAAGCGTGGTGACTCTTTCGGCACTTCAGCGTTCTTGTTGGAAGGAAGCTGAAAGGATTTCGCATCTTTCATCTTTGACTGCACATCTGCTGTCAGAGCCCAGTCATACCATTTCTTGGCGTTATCGAGGTTGCGAGCGCCCTTGATGATTGACATAGAGCCGATTTCATAACCCGTGCCTTCACAAGGTGCGACGGATTTAATGGGGAAGCCTTCGGCAGTCATCGCAACCGCATCATGCATAAACACAATACCGATGCCGTTTTCGCCACGCGCAGCAGACTTTACGGGGGCAGATCCCGACTTGGTGTATTGCGAAACATTGGAGTTGAGCTTCGACATATAATCAAAAGCCTTATCCTCACCCATCAACTGAACCAGAGTGGCCAGCGCAGTGTAGGCCGTACCAGATGAGTTCGGATTGGCCATCTGGATTTCGCCCTTATAGGACGGGTCGAGTAAATCAGCCCAACAGAGTGGTTCTTTCAGGTTTTTTTTCTTTAAAAGATCGGTGTTATAACCCCAGCCAAGCGCGCCGGCATAGACACCCACGGTGCGAAACTCTGAGCTTTCGGCCTGCTTCTTCGCCCAATCCTGCAGCTGGTCAAGCATCGGTGATTTATATTCAAGTGTCAGACCTTCTGAAGCGGCTTGCAGGTGTGGATCACCCGTACCCGCCCACCAAATATCAGTCTTCGGATTGCGTGCTTCAGCGCGAACCTTTGCATAGGTTTCGCCAGACGACAGTCGCACCATATTGACCTTGATATTGGTTTCCTTCTCAAAATTATTCTTCATCTGCTCGCAAATTACGACATCTGCCGAACAGATAAGATTGAGATTACCAGAAGCTTGTGCCGAAACCGCAAATGATGAAACGCCAGCGGCAAAAACCGCGGCCATAAGTGCTGAACGCATCATTATTCCTCCCTTTAGAGCAACTTGGATCTGTTTGAACCCAATCCGCGCTCTAACTCATTTGTTTTACAGCGCCTCCACGCTGCGGCTTCTTGCAAGCCTCTGCACAATCTTTGCCTTTTAAGCTTATGTGTCAACGTCTGATGTAAATTTTATTCTGAAAATTATAAAATTAAACCAATAATTCCATATCTCAGTTTCTTATGAAAATTTGATGCGCTCGGGCATGCCTACAAAGCGAAAAATAAAAGCTGAGAAAAGTTCTCTAGCCACCAAAAATCGCAGCACAGCACTGTTTTCGATAACGATTAAAAAGTAATTGAAAGTAAGAACATCTCACCACAATGGCCCTGTGCCCAGTCATCAAATTGTCGAGGGGGGTGCGGATAAAAACCTGGACTGGTTTTACGTCACAATGCCAGGACTGTTTCGATATTCGATTGGGCTTCGTGCGCCAAGTGACATTTTGATCCGTTTCTCGTTGTACCATCGAATGTAGTCATCAACTTCCTTGATAAACTGCTCAAGTGTGGTGGTCTTCCAATCACGCGGGTAAAAGAGCTCCGTTTTCAGTCTGCCGAAGAAGCCTTCGCATGCTGCGTTATCTGGAGAACACGCCTTGCGGGACATTGAGCGCACCAGCTTCGCATCACTAATCCTCGATAGCCAACGCGGCCAGCGATAGTGTACACCCCGATCAGAATGCACTATTGGCCGCTTATCTGCGTCCGTCACAGTTTCTATGGCGGCATCAAGCATCATATTGACCAATTCCGCATCTGGTCTCGTTCCGATAGACCAGCTGATAACCAAACCATCGAAACAGTCGATGATGGGTGAGAGATACACTTTGCCAGCCGGGATATGGAATTCAGTGATATCGGTCAGCCATTTCTCGTTTGGGGCTGAGGCCTGGAAGTCGCGATTAATAAGGTTCTCGGGTGCCGGACTGATTTCTCCAAGATAAGAGCGATATCGCCGCCGCTTTGGCGTGGCAACGATCAAGTTCTCCTGCTTCATCAAGCGCTGCACAACCTTCTCTGAGATTGTAACGCATTGTTTGGCCAATGACGCCTGTAGCCTGCGGTAGCCATAGCATCGACGGTTGGCTTCGAAGATTTCGATGATGTTCTGACGTATAGTGAGGTACTTGTCGGTCACCCTCATACGGGCTCGATGATAAAAATATGAACTGCGCGCCAGTCGCAACTGAGAAAGCAGATCCGGGAATTGGTAAAGATTTTTTAGGATGTCAACCAACAGCGTTTTCTCCCGATTACTCAGAAGTTGCAGATCGACGCCCAGGTCTGCATACGCCGAGCTTTTCGGCCAGAGCAAAAGAGCGCAAAATTTTAGTTCATTTCGCCAAGTGAGGACGTGCGGTCAAAGGCTGCGTGCTATCAGTCCGCGTGGCATTTCAACGCCACGCGAAAAGGCCGGAGATATCATAATTATGAAAACCTTAATCGACGGTCTTCCCCAAGGTGTCGGCCACGAACGCGCCGCGGTCTCCCATAGGCTGCGGCGCCCCCGTGGTAGAGTCGCAAGCGGTTTGGTGCTCCAGCTCTGCGTTAAGTTCAGCACCGACAATCAATATAATCACTGAGATCCAGATCCACACCATCATGCCTATAAGTGCGCCGAGCGCGCCGTAGGTCGCGTTGTAATTCGCGAAGTTTTCAATGTAAAATGAGAACAGGATTGATGCAGACATCCAGAGCAGTGTGCTAAACACCACGCCCCAGTTTAACCACCTGAATTTTGCCTGTTCGCGGCTGGGACCAAAGCGGTAGATTACGGCAATACCACAGCCGACCAAAACAAGGACGAGAGGCCAGCGCGCGAACCGCGCCAGGAGCTCCTGCCATCGATCCAGCCAAAGATAAGACAAAGCGGCTGGAAGCACTCCGATGGCCACGATAAGAACGATGGCGATAATAAGCCCACCGAATGTAAATGTCAGAGATAGGAAGTTCAGGCGCACAAAGCTCCGTTTCTCCTTTTCTTGATATGCTACGTTCATAGCATCGAATATCGCCTTCATGCCACTGTTGGCACTCCAGATCGCTACAACAAGGCCAGTAAGGAACGCAAAGCTCAGCGTAGATGTTTTTTGATGTGTGAGAGCAGTCAACTGATTGAGTATGACGTCGAACGATCCAGGTGGAAAGACACTTGCCAGGAAGCCAATGTGTCCCATAATTGTTAAGGGGTCGGCGACGAATCCGTAAAGAGCAACAAGTGCAGCCAGCGCCGGAAATAGTGAGAGCAACAGATAGTAGGTCACACCTGCCGCGATAAGCGTTACGCGATCGACCATGACAGCCTCAATGACGCGCCAAAAGACGTCCCTAAGGCCCCTTGGCGGTATATCTCCAGGTGATTTGGCGTCCCGACCACGATCAGAACCCACACTTTCTGGTAAGATACGCTTCTGGCTATATTTCATTCTTAAGGATCCTGTTTTAGCTGAACCCTTAACGTGCAAAACCGCATGATGTTTCCGTCTATCTTCAGTAGAAGGTTTTTATTTGAGCACCGATTGGCGGGGATGTCAGAGGGTGTTGCTGTCGTGGCATAAGCCGACCATGTTGAGTTTTTACTAGTCGTCGTTCACACCCCCACTGGGTCGTTTCTCAGCGGCAATCAACACGCGAGGCCTGTAAAGACCACTTATGCATTCTCGAAGCCACCGAGAAAAAAGATTTCGAATTCGCGTCAGCTTTACTCAGACCGCCATATCAGCCGCTCGGGCGCTGAGGACGTTTAACGTTTATGGTTGGCAGGAATGCCTATTTTAAGCATTTTCTATGAAATTCAATCACCAGGCATCTGGTGTGAGAGGTAAATCGCAAAGTTGAAACACCGCCACTTCGATTTACGCAGATACCAATCGGCTATCACTCAATAGCCCCGCCTCTTCGAGTATTGGATGTGCGACTGAAACAATATGAGCATTAATACGCTTTAGATCGCGTAGCATATCGAGATGGATTGAACTTGTTCGAAGGCTTTCGATCCTTCCGTCACGAAGTCTCGCAAGATGTTGTTCAGAAGATAGTTTTTCCATACGACGAACTTCAATTTTAATCTCCATAAGTCGCTTAGCGAGATGAAAATCTCTCGTCGCAAAAATAGTCTGAGCCGTACGTATATTGTCTACGGTCAAATCGAATAAACGCTCGAGTTCACCAAAGCCATCGTCAGAAAAATGCAAGCCAAGTGCTGCTTTCTTCGCTAACGAAGGCACCAAACCTTTCTCTACTATGTCGCCTATATGTTCAAGATTGACGGCATAGTCGATGATTTCCAATGATCGACGGCCATTTTCTTCAGTCAAGCTTTGGCGACCAAGATTGGACAAATAGACTTTCACTTCCTGCTGGAGAAAGTCGACACGCTTTTCAAGTAAGGAAATATCAGTTGAGGCGGAAGGATCGTTTTTCTGGAAAGCTGATGACATCCGCATCAGCATGCGCTCCACGAGATCACCTATACTCAAAACTTCGCGCGTTGCTCCAGCCAATGCCATAACGGGCGTTGAAAGTTGCTGAACATCAAGAAATTTCGGGCCCATATCTGACTTCTGCGGGTCAGGAAGCAATCGGATCATCATATCGGATAACAAACGCGAGAATGGCCACGCCACGACCGCCAATATTATATTGAACGCAAGATGTGCATCAACGGGCAGTTTACTCGCCGGAAGTGATAATGCCGCCGCCAAATCAGCTCCATATTGGGCGAATGGGAGTGCAATCAAACATCCAATTCCACGAACAACTAGATTGCCCAATGTAACTCTTTTTGCTGCAACGTCTCCTCCCATAGAAGCGATCACCGGTGGAATTGCTCCGCCAAGGTTCGCGCCAAGGACAAGGACGATGAGGAGTGCCGAAGGTAATACACCGGTGGCACCAAGAGAGAGGATCAGGACGACCGCTGCCAAACTTGACGATGAAATAAATGCAATCCCAGCCGAAAAAAGCAATGCCACGGGCCAGGCATTATTCAGCATACTCACGAAGCTTGCTATTGCGGGTGAGTGGCGGATCGGCTCTGTGGCCAAACCAAGAAGGTGCAGCGAAAGCAGCATCAGCCCTATGCCTATAAGCATAGTCCCAATACCACGCCGATTGCTGGTTCCTTTTTTCAGAAAAACTATGCCAGACAATATCAATAGCGGTGACAACCACTCTATTCCGGTAGCAACAATCCAGGCGGTTACTGCGGTGCCAACATTTGCGCCCAAAAGCACAATTTGAGCCATACGTTGTTGAATGAAATCACGTTCAACAAATGATGCTACCATCAAAGCAGTTGCAGTCGAACTTTGGAGACCAATTGTAGCCACAAAGCCAGAAACAAAGGAACGGGCACCATTGCTCGTGCCACGCGCAAGCCCCGATCGAAGGCTGGCGCCAAATGCTCGCTGAACGCCATCCTTGACCTGTGCAAGCCCAAATAACAGCAGAGCCACGGCACCGCACAGATTGATTATGACGATTGTGGATTCCATCATAAGGCTCCGTTGGTCTTATCTGCAAACAATTGGCACTTATTTCATCAGACGGAGCCAAAACCTCCGTGGCGTTGCGCCTCTATTCAAACTTTAAGGCGAAGAAGCTTTCATCGTCTAAAGGCGTCTGGCCGAACCAATTCAACCGGCTGACACAAACATTGCCACGATCCAGCAGATCATTATCATCTCCATCGGAAGCGCTGTGTGCACGGCCACGAGGGATTATGATCTCAGTGCTTTGCCCGTCAGACGACAACACTTCAGCTCGGATGCCAATCTTGTCACGACCGATCCGCGGTTGCGCAATCGCAGCTGGCAGACGCTCAGGTAAATTGACACTGAGCCAGTGCCCGTCCAGAAATATGGTGTCGCGCTTGTTGAGTATCTGTCTGACGAAGTTTGCAAGCCAGTCAATATCACTGTCAGCTTCTGCGACTTGCTTAACGCGCGAAAATCCAATCGCCGGAACACCCCAAAACGTTGCCTCTCTGGCAATTCCGAGTGTGCCAGAGTACGCAAGGTCTTCAGCGACATTACGACCATCATTGATGCCCGACAACACAAGGTCTGGCTTCTTCTGACCATCGAAGAGCCATGTCATCGCAGTGACCACGCAATCCGCAGGCGTACCTGAACAAGAATAGCGACGGCGCCCCTTTTCCACCATCGTAAGCGAGCGGGCGATCGTGATGGATCCACTCGCTGCTGTGCGCTTGCCATCGGGTGCAACAACCCAGACATCATCGCTAAGCCGTTCCGCAACTTGAGTTAGTCGCGCAAGTCCAGGGGCATCAATGCCATCATCGTTTGCCACGAGTATTCTCATTTCATCTCCATTCAGATTGAAAACTGCAAACCAGTTAAAGCTGTCGTATTGAGAGTTGTCAGATAAGGTTTGAGTTCTTCAAGCTTATCGAGTGCGCAAGAATGACCGAGTGCGGCGGGCTTTCCCGCCTCTTGCCAGAGTTCTAAATTCTCCGGCCGGGTGGGATGGGTTGGAAGTCGTATCCAATTCGCCAGACCTTGTTCCAACAGAGAGTGCGCCGGTGTGTTTTCTGGTACGTGTCCCGTCAGCAGCACAGGCACATTTTGCTCTGCCGCTTGTTGCAATGCTTGTATAGAGGGGCCCGCACTCCCCATGCCGTCGAAAGTCAATAAAGGACAATCAGGCAAATCAGAGTCCTCGCTCCAATCAATTGCCCCTTTGAGTTTTGATCGCAATGAACGGGCAACTTGTGAAGAAAATGCATTTGGAACATCAAGCTGAGCTTCCAGTGAACGACGCATCGCGTGATGGATCGCAAAACGGTCTGGGAGAATAGTCATCAATTCAAGTGGTTTCCCGGAAACAGGCACTGGGATCACCAGTTTACCATTATGCGCGTCAATAAAGCTCTCGATCTGGCGAACACGGTCCTTCGCAGAAACCGGATCACCACCATAGGACGCATCGAGGATGACAAGATCACAATGCGGTAGCGGGTCCATCAGAAAAACATCGCTTTTGGGGACTACATCCGCACAATAAACAACGCGTTTCGACTGCGTTGTTACCGAAAACCAAACACCTCCCGCTACATGCCCCGATCGCCCTGACGCAACCTCTGTCTGACCGACACGAATGGTTTCGCCCGGGACGAACACTTTGATTGAAATGTCGGCCAACGAGTTGGTTTGCTTATGCAATGGGTCAGCATATTGACAAAGCATAGATCCTGCATCGTCAAGGGTCTCCTGCGTCATATAAAATGTGCCTTTGAACCCATTGGCATTCAGCCAATACAGCGCACCAATATGGTCTTCATGTGCGTGGGAAATAAAGACTGCATCAAGTGCTGAGACAGCGTGTTCCGCAATGGCCGGATAATAGTCACGCCCTTTCGCACCTACTTTAATGCCAGCATCGAATAAGAGTCTGCTATCAGTGCTTATGCCAACACTGGTTCGGCCTTTTTCTCCAAAGCCACCGTAGAGATCGATCAACATTTCTCTACTGCTCCTTCTGGAATGACCCAACCGGAGTTAATGGCTATGTTAATCGTATCGCCTTCCTGTCCACCGGCCATATCCGGCAAATCAAAAGTGAGTTCGACGGAAGGATGATTTACCGGGTGCGCCTCAATACGAGCCCCACCGCCACGATAGATGCGACGCTTGACTGTGAGTGCTATGCCATCACCATCCCGCAACTCTATGTTCTGAGATCGCATGCATATCTTTGCATCAACATTTGACCTCTGTCCCGGAGCGCAGCGCAACACCGCTTTTTGCCCGAACACTTCAACTTCGCAGTGCCCATTATTTTCAGCGCTCAGTACGCGTGCAGGCAGAACCATTCCATTTGCTATGAATGACGCCACCATCTCGCTCTGAGGCCGTTCATAGAGCTCCCGCGGAGTGGCGAACTGGATCAGCTTTCCTTTATCCATCACCGCTATGCGATCAGCCAGAGCCATCGCTTCGGCCTGATCATGCGTAATATAGACAATCGTGGTGCCCGTACGTTTGTGGAAAGAAGCAAATTCGTCTTCCATCGAAGCGCGCAAGTGCACGTCCAGATTGGCCAGCGGCTCATCAAACAAAACCAGTGATGGCGTAGCGACCAGACATCGCGCAAGCGCCACACGCTGACGCTGACCGCCCGATAAATTAGCAGGTCTTCGGTCTCCAAGTCCCGTCAGGTCAACAAGCGCAAGCGCCTCTTTTACCCGTCGATCAAGTTCAGGTTTCGCAACTTTCGCCACACGAAGACTGTAACCGACGTTCTCAGCAACAGTCATATGGGGCCAAAGCGCATAGTTCTGAAAGACAATACCAACACGGCGCTTCTCAGGTTCAACGTGACTATCGTTAGCTGACATCACCTTGTCACCAACACAAATTGTGCCGTTGGTAATTTTCTCAAAGCCAGCAATTGCGCGGAGCAGAGTTGTTTTTCCGCAGCCGGATGGCCCAAGGACAGCTACAAACTCTCCATTCTTGATATCAAGCGTGACATCAGAAAGGGCGTCGAAATTGCCGAAGTTTTTAGTGACATTTTTAATGTTTAATCCCGCCATGGGAGCACTCCATCAGGCAGACGCCGCGCGAAAAGGTTCGTCGACAGCATGAGAAAAATCGTTACCAGTATCGTTACAATCGACGTGGCAGCGGCATATGTGGAATCCCCTCCCTGCTCGAAGGAGAAAATCACGACACCAATGGTTTCAGATCCTGACGCCCAAAGAAGAGCCGAGACCGTCAGTTCACTAAATGCCGTCAAGAAGATCAGCACTCCGCCAGCAAGTGTAGCTGGCGCGACCAATGGAAAGATTATAGTGCGCAAGCGCATGAACAGGCTGGCACCAGCCACCTGTGCAGCTTCTTCAAGCGAGCGATCAATCTGGTGAAGTCCACTAACGGTCGGCCGTAATGCGAGAACAAAGAACCGAGCCAGATAGGCATACAAGATGATCCAAATCGTATTGTAGATGTGTAAGCCAAATATCGGCATCGGCTTTAGAAATAGCAGCAAAGAGGCGATGGCCATGACGACACCCGGCAGGGCGTAAGGGAGTTCGGCGGTGAGATTGAACAGCCTCGTCCACCAACGTTTACGCCATGTTGTGATATAAGCCAAAGGCACAGCAATCACGACAGCGAAGAAGGAGGCCGCCAGCGACAACCCAAAGCTATTCAGGAAAGCGCGTTCGGTGGCTGCGTGTTCAAAGAGAATGAAACTGTAATTGGCAAGCGTCGCAGTCTCCCATGTCAATGGCGTGCCATAGGCGCTAACCAAAGACGTCAATGCAAGACCTAAAATAGGTAGCCCCAATACCGCAACAACAATCAGCAACATGACGGCTTCTATCCAGATCCGCCAACGCCCAAGTTCAAAAGGACTTGCGGGGAGCGAAGTTGATGCAATTCTGTAATCACGCCAGCGCGAGACATATTCTTGAGCGACAATGCCAACGATTGCGATCACGCCGATCAAAGTGGACAAGGCTGCAACATCCGTGAGGACTGCGGGACCACCACCGCTCAGACGCTGGTAAATCAATGTCGGTAAAACAAGATAGTTTGCCGGGATACCGAGGAACGCTGGGATACCGAAATTACCAACACAAGAGACAAATGTGAGTGCGGTCGCTCCAATGATTGAGGGCGCCATCAGTGGAACGATGATGGTGCGCAAAACCGTCAATTTTTTCGCGCCACTGCTTAGAGCTGCCTCTATGAGTTCGCGTGGCAGTTTGCGCAGTCCCGCACGCACAATGAGAAACACGAGTGGCCCGTATTGCACTCCAAGAAGCAAAATAATCCCCGTGCTGGAATAAAGCGGGTTACGCGACCCCAATGGCGGCGCCATTCCAAGCATTTTCAGGAACGGGCTCGCAGGGCCAAACAACTGTAACCATGCGAGCGCTGTCACCTGCGGCGCAATCAGCAGTGGTGTTACATAGAGAAATATAAAAACAGACCGCCCGCGAATATCCGTGAGGCTAACCAGCAAGGCCACACCTGTTCCCAGAATAACAGCGAAAATTGTCCCGAAAACCCCGACATATAGTGAATGCCACGTCGCGGTCCAAGTCGCTGACGAAGAAAAGACGCGCCCAATGGCCTCGACCGCTGTACCTTTAGCGGGCAGGACGACTTCAAGGAGGAGCCGTCCCATTGGGAGAAGCGACAGCAGAGAAACGATAATAATCGTCCCTGCAATCAGAGCCTTATCCCGGCTCTGATTGTTTGTCTCAGATACTTTTTGCATAGGTTTTCTAAGCCCTAACCGCCAAACATTTCTGTAAATCGCGACTTATCTTGATCGGTCTTTTCCAGAACCTTTTGCGTATCTATCGGCATAATTTTAACGGACAGCCCCTCAGGCATCCAAGCAGGCTTCCCCACAGATGACTTAGCAGGCAAATAGCCCTGCTTTAGAGCAAGGTTTTGGCCTTCATCCGAAATGATGAAGTCAATGAACTTCTTCGCGTCATCAGCGTTTTTGGTCGTTGACATGATAGCGACCGGCTCAGTCACAGCAGGTACGCCTTCTTCAGGAAAGACGAACTCTACAGGTGAGCCTTTTGCTTTAGCGTTTAGCGCCATAAAGTCGACAAGGACACCATAAGGTTTCTCGCCGCTGGCAATAGATTTAAGAACTGCACCATTGCCTCTGACGCTCACGACCTCATTCTCTTTGAGAGCGTCAAAAAACTTCCAGCCGAGACTATCATTAGCCACAAATCCACTCAGGAGATATGCTGCGGCACCCGAATAAAGGGGACTAGGCATAACAATCATGCCTTTATAGTCTGACTTTTCAAGGTCCGACCAGTGCTGTGGTTTTTGTTCGGCCGCAGAATTGTAAGCGATACCAGTCGTAATCAGCTTGCTGCCAAAATAGTATTTGTCCGGATCAATTGTGCCGGCCTCAAAACCTTCAACGTTTGCACCCGAATACTGCATCAGTCGGTTATCGGCTTTTAAGCTCTCCATGCTGACAGCATCAGCAATGAGCAGCACATCAGCCTGTGGTGCGCCAGCTGAGAATTCTGCGGCTAGTTTGCTCATGATATCGCTCGTGCCCGAACGGTATACCTGAACATCTACGTCCGGATTGAGTTTGCGGAACTCTTCAACGGTCCTGGCCGCATCAGCGTCGGGCTGCGACGTGTAAAGCGTAAGTGTTCCAGCCAGAGCTGTTCCGGCAAACATAATGCTCGCGAAGCAGGCCGTGATGACACCTATCCTCCGGGTCAAATTCGTCATTTATTCCTCCCATAGGAACGCCATCGCGGGCTGTTCCCGTTCCTCCCAGTAGTCGGACAGTTTGATGCCCTTAAATGTTATAATAATGTTCATTTGTTCTTTGTCAAATACATTTGAACAGTTGACGCAACGGGCACTTTTTTTGCTATAGCTTATGCAGGTTTAGAAATTCGTGGGGGATCGAGACAAAAATGACAAGCAAAAGCTGGCCGTTGAGATCATCAGACCTCAAGGTGAAGACAGTCTGGCTGTACTATGTAGAGGGCATGACGCAGGAGCAGATTGCCGAACAGCTGGGTGTTAGTCGCGTCAAGATAATGCGTACACTCGCCGCCGCAACTGCCGAAGGAATTGTCGTTACACGTATTAATGCAGCCACGACCGCCCAGATCGAGCTTGAGCGCCGTCTTGAAGAAAAATGGGGGCTGGCATCTGCAATTGTCGTCCCTACTCCCGAAAACAGCGAGAACCTTGAGAAAGCGCTCGGTAATGCCATTGCCGCATATCTGGATCAGGAAATGCAAGATGGAATGACGCTTGCGATCGGAGGAGGTGCAACACTCTATGCCAGCGTGCAGTTCTTGGAGCATCGTAAGCTACAAGATGCATCCGTTGTCGCCCTTGTAGGAAGCCTTCCACACTCACGCTGGATCAACCCTTCTGTTGTTGCCGCGCGAGTAGCGGAGGTCTACGAAGTGGATAGCTATCAGATTACAGCGCCGGTCGTTCTCGATGAACAAGGGTTACGGGAGACTTTATGGCGCCAATCGGAACTGCGTAATCTCCAGCAACGTGCAGCTCAGGCAGATATTGCATTACTGACAGTAGGTGCAGTTTCGGAAGACGCCACGATCTTTCGGCATGGGATCGTTTCGTCTGATCTCATAAAGCCGTTAGATGATTGCGGAGCGGTCGCCAACATACTCTGCTATTTCGTGGACAAGCACGGAAAACTGGTTGATCACGAGATCAATCAACGTGTGATGTCGATCGACCTGCACACGGTAGCAGCAATCAGCCGCGTCGTATTAGCAGCCGGCGGCACCTCTAAAGTTACGGCAATCCGCGCCGCACTTAAAATTGTTCCGGCAAGCGTCCTCATTACCGATAGTCAAACGGCAATAGCCCTCCTTGAGGACTGACGGTCCTCGAGGGGAAATTCTGTAGCTCTTAATTCAAATGTCAGGCTTTACGGCTACGCAAGAAATCTAACAGGCCTACATGTGTAATTGCCTCGAACTCACTGGTGACGTGCTCAAAATGTCGTTTCTGAGCTTGCATCATCAACAAGACGGCACGCATTTCTGCAGAAACGCCGAAGCGCTCCCAGCGTTTGGCGACATGCACAGGAATATCGGCGGCCTCACAAAAATTCGATATATCGCTGTACCCAAGCTCATTCAGCACCACGCCTAGATCGGTCGCAGACATACGCTCTTCTACAGCATGATCATGAAGGCGCTCAGCAACAAGCTGAATATCGCGTGGCGAAGATTCAGCAAGTCGCGTTAAAATCCCTCCAACTTCAGTCAAAAGTTTTGACACTTCAGATTCTCCTCAGCATGCCGGCGAGCCTTATCGGCTCTTATTATCGCGTGCTAAACATTGATTGATTGATAATTTTAATCAAGCGCCTTTCGAAAATCCAAGCCAAAACGTCACCCTTACAAGGTTGCGTCATAAGATTTTCATGTCTGATCCAATGTGTCCCAGTGTTGTTGACCCAGTTTTTGAGCGATAGAATAACAAAGATTGTAGGAGAGGGCGGCTTTCCGCCCTCCATTCGTGACCTGCGAAATAGTTAACGGGAGTTGATCGTCCAGAAATCCTGCCAATCCTGAAGCTTTGAGTAATCGCTTTCGGCTGTTTCGGAATGCGGGACGTAAAGCTGGTCAATGACATTGACGATTCCGGACACTTCACCTTCAGGAATTTTCGCGCCCTTATTCGACGAGATTTTACCATCAGCCAATTGTGGTGCCATGCCTTCTCCGGTCATCATATAATGCACAAAGAGTTTTGAGGCATTCGGGCTTTTTGTGCCGGATGCGATGACGGCGACGCGTGGCGTAAGCTGCCCTGCCCAAGGCTTCATGCTCGCACAGATGCCCATCGTGTAGCCATTCTTCTTGGCATCGCGGAAGATTGACGTGCTGAGGAAGCCCATAAAGGGCTTTTCCTGTCCTTTTGCACCAATGATCGGACCAACTTCGGTATCACTGCGGGTAACGCTTGGACGGTTGTTAGCGAAACGCTTGACCCATTCCGCGGTCGCGCTTGCTTCATCGGTTTTCAATGGCTCACCGAAGAACTCTTCATATGCCTTGCGCATGGCTTCATCATCATGCTCGGCAATCTGATTGAACCAGAACATGGTTTCGTTGCGCAGAAGCGGATCTGGAATAGCAATGCGGCCCTTCCATTCTTCCGTGGTCAATGCCCAAATATTGTCGATTGGGCACTTATCGCCATGGACATCCGAGTTATACGCCCAGACCCATGGGTTAAGACTGGTGATGGCCGGGTTCTGATATTCCGCGGGCACCTGATCTTTGAGATCGACAGGAAGCCAGCTGAGACCTGCGCCCTGAACGATGATTTCCGACGTAACCGATGGCAAATTGCTCATGTTGAAGACGTCCGTGCGAACATTGTTCGCAGTAGCTTCACGCAGAATGACCTGCTCCTGGTTTTGGCCGTTCATCTTCACGCCCGTAGCCTTCACACCGTATTTTGCGGTGAAGGCTTCGGCCATTGTCACGATCTTGCCAGTGGCGTCCACAACGGTAATGCCCGGCTCTTTTTTTGCGGCTTCAATAAGAGCTTCGAGCGAGTAATCCGCATCCTTGATGCCGATTTCAGCCACAGGCTCTGCGAAGGCAGCCGTGCTTGCCAGAAGTGCGCCGCTCAATGAAAGAGCCGCACAGGTGCGCAAATATACAGTCATCGTTTCCTCCTAGTTGATACTTTTTGAGAATATGTTGCTCAGCGATTAGCCACTGATGCGCATGCCTTCTTTGTCGAACACATGGACGTGGCTGCGTTCGACATGGAACCAGATTTCATCACCGGCCTTACGGACTGGAGCATCTGCAGCGATCGCAAGAAACTGCTCTCCATGAACTGACAGTTCTACAATCCAGCTACCGCCAGTGGGCACGATGTCGATTACTTTGGCCACACACCCCTGCTCGACAGGCGTATCGCTGAGACGCACCGATTCCGGCCGGATTCCGACAGAGCCAACACCGTTTGTGGTGAAGTCGTGTGCTTTCAGATAAGCGCGTGCCCATGTGGCCATCGCGCCGTTATTATTGTCATTAAGCTCGGTGATGTTGATTGGCAGATTGCCAATGAACTCCGCCACAAAGCGATTAGCGGGACGCTCATAAATATCGTCAGGCGTGCCAAGCTGCTGCAACTCACCTTCGCTCATCACCGCAATTGTAGTTGCCAATGTCATGGCCTCCCACTGATCATGGGTCACGAATACGACAGTAGAACCCATTTCCCGATGAATCCGCTTAAGTTCCGCGCGCATTTCCAAACGCAGTTTCGCATCGAGATTGGAAAGCGGTTCGTCGAGCAGAATAATATCGGGCTTAAGCGCCAACATACGCGCCAGTGCTACACGCTGCTGCTGTCCACCCGACATTTGTGCGGGTAAGCGATCACGGTAGCGCTCGATTCCAAGCTTTTGCAGCACATCATCAATGATCTGGTCACGTTCGACTTTTGCTACCTTGTGCAACTTCAAACCGAACTCGACATTTTGCTCAACTGTCATATGCGGCCAGAGTGCATAGTTCTGAAAAACCAGACCCATGCCACGCTTTTCTGGCGGCACGTAGATACCGTCATCGACCGAGACGATCTTCTTGCCATCAACGAGTATCTGGCCTTCGGTTGGATATTCAAGGCCAGCAATCATGCGCAGCGTGGTGGTCTTACCGCAACCTGATGGCCCGAGCAGGCAGAGAAATTCCGACTTTGGGATTTCAAGTGAGAGTTTTTCAACGGCAGCACGGGTGGCTTTGCCGTAGCTCTTTCTGACATCGCGAATAGTAATGCTCGACATTATTTGCCTCCCAATCCGTCAGACAATTTGCTGTTGGTGAGTTTCTGAACGATGACCGTGCCGCCGAAGGCGATAACGCAGATCATCAAAACGACTGCATTTGCGGCCTGACTGTAGCTGTAATCAACAAGGCGCAATGCATAGGTGGTGAGAACGTCTGTGCCGGGAACAGCCAGCACGACGACAAGGCTCAGACCTTTGATGCCAGAGATAAATGGCAGCAGAATTCCTGAAACCAGCGAGCCTTTCTGAATGGGGGCGACAATCGAAACGAGCCGACGCCAGAAACCAGCACCCACAACCTGAGCAGCTTCCTCCGGCGCTTTGCCAAGCTGCATCATTGCCGAAATTCCTGCACGTGATGCAAAAGGCATCTGATCAGCAAGGATGGCCAGAACCAACAAGATCGGTGTTCCGTAAAGCGCCGGAAGTGGTCCGCGTTGCACGGCAAACATTGTGAGATAGGCGGCAGCAAAGGCAATGCCCGGAACCAGATATGGCAGGAATGTCACCTGACGTAGGAATGTTCCCACGATTGCCACCGGCGTGCGCGCCACAACATAACCGACCAGCAGACCAAGTATACCGGCACCCAATGCAGCCGATCCGACGATCCAGAGCGTATTCCAGGTTGCTTTCCAAAATTCGCCTGTCAGCAGAATCCCATTGCTCATCGCGGTGGTGTTGAGATTAGTCCCGATCCAGAAATCCAGGGTAAAATTATCCAGCGCGAAAACGCCCGGCACGCGCATAACAGTTGTCAGCAGAAGGGCCATCAGCGGAATAAACGCGCTGACAACAAACATGAGTGCGGCGAAACTGAATGCAGGCACACGGAAGCGTCCGAGATCAGTCTCGCGGTTCATCGAACCCTTGTTGCCAATGGTCACAAAACGGCGCGCTTCCTTGAGCAGATACATATCGAGGAAGATTGAAATGCTACCAAGCACGACAATGGTTGCCGCGAGGACTGCGCTCATGCCAGCCTGACTCGTCGAGATTGCACGAAACAGAGACGTCGCGAGAACATCAAAACCAACCGGCACACCAAGGATATAGGCGACACCGAAGTCACCGAGACATTTGGCGAAAATCAGCGTCGAAGCCGACACAAGCGACGGCAGCATTAGGGGCAAAATGATGCGACGCGCGATTAGCAATTTGCCAGCGCCCATCACACGGGCTGAATCTTCAAGCGTTGAATCAAACTGCCGCAACGCATTGCCGAAAAGTAGGATCACAAACGGCGTATAGTGCATGGCCAGAATGAGCGTGATTGGCAACATGCCATACGCAAGCCAATCAGGTGGCGAGAAACCCAAGGCTTCCATCCAGCTAGGCTGACCACCTGTGGTGCGGTTTTTAAACAGGGTCAGCCAAGCCAGTGCGAAGGTCCACGAAGGCAGCATGTAAGGAACGATCAATGCTGTCGAGAACCACTTTTTGCCCGGTAAATTTGTGCGACTCAAAAGCCATGCCAGTGGAATGCCCGTGACAAGCGCAAAGGCAATCGAACCAACTGCGATAATTGCTGTGTTCCAAAGTGGACGCCAGAACACATCGGTCGAAATCGCCGAGAAGAACGCACGGTTAAGATAATAAAAGGTCAATTCACCAATCTGCTGGCCCGAGCGTGCCCGATCAGCAAATTGGACAATCACGGCATCTGACAAGAGCAGCACGATTGGCGCCGCGATCAGATAGGCGAAAACGATTGCCAGCAAAACCCCGATCAGTGTCGTAGGGTCTGCATTGTAGACCTTATATTTGTAGGTTAGTTGCTTGTAAGAACTCATTATTTTATCCACTTTGAGCCGAAGTGATCCCTACTGAAACCCATATGGATTGCAGTTGACTGTGTTCTGGCTTGCTGCGGGATCTGGCATCCGAAAATACCGTGCGAAATGTCCGCTGATGTGAAGCGAATTATGGAGGCGGCGCGCCAGCCTTCTCGCTTACCTCGCGCACCACGGACCACGCGGCTGCGTAATCTATGGGAATGAAGTGATCGTCACCCTGAAACTCGGCCCTCATTTCAGGTGTGAAAGTGAAATTAAAGAAGCAACGCTTCATCTCCGCCACAAGGGACGGCGCGAGATTATGAGCATAGGCAAACGAGGAGGTTGGAAACAAATCGCTCTGATAGATCAAACGGACACCATCACGCTTCACAAGCCCTCGCTCAATCATGCGTTCAAGCACATCGGAGGCAACAGCCGCCATATCATAATCACCAGCAACAACACCGAGGATCGATTTATCGTGCCCGCCCGACATGATGGGCACATATTCCTGCCCCGGCGTAAGACCTTCTTTTGGAAAGAGCGCGCGTGGTGCGACATTGCCAGAATTTGAGAATAGTGAAGCATGGGCGATGCGACGCCCTTTAAGATCATCCAGCTTTTCATAGGGTGAGTCCGCGCGCACAACAGCGACCAGTCGATAACCGCGCATCTGATCACCAGTGCCTTTGGCGGCAAAAGGAACGGCACCTGCGCGATTGACCGCCTCAATCGTCGGCCCGGTCGAGAAGCCCGCAAAATGCAGGCGTCCTGAACGCATCGCCTCAACTTCATCGGCACTGGACTGGATCGGATAATAGACAATCTGCCGTCCGAGGCAGGCTTCAAGATGCTGGGTGAACGGTTTGAAGAGCCGCGCATAAACCGCCGGATCTTCTATAGGCGTATAAGCCCAGACAAGCGTTTGCGGGTTGCGCAGTTGCGATGGATCAAGGGGAGTGTCAGCGACAAGGTCGCGGTTCTCGTCGCAATAGCGCTCATCCAGCGCACCACGATAAGCGCAAGCAGCTCCAGCGGCATTCGCGCAAGCGATGCTCAACAGTATCCCAAACAAAGCTATGCCTAAGCGGCATACCAACTCGCGCCAAAACATTTTCTCTCCCCTGCGCTCTTGCTATGATACAAGTGCTGCAGCCTCTTCCGTTATTTTGAAGACTATCAATTCTAGCTGTCAGAATCCTGTCATCGCCAAAACGCTAAATCGAAACATTGAAAACAACATGCGCATCCTTCTCGTAGAAGACACTATCGACATTGCGTTCGCTATCGCATCGAAGCTTGAGAAGGAAGGCTATGCAGTCACAACTGCTTATGATGGCGTGCAGGGCGAAGACTTGGCCGTGAATGGTTCTTTCGATGTCGTCGTACTTGATATAAATCTTCCCGGCCGCGATGGGTTTGCAATTTTACGCAGCATGCGCGAGCGGTCCTTGTCTTGTCCTGTGCTGGTCATTACAGCGCGCAACCAGATTGCCGACAAACTCGATTTGCTAGAACTTGGTGCAGACGATTATCTGGTGAAACCTTTTGACCTTCGAGAGCTTGTAGCGCGCATTAGAGCCGTTGCACGGCGTCATATGGGTGTATCGCAGCCACTCCTGCACATCGGTGATTTATCGATCAACCTTACTCAAAGATCGGTGATGAAGGGTGATGAACCGTTGGATTTCGGGCGACGTGAATTCGACGTTCTTGAAATGCTGGCAACCCGTATCAATGTCGCTGTGCCCAAAGATATGCTTGTTCTCAAGCTTTTTGGTCACGATGACACCGGAACCCCAAATGCGATAGAATTGCTGATTTCCCGCGTCAGAAAAAAGCTGGAGAGCAGCAATTTGGAAATCGTAACGCAGCGTGGCGTTGGCTATTTGCTACGCCCGAAATTACAGCATCCGTGATGGTTCGCACATCTGAACACAAAGAATACTCGATCCAACGCCGCATTCTGGTGGGCAGTGGATTAACGCTGCTTGCAGTGACTATCCTATTGTTTTTTCTTGGGCGCTGGTATGCCCATCGGGCTGCCGACGAGGCGTTTGATCGTGTTTTAGGTGCCGCCGCACTCTCGATAGCTGACACAATAACTTTGCAGGATGGAGCACTCAGCGTCGATCTTCCCCACTCTGCATTTTCAATTCTTGGCACCTCACGGCTTAACCGGATTTTCTATCGTGTCGTCGCCCCTGATGGCAGTCTGTTGACCGGCTCGCCTATTCTGGGGCTGGAAATTCCACATGGCAGCAACAATCATGTTCGCCTGAGCGACAGTATTTATCGCGGTGAAAAAGTCCGCGTAGCTGCTGTTGCCCGTTATCACAGCGACGCGAAAGGCGGTGGCTGGGTAGATGTTTTGGTGGGTGAAACCCGCGAGGCGCGACAACAACTTACGTTGCAGCTAAGCCTCAACACAATATTGCCAGCACTTGGAGTTGCTATACTGGCTTTGGTTCTTATCTTGTTGGCGATCCGGTTTGCATTCCGTCCATTGCGTACCGTTGAATCTGATCTTCGCCGGCGATCATCATCCGACCTTAACCCTGTTTCAGGCCCCATTCCTAAGGAAGTCAGCGCACTCGTTGCAGCGCTTAACGATTTCATGGATCGGCTAAATAATGTTCTTGCCGGATTAAAGCTCGTAACGGCGGACGCCGCGCATCAGATGCGCACGCCGCTTACTGCTTTACGTGCATTGACGGAATTGTCGCTCGAAGAAACAGACCGGGGCAGAAAACAGGAAATACTTTCGCGCATTCACGCGAATTCCATCAGTGCAAGCTTGCTCGCAAATCAGCTTTTATCAGAAGCAACAACGCTACACAGCATCCAGTCGCGAAAACTCGAAATTCTTGATTTGCGTCAGGTGACCCAAGACGCCATCAGACGATTGCGTGCTGAGGGAAGCTATCAGGACTTATTGCAAACGCTCAGTTTCGATAATGCCAATGAGCCGGTTTATGTGAATGGCGAAACCATCAGCCTGCGCGAAATGATCCGAAACATTATCGAAAACGCGCTCATTCACGCTCCTAGCCCGATTACCATCACTCTCTCTCAAAAAGATGGCATCATAACGCTTGGTATTCACGACCGAGGCGCGGGACTTACGCCTGAAATGAAAGATATAGCCTTCGAACGCTTTGTACGCGCAGATCAGAGCAGACCAGGTTCGGGGCTTGGTTTATCGATTGCAAAAATGGTTGCGGAAGCACTCGGCGGGCATATTGAATTGAAAGATAGGCAAGGCGGCGGGACGAGTGTTCTGGTAGCTTTGCTGGCGGCAACCCCGGATCAAAATCCATGAAACATCTGTTCTCTCATTTTTTTTCCGTTCTAATTGTCATGATATTGTCGTCATACAATGCGCAAGCGCAGAATAACTCTCCTCCAAAACCTCAGTTCAGAATTGTTGGCGATATTGCAGCTGAAACGTTAGCACCTATCAAAAAGGGTCTAGCCGAACACTTATCCGGAGTTGATATAATATATCAGCAGATCCGGCCAAGTGAATGGACATCCCGACTTCTCGCTGGTGCAGCTGAGGCAAATGCTGCCGATCTGGTTATACTTTCAACACCAGATCTTGCAGTCCTTATCGCGAATGAGGGGAGTGCGCAGCAAAGAAGCCGGATTGCCCGTAATGCTGGACTTGCGCCACAGGCACACTGGCGCAGTGAATTATTCAGCTTCGGTTTTGATCCAGCGGTTAGTGTTGTCAGACGTAGCGCCATTGATAAAAATTTGCCCACAACCCGCATTGAACTTGCGCGACTGCTTGAGCAGAACGCCGTGCGCTTTCAAAAGCGCGTTGGCATTGTTAATATCGGAATCGATAATGTCAGCTATACACTAGCTGCGCAGGACTCTATCCGGTCGCCGTTGTTCTGGCGAATCGTCCGCGCCTTCGGTGCTTCACAAGCACGTATCTTTGATACAAGCGAAGAGCTATTAGGGGCCTTATCGGCTCGCAATATCGATCTTGCCTATAACGTACCTTTGTCTGAAGTCAGTAAATGGAAATATGACGTCGAGGATTTTTCAGTGATCGTACTGCAAGATTACGTCGTCGCTTTACCTTGGACTTCTCTCATCCCAAACAAAAGCAAACACGCAAATATCGCCGAACAAGCGATCACGTTTCTCTTGTCGACTGATGGACAAACCATAGTTCGACAGACGGGGTTGGTTGCAGAAGCCAGCCAATCTGGCGTAAAGCCTCTGCAACCTGTCGAACTTGGGCCGGAGCTTCTAGTTTACCTCGACGCGTTGAAACGCAGCCGCTTTCTAGATACATGGTTTCAGCTCGTCGTTCATGAGTGAATATCGTTAAGTTGACATTTTTGCAGATCAGACATTTGAGCTGAAATGATCGACACTTCGCCATAGTGACTATAGAATAACTTTTGCAAATCGCCCCTTAGCGAACCGACTTGCTGTCCGCCCCACCTCCTCAAATGACCAGCCGATGAGTACCGAGCTTTTCGCACTGCTTTTTTGGGGGGGGTAGCTCGACGTTGGCGTGATGCCGGATCGTTACTATCATTGCGAAGGCGAGCATAATGATCAAGACATGTCTACGCCTCCCAAGCTCGGAACGGGCTGCGGAATGTTCGAGATCGAAGTCATTCTTTGCCGGTTCAAAGCTGCAGTCGATCATAGACCGGTGCTTATCGACCCTTTCCGAGTTTGCAATAGACGTGCCCCTTTCTGCCTAGGAGTTGCATACAGATTTAGGCTAAATGCTGATAACTATGCGCATACAAATATTGGATCGAAGAAGTATCTCTTACGCCACAACCGAAACTTGTTCGAAAGTCTAGCGCGCAACCAAAAATTCAATTGATAAAGATCTTCTTTTTAAACCGGGCCGACATAATACAATAATATATATGTTTCGCGTGCACCCGAGAGGGTCATTGTGCAGGAGTTAGCTGCTGCCAAGTCAGCAGTTTAGAAAGAAGATAATCGGCCAGCGATGCAAAGTTCTAATGTTTACGCTAAAGCAAATGGCTACCGCTCGAATGTTATCGTGAATTCTAATGGTGAGGTATGACGTTTATACCAATTCGAGTGGCACCTATGCATTTCGCTAACAACATTGAGTGCCAGTCAAGCTTCTCCGTTCGGATCCAAAACCGATGAACCCCAGCGCCAAATGGGTAGAAAATTCGCTTCGAAGTGACATTGCCGAAGGCAAGATGCAATTAAGTAGGTCCTCCGACCGCAAAGCTAAATCAAACTTAGGCTGAATTCAACACTCACTTATCGGATCGTGATCGCCGCCATGCCTTAAAAGCTGGTAGCCATCTAAGGCATTAGTTTCTGGTAAAGCGTTAGCATCGAGAATTGGAAAGTATCGTCAAATTTGCACGACTGCATCCAGACATCCTTTTTGCAGCACGGTCCTGAAACAATAAACCCCTCTAAATTCCCAGAAAATAATCTCAGGCACGATATTACGCCTCAGCGGTCCTCGATCTTCTTCACCCAGGTATCACTCCAATCTAAAGTACGCCCATTTTGCGCTCGCAACTCCAATCGGGCAACCGGAGTAGCTGTTTCGATATCCAGTAATGCAGATTTTGGGTCGTCGGGCAGATAGAGATAATCCTCGCTCCATTGGCGCAGTGCAACGATAACCAGGAAAAGACCGCGGCCTTTTTCAGTCAACACATATTCCTTATAGGCCGAGCCATCCGAAGCTGGTGCAAATTCCAAAATGCCACGCTCAGTCAAGTCGCGCAGCCGCACCGACAACGTCCCCTTGGCAATACCGAGTCCGGTCTGAAACTCGCTAAAGCGCCGTACACCATCAAAGGCGTCACGGATGATCAGCAGCGACCACCAATCACCAATGACATCCAAACTCCGTGCCACAGGGCACCCGGCATCCCACTGACTGACCCGCTTAACCATGGCTTTCGCTCTCCATACTTTGGTTCTGGTCTTAATTTAGAACTAGAATTTCATCGCGATAATTGGTCTTAACATGAGACTACATCAGGTCTCATGGACAGAAATAACATGCAACAAGAATCTAAAACGGGCATCGGGCTGTCGAAGCTCACAACCTTAGTTTTCGCTGCTGCCGCTGGCCTTAGCGTCGCAAATATTTACTATGCCCAACCATTGCTCGATGCGATGGCGCGTGATTTCGGAATTTCGCCGTCCTCGATCGGTCTCGTGGTAACGTTGACTCAGCTTGGCTACGCGCTAGGGTTAATTTTCCTTGTTCCGCTTGGAGATATAATTGACCGCCGCCGCCTTATTATCGGCCAAGGCGTTTTGTCAGTGTTTGCACTGATTGGTGTTGCAAGTGCGCAGACCGAAGCGGTGCTGTTCGTCTGCCTTGCGACGATGGGACTGCTTGCAGTCGTAGTTCAAGTGCTGGTCGCTGCCGCCGCAACACTGGCAACGCCCGAAGAACGCGGCAAAACGGTCGGTATAGTCACAAGTGGTGTCGTTATCGGCATCCTCGCCGCACGATTTGTCGCCGGCATGCTCGCTGATTTTGGTGGCTGGCGAGCGGTTTATCTATCATCCGCCATTCTAACGGCAGGAATGGTCGGATTACTCATGCGAGTTCTGCCGCGCCAAGATTCACCGGCAGACACTGATAGTTACGCCGCAACACTGCGCTCCATTCCAGTACTGTTCCTACGTGATAGGATATTACTGGTTCGTGGCATTCTGGCGCTCCTTGTCTTCGCGACGTTCAGCACTTTCTGGACGGCATTAGTCCTGCCGCTTAGCACGGCACCATTCTCTTACTCACATACTCAGATCGGTCTGTTTGGACTGGTCGGTCTGGCAGGAGCAATCGCGGCTACGGGTGCTGGCAAATTCTCAGATAGTGGACACGAGCAACGGGTGACGGGTTTCTCACTCGCGTTATTGCTGACATCATGGGGATTAATCGCTTTTCTGCCAACATCAATATCCGCATTATTGGTCGGAGTGGTTCTGCTTGACCTCGCAGTGCAGGCAGTCCACGTCACAAACCAGAGCATCATTTTTGGACGCCATCCCAATGCGCGCAGCCGTCTAGTTGGTGGCTATATGGTTTTCTATTCCATCGGAAGTGGCATCGGAGCCATCACGTCGACAATGGCCTATGCCCAAGCCGAATGGCTCGGTGTGTCAATACTCGGAGCGGGATTTAGCTTCGTTGCCTTACTGGTATGGGGAACCACGCTTCACTTACCGAGCAAGGCGATAAAGTCAGAATGATATACGCCTGCCACTTTTGGCTCCCCATCCGTGCCGTCCCAGGCGTAATCTTGAACTTCAATCTGAGATCGGATGGGGTCACGTTCGCCAGCGATGACGACCCCGCTCTCGTTACGCTTTTGTTTTTAAAGTCAGATACTTACTGCCTTTATGTATGCGTTAGCCTTCCGTCCTCCTTCACATTACGCAAATCCGTTGTCATCTGGAACCATGATTTTGGCCGGCTTTACAATCTTTCCTGTATCCAAATTCTGTGTTTTCGCATTCCAGTACGCGTTGATCTGAGAGAGTGAAACTAACGACCGCGTAAAAAGCTGACAATTAGATCTGAGCCAGATGTTGCGACCAATCGTTCAACATTGACGAAAGCGAAGGATGCACGAACCGTCAAAAAGGTCCGTGCATCAGCTTGAGTGTATCGATTTTGGTGTGTGGAATTTACTTTTTACGGCATGGCATGTCAGTCCCTTCAGCATTGATAGCTGTGCCTTTAGCGGTTTCTATGCCGTAGAGGAGTTTCGAACGCGCTTCGATTGACGCAAGCAGTGCTTCACCAAGGTCTAATGCTCGTTCTGACTGACGCACGCTGTAATCCGTCAGATACCTGGAAGCCAGCTCCGGCTTTTCGGCCTTGTAAAGGATGTCAGCTGTCGCCTGAACTTCAGGAATGTCATCGATTTGCTTCGCTTCGAAGGCTTCAAGAGCTTGCGTTATTTCCGGCATGAATGTTTCTGGATTTGCGCACGCGTGGTACATAATTCGCTTAAACAAACGTCCCGCAAACTGTGTGGCTTCCTGCGACTGATATTCAGCATTTAGGAAGGTGGAACCAGCATCTCGGAACAGGTATCGGTGAATGCCATACTCAGGGATGACCTTATCGATCCCGATATGATACGGTACAAACGGCGCGGTGACAGAACCTGTTGGTGCAACCCATAGCAGATTCAAACCTGAATGCGCTGTATCACGCAGCTGAGCGACTTCACCATAACCGGAACGCTCAGTTGATACACGCGGATCACGGACCAGTTTCATCATTTTTTTCAGTGTGACCGGCGCCATATCGTGGAGTTCTTTTTCCACGGTTTCAATTGTCCAGTGCTTTTGACCGGTTCGCATCGGACGGTCTTGTTCGCTATAGACGGCATGAACATTAAACGGCTTATCGCCATCCCGTTTCCACCAACCCTGTTCGACAGCAAAATCATAGAAATTTGGTGATGCCATATAGTCTTCGTTGTCAGTTATGTCGGCTGGAATATCGCCAATATAGCCAGGATATGAAACGCGCACATCATCCGGGCCTAAGCGTTCAGCGACCCATAAGCCTTTGCCGCCTGCGAACTGAAGTACCACCCAACCTTCATTCTTATCGGCAATCAGGTGCGAGTTACCGCCGTAGGTCGTATAACCATGCTCATTGATCAGATCGCCGATAATCTCGACGGCTTCACGCGCGGTTTTAGCACGTTCCAAAGCAATACGGGCCACATCGCTGTATTGCGGACCCGTTTGCGGGTTTGGTGTCATTTCAACCAGTTCGTCGCGTGAGTTCGACCAGATATCCCGTACCGCCACGCCGTGCTCATTCAAACCGCCATTGGTCAGCGGTGCGGGAAAACCTTCGAAATCGCTATAGTTCATGTTTATGTATTTGAAAGTCTCAGAAACCTGAGGAATTTCAATGAGTTTGCCTGGCATATAGGCCTTATCAGTTGCTCCCACCGATATTGTCGCACCTTCGGGATGCTTTTTAGCTGGCACAACAGTCAACCAATGCCCCGAAACTTCCTCACCTGTACCACCTATCAATACAGATCCGTCTTCGGTGAGATTCTTTCCAACATAAAAGCCATAGCTCGCAAAAGCATTTGAGTATAATGAAGATAATATCAATACATTCAAAGATATAATTTTACAAAATTTGCTTGTGTTCATCACTTCAGCTTTCATTTATCATTTCATTTTGCACGTTGATTAAAAACGGTCAGACATTTATGTGCTCGTTACGGGATTATCTATATCGAAATAATTGTGATTATTAAATATTTAATCGACCAAGATCATATGTAATTTATTGAAGCGATGTCCGGTCTGACTGATGCGGCTTCGGATTACGGGTGCAATTACGCGATTTTCCAGCTTTGATTTTTTGTCACTTTGTACAGGGCAGATGCGCACCGATACCCTCCCCGTCTTGTCAGTAGACCACTGCGTTTGCGCCGGAGAGTATGCCGGCCGCTGCTCCCGCATACTGCACTAACCGTTTGGGCTTAACGACAATCCAGGTTCACGCGATGCAACTCGCCGTCGATCGACAGCGACGGGCAGGCATCGGCAAAATGCGCACGCTCGATCAGTCCTGTGCCAACCGGTGAATGAGCAAGCCGCTCATGAAGACGCGCCAGCGGCGATAGTTGGTATGCGGGGCAAAGCCGGTGAGAATTTTCTGATATAGAGGTTAGAGTCAAGAACCGCCGTTCTTAAATACGACAGCTTCAAGCGGTTAACGATCGGCAACTTCTTGCACCTATACGCCAGGGCGCAAGCTTTCCGAAACAATCCGGGTTTTTAAATCAGCTGGCCAATGGCGATGGCTATCGCGCTTACTCTGATCCATCGAGAGAAACACCGTTCTATCCATTCGTTAACTCTCAATGACAGAACACAAAATCAAACAGAATGTAGGCTCAGAACACCGGTTACGATGCAGACCATATTTCAGCGTGCGGATCCGGCCTGTCAACAAATCAAGGATGTAGGCGAATGTTGAGCGGCCTCATCTCGCTCGTTCGATTTGCGTCAAGGCTGGTCACTCGAACATTTTGGCTATTACGGCTTGTTCAGCTTCCTCCCATCGACGCACGTCCTTGGTCACCTGCTCAATCTCTTTGTCACTGAGGTGGTGCGCACCGTCCTGGTCGATACGACATAAACTGAATGGCTTACCGACGGTGGGGGAAGAAAGGTCGAGCGCTTCCAAAACACGCAGGACGGCCGCGCAACCGAAGCGTATCGATCGATCGGTCAAATTGAAGTGAGACAGAAGCGAGCCGGCTTGCTGTGCCATGGCCGCACCGCTGCCGATCGCGTGGAATCCGATATCAGCGTAGTGCCCGATCATGCCAGAAGGCGTTATCTCAACAATCCACGGCTCACCTTTGCGCCACCCCGCAGCCATCACGTAGGCCGATGGGGAACCGCCACCTTCTTCGCCCGGAACGTCCGAAATGAACGTGTCGTAGTGATGGCGCAGGATCGGGAGCACCTGCTCTTGCAACGCGCGGCCGATATCCGGGGCCTCCAGAATAGCCGCACTGTTTTCATTGAAACACCGTTCGACGTCGACCAGCACTGATCGCGCGCCACTTCCGCCCCAAGCCGCTAGCTCGCCCAAAGGGTGCAGCTTCTCGGCCGGGTATGTCATGCCTCTCCCCTTGTCCGTAATCTGAGAGTCAGAGCCAAGCACGACTCCATCTTGGCAAACGGTAACAAGGACGACGGTCATAATTTCAAACCTCTCGAGTCGTGTGTTTCGGAAAATCCGGCTGGATTTGCATTAGCCGCAGTTCGCCTTATGACAACAGCGCGATGCAGCCTGCAATTGTGCTTGATAGGAATAACCCATTTTCCCTTCTCGATTTTGAGTCTAGAGAGAACACGCGTGTAGTCGTATCGTTCCCACATTGCGTAGTCTAAAGGTGCTGGCAAGGCTCAAGCTATCGAGTTCTGCCGTCATTTGACCCATTTTTGCGTCTTACTGTGATCCACAGGATTACATTTAGAATCTTGAAATGACAGCCAATTCCTCACGATGGACTGGGGCACCGCGGAACACAAAAGCGGTTCAATCCATCGCGCAAATCAACAGGCTAAGCGATAGCTGCCGTTCTCGCCCCCTAACTGAGCCGGCCTTTGAACTTCTCAATCTGCGAGAATATATCTATGACAAAGTCGCGGCAGTAAAAAGAGAGATTCTCATGGAGCAACTGAAGCGCGCTGAACGGTACCTCGCGAGGATTCGCGCAATTTACAGCGGCACCTTCGCCCAGTCTCATGATCGGGGCTTGTACGAAGACGATTTGCTTTCTTTCTTCATGCATTGCTATCACGTAAGAGACTGGATCATTCGTCTAAACAAAGTTGGTTTAACGGCACGAGACGTCGATAACTTCATAAACGCCAATCGATGCCTTCAACTCTGCGCTGATTTATGTAACGGAACAAAGCATTGCAAACTCGATCGAGCAACCAGAAGCGGAAGTCAACCTCACGTTTCTGGCAAGACATACGAGGCGTCAACCTGGTTTACCGGTTCCGAGGGCGGTGAGGTACTTCGAGCAAAGTATGTGATCGTCACTTCCAATGGTTCCGTAGATGCTCTTCAGCTTGCGGAAGACTGCATGAAATGCTGGTCAAAACTTGTCATTGAATTAGAAACGAAATCCAGTCAGAAATCTGGAGGTGCTCATTCGAGCGGCGCCTGAGTAGTCTGGCCTGCAAAAAAGCCGATCCGACTAAGTGATATCACGCGGTCTGCTAACTCCTCTGAGGGGCACGGAAAGGTTCATGCGGCAGTTTAGCGAGCATTAGTTCGACTCTCGTAAGCTGTTAAAGCGCCGAACTAAAGTAGACGATCGCTTCTAACTACAAAATGTAGCTGTCTTGTAGGATGTTGCGCTGTTCCTGAAGGCTGGGCATAAGACCTAATTTCCTAACCTGCTCTATAGCTACCTCGCGCACCAAGTCATCAAATTCGAATGATAACTTTTGTAATGCAATGAACTTCTCAGCCTTGTCGATGATTTTCCGTGAACCATCAGGTACCGCGAGTGTCATTGCGTAGCTCTGATTATTGGAAAGAAAATTTAGGTGCCGTTGGGCCTCAGCGAGTACAGAAAGCTCGTAAATGCTTCCTCGCGCGAGAGCCTGAAGGTCGGCATGATACATGATAGAGGCGATGTCAAAACTGGGTAGGGCAATCTTGGTGCCTTCCGTTTCAGCGTCGTTTTTTACATTCTTGGCAAGGCGGATCGCTTTCTTCACCCCCCCATCTACTGAGCCATCTCGGTCATGGATTTTCTGGATGTGAAGAAAAGGCCAATTGTCGATGGTTGTAGGAACATTCTTGTCCAAAATGGTCACGGCTCGGTCCGCTTCGCGGCTTGACGTCTGGTATTCCGCCGTATCGTACCAATGGGAAGGCACGACATCCACCGGCCGTGCCAACGATCCTCCAAAAACGGCAATTGCCTTGCCGCCGGATTTATCGACCGTTGCCGCTGGGAAGGCTTCTTTCAGCGCTACCTCCGATTTCAACCTAATTTTCATCAGGCGTTCTTGGGAGGACTCTGTAGTCCCTAGCCCACTGTAGCTACCGCCTTTCGGTCCGAAACGATTGTAGGAGTAAAAATATCTGTCCAACGTCAGCAGATCGACGTCGCTGACGCCGCGGATATGTACATCCAGCGCGACAGACCCCTGGATCCGGAATTCTACAAAAAGCCCCTGATTTTCCAATCTGGTAAGAAGTTGATTGCCTACACGCTCTGCCGTATCCAAGCTGATACGAGTGTAGTCTGGATCAACGGCCTGCATAGCCCCCAAGGCGTAACGTGTATTGTGCTTGTCCGGAGCGCGTTTCTGCCAAGATTCGTCCAGAACGCTCTTATTGAGGACCTCTGCCTGCTCGGCATAATTAAGCTCCCCGAGACGATCAGTCCCTTTGCGGCGCTTCGCGAGCTGTTCGAGCCGTTTAGTAATATCACGAGCCATTCTCAGCCCTTGTCAGTTGGAGGGCTCCAAATGTATCCCTGGAAAAGCCATTAAAGTATTCACCTTCGGCCGATTGACGATCGCCCGCGAATGTAATCTGCGCGAAACCCCTATGGGACTTTAAATCAGCTTCGCCCGCTTTGGGCTCATTCACATAATTGTAGAGCAGGTGATAACCTTCTATCGGGTCACATGTTATCGCCGCGGCGATGCTATGGGAGCCTGACTGAGGTCCTTTTAGGCGGACAAACAGCTTATCCCAAGACTGCAGAATCGTAATGGTCCCTTCCCAGTCGTTTCGGAATGTGCCATCCGCTCGGTTGAATGTGCGTCCTTTACAGTTCCATTTCCCGCTGATATCCGGAACTTTCAATATTCGGCCAAGCATGGGCCAACGCCACAGAAAGCGATCAAAAAACCAATAGATTGCTGCAAATATCACGCTTGCACCGACAAGAGACAGCACCGTAGGTGGCAGATTCACAGGGAGACCGTAGCGGGCAGCGATATCGACTGCCGACAAGAGGAGGAAAACGATACCCGCGGAAATAAAGGCGGCGAGTCTCGCCAAATGCCGGCCAACGTTGGATCGGTTCATTCCGCCTAACAAGGCATATTCATGCTCTTTTAACACGCTAACGTCCCTTTTTTGAGATGAGTATAAATTACATAAAATTGCAGTACGGGATCAATTCGCGTCGGAACAAATTGCGAACTTTCCACAGAATCTATTTCCTGTAAGAGCCTCCGATGGAGATAGCCTGAGCAAAGGGAGAGAAGTTTCTCACTGGCGTTTGAGATCACCGTCGTTTCGACACTCCTTGATAGGAAGTGGATAACGCTCTCAAACAATGGTCCGAGACGCCTTTACCAGCTCGAAGAAAGTTAGTCGGCAGGCCGGCAATATTTTACCTGTCATGTGGACAAGGACAACATGAACCAGCGTCGGGTTTGAGGATATGCAGAAGTGCTGTCGAACAGACTAGCTTGCGCGCTAAGCAGCCGTTGCAAGGTGGATAGCCGGTAGTCTGCTAGCCACACCATAGCCCACAAAAAGCGAAGTTCCAGTGGGCGGCGACTTTACTGATGATCGCGAGCTTCATCCCAGAGATCGCGATGGCGTGAGTGCTGTGCATCATTATGAACTCATCACCCTCCCCAGCATAATCTTGCTAACAGCGTACGACTGGCCGCCGGGAAAGAAAACCGAGTCAACGGCTAGGTTCGCCCGATTTGCGGTAGCCGGAGCATATTTGTTGGCGGTGGTTTTGTTTTTGAGTCAAAGTCAGAAACATTGGTTTCTTTAGAGCGGGCATGAACTGGCGGATTTGAAACCAAAGCAAATTGGTGGCACGGACTGATACGTTAGATGCGCTTTCCGGAAGATTTTGACGTAGAGCCAAGAAAACCTATTCATCGTAAACGACAGCAAAGGGGCCGCAAGCGGAACGGCCAGTTTCATCGAAAACAATTGGAAAGCTGACATAAATGTTCGCTGACCCGTTAAGTGCCAGTAAAGAATCTTAGTTCCGACCCAAAACTGGCGAACCAAGATGCCAATTGGGTAGAATTGAAATGAAGGGAAGTGAATTGACTCATTTGAGTTCCTGATAGTCCTGCTTCAAGAACTTTTTTTGCTTTGGTATAGCGGGCAACCACGCAGCTTTCGAGCGTCTTGAACCACGACTGCCCCTCAGCCGTAGCAAGCCGATCAGCATTAAGGGTCACTATGTACTGATCTGCACTCAACGCAGTGTTCGCAACAACGAAATCCAAGCTGCGAAGCAAAGTATCTTCATCAACCTCGAAGATATTGTCGTGAATGAGAAGACCAAGGTGTCTGCGTTTGGTGTCTTCATTCAATAGTAAACAAATATCGTAGATAAAAACCTTCTCGCGATCCACACTGTGGCTGCCGTCGTCATCAATACGCATGTGGAGATCGACAATCTGCTTTTTTGGAGTGGTACGTACTTCAAATGACGCTTTGCGATTACCTTGAATGAATTCGTGAGCGCTTAAAACGGTGTCTTCAAACGACTTTATCGTTTGACTGCAATCTCGAATGTTTCCATCTAATTCAAGAAGCTTTGTGTCCTTCGCGATCTTGAGTTTCTTTCGTTCAAGTTGGAGCATGTCATACCGGCTTAGGAAGCTCTTTAACTGGCCCAGTTCATCAGCTAATTTTTGAGCAGCGGCGTATGTTTGCTTCAAGTTCTTCAGAGAGCCATCGCGATCTATGACTGAGAGGTATTCACGATAACGCTGATCAAGCCCATCGATTGTCTTGGTGATTTCGACAACTTCACTCTGGAGGGTGCTTGAGCGCTCGTTCAGGAGGTGGTTCTGAAACTCCTCTATTTTTTTCTTGAAACCGATCACCTCGTTCAACTCTCGAACGATCATGTCACCCAGACCTGCCTTCATCTGGTCGTAGAATGCGCCCACCTCATCGTTGTCCAAATAATATTCGGAAGAGATCGGGCGGAGCTTGATCAGTTTCCGATTCAAAATATTACGACGACGACGGAGTTCTTCGACTTCCTTTTCGATCTCAAGCATTTGGTCTCGAACCACATCGTACCCGGCAGTATTTTCCAATTTCTCGATGCTTCGGTTGATTTTAGCAACTTCATCCGACAGCGCGTTTAGGTCTGATCGAGCGTCTTCGATATCTTTCTTCGTCAATAGTTTGACGCTTTCTCGGACGCGCTTGCTTTCCTCAACCACTCCATCAATCCCGGCCAATATATTGCGGACGTCGCGATAGAGGTCGAGTTCGACACCAAACAGGTAGAGGTGCGGGGTATAATCGTCCGGCACCCGGAGACGCGTATCAAAACAGGAGACGAGTGATTTGAACTCGGAGCCTTCGTCGCGGATCAACGGACCGAGCAGCTGCCGGAAAGACGGATGTTTGCCTTCTAGGTGCCCGAATAGCTTTGTTGCAAGGAATTTCAGGGCGTCATCGGTTTTAGAAAAAGTCGTGGTTGATCCTTCGCTTGTAATCGTCGGATGCTCGGAATCCTTGATGGAGCGACGGATTGTATAATCGACGTTGTCTATCATAAAATCCAGGCAAACCACCGTGGTTTCTGGAAAGATCGACTTCGGTATTTTGTTGACCCGGCTCCCTGATTTGCCTTTGAGCAGCGCGAAATTAATAAACTCAATTGATAGCGACTTGCCAACGCCGTTGTTCTTGTCACTCTTAAGGCTTCTCTCGCCAAGAATAACATTCAGCCCGGCAGAGAATTCTACGGGGTCGAAAGCTGCGGGCTCCGAGTAAAGTTTCTTAAGCTGCAACATTTTTCACCAAATATGGCTGCTGAAAATCGATCAGTCCGACGGCGTAAAGGAACATTACGCCGTGGTAAAAACTGTCAATTGTGAACCATTTCTCGTCTTTGACGCGATCAACGACGTCATAGATGCTTACTTTCTTCGCCTCATTTTTCGATAAGTACTTCATCAACTCGTAGCCGACAATCGGCGGAGACTGAGACAGATTTTCGTCTTTGAGAAACAGGTTAGACACGAGCTACATCTCTGTTCGGGAAAACATTGCACTTGATTACCTGATCAAGGAGAAAGAAACGAACGGCGGACTCGTCGTAGCTCACACCCTTGTCAGAAAGAAGAACGCCGTAACGTGAAGTCAGCCGATTCAGCGCCTTCTCCGGGTTGCCTTTTTCATCAGTCAGTGTCCGATCACTCGTGCGTTTCATAAAAATCTGCATCTTGCGAATTTGTGATCTGGTAGGGGTAGCCTGTTTCAGCGTGTCATCCAGCAGGCTACCGTACACCTCGCGAAGGTCCTTGTATTCAGTCTTGAGGAAATCCGAGTGTTCGGCAAACCGTTTTTCGATCTTACGTTCTGGGTCTGCTTCATCGGGAAATTCCAGGCAACCGTCAGCTTTGCTTTCCTCACCGAGTGCCTCGATCAATGCGAGGATGGTTATCTCCTCATTTGGAAGCACACTTCCCGCTGCTGGTCGGACATTATCTTTAAGGTAGTCTAGCAATTCCTCGACTGCCTCGATCTCACAGTCTTCGAGCCGCTTCACAACTGTATTCATGTCCCACAAGTCGCGGTCGAATTGGAACGTGAAGCCGGATGCATCGTCGAGTGATACCTTCCGATGATCACCGGCCTTGATTATGTTGAGGACGATTAGCTGATCGTATGATGCGTTCAGCCCCTTTTCGATGAACTTGTCGAACGTAGATTTTATCTTCGAGATGTCCTTTGTGGACGTCACCTGAATTGCAATTCGCGCCTTCTTATCGCCGAGATCAATCGCCGCTGCATTCGGCTCCTCGATGTTTATGTTGATGAGGTCCAGCCCCACAACGATGTTAAGCACCTCTCGGTAGAAATCTTCCGCGCGCTTGTTGATGTCCGTGAGATAGACCGTTCTGTTCGTTTCGATCAGGGCTTTTATGACGCTCAGGTAATAGTGCGCCTGGTTGACTAACTGCATTTTTCTGATCATCGCTTGCCCAACTACTTACTCGACAACGGCGTCTTGGTAATCTGCCGCACGCTCCTGGCAGTGGGCTCGCACGCGCTGGAGCCAACTCTCGTACCAGACCCACATCCCTTTATATTCACCATCACGCCCGAAGTTATTGGCCGGATTTTTTGCATCCAGTGTATGCCATAACGCCGTGTGGCTTCTCTGTTTGAACTTGGGATAGCCCTCTGCTTGCATGATCGCAATAATTTGCTTGCCAAGATACCGTTTCTTTTCCACTTCTTTGAGCAATACGCGATTGATCTCGGCGGCTTCCTCTGACCCTGGCTTTACGAACTCAACGGCGAGGTCTGCGGCAGACTTACGGTTGGCGAGCTTGGGTACGAAAACAACGCGGTATGCAAATTCTGGGTCAGCCATCTGTTCAACCGAGAGCCCCTTGTGAAACTCATCCATCAGAGTCTCGATGTGCGTTGGAAGGAAACTGGCCTTCTTCAGAATCGAGCGTTGGTCAGAACTGAACGTGACAAATTGCAGTGCAATGGGTAGGCGACGTTCGAGACCGTACTGGCCACCGAACAGCTTTTTGATCGCTTCATTGAAGTTGATGCAACAAGCTTGCATCTTCGCACTGACCGCGTCATCAATCCGATTGGTCATACGATGTTCAATCTCGTGCCGGATCATAATCAGAAACTCCAGATTCTTCACCGCACCAGCTGGTATCGGGCATCTTCCATGCCTGAGGCACATGCCCAATTCCCAATAGCAATCCTCGCCAGAGGCCGTCTTTTTGACAGTGCTGTCCGCGTTTTTATAACGATAGTCGATGCCTTCACGCCGGTAAAATGCATGCATCAGGTAAGTCCAGGCAATGACGCTGGTAACGATGAACAGTTCCGCTCGGAACGTAAGACTTGCACCATTGAAGGTGTGAACTGATGCGATCATTGCTTCACGAGCTTTGATCAGTAGTTCATCGCCTCGCACGCTTAAACCAGTCGCTGGATCGATATCCGGCCAGGTCGCGAGGTAATCGCTCAGGTCGTCATCGGTTGCGGACTTAACAGCCTTATGCTTGGCCTCCGTCCTGATTTCAGAAATCACGCGATGGTTCACGGATCGTGTCGGCCGTGTGAAGTACGCAAGGATTTCCTGATCGCTATAGCCGCCCCGGGCAAGCATGGCCTTGACCAAAGCGATTTCCCATCGCTCAAGCGGAAGTCTCAACTTCTTCGACAATTCCCAAACCCCTAAGTACCCAGGGGAGATATCACTAGAATTCTTAAGGAGTTGCAACCTCTAATTTCAGTGGGACCTACGAGTTGTTCACTCGAGGAGCTTGCGCCATTACTAAGCTATCTCGCTTCCCATCTGAGCGGAAGAACTTCAATTAACCCGGAATCAAAATCCGAAGTTTTAGCGGTTGTCCTACAAGGCACGCCCCAGCGTTTTCCGTTCACTTTACGCCCAACCATGTTTTAAGAAGAAATCCTTGGAGTGCCAATTATTTCGATCAATTCGATGCGATCCAACTCGCCGATACGACTTGGGTTGAGATGGAAGCCTAACTCCCTTAATAATCGCAAACACATAGAGTTTGAAAACTCATGAGCTGTTCGCCGTCAAGCCTAGGCGGCATGCCTCATGCCCATCTAAAGCCTTGCCTTTGAGAGACAAATGCAGCATTTTTTCGAGAAATTCCAGCTGCGGCGGGTATCTGTATATGCAATTAAGCCGGAAACTGAGCGTGAGGCAATGTCCGATTCAGAGATGCTGGCAAAGGACGCTAAATGACAGAGATAAAGCGCTTGTTCGACGTTGCTTTAGCTTAGTCAGAGTGCGAGATTAGTTGCATCAGTGTCAGCTCCAAAAAAACCGTTCGAATTTTCAAGAGCAGCTCCGTGAGAGCTCGCTCGTTCGTTCCGCCAGCAACTCCTTGTTCGGATGAAGTCTTCGGTCAAGCGGCAGTTTAATCTTCATATTATGGTGGTCCACACTCACCGCTTTGTCACCGTTTGTGTACTCGCCAGTTTCCATTGTGGGGTCAGCAAACCTGATCCTAAAGCTCGTCTCGATGAACAGCCAACCGGTATCGAACAAGCGATGATGGTTTGCGCATAGGCAGATGCCGTTCCGGGGGTCAGCTCGCAAATGCTGACGCCCTGATGCCCAGGGAATAATATGCGCAGCTTCTAAAATCTCACCAAAAGATACCTCGCAAACGGCACACTGGTAGTTATACGCCTTCAAGACTGCGCTACGAAACACGCGCTGCAGGTTGCCCCTAGAAAGCACCTTAGTCCACCTATCGGGTGCTGCTTCTGGATCGTCCAAAAGTTCGTCAGCTATACGATCTAGCTCTTCCCTCGCTTTGTCTGAAAAGGGGTTATTTACCTGCGACCAGTCGAAGTCATAGACTTCTTGTAGGTCAGCCTCGTCTCCAGGCACCCCTGCAAATCCAGCGCCAGGAACCCCTGTCGCTTTCGAGTAAACGAGTGCTGTTAGGCGCGGAAGCCCCTCTGCGAGACAATAATTTTGGATTGGGCCCAAAGCGTATCTCATTGGGCGCCAATGGATGCCAAGCTGACGGGCGGCATCACTATATGTCAGGGGCTGACGATTGTTGGCCGCAGAGACGAGGATAGGCCAGAGAAGGCCGGACCGCTGTTCATGATCAACCATATGACTACCTTCACCTCGACGTCTTTCCTCGTCACTTTTACTTTCGTTTTTATCTCTCAGTCTCCGCACGAACAAGCTTAGCGCGCGTATTGTTTTCAGAGCTCCGGCCTATTTGCCCATCTAGACAGAAAACCAAGCAGTTAGATCGCTGCGCATGCTGTCCAGTCTAAAACCGCGCACCAGCAGGAACGGCAGCTTTTAGGAAGTCTCACGATCACTTTGGATGTCCGGAACTGCGCGCAATGCAGTCATTCCTAAGCCTATGGGTTGAGCGATAAGAACCACTTATATTAATCATACTATCTGATATAATGAGCTATAGAAAAGGACGCTATCGCTCATGACCTGGAACTGGACGCAACCGGACTGGCCCAATTTTCGCTATGAAGCTGCGGCGCTGAACAGTCTGGAGCAACAATTCCTGCTATCCTCAGGTGAGGTGATCGGCTCCGTGCGCCATATCGATCCGGAACAGCGCGACCAGTTGCGCATCGAACTGCTCAGTGATGAAGCGATCAAGACAAGCGCCATCGAGGGCGAGACTTTGGACCGGCTCAGTGTGCAGTCGTCGCTGCGACGTCAACTGGGCTTGACGACCGACCGGCGTTCGGTGCAACCGCGTGAACACGGCATCGCCGAATTGATGATCGATGTGTATGGCAGTTACGCGTTGCCACTTGACGACGCGACCCTGTTTCGCTGGCATGTCATGCTAATGACAGGCAACCGGCATCTGGAAACCATCGGTGCTTATCGAACGCATACTGACGCCATGCAGATCGTCTCCGGAAATCTGGATCATCCGACGATTCATTTCGAAGCGCCGCCCTCAACACAGGTGACCGCCGAAATGGATCGTTTCATTGCATGGTTCAATGAGACGGCACCCAATGGCTCGTTTCCCCTCCCCGGACTGACCCGGGCTGCACTCAGCCATGTCTGGTTTGAAAGCATTCACCCCTTTGAAGACGGCAATGGACGCCTTGGTCGCGCACTGGCCGAAAAAGCCCTCGCCCAATCGCTGGGCCAGCCCAGTCTGATCCTGTTGAGTTTTGCCATCGAACAGAACCGCAAAGCCTATTACGCACAACTGGAACAGCATCAGCGCACGCTTGATGTGACAGAATGGCTGGTGTGGTTTGGGCGAGCCGTGCTGGCGGCGCAACAACTGACGCTCAAGCGCGTAAACTTTTATATTGCCAAAGCGCATTTCTACGACCGGTTCCGGGGTGCACTCAATCCACGGCAGGAAAAGGTTGTCGCACGATTGTTTGAAGCCGGGCCCGAAGGTTTTGTTGGAGGCTTAAGTGCAGATAATTATCTGGCCATTACGAAAGCCTCACGCGCCACTGCCACTCGTGATCTGCAGGATCTGGTCGATAAGGGCGCTCTGACGCGGCAAGGCCAGTTGCGATTTACGCGCTACGCGCTGAATTGGGAGCCCTTTAGTCATTGATTCAACATATTTATTATTATCATATTTAATCGAAACAGTTACTAAGTAGCGTTACTCTGACGTTAACCATGTTTGTTTATAACCTCCGATAAGTAAAGGTTATCGGAGGTTAGATGACCAACTAGAATAAATCCGCTATAACGACCGGGAAAACACCGACAATAACGCCACCTTATTAATAGCGCGAGGATATGGCCATGACTGTAACCGTCAAAGTCGCCGAGGCCAAAACCCACCTTTCAGACTTGCTCGCACGTGTCGAAGCTGGTGAAGAGGTGATTATTTCTCGTGGCAACACACCCATCGCACGCCTCGTAGCACTTGATGAACGGCGCCAACGCATGGCGGCAATTGAAGCGGTAAGAGCTTTCCGCGCCCATGCGCAACCCGTCACCCAGCAAGAAATCCGCTCGTGGATTGAAGAAGGGCGCCGTTGATATGGCCTTTATTGTAGACGCCTCAGTTGCTGGCGTCTGGCTGCTGCCTGATGAGGATCATCCATTCGCCATCGAGATGATGAGTCAGCTTGCAGATAAAGACGCCATTGCCCCGGAACTGTTGCAAGATGAAATCCGCAGCATTCTGCTGAGCGCTGAAAAGCGAGGTCGTATCGCTGAGGATATGGTGTACACGGCCCTGACACGTTTTCGCGCCCTGCCCTTGCGTCTCGTAACACGCAGTGAGGACTCAGAAGTCATTCGGGTCGCCCGTCGTTATCAGCTCAGCGCTTATGATGCCGCTTATCTGGCACTTACTCTCACCGAGGGCCTGCCTTTAGCCACACTTGATCGCAAACTCGCAGGCGCGGCCCGTGCGGAGGGGGCAGTTGTTCTGGCCCACTCGCCCATGGTCACTAACCGCCTTCAAAGACAAACACTATCGCGCGCTGCGACATTCGACACTATAGCTGCTGTGCTACCGATGAACCGCCGTGATATGCTGGCTCATATTCTGACAGACGAAGATGTCGAAACGCTCCGGCATTTGTTCAACAAAGGCATGAGCGAAAACACCCTGCGCGCGCTGACCTCGGATCTCGCCTATCTTGAAGCCTGGTCACTCGCTGCAACCGGCAGCCTCCTCGCTTGGCCGGCGTCTGAAGCTCTGCTTCTGAAATTCGTTGCCCATCATCTCTGGCGGCCGCAGCAGCGCGAGATCGAACCCGATCACGGCATGCCGGCCGACGTGGAGGAGGAATTGCGTCAACGCGGGTTCTTGCGCGTATCCGGGCCGCACGCGCCGGCAACCGTCCGTCGTCGTCTCGCTAATTGGTCAACACTCACCCGCTGGCGCGGTCTTGAGGGTTCGTTCTCATCTCCGCCCGTCAAATCGGCGATCCGGTTTGCGGCGCGCGCCATCAACCGGCCCAGAGCTCGCAAGAGGGCCATCACCGCCGACATTCTGGGCAAGCTGCTGGCAACCTGTTCCAGTGAGGATCTCACCGCGCTCCGCGACCGGGCCATCCTTATGGTGGCCTTCGCCTCGGGCGGACGTCGTCGCAGCGAAATTGCTGGTCTGCGAACAGAACAGCTTATCAAACAAACGCCCGTCACCGCGGAAGACGGTGCTCCCCTCTCCTCACTCGTCATTCATCTTGGCCGCACCAAAACCAGTGGCATCGAACAGAACGACGTTGTTTATCTAACGGGCCGGCCCGTAGACGCCCTCACCCGTGGGCTGGAAGCGGCAAAAATCGACAAGGGCAGCGTGTTCCGCAAGATTGACCGCTGGGGCAATGTTTCGGCGCATCCGCTTGAACCAGGAGCAATCAACGCGCTCGTCAAGCAGCGCGCAAAAATGGCCGGGTTGGCGCCGGAGGAGTTTTCTGCGCACGGACTGCGCTCCGGTTATCTCACCGAAGCCGCCAATCGCGGTATACCGCTCCGCGAAGCCATGGAACAATCCCGCCATCGATCCGTACAACAGGCGTCCGATTATTACAAAAATGCCAAACGGCGTAGCGGACGCGCATCGCGGTTGCTGTGAGACCGCGATGAACTATGCAAGGCGGAAGACGATAGCGGTCCAGCTGCTTTTCGAATAACTAACCGCAATGTCATAGGAAATATTTCATAAATTGTTCAATTAATCTCAGTGAGGCGGTTCCGGGCTTTGTTGTGGCAACTGCGCAAGTTTTCACGTTCTTCAGAACATGTCATTCACTATGATCTGACCTGCTGGGCACGCTATATCAGCTCCATTGCCTCTTAAGTTAGCTGTTCCATTCTTGTGAACGGACATCGAACTTTTTAAATGATGTGAAAGCAGCAATGGGTTTCCGCCACAGGGACAATCCACTTTCTCCGGTAGTAGTTCAAAGCTTTAGCATCATCAATGCTCCAATATCTGAAAAAGGTCACAACAAGGCTCTGTTGCTTTTCCACTTCGATACAACCAGGGCGTGACCGAGAGCGTTTATTTAGAGCGCAGGTCTGATTCAGTCAGATTGAAACGCGCTCTAAACCAAAGATGTGAAGAGGACTAAAACTTCGCAGTCGCACTCATACGGAAAGTACGTCCGGGTGCTGGTGTCAAAGCCTCAGTAAGCGCATCAAGATAATAAAGATCAAAGACATTATCGATGCTTGCGTTGAGGGTCAGGCTCTCACTCACTTTGTAAGAAGCAAAAGCATCATACACCTGATAAGAGCGCCAGTCGCTTTCAATGCCTGTACCTTGCCGTTTAATGGCGCGCTCTCCGGCGAATGATATACGCCCACCAGTGGTCAACTTCTCATCAAGAAAACGAGCGCCAAGCGTGATCGATCCGCTATAGGAAGGCGGCACATAAACGCTCAGATAGTCATCGGGCGGCGTTGCTTCGACGCACGAAGCGCTTTCCCCAACCTTCGCTGCGAAGCAATACTGGATATCAGTATAGCGATTGAGATTTGCGTCTGCGAAAAACCGTCCAGCATCATAAGAAAGGGACAGCTCGAAGCCCTTATACTTCGCACCATCAATATTCGCGAACGTTCGGTAGGCGAATGGCAGGCCAGCACGATTACCGTAAATTCTGACGATATAATCGTCATAGTCATTGTCAAAATAAGCCGCCTTGAAGCGTAGCTTATCATTGGCGATCAGAGCGTCACTCTTCAGATAATTGAGGCCAACTTCATAGTTGGTGGATTTTTCAGGTCTGAGGTAAGGATTGGGTTCAATCTGTCCAGGCATCTCAAAAACAGTTTCGCGCACGCTTGGCGGACGCCAGCCTTTTGCATAAGTGGCAAACAGCTGGAGGCCATCCAGAGGCTCGACGGTGATACCAAGACGCGGATTGAAGATATTACTTTGAAGCCCATCCGTCGGGTCGACTTCCTTGCGATCATTGGTCCGATAATCTTCATAGCGCAATCCGGTGGATAGTTTTAACCAATCAACAGGTTTATAATCTGCATTAGTAAAGACCGAAGCAACTGAGCGATCACCTTCAATACTCAACTGCGCGCCGGGGTTCTGGTTTATCTTCTCATAAGCATATGTTGCGCCATACTTCACATCAAAGATGCCAAACTGTGTGTCGAAATGCGATGTGTTCCAGATCTCGCCGCCAGTTGTATCAACTTTTGAAATGCTCGGTGAGCCTGTCAGGATTTCAATCGCGGCCCATTCGTCGGCAACTCTCGTATGCCAGAGATTGGCGTGAAAATCGATAAGATCATTGTCATTCGGGTTCCACGTATATTTGGCAGTGTACATGTCTGAAGTGACATGACTGAGATTAGCCTGATATGGATCCCAGCTATATTGCGAGAATGGGTTATTCATATCCCCGTATTCTTCGCCATAAGTGCTGTCGTATCGAATATATCCAAGCTCAAGCGTCTGATCATAATCGAAGTTGAACTTGCCCTTGAGCAACACGGATCGGGTGTCCTGAGATGTATTATAAACCTCGCCGCCGGGCTTTAAATCAGACATCGGGTCCCAGAATTCAGTATTCCGGAATCCAAACCGCTTGACCAGCCTTTCACCATTTTTGCCGGCAAAATAATTGCCATTGCGCCGATAGGCATATGCTCCTGTCAGCTCGAAATCCTCGTTTCGCGCCGCGAGTGCAATACTCCCCACCCGATTGCCGCTATCCAGCCAGTCATTGCCATCAAATCGCTGTTTAATCTCGTTGGGTGGTGCAACATAAGGGCCCGGATCAATGCTGTTGCCTCCAAAACCACCTTTGATCTTCATGCCATAGGATTTACCTTCCAGTAGAATATCATCCGCATTAAGTGTGCGCATATTCACCACGCCGCCCATCGCGCCGCTGCCAAAAGGACCACCCGAAGGCCCCTTTTCAACTTCGATACCGCCAATGAATTCCGGATCAACAAAGGTTCGGCTGCTCATCCCTTTATACCCACGATAGGTCGAGGAACTTTGCTGGGCGCCATCAACCAGTGTGGCAACGCGATTCATACCCTGTAAACCGCGTATATTCACATTCAGCGACTGGCCCGTGCGATTGCCTGCGGAAAATACGCCTGGCGTATTGCGGAACATATCGCCGGGACTGGAAGGTGGGACGCGGCCTATTTGCTCTGCACTTATATAAGCTCCTGAACCTGCCGTTTCATAGGGGGCATCGGCAAATGACGCGCCACGTCCACCCGTGACGGTGATTGTATCAAGCAACAATGATCCATTGGCATCAGCAGGTGCTCCCTGAGCGGACGAGCTGCCGGAACGTCCTGTGACAGTGACAGTGTTACCATTGGTAAAATGGTAAGACAGCCCGGTATCTCTAAGCAGCGCTGCAAGGGCTGCTTCGCGTGTCATAGTGCCTGTCACGGGCGAGCCGCTGATCCCACCTGCTGATGCATCCTGAAAGACGACCGAAATCCCGGTAATATTTGAAATATCATTGAGAGCTTGACGCACCGGCTTTGCAGATATTCTGAAATTATATGTCTGCTGCCTTGCCGCTTGTCCGAGTGCTGGCAAAACGGGGCTTACAACTGTCCCACCCATCGCAAGAATTGTCGTTGCCATTAGCGCAAAGATCCGACTGCGCGCCCGCTCACCGTTTCTCATGAAAACAAACCCTCTCATTACCTGAACAGGAGAGGAAGCCGTGCTTTCAATATTGCGTCCCTCTCAATCAGTTACACGTTTGGGAGCAATCAGATACACACTAAAACTTGACTCTTTTTTACAAATAAACACAAGCCATTGTATTTGTTGTAAATAATTATCACTTATGGACTAATGATCACAAGTTTCCCGGCAAGTCGGCTGATCCTGAAGCCTACAGTTGCTTGAAGAGATGCAAGAGCATTGTCTGAATCCTCAAGCGGCAAGTTACCGCTCACCAATTGATCGGCAAGCCCATTGCCTACAACAACAATCCGGCCAGAGCGGTAACGGCCGATCTGATTCAGAATATCGCCGAGCCGCGCCTGGTCAAATATGAGGCGTCCTTTCTGCCAGGCCATTGCTTCATCAATGGCAACCGGATGAACGGAACCAAGGCCACCATTATCATAGCCAATGCCTTGTCCAGCTTCCAGTTTTGCGCTTTGTCCATCCGCTTCTGACGACACGATAACGTGCCCTCTGGCAAGATTGACTGCCACGACCTGTCCTAGAATCTCTACCGAGAACGCAGTGCCAGTAACACGCGTTTCGCCCTGACCGGCATCGACCACAAACGGTGTTTCTGACGATTTGACATCAAAATAGGCGGCCCCGCGCAGAAGTTTTACGCCACGCTTGGTGCTCGTCATATCGATGGAAATGGCACTGTCTGCATCCAGCAACGCGGAAGATCCATCCGGCAGAACGATTGTCTGACGTTCGGCGCGCGCTGTTACGAAATCGGCTGAAAGATTTTGCAAAAAATGTGGATTTTCTATCCAGATATCAAACCCGACCAGCGCTGCGACAAGTGTACCTGCAATACCAGCGAGGGCATTGCGTGCGCGACGGCGCTTACGCACCAGTCCAATAGCATCAAGATAGCCGCTTAGCTGAGCTGCATCTTCAGAGGCAATCATCGCGCTGGGCAGATCAGCATCAACCCATCGCGAACCAATCCGCCGATAAGCTTCATTATGAAGCGGGCTTTTATTCAACCAAACTTCAAAGTTTTTCTGGTCCGCAGATGACGGCTCGCCATTTATACGGGTAAACCATGCGATCGCTTCCTGATCGATGTGTTCCATGGCCCGCTCCGGCGATGAATGTCTGTCAATCGTCATGAAGAGTGCTTCCAGCCGCCAGCAGCGCACCTCTAAAAAATAAGGAAACGAATTGCATCAATTCACTCATAAGTCTCACAGAGACTGCTCCTGAAAACCAATACAGGCGATCATGGCGCGGGCCATATGCTTTTCGACCGCACTGCGCGATATCCCGAGTACTTCTGCAATTTCCGAGTATTTACAACCATGAACCTTGTTCAACAGAAAGATATGTCGCGTCCGCTCCGGCATTTCACGGATGATATCATCCAGCTGTCGTACCGTATCGCGTATTTCGACAAGATCATAAGGCGTTGGTATGGGGACTGAACACTGCTCCGGCAGAATATTGGCAGCATAAGTTGAACGGACGCGCTCCGCGCGCACGTGATCAACAATCGCATTGCTGACTGAACGGTTAAGATAAGCAACATCGCTGTCAAGACTTCCAGTACCCCGCTCCCACAGTCGTAAAAATACGTCCTGCACAACATCAGCTGCTGCGGATTGTGATCCAAGGCGTCGGGCTACACGTTTTAGAAGACCAGGGCGCTCTTCGCTATACAAAACCTCAATTTCATTGCGAGCAACCATCGCACCCCACTCAATTTTCGCAACGTCGATTCGAATGACTATTACTTCGAACCGGCGCCGCCAATGTCGTTCAATATACGTCTCCCGTTAAATTACTTACGAAAGACAGGTTATCGACAACCAACCATAAAACTTGCCTATTAATCTCATATTTAGGGAGATATCAAATCAAATTGCAAGACTTTTACTGGAGCAACACCGCAGGTTGATATAATTTTTTTATGCCTATCAACGTCAATAACTCCAATAAACGGAGTGGCTACGTGTAAGAAGTTAGATCGCTGCATGCGCGGCTCGGACAAAGTGCAATGCCTACAGCAGCTTCTCCACGTCATTGTGGTGATTATCATCAGTCTCTGGGGCTCGAGGATATGATTGACGGCAGAAGTATATTCTTCAAGGGCAGTGACTACGGGCCTCTCGTCTGGCTCTACAATGTTGCTGATGGTCTGATCAATTGAGTGCATGTCAAATTTCGCGCTCGGCATCCTGGAGCGCTATGAGGCACATGGCTCGCTTCTCGACCTACCGCAACGTTGCCGCTTTTTCTCGTTCGCTGTGACGAACAAGTTCTTTGATGAGAATCCGAAATCTATGGCACCGAGCTTCAGCCTGTTAATTACCGCTGCGAACTGCCCCCACGGGGGTGCGGACGAAAACTTGGACTATCAGGGAGGTAGTTCATGTATTCCTACGAAGACCGGATGCGAGCCGTTACGCTTTATATCAAGCTGGGCAAGCGTGCGAAGGCCACTATTCGCCAGTTGGGCTATCCAAGCAAGAATGCTTTGAAGGGCTGGTGCCGGGAATATGAGCACCATCTTGAACTGCGTTTAGGATTTGCACCTCGAGCCCCAAAGTTTACACAGGCGCAGAAGAAAGCGGCTGTTGAGCACTACCGCACGCATGGTCGTTGTGTTTCTGCAACGATGCGCGCCTTAGGCTATCCTGGCCGTGCAACGTTGACAGCATGGGTTCGGGAGGCGTTCCCTGAAGCTCAAAAATCAAAAGTCACTTTTACAGCCGTTTTGACCTTGCGCCGCGCTCCCACTCCCGCCCACTATGGACCAGCACAACTTTTTGGAATCAATCAGATGCGCCGCAATTAGTCGCTCGAAGAAGAGTGATCGCGTTAAAATAAGGGATGGAGTTTGATGAAAAAACTTGGGAAGCTAATTTCTGCAGCACTCGTTGTTGCTGCATTCAATAGCACAGCGCTGACACAGACCTTTGCAAAGACATTGGTTTATTGCTCGGAAGCATCGCCAGAGAATTTTGATGCGGCTCAGACCACCTCTGGTGCTGTGTATGATGCATCAGCACGCAACATTTCAAACACCCTTATAAAGATCAAACGGGGTTCGACCGAACTTGTGCCAGGACTTGCAGAAAGCTGGGATGTCTCTGAGGATGGAAAAGAGTATACTTTTCAATTGCGAAAAGGCGTTAAGTTTCACACGACTGATTTTTTCACGCCCACGCGCGAATTCAACACGGATGATGTAATCTTCACCTTCGAGCGTCAGGGGGATGAGGAAAATCCTTATTACAATCAGGGAACCTGGCCACAGTTCGGCGCTTATTCTTTTCCCACGTTGATCGAGAAAATTGAAAAAATCGACGATCACACCGTTAAGTTCGTACTTTCGCAACCTGAAGCGACTTTCATCTCGACGCTTTCTCTGACGTTTTCAGCAATTCAGTCGAAAGAATACGCCGATAAACTGGTCGCAGATGGCAGACTGGAAGACCTCAGTCAAAAACCAGTCGGCACTGGACCTTATCAGTTTGTAGCTTATCAAAAAGACAGCGCTATTCGTTATAAGGCCAACCCTGATTATTGGGGTGGAAAGCAGAAGATCGACAATCTTATCTTCGCGATAACACCAGATGCAGCGGTTCGACATCAAAAACTAAAAGCCGGAGAATGCCACGTTATCGCAGCGCCAAATCCGGCAGATATTGCGGAGATGAAACAAGATCCTTCGATAGCTATGCTGAGCAGAGATGGAATGAACCTTTCATTTCTTGCATACAATACGCAGCAGAAGCCATTCGACGACGTTCGCGTGCGCAAAGCACTCAATATGGCAGTTAACAAGCCGGCAATCATTGATGCGGTGTATAACGGCTCAGCTATTGTTTCAGTAAATCCGCTTCCACCAGCTGTTTGGGGCTATAACAAGGACGTTAAGGACGATCCTTATGATCCTGATCAATCGCGCAAGATTCTGGAAGAAGCAGGTGTAAAAGATCTGAAGATGAAAATCTGGGCAATGCCCGTGCAACGTCCTTATATGCCAAATGCTCGCCGCGCGGCTGAATTGATACAATCTGACTTTGCCAAAGTGGGCGTTAATGCAGAAATTATCACTTACGATTGGGGTGAATATCTCAAGCGTTCACTGGAAAAAGACCGCGATGGTGCTGTCATGCTCGGCTGGACAGGTGGTATAGCAGATCCTGACAATTTCCTGGCTGCTCTTCTCGGCTGTCAGGCAATTGGCAGCGCAAACCGCGCCAATTGGTGCAATGAGGATTTTGAAAAGCTGATCCGGGCAGCCAAACTGACAACAGATCAGGCCGAGCGGACAAGACTTTATCAGCAGGCACAGGTCATATTTAAAGAACAAGCGCCGTGGCTGACCATCGCTCATCAAGTTGTAGAGCAACCTGTGAGCACTAAAGTTAAAGACTTCAAAATTGATCCATTTGGTGGATATCTTTTTGAAGACGTCGATATTGAAGAATAAAGGCCTATTACCTTTACTCAAATAAACGGGCAAGAAAGGCCAACTTGCGAGCGATATGAATGCCCGCAAGTTGCGCTGTGAAGGCACCTTTGCTTACGTCTTTCTTGTGCAAGTTCTGAGAAGATTTATCATGAATATCGTAGACCGCTTTCTGAACTACACACGCATTAACACTACAGCTGTGCCAAATGCGGGTACGCTGCCCTCCAGCGAGGGACAAACACAACTAGCGACATTACTTGCTGGTGAAATGCGCTCGCTTGGCTTAGAAGTCGAAGAGCGAGACCACTCAATTGTGGTGGGTACACTCGCCGCCAATGTTTCGAGCGAAAAACACGCGTTCCCCACGATTGCCTGGGTTGCGCATCTCGATACTTCCGCAGAATACTCAACAGATACGCGTGCGCATATCGTTGATTACGAAGGTGGCGACATCGTCCTTAACGACGAAACCAACGCTGTCATGCGTTTGGATGAGTTTCCAGAATTAGCCCATTATGCGGGTGATCGTATCATTGTGACCGACGGGACAAGTCTTCTCGGTGCTGACAATAAATCAGCTATAGCCGAAATCATGGATGCAATTCAGTATCTAACACAACATCCCGAAATTGAACACGGGCCGGTGAAAGTCGTTTTCGTTCCTGATGAAGAAATAGGACTGCTCGGCGCGAAGGCGCTTGACGCAGCTTCATTGAACGCCGATTTCGCCTACACTCTCGATTGCTGTGCCATTGGAGAAATCGTGTATGAAAACTGGAACGCCGGGGAGTTCCGTATCACTTTTACGGGGCAGCCGGCACATCCAATGTCTGCCAAAGGCAAGATGCAGAATTCAATTCTCTACGCACAACAGTTTATTGCGATGTTACCAGGTGGCGAGCGGCCGGAATATACGGAAGGGCGAGAGGGTTATTACTGGGTGAAAGGAATAGAAGGCACAGTCGCAAAGACAACTCTGACGATCGATATCCGTGACTTTACCAAAGAAGGATTTGAGAACCGGCGCCAATTCATTGCTAAGCTAGCATCCGGCTTCAATCAGCTACACGGTAGACACATCGTTGATGTGCATTACAAGCCGGTCTATCGTAACGTTGCGGAAAGCCTTGAAGGCAAAAACCGATACCCGGTTGAATTGGCGTTGAACGCTATGAGAACTATTGGCGTAGAACCAAAACCAGTGCCCATGCGCGGCGGTTATGATGGTGCAGTTTTGTCAGAAAAGGGCGTACCATGCCCTAATCTTTTTTGTGGCGCGCATAACTTCCACTCAATATACGAGTTCTTACCTGTGAACTCGCTTCAGAAAGCATCCAAAATGGTGGTGGAGATTATCAAGACAGCCAGAAGATTTGGCTGACATACCCCCAAAATCAAATCGGTAATTTGACGGCTGCTTCCTCGTGGGGCAGCTGTTTATGTTGGCTCCTTCGACAGCTGCGCTATTGTTACAAATTTTAGAGACGCCCTTGCCCCCTGAAGTCAAATAATTAGCTAAGTTAAGCAAAAAAGTTACGTTCTTGACGATCCGTCAGAACTCAACGATTGACGCTCTTTAGAAAGACAGACACGTTGTTGCGGATCAATATGAGAAAGCCAAACCTATATCATTGGTTATCGGAGGTCAGCCATCATATGCATAAATCTTGCCATCTGAGCCACTAATTGCTGTATAATCTGCTAAAGCAATAAGGGAATGGCAATGTCCGAACCGCGACTGTCTGTGCGCAGCTCCAAAGCGCGCGATCTGGCGCATGCATTGGCCAAGCGCACCGGCCAGCCAATCAACAAGCTCGTTGAGCGGGCGCTGGAGCGTTACGATCAGGAACTACAACTCAAAAGCAATCACCACCCCCTTGATGCCGTTTGGGAGCTTGCCGCCGAAGGCCGCAAAAACGTTCCAGCTGGCACAACGTCCGCACATGATGACCTATACGATGAGAACGGGTTGCCAAAGTGATTGTTGTCGATACGTCCGTGATTGTCGCAATCGTCCTTGGTGAACTGGAAGCCTAAGCATTCAAAACGGTTTTGCGTCAGGAAGCTGTCATTATTGGATGGCCCACCGTGTTCGAATTAAGAACAGTCTTGTCCGCCAAAAGATTTGCCAATGCGGGCGACATCGTCAATCGCTTCCTTGATGCACCCAACATTACAACCATAGCATTCGATGGAAGGCATTATCGCGCCGCCGAACATGCCCTGGAACACTATGGAAAAGGTCGCCATCCCGCCAGCCTGAACATGGGTGACTGTTTTTCCTACGCTGTTAGCGCCGTCAATAAAGCGCCGTTGCTGTTTAAAGGGCAGGATTTCGGGAAAACCGACCTTAAATTGCACCCTGAATCTTCAGTGGACTAATTATGGCAGGAGACAAGCCGATCAAATGGCGCATCCAGCAACTGGATACGTTTGCAGCGGTCCTGCAATGACTTAATACGCGTTTCATGTTCCTCTAACAGACGCAATCCTGCGCGCATCACATCACTGGCAGAGCCGTAGCGCCCTCCCCTCACCTGTGAATCGATGAAGCCGGCAAAATGCTCACCAAGGCTAACTGAAGTGTTTCGTGACATGTCATCACTCCTTTGCATCATTGGACCAACAATTGGTACTTAAACAGAACAAAAGATTTGCTCTGGCAGCGATTTGGGTGCTGTCACATTGTTTGCAGTAAGAGCCTGCTGGTGCGGCCAATGTATATTACGCAAGCTTATGAGCTGTGACGTTCCATTTAACCATCGCGTTTATGCGATGCGCTCGGATTAAGCGGTACAGCAGACCAAAAAACTTCTTATCCGGTCCACCCGCCGCATACCGGCCAATCGGTTGATGAAACTGGTCGCTGCGATCACGATCGCTGATCCAAAATTATCGCTACGCGATATTGCGGCACAGCTCGATAGATTAGGAGAGAAGCCAGTGCGTGGATGACGCAAATGACAACCTTCATCTGTTCGCAATCTCCTTGATGATGCGCATCGCTGCGGCCTCATTCCCCGCTAATCATCTAGCCAACAATTATTCAAAAAGGATTTCTTGCCTTGGCTCCCAAACTTCATCGATCGACCACTTGCTAGGCGTGACGGTCGCTAGTTTCGCGAAATAAAAGGGCAATTGACCGGACAAGCCTGCTATTTTCGCATGTAGCGAACTACTGCTTGAAGACTAACCTTACTGTTAACAAGTCCAGGCAAGCTATAGAGCTTAAAGAATTATTGATTTGTGTAGCTGTCAGCCCTGAATCGTTCCATTCTGTAAATTGATTATTTGACATCATCATTTCTGAGGATGCCTTCATAAACATCACACGTTAGATCTCGTGAAATAAACGATCCCGAACCATGTGCGCTGAACACAAATGAGTCACCATTCTCTTTACCTCTACCGCTGAAGGACCGGTACGTCATGATAGCCAATAGCATCAGTTTCATTTTGTCCAATCTTCCGTCAATACTGACACTAATTGCTCTGATTATCGCTTTAGCACTCCGCGGTAGTGATCACACCGGCGAACGTCGCTTCGGCTGGCTGCTTCTCCTCGCCGTTGGTATCGATGGCCTCTGGGCTGGCTTCTTTCATATCTTCTTTCCACAGCTCGCCTCCGCACAGATAGGATGGTCACCCAGCCCATTTGAAACAGAAATAGGGATAGCTGATTTCGCCATGGGTGTTGTAGCGATCATAGCATTTTGGAACAGTCTTAGCTTCAAATGTGCAATCGCACTCTATGCCATAATTTTCTATGTGGGCGTCGCTATCGGTCATGTACACGACGCAATTGTATCAGCTAATTTCGCACCAGATAACTTTGGGCCACTGCTCATTGCAACGCTGCTAAGAACCGGCATGCTTGTGTATTTCCTAATCAAAACTGGCATTAAGAAACAATAATTATGCTCAAGCAAAATCATAATAACTGTCATCCTCAGTTCTGGTGATGCCCGGAACAAGCAATCATCTTAATTCTAAGGAGCAGGGTTATCTTTGCTTGTAAATGAACAAAGATCCCAAACTCAGGTGGACGGAGATCAGGATGAGCACCTTTAAATTTCTCTCAATTATCAGTCTGGGAGTTGCAATTGCATCTCCTGCTGCCGCTTTTTCACCCACCAACCCTTTGTCGTCCTCTTCAGCCTCCCAACTTAAACTTGTTGCACAGGGCTGTCCCGCTGGTATGTGGCGCGGTCCTTGGGGGCATTGCCGCGATACGCCCTACACCGGTCCGCTGCCCAATGGCAACTGGGCCGGCAATCCCGCTCCGGCTTTTGGCTACTTTGGGAATGGCTGCCCTCCCGGCATGTGGCACGGTCCATGGGGACATTGTCGCGATACGCCCTATCATGGCCGTCTGCCTAATGGTCAATGGAAATAATTCATCCAGTTACCAATCTCATTGATGGTGAGCAAAATTATGCGTCTTTATAAAAGTTGTGGCTTAGCCATTATCACGACACTCATAGTGTGTTCTTTCCCAGCATTTTCACAGGACAAATCATCCTCAGAAAGCACTGCAACAGATACACCGCCACTGGTAGAAATTTACTCCTCTGACGATGCAGCCGCCGTTCTGGATGCCCGGATAATAGCTCTCAAAACTGTTTTGAAGCTTGATACGGAACAGCAAAAGCTCTGGCCGCCTGTTGAAGATGCAATACGGGAGCTTGCTTTGCGGGCGGCCGAGCGCAATGTCGAACGTTCGAAAGCTCAACCACCAGCAAATATCGTGGATATCCTGGAGCGCACAGCAGATGCAGAAATCGTCCGCGGGAATGAATTGAAGAAATTCTCCACCGCTATGAAACCACTCATCGGCGCTCTGACATTTGAGCAGCAAATGCGCATTCCTGCCTTCCTCGGCATGCAAGAAAAGGCAAATGGCCGCCCTCAACCAACATATGAGCTTTGGCTATTTGAAGCTGAGCAGTAAAAATGCGTGTCATTCTCGTATGAGTTGCCAGATAATTGACTGGAGTCCAGTTTGAAAGAGTTCGACAGTTCAAATGTTCTTGTCATCGGTGCTGGCCCGGTTGGGCTTACAATTGCACTCGAGTTGACACGGTTTGGTGTACCTGTTCGTATCATAGATAAAGCGCTCACCAGAACAGACAAATCCAAGGCACTTGTCCTTTGGAGCAGAACGCTCGAATTGCTGGGACACGCTGCACAAGATTTTATCGACAATGGGCTGCCGGTCACACACATCTCTATTTTGACTGAAGAAAATTTAATAGGGCGGCTCGATATCAGTGGTGTCCGGTCGCCCTACCCTTTTGCATTAATGATCCCGCAATCTGAAACGGAGCGATTGCTGGAAGACATGCTCAATCGGCGCGGCGTTATGGTTGAGCGTGGCGTTGAGGCCACGTCAGTTTCACAAACCGGCGATTTTGCGGAAAGCATCTTACTTGGCCTGGACGGAAAGGAAGAACGCGTGCGGACCGACTGGCTGATTGGCTGTGACGGGGCGCATAGTCTCGTTCGCCACTCCGTCGGTGCAACATTTGATGGCGAAACACTCCCCAGCGCCTGGGTATTGGCTGACGTTCACATCGACGACTACCCTTTTTGTACGGATGTGTCCGTTCACTGGCATCGTAGTGGCATACTTGTTGTTTTTCCGATTACGCGAGAGCGCTTTCGCATTGTCGGGAACATCGATAACAGTGATATTTCGGACATTGAAAACCCGTCAATGACAGAAATACAGCAGTTGGTTGATCAGCGAAGCGGTTTTAAATGCCGACTTTCACACGCCGAGTGGCTGACTGGATTTCGCATTAATGATCGGAAGGTAAAAGAGTATCGATATCAGCGTATGTTCTTAGTTGGTGATGCCGCACATATCCACAGCCCGGCGGGTGGGCAGGGAATGAACACCGGAATGCAAGATGCTCTTAATCTCGCCTGGAAGCTTGCTCTGGTTATTAAAGGCGCATGCAGTGAGGAATTGCTCAATAGTTATTCGATTGAACGCAGCCACGTTGGCGACAATGTTCTAAAAGCCACCAGTCGCTTGACGAAGATCGCAACCTTAACCAGCCCTATCACTCAGGAACTCCGTAATTTCGTTGCTCATCACCTTCTGGGAATATCAAAAATCCAGCATGCTATCGGATCAGCGATAACGGAAGTCGCTATTCACTATCCCATTAGTCCGCTAAATGGTCCTAAAGCTCGCTCTGGTCCGTATCCGGGCGAGCGCTTTTTTACTGCACACACTCAGAGCGGTTTGCACGAGCCAAGCGACGAACGGTTCACACTGTATATGAGTAACATTCCACTCAATAAAGCCGATTTTCACGCATTCCAGAGTGTGCTCCATCCCAATTTTCGTCAAAACCTCGATTCAGACACTCTTTATCTCGTTCGAGCCGATGGGTATGTTGCCTGCTCATCGCAGGATCAAAATGTAATCATCAATTACCTGAGAAATATATCGTCATAGAACGCAGAAGTTATGAATTTTATACGCGTTTCAACGTCTTGCCATGGTGCTCAGAAGGGCACCAATGCGCTCAAAATCCCGAAGATTAGATGCATCGGTTTTATGCAACACAGTCCTGATCTGAGCACGAACAGTTTCAAGTGAAACATGCCTGTTACCTGCCACGACTTCCGCCGTTTGGCCTCCCAAAAGAGCAACAGCTACAGCACATTCCGCGTTTGTTAGTCCAAACAATTCACCCAACAAAGATACTGGCGCTGAGCGTAGTTCGGACAGGTCCTGAATAACTATTAAAGCCGCCGCTGGAACACCGGCCTGCATCTGCAAAGGTGATGCGTAAACCGCTATTTGGTGAGCTTGCTCTGTCGCTCTGCCAGTGTACTCGATCAATATAGCGCCATCTCTTCCACTACAGGACGCATTATAAACAATTTGCCGAAAACGTTGCCCATCGCCTTCCTTTAGAACAACGCGCCCTCCCTTTCCGCAGAGTACCGGCGATACCGAGAATGGTATATCCTGACGCGCAAACATCTGTCGGGCTGCCGCATTTGCAAATATGACTTTGCAAGAACTGTCTAATGCCAAAAGAATTCCCGGCAACGCTTCAAATACCGAATAATTAAGAAACGCGTTGTGTTCGGTGTCTTTCATCTTCTTCCGCAATTTAAGTCCGCGTCTTATGTGTGGCAGGATCGCGGCAAGGGCCGATCGTTCGTGCGTGCTGAAGGCGCGCCGTTGGCGAAAAAAGCTCATTATTGTATGGTCATCGTCACCGACGACACCAATAAGCATGTGGTCTCGACCGTTTGGCCGAACGAAGTCCTGATAAAACTCGGTTCGATGATAAAGCTCAGGATCTAAAACGTCATCGTGAAACAGAACCGTTTCAGACCCGCCATCTGAAACGGTCATTCGGGAAACTGCAGACCTGATAGGGTCGATCTCAAGATAATACTTGGCGTATAGATCCTCTCCCGCTTCACCAGTTCGAAACACATTGGTAAACTGACCGTTCGCTTCCCTGAAGCGAAGCGTGCCTGCTTCAGCACCCAGTAAGTCGAACAGCTTGGCGCGCAAAGATGACCAGCCAACTTCGCCCGTAGATGCTTCGTAAATGTCATTAACGATCGAGTTGTATTGATTTTGCATCATGCCCTACACTGCTCAAATGCAAAAAGGCCTCTTTTTAAATTAGCAAATTTTGAGCTAAAATCTAGCTCCCAGCCTTTTTAATCATTACGATATTTTATAGGGCATGGAGGGGCGGCTGCACCGATCCGATATGTTAACCGATGCATTCGGTCTGACGAGCTATCTCAATCAAAGAACTTCAAGTTAAACAGATGCGCTCGATCTCTTTCAGAAGCCGATGTGGAGCCGTGGTTTGATCATGATTGTAGGGAATTGCATTCAGGCCTGCTGAATTACTGTTTTGCAATGGGGGTGGAGCAGAAGCCTTGAAGAACGCCATTCTGGTTTCAAGGCAGTGGCCGCTGGGAGCAACAGTTCAAACAAAACATGCGTATGAGCGAAACACGGCTTATCATTAGCTCGAAACAAAAAAGAATTCAGAGAGCTCACTGGCCCTTGCAGATGGTAGAATTGCCGTGACGTGCCAGGGTCGCATTGTTGCCTTTAATCCAGAACTCCGTGGTACCCTTCTGGTAGCGTCCGCCATCGGCGGAGCGCAGTTGTGGCAAACGTATGATATCAGGCGACCCATTAAAAGATAACTGAACGTCGCCGGGCGATTGATCGGGCGAGGAAAAAACTGCAATGATTTCGGTTCCATCCGCGCACGAATAACGCGTTTCTATCGCCCTCGCGGAGCACATTGTAGCAATGACGATCACTGCAGCGATTGACCCTGCCCTCATGCCCGGCTTCATGTGGCTTTCCCCCGCGACTATCTCAGCCGTTGCCGTGTTCAGCGGCCCATGCAATCCCGGCCTCGACTTGTTCGATAGCCTGTTTGACAAACTGGGTTGCAGTCTCCTTGTGACCACCCTTGTTAGGTGTCGCAGCGTTCAATGACGCGAGAGCACTGCGCAAATCCTCGAGCGCTGCATCCATATTGCCTTGTTCAGCATGGGCGGTGGAACTGGTAAGTGCCACTGTCGAACCAGCAGTGGCAGCTACAGCAGCAAGAGCCAAAAACGTGCGACGGGATGCGTTCTGATGCATTGTCGTTCCTCGTTAGATATAGGTGTGGCGCCGCTTTACTTCCAAGCAGGCATAAGCATTCAATAAGTCCTCTCGGCAGCAACCGCATCCTCAGAACTGGGGATGAGATATATGTTCATTCCATGCGATCAGGTTCGGGAGCGGAAAACAAACCCTCACGCCAGGGCGAGCATTTGACTGAGCTCCAAGCGTTGCTGACTGTGAGTCAGGCTCGTCAGCATTTTAACTATTCTTGATATTTATTCCCTGATTAAAACTCTTGTCAGCTGCAGTGAGCCCCGAAACTGCGAACAATACTTTTATATTGCGAGCAGTATATCTTTTCATCCCAGGCCAAATTTCCAATTTTCCGACCTCAATCGCAAGGCGCAAAGCTGGCCAGAATATTCCAGCGCTTTTCGAATACGCCCCCAGTTATGCCGGATGGGTGAAAGGGCAAAAGCTGATTACAAGACAACCAACTCTATCGCCCCTTTCAAGCTGTCACTTACCGGGCGATGCTATTACCGGTTCGTTTTAGCAATGTATAATTGATCGGTATCGGGCTTCGCGAGGTCCAGATTAAACTTGACAATTATAATCTAGTATTTATGCACTGAAGCTAGTACCAACGTTACGATGATTGGTTTTAGAGGCTGGTTCGGCTGCGGGCATTGAAATGGAAAAAGCGAAAGCTGAGCAGCTAGAGCTCTTGTATCGAAATGAGTATCGCCGGCTCGAGCGCATAGCAATGTGCAAAGTGAGTCCGTTTAACGCTCCTGATGTCGTTCAGGACGTCTTCGCGGTTCTGTGGGCTAAAGCCAAAGCGCATGTGACGCTTTCCCCTGCTTATCTTTCGCAAGCGACTAAGTTCGCAGCGATTAGTCGGTTTCGTTCAGAGCGTCGGCGCCAGAATTTTCTGGATGGCTTGACCGAAGAGCAGTATGCAGCCCCCGTTATTCTGCCGGATCAAATCGTTGCAGCGCGCGAAGATCTCAAGCGATTAGAAAATACAATTGCATCTTTGCCTCTGCGAACGCGGCAAATCTTTCTACTCAATCGAATGCGTGGCTGTACCTACGAGGAAATTGCTGTTGGATTGGAAATATCCTACAGCACGGTTGAGCGGGAAATGGCCAAGGCAATAATGGCATGTAAACATTCGAAGTAGAATGTTGCATGGTTAAAGGATTAGGTTACTTGCTAATGGTAACATTGCCTCGGAAGTGAAGCGACTTCATGGAACGCCAAAAAATAACCGATAATCGAGATATTTCTCTTATCGAGAAAGAGGCTGTGGCATGGTTTACGCGTATCAATGGCAAACCGACGCGCAGAGAGAAACAGGATTTTGCTCAGTGGCTAGAGCTTAGTCCTCAACATTACGCAGCTTATGAAGAAGTAAGCACACTTTGGTTGGATATTGGTGCAGTTGCCAAGAACGCAGCCACGAATACCAATACTGATCTCGATCTGCCTATGAAAAAAATCGAGAATTTTCGCAGGAATAAATGGAAATCCAAGACAGGAGCCGTGATTGTCAGCGGCTTGTCGGTTTTTATTCTGGGTACATGGATGTGGGTCAATGATCCAAACATAATCCAGAACCTGACTGCTGACTATAGCACGTCCAAAGGTGAGCGTCGCCTTGTGACGTTGCAAGATGGATCAACGATCCTCATGAATGCGGATTCGGCATTTGATGCTGATATTTCATCTAATGCGCGGAGCATTCATCTTCTGCGCGGGAGCGCATATTTTACAGTTCAGAAAAACGGTGCGCCTTTTGTGGTGCGGGCTGGCAATGGTGAGGCCCGTGTTCTGGGAACACAGTTTGACGTTATCATGAACGAAAATGACAATGTCACCGTCACACTTGCGGAAGGCAGTGTTGAAGTATCAGCCATTGATGAAGCTCAAAAAGTTGTTCTCCAGCCCGGAGAAAGCGTTGAATATGACAAGGTTGGCCTTGGGAGCGTCGAGAGAGTAGACATTGCTGAGCGTATGGCATGGCATGAGGGGCGGTTGATTTTTGATAATGCGCGTCTCGGCGATGTTCTCTCTCAGATCGAACGGTATCGGGATGGCCGCATTGTTGTTCTTTCTTCTGAGCTGAAAAACAAACGCGTCAGCGGCAATATTTCTCTCGATAAGACGGCGGCCACGCTTGAAGCAATGCAAACATCTGTTGGATTTCGGATGACCAGCCTCGTCGGTAAGGTCATTCTCATAGGGCCATAAAAATAATTCAAAAAAGTTTGCTTTTTTATGAGGTCCTTCCTGCTCCACTGGCGATAGCAATGTTGAGAGTGCTACAAAAATCATTGCACGTGATCGCGCAACTGATCGCCTCTCGCACATTGTTTTGTTGAGAGGGTATGATTATGGGCAAGGCTTCAAGCCGCAGAAGATTAGTTGTTCTTCTGACATCGACGGTTTTGACTGCGACTATTACGGCTGGTGCCTTGAATGGTGCAGCATTTGCGCAGACAGCAGAACAGGCTTATCAGTTTAACGTCCCTGCCAAGCCCATTCGCCAGGCAATGAATGATATTGTTCGTGTCACAGGCATTGATGTCGTGTTTCCTGAAACTGGAGCAGCATCTGCTATGGGCCGTCCAGTTCGCGGAACAATGACGCCCCAGCAGGCTGTAGCAGCTTTGTTATCGGGAACTGGGTTATCGCATAAGTTCACGAGTGCCAAAACTGTTGCAATTTCGGACCCGACGATGGGATCTGCGCTGCAAAGCGCCCCTTCGGCCGATGGCACAACGGTTCTCAACACAATTACGGTGAGCGGTGGTCAAGGTGCATTGGGTAGCTATGATGATACCTATAAATCCGCCGGCTCTGTTGCTTACATATCGAGCGAAGAAATAGAGCAGAAGAGGGGTAGTTCCGTTGGGGATTTTATCGGCGGAATACCCGGTGTCCTCAATGGGGATAGCCGGAATTCAGGTGCGCTTGATGTCAATATTCGCGGCATGCAGGGCCAAGGCCGTGTACCAGTTATCATTGATGGCGCTTCTCAAGAACAAACAGTCTATCGCGGCTATAATGGTGCGCGGTCAGGCAGCTATGTTGATCCGGACCTGATTGGCGAAGTGGCAATCGAAAAGGGCGCAAGTTCAGGTGCTGACGCCACGGGCGCAATTGGTGGCATCGTTCGTATGCAGACGATTTCAGCGGATGACATTTTGCTTCCCGGAAAACAGTTCGGTGTACGTTTGCGCGGAGGCTTCAATAGCAATAGCGCTTCGGTGCCGGCAGTTTTCACTCAAGGCGGTATGTTGGGCGGTCGTTTTCCTGAGGGTACAACACCGGTAGTACGCGATGGCGGCAATATGGACCGGCCAGGTTTGCTTGACCCTACGGGTGGAAACGGCAGTATTGCAGGTGCTTTTACCTCCGAAAACGTCGATTTGGTTGCGGCTTATGCACGCCGTAAAAATGGCAATTATTTCTCCGGAGAACATGGCAAGGGACAACCACACTTTGTCGATCTTGGTACCGATTACGGCTACCAGACGATTGGTTACGAAGGCCTGTCTCCCTGGAAGGGTGGCGAGGAAATCCTCAATACCTCTACTGATAATAAATCACTGTTGTTTAAAGGGAATTTCCGGTTCGGTGATGATCATGCCCTTGAGCTGAGCTATATGGATTTTGATAGTACCTATGGCGAAATCATGCCGACGCGCCTTGGTACTCACACCAGTGCGGTCGGAGGGTATCAGTCGGAACTTGACAAGCTTGATCTTAAAACCTGGACAGCTCGCTATCGTTGGGACCCGGAAAGTGACTTGATTAATCTCAAGGTCGATCTATTCCGCACAGACATGGACCACCGTGCGACTAACTTACTGACTGTGAGTGGGATCACCACAGAAAGTTACAGCTGGTCTCAGACCGTTCGTGACGGTGTGACAGTTTCAAACGAAAGTAAAATCGACGTTATCCCTGGAGACTTTAAACTTGAATATGGTGGAGCCTGGCAGCATGAAAAAGTTGGCCTGCCTGATGGCTATGAAAATGATAAATGGACCATCAATCATATTGAGTTCGCGCCTCGAACGGGTTCAAGAACCCAAAAGAGTGCGTTCCTAAACTCAAATTGGGAAATCAATTCTCAATGGCAGTTGAAGACTGGTCTTCGTTATTCAGATTATAAGACTACCGACCACAACTACACTCTAAAGGCACTGACCTTTTGGCCAAATGCGACTTATGAGTTAGTGCCCGGACAGCACACGGAACGGTCGGGGCATGGCTGGTCGAAGAACATTTCGCTTAGCTGGACGCCAACCGATAGCATTCAGCTCTATGGGCGTTACTCCGATGCAATCAGATTGCCGACTATATTTGAATCAATCAAAGGCTTTTCGACGGGTCTGATGCCCGATGAACTGTTGCCAGAGCGCGCAAAGACGTTTGAAATAGGTGCAAATAAGTCTTTCGAAAATGTCATATCCGAAAATGATCTGCTTCGGACACATATTGCATATTATGATAACGATATTGATAATTATCTCACGCGTTCAAATGTGCCTTATAATATCCCCGGCGGCACAAGCGTGATCGGTTCGCTGGGCATGGTCAACCTGGAGAATGCGCGCATGTCGGGCATTGAGGTCAGTGCTGACTACGAACGTGGACCACTGTCGGCGAGACTGTCTTGGAACCATGCAATTAAGTCTCGGTTCTGTGCAAAGCCCGGCACTCTTCACAGGATTGACGATCTGTGTACTGAGGGTGGTTTTGCCAACAGTTACGCATTGCAACATGTTCCACCAAAGGACACTGTTTCGATGCAGATGACTTACAAAATGTTCGAGGAACGTCTCACCTTAGGGACACGCGTAAGCTATTACTCAAACCGTTTTGTGAAGACAAAGGTAGCATCAACGAGTGAAATTCAGCCCGGCAACTGGAATCCGTACACGCTCGTTGATGTCTTCGGCAGTTACAAGTTCAATGAATCGAAGCAAATTGATTTTGCAATCGATAACCTGACGGACCGTTACTACATGGATGCGATTAACGCCGCACTCATGCCTGGCCCCGGGCGTACGTTCAGGCTGAATATGACTGCAAAGTTCTAACGTTATATAGTGAAATATGCGGGGCATATCTGCGTTTGAAAGCAAGATTGTCCCGTATTATTATAACAACTCTCAAGAGTAGCTTACAACTGACAAGGAAAGTTTCCTGCAATCTGATTAAGATGGAATAGACGCTCATATGCGACTTGTCTCTTGTCAAGCACCTTTGAACGGCTCGATCTATTCTATAGTGTTTTCGGTATTTGTCTGGGTACCACAGCGATCATAGGTTCAACCGTTATAGCTGACTTTTTACCGCATCCTAAACACAGTCAGCGTCTATAGTGATGCATCGCCTTGTCTGGCTCTATCCCCTACTCCCAATAGCGTTGTATCCCCGGACAACTTTAAGTCGTCCGGGGATTGATTGTTTTAGCTATTGGGACTTACCACTTTACACGCAGGTCAGCCGTTTCTTTGTAGGCGTAAAACTGTCGCCAAAATGACCGAAGCTCGTATTTACTGAACCCTTACCAGAGATCGAGTATTTGTCATCGTTCCAATTATCGGAACCGTTCAACCCAGGACCACGCCAAAGGCGCTCGCTTCTGTCGGTGAAGCTCACTTCATTCACATTCATCTTCGTGCCGTTGAGGAATTCATTTTAAGTATTGGCAATGCCATAAACCGCAGAAGGGTTCGTCAAGCCTTTGGTGTTCTACTATCAATTCTGATACACGCGGCGCTCACACCAACCCGACTACGAAAGCTCCCCTCACACTCACGACTGGCATCCTTCATCAGCCCCCTCTTAGAAGGCCTCCGACGCGTATCCGCTCATAACTGGTGAGAAGACCATAACATATCATTAATATTGCCCTTGATGGCCAGTTATTCTTACTTATAAACACGCTTGCAACTCGTTAATTTCTAATGCACTTTAATTGTACAAGTCCGCAAACGATGTAAGATCATATCCATGTCAAAGTTGCAGCCACCAAGATCTCCCTCCCTCCCCCATCGCCTTATTGGCTATGCACGCGTATCGCCAACGGACAATCAGGTTCATGACACACAAATGGATGAGCTGCGCTCTGCCGGGTGCAACCGGATTTTCGAAGAGCAAGGATCTGGCACAGTGAAGGACCGCCCGGTTCTGAACAGACTACTCTCAGAACTTGCCACAGGTGACGTACTCGTCGTTGTTAGCCTTGACCGGATCGCTCTGTCGCTCGGCCATCTTCTTGAGATGCTCGAAAAGCTTGCGCAACGAGGCATCCACTTTCGATCCATCCACGATCCAATCGATACATCAACACCGCAAGGCATGTTTGCGCTGGAAATCCTGCGCTCTGTTATAGAACTTGAACGCAGACTTACGGCCGAACGATCAAAAGCCGGGATAAAGGCTGCGAAGCTACGCGGCAAGCTTCCGGGAAATCCTGGATTGCGGGAACGCAAACCAGAGGCGATCAGCGCCGTTTCACAAGCACGCGACAAGCGCTATCTTGATGAACTGCTCGCTTCAGCGCCCACATGGCTGCCTGTCGTACAGCAACTGCGCCCCACCCATGGCTGGGACAATGTGGTTGAGGTGCTTAATCGCCAAGGTCAGGACTGGACGATTGAGCGTTTACGCCGCGCCGTGCATCGTCTGGTTCGGGAGAACATGGCAGACCAAAAACTTCTTATCCGGTCCACCCGCCGCATACCGGCCAATCGGTTGATGAAACTGGTCGCTGCGATCAGGATCGCTGATCCAAAGCTATCGCTGCGCGATATCGCAGCACAGCTCGATAAACTAGGAGAGAAGCCAGTGCGTGGAGGACGCAAATGGCAACCTTCTTCTGTTCGCAATCTCCTTGATGATGCGCATCGCTTCGGCCTCATTCCCCGCTAAGCATCTCGCTGGCCGGTCAATCAGACAGACCGCACGGCCCAACCGGGCGATTTTATTGCTTAATCTTCTGCCCGGCACATCCTCTCCTGCCAGCTGGCTGTCAGGAGAGATTATATGCAAACTTTTCTTTTCGCCTGCGCGCCATACTTTACTTAAACAGAAGAAAATCAGCGCAGTGGGAAGAGAGACATGTCTTATCAAAAATCCTTGAAGGGGGCTGCCCTCGCATTCTCCATTTTCGCCAGTGCGACAGCGATGTTCGCGGGTATGGCTCAAGCACAGGTCGTGGTTTCGTCCAAAATCGACACCGAAGGTGGTGTTCTGGGCAACATCATTCTCTTGATGCTCAACGCCAACGGCATTGAAACCACAGATCGAATCCAACTTGGTGCAACGCCCGTTGTGCGTCAGGCTATCACGGCGGGCGAAATCGACATTTATCCGGAATATACCGGCAATGCTGCTTTCTTCTTCAACAAGGCGGATGATCCCCTCTGGAAAGACCCTGCCAAAGCTTTTGAGACGGCAAAAAAGCTGGATTACGATGCCAATAAAATTGTCTGGCTTGCCCAATCGCCTGCCAACAACACGTGGGGCATAGCCATTCGCAAAGATGTGGCGGACGCAGGCAAACTCGCAAGCCTCAGCGATTTTGGGAAATATGCCGTTGATGGCGGCAAGGTGGTGCTTGCGGCATCGTCCGAATTTGTAAACTCACCGGCAGCTTTGCCCGCCTTTCAGACGGCCTATGCGTTTACTCTCAAGCCCGACCAGTTGATTACGCTTTCGGGAGGTGACACGGCAGCAACGATTGCAGCCGCAGCCAACCAGACCAGTGGTGCCAATGCTGCCATGGTTTATGGAACAGATGGCGGTATCGCGCCTTCCGGCCTTGTTGTTCTTGAAGACGACAAGCATGTGCAGCCAGTCTATCAGCCAGCGCCGATTATTCGCGAAGAGGTTTTGAAAAAGAACCCGAAAATTGAAGAGCTTTTAAAGCCGGTCTTTGAAAAGCTCGATCTCACCACGCTTCAGGATTTGAATGGTCGCGTGCAGCTTGGTGGCGAACCTGCAAAAGCTGTCGCGGAGGATTTCCTCAAAAAAAATGGCTTCATTCAATGAGGCTTCACGCCGACAGGACCGCGTAATTTTGTCAGACATCATCACGGAAGATCGGTCTGCCTATCACGGCAGATCGCATGTCTTTGACAAGCTTGGGCTGGCGTTCGCTCTTTTGAGCGGAGCAAGTTTTGCTTTGCCTTTTGCTCTTTTTCGAGCCAATCGCATTGTGCAGGGCGAGGGGCAATATCTGCTCGATGCTTTACCGACTATGGCTTCCGCATTGCTTGTTGTAGCCATCGTGCTTGGTATGATTGTTGCGACTTTTGTCCGTCGGCCAGCGCTCAGGCTTGTGGCGAGTAGTGTTTCGCTTGCAGTTCTGCTCGTGATGATTGGCGTGTCCGCATCTTATCTCTCACCTGATGGCAACACTTATGCACGCGTGTCGCCAGCGTCGGGTTTCTGGCTGCTGCTTTTCGCGAGCGCTCTTTATGTTGCCGACAGTCTCGTGCGTCTTAACGTGCGCCCGTCGTTGCGCATAGGATTGCTGCTTATAGCAACGCTTCTTTTTGCAATGTTATTGGGTTCCGGGCTCTGGGACGATATTTCTTTCATAAAGGAATATCAAAGCCGCGCAGACAGCTTCTGGAACGAAGCTCAACGTCATGTCGCTCTGGCGCTGGGATCGCTGATTGCGGCAACCATCATTGGCATTCCCATCGGTCTGATCTGCTATCGACTGCCACGCGTTCGGGCCTCGGTTCTCAACAGCCTTAACATCGTCCAGACAATTCCCTCCATGGCGCTTTTTGGCCTGTTGATCGCACCAATGGGTTGGCTTGCCGTTCAATTTCCCTGGGCCGCGCAGCTCGGCATTCGCGGCATTGGAGCAGCACCGGCCTTCGTGGCACTGTTTCTCTATTCGCTTCTGCCTATCGTCGCCAATACGGTTTCCGGCCTCACCAATGTGCCTGACGCCCTAACAGACGCTGCGCGCGGCATGGGCATGACACGGCTGCAACGTCTGTTCAAAACGGAGTTTCCCTTGGCCTTTCCGGTTATCCTCACCGGCATCCGCATCGTGATGGTGCAGAATATCGGGCTGACGACCATTGCCGCCCTGATTGGCGGCGGTGGATTTGGTGTGTTTGTTTTTCAGGGCATCGGACAGACCGCCATGGATCTGGTGCTGCTGGGCGCGCTCCCGACAGTTCTGCTGGCCTTTGCCGCGGGCGTCATTCTTGACGCCGTTATTCAGATCGCCAGAGGGCAGACCGCATGATCGAATTCGACCAGATAACCAAACGCTACAATGGCCGTGCGGCGGTTGATAATGTGAACTTCACGGTCGAGCCGCGCAGCATTGCAGTCATTGTAGGAACATCAGGTTCTGGTAAAACGACATTGCTGCGCATGGTCAATCGGCTCGTAGAGCCCGATGCAGGTGAAATCCGCATTGATGGCAGAAGCAATCACGATAAACCCGGCCATGAACTACGCCGGCGTATCGGTTATGTCATCCAGCAACATGGACTTTTTCCGCATCGGTCTGTTGCGAGCAATATCGGCACGGTTCCCGCGCTGCTTGGCTGGACAAAAAGCCGTACTAACGCCCGTATCGATGAATTGCTCGATCTGTTTCAGCTCGAACCCAGCGACTATCGCGATCGTTATCCGCACGAGCTTTCCGGCGGTCAGGCGCAGCGTGTCGGCGTTGCACGCGCCCTTGCAGCAGGACCGAATATTTTGCTGATGGATGAACCTTTCGGTGCACTGGACCCAGTCATCCGGACCAAAGCGCAGGAAGACCTCAAAGCCATTCAAAAACGGCTCGGGACGACTATTCTGCTGGTGACCCACGATATGGAAGAAGCCATTTCACTTGGCGATCATATTGCGGTGATGGATGAAGGCAAGCTGCTGCAATATGGCACTCCGGCAGAAATTCTCGCGCATCCTGCAACGGAATTCGTCGAAAAGCTCGTCGGCACTGGCGAGCGGCCTTTCCGGTTACTGTCCCTGGCGAACCTCAAAACTGTGCTTCAATCGGGTGAAGCTTCGGGCGCGCCCATTGTCGTCAGCGCATCGCAGCGCGACGCTCTCGCAGAGCTTTTGTGGTCAGGAAGAAGTGCACTGCCGGTTCAGGATTATGATGGCAGGCTATTGGGCCGCGTGACGCTGGAAAAGCTTCTCCATCAGGCCGAGCGCCCCGCATGAAACTGGCTTTGTCACTCACGCCTCGTTTATTGCTTTTGCTGGTGTTACTGCTGTTTCTCTCGCAGCCGCATCTGTTCGAACCGCTGTTGCGACCACTTGTGAGTGAAGGAACGCCAGTCATTTATGATCGTGCAAACCTGATGACGCTGACACTTCAGCATGTGGGGCTTGTTGCGGCTGCAACATTCGCATCCGCTTTGATTGCCATTGCAATGGCAATCGCCGTCACCCGCTCATGGGGAGCCGAGTTTTTGCCGCTATCGCGGAGCCTCGTGAATATCGGGCAAACATTTCCGCCCGTTGCGGTGCTGGCACTCTCAGTTCCGATTTTTGGCTTTGGGGACAAGCCAACGCTGATTGCACTGTTTCTTTATGGAATGCTTCCGATATTCGAAAACACACTAACCGGCCTGACGACGCTGCCCTCGCCCGTTGTGGAAGCTGCCCGCGGCATGGGTATGACGAACAGCCAGCGCCTTGTGAAGATCGAAATCCCGCTGGCAAGCCCGGTTATTCTTGCGGGCATCAGGCTGTCCGCGGTCATCGGGCTTGCAACGGCGACCATCGGCTCGACAGTCGCTGCAAAAACGCTTGGTGAAGTGATTATCGCAGGACTGATCTCCAACAACATCGCTTTTGTGCTGCAAGGCGGTATGGTCGTTGCGGCACTTGCAATTCTGATTTTCGACGCCTTTCAGGCCATCGAACACTATCTTTTAAAGCGAATGAGGCAATGACGCTTCGATATATGTTTTTCCTTAGGCAAAGAAATAAATTAGAAGATAGGTAATTTAAGACTTTTCCTTCGCAGGAAAAGCTATAATTCTCCAAACTCAATGACGACGTCAGGTAAAGAATGCGCATTGGTTGCCCGGGCGCGCCCGTGACGACACGGTATTGCGACCACCGGCATTAACCAACAATCGCCATCGACAAGAAGCCGCCATGGCGCGAGCCATGCGCAGACAACGGAGCATTGTCACCCATAACTCTCTTTGCTGATTAAGAGATCAGGGATGACTGGACACATCGCCTCGCGAACCTGGCTCCACTTTACAGTCGCAAAAATCCTGCCGCTTCAAATTTTGAGTTCAGGAAAGAGAAAGAATTCTATTGTTTCGGCAAAGACAGCACGATTTCAACGTTTGTATTGATCAACAATCTTCGTGAAATCAATGAATGGACATCAGAAGTCCTCAAAGACAGACAGAGCGACCTGCCTGGTAGATTCTACAAGCATTGGGAACTGAAATGATCAATGTCGAGTTTCGGCTCCCCTACTCCCCTCACCTGCCCTCAAAATTTCCATCAACTGAAATCATTGACTTAAATCTTGGGGCACTATCTCCCTAATCAGAGAAGCCGTCGAAATAGGAATGTCTGATGCCTGACTTAAAATCCAAGAAAACCTATATTGCTACTGCCGCAACCGTATTCCTTGCACTATCTATGCAGCCATCATTTGCTTCAAGTGATGATGCCTGGAAAGAATTCCAGCAGGATGTGAAGAAAGCATGCACGAAAGCCGCCAGCGCAAATATGAAGGTTAAAGCGACCAAGGTCGATCCGTTTGGCTCCGAGACATATGGCTATGCCATTATCAATGGCTTTGAAAAGGGCAACAAAACTGAGCAACAGGTTATCTGTGTCTATGACAAGAAGTCTAAAAAAGTTGAGATCAGCGGCTTCTTCAAAAAGTAGTCCGAGACCAATTCATCTCAGACATCAAAGCTTCTGAGAGATCAGGAGCTTTTTTATTACCCCTTTCCTGCTCTTCATTTTATATTATTGAAAACACTGCCAATTCGCGATTTCTGCCGGCTAATCCCATCAGTTTGTGTCATTCATAGAACGAGCTCACACTCTATCTCTAAGCATTTTCACAAGGAGATAAATTGATGCAATTTATAGTCGGAAACCAGGGTACTTTAGAAAATTTTCATTACTCAAAAGCTGGATTTCAACACGAGATCAGCTTTAACCGTGCGCATGTTTTCTCAAAAAACTTATATGATGGCGGCAAAAAATCACGCAGAAGATCATGATTTCAGTTTATACAGCGGACGTGGTCTGGAGTGTTACTAAATCATTCAAAGACATTGAAGAGATCGAGCGTGGAACTGCTAAGACGTTGGCTAAAGCTGTTAATGCCGGCGAACAAAACGCCACTGTTATGTTGTGCAACATTAAACCAGAAGATTTTATGGATTATATCAATCACGAATTCGAGCATAATCAGCCGATATCGGTCTACAGTCATTTTGCGATCTCAATGATGGCTTTCACGATTGCAGTAATTCTATCTGAGGTCTTTGGCTTTATTATTGGGCAGACACTCGGTTGACTTGGGAAATCACGCTTATCAGAAAAATGGAGAGCGTTCCTTCTCCCAATCTTCTCCTACTCGTTCGTAATTGCGATTGGATTAGGCGATCATCGATAATCTGTGACAGAAACTAAGTCGTACAAACCGTTGTCAGCCGTACAAATTGAATTTACTTATATAGAACAATTAGTTGATGATAACCCGTTAAATTTCAATGATCCAACCGTTTCAATTTCACACAACTAACGAAATTGCGTTAACCTTCTGTTAACCTTAAAGTTGTTGCGAGGATTTCGGAATCGGTTCATACAGTATCGATAATTTACTTATGTGAACAAAATAATCGCTACTCAAGGGTTTCGACAATGGATATCGCTTCATCACTGAAACAGCATTTCGCTAAGACGATCTTAGCGCAAGGTGAAGAAATCTCAAGTCGTCTGGATAACCTGCGTCAGCGTAAGTTTCCTCCTCACGCTCAGAAAAATTTACGCCAATTTTCGATCGCTGAAGTTTCAAACTTCATCGGCGTATCTCAAAGCTATATCAAGAAATTACATCTTGAAGGTAAAGGCGGCGTTGAGCCTGAAACCTCGGCAACTGGTCGGCGTTCTTACACAGCTCAACAGATGCACGATCTTCAAAATTATCTTGAGCGCTCACCTCGCCGCAGACCTGGTGATCCTTTGAAGGTTATATCTGTAGTCAATTTTAAAGGTGGTAGCGGCAAGACGACTACTGCTGCTCACTTAGCCCAACACCTGGCGCTGACTGGTCACAGAACTCTTGCTATAGATCTCGATCCACAGGCTTCTCTGACTGCTCTGCACGGCATCCAGCCAGAACTTGACCGCAATCTTTCTTATTATGACAGCCTGCGATATGATGACGAACGAAAACATCTTTCAGAAGTCATACAGAAAACCAACTTCCCACTACTCGACATCGTTCCTGCAAATTTGGAACTGCAAGAATACGAGTATGATACCCCGCTTGCTATGCAACAGAATCCTGCTGCAGGCAGAACCTTCTATACCCGTATCGGGGAAACGCTTGCCGAAGTTGACGACCAATATGATGTCGTCGTTATCGATTGCCCTCCGCAGCTTGGTTATCTGACGCTGACTGCTTTGACAGCATCAACATCAGTTTTGATCACGGTTCATCCGCAGATGCTCGACCTCATGTCCATGAGCCAGTTTCTGCTTATGCTCGGCGGCATTCTGACAACGATTGAATCAGCTGGTGTCAAAGTTGAACTGGATTGGTTCTCATATCTCGTCACTCGTTTTGAGCCTACTGATATTCCGCAGGCGCAGATGGTTGGCTTCATGCAGTCTATGTTTGTTGAGCAGATGCTGAAGAATTCAATGGTAAAATCGACAGCTGTATCGGATGCAGGTCTCACTAAGCAGACAATGTATGAAGTCGAAAGAAGCTCAATGACGCGCTCTACCTATGATCGCGCAATGGAATCTCTTGAAGCTGTCAATTCAGAAATCACACATCAAATCCACAAATCCTGGGGTCGTAGTTGATTGTCAGCCGTACACTTTCCAAAACGGCAATGAAAACAACTAACTGAAGCGAAATGGATATAAAAATGGCACGCAAAGACATCTTCTTAGACCTCACCTCTCCTGCTCCGGAGCGCGATAAGGAAAGTGGATCTTCTAACTATGCGATGCGGGGTGCCACCAAATCCATGCTTTCGTCTATTGGTGAATTATCAGCGCAGGCAGCTCGTGCAGACAGGCTTCTGGAAGGTGCATCTGTTGTCGAACTTGATCCAAACCTCGTTGACACTTCGTTTGTGTCTGACCGCATGTCTGGAAGTGATGAAGCCTACACCGAACTCCTCGAAGCTATTCGTGAACGCGGACAAGACACCCCAATTTTAGTTCGTCCTCATCCTGAAGACGAGAACCGCTATATGGTTGTCTTTGGGCATCGCCGTTTACGTGTTGCTAAAGAACTCGGAAAGCCTGTTAAAGCTGTCATCAAGAAGCTGGATGATGCCGTTCATGTAATCGCACAGGGACAAGAAAACTCTGCACGAGACAACCTGTCTTTCATTGAAAAGGCCGTCTTTGCTCAAAAGCTTATCGATCTCGGATATGAACGTGAAGTTGTCCAAGCCGCTCTTTCGACCGACAACCCAATGCTTACCCGCATGCTGTCAGTAACTAAACGGGTTCCAGCTTCCATCATCGAAGCTATCGGATCAGCAAAGAATGTAGGCCGTGATCGTTGGATTGATTTCGGAGCGCAGTATGAGAAGGCAGGGGAGGGGTGCCTTGGCGACTTAATCACTTTACCTGAATTCACTGCAATTGAGCAATCAGATGACAAATTCTCAAAGGCTTATGCGCTTCTAAAAGCCGCGAACAAGCCCGCTCCGAAAAAGAAGAGACTGGAGACTGCGGCAAAGTCCTGGAGATCCAAAGATTCATCAGTTGCGTTCTCGATGAATCGGAAGCCTAAGAAGACATCAATCGAGCTAACTGACGCAAATGCAGGAGAGTTCGGTGACTTTATATCTACCCGTTTGGACTCTCTGTTTGATGAGTTTGAGCAAATGAAAAAGACACGAACCGGAGACTAAACCGCAAAAGAAAAAAGCCCCCAAGACGTTTCCGTCGTGAGAGCCTTTCAAAAGTCTAAGCACCTTCTGAATCGCATTTCTCAGAAACTTTGTCAATGATTTTAACGACATTTTTGGCGTGCTGGACTCTTTTGCCTAAATTTAGAGGGCAAGGAAATGCAAATTCTGGAGGCTGTCACGGCTGCATTACGCAGTCGAATGACTCAACGCGTCTCGACATCTGAGCCATCAGGTGAGGGCATAAAGAAATGGGAACTGTATCGGCATCTCTGCATCGCAAAGGCTGACTACAGCCTGAACGACCGTTGTCTGACTGTTCTCAATTCTCTGCTGTCATTCCTTTCCGATGACACAATCACATCGAAATCAAAGCTCGTTGTTTTTCCATCCAACAAGCTGATTTCGCAGCGCGCGCATATGATGCCTGAATCCACATTACGTAGACATCTGACATCATTGATCGCCGTAGGTATTATCACACGCAAAGACAGTCCAAACTTTAAGAGATACGCGTACAAGAGCAGGGAAGGGGAGGTCGAGCTGGCATTCGGTTTCGATTTCTCACCGTTCTTTGCAATGGCATCTGAAATTAAATCTGCAGCAGACCGCATTCTTGATGAACAGAGAGTTGTGAAGCGCTTGCGTGATGAAATCTCGATCACAGCAAGAGAGATGGCAAAAAGCTTCACAGATGCCGCGGTAGACGGCTCTGACAGCCGTTATATGCAATTCCGCGATGTCGTGAATTCAATCCCTAGAAAGGCTTCTCTGAATCAATTGAAGGCGATTAAGGCTAATCTCGAAGCCGTTTTTTCAGAATTGGCTATCGCACTGAAAAATATCAATAATGCTAAAGAAATGAGCGGCAATGGTGCTCAAATTGAGCGGCATATAGAGTCCCTTACTGAACCCCTTTTAGAAGAAAAAGATGATTTTTTAAACGTGAAAGAGATGACATCTGAAGCTGCTGATCAGAAATCGGATGTCTCAAAAGCTGGAACCATTCCTCTCGATCTCGTTCTCAGAGCTTGTCCCGATATCAGTGCTTATTCGCCAAATGGCATGAGAAATTGGCGTGATCTCATTGATGTCTCAAAGCTGGTCTCCAGATTTCTTGGGATTTCGCAAGCTGCTTATAACGATGCTGTCCGTATTTGGGGCATTGAGAGCGCTTCAGCTGTGATCGCTAGCATTCTGCAGAAAAACAGTGAGATCGCTTGTGCTGGTGGGTATTTGCGGTCGTTAGTAGGGAAGGCCAGGGCAGGAGGCTTTTCGGTGAGTAATATGATAATGGGAAGCTTGAGAAGTCGATCATATCAATGATTGTGGATTTCCACCCAGAAGTTAGCCGGAGGGGGTGCGGACGAAAACTTGGAGTATCAGGGAGGTAGTTCATGTATTCCTACGAAGACCGGATGCGAGCCGTTACGCTTTATATCAAGCTGGGCAAGCGTGCGAAGGCCACTATTCGCCAGTTGGGCTATCCAAGCAAGAATGCTTTGAAGGGCTGGTACCTGGAATATGAGCACCATCTTGATCTGCGTTTAGGATTTGCACATCGAACCCCCAGATTCCCACAGGCGCAGAAGGAAGCGGCTGTTGAGCACTACCGCACGCATGGTCGTTGTGTTTCTGCAACGATGCGCCCTTTGCTCAATTACCAATTGTCTTCAAACAGTTACAGGACATTATGCTTCGTCGCCCCGGCGGAGATCGCGAGATGGCTTATATACTGGCATTGGTGTTGCAACACGATGAGCAGGCCGTACTTACGGCTGTGGAACTAGCTCTTTGCGAAGGTGTCGCAACCAAAACCCATGTGCTCAATCTGTTGCATCGACTGATTGATGGCAAGACAAGCAACGGACTAGACCTCGACACTTCGCAGGCATTGAACTTAAAGCACGAGAAGCCAATGTTGAACGGTATGCTAAGACGTATATCCGAGCCCCTTTAATGTTCAGAGGCCTTAATGACGTCGCCAATTTGATCCGAAGAAATTTATCTTTGGGCGAGAAAGGCCTATTCAGTTACAGAACATAACTGTCAAGCTGCCCGCTTGAAGACGCTTCCCTACTCCATTTTTGCCGGAACAGTCTACGTATTACTTATCGAGTTTATCAACTTCGACGCCGAGAGAGTTGGATAATGCTTTTTTTCCATTAATAGGCATCATCTTTAAGCCCGTATTGATTGCTTCTTGCCACGCCTCACCACGTTCCCAAGCTTCATGGAAGGCGTTGGAAAGAAGATCACTCTGCCGTGTTTCTACGAGAGCCTCTGAGAGCAGAGCGGCCTGCGTCAGGTCTTTATCCCGTTTTGCACGTCCGAGGCCATCCAGTCGGCGCCTGGATGCCACGATAAGTTTATGGACAGCATATCGCTCAGGGGCTGGAACGTTGACACTTACGCCCTCCCGATGCAGCAGAACGGTCCTGACAGGTTCGTAGATCAGATAATCAAGAAACCGAAGGTTTTCAGCCGAGGCACCGCCAAGCGCGGGCATGGGGGAGGGTTTGCCAGTGTAGTTACTGGATCCACGGTTGCTCGTCAGGAACTCGACGCGGTAGTTTACCGAGTTTTTGAATGCGACCACCTTAGCTTTGTCGGCTTGGTGCGGGATCGAACGAAATGTCTCATCAATTGATTGCAGAACTTCCAGGATCGGCGGCAGGCTGTCCTGAACCTCCGCCGAGATCGCGAAGTCTTGTGCGAAATCTGCATCACCGGTCTGCATCACAGAATTTGGAAGACGGACGCCAAGCATTCCAGAATAGCAGCTGAATGCCACCGAGCCAATTAACACCGCGCGGAGACGGAAGAGACCAGCATCGGCCAAAGCCTTCGTGACATCACCGGCGAACCGATCGGGAGAGGCCATGCCACCGCTGCGTAGCAGCATCCCGACGAGCCGCCGCCGTTCCCGGATGTTATCCTTTATTTCCTTGTGTTGGCCTACACGTCGGGTAATCTCGTTATCGGTTTCCGGTCCGACGTAGCGCCGCTTATCGCCCTCGTCAGTTGGATATTCAAAATACCAGTAATTCCGGCCTTTGACGGGGACAGAGACAAACCGCCCATCCAGCGAAAAGTCTGCCTCAAATTGAGCATCAAATGTCCGCTGCGCGAGTTCTGCGAATGCAGTGCGATACACCAAGTCGATTTGCTTCATTTGCCAGCCACCTCCGTTATAAGGAAATCACCAATCTCTTATAACGAAAATTATAAGGAAAATGCAAATTCCTTATAACGCTCATGCGGTACTGGTGTAAGTGCATGACTGCGAGTGCCTATTTGCGTTTGCTTCAATTGAAAAGAATATCATGGCAGCTGGCGGCAAGCCAAAACGGTAATGAAACAATTAACTGAAGCGAAATAGATATAAAAATGGCACGCAAAGACATCTTCTTAGACCTCACCGCTCCTGCTCCAGAGCGCGATAAAGAAAGTGGATCCTCTAACTATGCGATCCGGGGTGCCACCAAATCCATGCTTTCGTCTATTGGTGAATTATCAGCGCAGGCAGCTCGTGCAGACAGGCCTCTGGAAGGTGCATCTGTTGTCGAACTTGATACAAACCTCGTGGACACTTCGTTTGTGTCTGACCGCATGTCTGGAAGTGATGAAGCCTACACCGAACTCCTCGAAGCTGTTCGTGAACGCGGACAAGACACCCCAATTTTAGTTCGTCCTCATCCTGAAGACGGGAACCGCTATATGGCTGTCTTTGGGCATTGCCGTTTACGTGTTGCTAAAGAACTCGGAAATGCATTCTTCCAAAGAGAGGCGAGGCTACCCCGCACGTCAAAACTTCATGATTTTGGAAAAGCGGTTGTGTTGCAAAAATTTGATTTGTTTTGAGTTCCTGAGTTACAAGTTGGCCACACACCGAATTTATGGGATGCAGGTACAGATATATTATATTCCGCGTCAGTACCAAAGAGGTGAATATATGGCTCGTTCGAAAGACGTCGTCTTCACGATGAAACTCGAAAATGAACTTCATGATGCGTTTATGGCAGCTGCCGATGCTGAAGACCGCCCTGCTTCGCAAATTGTTCGCGAATTTATGCGCCGATTTGTAGCGGAGCGTAAGCTTGCAGCGGAACTTACTTCAGTCACGCCTGAGTATAGGGAATTTCTAGAAGCTAAGGTTATGAAAGCTCGCTCTCAGATGAAAGAGGGTTTAGGCGTGCCAAACGCTGAAGTTTCGGCTCATTTTGCTAAGATGCGGGAACAGCTTGCGTGACAGTTTATTGGCTTCCGGAAGCCATAATTGACCGCCAAGAGATATTTGACTACGTTTCAACTCGTAATCCTGCATCGGCTATTGGGTTAGATAATCGTTTTGAGAAGGCCGCTAAAGATCTTGAGTTCTTTCCTGACATGGGTGCACCCGGCATAATGCGGTACTCAGGAGCTCTATCCCCACGCGAACTATCGGCTCGTTTATGAAGTTCAGGGATCTGACGTCTTCATTCAGGCAGTCGTACACCGGGCACGTCAGTGGCCGCCGATTAGTCGGGGTTAGCTGACTTAGCCAAAGTCTTTGGAAATCGCTTGGTGGCTAATTCACCTAGCGCTTTCCAATCGACATCGGATGGTGGCTCCTTCGTCCTGTCGTCAGATGTTTTTTGGGCATAGTACGTGAGTGATAAGTCACGCATGGCAAGCATAGGACACGGAGAAGATGACAAATCATAGCATTGGCGTCGACATTTCCAATTCCCATCTGGACGTTTAAAAGAGAACCGCCCAATATGGGCATGGGCGGTATAGCACCCGCACAGAAACTGAGAATGGCTACGTGAATTCCATCCAAAAGCCCCATTAAATGAGTGGGCGCTGCAGTTAACCGGGGCTTGATTACCGCCATGAAACGTCGAGATTTTTTGTTCGGAGCCGCCGCCATTGGCGTGACGGCTCCCTTACTGTCGAAGGCCGCCATTTCACCGCTGCACGCCGCACCGGCCGCGCCGCAGAATGCCAGGATTGCCCGGTTAGCGATTTTTCCGGCCATCGGCTTTTCGCGGGTCGGTAATTCGCCGCAATGGTTTGCCGCGCCGGAAGTGCCCGGTTTGCTTGATGAACCGGAAGGCGGGTTTAAAGATGACGCGGGTCGGCTGAAAAAACAGGTCCAGCGCTTCCGCATCTTTGCTTATGACGATCAAGGTCGCGTTATTCGCGCGCTTGGAGCCGCTGATGGCATTGAGTGGAGTGTGCATGTCGCCAACAGCAAGGCTGCTTGGTATGGATTTTCCAATGCGCTGGACCGGGACAGTGATGCGCCCGGCATTGCCGAACCGTTGCGCAATGCACCGGTCCCGATGGATCAGCGTGCCGGCATGCTGATTATTGATCCTGGTGTGGTGACAATTGCGGGTCCGTCCCGCAATACCGCCGGTGATGATGCCACCTGTCGTATGGCGGGTAGATTCTGGCAGCGCATGGATGTTACGCTCGGCCATTTGCGCACCGATGATAATGCCAATTTGCTGGTCTTTCCGGGTGATGGTGTGTCGCGCACTGCTATCGAACAAAACCCGGTCCGCGATTTTACTAATAATGATGGCTGGCATGATGACTGGTGTGATGGCTGGGTTAAGGCCAGCGTAGTAATTGACGGTGTGCGGCATGATTGCGACCCGGCCTGGGTGGTGAGTTGCGGACCGAAATTTGCGCCGCAGCTGGAGCCTATTGTAACGCTCTATGATGCGGCGCGCAGCGCCATGGAAAAGCTCGGCCAGATGGAGCCGCCTGCCGACCGTGTGTCGTTCCGGCGCGATGTATATCCGATCCTGCGCCGCACAGGCAGCCTGCAATGGGTGGCAGCAGCCTCCTTCCTGGGGGCTGCCTGGACCGACATCGAGGACCTATCCGACCTTGGCGTGCTGGGCCGGCTTAATCAGGCGACCCCGGCGGCTCAACAAGAGCGCGAAAAAGTGGTTGCTGCGTTTCGCAAGCCGGGCGGTGAGGACCGCCGCCCTGATGCTCTGCCCAAAATGCTTGGCGATGGCGTCAATTACCCTGACAGCGCCCATGCCTGGCTGACGCTGACCAATAGCCAGTACCACACGCTCGAACTTTGGGCGGCTGGCAATTTCGACGATGATCTCGATGATGCGAAGGCCAATGCTGTACTCCGCATTGACGATTTGCCGATCGAGTTGCAGCCGGAGGCACTGACCCGCGCCGCGTTGGATGCCTGCTCGGGCGGCGCCTTTCATCCGGGGGTCGAGATCACCTGGCCGATCCGTCATCCGGAACTCTATCTTGGTCGCAATGAAACACCATTGCCATTCCGGATCGCCATTTCGTCGCGCCCCGGCCTGGTGCAAAATCTTGGCCTGCAGCTCAATCCCGTCAATGTGTTCGCCGGCAATGCTGCGGCGCCGCACGATGGGGCACCTATTGGTGCGCAGGCTCCCGGCGATCTCACCCGCTGGATGGGCGTGCCCTGGCAGGGCGATGCGTTCAGCTGTCAGGCAGTGCAGACCGCCGATGGTTTCCCCACCCCGGTGTGGTGGCCAGCCCTGTTGCCGGTCGATGTGCTACCCGAAGCTTTCTATCGCCAGTTGATGCGCAGCGATCTCAGTGATGAGGCGCGGCTGCGTTTTTATCATAGCCGGGTGGCCTGGGCGCGCGGGGCGTCCGGCATCGGCCTGCACGTTGAGGCCGGTTATACCGATGGCCTGCGCCGCATGATCGAATTGTGGACGCGCATGGGTGTATTGGTGCGCCGCCCTGGTCCGGCCGGACTGCCGGGCGTGCCGGAAAATCTCTATGTAGAAGTGCAGCGCGGATCCATGGATGTTTATGCCGGCAAATAGCACCAGGCAGGCACGAGGTTGATGGCATCGGTCATTGTCGCGGGTGACGGGGTCGCTGGTATGACCGCTGCGCGCTGGTTGCAGCTGCAAGGCGTTGCGGTCACGCTTATCGCACAATCGGGCAAAATTATCAGTCGTGGCGAGACCCTGTCGCCGCGCGCCCTGCCGCTTCTGCGGCGGTTGGGCTGGGATACGCTGCTTACGCCGTCACGGGCACTCGCGAACGAGGGACGGTTTTCGGTATGGGGCGATGATAAACTGCGCAAAGCCGATCTATCCGGCGAAGGGACGAGTTACCATATTGACCGGGCAGGGCTGGAAATGCAGATGGCGAAGGGACTTGCCAGTGTTGAGCGCTGCCACAGCAGCATCCAGTCGATCCGGCACGAGCCGGAGGGCGTGACTTTGCGGCTTGCCAATGGTGAAATCCACCGGGCTACCGTGCTGATCGATTGTAGCGGTCGTGCCGCGCTCAGTAGTGGAGACCGGGCTAACCGCCGCCGTCTCGACCGGCTGGTGGCACTGTGGCGGGTTTTGCCCGTGGCCGATGACGTGGACATGGCACCGGTCACTCTGGTGGAAGCAACGCCATCCGGCTGGTGCTATTCCGCTCCCATGCCCGGCCAGCGTCTCATCCTTGCGGCTTTTACTGATACGGATCTGGTTCCTTCCGGCGCAGGCCGCACGGCGCGCCCATGGAAGGCACTGCTGGCAGATGCACCTTCGACGCTGCAGAGGCTGGCCAGCCTTGCCACCGATCTGGATGATCTGCCGCCGTCGCTGGCAGCGGCCTCGACGGTTATTTGTGAAAGGCTGCTGGAAGGCCGTATCATCCGGGCTGGCGATGCGGCAGCGGCTTTTGATCCACTGGCTGCCAATGGACTGGTAACGGCATTTTGGAGCGGCATGCAGGCGGCCGATGCAGCAATTGCCCTGCTCAACGGCGACGAGACCGCTGCACAGCGTTATGAGGCGGCTTTTCTCAATGGACTGGCCACCACGCTGATGACGGGTCAATCGCTCTATGCAAACGAGCGGCGTTTCAACGATCAGCCATTCTGGGCCAGGCGGCACTGACTGTTGAATGCCACCACCATTCGAGAGTGGAGAGTACTCGTCATAGGGCGCTGTTACAAAATGGCTCTGCTGGGATGGACGCTCCACGGACGGCCTTGATGTGGCAAAATAGGTTTCTTAAGCACGGTGTTGTCACGTTAAGTTTCTTTGGCCGGAAATCTCAGCGGCTCGTAGATCTTCAGGCGACACAGGCCGCAAGTTTCGTGCGATCTGAGGTCCGAACCTGGCGATCCAACGACGAACTGTTTCGTTTGACACGTCAATGCCGCGCTCCGCCATCATTTCCTTCAGACTGCGAAGGCACCTATTATAAACCAGATATCATCGAACACACAGCAGGATGACAGATTTATCAAAATGGAGACCCTTGAACATCCAAAATACTCAGCTGATCAAGAGCCAGAATACTATCACCTCATCCATTGACGGAAAGTCTGAAACACAACCGTTGGAAGTTGAGTATAGATATCTATTGAAAATGTATCTTCAAAACATAACATCACTCTGACTCAGCGCGAGGCTTCATGGCACCGGTCATCAGAGCAACTGCATCCGACATCGAATATTCTTTTGGATCCACCACCGTCAATCTACGACCAAGACGATGAATATGGATGCGATCAGCGACTTCAAACACATGCGGCATGTTGTGTGAAATCAGAACAATCGGCATGCCACGCGCTTTCACATCCTGAATAAGCTCCAGAACGCGACGAGATTCCTTCACACCAAGCGCTGCGGTTGGCTCATCCATAATAACAACCTTGGAGCCAAAGGCTGCAGCGCGTGCGACAGCAACACCCTGACGCTGACCACCTGACAGTGTCTCAACCGCCTGACCAATATTTTGAATGGTCGTCAGACCAAGTTCGGAAAGCTTCTCACGCGCGATCTTTTCCATTGCGCCACGATCCAGCATACGCAGCAATGAGCCAAGTGGACCTTTACGGCGAATTTCACGCCCGAGAAACAAATTATCCGCGATGGAAAGTGCCGGAGAAAGAGCAAGGTTCTGATAGACAGTCTCGATACCCGCTTTGCGCGCTTCCATTGGCGAATGAAAATTAATTGGTTTTCCGTCAAGCATGATCTCGCCCTCGTCAGGGCGTACAGCACCTGACAAAGCTTTGATAAGCGACGATTTACCTGCGCCATTGTCACCGATGACGGCGAGCACTTCGCCCGGATAAAGGTCAAAATCGGCATGATCAAGAGCGGTGACGCGTCCATAGCGTTTGACAAGACCACGTGCAGAAAGAACAGGCGTAACGGAGGTTTTCATGCGGCAGCCTTTCTAATCCACTGGTCGATAGCAACGGCAGCGATAATAAGAACGCCAATCAGCAAATAGGTCCATTGCGGATCAGTTCCCCACAGGCGTAAGCCGAGTGAGAAGACGCCAACAATCAGCGCGCCAAACATCGTGCCGAGGATGGACCCGCGTCCACCGAAAAGCGAAATCCCGCCGATCACCACGGCTGTGATAGATTCGATATTCGCAAACTGCCCGGCGGTCGGCGAGACAGAGCCGAGCCGTCCGATCATAGCCCAGCCAGCCAGTGCGCAGATGAGACCCGCCAATATATAGACCGACATCAGGATTGGTTTTACGGAAACGCCCGATAGTTTCGCCGCTTCCGGATCGTCGCCTATGGCATAGACGTGGCGTCCCCAAGCCGTATGGTTGAGAACAAACCACAGCAACAAAACCAGCAAAACCATGGCAATAACACCATAGGTGAAGACCGCACCACCAACGCGAATACTCTCACCGAAGAATTGCAGTATCGGAGCTTGCGCAGTGATTTCCTGTGCGCGAATGGTTTCATTCGACGAATAAAGGAAATTGGTCGCCAGAATGACTTGCCACATACCGAGAGTCACAATGAAGGGCGGCAGTCGGACATAAGCAATCAAAAATCCATTGATAAAGCCGCAAAGCGCGCCTGTTGCGAAACCAAAGAGAATGGAAAGTTCAGCTGGCAAACCATAGCGGAACGTAAATTGCCCCATCACGACAGAAGACAACACCATGATCGCACCAACAGACAAATCGATGCCCGCAGTCAGGATCACCAAAGTCTGTGCCGTTGCGATGATACCTGTAATCGCAACCTGCTGAAGAATGAGCGTTAATGCAAAAGCTGAAAAGAATTTTCCGCCAAGCGTAATGCCAAAAATAAGCAAGGAAATAACAAGCACAATCAATGGCACAGCTGCTGGATTGTGATGCAGGAAATGCCGCAGGCGATAGAGAACAGAGTGATCGCCAGCATCGAAAGATGCGACATCGCGCACGCTTTCAGACAGCGACTTCTCATATTCTTGCATTGATGGTTTTACGGAGGTGTTTGTCGCCTGAGGCTCACTCATGTCTATCTCCTGCTTAATTGCGCAAGAGCATCCGGCAAAAACTGCCGGATGCATTCAATCGAGAAGCCTTTAGCCCCAGCATTTACCGAGAGCCGTTTTGGTGTCGATTGACTCCACACCTTCGACCGGCTTGTCAGTGACCAGTGCTACACCCGTATCAACGAAGGTTTTTCCTTCAGTTGGTTTAGGCTTTTCTCCGCTATCCGCGAACTTTTTGATCGCTTCAATGCCAAGTGCAGCCATCTGCAACGGATATTGCTGTGACGTCGCACCAATTACACCTGCTTCAACATTCTTGACGCCAGGGCAGCCACCATCGATCGAAACGATCAGGACGTCTTTTTCTCGACCTACCGCTTTAAGCGCCTCATAGGCGCCGGCAGCGGCAGGTTCGTTGATCGTATGTACGACATTGATGGTCGGATCTTTCTGAAGAAGATTTTCCATGGCGCGACGGCCGCCTTCCTCATTACCATCCGTCAAATCACGACCGGCAATACGCGGATCATCTTCATCACCAAGCTTGGTCTTGTCCTTCGGATCAATACCAAAGCCTACAGCAAAGCCCTGATCGCGCAAAACATCAACGCTTGGCTGCGACGCGGTCAAATTGAGAAAGGCTACCTTTGCATCCTTGGCTTTATCGCCAAGCGTTGCTGCAGCCCATTTGCCAACCAGTTCACCGGCAAGGAAATTGTCTGTTGCAAAGGTGGCATCTGCAGCATCTGCTGGTTCAAGCGGCGTATCAAGCGCGATGATCAGAGCACCAGCTTCGCGGGCTTTTTGCAGTGCCGGCACAATACCCTTAGTATCGGAAGCTGTGATCAAAATACCTTTCGCACCATCTGCGATACAGGTTTCCACCGCAGCAACCTGGCTCTCGGAATCGCCATCGATCTTGCCCGCATATGTCTTAAGATTAACGCCAAGCTCCTTGGCTTTCGCTATCGCGCCCTCCTTCATCTTGACGAAGAAAGGATTGGTGTCAGTTTTAGTAATCAGGCAAGCGCCAACATCGGCGGCATTGGCTGGGCCAGCAACAGAAGCGGCCACACCAAGCGTAAAGGCAGCCACGGCTGCCGAGAGAACTGTCTTCTTCATAAACTCCTCCCAGAGTGAAACCGGTTCCTCTTCCCCCGGCGTGATCAAAGGAAAACACGGCTTTGCAAGAGAGTCAATTAATAAATCCACTTGATTTATTAATCTGGTGTGTCACTCTGTCGAGGGGGAATTCCACTTAGTGTTTTTTGTTCGCGCACATGGAAATCAGCTAAGTTGATGTTTTTATTTAACATGTTCTAAAAAGAACGCTTTTTCCATTGCCTCGAATGAGATAGGCAAACTCAGGTTAAATATCCGGGACACTGGGAGAGGATATGGTCAGGCACACTTCAGAACGTGGATCTGAGCAACGCGGCGATCTCGCCGCCGCAGGACCACCTTTGCCGCAATTTGCGCAAACAGGCGCAAATATTGATCGTGGATCCAATCAGATCGGTGTCCGCGCTTATAACGAGCGTCTTGTGCTTGCCTTAGTGCGCCGACACGGTGCAATGGCGCGTGTCGACATCGCTCGGAAAACCGGCCTCTCCGCGCAAACAATTTCAGTGATTATTCGCGAACTGGAAAAGGACGGACTTATCACGCAAGGTGAACGCGTACGTGGACGCGTCGGACAACCGTCCATGCCTATGCGACTTGCCGCAGATGGCGTTTTCTCATTCGGCCTTAAGATTGGACGCCGCAGCGCTGAAATAATCCTGATGGATTTTCTGGGCCAAATACGCCAACGACGCCACATCACCTATGCTTGGCCTGTTCCCGATAAAATCCGCACATTTGCTTTCGATAGTATCGATGAATTTACTGCCGCGCTTGATGCAGACAAACGCGACCGTATTGCAGGTCTGGGGATCGCACTGCCTTTTGAGCTTTGGAACTGGGTTGAGGAAGTGGGCGCACCCGCCGCCGATATGAACGCCTGGCTAGATGCCGATCTGATCAACGATTTCGGTTCATCTCTGCCTTTTCCAGTCTTTTTGCAAAACGACGGCACAGCCGCCTGTGGAGCAGAACTAACTTTCGGACGCGGACCTGAATTTACGGATTTCGTTTACTTCTCAATTGGATCCTTTATAGGTGGCGGCGTTGTGCTGAATAACACGCTCTATCCTGGTAGAACCGGCAATGCTGGCGCTCTGGGTTCTATGCCGATGCGAATGCGTGAAGCAGACGATAAGCGTGAAGCGAGCCAGCTCATTGATACAGCATCGCTGTTCGTTCTTGAACGGATGCTGCGTGAACGAAATATCTCGTCCGAAGATTTATGGTTGTCGCCAGAACAGTGGCCAGACTTTGGACCATCGCTTGATGAATGGATTGCGTTGGCGGCACGTGGACTGGCACATGCCGCAGTTGCCGCCACAACGGTGATTGATTTTCCCGCAGCGATTATTGATGGTTGGTTGCCCACAGATATCCGTCAAAAAATTGTAGAGGCAACGAAAATTGAGCTTAGGCGTATGGATCTGCAGGGTATTTCAGCACCTGAAATTCTTGAAGGGAAAGTCGGCGTTCACGGAAAGGCAATGGGGGCTGCCAGCTTGCCGCTCTCTCATCGCTATCTGTTCGATCAAAGGGCAGTGTTACTTTAACGAGAGTGCCGAGGTCACTCATTCTTTGACGCATTTTTTGTGCGAATTCTCCGCTCAATTGAGAAGTCTGTAAGGCACTGTAACCTTAACGAGAGCACGGGCGTGTTTGAATGGCGAATGGCATTTTGAGCTGAACTACAGGCAGGCGATTTCACGCCACATGCTGGTTGCGGCTTTGCGTAATTCCCGGTGAACGGCAGAACTGTATTTGTTTCTTGGGAAGTCATGCAGGTTGTAAATGGGGTCGTGAATGGAAGCGAACTTTTGTAAATGTCGAGCGGACTTGAAGCGCTTCATGATGCGCTCTCGTCGCCGGACAGGCTGATGCGAATTCTCGCCCCGATTGTTTAAACCCTTGTGCTGACGATGGTCGCAAACGCTTACGCCAATCGCACGATTTGCTGCACCATAAGACCCAAGCTTGTCGGTGATCATGACGCGAGGCGAACAGCCCTGTCCAGATAAGAGCTTACGGATAAAGCGTTTGGCAGCCTTGGTATCTCGGCGTTTTTGCACCAAGGCTTCCAGTATAAACCCATCCTGATCAACCGCACGCCAGAGAATGTGCTTCTCACCTTTGATTAATATCACGCATTCGTCTAGGTGCCATTTGTCGCCAAGACGTGATGTACGGCGACGGATGCTATTGGCATATTGTCGCCCAAACTTCTCAGCCCATTCGCGCACTGTCTTGTGGGTAACGATGACACCACGATAAGCCAGTATGTCCTCGACCATGCGAAAGCTCAACGGGAAACGGAAATACAACCACACAGCTTCCGCGATAATTTCAGCGGGAAAACGATGACGGTTGTAAAGTGAAGAACCAAGCTGTTGCATTGCGAATAATCGCTCGCTCACATTACAATGAATTTAACGTAACGGTGCCCCAAAATCTACGCCCAACCCGTCAGACAGGTAACTGCCGCCCTGTTAACATGACAACACCATATTTTGATAATTGCAAATTATTTACGTATCGAATATTGTACTAAAAATGGTGTCATTTATTTCACTGGAGTTAATTATGCAGCGTGTGGAAGCGAACGTCGCTGTAAGCGTATCGGACCTCAAAAAAAGCCCCTCGGCTGTGATGGAGCAGGCACAAGGCGAGACTGTAGCTGTCTTAAACCATAACCGGATCATGGCTTATATGGTCCCGGCAGAAATTTACGAGGAAATGCTCGAGAGATTAGACGACTTGCACCTTTCAGAAATTGTTATGCGGCGCGTAACGGAAAAAGGCGAACCGGTAAATCTCGATGACCTTTGAGCTTGAGATCATACCATCGGCACGCAAGGAGTGGGACAAGCTTGGATCCAGCATCAAGGAACAGTTCAAGAAAAAGCTTCGTGAACGCCTTATCTCTCCGCGCATGCCAAGTGCAGTCCTTCATGGCATGAAAGATCACTACAAAATTAAGCTTCGCCAGCTTGGATATCGCTTGGTTTATAGAGTGGATGACGAGAGAGTTACGGTTTTGGTTATCGCGGTTGGTAAGCGAGATAAAGGTGATGTGTACAAAGTTGCGAAAGAAAGAGCGCAATAATAGACTGCATCTCATCAAGCATCGCGATGACAGCTTTGCGGAAGAGGGGCACGCCTAACATAACAGAAATGAATCGGTTGTGGCCAATTGATTCATAAAACGCGTTGGACGTAATCAGCAAATCGCTGGATCGTGTGCGGGCACCGTTACGTTGACTTCTCCAAGGTCACGTTCAAAGATAATTAAATCACCCTCCCAATTTCCAAATTGCAGACGATTGCCAATAAAATCAGGACGTTGATGAATGTGAAACGCTTCTGGAATGCGGGAACTGCGTGAGGTTATGTCGCAAAATTTTTACTGTTTCTGCGTCCTGTCATGATCACAGCGTGTCATTGCGGGAGGTAAAGAGTAATGACGATCACTTTCAAAGGGTCTCATTTTCCCAAAAGTGTCATCCTTTATGCGGTCTTCTTCTATGTTCGCTTTCCGGTTTCCTATCGCGACCTTCAGGAGATTATGGCTGAACGTGGGGTAGATATTGATCATGCAACATTGAACCGGTGGGTTGTTCGATACGCCCCGCAGATTGCGGGTCAGGCACAGAAGCGTAAGCAGCCAACGTCAGGCTCCTGGCGGGTCGACGAGACATATATAAAGGTCAAAGGGAAATGGACCTATCTGTACAGAGCCGTTGATCATGACGGTCAAACTTTGGAATTTATGCTCTCAGAGCACCGAAATATCGGTGCAGCAAGGCGCTTCTTTAAGAAAGCCATCGCAAGCAATGGTGTTCCGCACAAGGTGGTCATTGATAAAAGTGTAGCGAACCTGGCTGGTGCACAGGCTGTAAACACGATCCTGAAAATCACGAGCACGGGCACGATGATGGAAATCCTGCAGGTTAAATATCTCAACAACATCCTTGAACAGGATCATCGCTTCATCAAGCGGATCACCAAACACATGTTAGGCTTCAAAGCCTTTCATTCAGCGTCTGCTACAATCGCTGGCATCGAAGTTGCTCATATGATCCGTAAGAAGCAATTCGCCAACGACAATCGGTCGCCATTCGAGGTGTTTGCGGAGCTCGCTGCATAACTGTGTCCAGAGTAAGGCCGCTTATACCCCACTCAAAAATTTGCGACACAACCCTTTCGCAAGCTCGTTTTCATTACAGATGGAAAGGTTGTCCAACGGATTTGAGTTAGAGCCAGAACTTTTGACTGGCACTCATATTGTTTATTCTTGTGTAAGAGATTTCATTATGCTGGGGCGACGAAAGGCCGGTTGTGTAGAAAATTTTTTACATAATAATTTAATTTTGCATATGAGCGGCAGTCAGCGTTAATCCAAACTCCAATGACCATTCACGCTTATATCGCTCACTAATTGCGTAAGTTGATTTTGAACAGCAACAACTGCATTACTCGTCTGACTCCGCTGTGCGGTGAGTATGACGAACTTTCTATAAAGAACAGGGCTTGAAATGAGAGCGCTAGAAAAGCTTCGGGGGCCATTCTCTGATGCGGTAAGGCTCCACCCCATGACTGTCATTCCTAAACCTTCGCGAACAGCCGATTTAATACTGCCAGCCCCTTCAATTTCAAAGGCGACATTGAGATTTAAGCCCGCTTTTTCAGCTTCGCGTTCCATGAGAACGCGGATTGCATGTTTTCTTGATGGCATGATCAACGGTAGGTTCGCAAGTTCCTGAAGTGTAATGCTTGGCTTTCTTCCTTTGAAGTATCCCCTTGGTCCCAAAGCGTACAAGCCTTCTTTAAAAGCAAATGGGGCGTTAACGCCCGCTACATCAGAGAGATTGACAACAATGTCATAATTACTGGTTTCCAGTCCATTTTTGAGTGTCTGGCTATCGCCTTCACGTAAAATAAGGCGCAGACGTGGAAATTTTTCTCGGCACATCTTGATCAGAGGGGCCGATAGAATAGGCGCTATCGAACTGACAAGCCCAAGAATAACATCTCCAGAAGGCACAAAAGCTTTTTCGCGTGTTGCGTGTTCTGCGCGCTGTATTGCGTGCAGTATGCTTTGACAGTGAACGAGCAGCGTCTCACCTGCTTCAGTCAGCACCATTCCACGAGCGGTACGCGTCATCAACTTTACATTCAGTTCGTCTTCGAGAAGGCGAATGTGATGGCTGAGAGCCGGTTGCGCAATTCCAAGCTCTGCAGAGGCCTTTGTCAGCGAACCGTGCTCCACAATGCTTACGAAATAGCGCATACGAATAACACTAAGGATCATGCTAACTCCGCGATGAGAGGGAATTAAATGTGCGTTCGAGCACCTGAATATCCAGCATTATCGTGTTTGATTTAGAAGTATAAAAATATTCTATGAATCATATTAGCATTATATATTTGATTGATCTGAAGGCGCAATATACTCATTTGTTCAATGAACACGAAAAGCAGAAAACTGCTTCTATGGAGGAATAATGATCCATTTGAACAAACTGACAGATCGCCCAAATAAGGATTTGATTTCAGCACTTAGTGTCTACTCTCCGGCAACTATTCATGAAGCGCAGGGAAGGCGAGGGGCCTTGTCATCGCGAATAAAGCCAGTTGATGCGGGTATGAAACTGTGCGGACCGGCATTTACGGTCGTCTGCGCTCCGCGTGACAATATCATGCTTCAGGTAGCTATCTCCTACGCTTCCCCAGGCGATGTCATTGTTGTGTCTGCTGGCGAATATGAAGAAGCAGGTTCGTTTGGCGACGTTCTGGCTAACGCTTGTATGGCCGCAAAATTAGGTGGTCTTATTACCGATACGGGTGTGCGTGATACGGCGCAGCTTCGGCAGCTTGGGTTTCCTGTTTTTTCTCTCAGTGTGTCAATCAAAGGCACAGTGAAGGAGACACTGGGCGCAATAAATCAACCGATCATCATCGGGGGAGAGACTATTAATCCGGGTGACGTCGTTGTCGGCGATGCCGATGGCGTCGTCGTTGTCCGCCGCTCTGAGGTTAAAGACGTCATCGAACTTTCTCGGATCCGCGAAGACAACGAGGCTGGTTACATCGAAGCTTATAAGGCTGGAAAATCTGTTATCGAGGTGAGCAATCTTGAAGGAAAGCTGCGTGAAAAGGGCTTCGTGATAGGTTCTTAATGATCTGTATTCCGCTGAGTTGCGGAAGTTCTGACCTAACAATTCAATAAAAAGGGGAACGGTATGACATATCTGAAATCTATGCTTTTGGCGGGCAGTGTGATTTTTGCGGGGATCTCTTCTGTAACATCGGCTGGCGCTGATATTCTGAAAGACGTCAAGGATCGCGGCAATTTTATCTGCGGTACGCTTGGTACGTCCGAGCCATTTAGTTTTCAGGACGCCACGACCCGTGAGGTCGTTGGATATGAAGTCGATATTTGTAAGGAGATAGCTGACAGCCTTGGCGTTCCGCTTGAACTCAAGCTGATCTCTGTTGAAGCCCGTATCCCTGAACTGGTCGCCGGACGCGTAGATGTCGTTGCTGCCAATCTTGGCTGGAACCCAGAACGCGCGCAACAGATTGATTATTCTGACCAGCATTTTGTCAGCATGCAGAAGATCCTTGTCCGCACGGATTCCGATTTGAAATCCTCTGACGAATTAGCGGGCAAGCGCGTCAGTGCTGTGCGTGGCTCAAGTTCGGAACGCGGCGCACGCGAGCACATCAAAGATGTGAATGTCCTAACCTTTAAGGATGGTGCGAGCGCATTTCTTGCAGTTCAGCAGGGCAAGGTAAGCGGCATGGTTTCATCTGAAATGGCCCATATCAAACTTCGCGACGCAGCTAAAAAGGATGGTGGGGTAGAGGTTACTATCCTTGAACCCGCATTGTTTGCTGAACCATGGGGCCTTGGTATTCGTAAAGGTGAGGATGCTTTTAAGGAGCATGTAAATAAGGTTCTGACAGACCTCGAAACCTCCGGTAAATTCGATCAGATCTTTGATAAGTGGTTTGGTATTGAAACCTCGTTTGGTGGTTTGAAGCGGGAATTTAAGATTGAGGAAATTAAGGAGTAACAGCTGCTCCTTAACAGCCCGCATTGCGGGCTGTTTCTTCAATTCGCTTTCGCCGATTTCTGCAAGGCGCATTTAACGAAAAGCTCATCACAAAGTGAGATGAGAGCATGCAATATAATTTCGATCTTAATGTTATCTTCCAAGAACAATACTTCAATCTGCTCGTTTTAGGTTTCTGTACGACGATCCTACTGACACTGACTTCGCTCTTGCTTGCATTCTTTGTCGGGAGCGTGCTTACAGGATTGAGGCTGACAGGATGGTGGATAGCTGACAAGTTCGTTGCCGTTTATGTCGCTTTTCATCGCAATGTGCCGATGGTGGTGCATATCCTGTTCTGGTATTTTGGTGTCGCGGCCGTATTGCCTCAACCTGTCACCAATTGGCTCTACAACCATAATGCCGAATTCGTTATGGCTATGATCGCGATTGGTCTTGTTGGTTCAGCCTATATTTCAGAGGACCTGCGAAGCGCGGTTCGTTCGATACCTGCAGGCCAGACCGAAGCAGCTCGCGCACTTGGATTAAACTATATATCCACCTTACGGCGTATCATTTTACCACAAGCCTTTCGGATCGCCATACCACCTTTGGTAAGCCAGACTGTGTTGATGTTCAAAAATACCAGTCTTGCAATGGCGATAGGCGTTCTTGAGCTGACTGCTGCCGGTCGTGAGGTTGAGAACTACACTTTTAAGACATTCGAGATCTATGTCGTTATTACAGTTTTCTATCTAGTATTTTCACTGTTGATCATGTGGTGTGGCGGTCTTCTCGCTGATCGTTATTCGACAGTTGGGCGGTCTGGTGCAGCAGCGGCGAAAGCAGGTTGAGCATGCTTGAGATTCTTCAAAATAACTGGCTTCTTCTTCTCGTTGGCTCATATCCACATGGCCCTGTTGGTGGATTGGTGGCAACGCTGGGAATGGCCATAAGCAGTATCTTGTTGGCGCTACCGCTCAGTATTCTGCTTGCTCTTGCTCGCATTAGCCCTTTCGCGGCTATACGAATGCCAGCAATTGCTGTGATCTATTTTGTTCGCGGTGTGCCGCTGCTAATGTTCATTTTTTGGGCTTATTTTCTCATTCCGCTTCTCACAGGTATGCCGGTTCCCGGCTATGTGGTGATGGTCGTCACGCTCGCCTTTTATGAGAGCGCTTATCTTGCAGAAATTATTCGTGCCGGTATTCAGGCACTGCCTGCCGGTCAATACGAAGCGGGCAGAACTCTGGGGTTGCCGTATCTGAAGGTCATGCGAGTTATTATTCTTCCTCAGGCTCTCTTCAACATGTTGCCGAGTATGCTCAATCAGTTGGTTTCGACGGTGAAGGAAACTTCACTGGCCTATATCATCGGCACGCAGGAGCTAACTTTTGCCGCGGACCAGATCAACAACGTGTTGTTGACCAAGCCCTTCGAAGTTTTTGGCCTTCTGGCGCTGACCTATTTTGTCTTGAATTTCACGCTGACATCCATCGCGAAGTTCGCCGAGAATAAAATCTACGACAAGCGTTCCGGCGCTGCGTCTACAGTCGAGAGTACAGCGGCATGATAAAGTTTTCGAATGTTTGTAAATGGTATGGTGAATACAAAGCCCTGGACGACATTAATGCTCATGTTAATCGTGGGGAAGTTGTCGTTATCTGTGGACCGTCTGGTTCTGGTAAATCGACCTTAATCAGAACGATCAACCGACTTGAAGCGATTCAATCCGGAGACATTCAGGTTGACGGCGTAAACGTAAATGCGCGTTCTACGAATATAGACGAACTGCGCACCCATATTGGTTTCGTGTTCCAGCAATTTAACCTGTTTCCCCACCTCAGCGTGCTGGAAAATTTGACACTTGCACCATTGGAACTGAAAAAGGCCAAGAAAGCCGAAGCTCAGGCGCGAGCAATGGAGCTGCTGACCCGCGTGGGGCTAGCACACAAAGCAAACGCCTATCCATTACAGCTTTCCGGTGGTCAGCAGCAGCGTGTCGCTATTGCTCGCGCACTGGTCATGCGGCCTCCGGTTATGCTTTTTGATGAGCCGACAAGTTCGCTGGATCCTGAAATGGTTGGTGAAGTCTTGCAGGTCATGAAGGGGCTCGCCAGCGATGGAATGACGATGGTTTGCGTTACACATGAAATGGGGTTTGCCCGAGAAGTTGCCGATCGAGTCTGGTTCATGGACGAGGGGCGTCTGATCGAAACAGCTACGCCTGACGAATTCTTCGCAAATCCAAAAAGCGACCGTGCCAAAAAATTTCTTTCTGAAATTTTGTAGAGCATCTGATCCTACACATCACGAGGCAATGGCACGTGGACCAGTGTTTGTGTCCAGCGCCAGCTTTCTAAGCATGAGGACATTATCATGACTGAGTTTCAAGCTGCATCCAGAGTAAATCGTATCAAACCATCGCCAAGTTCGATTGCGGCGGCACGCGCTCGTGATCTGAAGGCAGGAGGCCGTGACATTGTCGATCTTACGGTAGGCGAGCCGGATTTCGATACGCCTGACAATATCAAGACAGCAGGCATTGCGGCGATCAATGCTGGAGACACAAAATATACACCGGTCAACGGTACACTTGCTTTTCGCAAGGCAATACAAGGAAAATTTGAGCGCTCGCTCGGGCTTGCCTATGGCAATGACCAGATTTGTGTCGGTGGCGGCGCCAAGCAGGTCATCTTTCTGGCGCTTATGGCAAGCGTTGAAAGTGGTTGTGAAGTTATTATTCCAACGCCTTATTGGGTTTCCTATCCTGATATGGTTCTTGCCAACAATGGCACGCCGGTCATCGTTGATTGCTACGAAGAAAATGGTTTCAAGCTGACAGCTGAAGCACTTGAAAAAGCGATCACCCCAAACACTCGTTGGCTGATCATAAACTCGCCGTCCAACCCGTCAGGTGCAGTTTACACGCGCGAAGAGTTGAAGGATCTTGCGGCAGTGCTCGTTCGGCATCCGCATGTTTGGGTACTTGCAGACGAAATCTACAATGAAGTTCTGTTTGATGTGGAACTGCAAGATAATCTCGCAACTGTAGAGCCGAGCCTCAAGGATCGGCTTTTCATTGTGAATGGTGTTTCGAAGTCATATGCTATGACCGGATGGCGCATAGGATACGGCGTCGGAAATATCCAACTTGTCGCCGCGATCAACAAACTACAATCGCAGATTTCTTCGTGCCCATCATCGATTAGTCAGGCTGCAGCTGTTGAAGCGCTCAATGGCGATCAGACTTTTATTGCTAAGGCTGCGAATGTCTATCGTGCGCGTCGTGATCTTGCTGTCGGCCTGTTGAATGCCATTCCGGGTCTGCGTTGCACGTCCCCCAATGGTGCCTTCTATGTATTCCCAAATTGCACAGGGGTTATTGGTAAGACGACACCGGAAGGCGTACAGATTGAAACTGATCTCGATTTCATTCTCTACCTGCTTGAAAGCGTTGGGGTCGCTGCTTTGCACGGTAGCGCATATGGAATGCCCGGATATTTCCGGCTTTCAATTGCAACTTCAGAGGATGTCATCCGCGACGGCTGTGCTCGCATTGCAGCCGCGGTGCAGACATTGAAATAAATCTATTCAACAGATCATATCTTGAAAAGTAAGGGCCCACGTCAATGAGTGGTGACTTGTTACGCAGTAAGCTGGAAAATGGTGCGAGCGTTACGATGTTCAATCCTCACCATGTTTCCAGCGGCTTAGCGGCTCGTTTGGTCGAGCTTGGCGCAGATTCCGTGTTTCTTGATTGTGAACATGGAACGTGGAGCTTTGATGATGTTCGCACGACTGTTCAAATTACAAGATCAGTTGGTGGTGCAGCGATTGTTCGCCCGCATTCACATGAGCGGCCAATTATCATTCGTTACCTGAATGCTGGCGCAGATGGCATCATGGTGCCGATGGTCGAAACGGCAGATCAGGCGTGGGCAATTGTTGAAGCCGTGCGGTATGCTTTGCCCAACGATCATGCAAAGCGGCTCGTCATTGCCATGGTCGAAACAACCTCTGCAATTGATTGTCTTGAAGATATTCTTGCTGTTGAAGGCATTGATGTCTTCTTTATTGGCCCCGGTGATCTGTCGCAGGATATGGGGTATCCTCCGGCGCCACCCTTTGGCACACCGCGTCCTGGACCGGTTATGGTGAAGATTGCTGAAGCGGTCGATAAAATCCGGGCTGCGGGCAAAATTGCAGGCACGCTTGCCACACTTGATGAGATCCCGCACTTGCGGGCAAAAGGTGTGCAGTTTTTTTATATCCACTCTGATCCTTTTCTGCGCGCCGGAATTTCGGAAATTAAGAAGACCTTGGCTTGCGAAAGGGAGAATAGATGATAACTCAATTATTTGATCTCAGCGGTAAACGTGCCCTTATTACTGGTTCTTCGCAGGGTATCGGACTTGCACTTGCTGGCGGAGTGGCTGCACATGGCGCTGAGGTTGTCCTTAATGGTCGCGATTCTACAAAGCTTGAAGCTGCGGCTGCATCTTTGCGCGCACAAGGATATGCTGTCGAGGCGGCGGCGTTTGACGTAACCAATGCACACGCTGTTCAGGAAGGCGTGTCCGCGATAGAGAAAAATCAGGGGCCAATCGATATCCTGATCAATAATGCCGGAATGCAGTTTCGTTCACCGCTCGAGGATTTTCCTGCTGATCGATGGGAGCAGTTGCTGACAACGAATATCTCCAGCGCCTTTTATGCCGGGCAGGCAGCAGCACGTTTCATGATTGAACGCGGTAAAGGCAAGATTATCAATATTGCATCTGTTCAGAGTGAACTCGCACGCCCGGGCATAGCACCTTATACCGCAACCAAAGGTGCTATAAAAAACCTTACCCGTGGCATGTGCGCAGACTGGGCGCGTTATGGTTTGCAGATTAACGCCATTGCGCCGGGCTATTTCAAGACACCACTCAATCAGGCTCTCGTGGACAGCGAAGAGTTTTCTTCATGGTTGGAAAAGCGCACCCCCGCAGGACGCTGGGGTGATGTGGAAGAGTTGATCGGGGCAGCAGTGTTTTTGTCTGCACCGGCATCGTCATTTGTAAATGGACACACTCTCTATGTTGATGGCGGAATCACCACTTGCCTCTGATTTGACATGGCCAGCCCCTGTCGTTGTGATGGGGGTTTCCGGCTGCGGAAAATCATCAGTCGGACGTCTTCTCGCGGACTATCTTCAGGCCGAGTTTATTGAAGGTGATGAGCTGCATTCACCGGCCAATGTTTCAAAAATGCAGGCTGGTATTGCGCTCAATGATGATGATCGCTGGCCCTGGCTTGATGCAATCGGCAGCAAGCTTGCAAAAACGCCAAAAGTCGTGGTCTCCTGCTCAGCATTGCGAAAAACGTACAGAGATCGTTTGAGAGTTTCGACGGGGCGCCCGCTGAAATTTGTTTGCCTGCATGGGCCAAGACAATTGCTGTTTGATCGCATGTCAGCGCGCCAGAACCATTATATGCCGGCAGCATTACTCGATAGTCAGCTTACAACGCTGGAAATCCCGACATTAGAAGACGATGCGATCGTCGTCGATATTGAACGCTCGGTTCAGAGTGTTGTTGATCTGGTGCTGCCACTGGTCACCAGCAAACGATAAACAACTTTTCCGCAATGATTAGGGTGCACAAATGTCTAAACCTCAAATTCTCCTAATGGGCGCTTATCCTGAATGGGACCTCGCTGATCTTGAAGCACAATATCAGGTTCATAAGGTCTATGAAGCGCTGGATCGCGATGCTTTTATCGCTAAGCATGCGCGCGAAATCCGCGCAATCGCGACCCGTGGAGAGCTTGGTGCATCAGCAAGCTTGATGAAATCATTGCCGAAGCTAGAAATCGTTTCCTGCTATGGTGTGGGGACCGACGCGATTGATCTTGAACATGCCCGGGGCGCTGGCATTCGGGTTACCAATACGCCTGATGTTCTGACCGCTGATGTTGCTGATCTGGGCGTTGCACTGCTGCTCGCAACTGCGCGTAAGTTGCCACAAGCTGACCGGTTTGTACGTGACGGCAAATGGACCAAAGGCAATATGGAACTGGTAACGCGCGTCAGCGGTAAACGCGTTGGCGTGGTTGGCTTTGGACGCATTGGCGCGGCCGTTGCAAAGCGACTGGCCGCATTTGATTGTGATGTTGCTTATTTCAGCAGAAGCCAGCGCGAAGGGGTTGCATATCCTTTTTTCCGGAATCTGCTTGAAATGGCAAAGTGGTCGGAATTCCTCATCGTCACCCTTTCGGGCGGTGATGCCACCTGCAATATCATCGATGCCACTGTATTAGAGGCGCTTGGTGATCAGGGCATTCTGGTCAATATTTCTCGTGGTTCGACCATTGATGAAGCTGCACTGCTCGCGGCGCTTGAAGGCAAAACAATCAAGGGTGCAGGGCTCGATGTCTTCCTCAATGAGCCAAATATCGATCAGTGCTTTTTCGCTCTTGATAACGTGGTTCTGCAACCACATCATGGTTCGGGCACACTCGAAACGCGTCAAGCGATGGGCAAACTCGTGCGCGACAATCTGGCTGCGCATTTTGCCGGTTCAGCCCTGCTTACCCCGGTTGTTTGAGGAAAGTCCATGAAAGCTATTGTCATTCACGCCGCAAAAGATTTGCGTATTGAAGAGCGGGAGCCTGAAGCCGCAGGTGCCGGACAAGTGGAAGTGAAGATTGAAGCGGGCGGCATTTGCGGCTCCGATCTTCACTATTATAACCATGGTGGGTTCGGTACGGTTCGCGTGCGCGAACCGATGATCCTCGGGCACGAAGTCGCCGGAACGATCGTTGCGCTTGGAAGTGGTGTGTCCGGTCTTGCCATCGGTGATCGGGTTGCCGTCTCACCAAGCCGGCCATGTGGTGATTGCGAATATTGTCAGAAAGGCATGCAGAACCACTGCTTCAATATGCGCTTTTATGGCAGTGCAATGGCTATGCCGCATATTCAGGGTGCATTCCGCCAGCGATTAGTGGCTGAACAGGCGCAATGCTTTAAGGTTGCTGAAGACATTGCTATCAATGAAGCGGCTATGGCTGAGCCATTTGCTGTGACCCTGCATGCGGTTGCGCGCGCTGGCAGCCTGCTGGGCAAGCGCGTTCTGGTGAGCGGTTGCGGACCGATCGGTGCGCTGGCTATCATTGCGGCGCGTGCGCATGGTGCCTGTGAGATCGTGGCGACCGACGTTATGGATGCGGTGCTGGAAAAGGCTCTTGCGGTTGGTGCAGATAAGGTCATTAACATCGCGAAAGACCCGCAGGCGCTTGCTGCAAATGCAGCGAACAAAGGCTATTTCGACGTTCAGTTTGAGGCATCCGGGAATGAACAGGCCATCAGCAGCGGGTTGGATGTGTTGAGGCCACGCTCGGTTCTGGTGCAGCTTGGACTGGGTGGTGATATTTCGCTTCCGCAGAATACCATCGTTGCAAAAGAGATCGAATTGAAAGGCACATTTCGTTTCCATGAAGAATTTGGCCTGGCCGTTGATCTGATCAATACGAAGCGAGTCAATCTCAAGCCTCTTCTGTCGGCTGTTTATCCGATTGAGGACGCAGTTAAGGCATTTGAAATAGCCGGAGATCGTAGTCAGTCTATGAAAGTTCAGCTAAGTTTCTGATGTGGGGTGGGGAAAGAGGCTTGCGCAACCATGCGCAAGCCTCTTCTAGACAAGAATTAAAAATGGAGAATTTCGATGTCGCAAGCTGAAATAGGTCTGATCGGCCTCGGCGTTATGGGGTCTAATCTGGCGTTGAACATTGCCGAGAAGGGCAATCGTATCGCTGTGTTTAATCGTACTGTTGAAGCGACACGCAAGTTTTATGCGGCTGCTGGCGAGCTCAAGAGCCAGATTATCCCATGCGAAACAATCGAAGAATTCATAGCTGCCATTCGTCCGCCGCGCCCTATCATTATCATGATCAAGGCGGGTGAAGCCGTTGATCAGCAGATGGATGCGCTTGCTGGTCATCTGGCCAATGGCGATATTATGATCGATGCAGGGAATGCAAACTTCCGCGATACGATGCGTCGTTTTGAAAGCCTCAAAGACAGCGGTCTGACCTTTATTGGCATGGGTGTTTCCGGCGGTGAAGAAGGCGCGCGGCATGGTCCTTCGATCATGGTCGGCGGCACAGAGGAATCTTACAATCGCGTTCAGTCGGTTTTGAAGTCGATTGCTGCGAAATTTAATGATGAACCATGCGTCGCGTGGCTTGGTGAAAATGGCGCGGGTCATTTTGTGAAGACCATCCATAATGGCATTGAATATGCCGATATGCAGATGATCGCTGAAATTTACGGTGTCTTGCGCGATGGTCTGGGCATGTCGGCTGCTGAAATCGGAGAAGTTTTCGGCAAATGGAACAAGGGACGCCTGAATTCCTATTTGATCGAAATTACCGAGAAGGTGCTGGCTGCAAGAGATCCGGCCACTGGGAATCCGGTTGTCGATATTATCCTTGATAAAGCAGGGCAAAAAGGCACCGGAAAGTGGTCTGTTATTGAAGCGCAGAATATGGGCGTTGCTGCGACCAGCATTGAAGCTGCTGTTGCTGCGCGTTGCATTTCCTCGCTGAAGGAAGAGCGTATCGCTGCGGAAGATATACTCGGACTGCCACCGGTTCCAGCTTTGTCAGTTGCTGATAAGGCGGCTTTCATGGATGATATGGAAAATGCTCTTCTGGCAGCCAAGATTGGGGCTTATGCGCAGGGATTTGCGACGCTTTCCGCCGCCTCGCGGGAGTTTAACTGGAACCTGCCAATGCCAACCATCGCTAAGATCTGGCGCGAGGGTTGCATTATTCGATCGCAGTTTCTTGATGAAATTGCGAGTGCATTTGAAGCTGCGCCAGATGCTGCTAATCTGATTGTGACGCCGGCTTTTGCCGCGCTCATTAATGAAACAGACGGCGCATTGCGGTGCGTTGTTTCGATTGCTGTACTGGCTGGATTGCCAGTACCAGCGCTCGCATCTGCACTGGGATATTTTGACAGCTACCGTCGTTCGCGCGGCACAGCCAATGTCATTCAGGCCCAGCGTGATTTCTTCGGCGCACATGGCTTTGACCGTGTTGACGGCAAGGATATTCACCATGGCCCTTGGGGCTTCAATAATTAAACTCGAAGGATGGGAAATTATAGGAGCCGTTATTGAAGAAAGGCGCATGTTCTTGAGTGGTTATCATAGTTGTTTTCTTTGATCCTTCACTCGGGCTCGCGCGCTTTTTGCTTTGAGTAGCTTGCTCTTGGACGGGATCATAACACATCTATTATTTTTTCAGCATGCTTTCCACGATATCAGAGCCCAATGCTGTTTTTAACGCATCAACTCCATTTTTGGGCAATCTCGAAAGGCCGCTGACGATACCTTCTTTCCATGCGTCACCGTGGCGTGTTTGCACCAGAGCTTCGAAGAGCAGAGCGGCCTGTGTAAGGTCCTTGTCGGCTGTTGATTGCCTTTTAAATCTTAACGGACGACGGATTTTCTCCGATCCAGCTTCGTACAATGTTTTTGACTGGCTATCTGCAATGGCTGATGGGTACGTGTTCTTGACTCTAACTCAAAATCCGAAACAGGCCAACCAATTCGCACCGTTTAATCGGGCGAACCCAGACGTATCGTTGGTAAAGCCCAATCAGGACTGCAGCAATTCAGTGTAAATGAGCTCGATACGCGCAGCCTCCTCTTCAGTCAGGCTGGCAAACTCCCTTTCGCGAGCACGCTTCGACAGCTTACCGCCATTCTGGCTTAGAAAGCGGAACAGGAGATCGAGCAGCCTGTCCGGCATGTCAATCATGCGCGAGACCTCATTCTTGAAACTATCATAGGTTTTCAGGAAGGCGGTTTCTGCTGGCAGGTCAGTATCAATGGTACGCGCCACGCATTCGAACAGGAATTCCGCATGGGGCGTTGCGTCGAAATATCGATAAAAATCGACCGTCTCGTTCAGCACCTCGACATTGCCTCGCTCGGTCGGTCGCCAGCGGACAAAAGGCAACAGGCGACGGGAATAGGTCTTCAAGACGTGCCGGTACTCATCAATGCGGTCGAGAATGCCTGCCGAGACAGGAAACACCAACCCAGGCGGATTGAAACCGCGTTCCGCCAAAACATGATGGATGACGTAACGATGCAAGCGTCCATTTCCGTCCTCAAACGGATGGATATAGACGAAGCCGAAAGCAAGGGTGGCCCCGGCTAATACCGGGTCCAGTTGCCGTGCTGCACCGCGGTCGAATGCGGTCAATCCTTCGATCAGAGTCGGCAGATCGTCATGCCGGGCGCTGACATGATCCGGAATGGGCGCGCCGCTCATGCGATCATGCTCTCCGACAAAGCCGCCATCAGCGCGCAGGCCAAGGTGCACGAAACGCGCATCGCCAATAACGATGCGCTGCAATCGTTCCAGTTCGGTACGGTCGATTGGATGGCGACCGGCCTCCGCGATAACCTGTCCCCAGCGTTGAATGCGGTCCGGGGGAGGGTCTTCGCCTTCAATCTGGAAACTCGACCGTGAATCCTTAAGGAGCAGGAAGGCCGCAGTACGGGCAAGCAAATCCGCCGGCACCTCAGCGATCAGGCGCCGAGCCTCCTCGCCGAGATCTCGGGCGATAAAAGCATCCAGCTTGGGTGTGCGGAAGATCATCGGGCAGAAGGCGGGTGTGCCCGGCAGATTATTCTTCACCCGATGGCGAGAGGATGTCGTCCCATCGATTGCCCATTGCAGATCGGGATCGACGACCAGGGCGTATGTGCCTTGGGTTGCATCATCGAGATCGAGCCTGGTGTCGAGCAGCCATTCATAAAGAAACCAGAGACGCCGCGCATACGCACCGGTCGGCGCTGCATGCACGATCTCGATAAGTGGCCCTGGCCCAGTAGCCTGAAACAGGGCTTTAAGGACGGCTAGGTCCAGACCTTCGTAACGTAAAGCGAAGGTCAGATGGCCTGTGAGACTAGCGTCTGGTTGGTGGCGTGGCGTATAAAGCTTCCAGTCGTCAGCTTGATAGACTTTGTGGCGCGCACCGATGGCGGCGAGGTTGATCGGCACGGGAACAGCGAGCTCGAAAGCGTCGATTAGGGACGCGTATCCGACCGGGATTGCTCGTTCCGGCAAGCGACGGTCGTGAAAAAAGCTTACCTGGCCTGAAAATGGCTTCTTTTGCCCAGGAAGCATGATTTTTGATACTTTCCCATGAAATTCGTTTTCACTCGCATTGTGTCATGAAAACCAATCCTATTCAATGAATTTCGAATCTAAATGAGGTCACTCTGTGAAAATCAATAACAGACGCCACGAGGGGAGATCAGGCTCCGTTCTGCGAATGATCGGAATATGAGTTCGGGGAGGACTCTGTAGCCGAAGCACTTCCCCGGGTTCTGGCGCGAATTTTTTATTTCTGCTGCGCTATTGTCGTTTCGGTGGGAATAATTGAGTGAGGTGACTGGCTATGGCGATTGATTTCAAAGGTTTTCATTTCCCCAAAAGTGTCATCCTTTATGCAGTGTTCTTCTATGTTCCTTATTCCGTTTCTTATCGTGATCTTCAGGAGATCTGGCCGAGCGTTGGGTGGACGTTGACCATGCAACATTGAATCATTGGATTGTTCGTTACGCGCCGCAGATTGCAGATCAGGCTCAGAAGCGTAAACATCCAACCCTTCACTCGTAGCGAGTTGATGGTTCCACCAGAGATTGTCCCGTTGCGCGCTGCGCGCGCTAGTGTTTTCAACCCATTTTCCATTCGTGTACGACGATCTTCCAACCATCCCGAGGACGCAGGGGAATGGCAAGTCGGGTAGTGTTAGCAACATGGAAAAGCTGCCCCAGTTGCACATCATGCCTTCCATTATGGCATGTCGAAGCAAAATTTTTTGCAATTCTGCTTTTAACGCATTTGGCAACGTGGTTCGTCGGCTTTGGGTTGGAGCCGGGAATATTGACTGGAAATCTGGAAAGCGGACAGCAGATTTTCTGCACGGGCGGATTCTTGACTTTGGCTCAAAAACAAAAGAACCGCCGACAAATATGCCTCGGCTAATGGTTATGTCATAACTGCCTTGTGCTAATGTCCCAGGTGTATCAAGGCAAGACAAAGCTACTTATCGGACGATTAACAAACATAGTTAACGTCAGAGTAATGAAAACTATCAACTATTTGTGTTAAATATTAAAATAATAATTATTATAAATCATTGACTAAATGGCTGCCAATTCAACGCGTAGCGCGTAAATCGCAACTGGCCTTGCCGCGTTAGATTGGGAGCGCCCTTCACGACGGCAATGCGATCGCCTACCAGAAAAGAAGCTTTGTAAGAGCAGCCGATCGGTAATCCCTCATTTTTCATTGCTTTTGCCCGCATGAGCCAAATCTCACCCTTCAGAGGGATTTCAGTTCCCCCGCCTCACTCCTGCGCACAAGAAAAAACTGCTGTACATCCTGAGTTTGAGTATTCTCAAAGAATGACAGACTAAATTTCTGCGGCCTGGCTCAACTTGAGCAGATGATCCCGACAAATAACATCGACTTCGTCAATCAACTTTTGCGTACGCGCTGACAACCACTCCAAAGCTTCCTGACTAATCTCAAAATGCTTTGAATACCGCGCTTTGACATAAGCTTCGTTTACCACATTAAACCATGCGGAATAGCGCTGCTGATCTCGCGGCCAAACATCCGCCAAACCTGGCGCCTGGCTTTCCGCAATGCTCCGTAAGAACTTAATGTTATGCGAAGCAGGTGTGTAATTGGTCAACGTAAGGAGCAAACCGGAATACGCTTGCTCAATGGCCTGGTGGAAAAGAAAAGCAGCTTCTTTCAGACTGTTTTCCTCAATGCCCATTCTTGCAGCTTTGACGAAGAACCGAGCATGCGGCAAACGATCCTCAAAATAGTCTTTTGCAATTCGATATGCGTCACGATCTGATATTGGCCGCGGTTCGGCCAATGGCTCATCATCGAGTTGATAGAGCACAATTCCCTGGCGTCTGATATCGACAAAAAAGTACTGTCCTTGCTTAAGTGCATTGTTGATCTCTCGTCTCGAGTGAACGATGAACTTAACAGGGGTCTTCAAATCCTGTGCGTGGATGAGCCGGTCATCTGCCTTATTCCAATAAATTGCAAAGTCGGTAAGCCGCTTATCGTTTACAATAATCAGAAGATCAAAATCAGATTGGTATCCCTTGGATGTATGGGGCTCATCAACCCAGTCGCCGCGGGCGTATGATCCGAAGAGAATGATCTTCAAGATACGCCCACGCTTTTTAAACTCTGCTGACCCAGGCTTCAACGCATCCTCAAGCTCCTCCAACAAGATCTGAACTGTTCGATGCAGTTCCTCTTGTTTCGCGAGTGGCAAATGTTCAATGCTGGATTTCATAAGGGGCGCATAATTTTTGAACGACATCAGCAATGCATAACTCCAATTACAGAGACTATCCAGATATTCGCCCTGAGGCAGCAATAACAGTTAAATTTGATGCAACAATTTTGATGTTAATTTACAGATATTTTGCGTATACATCTTATCAAATCAGCCATATTTGATTTATTTTACATGATTTTTATATTGATTGGAAATTTTTGTTGCGACAAAAATGCTGGTTGAAGCCAAAGTTTCTCGGAGAGTCGCAATGAACCCTACGGTGTTGTTCTGGTCGCGGACGACCGCTGCTCGATAGTCCTTGACCAGCAACTACTATGGCATTCTGAAATGAGGCCGATGGCTTGGTGGCCAACACCCTGATATCCGTTCATCAGCACAGTGGGATCGGGCACTTGCCCAAGAATATGCTTCGTCCGTTATGAAGATGCGGATTGGAGACTGGTCAACGCCTATTAGAAGTCCAGAAGCCGACGGGATCTGTTGCAAACTTTTCGTCAATGGATGAGCTGATAGTATCCTGGCATTTAATCAACCGGGTATTTTAGATGTTTAAAGGCCGCCATTTTGATGAGTCCGTAATTCGGCGATGCCGTGTTCATGCGGTTGCACAGAACGCCGGTCGGTCGTCAGGCCCAATTGCCGCCGCAGTGACGACTGCACACTGAGCCGGTCTAAAGTCTCGCCCTCAATGACGCTTGTTTTGATCGCTTCATCACTCAAAAGTTCGATACGCAACAGATCGCGCTCGGCAGGATTGATATGGCGCACCGCGCCGATCACTTCGCCGGCTGACAGCAGGAATTGTTGCTCCAGACTGTGCAGCGCCGCAGCGTCATAGTGGAAATTGGGCCAGTCCGGTTGTGTCCAGTTCCAGGTCACGAGCGATAGTGTCCATTTCTATAGCTCATTATTTTAGAAAATATGATTAATAGAAGTGAGCCTTATCACTCAGGGGCGCTGCTCGTCAAATTTCCGCCTCGCAGTCTCAACTGTCTGAAGATTGGCCTCTGCCCAAATCCAAACGCCGCAGAAGGCTGCTCCTAAACTCATACCCAGATGGGTCAGTCGGTAGTCCACGCGCGGTGGTACAACCGCATGCACTGTGCGCGAGACCAGTCCATCGCGCTCCATCTGGCGCAGTGTTTGCGTCAGCATTTTTTGACTAATATTCGGGATATGGCGCGCAAGCTGCGTAAAGCGCAATTCTTCATGCTCATTGAGCATTTCGAGAATAATCATCGTCCATTTATCCGCGACCCGGCCAATGAGATCATTGACCAGTGCCTCGACTTTTGGATCCGGCGCTCTTGTATGACTTTTCTCTGGAGGACTTGAGGGCCTCGTGTGTTTCAAACCGGACAATTCAATACTCTCTTTTTGGTAAGTATAATTCTTTTAAGTGCCTTCTTTCCATCAGATAGCAATAAGCTCATTTAAGCACCAGTGGCCTTGGAGCCTGGTTTGATCTGACTGGACCAAATCATCGCTCTAACAAGCTGTTTTAACGCGATGCCTATAGCTGTTTCACACTTTTGGCATGCGCTCTAGCGGAGTAAATTGCATGAAAATAACTGGCAATACGATCCTGATTACCGGCGGCGGGTCAGGTATCGGGGAAGCATTAGCGCACCGCTTTCACGATTTGGGAAACACTGTTATCATTGCCGGACGGCGCCTGGATGCACTTGAACGAGCGTGCATCGGACGCGATAACATGCACGCGATAACAGTCGATGTTGAAAGCAGCCCAGACATTTCTGATTTTGCTATCGATGTTATCAGAAAATATCCAAGCATAAATGTTCTTTTTAACAATGCAGGCATCATGCGGTCTGAAACTTTGGATCATCAGCGTGATCTTACTGATGCTGAGGCAATGATCACGACAAACTTGCTTGGTACCATCCGTATGACCGATGCGTTCATCAATCATCTTGTGGCCCAGCCAGATTCAACAATAGTGAATGTCAGTTCAGGTCTGGCATTTGTTCCGCTGTTTAGCGCTCCGACTTATAATGCGACCAAAGCAGCAATCCATTCATATACCATTTCATTGCGTGAGGCTTTGAAGGGGCAGGTTGAAGTCATCGAGTTGGTTCCGCCCGCAGTGCAGACAACACTCACGCCCGGTCAGGAGACACGTGATGGCTACCAGCCATTGTCAGAATTTACGGATGAGGTCATGGCGTTGTTTTCACAGAAACCGACACCGGCAGAAATACTTGTTTCGCGCGTGGCATTCCAGCGACACGCTGAAGCCGAAGGGCGGTTCGACGAAGCACTGGCAAGACTGAGCGATATGGCCAGAAAGTTCGGGGCAGGCTGACAGTCTGTCAAATCCGACGTCGCGAAGTGCGTGCGTGGCGCGCTTCGCCGCACATATGCGCTCTGGTGCGGGTAACCTTGCCTGTCTATGGCATCGCTTGCGGGAAGGGGCGGAATCCGACGCTAACGACACGGTCGAGTTCTGTTTCAGCAAACAACGTAAACTGAGCGCTGCCAAATGCATTATCCGCAAGGCACTCGCCCGCCACGGCAGGCCAGTGCGCATTACCATCGATGGACGCGAGACAAATAGAATAGCTATGATGCAATGCGATGCGGAGATCCGGCTTAGCCAGGCTGGCAAACCGATTGTCATTGCTCCAGCAAATACATGAACAACACGATTGAGCAGGATCATCGCCGCATCAAACGACGCACACGCTCCATGCTAAGTTTCAAGTCAGAAACCGCAACCGGTATCACGCTCACCGGTATTGAGCTCATTCACATGATGCAAAAACAGCAAGGCATCTTTGCAGCCGCTAATGCACTCTCAATCAAACAACAGTTCGAAGCACTCGCTGCATAACTGCGTCAAAAGATAAGCCGCACTATTCATCGCAGCAATTATTCAACATCAAGTTGGAAAAACTGACCGACTGAAATGGTGAAATTGTCTTCCAAACATATATGACTTTTTTATTTCTTCGCCCTTTACCCTCTCTCGAAATCCTATGAGCTCCGGCAGCATAGTGCCCGCTGTGAAACAGGGAGCCCACAGGTAATCAGGCCGGGCACAGTAGAAATGACAATGGATATCGCCGTTCTTGGTATCGGCATCGCTTTCTTCGCAATGCTGTTTGGCTATTTGCGCCTTTGCGAGAGGCTTTGAGGAACCCGCCATGCTGATTGAATATATCGCAGGCGCCCTGGTTGCGGCTTTCGTTGCCGCCTACCTTCTTTACGCGCTCATTCGTCCGGAACGGTTCTGAATAAGCAGCCGATTTGAGCCTAGAGCGCATCCCGAAAAGTCGGAAGCCAATTTCGGATACGATGCGCGTTAAACCAAAGATTTAGAGCGCGGATCTGTTTCAATCAGACCGAAACGCGCTCTAATCCAGGCTTGGGAAAAACCATGACAATCAATGGATGGATACAGATCCTCATCTTTTGCGGGATCATCATCGCGCTCATAAAGCCGCTTGGCAGCTACATGACGCGCGTTTTCAATGGCGAGCGCACGTTTCTGTCGCCTGTCCTCGTTCCCATCGAACGGGGCCTTTATCGTCTGGCAGGAACAAGCGAGCGTGAGGAGCAACACTGGACGAGCTATGCAGCTGCCATGCTGCTGTTCAATCTTGCAGGCTTTCTGCTGCTTTATTTTCTGCAGCGCGCGCAAGGTTCCCTGCCTTTCAACCCGATGGGCATGAGCAATGTGCCTGCCGATCTCGCCTTCAACACGGCAACAAGTTTTGTGACCAACACCAACTGGCAGAACTATGGTGGCGAAAGCACCATGTCCTATCTCACCCAGATGGCAGGTCTTACAGTCCAGAATTTCGTTTCGGCTGCAACGGGTGTGGCCATTGCCATTGCGCTCATCCGCGCCTTCTCGCGCAAATCGATAAAGACGCTGGGCAATTTCTGGTGTGACCTCATACGCTGCACGCTCTATATACTGCTGCCCATTTGTGTGGTCATGACGCTTGCTTTTGTGGCGCTCGGTGTACCGCAGACGCTCGGCTCTTATGTCGAAGCCACCACGCTTGAAGGCGCGCGTCAGGTCATAGCCCTTGGTCCGGTCGCTTCTCAGCTTGCCATCAAGATGCTCGGCACCAATGGCGGCGGTTTTTTCAATGCCAATTCCGCGCATCCATTTGAAAATCCCGATGCCATTTCGAACATGATCCAGATGGTAGCGATCTTTGCCATCGGTGCAGGCCTTACAAATGTGTTTGGCCGCATGGTCGGCAATGAAAAGCAGGGCTGGGCGATTTTCGCTGCAATGGGCGTGCTCTTTGTGGCCGGTGTTGCCATTTGCTATTGGGCGGAAGCTGCGGGCAATCCGCTGATCCATGCGCTTGGCATTGATGGCGGCAATATGGAAGGCAAGGAAACCCGCTTCGGCATTACCATGTCGGCGCTATTTGCAGTGGTGACAACAGCCGCCTCCTGTGGCGCAGTCATTGCCATGCATGACAGCATGATGGCGCTCGGCGGCATGATTCCCATGATCAACATGATGCTGGGTGAAATCATTATCGGCGGCGTGGGCGCAGGCTTCTACGGCATCATCCTGTTTGTTGTCGTGGCAATCTTCGTGGCCGGTCTGATGGTCGGACGCACACCGGAATATCTGGGCAAGAAAATCGAGGCCAAAGAAGTGAAGATGGCCATGCTCGCCGTTCTCTGCCTGCCGCTTTCGATCCTTGGCTTTACGGCAATCGCCACAGTCATTCCGGCAGGTCTAAGCTCGATTGCCAATCCGGGGCCGCATGGCTTTTCGGAAATCCTTTATGCCTATACGTCGGGCACCGCCAATAACGGTTCGGCCTTTGGCGGTCTCTCGGGCAACACGCCCTGGTACAATATCACCATCGGTCTTGCGATGCTGATGGGCCGCTTTCTGGTCATCGTACCGGCACTGGCAATTGCAGGATCACTGGTTGCCAAGAAGGCTGCACCCGAATCCGCCGGGACATTCCCGACCCACGGACCGCTTTTCGTCGGTCTGTTGATCGGTGTCATTCTCGTTGTGGGTGGTCTGATCTTCTTCCCCGCACTGGCGCTCGGACCTGTGGCTGAACATCTCGCGCTGATTAACGGGCAGACATTCTGATGCACATATTCAGCAAGTTAAAAACTCCCTTTTGCATCCGTACGGATGCACGGAGTTTTAGGCCATCAAACCTCATTCTCCTCATTCTTGCAGCAGTGCTGATGATCGTACTTGCTGCAGAATTTCTGGGTCCGCTTTTCTGGAGTTCCCTATGAGCAAGTCCCAATCCGCCAAAGTCGTTAAGGCCAGCATCCTTGATGCGCGCATCCTCATTCCCGCCATTGGTGACGCTTTTCGCAAGCTTAATCCCAAAAGCCTTGCACGCAATCCGGTGATGTTCGTGGTGGCTGTGGTCTCCATGCTTACAACTGTTCTTCTGTTGAAGGATGTTGCGACCAGCGGAGCCGATATCGGCTTTTCGTTCCAGATCGTGCTGTGGCTCTGGTTCACGGTACTGTTTGCCAATTTTGCCGAAGCTGTTGCCGAAGGTCGTGGCAAGGCACAGGCGGAATCCCTGCGCCGCACCCGCACGGAAACCCAGGCCAAACTGCTCCGTGATATAGGCCAGAAAGACTTTACGACCGTACCTGGCACAAGCCTCAAGGTGGGCGATGTGGTGATCGTTGAAGCAGGCGATATCATTCCATCCGACGGCGAAGTCATCGAAGGTGTGGCTTCCGTCAACGAAGCAGCCATCACAGGTGAATCCGCTCCGGTCATTCGTGAATCGGGCGGCGACCGCTCTGCTGTCACGGGTGGTACGCAGGTGCTGTCTGACTGGATTAAGGTCCGCATCACGGCGGCTCAGGGCTCGACTTTCATCGACAAAATGATCAGCCTTGTCGAAGGGGCTGAACGCCAGAAGACGCCAAATGAAATCGCGCTCAACATTCTGCTTGCAGGCATGACGCTGATCTTTGTTCTGGCTGTCGTGACAATTCCGAGCTTTGCCTCCTATGCGGGCGGTTATATTCCCGTCATCGTGCTGGTTGCCCTTTTCGTGACTTTGATCCCGACCACAATCGGCGCACTTTTGTCGGCAATCGGCATCGCCGGCATGGACCGTCTGGTGCGCTTCAATGTGCTTGCGATGTCTGGCCGTGCGGTGGAAGCTGCCGGTGACGTTGACACGCTTTTGCTCGACAAGACTGGCACAATCACGCTCGGCAATCGTCAGGCCACAGCCTTTATGCCGGTTAGCGGCGTGAATGAACTGGCCCTTGCCGATGCCGCACAATTGGCCTCACTTGCCGACGAAACGCCTGAAGGCCGCTCCGTCGTCGTTCTTGCCAAGGAAAAATACGACATGCGCGGCCGCGATATGCAGAGCCTGAATGCGATCTTCGTGCCTTTCACGGCGCAAAGCCGGATGAGCGGTGTCGATGTTGACGGGTCGTCAATCCGCAAGGGCGCGGTTGATGCCGTGCTCAAACATGCAATATCGGATGAGAAGACCGTCCATGAACTGCAAGCCATTGCCGACACAATCGCCAAAACCGGCGGAACGCCTTTGGCAGTCAGCAAGGATGGACGCCTGCTTGGCGTCATTCACCTCAAGGATATCGTCAAGGGTGGTATCCGCGAGCGTTTCACTGAATTGCGCCGCATGGGTATCCGCACAGTGATGATTACTGGCGATAATCCGATGACGGCGGCGGCGATTGCTGCAGAAGCAGGCGTAGATGATTTTCTGGCGCAGGCAACGCCTGAAAACAAGCTTGAGCTTATCCGGCAGGAACAGGCCAGGGGCAAGCTTGTGGCCATGTGCGGCGACGGCACCAATGATGCGCCAGCCCTGGCGCAGGCCGATGTCGGCGTTGCGATGAATACCGGAACGGTTGCCGCACGCGAGGCCGGGAATATGGTCGATCTCGACAGCGATCCAACCAAGCTTATTGAAATTGTCGAGATCGGCAAGCAATTGCTGATGACGCGCGGCGCACTCACGACTTTCTCGATTGCCAATGACATTGCCAAGTATTTTGCGATCATTCCCGCGATGTTTCTCGCCCTTTATCCGCAGCTTGGCGCGCTCAACATCATGGGGCTTGCGACCCCACAAAGCGCGATCCTCTCGGCGATCATCTTCAACGCACTCATCATTGTCGCGCTGATCCCGCTTTCGCTGAAGGGCGTTGCTTATAAGCCTGTTGGCGCAGGTGCGCTGCTGTCGCGCAATCTTCTGATCTACGGCCTTGGCGGCGTCATTGTTCCGTTCATCGGCATCAAAGCCATTGATATGGCTATCGTCGCCCTCGGCCTGGTTTAAGGAACAAGAAAATGTTGAAACAACTGCGTCCAGCACTCGTCATGATCGTTGCTCTTACTGTCATCACAGGGATGATTTATCCGCTTGGCATGACCGGCCTTGCACAAGCCATCTTTCCGCAACAGGCCAATGGCAGCCTCATCGAAAAGGATGGCAAGGTGATCGGTTCTGAACTTATCGGCCAGAAATTTGCAGGCGACCGCTATTTCCATGGCCGCCCTTCTGCGGCTGGCAAAGAAGGTTATGATGCTGCAAGCTCGGGTGGCTCCAATCTTGGGCCAACCAATCCGGCACTGATTGCACGCATCAAAGCCGATGCCGATCCATTGCTACAGGGTACACCCAATGCCGAAGTGCCGATTGATCTCGTCACAACATCGGCAAGCGGGCTTGATCCGCATATCTCACCGCAAGCAGCGCTTTTTCAGGTGCCTCGGGTTGCCAAAGCGCGCGGGCTTGATGAAGCGAGCCTTCGCGGCATCGTCAAACAGCAGATCGAGCAGCGCGAGCTTGGTTTTCTTGGTGAGCCGGTCGTCAATGTGCTCAAGCTCAATCTTGTTCTGGACAGAACCGGGATTAACTAGAGTAGATCAAAGCATTTCCAGCAAAAGTGCAACGCGGTTTTGTGTTGGATAATGCATGAAAACAAAGAAATAGAGCGGTTTCAACGATTCTGCTAAAAATGAAACCGCTCTACCGGCGGGCTTGCCTGCTGCCTTCTCATTTTGAGGAACAACGCTTGATATCGGACGATCTTCGCCCTGGCGATATGAGGCCTTCTCCCGATGCGCTGCTTGAACAGGCAGAGCGCGAAACGCGCGGCCGTCTCAAGATATTTCTGGGAGCAGCACCCGGCGTCGGCAAGACCTATGAAATGCTGATGTCGGGACGTGCGCGCAGAGCGGACGGCATTGATGTGGTGATCGGCATTGTCGAGACGCATGGGCGACAGGAGACGGAAGCGCTTGTCGATGGACTTGAAATAATCGACCGCAAGCCGGTGTCCTATCATGGCCACCGGCTCGATGAGATGGATATCGATGCCATCCTAAAAAGGCAGCCGCAACTCGTTCTGGTGGATGAGCTGGCCCACACCAATGCACCGGGCAGCCGTCATCCCAAGCGCTATCAGGATGTCGGGGAAATTCTGGCGCGCGGGATCGATGTTTATACCACGCTCAATATTCAGCATGTCGAAAGCCTCAATGATGTGGTGGCACAGATTACCCGCATCCGCGTGCGCGAAACCGTGCCCGACAGCATTATCGACCGGGCCGATGATATCGAGCTGATTGATCTCACGCCGGACGATCTCATTAAGCGGCTTGACCAGGGCAAGATCTATCTGCCGAAAACCGCCAGGCGTGCGATCCGCAACTATTTTTCTGCCGGCAATCTGACTGCCCTGCGCGAACTTGCACTTCGCCGCACCGCGCAGCGGGTTGACGAACAATTGCTGACTCATATGCGGGCACATGCCATTGAAGGGCCATGGGCTGCGGGTGATCGTGTTCTGGTTGCCATCGACCAGCGCACAAGCAGTGCTTCATTGGTGCGCTATGCGCGACGGCTTGCCGATCGGATGCGGGCGCCCTGGGCTGCCATTCACATTGAAACACCGCGCTCAGTCAATCTGTCCGATGAAGCAAAGGACCGGATTTCGGCAACCATGCGCCTTGCCGAAAGGCTTGGCGGCGAAACCGTGATTATTCCCGGCCAGAATATTGCCGAAGATCTGGTGCGTTACGCCTCAACCCATAATTACACGCATATCGTGGCTGGAAAATCGGCAAAGTCGCGCTGGCGCGAGGCAATCGAAGGCTCTGTCGGGCATGATCTTATCCGCCATTCAGGCGCGATCGATGTTCATATCACCTCGACTGCCGACCGCGACAAGGCGGAGACAACGCGTGGTGTCAAAACCGCAAGTCAACCGAGCGCCTTCAACATCAAGCCTTATCTCGCGGCCTCACTGGTCACGGCCTGCGCACTTGGTGTCGGGCTTCTGCTCGACCAGTTTTTGGATGTGCGAAGCATCGCTCTGGTTTTCGTTGTGGGCGTTCTTGGCGTTGCGGTCACGCTCGGTCTTTGGCCAGCGCTGTTCGTGTCGGTGTTAAGCGCTTTTGCCTATAACTTCTTCTTCCTCTCGCCGCTCTACACGCTGTCTATCGCAGACCCAGAAAGCGTGGTGGCGCTTTCGTTCTTTCTGCTTGTCAGCTTTGTCGCCAGTAATCTGGCAAGCCGCGTGCAGCGTCAGGCAGCAGCGGCACGGCAGCGCGCAAACATGACCGAGGATCTTTATCTTTTCAGCAAGAAGCTGGCGGGAACAGGTTCACTCGATGATGTGCTCTGGGCAACCGCCTTTCAGATCGCCTCCATGCTGAAAGTGCGCGTTGTCATCCTGCTTCCCGAAGGTGAAAGCATTGCAGTTCGCGCGGGTTACCCGCCCGATGACAGTCTTGTCGATGCCGATATTGCTGCAGCGCACTGGGCTTGGGAACATGAACTGCCAGCCGGTCGGGGTGCGGATACGCTGCCCGGTGCCAGGCGGCTTTATCTGCCGCTCAAGACGGCGCGCACGTCCGTCGGCGTGATCGGGCTCGATAATGATCGGCAGGGGCCAATCCTGACACCTCAACAGCAGAGACTTTTTGAAGCGCTCAGTGATCAGGCGGCCATTGCCATCGAGCGTGTGCAGCTTGTGGGCGATGTTGAACGCGCCAGGCTTGCAGCAGAGGCAGACAAGCTCCGCTCGGCGCTTCTCACCTCCATATCGCACGATCTTAAAACACCACTTGCGGGCATCATGGGGGCCGCCACCACATTGCGCGACTATTCCGTTTCGCTGCCCGAGAGCGACCGCACCGAATTGCTATCGACCATTGTCGAGCAATCCGAACGGCTGAACCGCTTCATCGCCAATCTGCTTGATATGACACGCATTGAATCAGGTGCCATGGAACCCAATCTGTCGCTGCATTATCTCGGCGATATTGTGGGAGCAGCGCTGCATCGCGCGGTCAAGATTCTCGCGCATCACAGGCTTCAGGTGGCGGTCGCAGCCGATCTTCCCATGCTGCGGCTTGATGCGGTGTTGTTTGAACAGGTATTGTTCAATCTTCTCGATAATGCCGCAAAATATGCGCCGCAGGGATCAGAAATCGCGCTTGAAGCGCATGTCGAGCGTGGTCATGTGGTGCTTGAAATCAGCGATCATGGTCCCGGTATTCCCGATATCGATCTTGAACGGGTTTTCGATACATTCTATCGCGTTCGCAAGGGTGATCACGTACAGGCAGGAACGGGCTTGGGCCTTTCCATTGCCCGCGGCTTCACAGAAGCAATGGGTGGAACTATTCGGGCTGGAAACCGGGCTGAGGGTTCCGGTGCCCGTTTTACGATAACCATACCGCTGCCGGTTCAAGAGATAGACAGGAACTCATGAACGATCCAAAGCCGAAAATTCTGGTCGTCGATGACGAGCCACCCATTCGCAAATTGCTGCGGGTGGGGCTTACGACCGAAGGCTATACGATCATTGAAGCGGCCAATGCGCGTGAAGCAGACCTTTTGCTTGAGAGCGAAAAGCCCGATCTCGTTCTGCTTGACCTGGGCTTGCCCGATACGGACGGCCACGAAGTTCTGCGTCTGTGGCGCGAACGGGGACTGACGCTGCCAGTCCTCATCCTTTCAAGCCGTACCGATGAGGCGGGCATTGTGCGCGCACTTGAAACCGGTGCGGACGATTATGTAGCCAAGCCTTTTGGCATGAAGGAGCTGGCGGCACGAACGCGTATGGCGCTGCGCCATAAACTGCACCAGCAGGGCGAGAAGCCGGTTTTTCTGAGCGATGGTTTATCGGTCGATCTGGTCAGGCGCATCGTGAAGCTTGATGAGGCGGAGATAAAGCTTTCGCCCAAGGAATATGAAATACTGCGTTTGCTTGTTCAGCACGCCGGCAAGGTGCTGACGCATCAATATATTTTGAGCCATGTGTGGGGACCGGCGGCCGATGTGCAATATTTGCGCATCTATGTCCGTCAGCTGCGCCAGAAAATCGAGAAATCTCCCGATCAGCCGCATTATATTCTGACGGAAACAGGCGTCGGCTATCGCCTGCGCGCACAAGATTGATGGCTCAGTCACCGTTGTGACTAAAGAGAAATATTTGCCTCGCTCTTCAATAAAGTCGAGCTTCTGATCCTGTTCGCAGCAAGCAAGAAAAAGCGCTGATGGCAGGCCAAGGTCTCATCCGCACAAAGCTTAACATCAATTGAAGGCGTGGCTAATGTCCACGTGTTCGGCACGATGTCACCACAAGCACCATTACCGCAGAATATGACCCGCTATTACTCTATCCTACGCTAACTGCGGAGCTTAGAGATCCAGCCGCAATCACGCAGTCTATGATGTGAACGGCAATTTTCTGGGTCCCCACAAAATCTAAGCTGTCTGCTTATGCGCGATCTCAAGCGGCTGAAACACATAGCAACCAGCGATTTCTGATCTTTTCTCTCCACTATTGAAATCTGTTTGATCCCAATCAAAGAGCGCGACCGAAAGGCATTCTAAATTTTCATTGCACTGGTGAATGGCATCTTTCCGAAACTGCCCAAGCCAGCTTTGGAGATCAACAAAATGCGTAAATGTGCTATTTCCTTCGCCGCAGCGGCCCTTAGCCTGATGATGGTGGCCCCCGTTATGGCTGACAATATCGAAGTCCATATGCTCAACAAGGGCGCAGACGGCGCCATGGTTTTCGAGCCTTCTTACATTAAGGCCAATCCCGGCGACACGATCACGTTTATTCCCACTGACAAGGGCCACAATGTCGAGTCGATCAAAGGAATGATCCCCGAAGGCGTTGAAGCTTTCAAAAGTAAGATCAATGAAAATTACACACTGAACGTCACAGAACCTGGCGCTTACTTCGTTAAATGCACACCGCATTATGCCATGGGCATGGTGGCTCTGCTGGTTGTCGGCGACAACCC
>NZ_JAVDQT010000011.1:0-117308 GCF_031454375.1 Brucella pseudogrignonensis
TCGCCAGTAATAGTCAGTGTGCCAAAAGCCCCCCAGCCCTTGGCATGCACAACGCGCTCAGGAATGCGTTCACGGTTCTGATGCGTCAGCTTTTCAATCAGCTGATAATCCTGCAATAAAACAGGCCCGCGCTCACCAGCGGTAAGGGAATTCTGGTTATCCGGAATAGGCGCACCAGCGCTTGTAGTCATAATCGGACGGTCTGCCATGGGAACTTCCCTCCTAAAAAAATCTATTGGTCGATCCAGCATTCAGCCTGGCTTTTGTGTGTTGCTATTCGTCGGCCGCACACACTGGCTGGGTAACGCACGCAGTTTAGACTTATTCCAAATATAATCTCCAATTGCTTTTTTTGTTATTATTGATAGGATTTCCTTATCATGTTTACGATCAGACAAATGCGCTATTTCGATGCGCTTGCCACCACCCTGCATTTCAGAAAAGCGGCTGAACTCGCGCATATTTCGCAACCTGCGCTATCGGCACAGATTGCTGAAATGGAGGCTGTGGCGGGAGCGCCGCTTTTTGAGCGCTCGCAACGTAAAGTAATTATGACGGAGCTTGGTCGTGACCTGCTGCCCGGCATTCGAACCATTCTGAAAGAGCTTCATGCACTTGAAGAAATTTCAGCGCAGAGCAAAGGGCTTCTGCAAACTCAGCTACGGCTGGGAATCATTCCGACCGTCGCACCCTATCTGGTGCCGCATCTCATCCCACTGCTCAGAGACAAGCACCCGTCATTTCGTCTGCAATTGCGTGAGAGTGTGACAGCAAAACTGCTGGATGAGTTAAATGCTGGCGAAATCGACGCGATCGTTGCGGCTTTGCCGATTGCTGATGATCGTCTCGCATGGCTCAAGCTATTCGATGATCGCTTTCTGATTGCCACCTCAAGCAACGATCAAACGGTCCTCTCCTCGCCAATGACGCAGGACAATGCAGCACTCGACCGGCTATTATTGCTTGAAGAGGGTCATTGCATGCGCGATCAGGCGCTGGCGGTTTGCTCACTGCCATCACAACGACAACTGGTGAGGTATGGAGCAACAAGCATGACCACTTTGCTGCAAATGGTCAGCCACGGAATGGGGCTGACACTTATTCCGGAAATCGCCGTTCGCGCGGAAGCACGCAGCAATCATATGCGCATTATCCCTTTTGACGGTGAGCAGCCGAAGCGGGAAATTGCTCTTTTCTGGCGCAGGCAGAGTAAACGTCGCAAAGACTTTCAGGCGCTGGCAGACTGCATCGTGGAAAGCGCAGAAACCCTTTTCGTTAATGATGTGGAGCTTGCAGATCTCGCGTCATGAAAAAGGCGGCCATGAAGGCCGCCTCGATATAGTATAACAAATGGTATGATATTACATACCGCCCGGATAATTTGGGCTTTCGCGCGTGATTGCCACACCATGCGAATGGCTTTCACGAAGGCCAGCATTTGAAATACGCACGAAGGTCGCTTTCTCGCGGAATTCTTCCAGCGTCTTGGCGCCCACATAGCCCATGGAAGCACGCAGACCACCGGCAAGCTGATGCAGAACGGCTGAAATCGGACCCTTATAAGCAACCTGACCTTCGATGCCTTCAGGGACAAGCTTCAGTTCATCGCGGACTTCTGCCTGGAAATAGCGGTCAGCAGAACCACGTGCCATTGCGCCAACTGAGCCCATACCGCGATAGGATTTGAACGAGCGGCCCTGATGCAGATAGACTTCGCCCGGGCTTTCTTCAGTACCAGCAAGCAGCGAACCAGCCATGGCGGCAACCGCACCAGCGGCCAATGCCTTGGCGAAATCGCCGGAGAACTTGATACCGCCATCGGCGATCACAGGAATATTGTGCTTGTGAGCTGCTTCAACTGCCGACATGATTGCCGAAAGCTGCGGTACGCCAACGCCAGCAACGATACGTGTCGTGCAGATTGAGCCCGGTCCGATACCGACCTTCACGGCATCTGCACCAGCATCAATCAATGCCTGTGTACCACCAGCGGTGGCGACATTACCGGCCAGAATAGCAACATTTGGATAGGCTTTCTTGATGCGAGCAACAGCATCAAGAACACGTTGCGAATGACCGTGTGCCGTATCGACAACCAGCAGATCAACGCCTGCGTCGATCAGGCGTTCTGCGCGCTCATAACCATCTTCACCAACGCTCGTTGCAGCAGCGGCACGCAGGCGGCCTTGCGCGTCCTTGGCTGCATTTGGATTGAGCTGAGACTTTTCCATATCCTTGACAGTGATCAGGCCAACGCAACGACCCTTATCATCAACAACCAGCAGCTTCTCGATGCGATGTGCATGAAGCAGGCGCTTGGCTTCGTCCTGATTGACATTTTCGCGAACCGTCACAAGATTCTCGCGGGTCATCAGCTCATAAATCTTCTGTGCCGGATCAGAAGCGAAACGCACATCGCGATTGGTCAGAATGCCTACGAGACGACCCGGGCCCTTCGCACCGTTCTCGACAACCGGAATGCCGGAAATGCGATGCGCCTTCATCAGCGCCTGCGCATCAGCCAGCGTTGCATCCGGTCCGATAGTGACAGGGTTCACAACCATGCCGGATTCAAACTTCTTCACCTGACGGACTTCTTCAGCCTGACGTTCAGGGGTAAGATTGCGATGAATAACGCCAATGCCGCCCGACTGTGCCATCGCGATAGCAAGACGTGACTCTGTGACCGTATCCATAGCAGCCGAAAGCAGCGGGAGGTTCAGTTCAATATCTTTGGCAATACGGGTGCGCAGGTCAACCTGACCCGGCATAACCTCGGAATGACCCGGCTGTAAAAGCACATCATCGAAGGTGAGAGCGAGCGCGCCGGTGGAAGATTCCACGATTTTAGCCATTGCCAATTCCTTTACCGGTTTTACCGAATGAGAAAAGCCGCCTCCGCCGGAGAGGAATCCGGGAGCTGCGACTGCACTTCGTTACATATTGAATTGGCACTGGCTGGTAACACGCTTATGACTGGTTGGAAAGTCTTTTGCAGACAAGTTTCAGTTACTCGCTGTAATTTTTATGATAATTCGCTGAGCATAATTTTTTTATAATGAGCCCAAAAGGGGCCAAAATGCGTAAATCATATCGACAGCTACCGCTCCTTCGCCGTTCTCAAGCAATGTGGATGAACCCGCGCTTATGGAAACCGCGCCTGGTATTCTGGTGCGGGGCTATTGCAATAGGTTTGATCAGCGTTGCCTTCGCCGAAGCTGCCGATATTGCCCAAAGCCTTTTCAAAAACCTTACAAACGGCACAGAAAGCCCATGGCGAGCATGGCTGCCACTCATCATTACGCCGCTTGGCTTCATGCTTTGCTCGTGGATTGCAATCACATGTTTCCCCGGCTCTGGTGGCAGCGGCATTCCACAAGCCATTGCAGCACGACACCTCAACAATCCAGAGGACCGCTCTCTCCTGCTCTCACTCAGAATCGCATTCGGAAAAATCATCCTGACAATTGCTGGCCTTTTCTCAGGCGCGTCGATCGGGCGTGAGGGACCAACCGTGCAGGTTGGCGCTTCGATCATGTTGCTATCCGCCCGTATCGGCAGCATGGAACATGCGCGCGGTCTCATTCTCGCAGGCTCTGCTGCGGGGATCGCTGCGGCCTTCAACACGCCACTTGCAGGCATTGTCTTTGCCATTGAAGAAATGGGGCGCGCCTATGCTGCCCGCACCAATGGCCTTGTGCTATCGGCAGTCATTCTCGCGGGTCTGGCATCACTCGGACTTGTAGGGAATTATAACTATTTCGGCCTCACGACCGTTACAGTAGGAACTCATACGGACTGGGTTCTGGTAGCAAGCTGCGGTGTGATTGGTGGCGCATTTGGGGCTGCTTTCAGTGCCGTTGCACTAAGCCTCACAAAGCGCGTGAGGCGTCGCGTACAAAAAGCACCGCTTCGCGGGACAGTCATGATAGCAGGCCTGTGCGGTCTCGCCGTTGCTGTCATAGGCATCGCATCCGGCGGGGCTACCTTTGGCACAGGTTATGATCAGGCACGTTCTGCAGTCGAAGGCCTTTCGCTGCCACCCTTCTATTTCTTAGAAAAACTTGTTGCTGGGCTTCTTTCGATGATTTCAGGCATTCCCGGCGGCATATTTGCCCCTTCCCTTTCTGTGGGTGCAGGACTTGGCAGCACCATCGGACTTCTGCTCGGCACGAGCGCCAGCCTCGCAGCAGTACTTGGCATGGCAGGTTATTTCGCCGGCGTTGTGCAGGCTCCAATGACCGCATTTGTGATCATCTTGGAAATGACCGGCAACCATAACAATGTTATTCCGCTGATGTGCGCGTCGATGCTTGGTTATGGAACAGCGCGGCTCATTTCTCATGAGCCACTTTATCATGCTCTTTCCCGCACTTTTGTCGCGGACGTCTTGCGTCTTCGTCGTTCACAAGAGAAGAATATTACGACGGATTAAAAGTCATCCGGGGGGACAAGCTATGGACAGACGAACATTTACGAAATCACTTGCAGGACTTGGGACAATACCGTTCATTGTCAGTCAGGCGAGAGCCAAAAGCGGGGGAGACACACAAATGCTGGAACTGATGGGCGGGAGCATCACCGATGTACCGGGAATAAAGCTCGGTCATCACACAATGAGCAAGCGTCCGACAGGCTGTACTGTCTTGCTTTGTGAGGAAGGCGCAACGGCAGGTGTTGATGTGCGCGGCTCTGCGCCCGGAACACGTGAAACTGACCTGCTTGACCCTATAAATCTCGTTGATCGGGTAAACGCAGTCATGCTGTCAGGTGGCAGCGCTTACGGTCTTAACGCTGCAACCGGCGTAATGCGCTATCTGGAAGAAAACGGCCTAGGCTTTAAAATCGGCAAAGGCGTAGTTCCGATTGTTCCCGCTGCCGTTCTTATGGATTTGGGCGTTGGTGATTTTTCTATCCGTCCAGACGACGAAGCAGGCTACCTCGCTTGCAAAGCAGCTAAAGCAGAAGCTTCGAGCGAAGGAAATATCGGCGCAGGCGCAGGTGCTACCGTCGGCAAAATGTTTGGCATGGACTACGCCATGAAAGGTGGCCTTGGCACAGCAAGCTATAAAGTTCCCGGCACTGACGTTGTAATCGGTGCGATTGTTGCCGTTAATGCCGTGGGCGATGTTTATGCGCCCAATTCGCAGCAGATTCTCGCTGGTGCCCGCAACGAAGATGGCAAAGGCTTCCGCAATATTATGGATGCGATCATGCAGGGCCGGAATGTTGTAAAATCAGCAGGCGCCAATACGACGATTGGGGCTATTGCAACCAATGTCCCGTTTAACAAAGCCGAATTGAAGAAAATTGCTGGCATGGCGCATGATGGCTTTGCACGAACGATTAACCCGATCCACACAATGTGGGATGGCGATACTATCTTTGCGCTCTCGACAGGCAAGGCGACAGGGGTTGAAGCTGATGTAACGGCAATCGGCGCAATTGCGGCAACCGTGATGGCGCAGGCTGTCGCTCGTGCGGTTGTGCAGGCCGAAAGTCTACCGGATCTCAACCTGCCTGCACATCGAGATTACGTGTAGGTAGAAAGTTCTCGATAACCACATAAACATGCAACGATTGAAACGATCTCGGATATACGCGATAGGAGACGCGGCGCAGTATATTGATATTCATCTCTAAAAAGGTTTGAGCAAGACATGACAGGCAGTTCTCTTAAATTCGGCACAAGCGGCCTTCGGGGCCTTGCAACCGAGCTTAACGGATTGCCTGCCTATGCCTACTCGTTGGCATTTGTTGAGATGCTAAAGGCACGCGGCAGTCTGAACGCTGGCGACCGTGTTTTTGTCGGGCAGGATTTGCGACCTTCAAGCCCGGATATTGCAGCCCTTACAATGGGCGCTATCGAAGATGCAGGCTTCACACCGGTTGATTGTGGTGTCCTTCCGACTCCGGCTCTGAGCTATTTTGCTATGGCGCAAAATGCGCCATGCATCATGATCACTGGCAGTCACATTCCAGATGACCGCAATGGTCTGAAATTTTATCGTGCCGACGGCGAAATCGACAAGGTTGACGAGACGGCAATCAGCGCTGCCTACACCGCCCTTCCCGATGATATTGTTGCGCGCAAAGCTGAAAATGTGCCAATAAGCGATCAGGCAATCAATGCCTATGCCGAGCGCTATATTACGCTGCTCGGTACAGCCAGCCTCGCAGGTTTGAAAGTTGGCGTCTATCAGCACTCATCAGTAGCCCGAGATCTTCTCACGAAAGTGCTCGACGCTCTTGGCGCAAAAACAACCGCCCTTGGTCGCTCTGATGTGTTCGTGCCGGTTGATACTGAAGCGCTGCGTCCGGAAGACGTATCGCTTCTTGCTAAATGGGCAGGCGAGAATCACTTCGATGCTATCATCTCAACCGATGGCGATGCTGATCGTCCGCTTATTGCCGATGAACACGGGCATTTTGTACGCGGTGATCTCGTCGGTGCAATTACGGCAGCATGGGCAGGCGCTGATGTGATCGTCACCCCTGTTACCTCCAATACCGCTTTGGAAGAATGCGGAAAATTCACCCGCGGTTTGCGTACCCGCGTAGGCTCGCCTTATGTAATTACTGGCATGCAGCAAGCGCTGAGCGAAAGTGCCAATAGCGTCGTTGGGTTTGAAGCTAATGGCGGTGTGCTACTTGGAAGCAGCATTGAGAAGAACGGACATGAACTCTCTGCATTGCCGACCCGCGATGCGCTGCTGCCAATTCTCGCTTGCCTTAGCACGATTAAGGAAACGCAAAAGCCGCTCTCTGAAATCGCCCAGAGCTACGGTTTCCGAATTGCGCTTAGCGACCGCTTGCAAAACGTTGCTCAAGAAAAAACTGCCGCATTCCTTTCTGTCATCACGCAGGAGGAGGCACGCTTAAACCTGTTTCCTTTAACGGACGCAATTATTCGTTTGGAAACAATCGACGGTGTGAAACTGTTTTTTGCATCCGGCAACGCAATTCACTATCGCGCATCGGGCAATGCACCAGAGCTACGCTGCTACGTAGAAGCCGCGACTGAAGAGCAGGCCGCAGAACTTTTGACCATGGGACTTGAGATCGCCCGTAACGTAACGAAGGATGAGAACAGCAAATGAGCTTTATTCCGGTTATCATCAGCGGTGGCTCTGGTTCGAGACTTTGGCCGCTATCACGAGACGCACACCCAAAGCCGTTTATTGAACTACCTGACGGTGGCACGCTCATTGGCAAAACCTATGCGCGCGCATCACATCTTGCAGGTGTCGATCAAATCCTGACCGTCACCAATCGCGATTTCCTGTTTTTGACGCTGGATGCCTATGCCGCAGCGAATGCACGCAAGATCGAAAACACATTCCTACTTGAACCACTTGGTCGCGATACAGCACCAGCCGTAGCACTTGCAGCGCTTCAGGCCGCATCGGCCTATGGCGCTGACGCAACCTTGCTGGTTATGCCCGCCGATCACCTGATTGAAGATGAAACTGCATTTGGTGAAGCGGTACTCAAAGCTCGCAAGCTTGCAGATACGGGCCGGATCGCCACGTTCGGCATTGTACCTGACCATCCGGAAACAGGCTTTGGCTATATTGAGGTCGATGGCGAAGACGTCCAGCGCTTTGTTGAAAAGCCGGATGCTGCAACGGCACAGAGCTATGTCGATAGCGGACGCTATTACTGGAACTCTGGCATGTTCTGCTTCAAAGCCGCAACCATGATCGAAGCAATGGAGCGGCATGCACCTGACGTTCTCAATGGCGCAAAAGCAGCCCTTGATGCCGCACGTCGTGGCGTCAACGGCGAAACAAAAACACTCGAAATAGCAAAAGACCAGTTCGCCGCAACACCCGCAATCTCGATTGACTATGCGGTGATGGAAAAGGCTGACAACATTGCCTGCATCCCGGTTTCCTGTGGCTGGTCGGATATTGGCTCGTGGGCTGCAATGGCAGACCTGATTGAGCCTGACGCAGATGGCAATCGTCTGCGGGGTGAAACCGTTCTTGAAGACACCACTGATAGCTTTGTTCTTTCCGAAACCCGGCTTGTAAGCCTCGTCGGCGTTCATGATCTGCTGGTCGTCGATACACCGGATGCGCTTCTGGTTGCTCATCGCGACAAGGCGCAAGACGTTCGTAAAGTGTTCAACAAGCTGCGTGCGCAGGGTCATGAAGCAGCAAAACTGCATCGTACTGCGCACCGCCCATGGGGCACCTATACCGTGCTTGAAGAAGGCGATGGCTTCAAAATCAAGCGTATTGAGGTGAAGCCCGGTAGCCGTCTCAGCCTGCAGGCGCATCATCATCGTTCAGAACATTGGATCGTGGTTTCTGGCACCGCCAAGGTGGTCAATGGCGAGCGCGAAATCCTGCTCACCAACAACCAGTCGACCTATATTCCCTGCGGCTTCAAACATCGTCTGGAAAACCCCGGCATTCTGCCACTGGTTCTGATCGAAGTGCAAAGCGGTGAATATCTCGGCGAAGACGACATTGTTCGCTTTGACGATATTTATGGACGCAGCTGATCGGCATGATGACGAATTAGCGGTTCTTCGCATAAGCGAATCCGCTATAATCGCATCATGACGATCCAGCACTTAAGCGAAACTATTATCAACCAGATCGCAGCTGGCGAGGTGATTGAACGCCCCGCCAGTGTGATCAAAGAACTTGTCGAAAACGCTATCGATGCGGGCGCAACCCGCATTGAGGTTGTGACGGCTGGCGGTGGCAAGACTTTGCTGCGTGTGACCGATAATGGTTCTGGCATTCCGTCGAACGAACTTTCGCTTGCCGTTTCGCGTCATTGTACCTCGAAACTCACCGATGATGTGAACGACATCCGCGCTCTCGGCTTTCGCGGTGAGGCATTGCCGTCAATTGGTTCAGTTTCGAAACTATCGCTCAAATCCCGCCCGCAGAATGCTGAATCGGGCTTTGAAGTGACAGTAAGCGGCGGACATCTCGAAGGTCCGCGTCCCGCAGCGCTTAATCGCGGTACGATTGCCGAAGTGCGCGATCTTTTCTACGCGACCCCTGCTCGTCTGAAATTCATGAAGACGGACCGCGCAGAGGCGACTGCGATCACAGATGTTATCAAGCGCGTCGCAATCGCTTTTCCTCACGTACGCTTTTCTCTTGCAGGTTCCGACCGAACACCGCTTGAACTGCCCGCGACGGGAACGGGCGTAGATGCAACATTAGAACGTATCGGGCAGATTCTTGGTAAAGAATTCTCCGATAATGCGCTGCATATTGATGCAGAACGCGACGGTGTAAGATTGGCTGGTTTTGCTGGCATTCCGTCATTTAATCGCGGCAATGCACTTCACCAGTTTGCCTATGTCAACGGGCGCCCCATCCGTGACAAGCAAATATTTGGTGCGCTGCGCGGCGCATATGCGGACGTGATTGCTCGTGATCGCCATCCGGTAGCCGTGCTATTTCTGACAATTGATCCGGCCTTAGTCGATGTCAATGTGCATCCAGCAAAAGCCGATGTGCGCTTCCGCGACCCGGGTCTGGTGCGTGGGTTGATCGTTGGTTCGATCAAACAGGCGCTTGCACAATCTGGCATACGCCCGGCAACCAGTGGCGCAGAAGCGATGTTACAGGCATTTCGTGCTGAAAGCTTCCAACCGCGCGCGACAACCAACAATTACGCGGCACCAGCATGGCGACCAGCAACCACCGCTGCCCCCCGCAGCGAATGGTCACCGCAAACGGCACACCCGGCACATAAGCCACTCAATTTCGATCATGTTCCGGCATTTCGCGAAGAATCACAGACTACGATTTCAACTTTTACAGCGCCTGTCGCCGATGCACGCGCCACGATCGCGGACGCCCCGGTCGAGCTGTTGCAGAAGCCGCTCGGCGCTGCCCGCGCGCAAATCCATGAAAATTACATTGTCGCGCAAACTGAAGACAGTCTCGTCATTGTAGATCAGCACGCGGCCCATGAACGGTTGGTCTATGAGGCATTGAAGAATGCGCTGCATTCGCGTCCGATCCCCGGGCAAATGTTGCTGATTCCAGAGATTGTCGATCTGGCCGAAGACGATGCGGAGCGACTGGCCACGCATTCTGAAACCCTCGCGCGCTTCGGCCTCGGGATCGAACAATTTGGTCCCGGCGCAATTGCGGTTCGTGAAACGCCTGCGATGCTGGGCGAAATGAACGTGCAGCAACTGATCCGTGATCTTGCCGACGAGGTCGCTGACCATGATACGTCCGATGGTCTCAAGGCCATGCTCAATCATGTCGCTGCGACCATGGCATGTCATGGCTCAGTACGCTCCGGGCGACGACTGAAACCAGAAGAAATGAACGCGCTTTTGCGCGATATGGAATCAACGCCCGGCTCTGGAACATGCAACCACGGGCGCCCGACATATATCGAGCTGAAGCTTACTGATATTGAACGCTTGTTCGGAAGGCGCTAAGACTTTTCTTGAATCAAGGAATTACACAATGAACAAATTTGAATCACCACGCTCTTCCGAAGCCGTCCTACGCTATCTTGATGGCGATTTTGAAATCGTCAAACACGGCTCATATGTCGTTTGCGCGGTATCGGCGGCTCAAATTCCGCTTGATGAGCTGAAATACTGGAGCGTTGCGCGACAGGAAGCCTATGCATCCGGCCTCATTTCCTATGAGCGTGAGCTGGAAATCAATCCTGAACTACGCAGCCGTAAGAAGGCTTAAACAACGCTTATTTCATAAAGAGTTAGAGCTACCTTTATGCGCCTAAGTAGGCGCATGGCGCTCTAACGAGCGTGCTTTGAACCGCTCGACAGCCTTATCGAGAATCTGGCGCAACGCATCTTTGCGTTCAAACTCTAGATCGACATCAAGTACGGCTAGTTTGCGTATAAAGTCGTCGGGCACATCACGCATAGTTTCCAGACGAACATGATCCTTGGCGGTAGTAATCAGCCCAGTGCCAAGTTTTTCTGCGGTATCGATCAGTCTACGAATATCGTCAGGCTGATAGCTGTAATGATCCGGGAATGTCTGGCCTTCCACAACATCCCCGCCAGCTTGCTGCACGCTCGCAAAAAACTTCGACGGATTGCCAATTCCTGCAAAAGCCAGCCAGCGCTTACCTGAAACTTCTGTTAATGATGAAGGTATCAATTGCGCGTCATAAACGGCACGCCCGGCACGCGATGCCTGTCGCACCACATTATCAGCCTCGCTGCCCTTGCCGATACGCAAAAGCGCATCGGTCTTTCGCATCTGGTCAGTCAACGGTGCGCGCAACGGCCCTGCCGGAATAACCTTGCCGTTACCGATGCCCCGCGTGGAATCAACCACCAGCAACGCAAAATCGGCATGTAGCCGCGCGCTTTGAAAGCCATCATCCATAATGATGAAATCACAGCCACGTGCCAGCAGTTCCTGCGCTGATTTGAGCCGGTCGGGGCAGAGTGCTACAGGTGCATGGCGCGCCAGCAAAAGCGGTTCATCGCCAACATGACGGGCACTATCATTTGACGGGTCGACAATATGTAACCCTTTGTAATCGCCACCATAGCCGCGTGAAACAATTCCGGGATTAAGGCCACGTTCTTTTGCAGCCTTCGCAAATGCAATTGCAGTAGGCGTCTTGCCCGCACCGCCGACCGTAAAATTGCCGATACATAAAACAGGCGCGGCGATCTTTGGTGGTTCCGCTTTCAGAAGCCTGCGACCAGCGACAGCACCGTAAACCCATGAAAGCGGTGCGAGACTAAGCGCACGCCAGTCGGGTTTTCCCCACCAGAACGGCGGTGCCTCACTCGCCATGCTCAGATGCCGCCATGTATGAAAGCCGCTTCATTGCGATTTCCCGGCAACTGTGCTTGCAGCACCAACGGCTGAATGAACGGTTCCAACGAATTGAGCGTGCGGTTAAGCGCACCGCGCATATCTTTAACCGTATCAGCCCCCGCACGGATCATCGTGTTCAGGTGATCGGGATTGTTGAAGAGGAAATTAATCGCGCCTGCCAGCATGTTGCGGTCTTTCACAACGCGCGCGCCACCATTCTTAATGAGGCGCTGGAAAGAATCACGGAAGTTCTGAACATTCTTGCCGGTAAGAACAGCAGTCCCCATCATCGCTGGCTCCAACGGATTGTGACCGCCTTCTTTGGTCAACGAATTGCCGATGAAAGCAACTTCGGTGAGTTGCAGATAAAGCCCCATTTCGCCAATCGTATCACCGAGCAAAATATCAGTATCTGCTTCGATCACATCGCCACGGCTGCGCGCCGCAACCTTCAAACCCTTTTCGGCAAGCATGGCTTCAATAGCGGGCGCGCGGTTCGGATGACGTGGAACAATGATCGTTACGAGACGTGGATAGCGAACTTTCAGCATCTGATGCACTTCGGCTGCGATTTCTTCTTCACCGTCATGCGTCGAGATGGCGGCCCATGTACGACGTCCACCAATCTGATGCTGAATCGCGGCCAGTGCCTGCGGATCAGCCGGAGCCGGTGCTGTATCAACCTTGAGATTGCCGGAAACACTGACAGGTCGCGCACCGAGGGTTCGGAAGCGCTCACCATCCAGTTCCGATTGCGCAATCACATGCGCGAAATTTTCAAACAGTGCCTCTGCCAGTTCAGGTCGCTTCTGCCATGAGGCAAACGAGCGGTCAGAAAGGCGACCATTGACGAGAACTTGCGGAATATGCCGTGTGCCAAGTGACAGCACAGTTGCTGGCCAGATTTCAGATTCACAGCCAATAACCAGATCAGGCTTCCAGTGATTAAGGAAGTTGTTGACTGCCGGTTGCAGATCAAGTGGCGCATATTGATGAATGACCTGATCACCGAGTTGATCAGCAACAAGCTTTGCAGAAGTCACCGTCCCGGTCGTCATGACGATATGGATGCCAGTCGAAGCGATGCTTTCGATCAGTGGAGCCATCGCAACCGATTCGCCCACACTGGCAGCATGCGCCCAGATCACCGGACCTTGAGGACGGGCAATAGATGTCTTACCATAGCGTTCGCCGCGACGCGCGCGTTCTTCCTTGCCACGCGAGGCACGATAGGAAATGTAAGTCCCGATAAAAGGATAAGCGGCAGAGCCGAGCATGCGATAGGCCGACAACATGTTTCGCGCCCATCGTTCACTCATTTACCTGCCTCCAATGCAGCATAGGCTCTGTTCGTCGCGTCATTCAGCTGTCGCGTCAGTTCCATGCGCTTTTCTTCCAGTTGTGCCTCATCGGCATTTTCATCCACCCAGACAGGCTCTCCGCACACAATCATCGAGCGTCCAAATGGTAATGGAATAGTGGTCTTATCCCATGTCTTATGCAAAACATGATTCCGCGAAAAAGCATATGCAAAAGGCATTATTGGTCGGCCGGAAAGCTTGGCCAGCAAAATAATACCCTCCCCCGCTTCCCTTGCCGTGCCATGAGCAATATCGGCAATCATCGATGCCGATTGTCCCTTTTTCAGCGCATTTTTCAATGTCAGAAGTGCGCGCGCACCACCTTTTTTCGTCGAGTTGCCTTCGCCGCGTCCACCAGAGCCGCGCACGGTGATAAAGCCAAATTTTTCAGCAATTCGCGCATTCAGCTCTGCATCAGCACTGCGCGAAAACATGGCCACCACAGCCAAATCATGCGGACGCACGACCGGCGCCATGATGTGTTGACCGTGCCAGAAGGTTATGATCGAGGGGCTATTCTCGCGCAAAAGAACCTTGATATCCGCAGAACCTTTGCGCGGCGGATTGGTCAGGCGTACGAATTTTAGATAGCCGGAAATTAACTGCACCAGCGCAGATTTAACCACAGCCGAACGTGCAAGCGGGCCGCGAATGCGGCGCCACAAGCGCTTGGCAAAGCCATCAGAACGATCACGTGAACCAGACAAGCGTTTATTCCGCTTTCAGATCAACGCCTTCCGGATCAAGCAGGCGGTGCAAATGCACGATGAAATAACGCATATGTGCGTTATCAACAGTCTGCTGCGCCTTGGACTTCCATGCAGTCTTGGCCGATTCATAATCCGGGTAGATTCCGACAACATCGAGATTATCGAGATCACGGAACTGAACGGTTCCGAGCTTTTTCAGCTCGCCGCCAAATACCAGATGAAGAAGCTGCTTCTTGTCGCCTTCGACGCTCATTATAATATCCCTTGAAATCACTTGTTTTGCGGCATGATTAGCTCAATGGCCAGTCGGCTACAACACTCAACATTTCCTGCAAAAGATTTCCGCTGGATGCCACCAATGCTCCGTGTTGCAACGTTGGTCCACCATAGTGAAGCGGCTGAGCATCGTGATTGAGCAACGCCCCGCCCGACTCACTTAAAATCAGATCAGCTGCAGCCAAGTCCCAATCATGCGAATTTGGCCGAATGAAGGTGCCAGCAATATCTCCGCGTGCCACCATCGCAATCCGATAAGCGAGCGATGGCACATAAGGATGCACGATCACGCGGTCGCGCCAGCCTTCCGGCAGCACATCAACCATGCGTTTTGCCGAAGCCATCGCGATTTTTTCACCGGGAGGCGGCAAGCGCGTCTGGATCGGCAATCCGTTTTGCGATGCACCAAAGCCTTTGCCAGCTTCAATAACTTCGTTGAGTACAGGGCATTGCAACACACCGGCAATCGGTTTGCCATCTTCGACAATTGCGAGACTTACGCACCATTGAGACTGCCCATTAATAAAACCGCGCGTTCCATCAATGGGATCAATCACAAAAGAACGACGGCGCACCGCATCGACGCGATCATCCGTTGTTTCCTCAGAAATCCAGCCATAATCAGGCCGTGCTTCGAGCAAAACCTGCTTCAAATGGGTATCGACCGCGAAGTCGGCTTCGCTGACGGGCGATTGACCTTCTTTAAACCAGACCTCCGGCGACTGACCGAAATAACGCATAGCAATGCGGCCTGCCTCACGCGCTGCGTGACGCAGAAGTTCAAGTTCGTTCTGAATGTCTTTTCGTTTCTCAATTTCCGGCAAGGGTCATGCCTTCGATCACTAGAGTTGGGGCCGTCATACCAAAATTCCGGTCAATATCGGAAGCTGGCGTCATGTTGAGGAACATGTCCTTAAGGTTAGACGCAATTGTCACTTCACTGACAGGATAGGCAAGCTCGCCATTCTCGATCCAGAAACCAGATGCGCCACGGCTATACTGGCCGGTAATCATATCGACACCCTGACCAAATACTTCCGTTACGTAAAAGCCGGTGCCAAGCGCACGAATAAGCGCCTCCGGTGTCTCGAGACCGGGCTCAATCGCAAAGTTGGTTGACGCAGGTGAAACGCCAGAGCCGGAACGCACACCACGTCCATTGCCCACTAGGCCCAATTCACGCCCACTCGACCCCGACAGCAGCCAATGTGCCAGCACACCATTCTCAACCATTGTGAGCGGCTGGCCTTCAATGCCTTCGCCATCAAACGGACGCGACGACGATCCGCGAACGCGCAAAGGATTATCGGTGACATTGATGCCTGATTTCAGAATCTGCTTGCCAAGACTATCGCGCAAAAAGCTGGTCTTGCGCGCGACAGACGCGCCATTGATCGCACTTGCAAGATGCCCTGCAATTCCGCGTGCCAGACGCGGATCAAACACGACATTAACTGGGCCTGTTTTGGCTTGGCGCGCTCCAAGACGGCGAACAGCACGTTCACCAGCACTACGGCCAATATTTTCAGGCGTATCAAGATCAGCGAAATGCAGGCGCGAACTGAAATCGTAATCGCGCTCCATCTTTGTGCCCTCGCCTGCAATCGCAGACACCGAGCGACCAAAACGCGTTGCCGCATATTCGCCAGAGAAACCAGACGATGTGACAAGAACCAGGCCGCCCATGCTGCGCGATGCGCCTGCGCCACCCGAATTGGTCACACCAGCAACCGCACGAGCTGCCTCTTCGGTTGCCAGCGCATCAGCTGTCAGCCGTGCTGTATCAATTTCAGTCGCGTCATAAAGATCAAGATCACGCGGCTGCTTAACCAGCAGATCAGGATCGGCCAATTGCTCAAACGGATCTTCCGGTGCAACACGCGCCATAGCGACGGCACGCTCTGCCAGTTGATCCGGATTGCTACCAGCATTTGCAGAAACACTGGCAATGCGGCGACCGACAAAGACCCGCAGAGAAAAGTCATCGCTTTCGGACGATTCGGTTCCCTCAACCTTACCAAGCCGGACCGAGACACTCACCGAGCGGGCACGGATCACAACTGCGTCAGCATGATCTGCTCCAGCGCGCTTTGCAGCAGCCACCAGCTGCGCTGCGCGATCAACAAGTTTACCCGATGAATTGTCTGAAATCATTGTATAATCCAAGATTGAAATTAACGTTGGGTCCAGTAGGAAACCACGCTATGTAACCAGCCGTAATCGGAATTTGCAAAAAACTTATGTCAAATTATTCGACATCGGACTGATTAGAGACATATCGTGTTTCTATATTGCTGAAATCCGATGGCTTCAAGGGAAGCCCTCACATTCTTCGAATTCCAAGAGCATATCATGGTCCCAACTGGCGGAAGTCTCTACTTACAAGCGCTGATGATTCTGGGCGGCGCGATTATCGCGGCTCCGCTGTTCAAACGGCTCGGCCTTGGGACCGTTCTCGGCTATCTCGCAGCGGGTATTGTGATCGGCCCGGTGGCACGTCTGATTTCAGATGGCGAAGACTTGTTGCATTTCTCAGAGCTTGGCGTCGTGTTCCTACTGTTCGTCATCGGGCTTGAATTGAAGCCTTCGCGTCTGTGGGCTTTGCGTCATGCAATCTTTGGTCTTGGTGCAGCACAAGTCATACTCACAGGTTCCGCCCTTGCAGCACTCGGCATCTACCTTGCAGGTTTGACCACAGAAGCGGCGATCATAATCGGCTTTGGCCTTGCCCTGTCATCGACGGCCTTTGCCATGCAGGTGTTGGAAGATCGTGCAGAAACCAACCAGAAGCATGGACAGCGCGCTTTCGCGATTCTGTTGTTTCAGGATCTCGCGATCGTGCCGATTCTGGCGATCATTCCAGCACTTTCACCAAATGAACCATCCCAAGCTAGCGCCGGGTTTCATCTTGCAACGGCTATCGCAGCAATCGCAGCGCTTGTTATCGCCGGGCGTTATCTGATCAATCCGATGTTCCGGATCATCGCCAACACTGGCGCGCGCGAAGTCATGATCGCAGCCGCCCTGTTTGTGGTGTTGGGTTCGGCAAGCCTTCTGCAAGCTGCCGGGCTTTCAATGGCTATGGGCGCGTTTATTGCAGGTGTACTTCTGGCTGAATCGTCCTATCGTCATGAGCTTGAAGCCGATATCGAACCGTTCCGTGGAATTTTTCTTGGTCTGTTCTTCGTGGCTGTGGGCCTTTCGCTCAACCTCACAGTCATTCTGCAATACTGGCAAACAATCCTGATTGCTGTTCCGATTTTCATGATCGTCAAAGCAGCAATCACTTACATTCTGTGCCGTATATTCCGCTCGAAGCACAATGATGCCATCCGGGTTGCGTTTCTGCTGCCACAGGGCGGCGAGTTTGCCTTTGTGCTTTTCTCGGCAGCCGCCGCCGCAGCCGTCATTTCAAATGCACTGAGCTCAGAACTTGTTGCAGCTGTGACCGTCTCCATGGCACTAACTCCGCTCTCTGTTCTCATCGGCTCGAAACTCCTTATCAAGGAAAAGACCGAGGAGATTATCGAAGAAGATTTCGATGGTGCTGGCGCCGACGTTTTGATGATCGGCTTTTCGCGTTACGGACAGATTTCGGCGCAGATATTGCTCGCAGGCGGTATCGACGTGACAGTGATCGACAACTCGCCCAATCGCGTTCGTGCTGCCGGGAAATTCGGCTTCCGGATTTATTTTGGCGATGGCACCCGCAAGGATGTGTTGGAAGCGGCAGGCATACGTAAGGCTAAGCTCGTAGCTGTTTGTACGCATAAAAAGGAAATCACCAACCGCATCGTCAATCTGATCCAGTCTGAATATCCCGATGTCCGTCTGTTTGTTCGTTCTTATGACCGTGAACACACGCTGCAACTGCGTGCGCAAGGCGTGGAATATGAACTGCGCGAAACTTTCGAGTCGGGCCTTTTGTTCGGTCAGCGTACTTTAGAAGGCTTGGGCGTATCGGAAGCCGAAGCTTATAATATTCGTGAAGATGTACGCCAGCGCGACGAAGATCGTCTGCATGTGCAGGCATCGGAAGGGATCATGGCGGGGCGCCATCTGCTCTTCAACAAGCCAGTTACACCGGAACCATTGGTGAAGCCCGCCCGCGAAGGTCAGCGTATCGACAAGGGCGGTCATGATATGGATGAAAGCGCATCTTCAGCCGCGGTTGCGGCTGAATAAATCAGGAAGCGGCAGCCGCAGGCTTGCCGCTCAAAACCGTATCCAGCGCCTGTTTGAGTTCTTCGCGAATGGGTGTTGTTTGCGACAGTATCTGCTCGAATTTCAGGAAATCAAGCAGGCCAATCCGCTCAACATTCGGACGCAGAAAAATATGCGGCGGACGGTTGCGGAACTTGTTCTCAATGATAGAGCACATGGTGAGCTGGTTGGCTCCCATGACGGCCTCCATCGTTGTCGGCATATAATCATCCGGGCCAACCGGCGCACCAACAACGTCTATGCCAATGACAATATCGGCCTTGTCGAACAGCAGATCAAACGGAACCGGATTGAGCAGTCCGCCATCAACGAGAATGCGTCCATCGCGACGCACCGGCCTGAAAACAGGCGGGATGGCGCAGGAGGCCGCAATCGCTGAACGCAGATCACCCTGTTCAATGTTGAGTTCTGTTGCCGCATGAAAATCAGAGGCAGTTATGCTCATAGGGATTTTCAGCTGCTCGACATTTTCGGGCAATGATGCCGGAAGAAAGACGTCTAATATCTTCTCAAGATTGAATTGGCTTACTCGGAAGCCCCCTTTAAGCAGCTCCACCCAGCGTTCAGGCCGCGCCTGCCACATACGGCGGGCGACTTCAGAGCGGCGATTAAAAATCGCAGCCATATATTCATGAATTTCCGCGCCGCTCATGCCATTGGCCATGCCAGCGCCAACGATCGAACCAATAGACGAGCCGGCAATCGCCACTGGCTTGATGCCAAGCTCGTCCAGCACTTCGATAATATGGATATGCGCAATACCACGTGCACCACCGCCGCCAAAAGCGACGGCGATACGCGGAGATGTTGGTAGTGTCATATCCATAAAGCTTTTCTCTCGCCGTATGCGTTTAGAGCGTGTTGCGCTTATTCGTATTCACAGCGCTCGCTCTAGCTCCTTATTTTAACGCATGTCGTTATCGGATCGAAGCGGGATCAGAAATCAGTCCAGTGGACTGATTTCCCCGCAAAAGCAGTTCCCACTTTTCCGCGACATGCTTTAGGACTGCGCAGGACCGAAAATCAGAATTGCAGGTTCTGCTTCCAAAAGCTTTTTGGCAATAGCTTTGACCTGATCTAGCGTCACCGCATCGATCAATTCATTGCGCTTGTCGATGTAATCCCGATCAAGGTCCGCTTCCTGAAGACCAACCAGTGTGTCGGCAATCGAGATGGAAGAATCGAGATTGTTCACAGCGTAAGAGCCCTTGAGATAGCTTTTTGCAGCAGCAAGCTCAGCCTCTGTTGGGCCATCGCTAGCCATTTTTCCAACCTGTTCGCGAATAATCTTGAGCGATTCCTGTGCTTTTTCAGGGCGTGTTGCGGTCGAAATGGTCAGCGCCGAAACATGATCACGCAACGACATAGACGACGATACCGAATAGGCGAGGCCACGCTTTTCACGCACTTCCGCATAAAGGCGTGATGTAAAACCGCCACCAAGAATGTGGTTCATCAGATAGGCAGCGAAAAATTCATCATCCTTGCGCGGCACAGCCGGATAAACAAAGCTGATCGACGTCTGCGGCATGTCAAAGCTGAGGCTGGTTGTGGTGCCAAGCGCGAGCTTCGCATCCGGAACCGGCACCAGTTCTGCGGTCGCGGGCAAATCGCCAAAGACTTCGTCAAGCATTTCGCCTAGGTCTTTCGCATTGATCGAACCGACCACACCGACCGTCAGCTTATCGCGAGCAAAATTCTTACGATGGAAATTCACCAGATCATCGCGTGTGATTGATTGCAGCGACTTGATCGTGCCCTCATCCGGACGCGCATAGGGGTGATTGCCATACAGCACATCTGCAAATTTGCGCGACGCGATGGTCGATGGATTGCGTTGCGATGCTTCAAGGCTCGCAACCACTTGCTGGCGGATACGATCAATCGCATCCTGATCAAAACGCGGTTTGTTGACCGAAAGCGCCAGAAGATCAGTAACAGGCTTGCGGTTCTCTGCCAGCATACGAATGCTGCCTGAAACCGTATCCGGGGACGCTGAGAAACTCATTTCTCCGCCGAGATTATCAATGCGCTCCTGAAAACTATCCGAATCGAGATCGCCAGCGCCTTCATCGAAAAGCCCAGTCATCAAATTCGCCAGACCTTCCTTGCCGGATGGATCCTGTGAAGCCCCGCCCTTAAATGAGAAGCGCATAGAAACGAGCGGTACGGAATTATCTTCAACCAGCCAGGCCTTGATGCCTTTAGGGGAAACGACTTCCTGAATTTCGATAGCATTGGCAGGCAGGCTCACTGCCACCAGCAACAATATCGAGCCGACAACGGCAGCGACGGCATTTTTTGCACGCAGAATGCTCAATACAACAACCTTACTCACTGGATTGCTCCTTCTGCGCCTTGACCAACTGCATCGCCTGCGGCGGCATTAGGGTTTTCACGAGCGTTTTCTGGCTCAGTATCGGGTGGCAGCAGATAGCTGGTCACAGACTGATCTTTGACAAGATAACGGCCTGCTGCATCCTTGATTTGGTCGACCGTCACAGCCTTGATAACATCCGGCCATTTCTGAATATCTTCGATATTCTGACCAATCGATAAGGTCGAACCGTAAATACGGGCCATTCCAGACTGGCTATCACGTGCAAAAGTAATCGCTTTCAGGAAGCGATTGCGCGCCTGATCAAGCTCGTCTTGTGTCACACCATCTTTGATAATCCGTGCAAGTTCAGCATCAACGGCCTTTTCTACGTCTGCCAGTGTCTTGCCATTTTGTGGCGAGCCATAGACCGAGAATGTGCCGTCATCAAGCGGATCACCGTCATAGCTCGCACCCGTATTGGAAGCGATGCCCTGTTTGACGATGAGCTCCTGATAAAGACGCGAACGCAGTGAGCCGCCCAGAATTTCGCCAAGCAAATCAAGCGCAGGTGCATCACCCGCCTTCACATTCGGAAAGCGCTTTTCATTCGCATACGATGGCACAAGCCACGATATGCGGAACGAAGGTGTACTGACGCGATCATCATGCAGTGTCACAACACGCGCTGCGTTTTTCTGAGGCTCCTGCGGACGCTCACGCGGCAACACATCGGCACGCTTGGGGATTTTGGCCCAGGTTTGCATGACCAGATCACGCACGCGTTCCGGCGTCACGTCACCGGCGATCACCAGTGTTGCATTGTTTGGCGTATAATATTGCTGATAGAAATCAACCGCATCCTTGAGGCTGAGCTTTTCCATCTCCTGCCGCCAACCAATAACCGGCACGCGATAAGGATGGTTATAGAAAAGCACAGAATCAGTATTTTCCATCAGCATCGCTGCGGGATTTGAATCCACACGCATACGGCGCTCTTCAAGGATCACTTCACGCTCTGTCGTGACTGCTTCTTCATCAAGCACCAGATTGGCCATACGATCTGATTCATAGCCCATCACCATTTCAAGCGCATCAGGCGCAACGCGCTGGAAATAGGCCGTATAATCATAAGACGTGAAAGCATTTTCCTGACCGCCAATGGCTGCAATCTTTGCGGAAAACTCACCAGCCGGATAAGTCTTGGTGCCCTTGAACATCAGGTGCTCAAGAAAATGCGCAATGCCGGATTTGCCGGGCGCTTCATCAGCGGAGCCAACATGATACCAGATCATCTGCGTGACGACCGGCGCACGATGATCAGGAATGACCACAACCTTCAAACCATTTTCCAGCGTGAAGCTGCTGATGTCTTCAGATTTCGTTATTTCCGGAAGATTTTGCGCCGGCGGAACGGCTGTGGCTTCGGTTGATACAGCCGGAGCGGGTGTCTGCGCCCGAACAGAAACAGCTGCCAGCGGCAAAGCCAGTGCGAAACCGATTGCCGTAGGCAACAATAAGCGCCGGAGTGAGGGGTTATGCACCAAACGACATCTCCAATCAGTTTTCATTTCACCCATTCAAAAGGCCGAAATGCTTCAAAATCAATATCAAATATCATTGCCCGTCCCGTCTCCGGGGCAGGCCGATTTTCAGCCTTGCTTCAATTGGATAAGGCGAATGATGGTGCCACCATAATTCCGCTCTTCATGCACGACGAATCGTTCATCCAGCTCAAGCGATGCTTCAGTTTCCTCTTCAAGCACGATAAGTGCGTCAGGATTAAGCCAACCGCCTTCCAGTGCTGATAAAAGTGCTTTCTCGCCCATACGACGTCCATAAGGCGGATCTGCAAAAATCAGATCGAACGGCTCCATTGTGCCAGCTTCACCGAGTTTGCAGGCGTCGCGGCGCAGCACCTTGGTCTGGCCTTGAAGACCGAAAGCCTCGATGTTTTGACGAAGAATACCGCGACCTTCCGCCGATTCTTCGACAAAAACCGCATAGCGCGCACCACGCGAAAGGGCTTCGAGGCCCAGCGCGCCCGTACCAGCAAACAGGTCGAGAACACGGCCGCCGTCCACTTTTTCTGGAAAGCTGTGCGCAAGAATATTGAAAAGACTTTCACGGGTGCGATCCGTCGTGGGACGGATCGCATTTGTTGTGGGTGTAACGAGCGCGCGCCCGCGGAATTTACCGCCGACGATCCGCACCATTGCCTCCCGGCTTGCCACCTCGTGGCTTTCCATCATTCGGCCTGTTGCCGCCCGAACCGCCGCGATCTGGTCCCTTGCCGAAACCACCCGGACCCTTTGACGGGCCACGACCTTCGCCGGAACGAGGTGCACCGCTGCGTGGACCACGATCAGCATTGCCACCACCGAAACGGCCTTCGCCGCGAGGGCCAGAAGGCTTACTGAAGCTACGGCCTTCATAACCGCCCGATGATCTTTCGCCGCCTTCTGCCTTCAGTTCGGCGCGTTCGCGCTTGCCCGGACGACGCTCTTGCTTGCGATCATCGCTGCGGCCTTCTGGGCGCGGCCTACGATCATCACGACCTTCTGGGCGTGGTGTGCGAGGCTCATACCGACCTTCGGAACGGCCTTCCGAACGGTTTTCAAAGCGACGTGGACGGTCTTCACGTCCCTCATCACGACGCTGCTCACCATCACCGAAACGGCGTGGACGTGACTGAAAGTCACCTTCACTGCGCGGACCACGATGCGGCGGGCGGCCTTCTGAGCGACCCTCTGGACGACCAGCTGGCTTATCAAAACGACGTGGACGATCCTCACGACCGTCTTCGCGGCGCTGATCGCCTTGCTCAAAACGGCGCGGACGCGACTGCAAATCACCATCGGAACGGCTTGCGCGCTCACCACGTGCTGTTGCACGTGCTGCTTTTTCTGCTGCTGCTTTTTCGCCTTGCGGACGTGCACCAGAGGCCATCCAGACATTCACACCGCCGCGACGACGCGGTTCGATCTTGTCGTCTTTCTTTTCTTTCGGCTTGCGGCGTTCCGGCTGACTGGAAATCCACTCGCGCTGCGGACGACGACGTTCCTCTTCCGGCTCACGTTGTTCCATCTCACGTGCAGTACGTCCCTGAACGACAGCATTCGAGAACTCATTGACGATTGGCGCATCAAAGTCAGCACCCGATTCTTCAACAAGCTTTTCGCCAAGCTGATCGCGCAGAATACGGCCGCGAATTTCGCGTACGCCACCTTCTTCTAGATCGCCGAGCTGGAAAGGACCAAACGAAACACGGATCAGACGACCAACGGTCAGACCAAGCGCACCAAGAATATTCTTAACTTCGCGGTTCTTGCCTTCGCGCAAACCAATCGAAATCCAGACATTGGCACCCTGCTCGCGCTCAAGCGTCGCTTCAATGCTGCCGTAGAAAATACCCTCGACGGCAATACCTTCTTTCAGCGTATCGAGCTGCGCCTGCGTAACCTTGCCATGAGCGCGGACGCGATAACGACGCAACCAGCCCGTTGAAGGCAGTTCGAGAACGCGCGACAGACCGCCGTCATTGGTAAGCAGCAACAAGCCTTCGGTGTTGATATCGAGGCGACCAACAGAAAGCACACGTGGCATTTCTTCTGGCAGCGCTTCAAACACAGTCGGGCGACCTTCGGGATCGCGGTTCGTCGTCACAAGACCAGCAGGCTTGTGATAAAGCCAGAGGCGTGTGCGCTCAGCCTGCTTCAGCTGCTTGCCGTCAACCGTGATGACATCCGTGCGCTTAACGTTGACAGCCGGTGTCGAAAGCACTTTGCCGTTTACGGTGATGCGGCCAGCCGCGATCATCGTCTCAGCTTCACGACGCGAGGCGATGCCTGCACGCGCCAAACGCTTGGCGATGCGTTCACCGCTATCTTCACCATCCTGCGTGTCGCGCGATCCAAACTTACGCGGAGCGCCACGGTCATCGTCGCGGCGCGGTCTGTCTTCGCGGAAGCCACCTTCACGAGGCCGGTCTTCGCGGAATCCCGGACGACGCTCACCGCGTTCGCCACGCGTGCTGCCCGAACGTTCACCACGATCTCCGCGACCTTCGCCCCGCCCATCGCGACCATCGCGTCCAAATGGAGGACGTCGACCGCCCTTATTGTCGTCTTCTGTACTCATCTGATATTAGCCTCTCAGCAGCGCCGCCGTGGTGTCTCTGGCCGCTGGGGAGCTGGCAAAGAACGGTCCGGTCAAGAGCGCTGTATAAATCCGTTCGCAAATCGGTTTTGATTTCGTGACTTATGCAGTAACAAATCGCTCATAAGCTTGCGAGCGAAATTTCCCTCTACCGGCCATGAAATGAGGTTGGATTGAAAAAGGTTGCAGATATTTCATCCCAAAACGGCGCTACGTTTATGGATATTGCGCTTGAAGAGGCAAAATCTGCCGCCACTCGTGGCGAGGTGCCGATTGGTGCGGTACTCGTTCATGACGGCGAAATCATCGCACGTGCTGGCAACCGGACGCGTGAGTTGAACGATATCACAGCCCATGCCGAAGTGCTTGTCATCCGGCAGGCTGGTGAAACACTCCAATCGGAACGGCTTATCGATTGCGACCTCTATGTGACGCTTGAACCATGCGCAATGTGCGCGGCCGCGATCTCATTTGCACGTATTCGCCGTCTTTATTATGGTGCCGCAGACCCTAAGGGCGGTGGAGTTGAATATGGGCCGCGCTTTTATACGCAGCCCACATGCCATCACGTTCCCGAAGTCTATACCGGTTTCTCGGAAGAAGAATCCCAGACCCTACTCCGGGATTTTTTTCGCGAGAAACGCTGAACCAACTTAATTGGTTACGCGATGTCCCGTCATGTGCCGCAGCGTGTCATCACGCAGCACAAAATGATGAAGCAGCGCCATGGCCACATGACCAGCGATCACGGCCAGCAACACCCAGCCCAACAGGCCATGCGCAGCATTGCCGGGAGCAGTTAAAGCTGCATCCTGAACACCGGTTTTCGCAAAAATCTCCATCCCGAGAAATGTAAACCCACGGCCATTGCCGTAAGTACGCAGCAGCGCAAGTGCTGGCACGACAAACATCAGTGCATAGATGACCAGATGCCCAAGACCTGCGAGCTTACCACTCACGCCCGCATAAGGCGGGCGCTTGGAAATATTAAGCAACCCCCACACACCCCTGACAAGAACCAGTAACAGCAGAGCAAAACCTACCTGATAATGCGTTGGCCAGATGAAATTATAAAGTGAAGTATCTTTGGCGAATATACGAAGAATTGTTGAAGTGAATTGCCAAACGAAAATCATTGCCATCAGCCAATGAAGGCAACGACTGACCAGGCCGTAACCACTGGGAGAGTCCCATATACGGTTTAATTTATTCATAATAAGCACCTTACATCCCGAAAAGAAGCAGATTACGCTCTGCCAGAATATGTTCGTTGATTGAAATCAAATATTGTTCAGAATAACCAACATTAAAAATAATTAATATTATAAATCAAACCTATTAAATGTGTCACTTCGATGACGATGCTCCAGATATAAAAAATCAGCCGAAAGATTAATCTTTCGGCTGATTAAATATTCATCAAGAGTATTTTAGATAATCAATTCCAAGGCAGCATATCGCGCCAGCTCTTGCCACCACCACCAGCGGCTTTCTTGCGCTCACGTTCTTTCTGCGCTTCATCCTGCCCCAGTTCACCTGTGGCCGCAGACGATGCTGGCTCACGATAAGCCAAAGGCGGCTCACTCAAATATTTACGCGTCGAAGAGGAACCCTGAGCCTGCTGCTCGCGCGCCTTCTTCAACTCTGCAATACGTACGGGATCGGCAGTCGGCGTGCGTGTTGCAAAATCTTCGCGACGGCTGTTGCCACCCGGAAGATGGCTGGCATTGCTTGCAATTGGTGCATCCTGCTCAATCGGCGACACGAAGTTCGGATTATCGCGGTTTGCTGTAATCTCATCACGCAAACGCTTGCGGCGCTGCTCTGGCGATTCTGGCCACGAAGGATCACCGGCACTGGCAAGACTTTCCTGCGGCGCTGGCAACGAACCCTTATCGCCCTCTGCAGGACGAACAAGATCAGGACGCGGTTTATAATCAATGCGGTCTTTTTTCTTGCCCTGACCGAAGCTTGCCATATTCGACATATCGTCGAGAAGCTGCGCCCCTGCGGTTTTGTCGGTGCCATAGGTCGGCGACGACACGCAGCCAGACAGTGCGAGACCCGCAACTGCCGTCATCAAAACCAGAACTCGTCCTTCAATCTTCATTAGCGCCACTTCTTTTACGCCTGTCGATTTTCTCTTTGTCAGAGAAGCTTTCACTCCTCTGCCTCAGAAAACCGGCAACTCCAAGGCAGATTGCAAGTTTATCTCAAGGACAGCCTTTTACATGAGACCATCTCTACGGGCAATCGCGATATTAACCGCTATTTCACCATGTCCTCACGTTATAAAGCAAGCCTTATAGCGAAAAAGCCCGGAACCAATCGTGGTAACCGGGCTTTTGATTATTATGCAGAAAGCTTACCGAGAGCTTTCAGTTCATGCAAGGCAGCCGCATCACGGGCCGAAACTTCAGGGAATTCCGAGTCGGAACCCACATCAGTCGTATAACGCCACGAACGTGCGCACTTCTCTCCTTCAGCGCGAACAGGAACAACGGCCACGCCTTTAACGTCATCCAGCGTGAATGCACCTTCAGGAACTGCTGCATCGCTCACCGAAATATCGCTCGTGATGCAGATCTCAGCAAAATCCAGACCTTCTAGCGAATCGGCAAGACTTTTGTCTGCGATGTAGACAACAGGCGCTGCTTCCAAAGACGAACCAATGCGCTTGTCGGCGCGTTCAAGTTCCAGAGCACCGGTGACAACGCGACGGACATTACGAACTTTGCGCCACTTCTCAGCCAACAGATCATCGCGCCATTCCGATGGAATTTCACGGAACTGCTCAAGATGCACCGAAGCCGCGTTCGGATAACGATCAAGCCATGCTTCTTCCGTGGTGAAAGGCAGCATTGGTGCAAGCCATGTCGTCACACGATCAAAGATCGCACGAACTGTCTGAAGTGCTGCCTTACGGCGAACGCTGGATGGTGCATCGCAATAAAGCGCATCTTTGCGGATATCGAAATAGAAGGCCGAGAGTTCGACATTCATGAAATCGATCAGTGCACGGGCGATCCGCTTGAAATCAAACGCGTCATAACCGGAACGAACGACTTCATCGAGTTCTGCCAAGCGGTGCAGCATCAGACGCTCAAGCTCAGGCAGATCGGCATGCGGCAGCGTTTCGCCTTCATCATGGGCGAGCGTGCCAAGCATCCAGCGGATTGTGTTACGCAGCTTGCGATAGGCATCGATATTGGTCTGAATGATGCTCTTGCCAAGGCGCTGATCTTCCCAATAGTCAGTCGTCATAACCCAGAGACGCAGAATATCGGCGCCAGAATCCTTGATGACGTCCTGTGGGGTGACAGTGTTTCCGAGAGACTTCGACATCTTTTTGCCGTTCTCATCCATGGTGAAACCATGGGTAACAACAGCATTGTAAGGTGCACGGCCACGCGTTCCGCAGCTTTCCAGCAGCGACGAGTGGAACCAGCCGCGATGCTGATCCGAGCCTTCAAGATAAACATCGGCAGGCCATTTCATGTCCGGACGATCTTCGAGCGTAAAGGTGTGCGTTGAACCCGAGTCGAACCAAACGTCGAGAATATCGCGAACCTGCGTCCAGCTTTCACCGGCGCGATTGCCAAGGAAACGTTCACGCGCACCATCGGCAAACCATGCGTCAGCGCCTTCTTCCTCGAAAGCTTCAAGAATGCGCTTATTGACGGCATCGTCTTGCAGGATATTGCCTTCTTCATCGGCAAACACACAGATCGGCACGCCCCATGCGCGCTGACGCGACAGCACCCAATCCGGGCGTCCTTCGATCATGGCACGCAGACGCGTCTGACCGGCAGCAGGTACGAAGCGGGTTTCTTCAATCGCTTTCAAAGAACGCGAACGCAGTGTTGTGCCGTCGCCCAGATTCTTGTCCATATAGACAAACCATTGCGGCGTATTGCGATAGATGATTGGCTTCTTCGAGCGCCATGAATGCGGATAGGAATGCTTGAGACGACCGCGCGCGAACAGATTGTTATGCGCAATCAGCTGCTTGATAACGGATTCGTTCGCATCGCCCTTTTTGCCGTTATCGTCGATAACACGTGCCGGACCACCTTCACGATCAGGACCAAAGCCCGGTGTGTCCTTGGTGTAATAGCCGTCATCACCAACCGGGAACGGAATGCTTGCATCAATGCCGCGTGCTTCAAGTTCGCGCGCTGCATCCATCCACGCTTCAAAGTCTTCGCGACCGTGGCTTGGAGCTGTGTGAACGAAACCTGTACCCGCATCGTCGGTAACGTGATCACCCGAGATCAATGGAACCACGAACTCATATCCACCGGCAAAGCCTTTCAGCGGATGATCGAGTGTGACGGCACCTAGCTCTTCAAACGACACATCACGCAGACGCTTGAACTCAAGCTTTGCTTTCTTTGCACATTCTTCAGCAAGCTTATCGCCGAAGATCAGCTTTTCGCCAGCCTGGGGGCCAAAATCATTTTCCGCCGCAACAACTTCGTAAAGGCCATAAGCAACGCGGTTTGAATAAGAAACAGCGCGGTTGCCCGGAATGGTCCAAGGAGTCGTCGTCCAGATAACGACAGAGCTTCCAGAAAGATCATTCGTGCCTGCGACCGGGAACTTCACCCAGATCATATCCGACTCAATGTCGTGATATTCGACTTCCGCTTCTGCCAACGCAGTGCGTTCAACCACCGACCACATGACTGGCTTGGAACCACGATAAAGCTGACCGGAGGCTGCGAACTTGAGCAACTCCCCAGCAATGCGCGCTTCCGAATGGAAGTTCATCGTCGTGTATGGATTTTCAAAATCACCGCAGATTGCAAGACGCTTGAATTCTTCCGCCTGAACCTTGATCCAGCTTCCAGCAAATTCACGGCATTCCTTACGGAATTCGTTGATTGCAACTTCGTCTTTGTTCTTGCCCTGCGCGCGGTATTTTTCTTCGATCTTCCACTCGATCGGCAGGCCGTGACAATCCCAGCCCGGCACATAATTCGAGTTGAAACCACGCATCTGGAACGAGCGCGTGATGACGTCCTTAAGGATCTTGTTCAGCGCATGGCCGATATGGATATTGCCGTTTGCATATGGAGGGCCGTCATGCAGAACATAAAGCGGACGGTCTTTCGCGTCTTCGCGCAGCTTCTTGTAGAGGTTCATTTCCTCCCAGCGCTGGACAAAAAGCGGCTCGCGTGCTGGCAAGCCTGCGCGCATCGGAAACTCGGTCTGCGGAAGATTGAGCGTCTTGGAATAATCGATCTTGGCGGTCGTATCGGTCATTTTATCATTTGCCTGTAATCCCGCACGGAAATATGGCGGGTGAGATGCTTGGAAATAAAGTAAAGCTGCAAGGCGCAGCAGGCCGTTCCCGGACCTTCCTGCCATGCGCCGCATCGAGCAGCGCCATTATGGCTTAAAGGAAGGCCGGGCCAATAATTCGTATGGCCGCAATAATTTGCCGAAAATCCGTCATCATGGACACGCTTTTAGCAATGACCTTCGCAGGAATAAAGAGGCAGGGCGCAATAAACTTGCAGCCCTGCCCCCGAAAACTTTACAGATTGGCTTAGTTTGATCAATCCAGCGAGAAATCGAAACGATAAGTCGCCGACACGCCGACGGTGAACTGGTTCGGCGAACCATGTTCTTTCACGATGCTGGAGTTTTTGGCTTTGTCCTGAAGACGGCTATATTCGCCAAAAAGACTGGTATCGATCTTGTCGGTCGCGCGCCACGTTACCGCACCACCAACGCCGACGGATTCCCAGCCGCCGCCCGGGCGATATTCCTGAAGGCCAGAAGCCACAGCTTCTTCTGCCGTCACACCATAATAAGTGCGCATGTAATCTTTGGAAGCAAAGGTAGCGCGCGGTCCAGCCGAAACGCGTACAACAGGCGTTACGTCATAAAATGCATCTGCCGCAATATCAGCTACAACGCCCTTATGCGCACGGATACCGTGGCGCACTTCACCACGCACACGCAGCCAGTCGGTTGGATAGACATCAACAAAACCACCGGCTTCACCACCGAATTTCGTTTCATGCAGACCGTCAATATCGGTATCACGCTTGAACATCAGCTTGCCGACTGCACCGGCACGGAAGCGATCCGTATCGATGAAGGCAAAGGCTGCATTGTCATTGCGCGAAGAAAAACGCTCTGCTTCACCCTGACGGCCAAGCGAAATCAAAGGCTGCCCTGAAAAGCGGTATTTGTTTGATCCCTCAAACTTCGGCGCGATCATTCCGGCTGCGCCGACCTTGAGATACCAGTCGCCCGACCATGGATATTTGCGGGCAGGTTTCACTTCCTGAGTCGCATAAACATCTGTCTGCTGCATATCTGCGGCAATGACCGAAAGAGGACCAACGAACAATGCGGCGCCTGTAACAAAGGCGAGAGAGACAATACGCGTCACATGAAACTCCGAAAAACAGTTCCCCATAAAACTTAGGGATATTTATTACTGTTGAACGGAATATGTAAAATTAAACTTAAATCAGAGGTAGAAACATCAGCACATCTTTATCCAAGTGTTGCAAGTAAACACTAATATGCTGGAAAAGACAGAAGTCGATCCAGTTCTGACAAAGGTTTTGCACCCGCCAAAATCGCTCGTGATTCTTCCTCGTCGCGTTTCATCTGCGCAATCAGCGGATCCAGACCATCGAATTTCACTTCACCGCGCAAATAGCCGAAGAACGACACTTCAACGATTTCTCCATAGAGATCGCCCGTGAAATCAAAAACAAAGGTTTCGAGCAGCGGCTTTCCATCGCTTGCCACTGTTGGACGTCGGCCAAAGCTCGCAACACCATCATGAAGTACGCCATCAGCTCTGCGGAACCGCACAGCGTAAATACCGTGTTTCAGACTGACATGATCGTCGATCACCATATTAGCGGTCGGAAAACCAAGCGTGCGGCCAAGCTTCTGACCATGAATGACTTCGCCACTCACGCGATAGCGATAGCCAAGCAGGCCTGCCGCTTCTGCCACTTCGCCAGCGCATAAAAGCGAGCGAACACGCGTCGAAGAAACAAGGTTGCCACCTTCATCGCTAAATGCATCGACTAGCGAAACACTAAAGCCTGATGATTGACCGGCCTCTTCCAGAAATTGCGGTGTACCGCGCCGACCTTTGCCGAAATGAAAATCATAGCCGGTTACGACACGGCTCGCATGCAGTCGATCAACAAGGATATTACGCACAAAATCTTCAGCGGACTGACCCGAAAATTCAGCCGTAAATGGCTGCTCGACCACGGCATCAAAACCCATGAGCCGAAGGATTTCCGCTTTTTCGACCGCATCGGTGAGCCGTTCGATAGGCTCGTCAGGCTTGAAGAAACTGCGCGGATGCGGCTCAAATGTAAGCACCACCGCAGGCAAATTATCGCGATCTGCCAATTCCAGCGCACGCTCAAGTACAGCTTGATGACCGCGATGGACACCATCGAAATTGCCAATCGCCACCACGCAATCACGCAGTGTAAGCGGCAATGCATCTGTTCCTGAAAGACGCTGAAAAGCAGATTTTGTCATGGTCGAAGCAGATTCTCGAAACAGGTATCAGACAAGAGCATAAAGCGAGGCGATTGGAGAATGTCCATGTTTGTGCAGGAAAGCAGTCATTCTGTCGAGATCAACATTACCATCCAGCGCATAATCGGCAGCATGAACGCCACCCGAAATGTAAAGCACATCAAGACCGTAATCCGCAGCGCCTTTCACATCCGTTAGCACGCCATCTCCGATACCAAGAATGCGAGACTTATCAACGGCCTGTCCGCGAATTTCTTCAACGGCTTTCGATGCAGCTTCGTAAATCGGACGATGCGGCTTACCGGCGATCAACGTGCGACCACCAAGCTGACTATATTCGCGTGCAAGCGCACCACCACACCAGATGAGGCGTGGTCCGCGTTCAACCATGATATCGGGATTAGCGCAGATGAATGGCAGATTGCGGGACCGAATGCGCTGGAGCAATTCCGCATAATTTTCAGGCGTCTCGGTTTCGTCGTCATAAAGCCCGGTGCAGACAACGCCCGCAGCTTCAAACTCTTCGACCAGCTCCACGTCGAGGCCTTCATAGATGGCCAATTCGCGCTCGCTGCCGATATGGAAAATCTTGCGCGGGCCTTCGACAATCAGATCGCGGGTGACATCGCCGGATGTAACAACGCGATCATAAGCATCTTCTGGTACGCCAAGCAGCGTCATCTGTGCAATCACGCTGCCAAACGGGCGTGGTGCATTGGTGACGAGAATAACGGTAATGCCTTTGGCGCGCGCACGCTTGAGTGCTGCGACCGCAGAAGCAAAGGCAACTTCGCCGTTGTGCAGAACACCCCAGACATCACAGAAGATCGCATCATATCCATCCGTCAGATCGTCCAGGCGTTCAGGCAGCTTCATTGTTTTCCTCAATATGCTGGGTCCGGCCTTTTGCCGGTTAAATCGGACGATGCGCAAGCGCACCATGCGGTTTCCTCTACAAGAATGAGCCCGCTCTGTCACCACGCTTGCGCCGCTCTGCGTCCAAATGAACGGATTGTGTTCAATCCCGGCGTTCACCAATCAGGCTTTGCAGGCGCTAGGTTCGTTAACCAAACTGCCCGATTTCTGACCATAACCCCGCCCATAGCAATGCCTTGGACGATATTTTTCTGTCTGCCTTGCTACGCGTCATTATAGTCTCCACATGCGTTGCCATCAGGCTTTCACAGCGCGAAAGCATCGTTGGGCAGAAATTATTTTTGCTTTTGTCAAAAAACGGCAACGATCCTTGACAAAGAATAGGACCACTTCTATCTCTTTGGCAGCTTAGCACTCACACAGACAGAGTGCTAACAAGCGCGGATCGGCTCGATCCGTAAACAGGGTTCAACGTCTATAACACCAAGGGTTATACCATGGCTGATATCAAGTTCCGCCCGCTTCATGACCGCGTCGTCGTTCGTCGCGTTGAATCGGAAGCTAAGACCGCTGGCGGGATCATCATCCCTGACACCGCTAAAGAAAAGCCACAGGAAGGCGAAATCGTCGCTGTTGGCGCTGGCGCTCGTGACGAAGCAGGCAAGCTGATCGCTCTCGAAGTTAAGGCTGGCGACAAGGTTCTGTTCGGCAAGTGGTCGGGCACAGAAGTTAAGATCGGCGGCGAAGACCTGCTGATCATGAAAGAATCCGACATTTTGGGCATCGTTGGCTAATTTTTCGGGCTCGCGCCGGTATCGGCGAAGCCAGAGATTAGTTACCGCCTAAATTTCAATTCACCATAATCTGACCGGGACATTTCCCAGGAGAGTAAAATGGCTGCAAAAGACGTAAAGTTCGGTCGCACAGCGCGCGAAAAGATGCTGCGCGGCGTCGATATCCTCGCTGACGCTGTTAAGGTAACGCTCGGCCCTAAGGGTCGTAACGTTGTTATCGACAAGTCCTTCGGCGCTCCACGCATCACCAAGGATGGTGTATCGGTTGCTAAGGAAATCGAACTCGAAGACAAGTTCGAAAACATGGGCGCACAGATGCTGCGCGAAGTTGCTTCCAAGACCAACGACACTGCTGGTGACGGCACGACCACTGCGACCGTTCTCGGTCAGGCCATCGTTCAGGAAGGCGCAAAAGCTGTTGCTGCCGGCATGAACCCAATGGACCTGAAGCGCGGCATCGACCTGGCTGTAACTGAAGTTGTTACAAACCTTCTCGGCAAAGCCAAGAAGATCAACACTTCGGAAGAAGTTGCACAGGTTGGCACCATCTCCGCTAACGGCGAAGCCGAAATCGGCAAGATGATCGCTGAAGCGATGCAGAAAGTCGGCAACGAAGGCGTGATCACGGTTGAAGAAGCCAAGACCGCTGAAACCGAACTCGAAGTCGTTGAAGGCATGCAGTTCGACCGCGGCTACCTGTCGCCATACTTCGTCACCAACCCAGACAAGATGGTTGCTGATCTCGAAGACGCATACATCCTTCTGCACGAAAAGAAGCTTTCGAACCTGCAGGCTCTTCTGCCAGTTCTCGAAGCCGTTGTTCAGACCTCGAAGCCACTCGTCATCATCGCTGAAGACGTAGAAGGTGAAGCGCTTGCAACTCTCGTTGTTAACAAGCTGCGTGGCGGCCTGAAGATTGCTGCTGTTAAGGCTCCTGGCTTCGGCGATCGCCGCAAGGCAATGCTCGAAGACATCGCGATACTCACCGGCGGTCAGGTTATCTCCGAAGACCTCGGCATCAAGCTTGAAACCGTTACGCTCGACATGCTCGGCCGTGCGAAGAAAGTTTCGATCACCAAGGAAAACACCACGATCGTTGACGGTGCAGGCCAGAAGGCTGAAATCGACGCGCGCGTTTCGCAGATCAAGCAGCAGGTTGAAGAAACCACTTCTGACTACGACCGTGAAAAGCTTCAGGAACGCCTTGCTAAGCTCGCTGGCGGCGTTGCAGTTATCCGCGTTGGCGGTGCAACTGAAATCGAAGTTAAGGAAAAGAAGGACCGCGTTGACGACGCCCTGAACGCAACCCGCGCTGCGGTTGAAGAAGGTATCGTTGCTGGTGGTGGTACTGCTCTGCTCCGCGCTTCGTCGCAGATCGTTGCTAAGGGTGCAAACCCTGACCAGGAAGCTGGCATCAACATCGTTCGTCGCGCTCTGCAGGCTCCTGCTCGTCAGATCACGACCAATGCTGGTGAAGAAGCTTCGGTTATCGTTGGCAAGATCCTTGAAAACGGCTCGGACACCTATGGCTACAACACAGCCAATGGCGAATTCGGCGACCTGATCAAGGCTGGCGTTGTTGACCCGGTTAAGGTTGTTCGCACCGCTCTGCAGAACGCAGCATCGGTTGCTGGTCTCCTGATCACCACTGAAGCTATGATCGCTGAACTGCCTAAGAAGGATGCAGCTCCTGCTGGCATGCCTGGCGGTATGGGCGGTATGGGCGGCATGGATTTCTAAGGAATCCAAAACCCCAATTATTTTGGAAAAGGCGGCCTTCGGGTCGCCTTTTTTACATTGCGTAACTCTTTGTGATTTATAGAAAATTCATCTAAATCGAGCTTTTCGGTAGATAGACCCCGTATTTTAGAATTTTCTGATTTACATTCCCCGACTTTCATGGTCAATCGCGAGTGTAATACGAGATAGACTTCCTATTTGCCCCCGCACTTGGAAGTCTTGTCTCAGGCAACAGGAAAGGCAGGCGCAAGCCTGCCTTTCCACTTTTATGCCCCTTGCTTTTTGATCCCTATTCAGCAGCTTCTGCCCGCACATCATCACCGCTTGTTCGCGCATCGTAATGCACCCGCGCCATCATGACATGCGCTTCATTGGCAATGGCCCATTCACCCAAAGCACGGACCGGCTTCAGCAAATCACGGCCCAGATCAGTTAATTCATATTCCACCTTGGGCGGGATAGTCGGGAAAACGGTTCGCGAAACAAATCCGTCCCGCTCCAGATTCCGCAACGTCGTTGTCAGCATTTTCTGGGAAATACCATTCACCGTGCGGCGCAACTCATTAAAGCGCATTGGCCGATTGCCAAGATAGCTCACAACCAGAACTGTCCACTTATCGCCCACGCGCGACAGAATATCGGTCACAGCCCTACAGGCACTGGTTTCCTTGAAGTCACCGGGTTTCATAAAAGTGCCTCCTTGCGCGTGATCCAGTCACCAGTATAGCCTCAGTTTCCATTGGTTACCATCAAAAAGGAAACACCCATGAGCAAGCTAAAAGTCGCTGTGATTATCGGTAGCACCCGCGAACAGCGTTTCTCGCCCGTATCGGCAGAATGGATTGCGAAGGTCGCTGCTGAACGTCCCGAATTCGACGTTGAAGTTCTTGATCTAGCCGATTATCCGATGGGCTTTTATGGCGATAGTGCCACGACAACTGCGCAGGCCGAAACTGCGGATAAGTGGAAGACCAAGCTTCGCGCGTTCGACGCTTATATCCTGACTGCTGCCGAATATAACCATGCGCCGACGGCAGTTCTGAAAAACGCCATCGATTATGGTGACTGGATTCAGAAGCCAATTGGCTTTGTCGGTCATGGCGGCGTTGGTGGTGCACGCGCGGTTGAACAGCTCCGTATGATTGCCGTTGAAATGTCCTCAATGTCGGTCAAGACCGGCGTTCATATCCTGTTCCCTGACTACCTCGCAGTTGTCAAAAAAGAGAACACGCTGGATGACTTCCCGCATCTCGCCGAAGCAGCAAAGAACATGCTCGATCAATTGGCATGGTGGGGCCATGCTTTGAAAGCCGCTCGCCTCGGATAATTATTTGGCGACAAGCCGGACTATCCCGGCTTGTCGCAATCCTGTTTCGCCCTATGATTATATGAAGTTAACTGAGATTGGATAATCATATGCGCAAAGAACTACCAATAGCGACAGCGCCGCAAGATGGCCGCAAAGTAACCGTGGTCTGGATCGATGACGACGATCAGCGCAATGAGTCGGTTGGTCAATATCGGTCGCTCGACAAGCTGAAGGCTGGCGGCGGCGATTGGGATGAAACTGACACCGGCTGGTGGATTTTCACCGATAGCAAAACACAGCAAAAAGTCGAGCCGACTGCGTGGATTTCGGAAACCGATGACGGTGATGACGACAGTGAAGATAACTAGGTTTTGATACGGTATGACGCTCAATAAAATTTGACTTTTATAATCATATTTTATCAAATGGTTACGTGATTTAGCGTTACCATGTGCGCATGGCGTAGCCCATAATCGCCCAATGCTGTTATTCTCGAATCGATAGGCGGGCGTTTGCTGCCTGAAACCATAGCCGGAGACTGAAAATGACTGCCACGCGTACCGAAACAGATACGTTCGGACCGATTGATGTTGCCTCGGATCGTTACTGGGGCGCACAGACACAGCGCTCTTTGCAGAACTTCAAAATTGGTGGCGAGCGTATGCCCCTGCCCCTCGTCCATGCATTGGGCGTTGTGAAGCGCGCGGCAGCTGAAACCAATATTGCGCTTGGCAAGCTTGATCCGGTTCTGGGACAGGTGATTGCCGTTGCAGCATCGGAAGTGATCGAAGGCAAGCTCGACGAGCATTTCCCGCTTGTTGTCTGGCAGACTGGCTCCGGCACGCAGTCGAACATGAACGCCAACGAGGTTATCTCAAACCGCGCGATTGAGCTTCTTGGCGGCGAACTTGGCTCGAAGAAGCCAGTCCATCCGAATGACCACGTCAATATGGCCCAGTCGTCTAACGACAGTTTCCCGACTGCAATCCATATTGCCACCGCGGTTGAAGCCGTTAACCGCCTCTATCCAGCGCTTGAGCACCTGACCAAAGCACTCAAAGTCAAAGAAGAAGCATTCAAGGACATCATCAAGATTGGCCGCACCCATACACAGGATGCGACGCCGGTCACACTCGGTCAGGAATTCTCCGGCTATCGCGCAGCACTCGAATATGCGCGCCATCGCATTGAACAGTCGCTCGCCGACGTCTTCCTGCTTGCGCAAGGCGGCACGGCTGTTGGCACCGGCCTCAATGCACCGAAGGGCTTTGATACTGGCTTTGCCGATGCCGTGAGCGAAATCACTGGCCTCAGCTTCAAAACCGCACCAAACAAGTTTGAGGCTCTCGCCAGCCATGGTGCACTCGCGAATTTCCACGGCAGCCTCAACGCGCTGGCGGCTGATCTCTTCAAGATCGCAAATGATATTCGTTTCCTTGGCTCTGGCCCGCGCTCGGGTCTCGGCGAACTCTCGCTGCCAGAAAATGAACCCGGTTCATCGATCATGCCCGGCAAGGTCAACCCGACACAGGCAGAAGCTTTGACAATGGTTGCCACACAGGTCTTCGGCAATCAGACAACTGTAACCGTTGCTGCAAGCCAAGGACATTTCGAGCTGAACGTGTTTAAGCCGGTCATTGCTTATAACGTGTTACAGTCGATCCGCATCTTAAGCGATGCCATGGTTTCTTTTGCCGATCACTGTGTCGAAGGCATTGAGGCTAATGAGGACCGCATCAAAGATCTTCTGGAACGCTCGCTGATGCTCGTCACCGCTCTGGCGCCAGCCATTGGCTACGACAATGCTGCCAAGATCGCAAAGACCGCGCACAAGAACGGCACGACCTTGCGTGAAGAAGCGCTAAACAGTGGCCACGTCTCTGAAGAAGATTATGAACGGCTTGTTCGCGCAGAGAAAATGATCGCTCCGGAATAACTGTTCACAAAAACCGAACAAACTGTCGAGGAATAGCTATCTTTCCTTGACAGTTTGAGGCATGTATTTGGTAGCTCACATTAATTTGGAGATACCCCCTGATGTCCTCGATTATTCCTCAGAGCAATGGCGTTGCCACACTCGTCGCACGCGTTTTCATTTCGATCCTGTTCATTCTCGCTGGCTTCGCCAAGCTGACAGCAATTTCCGGCACAGCCGGTTATTTTGCTGGCCTCGGCCTTCCAGCTCCAACCATCACCGCGATTGTTGTTGGTCTGATTGAATTTGTCGGCGGCCTCGCCATTCTCGTTGGTTTCCAGACACGCCTCGCTGCTGCAATCGTGGCTCTGTTCACCATCGGTGCAACGCTCGTTGCCCACATGAACTTCGCCGAAGGCATGAACGCTCTGATGGCACAGAAGAACCTCGCCATTGCTGGCGGTCTGATCCTTCTGACATTGCAGGGTGCGGGTTCAATCTCGATCGATGCAAAGCGCGGCTAAGTTTAGCCTCTCCACGCAAATTCAAAAAGCCGTGCCTCCTCAGCACGGCTTTTTTAGTATCTGCTTTATAAAGACACGCAACTGTTACTTATAACGCGCAGAGATTGCATCGCGTTATCTTGTAAGTTAATGCAACCGCCTATTTTAATTTTGGAAAGACATATCGTCCTCCCAGACGTGTCTCATAACTTAGTTTGTAGAGAAAAAATGGCCGTCTCCCCAACAACGAATGCTCAGCTTCGTGCTGACTCCCATTCGAGCAAGAATTACAGTTTTGCTCTCGCCAGCCTTACCATGCTCTTCTTCATGTGGGGCTTCATCACCTGTCTCAACGACATTCTGATCCCACATCTCAAAGGCGTCTTTCAGCTCAACTATTTCCAGTCGATGCTGATTCAGTTCTGCTTCTTCGGCGCTTACTTCATTGTATCGCTGCCTGCAGGCGCTCTGGTCAAACGCATTTCCTATAAATGGGGCATCGTAACCGGCCTGGTTGTAGCCGCCATTGGTTGCGCGCTGTTTATCCCGGCTGCATCCTATCGCGTTTACGAACTCTTCCTCGGCGCTCTATTTGTTCTGGCCTCCGGTGTCACCATTCTTCAGGTGGCAGCAAACCCATATGTCACCATTCTGGGTGCGCCAGAAACAGCAGCCAGCCGTTTGACACTGACACAGGCGTTCAATTCGCTCGGCACGACGGTTGCGCCTCTCTTCGGTGCGTTTCTGATCCTGTCGGCAGCGACCTCCGACGCAACAAGTGCCGCAGACGCAGACGCCGTGCAGTTTCCTTATCTGTTGCTTGCACTCGCCTTCGCAGTTCTCGCAGTGGTTTTTGCTATCCTGAAACTCCCTGATGTGCAGGAAGAAGAAACCGCCGTCATCACCAAAGAAGACGGTTCCGCATGGCAGTATCGCCATCTCGTGCTCGGCTCCATCGGTCTCTTCGTTTATGTTGGCGCTGAAGTCAGCGTCGGCAGCTTCCTTGTCAACTTCCTGAGCGATCCAAATGTCGCTGGCCTCGCTGAAGCTGAAGCCGCTCACTATGTGGCCTATTTCTGGGGTGGTGCCATGATTGGCCGCTTCATTGGTGCAGCGGCAATGCGCTATATCGATGACGGTAAGGCACTGGCGTTCAACGCAGCTATGGCAATCATCCTGCTGCTGATCACCGTCGCAACCACGGGTCACGTCGCCATGTGGTCAGTTCTGGCAATTGGTCTGTTCAACTCGATCATGTTCCCTACGATTTTCAGTCTGGCGCTGCATGGTCTTGGCAAGCACACCAGTCAGGGTTCGGGCATTCTGTGTCTGGCAATTGTTGGCGGCGCGATCATCCCGCTTATTCAAGGCGCTTTGGCTGATAGCGTTGGTATTCATCTGGCATTCCTGATGCCAATCATCTGCTACATCTACATTGCCTATTATGGCCTTGTCGGTAGCAAGCCTAAAAACTAACAATAAAAAAGCCGGTCTGAATTTCAGACCGGCTTTTTAAATTCAGCACTCGGTTATTAGCTCGCGAGGCCCTTGCGGATACGCGAAACGACCTCTGCAACTTTCGCATTGGCTTCGCTGCGACGGGCTGAAACCAGACAAGCCTGCGAACGCAGAATAATACCATCTTCAAGCACTTTGAGCTTGTTTGCAGTCAGCGTTGAGCCAGTCGATGTAATATCGACAATCATATCTGCCGAACCAGCTGCTGGTGCACCTTCGGTAGCACCCAGACTTTCAACGATGCGATAGACCTGAATACCGTGCTTCTGCGAGAAGAACTGCTGCGTCAGACGCCAGTATTTGGTGGCAATGCGCAGACGACGACCATGACGTTGGCGGAAATCCGCAGCAACATCATCAAGGTCGGCCATCGTCGTCACATCGCGCCAGACTTCAGGCACAGCAACCACAACGTCGGCATGGCCAAAGCCAAGCTCTGCCTCAATCGCCACGCGCTCATCCGCATGGGCGAGCGTTTCGCGAACAAGATCTTCACCCGTCACGCCCAGATCAACGCTGCCATAGCCAAGCTCGCGCGCGATTTCCGACGCCGACAAAAACAGAATGTCGAGATCATTTTCGCCTTCAACCCGCGCACGATAATTGCGCGAATCCTCCGGCAGAATGACCTTGTATCCGGCCTTTTCCAGCACAGCGAGCGTCTGCTCTTTCAGCCGTCCTTTGGATGGAAGTGCGAGCGTTACAGTCATGATTGTTCTCCGCTCAGCGCCTCAAGCCGGTCGAGCCAGATGGAAAAGCCTACGCCCGGAATATTTTCGGATGCACCGAGCATGGTCAGCAACCGATCATAACGACCGCCACCGGCCAACACCTTATCCTTGTCGCCTCCCGCCTGACGGATTTCATAAACGAGGCCCGTATAATAATCGAGCGGACGTCCGAAAGACGCATCGTAGACAATGTCTTCGGCATGAATACCAGCGGCGATAATCGCATCGGTGCGCGCTTCAAATTTTTGCAGAACAGCACTGAGATCAAGCGCATTATCAGCAGCAAAAGCCCGTAGCGTAATGCTTGCCGTTTCAAGCGAAACGCGGATCGAAAGGAAACGCTTCAACACATCCAGCGCAGATGAAGGGAAACGGGCAGCAGCCAGATCTTCCTTCTCGATCAGACGACGGGCGATTTCCGCAGGTGTGCGTCCGGCGCCCGGCGACATACCAGCTTCAAGCATTTCTGCTTCCAGCATACGCGCCAGCCCTGCCTCGTCGCCCTGCGCCACAAGTCCAGCCAGATTTTCCGGCAACGGGTCGCTGCGCTGTTCGCCAGTCAGCTCGGCAAAAGCTGCTTCCATCGTATGTTCATCGCCAAAAGCACGCAGCAGCTTCTTGCGCCATCCTTGCGGAAGACCCAAAGCTTTGAGCATCCCTGCAAAAACAGACTGATCGCCCAACACGATTTCAAGCTTGGCATTGGGCGCTGCGGCATGAACACAGGCCAACGCATCAGCAATCGAACGCGCGTCCGATGCCGCTTCGTCGGTTGCACCCAAATCCTCGATACCTGCCTGAAGAAACTCGGCCGCGCCATCGCGACGCTGTCGGAACACTTCACCGAGATAGGCATAACGCTTCGGTGTTGCAGCATTCAGCGCAATGTGATTGCGGCAGACCGGAATAGTAAATTCCGGACGCAGGCAAAGGCTGTCGCCATTTTCATTTTCGGTGAGAAAGATACGGCGGCGCAAATCTTCGCCCGCCATATCCAGAAACGGATCGGCAGGTTGGATCAGCGGAATATCGACAAGCTCAGCTTCGCTGGCACCAAGCTGCCCGCGAAGTGTCGTGAAGACTAAAGATGTGCGTTGACCTGCCATGTTATCCGTCACTTCGCCTGCTGTGCGCGATCGCGAGCTTGCGCTTCAAGGATTTCGCGCACTGCCGCAACGATACCCTCTTCCTTGACCGTGACCTGCGCCGGGCGGCTTTCGCGCCAGGTGGCATTGTCTTCGATCTCGGCAGAAATGCGCTTGCCTTCGATCAGATCCTTGATCTGAACTTCGCCAGCTTCACGCTCCTGCGAACCCTGAATGATGACGCATGGCGCATCACGACGATCCGCATACTTCATCTGCGCCTTCATGCCGGAACCGCCGACATACATTTCAGCGCGGATACCAGCCTGACGCAATTGAGAAACCATCTTCTGATAGCCACCAAGGCTCTGCGCATCCTTGTCCATGACCAGCACGACAACTGGGCCAACCACATCGGACACATCAAGCTTGCCGAGGTTTTTCAGCGCTGTCATCAGGCGCGAAACACCGATAGAGAAACCCGTTGCCGGGACTGGCTCGCCACGGAAGCGCGACACCAGACCGTCATAACGACCGCCACCGCCAACCGAGCCGAACACAACCTTCTGGCCATCTTCGTTGGTGACATCAAACAGAAGTTCGGCTTCAAACACCGGACCGGTGTAATATTCGAGACCACGCACGACTGAAGGATCGATCTTCACGCGACCTTCATAACCGCCAGCGTCAAACAGAGCTTCCATATCGGCAAGCTCTTTCACGCCTTCTTCGCCCTTGGCGTTGCCAGCAACAACAGCCTGCAGATTGGCAATGGTTTCAGCACCGGTTGCACCACCCGCAGCGGTGAAGGCCAGAACCTTTTCCACGGCTGCATCGGACAGTTCAGCGCCCTTGGTGAAATCGCCGCTTTCGTCAAGACGGCCTTTGCCAAGCAAAAGACGAACGCCTTCAGCGCCAAACTTGTCGAGCTTATCGATGGCACGCAGAACATTGAGGCGCTTGCCAGCATTCGCATCGCCATCAAGGCCGATCGCTTCAAGCACGCCATCAAGAACCTTGCGGTTATTGACGCGGATCACATAATCGCCACGCGCAATGCCGAGGCGCTCAACCGTGTCGGCCATCATCATGCACATTTCAGCATCAGCCGAGACGTTTGGCGCGCCAACAGTGTCGGCATCGAACTGCATGAACTGACGGAAACGGCCCGGACCCGGCTTTTCATTGCGGAAAACCCAGCCATTGCGATAGCTGCGATAAGGCTTTGGCAGGCTTTCGTAGTTTTCAGCCACGAACCGCGCCAGCGGCGCTGTCAGATCGTAGCGCAGCGACAGCCACTGCTCGTCGTCATCCTGAAACGAGAACACACCTTCATTCGGACGATCCTGATCGGGCAGGAACTTTCCGAGTGCATCGGTATATTCAATAAGCGGCGTTTCCACCGGCTCAAAACCATAAAGGTCGTAAACTTCGCGGATGGTCGCGGTCATCTTTTCGGTGGCGCGCAGATCATCCGGCACCCGATCGACAAACCCGCGTGGCAACCGTGCCTTCATCTTGTCCGCTTTGTCGGCCATTTTTCCCGCCTGATCACTGATTTTGTTCATATTACGCCAGAAAAAACCGGCAAATTCATTGCCGGTTTCCTAACGCATCAAACGGGGTGCGGCAAGTGCAGGAAGAGTTTTAAAAAGACGCGCTTAACGCGTGGCTATCGCAACCGCAGCGCCCGCCATCATCCCGGCACTTGTCCGATTGGCAATTCTCATAGCACGCGGGCTGCGCAGAAAACGGCGCGCCTGTGCTGCAAGCACCACCCAAGCACTATCGACTGCAGCCAGAACCGCAAACATCACCAACAGCAATTCGAGCCAACCGACAACCGAAACATGCGTAATATCGATGACGGTCGGCAAGATCGCTATGTAAAACACCATGATTTTTGGATTGCCGAGCGTTACAGCCAGCGCACTGAAAAACAGCTTTCTTGCTTCGCCATAGCTCGGAATTGCGCTTTCATCTGCTGTTGTTTCAACAGGTGCAATCCACATTTTCCATGCAAGATAGATTAGATATGCGACGCCCAGATATTTAAGCACAAGGAAAACAGTGTGGAAGCTGTTAGCAATTGCCGACAGGCCCCATACAGCCAGTGAGAGCCAGATAGCATCGCCAAGCCAAAGGCCAAACATGAATGGAAACACGCCCTTGTGGCCACGGCTGATAACCCGCGCAACCAAAGCGCCAACATTCGGACCCGGCGTGCCTGCCGCAACAACCAGAATACCGGCAAAAACCACAAGCGATGTCAGATCCATTTTTTTCTCCTGTCGCGGCTTTCTGCCAGAAAAATAATGTAAACGCAATCAATGCTTAAGGGCGTTCAAACGACGTTCTTAGGTCTTCAATATGCGCGCGACAATGACAGCCTTCGATATGGTCATTCACCAGTCCCATGGCCTGCATAAACGCATAAACTGTTGTTGGCCCAACAAAAGACCAGCCGCGCTTTTTAAGATCTTTTGAAATACGCGTTGAAGTCGCAGTTGTAGGATTGGCAATCAGGGTAGGATAATCAACCACGGCAGGGCGTTCATCCGCCCCCGGTTCAAACGACCAGAAATAGGCGGCAAGCGAGCCTTTTTCTTTCACCAGCTCAATGGCGCGATTTGCATTGTTGATGGTGGAGACAATCTTACCGCGATGACGCACAATACCCTTGTCACCAAGCAGACGTTCGATATCCCTATCATCGTAGAGTGCAATGCGATTGAAATCGAAGCCATCAAAGGCTGCCCTAAAATTCTCGCGCTTGCGCAGGATCGTCAGCCACGACAGGCCGGACTGGAAACCTTCAAGGCAGATTTTCTCAAACAAACGACGATCATCAGTAACGGGCACACCCCATTCATTATCATGATAGGCGATATAATCAGGCAATTCCCCCGGCCAGAAACAGCGCATTTTTCCGTCTGCATTGACGATCAAGCCAGTCTTTTCCTGCACTGTATCGCTCATGTCTGCCCCCTGAACTTTCATCAACTCTTAATCATGTCGCGCAACCTTGCGCTAACCACAACTATATTTTGAAGCCATCTGTCGAACCAGGCGGCTCAAAATTTACCTTTATGATTCCATTGCACGGCACAATAGCCTGATGAATTTCGGGTTCGTACTCCTGACAGCACATGTCAGGGATATGAAGGGCAACAGCGTCAGCGCGAATGCAAGGCGCAGAATAGACGGATTTGGCTTATGAAACCACGTCATCTGCTTTTAATCGGATCAATTGCGGCAATCACCGTTTCCATCGTCACGACCAGCATGGCTTTTGCCAATGATCGTTATGCAACCAAGCCGCCGGTTCGGGTCGATAATGAAACATCGCAGCGCTGGCTCGCGCAACTCGGCGGCCCTGCTGTGCGCGTGTTACCGAACGCCGAACCTGCACAACCTCAGAAACGTACCATTGTTAAAAAGAAGCAGCCGTCTGAAGCACGCATTCAGAATGTGAGCCAGCAGCGCCCTGCCGCCAATCCGGCAAAGGTTGTGCGCAAGAAGCAACAACTAGACCCGATGTTCCTGCCGCAGGTTGTCTCCTATTCCGGTGGCGAAAAGCCCGGAACTCTTGTCATCGATACCGGCAAACGCTTCCTTTATCTCGTCGAAGGCAATGGTCAGGCGCGTCGGTATGGTATTGGCGTTGGCAAACAGGGTTTTGGCTGGAAAGGCACGCAAAAAGTAAGCCGCAAGGCCGAATGGCCGACATGGACGCCACCCAAAACGATGATCGAGCGCGAACGCAAAAAGGGCCGTATTCTGCCAGCGCAAATGAAGGGCGGAGTAAACAATCCACTTGGTGCACGCGCACTTTATCTTGGCTCCACACTTTACCGCATTCATGGCACCAATCAGCCTTGGACCATCGGCAAAGCCATGTCTTCTGGTTGTTTCCGCATGCGTAACGAAGATGTGAGCGATCTTTATGGTCGCGTTCCTGTTGGCACACGCGTCGTCGTTCGATAATTAAAACCCTTGATGGATCGCAAATTCAGGCCGTTGTCGCATAAAGTGACAACGGCCTTTTTGTCATCGAATTGAAATTTTTGGCGTTTTTATAGGAAAAGCGTCCGCCTTAAGGCACAAAGGCAGACGAAAGGTCTTTCACTTTTCATGCGAACACCCATATGCTGTGCAAGCAAAATGAAGAGTATATATGTAAGAGGGAAGGACTGAACATGACCGTACCGGCGGTAAAACTGAACGACGGCAATCATATCCCGCAGCTCGGTTACGGTGTCTGGCAGGTTGGCAATGACGAGGCTGTCACGGCTGTCAGCGAAGCGCTGAAAGTAGGCTACCGACACATTGATACTGCAGCCATTTATGGCAATGAAGAAGGCACCGGCAAGGCAATCAACGAATCCGGCATTGCCCGCAGCGATATTTATTTGACGACAAAGCTCTGGAATAAAGAACAGGGTTATGAGTCAACGCTCAAGGCTTTTGACGCCAGTCTCAAAAAACTCGGCACGGATTATGTTGACCTTTATCTGATCCATTGGCCGCTGCCATCCAAAGACCTGTTCATGGACACATGGCGCGCTTTCATCAAGATTAAAGAAGAAGGCCGGGCAAAATCCATCGGCGTGTCGAATTTCCAGACTGCTGATCTTGAGCGTGTTCTCAAGGAAAGCGATGTTGTTCCGGTTATCAACCAGATCGAACTTCATCCGCAATTCCAGCAGGATGAGTTGCGCCTTTTCCACAGCAAGCATGACATTGCGACGGAAGCCTGGAGCCCACTCGGCCAAGGGACCATTCTGGAAAACCCGACGCTGAAAACGATTGCTGAAAAGCACGGCAAATCAGTCGCTCAGGTTATCCTGCGCTGGCATATCGAAACCGGCAACATCGTTATTCCAAAGTCGGTTACACCAGCGCGCATCAAGGAAAACTTCGAAGTTTTCGACTTCAGCCTTAATGGCACCGACCATGATGCAATCACCAAGCTGGACAAAACAGACGGCCGCATCGGACCGAACCCTGCGACATTCTCCGTGGTTTAATGGCACAATAAAGCCCGCCAAATGGCGGGCTTTTTTCATCGCAGCAGCTTCAAACTACCCGTTAACGAGCGCACCCATTTCGATGGGCCTGCAATTCCCAGCCCATCAATTACCTCGGTCGCAAGTTCCTTTTCAGGAAAAGCCGCTTCATATTCTGCATAAACATGCAGCGAACGCGCAAAGGCTGGGAAGGCCACAACAGCCTGTCGCTCTTCAAAGCCTGCCGCTTTTAATGCGATTGCCCGGATAGTTTCCGCATCAGCCTGAAGGATTGGCACTGGGCGATCCGAGCTGATGTCGATTGCGATGCCCGTTTTATCGACCAGCTGTCGGGCGGCAATGAAGGGCAGCTTTGCACCCAGCCCAATGGAAATCGCGCCAACTGTATTGGCGAGCAGTCCCAGAGGCAGTTCTGGATTAACAATAATGGCGAGGCGTAAATCTTCGTGCATAACGGCTCCTGAAACAGAAATCTCTCACCGAGGAATACACCGCATCATCAGGTCAATCCTGCCTATCTGTCCTGTCTTACATAGATTTATGGTAGAACTTACCAGAAATAGTCGATTCTGAGGTAAGTTTACATGAGCACACTTGATACATCTGACATCAGAATTCTCGAATCCTTGCAGGATGACGGTCGCCTCACAAATCAGGCCCTCGCTGATCAGGTCGGCATGTCAACTTCTCCAAGCTGGCGCAAAGTTCGCAAACTGGAGGAAGACGGCGTGATACAGGGTTATCGCGCCACGCTTGATCGCAAGGCAATTGGGCTTGGCGTGCTGGCATTTGTCCGCATCAAAATCGATAGTCACAGCGAAGCCGAAGCCGAGCAATTTGCGGCTGAGCTGATGAGCCTTGATGAAGTCATCACCTGTTACAGTATTGCCGGTGACGCCGACTTTCTGCTGCAAGTCGTATCGCACGATCTCGATACCTATGCCGATTTTGCAATGTCCACGCTACGCCGGCTGCCCCGCATCAAGGAAATGCAGACGACTTTCGTGCTGAAGGAAACGAAAAGCTTCAAGGGCTTTCCGCTCAAACATGCCCGGTCAGTGAAGGCTGGAACCTGAAAGCGCAACGGGCTTTGGCCCGCCATAGGCCCAGTCCAGCAATTCAATCGTATGCACAATCGGCAGCTTACTGCCTGTTGCAATCTGCGTCATACAACCAATATTGCCGGTCGCAATCAGTTCGGCTCCGGTCGCCTCAATATTCCTTACCTTGCGATCGCGAAGTTTGGTCGCGATTTCCGGCTGCATAATATTGTAAGTGCCCGCGGAACCGCAGCAGAGATGCCCTTCCAATGGCTCTTTCACCGTGAAACCCGCTTTTGAAAGCAAGTCTTTCGGTTGACGCAGAATCTTCTGGCCATGCTGCATGGAGCAAGCCGAATGATAGGCAACGGTCAGCACCTTCGGCTCTTTGGGTTGCGGCAGTTCGATTGTCGTCAGATATTCGGTAATATCCTTAGCGAGCGATGATACAAGCGCAGCTTTATCCTTATAGGCCGGGTCGAGCCGCAGCATGTAACCGTAATCCTTGATCGTCGTTCCGCAGCCAGACGCTGTCACGATAATCGCATCGAGACCGCCCGTCTCAATCTCCCGCATCCAGACATCGACATTGTGCCGGGCCTGATCGAGCGCCTGTTCTTCGCGCCCCATGTGGTGAACCAGTGAACCACAGCAGCCTTCATCCTTTGGTGCAACCACTTCACTCCCAAACCGATTGAGCAATCTCAGTGTCGCGGCATTGATGCCGGGGTTAAGCACAGGTTGCGCGCAGCCATTCAGGATTGCAACACGCCCGCGCTTTTCTCCCTTGGCCATACTGATTTGGATAGGATGAGCTTTGGCCGGGAGGTTTTGTGGCGCGAGTTCGAGCATGGCTGCGATAGGCTTCAGGCTCGCGTTTTTCCGCATAAGCGGAGCAAATGGTCGCCCGAGTTTGGCGAGCTTGAGTGCCATCCGAAACCGGCCCGGATAGGGCAGAACCTGCGCCAGCATCCCGCGCAGAAAGCGGTTCATAAATGGACGCTTATAGGTCTTTTCGATATGCGCACGCGCATGATCGACCAGATGCATATAATTGACGCCCGATGGACAGGTCGTCATGCAGGAAAGGCACGATAGACAGCGATCAACGTGGCGCACGACTTCTTCATCCGCCGGACGTCCGTTTTCGAGCATATCCTTGATCAGATAAATGCGTCCGCGTGGGCTATCGAGTTCATTACCAAGCGTCACATAGGTCGGACAGGTCGCCGTGCAGAAGCCGCAATGCACGCATTTACGCAGGATTTTATCTGCTTCGTTAACACCCGGATCGAGCAATTGTTCGGGGCTGAAATGGGTCTGCATGGCTCACGCTCCCGCCTGCTCAGGATACATACGTCCCGGATTAAGAATGTTCTCCGGATCAAACTGATGTTTCAGCCTCTGTGAAAGTGCTGCAAGCGCTGTCGGTTGCGGCTCAAATACGTCCGTATTGGCTCGCACAAATTCCGGTGCGCGTATCAGCGTTGCATGGCCGCCGCCATATTTGGCGATCAGCTTCCGCAGCGTGCCTGCTTCCGGCTCTGCTTCCATCCGCATCCAGATCAAACCGCCCTGCCAATCATAATAGGCATCGACGCCTGCATAGCGGCGAAACTCATCAATCATACGCCAGCCTTGCAACGGCGCCATTGAGACACGCCAGACTGCACGCGTATCACCAGCCTGCGCATAGGGCAGCACATCGCGAACTTCTGTCCAGAGCTGTGTCGATTGAGGCTCATCAATTACCTCGATTGCCCCCGCCCCACTTAATAGAGCCTGTAATTGCCTGCTTCGATGTGCGACGGACGGCGCAAAGCCTTCCAGCCTCAGAATGGTTGCGGCTTCCCAGCCAAGCTTGCCATCGAGAAAACGATTGACGACAGTGGGCGGCAAATGAGCGCTTGATGCCACTTCCTCGCGCGATCCCATCGCCATAGCCATGACGCGAGCAGCCTGCTCGTCATCCAGCCCGCGAACAGCAAGCGTCACAGAAGTCTCAGGCTTGGGCAGAACCTTGAATGTAACTTCGGTTGCCACGCCCAGCGTACCCCAGGAATTGGCCATGCCCTTGGAAAGATCGTAACCGGTGACATTCTTGACGACACGCCCACCGGATTTAAACAATTCCCCACGGCCTGAAACCACCCGCACGCCCAGGATATGATCGCGCGCAGCGCCCGCCTTCAACCGACGCGGCCCCGACAGATTTGCAGCCAACACACCGCCAATTGTGCCGCGACCTGCTTCACCGTCAAGCAGCGGACCATAATCCATCGGTTCAAAATGAAAGCATTGGTGGCTTGCCGCCAGCAGTTTTTCAATTTCGGCAACAGGTGTGCCCGCCTTTGCTGACAGCACCAGTTCATCCGGCTCATAAAGCGTTATGCCTGAAAGCTGCGACACATCCAGAACATGCCCGGCCTGCACCGGGCGACCTATCCCACGCTTTGAGCCGTTGCCGATAATCTCCAGCGGCGTTGACGTGCCAAGTGCCCACTGGACCGCTTCGACGACACCAGCTTCATCATGAGGTCTTAGAATATTCACATCAGTCATTTTCATAACCACAGATCAGAAACGCGGAAGGTCGGGGAAGGCCAGCTCGCCGCGATGCACATGCATACGACCAAGCTCGGCACAGCGGCGCAATTGCGGAAAGACCTTGCCGGGATTGAGCAGGTGCTTCGCATCAAACGCACATTTCACACGCATCTGCTGGTCGAGATCGATTTCGTTGAACATCTCCGGCATGAGATCGCGCTTTTCGATACCCACGCCATGCTCGCCCGTCAGCACGCCGCCAACCTTCACGCAAAGACGTAAGATGTCGGCGCCGAAATCTTCAGCAGCCTCCAACTCGCCGGGAATATTTGCATCATAGAGGATGAGCGGATGCAGATTGCCATCACCTGCATGAAACACATTGGCGACCCGAAGCCCATATTTTTCGGATAACTCGCGCATTCCGGACAAAACGCGCGGCAATTCTTTGCGTGGAATGGTCCCATCCATGCAAAGATAGTCCGGCGAAATACGCCCCACCGCTGGGAAAGCCGCTTTACGACCCGCCCAGAAAGCCAGTCGCTGTTCTTCCGACTGCGACAGGATGCAGGTGGTCGAGCCATTTTTAAGCGCAATGCTCTCGACCGCTCCGATCAAATGGTCGACTTCAATCGGCGGGCCATCGAGTTCCACGATCAACAGCGCCTCCACATCAAGCGGATAGCCAACACGGACAAAATCTTCTGCTGCAAGGATCGCGGGACGGTCCATCATTTCCATTCCACCCGGAATAATCCCTGCGCCGATAATATCGGCTACGCATTGCCCCGCCTGCTCACTTGATGGAAAGCCGACCATGACAGCACGCGCGGTTTCAGGCTTTTGCAGAATACGCACGGTGATTTCCGTCACCACCCCAAGCAAACCTTCCGAGCCGGTCATCAGCCCAAGAAGATCATAACCTTCGCTGTCAAGATGCTTGCCACCAAGGCGCAAGACTTCGCCAGTGATCAGCACCATTTCAATGCCAAGCACGTTGTTGGCGGTGAGGCCATATTTCAGGCAATGCACGCCACCAGCATTCTCCGCAACATTGCCGCCTATCGAGCAGGCAATCTGCGAGGATGGATCAGGCGCATAGTAAAAGCCCTCATGCTCAACAGCTTTGGTAATGCCGAGATTCGTTACTCCCGGCTGAACCACTGCAACGCGATTGGGATAATCAATTTCGAGAATACGATTGAAACGCGACATGCCGAGAAGCACAGCATCGACCAGCGGCATCGAGCCACCGGACAGCGATGTGCCAGCTCCGCGCGGCACCACGCGAATGCCATTGTCATGACAATAGCGCAGCACCTCTGAGACTTGTTCGACGGTTTCCGGCAGAACAACGACCAGCGGTAGAGAACGATGTGCTGTCAGCCCATCGCTTTCAAACACACGCATCGCATTAACAGTATCGACAACGCCCTCACCCGGCACGATATTGCGCAAATCGGCAACGATGCTAGTCCGTCTTTGCAAGACGGCCGCATCCGGCTCTGGCATGATCAATCCGCTCATATGCTCCTCCGCCTCCCAGCGACTTCACATAACTGGTAAACTAATTTTACCAATCATGCCTATGGCGAAACAGTTTTAACGCTGCGGCATAATCGCCTTGCGATTTCTGCAAAGCCTCGGCTAGATGAGCGCATGCGTATATCTGCCGGGGAGCATTTGAAACTAACATGATGAGCAGTCTGGCCGATATGGAGATTTTCGCGCGTGTTGTCGCAACCGGCAGCATGTCAGCTGCGGCACGCGATCTTGGGCTATCACCGGCTGTCGTTTCCAAACGTCTCGGCAGACTTGAAGAGCGCCTCGGCACCCGCCTTCTCCAGCGCACAACACGGCAGATTGCGCTTACAGAAGCAGGACAAGGCTATCACGAGCGCGTGCTGGCCATTCTCGGCAACATCGAAGAAGCGGAAGCCTTTGTCGCCCGCCGGTCAGCCGATGCGCGTGGGACACTGAAAATTTCAGCCCCCACCACCTTCGGGCGTATGCATATCGCGCCTTATCTGGTGCCATTCATGCGCGCCAATTCTGACCTCACCGTCAATATGCAGCTTTCGGATGAGATGGTGGATATTGTTGGCGACGGTTATGACCTTGCAATCCGCATTGGCGAACTCTCCGACTCAACGCTTGTCGCCCGCCGTCTCGCACCCGTGCGTCGAATTCTTGTGGCCTCCCCCGCTTATATTGCTGAACGCGGCACACCGCAGACAATCGAAGACCTCTCCGAACACATTTGTCTTGCGCCGCACAACAATGATCCTTGGCGACTAGAAGGCCCGAAAGGCCCGATCACCATTCGTCCGGTCGGCCCCCTTCAAACCAATTCGAGCGAGCTGGTGCGCGAAGCCGTGCTTGCAGGTCTTGGCATTGCGCAACGCTCAACTTGGGATGTCGGGCCGGATCTCGCCGCTGGAAAGTTGGTGCAGGTATTGCCTGACTATGCAGCGTCCCGAAATGTCGCCGTTCATGCAGTCTATCCATCAAAGCAGTTTTTGCCCGCCAAGGTCAGACTTTTCATCGACTATCTGGCCGATCTTTATGGTCCTGTTCCTTACTGGGAAAGTGGCAGCGCTCCACAAGGCATGTCTAAATAATAGACGGAGCGGACACGATTGCGTATGAACGCCGTCGAGCTCGAATACCAATGCGCTAAGATGCTATCGCATCACGCATTGAAAAAGTTCAATCGCCACTCAGGCTAACCAAAGCCCGATGAGTTTCACTCAACGGCCTTTAGTATAGGGCACCAGCCAAAACTGCTGCCAAAGAAAATTAAGGAATGAAAATGAACACAGCTCCCCGCCTTATTCTCGCAATCGTCACCGCTGTTATCGTTGGCTGCGGCTTCATGTTTTACGACAAGTCGCGCGGCGCTGAATGGGTTGTCTCCCCACATCAGATCGAACAGGCAAAAGCTGAAGGAAAAACAGGCTTCGAAAGCCGTCCGGGTACTGTCACCGTGCTTCCAATCCGCAGCGAAACCGCCGATGTACTGCCTTTCAAATGGGCGATGTTTGGCCTTGTCGCCGGCATCGTTGTTTTCGTGAGAACCCGCAAGCGTAAGACGGCCTGATAAGATATTTCAACGTTTCCAAACCCCGGATGCATCGCTTCCGGGGTTTTTGTTTATGCGTTTCAGAGACCCGTTGCCGTAACCTCCGCTTGGGGCTAGTTTGCGACCATGACCGAACCAGTGTTTTCCCGCATTCTCGCAAGCCGTACGGCAGATGATGTTGTGCATCAGATTGAGAGCCTGATCCTCGAAGGCGTTCTGCGCGGCGGCGATAAGCTTCCGGGTGAGCGCGATCTTGCGCTGCAGCTCGATATTTCCCGCCCGATCCTGCGTGATGCGCTGAAAAGACTGGAAAATGCTGGCCTTCTCACATCCCGTCATGGTGGCGGAACTTTTGTGGCCGATGTCATCGGACAGGTTTTCAGTCCGCCAGTGGTGAAGCTTTTTGCTGAACACCGAAAAGCCACGACTGATTATCTCGAATATCGTCGTGAGATCGAAAGCATTGCCGCTGAATATGCGGCGCTGCGCGCAACCTCTGCCGATAAAGCATTACTCGCTGAAATCATGACGGCGATGGAAGATGCGAACAGCGCCAATGATCTTGATAAGGGTGCGCAACTCGATGTTGAGTTTCATAATGCCATCGGGGAAGCTGCACACAACATCGTTCTGCTGCACACATTGCGCTCCTGCTATCAGCTTTTGAAAGACGGCGTTTTCTACAATCGAAGTCTGATTTACAGCTATCCCGGCGTGGCTGACATGCTGCTGTCACAGCATCGCGCCATTTACGACGCGGTGATTGCGGGCAACCCGCAAGCGGCACGCGAAGCGGTGCAAAAACATATCCGCTTTGTCGAACAGGCAACCAACGACCGCGAACTCAACGACGAGCGTGAACGCGTGTCGCGATTGCGCTATCGGCAGCGGGCTGGAAAAGACGTGAAAGAGAGCGGCGATTCATGAGTGGCATTACCCTAAAGGACGCAAAAGGCCCGGAAGGTATCCGGCTTTACGCCATTGGCGATGTGCATGGTCGCCTTGATCTTTTGCAGGATATGCATGGGCTGATCCGCGCCGATATTGACCGTCATCCCACGCATGATTGGCGCATTATTCACTTAGGCGATTACATCGACCGGGGACCGGATTCCAAAGGCGTGCTGGATTTTCTGATCCATGCTTCAACGCATGATCCGCGCATTCTTTCACTAATCGGCAATCATGATGATGGATTTCTGCATTATCTTGCGACCGGCGATACAAATGGCATTTTTGCATTGCATGGCGGCAGTGACACTGCCCGTTCCTACGGTGTGGCGGTCGATTACACCGACCCTGCATCGGCAAAAGCCGCATACCCGCTCTTGCTGGACGCAATTCCGCAAGCGCATATTGACTATGTCCGCTCAATGCCCTCTTCGGTAAGTTTTGGAGATTTCTTCTTCTGCCACGCGGGCGTTAACCCGGTGGTGCCGCTTGATGAGCAGGATCGTGATGACCTGATGTGGATCAGAACACTATTTCTGAAATGGACCGACCCATTAGATAAGGTGATCATCCACGGCCATACACCGCAGCGCGTCGTTGATGTTCAGCCCAACCGGGTCAATCTAGACACATATGCATGGAAAAACGGAAAGCTGTCGGCCATCGTCATCGATGGCCCGGAAAAGCGCTTTCTTGAAGCGACTGGCCCAGCCGCCAATCCGATTATTTAACGCGCGCTTGAAATGCCGTAGCCGTCGGTCGAGGTCATGCTGTTGCCAGCATCGACGGTAAAAATGCCAACTGCCATGAACACGATCGCAGAAACCATCAGAACTGTGAGAAGTGCAGCATGCTTAGCGGTCATAATCGAAAACTCTTTGGACAGGTTACCGGACAGTCGGAGACCGAGCTTTCGTAATGGGCAAGGTTTGCACCTTGTCCGACCATTTGCCACCCGGAACGTGGCCTCAGTTACACCTGAAAAAAGTTACTCGCAACTAAACGTCGGCATTACAATTGTTGCTTTCAGACTGAAAATCCCAAATGGTTTTCACCTGTGGCAAACTCGCAACGAATTGTCAGATCAGACCGACCCATGCCCGCGCGAGAGCAGCCCCTGCCCGGTCAGCAGCAACACCTGACAGTTGTATGTTTCTCGGAAGTTCAGCCGCCCATTGAGAATCGAAACCGGCAATCATCTCACTAAGAAAAGCACTCCATTCCGAGACCAGCTTGGTGTCAGCCTCGAAGTGAAACTGGGTGCCGTAGGTCGCACGCCCGATCCTATAAGCCTGATTGACCGTCATATCACTGGTTGCCATATGAACCGCCCCATCAGGCAGCGAAAACGTATCACGATGCCAGTGGAAAATAGGGAACGCCGCGCCTGCTGCCGAAAGAACCGGATCTGCGGCACCCTGCTCTGTGAGCCGAACCTCATGCCAGCCAAATTCCATCGGGCGGTTGAGAATATTCTCGCCACCATAAGCGCGCGCGATAAGCTGGCTACCAAGACAAATGCCTAAAACCGCCTTATCGTGGTCGCCAAATTCTCGGATCAGATTAAGCAAATTTGGAAAGTATGGAAACTCATCATCAGCAAGTGCGTTCTGGTCGCCACCCAGCACGATAAGAGCCTTGTGATTGCTATCGTCTTCAGGGAGCGTTTGGCCGTTATAGGCGTGTATGAGATCGATTGCGTATCCCGCTTCAATCAGGATTGGCTCAATCTGGCCAAGACCTGAGTCCGGATAATTTTGGATGACCAACACACGCATGGCTCAAGCCCCCATTTTTCATGAACAATCGCTAACATGAAAAAAGCCCGGACAATAGCCGGGCTTTGTTTTCAATTGACGCACTTTTATTCAACGACAGACACGCTGACCGTGCGGCCAGCTACAAGATGCACGCCTGCTGGGATATCTTCCAGTTTCACACGCACCGGAACGCGCTGCGCCAAACGCACCCAGTTGAAGGTCGGTGAAACATTGGCAAGCAGGCTTGTAGAATCGGTGCGTTCACGATCCTCGATGCCACCAGCAATACCTTCAACCTTGCCTTTGAGCTGTACCTTGCTGCCCATCACATCGATGATGACTGGGTCGCCAATCTTGATGCGTTCAAGCTTGTTTTCCTCAAAATAGCCGGAGACATAAAATGAGTCCGTATCGACCAGCGCCGTCACCGCGGAACCGGCAGTTACGTAGTCGCCGGGCTGGAGCGAGAAGTTGGTGATGACACCATTCACCGGCGCTTTCACAGAAGAACGATCCAGATTGAGTGATGCCAGATCGCGGTCGAGTTCAGCCTGACGATATGTGGCTTCGGCCTGCATTGTCGTGGTTTCTATCTGCTCCATCTTCTGCTGGGTAACAGTCGTATCATTGAGCTTGCGATAGCGTGTGAGGTCACGATTGGCCATATCAAGCGCTGCCTTGCTGCTGGCGAGTTTTGCATCTGCCTGCTGAAGAGCCAGCTTGTAACGTGCCTGATCAATACGGAAAATCACATCGCCCTTTTTGACGTCCTGATTGTCATGCACCAGAACCTCGGTAACGAGCCCCGACACATCAGGCGCAAGACGCACCACGTCAGCGCGGATTTTACCGTCACGCGTCCATGGCGCATTCATATAATAATCCCAGAGATGCCAGCCGAGAAGCCCTGCCATTGTGACCATGACGAGGGTTAGGAAGACCCGGCCGGAATGTGCAAAAAGCTTCTTCATAGTGGTATTCCGTTCAAGATAACGGCGCTTACGCCGAGAATGCAAAAATACATGGCGGCATCAAACAAAGGCCTGTGCCACACAAAACGATAAAAGCGCACACGCGCGAGCAGGCGCTGCATCAGCGAGTTTGCGAAATAGGCGCCCAATGCCAGAACCGCGAGGCTCGGCAGATAAATTCCATAGATATCGAATTCTGGTCTCATAACTCTTATTCCATTCGTCCAGTTCGTCTCAGGCGGCCTGCGGCAGTTCGAGTTGCGATTGTGGTGGCAACTCAAAAGGCGGCGCCTTCGGAAACAGGTTAAAACGCAAGCCAACCAGCGCTATGCGCGGTCTTTTCGATATGGCTGGCGATCCATTCTCAATAATTGCGCTGATCGCATCATCAATGGCCACAAGCAGCCGCGCATCGATTTCCTGACGCACACTTTCGCCTGCTTCACGCGACAGCGCTTTATAATGCGCACCAACACCATCAAGCACACGATCCACTGCCTCACGCAGCGGTTCTGGCATCTTTGCGCGATACTGCTGCAAGTCGATGGTGTTCATGCCGTTTCGCAGATCACGCAGCAAATCGACCTTGGCAATGTCTGCGGCTGGTATCAGTGCAAGGCGAGGTGTCATCATGCCAATACGATCGATCATTTTCAGCAGCAGACGGTTCATCCGCTGACGACGATGACGTCCGGGCTGACGTTCTGTTGCCAGCACAATATCGTTCCAGCCCGTTCTGACCAGACGACGTACACTCCATTCGGCACCCACCGAACGAACTATCGAGGTCACGACAGCGGCAATCACAATCCCAAGAACCGTTGCCAGATTGGCATTGGCAAAACTGACAAAGTCATGGGTGAGATGCCCCTGCAACATCAGCATGTTCGGCAAGTTCACACAAAGAACCATGCCCAGCAGAAACTGTGATGGAATTGCCAAAAGCAGGCCAGCAGGGATCAAAAACAGGCCCAGCACCAGCACGAGCGGCAAGAATCCATCGACCAGCGGCAACAGCGCAAATTCAAAAATGAAGGCTGCAACAATCACGATCAGAAGCAGCCAGCTAAACTTGCGCATAACCGGAACCGGATCATCCATCGCTGCAAAAATACAGCAGAAGATGCCAGCCATCATGGCTGCCGCACTGCCCTGCGACCAGCCTGTCGCAATCCAGAAAGCGGTTGCGATACAAGTTGCGAGCAGTGCCGAAAAGCCTGACAGGAAAGCCATGCCATAATCTCTGTGCTGCGGGCGACCTTTAAGATGAGCATCATAACGACGCCAGCGCAGCGAATGCCGTGAGCCAGAAACAATATCCTGACGCAAGGTGATACAGTCGCTCCAGATCTGCACAAGATCACGAACACGGGCTGCCAGATTGAACGGCAGCAATTCGTCCCAGCTATCAGCGTTTTTGCCATGCTGTTCAATTTCTTCGACATAGCCAAGCAGGACTGCACGGCGCTGTTCGGTCAGGTTTTCTCCACTTTCAAGCCAATCACAAGCCTCGTCCAGAAGCTTCTGAACTGCAGGATGCCAAGGCTTTTGACCTTCGCCGGGTTTAAGCACGAGCACATCATGCAAGCTCGAGACGATGGGCAAAAGGGCAACCATGCGCTGCTGCATGACATGCAGGAGCGTTCCCACATTGCGGATAGACGATGTATCGTAAGCAACATGCGTTGTGAGATTGCGCAGTTCGAGCGCATCGGCTGCAAGCCGCTGACGGTCACGCAGAAATTCAGGACTGTCGCCCTCTCCACGCAATGTGGCAACCGCAAGCTTGGAACCATCACGCAGCCAATTATCAATGCGCGCCACGAGAACCGGGCCGCTATGGCGTGGAAAGACCAGACGATTGACCACCGCAGCACAGATGATGCCGATAGCGATTTCCTCAACGCGTCCCAGCGCATAATTGAATGTTGTTTCAGGCGCTGAAACGACAGCAAAACTTGCAATCGCAACCGTATAGCCAGCCAGCATGAAGAGATAGCTGCGGGGCGTGCCATCCAGCAAACTGATTGCCAGACAAAGCCCCATCCACAAGCCTATGGCCAGTGTCAAAATCTCAGGCGAATTGACCAGATGCGGCACAAACAGGATCGTGACCGCACCACCAATGATCGTGCCGATCAGTCGGTAAAAACCCTTTGACGTTGTCGCACCCGAAAGCGGATGCGCCACGATGTAAACAGCAGCCACCGACCAATAAGGATTGGGCAAATCTGCTATCAGGGCGATCCACAATGCAAGCATAGCGGCCGCAAAGGTCTTCAGCGAGAAGACCACGTCCCAAAATCGTGGCAATGTTTCAGCGGGCTTAATCATTTTCTTTACGGCTACAGTTGTTGAAGCGTGTTCTGCTCAGGAAGGCTGGTTCTGAAACTTTTCATGAAGTTTGCGCAGCACATCCATCGCGATATCGACGGCTTCCGGATCGAGATCACCCAGAAAGGCTGTGCGCAATCGCGCCGCAGTCTTTTCGACTTTCTGCGCAAGTGCGCGGCCCTCATCGGTGAGCTGAATGAGCTTCACCCGGCGGTCTGAGTCGTCTGCGATGCGGCGGATCAGGTTTTCTTTTTCCAGATCATCCACCACGCGAACAATCGTTGCGCCTTCAATGCCAACTCGTTCAGCCAGCACACCCTGCGGAATGCAGTCGCCATGCCGTAGAAGGGTCATGAGCGGAATGGCTTTTGCATCCGAAAGACTGTGCTCTGCCATTGCCGCGTCAAAAGCTTTACGCCATCCACGCGAATTGGCTGAGAGCAGTGGTGCAAATTCGACCCAGGCCTGTTTCATGATTTAAGTTCCATTCAAATAGATAGGTTCATATCTATATGGATACAATTTAGTTTATTTCAACTGGTTTTTATTGGTATCAATTAAACGTGTAACGTCACCCCTGATGCACCAGTCGCGACCAAAAGGCTTGACCATTGGCCCCGCCCTCTGTCATCGATGCGGAATGCGCGCAAATTATAAAATGCAACGAATTCATATTGAAGCCGACCTTGCTACGGGGGCAAGCGTCGAAGCTCCAACCCAGGCCGCCCATTATCTGACGCATGTGATGCGATTGAAGGAAGGCGACGAAGTTCTGGTCTTTAACGGGCAGGACGGCGAATGGAAAGCAAGGCTTCGGCCAGAAGGCAAGAAGCGGCTTTTTCTCGAAGCAATTGAACAAACTCGCCCGCAGCCAGAAGCTTGTGATCTGATCTATTGCTTTGCTCCGCTCAAACAAGGCCGACTTGATTATATGGTGCAGAAGGCCGTTGAAATGGGTGCAGGCGTGCTGCAACCCGTGGTCACCCAGCATACACAAGTGCCCAAGCTTGGAACGGACCGCATTAAAGCAAATGCGATTGAAGCCGCGGAACAATGCGGCGTGCTGGCAATCCCAGAATGTCGCGATGCTTTGCGCTTTGACCGCTTTCTGGAACAATGGGACCAGTCGCGTCGCCTTATCTTCTGCGATGAAGGCCATGAGACCGATGATCCACTGACTGTTCTGAGCAACCTGAAACCCGGCCCTTATGCTGTGCTCATTGGGCCAGAAGGCGGCTTTTCGGAAAGCGAGCGCCAGCAATTGCGCAGCCTGCCTTTTGTGACCGCCATTCCGCTTGGACCACGCATTCTGCGCGCTGATACCGCAGCGGTTGCTGCACTGACGCTTGTTCAAGCCGTGTTGGGCGACTGGAAAGCACCAGCATGAATTCAAGAAAATTCAATCATCAATGAAATTGACTTGCGCGATTTGACAAATTTGTCCAATCACGCTGACAAAGACAAATTCGACTAGGGACAAACTATATGGCGCGCGACACGACTGATGAAACAGCACTGACTGGTGTTGAAGAACTCGCAGCCTATCTCGCCGAAGGTAGCAAGCCAAAAGATGCTTGGCGCATCGGCACCGAGCATGAAAAATTTCCGTTCTATGTCGCGGATAACAGCCCTGTTCCCTATGATGGACCGCGCGGTATCAAAGCCATTCTCGAAGGCATGAAAGCCAAGCTTGGCTGGGAGCCGATTATCGATGAAGGCAATATTATCGGCCTCGTTGAACCAACCGGACAGGGTGCGATTTCGCTCGAACCGGGTGGTCAGTTTGAACTCTCCGGCGCACCGCTTTCGTCCATTCATCAGACATGCCGCGAAGTGAATGCACATCTTTCGCAGGTTCGAGAGATTGCCGAACCACTCGGCATTCGCTTCCTCGGCCTTGGCGGCAGCCCGAAATGGACGCTGGCAGAAACGCCGGTTATGCCAAAGTCGCGTTATAAGATCATGAGCAACTACATGCCGAAAGTCGGGCATGAAGGTCTCGACATGATGTACCGCACATCAACCGTTCAGGTTAATCTCGACTTCAGCTCCGAAACCGACATGCGCCGCAAGATGCAGGTTTCGATGAAGTTGCAGTCAATTGCGACAGCACTGTTTGCAAGCTCACCTTTCACCGAAGGCAAGCCAAACGGCCTTCAATCATGGCGTTCGGACATCTGGCGCGACACCGACAACCAACGTTCAGGCGTGCTGCCATTTGTTTTCTCGGAAAACTTCGGCTTCATTGATTATGTCGAATGGGCGCTCGACGTTCCGATGTATTTCATCCTGCGTGACGGTCGCTATCACGATTGCACGCATGTCACCTTCCGCCAGTTTATGAATGGCGCTTTGAAGGGTGAAGTGAGCGATCCGGTGCCGAATATGGGCGACTGGACCAATCATCTTTCCACTCTGTTCCCGGAAGTTCGTCTTAAGCGCTTCCTCGAAATGCGTGGTGCCGATGGTGGCCCATGGCGTCGAATCTGCGCCCTGCCTGCTTATTGGGTTGGTCTGCTTTATGATGCTGAAGCGCTCGATGCAGCAGAAGACCTGACGAAAGACTGGACCTATGAAGAGGTTCTGGCGCTGCGCAATGACGTGCCTGCAAAGGCGCTCAATGCTACGTTCCGCGGCAAGCCAGTGGCACAAATTGCACGCAAGACACTGGAAATTTCGCGTCTTGGCCTTCTCAACCGCAAACAGTTGAACAGCGACGGCTTTGACGAAACGCATTTCCTGGCACCGCTTGAAGAGATCGTTGCCGCAGGAATAACGGATGCCGAACGCATGCTCAAAGCTTACAACAGCGTCTGGGCCGGTTCGATTGAGCCGATCTTCCTCGAATATGCCTACTAAGCGTTAAAATCGGTCGAGCTTATTTTCGACCGTAACCAGCGATGCGCCGGGTCACTTTCCCGGCGCTTATGCCATATCTGCACAAAAGGTATCGGCGGCAGTTTCACCGGCACTGGCATCACGATGAGATTGTCATCCGGCGGCAGATTTTTCAAACCACCGCGCGCGATCGTCAAAATCAGGTCAGTGCCTGCAATCAGGTGCGGCGCGACACCCCAATGCGGCACGACCACTGCGATGTGCCGCGTCTGGCCTTCAAGTTTCAAGCTCTCCTCAATCTCGGTCGTCGCATCGCCCCGCACTGCCACAAGCGCGTGCGGGCGCGAGAAATAGATTTCCGCATCAAATGCCCGCCCTTCAAGGCTGCGTTTATCAAGAAGACAGACATATTCGTCCTGCATGATGATATCGGCGGCAATCTGCGCTGGCAGATGCGGAAACACACCAAAACCCAAATCAATCTCGCCATCCAGAACACGCGCAATCATGCCTTCGCGGCTGAACTGGCTGATCGCAAGATCAATCCCCGGTGCGTCTTTTCGCAATTCACGCACCAACCCCGGCAACACAATGCCGCCGCCATAGTCCGACATCGACAGATGAAAGCGATGCTGCGTAGTCGCCGGATCAAAACCTTGCGGCCCCAGCACAGCGCGCACGCCTGATAGTGCTTCCGTCAGCGGCTTTGCAATTTCCATGGCCTTAATGGATGGCACGAGACCAGCGCCTTCCCGGATGAGAAGTGGATCATCCAGTAACTCACGCAGACGTGCTAAGGCATGACTGACTGCGGGCTGGCTCATATTGAGGCGAACGGCTGCGCGCGAGACATGGCGCTCTGTCAGAAGCACATCCAGAATGACCAACAGATTGAGATCGACATTCCGTAAATTATTCATCTGCTGCATAATTGATCCAACAATCTGAATTTCACATTCATTTCATCTATAACTAGATTTGAGCCGAAACAACACAGGAAAGGCCACTCACATGCAGGCTCAGGGATCACTTACATTCTTAATCGCCGCCCTTATCGCGGGTGCTGTTGTGCCATTTCAGGCAGGGGCGAATGCCGCATTGGGCCGCGCACTAGGTCATCCATTATGGGCGACTGTCGTTTCGCTGATCGTCAGCATCATTTGCGTGCTGCCGGTTTTGCTGGCGATGAAAACCTCGTTGCCCACATTGACTGGTCTTGCAGGGCAGCCGAAGTGGATATGGGTTGGTGGCGTTGCCGGTGTGGTTTACATCACCGCAGCCATTCTGTTTGCACCAAAACTCGGTGCCGCAGGCTTTATGACGGCAGTCATTGCCGGGCAGCTAATCGCTGCGGTGCTGATCGACTATTTTGGCATTATGGGGTTTGTCTCAAGAGAAATCACGCCATCGCGCATAGCTGGTGTTCTGTTGGTAGCTGTGGGCGTTGTCGTCATGCAGGGACCGTCGCTCTGGCGAAGTGCCGAAACTATCGCTACGGCAACAGGCAATGAATAAACAAAAGGCGCGGAGACCCGCGCCTTTTGTTGTTGGTTAAGCTGAAACCTGCGTTCCTTTGCTTGGATCAGGGATCACCACAATTGTGCTGCCATCGCGCACATTGTTATAAAGATCGATCACATCCTGATTGAGCAGGCGAATACAACCAGACGACACTGCCTTACCGATGCTCCATTCTTCAGGAGAACCATGAATACGATAGATCGTGTCGCGGCCATCCTTGTGAATATAAAGCGCACGCGATCCGAGCGGGTTCTTCAGGCCCGGAGGCATACCACCATTGGCAATGCTATAGGGTTGAAGCGCTGGTTGACGAGCGACCATTTCATCCGGTGGTGTCCAGCGCGGCCACTCACGCTTATAGGCGATGATCGCGCGGCCCGCCCACGAAAAGCCATCGCGGCCCACACCAATACCATAGCGCATGGCGCGACCGTTGCCACGGATATGATAGAGATATTTGTTGGGCGTATCGACAATCACGGTGCCAACTTTTTCACTGGTTGGGTAATCGACTTCCTGCCGCCAGAATTTCGGATCGACCTTGGCCACATTCACTGCAGGCAGAGGGAACTGCTCATACGGCATCGCTTCATACATCGGCGGCACGGCACGAACCGGAGCAGGAGCCTTGGCAACTTTAGCCGGCTCCGGCTGCTGTGCTGTCGAAACACAGCCGGAAAGCGCTACAGCACTCGCTCCAATCAGGAAGGCACGGCGACTGGTTAGCCCATGGCCTTGAGAAAACTTAACCGACATTCAAAAACTCTTTCAACTGCATCTTTGTGAGCCACGTGACTCGCTGGGATAACGAAAGAGAAAACCAAACTTAAGCCAGCCTTAAGAGTGTACGGAAAACAGCAGTTTATATAAAATGGCTCAAGATCAATTGCTAAAATAACGAGTTTTGTTCATCGGAACTCGGCGTTCCCGTTCTGCCCGCTTTACCCTTTGAAGGGCGCCCTGAAGCAGTCCCTGCCACAGCGGCAACATCACCATCGCGGAATCGAATCGACAAAGCATCACCATTGCCAACGCTTGCCGCTTGCTTAACCGGCTTGCCTTCCGCATCGAAGACAACCGCAAAACCGCGATCCAGAACACTTTCATATGAAAGCGTTCGCATCAGTCGTTCCAGTTCCTGCCCGCGTCGTTTGGTGCGCTCAATCAATATATTAATCGCCTGATCGCGGCGGCGATCAAGTTGATCCATGGCATTTTTCGCAAGCATTGTCCGCCGCAGCAAAGGTTCTGGCGTCAGCCGATCAGCACGCCTTGCAAAAACTATGCGGCGCTCGCGCAAAAATGCTTCCAGCGCGCGCGGCAAACGCTGATCGAGCAGCTTCATATGACGCTTTTGTTCGTCAAAGCCACGTTGCAGTAAACGTGGCGACAACTGCCGCGCACGGCCTTCAAACTGTACGCGCTTCTTTTGTGTATTCACAAACAGTCCACGCGTTAGGCGCGACGCAGCCTCATCAAAACGACGACGCGGCAGGGCAAGCAGCTGATCGGCCGATGGCAGCGCACGACCAGCAGCGCGGTAGGATTGGCGTTTCTGATCAATAAAACGCGACATGGCCGCAGACAAGCGCGCAGATTGCGCAGCAAGCGTTGCCACCAGATCAGCCTTCACAGGCACCGCCATTTCGGCTGCACCTGTCGGCGTTGGTGCGCGTACATCGGCCGCAAGATCGATCAGTGTCCAGTCTGTCTCATGGCCGACAGCCGAAATAACCGGAATATGTGAAGCCGCAACTGCCCGCACAACGATCTCGTCGTTAAAGCCCCACAGGTCTTCAAGACTGCCACCGCCGCGCGCGACAATCAGCACGTCAGGCCGCGCTATTGTTCCATTTTCGGGCAGCGCGTTAAAACCGTCAACCGCAGCAGCCACTTCAGCACCGCTCGTCTCGCCCTGCACACGCACGGGCCAGACAACCACGTGCAACGGATAACGGTCCGCAATACGATGAATGATGTCGCGGATAACAGCGCCCGTTGGTGACGTAACAACCCCAATCACCCGCGGCATGAACGGTAGAAGCTGCTTTGCAGCCGGATCGAACAGACCTTCAGCACCAAGCCTGCGCTTGCGCTCTTCAAGCAGGGCCATCAGAGCACCGGCACCCGCAGGTTCCATCTGCTCAATCACGATCTGATATTTGGATGAACCGGGATAGGTGGTCAGTTTGCCAGTGGCGATAACCTCCATGCCCTCTTCAGGGCGGAAGCGCAAACGCCCCATCGAGCCGCGCCATATCACGGCCTCAAGCCGCGAGCGGTCATCTTTTAATGCAAAATAAGCGTGTCCCGACGAATGCGGACCACGATAGCCGGAAATTTCGCCGCGCACGCGCACATACGCAAACGTATCTTCGACCGTACGCTTCAGAGCGCCGGAAATCTCAGAAACGCTGTATTCCGCTACATTAGAAGCGGTGCCCTTAGGATCAGAATCGAAACCCATGCTCATCCTGCAATAGGTATCAGTCGAGGATCAGTGGTCAACGGGACAAGACGCCACTCTTTAAGCTTATGCACGTTCAACGCTCACCAGCCCGGTAACAACTCGTTGCTGCGCACGCGACGCGTTCGGACGGATGGGAACGATGCAACTTCCGCAGAGGCAAGAGCTACTGGTGCGGGTGAAGAAATATTATCAAGACTTTCAATAATATGCTGCGCCAATGCATCCACAATTGCGTTCTGCTTGGTGTGTCCGCGCATGATGCCGATGCCAAATTCCGGCAAAGCGCCAAAGCCATCAGCCTCGCCCAGCACGCGCATACCGGGACGCAGCGCACATTCGGGCAAAACAGAAACCGCCAAACCCGAAAGAACCGCCGCCGCCAGAACGGTCGCCGACCAGCTCGTGATGATAATGCGATAATCACGGTTTGCCTGTTCAAGCACATCAATCGCGGCATGGCGCCAGATGCATGTGGGCCGCCCCACCGCCAGCGGCAACATCGCCTCTTCATGCACTGCATGCGTGGCCGACGTCACCCACAAAAGCGGCTCCGTTCGCACCACTTCAGACCGGCGCTTATCATCGCATTGCGTAACCAGCGCGATATCGAGCGTTCCGCGACGGATCATATCATCCAGATTAACCGTAGGCTCGCAAACCACAGACAGCTCAACACGTGGGTTTGAGCGCGCAAATCGCGCCATGATTTCCGGCAAAAACCGATCCGCATAATCATCCGGCGTACCAATGCGCACATGACCTTCGAGTTGCGTATCATCAAAGGCCGCTATGGTTTCACCATTTAGCATAAGCATGCGGCGCGCATAGAGCAGCAGCCGCTCGCCATCTTCGGTCAGGCGATTAATGCGCCCATCCCGCTCAAAAAGTGGCTTTCCAATGCGCTCTTCAAGGCGACGCATCTGCATGGAAACTGCTGATTGCGTTTTGAAAACAGCATCGGCCGCTTTGGTGAAACTACCCGTATCCGCAATAGCAATGAAGGTTTGCAACTGGTCTAGATCTAAAGGCGCGCTCATCGAAACGATCCATCATAATTATTGAACTATTACATTAAAAACATTCGTTGGAACAATCAATTCTATTATTGGATAAAGCTGGCGTCGCAGAGAATGGAGACGCGAAAGCGAATGACCTGACGATAGAAACATTTTGAACAAGCGCGCTTAAAGGAGAGCGGCAATGACAGCGATTAGCAAGACCACCATGACACATTTACCCGAAACCAGCACCTCAACCTCCGTGCTGCGCCAAATGGTGAATTTCGTGTTTGCGTCGGTTATGCGTCGCTGGACGCTTTTCCGAAACCGGCGCCATGTCGTCCACCTCAATCAGCTCGATAGTTACCTGCTTAAGGACATCGGAGTTCATGGTGGCGATATTTATACCGCGATCCATACGCGTACGACGGACGATCCGACCCGCGTCCTGGCCGCACTTGCAGATGCACGCGCACGCGTAGAGGCCACACGTCACATCTGCTGAACGAACATCTGGCGGGCGCCACCTTCACAGCCGGGTACCCTCTCGGCCAGCCTGCCCTTTTGCCCGGCCGCACCTCTGCTGCCGGGCTTTTTTTTATACGTACCCGTCAAGTTGTGCTGCAAATCCGGGGCTTCTGAACAGCAATGAAGAAATAACTGAATTTGCCATATTTTTTTAAAAGAAGGGCTTGCGCTACCCGTTTGAGTTCGCTAGATGGTGGCCACCGACAAATGAAGCATCTAGCTTCTGTCGAAATCGCACTCAGTTAAACTGAACTGAAACGCGACCCTGCTGGGGAATAGGTTAACGGTAGACCCACGGACTCTGACTCCGTTAGTCCTGGTTCGAATCCAGGTTCCCCAGCCATTTATCTTCATAAGATAATTTGTACCTCTGAGTTATAATCTAAAGCTTTATCGGCTTTCGAACTTTCCGTGCCTCGCATCATGTGCTGCCTCATATCTTCGCAGTTCTTTATCGTGTTGTTTCGATACACTCTCAGGCTTGACTAGAAAAACGGCCTCAAGGCCATCTCTGCACCCAGTGTGAATAAAAAGATAAGAAAACCCTTTCGAAAGGTAGCTGGACTAATTCGATCTCGAATGACCTGACCTAACCACATGCCCGCCAAAGCAGGGATTACGGCCATGGCCGAAACCACCAACTTTTCGAAGTCAAAAGCGCCCTGCGCACCGATACCAACAGCCAAAGCAATGGTCGAGACTGTGAAAGACAATCCGAGTGCTTGAACGAGATCGTCCTTAGACAGTCCGAGCGCTTGCAGATAGGGCACCGCTGGTACAACGAAAACACCTGTGCCGCCAGTGATAATGCCAGTTAACGCTCCAACGATTGGTGACATCCATTTTTCCAGAAATGGGGGAACACGGAACTGCCGCGCGAACAGCGTGTAAATCGCATAAATAGCCAGCGCGATTCCTAAAGCGGTCGTCGTAAGCACCGTATTATCACCCGTGATAAATGATGATCCGAGAATAGTACCAGCAATGATCGTAAGCATCATCGGCCATAACCGCCGCAGGATAGAGGTGAAATTTGGCCCAGCGAACAGCTGCCACACATTCGTTATAAACGATGGGACAATTAACAAGGCTGCCGCAGTAAGCGGAGATATTAGAGAACCAAGGACACCCATTGCCACCGTAGGGAGCCCCATGCCAGTTACCCCTTTTACAAGGCCAGCAAAGAAAAATGTCGTCGCAATAGCTGCAATGGTAGGAAAAGTTAAATCTGACATCCAGCTATGATAGCAGCCTTCGCCAATTTCTGAATTCTGAAGTTCCGAGTTCTGCCTTCGGCTAGACCGAAGGCACTTTTGAGATTAGGGTATGTCATGCGCTTCGATTTAACTGATCTCCGACTATTCCTCGCTGTAGTTGATGCCGGCAACATTACTCATGGTGCTTCCGCCGTTGGCCTGTCTCTTCCAGCCGCAAGCGAACGGCTCCGAAATATGGAGATCGAGGGCGAAGTCAAATTGCTTGAGCGCGGAAGACGAGGCGTGGTGCCCACCGAAGCTGGCGAGGCCTTAGCGCATCACGCTCGCACTATTGGCCGAAACCTACTGCAAATGCGTAATGAAATCGGACTGTATGCAAAAGGACTTCGTTCCAGCGTGCGCGTATTTGCAAACACCGCCGCGATTTCAGAAATATTACCTTCCCGTCTGGCTCCCTGGCTTGCGGCACACTCACAAGCCGATGTCGAACTTAGGGAGCGCCAGAGCATGGAGATTGCGAAGAGTATTGCTTCGGGATTTGCAGAGATAGGTATTTTGTCCGACAGCATCGACACCGGCGATCTTCTCGTAAGGCCTTTTGCGATTGACCGTTTAGTGGTCGTCGTTGCGCGCGATAATCCTCTCTTTGAATCTCAACGCGTGCACTTCGCCGACTTGTTGGGCCAGCATTTCATCTGTCTGGCGGAAGGTGCGCTACAAACACACATTGATGACCAGGCCAACAGGCTTGGTACGAAGCTCAAAAAGCGTGTCGCTCTGCGCAACTTCGAGGGGATTTGCCGTATGGCGGGTGAAGGAGTTGGTTTGGGCATAGTACCTGAAACTGCAGCGCGGCGGTTTCGACCAGCAAACCGTATCCGCATCTTGGAACTGCAGGAAGATTGGGCGACGCGGCGACTCTTAGTCTGTGTTCGCAACGAAGAAAAGCTATCTCCAATGGCACTCAACCTGTTCCAGCATCTGGCTTCAAAAACATCGCAGTGAAGGTGACTAGCCATATCACGGCTTGTCTGATTTGGGCGTTTAACTCCCATTACAGGCACAAACAGCAGAGGTATGAACTCGTTCCAAGCGCTATCTATTCTACCCAAGTGAAGCTACTGAACTGGATTACTGCCCATTGGTTTGCATTTCGCAGCTAAGACATTGATTGCATATTTAGGCGCTGAAACTTACACAAAACGCGCTAATGCTGCATTTACAATACGCGTTTATGCGAATCTGCCGCAGGTTCTTCTAGTCCGCGATGAAGTGACGGCCAAGTTTGTTCGCAAAACGAGCTAGTCCCCCAAAAGCTGCCGGTCATCGCCATCACGAGAACGAACGAGTTCTTCCTTAATCTGCCGAAGAATGCGAACAGCACGATTACGATCCGCGTAGGCCACCATATTTGCTAGAATATCGATAGCCGCGAGATATGCATAACGCGTCGATGTTGGCCTAAAAATATTATTCCCCTCCTGAAGATCAACAGCGATCAGCACATCGCAGGCTTTTGCTAAAGGAGAGTGGCTCTGCGTAATTGCGATTGTTGGAATGGATCTCTCACGCAAAAGATTTATACAATGCAAGAGATCCGGATCGCGGCCGGTAATTGAGGAGCCAATAACAACAGTCCCAGGTAAAACTACGGATGAAAGCATAATATTCATACTGTGATCATTTGAAGAATGAATATGGCAGCCAAGCCTAAAAAGGCGATTATGCAGCTCGTTTGCAATCATCGCAGAGTTTCCGCTCGCACCAAAAGCGTGAATGAAGTTGGCATTACGCAATAAATGAGCAGCCCTATCAATCGCATTCAGATCAAGCTGCCGATGTAGCTGAAACAACGCATTCTGAGCTTTGGTAACAATATCCTCGGCAACTTCTTCAACGCTGTTTGTTTGGGTTTCCGGGGTCAAATACCTCAAACCAACATAAGAAATTTTGGCCAGCTGCACCTTAAAATCAGAATAGCCCTGACAGCCTAAATGGCGGCAAAATCGGGTGACTGTCGGAGCAGAAACCTGTGCTTTTTCAGCGAGCTCACTAATGGATGACGTGACAACAAAATCGACATTATCAAGCACAAAAGCAGCGAGCTTCTTCTCGGAGCCTGACAGTTTGTTCTCATCATCACTCAATGCATGAATAATATCCATGTGAAAACACAAACCTTTGTTGTCGGCTACCAATGAAAAATAATTTCACTTTTATGTAAAATATCTGCCATAGTGTCAATAAGATCAGCATTTTCCTGCTATTCAGGAAAATTATATACATCACCACATATAAAGCGCATGAAAGGTTATCGGATGACGTTTCCCTGGCCCGTAGCTGGCACGCGGATCGAAGAGCTACCCACCCCTTTACCAATCATTGATGAAGATCGGCTAACGGCCAACATCACACGGGCCCAGATCTATATCGAACAGAGTGGAAAAACTTTCCGACCACATATCAAGACGCATAAGATCCCAGCTGTTGCCCGTCAGCAAATAGAGGCTGGCGCCCAGGGCATTAATTGCCAGAAGGTAACAGAAGCCGAAATATTTGCAGATGCGGGTTTTGATGACATCCTGATTACCTACAATATTCTTGGCGCTACGAAAATTAGTCGTCTCAAGGCGTTAAATAAAAAAATCGGTGCGCTCAAAGTAACAGCAGATAATGAAACCACTATCAAAGGACTTGCTGACGCTTTCGTGGCTGCTAGGCCATTATCAGTGTTAGTTGAGTGCGATACAGGCGGCAAGCGCTGTGGCGTACAAACGCCTGAAGAAGCTGCAGCATTGGCACAATTAATCAACACTCAACCGGGACTACAGTTTGCAGGAATCCTGACCTACCCCGCCACTGGCGGCGCAAAAGAAGTTGAAAGCTTCATCGTTGAAACTATCAAGCTTCTTGAGGTAGGCGGCTTAGATTGTCCAATTAGATCCAGCGGCGGTTCTCCCGATTTATATTCCGCGCATTTGGTACCATCAGCAACAGAACACCGTGCTGGCACCTATGTTTATAATGATCGCAGCATGGTTCGCGCCGGTCATTGCACAACAGATGATCTGGCAATGCACATTTTAGCAACCGTCGTCTCGCGCCCAGCAAGCAACCGCGCGGTTCTTGATTGTGGCTCAAAAGCACTCACATCCGACCTTCTTGGCTTTAGTGATTTTGGTATTATTGATGGTTTTGAATCTGCACGCATCATCTCTTTGTCAGAAGAACATGCCATAGTCGACCTCACCGATTGCCAGGATGGCTTCCCTGCGATCGGCTCTGTAGTCCGCGTTGTTCCTAACCACACCTGCGTTGTCAGCAATCTATTTGACCAAATGGTTTTCCATCGAAACGGCATCGTCACACGTGTCGAACCTGTTTCAGCGCGCGGAACAGTTTGGTAGCCATAAAGTCACGTCAAACACGAGTATGAAAAAAGGGGCCGCTAAACGCCCTTTTTTTTCATAATATAACTGAGCCTTTCGTACTTCACTCAAATATCTCCAAAATCGGCCCGTTACTAAACCATTATTTTAATTGTTCATTTCAATAAATCCACACATCTACCGGGGACGAACTCTATGAAAACGTGAAAATCAATTTCATACTATTTTCATAGCTCCTAGATTTTTTAGATTAATCGGCCAAAATCGATTGACTTATGTGACGCTTGACGCATTATTAAGAAAATAAATTACAAAAAAGCGGCGGAACATAATAAACGAAATCCAGACCCTTTGATAATTGTCTGAACATCAAGCTTAGCGCTTGTGCAGATAATGTGGGGTTCGGGTTCCTGAGTATGGGCATCACATGCGTATTTTTACAGCCTCTTTGGCGACAGAAACGAATACTTTTTCACCTGTTCCAACTGATATGGATGCGTTCAAAACCGCTTTCTATGCTGGCCCGGGCGAACATCCAGACACGCCTACACTTTGCTCATCTGTTGTGCCAATCCTCCGACGCCGCGGGAAAATTGAAGGTTTTAGTGTCATTGAAGGCACCTCCTGCTGGGCCGAACCCGCCGGGCTTATTCAGCGCAAAACCTATGAGACCCTGCGCGATACTATTTTGGATGAATTGCGTGCCGCATTACCTGTAGATGGTGTGATTTTGGGCCTCCATGGCGCTATGGTCGCACAGGGCTACGACGATCCGGAAGGTGATTTTCTGGCATGTATTCGTGAAATTGTCGGACCGAATGTTCTGATCGCAGCCGAGTTCGACCCGCACAGTCATTTAACGACAAAGCGTATTGCCAACCTTAACATCATGGCAACATTCCTCGAATTTCCGCACACCGATTTCGAGGAACGGGGTGAGCATGTTGTCGATCTCGCTTTGAGAACGCTTAAAGGTGAAATTGAGCCGGTCATATCCACTTTCGATTGCCGGATGATATCCATCTATCCAACAAATCGCGAGCCTATGCGCTCGTTTGTTGATCGTTTGGTGGCTTTGGAAGGCAAGGACAGCGTTCTTTCTATCTCTGTAATTCATGGGTTTATGGCAGGCGATGTGCCAGACATGGGCACGCGTATTGTTGTTGTAACGGACAATGCGAAGACAAAAGGTGATGTTCTTGCGCGCCAGCTCGGACACGAGCTTTACGCAATGCGCAAAACTACGGCTATGCCAATGTTTGATACAGAAGCAGGCCTTGATCACGCTATCTCCGTGCGCAACGCAAATCCTACTCTGCCCGTTGTCATATCCGACATATGGGATAATCCCGGTGGCGGTGTCGCGGGCGATGCAACCCATATTATTCGCCGTATGCTGGAACGTGGTCTCGATAACTTTGGCGTTGCAACATTATGGGACCCCGTCGCCGTTTCTTTCTGTCATGCAGCCGGCGAAGGTGCGGAACTCAATATTCGCATCGGAGGAAAGTCGTCCTGGCAAGGCGGTGAACCTCTTGATCTGCGGGTTACAATAATAAAAGTCATGAACGCTGGATGGCAGAGTTTCCGCAAAAGCCGCGTCAATTTGGGGCGCGTTGCTGTTATCCGCCCTTTAGGAACTGAAATTGACATTATTCTGATTACCAGCCGCTCGCAAACCTATGAGCCCGACATCTTCACCAATCTTGGAATTGATTACAAATCGAAGAATTTCCTTCTGGTTAAATCCACCAATCATTTTCAAGCGGGCTTTCAACCGATCACTTCAGAGATCGTTTATATTGCGGCCCCAACATCCTACCCAACAGATCCGGCAACAACACCATACCGCAAAGCCAGCCTAGAGCTCTGGCCGCGTATCGATGACCCATTGGGACTTGACTAATTATAGCGAAAATAACCGGCACGCCGGTTCAAAAAAAGGGGAGTAAATCATGAAAAAAACTTTGCTATTTGTCGCCGCAGCGGCGGCCCTTGCATGTACCAGTAGCATAGCGATAGCACAGGCATCTGATGGCATTCTCACAATTGCTACCATAGGTGAACCACCTAGCCTCGACGTCATGCAAACGCCAACAGACATCGTCCTGACGATAGATCAGCATATTTTTGAAACGCTTTTTACTTATGATGATCAGTGGAAATCTGTTCCACTACTCGCTGCTGCAATGCCGGAGATTTCAGAGGATGGCCTCACCTACCGCATCGCATTGCGTGAGGGCGTAAAATTCCATGATGGTAGCGACCTGGATTCCAAAGACGTTGTTGCGTCTCTTAAACGCTGGATGGAGATTAACTCTAAAGGCAAACAAGTTGCAGAAGTCGTCGAAAGTGTGACTGAAGATGGAGACCATGCGGTCATCATCAAACTCAAATCGCGCTATGCTCCACTTCTCGCTACACTTTCACAAGCCTCGGTTATCATTCCGTCCGAAACGGTAGAAGATACACTTACCAAGTTTATCGGTACTGGCCCATATGCCCTTAAAGAGCGCAAGCCTGATCAATATACGCAACTCGTGCGCTTTGATGATTACAAGTCTCCAGAAGGAGAGCCAAGCAACTATGCAGGCAAACGTGAAGCAATCGCTAAAGAGCTTCGCTTCGTGCCCGTGCCCGATGCAAACACCCGCGTCGAAGGTCTGATTTCAGGGCAATTCGATTTTGCCGATTCACTGCCTGTAAGCGCCTATCAACGTGTGGAGACCAGCGACAAAGCAAAGCCCGTCATTTTTGAGAATTCCGGCTGGGCTTCTCTCAATATGAATATGAAAGAAGGCGTTCTTGCAAATAAGGAACTGCGGCAGGCCGTGCAAGCTTCACTCAATGCCTCTGACATGATGCTTGCAGCGTTCTCGGATGATCGCTTTTACAGCGTTGACGGCTCTATTTTCCCAAAAGGCTTTTACTGGAATACGGACGCAGGTGTAGTTCGTTATGGAGAAAGTGATCCAGAGACGGCCGCCAAACTGCTCAAAGATGCTGGTTATACAGGCGCCCCTATCCGCTTACTGACAAGCCGTCAGTATGAATTCCACTATAAAATCGGAGAAGTTGCCAAAGCCTATCTTGAGGCCGCTGGCTTCAAAGTGGACTTACAGGTCGTCGACTGGGCTACCCTAACGACCCGTCGTGCGGATCCAACACAATGGGATATTTTCATCACCCATTCCAACTTCCCTGGAGATCCGACAACAATCAACACCATTACGGATTCTTATCCAGGCTGGTACGTTTCTGACCAGAAAACAGCAGCCGTCAAAAACTATATGAATGCCACCACAGACGACGAAAAACTCAAAGCATGGGAGGGAATACAAACCGTCATTTATGACGATGCTCCTCTCTACAAGGTTGGCAATTTTAATGCTCTCTCAGGCGTTGCAAACGGAGTCGAAGGTTATACCCCAACCTATTGGCCCCATTTCTGGAATGTAACTCCTAAGCAGTGAGACATTGAAAATGGAACGGATCGCCTGGGCATTGTTGAACCGATTAGTTGGCATGTTAATCGTGCTGGCTCTCGTCGTAACAGTAGTCTTCATCATTGTTCGTGTAACACCAGGCGATCCGGCTGCAGTCATGTTGGGGTCAGATGCCACCCCACAAGACATAGCCGATCTGCGTGCCAGAATGGGGCTCGATGCACCCATTTTAATACAATATGCCCATTTCATCATGGGCATATTTCAGGGTGATCTCGGGCAATCTATCTTCCTCAATCAGCCTGTTACGACAGCATTGGCATCACGCGCCGAACCCACATTCTTCCTCACCTTATTCTCAATTCTGATAGCAGTCGTCATCGCTCTGCCCGTTGGCATTTTGTCGGCCGTAAAACGCGGTACGATTTTCGATCAGTCAGTCGTTACAATGACCATGGTTGCAGCGAGCATTCCCAGTTTCTGGCTCGGCCTTATCCTGATCCAGACTCTTGCCGTGGGCATGGGGTGGTTCCCTGCTTCGGGTTATGGCGGACCGGATGCGAGTTTTTTCAACAGGTTGCAGCATTTGGTATTGCCAGCACTGGCGCTTGGGATCGTAAACTCAGCACTGATAACCCGCTTCACACGTGCGGCAATGCTTGATGTACTCAGCGACGACTATGTGCGAACCGCTCGCGCTAAGGGGGCTCGTGAACGCAGAGTGATCCTCAAACACGCATTTAAAAACGCGCTTGTTCCAATCATCACCGTTATCGGACTTTCAATCGCCATGTTGGTGGCAGGTGCTGTGGTGACAGAAACAGTTTTTGGTCTTCCGGGCATTGGCAATCTGGTCGTCTCAGCAGTTCTCCGCCGCGATTATCCGGTGATTCAGGGAACTTTGCTTGTCGTGGCTGCGATCTACGTCCTGATCAATTTCGCCGTGGACCTTCTCTATATTCTGGTTGATCCGAGGGTAAAACTTTGACGCTCGCTTCCTTCTCAATGCCATTTATCGATAATCTGCGCCGTCTTTTCGGCAACCGCGCCATTGCGCTGGGTGTAGTCATTCTTCTGGCCGTCATCCTTGCCGCACTTTTAGCACCATGGGTCGCTCCATATGCACCCAACAAACTCTCTATAGTCAACAAGTTGCAAGGCCCCTCATGGTCTCATTTTTTCGGTACAGATGAGTTTGGACGCGATATTTTCTCTCGTGCCATTTACGCGGGACGAGTCTCATTACTTGTAAGTCTCGGTGTCGTCGCAATATCGACCATTCTGGGCATTTTCCTTGGTGTGGCCGCTGGATATTTCCGCAGGCTCGACGCGCCAATCTCACGTCTGCTGGATGCCATGATGTCATTTCCCGATATCCTGCTTGCAATCGCTTTGGTGGCGGCTTTGGGACCATCGCTCACAACCGTTATCATTGCACTTGGCATTACTTATGCCCCGCGGCTCGCACGTATTGTGCGCGGCTCTACTCTTGTTATCCGTGAGATGCCTTATATCGAGGCCGCGATTTCGCTGGGACTACCAACCTGGCAGGTTCTTCTGCGCCACGTTCTGCTCAATCTCGCGTCCCCTATCCTCGTTCAGGCAACTTTCGTGTTTGCATCCGCTATGCTTGCAGAAGCGAGCCTATCCTTCCTTGGTATCGGCGTTTCATCAGACATGCCGACTTGGGGAACAATGCTGGCCGCTGGACGCGAATATATGAACAATGCGCCATGGTTGATGCTGTTTCCGGGTTTGGCGATCATCCTTTCTGTACTTTCACTGCAACTTGTTGGTGACGGGTTACGCGACATGGTTGATCCCCGTCTTGCGAAAGAGAACTGACCATGACCAACATCAATCATAACCAGAAGTCAGTTCTGAGCGTTGAAAATCTGACCACTTCATTCAAGGCCGCAGATGGTTGGCGCGCAGTCATACGTGATATAAATTTTCACGTGGATGCTGGTGAAACCGTTGCCATCGTCGGCGAAAGTGGCTCGGGCAAAAGCGTAACAGCGCTTTCGGCTATGCGATTGTTACAAAAAGACAAATCGCGCATCGAAGGACGTATTCTGCTCGAAGGTCGCGACCTGTTGCAACTGTCAGAAGCCGAAATGCGCTCAGTGCGCGGCGGTTCGATTGGCATGATTTTTCAGGAACCGATGACGTCCCTCAATCCGGTTTTCACAATCGGAAATCAGTTGGCCGAAGCGCTGGTATTGCACCGAAATCTTAGCTGGAAGCAGGCTGAAGCCGAAGCGATACGACTTATGGAGCGCGTGCGCATTCCAGCGGCTCGGACACGATTGAATGAGTATCCGCACAAATTTTCCGGCGGAATGCGCCAGCGCGTCATGATAGCAATGGCGCTTGCTTGCAGGCCAAAGCTCCTGATCGCAGATGAACCAACAACCGCGCTGGACGTAACTATTCAGGCCGAAATCCTGCATCTCATTCGAGAGCTACAGCAGGAAGAGAATATGGCAGTACTTTTTATCACCCACGATATGGGGGTGGTTGCTGAAGTTGCAGACCGCACTGTCGTCATGTTGCGTGGTGATATGGTAGAAACCGGTGCTACCAAAGACATTTTCGCAAAACCAAAAGCTGTTTATACAAAATCGCTTTTAGCGTCCATTCCACGTTTGGGCACAATGGGCGACACAATCGCGCCGAAACGCTTCCCGGAAGTGGACCCTAAAACTGGAGAGGCCAAAGATGGCCGCGTGACCAAGCCAGTTCCATCCAGTCGTGAGCCTATCCTTAAGGCATCCAATATTGTTGTGCGATTTGACCTGCCCAATGGCCGCATTCATGCCGTTGAAAATGTCTCATTTGATTTGCGCCCAGGAGAAACACTGTCACTGGTAGGCGAATCCGGCTGCGGCAAATCCACAACCGGACGCGCCGTTATGCGACTGCTTGAACCCACTTCCGGCAACATCATTATTGATGGTCAGGACGTCACGAAGCTAAATGCTTCATCTTTGCGTAGGATGCGGCGCAATGCACAAATGATCTTTCAAGACCCTTTTGCTTCGCTCAATCCCCGCATTCGTATTGGCGCGGCGATTGCTGAACCAATATTGTCACACGGTCTTATGGACAAGAAGCAAGCGAAGGAAAAAGTTGCTGAACTCCTTGAACAGGTAGGACTTGCAGCTTCGATGGCAACCCGCTTTCCGCATGAGTTTTCAGGCGGGCAGCGTCAGCGCATCTCCATTGCCCGTGCACTGGCGCTTAACCCGAAGTTCATCGTCGCGGATGAGGCCGTTTCAGCACTTGATGTTTCGGTGAAAGCACAGGTTTCCAACCTTCTGTTGGATTTGCAGGAGAAGCACGACCTTGCCTATTTGTTTATTAGTCACGACATGGCGGTTGTTGAGCGGATCAGTCATCGAGTGGCGGTTATGTATCTGGGTGAAATCGTTGAGATCGGTCCGAGAGTATCTATTTTCAATAATCCCCAGCACCCCTATACGCGCCGGCTTATTGATGCCGTTCCTGTTCCTGATCCCCTAGCGCATAAACTGGTGCGCCCTGATCTTGGAGAGGAAATTAAAAGCCCACTCCGACCACTTGATTACGTGACCCCAAAGAAAAGCTATCGTGAAGTTAGTGCCGGACATTTCGTGCAGATAAATGACGAGAACTGCCAAGAAAGCACGGCGGCATGAAATGCGCTCAAGCACCAATTCCAGCCTTCGTTGGCATTGATTGGGGCACCAGCAGTTTTCGTGCTTGGCTTATGAGCGCTTCAGGCGAGGTTATTGCCCAAAGCAAATCTGGCGAGGGTATGTTGCATTGCGCAAAGAGCGGCTTTGCACCAGTATTGGAGTGGCATCTGCGCAAGCTTGGCGCTACAAACGATTTGCCGGTTTTAATCTGTGGTATGGCTGGTTCACGCCAGGGCTGGGTAGAGGCACCTTATCTACCCACTCCGACAACACTTGATCATCTGCATCAAGGTGCCCAAAGAATAGAATGCGACATGAACGTGCAAATTCTGCCAGGTGTTGCGCAGAAAAATGTTCACAATCCAGATGTAATGCGGGGTGAAGAAACTCAAATTCTGGGCGCAATCGATGATAGCTTTACCGGTCTCGTCTGTATTCCTGGCACTCACAGCAAATGGATCAACATCTCCAATGGCATTATCCAGTCGTTTCAAACCTATATGACGGGGGAGCTTTTTTCCCTTCTATCGAGCCAAAGTATTTTGATGCATGCTGTTGAATGCGATGACAATCATATTGTCGATGATGCTGCATTTCTGTCCGGCTTTGAGATTGGGCTAAAAAGCCCCACGAACTTAACTACAAACCTGTTTCGTTTGCGCGCGAGCCAATTGTTAGGCTTTTCACAGCGTAAGGATGGATACCATTGGCTATCAGGTCTGTTGATTGGTGTCGAGTTGGCTGACGCTCTTAAGGACTATCATAAAGATATACCGCTTATCTTGATAGGCGCGGGTCGCCTCGCCACCCTTTACGATAAAGCCCTGCAACATTCTGTCTATCAACTCACAATGATAGATGCAGAAGAGGCATCACGTGAGGGATTGCTTAAAGCTGCCCGTAATCTCTGGAATGTGAAAGAACAATAAAATGTCTCAGCCGAGTGTCAAATGGCCTGCGTTTAAGCGCTCTTTGGTTGCCATTTTACGTGGTGTAGGGCCCAGCGAAGTTGAGGCAATCGGCGAAGTGCTTATTGGTTCGGGTTTCGAGGCTATTGAAGTACCGCTCAACTCGCCCAATGCCCTTTCTTCCATTGAGTGCCTGAGCAAGCGCTTTGGTGCGGATATCCTGATTGGTGCCGGGACGGTTTTGACAGCCGACGACTGTGCCCGGGTAGCAGATGTCGGCGGGCGCCTGATGGTCAGCCCCAATATCGATGCCGATGTGATGCGGATAGCCCAGGCACGCTCGATGGTCACATTGCCGGGTGTCTTCAGTCCGACTGAAGCGCTCAAAGCAATTCAGCTTGGAGCATCGGCATTAAAGTTCTTCCCTGCCTCGGTTCTCGGCCCATCCGGTATTTCTGCGCTAAGCGCAGTCCTTCCTAAAAATATGGTGATCGGCGCTGTTGGTGGAGTCTCCCATCAAAACTTCCGCGACTATATAGCCGTTGGCATTCGTACTTTCGGATTGGGAAGCAGTCTTTATCGGCCCGGACAGAGCACAAAGATAGTTGCGGCGAATGCCATTGAAGCGGTCACAGCCTATGACGAAGCAATTTCTAAAGCCAGTTCAGGAGTATAGATAACATGACTGATAACCGGATAACTCGGTACGAAACTGCAGACAATCAAGCGGGCGGCCAGCCACGCCCTTTCGCCAAAGCCGTACGCGCCGGTGATTTTGTTTATGTTTCAGGTCAAGTACCCACAATGGATGGCGAAGTCGTCGCCGGTAATATTGTGGTGCAAACCGAACAAGTCATCTCAAATATTAAGTCAGCTTTGGCGCTTGCAGATTGCACATTGGCCGATGTGGTTAAAGTGAATGTCTGGCTGGATGACGCTCGCGACTTCTCAAGCTTTAACGCAGTTTTCAAGAAACATTTTCTCGATCATCCACCAGCGCGGTCTACGGTGCAATCGCCGCTTATGGTTGATGCCAAAGTAGAGATGGACGTAATCGCTTACAGCAAGCCCAAAGCCACTTGATGAAATAATAGACTTACATCCTTAGGAAACACAGATAGACCAATTTCGGGAGTGCACAGATAGCAAATCTTCCCTGTGCCCTTCCCTCATTTCCGTCCCTCTTTTACGAGTAGCCAGAGAAAGTATATGCCTCCGATGCTAACAGTCATGATGCCGACGGGAAGCTGTGTTTCGAAGGCGTGCTGAGCGGCATAATCAGCGGCAGCAAGAAGCACACTGCCTGTCAGCGCTGAGGGAATAAGCGCCACACCTGCCGAACGCGTGATCCGACGTGCTATCTGTGGGGCAGCAAGTGCAATAAACGAGATCGGTCCCGCGGCAGCCGTGACAATAGCCGTGAGTGCAACGCCAAGGATCATCAACGCAGCCCTCGTGCGATTGGCATTCACACCAGAGGCGCGCGCTGCATCATCCCCCATTTCGAGTTGTCGCATTGGTCGTGCAAGAAGCATCGTCAAGGGCATGATAATGAGAAGAACAATTGCAACGGGCACCAGCTGATCAAAGCCCAGACCATTGAGCGAACCCGCACCCCAAATAGCCGCTGACATCGCTACATTGAGATCAGCAGCCTTGATCATCCAGCCATTGAAGGCGGATAACATAGCTGAGATACCAATACCCACAATGATCAGCCGGAAGCCTTGCATACCATTGCGCCAAGCCAGCATATAGACAGCGAGCGCTGTAATCACGCCACCTGTCAGCGCTCCCGCGGCAACTTCATAATAGCCGCCAGACAAAAGCAGGATGACGATCAATGCACCTGTATAAGACCCCGCCGCAAAGCCAATGATATCCGGGCTACCAAGCGGATTACGGGTCAGTGATTGGAAGATCGCGCCGCTCATGCCCAGTGCTGCACCCAATAAAATGGCCAGCAGAACACGCGGCAACCGCCACTCGACAACAATCATCCGCACCATATCCTCACCCTCGCCGCGTAAGGCACGCAGCGCATCAGGGATCGGAATTTGGTAACTGCCACTGGTGAGCGATGCGATTGCGACAAGCAAAATCAATGCAATAAGAGCAAATCCAATCAGCAGTCCACGTCGATGCAGGCGAAGGGAAAAGCGGCCTCCAAAGAAGCGAATGACCGCGATATGGCCAGTTCCAACACGCGTTGAAGGTGTTTCTGTCATAGTCCACTCACCTTCCTGCGTCGTGCCAACGCAATGAGCACAGGCGCACCAATGAAGGCCGTCACAATACCCGCTTCGAGCTCTCCTGGGTAAAGCACCAGACGTCCGACAATATCGGCACTGAGTAGCAGGACCGGCGAGAAAATCAGCGTGAAGGCAACAATCCGTCGCTGATCGGGACCAGTAAACCAGCGCACCATATGCGGCACCATCAGACCGACGAAACCAATCGGACCACAAGCAGCAGTTCCAGCACCCGCAAGCAGTGTGACAGCAATCACCACAAGAATACGCGCACGCAGGATGCTGGCTCCCAATGAGCGCGCGAGATCATCACCCAGTGCCACGGCATTGAGCGGTCGCGCGGCCAATAGTCCAATAACGAGACCTGCGAGAATAAACGGAGCAACGCGCGCCACCACATGCATGTCGCGGCCAGCAAGCGAACCAATCGACCACATACGCAGCGCATCAAAGGTTTGCGGGTTAAGCAATGTCATAGCAGAGCCAATGCCGCCCAACACGGCTGAGAGTGCCACGCCAGCCAGAACAAGCCTGATGGGTGTTGCACCTTCTCTTCCGCTGGCACCCAGCGCATAGACAATCAGCGTAATGACAATGGCACCGGCGAAAGCCGCCCAGATATAAGTATCAATCGACTGCCAACCCAAAAGGCCAACGGCCAGCGTGACGAAGAAAGCAGAACCGGCATTGACGCCCAAGATGCCGGGATCGGCCAAAGGATTGCGGGTCGCAGCCTGTATCAATGCACCTGAAACGCCAAAGGCTGCACCGCATAACAGTCCAAGCAAAGTACGTGGCAGGCGATAATCAAGCAGGATAATTTGCTCGGCTGATGATCTGTTCTGACCTGACAAGGCTTGAAGCAGCACATCAGGCGAAAGCATCCGCGTTCCAACAAGAAGGCTGGCAAAACTAAGCGCAACCAATAGACCAAAGCCGCAGAGTAGAAACAGGAAACTGATCCGCATTGTTGGAGCTGAAGCAGTGACGGGTAACCGAACGGGCCTGTCTACTTTCAATGATTGGTCTTTTTGATTATCAATCATTGTGCGGGCCTAATCGAATACCTGCCACCGACCAGACTGGCCATCGCTCTAACCATTTGCGGCTCTTCTATGCATTGCTTGTTCTTCACGCATTCATCAGACTCGTGCCTGTCCTTCAATCCAGTAACCAATCTCATCAATACGCTTCTTCTCAAAGCTGAACGCATTAAGCAAAAACTTGAAGCAGTCGAAAACACAAAGACTTCACCTGCGATATAGAGATAACCTACACCCTAGGGCAAGCATGTAATGTTTCGTGCAAGCCATGGCGGTCCTTCGTAGCGCTGATCTCTATTTTAGAACAATGCTTTTCCCACGAATTGCAAATATTCAGCCGTGGCTTCCTTCGGTCGGGACAAGCGGGACCGTATCTTTCTTTACCTTCTCGCGATGGAAGATAAACAGACCCGCCAAAACGATAATTGCAGCTCCTGCCAATGTTTGCACATCAGGCAACTCATCAAAAAACATCCACCCAAACAGAATAGCCCATAGCAACAAGGTATATTGCAGCGGCGCGAGAATTGAAGCAGGCGCAAGCTTCAGTGCACGCGTTATAAGCAAATGCGCAAGGCACGCAACGATGCCAAGTAAGAGCAAGGCAAGCAACTCACCTGTGTCGAAAGATGTCCAATTACCTATACTCAAGGCACCACCAACGACGAGACATCCTATTGTTTGCCAAGTGACCAGCGTTGTATCGGGCGTCGATCTGAGCACGCGCCCCAGAACCAGTGTCAGGGCAAAGGACAAGCTACCCAATAGACCGAAAACCGAAGGCCAGGAAAGCATGGCTGAGGATGGTCGCAATGCGATGATCACACCGACAAAGCCAATAAATACGGCCAACCACCGTCGCCAACCGATACGTTCACCCAAAAGAAAATGTGAAAGGGCCGCAACGTAAATCGGGCCAGCCATATAAAAGGTCATCACATCTGCCAGCGGAAGGAACGTAACCGCAGCATAAAAAAGGCCAGTATCCGCTGTTGCAAGCACAACACGCGCGAATTGCAGGGATGGCTTTTCTACTTGAAACAGACTTGCAGCTGGCTTTCGCGCAAGCATCGGACCAAGTACAAAGAACGCACCAAACGATCGGATAAGAAGGACCTGACCAACAGAGAAACTTGCGACCAGCCATTTACCCATGGCATCATTGAGCGCGAACATGAAATCGCCAAGCAGCATTAACAGGATGCCAACCAAGACTGCATTTCCGCCCACGGCAAGCACCGTTTTTTTGTTCATAATTAATTGGTGGTCCCGGCCACAAAAACCAGCATTCTTCGCGCACAAATCCGTTGCTGAGCTTGGCCGACTATACTGCTGCATGTTGGAGTATTATTCTGCTTACTCCGCGCATGAAGGCTTTGCAAGATGCTGCTGCAAGTGCACCCTCTTCGTTACTTTTCAAGTCATGCGCACTAGGCTATAGCGCTTCACATAGCGTCGCGAGGTCGCGCGTTGTGAGGTCAGCATGAGCACTGAGTCCAAACCTATTGTCGGGATAGCATTAGCTTCAGCAGGCTATGCCTGCTTTGCGCTACAGGACGCGATTGTAAAATGGCTCGTCGCTGATTACGCAGTGCCGCAAATCCTTTTCATGAGAAGTCTGGTTATTGTCCTGATAACTGGCGGATTAGCCTGGCATTTCCGCCATCCTTCAATATTTAAAAGTAAATACCGAGGAACACTGGTTCTTCGCGCAGCTTTAATGCTGTTGGCCTGGCTGCTTTTTTATAATGCTGCTCGATATTTAGGCCTTGCAGAGCTAACAACACTGTATTTTTCAGCACCCATAATGGTCATGTTCTTGTCGATTTTTATACTGAAAGAGAAGATCGGCACAGGACGCTGGATCGCTTGCATCGGTGGCTTCATTGGCGTTCTGATTGCGGCAAATCCAACGCATTCTCCAAATCTTATCCCAGCACTGATGTGTGTTGTGGCCGGTTTCTGCTGGGCTTTGAGCACGATTTTAATACGCCTTGTGAGCAGGACTGAAACAACACTGACCCAGATGTGGGCTACAAGCCTTTTGTTCGGAATTGCATGCGCTGTTTCCTTTCCATGGATCTGGAAAAACCCCGACGCAACTGGCTGGCTTTTAATGCTAGTATTGGGGCTGGTCGCAACCGTTGGGCAATATCTGCTTTATGAAGGTTTCCGTCATGCGCCCGCTTCCGCTCTTGCACCAACCGAGTTCTCGGCACTGATCTGGGCATTTATCTATGGCTATGTGCTCTGGGCAGAAATCCCCACCGAGAACGTTTTGATCGGCGCAGTATTGATTGTTTTTTCAAGCATGGTTTTGGTGGCTTGGGAGCGCCGTGCGGAACGTGCGGCGCAAGCCGGATAACCGTTTCTCGCGATGTGCTTAACAAGCAAGAACCAGCGCAAAACGCCGAGACAAAATAAAAACATTCACTTTGTACTCATATTTATTTAGTAAGAAAAGGCTTGATAGAGAATCGACGCGCATCTCGTTCAATATGCCGACATAACAACTTGAATTGCGTCAAAGCATCTCTCGTAAAGCTGTTATGGGACCAGTTCGAAAGCGTTATGATGAGTTTGAATTTGCTTCCATTTTTGATGGCACCGTCTTTTTTCGTCACGTCTGTTTTGACAGATAGTTCGGGGCGGTGAACTTTGTCGCTGGTTCTTAATTCGGTTTATGCATCGCAGCGCCAGTCCTTGCTTAGCACCGTATTTCGGATTGTCCGGGATGCACAAATTGCTGAAGACTTGGCGCAAGAGACATATATTCGTGCAAAACGAGCAATCGACAGCGCACCGATAGAGCATATCGAAGGCTATCTTCACCAGACAGCCCGCAATCTTGCCTTGGATTATCTCCGTCGCAAGAAGACGCGCAGCTCCGTAGAGAGTGAGACAACGGACCCATCCGTCATCAATGTTATTGCCAGTGATGTTATATCTATCGAAGACGCGATTATTGAGCGCCAGAAATTCCATCAGTTTAAGCACGCACTGGCTGGCTTACCGAAGCGGGCTCAGGCGGTACTGATACTCAGCCGAATAGATGAATGGCCTCAAGCGAAAATTGCTGAACATCTTGGTATATCGGAACGAACGGTATTTAATGATTTGAAATTGGCGCTTGGTCATTGCAGAGATATTTTACAACGATATGAAAAACCTTAGATCGTTTGGATTTGACCAATCATTTTGCCGGTTACAACAGCGTCAGGCGTCAAATGTATAAAGAGTGCTGCTGCACTGACTATGGGATGGCCTGAGTGGAACGTCGCGATACTGACAAGAATAAGGCTTCAGGTGAGACTTACGCTCATGACGACGCGGTTGTCGACGAAGCTTTGAATTGGTTTCTGAAGCTCAAAGACAGGCCGCAGGATGAACAGCTGCACAATGCTTTTGAAGCATGGCTGAATATGTCTCCAAATCATATTATCGAGTTTCGCAATATAGAGGATCTGTGGGGCTCGAAAGTGTTTCAGGCCGCAGTCGAAACCTTGCCGCAGTCAAGTGTAAGATCAAAACGGCGGCAACCATGGTTTGGCTTCAGAAATGTTGCCGTCGCCGCATCGCTTGCCGCAGTTATGGCTGTCGGTGCCATGCGTCTTCCAGACATGATGCTTTGGATGGAAGCTGACTACATGACTGCGACCGGCGAGATCCAGCAACAGAATTTACCGGATGGATCGTCGGTGTTACTCAACACCGGTTCTGCAATCAAATTTGACTTTGAGAATGGAAAACGCTTCGTCTCTGTTTTGAAAGGTGAAGCTTTCTTTGATGTCAAACACGATCCAGAGCACCCGTTTCGGGTTCAGAGCGCTTTTGGCAGCGTTGAAGTAAAGGGCACAGCCTTCTCCGTGAAGGAAGCGACAAACCACGTCGATGTGGTATTGGAGCGAGGACAAGTTGAGGTTCGTTGTGATTGCGAGCAAGGCGCAATGGCTCTTTTAAGACCGGGCGAAACAATCACATTAACGTCAGATTCACTCTCCGCAATCAAACCCATTGATGCGGAGCAAGCTCTGGCATGGCGAGATGGCCGCGTGATTTTTACAGACGTCGCGCTCTCGGACGTCCTCAGCGAGCTTAAACGTTATTATTCGGGCAAGATTTTTGTTGCAGACGACCGTATCAACCATTTGGTTGTAACTGGTAACTATCGCCTTGATAATATTGAGGGTGCGGTGCGGACGCTTGCTGATGCGGCAGGTGTCACCATGACCCGCATTCCAGGCGGAATTATAATTCTTCGCTAAATTCTCAAGTTTTTTTTCTGGTTCTCATTGTCTGCTGCGTCAAACCCTTTGAGAGCGGTGTTCGACGATCTGCGAACACCCACTGTAAGCATTAAGAGGGTATTGAAATGTCAATGTGGCGGGAACATTCTGGTTTGTCACGAAACTCTAACCGAACCGGTTCAAGACGGCTATCAACTGCATTGCTGATGGCATCAACAGTGGTCAGTTTAGTTTCTATGAGCGCAATGGGGCCAGCTCATGCACAAACAGGTCAGGCTTCCGGTGACATACAACAATCCCGCAGTTTTGAAATTGCTCCACAGCCTCTGTCATCCGCGATTAACAAATTCATCAGTCAAACCGGCTGGCAAATCAGCTACTCGTCAGAACTAGTCCGCGGAAAACAATCACAAGGCGTCAGTGGTCCGCTGACACCAGCGGCTGCGTTACAGCGACTTGTGGCTGGCACCGGGCTTGCAATCCGCATTGGAGCACCTGGCTCAGCAGCCTTGGTTGATCCTGCCCGATCAGCAATTAATACCAGCGCAGCCGATGGCACTCTTTTGCTGGATACCATTACGATTGCAGCAGGTGCAGGAGCTTCCGGGCTTACAGAAGGCAGCAATTCATATACGACATCAGAAGCAGGGATGCTGAAAGGTATCGAAAGCCTGCGTGAAACACCGCAGTCAGTCAGCGTCATTACGCGCAAGCAGATTGAGGACCAAAACCTCACCTCGCTGAGCGATGTGTTGAGCAAAACCAATGGCCTCACCCTGCAACGAGCCAGCAGTTCAGCGGGATCGTCGCTGGGCAACGATACCAATTTTTATTCACGCGGTTTTCAGGTCGGCAATATCCGTATCGACGGCGGTGCCGCGATGGACACTGTTCTGAACGGATTTGGATCGATCAGCGGCATTGATATGGCGCAGTATGATCATGTTGAGTTTCTGCGTGGAATTGATGGTCTCTATTCCAGCACTGGTGATCCAGGTGGCACAGTTAATCTCGTCCGCAAGCGCGCCAAGGCTGAAAAGCAGACAACCTTCTCAACAAGTGCGGGTAGCTGGAACAATTATCGCGTTGAGGCAGATACCACCGGCGCTTTAAATGAAGATGGCACTATCCGGGGCCGTGTTGGGGCCGCATATCAAGATCAAAAATATTTCTACGAAACCGCAAAAATGCGAAATGGTCTGGTTCATGGTTCTCTCGAATTTGACCTCACGCCTGATACACTTCTGATCTTGGGCGGCAGTTATAAGAAGACAGATGGAAAGCCTGATTTTGCGGGCCTTCCCCGCTATAGCAATGGCGCTGATCTTGGTCTCTCGCGCAAAACATCACTGATCCCTGACTGGTCGTATACGCACGATACCTCAACCGAACTTTACACACGGCTTGAGCATAATTTTAATGAGAACTGGGCTGTGAACGCCAATGTTCTTTATTCACGCATGAAGCGTGATCACAGTGGAGCTTATGTATTTGGTGGCGTTGATGCTGCGACGGGTGCCGGAGGCTATCTCTATAGCTTCCCTGAAACCAATGTCATGAACCGCATCGCCGCCGATATTAATATCAAAGGCAATGTCGAGGCATTTGGTCAAGAGCACACACTCCTGTTTGGTACGGACTATCAGCGCGGCAAAGCTGATTCTGAGCAATATACTGGGTATCTTGGCTACCCAATGGATGTATTTAATCCAGTATTCCCAGATGAGAACCTGCCAGCGTCTCCACTCAAGGATAGCTATTACACGACGGAAAAACAGTCATTCTACGGAATGGCACGCTTCGGCATCGTCGACGGTTTGCACTTGATAGCGGGCGGCAGGCTATCGAACTATTCATATAAGAGTGAATCTTGGGAAACTAACGGAACCGGCTATGTGCAGGGTTTACGCCATCTCAAAGAGAAAAATGTTTTCACGCCTTACGTTGGGTTGACTTACGACGTAACCGACAACTGGACGGCCTATGGTAGCTATGCGGAAACATACAAACCGCAATATATGTATCGTGCTGGCCCTCTGCCAGGAACACCACTTGATGCCGTAGAAGCCAAGAATTATGAGTTGGGTATCAAGGGCGAAATCCTTGGTGGTCTAGCAAACACATCCCTTGCACTTTATCGTATCGAACAAACTGGCGCAGCAGTTGAGAACCCAGACTACCCATTGAGCTATGGCGCATTTATCTGCTGCTATCTCAATCAGGGCAAAGTTGTTAGTGAAGGATTTGAGGCCGAGATCTCTGGCGAAGTTCTGTCAGGACTACAGCTTTCCGCAGGTTATACTTACAATCAGAATTCTGACAAAGATCAAAACCGTTCATACAGCACCATTACACCGAAACACATGTTTAAGCTGTGGTCGACCTATAAACTGCCAGGCAAGCTGGAGGGGTTAACCCTCGGCGGTGGCGTGGTTGCACAGAGCAAAACATTCGTTCGTGGTAGTGCAGTAACCTACAATCCGGATAGCGGCAAGTGGGATGGTGCCTCAGTACCGTTTGAATTTACCCAGTCGGGATACTCAGTCTGGAGCACGCGTATCGACTACGAAATAAGGCCAGACTTGAATATAGCACTCAACGTCAACAATATTTTCGATAAGAAATATTATTCGACAGTTGGCTCCAGCTCGACGGGGAATTTTTATGGGGAACCACGCAGCTTTACTGTATCTCTAAGTGGCAAATTCTAAAATGTACTGCTAACACAATGTGTAAGCGAGCATAGCGTAACTTGAAAATGATGATATCGTTTTGCAGCCTGAGAAACAGTGCTTCTGGCTGCAAAACCAAGACAGGTGGTGAATTTGAGAACTACATTTTCACGCTTTATAGGTGTTTTACTGCTTCTTGTCGGACTGGCGCTTAATCCAGCCTTCGCGGTAGAAACCAATCATCCGCGCACTGTCAATCATGCGCTTGGCACGACTGAAATCCCTTCTGATCCAAAGCGCATTATAACACTCGGCTGGAGTGGTGAAGATGCGGTACTCGCATTGGGCAAAGTACCAATCGCGATGATGCATTATGGCCTGTTTGAAAGTGGTGTTTCCCCTTGGAATGAAATTAAGCTTAGCAACGATAAGCCAGTCTTTATCCATGCAGGACCATTAGACTTTGAATCCATCGCAGCATTGAAACCTGATCTTATCCTTGGCATCTATTCCGGCATTGACGCAGTTGCATATAAGCGGCTTTCTGCAATTGCACCGACAGTCGTTTATCGCTCCGGTCCGTGGCAAGCCGATTGGCGAGAGCAGACGACATTAACAGGTGAAGCGCTCGGCCAGACCGAATTGGCATCGCAACTCATTGATCAAACGAACAAGTACCTGCGAGAACTTGGTGGACAGCATCCCGATCTGAAAGGCAAGAGCTTTATTTTCGGCACCTATTTTGCGGGCAGCAACAGTGTCGTAGTTTATCTTCCTGCTGACCCACGTGTGCAGGCGCTAACGGAACTGGGTCTGAAAATTCCAGATGGTGTTGAGGTTCTAGGTCAAACTCACAAAGGTGATTTTTCAACCTCTGTAAGCCTTGAGAATATCGGTAGTATCGACGCTGATATTCTTATCATGTGGTATAGGGACGGAGCACGAGAGGCCGCCGAAGCCCAACCTTTGTTTACAGCGCTTAATGCTGTGAAGCGGGGCTCTTACGTACCACTTGAAGATCCGGTTTCGGTCTGGTCTACATCAGCATTAAGTGTTCTTTCGATTCCTTACGGGTTTTCCAAATTTGTGCCGCATCTGGCTGAGGCTGCACGCAAAGCGGAGCAGCAATAATGATGCATGACGACACACATAATCACGAGGCCCACTCAGACGATCATGATCACCACGATCACCACCATGATGAAGATGATGGCCATCATCACGATCCCTATGTGGAAGACTACTTTTTGGGCGAAGCGATAGGCGTTGAACGCTTATCGCCATCCCTCATCCGGGTTGTTCTAAAGATCATGGACGGAGAGCGCCTGATCCCATCAGGACATGCGGATGAATGGGTGCGACTTGCGCTACGGCCTGATGCAGACACACCAGTTACGCTGCCGGTTCTGATGGAAGACGGGAAATGGGGCAGACCTGATGGCTCGCAGCATTGTCCGAACCGTCCTTATACGATCCGCCGCTGGGATGTATCACGCTGCGAGATGACCATTGATATTGTTGTGCATGAGGGCGGGGTTGCTGCAGGCTGGGCGATGTCCGCCAAAGTTGGCGATGTGGTTGGCATTTGTAACCCCGAAGGCCGGTTATGGATTCCCAAGGGCAGCAGCTGGATTTTAATGCTGACTGACATTACCGGTCTGCCTGCGGTTGGCCGTGTTCTCGAAGAACTGCCTGACGGTTTTGAAGCGATTGTGCATGTAGAAGTGCCGCTTGATGAAGACAGGCAAGAACTGACGACACAGGCCAATGCCAGCATTCACTGGCATGTCTGCCATGGTCCGAAAGCTGAACGTCCGGGCTATACCGAACTGCCACGCATTGCTCAGACTATCGACCACCTGCCGGAAGGTCCAGGTTATATCTATATCGCGGGTGAAGCACGTGCGGTATCTGATTGCCGCAAGCATTTCCGCGACACCCTTGGCTTTGACAAAAAGCGAATTGATGCAATCGGTTATTGGATTGAAGGACAAGCGCGGGTTTAATGGTCTCGTAGTGGTGTTTGCGGATGCACGCAAACACCCACCCCCACATATTTTTAAATAGCAGTTTAGGCGCTTTCTCTTTTCACCACATCATACCCGATATCGATGATGGAATTGCTTACACCTGCTCCCGAAACACGATGGATGATAAGTTCCATACTTCTCTCACCCATCTCATGGGCATTGGGTTGAATAGTCGAAAGACCTGGTGTGATTTCTGAAGCGATTTCATAGTCCCCCCATCCTGTTACCGCCAGACGATCAGGGACTTTCCAGCCAAGACGCGTACACTCGAAAATTACGCCCGCCGCAACGATATCCGTGGGGCAAATGACCCCATCAATATCTGGATCAATAAGACGCAATGCCTCCAGGGCTTTCGGGCCAGCGCCAAATCCATCCGCTTCATCGACAAAGCAAATGCGATGAGTGTCTAAACCTGCTGCCAGAACAGTTTCTGTAAATGCAGGCAAGCGATCACTATACCGACGCGCAGACGTGCTACCATATCCAACAAACCCGATACGTTGACAGCCTCGCTCAATTAAAAGCTGTGTCATCGACCGCGTTGCATCAGTCATGGAATAACCAACTGCCATATCAAGCGGATTTTCAGTCACCCAGCTCTCGACGACAGGTGTTTGAGTTTTGTTGATGAGATCGATAGCCTCTTGCGAATGCTGGTTCCCGACCAGCGCAATGCCAGCGACACGTAAGCCGATGAAAGTCTGAATTGCGGCAGTTTCATCTTCTTTGGTTTCCGCAAGCTTCAGGATCAGTTCATAACCGCTCTCCGCTGCACGATCCTGCATGCCGCGAACATATTTATAAAAGCTCGAATTTTTCATAGAAGGAATAACAGCTCCAATCACACGGCTTTGTCCTGACGACAAAATACCCGCTGAATGATTGGGGACATAACCAAGTTCGGCTGCAACCTGAAAAACGCGAAGTCGCGTTTCTTCCAACACCCGCTCAGGATATCGGAACGAATTTGATACAGTCATAGGTGATACACCAGCGGCTTTTGCAACCGACTGCATCGTTATAAGAATTTTGCTGCGAACAAGGTTATTCATGATTGACGCACAAATTATTGCCACAAAACTTCATTATCAAGGTTTTATATACTCTTAAATTCAAATTCAGAAGAAAACCCATCCTTGACCAAAACTGCATAAACATTGATTGTAGCGCTACAATATATTGCAGTTTTTGGAAATGTATATGATCTTTGGATTGGGTGAGAGGGCAGATCGCGAGATGCCCTTATGAGCAATAATGCCGACAATGGAGCCAGCGCACTGGTGCTGCAAGCTGTTACCAAACGGTACGGCTCGGCTATCGCCGTCGATAATCTTGATCTGACGATTGAAACGGGCAAACTTGTGTCACTGCTTGGCCCATCAGGATGCGGAAAAACTACCACCTTGCGTATGGTAGCCGGTTTTGAGTGTGCAGATTCAGGTTCTATCCGCATAGGTAATGCCGATGTAACGACACTCCCACCGCATCGCCGCCAACTCGGCATGGTATTTCAAAACTACAGCCTGTTTCCCCATCGAACGGTCGCCGAGAATATCGGTTTTGGTCTGAAAATGCAGGGACTTGCTCGTGCTGCACGCGATGAGCGCATCAAATCGATGCTTGACCTTATCCAGCTGTCAGGTCGTGGTGATACCTACCCTTCGCAACTCTCTGGTGGTCAGCAGCAACGTGTAGCGCTCGCTCGATCCCTTGTTGTCAACCCAAAGGTTCTTTTGCTTGATGAACCACTGAGCGCACTCGACAAATCTTTGCGCGAAAGCATGCAGTTTGAAATTCGCGCGATGCAAGCGCGTCTTGGCATCACCACTTTGCTGGTCACACACGATCAGGAAGAAGCGCTGTCTATGGCCGATCAGGTCGCAGTTATGAAAAGCGGTCGAATTCTCCAGCTCGGCACGCCGGGAGACATTTATGACCGGCCACGCAGCCGTTTTGTCGCCGAATTTCTTGGTGCTTCAAACATATTCGAAGGCACAACATCGCAAGATGGTACTGCGCTGCTTTTGGCAGATGGTCAGAGTAAAATTAGCATTCCGCTTGCCGTTCCTCAGCTTGCTGGAACGTCGCTGATCCTATCAATCCGCCCTGAACGTATTGTTCCGCTGAATAAGGGTGAAGGACTGCTTGAGGGCCGCGTTGTTGGCGCAGTTTTCCGAGGGAATTATGCTGCGTATCAGGTCGACATTCCGGCTTTGCGCCGGGAAATCGTTATCTACAGGCAGGCTGAAAGCAGTCTCGGTGAACTGGCCTATCATCTTAATCAAGACATTACGCTGGGCTGGAAACCGCAGGATGCGGTCGTCGTAGAGCCAGAATAATTGGAAGACCAGACTATGCAGAAGAACGGCGCACGTATCGGCATTGATGTCGGCGGAACATTCACCGATTTTGTTCTGTTCGATCCCAACGGAAAAAAACTAATTCATTACAAAGAACCATCAACACCCGATGATCCGTCAAGGGCGCTGATTATCGGATTGCAGTCGCTACTGCAAAAAGCCGAACTTCAGGCTGACGATATCGACACGCTGATGCACGGCACGACAATTGGCCTGAACGCAATCATTCAGCGTCGTGGCGCCAAAATCGCGCTGATTGTCAGTGAAGGCTATCGTGACATTCTGGAAATCGCGCGCAGCCGAATGCCCTCCTCCTTTGATTTTCATGCCAGCAAAGAAGAACCGTTGGTGCCGCGGCATCGCATCATTGAAATTGGTGCAAGACTATCGGCTAAAGGTGACGTCACGCAATTCGCCGATGAAGCCGCTATCAGTGATATCGCAAAAGGGTTAAAGGCGCTTGACGTTGAAGCTGCAGCACTGGTGCTAATCAACGGCTATACCAATCCAGCAATCGAACGCGAGCTTTCTGAGAAAATCTCCGAGAAAGCCGGAGGACTTCCGGTCACCTCTGCCGCAGCAATCTGGCCAGAAATCCGCGAATATGAGCGCACGCTCGTCGCCTGTCTCAACGCCTATATTCAACCGCTTATGGGCCACTATTTTGATGGTCTGAAAGATGGTCTGGCCCGCGACGGTGTGACTGCGCCTATATTGGTGACGGCATCCAATGGCGGTTCGCTTAGCCTCGGATCGGCACAAGAGCGTCCAGTCGAGACAATTCTTTCCGGACCTGCTTCAGGCGTCATGGCTGCTGCGCGGCTTGCCAAGGCTGCGAAAGTCCGTTCGATTATCACGTTCGATATGGGAGGCACTTCCTCCGACATCGCAGTAGCTCAGGATGGTGCCGCGCAACTGGCAACGAAAACCGATATTGGCGGACTTCCTCTCGTGCTGCCGGTTGTCGATGTTTCGGCAATTGGTGCAGGCGGCGGCTCGATTGTCTGGGTGGATGATCATGGTGTCCTTAAAGTCGGGCCGCGTAGCGCAGGAGCCATGCCGGGGCCAGTTTCTTACGGTCGCGGTGGCACCGAACCAGCAGTTACCGATTGCTATCTAACGCTGGGCTACATCGACCCAATGGGCTTCCTCGGCGGTCGTATGGGGCTCGATAGTCAGGCCGCGCAGGAAGCCTTGGCACAAATTGGTCATAGCATCGGCTTTAATGGCGACGAGGCCGCAGCGAAAGCCGCAGAGGGAGCGCTTGCAGTAACCACCGCAGGCATGGCCACTGAACTCTACAAAACACTTGCTTCGCGCGGCCTTGATCCAGCAAGTTTTGCTCTGGTGCCATTTGGCGGCGCGGGGCCAACCCATGCCAATCTACTTGCTGAAGAAGTCGGCATTTCTCACATTATCATTCCACCTGCAGCAGGCACCTTTTGCGCACTTGGGGCCGCTGCGGCCGATCTGCGTCGTGATTTCGTACGCAGCCTGCGCCGCTCGCTCGACAATGAAAGTGCTGCTTTGCTTGCTGAAACATTTACTGCACTTCAGACCGAAGGCAGCAAATGGCTTGATGAGGAAGGCGAACAGAGTAGCGGACGGTTTTTCGACAGAGCCGCCGATATGCGTTACGTCGGTCAGGCCTATGAACTTCGTGTGGCACTCAACGCAGTTTCCACTGATCCACACTCAATCGCCGAGGCATTCCACCGTGAACATGAGCGAATTTACGGCTTCCGCGATACGCAGGCAGAAGTAGAACTTGGCACCGTGCGTCTCGCGGTCATTGGTATTACGCCTGAGCTTAGCGCGCCGGAAATTGCAACAGGTACAGGCGACCCAAAACCCAAAGCCTCCCGCTCACTGTTTCATAAGGGCGCATGGCTTGATGCAGCGATTTTCAACCGTAATGCGCTTGGCGCGGGAGACCAGATAAACGGCCCTGCCATTATTGAACAGGATGACACAACCACCATCCTGCTGCCTGACTGGATCGCTCGCTGCGATACGTCAGGAAATCTGCATCTTGAAAGGCTGACCAAATGAAACTCGATCCGGTCACACTCGCCATTCTTGGCAATAAGCTTGCAGCCATCAGCGAAGAGATGTGCCTTACGTTACAGCGCACTGGCCGCACTCTCTATGTTAAAGAAACGGCTGACTTTGCCTGTGCGCTGGCAGGACTCGACGGGCGTTTTTTTGCCTATCCGCGTTCAATAGGGGTTTCCGGATTTGTGGGACTTGAATGCGGGCCAACGATCAATGCCGTTGGACCACTGGAACCGGGTGATGTCATTCTGACCAACGATCCTTATCGGTCCGAAGGTCTTGCAACCCATTTGCCTGATCTGCACATGATCGAACCCTATTTCCACGAGGGCCGTATTGTCGCCTATGGTTGGTGCTTTGTGCATTGCTCAGATGTCGGCGGACGTGTGCCTTCGAGTATCTCTCCCATCAATACAGAAATCTTTCAGGAAGGTTTGCGCATCCCGCCCGTCAAGCTTATGAAGCGCGGTGAAATATCACTGGAAGTTAAGCTTTTTCTTGATGCAAACAGCCGCACACCAGAAGCCAATATGGGTGACATTCGTGCAATGCTTGCAGCGCTGAGCGCCGGTCGCCGCCGCTTTGAACAGGCAATCGCTCAACATGGTGTGGATGCGGTCGCGACCGCAAGCACAGACCTTGTTTCCTATGCATCCGAAAAGGCACATGCGGTGCTGCGCAAAGTACCAGCCGGGACTTATGCCTTCTCGGACTATCTCGACGATGATGCTACCGGAAAGCTGCCGGTTCGGATTGCGCTGCACGTTACTTTTGAAGATGGAAAGGTCCATCTCGATTTCACGGGAACTGATCCACAAGTCGCAACCGCGATGAATATTCCTTCACGCGGCAGGCCTCATGCATGGCTCACGCTTCGTGTGCTCGCACTGGTCAACACGCTTGATGCAACTGTTCCGCTCAATGTCGGGCTGCTTGATCCGGTGCGCATCACGGCACCTGAAGGAACGCTTGTTAATCCGCAAGAACCTGCCGCGACAGGTGTTCGCCATGCAGCAGCCATTCGTGTCAACGACGCACTCAACGGTGCTTTCGGTCAGGCCCTGCCAAACATAATGCCCGCGGCATCGTCCGGCACCGTTATCCCGGTGGTTATGGCGGAACCCGATGGCAAAGGCGGTCGTCGCGTTCAGGTCATTGAACCGATGATCGGCGGCACTGGCGCGCGCAACGGACACGACGGCGTGGATGGTCGCGATAGCGGCATCTCAAACCTTGCCAATAATCCCGTTGAAACAGTTGAGGCCGAACTCGGCATTGAAATCTTGCGCTATGCGCTTCGCCCGGATTCAGGTGGTGCCGGAAAATGGCGCGGCGGATGTGGTATGGAACTGACTTTCCGCATCCTGACCGATGATAGCAATGTACTCGGCCGTGGAATGGAGCGTCTGTTGTTCCGACCATGGGGCACTCACGGTGGGCAAGCGGGACTACCCGGCGAACTGATCGTTAATCGCGGAAAGCCGGACGAACAAAAGCTCGGTAAAATTGATGTCCTGACCGTTAACACAGGCGACACAGTAACATTTCTGACGCCCGGCGCAGGTGGCTGGGGAAATCCGTTTGAACGAGAGCCCGTGGCTGTCATGCGTGATGTTAAAGACGGTTTTGTCTCGGATAAAGCCGCCCTCACCTCCTATGGCATCGTTATCAAGGACGGCCAGCTGGATGACGCTGCAACCATTCAGCACCGTGCAACGCTATCTAAAGCAACGGCAATTGATGGTCGCGGACCAGAGCGGCAGCAATGGGATGAGGTCTTTGAACCATCATTGATGGATCAGCTAAACCACGCGTTAATTGCGCTCCCGGCGACCGTGCGACAGCGCCGTCGCACCCAAGTTTTCCAGACCGTGCTTGCACAATTGCCGGATGGGTTCCCGCGCATCAATGCAACACAAAACGCTACTTCAGCTGCCCGAGCAAAGCTTGCAATAGAAGTTGAAAATTTACTCGAAAATATCTGACATATTCTGATCGGAGAACCGAAATGCCTATTTTGACAAGACGCAGCTTCCTCGGCTCCGGCGCTATGCTGGGTCTGGGCCTCACCACCGGCAATCTGCCTCGCTTTGCCCATGCGCAGAGCGCACAAGAAATTACAGTGACTGCTTTTGGCGGCGTATGGGAAGAGGCCATCCGCAGTTGTTTTGTTGCGCCATTTGAAGCCAAATCAGGTGCAAAGGCAAATGTCGCGCTCGGTGGCCCACCACAATGGCTGGCGCAGATCGAAGCCGCCCCGCAGAAGCCGCCGCTGGATGTGTTAATCATGACACCGGATCTCGCTCTCACTGCTGCTAAAGCTGGTTTGGTCGATGAATTCACCCTCGAAAAACTGCCCAATCTGGCAAAGATTCCGCAGGAGTTGACTGACTCAGTTGAGAGCAAAGGGACGCTGTTCGATTACGGTGTTGCAGGCATTACATACAACAAAGATCGCGTGAAAAACCCGCCAAAATCATTCGCTGAATTTGTTGATCGTGTCGCCAGCGGTGAATTTGTCGCTTCGATTCCATCGATCAGCTATGCAGTCACCCCTATCATGCTCATTTGGGCAATGGCAAAAGCTCTAGGTGGCGGTGTGGAGAATGTCGATCCATTCTTTAAAGCCGTTGAGAAGATGAAAGATAATCTCATCTACTGGGCAAGCCCGAACGACTTTTTCAACCACTTGTCCTCCGGTGAAGCCGATATTGGCATCTACTTTGATGGTCGCACGTGGAACCATTATGATGCTGGCGCAACTTGGATTGACTTCATCAATCCAGCAGAAGGCGGATCGCTTAATGGGCTTGCCGTGCAGAAGCCGAAAAATGCCAACCCACTGGCATGGGATTATATCAACGAAGTTCTTGATGCCGCAAACCAGACCAAGTTTGCCGACATTATGAATTACGGTGTGACCAATGTTGCCGTAGTTTACAGCGAAAAGCTGAAGCCGCGCATCACGCCATGGCAGAAAACAGCTTTCCCGCCTTACGAGCAGATCGCTGAAGTTCGCAATGAATGGGTTGATCGCTGGAACCGCGAAATCGGTCAGTAATCCTCTGCATTGGCGTTTTCGGAGTAGAAATATGAACCAGACTACATCACCAGAAACTGTTGCCGCAAAGGGGCTGGCCTTGCCGGGCTGGCTCCTTGCCCTGCCCGCTTTGGTCTTTCTGCTGGTCTTTTTTGTACTTCCGCTTTTTGACAACAGCATCCGCAGCTTTGTGAATGCTGAAGGTGGCCTGACGTTCGCTCGTTATATCACGCTGTTAAGCGATCCTTTTTACCTGCGCATTATTGGCGAAACGCTTTTGCTTTCCGGCGGCGTGACGCTGATATGTGTGGTGATTGGCTATCCTGTTGCGTATTTTCTGGTGCGCAAAGCTGGCCGATGGGCGAGCCTCATCGTATTTTTGCTGATCGCACCGCTTCTGACATCCATTATTATGCGGACATTCGGCTGGCAGGTTCTGTTTGCTCGTCGGGGCCTCATCAACAACTTGCTGGTAGACCAGCTTGGTATCATTTCAGCACCGCTGCGTTTCACCAATTCGCCTGAAATCACTATAGCCGCTTTGGTGCATGTGCTTGTCCCATTCATGGTTCTATCTATCAGCACTGTGCTCCAAGGGATTGATCGCCGGCTGGAAGAATCCGCTAAAATTCTGGGTGCAGGTCGGCTGCGTACATTCTGGGAAATAACCTTGCCGCTTTCCCTCGACGGCATCGGCACTGGTGCAATTCTGGTATTCATGATCGCCAATGGCAGCTTCGTGACACTGGTAATGTTGGGTGGCGGTCTGCAAACCTTGCCACTGATGATCTATCAGCAGTTTAACACGACACGGAATTTTGGCATGGCCAGTGCAATGAGTACAATCCTGCTGGTGATAGCCATTGCTTGTCTCTTCCTGCAACTTCGCCTCGTGCGACAACGGGGAGCCTGAGAACTTGAAGATACTTCATAAAGATTGGGCAGGAATTGCCCTCACCACTTTCGTGATCGCATTCTTCATTTTCATGTTGGCACCCATTCTGGTTGTCGTCGTGGTGTCCTTCACGTCAGCGGGCTATGTTTCGTTCCCAATCCCCGGCTGGTCGCTGAAATGGTTTGCAAATATTTTTGCCTATCAGCCTTTTGTAGATGCGATAATCGTAAGTCTTAAAATAGGCCTGGGAGCAACTGTGCTTTCCAGCCTGATCGGCATCCCAGCATGTCTCTATCTTGCAAGATCCCGTGCCGGATGGGCCAATGCTATCATGACTTTCCTGCTGTCCCCTTTATCGATGCCGATGATCGTCATCGGCTTCGCTTCGCTGTTTTTCATGAGCTGGCTAGGACTTGGTATTTCATTTACAGCACTGCTCATCACCCACACAGTTGTTTGTCTGCCTTATGTGGTGCGAACCGTCGCCGGTGTTTATGGTAGTCTGCCACGGCGCTTTGAAGAAGCAGCTGCTATTCTCGGTGCCAATCCATTGCAGGTTTTCTGGCATGTGACACTGCCATTGATACGCCCGGGAGTGATGGCTGGGTCGCTGTTCTCATTCCTGACATCGTTCGACAATCTGCCAGTCAGCTACTTTTTCGCAAGCGCACAAACAAACACCCTGCCAGTTGTGATGCTCAGCTATCTTGAGCACCAGTTTGATCCAACAATTGCAGCACTAAGTACGCTACAACTTTTCATGGCAATTGTTACACTGCTCATTGTAGACCGCATTTATGGCATCCGTAAAATGACCGTAGCAGCGTAATTTCCGTTGCAAACAGCCAGACCAGACACTCGAAGGAATCCTCATGCCTCGCGCTGCCGTTATTCAGCTCTTTCACGAAGCCAATGCGTTCACTCCGGTTTGGGCAAATTACGAAGGGTTTCTGTCTGCACAATATTTTCGCGGCGAAGACGTCAGGCGTGAATTTGGATCAACGAGCAACTGGCTTGGTGGAGTCACCGAAGCACTCGATGAAGCGGGGTATGACGTCCAATATGGCATCTGCACCGGATGTCTGCCGGGTGGAACACTGGAAACAGAAAGCTATCACCGGCTGGTTTCAGAGATCATTCAATCACTTAAAGATATTGTTGCAGCTGGCCCAGTAGATATTGTGGCGCTCTTGCTGCATGGTGCTTTGGTGGTTGATGGCGTTGCTACACCCGAAACCGATCTTGCACGAAAAGTTCGCGCAATCGTCGGGCCAAATGTTCGTATAGCCGTCCCACTCGATTTTCATGCTAATGTCGAGCCACTGCTTCCTCATGTGGTGGATGTAATTATTGGCGGCAAATTATATCCACATGCTGATACGCACGCGCGCGGCAAGAAGCTGATGCAGTTGGCACTTGATCCGGTGAGCTGGAAAACCCGACGCTTCCGTCTGCCCGTGGCTGCTCCCATGAGCGCACAAACAAGCGATGCAGAACCGTTTAAAGGCCTGGTTGTGCTGTCAGATGAAATTGAGCAGCGCACTGGTCTTGCTGATGTGGTGGTTATGGGGGGATTTCCTTACGTAGACTCTGATGAGGTTGGGAGTTCTGTCCTTATAACAGGAACTAGCGATGAGGCTATGAAGCAAGCCTATCGCGACATGGCTGAAGTGATATGGGAAAACCGGGAAGCGATTACCAAGCCAGCGCCTTCATTTGAAGAATCCGCAACTGAGATCTATGCGCGTGCCACAAAGGGCCGTGTCGTGATTGGCGATGCGGGTGATAACCCCGGCTCTGGCGGAGTTGCTAATGTCGCCGATATTTTTGCGAGCCTTTCGGCGCAGGACCTGCCCTTTGCTGCAGGCTTCATGGTTGATGGTGATGCTGTTTTGACGGCGCAGGCAATTGGCGAAGGCAATCGCGGTACGGTTGCTATGGGTCGCCTCCAAAATGGTGAACCATTTGTCGTTGATGCATTCATAGAGCGCGTCACTGAAGTGCGTTATCGCAATGAAGGCGCCAACTTGCATGGCGAATTATTGGAAGGTGGTTTGGGCGCAGTCCTGCGGATTGGCGAGCATGGCCATATCGTGCTCGTTACAGAGCGTATCCAGGCTTATGACACACAAGCTTTTCGCAGCCTTGGGATAAACCTTGAAAGCAAGGCGATTATCCACGTTAAGTCGAGCAACCATTTCCGCACGTCATTTACGCCATTGGCGGAGCAAGGCGTCTTTGTCGTCGATAGCGGTGGTTTCGCTTCAACGGATGCTACCAAGTTTCCGTTTACCAAGCGCGCAACCCGCATTCTTCCGCTGGCACCACTCGACAAAAGTGAGTGGGACCGTCAAGTCGCTGAAGAATGCGAGATCGCATTTCAGTCTTTATGAAGCGTAGTCTTTGACGACCTCACCACCCTTGATGACAAGTCGCAGGTGATCAGCAAAGGTTTCCAGAGTGCCTTTATCAAGTGGATTGGCTGAGAGGATATTGAGATCGGCGCGGTAATTTTCTTTTACGAAGCCAATTTCATTCTCAAGACGCACGAGTTCTGCCGCCGTACTTGTTGCCGCGCGTAGCAGATCAAGTGGTGGAACAACATCTGCGCGCAGTGCAAATTCATGCAATTGGCGAGAATGCATTGGTCCGATCAGATCGGTGCCATATGCCATGGAAACACCCGCACGATAGGCAAGCTCCACCGCATAAAGACCAGAGTCTAACACCAGCTTGATCTTGTCCATCCGATCTTTGGGAAAGCCGCTTTCAGCGCCCACTTCAGCCAGCGCGCGGAAGCATGAAAGTGTTGGTGTCAAGAAACTCCCAGCCTGTTTCATCAGCGCGACAGTCTCTTCATCGAGCAAATTGCCATGCTCAATTGAGCGGACGCCGTTGCGTACCGCCCGTGCGACTGAGCGTGCAGTATAAGTATGCGATACGACATAGAGATCAGCCATATTAGCCTCATCCACGATCGCTGCAATTTCATCTTCAGAGAACTGATCCGATGTGATGCGGTCGGTTGGCGAAGAAATGCCACCATTAGCCATGATCTTGATGTGGTGCGCGCCGCGCCTGATCTCATCGCGCGCGGCGCGACGAACCTCATCAACACCATCGCAACGGCGACCAAGGCTCACCTGCGCATAGGTTTCATCGGTCCGATCCACGCCCATCGCGCGATGATCGCCATGACCACCACTGGCCGAAAGCGCCTTGCCCCCATAAAGAAGCCTTGGCCCTGAAATCAGCCCTTCTTCGACCGACTGTGCAAGGCCAAAATCCGCGCCGCCAACATCGCGTACGGTCGTAAAGCCGCGCGAAAGCATTCCATCAAGCACCTGTGCCGCACGCGCTGCAACATACATAGGTGACTGACGCGGTAGCTCGCCCAGATTGGCGGTATAGGCTGTGGCATGGACATGGGCGTCAATCAGTCCCGGAATAACAAAAGCTCCTTTGAGATCAATCCGGTTCGCCTCACCCCTCGAAAGCTTGCCGGTGTCAATTTCACGGATAAAACCGCTTTCCAGAATGAGGTTTTGATCGGCGTGAATAGCTCCGCTTTCAACGTCGACAACATTGGCATTTTCAAGGATTGTAATCACTGTAGTCTTTTCCTGTCAGAAAACTTGGAAACGGCAAAAGCCGGACTGCTTATCAGCCCGGCTTTTGTTTGTTGGTTTGGCTTATTTTTCTGACCAGCCAACGCGATTGAGAAAGAGGTTCTCATTTGGCAAAGGCGTAAACTCTGCATTCTTTGCCGCGCCATAAAGCACCGAAGCCTGATAAAGCGGGATGATGTAATTTTCGGCAGCGACGATTTCATGCACTGACTTATAGAGTTCGAGACGACGTTCCGGGTCAATGACGGTTCGCGCTTTATCAAGTGCCTTGTCCAGACGATCATCCTTGATCGTTGACCAACTACTAGAAGAGTGCAGAAGTGGATAGAGCGTGCCATCGGCATCCTGACAGCCGCAACTCCAGCGCCCGAAAGCTGCCGACGGGATAGTGTCAGAGCCGGATTGCATCTGCTGCATCCAATTGCCCATATCGGTTGTGACAATTTTCACATTGAGGCCGACATCGTTGAGCATCTGCTGGATTGCCTGAACCACACGCTGATCGTAGGTCGGCGTGGTAAGCAGGGTGATCTCAGTTTTAGCGGCGTCGCCAACTTCGGCAATCAGCTCTTTAGCCTTTTCAGGATTGTATTCCGGTGCTTTGATGCCTTCGACATAGCCAAAAGATACCGGTGACGTCAGTTCATCAATCGGTGCATCGTAACCACCCAAAATACCTTCGACGATGCCTTGCTTATCAATCGCATGAGCAACTGCCAGACGAATGCGCGGATCATCAAGCGGCGCTTTGTTGATATTGAGCGAGAAGAATGCAATGCGCTCTCCGCGCACCGGCAAAACTTTACCCTGTCCCGACGCTTCTAACTGGGCTGCAAGATCATTGTCGAGATTGCTTGCAAGGTCGGTTGTTCCCGCCTGCAAATTGGCGATGCGCGTCGAGCCATCCGGCACGGCACGGAATGCAACTTTCGGAAACTCACCCTTTTTGCCCCAATAATCGTCGTTGCGATTGAGTAAGACTTCGACGCCACGGTTCCAGCTCTCGAGCTTATATGGGCCTGAGCCCACCGGCTTGATGTTGAACTCATCTTTACTGACAGCCTCAACGACATGCTTCGGCACGATGGAAAGCTTGGTTAGTTGAGCGAGCAGCACTGGATATGGACCCTTTGTCGTAACAACAACGGTGGAGTTATCCTTGGCAATGGCATCAGTAATTTGATTAAACTGGCCGATCTGCGGGCTGGCAAAAGCGGGATCAATAATACGTTTGATGCTGAACGCGACATCTTCAGCCGTCAGTGGTTTACCATCATGGAATTTCACATCATCGCGGATTTTAAACTCGATCTCTGCATCAGAGAGATATTTCCACTCAGTAGCGATTTGCGGCGAGATCTCGCCTTTATCGTCGCGTGTCAGCAGATTATCAAAAATGTTGCGGTAGACGTTAAAGCTATCAGTATTCCACTGCACATGCGGATCAAGTGAGCTTGGTTCAGCAATGAAATCCACCGACAGCACGTCTTTAGCATTAGCGTTGTACGGTTGAGCGGCAAGCGTCGTTGCTGCCAGCATTGCTGCAAAAAGTGCGTTTCTAAAGCGCATCAATATATCTCCATTAGGTTCCCCGACTTTTCGGTTCAATGCGGCATTATGCAAATCAGGCCGGATATTTGACATCTCAGTTTCTATATTTGCAATATTAATATTGAATAGTGTCACCTTCTAAAAATCGACGCAACTGGAGGACATTCTAAATCTTTGCTCAATTGAAAAATGTCATTTCATTTTCACACGTGAAAGAGAAACAGTTGATTTATAATAATTGTAGAGGCAACATACACTTGTTTCCTCTTGAGCGCGATATGGAGATAAATTCTTCACTTCAGCGATTGGGAACGGAAAATACGTTCTTTTCTTTGGCCTAAAGAGATTTCAAAATATGCAACTGAGAGGTCAGTTATAAATGTTGGATAATGATGCCTACACGTCTCCTGTATCGCTGGAAGGCAAAGGAGATCTGGCAGAAAAGGCACTGCGAAGTGCAATTGTGAATTGTGTTCTGGCACCGGGAGAGCGGCTGTCGGAATCCGCACTTGCAAATGAATTTGCGCTTGGACGCGGTGCTTTGCGTGCAGCACTTGCGCGCCTTAAAGCAAGCGGGCTTGTTTCATCTTCGGCGCGGAGCGGTTGGGTTGTCACGCCAATTTCTGCGGGAGAAATTCGCGAGCTAAGCGCAGCAAGACGGCACCTTGAGCCTTTGCTTTTTGCGGCCGTACTCGATGAGGCTTCTATCCAACGGCTGACCGCGCTTGGTGAAATGCATTCTGCACTCACGCAGCGCAATGAACTTGGGGGCGACATTCTTCCGACAATCCGTCGCTACGAGCGCGAGATATTGGAGTTATTGGCTGCAAGGCTCAACATGCCGATTGTTTCTGGCTGGCTGACCGACCTTTGGGATCGCGCGGTAAGACTGGTCAATTTTTTTGAGAAGACGGGCCGAGTGAAGCTCATCCCTGCCAATCGTTCACTGTTGATCAGCGCGATTATCGAGGGACGCAAGAGCGAGGCTCTTGAATTATTCGGCACTGCCAACACAGCGCTCGAAACCTATCTGCTCGACCGCTTCCTTGAATCCGAAGCTATGGTCGGCACGAAACCTGTCCGCCGCAATGCAGGCAAAAGCAAAACTGAAAAACAAACACGTTCAGAAGCAAACTTAGAGAAACCAGGGGCATTATAGATATGAAAGTAGCGAGCCGTTCGATCCGTTCCGCCATTGCAGGCCTCATTCTGGCCTGTTCACCGCTGACCATGACCGCAGCCTTTGCAAAGGATCAGCTGGTCATTGATCTCGTGAACGAACCATCCTCGCTTGATCCACATAAGCAGTGGAACCCGGACAGCTACTACGTTTACCGTAACATTTTTGACAATCTGGTTACCCGCACAGACGATGGCGAGATTGCACCGCAGATTGCGACCGAATGGAAATATAATTCCGATAGTGAGATCGTCTTTAAATTGCGCGACGACGTTAAGTTTCATGACGGCTCGCCACTAACTGCTAAAGACGTTGCCTTCAGCATCAACCGCATCATCAATCCTGCTTTCGCCAGCCCGCAGCTCGGTCAGTTCAACAAAATTGTATCAGCTGAAGCTTCAGGCGATCACGAAGTGACCGTGAAAACGGATGGTGCTTATCCGGCATTGCTTGCACAGCTTGTAAAGCTGTCAATCGTCCCTGAAAAAGTCGTTGAAGCAAAAGGTGACGATGCCTTCAATGCGGCACCTGTTGGTTCTGGTCCTTATAAATTTGTAAACTGGCAGCGCGGTGTATCCGTTGCGCTTGAGCGCAATGACGATTACTGGGGCGAAAAAGGCGCTTTCAAAACCGCTGAATTCCGCGCCGTTCCTGATGCCGCGACCCGCATCGCCAATCTGCAATCTGGCACCACTGATCTCGCTGTTGGCCTTGATGCCGACCTTGCAACTCAGATTGAAGGTTCGGCCAATGCCAAACCTTTATCCGTTCTGACCGAGCGTGTTGGCTATATAAAACTCAATCCGAACCTGCCGCCTTTTGATGATAAGCGCGTTCGCGAAGCTGTAGCCCGCGCAATCGACAAGGAAGCCATTACCGAAGGTCTGCTCGGTGGGGTCGATAAGCCCGTTGCACAAATGGTGACGCCATCGCATTTTGGTTACGTCGAAGGCATTGAGGGATATGCTTATGACCTCGAAAAGGCAAAACAGCTGATCAAAGATGCTGGCGCAACTGGTAAGGCTGTCAGCTTCGCGACCGCCCCTACATTCGATCAGCGCATCGTACAGGCCGTCGCCCAAATGGTTGGCGAAACGGGGCTAACGGTTAACATCGAAACCACAGATATGGCAACGTATCTCAAGCGTGCGCAAAGCGAGCCGGCAAGCCAGCCCGCCATTGCATTTGGGCGCTGGTCTTGCGCCTGTCAGGATGCCGATGGTGTGCTTTTCCCGCTCCTGCACTCGTCCAGTTCCTGGTCGTCAACCAACAATCCTGAAATCAATAAGGCGCTGGAAGCCGCACGCGGCACGCTCGATGAAAAAACCCGCCTTGAAAACTATAAGACCGTCAGCAGTTTCGTTGCCGAAGACGTGCCGCTTGTGCCGCTTTATCAGGCAGCAATTATTTACGGCGCGGCAAAGCAGCTTGAGTGGAAGCCAACAGCCAATGAAAGCCTCTTCCTGAATCGCATGAGCTGGCAGGACTAGAGTGCATCCCGAGATGCACTCCAAACACGAGAGACTGGCGCAGACATGCGCCAGCCTGAAATAAAAATAACAAGGGAACGATAACCGCAGTGCCAGCTTTTTTTCTGACCCGCATTGTGCAGGCTCTGATCGCCATTCTTGGCGTGATGACACTGATCTTCTTTCTGCAACGCTTAGCAGGCGATCCCGTTCTGCTGCTCGTACCGCAAAATGCGACACTGGCCGATATCGAAGCAATGCGCATCGCACTTGGCTTTGATCGGCCTCTTGCTGTTCAGTACCTCGAATATCTGCGAGGTCTACTGACCTTTGACCTTGGGCGTTCCTATGTCCAGAACGTCTCCGTCTGGACGCTGATTGCAAGTCGATTGCCCTATACGTTGTTGCTGGCCGGAGGCGCGCTTGTAGTCGCCATCGGCTTGGGCATTCCATTGGGTGTCATTATGGCGGTGCGTCGCGGACGAGCAGAATCCAAAGCCATTATGGGTATTGTCCTTGCAGGGCAGTCAATGCCAACTTTCTGGAGCGCAATCCTGATGATCATGGTGTTCGCCGTCTGGCTTGGATGGTTGCCACCATCCGGCGCGCGCGACTGGCCGAGCCTTATCATGCCATCCATTGCACTCGGGCTTTTATCGATGGCGACTTTCGCACGTGTTGCAAGGACCGCCGTTCTTGATGAACTCGAAAAGGATTATGTGCGCACGGCTCATGCCAAGGGTGTGCCGGTCATGCGCATCGTCATCCGCCATTTGCTGCGCAATGCATCAATTCCGGTGGTGACAGTTGCAGCACTGGAAATCGCCAATCTTCTGGCGGGAGCCGTGATTGTCGAAACGGTTTTCGCATGGCCAGGGCTTGGTCAATTGACCGTACAGGCAATTGCTGCGCGTGATTTCATGCTGGTTCAGGGCGTCGTTCTCTTAGGCGCAGTAACTGCGATTGTGCTCAACCTGATCGCCGATGTGCTTTACAGCCTGATTGACCCGCGCATTCGCATGGGAGGTCAGGCATGACGTCTCTCACATCATCAACAGGCTTCTTCGCCAGATGGTCTAAGAAACTGCCCCTTTCGGTTTCTCCTTTTCTTGCCATTTTGGTTTTGCTTCTGCTGATCGCAATCTTTGCGCCTTTGTTTGCCCCTATGGACCCAAACAAGCAAAACCTGCTGGCTCGTCTCAAACCACCAGGTTTTGAAAGCCGTGGTGTTGTCTACTATCTTGGATCCGATGAGCTTGGCCGCGATGTCTTGAGCAGGCTTATCTATGGTGCCCGTATTTCGCTGTTGGTTGCGATTTCATCGGTCGTCCTTTCGGGCATACTGGGCAGTATTTTGGGTATGTTGGCTGCCTTTTATCGCGGCTGGACTGAAACAATCATCATGCGGCTTGTCGATATGGTTCTCTCCGTCCCGGCCATTCTGCTCGCGATCATTACTGTAGCCATTTTGGGGCCAAGCCTTGCGAATGTGGTGATCGTCCTCGCCCTTACACGCTGGCCACGCTATGCACGCGTTGCCTATGGGCAGACGCTTTCGGTCGCCAACATGCCTTATGTGCGTCTGTCTCGCTTCATGGGTGCAGGATGGCTGCGTCTGTTATGGCGACATATTCTGCCGAATATCGCAGGCGCACTCATTGTTGTAGCAACGCTCGAATTTGGGCTGATGGTCTTGTTTGAAGCTGGCCTGTCTTTCCTCGGGCTGGGGGTGCAACCACCAACAGCAAGCTGGGGGGCGATGCTTTCGACCGGCAGAAATTACGTCGCGTCCGCATGGTGGATAGCGACATTTCCGGGCCTCGCTTTATTTCTGCTTGTTCTCTCCATCAATCTTATCGGCGATCATATCCGCGATTGGCTCGACCCGCGCGGCAGATAGGAGTTCATCCATGAATTTTGAAAATGAATTCAAAGGCAAAAAAGTCATCGTAACCGGTGCGGGTGGTATCATCGGCGGCTGGATCGCCAGTGCTTTTGCCAAGGAAGGCGCAGTGCTCTGCCTGACCGATCAGGATCAGGCAAAGATTGATGCGCGGATTGCTGAACTATCCGGCGAAGGCCATTTTGGCATTGGCTCCGACCTCACCGACGCGGCCTCCATCTCAAGCTTTGCCAACGCGGTCGGTACACGCTGGGGCGCACCAGACATTCTCATCAACAATGCAGGTATTTATCCATCTGGCTTTCTGCTCGATATTTCGCTTGATGATTGGGACCGTATCATGGGCGTCAATTTGCGCGCACCTTTCCTGCTGTCACAGCTTTTTGCAAAGCAGATGATTGATACCAAAACAGCCGGTTCTATTGTCAATATATCGTCGGGTGCTGCGCGCAAAATGCGCACAACTGTCGTTCCTTATTGCACCTCAAAGACGGCGCTAGATCGTCTGACAAAAGGCTTTGCACTTGAACTTGCCGAATATGGCATTCGGGTTAATGCCGTGGAACCGGGCTTTGCAGCGGGAAGCGATGTCAGTTCCCTGTCCGATGAACACGTGAACACGGTGACGTCATCGATCCCGCTTGGGCGTGCCTCTTCGGCCCCTGATGTGGCATCGGCTGTGCTCTATGTGACATCTTCGGCAGCAACCTATGTGACCGGCGCCACAATGACGGTCGACGGTGGCAATTCCATCGGCTCGTCGGCAGTTTTCCAGCAGAAAAAGAAGGCGCTATGATCGAAAAGCTCGCCGTCAAATCGCCATGGCCCGGCTATCAGTGGCCTTCTTGCAAGCAGTCCGCGACGTTGTTGTCTGTTGATGTGGATGCGCAGGTTCCGTTCATGTGGGCACATCGCGATGCGGTGCCGGATCGTTTGGCAACGCTGGAAATCCGCAGTTTCGGCCCCCGTACCGGGTTGTATCGGCTGATCGATCTTTTCGCACGATACAACGTCAAAGCCAGCTTTTATGTCCCCGGACTGACCGCTGAAACAAACCCGGAAATCCTGCCAGCATTGATTGAAGCAGGTCACGAAGTCGGCCTTCATGGATATTTCCACGAGATCGTCGCAGATGTATCAGACGCGGAATTTACCGGAGCGCTTGAAGCAAGCATCGAATTGTTCGTCAAACAGACAGGCGAAAAGCCCGTTGGCTTTCGTTCGCCTGCATGGGAACTGACCCCGCATATGCTTCGCGAGATCAAGCGTCTGGGTTTGGCCTATGACTCGTCTCTTTCAGGCTTTGATCACCCTTACGAAATTGACGGCGTCACAGAAATTCCCGTGCAATGGGCAACTGACGATGCGATTTTCTTCAAGTTTGAGGGCGGTGGACGCGACAAGTGGCCATTTCAGTCTGGACAGGCAATCTTGCAGGATTGGATTTCTGAGTGGCGCACCCTTCACCGCTTTGGTGGGTTGTTTACACTCACAGTGCATGACTGGATTTCAGGCCGCGCACAACGCATCGCACTTTTAGAAGAGCTTTTGGACAACATAACCAGCCAAAGCGATGCGTGGATAGCAACAGCGGCTGAAATTGCAGCACACCATAAAGCATCCGCCAATGTGGGACATTTTGCTGTCGATGCAACCATACCCGCCGCAATTGGAAACCGCAGATTTGGACAGACGAATGGCTGAGAGCTGGTCAATCCAGAAAAAGCAGAGCGTGAGTGAAGGCGGCATGGTTGCTTGCCAGAACTGGCTTGCAGCGGAAGCAGGCGCTGCTGTTTTGCGCCGCGGTGGCAATGCAATGGACGCCGCCGTCACGACCGCATTGGCCTTAAGTGTCGTCGAACCATGGCTTTCGGGCATAGGCGGCGGCGGCTTTTTGCTCCACGCTGATGGCAAAAGCGGTACTGTAGATGCGCTTGATTTTAATGTTGTGTCGCCACGCAATATCGACCCACAAGATTATCCACTTGCTCCGGGCAGCGATGGCGACTGGTTCAACTGGCCCAAAGTTGTCGAAGATAAAAACCTGATCGGTTATAGTTCCATCTGCGTGCCCGGCGCGATAGCAGGCCTCGCATCTGCGTTGGAACGTTTTGGTTCGATCAGCTTCGCTGATGCGCTGCAACCCGCCATTGAACATGCGCAACGTGGACTACAAATTGACTGGTTCACCACGCTCTGTCTTGCCATTGATAGCGAAGGCTTGAACCGCTTTCCAGCTTCAAGCGCGTTGTTTCTTGATCAAGGGCGTGCGCCACGTGTTCCTGAAACGGGGTCGCCGCGCACTATTCCCATGCCTAAGAAAGCAGCCATGCTTGAGCGACTGGCAAAAGCTGGCGCGCGGGATTTCTATGAAGGTGAAATCGCTGAAAAGCTGATCGAAGACTTGCGCGATGGCGGTTGCCTCATCGACAAAACCGATCTCTCTCAGTTTGAACCTGAATGGAAAAAGCCGCTATCTGTTGATTATCATCGCTCAACAATACATGTGATGCCGGGGCTTTCTGGTGGGCCAACGCTTAAACATGTTCTTGATGAGCTGAACCGGACGCTACCCAAAGATGATCCGCTTTATGGCAAAACGGCGCTCGCCTTCGCGCGATCAATCCGCCGCGCATCTGAAGAGCGTTTGAGAACACTTGGTCATGGCAGCAGTGGCGAAAGCTGCACCACGCATATCAGCGTTGTTGATCGCGAAGGCACAATGGTGTCACTCACCAATACCTTATTGTCGCGCTTTGGTTCAAAGGTAGTTGCACCGTCGCTTGATCTTCTCATGAACAATGGAATGATGTGGTTTGATCCGCGACCCGACCAGCCAAATTCCATTGCAGCGGGCGTCAAGCCGCTTGCCAATATGTGCCCGATCGTTGCCAGCAAAAATGGCTTAGCACATATAGCACTCGGTGCTGCGGGCGGACGCCAGATTATGCCTGCTGTGGCGCAGATATTATCCTATATCGACGTTTTCGGCATGTCACCTGAAGCCGCCTTTCATGCGCCGCGCATCGACGCCAGCGGAGTTAAGCTGCGCGTAAGTGAGCGTGCAAAACCTGATGTGGCAGCCCGCTTAAGCGAAGAATTCCCAGTCGAGATTATTGAGGAAACGCTCTATCCAGTGAATTTCTCAATCCCCTCAATTGTGGTGCGTGAAGATGGCCACAATATCGGCATGGCGCATCCTTACCATCCTTGGGCAGCAGTGCGCACGGAGGCAGAATGACAAAACCTGTGCTTACAGTTGATGAACTTGTCATCAAGATCGCCGGGCAGCCCGTGGTGGATGGTGTGAGCTTCCACGTCAATGAAGGCGAAATCCTTTCAGTGGTGGGCGAGTCCGGTTGTGGAAAGTCATTGACTGCATTTTCAGTCATGGGGCTTCTGCCGAAGGTCGCAAAAGTAGCTGCTGGCAGCATTCACTTTGGCGATAATGATCTTGTGAGCATATCTGACAGCAAGCGACGTAGTCTTCGTGGCAATGATTTAGCAATGATTTTTCAGGAGCCTGTCGCCTCACTCAATCCGCTGATGAAAATCGGCAAACAGATTGAGGAAAGCCTCATTGTCCATCGCAATTTAAGCGGTAAAGCGGCACGCCATGCCGCTATTGCCATGCTAGAAGAAGTGGGGATTCCGGAGCCTGAAATCCGGGCCGGGCAATATCCCTTTGAGCTATCAGGCGGCATGTGTCAGCGTGCGATGATTGCGATGGCTCTGATTTGTCGGCCCAAATTGCTTATAGCCGACGAACCGACAACGGCACTGGATGTCACTATTCAGGCGCAGATACTTGATCTGATGAAGAAACTGCGTGACGAGACCGGGACTGCCATTCTGCTAATCACCCATGATATGGGCGTCGTTGCCGATATGGCTGATCGTGTCGCAGTTATGTATGCAGGGCGCGTGATCGAACAAGCACCAGTTGAAGCAATTTTCGCTCAGCAGGAACACCCTTATACAAAGCTTCTGCTCTCAACTATTCCACGGCTGGAGGGAACGCCCAAAACCCATCTACCGACCATTGAAGGGATTGTGCCGGACATCGGCTCATGGCCCGATGGATGTCGCTTTGCACCACGCTGCCCAATTGCCGAAGATTATTGCAGCGCGCAGATACCAAAACTATCTGCACGCATAGATGTTGGCGCTGCTGCCTGTTGGCGTTCGCAACATGTGGGAGCACTGCTATGAACGACACGCTGCTTTCTGTCGAAAATCTCAAAGTTCATTATCCCATTCGCGGGGGCTTGCTGGGCCGTGCCGTTAACTATGTCAAAGCCGTTGATGGGGTGAGCCTTAATATTGCGCGTGGCGAAAGCGTTGCACTGGTTGGTGAATCGGGTTGCGGTAAATCCACGCTCGGCACTGCAATCCTGGGCATGACGAAAGCCACATCAGGCGCAATCAACTTTGATGGAAAGCCTGTTGCACATGGTCTTCCAGAAACCATAAGCGGGCTATCGCGTGATATTCAAATCGTGTTTCAGGACCCGGCTTCTGCGCTTAATCCTAAGCTTACAATTGGTGAGAGTATTGCCGAACCGCTTGCCATCCATAAAATTGGCACCTCAGCAGAACGTCGCGCCCGTGTTGCGGAATTGCTTAAACTCGTAGGGCTTCATCCAGAACATGCCACGAGAATGCCTGGAGCCTTTTCGGGAGGGCAAAGGCAGCGCATTGTGATCGCACGCGCGCTTGCGCTGAATCCAAAGCTGATGATCCTTGATGAACCTGTTTCGGCGCTTGATGTATCTATCCGCTCGCAGATACTAAATCTGCTGCTCGATCTGCAGCAGCAATTTGGCCTGTCTTATCTATTCATCAGCCACGACCTTTCGGTTGTGCGGCATTTCGCAGATCGTGTGGCTGTCATGTATCTTGGCCGCATCGTTGAGACTGGCAAGACATCCGATGTTTTCGATAATCCTGCACATCCTTACACTGAAGCACTGATTTCAGCCATTCCGTTGCCTGATCCCATCGCTCAACGTCAACGTAAGCGCATTGTGCTTCGCGGTGATCTGCCAAGCCCAGCCAATCCACCAAAGGGCTGCGGTTTTTCCACGCGCTGCCCTATCGCTTTTGACAAGTGCCATCAACTGCCGCCGCCACTCATTGAAGCTAATGCGGCAAGGTATGTAGCATGCCATGCTCGATAGTATCAGGGATGGTATTACTTAACCCTCCGGTCTTACAGCACCCCCGCATACTTCTCTGGCTCATTTAATGAGTGTTGTTATTTGCGTTATCAAGCTTTGCCCGATTTGCGCATCTTGTAGCGCTGGGCTTTTTCAGGATTCTATTTTCTAAAGCAAAAAGCCCGCTTTGGGCGGGCTGTTGTTGGGTGTGTTTTGCGCACGTGTGCATACGAGCTTTTATTTATCGGATTAT
>NZ_JAVDQT010000012.1:0-89377 GCF_031454375.1 Brucella pseudogrignonensis
TACTATCGAGCATGGCATGCTACATACCTTGCCGCATTAGCTTCAATGAGTGGCGGCGGCAGTTGATGGCACTTGTCAAAAGCGATAGGGCAGCGGTGGAAAAACCGCAGCCCTTCGGTGGATTGGCTGGGCTCGTTTGTCAGTACAAATTGCCGTTCAGAAAAGGCTATTCAAGTCTAAAATGATGGTGTTGAGACTTCCAAATTTTCATTTGGGGAAATGTCGATTGATTGAATATATAGCCTTGAGTTTTGCGGCGATAGAGTTTATTTGATGCTGCAAGTTGGGGCGTAGCCAAGCGGTAAGGCACTGGTTTTTGGTACCGGCACCCCTGGTTCGAATCCAGGCGCCCCAGCCATATCGCTTTAAAACTAATAATCAGTAGTTTAGTTGTGCTAGCAAGAGCAGGTTCAACGCAGTTTGTAACCAGTATTGGTTATGCATTATGGCCACTGGTTGGCTTACATTTTTTGTCTATCTAACTTAATCCTGCTCTCGTTTTTTACGAGCCGATTACGCTTCAGTGTAGCCGTTGCCACTTTGCGATTCGATTTTGTATCCATCCGGATAGGCACGAGAAATCTCAAGACCTATACGCATTCTCTATCCTGCTGATAGATTTTTGCGCACCAAACTTAAAGATTCCACTTCGGTGATACGTCTGCTTTACTTTCTGTAAAATTCCCTTTTGATAGCCCGCATGTTTCATAATGCGCTTAGGAGGAAGCAGTGAAAGCACTCGTTCTCGAAGAAAAGGGAAAGCTCTCGCTTAGAGATTTTGATTTGCCGAATACGCTTGGGCGTAAGGATGTGCGCATCAAGATTCACACGGTCGGCATATGTGGCTCCGATGTGCACTATTATACGCATGGGCGCATCGGGCATTTCATTGTCAACGAACCGATGGTTCTCGGTCATGAAGCATCAGGAACAGTCATAGAAGTGGGCGAAGATGTCACACATCTAGCGGTCGGTGATCGTGTTTGTATGGAACCAGGTATTCCCGATCCGACGTCGCGTGCATCGAAACTCGGTATTTACAATGTGGATCCGGCAGTTCAGTTTTGGGCTACCCCACCGGTTCATGGCTGCCTTGTGCCTGAAGTTATTCATCCAGCTGCTTTCACTTATAAACTTCCGGATCAGGTTTCATTTGGCGAAGGTGCTATGGTTGAGCCCTTCGCCATTGGCATGCAGGCCGCTTTACGTGCACGCATCCAGCCGGGTGACGTGGCTGTTGTCACGGGCGCAGGCCCTATTGGCATGATGGTGGCATTGGCAGCACTTGCTGGCGGCTGCGCAAAGGTGATCGTCGCCGATTTGGCTCAACCGAAGCTCGATATTATCGTAGCCTATGATGGCATAGTAGCCGCCAATATTCGTGAACATAACCTTGCGGAAGTCATTGCAGAACACACCGACGGCTGGGGTTGCGATCTGGTGTTTGAATGCTCGGGTGCCGCATCTGCTATTCTCAATATTGCGAACTTGGCACGACCGGGCGGTGCAATTGTACTTGTTGGTATGCCAGTTGACCCCGTTCCGGTCGATATTGTCGGACTTCAGGCCCGTGAGTTGCGCGTCGAGACCGTCTTCCGTTATGCCAATGTTTACGATCGCGCTATTGCATTGATTGCTTCAGGCAAAGTGGATCTCAAGCCGCTGATATCGGCTACATTGCCTTTTGAAGATAGCATTCTTGGATTTGATCGTGCGGTTGAAGCCCGTGAAACTGATGTGAAGCTTCAGATCACCTTTCCTCAATAGGCGATCAAGAACACTTTGGAACGCCTAGCATCAAGACAAGGCTTAACAATTAAGTTTTACGACTCTTGATGTTGTTTATGCAGCGTTGCAAGTTAGCCTTTGGCACCTCGTTTAGTCGGAGCAGAATACTCCCGACTGGACGAGGCCCTCGAGGAGACAATTGGAACGCACCTTGGCACGGCTGCACGGTTTAAGTTGCCACTTTGCATGTAGATATTCTGTGTTTTCGCACAACTAAAATGGGAGTTATAATAGTATCTAACCATAAAATGGTAATTTCCGATGTCAAAAAATATGAGGGCGATCACATCATTTATGGTCGCCTGAAAGATGCATGCCTATTGACGTTACAGCACTGAAAATACTGGTAATGTGGGGTTTCTATACACATCAAGCATATGGATTAAGGTGTCTAAGTATCAAATTGGCACTCTTAAGTGCTTCATTTTTCATAGATTACGCAAATTATAGGTAAAAAAAGTATCATAATATTCTAAGTTGTGATGTAGCCGCGGGCGCCTACACCACCCAGAATGCATCGATCATGAGACATGGTCTGGGGCAGAGGAGCCCAGGCCTTCAAACTGTATCATGGTGTGCGTCAGGGAGGATGTCATGCAACCAGATTTGGAGCTTGTGCATATCCGTAAGGGTGAGTCCTTTGCGGCATGGATGCATGGTTATCCATTCCGTACCGTGCGCTGGCATTATCATCCGGAATATGAGATTCATCTCGTCGTTGCGACTTCTGGCACCTTCTACATGGGTGATCATGTCGGGCGTTTTGCGCCGGGACAATTGATCATGACCGGGCCCAATCTGCCACAAAACTGGATCAGCGAGATTGAGCGCGGTGAAATTGTTCCCACCCGTTCTATGGTCATCCAATTCCCCGAAGCTTTCATTGAAAACGCGCTCGCAACCATGCCGGAAATGGGTAGCCTTGGCCCATTGTTGGAACGCAGCCGTCGCGGGTTGTTGTTTGATGATGCGACAAGCATCAAAATTCGCCCCCTCATGGAGCGTTTAATTGTGGCGCAGGGAATGACGCGTATCGCGTTGTTCTGGGAAATTCTCGACTTATTGGTCAATGCGCCTGAACCGGAAGTGCTGGCAAGCTTGAGCTATGAGCTGGACGTGAGACGCTTTAATCCCTGTGGCATCAATCGCGCGCTCGCTTATTTGCGTGAGCATCTGACCGATCAGATTGAAGAGAGCGAACTCGCTGAAATGCTTGGGCAGAGTCAGAGTGCTTTTTCGCGCGCTTTTAAGCGTCATACAGGGACGACTTTGGTTCGTTACCGCAATCAGTTGCGTGTAGATTTGGCTTGCCAGATGCTGCTGACGATGCCGTCAGTGCGGATTACCGATATTTGCTACGAGATCGGCTTTTCCAATTTGTCCAATTTCAACCGGCATTTTCTCAATCTTAAGGGCATGTCCCCCTCGCAGTTTCGTACCACTTTTGCCGCAAATAAAATTCCGGTGATGCAAGGCCAATCAGAGCCGGAGAATGCGGTTATTCGCAATTTGGGCGGGCGGGTTTCTGCCCAAAGCATGCAGGCATCGCCTGTCAATCTGTAACGGGAGGTAAATCTCAATGAAAAAAGCCATTTTAACAGTGAGCACTGTTCTTGCTCTTCTGGCATCGCCTGCGATTGCGCAGGAAAAGCTTAAAATTGGTATGACATTTCAGGAACTGAACAATCCCTATTTTGTATCGATGCAGGAAGCGCTCCGCGGCGCAGCTGAGAGCATCGGCGCTGAAGTTGTTGTCAGCGACGCTGGCCATAATGTGGCTAAGCAGATTTCCGACGTTGAAGATATGCTCCAGCAGAACATCGATATTCTGCTTCTCAATCCAACTGATAGTGCTGGCGTTGAAGCCGCTGTTAATGCCGCTAAGGAAAAGGGCGTTATTGTTGTTGCGGTTGATGCCAACGCCAATGGTCCGGTTGATACATTCGTCGGATCGAAAAACCGGGACGCGGGCTATCAGTCATGCACGTATCTTGGTGAAAGCCTTGAAGGCAAGGGCGAGGTTGCCATTCTCGACGGCATTCCAGTCGTTCCTATCCTACAGCGCGTTGAGGGCTGCAAGGCAGCACTCGCAGAGTTTGAGGGAATCAAGCTAGTCGATACACAGAATGGTCGTCAGGATCGCTCTGTGGCACTTGGTGTCGTTGAAAATATGATCCAGTCGCACCCTAATCTCACAGGCATTTTCTCGGTCAATGACGGCGGTGCTATGGGCGCGCTGGCAGCAATTCAGGGTTCGGGCCGTGATATTAAGCTGACCTCCGTCGATGGTGCACCAGAAGCAATTCAGGCGATCAAGGACGGCACACCTTTCATCGAAACCACCGCACAGTTCCCGCGTGATCAGGTGCGTGTCGGTCTTGCAATGGCACTGGCCCAGAAATGGGGTGCACGCGTTGTTCCTAAGGAAGTTCCGATCGACGTTATGGTGATCGATGCCAAGAACGCTGAAGGCTTCAGCTGGTAATCATCCTCCCAGCTCCCGCTCCGGGTGCGTCCGAAAAGACGCATTTGGAGCGGGAGCCCTTTATTGGTTAGGAACAAATCGTGCTTGAGCTGAAAGGCATCAAAAAAAGCTTTGGCCGGATCGAGGTTCTCCACGGTGTGGATCTGACAGTGCGTGCTGGTGAAGTTCACGCTCTTCTCGGGGAGAACGGTGCGGGCAAATCTACGCTGATGAAGATACTCTCCGGTATCCTGCGCCCTTCCGAAGGCGAAATCTGGGTTGACGGAACAGAGCGCCACTTCGCCGATTACGACGCTGCCATTCAAGCTGGCATCGGTATCGTGTTTCAGGAATTCAGCCTGATCCCGTATCTCAATGCAGTCGAAAATATGTTTCTGGCGCGTGAAATGCGCAACCGTCTTGGTCTTCTGGACCGAGCCGCCATGCGCAGCCGTGCGCGTGAAATTATGGCAAAGCTTGGCGTTGATGTGCAGATGGATCTGCCTATTAACCGGCTTTCGGTGGCAGAACAGCAATTTGTCGAAATCGCTAAAACACTGGCGCTAGATGCGCGTATTCTTATACTCGACGAGCCTACGGCAACGCTGACCCCATCCGAAGTTGAACATCTTTTTAAGGTGATGCGCGAGTTGCGCCGACAGGGTGTGGCGATCATTTTTATCTCGCACCATCTCGAAGAGATTTTTGCGATCTGCGATCGGATTACGGTCCTGCGCGATGGCAATTATATTAATTCCTGTGACGTCGCGGATGTGGATAACGACCGTCTGGTTGAGATGATGGTTGGTCGCCGGCTGGAAGCTGGTTTTCCGCCCAAGGCCGATATCGATGTGTCAGCGCCGACAATCATTGACGTGGAAGAATTGCAATTGCGCAAGGGTGGACCTGTTTCACGCTTTAGCCTGCGCAAGGGCGAGATTTTGGGTTTTGCGGGGCTTGTTGGTTCAGGCAGGACGGAAAGTGTTCTGGCCATGCTTGGCGAACATACGTCTGTTCAATGTAAGATGAAACTCAACGGCGTCGTGACGCGACTTTCGGGTGCGGATCAGGCGCTTGAAAACGGCATTGGGCTTTTACCTGAAAGCCGCAAAGAGCAGGGGCTGATCACCAGTTTCTCTATCCTGCAAAATATTTCTCTCAACAATTATGGCAAATATCGTCGCCTGCACTGGTTCGTTGATCTCAAAAAAGAGCTCGAAGCTACACAGGTTGCCATGCAGCAAGTGCGCGTGAAGGCTCAGGGGCCCTATGCGCGTATCGATACGCTGTCAGGTGGTAATCAGCAAAAAGTCGTCATCGCACGCTGGATCAATCATGACATGCGCGTGCTGATTTTTGACGAACCCACACGTGGTATTGATGTTGGTGCGAAGGCAGAAATCTATGCCCTCATGCGCGCTTTCACCAATGCCGGATATTCTATCATCATGATCTCTTCCGAGCTGCCGGAAATTATAGGCATGTCCGACAGGGTTTGCGTGTTCCGTTCCGGCGGTATCGTTGCAACGCTTGAGGGCGAGAAAATCACGTCCGAGGAAGTCATGACCCAAGCCACAACGGGGAAGCCGCACTATGTCCAATGATGCAAATATTGCCACAGCAGAAAAGAAGAGCGGCTTTTCATTGCGCAATTGGCTGCATTCGCCGCTGATACTGCCTTTGGCGGGCTTGATCGTCGTTTCGATTTTGATGGGGCTTGCCAGCGACAATTTCTTCACTGTTTCCAACATTCTCAATGTGTTGCGGCAGGTTTCTATCGTTGCAGTACTGGCTGTCGGTATGACGTTCGTCATCCTCACAGGCGGCATCGATTTGTCTGTTGGCGCGGTTATGGCACTGGTTGGAACGCTTGCTTCCGGCCTCATGGTTCATACCGGGCTTCCTGCAAGTGCTGCCCTTGCCCTTGGTCTGCTCATTGGACTTGCAATTGGCACAATTAACGGTGTGCTCGTCGCGTGGGGGCGGATGCCCGCTATTATCGTGACGCTTGCTACTATGGGCATGGCGCGCGGTATCGGTCTTATTTATTCCGGCGGTTATCCGATCAGTGGCCTACCGAGTTGGGTGTCATGGTTTGGTGTAGGGCGGATCGGTATGATCCCTGTGCCGGTTATCATTATGTTTATCATCTATGCGATTGCATGGGTCTTGCTCGAGCGGACAGCGTTTGGTCGCCATGTTTATGCGCTCGGCGGCAATGAAACCGCAGCCCGGCTTTCGGGCGTGAAAACGATGCGCGTTAAGCTTGCCGTCTATGCGATTTCCGGCCTTACATCCGCTCTCGCCGCAGTCATTCTGACCGGGCGACTGATGAGCGGTCAGCCCAATGCCGGCGTGGGCTTTGAGCTCGATGCCATTGCTGCAGTTGTTTTGGGTGGTACCGCAATTGCGGGCGGTCGCGGTCTGGTCATTGGGACACTGATTGGTGCGATCCTGCTGGGTATCTTGAATAATGGCCTCAATCTGATGGGCATCAATCCATATCTGCAAGATGTGATCAAAGGCGGCATCATCCTGCTCGCAATCTATATCGGGCGCGAGTGGCGCTAACCATTTACGAAAATTGCCGGAAACAATCTGGTGCATATACAGGAGAATAAAATGGCGGAATCGCTTCAAGGCAAGATCGCAGTCATCACGGGGGCTGCTTCAGGTATTGGTCTGGCCACAACAAAAACGCTGCTTGCCGCAGGGGCCACAGTTGTGCTGGTGGATCGTAATGAAGCAGCGTTGAATGCATTGGTGGCCGAGTTAGGCGAAAAGGCTATCGCCCAGGTGACCGATCTGCTCAATGCCGAAAGCTGCGCAGCTATGGTGCCGGAAATCCTGCAAAAGGTCGATCATATCGATATTCTTTATTGCAACGCTGGCACCTATATCGGTGGTGATCTGACTGAAACAACCGCCGAAGCTATCGATCAGATGCTCAACCTGAACATCAATGCTGTTATTAAAAATGTTCATGCTGTCGCGCCGCATATGATCGAGCGCAAGACGGGTGATATTATCGTGACCTGTTCGATCGCGGGCCATTATCCGACTTATTGGGAACCAGTCTATGCGTCGTCCAAATGGGCGGTGACATGCTTTGTACAGACTATGCGTCGCCAGATGATCCCGCATGGCGTTCGTGTGGCACAGGTTTCTCCCGGCCCAGTGGTTTCTGCATTGCTTGCTGATTGGCCTGAAGAAAACCTGCGCAAGGCTAAAGAATCAGGCAGTCTGATTGACCCGAGTGAGGTTGCTGACGCAGTCGAATATATGCTGACGCGTAAGCGTACAGTTACCATCCGCGATATGCTGGTGCTGCCGACGAACTTTGATCGGGTGTAATCGCGTTTTACGGAGAGCAGCCCTAATGGCCTCAAAATATCTGATTGGTGTGGATGTTGGTACGGGTTCCGCCCGCGCCGGTATTTTTGATCGCTCCGGCAAGCTTTTGGCGACAGCCAAACGCCCAATTGATCTTTACCGGGATGATCGTGGTTTCGTCGAGCAATCAAGCCAGCAGATATGGCGTGCCGTTTGTGAATGCGTTCGTGAAAGTGTTACAACCGCTGGTATTGACGCGGGCGAGGTGGCAGGCATCGGCTTTGATGCAACCTGCTCGCTCGTTGTCATTGGCGACGGCGATAAAACATTGCCAGTGAGCAGCGATAGCGATCGTGATGTTATCGTGTGGATGGACCATCGCGCACTCTCACAGGCTGAGCGGATTAATGCGGGCGGCTATGATGTGCTCAAATATGTCGGTGGTCGTATTTCGCCAGAAATGCAGACACCAAAATTGCTGTGGTTGCGTGAAAATAATCCCGATACCTATACAAAGGCTCGTCATTTTTTCGACCTCACCGATTTTCTGACATTTAAGGCAAGCGGCGCACTTGAGCGCTCATCGTGCACTGTTACCTGTAAATGGACTTATCTGGCACATGAAGGGCGTTGGGATGCGGATTATTTCCGTGCTATTGGCCTCGGAGATCTTGCAGACGATGATTTTAGTCGCATCGGGCAGGTGATCGTTGCACCCGGTACTCCACTTGGTCAAGGGTTGAGCAAACAAGCTGCATCCGAAATGGGACTTGTTGCAGGCATTGCAGTTGCAGCAGGGCTGATTGATGCGCATGCGGGTGGTGTAGGAACCGTTGGTGCCCGTGATGGCGTTGCCGATCCGGTGAAATGCCTGGCTTATGTGTTCGGCACATCTTCATGCACAATGACGACGACCATTGAACCGGCATTTGTTCCCGGCGTCTGGGGGCCTTATTATTCGGCAATGCTGCCAGGCAAGTGGCTTAATGAAGGTGGTCAATCAGCGGCGGGGGCTGCAATTGATCATCTTATCCAGTGTCATCCGGCAGCGCACGAAGCAGGCAGAGTTGCAAAGGCTGAAGGCAAATCTCTGCCGCAATGGCTTGGTGACAGGGCGTTGACACTAGCAAATTCACCAAGTGAGGCTGTGCGGCTCGCTGATGCGTTACATGTCGTGCCGGAATTTCTTGGTAATCGTGCACCCTTTGCCGACCCACATGCTCGTGCTGTTATTGTGGGGCAGGGCATGGAGACAGGGGTAGACTCCCTTGTTGCACTATATGTTGCAGGTCTCTGTGGCCTTGGTTACGGCTTGCGACAGATCATCGATACGCAAAGCAAAAATGGTGCCCCCGTCGAAGCAATTAGCGTCAGTGGTGGCGCAGGCGCACATCCGCTTATTCGCCAGCTTTTGGCCGATGCTTCAGGACTGCCCATCGAAGTGATCGATTGCGAGGAGCCAGTCTTGCTAGGCTCTGCAATCTTGGGAGCAATGGCAGCAGGGCTTTTTGCAGATACACAAACAGCTATGTCGGCCATGTCACGTGTTGGTACGCAATGCCTGCCGCAAACGGATATCAGACCAGTGCACGATGCGCGTTATAAGGCCTTTGTGACATTGCAGGGCAGCGCACGAGAGATACGCCAGAGCATGGCGCAGGTTTTACCTGCATAATTCAACATACAATATACGGTGTAACAAGACGCCAAAGAGGTCACTTTTATGCAGTTTTTGGGAAAGTCCGTTATCGTCACAGGTGCAGGTAAAGGCATTGGTCGCGCATGCGCGCAATTGATGGCAAGCCGCGGCGCGGAAGTGATTGCACTCAGCCGCACGCAGTCCGATCTTACGAGCTTGGCTGCCGAAATCGGCGGGCGCTCGATTCAGGTCGATCTGGCCGATGCGCAGGCTGCACGGGACGCGATCCGTGAGGCGGGAACGTGCGATTATCTCATTAACAGTGCAGGTATCAACGTGCTTGAAAGCGTTTTTGATATGACGGATGCTGGGTATGAGGCCGTTATGGGCATTAATCTGCGTGCAGCGCTGATTACCTGCCAGGAGTTTGCACGCATGCGTGTTGCAGCAGGTGGCGGAGGTGCCATCGTCAATATCACATCTATTGCCGGGCATCGCGGTTTTCAGGACCATTTGTGTTATGCCGCATCCAAGGCAGGTCTTGAAGGTGCAACGCGGGTGTTCGCTAAAGAACTTGGGCCACATGGTATCCGCGTCAATGCGGTTGCGCCCACAATTACACTCACTGAACTGGCTCTTGAAGCATGGAGCGACCCTGCAAAAAGTGCACCGATGATGGTACGGCATCCGATCAATCGTTTCGCGCAATCCGAAGAGGTTGCGCAGGCAATTGCGCTTCTTTTGAGTGATGATAGCGCTATGGTAACGGGAACTACCTTGGCAGTCGATGGTGGTTTTCTGGCAGTGTGATATCGTCAGGAGTTTTTCCTTTTGTAGAACTCCCATTACTACGCTAGCAACGCCCCCCAAAAAAAAGCCCAAGGCAAAAACCTTGGGCTATCTTCTAGAGACTGGTTGGGTCTACTTATTCGGAGACCTGTCCAAGATAGTTATCCAGACGCTCACCCTTCATGACGAGCTTTGAGCGAAGTTTGGCGGACTTTTCTTTGACTGCGTCCAGGTTGACAGGTTTGCCAACCTGAATGACGCCGATCATGGCCATCATAAGATGTGGTGGGCAGTAATAAAGATAAACGCCTTCCTGATCGACCGTTACTGTGAACTCTTCGTCGAGCTTGCTTTTCCAAGCTTTCACACCTTCAGGAACTGCGAAGGACTGAACATAGTGGCTGGAGTTTTCCGGAATAAATGTAATTGTGTCGCCAACTTCTGCTTTCACATAGCCCGGCTCAAAAACCATGCCGCCTTCTTGTCCATAATTGAGCATTTTGATCTTGTGATCTGCTGCCATAGACGCAGTGGCAATGAGGCTCAATGCAAAAGCCGCGATGATCGACTTCATAGGACTAGTCCTTCCTGATGTTGTAATGCTGGTTCGAATTTTTTGGCAATGGGTTGAATGACAGGATTTCCCGCGCGGTCACGCAGGATTTCGGCATCAACGCCGTAGGTCTGAAGAATGAGATCTGACGTTACGATATCGGCTGGTGCACCCGAAACCTGAAGACGGCCCTGAGAGAGTACGAGCAGATTGTCTGCATATTGGCATGCAAGGTTGAGATCATGCAGAACAATGACAGTGACCCAGTTGTTCGCTTGTGTCTCGCGTTTGACCAAATCTAGGAGGCCAACCTGATGTTTGAGATCAAGGGCGCTGACAGGCTCATCAAGAAGCATGGCTTTCGGCTCACGCATCAGAACTTGCGCAAACATCGTCATTTGCCGTTGGCCGCCACTCAGCGACGTCACATTTCGGTCGGCAAGATGGGCAATGCCCGCTTCTTCCAGTCGGCTCATTGCTTGATGGAGAGTTTCATCATCGATGTGCAACGATAGTTTGTCGAGCCGTCCGAGAACAACGACTTCCAGCACAGTCAGAGCTGCATCAGTCGTACTATCTTGCGGCATATAGGCGATGGCATCACGCCACTGGCGCAGTCGGGCGCTTCTATGCACACCCGTGCCGAGCGTTCGATCATTAAATGCGATCTGTCCCGTTTCCAAAGGTAAGTCGCCAAACATCGCACGAAGCAATGTGGTCTTTCCTGTGCCGTTTGGACCGATGATAACGTGAATTTTTCCCGCCTCAAGCCGTGTATCAATACTCGATATGATCGTTTGCGAGCCACGTTTTATGGATATGTTTTTCAGTTCCATCATGCGCCTCGCGATCTTGGCGCAAAGATGAGCCAAAGCAGGAAGGGCACGCCGACAATTGCTGTAACGATCCCGACTGGAAACAGAGCACCGGGTATAATTGATTTCGAGAGAACAGAGGCTGCGGACAACATTAGTGCGCCCGAGATAACAGACATTGGCAGGAAATAGCGCTGGTCTTCGCCAACTGTCATGCGCGCTATGTGCGGCGCGACAAGACCGATAAATCCAATAACACCAACAAAGCTTGTCGCGGTGGCGGTCATAATCGCAACGATGATGAGAATTTTCATTCGCAAGCGACGCACGTTGATGCCAAGGCTTGCAGCCCGCATTTCACCCATGCGCAGTGCAGCTAGCTTCCATGAATCCGCCATCAACAAACCACAGCAAACCGCCGTGACTGCTGCTGTCAGCATCAGGGTTGGCCATGTGGCTTTTGTCAAACTACCGAATAGCCAGAACAGGATCTGTTGTGACAGTTCTGGTGAAGACAGGAACTGGATCAGCGAAAGCAAAGACTGAAACAGGAAGAGCAGCGCGATGCCGCCGAGAATGATGGTTTGCGCATTCATGTGTCGCATGGATGCCAGCGTGAACAGGAACAGTGCTGCCAACATTGAGAAGGCAAAAGCACCCACAGGAACAGCGATCATCACCGGTAGGCCGAGACCGCCAATCGCAAGAACAAAAGCCGCGCCAAAGCCAGCGGCCGCCGCCATTCCCAACGTATAAGGGCTTGCCATGGGATTGTTGAGCAGTGTCTGCATCTGCGCACCACCCGCGCCAAGGGCAGCACCAACAGCAAGCGCCATCAATGCCATAGGGAGGCGGAGGTTTCTGACGATTGAATCTGTCATGGCTGCGCGTTCACCGATCCCGGTTAAGGAGCGGATCACTTCCATTGGTGACAACATTGATGGGCCGGTCGCAACGTCAAAGACAAGGCTCGCAGCCATGATTGCGAGAAAAATAATGACCGTGCGAAAGCGTTTTCGTTCGCGCGCGCGGTGGGTGGCAATCGCCGCTTTATGCCTTGAGAGAGTTGTCATGGTGGCCTGTTCAAATTGCAAAACAGGGTGCCACCATTGTGATGGTGGCACCCTTAAGCACGGAATCGCAGATATTACTTTACGCTGATTGCGAATGTTCCCTGCGGATCAACCGGCAGATACTTCTTGTAATAGCCATGGTAGTTGGCGATTGGGTCCATATCGGCAAACTGCTCAGGATAAAGTTCCTTTGCGATGTACTGAACCATCGCGAAATCCGACAGTGTGCGCGATGCACCCTGATAAACGCCATAGAGATTGCCGTCCTGAATAGCTGGCAATTCGCTCCAACCCTGACGGGTTTCAAATGCCTTGAGCTTTGCGCGCGCTTCATCAGCATTCACAGCCTGACCCATTGGCAGAGCGGTTTCATCTTTGTTGTTTTCGCGACCCGAAATCAGAATAACGTCTGGCTTGGAAGCGAGAACCTGTTCCGGATTGATTGGGCCCCACCACTCAACAAACGGCGCTGCGATATTGTCGCCGCCAGCCGCAGGGATCATCGCGCCCCACATGTTTTTGCCGTAGGTGAAAGAATATTCAGCCGGTCCCTTGTTGCCGAATTCGACATAGACCTTTGGTTTGTCTTTGCCAGCCTTGGCAACGCGATCCGAAACATCCTTCAGAGCGCCGGAATACATATCAGCGATTTCTTTGGCGCGGTCTTCGGTACCTGCGAGTTCGCCGAGAACCAGCGTAGATGCAACGTGGCGATCAACGGTCTGCGCGTTGTAATCGACGACGACGACCGGAATGCCTTCTTCTTCGAGGCGATCTGCATCAAGGCCCAGTGCCTTGTACTGCCAGTCAGCGAGAATGACGAGGTCAGGATTGAGGCTCAATACCTTTTCGACAGAGAAGGTCTGTGCTTCAACTTCACCAACATCAGGGATGTCCTTCAATGAAGGGCGATGGGTTACATGCATGTTCCAGTTAGCAGGAACCCAGCCTTCCCAAGCTTCACGCGAAATACCGACGACTGAATCGTAAGCCTTTTCGCCGCCGACTGCCATGTAGTCTTCAAAGTAGAAGCCAACGACAACACGCTTTGCAGGAAGATCGACCTTCACTTCACGGCCGATGACGTCGGTGATGGTCTTCACTTCCGCAAATGCAGGGGCTGTAAATGCAATTGCACAGGCTGATAGAAGGAGCGCGAATTTGTTAGTGATCATAATAATCCTCAGGGACACAATTTCGCGCTCCTGATATTAAAGATGACTTACTTAATCAAGTTATTTGGAAGTGAAATTCACGGTATTATATCTTCAAGAATGCCAGGCGCGAAATAATTCACCAGAAATCGGCGTTTTTCACACACGTTACCCTACTAAGGTATAATGGTTTTGTTGAAAGTTAGTTGGGGGCTGGTGTCTAAAAAAGCTGTGCTTACTACCATCTTTTCGTCAGTCAATGCGGTGATTTTGTTATGAGAGACAATAACAGATTTCAGGATCAGGAGTTTTGAGTAAAATATTTAGAATGAATAGCGAATATAGATGCCCTTATTGCAAGCCTAGATGAGTAAAACCGATGATGAGATATTTATCTCTTGCTATACGGTTTCAAATGATTTTTTTGAATTATGATATCAAATGCAAATTCTGATGATCCTGAAATTTTCGCATGAACTGCAAATATCGAAGCTTATATAATAGTATAATTGCTAATTATTTTTCAGCGGAAATATTATATTTTTATTGCGAAAAATGTATTGAAGTTCCTGAATTTTCCTGCATGGAAATAATGACTTTTTCGTCTAAATATATGGCTTCATTGCAATTTTATATAATAAATAAGAGTTCTGAAAATCCAATTGTATACCAATTAAGTCAACTTTAAATATCGTCTATGCTGCGTCAATTGGTAACATTATAGAAATAATAATATTATTCATAATTCATATTAAGTACTAGCTTATGTTTGCTAGTAGTAAATTCTGATTATCTTTCAGGATTTACAAGAGCAGGCGATCAGGCTTGTGATTTTAGCCGTCTGGGGACACATTATGGGGGCTAACTATGGTTAACGATCTTGTAGTTGATCTTTCGCGTATTCAATTCGCGGCGACGGCACTTTATCATTTTCTTTTTGTACCGTTAACTTTGGGGCTGACCATTCTGGTCGCCATTATGGAAACGGTTTATGTAACGACTGGCCGCGAAGTATATCGCCGCATGACCCAGTTTTGGGGAAAGCTGCTGCTGATTAACTTCGCACTTGGTGTCGCAACTGGCCTCACAATGGAATTCCAGTTCGGTATGAACTGGTCGTTTTATTCCAGCTTTGTCGGTGATGCTTTTGGCACAGCGTTGGCGATTGAAGGTCTGATGGCCTTCTTCATGGAATCGACATTCCTCGGTCTGATGGTGTTTGGCTGGGATCGTCTCACCAAAATGCAGCATCTGGTTGTCACTTATCTGGTGGCGCTTGGATCGAACCTTTCAGCGCTGTGGATCCTTGTTGCCAACAGCTTCATGCAGAGCCCTAAAGGTGCAGACTTTAATCCAGTCACCATGCGTATGGAGCTGAGCAGCTTCTTCGATATGTTCTTCAATCCGGATGCACAGGCGAAGTTCGTGCATACGGTGCTTGCCGGCTATGTAACGGCGGCAATTTTCGTCTGCGGCGTCAGCGCTTTTTACATGTTGCGCAATCGCCATATGGACGTTGCCAAGCGTTCGTTCCGTATTGCTGCACTCTTTGGCGTACTCGGAACCGGTGGCGTTCTGACCCTCGGTGATGCGCTCGGCTTCGTTGGTGCACATGCGCAACCAACCAAGCTTGTGGCGATGGAAGCGCTTTGGGAGACCGAAGAAGCGCCGATGTCTTTCAATGCGATCGCCTTTCCATCGCAAAGCGAGCAAAAAAATCTCTTCGCCGTTAAAATCCCGGCCATGCTGTCTATTCTTGTGACGCACTCACTTGAGGGGACAGTGCCTGCCGCTGACGTGTTAGAGGAGCGCGCGAAAACGCGTATCCGAAACGGTATTCCGGCGATTGAAGCGATGCAGGTTCTTAGTTCAAATCCGACTGATCCCGCAGCACTGGCTAAGTTTGATCTGCACAAGGATGATCTTGGCTATGGCTTTCTCGTCCAGCGTTATGCACCTGATGGCGACATCACGCGCATAACGGATGCCGATATCGATAAGGCCGCCAAAGATACCATTCCTGAAGTATGGATCATCTTCTGGTCGTTCCGCGTCATGGTGGGGCTGGGTCTGTTGATGCTGGGCTACTTTGTACTGTCCTTCATTCTTACGCTGACCAATACGGTTCACAACAATCGTTGGTTCTTGCGAGCGTCCGTATGGATGATCCCCGTGCCGTTTATTGCCTGTGAAATGGGCTGGTTGGTGGCCGAAGTCGGACGACAGCCGTGGACGGTCTATGAAGTCTTGCCGACATGGCTTTCGGCCTCAACGCATACGGTTGCCTATATGATCGTGTCTCTGTCGGGCTTCATTCTGCTCTACACAATCTTCGCCATCGTTGAGCTGTTTCTCATGCTGCATTTCATCCGCAAGGGACCGGATGCATCTGAAACAACCGCCCCTGCAACTGCACCAGCTCCGGCTGCGGCTTATTAATCGGGAGATATTTCATGGATATTTATCTCGTACTTCAGCTTGTATGGTGGTTGTTGCTTGGTGTTCTGCTGATGGGCCTCGCCATCATGGTCGGCATGGATATGGGCGTTGGCACATTGCTTCGCTATGTGGGGCGCACCGATACAGAGCGGCGTGTCGCGCTCAACATCATTGGTCCGCACTGGGATGGAAATCAGGTCTGGTTCATTCTGGGCGGCGGTGCAATTTTCGCGGCATGGCCCTTGGTCTACGCAACTGCATTCTCCGGCTTTTACATCGTTATGCTGGTCTTGCTGTTCAGCATGATCGTCCGTCCACTGGGCTTTGAATATCGCAGTAAGATGCCTTCGCTGCGTTGGAGAAACGCATGGGACTGGACGCTGTTCGTTTCCGGTTTTGTGCCGATGCTGGTGTTTGGTGCGGCTTTCGGCAATGTCATTCAGGGTGTGCCGTTCAACTTCGACTGGCGGATGACATCCTATTATACCGGTAGCTTCATTGAACTGTTCAACCCGTTTGCAATCCTGTGTGGTCTGCTTTCTGTTTCTCTGTCGATTTATATGGGCGGCGCGATGCTGATGAGCGGCGGCGTTGGTAATCTTGCAGATCGTGCGCGTAAAGCTTCGCTATTTGGCGGTATACTGGCACTGGTTCTGTTCACGATTGGTGGCTTCTGGGTATCAGGCATGGACGGTTATCAGATCGTACAGGGTCCGAATCCGGGCGTGCCGCAAACACCTCTTCATCAGGTGGTTGAACGCACACCGGGCGCACTTCTATCCAACTTCCATGAATATTCCGTGCTGTGGGTCATTCCAGCGCTGACCTATATCGGCGTTGCCTTGGGGCTTGTGGCGCTGCTTGCACGCAAGGCATTGCTTGGCTGGTGGCTCGGAGCCATCGCATGGATTGGCGTCATTGGCACCGTTGGTGCTGCAATGTTCCCGTTCATGATGCCATCAAGCACCAATCCATCGCATAGCCTCACAGTTTGGAACTCTGGTTCCAGCGAGCTGACGCTGATGTGGATGCTGGGCTTTACGGTTGTCTTCATGCCTCTGATCGTCGTTTACACGAGCTGGGCTTTCTGGGTGATGCGCGGCAAGGTCGACCCCGACCATGTCGAGACGTCGCACCACGCATTTTAAGGAGAGCAAGATGACTGTATTCTGGCGGTTTGTGGTGGCAATGATCATCGCAGTCATTGCGATCCTTATTGGCATCATCCTTGGTGATTACGGCCCTTGGTATCTCTCATGGTTGCTTGGCACCGGCTTTATGATCCTTGTTGCAGCGCTCGGTGGTGTTCTGTTTGAAGAGCAGGAAGATTCCGCACGCGCCGCAAAAGAAAACCCTGAAGACGCCAAGTCTCACACAACGCGCAGAGAACTTGAATACTGAGCGTTTCTTCGGGCTTTGAAAACACCATACGAGAAGTTTTCTCGTATGGTCTGAGGAGGTTATCTGGAGGAAGCCTCATCCTTCAATCCTTCTCCCAAACTTAGATTTTTATGAATTTGCTCCACTAGATCCCAAGCTAGAGGGCCATGTATCGTATGGAGGCCGTTCAATGGCGTCAGGCATTTCACGTCGGAATTTTATCAAGCTCGGCACTTTCGCCGGCATTACGGTGATGCTTGGACGTGTTCCCACCGCAGACGCTTTGGAAGTGCATTCAGGTCCGACATCAACCGACTGGATCGGTAAGGATGGCAAAGCCCGCTCGCGTTGGGATGGCGTTCGTAAAGTAACCGGACAAAAGAATTTTGCGCGTGATTATCGCGCGCGCGATATCCCGGGTTGGCCGAAGCAACAAAGCCACGCTTTCATGATCAAGGCGACGAAGGCCGACCGGACATTTGAAGGCATTGACCTTTCTATACTGGGCGCAGATTTGCAGCCCGACAAAGTGCTGCTTCAGGAAGATCTCGTCCGCGATGGTCTGAATATTCCGCAAGATACCAATATGGGCAAGGGTTTCTACGGCTACAATATTCTTGTGCCGAAGGGTGAAACGCCGCCTATTTTGGGCCATCCTGTCGCTATCCTGATTTACAAAGATTTTGATCGGTTTGATGCCGCAAAACGTCAGCTGCGTTTTGAAGATGATGTCGTTGTTTATGGCGAAGAAACTGGTCCTAAGCCACCGGCAAATTATGGCGCTGCGCGCTACGTGCGGATTGGTGGTGAAACGCCTTACGATGCATCCGTATTTTCACCCTATCAGGATGCTGGCATTAAAGGTGGATTTGACGGCAACACGCCTGTCTGGCCGCCCTATGCACAGGATAAAGCGATCGCCATTCCGCCAATCATCCGAAAAGATCGCGGCGGCGGTTTCATCGAAGCTTTGCATCGGGCAGAAGAAAAGCCTGATACGCAAGGCATCGCGATGGACTATGCCAAAGGCATAACCGATGAAGTAGAAGCCGCGCGCAAAAATCCCGAAAAAATAGTGCTGGAACGCCACGGCTTTTCGCAGTCCATCGATCCATGCGCGATGGAGCCAGACAATTGCAATGCCTGGTATGATGCAGCGACAAAAACAATGCATGTGATGACCGCAACGCAGTCACCGACCGGTATCGTCAATGCGGTGGCAATGCTGGCTAAAAACAACAAGCTCTTTCCAGTTGAAAAGATCGTTCTGCTAACCGGCTCGACAGTTGGTTATGGGTCGAAAGATTATTCGGTCTTTCCGTTCTATGCGATGGCAGCGTGTTTTTATGGCGAAGGTCATGCAATCCGCATGGCCAATGATCGCTATGAACAATTTCAAATGGGTATGAAGCGCCACTCCGTTGAGATGGATGTTTCTATCACTGCTGACCGCAAAACTGGCAAGTTCGAAATTCTCAAAGGCTTTTATAATTGCAACGGTGGCGGGCGTGAAAACCTGTCTGTTGCAGTGTCGCATGTGGCAGCACGTGGCGCACAGTCAATCTATTACTTCCCAAAGTCTGATCTGACGGCTCTCGCCATGGCAACGCCTGCTGTGGAAGCGGGTTCAATGCGTGGTTTCGGCTCATTGCAGTCCATGGCCATCACCGAACTGATGGTTGATGAGCTTGCCAGCGAGCTGAAAATCGACCCGATCGAATTGCGCCGCCGCAATGCTATTCTTGAAGGTTACCCCAATACGCAAGGCGGCATTATTGCTGGTGATCCACGCAATGTGGAAATGCTCAATCTCGCCGAAAAACATCCGATCTGGCAGAACCGCGAAAAAGCCAAAGCTGAATTTGAGGCGGCCAATCCGGGCAAACTCTACGGTGTTGGTTTCTCGCAGGTTCAGCAGGTTTATGGTTCCAGCGGCGTGCCAACGGCTTTGGTTCTGGAGTTTGACGCGAACGGCAAGTTAACCATGCGCCATTGCGTCCAGGAAATCGGCACCGGCGGCACCACGGCGCAACAGGTCATGGTTTGGCAGGCACTGGGTAAAGCGCCGGACGTAGTGGATTTCGGTGTCACCGACTTCGAGCAGCTGCCTCTTCATACAAGCTACGCCGATCAGAAAAAGCAAGATGAGCTTGCGAAGAGCGACCCTTATTGGACGCCCGCGCTGATACCGGATATGAGCTCATCGAGTGGGGTTTATTATATCGGTTTTGGCACACGTCAGGCTGGGCGTTTCCTGCTTGAAAACAGCCTTTGGCCAGCTGCCAAAGCTATTTGGAGCGAAGGTGTTGGCGGCGGTGCCATCGCAAGCCTGAACGTTGAATTGTCCGACATTCGGGTTGGCCCTGATGGCATTGGCGGTGGCGGCATGACGCCAATTCCGTTTGAGCGCCTTGCCAAAAAAGCCCATGAAATGGGGTTGATTACCGGCGTTGCTGTTCATGCTTACAGCAGCTGGCAATGGTCGCGGGCAGAGTTCGACATTCCAACCGTTGGCGAGAGAAACCTGCCGCTTGATGCGATTGCGGTTAAATATGGCGACGGCGCGTCTGATGAACTGAAAAGCCGCATGACCACAGCAGGCTATGATTTCATCAAACGCAAGATAGCCTATTACCCGCCGACGAAGCGCGGCGGGGCTGATCCAACAACTGTGACACCGGCTGCATGTCTGGTCGAAGTGAACGTCAATACTTTCACAGGTCATGTTCAGGTCATGCGTCATCACATGATGATGGCTCCCGGCACGATGATTGTTCCTGAGCTTGTTTCCGGCCAGATACAGGGCGGTACTGCGATGGGCATTGGCCATGCACTGATGGAAGAAATGCCGCTTTATGAAGACGGTCCCGGCAACGGCACTTGGAACTTCAACCGCTATACGCTGCCGCGCGCCAAAGATGTCGCCGTCTGGAACCAGACCACTGATTATCTGCCGCCACTTTCAGAAACATCACCACCCAAAGGCATGGCGGAACTGGGCATGATCCCGATCCTGCCGGCAACCAGTAACGCCATTACGCATGCGACCGGAAAACGTTTCTATGAATTTCCGATTACCCCGGAAAAAGTAAAAAGGGCCTTGTCATGAGCATCGAAAAACGCCCACTTTCTCTCACCATCAATGGCAAGGCAATCGGTCCGGTGCAGGTTCCGGTCGGCATGCCCATGATTGATTTTCTGCATGAATATCTTGATCTGACTGGCACGCATTTCGGCTGCGGTCAGGGTATCTGTCATGCCTGCACCATTATGGAAGTGCAGAAGGATGGTACGCGAACTGAAAGCCGAACCTGCATCTATGATGCCCATTTTTTCAACGGAAAATCGATCATTACAATCGAAGGTCAGGCTGAAACCGATGCGGATGGCAAGGTTACGAAGCTGACGCCGATCCAACAGGCTTTCATCGATAATTTCTCTTTCCAGTGCGGCTATTGCACGCCCGGTTTTGTGGCGGGGGCAACAGTTTTTATAGACCAGCTCAAACGTCAGCCTGTCAAACGTGCTGATCTTGAAGGCGCGATTGAAGAGGCACTCGATGTCCATATCTGCCGTTGCACAGGTTATGTGCGTTATTACGAAGCGATCCGCGATGTGGCGCTTGCCACACCCGGTTGCGTGATCGGATAGGGGAAAAACGATGAAAAGCCATAGATTGCGCAATTCGATCTTAGCCATCATCGTGTTGGGCGCACTGGTTGCGTTACCCATCCTGTTTGGTCTTTTTCGCACTTCCAGTGTAGCACCACAGGCCGAGCAGGCCATGACGCCCGAGCAGATGCAAAGCCTCATACCCCGTGGACGTGAGCTGGCATTGGCTGGTGACTGCTTTGGTTGTCATTCACTGCCGCAAGGTCCGATGGCTGCGGGCGGCGTGCCGATACAACTCCCTGTTGGTACGATTTATTCGACCAATATCACGCCCGATAAAGAGCATGGCATCGGCAATTATACGCGCGCCGATTTCCATCGTGCGTTGAAGGACGGTATTGCGGCTGGCAAGGGTAATCTCTATCCGGCCATGCCTTATGTTTACACACATATCACCACGCCCGATGATCTGGATGCGCTTTATGCCTACATGATGAGCATTCCGGCAATCCCGGTTGCCAATAAAGCGAATACGGGCGTGTTCGTATTGCCTGTGCGCCCATTCCTGAATTTCTGGAATTTGTTAAACTTCCCAAACAGGGAGGTTCCGCAGAATGAGTTGCGCTCGGCTGAATGGACCCGTGGTGCGTATCTTGTTGAAGGTCTCGCGCATTGTGGCGCCTGCCATACGCCCCGCAATCTTATGATGGGCGTTGATTTCCTGCGTCCGCTGCAAGGTGGCGAAGTGGATGGCATGGCTGTTCCCAACATTACAGCCGCAGCCTTGTCGAAGCATGGTTTTGATGTTGCGACATTGAGCCAGTATCTTTCCACCGGCATTGCGCCACAGGGCACATCCTTTGCTGGTATGAATACGGTGACGCATTTCTCAACCAGTGTGATGGACGCGGACGATATAAAGGCCGTCGCCACCTATCTGCTGACCGATGATGAAGGTAATATTGCAGCCGCAGCACCACCGCCTGCACCATTACCGGAAGCGCATAATCCTGAACCGGGCAGCCCGATGGAAACCGGAAGGCTGGCCTATATTTCCGCCTGTTCAGGCTGTCATGGTGTCAATGGTGCAGGCATTCCAAATGTCGCTCCTGCTATGAAGGGCAATGCCACTCTGGCAATGGATAATCCGCAGACACTGATCAAGGTTGTTCTCAACGGTATTCCGACCCAGACATTCACCAATGGTCAGCGCATGTATGCAATGCCGCCGTTTGCCCATGTGATTGAAGATCCTGAAATTGCAGCCCTGATCACTTGGATCAGAGCTGAATGGGGCGGTCAGGCAACAGCAGTGACAACCGAGCAAGTTGCAGCTGAAGAGAGCGCTGTCGATTAAAACGCATGAGTTGGGCTCAATTGATTGAGCCCAACTTAATCATAAGCACGTGCATATTTATTTCAGGCGTAATCGGATCAACCCCCGGGGGGAATGATGAGTTCGAATATTTCACGTCGCAATTTTATGAAGCTTGGTACAATCGCCGGCATCACTGTGATGCTTGGGCGGCTACCAGTCGCTCATGCGCTGGAAGTCCAGTCAGGGCCAAGTCCATCGGACTGGATCGGAACGGACGGTCATGCCCGTTATCGATGGGATGCTATTCGTAAAGTCACTGGCGAGAAAACCTTCTCCCGCGACTATCGCGCCCGCGATCTCGAAGGCTGGCCCAAAGAACAAGCCCATGCTTTTTTCATCAAAGCAACGGATGCAAAGCGAGCCTTTGAAGGCGTTGATCTGACCATATTAGGGGATGATCTTCAGCCTGATCGTCTGGTTCTGCATGAAGACTTTGAAGCCGATGGCTTGACAGCACCATATGCCGAAGGTCTGGCCGATGAATTTTATGGTAAGACTATTCTGCTGCCAAAGGGTCAAACTGCACCGCTTCTGGGACAGCCGGTAGCGCTGCTTGTCTATCATGATTTTGATCGCTTTGATGCCGCAAAACGTCTTTTACGATTTGAAACCAGCATTGTGAAATATGGCGCTGAAACGGGTGTTAAATCGCCAGCCAATTACGGTGCCGCGCGATATGTCCGCATCGGCGGTGATACACCGTCTGCGTCATCTGCTTATTCGCCGATACAAGATGCAGTTATATTTGGCGGCTTCGATGGTGATACACCAACCTGGCCATCAGAAAGCACGACGGGCGTTTTCGTGCCTGCTTCTGTACTGACCAAGCATCGCGGCGGCGGTGGGGTACGCGATCCGGAAGAAGTTGCGCGCGAGACTTATGAACCCATGCGACGCGGCATGAACGCCGCCGAAGATATCGCCAAAGCGATTGAAGACGCGCGTAAAGATGAAACCAAATTTGTGCTGGAACGGCACGGCTTTTCGCAATCCATTGATCCGAGTGCAATGGAGCCAGACAACGGCAATGCGTGGTATGATGCGAAGTCAAAAACACTGCATCTGATCGTTGCCGCCCAGTCGCCTTATGAAGTTGCGCGTGTTGCAGCGGCTATGGTCAAAGACAATAAGCGCTTCGCCGTTGAGACGATCAAGCTTTTGACCGGAACAACGGTCGGTTACGGGTCAAAAGATCATTCTATCTTTCCGTTTTATGCGATTGCAGCCTGCTTTTACGGTGATGGGTTGCCGGTGCGTCTGGCCAATGATCGTTATGAACAGTTCCAGCTTGGACTGAAACGCCATTCTATCGAAATGGACGTGACAATTGTTGCTGATCGCAAGACCGGCAAGTTTGAAATCATGAAAGGTTTCTATAATTGTAACGGCGGCGGACGCGCCAATTTTTCATTCTCGGTGGCACAGGTAGCTGCGACCGCTGCACAGTCGATCTATTATTTTCCAAAATCGGATCTCACATCCATAGCCCTTGCAACGCCTGCCGTGGAAGCAGGCTCGATGCGTGGCTACGGCACCATTCAGGTGATGAGCATTACTGAATTAATGGTCGATGAAATCGCTGCCGAGCTTGGCATTGATCCTGTTGAACTTCGCCTTCGCAATGCCATGCGTGCGGGTGATGAAAATACGCAAGGCGCGCAACCTCTGGGCGATTTGCGTAATGTCGAAATGCTCGAACTGGTGGCTAAAAACCCACTATGGGTCAATCGCGAACAAGCCAAGGCGGACTATGATAAGGCCAACCCAGGTCGCCTTTATGGCGTAGGTTTTGCGCAAGTTCAGAAGGACTATGGATCAGGTGCGGATACCTCTGCACTTACGCTCGAATTTGATGCAAATGGCAAATTGACCATGCGCCATTGCGTGCAGGAAATCGGCACGGGTGCCACTACCGCGCAGCAGGTGATGGTGCGTAACCTGTTGGGCAAAGTGCCGGATGTGGTCGAATTTGGTGTGACTGATTTTGCCGAATTGCCGATGGTGAGCAACTGGTCGCCTTACACGACCACGCAGGAACAGCAGGACGAGTTGCAAAAAGACCCGTTCTGGGTACCAAATGCACTTCCGCCTATGAGTGCTTCCAACAGCGCTTATTTTCTGGGCTTTGGAACACAACAGGCAGCGCGGTTTCTCTTTGAGAATACATTCTGGCCTGCGGCAAAAGCGATCTGGAGCGAAGGTGCATCTGGTGGACAAATTGCCAGCGGCGTTGTCACGCAAAGCGATCTGCGTGTTACGGCAGGTGGTATCGGTGGCGGCGGAATGGAAACGCTATCCTTTGAACGTCTTGCTCGCAAAGCCCATGAAATGGGTTTGGTGACGGGCGTTTCACTTCACTGTTTCAGTCGCTGGGAATGGGCAACGGCCAAGTTCGACATACCCGTTATTGGCATGCGCGAACTGCCTGTTGATCTTCTCGCCGTTCGCTATGGTGATGGTGCTTCAGCGGAACTTAAAAGCCGTATGACAACGGGTGGCTATGATTTCATCAAACGAAGCAGCGTGTATTTTCCGCTAGTACAGCGCAACAATGCGGGTGTCACGACCTACACGCCAGCGGCATGTATCGTCGAACTCAACGTGAATAGCTTCACCGGCGAAGTCGAAATCATGAAGCATCACAGCATCCTTGATCCGGGCAATATTATCGTTCCCGCGCTGGTTTCTGGTCAGCAACAGGGTGGTGTGGCGATGGGCATTGGCCACGCTTTGATGGAAGAGCTTCCACTTTATGAAGACGGTCCGGGCAATGGTACATGGAACTTTAACCGCTATACGCTGCCGCGAAGTAAGGACGTAGCGGTTTGGACGCAGACGGCTGAATATCTCGAACCACTGTCAGAAAGTTCACCGCCCAAAGGCATGGCCGAGGTGGTGATGATCCCGGTTGTGGCTGCGACTGGCAATGCAATTACCCATGCAACCGGAGCTCGCTTTTACCGACTGCCTGTAACGCCTGAAAAGATCCAGCGGGCACTCGGAGAGTAAAGGCACAGATGTTTCTCGTAAGCCATGGTGAACCTTAATGAAACCAACGGAACAGGCTCATTTCAATGATACGAATGTGGCCGTGCGCGCTGCTTCCATCAACGAAAATGACTTTCCTTTGATGCCAGCTTTGTCTGCTGAGAAGTGTGCACTTGCGGTTATTGTTGGCGTTGAAGGTCCATCTTATCGACGTTGCGGCGCGGCCATGGTTGTCGATGCTTCTGGTCGCAGCTGGGGTAATCTGTCTTCCGGCTGTATCGATAAAAGTGTCGTGTTGAATGCAAAGTCGGCAATGGAAACCGGCAATGCTATGAAAGTTCGATACGGTCGTGGTTCTCCCTACTGGGATTTGCCGCTCCCTTGTGGTGGTGCGCTCGATATTCAGATATTTCCATTTCCTGATAAGCTCATTCTGGGCGATATTGATAGAAGCTTGAGAGCACGAAAGCCAGCGATGCTAACTTTGGCTGATGATGGGACACTATCTCTCAATCCGACGGGAATGGGACTGCATCTCACCATTTTGCCTCAGATCAGGGTGTTGGTTTTTGGCACTGGAATGGAAACGATCTGCTTTACAGAATTGGCATTGGCCGCTGGTTGCCGTGTGGAATTGTTTTCACCTGATCCGGATGTTTTGATGCGGTTCCCATGGGCTAATCCGCTGGTCAAAAATGTCTGGCCGGATGGCGTTAAGACAGATGAGCGAACCGCAGTCGTAACCTTTTTCCATGATCATAGTCGCGAGCCGACTATTTTGTCGAAAGCACTCGACAGCCCTGCGTTTTTTGTGGGTGCGCAGGGCAGTAGACGCGCTCACTTGTCGCGTTGTGAAGCATTGATTGAATATGGCTGCCCGGTTGAGAATACTGATAAGCTGAAATTTCCCCTTGGACTTATCCCATCGACGCGCGACCCTTATACACTTGGCGTGTCTGTACTTGCGCATGTATTGCAGAGCGTAAAAGATTTGAAATGAGTGGAACCGGAAAAGTAGCTGTCATCGTTTTGGCAGCTGGCAAGTCACGACGTTTTGGTGCGCGTGATAAACTCCTGTCAAATTATCGGGGAAAGCCGCTGAGCGCTCATGTTGCAGCATCCCTGCTTGGCGTGCCCTATAGTTTCGGCGTGGTTGTGACAAGTAATCCTGTCGTGGCGGGTCTATTCAAGCAAACACGCTTTCGCCCGCTTTTCCTTAAAAATTCAACGGGGCAAAGCGATAGCCTTAAAGCGGGTTTGCGATATGTGAGAAAACATGGCGCAAGTCATGCTCTCGTTTTGCTAGGCGATATGCCGAATGTCCCCAGACAGCATTTGAAAAAAATGGTTGCTACAGCTGGCATGCATCCACGGATTTCGAAGAGTGGCAATACGGTACTTCCGCCAGCACTTATCCCACTTCATTTGCTGCCAAAACTTCTTCATCTGCGCGGTGATGTTGGTGCAGGTAAAATCCTGAAACACCACCCATCAACAGTGTTTTTGCCGTTAGATATTAACGGTGCGCTTGATATCGATGAAAATGTCGATCGGGCAGGAACATCGTTTATCAGAGTATGAATAAATACTAATCATCGATAACAAAAAAGGGCGGAATTTCCGCCCTTTTTGTTTTATTTATTTAATGCGTACCGACTGCTTTGCCATAAACCCGGATGACGTTTCTGACGGCTTCGACCATCAGTGCATGCGGCGTGGCTTCAACCTTGCCAGATGCAACCGCTGGATAAAGCGTGCCGAGATACTGGCTGATCAGTGTTTCCGGAATTTTGCGGTCTTCAAGGCGCTTAAGCAGCGAATTGACAGCAGCTGTGGCTTCCGGATGCGGCCAGTAATAACGAATGCGGTCACTATAAGAGAAATGGCGTTGAAGACGCAGTTCTTCCGCATCGCCATGATAATATTTCTCCCAGTTCTTTGGCTCGTTGAGAAGTAGCTTCTCAAGCTTGCCGCGAACGGTTTCTTCTTCAGGCAGCTTGTCGAGGAAAGCGGCAATCTGATCAAGACCATAGAGTGCTTCACGCAGCGCGAACGTCAGGCCCGGTCCGACCTTCAGAATGGCAAATCCATCATGAACCAGCGCTGATAGTGCCTCAACCGGCTGATAGTCGGTCGAATGGGCTTCGAAGACAAATTGTGGGACCTCGTTGAGAACACCACTCAGAGCCGTCGCTTTTTCGCTGTCGTAATAGACAACGTTTTCATTGCCGAATTCCACGCCCGGCTGAACCACAACGCCGATGGCGCGCGAGAATGCATCCTCCAAGCCAAGAGCTGCAAAAGCCTTGCGGTGAATGGCAATGGTTTCAAGCGCTGCATCTGGTTTGGTCAGTTCCAGATCTTCGATTTCTTCCATCGCCCCGCCCGGGATCGGAACTTCTGTGCCAACAATATAGACAGGCAGATCAAAGCCGGATTCAGCGGCTGCTTTTTCTGCAACCTTGGCAAGGCGAGCCGCGCGTTCAGCGGTCACAGCATCAGGGAGTGCTACCGGTTCACCGGCACAGCCCATGGAGGTGTCGAGATGGATTTTGGTGAAGCCTGCACGCACAAAGCCATCCATCATCACTTCGGACTTGGCCATGGCTTCTTCAGCAGACAAATGCTTCCACGGATTGGGGCCGAGGTGATCGCCACCCAGAATAAGGTGCTTGGTATCAAAGCCGAGACGCGCTGCGATCTCTTCGACAAAACGGCGGAAATCTGCCGGTGTCATGCCGGTATAGCCGCCATCCTGATTGACCTGATTGCAGGTGGCTTCGATCAGAACGTCGGTGTTGGTTGCTATGCCTTCAAGAAGGGCGGCTTCGATAACGAGAGGATGAGCCGAGCAGATCGAGGTGATGCCTCCGCGCGCACCGCTTGCATACCGCGCGGGAAGTTTGCTCAAGGTCTGAGTGCTGCTCATAACGGGACTCCATATATAGGGTAAATTTCAGAGAGAAATGCGCTGAAGATTGTTATCCAGAGCAAGAATTTCTGGCAGTGGCGTTCCGGCACCAAGGTTCGGTGAAGCTACGCCCATCACATCGGCAGGCACAACACAGGCCGCGCGAATGGCTTCTTCAAGCGGCACGCCGACATGCTGAACGAGATTGGCAAGGCAGCCGACCATATCGATATGGGCACCTGCAAGCGAACCCGCTGCATTAACAAGTGCACCATCGCGTACTTCAATGCGTTCGCCATAAAGTTCGAAATGATCCGGGCCGCCGATGGTAGACATGGCGTCTGATACAAGGAACATGCGGTCGCGCTTTGGGCGCGCACGCCATGCAACGCCGACCATTTCCCATGTCACATGATGCCCATCAACAATGATGCCGACGAAAGCATCGCTGCCAATTGCAGTGCCGACCACCCCCGGTTCACGCGATGTCATTGGCGGCATGGCGTTGTAAAGATGGGTGAAGCAGCTGATGCCGGCGTCAAGCCCGGCGCGTGCCTGTTGCGTTGTGCCGTTGGTGTGACCGGCGGAAACCACCACACCCATATCAGCAATCTCGCGGATGATGTCGCCCGGCACCATTTCCGGTGCCAGCGTCAGCATGACAGGCACATCCGCCTTGCGCAGAATTTTCAGCGCTTCAAGCGTGGATGCATCCATCGGGCGGATGAATTCAACGCGATGCGTGCCCTTGCGGGCAGGATTGAGATGCGGGCCTTCAATGTGCAGGCCGAAGAAACCATCCATGCCCTTGCATTCAACGGCTGCATGGGCTGCCTGAATGATGCGCTCGGGCTCGCAGGTAATGAGCGTTGGCAGAACCCAGCCAGTGCCGAGTTTGCGCAGTGTCGAGATGATGTGCGCGATGCTCTTTGCACTGGTGTCCGAGTTCAGCATGACGCCGCCCGCACCATTGACCTGCAGGTCAATGCAGGCTGGCATCAGCACATGTGGCGTGAGGTCCGGCGTTTCATCCGACTTGCGCGGACGAAGACGGGTAATGCCATGCTGACCAATCTCGACCACCAGACCAGTCTGAAGTCGCCCATTCAGAAAGACATAATCGGGGGCGACAAGACGGGTCATTGGCTTTCTCCAGAATGATTCAGTGCAAAGAGCGCAACGCCGCGTGCACCCGAACTATCGCCGAAGCGTGCAGTTCTGATGGCGGGTATGCGTGTGGGTCCAAGCTTGCGCTTTTCAAATGCCTTTGAGACGCGTTCGGCAACACCATCCATATTGGAAAGACCGCCGCCAAGAACGAAACAATCCGGATCGACGACGAGCTGCATGGTCAGAAGCGATTCCGCCATCAGATCAGCCCAGTCATCGAGCACCTTTTCTGCGCTCGCATCGCCATTGGACGCGCGCAATGTCAGTTCCTGATTGGAGATGGTCTCATCAAGCTTGATCTTTGAAATATCGGCGAGGCCCGTGCCGGAAACATAGCGTTCCATGCAACCCGTCTTGCCGCAACCGCAAGGGATCAATGGCAGGTTCTGCTCGCTCAGAACGCGTGCAGGCATACCCGTGTGACCGATTTCCAGCGCAAGACCATTATAGCGCGGCGGAATTTCACCATTGATGACCACACCAGCGCCCATGCCGGTGCCGACAATCAGGCCAATCATCGCTTCGCTGCCTTCGGCTGCACCGCCATGCGCTTCCGAATAGGCGAAAGCCATACAGTCGTTCATCAGCGGAAAGCTGCGCCCGAAACGTTTGGTGAGGGCTGTACCCACATCGCGACCCGTGATGGGAATATTGGATGCAAAGCCGTGGCCGGTGGCTGGATCAATCCAGCCCGGCAGGCTGATTCCGACGGGCAGATTTGGATTGGCCGCCGTCTCGGTCAGCCATTCAATCTGCGCCGAAAGCCCATCGATAAAGGCTTCAAAGTCGCTGACGGGCGTTGGAATACGCCGTGTCAGAACCGTTTCCATATTTGCGTCGAACAGGCGGCCCTCAATTTTGGTGCCGCCCAGATCAATGGCGCCGCAGATCATGCTGACCTCGTGTTTCATGCTGCAAAGGGGTAAATCTTAACCCCGGAAACAACGCGTGTCAGGTTGCCCTGATCAATAAATGGATTGTCGATGTTGAGATCGAGTTCTGCCGACCAGCGGGCAGACCAGATTTGCGCCAGAAGCACGTAAAGTACGGCATCCCAGCGGCTGTCGCCGGTAAGATCAAGCGCAAGATCACAGCCTTCGCCACCAACAGTCGTAACGGTCGCTGTCGGGAACTGCTGAGCAATTTCAACTGCGATGTCGCGATCATAACGCGCGGTGTGCTGATCCGGGTGAATGAAGACCACAACGCGGGTGTTGCCGACAACCGAAGCTTTTGGACCATGACGGAAGCCGAGCGTGCTGTCCCAGTTTGTCATGACCTGACCCGCGGTCAGCTCCAGAACCTTGAGTGCGCTTTCGCGCGAAACGCCGGTCAGTGCGCCGGAGCCCAGAAAGATTGCGCGGTCTGGATGTGGCGCAGGCGTTGCGTCGAGCTGTGCAATTGCCTTAGCACCCGCAGCCGAGAGCTTGTTAAGTTTGTCGGCGACATCAACATTGCCATCAATGCAGGCGAGTGCCGACAAAAGCATTGTCGTGTAGCTCGACGTCATTGCAAAAGCCTGATCGTGCGTTGCTGCTGGCAGAACGATCACGCGCTGTTCGCCCGGGCCTTTCGCTGCGCGAACGGCCAGTGCGCTTTCGCCATTGCAGGTGATGTTGAGGCGGTGAGCCTTTGGGAAATGCTCGTCCAGCAGGTCGAGCGTTGCGATGGTTTCCGAGCTGTTGCCGCTGCGGCCAAACTGCACGACGAGCAGTTCGCCATCATCAGACAGCGTTTCGGACGGATTGGAAACAATGTCGGTGGTCGGAATGGCGTTAAGCGAAATCGCGCCAGCCTTGACCGATGCAAGAGCCTGACCGATGAAAGCCGAGGTGCCTGCGCCGCTGAAAACGATGCGCTTGATACCCTTGGCGGCGATCCATTCACGGATTTCAGCCGACTGGGTGGCAAGAGGTGCTGCCCAAGCCTGCCAGATGCCCGGCTGTGCATGAATTTCCTGCCAGGTGTGGCTCGTTTCCAGTTTAGTCATTAATGCCGTCCTCTTGGGTACTGATTACGCGCACACCGCGTTCGCGGATGCGGTTGGCTATTTCGTGATTGGGCTCAAGATCGGTTACGATCGCCGTAATTCGATCCATTGCGCAGATACGATGCAGCCGTGGTTTGCTGAATTTGGTCTTGTCGGCCAGAACGATGACACGGCCAGAAGCCTCGATCATTGCGCGGTTCTGATGGGCTTCGTCTTCCAGAAAAGTGCTCACACCTGTTTCGGGATCAACACTATCCGCACCCATGACAAAGGTGTCGAAGCGCATTTCGGAAAGTGCCGTATCGACCAGACGTCCGGAGACCGACATTGTTTCGCGGCGAATGCTGCCGCCGGTCAGCATCACCTGATGCTGCTTATGGCGAAGCACGGTCTGCGCAACGTCGAGACTGCGGGTCATGACGATAAGCGGTGCGAGATTGCCCAGATGCGCGGCCAGCCGTTCGGTACTGGAGCCGTTATCGAACAGCACGGCGGTATCACCTTCAAGGAGACTGACTGCCTTGCGTCCGATTGCATCCTTGGCGTCGAAATTGACGGCGCGACGATCTACCGGATTGGCTTCCACGCCCGCAGGCACGAGGCCGGGGCGCTGAGCAAGTGACAAAGCGAGATCGATACGGAAATCGGCAAGGCCCGCATAACCAAAGCGCTGGCAGAAGCGGATGAGAGTTGGTTCTGAAGTACCAAGCTGGTTGCACAATTCGCGTGCAGTTGAGCGAATGAAGCCTACCGGATCGTTTTCGATCAACAGGCATATGCCACGCAGCTTCGGAGTAAGCTCCGGCACTGCTGCTTGCACAGTCTGATAGAGGTCTTCTGTCGGTTGCAACTCCGGCCCTTTCCTTGTGTTGTAATTTTCTATTGAAAAGAAAATTTTACTTCAACACAAATTTCTAATGTCAGTTGTTTATTTTAACACAAATTTTGTTTTGCTCCGTTTGCTTGTCAGCAATTCCTGAGCACGGATGGCTGCTTAAATCAGGAAGGCGGCTGCCTGCCATCGGCAATTGCCTTGAGGGCTGCGCGCAATTCGGCAACTTTGGCTGCCGTCGTTCTTGTTGCACTCGGCACGGCGAAGCCGAAATTCAGCAGAATCTCATCCGCATCGATGGGCGCACTGCAGGACGCGTGAATTTCAGTAAGATCAGGCAATGCCGCAGCGATTGCAGGAAGCGTACCCATATTCACGCCCGAGCCCGGCATGATGGTGATTTTGTTTTTGGCAGCACTCTGCATTTCCGCAAGGCGTTCGAGGCCGGATACGGCTTTCAACGCGCCGCCTGAACTCAAAATCCGGTTGATGCCAAGCTCGACAGCTATTTGCACGGCTTCTGCCGCGTCAGGGGTAAGATCAATTGAGCGATGCAGAGCAATTTCAAGACCATCGGCTGCTTTGACCAGTCGCTCCAATGCAGGTCTATCAAGCCTGCCATCGGGCAGATTGGCGCCAATCACAACACCTGCGAGGCCAAGGGCGCGTGTTGCTGCAATTTCGGCTTCCATGATCTGCAATTCATCTTCGGTCCAGACGAAGCTGCCAGCGCGTGGCCGTATCATTACCATGATCGGAATTGGCGCTTTGGCTGAAAGCTGCATGAGGCCGATGGAAGGCGTCAGCCCGCCGATTGCGAGTGCTGCGCAAAGTTCAATCCGATCTGCACCGCCTTTGATTGCGGCGTCCAGTCCGTCGGCATCATCGACGCAGACTTCCAGTAATATCCGGCTCAAAGCAATCCCCCTTAGTTCTTCTTGTATTCTACCTTTGCCAGTATCACGACACCGGCTAATCCTGCGATTGCCCCCATGATGGTGACAGTTCCATAGCCAGCAAAGCTTGTGCCAATTGCAAAAAGTGCTGTTCCGATGCCACCGCCGACAAACATATTGATTGCGATAAGCGAAGCCGACAGGCCGGGCCTATCGTGTATAATACCAAGCAGATAGCTTATTGGCTGGCTCACGATTGCAGCTGCACCAATCCCCCCAATCGTTGATGCGGCATAAATCTCCCATCGTGTGGTGAGGAATGCAAGCCAGACCAGATAGATTGCGTAAAGCAATGATGCGACAAAGAAGATACCGATCTGACTTCGGCGGCGACCAATACGCGCCCAGACCAGCATGAGCACTGCTTCAAGCCCTGCCACGAAGCCCATGACCATGCCGACATCTTCAACTGTGCCACCACCGCGCCCGGTAATAATCAGCGGCAAAGCGATTGCATTCACATGCAAAACGGATGTGATCAGCGCGATTCCAAGCAGTCTTGTGACGACAAAAGGCGAAAAAAGGCGCTTGAAGTCTTCAAAACTGGAGGCTTTTTTGTGGCTTTTTTCAAGATTTTTGTGGTGGTCATATGGCATCAGTGTGGCAATTGACGCAAAGCAGCCGAGCGCGAGCAATGTCGCGAAGGAATAAGCGGTGAGGGCAGAGCCAGTTCCGGCGAGCGCTGCACCGACAAGTCCGGGCACAAGAATCCATGCAATCGAAATTGCCATGCGAACGATTGTGATCGAATCGCCAAGTTCAATCGGTGTCATTCCAGCGGAATGGTTGCGGATATTGGCAAACAAAAGCGTGCTGACGACGTTAAAAAGCGCGATTGGGCCAATGGTTGCTAACGCAAAGACCCATGGTGTTGGAAACAGCCAGATCAGGCCAAAACCGAAGATACCAAGGGCTGTGACGATGATCATTGGCGCGCGATAACGCCCGATACGGTCGGAGACCAATCCAATGGCAATACTGGCCGCGAGATTGGCGACGACGGCACAGAAGGCCACGACTGAATAGGTGAAATCGCTTAAGCCGATGACTTTAATACCGACAATCGGCTGGTAAGGTGTTGTTGCTGCGCCCGCGAAACCAAAAAACAGGATTGCAATCGTGCTGGCTCGCACGATCGGATATTGCCGGACAAGATCAAGGCTCGAGGTCGACATTCAGTTCGCCACTATTTCCAAAATAGGCTTTGTCCTGCACGGCTATAACCGTGCAGGACATGAGGATCAGAATAGCGGATGACGGCGTGCCTGCACAGCAAAGCGCAGCCAATCCTTTTCCGATGATGGGGTCCATGCAGCTTCCGCCACCGCCAAAAGGCGAGGGAAGGTGAGGTCATTGAAATAGGCATGCGTGGTGAAATGTTCACACCAGATACATGCCTGAACACCCTTGAGATGCTGCGCCAGTTCTGGCGGGAAATCGCCAGCAGCTTCGTAAGCATAGCTTTCTTCCGGTGTGGAAGCGCCCGCCCAGCCTGCGCCCGGTTCCCACCAGTTATGCGACTGCGCCATATCGAGATAATAGGCCTGACCCGGCGTCATGACGACGTCATAACCCTGCTTTGCAAGCTCAATACCGATTTCCGGTGCTTGCCATGCCATCAGCAAAGTGCCTTCCGGCTGCACGCCGCCACCATGCGCGACTTCGTTCCAGCCAGCGAGAACACGGCCGCGCTGTTCCAGCATGATCTTGAGCTTGCGCATGAACCACGATTGCAGTTCAAATGTGCCTTCAAGCCCTTCGCGTTCCATCAATTCGCGTGCAAGCGGCGAGCCAATCCATGAGTTATCGGCCACTTCGTCACCGCCAATATGGATATAACGACCCGGGAAGAGAGCGACGATATTGTCGAGGATCGTCTTCACAAACTCCCATGTCGCGGGCATTGCGGGGTTGAGCGCATTGTTCGTGAAGCCCTGAACAGTTTTGTAGGATTCGTTGGCTTCATTGCGATCCTGAAGATATGGCAGAGCGGTCAGCACTGCCTTGCAATGACCGGGCATGTCGACTTCCGGCACCACTTCAATGCCGAGTGATTGCGCATGTGCAACCACTAAGCGGATTTGTTCCTGGGTATAAAAGCTATGCGAAGTTTCAGTCGTATCGCCAAGCTGCGGCAGCATCGCACTGTTGGGAGCGCGCGTTGCGCCAATCCCTGTGAGTTCTGGCAATTCCGGGATTTCGATGCGCCATGCTTCATCGTCGGTCAGATGCCAATGGAATGTGTTGAGGCGATACCAGGCCATAATGTCGAGGAAGCGGGTGACTTCATCATGTGTCCAGAAATGACGCGAAACATCAAGAAGACAACCGCGCCAGTCATGACGTGGTGCATCTTCAATGCGGCCAGAAACCGGGAATTTGAAGCGTTCTGCATCCTGCTTTGCGCCATCAAGAATGTGCGCAAGCGCGACAAGGCCATGGCGTGTGCCGTCTACATCGGCGCTCGTAACTGTGATCAGCTCAGCCGTGAAATCGATGGTGAAGCCGCTCTTCTTGATGTTCGCGTCGGTCTTGATTGCAACAGCGCGTCCGCCTTCAACTGCTTTCAGCGAAAAGACCTGACGCGCTTGCGGGAACAGTCGTGCATGAAGCTCCTCAACCAGCGAAAGTGCACGCAGACCTGCAATATCTGTGCCCTCTGCGGGATGCAGCGCAATTGGTGTGCTGCCTGCTTCAGCATTGAATTTCACAGGCCATGGCAGAAGAGCAAACGGAAGCGTAAGACGGCCTTCCGGCAGACGCGGGCCGGGCAGAGGGAGGTCCTGTCCCGAAAGTGCTAATTCGCCAGTCTCAATGTGGATCAAACGGCCATCGGCACATTTGAGATAAGCCGTCTTCGCTCCGTCATTAACATGGAACGGTGAGCGATTAAGTGGTGCGACGCTCAACGTCCATGTTTCGCCCGGCTTCAATACGAAGCCTTTGGGCGCAGCTATTTCGTTGAAGCTGCCATCATGCAGGACAAAATGTCCGTTCGTAATCTGTGGCTCTCCAACAATGCGGGTGATGCTGGTGTAGCAAAGTGAGAAATCGGTCAGTGTTTCATCCGACAGGTTAAACACTTCGATTGTCATGGTTCCGGCTGGTGCGGGATTTGCGATCCACGAATTTTCAAGTCGGAATAGGCTAGGCATGCAATTCTCCACCAGCAGATTTATGCGCATTCCGAAAGGTAGACCTGTTTTCGGTGAGCGCGTTTTAGATAAGTGAGATCCCGCTGAGTCTTTGTCGGCTTGGCCACAAATCATGCGGGATAGAGGCCTTGGCCTTGTTAGCAACTATATCATCGCCTTCAATAGATTTTGTCCATCCTAAAATTTAGCCGTTTGTGATTTAATGGTTATTAAATTCTTTTGTTGCGAATTTTGCATGACTTCATGCGCTTCGTGCAGCCAGAATTTATAACCAAAATACAGCATTTCTTGTCGGATCGATGTACTGATTACGAAGTCGTAAATCAATTAAATTACTGTTTTTATTTATAAAAATTGCAATTTGAATGCAGAATGATTGCAATTTGTACATATTGAATTGATTTCGAGCAATTTGATTTCTTTTAAGGCGGGTGGCCGGGAATGCTGTTTCTGTACCTCATCAAGTCTGTGTGAAAAGTTTTGGTTTTGCTAAATTCCTTGTGTTTTTTCTTGACATTTTGTGGTGATAATTTTCATCTTACTAAAAAATCGATTGGGAGTTTATCGTGAAAGTCGGCATTGTAGGACTAGGCTATCGTCTGGGTTATTTGGGTTTTGTCTTCAATGCACTTGATCCCGAGTTCGAGATTGTCGGCTATGTAGACCCTGCGCCTGCAGGTATGGCAGAGCTGGATGAGCATGGCATTTCGGCTGGCAAGCAATATGCGACGCCGGAAGAGCTGATCGCCAATGAGGCGTTCGATCTTCTGATGATCGGCTCGCCAAACCATATGCATCTTGATCATATTCGAGTGGGTCTTGAAGCTGGTCTTACGGTTTTCACCGAAAAGCCGATTGTTTCCTCGATTGAGCAGACTTACGCGCTGGCTGAGCTTCTTGCGAAACACGGTCAGGATCGTTTGCTGGTTGGTCTGGTGCTGCGCTATGCGCCGATGTATCGCGATCTGATGCAGGCCAAGACCGATGGTTTGCTCGGCAATATCGTTTCGGTTGAAGCCGCAGAACACATCTATCCATATCACGGCGCATTCTTCATGCGCGATTGGCGCCGCTATTCAAAGTGGTCGGGCAGCTTCCTTTTGGAGAAGTGCTGCCACGATCTCGATCTCTACAACAGCGTGATCGGCTCGCGTCCTGAGCGGGTTGCAAGTTTTGGTGGCCGCAAGACCTTCATTCCGGAAAATGATCCGCGTCGTGAAGGTATCAACGATATGTCGCTGTTCCATCGCAAGCCGACGGGCTGGGAAGGTTCCGACAAGGTTTTTGATTCCGATGGTGACATAATCGATTATCAGGTCGCGATCATTGAATATGCCAACGGCGTTGGCATGAACTTCCACACCAATCTGAACGCGCCGGACCAGTTCCGCCGTTTTGCGATTTTCGGAACGCGTGGTCAGGCCGAAGGCGATTTCATTCGCGGTTATTTCGATGTGCATGAAGTGCTGAACGAAAAGCGCACCATTCACAAGGAATATGCGACACGCACCGAGCTCTCTCAGCATTATGGTGCGGATGAAAAGATGGCGGAAGAAGTAATTGCCCATGTCATGCATGGCGGGCCACTTCCTGTTTCGCCACTTGATGCGATGGAAGCGGGCATTCTTGCCATGGCAATGGATGAGGCGCGTGAAAAGCGCACGGTCATCGATCTGCGTCCCGTCTGGGATCGCTTCGACGCAGCACTTCAGAAAGTTTGATCTGATACATGGGAATGCAACGCTCCAAAGTCATCTTTGCTTGGGTCATGCTTGCACCGGCACTCATCTATGTGCTGGCAATCGTCGCCTATCCGCTGATCGACACTTTCATCCTGTCCTTCACCGACGCATCGTTGCGCCGCACGACCAATTGGGTCGGCTGGGCTAACTACGACAAGATCGCCAATGCGCAGTTTATGGCTGTTATTGGCCGGACATTCGTCTGGACGTTCTTTTCGGTGCTGATGAAGATCACGATTGGCATGTTTGGAGCGGTGCTTCTCAATATGGCTTTGCCGGGGCGTGCCCTGTTCCGCCTGATGATCATGCCGCCGTGGATTGTACCAATGGCGATTGGTATTTTCATGTGGAGCTGGATGTATAACGGCCAGTTCGGCATGATTTCGGGGATGCTTCAGCGTTTTGGCCTTGTGGATGGTCCGGTTGCATTCCTCGCTTATGGCAATACTGCTTTCTGGGCGACAATCGTGACAGACGTCTGGATTGGCGTGCCGATGGTGACGCTCTATTTCCTTGCAGCCCTTCAGGCGATCCCAAAAGATCTCTATGAAGCCGCATGGACTGACGGCGCTGGTCGCATGTATCGCTTCCGCAGGGTGACGCTGCCGTTAATGCTGCCAGCCATCATCACCATGTCGATGCTCTCGACAATTGCGACATTCAACTCGTTCGACATCATCTGGATTTTGACACAGGGCGGCCCGAACGGTTCGACCACTACGATGATTATCGACACCTATCAGACGGCTATTGGCTCCAAGCGTTACGGTGAAGGTGCGGCGCGTGCGGTAACGATCTGCATATTCCTGTCGCTGTTCTGCCTTGCCTATTTTCGTGTCACGCGGCGCATCAGCCCCGAAAAGCTGGCCTAAAGGGGAAATCGTATGAGCCAACCGCAAAATACACCGCTTATCGACCGCTATACGTGGATTGAAAAAGTTGGCGCTTATGCAGGCATTGCGATCTTTATGATCTTCCTGCTCGCACCATTCTTTGAAGGGTTTCTGGTTTCATTGAAGCCGTTGAACCAGCTCTTCTCTTCGCCCTATCGGTTCTGGCCGGAAAATGGCAGTTTTGATGCCTATTTCTCGATGTGGAAGAGCGTGCCGCAATTCGGGCGCTATATTTTCAACTCGTTCTTTATCTCGTCAGTGGTCACGATCATTGTGCTGCTTCTCGTTGTGCCTGCGGCTTACGCCTTCTCGCGTTTTGAGTTTCGTGGGGCAGGGCTGATCCTTGGCGGCTTTCTTGCAATCAATATGTTTTCGGGTGCAGTTCTCCTGATTCCGCTGTTCCGCCTGATGCGCAGTTTTCAGCTTCTCAACACCTATGCCGCGATGATTGTGCCGGGTGTGGCATTCCTTATTCCAGCGGCTATCTGGCTGCTGCGCACTTACATGATGCGTATTCCGCGTGAGCTGAATGAAGCCGCCTATATGGATGGCGCAAGTCACTTCTACACACTGCGCCGCGTTATCCTGCCAATTGCAATGCCGGGCATTATCGTTGTGGCGATCACCACCTTTATTGGTGCCTATGCGCAGCAGTTTATCTTCGCGCTGACGTTCAATTCCAAGGCCGAATATATGCCGTTGCCGGTAGGCCTCTTTGCCTTCTTCGGCAAGCAGGAAGTCGTCTGGAATGAGCTGATGGCGGCGTCCTTTGTGGGCATCGCACCGGCGATGATCATCATCTTCTTACTACAGCGCTATCTGGTCGGAGGACTGACCGCAGGTGCTGTGAAGCAATAACAATCCGTCTAAACATCTATCATCATAAGGGAGTTTTCAGAGGTGACGACGATATTCAAAATGGGAGCTGCGGCGCTTGTTCTCGCAGGCAGCACGATGCTTGGCACGCTCGGTGCATCGGCAGCACAGCAGGAGATCTCGTGGATCTATTGCGGCGACAAGCTCGACAAGACGCATGACAAATATATTAAGGCCTGGGAAGAAAAGAACCCGGATTGGAAGATCGCTGTTGAAGTTGTCGGCTGGGCACAGTGCCAGGACAAGGCAACTACACTTGCAGCAGCAGGTACACCGCCAGCAATCGCTTATGTCGGTTCGCGCACGCTCAAGGAATTTGCTGACAACGACATGATCGTTTCGGTTCCGATGACGGACGAAGAAAAGGGCGCTTATTTCCCGCACGTGGTTGAAACCGTTACCTATGACGGTACCCAGTGGGGCGTTCCAATCGCGCTTTCGACAAAGGTTCTTTACTGGAACAAGGACCTGTTCAAGCAGGCTGGTCTTGATCCAGAACAGCCACCGCGCACATGGGCTGAAGAAATCGAATTCGCCAAGATCATCAAAGAAAAGACCGGCATTCCGGGCTATGGCCTGTCGGCTAAGACCTTTGACAACACTGTTCACCAGTTCCTGCATTGGGTTTACACCAATGACGGCAAGATCGTGAACGATAAGGGCGAAGTCGTCATCGACAACCCGCAGGTTCTCGCAGCACTCAATGCCTATAACGACATCAAGGCCTATTCTCAGGAAGGTCCAACCGCGTATGAGCAGAACGAAGTGCGCGCGATCTTCCTCGACGGTAAAGTCGGCATGATTCAGGGTGGTTCGGGTGCTGCGGTTCGTTTGCAGGATTCCAAGTTCAACTGGGGTATCGCAACGCTTCCAGTCGGTCCTGACGCAAAGGGTCCGGGTACGCTCGTCATCACTGACAGCCTTGCCGTGTTCAAGGATTCAGGCGTTGAGGAAAAGGCAGCTGAGTTTGCCAAGTACATCACGTCGCCTGCTATTCAGGAAGAGTATGAACTGGCAACTGATGAAGGCCTGACGCCAATGCGTCCGTCTCCAGCCGTTGATAAGGTTATGGTTGATATCCCTTACTGGCGTCCGCTGATCGAAGGCATTCAGTATGGTGGTGCAGAGCCGCTTTTCACTGATTGGCGCGGTTTCCAGAACGTCATGATCGCTATGGTTCAGTCCGTTGTCACAGGCGATGCAAAGCCTGAAGACGCGCTGAAGAAGGCTGATCAAGAGCTGAAGAACCTTAAATAAAACTGAGACTGAACCGCCCTGCCGGATCATTCAGCAGGGCGGTACTAAAACGAGTTTTCGGCCGCAGGAGAGCAGCGTGGGAAAATTATCCCTCAAGAATATTGTCAAGAGCTTCGGCCAGTTTGACGTCGTCAAGAACGTATCCCTTGAAGTGAACGAAGGCGAGTTCATGGTCTTTGTCGGACCATCGGGCTGTGGCAAGTCCACGCTTCTGCGCATGATCGCAGGCCTTGAGGATACGACGTCGGGCGATATCGTCATCGATGAGAAGCGCGTCAACGACCTGCCTCCGGTCAAGCGCGGCATCGCGATGGTGTTCCAGAGCTATGCGCTCTATCCGCATATGAGTGTTTTTGAGAATATCGCATTTCCATTGCGCGTAGAAGGTGCGGATAACGCGACCATCAAGCGCAAAGTGGAACATGCGGCCTCGATCCTGCATCTCGATCAGCGGCTTGAGCAGAAGCCCGGCATGTTGTCCGGTGGCCAGCGTCAGCGTGTAGCGATTGGCCGTGCGATTGTTCGTGAGCCGAAGATTTTCCTGTTCGATGAACCGCTTTCCAATCTTGATGCAGCGCTTCGTGCCGACATGCGTATCGAATTAACCAAGCTGCACAAGCAGCTCGGTGCAACCATGATCTATGTGACGCATGATCAGGTTGAAGCCATGACCATGGCTGATCGCATTGTGGTGCTTGAAGGTGGCAACATCTCGCAGGTTGGTACGCCGCTCGAGCTTTACAACAAGCCGCGTAACAGCTTTGTTGCAGGCTTTATCGGCAACCCGCGCATGAATATGCTGCCGGTTACTTTTGCCGGTTTTGAGAGCAACGGTTATGCGCGTGTTAAGCTCGGAAACAATGAACTAGTTTTGCCGGTTCTTTGCGAGGAAGCCGCGCGTCCAGACGTCGGCCAGACGCTCACGCTGGGCATTCGTCCTGAGCATGTTGCAATCGGTGACGGTGAAGTTGCAATCACTGTGCAGCCATCTGTTGTTGAGCGCCTTGGTCAGCAGACAATCGTTTACAGCACGCCAGAAGGCATGAGCGAGACATTCTGCATCATTACGCCGGGCACAGCGCCGATCTCTGGTGATGCTTCGATCAAGGCAAGTTTTGATGCGCAATCATGCCATTTGTTCGATCAGAATGGCATTGCCTTTACAAGACAGGGCGACTTCTCGAATTAAACTTCGAGCACCATTTGATGATAATAAAAAAGGGCGGAAATTCCGCCCTTTTTGTTTTATTTATTTAATGCGTACCGACTGCTTTGCCATAAACCCGGATGACGTTTCTGACGGCTTCGACCATCAGTGCATGCGGCGTGGCTTCAACTTTGCCGGATGCAACCGCTGGATAAAGCGTGCCGAGATACTGGCTGATCAGCGTTTCAGGAATTTTGCGACCTTCAAGGCGCTTGAGTAGGCCATTGACGGCTGCTGTGGCTTCCGGATGTGGCCAGTAATAGCGAATGCGGTCGCTATAGGAGAAATGGCGCTGGAGACGCAGCTCTTCCGCATCGCCATGATAATATTTCTCCCAGTTCTTTGGCTCGTTGAGAAGCAGCTTTTCAAGCTTGCCGCGAACGGTTTCTTCTTCCGGCAGTTTGTCGAGGAAGGCTGCAATCTGATCAAGGCCGTAGAGTGCTTCTCGCAGTGCAAACGTTAGGCCGGGTCCGACTTTCAGAATGGCAAAACCATCATGAACCAGCGCCGACAGCGCCTCAACCGGCTGATAGTCGGTCGAATGGGCTTCGAAGACAAACTGCGGGACCTCGTTGAGAACACCGCTTAAAGCGGTCGCTTTGTTGCTATCGTAATAGACAACGTTTTCATTGCCGAATTCCACGCCCGGTTGAACCACAACGCCAATGGCACGGGAGAATGCATCCTCCAAGCCAAGGGCTGCAAAAGCCTTGCGGTGAATGGCAATGGTTTCAAGTGCTGCATCTGGCTTGGTCAGTTCCAGATCTTCGATTTCTTCCATCGCACCGCCGGGGATCGGAACTTCCGTACCGACAATATAAACAGGCAGATCAAAGCCGGATTCAGCGGCTGCTTTTTCAGCAACCTTGGCAAGACGTGCTGCACGTTCCGCGGTCACAGCATCGGGGAGTGCTACCGGTTCACCGGCACAGCCCATGGATGTGTCGAGGTGGATTTTGGTGAAGCCTGCACGCACAAAGCCATCCATCATCACTTCGGACTTGGCCATGGCTTCTTCAGCAGACAAATGCTTCCACGGATTTGGTCCGAGGTGATCGCCACCCAGAATAAGGTGCTTGGTATCAAAGCCGAGACGCGCTGCAATCTCTTCGACAAAACGACGGAAATCAGCCGGTGTCATGCCGGTATAGCCGCCATCCTGATTGACCTGATTGCAGGTGGCTTCGATCAGAACGTCGGTCTTGGTTGCAATGCCTTCAAGAAGTGCTGCTTCGATAACCAGAGGATGTGCCGAGCAGATCGAGGTGATGCCTCCGCGCGCACCGCTTGCATAACGGGCGGGAAGTTTGCTCAAGGTCTGAGTGCTGCTCATGACGGGACTCCATTTTTGGCGATGAACGCGTTGATTTCATCCATCGTTGATGTGCCTTCCATAGGGCCTTTGACGCCAACGGCGCGCGCGCCTGTCGCGTTGGCTATCGTCAATGCTTCCTTTGGTGCGAGACCGCGCAACCAACAGGTGACAAAGGCCGCGCCAAAACTGTCACCTGCGCCAGTCGGATCGATCTCATCGACTTTGAATGCGGGTGCTGTGACTTCGCCAGACTGGTCGAAGTAGCTTGCACCTTCAGCGCCACGCTTAATGACGATTGCCTTGATGCCACGAGCGAGCAATTCTTCAATAGCTGCCTTTTCTTCCGCCGCCTTGGTGAAGAGGAAAATTTCAGGCCCACTTGGCATGAACAAATCGGTATGTTCAAGCGCATGGACGAGTGCCTCACGCATGCCGGGAAGATCGAGCATTTCCTTGCGAATATTCGGGTCAAATGAGACCGTGCCGCCTTTCGCTTTGATGCGCAGCGTTGCTTCGTGGATGGCCTCGACAATGCCATCAGAAAAGAGTGCAGAACCCATAATATGCAGATGGTCAGCAGTCTCGATTAGCCTTTCTGCTTCAGGTGTCATCCCAATTGCGCTGCATGCACTGTGCTTAATATTGAAGATGAAATCGCGATTACCATCCGGGCGATAGCGCACGAATGCGCTGCCGGTGGCCGCGGTTGGATGCACACTGATTGCCGAAACATCCACGCCGTCTTTTTGCAAACGTTCGATATTGAGCGCGCCAAAGTCGTCGTTGCCAACGGCACTGACCATGCCGCAAGGCTGGCCCATCTTCGCTGCCTGATCAATAAAGATCGCCGGTGCGCCGGACGCAAAAGGGCCAATCAGCGGAATGGCGCTTTTGAAGCCATTGCCTGTTTCGATAGCCATGATCTCAACGACGATTTCGCCGATTGTGATGATCTTTTTCATGCGATGCACCAAGTTATGTTCTGACGGATTTTGAGCGGACATCGAGCCAAACGGCGACGAGAATGACAACGCCCTTGACAATGAGCTGATAGAAATACGGCACCGACAGCATGTTCATGCCGTTGTTGATAACGCCGATAATCAATGCGCCAAGGATTGTACCGACCATGGTTCCGACACCACCGGCAAGCGATGTGCCACCCAGAACAACGGCTGCAATAGCGTCGAGTTCGTAGCCCATGCCTGCATTGGTTTGTGCTGAAGACAAACGCGATGACAGCAGAATGCCACTGATTGCAGCCATGACGCCTGAAAGCATGAAGACGATGATCTTAATGCGATCTACGCGAATACCGGAATAAACCGCCGCTTCCTTGTTGCCGCCTGCGAGATAAATGCGGCGGCCAAAAACTGTTTTGGACAACAGAATATAATTGACGAGAAACAGAACGCCGACGATCCAGATGATGATTGGCAGGCCGAGCCAGCTTTCTGAACCGATTGCCAGCCAGGTTTCGTTCTCGATAATTTCCGGCGCGCCATTGGTTGGCAGGCTGACCATGCCACGGTAGATTCCCATCGTGGCGACTGTCACAATGAAGGACGGAAGCATGAGTTTCGCCGAGAGCACACCATTCAGCCCGCCCATAATCGCACCGGCGGCCAGTGTGAAGATGACGGTCGGCGCAAAGCCGAAGCCCATGGAAAATGCCTGTGCCGCCACCATGCCAGCAACTGCAATGATAGAGCCGATGGAAAGATCGATTTCACCAAGCAGGATCACATAGGTCATGCCGTAGGCCGCAACCGCAATCACAGCAACCTGCTGCATGATGTTCATGAAGTTGTTGAATGCAAGGAAGCGCGGGTTCAGCACTGCAAAAACAATGCAGAGAACGGCCAGCGAAATGACAATGCCGCCATATTGACGGATCATCGGAGAGGAGAAAAGCGAACGACGAACTTCTGCGTCTGCGGCTTTTTTCTGAATGTCTTGTGCGTTGCTCATTGATGCATTCCTGCTGCGTAGCTCATGACGGTTTCTGGTGTGAGGCCATCTGCGTCGAGTGTTGCGGCGACATGCTTGGAATGCATGACGACAACGCGATCACTTAGACCCAGAACTTCTGGCAACTCGGACGAAACCATCAGGATCGCCGCACCATGGGCGGCAAGTTCACGGATGATGCGATAGATTTCAAACTTTGCGCCCACATCGACGCCACGGGTTGGCTCATCAAGGATGAGCACTTTTGGCTTCATCTGAAGCCATTTTGCCAGAACGATTTTCTGCTGATTACCGCCGCTGAGAGAGCCAGCAATCGTGTCAAGCGATGCGGTCTTGATCGCCAGTCGCAGCACTTCGGCTTTAGCGCTGGCGCGTTCAGCCGACGAGCGCATCATGCCAAACGGTCCGGCAAGCTGTCCCAGAGCAACCATATTGATGTTGCGCTCGACGCTCTGCGGCAGAACGAGGCCTTCTTCCTTGCGGTTCTCGGTCACAAAAGCGATGCCGTGAGCAATCGCCTGTGTCGGAGACGCGAGGGTGATGGATTGGCCGTCGAGTTTGATGTCGCCGGTCGGATGCAGCATGCCAAAGAGCGCTTTCATCACATCCGAGCGGCCAGAGCCGACAAGGCCAAACAAACCAAGCACTTCGCCGGGCTTTACATCAATCGAAACATCGTGGAATTTTCCGGGAACCGAAAGGTTCTTTGTTTCCAGAATGGCTGGGACGATTGCCGACGGACGAGGGGCCTCGCGCGGAGGGTAAATGTCGTTCATCTCACGACCGACCATCAAAGCGATCAGCTTTTCAATGCTGGTCTGGCTTCTTTCAGTCGTCGTTACATATTCACCATCGCGCACGACCGTAATGTCGTCGGACAGGCGCATGATTTCTTCCATGCGGTGCGAAATGTAGATGACTGCTGTGCCGCGTGCTTTCAGACGTTCAATGATGGCAAAAAGAATCTCGGCTTCGCTGTCAGAAAGCGATGATGTCGGCTCGTCTAAAATGACGACGTCAGCGGGTTGGCTAAGGCCCTTGGCGATTTCAACCAGCTGGCGCTGCGCAATCGACAAATCGCCGACTTTGGCGCGTGCATCAACGGGCAGGCCAAGTTCTGCAATGAGCTTGCTGGCTTCGGCGTTGAGCTCCCGTTCGCGGATAAAACCAAAGCGGCTTGGCTCATTATTGGCCAGAATGTTCTCGGCAACCGATAGGTTGCGGGATAGGCTCAATTCCTGAAACACGATTGAAATGCCGCTGCTGCGTGCGTCTCGTGGGCTCTTGGGCCCGTAAGGCGCACCTTTGAGCACAATCGAGCCTGATGTTGGCTTAAAGACACCGGCAAGGATTTTCATCAGAGTGGATTTGCCAGCACCGTTTTCGCCGAGCAATGTGTGCACACGCCCACGGCGAACAGTCAGGTTCATGCGTTTGAGTGCAACAACAGGGCCAAAGGTTTTGGCAACATTGCTGATCTCAAGCACAACGTCCTGATTGGTTTTGGTCGCAGAATTGATAGCGGTCATCGGAAGTCTCCGCTCTCCATAAGAGGTCTGTATTTAATACGCTTGAAAATGCGTAAGCTACAGCCTTGTATCGATAATGTGCTGCGGCGGCACTGACGCGTGGTGATCGTCGTGCCGCCGCGCACTAAAGAGAAACGACGACTGGGAGGAGATGCCGTCGTTTCACGCGGTTTTACTTGGTTTCGCCGTCCTTGGTGACAACACCCGGCACGATTGGCTGCTTTGCAGGAACCTCTTCACCCTTGATCACTTTGACTGCGGTTTCAACGGCAACCTTACCCATTTCATCAGGATACTGCGCAATCACGCCGACCATAATCGGGTCGTTCTTAACTGCGTTGCGGGCTTCTTCCATGCCATCAAAGCCGATAACCTTGACCTGATTTTCGAGCTTTGCAGCTTTTACAGCGGAAGCTGCGGCCAGCGCTGCATCATCACCAAATCCGAAGATGCCGACGATATCAGGATTGGCCTGAATGATGTTCTGAGCAGCAGCAAGCGCTTCTGAACGCGTGATGCCTGGCTGGATAGAAACAATCTTGATGTCAGGATGGTTTGCGATGGCCTTCTTGAAGCCTTCGACGCGATCAACAACGGACTGAACCGTCGGGTATTCGATGACCGCAACATTACCCTTGTCGCCAATGGACTTTGCCATCAGCTCGCCAGCCTTTTCGCCGCCGGCAAAGTTGTCGGTGCCAACAAAGGAAGTCACATCGATATTGTTGGCTGGAACGTCAACGGTGATGACCTTGATGCCAGCTTTCTGAGCTTTCGTGATAGCCGAGCGAACACCCTTGCTGTCAACCGGCGAGATGATGATGACATCAACGCCTTTGGTGATGAAGTCTTCAACGTCAGCAAGCTGCTTGCTGAGATCCTGATTGGCGATGGACACTTCGAGCGGTACATTTTCTGCCTGCGCTTCCTTCTTCATCGCTTCTGCGAGCGAGATGTAGAAAGGATGCTGCTGGGTGAGAAGCGATGCGCCAATGCCTTCAGCGGAAGCAACGCCTGCCATCATGGCAAGAGCTACGCCAGAAAAAAGAATACGACCAAGCGATTTACGAAACATAATTTCCTCCGAGTAGAACCGGCATCTGCCGGGCCGTCCTTCTGATTAGGGACACATAAACATTTCCTGCTGGGCTCAAGATCGTTGCCAATCTCAAAACCTCCCGGAAGAGCAGGTTCCTTCCTAAGCCCGTCTTAGGGCCTTTATTAGACATGATAGAGCCTGTTCGATGAGTCAATATAAAATTTATCACGTGTAAAAATTATAACGATTTAAAGTGGCTGTTTTAACGCAATATGAGGTCTATTTTACATTGTAAATCAAGGATACTGCGCATATCGGCGCAAATTAGAGTTGCGTCTGATAAAAAATAATTTTACGCATAGAAAGTAATTGGCCCGTCTAGAGATGCTCGTGACACGGGATGGGAGGAGCGGCAATGGCCGACAACAAAATCAGGACAATGGAAGAATTCGCTGTCGCAAGCGGCTTATCGCGTCCGACTGTTTCGAAATATTTCGATAATCCTGAAAGTGTTAAGCCATCGACGCGGGCGCGTATTGAGAAGGCGCTGAAAGACCACAATTATCAGCCCAATATTTTTGCTGTGAGCATGAACCGCAAAAAGCCCAAGAATATTGGCGTGATTGTTCCACATATTTCCGATCCATTTTACGCCGAAATCATTCGCCAGATTGAAATGCGCTGTCTGGCTGAGGGCTATTGGACGATTGTTCTATCTTCTCATGGCGATCGTAAGCTTGAAGCGCGCGCCATGCGAACGCTCATGTCGCTCAATATATCGGGTGTGCTGATGGCGCCGCTTGGCTTTGAAACTGATGCCAAGCTTCTTTCAAGCCTCTCGGATTCTATGCCAGTCGTTTTTCTGGATAGCCGTATTAGTGATGACCAGCCTTTTGTTGGGACGGATAATCGCCAGAGCATTGGCAATATTGTCGAATATCTCTGCCGCACGGGTGAACATCCTTGTTTCATGGAGATGCCCGCCGTTAATCAGAATGCGATAGAGCGCCGGGCTGCTTACATCTCCACAATGGAACATCTGGGCATCGAGCCGATTGTCCTGCCGATGACGTCTAAGAAATGGAACTTTGAAGAGCTGGGTTACGAGGAAGCAGGGCGCATTCTAGATCGGGGTGGTTTTCCGACGCGCACTGTCTTGTGTGCCAATGACCGTATCGCTTTTGGTGTGATTTCAGCGGCATATGAGCGGCGACGTCACGTTGGGCGGGAAGAGGGCTGCGATTTCCGCGTGGCAGGTCATGACGATCATCCGCTCAGCCGATTCACGTGTCCGCCATTAACAACGGTTGCGCAAAACTATCAAAGTATTGCGCGATTGGGGCTGGATATGCTGTTCTCTCGTATCAATTCTCAAGAAACAGGACGCGTTGTGAAAGACGAAGTGCGTCGGCTTGATACTCATCTTATTATAAGAGGTTCGGCGTAATACTTATGCGGTTGAAAACCGTCTAGATTTCGGACGGTTTTTTCAGACATGACACTACAATCGAAAAATATATATTTGGTACGAACAATTGAGAGTACCCCTTGACCCGTCGCGAAGTCTCTGCCAGCTTGCGGCAAATAGGGGGCTACCATGAAGCGATTTATTCCAATCACTGTAGGCATCTGCGCGGTTGCATTGGTCGCCGCATGTACGACAGATGACACCCCCAAAGGAAACAGTTCGGCAAATATCGCGACTGTTCCGCAGCAAGCAGCCGCACCCAAGCTCATCGATAGCTACACCGCTCATATCAGCGAGAAGGATAAGGTGGATCATAAGGGTGTTAAGCTGACAGATGCAAAATCAATCATATTGCAAGATCGTAAGAATTATTACGATTTCAACCAACGAGATAAGGGCGACACTCCGAGCAAATTATTTGCAGCCAAAGAAGATAGGTGGGGCGAAGGCAAGCCAATTTCGGAAATGAAATGGGAACCTGTTTCTTCGCGGCATCCTGAAAAGGGCTATCAATGGAAAATGCGGCGAGGGGTTGAATATGAGATCATCAAGGGTAATCCCGATTTGACAATCCAGGTTTACAATGACGGCAATATTCACGTTGATCAGATACACCCCTATTAGCTGTTGCGGACCCAGATAATAGGCTGGCGCAAATCGACACCACTCGCTTTTCGTTAGCGGTGTAGGCTTACTGGCACTTAATCGTGACGTGACTCGGCTTTCTCGTAAGCTTCAAAAAGCGCGGAAACGAGAACACCATTGATCCGCATGCCTGTTAGATCTGCATCCTTTATGTTGGAGTCCACCAGTGTAACGCCGCTGAGGGTCAAGCCCGTCATATTGGCGTTAGTGATGTTGACGCCGGTCATATTGACGTCATTGAACTGCACTCCCGCAAGATTTACATCGTCAAACTCTGCATAGCTGAGATTAACATCATTGAATTTCGCTTTGCTCAAAACGGCATAAAATCTTGCCTCGGTTAGGTTTACGCCGTCAAAATTTGCGCCGGACATATCTGCGCGATGAAAGTGCTGGCCCTGCATTTGAGGTCCGTCGAATGGGTTGTTTTTTGGCGTGTCGCTCATGTTGGGTTCTTTCCCCCTATTTGTTTCATCAACGCATGTAGCTTGCACCATAGTGGATGATTATCAAAGGCGAACATAAGCGACATTATAATAAGTGCAGGAACTACGGTTGCGTGCCCTAGCTCCCGCTTTTTTATTAATAGCGCCGACGAATAAATATACCGGCCAGTACTGATATTGTGACAGTGACGGTTAGCAGAACGAAGGCAAGGGCAGCGCCGAGTGGCCAGTTTGCTTTGTTCAGTATCTCAGTCACGATCATTGGAGCCATCATTCGGAACGATGGGCCGCCAAGAAGGACTGGCGTGGCGTATGCATTCATTGTCAAAATAAATGACAAAACTGACGCCGCAAGAAGACCCGGCATGATTTGTGGCATACGAACGAGCATAAAGCTTTGAAAAGGCGATGCACCGAGGCTTGCAGCGGCATAATCGATGTTCTCATCCAGTCCTTCGAAAACGCTTTGTAATGTGAGGACGACATAAGGAAGATTGACGGCCGTTATGCCAATAAAGACAGCAGTTGGTGTTTGCATGATCGTTAGCGGCGTAGAAATGATGCCGATTTTCATAAGGAGAAAATTCAGCACTCCTGTCTGACCAAACGCGACCATCCAGCCCGCAGCGCGGACCGCGTTCGAAATGAACAGTGGCAGGATAATTGCCATGAGAAGTATGGTTTTGAGACTACCGTTCTGTCGTGAAATCCAATTGGCAAGCGGTAGGCTGAGTATGATGCAGACTGCGGTAACAGAGCCTGCCATGAGCAAGGTCGTCCCCATGCCTTTTAGATAGTATGTGTCGGTAAAGAATGTTGCAAAGTTTGCTAGTGTAAAGCCTTGCACCATAAATTCGCCGGGCACGAAATCGTTAAAGCTGTAACGCAACAGATAAAGCAGCGGCAAGGCCATGAATACAAGGACCAGCCCTGTCGCAGGCATGAGAAGTGCAGCGGCGGAAATTGATGTTTTTTGCATGGCTATACCGGTAAAGCTGGAGCTGAACCTGTCTGGCTTAGCCAGACAGGTCGTTGCGATAATCAGGCTTTGAACTCTTTGTTCCACCAGTTTTGCAGGTCGGCATCTGCCTTCGCGACATATTCAAGATCAGGCAGCACGAATTGTTCACGCTGCGCCGCAGTATAATCAACGGCTGATGCGAGTTCGGCAGGTAATGCCACCTCAGCATTGGTTGGCGCATAGCCCATCTGCTCGGCAAAAGCTGTTTGCGGCGCTTGTTCAAGCATGGCGTTCAAATACTGATATGCAGCTTGCTTGTTGGGTGCGTTCTTAGGCACTGTCATGTCGGAGAGGTAGAGTCCGATGCCTTCTTTTGGAATAGCAATTTCGATGTCGATACCTGCATTCTTCCACATGTAGCCGCGCGCATTCCACATGATGCACATGACGATTTCGCCGGACTTCAATGCCTGCGCAAGAGCCTCATTGGTAGGATAGATCTTCACACCCTGCTTTTTCAGCTCCAATAGCTTGGCTTTGCCGGGTTCGTAGTCCGAAGCACCGCCGCCAGCAATCATCGCAGCTGATTCAATTGTCGTCTGATATTGAAGATCAATGACGCCAACGCGACCAGCATATTTCGGATCCCACAAGTCGGCATAGGATGTGGGCGCTGGGCTTACCTGCTTTGGATTATAAAGAATAACCCGACCCGTATAGATGTGCGGGATGGAGTAGTTGGTGCGAATGAACGGAAGAACCTTGCTCAGGTTTGGAACTTTGGTTTCATCCAGCTCTTCAATAATTCCGTTCTGGAACATTTCAAAGCTTCCCTGACGGGTGAGACACGCAATATCCATAGATCCGCGTGGCAAACGCCGCTCTGCCAGAAGCTTTGCTTTGCGCACTGTATCTGTTGCAGGGTCATAAATGACCTGCATACCGCTGCCCTTTAGATTGCCATCAGCGATGTTGATTTGTTGTAGGTTTTGGTAATCACCACCCCAGGTGCCAACGACGGCTCGACCTGACGCTTTGGCGAATGAAGGCAACATTGTTGAAGCCAAAAGGCTGCCGGAAAGGATTCCAAAAGTGCGTCTGCTTATTTTAGTCATGCTAGTTCCCCTTTTGATCGTTGATGAAGCATTCCCGGAGGTCTGTCGCCTCGTTCGTGAATGAATGATCAGAGCGTGTCGCGGTTAATTGGATCCACTGCGCTCGCTCTATCTTTTTGCTTTTGCGCATGTCGTCTTCGGATAGAAGCGGGATAAGAAATCAGTCCAGTGAATTGATTTCCCCGGGAAGGCGGTTCCCACTTTTCCGCGACATGCTTTAAAGCAGCACGACGTCCTCTGGCGCGATGCTCATTGTGATTGAATTTTCAAGAGCAAGATCGATGCCCGCCTCATTGAGTTCCCGTGGAGATGCAACGGCTGTCAGATGCTGTCCGTCCGTCAGCATCAGATCAATCTCGACCATGCCGCCCAAGAACACATGCTTTTTGATGATAGCTGTTTGATTGTTTTGAGCAGAAGGCAGAGGCGCTTTGCTCAACCGCAGAGCTTCGGGTCGGATAAGCACTTCAGATGCTGTCTTAGAGCTTTGTGCTGCCTGAAAATGAACACCGCCTTCAGTCGTAAAACGCCCATTTTCGACCGCTTTTCCGGATAGGAAATTTGCACGCCCAATAAAATCGGCAACAAAGCGGTTTGCAGGCTGCTTATATAATTGCTCCGCATTGCCGATCTGTTCAATCAGCCCTGAACGCATGAGTACCAATCGATCACCAACCGACATGGCTTCTTCCTGATCATGGGTGACCATGATTGTTGTGATGCCAAGTGACTTCTGTAGGCTGCGAAGCTCATCACGCACTTGCAAGCGCAGACGTGCATCGAGATTAGATAGCGGCTCATCGAGAAGCAGCATATCGGGCCGAATTGCGATAGCGCGGGCAATGGCAACACGCTGTTGTTGCCCGCCGGATAGCTGCTTTGGCAGGCGCTCCATCAGGTGTGCAAGATCAACGAGTTCAAGAGCGTGTTTAACGCGGCTTTTCAGCTCTGGTTCTGCCACTTTCCTGCGGCGCAGACCAAAGGCAACATTCTCAAAAATGCTCAGATGCGGGAAAAGCGCATAGTTCTGAAATACCAGACCAATATTGCGACGATGCGGCGGTTCAAACGTAATGTCTCTGTTTCCAAGGCGCATAGTTCCCTCATCAGGTTCGATGAAGCCAGCCAACATGCGCAATGTTGTGGTTTTTCCGCACCCGGATGGCCCTAAGAAAATGAGAAACTCACCCTCATGAACATCAAGCGTCATGTCGGATACAGCTTTGAAAGCCCCGTAGGTTTTGGTCAGTCCCTGAATTTGAACGTCAGCCATCAGACCATCCTCGAAATATTCACAAAGCGATTGGAAATCATCAGCATTAGCGCCACGAAAAGCACTTGCAGTACGGAAACGGCGGCGATAGTTGGATCAATCTTCCATTCCAGATATTGCATCATCGCAACCGGAAGTGTGACCTGTCCGGGACCAGAGAGGAAAATAGAGACCTCAAGATTGCCGAAGCTGACAACGAACGAAAATACAGCAGCGGCAAATATTCCCGGTTTTATAAGCGGTAGTGTCACCAGCCACACAACGGTTGATGGTTTGGTACCGAGCGAAGCAGCAGCTTCCTCAACCGACATATTCACACCTTCAAGCGAAGCCAGAAGCAGGCGGATACACCATGGGATTGTCAACAAGACATGCCCTGCCACGAAAACACCAGTTGAGCCGACAATAGGCGCACCAGATGCTATCTCGATTTCAACAACCGTTACATAGAGCGCTGCACCGATAACAATTGCTGGCACCGTGAGAGGTGACATCAAGAGTTGGATCAAGGCACTTCGACCACGGAAGTTCCGCCTTACAATCACCATTGCCGCAGGGACTGAGACCAGTAGACCAGCAATCATCGCGAAGCTTGCAACCGCGATGGAAAGCAGAAAGCCGCTCAGAAACTGGGGCTGACGAAAAGCTTCCGAAAACCAGTGGAGTGAGTAGCCTTCAACCGGCAATGACAGTATCTCGTTCGAGATGACAGAAAGCCAGAACACAAGCACAAGGGGCAGAAGCATCAGCACAAGGCTGAATGCTATCATCGTCGCTGCTCCCAATCGTCCTAGGCGTTCTGTAAGAGAATTGCCTCGGACCATTCGACCTACTCCGCCAGGGTGTTCTTATGAAAGACGCCGCCCTTCATGATGGCAGTTAAGCACTCATCATGTCTTTCAAGTGTGGTGATGTCTTCGAGTGGATTGCCATCAACAATCAAAAGATCAGCATAGGCGCCCGGCATGATGACACCGATTTCATCTTCCATGCCGCATAGTTTCGCCGAAACGCGTGTTGCTGAATGCAGGACTTCGCGGTTGGTCAAAACGCTCGCACGTAATGAAAATTCCATCGACTGATATTTATGAAGCTGCCCAAGCAAATCTGACCCAAATGCCATTGGCAGGCCCGCGTCACGCATGATTGCCAGCGACTCCAGTCCGCCACGGCGTACTGTATCAATTTTGGATTGGGAGTCTGCGCTTAAACCGAAACTTGCACCTTCCATAGCCAGCCCTTCATATGCAACGAGTGTTGGGCAAGCAATTGCACCGGCTTCGGCAGCAAGTCGTGCAGTCTCAGGAGTGATAAGATTACAATGTTCTAACGACTTAACACCGCATTCGACAGCACGGCGAATAGAGGCGTCGGAGTATGTGTGTGCCGCAACATAAAGACCGTAATTTTCGGCCTCTTCAACGATGGCGCAAATTTCTTCGCGCGAGTATTGTAATACGTGAATAGGATCATTGGGCGAAGCGACGCCACCATTTGCCATGATTTTGATGAATTGAGCACCATTCTTGATTTCTTCGCGTGCAGCGCGACGCACTTCATCTACGCCATCGGCAATGCGCCCCAAACTTCCCAAGCGGGCTTCATGCAATGGGCGATTGTCGTAACGCTTACGGTAGTCGCCATGGCCGACGGTTTGGCTCAATGCTTTGCCACAAATAACGAGGCGAGGGGCTTCAACAGTTCCCTCATCGACAGCAAGCTTTAAGCCGAGATCGGCGCCAGCCAAATCGCGCAGAGTTGTGAACCCGCGCATCAGCATATTGCGCATGATTTTGGCGCTGCGCAAAGCAATGAGGGATGTTGGCAAAGCGGCATTTTCAGCGAGGTCGACCAGAGTCGCAGCTACGTGTACGTGTGCATCAACAAGGCCTGGCATCAATGTGCGGCCAGCAAGGTCAATCCTCTGAGCATCAGGAGCATCAATGCGCTGGTCGCTAACCGCAACGATGCGGTCGCCTTCGACTAGCACTTCTAGTCCGGCTTTGAGGGTGCCATTGTCGACATCAAGGACATGGCCGCCGAAAAACACAAAACTTGTCATAGTTCATTCCCCATTATGCGCCAGTTTCAGCGCTTGTATACAGTAAGTATATTAGCAACATCCTTGCATGGGGATTTTGGTTTGTCTACATAAAAACAGGTCAGTTTGTTTTTATGTTGAAAACTCACCTATAGCACTGTTTTAATTTATATTTATGTCGATCCCAATCATTGGCCTTGTTGATTTTAGGTGCAGTTCGCTTAATATCGAGGCATAAATTTAACTGTCGTCACCTGTAGAGACCACGCCATATGAATCGCTCCATAAAGCCGATCAAGGGTCAGAATTCGGCGCTATCAAGTAGAAAAACGCAAGCCGAACGCTCTTCATCGACCCGTTCACGCGTTTGCCAGGCAACACTTGAAGCGCTTGCTGAGGTTGGGCATGGGCTGATCTCGACCGCAATGATCGCGCAAAAAGCAAAAGTTTCGCGCGGTGCACTGACGCATCAGTTTCCTTCGCGTAATGATCTTCTCGTGGCAGCTCTGCGACAGCTTCATGAAGACTGGGAGGTAGCTGATCCGTTCGGAGCCGATCCGAATGAAACCCAATATACGCTGCCTGAATTGACAGAAGCTCTATGGTTGACGATTTTCTCGGACACTCGTTACATCGCTGCCATCGAACTGATGCTGGCAGCACGCTTGGACAATGAGCTTGGTCAGCGATTACGCGATGAGATGAAGCGATGGGTCGATATACGTGATGTGCGCATATCGCTGTTAGTGGGGTTCGAGCCTGACAATGAAACACATACCCTAAAGCTGCATCTCATTTTGTCAGTCCTGCGTGGTATAGCGGTTCATCAGAGCTTTGACCCGGAAATCGCTACTGGTCGAAAATTGGTCGATCTTTGGAAGCAAATTTTAAAAGGGATAATGGAGGAACCCAACTGATTTTGCGTGCAGCGTAAATTGCAATATGCACTCTTGTTATAATTTCAGCAATGCTTCGGCGGCGTCACCATCGATGATACGGCCGTTGATTATGCCACTTTTAAGAAGCGCTTGAGCGGCCTCAGCCTTTTCTTGTCCGGCGCTGATAGAGCATACTGATACCGTGCGAGCAATTTCCATTGCGCGCGCGACTGAGCGTTGGGAGATCAGAACTTTGCTGTCTTTCGCAGAATTAACGATAAACGGAACGTGAAGAAAAAAGCGTATGGTAAGTCGGCATTTTTCCTAATGTTTAATTCCAGTTAGCTGTTTATAAAGAAAGAGTGCGCCTCGAAATTTCATATTGGTAAGTTTTTCATTCTGCATTGAACGAGCATCTGGAGGTCCGTGAACGCGCTTAAGCGCATGACCTATATGAAGTCAAATAAGGCAATCAACGCTGGGAATGTCCAACACGATTTGATAGAATGGGGCCTTTAATCGAAAAGATTGGAGCTTTCTATCGCCGGGCACCAGATGTGGGATGCAGCATTAAATACCACATGATTGCAATTCAAATGATGATCGGGATTGACACTCGGTTCCAGAAACAGGAGACGTTGCATACAATTCTGGTACCGAGGGCATGCGTGTGAATGCACATCGCGATGTGGCAATTTATATAAAATCACTTCAAGGTGGAGGCGCGGAGCGCTCGACTGTTAACTTGGCAAACGCTATCGCTGAATCTGGCACACCCGTTGACTTATTAGTCAACGATGAGGATGGTGTTTTTACCAAGCAACTTTCACCCCTGGTTCGCTTAATAAAGCTGGAGAAGGCATCGCTTTGGAAAACTATCTGGTTGCTGCGCAAGCAGCCCAAAGAAATATTGTTCCTGATAAGTTTGTGGTTGATGCCAAGGTCTCCAAAACCGGCAGAGATTGTACCAAATCTCGCAAGTTACCTTTCAAAAAATGAACCTAAAGTTCTGTTGACCGCGCTTGATTATGGAAACGTCGCAGCGGTTGTGGCTAGATCGGTGGCTAAAGTAAGAACGCGAGTAGTCTTAGGGCAACGCAATCAGCTCAGTGAGGGGTTGAATCGGGGATCAGCTTGGCGGCGGCGATTGACCGTACCAACGTTACGGCATTTCTTCACCCAAGCAGACGCCATTATCAGTGTATCGATAGGTGTTGCCTACGACCTTAAACGTACACTGCAAATTCCACCTGATCGTGTTCATGCTATTTACAACGCTGTTTACAACGCGACTATTGAAGAGCAATCAAAAGAAGATTTAAGCCATCCTTGGTTCGATGATAAAACGGTCCCTGTCATTGTTGCCGCTGGCAAATTGAGGCCACAGAAGGATTATCCAAATCTACTTGAAGCTTTTGCCAAAGTGCTTGAGCGCCGGGAAGCACGCTTAATGATATTAGGGCAAGGGCCTTTATTGAGCGACCTCCAAAATTTGGCTAAGCAATTGAAGATTGACAAGTCTGTTTCTTTTGAAGGGTTCGTAGACAACCCGTTTAAATATTTTTCTAAAGCTTCACTCTTTGTGCTTTCTTCGCGCTATGAGGGCTTGCCGGGAGTATTAATTCAAGCCCTAGCTTGCGGATGCCCTGTCGTTTCGACCAATTGCCCGAGTGGTCCAGAAGAGATATTGTTGAATGGCGAGGTAGGAAAACTAGTTCCGGTCGCAGATAGTGATGCACTAAGTGATGCTATAATTTGCGAGCTCGATATTGATCATGATCGCGAAGCGCTAAAATCACGGGCTAAATTTTTTTCTGAAGGCAATGCTGTAAATGCCTATTTGAAGGTCTTATTGGACTCAGATTAGATCGATAATCAATTGCCGCAAACCTTTCTTATCTTTTAGAGCAATGGGGTAATGTGACCTGTGGTGCATGACGTGCCTCTTTATAGAGGATAGTCACGCCTGCCGTTAACATCGGCACTTTTACGTGTGAGTGACTGAAATTGGTTCGCGACTTCTGCCCGCAACTGGGGTGCATTGCATTGTTAAGTTTAAACCTAACTGGCTGCTTTGCGCAGGGCCTTTTTATGCCTAAAGGTGCCGGGAGACGCATATCTGGAGATAGATGAGGGCAGCGTCTCCCGTTTGCAGAACGCATAAAACAACGTCTGCGAGGGACGGAAGGCATTATGGGCGGGTGCCTTCCTCGGGGTGACGTGTATGTCGATCCGGGTAAATCAACGTCAAACCCACGCGCAACTTACTCAGCATCCAGATCATCGCAACCGCAGATTTGTAATGATTTGTTTCTCTGGGTCTCTAAAACAAAAGCTCTAAGGTGGGTGCGCTGAACTTTTGCCGAAAGCAAACACGGTGAATATGCACCTTGGCGATACCTCCCATTTGACTGAGGTACCGATTAAAATTCATAACAGTAGCGGCTAAACAGAAGTAACCTGGATCCAGTCGTCCGCAAAGATAACGTCACCTGTAAAATCCACTAATTTGTGTAGAGGGAAAGGCTTGCTAGTCTTCTGTAATATGAGTTGAACGATCATATCGGCTATTGCCGTCACATCTCTCTGGTTGAAATAAAAGCGTGCACCTTTTGATGTGTTTCCGAGATTAGTCTTATCACTATAACTGAACATTTTGATGGTTATTGCGCTTTCGGTCGCTTTCAAACACTGAATATATTCGAACTCTCCATAGAATGTCCTCCCGAGAAAACGAATGGCAAAGACATGGTGACCAAGTTCGTCGGTTCCGCGTATGCTGCCACAAAACTGTGCTTGCCCCTGAGGAAAATCAACCCATTCAAATTTGTCTGACATGGAAACCTCAAATGCCATGAAGATAGCTTGTTACGAATTGATTGTAGGAGTGATAGGCTTATCACGCCAATCCAATTCGAAGAAAGGTCCTTGGTCAGCATTCGCGTTGTGGTGTTTTGCGGGATCATGGTCTGGAATAATATTTAGCGCCTATCCAGAAAATATTTAATTAGCGCATCGCTATACAAATGCACGTCTCAATCAGGTTCTTGCAGTGCTGGCATAGGACAAGAAAAGAAAAAAAGCCGCCAGACTGGAGAAAGGTGGCTGTTGTATTGATTAGAAAGCGAATTAGAACTTGTAAGCAACCCCAAGGCGGATGTCGTTTGTCTTGAATTTATTAGGTACAATATTCGAGATGCTGGAAATCGAAGTCTTTACGATAGAAATCTGTATAGCGGTACTCAAAGTGCACAATCACATTGTCTGTTACGGCGTAGTTAACGCCCGCTCCAATCGTCCAGCCTGTGACGGTCTCCTTATCAGAAAAAGTTCTGTTGAGAGTGGTAATGCTATATATGTTCAGTACCGACCGAAAGCTACGTCGCACGCGATGTATGGCAAAAAGCGGTCAACTGCGCAGCGCGCACGAACTCGCGCTGCACCTGACCCTTGCAACTCTGTTTAGAATTCTTCTGACTGGTTGGTATTGTGCTTCTTCAGATCGTTATATGTAACGTCAATATCGGCACCGAGGACAATGTTGTTTTCAAGCGCAAGATTGTAGCCAGCATAAATACCGCCAAGACGGTAAATCAACTTTACTTAATTTGATTGCGGGTCTGGGGGATATATCTGGTGGTGAGTTGAAGTTTGTTGATGCAATCGTTAACGAGTTGGCGCCTTCGGAACGCAACATCGCGATGCTATTTCAGGACTATGCGCTCTATCCGCATATGAGTGTGGAAGATAATATGGCCTTCGGCCTCAAGATGCGTGGTTCCAATGACAACGACGTCTCATCTCGCATTGGAACCGTAGCGGAGACGCTTAAAATTGGCGAGTTTCTCGAACGACGCCCAGCGCAGCTTTCCGGTGGACAACGCCAACCCATCGCGATGCGGCTCGAAATCGCGAAGTTGCATGGAAAGATTAAAGCGACCACTGTTTATGTCACGCATGATCAAATTGAGGCTATGACTCTTGCTGATCGCATTGTGGTTATGAATAAGGGCAATGTTGAACAGATTGGCAGCCCGACTATGAATGCACTTCCTACTGAGGTTCTATAGCATCGTGGAGAAGAGCTGGTGCTGTCATGCATAGGCAGGAATATTTTACTTCCACCCCACGCTAGCCCCCTAAGTGTTCGAGGTCATATTACACTTGGTGTCCGGCCTGAAGATCTCTCTAGCTGTTCTGCACAGGAAGCATAGTTTAGCGGTGAACCTGCGGTGGTTGAAAGACTCGGTAGCCAGATGTTTGGCTACATCGAAATCGGTCAGCCCAAAATGCTCACTGTTGAATTTCCGCGCGACATTGAGGTTGAGCTCGGACAACAAGTACATATCAAAGGCGATGAAAGCCGCGTGCATGTGTTTGATCGGAAAACAGGCAAGAGGATTTAGATCTTTTTGTTGGTGGTTTGGCCTGTAAAAAGCGAGATGATGAAATATGGTAGAATGTAATTTTCACCATATGTGACGCTTTTTGGATCAACTTTGTTCTGTCATTCTCTTAGGTCAGGGCTCATTACTTTCCGAGCTAAAAGATGAGGGCAGTCGCAAGATCTATTGCTGCTCGGAACACGGCCGGGCAGCGATCATAACGTGTGGCAATTCTTCTCCAGTTTTTCAGTCTACCAAACATGATGTATCTGCGCTTGTTATACTTGATAGCCTTCTTACGGTTTTACGCCCCGGGATGCTCGGGTTTATATCATTGTCTTTTAAACGTTTTCTGATCCATCCAGCATCTTATCCTCTGTCGGCAAAAAGCCAATCGACCTTTGGTAACGTTTCAATTCGGGTTGCGGCTCCGGTATAGTCGCTTATTTGTCCCGCCGTCATGTGCAGCCTGATGGGCGCCCCTATGTATCAGTGACGGCGTACAGTCTGGTATTCATGCCACCCCTCGTCCAGCCGATCAGGCGTCCACTATCCCTTTTTTAACGGTAGGCTTGAAGCCGTGCGGTGCGCTTTCAGATAGGTTGCATCCATCATGACAGTCTTCACGACCGGCGATTTGGAAGACTGGCTCTTCAGAATCTAAGCCGATAATCCCTTGTGACATCAACGGTCCCAGCGATTATAGAGCGTTTTACAGAGGCCGTATTCCGGAGGGGGCATCACACCACTGTAACCCATTGCGAAGACTTAATATAATGTCACTTAAACCCGCTTGACATCAACGCGTGGACGTCCATGGCTTTTGGGAAAGAATGGGCGCAGGCGTGACATTTGCCCCTCGCTCAGCAGGTAAAAAATACTCATCGATCAGTCTCCTAAGACGCAGCTCAATGAGATCAACATTCTGAAGTTAATGGATCCTGAGCTTAGTCTTCCACAGGTATTGGGCGAAAGCTTTGTGCGTGGTGCTCGTTGATCGTTTGCGCTGAGATAGCTTTACAAAGGATGAGCACTTGGCAGCTTATTTAAGGCCAGAGAAGTGTATCTTTAACCTGCTCTTCAAAATGTACGTCCACTCGTAAAGGAGTAAAAGATGTCTTGAGCCATTTGCACTTTTCAGTATTGGCGTTAAGAGTTGAAGTTCATCAATGAATTTGCCCGACTGTGGCGCCGCTTTCAGAATGCCGGTCTTCGCTTAATGTTCACGCTCAGACAATTACGCTATTTTATTGCATGCGCTGAACAGGGTTCGGTTACACGTGCCGCGCAAACTCTGTCTATTTCGCAGTCGTCAATTACCGAGGCGATCAAAGAGCTTGAAGCCGATCTTAATGTGACATTGTTTGAGCGCCATCCGCGTGGTTTGATCGTTACCCATAGTGGTCATCAGTTTATGCGCCATGCGACAAAGATACTGGCTGACGTTTCGGATGCTCGGCGCTCGTTTTCCAGCAAGCAGGTAACAGAAAAACGAACGCTGCATCTTGGCGTTACATCACTTGTGGCGGGCTATGTGCTGTCTGACTTGCTGGCACGCTATCGTCGTGCTTTTCCTGATGTGGAAGTGAGCGCCATTGAAGATAACGGGTCTTATCTGGAGCATCTGCTTATCGGTGGCGAGCTTGATGTAGCGGTGGTGGTGATTTCCAGCTTGCGCGACCGTATGGCACTACATGCCGAGATCCTCGAAACGTCGCCTTATCGGCTATGGCTGCCGCTGGGGCATTCGCTGGTGTCTGTTGATGGGATATCAATTGACGATGTGGCCAAAGAACCTTTGATTATGCTCACTGTCGATGAAATTGAGGAGAATACTGGAAAGCTTTTGGCGGCACTCGGCGCAAGGCCGCATGTAGCTTTCAGAACTCGCTCCGTTGAAGCGGTGCGCAGCCTTGTTGCGACCGGCGCAGGCGTCGCGCTTCTTCCTGATCTTGTCTATCGCCCCTGGTCGCTTGAAGGTGACCGGATCGAAAGCCGGGACGTATCTGGCTCGTTGCCAATCGTGCAGATCGGAATGGTTTGGCGAAAAGGGTCGAGTCTTCCACAATCGGCACGTGATTTCATCGGAATTGCAGAAGCTGCGCGGTCTGGAAGGCAGCGTTGAAACCGTTTTACCATCGAGCATAATTCAATTAAGATACTGATATTCATGCTTATATTCAAGATATGCGTGTTTTAAGTTTCACTCTCACCATAGCAATCGGAAAAACCGATATCTGCTTTCTAATAAATGAATTTGCGAATGTTGGCCATTCGGATAACTTCATCTCCAAGGAACGAAAAGCCGAAAACGGCCAAATGGAGAGAAGAATGCAACCACGTTTTCTATGTGCTGCTCAGCTAATTTTGTGAGTTGCAACTAAGCGTCTTCATTGTCGTTCAGACGCGCTTTTCGATAATCGCAAAACCTATCTCGATTTCATGCTTCCCTAATTTTGAGGAGAGCAGCTGACAACTTGTGCGGTTTACATCTCGTGGCCTCAACGATCACTTCACCAGATGGCAACGAAAACAGACATAATTTCTGCCGGAGACTGTAATGAATTCTGAAATGCTGATCGGCTCCCAGTTTGAACTGGGGACAGAAAATGAAGAACTTGTTCTCAATCCGAAAACTGGAGATGTCGTTCTGAATTTGCCTGAGGCTTCGTTGGCGCAGGTCGATAAGGCTGTGGAATCGGCTGAAAAAGCATTTCAATCATGGTCCCGGATAACGCCTGCGGAGCGCTCTGGTTATCTGCTGAAAATTGCAGATGCCGTCGAAAGAGATGCGGAAGGTTTTGCGGCGCTTGAAGCTTTGAATTGCGGCAAGCCATATCACGCTGTTCTGAATGACGAGATTCCCGCAGTTGTTGATTGCTATCGTTACTTTGCAGGTGCTGTTCGCAATATGCAGGGGCCGCTTGCTGCTGAATATATCCCAGGTCATACATCCATGATCCGCCGTGATCCGGTTGGGATCATTGGATCAATTGCGCCGTGGAACTATCCATTGATGATGATGGCCTGGAAGCTCGCGCCAGCGATTGCTGGTGGCAATACCGTTGTTTTCAAACCATCGGAACAGACGCCTTTGACCGCTTTGAAGATGGCGAAGGTTATGGCCGATATTTTGCCAGCAGGCGTTGTGAATGTCGTTCTTGGCCGTGGAGAAACTGTCGGCAACGCGCTGATTAATCATCCATCGATTAATATGGTTTCTATCACGGGCGATGTTGCAACGGGCAAGAAGGTTTTGCAGGCTGCCGCAAAATCGGTGAAGCGAACGCATCTTGAACTGGGTGGTAAAGCACCAGTCATCGTGATGGCAGATGCCGATATTGATGCAGTGGTTCAGGGCATCAAAACATTCGGCTTTTACAATGCGGGACAGGACTGCACAGCTGCCTGCCGTATCTATGCTGATGCTCGCATTTATGATCGCCTTGTTGCCGATCTATCAGGTGCCGTTTCCAGCATTCGCTTCAATCTGGAAGATGATGCGCAGAATGAAATGGGACCTCTTATATCGCGCCGCCAGCGTGATCGTGTTGAGAGCTTCGTAGCGCGTGCGCGTGAAAATGCCCATATCGAGATAACCGCTGGTGGTAATCCATCGGGTGACAAGGGCTTTTTCTTCGAGCCGACGGTGGTTGCGGGAGCTTTGCAGGAAGACGAAATCGTTCGTCGCGAAGTCTTTGGTCCGGTAGTTTCTGTCACCCGCTTTAGCGAAGAAGAGCAGGCTATTTCCTGGGCCAATGACAGTGATTATGGCTTGGCATCATCTGTCTGGACCAAGGACATCAGCAAGGGTCTTAAGGCTGCGGCGCATCTGCAATATGGCTGCACATGGATTAACACGCATTTCATGCTGACCAATGAAATGCCCCATGGTGGTCTCAAGCAGTCCGGCTATGGCAAAGACATGTCGATCTACGCGCTTGAGGATTATACCACTGTGCGTCACGTCATGATTGCTCACGGGTGATATGATGACAAACACTGCTCCCCAAGTTCAAATCGACCATACGAAACTGGAAGTCTCGAAGACCGAAGTGGCGATCGAGATTAAGAACATGCACAAGTGGTATGGTGAATTCCACGTGCTGCGTGACATCAATCTGAAAGTCATGCGCGGCGAACGTATTGTTGTGGCTGGCCCATCGGGTTCCGGCAAATCAACGATGATCCGCTGCGTCAACCGACTGGAAGAACACCAGAAGGGTCAAATCATTGTTGATGGCATCGAACTTACAAATGATTTGAAGAAGATCGACGAAGTTCGCCGTGAAGTCGGCATGGTGTTTCAGCACTTCAACCTGTTTCCGCACCTGACCATTCTGGAAAACTGCACGCTGGCACCAATCTGGGTGCGCAAAATGCCAAAGAAGCAGGCGGAAGAAGTGGCCATGCACTATCTGAAGCGTGTGAAAATTCCGGAACAGGCCAATAAATATCCGGGTCAGCTTTCCGGTGGTCAGCAGCAGCGTGTGGCGATAGCCCGTGCGCTTTGCATGAACCCGAAAGTCATGCTGTTTGACGAGCCGACTTCAGCGCTTGATCCGGAAATGGTGAAGGAAGTGCTCGATACAATGGTGAGCCTTGCGGATGAAGGCATGACCATGATCTGCGTGACGCACGAAATGGGCTTTGCCCGTCAGGTCGCAAACCGTGTGATCTTTATGGATCAGGGGCAGATCGTCGAAGAAAATGCGCCAGCCGAGTTCTTCGACAATCCGCAGCACGAGCGCACCAAGCTGTTTCTCAGCCAAATTCTGCATTGATCTATCAAAACGATAACCGCACCAACGGAGGGTAACTTGAACAAATTTTTCGCACTCGCATCAGCATCGCTGTTTCTGGTTTCAGGAATGGCACATGCCGGCCCAACGCTCGACCGCGTCAATGAAAAGAAGGAAATGGTAGTTGCCACCAATGTCGGTTGGCCTCCACAGGGTTTCCTTGACGACAACAATGAACTTGTTGGTTTCGACATTGATGTGGCCAATGAAATTGGCAAGCGTTTGGGTGTCAAAGTGCGCTTTGAAACACCAGAATGGCCAACGCTGACCGGTGGTCATTGGCAGGGACGTTACGATGTGGGCGTTGGCTCCGTAACACCAACAAAGGCGCGCGCGCAGGCAATCGACTTTGCTGGCATCTATTATTACAGCCCATATGTCTATGTTGTTCACAAGGATAGCCCAGCGCATTCCACGGATGATCTGAACGGCAAGATTATTGGCGTCGAAACCGGAACCACGTCGGAAGATTTCATCAACCGCCGTCTCGAAATCGATGCGCCTGATCTTCCTGCCTTTGAATACAAGGTGACGCCGGGCGAAGTCCGCACTTTTGAAGATTCCATGATGCCGTTTGACGATCTGCGTCTTGGCGATGGCGTTCGTCTTAATGCTGTTATTGCTCCTGAGCAGACCGCACAGACAGCGATCAAAAATGGCTATCCGGTTCGTATTCTCGAAGGTGGCTATGCATTCCGCGAGCCTCTCGTTGTGATTGCCGAAAAGAACGATCCAGAATGGACTGCGAAGATCGGTGAAATCATCAAGCAGATGAAGGATGACGGCACGCTCGCAACGCTTACGACCAAGTGGTACGGCGCTGACTACAGCAAAGACTAATCTCCGAATATATTTCAATCCCGGCCTCGTCTTATGAGGCAGGTCGGGATTTGAAATGACGGCGGAAATAAAGAAATAAAACCAAGCTGGTAACAAAATGTCCTATCCTGATACGCATTATTTCCGAACCATGGCCGATACCAAAGAGCGCGCAGCACTCTTGGGCAATGAGGAGTGTGAAACCCTCATTATCGGCGCTGGTCTTGCTGGTCTGACGACGGCGTTGGAACTGGCGAGGCAGGGACATTCTGTTATCATTCTTGAGGCCCAGAATGTCGGCTTCGGTGCTTCCGGACGTAATGGCGGTTTCGTCAGCCCCGGATATGCCACGGGTCATGACAAGATTGCAGCAACGACTGGTGAAACTAACGCTCGAAAGCTTCATATGCTCTCGGTTGAGGGCATGGATTTTGTCGGCCAAACAATCCGCGATCTGAATATTGCGTCTGCTGATCCCAAGCATGGCTTGATCAGCGTTCAGCGCTACGAAGATGCAGCCGCTTTGCAGGCGGAAGTGGCTGAGACAAAGCGAGATTTCAATTACGACCTTGAATATATGTCGCGTGATGAAGTTCAGTCTGTATTGAAGTCAGAACGCTATTATCAAGCTGTTCGTGATTCAAAGGCGTTTCACATTCATCCGCTCAATTATGCACGCGGCCTCGCGGCAGAGATCGAACGTCTTGGCGGCAAGATTTATGAAAATTCTGCGGCAGAAGCGATGGATGTTTCTGGCGCTCAGAAAGTGGTCCGCACAAGCCACGGTTCAGTTCGAGCCAAAAATCTGGTGATTACAACCGGTGGCTATACGGGTGGTTTAAACAAGAAACTTCAGCGTTCCTATTTGCCGATAGCAACCTATGTGATGGTTTCTGAAGTAGCCCCCGATCTTATAAGCGAAGCCATCAAAACACCGGCTGCGATTGGCGATAGCCGTAGAGCCGGTGATTATTACCGGCTTATTGAGGGTGGAAGGCGCGTTTTGTGGGGTGGGCGTATAACGACGCGTGCCGCTTCTACGGAAGGTCTCGTGCGCGAGTTACGCAATGAAATGACAAGCACCTATCCGCAGCTTTCTGAACTTAAGACGGAACTCGCCTGGTCTGGTCTGATGGCTTATGCGCGTCACCTGATGCCTCAGATTGGCAAAATGCCGGATGGCGTTTGGTATTGTACCGCATTTGGTGGTCATGGGCTGAACACCACGGCAATTGGCGGCAAGGTTGTTTCGGAAGCAATCCTAGGCACGACTGATCGTTACAAGCTTTTTGAGCCTTTCGGTCTTCCTTGGGCAGGGGGCTATGCCGGCCTTGCGGTCGCGCAGCTGACTTATTGGAAGCTGCAAGCGCAGGATAAGTGGCGCGAACGGACCACAGGTTAAACTCCCTTCTTCTGACTGCGAATTTTAATCCCCCAGAACAAAAAGACATCCATTGAGCCGATCGGTACAGGGTGCACACCGAATTGAAGGAGACCGTTCATGCTTGGACGATTCATTCTCAACTATCCCGATACAGCGCGCAGGCTCGGCGGCCTTGTCTTGTTCGCACTGACTATGGTGGTGCTCTACTCGATTGGCATTAGTGCCCATTGGTTGGGTTCTGTTGTTCCCCCACTTGCCGAATGGGTGAAAGAAAATCCAGCAACAGCGAAGATCGTGTCAGCATTTGCTATTTCGCTGATCCTCTTTTTGAACTGGAAGCTGCTCAAACGACTATCACGCAACCAGCAAGTCATTGCGGTATGGGCAGAGCTATTCATCCTTCTGATGCTCTTCTTCTATTCGTTCGATTTGTCATTTTCGTTTATCGCTCGTAAAATTGGCTTCCTGATCACACAGGGAACCGTCACGACACTTTATATCTCCGCGATTTCCATCGTGATTGCTACAGTCATCGCGCTTATAGGTGCGATTGCGAAACTATCCAAGAACGGTGTCATTTACGGGCTGTCGACGTTTTACACGTCGCTTTTTCGCGGCCTGCCGCTGTTGATGCAGATTTACATTATCTATCTCGGTCTTCCGCAGATTGGCTATGTAATCGGCGCCATCCCTGCCGGTATTCTGGCATTATCGCTCTGCTATGGTGCCTATATGACGGAAATTTTCCGCGCTGGCATTGAGAGCATTCCACGTGGACAAACGGAAGGCGCAACAGCACTAGGTCTGGGCTCGGCGCAGACAATGTGGCTCGTCATTCTGCCTCAAGCGATGCGGATTATCATCCCGCCAACAGGCAACCAGTTCATCGCCATGCTCAAGGACTCGTCGCTCGTTTCGGTAATCGGCGTATGGGAGCTTATGTATGTTGCAAGAACGCAGGGCCAAACCGAGTTCCGGCATATCGAAATGCTGATCACTGCCTCGATGATCTACTGGATGCTGTCTATTTCGTTCGAATTCATTCAGTCCCGCATTGAGCGCTATTACGCCCGATACAACACGCGTTGAGCCGTGAGTGCATTGTGATGCGCTTGATGAAAGCGCATCACGGTTCCTGATCTGTCGTACCATTTTCTATTGGAAACTCGCATGTCTGAAATGTCCCTTTTTTCAAAAGCTGAATTGCCGCGCCCCAATCTTACTATTGAGGATGCGGCAGATATTCTTGGTTCAGTTTATGGGCTGAAGGGAGAATTGCGCGAGCTTGGAAGCCAACAGGACCGGAATTTTAAGGTGAACATTGGCGACGAAAGCCATGTGCTGAAAATCAGCCGCAGCGAATATCCGCGCGTAGAGCTTGAGGCACAGAATGCCATTTTGCAGCATCTGGCTTCAAAACAGGACGACGGCACCGATGAGGTTTTTGTCTTCCCTAAAGTTATTCCTTGCAACAACGGTGATCTGATTGGTGCTGCGAGTGTTGGTTTGGAAAACTATCATGTTCGCTTATTGAGTTTCATTAAAGGCGAGACACTGACAGCACGCAATTATTTGAGTGGTTCAGCAATTGAAGCGCTTGGCGAACTTGCCGGAAATGTAGCACGTTCATTGTCTGATTTCTCCCATAATGGAGCGCTGAGAAGTTCCCTTTGGGATATGATGCATGCTGAAACTGCGGTGCCATTTTTGTTAAAGGATGAGGCGACGAGCACAGTCGCCGCATCCATTTTCACGGCGATGGACCGCGTCACTAAGCGGCTTGATCCCGTAAGAGACGGTTTGCGGGTTCAGGTCATCCACCATGACATTACCGATGACAATGTTGTCGGTCGCCGGGAGCTTTCAGGATCGGTGCTTCCATACGCCGTTATCGATTTTGGTGATATGACGAAAAGCTGGTTGGTTGCAGAACTTGCGACGACCTGTGCTTCCTTGTTGCATCACGGAGACAAAGACCCTTTTTCGATCTTGCCAGCGGTGAAGGCGTTTCATGCCGTTTGCCCGTTAAACAAGGATGAGCTTACCGCCCTTTGGCCACTGATTGTGGCGCGCGCTTGCGTGTTGCTTGCAGCATCGCATCAGCAACTCAAGCTTGATCCTGACAACAGCTATGCTGCTGCCAATGCAGTGCATGAGCGGATTATCTTTGATGTAGCCACCTCAGTTCCGTTAGAGTTGATGGAAAAGGCTATCTTCTGTGCGTTGGGTATTGATATTGAAGCCAAGCATCAGGTTAATGCAAAGTCGATTATTCCGAGTATAGATCTCTCGACCGCGCGAGAGGTCGATTTGTCGATTGATAATCCTGAGTTTGTTGCCGGGAACTGGAATGCGAGCGACATTGACCGCCAGATTCTGCTCAAAGCTGCTCAATCGACTGGCAGTAGCCTGACGAAATATGGTGAATACCGACTAACGCGCACGCAAGTTAACAGCCGTACCGAACCGGAAAGTTTTGCGTTGCATATCGCCGTTTGCGTTCCTGCCGGAACAGAGGTTGTTGCGCCGTTTGAAGGTCGTGCTTATGTCGCAGATGGTATTCTTATTCTGCGCAATGGTGAGCTAAGTCTGCACATCAGCGGTTTGGACGTTGTCGATGGACTGGCATATTCTGTCGCATCAGGCGATGTGCTCGGCACAGTCCGCAATGAGCAGTATGGCTTTGGCATCATTAGTGTTCAACAGTCAGAAATAACATCTGACGAACTGCTACAATTCGCCAAGCCAACACAATCTGCCGCATGGTCTGCCGTTTGTCCTTCGCCAGTTGCATTTCTCGGTCTGCCAACAGAAACACCGTCGAAAGTGTCTGTATCCTTGCTTGATAGGCGCTATGGAAGCCTTGCCGGTACGCAGAAGCATTACTATGAAAATCCGCCTCAGATAGAGCGTGGCTGGAAAGAGCATCTGTTCGATACTGAAGGACGTGCCTATCTCGATATGGTCAACAACGTGACCACTATCGGTCATGGCCATCCTCGGCTCGCGGAAAATGTGAACAGGCAGTGGCTGAAGCTGAATACAAACTCCCGCTTTCATTATTCAGAAGTAGCCGATTTTTCAGAGCGGCTTGCCGCACTGGCGCCGGAAGGGCTGGACACTGTCTTTTTGGTCAATAGTGGTTCCGAAGCCAATGATCTTGCTTTAAGGCTTGCATGGGCATGGAACGGTTATCGCAATATTGTCTCGCTGCTGGAAGCATATCATGGTTGGACCGTTGGGAGTGATGCGGTATCCACCTCGACGGCTGATAATCCGAATGCACTTGGAACACGCCCATCATGGGTGCATCCAGTTGTTTCTCCGAATACCTATCGCGGACATATGACTGCCGAACAATATATCGGAACTGTTCTCGACAAACTCTCGGAGCTTGACGCGAAAGGCGAGGGGCTTGCAGGTTTTATCTGTGAACCGATTTATGGCAATGCGGGCGGAATCCCACTGCCATCGGGCTACCTGAAAAAAGTCTATCAGGAAATCCGTTCTCGCGGTGGTCTTTGCATCGCTGATGAAGTGCAAGTTGGCTATGGACGTACAGGCCATCATTTCTGGGGCTTTGAAGAACAACAGGTCGTGCCTGACATTATTACGATCGCCAAAGGTATGGGTAATGGCCACCCTCTTGGTGCGGTCATTACGCGCAAGGAAATCGCTGATGCGCTTGAGAAGGAAGGCTATTTCTTTTCATCTGCAGGTGGCAGTCCGGTATCATCTATTGTCGGAAATACTATTCTCGACATCATGGAAGACGAACAACTTCAGGCCAATGCGCGCAATGTTGGTGATCATCTCAAAAGGCGGCTTGAGGCACTCAAACAGCAATACCCTTTGATCGGCGCTGTGCATGGTATGGGACTCTATATGGGGCTGGAATTTGTCCGCGATCATGCCTCGCTAGAACCGGCTACCGAAGAAACAATGGCTCTATGCGACCGCCTTCTCGAACTTGGCATTATTATGCAACCGACGGGCGATCATCTGAACATCTTCAAGATCAAGCCACCGCTTTGCCTCACGAAAGAGAGCGCTGACTATTTTGCGGATACATTGGAATTGGTTCTGCAAGAAGGTTGGTAATGCGAAGCTAAGCTAGTTAATTTTGTTGAGCTATAGCACCGGACGAACCGTCACCGAATGATGTTCGGTGGCGGGATTTTTCGCAATGACTCGACTATATCGGGTCTTTGCTCAGCAACCGTTGCAACAATAGCTTCTGCAACGGTAAAAATTGCGGACGGTGAGTTGGGTAACAATTCACTCTTCGCAGTCGCATAAATTACGCTATCATATGTATCTCGGCGCACCTGATGCGCCTATAGCCCATTTTACGGATGACGATATTCTTTCGAGCGATGAACAGCTGTTTTCGCCATTCTTTGGGCTGGCGGATACGATCAATGGTATTTCTGTTACTTCTCCGTTACCTGCTGATGGCTGGGTAATAAAGACCGCACCGCCGCTTTATCGTACTGATCTTGAGGCACGGCACGGCAATCGTCGTCTGATGGTGTCAATCGAACTGTCGTTCGTTTGCTACCCTGAGCAAGTCCAGCGTCTTCAAAAGTCGGCCTTAGAGGAAGGGTAGTGTGCGCGGCGGCATACACATTTGCTGCTGCCTAAATTCTGGGCTTATGCGGTTCCCGGTGTTGTCTTTGCCTGGACTTCAAAACGCAACGGCTATGTCAATAAGCTGATGCGGGTTGATGGCGCTGCGGATCGGGCCAATCTTGATATTATGGTTGATCTGACGGAAGTTGATCCAACTGATTATGACTGGAATGGCTCAACTTATTATAAGCCACCAATCGAAGGTGCCGTCGGGCCTATGCGCCCGCTGCCACAGCCGATTGTTGATTTTTCGGCTGACGCAGGTGTTGCGCAGGATAATAACGGCAACAATCGACGTTGCGCTATTCTTCTCGGCTGGGATGGTGATCAGGATGACGTTGATCTTGTCATGTGCGAGATTAGAACGGCATGGGATTTGTCGGTCATATTCGCCGGGCAGACAGAACGCGTGTCTGTTGGTTCGATGCTCGTTGCGCCGGGTATGCTACTACTACCAACGAAGTCGTATCAAATCCGCGCTCGGTACGCGACATATGCAGGTAACAGACCATTTGAATGGTCGGATTGGATACCTGTAACGATGTTTGATATCCGGCTTGGACCGCTGGATATTTACCCGATACCGATTGAACAATTGAATGAAGATGTTCAGCGCAATCTGGCATTGATCGGTGACAGCTTCCGATATGTTCAAGAAGAGCTTGATCGCATTGGTGCACAAGCCAGCGAACAGGACAGTGCAAACCTTTTTGCAATAAAGACTATCCGAGAAGAAGTTTCTGTCACTGCTCAAGGGCTGACCGCTTCCTATACAAAGGCTATTGAGGTAGCTATCGGTCCGGGTCAGCGATTGTCACGCGGATTGAGAGCCTTGAAGCCATTGTAACAGATCCTGTTACCGGCCTTGAGGTTACAGCGACCGCCGTTGATCTTCTGCAAGCAAAGGTCACAACGCTTGACGGTGTTGTAACGGCAACGGCGAACTCAGTCACAGCGCTTAGCGCGACCGTAGGAAACTTCTCAGCATAATGTCTATTCCGAACGACTGTTGAAGCAACGCCATCGGGCGCCTTGGCCCGTATCGGCTTGAGTGTATCTGCAACTGGCGGTGGGGCAACATCGCAGGCAGCGATTTTTCTTGATGCGCTCACAGGTGGTCAAAGCCGCATCGTCATGAATGCAGATCAGCTTATTTTAACGAACGGGAAAAACAGCAAAGCTCCTTTCACTTTCATCAGCGCGGAAGCGACCATGATGGTCGGTCGTATGGCTGAACTCTATTCAGGCATCATTCGCTCATTTGCCAACAATGTTGTTTTCAATCTCGATGCGGGAACGCTGATCTTTAGCGATAATACGTGAGGCCTAAGCATGAGTACGAGAGTTTATATTTCAGGTAGCCCACCAAGGGTCATAACGTCTAAGCTGGGATATAATGCTGGTCCGGCGTTACAGGATATTTACAAGACGTTTGACAGCGATTGAACAAATGGGGCTGGTATCAGATGGATGTTCAATGTTGTTATCCCGTATGAGGGGAACGCGAGAACATCTAAAATCTTTTACTTTCCATATGCCCTCGACTATGTGCCGAAATATGACTGGTTCTGGGGAGGGGTGGTGTCTGGTCGATCAATTTGACCTACGCAAGGGGCTGAATGGCCTGTGTTGCCAAATCCGAATGCTCCTTCCTTTTCCTATTCTTGGAAAGCTTCACCCGGAGAAGGCAATTCTCAGACACCTAACAACAGACTTACCGTCGATCCTGATCGTTTTGAGCTTATTGACACTGTGGTGCCAGCAGCAACAAGGGGCACGCTTATTGTGTATCAATCATGAGTGAGCGTCTATTCTTAGGGCATCTTGGCAATTGTACACTGCTTCGTACGGTTCCGTCGGGTGTGAACGCCACCAACCTCGCGTCGAAAAGCTCATTCTCTTCGGACGCGACTATTTAAGGGTTCATGCAGTCATTGATCAGGTGCTGAACCGTAATAATAAGTATCACTGGGGAACTTACGCATATCCGGCCCTTGGATATGTTCCACTCGCGTTCATAAGCATTACCCATACATCGCTAAACCGTGTTTTCTACCCCAACGATAGAAACCCTGCGACTTCGGAAATGAATAATTTTTGGAGTTGGCTGGTCCAAGATGGCCGCGTTTGGGTTGGAACAAACGCTGTTTCCACCTATGGCGGGAACTATAGGGCGAGACTGATCATTTTTAAAAATCGCGCAGATGATGTGATCAATGTATGACAGACAGAATTAAGATTGACGCCTCTGGTATCAGAATTTCCAAGCCTGGACAGGATGTCAATGTCGCCAACGAAGGCGGACTGACACTCTATCTCTGAATGTCAACAATGACGGTTGTCGCGAAAGGAAACCGAACGAGTGATTAAGCAGTTATGTTGGTGATTTGCGCTTAAAATTCCTGCCTTTCTCGATAAAACTTGTAATAGACACTAATATTTAGTGCTCATATCACTCTTCTCACCCAGAAGAGGAGTGACAGATAAATTGAATTGCCCGTTTTGCGGAACACAAATTCGAAAAGGCTATTTCGTTTGCACAGGTTGCGGAGCATCACATAGGCAGAATACCAAACATTTTAAGTGGGGCTGCTTTTTTTCATTTTTATGCCAATCACAGCGATTGATCTTATTGCCGAATGGTTTAAGTCCGAAATTAGCAGTTGGATTCTAATGCTATTTCTTATCTTTTTCATTTGGGGTTTGTGGCACTTCAGAAAATTTTGGGCCAAAAAGACTTACTGGGTTCGCCGATTTTAATTTGGTGAGTGGCATGTACGGTTCTGATTTTGGCAAGGCGGTTTCTGCTTTTCATAGCTGGGTTTGCTGGCGGTCGTGCTGTTACCCTCGGCGGCTATTTCCTGATTTTGTGGCTGGCTCAGCACTTTTCAAACGTAATTGGCTGGAATTAATTATAGCCCCGCCATTGAGTGTGGTTTTCTTATAGCCCCACAGCTTTACGGAGAGCGTCATTCATGTTGGCGCGCCAGTTTTTGCCATTGGCTTTGAACTTCTCAACCACATCAGGGTCAAGGCGAAGGGTTACAGCCTCTTTCGGGTTGTCAACTTTTGGCCTGCCTCTGGAGCGCTGGATGCTTTCATATAGCTCAGGGAGAGCTTCCTTGAATGGCTTTGCTCTTTTCATGTCCTCCTTAGTAATAGGAGGATTATCTGAGACGGCTTTCTCGCTCGATCATGTCAAGCGGCGCAGTTGGGGCAATTGGATGGGTGCGAAGGCGGCGGGCGTTGGTCCGCTTGACGGGATCAATATGGCTTCAGGTATCCATGATCTTCGGCATAATTTTGCAAGTATGGCCGTGTCGTCGGGACAAAGCTTATATCTAGCTGGGAAATTGTTAGGGCACAGTCAATCTCAGACAACGCAACGATATGCGCACTTGGCGCCGGATCCCATACGCTAAACGGCAGATAGTGTATCAAATATGATTAGCGAAACTTTAGGTCGAACTGAGTCAGAAGATGTCACAGAAACGAATTAATGTGCGTTCTTGCTGCGCTGTTGTTTTATCGTTTCCATCAGGCAAATCGGGATTACGATGTTATTATGTGCCGACGAATGCTGTCGTTACTCCGGCCGCCAGATGGTCGTGCCGGCGAGTGAGATCTCCGATGTAAAGGACGTGCAGCCTATTTCGTACGCGTGAGCGGCTATTGGTACAGTTAGTCAATATATTTTGACAGAAATCGATCAAGCTCATTCTTCTGGGGAACTTTGCCTGTGAAAGCCTCCACATAATGTGGAATTCGTGCAAGGCGCACTGAAATATCTTCCTGTGTACGCATGGAAATATAGCCAATTTGCACAAGATAAATCGTGCGGGCACGAACTTCTGCTTGGGGCCGATCAAATCCGAAACGCTCGAACATGCGAGACAGGCTTTCGAGACGCAGCGCGTCGGCAGCGCTTACTTCTTCTTCCACCGCTACAGATTGAAGCGCCCAGCTTCTGATCGCAAATTCGAAAGCGGGATCAAAAAGATCGCTGTTAAGCCAGCAATCAAAGACATTTAGAACGGCTTCTTCGATCGTCTCAGCGTAGGCAGTTGTTTGCTGTAGAAGAGCCCCGGTATTTTTGTCTCGCCATTGTGCGACGAGCGCATCTAGTAATTCCTCGCGGTCTTTGAAGAACCAGTAAAAGCTCGTTCGTGATAGATTGAGTGTCTTTGCAAGAGGTAGGATGCGAACGGCGTCTACACCGTTTTCAATCAATGCCTCATAGGCTGCCTGTAGCCATAAATCGGGCGAGCCGCGCCATCCCGTGTCGCTTTTTGAGATTTGTTCCATGAGCAGATTTTTATCAGACTGTGACAGATTGGCAAGTGTAATGTACATGTATGATTATTAAATTGACAGTGATGTACATTTGTATTTAGCTCAGGCAAAATAATGAATGGGAACATGCACTATGTCTGCCGATCCGCTGCTGCAGCCGCTTCAGATTAAGCATCTGAAGCTTCGCAATCGCATCATGCTTACGTCTCACGAACCAGCTTATCCCGAAGATGGCATGCCGAAAGAGCGCTATCGTGCTTATCATGTCGAGCGTGCCAAAGCTGGTGTTGCTTTGACAATGACAGCGGGCTCGGCGGCAGTTTCTAAAGACAGTCCGCCCGTGTTTAACAACGTGCTTGCCTACAAAGATGAGGTCGTGCCCTGGCTTCGTGATCTCACGGATGAGTGCCATGAACATGGCGCGGCGGTGATGATACAACTCACCCATCTTGGTCGCCGCACGCGTTGGGACAAGGGCGATTGGCTGCCAGCGGTGTCATCAACAGGCCGGCATGAACCTGCGCATCGTGCTTATCCGAAAAGAGCCGAGGACTGGGATATCGAGCGCATTATTGGCAATTATGCCGATGCCGCAGAGCGTATGAAAGCCGCTGGCCTCGATGGAATTGAGCTGGAAGCCTATGGTCATTTGCTCGATCAGTTCTGGTCCCTTCTGACTAATGAGCTTGAAGGAGACTATGGCGGCTCGCTCGACAATCGCATGCGTCTCTCATTGCAGGTGTTGGCGGCAATTCGTGAGCGTGTGGGCCCCGATTTTCTCGTCGGTATCCGTTATACTGCGGATGAAGTTATCGATGGCGGACTGACTAAAAGCGATGGTCTTGAGATTTCACATAAGCTCAAGGACAGCGGCCTTGTCGATTTTCTCAATGTTATTCGTGGGCATATTGAGGTTGATGCTGGTCTTACAGATGTCATTGCTATTCAGGGTATGCCAAGTGCGCCGCACCTCGATTTTGCGGGTGAAATTCGTGCTAGTACTGGAATGGCAACCTTTCATGGCGCGAAAATTCAGGACGTTGCCACTGCGCGTCATGCAATTGCTTCGGGCAAGATCGATATGGTCGGGATGACGCGTGCGCATATGACCGACCCGCATATAGTGCGCAAGATCATTGAGAAGCGAGAGGAGGAAATTCGCCCTTGCGTGGGAGCCAATTATTGTCTCGACCGTATCTATCAAGGCGGTGCCGCTTATTGCATTCATAATCCGTCTACGGGGCGCGAGTTGACCATGCCGCATACGGTGCGCAAAGCGGAGCAAAGTCGGCGGGTCGTTATCGTTGGGGCAGGTCCGGCTGGTTTGGAGGTGGCCCGGGTTACTGCCGAACGTGGTCACAAGGTTACAGTTTTCGAAGCGGCAAATCATCCTGGCGGACAGGTTCGGTTGACGGCACAAAGTCCGCGTCGCCGAGAAATGATGGGTATTATCGATTGGCGCATGGCGCAGTGTGAAAAGCTCGGTGTGGATTTTCGTTTCAATACCTGGGCAGAGGCTGACGTGGTGCTTGGAGAGGCGCCTGACGTGGCCGTTATCGCCACGGGCGGGATGCCGGAAATACAGATTTTGCGTGAAGGCAATGAACTCGCTGTATCTGCCTGGGATATAATATCAGGCGATGTGCGGCCGGGCTCCAATGTACTTGTTTTCGATGAAGCGGGTGATCATGCCGGATTACAGGCTGCTGAATTTATCGCCAATGCGGGCGGCAAGGTTGAAATCATGACTGCGGATCGTAGTTTTGCGCCGGAGGTTATGGGTATGAATCTCGTGCCATACATGCGTAGCCTGCAAAAGAAGGACGTGACTTTTACGGTATCCTATAGGCTGGAATCGATACGTCGCGATAATAATCGGCTGATGGCACAGATTGGCAGCGATTACGGCGGGATAAGTTTTGAGCGTGAATATGATCAGATCGTTGTCAATGACGCTACGCGACCAATGGATGATCTGTATTTCGAGCTCAGGCCATTGTCTCGAAATCTTGGTATTGTCGACTATGATGCGTTCATCGATGTGCGTGCTCAAAATGTTGTCAGGAATGCTGAAAGTTCTTTTGAGCTTTACCGGATTGGAGATGCGGTTTCTGCACGTAATACGCATGCCGCGATCTATGACGGATTAAGGCTTGGCAGGGAATTGTAATCACGCGCACAGGGTCATTACTTCAGGTTATGAATGCGGCGATATTTTTTGTATTTGTAATCTTTTGGCCCGGAACTATCGTGACTAACAAGGGAACACTGGCAGTATAAAAATCAAATAGCTGTCAGAACAAAAGCGATATGCATCTCCTGCAGAAGGTTGAAATCTGCAAGTTGCGGAATGATGGGACAATCGTGATGAACGATCATAATGGGGAGTTTGCTTGTTGAACGCAATGCGACCGACACTGGTGTCTGATGCGGCCGCTGTTCCCGCTTCCACATCAAAACTCATTCGCCTTGAAGGGCTTAGCAAGCATTACGGTGCGCATCGTGTCCTCGAAAATATTGATCTGGACGTGGCGCAAGGCGAAGTTCTTGCGATCATAGGCCCCAGCGGCTCTGGTAAAAGTACGCTTTTACGGTGCATCAATTATCTTGAAAAACCGGATGGCGGGTTGATCACAGTTGGTAAGCTTAAGCTTGATGCGACGCAGGAACCGCGCAAGGCGCAGCTGAAAGAGTTGCGTAATACCGTTGGCATGGTTTTTCAATCATTCAATCTGTTTCCGCACATGAGCGTCTTGCGCAATGTGAGCCTTCCGCAGGAGCGTGTTTTGGGTCGCAGCCGTGCGGAAGCCGAGGAACGAGCACTTCAGCTTCTTGAGCGTGTTGGTTTGGCGGATAAAGCCACGCAATATCCAGGCCGATGCTCTGGCGGTCAGCAGCAGCGCATTGCAATTGCGCGTTCGCTGGCGCTCGATCCGCAAGTCATGCTTTTCGACGAACCAACTTCTGCACTTGATCCCGAATTGGGTCTCGAAGTTCTGGCTGTTATGCGTGAACTGGCAGAAAGCGGCATGACTATGCTGGTCGTGACGCATGAAATGGGCTTTGCTGAAAATGTTTCAGATACCGTGATGATTATGGCGGATGGCAAAATCATTGAAAAAGGCCCGTCAAAAGAAGTTATGCGTGATCCGCAACAGGAGCGCACGAAGCGGTTTCTTCGTGCGGTGCATGACAGATGACGCTGGATAATGTTCTTCTCATACTAAGCGGTTTGCCCTGGACCATTGCATTGACACTGGGTTCGTTCGGCATTGGCTGTATTCTTGGTGTGCCATTATTGGCTGCGCGGCGAAGCCGTATTGCACCTATCCGCTGGATTGCGGCACTGCTTATTCAGGTTGTGCGTGCTCTTCCACCAATCCTGTGGTTGTTCATTATTTTCTTCGGTATTGGCATGGGCATCATGCCGATCAATCCGTTTGTTGCAGCACTTATCGGTCTCGGTTTGATCGCATCGGCCAATATGGCTGAAATATATCGCGGTGCTTTAGCATCCTTACATCATGGCCAATGGGAAGCAGCAACGGCTCTAAATTTTGGTACGCGTTATACGCTGATCGACGTGGTTGCTCCGCAAGCTTTTCGGGTCGCATTGCCTTCGGCTGCGAGCTATCTGATTGGTTTGATGAAAGAAACTGCCGTGGCATCTACCATTGGCGTTGCAGATCTGGCCTTTCGTGGCAATCAGGTGTCTCAGCTCACTTTCAAGGGCATTGAGGTGTTCGCTCTCGTTGGCCTGTTTTACATTTTCCTCAGTCTGCCTGTGGCATGGCTATCGCGCTCTGCCGATAGTTATCTGAGAGCAAAGGTGGCGCGCTAATGTTTCCCACCGTCGATGAATTTTTTGAATGGATGCCGGCGCTTCTTGGCGGACTTAAAATCAGCTTGCAAGTGGCGGCTTTGAGCCTTGCGATCGGCATTCCGCTCGGTCTTGTTCTTGCGCTTGGCGTTGGCGCAAAGTCGCGGGCGGCACGCTATGCTAGCTTGTTTCTGGTCGAAGTCGGGCGCGGTGCTCCGGCACTGGTTCTCCTGCAGTTCATGTATTTTGGTCTTCCATCGGCTGGCCTCACATTGACATCCTTTGTTGCAGCTGTTGCGGCGCTTGCATGGAATACCGGCGCTTATACAAGCGAAATCATTCGTGCCAGTTTGCAATCAATCCATCTCGGTCAGCGAGAAGCATCTGAAGCCTTGGGCTTCAGCGCGCTGGATGAGTTGCGCTTCGTGTTGCTTCCTCAAGCTTTGAGGGTGGCCCTGCCAGCACTGCTTGGTTTCGCCATTTTGATCTTTCAGGGCACATCGCTCTGCTTCACTATCGCTTTGCCAGAACTTGTTAGCAATGCATATGAAATCGGCTCCAACACATTCCGTTACATGCCTGCGTTGCTGCTGGCCGGTCTGCTCTATGCAACCATTTGTGTTCCGGCTGCATGGATCGTCTCTTACGTGGAAAGGCGATCATCCGCCTATGCCATGCGATAATTCAGAATAACAAAGGGGAGTTGCACATGAATAACCGGACCATTCGTAAAAGCATTATCGGTATTGCCATTCTTATGGGGTTGTCTGCGACAGCCTTGGCGCAGGATTGCAAGCCAAAGCATGAATTCAAAACCATCACGCCTGGGACATTGACGATTGCAGTCACAACTTATGCGCCGCATTCGTTCATGGATGAAAGTGGCAAGATGACGGGGCTTGATGGCGATATCGCTACAGAATTTGCCAAGCGTGAATGTCTGACATTGAAGCCTGTGGCAGTCGACCCTGCCGCGGCTATTCAATATGTTTTGTCAGGTCAGGCAGATATTACCACCGGTGACTGGTATCGCACGGCCGAACGCGCCAAAGTCATGAACCTCTCCTATCCGCTTTATAACGACCAGATGGGTCTTTACTCTAAAGATGGCGTCAAGACTGTTGAAGACCTCGTCGGCAAAAATGTTGGTACCGTTCAGGGCTATCTCTGGGTGACAGATGCGAAAAAGCTTTTGGGTGCTAATCTTCGCCTGTATCCAAACTCGGTAAACATGCATCAGGATTTGGCATCAGGTCGTATTGATGTCGGTATTGATGGCTATTCGACTGGCGCTTATGCTGCGAAGAACGGCACATTGAAGGATATTAAGGTCGAAATTGCCCAGCCTGATGATCGTATCAGAGCTACAAAAGAAGCTGCGCAAGCGAGCCTGCCTTATGCCAAGACTGCAACGGATTTCGGTGCAGCACTTGATGCAAATATCGAAGAAATGCACAAGGACGGCACGATTTCCAAGATTCTTCAGTCCTATGGCCTTGATGATAGTATGGGCAACACCGGGTCGCCAAAGCTGATTGAATAACAGTTGTAATAACTGCTTAATGCAGCGGCTTGCCGCTGCATTTATCTCAACCAAATTTCATATCGGAGACTGCAACGATGACTGTTTACGCGGTCAGCCGGAACAGCCAATCGTGGTATGGGGAGCAGGTCGGCATCCTTATTCTGGATGCCGCCTATCCCTGTGTGCCCGGCAATGTCGGCAATGCGACTACTTATAAATATCCGGTGCGTTATCAGGAAGTGCGTGGCGCTTCCATTGATCGGCTGCTCAACCAACGTGACCCGGCACTGCGTGAAGCTTTTGTCGAAGCCGCAGTCGAATTGCAGGCGCGCGGCGTTAAAGCCATTACCGGGGCGTGCGGCTTCATGGCTTATTTTCAGGAAGAGGTCGCGGAAGCGGTCGATATTCCTGTGTTCTTGTCGAGCCTGATGCAAATACCTTTCATGCATGCTGTGGCACGCGGTTCGGTAGGAGTGATTACCGCCAATGCTGAACGTCTGACACAACGTCATTTCGCGGCAAGTGGTATTCCTGACACGATCCCGATTGTGCTGGCCGGAATGGAAGAACAGGTTGAGTTCCGCGAAGCGATCCTTGAGGAAAAGGGAACCCTTGATTCAGCTGCTATTGAACGCGAAGTGTGCGAAGTTGCCAGAAAGCTTGTGCGCGATAACCCGGATGTTCGCTCCATTCTGCTCGAATGCAGTGATCTTCCACCCTATGCCCATGCTGTGCAGAAGGCGACGGGAAGGCCGGTTTTCGACTTCATTTCAATGATTAATTACGTTCAGCAAACGGTTGCCTGTCGTCCTTATCAGGGCTTCATGTAAACAATAGATCAGGAGTTACTCCGATGTCGCTCGATCACTATTACCTTCTTGGCCGGTCTGGTCTGCGTGTGAGCCGTCTGGCGCTAGGCACAATGACGTTTGGCAATGCGGGGATCAGAGGGATCGGCGGCTCGTGGGGCACTGACGAGGAAAATGCCCGCGCTATATTTGATCGCTATCTGGAGATGGGTGGTAATTTTATCGACACAGCCGATTCCTACGGCGCGGGCTTAAGCGAAACACTGGTTGGAAAATTTGTCGAAGAAGCATCTCTTCGTGACCGTGTGGTGATCGCGACCAAATACTCCAATAACTTGCAGCCCGGCAATCCGAATGCAGGTGGTAATGGCCGCAAGAATATGATGCGTGCGGTTGACCAGTCGCTGAAGCGTTTGAAGACCGACTATATTGATCTCTACATGGTGCATACCTGGGATGGTATGACACCTGTGGAAGAGGTGATGCGCGGCTTCGATGATCTGATCCGGGCCGGTAAAATTCGTTATTGTGGCCTGTCCGATGTGCCGTCCTGGTATGCCGCGCGTGCGCAGACGTGGGCGGAAGCACACGCCCTGTCACAGCCGATCAGTTTGCAACTTCCATATTCGCTGGTTGAACGCAGCATTGAACAGGAGTTTGTGCCGCTGGGGCAAAATCTCGGATTAGGCATAACGGCATGGAGCCCGCTCGCCATGGGGCTTTTGTCGGGAAAATATCGTGCAGGCGGCGAGGGGCGTCTCAATCGTGATAATGCTGACGGCTTGGGTCTGTTTACGGAACGTAATCAGCGCATCGTCGCGGCACTTGCAGAAGTTTCTGACGCTATCGGTAAATCCATGGCGCAAGTTGCGCTCAACTGGGTGGTGACACAGCCGGGCATTGGTGCGGCGATTATCGGCGCGAGTAAACTTTCGCAGCTTGATGATAATCTCGGTGCGCTTGGCTTTACGATCCCTGACGATTTGCGCAGTAAGCTCAATGCGGCAAGCGCCATGCAATCGACCTATCCTTATTCACTGTTTGCATCTGATTATCAGGCCGGAATCCTTAATACTGGGTCTTCCGTTGGCGATAAGCATGCCGGTTATGCACTTCCGAATTTTGTGCCGAAGGTAGATGATTACGCTTTTGGCAAAACGCCCAAAAACTCCTGAGACTTCCAGAGGAACGATTATGAATGACATGTCAGTAAAGGTACGACCTGTGGTCAGTATCGATCCAACCCTATTTGTCTTGACGCTTGATTGCGATGACAAACCCGGCATCGTGGCCGCCATTACGACCGAGCTTGCAGCCATCGGCGGCAATATCGTCGAGAGCAATCAGTTTCGCGATAAGCTGACCAATCGCTTTTTTATGCGTATCGCATTCAGTGCACCGCTCGAAATGTCGCGCGAAGCGATAGAACATGCACTGAAGCCCGCAGGTGAGCGCTTCGGCATGAAGTTCACGGTTGCTGATGCCAGTCGGAAGCCTAAGATCGTTCTCATGGTATCGAAATTCGATCATGCCATGCTGCATCTTTTATATCAGATTCGAGTTGGCTGGCTGAATGCGGAAGTTGTTGCGGTGGTATCCAATCACGAGGATAGCCGCGAGACCGCCGGAAGCGCTGGGATTCCTTACTATTGCTGGGCCGTGACTAAGAACAATAAGGCGGAGCAGGAAGCCCGTCTGATTGATCTGGTGCGTGAAACTCAGGCCGATCTGGTTGTCTTGGCTCGCTATATGCAGGTGCTGTCCGATAATCTTTCTAACCGTCTGTTTGGAAAAATCATCAATATTCACCACTCATTCTTGCCGTCATTCAAGGGTGCAAAGCCCTATCATCAGGCGTTTGAGCGCGGCGTTAAGCTGATTGGTGCGACTGCGCATTATGTAACACCCGATCTGGATGAAGGTCCGATTGTCGAGCAGGAAACCGAGCGCGTAACGCATTCCATGAGTGCTGAGGATTTTGTCGCAACAGGGCGCGATATTGAAAGCCGTGTTCTGGCGCGGGCAGTAAAAATGCATCTTGAAAACCGCGTTATGCTCAATGGGCATAAAACGGTTGTGTTTGCTCAATAATCAGACGCCAAACTCGGCATCGGCACCTTGTTCAAGCAGCCAGTCACGAAAGAGTTCAGCGCCTCGTTTGGGTGGGCGCTGTGCTGGCATAACAAGATGGATTGTTTCGCCCGACCGGTTGAAAATATCGATGGCAGGAACGAGGCGACCTGCCGCTATATGATCGCGGACGAGATGTTTCCAACCCAGCGCAATGCCTTGTCCAAACACCGCAGCTTCAATCGAGCTCAGCGCGTCGGTAAACACAAAGTCCTGCTCGATCCGTGGGTTTGGAACGCCACTGCGTTCAAGCCACTCGCGCCAGCCGAGGCGGGATCGGTGACGCTCTTCAAAATGCAGTAATGAATGATTGAGAAGGTCTTGCGGCGATGTAATTGGGCCGTGTTCCTCCAGATAGGATGGACTGCAGACAAGCCAGACTTCTTCTGTCACAAAAGGCCAAGCATGAATGCCGGGCCATTTTCCATTTCCCAGTCGTGCCGAAACATCGATATCCTCTTCCAGCAGATCCTGATCGTCTCGGCTGCTTTCTTCGATGCGAAGGGCAACGTCGGGGTGTTTTTCCTTAAAGCTTTTCAGCCGAGGAAGCAGCCAGAGCTGCACAAAGGATGACGAGAAAGATACGCGTATGATGTCGCGTGAGTGCTTCTTGCGCATGGATGAAATGACCATGTGCAGATGGTCAAAAGTTTCCTGTGTTTCGCGATAAAGCCGTTGCCCCTCAGCCGTTAGCTCCAATCGGCTGCGATCTCGTCTGAAAAGTTTCAGCCCTGTCGCTTCTTCCAGCAATTTGATTGTTTTGCTGACTGCGGGCTGACTGACATTTAACTCATCCGCCGCCGCCGTAAAGCTCAACCGCCGTGCGGCAGCCTCGAACACGAAGAGATAATTGGCGGATGGGATGAGTGAGCGGAGTCTATGCATAATCTGAAGTTATACCCATGCGGATTTTTTATCAAGCTCACAGCGTTGAAAACCCTCTGTAATGTAACCCACAAATGGGATGGTTAGGTGCTGTCTTTTGAGCGCTGACCTCCCCACAAAATATGACATTGAAGGGAACTTGAAATGCAGACTCATGCGCGTGCGGTTGTCATTGGGGGAGGGTGCGTCGGCGCCTCAATTCTTTATGGTCTGGCAAAAAGAGGCTGGTCGGATGTCGTTCTTCTGGAGCGCACCCAGCTTACAGCCGGTTCGACATGGCATGCTGCGGGTCTGATCCCTTCTTATGCGCGCAATATCAATATTGGCCGCATGATCAACAAGTCGATTGAAATCTACGAAGGACTGGAAGCGGAAACTGGTCAGCATGTTGGCTGGCATAAATGCGGCCAGTTGCGCATTGCCAATACCCGTGATCGGCTTGATGAATATAAGAGCTATATGAGTGTGGCGGAGGTGCAGGGTATTCGCGCCGAACTCGTTTCGCCAGCGCGTGCGCGTGAATTATGGCCGCTTCTTGAAAACAATCATGAAATGCTTGGCGCGCTTTACCATCCTGATGATGGTCATATCGCACCTGCTGATGTGACGATGGCGCTTGCCAAAGGTGCGCGAGATAACGGTGCCAAGATTTACCTGAACACGCAGGTGAATGGTTTCGAGCGCCTGCCGAGCGGTGAGTGGAAGGTGAAAACCAACAATGGTGACATCATCTGCGAGCATATTATCTCTGCAACAGGCAACTATGCCCGCCAGACCGGTGCAATGCTGGGCCTTGATATTCCGGCTATTCCAATCGTCCACCAATATTGGATCACCGATGCGGTGCCGGAAGTGATCGAACGCAAGCGTCAGGGTCTGCCGGAAATGCCGATCCTGCGCGATGAGGGCTTTGAAGGCTATCTGCGCGAAGAAGGCGATGGCCTGATGTTCGGCCCTTATGAAAAGACCGAGCATCTTAAGCTGTTTGCTGAAAATGGCGTGCCTGAATGGTTCGGTGCTGATCTTCTGGAAGAAGATTTCGATTCGGTTTCATGGAACTGGGAACAGGCCATGGAACGTGTGCCAGCGCTTGGCCGTGTTGGCATCAAGGCCAATGTACGCGGACCATTCCAGATGACTGCGGATGAATTGCCGCTGGTTGGTCCGGCATGGGGGCTTGATAATGTCTGGCTTGCAGAAGGGGTGCCTGGAGGCATTCTCTGGGGTGGTGCTATTGGTTATTATCTCTCCGAACGTATTGTTGAAGGCAGCAACAGCATTGATACAAGCGAGCTCGATCCGCGTCGCTTTGGAGATTATGCCAACAAAAACTGGACGCGTGAAAAGGTACGTGAAGCCTGGGGAACCCATGCGGATCAGCATTATCCGGGACAGGATATGCCTGCCGCACGCCCGCAGAAAACAGCACCGTCTTATGATCGTCTGACGGAACTGGGGGCGGTCTGGGGTTGCCTCAACGGTTGGGAAATGCCCAACTGGTTCGCACCGAAGGGTGTCGAAGCCAGGGATCAGTATAGCTGGCGCTGGACTGAAAAAGGCAAATATGTCGGCGAAGAAGTTGAGGCCGTGCGCAATGCAGTTGGCCTTGTCGAAATGACGCCGATGACCAAGTTTGAAGTGAGCGGTCCCGGTGCCGAGGCGTGGCTCGACGGAATTCTTGCCAATCGCCTGCCGAAAGTGGGTCGTGTTAATCTGGCGCATCATCTGACCAAAACCGGCGGCGTGCAGGCAGAATATGTCGTTTCTCGTATGGATGACGGCAGCTTCTATATGATTTCGACACCGCGTGCCGAACGCTGGAATTTCGATGATTTGTCGAAGCTTTTGCCAAAAGACGGCAGTGTAACCCTGCGTAATGTTACCAACGAGCGTGGCTGTTTCACCATTGTTGGGCCAAAAGCACGCGATGTTCTGCAAACGCTCACCGAGATTGATCTGTCGAATGAAGCATTCCCGTGGTTTGGCATCAAATCCGGCACGGTCGGGCTTGCCAGCGATGTGCGTTTGTTGCGTGTCAATTATGAAGGCGAACTTGGCTGGGAACTGTATCACCCACTTGCCTATCAGCGCCATCTTCTCGAAGCGCTGCTCGCTGCCGGCAAGGAACATGGTCTGCGTCTCACCGGCCTGCATGCTCTAGAATCTCTACGTCTCGATAAGTCCTATCGCGCGATGTATCGCGATATGAACCCAGAATTGAGCGCATGGGAAAGTGGTCTGGAACGTTTTATTCGTCTCGACAAGGGCGACTTTATTGGCAAACAGGCGCTGATTGCTGAGAAAGAGCGCGGTATCAAACAGCGTTCCGTCACGCTCGCGGTCGATACCGATGGTGCCAGCACGCTTACATCGGAAGGCGTTTATCACAATGGAAAGCTGGTTGGCCGCGTCACATCTGGTAGTTACTCTTATACGTTTAATCACGACATAGCGCTGGCATTGCTGCCTGTTGAATTGGGCGTACCGGGTACGGAACTTGAAATCCCGGTTCTTGGTGAGATGCGCAAAGCGCGTGTGATTGAAGAGTCCCCTTATGATCCGGAAGCTAAGCGTGCGCGTGTTTAACACGCACATGATGCTCAGCCACGTTTCTATTTGAATGAAAGGTTAGCCTTATGAAGGCAGTTGTCGCAGTAAAGCGGGTTGTAGATTACAACGTAAAGATCCGTGTTAAGGGGGACGGTTCAGGCGTTGAGCTTGCAAACGTCAAGATGTCGATGAACCCCTTTGACGAGATCGCGGTTGAAGAAGCGATCCGTTTGAAGGAAGCAGGCAAGGTCACGGAAATCGTCGTGGT
>NZ_JAVDQT010000013.1:0-72299 GCF_031454375.1 Brucella pseudogrignonensis
TGAAAATCTTTCCCTCATCGTCGGTGAGCTTCTGGCCCAGTTTAATAAGCGGAGCGACAATTGTTGCGCGACGACGTCTGGAAATTAGTTCATTGACAAGCCATACAGGAGTGGCATCGCCCTCGCCGATCATCTGATCCCCACGGACCGGCGGAAATGCGAAGTTTCAGCCGGCGAGCTATCTGAGGATTGCGTAGGAACGCTATGCACAACGTCATTCCGCTCAGATTTGTTGTTCCCGGGGCGTCAGGGGCGGGCCAATTGAACCGCGTCTGACGGATCGCCGGGTCAACGTCCTATAGGATATCAAAAGCTTCCAGCTTTTCATCACTGGGATCAGCAATGAGCGCACTCTCTTCGCGCCGACGAGCAATGGCACGGGTTGCAGCACAGTTCTGGCGAACAACTTGTATTTGCGCCGGCTCGTAACCGAAATGAATTGTGCACCTAATTCGAACTGGAAAGGTCAAAAACCTAATTTTTGGGCCATCTCGCCGATCATTGATTTATCTTCCACAAAAATCAGAGTTTGCAGCAAATGGATCACTTCTCGCTAAGCGCACAAAAGCTTTCGGAAAACCTGGAAACCGATATCCAGTTTGTTCTAAGCCACAGTGCTCCCGTCCAGTTTGCCGATCTGACTTCCGGCGCAAAGAATTCCAAGGAAATTCGCCTGGTAGATGAATCCCGACAACATGCAGGATCCTTCAAATATAGGGGAGCCATACTCGGAGTTAGCAAACATCCGGAAGGCGTTGTTGCTTGCGGTTCCGGAAACTTCCCCATAGCCGTCGGGTTGGCTGCATCAAAGCTTGGCATTCCAGCGACAGTCGTTATGCCTTACGATGCACCTGCTGCAAAACTAGAAATGGCCCTGAATTCTGGTTCGGAAATCCTTCTCGTACCACGATCTGACTTTGTTGATCGTGCGGAACAGGAAGCGAAAGCGCGTGGATTGCCATTGTTGCATCCGTTCAGGGACGCATCCATGCTTGTCGGCAGCTGTTCCCTTGGCGTGGAACTGGCTCATGCAATGAAGGATGATGCTTCTCCTGACGATGCTATTGTCGTCGCATGCGGCGGCGGTGGTTTAGCGGCAGGAACATCTCTGGGGCTACGGATCAATGGCCTTGAAAACGATATTTATGTAGCTGAGCCTGAGCATTATCCACGCCTGTATGCTGCTTTTAACGTATCGCATCCTGTGGAGATCGTCGCTCAAGAGCAGACAATCTGTGATGCTCTGAGAGTTACCGAAATAGGCTCACTTGCTTTTAGCATTCTCCAGAAAATCGGGGTCCGTACACTCGCAGCATCAGACGCAGGCGTCACCGAAGCGCAAACGCATATGGCCCGTGAAACAGGCATACAGGCGGAGCCCAGCGGAGCGTTGGCTTTAACAGCGGTTTCCGAACAAGAACTTCCAAGGCACTATCGCAGACTTTGGGTGATCGTGTGTGGCGGCAATGTTTGAGGTCAGCATAACTGCGCGTTTCTCTTTCGTTCGACCTAAGCGTACGATTTTGAACTAATCTTGTTCTGACCCCTCATTCAAGTGCAACCAGACATAACTCCAGTTCACCGATACGTTTAGAATCGTCCATCTCACGACGCTTGCGCAAACCTTCCACAGCCTTGCAGCCAGCGCGGTCAAACGCTGTCATGGCGTGGTAGGCCAGACGCCATTGCTTGTCAGCCAATCGCTTCACCGCAGTAGACTTACAAGCAGCACCCGTTCCTACGTTGTAGGAGAGATCGAGCATTGAAGCTTGAACGCTAATCGGAGCCTGATCAAAGGTCCGTATGCACTTGCGGAGAGGTTGTCTAAAGCCAGCTTCAAGATTCTTGATAAGCATTACCTGGCATTGCTTATCAGTATATCTGTCGCCTTTTTTGAGGCCCCTCGTTTCCCCCAGGCACACAGTCCAGACGCTGCCGAGGTTGTCGTAATAGGCGTGGTTTTCTATGCCCTCCCACGGCATAATTAGATAAGTTGCGGTGAGAGCGATTAGACCTAGACCGGACGCCAATGCTGCTTTTGCAAGTTTACTCGCTCCACGAAAAGCCTTCTGAGAAACAAGACGCATCACGAAAGCCGCGACCGATAAAAAACGATGCGAATGCGAATAAGTCAGTAGGAATCGGAAAAGCATCACCGAGAAGCGGCAATGCGACTTCAAAACCGGTTAAAAAGCCAGCAAGCAGGGGCAAGCGGACGGACCACGCCTTTCGCAGGACGTGTCGCCAGCCAGCGACAAGTTTCATGATGTTGCCTTTCGAAAGAAACCCGAAAGCGCCGCGCCTGCTGGAACGGTTCTATCCATTGTGTTTTCCTGATAATGTGAGATTATGAGCGTGCGTGGAGACTTATTGCAAGGTGTCGAAGCGCAGTCCCGGATGTGATACCCCTCCGTCCGGGGCTTTTAATTTTTCATAATGGCCTGCAACATATTAGACGCACTCAAGGCCGCCCATCATACTTGACTCGGTGTGACCCGGGAGTGCACCCACATGTATCCGGGGTTTTTATTATCGAAAGTTTTTGCTAATCGAAGTCCAGCGCGCGCGCCAAGAGTGTTCTAATGCAAGCCTTAGCTTGTTTCCTTTCGCTGGGGCTTTTATTTGACCTTGACCGCACCACGCGGCTCTGACAACGTTTGGCCAATACGGGGGCGATATGGGTATTATTGTGAAGATTATTGGTATTTTGTCACTGATTCCCGGCGCGACTATTGCTGCCTTCGGTATCGCAACGTCAGGAACTGACCGGCTTGTTCTCCTGTCCTGCGGAGTCAGTTTATGTTTGACGGGTATAATAATGATCTGCCTTGGCGTACTGATTGAGCATATCCATGATATGAGAGAAAACCACGAACGTCTGCTTAAACTGTTGGAAGGTCGCTATAAGGTCGACTCTTTATGAGTAACCCCACCTGAACGTTCACCCCTATCCCAAAGTAGGTACTGTAAATATTCTACGTTCTGATGAGTAATGAACGTACTTATCAGGGGGGTGGTGGTTAATACATTCTCCCGCTTCTCGCCAGCAGTGATGCCCGCTTCAGTTATCGTGGTACGGATGTGGTGCATACCCTGGAACGGGTATGTCGTCAGTTCGGTTATCCTGCGGTTATTCGTGTGGATAATGGCAGTGAATTTATCTCTCATGACCCGGATCTGTGGGCTTACCATAAGGGGGTGGTGCTCGACTTTTCCCGGCCCGGTAAGCTGACCGATAAAAGCAACATTGAGAGCGTCAATGGGAAGTTCGGAGCCGAGTGTCTGAACGCCGATTGGTTCATGAGCCTTAAACCCAAACAATTCCACTTCTCTGTGGTCCAAATTCGGTGAGCACGTCACACGGGCACGAAAAGATTTGATGGGTATTTGTCAATAATTGACTTATTATACTTCGCGTTTATATAAACTTTATCGCATACTTAATAAAGAGGATATTATAAATGTTAGAAGAAACCACCCTTCAAAATTTAGATTACACAAGATGCCAACTGACAGCTCAGATTGTCGCGGCGTGGACAGCAAATAATTCTGCCCGTACAGAAGAACTCCTGGAAACCATACACATTGTTCATAAAGCTCTGTCAGAGCTTCAGGCGAGCGGTCTCGATATGAAAGCTGAAGCAGTCGCTGTTGAAGCTCCGAAGCCAGCTGTTGCTATCAATAAATCTGTGAAAGATAAAACGATTACCTGCCTCTTCTGCGGCAAAACGTTTAAGAGTATTCGGCGACACCTTGGCACCGCTCATCAGATAACACCTGACGAGTATCGCAATCATTTTTCATTGCCGCACGGCTATCCTATGGTCGCACTGGGATACAGCAAAGAGCGTTCAGATATTGCTCTGAAACTGGGCCTCGGTCGCAAATCATCCTAATATCCATATGTGCTCATTTTACAGCTTCGATGATGAAATTGATGTTCAAAGACAACTATGAGTCCGTCTCTCTCGGGCTGCCAAGTTGTCTTTAACCGGACAGCAGAGGAAAAGCGCGCTTGAGCAGAGACGCTTCAGATGACCGGTCAGTAGCTCACGAAATCAGAATATCAGCATATCAGCATTTTTCATGCAAAAAACCGCCCCGATCACTACAGCGCCGTTTGATTTGCGCGTTCTTCGGGGCAGATTCTAATGAGAATTATTCTGTCGGCCAAGCGTCCTCTTCTTCCTCTTCAATTTCCTTGAGGAAGCCAACATTTTTCGGAGAAAGAGCTTTAAAGTCGTTGTCTTTCGGCCCCCTGACCATCACCCCGAAAGTCTGATCTTCGTATCGAATACCATGACGGTTAGCTAAACATGCAGCTTTCAGCCGGATTTTATAGAAACCCTTTTTAACGTTTGCGCTGCCCATCGCTGGCGACAGATTCATCAAACCGGGAAATTGGGGAGTGTATACCGTGCGCATTGAAGCTATGGTATTATACTCGTCGCTTCGCAACGACGTTATTTCAAAGTCTGCTCCGCATTCGATGCCTGGCGATCCCCGGTCAGCCGAAGTTTTATAATTCAGCTGGAAATTATAGCGACCGTTTGTTGGTGCGTAAAAAACACCATCGTAAACAATGAGTACATTATTGACCGGATCCTGTTGTCCCGCCTTTGCACCGACTGCTTTCCCTTTATTGATCGCTGTTTGATAGTTGATCGGCGTTGAGACAGGAAGAACGGCACTGCCCCACATGTCGGATTCATCGCGAATAACGAGCTGTTTGTGAACATCGTTATAGCCGGGGAAAGTCCGCAAAAGCCACTTTCCGCGATCAATTTCAACCTTTGGTGCCGCCGCATCGGTTTTAATATTTGCAGCTGTCTTTTCTGCCGTTGGATCTGCTTTATCGTCTCCGCCAAGTTCTGCATTGCCCAGAGTATCTTTTAAAACGCCATCGTCAGCATCATCCGACGCAGTTGTTGTAATGTTTTCCTGGGGCACTTGTGGCATGACTGTGTCTTTATCCAGATCGGCTGGACTGGTCTGTTTGATGGGCGCAGCATCCCTCTCCCCTCCATCGTCAATTTCGTCATTCGACAGATTTGTTTCTTTAATCACTTTTTGCGTCGACTGCGGACTTGCTGCTTCAAGTGTCTTTTTCTGTTCGGCAGTCAGATTTTCAGGATAAAAATCTCGCGTGAAAGGATCAACTGGTGTTGGTACTTGAGAATATGCACCAACTGAAACAAGCATGGATGCGGCGAAAATTGCTATTCTTTTCATCTGTTTATGTTCCTTTTGGTGCTAATCCTGGAAGTCATATTTGGGCGTTTTGGACTTTTTCATGTTGATCGTCGGCGCGTCGTCATCGTTCGACAATTCAAGGATCTTGGGTGACGGCGGCGGTGCAGGCTTTTCTGGTTCCTTTTGTTCCTCTTGTTTGGGTGCAGGTGGGGCATTTACAGGCGTCGGTGCCGGTGTAGGTGGTGGCGGTGCTGTCTCCCTCTCATATGTTTTGAATGGAGACTGATAATCAGCTGAGCCCTTTTGCTCGACAGGTGTAGGAGCTGGCCCAACATGCTGCTGTTGCTTTTCAGGCTCTTTAGGGGATGGAGGCTCCCCCATGTAGAGCATGAAGCCGCAAAAACAGGTTCCATATGCAGCAAGGGTCACGTATCGAGATCGAGTGATGACGTCGAACATCAGTCGCCTCGCATCTCAGCGGCTGCGCGAGCTCTTTCACTTGGCGTCATTCTTTGTGGTTTTGCTGCCTGTTCAGCGGCATAATCCTGATACTCTGTAATAATCAGATCTACATCAATGAGTGTATTGCCAGGCATAATCAGGCGGATCGTCTTGGCGCCAATTTTAGAAGCGTCCGCGAGCTTTTTGCCAAACGACTTTTCAAGCACCTTCATAAATCCGCGCACGCCTTTGGATTTTTGAAGAGCTTCCATTCTAATTAGAGCTTGATAGATTAAATCAGGATCAAGCGCTTTCGCGCTATCCTCCAGCTCAAGTCCGTACTGCTTGACCAAGCTATTAATTTTAAGGACAACAATTTCAGCGGCATCCTCATCAGCCAATTGGCTAAATGTTTCGACGCTATCAACGCGGGAAAGTAAGGCACTGTCAAAACCCTCTTCTGTCAGAATTTGCGTAGTAATTTCCGCAAGCTTATCTTCATCCGGATTTCCCTTGTGGGCCTCAGTAATCCGCTCATGCCCCTTGTTTGTCGTAAAAATGAAAATAGCTTTCTTACAACTAATAGGCTTTCCTGTTTTGCCGTTGATGAAATGCCCTTCATTAAAGGGGATCAGAAAAATATCGAAAATATTCTCATGAGCTCTGTCGATCTCATCGAGAATAAAAACCGTATTTTCATTGATTTCCAACTGGCCGGTTATTTCACCAGGCTTCTCAGAGCCGCGATATATTTCCTGATTGCCTATCAAGCCGCCAAAGCTGTTTAAGTCTTTGTATTGCGACATGTCGATAAGCTTGAAGTCGTACCCAAGCACCTTCGCAATCTGCTTGCCTGCTTCCGTCTTACCGACACTTGGAGGGCCTGCAAGAATAGTGACATAGAGAGCTGTATTAGAGATGATCTGGTTAAAGCGAAGATAGAGAACTTCACCGATCGAGCGCACAACAGCCTTTTGACCAATCAAACCTGCATTCACTCTGTCCTGAAAATCATCTACATCAAAATCAACCACCTTCTTTTTGCGGTTAATTAGAACTTGCAGAGCTTCGGGATTTGAATAACGGCTAACAAGTGACATGAATGCTTTTCTCCATTTAGGTTTAAATGTTTGCGGCCAAACCTTTTCGAAGAGGCCAGCGTTGTGCGCAAAAGCAACAATTACGAGAGTAAGACAGACCCAGAATCCGATTTGAAAAAGCCGGTAATTGCTCGTCGCAATTCCTGAAATCATCGCGCCGCCCTTGAAGTAAAGAACGAGACAAACGATGATAAAAAGGATTGGGCTTGTTCTATAAAAAGCGCCGATTTTTGAGGTAATGCTACTCATCCATCACCGCCAAATGCCGATTGTTTCGGAATTTACAAATGCGGTTTTGCCATTTCTGAATGTAGCAAGAGCCTTGCCTGGGGCGCTTATGTTGAGAGTGTCACCGTTTGGCGGGATCGGCACCTCAACAACAACCATAACGCCAACAGGCACAAAGACTGTTCTCTTAAAGCCGCTAACATCAACACTCACATTTCCGCCGTTCGCGACCTGAACGCCGAACTTGTAAAGCAAGGTGCCATTGTTGTTAATGTCTGCGAGCAGAGCCGCTTTCTGGAAAGAAGTAAGCGGCATCTGCATGACTTTTTCAGAGACTTCGTTCTGAGGCACAAGATCAAGCTGCGCTTTGCCATTCAGAATGTCAGACGGCCACAGAGCATAGGAACCTATGCCGATTGCAAGTGCAGCAGCAATGATGCCGGCAGCAATCTTAGAGGTCGGTTTAGGAGACGCTTTGTCTTTCTCGTTCGAGGAAGAATTGCGTGAATTAACAGCTTCCGCTGTTTTCAGTTCGGCTTGTTTTAGATGAGGTTTCATATCGTCACCTCACTTCGCAATGTTATTTAGAACGACAATAGATTCATCGCCGTCGGCTTGAACGACATTGCCTGCAAATGACAAAGAGGCTTTCCCATCCGCTGTAAAGATAAGCGGCTCATTCCGGGCCGACAGAGGAAAAACAACTGTTTCCCTATCTCCCTTCAGCATGGCCTTTTTGATGCGCCAGTTGCCATATTCCAGCTCAAAAATACCGTCACTGTCAGCAAACAGATCCACTGCACCGAAGGCAATAAAGCCATGATGCAGGCCGTTGTGCAGAAGCTTTGCTAAGCGATCTCCCTGATTTTTGCCAAGCAGGACTTTTATTCCTGAATTTGCTTCTTCATACGTTGCAGCGCGAAAGCGATAAGTCTGCTCTTTGTCTGACGCTATAAATTGATTGATTGCGTCCGCAGCCTGACTGGAGACGTCTTTGGTGTGTTCAATTGCCTTCTCTGCAATACCTTTAGCAAAAGATAGTGGCGTCGGCGGCAGCTTAAATTGCATCTCAGCGCGCGCAGGCTGTAGCAAGAAGAACACGAACGTCATCGCAGTTAGCAAGATCGAAAATGCACAAATAGCAGCTTTCTGATTTTCAGATATGCGCATGTTACATACTCCTAACTAAGCTTTGCGGTTAAAGAAGAAGCGCTTTACGTTCAGCGCGATGAATGCATAAATTGCTGTTCTGATTACTGTTTTCACAACCCAAGGAAGGTTCTTTACGATCCACAAAAACAAGTAGAAGACGATAAAGATGCTGAGAGCACTGGCCTCGGAATGTCCAATTGGACCAAAAATGGAATTAGCCAATTCAAGAACGTAAAATGTCGCGACAGCTGCAAGCCCGAAGTGAGCGATGGTTTTTGGTCGAATTCTGATCATTCGACACCCCCTGCTCCAAATATCCGGATCTCGTCAGCGGCTTTAAGAAGCTTTCGGTCGAAGCCCGATTTCTCAAGCAACCCCTCTATTACCCCGCGCAGGCTCTCAGGCGAACCGCCAACAATTGAGCCTGGCAGATCCGCGATGCGTTTGCCGTGAACTTGTGTAGTCAGAATGTAGATGTGGGGTGGAAATTCTGTGTCGCTTTCAACTATGCCTGCATAGTTTAAGACTTCTCGTTTCGCATTTGCTGATGCACCATCAAAATCTTCCAGAACAGCAACCGCACTAGCTGCGAAATAGGGGTTTATTTCGGGAATACCTAAAGCCGAATAATCAAAGCTAGGACGGTAGGTCATATCCGTGACGATACAATCAATTCCCAATTCCGCTGCAAGTTGCTTCGCTGCTTCGGTCTTGCCTGTGCCATGGGGACCGACAAAAATCTTGACTGTAGCTTTAGCCATTTTTGCACCGCACAAATTATTAAAACTTAGTAAATTATAAGCTAGCCAAGTGCATTAAACAATACATTAGTCATTTAATTATATAAATTATATAACTTTTGTAGTGTGATCAGCGATATCAAAAAGAATGGCGGCATTACCGCCGCCATTTCTGTCAGAGCTCCTGCACATCGCGCTTTTGTGGTTACAAAAAACAGTCAAATTGAGAGAGTGAGGGTGCGCCGTTGGGCGCACCATTTCTAATCAGGCAGATGCCTTAATCGAAACGATCCGTTCCTCTTGCATTATTACTATTTTGGCAATCGCAAGGCCTAAAGCGATAGACGAGAAGAGAACTAAAGAGCCTACAGAATCTGCCTGTGATGCAGCTGGGTAAAGATCAGGGTTACGACGGAAAGTTAGGGCAAATAAAAACCACAAGAATGAATTTATCGCTGCTGCATAAATTAGAGACAGAACAAAGAAAGCTATGTCTTTAGTGTCTTCATCAACGCGCTTCATAACCCAGCTGACTGGCACCATCAATGCACCGAAAAAAACAATAAGTCCAAAGATGCTTGCACCTGTATTCTTCATGAATACAAATATGATCATATTCAAAGTCATCATCGTGTGACCAATTAGACGATCAAAAAAGCCATCGAAACAGCCAGACAACCATAGAGCTGAGATACATAGTACGGCTACAGCAACAACGAGGTTTGTTTTTAAGGTCGGTTTCATTGTTATTCTCCTGCGCGAAGCGCTTTGCTGGTTGTCAGGGGCATGCATAGGGAGAAGTGGTGCAGCCGAAGCGCATCACTAAGTAGTTAATTCAGATAACGCGGGGGCGCTGGATGTAGTTGATGAGCTTTGCTGAAATACAGAAGCATCACTGTCCGCTACAGCTGGAAACGTGAAGACCTCTGATCTTCCTTTTATCGAGAGCAAATTGTATGGAATTGCGTCATACTGTGTGCCACCCACCAAAAAGAACATTAAAGCGACTGCGATGGAAAACTCTTTATCTCTTCCAGATAGTGCACGTTCAATCACTACAGCATCGTTCAAACTGAGTTTATGAGCATTGCTAAAAACCAATGAAACTTGCTCTCGATAAGTCGCTTTAACCGCTGCCGCAACAGCCCCAGGTCTTGAGCAATCGACGCAAACAGAGCGGTATTTGTAATATCGAGCTGCCAATTGACAGAAGCGCTCCGCTGGATTTGCATCTCCCTTCATCAGACAGGAAGTGACGCAACGCTCACTTCTCTGAGATCGGTCACGCCTCTCATTTTCGAACTTTGTAGCCAATTCAATAAATTGCGGCGCTATTCTTGTTATAAAGCGATTGAATGTCAGATAATTAGCAAGCATTCCTAAGCTCCTACATTCTGCTTAAAGTTATATTCTTATATAATATAACGGTTAACTGCTGATGTAAACATATAAACTTAGAATTAATATCCTTTAGGAGCATAAAAAAAGCGCCCAAAAGGGCGCATCATTTCGATGAAGATAGAAACTTACTTTATCAAACCCGAACGGCATCCCATTGCTTCTTTTCTTCATCACTGCGGGGCAAATTGGCCGAATAACGCAACATCATCCACAAACTGAGCGCAAATTCTTTTTGCTTATGCTTTTCTGCAAACAGATTACCGTTATCATGAGTTTTGAAGTTTATTGGCGTGTTCGTAAGACCAGCATCACGTGCTGCGTTAAACGGCTGTGACAGTCGATCAGCAACGATTTTCTTTATACTTAGATCAGCTTCACTCGAAACCATCTCACCGCTTAGCACGGCGCTATTAATAACAACCACCTCATCGAGCATTTCCTTCAAACAATCTATTTCATTAATTTCTAATTCATTTTTCGTTTCAAGCTCCATAATCTCAGCACACAAAAAATGCCTAAGAGGATTAGCCAGCTGCTTGTCTGTTGAGGTCAGCAATTTTTCCTGAATCGACATTCTGATACTCCTAAGTTTTTTGCTTCTAGTATCGTATCAGGCTTCAAAAACATGTCAATATAAATTGATAAGTTATATTATTGTTATATCCATACTCAAAAACAATGAAAGGAGTGCATTTTCATGCACATCCATTTTGAAACAGGGAAGGCTCTCAGAAAGACTAATAGTGCTCGAACCTGAACACTAAGTTCGCGTTTTTGGACTTCTCTGTATATCCAATCACTTTACAACTATTTTTTTCACGCAAAGGTGCTTTGCCGCTTAGCTCAATCTTGCCTTCGCTATTGACGTGACCCTGTACCCAGTATGGAGCAGGCGCACAGCCTTTTTTGAAGGTATAAGCGATGCCTTTGACTGGATTATCGTAATACGTCACCATACCTCTGAAAACGATGCTGAAGGGCTTTATAGATGCTGAACTTGGATGAGGACCATATGAAATGGCGTCTTTACCATGTACAAGACGCATAGACTGTCCATTGTGTCCGACTGTCTCTCCTGAATCGCTATTGTAAGTGCTTTCGGTCATCACGTTCTCAATCGGCAATTCATCGTACGGTCGACCATAAGGACAAAGCGACATCCACTGGTTAGCCAATACCAATCCACCGGACGCATTATCAGTGCCTACACGCTTGCCTGATTTCAAGTCCTTGAAGGCAAACCAACCCTGAAAGTCATCGTCTGAATGTGTGCCATCGAATTTCACCTGCTGGCCATGCGGATCAGTCATTTCGCCGGTTTGACAGTTTGCTGATGCTTTATAGGCATTCGGATGCTCGGATATCAGTCCTGACACGCAGGTTTGATCTTCTGGTCTCCAATTTCCGCACCAATCTTCAGCTCCAGCTCGATCAATCTGAGCTGCAATAGAAGCGTGAGCGGTTCCAATGCCATCTGATTTGGTGATAGTGGCGACTGGCAATTGAGGGTGAAGAACAAATTCTTTCGGAAATTCTTGCGCCAAAACGGATGAAGCTAGAAGACAACCTGCTATCGATAGTATGTACCTTTTAATCACATCTGGCCCCTATATCTTGGTCATGATTTACCAACCGATCGGAAATATGTTTGAATCTCTAAATAAATACCATAAAACAAGAAATCCAAGAGAGGTAAATAATGGTACAATATATGTTTTGCCTCCAAACTTTACTTTGCTCTTTTTTCCTGTTTGCTTAGCAATGATCCTCATTGTATTCCATCGGATGACAAGAAAACTAGCTATGAATGGCATAATGAGATATATAGCCATAACTCCGCTATTGATTTCCCATGGCAATGGTAGATACACTACCCAAATAAACCATAATAATATTGCTGATATTAGTGGCAGTACAACCATCCTTCCACTAATATCCTTAGTGAAATCATTACGACACTTAACGTAGTCGTCGTATATTTTTTTCAGAAAATAACTCCCTAATACACCATGCGATTGACGATCTGCTGCTTTAAGAACCGCATCGTCAACGTCATCATTTATTAGTTCGAAAATTTCCGGCGACACTTCCTTGATTTTAGATGCAAAATCTTTTGGAGGTTGGCGTGAAAGTAAACTCGACAGTTCGTGAAGTTCATCTTTTTCTCGTTCAAGAAACTTGTTAAACCGATAAACAGGATTTGAAATTAGAATACAGGTCCCGTTTATCTCTCCACCCTTGTGTTTCGCACTATAGTTTGCTCGGTAAATTTTAAGACTCAAACCCGTTTGCATCGGCAGAATGGCAGAATCCACTCTCAAGTCCGTGTAATTATGACCTTGAAAGCTATATTCGATCTCATAAGATTTATTGTTATCATCCAAACCAGCAGAGCGAATCCAATCAAGGATTGCCTGGTCGTCTTGATGATATTTGTCGGATACGGACAATCCATTTGACGATGACTTAAGGATAACATCGCTTTTTGCTATCACCTTGACAGAGTAACAATCACTGTGCCAGCCAGTTCTAGCACAGGTATTACACCCAAATTTGCCGCCACCGTTACAGCTTAAACAGCGCGTACGGTATTGAAAGTTGCTCCAGTCACACCAATTGCATCGTACTTTCCCTTGTGCATTACAACTGCCGCATCGGTGTTGCGAATTATCTCCTACGTTATGAATTATACCTGTTCCTGAACAGGAGTAGCAGAACTTATATCCGGTAGCATTGCAGTGGTTGCACAGGCACGTTCCTTCTCCAGAACAATTATTGCAATAGAGGCTGCCAGTTCCATCACATGGATCACACCGAAGTTCACGGATAGCCGCTACGTAATCATCGATGGTTTGGTTAATCTTGCCTTGTCTGATCAATGCGTGAATGGCGGAATGATTGTTAAATTCTTGGCGTGCCGCACTGGACTGCTCAGTAATAACTGATAAGCATTCGCCATGTGAATTAAACCGCGGCGCATTACTCTGAATACGTCCTTGATAGCGGCTCGTATACCACTCTGTCGCTATTGTGGTTTTAAATAGCCACTCAGATTCCATTCGTTCTAATGAAAACTGCTCTTCAGTTATCTCAGATTTGCCACCAACAATTTTGAAAAGGTCATCAATTTCCTTTTTTAAAAGTTTTTTGCCAACAACTGGCCCAACATTATCCTTCAATGAGGTTTGATCAATTTCACTCTTACTCATTTGGAACCTGCTCAGTATCTACACGACTGCCTTGAAGGGAAGTGTATTGCTTGAAAATTGGCCATACACCGATCGCGGCAAGAGCGCTTCCCAACTGCGAGAATTCTGGTTGCAAGGCGAGTGTTTGATGAAGAACATGGTGTTTAAGTTCGGCAGGATTGGACGTAGTCAAGCTTATAGCTGTTGAATAGACCCGATTTCCTTGATTCATTACGTATGCCGCGACTATACCTAAGAAAAGGGCTGCGAAGCTTGCACTTACGACGGAACTACTCAAAAAACCCAGCGGGCGGATGCCCGAGTTCCCCACCAGCTTCAGCCCATAATTCGTAAACTTAAACAAATGCAAGATAGCTCCCGCCAGCGACAACAAGATTGCCATCACCGGCAATTCAATCGCTTTCAGTGATTGAACCCCTCGAAGCGTGTACTCACTTTTCGTCCCAAAATCCTTTGCTGATAGCTTGAGCATCATCAGCAGATTATCGGCACTCCCCTTCAGCGAGGGATTAAAAACGATGTTTTGAAATTCTTCATCAGATAGATCGCTACTAATGGTTTTAGAATTCTTCGGAAGATAAAATATCTCTTGTAGACGCTTTTGAATTGCCTTGTGTTTTACGAATTCGCTGTAGGAAAGACCTGGTGGCACATATGCACCGACAGTGTTAAGAACACCCTTTTCATAAGAATTATTTATCTCAGAACTCATTTTCTTTGAAACTATGTTCTTGAACGTCTTTTCGTCATTAGGATTATAGCCATTAGGAAAATTAAGACCTTCACTTTTGAGCCTCGACACGATCACAGAACGCTCACGTGCAGAATAATTTCTTTTCCGACCAATCCTGTATTCGACCATTCTGCGAAACTCGACCCACTTCTGAGCAGTCTGTGAAGACACTTTATCCAAAGCAGCTTTGTGATCGACGCTAGCTGTTTGATATGATCGATAACTATCACTCAGGTTTCTGAGGGCATCGTGAAATTGTGCGGCTCGAAAAGCAGATGGCTCGCCATAAAGACGCTTTGCTTCATCCTTAGCCAGCTGCTCAAGCGTAACGCCTGTTAAGCGAAACAAATTACCATCTCCGCCATCAGCGAGGGCGGGCAGGTAAGAAACAAACATTTTCCAATCGCCTGTCTCAGAAGCGACAAGGTCATTTATTCCTTTTTCCCCAAGTTGCCGCTTAGATAGATTTGTTAAAAATGCGCTCTTGAGCTCATCTCCGCTCTTGCGCCTTCCAGTTTCCTCACCAACAAAATTCAACATATCGTATGTGAATTTAACTGATGGAACGGCGACAACGGTTGCAATCAGAAATGTAGTGAGAACAGGTAATCGCGTTGCGCATATTGGAAACACAACTGATCCGACAAGCAGGATTGCAACAGCAACTCCTGTCAGCAATCGACCCACTTTTTCAACTTGATCAATATCGCCCTGAGCATCCGAAGCTAAGAAGTCGATCAAGAATACCGAATACGGAATTTCAATTGTTAGATAAATACCCGTTAAGACGAGCATAAACACTGTATACCCACGCTGCACGCAAACCCCCTTGCGCTATCCCCAGTGCAGATCTTTAGACTGTACGGCTAATAAAAATCAATCTTAACTTATCGAGAATAACTGCATTTCAAACGCAATTCAAAATATGGTGCATACCTAGAGCGCGATTTGCTGATCTACAGTTTATGCTCTGTTCGATCTTAGTGTCGCTTCCGGAACTGCTTTTGTTCCGACTCCTATTCCATGTCTCGACAGTGATCGCCTGATCGTTCCATTCAACTGACGGTTTGGAAAATACTTGACAAATAAACTGCTGAAAGTCACACCTCGTTCTACTGAGCCGCTGAGTGAACATGGCGCGATTTTCCTTCACGCTTGGCTTTGTAAAGTGCTTCGTCGGCAACGTGAAGTATTGTAGCCGCAGTGCCTGGGATAGTCAGGCACGCACTTCCTGCACTGCAACCGATGGATACAGTCAAGTCGTCGGAAAGCGAAAATGGCTTTCCTAGAGAAGTGACAATGCGCGATGCCACAACAGCACAGTCATCAGAGCTAGCACCCGGCATATAGACGATGAACTCATCCCCGCCGATCCGGAAAACAATGTCACTGGATCGTGTTACCTGCCTCAACCGCACTGCAACAGCTTTCAAAAGCAGATCGCCTGCCGGGTGACCGTAATGATCGTTCACCTTTTTGAAGCCATCAAGATCCAAGCACATATAAGCATACCCAGACGACCCTGTTGGCAGCGACGCGAGCGTTTCCTGATGACAAGCAAAGGATAGCCTGTTCGGTAGGCCGGTCAAAACATCCGTGTAAGCTAGAGCGCGTGCTTGCCTTTCTGCCCAAATCAATCTGACTAGGATTTGATGATTTTGTGACGTGAGTGAATATGAGCTGAGCAAGAGTGGTATTCCAACTACAAACACGATCCATTTCTCCTCGTCCAGCGATAGGAAAACACCGCTCAGGAACGGCACAGTCACAAATAAGATGGCGAGAAAGGCGATCCTTGGCGTTGCAGCATTGCGCGATGTGATCGCGCTACTAACGCTAATCGCTAAAACCGCAGCATTGATCAGGAGAGCAGGTTCTCTGGTATAGGCCAAAAGAAACATTGCAGTACCAAACACAGCACTCCAGCATAACATCAGAACGGCTAGAAGATACCATGCGCGCTGGCGTGCCTGTGCGCTGCCGCTTATGGCGTGTGACATCACGACCCATCTGACAACGGTCAGAGCGATGTCTGCTCCCAGCCAAATGAACGGCCAAATAGTATGAGTAATTATCCACGTTATAATTACAGTTAACCCGACACATATTGCGCTTATGACAATCATCCGTCGACGGTGAAGAATGCTTTCAAGCAACTCCTTACGATAATCCAGCTCTCTGACATAAGAGGATGCAGTCAATGCTTCGATAAGACTGCGCAGAAAACTCACGGCACCACCCTCAGATAATTTCCAGAATTTACATGAACAATATAATAGGCTATTAGACCACCTTTAACAGATACAAATATTGGTAATGCGTTTCCGCCGGTTACTAACAGCGCGCCATGTGGCTGACCAAAGATACCGGTACTCTATCACGTGAAAGTTCAGCGGCAAGTCAACTTGGCTTAATCTTCGCCATGCCAAGGGTTACGATCAATAATCAACTTAAAATCAGGTTTCTAAAAATATTTGACCTAGTCAATAACGCTGCTCCGCGTAAAATATTGTCCTTTGCGCGAGGAATTAGCACGATGTCATCACTGCCAAGATGTGCCAGTCACAACCAGCTTTTGGACACTCGGTGATAAAGGCAAGCCTAAACAAGAGCTGCTATTTGTTAATTGTGCGGATCATCCCAAGGTTCCAACGGCAGCACTGGAGTTTTCTCCAGCCAATTCATGATTTCTACGCCAAAGTGAGCCTGTATCTCTCCCATGAGGCCGAAGGTCTGGCCATCAACGGTTGCTTCTAATCCGGTTTCAGTATCCACAATTAAGTATTTTCTCTCATCTATCTTGTGCGCAATAAAACGTCTCCACGGCAAAACAATCCTCCTTTAAAATTACGTTTATATTATATCGTATCTCCGTAATTGACAGTTAGCAAATCGCGATTTATTCCAATCTACAATAGTAATCCCTCTAGGATTTTATGGAAAATATGTGGCTAACAAAGCTGAATTATCATGCCTCGACCGTTCAAAATGCATCAGAAACAATATTGGAAATCTTAAATCAAGAAGATCTCGACGAACAGCGAGCGCAGATGGCATTGAAGATTGTTCGTGAAGGCCATTCGGCATTTCAGGCATTCTCCCACGAAATACGTGACGCAGATTTGAATTCTTCATTCTATTCAGCGGCATCTGAGGTTGATGATGCATGGAGTAATTTGGTGCAGATCCTTTTAGAAAAATTACTTAAACTTCAGACCTTGCACACGTGCATTCTAGAATAATATGTCACTATAGCCTGCATGAAACCGCTATGTGCTTGAAAGTCCCATGAATTTTGATTCAAATTTCAAGCCTCATAACGTTCAATCGTCAATGTGCAGAGGATTGCGATCCATGCGAGACTGGAAATCGGGCTGTTCGTAATATTTCACGTTGTGAACGACAGCTGTTCTGCGCAGAATATGATCTTTTGCGCGAGGAATAATGATAATATCATCACTTGGAAGGTTAGCGATATCGTCCACGCTTAGCACTTCACGTTTTACCTCTTGATAGTTCACACCTTCGTTTTTCGATTTGTTCGAGAACATATCAATTGATTTAGATGAATTTCCAGAAGAGCTATTTTTGGTTTCCTGTATTGCTCCGTACGATCCAGACGCTTTTGACACCCATTCGGAACCATCCTGATTGTTAGCTTTTAAGCCGAAAGCGATTATGAGCTCGGCATTGCCTCGCATGTCTTCAAAATCATGTTTACCATAGACCTTTTCCATACCAGCCATTGTCTGGGCGATGGGCATAACCGATAGTCTTGCGCCTGCCGCCAGACGAAACGCATCTGGCAATGCATCAAGACGCCCCATTAACGGAGCTTCATCAACAATCATAAGCACGCGACTTTTCGGAACTTTTCCACGCAAGATAGTTTTTATGGGCATAATCGTCATGATCCGCATAAAGACTTTAGCAATCTTGAGGTTGTGAAGCGGAATGCAAATGTAGATATCGATTTTGTCATCCGCGATATCTTCCATTTTGAAAGTTGATGCTCTTACAGCATCAGCGAGAGGCTTCGACGTTAGCCAGCCCATGTGAACGCGCGCTGTAGTAATAATGCCAGCACCAGTTTGTTCAGCTGTGTTCATAAGAAGTGCACCAGCTGCTTTTGCGCGGCCTCCAATTTTTACCATTGCTTCCCAAAGAGCTCTAAGATCATCAGGATCTGTCGTGTTTAAAAGATCAAGCACGTAAGGAAGATTGCCTCGCTCAGGAAAAGCTTTACGGATGTAATGACAATATTGGATAAGCCCAGCGATATACAGAACCGACGAATTTTCCCAGAAATCCGCGCCTTTTGCGCCATCAGGCGGAACGATTAAAGCTTCCATTATTGCTTCAATATCGTCCTCTACATCTTCTCCAATGTAATCGAGCGGATTCCAAGAAGCATAAGGAGGAATGTAATCACTGCCCTTCTTCTCACAAATTTTATAAGGATCGAAAGCGACGATCTGCCGTTTTTGAGATCGATAGCGTCCAGTCACCATCAAGGATTCCGCCTTGGGATCATTAATGATAATTGGTCCCGCATAACCAAAAATATTGTTCATGATGAAGCCCACGCCCTTCCCCGATCGGGTTGGAGCAAAAACCATCGGATGCGCTTCTAAAGGCCAATAAACTCTCTCGCCTTTTGTACCTTTGATGGATCCGATCAACAGTTGAGCTTTCTTGGTTTCAGCAACTTTAGTAACGTTGCGTAACTCTTTGACAGTCGCCAGACGCGAATTGCCATGCAAGCCGCTTTCCGAGACCTTAAACTTCTTGAAGCTGCGATTGCTGATCTTTATGGCGCCTTCCGTCGCGCCAGGGATCGCTAGGATGAAAGCTCCGATTGACATCACAAAAGTCAGGCAAGTGAGGAAGCCAAGGCCATAGGTGTAGCCATGAATCTCACGCAGTCCGAGTGAGAAGCCATACAGGCTGAACATTTGGCTGAAGTAATTGACGATTTCAGAAGCCTTCGGCCAGGACAACAACACAACGCTGCCAGAAATGATGAAAGAAGCAACCAGATGAATGCGGCTCGTCCAGGCAAGATACCAGCTCATCAGCAATAATGGCCAAAACATTATTGTGCTGCCAAGTGCATCCCCCCAAATCATGCCCCAGAGGGAAACGCCCGATCCATCCGGCTTGTTAAACCAAGGAATAATGAAGAACGCCCAGATCGGCACCGGCCAGAAAAATATGAACCAGAGTTTTGTCTGTTTGACTAAGAATGACCACAGCGCACGCATTCACGTTCTCCAAAAAGATCAAAGTACAGACGGCAACTCTGCTTTTTCAGCGGCCTCAATAAAACGAGCAACAAGGTATTGATCATTGGCTGAGCGCGTTAAAAGCGCAGCGGCTTCTGCAAAAGCATGATCAATTGTGTATTCTCCGTTGCCAAAAATCTCCCCTGCCCGTGCCGTGTAAATGCTTAATGTGACATCTTCGACTCTGGTTCGAAGCTCATCACTTACATCGCCCGATCTCCCTGAAATATCGGTGTTTGATTGCTGTCCGCCCCCCACTCCAGGTTCTGGTTGTTCTGAGTAGGTTCTTCTATCTTCTTCCAAGATTTCCACTTCTTCAGCCACGGATAGCTCCTTTCAGCAGCGTCGTTGACATAACAATTTGCGTTTGAAATATTGCAGCGAGCAGCGTTCAGTTTGTATTCTCTTATTAACTTCGAAAGCTGAGGCATCCGGTCGGATATGTATCTTGGGCTATAAGCCTCAACTACGCTGAGATATGTAAAGCTTGTTAGAGAATGAAAACCAACAAACAGAACGACATAGGAGAACAACAGACCGCTTAAACAACCGGCAGCGACTGCTTTGGCTCTTACCTTGTACGTGTAACGCCAGACAATTATTGTCGTCTCTATGCTCTTCCTTGCTTTTAGGTACTTTGTTTGTGTTGCGCTTCTCATTCGCCGCTCCTATCGCACGAAGAAACCGAAGCAGGCTGCAATACCGAAAACAAAGCCAACGCCAAATACGATCGCGCCGTAGACCCAACCTTCTGAATTCGTAACAACTTTTTCATTGAGCGCGTCTTGTTTGTTATACATATCGCGCTGATGTTGATCGAACTTGTCGAAGTGATCTTTTTGTGCATAGCGCAGGTCTGCAAAACCTTTGCGCAAAATCGAACTCGCATCGTCTTTGTCGAGAAACTTTTGAGAAGCAGCGGCCATCATCTGCTTTTGCAGATCATTAAAAATCTGATCAACCACGCTTTCTAGTTTCTCTTTTATGTCAGCAACCATCGCATCGTGGTTGCTGTTAGACTCGTTCAGATGAGTTACTGCTGCACTTAAATCAGCGAGCTTTCGGGCAAGCTGATCGTCTTTTACATCTATATTGTGTACGTTCAGATTCAGGGTTTTAAGGCCGTCCAGAACGTCGATAAGAAGCGTGCGCAGTGGCCCATCTACCAATATCGTGCGGATCAGGATTTCAGTCATTTCTGGGCTGTATTCTTTTATGTTCAGAATTCGTAGCGTATCCAGAAGACGCGCTTCATCCTGAGACGTAAGCCCTTCCCTGCCTACTTTCTCCCTGATCTTTTCGATCGTCTGTCGCATACCGGATGTGACTGAATGTTCACTCATCGCCTTCATCCTTTTCTGGCTTAGACAGGCCGATTTCCGCGCGCATTTTATCCAACGCAACGTTCACTTTGCGTACAAGGAAGCCGCCTGAGCGACTTTCAGAATTCTCTTTTAAGAAGCGCTCTATGCTCCAACGCTCTGTTTTCTTAGCTTCGTTTTGAACGCCATCAAAAATTCTGGCACGCAAACGGAACGGGAAAGCATGATGCGAAAAGACGCTCCCGCCACGCAGATCAAGCGGCTTTTCGCCTGACAACTTTTCGTTGAACACTTCGAAATCGTCATCACTATCGACTTGAAACATAGACTTTGCGACGAACACTGGTTCGCCTGTTCCAAAGCGAAGATAACGACCTAGAGAAATATAGCTGTCGCGGAATGGCCCCATGGCCCATACAGTCACAATATTAAACTGGCTTTGCATATCTGCAATCCAGTGCGCACCGTGTTCGTCAAGAAACGCTTCAATCTGGGCAGGAAGGTTTACAACAAAAATATCCGCTTCAGTTTCGCGGACAATGACTTCCATATGTTCCCAAGATTTTTCTAGTTTTCCGTCAAACTTGTGCTTTGCAAGGACATTGCCAGATGCCTTTACAACGTCTTCATTTGACTTATCCAAATCGATCACAACGATCTTCAGGCCTTCATATACGTATAAATACGAGATGATCAGCGCGAGCATAGACTTACCCACACCGCCCTTTTCGCCGTGAAAAATGAGAATGTTCTTCTCACCGCGCTTGATATATTCGTCCAGTTTCTTTGTCATAACGCTTGCCTTTTCTGGTACATTTCGCGGGATCAGAATTCATCATCATCGTTCAGCGACGCGCCACTGATGTCGGACTGTTGGAGAGGTGGATCGCTTACAGATGGCTTTACAGCAGCGCGCGTTTCCGCTTTTGCAACAGGCTCTACAACGGCCTTTATAGGCGTCGGAATCTCCTTTGCAGGTGTCTCTACAGACGCTTTTACAAGTGTGGATTTTTGCTTTGCAGAAGACGGCTTCTGAATCTCTACAATCACTTCTTTCAGGCGCGCTGCTTTCACAATTAGGCCGCGCTCATTGAGGATTGAGCGGAGTTCCGCGAGCTTTACAACAGATGCAATTTTGATAAGTGCATCTCTTCCTTCTGCGCCTTTTGCAAACTCTTCAAACGGATCTAGAACTTCGCTTTGGCGTTCTACAAAAATCTTAACAAGGTCGTTTGCAATCGTCTTAAAATCGTCAACGCTTGCTCGCTTTTTCTCTTTACTATCGCGTTTTGCAGACGATCCATATTTTTGCGCATATGTGGAACGAAGGTTGTTTACATTGATTGTTTCTGTCGCAAACGGCTGCACCGCTTTCGCAACTGAAATTCCTTTTGCGATCGCTCTGGTGATCTCTTGCAGATTCTTTTCAATGATCTCTACAGCCGACATTACAGGCTCCTACAACGCTTTTGCAAAACAGCGATTTATCTAATTTACTAAATTTTAGGATACGATTTTACAAATTGCAATATAGCATACTGTAACTAATTATATTTAAGTTTTATTTATCGATCTTTACCGGCTTCTACAGCTCGAAGATTGACTGTTTTTACAGTGTTTTTTAAATCTCGACCTACAGAAAATTACAGTATGAAGCAACAAGTAGCCGAAATCTGCCTACAATCGAGCCGTATAAGGGGCAGAAATGGCTCCTTCAAGATAAGCAATTAATAGCATTGCAAAGCACACGTGCTTTACAAATTTATTTACTAGTTTTACAATCAGGCCATCGCTTCGCGATATTAGCCGGTAACCGGGCCAGACTTGCGCCTTGTGGCCACAAATCTCCGATTTGCTGTCCACTTCGGCGCGCCTGGCTTTCTTCATCGGGGTCGCTTCGCTCAGCCCAATTCGAAAGGAAGTTTCATGAATATTGACGCTTCGCATCAAAAGATTTCCGCAAAGAGGAACAGTGGAAAGAAGACAGCTGAGAACAAAACAGAGTTTTGGAAACTTCGCCTCACAGACGAAGAAAAAGCCGTTTGGCAAAGCCGCGCGGATACTGCCGGACTGACGCTATCCGCTTACGTCCGTCGGTGTGTGGAGGGTGGTATCACGCATACAAACTCTGCTCAGCCAAGTCTCGTTGAACGCGACACAATAATCCGCGAACTGTCCCGCATCGGCGGCAACCTCAACCAGATCGCGCGCTACATAAACGCCGACAAAGGGATCAAAAAACAAAACTTAGCTGACGAGCTTTACGGCACAATCCAACTTCTCGCTATGAAGGTAAAAGAACTATGATCATACGAGATTTACCCCGCCGTAACAGCCGATCCTCTTCAGTTTCACGCTTCAAATCGAGCTTGGATTATATGCTCGAAATTAAGGATAAAGGGCGATCTCAAAATGCTGATCTCAACAATTCACTGAAGCACGCTTTTGGCGAAAATGTTGATTACATGTTAAACGACAAGGCGGATCAACATCTAAAATCTGGCGAACGCGTTGAAGCAACTTTCTTCAACGAAGGCGCTATTCTGTCTCTGCAAACTGCCGCAAAAGAAATGGAAGCGCATGCACGTATTGCAAAATGTAAAGACCCTGTTTTGCATTCTGTGATCGCTTACGCATCTATGAGCGGTGAAGACCCTACCCCGGATCAAATCCAACAAGACGTAGAAAATTTTTTGCGCGAACGCGGCCTTGTGAATGCCCCTGCCCTACGCGGAAAGACGACGCCAGAGCAACGCGCAGCACACGCTGAAAATGAGCTTAATCAGTACGTCGCAGTTGTCCATGGCGACACGAAAAACAAGCACGTCCACATTCTTGTAAACCGAGTAAGTAAGGACGGCCACGTTGCGTCCCTTTCTCATTTTTCACGCAAGAATGATAATCTGGCCGCAAAGATCTCACGCGAAAGAAATTGGGATGTTGTAAATTCCGTCTATAACCGTTCTGCAATTAAAGATCAGGCTCGCGAACGCGGCGCGTCTAAAGATGAACTGGCGATGCTGGAAGCAGGGCAGTTTTCAACGTTCACTGGGATGCGCAAGAATCTAGAAGAAAAAGCGCGGCTAACGACAGCAGAGCTTGCAGCGCGTAACGCAGATAAGGCCTCCTTCGTGGAGGACTATTCTGAAACAGTGCAGAACGCTTTTAAAGACGCCAAAACGATGCAGGACTTTAAGGATAAATGCTTCGCGGCTGGTGTCATTGTAAAATTTTCAGAGAAAATGACGAAGACAGGCAAAGTCCTGCCTGGCGTGTCATATGCAGATATATTTGACGGAGCAGGAAAGTCGGGAACCCAGATCGGTGTCCCGGCTAAAGTGTTGATAGAAAAGTTCGGTCAGCCTCAAAAGAATTGGATCGAGCAAGCCAAGCCGTTTGATGCAGATCAGGCAGCACAAGAATCTCTCGCTCAGCGTAGGGAAGAAGAAGCAAAAGCACGGCGCTCTATTGTTCCTCAAATCACCCCTATTGATCAACCTATCCCAAAGGCCGCGATTGTTGAAAAAACAGAAAACCAAAAGGTGTTTGAACGACTTATCGACGTTGACCGTCTTGCTGTACATGTAGATCGGCAGGCAATTGCGAAAGAAAAAGCATCTTTACAATACAAGATCGTCAGGGCTGGATCTAAACTTGGTTTATTTCAGAAGTCGATGCAGGATCGGCAAGCGCGCCATGTCCGCTTGCAGCGCCGTGCAGATTCCAATCAACGCCTTGTCGATGAGGGCAACAAGATCCTCATCGCGTTTGAAAAGGAGCGCATAAAGCTGCAAAAGCAGCTAGATGCTATTCCTGATCATCAAACAGATAGGCGTGAAAAAACAGAGCTCAGAATTTACGCACTGGATGCAAAGGCAGAATATGAGATCTTTCGCAAAAAATTTATGCTTCAGAAAAAGCAGATGCGTGACAAGATTTACAAAGATGCTACGCACAGTCTCCAAGCTAAAAAGAAGCTGATAGCCTTTAGAACAAGCGTTGATAAATTCCTCTTTGGCGCACGATCAGCGTACCGCTCAAAACGGCAACGCGAAAATGAAGCACGCTTTTCGGTTAATGCCGACAGAGACGTGCGCCTCAAGTTTCTGAGCAACCAAAACCCCGCAACTTATCTTGATTGGTTAAAAAACCAGCCGAACAGCGCACGCAATATGGCGGCTCTTGAAGTTGAGGTGTCACGCCTCAAATGGATAAAAGAACAGGAAGCGAAGCGAGCCGCCCCTGCCCCCCGTAAAGCCTATGAAGCCCCTACGCCCGAACAGTACAAAGCAGAACTCGCAAGAAGCAAGGCCCAACGAGAAGAACAGGCGCGCATAAAACAAGCGCAAATTGATGCGGAGCACAAAAAGAGGTTGGCAGCGCAGCGCCAACGCGCAGCTGAAGAACAGGCGACGAAAAAGGCGCCAGAACAACAAACAAAAAATAAAGAACCTATTTACGTTGCCCCTACCCCCGATCGCAATGACAGGAATAGAGGGCCATCAAGGTAATAATTCTAAAATACGAAACGGCCTTCGGGCCGTTTTTTTTGAGCAGGCAGATCTTCTGAAGAGAAATCAATAAATTTCCCAAAAAGGAAGAGACGTATGCTAACTGACAAGCAAAACCTGATAATTGAACGCCGCATTGAAGATGCGAAAAAAAAGACCTGGCTGGCATACGTTCTTCTTGTATTACTTGGCGGCTTAGGTTCTCACCGCTTCTATGTAAACGGCCCGTCAGCAGGTGCCGTCGGAATGCTGCTTTTAGCGGTTCTAACAGTTGGATTAGCTATCATAGAAGCTGACAAAGCGTCAGACATGACACTAATTGCACTATGCGTATGGCAACTTGTAGACCTCTTTTTGATACCGAGCATGATACGCCAACGCAGCGCAAAAATGCGCAAAGATCTAGAATTTGACGCGATGATGCGTGCTTAAAAACAGCGGCCTATGGGCCGCTTTTTTTTCGCGTTCCGCTCAATCTCAGTGGTTCACTCGCAAAGCTCTTTCAAATTCAAAAATCTTGAAATTTCCCAAAAAAATGAAGAGCACTATGGCGAAAACATCTACTACTAAAAAGGACTACGCAACGACTGTAGCGGAACGCATCATTGAGCTCATCGAAGCGGGCGAAGCTCTATGGATGAAGCCTTGGAAAGCTGGCGAATTACGCCTTCCTTATAATGCCGCAACAGATAAAGAATATCGCGGCATGAACTCTCTTTGGCTTGCAATGCACGGCTTCAGCGACCCGCGCTGGCTGACATTTAACCAAGCGGTTGCCGCAGGTTATAAAGTCAAAAAGGGATCGTCTGGGGCTCTCGTTGACTATTGGAAATTCACTGAAGAACGGACGAAAAAAGACGAAAATGGAAAGTCTGTGCTTGGCGAAGACGGGAAGCCAGTTAAAATCACCATTAAACTATCGCAGCCACGTGGTTTTCGGGCAGTAGTATTTAATGCGCAGCAAATTGAAGGAATCCCCGACCTGCCGGTTCCAAATCTTGGAATTCAGCCAGTCGTGAACGTTGCAGCAGATGAGATGATTGCCGCATCAGGTGTTGAGATCCGACACGTTGCTGGGAATAAAGCTTTTTATAATCCTGTTGTGGACAGTATCACTCTGCCCCTGCGCAGCCAGTTTAAGGGAAACGGGGAATACTATGCAAGCACGTTTCACGAGCTGGCACATAGCACAGGCCATAAAAGCCGCCTGGATAGAGACCTCACCGGCAAGTTCGGCAGTGAGACATATGCGAAAGAAGAGTTGCGCGCAGAAATCGCCGCGATGATGCTTGCGGAGAAGCTACGAACAGACTTTTTGCCGCGCAACCACGCGGGTTATGTGCAGTCTTGGATTAAGGCGCTTAAAGAAGATCCGCGCGAGATTTTTCGAGCAGCATCTGACGCCGATAAAATCAAAAACTATCTTATCGCCGTCAATGACTAGAGATTTCTTCAGTTTTGTGTCCATGGACACAAAACACAAAATCTAACATTCAGCTGCATTGTCGTAGATGACCATGTGTCCATGGACACATGGTCGAGAAAATAGCACGGATGGTAAACCGTTTGTAAATTAGTAACGAATCTGAGATAGCTTTAGGATCGGTGATTTACCATCATTGGACCTTTTACCGATCATAGGGCGTGTGGGATGTTAACAAAGAATAAAGAGCCGCAATCGAAACAGCATCTACCGACCGTGCTCGGTGAAGACGCGGGGAAGCTGATTCAGCAGTTGCAGCATCATACACAATTACTATTCCCTCCACATTCAAAGAAAACCATTCGTAATTTTTCACCAGCTGAAGCAGCTTATTTCATCGGCATCAGCGACAACTATTTGCGCAAGTTCGCCCAGGAACTAGATCTTCCTGTCGGTGCAAATGGAAAGCGCAGCTTTTCCATTTCTGAGATGAACTCTATCCGTTCTATGCTTCAACAGAAAAATACGGATGTTGACTACATCCGTCATCGCCGAGAAGGTGAGGGGCTTCAGGTCATCTCGCTCGTGAATTTTAAAGGCGGATCAGCGAAAACGACAACATCAGCGCATTTAGCGCAGTATCTTGCATTGCGCGGCTATCGCACGCTAGCCATCGACCTCGATCCGCAGGCATCGCTGACCACTCTTTTTGGCATGACACCTGAAACCGAAGTCAACAAAGACGATACCCTTTATTCAGCGATCCGTTACGAGGACGTGCGCCCGATTTCGGAGCTTATCTGGGAAACATACATTCCTGGTCTTGATTTGATCCCTGCGAATTTGGAACTGGCTGAGTTCGAGCACGACACTCCTAAAGCCCTTATGAACCACAACCTGGAGCCCAAATTCTATTCGCGGATTTCAGAAGCGCTTTCTACAATCGAGCAGCATTACGACGTCGTGATCATCGATTCAGCGCCACAGCTTGGCTTCCTTACAATGTCTGCTCTGTGTGCATCGACATCCATTTTGATCACTGTCCACCCCGAAATGCTCGACGTCCTGAGTATGTCTCAGTTTCTGTTAATGATGCGGGATCTGATGTCCGTTATCGATCAGGCGGGCGGCAAGGCTGAATACGATTGGATCAAGTATCTTATGACTAGATATGAACCAAACGACATGCCGCAATATCAAATGTCCAGCTTTATGCGGTCGATCTTCGGCAAGCGTGTGCTTGAAAATGCGATGTTAAAATCAACCGCGATCTCAGATGCCGGGGTGACTAAAAAAACCCTTTATGAGGTAGAGAGAAGTAATTTCACCCGCGCTACCTTTGACCGCGCTATGGAATCTCTCAACGGCGTCAATGGAGAAGTTGAAGCTTTAATTCGTCAGGTGTGGGGTAGGGCGTAATGGCAAAGAAAACGCTCATTCAATTCACCGAGATCAACGAACCAATCGTTTCAGATAAAATTGAAGAAGGTGCGACTTCTAATACGCGAAAGAAATTTGACGGGAGCGAAGTGCGCTCAAGCCATGGCTATGTAAGCGAGCTATCGCGCTCGCTGCAAAGCATCGACGAAGTTAAGCAGAAGGCTTCGGAATACGAAACGAAGCAAGCCGAAGGCCAGGTTATAAGTGCGCTGAGCCATGACCTGATCGACTTCTCGTTTGTCAAAGACCGCATTGATGTCCAGCAAACCAATATCGATGAGCTTGCCGAAGACATTAGTGCCCATGGACAGCAGTCGCCAATTCTGGTTCGTCCGCATCCTGATGCACCAGGGCGATATCAGATTGTCTATGGACACCGTAGGTATCTCGCGACCCAAAAGCTGGGAATTCCTGTTCAAGCGCTCATCAAGAGCATCGATGACAAACAGCTCGTCATCGTGCAGGGACAGGAAAATAGTAGTCGCGAAAACCTGTCATTCATCGAAAAAGCGCTGTTTGGCCTCGAAATCCGCAAGCAGGGTTTCGCACATGAAGTTATAATGAGCGCACTAAATGTCAGCTCGTCAATGGCTTATCGATACCTAAAGATCGCAGAGCAAGTCACGCCAGAGCTGATCTATAAAATTGGCCCAGCGCCTTCAGTTGGTCGACGGCCATGGACGGATCTATCTGAGATCATTCAAGAGAGGCTAGACACCGCCAATGACTTCATGGACACTTCAGAAGTCAAAGGTATAGACAGCGACGAGCGTTTTCAGGCACTTTTGGCTCACTTAACTGAAGCCAAACCTGTACAGGAAAGCCCGAAAACTGCGCCTAATCAGAAGTTTGTGTCCATGGACACAAACAAAAAGACACCGGAATCTAAGTCTTGGAGATCCCACGACAATTCGGTTACTTTTTCAATGAATCGGAAGCCAAAGAAAGTTGCTATCGAACTTGCCAGTGAGAGGGCGGGAGCTTTTGGCGAATGGCTATCAACCCGTTTGGACGACCTATACGGGGAGTTCGAGCAAGCAGATAAACAAAACGGAGACTGAGTCGCAAAAGAAAAAAGCCCCCAAACGTTGCCGTCGTGGAAGCCTTTTCAATTAGTGTAAGCAGCTACTGAATCGCATTTTCACGAATCACTGTCAAGAGTTTTTGGCACCGTTTTGGTGAGAAGATTTCTTTTGCCTTCAAAAAGGTAGAGTGAAATGCAAATTCTGGAGACTGTCACGTCTGCCCTGAGCGGACGAATGACTCAGCGTGTCTCAACATCTAAGGCGTCAGGCGATGGCATCAAGAAATGGGAATTATACAGACATCTGTGTATCGCAAAGGCTCACTACGGCCTGAATGACCGCTGTCTGACTGTTCTCAATTCTCTGCTGTCATTCCTCAGCGATGACGTCATCTCAACGAAATCAAAGCTTGTAGTCTTTTCGTCCAACAAGCAGATTTCCATTCGTGCCCATATGATGGCTGAATCCACTCTTAGAAGACATCTCTCGTCTCTTATTCATGCGGGTCTGATCACGCGTAGAGACAGCCCCAATTGCAAACGCTATGCTCATAAGAATGGGGGAGGGGAGGTTGAACTGGCTTATGGCTTTGACCTGTCGCCCTTCTTTGCAAGAGCATCTGAAATTACACAGGCGGCTGAGCTTATTCGTGATGAACAGCGCGCGCTCAAACGTATGCGTGATGAAGTTTCCGTTATTCGAAGAGACTTGGCAGCAGCATTTGAACAACTGCCTGAAAAGGCAACCAATGCGTTGTTCAGCTTATTCCGCAGTGTCGTTGATGGCATTCCGCGTCGCGCCACAAAGGCTGAACTGACAGCCATTAAGGCTGCATTAGAAGCAATTCAGGCAGATTTATCTATCATATTGAAAAACAATGGTAATGTTCCAGAATTGAGCGGCAATGGCGCTCAGTTTGAGCGGCACCATATAGAGTCACTTCCAGAATCTCTTTTAGAAGGAAAAGATGATTTTCAGAATTTGAAAGAGACTGCATCTGAAGCCGTGGTTCAGAAATCAAACGTATCGCAAGCTGAAACCATTTCTCTCGATTTAGTTCTCAGAGCTTGTCCTGATATCCAAACCTATTCACCATCTGGCATCAGGAGCTGGCGTGATCTCGTGGATGTGTCGAAACTGGTTTCTGGATTTCTTGGGATTTCGCAGGCTGCTTATAGCGATGCTGTTCGTATGTGGGGCATTGAGAGCGCTTCAGCGGTCATTGCTGGCATTCTACAGAAAAGCAGTGAGATTGCCTGTGCTGGTGGGTATTTGCGGTCTCTGGTGCAGAAGGCGAGGACAGGGGGCTTCTCAATTAGTCAGCTCTTGTTTGCGTGGATCAACAGACCAGAAAGTCGTCAATTTTATAGTTAGTCTCATGCTTGTATGTTAACATAATCTGCCTTATTATATTTATCATATAATATATGCGGAGATGCAGCATGGCGACCCTTAATGAGAATTTAGCATTCCGACAAGCCAAAGAGCAGATAATCCTCCAATCAGCAGACGAAGCACGAGACTTTAACAGTTTTAGAAAAAAGCTGGCTGAGCAGGGGGTTCTAATAAAACTAGTCTTAAGGGAACGGCATGATGTAGAATTTGGCAAACCAACAAAACATCGTGCAGTGTCTTTTACAGATCTAAACGACCATGCGGGTTTTGCAGGCCAAGATATTGATTTATCGGTGCATTTGCTGATTTCAAAGTTTGGCGAACCAAATCAGGATTGGTATCAGACGCCTGGATATTATGCTGAGTGGCAAGAGCAAAAGCAGCTTTTCCCGGAATTAGCAAAAGTTGATCAGGAAGCAGCAGCGCAGTTTTCGGTAAGCAATAAAGAGTATGTGCAGCTCGAACGGGCTCAAAAAATGCTTGATCGTCCTGAACAGGTGCCAGATGAGATCGATCAATTTACATATTACGATACATTGGAAAAGATTGGCGCGGATGTTGAAGGTCCAGAATCTGATTTTGGTGTCTACAATGTTTGGACCAAGCAAAAGTCATCTGATTTAGCATTAGCGAAAACAGAGCTCGATAAATCAATTAATTCAAAAACGATGAAAAGGCTTGAGCGCGGCGCGCGCATAGGCCTGTTTAAAGAAGCGCGTGAAAAGAAAGATCTGGAACACAGTTTTAAAGCGCAACAGGTGACCTCAAAAGCTTATGCTCTTCATGAAGACAGGAAGACGATGATCTACCTAGCTTCGGAAAAAAAGAAGTTAGACAGATTACTGGCTGACACGAAGCCTGAAACACCTGAACGCAAATTCGTCGTTGAGCAAATTGCTTTACTGGAAATGAAGGCTGGCTACGCAAAGTTTGCATCAGAATTTCGCTCTAGAGAAATCAATGCTGTCTTTAAAGATCAAGGCAAGGCGTTAAATGCATCTAACGTTCGAGAAGGCTGGCTGGAATTAAAAGCACAAGCCAAACGAGATTGGACAGAAGCGTTTAGCGGAAAAGCTGCCGCCGCACGCGCATATCGAGAAATGCGTGAGGACAATAAGCTTATTGTTGCAAAAACTCTTAAATACGCGATGACCAGCATCAAACCAAAGGAGCCGATGCGTTTTGAAGCCTGGCTCTACCAACAAGAGATGACGCCGCATGTAGCGGCTGCGGTTAATGGTATGCAGTCGCAAAGAATGACTGCACAGCAGCGTGTAGAAGACACGAAAACCATTTCTCAACCCACTGAAATATCTTTTTTTTGGCAGAAGAAGTCTTTGTCAGATGAAAAAATCGCGATGATCAGCAACGAAGTTGCTGAAAAATTATACGGCGACAAGCCGACCGAGATTTCGTCCAAATTGACCGAAAAAGGGCGTGAAAAGCAGCAGGACGAGACTTCTCCTGAAGTTACTTTGCTCAATGATGACACACTGAACAAAAACACAAAACAGCAAGGCGAACGCATAGCGCGTGACGCAACAATGGAACGCGTCTCAGAGAATACAGAAGATAGAAAAATAATACAGGAAAGGAAGCAAGCAGAGCATCTTGTTAAAGAACAGGAAAATAGATCAAAGGAGCTAAAGGAGAATAAATCACAAGGAAAAAAGCCAGTACTCAAACTAACTAAGCCCATCTAGATCTACGTTGAATAGGGCGTAAATATTAATTTCCAGAGGAATGAAGATGAATAAGAGCGAAAATAATCTTGATAGTACAGAGCAGCGCAATCAAGCGCGTTCCCAAAATGACAGCAACAGTAAGACCGAGATTCCAGCTGAAGAGCTCGTGGCAGCACAAGAAGCACGTGCTGCGCAGCTTCGTGCAGCAAGACAGGAAGGGCTGAGCAAGCAACAACAGCAGGAACAGGAGAAAGAACAAGCCAATTCTTTAACCAGATAACAAGTTGTCCGCACAGTGCCGGCAAGCAGCCGCCAGAGAGGAACGTAATGTTTGACATGTCTAAAAATCCGCTACGCGAAACGCTTGAGACTACAAAAGTCGCACTTACGATTGCTGCGACAGCAATTGCTATCACACTGCTCATGCAGCCAGCGATAGCTGAGAGTAATGAAGTGGCTCCAAAGCGAACAGCCTGTGTGTTAGACAAAAATGAACTATCAGCCGATGAAGCTGTTATTGTTACAAAAAGCGGCTGTTTTGTCGTAGATGCGCACAAAGACGGCTTCACTCTTATTAAGATATTAAGTGAACACATTCGTCGCCTCCCTGAAGTTGAGGTCACGCAATGAAAGATTCTGTGCAACGCGCGATTGAGCATGTTCATAGCTTGGAAAATGCTGAGCATAAAATAAGTGACAAAGAAGCGCTGCGGCGTGGAACTCTGGCAGCACGGATGGATGCTGCTTTGTCAATTCCGTCACAATCCAAACGCAATTTTGATGATGATTTTGATGATTACATTCTTCAGAAATCGCCTGAATGAGAGCGGAAAGTTATACAATCAAGAAAGAGAAGCAGAGAGATCTAGCTTGATGGATATAAAGTTTCAAATAATATGAATTTTCGCTTGCCAACGTGAACAGATGCAGTACACTAAACAAAAGAAAGGCAGCCCTGTCAAGACTGCCTTTCTGACACAACCGATCTAACCGAACCACCAGACAGATCATTTATTAATACAGTATAAGCATATTGAACTAACATTTCAAGACTACCCAAAAAAAATCTGTCTTACAAAAGTGGCCGGTCCAGATCTTTAAATTGAACAATTTAAGGATTAAGTAATATGACCGCACACAACCAAAACACATTTGTTGTAAAAAACAGTAAAAGCGAAGCGGCAAAAGTGCGTTACCTCGCCGCGCAGAGCTATACATTTACTCCAGCGCATTCCCTACTAGATAATATTTCTTTTAATTCTCCAGTTATTATTCCATTAGATTCAGTGAGATTCGAAGCACTGACAGGCAAAGCACTGTTTCCCGTTTCAGACTTAGAAACAGGTGAAGTGCGAGGAATTGTTGAAATCGCGGTTGATGACATGGGCAACGTGCTGTCACCTGAAAAGCGAAGATATATTGACGCGTCTGGCTATAAAAAGCCACTTGCTGTCGTTTTAGAGCGAACGAAGGGTTCAAACGAGAACATTAAGTTCGTAACCAACACAGTATTCGATGCGATTGCGGTCTACGCGGCACTCGACGGACAGTTCACTGTATATGCAGCTTGTGGCCTGGAGCCGTCACTTTTACTCAACGACGGTGGAAAATACATCGTATGTGCGAATGGTGTTGCCGATGAGTTAAAAGACTGGTCAACGCGTGCTATCCAAAAAAATGTACTGAAGCACAAAGGCCTTGCTCAAGTTGCCCGACTTGCAGGCGTAGAAACATTTGCAAATCTTGGTCATGAAATAATTAAAGTCAAGTTATTGAAATATATCAATAACTTTAAGAACCAAGTTAAGTCTACGCGCATCTCACTTAAAGATGCAGAAGACATAATAAGCGTGGATGAGTTTAACGACCTTATATCGCGTAAGGTTGAGGGCGCGTTGCATATCGCGAACATAACAACTGGCGGCGGAAAATCCTATCAAGCTATTGTTAATATTATTAAAAAACGCATTGAAGAGATTAATGCAGATGAGAATCTGAAGAACCGTAAAATTGTTTATGTAACTCAAAAACACGACTTTTCGCAGCAGACGCTTACCGACATCAAAAAACATCTCGGTAGTTCTGTGCGTTCGTTTATTTACAGATCGTTTGAATCGAAAAATCCAGATAATCCAGAAGAGCTGATGTGTCAAAACATCGAAGCTGTTCGCGAAGCGCGTGCTGTAAGTGCAAAGGTTGAAGAAGAAGTTTGCAAGACATGCCCTTTCGCTAAAGCGTGTGCATTTCAGCGGCAACAAAAAGAAATGGCGATTGTTCAGCCACAAGTCATTATCATGAACAATAATTTTCTTGTTAATGGCAAACTACCAAAACCGATACGCAATCATTTAGGTGAAAAAGCAGTTATTGATCTCGTGATTGCTGATGAAAATCCGCAATCGAGTGTAATTAAGAATATTGAGATTAAGAAGTCTCAGTTAACAGATCCTATTGACAAAATAATATTAAATAACCCTGGTCGAAGCATTGATCTGGTTTTCGCTGAGCGCGTAATGCAAGCTATTGCAACGACAATAGAAAAATACAAAGGTCAAAAAATAACAATAACGGAATTCTCTAAATCGGTATTTCAAAATGAAGACGCATTGTCTCATCGTTTGTTTACAAACATGACGGAGCAGGAACAGCACGATAATCTTTATAGAGCACTGCAAGGATACGCTGACAATATATTAAAATTAAAAATAACAGAGCAAGAAGAGAGAGATTATCGCAAAAGAGGGTTTAACAAACGTGTCTTTGATATCGAAAAACTACTACGAGTGATGCAAAATGTAGCTTTTCTAAAGAGAGAAAACTATTATTATTCTAAGCCTCGAAGCGCAATGGATGCGTTTCAGATGGAAGAATACGGATCTGGCCGTGAGCCGGTCGTAACTGTTGCGGAAGACGGGGTGTGCGTTCCTGTTGTTGACATACACAAAGATCTTGCAGACGTCCCCATTGTCGCGCTCGACGCGACAGCCGATCTGTCCCTCGTTTCGCGCCTGTTTCAGCGCAACATAACATCGTCTTGTGTTCAAAACATTGAAGCGCCCTTCGCGACAATCGTACAAGACGCCTCGCGTGCATACTCTATGCAGTTTCTTCAACGAGAGAGTAATATTGAAAAGATTGAGAATTATATTCTACGTGAAAGTAAAAAAGCTACAAAGCTTTTGGTAGTGACGAACAAGGATATTGAACGCGTACTTATTAGACGGGGTTGCATTTTAAGACATTCTCTTAACTGCGAGATTGCATTCGCGCATTTTAACGATGTGGCGGGTATGAACACTTTTTCTGATTTCGATATTGCTGTTGTTATAGGTAGGCCGCAACCGCCAGTTTCAGCTGTCCGCCACACGATTGAGGCCTGCGGCGGTCGCCACGACGATGACAATTGGCATCTCATCGAGCGCGAACGCGAGATTGTTGATGGAGGCATTAATAAAAAAGTCTCGTTTGAAGCGATGGGGTCGAAATGTCCGATCGCAGATGCCGTGCTACGTCAAATTTGTGATGCGCAGGTTGTCCAGGCAATTGGGAGATTGAGACAGATCCGCCGCGAAGCGCACAATCCTTGTAAGATTGTGATCCTTGGTGATGCGGTTGTGCCATTTCCAGTGCGGCTGATGAGCCAAGCAGAGGTCGATGTTATTGACGATCACAAGCGCATCATCGAACGTGGCTTTTTTTCGAACAATCCTGCTCATGAGAGTAAGATCTCAGAAGGCTCATCTCTCAGTATTTCGCTAAACACTCTTACTCAGCGCCGTGCCATGCAGGAAAAGGCAGGAGTGAAAAAAGAATGGATGGAAGGGCTCGTTCCATTCCGGTATCAACAAGCTGGACAAGGCAAACGTTTGAACGTGGGCTATTATGACCCAGCAAAGCTATCAGCAAGCGAATTAAAGCATGAACTGGAAGAGAAGCTTGGTGAATTGGTCATTTTGGAAACTGATGAGATCGAACCGCTTGCAGCGGAACTTTATGACACAGATTGCGTCATTCCAGATGCTCTAATTAAGAAAGAACAGAGTAGATGCGAAGTGCCGACAGAAGCTGCCGAGCTTAAAGTAACAGCTTCGCCACCGCCAATCTGAACGAATAATTGCGTAAAAAGAAAAAATAAATCGCAGTCTTAAGTATCTGCATTATCTAAACACGCCATAACTTTGTAATTTTCATGCAGATTGCGTGAAAATCAAAAGAACTGTGTCGAAAAATTTCAGAGAGTACCAGATTCATAGTATCATTTCGGATGGTATTCATAAATGGCTTGTAGCACTTCTGACGTTTAGGGTCATAAAACCTATATTCCGTCATTTTTCTTCTAGGTATTTTGAGTTTCACGCCAAATCTTAAATGAAGTGTTGGTAAAATCCTATATATTATTATTTACCTTTTTACCAACACTTAAAGAACCTGCGCCATGCACTTTCGTGAGCCTTGCTGCGAATGAAGCAATCAAAAACATTGAGTAGTTCAAAACCCCCAAAAAACTAGACTCTGCTAACCGACATGCCATACAAATGCATTCAAAAGCATTTATAATGAAAGGACGCCGGGATGGCACGTAAACCAATTCAAAACATGGATGGTTCAACCTTCATTTCCATAGCCAATGACATCACTTTTGGCGCGCTGGAAGCCGGAGAAATCAACAAAGAACAAGCCCAAAAGCTCTTCCGCCGCATCTGCGCTGCACTCGAAAATAAAATACACAAACAATACGCACCTCTACGCGACACTAGCAATCCTGCTGTTCCAATTGACCAATCCGAATTTCCCGATCGCCTAATCTGTTTAGAAGACGGTCGTTCTTTTCGCTCGCTCAAACGCCATCTTAGTGAAACGTACGGAATCACAGAAGCTGAATACAAAAACAGATGGAAGCTGCCACAAAATTACCCAATGGTATGCAAAGAGCTTTCTGACAAGAGAACGAAGAACGCCAAAAAACAGGGTCTCGGCACAAAAGATTAAGCAGCATTCCTACCCAAAAGCCCCGCAATTGCGGGGCTTTTTTATGTCCTCTGTTCCAATTTAAGGGCTGATTATAATTCTTCATTTTATATGAAAATATCGTTGACATATAACATATATATAATATTATATTTTATATAGATTAGAGAGATGAATGGAGCCCCTCATGTCAATCACGACTTACATAGCAGCAGTATTCGTTCTTGTCGGTTCCATTGCCGCATCAGGTGCGGCGATGAGCGCAAGAACTGCATATGAGCACGCAGAGAGCTTTAAGGCTCAGTCTTATGACGCACTTGATTGCGCGACCAACTTTGTTCCTGGAACTCTCCCAGATCTCTCGAAATGCGTGATTAACGGCGTTCGTGCCGACGCTCTCTAATCCATTATGCAGGGAAGGAAATGACAATGACTGAACAACAAAAAGTAGAAGACAACTTCGAAAAAGCCATTAAAGCAACAATGACAACAGGAATGTTTGTAATAATTCTGTTCTCCGTTTTCGTCACTTCTTCAATTGTTGCCAACAAATTCTTTGTGCCAAACAAATATGAACACGTCTCATCCAGCAAAACAGGCGAGCGGATTCAAACGCAGATTTTAACAGCAAAAGACATCGCGCTTGCAAGTGTTTCAGAGAGGGATCTTATCGATGAATAAGTATCTGAAAGCTGCGCTCATTATTAGCGCATTTGCGTTTCTGCTGGGCTTTACTTTTTGGCCTCACACCTCCGGTGGAGATCAGCAAGACGCGCACATTAAGTTTTATTTCAATAATAAGGATTTATAGAAATGAATAGCAAAAAGTATGACGCGTCTCACACAATCGATTTCGAAGATCACGATTTGTGTGGAATTCTGGTCAAAGATTTTGATGATTTTGAAGTCGATCGTGACCTTATTTTTTCTCTCAATGAAACAAGCAACGCCACACGGCATCTTAGAAGATGTAATTAAGAAAGTTAAAGTTAATAGAATGCGCATAGTTCAATAAAAACCCCGCTACAGCGGGGTTTTGTTTTATCAAGCGAGCTTTGCATTACGTCTTCGTGAGCGCCATGCTTTTTTACCTCGGCCTTTTACTGATGCTCTTGCAACAAAACTATAATTGTTCGGAAGTTGCCACTTTGTGATGTATTCGTGCGGCGTCATACCGAGCCTTTTGAGATGACATTTTAGATACTTAACATGCTTACCATCTTCGAGGCAAATAATGTAACTGCTGTGCTTGTGTGTCGCTTCAGCAATCTCTTCCGGCGACAGAATGTTCGCAATCTTTCGCAGAGCATTTCCGGAGATCAGATCGTAGGCGGTGATGCCATGCACCGCCAATTTATAAGCATTTGCAGACATTTAAACCTCCTTAAAACTTAATCTTAAAGCCCGCAAAGGCACCGGCGCTGTAGGAGCTGGACGTCAACGACTTCTCAACTCTCGCTTCTCCGAAAATTGTGTACGTGTCGTTTTCGTTATACCTCGTCTTTCCCCATGTGTGTTGCGCACCGATTGAGATGCTGGCGCGTGTACGATCGCGACGATTGTTGAAGTCTGAATCACCAACGCGGATACTAGATCCCTTTCTGAACTCCTGATGCACATTTGCTGCCGCATAAACCTTCGTGCGGCTTTTAACCTTGCCTTTTGCGTCCTTTTTGACCGTTTCCTTTGTAATTGAAACGCCAAGACGACCATCAAGGCTGTCTGCATAATTATGCGAGACAGTCGTTCCGTATGTGTCTACAAACGGATCAAACTTGACGCGGTTATATTGGATCTGCGCTTGCGGAGTGATCACCCAGCCATTCTTCAGATCGTAGCGCTTTCCGACCTCAACAGAGGCTGCATAGCCCATCCCCTTAATGCTAGATGCCATTGATCGACCACCCGCATCAATGTCAGAAGAGTACCATGTTGCCTGAAGCTGACCGTCAACATAGAGGCCATTGTTGCCGTACCATGTCGCCGTCAATCCAGCGCCGTAGCCAGAAGTTGTGATTTTGCCCGAACCATAGCCGTTTTCGCCACGCAGAGACGTCTTCATCGCTGAATTGACGTAATGCATTGTAAATCCGCCGATTAGGATGCCGTTATCACCATTGTAAAGCAGCATGTCGGTTCCAGCCTGCATCTTAAATTTATTATAAGTGTAATCCGTTCCTGAAGTGGTGATTGCTGACTTAATGTCGCCGTGCTCGCCTTCGACACGACCCCACCAGCCAGATTTGTTTGCTGAAAGAGCTCCAGTATCGATCATCAGCCTCCCTTCTGAAGACCAATAACGATCGCCAACGCGCTGCTGAAGGGTAGGCAAGCTATTCGCGATTAGCATGTTCTGTGGCAAGGCTTCGTAGCTAGGAACACCTGGAGCGACGACAGGACGGCCTGGTTCAGGATCGACTGGTTCAGGTATAATCGGCACTTCAGGATCAATCGGATCGACTGGAACCACGGGCGGCTCTGGGTCCACAGGGTCAACCGGGATAACCGGAACTTCTGGATCAACCGGATCGACAGGGTCCACAGGATCGACTGGGTCTACTGGGTCTACCGGATCAACTGGCTTATCCCTTACATCAGAGGTCAAATACCAGTTACCAGAATTATCCCCAGCACCTCGACCAAGCGCATAGAGATATTCGCCCGCAACAACCGCCTGGCGTCCGTTATAAACAACATCACCAAGAAGATCGAAAGTGCCAGCCGACACGCCACCAACGTAAATCACGCCGATCCCGTTTACCGTCTTAGCGCCTAAACCACCGAGATTGTTCATTTTGACATAAGTCTGACCGGACGTGTCTCCTGCAACCGCAAACACATCGGTTTCACTCTCATCGCCACCGAGCACCGTGTCCAAAACGAGCGTGCCGCCGATGCCAGCGTAGTTGCCGATGACGCTAAACGTGTCACCTGCTTTGCCGTTAGACATTGTGATTGTGCCAGAATTTGAAAGAGAAACAGCACCCCAATAGTCCGAGTTTGCATACAAGCTGGAGTTGCCATTAATCGCTAGAACAGCGTTTTTAGCAATGTCTGTTTTGACAGCCTGGACAATATTATTGTCTAACTGCACAGTGCCTTCTTCTATTCCAAATTGTAGGAATGTATTGGCATCTATTCCGCCATTTCTGCCAGTTAGGGTCAGAACATCAGCCCCTGTCTTTTTTAGAATGCCGAAATTTGTGAAGATATTGGCCGTTCCATCGCCGTAATAGAACGCATCTGAGCTATTATCAATTTTTGATAAATCGAATGACATAGCCTCATTTGCATTCAGAGTAAGGGTTGAATCCTGATAATAAAGAGCGCGCACAGAGCCATCAATTTCATATCCCGCTGACAGAATGAGATTGGCTTTTGCGTTGTTGTACGTATTCAAACGTATAGCGTGTGTGCCACCGCCCTTTATGTAGCGATCTACGTAAAAGTCTATGTCAGCTCCAGTGGAGTTAATAACAACGCCGTTTCCACTTTGCGAAATAATATCGCCGGTGCCTTTTACGACTACCTTTGAACCTGGATTCGATTGGTAATTTGTAATTTCAAGAGCAGTTCCAACAGAACTAATTGAACCCAAATTAATATCGAGATTGCCGCTACCGTTCGCAGAGTTGTAAAGCTCAACGCCTTTGCCGCCTGCAACAACAGAACCAATATTAACATTAAGATTAGCGTCACCATCTGACATATTGCGTATGTCAACAGCTCTTCCGCCTGAAGTTACGGAGCCAATGTCTACATTGACATTAGCTTGAGAATTTAAATTCCCGTTCAAAGCACTGTTGCTTAAAATTACGCCGTTATCAACAGCATTTATGGATACAGCTGTTAATTCTGAAGTTGCAACGTTTTCTGCATTAGTATTACCGTTAGCTCTGTTTGTAGAGTAAAAACCCCACGAATTAACGGTTACATTTCCAAGTTCTATTTCACTTGAAGCAGATGTTTTACCATCGTTGTAATTGTTAATAGCGTAATCATTGCTTGCTTCAGTGTTTATGCCTGTAACATTATCAACTTTAAGATACGTGTTAGTCTTGTAAGCAACGGCTTCAACGGACGCGCCATAGCCGTTGATTTGCAAATCTTTTGCAGTAATCTTCGATTGAGCACTGTCTGTAGCATTTGCACTCGCAGATAACGCGATTCCAGATTTAGCTTTAACATTACCCGCAGAGATTTCTACATTACTATTTTTTGTATAAGAAATTCCTGAGCGACCGCTAACGCCAATGTCGCCTTCCACATCTCCTGTTTTGATAACAACATTAGAGTTCTCATATGCGTGAGCGTACACATCGATAGCCGAACCCGTAACGTTAATGTCACCTGTTTTTACAGAAACATAGGAAGATCCAGTCTTAACTTTGTCTTTTTCATCGACAGCGGATCCGTTTACAACATTTCCAAAATACTTGATTCCATCTGAACCGCTGCCGCCTGAAGAACGGCCAACAGCAGTAATGTCGCCCACTTCAATATCAGCTGTAATGTCACCACCGATTTTGTTAACACCGTTTGTTTGGACAATCTGATCAATTTTTACAACTTCCAGACCCTTGCTGTCGGTGTAAATATTGCCAGTTTTTATTGTGATATTATTGTCTAAACGAGCGTTGCCACCAGCTGATAAATTATCGGTCGCATTTTGCGTTACAATAATACCGCCCTGCGATGAGACTAACTCATCTTTAATAGAAAGTGTTGTTTCAACACTTCCATTTCCAGCCGTATTCCATATTCTTATTCGTGAAGCGAAATCGTAAAACTGTTCGAGCTGATTTTTCATCGAGCCGATGGCAATAGTTAAAAGATTGTTGCCGTTTTGAACCCAATTTTTGGATTCAATTTGTCCATTCACATTTCCTGTGACGATAGCAGAGCGGTCTGTATCACCGATTGTTTGGGTGCTGCCCATACCGATATTTTGCGCATCGCCGTTGAGCGAGCCACTCCATATCTGTTTTCCATTTGTACCTGCTATTGTACCCGTACAGGTGTAATTTGTAGAAGTACCCACTTGCACGCAATCAGCGCGCGCAGAAGCGCCTGACATCGCAAACGCAACACCGATCAGCGCGGTGGATACGAGCAAATTTCTTTTGTATTCACTTTTCTTCATCCTAAATCTCCACAGTCACAAGTTTTACTTTGGATATAATAAAGTGATGAGAATACGAATGTAAGTACATCACTGCATATTTTGTATAGAATTATATGAAAATATAACATACGCAGCTTTTGCTACGGCGCTATAATGTTTGCGCGCGTCAAGCTGCATAAAAAAAGCCGCCCCGGAGGGCGGCAATTTACACACATAAGGAGACAGTGTTTTTAGTTAAACGTATTTCTCAGAGAAGTGAGATCGAGACCGCCATTTTGGACGCTAGTTTTTTCTTTTTGTTTAACTATGCCATTAAAGCCTGTATTTCGCTTACCTTCAGCAGTCAGTACAACCTTACCAGCAGTTATCGCTGGATCTGGGCTATTAAGTGTGAATGTCTGTCTGCTGCCAGTAATCTCATTTTTAATCGCCTGATACATTTCTTGTTCAATCTGAGCGAACGCATTGTTTACATCGTTTGCTGATGCGAACTGCCCGTAAAAGATGTTTTTGGCAGCTGAATTACACGCATTGACTTTTGTGCCAGCGCCAATGTTCCCTGAATAGTCTGTGTCGATGTAAACATCCCACTTGTCAGTACCAAGCTTCGTGTTTTCCTTCAAAATGCACCCAGCGATACCAGAAATTGAAGGTGCAGCCGTTGCAGCCGTCGCGCTTAGGGCGAGGGCGGATGCTGCAATAATGTAAGCTAAAGGACGCATAAGATACCTCATATAAGTTAAGGGGGTATTGCAGCTGGTTCCACCTCCAGCTGTATCTATTGACTCACACCTCAGAATCGAAGTCAAGAAAAAGATTCGTGTTTTGTTCCTGATGATGTCCAAAAACCTTAAGTTTTGGACTACCTGATTGGGGATAACGAAAACAAGCCGTTGATAGGTTCAAAAACTAGGTCCAAAAATGCTCATGAAAAATGGGGATTATTTTGTGATTTATGGCTATGCGCGTGTTTCGACGCTTGATCAGAAATTGGATGGGCAGATTGCGCTTTTAAAATCGGCGGAATGCACTGTTATATATAAAGAGAAAAAGTCGGGAGCAGACGCTGCTCGGCCAGAGCTTAAGAAACTTCTGGCTGCGATCGGGCAGGGCGACACTATAATTATAACCCGCCTTGACCGCCTTGCTCGATCTACAATCGACCTTCTGAGAATTATGAAGGATTTAGATGAGCGTGGCGTTTCGCTGAAGTCGCTGGCAGATAGTTGGTTGGACACGACAACAGCGGCAGGCAAATTAATAATCACTATTTTTGCGGGCTTAGCGGAGTTTGAGCGTGCGCTTATTAAAGAGCGAACAGCTGAAGGGCTGGCGCGCGCCAAGGAACGTGGTGTTGTTCTGGGCCGAAAACGTAAAATGAGTTCAATTCAGATCAGGGAATCTGTAGCGATGCGTTCAGCAGGCAGAAGTTTTGAAGAGATAGCGGAGATTTTCGGAATTTCACGCCAAACCGTGGCTCGTGAAATCAGCAGACGTGAGAAAATTTAGATCAGTTTGCATTTGCTTCAGCAGAGCTAGGGAGCCAGCCATCTTTAATAGGATGGCATTAAAAATATTGAAAAATTTCTGACATCCTCTGAACATATATCAATGTATAACTATTTTGTCCTTGTTTCTTTTTATCGCTAGAGTTATATTATTTGTATAATTATATTCCGTGACAACAGGGTTGTAGATATGTTTAAAACAAGTATTCGCAAAGTCGGCGGATCCACGATGGTCGCCATCCCTCCTTTCGTTTTAGACCAGAGCGGCATTGTGGCGGGTCAAAGGTGCGGCATTGAATTTAAGGATGGCCGTATTCAGATTATGGCAGATCCTCTTCCTGAATATCGTTTCGATGAATTACTCGCAAATTCAGAATTTCCAGAAGTTGATGATCTTGGAGATGAAGAACTAAATTACATCAATGCAACTGTTGTAGGGGGGTGATTATGGAAAAAGTAAAACGTGGCGATGTTTATCGCATATCGTATTTAAATAATGACAGCAAACGCACTCAATCTGAAGTCGTTGTTGTTTCTCCATACGCTTATAATAGTGTGTCTGGATTGGCAATTGTTGTTCCTGTTATTAAACAAAAGTTTCAAAAAAATGCATTCGCGGTAGAGCTTGAGAACACAGCAACGGGCGGCTTTGTGCGGTCTGACATGCCACGAGTTATGAATGTTGAAGAATTTCGAGGAGAGCTGATTGAGAAGCTTCCGGATGATACTGTCAATGAGATCTTGGCAAGGACGATAACTTTATTCAAGTAACATAAGCCCCGGTTTATCCGGGGTTTTTTATTGCCCTATGAGGCTAATATCCCGAAAATCAGGAGCATGTAAAAATGGACGATGAATCCGAGCTCATTAATCAACTGCGCAAGATCTGGACAGCAAAAGGCATTTGCGGCGCAGAGCAGGACGAAATGCTGGCGATTACCGCACGCAAAGCGAAGGCCGGAATCCATTTTGACGAGAGCCATCTCTCTGAACGTACCCCTTGAATTAGTGTAGTTTTAAAACTACAGGTGTGATATGGTCATCGAGATTCAACAGACATCGGTTTTCCAGAAATGGGAAACAGGGCTTCGCGACAAACGAGCAAGAACCATTATTGCTGCGCGTTTGATGCGTCTAGCTGAAGGATTGCCGGGAGACGTTGAGCCCGTAGGCGAGGGCGTAAGCGAACTGCGCATACATTATGGCCCCGGCTATCGAGTTTATTTTCAGAAGCGCGGCAACGTATTGATAGTGCTTTTGTGTGGAGGCGATAAAAGTTCGCAGAAACGTGACATAGCAACCGCGAAAAGATTGGCATCAGGTTGGAGTGAAGAAAATGGCTGAAAAACTGACAACGTATGATCCAGCCGCTGCGCTGACTGACGACGAAGAAATTGCTTTCTTCATGGCCGATGCTTTTGAGACCGGCGATGCAGCTTATATCGCAAAAGCGCTCGGCGTCGTCGCGCGCGCAAAAGGCATGTCAGAAATTGCAGAGAAAACGGGCCTGTCGCGTGAGCAGCTCTACAGATCTTTCAGTGAACGCGGCAATCCAACTCTAAAGACAACGCTCGCTGTTATGCGTGCGCTTGGTGTTGATCTAACTGCTAAGCCGCATCATGCTTAATTTGATCATTACAGCTTTAGCTCTAACCGTAATGCCCGCTATTGCTCAGCGATCTGCTTAAGACGATCAAGTCAAAACTTTTGAGATGATCTTGTCTGGAAAGCCTGCCGCTAATGAATGCAATTGATATTCAAAGCGTCATCAGATTGTTGCGTTCAGTACTATGAAAAGCGCCTTGCTTCCGCATGTAAGCGGATGCCGAGCACTGAAACTGTTCTTACTTGTTTTTTGAAATTCACGAAGTCGGCTTTTGGAAATCCAAAGTGTCATCGGAACACGAGCCAGGGTTTTGCCAGTCAATATGAGAAGCAGCGGAAAGTGAATGTAGAGCGATCGCGTCTAATTGAGCCAACGAAACGAGCTGCACTGGATGCTCTATCCTTTAGAAAACAGCACAAGACATGTTTACAAAGAGAAGAATGAGCAGATTTCGAGACAGGATAGCGAAAGTGATCCAATTTATTAGTTATGCAGAAAGATATTCGGCGAATATTAGGTAGGCCTTTAGCGGTGAATGAAACAACCAAAAGCCACTAAACAGCGTCTGGGGTAATGACCTTGCGTTAGGCGCACATTGTTGTAAAGTAAACGAATACGTGGATGTTGAAGCTAAAGCGCCACCCCTGCTTTAAAAGCCCAGTCCAACATTCATGTTAAGCCCCGCTTTATGCGGGGTTTTTTATTGCCAAAATTTCTCTAGTTTCAATAAGAGGAATTTCCCAAAAATGGCGAATTTTAACACCGAAAATCCGCAAAAAGTCTGTTTCCGTAGACACAAAAAATATCGCGAGGACGTGTTCGCGGTATTGCTCGACTTTTACGAAGACGATCGCACGCGTTTTCTGACATTTGATGGAGCTCACAACGACATACAGCTCTTGTATATCGCTGACACCGAGCCGGTTAACCGCGTGGACGAAAAGGCTATGCAATTAAGACATATGATGGAGGGTGGGGCGTACCATTATAATTTGGAAATTCTGGACAGGTTGCCCCGTGACTGGAGGAATCGTGCATGATCAGTGTTCGGTCAAACTCACACAAAATTACTGTTTGTCTGCGCAGAGACGAAGAGGGGCAAATTTTTGCGGTTTTGCTCGATCAGTATGACCCAGACTCGTTGGTCTTTATGATCTTTCGAGACGAGCTGGAGCAAGCGTTTTTTTATGAAGTCGAGATCTCAGAAGAAGTCGATGCGCACGCTCCAGAAGCGGAAAAACTGCGCGTAGCACTTGATGCGGAGCTTAAGCGGCAAGAGATTGATTACAAAATCCTGCATCAGTTGCCCCAGGATTGGGAAGACAGAGCGTAACTTCTCTTATTGTACCCGCCAATCACAAATTGCGTGACCGCATCCACGAGCTAATCAAAAAGTTTCAGCGAATGCTCTTTCAAGAGGCTGACAAACCAGAGCCTCTTAAAAGCAGTTTGTCTCGATTTAAAGCCGTTCCGACGACTTTATCGTCTTATAACGTCTGCTTCAATTCAAAGAACGCGTGAAATAAATAGATTTTGCTAAACAATGATCAAATAGGAAATGAACATCGATAATAGGAAAGTCTATAAGATATGCAAAATTATGGTGTTTGATGAATTCAGGGTTTTACATTTTATTTTAAGTAACTGATTCTATTTAGGAAAATCAAAAAAACAGATTTGTCAAATAAAGATTTTTGAAATATACTGGATACATTGGTGCATAATGCTTGTCCTTTAACAAAGGCAATCATGATTCACAGAGAACATGCGCGGTAAGCGTGGAAAGTGGTGAGAGAAAATGAATTTTATGCAGGTCGATAATAATGTAAGCTTCGAGGACGAGACTCTATACTGTGTTGTTGCGCAGGGGATTGACCTTGATTTTCTACAAGAAGACGTTGCCAATTTTATTGGCGAAGCTGTCGGTGAAAATGACTATTCTGATCTATCGGATGACCACACTTTAATTGAAAGTTATCTACTTGACAGTGGAAAAAAGCTTCACGTCAAAATATCAGACATAGGATTAGAAGACATCAGCAAATATACATTTGTCGTAAGTGACAGCGTACTAACCGATGAGACGTTCGGATAAATGTAGGATAACAAAACCCCGCTCAGGCGGGGTTTTGTTATAGTTCTAAATATTATTGGCGCAATAGATCAGCGATGTCTGAAGCAATGGCTCATTAGGAATGATGGTTTGATTTGGACTACGTATTTTGCAAGTTTATCTATAGTAATATCTGAATTTAAGTTACTAAAGATATATTATTCCATAATACATATTATGCGATCATTGCTAACTTTTTATCAAAATGTAATCTAAAAGACTTACTGCCAACAAAGATATTCTATATAGCTCATTATTATTGTAATTGTATATTATATAGTGTCAATCTTCTAACTTTTTAATTTTCGTGACGGCAATAATATTATGAAAAGACCGTCTTTATCTATATTACATTCTTTAAAACAATGTTATCAAACGGCCGCTTCATTCACTGTGGCGAAGCATATATGTTGGTTCCGCACACCCATCCCAAGCCCCCCGCCTGTAGGGTGTGCATGCCTCGGAAAGACTTCTGTCTTCCGAGGCCTTTCTTTTCACAGCACTAAGTAAAAGCAGATGCGTGGATTGGTTTTCACTCAAGGTCGTCAATATTCGGATTCCGGATTGCCTCGGTTCCTTTGAGGTTCTCTTTTGTTCTCAAGTTAGTCGTTTCGAGAGTGACTTCGCTTAAATTCTGATCGGAGATCGTCAGCCTGGTGAAGGCTTTGAATGATAGCCCGTTAACTGGCCCACTTCTAAGATTTTGCGCTGGCGGTTATCAAGCATGTGCCAAAATGGAGAAGACAAAAGGTACTGTGTAAGCAATTTGCAACCGGCATGTATCTGTCTTTGATCGAATTGCGGCACCCACAACATGCGGCTAACCTATATTTTTTCATTTTAACTTTGCGAGAGATGATGTTGAGGGTCGAAGCCCCCTCTTCGAGAGCAGCACTGGCACTTACTGACTTCCTAATCAGTAACGACGGCCTTGTGTAGTAAATTGCGATCAATTGTCTTAAGCGATTAAAGAAGCTAGAGTTCCATTTTTAATTGATTGGTTTATAAAGACCAAGTGACTTGGCGATTTGTGCGCATTGCGTCGAGGCACTGCCCCGGCGTAGGGAGTGCGTCGGGGCCCATTGTTATCACACTAGCTTGAACAGGTTACAGTCCGTTCTATTCCACTATCTATTCATGTAGCGTAAAATATAAAACGATCTGGGGCTTAGTTAAGATTAAAAAATTGCTTAGTGTTTCAAAATAAACCATTCTTGCAATAAATTGAATATCTAGATCCTCAAATTTTTTTATATGGTTTAAAGGCAACCGGCATTCTATGCTCTGAAATCTATTTTCATTCTTTGAACTGTTCTTGAGACCTTCATTTTCCAAAGGAATATCAAACGACTTCCATTTTTACGCACAACGCGAATTGTTTCTCTTTTCAGGATAGCAATTGCACCAATCCGTTTACGCTTCGAACGCGGTTGTTTCTTTCGCTCCAGCTCGATCTCACTTTCGAGAAAACCCGCAGTTGTTCCTTTGCTTGGTGTTAAAATCACGTCTTGAATAGCGATAGCGGGTTGAAGCTGCCATAGAGAAAATGACGTCACGCTGGGATCAAAGAGATAATCGTCGATTGGAGTTGATCCGGGCCTATACTCGTTCAGCATTCTTTTAGCGGCACTTTTGCTGATGATATACGCGCCCGAACCCCAATGCTTATAGCTCAGACGACGTAGTTTACGATTGTTTTTTGCCTGGATTACTCTCGTTGAGACAAGCGTAGGTTCATCCACAGTCTCAATTTTGACGAGTTCTGATCCCTCGGGAACCCAGTCAGAGGAATTGACGAAATCGCCGAAGTCTTCAGATAAATGTAAATCATCTTCCATGACAACTGCGTATTGATCGTTTCCATTCAGGATTTGTCGGTACGCCAAAAGATGAGATTCGGAGCATGCAATTTCCCCCACGGTCAGTGGTTTACCCTGACTGCGTTGACTTCTATAGTAAACAATCTCGCTTTCTGTAAAATATTTGCCATCAACAGCGGGACAACGAACAAAATCTACCTTATGTGATCGCATAAGATCTGACATTCGGTGCATTCGTTCTGGCGCTCGGTCAAGGTTAATAATATAGCACTTCATAAAGCCCCCATTTCCAAATTAATTAATTTCAGTTGGTCACTAATGTCTGTCCCCGTTCTTCTATATCACCAGATAGCTGAACTGAATGACAAAACAGCTCCATATAGGGGACTTTTTGTACATCCACGCAAGTTTCGTTCCCAGATGATTTGGCTGAAGAAATTGGGTTACAGGGGGCTTTCTGTACGAGATGCATGGCCATATTTAATAGGCGAGAAAAAGGGGAAGATAGTTGTAATTACCTTTGATGATGGTTTCTTGAATACCTTAGAGAACGCAGCGCCGTCGTTAGCTGAAGTGGGTTTTACAGCTACAAATTACTTCGTATCAAATCAAATCGGCGGCAGTAATGTGTGGGACGCGAAAGAAGGGATTCCCCCCTCACCTTGTATGAATGTCTCACAACTCCGTCAGTGGCACGCCTTAGGTCACGAGGTTGGCGCGCATACATTGGATCACTGCCTTCTCCCTCAATTAACTTTCCGAGAAGCGCGTCGGCAGATTTCTGACTGCAAGGGCGCCCTAGAAGATATTCTGGGGTCAAAAGTATCAAATTTTTGCTATCCGTACGGTGGAAATGATCCAGTTCACAGGCAAATTGCCCGAGAGGCCGGATATAAAAGCGCGACGACAACAACAAGTAGACGAGTTACTTCCAATGATGATGTGTTTGGTATTCCTCGCATTTACATCCGGCATACGCACTCAACATTGGAAGCGATCTTACGCATAGCTTTAAAATGACCCTTTGATAAAAGCGTCAATAATCCTGTCACGATTTGATAGAAATCTTTTCTGGATATGCATCTACGCTGTCGAAACGTATTGGTTGGGAAAAATACGAACCTTGTCCGTGTGATGCTTTCAGTTCTTTTATCAGCGAATATTGCTGATCAGTCTCTATTCCATTCACAACCACAATGGGAGCAACACTGGTCGCGAATTGTATTATACTTTCCAGAGATGCCACCTTTTCAAGATGATTTCTGACAAATGACGGGTCAATCTTTATGAGATCGACATCCAAATCTAATAATCTCAACGGCGTAATGTATCCGCTTCCGAAGTTTTCAATTCCGATGCGAACGCCCATGCGCCGTAGCTGGTGAATTTTTCTTTTTAACCCAAATGCGTTGCCAAGTGGCCGTGTTTCCGAAACTTGTAGAAACAATCTGTCAATAAAAGGTTCGTTCTTTATTAAATAACTATATAGCTTTTGCCAGGGATCGGTTTCAACTAAGCAATCAGAAGATATATTATAGCCTAACACAGCAAAGCGATCATTCTTGAGTTCATCTAATATTCTTTCGATAACCTTCAAATCAAGAATGGGACATTTTCCAATGAGTTCCAAAAAAGATTTTACGTCTTCGACAGGGATGAGTTGGGATGATGTATTGTGGATCAACGGTAAGACGTCGCCGTACAGGATGTTGTCAACGTCATTTATACCATGAACGGCCTGGATTTCGGCTGCGATTGGTTGCTCTTCAATGGCAGCTATTATTCCGTTCTCCCAACTCAAATGCTCGCTACTCGGCATGCCGCCCCTCCCCTGAATAGATCATTGCCGAAAAATATATCATCTTTTTGATTATTCGTAACACAGAATGATGATCACGAATAACTTAGACTAAAAAATTTGATTTCTAGGCAAGAAACTGAATATCAAAATACTATTTTTCAACAATTTTTATCCCTCACGCTGTCTTTTCATGCAGGTAACAGTCGTATAAGAATTACCTGCAAGTTGCGGGGTAATTATGTTTTGGTTTAATGTCTCCTTAGCTGTTCTCGGTGGGTCGATAGTCCTTGTTGCCTGTTATGGCTATATAGTGATGCACCTAAGAAACAGAATGAATCAAAATGCCTTTGATAGGGACTTGAACTAGACTCTTGAGTTTCAAAAATGTAATGATTTTTGGCTAGCGAATTCAGTGTGTGGCGATTAGGACACAGTGTCAATTCTATTTCATTATTTGTCATTATGAGCTTTGCCAATAAGAATTTGTTGACTATTTTTGACTTAAGAAATTCGCGACTGAAATTAAATAAGGAATGGTTAGATGAAATTAATCGCGCCCATCGCAGCCGCAGTAGTTCTGTCACTGCCAGTTGCAGCGTTTGCTGCTGATGCCATCCAGGATTATGCACCACCTGCTCCTGTGGTTGAAGTTGTACCTTTCAGCTGGACTGGCGGCTATCTGGGTGTGTCGGCTGGTTATATGTTTGACAATACAACCAGAGCCACAGCGTCCGATCTGGGCGGTGACCAGTTTTCTCGCCGTTATATTAAAGGCACAGACGGTTTCGTCGGCGGTATCTTTGGCGGCTACAACTTCGCGTCAGATAATTTTGTATACGGTGTAGAAGCGAATATCGACTACGCTGACAGCAAGAATAGCCGCGATACTTTCCGTGGTGCAGCAACAACTCATTCTGACATTGGCTTCAACGGTGCTCTACGTGCTCGTTTGGGCTATTCCATCGACCGTGCATTGATTTACGCAGCCGGTGGTCTTGCTGTGGCAGACATCGAATATAAGGCACGCGATATCAGTGGAACGGCTAAGAAGTCGTCGACTGAAGCTGGCTATACCGTTGGCGGTGGCGTTGAGTATGCTGTAACTGATAATCTGCTTCTGCGTACGGAATACGCTTTCAGTGATTACGGTGATAAGTCTATTTCGACTGACGTTGCGAAGTATAAGTTCGAAACAAAGACTCATACACTCAAAGTCGGTATTGGTTATAAATTCTAATTCTGTGTAAAGTTTATTTGAAAGCCCCGGACGCATCCGGGGCTTTTTTGCTAAAAGAAGTTGGCTACTCGCTCTGGTTTTTATGTAGCTAATGATTGCATTCGCAATCGTTTGCGCGTGTTATCAGAATTCAGTTCCAAAAAGATGCCGAGGCCGAGGTTGATGTTCACCAATGAAATAATGGCGCTGGCCTTAACAATTTGTGTGGCCATTGTGATCATAGTTTCGCTTCGTTGGAGATGTGGAAAACGGGGGAAATAATTGAAGTATTATCGTACATTCGAGAAAAAAGTTAAGCATGGAGTTATGATTTATAATTCGCGACCGTTTTTGCCATTTCCAGTAAAAGTGAATTCGTTGATTGTTGATACAACGAGCCTGCCTAACGGAAGTGAATATGGTTTTGAATTGAGCGATTTAGGAGAACTTTTGTCAAAAGGTTGGATAGGAAATTCGAAGGTATTTCGCTTTCCAAAGCCTTTAAGAATTGGCATCGGGAAACATGAGTTCAAGATAATTATAAGCGGTCTTACAGATCTGTCGGAAATTGAGGGAAAAATAACGATAGATTATTCGCTGACTATCTAGTTTCTTGTGTCTTTGCGTTGTGTCGATAGTTTAAGTGGAAATGTTAAAATCGGAACACTTTGGCGGGGGAATTGCGACTAAAATATAAGTTGCGCCGCAGTCGTACAATGACTACCAGTCACTTTGATTCAGATTAGCTGTCACTTCTATAGTCTGCGTTGCCACATGGTGTAATGCTAAATAAGTGATGATCTTATATTCCGCCAGGGGGTGCTTTTGTCCAGGAATGATAACTCCAAGTTGCCCGATGAAGTCATCGGACTGCCACGGAAAGTTATTTCTGCACGTTTCGGCAGGAAAGTACGTAAACTTGGATCAAAATCATCATTGCGCGTACTTCTGCTCCAAGGCCCTGTGGGGCCCTTCTTTGATGAACTGCAATCTTCTTTAGGACAGGATGGCTACGATACCTGGCGAATTTGTTTCACCGCAGGGGATCGCTATTTTGCGAGAAGAACTAAGAGAATTAACTTTGGTCAGGGTTTGGAGCAATGGCCTGGTTGGTTTGATCAATTTTTAGCATACTCCGAAGTCGACTGTATTGTATTGTTTGGGTGTGAAAGGCCAGTTCATTCTGTCGCGCGTGAAATAGCAAAAAAGAGAAATATTCCGGTTATCTCTTTGGAAGAGGGATACATCCGACCCGGTTACGTAACTATCGAGCGGGAAGGCAATAATCGCTACTCTCCATTAGCGGGAAAGCTCCCGCCTGCAAAATTCGACATACCCCCCGTTATCAAGAAACAAAAGAGCTTTTCTGACTCATTTTCACGGATGTGCTGGTATGGATTTAAATACTACACGCTAAATCTTCTTAGCGGTTTTAGCCAGCGTGGAACATTTCATAAGAAACGATCCCTGGGAGGAGAAGCGTTTTATTGGAGCCGTAATTTGGTCCGTAAAATCTTGCATCAGGGACGAAATTTCGCGTCGATCGAGCGACTCCTCGAACATCATGATCGAAACTTCTTCGTTGTCCCACTTCAAGTAGCTGACGATAGCCAGCTGCGAGGTGCTGCAAAAGGCTGGACTAACGAAAAACTGATAATAGCAACCATTTCGTCATTTGCAAAAAAAGCTAATGAGGACAAGCGGCTGGTGTTTAAAGTTCATCCATTGGCTCGGGGACATAGCAATCATAAAAAGTTAATTGAATCTCTTTCGACGCTTCATGGGGTTTCAGATCGTATTGATGTTATCGATACCGGCTCTCTGGGTTTGCTGGTCAGGCACTCTGTCGGAATGATCACAATCAACAGTACCTCAGGTCTATCTGCCATTGCCCATGCTATACCGCTACTGGTAACTGGAGAAGCTATCTATTCTGGCACAATTCTTACAAAAACTGCTAAAACAAATGATGATTTCGACGCCTTCTGGGAAGAGAGTGTTAATCCAGACAGAGCGTTGTGCTCGCGGTATCTTTCATGGTTGAAGACGAACTCTTTAAAAAAGGGTGATTTCTATGCGCGTGAAGGACTTCCAATGGCAGTTCAGGAAGTGAAAAGAATAATTGGAGCTACGATATCCGAGAATAAGCTTCTCGATGTTGAAACATTAACAAACAAAGATATTGTTAAATTTTCCAATCAAAGCAGCTATTACGACAATAACAAAGCACAATCGAAAGTCTTACGAGGATGAGCGTGGAGAACATGATTACTTTGAGCGTAGAAGAATCTTCAAAAGAATCTCTAATGAATGTTTGCAAAAATGCTATTAAGGCTGAAGGACTAGCTGTCTGTAACTTTGCAGACCAAATCAACGATGACTTTTCAAAAGCAGTTGAATTGATGGCCAGTGCAAAAGGGCATGTCGTTGTCGCAGGGATAGGTAAGTCAGGACATATCGCTCGTAAGATTGCATCCACTTTGCGCTCAATTGGAAAACCGTCAGTTTTTCTTCATGCTTCAGAGGCGAGCCATGGTGATCTGGGATTAGTTGGTTCAGACAGTACCTGTCTGGTTTTTTCGAATTCTGGTGAAACGTCAGAGTTGTCAGATCTGATCTTTTATTGCGAAGCGCATAGTATCCCGATTGTTGCTGTGACAGCTTCAAAAGATAGTACGCTGGGAAAGTGCGCCAAGTACACCATCGCCTATGGAAAAGTCGAAGAGGTGTGCCCAAATGGCTTGGCTCCCACTACCTCGACGACTCTGTCACTTGCGATAGGTGATGGATTGGCTGTTGGGATTGCCGAGTTTTTAGGGGCTACGTCTGAAGATTTTCGCAGATATCATCCAGGTGGCAAACTTGGGGCAAAACTGTTGCGAGTGCGCGACTTGATGCATCTGGGTGATGCTTTGCCTTTGGTCGATGTTGACACACCCATGAATGAAGTTGTGATCAAGATGTCTGAAAAAGGCTTTGGTATCGCTATTGTTACATCTCCGGAAGGAATTGCCGGCGTCATCACAGACGGGGATATGCGGCGACGTGCTGGTGAATTGTGGACCAGTCGCGCGAGAGATATGATTCTTGGTAAGCCCCTGACTATTTCGCAAGATTGCTATGCTTTTGAAGCGCTTGAATTAATGACGGCCAAGAGCGTGACGTGTCTTGTTGTAGAAAATGGGGCTGACGATTGTCCCGGAATTATCCATATTCATGATTGCTTGAGAGCGCGAGTGCAGTAATGTCTGAAAACGTTATCATAATCCCAGCTAGATACGAATCTTCAAGATTTCCAGGTAAGCCGCTTGTCGGGTTGCGTGGCAAGGATGGAGTAGTTAAATCACTCATTCATCGTACCTGGGAAAAAGCCTTGGCGGTAGAAGACATTAGCGCCGTTTACGTTGCTACTGACGATGATCGTATTGCAGATGCCGCAAAAAGCTTCGGAGCTGAGGTCGTTATGACTAGCAGCAGTTGCAAGAACGGCACTGAGCGTTGTGCCGAAGCTATTAAGAACCTTGCTATCACCCCGGAAATCATCGTTAACCTTCAAGGGGATGCTCCACTCACGCCTTCTTTCTTCTTAGATCGTCTAATCAATGGATTAAAGGACGATAGCGCATCGGACGTCGCCACTCCTGTTCTGCGATGCAATTCCGAAACGCTATCGCGTTTTGTTGAAGACAGGGCAAACGGGTCTGTGGGCGGAACAACTGGCGTTTTTGATCGAAATGGGCGGGCTCTTTATTTCTCCAAGGAAGTAATTCCTTACAGAAATCCGGGGCAGACTTTTGATCCTATTCCAGTCTTTCACCATGTGGGTGTCTACGCATATCGGTATGATGCCCTCCAAAAATACACGGGACTTGGAGAAGGTATTCTGGAAAAGCTTGAAGGACTGGAGCAGCTTCGGTTCCTTGAAAACGGACTTCCTATACTGTGTGTCGAAATGCAAGACGACAAGCAGGAGTTTTGGGAAGTTAATAATCCGTGGGATATCGAACGCGTTGAAGCCGCATTGTAGTCGAAGGCGTGAAAGTTAGTGTAATGAAACCGGTAAAAATTGAAGACGTAACAATTTCTAATGATCTTCCCTTCGTTTTGATAGCTGGCCCATGCCAGATCGAAGGACTAGATCATTCCTTGATGCTCGCTGAACAAATTTCAAAGATTTGCCAAGATTTGAAAATTGAGTTCATTTTCAAATCCAGCTTTGACAAAGCCAATCGCTCCTCTGGAGCATCGGCACGCGGTATTGGTATAGATAAAGGCCTCGAAATTCTCGCGCGCGTCAAGGCTGAGTTCGGCTGCCCTGTTCTGACAGATATTCACGATGCTATTCAGTGCAAAACTGTTGCTGAAGTTGTAGATGTTTTGCAAATTCCAGCGTTTTTGTGCCGTCAAACGGATCTTCTTTTAGCTGCTGGGGAAACACAGAGAGCAATCAACGTCAAAAAAGGACAATTTTTGGCTCCATGGGATATGTCAAATGTTGCAGCAAAGATTGCTTCAACAGGCAATGAAAGAATTCTCTTGTGCGAGCGAGGCACATCGTTTGGCTACAACACGCTTGTAAACGATTTCAGAGCCCTCCCGATCATGGCGGAGATGGGGTATCCAACGGTCTTTGATGCAACACATTCCGTACAGCAACCTGGCGGACGCGGCACGTCGAGTGGTGGTGAAAGAAAGTTTGTAGGTTCACTTGCCAAGGCGGCTGTTGCGATTGGAGTTGCCTCCGTTTTCATCGAAACTCACGAAGATCCCGATAATGCGCCAAGTGATGGCCCAAATATGATACCAATCAACAACTTGAGCGCTCTATTGGGTGATATCCGTGCGATTGATCGGTGCGTGAAAGGTTACTAGTTAATCCGTTCCCGGATTTACGGCTTATTTCTTCAGAATAGCGGGTGCCATCTCAGCTGGCATCCGCATATAACCATCTAAGCCACGGAAAATATATTTCGAATATACCAGGTAAGCAGCCGCAAAGATTTCGTTTAACGATGCTTTGCGTGTTCGACGATTACATCCTATTTTATCTTCGGTCAGTCCCCATCCCGCATAGAATGGTAAACCGAAGCATACGACCTTTTTCTTACGAATTAGAGCTTCCAGACCCATCAGCGATGTCAGTGTCCAAACCTCGTCACATATATCCAGAACGTAACTAGTGGAAATTTCACTAGCTATATAGTCGGCATATTCCAGAATGTTGTGAGATGAGATGCGGCCGTAACGGTTTCCCGCTTCGACATCGGGATGCGGTTTATAGATAATAAAAGCATCCGGATTAGCGAGGCGGGTAGCCTTTAACAATTCCAGGTTGGTTCTAACCGGACTCAAGGACGTACCAAGTCGGATCGATGCATCATCACTCACCTGCCCCGGTACGAGAATAACAGATTTTTCGCCTTTCAAAGGCAGGTTTTCAATTACTCGACCTTCTCCAACATTATACTTCGTCAAACCCGATCGGATAATATCAAGCTGTATTTCGGCAGCAGAAATGAGCGAACTTTCTTTAAAATGTCCATGCTGGATAATGGTTTCTAATTCCGAAGATCGGGTCGGGTCATAATAAATACCTTCATTATCCAGGACTAGTGAAAGTGGTGGGATGAGATTTGAACCCAATCCCTTCGAACGTAAGAACCCATCCTCCATCTTTAACAGGTTGACGCCTTCAGCTCGGCACTGCTCTGAAAAAGAACTCTTACTTTTGGATGCCCATATCACCAATCTGCCATTGCTCGCCTTTGCTTTTTCTAAAGCTTTAGATGGCGATCGCATAAACGTAGGCTCTTGATGTGTGGAGCGCAAGAACGCTGCCACGCTCGGTTGTTTCCATTTGCTCATTCCCAAACAATAAGTCTTTGTTCGGTTTAGCTCATTTTCGTCACGTAAAAATGCAAGCGTCTCAATGGTCCGCTCGAAGGTGGTAACTTCGTCTCTGTAAGGATCGTAATAAGTCGGATATTCGAGATAGGCGGCCGAGAAGAGGCTCTCAAGTGTAACGTTCTTGGACCTTCGGCTGAGTTCAAGCTCGTCAAGAGTGAGGCCGTAACCCGCGTAATATGGAGCTCCAAAGCACCTAACAGGTTTTCCCGCTATCAACGCTTCCATACCCATACCGGATGTGACCGTATAAACTTTCGACGCGCCTTCCAGAAGAATCCAAGGATTAATTTCGTCGACCAGGAATTCAACTTGGTCCACGTCGGGAGAATAGTGTCCTTTGGCTACTCCTGCCAACACTCCTGGATGGGTCTTTATAACTATTTTCTGAGCCGGATTTTCGCGCTTAGCTGCGATTAGCATATCGGCGAATGTCTTGGATGAGGCTAAGCCATACGTGATCGATGGATCATCTTTTGTTTGATCGACGACTAAAACATAGCCTTCTCGTTTCACGCCTAAACCGGCGTCCCTACCAGTCTGGTTGTATTTTGATATCCGTTCATCTTTCAAAACGTTCATGGCTGCGCTGGCGCGTTGGGCGTCGAAGTTCTTCGCGCGGTTCGAATCGTTCAAGCGTAACTCAAGATCGGAAGGTTGCGTGGCATCATAATAAATGCCGTTCGCATCCATAATGATACTCAGAGGAGGTTCGCCATATTGGCCTAAACCAACGGAACGAACGAAACCATCCTCGAGAGCAAAAAACGGTCGATTTTTTTGATTGGCTAGTCTCAGAGCATTCAGTCCCGACGGCTTTCGTCCCCATCCGCCGTAAGCGTCTGCGCCAAATTTGGCGGAGCTTGCTGTCCATCCCATCAGTTCGAGTATGCGGCAGAGCTGTCTTTGCTTGCGGATACCTCTGTGGAGCTTAATGAACTTTCGTTCACCCGTCAGTGGTTCGTAAGCAGAGCCACGATCGCTGAAATTTGATGCCAACTGTAAAAGGCGACGTAAGGTCACTTAGAAAGAACTTGCGCTACGAGCAACGCCGAGAGGTGTTGAAACCATTCGAAGGAACTTCAGCAAATCGGTAGCGGGGTGCCGCGAAAGGTACACAACATCTTTATTGTTCACTGGAAACGTCTGTCCGAGCAAATAGCTTTGAGGCTTCGTCATATCGATTCGATACACAATCGGATAGTGACCATCACGATTAGGATACATTCCTCGCTGAAGGCTATGATTGAAACGCGTTTCGCCCAGAACTAATCGCGCAATACGTTCGTTTTCATAACGAAATACGAAATAGCCTTGGGGATCAGCCAAGTTCCCGTCGCTACCGCCGGCTAAAGCGGCAGCTTCAATCAAGCTCAGGTCAGCTGCATTGAAGTGAACTTGGCCAACTTTTCCAACTGAACCCAAGGCGGTGAACGACTGTGGATCGTAGCTTACATAAATCTGATCGCCAGGCTTTACATATATATTCTCACGTGGATTATCGATAAGCGTCTGAAAAAGCACTTTGCTGGTCGATTTCCCGCGCGTCAGCGATACATACGAATCGTAAGGCGCTTTCGTAGGACCGCCAGCTTTCGCTATTACTTCGGTCAATTGCTCGCCCTGCAACCCCAGAGACACAACGGAAGCTGTTGCAACTGAGCCGTTAATTGAAACGGTTCGGGATGAGTTGCCGGCAAGTGTGATTATAACGTCAGGTTCGACCGCCTTCCCTTCGAGCGCGGCTTTGATGCCTCGGCGCGCGGTTTCTAAGGTCTTTCCTGCGAATTTAAACGATCCGACATAAGGGATGGCAGCATAACCATCAGGTTGGACGACTACCCCAATTGTGACCTGCTTCTGTTCCGCTGATGAAAACAAACCATCCGGACCAGCTTCAAAAATGTTGATGTTAAGTCCATCGCCAACACCGATAACAGGAGTTGAAGCGGGTCCACCGAAGCCAAACATCTTTTCGAGGGCTACAGGCTTATAACTCGCGACGTAATTGGCTATCCTAAGGTCGACATCTACGACATCGTAAACGAATGAATTTGTGGAGATATCTTTGGTCGCATCTTTAATGACATCAGATTTTAGGGGGCCATCGGTGGGAACCGCACCACAACCAGCTAAACTGAGCATAAGCGCAATAACGCCACTTTTTGCGCTAGCTTTCATCATAGAGTACGTCCCCACCTAATACCAAAACTGAATCAGTCACAATTAGCCTGTAGGATATTAACAAGACCTTGCAAACTCGGGTTTAATAGTTCGCAATCACGTGGCATATTTTTGAAGGTGTTGAAAGAGTTAACGAACAGTTAGCTGTTAAATTCAGGAAGTTGTTGTCCGTCTGCCACTGTTTCATGTATGAGGATCGGTGAATATGCTAAAATTACGAGGCAGAGAATTCCTTTGAATCACGTTATCAGAAAAGTCGGAGCGCTGGCTGCGAAGAAAAAACTTCGATGGCAAATGTCGATAACGGCTGCATCTTTCGTCTGTATGGTTGTTATTCCTACTATTTTGGTGGGGTTGTACTACGCCTTTGTCGCAAGTGATCAGTACCGTTCGGAAACATTGTTCGCAGTACGTGGAACGACGACGTCTCCCCTTTCCGCATTAGGCCTTGCAGCTTTGCCTGGAGCAAATGTTCAATCCGGCGATTCGTACATAGTATCAGATTATATAAAATCAACGCAGATTATCATTGATGCGTTAAAGGAAAGAGGCGTTGACTTAAGACGGTATTTTTCTAAATCAAGTATCGATTACTTTTACAGAATTAAACCAGATTTACCATTTGAGAAGTTTGTGAAATACTGGCAAAATGTTTCTGCTGTAGAGTTTAATTCTACTACTGGTATAACAACCTTTAGGATAAAGGCTTTCTCAGCGGAAGATGCTCACGAGATATCTCAAACGGTTATCGCGGTTTCCGAGAAACTCGTTAACCGTCTTTCCGATAGCGCGCGAAAGCAACTTATATCTACAGCCCAAGACGAGGTTTCACGCACTGAGGCCAGATTAAAAATCGCACGTAACTCAGTTGAAGAATTTCGTAATAAAGAGCAGGCTTTGGATCCGCAACTCGTCGCTCAGTCTGAGCAGGCCATTATCAAGGAGTTGCAAGTTTCGTTAGCGGATCTACAAGCTCGTCGTTCGGCTTTGTCACAAACCACTCGAGATAGTCCCACATTGCGAGTCTTAGATCGCCAGATAAGCGCTATTGAGCGACAAATTGATGATCAAAAGAAACGAGTAGGTTCGGGCGGCGGACAAGAAGGTTCGTCAAATAGTACTACGGATCAAATCAATTTAAGCAGGATTTACACTGCTTACAGCGGATTGCTGTTAGAGCAGGAATTCGCAGAGAAAGCCTATACCGCAGCATTAATGGCCCTAGAACAGTCACTAGTTGAGGCTCGTAAACAAGAACGATACTTTGCATTAGTCGTGGAGCCTTCGCAGCCTGATGCGGCGATGTACCCGAAGAAAACGACTAATACGTTCTTAACATTTTCTGCCTGTATTCTTCTATGGTTATTGTTGTATCTAATTATTCAGTCGGTAAGAGACCATGCAATCTAAAATATTATACGATTTGATATTATTCATGCGTGGTTTAAAAGTGATGTGGCGCGTACAGGTAGCCGTATTATTAAGAGAAACCAAAACGCGATTTGGTAAAAATAAACTAGGCTATCTTTGGGCCTTCGTAGAGCCCTCAGCTTATGTTGTGATCCTAATATTTATCCGCAGTGAGATGCATGCTTCTGTCCCATTTGGTGAAAACATTTACCTTTTTGTACTGACTGGGCTTCTTGGCTATCGTTTATTCATATCCATAGCCGATAAAACATCTAGTGCGATAAGCGCCAATCAAGCATTATTGACATATCCGATCGTAAAGCCAGTTGACACTATATTTGCTCGTATAATGTTAGAGTCAATAACTATGTTAGTTGTGATTATGTCTTTTTTCTTTTTACTGGAAATGTATTCAGATAATACGGTCATACATTACCCCGGCGATTTTTTATTTTCATTATTGGGTGGTATCTTGCTAGCTTCCGCTGTTGGAACCCTTAACTCGGTTGTATTTCTGCTTTTACCGGTGTGGGAAAGGATATGGGGACTTCTCAAACTGCCTCTTTTATTTCTTTCCGGAATTTTCTACATGCCAAAAAACATGCCGCCTGCGATACAGAACATACTTTCTTGGAATCCGCTTTTAAACTCCATTGAGTGGCTTCGAAGCTCAACGTATCTAAGTTATGATCCGTTATTGAGTAAGCAGTACGTCATTTGGCTCTCAGTAAGCATCCTAGTTCTCGGGCTGATCCTGGAACGACTATACAGAAATGTTTTGGTGAGAGCATGATTGAGTTTATCAATGTAGTTAAATCATACCCGACAAAAGGGGGGCGCCGAACAGTCCTTAATGATGTTAGTTGCACTTTCAAGAAAGGGCAGAATACCGGTGTTTTGGGACGCAATGGCGCCGGAAAGTCTACATTATTCAAATTGATCTCGGGCAGTGAAGTTTGTGATCGTGGAAACATAATTCGAAATAGCTCTATATCATGGCCTCTTGGCTTTACTGGGGGCTTTCATGGCTCTCTGTCTGCCCGCGAGAACATCCGATTTGTTTCGAGGATTTATAATCAAGATCCGCGTTTCGTTTTTGAATTTGTCAAAGAATTTTCAGAGTTAGGAAGATATATGGATATGCCAGTACGTTCATACTCCAGCGGAATGAGGGCTCGTTTAGCATTCGGGATGAGCATGGCTATCGATTTTGATTTTTATCTAATCGATGAAGTGATAGCTGTGGGGGATTCTTCTTTCAAGAAAAAATGTCGCGCGACCTTGGATAAAAAGAGGGAAGCTGCTACCGTTATTCTAGTATCCCATAGTAATTCACTGTTAAAAGAGTTTTGCGACAGAGGAGCTGTATTAAACGACGGTGACTTGATTTTCTTCGATAGCATCGATGACGCAATTCAACTCCATGAAGAAAATCAGAAAAAAGCAGTTAAAATATATTAGGTAGCTTACCGATTAATCGGGTATTCAAATCTGTCTTTGATTGTGATCGGCAGAGGCATTGCTGTGTAAGCCTTTCATTGCCAGATCCTGATTTGAGCTCAACAATTTCGGACAGTGTATATCTTTGCTGTTTAAGTCCTGCACGCCGTTTAGCGGACCATCAGACTTCATATAGTCTATGTCCAAATGCTACTCCTAGTTCGTGCTATGGTACAAAGATCACAGCCATGTTATGACCGAAAAAATCTTCCAATACTTTCAATTTCATTGTCACTAAAAGTCGAGGCTCCTGCATCCATACACTTAAAATGCCTCGAAGTAATTAAGGATACGCGAAGCGACGGATATGGACTTCAGCAATACAAAGTCAAAAATTATTATGAGCAGTATTAAATAACGCAAAAGTTGGAACGCCTCTTAAGAGGCTCATGGTACTGACAAGAAAGATCAACCCATGTAAAATTCCCGCTTTCCCGCTTTTATATTAAAATTCGTATCCTTTCAACTGATAACCTAGGGCTCGAAAACTTAGAACACCTGTCGCCAAATGGAATCCTCAATGAATGAGATCAATAAGAAATTTATTCGCTATATCATAATTGACCCGATTAATCGGAATGATAGCGGAATAACGTCATACTGCAAAAATCTAAAGAAAATCATTGAGCCTACGTTTCATAGCGTTTTTCTTTTGAGCAAGGGAAATAATGAAAACGAAAGCGAGTTCAGGTTGCGAATACAGGATTTTATAGACAATAATCCGGATCATCTGACGACAATTCTAGAGGCTCCCGAAACTAACGCGATTACTACTGACTTAGAATTGTCTAATTGCATTCTTCACATTAGACTACACTTTTCTAAATCTCTTGGTCAAATACTTCAGTTTAAGAAGGTGAATTATAACGATATCTATCGGGAGCAAAAACAACTGGATAGAGCAAGAATAATATCTGCTCCGTCTGTTACAGCCGCAGAATTTTCAAAGGCAATCTATAATATCAAAAAGTGCATAGCAGTTTATCCTAATCCCGCTCCTGGATCAACAATTAGCGGTAATGATAATGAAACGTACCGATTAAAAAAACCCTATTTCTTATTTGTCGGGCGGCCTCACCAGCTCAAAGGGTTTCCTATATTTTTGAAATTAGCGCACAATATGCCAAACGTCTCATTTATTGCATTAGTTCCGGATAAGGCTACTATTAGCAATTATACCATCCCCAGTAATATCTCGATTATCGAAGATTCCTCGACAAATAAGAAAAAACTATACTTAGGAGCCAGGGCCGTTGTAATTCCAAGTTTGTTTGAAACGGCATCGATGGTAGGAATTGAGGCTATGAGCTGTGGAACTCCAGTGGTATGTTGGGAGCACCTTGGAATAGTAGAATATGCACCGCGAAACCTTCTTCATGCCATCGAGCCATGGAATATTGCGGCTTTCGTTGATAAACTTATACAGTTAAGTAATTGTGAAAAGCAATTGTGGGATGTAGATAATCATTTTGCCTCTCTCAATAATCTTTGTTTGATAGGTGTTCAATCGGCTTGCAATTCCAATACAAGTACTGTAGTTCCAAATCAATTGGGTGTGAAGACGGGCTTAGATACCTTATTGAACTCCTCGCTCAGAAAAGTCTTAGATTACGATGGGGATATGAAACAGAACAACTCACGTTGGAAGCGCAAGTTGAACAAGTTGCGCCGTGATCCAAAGCAGTTCTTTCGCGATTCTTGGATTCTCAGTTGGAAATCAATTCACTATCGGAGTTCACATTCAGGAGTGCAAATGAAATTAAATGATGACAATGGCCGTTCCTCTCGTTTAGCCCCTTCAGCAAAAGATTTAGAAGTGACTAATGCGGCTGATATTATTCCTATAAAATCACACCAGCAACCACTATTGCGAGATGTAAAGCGGGCTGTTTTTACCAACATTACGTCTTCACGTATCGAGTTCAACGAACCGCCTGAGAAGCCGATTGGTCTTATCAGTGCTGTTCTTTGTCGCCGTGGGGATGAAGATTTGCTTGCTGACGTCACGCGTGGGTTTGATAAGTTTACAGATTTTAGATACCTTCAGCAGCCGATGCTTCAGATCGGTACATTTGATCCAGAACAATCCACTCCTTTAGCGATAATAGATAGGATTGATGTAAAAAATAAGAAGATAGTTTCATTAGTTGATCACATTATTCTGATTAACCCATCGGGTGGATTAGTATCTGCTATAAGATCATGTGGGACACGTCAGCGCACTATTGTTGTAGTAACTGACCCTAATCTAATCTTGCCAGACCCTACTCAAACAGACGTTTTGATACTCTCCATAGACACCTGCCAACAGGTCATAAAAGGTTCTTGGAGGAGGATTATTAAAGTAAAGAGTTCAGAATTACTCTACTTAGCAATCCGTCGTGCCGTACAGGAAGGCAGCCCAAAAGAAGTTGATTGGCTTTTACCTATTAAGGGCTATACGGGAAATCATCGTAACGAATTGATAGCAAGTGAAAGAAACTTTTACCAAGGTATTATTCATTTGTCGTCGGAATATATTATTTCAGGTGCGTCCGTAAATGAAATAGTTGAAGGAATGTCCGATTATTGCACAGATTTGGCAGTTTCGGAATCTGTATATTTGCGGTACAAAACCTTGTGTGAAGGTGACTTTACTAAGCAAAAATTTATAGATTTGATTTCGTTTTGCTTGTATGACGGAGTAATTTTTGATGTCCGGACTTAATATTGTTCATATAACCCCAACGCCTTTAGTCGGGTCCCCTGGGAAAATAGCATGGGCTCAAAAACTTAGTGGGCATCGTTCAATTGCGGTCGCTTTGAATGACTACCCGCAGAATGGCCCACTGTCTAAAAAATTTCTAGATCGAACGCTTATCATAGATTCTTTCACAAGAGAATTTATTGATCAGGAAATAAAAATCGCCGACGTTATACATGTTCATAACTATCTTCCTACCGGTAAAGCAGACTGGCTAAAGTCACTAAATCAGTCGGCGAAATACGTATATCAAGCGCATTCACCCCTTCGCGAAGGTCCACTTTATGTTAATCGGGCAGAAGGTCACGATATAGAGTACGATCTTAAACTGGTAGTGGGGCAACATTGGGGGCGTTTTTATCAAGACTTCAAACCGGTTCCTAATATAATTCTTTCTCCACCTTCTATCCAGAAAAGAGGTGATGGTGAAAAGCTTCGCATTATGTTTAGTCCCACTCATAAACACGCCGGCAGGTGGACTAGTAAAAATTCTGATGTATTGAATCGCGTCCTCACTAACTTGCAGCAACTCGGTAAGATTGATCTTGTTTCGCCGACACAACCTGTTCCGCCTGAGACCCTATTTGATATTCGTCGTACTTGTCATATGACTATTGATGAAATAAGTACGGGCGGTTTCCATATGGTATCACTCGAGGGTATGTGCGCGGGAAATATTGTTATTAATAGAGCCGATTTTTTTGGTAAGGCAACATTCGCGTCCTTTTGTGAAGGCAATATGCCGCCATTCGTTTATACAAATGAGAGCGAAGTTGCAGATACTTTGATGCAATTCGCTAGCGATGCCGAATTAACACGCCTTAAGCAATCAGAGGCGTATGCTTACTTTCAAGAGTTTTGCACTCCCATAAAACTGGTGGCTAAGATCAATGAGCTTTATTAACTTTTTTACTAATGGCCTTGGTTCTCTAAAGAATAAACATAAAAACAGTCGCGTATTTATACTTGCCAACGGTCCTTCTGTAGTAGATTTTCCTTTGAATCTACTAGAGGGAGAGATTGTTATTGGCATGAACGCGTCAACGATCTTAAATGAACGCTTTGGTTTTTGTAGTAAATATCATGTAATTAGTGATCAGCGTTTTTTAGCTGCTCCTGAAAAAGCCCAGTGGGGGACCACTAAATTAAATCCCAATACTATCCGTGTCTTACGGCGTGATTTGATTGATTTTGATGACCAGAATATTACAAATAAAACCCATTATGTCGCGCCTTTGTCTAGAGATGGCTTTTCAAAAAACTTGGCCCACGGTTTTTACTACGGCTGTACTACTACAATGCTGGCTTTACAGCTAGCCTGGCATCTTGGTTCAAGAGAGGTTTTTCTTCTGGGATGTGACCTGCGTTACCCCGATGAAAATCCGCGGTTTTACGAGGAGGCCGAACCTCAGTTGGAAGACTCTTTTATCAGTGTTCAGGCTTCCAATATAGTTAATGCCGCTGGCTTTTTTGAAGACGCTGGTGGAGTTGTAGTTAATTGTAGCTCATCATCGTTCTTGCGCCCATATCTACCGTATAGGCAATTTGAGTCCCTCTTTTCGTCGGACATTGGTTCGCGGCTCAATAAAAGACGATCGCGCGCGAAAAATAAAGTACAAGATGTATTGTCATGAACATCAACAACATCGAATATCTCATCAAAGACTCTACTTTGGCAGATACTGACGTTGATATCTGTGCTTATCGAGATGAAAAACCTGTACAAGCGGTGGTTAATTTTTCATCGATGAATAAGGGCAAGTTCGAGAGATGGTCTTGGTTTTGGCAGAATAGGCTTGCTGAGCCCACGTTGTATCTTTTTCTACGAGATGACGAGCATCATTATTATATCGGAACCGATGAGAACCCGTTGCTATCGAAGCGGGTGGCCATCATCGCAAAACTATTAGATGCCTTTTCCATCCCTCCACATAGGTCAGTAGCCGTAGGCTCATCAATGGGTGGCTATGCAGCTATATTTTTCGCACACCTACTTAATATGAAAGCAGCTATATCAATTAATCCGCAGGTTGATAAGAATTCAGCAAAATTACATGACTATACGTTATGGATTAGAAAAATGAATGAGGTCGGATCCGGATGGAAAGACCTCAATGAAGTAATAGATTATAGCAATTCCTATCCAGATATTTATCTACTGAACGGATTGCACAAGGCCGATTTGGTAGCAGCTGATGTTCTAAGTAAAGTATTGGAATCTAGACCACAAAGGTTATTTCGTGAACAGATTGAGAACGCTGAACATGGATGGGTCGGAATGTCTTCTGATCGATTAAGAGACGAACTGAACAGAATTCTTGAGTCGAATAGCGTTTGAGCAAGTCTTAGCTTAGCCTGGAATAAAAAATCGAAAGATAATATTTTGATCGTTCAGCACTGTAGCTCATTGTAAAATATCAAGATCGATTATCAATTACTTACTAACATCCCGCAACGACAGGCCCCAAACCAGTTAAAATCAAGTTATCTGTAGTGTTATTTCAAGCAATAAACTATAAAAATATCAAGTCATACTTTTCAAGAGCGACACAACATTATCAACGAGTTTATTCCAGCTATTATCAATAGACATACTTCTGGATTTTTTACAATCAATACAATTGATTACCATTTCCCAATTTATTTTCTCACTATATTCAAAATTACGAAACGTTTTTGTCCTATCTAAAGGTATGAACCCTGCCGGAATTACTGGGAGACCTCCTGCAACTGCCGCTTCTAGAGCGGAGATCCCAAGACTCTCTTTATGAGTTACCATGAATAAATGACTCTTCGAATACTCTTCAGCTATCTTTTTAATCGGTATTTTATTCATACCGTATGCAGTAATGCATATATTATTTAGATCTACATCCCGAACTCCACCTTCTACGATTTGCCGTATCTGAACGCCTTTAAAGCGCTTTTTCCAAACATTACTTTGCACCATTGTACGCAGGCTCTGGAGTATAAACACAGAAATGTCCCAGCCCGAGTCATCGTAAGATGTATGATCAACTAAAACTCTAAGCACATCATCGTTTTGATTCGATGAAAAAAGCATACTGTCGGCCGCCCAGCCGACATAAAAGTTACTATTGTGAAATCGTTCGTGACGGTTATTGGGACTATTAAGAGGATACCTCCAAGAATCATCTCTAAAGGTGAAAGTAGCGTCAACAGCTGGCCCGTTAAGTATTCCACCGTCATAAAACTGGCAAATTGTTCCACTATGCCTTTCGCGTAGAATTCTTAAACAAATTGGACTGATTTTATCGAAGAATCGTAAACCTAAAGCTATTATGTGTTCAGAGTTTTTTAAGTCGGCTTCACGAAAGAAAACCTCTACTTCATTATCTGACATGAATAGGCAATTACTCACATCTACGAATGATAGTTCAACCCCCTTGTTACGAAGAGCTCTTATTATATAATGGGACATCAGCCCTTCAAAATTACGAATATTTTTTTGCTCTTCATAGGTTCCGAGGATCAATACGCGCATTCAACTGCTTCCTACAATTTCCAATTAACTAAGTGTTTAACGGTATGATCTCTTATCATCAAGCCACTCCAACTCCAGTTGTATGAATCTAGCAAGCGAAGCTTGTTTAATAATATGTAAATAACAATACGAGGTGACGCATGAGTTCGATCCGCAAAATCCGTAAGGCAGTTTTCCCGGTCGCCGGTCTTGGCACGCGCTTTCTTCCAGCGACAAAGTCCATTCCCAAGGAAATGCTTACCGTTGTCGACAAGCCCGTCATCCAGTATGTGGTAGATGAAGCTCGCGAGGCCGGTATCGAACATCTGATTTTCGTCACTGGACGCAACAAGGCTGTCATCGAAGATTACTTCGACGCGCAGGTTGAGCTTTATTCAACGCTAGCCGAACGCGGCAAAAAGGCAGAGCTTGAGCATTTGCAGGAATTGCAGCCGCAGCCAGGCACCACAAGCTTCACACGTCAGCAGGTTCCACTTGGCCTTGGCCATGCGGTCTGGTGCGCGCGCGAACTGGTCGGCGATGAGCCTTTCGCACTGCTTTTGCCAGATATGGTTATGCAGTCGAAGAAGGGCTGTCTCAAGGAAATGGTCGAGCTTTATGAGCAGACCGGCGGCAATGTGATTGCTGTGCAGGAATGCGATCCTGAAGAAGCACATAAATACGGCATCGTCGGTAAAGGCACTGCTATCGGCAACGGTTTTGAGATCAACCAGATGGTTGAAAAGCCTGCCAAGGGCACCGCACCTTCCAATCTCTATATCAATGGCCGCTACATTCTTCAGCCAGAAATCTTCGAACTGCTAAGCAAGCAGGAGAAGGGTGCAGGCAATGAAATCCAGCTGACCGACGCCATGCTCAAGCTGGCCGATCAGCAGAAATTCTATGGCTTTGACTATTATGGCCGGACGTTCGACTGTGGTTCGAAGTCAGGCTTTATCGAAGCCAACGTAGCCTTCGCTCTTTGGCGCAAAGATATCCGTCCAACGGTAGAATTTTCGATTGCTGATCTTTTGAACAAAGTTCAGCCGGGATAAGTTGTACTGATCTGAACTCTCATTGATCCTCGCAGCCGCCCCTGAATGCGGGGATTCAAGACGGATAAACATGCTTTACAGGTACTTTTAGCCACCAGTCTTCAAACAGAACTCACAAATCAAATAAATGTAGTGGCTAATTATCATCGTCATTGAGAATTCACGACAAAACACTCCATTTTTGATCTTCGAATTTTACGCCTATCTGGTTGCCAGTACTGACCGATTTAACATTATTTTGTATAAAGTATTCTTCGGATTAATGCGTCCGATTCCAACGGAGAGGTTCTGTGCACCAGCAAAACCCTCAGAAAAGACAGCTAAGATCGAGGCAATGCGACTATATTGCATTCCTCTCAGCGAGATCATCGCAGTATCTGCGCCACACTTGATCTGAGGCGGTTATCTGCCAGCCCTTCCATCGTGATTAATTATTGTATCTACTCGACGCTTCAAAGCTATGCTGTCCAAACACGTAAGGATCAAATTCGAGACAATCAAAACGTCGCGTGAAACGCAGGGTGTATAGAGGTTAAATCAATCCAGCTGGAAAACCAATTTTCAAATACAAAAAAGTCTCAAATCATTCGATGACGGATATGCAAATGGGCAGTCTCGGTCGGGTAGTCAGTGATCCGAGGCTGCCTGTTGCAAAACGCGGGAACGCAACGCGGGGAACAATGGTAACTTCTGATTAAAAGAAAACCCCGTGTTCTAAACGTTAAGTGCGTAGTTGCGTTTAACAAATGCCACTATTGTCGTTACAGTAATGAGAAAACCCCATCTGGAAGAGGGAAATCCGACTTTAGTGTTCCATAGAGATCTTCGACGGTTTCCGTGCAATTGAATGTACGGGGCTTATTGGGATCCCCGGATGGAATATCTGTAACGATTGTCGCCCCACCATCATCATGATTTTGCACATACTGAACGCTTTTATACGGCAACATTGTGCATTTGCCATTGGTTTTTAAATGAAATTTTAGAAACATCACCGCTCCTCATGACCTTACATCACACTCAATATCGAAACTTTCTCTAAAATCTACCCCCTTTTGGCGATCATTAGCTGCTATCGCTTCTCGAGCGTCTATTGCGTGACGTGTTCTTTATAATGACATCAAAAAAAACAGCAACGGCACTTCCAATGGCTTTACGCTCAGGCAGCTTGAGGAAAATCTCAGCGTAAAGTCTCGATACCCAACAGTTCAAGAAAGAAAACCCGCAGCGGCAGGTATAATATGCAGTCGGAACAAGAATAGTTGTAAATCGTAGGCTAGGCCGAACGAACAATGAACTTCACTCTGCACTTAGCATTGGGCCAGTCCGCGAAAGGGTCTGAAGCCGTCTATCATCTGCGTTCAGCAAGGGGACAGTTGTGTAGAGGACTTATTTGGGCGCTCTGGATGTTTCCATCCATACACTTATATGCCGCTGCTTTTTCGTGTTACTGGTTTTTGATAAAAGCCGACCGATCAACTTTATGAAAATCTTTCCCTCATCGTCGGTGAGCTTCTGGCCCAGTTTAATAAGCGGAGCGACAATTGTTGCGCGACGACGTCTGGAAATTAGTTCATTG
>NZ_JAVDQT010000014.1:0-66963 GCF_031454375.1 Brucella pseudogrignonensis
GGCCATCTCAATCCATTTTCTGCACTTCACATCATGACGGTAGGTGTTATCGGTTGCATGATGTTAGCCGTCATGACGCGAGCCACACGCGGGCATACAGGCAGACCATTAACGGCAACTCCAACAACACAAATTGCCTATCTCTGTATTATTCTTGCGGCACTTACTCGCCCATTTGCAGAAATGATGCCGAACTTCTTCCATACATTCCTCGCAGGCTCAGCACTGCTATGGATGCTAGCCTTCGGTCTCTATGTTCTCGAATATGGCCCAATGCTCTCATGCAAACGAAAAACGTGAATATAAAACTGGATTGAAGAACGACTGCCTTATGAATACCGTTAATCCCCGTTGATTAACAACTGCAATGCGCCGCTCCCGTACTTCAACTGAAAGCGGAGTGCTTTGTCTGAATGCGGACGCATCACTATAGGAACAGTTTGGCCATTTTCTCGAAGACCTTCAAATAACGCGTTAAGGTTGGTTGATGTGTAGTCTTGAAGTCGTCCAGATACAAAAAACGCTTCAATGGTTTCTTTATCAAGATCGACAATTGCATTGCCGCCAGAAAGCTTTTTTCCTCAACGCACCGGCTTCGTGCGAAAGACCGGAAACAGCATCATTCATGCCCTGTCATCCGCCTGAATTAAGTTGCGGGCGACGCGGCAAGTTTTCAGTTGAGAACTCCGCATCATTCCGAGCTGTTTTTCGTCTGCGTACTCACCTTGTAGAGACTATCATTGTTACAACCAACTTTATCCAATAGTCAGACTTCATGGATATCCGACTTTCATTGCTTTAAGCCCGCTGATCATCATCTCAGCAACTGAGAACCCACCTCCCTTCGCCTTCTGCACCAGAGACCGCAAATATCCTCCGGGAGAGGCAATCTCACCTGCCTTCTGCAGAATAGCGGCAATCGCAGCGGATGCTGTTTCAAGGCCAAAGGTGCGGATTGCATCGATATAAGCTGTATGAGAAATCCCGAGAAACGACGAGACAACGCGGCTGGCATCCACCAGATCCCGCCAGGTCCTGATGCCAGAGGTTGCATAAGTACTGATATCCGGACAGACTCTGAGAACCAAATCTAATGATATCGCTTCTGCTTTTGAAATAGCTGGCTTTTGATCCGAAGTGTTTGATGCAGTCTCTTTCAAATCTGAAAATTCAATTTTTTCTTTTAAAAGGGATTCTGAAAGTGACTCTCTGTGATGCCGCTCATATTGAGCATCATTGGCGCTTACATTTTCTACATTATCATTATTTTTCAGTGTGATAGCCAATTCAGATGTCAGTGCTTCCAGAGACATCTTTATTGTGGTCAATTCAGCAAGCGATGCCCGCCGTGGAATGCTATCAACAACGTTCCGAAATTGCGTAAATAGACCGTTGGTATCCAGTTCACGCTTCTCATCAAAGGTTTCGGCTAATGCCCTGCGTAAGACAGACACCTCATCGCGTAACCGCTTCACCGCACGCATGTCATCCTGAATGCGATCTGAGGCTTGCTTGATTTCCGAGGCTCTTGCAAAGAAGGGCGTGAAGTCAAAGCCGAAAGCAAGTGCGACTTCCCCCGCTCCGTTCTTATGTGCGTACCGCTTGCCGTTTGGGCTGTCTTTGCGTGTGATGATGCCAGCCTCGATCAGCGACGTCAGATGCCGTCTGAGCGTGGATTCAGGCATCATATGCGCACGGATGGCAATCTGCTTATTGGAAGGGAAAACCACGAGTTTGGATTTTGTGGTTATCACCTCATCAGCCAGAAATGACAGCAGGGAGTTTAGCACTGTCAGACAACGATCATTAAGCCCATACACAGATTTGGCAACGCACAGGTTCTTATACAATTCCCATTTCTTAATCCCCGCGCTGGTCGGCTGAGACGGCGCGCGCGAAACCATTCGACTGCGAACCGCAGCCGTTAAAGTCTCCAGAACTTGCATTTTCTTCTACCTTTCTAAAGGCAAAAGAAATTTACCCGCCAAATTGACGCCAATGACTCTTGACACTGATTCCGAGAAATGCGATTCGTATCTTGCTACAGAAAAACGAAATGGCCTTCGCAGACTGACGTTTGTGGGGGCTTTTTCTTTTGCGGGTTAATCTCCAGTTTCTGTTTCTTCCGATGTCTGGTACTCTTCGTACAGACGATCAAGATGGTTCGATATCCACTCACCAAAAGCCGCAGCATTTGTGTTGGATAGCTCAATAGCAATCCTTCGGGCTTTTTTGCTCATCGTAAACTGAACCGCGTTATCGGTAGAGTTCCAGGATTTTGGCAGCTGTTTGTTGGCTGGCTGAGGGGTGGACTTAAAGACTGGATTGTTGCGCTTGAGGAAGTCTGTAACAAACTGGAATCTATCCTCACTGCTTGAATGCGCCAGGTTGTCCGCGGACAACTCAGCCAAAAGTGTATCGACCTGGTTGCTATCGAGTTTTTCTGAGAGTTCCAGCCAGCGCCGCCGACCGACTTCAGGAGCTGAGCCAATTTTTTCGATCAGTTCATGACCTGTCGCCCGGACCACTGAAAGCATTTTTGAGATTGCTGCTTTATCAATGCCCAGTGCCGCCATCGCCACCTCGCGGCTGAAACCACGATCTTCCAGGCGTGCTGCAAAGATTGCACGTTCGATGTAGGATAAATTGGCGCGTGCGTTATTCTCTTGTCCCTGATTAACCACGAGCTGTTCGTCAGTCAGTGATCGAACAACTGCCCGAACTTTGATGCCAAGTTCACGCGCTGCCGCCAGTCGTCTGTGACCGAAGGCAACCTGAAAGCGCTGAGCCTTCTCGGGATGCGGGCGCACCAAAATTGGGACGAGCTGGCCGTTCTCACGGATCTGCGCAACCAGTTCAAAAAGTTGCTCCGGGTCGATATTCAGTCTGTCAGATACGAACGAGTTCTCAATGAGCGACGGATCGAGCTCGACAACAATCTGTCCCTCGGCGAGCTGCTTCTCAAGTGCATCGACGCGTTCGACTTTGTGTGTGATGTTCCCCAGCGACTTCGAAATTCCACCAACTGGTGTTGTCCGCGCTGCGGGAACAAATCCTGCCAGAGGGCGGGAATGGGTGAGCTCAGTACTTGATCCGTGGTTGGTAGCCTCGTCATTCTCCCGGGAGACTTCTATAAGGTTTTTTCTCGCCATGGCTTATTTCCTTCCCCAGGTGGATCTCAGCAGCTCTTCAACTTCGCTGTTCACAGCATTCAGAGAATCCATCGCACGGTCGTAAGTGCCGCGAATGAATTGAGACCGCTCCACTTCATACAGTGTCTGCTTGGTGACCCCCGCATCGGAGATTGCGGTGGATTTCAACATCGGGTTCTGTAGCATGCGGTTGCCGAATATCGCCCGCATGAAGCCCGTCATCTGGCTTTGTGGTCCGTCATTGGGTTCGTAGCGGGTCACCAGATAGCGCATCCAGTCATAGCTGGTTCTGCCCCCAGCCCGTTCAACCACGGACATCAACTCACTGGTCATTGCAAGGAACTGGCTCATCGACATAACGTCAAGCATCTGCGGATGCACTGTGATCAGAACACCGGTTGCAGCGCAGAGCGCAGACATGGTCAGAAAGCCAAGCTGTGGTGGACAATCAATGATGACGATGTCGTACAGGCTCTCGACATCAGCGATCACCTCGCCGATCCGGGCAAAGAACATAGTTTCAGCGCGACCCGCTGTGATCGCCCTTGGTGTTTCGTGTTCGAACTCCATCAACTCAAGATTGCCAGGAATGACATGCAAGTTCGGTGTGTAGGTCGCACGAACGATTTCCGTGATCGGGCGTGGGTCTTCATAGCGAATTGCGCCATACAGCGTATCACCCTCCCCGACGTCCAGCTCGGGCTGGTGGCCAAAGAGAGCGGACAACGATGCCTGAGGATCAAGATCAATCGCCAGCACGCGATATCCGCGCAGGGCAAGGAATTGGGAGAGGTGGGCGGATGTCGTCGTTTTCGCAGAACCACCCTTGAAGTTCATGACAGCAATGACTTGTAGTTTTTCACCCGCACGGCGACCTGGCGCATATTTTGGCGCGCCATTTTTTTCATCGAGACTGGCACGGATGCGATCCATGTCGTCTGGCGTATACATGCGGCGACCATTGGCCTGCGGCTCAGGTCCAAACCCGTCGGCGGCAACCTGCCGGAGATATCCCTCACCTATCCCAATGAAGCTGGCAGCTTCTGCTGGGGTGAACTGGCGAATGGTTTTTTGCGATGTCGGCGGGAAAATCTTTTGCTGATGCAATTGAAGTTGGCGTGACAGTTCAAGTGAATCCGCGGACAACATCGTTGGAAGATGTTCTTGTTCGCTAAGCGGGTGATGACTTGTTAACATTCTCGGCTTTCAACTTCGCAAATGATTGGCGTTTTGCAATAACTGCGCAGTTGATAGTAAGCCCGATTCGTAAACATTTTACAAATGATTAACTATACCACGATGATGCAAGGGGAAGGCGAGATCAAGGTCCGCTCCTCTTTGTTTCATGCTTTCTATCTGGTCTGAAGTAACCAGGTTGTCCGCGGACAACTTCAAGATTTCTTCCGGATAATCAAGAACGGGGTTAGGGCCGGGGACTGAGGATCTGATCGCTTGCATCGGATGACGTAAGGACGCGATGAATTTTCCAGGGTCGTCATGGCTGGTATGTATTCCATCAATCATTGATACCGTAATCACCAATTTCAGGGATTACTTATTCCTATTTAGTAATATTATATTTTGGGGCCCTCTTTAGGGGTGCATTTGGTTTGTCGAGTTTTATGGGGCGGGCATGTTTTCTTTTAAAAGTGGATTGAAATTTCTGCTGCTATCAACGGCGCTTATGACGCCGAACTTTGCTTTTGCGCAGACTGTGCCGCAAGCCTCCGAAAATCTTGCTGATGCCGAATATTATGCCAATTGGGGGCTTGATATGATCAACGCCCTGTCAGCCTATCAGAAAGGCTTCACAGGCAAGGGTGTGGTCGTTGCGGTTGTCGATTCAGGGCTGGATGTGAGCCATCCCGAATTTGCAGGACGCGTTTCACCTCTGCTCTACAATTTTGGCTCCTATCAGGCCCTGGATGATGTGTTTCCTATAATCAATCCAAATGGTTCATTCGAGGCGCACGGTGATCACGTTGCGGGAATTATCGGTGCGGGACGTAATGGGTTTGGTATGCAGGGTGTAGCCTATGAATCAATTCTTATGCCACTTCGTGCGATTGGGGTCGGCGGGCGTGATGATTATGTTGCACCAGCCAATCAGGCGATCATTTACGCTGCTGACCATGGTGCCAAGGTTTTGAATGGCAGCTATGGGCCTTTGGTCTACCCGCTACCAGAAATTGATGGGCAGCCAAATCCAAATTATCAGGTTCTGGACTATCAGCTTATTGATTCCAGCCCGTATTTGCTTGATCAAAGTTATGAAGCACTGAAATATGCGGCGGAAAAGGACGTCGTGCTGGTCTTTGCTGCTGGTAATGAACGGCAGGACCAGCCGGGCTATGCTACGTCCATGCCAAGCGGAGAAAGTATGTTTCCGCTCATCACGCCGGATTTCATCCGTAGCGGAAAAATCAGGTTTATCGATACCGATAACCCTGATCTGGATTTAAACGATCCATCCACTTATACCTTTCTTGACCCGGATGATCCCGACTTCGACGACATGGATTTCTCTGATCTGAAAGGCTCGCTTATTACTGTTGTTTCCGTTGGGCCAGACGGGAAAATGGCGCCCTACAGCAATGAATGTGGCGAGGCGGCAGAATGGTGTCTGGCCGCTCCTGGTGGCGCGATGACGAAACGAGGCGACCCAAAAGGCATCTACTCGACCTGGCCCGCAGGTGACCCGACGAATGACAATCAGGAATATAAATATTTGCATGGCACCTCGATGGCATCGCCGCATGTTGCAGGCGCTGCAGCTGTGGTGCGATCAGCATTTCCTTATCTGAACGCGCGTCAGACGATTGAAACAATCCTCACAACAGCGACCAAAGAAGGTTTTGAAGACGAAGCGAAGTTCGGGCAGGGGCTTTTGAATCTCGGTGCTGCTGTCGATGGTCCAATGGCATTTCGCTATACCGGCGTTTTTGATGTCGATACGCGAGGCTATTCTTCGATCTGGTCAAACTCGATTTCGGGCATTGGCGATCTGACCAAGCGTGGCGAAGGTATTCTCGTTCTTGATGGCAACAATAGCTATCAGGGTGGAACCAGCATCGTTGGTGGCGTTCTTGAGGTGAATGGCAGCATCACTTCACCCACAGATGTGTCTGAAGCAGGCACGATTGCCGGACTTGGTGCTGTTGGCGAATTGACCTTGTTTGACGGTGGTAACGTTGCGCCGGGCAGTGCATTCAATCCAGAAGATGCGATTGGCACGCTCACCGTCAATGGAACATTCACGCAGCAAGCGGGATCAACCTATCTGGCGGATCTCATTGCAGGAAATGGGCCAGATGCTGGCGTTGATCAGATTGTTGTCGATGGAGCCGCTGATCTTCAGGATGGCAGTTCGCTCGAACTGGTGCACAAAGGATTTTCTTCTGGCGCACAGGCCTCATCGCGTTCTGTTTTGCTCAGTGCAACGGGTGGCGTGAACGGCACTTATGGCGAGATCGCTGGTTCCTATGTTCAGGATGCGCGCTTTATCAATTTCGCGCTCGATTATGATGCCAACAATGTCTTTCTCGATACAAGCCGCTCAGATGTTGCATTTGCGGATATCGCAAACAGCCAAAACCAGTTTTCGACGGCTGTAGCGCTGGAAAGTCAGGGGAGCGGTGGCACCCTCTATGATCATATTCTGTTTTTGACACAGCAGGATGCACGTCAGGCTTATGATCAACTCTCTGGCGAAGCTTATGCATCGATCCAGTCGACATTCATCAACAACAGTGCCTATACGCGCTCGGCAGTGTACAACAATCTGTCGCAGGCTTTCGCGTCGGCATCTGCTGAAGGTAACCAGTCTTCAGAGAATGGGCGTTTGCCAACCATTTGGGGGCACGGCTTTGGCGGTTGGACGAACCTGTCTGGTGATGGCAATGTAGCACGCTCGAAATCCAGCATTGGCGGTTTCGTCTCCGGCATAGATGCGCAGGTTTTTGATAACTGGCGTCTCGGTGTGCTGGCCAGCTACAGCCAGACAAATTTCCGTCTCAATGAGCGTATGTCTTCGGGCACAAGTGATGATTACACAATCGGCACTTATGCAGGTACGGAGATGCTTGTGGCACAGGGCGTTGTCGCATTCCGCTCGGGCCTGTCCTATACATGGCACAACATTGAGATGAAGCGCGCAATTGCATTTGCTGGCTTCGATGACCGTCTGTCATCAAGCTATGATGCTGGCAGTTTCCAGGTGTTTGGGGAATTGGGCTATAAGCTTCCATTCACTGAAAAGGCGAGCTTCGAGCCATACGCAAACCTTGCTTATGTTCGACTGAAAACAGATGCTTTCTCAGAAACCAGCACTCAGGGAGCAGGGCTGAACGTCGATGAAAACTCGATGAACACCACGCTTTCGACGCTCGGCTTCCGCGCGACAGCGACTTTGAATGAGGAGGTCATTCCCGTCAAAGCACGGGCAGATCTTGGATGGCGCCATGCCTTTGGTGATGACAGATCAAACTCATTTGCAAGCTTTGCCGGATCGGATGGCTTTGTCATTGGAGGAACCAGCATTGGGAAAGATACCGCGTTGGTCTCGGGTGGCTTCGATTTTGAACTGAGCAAATCCGCCTTGTTGAATGTCTCTTATCAGGGACAATTCGGCTCCGGCCTCACGCAAAATGGCGTCAATGCTAATCTAAGAATGAAGTTCTGACGGAGTGCATGTGGCGATGAAGTGCTGGCTGGGAATTGTTACACTGTCGCTCTCGCTGATGGGCCTTGCTACAGGTCAGGGAAAAGCTGATTTTACTGGCGAGCCAGCACGCTGGATTCAAAACCCGGCCCTTTCACCAGACGGAAAACTGATCGCGTTTACACATCGCGGTCAGATTTTTTTGACGGACAATGATGGCGGACTGGCTTTTCCGGTTTCACCTGCTGATGCATATAGTCATAGTGTTGTATGGGCTCCGGATTCCAAACGACTAGCCTTTGCCTCTGATGTGAATGGCGATGATGACGTTTATGTTGCTGACTTCTCGGGAAAACTGCAACGCATGACTTACTCGTCGGCAAAAGAGGTTCCGACCAGCTTTTCACCTGATGGCAAGAGTGTGCTTTTCACAGCTGTCAGGTTAGGGGATGCAAAACGCAGCGTCCAGGCGGCGCAAAGCTGGAAGCCGCAGCTTTATGCTGTCGATACCCAAAGCGGCCGGGAACGGCTTGTTCTTCCTAATTTGGCCCGTCAGGCCCGTTGGAGCCCGGATCGGACGAAGCTCGTTTATAGTTATGATCCTTCAAACGACCCGCAGGAACGCCAGCACCGTGTGGCAGCCAACGCGCGTCAACTCTGGTTTTATGAGCCTGCTACCGACAAATATAATCGTATCTTCGATGTAGACGGAACGGACAGGTTTGACCCGCATTGGAGTGCCGATGGTCAGTGGCTTTACTACCTGTCTGAAGCGTCGGGTTGGCTAAATGTCTGGAAGCTTGATTGGAAAACTGGTGCTGAAACCCAGCTGACGCATTTCGAAGACACACCAGTCCGCGATTTGTCTGTCGCCGATGACGGTACAATAGCGTTTTTATTGAATGGTCAGGTGCAAACACTCGCATCAGGTGCTGAAAAGCCGGAAGAAATTGAGATCAACACTCTGGAACAGGGGATGCACCGTCTCCCCAATTATAAAGCGTCAACCAGCCAGGATTTCCAGTCCTCCCCGGATGGCAAACATTTTGCAGTGATTGCCAACACAGATGTCTTTCTGATTGACCTCAAAGGAAACTATCGACAGCTAACGAATACGCCTGGAGAGGAGCGGGACATTGCGTTCTCTCCAGATGGGCGGATTTTGGTCTATGCTGCAATGCGCAATAACAAATGGGGCATCTACGGCATTGATCTGTCGGAAGATCAGCAGAGCGGCAAACTCGGTCTGTCTCATCAGGAAGTTCCTCTTATTGTTTCTGATAATAGCAATGCGCTCGACCCCAAGTTTTCACCAGATGGTAGCAAGCTGGCTTTTTGGTCGGATCGCCGGGAGGTTAAGGTTCTGGATTTGGCGTCAGGCGATGTTGCCACGCTTTACCGTCCAGCAGATTATAACTCAGATTATTTCGATAAACGCGGTGATTTTAGCTGGTCACCGACTTCAAAAGACTTATTGGTGCAATGGCGCAGCATTGACGGTTCTGTGCTGAACCGCGTCGCGATTGCACCTGCTGATGGAAGTGGGCCAATGCAGCCGCTATCGGTAAAAGTGCCCAATTTCTATGGTGGTTTCTGGAGTGCTGATGGAACACAGTTAATCGGCTATACGACCCTTTATACGGACCGTACCGCCAATAACCATCATCACGGTTCTAATCTGGATTTGTACCGCGTATTTTTGTCAACGCAGGCGCGACAAGATTATTTCGGTGCTCTCAAGGATCAAAACAACTCCGATGATCAGACAGATCAGCTGCCAGAAGTGGAGATCCCGCGCTACGTAGCTGATCGTCAGCGCAGCAATATGCTTGAGGGCCGGCTGACGAGCAATTTACCTGGCCCAGAAGTGTTGACGACGTCGCCGGACGGGAAAAACCTGCTTGCCATTTTTACGGACGATCAACAGCTTTCCGTCAGATTGATTAGTCTCGATAACGGTGAGTTGGAAGAAGTGGCTCAAATTCCAGTTCCCGATCAGGAGCAAGTGCAATTCATCCGGTATAATGCTGCTCTACAGGCCGTTGATGTGAAAACAGCCAATCAGATCATTCGCTCCTCCATTAACGATCCAGCGCTGCGGCTCGAAATTCCGCTCGACATACTTTTCACTCGCGATGAAGACGCGGCCCTTGTTGCAACCTTTGAACAAGCCTGGGCAGATGTGAATGATCGTTACTATGATGCTACACACGAAAATCGTGATTGGAAGAAAATAGGCGATAAATATCGTGCCTATTTGCCTTCCATTGCCGGTCACCGCGATCTTGAGCGATTGATTGCATCCATGTTTGGAGAACTATCCGCCTCTCATCTGTTCACTGGGGTCACCCAACCTAATTCTGCACTGATTGGCATGGGCACCCAGAATGATGCATTGGGCATTTATCTGGATGATGCATATACCGGAGCAGGGCGAAAGATTGCTGCGATCTTGCCTGGTGGTCCAATGGATCAGCAGAACCTTCATGTTGGTGCTGGTGATATTATAACCTCTATCAACGGGCAGGCGATCCCGGAAGCGGGTGGAATTGCACGTTTGCTGGACATAAATGCGGGAAGACAAGTCGTTATTGGTCTTGCAGATGGCACAACAGATAAAGAGCGTTTCATTGAAGTGACGCCAATAGGTTGGTTTGATGAGCTGATATTGGCCAGTAAAAATCTGAGTGATAAGCGCAGTGCGATGGTAAGTGAACTATCGCGACAGTGCGTTGTCTATCAACCGCTGTATTCCATGGATAATGATAACTACCTGTCATTGATTGGAAATTTGACGTCACAGCGGGGACTTGCGAAAGCTGCGCTCATTGATGTGCGTTCAAATAATGGTGGCAATCTTTCCCGCGAATTGATTACGTTTTTAAGTGGCAAGCCAGCCTTCAGTTATGGTGTCGATGGTCGCGCCTGGGATTTGGGACCAGATAATGTCTGGTTGTGGCCGAGCGCTGTGCTGGTTGACAGTTTCAGTTATTCGGATGGATCGATCTTCCCGCAGGCTTATCAAGATCAAAAGATAGGTAAACTTATAGGTGACGTGCTGCTTAATACTGGCACATCCGTGATTGCCGTTAATAGTAAAGTGCTTCCAGGGCTGCAATATAATTTTCCCATCATGCCTTACCGCCATGTTGATGGGCGAAAATACGAAAACGAAGTTATCACACCCGATATTGTGGTGCCTTTTAATCCAAACGCTTCCGGTATTCATAAAGACCCGCAATTGGAGACTGCGGTCGCTTCGTTGATGCAACAGATCGGCGCTGACAGCGACTGCCGGATTGAATAGACGAATTATTTGTATGGTCATCTTTCGACTCATGAAGCTGCAGGGATGAACCAAAACGTATCGCGGTAACGAGCTGCCATCCTATGTTGATGCCAGGTGTCTGGTTATGAATATCTTAAATCATCAATCACACATGAGAACTAAATACTCTAACTGAGAAATCACTTTCAGCTCTTCGGAATTGATAGCGCCGAACCGTATGCGGGTGTGCTGAAACGAGCCCGACGCCCACTTGGCACCTGCAATTTTGACATGGATATAATCATACATCGTGTGCGGCTTTGTACATTCAAGTCGTATCAGAAAAGCACTAGATGCAAGCGCGGTTATAAGTTTTAATAATCGTCCATCAGGCGTGGTTTTGATGTTATGATGGAGCGTCGTCGGCAGATATGAGCCGAAACGCGTCAGCGGCCCGATCTGAAGAAAATGAAGAAAGCTTTGCGAGCTTACGACTGGAGGAGGGAGGGATGGAGCGAGCAATGGCTTTGTCGCAAAATTTTTAGATTTGTTGCGTTAAGCGCTGGTCACTACGGATGATGCCGTGAGGTAAAGAGGAATGGCGATTGATTTCAAAGGGGCTCATTTTCCTAAAAGTGCCATCCTTTATGGTGTGTTCTGGTTCTTTTGCAAATTTTTGAGTGTTTATAAGCGGCCTTATCTTTGGACACAGTTATGCAGCGAGCTTCGCAAAGACTTCGAATGGCGAACAATTGTCGTCGGCGAATTGCTTCTTGCGGATCATATGAGCGACGTCGATGCCAGCGATTGTAGCTGAGGCTGAATGAAACGCTTTGAAGCCTAACATGTGTTTGGTGATCCGCTTGATGAAACGATGATCCTGTTCAAGAATGTTGTTGAGGTATTTGACCTGTAGGATTTCAATCAGCTTGCCCGTATCCGTGATTTTGAGGATACTGTTTATAGCCTGTGCGCCGGCCAAATTGGCTCCGCTGTTATCAACGACAACCTTGTTCGGAATACCATTGCTTAAGATGGTTTTTCTAAAGAAACGTCGTGCAGCGCCGAGGTTTCTGCGCTCAGAGAGCATGAAATCCAAGGTTTGGCCATCTCGATCAACAGCTCGATACAGGTATGTCCATTTCCCTTTAACCTTTATATAGGTCTCATCACACGCCACGAGCCAAGTGTTGGGCATTTGCGTCTGAGTGTCTGAGCCGCAATCTGCGGCGAGTATTTAACAACCCAGCGGTTCAATGTTGTATGGTCAATCTCTATGCCGCGTTCAGCCATTATTTCCTGAAGATCACGATAGGAAACTGGGTAACAAACGTAAAAGAACATGGCATACAGGATGACACTTTTAGGAAAATGCATCCCCTTGAAATCGACCATGATCAATGCCTCGCTTCCATCTGCAAAAGACACAATCCCTTGCACGGATCATCAGACATGAAAAGTTTGCAACAGAACCCTTATCTAGTGGGTAAGTGAATATCGCCACCGTACCTCTTCATCCAGTTTCAAAGGGCATCATGATCTCTTCGAGGCATACGATGGTCCCAAATTGCAATTGAGGACACTTGCTGAGATTAGTATGTTTGCTGAGAATGTTGATGACGTCATTTCTGGAACCAAGAATTAGTCTAAGCGATTGCGCACGTTCTTCCTGCAATGCTTTATTGCCGAGGATGACGATTTTGAAGAACCCGAAATCTGGCTTGGAACATTTCTTGAGGAATTTCCCACGCTGGATCGCTTGTCGAGGAAGCCCGCGACAAAGGTTGCGAAATTGTCGGATTAAAACATGGGGCTATTATTTCCATGCTGGAAGAGGCAGGGCAAAAACCAGAAAAGAACATCGGGCCTCATCATTTCAAAAGATCATAACGAGTCTTACTGAACAGAAAAACTTGACTTTTTGTCGAAATTCTGTAATTTACAGAAATTCTGTTATTTTTATTTGCGAGGCTCAAACCCATGAGCGAAAAAAAAGTCTCAACTGCTGAATTTGTTCGCCACTTCGGACGATACCATGACGAAGCCATGCGAGAACCTATAACCTTGACACGTCACGGCAGGGCATCCGTGGTTGTCGTGCCGGCCGAATTTTATAACCGCATGACCAAAAACGCAGGAGATCCCCGCAAGGTTTACACGACGAGCGAGACGCCGCCCGATATGGCTGAAATGCTCTTGAGCGAAATTGACGATTATCTGGCAAGCACACCGGACGAATCGGCATGAGCGATAAGTTTAAAGCCGGTCAGATCGTCAATTATGAATATCTTTGGAGCAGACACGCAAAGGAAGGACAAGTTAATGCCGAAAAGTCCCGTACGGCTTGTCTCTCCATGGTCATAAAGGGTGAAGCGCAGGGCATAACACATTTGATCATCCTGCCTATTTCGTCAAAACCGCCCCAAGGCGATCAGGATGCAATCGAAATTCCGGCGCTTGAGCTTCGCCGTGCAGGACTTGCTGATTATAAACCCGGTTGGATTACAGTCAGTGAATATAATTATGATGTGTTGGAACGGTCTTACTATTTCGATCCGAACCAGACCCCGCGCGGCAATTTCAGCGGCCCATTCATGAAAATTCTTCTTACGCGCTTCGGCAAACACTTGCGGGAAAAGCGCGGAAAGATCGACCGCACAAATTGAGGTTAGACCATGGCACTTGCACATAAGACCGCATGGCGGCGATGGTTTTAAAATGGTCTCTTAAGTAGAGGTTGGCCGGGTCGCCTTCTCGCTGATTGAATAAGAAATCCAGTATCCAGCAGACATAAAGATCTTTTTCGACATTCTCTGCACGTGTCTGGAGGCCGGCCGCTGCCGCCGCATAGAGCGCACGCCGTTCATCAGGGCTCGATCGAAGAACTTCGATGAATGTGGTCTGCATCTGTGGTCTTTTCTTGTCCGTTACGGTTACCGTTCGGCGCCAAAGCGTCAGCGATCTCTTGCGCAGCGGGATACATCCATGCCGGTATAGCAGCGAGGTTCGAGCGGAGATCATCCGAGATCGCTTGCCGGCTTTGGCTATTTCTTAGTTTCTGGATAATTCCATTTATCGCAGGTTCAAGGCTGCTGCGATCGTCGCGCAACCAAGCCAACGTTTGAACGATGCGCATTGCTGGCCGGCCGGCCCAGAACGCGGCTTTTGCCGAAGCTCTCTTGAAGTCGAGCCTGTAGATAACTGGGGTACCTTCTTGGGTACCCCCTGTGGTCGCATCAATCTCAATCATTCGAGGGTATGTGTCCGCGTGTATGGTCGATCGTGCAGGAGCAGCTGTCGTTAGGCCAAGGTCGTTGGCTGCAGTCATTCCATCAACGAGGACTCGAAGTTTGTCCCGGCGGGCAATCGCATCTACGAAGGAGGCACGGGGTGGGGGAACCAGCTTTCCTGTGAGCTTGCTGATCGAGGGTTTGTCATAAAGGCCGCGATGCGGCCTGCGTATATCACCTCGATTAGTCAGTCGCTGTAGCGCCTTCTCAATTGCGTACGGGCTGGCCAGATCAAGGAAGTCGCCACGAGACCATACGCCTGAAGGGGCTCCGGCGGCAATCCGCGCGTAAACTTGCTCAAGTGTATCTGACGTCGGATCAGGCACAATTCACTCCTATGTCCAAGGATTATATACAAATTCTGGTCAATCACAAGCTATCCAAAATTTGAGTACAAATTATGGTCAGTAGCCGCCCTCAATGGATTGGGAGTTAATTGGCAGCAGGTTCCCAAAAGGGAGGAAGATCGAGCAAAACCTATGCCCTGACGGCACCAAGAGGAAGCAGGCCAATTCCGCTCTTTTGTGATGGTATCCTGGCCCAGGGACGATGATCATCTTTATCATGTGTTCGGGCAGGTGACGGCTGGTCGGTCTGGCGATATCAATCGCAACGACCGTATTGGGGTTGGCACTGAATTGAAGCTCACGGATACAATTGGCACGCATGCTGAAGTATCATACGGTACCCATGGTTGGGGCGGTCTGGCCGCGCTGACCTATGATCCGAATGTGGATGATCATTATTATATCGGTTATCGTCTTGATCCCGATCGCGCTTTTGATCTCAACCGCAGTTATGATCTGATCGGGCGTGATAAGGGTGCTATTGTTGGTGGTATGAAACGTCGCATCAATGATACGCTTTCAACCTATTCGGAAAATAATTATGATCTGTTTGGTGTCCGTCGTGCACTGACCCCCACCTACGGTGTTGTATATATACAGGATAATATCTGGACCATTGACGGTGGCTTTGAAGGCGGCCGCGTGCGTGACAACACCACCAATTCAGCGGGAGTTGAGTATTCTGATTTTGATCGTTATGCGCCATCGCTGAGCATTGGTTATAAGGATGAAGAGCGTGGCATTACTGCTCGCTTGCGTGGTGAGGTGCGCGTCGAGCGGTCCGATGATCATACCCGAGATCAGAACACCTATCTGCTGGCTGGCGCCTATTCATGGAAAACCAATCCGGATTGGCGGGCCCTGGTCAGTGTGGATGCGGTTCTTTCTGATGCAGAATCGAATGTAACGTCATTCCAGAATACAGATTATGTCGAAGCATCGTTTGGTTATGCTTATCGTCCGGTGGAAAATGACCGTCTGAACGCTTTGTTCAATTATAGCTATCTGTATGATATGCCGGGCAATGGTCAGCTTGGCAGCGGTGTTTCTAATTATCGTTATGCACCTGCACAACTGAGCCACATCCTCTCGGCGGACTTCACCTATGATCTTGTGCCGTGGTTATCTGTCGGTGGTAAATATGGTTTCCGTATCGGTGAAGTGAAATACCGGCCAGCCGAAAACGACTATCAATTCGACAAAGAGTGGCAGCGTTCATCAGCGCATTTGGGCATTATTCGTGCAGATCTGCATGTCGTCAAAAAATGGGATCTGTTGCTTGAAGGTCGTGTGATGCATATGAGTGAGGCCAAGACAACAGACCTGGGTGCTCTTGCTGCGATCTACCGTCACGTCGGCGAGAACTTCAAAGTGGGTGCAGGCTATAATTTCGGTCGCTTCTCGGATGATCTAAGAGATCTCAGCATGGATGATCGGGGAATGTTCGTAAACTTTATTGGCAAGTTCTAATAGGCTCTAAGGGCGCCAATGCATATAAAATACGGACGGTTCACGCCGTCCGTATTTTTTTTGACAGTCATTCTGAAAGGCATGTAATTTGTAGTGTTGATCAGGCAATTCGATCATATGCACCAAGGGTAGGGTAATACCCCGCCCCTGGTTGTCCTGAGGTCTATGGTTCACACATGTTACTGTGTGGTGTTCATCAGGGCTTCAGCCCGCAGCTTAGCCGTGCGAGATGGTCACAGTTTTGACGTGTGTAAAGCCGTATAGCGCTTCAAATCCTTTTTCACGCCCATGCCCGGATTTACCAACGCCGCCAAAAGGTAGCTCAATACCACCCCCAGCACCGTAGTTGTTAATGAAGACTTGTCCGGAATGAAGCTTGCGCGCCATGCGCAATTGGCGACCACCGTCACGAGTCCAAACGCCCGCTACAAGACCGTATTCGGTGCCATTGGCGATCCTTAAAGCGTCTTCTTCGCTATCGAAGGGAATGAGCACCTGAACTGGCCCAAAAATTTCCTGCTGCGCAAGTGCATGATCCGGCTCTACTTCCGAAAAGAGTGTTGGCAGGACGTAGTTTCCAGCGGCCGGGGCGTCGGCATGTAGTTTGCCCTGTGCGGCGATGTTGAGCTCTGCTTTTCCGCGTTCGATGAAATCGGATACGATTTGCTTCTGCTTCTTGGAAACGACAGGTCCAAGATTGTGCGATTCAACGGCAGGACCAACCACGAGACCTTCGTAAATTTCGATCATGCGTCGCTTTACATCTTCGTAAATGCCACGCTGGACGAGAACGCGTGATGCTGCTGAACAGGTCTGGCCGGCATTTTGCATGCAGGCACCCACCAGCACTGGCATGGCCTTTTCCAGGTCAACATCATCAAAAACGATGTGTGGTGACTTTCCGCCAAGTTCCAACGTTACTGGCACGACATTTTTCGCTGCTGCAGTCTGAATGGCAACGCCGGTTCCGACGGAACCAGTGAAGGAGATATGCTGGATACCGGAATGGCTTGAAAGAGTTGCGCCTACATCTGCGCCATAACCCGTTACAACATTGAGAACACCGGCCGGCAAACCAGCTTCGTGTGCGATTGCCGCAAAAGCCAATGATGACAAAGAGGCATCTTCTGCGGGTTTAAGAACGCAGGTGTTGCCAGCCGCAAGAGCTGCGCCGACGCCGCGCCCCAAAATCTGCATTGGGTAATTCCAAGGGATGATTATCCCACAAACTCCATGTGGCTCGCGCAAGGTATAAACGGTGAAGCCTTCTTGGTAGGGAATGGTCGTACCCATCAGCTTGTCCGCGGCACCTGCGTAGAATTCGAGATAGCGTGCGAGCGCAATCGAGTCGTTTCGAGATTGGTTCAGCGGCTTGCCAACATCCAGTGTCTCAATCATTGCGAGTTCTTCAGCTCGCTTGAGCACCAATTCTGACATTTTCATGAGAATGCGTCCGCGTTGCGTCGCGGTCATGCGACCCCATTCACCGTTCAACGCCGCATTTGCAGCAGAAACGGCCGCATCCACTTCCGCAGGTGTACCGCGGGCAATTTTCCCAATAACTTCACCTGTCGATGGGTCTTCAACCGCAATGGTCTCTCCGCCGGCGGGGATCACCCATTCTCCGTTGATAAAGACCTTGGTGGAATCGATCCACATCAGTTGATCCAGTGCCATATTTTCCTCCAGATAAAATTCCGTCGCCAGATGACGCCGGACATGAATGCGCTACTCTTCAATAAAGAATGGTTCCACCCTCAGACGCGAATTGTAGATATGAGCGCGCATCGCGTTGCGTGCCGCAAAAGCATCTTTCATGCGAAGCGCCTCAAGGATGGCCTTATGTTCGGTTACGGCATCGGTGGTAATTTTTGTGTGATACCGAATCCGAAATAGATTGGCATGAATATAAAGACGCGCCATTGCTTCGGCGACAACCTGGTTGCCTGCGATTTGAAGGATACAGGTGTGAAACGCATTGTCACGTTCGGCAAAGCGCCCGAAGTTTTCCTGATTATTTGTATCAGCAAGCTCCGCCATTTCGTTGCAGAGTTTTTCAATTGAAACGATGTCGTCCGGTGTCGCTCTTATCGCTGCTAAAGCAGCCATTTCGGGTTCGAGGAGGTCGCGTGTCTGATAAACGTCCCGAAAATGCTTGCCTTCCGGCAGCGCAGCAGCACTAAAACCAGAATTGAATTTCTGGGCAACAAGACCTTCTGATTCCAGTCTGATCAGCGCCGCGCGGATTGGGGTTTGGGAAACGCCAAACTGTCGCGCTAAAGCATCGACAGAAAGTCGCTCTCCCGGTGGTATACGCAGCGCAATCAGGTCAGCAAACAACGCATTGTAAATGGTGTCGCCAATCGGATGTCTTATAGGGTCTCTATCACCTGGCATAATGGCAGGGTCAACCGTGCTGAGCACTTCTTCCTTCGCCATTATATGTCCTCCCTGACATGGCTCTCATACCTCGGCGCGATCGTGAGGTCAGATTTTGAAACACCGTATCGTATCGGATTATTGGTGTAAACCGTATTTCTTTGATTCATTAGAACTGAGAAATGAATGCTTTGGAGAAAATTTTTAGTACGGTGCAAATTTTATCTTCCATTTTTTGGTGTCGAATAAATAACAGTTTTTTGTTAAATTATGTTTATAAACAAGCTATTATACTAATATCGATAATTCAAAAAGATCAAGTTATGGAAAAGTAGTGATTGGGAAATCTGCAAGATAGCTATAAAAACTGGCTTGACCTGCGCGTTAATACCTCTATCGTATCCGATATGATTTATCACCTCAGCACGTGTTGAGCACCCGAGGAGGGGTGTGAGGGATAAAAGAAAGGAGGACTTATGTCAGATTATTGGCAGGAAAATATGCTCGGGTGCTTTTGCAGCTGAGCTTTCTTTTGCTTACCATTACAAGCTGAAACGCACATATTGATAGAACGGATACGATCAGCAAGCGAGAGTAATTGCTGCAATGCATATGCTCGCCAATAAAAGATCGCTGACTTTTAAATGTCGGATTGCAGTCTGCGGGGTCGAGCAGCCCATTGTGAGATTTTCCTCCGCCTCTGAAACTCTCTCCATTCCCGGAAAAAAGGTTCTAGGACAACATATGCAAACTGTTGCCAAGGTTGAGCAAGCTGCGCTTGCGGCTCTTCAAAAAGCTGGAATACCGCGCAATCATTCAGAAATTCAGACGTCTTTGCTCCTGGACGCCGAGATGAGGGGAGTGCCATCCCACGGTCTTCTTCGGCTGCCGCGCGTTGTTGAGCGCGTGTTGAATGGTGTGACCGATCCTCTCGCCAAAGGTATTCATAACTGGCGTGGTGAAGCGTTTCTCGAGGTGGACGGCCAGCATGGTTTAGGTCCTGTTGTGGCTATGTCTGCGCTCGACGCAGCAAGCCAGCGTCTAAAGTCAGCAGGTTCGTGTGTGGTTGCTATCAGGAACTGTGATCACCTGGGGATGCTTGCTTGGTACGCAGAAAACCTGGCTCGTCAGGGCAAGATCTTGCTCGGAATGACAATCAGCGAAGCTTTGGTACATCCCTGGGGAGGACGGCGTGCCATGATTGGCACCAATCCATTGACAATCGGGGTGCCCGCCGAACCTGAACCATTTGTTTTCGATATGGCAACCAGTTTGGTGTCAATGGGCAAGATCCATGACCATGCCAATCGAGCCGCTCCGATCCCAGCCGGTTGGGCGTTGGATGCGGAAGGTTTGCCTACTACCGATGCTGAAAAGGCAAAGGCGGGGTCCATAGCACCCTTTGGCGGTGCAAAAGGATATGGCCTCGGATTGGCATTTGAAGTGCTGGTTGCGGCTCTGACTGGCTCATCGCTTGGAACTGCCGTTCGTGGGACACTCGATTCTACACATCCTTGCAATAAGGGTGATCTATTTATCGTCATGGAGCCGGCATCGGGCATGACAAGCATCATTTCAGATTACTTGAATGCACTGCGCGATACGCCTCCATCTGACCCAGAAAACCCGGTTCGTGTTCCTGGTGACCGCTCTGTAAAATCCCGCATCCGCGCTGAGAAGGAAGGGCTGAACATCGCACCAGAAGTGTGGGAGCGTATCCAGCACCTTGCTCAGACTGATCGGACGCCAGCTAATTAAGGAGATAAGTTTCATGCAGTTTGAGTATGGCGTCACACGCGCGCCGCAGCGTTTGGTTTTTGGTGCAGGTCAGCGCCGCGCACTTGGACGGTTGGCAGCAGATATTGGTCAGCGGGCTCTATTGTGTACAGATGCCCGAATTGGCGCGCTTCCACTTCTTCAGGAGGTGATAGAGGATCTGAAGGCCCACGGCATCGATGTAAAGGTCTTTGCCGAGACTGAACCAGAACTGCCTTTGGAGGGCGTTACAAATTGTGCGCAACGCTATCGGGATTTCAAGCCAGATATGGTGATTGGTTTGGGTGGCGGAAGCTGCCTTGATCTTGCAAAGTTGGTCAGCCTGATCCTCACGCATCCGGGGTCACTATCGGATTATTATGGTGAATTCAAAGTGCCGGGTCCTGTTTGTCCTGTGATTGCAGTTCCGACGACTGCGGGCACAGGATCAGAAGCCACGCCTGTTGCTGTTCTTGCAGATCCGCAGAGAGTTATGAAAGTTGGCATTTCCAGCCCATATCTCATTCCACATACGTCAATTTGTGACCCTGAACTTACGCTGACATGCCCGAAAGGTTTGACCGCTATTTCGGGTGCTGACGCTCTCGCGCATGCTATTGAAGCCTTTGCAGCTGTTCGGCGTGAACCAAACAGTGACTTGGCATGCAGTCGTGTTTTTGTTGGGAAAAATTCACTATCTGATTTTTACGCCCTGGAAGCGATCAAGCTCATTTTTGCTCATCTGCAAACTGCCGTTGATAACGGCGATGACATTGAAGCACGTTCTGCAGTGATGCTGGGTTCGACCTTCGCCGGACTGGCATTTGGTAGTGCAGGAACGGCAGCAGCCCATGCAATCCAATACCCGATTGGCGCTGAAACGCATACCGCACATGGTCTGGGTGTTGGCATTCTCCTTCCTTATACAATGCGTTTTAATACGCCAGTGGCTGCGGCTGATTATGCGAAAATAGCGCGATCCATCGGTGTGGCAACGGACAGTCAAACGGATGAGCACGCAGCAGGGCTTTGCATTGATGCGCTATTTGCACTTTTTGCGCGTGTCGGCATGCCTGCAACTATCAATGAAATCGGCGTCACAGATGCCAAACTCGACCAGATTGCTGAGTTGTCGATGAACGCTGCTCGTCTGATTGAGAACAACCCGCGTGTTCTTTCCCCCGACGCGATTAAATCCATTCTTGTTGACGCTATGGCAAGCTAACAAAACGATCTCACTGAGGAAATCTAGTATGAACATCCAACAAAAATGGCCGACTGATCTGTTCATTGGTGGCGAATGGAAAGCTGGTAGTCGCGATAATCGGATCGATGTTTTTAATCCGTCCGACAACTCTGTTCTCGGTTCTGTTGCCGATGCTTCCCCTGAAGACGCTTTAAGCGCTGTCGATGCAGCAGCAGTTGCTGCGGGCGGATGGGCCGCCACGCCTGCGCGCCAGCGCTCGGAAATTTTGCGCAATTGTTTTCAGCTGATGATGCGCGACAGTGAAAAGCTCGCACGGCTTATTTCGCTTGAAAACGGTAAGGCACTCAAAGATGCGCGTGGCGAAGTTGCATATGCTGCTGAATTTTTCCGGTGGTTTGCGGAAGAGGCTGTACGCGGCCATGGGGATCTCGGAACCGCTCCTTCGGGCGCTAACCGGATCCTCGTGAATTATCAGCCAATTGGCGTTTCGTTGCTTATTACGCCCTGGAATTTTCCTGCAGCTATGGCAACGCGCAAAATCGCTCCAGCTCTTGCTGCGGGTTGCACTTGCGTTCTCAAACCCGCGACCGAAACACCGCTGACCGCCTATGCAGTTGCGGCTATCCTTGCTGAGGCAGGAGTGCCCGCTGGTGTTGTGAACGTCATTACATCCTCGACAACAAGCAAGGTTGTTAATGCAATGCTTGATGATCCACGCGTGAGGAAATTGTCGTTTACGGGATCAACCGAAGTCGGACGTGTGCTATTGCGTAAAGCTGCCGACCAGGTCATCCACTCCTCAATGGAATTGGGTGGAAATGCTCCGTTTGTCGTTTTTGATGATGCTGATCTTGATGCAGCAATCGAAGGCGCAATGATTGCTAAAATGCGCAATGGTGGTGAAGCTTGTACCGCAGCAAATCGTATCTATGTCCAGCGTGGGATTGCTGAGACTTTTACTGCCCGGCTGACCGAACGAATGGCCGCATTAAAGGTTGGGGCAGGGGTTGAGGAGACGACGGATTGTGGTCCATTGGTGAATGCCGCCGCCGTTAAGAAGGTTGCGGAACTGGTGGATGATGCTGTTGCCAAAGGTGCACGCATTACCTGCGGTGGAAAGGCTCTGGAGAAAGAAGGGCACTTCTACCTGCCGACTGTTCTTGCAGATGTTCCCGATACTGCGGACCTGGCATCAGAAGAAATCTTTGGACCTGTTGCACCGATCTATATTTTCGACACCGAAGAAGAAGCAATCCAGCGCTCTAACAATACCGAGTATGGTCTGGTTGCCTATGTCTATACGCGTGATCTGGCGCGCGGTCTGCGGGTTTCCGAAAAGATCGAGGCTGGTATGCTGGCTCTCAATCGCGGGCTCGTCTCCGATCCGGCAGCACCTTTTGGTGGCGTGAAGCAGAGCGGCCTTGGGCGCGAAGGGGCACATCATGGCATGCTGGAATTCATGGAAGCAAAGTACATCGCGACCAATTGGTAAGATTGTCGAAACAGGATAAAAACCATGACGAACTATAAAATTGCGACAATCGCCGGTGACGGTATTGGTCCAGAAATCACTGACGCGACTATCAAAGTGCTCAAGGCTGCCGTTGGTGAAAGCATGCTTGATTTTCAGATGTTCAATGGTGGTTCAAACCACTATCTGAAAACAGGCGAAGTGTTGCCGGACGATACCTATCAGGGCTGCCGTTCGGCAGATGCTATCTTGCATGGTGCAGCCGGATTACCAGGTGTCGTCTATCCGGATGGTACCGAGGTCGGAAACGATTTGCATCTGCGACTACGATTCAAACTGGACCTCTATGCAAATGTTAGACCGGTCAAGCTTTTGCCTGGCGTGCTGTCACCACTTCGTGCTTTTGATGGTGGTGGAATAGACTATGTGATCATTCGCGAAAACACCGAAGGACTTTATGCAAGCCGTGGTGCAGGAGTTGTTCTGCGCGATGAGTTTGCATCAGACAGTCTCGTGATTACCCGCAAGGGGACAGAGCGCGTGGCGAAATTTGCTTTCGAACTCGCGAAGAAACGCAATGGTGCGCCGCGTGACGGAAAATCGCGTGTCACCGTCTGTGATAAAGCCAATATTCTTAGAAGCTATGCGTTTTTCCGGAAGGTTTGTGACGACGTCCACTCAGGCTATCAGGACGTTGAAATCGACTATGCTTATGCCGATGCGATTACGGTGCATATGGTTAAAAAGCCGGATTTTTACGATGTGATTGTCGCAGAAAATATGTTCGGCGACATCATTTCTGATCTTGGTGCGGCGACAGTCGGTGGAATGGGCATTTCGCCTTCGGGCGAGATCGGTGACACATACGCACTCTTCCAAGGTGCACACGGATCTGCACCCGATATTGCTGGTCAAAATATAGCTAGCCCTGTCGCGACCGTTCTTTCGGCAGTGATGATGCTGCGCTGGCTTGGTGACAAAAAGGGCGACCAACGACTTATGGAATCTGCAGACCGTATCGAAAGTGCCGTTGGCCGTGTGCTTGCTGCCGGCCAAACTGTTCCAACGGATCTCGGCGGAACTGCAAAATGTAGCGAAATGGCAGACGCAATCTGTCGCGCATTGGCCTAAGGAGAAGAGAGATGACCAACAAGAAAGTCGGTATTATCGGCGTTGGCCTGATGGGTCACGGTATTGCTCTGAACGTGGTTACAAAAGGCTGGTCCTTGGGGTTCCTTGATCATCCGGGAAACCAGCCTGTTGATGATCTTCTCGAAGGCGGTGCCCTTAAATTTGCGAGTAAACAGGACCTGGCTGAGCAGAGTGACATCATCATTCTGTGTGTGAGTGGAACTCCCCAGGTGGAAGACGTTCTTCTCGGTGATACCGGAATATTGAAGGCAATTAAGCCGGGTACGATCATCATCGATTGTTCCACCGCCATTCCATCATCGACTACACGAATTGCGCAACTGGCTGAAGCAGCAGGTGGTCGTTTCATCGACTCTCCCATGACAAGGACGCCGCTGGAAGCAGCTCAGGGCAGGTTGAATCTTCTGGTTGGAGCCGATGACGAGCTGTTTGCCACGATCCGCCCATTGCTGGAAACCTTTGCCGAGAACATTTTCCATGCGGGCAATGTTGGATCGGGACACAAGCTGAAGCTCCTTCATAATTATGTGTCGCTCGGTATGGTGACATTGCTGGGGGAAGCCGCAGCCTGTGCAAAGCTGGGGGGTATTTCTCCTGAAATCTTTACAGAAGTTTTGGCGAAAGGTGGCGGTTACGGAGCCGCTTTTGATCGCGTCAGCCCATTTGTACTCAATGGTGACAATTCGAAAATGAAGTTCTTTGTTTCAAATGCGTACAAGGATCTCAGTTATTACATGCAAATGGCAGAGGATGTTTCAGCAGAGCGCAGCACTGCAAACGGTGTGACAACTGCCCTTCAGACATTGCTCGATGCTGGGTTTGGCAGCGATTTTCTGTCAGAGACTCCGAAGCTGTTCGAGAATGTTTCTGCTGCGACAGAGACTGTACGTTGATCGTTATTTTAAGCGGCACAAGTCGCTGAATAATATGAACTGTCGGGTCGGGTCTTTTTGACTCTAAAACCCGGCTGGTACGGCGAAAATCTGGAAATCATTATTCGGACAAACGGTGAGACACCTTTGGCCGAAGCTGCTGCGTTATGTCAAAAAAAGGCGTGGATACGCATGTTCCGGATCGAAATGAGAAATGACATCTATTCACTTTTGGGAGGAACTAAAGTGCAGGAACAGTTAGATAGGTCTGTCGTTACGACAGATATTGAAAGAAGCGCAATTCGAAAAATTTGCTGGCGGCTGGTACCGTTCCTTGCGCTTATGTCGTTAATTAACTTTCTTGATCGTACAGCAATTTCCTTTGCTGGTCCAAATGGCATGACAGATGACCTGGGGCTTACGGCAGCTCAATTTGGTTTTGCAGCCGGTATTTTCTTCGTCGGTTATATTATCTTAGAAATTCCAAGCAATCTGGCGTTACAACGTGTTGGTGCTCGTCGTTGGCTGGCGCGTATCATGGTTACTTGGGGTATTGTCTCGCTTTTGTTTACATGGGTCAGCTCTGTTGAAGGGCTGTATTGGTTGCGCTTCTTGCTTGGTGTGGCAGAGGCGGGCTTTTTCCCAGGTGCAATTCTCTACCTGAGCACCTGGGTTCCAGCAACGCATCGTGCAAAAATCTTAGCACTCTTCTATGTTGCACAGCCGTTTTCAACCGTTGTCGGTGCGCCTTTTGCATCCTGGCTTATTGATGCGCATGGCCTGTTCGGTCTTGAGGGCTGGCGCGTTATGTTTATGGGTGTTTCTATACCTGCTATCATTGTTGGTGTCGTGACCTGGTTCTATCTTCCGGACGGCCCAAATGATGCTAAGTGGCTGACCAGTGACGAAAAGAAATGGCTCTTGAACGCAGTTTCGCGTGAAGAAAAAGCCAAGTCCCACAGCCATAGCGCAAGCGCAGTTTTTGACGCTCTTCGCAATGGTCGTGTTTGGCTGCTTTCGGCTGTCTATTTCGGTCTTGTGTACGGCCTTTATTCGCTTGGCTTCTTCTTGCCGACGATTATTGCCGGCTTTGAGGCCAAGTTTGCGACGAAGTTCGACGTGATGCAGAAAGGTCTGATTATCGCGATACCTTATCTTGGTGCATCCATTGGTCTGTATCTCTGGAGCATGGATGCAACGCGTCGCGGTGTCCGAACCTGGCATATCGGTATACCAGCACTCGTAGGTGCATTGAGCATTCCTGTTGCACTGCTAATGTCATCGCCGGAAGCAACCATTGCAGTTGTGACCATTACAGCGATCTCGATTTTTGCGGCTCTACCAACTTTCTGGTCTCTTCCAACCCGCTTTCTATCTGGTGCGGGCGCTGCGGCCGGGATTGCTCTCATAAATTCGATAGGCAATGTCGCAGGCTTTTCCGCGCCATACATCACTGGATGGGTGAAGGATATGACAGGAAATTATGAAATGCCAATGTTCATCGTTGGTGGGGTCATGTTGATGTCAGCGATTATTGTAATGGCAATCACTTCAAAAGTGCAGCCTGTTCCACCGACGGCAGCCTCAAAGGCATAATGGCGATAAGCCACTAAACCCGACGCAAAAGCGTCGGGTTTATTCTTGACTGGCACTCTGGAAATAGAGCCGCGTCTTCCCGCTAAGGTGTGGATCTGACTTCCGTAGATTGCCTATTTTGCATTGGTGCAATAGCTCTGAGAGCAGTTTCCACTGGGCGACAAATGCTACGTCCTCGCTCTCGGGCAGTGTCACCCGAGAAAAACCTGGCAAGCATGGAATTTTAGATATTGAATGCGATATTCAGTTTCTAAACGAGCGCTTTTGCCATGATCTCAACTAAAATATCCTCATCGGCTAACCGCGCTTCAACGGTTGCTCGTGCAGGAAGGGCTGAGGGATCAACCCAGGATTTCCACGCCTCGTTCATATCGTCAAAATGATCGATATTTTTTAGCCAGACATTTACGCTCACGAGCTTCGATTTATTAGTTCCTGCTTTATCAAGATAGCCGTCAATCTGATTGAGAATATCGAGTGTCTGAGCCTTAACGTCGCCACTTCGATCTTTGGGGGTAAGGCCAGAAAGAAAAGCAAAGCCATTGGCGACGAGTACCTTGCTCAGGACGTCGGTTTCATGAAATCGAGTAATCATAGTAACACCTGCTGTTGAGTGGTTGTTGCAGTTTTTCATATGAATTGGTGGAAAGACCTTTTAACGGGTGCCAACCTTCAATCCGAGAACGCGGGGCAATGCGGCAAGCGCACGTGCATGTAACTGAGGAGCGCCGTTTGTATCTTCGGCATCTTCCTTCGAAATGATGCCCCAACGAATGGCTCGCCCACCGAGAAACCGAAAGGGCTCCACAGGGAACGTCGGCCGATCTCGAGTGCAAAACGGTAAATTGGCCCAGTAGTCTTTCTGTTTGAGCACTAAAGAAGCCAGACATTGCCCTCCAATATAAGTGGGGTTAACTCCATGGCCGGAATATCCGCACGCATAATGAACCCGGGTACCAGGAATTGTGCCAAAATAGGGAAGACGGTCAGACGCCACATCGATCGGCCCGCCCCAGATACTTTCCATCGGCACATTCCGGAAATTCGGTAAAAGTCTGCCTTTTCCATGCAATACTCTGAGTGCTGTACCTTTGTCCGTGTAGAGCGAAGGAGACGTTGTGTTAGCTCCAAACGCTATCGGCCCAGAGCCAGATCCCATCAGAATGCGATTATCAGGAGTTTTACGAAAATAATGCACGAACATTCGTGCATCCGTTAGGCTTTGATCTCCGGCCCATCCAGATTGACTTATCGCTTCGGGTGCGGAGGCTGTCATGCCTGCGTAACTTGAAAAGAGCGTCACATAGGGAGAAACTTCCTTGAGGCGCGTGAGTTCAGTATTGGTCGCTAATACCACCTCTTTTGCAAGCAGCTTGCCGGAGGGCGTTATAATGCAATTTGGAGATGAACGTTTCAGCTCGAGCATTGGTGTGTTTTCAAAAACGCGTATACCGAGGCTGAGTGCATGTTCTCTGAGCTCGCGAACCAAACGGCCGGGATGAATAGTGGCCCCTTCAGGATAGTATATGCCCCGGCTAAAAGCAGTGTTCTTGCAAATTGCTTGAACTTCTTTTTCGTTTAACAATCTTGCGGAATCGGGGTAGCCGAGACCTTCTGCCGCCAATGCTGCGTCCTCAACGGTATTAAGTTGCGCCGCTGATGCTGCAACCATGACCGATCCCGCTTCACGCCACCAGAGATCGCTTAATGCATTGCGGGCATATTCACGCAATGCATTCTGTGCTCGGGTTCCAGCTTGAGCAATCTCAACAGCTACACCCGCACCCAACCGTGCTGCAACTGATGGCAATGCCCCCCAGTAGCCGCCGACCAGACCACCGTTCTTTCCACTGGCACCGGCACCGCAAATTTTTGCCTCAATTAAGCTAACCTTTAGCGCGGGCTGCCGTTGTTTAAGAGCAAGCGCAGTCCACAGACCAGTGAAACCACCTCCGACTATCGCTACGTCGACATCTATCTCGCTCTTCAACGGTGCACAGGTAGGCGTATCAGAACTTCGATGAGCCAGAGCTTCCGACAGCCACCACGATTGATCATCAATCTGCGGATTTCTTATTCCGTCTGTTTTGTACATTGCAATCGGGCCCAAGATATCGCTGTGATGCGGTTTTCAAAAGTCATATGAGGTCGTGGCAGACCGTCGGAATTTCGATAATTCTCGTTCATTTATGCCTAGTGAGGTGCCAGATCTGCGCCAAACCATTTCAAGGAGAGTTTACTGAGTGTACCGTCAGCGATGAGTGTGCTGAGTGCAGAATTGTAGCTCGTACGTAAACTATAATCGTCTTTTCGCATTGCAGCCGCGACTCCTGGCCCAAGTAAGCCGCCGCTAAAGATCGGCCCAGCCGTGGTGAAGCTATGCAGAGCAGGCTTCTCTAAGGCAGATTTAGCGACAGTTACTGTTGCAAATACGCCGTCGACCCGACCTGAACTGAGATCAAGATCATGCGCCTGAGTAGTTTTGTACTCACGAATGTCGGATGACCCGGAAAAATATTCGTCTAGAAGGGTCGTGTTGGTAGTTGAACCCTGAACACCTATGACTTTTCCATTGAGGAGTGGCTTTAACGTCGCGATAACATCGTCCAGAGCCTTGTTCTTGTTATCCAGGTTTATTAGCACACCCTTTTCAGGGAGTTTTGAAAGCTCATTCTGTTCAGATGTAATGAAAGTAGAGGAAGTTGGCATATAGATATCGGAGAATGCCACAACTTCTTTGCGTTTTTCGGTGATGCTCATTGCTGACATGATGACATCGATTTTGCCGCCATTCAAAGATGGGATCATTCCATCCCAATCTTGGGCGACGATTTCACATCGATCTTCCAGCCGGCTACAAATTTCTTTTGCAAGATCAACTTCGAAGCCGTCAAGTTGCCCATTAGGCTTGGTGATGCTCCATGGCGCGTATGCACCTTCCGTTGCTATCCTGATGGTTCTTTCCTGAGAAAAGGCGTCAGATGTAGATCCGATATTTACAGTGAGAAGCGTTGTTAGTGCCGCTACAATTACTTTCATGATGTTCCTCCCGAACAATGCCTACTTCTCGGGTAGACAATTGGTAACGAGGAACTTAGATGAACAATAAAGTACTTTAAATCTCTATCTTCACCCATTAAGGTGAATAAAAATTCACCTTAATGGGATTAGTTATGTCGCACATGTCGTTTCCAGGTTCAGTGCAAAGTGCTGATCTGCGTCTTGTGAGAGTATTCATGGCGGTAGTGGAAGCTGGTGGATTTAGCGTCGCTGAGGGTCGACTTGGCATCAGTCGTTCCGCGATCAGCAAACATATGGCTGACCTTGAAGCTCGCTTGGGATTAAAGCTCTGCCTTCGTGGTCGCGCTGGTTTTGAATTAACTGAGAGTGGAAAGGAAGTTTATGAAGCTGCTGAAAAGCTTTTTCAGTCAATTGATGACTTTAAGGCGAAGATAAATCGACTTCACTCTGAACTCAGAGGCAGCATACACATAGGTGTAGTTGATAACACAATATCAGACAGCGCAAATCCGCTCATATCAGCAATACGCAGAATCTCGGTTCAGTCCCCACAGGTTGAGATCAGTATCTCAATTATGTCTTCTTCAACCATGGAAACCGCATTGCTTGAAGATAAGATTCACATTGGAATGAATACGCGCCGGCACGTCAAGCGAGAACAGCTCTTTTACAAAGAGATGTATACCGAAGTCAGTAAATTGTATTGCGGTAAAGGGCATCCATTATATTCTCGGCAAAAGCCGGATAACAGTGTTCTCAGTGAACAGCGTTTTGTGTCCCCAAGTCCATTTGAGTTGGATCGCCTAAAAGAAGTGCTCGGTGAGGGCATCAATATTACTTCAGCTGTGGCGCGCAATGTCGAGGGTACGGCGATGTTTCTGCTCACGGGTCAGTACCTGGGCTTTCTGCCTGACCATATAGCTTACAGTTTTGAAGCGGCTGACAAAATACGTTCCATCTCGGCTGATTTATTCACCATTCATACACCGATGGAGATAATCTATAAGTTGCGAAGAGACTCTGATCCAATTTTAGAATGCTTTTTAAATGAGCTTTTTGACTAAATTAATTAGCTGATTAGCCCCCCCGTTTAGAAATAAAGTTGAAGATCCTCTCTGCCACCGAGTGGAATTTTAATTTATAGTAAAAGCTATATGAAAGCGCACCAAGCACGCTGAATTATTACAAAAATATTTAAGAGTGCTATTGACTGGCGATCTGAATCACAAAATTGCTTCAGTTACTGAAGTATTGCCAATAAGAAAATTGGTCTGGTGTTATTGGCTTTATTGGAGGGAAATTATCGATCCAATATTGTCTAAAGGCTTCGGCAACCCGTGGAGAAATTTCCGCGCGAAGAAGGGAGACTTGCCAATGACCAAACCAACATTCAACGGTAGTGATGTGCGATTTTCGGCGGAAATTAAAATCCGTGCTCTGGGGCCAGCAGATAAAACACACTGGAAAAAACTCTATCGAGCCTATGCCGCTTTCTACAAGGTACCCATGAGTGACGATATACTTGATCGCACATGGGCCTGGTTGCAAGACGCAACGCATCCATTGGAAGGGCTGGTGGCTCAATCAGGCGAAAGCATTATCGGTTTTGCCCACTACTGGCCTCAACCAAGGCCTTTGCAAGGCCAATATGCTGGGTTTCTTGATGACCTTTTTGTCGATCCATCTCACCGCAGTCGCGGTGTTGGGCGTATGCTTATTGGGGCGCTCAGCGATATTGCAAGCATGCGCGGCTGGACGATGCTGAGTTGGGTGACTGCGCAGGACAATGTAACTGCGCGTCGTCTTTATGACGACATTGCAAAAGCAGCCAACTGGGTTACGTACGAGCGTTCGTTTTGATGATCTTGCAGCCTGTGGCGTTAACAGGCTGCAGGCTTTTACACATAGCTAGAGCTTTTTGGGTTTAACTACATTTCGCTGACGGAATGACCTTGAGTGTGTGGAATATCTTTTCAAGTTTCCTCACCGCGATCTCAAGTTCTATCGGCGTATAAGCTGCGAAGCCGAGTAGAAACCCCGGTTTGGATTCACCTGTGGCGTGGAGTGCTGACAGCCCCAGCAACTCAATTTCAGAACGACGAGCCGCTTCCAAAACCTTTTGCTCGGAGATGTCGCATGTCAATAGGCACGGCATTTGTAAGCCCCCTATGGGAATGCGCGGCTCAATAAAACCCGAAAGATGTTTGCGAACCAATCTGCTCAATATTTCAAGGCGCTGGGCATAGATACCGCGCATGGTGCGAATATAGGCGCCGAAATGTCCGCCTTCTATAAAACGGGCAAGCGTATATTGTGAAATGGATGCGGTATGGCCATCAAGAAGCGTGCGGGCCGTGGTCATTGGTTTGACCAGCTGTTCGGGCAACACAACATAACCCATCCGTAATCCCGGAAAGAGTGATTTGGTAAAAGTGCCGATATATATGGTTCTATGATGCTGATCGAGGCCTTGCATGCAGGCTGTGGGTTTGCCCGCATAATGAAACTCACTGTCGTAATCATCCTCTATAATCCATCCCCGATGACGTTTTGCCCATTCAATCAATGCAAGCCGGCGGTCCAGGGCCAAGGTTGCACCCGTCGGGAATTGATGTGATGGTGTGAGGAAGACAGCGCGTGCTGAATTGGGATCATTGATGATAAGCTCGATATTTATGCCTTGTTGATCCAGCGCAATGGGTACGCAATTCAACCCGGCAGCATCAAATGCCTTGCGGGCTCCATAATAGGCCGGGTCTTCGATATAAATGCGCTCACCCGGATCAAACAGCACATTCGCGCACAATGTTAGGGCTTGTTGCGACGACGTGAGTATCAGCACACGCTCGGCAGTGGCACGTGCCCCGCGTTCGAGATTTATATAGTCCGCAATTGCCTGTCGTAGTTGTTCAACCCCTTGCGGGTCTCCATGCAAAAGTGTTTGCGGCCCGATCTCTTTGAGAACTTGTCTTTGTAAACGCTCCCAAAGTGCAAGTGGGAAATTTCGTGTGTCGGGGATACCGGGGGCGAAAGGGCGCGGTGTCAAAGTCTCGCGCACACCGCCGCTCTGGAACAACGCGTTGCCACGTTTGCTGAGTTCGGGCGATTGATCTTTTGGTTTAGGAGAGCGTTTCGTCAGTCGACGACCGACAGAAAGCTCGGCAATTTGCGAGACGAAACTACCGCTGCCGACGCGACGCTCGATGAAACCTTCTGCATGAAGCTGCGCATAGGCGGCTTCGACCGTATCGCGAGAAACGCCCAGTGATTGTGAGAGCGCGCGTGAGGCCGGAAGTGGTTTGCCACGACTGAGTGCACCATCCACGATCAATTGCCGGATCGCACGTTGAATGCGCGCATGAAGTGGCATGGCAGAGTGGGCAGGGTGATTAAGCCATGCTTTTACGGATTCGAGTTGTGAATGCCTAAACAATTGGATGGTATCTCATGCGATAATTGGCAGGGCATATCAGACCATTGAGCGCCTAAAAGTCAAGCCAGTCTATCGCTTGAATATGCTTTTCCGGAGAAGCCCGAACATGTCCTGCACCTCTTCTCGCACGCTTACCAGAATAAATGATATCATCCACCCTGTTGTTGCAGGTTTGATTTCAGTCATCGTCAATTATGGCGGTACGTTCATTCTCGTTTTTCAGGCGGCCCGTGTTGCCAATCTTAGCCCCGAACTAACCGCGTCTTGGGTTTGGTCGATTTCGATCGGCGTCGGGCTTTCTGGTTTGCTGCTGAGCTGGCGTTATCGTGAACCAATTATCACGGCATGGTCCACACCGGCCGCAGCATTCCTCGTCACAGCTCTCGCCACGACATCCTATGCGGAAGCAATTGGTGCATACATGATCTCAGCTATTGCCTTCGTGGTTCTCGGCCTCACGGGATACTTTGAAAAAGTTATCCGGCTGATACCTCCGGGCATAGCTTCGGGGTTGCTTGCAGGCATCTTGTTACAGTTCGGAATAGGTGCTTTCAGCAGTGTGAGCGTCGATCCCGTTTTAGTGGGTACGCTGATCGCTGCCTATGTCGTTTTAAAGCGTGTTTCCGCACGATATGCAGTCATTGGCATCTTGTTGATTGGGTTTTTTCTGCTGCTGATGCAGGGTCGTGTCGATCTGTCTGATCTGGAATTGAAACTGGCCGCTCCCGTTTTTACCATGCCAGAGTTTAGCCTGAACGCCACGCTCAGTATCGCACTGCCGTTGTTTTTGATCACACTAACAGGTCAATATATGCCCGGCATGTTGGTGCTGCGGAATGATGGGTTCCAGACCAGTGCAAATCCCATCGTAACGCTCACGGGCCTGGGTTCACTCATAATGGCACCGTTTGGCTCTCATGCATTCAACATTGCAGCTATTACTGCTGCCATTGCTACCGGACGGGAAGCGCACGAAGATCCGTCGAAACGCTGGATTGCCGGTATTGCTGCGGGTTGTTTTTATATTCTGGTAGGGGTGTTTGGGGTAACACTCGCAGCAGTGTTTATGGCATTCCCGGCGACGTTTATTACCACGCTTGCTGGGCTTGCTTTGCTTGGTGCAATTGGGGGAAGCCTTGCTGGTGCGATGGCAGATGCTCGTTCGAGAGAGGCAGCACTTATTACCTTTCTGGCGTCTGCTGCGAATATCAGCCTGCTCGGTATTGGCGGAGCATTCTGGGGGCTGGTGATTGGCCTTGTTGCGTCAATTGTGCTGAACGGACAGTTTCAGCGAAAATCTGATGCGTAGAAATTGCGTAAATATACCAATGAAAGCAGTAAGTTATTTGGAAGCCACCAGGTTTCGAGACGACTCGACATAAAGATTTGGATCGATGAGAGTCCAAATAGCATATCTTAAGAGCAGGGTTATTTTCTGATTTGACTGCGGAGCTCATTGTGTTAACGCGGTCATTCAAAAATTAAAGTAAAAGCAGGAAATATGAGCCAAATTTCAGTCGCCGATTTAGTTTTCATTATTCTCCCAATCGTATTTGCGATGATCGTTGCTTTCCTTGTAACCTTCCGCCTGCTACGCAAAGAATTTTATTGGTTGGTGATTCCGTTCGCACTCATTGCGGCAATCGCTTTATTGCTTACTGACTAAAAGCGTTCTATTTCAAAATTTCCTTGAATCTGTTGAGTTTAGAGTTTGGCTTTTGAATCACTGAGTAGGTTGACACATTATTAGTTCTGATTTCGATAAGTCGGTCATTCTGCTCGCGGCAATCAATATCTAAACTCATAAACCTACCTATCAGATCGCGCGAACATCTCTCTGAAAGCCGCAAGGATGCTGGCCGAGTTGTGATGCACGTACAACAGCATTAACTAGCAACTCATAAGGCAATGAATTAAATGAAACGAATGCAACCGATTAACCCCGCCGAGAAAAAATAGTCCGAATATTTCCCAGGCAGTGCGCGTAAAGAGCGGAGATTCAATTTTCCTCTCCGGTCATCGTCCTAATCGATTGGCATTGCTACGATCACGTGATCGTCAGGGTAAAGAAAATAGCTTGATCAGTAGGCAAGAATAAAGGATGTCAGGCCGCCAATTCGCCGTGCTTTTAGCTCCATAGCCTGATAACAGCTAATCGATACGTAGGCCCTTTTCGAAACGGAGACTGTTTTGAGAGGAGCCGCTGAAAACTAAAAAGTTATTAAGAAAAACGCTCACGGTTGGCCTTCTTTGGGAGTGTCATTGAGCATAACGCTCCTCCCGATATTTTGTTGCTTAATTCAAGCCGCCCCCCATGAGCCACGACAATAGCTTGAACAACCGAGAGCCCTAGCCCAGTTCCTCCTGTAATCCGTGATCTTGATTCTTCTCCGCGCCAAAATGGTGAGATTTCAGTAAAACTCATGTCGCTAGGGAATCCGGATCCGTTATCACATATTTGGACTGCCAATAAATCATCCGAAATATCAACTACGGAACACCGTAAAGTCGTTCCTTGCCCAGCATATCGACAAGTATTTTCGATAATTGCGAGGAAGGCCTGTTTTATTCTTTGGGCATCAACGAAGGCCAAAATGGGCATCAGATCCAATTCTACTTTTATTAAGCTTTCATTCAACATTGGCTTGGTAGAGATCAATACATCGCTAATCAATTCCGATAGATCCGTCATTTGGCAATGCATCACAAGCTTTTGGCCTATTGCAAGCGATAGTGTACGGAGATCTTCAACGATCCGTGAAAGCCCGTCTATTTGAAGAACAAGACCACCTAAAGCCTCCTTTTCCATTGGGAATACGCCGTCTATCATGCCCTGAATTGTACCTCGTAAAATTGTAAGAGGCGTACGCAACTCATGAGCTACTGCCATATTATTAAAACTTAACCTATTTTCCATTTGTTGTAGGCTAAAGGCCAAATCGTTAAAGCTATCAACCAGGCTCAAGACCTCTAATGGGCCATGATCAGGACCCAGTTGTTGAATTGAGAAATCTCCTGACCTCAAGGCTTCCGCGGTCTTGGTGAGTTGTTGTAGTGGCTGAGTAATTCTTCGTGTTAAATAGATCCCAATCACACTGCAAAGAAGCGCAGATAGCAAACCCGAAACTAAAACTGACAAATAAATGCTCGAATCTAACGGCTCTGATAAACTGCTGAGTTGTTCAAGAAGAACTTTCAATCCGGCGTTTTCAGGAACGATACCCGCATTAATATCGTTGTATGCTTTTGCAGCGTCAACGGGTAGCGTTTTTAGTAGAGCCTCTTCAAGATATGAAGAATACCAATTAACGCCGAGGAAAGCTAATCCCACGCTTAATAGCAACATTACAGCGATAATGATTGCAACCTGCGTAGCAAGTGAAAGAACAGGAACTCTCATTTCGGATCGCAGAAGCGATAGCCTATGCCCCTAACGGCAGTAAAAAAACCAAATTGTTCTTGTTTTTCGAATTTGCGCCTAAGATTTGATATATGAGTATCGACAGTACGGTATAGAGCGTCACTTTCGGGCAAGCAGGCATCAAGAATGTCACTGCGTTCATAAGCATGTGTTGGTCGTCTGATCATGTAAGCAAGAATACGAAACTCGCTCAGAGTTAATGGAAGCACCACGCGTTGTTCGTCTTGATGAACAAACACAGAGTATGCTTTAAAGTCGACCTCAATGTTGCCAACACGAAGGATCTCAGCCGTTTGTGATCCTTTGAAACGACGAAGTACAGCTTTTACGCGGGCGACAACTTCCAGAGGATTAAATGGCTTAGAGATATAGTCATCGGCACCCAGACGTAAACCGCTTAGTCTGTCCAAATCCTCTGTCAATGCAGTTAACATTATCACAGGCGTATTCGATATTTGTCTCAATCTGGAAAGAACGGCAAAGCCGTCTAGCTTTGGTAGTCTTGCATCAAGTAATACGAGATCAGGTGAGAGTGCATTATGATGTTGAAGCGCCGTTTGACCATCCATTGCACGGACTGTACGAAAACCCTCTCGCTCTAAATAAGCGTTCAAAATCTCTGCAATCTTGGGCTCATCTTCTACGACTAGAATGAGGCTATTATCCAATTTGGACTCCAAATGAAGGCATTAGGGACTTGAACCCAATGTATTTTAAGCGGACTTTTACAACAGAAAAAATTAAGTTCAATGTCCGGCGTTGATGGAGCTAGATTTGCACCTGCCAATTGACGAAAGGCACACTGTTTCTCCATCAAATCTTGACATTAAAAATTAGAACGTTGTGCCAACTGAAATCACAAGGCACTCAAATGCAAATATCGACATCTAGCCGCGTCGAACAGCCAAATCTGAACAAAAACAAAGATGCGCCGCTCGCTCTTCAGATCAATTTGGCCATTACTGCTCTTTTGGCATCCAGCTTTCTCTTCATCATATTCCCTAATCTGGATTTAGCTATTATACGAATTTTCGCCAATGGGCATAATTTCCCGTTGTCAGAAAACTGGATATTGTTGGCTATACGCGATGCAAATCGGAGGTCGATGATTTATCTGCTTACTGTAATGATCATATTCATTGCGTTGTATTCTATAAAACCGCACAAGTTTAATTTTTTCCGGCCTCACAAGGCATTCTTCGTTATACTGAGCTTTCTCATTGGGCCCTTTTTAACTGTACAGCTACTCAAGGGGTTTATCGGTCGTGCTCGGCCTCGTGGTCTGCTTGAATTTGGCGGAACAGCAGATTTTACGCCCGTTTGGCAGTACGCGGCTCAATGCGGTAGAAATTGTTCATTTCCATCGGGTGAAGCAGCAACGGCGGCTGCAACCTTATCGCTGATCATACTATTGCCAATAAAGTGGCGATGGATTGGCTTTTCCGTTCTTACACCTACTTTAATTTTCGCGTCCTTTAATCGTGTAATGTTCGGAGCGCACTTTCCATCAGATGTGATTGTCGCTTGGGCCATTATGTGCTGCCTCATGACCTGGCTATGGCAACGTATTACCAATAATTCTGAACAGATTGACTCTCTCATCGAGAGTTTAGGAAGCTCAACCCACAGACTGAGTTAATGATTAAAATCGTGAAATCATGCAACATCAATCAAACAGTATGATTGCGAAGATGGATAAAGACCAAATAATTACAATCGACCAATTCAAACACCCATGGTTATTTTTTACGCTGTCGACGATTGCCGCTTGGTCGGCATGGATTGTTGCCGCTTGGTTCAGTTATAGCTCAATTCCTAGTTTTCTAACCATGGTACTTGTCAGCTTTTTCGCTGGGGTCGGACTATTGGCACCAGCAATTGTCACTTGGGCAATGTTACGTCAAAGCACAGTTCTGCTGAGCGATTTCTGGATACGCCTTTCTATTAGATGGCTGCAATTGAGATATATACTTGTGGGAATAACTATCATGATGGGCAGTATCGTTACTGCTCAGTTCATATCCCTCTTTTTTGGTTATAGCATTCAACAGTTTAGTCTTTCCCACTCTGCTTCATTTAATGCAGGTATTCTGATCGGCTGGGTACCATTGGTTTTAGCACCCATTGTCGAGGAAATTAGTTGGCATGGTTATGGCACTGATGCTCTCCGGCGGCGTATGAGCATGTTGTGCACTTCAATCGTATTCAGCATTTACTGGGCTATATGGCACTTTCCGTTGGCGTTCATTAAGGGATATTACCAAGCTAATTTGGTGGCTACGGGAAATATTCACGCACTGAATTTCATTATTAGTCTATTCCCATTCGTTATAATAATGAACTGGCTATATTATCGCTCAGGGCGTAGCATTTGGGTTGCGGTAGTCTTTCATTTATCGGCTAATATTTTCAACGAAATATTTCAAACTCATCCTGATACTAAAATTATTCAGACTTTGCTTTTGATTATAATTACACTTGCGTTGATAGCGCATGATCCTGATTTTTTCTTTGGCTATAAAAAATTCACAAGAGTAAAAAGAAAGATGGCTTTATGAAAACCATAGTTGTTGAGAAATATGTTAATGGCAATTGCGTGGAAAAATACACGCTGCCATTAAGCGCCACACGCCTGTTTGCACGATTTCTGCCAAATAAAGCGATAGCAGAGCTCCAGAGTTACGGGATAAACATTAAAGCATTGCTTGATGATACAAGCCCGTCAGTAAGCGAGCAATGGTTAGACGTCGAGGAACACAGCATAATCAAAAAAATCCGGATTTCGCGCGGTGTAACATGAAAATTCCTGATGCTTCTCTTTGAGAAATCTGGCGATACCGTAGGCGTTTAAGTGCGTTATCCCATAAGGGTAATTAACGTTACCGTGAAATTAGTATTATCATCTGTGGATGGCAGGCAAGGAATTGATCAACGGAGAAGGACCACGTTTCAGCTACCAAAATTGAAATCCAACATCAATGGTATTGCGTGCAGAGCAGCTCGCGAGCCTCCATTCATCAATCATCACCAATTACGTTCTCATCACTGATCCACGCTAAGTTTTTAATTTATTAACATATTGAAGCGGGACATATCCTAAAAGGACAACTATCAGTCCGCCTATCGCTGTATCAATGAGACGCTGAACTCCATAGTCAATATTGGCAGTTCCTGGAACTATGACATCAACAAGCATTAAAATCAGTGGTGTTAGAAAAACGGCTTGCAGAATGTAGGATCGCTGCATTGCCCACCGCAACATAGCGCTCAAAGCGGCCATCAGAGCAATGAACAAAGCGCCTTTTGGAACGGCTGCTAAGATTACAGCGCCGATTATGACGCCAAAGATTGTTCCGATGGTGCGTTGAATTGCACGGTCGCGAATCGATCCAAAGTCGGGCTTCATCACCAAACCGACTGTGAGGGGGATCCAGAACCAATGGGCATCATGATCAAACCAATGGGAAGAATAAGAAACACCAATGCAGACAGAAAAAGCGATTGCGGTTGCCACAATTGATCGTTGAGTTGCAGCACGAGTTTGGGCTGAGGAATTATGAGTTACCCTTTTTGATTGAGCATCTTGTGAATGCCAACCGCGTATCAACGCTTCCAAACCGAGGACTACTGAATAGAGAAGAGTACCCACCAGATACAGAGCCGCAGGCTGCCAAAATGGTTTAATAGCAGGAACTCCAAGTGCGATTGACGCTAAAAGTAGTGCCTGGAGCGTGCCGATGGATAATGTGCTGCTTTTGTTACTGACATATGCTGCGCAAAAGCCGACAAGCATCATTGCAAAAACAACGAAAACCCAAGGCAATATCCCAAGATAACCGAGGAGGTAGCCTGAAGCACCGATTGGCGCAGAAATCAGCATTTTTTTAAATATTGAACTATAGCTGCCTGAGCCTTCGCCGGTCGCCATCATCAGGCAACCCATCGCGACCCACATGCCAGTCATTATGTCATTAAAGGACAAGCCAACAGCAAAAGGGAATCCGATGCAAAAGGCTGTTCTTATCGCGCGCCAGGAGTTCCAGGTTGCTGGCTTCAATTCAAATAATTCTGAAGCAATATTATTTCTTGCTGATGCCTGATCCATGTCCCCACCCCAAAGCTAACTTAAAATAACTAATTATCATGTCACGGCGGAAATATTAAACGTTCTGAATAAAAATGGTTAAAGAACGCCGTTTCATGAGTGACAGAGAATGAATGGCGTTCCAACCGCATTTTTCGGTCAACTTGTTGGAATGGCTGTTTAGCTTAGTGTATTCGATGACGGTTTGCGGGAGCTCATCTTAGATGAGTTTGCGCGGATCACCACTTAGAAATTCACCAGCGCCAGCATAATTTGTGATGTCGTAACGGTAATAGCCGCACCATAGTCGAGGGCAAGTGCGGTATCGCCAAAGTTGAACAGGGCAGTATTTGCAATATCGAAGCCAGATGCCTTGTTCTTTACCGACAATCCCGAGTTGAGCGCCAGCTGATAGGGATTGTAATAAGCCTGCATCCCCAGATTGATCAGGTCGTTGTCATTTGATGCATAATTGAAACGCGCGGAAAACGTATCGTTCTTAACATGTTGCGCTGCTTCGTTTTCATAGAGCAAAGCACTCTGACGCACACTCAGCTCCTCATTGGGTACGTAATTTAGCTTGAACATGCTGCTGATTGGCGTTTCAAAGGTTGAATCGCGCGCGCTGCTGCTGCACCCATGCGCGAGAGACGATAGCCGCTCATTCCGTATGTAAACGAGGTCATACCACCAACATTCTGCCCCGGAGGCAGAACATGATTGACGTCGAAGGTGCGGAAGTTCGCTGCACTGGCCAGCGCGCTGAAGCCCCGAGTACCCGCGACATTGCGACGCGGCACATCAATGCCTGCCAGAAATTCTGGCATGAGATAAACATTGCCGCCATTGGCATAATGACCGAGATATAAAATCCCGCGCGGCAACATCCCATAATGGAAGGTGCCATCCGGTTTTGGGCGAAGGTCATAGCCCGGCCAAGTAAAACGATTGAGTTCATCAAAGCGAATCCAATGCCGCGCACTATCTAGACCTAAGCTTTTGCAATGTTAGCTGGAATTTCAAGCGAAGTGCTTGGGTCGGCACGACGCTTGGAAGCGTGATCGGCGCAACAATGGTTCGAACCTGCCCTTTATCGCCTTGAGGAACCGCAACCACGATTGCACAAGGATGGTCCTTTTTGCCCTCGTCTAGTGTTTCGGAGCGGCGTTCGATGGCTGTGTTGGATGTTAAGCTCAAATATCTGTCACTGCGATGGTACGACGTGATCGACATGATCCCGCCCCTCAGTTTCACCTCAATCTACGTTCGCTATTGGTAAAGCTGGTAACTGGCTCAACAAATATTAGGGGTTGAAAGAGGAGGGTCTGGTATTTCAACGTGAAAGACAGCTGAGCGCGCAACTTCGGCCATTGGCGCAGCATTAACACTCGTTTTAAAGTCGTCGTTCAGCTTATATTGCATCCAAAGACTGTTAAGGGGGGAATGCAGACATTCGGCTTTTTGGTTTGTGAAATGACTGTCAGGCGGCGGTTTACGCCGCCCGACGCGCGATTAGCCGATTAGGCGTAAACGGGCATTTTCGAAAGCGTAGCCGTCATCATCGCGAGCACGGCGTGACAACTCTTCAAAGCCGAGCTTGGTGTAGAAATTCACGGCCTGCTGATTGTGGGTGTAAACCTCTAGCTCAAGTTCACCTTTACGATTGCGAGCATGGGAGATGAGCTGACGGCCGATTCCAAGTCCTTGCCGGGCTGGAGAAACGAAGATTCCTCCGATGAAAGTATCGAGCAGACTTATAAAGCCGCTGGGCTCATCGTCAACGCATGCCACCCAGGTCTCGGCATTAGGCAAATACTGATCTTCGATCAGCGTTCGTTGCTCAACCAAGCGCTGTTCGCCAATAAAAGGATGAGCCAACAGTGAGGCGTCAAGCCAAATGCGCGACAGCTTTTTCAAATCTCCTTCCGGCGTATAGGGCCGGATTACAACGTCGTGGTTTTTCATAATAATTCCAAGAAGAGACATGCAAACGTTACGGCACAAAGTTATTAGTGCCAGTTGTGGTCGCAAACTGCGGTCGAAATCACAAGCCTCTGCGCATATATCTCCATATACTCTTTGTCCGCTTCTAGGCGGTTGCCAATACTCTGTCAACGACTGACATAGGGTCGAAAATGGAGCGACCGCTATGGACTGGCAATCAATACATCGCCCAATGACAGGGGCCAGTGGTTTATGTCCCTTCAATGACGGAGAGATGCAGGGGGTATAGACACCATCATGTTGATGTGACTGTCGGCTTCGTAGAGCATCGTGCTGAAGCAATCTTAGTCTGACGACGAATGTATTGAACTAAGCACTGGAAAACCAATTTCTAGCTCAAGAGTTATCACGGGTGCCAGCACCGATATTAGCTGTGTCGCGTGCCAATGCATCTTCGATCTCCACCGATGAGACCTGAAGGAACCGGCGGTGGGCCAATGCGACCGAGATAGCGGGAAGCTCAAGATAAGTCGCAACTCTACGATACGCCGTGAAGCTCAGGCCTTCTATCAACTCTTCGTCCATCACTAGGCGATACGTACCGGCTCCCAATGGCTCCGAAAAGGACTTCAGACGAAATGAATGTTTGAACGTGACTTCGGTTTCCGTGGTTCTTTCGGTCATTTGAGCGCCGCCTTTCCAGCCATACTTGCTATAGCCTATCGAAGCCACCCCTCCACCATGATATAGCCAATCATGGCAAGGCTCGCTGCAAATAACAAGTAATTGGCGATGGTCGCGTATTCGGGTATTTTCGGATAATGAAATAGGGAAGACATGCTGTCCTCCTCGCTTGGGGCAAAGGTAATCAACCCTTAAACAGCAGCGCCCGTAAAATGGCTGCTGGAATTTATACCTTGAACCTATTTCCCTGCTTTAGCAACACATTGTTTTGGTGATATAGGCGCAGCTCACAGTTCGACTTGTGCCATTTTGTATCGCCTAATCATCTCGTTTCGACGGTTCTTTGTTCCAATTAAGCGGCTGATATTTGTCGGAGTATCGTGTGCCTTCGGCGAATGTTGTGAAAGCTGTTAATGTATCTGAAAAGCCTATCGGTTATTTGTGCAGGTTTAGAACACTCCGCTCTTTAAGCAAGAAATTTTCCATCATGGCAAAAGGCCAAGTAATCGTGAAGTGCGCAAACCTAAGAAGGAGAAATCAGCTGCGGCTGATAAGTCCGCAAGCAAGACAGGTGGTTGTTTCACCACTCAGATCAAAGATACTAAAAAGCAGAAGAAGTAACCTCGAACGCCGGACTAACGTGGCTGGATAAGAATTCGGCCCAGGCGATTACGCCTACCTTGTCTCCTTATGAAAAAGCCCCGTGGGCGCGCAACTGCCTTAGTTGTTTATGTGGTGATTAAAGTGCATAGTCATTATCATGGCAGCAGTTGAAACGGGCGCTGTCATTTAGTTCAAGACGGCCTGGCGCTCAACCAAGGAGGACGCAATGTCTTCCACCTACTTAGACGCTGCCGATATTGGATTAATTTCGAAGATCCTTCGGAATGCCTGGTTGCCAGACGACACGCAGAATTTACGCACGGCAGCCGCACTCTATCTCGCACGGCGACTTCAGGAAGGCACTTACGACGAAGATCGACTAAGAATTGCGTTGGACCAGTTCATCAAGAAACATAAAGCAATGGATAATGCTGTTGATCGATGGCGCGATGAAGGCGGGACATTCTAGAGATCAAGATGCAAACTTAAATTCCTATACTGTCGACTTTTAAAGCCGCCATGCTAAGGCGGCGGCCGTTTTCGAATACAGATGGGGAGCCTACCATTGGTTAACGGAAAATATTAGATTGCTGGTTTTCAGGTTACCTATAAACTTGGTAAATGAAAATCTCGGCTCAGAACGTTCATAAGCTAGTTCTAATCGCCAAGCACGTTAATGGAAATCTTGTAGAGCCATTTACGGCTCGGGATTTACATCGAATTTTACCAAGTTGGAATTACACCGATTATTTCGGCTTTCTTGCCTACAACAGTGATTACAACATACTGATACAAGTATCGCTTCTTATCCGAGTTGACAGAGGGTCTTATTCCCTCAACAGCTATTCAAAGCCACCAACCGAAGATCCGATTGTGAAATAAAACCCGCGTGGGCAAGGCTGAAATGACCAGAAGCAGCGGGTTCAGCCTTAATGCTGCCTTAGTTGCTTTACCGGAGCATAAGGCGCATGGTGGTTATCGCAACAGCATTGAAACGGGCTCTGTTGCTCAGGCTGAGAATGTCTGGCCCGCAACAAAGGAGGGCGTTATGTCTTCCGACACCAACATTTTAATCTTTCAGCCGGACCGTACTCGCATTCTCAATAGAATTCTTAGCAATGCGAAATACGTCACTGAAAACATGAGACCTCTATCCGGGCATCTTCGTGAGCGCTCCAAGACAGTCCTTAAGCATTTCATGGCTGGGGTGATAATCGATGCAGTCCATACATTCACTCCATCGACCGAACCCTATGCTGCTTTCGCAAACCGAGAGCACCAAAACAATCGTATTTGAACGAATAACTTGAATTGATCTGACGACGAACCTTAACACGAGTTATGGAAAGCCACATCATGTCAAGAGGAACAATGCGCAGTAACCGAGAAATTCGGAAGCCTAAGAAAGATAAGTTAGAAACTACGCCTAACTTATCTAAGCCTTTATCTATCCCACGTCGTACCAAAGACACTGAGATTGTAAAAAAATAGAGTCTCAGATTAGAAATAACCGCCTATCATAGTCCATGCTAGGCGGTGACTTACCGCTTAATCGGGGCAGAGTGAGTAGCACAAGCCTCTTGAGTTACGCCCGATTTTAGCCATTTTTCCATCTCGTGTTAATCTACACGAAGACGGAAATAGACTGAGAATCAATAGGATGAATGCGCTGAATCTGATCAAAATCAAACACAACACTGGGTCAAATTCAGGCTGAATTCAACCTTTTGCTTTCATTCACGAACCGATCTGTAACCTCCTTTATTTTCCCCGTGATCGCTTCACTTCTGCCATCCACCGAGAACTTTGCAAAACCGCCAATAGAATGTGGCGCGAGATTCTGCCCAGTCACTGCTCCATACATCACCACGCATCTGCGCACAGGTTAAGGTTACTGTGGCCTTCAGACCTGCACCCACGCATCTAGTGAAAGCTCTCGACGATATTCATGTACCAAAGTCGGTCAGAGACTTCCTTTAGATATGCAGCCGAGAAGCATAAGCGCGACCACGACTATTAGTGCTATGCCTAATACTAGTGCATCAACGTCTGTCATATGAGAATGATACATTCACGCCGCGATTGTTAGCTTAAAAAGTTACCTCCGACGGAGTGACACATCAGAGGCTGCGCCTTAGTCGAAATAATCGACCTTCAGATGCCGGGTGGTACCATTGAACGCAAAGGGCTTGCGGTCGAAATAGGTAAGAGAGACTGGCGAATAGCTATTGCGGCCAACGTCAAAGGAATCATTGGCAGTAAACGTGAGCGATGCTGCGCGCGGAACTTGTCCCTTGCTGACCTCAGCGCCGTTAACCCGAATGACGACGTCAAGCGGAACTGGCCGGAAACCGTCTACCTTGCGTGTTTCGACCTCAATTTTTACTTTTCCTGTCGGAAGCGGGATTGATGTTTCCAACTGCGTTCGTTCGATTTCATGCTTAATGACAGCTATCGTAGATGTTCCCTTCATCATTACCCTCTCCTATCCGGGGATTCTTCGCGGGACAATCTTCAGTTTGGCCGAGCAGCAAAATTAATTGACCTAATGGTATTGCCAAGTTGTTTGTCGATGGACGAAGATTAGCTTGCTAATTTTCAGATCACCTGTAGATTTGCAAAATGAAAATGTCGGCCAAGAACGCTTATCAGCTCGTTCTAACTGCCGTGCACGTCGATGGAACCCTTGTAGAGCCATTTACTGCTAGAGATTTGCGTCGGATCATACCCGGTTGGCACTATACTGATTACTTCGGCTTTCTCGCCTACAACAGTAATTATAACCTGTCATTAGATACAGCTTTGTTCATCCGGGAGGGAAGAGGCTCTTATTCCCTAAACGGCTATTTGTCACCACTGGCTGAAAAATAAAATAACAGATGCGCCTAAGCGTGATGAGCCTTCTTCTATATGCGAGGTGCACCGTCGTCGGCACATCAAGCGGGTGGCAGTCTACATTAGGTTTTTTCTGTCAATTATCCAACTGTACCATTGCTCGCTTGAAGGTGTTCGTAAAGATCGACTTTGATCTGCCCCTCGCATTTCGTTGAAGCGTTGCCCCGAATTATTTGCTTCGGTCAACCTATACTGTAGGCTCACATTATCGAATATCACATGGAGGGGTAGGCAATGTCACACATCATCAAATCTGAGATTGCGCATATCAAAGCTCATTCATGCGCGTGCCCGTCTGTCCGACCATGAAAGAAAAGAAGAAGATATGGAGATGCGCATAGAGGTGGCTTCTCTATTTGGCGAGCTAAATGATACGGTGACCCAAATTATTGCAATCTTCCGCATTTGAGCGATGCGTCCGGCCCGCGTCTCTCGTGAGTCCAGCATGCAGTTATTCGTCAAAGACCTACTTTTGCGTAAATGCCTCTCGATAGCGCAATTAAAGCCTACTTATCACAGTATTTATTTCGGATATTTAACGGCGTTCAAATATTTCTCATAGCTATATTTTGGTAATTATTATTATTTTTGAATACCGTGCATACCGCTTAAATGCTGCCTTTAGCAGGTCTATTATAAATATTCGAATTCATGCATGATTTCTAAATAAAAGTGTTATACTCGTACATCGGAACGCAATTATGCGACCTCGATCATTTAAGATCGGATAATCAAATGTATAATTTGAATTGGCTTAAGCCCGCCATTGGTGGGGCTTTGTTTGGTGCTGTTTTAACAATCGCAGTCGGCTTTTCCGTTGGCGAGTGGGTTACCAGTGGGACTTCTGAAAGAATGATAGCGTCAAACCTATCGGAAGGCATTGCTTTGGCTTTGACCCCATATTGTATCGAAAAATCTAAAAATGATCCATCTGCTCTGATTGTAATTGCCGAGTTCAAAGCGGCGCCAATCTATACACGCCGCTCCCTCATTGAGAAATCAGGATGGGCCACTCCTCTAGGTACAGATCAACCCAATGCGGCTCTCGCGACAGCGTGTGGGGATGAAATAGCTAAAGGACTTTAAATAGCTTCACAAAAACGAGAAAGACAAAAAATGGAAAGTCAACATTTTCAAATACCTACATTCATTCACAGACCATTGAAGCCACGACGCCATGAAGAGGACATCGCAAGTGAGCAAGAAATCATAACTGCACGTCAGCAAATGGCAACGCCTTCAAAGGACTGGACAAAGCTTGCAAATATCTTGCGACGAGCATCGGGTGGCTTCTCACGTTCGCGTGGCCCACGACATTAGAAAAAAAGGAACAGGACAATGCACAATAGCTCTACAGCACTAGAACGTAAAGTATTGGCGCACGAACAAATATTACAGGTTTTGATAGCACATATGGCTGAGACAGAACCGAAATTCTTAGACCGTCTGAAAGCAATATTTACTCGCCATCAAACGGTTGGCTCTTATGAACAGGATTATTGTGACACTGCTCAATACGCAGAACAATTTATACGTGAAGTCGAAAGTCTACAGGAACGTAAATCATTGCGATAGTATATTTTCATTTCTCCAATTAATTATGTGACCGAAATATATTTATTTATCTGAATATTATACGTCTAATAATCCTATTACATTTTAAAAATGTAATAATTTTTGTGTTTAAGAAATTAATCTAGAGATGAAGGAGGCTACAATGTCTTTTGCACACTTAGACTCAAGGGATATCACAATGATTTCCCGTTTACTTCGGCAAGCTAGATTACCAGGTGATTCGCAAGACTTGCGCACCGAAGCCACACGTTACCTTACGCACAGGTTTCAGGAAGGGACATGCGATGAAGTTCGGCTGAGAATTGCATTAGCACAATTCATCAAGAAACATAGAGCTATGGCGAGAGCTGTTGATCGTTGGGACGACGAAGGCGGAGCTTCTTAAATCTCACGGCACTAACTGTACCGCGCCACTGTCCAACGTTCTGATGCGCTTCATGTTGAGGCGCATCAACCTAGCGTGATTTAGCTTAACCACTTCGTCGCTTTCTGCAAAAGTTGAGCAAGGTCCTCGATGGGTGTCTTAAATCCAAGACACTTGCGCGGTGTTGCATTGAGATTATGGGCGAGGGCGTTTAACTGCGCTGGCTAACCTGCTTCAAGTCCGTGTTGCTGGATGTCATTAAGAATGGAATAAGGGCTTTGACGCAAGCTCGGTGACATCAGGGCGCTCCGACGATACCTGCTTCGAGCAGATCCCGTTTTCCGCGTCGATACATTTTTCGCTTGATGAGTTTGAGTTTCGTGATCTGAAAGCCATCGCAAGCAATGGCGTTCCGCAGAAGGTTGTCATTGATAAAAGCGGAGCCAACCTGGCTGGTGGACAGGCTGTAAGAAGTGGTTCGGTTTGTCTGAACAGTTTCGGGCGTTTTGTTAAGTGGACTTCCGCCTCGCTTATGCCGCCACCATCATTGGTGTCAGCGCGTTAAAGTAGACCTGATCCGGTGTTTGTCGGTCAAGCGATGAATGTGGGCGTCGGCTGTTGTAGAAATTCAGATATCTGCCGATGCCAGTGCGGGCCTCGGACACGGTTTTGTAGGCGTGAAGATAAACCTCTTCGTATTTGATTGATCGCCAGAGCCGCTCGACAAAGACATTGTCCCGCCACGAACCCTTGCCATCCATCGAGATGGCGATCTCTGCCTTTTTCAACACGTTAGTGAAGTCGATGGACGTGAACTGTGATCCTTGATCGGTGTTGAATATTTCCGGCTTTCCATAGCGGTCCAGAGCTTCCTCAACCGCTTCGATGCAGAAGTCCGCCTCCATCGTTATCGACAGTCGCCATGACAGAACCCGGCGGCTGAACCAGTCGACGACAGCGCACAGATAGACAAAACCACGAGCCATCGGAATATACGTTATATCCATTGCCACACCTGATTGGGTCTGGTGACCGCTAGCTTGCGCAGGAGATAGGGATAGATTTTATGCCCTGGCGTTGGCTTGGAGGTGTTTGGGCGACGGTAAATCGCTTCAAGGCTCATCTTCTTCATCAGTGTTGAGACATGCAGCCGCCCAACCTCAAGCCCTTCTCCTTTCAAAAGCCCCTGCAACATCCGACTTCCCGCGAATGGATATTCCAGATGCAATTCATCGATCCGGCGCATCAGTGCCAAATCGCCATCCGATACAGGGCGCGGTGAATAGTAGACACTGCTACGGCTGAACCCGAGGAGCTTTGCCTGTCGGGCGACCGAAAGCTTGTGAGCGCGGTCGATCATTTCCTTCCGCCCAGCAATCCCGCCTTGCTGAGCGCTCCGGCTAAAAAATCGTTCTCCAGAGTTAGCTCACCGATCTTGGCATGCAGCGTTTTAACGTCGACGGTTGGCTCTGCTGGTTCCGCCTTGGTATCGTGGCCGAAAACACCGATCGCCCCCTCAAGAAGCTGATCTTTCCATTGCTTTATCTGGTTCGCGTGCACGTCAAACTGCTGGGATAATTCCATTAGCGTCTGCTCGCCTCTGATCGCAGCGACCGCAACTTTTGCCTTGAAAGCTGGGCTATGGTTTCGGCGTGGTCGTCTCGTCATGGTATCTCCTGTTCCCGGCATCTAAGCCGAACTCAGGCAGAATTTCCACTTATCCTGGCTGTGCAGATTTCCCGAGCCACTTCTGTAAACACGATACTGACAATCACGGGGACCGGCACGGGCACGATGATTGAAATCTTGCAGGTTAATTATCTCAACAACATCCTTAAGCAGGATCATCGGTTCATTAAGCGGATCACCAAACACATGTTGGGCTTTAAAGATCTTACCGTCCACTCCCGGCGTCCTCTTACCGCGACTCTCCGTCACCCGTTTCACGGCCAACATCTTGCAGCTATGCGAGCTGGTCAGCAGGCGTTGCAATGCTTGCACCTTGCCCCATCTGCCTTCCCGTGTTGCCTTGGCGATACGCACCTGAAGTCGTTTCACCTCTGCCTCAATATGCGACCAGTTCATCTGGTCCCACATTTGCTCAATCGCGCGAAAGTCTGCACACTTTCGCGGCGGGCGATGTTTCAGCCCCTATCCCGTCCATTACAGCCAGGCGTTCGCTTTTTCCGCATTCCTTTACCCACAGCGCCAACAGCGTTCCTTATGGTCCGCCTGCCGTTGCCGGCAGCGCTATGGGCTTACCCTGTTCCGCATAAGTCTCCGAGCGGGGTGGACCCTTCGTCTTCGCCGGCGGTTGATCGTCCATGGCGGCCCAGTATTCAAAGACCACGTCTCACCGCGTACCATTTTGGTTCAAGCCTGTCAGCACGTTTGGCTTGTTAAAGCTCACGACGTTTATCGGAAGTTCACATACGTTGGTCGTATCCGCTCATCCCTTGCTCCTCTCCCCCTCATGCTGGCAGATTCGGCCTTGCCTTACGGTTTGGCTTACCGGATATCCGGCGGTTACGTTGTCCCCGAAGCTTCACACCGAGCTGTTACTGGCTCTGCATGTCCGGGTAGGGAACGGCTGATGGAACAACCGGTTTCTTCAGGCTATATCTCCTCCTGTGAAACAGAAACTCATGCGACTTGCAGCTCGCACAAATACATTCTTTGCCAGATCCAAACCAACTTTAGTAATCTCATCCATGGACGCATCTTCCTCAATGGCGCCCAACGAACCCATTCTGCCACATAAAGGCCGTCGGTGGGGCGTCCATACCATCAGAAGCGAATTATTCACCAGTTCACATTCTAATGTACCATGACGTCCATCAGCCGATGTTGGGTGAGATTCTCAACGCCCGAAGCGCATTGAGGATGACAGCGACGTCAATCAGCTCTTGGAGCAATGCGCCTTGGACAGGTAACAGAAAACCTAACGCCGCTGCGACCATAGCAAGCACCGAAAGTCCGATACCCATCACAACACTTTCGATTGCAATGCGCCTTGATTGCTTGGCAATTTCTATCCCAGCGCGAAGTCTGTCTATTCTATCTACGAGAAGAACGACATCTGCCGCCTCTGCAGAGGCTGCCGCTCCCCTCGCACCCATGGCAACGCCAATATCAGCCGCTGCAAGTGCGGGCGCGTCGTTGACCCCGTCTCCGACCATCATCACGGGGCCGTTCTTACGTTCGTTGAGCACGGTCAGCACCTTTTGATCGGGTGAAAGTTCGGAGTAGATGGCATCAAGCCCCAAACCCTTGGCGATGCGTTTGGCCACTGCAGCACGATCACCTGTCGCCAGCACTATTCGCTTTACGCCATCTTTGCGTAAGCCCCGTAACGTATCGACCACTTCGCCGCGCAAGGGATCTGCCATAATGATATAACCCGCGATGCTACCGTCTATCGCGACTGCAACCAGGGCCGCTCCAGCTTCTATATGGGGGATTTCACTCAGTTTTGCATTGACCTGTCTCTCAACGAAGCTACGTCCGCCGACAACGACGCTTTTGCGATCGACCCAGCCCGCGACGCCATCTCCTGCCAGTTCGCTTACATCGGTCGGCAATACAAGATCTATCCCGCGCCGCTGAGCGGCCAGTACAAGAGCCTGCGCCATCGGATGTTTGGACACTTGGTCAAGGGAGGCAGCGAAACACAATAGGTCATTTTCGCTCAATCCTGACTCCGCTTGGATCGAAGTAATTTGTGGGCGGCCATCTGTCAGTGTCCCAGTTTTGTCCAGCACCAACGTGTTGATACGAGCCATGTTCTCCAAAGGACGCGCACCCTTAACCAGCACGCCGAAATGAGCGGAGCGCGACAATCCGGCGACAAGGGCGACGGGTACTGCCAGGATGAGAGGACACGGTGTAGCCACAACGAGGACGGCAACCGACCTTATCGGGTCTCCCGTAAACCACCATGCTCCGAAGGCGATTATGACGGTCACGACCAGAAAGCCGACAGACCACTGGTCTGCCAGTCTGGACATTGGAGCCTTGGAATGCTGTGCCTCTTCCACGAGGCGAACGATGCCAGCGTAGGTGCTATCTTTTGCTTCGTGCTTGGCAACGATATCGAAAGCATCGCCAGCATTCATTGAACCGCTTAGCACATCTGCTCCCGACGCAAGCGAAACCGGAAGTGACTCTCCCGTCAAAGCAGACATGTTCACAAAAGCTTTTACGGAAGTGATACTTCCGTCGACGGGGATGACGTCTCCTTGACGGATCAGAAGGCGGTCACCCGGACGAATGGTTTCAACGGCAATCTCTTCGAGATGATCATCGACATATCGCATTGTTGTTCGCGGTGCGCGGGACAGCAAAGCATGCATCTCACGGCGTGCTCGTCCCTCTGCAAAGCTCTCAAGAAAGGCTCCGCCAGTATACATGAGGGCGACAATCGAAGCCGCCAGCATTTCCCCAAATGCCAGTGCGGCCGACATAGACATCGCGGCGACGATATCAAGCCCAAACTCCTTTCGGCATAAACTCCGGAAAATCTCGACGAGCAACGATGCCAGCACTGGCAATGTGGCGATTGCCCAGATTAACCGTGCTCCCGATGAGTAGCCGGAAAAGTGCAGGCCGAGCCCCATCACAAGTCCGCACAAGGCAAAAATCAGCAGGATTGTTTTTGATCGATCTTCAACCGAGAACCGCATCTTCATAGTCTCCCCGACCTATAGAATGAGCAAATTATAGAGCCCTGCCTCTGACCGACTACAGTAATTCTTCTTTACATATGGATTCCCTACAAACTCAGATCGACGGTCAGACCGCTGTGCCGACCAGGGCCCCAATACCAGCCGTGATTGCCATGGCCAATGCGCCCCAAAAAGTGACGCGAACGGTTGCCTTAAGCATATTAGCTCCTCCCGCCTTGGCGCCGATTGCGCCTAGTAACGCTAGAAACAGCAAGGAAGAGATAGCAACCGCATAAAGCAAGATCGAGGGAGGCGCGATGAACGCCATCAGCAAGGGTAGGGCGGCCCCGATCGAGAACGTGGCCGCTGAGGTCAGTGCTGCTTGCACAGGCCGTGCTTCCATGTGTTCGACAATTCCCAGTTCGTCGCGGGCATGTGCCTCCAGAGCATCGCGTGAGGTAAGCTGTATTGCCACCTCCCGCGCCAATTCCGAAGTTAGGCCGCGATCAATATAGGCTTGCATCAATTCATCGAGCTCTGCTTCGGGCTGAGATTCGAGTTCCCTGCGCTCTCTGGCAAGATCTGCCAACTCCGTATCGGATTGAGAGCTGACGGAAACATACTCACCCGCCGCCATGGACATCGCGCCTGCGACAAGGCCCGCGATGCCAGCGACCATTATCTGTGTCGTTCCCGTTGAAGCAGATGCGACGCCCATAATGAGGCTCGCCGTTGAGACAATGCCATCATTGGCGCCGAGTACCGCTGCGCGAAGCCATCCGATCCGAGATACGAGGTGGTTTTCTGTATGCAATCGGCTCATTGAGCTACCTCCGGACGTTGGTTTCATATCATCATACCTCTATCGAGACCCTTTGCCAGTGGACTGAAAATTTGAAGTTATAGAATTCTTCTCCGGCGATTGGGCCTTTACCTTTTTCGTTAGAGTTTCTGCGCAGGTTTTGAAGATCTGCCTGTTCGAGGGAGGCTTGAAAAATTTAACATTATACATTATAGTATATTATATAACGTTATGTTGGAGGCATAAATGCCCGTCACCAGAATATCTGAGAAGCTGTCGGTATATTCGCAGCCAAACGCGCAAGAACTCAGTGTACTCGATCAAAGCGGCTTCAAAACGCTGATCAACAACCGTCCCGATAATGAAAGCGCAGACCAGCCTGGAAGCCAAGCGGAATGCGATGCAGCCCACCAATACGATCTCTCTTATGCGTATATTCCGGTCACAATGAACACGATCACTGAAGCTGATGTCCGTGCGTTTCAGGCGGCGGTCACAAAATCGGATGGCCCAGTGCTTGCGCATTGCAAGACTGGTATGCGCTCGCTCAGCCTTTATCTGATCGGCGAGGTATTGGACGGACGCATGTCTTATGAAGACGTCGTACCATTCGGACATCAGCTCGGCTTTGATACCAGTGTCGCAGTATCGTGGCTTAAACGTTTTGCTGACCATCAACCGCGGGTAAAAGGCTTTTTCGATAAGCGAACCTCCAGTGTTCAGTACGTGGTGTCCGATCCGACGACCGGTATGTGCGCCATTGTAGATCCCGTTCTCGACTTTGATGAAAAGTCGGGGTCCACGGCGACGATCAATGCAGACGCAATTCTCGATTACGTCCGTAATAGGGGCCTGACGGTCGAATGGATTCTCGACACTCATCCACACGCCGACCACTTTTCCGCAGCTCAGTACCTCAAGGAAAAAACCGGTGCGAAAACGGCTATAGGCGAGCATGTAATCGACGTCCAGAAGCTGTGGAAGGAGATCTACAACTGGCCCGAACTTGCTACGGATGGCTCGCAATGGGATCGGCTGTTTGCCGATGGTGAAGCGTTTAAGGTTGGTTCCATCGATGCAAGAGTCATGTTCTCGCCGGGACATACGCTCGCTTCAATCACTTACGTGGTCGGCGATACGGCTTTTGTCCACGACACAGTTTTTATGCCCGACAGCGGTACGGCGCGTGCGGATTTTCCCGGCGGCGATGCGCGAGCATTGTGGGAGTCAATACAGAATATCATAGCACTTCCTGATGAGACGCGGCTATTCACCGGACATGATTACCAGCCGGGTGGCCGGACGCCGCGTTGGGAGAGCACTGTGGCGGACCAGAGAAACTTCAACTCGCACATTGCTGGCGAGACGGAAGAAACATTCGTGGCATTGCGGAAAGAGCGCGACAAAACGCTGCCAATGCCAAGGCTCATCCTGCATGCTTTGCAGGTGAACATAAGTGGTGGACGTCTACCTGAGCCAGAAGCCAACGGTAAGCGCTATCTGAAGTTTCCACTGGACGCGTTGGAAGGGGCTGCATGGGAATGACCGTGGACAGGATGGCAATAATGAAAGCGGGGCTATCTTCCATTGAACTATCTCTGCGAGCGGGCGAAGTGGCAGACCTGCTCAAGACACTGTCCCACCCAGTGCGTCTGATGATCGTATGCAGCCTGGTGGAGAGCGAATACTCCGTAGGTGAACTTGAAGAAAAAATCGGGGTTGGTCAACCGCACCTGTCGCAGCACCTGACGGTGTTGCGCAACTCCGGAATAGTCGAAACGCGACGCGATGGAAAACAGATTTTTTATCGCCTCACAGAAGCCAAGGCAGCGAAACTGGTCGCCTCCCTTTATGACATTTTCTGCGAGGAGAACGTAGAATGATCGCTTATCTATCCTCGCTGATCGGCGGGACGCTAATCGGCATTTCAGCAGCGATGCTCCTGATTGTTAACGGCAGGATTGCTGGAGTAAGCGGAATCGTCGGGCGACTTTTACAGAGAAGCGCGTCGTTAACAAACCTTGCGTTCGCCGTGGGGCTGGTAATCGGGCCAATTATTTATCTGACCGCTTTCGGCACCTGGCCCACTGTGCAAATAACTACTGGGTGGCCACTGATCATCGTCGCCGGGCTTCTTGTCGGCTTCGGTTCGCGCATGGGATCTGGCTGCACGAGTGGGCACGGTGTGTTGGGGCTGGCTCGGCTGTCACCGCGATCAGTTGTAGCGGTTACTATCTTTCTGGGAACAGGAATGATTGCTGTTACTGTGCTGCGAGGTCTGGGGCTATGAACCTAAAGTTTTATCAATTCTGCAGCGCTCTTGCGTCCGGTGCCATTTTCGGTTTTGGACTGTCTATGTCTGGAATGCTCAATCCCGTTCGTGTACAAGGCTTTCTCGACATTTTCGGCGTATGGGACCCAAGTCTTGCCTTTGTTCTTGGAGGCGCGGTTGTCGTTGCCTTCATTGGCGTTCAAATAACGAAGCGGATGCAGCATCCAATATTCGACGACAGTTTTCATGTGCCAACGCGTCGACGGATTGATGCTCGTCTTATCATTGGATCGGCGCTGTTCGGTCTGGGGTGGGGAATTGGTGGCTTCTGTCCCGGTCCAGCCATTGCATCTATGTCTCTGGGGCTGCCGCAGAGCGTTCTTTTCGTCGTTGCGATGCTGCTCGGGATGTTCGTGCACGACAGAATGTGGAGCAGACAGAGTTGAGCAATTCTATCTTTTTGGCAAAAGGTTCCGGCGGCAGTTTCGACTAACCACATGGCAATTCTCGAAAGTCGACAAAAGCACAGAGCTATTTTCCAACCAACGCCATCATTTTGAATGAATATAACCGATAATTCCGATCTCGCAGCCGCCTTTCTGGACGTTGAAAGCCTTTTCGCGACTATCTAATGACGAGCACTGAAGTTCTCGCTTGCGTAATGATTTCATTGGTTTGGCTGCCCAAAAGAAGTCGTTGCATTCCCGAATAACCGTGAGTAGCAACCACAATTAGGTCACAGCGGAGTGAATCAGCTGCCTTGCTTATTGCATCCGACGGATTGGATTTTATAAGGTGCACGACATCGGTTTCAACCTGTAGTTTTTTTGCCAAGCCCTTTGCGTGACCCAGGACCTTGGAGGCAAATTTTGCCCAGCTCTGATTATATCTAACGACAATATCCCCATCATCAAGCATCCCCCCGAATATGCCCGAATTGCTATATGGTGCTGTCACGGTTACAATAGTTACCCTGCATCGAAGGAATTGGGCCAATGACAGCCCTTGGCCAACACATCGGTCTGCGAGTTCAGAGCCGTCCGAGGCAATAAGAATATGTTTGAACATTCTGATCTCCTTAAGAGTGTATGCTTGGCCAACGTCCCTTCAGTGAAGAAATACTGAAGCCCACTATAATAGATACCATCTAAGCTCTTCAACTCTATCAACCGGATAGGTTTTATTTTTAACGCGTACGTTTGTTCGAACGTGAGCACTGATGTCGAAGCGCCTTTTGCACAGTTTGTCTCCTGTCTGTTGATTGTCGCTGAGAAGTGACCGGTGGGGGGTGCGGACGAAAACTTGGACTATCAGGGAGGTAGTTCATGTATTCCTACGAAGACCGGATGCGAGCAGTTGCGCTCTACATCAAGCTGGGCAAGCGCCCGAAAGCGACTATTCGCCAGTTGGGCTATCCAAGCAAGAATGCTTTGAAGGGCTGGTGCCGGGAATATGAGCACCTTCTTGATCTGCGTTTAGGATTTGCACCCCGAGCCCCGAAGTTCACACAGGCGCAGAAGGAAGTGGCTGTTGAGCACTACCGCACGCATGGTCATTGTGTTTCTGCAACGATGCGCGCTTTGGGCTATCCCGGTCGTGCAACGTTGACAGCATGGGTTCGTGAGGCGTTTCCCGAAACTAGCAAAGCTGTTACTGGAAGAACTGGACGTCCACGATACCCTGATGCGCTGAAGAAGGCTGGCGTCGTCGGACTTTATAATCGGCAGGAAAGTGCGCAGGCTCTGGCCGAAAAGCTCGGCGTATGCAGACCGACACTGTATAACTGGAAAAACCAGTTACTTGGTTCAGAGGCTCCCGCAATCATGAAACGCAAGAACAACTCACAGCCAGTGCCAGAGCGAGAAGAATTAGAGCGCCAGCTCGAAACACTGCAGCACGATATTCAGAAACTGCAGCTTGAGCACGACCTTTTGAAGAAAGCGACCGAACTCATAAAAAAAGACATGGGCGTCGATCTGCAACTTCTGAGTAATCGGGAGAAAACGCTGTTGGTTGACGCCCTCAAATACCTTTATCAACTCCCTGATCTGCTTACTCAGTTGGGACTGGCGCGCAGCTCATATTTTTATCATCGAACTCGCATGAGGATGAGCGACAAGTACCTCACTATTCGTCAAAACATCACCGAAATCTTCGAAGCCAACCGTCGATGCTATGGCTACCGCAGGCTACAGGCGTCATTGGCCAAACAATGCGTTACAATCTCAGAGAAGGTTGTGCAGCGCTTGATGAAGCAGGAGAACCTGATCGTTGCCACGCCAAAACGGCGGCGATACCGCTCTTATCTTGGAGAAATCAGTCCGGCACCCGGGAACCTTATTAATCGCGACTTCCAGGCCTCAGCCCCAAACGAGAAATGGCTGACCGATATCACGGAGTTCCATATCCCGGCTGGCAAAGTGTATCTCTCACCCATCATCGACTGCTTCGACGGTTTGGTTATCAGCTGGTCTATCGGAACGAGACCAGATGCGGAATTGGTCAATATGATGCTTGATGCCGCCATAGAAACTGTCACAGGTAGAGATGAGTGGCCAATAGTACATTCTGATCGGGGTGCACACTATCGCTGGACGGGTTGGCTAAGGAGGATCAGTAATGCGAAGCTGGTGCGCTCAATGTCCCGCAAGGCGTGCTCCCCAGATAATGCAGCATGCGAAGGCTTCTTCGGCAGACTGAAAACGGAGCTCTTTTACCCGCGTGACTGGAAGAACACCACACTCGAGCAGTTTATCAATGAAGTTGATGGCTACATTCGGTGGTACAACGAGAAACGGATCAAGACATCGCTTGGCGCACGAAGCCCAATCGAATATCGAAACTGTCTTGGCATTGTGACGTAAAATCAGTTCAAGTTTTTATCCGCACCCCCGAACGCGCGGTACTCCGCAAGGGGGCGTGGTCAGCCCAATCCTTTCGAATCTTTTCCTGCACTATGCATTTGATCTGTGGATGACGCGGACGCATCCTGACCTGCGATGGTGCCGGTATGCGGATGACGGTCTCGTGCACTGCCAGAGTGAACAACAAGCAGAAGCTCTCAAGGTGGAGCTTGGTTCTCGATTGGCAGAGTGCGGGCTTCAGATGCATCCGACAAAGACCAAAGGCGCAGGGGGAGATACCCGAATGTCGTGTTCGACTTCCTCGGGTATCAGTTCCGACCGCGACGTGTAGCGAATGCGCAGCGAGACGAGTTCTTCTGTGGCTATACGCCTGCGGTTAGTCCCTCGGCACTTACGTCAATGCTGTCGACGATCAAAAGCTTGAACATCCCGCGGCAGACGCCGGGAGCGCTGGCCGAAATAGCCAAACAGCTCAATCCACTTCTTCGGGGCTGGATTGCTTACTATGGTCGGTACAGCCGTTCGGCCCTGTCCACTCTGGCTGATTACGTCAATCAGAAACTCAGGGCTTGGATCAGGCGAAAGTTCAAGCGCTTTCAGTCCCATAAGACACGCGCCAGTCTCTTCTTGCGAAAGCTGGCACATGGAAATCCGGGGCTCTTCGAGCATTGGAAGGCGTACGGAACGAACACGTTTACCTGATGGGAGCGGTGTGAATCGAGAGGTTCACGCACCGTTCTGCGGGAGGCCGGCAGGTGAAATCCCTCCGGCCTACTCAACCAGGACTGAATACGAAGATGGCGCGGTTGCGTGGGCGCAGCCTACGAGGCGAAAGATGTCACGCAGGCATACCACATGGTCACTGGAAAACAACGACGTTTACCGGTGCGCTCCGCCTCTCAGGCATGACAGCACCTATGGTGCTGGATGGCGCAATGAATGCTGATGCCTTTCGTGCTTATATCGAACAAGTGCTCGTGCCGACACTGATCCCCGGTGACATCGTGATTATGGACAATTTGCCTGCTCATAAGGTTGCAGGCATCAGAGAAGCGATAGAGCAGGCAGGTACGCAACTACGGTATCTGCCGCCCTATAGTCCCGACTTCAATCCAATAGAGATGGCGTTCTCAAAACTCAAAGCACATCTGCGTGCAAAAGCCGAACGCACTGTTGAAGCGCTGTAGGATGCCGTCGGCCAAGCCATAACATTGTTTGAACCCACCAAGTGCGCCAACTACTTTGCTGCTTGCGGTTAAGACCCACATAAAACGGATAAGCTCTAGTTTTAAAGAGCGCTAAGTTCTTTTATAGCGCACCTGTCTTGCGATGCCAGGGATGCAATCCTGAAATTTTATTTTAGTGATAAAATTAAGCTACTTAGGCCGCCCCATGTGACAGATACCCCAATTGCCAAAAGCAAAAAGGCTGTGAGCCGCGTTAAAACCGCGGTTCCAGCAACGCCAATTTTCTTAAAGATCACGTCCGAATATCGATAACAAATCGCAACACATATAAAGACCAGCATGATCCCGCAGACCGCGCCAGCGTAAGAAGCGATTTCGTCATGGAAGCTTCCAGCCATTTTACTCGATAAGGTCAAAATTATAGCGATCGTACCGGCTCCCGCTGTAATAGGCATCGTGAGCGGAAAGAATGCAATGTCTGCCGACTTATCTCTGCCAGTGGGAGTTTCTGAGACACCGGAGGGTGGCGCGGGGTCCGCGACCAACATTTGCCAAGCTGTAAAGAAAACGAAGATGCCACCCGCAACTTGTATATCTGGAAGGGTCACGCCAAAAAATTGCAAAAGTTTGGGCCCAACAAATAGCGTTATAATAAGCATCAGTGCGCCGTAAGTCGCAACTCTATAGGCGAGCTTATGTCTTTCGTCTTTAGGCTGGCGACTGGTTTGCGCCAAAAATACAGGAGCCATACCGATTGGATTGACCATTGAGAATACCGACATAAAGGTAAATGTCAGTGTATGAATGAACGTCCATTCCATTAAAACTCACTCCAAACCGTTTAAGCAATTTCTATTTTGTACATTAGTTTACTACACTTTCGTAAACCGGCCGCCGTGCTCGAATTTGGGGGCTGGCTCAGGAAACTGCGAATCCCAACCTCTGCATTCGGGTTCATTGAGATGCGCCGAGACAGAGTGCACACATAGCTGTTTAATAAGACAATCCATCGCTCGCACTATAATTGCTCTAAAAAGAAACGTGCACCATGAAGTCTGGCCCGATTTACGGTTCGCGCGATCTGTTAACCAGGCACTGATCTTTTCTGTCGATTGTTCTCATTCACCATTTTCACCATTGATTGCGTGCATTTTCTTAGTAAAGTTCACTTACAATTAGAGCATAAGGTTGCCTGTCTTAAAACAAACATTGATCCGATACTGTCTTCAGTAAAAGAGTTTAGAACGCCTATCAGATCGCTTTAGATCCAAGCCCGATTGAAGGTGGCTGTACTATATTTGAAGTGCTCTAACGGTGCACAACTAGCAAAGACGAGGATAACGTGAACGAAACTCAACCCTTGGGGAATGACGTCGATAAGGTAAGCTCCACGAAACAGCCCAAAAGTAGCGTGCTTAAATCTGCTCTTTTGATACTGGGTCCCATCGTAGCGATAATTGTTGCCCTTGTAATCTATTTTAGCGGCGGACGCACGGTTTCGGAAACCGACAGCTATGTCGGCGCGCCGAATGTCACGATCGTCCCGCAGGTTTCTGGGCGTGTGACGAAAGTCGAGGTAGGTGAGAACGAACCTGTGCTTGCCAAGTCAACACTTTTCCAAATCGATCCCGATCTTTATCGATTTTCCTTAGATCAAGCCAAGGCACAGGTACAGGCGGCAAGAGAAAAATTGGCTGGTCTCTCGTTGACTTACCAACAGAACGTCGCGGCCGTTAAGCAGGCCGAAGCCGATGTAGTCTATGCACAAGGCGAGTACGAACGAGCCCAGCAACTTCTTAAAGATGGTGTCGGAACGACGCAGGCAAGTGATGCTGCACGCCGTCAGTTGCAAGTCGCACAGGACCAACGCATAGCTGCCCAAGATGCAGCAAGTTCAACCCTGGCCCTTCTTGGCGGTTCTGCAGAAATTCCAATCGAACAGCAATCCGACTATTTGCAAGCTATGGCAATTCAGGAAAAAGCTGAATGGGATTTACGGCAGACAACGGTCGTTGCACCATTTTCAGGCATTGCTACGCAGGTCGATAATATCCAGGTGGGAACTTACCTTCAGCCAGGTCAGGCTGCGTTCACCCTCGTTTCCACCGACTCTTGGATTGATGCCAACATTAAAGAAACAGACCTCGCTCATGTTAAGATAGGCGATGCCGTTAATATCGTCGTCGATAATTATCCCGAGCTTCAATTAAAAGGACGTGTCGCTAGCATCTCACCAGCGTCAGGTTCGGTCTTTTCCTTACTGCCGCCCCAAAATGCCAGCGGAAACTGGGTCAAAGTTGTTCAACGCATTCCAGTGCGCATTACCATTGATAATCGTCCGGAAGATGTACTTCTCCGCGTGGGTTCGAGCGCAAACGTGACAATCCACACGAATTACCGGCGTACGTTGAAAACACTCGGCGATGACCTCGCCAGTATTGTGAACTTATAATGACAGCGCCGGCAGAGGATAAGCAAGAGGTTACAGGCTCACGCCGTATAGCCATTACGATTTGCGTGATGGTGGCGACCCTTATGCAGGCACTGGACTCAACTATTGCCAATGTTGCCCTGCCTTATATGCAGGGTGCGCTGTCAGCAACGAGTACGCAGGTGAATTGGGTGCTGACATCTTACATCGTCGCAGCCGCCATAACTACGCCAGCGACGGGTTGGCTGGAGCAAAAATTTGGTCGCCGTCGGCTATTTATCATCAGTATCGTGGGCTTTGTTGGCGCGTCGATGCTGTGTGGTACGGCGACCAGTCTGACAGAAATGGTCTTGTTTCGGCTTGTACAAGGGGTCTTCGGTGCACCGCTCGTTCCTCTTGCGCAGGCCACACTTCTTGACACCTATCCTCGCCGTATCCAAGGCCAGGCCATGGCGATGTTTGGCCTTGGCGTTATGCTTGGACCAATCCTCGGCCCCACACTGGGCGGCTGGCTCACACAGTATTATGATTGGCGTTGGGTGTTCTACGTTAACGTACCCATAGGAGCATTGGCTCTTTTTCTGGCTGTCGGATACTTCCCGAAGCGCCCGCCAAATCCAAATGTACGGCTAGACGCTTTTGGCTTTGCAACGCTGAGTCTTGCCATCGCCTCACTGCAACTCCTCCTGGATCGTGGTCAGCAGTTGAACTGGTTCCAGTCTGTGGAAATTCAGTTTGAGTTTGGATTATTCATTCTTGGTTGTTACCTCTTCATAGTGCACACCGCGACAACAGGCTCTGAAAGCTTCGTTGATCGACGATTATTTGTGGACCGAAACTTCGTTGTTTCACAATTTCTCATATTCATCGTTGGTGCCGTATTGCTGGCGACGCTTGCGATGTTGAGCCCATATCTTCAGGAGCTTCTCGACTACCCTGTCTTAACCGCGGGTATTGTGCTTGCTCCGCGCGGCATTGGTACCATGATTGCAATGATTTTGGTCGGGCAGCTAATTGGTCGGATCGACATTCGACTATTGTTGATAGCTGGCTTTCTTATGACAGCTTATTCGCTCTGGGAAATGAGCGGATTCAATCAGGATGTCTCTGAGGCAACACTTATACGGACGGGTATCATCCAAGGGTTTGGCATCGGATTCGTCTTTGTTCCAATGTCCACTGTTGCCTTCGCAACATTACCCGATGCATTGCGCACCCAAGGCACCGCATTCTTTAATCTGGTGCGCAATATTGGCTCCAGCGTGGGAATATCAGTGATGAGTTTCCTGCTCGTCCGCAATGAGCAGATTATACATTCAACATTGGTACAGCATGTGTCACCTTATTCACGTGCAGTGCAGCAACTCGGTGACGCTGTTGATCTCTCTACACTCCAAGGGCGAGCCGCGATCAATCAGCTCGTAAGTGTGCAGGCCGAGGTCATCGCATATGCGGATTGCTTCCTCTTAATGATGTATGCAAGTCTGGCAGCAATCCCATTGATTTTATTGCTCAAAAGTAAAAGAAGGATCTCATAACGTCCGATAACGGTGAGATTATTAGGCCTTCTAAATAAGCGGGAGGCCTTCATCCATTACGAACGAATTCTTACAAGTAAACAGATATCCTCAACTACATTTTACAACGCATCGTCATTATCGCGTAAGTTAAAAAAGGAGTCGAAAGTTGGCTTAAGCCGATACTTTGAAGAACGTTCAACTACTCAGGTCAGCAAAGGAGATCTTTTTTATTTGGTAGGCTCATGATTACGCTGCACGATGCGCCGGACGCGAGACAACGCCGAGTGCAAATGCTGGTGCGATTCCAGCACGCGTTGCATGAAGAATCGTTCGATTGGTCTCAACGCTGCGATGACAATTGTGGGAGAACGCCAACAGGCCCAATGTTATTAGTGGCCACGAAACCCGATCATCCCTATAAGCGGCCTTCCGTCTGGCGTAAATGATCCCGTGATACAATGAGAGGATGTAACTCGTCATGATCATATTTTGCAGAAATCGATCCGTGACGGATGAGCTGAACACGCTTTCCAAGCGATCCATTAGCTGCGTGCCTGGCTTTTGTTCGTGCCTTTGAATTTGCATTATTGGAGCGTGTTGGGTGCAGTGGATGCGGGGCCGTGCGGCCACTCTCCAACTCGCTGCACGCTCAAGCCGAACATTGGTTTGACTTAAATCCATCGCGTCACGTCTGAGCCACCGGACTAAGGATACGAAATTAGATCGACCTGTTATTACTACCTCAAGTCAATCACGAACGCAGGGGAATTGGCAAAATGCCTTTTCCCCTGCTGTGATTTGACGTTGAATGAAGCAGTTCAGTTTTCAGCGGGTTGCCATACTCGGAGTGAAGATCAAGCCGAGTCTTATCCGCGACACAGGTAAGATAAACACCAAGAGTTTTACTAATTGTCTTTGATCAGATGCTTGGCTACCGGCTTATGTGGATGCGGTGCGAAGAGTTTCTTCGGCGCGATAAACAGATAAAGTGTAAGCACATAAGGCGCGGTAAATGATGGTAAGCCCATTGGGGCCATCAGCACATCATAAGCACCCTGAATGAACACGGTGGCGATGGTTGCAAGCACTGCGTAAGCGATGACTTTTCCGTCGGTTTTGAGGAAAATCACGCCCACTGCGATTGCCGTCAGCACTGGGCTAAATCCATAAAGCCCCTGAACAACCGTTGCCGGATCAGCGCGCATGCCAATTGCCGTGATCATGGCAATCAACGATCCAAGAGCGGCAGCAATACCAGCCGGACGTGAAGCGATGAAAATGCCAATCAGGATCAGTGCACCACTCACCTCATTGCCGAGCAAAAACACCTGCGCAATATTGCGGAAGAAGATTTGCACCAGTTCAATATTCGCGGGAATGGTCGCTGCACCCGCAACATAATCAGAGACGAGTTTTGGCGCGTCACCGGTAACATTCAGTGCGCCAAACGAATAAGCGCCAGCAACCATGAGCCAGCCGGTCAGCACAAATGGGCCAGTTGAGCCGGGAATGCCCCAGCTTTTCGTCAGCGTTGCACTGAATGTGGCTGTGATGACCGTGCTTAATGCTGATCCAACGATGATGTAGAACCAGAGCTGCGGTGTGGCGGCGATGAAAGTTGGCAGCGCAACGCCCACAAGAATGCCATTGAAGCCGAAAAGACCTGAATTGATGGATGGCTTATCGCAATCAAGCAGCTGAGCGGTCAGTGTGGCAACGATCAAGCCAATGACTGCGCCAATCGTGGTTGCCCAAATGCCCGTTGCATAAGACGCATAGGCAATTGCTGCGAAAAACATGACGCCGGTAAAGGCGTTTTCCATGAAGAAAACCTGCCCCGCCCCACGAAGGCAGCTGATTGGAAAACTAACGTTCTTCTCTGCCATCTCAGTATCCCCTCTCAATCAAATCGAAGCCGTATTTCGATTTTTAACGCCAGAGAAACTCTTCTGGCAGAGTGCGCCCACGGGCTTCTTCACGAACAATTTTCCAGAAATTTCGCACCTCGGCGCGCACATCGTAGCTTTCAATGCCAACGGTGCGCAGCATCAGGCCCGCATTGTTGGGCAGCATGGATACGCCAGATATTGCGCGTGGTGCATCTGTGCTGAAGTTTACCTCGACGCGCTCCTTGATACGTGCAGCAACATCAGGCGGTGTGACGCAAACAATATTTGCAAACGCATCGAAGCCACGCATGACACCCGCAAAATCAATGGTCGGATTGCCTTTTTCGATCAGAACCTTATCCGTAAACAGGCGCTTACCATTTGGTCGCTTTACAGAGACAAGCATGGAGAGCAAATCGAAGCCAAAGCGCTCGTCTTCATGATGATGCTTGCGTCCCGTCATCATCATCTCGCCATAGATCAGCGTCGCACTCTCATCGATCACGATTTCTGTCTGGTTGATGAAGCGCGAATTGCGATAAGGTATCGTGAAGTCGGGCAGATATTCGAGATATGCGCCTGCTTCAAGCGTCACTGTCTGATATTGCGAGGCATAATTCGCATCCATCTGGTGAACACGGTTTGCGCCCTGTGAGGTCACTTGAGCGCAAGCGCCTTCACCAACATGAAT
>NZ_JAVDQT010000015.1:0-47487 GCF_031454375.1 Brucella pseudogrignonensis
GGCCCTTGGCTTGTGACGAAGGACGAAGTTGCTGACCCGCAGAACCTTGGCATGTGGCTCAAGGTCAACGGCGAAACCATGCAGGACGGCTCGACCAAGACTATGGTCTATGGCGTGCGTCATCTGGTTTCATACCTGTCGCAGTTCATGTCGTTGCAGCCGGGCGATATCATTTCCACCGGTACGCCTCCGGGCGTTGGCATGGGCATGAAGCCACCGCGCTATCTCAAGGCTGGCGATGTTGTCGAGCTTGGCATCGAAGGTCTAGGCACGCAGAAGCAGAACGTGCGCGCCGATATTTAGAGCTTAAAATAACCATCTGAGCCGTTTTAACGGCTCAACTGAACCAATTAAAAAGCTTAAGTGCTGCATACTGATTGCCAGTCAAGATTTTTGGCTGAGTTTCCTAAAATATCTCGCGGGTGATGATCCAAGCGCCTTTTTAAACATTGTAATGAACGCCGATACTGACTCGTATCCGAGTTCGTGAGATACCTGCTGCACGGTAGAGCCAGAAGAGAGGCTTCGAATGGCAACGATTATCTGAAACTGTTGCCGCCAGCGCCCAAAGGTGAGGCCCGTTTCTTGCTGAACAAGCCGAGCAAGAGAATTTTCACTCATCGCCATGCGGCCTGCCCAATTCGTAATTGTACTGCGGTCAGCAGGATTAGCTGTCAATGCCATTGCAATGCGGTTAAGGCGGGGTTCATCTGTCATTGGCAGATGTAAATCTTCGATCAGCATTTTTTGCAATCCAGCCAGAAGCAGGTCTGTCACCAATTCGCGGTCAGATCTTGCGACCTCGGAATGATCAGCCATTTCAATGATGAGTTCTCTCACTAGCGGCGTCAAAGAAAGCGTGCAGCAGCGATCAGGGAGTTCAGCCGTCCCAGGCTCAATAAATAGAAAAAACAAGCGAGCATTGGCGGTTGCTACATTGCTGTGAACCATACCAGCTGGAACCCAGACCCCACAGTGAGGTGGTACCATCCACATTCCGTGCGGAACTCGACATGTAACCCCTCCTCTCAAAGCCATCACAAGCTGTCCATTACGATGATGATGCTCGGGTGCTTCAAGCTCATTCTGCGAGACATCGATCCTTACAGCCGCTGCTCTTACGGTCGATGTATCAAGGTCAAAATTGTCCCCAGCGGCCGTTAGAGACAAAGTATTTTGGTGGGATTTCGTCATCATTTGAGACAATATCTAAATTCATTCTTCCATTTTGTCGATAGTGTCGAGCTCAAAGCATCACTTTAAAAATGGCAATGGTAAGCCGAAAATATCATCGGCACGCAACCCTTCCTTGCCTGACCATTGTTTAAGAAGGCAATTCAACGCCATGTCGCATGCAAAATGTTCTCTCTACTTTCGCAATAAAATCCGACACATAGTCGGCGAACCATTTACCGGATGGACTGCGTGTAAAACGAGTGACAGTTGCGCCTCAGAGCACCAGGCTGCGGACGCATATTTACATGCATGTACCATCGCACCATTTTTCTTTTATGTTTCTCCAGATATTTATGGAGCGATTTTAAGAAAAGAAACCTCTCCGTGGGTCAAGCAATGAGCGCGCTGAATATCTTCAGCACTGCCAATGTGATCTTTTCAATAAAGACCTTTCTGGCAGCAATGCTTGCTTATTTCATAGCAATCAGGTTCGACGTTGCCAGACCGTTCTGGGCCGTCGCGACGGTGTATATTATCGCCCATCCGCTGTCTGGCGCTGTATCCTCAAAAGCAGCGTACCGACTGGCAGGTACAGTCATAGGCGCTGCCGCTACACTGATCATGGTACCAAACCTTGTCAACGAACCAATATTACTATCCGGGGCGATCATCTTATGGGTATCTGCGTGTACCTTCATCAGTCTACTGGACAGAACGCCTCGTGGATATGTTCCGATGCTTGCTGGATATACGGTACTTCTTGCAGGACTTCCTTTGGTCTCAGTGCCTGAGAATACGTTCGACACCATAGTATCTCGTGTCGAAGAAATAGGAATAGCGATTATATGCTCATCTCTGATCAGCCATATCATTTTTCCTGCCCACGTTGGAACGGTGCTTATCAGCAGAATTGATAGCTGGCTGGCAAAAGCACAGAATCTGTTGAGAGAGACGGTGAATGAAGCAGTGAAAGTGCATGACCATAAAATGGCACGACATCAACTCGCGACGGAGGCAATGGATATTCGATTGCTCACCGTCCATCTGGAGTTTGATGGCTCCCGATATCGACATCTCATCGAACAGATGAAGTTTTTACAACACAGAATGGTCGCGTTGATACCTTTGCTTGGTGAACTCGAAGATTTACACCGGGCGATTTCCACACTGGGCACGAACCGAGCCAAACAAGCTCTACAATCAATCTCAGAGTGGGCCCATCCTTCGAAAAGGGAACCTAAAAATGACGTAACCCTGATAAATCTGAATGGTTTGAGAGACGCTCGCTGCTCTTATGAACAACTCGTTCTTATTAATGCATCTCGAAACCTCGTAAATATTACAGACTTGTCGAACGAATGCAGCCAACAGCGCACATCTATTAACGAAGAAAACACTATTAAGACAAAGCGCCGAAACAACACTCATCAAGTTAAGTATCCAGCGCTACACCGTGATATCGGCATGGCGACCTTGTCCGCTTTTGCTGTTGCTATCTGCCTTGCATCGTCAACCTTTTTATGGATTGCGAGTGGCTGGCCAGATGGAATGACATTCGCTCAAATATCCGGTGTTCTTTGTTGTCTATTGGCGGCGATGGATGATCCCGTTCCTGCTATGCGCAAATTTGTATATGTCTCTATTGGCTCTATGCTCGCCGCATTTATTTACGGGTTCGCAATCCTGCCAATGATTGATGGCTTTATCCCGCTTGTGGCGGTACTGGCATTGTTTCTATTACCGGCGAGTGTATGCCTTGCGGTTCCATCACTCGCAATCTTAGGTATGGGACTGTGCATTAATTTCCCACTCCTTCTCACAATTCAAGCAAAGCAACAAAGTGACTTTCTAGCGTTCACGAATACTGGAATCTCGACAATGCTTGCAATGGTCTGGACGATCTTGGTTTGCAGTATATTTCGTTCTGTGAAGGCAGAAACCAACGCAAGGCGGTTATTGTCCGTCATAAAAAAGCACTTCAGAAGGATAGCATCTGGCGAACACAAAGATGCTAATTTGACGCATCACCACGTGATTGATGTCGCAAGCCTTTTTACATCAAGAGCAGCCAAACTACCACCTTCGTCCTATGCGGCCGATACCGACCTCATTCGCAGCCTGCGTCTGGCTCTCACGTTAATAGCCCTACAAGAGCTCTGCGGGTATTTACCGACAGATATGCTTAAGAAAACAGATGCGGTTCTTAAGATGATGAGGTCTTTCAAAGATGGCGCAGCTTTACATCATAGTGAGTGCCGGGAAAAGATTTTAGCCGTTTTGGATGAACTCATCCATCATGGACTAAGTAAGATCAGGATTGCTGAAGAAGACGAGCTTTTAGTGCAAGCAGTTGCCCTACGTATTTCTCTCGCGCCCAACGCAGAGCCTCCCGTTTCTAAGTTATCGACATTTGGGAGGGCTGAAATTTGAACGCGGAATTAGATGTTTACGGTGTCTTTATCCCTTCAATCGCTGCGCTCGGCTTAGTGGCGTTTTGCACATTCCGCATCGTCCTATCAATATTAAGCCGCTCTGGCTTCTACCAACTAGTCTGGCATCCCTCTCTCTTCAACTTCGCACTTTATATCACAATCCTCGGCGGTCTATCCACCATACTCCACTGGTATTAATATGAAATGGATCACTATGAAGTTTGGACAGATCCTATTGACGCTGGCCATGGTTGGAAGTGCAATTGTGATTGGTCAGCAGCTATGGTTTTTCTATATGGAAACTCCATGGACGCGTGATGCTCGCATTCGTGCAGATGTCATTCGCCTCGCCCCAGACGTTTCTGGTTCCGTAGAAGAAGTTTTTGTAACGGACAATGAGCAAATCACCGAAGGCATGCCGCTCTTTCGTATCGAGCCAACTCGCTTTCAGATTGCATTACGTGAAGCAGCATCTGCCGTTAAAAGCACGAGTGCTGCAGCAAACCTCGCAGGCGATGATTTCAAGCGATATCAGATGCTTATATCCAAAGAGGCGGCAAGCCTCAAACAGTCCCAACAGGCCGAAAGTGCAATGCATCAAGCGCAAGCCAGATATCAATCAGCATTAGCAGCATATGCCAGAGCACAACTGGATCTGGAACGTACGACAGTGATTGCTCCTGCATCAGGAAAACTCACCAACTTCACCCTACGTCGCGGAAACTATGTCACCGCAGGAAGTCCAATCGGTGTACTCGTTGAAAAGGAAGCCATTTACGTGGTTGGCTATTTTGAGGAGACTAAACTGCGGCGGCTTCATATCAATGATCGGGTTAAGATCGACATTATGGGCGAACCGTTCTCAATTACCGGCCATGTTGCTAGTATCGCTGCGGGCATTGAAGACCATGAGCGTAGCGACACTGCTGGCTCGCTCGCCAGCGTAGCCCCTACATTCTCATGGGTCCGTTTGGCGCAAAGAATTCCCGTCAGGATAGAAATTGATAATAACCCAGAGAACATAAGGCTTATTGCAGGCCGAACGGCCACTGTATCGGTTGAAGAATTCGACAAATGAGTATTCATCGCACGATGAATAACCCGCCACAATTCAATCACTCACCTCGAAAGGCTGCCGATGTTACAAAGTTTTGTTAAAGGGCCTGTTCACTTAACCTTGTGCGCCGGGCGCAATTCCGCATATTCATATGCTTGGCATCGCGAAAACTGGAACTCTTGGCTAAATAGGGACAAAAGATTTTGGGCAGTGCTTCGATTTCTTGATCCCATCTCGCTGGAAGAATTGGACATTGGCTGTAGCGATCGTGAAAAATGGGTTTGCGAAAATAAGCATCAGTTACGAGATCTTTTACTGGGATTGATAATCATCACACCGCCTCATCTCGCATATGTATTTTCCTCACAATATTCTGCTTTTTATGGCGTTAAAGTTAATCATTACTCATCCGCCAACGATGCAATCACTTACATGAAACAGCTTAATTTGCAGATAAATGGTAAGCCATTTAATTTGGAAAGCATACCTGAATTGTTTTGTGACCTATGATTGCTGTCGGTTAATACGGGTAAAGTATGACTTCGTCACTTCTCTGAAAACTAATTGTTGCTAAGATTACTTTAATGAAACAATGTCGCGGGATCACATCGCTTTACGAGCTCATTTAACTCGATCAAAACTCAATGCTTTTCGCGAAGCCGCGGCAAAAGGATCAAGGTAATCAAACCAAAAGCGCTTGCCGAAGCAAAACAAAATGCGTAACCAAAGACCTCACCAGCAGTCGCTGCCAGTTGCCAGCCAATTAAGCTCACAATCGCGTCTGCACTTTGAAACAGCGTAAAATCTACCCCTGCCTGATCAAGAGACGCGCGACCCATAAGTTCTGAATAAAGCGCCACAAAACCAAGAGCAAACATTGTGGCTGAAATAAGCAGAGTGAACATCAATAGTGGTAATGAACCTATATGCCAATAAGCAATCATTGCCAACGAGAACATTGCTAAGGCCTGAGCAGGCAGAGTCCAGAACATTACCGGATAGGCACCGAAGCGTCGCACCAAATATCCTCCTCCAACTGCCCCCACAAGGCCAAGGACTGTGATGCCTATCCCATTAAGGGTTCCAAGCGTCGTGAGACTCATACCTGTATCGATCAGGAATGGGCCTATCATAGTCATTGCCCATTTTTGACCAAACACATAAACTGCTACCAGTATAAGACCCGATCGAATTTCAGCTCTTTTAAATGCATTTTTGAGCGATGGGGATGGTCGGTCACTGCGCGGTGCGAGCGCCCCGTCAGGCGTGAGCAAGAATGGAAGAGCCAGCAAGACTAACAATCCCGCCATAGCAAGACTTGAGGTTCGCCAGCTCCAATGATCAAGCATAATTAAGAAGATACCGCCACCAAGAGCAGCGCCTAGGTATGCACCGCCTATCTGGGCTGCATTTCCCCAGCCACGGTTTTCTTCTGAAAAGCTTTCTACGGCGTGTCCATCGCACGCAATATCGATTGTTGCAGAGGCGGATGAGGCAATCATCATGGCAACCGCCAATGCGCCTATTGTTGTTGGACCCGTTAATGCAAGAGCGACTACGGCTCCAACAGAAAAAATTCCAACTATGCAAACCGTCAGTCTGGAACGTCGATGACCGCCATGCGGCGCGCGAAAACGTTCAACCGCAGGGGCCCAAAGAAACTTCAGCGACCATGGCAAAACTGCAAGCAAAGTAAACGCTATCTCGTTGAGAGATGCACCTGACTGGCGCATGACCGCCGGGAGGCCCGCAAAAATCATTGATCCAATGATGCTTTGGGCAACATAAAGCCCACCCAACCCAATAATGAGACGCTGCACTGACACCTTGGGCAGGCTATTGTTCCACTCAATGTTCATCGCGAACCTCAATTCCGGCTTTGCCGCGACGCCAATAAGTTGTCACCAAGTATTCACTCTTATGCGCTTTCCAATTATCGCGAAGATGAGCCCGAATAACACGACATGACGATAATTCACATGAAACCCATACATAACAGGCTTCGTTAAGGGCCGGTTTTGGCAAGGCCATAACGGCGTCTTGCAGAAGTGTCGTCGTTCCGGCAGCCGCAGTTTCTCTAAACAACCATCGAACTTCAATACGAGCCGGATGACTTATTTGCTGAACTTCCTCCGCATTCTGTACTTCAATGCAAACCATACCGCGCGCATCTGCGGGAAGCTCACTTAATAAGCGTGAAATCGCCGGGATTGCAGTTTCATCGCCAAATATAAAATAGCTATCTGTAATGCCTGGCTTTCCACCACTTGGGCCCAGTATACCAACTTTTTTGCCTTTGCATGCTTGCGATGCCCATAATGACGCAGGACCAGCATGCGTATGGAGAACAAAATCAATCGCCACGCGACTATTCAGTACGTCGACATTGCTTATGGTGTAAACTCTGCTGATAAGCGTGTTTTCACCCGATGGCCATTTAAGGCGCCCGTCAGCGGTTTGTGTCGGCCACACGGGATTCGTATCAGATGGCGCTAGCAAAAGCCTAACGTGGTAACCTGCCTCACCTAAGAATGCCGATATTCTCTCGCATGAAAAGGTTACGCGGCGCATAAGTGGAGTTATAGCGAAGACATCTGTCACTATTAGTTCCTGAAAATGATCAGGAGCTTGTTCCAGTTCAGCTTCGTCCGACCACACAATCGAAGCCGTGTCCCCTGCAAACTCGAAAACATGCTCAGCGATAAACATCTTCACCAATGATAACACTTCGGGCGTGAAAGATCTCACTTCCAAAAGCAGCTCTTCTAAATGCCGAATGATTTCCACGCTACCGAACGGACTAACAATCGTTGCGCCATTGGCAGTATAGTTCACCGTTGCATGTTCTTTCATGTGCTCAAGCAATGCTGGCAGAATCGTGGCCAGATTATCGGCCTTCACAATTGCCTCAGAACAGAATGTCGTCATTAAATTTAAGCCTTCTGAACTCTCAGACAATGCTAAGTGGACAGGCACAAGGCCCATCCACAATGCCGCGTTCATAAGATGGGATCAAAATCTGAACTTCAGAGATCCAATTATGCTACGCCCTTCTTCTCGGTAACAATTCAGATTGGTGCACGTAACTGCGCGATTATCCAAAATGTTTTTGGCGGATACCTGTGCACTTAACCCCTCAAGTTTTGGTTTCAATTTACCAAAGTCGTAAGACAAACTCGCATCAACGAGGGTTCGCGATGGATTTCTCATAGTATTCGCGTCGTTTGCATAGCTTGAATTTAAAAAGCGAATACCTGCCCCTGCACCGACACCGTCTAGTGGCCCCGAAAGTACATTATACTGGCTCCAAATAGAGAACTGCTGATCCGGGATACCGGCAGGGAAATTCCCAGCAAACTCACCCTCGTGATATTTCATTCTGAGATAGGTGTAGGCAGCGTTGATACTCAGAGAATCTGTGATGCTGGACGTAGCCTGAATTTCAAAGCCTCTTGAGCTGACTTCACCTGTTTGGTCCTGGAAGATTGAGCTATTACCTCGTCTGATGAGCATATTAGATTGCTTGATATCAAACACCGCCGCACTAACAGACATATTGAGCTCTTCGGGGGTATATCTTATACCAAGCTCCATCTGTTTGCCCTCAGTGGGCTTCAGAGTATTTCCTTCTGCGGATACACCGATTGTCGGCGCAAAGGATGTAGAGTAGCTAGCATAGGGAGAAATACCGTTTTCAAAGAGGTAGGACAGCCCTACGCGACCTGTTAGCTTACTGTCATTTTGGCGTCGACTGGTCTCCGTGCTTTCAAGCATATCTATGGTTTTCGTATCTAACCAATCGTACCTTCCGCCAACAGTAAAAGACCATTGATTATAATCGATCTGATCCTGAACATATAAGCCAGTCTGGCGCTGCTTTGTCCTTTGGTCAAAAAGATCAAGAGCTGTTGGTGGCTCAAGTGGCATGTCGCCAAATGCAAGAGGGTCACCAATCTGTTCAAACATCAATGATCCGCGGCCATAGCGCCAACGATAATCAACATAACTATAATCGAGACCCGTGATGAGCTTATGGTCCAGCCCACCTGTCGCAAAATTCCAAATCAACTGATTATCGACGACGACGCCCCGCGCTTCGTCACGAAGGCGCTCAGGTGCACGGATTATTGTATCACCCAAGATAAGCGCGATACCAACGTACCTCATATCGGTATTGATGTTTTGGTATCTCAAGTTTTGCTTAAAGGCTAAGTTATCATTGATTTCGTGTTCGAACTCATAGCCGATCCTGTACTGGCGACCATCATAGTCCTTATACCGGCGATCACCTTGTTCGTAGTCCGTGATTATCCCCGGTGGCCGTGTATACCAACCAGCAGCACCGCCGCTTGTGAAGTCGGTATATTCACCAAGTACCGTGAGCTGTGTTTTTCTATCATCCGAACGGAATGTAAAAGCTGGCGCTATTGATATTTTGTCATCTCTCGCAGCAATAAACTGAGTATCAGCAGAGCGCCAAACTCCAGTCAAACGATACAAAAAATTATCGTTTCCACCCACGGGCCCTGACGTATCAACATTTAATTGCGCGCGATGGTGGCTTCCGAACTGCGTTTCGATTTCATGAAACGGCTCTTCTGTGGGGCGTTTTGAGATAACATTAACAATTCCGCCTGGCGCACCTGATCCGTAAACGCCCGAACTTGGACCCTTGAGGAAAGTCACCCCTTGCAGAGTATATGGTTCATGGCGGAAAACCGAGAACGGCCCCCCTAGGCTTCTAAGCCCATCTCGATAGAAGCCGGTATCTGTAACATTGAAACCACGCATAAATATCGTATCAAAACGTGGATCGAATCCAAACTGCCCCACTCGCACGCCTGCTGTATATCGAGCTGCTTCAACGAGTGACTGCACATTTCGATCTTCAAGTTCTTTCCGAGATACAGTGCCGACAGACTGAGGAACCCGACGAATATCCGTATCAGTTTTAGTGGCTATTGAGGTTTCTTTCGCGACATAACCCTCAGATTGAAGCCCCCCACCCAATCCTTCTCCTTTGGAAGTGTTTTTACCCTGAACTACAACTGGATCAAGCTTGATCGCATCCTGAGCCTCAGCTCGAGCGATAATCATAACGGGGCTAATCAAATAACATGTTACGATGCATGTTGCTAATCTGCGATGTGCTGACTTGTCGGAAACCATTTCGAACGCGATCCTGTGTTCCAAAACTCTTAGGCGGCATCACTATATAATATGACAATCGTTATCAAGATAAATTATTGCGTGCAGCGCAATTTTTCTGATTGCGCAATTTAATCGCAATAATCGTTTGAGCATATCAGGCTGAAAGCACAACCAGATAATCACTGCGTTGGAGTAAATACGACAAAGCCAGCCGGAGATGCGCTGCGATCAACAACTAATAAAATATGCAGATCATTGCCAAGGCGCCCATACCACATCCTAAGATGTGGTAGATGAAACCGTGGAGAAAATGTTCTAACTGACAGTGGATCTGAAACTACGGACGCGCCACTTTCACAAGATCCAGCACGTCCTGTAGCGTCTCCCTGAACCCGGTTTCTGCCTCTGAAGTCAGCCAATGTTGAATTGCCACATGAACAGTAGCTATCATAGCTGCGGCAGCCAGACGCGGATAAATATCACGCATTTCATCGATATTCTCTCTCTGCGCGATGGCTCTGGCTGCCATAAGTTCAATTTGTCCATCAATGCGGCGCCGCTCCACTATGAGGTCAGGATCATTATACATTAAGACAAGTTGCGACAGCCAATCTTTACGTGGTACTTCGGGAAATTCCGAAATAATCGCTGAGCGAAAAACTTCATCTGTATTTAATTCCGGCGCTGCATGAGCGATAGAGTGGCTAATACGCACACCTAGTTGGAAAGCGACATCCAAAATCGCAGCTTCTTTCGAGGAAAAATAATTATTAAAGGTTCGAGGCGATACGTTAGCCATGGCTGCAATATCTTCAACGCGAACTTTCGCAACGCCGCGTTCAACCGCGAGACTAATCGCGGCTCGTATTAGGTTTTCTCGTGTTTCGTGCTTTTTACGCTCGCGCAACGAAATTCGGTTCACCAACAACTGCCTCTTAATTAAAGATTGAAATCAGAAACACTCTTACAAGATATGTGTGTGATATATCTACATTATTTTGACGTAAATTTTAGACCGAACCAAATCGTTGCCCTAAGCGAGTAACAACTCTTTTCATTTCCAGTCAAGCACATCACTCGCGCAACAGCAAAAACAACGTCTTGGCCAACTTATAAGCCAACCTGGTGCGTCCATTGGCAGCGGCGGCACTATTTCGCCTGAGGCTTTCGAGTTTTGCTGATTTTTAGCCACGTTTCCATCTCGGATTAACCCACACAATTACGGAATCAGACAAAGGTTTCGGTAGAATAAAAGTGCTGGGTCTGGTCAGCATCAAACACACAACCGGGTCCAATTCCGGCTGAATTTCACAAACAAGCGTTAGAAAGGTTCGCTAATCCAATCTTCCAATGCATTCTGCACACTAATCACAAATGCGGCTCCGCTCTGTCCAATTTGATAAATAAGCAGATAAGCATTAAACGGATGAATACGAACAGGTGGAGAGATTTCAACCCATTCGCGTGCCATTTAAGGATTTTTGGCAATCAGATCCAACGTGTTAACCAAGTCTGAATGATATCTTCCTCCGCCTGAAGCGAGAGATTTAATTCCATCAGTTGCGTTTCAGAGATTGTTCGGTGTTAGCAATTGCCATGGCAAAGAGATCATCCCGCGAACGAGTTCCTTTTCCACTTTGTAGACCCTCATCGACAAATTGCTGTATTGTTGCGATCTTATCGCCACACATCTGATCCTTACGGATCAAGTCGCGCACATAATCACTCGCGTTCGAATAGCGTCCTGTTTTGGCCTGAGCCTCAACCCATTCTTTCATAGGGTGGGGGAGCGATACATTCATCGTTGCCATCAAACTCTCCTGTCTGTGCAAGCCATATTCACAGATTGGAAAAGTTTGTCAATTTAACATCAGCCCCCCTCGCGTTGTGCGCAAACCTATCGATGCTGATCACCAGTCAATAGCATTTGAGCGGTCTGTCGTCTTTAATGATGCATTTGATATTGATGAGCCTTTAACACCTCATTTTCAAGCACAACTCTCCGGTCAAGTGCGCTTCAACTTATCGTTTATCGACCAATTCCTGAACGCCATTGTCTTTCATGCCTCAGGACAACGTCGTTTGAACCGGCTTAGCCATGCTGGAGAGAACTCGAGATTACTTACTTGCAGCTTTGAAAGCACCAACGTACTCTCAAGGAAAAACTATGGCTGATTGGGCTTGATCGAGCCAGCTAAGCAAAAGTCACGCCAGAGCTCTTACCAAATGAACGTCGCGCTATTCAACTATGCTGAAAACATAGTTGGATTTCTATAGGTACTGGTGGGACACGGCTGCTGAAGATAATGGATTGCTCATATTATCTTTTGCAATTTGCGGCACCCCATTTGAAGACGGGCGCCGCAAAAAACTTGCAGTAAATTAGTGAGCGATCAGCTCTTCAACGATCTGCTTCGAGTTCAAAGCCGATGGATAATATGTCGGCCAATTGACAACTTCATCGAGCAGGGCAGTGCGGTCATTGCCCCAGAAAAGGTGATAGTGGTGTGCCTTCGCAGGATAAATCCCATGATCGCTAAATTGGATAAATTGCGGAGCTTCTGCATCGCCATCTGTCTTTTTAAAGATGAAGCGAACGCCACGATTACCCTTCTTATAGGTCAGAACTTCGTAACCGTCGTAGGTATAATGACCTGCGGCTGGCTTGCCATCCTCGTAAAAGGAGACCTTATCGCCTTCAATGGTGATGCGTTCTACATTCGTTTTATAGCCAGCGTCATATTCTGTCCGAATCTGTTCAGCCGTTCTATCGCTGCCTTCTGCTTTATGTTTCCAGACAGGATCGAGGCTTCCGTCCTGAAGATATGGATAAACTGACTGCCAGTCGCCTTCGTAGTCGGAAAGAGGGCGATCCTTGATCTGGCTATCTTCAAAGATACCCTTATTAATCTGAGGATCTCCATGGCTATGAGCATGGCCATGCTCATGAACTTTACCACTGCCGCCAGCAACCGCAATATTGTACGGCTTGCCTTCGACCTTGATTGTACCAAGCTCTTTCAGATCAGTTTTGGAAATGCGGCGAACGACACCCGCATTAGGGTCACTCATAACGACTTCATCGCCAGCCATAGCAATGCGTGGGCGTGCATCATTCCAATGACCATCCATTGAATAAGGTTCTGTTACCTTAGCACTCTTGCCAAGTTTGCCTTCCAGAACATCAATCTGATGCAGCGTGCCATCTTCTGTCAGCACATATCCGAAACGGGCATTTGCCGGATCAAGTGCAAAATCAATGCGGCGGAATGGAAGTTCGATGTAGCGGAAGTTCGGTTCATCAACCGGATCCACAACAACGAGACCCTTAGGCCCATAGTTTCCGAGGAATACCTGCATACTTTTTGCACCAAGCAGCGTGCCAGTTGTTTGACCGCCCGGCAAGTCTGCTGGATAGGTCAGCATTTTTGTCTGTGGTCCATCCTGGCCGGCAGTTACTGTCAAAATGCCTTCTTTACAGCCAGCCGCCAGATAAACGCCGGAAAAAGCTTCTCCGTGAATACCGGTGCATGTCGCAACGTCTCCAATCGGAGTGCCGTCAGCTTTTACGGCTTGAAGACCGACACGTGTTGGAGCTTTGTCGCCCTCAACAGGTTCTTCTGACGCTACTGTCGTGACCCAATTTTTTCCGACCGGTGCAGCGAAGCCATGATGCGCTCTGGCCTGCTTTAACTGGCTACCTTTCAGCTCACCTTGAGAAAGCTCATAAGCATTCAGAATTTCTGCGTAACCGCCCTTATCGAAGTTGACGACAATTTTCCCATCATGATCGATCACATGAAATGGCCGCGGTCCCTTAAGAGGTGTTTCGACGGCTTTTGGTTCACTGATATCAATGTCGGAATGATCGCCATGTGAATGTAGCGAAATACCGCTGTTGATAAAGTGAACTGTGTCGTTGTCTGACTCTACGGCAGCAATCGATGCACCATCGTTGACGCTGTAGAGTTTATTTTGACCAGTTGTTTCAAATTCCCAACGGTTCTCTGGTTTGCTGAGATCAAAGGCTGTTACCTTTCCGTCTGTGTGATCGCCGACGAAAACACGGTATAGCGTCACATCTTCATCATCGTGAGCTAAAGCTCCAGATCCTATAAGACTAACAGAGATAGCAAGGGCTGATGCGCCCAAAACCCATCGTTTCATATCGAACGCTCCTTTATGATATTACATAACATTAACAGGCAAATTTTTTGCCGATATGATGAGGTTTCAGCCTTCATTAATGGCTGAAACGATTGTTTTGACGTTGCTCTTCATCATGTCGATATAGGTCGGCGCAGGACCATCTTTTGTCGACAAAGCATCCGAATACAAAACTCCACCCATCTGAAGGCCAGCTTCAGACGCTATCTGCTCTACCAGACGTGCATCTGAGATATTTTCAGCGAAGACGGCAGCAGCACGCTTAGCCTTAATTTCCCTGATGAGAGACGCGACATCTGCCGCCGATGCCTCAGATTCAGTTGATACGCCCTGAGGAGAAAAGAATGAAATGCCATAATCTCGCTCGAAATAGCGAAATGCATTGTGCGCCACGACTGCAACTCGGCGATCTTGCGGGATCGTTTGAATTGCCGCCTTAATATCCGTATCAAGCGAAGTCAGCTCTTTCAGATAATCATCAGCATTGTTTTTATATGTAGCGCATCCGTCGGCATCCGCGGCACAAAAGGCCTTTTCAATATTTTGCACGTAGATTTTAGCATTTGATACCGACTGCCAGGCATGTGGGTCATTCGGTGTCGCGTGAAATATCGCCTTGCCATCGATAAAGTGGTAATGCCCACCTTTGGGATCGTTCAAAATGGCAGTACCATCCGTTACAACTGTAACCGGGGCATCTGACTGACTGGCCTCAATCAGACGCTCCATGAAGCCTTCCAAAAGCAAACCGTTGACCAGAATAACATCAGCCTTCGCCAACGCTAATGCGTCAGAAGGCCGGGGTTCATAAACGTGTGCGTCGCTGTCAGCACCGACAAGCGTTCGCAGATTAATACGATCTCCGCCAACCTTTTCAGCAAAATCACCGATGATGGAGAAACTGGCCACGACATCCAGCTTCTCCTGCTGTGCAAATGCAGACTGATCGAATGTACTAAACGACATTGCGAGAATCCCGCCAAAAAGTGCCGTTAATCTATTCATGGTATTTCCTGTGGATTTAGAGATTACGCGCGTCGATAGTTGCGCAAATACAGTCGTGAAAAAAGCAAGCCGCGTGGGCTGACAACGACTGAGACGAAGTAGAATACTCCTGCTGCCAAAATTATGGATGGACCTGAAGGTAGTGCTAAATGATATGACATCAGAAGGCCGCTCACCGAAGACGCAAGTCCTATACATGTTGCAAACATGCACATAGTGAATACGCGCTGCGTCCAGAAGCGGGCTGCTGCTGCAGGCAGGATCATCAGACCAACGGAAAGAAGAGTTCCCAGAGCCTGAAATCCCGCAACCAGATTGATCACGACAAGCCCCAGAAAGATAAAGTGTACGGGCATTCCCAGACGCGACACTGACCGCAGAAAAAGTGGATCCATACATTCTGCAACAAGAGCGCGCCAGAAAACCCATAACAGGATGGTGGTTATTATTGAGACCAATGCAATCAGCAGCAGAGCGTCATTATTCAAGGCGAGCACCGTCCCAAAAAGTACGTGCATGAGATCCACGCTCGACCCCCGCAATGAAACCAACAGCACTCCAAGAGACAAGGAAATCAGATAGAATGCAGCCATAGAGGCGTCTTCTTTCTGAATAGTAAGTCGCGCAACTGCACCTGCACCCAGAGCCACAAACATGCCGGCGATTAAGCCACCAATCGTCATTGGTATGATCTTTAGCCCGTACAATAGAAAACCAGCGGCAGCACCTGGGAGGATCGCATGAGACATGGCATCACCCGTCAGGCTCATACGCCTTAGCGTCAGAAAAACCCCAACCGGACACGCACTAATTGATAACATCATAGCGCCCAACAAGGCTCTCTGCATGAAAGCGAACTCGACAAAAGGTTCAATAATCACAGTTATATATATCATTGAACTGTATTCATTTTTCCAGCTGAGTGACTTGCATATGCACGTTGGCTTTGTGCAGCAGTGCCTGTTTCAAGCATAGAAAGACTATATTCTCGCGCTTGACGGAGGTTTTTTAAGCTCAAGGTTTTTTTGGCCTCACCCCAAGCGACAGGATGGTTAGCGAGCAGCAGTACTTCTGGAAAATGATCTCGTACTAATTGGAGATCGTGAATGACTACCATAATCGTTCGACCTTCTCGATGCCATCCTTTGATCAGAGCAAGCAGATCGCAAATTGTCTGTTCGTCCACAGCGTTGAATGGTTCATCCAGTAGAATTAGATCTGCGTTTTGAATAATCACTCGAGCAAAAAGTGCACGCTGTAGCTGTCCCCCCGAAAGAGCGTCAATTGAAACATTCTCAAAGCCATCCAACCCAACGGAGGAGAGCGCGGTGCGCACGACTTTGCGATCTTCACTGGTATATCGACCCAGAAGTCCTCGGCGAGGCCAGAGCCCAAGCGTTAAAAGGTCCAGCACGCGAGCAGGGAATGTGTTATCTAATTCAGAACGTTGAGGCAGATAAGCGACCCGCACTGATGCATCCACAATGCATGAACCCGAAATTGGTGTTAATAATCCACTGACACCCTTCATCAACGTTGATTTTCCGGATCCATTCCCCCCAACGACTGCGATCAAGCTTCCCTTATCAACAGTACCATTTAGATTTTGAACCGCTGCATTGTTGTTATAACCAAGCGTCAGGTCGTCAAATATTAAGCAGGCGTTTGACATAAAAAATGATAACCTCAGCATACGAAGCGAAATGTAACGTTATTACGTTTATGCACTCCTTTACGTCAAGGCAACCCGTTTTTTTTGTCTCTAATTATTTGCTCACTTGGTGCCCAGATGGAATCGTGAATGCTACACAGCCCACATCGGAATGACGTTTTCATCAATGTTGCTAAAGATTATCGGCTGTCAGATTTGGATGGGCCACACTTCTTTCGCTCATCGTGAGTGTGAGGGGAACTGAGCTTATCTGGTTAGTAGTCGGTCACCCGATATAATTTGAGCCTGTTCAATCGCCAGCTGATGCCTCTCGAAGCAAAATAAATGTTTATCATCATTTCCGTTGGCCGGTTTGACGCAATAGCTCAGGAAATCAGGTGATTACCATTGCCTTCAGCTGTTCCATTTCAACACCGTTTCCATATCTTTTATCATTCAGCTGACCTGTTTAAATTTCGTGGCTTGCTTGTGTTACGTAATACCATTACGTAACAGTTCGAAATTTTTAATCGGGGCTTTCATATGCAGACGTCATCCAGAAGCAAATCGGGTTTTCGCCGATTAATCAGAATAGCTGGTCCATCATCATTGATGTCAACGTTGTCTTTCACATTAGGGATGACCATCGTTGGATTTGCCGAAGATAGCAGTTCCCAACCTGAAATCACACTCGACACAATCACGGTGCTTAGCGGTGACAATAACTCTTACTCAGCAAGCAGTTCGAGCGTCGCAAGCCGATTGCCGATGGCAGTTAAAGAAATTCCGCTCTCCGTGAGCACTATCACCCGCCAGCATCTGGATGACGAACTGATCTACGACGACATGGAAGCCATCTCTCGGATGAGTGGTATGTACGTAGAGGGTGCGCCTTACGCTTCCGGTATCAGTTCACGCGGCTTTGCAACACTTAGCAATGTTGACGGCCTCCGGATGCAAAGTGAGGACAGCAATTTTGCCCCTGTCTTAGATGCGTTCTTATTGGACAGCATTGAGATCATGCGGGGCCCAGCAGGTCTGCTGGAGGGGGCGGGTCAACCAGGCGGAGTTGTCAATCGTCAGCTCAAACGCCCAAATAGTTCTTTCTCGACAAGCGGGTCGATTGCTTATGGAAGCAATCAATTCAAGCGAACAGAGCTCGAGATGGGCGGGCCATTGAATAAAGATGGATCTGTTCGCGCGAGAATTGCGGGTGCTTTTACTGACAGAGGTTTCTTCTACGATGTCGCGGATCAGCAGCGCTTAGCCTTGCTTGGCACGATCGAGGCCGACTTAACAGATAGCACAACGCTGCGATTGTCAGCTGTACATCAAAAAGATAAGCGCACGCCGTTTTGGGGCGTTCCATCTCACGAAGATGGTTATCTACTCGATATTGACCGCTCCACGTTCCTTGGATCGACTTATGGTCGGTTTGATACCGACTATACCATGTATTCCGGAGACCTGACCCATCAGTTTGATAATGGCTGGACCGGGAAAATCATTGCGAACTATTTCGATCAAAAGATTGATGAGTTTGATCTCATGACGGTTGGACCTGCATACACAACGGACGGTAAGACCTATGTCGATCTGGGTTTAAACGTGAATCAGGATCGCGAACGAGGGTATAACATCGACACCTCGCTCAGCGGCGACTTCAACCTGCAGGACAAGGAGCACAAGTTCGTTGTAGGTGCGAGTATCATTCATTCGAATTTGAAGGTGGATGAGCGCTGGGGCTATGATGGCTTCCCGGTAGAAATATCAAATCCTAAGCATGACCTGCCGTTACCCGATCAAGCAGATGGAGGCATCAGACAAGACAGAGATTACAGACAGTTCGGTATCTATGGACAGCTCAATTATAAGATAACATCTCAATTGGCTGCCATTGCAGGTGGACGCATCAACTGGGCGCAAATGTCATCTGATATCACCGGAACAGTTGTCCAGGATTACAGGGAGAACGCATTTTTCACCCCCCTTCTCGGCCTCGTCTATGACGTCAACCCGTCTACATCGCTATACGCAAGCTACTCCGATATTTACGAACCTCAGTTTCAGCGTGATAAAGACAGACAAGCACTGCCTCCGTTAACGGGGACACAATATGAAGCTGGCGTAAAAACTGAGCTATTTGATAGCGGATTGAACGCTTCCGCCGCCGTATTTCACATCACAAGAAAAAACCAGGCTCATATTGTTGGACGATGGGCTGAGCAAATTTATGAAGCGGATGGTGAAACACAAAGCAAAGGTGTCGAGCTGGAAGTATCGGGTAAATTGAACCACGCCTGGAAGCTATTTACCGGTTACACCTTTATGCTCAATGAAGTCACTGATTCAAAAGATGCGAACCGAATTGGAAAAGTGGCAAGTAATTCGCCGCGCCATAAATTCAATATATGGCTCAATCATCAGTTCCAGAATGAGCGTCTTAAAGATCTGCAGATTGGCAGCGGGTTAACGGCTGTCAGTCGTTTTCAAGATTACGACAACGGTCTGAAAGCCGAGGGTTATGTAACACTGGATGCAGCTCTTCACTATAAAATTAATCCGAACTTAGATCTTGCGATAAAAGCCTCAAACATTCTCGATAAAAAATATTACGAGCGCCTGGGTAACTCTGGGATGTATCATTACTACGGAGCGCCGAGGAATATCACGCTACAACTAAAGGCGCGCTTATAAAATCTCTGCACGCATTCAGAGCAAGTACGCGCATTCTGCGAGAAAAATAACTCTCTTTGATTTCAGACAACGTTATCCGAAAAGAAACCTGCTATGAATTTCGCTATCGCAAAGCTGAATACAGATTTCAGCTTTGCGATAAGTCTCCCAAATGCTAGGGAGGGGTAGTTCTTTCATCGGATGTCTGACGTTGCGCAGCTATAAACGAACACATAACGAACAATGGACGACCCTTCTCGTCGCCTTTTTCGTTGTTGTTCAAGCCTTCTTGGGCTCCTACGTCACTGCCGCACAAGCAGCGCCTGATAATCTCGATTATTATGGAAATGTAATCTGCTTTGGCGGCGGCCATGCGCCAGATGACACCTCAGATAGCCAAAAACATATTCCAGATTGCTGTAATCTTGGTTGTGGGATGTTTGCGGCATCGCTTGAAGCCCGTATTCTGGCCAGCGGTGCATCCCCTCGCATTCAATCAAGCCCTCTTCGCTATTTTGTTGATTTAAATGTTTTTTCCCCGGGACCAATTTTATTTGGTATTTCCTTACCGCGAGCGCCACCATTGTCGGGCCAGGTTTAAACCCCGGCGCTTTCGTTCAAAATGCGGCACTCTCCTTCTGCAAAAGGTTCGATAGCCGGGGCACTCTGTTGTCCCCGTTCCAAAGCGTGATTTCTTTCTGAACGACGTTTCCTGGAATGATAGTCCTCTGGCGCGCGCTAAACGTGCAGCCTTTCCGTATATTGAAAGCTCGTAATGAGACATTCACTCCTTAAATTCGCCGCAGGTGTTGCAGCGTTTCTTGCAGTCACGTCGATGCCAGTGCTGGCCGATATTCAAACGACAGATGTCAAAGGCCGAACGGTCACGATTCCTAAAGTGCCAGAACGTGTGGTGCTGGGCTTCTACTACGAAGACTACCTGGCAATAGCCGGCAGTCGTGCATTGGACAAAGTTGTGGGACTCTCGCTCTCAACCTGGAAAGATTGGCGGCCCAATCAGTTTAAGGCCTACGAAGCTGCTCTCCCAAAACTTTCGACAATAGCTGACATCGGCAACACAGAAGACGGCACATTTTCAATCGAAAAGGTCATTGCAGCAAAACCCGATCTGCTCATTCTGGCGGCGTGGAGTTACGATACGCTCGGTGACGGTATAAAGCAGATAGAAGCTGCTGGAATTCCGATCGTAACACTCGATTACAACAGTCAGACAGTTGAAAAGCACGTTGCGTCTACCTTGGCGCTTGGCAAACTGATGGGCACCGAAGATCGCGCCGGGCAACTGGCCGATACATATAAGAATGCTATGGATGACATTCATTCCCGCATCGAAAAACAGCCGAAATCCAATAAAAAAGTCTACGTCGAACTGGCACAAAACGGCCCCGACACCGTAGGAAACTCCTATGGTGATACGATGTGGGGCGCACTCGTAACGGAACTCGGCGGAACGAACATCGCAAAAGGTCAGATTGGCAACTGGGGACCGTTAAGCCCTGAATATGTCATTGCACAACAACCTGATCTGATTTTTTTGGCGGGCTCTGAGTGGTTAAACAAGCCGCAGACGGTGACTGTCGGCTTTGGTGCTAAAGAGGACGTTCTTCATGAACGCATAGGCGCTTACTTGAAGCGTGCCGGCTGGGCTGATTTACCTGCTGTGGCAAACCTGAATGTCCATGCGATTTATCATGGCGGCGCACGTACGCTGTCTGATTTCGTTTACGCGCAGTATATCGCAAAGCAACTGTATCCTGAGGCGTTTAAAGATGTCGATCCAGCGCAAAATCTGCGCGACTATTATGATAAATGGTTGCCGGTTAAAGCGGACGGCGTGTTTGTAAGCGGCTATCAGGACTAAATGCCATGGCCATTGTGCAAATTAATGCGCAGACAATACGCGGCGATTATCGCCGCGTAGCTGGTCGGCGATTGGCCGCTGTTGTAATCAGCACATCAATCCTCGCATTGCTCATGATACTCGACATGACAACCGGACCATCGGGCATGTCGTTCAGCGATGTCATAAATGGCCTTCGTGACGGACCATCTGGCGCGGATAAGGCCGTTGCGACTATTCTCTGGCAGCTGCGCATGCCGCAAACTCTGATGGGTGTGCTTGTTGGTGCTTGTCTGGGCTTGGCTGGTCTGCAAATGCAAACTATTCTGGGCAATCCACTTGCGAGCCCTTTTACGCTTGGCTTCTCAGCTGCAGCAGGTTTTGGAGCGGCACTCGCTATCATGTTTGGCGGGATGTTGGCTATGCCCGCTTATATCGTCACGCCAATCGCTGCATTTGCCATGACGTTAAGCGCCTGCGGTATGATCTACCTCATCGCAAGGGTCAGAAGTTCTGCACCCGAAGTTTTGATTTTAGGCGGAATAGCTGTTCTGTTCTTTTTTCAGTCCATACAATCCTTGTTACAATTCATGGCTTCGCCCGAAGTGCTGCAGCAGATCGTTTTCTGGCTATTTGGAAGCTTGCTAAAGTCGACCTGGACAAGTGTCTGTGTCACCGGCGCAATTTTGGCCGTCTGCCTTCCCTTCGTCATGCGAGACAGTTGGGCCTTAACAACATTACGCCTTGGCGATGCCAACGCGCTTAGTCTTGGTTTACCCATCGAGGCTATTCGTCGGCGAACCTTCCTGCTCGTCGCCTTATTGACGGCTGCAGCTGTCTCTTTTGTGGGAACAATTGGCTTTGTCGGATTGATTGCGCCACCCATGGCAAGGACCATGGTTGGAGAAGATCATCGTTACTCCCTGCCGATCTCTGCATTAACTGGTGGCATTATCATTCTTGGAGCGTCGGTCTTCGGAAAGTTGATCTCACCGGCGGCAGTTATTCCAGTGGGCATTATTACAGCAGTCGCAGGTGTGCCAATGCTGTTCGGTATCATTCTGAGACGTGGTAAGGGCGGGAAGCTTTAAATGACACTTAAGATGCAAAATGTGTGTGTAAAACACGGAAATTCACCCGTCTTAAACAATCTGGATTGTGAGCTTTCCCCGGGGCAAATCGTGGGCCTTGTGGGGCCCAATGGTACCGGCAAATCGACATTCATCAACACAGTCGCGGGACTGGTTGCTTACACCGGTCAAATTAGCTGGCAGGAAAAGAAGGTGGATATGAAGACTGTTGGTTTCATGCCGCAATACTGTCAGGTGCGCGCCGATCTAACGGTGATCGAAACAGTACTGCTGGGAATGCATGAACGCCTTGGGCTTCGTATATCGTCCGATTTTCTGGATCAGGCTATCAATATCCTCGAAGAATTCGGCATCGCACATCTTTATAAACGTTCTATGCAAAGCCTTTCAGGTGGGCAGCAACAGCTTGTTATTCTGGCGCAGCGTCTAATTCGAAGGCCCGATTTATTATTGCTGGATGAAGCTACAAGCGCGCTCGATATTCGCCATCAGATGCGGGTCTTCGATCAATTGCAAAGCTACGTTGAAAAAACCAATGCGCTCGTCATCATCGCCATCCACGATCTCAATCTTGCCGCCCGGCATACTCAGACAGTGCTGTTGCTGGGCAAAGGAAGCATAGTAGGACAAGGTAAGTTTAACTCAGTTATAACTGAGAGAAGCCTGCGTGACGTTTATCGCATAGACAGTGAAATCATCCACTCTGCATCAGGACGAACGGCAATTCTTCCGATAAGTGCAGCGCGTTAAGTCTGATAATGTCACGTGCTGCAATACATAGAGCCATCACTCCAGAAGGATCATAAAACTAGCGTCAAATAGTCAACTTATTTGTTCTGGAGCAAGTAAGTCATGTTTAATTTGCTTTACTGCTTTGCCCCACGAAAGACTGCGTATGGGGCCCGTTTTGCATGCCGTCCAAATTTGATGTTCAAAGCTTTTATGCCAATGAAAACGGTGCTGATCCTTTAAAAGATGCGTTTTCGAAACGCCGCGCAGTCATGCCGTTTCGCGGTACATCAAAGCTTGAATGTGATGATTTGCAATCGGCATGGATTGATATTCTGTCTCAGCCGTCTGAACGCAGCAAGCGCCTTGCGTATATTCACGTTCCATTTTGTGCCAATCACTGTTTGTTTTGTGGCTTCTACCGCAATGCGTATGTTCCACAAATTGGTGCGGGCTATGTTGATCTGATCATTGACGAAATATGTCGCGACGCCTCCCGTTTGGCGCTGCGCAATAACCCTATTCATGCGATTTATCTCGGCGGCGGTACGCCTACAGCGCTTTCGGCTGATGAGTTATCGCGGCTTCTAACGACGGTCCGTGAGGAGCTACCGCTTGCTCCTGATTGCGAAATCACAGTCGAGGGGCGGATCATCCATTTTACGGATGACAAGATTGATGCATGTCTTGAGGCGGGAGCCAACCGCTTTTCAATCGGTGTTCAAAGCTTTGATACGGACGTGCGACGAAGACAGGGACGAAAAGCCAGTCGTGAGGATGCCATTCGATTTCTGGAGGGTATAAGGGATCGTGATCGCGCAGCGCTGATTATTGATCTGATCTATGGTCTGCCTGGTCAAACGCTAGATGTCTGGCAGCGCGATTTGGAAACTGCGGCAGAGCTTTGTCCTGATGGCATCGACCTTTATGGCCTTAATCTCATTCCGGGTACGCCACTTTTTACTGCGATTTCTGCGGGTAAATTTCCAGCAACAGCCGGGTTGAGTGACATCGGTGCTCTCTATCAGACAGGCGTTGAATTTTTCCGGCGCAGAAACTGGCGCCAACTGACCAATAATCATTGGGGGCGAACTACCCGCGAACGCAATCTCTACAATATTCTCATTAAAGAAGGCGCAGCTTGCCTGGCCTTTGGCTCAGGTGCTGGCGGCTCAATCGGGCCGTATAGTTATGGATTAAAAAGCGATCTTAGCAGTTATTCCGAGAGTGTGAGCTCGGGCTTTAAACCGCTTGGTATGTTGAACAGATCTGACGGCAATCAGCATCTGCGCAACTTCATCACCGCAAGTTTTGAAGTAGGCTTTCTCGATCTTGCGCAATTGTTGCAGCTTGCCGATCACCGGCTTTCCTATGGTGATTTTGTTCCGCTTGTGCAGCAATGGCAGCGCTCGGGCCTTCTTACCTTCAATGGCAATATTATCGAGCTCAGCGTCGCCGGACGTTTCTGGTACGCCAATCTCATTTCAGCGTTTCAAGACATTCTTCAAGGCCGGTTATTGCCCACAAGCAACGCCGCCTGATCCCAACCACAGCAATTATGGAGAACAGATATGCAATCAGTGAGCTATGCGGAAAAAATTGAACGTATCCGTCAGAATATTGCTGAAAAGCCCGATGGTATCCTGGAAAGCCTCGCCACTGAATACAATGTGCCGATCCAGACCGTTCTCGAGTGCGTTCCGGCAGGTGGGGTCACGCGTATTGATGGCAGCCTGTTTGTCGACGTGATGAGCGATATTGCGGACTGGGGTGACATCACATTCATCTGCCATTCTAAAGATGCGATTGTGGAGTTTTGCGGGCCGGTACCTCACGGCAAAATCGGCCATGGCATGTATAATTTGCAAGGCGGCTCAAGCGGACTTTCCGGTCACCTTCGCCATGAAAATTGCAAAACCATTTTTCTCGTTCGCCGCCCCTTCATGGGTGTTGATACTTTGTCTGTTCAGTTTTTCAACGCCGATGGCGAGACAATTTTCAAAATCTACGTTGGCCGTGATGAAAAGCGTCAACTGAAGCAGGATCAGGTCGAATGCTTCAATCAGCTCGCAACGCGCTTTGCCTCAGGCGCGGGAAATGCCTGATATGTCGAGACTTCTGATTTTTGGTGCAAGCCGTGGCGTTGGACTGGAATTAGCGCGTCACGCGCGCGCCAACGATCGCCAAGTGAGAGCATTGGTGCGAGAAGCTTCAGACGCAACGGCACTGGCAAAAACCGGCGCGCAAATTATTCGTGGCGATGCCTTTAGCATTGAAGATGTTGCGCGCGCATTTGCACAATCCGGCGAAGAAATTGATGTGATTTCCACATTGGGTGGGCGTGGGGAAGACGGTCGCCGCGCAGATGATGAAGCCAATATCAATGTGATTGCCGCGGCAGTTGCAGGAGGGATAACGCGGCGATTTGTGTTGGTAACGTCAATCGGCTGCGGGAACATGGCTCCTTATCGTTCAGAACGCGCAATCGCGGCCTTCGGTGCGGCGGTTGACGCAAAAACGAACGCGGAAGCTTATTTGCGAAAGTCGAACCTGATCTGGACAATTGTTCGGCCTGGAGGGCTTGTTTCAGAACCTGCGACCAATAAGGCACTTCTGTCCGATGATCCTGAGATTCATGGTTTTGTTCATCGGGAGGACGTCGCATTCCTTGCGTTACGAATTTTGCGTGATCCAGCAACCGCTGGTCGCACATTTGCAGCTGTGGACGCGGCGCGAATGCAATGCAGCAATCCCATTTTACCATTCCCGTTAGCAGCGCTCTGACTGACGGCTTTTTCAAAAGATCAGAAGCTTCAGGAGCCATCAAAATGGATGCCGGCGTTGTCATGATTATATTGACCCTGCTTTCTGGGGGCGAGGTTTCTTCAACCTTCGTCAATGTCGACACGCGTGCCGAGTGTAATGAAAGACTGGCACGCATTCGTCCTGTGCTGGAAAGCGGAGAAATAAAGCTTGAAGAGGCTGGCTGCTTCGATAGTTCTGCGCAGTTTGATGATTTTGATCATTCGATGCCGCAAGACGCGCCACGCTACAGTTTTCTGGTGAAAATCGATGGCGATCACGCCCTTATCCGGAAGCATAAGAGTGCTGCAGATTGCCAGACATCTCTTGAACTTTTGCCCAGGGCAACTGCCGGACAGAAGAAGTATTGCACCACATCAACACAAGATTTGATTGTTCAAGGCGGGTGAAATCTATCCGCGTACTGCCATAAACGGAGAGGGTATATGACACAGATTTCCGGTGGGACGGGACTGAAACCAACGGCGTTAACGCATTGCAAATTTGTAACAGCCTTGCTGGTTTCGGCGTCTTTTGTAGGCGTCGGATCGGTACAAGTACATGCGCAGGAAACTGCGCCGATGACCTGGCTTGATACAATCACTTTGGTTGGCACGCGAACCGAACTTGCAATCAAGGATAATCCACGTTCTGTCGCGGTCATTGATGAAAAAGAAATTGAACGACATCCGACTGACAGTGTTGCAGAACTTCTGCGCGATATACCGGGCGTTGAGGTCAGCGATGAATCCGTTGCGGGCATGAAGCGTTTGCGTATTCGTGGCGAGAGCTCACGCCGCGTGACAATTCTTGTCGATGGGCAGGAAATTACCGACCACAGCACTTACGGAACGCCTATTCTGGTCGATCCATACACGATTGAGCGTATCGAGGTCGTCAAAGGGCCGTCTTCGGTTCTTTATGGCGCGAAAGCAATCGGCGGTGTGGTGAATATCACAACCAAAAAGGGAGCAGACAAGCCCATCCAGTTTGAAGCCGGTGGCAGCTATTTTTCTGGCAGCAAAGGCTGGCAAAGCTGGGCTGCTATATCTGGAAGCAAGAGTGGATTTGATTACCGGCTGTCTGCATCTACCGATAAGCACGGAAATCGCATTGTCCCGGAAGGCATTTACTCATCGACCGGAACACTTGACGATACGTCTTATAATAATCGTGATCTTTATGCCCACCTTGGCTATCGGTTTGGTGAGAGTGACAATCATTACTTAGCGCTTAAACTGGAGCAGCATCGCCTTGAAAGTGAGGGCTGGACCGGTATTGTCGCGCCGCCCATCCAGCGCTTCAAGATTGATTTGCCAAAGCGTGATCTTCGCAAAGTCGGCATTTATTACGATGGCGAGGACATCAACGATACGATCCGCAAGATTCACGTCGATGCTTATTATCAGACCATTGATCGGCTGTTCAGAAATGAGGTGACAGTTTCTCCAATGCCGCGGCGCACAGTTGATGTGACGTCAACATCTGATGATCGTATTATTGATTACGGCATGAATGCCCAAATCGATCTTGATCTCTGGACAGATCATCAGACTATTTTTGGTTTGCAGTATCTTTCAGACAATCTTGTGACGGATAAGACCTCCGCCACTGTCATGACCGGATTTGGACCATTTCCTATCAGAACGAATTCAGCGTCGCGGGATAAGGCGCATATCGAAACGTTCTCTGCCTATGCACAAGACGCATGGGATGTGACAGAAGATCTGAAGTTTATTTCGGGATTACGTCTCAGTCATATCCGTACTGCACTTGATGACAGCTCAGATATGATACGGGCGGAATTTAAGCCCCAGAATGACACGCGATTGTTGTCGTCCTTCGGTGTGACCTGGGCCGGACTAGACCCCGTCACGGTGCGCGCCAGCTATTCTGAAGGTTACATTACGCCTACATTGCTGCAATTATTCAGCTCAACGACGGCTGGCGGTCAGGGTACAATCTTTGGCAATCCTGAACTTGAATCGGAGACCGCGCGTAATTTCGAGATCGGGGCGCGTTACGAAGACCGCGGTCTGACATTTGATTTGGGGGCTTTCTATACAAAGTCGAAGGATTACATCACCACGACGCCCTGCCTCACCGTTACAGATTATTGCCTGAACACCGGAACATCGTCTGTATACATCAATGCTGACCGGGCTTCGTCATATGGTCTTGAGTTTCTTGCATCATACGAACTGGCAGCCACTGGATTTACGCCTTATTTCGGCGGAAGCTGGATGCGGCGTGAACTGGAATACGCAACGTTTTCGACTTACAACAGCGACACCCCACCGCTCTCCGGTCGCTTAGGCGTACGTTATGAGGGAGAAGTGCAGAAGCATCCGTTCTGGACTGATCTTTATATGCGTGGCGCTACGTCTAACAAGCAGACTTATCTGGATACGAGCGGACTCGTGACTGAAAATCTTCCATCATGGGCGACATTGAATTTTGCTTTCGGCGGCAGCTTTGGTGAAAACGAGCGGCTTACATTCGCTGTGAATGTCAACAATATTTTCAACAAGGAATACCGCCCGACATTTGGCGAGCTCCCCGGAGTGGGTCGCAGCATCGACATAAGCGCACGCGTGAAGTTTTAGAATGTCTTCGAATAACCGTGTTTGTTTCAAATCCGCGAATGTAGCATAGGCTTTTGGAGCAAGATGTGCGTAAGACGGCAAACCAGAGCATCTCCAGCGTTTTAATCTACGCTGAGAACGCTCTGGCGGGCTTAAGCTGGTTGGTCAAGAAAGACAGATGTTTAACTGACGAATTATAGAAATGTTACCGAAGAAATACTTGGTGCATTCAATGTAAAATATTCGCCATTTTGTCGTCGGGCGAAAACCCACATATCAGGTTGATTAAAAAGCGTGGTCTTGATGTCCTGCTCGTTCATGAGGTTGAATGCTGTCGCCCAGGCATCCGCTCGCGCCGCGTCATTGCTCACAACTGTTAAATATTGATAGAGCGAGGCTGAATAGCCTGTTTTTGGATTGAGAAGATGGTTGAACTTTCCAGTATCGTCAAACTGGAAACCCGAAAAACTCGACGTCGCAAGCCCCTGATCGGCAATATCGATAGAGGCTTCTATTTTTGATCCCGCTTCGAGCTGCGAAATACCAATTTGCCAAGGCTTTCCGTCAGGTTGATGACCAATGACGCGATATTCTCCCATATCCACAAGAGCATGTTCGACACCACCTGCCTTGAGCAAAGTTGTAATACGGTCGGTGATATAGCCCTGCGCAATTCCGTTGAGCGTTAATGCCATCGATGATTTTGTAAAGGCGATCCGGTTGTCGTCGAACCGAACATGATCAAAACCAACTTTCGTCAGTGCATCATCCCAATCTCCACGCGATGGCCCGCCGGGTTCGGGATCAGGTTGGGAGAAATGTTTCTTCAGGCAATTCCAAAGCGGTTGTACTGTTGGATCAAAAAGCCCGCCACTTTGTTGCCAACACTCACGGCAAATTTTGAGAAGTTCGATAAGTTCTGGCGAAGGCGATGCCAGCGCACCAGCGCGATTAAGACGTGAAAGCTCACTGTCAGGTCGATAGAGACTGAAAATATCCTCAAGGCGCGCAGCCTCGTAAGCGCTGGCGCGAACCAACCGTTCTGCCGTATTGCGGTCTGGATGATAGACCATGATTTTTGCAGGTGCACCCAATGCCTGCCCCTGCCATGTCACTGGGGTCATCGAAGTAGAAGCTAGAGCCAAACACGGAAGAGCGCGGAGCGCCGTGACAGCAATCCCACCGACGAGCAGATGACGACGCGTAATAGTCATGGCCAACTCCCTTCAATGCGCATGAGTTGTATCAGCGTCTATATTGAGAGCCGTCTGATCGCCCAGCACATAGGCTTGAGGCATTTCAGCGAAGCGGACGATCCGACCACCTTGTTCTACGACGAATTTATCCGCAGCCTCCTGTGTTGAAAATGGAACCGCTTCGTGTGCGCCCATGCCGCCCACGGCTTTACTTTCAATGACATAGAAAGCTTCACGCGCATTCACCCAGTTTTCCGCGCCGGGTTCTTCCCAGTTTGGAGCTTTGGCCATGTCGGAAACATAAATCGCGCCGATGCTTTTGGGTTCTTCTGGCAGCATGGTGAAGGCAATGGTGTCACGCGCGGACGAAAACCACACTGGCTCGTTGGCTGGTGAAAGAATGATCTGACCTTTTGGCCCGGGATGCTCAAGAACATTCATGCCACAATAGCGACCCATGGCTGAATCCGTTAGGGCGAAGGGCGGTATAATTTCTGCCGTTTTCTCTTGCGAGCAACCCGCAAGGACCATGAAAAATGCGGCGGGGATCAGAAGCAGAGACTTTTTCATAGCTCTTTCCTTGAGAAAATCAGCATTGAAAATACGAGTGGCAGCACGGTCCACAATCCGAGTGTCAACGTCATAATGAGCGGTCCAAGCGTTGCATTGCCGGCCACACCGCCCATGCCTGTCAGTGCACCGGCCTGACCTGAACCAAAATTCAGCAGACGATAAGAGTCAGCCGGATTAATGACGAGAAGCGTGTTGAGGATGCCCGTTCCAATCATCTTTCCCTGATCGAAAACCAGAAGTGCGAGCAAAGCTGCATCGTAGATCAGCACAAAGAAAAGCCAGACGCCAATGGCAATACCGGCTGCGGTGCTGCGCTCGCGTACAAGTGTACTTGCCAGAAAACCAATAGCGATGAAAACGGCACCGAGCAGTATTGATGATCCGATGAGGGTTGCAAAAGCTAGCCAGCTTTCGGCATTGGTTGCCGAGCCGCCAGCAAACAAAGCAAGTGCAGCAATGCCATAACCAAAGAAAGTCGCGAAGGCGAGAATGGCGAGTTGCCCGCAGAACTTACCCAGAACCACCTGCGCACGGCTCAAAGGATAACTTAGCAAAAGCAGCATCGTTCCCCGCTCCATCTCACCTACGATCGCATCATGTGAAATGAGCAATGCAATAAGCGGAATGAGAAAGATCGTCAGACTGGATAGGCTGACAATAACCACATCCATCTGGCTCGCACCGACGGAGCTTCCTGTTGGTGCGCTGCCCAGAAATGTCATGCTGAGTGCCAAAGCTGCCAAAAGAAGCGTGGTCGCCAATACCCAGCGATTGCGAAGCCCTTCCTGTATTTCCTTGTATGCGATGATGGCGATGTTGTTCATTCTGCCGCCTCCTTTGCCGACGCATCACCTGCATTCAGAAAATGCGCATAAAGCTCATCAAGTGTGGGCGGGACCACATCGAGTTCTGTCAGATCGTTATTGTTTGCGATAATATGTCGAACAAGCTCCATCTTGCCTTCTGCAGGTGCTTCGGCTTCAAAAACCCCTCTATTGAGTTGATGCCACTTGAGTTCAATTTGTCTGCATCTGTCGGGAAGCTGTGGTGTATCCTCTGCCTGCACCCGGATACGCAGAGGGAGCTGCGAGATCCTGCGCAATGCTTCGATCGATCCATCGGCGATGATATTGCCCTTATTGGCAATGATCACACGCCCGACTTTGCTTTCGAGTTCGGTGAGCGCATGCGATGACATCAGGATCGTTGTGCCTTCCTGCCGCAAATATTCGAGAATGTCGTAAAAGCTCTGGCGTAATGCCGGGTCTAGTCCGGTTGTTGGTTCATCAAGCAGCAGCACCGATGGTTGGCCTAAAAGTGCCTGAGCCAATCCCAATCGCTGACGCATCCCCTTGGAATACGTCGCGACCCGTCGTTTGGATGCATCCGCCAGACCTACGCGATCAAGCAATCCGGAAATCTGGCTTCCTGTTACATTTTTGAGCCTTGCGTAAAATTTGAGTGTCTCGGCGCCCGTCAGCGCCATATTGAAGGAGACATGTTCGGGGAGATAGCCAAGCTTCAAGCGAGCCGCAAAAGCTCCGGCTGCGGGATCGTCACCCAAAACCCGGATGCTGCCTTTTGTCGGGCGAATAAGACCAAGCATCAGTTTGATCATTGTGGTTTTGCCAGCGCCGTTATGGCCAACCAGTGCGATAGTCTCGCCCGCACTGAGCTGGAAACTCGCATTGCTTATGGCGTCGAAATTGCCATAGGTTTTCGTGACACGATCAAGAATGACGGTCTCTGTCATTGTGGTTTCCTTCCGTCACTATTGGCTTCGATAAAGGGTGGCTTCATAAGGGGATGGTTATCCACAACACCGCCCGGCAGGAGCGCAGGAAACTGTGTCTGTGCCCAGCGAATAGTTTGCACAGCAGGGCTGTTGATCAGAATCTTGGCCTGAGGTGAGGTCCATAATACCTGGTCGATCAGATCATTCGGGCGATAAGGATTATCGGCAATGCCGTCGCCATTGAGATCAAATGCGGGATTGTCGCTCCAATAATTGCCACGCCCTTCATGTGACCAGTCGAGATTGCGTGTGCCTACATATTTGACCTGATTACGGTTGTTGATGAAGGCATTGCCAGTCATGGTATTGCCTTCAGAACCGGCAGTGAAGTGAATGCCGATGCTGCAATTTTCAAAACTGTTGTCGGTGAATTTGTTTTTGTTTGCGTTATAGATGAACACGCATTTTTCCGGTCCAAGGCGCATGGTTTCGCCTGCTCGCGCTACTTGCTGGTCTTCGTTAGGAAGACCGTGCTCGGCTTTCTGCACGCCGGCATCAAGCCAACGATCAATAGCCTGCATCCGCCCAATCACCTGATTGCCGGAAACCGCCGAACTATTGGCATAGTTGAGCAGCAACCCATGATCACGATCACCGTCAGAGATGTTATTCATCACCTTGAGGCGATTGGTGTACATGATGGCAAAACCAACCGAATTATTGCGCGAGATGTTGCCGATGACTTCGCTGCGGTCGGTGTACATGTAATGCACGGCAAAGCGCACGTCTTCCATGAGATTATTCTGGAAGACATTGTTCTTGCTGGCATTTGTGTAAATACCGTCCCGGCCATAACGGATCGTATTGCCGATAATCTTTGCGCCCGGTGCATTCCAGATGGAAATACCGCTTCCGGTCTGGCTCATGCGCACGCCGCGTTGCCCAATGACTTCATTATCCTGAGCGATGGAGTTGGCGGCTCCATGCAGATATATGCCGTAAAGATTGTCGATCAGACGATTGTTTTCAACGCGCGCGCCCGTTGCAGTACGGGCAACGAAAATGCCGGAATTCAGCTCTGACATATTGCGGCCCGAACCGCGCACCTCAATGCCGCGCACAACAACATCCGGCGCATTCACAAGGATCGCATTTCCTGTGCCTTGTCCGTCTATGACAGCACCCGGCTCGCCGATTAGCTCGATATGCTGATCGATCACGACAGCACCTTTGTGGGTGCCTTTGCCAAGCCGGACGACATCGCCCGGCTCAGCCTTATTGATGGCCGCCTGCACACTTTCTCCTGCGGCCACATCGACTTTTGCCGCCATGACGGTAGAACAAAACCCAAGTGACAGGATGGTTGTCATACATAAAGAAAGCGGCAAACGGGGGATCGTCATGGTGTTTAGCTCTTCTTCGGTTCGACGAGCATACGGCCCTTCATTTCCATGTGCATGGCATGGCAGAACCACGAGCAGTAGTACCACCAGACACCCGGCTTATTGGCCACGAAGGTAACGGAGGCGGTGGCCTGTGGTGCCACTTCCATGTTGATGCCGTAATTGATGATGGAAAAGCCGTGTGTCAGATCGTCGATTTCATCGATGTTGGTGATGTAGACGGTGACTTCATCGCCCTGCTGGACGGTGAATTCCTCCAGCCCGAAAGCTGGAGCGGCAGAGGTCATGTAAACACGAACCTTGTTGCCATCCCGGATCACTTCGGAATCGATCATCAAATCGACGCCGTCGGCCTCCGCCTGTTTAACCGCATCGGCAAAAAATGGATCCTCTCGGCTCCAGAGGTTGACTGGGTTGATCTTGGAGCGATGAACAATCGTTGCATCATGCGGTTCTGCGAAGCTTGGACCATCATGGACAATCTCCATGGTTTCACCGGAAATATCGATCAGCTGATCGTTTTCGGGCTTGAGTGGGCCGACATTGAGATAGCGATCTTTCGAGAATTTATTGAGCGAAATCAGCCATTGGCCATCGGCATCCTTCGTCTGTCCCATTGATGTGTGGTTGTGGCCGGGCTGATAATGAACATCGAGCTTCTGGCGGATCGGATCGACCTTCTCGCCGGTAAAGGCGCGCTTTGCATCTTCGATGTTCCACTTGCAGATCTGGCTGTCGATGAACAGCGTTGTATAGGCATTGCCCTTGCCATCATATGCGGTATGCAATGGCCCAAGGCCAAGTTCAGGTTCTGCGACAACCGCAGCGCGAGGCTCGATTTTGTCGTTGAAGAGATCATCGAACTTTCTGACGTCGAACACTGTAACGGTTGGCGACAATTTGCCATTGGCGACAATATGAATGCCGTCAGGAGCCGTATTGATACCATGCGGGCTGTTTGGTACCGGGATGTAACGGGTAAAGCGGGAGCCATGCCGACCGTCCACAACGGGCACGCCATTCATTTCCTTGAATTCGCCCTTTGCGACAGCGTCTTCAATGCGCTTCAAGTCAAAGACAACAAGCCAATCCTGCTCGCTGCTCATCATCTCGGCAAGCGTAACGCCCTCTTCTGAGTTATAGCAGGTCGCGAAAGCATATTTGCCCTGATAATCGCAATCGACATTGTCAAGATTGCCGTCAACCATCACCTGCCACGCAACCTTCATCGTATCACCATCAACGGCGGTGAAAATCGCATGATATTGTTTGGTATCTGTGAGATTGGTCCCGTTGTTTGGAATTGGCACACGGTCTTCACCGTTACAGAACACATAACCTGTGCGCGGGTATTTTTGCACACGCAAGCCATGAACCGTATGCTGGTTTGGCAACTGGATAATCTTATCGCATTTCATCACATCCAGACGAATGCGACAGACGCGCGTGTTGGCTTTGTCATTGGCATAGAGATAACGGCCATCATAAGTGCCATCAGTGAAGGACAGATGCGGGTGATGCAAATCGCCATTCTGGAACACGCCGCCGCGGTCCTTCATGAATTCGCGGTCTTCCGGCAACATACCGTCACGGATGATCTTCAGACTTTCATTGGTCTGTCCCCAGCCCGTCGCACTGTCACGATTGAAGACCGGGATACGCATCAGTTCGCGCATCGAAGGCAGCCCGATGATACGCACTTCGCCCGTCTGGCCGCTGGAGAAGAAGACGTAATATTCGTCAAGCTCACCGGGCTTGACCTCAACGCGGGCTGCGTGTCCGCTGCCAGCTGCAAGTGCTGGTGTGCTTGTTCCGGCAAGAAGAGCACCACCGATGCCACTCGCGCCTGCGGCTGCTACGAATGCTGATGTACCCAGCAATTGCCGCCTGTTGAAACGGGATTTTGAGATTTCTTCAGTCATATTTCTCTCCTTAAGAAATTACGTTGGCGAACCGGAGCCCATTTGGGCATCCAACGGTTGACCTTTGATGGAAATCACGGGCTTGGCAGGACCGCCGCCGCGTTCAGAAGCTGCAGACAGCGGTGCGTTGCGTGCTGCGAATTTTTCCCGTTTCACGCGCACCTGAATCATATGTGGGCAGCGCTGGTCGTCCTGATAAAGCTCCTGACAATGCATGCAGTAGATGCACTCATTCACATTGATTTTGCCTTCGGGATGAATGGCTTCGACCGGGCATTCCTTGGCACAGCGCTGGCAGGGCGAGCCGCATTCGGGCCAGCGTTTGAGCCATTCAAACATGCGGATGCGTCCGGGGATCGCAAGGGCAGCTCCGAGTGGGCACATGTAGCGGCAGTAAAAGCGTTCAATGAAAAGGCCAGCTGAAAGCAGCGTTAGTGCATAGATCACAAACGGCCATTCGCGTGAGAACTTGAGAATGATGGAGGTTTTGAACGGCTCGACTTCAGCGAAGACCTCTGCCAGTGCCACCGAGTAGAGTGACAGTCCAAACAGCCCCAGAAATATGATGTATTTGACGGGCCATAGGCGCTCATGCAGTCCCCATGGCAGTTTGACCTGTGGTATTTTTAGCCATTGCGCGACATTGTTACTGAGCTCCTGCAAGGCACCGAACGGGCAGAGCCAGCCACAAAATGGTCCGCGGCCCCAGAATAACAGTCCCGCAGCCACTGATGCCCACAGAATGAAGATCAACGGCGACGTGAGGAAAAATTCCCAGTTAAAGCCGGTAATCAGCGAATTGGTAAAGGTCACAACATTGACCACCGACAATTGCGCATTGTTGTAAAATCCAAGCCAGAGCAGAATGAAAAGCAGATAGCTGCGTCTGACCCAGACAAAAATGCGCGGACGCGCGACAAGAGAATTCTGGAAAAAGAAAATGCCGACGAGAATGAAGATTGCGAGCCCCGCAATCACTACATTGACGCGGTTCATCTCCCACATTTTTACCCAAAGCGGGTTATTGTCGCCGAAAATGTCGGATGCCGTTGCTTCTCCCACCGGCTGCGGTTGACGTGGTGCCTCGGAAGCAGATGCTGGCTGCACGGGTGCGGGAACCTGCTTTACGAGCAGATGGCGTTCTGGCAGGCTATAGCCCAAATCATAGCTCAGATTAGCCTTGTCACGCGCACCAAATCCACGCTGCACGAGAAGCTGCAAATCCCATGGCTTTGTTACATCGAAGGCGAAACCAGATGGCACGCGGAAGAGCGCAATTTCGCGCAATTGCGGCGCGCCATCGGCCTCAATGTCACCGAGGCGCGTATGATTTTTATCGCGAAAGCGAACGCCCTGTCCGTCCTGCAAAAGCTCGATGCGATCAAAAATCCCGCCGCGTACATAGCCTGATCCCTTAAAGGAATAAGCGCCGTCACCGGCAACCAGAATTGCCTGTTCACCGGGTTTAAGTTGTTTTTCCAGCCGTTCATAACCGTCTTTACCAAGCAGACTAATCCCAATGCCGGGCACGGAAACAGGAGCGGCATAAAGTTCGATAAAGTTATCTTCAGGGTTGGAAGTCTCTACGTTATTTGCGGCCTGTTCATGCTGAGCGTCGCGAAAGGCTTGGCTGACCTCGCCAACATTGAGTTTAAGGCTGCGAACCGATCCATCACCGATAAGCGTCTGCCAATCCTGCGGCTCGCGCAGTTCCATATTGATCGCGCGCGGAGCATCAGCGCTTGCGGCAAACACAGGTGTATTTCCCAAACGACCGCTGCGAATAAGACCCACCGCCGAGCGCACAATACTGTCACCCATCACAAGAACCGTGACGGTTGCACCGCTGACAATCTCGACCTGTGGCGGTTTCGCCTGACCTGCTGAGACCGCAGCCAGATCGCTATTCACAAGGGAATTAAGTGCTGCGACAACCTTGGCTTCAGGAATGCCAATGAGGACTATTGGCTCTTTGTGGTCCACCAGTTTGATGCCTCGAATGACACCTTTGGTATCTATTCCAACAAGGATACGGATCGGCTTACCGGAATATCCGATCGAACTGGTGAAATCGGAATTGAGATATACATAGCCGAGCAGTTCCCCGCCCTTCGTCACAGGCGCAATCGGTGGTTCACCAACAGGTTGGCCAACATTGTTTGCGCCGGGGAAGACCTGCGTGACGTCCAAAGCGGGAATATATTTTTGCAGGTCGGCAGAATTTGAAGGAGACGTAAAAATACTTAGCGCGGTCAGCGCAATCAAAACTGCACAAAGAAAATTTAAAGAGCGATTGAAGAACGTTCTGCAAGCCAACTGCCCGACGCTCTGAGATTGTCGGATCACATAATCGAAAACTTTGGAGTCCGTAGTCAACATATTCACTTCAACCTAGCTGGTCGCCTTTTTGGGGGAAGGCAGCCGTTTACGCTGATGAATAGTGATCTATGCGCCGTGTTCTTTGTTGCAGAGCAAGTAGAGGATAGCTTCGTGGGTTGCTAACGTTTATTTTGAAGGGAGCACGGCTTAAATTTGGACGCGTTTACGCTGAAAGTGCTTCGAAACGCCCGTTGAGGAAGCATGTTTTCTAACCTGCAAAAACAGCATGTTATTTACCGATCATATAGATGAGTTTGACTCTAGTGAAGGCAAGAGCTCCACTTAATCAGAAATGGCGTATCCGCTCGCAAAACTATCTGGGTTCCAGCTTTGCGCCTGTGGAATGCCTGCGCCGACAAGATCAATGGCACGCGCTGCAATATGATCCACGATTTCTTCCACACTTTGAGGATTTAGATAAAAAGCCGGAACCGGCGGCATCACGATTGCGCCCATTTCTGTAACCGTGCACATGTTGCGCAAATGAACCAGATGCAATGGCGTTTCGCGGGTTAGCAAAACCAGGCGGCGCCGTTCTTTGAGATGCACATCAGCAGCGCGCGTTAACAAGCTGTCGCTGAAGCCATGTGCAATAGATGCAAGTGTGCGCATCGAACACGGCGCCACAATCATGCCTGCGGTTGGCACCGAACCACTGGCGATTGTCGCACCCACATCTTCAATGGAATAGGTTTTGTCTGCAAGCTGATGCAGCATTGAATAGCCATTGGGGCCAAGCTCGTAGCGCAAGGTTCGTTCGGCGGCCTCCGAGACGACGAGATGTGCTTCTACATCTTCTAGCTTTGCCAGCTTTTCGAGGATTTTGACAGGGATAATAGAGCCTGATGCACCGGAGACACCGATAACAATCCGCTTCATGTTCTTGGTACTCCGCTTAGACCAAGTTCATCCCATATAGCATCGACCCGCGCGATTGTGCTGTCGTTCATGGTCAGCACCTCGCCCCATTCCCGATCGGTTTCCGGCCCGATCTTATTAGTGGCATCAAGCCCCAATTTGCCCCCGAGACCAGAGCGCGGCGATGCAAAATCGAGATAATCGACTGGCGTATTATCAAGCGTGACGAGATCGCGGCTTGCATCGAACCTTGTAGACAAAGCCCACAGCACATCATCCCGGTTGCGCACATTAATGTCGGGATCAACTGCGATGATAAGTTTGGTATAGCTGAACTGTGGAAGCATCGACCATAGCCCCATCATCACGCGCCGCGCCTGCCCCGGATACCGTTTGTCGATCGAAACCACCATAGCACGATAAGAGCAAGCAGCGGGAGGCAACCAAAGGTCAACGATTTCCGGAAACTGCGCATGCACAACCGGCACAAAAAGCTGGTTCATTACTTCGCCAAGCTTCGACGGTTCATCTGGCGGTCGTCCCGTATAGGTCGATAAATAGACAGGCTTTTTACGCATAGTGATCGCGCTGAGCTGCATTACGGGGAATTCTTCGACACTGTTATAATAGCCGGTATGATCGCCATACGGCCCTTCAGGTGCCGTATGTGATGCTGACACATGGCCTTCGAGAATAATTTCTGCATGAGCAGGCACACTCAGCGGAACTGTGCATGCGTCGGTGATAACAGGTCTGCGGCGTGACAGGAGGCCTGAGAACGCGAGTTCGCTCATACCTTCGGGCAGCGGCATGACGGCCGCTAATATGCTCGCAGGGTCAACACCGATGGCAACAGCGACGGGCATATCAAGCCCACGCTGCTGCCACATGCGATGGTGACGCGCTCCACCGCGATGCGCGAGCCAACGCATAATCATGCGGTCTGGTCCTAATTTCTGCATCCGGTAAATTCCGACGTTCACGTCTGACGGATCGTCGGGCGCACATGTGATTACCAGCGGCCATGTCACAAGCGGCGCAGGCTCACCCGGCCAGCACCATTGGATCGGCAGCTTACCAAGATCAATTTCATCGTCCAGAAGAACCGTTTCATGAACCGGTGCACGGCTTATCCGGCGTGGACGCATCGCGAGCGCTGCACGGGCAAGCGGAAGTTTACTCCAAATTTCTTTTGCCGAACGCGGTGGCTTTGGCGCACGCAATTCTGCGAGCATCTCAGCCAGCGCTGGCAGTTCTTCGACTTCCCGGCCAAGCCCCCAGGCAATCCGCCGCTCGGCGCCGAACAGATTGGCCAGCAGTGGTATCGCTTGAACATAACCATTAGCATCGACCGGTTTTTCGAAAAGCAGCGCCGGGCCGTCCGCGTGCAGCACGCGTTTATGGATTTCCGTTATCTCGTGAACCAACGAAACCGGACGCTTGATACAAACCAGATCGCCGCGCTTTTCCAGCTCACGCATGAAGCTTTGCAAGCAGACATAATTCGGCGGCAAAACAGAAGCATTTCTCATGCGTCAAGTTTGAATATCGAATTGGTTCGCCGTCTTTGACATTAATCAAACACGACAACACTGGACCGCATATTTTCAAATATTCAACAAATGATGAGTAATCATGGAGAGCCCGCCTTCTGGTCCTGTCAAAAACTTAGTGGGCTCGACACGGGCCTACTTCAAACCATGTCACAGCACCGGGATGCAAAACTATAGTCGCCACATCCTCTCAGCCAAACTGATTATCACCACTCTGCAACACCCGTATCGCGGGCCAATAGCTTTTGAGCCACAGCAAAAATGCCGATGCCCATAAAACTGCCGCCAGCGCATAAGGCGAGCCCGGCAGCTCCGGTAAAAAACCCGTATCGGGCAAAATACGGCAAATAACGGCTGCAACAAGAAGGAAAATCGCAAATTTTGCGACGCGCGGTAGACCAAGCGTCTGATGCGTGTGCAGCAGACCCGCGATACAGAAGACTGCGAGAACACCAAGTCCCAGACCACCCATCAGCGCCACGTGCACACCTGCAAGCTCGGGAATAGGTGCGCCGAGTTTGGCCGCACCGCTTAATAATAATCCGATACCCGCCAAGGCTGAAGAACCAGCAAGCGCTATGATTTCAGCGCGCAAAGCCTCTTTGCCGATATAGGCTTCGCCCACGCGGTCCATAAAAGCGGCACCCGCCGCAATCATCACATAGCCACATGTCTCAGGCGAGAAGCCAAACATATCGACCACAACTGCAATAACGATCAGCCCCGGCGCCAGATTGAGTCTGCCGGGATGCGGACGAAAAGGCGCCGTGCTTCGTGATGGGTCCAGCACCAGATTGGTAATCGGCACCGTAATACGCGCCAGTGCAATGCCAAGAAGCCCGAGAAACACCAGTCCCGCGATGCGCAGCATCTGGCTTGCAAGCTCAATATTCTCAACAAAGAAACCATATCGCACCAGCGCCTCGCAGAGTGTCAGCGCCACAATCCAGCCGACGAATACCAGTAGCCGGTCTGTTCGTCGCACAGACGTGAGTTTGAGCATGTAGGCAATAAGAAAGCCAAGCCATGCAAGGTCGGCTAATGCGCCAATAAGTCCAAGGCTGTCGGCACCCAGAAAACCGACCAGGCGGCCGGTCAACCATAGTGTTGCGAGTACCAAAAGCGGTCTGCCCTGAAGGCGCTTCGTGTCGGTCCATTCAGGCACTGCCGTGGTGATAAAGCCGAGAAGTGCCGCACCAAAGGAACCGAAAATCATTTCATGCGCATGCCAAAGCGCAGGCGGCGTGGAGCGCACAAGCGGTAGATCGAGACCAAAAACCAGCACCCACTGAAAAGGCCAGATAGCTGCATAAAGTGCTGCGAGCGGGAAGAAAAGCCGAAAGCCTTCATCCGTCAATATAGCCAATAATGGCTGTGCGGGCCGCTCCGTGATGGCAGTCATGGTCGTCTCCGCTCATCGACATCATCAATATGACGGAAAATTGGATCGTATTTGAGAAAATCCTGCACAAACACAAACACGTCTTCATCAGAGCGTTGGCCCGGCAACAGCGGTAGCCTACGTTCGCCCGTAATACCGTTGCCATCACTGTTGAGCACAACAATGCGATGCGCGATACGGGCCGCTTCCATGAGATCATGAGTGACGAATATTGAACCGAAGCGCGTTGTTCGCCCGGCATCAATGATGATGTCTTGCATCCGGCGTTTGAGAGCGACATCGAGCGCGGTAAAGGGTTCGTCGCAGAACAGGAAGTCCGGTTCAATGACCAGCGCACGCGCAATGGCGACACGCTGCTGCATTCCGCCCGAAAGTTCAGACGGATATTTATCAAGATCAGCTAACTCGAAAGCAACACGATTTGCTGCACGTTTCACAGCCTCATCACGGTCCCGACGCTTCATGCCTGCAATGCGCAGAGGATAGCCAATATTATCATTCGCAGTTGCCCAAGGCAGCAACCGCGGCTCCTGGAAAATCATGCCATGCTGGCTGTAATTGCGGCTGATGCGCCCACGGCGCTGATCGACAATGCCAGCGGCGATATGGATCAGTGTGCTTTTACCGCAGCCTGACGGCCCCACCAGCGCGACTATTTCAGCCGCTTCTACATCGAGACTGATATGATCGAGCACCGTGCGCCCGAAATAAGCATGTCCGATACGATCAAGTTCCAGCACTGTCATGACAACCAACTCAACGCTTAACGCCCCATGGTTGGGCTGCAACACGCCAGCGTTCGAATTCTGCACGCACTGGATGGATCAGCCCGTATTCGATCACGATCAGCGCGGTTACCGCGATCAGCACCCAGGCAAGCGAACCGGCAATATCGAGATTGGCACGACTGCGCGCCAGTTCACCGCCAATGCCGCCGACATTGGCCAGTAGTTCTGCCATGACCGCCACTTTGAAGGCCGAGCCGAGCGATACCGCGAGCGCAGGAAACAGATAGGCCGAAACATGGCGCAGACTAAGTGTCGTCAGACGCTTTAAGCCACTTGCACCAAAGGCGCACGCCATATCATCAAGCTCACGATCACGGGTCATGATGCCTTCGGCCACAGATACGAAAATCAGTGGCGATGACGATACGAGAATGGTCATAGCAACAGTACCATCTGTTGAACCAAACCAGATCATTGCAAGCACGATCCATGCGATGGGCGGAACCCCAAGCAATACTGTGACAAGCGGTCTAGCCAAACGCAGAACTGCCGGAAAATAACCCGCCATGAGACCAAGACCTGCACCAAAAGCAGCTGCAAAAGCAAAACCTTTCAGCGCGCGGCGTGTCGTGAGGAACGTGAGTTCCCATGCATTATGATCGCCCAGCAATGCGATTGCAGCGTGAAACGTCGCTAAGGGCGATGGCAGGATAAAATCGCCATAGGTCTCATGTCCGAACTGCCAAAGTGCTGCCAACAACATCAAAGCTGCGAGGCCCGACCATGCGGACCAGAGAAAGCGTCCTGTCCTCCCTACCCTTTCAGCCCAGCTTGTCATTGTGTTTCCAATTAAAGATAGAACCCGTCATCCGGCAATTTTCCGGCGATAATCGCAGGATCATTTGATGCAAGCGTTTCAAGCATCGTTTCAATTGCGGGCCGTGCCTTGCTGGCACGCGTTGCCATAAGACGCGACGTTGCGATGGATGCGGCAAGAACCGGTTCGGGAAAATCGAGCGATTGCGCTGCAATGCTGGCAGCCTTGGCAGCATCAGCATTCACGCGCTGCGAAGCGGCTTCAAGAGCGCTCTGCAAACGATCAGCCAAATCTGGATGTTCTATCAGGAGCTTATCTGTCAACACCAATCCTGCTTGCGGTAGAGTAGGAGCCTTCCCCGTCACCTCTCCCCAGAGTTTTTGCACGTCGATGGTGCGGCTGATATCTTTGCCCGCGGCTTCGCCTAGCATTATAGCAGCAGAAATTGCTGGCTCAGGCGCAAGAACTGCATCGACCTTGCCTGTCAGAAGCATCTGCATCGCCTCAATCGGCGACGACGTATTCTCAAGGGGAATATCTTTCTCAGGCGCTAATCCGTAATGAGCAAGCAAGCGCTTGAAAACAAGGTCAGGCATGTCATTTCTGAATGGCACAGCCAGCCGCTTGCCCTTAAGGGCAGGAATTGAGTTAAGCTCTGTATCGTCTGAAACAATGTAAATCAGGCCATCGGTCATCGTGTTGAGAAGCTTGAGCTTCATACCGCGATTATAGAGATTTGCCGCGACCTGAACCGACAGAACAACCGCCAACATTGTGCCAGAGGTCAGACCTGCGCGCATTTCATCAGGGCTGCGCCAGACTTTGAAACTGATCTTGTTAGCAAGGCCATTGAGTTCACCTGATGCCAGCGCCTCAGCCAGAATGATCGACGGCCCGGCGGGCGGCCCATAGATCACCAGCTCCTCGAGTGTGTCAGCGCGTGCTGAGCCTAAGCCGCCCATTAGTTGAGATGCCAGTAAGCCTGTCGGAATGGCGGCAAGGCCAGCAAGCAAAGCACGTCTGTTCAAGGGCGCGGCCACCACAGCTCTCAGCGTTTCACTCATTGTCCACTCCAATGGGGTTCAGATCTTTCCCACTATTATAGTTGTGGTTAGCGCCCCTCTTTGATTTAGATCAAAGAAGAGAATTTCCCTCATGTTTATTTACCGTCTGTCACTCTGAGCGCGGGGCGCTCGCAATTGCAGGGGAATATGCATGCTCATCAAACAGAGAGCGCCTAAGCCAGAGGTCTTTCATCAAAAGCGAATGCTGCAACTTCTGACATCGACCGGATTGATATTGATCAGCGCGTGCGGCTTTGCTCTGGCACAATCAGCATTGCCCGGATCAACGATTGTGCTCGATCCGATCGTCATTGGTGCCGACGACAATGCGGCGCTAAAAAAGCGCTTCGATGCGATGCCGGGCGGTGTGGCACTTGTCGAACAGAGTGATCGGGTCGTGACCGCAAACGAGACCGTATCGCGTGTATTGCGTTCTGTTCCTGGTGTGGTTGTGCAAAACTTCTTTGGCGGCAACGACCAACCCCGCATTCAGATCCGTGGTTCTGGCCTGCAACAAAACCCGGTCGAGCGTGGCATTCTGATGCTTCAGGACGGATTACCGCTCAATCGCGCTGACGGCTCCTACGCGGTCGGATTTGCAAATCCCAGCCTTGCAGAAACGATAGAAGTCTATCGCGGCTATATGGCCAATCGGCTCGGCGCGACCGTACTGGGTGGAGCGCTTAATTTTGCATCACCGACAGGCGCGCAATATCAGGGAGTACAGGGAACAGTCAGCGGCGGTTCATTCGGACAGGTTGGCGTTTCTGGCAAAGCAAGCTTCCAGACCGGCACGATGGATGGGCTGTTTCAGGCAGACTACACACGCCGCGACGGTTTCCGCGATTATAACGAATCCGAACGCGTGAGCGTAGGCGGCAATGTTGGCTTCGAGGTCACGGACAACATCAAAACCCGTTTCTTCTGGGGCTATACCGATCTGGGCTTTGATGTGTCGGGGCCACTCACCAAAAGCCAGCTCGAATCCGATCCCCGTCAGGTACATACAGGCCCGACGATTACGCCGGGCGGCGCAATTAATCCCGGTCCCAATGTTCTGCGTGACAGGCCACGCCGCGATGCAAAACAACTCCTGATCGGTTCTCGCACCACAGCGGAATTGGACTCTCATCTCTTTGATGTCGCCATGGGTTACACCTACACGGACGACACATTCCGCTTCCCGATTTCCGCAGGGACCCGTGAAACCAAAGGTGGCGATTTCACCGGCGTCGTGCGTTATGCCTATACCCTCGACGATGCAGCACCCTTGCCCCTCTTTGAGACGACAGCACAATATTCCATCGGTTCGGCAGACCGTAATTATTACCTCAATCAGTCCGGTACGCAGGGCGCGCAGTTCGGTGAAAACGATCTCGATGCCAGCACACTTTCGCTTCATGCAGGGTTCAACGTGCCCGTTAACGACACAATCACTGTCTCGCCTGCGCTTTCCTACGCCAATGCAACGCGCAAGAACGACGACACTTACAGCCTTTCGACGCGGCCAACCATTGCCTACAACCCGGCTAATCCTACGGTGCGTTTGCCTAACGGCGCAGTGCCAGCGAACAATAACAGCTACGACCGCAATTATCAGGGCTGGAGCCCAAGCCTTGGCGTGAGCTACAAGCCGGACGATATCAACACGTTCTTTGCAGCCGTCAGCCGTAGCTTTGAACCGCCCACACATGACGATCTTCTGGCAACCATCAATGGCACACCTAACAGCAGTGCCGGACGACCAACACCCGGAGCGCCTTTTGCGGTTGCCGATGCTTTCCGCATACCCGACCTTGATGCGCAGAGCGCAACAACCATTGAAGCGGGCTGGCGCTCCGAAATGGGTCAGTTTGCTTGGGATGTGACAACTTATTATTCATGGGTCAATAATGAACTGCTGAGCTTACGCGATGTTACCGGCGCGTCACTTGGCGCGATCAATGCTGATGATACACGGCATTTTGGTATCGAGCTTGGACTTGCAGCACGGATTACAGACCATATAACGGGACGCATTGCTTATACCTATCAGGACTTCCGCTTCCATGATGATCCACTTCGCGGTGACAACCAGCTTGCCGGTGCGCCGCGCCAGATCATCAACACCGTACTCAATTATGAAGTGAACGAACGCTGGACTTTGCAGGGGGCTGTTCAATGGGTGCCAGAGAAAACGCCTGTCGATAACATGAATACGCTTTATTCTGATCCCTATGCCGTGGTTGATCTGCGCACGGAGTTGAAAATCAGTGAAAATCTACTGTTCTTCGGCGAAGTCGCCAATGTCTTTGACGAAAAATACGCAAGCTCAACTCTCATTGTTGATCAGGCAAGGGCCGATCAGGCAGCGTTCCTTCCCGGTGACGGACGCGGGTTTTTTGTTGGCCTAAAAGCCAAATATTAAGTCATCCAATGCCCCCTTATCTGCATTGAATATGCAAAAGGGGGCATAACGCTATTTCATTCATGCGTTGTGTCTGATAGCCAGTTCCCTGCCCCAATGTTTGCTATTCGCATAAATTTGCGGGTGACCGGAGTAGGAAATGGCCACCGACACACCCTTGAAAATACTGGTGCGCGAAATGCCCGTCTTTTCAGGCATGGATGCGCCCGCTTTTGAAAAGCTTCTCGACCAATCGACCCATAGAACAGTTCCACAAGGGCATACTGTTTTTCAGCAGGGCGAAGAGGCCAAACTTTTTTACATCCTGGTCCATGGACGTCTGAAAGTGACGCAGGTGACAGCTGACGGACAACAGCTGATTGTGCGCGTGGTCAACCCCGGCGATCTGTTTGGATTTGCGCTTGCTCTGGGTCGCAAGGACTACCCCGGAACTCCGTTTGCTTTGGTCGATAGCAGAGTTCTTGCATGGCCAATGGACCTGATGAGCGAGTTCATGGCACGCCATCCAACACTGGCCGTCAAAACAATGCAAATGATCGGCAGTCGTCTGGATGCGGCTCATTCGCGTATTCGCGAAATTTCTACGCAGGAAGTCGAACAACGTGTGGCTCATGCGATCATCCGGCTTGCTGATGAAGCGGGTGTGAAAGAAGATAGCGGTATCCGAATTGATTTTCCTGTCTCAAGGCAAGATATTGCGGAGCTGACAGGCACCACTTTGCACACGGTCTCACGCATTATTAGCCAGTGGCAAGGCAAAGGCTTGGTTGAAGGCGGTAGAAAATCGCTTATTGTGCGCGATCTCAAGCGGCTGAAACACATAGCGACCAGCGATTTCTGATCTTTTCTCTCCACTATTGAAATCTGTTTGATCCCAATCAAAGAGCGCGACCGAAAGGCATTCTAAATTTTCTTCGCACTGGTGAATGGCATCTTTCCGAAACTGCCCAAGCCAGCTTTGGAGATCAACAGAATGCGTAAATGTGCTATTTCCTTCGCCGCAGCGGCCCTTAGCCTGATGATGGTGGCCCCCGTTATGGCTGACAATATCGAAGTCCATATGCTCA
>NZ_JAVDQT010000016.1:0-36772 GCF_031454375.1 Brucella pseudogrignonensis
ATCCGATGAACTACAAGGACGAAGCAACCTGCCGCTAGCAGCGTCGCCGCCCTCGTTGAAAGCCATATAGACCCCAACTACCAAAACTGTCAACGCGTATTCGTTCATTTTTTGAATCTTTTTTGACAATTTTCCTTGTTTGACAGGTTTTCCACTGCGTCCGCTTATATAAGCAGACGCAAAACCAATCGCACAACTCCAGAATGAGCCACAAACCGGCCTTATTATCCCATTAGCGTCCGCTGAAATCATAAAGCGAAGCTCGAACTGCTGTGAATAACGTCTACGAGCCCGGTTATCGTTGACTTACTGCGCCGCGGCTGACAAAACTCAACAGCCCGCTTTAGGGACTTCCATAATAAGGGAAGACACCATGTGTCGGATAGCGGCAATGCTGCTTTCTGGAAAATGATGTTCATGCACACTCTAATATATGCGTGCATCCAGATTTGAAGAAGGACCTGCACCAGCAGTATGAAAGATTTGGGGCCGCACAATGTGAATCCGGGTGACGAACCGCCGCTTACAGTCGGTGGTCGGCGGCGTCCGCCTGATCGGCGTGAAGTCTCGGCGCGGTGGCTTGCAGGTACATTTCTGACAGGTGTCACATCTTGTATGCTTATTGGCGTTGCATTGTTTGCAGCGCTCGATGGTCGCGAGCAATTGGCAACGCCACCGGAGATTCTAGCGCGCGCCGACATGCCTGGCGTCGCCAATGATACGAATGCCACCAAGGGCTCGCGTCTTGTAAGCACGATTTCCAAGCAGAAGGCGAATGACCGCCGCCGCTTTGAACTTTCAACCATGCAAAAAGTCGGCGAACGCGAAGTCATACGCACGCGACCATTTGAACTGGTCAGCATGGCACTTGCCGTTGATCATCCCACAAATCGAAAATATCCCGCTTTCAATGCGATGACCGTTTTCTCCGAAGGGCCCGCAGCACCGCAGCCGACGGATACGGGCCAGATTTATGGCGCCAAGGTTGAAAGCGAAGTGAGCCTGCGCGTTGCAGATTTTCCACTTAACAGCGCGAGTTTCGACGCTTCGAATGATCTGACTGTCGATGAAGTGGAAAAAGTCGTTCGCGATACGGGTGTTTTGCTAACCGACGGCGACGTTCAGGTTGCTTCTCTACACTACGTCGATCCAGCCCGTTTTGGTGGCGTAGACTCCTCTTTCGCACTGAGTCCTGCCCTTGGCGTGAAAATCACGCAGGAAAATGTGACTGTTGCACAGCGTGCCGACGACGAAGAAGCTACCGACGGATTTTCTGAAGAGTTGATTCCCTTCCGCCAGACGATGGATATCAATCAGGCTTTGCAGAGTGCCGGTTACACGGACGACGATGCTTCAAATATGGCCGACGCCATTACGAAGCTGCTTAATTCACCTCGTCTTAAAGAGGGAAGCGTTCTACGTGTCGGCACGGAAACGCATAATGGCGAGGATCGCGTAGTCAGAGCGAGCGTTTACCATCGAACAACGCATCTGGTTACAGTGTCGCTCAACGACCGTAATCAATATGTTCCGTCTGATCAGCCCGAAGAAACGCCACTGCTTGCATCGGCATTTGATGGAGATGCGCCGCCAAGTGCAATTCGCGGTAATCTTCCAAGTGTTTATGATGGTATCAGCCGGGCGGCCCTTGCTTATGGCATGACGGAAACCATGCGCGAGCAGCTCGTGAAAATGCTAGCTGCCGATGTCGACTTACAAGCGCGCCTCTCGCAGAGCGACAAGATCGACGCTTTCTTCTCGCTGCCTGACGATCCTGAAAAGCCAGACGGCGATTCACAACTGCTTTATGTAGCCGCCAATTTCAGTGGAACCACGCGAAAGTTCTATCGCTATCAAGCTCCAGACGGCAGCGTTGATTATTTCAACGAAGATGGAAAAAGCGCCAAGCAATTCCTGTTACGCAACCCAGTACCAAATGGTGTGTTCCGCTCGCCATTTGGAATGCGTCGCCATCCGATCCTTGGCTATAGCCGCATGCACACTGGTGTTGACTGGGCCGCACCTCGCGGCACACCGATCATCGCATCGGGCAACGGTGTTGTTGAAAAAGCTGGTTGGACAAATGGCTATGGCAATCAAACTCTGATTCGTCATGCCAATGGCTATGTCAGCAGCTATAGTCACCAGAATGCAATTGCGCGTGGCGTAACGGCGGGTTCACGAGTGCGCCAAGGACAGGTTATCGGTTACGTTGGATCGACGGGTCTCTCAACAGGGCCACATTTGCACTACGAACTTATCGTCAATGGCACCAAGGTTGATCCGCTTCGCATTCGTTTGCCGGATAACAAAGCTCTCAAAGGCAAAGAACTTGAGGCCTTTAATCAAGAACGCGAGCGTATCGATACGCTGCTGAACACAGACGATGCAGGCACCAAGCTTGCATCGACCGGAACCACAAAGAGTTAATGGGACCGTTCAGTTTCATAATGCCAATATAAAACACCCGGAAATCGCTCCTGATTTCCGGGTGTTTTCTCTTTAGCAGATGATCTTCAACTGTGCTTATTCTGTAAACTCGACGGTAACGCCAGCTTTGACGAGTTTCGCTAATTCTTCCGCATCCCAATTCGTCAAACGCACACAACCATGACTTGACGTCTTGCCAATACGCGAAGGTTCGGGAGTTCCATGAATGCCGTAAGTTGGTTTTGACAGTGCGATCCAAACCGTACCAACCGGGCCATTCGGACCGGGCGGGATAGTGAGAACCTTGTCATTACTACCCTGCTTGAAATTGATCTTTGGATTATAAGTGTAGTTCGGATTGATCGCAATCCGCTGCACCTGAACGATACCTGAAGGCGATGGCGTATCGGATGAGCCAATCGTGGAAGGATAAGCCACCACGAGCTTGCCATTTTCATCATAGCCCCGAACCTGCTTGCGCGCCTTGTCCGCTATGATCCTCGCAACCTTTGCGCGGACCGGCTTACCGAGACTTGGTACCCGAACAACAGAACCCGGCTGGTTAAAATTCACGCCCGGATTGATCTCTTTGAGATAAGCCTCATCAATGTGAAATTTTTCGCCAAGCATTTCAGTCACAGACGTGTATGCCATAGCAGGTAGCTGTGCCTTATGAGCATAGTCATCCGGGATCGAAGCCACATATTGACGACCGACATCTTCATTGGTGATCGTATATTCTGTGAAAGCTGGGCCGCCGGTCGCCTGCAATTCCGCCTCGATTGAAGCTTCATCGGTTGGGTTGAGGAACTTGCCCGTCATCTCGCTATAGGCGGCAGCGGCTTTATCAACATTCGATCCTGAACGACCGTCAATCACGCCCGGCGAAGCGCCAGCCCGGTCAAGCAAAACCTGATAGGCGGCGATCTTTTGCTTTGCACCCTGCCCTTTCGGCATTTCAATGGCTGGCGTCATATCATCGGCGTTGGGCACAGCATGTGGCTGTGTCGATGGCTGTTGATAGCCCGGATCACGATTGATGCTCGCAGTCGGTGATTCTGTATCCGGATATTCCGTACCTGCGGGTGGCAGCTCAGAGCGTTGCACCTGACCGTCGCGATTATAATCATAACCCGGTGCTGATGGCGCTTCCGGGTAATAATTCGGATCTTCCGGCACATTGCCGAAACCATCATAAGGCGCACCACCGCCAACAGGACCATCGGACCAACCACCGTCTTGCTGACCACTACCTGCATAACGACCTGAATCGCGCGGATCTTCAATATTGATTACACGTCCGCGGCGATCAATCGTGACCTGCCGACCATATTCATCCGTGTAAACGCGCAATCCCCTATCGCGACCCTGATCCCGACCACGCTCATGGCCCCAGTCGAAAAGCTGTGCCAATTGCACGGGTTGCGAAACATGACTGGTCGCACCGCGCTCATCCGCAAAGGCTGAACCACCTGCTGCAAGAATGATTGCAGAACCGACCAAACCGAAGCGAAGCATGCGTAAGAGATGCGACATACAAGAAACCCTGAATTACCTTACATAAGGGATGCAATTATATGGTTAACAATTAATTACTCAATAACAGCAAATGCCAGATGAACTGGACATGAAGATGGCCTTAAAAATCAATAGTTCATAAAAAAACGCCGCAATCGGATGATCGCGGCGCTTTCTTTGACAAGGTCGATAAAGCCTTATGCCTTTTCATCTTCCTTCACCGGCTCACCCTCACCCATCACGCGGATGGGACGAAAGTTCAGTCGATCAGAGCCGGGCAATATTTTGACGATGGAACCGTCAAAAATATCGCCAAGCAGAATGCGTTCTGCCAGCGGGTCCTGAACTTCTTTCTGGATAACGCGCTTCAACGGACGCGCACCATAAGCCGGATCATAACCCTTGTTAGCCAACCATTCGCGGGAATCATCTTCCAGTTCCAGCGTGATCTTGCGATCATGCAGGAGAGCCTGCAAACGCTTCATCTGAATATCGACAATCGAGCCCATGTCTTCGCGACGCAGCCTGTGGAACAGAATGATTTCATCGACACGGTTCAGGAATTCCGGACGGAACGAAGCACGGACGACACCCATCACCTCTTCACGCACACTTTCAACATCATCCTTCTCACCGAGATTGACGAGATATTCAGCACCAAGGTTCGAGGTCATAATGATCAGCGTATTACGGAAATCGACCGTCCGCCCCTGACCATCCGTCAGGCGCCCATCATCGAGAACCTGAAGCAAGACGTTGAACACATCCGGATGCGCCTTTTCGATCTCATCGAACAGGATCACCTGATATGGTCTGCGCCGTACGGATTCCGTCAGAACACCGCCTTCTTCATAGCCAACATAGCCGGGAGGCGCACCGATCAGCCGGCTCACAGAATGCTTTTCCATGAATTCCGACATATCAATGCGCACCATAGCCGTGTCGTCCTGAAACAGGAACGAAGCCAAAGCTTTGGTCAACTCGGTCTTGCCCACGCCGGTTGGTCCAAGGAAAATGAACGAGCCGATTGGCCTATTCGGATCCTGAAGACCAGCGCGCGCACGGCGAACAGCTTTTGAAACAGCCTGAACTGCTTCACCCTGTCCAACAACGCGTTTGCCGATTTCATCTTCCATGCGCAAAAGCTTTTCGCGCTCACCTTCCAGCATCCGCTCAACAGGAATACCCGTCCAGCGCGCAACAATCTGCCCGACATGCTCAGGTGTTACGGTTTCCTCAAGCAAAGAGCCTTTATTCTCATTGCTTTCAGCATCGACAAGCTGCTTTTCAAGCTGCGGAATTGTGCCATAAGCCAGCTCACCAGCCTTCTGGAATTCACCGCTGCGCTGCGCAGTCGCCAAAGCATTGCGTGCTTCTTCAAGCTGCCGCTTCAAATCTGCCGCAAGTCCAAGCTTCTGCTTTTCAGCCTGCCACTTCGCTGTCAGCTCCGCCGATTCTTCTTCCAGATCAGTCAGCTCTTTTTCAAGACGCTGCAAACGATCAATAGAAGCGGTATCGGTTTCGACCTTCAGTGCTTCGCGCTCGATCTTGAGCTGCATTGCACGACGATCGATCTCGTCCAACTCTTCCGGCTTTGAATCAACCTGCATACGCAGACGCGAAGCGGCTTCGTCGACAAGATCAATGGCTTTATCTGGCAAAAAGCGATCTGTGATGTAACGATTCGATAGCGTAGCAGCCGCAACAAGTGCCGAGTCGGAAACGCGAACCTTATGGTGCTGCTCATACTTCTCCTTCAAACCACGAAGGATCGAAATCGTATCTTCAACAGTCGGCTCATCAACAAATACCGGCTGGAAACGACGAGCGAGAGCTGCATCCTTCTCAACATATTTGCGATATTCCTCAAGCGTGGTAGCACCTACGCAATGCAATTCACCACGAGCCAATGCTGGCTTGAGCAGGTTCGATGCATCCATCGCACCATCAGACTTGCCTGCGCCAACAAGCGTATGCATTTCATCGATGAAGAGAATAATCTGGCCAGCAGCTGTCTGTGTTTCCGAAAGCACAGCCTTCAGACGCTCTTCAAACTCACCACGATATTTCGCGCCAGCGATCAACGCCCCCATATCGAGCGCCATCAACTGCTTGTCTTTCAGTGATTCCGGCACGTCACCATTGACGATACGCAACGCCAGACCTTCGGCAATAGCCGTCTTACCAACGCCCGGTTCACCAATCAGAACCGGATTGTTTTTCGTGCGGCGTGACAAAACCTGAATCGTGCGGCGAATTTCTTCATCGCGGCCGATGACAGGATCAAGCTTGCCCGCACGCGCATCTTCCGTCAGATCACGCGCATATTTTTTTAGCGCATCGTAATTGCTTTCAGCAGAAGCGGAATCGGCTGTGCGGCCTTTGCGCATGTCATTGATAACCTTATTGAGTGCGGTCGGTGTGACACCGGCGGCAGCCAGAATTTCAGACGTTTTTGCAGATTTCTCGATAGCAAGTGCTGTGAGCAAACGCTCGACCGTGACAAAGCTGTCTCCGGCCTTGCTTGCCAGCTCTTCGGCAAGAGTAAAAACCTTTGCCAATGGCTGTGCAAGGTAAAGCTGATCGTTACCGCCGCTCACCTTTGGCAGTTTTGCAAGCGCTGTCTGCAAGCCCAAACGTACATCGCTGATACGGCCACCGGCACGCTCAATGAGCGACGCAACGAGGCCCTCGTCATCATCGACGAGCACTTTCAGAAGATGTTCAGGGGTAAACTGCTGATTGCCCGAGGAAAGAGCGAAAGTCTGGGCCGACTGAATAAAACCGCGAACCCGTTCGGTGTATTTCTCAATATTCATATTGTCTCCTTTTCCTTCCAACCCATTCTGGCATCGGAAGAGTTCTGGTGACGGAGCCCCCGAATTCGGCTGGCTCACTATCCAAGGAGAAATATGGGAAGATCAATAAGGTTCGGCAAGACCAGAAAAGCCAAAAGCATGCAAATAAAAATGGCGCAGAAAACCGCGCCATTTTTTGAAATCAACCATATTGCCATTCAGGCTTTATGCATCGGAATCCGCTGTTTCAGGAACTTCATCCTTCGGAACACGACGCGGGCGACCCGGACGACGTGTGACGCGGGCTGGAGCCTCTTCCTTAGCTGAAGCTTCAACAGGTGCTTCCGCCGCAGGCGCTGACTTTTCAACAACAGGTGCTGCTTCTCCTGCAACCTTTGCAGGCCTTTCAGCGCGTCTTGGCTTTTCGACCACTGGCTGTTCTGCAACTGATGCTTCAACAACTGGCGTTTCAACGAAAGTCTTTTCAGCAACTGGCGTTGGAATTGGCTGCTGATCGGCAACAGAAACCGGTGCGTCTACAACTGGCTGATCGGACTGCTCTTCCGCATTGAAGCGTTCGCGCTGTGGGCGACGACCGCGACCAAGGCGGCGCTGATCACGTCCGTCACGGCCTTCGCGGTAATCACGACCTTCGCGTGGCTGCGAACGGTTGTCAGGGCGCCCATCAGAACGATTGTCCGAGCGGCCTTCCGAACGACTGTCGCTACCTTCTTCGCCGTAAACCACTTCAGCTGGAGTGCCTTCGATAACAGGCTGCGGGCCCGAACCATTGACTGGCTGGTGCACAGGAGCGGCTGGCACGAAGCCGCCTTCATCCTCATCGCCACCATCATTGTCGAAGTTTTCTTCGCGCTGATATGGAATATTCTGCGCTGCCATAGCAGCCATGATGATGCGATTATAATGTTCTGCGTGCTGAAGATAATTTTCAGCCATAACACGGTCACCAGACGCCTGCGCGTCGCGAGCCAGTGTCGTATATTTTTCTGCAACATGCTGAGCATTGCCGCGGATTTTTACGTCCGGACCATTGCTTTCATAATTACGCGACAGAGGATTGGGGCCCTTGCGGTTGTTATTGTTGTTATTATTATTGTTATTCCCCCGTCCGCGCATACGCCTGTTCTGCTGTGCTGGCCTCATCGTCTTCTCTTTTCAGATTAAAGGGCGTCATATTCCTGTGGCTTAAAGCCACCGGCTTCGCATTATCGAGCCATGGAGGAAGCACACCCTAAAACTTCCCACACATCGAATTGTTAAGAGTTCCGCACTGTCCACCAAAGACACCGCGAACTTTCCGGCTTGGCATTTGCAAGACCCTCCGAAAAGCAAAACTCTTCGGAACTATTTGTGAAAGCCGTGCACTTCCGTACAAACCATCCCTTGAGAAAAACCCTCACGGGAGCATGACCTTAATCGTCATGGAGTATTTCCGCCACCGCCCTCAAGCGGGCAAAACCATTCTGGCTATATACGGTGGCTGGAAACTAAACGGCTTCGCCGCAAATTCCAAGCGCTTTTTTGATGTCATCGCGCGTTTTTTAACATGCAGTCTTTCAAACGCTTACACTGTCTAAATTTATGAAAACCATGGCCCTTCTATGACCACCGAGATCAATTGCTTCATTCGTCAATTGAAAATCAGCGCTTTCAAAAATCGCGCGCACATCGTCAAACTGACCTGCGCCAATCTCAACGGCAACTATTCCACCTTCATATAGGTACGCACGAGCCTCACTTGCAAGGGAGCGATAGAAATCAAGTCCGTCATTCCCGCCATCCAGAGCCGCCATCGGGTCATGCTCACGCACTTCGCGCGACAGATCTTCAATATCCCTACTTGGAATATAAGGCGGGTTTGAGACAATGAGATGAAACCTGCCACTTACATTTGAAAACCAGTCGCTTTTAAGCGCAGCAAATCTCGCGCTTACACCATTGGCCGCTGCATTGATCCGTGCCATGGCAAGCGCGCCATCGGCAACATCAAGCCCAATACCGTTGAGCTTTTCAAACTTGTGCAAAAGCGAAATCACAATAGCACCAGTGCCGGTGCCCATATCGAGCATCAAGGCCCGACCATGCTGTTCGATCAGCTTTTCGATATAGGACGAAACGAGATCAACAAGCGCTTCCGTATCCGGGCGCGGTTCAAGCGTTTCCGGCGAAAGTCGAAATGGCAGACCATAAAACTCGCGCATACCGATGATGCGATGTACCGGCTCGCCTGCAATACGGCGCTCCAGCGCGTCGTTTAACTGCGCGACTCGATCCTCATCAATGAGCTTTTCCGGCCAGGAAATCAGATCAAGGCGTGTTGCGCCAGTCGTCCATTCAACAAGCAATTGCGCATCAAGATCAGGCGTATCGACGCCCCCTTCCCGCAATTGCATACGAGAAGATGTCATCAACCGATCAAGGCGTTCGCCGCTCACGCGTTTTCGCCCAATTCCATCAGAAGAGCTGTCTGATGATCAGAAATCAGCGCATCGACCAGCTCATCAAGCTCGCCCATCATCACACGATCTAGCTTATAAAGCGTCAGGTTGATGCGGTGATCAGTCACGCGGCCCTGCGGGAAATTATAGGTACGGATACGCTCGGAACGATCACCAGACCCCACCTGACTGCGGCGCGATTCAGAGCGTTCGCTTTCAGCTTTTTGACGTTCCATGTCATAAAGACGGGCACGCAGGATCTGCATGGCGCGGGCGCGGTTCTGATGCTGCGATTTTTCAGCCTGCACAACCATGATGCCCGTTGGAATATGTGTAATACGCACAGCGGAGTCAGTCGTGTTAACGTGCTGGCCACCTGCACCCGAAGCGCGCATTGTATCGATACGAATATCTTCGTTGCGAATTTCAATATCTATGTCTTCGGCTTCAGGAAGAACCGCGACTGTTGCCGCAGAGGTGTGAATACGGCCACCTGCTTCTGTTTCCGGCACACGCTGCACACGATGCACACCGGATTCAAACTTCAGTTTCGAGAACACGCCCTTGCCAGAAACGGTCGCAATGATTTCCTTAAAGCCGCCTGCATCGCCATCGCTTGCCGAAACCAGTTCGACACGCCAGCCTTTTTCAGCGGCGAAACGCTCATACATACGGAACAGATCACCTGCGAAAAGTGCAGCTTCAAGCCCACCCGTACCTGCACGAATTTCAAGAATAGCGTTCTTCTCGTCGGCCGCATCTTTCGGCAGAAGCAAAATCTGGACTTCCTGCTCAAGCACTTCGATGCGCTTTTCGACCTCTGGCAATTCTTCGACCGCCAGCGCACGCATTTCCGCATCAGTAGATGCATCATCGCGCATCGCAGCCAGATCTTTCGCCTCGCTACGCGCATCGGTCAGTTCGCGAATTTTACCGACAACGTCCTGAAGCTCGGAATATTCGGAAGCCAGTTTCACATAGGTGACAGAATCAGGATTGTTGGCCATTTGGCTTTCAATCATCGAGAACCGCTTCAAAAGCTGGTCCATCCGGTCCTGTGGCAAGGCGCTCATGGGTATGTCCTGAAATCTTTAATCTTGGCGTGAATAAGCAAAATTGAGCGCCGAACATAGAGTCCCGCGCTCAAACATTTCCTGCAATTATCTACGCTATAGCGGAATATCGTTGTCTTCTGCAAACTGAAGCAGCAATTCGCGCAGAGAATGCGCACCATTCGGCTTATCGAGCTTCTCATTGAGAAGCGCATTAAGCTTGCTCACGTCAAGCGCACCAAGCATTGCTTTGACCGGGCCAATATTGGCGGCCGACATCGAAATAGAGCGGAAGCCAAGACCCAGCAATGCCATAGCCGTCAGTGGGCGTCCGGCCATTTCACCACACAACGTCACAGGCTTTCCATGACGATTGCCGGCGTCAACAATGTGACGCAGCGTGCGCAGGAAGGCAGGCGACAACTGATCGAAACGGCTTGAAATCAACGAATTGCCCCGATCGACCGCCATCAAGAACTGGAACAGATCGTTGGAACCGACGGAGACAAAATCCACAATCGCCATCAATTCATCGAGCTGCCAGAGAAGTGCAGGCACTTCGATCATCGCACCAAGCTTGAGATTATTCGGCAGCGTATGGGCAAAACGCGAAAGGTGACGCACTTCGCGATCAATGATCTCACGCGCGGCCTTCACCTCTGAAACCTCTGTCACCATCGGCAGCATAATCTTGAGCTCACGCCCACCAGCCGCTTTCAGAAGTGCACGCAACTGCGTGCGCAGCAATCCCGGGCGATCCAGCGTGAGACGAATTGCACGCCAGCCAAGCGCCGGATTTTCTTCCTGTGCGGTTGCGCGGAAGTAAGGAAGTACCTTGTCACCACCAATATCTAGCGTACGGAAGGTTACAGGCTTGTTGCCCGCAGCCTCAATCACCGAGCGATAAAGCCGTTCCTGCTGCTCAGCACGTGGGAAGGTGGACGCCACCATGAACTGAAGTTCGGTACGGAACAAACCGATACCGCTGGCACCCGATGCAGCAAGCTGCGGTAGATCCACCAGCAGACCCGCATTCATCAGCAGCGAAATATCAACGCCATCTTTGGTTAGCGCAGGTTTGTCGCGTGATTCGCGATAAAGGGCCTGACGGCGCGCACGGAAGCGAACTTTTTCGGCATAGGCCAATTCAACATCTGTCTGCGGACGCAGGTGCACGATGCCTTCATCGCCATCGATAATCGCAGCATCATTGTTTTCAGCCATGGACACTGCGCCCTTGGCCTGACCAACGACAGGAATACCCATCGCACGGGCAACAATCACCACATGGCTTGTCGCTGCACCATCTTCGAGCACCACACCACGCAAGCGCTCACGCGGGTAATCAAGAAGCTCGGCAGCGCCCATCGTGCGGGCGACAATAATCGCATCCTTGGCGAGTGATTCGGCCATCGTCTTGACATCGCGACCCATCAGCTGACGCAGCAGTCGATTGGCCAGATCATCGAAGTCAGACAGCCGCTCACGCATGTAAGGGTCAGTCAGATGCACCATGCGCGCACGCGTATCGCTCTGAACCTTCTCAACAGCGGCTTCTGCGGTCAGACCATTGTGAATGGCTTCTTCGAGACGACGCACCCAACCGCGATCATGCGCAAACATGCGGTAAGCTTCAAGCACTTCCCGATGTTCACCTTCAGCAGCCACATCACGTCGCGAAAGCATATCATCAATGGAAATGCGCAACGAACCGAGCGCTGTTTCCAGCCGCGTCAGCTCAGCCTGACTGTCTTCATTAAACAGGTTTGTTACAACGATACGCGGCTCATGCAGCACAACATGGCCAAGGCCAATGCCGTCATTGAGACCGTTTCCAGTCACACTCATCGGACGGCCAAGATCCAGTTCGATACCTGGCCGTGCCAAACGCAAACCATCGCCCGTTGCGATGATCTCGGCCAGAACCATTGCTGTCGTCTCAAGTGCTTCAACCTCGTCTTCGCGATAGGCCCGCTTGGTCTGATTCTGAACGACAAGAACGCCCAAAGTGCGGCCAGCACGAAGAACAGGAACACCTAGGAATGAATTATAGGCTTCTTCGCCGGTTTCCGGCAGATAAGCAAAGGCTGGATGGCTTTGCGCATCGGTCAGATTCAGCGGCCGCGCGCTTGCAGCAATCGTTCCCACAAGACCTTGCCCCAGACGCAGCTGTGCCAAGTGGACCGACTGTGGATTAAGACCCTCAGTCGCGTAAAGCTCAAGCACGCCATCGGCACGAAGAATATAAAAAGAGCAAACTTCCGCGACCATATTTTGCGCGATTTCACGGACGATCCGGTCAAGGCGTTCCTGTGGCTCTAGTGATTCAGCCATCAATTCGCGCAGCCGCTTCAGCAGCACGCGGGGACCAGTTGTCAGATCACGCATGATCGTGGGGGGCTCCTCATTTGGTACAGGCTCAGCTTTTCCGCAAAGCCAGTTCCCTTTACCCGCCTGCGAAGCGTTACGCCGAATCCTTTGTGAGCATTTTTGACACGCGCGTCTAGTCTAATCGTCAGAAAATCTGACAACTCATATAATAAGAAAATGCCACCCCCTCATTATAGGGAGTGGCATTGTTTCAAAACGAACCAGACAGAGCTGGCTAATTACTTATCTAAACCGTAGACGCCGTGCAGTGTGCGAACTGCGAGTTCAGCATAAGGGCCATCAATCAGGATCGAAATTTTGATTTCCGACGTGGTGATCGCACGGATATTAATGCCTTTTTCAGCCAATGCCTTGAAAGCAGTCGCTGCAACGCCTGCATGACTGCGCATACCGATGCCGATCACGGAAATCTTGGCAAGGCCGGTTTCCGACTGGATGTGATCAGAGCCGATTTCGCCCTTCACTTTATCGAGAACACGCAGCGCCTTGTCGATATCGCCGGTTGGAATCGTGAAGGTCATGTCGGTCTTTGAACCGTCTTCCGACACGTTCTGCACAATCATATCGACATTGATGTGCTCTTCGGCCAGTGGGCCGAAAATTGCTGCCGAGATACCTGGCCGGTCGGCCACGCGTCGGAGCGAAATCTGAGCTTCATCCTTCGCATAAGCGATACCAGTGACGACCTGCTGTTCCACGATTTCATCCTCGTCGCAAATGAGTGTTCCGGGCGGGTTGATCGGATCATCCATGCCCGGTGCATTGGGGTCCGTAAAACTTGAGCGCACGAAGGTGCGAACTTTATGTACCATGGCGAGTTCAACCGAACGCACCTGCAGAACCTTCGCGCCGAGCGAAGCCATTTCCAGCATTTCTTCAAATGTAATGCGGGAAAGGCGCTTTGCCTTTGGTTCAATGCGCGGATCGGTCGTGTAAACGCCATCAACATCGGTATAAATGTCGCAACGGTCAGCCTTCACACCAGCCGCAATAGCCACAGCAGAAGTGTCCGAACCACCACGGCCCAGAGTCGCAATGCGGTTATCCGGGCCGATACCCTGGAAACCAGCAACAACAGCAACCTGTCCCATTTCCATACGACGGATAATTTCCGAACCGTCGATTTCCTGAATACGGGCAGCGCCATGGGCATTGTCTGTCTTGATCGGAATCTGCCAGCCCTGCCACGAACGCGCATCGACACCGATGGATTGCAGCGCAATCGCCAGAAGACCACTTGTCACCTGTTCGCCAGATGCAACAATCGCGTCATACTCGCGTGCGTCGTAGAAAGGGGATGTACCACCGGCAACCTTGGGCATGTTTTGTACCCAGTTGACCAGTTCATTGGTCTTGCCAGACATAGCGGAGACGACAACGGCAACTTGATTGCCAGCATCGACTTCACGTTTGACGTGGCGCGCCACTATGGAGATGCGTTCCAGATCGGCCACAGAAGTGCCGCCGAATTTCATCACGATGCGCGCCATTTAAGGATACGTCCCGTCTTTTGCAAAATTACACTAACGCCTGCCGAAACATTATTTTCTTGCGACAGACAAACCCGGGGTCACATAGCTAAAATGTCGCGCTTCCGCAAGGGTGTGATTCCCGTGAAACAATAATCAACGTTTGAGATTCGGGAATTTGATTTGATCCTTGACTTTAACACGCTACCTTGAGAGCAGGATTGCACGCGCTTCCGCAGGAGAATGATATGACCGAGACCGCCCGCACCACGATCGATGCTTCTGAAATCGAGCATTTTTCGCGCATTGCTGCGCAATGGTGGGACCCGCAGGGCAAGTTTCGTCCGCTGCATAAGTTCAATCCGACGCGCCTGACTTATATCAAGGAAAAAGTCTGCGAAAAATTCAATCGCGACCCGAACAGCCCACGCCCCTTTGAAGGCCTGCGCTTTCTGGATATCGGTTGCGGCGGTGGTTTGTTGTGTGAACCCATGTCACGTCTCGGTGCAACGGTTATCGGTGCCGATGCATCCGAAACCAATATCGAAGTCGCAAAGATTCATGCGGCGCAAAGCGGTGTGGACGTCGATTATCGTGCAACCACTGCGGAAGCACTGGCTGAAGCGGGCGAGAAATTCGACGTAGTCCTCAACATGGAAGTGGTCGAACACGTCTCTGACGTTGATCTCTTCATGTCCGCGACCAGCGAAATGGTGAAACCGGGTGGCCTGATGTTCGTCGCCACCATCAATCGCACACTCAAAGCCTATGGCCTTGCAATCATTGGTGCGGAATATGTGCTGCGCTGGCTGCCACGCGGCACGCATCAATATGAAAAGCTGGTGCGTCCGGAAGAGCTGGAAGCAGCGTTTTCAAAAGCGGGCCTCACCCTGATAGACAAGCTGGGCGTGACCTATAATCCGCTAGCTGATAGCTGGAGCCGCTCACGCGATACCGATGTGAACTACATGGTTCTCGCTGAACGGCCTGCTTAACACGGCAACTATTATCGCTTCTGAGCTTTCGTCGTCAGCGCTACACCAATGGCGATGACGACAGCACCTATCCATGTGAGCGGCGGATAGTTTTCACCCAAGAATAACGTGCCTGAAATCAATCCGAGCGCCGCCGCCACATAACCGATCTGGCTCAGGTAAACCGGTCCACCCACCGCCTGTAGCCGGAAGAAAAGCGCAAACATACCTGCCGCAGCGATCCCTTGCGCCACAGCAGTCATTGGTGCGAGAGCGAGCGTTCCAATCGGAAAATTACCGCTGAACAGCAGAATCCCAATAAAAAGCATCACGGCCGCAGCGAGATGACTTCCCGCAGCAAGCTCAGTCGGGTCTGCATTTTTCGGCCAGTCGAGGGTGCGATAGACATTTCCCATCGCCAGAAAAACCGGAATGAGAAGTGCTAAGCCAATCCAAAGGGGATCGGCAGGCTTTCCCACTTCGCCACGCGTCATCGCAACCATGATTGCACCAATAAAGCCCACGACAATGCCGGCGATACCGAGAGCATTCGGGCGTCGAAGGCCAAAGCCCATCGAAATCAGAAGCGTGATCACCGGCGACAGCGTGTACATAATGCCCGTGAAACCGGCGCCGAGACGCGGGATAGCCGACAGGATCAGAAGGTTTGGTAATGCATAGGAAATTGCCGCCGTGCAAATGTAATAGCGCAACCTACCACCCGCAAAACCAATACGCTTTTTTCCCAAAACCATAACCAGCAACAGGATAATACCCGCACTTGCCGAAAACAGAAATGTCCAGATCGCAGGTGGAATACCTGCTTCCGCTGCGATCTTACCAAGTGGCAGAATTAGGCCCAATAACGTGCCGGTCGTAAGCAACAAAAAAGGCGCAGAATCCATAAGTTTCATGCGCCTGATCTCCTACGCATTGCAATTATAAGCTAATTCTTGTCTTCTGGGAAAACCGGCAATGGCATCACTTCAACACCATCTTCAAGCAAAGAATGAACATCTTCCTTGGAGGCTTCGCCGTAAATCCCGCGCGCTTCAGTTTCACCGAAATGAATTTTACGCGCTTCTTCGGCAAATTGATCGCCGACATAATCCGCATTCTCGCGAACCTTGCGGCTTAGTTCGCGCATCTGCTCAAGTACCTGCTTTTGCGCCTGATCCATGGCAATCGCCACCTGCTCTTTCGAACGGCTGGTAGAGACAGCGGGTGCCATCAGTGATTTCTGAATATCAGGCGAATTGCAAACAGGACAGGAGACGAGCTTACGTTCCGACTGCCGATCAAAATCGGCATTGTCGCGAAACCAGCCTTCAAATTCATGGCCGTGATCGCAATGAAGCGAAAAGCGGATCATGGATTATGCGTCCTTTTTCTCATGCGTAACCTTCACGGAAAATTCCCGCGCATTCTTGAGGTTGGGAACCTTGGCACGTGCTGCCGCACTTTCCGAAACGTCGATGTCGGCGATGATCACGCCCGGCTCATCATGGGCCGCTTCAGCCAGAACCTTGCCCCATGGCGAAACGATCAGCGAATGACCATAAGTCTCGCGACCATCTTCATGCACACCACCTTGGGCAGCTGAAATCAGGAATGCACCGTTTTCAATGGCACGCGCACGCTGCAAAATATCCCAGTGTGCCTCACCCGTCTGACGGGTGAAAGCAGCTGGTCCGGTGATCACATTGGCTCCCGCCAGCGCCTGCGCACGAAACAATTGCGGGAAACGAATATCGTAGCAAACCGCCATGCCAACATTTGCAAAAGGCAGTTCGGCAATTACCGTTTCCTTGCCCGGCTCATAGGTTGCCGATTCGCGCCAGCTTTCGCCATTGTCGAGATCAACGTCAAACATATGCACCTTGTCATAGGTCGCGATCTTCTCGCCCGATGGCGCGAAAATGCCGCCACGATTAGCAATCTTGCCATCACCAGCGGCAATGGCTGTCGAGCCGATATGCAGGAAAATTGCGTGCTTCTTTGCAAGTGCTGATGCGGCTTTGAAAACGAGGTCATCATTTTCATCACGCAGGCTTGCAAAAAGCGCTGCACGGTCGCGCATCAGCGCACCCGTCATCTCAGGGGTTTGCACATAATGAGCACCCTTGGCCGCAGCGTCAGTTACGAATTTTTCCAAATCCTCAACGTTACGGGCAATGTCAGTGCCGGAACGCATCTGAACGGCGGCAGCGCGAAAAGTGCTCATAAAAATCTCCCCCACCCTGATCTTAGTTCAGTTCGCCAGTTGCAAGCAGGCCATCAAGCTTGCCTGTATTCTCGAGTGCTACGAGATCATCGCAACCGCCGACATGGACAGCGCCGACGAAAATCTGCGGGAAGGTATTACGGCCCGAACGTTCCTGCATTTCTGCACGCAGTTCAGGTGTAGCGCCCGCATTGATTTCGTTAAACTCAACACCCTTGTTTTTGAGAAGGCTGACAGCACGCGTGCAATAAGGGCAGCCGGGACGGGTGTAGATGGTAATATCGGTCATGAAAAACTCCATTCGTTACCATCTATATAAGTGGCAAAGCAACGATCTGGAAGCCCCTCATGTGTTCACTAATCCGGCAGAACCCGGCTAAATGTCAGCACATCAACGCTTTTTGCACCGCCACGCAACAGCGCGCGTGTCGCGGCCTTTACTGTCGATCCCGTGGTATAAACATCATCGATCAACAGCACCCGTCGCCCACGCACATGAATTTCATGCTCTTTGGGCACCCGGAATGCACCGTCCACATTGCGCTTTCGCTCTTTGAGACCCAGCCCAATTTGCTGATCGGTGCGCCGAATGCGCTTTACCGCCTGCGGAGCAAAAGGTTTGCTGCTTAATCGCGCCAGCGTGCGTGCCAGTTCCGCAGATTGATTAAATCGGCGCGACCAGAACCGCCATTTGTGCAAAGGCACCGGCAGAATAACGTCGCATTCGTCGAGCAACTCGCGACCAGCGCGCTGCATCCAGCGTGCCATCCATGGCGCAAGATCAGTGCGATCATGAAACTTGAGTGCCACGGCCATGCGTTGTGCAGCACCTCGATGAAGCACTGCAGAACGCAACCGCCGAAACGGTGGTGGATCTGCAATCGCTTCTGCACTCATAAAGTTTTCACCAAAATCATGGCTAAACGGAATGCCAAGCACCGGACAATAGGGCTTTTCAATAAAGCGTAGTTGCGACCAGCATTGCGGACATAATGTTCCCGGCTCTGAAACCTGAATGCGACAACCGACACAACTGGCCGGAAACAGCACATCGGATGAATAGCGCAAGCCAAAGCGAACGGCGCTCTGCACGCTCGTTTTTAGCCTCAACAACAAGCTTTGATGCGACCTGTCGTCATCAACCATTGCATTCGCCCCCGTTCGAATGCATCTACGCCTGTATCTATATTACCGACGCATATCCGAAAGAGAAGACGGAATCGCAATGGCCGCCCCTTCACCTGCCCAATCGTCTGAAAACGCGATCTTTGATCGCGACCTCCAGCTGGCGTTTCGCCGCCGTGCTTTCAAACGCGCGATCCCGGGAGCAGACTTTATTTTACAAAGGGCAGCAGAAGACCTTGAAGATCGGTTGGATGCAGTAACACGCCGTTTCCCGGTTGCTGTTGACCTCGCGGGGCATAATGGCCTTGCTGCGAGCGCCATTGCCCGTTCTGGCAAGGCAGACATGATTCTGCGCATCGAACGCGATGCAACCTTTCTCAATGGCCCCTTCCCGGCAGTCGTTGCCGATGACGAAGCCCTGCCACTAAAGCCGCAAAGCGCTGATCTCATCGTTTCGCTGCTGGCACTGCATTCGACCAATGATACTCCGGGCGCGATGATCCAGATCGCCCGTGCATTGAAGCCCGACGGTTTGTTTCTGGCAGCACTCAGCGGCAACGGAACTCTGGGCGAGTTACGCGAGAGCCTTTTGCAGGCAGAGGTCGAGCTAACAGGCGGCGCTTCGCCGCGTATCTTCCCATTTGCCGATGTGCGTGACGTCGGCGGTCTTTTACAACGCGCTGGTTTTGCGCTTCCGGTCACGGACGTGGAAAATGTCACCGTTCGTTATGACAGCATTTTCAATCTGATGGCTGATCTGCGTGCCATGGGCATGCAAAATGTCTTGCGTGATCGATCCCGTAAGCCTGTGTCGAGAAAGCTGTTTCTGCGCGCAGCAGAAATCTATGCGGAACGCTTCAGCGATCCGGATGGGCGCATTCGCGCAAGTTTCTCGACTATCTGGCTGTCTGGCTGGGCACCGCACGAATCGCAGCAAAAGCCATTGAAACCCGGCTCTGCCAAGGCTTCACTGGCTGATGCGCTTAAGAATGTGGAGTAAAGTGTTTCCAGCAAAAGTGTGAAGCGGTTTTGCGTTCGAAAACACGAAGACACAAGAAGGCTTAGCAGTCACCTGTCTGGGTGCCATCGACTTCAATAACACAGATTGGTCTGACGGGTGCCTTGCGCTCGGCATGAACATCCCGCTTGATCGATCCGGTCATCGTGCGATCAATGCCAGCTGGCAGAACCGATTGTGCGGCAAGCTTGTTTGCCTGATCGTTTAAAACCGGCACAATAATCAGTGCAAGAGCGACTGCGGCAGAACCAAAAAGCAGCACGACGCGCAGGATGCCGCGACCCGCTTTCGAGAGTGGGCCCGGGGTGTATTCATTATGATCTGCACTGAAATAATTATTATCAAAACTCATGAGGCTAACTCCGGAACACTTATCCCAGAGAATGCCGCAGTGGAGTGAATCATCGATTAACGCGGAAGGTTAACAGTCAAGGATTTGGGAACTATTTCGTAGCTTTCCACAGGCTCATAACAGATCGATCAAAAATGGGATCAGCGGCTCGTCTGCTGGCGGCATCGGATAATCACGAATATCCTTTGGACGCACCCATTTCAGTGCCTGACCTTCCAGCCCCTGCGCCACACCTTCAAAGCGACGACAGACATAAAGCGGCATTAATAAATGGAAATCATCATAGGTGTGACTGGCAAAAGTCAACGGCGCGAGACAGGCCACTTTCGTCGTAATGCCGACCTCTTCCTGAAGCTCACGGATCAGGGTTTCTTCCGGCGTTTCGCCAGCTTCAACCTTGCCACCCGGAAATTCCCACAGACCGGCAAGCGACTTGCCTTCTGGACGCTGCGCCAACAGCACACGCCCATCAGCATCGACCAGCGCGCAGGCAGCGACCAATACAATACGGCGCGATTTCACTTCAGTCATTGTTCATTGCTTTCCCGATAAGCATAGCGATAGGCTTCCTGAAAGCCGAAACGCTTATAAAGTGCCAAACCAGCGACATTATCAGCTTCAATTTGCAGCCATGCAGTTTTTGCACCCAGTGATTTTGCCCATTTGAGCGTCGCACCGATCAAAGCTTTACCATGCCCCTTCTGACGCGCCTCTGGCAAAGTTCCAACGTCAAACAAACCGGCCATGGCGCCATCCTGCACACACAGCACATTGGATACGGCGCGATTACTTTCTTCGAGAACAAACATCCCCTTATTCGGGCGAATACCGTCCAGCAATTCAGAGAAGCCCGGACGTAATTCTGTCGGGCGACCATGAATAGCGATCGACGCATCCACATAGCGGCCAATGTCTTTCAAAGGTGCTTCATCACGTTCAGGCGTGAGATCAAGAGCACTCAGATTGGCTGTCATGACGATAGTTTCGTCGTGACGCTTCCAGCCAAGTCCTTCGAGATAATTCTCCAGCTCAACTGGGGCCAGCGGCGAAAGCCTGAAACACGGAACCCGGCCATAGGTGCGAAAACGTTGCGATGCCTGCTCGACACGCGCCGGAATATCACGCGTATCGCCCGGATCGAGTGGATTAACCGAGTTCAGACGCTTGGAGGGATGTGCAGCCGTCATGCGTATCGCCCATGTCCCGTCATAATGAACGGACGTGGCAGGCCATGCGCGAAAACCCACTGCTTCCAGCTGGCGAACGATAGCAAGATTGGACATATTAAAACTCTCTTTAAACTTAGCTTCTGTAATCGCCGTTAATCGCGACATACTCTTTCGTTAAGTCACAAGTCCAGACGGTTGCCTTACCCTTGCCGAGGCCGAGATCAACGCGGATCAGAATATCTTCGCCCTGCATGTAAGCCGAGATTGCCTCTTCAGAATAAGCCGGATCGCGCTGTCCCTGATTTGCCACGCGGATATCGCCGAACCAGATGGCGAGAAGATCGCGGTCAGCCGGTTCACCAGCCTTGCCAACAGCCATAACAACACGCCCCCAATTTGCATCTTCGCCAGCAACAGCGGTTTTAACCAATGGGGAGTTTGCAATTGAAAGTGCGATTTTCTTGGCAGAAGCGGCAGATTTTGCACCCGTCACTTCGACTTCAACCATCTTACGCGCACCTTCACCGTCGCGAACGACCTGAAGTGCAAGTGATTTCAGAACACGGCCCAGCGCCTTCTTAAATTCGCCAAGCCGTTTATCGGATGCATCAGTAACTTCAAGCGCTCCGCGCTCTGTTGCCGATCCGGTTGCAAACAGCATCAGCGTATCCGATGTCGACGTGTCGCTATCAACCGTCACAGCATTGAATGTCGAACCGACACCCTTGGAAAGCAGGGTTTGCAGAACGTCAGCCTTGATCGGCGCATCTGTAACAACAAAGGAAAGCATCGTCGCCATATCAGGCGCAATCATGCCTGCACCCTTCGAGATGCCATTGATCGTCACCGGAACCTGTCCGAGCAGCACCGTTTCGGTCGCAACTTTCGGATAAGTATCGGTGGTCATGATGGCTTTAGCGGCTTCAGTCCAGAAATCATCGCTGGCAGTATTTGCCATATCATCCAGAAGACCGGAGAACTTTGATGCATCAAGCGGCTCGCCAATCACACCGGTAGAAGCAAGAAAGACATCAGTCGTGTTGCAGCCAACAGCTTTGGCAGCGGCTTCGGCAGTCGCCTGCGTTGCTTCACGACCTTTAAGGCCGGTGAAAGCATTGGCATTACCGGAATTGACCACAACAGCGCGCGCTTTGCCGTGAACGAGGTTCTGGCGGCAGAAATCCACCGGAGCTGACGGGCAGAGCGAACGGGTGAAAACACCAGCTGCTTCCGCAGGCTTGTCAAACACCATCAGCATGACATCTGTGCGGCCCTTATACTTGATACCGGCAGCAGCAGTTGCAATGCGGACGCCATGAATGACCGGCATAGATGGGTAATGTTTTGGAGCAAGCGGGGATACGGTCGCAGACATGGATTGCCTCTGAAGAGATGCGATTTGATTCTGCCGCATTGGAAAGGTTTGCAGCACAAAATCAAGTTATAAGTAAAAATTCGCATAAAAAACGCCCCGCAATGCGGGGCGTTTTCATGAATTCAAATCTTACTGCTGCGGAGCGGCGTCGGGTGCATCACCCTGTTCCTGCGCCGCTGCGGCCTCCTTCATCGCTTTATCGACGGCTGGATCCTTATATTCGATCTTCATGCCATCGCGCAGCTTCTTGACCATATCGACATAACGCTCACGCATGATGATCGAACGGATCTGCTCTGATACCTGATCAAATGCTGGTGGCTGCTTCGTGCGACGATCTTCCAGCTGAATAACGTGGAAGCCAAACTGCGACTGCACAGGCTCCTTCGTGTATTCACCCGGCTTCAGTGCAAAAGCGGCCTTTTCAAATTCCGGAACCATCTGACCTTCGGAGAAATAACCGAGATCGCCACCATTGGCAGCAGTGCCATCGGTCGAGCTTTCCTTGGCGAGATCTTCAAACTTCGCGCCACCTTCAAGCTTCTTGATGATCGCTTCAGCTTCTTCCTTGGTCTTCACGAGAATGTGACGCGCACGCACTTCATTCTGTGGAGGGATAGCCGCGATTTCCTTGTCGTAGCGGGTACGAACATCAGCGTCCGAAATCTTGTCGACAACGGCATCCTTGAAATATTCGTTGTGGAGCGCGCGTTCACGCAGGAACTCCATACGCTTCTTGAAGTCGTCGCTCTGATCAAGCTTTTCCTTGGTTGCTTCGCTAGCCATCGCCTTAATGTCGATGAGGGCTGCAAGAGCGGCGAGACGGCGCTGTTCGGCTGGAAGGCGAGCAAACTGCGGATCAAGATCGCCAGCGGCCTGATCGACTTCACCAACCGTGATGTCATTGCCGTTAACGGTAGCAAGAACCTTTGCCGGATCTTCGGAAGCGGCAGCAGACGTTGCGGCCTCAGCGGGTTTAGCTGCATCCTGTGCAAAAACAGCCGAGCTGCTAAAACCAGCAAGCGCAACGGATGTTGCGAGAACGGCAAGAGCTTTGCGGGATGGGGCTTTGAAAAAGGCTTTCATATGAGATTCTCTCCTTCGAGACCGCCTACCGGCCCCATGAATGCGGCGGAATTTGGCCCGAAACCCGGATTATCCTTTGGAAAATACGAGCTTTCCGGCCTTTCGAGCAACATTGACATCGCTTGAAGCCCCTCTTATCTGTCCTTCAGCTTGACGTCCAGTAAGCGGCTGGGGAATTGCGTTGAAAATGCGCCGTATCTGGCAGCTTTCGACACGCAGTTTTCTTGCATTTGTTTCAATACGCGTGAATAAAGCATTCGACAAAGCATGATCGACAAAATTGCAATGTGGTTTTGCACTCGAAAATGCGAAAGAATTAAAGAGTTAGAGCCTTTTTAGAGTTTCGGTGAAATCGAAAAAGGCAATGGCGCCGGAAGCGCTTCCGGCTGAACGCACAGGAAAGGACCAGGAATGGTCAGCTTTGGCGGCCTCGCCCGCAAGATATTCGGTTCGTCCAACGACCGCCATGTGAAAACACTGCGCGCTCGTGCGGAACAGATTACTGCGCTTGAGAAGAATTACGCATCCCTTACCGACGAACAGCTTCAGGCAAAGACTGCGGAATTCCGCGCAGAACTCGCCCAGGGCAAGAAGCTCGACGCATTGCTTCCGGATGCTTTTGCAACCGCACGCGAAGCGGCAAAGCGCGTGCTTGGCATGCGGCCTTTCGATGTGCAGCTGATCGGCGGCATGGTGCTGCATGAACGCGGCATCGCTGAAATGCGCACCGGTGAAGGCAAGACGCTGATGGCGACATTGCCTGTCTACCTCAACGCGCTTGAAGGCAAGGGCGTGCACGTGGTGACGGTGAATGATTACCTCGCCACCCGCGACGCCGAAACCATGGGCAAGCTTTACAACTTCCTCGGTCTGACCGTGGGCGTGATCAAGCATGGCCTTGATGATGGTGAACGTCAGGCAAATTATGCCTGTGACATCACCTACGCGACCAACAACGAACTCGGCTTCGATTATCTGCGTGATAACATGAAGTATGAGCGCGGTCAGATGGTTCAGCGCGGTCACAACTATGCAATCGTCGACGAAGTTGATTCGATCCTCATCGACGAAGCACGTACACCGCTGATTATCTCCGGCCCATTGGAAGATCGTTCAGACTTCTACAATCTCATCGACACTTTCATTCCAGCGCTTGAGCCAGAAGATTTTGAAATCGATGAAAAGCAGAAGACAGCAATCTTCACCGAAGTCGGCACCGAAAAGGTTGAGCAGCTTCTTGATGCTGCCGGACACCTTAAGGGCGAAAGCCTTTACGACATTGAGAATGTCGCAGTCGTCCATCACCTGAACAACGCGCTTCGTGCGCACAAGCTGTTCCAGCGCGACAAGGATTACATCGTCCGCAACGACGAAATCGTCATTATCGACGAATTCACGGGACGTATGATGCCGGGTCGCCGCTTCTCGGAAGGCCTGCATCAGGCGCTGGAAGCTAAGGAACACGTGACCATCCAGCCTGAAAACCAGACGCTGGCTTCGATCACGTTCCAGAACTACTTCCGTATGTACACCAAGCTTTCCGGCATGACCGGTACAGCGTCTACGGAAGCAGAAGAATTCGGCAACATTTATGGTCTGAATGTTCTTGAAATCCCGACCAATCTGCCGGTTAAGCGCCTCGACGAAGACGATGAAGTCTATCGTACAGTTGAAGAAAAATACAAAGCCATCGTGAAGGACATTCGCTCTTCCCATGAAAAGGGACAGCCTGTTCTCGTCGGCACGACTTCGATCGAGAAGTCGGAATTGCTTGCTGAACGTCTGCGCAAAGATGGCATCAAAGATTTTCAGGTTCTCAACGCCCGCTATCACGAGCAAGAAGCTTTCATTATCGCACAGGCCGGTGTTCCGGGTGCTGTAACCATCGCCACCAACATGGCGGGTCGCGGTACGGATATCCAGCTCGGCGGCAATCTTGAAATGCGCGTTCATAATGAGCTTGCAGATATTCCTGAAGGTCCAGAGCGCACAGCAAAGATCGCCGAGATTAAGGCCGATATTGCAAAGCTGAAAGAAAAGGCACTCGCAGCGGGTGGTCTTTACGTTCTTGCAACAGAACGTCACGAAAGCCGCCGTATCGACAACCAGCTGCGTGGTCGTTCTGGTCGTCAGGGCGATCCGGGCCGTTCGAAGTTCTTCCTGTCGCTTCAGGATGATCTGATGCGCATCTTCGGCTCCGACCGTATGGACGGTATGCTGCAGAAGCTGGGCCTCAAGGAAGACGAAGCTATCGTTCACCCATGGATCAACAAGGCGCTTGAAAAAGCGCAGACCAAGGTTGAAGCACGTAACTTCGAAATCCGTAAGAACCTTCTCAAATATGACGACGTGATGAATGATCAGCGTAAGGTGATCTTCGAGCAGCGTCTTGAAATCATGGACGACGAAGACCTCACCGACACCGTGACCGAAATGCGTCACGAAGTGATCGAGGACATGGTTGCGCTTCGTATTCCAAAAGATGCCTATGCTGAAAAGTGGGAAATTGCCGCCCTCAAGGACGACATTCTCACCAAGCTCAACCTTGCCTTGCCAGTTGATGAGTGGGCCAAGGAAGAAGGCATCGCCGAAGAAGAGTTTGAAGCCCGCATCAAGGAAGCCGCCGACAAGGCTGCTGCTGAGAAGGCAGAACGCTTCGGTCCGCAGATCATGACTTACATCGAAAAGTCAGTGATCATGCAGTCGCTCGACAATCTCTGGCGCGAACATCTGGTCAATCTTGACCACCTGCGTTCGGTCGTTGGTTTCCGTGGCTATGCGCAGCGCGATCCATTGAACGAATACAAAACCGAAGGCTTTGAACTGTTCCAGGCGCTGCTCGCCAATTTGCGCGAAGTGGTGATTACACAGCTGATGCGTGTTGAAATCGTTCGTGAAGCTCCGGCTGAGCCAGAACTTCCGCCAATGACCGGCGTTCATATCGACGGCACAACTGGCGAGAATGACTTTGACGAAAACGCATGGGCCGAACACCAGCAGGATGAGCGCATCATCCCCGCTTCTGAACGTGACGCCGCCGACCCGAAAACATGGGGCAAAGTGAGCCGCAACGAATCCTGCCCTTGCGGTTCTGGCAAGAAGTACAAACATTGCCACGGCGCGTTCGAATAAGCGCCTAGATAATCTCGCTTACCTGAAAACCCGGCGCGCAATCGCCGGGTTTTTATTTGCCGAGGCGCTTGGCAATTCATTATTTTAGTAATTTCATAGAAACTGATATGTTCAGAAAGTAATTACCATTATTTCGAATTTGGCTTCGTCTGGTCAGAACTGGGCGATTTGTTTTTACCTTTTTAAAGAACTCCCATCTAATGTTTGGCCAATCAGGTTCAGCAACAGGCCCAATATGCTGGATAGATAGAACTTGAGAAACCGCAGCGGGATAAGCAGAGCTTTGATCAAAAGTCGCAATAAACAGGATTGGCAACGAATGTATATTTCCGTCGCTGACGTATTGCGACAATCATTTTGTGATGAATTTGCAGATAAAACTGGCATGTCAAAACAGTTGCGCGATAGTTTTGGGCAGAGCGCCAACTGTCATACAACAAAGCAGAATTTATATCCCAAGTCGCCTGCGCCACGCGCCCGGTTCGGTGCCAATTTAACAGGCCGATTTTTCCATGGGTTCACGAACCCACTTGAGGAGGCTTTGTAATGGCCGCAAAACCTTTACTTGAGGAATCCGCAGGTGGACATACGGCCCGCATCATCTCTCAGCTGTCCGATAATGTCGCGGGGAAGGATACAGCCAAGCGGCTGGAAGAAAGTCTGCATCATCGAGACATCCCACGTAAGCTTGCAATTTATGGTGCCTCCGCAGGCTTTGAACTGCGCGATGAACTTGACCACTTAAGCAGCCGAACAATCGAGCCGAATATCTTCTTCAATGCGCGCTTTCTGGCACCAGCCATGCCACGCCTTGAAGATCGAGAAGTACGCTTCATGGTGATGCGTGATGAAAATGAAATCCGCAGCCGTCTGCGCTTCGTTATGCCTTACACAGTAGAGCGCCCCGGCCTGCCCCTGTCGTCACCCGTCATTCGTGCATGGGCGACACCATTTGGCCCACAAGGCACCCCGCTTATCGATTACGATGATCCAGTAGGCGTCGTTGAGGACTTGTTCGATATTCTGGCACGCGATCATATCAAAATGCCTGAAGTTCTGGTGCTTCCGGAAATGCGCGCCGATGGCGCTGTTGCGAAATTAATCCGTTCTGTTGTGGTCGGAAGACAGCTGCCCGTCGTTTCGATTGAACAAAAAGCCCGGCCATTCCTCGAAAGCAATTTGGATGGTGAAACCTATGTCAGGGAAGCTCTCGGAGCACGCCACCGTCGAAATTACAGCCGCCTTTGGCGTCGCCTCGCAGAGAAGGACGAACTCGTACATCGCATCGCCCGCACACCCGATGAAGTCCGCTTTGCGTTCGAGCACTTTCTGACCCTAGAAGCGAGTGGCTGGAAAGGTCGCCGTGGCACCGCTATGGCTGTTGATCGCTTTCGTGCGGCGTTTGCTCGGGAAGCGGTCAACAATCTGGCTGAACGCGATTGTGTCCGCATTCATACGCTTGAATTGGATGGACGTGTGATCGCTATCTTGATCGTTTTCACCGTGTCAGGCGAAGCATGGACATGGAAAACGGCCTATGATGAGACATTAGCGGCTTACTCACCCGGTATGTTGCTTATGATCGAGGTGGTCAAAAACCATCTCGAGGATCCCAACATTACCCGCACAGATTCCTGTGCAGTGCCTGATCATCCCGTAATGTCACGTCTCTTTAAAGAACGGGAAACCATCGAAACACTGGTAATCGGGCTTCATCCAGGAGTCGACAAGCAAGTACGCCAGGCGGCCTCACAAATTCATCTTTATCAGCGTACTCGCAACCTGACCCGGATCATTCGCAACCGTATCCGCAATTTCACCGAACGAAAATAAAGCCGAATAGTTCAATAAACAGATTGAAACAAAAATTTGATAAATTGGAAAGACGTGCTATATTTTCTATCGGGAGAGCGCCTGAATTAAAGCAATGCAGGCGAAAAATAAGGGTCTGAACTTGTTGCTCTGATATTTAATTACGTTGCAGCAAGTAAATATGTGAATTCGGCCTTTTTTCGCTGCCTCACAAAAACCGACGCGCCTCCTTTGGGAAGGAGATGCGCTATGTTGGAATATCTCACTTATCTAAAGACACTCGATCTAATCGTATTGGGCTTGATCGCTTTTCTCGTCTGCTGGAACATTGTCGAGTATAATTTGCGCCGCTGAGGTCGCGCTGTAAAAAAGGCGGCTTCATAGAGCGACGTGAGCACAGGTGACAGGCTTTATCGCCCATCCAAGGTGCTTTCGTCGCTGTGTGGAAGTATAATCAGTCAAGCCGCTTGTGAGCGATTGACGTGGTTTCGTTTAGTCGTTATATCCCTCCCCGCTGTCCGTTTTTGGACCATATCAAACTGCTTCGGCAGTTACGTGCGGGTGTGGTGGAACTGGTAGACGCGCCGGACTCAAAATCCGGTTCCGCAAGGAGTGTCGGTTCGATTCCGACCACCCGCACCATCTCTCCTCAAAACATCATTTCATCGTTATAACGACGTAACTTGGATAGACTTCAACAAAAATCAGTGGCGTTGCGTTTATGATAGTTGCCTGATCAATGGGCGATATCTGCACATTAGCCAACATGTTCTCAAGCTTGGCGCGATTATTCTTATCGCTAAAAAAGCGGTCTTTGACGTCTTCCGCATCAACCTTGCCAAACTGATGTACGTTTGCACGATCCTGTCGGATAATCCCGGCAACCTTGGTAAGGCGTTGTCCCGATGAACTGAAATGGTCTTGCTCACTCAATCGGGCATAATAGGAATCGATCGGCTTTTCAGCCGCAGATGCCATTCCGAGCGTCATGAACAGCAGTATTGCAGACAAGATCGATGAGCGCATGACGCCTCCTTATGCCAGTTTATGCACGAATGCTTTATCTCGGCACACTTCTTATTATGTCTCCGACAAACCGTCAAAATCTGTTTGCTATGATGTCGACAAAGAAGCACTTAGAACAGTTAAACGCCTCAGGTGTCCAGAAAATCTGACATCACAGCATCATGCAAAGCGTTTACCTCACTATTAAGAGGTATATGAAAAAGCCAAACTTAAATTATTCGTTGACATTCAGATCGTTTTCGCACTGATTAATCAGCACCTAACTGTTTGTTTTGATGGACGTCTCGTTTGAAATTTCATTTCCGGGATGTCGAACATTATACGTTTCGTCTATCTGTTTTATCCATTAAACAGATAGGAACAGTTCAGTTTTAGGGCGGGCAAAATAATTGCTTGTCGGAGTGTGTTCGCTCCACTTTGATGATTAAAGCGGAGCGAGGACTCTGAGATGCGTATAGTCAGTGCGGCTTTTCTTGCGGGCCTTCTTGTGTCCAGTGCACCAGCTTTTGCACAATATGAAAAAGAACTTGGCCCCCTTGCTTCCGCAGCAACGTCACAAATTTTACCGGGTTGGACCGCAACCACACGAGATGGCTGGTTTGTTCTCAACAACCAGCAAGCAAGTGGCTCCGAACAAACCTTGATGCTAACGGCTGGTCCTGCGCCAGATCAAGGTCGAGCAACGCGTGTCGCTGTTGCAGTTACCTCATCAAAGCCAAGCGCTTCGATTGGATTATTTGCGACCAATCCTGCTGAAAACGCGATTTGTCTGATGGAGATCATGGCAGACAAATCTGCCAAACTATTCTGCATGGACAATGGCAAGCGGCTTGATATTGCCAATGTACCAAATGCAGCGAAACTAGACGGCAGCGATGTCATTGAAATGGTCGATGTGCCGGGCGTATCGCGCTTTCTGCTCAACGGTAAAACCATTGGAGACGTCCAGGCCTCTCGCGCGCTCGGCGCACAAATTGGCGTTATGGCCTATGATGTTGGTATGTTTGCGATAGCGAATTTCAGTATAACATCTGACGGCCAGAATGTGCCAACACAGCCATTTGTGTCCACCACGCCGCGCAGTGAAACGCCACAGACGGCAGATACAGGTACACAGCAACAACCGCAAACCGGTGCGCCAACACAGGCAGGATCGGGAAACCTCTCGGGACCGCTTCCCGATTTTGAGGGCGACACCAACAAAATCGCATCTGTCTATTTTGGCCTTATGCGCAGCATCTTTGCACATGAATTCGGACATGCGCTGATTGGCGAATTGCAACTGCCTTCAACCGGCCCGGAAGAAGACGCGGTTGATATTTATTCCGCATTGCAGATCGTTGAACCGACGATGTACCCGTCGGGGGACAAGCAGGTGGACGATATGGCAGTCGGCTCTGCAACCTATGCCGCGCTGCAATGGTATTACAGCGGCAAAATCAACGAGATGAAAGGCAGCGCACCATCGCCATGGCAGGACGAGCATACCGCTGATCTGAAGCGTTTTCGAAACATGATGTGTATCATGTATGGCGGTAACCCTAAGGTTTTCAGCAATCTAGCTGATAGCGTGAACCTTGATGAGCGCACACGCGCCCGCTGCTCAGACGAGTTCAACAAACAGAACCGTGCATGGCGGAAAATTCTAGCGCCACATACACGATCAGGAGAATGGCACCCCGAGGGTGAGCAACCAGCCGATGCGCCGGGTGCCGTCATTAAAACCGTTTTCGAGCCATCAAAAAGTCGCGTCGGTGATTATTATTATGCCATGCTATCAAAAGCTTTGACCGGTTATTTCAACAACCTGTCTCAGACTTACGTGCTACCGCGCCCAATCACTGTTACTTTCCGCGACTGCGATCAGTTAAATGCATGGTACGATCCCAAAGAGGGTTCAATCACCATGTGTTATGACCTGTTTGAGCACCTCGCAGTTATGATTTCTGATGTTGAAAGTGGAACTGTAAGGGGTGAACCAGCGACAGAAACCACCACAACGTCAGCGCCAGCCGCTGGAAATACAAGCGGCGGCGGCACAGCCATTGATGAATTACGTGATGAAGGCATTGCCGCAAGCATGGTTCTGTTTCAGGCTCCCTATACGGGACCAACGCCCAACAAACATGCAAGAGCAACAATCATCACAACAGTCGAAGTTGTAAAAATAATCGCGAATGGCCGTAAAACACTTTTCATTGATACCAGCGGTCTGCAAGAATCCTTGCAGAATGCTTACTCGCTCACTGACGCGGGGCGCGATGGCAGCGTGACGGACGGTCTGCAACAAGCGCTCGACGAATGGCTTAACGAGAAAGCTGGCGGTGATCGCAGCGTCGGGTTGGTATTCTTCGGCAAAGGCATGCGCGATCGCTCGTCATATAATGCTGCCCTGCGAGCAGCTACACTCGGCTGGACTACATTCTGGTATCGCGGTGGCCTCGAAGCGTGGACCGCGAACGGGTTGCCTGTCAGCAAGTAATCAACGCAACACGTGATGCTATGCGCGCCCCACTGGGCGCACAAAGCTCTCTCCGATCAGGCAGTTTCCAGCGCTTGAGCGAGATCGGCAATCAGATCATCCGGATGCTCGATGCCAATGGACAGACGAATAGTCGATTCCAGCACGCCTATACGTTCGCGCACATCCAAAGGCACTCCGGAATGGGTCATTGCTGCCGGATGGCTCGCAAGCGATTCTGTCCCGCCAAGGCTGACTGCCAGCTTCAAAATCTGTAGCGCGTTGAGGAAGCGGAAAGCAGCGGCCTGACCGCCTTTGATATCAAACGAAAATGTCGATCCTGCACCCGTACATTGGCGCTTGAACAATTGGCCAATATCGGATGATTCATCCTCAAACGGCAAATAATGCAACTTTCCAACCTTCGGATGATCGCGCAAAAACGTGACTATCGCGCGTGCATTTTTGTCGGCGCGTTCCATACGAATGCCAAGCGTTTCAAGCGAACGCCCAAGCATCCAGCAAGAATGCGGGTCAAGCTGCGTACCAATGGCACCACGCAGCGCTTTGACCTGCTTAACGACTGTTTTGGCACCCAGAACAGCGCCGGCAATCAGATCAGAATGACCGCCGACATATTTCGTCAGTGAGTAAAGAGAAATATCCGCGCCGTGATCGAGTGGCTTTTGGAAAACGGGACCAAGCAGCGTATTATCGCAGACAATAACCGGGCGATAGCCATCTTGCTTGTCCGCAATCGTTTCGGCAACACGTCGGATCGCAGCAATATCAACAATGCTATTGGTGGGGTTGGCAGGCGTTTCGATTAGAATGACCGATACCCGTCCCTTTTCGAGCGCAACCTCCGCAGCCTTTTCAATTACAGCTTCATGAACACCGTCCGCGAATGCGACAGCCTCCACATTGAAGTTATGAAATGTCTTGGCGAGTAATGTTTCTGTTCCGCCATAAAGCGGCTGCGAATGAAGAATGACGTCGCCCGGACGTGCAAATGCAAAAAGCGTTGTCGCAATCGCCGACATACCAGAGGAAAACAGCGCACAGCTTTCCGCACCCTCATACACAGCCAGACGGTCTTCAACGATCTCACTGTTGGGGTGGTTAAAACGCGAATAGACGAGGCCAGCGCCAACGCCGACTGGCGGCTCTTTCCGTCCGGAAACGAAATCGAAAAAATCACGGCCATCTTCGGCAGTTTTAAAAACGAAGGTCGATGTGAGGAAAACGGGCGGCTTAACCGCGCCTTCGGATAATTCGGGATCGTAGCCATAATTCATCATCTGCGTTTCTGGGTGCAGCAGATGATTGCCAATATGGGTTTTCGACTGACGCGGTGCGGTCATGGTGATCTCCTCAAAACTCCTCCGGCCCTTAGGCTGGGAGGAGTTTAACAGAGATGGACCGCAATCTTCTTGCGTTGTTAAACGCTTAAGCGACTAAGAGCGAACAGAACCGCCTTCTCACCATCGTTCAAATTACCTGACTACTTGACCACCAGAACAGGCACCGAGCTAAACGAAAGCACCTCAGCCGCCTGACTGCCCAGCAGTAATTTATTGACGCCACGGCGACCATGCGATGCGATAACGATCAAATCGCTACCAGTCTTTTGTGCCGCCTCGATAATGCCTTGTGCCGGAGATTGGTTTTCAATGTGCAGAGTGTCAGCCTTTACGCCTGCAGCTTCTGCCTTGGCTTTCGCTTTTGCGAGAAGCTCAGATGCCGCTTTGGTGATTGCCTCGCGATATTCCTGAAAGGCAGCAGGGCTGGACGCCCATTCTGCGGCAACCACGATGCCATAGGATGGCAGAAGTTCTGTCACAGAAACCAGCGACACTTTCGAACCAAACTGCTTTGCAAGCGCCACGCCCTGTTCGACGCCTTTATCTGCAAGTTCAGAACCATCAGTAGCAATCAGAATTTTCTTATACACAGCCCAAGCCTCCAGTTTGTGATCACGATCCAACCATGCGCGCCGCTATGAAGAAGGGCATTGATGCGGATCAATCAGACAGGAAAAAGCTTATAGACATGAAGAGCTTACCGAAAGAGAGAATGAGTGGTTTGAGAGTGATGAATTGTCTTTTTCAAACAAATCATCGTGCACATCATCCGCCCAGAATGAATTAAAAATATATTCTACCTTCATCGCTTTTAAAGAATAAAATTCCAAATTTTAGCAATCCGAAGCACAGAGCCAGCTATGCTTTTGCGTTATTTCCTCTTAAACTCCGTTCCAAACACAAGGAGATTTTTCCATGAGCAAGCCACTTGGCGAAAAAGGCGGCGCAGCTGCGGGACGCGGGCGCATTTATGATTCCATTCTCGACACGATCGGCAACACGCCGCTCGTCCGCATCGATAAATTCGCCAAGGAAAACGGCGTCGAAGCCAACCTGCTGGTAAAGCTCGAGTTCTTCAATCCATTGGCAAGTGTCAAAGATCGTATCGGCCTGGCTCTGATCGAAGCACTGGAAGCACAAGGCAAGGCTGTTCCGGGTAAAACCGTATTTGTAGAGCCAACCTCCGGCAATACCGGCATTGCGCTTGCTTTTGCAGCAGCTGCCAAGGGCTATCGCCTCGTGCTCACCATGCCTGAAACCATGTCGGTTGAACGCCGCAAGCTGCTCAAGCTGCTGGGTGCTGAACTTGTTCTCACCGAGGGCGCAAAAGGCATGAAGGGCGCAATCGCCAAGGCCGAAGAAATCGCTGAAGGCAATCCGGATGCGATCATTCCGCAGCAGTTTGAAAACCCAGCCAATCCGGAAATTCACCGTCTCACGACCGCTGAAGAAATCTGGAACGACACCAATGGCGAAGCGGACATCCTGATTTCAGGCATTGGCACCGGCGGCACGATCACCGGCGTTGGTCAGGTCATCAAGGCACGCAAGCCGTCCTTTAAAGTCGTTGCAGTCGAACCGAAGGATTCACCTATTCTTTCGGGCGGCACACCCGGCCCGCACAAAATTCAGGGCATCGGCGCTGGCTTTGCACCAAAGACGCTGGATACCGGTGTTTATGATGAAATTGTCACTGTTTCAAACGAGGATTCCTTCGCGAACTCGCGTCTGATTGCGCGTCTCGAAGGCATTCCGGTCGGCATTTCGTCGGGTGCAGCACTCACCGCTGCAATCGAGATCGGCAAACGTCCTGAGAACAAGGGCAAAAACATCGTCATCATCATTCCATCCTTTGCAGAACGCTATCTTTCGACTGCACTCTTTGAAGGTTTGGAATAAGATAGCGCGATAAACAAAAAGCCAGAGCGATCACCCGCTCTGGCTTTTCTGTTGCCTGAAATCTTGTACTTCGCGCCTGAACCTCGACGGCCCTACCACGGGAGTCTCAGTCTTCAGTTTACCGTGCGTGCCGCGCAAGCCGGACCAGGACCGCGCATGTAATGGCGCTCGGGCCTGTAGCTTGGTGCGACGAATTCACGAATAACATTAACGCTGTCACGCAGCTGAACTATAATGTTCATCGTCTTCACCTCTTCACCAAATTGCTTTTCTAAAATGATATCCGGCACCCGCCCGAATAGGGTTAAGGCAATGCTTTTCGCTTCCGAACATCTTAATGAAAACTTTAACAATTAAAGATGAACAACCCCTGAACTGGCATGGTTAAGGTTAAGTTAACGGTAACGATATTCAGGTTTTCCACAGGCGTGGGATATTAGCCACAAATAAAAAGCCGGTGTGAATACACCGGCTGTTCCCACTTTTCGGGATGTGCTCTAGCGCGTTGGAACCGGGTGTTCGCCACGATAATCATAAAAGCCACGACCCGTCTTACGACCCAGCCATCCAGCTTCAACATATTTCACAAGCAACGGACATGGGCGATATTTTGAATCCGCCAGACCATCATGCAGAACCTGCATGATCGATAAACACGTATCGAGACCGATGAAATCAGCAAGCTGCAACGGGCCCATCGGATGGTTGGCGCCAAGCTTCATCGCAGTATCAATGGCTTCCACGCTGCCCACGCCTTCATAAAGCGTATAGATCGCTTCATTAATCATCGGCAGCAGAATGCGGTTAACGATAAAGGCCGGAAAATCTTCGGCAACAGTGACTGTCTTGCCGAGCGCAGTCACAAAATCCTTGGACTTGCGGAATGTTTCCTCGTCAGTAGCGATGCCGCGCACCAATTCCACCAGCTTCATGATCGGAACCGGATTCATAAAATGAATGCCGATAAAACGCTCTGGACGATCGGTTGTCGATGCAAGGCGCGTGATCGAAATCGATGACGTATTGGTCGCGACAATAGCTTCAGGATTGAGCACAGGGCAGAGCTGAGCGAAAATCTTGCGCTTGACGGTTTCGTCTTCCGTCGCCGCTTCGATAGCCAGATCAACGCCAGCAAGATCCTGCATCGTGCTGGCTGCACGGATCAGCTTCATCGCGTCGGCGCGCTGCTGTTCTTCAAGTTTACCCGAAGCGACCTGCCTCGCCATATTACCATTGATCGTGGCAATACCTTTTTCCAGCCGATCTGCAGCGGCATCGTGCAGCAGCACGTCGTAACCTGCCAAAGCGCACACATGGGCAATTCCGCTACCCATCTGACCCGCACCAACAATACCTACCGTTTTGATTGCCACAGTATCGACTCCTCCATGCTACGCATTCATGCCTATTAAAAAGCTCACCTAACAAGCCAGTTAAAGGTGAAAAATGCAAGGTCATCGCGCAAAGCGTGCGATTTAGCGAATAAAAAAGGCGGCAAGGATGACCTGCCGCCTTTTAAGAAAATTAGAGCGCTTTTTGCAGCTCTGGCAACACCGTAAAGAGATCACCGACGAGGCCGTAGTCAGCGACCTGGAAGATCGGTGCTTCTTCGTCCTTGTTGATCGCCACGATCACGCG
>NZ_JAVDQT010000017.1:0-26314 GCF_031454375.1 Brucella pseudogrignonensis
CACTGAAGTACAGGAACCATCAGCGCCACCAGAATGGTGATCGCAATAACCGCGGCAGTCGCAACAATCGTATTCTCAGCGCCATCAGCCTTCATTAGAAAGATGACGAGATAACAGCTAATGGCAGATTCCGGGATTTTGAACAGCATCGCGATACCGGCAACAAGAGCGCAGACGGCTGCCACACGCCATGACGTTGCCATGCGGCCCGGAAAAGGCGCCAGGTCCGCTAGGGTTTCGCGGACTGCATCCCAGAGACCGTATTTAGCAATCGTTGCCATTATGCACTGTCACAACGGCTGAAGCGCCAGAGCGGGTCAGCTCTGCCGGGGGATCAATCAGCTTTACACGCACCGGAAACCGCTGCGCTATACGCACCCAATTCAGGTTTTTAGGCACATAAGGCAGACTGCGCGGTATATTTATCAAGTCTTCGGATGAAACACCCCAGCCAATACCTTCGACACGACCTTTGACCACGATAGAACTGTCAGCCAGAATTCTCACGTCAGCACAACTGCCCACCTTGATGCCGCGAAGTTCTGTTTCAGGAAAAGTTGCCGAAGCATACCAGCTCGACGTATCAATCAACGTGAACACAGACTGGCCGGGCGCAATAATCTGGCCAGTACCATGGTTAGAGCCCACAACTCTGCCATCATGGGATGCAGTAACCACCGCATTATCGAGATTGTGCTGCGCCAAAGCCAAAGCGGCCTGTCTTGCGGCACCAATGCCTGCGCGCTGTCAAGCGTTCCCACGAGCGTTGTGGCAGCCTCAGCTTGCTTAACCGCCTGTGTCAAACTGATCTGAGCGTCATTGCGCAGCGTCTTTGCATCATCAACCTGCTGACGCGTGACATAACCCTTCGGGCTGAGTGCCTCAAGGCGCTTAAGCGTTGCTTCGGCAAGATCCAGATTGGTTCTCGCACGCACCACCTGCTGGTCGGCAATCATCGCATTTTGCGATTCAGCCTTTACAGCGCGGCGTTGTGTATCCAGTGCTGCTTCAGCGATTGCGAGGTCAGCAGTAGTCTGATCGACAAGAATCTGAAGTGGCACCGGATCAATCGAAAAAAGAACATCGCCTTTTTTGACAGCCTGATTTTCTTCGACATTGATGGAGATGATTTTGCCGGGAACGGTCGCAGCAATATTAACAATATTGGCTCCGATAACGGCATCATCAGAAAGCGGATTCTTATCAGCTTCACGTAAATAAAGCCATGCCATCACAACTGCCACGATGATCAGTATGCCGGTAAACATAACACCGACAATGCTGAATTCTCTTTTGCTGTAAGCGTTTTTTTCCATACTCATCGACCATACACAAAAAGCGCGAGGCCGCAGGCAATCGCGATAACCATTGCAGTGTAAGCTGTCAGGCGAAACGGAAGAATATCATCAAGACCAATGCGGATCAGAACTACCCGCACCAGAAGAGTGATAATTATCGCAATGAAAAGGCACAGCATCCACGATGGGAAATATGCGCCTAACAAAGAAAATGACGGACCTGACACCGACTAAAAGTCTCCGCTAAGTAGGCTGCGCACACCCCGCGTGTGACAGATTCCTATTTTTTTACATAGTTACGGGAAGGCCATAACGGCGGCAAGAAGCAAATCCAATTAAACCGAATAATCGTTTATTCGTCACAAGATTCCGTCCTGAATTATTTATTTTTCATACTCAAAAGCATTTATGTAAAAAAAGACTGTTAGAATATTCTAGAGAGAAATTTACTTGATCATGATTGAGTAACTGGCAACTAATTATCTTAGAATATGCGGGGCTGACTATGATGCGTTTTAATCGCGGCAGGCTGAGTTTTGGCGAAAAATACGAACACTTACACAATGGCGCCGCATGCCAATGCCACAGCCCTGAAGCCCGCAGCATCAATCATCGTATGACAACGGCGATGTCACGCCGCTCGTTCATCGCGGGGGCTGGCGCTATCCTGGCCGCAGCAAATGCTGGATTTGCGAAGCCTGTTTTCGCGCAAACACCTGACAAACCAATATTGTTGAAGAATATTTCAATTTTCGATGGCGTTCTCGACAAGCTTATTGTCGGCAAAGGCATTCTGGTACGTGACGGGAAAATCGAAGCGTTTGTTGATGAGGGGGACGTGGTCAGCGATGCCACCGTGATCGATGGTGCTGGTATGACGGCCATGCCGGGGCTGATCGATATGCATTGGCACTCGATGCTTGCAGCCATTCCCATGACTGTCGCCATGACCGCAGACATTGGTTACCTCTATCTGGTTGCCGCACAGGAAGCTGAAAATACACTGATGCGCGGCTTTACCACTGTCCGCGACGTCGGTGGTCCCTCGTTCGCATTAAAGCGCGCCATTGATGAGACGCGTTTCATGGGGCCTCGTATCTATCCCGCTGGCGCCATGATTTCACAAACCTCCGGGCATGGCGACTTCCGTATGCGCACGGATATTCCGCGCTCCAGTCAGTCGAATCTCAGTGCCGCTGAAACGGCAGGTATCTCGGTCATTGCTGACGGCAGCGACGAAGTTTTGCGGCGTACGCGTGAGCAATTGATGCTTGGCGCAAGCCAGATCAAAATCATGGTTGGCGGCGGCGTATCATCTTTCTATGACCCGTTGGATTCCATCCAGTTTACAGCGGCGGAAATTCAGGCGGCAGTTAATGCGGCATCCGACTGGGGCACCTATGTCTGCGCCCATGTCTACACGTCCGCGGGCATTAAGCGCGCGCTCGACAATGGTGTGCAGTGTATCGAACATGGACAACTTGCCGATGACGAAACCATTCGCCGCATCGCTGATGAAGGTGTGTGGTGGAGCATTCAGCCTTTTCTGGCGGATTCAGATGCCAATCCCAAAAGCGTACCCGAAGCACGCGAACAGCAGATTCGCATTGCTGAGGGCACCGTGCGCTGCTTTGAGCTTGGCCAGAAGTACAATGCCAGAATGGCATGGGGAACCGACATCCTTTTCAACCCGGTAGGAACGACTTCACAAACACGCCAACTGGCAAAGACAGCGCAGTGGTTCGGCAATTTCGGTGCATTGAAAATGGCAACTTCAACAAATGCCGAGCTGCTGAAAATGAGTGGCGATCGTAATCCCTACAAATCAGCGCTCGGTGTTCTGGAGCCAAAAGCTTACGCAGATATTCTACTGGTAGACGCTAATCCGCTCGATGATATTTCTTTGATTTCGGACCCGGAAAAGAACTTCCGAATGATCATGAAGAACGGCGTTGTCTGCAAAAATACGCTAACTTAGGAGTTGTCAGGCATCAGTTAATCCTCAGAGCGATCATAGTTTAGCCGGTTGCGCTCATATCGATTTTTGATCGGAAACTCTGGCAACCAAGCCTCCCGTCATATCGTCCAAAGCTCATAGGTTGGTTTAAACTGATCCTGTTTATCCAGCGATCCGAGATTGATTTCAATCTCGTTGTCGGACTTTGAAAACGTAGACAGTCAATTACAAATTCAGTCACTCGATGTACTGAGATCAGCAAGCTTCTGATGATAAGAGGAGAATTTGATTTGTGACATATGTGTGATGTTGAGTTCGGCCTAAATTCAACCTAGTTTTTGTTTGGTGATACCACAACATATTCCATATATCCTCGTGGCAGTAAATTCAATTTCAGATGAAACTGAACATCACGAAGCAGTAATATTTCATTGCATTAAAATGGATATTTTGAAATATTGAAATCTATGCAAAACTAAACTGCATATTTTGATTTTGGTTTTTTATTGGTGGGGACACGACGTGTGAATTAAGCATCTTGTGATGGGTTCAACTGCTGCTATACTCACAGTATCAGGCGCTCTGGCAGCGGACACGATTATTGCTCCTGAACCTGAGGCGTTAGAGTACGTGCGCGTTTGCGATGCCTACGGCGTTGGCTATTTTTACATTCCAGGTACAGAAACGTGTTTGCGCTTACATGGCTTTGTGCGTGCAGACATAACTGGAGGCGATAACGTTTATGCGCGTTCAAATGCGCGTGCTAACCGCTTGCTCGGTACAGATTTCGCTGAGAAACATCGTGATACCTACGACTTTTTAACACGCTTTTCTCTTCAACTTTCGACTGCATCTGAAACTGAACTCGGAACGTTAAAGACGTTCTCTCAAGTTCGCTTTCAGTATGAAGATGGTAAAGATTCAAGCGACACTGGTACATTACCCTATGGCTACATTCAGCTCGGTGGTCTGCGTGTTGGTCTTGATGAATCTGCTTTCGTAACCTTCCCTGGTTTCCTCGGCGATGTCATCAATGACGACGTTATTCTTGCAGGGGGCTATCGTACAAATGCTATCAGCTATACGTTTACTGGAGGAAATGGCTTCTCTGCTACGTTCGCTGTTGAACAAGGTGGGGATAGCGATACAGACAACGGCACTTACATAAACCTTTCAAACGGATCGCAATACACGATCTCTGGTCAGATCGATGATTATACCCCACATGTTGTCGGTGGTCTGAAATATGCTCAGGGATGGGGATCAATTGTTGGTGTCGTAGCATATGACTCGGTCAACGAAGATTGGGCTGGTAAAATCCGACTCGATTTAAATGTCACCGATCAATTCTCTATTTGGGTAATGGGTGTGGTCTGCCCCCATGGGGTGATCCGGGTTTAGTGTTAGTGCATGCTGGGTCGACTTGCCACTGCTGGTGTTGACGCTGGGCCATTTTGTTTAGGCCAGACGACTGCTTCGGGTGCCGGTGGCTTGTAGCCCAGTGATGAATGGGGCCGCACTGTGTTGTAATGCTGTCGCCAGTTTTCGATGATGATCTTCGCCTCCTTGAGCGTGTAGAAGATTTCGCCGTTGAGCAGTTCGTCACGGAGTTTCGAGTTGAAGCTCTCGCAATAGCCGTTTTCCCATGGACTGCCCGGCATGATGTAGGCGGTCTTGGCACCGACTGCTGCGATCCACTCCCGGAGTGCTTTGGCGATGAACTCCGGGCCGTTATCAGAACGAATATGGGTAGGGATACCGCGCAGGATGAAGAGATCGGAAAGCACATCGATAACATCGACTGCCTTCAGCTTTCTCTCGACCCTGATAGCGATGCATTCCCGCGTGAACTCATCGATCACGTTGAGCATGCGCAGTTTCCTGCCGTTGTGCGTGCGATCCTCGACGAAGTCGTAGGACCAGACATGGTTGGGATATTCCGGCCGAAGCCGGATGCACGAACTGTCGTTCAACCACAGTCGGCTGCGTTTCGGTTGCTTGTGAGGCACTTTCAGCCCCTCCCGTCGCCAGATGCGCTCGACCCGTTTGACGTTCACGATCCATCCAGCCTGGTGCAGCATCGCCGTTATACGACGATAGCCATAGCGGCCATACTGGAGAGCGAGTGCCGTGATGTCTGCGGTCAAAGCCGCTTCATCATCCGGGGTCTTGGCGATCTTGCGCTGAGTGGAACGATGCTGGCCGAGAACCCGGCATGCCCGACGTTCGGACACCTTCAGTTCATCAATCACATAGTCCACGCAAGCGCGGCGACGGGCGGGGCTCAGAAGTTTCCCTTGGCGGCCTCCGCTAAAATCATCTTGTCCAGCGTGAGGTCGGAAACGGCGCGCCGGAGCCGGGCATTCTCCGCTTCCAGCTCCTTCAGGCGCTTCACCTGATCGCCCTTCAAGCCGCCGTATTCCGACCGCCACCGGTAGTATGTAACTTCCGTCACGCCTATCGACCGGATCGCTTCCACCATCGATTTTCCCTGCGCATACAACACGTCAACCTGACGAAGCTTCGTGACAATCTCTTCTGCCTTGTGTCTTTTCGCTGCCATTTCAATGTCCTTCTGAGGCTCATAAGCCATACTGTATGAAGGATCACTTTTCAGGGGGCAGGCCAGGTGGATATAAATCCAACAAGGACAACTACCTCTACGCGTATAACGATGCGTCTGGTAACCCACGCGGTATTCGTCTGGTCAACAGCTTTTACGGTACGTGGGGTGGTGATTGGGCTGTTTGGGGTGGAGGTCAGTTTAAAGCAACTGATAAAGCCATCTTCAATCTTCAATCTTCAATCTTCAACTTGCTTACGAAAAAGCCGAAACTTTTGCGGCCACTGCAAACGTTGCTTACGAGCTCGTTCCGGGCTTCACGATTACCCCCGAAGTTTCCTATACGAAGTGGAATGATAATAAATCAGTTCTAAAAGGTGACGATGCCTGGCAGGGAATGGTGCGCTTTCAACGCACCTTCTAATTATAGCCAAAGATATCAAAAAGCCCGTCAATACAATTGGCGGGTTTTCCAATTGTCTGATTTTCACATACTTTGAATTTAGTGACGAAGTCATATCAAATAACGATCGGATTTGAATCTCTTATCCAAATGGTTCAATAATAATCGTAAGCTTAGTCTAATCCCCACCTTACAATTACATGACTGATTGTTTTATTACACTGTCGAGATGATCACGACGGAGTTTCTCTGTGACTAGTAGATTGGAGCTTTTACCGGTTGGCCGCTGAGGTGACCAGAGGCCCGAGCTCAGCTCTCTCAGGTTTTCAGACATCACAGTATTTAAAAAGTGCCCGTCCTTTTGATGAATTTGGACAGGCGCTCGATTTCGATTTCAAACGTCTATTTTCTAGAATTGGATACGCCGTCATCGACAATGATATGATGTGTAGGTCGTGCACGCGGATGCATAAAAAAATGCCCTTCCGGTGCATTGTGAAGCTTGATTGGCACCAAAGTGACGTTGGTCTTCTTACCGCGCTTATCGTGCAGAGCGTAGACGATGAACGGGATCGCCAGAACAACAAGGAAGCAAACAACGAGTAGCGTCACATAGGTCTCATCAGCCGTTTCCCCTCCGATGGATGTCGGTGGGTAAAACGAAACGAAGAATGCCATGATCGAAACAAGGAAGCCGACGACTGCAACACCAATCTTGAAGCCGTTACTACCAGGTACGCGGAATGTACGCTTGAGTTCCGGCTGCTTCCGAATGAGATGGATATAGCCAAGGAATAGCAGGAAGTATGTGCATAGATAGATTACCACCGTTAAAGCGAGGGCAATCAGAAACGACATATTACTGCCACCACCCGTATTTGTTAGAACGATAATCGCAATCGATGTTAATATGAGCTGTGCTACAACGAGTGCGACTGGCACGCCATTCTTGTTAACCTTTGCAAACGTTGTTGGAAGAATTCCCTTCTGAGCTGTGACCAGCATACCTCGCGACGGCCCTACAATCCATGCAGCAATCTCGGCCAAAACACCAAGCAGAAGCAAGGCTGCAATGATGCGAACAGTCCATTCAAAGCCGGGGCCAAAATGTGCTACCAGTGCGCTGAACGTCTGTACCACACCCGAAGACAGGTTGATCTCATTAGACGGAATAGTTGCAGCAACCGAAAGGCCACCGATTGAGCTCAGCACGATGGCTGCGATCATCAGGAGTATCATTGCTATTGGATAATCACGCCCAGGATTCTCCATTTCATTAACGTGTGTCGCAGACGCTTCAACACCCATATAGCTGAGGATGAAGGCCACAAATACGACTAGTGTGCCGACCTGTGTGAAGTCAGGGAAGAATGTCTGCGCTGACATTTCTATCTGCAACGGCGCACCACTCGATAGGTATGTAATAGCCAGCGCAGCAAGAATAATTGCGGGCAATAGGATACCAGCGAAAAAGCCGACTTTAGCGATGATTGCGGTGTACTTTGTGCCACCCAACTGGGTAAAAGCGAGCGCCCAAAGAATAACCAAAGCGGCGATAGTTTTGGTGATCGGATCTGCATTCAATGCAGGCCAACTTAGGATATAGGAGAGGGCACCAAGCACGAAGTAAAGCATCGGAAGAAACCCGATGGCAATTTCAAGATAACAGAATGAGATTGCTGCAAAGCCCCATCGCTCGCCCAGCGTGTTTGAAACCCAGGCGAATACACCACCCTCTTCCCAGCCTTCAACCGTTGCCATTTCAGCAGCACAAAGACCGACCGGAATGAACCATAAAATCCCACCAAGCAGTAGGAAGAAGACCAGACTAAAACCAGATGTTGCAAATGTTGGATATTCATAAACCGCCATCACCATGGAAGCGGTAATGGCAAAAAAGCCAATCATCGATAGTTGTTTAGCCGGAATAGCGGCTTTGGTATTCGCCATAGTAAGTCCCCTCTGTAAAGAGATGATCACGAGATCGATTGAGCACCAATCTCGTGAGTAAGTTGCGAATAATCAAATGAAAGTAGAGAAAGTTAAGTGTGGCTGAATCCACCAGCCTCGTCTTCGGATAGTGGCTTGCTGACCGGGTGTTTTTCGAAGTAATCAAGACTGCGCTTAAGGTCGTCGATCAGAAGGCTACCTAAATCACGGCTGACGCCGTGCCGCACCAGAATGCGTTGTACCACAAGGTCCTCGCGATCTGCTGGCATTGAATAGGCAGGTACCTGCCAACCACGGCTGCGCAAACGATCCGCCACATCGTATAGTGTGTAGCCACCGATTGTCTGGCCCTCTTTCAGCTTCCATGCCAGAGCAGGAATGCCTTTTTGGCTATCACCATCAAAAATGATCTCAAATGGCCCGAGCTTTGCGATCTCGTCTGACAGATATTGCGCCGTTTCATAGCAAGCGTTGTGAATCTTCGCGTATCCTTCATGTCCCAGACGCAGGAAATTATAATATTGCGCTATGATCTGCCCGCCGGGACGCGAGAAGTTCAAAGCGAAAGTCGGCATATTTCCGCCAAGATAATTCACATTGAATATCAGTTCTTCAGGCAGATCAGACGCTTCGCGCCACACAACCCAGCCGGCACCCAAAGGTGCCAGGCCAAATTTATGGCCCGACGTGTTGATCGATTTTACGCGCGGCAGACGGAAATCCCATTCGATATCAGGCGCACAGAAAGGTGCCAAGAAACCGCCACTGGCACCATCCACATGGATAGGAATGTCCAGTCCACTTTCTTTCTGGAGCTTATCCAAAGCGTCATGAACAGCCTTGACCGGCTCGTATTGGCAGGTGAAGGTCACACCCATAGTGGGTACCACCCCGATCGTGTTTTCATCGACACGCTTGAGCACTTCTTCCGGGCTCATAATCAGGCGGTCACCCTCAAGCGGAATTTCTCGCAACTCAACATCGAAATAGCGGGCAAATTTATGCCAGCAAATCTGTACAGGGCCACAAATCAGGTTTGGCTTATCCGTCGATAGGCCCGCCGCGGATCGCTTCTTGCGCCATTGCCACTTGAGCGCCAGTCCGCCCAGCATTGCCGCTTCTGATGAACCGGTTGTGGAACAACCGAGCGTATTCTCAGCATCCGGTGAATTCCACAGATCGGCGATCATATGCACGCAACGCGCTTCAATCTCTGCTGTCTGCGGATATTCGTCTTTGTCGATCATATTTTTATCGATCGACAAATCCATCAGCTCGCGAATTTCCTCATCGACCCATGTCTGACAGAACGTTGCGAGATTCTGACGCGAATTACCATCCAGCATCAACTCGTCACGCACAGCAGCAAACACATTGCGTGGATCGCGCTCTTCTTTTGGAAATTTTGTCTTAGGCAAAGAAGCGGATAATTCTAATGATGCATATACATCGTCCAAGCCGTTGTATTTTGCAGAAATAGATTTCTTAGTCATACATAGCCCTCCATTCAATGGTTATCCATATGTATTACATTTTAATTCGTCGCTCATGTACGCTCGTTATGTCAACCTAAGTTAAGTAAAAAATATCATGTTAGTTAATTTATTAGCAGTTATTTGTATTTCCTGTTGCCATCATGAATTCATTATGCAAAATTTAATACCAAAATATGAAACATAATTTGGGGGATGTGGTTTGTCATTAAATTTTCAAGATAACGTTATTGCTGCTTACAAAATTGCCAAGCAGACATCTGGTGGAAACAACGCTGATTATATTCCTTTTCTGGCCAAAGTTCCCAGTGAACTAATTGGTGTCGCTATCGTGACTGCTGATGGCCAAGTCTTCAAACATGGTGATACTGATTATAAATTCGCACTTGAATCCATTTCCAAAGTTTTTACACTTGCTCTGGTCATGGAAAAAATCGGTCCAAAGGCGGTCAAGGAAAAGCTAGGCGATAGCCCTACGGGTATGCCGTTTAATTCTGTACAAGCACTGGAATTACATGAGGGAAAGCCGCTTTCGCCACTTGTAAACGCAGGGGCGATAGCTGCTGCAAGTCTTGTTCCAGGCGATGATGCAGAGCAATGCTGGTCAAATATTCTCGATATGCAAAGCCAGTTTGCCGGACGAGAAATTCAGCTCAGTGATGAGGTCAATAAATCCGAACAGGATACAAATTTTCACAATCGGGCGATTGGCTGGCTGCTATACAGTGCAGGAACCTGCTATAGCGACCCAATGCGCGCAGTCGATGTCTACACAAGACAATGCTCTACGCTCGTCGATTGCGTCGATCTCGCCACCATGGGCGCAACACTTGCAGCGGGTGGTATAAATCCCATCACCAAAAAGCGTATAATTAAAAAGGAGCATGTTGCACCATTGCTCGCCGAGATGATGATGGAAGGTTTATACACCTCCTCGGGCGATTGGGCATATTCAGTTGGCTTGCCCGCAAAGAGTGGTGTCGGCGGCGGACTTGTCGCTGTCATTCCCGGAAAAATGGCAATCGCTGCATTTTCACCTCCGCTTGACGAGGCAGGCAACTCCGTGCGTGCACAAGTAGCCATTAGCGACATTGAACGGCAATTAGGGGGTAATGTATTCAAGGTAGGTTAGCATTGTAGATATAGCTTTAAAAAAGTGGAGGTAGAAAGGATTTGAACTACGGATGTAGTTCATATTTACCAACGAAGCATGAGAGCCTGAATCATAATGAACGTAATGATATCAGGCTCATGCGATGCGCCGGGTGAGCAGGCGGATGTTTGCGATGTAGACCCAGGCTTCAGCAGACGCGACGGTTTTTTCGAAATCTTTGGCCAATCTACGGCAACGTCCCAGCCATGCAAACGTCCGCTCGACCACCCATCGGCGTGGTAAGAGTTTGAAGCCCTTAGCGTGATCGGATCGTTTGACGATTTCCAGCGTAAATTTTCCGACCTTTTCCAGCTTGCCTTTGAGCTTAGGTCCTGCGTATCCACCATCAGCAAAGATATGCGGTAACCACGGCCAGCGTTTGAGGATGGTTTTCAAGACATCCGGTGCACCATCTCTGTCTTGAATACCCGCAGAATGGATCACCAGACCAACCATCAAGCCGAGGGTATCAACCACAATATGACGCTTGCGACCGTTGATCTTTTTTCCCGCGTCAAAGCCGCGTATTCCGCCACTTTCCGTGGTTTTTACTGACTGGCTATCGATCACGCCAGCGGTCGGGCTGGGCTGCTTTCCGGTCAACTCGCGTGCTGTCATCACGAGCGCGTTGTTGATCGTGCGCAGCATCCCTTCATCTCGCCATCGATAGAAATACTTTTGCACCGTGGAAAATGGTGGGAAGTCCGTGGGCAAAAGCCGCCATGCGCCACCTGATGATGCAATATAAAGCAGCGCATTTACCACCTCTCGCAAATCCGTCTTGCGAGGGCGTCCGAGACGGCTCGGTGCAGGCATCATCGGTTCGATGACAGTCCATTCCGCATCCGTTAAATCGCTTGTATAGCGCGCGTTGCGTCGTCCATATTGTTGCCGAGCGGTTGCAGTCCAGGCCATCATGATCTCCATCGAATGTAAACAATCCGATTGAATCATAACCTACTGAAATCGCTCAATCCTTTTTGGAACAGGCTCTGAGCGTGATTAATTGCGCTCTGCATGAAGCTAGGCAAGTGCGCTCGGATAATAATTTGCGAGTTTGGATATCGAAGGAAGAAATCTACGCAGTTCGCACAGATTTTGATAGTGACGGCTTTCGAGCATTAACAAAAGGTTCTTTGCCGCACTACTGTATCAATGAAACCCGTAGGCTATCTAATAATTTTGACACCACATCCATCAAATTTGTGTCTTAGTAAGAGATATGGATCGGGCGCATAGAAACGTAGTATTGCAGTAGACGCACTCGGCTAGATGACTTGAATACAAAACATAAAATGGACGTGGTTATGGCAATTTTATGTGGTCGGAGATTAGGCTAGCTAAGAAGTTAAAGAAATCGTTGAGTTGGCAAAGTTCGCTCTTTTGATAGCCGACGATCCTGTAATGCTGATTATACGAGGACTTTTAACCTCCAGAACACATAGGCCTGGTAGAAGCGAAGTCTGCTAGGTAAGGATTATCCAGCGGACTGTCAAAAGACAGTGATAGGACTAACATTTGTTTCCGAACGTGAATAAGCGGCAAAGGCAAGGCTCGCGATAGGAATTATTGCAAGTGCAAGCTTACTTTGATTTCACCGTTGGTTAATATTATATACACAGTATGTTGCCCATCAATTCTAATCAAATATTCATATTTAATGTTTAATAATATTAATTGTCGAGTGTATTATTGAATTATAATTTATAAATATTTAGTTTTTTAAAAATATAAATGATTTTATCAATGTTGAACGACTATCTAAATGTTTTAGTACTTTTTTGGTCGTTGGACTAAGAATCGTGCTTACTAGTCAAAATTGGCTGAATACGGAAAGCAATGAATTATTTACCAAATTACTCTTGAATATTGCATTGCCAGCCACTCTAATTCTGTCAATTAGTGAAGGTTTTACTAGGCGAGAATTCATAGAATTATTACCTAACGTATTGCTGCCCATGATAGTAATTCTAACGCTGATGTTGTTTTCGTGGTTTGTCGGGAAGCTCATAAAAATTAAAAAATCTGATACTGGGTTATTCATTGGCCTTTGCTCTATGAGTAGTACCATCTTTTTTGGCATTCCTGTGACTATTGCTGTCTATGATAGCCATGGTTTGCCATATGCACTTATAACATATGCATCACAAACTGTAATTTATTGGACGCTTGGTTTGTATCTTCTAGAAAGAGATGTGGACAAAAATAGTAACAATACCAGTTCAAATTCATCGATCATTAGCAAAATTGTTAACATGCCATTATTAGCATTTTTTATTGGCGTCGTAATATTACTAGCCGACGTAAAAATACCTTCATATGTAAATAAATTCCTTTCTTATCTTGGGGGGATGACATCAGCATTGGCTATGTTGGTTATAGGGACGATGATTTTTGTTTCGGGATATAAAAATATCAGGGTAAATAGAGCGCTTATGACCGTATTAATATTTCGTTTCATACTTGCTCCGACGGTTGTTATATCGTGGGGCTATTTCCTTTTAATAGACCCATTGATGATAAAAATTACTGCCCTAATTTGTTCTCTGCCAATCCCTAACACCACAGTTATTCTAGCAGGTAAGTACAAAAGCGACGCCCTGTTCGCGACTGAATCGTTGGTAGCATCGATCATAATTTATTTGTTGTTTTTACCAGTAATTCTATCCTTGATAAAGATGGTTTAGGCTTTGATGAAGTGCCTGCGTCGCTTTGAGTGTCAGGCTCCCTTAGAGCCTAACTCATAATGAACGTAACGACATCATGCTCTTGCGATGCGCCGCGTGAGGAAGCGTATGTTTGCGATGGAGACCCACGCTTCGGAAGAAGCGATGGTTTTTTCGAAGTCTTTGGCCAGTCTTCGACATCTTCCCAGCCATGCAAATGTGCGCTCGACAACCCATCGGCGTGGTAAGAGTCTGAAGCCCTCAGCGTGATCGGTTCGTTTGACGATTTCCAGCGTAAACTTCCCGACCTTTTTCAGCTTGCCTTTGAGCTTGGGTCCTGCTTATCCACCATCAGCAAAGATATGCCGTAACCACGGCCAGCGTTTGAGGATGGTTTTCAAAACATCAGGTGCACCATCTCTGTCCTGGATACCGGCAGAATGAAACACTAGACCAACCATCAAGCCGAGTGAATCGACCACAATATGACGCTTGTGACCGCTTTTCTTCTTTCCCGCGTCAAAGGGGGGTGCGGACGAAAACTTGGACTATCAGGGAGGTAGTTCATGTATTCCTACGAAGACCGGATGCGAGCCGTTACGCTCTACATTAAGCTGGGCAAGCGCCCGAAAGCGACTATCCGCCAGTTGGGCTATCCAAGCAAGAACGCTTTGAAGGGCTGGTATCTGGAATATGAGCACGATCTTGATCTGCGTTTAGGATTTGCGCCCCGAGCACCTAAGTTCACACAGGCGCAGAAGGAAGTGGAAAATGCGCTTCTAAAGTCGAATTCTGTTCTCGCCCATGCGATTTCCGCTCGCCAAGGGTAAATCGCCAGGGAAACTTGGTCGAGCGCTTCCTTCACCGCATCAAACACTATCGCGTTATTGCAACATGTTACAACAAGAACACGGATAATTTTCTGGGAGCTATCAAACTAATTGCTATCCGTGTCTGGTTCATCTGTTCAAAATTCTACACATTAGTAATTCGTTTATGGTTCATCGATGAGATGCACTCTGAAGTCAGTTATCTCAATTATTTAATTTTTATTAGAAGTAGTGATCCTTAAAAAATCAAAATACCTCATCCGGAAGCGATAGTTTTACTCCACTATTAACCGCTTCACTTACCGTATCGATCATTTTCAAACGTCTTTGCTCAATATCGATATATTCACGTGTGAGAGGGATGGCGTCTTGTCGATGTGCGATCTGAATTTGGAATATCATCATATTTTGCCACCGAAATGCACTTTCGGATGCAGCCAGATAAAACTCCCACATCCGGCAAAATCGTTCGTCATAAAGTGCTTTCGCTTCATCGCGCCGCGCGATGAATGCCATTCGCCACTCTTTGAGCGTTTCTGCATAATGAAGCCGGAGGATTTCAATGTCGGTGACATAAAGCCCCGCATTTTCAATGTGTGGCAACACTTCGGACAGGGCCGGAATATAGCCCCCTGGGAAGATATACTTACGAATGAAAGGGTTGGTCGCACCCGGGCCATCTGCGCGGCCAATCGCATGTAGGACAAACACTCCGTCATTTTTAAGCAGCCGTGCAGCGTGCTGGAAGTATTCTTCGTAGTGCCCTACGCCGACATGCTCAAACATACCGACTGATACTAGCCGGTCGAAGCGATCGTTAATATTGCGATAGTCAGTTAACTGGAATTTTGCTTGGCATGAAAGTCCTTCATCCAATGCACGTTTATTGGCTATTTCATATTGCTCTTCCGATAGCGTGACTCCTGTAACATTTGCTTTGAGATAGCGGGCGAGATAAAGTGCCATACCGCCCCATCCACATCCTATATCGAGAATTTTATGGTCTTCTTTGACGAGAAGCTTCGCTGCAATGTGTCTCTTTTTCGCAAGCTGCGCTTGGGCTAACGTTGCATCGGACGTTTCAAAATAAGCGCAGGAGTATTGTTTGTCGTGATCAAGAAATAGGTCATAAAGCGTGCCGGATAGATCATAATGGCTTTTAATGTTGTTGGATGATCGAGCAATGCTATTAATCTGTTGCAAACGCCGGAATAGTGAACGGAATTTAACGAATACCTTCATCCAAGGTTGGGTGGCGGCTGTTGGGCCGGTGTTCTCAAAGACCACTTTTAAGAGGGCATAAATATCGCCTTCAATAAAGTCGATCTCACCATCCATGTAACATTCAGCCAATTTTAATTCCGGGTTGATTGCAACTGCACGTTCAGCATGGTGTGTGTTGAAGCGAATATGAATGAATTCGCCCGTATTGTCTCCATATTGATAAGAGTTGCCTTGAAAATCTGTAATTTTAAGATTTCCGCTCTTAATCGCACGCGAAACAGCAAAATGCAAAATCCCAAACATCGGCCCCATCTCCCTTAACTTCACTCAAAAATACAACTCCGATGACAAATTTATACAGCTATCAGAGCTCACGTCATTCGCTTATGAAATGCCGAATCGGCAAGTATATATAAAATAATAAATTTAATTTATTTGTACTAATAAGTAAAAGCGTATTTTTATAATACACAAATATGCAAAGCAGAAACTACACTATTTTTTATATAAAGGTTTAAGTTTCACGGGAACTGATTTATAGGCGGGTATCCAGCTCTGTTGATCGACATCATCCAAACCAATAAGACAGTTTGCTTCTGGATAGTATGCAGCGACCGATCCGCGGGAAATGGCGTGAGCGACCAATGTCTGTTTTGGCAAAATGCGTTCACCTGCCACGACATCGACAACATCGCCGTTTGCAAACCCAAGTTTGTGCATGTCCTCTTCATTCATAAAGATGACATCTCGACGACCGGTAACCCCACGATAGCGATCATTCATCCCATAAACAGTAGTGTTGTACTGATCATGGCTTCGTATAGTCATGAGGGTAAGTTCAGTGTCATCGCGTCCGTCATCTTCGTCGGTGGTTGCTTCGATAAGAAAATGGGCTTTTCCGTCTGGCGTCCCCCATTTGCGTTCAGAAGCACCAACGGGTAATCGGAACCCGCCCGGAATACGAATTCGCTTATTGAAGTCCTGAAAGTCAGGGAAAACTTCTTCAATCTTGTCACGAATGCGGTCATAGTCTGCGATCAGATAGTCCCAGTTGACTTTGCTTTCTGGAAGCGTGGCTTTTGCAAGTCCCGCGATAATGGCCGGTTCTGATTTCAAAAGTTCGGAAGCCGGCTTAAGTTTTCCTGTCGAGGCATGCACCATCGCCATTGAATCTTCAACAGTGACGGACTGGAGCCCAGTATCCTGAATGTCGCGTTCCGTCCGACCCAGACAGGGCAGGACTATGCTTTCCCGAGCTGTCAGCAAGCATGTACGGTTAAGTTTCGTACAAATTTGAACACTTAATTCCAATTGTTTGAATGCGGGAAAGCTCGCTTGCGGATCACTCATTGCAACTGCGAGATTGCCGCCAAGTCCTATAAATGCCTTTGACTGGTGATCTCTCATAGCAGCAACAGCTTTGACGGCATTGTGCCCGTGGGCGCGTGGGGCGTTTATGCCAAATGCTTTGTCTAAACGTGCCAGAAATGCTTCGGTTGGAATTTCCGTAATGCCGACCGTGCGATCCCCTTGAACATTCGAATGGCCGCGTAGCGGACAAATTCCAGCGCCTTCACGCCCCAGATTGCCACGCAGTAACAGCAAATTCGTTAGCTGTTGTACCGCTTCTGTACCGTGACGGTGTTGTGTGATACCCATACCGTAGCAAATAATCACGCTTTTGGCGGTCCAGTAAGTTTCTGCTATCTGTTCTATAGCTTCGCGTTTCAAACCTGACCGAGAGATGATTTTCTTCCAGCTTGTGCCTTCAATATCGGCTTTTAAAGCTTCAAAGCCAGAGGTATGTTCTTTGATAAAGTAGCGATCCAGCAATCCCGGTTCAGCACGCTGTATTCGCGCTTGGTCCTCTTCGAAAATGGCTTTCATCACGCCCTTGATTGCAGCAACATCTCCTCCCACCTTGACCTGATGGTAAGACGATGCGAGACGTGTTGAACTGACGGTGAGCATTTCAGATGGGGATTGTGGATTTTCAAATCGCTCAAGACCGCGCTCCCGCATTGGATTGAGCACGACGATCGGCTTGCCACGCAGCGACACAGAACGAAGCGTTCCAAGCATTCTCGGGTGATTGGTGCCTGGATTATGGCCAATACAGAAAACGGCATCCGTATGATCGAAATCGTCGAGTGTGACTGTACCTTTACCAACGCCAATCGACTTCGGTAGACCAACACTGGTGGCCTCATGGCACATATTGGAGCAGTCAGGAAAATTATTAGTTCCAAATTCACGTGCGAAAAGCTGAAACAAAAACGCTGCTTCATTGGAAGCACGCCCTGATGTGTAAAACTCGGCTTTGTTTGCATCGCCGAGTGCTTGCAGTGCGGCACCGGCTTTTTGAAAAGCTTCTTCCCATGAGATAGGAACAAAATGGTCAGTCCCTGCATCATAACGCATCGGGGTTGTCAGCCGCCCTTGCGCTTCAAGCTGATGGTCACTCCATTCCCACAATTCAGATACGGTGTGTTGCTCAAAAAATTCTGGCTCGACCCGTTTTGGAGTTGCTTCCCATGTAACCGCTTTCGCCCCGTTTTCACAAAAATCAAAAGACGAGGTATGTTTAGGATCGGGCCAGGCGCAGCCGGGGCAATCGAATCCGTCCGGCTGGTTCATCTGTAACAATGCGCGTGTGTTGGTGCTTGCACCCATCTGATCGCGAACCGCTTCAGCAACGGCTTTTAGCGCTCCCCAACCGCCTGCCGGTCCGTGATAATCCTTCACACCTTTTGTTTCATCGGTCATGATCTTATCCCTAACGGTTCAAAAGATTATAAACTTGTGATGAGGAGCGTTGAAGCTCCTCATATTTTTATTATGCAACCAATGCGTGTGTACGCAGCTATTTAACTACCCAATATCTTTGCAAGATAAACCCAAACGGGTGCGGCAATCACGAAACCTATGACACTTACAGCAAGCGAAGAGGTGCCCGTTCGGGTGTATACTTGAAAACGACTGGAAATGATGATGCCCGAAAATGCCGGTGGAAGTGCTACACTGAGAACCAGCATCTGCAGAACAATTGGGCTAAGACCGCATGCCCAACCAGCAATAAGAAAGACGCCGGGCATTAAAATAAGCTTGAATGCAGTATTATAGGTAACTTCCCAATCGAGTTCGATCTTATAGGCTGCAAGTGTAAGGCCTGCTGCAAACACCGCAACGCTGGAATTTGCCTGGGCCAGCAGTTTAAAAGTCGGATCAAACTCGTCTGGAACTTTTAGACCAATCAGAACAAGCACAACGGCTAAAACGGGCGCCCATACAACAGGCTCCTTAAAAGCAGAAATCAATGCGTTGCCTTTTGGCGCACCGCTGCTGGTCTTATCGCCACCGCCACCCGCGTTGAGAAGATAGAGTCCAATTGGAATTGTAACTGCGTTAACGACGATAGCAACGATTGCAATAACTAGGCCTGTTTCAACACCCGTTCCATAGAGCGGATCAAGAATTGCATATCCCAGAAATCCAATTGTTGGCGATCCGGCAATCAAAGCGCAAATTGCGGCTTCCGCTTTTGTGCGCTTGAAGAACCACTGCATCGTGAAATAAGAAAGCATAAATAGTGCAACGAGGCCGACAAATGAGATAATGGTCAAAGTTGCATTTTCGACAAGCATCGCTCTGTCAGCGCGCACGATCGAAACAAACAGAGCTGCTGGTAGAGCAAAGTCTAAAACCAGCTTATTAAAGACCTGTGCCTGATCCTTGGCAAAGATGTTTTTCTTGCCACTCACATAACCCATGGTCATAACAACGAAAATCGGGATGAGGTCAGAGACCAGCATCTTCGACATAAATTCTTCCATGATTGCACCCCTTCACACAAGCCACTGCGTCAGATCATTCAGTAGATGATCGGAAATGGTCCAGTGGCATATGACGCCCATCAAAATGTTTGAATATTACAAATGCACAGAGAGTGGAGCTCATTCGAATGGAACGAGCTCCTCAAATTTAAACGCGCGTATCAGCCTTTGACAATTGTCTGATAGTTCTGCCGTAGAGAGCTCATCAGCGGGTCACCAACGTCGAGATGCCCCTTTACCAGCTCCTGAGGTGTCAGTGCCAGCCAGTTGTTCAAAGACACGTCCTTGTATTCCCCGGTATGGAAGACATTGAGAACACGTACGGGTTCATCACCGATGTTTTCAATATAGTGAGCGAGCGTCTTTGGTACATAGCCCACATCACCAGCAACAAAATCAAACGTCCGAGCATTATTGACGGCGTCGAAAACCGTCATACGAGCTTTACCGCTGATATAATATTGAATCTCATCGGCGTCAGGATGCCAATGAATTTCGCGCATACCTCCTGGTTCCAAATCGATAAACAGAGCGGACAGGTTGGTCACTTCGAACGTCTTGTTATCCACGACCTGTGTAGCGCCGCCCGGAAATTGATTTTTTGGCATCTTTGATGCGCGGAAAACATACTTATCAGTAAAGTTAACTGCGCCCAGATCACGCCGCACATCCTCAATAGGTGCAGGAACCGGCTGGCGGAAAATATACTTCTCTTCAGAGGGCATGCCGTCAAATGCACTCTCCGGTACACCGAAATTCTTTGCTAGCACTTCACGCGGCGTATGCGCAAAAAGTTCAGTCACCAACAATGTCTGGTTTTCCGAGAAATTACCGTCGTTGAAAACGAGAACAAACTCGGTGCCTTCTTCGAGCCCCTGGATGGCATGAGGGAAGCCTGCTGGTGCGAGCCAAAGATCACCCGGGCCCAAATCTTCCACCAGTGTTTGACGCTTGTCATCGACCAGATAAAACCGCACTCTGCCTTGAAGAACATATGCCCATTCGGCTTCCTTATGCCAGTGCATTTCCCGCACAACACCGGCCGGGAGGCGCATATTTACAATGGCCAACTCTTTCAAGCTGCCCATCTCGCGCTGCGTTACTTCACGTGCCCAACCACCGTCTTCCAGTCGGTTGTGTGCCATGGAGAATGGAAATTTCAAATTTGGGATGCCACCATGGTCTGTTTCCGGTGGAAGGAAAATGTCAGGATTTTGTGCTTCCACTTCCAGATTGCGCGGACCAACAACATCTGCGCCTTGAGAACCTCTGATCGGCTGTAAAATATCAGTCATATAATGCCCCTTTCAAAAAACCCAGGCTATAATATAGCCATTTCGAAACGGTAGCAGGCATACATAAATCGTGCAACTTCTAATATAAAAAATACTATTTAATAATATTATCGTAGTTAACAATGAAGTGATTCTTCTCTATCAGGGTTTTGAGTAACAAAATTATTTCATATGAATCATCAATTCATAAAATTTATAATTTATACATGTAGAATCGGATAATAGCGTCCCAACCTAAGAAAGGGCGCGCAAATGATATTACCAGATCACGCTTTCTTAAAAATCTAACTCTTTCTTTTCTGCCTCCTATTGTGCGCAAACTTGCAGTTTTTAACCCGGAGAAAGCGCTTTGGACTACAAATGAAGATGAAATCGACTATCATGAAATCCAATCTGTGTAAGCTTCTGGTACTTTCTTTTTCTGTTCATCGAGATATTTCAGTAAGATGGAAATAGCGATCCTCCCCGACCGCATGCATTCGTTGATGCCGTAGTCTTGAGCACTAAATCCGTCAGCGTTATAGCGCCTAAACGGCAGCTCCAAAGTGACTGCGGGAATGTTGAATCTCTTCATTAAATAAGGGGCGCAGAATGCGGCGGGCATGGCCTTTATATGTTCACGCTCGAGAGCCTGTCGTTTGTAAAAAGGATCGGCCTTGCACAGTTGTCGTTCGAACAGATCTAGTTTCGCGATTATTTTTGGCGGCAGTGGCAGTTTGCGATCGACACTGGCGATAAAAACATATGGAATTTCTTCATCGCCATGAATGTCGAGGCAAAGATCGACACCGAATGTTTCCATTGCTTTGATGACGCAGTAAACAGCTGGCGTTTCGCTCAAGGTTGCGCGATCCCAGGACGCGTTAAGATTTTGACCGTGTATGTTTGTCCTGTAGTTTCCAATCCGGCTTCCATCGGGGTTCATGTTGGGAATGATTTGAAAGCGCGCTTGGGTCAACAGATGAAGAGAAGCCTGGTTTTGTGGATCAAGGAGCAAACGGACAAAGCCCTCCATCCACCAGCTTGGCTGTGTTTCGCCTGGATGTTGCCGAGCCAGAATCCAGATGCGGGGCGCATTCGCACTTTCGCATCCCACCGAAATAAGCTCAACCGTGTCCGTATCACTGCTCGCGCAGAGCGTTTCGACTTTTGTACGTGGATCGTGACGACAAAAATCAAGAAGCGCGGAATGATGGGTATCTAAATAAGGGGGGAAGTAAGCATAGTAGGTCGTTTTATCAGATGGCTTATGGGAAATGAGGAGATTGCCGTCCTGATATTGGGTTTCACAGCGGCTCCAGTCCTTTTGATCATGTGAAGCAAAGGCTTGATAATTGTTCCACCCCTTCGGGAACGAAGATTGATCGACATCCTCGATAGTTATTGTACAAGGCAGGGTGCAATCACTCAGACCAAAATAGAAGCTCTGTGCGAACCGCGTTTGAGGATCTCTTCTCAAGCGAAGTGTGATCGGAGCGTCAACACGACAATTGATGATCTCAATTGATCCACCATAAAAATCGGATGTTATCTTCATCGTCTTTGGCTCTATAACGTTTAAACTTCGATCACTGAACAATTCATTACGTGTTCCGCTGAGTTGCTGCATGGTCTTTGGGCGCATCCTTTTTTTGCAAATGCCTTCGTAGGGTTCGCACGGAAATTCCCAGATCATCAGCGACGCCTGCCATTCCTCGATTTTGGTGGCGCAGCGCGTGAATTGCCGCACGGATCTGCGCGTCATTTACGGCAGTTGGCCGCCCAAGCTGCATGCCGCGGCTACGTGCTTCATCCAATCCTGCTTGCGTGCGCTCGCTGATCAGGTTGCGTTCAAATTCTGCAAGTGCACCCATCATATGGAACACTAAGCGTCCGCCAGATGATGCAGTATCGATGTTTTCCATCAGCGATTGGAAGTGAACATCTTTGCTGTATAATTCATTGATGACTTCGATTAATCCGTAAAGCGATCGTCCAAGACGATCCAAACGCCAGACCACCAATGTATCACCGGGCTTGAGGGAGTTGAGCGCATCTGACAGACCATCCCGCTTAAATTCATGTCCGGATTGTCCGTGGTCTTTATAGATTGTGTCGCAGCCTGCCCCATTGAGTGCGCGAAGCTGCAAATCCATTTTTTGTTCGCCCGAAGAGACCCGGGCATATCCAACTTTCACGCACGTTTGCCCCCGCTTTTTGGCTACGAAAATCCCTGTTATTTCAATGCATGCTTTGGGCGTTGTTTGATCGAATTAATAAAGTTCGTGCCCCATTTCATCTATCTGTTGCTCAGAACCTTTGATGAGTTGAGCACAAGGGTAGTTTTCAGTCAGGTGCCTGTCTGTCGGACTATCTTCTCATTCCCCATTTAAAGACATTTTGGTTTTCTCGAGACCTCTTGACATATGGTCCCGGATTTCTGAACGCATTGCGTCGAGATCATTTGCCAGACCGCAGGTCACATAAATATCGTGGCCATCGCGCTTTGGGCCCTGCATGCCATGCGCACGATGGTGGGCGGCCCAATAAAGTTGCAACCGTCCGCGCACGCCCTCCCAGACGCGTTGAAGCAAACGGTGTCCGCACACCTCATAAACGAGGCTGTGCAGTTTTAACTCTGCTTCAATACTTGCCACATCATCCTGATTATCAATGCATTGGGTGAGGAGATTGTTTCTGGATACGAGTTCGTCGCGAAACGCCTGATCGCGTCGATCCCAGGCCAGTTCGAAAGCAAAAATCTCGAGATTGACCCGCATCGAATAGATCTCATGGATATCGCGTGTCGTTAAGCTGACCACACGGGTACCAGTATAGGGGATGGTTACGAGAAGCCCTTCATCGATGAGCTGGCGCATGGCTTCTCTAAGCGGTCCGCGACTGACGGCAAACTGTCGTGCGAGTTCTGTCTCAACGATTTGCGCACCCGGTTCAATGGCTCCTCCGATGATGGCCTTGCGCAACTTCTCAACGATATGATCGCGAAACGTCGACTTTTGAATACTATCGAAGGTCTGGCTGGCTAACCCTGTCATTGACAACATCTCGCTAACAAATTATTGTTAACAATCAATCATAATAAAATGCGAACGTCAATAGCGCGTCGTACGAGGCAATATCGACGCGAGCCCAGCGCATATTCAGGGGGAAATGGATGGCAATGAATTGAATAATTTGGATTACATCGAGCCACTCTGGAGAGGTGGCTATCAATCAAGGTCCCAAAAACTATCTCAACTTATTAAATGAGGCGTATAATTCTGCAGGTGCTTACAATCAAATAGTCTTTTGTGAACAGCTTATCAAAGCCGGCTGTACCGGTTAAATTGAAGTATCGACCAGAAGAGGTGTCGTTTATCTTGGAGAGTGGGTGGGAGAGTGAGTAACTGTGTATCTAAGCTAGTTCGAAATAAGGCGGTTGATATCGCTCTTCTAGTTTGACTATGGGAAAGTACGCGCCTCATTTTTGGTGTTTTGTATGTATCTGCATGTTCATAGCGTTCTATAAAGACTTCCGGTTGTAAAAGCAGAGAAGTTTGCTGCTTTTTAATAAGGCATGACAAACTTTATGGTGTTTTAAGGAAACAAATATGCCCTCAATCAGCGCAGGCGATACGGCCTTTCTTCTCATATGTACGGCACTTGTGTGCATGATGACCCCGGCACTCGCTCTGTTTTACGGTGGCCTTGTTCGCCAGCGTGATGTTCTGTCGATCATGATACAGAACTTTGTCTGTATGGGTGTGATCGGCCTGATCTGGGTTTTTGGTGGTTTCAGCCTTGCCTTCGGCCCGTCCATCGGTGGTGTCATTGGTGACATCACCACATATTTTGGCATGTACCATGTGGGCATTGAGCCAAATCCGCAATACGCAGCGAATGTTCCGTTCATTCTGGTATTTGCTTATCAGATGATGTTCGCGATCATCACTCCTGCGCTGATGACCGGTGCTTTTGTCGGGCGTTTCAAGTTCGGTGCTTATCTGTTCTTCATAGCCTTCTGGACCATTCTGGTTTACCTGCCCGCAGCCCATTGGGTCTGGGGTGGCGGCTTCCTTGCAAAACTTGGCGTTGTCGATTTTGCGGGCGGCATCGTCATTCACGCTTCTGCCGGTTTCTCTGCATTGGCTGCTGCGAAATATCTCGGTAAGCGCAAACTCGCAGCCGGTGAAAAAGAGTCTCAGCCTGCGAGTTTGCCGCTTGTTGCAATCGGTGCAGGTCTGCTCTGGTTCGGCTGGTTCGGCTTTAACGCGGGTGGCGCTTATGCGGCTGACGCATTGGCCGCTTATGCTTTCACCAACACGATGCTTGCAGGCTCTATCGCCATGCTCGTCTGGATGTTCTGGGAGTGGAAAGAATCTGGGCGTCCGTCGTTTTCCGGCGTTCTTGTTGGCGCGGTGACCGGCCTTGCAACGATTACGCCTGCTGCGGGTTATGTTGAGCCAATGACTGCACTGCTTATCGGTGCCATCGGCGCTTCGGTCTGCTTCAATGCAAAATACATACAGAAGTGGCTTAAGATCGACGACACACTGGAAGTGTGGCGCGCGCACGGTGTTGGCGGCATGACCGGCGCAATCCTGATCGGTGTTACAGCAAGCTCGCATATCAACGCGGTATCGGCAAGCGCTTATCAGCTCGGTATTCAGGTTCTCGCTGTTGTTATCGTTGCTGCTTATGCATGGATCATCACCATGATCCTGCTTAAAATCCTTGATGCTTTCGGTCATCTGCGCGTCCCCGACGAAGTGCAGCTCAATGGCCTCGATAATCCGCTATACGGAGAAAATGCCTTCAACCTATGGGGTATGAAAAGGCACATGGATAAGTAGGCCAGTCTTTTTTTGGGCCGCTATAAAGGCTTGATGGACACAACTTTGCAAACATTGGGAATCCCGCAAGGTTGTGTCTCCAGCATTTCTGTTGTTGCAAAGGGAAAACGTATGTCTATGCCTTCAAGTGCGGCCCAATTTCAACTTTGAACGCTGTGTAGCTATAAAAGGGGCTCGCTTTGCAGAACCGATTATCACCTCTGTCTAGTCTTAATTGTCCTCAAGCCTGTGATCGGATGTTGCAAGTTTCAAAATACTGAGGAAGCTGCTTTGTCATTCGGCTAAGTAGCTCTTTACACCAACGAAAACAGTGTTTTAAATTCTAGGTTGATTGGCAGATTGCTTTTTAACAATGTCCACCTTTATTTGTACGGAGGTTATGTATGCATTTCACGCCACGTGAGATTGACAAGCTCATGATACATACGCTGGCGATTGTCGCGCAGCGTCGTAAAGACCAGGGTTTGAAGCTCAATCATCCTGAAACCGTATCTTTGATTGCTGCCGCTGCCCTTGAAGGTGCGCGCGCTGGAAAGACGCTCGAACAAGTCATGGAATTGGCGCGTAAGACCATCACCAAAGAGGATGTGATGGAGGGTGTCGTTGAGATGATCCCTTACGTGCAGGTTGAAGCTGTTTTCACTGATGGCAGCCGTCTCGTTACCGTTCACGATCCAATCCAATAACCCCTGCAGGGAGGCTTAGTTATGGCTGAAGATAAAGCAAAGACTCCTGTTGGAGGATTGGTTCTCGGCAAAGGTGATATTGAAATCAATGCCGGCTATCCAACCACCACTTTGAAAGTACGTAACAAAGG
>NZ_JAVDQT010000018.1:0-12608 GCF_031454375.1 Brucella pseudogrignonensis
GTTTTGATCGGTGCCACGATGCCGCTTTATGATAGTGGACTTCGTGCCGCCCAGCTTAAGAGTGCTGAATCGACACGCAATGCCGCGACTGAAACTTTCCGCAAGGTTCAGCTTGATGCGGTTGCAGAAATCGTTCTTGCATCCAATCTTCTTAAAACGTCTCTGGCTGCTAACAAAGCTGCTGGTGTTCTGGTTCAGACGTCTGCCACAGCATATGATGCAGCGCTTGAATCTTATAAGAATGGGCTCGGTACGATTACGATTGTCAATGAAGCCAACAATGCATTGCTTGATGCAAAGCTGGCGCAAACTGATGCTCATGCTGCCTCACTAATTGCGGCTGCGAATCTGGCTTTTTTCACCGGAGCTTTGACATCAAGTTCAAGCGCAGGTGCGAGCCTGCCGGGAGTTTCAGCAGGGCAATGAAGACTGTCTAAAGGCGGGGTGAAATGGCAAAGTACTGGATAGCAGCAGGAATTATTTTGCTTTTTGCGATTGCCGCCTTTGTGTTCTGGTTTCTGATACGACACAAAAAAGGCTGGTCGAGAAACATTTTAGCTCATCTGACATTCGTTGCGGCGATGTTTGGACTTATTATGACGCTCAGGCAAGTCGCTTACATGCTGCTTGTTGATTATAAGATAACGGCGATTACGCCCGAAGTTATCAACACGGTATCGACTTTCATCATGGCATTGATTGCCATGCAGCAGCTATTCCAGTTGATTAATCGCCTCACGCACAGTCAGATTGCACGTGGAAATGATGTGACTTCTGCGCGTATGGTTGCCCGTATTTTAAAGCTGGCGCTATTTCTCTTCATTATGCTGCTTTTTGGCGAGCAATTTGGGATTGGCCTATCCGGCTTACTTGCTTTTGGCGGTATCGGTGGTATCGCGATCGGTGTTGCCGGAAAAGATGTACTCAGTAACCTCTTCTCTGGAGTTATGCTTTATTTCGATAGGCCGTTTAGCATCGGTGACTGGATTAGTTCGCCTGATCGAAACATTGAAGGTACAGTCGTTGAGATCGGCTGGCGACTGACAAAGATTAAGACTTTTGATAATCGCCCGCTTTATGTGCCTAATGCCGCATTTTCGACCATCAGCGTTGAAAATCCGGGGCGCATGACCAACCGGCGCATCAGTACGACGATTGGCTTGCGATATGAAGACGGCGATAAAGTTTCTGGCGTCATTGACGACATAAGAGCGATGCTCAAAGCCAATGATAAAATAGACCAAACGCAGAGCTTGCTGGTTTATTTCAATGCTTTTGCAGACTCTTCTCTGAATATTATGGTTTATTGCTTCACCAAGACGACACATTGGGCTGAATGGCTCGAGGCACAGCAAGAAGTTTACCTCAAGATCATTGGTATCGTGCACGCCCACGGAGCTGATTTCGCCTTCTCGTCTGAAACGCTTTACATCCAGCCGGATAAAACTGCTGAACAAAAGGCAGCGAACGAATAGGTTAGGTGTCAGCACAAAACGAATGAGTGTGTTGATCGTTGGTTATCAATAGAATGCTGATATGCTATTGGTCTCTTGCTTCGCCACTTTTCTAAGGCACCCCCTTTGCTCTTTGGCGCTTTCGAGCACGTTTGGTATTAGGTAAGGTGCATAAAATTGGAAGATAGGTTTTTCTTCATCCCGGCATCGGGAGAAGCTGTCGCGGAAATAAGAAGCTTAGACTGGTCGCAGACCTCTTTGGGAGTGCCAGAAAAATGGCCACGTCCACTGAGGACGGCTGTTCAGATGATGATGGCGTCTCGGTTTCCAAAAGCAATTGCTTGGGGGCCTGAATTAATCACTCTCTATAATGATGCTTTCAAGCCTATTCTTCGTGGCAAACAGAATTGTATGGGTAAACCATTCAGTGAAATATGGGCCGAAGTTTGGGACGATATTGGTCCAATTGCCGAGAAGGCGATGTGGGGTGAGGCGACTTTCATCGAAGATTTTCCGCTGCTTATCAATCGATCAGGCTTTAGTGAGCAGTGCTATTACACATTCTGTTACAGCCCAATTTTAGACGAAGACGGCAGTGTTGGCGGTATAATTGATACTGTTATCGAAACAACAGGAAAGGTTGAGGCCGAGAAGAATGCGAGGATTATGAATGCTGAGCTCGCACATCGCATAAAGAATACTTTTAGCATTGTCGGGGCTATAGCTAGCCAGACCTTCAAAAGTCAGGACAATGAAGAAGAACTCAGCTCTTTTTCCCGGCGTTTGTTTGCATTAAGCAGCGCGCATAATGTTTTGCAGTTTGGTAAAAGCTCAAGTGGATCGTTTGCACAGATCATTAATGAAATCACTGCAGCGCTTGGCGTCGATGAGCGTGTCGATATTGACGGTATAGATATATTTATTGGACCAAAGGCTGCAAGTTCAACGTCGTTGTTGATCCACGAACTCACCACAAATGCCATCAAATATGGCTCGTTATCCAATGACACGGGGCGTGTTTCCATTCGTTGGAATACCGTGGATCACAATGGAATTGCTACGCTATTTTTAAACTGGTGTGAAACAGGCGGTCCGGTAATATCAAAGCCGGATAGGATTGGCTTCGGATCTAAGCTTATCAGAATGGGCCTTATGGGCACTGGTAACGTCGGGATTGATTACACTTCTGCTGGTTTGCAGGCTACGATGAATGCTCCTATTCATCAGATGCAGGGTGAGGGTCGGCTTTATAAAGACGGCTAGGTAATCTGTGATCGTATCATTGCGATGATGTGACGAGCGGTGAGCAAGGGTGATGATTGTTCTTTTTGGGCTTTCAGAGCGAACAATTGTGCCCGCATTCGCTTGATACAAAACGCCATTTCGCGAGCTTTTCTCTTAAATTTTTCGACATAATTTTCTCTTTGTAAAATAAGAATGCACAATAGTGAGCGCTCACATTTTTCGTTTGACGTTTGATGGTATATGTGAATAATTTCTTCATAAGTGAACGGAGGGGTTCACATTGGAGGAAATCAGATGTCTATGAAACGCTCAGGCTTTGGCTTGAAAGCTCTTACACTCGCTATTTTGTCGGCTTCCGCACTGAGCGCGCCAGCGCATAGTCAGGATCGTGCGGCTTTGCTCGGCACCCTGCCAACTGAAATTCAGGCGCTTTACACCGATGTTGTCGAAGTGGGACCGTCGGCTTATGGCGACTTCAAAGCGCCTGCCAAGCCATGGCGCTGGTGCCATTCGGAGTCCTATATGGGCAATCCATGGCGTGTAACTTTCAATGACGAACTCAAGCGACTTGTGGATGGTGCTATCGCCGCAGGTGATGTGTCTGAATATGTTGTTTCAGACTCCAATGGCGATGCAACGCAGCAGATTTCGCAAATCCGTGCTTTCATCGAGCAGGGCTGCAATGTCATTACGACAATTGCCGGTTCTTCGACTGCGTTAAATGCGGTGATTGACGATGCCTACAAGGCTGGCATTCCTGTTATTACATCGGCAGGTGCTGTGACCACGCCAAATGCGATCAATGTCATGCATAACCAGAACCTCTGGGGCTACCAGATGGGCAAGGGTATTGCGGAAGTGCTCAAAGATGGCGGCACAGTCCTTCAGGTTGAGGGCATCTCCGGCCATCCGCTCGTGCAGCAGGAAAACGCCGGTCTTGAAAAGGCAGTCGCAGAATCTGGCGACCTGACGATTGCTCGCAAGGTCAGTGGCGAATGGACCGGAACGACAACCAAGTCCGCAGTTCTTCAGGCACTCGCAACTACGCCGCAACAGATTGATGCGGTCTGGTCAACAGGCAGTGAAGCGCGCTTCATTGCGGAAGCTTTCCAGCAGGCTGGACGCCCATTGCCACTGATTGCAGGCTCCATTTCCGGTGATGCGCTTGGCTATTGGAATGCCAATCAGGAGACATTCAAGTTCTACGGCGGCGAGGTTTCACCGCATGTGGCTGCACAAAATGCATTCCGCGTTGCGCTGCGTATTCTTGAAGGCCAGAAGCCATTGGTTAACACGATCATCGCGCCAATGCCGCTTGTTACGCAGGCAGACCTTCCAAACTGGTACAAGGACTGCATGAAGCCGGACTCGGCAGCTATCTTCCCAATCCCGCCGCAGGACCCTTTCCCGGAAGAACTGTTGAATGGTTACTTCTCGAACGGAAGCGCAACCGCACTTTATGATTTCGCAAAAGTGCCAGCGTCCTGCGCCAAGTAATAGCTCATGCAAACACAGCCATTGCCAGGTTTTCTGGCAATGGCTTTCGTCTATCGCATGCGGAAAGTCATTTCATTATGCCCCAGCCTGATCTGAACTTAGTCGGCGCTTCCAATATGCACAGGCTGCTTGTGGAGGCTGGTCTGCCCCCAATAACGCATGCGCCTGTCAAATCGCTAAAGATCGAGAATCTTGAAAAGCGCTATGGTGAAACCGTTGCGCTGACTGGCGCAAATGTCGACTTTCGATATGGCGTTCACACAATCCTTGGTGAGAACGGCTCCGGCAAAAGCACAATGCTTAAGATATTGTCCGGTGTGGTGGCGCCCACGCAAGGGCGCGTCGTTCTTAACGATAAAACCATCGCTGCCAATTCGCCCGCAGATATGAAAGCTTTGGGTCTTTCAACGGTGTTTCAGGAAGTGCTGATTGCGCCGCATCGCTCGGTGGTTGAAAATATTTTCCTTGGCTTTGACGGATTGCTTACCCGCAAAGTCAGCAAAGCCGTGCGTGAAAAGGCTTCTCAAGCGGTTTTATCTAAGATTGCCCGTTTTCCAATTGATCTTCACGCGCCTGCGGGCAGCTTGTCGCTTGCTGCCCAACAGTTGGTCGTCATTGCGCGCGCTTTCATCAGTCGTCCTTCGATCCTGCTGTTGGACGAGGCAACCGCCGCGCTTGATTATGCAGATCGTGATCTGGTTTTTGAAACAATCGAAGATTACGCGAAGTCGGGCAACATAGTGATCTTCATTTCGCACCGGCTTGAAGAGGTAAAACGCCTTTCCGATCAGGTTACGGTTCTGCGAAGCGGGCAAATTGTCGATACGCTCGACGGGCATCAGATCAACAGCCAGATTCTTCTCGAACTCATGGCACCGGAGGCGCATCTCCATGTCGAATGATCAGATTATTCTCAGCTATGAAAATCTCGTGCTGGCACCAGGGCGCAAAGCACTTTCGGGGGCTATCCGCGCTGGTGAAATTACCGGCCTTGCAGGTCTTGAAGGCCACGGCCAGGAGCAATTCTTGCTGGCACTCGCTGGCTTTGATCAGCCGCGCCAATCCTCTGTCGAAGTGGTTGGAATCTCAGGCGAACGCCAAGCCTATCGCAATCATCATGATGCAGCAAAGCGTGGCGTAGTTTATCTACCGCGCGACCGGCGTGCGACCGGCATTTTCCCGGTGCTTTCCGTGCTTGATAATTTTGGCATGCCATCTATGCCGCGCTTTTCGTGGGGCGGTATTCTTAACCGCCGCAAACAGAAAGAAGAGTTGCAGCGCTATACCGAGTTTTTGTCGATCCGCTATCCGGCGATGGATGCGCCGATTACGGCGCTGAGCGGCGGTAATCAGCAGAAGGTTCTGCTTGCACGGCTTCTGGCGCTCAAGCCGCGTCTGATGCTGCTCAACGATCCAACCCGTGGCGTTGATCTTAATACGCGCATGAAATTCTATGAAGCATTCCGCAAACTCGCTCGTGAAGAGGGCATCGCACTGGTTATCCTGTCGAGTGAAATCGAGGAAATTCTGCAAATCTGCGACAGCGTTTCGGTGTTTCGTGATTTTGAATACTCAAAAACAATAGGCAAATCTGAAATGTCGATGTCAGGTGTACTTGCAGCCATGTTCGGACAGGATGAGGTGGCGCTATGAGCACATCCAATCAATCAGGTTTCCTGCAACGTCTTTTCTCTGGCGGGCAGGAAACGCGACTTGCCGCAATTCTTTTCGTCATTTTGCTTGTTATCAATATAGTGCTCAATCCGGTGCGCTTTGCACCGTCAAACTGGGGCGCAGTTCTGGGGTTAGCTGCTCCGCTGCTGCTAACCTCGCTTGCAATTACAATTCCCTTTCTGGCAGGGCGTGGCTCGATTGACATTTCAGTGGGGCCGCTAGTCGGGCTGATCAATGTTATTCTGGTGCAGTTGCTGATAACCAAAGGCGGCATAACCTCGCCATTCATCATTATTCCGGCGGCGATTGCGCTCGGCGTCCTTGCGGGCGCACTGAATGGATTGCTTGCGGCAATCATTCGTATCCAGCCGATTGTTGCGACCCTTGGGACCTATCTGATCTTCGGCGGGTTGGCGCTGACCATCCTGCCATCTCCATCCGGCTCGGTTCCGGCATGGCTTGCGGCGCTTGCAGGTCCATGGTCCATTCTGCCCGTTGGTACGGCTATTCTGATTTGGATTGGCATCAAACGGTTGCCATTTTATGAGACGCTTATGGCGGTGGGCAGTGAAGATCGAGCAGCTTACACGGCTGGCGTTAATGTCCCGCTGGTTCGCTTTATCGCCTACGTACTGGCTGGGCTTTTTGCCGGTCTGGCAGCGCTTTCGCTCACGGCGCTGATCGGCTCGGGCGATCCTATTATTGGCCCCGGCTACACACTGATTGCCATTGCGGCTGTGGCACTTGGCGGTGTCAGCCTTGCTGGTGGTGTAGGTGGTCTGAAAGCTGCGTTTCTTGGCGCTGCGGATATTTTTCTGCTGCAAAGCATGCTGACGGCCTTCAATGTCTCCACCTTTGTGCTTCAGGCCGTCTATGGCGCAGTTCTCGTTCTGGCCGTGTGCCTCAACTCCGAAAAACTGAAACTCTATTTCCGACGCAAGGTGGCGCAGCCATGATTAAAGCCTTAGCTACCAATCGTGCGTTGGTCGCCTTCATCGGCGTTGTTCTTGTTTTCCTTCTCGGAGCAGCCCTTATTCCGGGCTTTGCCAGCCTGTTTTCTATTCGCGCCATGCTGGTTCTGGCATCGCTTTTGGCCATCGCTGCACTAGGTCAGACACTGGTGATGATCCTTGGCGGCATTGATCTGTCGATACCTTTTGTCATCGGCTTTGCAAACGTGGTCTTTGCGAGCCTCTATGGTGATGGAATGTCACCGCTGATTGCAGGCGTTATCGTACTCGGGTCTGCCGCACTGATCGGTGCATTTTCAGGCGCATTGTCGGCTGCGCTTTCCATTCATCCGCTGATCGTAACACTAGGTGTCGGCACCATGGTTCAGGCGGGTGTGCAAATATGGACTCGCGGCTTACCGACTGGTTCCGCTCCCGCCTTCATCAATGATTTTGTATCATTAGGTGGCAGCATTGGGCCTTTGCCGTTTCCATGGCTAATCCCCTTCACCCTCTTTTTAACTATCGGCACGCTCTTCGTTTTGCGACGCACGATTTATGGCCGCAAGCTCTATGCACTTGGTTCTAATATCAAGGCCGCTGAAATTGCATTGATCAGGCCTGTGGCGATCTGGGCGATTACGTTTGGTCTGAGTGCGATGTTTGCAGCTCTTGCTGGTGTTTTGCTGCTTGGATTCACGGGGTCATCAAGTGCGACGGTTGGCACACCTTACCTGTTCCAGACAGTTTCAGCGGTGGTGATCGGCGGAACCGCACTAATTGGGGGACGCGGCGGCTTTGTCGGCACTGTAGCGGGCGCAATCATGTTGATGGAACTGCGCACATTCCTGATCGGTATGGGATTTTCGGATGCCATGGTGCAGTCTGCGCTTGGTGTGCTTATCCTGCTTCTGGTGGCAGCCTATGGCCGTGATCGCCATATTCGTAATCTGATCTAAAGGAAATGCAGATGGACGAAAGGCTTGCAAAAACGATTGCCGCCATCAAGGCTTCGGGTGCGGACTGGGGTATTTTTACTAGTCCTGACGGCGTTTCATATGCATCCGGCTATATTGTTGCGATTGAAGCGGGTCCGTCACCTTTTGCCGGTGGACCTGCCATTGCCGTGGTGGGCAAAAATGGCGAATGCGGACTTGTCGTCACCAATCTTGAATCCGGCACTCAAAGCTGGGCCGAATTGATCCTGATCTATGAAGGCTTTTCTTATAAAAGCCCGACCGATATTTTCGCCAATTATTGTTATACGGCTGGCCAGTTATTTGCAAAGCTCGGCATCAGTGGAACAGTGGCAATTGAGGAAGCAAGCTTTCCGCTATCCCTGCTGCCGCTTATTGAAACATGCAAGCGTGTGTCGATTGGCGATGCGTTCAAACGCGAACGCATGATCAAAACATCGACGGAAATTGCGTTGTTACGGGAGGCCGCATTGACTGCCTCTGCGGGGCAGCAGGCATTTCTCGAGAGAACCAAAGCGGGTCGTACTGAGCTTGAAGTTTTTGCTGACATCAGGCTCGCGATGGAAAACCGTGTTGGTGAGCGCCTACCTCTGACCGGCGATTTTATTTCTGGTAAAGAGCGCACATCTACTTTCATGGGCTGGCCGACGAACCGGATAATACAAACCAGCGATCCGCTGATTTGCGATTTGGCACCGCGCGTCAATGGCTATTGGGGCGATAGTTGTGCATCGGCAATGCTTGGAAAGCCAAGCGCAGGGTTTGAAAAGCAGTTTAAGGCAGCAAAATCGGCGCTTGATTTGGCCATTGAGATTATCCGCCCGGGGCTTGCTATCGGCGAACTCGATCAGAGATTACAGGCGCATATCGCAGCGCATGGTTACAGCTATGCTCACCATTCTGGCCACTCGATTGGCACATCCGTGCATGAATGGCCGCGACTTGTCAGTTATGAAACAGAGAGCTTTCAAAAAGACATGGTGGTGATGGTCGAACCAACGGCATTCGACCCTGAAGTCGGCGGTGTGCGGCTCGAATTTATGCTGCACGTCACAGAAAATGGCTGCGACGTGCTGACTGATTTCGAGCTTCAACTGTCTATAGCATAAACGGTCTGATGCACACAGGCGTGCCGATTTCGATGCGATTGCCTGTATCGGTCAGCTTGCCTGTAATATTGTCTCTTGCGAAAATCGTAATGCAATCGCTGTTCTGGTTTGCAACCAGCACCCACTCACCATCGGGCGTCAGCGTAAAATTGCGTGGTGTTGTACCGCCTGCGGGTGTGTATCCAATATCACTCAAATTGCCGTTTTCCTGATCAATCGCAAAAGCAGCAATGCTGTCATGGCCTCGATTGGAGCAATATAAATACGCGCCATCCGGCGAGAGGTGAATATCTGCACCATGGGAGTCTACGCCCGATGGTATCGTCGCCCAGCTTTGAACAAGCTGCATTTCTCCACCATTGCGATGAATGAGTGAAACAGTGGAATTCAGTTCATTGGAAACATAGATAAAACGACCATTGGGGTGCTGTGCGATGTGGCGAGGTCCGGCACCGGGTGACACAGCAACATTTCCCTGTTGTTCAAACTCTCCTTTTTCATCGACACTATAGGCAATGACTTCATCAAGCCCAAGGTCAGCAGACAGGAAAAATCCACCTTCAGGGGTTTCGACGATGCAATGCGGATGACTACGTTCCTGCCGCTCGCTGTCAGGTCCTAGCGAACCTTGGTGACGCACGGAACCTGTGACAGAGCCAAGACTGCCATTATCATTTATCGGAAGGGTGACGAGAGACTGATCTGGGCCACCGCTCCCCATTGCATAATTGGCAACCAGCACGAACTTTCCGTCACGGCTGATGGTATTGTGTGCCGTTATACTGCCGTGACAGGCCTGTTTGTTGAGATAGACCAGTTCGCCTTTCTCAGCATCAAAACGATAGGCGCTCACGGTGCCCTCATGCCAGCCAAAGACTTCTGAATTGGCATAAATTACGCCAGAGGCGGGGTTGACGCTTAAAAAGGTGGGGTTGTCGACGGAGGATGTGCCGCAAATGCGCTGGGCGTCGCCGGTCTTTGTATCGAATGCGTAAATCGAGAGGCCTTCGCCGCGTGCGCCCTGAAAATAGGGTGCTTCACGATTAACTGAGCCGACAGCCAGATAAAGCATATTCACGCATTCCTCCAATGCAATTCACATTGATTGATCCATCTCTCATCGGCAACTGACATGCAAGCACCGGAAAGCAACTTCAGCTCCGGGCATCGCTATTTTCATGTTTATCTGCACAATAGGATTAGCCCGAATCTAAACGCAATGGAGCGTAGAGCCGATGCAGCGCATTACAATTACCGTTGATGATGATCTGATGTACGACCTTGATGCGTTGATTGCCCGCAAGGGCTATGCAAACCGATCAGAAGCGGTCCGCGATCTTGTCCGCTCGAGTATTGGTGAGGCAGAAATTGCATCCGATGAAGCCAAAAATTGCGTCGGCGTATTAAGCTATGTCTATCAGCACGATGCACGTGATCTGGCTAAGAAGCTCACTGCCTCGCATCATGACCATCATCATATGTCAGTAGCGTCACTTCACGTCCATATGAATGAAGAGCTTTGCCTCGAAGTCAGCCTCCTCCGAGGGGAGGTGAAAGATGTCAAGCAGTTCGCAAATTCAATTATTTCACAACGCGCCGTTGTTTATGGGGATGTCTCTATCATTCCACATGAACCGCACGAGCCGCATGACCATTAAGCAATCCGAATAATTTAACTGCATAATTTCGGTGTATGTCATAAAACATCACATTGAAATCATTGCTTTAATATAGCTTATCAGCGTATGCCTTAAGTGATTTGACGCCTCGTTTCGAAGTAGTGGACAATTATGGATCTGACCGTTCTCATATTCTTGCTTGTATATCTTGCGATGGGTTGCGGTACTTTACCAGGTTTCAAGGTTGATCGGACGGGCGCAGCAATCATTGGATCGCTTGCGATGCTCGTGGCAGGCAGCATTACTGCGCAGGCTGCATGGAACGCAATTGATTATAAGACCTTGGGCATGTTGTTCGGCCTGATGGTCGTTTCAGCCGGCTTTTCGGTTTCAGGTTTTTATGGCTGGGTTGCAAAGCGCGTAACAGAGCTGCCATTATCGCCGCCACTATTGGTCGGCGTCATGATTGTTATGGGCGCATCATTCTCAGCGTTTTTGACAAAAGACGTAGTGGCCGTGGCTATGACGCCCTTGCTGGTTTCGGTGAGTCTGGCGCGTGGGTTAAATCCTGTGCCATTTCTTCTGGCTTTCTGCTTTGCCGTTAATACGGGCTCAACAGCCACTTTGATCGGTAGCCCGCAGAATATGATCACCGCTCAGCAATTGGGGCTGTCATTCAATGGTTTCCTGAAAATTGCCGCTATTCCTGCGCTGCTTTCGCTGCCGATTGTCTGGGGTGTTATCGTTTTTGCATATCGGGGTCGTTGGGAGCTTAAGAAATCTTCGACCAAAGGCGCTGATGTCTCGGAGGCGACCGAAATCGATGTTCTGGAGACCATAAAAACTGGGCTCGTAGCAATTGTCGTCATCGGGTTCTTTGTTTTCAGTGATTTGCCGCGCGAGCTTGTTGCTATGGCGGGCGCCGGAATCCTGCTTGTCAGCCGCAAGGTTTCATCGAAGGACATGCTCAAGCAAGTAGATGGTGATCTGCTGCTTTTGATCATGGGGCTGTTCATCGTTAATGCTGCGATAGCCGGAACAGGCATTCCGCAGGATTTGCTCAACCATTTGCGCGAAGCCGGTCTTAATTTGAACGACCCGCTTTCACTGCTTTTTGTTGGCGGCGTCTTGAGCAATTTGGTTGGAAACAATCCAGCCGTCATGCTGTTGGTGCCTTATCTTCATTCCGGTCCCGATGCCGATGCGCTGGGCGCAGCTTTGGCTTTGGGGACTGGTTTTTCAAGTAATATGATCGTTTTTGGGAGTTTGGCTGGTATTATCGTTGTTGAACAAGCTGGAGCGCGCGGAATTAAAATATCATTTATGGAATTTGCCAGAACTGGCGTAATTGTGATGTTTTTATGTATGATCGTTGCAGCTTCGTGGATATTTGTTTTAACCAAATTCTAGTTGATATGATTTAACCGTAAACTCTCCGGGAAATTAATTTTGATTGATTAATACATCAATACTGCAAATACATATTGATGTATTAATCATGATCTCGAAAATTTAATTATTTATTTGTAAAATAAGTATTGCCCCTTAACGACCTGATTGCTAGCTTTATCATGGTGGTTTAATCAAGGGGAGCATTATTATGGGCCGTTGGATGCCGTCTCCCCCTAGTCTTTGTACGGAGGTTACGTATGCATTTCACGCCGCGAGAGATTGACAAGCTCATGATTCATACGCTGGCGATTGTCGCGCAGCGTCGTAAAGATCAGGGTTTGAAGCTCAATCATCCTGAAACCGTATCTTTGATTGCTGCCGCTGCCCTTGAAGGTGCACGCGCTGGAAAAACGCTCGAAGAAGTCATGGAACTGGCACGTAAGACCATCACCAAAGAGGATGTGATGGAAGGTGTCGTTGAAATGATTCCTTACGTGCAGGTTGAGGCTGTGTTCACCGATGGCAGCCGTCTCGTCACCGTTCACGATCCAATCCAGTAACCCCTTCAGGGAGGCTTAGTTATGGCTGCAGATAAGGCAAAGACTCCTGTTGGAGGATTGGTTCTCGGCAAAGGTGATATTGAAATCAATGCCGGCTATCCAACCACCACTTTGAAAGTACGTAACAAAGG
>NZ_JAVDQT010000019.1:0-5171 GCF_031454375.1 Brucella pseudogrignonensis
AGCAGCGTCGCCGCCCTCGTTGAAAGCCATATAGACCCCAACTACCAAAACTGTCAACGAACTTTCACAAAAAATCGCAAAGTTTCTTTCCACAGCAAAACCAAAGCAATTTTATCAATCCTTAACCAACACAAACAGCCCGATTCTGTCGCCATATACATAAGTACATTCGAAGTCCTCCCCCCGCTCTTCTCCGTGGACAGCGCTGCGCTAGATATCTGCAGTGGATCAGGGACAAAAAGTGGGAAAGCTAAACGGGATAATCCGTGAAAGAGAGATGTGAAGGGAGGAAATCATGCCAAATATTATTCGCCTGCACCGCATCATCGCAGCAAAGCCCGAAAAAGTCTTTCGGGCATTCATTGAACCAGACGCGATTGCAAGCTGGGTACCGCCTTACGGGTTCTTATGTACGGTGCATGAACTGAATGCAGAAGTTGGCGGCAATCACAAAATGTCGTTCCGCAATTTTACAACGGGTGAGTCGCATTCCTTTGGTGGCATTTATATAGAACTCGTTCCCGGAGAGCGGCTCGTCTATACTGACAAGTTCGACGATCCCAACATGCCCGGCGAGATAAAAGTGACTGTCGATCTGGCAGCTGTATCTGTTGGAACTGAAGTCACGATCATTCAGGAAGGCGTTCCGGATATTATTCCGCTTGAGGCCTGTTATCTCGGCTGGCAGGATTCACTTGATAAACTTAGAAAACTGGTCGAGCCTGAAATCAATCAATAAATACACCCTGTATAAAACAATGCCGCCGAATCTGAAAAAGATGCGGCGGCATAAGTTTGGAAGTTAAACGTGTATTATTCCCACTCAATCGTGCCCGGAGGCTTCGAGGTCACGTCGTAGACCACACGATTGATACCGCGAACTTCATTGATGATGCGGGTCGCCGCATTACCAAGGAAGTTCATGTCGTAGTGGTAGAAATCGGCAGTCATACCGTCAACTGAAGTCACTGCACGCAGGGCACAGACGAATTCGTAAGTACGACCATCGCCCATCACGCCTACGGTCTGAACCGGAAGCAGAACGGCGAAAGCTTGCCAGATTGCATCGTACAGACCAGCCTTGCGGATTTCATCTAGATAAATCGCATCGGCTTCGCGCAGGATTTCGAGCTTCTCGCGCGTGATGCCGCCCGGGCAACGGATCGCAAGACCCGGACCAGGGAACGGATGACGTCCAATGAAGCTGTCAGGCAGACCAAGTTCCTTGCCCAATACGCGTACTTCATCCTTGAAGAGTTCGCGTAACGGCTCGACCAGCTGCATATTCATGCGTTCTGGCAAACCGCCGACATTGTGGTGTGACTTGATTGTGACAGAAGGACCGCCCGTGAACGAAACGCTTTCAATAACGTCCGGATAAAGCGTGCCCTGCGCTAGGAAATCTGCGCCGCCCAGCTTGTTGGCTTCTTCTTCAAAAACTTCGATGAAAAGACGACCGATGGTCTTGCGCTTCTTTTCCGGGTCGTTTTCGCCTTCAAGAGCTTCAATGAAGCGGTCCTGCGCATTCACGAGAATGAGCGGCAGATTGTAATGTTCTTTGAACATCGCGACCACATCGGCAGCTTCGTTCTTGCGCATTAAACCATGATCAACAAGGATACAGGTCAGCTGATCGCCAACGGCTTCATGAATCAGAAGAGCGGCAACAGAGGAATCAACGCCGCCGGATAATGCACAGATAACCTTGCCCTTGCCGACCTGCTTGCGAATGGCTTCAACAGCCTGTTCGCGATAGGCAGACATTGTCCAGTCTGGCTTGATACCGACGATGTTGTGAACGAAATTCTGAATAAGCTTTGCACCATCAGGTGTGTGCACGACTTCCGGATGGAACTGAACCGCGAAATATTTGCGTTTCTCATCTGAAATGGCTGCAAAAGGCGCATTTGGCGAAGTGCCGATAACCTTGAAGCCTTCAGGAAGCGCGGTAACGCGATCACCGTGGCTCATCCAAACCTGATGACGGGTGCCCTTTGCCCAGACGCCAGCAAACAATGCACTGTCTTCTTGCACTTCAAGGAAAGCACGACCGAACTCACGATCATGACCGCTTTCGACCTTGCCACCCAGCTGGGCGCACATGGTCTGCTCGCCATAGCAGATACCGAGAACTGGAATTCCAGTCTCGAAAATCGCCTGTGGCGCGCGCGGGCTGCCAATGTCCGTTGTCGAGTGTGGGCTACCCGACAAAATTACCGCCTTTGGATTGATGCGCTTATAGGCATCTTCCGCAGACTGAAACGGAACGATCTCGGAATAAACTCCGGCCTCACGTACACGGCGCGCAATAAGCTGCGTGACCTGGCTGCCAAAGTCGACGATAAGGATAGTGTCAGGATTTGCTGTGGTGCTCATGCCGAGCATCTAGATAAAAAGCGGCAAAAATGCAATGGACGAAGTGCCACGTTTCAACAAACAAACGAAGAAACTTGCCCTATACTGACACATCCTTGTCAGGAAGTGTCAGTGCGCCAGCAACAATGGCCGCTTCGAGTGCCTCAACGGCAGTCGCGAGCTTTTCATCGATGACGTCCAAAAACTCGGTCCAATCATCAACATGACGCAACTCACGCGCACCATCTGAAATGCCACGCAGGCCGATCAGATCAACGCCATGCGCCTGACACGCACGCAGACACGCATAGGTCTCCATATCAACCATATCGGCTTCGATGACTTCATAGGCTTTGCCAGACACGATATTCGCACCAGTCGAAAGAGATGCACGCGGTAGACCCGGAATAATGCACGACATGTCGACGACTTTAGGCAAATCGAGAAACGGTGTGCAGCCTTTTTCAAATCCCAAAGGCGACGCGTCCATATCGCGATAGCTAACAGATGAAACCTGAAACACCTCTGTTTGAGGCAGGCGAGCCGATCCAGCAGAGCCGATTGACACTACAATGTCTGGCAGTTCGCCTTGTTGTTCAAAGACCGTCAGAATACGCATCAGATTGATTGCTGCTTCCACCGGCCCAACGCCAATCATCAGTGGCAAAAAGAGCGAACTCAAATAAGGACCATATTCCGCTTCCGTCGCCATGACGTAAAGAAGACGTTTGCCTGCAATGGTTTTGATCATCTCTGTCGCCCCTTGACCCTGCGCAACCACCATGTCTGCGTTGCTCGCGAATAACAGCTTCTGCTCGACAGCAACAAATTTTGCCCAATACGAGCAATATACTTCTACTCCGACGTTTTGAACTTATCAGAGCGGATAGCAACCACACTCGTCGGGGAAAACAAAGTGATCACAGGCGCGTTGTAGCCAGCCAATTCCAGCAAAATCTACAGCGCGCCAACATACGTAGTATGCTTCATAATTACGGCGCCTGTCTAGCGCCGTAATTATGATTTATTCTTATAAGGCGCAAAGTATCTCATCTGTTTAACTTTAAAACAGAAATACACCGACACATCCGCATCTGGACTTAAGTATTTCTATGCAGAACACTCACATAAAAACCATCCGTATCAGTCGACAACGGTGAAAACACACTGCCGCGAGCCGGAAAAACAGGTGAAATCACACCAGCATCAGGAACAATTGACTGCCAGAGGTGTTGTGGATCTGCTTCAGAGAAATTGCTGTTTTCACCAAGAAAGCGTTCCACCTGCCGCGTATTTTCTTCCGCAAAAAGCGAGCATGTCACGTAAACCAGTCGTCCGCCGGGTTTGACATAATGCTTTGCCGCATCCAGAACTTCCTTCTGGTCCTGCACGCGACGTTCAAGCTGCTGCTCATTCAGACGCCATTTTGCATCAGGTCTACGCCGCCAAGTACCAGAGCCTGTGCAAGGGGCATCCGTGAGAACGAGATCCATACGTTCAATCAACGGCGCCAACGCATCCAGGTTTCCATGGATCTGCGTATTGCGAACGCCTGCCCTCTGCAAACGATCATGCATCGGTGAGAGGCGCGCGCGCTCTGCATCATAAGCGTGAACCTGCCCACTGTTTCCCATGGCTGCGGCCAGAGCCAGCGTCTTACCGCCTGCACCAGCACAATAATCCAACACTTGTTCGCCGGATTTCGCACCAGCAAACAAAGCGGCAAGTTGCGAGCCCAAATCCTGCACCTCAAACCAGCCGTCTAAAAACGACTGATCGGTTTGCACATTTGGATGACGACCAAGCGCTTCAATCGGAGGGATACGCAAAGCCTGATCAAGCAACGGTGCTTTACCAACGCCCGCCTTTTCTAATGCTTCAATAACCGCTTCGGGTTTTGCCTTGAGCAGGTTAACGCGAAGATCAACAGGCGGACGTGTCGAAAGAGCCTCAGCCTCACTCACCCAGCGATCACCAAACTGGGCTTCAAGCGAAGGAACACACCATTCTGGCACATCGGCGCGAATATATTCAGGAGCATCCCCGACATCACGGTTTGCCCATGCTTCGCGTGGTCCTGCACTCAGCGCTTCAGGAGCAAATTTATCGCCGTCGAGCGCTGTATCAATGGCTGCGAAATCCAAGCCGCCTTCGGATACCAACGCCCCATAGGCCAATGCGCGCGCATCATCGCTATCCATACGCCATGCGATAGACAATTTGCGGCGCAGTGCATCATAAACAATATTGCCAATCACCGCGCGATCACCCGCACCGGCAAAGCGATGCGATGCACCCCAATCCTTCAGTGCGTCGGAAGCCGGGCGTTTACCCGCTTCAATATCGTTTAAAACCTCTATCGCCGCCTGAAGGCGTCCGCCAAGCCGCATTTCTGCTCCTTCATATTTATCACGTCGGGCATAGCCTTCCTTGATGGGAAAAGGCAATCAGCAAATCAGTTGCAGCGGATTTAAAGTCTTAGTGAAAAGCAAAAAGCCGGAGCGGGGGCATCCGGCTTTTCACAAAATGAAGAAAATGGGCGGTTATTCCGCTGCATCCACTTCCTCATTAACAGCAATCGTATTGGCCTGATATCCATGGGCGTTATGCAATGCCTTGCGAACGCCAGCTTCATACTCTGGATGAACCAGCTTGAAGTGTGCCAGCTGACGTTCGACGATAAAGCCCGGCACCCCACCCATTGCGGCTGCAATGTTTGAAAACAGGCGCGCCTTCTGGCCGTCATCAAACAGGTTGAACAGTGCGCGCGGCTGCGAATAATCGTCATTACCAATGCGATGATTGTAGCGATCTGC
>NZ_JAVDQT010000020.1:0-4867 GCF_031454375.1 Brucella pseudogrignonensis
AAAGCCAAGGGCTATCACAATAGAAAACGCCTCTAACACCAGCACCATTGTTATTACGAACAAGCGTAACTTCTTCTGAATTGAAACCAGCAGTTCCACACTTACAAACACCAGGAACTTTTTCGGATTCAACACCCCTAAAAATATTGCAAACAGTATGCTTTAAACGCCAGCGTGAGATTTGCTTACTGTCTTTTATATCGATGTTTACTGACTTTTTGGTGACTTCATCCCCTCTAGGTGTCACCCTATCGTCTATTTTATCAAGCTGCGCGCCCGATGGGCTTGCGGGAGCTAACGACAGACCATCAACAGAGCCACCACCACCATATAAAAGGTCATAAAAAGCGTCACTGGAAGCGTCTAAAGACTTCTCGTGGCTAACAGTTCTAGATTTTAGAGATGCACTATAATTCGCTGCTAATGAGCGTTTAAAGCCAGTCGTGAACGTGGGGGAAAGGCTATTAAGATTTTTTGTCATGACCGATTCCCATAATTGGGGCGGTCAGCTTGATTTTAATGAATTTCATCATTATATTGATCCTCGTACATATGCTCTTGAAGTTGCTGACCAAGCTATTGGCTTCTTGAGCGGTTTATTAAAAAGGTGCTGATTACAGTCAGCGCCTTTTTTCATTTAACCATATTGATGTGTTTCGCGGCAAAAAGCAAATCGTACAGTTTCGCCGGTTATTTTCGCCGGCTATTGCCACATGCTTATACGCCACACATAATCATCTAAGCGTTGATGATTTAGGTTTTGATCCTTTTGTTAATAGATCATCATGTTCTGACCACTTAAAAGCTCACTCCCTAGTGGGCTTTTTTGTTGTCTGAATTTATCTTTAATTCTCTTTATGTCTATTTATTTATATATATTCCTCTTTAATTATCTTTATAAATAAATAAATTTGAATAATTCGGATATTGAACAAATAATACTCCTATTAATTTCAACGAGGAGTAATTTAAAATGAAAAGAACTTTAAAAATCATATTAATTTCTGCATCAATCAGCACTTTATATGCATCAAATGCTTTAGCTGCTTTAGTATGCAGTAAAACTGTAGACGTAAAATTTCCTGTGGAATTCACAGATTACAGACAAGAAACACAATATAGGCAGGAAACTAAATATAGAGATGAAGTGCGTTATAGAGATGAAACTAGGTATAGGGATGAAACTAGGTACAGAGATGAGCCATATACAGCTTATGAAAACTATACCTATGATGTAGATGTTCCATATCCAGCATCTTATAAATGTAGTAATGATAATAATAATTTTGCAGACTTTGCAAATGAATGTAGTTTTAAGGCAGCAGGATCAGATGTAGAAACAAGAGTCGATGTTAGAGAAGTCACAAAAACAAGACAAGTGCCATATTCTGTTAGCGTTCCTTATACAGTGAGCGTTCAATATACTGAAAATGTGGCTTATACAGAAAACGTGCCATATACTGTAAGTGTACCATTCCAAAATACGAGATATGAAAGAAGAACAATATGCACCCTGCAAAATATGGGTCCAGGAGGAACTAAAATATACGAAGAATGGAAATAAATAGCTATCTCTTCTTAAAAGCTCACTCCCTAGTGGGCTTTTTTGTTGTTTGCATTTATCTTTATGTTTATTTATCTATATATATTTATATATATTCATCTTTATATAAATTCAGCTAAACAACTTCTTCCATATCGATTTTTTTGCTTCTTCATACCACCTATCACGGTCTTTTTCGGCAGCGTCAGCACGCATTTTTTCAGAAGCGGCCAACCTCTCCAAACCTTCAATCCGTTCGCTTAAAACCCGAATTTCATTGTCTTTTTTGTCATCATGCGCGTCATCATGATTATCATTATGCATGTCATTACGACTGTCAAAAAAATTCTCAGGAATAGAAATTCGAGTTTCCCCGTCATTTCCCTTCAATCTGATCCATTTTTTTCGCATCACAAGCCGCCTTGCAGACGAAAGCTTGATATTTAAACGCTCGGACAACTCTTTATATGTCAAATTTATTGTCATATTTGATCCTATGACTGTCATCATGCATGTCGTTATGTCGATGGGTAACACTCTGGCTTTCCATTACGATTATTTTCTTATCTCAATCAGAGCCACTTGTCTCTGATTGCCGCTACGCGAACGATGAAAATAATAGTAACGGAACCTTGCCATTCGGTGACTTTTTTTGCCATGACTGTTTTGGGCTTCGCCCACGGTCAGGTCATTTGACCTGACACTAAATCAGTCTATGTCATGGCAAAAAATATCAACCCTATCGACGGAAGCCTTCATGCCCGGCATAGCGTTTTTTGGTGTTTTGTGAAGTGGAGAGGTCATTCTCTCTCTGATGCTTCAAAGCTGCATCTTTCTCCGATTTTATCTGATTAATTGCAGCTTCTGCATTCTTCAAATCTCGCTTCAGTTTATCTCTTTCTTGCTTTGCTGACTGATATTTACCCTCAAAAGACGCATTCACAGACGACAAATTTTGAAGTTTGCCTTCATATTCTTTGGCAACAGAAGCACGAATGCCATTCCCCTTGATTACATTAACACAAAAATTCAAAAACTTAGTATATTTTGATAACTTTTGAGCCTTTGAAATAAATTCCTTGAGTGTATTTTCAGCTTTAGAAGTATCATTAACAACTTTCTTTAATTTATTTTGCGCTTTTGTTAAATTTGAATTTATTACATTTAATTTCGACTGCTCTAAGTGCAATTCTGACTTAACTTCTTTTATACCAGTAAGCAATTGTGATATATGGTTATCATAACTCTGTTTAGCCTTCTCACTCTTTTCTGCAATTTTTGCATCAAGCTTTTTAGAGCGAGCAATCGCATGCTTTAATGATTGAGCTTGCTTCTTTTCTCGCTGCCATTCAGCACGAGAAAGCCTTCTCAATTTTGGCCCCAAACGAGTAAGACCATGACGCACGGCTACGGTTTCAAAATATGAATCCTGCCAATCTCGCATACTTTCCTTATATGCTTTATCACCCAACTTATTGGCGGTTTTTCCATCCTCACCACGCTCTAAGGCAGCAGCCTTTTCTTTACGCTTGGCATTAACACCAGGATGCAGATCAAACGCTTTAAGATCGTCTGGAAGCACATAAGCATGAATATGCATATAGCCCTCATCCTCGTGCCTAACGACACTCTTTAATTCGCTTCCATACTGTTTCTGAAGCCAACCAACCGTTTCTCTCTCCCATGCCTCATATTCCGCCATTTTATCGGCATCAGAAGCACATTCGGCAGGCGTAAGGGGATGAGACGCTATAACGGTCAAAAGCGTATTCTGATCAATCCTAAGCCCTCTTTCCTGACCTTTAGAATTGACCATCTTTGCAGATGCACACATATCATCATGCATAGCTCTCAATTCTGAAATCGATGAGCCAAAAATCTTCTTAGCTGGAAGCGGATTTTCAACGTGAACCGAACAAGCCTTAACTCGGTCTGCCTCATCAAATATAAAAGAAGTTGACTGACCTTTTTTGTTAGCTTTACGAGAATATGTTTCTAAATGTATAAATTGAAATGCCATTGTTTACCACCTATAATAAGATGATAAAAATATTGGCCAAGTATAGGAAAAAATCAAATTGTAGTAACGGACTACCACTTGCAAGCAAGGTCCGCTCTCCGAGGGTTCCTGCGGAAGGCTTTTAGTCACCCAATACTGACATGACATTCTTTAAATCTGGCAATATGAAAACCTTATCATACTTAACAGCATAAGATCGTTCTTCATCAAGTGCTACCTGAACTGCACGACCATAAGTTTTCTTGCCACCAGTTAAACGATAATATGCAAGTCGAACTTTATCAATAAATTCATCATCTGATAATTTATGTTCTTTAACAATTTCGACTTTTTCTTTAGATGTGTGATAATTTGCCTCACCCTCATTTAACATTCGACTGATTAAATTATCAATATCTCCCCATTTCCATCCAGCAGACGTAACTTTCAACACATCTGCTGCATAACCATTACGTAAAATCCTATGCCAACGAGAAGGCTGCATAACGCCCACAATCTCGTCGTCATTTTCTACTTCTTCGGTATGACCTTCTGGCTCTTCCTCATCAGCAGAAATTTCCAAAATATCGGCAATTTTCTTTGTAATTACGCAGGATTTTGTCCCTGGCATAACGTCTGCATATTCCAAGAAAAGATTGGCACTTTCACTGTCACCTTTGCCTGCTAATGCAGCCAAATCCCATGGTGAAAGACTGCCTCTAGCTGCATCTTTGGTTGCACCAGCAGATGCAACTTCCCATGCGGCCGACCCCTTAGCCATATACTGGGCAAGATCCTCCTGCCTCCAAACAACGGTAACATCCTGTGCTTTTCTTGAAGTTTTAAAGCCCATTTTGTTGATGTAATTCATATATCGACCAATAAGCCACTCACCAGCTTCATGGGCTTTTTCATCATCATCATTAAGAACAATAAGAGCTAAATGGAGATGGTAATGCCAACCGTGCTTAATTGAATACGTGACTTCAGGGCTAACCAATGTCCCAACAATGCCATATCTGTCTTGCGCTAATTTCCAAGGCTTACCTTTACGAGCAAGACTTCCAGCAGATGTAACGGCCTGTTTTAATTCAGATAAACTATGATTTTTAGTATGTCCCACTGTCAGAGTAACAAATGTGATACGACCTTTTTTCTTTTCTGTAGCTGAAAAAACTGTCTGGACCTTCTCTGCACGTTCAGCAGCACGACGAGGTGCACATGTCGGGCAAAGCCAAGGGCTATCACAATAGAAAACGCCTCTAACACCAGCACCATTGTTATTACGAACAAGCGTAACTTCTTCTGAATTGAAACCAGCAGTT
>NZ_JAVDQT010000021.1:0-4296 GCF_031454375.1 Brucella pseudogrignonensis
GCAAAGACTCCTGTTGGAGGATTGGTTCTCGGCAAAGGTGATATTGAAATCAATGCCGGCTATCCAACCACCACTTTGAAAGTACGTAACAAAGGCGATCGCCCTATTCAGGTTGGTTCGCATTATCATTTCTTCGAAGTGAATGCTGATCTGGAATTTGATCGTGAGCAAGCTTTTGGCAAACGCCTGAATATTCCTGCAACAACCGCTTTGCGTTTTGAGCCAGGTGATGAAAAGCAAGTCGTCCTTGTTCCTTATCAGGGCAAGCAGCGCGTTCTCGGCTTCAACGGCCTGGTGAACGGTTGGGTTGGCGAAGAAAGCTACAACGAATCCCGCCCACGTCTGACGGATGCAATGGAGCGTGTTGAGCGCTACGGCTTTAAAAACAAGTCGTAATTGCCCGCCCCAACATCAGCGAACAGGATAGTGAAATGGCTAAAATCTCAAGGCAGCAATATTCGGATTTGTACGGTCCGACCACCGGCGATAAAATCCGTCTGGGTGATACTGATCTTTACATCGAGATTGAAAAAGACCTTCGTATCTATGGCGAAGAAGCGGTTTACGGCGGCGGCAAGACGCTGCGTGACGGCATGGGCTATGACAACGAGTTGACAAGCGCCGCTGGTGCGCCTGATCTCGTTATCACCAATGTCACAATCGTTGACGCCGTTCAGGGCGTTATCAAAGCCGACGTCGGTATTAAAAATGGTCTGATCTACGGCATTGGTAAAGCCGGCAACCCGTCCACCATGTCGGGCGTTACACTGCCGCTCGGACCGGGAACGGATGCTATCTCCGGTGAGCATCTGATCCTGACGGCTGGCGGCATTGATGCGCACGTGCATTTCATTTCGCCACAGCAGGCAGAAGCCGCACTCAGCAATGGTGTGACCACGCTTTTTGGCGGCGGTATCGGCCCATCAGACGGTACCAACGGTACGACAATCACTCCGGGAACGTGGAACATCGAAATGATGTTGCGCTCGTTTGATAGTTGGCCTGTCAATGCAGGTGTTCTCGGCAAGGGCAATTCCTCGTCGGTTGTGACAATCGAGGAACAGATCCGCGCTGGTGCTATGGGCCTTAAAATCCATGAAGACTGGGGCAGCACGCCGGAAGCAATTCGTACGTCGCTGAAGGTCGCAGATGCATTTGACGTGCAGGTTTGCATCCACACCGATACGCTGAACGAAGCTGGCTTTGTTGAAAATACAATTGCCGCTTTTGAAGGCCGCACCATCCACACCTATCATACGGAAGGTGCTGGCGGTGGTCACGCGCCGGATATTATTCGCGTTGCAGGTCAGCCGAATGTTATTCCAAGCTCGACTAACCCAACGCTGCCATATGGTATCAATTCGCAGGCCGAATTGTTCGATATGACGATGATCTGTCACAATCTCAGCCCGAAGATTCCGACTGACGTTGCTTTTGCTGAAAGCCGCGTCCGCCCGGAAACCATCGCTGCTGAAAACGTGCTGCATGACATTGGCGCAATTTCCATCCTGTCGAGCGATAGTCAGGCGATGGGTCGTGTCGGTGAAAATTGGATGCGTACCATTCAGACCGCACATCTGATGAAAACACGCTTCGGTGCCTATGACGGCGACAAGTCTGGCAACGACAACCAGCGCGTGCTGCGTTTTGTCTCCAAAGTGACCATCAATCCGGCAATTGCTCAGGGCGTGTCCCATGTGGTTGGCTCGATTGAAATTGGCAAAATGGCCGATCTGGTACTCTGGGAGCCAGCATTCTTCGGCGCTAAGCCGAAAATGGTCATCAAGGGCGGCATGATTTCATGGGCACTGATGGGTGATCCGAACGCGTCTCTGCCAACACCACAGCCGGTTATCTATCGTCCGATGTATGGATCCTTTGGATCGGCGCTGCCTAAAACCCGCGTGACATTCACGTCTGCTGCCGGTTTTGAGCACGGTATCGTGGATCGTTACGAGCTGAAATCGCAGGTCATGCCGGTTTACAACACACGCGCTATCAGCAAGGAGTCGATGGTTCGCAACAGTGCGTTGCCGACGATTGAAGTGAACCCGGAAACATTCGCGGTAACCGTGGATGGCAAGCACGCGACTGTCGAGCCAGCGACCAATGTTCCTTTGACACAGCTTTACTTCTTTAGCTGATGTGAAATTTGCAGGAGGGAAAATATCCCTCCCGCTTTCAATGATACAATGCAATGCCTGAAAGTGTTTGCTTTTGCGGCACTTATCAGTGGCCGATACGAAGCGATAAGCTTCCGGAGGAACTATGATTCTCGTTGAGAAAACACTCGGTAACATCAAGGATTCCGTGTGGCATGATCGTTCGCATCATGCGCAGGTTGATTATCTTGCTCTTGAGCAATGGGAAGCTCCAAAAAGTCGTTTGCGTAAGGAAAGTGAAGGCGGTGTTGAACTCGCCATTTCACTTCCACGCTCCGAGCATCTGCATGATGGTGATGTTCTTCATTATGATGAAGCCGCGAAAATTATCGTCGTGGCACGCATTGCCCTTAAAGAAGTGATGGTCATTGAGCTTGAAGGGCTTGAAGAGCTCGCACCGCAGGAAATCCTGCGTATTTGCTTTGAGCTCGGTCATGGTCTGGGCAATCAGCATTGGCCAGCGGTGATCAAAGGCACAACGGTTTATGTGCCGCTGTCTGTTGATCAGAAAGTTATGGCCTCTGTCATGCGCACCCATGCGTTTGATCGCGTAAAGACGCATTTTGCACCGGGCGAAGAAGTTGCAGCAAAGCTTGATGCCAAGGAAGTTCGGATGCTTTTTGCAGGTGCCGACGCGACCCCGCATCATCACCACGATCTTCACAAACATGAGCACGCGCATTCGCACGATCACGCCCATACACACGGGCATGAACATTCTCATGGTGGACATTCTCACTCTCATGATCATAGCCATGAACACAGTCATGACCACGATCATTCGCATGGCCATCATCACGGGCACGATCACAGGTAAGCAATGTCAGGCATAAAGAACGAAGAACCGCGTTCTATGCAGGATATGGTTCTTCTTGCGAAACTGCTGCAATTTTCGGATTCAACCTTGCCGGTTGGTGCTTTTGCGTTCTCAAACGGGCTTGAATCCGCTCTGCAGACCGAGGTTGTGACCAATCCGGAAAGCCTGCATCAGTTTGTTAATCTGGTGGTCCGTCAGGCTGCTCATATGGATGGCATCGCGTTTCTTCATGCTCATCGCGCTATTCTGGCGGGTGATTATGAAGCTGTGCTTGCCGCTGATCATGAAGTCTGGGATCGCCGCGTGGGTGAAGAGCAGCAGCTAATGCTGGCCCGAATGGGCAAGAAATTCGCTGAATTGTCTCTCAAGATCAGCGATTTTCCGCCGCTTGAGCGCTGGTTGAAAGACATCAAATCCGGTGCAACGCCGGGTTGTTTCCCAATTGGTCAGGCATTGGCTTTGGCACATATGGGTGCTGATGAAAAGCAAGCTTTTGTCGTTCATCAATATGGTGTTGCATCGATGATCCTGAGTGCAGCAGTCCGCCTGATGCGCATCGATCATCTGGATACGCAGCGCATATTGTTTGCGGCTCAAGGTCGGGTTGAGCAGGACTATGAGGATGTGCACGGTCTGGGACTAGATGAAATGTCCAGCTTCGCGCCTGTCTTCGACGTTCTGGTCGCGCACCACACAAAAACGCACGTCCGTCTATTCATGAACTGATTACGTTTCGAAATAGGAATAAACCATGAAGAAAATTACACGTATTGGTATCGGTGGACCTGTTGGTTCGGGAAAGACGGCGGTTATTGAAACGATCACGCCACGGCTGATTGAAATGGGCATCAAGCCGCTCATCATTACCAATGACGTTGTGACGACAGAAGATGCCAAGCAGGTTCGTCGCACGCTCAACGGCATTCTGATTGAAGAGAAAATCGTTGGCGTTGAAACCGGCGCTTGCCCGCATACGGCTGTTCGCGAAGACCCTTCGATGAACATCGCAGCGGTTGAAGAGCTGGAAGAAAAATACCCGGATAGCGACGTTATCCTGATTGAATCGGGTGGCGATAATCTCACGCTCACATTCAGCCCTGCGCTCGCTGATTTCTATATTTACGTGATTGATGTGGCTGCTGGCGACAAGATCCCACGCAAGAATGGCGCTGGCGTTTGTCAGTCCGATATTCTGGTCATCAACAAAAAGGATCTCGCTCCTTATGTTGGTGCGAGCCTTGAAGTGATGGACCGCGATTCCAAGCTGATGCGCGGCAAAAAGCCATTTGTTTTCACCAATTGCAAAACCGGTGAAGG
>NZ_JAVDQT010000022.1:0-2647 GCF_031454375.1 Brucella pseudogrignonensis
TTTCTAGTTATCGTAATAAGGTATCTAACCTTGAATACATAGGGGTTAGAAGCGAACCTGGGGAACTGAAACATCTAAGTACCCAGAGGAAAGGACATCAAACGAGACTCCGCTAGTAGTGGCGAGCGAACGCGGACCAGGCCAGTGGCTTATGTGATTAAAGTGGAACAACCTGGAAAGGTTGGCTAGAGTGGGTGATAGCCCCGTACACGCAACATGATCATAAGTCCTTGAGTAGGGCGGGACACGTGAAATCCTGTCTGAACATGGGTAGACCACTATCCAAGCCTAAGTACTCGTGCATGACCGATAGCGAACCAGTACCGTGAGGGAAAGGTGAAAAGCACCCCGACGAGGGGAGTGAAATAGTACCTGAAACCGAATGCCTACAAACAGTTGGAGCCCAAGATTCGTTCTGGGTGACAGCGTACCTTTTGTATAATGGGTCAGCGACTTAGTGTAACGAGCAAGCTTAAGCCGGTAGGTGTAGGCGTAGCGAAAGCGAGTCTGAATAGGGCGTTCAGTTCGTTGCATTAGACCCGAAACCAAGTGATCTAGCCATGAGCAGGTTGAAGGTACGGTAACACGTACTGGAGGACCGAACCCATATCTGTTGCAATAGATCGGGATGACTTGTGGCTAGGGGTGAAAGGCCAATCAAACTTGGAGATAGCTGGTTCTCCGCGAAATCTATTTAGGTAGAGCGTCCAGCGAATACCCCCGGGGGTAGAGCACTGAATGGGCTATGGGGACTCACCGTCTTACTGATCCTAATCAAACTCCGAATACCGGGGAGTACTACTGGGCAGACACACGGCGGGTGCTAACGTCCGTCGTGAAGAGGGCAACAACCCTGACCACCATCTAAGGTCCCTAAGTTATGGCTAAGTGGGAAAGGATGTGAGGATCCCAAAACAACCAGGATGTTGGCTTAGAAGCAGCCATCATTTAAAGAAAGCGTAACAGCTCACTGGTCTAAATAAGGGTCTTTGCGCCGAAAATGTACCGGGGCTAAAGCCATACACCGAAGCTGTGGATGCACGTATGTGCGTGGTAGCGGAGCGTTCCGTAAGCCTGTGAAGGGACAGTCGTGAGACATCCTGGAGGTATCGGAAGTGAGAATGCTGACATGAGTAACGATAAAGGGAGTGAGAGACTCCCTCGCCGAAAGTCCAAGGGTTCCTGCTTAAAGTTAATCTGAGCAGGGTTAGCCGGCCCCTAAGGCGAGGCCGAAAGGCGTAGTCGATGGGAACCACGTTAATATTCGTGGGCCTGCAGGTAGTGACGGATTGCGTGTGTTGTCAGGTCTTATTGGATTGATCTGGCAGCGAAGCGGTTCCAGGAAATAGCTCCTGCATATAGACCGTACCCTAAACCGACACTGGTGGACTGGTAGAGAATACCAAGGCGCTTGAGAGAACTGCGTTGAAGGAACTCGGCAAAATGCACGCGTAACTTCGGAAGAAGCGTGACCCTTCTATAGGCAACTATTGGAGGGTGGCACAGACCAGGGGGTAGCGACTGTTTACCAAAAACACAGGGCTCTGCGAAGTCGCAAGACGACGTATAGGGTCTGACGCCTGCCCGGTGCTGGAAGGTTAAGAGGAGATGTGCAAGCATTGAATTGAAGCCCCAGTAAACGGCGGCCGTAACTATAACGGTCCTAAGGTAGCGAAATTCCTTGTCGGGTAAGTTCCGACCTGCACGAATGGCGTAACGACTTCCCCGCTGTCTCCAACGCAGACTCAGTGAAATTGAATTCCCCGTGAAGATGCGGGGTTCCTGCGGTTAGACGGAAAGACCCCGTGCACCTTTACTATAGCTTTACACTGGCATTCGTGTCGACATGTGTAGGATAGGTGGTAGACTTTGAAGCCGTGGCGCCAGCCATGGTGGAGTCATCCTTGAAATACCACCCTTATCTATATGGATGTCTAACTGCGGCCCGTTATCCGGGTCCAGGACCGTGTATGGTGGGTAGTTTGACTGGGGCGGTCGCCTCCTAAAGAGTAACGGAGGCGCGCGATGGTAGGCTCAGAACGGTCGGAAATCGTTCGTCGAGTGCAATGGCATAAGCCTGCCTGACTGCAAGACTGACAAGTCGAGCAGAGACGAAAGTCGGTCATAGTGATCCGGTGGTCCCGCGTGGAAGGGCCATCGCTCAACGGATAAAAGGTACGCCGGGGATAACAGGCTGATGACCCCCAAGAGTCCATATCGACGGGGTTGTTTGGCACCTCGATGTCGACTCATCGCATCCTGGGGCTGGAGCAGGTCCCAAGGGTATGGCTGTTCGCCATTTAAAGCGGTACGTGAGTTGGGTTCAGAACGTCGTGAGACAGTTCGGTCCCTATCTGCCGTGGGTGTAGGAATATTGATAGGATCTGTCCCTAGTACGAGAGGACCGGGATGGACGTATCTCTGGTGGACCTGTTGTCGTGCCAACGGCATAGCAGGGTAGCTATATACGGACGGGATAACCGCTGAAGGCATCTAAGCGGGAAACCCACCTAAAAACGAGTATTCCCTATCAGAGCCGTGGAAGACTACCACGTTGATAGGCCGGGTGTGGAAGTGCGGCAACGCATGTAGCTTACCGGTACTAATAGCTCGATCGACTTGATCATTCTCATTTACAATATCCATC
>NZ_JAVDQT010000024.1:0-1636 GCF_031454375.1 Brucella pseudogrignonensis
AGCATCGTTGCTTCCACCATACCTACAGCAAGGGCAGCCTGACGTGCTTTTTCCCATGCATTTCGTGTGGTTGGATTGCTGCGCTGCGCTAGATCGATTAACTGCGCAAGATCATAAGACGAGCGCGTATCAACAGAAACAGGGCTGGAAATGAGCGCCAGTTCAGGGTTGGATGGGATACTAAAATCTTTAGCACCTGTGGCATTTTCAGCAGGTGCATTTTTCCCCTGAGCAAGTTTCCAAGGTTGATCAGGGGACGCCGGAGCAAGCTTCAAGGCTTCCGTCGCACAACCGCTCAGGGTAAGAGCAAAAATTGAAAATAGCGCAATGAATTTCAGCGTCACAGGTTTTCTCATACCCTGCCGCCCGCCAAAAGTGCTTCCATATGCGCAAGATGCTGATCGATTTTAGTTGCCCCCACAGTGTCTGCTTCCTCAGCAGGAATGGCCTGATCTTCCGGTAGAATTTCGCTTTGCATATCATCAGACTTTATGCGTGACGAGAGCGCGTTCAATCTCTCAACAGCATCGGGCATGATCTCTCCAGAAAAGTAGACTTCCTTATTCAGTGAAGCAAGCTCATCGACAAAGCCATCAAAGGTTTTTTCAAGTTTGTCTGAAGGACGAAGAGACGCAGGTTCAAACGGCAATAGATAAAAACAGTAACGAACGTCGCTCAAAAGACGTTCTGTTTCAGCAACCGTGGCAATCATCTTGGGTCGTTCATCCGGTGTAGCAGATGCGATTTCAGCCAATTTTTTGGCTGCATCCGAAAGGCGCTGGCGGATAACGGTCACAACAGGCGCTGGCCATATCAGTGTGGAAACAAGATAAACGGCGAAGTTTCCGACCAGTACACCGACGATACGGTCGCGCGCTGAATCCATATCGGTTGTCGGACCAAAGCCCTGCAATACGGTTAAAGCAAATGCGAGACCAATCTGAACTCCGCCATAGGAAACCTTTTCACTGCCTGCAGATACCCATGCAGCAAGAAGAGCGACCGCAAAAACCAGAACCATCAAGCCGCCAATGGACTCCAACTGCGGCATGAGAAATATAATTGACGCAATCCCAATAGCAGCCCCTATCAGACAACCCGTGATACGCAATGCCAATTTATGAATTGTATCGCCCGCGGTGCCAAGAGACGCGACATAACAGGTCACCATTGCTGTATGGATGCCCTGCCAATCAATCGCGGCGTAAAATACATAGCACGCAATTGCCGCCAAAGTGGTTTTGAGGGCAAAGCGTTGATAAATGGGATTGGTAAATGCATCGGCAGCAAAAAAGCTGTCACCCGCACCCTTTTTATAGTCTGTTTTCTCACTTCCCGATATATTGCTTAGCGCCTGCAAAATACCTTCCTCCTGCCTATGGACCGAAGGCTCAGGCGATATTTCAGGTGATGGAAGTGGTGCATCTTTATCCAGCGCCTCAACAACTCTGTCGATTTGCCGAATGTAATGTTGCCGGTTTGCATCCGGCGTATCGGCGGGAAGAGAGGCGGCGGCAAAAAGCAACTGATACGATGCAGGAATATCGGTTTGTATTCGAGCTAGTCTTTTTCCAGTGGTTTGATGCAGTATTTTTACAAGCATCGAACGTTTGTTCTCGTCGTCATTGGCTGCGGC
>NZ_JAVDQT010000025.1:0-1253 GCF_031454375.1 Brucella pseudogrignonensis
ACACTGAACGTCACAGAACCTGGCGCTTACTTCGTTAAATGCACACCGCATTATGCCATGGGCATGGTGGCTCTGCTGGTTGTCGGCGACAACCCTTCAAACCTGGAACAGATCGTTGCAGCCAAGAAGCCAAAACCAGTGCAGGCGAGACTCGAAAAAGCAATCGCCAGCGCACAGTAACAGACTGTTGGAGATTGCAGATATTGGTCCGGTGACGAGGCTATTATGACAAGACAGGAAGGCCTGCTGGCCACCCCCGCAGTGATGCCCTCCGAACGACGCGGCGCAATCGCGCGGGGGTTTAAAAAGACCGGACCCGCAATTTTTAGCTACGGCTTTCGCCCATTTTTTCTGGGTGGAGCCATCTGGGCAGTTCTGGCCATGCTGCTCTGGATATTATCGCTCACCATAGGCCTTTCTGTCGGTGGTGCTTACGGCGCACTTAACTGGCATGCCCATGAAATGGTGTTCGGTTTTTCTTCCGCAGTTCTTGCTGGCTTTTTGCTGACTGCGGTGCCCAACTGGACCGGCAGATTACCCGTTTCCGGCATGCCACTCGCTCTGCTATTCGGAGCATGGTTTGTCGGTCGGTTGGTGTTTCTCAATCCGGATATAACGAATATCTATGTCGCGGTTACCATTGAGAGCCTCTTCCTGCCCTTACTGCTTTTCATCTGCGCGCGTGAAATCGTTGCAGGTCGTCAATGGAAAAACCTTAAAGTTCTGATTGCTGTAGGTGTCGTTACGTCCGCCAATATCACTTTTCACTCTCTGGCACTCAGTGGTGGTGACGTTGCGATGGCAAACCGTATTGGGGTCAGTGCCTATGTGCTTCTGATCATGCTGATTGGTGGTCGCATCATTCCAAGCTTCACCCGCAACTGGCTCAACAAAGCCGGATTAACGCAGTTTCCAACCTCGTTTAACCGCTATGACGGCTTGTGCATTATTGTAGGAGCTGCGACCTGCATTGCCTGGGTGGCGATGCCTGAATCTTCAGTCACTGCTATTCTCGCCATCATCACTGCCGTTCTTCATACAATCCGGCTTTACCGTTGGCGGGGCTGGAGTGTGGCGCGCGAAAAGCTGCTGCTCGTTTTGCACATTGCCTATGCCTTTGTACCTCTTGGTTACATTGCGATCGCTTGCTCAGCGCTTGGCCATCTCAATCCATTTTCTGCACTTCACATCATGACGGTAGGTGTTATCGGTTGCATGATGTTAGCCGTCATGACGCGAGCCACACGCGGGCA
>NZ_JAVDQT010000026.1:0-1208 GCF_031454375.1 Brucella pseudogrignonensis
AACAGGCGCGCCTTCTGGCCGTCATCAAACAGGTTGAACAGTGCGCGCGGCTGCGAATAATCGTCATTACCAATGCGATGATTGTAGCGATCTGCATCACCGCTCAAACGCAGTGGCGGTTCCTTGGCAGAAGGCTGCTCAACCGGGCCGTTGAACGAGTTTGGCTCATAATAAGCATCCGGGTTGCCAGTCGCGATGCCGCCATAGGTGTTCATCTGACCATCACGGTGATAGTGATGCACTGGGCACTTTGGCTGGTTGACCGGCAGGTTCTCATAATGTGTGCCAAGGCGATGACGATGAGCATCGGCATAAGAGAACAAGCGACCCTGCAACATCTTGTCTGGCGAATAGCTGATGCCCGGCACAATGTTGGACGGTGAGAAGGCTGCGTTTTCAATCTCGGTGAAATAGTTTTCCGCATTGCGGTTCAATTCCATCACACCAATATCGATTGGCGGATAATCAGCATGCGGCCAAACCTTGGTAAGGTCGAATGGATTGTAAGGCGTCTTGTCGGCATCCAGTTCTGGCATGATCTGCACCTGAACTTTCCACTTCGGGAACTCGCCCTTATCAATGGAGGTGTACAGATCTTCCTGCGTCGATTCACGCGTGCGACCGATTACACGTTCAGCCTCTTCATTGGTCCAGTGCTTGTGGCCCTGCAGAGTCTTGAAGTGGAACTTGACCCAATAGCGCTCGCCAGCATCATTCCAGAAGGAATAGGTGTGTGAACCATAACCATTGATATGGCGCACATCGGTTGGAAGGCCGCGATCTGACATAAGGATTGTCACCTGATGCAAGCTTTCTGGCGAAAGCGACCAGAAATCCCACATGGCGGTCGCCGAACGCAGATTGGTCTTGGGATGACGCTTCTGAGTGTGAATGAAATCCGGGAATTTCACCGGATCACGCACGAAGAACACAGGCGTGTTGTTGCCAACAAGATCCCAATTGCCTTCTTCGGTGTAGAACTTCAGCGCAAAGCCGCGAACATCACGCTCAGCATCTGCAGCGCCCTGCTCACCAGCGACAGTCGAAAAACGCGCCAGCATCGGCGTCTTTGCACCCGGCTGCAAAGCCTTGGCTTTGGTATATTTCGAAATATCGCCAGTAATAGTCAGTGTGCCAAAAGCCCCCCAGCCCTTGGCATGCACAACGCGCTCAGGAATGCGTTCACGGTTCTGATGCGTCAGCTTTTC
>NZ_JAVDQT010000027.1:0-1201 GCF_031454375.1 Brucella pseudogrignonensis
AGAGCAGGATCAGCAGCAGCGTTCACGCTTTCAACTGAAGCCGACCCGCCTTCAGCCGTTGCCGAGAAAGAAGCCGTACGAACCGTGATAACCTTCTTGGCATCTGTCGACTGAACGGTCTGGATCGCATTGCCCGCATAGATCGGACGTTTGAAAGTGTCGCTTGAGACAACTTCCATGATTTCAGACAACTGCATCACATCAAGCAGAGCTGCTACGCGTGGCAGAACGTTCTTGGCCGAAGTTGTGGCTGGCGCAATGATCGTGTCGTAGTTTCCTGCGAGTTCAACGATGGCTGCTGCGAGTGGCTCAGCCAGACGGTTTTCCAGTGCATCGCTTTCAGCAAGCAGAACCTTGCGAACACCGGAAAGCTTTGCAGCTGCATCAGCGGCTGCTTTCGCGCCCTTGCCTGCAACCAGAATATCAACATCGCCACCGATCTGGGCAGCTGCAGTCAGAGCCTTTGCAGTCTGATCGGAAAGGCTTGCATTGTCGTGTTCGGCAATAAGAAGAATAGCCATGTTTTTGTCCTTCCGATCTCTTACAATACGCCGTCGGCTTTAAGCTTCTCAACCAGCTCGGAAACCGAACCAACCTTCACGCCAGCCTTGCGGCCACCCGGTTCTTCGGTCTTCAAAACCTTAAGACGCGGAGCAATGTCGGCGCCAAAATCAGCAGGCGACTTTTCATCAAGCGGCTTCTTCTTGGCCTTCATGATGTTTGGCAGCGATGCATAGCGCGGCTGGTTCAAACGAAGATCAACCGTAACAATCGCAGGCAGCTTCACATCAATGGTCTGAAGACCACCATCGACTTCACGCGTTACTTTGGCAGAACCGTCACCCAGCTCAACTTTCGATGCGAAAGTTGCCTGGCTCCAGTTGAGCAATGCCGAAAGCATCTGGCCGGTCTGATTGGCATCGTCGTCAATCGCCTGCTTGCCGAGGAACACGAGGTCTGGCTGTTCAGCTTCGACTACGCCCTTCAGCACCTTGGCAACGCCAAGCGGCTCGACGGTTTCGTCAGTCTTCACGAGGATTGCACGATCAGCACCCATGGCAAGTGCCGTGCGCAGTGTTTCCTGCGCCTGTGCCGGACCGACCGAAACCACGACGATTTCCGTGACCTTGCCTGCTTCCTTCAAACGGATCGCTTCTTCAACCGCGATCTCGTCAAAGGGGTTCATCGACATCTTGACGTT
>NZ_JAVDQT010000028.1:0-1050 GCF_031454375.1 Brucella pseudogrignonensis
TCCTTTCCTCTGGGTACTTAGATGTTTCAGTTCCCCAGGTTCGCTTCTAACCCCTATGTATTCAAGGTTAGATACCTTATTACGATAACTAGAAACTTGAGCCGTTCCATCAGAACGGTTCAGATTTTCTAGCTATCTAAGGTGGGTTGCCCCATTCGGAAATCGTCGGATCAAAGGGTATTCGCACCTCCCCGACGCTTATCGCAGCGTATCACGTCCTTCATCGCCTGTGCATGCCAAGGCATCCACCAAATGCCCTTAAGACACTTGATCACTCTCATTGCCAATATCCATCAAACTCTTAAAGCTTGACGTTATCAGCAGAAAGACCAGCTTCTCGAGATACAATCGGTGGCGCGGTCAGGCTGCCAATCATAATGCAAGGCTTGAGCAAGCTCTTGCGACATCAACCAAAGGTCGATCCGATTACATCTTCTCTTCACTATTTCATACAGAACAGGCAAATTGCTCAAAGCAATCTGCAAACACGTTTCTTTCTTTTGTTGATTGACCAAAATCCGTCCTACTCGACACCAAAATGTGATGGTGGAGCTTATCGGGATCGAACCGATGACCCCCTGCTTGCAAAGCAGGTGCTCTCCCAGCTGAGCTAAAGCCCCTTATCACATATCTGGTGGGCCTGGGAGGACTTGAACCTCCGACCCCACGCTTATCAAGCGTGTGCTCTAACCAACTGAGCTACAAGCCCATATACTTTCGCTACCTCTCAAAGAGGGCGCCAATACAGGACGCTAGTCCGTCGCCACTCCAAATCCTTTAAAAGAAAGGGCGGCGCGCTCGCACAGTGCCAGCAGCATCAGCTGTGATCCGGCCCGTGAGCGGGTCATTCAATCAACAATGAAGAAAGAGAAACGAAGGCGGCACGCCTGCAAAGCGATTGTCAGGCTGACTGGCCTGCAATCTATGTTCTAAAAAGCACGAGAAAGTTCATCCTAAACAAGTCAGGCGTCTTACTATTCTACAGCTTCCTTAGAAAGGAGGTGATCCAGCCGCAGGTTCCCCTACGGCTACCTTGTTACGACTTCACCC